>NZ_JAEKEQ010000001.1:5000-4805000 GCF_016651025.1 Pseudomonas sp. TH21 | reverse complement strand
GATGTCGGCGGGTTCGACATCTGGTCGTTGCCCAGCTTCGATCCGCATGTGCCGGAGCCCGAGCCGGAACCGGTGGAGGAGCCGCCTGCGGAAATGGAAGAAGTGCCGCTGGAAGAAGTCCAGCCACTGACCCTGGAAGAGTTGGAGAGCATCCGCCAGGAGGCCTACAACGAAGGGTTTTCCGCCGGTGAAAAAGATGGTTTTCGCAGCACCACCCTTAAGGTGCGCCAGGAGGCCGAGGCGGCGCTCGCCGTCAAGCTCGCCAGCCTGGAGCGCTTGATGGGCGGCTTGTTCGACCCCATCGCCGAGCAGGATTCGCAGATCGAGAAAGCCATGGTCGGCCTGGTGGAGCATATCGCCCGCCAGGTGATCCAGCGTGAGCTGGTGCTCGATTCCAGCCACATCGAAAGCGTGATGCGCGAAGCGCTCAAATTGCTGCCGCTGGGCGTCGGCAATGTGCGGCTGTACATCAACCCGCAGGATTTCGAACAGGTCAAGGCCCTGCGCGAGCGCCATGAAGAAACCTGGCGCATCGTCGAGGACGCCTCCCTGCAGCCAGGGGGTTGCCGCGTCGAGACCGAGCACAGCCGCATCGATGCGACGGTGGAAACCCGGATCAGCCAGATCATGGCCAAGCTGTTCGACCAACTCCACGAACAAGCCCTGCACCCGGCCGAGCCTGACCTGAGTGTGGACCTGGACGCCCCTGATGCGCCTTGATCGCACCAGCTTCGCCAAACGCCTGGGTGGCTATGCCGAAGCCACTGAGTTGGCTGGCCAGCCGATCCTCGAAGGGCGCCTGTTGCGCATGGTCGGCCTGACCCTGGAGGCCGAGGGCCTGCGCGCCGCCATGGGCAGCCGCTGCCTGGTGATCAACGACGACAGCTACCACCCGGTGCAGGTCGAAGCCGAAGTCATGGGTTTTTCCGGCAGCAAGATTTTCCTGATGCCCGTCGGCAGCCTGGCCGGCATCGCCCCCGGTGCCCGCGTGGTGCCGTTGGCTGATACCGGTCGCCTGCCCATGGGTATGAGCATGCTCGGCCGCGTGCTCGACGGCGCCGGTCGCGCGCTGGACGGCAAGGGCGGGATGAAGGCCGAAGACTGGGTGCCGATGGACGGCCCGACCATCAACCCGCTGAACCGCAACCCGATCAGCGTGCCGCTGGACGTGGGCATTCGCAGCATCAACGGATTATTGACGGTCGGTCGCGGCCAGCGTCTGGGCCTGTTCGCCGGTACCGGCGTGGGTAAGTCGGTGTTGCTCGGCATGATGACCCGCTTTACCGAGGCCGACATCATTGTGGTGGGGCTGATCGGCGAGCGGGGTCGTGAGGTCAAGGAGTTCATCGAGCACAGCCTCGGTGAAGAAGGCCTCAAGCGCTCGGTGGTGGTCGCGTCCCCGGCCGACGATGCACCGCTGATGCGTTTGCGCGCCGCCATGTATTGCACGCGCATCGCCGAATATTTTCGCGACAAGGGCAAGAACGTCCTGTTGCTGATGGACTCGCTCACGCGTTTTGCCCAGGCCCAGCGGGAAATTGCCCTGGCCATCGGCGAGCCGCCGGCCACCAAGGGCTATCCGCCGTCGGTGTTTGCCAAGCTGCCCAAGTTGGTGGAGCGCGCCGGTAATGCCGAAGCCGGTGGGGGCTCGATCACCGCGTTCTACACGGTGTTGTCCGAAGGCGATGACCAGCAGGACCCGATTGCCGACTCGGCGCGGGGTGTACTCGACGGCCACATCGTACTGTCGCGGCGCCTGGCGGAAGAGGGGCACTATCCGGCCATCGACATCGAGGCGTCGATCAGCCGGGTGATGCCGGCCGTGGTCTCGCCGGAGCACATGGCGCGCGCGCAGCATTTCAAACAGTTGTGGTCGCGCTACCAGCAGAGCCGCGACCTGATCAGTGTCGGCGCCTATGTCGCCGGTGGTGATCGCGAGACCGACCTGGCGATCGCCCTGCAACCGCAGTTGGTGACCTACCTGCGCCAGGGCCTCAACGACAAGATCAGCATGGGTGAAAGCGAAGCGCACCTGGGCTCGATCTTCGCCCCGGCGCCAGGCGGCTAAGCCATGGCCAGCACGCGTTCTTCACGTCTGGCCCCGGTGGTGGACATGGCCGAAAAGGCCGAGAAAACCGCCGTGCAGCGCCTGGGGTATTTCCAGGGCCAGGTGCGCCTGGCGGAAAGCAAGCTAGGCGACCTCGAGCGCTTTCGCAGCGAGTACCAGCAGCAATGGATCGAACGCGGCAGCAAAGGCGTTTCCGGCCAGTGGCTGATGGGCTACCAGGGCTTTCTCAACCAGTTGGAAACCGCCGTCGGCCAACAGCGCCAGAGCCTGGCCTGGCACCAGAACAATCTCGATAAAGCCCGCGAGAGCTGGCAAGCAGCGTTTGCGCGGGTCGAAGGCCTGCGCAAACTGGTGCAGCGCTACATCGACGAGGCGCGGGCCATCGAAGACAAGCGTGAGCAGAAGCTGCTCGACGAACTGTCCCAGCGTCTGCCGCGTCAATCCCAATTCTAAAAATGTGACAGCGGGCTTGCTCGCGAAGGCGGTATGTCAGTTTGCATCTGTGGTGCTGGCAGGCTGCTTTCGCGAGCAAATCCGCTCGCGCATTTGATTCGCCGTGTTGCTCAGATCCGCTTCGCCTGCTAAACCTTGTTGCACATTGCCAATGACAAGGAAGCAGTCGCATGTCAGTCGAGTCAGAAGTATCCCTGGATGGGACGAAATTGACGATTACCATCAAGGGGCGGTTCGATTTCGGTAGCCACCAAGCCTTTCGTGATGCCTACGAGCGGTTTTACAAAGTGCCCGAGATCTACGTGGTGGACTTGAAGCACACCACTTATATGGACAGCTCGGCCCTGGGCATGCTCCTGCTGCTGCGTGACCATGCCGGTGGCGATAACGCCGAGGTTCAGGTGATCAACAGTAATTCTGACGTGCGCAAGATCCTCGCCATTTCCAACTTCGACAAATTGTTCGACCTCACTTGAGCGTCCTGGCCCCGGTTCCTGAAGCGCTGAGCATATTGATCGCCGAAGACAGCGCCGCCGACCTGTTGTTGCTGTCGACGATCATCCGGCGTCAGGGCCATCAGGTGCTGACCGCCACCAACGGCGCGCAAGCGGTTGAGGTGTTCGCCCGCGAGCGTCCGCAGCTGGTGCTGATGGACGCGCTGATGCCGGTGATGGACGGCTTTGAGGCGGCCCGCCGCATCAAGCAACTGGCTGGCGAGGCGCTGGTGCCGATTATCTTCCTCACCTCCCTGCGCGAAAGCGAGGCGCTGGCCCAATGCCTGGATGCCGGCGGTGACGACTTCCTGCCCAAGCCCTACAACCAACTGATCCTGGCCGCGAAGATCAACGCCATGGACCGCCTGCGCCGGTTGCAGGCCACCGTGTTGCAGCAGCGCGACCTGATCGCCAGGCACCACGACTATCTATTGCATGAGCAGCGGGTCGCCAAGGCCGTGTTCGACAAGGTCGCCCATTCCGGCTGCATCAATGCCGCGCCGAACATTCGCTACCTGCAATCGCCCTATGCGTTGTTCAACGGTGACTTGCTGCTGGCGGCCTACACGCCGTCCGGCGACATGCACGTGCTGCTCGGCGACTTCACCGGCCACGGCCTGCCGGCAGCGGTGGGCGCGATGCCGCTGGCGGAAGTGTTCTACGGCATGACCGCCAAGGGCTACGGCCTGGCGCAGACCCTGCGCGAGATGAACGCCAAGCTCAAGCGCATCCTGCCGGTGGACATGTTCTGCTGCGCCACCCTGTTGTGCCTGAGCACGCAGCGCCGCGTGGTGGAGGTGTGGAACGGCGGCATGCCCGATGGCTATGTGCATGAAGTCGCCAGTGGCAGGCGCACGCCGCTGCAGTCGCGGCATTTGCCGTTGGGCGTGCTTTCGGCCGACGCTTTTGATGATCGCACCGAAGTCTGGCCCATGGCCTTGGGCGACCGCGTGTTCCTGCTGTCCGATGGCGTGCTGGACACCGCTGACGCGAATGATCAATTGTTTGGCGCCGAGCGTTTGCAGCAGGTGTTCGCCGCCAATCGCGAGCCGGATCGGCTGTTCGAAGACATTGAACAGGCGCTGGCGGCCTTTCGCGGCGAGGCGCGGGATGACGTGAGCATGGTGGAAATCACCCTGCAGCCCGGCCAGTCGTTGCGCGCGACCGGGCCGTTGTATGCCGACAGCGGCCAGTCGTGCCCGCTGGATTGGTCGGTGAGTTTCGAGTTTCGCGCCGAAACCCTCAAGCGCTACAACCCGTTGCCCTACCTGCTGCAGCTGTTGCTGGAGATCCACGGCCTGCGTGAGCAGAGCGGGGCGCTGTACAGCGTGATGGCCGAGCTGTATTCCAACGCGCTGGAGCATGGCGTGCTGGGCCTGGACTCGCGGCTCAAGCGCGATGCCCAGGGGTTTACCGAGTATTACCGCCTGCGCAACGATCGCCTGGCGCAGCTGAACAGCGGTTATGTGCGCGTGCACGTGCAGGTGGTGCCCACCGAAGTGGGCGGCAAGATGACCTTGCGCCTGGAAGACAGCGGGCCGGGGTTCGACGTCGAACAGGTGCTGGCCCGGCCGCTGGATATCGACCGTCTGTCCGGCCGCGGGCTGAGCCTGGTGCGCCAGTTGAGCAGCGATGTACGCTGGTCCGATGGCGGGCGCAGTGTCTGCGTGGAGTTTTGCTGGGGGGCTCTGGCATAATCCGCCGATTCTTGATCAAGGAGCGAGCAAGTGGTTGATATTCATCTGGACCCAGACGTGTTGTCGGGTTTGCAGGAAGTCATGGAAGGCGAGTACCCCAAGCTGCTCGATACCTTTCTCGATGATTCCCAAAAGCGCGTCGAAGCCCTGCGCAAGGCCCGCGACGACGCCAAGGCGCTGGGGCGCATCGCCCATAGCTTCAAGGGCAGCAGCGGCAACCTCGGCGCGGTGCGCCTGGCGCAGTTGTGCCAGCGGCTGGAGGTCGAGTCGGTTGAGTCCTCGGCGGACCTGGGGGCGCTGGTGGATCAGATTGATCACGAGTTTGCGTTGGTGAAGCCGTTGTATGAGTCCGAGCGGCAGCGGTTTGGCGTGTAGTTGGGGGGTGTACGTATCCATCAGCCGTTACCTGAATCACGGATAGGTACACAACAAAACCAAGCCCAAGTAAAACCTGGCCCGACTCTTGCTCTATCTCCCGATACTGCATCCCCGATCCCCATGCAGTGGAGACCTTTACCTATGCCAGTCGCCCCTAATTCGCTCCTTCAGGCTGCCCCCGCGGCCAAGCCTCAAGCGTCCGCCGCCCCGCAGCCGGTTGCGGATGCGGACCCACGGGACAAGGGCCCTGGCTTTGCACAGGTGTTCGCCAACCAAGGCGCCAAGCCCGCGATCAAGGCCGACGACAACTCGGCCAAGCCCACACGGGACAAGCCTTCCGACAACTCTGCCAAGCCTGTCGCCAGCAGCGACAAGCCTGCCGCCAGCACGCCAGCGGTTGCCGATAGCGGCAATACCTTGCCTGCCACGCCGCCGGCCAAGTCCGATGACAGTGCCAGCACCGATGACGACGCGCCGGTCGATCCGACCCTGGTGCAGCAGCCCCCGACCGACCCGGTGGTCGATCCGGCGTTGATTGCCACGGTCACGCCGGTGGTTGTGCCGGTACCGGTGCAAACCCCGGCACCGGCGGCTGCCGCCCAGGACGACAGTGCCCAGCCGGTGGTTGCGGCGCCGATCGCGGCCACCGAGGAAGCCAAGCCGGCGTTTGACCCCGAGGCCGATCCACTGGATGCGATGCCGGCCGTGCGCCTGGCGATGGAGCAGGGCGGGCATGTGTCGGCCAGCAGCCAGGCACCGGCAAAAACCGCCCCGGCGCCGACCCAGGACCAGCCGACGGCTGCGCAGAACTTTGCCGCCGGCCTGGCCAACATGGTCGACCAGCAAGCCACCAAGGACAGCACTGACTCCGGCGGCGAGAAGGCCTTCAGCGGGCTGATCGAAGGCGGTCTCAAGGACCTCAAGGAAGCCAGCAGCGACACGCGCGTCGATGACTTCGCCAATCGCCTTGCCGCGCTGACCCAGGCCGCCACGCCGAAAACCGCCAATGCGCTGCCGCCCACGACCAATGCGCCGCTGGCCATGCACCAGAGCGGCTGGACCGACGAAATCGTCAACCGCGTGATGTACCTCTCCAGCGCCAACCTCAAGTCGGCAGAGATCCAGTTGCAGCCGGCCGAACTCGGCCGCCTGGACATCAAGGTCAACATGACGGCCGACCAGCAGGCCCAGGTCAACTTCATGAGCGCCCACCCGGTGGTGCGTGAAGCGCTGGAAAGCCAGTCCGGCCGCCTGCGGGAGATGTTCGCCCAGCAAGGCATGGGCCAGGTCGACGTCAACGTGTCCGACCAGTCCCGTGGCCAGGAGCAGCAGCAACAGCAGGCCCAGACCCGTGGCGTGAGTGGCACGGGTGGGCGCGGCGGCGACAACGGCGACAATGCCAGTCACGGCGATGTGGCTGAGGCCGTCGCGCCGGTGACGTCTACCGTGATCGGCTCCAGCGCCGTCGACTACTACGCCTGATCCTGAGCCTGGCACAGGCCAAAATGTGGGAGCGGGCTTGCTCGCGAAGGCGGTGTGTCAGTTTGCATGTGTGCTGACTGACACACTGCTTTCGCGAGCAAGCCCGCTCCCACATTTGATTTGCAGTGTTCTCTCTTCCTGAATTACCAGACAACTCTGGCATAACACTTGCTCTTGCCTTTCCGTAGATCTATGAATCCCCGAATAGTGACGGATTATTGGCATGGCGAAGAGCGACGACGCAGCAAAAGCACCCGCAGGCAAAGGAAAGCTCAAGCTTATCCTGTTGATAGTCCTGGGCCTGCTCCTGGCCATCGGCGCCTCGGTGGGTGGCACCTGGTACATCATGCACAGCAGTGCAAGCAAACCGGCACCCGCCGCCGAAACCGCCAGTAACGTCAAGCAACCGGCAATCTTCGAGCCGATGCTCCCGGCCTTTGTCGCCAACTTCAACCAGAACGGGCGTCAACGCTACCTGCAGGTGAGCATCACCTTGCTGGCGCGTAACCAGGCGGACCTGGATGCCCTCAAGGTGCATATGCCGGTGATCCGCAACAACCTGGTGATGCTGTTCTCCGGACAGAGCTTCGACACCCTGGCCACCCCGGTGGGCCAGGAAATGCTGCGCCAGAAGGTCACTGCCAGCGTGCAGGAAGTGGCCCAGAAAGAGCTCGGCAAAGTGGTGGTCGAACAGGCGCTCTTCACTAACTTCGTATTGCAGTAGGATCACGACATGGCCGTGCAAGACCTGCTGTCCCAGGATGAAATCGACGCGCTGCTGCATGGCGTGGACGATGGTCTGGTACAGACCGAAATGGCTGCCGAACCCGGCAGCGTCAAAAGTTATGACCTCACAAGCCAGGATCGCATCGTCCGTGGACGCATGCCGACCCTGGAAATGATCAACGAGCGTTTTGCCCGCTACACCCGTATCAGCATGTTCAACATGCTGCGCCGCTCGGCGGACGTGGCGGTGGGCGGCGTGCAGGTGATGAAGTTCGGTGAATACGTGCACTCGCTGTACGTGCCCACCAGCCTCAACCTGGTCAAGATCAAGCCGCTGCGCGGCACCGCGCTGTTCATCCTCGACGCCAAGCTGGTGTTCAAGCTGGTGGACAACTTCTTCGGCGGCGACGGCCGTCACGCCAAGATCGAAGGCCGTGAGTTCACCCCGACCGAACTGCGGGTGGTGCGCATGGTGCTGGAGCAAGCCTTCATCGACTTGAAGGAAGCCTGGCAGGCGATCATGGAAGTCAATTTCGAGTACATCAACTCGGAAGTGAACCCGGCCATGGCCAATATCGTCGGCCCCAGTGAGGCCATCGTGGTGTCGACCTTCCACATCGAACTCGATGGCGGTGGCGGCGACCTGCACGTGACCATGCCGTACTCGATGATCGAACCGGTGCGCGAGATGCTCGATGCGGGCTTCCAGTCCGACCTCGACGACCAGGACGAACGCTGGGTCAAGGCCCTGCGCGAAGACCTGCTCGACGTCGACGTGCCCCTGAGCGCCACCGTGGCCCGTCGCCAGTTGCGTCTGCGAGATATTTTGCACATGCAGCCGGGGGACGTGATCCCGGTCGAATTGCCGGAAGAAATGATCATGCGCGCCAATGGCGTGCCGTCGTTCAAGGTCAAGCTGGGGTCCCACAAGGGCAACCTGGCTTTGCAAGTGGTTGAGCCGATCAACCGTCGCTGATCCCTAATTTATGAATGTTTGCTCCGCCGAGGACATGTAATGGCTACCGAACACGAAAACACTTCCGCCGAAGACCAGGCCCTGGCTGACGAATGGGCAGCTGCCCTGGAAGAAACCGGCGATGTTGGCCAGGACGATATCGACGCACTGCTGGCGGCCGACGCGGCCACCGCACCGGTCGGCAATCGCCTGCCGATGGAAGAATTCGGCAGCGTGCCGAAGAACAACGACCCGGTGACCCTCGATGGCCCGAACCTGGATGTGATCCTCGACATCCCGGTCTCGATCTCGATGGAAGTCGGCAGCACCGAAATCAACATCCGCAACCTGCTGCAGCTCAACCAGGGCTCGGTGATCGAGCTCGACCGCCTGGCCGGTGAGCCCCTGGACGTGCTGGTCAACGGCACGCTGATCGCCCACGGCGAAGTGGTGGTGGTCAACGAGAAGTTCGGCATCCGCCTGACCGACGTGATCAGCCCGAGCGAACGCATCAAGAAGTTGCGCTGAGATGAAGTATTCGATGGCGGGACTGTTGTCGGCGCTGCCATTGAGCGCCCTGGCGGCTGAGCCGGTCGCGCAAGCGGCGGCTGCGGCGCCAGTGGTGAGCAGCGGCATCGGCGGCCAGTTGACCCAGTTGGTATTGGGGTTGTTGCTGGTGGTCGGGCTGATCTTCGTGCTGGCCTGGCTGATGCGCCGCGTGCAGAACGTCGGGCCGGGCAACGCCCAGGTGATCGAAATGATCGGCTCGCGCGCCCTCGGCCCGCGTGATCGGCTGGTGCTGGTGCAGGTCGGTGGGGAACAGATCCTGCTGGGCCTCACCCCCGGCCGCATCACCCCGTTGCATGTGCTCAAGACGCCGGTGGACGTGGCCCAGACCCAGGCCACCACACCGGAATTCGCCCAGCGCCTGATGGAGTTGCTGGGCAAGGATCAGAAGGATAAGAAGTAATGCGCGTTTTGTTGACGCTCATGCTGTTGCTGGCCGCGCCATTGGCGTTCGGCGCCGACCCGTTGTCGATCCCGGCGATTACGCTGGGCACCAACGCGGCGGGGGCCCAGGAGTATTCGGTCAGTCTGCAGATCCTGCTGATCATGACCGCGCTGAGCTTTATCCCGGCGTTCGTGATGCTGATGACCAGTTTCACGCGGATCATCATTGTGTTCTCGATCCTGCGCCAGGCCCTGGGCCTGCAGCAGACGCCGTCGAACCAGATCCTCACCGGCATGGCCTTGTTTCTGACGCTGTTCATCATGGCGCCGGTGTTCGACAAGGTGAACCAGCAGGCCCTGCAGCCTTACCTGGCGGAAAAAATGACCGCCCAGGACGCGATCGACAAGGCCCAGGGCCCGATCAAGGACTTCATGCTGTCGCAGACCCGCTCCAGCGACCTCGAGCTGTTCATGCGCCTGTCCAAGCGCACTGACATCGCCACCCCGGACCAGGCGCCGCTGACCATCCTGGTCCCGGCGTTTGTCACGTCGGAGCTGAAGACCGCGTTCCAGATCGGCTTCATGATCTTTATCCCGTTCCTGATCATCGACCTGGTGGTGGCGAGCGTGCTGATGGCCATGGGGATGATGATGCTGTCGCCGCTGATCATCTCGTTGCCGTTCAAGATCATGCTGTTTGTGCTGGTGGACGGCTGGGCGCTGATTATCGGCACCCTGGCCGGCAGTTTCGGCGGAGTGTAGGGCCATGACCCCAGAAGTTGCCGTCGACCTGTTCCGTGAAGCGCTGTGGCTGACCACCATGATGGTCGCCGTGCTGGTGGTGCCGAGCCTGTTGGTTGGCCTGCTGGTGGCGATGTTCCAGGCCGCGACCCAGATCAACGAACAGACCTTGAGCTTCCTCCCGCGCTTGCTGGTGATGCTGATCACCCTGATCGTTGCCGGCCCCTGGCTGGTGCAGACCTTCATGGAATACATCCTGCAGTTGTACGGCAGTATTCCGCAGTTGATCGGCTGACCCGATGCAGTCTTTGCTGGCATTGACCGACACCCAGATCAGCACCTGGGTGGCCTCCTTCATCCTGCCGCTGTTTCGCGTGACGGCGGTGCTGATGAGCATGCCGGTGTTCGGCACCACCCTGGTCCCGCGTCGCGTGCGCCTGTACTTCGCGGTGGCGATTACCGTGGTGATCACGCCGGGCTTGCCGGCCATGCCGCCGGTCAATGCGCTGGACCTCAGCGCGCTGATGCTGATCGCCGAGCAGATCCTGATCGGCGCGTTGCTGGGCTTCTCCCTGCAGCTGTTCTTCCAGGCATTCGTGATTGCCGGGCAAATCATCTCGATCCAGATGGGCATGGGCTTCGCGTCCATGGTCGACCCCACCAACGGCGTGTCGGCAGCGGTGATCGGGCAGTTCCTGACCATGCTGGTGACGTTGCTGTTCCTGGCCATGAACGGCCACCTGGTGGTGTTCGAGGTGCTGACCGAAAGCTTCACCACCTTGCCGGTGGGCTCGGGCCTGGTGGTCAATCATTTCTGGGAAGTGGTCGGGCGCCTCGGTTGGGTGCTGGGCGCCTCGCTGTTGCTGGTGCTGCCGGCAATCACCGCGTTGCTGGTGGTCAACATCGCGTTCGGCGTGATGACCCGCGCGGCGCCGCAACTGAACATCTTCTCGATCGGCTTCCCGTTGACCCTGGTGTTGGGCATGGGGATTTTCTGGGTCGGCCTGGCTGACATTCTCAATCAGTATCAACCGCTGGCGACCGACGCCCTGCAGTTCTTACGTGATCTGGCACGGGCGCGCTGAGCCATGGCCGAGAGCGAGAGTGGTCAGGACAAAACAGAAGACCCCACGGAGAAACGCAAAAAGGACTCCAGGGAAAAGGGCGAGATTGCGCGCTCCAAAGAGCTGAATACCGTTGCGACCATGATGGCCGGCGCGGGCGGCCTGCTGATTTACGGCGGCGGCCTGGCGTTGGACTTGCTGGAGTTGATGAAGCACAACTTCACCTTGCCACGCGAGGTGCTGCTCAATCCCGATTCGATGGGTCAATACCTGCTGCACTCGGGCAAAATCGCGATCCTGGCGGTGCAGCCGATTCTGATCACTTTGCTACTGGCCGCCTTGATCGGCCCGGTCGCCCTGGGCGGCTGGTTGTTCGCCGCCGGCAGCATGGCGCCCAAGTTCAGCCGGATGAACCCGGCGGCCGGGCTCAAGCGCATGTTTTCCGCCAAGGCGCTGGTGGAGCTGCTCAAGGCGTTGGCCAAGTTCATCCTGATTCTGTTCGTGGCCTTGACGGTGTTGTCGTCGGATATCGACGATTTGCTGCGCATCGCCCACGAACCGCTGGAGTCGGCAATCATCCACAGTGTGCAGGTGGTCGGCTGGAGTGCGCTGTGGATGGCGGCCGGGTTGATCATCATCGCGGCGGTGGATGCGCCGATCCAGCTCTGGGAAAGCCACAAGAAACTGCTGATGACCAAGCAGGAAGTGCGCGACGAACACAAGGACCAAGAGGGTCGCCCCGAGGTCAAGCAGCGCATTCGCCAGCTGCAGCGGGAAATGTCGCAGCGCAAGATGATGGCCTCGGTGCCCGACGCCGACGTGGTCATCACCAACCCGACGCACTACGCCGTGGCCCTCAAGTACGACCCGGAGAAGGGTGGCGCGCCGATGCTGCTGGCCAAGGGCAGCGACTTCACCGCGCTTAAAATCCGCGAAATCGCCGTGGCCAACGACATCCTGCTGCTGGAGTCGCCGGAGCTGGCGCGATCGATCTTCTACTCCACTGACCTCGACCAGGAAATCCCCGCCGGGCTGTACCTGGCCGTGGCCCAGGTGTTGGCGTATGTCTATCAGATTCGCCAGTACCGCGCGGGCAAAGGCAAGCGGCCCGATCCGCTCAAGGACCTGCCCATTCCGCCGGAGCTGCGCCGCGATTCCTGACTGCTCGGCTGATGCGCGCTTTGTGGTGAGCGGGCTTGTTGTGGGTAGCGGGCTTTTTGTGGTGATAAGGCTTGTCGTGGCGAGCGGGCTTCTTGTGGTGAGCGGGCTTGCCCCGCGTTGGAGTGCGAAGCGCTCCCAATCCAGCCACCGCGGTCCAATAGTCAGACCGAGTCGCCAGGTTTCAGGGCTGCTTCGCAGCCCAACGCGGGGCAAGCCCGCTCACCACAGTGAGTGCGTTCGCTACAACAAGCCCGCCCGCCTCATCCGCTACCACTCGTCGGCAACCCTCGTCTACCTGTCAACTTTGACAGTAGCCAGCGCCGTCCTCTCGCGCTTCCATGGCTCCCTACTGTGCACAGGTCATCCAGCGATGCAGAGGGCGTAGTGATGGAAGCGGTGATGGGAACGATCAAATCCTACAGCCGAAAAACCGGAAAAGGCCTGATTGCGCTGGATGGCGATGACGAGCCGGTGCATGTGGATCGCACCAGCTCAGCCGGCATCTGGCTCAAGAAAGGCTTGCGCGTGCAGTTCGTGAGGATCCATTGCCCTCAAGGGGTGTATGCGTTCCATATCAAACTTATCTAGCGGCATGCATGCCTGGCTGTTGGCGGTGTGTCCACCGACCAATAAATGTGGAAGCTGGCTTGCCTGCGATGACTTAGCTCAGCCTGGCCCTTCAGGTGACCGACACACCGCCATCGCAGGCAAGCTCCTGCATTTGAAACGCGTTCCCCTCGACGATCGTCGCCCTGAAACCAAAGTTGGAAGGCTTCTTGCAATACCGCCTCCAGGACGCCTCCCGGCGTCAAAAGTTTGCTTCAAGGAAACGAGGAATACCGGTGGTGGATCGCTCTCAAATGCTCGGCACGGCCCGTACGACCCTGACTGACCTCTCGCGGGGCAATCTGGGTGTGCCGTTGTTGTTGCTGGTGATGCTGGCAATGATGATGTTGCCGATGCCGCCGTTCCTGCTGGATGTGTTCTTCACCTTCAACATTGCCTTGTCCGTGGTGGTGTTGCTGGTCTGCGTATACGCTCTGCGACCGCTGGATTTTGCGGTATTCCCGACCATCCTGCTGGTGGCGACCCTGTTGCGCCTGGCGCTCAACGTGGCGTCGACGCGCGTGGTGATGCTCCACGGCCAGGACGGCCACGCCGCCGCCGGTAAGGTGATCCAGGCCTTCGGTGAGGTGGTGATCGGCGGCAACTACGTGGTGGGTATCGTGGTCTTCGCGATCCTGATGATCATCAACTTCGTGGTAGTGACCAAGGGCGCCGGGCGGATTTCCGAGGTGAGCGCGCGCTTTACCCTCGACGCCATGCCCGGCAAACAGATGGCCATCGACGCCGACCTCAACGCCGGCCTCATTGACCAGAACCAAGCCAAGTCGCGCCGTCTGGAAGTGGCCCAGGAAGCCGAGTTCTACGGCTCCATGGACGGTGCCAGCAAATTCGTGCGCGGTGACGCCATCGCCGGCCTGCTGATTCTGTTCATCAACCTGATCGGCGGCATGGCCGTCGGGATCTTCCAGCACGGCATGACCTTCGGCGATGCCGGCAAGGTTTATGCCTTGCTGACCATTGGTGACGGTTTAGTGGCGCAATTGCCATCACTGTTGTTATCCACAGCTGCCGCGATCATGGTGACCCGTGCTTCGGGCTCCGAAGACATGGGCAAGCAGATCAGTCGCCAGATGTTCGCCTCGCCCAAGGCCCTGGCCGTGGCGGCGGGCATCATGGCGATCATGGGCATCGTGCCGGGCATGCCCCACGTGTCGTTCCTGAGCATGGCGGCCATGGCGGCCGGCGGTGCCTACCTGTTCTGGAAGAAGCAGAACGCGGTCAAGGTCCAGGCCCAGCAGGAAATCGCGCGCCAGCAGGAACTGCTGCCGTCGCCGGCCCGGGCCCAGGAAACCAAGGAGTTGGGCTGGGACGACGTGACTCCGATCGACATGATCGGCCTGGAAGTCGGCTACCGCCTGATCCCGCTGGTCGACCGCAACCAGGGTGGCCAATTGCTCGCGCGGATCAAGGGGTGCGCAAGAAACTCTCGCAGGACCTGGGCTTCCTGATGCCCACCGTGCATATCCGCGACAACCTCGACCTGGCCCCCAGCGCCTACCGCCTGACCCTGATGGGGGTGATCCTGGCCGAAGCCGAGATCTACCCGGATCGCGAACTGGCGATCAACCCGGGGCAGGTATTCGGCAGTCTCAACGGCATTACCGCCAAAGATCCGGCTTTTGGCCTGGACGCGGTGTGGATCGAAATCAGCCAGCGCAGCCAGGCGCAGTCTCTGGGCTACACCGTGGTGGACGCCAGTACCGTGGTCGCCACCCACCTCAACCAGATTCTGTACAAGCACTCCCATGAGCTGATCGGCCACGAAGAAGTCCAGCAATTGATGGGTTTGCTTGGCAAAGCCTCGCCAAAACTCGCCGAAGAACTGGTGCCGGGCGTGCTGTCGCTGTCGCAACTGCTCAAGGTGCTGCAGGCGCTGCTGGCCGAGCAGGTGCCGGTACGCGATATCCGCAGCATTGCCGAGGCTATCGCCAACAATGCCGCCAAGAGTCAAGATACTGCCGCCCTGGTGGCTGCGGTGCGCGTCGGATTGTCGCGCGCAATCGTCCAAAGCATTGTAGGGCTTGACTCTGAGCTGCCTGTGATCACCTTGGAACCAAGGTTGGAACAAATATTGCTCAATAGTATTCAGAAGGCAGGACAAGGCCAGGAAGAGGGCGTTCTGCTGGAGCCAAGCATGGCTGAGAAGCTGCAGCGTTCGTTGATCGATGCCGCGCAGCGCCAGGAAATGCAGGGCCAACCGGTGATCCTGCTGGTGGCCGGCCCCGTCCGGGCGATGTTGTCGCGGTTTGGGCGCCTGGCAGTACCGAATTTGCACGTTTTGGCTTATCAGGAAATTCCTGACAACAAGCAAGTGACTATCGTCGCGACAGTAGGGCCCAACGGCTGAGGGTAGTGGGTTATGCAAGTTAAGCGTTTTTTCGCCGCCGATATGCGTCAGGCTATGAAACTGGTTCGTGATGAGCTGGGCGCCGACGCCGCGATTATCGGTAACCGTCGTATTGCCGGCGGTGTCGAGCTGACGGCTGCCCTGGATTACACTCCCCAGGCCCTGGCCCCGCGCGTCCCGAACATGGAACTCGAAGACGAGCTGCGCAAGACGGCCTCGCGCATTGTCTCGGCCCAGGCCGAACTGAGCATGCGTGGTGACAGCGACGCCACCACTAACCGCCAGTTGTTCGCCGGCCTGCCGCTGACCGCTGCCGAGCCGCTGGTCGAGCCGACTTTCGTTGAACCCCCGCGTCCTGCAGCGCCGGCCCCGGCCGCCGCAGTCGACCAGCGCGTGTTCGACTCGATGCGCTTTGAGCTCAATGGCCTGCGCGAGCTACTGGAAGTGCAACTCGGCTCCCTCGCCTGGAACCAGCTGCAAGGCAGCAAGCCGCAGCAGGCCAACCTGTGGCGTCGCCTGCAACGCATCGGCCTGTCCGGCCCGTTGTCGCGCGACCTGCTGGCCCTGACCACTGAAATCGAAGAACCTCGCCAGGCCTGGCGCATGTTGCTGGCCCACTTGGCGCGGATGATCGTCACCCCGGAAATCGAGCCGCTGGAAGAGGGCGGTGTGATCGCCATGGTCGGCCCTGCCGGCATGGGCAAGACCACCACCCTGGCCAAGCTGGCCGCCCGTTACGTGCTCAAGTACGGCGCGCAGAATATCGCGCTGGTGAGCATGGACAGCTACCGTATCGGTGCCCAGGAGCAGCTCAAGACCTTGGGTCGGATCCTCAATGTGTCGGTGACCCATGTCGATCCGGGCCAATCCCTGGCCAACGCCCTCGACCCGCTGCTGCGCAAGCGCGTGGTGCTGATCGATACCGCCGGCCTGCAAGCCAGCGACCCGGCGTTGCGCATGCAGCTGGAAAGCCTGGCCGGGCGCGGTATCAAGTCGAAAAATTACCTGGTGCTTGCAACCACCAGCCAGAAACAGGTTCTTACCGCTGCGTACCATAGCTACAAACGCTGCGGCCTGGCCGGCTGCATCCTCACCAAGCTCGACGAAACCGCGAGCCTGGGCGAGGTGTTGAGCCTGGCCATCAGTCATGAGTTGCCGGTCGCCTACCTGACCGACGGCCCGCGGATTCCGGATGATCTGCATCTGCCGCGCCGTCATCAGTTGGTCAGCCGTGCAGTCAGCGTGCAAATGCAAGAAGAGCCTAGCGAGGAAGCGATGGCCGATATGTTCGCCGACCTCTATCACAGCCCGGCAAAGCGGGTGGGTTGAGGGCAGGATGAACACCGTGAAATGTACCTACATCGATGGTCTGCAAGCGATTCACGCGGCCAAGCCATGTAGCCTGCGTCTAAGCAAGACAAGGTAAAGAAATAAAATGGGCAGCATGCATCCCGTACAGGTGATCGCGGTGACCGGCGGCAAAGGTGGCGTCGGGAAAACTAACGTGTCAGTGAATTTGTCCCTGGCCCTGGCAGAGCTTGGCCGTCGCGTCATGCTGCTGGATGCTGACCTGGGGCTGGCGAACGTCGACGTTCTGCTGGGGCTGACGCCCAAACACACGCTTGCCGATGTGATCGAGGGGCGCTGCGAGCTGCGCGACGTGCTGCTGCAGGGCCCTGGCGGTATCCGCATCGTGCCGGCCGCCTCCGGCACCCAGAGCATGGTGCACCTGAGCCCGGCGCAGCATGCCGGCCTGATCCAGGCGTTCAGCGATATCGGCGACAACCTCGACGTGCTGGTGATCGACACCGCCGCCGGGATCGGCGAGTCCGTGGTCAGCTTCGTGCGCGCTGCGCAGGAAGTCCTGTTGGTGGTCTGCGATGAACCCACCTCGATCACCGACGCCTATGCCCTGATCAAACTGCTTAACCGTGACTACGGCATGAACCGCTTCCGTGTGCTGGCGAACATGGCCCAGAGCCCACAGGAAGGGCGCAATCTGTTCGCCAAGTTGACCAAGGTCACGGATCGCTTCCTCGATGTCGCCTTACAATACGTCGGCGCAGTTCCCTACGACGAGTGTGTACGCAAGGCTGTGCAAAAGCAGCGTGCAGTCTACGAAGCGTTCCCTCGTTCCAAATGCGCCTTGGCGTTCAAGGCTATTGCCCAGAAGGTCGATACCTGGCCGTTGCCTGCCAACCCTCGGGGGCATCTGGAGTTTTTCGTCGAGCGATTGGTGCATCAGACGAGCGCAGGACCGGTGCTATGACATCCAGCGGCTACAACCTTTACAAGAAATCGGCACGTGACAGCCAGGGTGAATTGATCGAGCGCTATGCGCCGCTGGTCAAGCGCATCGCTTATCACTTGCTGGCACGCCTGCCCGCCAGCGTCCAGGTCGAAGACCTGATCCAGGCGGGCATGATCGGCCTGCTCGAAGTGTCGACCAAATACGACGCGAGCAAGGGCGCGAGTTTCGAGACGTATGCGGGTATCCGCATCCGTGGCGCGATGCTCGATGAAGTGCGTAAAGGTGACTGGGCGCCGCGTTCGGTGCATCGCAATACGCGCATGGTCAGTGACGCAATTCGCGCAATTGAAGCAAAAACCGGTCGCGACGCTAAAGATCACGAAGTTGCGGCCGAACTCCAATTGGGTCTCGACGATTACTACGGGATTTTGAACGATACCTTGGGCAGCCGCCTGTTCAGTTTCGACGACCTGTTGCAGGACGGCGAACACGAAGGGCTGCACGAGGACGGCGCGAGTGCTCATCTGGAGCCGTCGCGCGACCTGGAGGATGAACGCTTCCAGGGTGCGCTGGCGGACGCGATTGCCAATTTGCCGGAGCGTGAGCGACTGGTGTTGGCGCTGTACTACGACGAAGAGCTGAACCTCAAGGAAATCGGTGAGGTCCTGGGAGTCAGCGAATCGCGGGTCAGCCAGTTGCACAGCCAGTGCGCAGCCCGCTTGCGGGGGCGTTTGGGAGAGTGGCGAGCGCGCTGACAGGCAGTGTTGGGGAGCACTGCAAACCACACCGCGAGGGTGATTGACCCTCGCGGGATCGGCCCGTGGTGCCCCCGGCAGTCCTTTTTGTGTAATGCCTGTTGATTGAAATGGCGCGTCCAGGTGCTGGGCGCGTTTAAGACTGCTTGGAGGTCGAATTGGACAAGAACATGAAAATCCTCATCGTTGATGACTTCTCAACGATGCGGCGGATCATAAAAAACCTGTTGCGTGACCTTGGGTTCACTAACACGGTCGAGGCGGATGACGGCATTACGGCGATTCCGATCCTCAACAGCGGGAGCATCGACTTTCTGGTAACGGACTGGAACATGCCGGGCATGACCGGTATCGACTTGCTGCGCCATGTGCGCGCCGACGAAAAACTGCGCAGCCTTCCCGTGCTGATGGTGACCGCCGAAGCCAAGCGTGAGCAGATCATCGAAGCCGCCCAAGCCGGGGTCAACGGTTACGTGGTCAAGCCATTCACTGCATTGGCCTTGAAAGAGAAGATCGAAAAAATCTTCGAACGCATCCACGGCTAATGCCATCGCGGGGGAGCTATGGAGCATAAAGAAACGTCACAGGGAGACTTTGAGTCGACCCTGAAAAAGCATGCTCACCAGTTGGTCGACAGCCTTGAAAAAGGCCAGTTCGGCGACGCGGTGCAGTTAATCCATGAGCTCAACCAGACCCGTGACCGCGGCCTGTATCAGGAAGTGGGCAAGCTCACACGCGAGCTGCACAGTGCGATTGTCAATTTCCAGATTGACCCGCACATGCCCCAGGCCGAAGAAATTTCGCAAATCACCGACGCGACCGAACGCCTGTCCTATGTGGTCAGGCTGACTGAAGCAGCGGCCAATCGCACCATGGACCTGGTGGAAAACGCCACGCCCCTGGTCAATGGCATGGCTACCGAAGCCCAGGCCCTGAGCCACGATTGGGGCCGCTTCATGCGCCGCGAGGTGGGGGCTGAGGAGTTTCGGGAGCTGGCGCGTCGGGTCGACGGATTCTTGTCACGCAGCGAGCAGGAAAACCGCACGGTTTCCAGCAACCTCAATGACATTCTGCTGGCCCAGGATTACCAGGACCTCACCGGCCAGGTGATCAAGCGTGTGACCCAGTTGGTCACCGAAGTGGAAAGCAACCTGCTCAAACTGGTGCTCATGGCCGGCCAGGTAGACCGTTTTGCCGGCATCGAACATGACCGTGAAGCGATCCTCTCGGAAAAAGATCCACAAAAACATCTCGCCAAGGGTGAAGGTCCGCAGATTCATGCCGATAAACGTGAAGACGTTGTGTCAGGTCAGGATGACGTAGATGACCTGTTATCCAGTTTAGGCTTCTAAGGAGCACCCACATGAGCTTCGGCGCCGATGAAGAAATCCTTCAGGATTTCCTTGTAGAGGCCGGCGAAATTTTAGAGCAACTGTCCGAGCAACTGGTCGAGCTGGAAAGCCGTCCGGATGATGCGAACCTGCTCAATGCAATTTTTCGCGGTTTTCACACTGTAAAAGGGGGCGCCGGCTTCCTCCAGCTCCATGAGCTGGTGGAGTGCTGCCACATCGCCGAGAACGTGTTCGACATCCTGCGCAAGGGTGAGCGTCACGTTGACTCGGAATTGATGGACGTGATTCTCGAAGCACTGGATGCGGTCAATGGCATGTTCAGCGAAGTCCGCGAACGTGCCCCGATCACTGCGGCCACCCCGGAACTGCTCGCCGCCCTGGCGCGCCTGGCAGAGCCGGCCGACACCTCGGCAGCGCCCGTGGCGCAAGCTGAGCCTGCGCCTGTGGCAGAGCCTGAAGCGGATGTGACGGACAGCGAGTTCGAGCAGTTGCTCAACTCCCTCAACGCGGTGAAAGCCGAGGCTGAAGCGCCTGCAGCCGCCGCGCCACAAGCGCCGACCAGCGAAGACATTACCGACGCAGAATTTGAATCCCTGCTCGACCAGTTGCACGGCAAAGGCCAGTTTGCGGCCGACGCCGTGGCGCCTGCCGCCGCTGTGGATGCGCCTGCCGCGTCGACCAGCACCGACATCACCGATGACGAATTCGAGGCACTGCTCGACCAACTGCATGGCAAAGGCACCTTCGCGGCCGACGCCTTGCCGGAAGTCGCCGCGACTGCCACTGCGCCGTCCGCTGCGGCAGAACCTGCGGGCGACGGTCTGATCAGCGACCACGAGTTCGAATCCCTGCTCGACGAATTGCACGGCAAGGGCAAGTTCAGCGAAGTGGCTCCGGCTGCTGCCGCGACCGCCACCCCGGTGGCGGCCAAACCGGCGCCGGCCAAGGCCGCTGCACCTGCTGCTGCCAAACCGGCCCCGGCACCTGCCGCCGCCCCGGCTGCTGCCCGCGCGCCGGCGGCTGCCGTGGCCGAGAAGCCGGCCAGTGAAGCCGAAACCACCGTGCGCGTCGATACCGCGCGCCTGGACGACATCATGAACATGGTCGGCGAACTGGTGCTGGTGCGTAACCGCCTGGTGCGCCTGGGCCTGAGCAGTGGCGATGAAGCCATGCAAAAGGCCGTGTCGAACCTCGACGTGGTCACCGCCGACCTGCAGACCGCCGTGATGAAGACGCGGATGCAGCCGATCAAGAAAGTCTTCGGGCGCTTCCCGCGCCTGGTTCGCGACCTGGCACGCCAGCTCAAGAAAGAGATCAACCTGGAACTGGTGGGCGAAGAGACCGACCTCGACAAGAACCTGGTCGAGGCCCTGGCCGATCCGCTGGTCCACTTGGTGCGCAACGCCGTCGACCACGGCGTCGAAACCCCGGAAGAGCGCGAAGCTTCGGGCAAGTCGCGCAACGGCAAAGTGATCCTGGCGGCCGAGCAGGAGGGTGACCACATCCTGCTGTCGATCACCGATGACGGCAAGGGCATGGACCCGACCATCCTGCGCAATATCGCGGTCAAGCGTGGCGTGATGGACAAGGACGCCGCCGACCGCCTGACCGACACCGAGTGCTACAACCTGATCTTCGCCCCGGGCTTCTCGACCAAGACCGAGATTTCCGACGTGTCCGGCCGTGGCGTCGGCATGGACGTGGTGAAGACCAAGATCAGCCAGCTCAACGGCTCGATCAACATCTACTCGACCAAGGGCCAGGGCTCGAAGATCGTCATCAAGGTGCCGTTGACCCTGGCGATCATGCCGACCCTGATGGTGATGCTGGGCAACCAGGCCTTCGCCTTCCCGCTGGTCAACGTCAACGAAATTTTCCACCTCGACCTGTCGCGCACCAACGTGGTGGACGGCCAGGAAGTGGTGATCGTGCGCGACAAGGCGTTGCCACTGTTCTACCTCAAGCGCTGGCTGGTGGCATCGGCCAAGCATGAAGAGCAGCGCGAAGGCCATGTGGTGATTCTCTCCGTGGGCACCCAGCGTATCGGCTTCGTGGTCGATCAACTGGTGGGCCAGGAAGAAGTGGTCATCAAGCCTTTGGGCAAAATGCTGCAGGGAACCCCGGGCATGTCGGGTGCGACCATCACCGGTGACGGTCGGATCGCGCTGATTCTGGATGTTCCGAGCATGCTCAAGCGTTACGCCGCTCGGCGTATTTGATTCTGGTGGGGCAGGGCGGTTTGCCCGCCCCGTCTAACGGAGTGTTTATGGTAGTCAAGGTCCTGGTGGTGGACGATTCGGGTTTCTTCCGCCGCCGCGTCTCGGAAATTCTTTCCGCCGATCCAACGATTCAAGTGATCGGCACGGCCACCAACGGCAAAGAGGCGATCGATCAGGCTATCGCGTTGAAGCCCGACGTGATCACCATGGACTACGAGATGCCGATGATGGATGGCATCACGGCTGTCCGTCACATCATGCAGCGCTGCCCGACCCCGGTGTTGATGTTCTCCTCGCTCACCCACGAAGGCGCCCGGGTCACCCTGGATGCGCTGGATGCCGGCGCGGTGGACTTCCTGCCGAAGAATTTCGAAGACATCTCGCGCAACCCCGAGAAGGTCAAGCAACTGCTGTGCGAGAAAGTCCACAGCATTTCCCGCAGTAACCGTCGCAGCCTGTTCAGCACGCCTGCACCTGCATCTGCACCTGCACCGGTTGCGGCGCCGGCCCCGGCCCCTGCGTTTGGTCGACCTGCGCCTGCGCCCGCCCCGGTGGCTCGGCCTGCCGTGGCCCCGGCCCGCGCTCCGGCGCCCAGCGCCCATTCGCCCGCGCCCAAGCGCAAGGCCTACAAGCTGGTCGCCATCGGTACCTCCACCGGCGGCCCGGTGGCCTTGCAGCGCGTGTTGACGCAATTGCCGGCCAACTTCCCGGCGCCGATCGTGTTGATCCAGCACATGCCGGCGGCCTTCACCAAGGCCTTTGCCGAACGCCTGGACAAGCTCTGCCGCATCAGCGTCAAGGAAGCTGAGGATGGCGACATCCTGCGTCCAGGCCTGGCGCTGCTGGCGCCGGGTGGCAAGCAAATGATGGTCGACGGGCGTGGTGCGATCAAAATCCTGCCGGGCGACGAGCGCCTCAACTACAAGCCGTGCGTGGACATCACTTTCGGTTCGGCGGCCAAGTCCTATGGCGACAAAGTTCTGGCGGTGGTGCTCACCGGCATGGGCGCCGACGGCCGTGAAGGCGCACGCCTGCTCAAGCAGGGCGGCAGCGCGATCTGGGCCCAGGACGAAGCCAGCTGCGTGATCTATGGCATGCCCATGGCGATCGTCAAGGCTGACCTGGCCGACGCCGTTTACAGCCTGGACGAGATCGGCAAGCATCTGGTGGAGGCCTGCCTCTGATGGATGTATTGAGCCTGATCGGCATCATCATGGCGTTTGTCGCGATCATCGGCGGCAACTACCTCGAAGGCGGCCACCTCGGCGCCCTGGCCAACGGCCCGGCGGCCTTGATCGTGATCGGCGGCACGGTCGGCGCGGCCCTGTTGCAGTCGCCCTTGAGTTCGTTCAAGCGCGCCATGCAGATCCTGGTGTGGATTATTTTCCCGCCACGCGTGGACCTGCCCGGCGGCATCGACCGCGTGGTCAACTGGAGCCTCACCGCTCGCAAGGAAGGCCTGCTCGGCCTGGAAGGCGTGGCCGATGCCGAGCCCGACAGCTACGCGCGCAAAGGCCTGCAACTGCTGGTGGACGGCGCCGAGCCGGAAGCGATCCGCAGCATCCTGGAAGTGGATTTCTACACCCAGGAAAGCCGCGACATCAACGCGGCCAAAGTCTTTGAAAGCATGGGCGGCTACGCGCCGACCATCGGCATCATCGGTGCGGTGATGGGCCTGATCCACGTGATGGGCAACCTGGCCGACCCGTCGCAACTGGGCAGCGGCATTGCCGTGGCGTTCGTGGCCACCATCTACGGTGTCGCGAGTGCCAACCTGGTACTGCTGCCGGTGGCCAGCAAGCTCAAGTCCATCGCCATGCGCCAGTCGCGTTACCGCGAGATGTTGCTCGAAGGCATCCTGTCGATTGCCGAGGGTGAGAACCCGCGGTCGATCGAATTGAAGCTCCAGGGCTTCATGGATTGATGAACATGGCTATCGACTTGTGGCGAGCGGCCACATGATTTACGTACAGAGAGGTGTCAGCCTGTGAGCCGTCGCCGTCGCGAGCCTGAAGAGCACGTCAACCATGAACGCTGGCTGGTGTCCTACGCGGACTTCATCACCTTGCTGTTCGCGTTTTTCGTGGTGATGTACTCCATCTCGTCGATCAACGAAGGCAAGTACAAAGTCATTTCCCAGGCGCTGATCGGGGTGTTCAACGACGCCGACCGCGCCCTCAAGCCGATCCCCATTGGCGAGGAACGGCCCAAGACCGTGACCCCGGCCAAGCCGTTGGTCAATGACAGCGATGAAACCGCCGCCGGCGTAGGCGGCACCAGCGACCCGTTGAAAAGCATCGCCGACGACATCAGCGCCGCGTTCGGCGATCTGATCAGTTCCAACCAGATGACCGTGCGCGGCAATGAGTTGTGGGTGGAGATCGAACTCAACTCCAGCCTGTTGTTCGCCAGCGCCGATGCAATGCCCAGCGACCAGGCGTTCACCATCATCGACAAGGTGGCGGCGATCCTCAGGCCGTTCGAAAACCCGATCCACGTGGAAGGCTTTACCGACAATTTCCCGATCAGCACCGCGCAGTACCCGACCAACTGGGAGCTGTCGTCGGCGCGGGCCGCGAGCATCGTGCGCATGCTCGCGATGCAGGGCGTAAACCCCGGGCGCCTGGCCTCGGTGGGTTATGGCGAGTTCCAGCCGGTGGCCAACAACGCCACGGTGGAAGGCCGCGCGCGCAACCGCCGGGTGGTACTGGTGGTCTCGCGCAACCTGGATGTGCGCCGCAGCCTGACCGGTACCGGCACCGCCAATGCAACACCGGACGCGGCCTTGAAGCGGGCTGGCACACAAACTGCACCGGCCCCTGCAAAGCCGCCGGTGCGTCAGAGTGCCGTCAATTCTCCGTCGCCGGCTCAATAACCTTATGCAATGTCTCGGTCGCGCCTGTGCCTGCCGGGAGGAACCATCCGAATGAGAGTCTGGGCAGTTGCCAATCAAAAAGGTGGAGTCGGCAAGACCACCACCTCCATCGCCTTAGCCGGTTTGCTGGCCGAGGCGGGCAAGCGTGTGGTCGTGGTGGACCTGGACCCGCATGGCTCCATGACCAGCTATTTCGGCTACGACCCGGATGCGCTGGAGCACAGCTGCTACGACCTGTTCCTGCACAAGGGCAGCGTGCCGGCCGACCTGCCCGGGCAACTGCTGTTGCCCACCAGCAACGAGAGTATTTCCCTGCTGCCGTCGAGCACCGCGCTGGCCACCCTCGAGCGCCAGTCGCCGGGGCAGAGCGGCCTGGGCCTGGTGATCGCCAAGACCCTGGCGCAACTGTGGCAGGACTTCGACTACGCGATCATCGACAGCCCGCCGTTGCTCGGCGTGCTGATGGTCAACGCCTTGGCGGCCAGCCAGCAACTGGTAATCCCGGTGCAGACCGAGCACCTCGCGGTCAAAGGCCTGGAGCGTATGGTCAGTACCCTGGCGATGATCAACCGCTCGCGCAAGCAGGCGCTGCCGTTCAGCATCGTGCCGACCCTGTTCGACCGTCGCACCCAGGCGTCGCTGGGCACCTTGCGCGTGCTGCGCGATGCCTACCCGGACACCATCTGGAATGGCTACATCCCGGTGGACACGCGCCTGCGTGACGCCAGCCGCGCCGGCCTGACCCCGTCGCAGTTCGACGGTAAAAGCCGTGGCGTGCTGGCTTACCGCGCGTTGCTCAAGCACCTGCTGTCCCAGCAGCTTGTCGCGCAGGTGGCGTGATGAACCGTCCCATCGAACTCAAGACCCGGCCGCAACTGGCACTGGAATCCTACCTGGATGCCCTGCTGCAGGATGCGACCGAGGAAGAGCAGCCGATACTGGTATTGGAACCGGCCCTGGCGCCGGAAAGCACCCTGGATGAATTCCAGTTGGCGGTGCTGGAAGAACAGGCTCGCGATGCGCAGGTCGTGACCGCGCCGGTGGTGGTGCCGATCGCCCCGGCAGTTGTCGTGCCCGTGGTGGTCGAGCCGGTGGTCGTTGCCCCGGTCGTGGTCGAGCCGGTGGTGGAAGTCCACCTGCCGCCCAGCATCACGCCGCCGCCGGTGGCCGGTGATGATCGCCCGGCCTGGGCCGCCGAGCCGTTCGAATGCCTGTTGTTCGACGTCGCCGGGTTGACCCTGGCGGTGCCGCTGGTGTGCCTGGGCTCGATCTATTCCCTGGAAGGCCAGGAACTGACGCCGCTGTTCGGGCAGCCGGAGTGGTTTCTCGGCATCCTGCCCAGCCAGGCCGGCAACCTCAAGGTGCTGGACACCGCGCGCTGGGTGATGCCCGACCGCTACCGCGATGATTTTCGCCAGGGCCTGCAATACGTGATCTCGGTGCAGGGCTACGAGTGGGGGCTGGCGGTGCATCAGGTCAGCCGCTCGTTGCGCCTGGACCCGAATGAAATCAAATGGCGCAGCCACCGGGGCCAACGGCCTTGGCTGGCGGGCACCGTGATCGAACACATGTGCGCGTTGCTCGACGTCGCCGAGCTGGCCGAGTTGATCGCCAGCGGCGCGGTCAAGACGCTGCCGGTGAATAAACGCAGTTGATTGAACAATAAGGGCCGCGCGGTTGCGCGGTCAGCGAAGCACACACGCCGTGTGAAGCGGCATTTGAAGGGGTCAGGGGTATGAATAAGTCAGCGTCCGCACAAGGTTTGGATGATCCGATCCTGCAATGGGTTACCTTCAAACTGGACAACGAGTCCTATGGCATTAACGTGATGCGCGTGCAGGAAGTGCTGCGCTACACCGAGATCGCGCCGGTCCCGGGTGCGCCAAGCTACGTGCTGGGTATCATCAACCTGCGCGGCAACGTGGTGACGGTGATCGACACCCGCCAGCGTTTCGGCCTGGTGCCGACCGAAGTCAACGACAACACCCGTATCGTCATCATCGAAGCCGACAAGCAAGTGGTCGGGATCATGGTCGACAGCGTCGCCGAAGTGGTTTATCTGCGCCAATCGGAAGTGGAAACCGCGCCGAACGTGGGTAATGAAGAATCCGCCAAGTTCATCCAGGGCGTGTGCAACAAGAACGGCGAGCTGCTGATTCTGGTTGAGCTGGACAAGATGATGAGCGAAGAAGAATGGTCGGAACTGGAGAGCATCTGATTGTTCCTTGAGGCCGCAGTGATCATCCTGGCCCTGTTGTGGGCCGGGACCTTGGCATTCCTGCTGCGCTATGTGCGCCAGCAGCGTGAGTCGGTGGTGCAGCAGGCCGAGCGGGATGCCGTGCGTGACCGGCGCATCCTGGAGCTGGTCAAGCGTGTCGACCATTTCCAGCAGAGTGCAGTGAAGGTGGGGGACGAGGTGCATGAACTGCGCGCGATCCTCGGGCCGTTGCCGGACAAGCTTGCGCAGTTGGAGCAGCGTGATCCGTCGAGCCTGTCGTTTGCCCAGGCTGCCAAGCTGGTGGGGATGGGGGCTACGGTGGATGAGTTGACGCAGTCGTGTGGGTTGACCCAGGCTGAGGCGCAGTTGATGAGTAAGTTGCACAAGGGCTGACCTCTTGGGGGGGTATCCGGATTTGGGGTCGTGGCTGGAATTGGTTCCGCCCTTACGGCGGGTCACTTTTGGAAAGGAGCCCCAAAAGTAACCAAAAGGGCTCTTGCCCCAACACTCGGCACCTCGCCTAGGCTCGGTGTGCCCTCACTCCGGCTTGAATCCGTGGGCCGCCGCAATGGGCCATCCCTGGCCCAGTGCGGCTAACCCGGCGTCCTGCCGGGTTACCCACGGATTCAAACCTGCGTTCGGCCAGCGTGTTTAATGGGGCGCCTAGGATCAAGATCAAAAGCGGCTCGCTTCGCATCGTAGGTACGCTTTTTGATCTCCGTAGGAGCCGGCTTGCCGGCGAAAAACGCGTGTGCGCCGCGTACATTCTGATGTTTCCGCGTCATCGTTAACGACCATCGCAGGCAAGCCAGCTCCCACACGTATCCGCTTTTGATCTAACCACTCAGGTCGGCTTTAAGGCCGCCGTGCTTTTGCTTTTGATCTTGATCTTGATCTTGATCTAGGCGCCCCATCAAACACGCTGGCCGGAATTCGATATTGATTTGGGGGGTAAACCGGCAGGGATGCCGGTTTAGCCGCCCCGCGCCATGGATGGCGCGTGGCGGCGGCCCCCAAATCAATGTCGGATTACGGGCACACCGAGCGTGAGCGAGGTGCCGAGTGTTGGGGCAAGAGCCCTTTGGTTACTTTTGGGGCTCCTTTCCAAAAGTGACCCGCCGTAAGGGCGGAACCATAAGCCGCCATTACCGCAAAAACGGATATGCCCCCCAACCCCCAACCCCCCAACCCCCAACCCCCCAACCCCGCCAAATTATTTCCACCCCCACTGACTTTTTCCTCCCCACCAAAGGTCAACATCCTTCAAGCACCTTAGAACCCAGGAGACCCCCCCATGACCACCCACAAGGCACTGTTGATCCTCCACGGCAAGCAAGCCCTCAACGAGGACGTGCGCGCGGCCGTGCAGGCCCGGCGCGACCTGGGCTGGGAACTGGCGGTGCGGGTCACATGGGAGGGCGGCGACGCCCAGCGCCTGGTCAATGAAGCGCTGGACGGCGGCTACCCGCACATCATCGCCGGCGGTGGCGACGGCACCTTGCGCGATGTCGCCGAAGCCATGGCCCAGGCCAACACCGATGCCAGCCTGGTGCTCATGCCCCTGGGCACCGCCAACGACTTCGCCCGCGCCGCCGGGGTGCCGCTGGAACCTGCCCAGGCCCTGGCATTGCTGGACGTGCCGCCCAAGGCGATCGACCTCGGCCGGGTCGGCGGGCAAATCTTCCTCAATATGGCCACCGGCGGCTTCGGCAGCCAGGTCACCGCCAACACCTCCGAGGACCTGAAGAAGGTGCTCGGCGGTGCGGCGTACCTGTTCACCGGCTTGACCCGTTTCAGCGAGTTGAAGGCCGCCTATGGCGAGCTGGAAGGCCCGGATTTTCACTGGAAAGGCGAACTGCTCGCGCTCGGGATCGGCAACGGGCGCCAGGCTGGGGGAGGGCATGTGCTATGCCCGGAGGCATTGGCCGATGATGGCTTGCTGGACGTCAGCATCCTGCCGGCGCCCCAGGAGGTGGTCGGCACCCTGCGCGAGCTGATGACCAACGGCTGGGGCCTGGACACCATGTTCGTCCGCGCGCGCCTGCCGTGGGTCAATATCAAGGTTGCACAGGGCCTGTACATCAACCTCGACGGCGAGCCGCTGGAAGGCGACGACTTGCACTTCGAGGTCGTGCCCAAGGCCTTGCGCGTGCACCTGCCGGTGAATTCGCCGTTAGTCGTCCAGGCTGATGATCTGCTCGCGCACCGCGAATAACACCAGGCCCGCCACGTCGAAAATCTGCAGGCGCTTCATGATTTGCGAACGGTGCGCTTCCACGGTCTTGATGCTCAGGCCCAGGCCGTGGGCGATTTCGCGGGTGGACTTGCCACGCACGATCAAGCGCAGGATCTCCAACTGCCGGGCGGTGAGGTTATGGCTGTGGCCGGCGGGCGTGGTGGCGCCCTGGCCGCGCACCAGCGCCTGGTTGATCACGGTGTGGGCGATCGCCGGGCTCAGGTAGCGCTCGTTGTTGCGCAAGGCCAGCAGCGCGTGTTCCAGCTCGTTGGCAGTGGTGTCCTTGAGCAGGTAGCCATGGGCGCCGGACTCCAGCGCGCACATGATCAGTTCCGGATCGGTGTGCATCGACAGGATCAGCACTTTGCTCTTGGGGTAGCCGCGCTTGAGTTGCTGCAAGGCATCCAGGCCGCCGGTGTGCTTCATCGACAGGTCCAGCAGCACGATATCCGGCAACAGCGCGCTGAACTGCTCCAGCAGTTGTGCGCCATCGCTGGCTTCGCCGATCACCGTATAGCCGGGTATGTCCTGGACCAGCGCGCGTACGCCGGCCCGGATCAGTGCATGGTCATCCACCAGGAGTAATTTGCAGGTCACTCGAGAACCTTAGGGGAACTGGCCCGTTCGAGGGCGCGGGGCGCCCAGGGGAAGAGCGCGTCGATCCGTGTCCCTTTGCCTGGCTGGCTGCTGACGGACAAGGTGCCCCCCAGCTGATCAATCCGCTCCGACATGCCGGCCATGCCCCGTTGACCTTCCAGGCCGGGGTTGATGGCAGGCGAAAAGCCCAGGCCGTCATCGCTGATAAACAGCGACAGGCCTTCGGGCAGGCGTTGCAGGCGTACCAGCAAATTGCGCGCCTCGGCGTGGCGTAGCATGTTGGTCACCGCTTCCTGGGTAATGCGAAAGGCCGCCACGGCCATTTCTTCCGGGATGCCGGTCAGCCGTTGCTGGCATTCCAGGCTCCAGTGAATCGGGGTGTTTTCCAGGGTCTTGAGCAGGTGCGCGCGCAGGCTCGCTTCCAGGCCCAGGCTGGCCAGCTGGCGCGGGTTGAGGATGGCGGAGACGTCACGCACCTTGGCCAGGGTTTCGTTGAGGGTGTTGCACAGCACCGTGCATTGGCTCTGCAGGTCTTCCGGCAGGCGGCGTTTGAGCCACTCGCTTTGCAGCTTGGCGGCGGTCAGTAGCTGGCCGATATCGTCATGCAGTTCGCGGCTGAGGCGGTGGCGCTCGTTTTCCTGCACCTGCAGCAGGCGGTCGGCGAGTTCCTGGGGCTGGAACTTGATGGACTTGCGTGAGCGCCACTGCTGCAGGCCAACCACCACCACGATCGCCAGGTTCAACAGCAGCACCACCAGCGGCATCGGCTCGGCGCGCGCGTAGGTCCACAGGCTGAGCAGCAGCGAGACAAGGCACAAGGCAAGGACCAGGCGTCGAGCATGGCTGCGGGACACGGACCTGGCGAGGAGTGACTTGAAGTTGGCGTACATAGCGGATGGAGCCAATGAGGGTTCGCTGCGGGAAGACCGGTCACGGCGGCTGACAGGGCTTTGTGTGGAATGCGTGGCCGAATCGTTTTTATACATGATGAAGTTGAGTTACTTCGAGCGGGGCATAGTATCACCCCTGTAACCGTTGGTCGCCTGGCACTTTGCTTTTGCCGTGCCTATATCCAGGCAAATACCCGGGCGGTAACCACAGAGTTTGGAACAGTGGGAAGTTGTATTATCGAAGTTGGTTTGTATCGATATGTCCGTTAGTGGCTATTTGATATTTATTCCGGTCGTTTTTAGATAACTCAGGGTGCGAATACGACCTGTCATTGGTTCAGGACGTGTGATGCATTCGTTGTTGCGGTTTGCTGCTGAAGTCTTTTTGTGGGATCTGCAGGATGACCGTGGCAATCAAGGTCGTTTGCTCGGTTTCGTCCAGGGTCAGTTGGCCGGTCTTGGCGTCGATGAGTTCCAGCTGCCAGGCCAGTAACGTCAGGCAATCATGCAGCGCATCCAGGGCCTGGTCATGCAGGTGCAGAGGGTTTTCGGCATTCGCGATCAGGTACTGGATGTGCCGTGAGAACTCGCTGATGGCCTGCAGTGCCAGGGCGTCGGCCTTTTCGGCCAGCTTGATCAGGCTGATTTTCATGCAGTCGATCGCGTCACTGTCATTGCGGATCATATGCAGATGACTGAGGCACTCTTCGGACTTGGCCAGTAGCTTCTCGGCTTCATGCAGAAACTCGGGAAGTGCAAGTTGCCACTCGTTACCGTCGTTCATCATGCAAGTCTCCACAACTTAAGGTCGGGTGATGAGATGTCGCACCGGGTGAATGGCTTAAAACTAGCGCTGAAATATGACTGAAATCTGTAGGTCGCTTCTGAGATTTCAGTAGGACGCTTATTTGAATGATGGCGACGGCGATGCGCGGCCCTCATGAGCGGGGTCCGTTGCACACCTTCAGTTACCCTCGCGTGGAGGTCTGGAAGGCCCGTGGGCCGAGGGCTTGGGATGGCAAACAAAAGCCTGACTCCATTCATGCATTGAGAATGGCGTCACATTAATGGCTATTAGATATTGCGAATATCAGGTTGGGCCCGATTGTGTCTAAGGGAATCCCTTAGATAGCGGAACCTTGCGTCGATTTGAATGTCGCGCAACGTCGCTGCACCGCCTCTGGAGCGGCGTTCGCAGTAAACCATGATGTCAGTGTGACATCAATGAATTTACATGGCATTTTACCAGGGTCAAGGTCTGGCGCTCGCCGCCGATAACCTCTCCATGCAATGCACTCACCCTCGCGCCACACTTTCAGCGCACACCAGGAGCTTTTAATGGCCGGCATTCTCGACACGGTAGACCAACGCACGCAACTGGTGGGTGAGAATCGCCTGGAAATCCTCATGTTTCGCCTGGCCGGGCGCCAGCTGTTCGCGATCAACGTGTTCAAGGTCCAGGAAGTCCTGCAATTGCCCAAGTTGACCTTGATGCCCCAGCGCCACCCGTTCGTGTGCGGCGTGGTCAACCTGCGTGGCCAGACGCTGCCGGTGATCGACCTGTCCCAGGCGATTGGCATGCGCCCCTTGGTGCCTGGGCCGAACAGCACGATTATCGTCACGGAGTACAACCGCTCGGTGCAGGCGTTCCTGGTGGGCGGCGTGGACCGCATCGTCAACATGAACTGGGAGGCTATCCTGCCGCCGCCGACCAGCGCCGGGCGCCAGCACTACCTCACCGCCATCAGCAAGGTCGATGACCAGTTGGTGGAGATCATCGACGTGGAAAAAGTCCTCGCCGAAATCGTGCCGTACAACGCCAAGGTCTCCCGCGAAAAACTCGACGACCCGGTGCTGGAGCGTGCGCGTGGTCGCGAAGTGCTGCTGGTCGACGACTCCAATGTGGCCTTGTCGCAACTGCGCGACACCCTCGGCCAGTTGGGCGTGAAGATGCACATCGCCAGTGACGGCCTCAAGGCGCTGAACATGCTCAAGGCCTGGGCCGACAGCGGCCAGGTGATGACCGACAAACTGCTGATGATCTTCACCGACGCCGAAATGCCCGAGATGGACGGTTACCGCCTCACCACCGAGATCCGCAACGACCCGCGCCTGCGTGGGCTGTATGTGGTGTTGCACACGTCGCTGTCGGGCAGCTTCAACGATTCGATGGTGAAGAAGGTCGGTTGCGACAACTTCCTGTCCAAATTCCAGCCCGACAAACTCGTCGATGTGGTGCGTCAGCGTCTGATGCTGGACGAAGTGCCGGCTTGACCTTAGGGTGACGGCTTTGCCCCTCAGGAATGCAGGCCCATGCTTCGTCTCAGCGCGTTGTACCGTTACCCCTTGAAGTCCGGCAAGGCCGAGAGCCTGCAACACATCGGCCTGGATAAGCTGGGGCTGGACGGGGATCGACGCTGGATGCTGGTGGACGAGGCCAGTGGGCGTTTCCTCACGCAGCGGGCCGTGGCGAAGATGAGCCAGTTGTCGGCGCTGTGGAGCAGCAGCGGTGGCCTGAGCTTGAGTTCGCCCGGGTATGCGCCGCTGGACGTGGCGTTGCCGGCCGGCGACGCCGCGTTGCGCGGTGTGACCATCTGGCGCGACACCCTGCGCGTGCCGGACGCAGGCGACGAAGCGGCGGCGTGGGTCAGTGACTTTATCGGCAAGCCGACCCGGCTGGTGCACATTCCCCTTGAACGTGCGCGTACCACCGAAGCGGGCTACGGGCGCGATGACGACCAGGTCGCGTTCGCCGATGGTTACCCGTTGCTGCTGATCGGCCAGGCCTCCCTGGACGACCTCTCGCAACGCATCGGCCGGCCCATGGAGATGCTGCGCTTTCGCCCCAACCTTGTGATCGAAGGCAGCGCCGCCTTTGCCGAAGACGGCTGGAAGCGCCTGCGCATTGGCGATGTCGAATTCCGCGCGGTCAAGCCGTGCTCACGGTGCATCCTCACCACCATCGACCCGCACACCGGCGAACGCAGTGCCGACCGCGAGCCTTTCGCGACCCTTGAGGCATATCGCAAGACCGAAAACGGCGCGATTTTTGGCCAGAACCTGGTCAATGACGGCGTGGGCCGGCTTGAAGTCGGCATGCCGGTGACGCTGCTTGAATAGGGTGCCGCGCGCATAAAAAATGCCCGTCTCGCAGGAGACGGGCATTTTTTTGACCGGTCGACGGCTTAGCCGCGGTATTCGCACAGGTAAGCGGTGTCCACGGCGACCTTCAGCTGGAACTTGCTGTTGGCCGGTACGTTGAACTGGCTGCCGGCGGCGAAGGTTTCCCAGTCGCTGGCGTCGGGCAGCTTGACGGTCAGGGCACCGGACACCACGTGCATGATTTCACGCTGGGCGGTGCCGAATTCGTATTCGCCCGGGGCCATGACGCCGATGGTCGCCGGACCTTCAGCGGTGCCGAAAGCGATCGACTTGACGGTGCCGTCGAAGTACTCGTTGACTTTAAACATGGGCGATTCCTCGGAAAGTGGGTTAAGGCTTCCTGCTTCCTGCAGGCGCCCGATGCAAGGCTTGAGGGCCTTATCGGCGGCAAGCCGGCGCCTGCAGGAAGAGCAGATTACGCAAAAAGGCTGGCCAGTATGCCCAAGCCTTCGGGAGCTGCCTAGACCGGCAAAATCAGCGGCAGCAGCCGGGCGGTGTTGCGCGCGTCTTCCAGGGCCCGATGTTGCTGCCCATGGAACTGCATTCCCGCCAATTGCAGGGCGGCGTTGAGCCCCAGCGGCTTGTCCAGGCGCCGGGCCTTGGCGAAGCGCTGCTTGAGGTTTACATGGGGCGTGTGGGCGAGTGCACTGGCCAGCTCATGGCGCTGCCATTCCAGTTCCAGTTGCACACGGTCGTAGTCACCCCAGCTGGCCCAGCCCTCCAGGCGTGCCTGGTGCTGGCCCAGCCAGCGCTCGAACAGCGACCACACCTCGATCATCGGCAACGCGCTGTCGATATTCGCCTGGGTGATGTGGGTCAGCTTGCGACAAAAGGGCGTCAACAAGGGCCGACGCAGGGGCCGTACGAATCGCTGGAAGTGGTCCAGCTCGCGGCCCTGGCGGTTCACCAGGCTCGCGCCGATCTCGATGACTTCCATCTCCGTCACGGGCCAGCCGCCGTCATCCGTCGTGGCTTCAAGGTCAATAATCAGCCAATGAGGCATTGTGCAGCTTCCCGTACTCATCCCTTACTGATGGGGATAGAGCGTAGCCCGGCCCTGTAGTTCCCGCCCAGCGCTTATTCGATCTCGAGCAAAACCTGGCGATTGCGCACCTGATCGCCGGCAGTCACCTGCACGCCCTTGACCACGCCGTCCCTGTCGGCCTTCAGCGGGTGCTCCATTTTCATCGCCTCCAGCACCAGCAACAGCTGGCCTTTGCTCACGGTGTCGCCGGCGCTGACCCGCACATCGACAATGGCACCATCCATCGGGGCCTTGACCCGGCCGTTGCCGGCGTCCGCCTGGCGCTCGACGACCTGCTGGGTGCGGTTGGTCACGGTGATGCCGGGCAGCCACAGCTGGTCGCCATCAAGGTGATAGGCGATACGCCGGCGGATGCCATTGATGATCAGGCTGGCCCAGCGCCCGTCGGTGGCAAGGGGGTGGATGTCGAGGCCGTTGGCGTGCAGGCGCTCGTTCTCCAGCACGCTGACCGCGACTTCGCGGACCTCGTCGTGGACGGCCAGGCGGTAGGTCCACGCCAGCGTGGCGTTGTTGCGCCAGCCCGCCAACCCCTGGCGATGCTGGCCGGCGCTGTGTTGATAAAACAGCGCGGCGGCCACGGCGAGCTGTTCCTCGGTCGCCGCCAGGGCTGGCACCTCGCTGAAGTGTTCGGCAATAAACCCGGTACTGAAGTCAGCGCTGACAAACCCCGGGTGCTTGAGCAGGTCGGCCAGCAGGTGCTGATTGCTCGCCACCCCCAGCAGCACCGTGTCTTCTACTGCGCGCAGCAGCTTGCGCCGGGCCTCTTCGCGGGTGGCGCCGTGGGCGATGATTTTGCCCAGCATCGGGTCGTAGAACGGGCTGATGCGTTGGCCCTCCAGCACGCCATGGTCAACCCGCACGCCCGCCGCCGGTTGCCAATGCAGGACCTTGCCGGTTTGCGGCAGAAAGCCCTGGGCCGGGTCTTCGGCGTACAGGCGCACTTCCATGGCGTGGCCGCTGAGGGTCACGCCTGCCTGGTCCAGCGGCAGGGGGTGGCCGGCGGCGATCTGCAGTTGCCAGTCCACCAGGTCGAGGCCGGTGATCAATTCGGTGACCGGATGCTCCACCTGCAGGCGGGTGTTCATTTCCAGAAAGTAGAACTGGCCGTTGCGATCGAGCAGAAACTCCACGGTACCTGCGCCGACATAATTCACCGCGCGTCCCGCCCTGAGTGCGGCTTCGCCCATGGCCTGGCGCAGCGCGGGCGTCATCACCGGGCAGGGTGCTTCTTCGATGATTTTCTGATGGCGCCGCTGGATCGAGCAGTCACGCTCACCCAGGTAGATGAGGTGGCCGTGGCTGTCGCCAAACACCTGGATTTCGACGTGGCGCGGCTCGATCAACGCCTGTTCGAGGATCAGTTCGTCACTGCCGAAGGCGTTTTTCGCCTCCGAGCGGGCGGTGTGCAGGTTGTCCAACAGCGCCTCGGGCTGATGCACCAGGCGCATGCCTCGACCGCCGCCGCCGGCACTGGCCTTGATCATCAAGGGATAGCCGATGCGCTCGGCTTCTCGCTGCAGTGTGCTGTCGTCCTGGGCCGCGCCCTGGTAGCCAGCGATACACGGCACCCCGGCCTCGAGCATGGCGAGTTTGGACAGGCGCTTGCTGCCCATCAGCTCGATGGCCTCGGCGCTGGGGCCGATGAACGTCAGGCCGGCGTGTTGGCAGGCGCGGGCGAACGCGGGGTTTTCCGACAGAAAGCCGTAGCCGGGATGCACCGCATCGGCGCCGGTGAGCCTGGCCGCTTGGATAATCGCCGGGATATTCAGGTAGGACTGCTGCACCGGCGCGGGCCCGATATTCACCGCCTCATCGGCCATCTGCACATGCAGCGCCTGCGCGTCGGCGTCGCTGTAGACCGCAACCGTGCGGTAGCCCAGGGCCTGGGCGGTGCGCTGGATGCGGCAGGCGATTTCGCCGCGGTTGGCGATCAGGATCTTGGTGAAGTCGGGCATGGGCTTATCCCTTGACTGATGGGGTGATGGTTCGGGCCTCATTGCGGGCAGGTCGGGTTGTCGCAGCGCCGCTCTCACCGTTGGAATGCATTTCCCTGTGGGCGCTGGCTTGCCTGCGAGGACGTCATTTGCACCAGCGCGGTTTGCGTTTCTGCACAAACGCCTGCGTCCCCTCAATCCCTTCTTCACTTCTCACCGCCTCGGCAAACCACTGCGCGCCGCGATCCAGCACCGCCTCAAGCGGCTCATCCACACTCGCCAGCAACAGGGATTTGGTCCGTCCATTCGCTCCCGGCGCGCAGCGCAGTACCTGCCCCAGCACCTCGTCCAGGCGCTCCGCCAATGCCTGCGGGTCGCGCTCGGTGAAGTGCACGACGCCCAGCCGCTCGGCTTCAAGGCCGTCAAAGCGCGCCGCCGTCAGTGCCAGTCGGCGGGCCTGGGTCAGGCCGATACGCTTGACCACGAACGGCGCAATCTGCGCCGGCAGCAAGCCCAGGCTGGTCTCCGGCAAACCGAACTGCGCCTGGTGATCGGCAATCGCGATATCACTCACGCACGCCAGGCCAAAGCCGCCGCCCAGCACCGCGCCTTGCAGCACCACGATCACGACTTGGGGAACCGCCTCGACTTCTTGCAACAAGGTGCCAAACGCCCGGTTCAGCGCCTGGAGTTGAGTACCCGCCGTGACCAGGTCCTTCACATCGGCCCCGGCGCAGAAATGCCCGCCGGCGCCGCTGATCACCAAGGCGCGTACCTGGCCGTCGAGTTGCGCCAGCACCGCGCGCAGTTCATTGACCATTTCCAGGCTCATCGCATTACGGTTTTCAGGGCGATTGAGGGTGATGTGCAGCACGCCGTTATGCGGCTCCAGCAAGAGCGTGTTCATGCTTTTTTCCCCGGCAAGGTGCCCATCAGTTTGCAGATGATGCCCAGCATGATTTCGTCGGCGCCGCCGCCAATCGAGACCAGGCGCACATCGCGATAAGCCCGCGCCACCGGGTTGTCCCACATGAAGCCCATGCCGCCCCAGTATTGCAGGCAACTGTCGCTGACTTCACGGCCCAGGCGCCCGGCCTTGAGCTTGGCCATGGAGGCCAGGCGGGTTACGTCCTGGCCTTTGATGTATTGCTCGGTGGCCTGGTAGACCAGCGCGCGCAGGCATTCGATTTCGGTGGCCAGTTCGGCCAGGCGAAAGTGGATGACCTGGTTGTCGATCAGCGCCTTGCCGAAGGTCTGGCGCTCCTGGCAGTAGGCGATGGTGCTGTCGATGCAGTACTCCAGGCCCTTGATCATATTGGCCGCGCCAAACAGCCGTTCTTCCTGGAACTGCAGCATCTGCATCATGAAGCCTGCACCTTCGTGGCCGATGCGGTTGCGCTGTGGCACGCGCACGTCATCGAAAAACACCTGGGCCGTTTCCGAACTGTGCATGCCGAGCTTTTCCAGGGGCGGGCTGACGCTGATCCCCGGGGTGTTCATCGGCACCATGATCAGCGACTTGTTGATGTGCGGCTTGTCATCGGAAGTGTTGGCAAGCAGGCAGATAAAATCGGCGCTGGGCGAGTTGGTGATCCACATTTTGCTGCCGTTGATCACGTAGTCGTCGCCGTCCTTGCGCGCGTGGGTTTTCAGCCCGGCCACGTCGGAACCGGCGCCGGTTTCCGACACGCCGATACAGCCCACCTGTTCGCCGCTGATGGCCGGGCGCAGGAATTCATCGCGCAGCTCATCGGAACCGAAGCGGGCAAGGGCGGGGGTGCACATGTCGGTCTGCACGCCGATGGACATGGGGATGCCACCGCAGCGGATGGTGCCGAACTCTTCGGCGGCGACGATCGAATAGCTGTAGTCCAGGCCCATGCCGCCGAACTGTTCCGGCTTGGAGATGCCCAGCAGGCCGAGGTCGCCGGCCTTGCGAAAGATCTCGTGGATGGGGAAGCGCCCGGCTTTTTCCCATTCATCCACATGGGGGTTGATCTCGCGGTCGACGAAGGCGCGGACGGTGCGGCGCAGTGCCTGGTGTTCCTGGGTGAAGATCATTGTTGTTGTTCTCCTGAGCGTTAGAAACGCGCCACGCCAAAGCTGTTGGGCTGCAACTGCCGCACATCAGCCTCATGACAAATATCCAGCAGCAACCCCAGCAGCATGCGGGTATCGCGGGGATCAATCAGCCCGTCATCCCACAGATTCGCACTGCCATACAGCGCAGTGGATTGGCTGTCGAGCTTCTGCGCCGTGACCTGCTCGAGCATGTCCAGCACCTTGGGATCCGGCACCAGGCCGTCCTTCAACTGCTTGGCCTCGGTGACAATCCGCAGCACCTTGCCCGCCTGCGCACCGCCCATGACCGCCGTGCGGCTGTTGGGCCAGGCGAAGATAAACCGTGGGTCCAGGCCACGCCCGCACATCGCATAGTTGCCGGCGCCGTACGAACCGCCGACCACCACCGTGAGTTTAGGCACCCGCGCGTTGGCCACCGCCTGGATCATCTTCGCACCGTGCTTGATCACGCCTTGTTGCTCCGACTCGGTGCCCACCATGAAGCCGGTGGTGTTGTGCAGGAACAGCAGCGGCGTGCGGCTCTGGTCGCACAGTTGGATGAACTGGGCGGCCTTGCTCGCGCCCTTGGGCGTGATCGGGCCGTTGTTGCCGATCACGCCGACGGCGCGGCCCTGGATCTGCAGGTGGCCGCAGACCGTGTGGGCATCGAACTCGCCCTTGAACTCGAGGAACTGCGAGCCGTCCGCCAGCCGCGCGAGGATCTCGCGCACGTCATAGGGTTTCTTCGGGTCATCGGGGATCAACCCCAACAGCTCGTCGATGGGATACAGCGGCTCGGCATACGCCCGTCTCGACGCCGGCGGCAGGCGCTCATCCCACGGCAACAGGCTGACAATCTCGCGCACGATGCGCACGCCGTCGGCATCGTTTTCCGCCAGGTATTCGGCGGTGCCGGCGGTTTGCGCATGCATCTCGGCGCCGCCCAGTTCTTCATCCGTGGCGACTTCACCGGTGGCGGCCTTGAGCAGCGGCGGCCCGGCGAGGAACAGCTTGGCCTTGCCGCGCACCACCACCACGTAGTCCGACAACCCCGGCTGATACGCCCCACCTGCAGTGGCCGAGCCGTGCACCACGGTGATCTGCGGCAAGCCCATGGCCGACATGCGCGCCTGGTTGGCGAAGCTGCGCGCGCCTTCGACGAAAATCTCGGCGGCATAGTTGAGGTTGGCCCCGCCGCTTTCGGCCAGGGTCACCACCGGCAGTTTGTTCTCCATGGCGATCTGTTGCAGGCGCAGGGATTTCTTCAGGCCCGTGGGGGAAATGGTGCCGCCCTTGATTGCGCTGTTATTGGCCACCACCAGCATGCGCACGCCGCTGACGTAGCCGATGCCGGCGATCAAGCCGCCACCGGCGGCGCTGCCGTCCTTGTCATCATGCAGTTTGTAGCCGGCCAGGCTCGCCAGTTCGAGGAACGGTGCGCCGGGGTCCAGCAGCAAATTGAGGCGTTCGCGTGGCAGCAGTTGGCCGCGCTGGTCGAACTTCGGTTTGGCCACCTGCGCCTTGGCGAGCAGCGCGTGTTCCAGCTGGCGCAGGTGTTGGATGCCTTCCAGCATGGCTTCGCGGTTCTGCGCAAACTGCGGGCTGTGGGCGTCGATCAGGCTTTCAATCACCGGCATGGTTCAGCGCTCCGCCTTGAGGACATCGGGCAGGTACGCGCGGTGAAAACCGTTGAACGGTTCACTTGGCGACGCGGCCTTGTGCAACGGCCAGGCGCGGCTGCCCAGGCTGGCGGCGCCGTCGATGCGCAGGGTGCTGCCGCTGACAAAGGCCGCGGCGGGGCTGAGCAGAAACACGATGGCCGCGCTGACTTCCGACTCGGTGCCGATCCGCTTGAGCGGCACGTGTTCACGCAGGGTCGGGATCACCGCCTTGAACGCGCCCTCGTAAGTGTCCATGCCACTGGAGGCGATCCAGCCCGGCGCCACGGCATTGACCCGCACCCCGGCATACCCCCATTCGAAGGCGGCGGTCTTGGTGAAGTTGTCCATGCCCGAGCGTGCCGCGCCGGAGTGGCCCATGCCGGGCATGCCGCCCCACATGTCGGCAAGCATGTTGACGATGGCACCGCCATGCTTGCTCATCGACTGGTTGAACACCTCCCGCGCCATCAGGAAACCGCCCACCAGGTTGGTGCGCAGCACGGTTTCAAAGCCCTTCTGATTGATCGACGCGAGTGGCGACGGGTACTGGCCACCGGCGTTATTCACCAGGCCATGCACTGGGCCATGTGCTTGAATGATCTGCGTGACCAGCGCTTTCACCGCCTCTTCATCACGAATATCGCAGGCCTGCCAATGGGCAGTGCCGCCATCCTCGGCAATTTCCGCCGCGACCTTCTGCAGTTTTTCCGGCTTGCGTCCGACCAGTATCACGCGGGCGCCAAGGGCCGCCAGCTCGTGGGCGGTGCAGCGGCCAATCCCGCTGCCACCGCCGGTGACGATCACGGTATGTCCCTGGAACAGGTCGGCTTTGAAGATCGAGTCGAAGGCCACGGCAACGCTCCTTTAAGTGAGTTGATCAGCGATGTGTTGCGGCACGGCGATGGGAATTTCCAGCAGTTGCTGGGCGAAGGCCTTGCCTTGCGGGTCGATGCGCAGGCTGGCGATGCCGCCACCGCCCAGGGCGTTCTCCAGCAGGAAGTTGAGGCTGTGGCTGCCGGGCAGGTACCAGCGCTCGACGCGGCCGTGCACGGGGTCGAGCACGTGGCCCATCCAGTCGACGATGACTTCCGGGGTCAGCGTCTCGGCGATCCACGGCAGGTACTCCGGGGCGCGCGCGATCACGCCGATATTGCTGTGGTTGCCCTTGTCGCCGGAGCGCGCCACGGCCAGCTTCACCAACGGCACACTGGCGTCGGCGCGGCCTTGGGGTTTGGGCGGATCCACGGCGGCGGCCGGCAGGAGAGGGGCGTCGGCGGTCGGCAGCGCGCAGGGGTGTTTGTCGCCCTGGAAGTCGATCACCACCCCACAGGCGGACTTGTCGATCAGGAATGAAAACAGGCGAATCAGCGGGTACACGGTCGGGCGTCCCCCGACAATGCCGGTCAGCCCCGGCGCCATGCCAGTGGCCGCCTGGGCGATCTCGCGGGCGAACAGCACCAAGGCCTGTTTGCTCGGGTGCCGCACCGCCATCTTCACCACCACCTCGCGGCAATCCTGGCGCTGGGCGTGGGCGCCGTAGGTGGCTTCGCTGCCGAGCAACTCGATGTTCACGTCGGTGTAGGGCGCCCAGCCGCGCTGGCTGAAGAGTTCGGCGGTCTTGTTGATGATCGCCTGGCTGACGCGCTCGGCCTTGGCCACCGCGTCGATGCCGGCAATCAGGCAACTGGCGGTGCAGCGAAAGCCGTCCGGGTAAGTTGCACTGACCTTGTACTGGTCGGTCGGCGGCAAGCCCCTGGCACCGTGCAGGCGCACGCTGTGTTTGCCTTGCTGGTGCAATTTGACCTGGCTGAAATCGCAGATCACATCGGGCAAGAAGTAGGCGCGTGGGTCGCCGATCTCATACAGCAGTTGCTCGGCCACGCTGAGTTCGCTGATCAGGCCGCCCGTGCCATCGACCTTGTTCACGGTGAACTGGCCGTCGGCACTCACTTCGACGATGGGGAAGCCGATGTGCTCGTAGTCCGGCACCTCGCGCCAATCGGTAAAGTTGCCGCCGGTGCATTGCGCGCCGCACTCGATGATGTGCCCGGCCAGTGCCGCCTGGGCCAGGCGGTCATAGTCCTGCCAGGACCAGTCGAAGGCATGCACCAGCGCTGCGCTGACCACCGCGCTGTCGACCACGCGACCGGTGATCACGATATCTGCACCCAACTGCAGTGCCTGGACAATCCCGGGTGCGCCGAGGTAGGCATTGGCCGACACGCACAGGGGCGGCAGCGGCTCGCCGTTGAACATATCGGTGATGCCCTGCAGGTGCTTGAGTTGAGGGTGCAGGTCGTCGCCGAGCAACACGGCGATTTTCAGCGGGACCTGGGCCTTGTCGCAGGCCGCTTGCAGGGCGGCGGCGCAGGCCTGCGGGTGGATACCGCCGGCGTTGCTGATCACGCGGATGCCCTGGCGCTGGATCTCGCCGAGCAGCGGCGTCAACACTTCGACAAAATCCGTGGCGTAGCCGGCCTGGGGATCTTTGATCCGCGCACCGGCGAGGATCGACAAGGTGACTTCCGCCAGGTAGTCGAACACCAGGTAATCCAGTGCGCCGCCGTGCACCAATTGGGCGGCGGCCGTGCACGTGTCGCCCCAGAAGGCGCTGGCGCAGCCGATACGAACCGTCTTGCTCATGAGAAATCCTTCCTCGAATGGCTGGCAATGAGACTACCAAGCAAGCGCTTGGTTTGTAAACTCCAGACACAAGTTTTGCCCAAGCGCTTGCTTGGGTGGCGGCCACGGCCTAAATTGCCGGCCAAGACGTCCGTAGAAGTAGAGGAGAGCAGCATGGATGAGCAAAAAGCCCTGCGGGTGATGCGCACCATGGTCGACGGTGGCCAATTGACTGACCCCGACAGTGCCCGGGGCAAGTTGCTGCAGACCGCGGCTCACCTGTTTCGCAACAAGGGATTTGAACGCACCACGGTGCGCGACCTGGCCGGCGCCGTGGGCATCCAGTCCGGCAGCATCTTTCATCACTTCAAGAGCAAGGACGAGATCCTGCGGGCGGTGATGGAGGAAACCATTCATTACAACACGGCGATGATGCGCGCCTCGCTCGAAGAAGCGACCACCGTGCGCGAACGCGTGCTGGCGCTGATCCGTTGCGAGTTGCAGTCGATCATGGGCGGCAGTGGCGAAGCCATGGCGGTGTTGGTCTATGAATGGCGTTCGCTGTCGGCCGAGGGCCAGGCCCAGGTACTGGCCCTGCGCGAAGTATATGAACAGATCTGGCTGCAGGTGCTGGGTGAGGCCAAGGCGGCGGGCTACATCAAGGGCGATGTGTTTATCACCCGGCGTTTCCTCACCGGTGCGCTGTCCTGGACCACCACCTGGTTTCGCGCCGAGGGCAGCCTGACGCTGGAAGAGTTGGCTGAAGAAGCCCTGCTGATGGTGTTGAAGCCCGACTGAGGCGCAAGCTATTCATTTGACGGTGAAAAAGTTGTCTCGCCAGACAAAAACGCCTAGCTTATCGCCATTAACGTAGTGAACGGTGTGTGCCTTGATGTTTTCGCCATGGCGGCTGGCTGCAGGACTTACTTTTTGGGCACTGGGCACCGCGTGGTGGATGCCGGCTTCGGCTGCGCAATTGGTGCGGATCGGCGCCGCGCACTTTCCACCCTACACCGTGCGCCCCGAGCAGGGCGCCGACACCGGGCTGCTGCCGCAGTTGGTCGAAGCGCTCAATGCTTCACAGGCCGACTACCAGTTCGTACTGGTGCCCACCTCCATCCCGCGACGTTTTCGTGATTTCGAGCAGGGCCGTATCGACATGGCCATTTTCGAAAACCCCGACTGGGGCTGGCAGAAAATTCCTCACACCAGCGTGGACATGGGCCTGGAAGACGCGGAAATCTTCGTCGCCCAGCGGCAGCTCGATCGCGGCCAGGACTATTTCACCGACCTCACCGGCAAACGCCTGGCAGTGTTCAGCGGCTATCACTACGCCTTCGCGCATTTCAACCCCGACCCCAAGTACCTGGCCGAGCAGTTCAACGCCACGTTGACGTATTCCCATGACAGCAACCTGCTGATGGTGGTGCGCGGGCGTGCGGATATTGCGCTGGTCACGCGTTCCTACCTGAGTGATTTCCTGGTGCGCAATGCGGACATGGCCGGGCAGTTCCTGGTTTCGGAGCGCATCGACCAGGTCTACCACCACTACGCCTTGCTGCGCCCCAAGGCGCCGATCACCGGCGCGGCCTTTTCCGCCTTGCTCAAGCGCCTGCGTGACAGCGGCGAGCTGCTGAAGATTTTCGAACCCTATCGCATTGACGTCATGCCGACGCCCTGACGGCTAAATTTCCTAGCGCTGCTCACGTCATCTCAACCAACGGTTGACGATGTTTGCGAGTGTCCTTCATGTCACATCCCACTGATCTTTGCGACCTTTCCCACGGTGAAGTCCTGCGGCGTTTCGATGCGCGGTTGGCGGCGATGGTGCATTACTTCTACCTGGATGCGCAGTGTGCAGAAGGGGCGGCAGGCTCCGCGCAGAATCGTTGCCCCCATTGCCAGCGAGAATTCGACTTCGCCCATAAACGCGCGGCGCTGCTGATTCTTGGCGCGCAACGGCCCGGCCCTTCGCGCATCAACGTTTAGACCCGGCGTGCAAACGTATCGCTGTGGTTGCCCGAAACTTTGCGGCAATGCACCAGCGCGTCGCGGATCATGAAGTTCACCAGGGTCGGCGAGACGCCGAGTTCCTTGGCGATGTCCTTTTGCGGCACGCCGTGCAGGCGGTACATCTCGAACGCGTAGCGGGTGCGTTGCGGCAGCTCCGTCAGGGCGTCGGCGATGTTTTCCAGGGTATTGAAGTTGATATGCGAGGTTTCCGGTGAAGCGCCGTGAATAACCACATTCAAGCCTTCCTCTTCCGTCCCGGAGTATTTGAGCTCCAGGGCCTGCTTGCGGTAGTGATCGATCGCCAGGTTGCGCACGATCTGGAACAGATAGCTCAACTGGGCCTTGAACGACGAGGTGATCGTCGGCGCGGATTGCAGCCGGAAGTAGGCGTCCTGCACTACGTCTTCGGCCCGCGAGCGGCAGCCGGTAATGCGTGCCGCGATCTTCACCAATATCAGTCGATTGTCGACGAAAGCCTGGAGAAGTGGTGAGTCGCACCTGCCTGTGGTTACTGGTTCCGTCATGGAAATCACCTTGTCGCAAAAGAGGTTAGGGGAGGGCGTCCTTGCTGAGGCCTCCTACACATCGGGCAACAAATTATGCTTAATGATAATGATTGTCAAATGAGAAGACGAACTAATCTTATGCTTTCTTGTTAGATGTGAACCACGTCGCGCTCGCCCCCGGCGACTAATTATTTGCCGGTGCCGTCCGTTCTTCTGGGTGACAGGTCCGTTAGTAAAACGGCCAAGGATCAGCCCCCGCAGGAGGACGAAATGGGTTTCTATCGTGCATACAGCGTGTTTCAGTTTGGAGTCGTCGGCCGATGACTGCGCCGACGCGACTGCGCCTGTTTTGCCTGCCCTATTCGGGTGCCAGCGCCATGGTCTACGCGCGTTGGCGCCGAGCCCTGCCGGAATGGCTGCACGTGTGCCCGCTGGAATTGCCCGGGCGTGGCATGCGCATGGACGAGCCCCTGCAGCGCGATATCAAGGCCCTGGCGGCGCAGCTCGCGGAAGAGATCAGCCGCGACTTGAGCGGCCCCTACGCCTTGTTCGGCCACAGCCTCGGCGGCCTGCTGGCGTTCGAACTGGCGCATGCCTTGAAGGCCCGCGGTGTGCCCGCGCCGCTCGCGTTGTTTGCCTCCGGCACCGCCGGGCCGGCGCGCCGGGATGTCAGCGAATACGCCATCGAGAAAACCGATGAGCAGCTGATTGCCCGCCTGCGCGAGCTGCAAGGCACCGCCGAAGAAGCCCTGGCCAACCCCGAGTTGATGCAGTTGATGCTGCCGATCCTGCGCGCCGATTTCCTGTTGTGCGGCAGCTTCATCTATGGCCAGCGCACGCCGCTGGACATGCCGATCCACGTGTTCGGCGGCAAGCAGGACAGCGTGCGCGCCGACCAGTTGCTCGACTGGCAACTCGATGCCGCCAGCGGCTTTTCCCTCGACATGTTCGACGGTCACCACTTCTTCCTTGTGCAGCACGAAAGCGCCGTATTGCGCTGCGTGCGCCGTTACGCCGATGAACACCTGGCCCGCTGGCGCAATGGCGCGGCGCGGCAACTGGCCGCCGGCTGACAGCTCCCCACTTCCCGAATTTCCCGTAAGCCGATTTCAGGCAGGAACCCCATGATGGACGCCTTCGAACTTCCCCGTAACCTGGTCGAGTCCCTTCAACGTCGTGCTGCGCAGACCCCGGACCAGGTGGCCCTGCGCTTCCTCGCCGAGTCGGCCGAGCACAGCGTGGTGCTCAGTTACCGTGACCTGGACCAGCGCGCCCGGACCATCGCCGCCGCCTTGCAGGCCAAGGCGACGCTGGGCGATCGCGCAGTGTTGCTGTTCCCCAGCGGCCCGGACTACGTCGCAGCGTTCTTTGGGTGTCTGTACGCCGGGGTGATCGCGGTGCCGGCCTATCCGCCGGAATCCACGCGCCGTCACCATCAGGAGCGCCTGCTGTCGATCATCGCCGATGCCGAACCGCGCCTGCTGCTGACCATCGCCAGCCTCGGCGATGGTCTGGCCCAGATCGACAACGCGCCGCCGGTGCTGAGTGTCGACACCCTCGATGCCGGCATCGCCGAGCGTTGGCTGGCGCCTGAGCTGCAGCCCGACGACATTGCCTTCCTGCAATACACTTCCGGCTCCACGGCGTTGCCCAAGGGCGTGCAAGTCAGTCACGGCAACCTGGTGGCCAATGAAGTGCTGATCCGCCGTGGCTTTGGTATCGACCTGAACCCCGACGACGTGATCGTCAGTTGGCTGCCGCTGTACCACGACATGGGCCTGATCGGTGGCCTGCTGCAACCGATCTTCAGTGGCGTGCCGTGCGTGTTGATGGCGCCGGCGTATTTCCTCGGCCGGCCGTTGCGCTGGCTGGAAGCGATCAGCGAATACGGCGGCACCATCAGCGGCGGACCGGATTTCGCCTACCGCCTGTGCAGCGAGCGGGTCAGTGAATCCGCGCTGGAACGCCTGGACTTGAGCCGCTGGCGCGTGGCCTATTCCGGCTCCGAGCCGATTCGCCTCGACACCCTGGAACGCTTCGCCGAGAAGTTCGCGAGCTGCGGTTTCACCCCGAACAATTTCTTTGCCTCCTACGGGCTGGCCGAGGCCACCCTGTTTGTCGCCGGTGGCCGCCGTGGCCAGGGCATCCCGGCGCTGCGTGTCGACGAGCAGGCCTTGGCCGGCAATCGCGCCGAGCCTGGGCAGGGCAGTGCAATCATGAGTTGCGGCACCAGCCAGCCGGACCACGCGGTGCTGATCGCCGACCCACAGACCTTGAGTGAACTGGCCGACAACTGCGTCGGCGAACTCTGGGCCACCGGGCCGAGCATCGCCCATGGCTACTGGCGCAACCCTGAGGCCACCGCGAGGACTTTCGTCCAACACGCCGGCCGTACGTGGCTGCGCACCGGTGACCTGGGCTTTATCCGAGACGGCGAGGTGTACATCACCGGGCGTCTCAAAGACCTGCTGATCGTGCGTGGCCACAACCTGTATCCCCAGGATATCGAGCAGACCATCGAGCGCGAAGTCGAGGTGGTGCGCAAGGGCCGCGTTGCGGCGTTCGCGGTGAATGACCAGGGCCTGGAAGGGATCGGCATCGCCGTGGAAATCAGCCGCAGCGTGCAGAAAATCCTGCCGCCCGACGCGCTGATCAAGGCGATCCGCCAAGCGGTGGCCGAGGCCTGTCAGCAAGCGCCGAGCGTGGTGGTGTTGCTCAACCCCGGTGCCTTGCCCAAGACCTCCAGCGGCAAAGTGCAGCGTGCCGCGTGTGCGTTGCGTCACGCCGATGGCAGCCTCGACAGCTATGCGCAGTTCCCCGACCTGCACGCGCAGGCAAGCGATGCGGCGTTGGAATCCGAGCTGCAAAGTCGGATCGCAGCGATCTGGTGCGAGCAATTGCAGGTGCCGAGCGTGGCCGCCGATGACCATTTCTTCCTGCTCGGCGGCAACTCCATCAGCGCCACCCAGGTGGTCGCGCGGCTGCGCGAAACCCTTGGCCTGGAACTGAACCTGCGCCTGCTGTTCGAGGCGCCGACGCTGTCGGCGTTCGCCGCGAGTGTGGCGCAACTGCAACAGGACGGTGGCCTGGCCCAAGGCGCGATTGCTGCCTTGTCGCGCCAGGACGAACTGCCGCAATCGCTGGCACAGAACCGCCTGTGGATCACCTGGCAACTGGACCCGCAGAGCAGCGCCTACACCATCCCCGGTGGCTTGCGCCTGCGGGGCGAGTTGGACGCAGATGCAGTGCGCGTGAGCTTCCAGCAACTGATCCAGCGCCATGAGGCCTTGCGCACGCGTTTCTACGAACGCGATGGCCAGGCTTTCCAGCGCGTGGCTGCTCACGCCGATTTCGAGCTGCAAATCATCGACCTCAGTGACCTGCCTGCCGCCGAGCGTGAGGCCCGCGCGCATCAGATCCGCGAGGACGAAGCCCGCACCCAGTTCGACCTGGAAAAAGGCCCGTTGCTGTGGGTAACCCTGGTGCGCCTGGACGATGAAGATCACCAATTGCTGGTCACCCTTCACCACATCATCGCCGACGGTTGGTCGCTGAATATTCTGCTCGATGAGTTCTCGCGCCTGTACGCCGCCGCCAGCCAGGGCCAGGCCCTGACTTTGCCGCCACTGACCCTGCAGTACGCCGACTACGGCAGCTGGCAGCGCCAATGGCTGGCCCAGGGCGAAGGCCAGCGGCAACTGGCGTACTGGAAAGCGCAATTGGGCGAGGAGCATCCGCCCCTTAGCCTGGCCACCGATCGCCCACGTTCGGCGCAGCAACGCTACAGCGCCTCGCGCCACAGTGTGCGTTTGAGCGCCGGCCTCAGCGCAGCGATTCGCCAGACCGCCCAGGCCAATCAATCCACGCCGTTCATGGTGTTGCTCGCGGCGTTCCAGAGCCTGCTCTACCGCTACAGCGGCCAGCGCGATATCCGCATTGGCGTGCCGAATGCCAACCGTCCGCGCCAGGAAACCCAAGGCCTGATCGGCTTCTTCATCAACACCCTGGTGCTGCGCGCCGAGTTGGACGGGCGCCTGCCCTTCAGCCAACTGCTGGCCTCGACCCGCGAGACGGTACTAGGCGCGCAAGCGCATCAGGACTTGCCATTCGAGCAACTGCTGGAAGCCTTTCCGCAGGCGCGCGAACAAGGTCTGTTCCAGGTCATGTTCAACCACCAGCAACGCGACTTGAGCGCCTTGCGCCGCCTGCCCGGCATGCTCGCCGAGGAGCTGCCGTGGCACAGCCGCGAAGCCAAGTTCGACCTGCAACTGCACAGTGAAGAAGACCGTAACGGGCGCTTGAGCCTGTCCTTCGATTACGCCGATGAACTGTTCGAACACGCGACCCTCCAGCGCCTGGCCGAGCACTTTATCCAGCTGCTGCAAGCGGTCTGCGAGCAGCCGCAGCAAACCCTCGGCGACCTGCCGTTGAGGCTGCAGGACGAACAGCCCGCGTGGAGCACGGCACCGTGTGCGCCGGCCCGGCAGTGGCTGCCCGAGTTGCTCAACCAGCAGGCCTCGGACCGCACCGCGCTGGTTTGGCAGGACGCTAGCCTGACCTTCGCCCAGCTGCACACCCAGGCCAACCGCCTGGCCCACTACCTGCGCGACAAAGGCGTCGGCCCTGACGTGTGCGTGGCCATCGCCGCCGAGCGTTCGCCGCAGCTGTTGATCGGCCTGCTGGCGATCATCAAGGCTGGCGGTGCCTATGTGCCGCTGGACCCGGACTACCCCGCCGACCGCCTCGCCTACATGCTCAAGGACAGCGGCGTACACCTGCTGCTGACCCAGACCGCATTGCTGGACCGCGTGCCGGCTGCGCCCGGCGTGTGCGCGATTGCCATGGACAGCCTGCACCTGGACAGCTGGCCGACCCAGCCACCGGGCCTGCATCTGGAGGGCGATAACCTCGCCTACGTGATCTACACCTCCGGCTCCACCGGCCAGCCCAAGGGCGTGGGCAATACCCATGCGGCCCTGGCCGAGCGCTTGCAGTGGATGCAGGCGACTTATCAACTCAATGACACCGATGTGCTGATGCAGAAGGCGCCGATCAGTTTCGACGTGTCGGTGTGGGAGTGCTTCTGGCCGCTGATCACCGGGTGCCGCCTGGTACTGGCCGGCCCTGGTGAGCATCGCGACCCGCATCGCATTGCGCAACTGGTGCAGGAGCACGGGGTAACCACGTTGCACTTTGTGCCGCCGCTGTTGCAGCTGTTTATCGATGAGCCGCTGGCGGTCGAATGCACCAGCCTGCGTCGCCTGTTTTCCGGCGGCGAAGCCTTGCCCGCCGAGTTGCGCAACCGTGTGTTGGCACAGTTGCCGGCAGTGCAGTTGCACAACCGCTATGGCCCGACCGAGACCGCGATCAACGTCACCCACTGGCAGTGCACGGCCGCAGACGGCGAGCGCTCGCCGATTGGCCGGCCGCTGGGCAATGTGATCTGCCGCGTGCTGGACGAGCAGCTCAATCCGTTGCCGGCCGGTGTGCCGGGTGAGCTGTGCATCGGCGGCATCGGCCTGGCACGCGGGTATCTCGGACGCGCCGGGTTGACCGCTGAACGGTTTGTCGCCGATCCGCTGGGCGAGGGCGGCGCACGCTTGTATCGCACCGGTGACCGCGCGCGCTGGAGCGCCGACGGCGTGCTCGAATACCTGGGCCGCCTCGATCAGCAGGTCAAGCTGCGCGGCTTCCGTGTGGAGCCGGAAGAAATCGAAGCGCGCCTGCTGGCCCTGGACGGTATCGCCCAGGCCGTGGTGCTGGTGCGCGACGCGCAGTTGATCGGTTACTACACCGCCAGCACCGCGCTGGATGAACAGGACGTCAAGGCCGCGCTGGCCGCCGAACTGCCGGAGTACATGGTGCCCGCGCTGTTGATGCGCCTGGACGCCATGCCCCTGAGCCCCAGCGGCAAGCTCGACCGCCGTGCCTTGCCGGCACCGGTGTGGCAAGCCCGCGAACATATCGAGCCCGAAACCGCGTTGCAGCAACAGATCGCGGCGATTTGGCGCGAAGTGCTCGGCGTGCCGCGCCTGGGTCTGCGCGATGACTTTTTCGCCCTCGGCGGCCATTCGTTGCTGGCCACGCAAATCATCTCCCGCACCCGCCAGGCCTGCGACGTCGAGTTGCCGTTGCGCACGTTGTTCGAAGCCAGCGAGTTGGGCGCTTTTGCCGAGCAAGTGGCGCTGATCCAGGCCTCCGGCCAGCGCAACCAGCAGACGGCAATTGCCCAGGTCGACCGCAGCCAGAAGGTGCCGCTGTCCTATTCCCAGCAGCGCATGTGGTTCCTGTGGCAGATGGAACCGGACAGCCCGGCCTATAACGTCGGCGGCATGGCACGCCTGCGTGGCGTGCTGGATGTGGGGCGATTCGAGGCGGCGTTGCAGGCCTTGGTCATGCGCCACGAAACCCTGCGCACGACCTTCCCGAGTGTCGATGGCGTGGCCTATCAGAAAGTCTCGGCGCAGACCGGCCTGCGCATGGACTGGCAGGATCTCTCGGCGCTGGACGCAACCGAGCGCCAGCAGCGCCTGCAGCAACGTGCCGATCAGGAGGCCCACACCCCGTTCAACCTGGAGACCGGGCCGTTGCTGCGCGCGTGCCTGGTCAAGGCGGGCGATCAGGAGCACTACCTGGTGCTGACCCTGCACCACATCGTCACCGAAGGCTGGGCCATGGACATCTTTGCCCGTGAACTCAGCGCCCTGTACGAAGCGTTTATCGATGAACGCCTGTCGCCGCTGCTGCCGTTGCCGGTGCAGTACCTGGACTACAGCGTGTGGCAACGCCAGTGGCTGGAAAGCGGCGAACGCCAGCGCCAACTGGACTACTGGACGGCGCAGCTGGGCAGCGAACACCCGCTGCTGGAACTGCCCGGTGATCGTCCGCGGCCACCGGTGCAAAGTCATCAGGGCGAGCTGTACCGCTTCGACCTGAGTGATGACTTGGCCGCCCGCGTGCGCGCGTTCAACGCCGAACGCGGCCTGACGCTGTTCATGACCATGACCGCGACCCTGGCCGTGTTGCTCTACCGCTACAGCGGCCAGACCGACCTGCGCATCGGCGCGCCGGTGGCCAACCGGATTCGCCCGGAAAGCGAAGGCCTGATCGGTGCGTTCCTCAACACCCAGGTGCTGCGCTGCCAGCTGAATGGGCAGATGAATGTCGCTGAGCTGTTCGAGCAGGTGCGCCACACCGTGATCGAAGGCCAGTCCCACCAAGACCTGCCGTTCGATCATCTGGTCGAAGCCCTGCAACCGCCTCGGAGCGCGGCCTACAACCCGCTGTTCCAGGTGATGTGCAACGTGCAGCGCTGGGAGTTCCAGCAGAGCCGCCAACTCGCCGGCATGACCGTCGAGTACCTGGCCAACGATGCCCGCGCGACCAAGTTCGACCTCAACCTGGAAGTCACCGACCTCGACCATCGCCTGGGTTGCTGCCTGACCTACAGCACCGACCTGTTCGATGAACCGCGCATTGCGCGCATGGCCGAACATTGGCGCAACCTGCTTGAAGCCCTGATCGTAAATCCCGCGCAGCGCCTCAGCGAACTGCCGTTGCTGACCGCGGTTGAGCAACGAGCCTTGCAGGACAGCCTGGGCGTCGAGGCCGGTGAACATCGCCTCGACCAGTGCATTCATCAACTGTTCAGCCTACAGGCGGCCAAGCGTGCCGATGCCCCGGCGCTGACCTTTGCCGGCGTGACTCTTACCTACGCCGAACTCGACGCCCGCGCCAATCGCCTGGCCTGGATGCTGCGCGAGCGCGGCGTCGGCCCGCAGGTGCGGGTCGGCCTGGCGCTGCCGCGTTCGCTGGAAATGGTCATCGGCCTGCTGGCGATCCTCAAGGCGGGCGGCGCCTATGTGCCGCTCGACCCGGAATACCCGCTCGACCGCCTGCACTACATGATCGAAGACAGTGGCATCGGCCTGCTGCTCAGCGATGCGGCGATGTTCGCAGCGCTCGGCGAATTGCCGGCCACCGTGGCCTGCTGGTGCCTGGAAGATGACTTGCCGGTGCTGGCAAATTACCCGGCCGACGAGCTGCCGTTCATTAGCCTGGCGCAGCACCAGGCGTACCTGATCTACACCTCCGGCTCCACCGGCAAGCCGAAAGGCGTGGTGGTCGCCCACGGTGAAATCGCCATGCACTGCCAGGCGGTGATCGAGCGCTTCGGCATGCGCCCGGATGACTGCGAGCTGCATTTCTATTCGATCAACTTCGACGCCGCCACCGAGCGCCTGCTGGTGCCGCTGCTCAGCGGCGCGCAGGTGGTGTTGCGTGCCCAGGGCCAGTGGGATGCGGAGGAAATCTGCGCGCTGATCCGCACCCATCGCATCAACATCCTCGGTTTCACCCCGAGTTATGGCAGCCAGTTGGCGCAATGGCTGGCGACCCAACACCAGACGCTGCCGGTGCGCATGTGCATCACCGGTGGCGAGGCCCTCACCGGCGAGCACCTGCAGCGCATCCGCGCAGCGTTCCAGCCCGACGTGTTTTTCAACGCCTATGGCCCGACCGAAACCGTGGTGATGCCGCTCGCCAGCCTGGCGCCGCAGCACGTGGAGGAGGGCGCGGCCAGCGTGCCGATCGGCAGCATTATCGGTGACCGCGTGGCCTACATTCTCGACGCCGACCTGGCGTTGGTGCCACAGGGTGCGACCGGCGAGTTGTACGTCGGCGGTGCCGGCCTCGCCCAGGGGTATCACGAGCGTCCAGGCATGACCGCCGAGCGGTTTGTCGCGGATCCATTCGCGGCCAACGGTGGGCGTCTGTATCGCACCGGCGACCTGGTTCGGCAACGCGCCGATGGCCTGGTGGAGTACCTCGGGCGCATCGACCATCAAGTGAAGATTCGTGGTTTCCGTATCGAGCTGGGCGAGATCGAAACCCGCCTGCTGGAGCATGAAGCCGTGCGCGAAGCGGTGGTGCTGGCGCTGGATTCGCCGAGCGGCAAGCAACTGGTGGCGTACCTGGTCAGCGACGCCGACCACGGCACCTTGCGTGACGCGCTGAAGGCGCACCTCAAGGCGCAGTTGCCGGACTATATGGTGCCCGCGCACCTGATCGTGCTGGACAGCATGCCGCTGACCGCCAATGGCAAACTCGACCGCCGCGCCTTGCCGCAACCCGACCCCGAGGCCAACCGCCAACAGTACGTGGCGCCGCGCAACGAGCTGGAACAGACCCTGGCCGCCATCTGGTGCGCGGTGTTGAACGTGCAACAGGTGGGCCTGGACGATAACTTCTTTGAACTGGGCGGCGACTCGATCCTGTCGATCCAGGTGGTCAGCCGCGCGCGGCAGGCCGGGATTCACTTCAGCCCGCGTGACCTGTTCCAGCACCAGACCGTGCAAACCCTGGCCGCCGTCGCCACGCGCTCCGAGCAGGTCATCGCCGAGCAGGGCGTGCTCACGGGGCCCTCGGGCCTGACACCGATCCAGCACTGGTTCTTCGATACGGACATTCCCAACCGGCAGCACTGGAACCAGGCCTTGCTGCTCAAACCGCTGCAACTGCTGGAACCCCATCGCCTTGAACAGGCGCTGCTGGCGGTGCTCGAACACCACGACGCCCTGCGCCTGAGCTTCACCCCGCGCGATGCGCAGTGGCACGCCGAACACCTGGCCGTGCCCGAAGGTGGCGTGCTGATGCAAGCGAAAGTGCGTGATATGGCGCAGTGCACCGCGCTGTTCACCGACACCCAACGCAGCCTCGACCTCGAACACGGGCCGCTGCTGCGGGCCTTGTTGGTGGATGGCCCGCAAGGCCAGCAACGTCTTTTGCTCGCGATCCATCACTTGGTGGTGGACGGCGTATCGTGGCGCGTGTTGCTGGAGGATTTGCAGACCGTTTACCGCCAACTGAGCGACGGCCAATCCGTCAACCTGCCGGCCAAGACCAGTGCCTTGCGTGACTGGGCCGCGCGCCTGCAGGCGTATGCCGGCAGCGAGTCGCTGCGCGAAGAGTTGAGCGTGTGGCAGGACCAGTTGGCGGGCCCAGTGGTGGCGTTGCCGGTGGCTCGCCCGCAAGGGTCGCTGCGCCACCGCGATGCCGACACCGTCAGCGTGCGCCTGGATGCCGAACGCACCCGCCAACTGCTGCAACAAGCGCCGAGCGCGTACCGCACCCAGGTCAACGACCTGCTGCTGACGGCCCTGGCCCGCGTGGTGTGCCGCTGGAGTGGCCACGCTTCGGCGCTGATCCAACTCGAAGGGCATGGTCGCGAAGCGCTGTTCGACGACATCGACCTGACCCGCAGCGTCGGCTGGTTCACCAGTGCCTATCCATTGCGCCTGACCCCACAAGCCGGGCAGGGCGACTCGATCAAGGCGATCAAGGAGCAACTGCGCGGCGTGCCGCACAAGGGCCTCGGCTATGGCGTGCTGCGCTACCTGGCGGATGATCTGTGCAAGCGCAGCATGGCCGCGTTGCCGAGTGCCGCGATCACCTTCAACTACCTCGGCCAGTTCGACCAGAGCTTCGGCGCCGATGCGCTGTTCCATCCGCTGGACGAGTCCGCCGGCCTGGCCCATGACCCGGACGCGCCGCTGCCCAATGAGCTGAGCGTGGACAGCCAGGTCTACGGCGGTGAACTGGTGCTGCGCTGGACCTTCAGCCGTGAACGCCACGACCCGCAGACCCTCCAGGCGCTGGCCGATGCCTACCTGGCCGAACTGCAAGGCCTGGTTGCGCATTGCCTTGAGGACAGCGTGGGCGGGCTGACCCCGTCCGATTTCCCGCTGGCCCACCTGACCCAGTCGCAACTGGACGCGTTGCCCGTGCCGGCCACTGCCATCGAAGACGTCTACCCGCTGACCCCGATGCAGGAGGGCCTGCTGCTGCACACGCTGCTGGAACCGGGCACCGGCCTCTACTACATGCAGGACCGCTACCGCATCAACAGCGCGCTGGACCCCGAGCGTTTCGCCCACGCCTGGCAGGCGGTGATTGCCCGTCACGAAGCGTTGCGCGCGTCGTTCTGCTGGAATGTCGGCGAAGACATGCTGCAAGTGATCCACAAACCCGGCAGCACGCCGATCGAGTATCTGGACTGGAGCGCCGACCCGGAGAGCGAGCAGGAGCCGCGTCTGCAGGCGTTACTCAAGCAGGAGCGCGAAGCCGGTTTCGATCTGCTCAACCAGGCGCCGTTCCACCTGCGCCTGATCCGTGTCGGCGAAGCGCGCTACTGGTTCATGATGAGCAACCACCACATCCTCATCGATGCCTGGTGTCGTTCGCTGCTGATGAATGACTTCTTTGAGCTCTACACGGCCCTCGGCGAAGGCCGCGAGGCGCAACTGGCCACGCCGCCGCGCTATCGCGACTACATCGCCTGGCTGCAACGCCAGAACCTGAACGCAGCGCGCCAGTGGTGGCAGCAGAACCTGCAGGGGTTCGAGCGCACCACGCCGATCCCGAGCGACCGGCCGTTCCTGCGTGAACATGCCGGTCACAGTGGCGGCATGGTGGTGGGCGACTGCTACACCCGCCTCGATGCCCGTGACGGCGCGCAGTTGCGCGAATTGGCCCAGGCCCATCAGCTCACCGTCAACACCTTCGCCCAGGCAGCCTGGGCGTTGGTGCTGCGGCGCCTGAGCGGCGACCGCGACGTGCTGTTCGGCGTCACCGTGGCCGGGCGCCCGGTGGAAATGCCCGAGATGCAACGCACCGTCGGCCTGTTTATCAACAGCATCGCGCTGCGTGTGAAGCTGCCCGAGGACGACCAGCGTTGCAGCGTGCGCGAGTGGTTGAACGGCCTGCTCGACAGCAATATGCAACTGCGCGAGTACGAATACCTGCCGCTGGTGACTATTCAGGAACACAGTGAGCTGCCCAAGGGCCAACCGCTGTTCGACAGCCTGTTCGTGTTCGAAAACGCTCCGGTGGAAGTCTCGGTGCTGGACCGTGCGCAAAGCTTGAATGCCACTTCGGACTCCGGCCGCACCCACACCAACTTCCCGCTGACGGCGGTGTGTTATCCGGGGGATGACCTCGGTTTGCACCTGTCCTACGACCAGCGTTATTTCGACGAAACCACCGTGCAAGGCATGCTCGGCGAATTCAAGCGCCTGCTGCTGGCGCTGGTGCAGGGCTTCCATGGCGACATGGCCGACCTGCCGCTGATCGGCGAGCAGGAGCGCGAGTTCCTGGTAGACGGCTGCAACCAGAGCGAACACGCCTATCCACTGGAGAGCAGCTACATTGAGTTGTTCGAGGCGCAGGTGGCCGCGCATCCGCAGCGGATTGCCGCCAGCTGCCTCGACCAGCAGTGGACCTATGACGAGTTGAACCGGCGCAGTAACGGCCTCGGCCACGCGTTGATCGCGGCGGGCGTGGGCCTGGATCAACCGGTGGCGTTGCTGGCTGAGCGCAACCTGGACCTGCTGGGCATGATCATCGGCAGCTTCAAGGCCGGCGCCGGTTACCTGCCGCTGGACCCGGGGCTGCCCAGCCAGCGCCTGAGCCGCATCATCGACCTGAGCCGCACGCCGTTGCTGGTGTGCACCGAGGCGTGCCGCGAGCAGGCCATCGAACTGCTGCAGGGTTTTGATTGCCAACTGCTGGTGTGGGAAGAAGTGCCTGGCCGTGGTGCCAATCCCGGCATCTACAGCGCAGCGGACAACCTCGCCTACGTGATCTACACCTCGGGCTCCACCGGCCTGCCCAAAGGCGTGATGGTCGAACAGCGCGGCATGCTCAACAACCAGTTGAGCAAGGTGCCGTACCTGGACCTCGGGCCGGCGGATGTGATCGCCCAGACCGCCTCGCAAAGCTTCGATATTTCCGTGTGGCAGTTCCTTGCCGCGCCGCTGTTCGGCGCGCGGGTGGACATCGTGCCGAACACCATTGCCCACGATCCGCAAGGCTTGCTGGCGCATGTACAGGCCCAGGGCATTACCGTGCTGGAAAGCGTGCCGTCGCTGATCCAGGGCATGCTGGCCCAGGAGCGCATGAGCCTGGACGGCCTGCGCTGGATGCTGCCGACCGGCGAAGCGATGCCGCCGGAACTGGCGCACCAGTGGCTGCAGCGATACCCGCAGATTGGCCTGGTGAACGCCTACGGGCCGGCGGAGTGCTCGGACGATGTGGCGTTCTTCCGCGTCGATGTGGCGTCGACCCGTGGCACTTACCTGCCGATCGGTACACCGACCGACAACAACCGCCTGTACCTGCTCGATGGCGCGCTGGAGTTGGTGCCGCAAGGTGCAGTCGGCGAGCTGTGCGTGGCCGGTACCGGTGTGGGCCGCGGATATGTCAGCGATCCGCTGCGCACCGCCCAGGTGTTTGTGCCGAACCCGTTCGGCGCGCCGGGCGAGCGCCTGTACCGCACCGGCGACCTCGCGCGTCGGCGCAGTGATGGCGTGCTGGAATACGTCGGGCGTATCGATCATCAGGTGAAGATTCGCGGTTACCGCATCGAACTGGGTGAAATCGAAGCGCGCCTGCACGAGCAGCCGTACGTGCGTGATGCCGCCGTGGGCGTGCAGGAGGGCGTCAACGGCAAGCATCTGGTCGGCTACCTGGTGGCGGCCGATGAAGCGCTGAGTTCAAGCGAACGCCTGGACCGCATCAAGCAACGCCTGCGCGCCGAACTGCCGGAATACATGGTGCCGTTGCACTGGTTATGGCTCGAGCGCCTGCCGCTCAACGCCAATGGCAAGCTCGACCGCAAGGCCCTGCCGGCACTCGAAATCGGCCAGTTGCACAGCCAGGACTACCTGGCGCCACGCAACGCACTGGAGACCACCCTGGCCGCCATCTGGGCCGAGGTACTGAAAGTCGAGCGGGTGGGCGTGCAGGACAACTTCTTCGAGCTGGGCGGCCACTCGTTGCTGGCCACGCAGATTGCCTCGCGCGTGCAGAAGTCTCTGCAACGCGATGTACCACTGCGAGCCATGTTCGAGTGCAGCACGGTGGCGGAGTTGGCCGAGTACATTGATGGGCTGGCGGCGAACGAGATCAGCGCGGAGAAAGTGGATCGGTTGAGTGATTTGATGGCGGAGCTGGAGGGGCTTTGATCGTTGTGGTCTGCCAGGGCCTCAGCGCCGGCAAGCCGGCTCCTGCGGGAGTTGGCTTGCCGGCGATGATGTCAGGCCAGGCGTTGCTTACTTTGGCCCCAGAATCTTCACCAACTTCTCCGGCGACGGCGCCCCTTGCTGTTGCTGCAATTGGCCCTTGTCATCCAGGTAGAAAATCGCCGGCGTTGCCGACAGTTCCAGCTCATCCATCAACTTCATGTTGGCATCGAGCTTGGCTTCGATAGTCGCCGGGATCTTGGCCAGCGCCTGCAACTTGCTGGCTTTGCCGGCGGCCTCGTGTTCTTCCAGGGCTTTTTTCGGGTCCTTGGCGGCGAACAGTGCGGCGGATTTGCCTGGGCTGTCTTCGCGGATGATGCCGACCATGATGTGGCGCAACTGCACCTTGCCGGCTTTCACCCATGGCCGCGCCTGTTCCCAGAACATGTTGCAGTAAGGACAGTTGGGGTCGCTGAACAGGTAGACGGTGCGCGGCGCGTTTTTGTCGCCGTCCTGGATCCAGCTGCTGTTTTCCATCTTGGCCCAGACTGCCTTGGCCATCGGCGCGTACACCAGTTTTTCCAGGGGCGCGCTGCTCAGGTCATTGCCTTGGGCGTCGTACAGGTTGCCGGCGATTACGCTCTTGCCGTCGGCGGTCAGGTACAGCGCCATGCCGCGATTCTGGTATTGCGCGGCGTAGCCGGTGAGGCCGCTGGGCGCATCGAACTTGCCGAGGATCTTGGCGCCCTTGGCCTCGATCTGCTTGATCGGTGCCGGCCAGTCTTCGGCCTGGGCCAGGGTGGCTGTCGCGCTGAGTGACAGGAAGGTCAGCGGCAGCAGGGTCAGCAGGTGACGGAGGCGGGGCATGTCGGTTTCCTTATGGCGGCAGGTTCGGTGTCGAAGGGTTCCATGGCACGGGCCAGGCTGGCCTGGGACAACTCGCCCAGGTGGCTGTTGATCAGGCGCCCGTCGGCCCGGTAGAACAACGTGGTCGGCAGCGCCATGGAGCCCACGGCCTGGCCGAGGCGGCCGCTGGCGTCGAAGAGTACGTTGTCGAGGGTCAGGCCCTGGGTGGCGAGGAAGGTGCTGACGCTCTGCATGCTTTCAGCCTGGTTGACGAACAGGAAGGTCACGTCCGGGCGTTGGTGTTGCGCGCGTTCCAGCACCGGCATTTCCCGCCGGCACGGTGGGCACCAGGTGGCCCACAGGTTGATCACCAGCGGGCCGCCCTTGTAGTCGGCCAGTTGCACCACCTCGCCGTTGGCATTGCGCAGGGTGATGTCCGGCAGTTGCGTGCCTTTGTCGTACAGGCTCAGGGACAGGGTGGCCATGCCCCAGAACAGCAGGCCGGTGATCACCCCGGCGCTCAGCGGCTTGCGCAGGGCCGGGCGACGCCAGCCGTAGGCCAGTGCGCCGAGCACCAGTGCGATCACGCCAGGCCAGGCGAGGAAACCGCCGTCGCGCAGGTCGACCATCTGCAGCCAGTCGTTGCTGTAGTCACTCCAGTACATCAGCACAAAGCTGATGCGGGCCACCAGCATGCCCAGCAGGAACAGGCTGAACAGCACCGATTCCGGGTTTTCACCGCCACGCTTGGCCACGCGCCAACCCACCAGGGTGGCGAGAATCAGCGCGCCGATCAACAGGATGTGATTCAGGGCGATGGCGAAGGTGCCGATGGTCAGGGTCAGCATCAGAGGGCGTCCCGGGTCTGGGTCCAGCGTTGCAGGAAAGCGGCGGCGTCCACTTCGCCAGTGATGCGTTGGGCACGGCGCTCCTCACCGTCGGGGCCGATCCAGACAAAGCTCGGCGGCCCCGGCACCTTGTAGCGGCCGAGCAGCGCACGGCTGGCGGCGTTGTCGGCAGTGACGTCCAGGCGCAGCAGGCGGACATCCTTCAGGGCGGCCATGACCTCGGGTTTGCCGAACACCTGTTTTTCCATGACTTTGCACGACACGCACCAGTCGGCGTAGTAGTCCACCAGCACCCATTGGCCCTGGGCCTTGGCGCTGTCGAGCTGGCTTTGCAGCACGGCTGGATCCTTGATGGTCATGAAGGCGTCGTGGGCGTCCGTTGCGGTGGCGACTCGCGAACCGCTGTAGACCTTCAATGGCTGGAACAGGTCATCGCTGCCACCGGCTGCGCCCACCACCAGCACCGCGCCCCACAGGCCGAGCACCAGCGAACCGGCACCGAACACCTTGGCGGCCAGGCCGTACTCACGGGCCAGGGTCCAGCCGCAGTAAGCCATCACCAAGGCCAATGCGCCCCACAGGCCGATCCACAGGCTGTCGTCGACCACCGGGCGAATCATCAGCACCGCGGTGCCCAGGAACAGGAAGCCGAAGACGCCCTTGAGCACGTTCATCCAGGTACCCGGCTTGGGCAGGAAGCGGTTGCCCACGGTCACCAGCAGCAACAGCGGAATGCCGATGCCGATGCCCATGGCGAACAGGATCAAGCCCCCGTGCACGGCATTGCCGCTCTGGGCGATGTACAGCAGGGCGCCGGCCAGGGGCGCTGTCATGCAGGGCCCCACCAATAGGCCCGACAGCGCGCCGAGAACCCCGGCGCCCAGCAGGCTGCCACCGCTTTGCTGGCGGCTGACGTTGTCGAGGCGGTCACGCAGGAAGGCCGGCAGTTGCAGCTCGAAGAAGCCGAACATCGGCAGCGCGAGGATCACGAACAGCGCGGCGAAACTGCCGAGGATCCACGGTGTTTGCAGCAGTGCGGCAAGGTTGGCGCCGAGCAGGGCAGCCAACACGCCGAGCGCGGCATACACCAGGGCCATGCACACCACATAGCTGCTGGCCAGGGCAAAGCCGCGACGCGGGCTGGCGCCACTGCCCACCACCAGGCCGGCGAGGATCGGCAGCATCGGTAACGAACAGGGGGCAAACGCGAGCAGCAGCCCGAGGCCAAAGAACACCAGCAGGCTCCAACCCAGGCTGCGTTGTTGCAGGCCGCTGGCCAGGCTCTGGTCCTGCGCCTCGGCGGTAGCGGCAGCAGCGGGGTTGCCGCCCAGATCTACAGTGATCGATTGCGGCGGGTAGCACAGGCCGGCATCGGCGCAGCCTTGCCAGCCGAGCTTGACCTGGCCGGTGGCGCCGGCGGGGATCTTCACTTCAAGGCCCTGGCGATACACCTCCTGCTCGCCGAAGAACTCATCGCTATGGGCCTCGCCCTGCGGCAGCACTGGCTGTTCGGCCAGGCCATCGAATTTCATGCGCTGCTTGTACAGGTAGTACCCGTCGGCAATCTGCCAGTAAAGCTGGGTCTCACCGGATTCCAGGCGCTCGGAAGTAAAGGTGAACGCTTTGCCCACCGGCAGGAAGTCGGGTTTGGTCTCGAACGGGTTGCCCGGCGCGGCCTGGGCGAATCCCGCGAACAACACCAGCAGAAAGGTAAACAGATGCCGCATGGTCAAGCCTTAGTTCGATGCAAGTAGGCACACAATGTGTGGCGTTGATTAACCGATGATTAACCGGGCGCTATTCTAAAGTGAAGGGGATGACTGAGCGCGCCTCTTTTCACGGCATAATCGGCGCTTAATCCGCGACACCTTTAATCCTCCCCATCTTTCATGAAGGGTTCACCATGCACGTACTGGTCTGTGAAGACGACAAGCTGATCGCCAGCGGCATCGTCGCCGGCCTTGGCGCCCAGGGCTTTACCGTCGAGCACGTGGCCACGGCGGCGGCGGCGCGGGCGATGCTCAAGGCGGCCACGTTCGACATCATGGTGCTCGACCTCGGCCTGCCCGACGAAGATGGCCTCAAGCTGTTGCAGCAGCAGCGCAGCCAGGGCCTCGAAATCCCGGTGCTGATCCTCACCGCGCGAGATTCGGTGACCAATCGTGTCGACGGCCTGCAAGCCGGGGCCGACGACTATTTGCTCAAGCCATTCGACCTGCGTGAACTCGCCGCCCGCCTGCAGACCCTGCTGCGGCGCGTGGCGGGGCGCAGCGTCAACCTGATCGAGCACGGCCGCCTGGCCTACGACCCCAGCAGCCGCGAGACCTTCCTCGGCGGCCAGCCGGTCGACCTGTCGCGCCGCGAGCAGGCGCTGCTGCAGGCCTTGCTGCATAACAAGGGCCGGGTGCTGTCCAGCGAGCAGCTCAAGGACAGCGTCTACGGCTTCAACGACGAACTGGAAAGCAATGCCCTCAACGTGCATATCCACCACCTGCGGCGCAAATTGGGCAATGGCATCGTCGAAACCGTGCGTGGCCTGGGCTACCGCCTCGGGCCGGCGGACGGGGGAGAGGACGTGTCGTGAAAAGCCTGCGCCTGCGCCTGACCTTCAAGCTGGGCGCCGCTTTTGTGCTGATCTGGGCCCTGGCAGCGGCCTGGATGCTCAACGACCTGCGCAACCAGATGATGTTTTCCCTCGACCAGCGCCTGGTGGCGTCCGCGCGCATGGTGGCCGGGCTGACCGAGCAAATGCCGGGGCTGGCGAGTGTCAGCGGCGGCGCGCATTTCAGCGCCGAACAACTGCATGTGCCGGGCGGCATGGCCTGCCAGGTCAGCTCCCTGCGCGGCGAAATCCTCGCGCGCAGCCATACCACCCCGGAAGAGGGCCTGGAGTCGCGCAAGAGCGGCTTCCGCGACCAGGTGGTCGACGGTGTGGGCTGGCGCAGTTTTACCCTGTCGCGTGGCGACCTGCTGATCACCACCGCCGACCGCCAGGTGGAGCGCGAGGCGCTGAACCTGTCGATCCTGCTGGCTGCCTCGGTGCCGGTCGGCGTTGCGATGCTGGGTTGCCTGTGCCTGTTGTGGCTAGGCATCGGCCAGAGCCTGTTGCCGCTCAATCGCATGCGTGACGCGCTGATGCGCCGCAGCGCCGATTCCCTCGAGCCGCTGCAGATTCACCCGTTGCCCAGCGAGCTCAAGCCGCTGCTCGATACGCAGAACCAACTGCTGCAGCGCATCGCCAAGACCATCGAGCGCGAACGCCGCCTGACCGGCGATGCGGCCCACGAGTTGCGTAGCCCACTGACCGCGATCAAGACCCACCTGCAAGTCGCGCGCATGACCGAGGGCGCGGCGCGCGACCAGTCGCTGGCCCACGCCGAGGAAGGCGCCGACCGCCTGCACCGGACCCTGGAGCAATTGCTGCTACTGGCGCGGGTAGAGGGCAGCCTGTCATTCGACGACGGCTTGCAGTCCAGCGCCGAGGAAGTCGCGCGGCTGGCGATCGAGGATGCGAACGCCGGCGACAACCAGCGCATCGACCTGGTCCTGGCAGACACCCTCACCAGCGCTCCGGTGGAAATGCCGGTGGGCCTGGCCGTCGCGGCCCTGCGCAACCTGCTGGACAACGCCTTGCGCCACACCCCGGCCGACACCCGGGTAGAGCTGAATGTGTTCAACGCTGGCGATCAGGTGGTGTTCCGCGTGCGTGACCACGGCACGCAGATTTCCGCCGAGGACCTGCAGTACCTTACCCAACGCTTCTGGCGCAATGGCAACAGCGAAGGCTGTGGCCTGGGCCTGGCGATCGTGCAGGCCATCGTGCAGCGGTGTTCCTGCTCATTGACATTCGACAGCCAGGCAGATGGCCTGCGCGTCGACCTGGGCATGCCGTTGCGACGCTGATCCGTTTTCTCATGTGCCAAATAGTTACCGCCCTGCTGAAGATCAACCCTTCAGGATGGCGGTAATTTTTTTGCGCTTGAACGGGCCGAAAGACTCGGCCTGTACTGAAAAGGACAGTTCTTATGTTGGTCATCGATACCAGTTTCCCTGCCCGGGACTTCAACGAACGCAGCGGCGAGCCCGTGCGCCAGGTGGTCCTGCACTACACCGCGGCGCCTTTCGCCTCGTCCTTGCGGACCCTGACGCAGAACGGGGTCAGCGCTCACTATCTGCTGCCCGACCCCGATGAACCCGGCTACCGTGCCGCCGGGTATGAAGAATTGCGTGTCTTTCGCCTGGTGGACGAGGACCTGCGTGCGTGGCATGCCGGGGCCAGCCATTGGGGTGGGCGTGACAACCTCAACAGCCGGGCGATCGGCATCGAGATCGTCAATCTGGCGCGCGACGATGGCGGGGTGTTTACCTTTCCCGCGTACGGCCAGGCGCAGGTGGAGGTGCTCATCGCCCTGATGCGCGACATCCTGGGGCGCCATCCGCAGATCGGCCCGGCCGACGTGCTGGGGCACTCGGACGTGGCCTACTGGCGCAAGAGTGACCCGGGGCCGCGCCTGCCGTGGCGCACGTTGTTCGAGGCGGGAGTGGGCGCGTGGTTTGACGAGTCGACGCGGGCCATGTACCAGCGCCGGTTTCGCCTGGGGTTGCCGCCTGAAGTGGAGGTGGAGCGGGCGTTCCAGCGCTATGGCTATAAACCGGCGCAGAATCGCCAGATGTTCGAGCGGCGCACGCGCGCCTTCCAGATGCACTTTCGCCCGCGGGATTACGGCGGGTGCCTGGACGCGGAGACCTGCGCGATTTTGTATGCGCTGAACGAAAAATACCTCGGGTTATGACGCCGGGCGCGAGGCTCATCCATCCGTTAACCGTCACTGTCCCCTAAATCCTCTTCTCGCTGGTGCGTTTCCAGAACAGGAAATCCGTGCGCATGCCCTTGGGCCAGACGCCAACGGATCGGCAGTTTGGTCACCATCATCAGCGTATTGAGGGATCGAGAGATGTCAGTCGCTATCAGCCGTATCGAAGATGCCCCGGTGCATGCCAGCCCGGCGCCCGCGGAAACGCTCTACCAGTTCGACGAAACCCCGCTGCTGGCTCGACAGCGCCAGCAGGAATCCAACGCGCGCAGTTACCCGCGGCGCATTCCCCTGGCGCTCAAGCGCGCCAAGGGTATCTACGTGGAAGACGTGGAAGGCCGCAGCTTCATCGACTGCCTGGCCGGCGCCGGCACCCTGGCGCTGGGGCATAACCACCCGGTGGTGATCGAAGCCATCCAGCAGGTGCTCAGTGACGAACTGCCCCTGCACACCCTGGACCTGACCACGCCGGTCAAGGACCAGTTCGTGCAGGACCTGTTCGGCTTGTTGCCGACTGCGCTGGCGCGCGAAGCCAAGATCCAGTTCTGCGGCCCGACCGGCACCGACGCGGTGGAAGCCGCGTTGAAGCTGGTGCGCACCGCCACCGGGCGCAGCACGGTGTTGTCGTTCCAGGGCGGCTACCACGGCATGAGCCAGGGCGCGTTGAGCCTGATGGGCAGCCTGGGACCGAAGAAACCCTTGGGCGCCTTGCTCGGCAATGGCGTGCAATTCCTGCCGTATCCCTACGACTACCGTTGCCCGTTCGGGCTGGGCGGCGCCGAGGGTGTGCGGGTCAACCTGCATTACCTGGAGAACCTGCTCAATGACCCGGAAGCCGGGGTGTTGCTGCCGGCGGCGGTGATCGTCGAGGTGGTGCAGGGCGAGGGCGGCGTGATCCCGGCCGATCTCGACTGGCTGCGCGGTTTGCGGCGGATCACCGAGCAGGCCGGCGTGGCGTTGATCGTGGATGAAATCCAGAGCGGTTTTGGCCGTACCGGCAAGATGTTTGCCTTCGAACACGCCGGCATCATTCCCGACGTGGTGGTGATGTCCAAGGCCATCGGCGGCAGCCTGCCGTTGGCGGTGGTGGTGTATCGCGACTGGCTCGACACCTGGTTGCCGGGTGCGCATGCCGGGACCTTCCGTGGCAATCAGATGGCCATGGCGGCGGGCTCGGCGGTGATGCGCTACCTCAAGGAACACGACCTGGCTGGCCACGCGGCCGCCATGGGCGAACGCCTCGGTGAACACTTGAGAATCCTGCAGCGTGAATTCCCGCACCTTGGCGACATTCGCGGGCGTGGGTTGATGCTCGGCGTGGAATTGGTCGACCCCGAGGGCACCCTGGATATTCAGGGCCATCCACCGGTGCATCGCCAATTGGCGCCGCTGGTGCAGCGTGAATGCCTCAAGCGCGGCCTGATCCTGGAACTCGGCGGCCGGCATGGCAGCGTGGTGCGCTTCCTGCCGCCGCTGGTGATTACCGCCGCCGAAGTCGACCGAGTGGCCGAGATCTTCGGGCGCGCCCTGGCCGCAGCGGTGGCCAGCCTCTAATTTTTTTACGCGTTGGTACGTTTCTACAGATATCAGCGCTGCGCGTGGTGCGCAGCCAGCCTTTGAGCGATGGAGAACAGCAATGACCTCAGTATTTGACCGCGACGACATCCTGTTTCAGGTAGTGGTCAACCATGAAGAACAGTATTCCATCTGGCCCGACTACAAGGCGGTGCCAGAAGGCTGGCGCACCGTGGGCAAGAGCGGCCTGAAGAAAGAATGCCTGGCCTACATCGAAGAAACCTGGACCGACATGCGTCCGTTGAGCCTGCGCCAGAAGATGGACGGCGCCGCGCTGTCCTGAGCCAGCGCTGCAGCAGGCTCGATTGGTGTGAAATGCGGGCCTGTTGTGGCCTCAAAGCTTGTTGGGGTGAGCAGGGCTATTGTAGTGAGCGGGCTTGTTGTGGTGAGCGGGCTTGCCCCGCGTTGGGCTGCGAAGCAGCCCCAAAACCAGCCGCTGAGGTTTACCTGATGCACTGAGTGTTTCTTGAGAGGGGCCGCTGCGCAGCCCAACGCGGGGCAAGCCCGCTCACCACAAAAGGCCGGCTCAACACAAAAGCCCCGATCACCCCAACAAGACCTCAGACCGCTACATGGCTCCGGGCCACTACAGGCCCCTCCCACTCACGCGTTCTTCTCTTTCTCCAACCCGCCCGACGCTCCCGTCACCACCTGCACGCTCAAGCGCGGGGTGGCCAGGTCCAGGCCGGCTTCGTCCAAGTGACGTTTGAGCGATAAGTTGAACGCCCGCGACACTTCCCATTGCTTGATCGGTGCCGTCTTGAACCGCGCGCGCAGGATCGCGCTGCCGGATTCGAAGCTTTCCACCCCCTGGATCTCCAGTGGCGACCAGATATTGCGGCGTTGCAGCGGGTCGTTGCGCATCTTCTGGCCGACATCGCGCATCAGCTTGATCGCGTCGTCGATTTCCATGTTGTAGGGGATCGCCACGCGAAATATCGCGTAGCCGAACTCCCGCGAGTAGTTCTTGATGCTCTTGATCTCGCTGAACGGGATGGTGTGCACGATGCCGTCGATATCGCGCAGGCGCACGGTACGGATGGTCAAGCCTTCGACCGTGCCGAGGTGGCCGCCGACATCCACGTAGTCATCGATGGCCAGGGAGTCTTCGATGATGATGAACAGGCCGGTGATCAAGTCCGCCACCAGCGACTGTGCACCGAAACCGATGGCCAGGCCGATCACACCGGCACCGGCCAGCAGGGGCGTGACGTTCATACCCATGTTCGCCAGCGCGACGATGGCCGCGATGATGAAGATGGTCACGAACAGCACGTTGCGGATCAGCGGCATCATCGTCTGCGCGCGGGCATTCGCCAGGCCTTTGCGCGAGCGGGTGAGGGCGTGGTGGATCGCGGTGTCGCTGAGGATCCAGATCAGCCAGGCAAACAGCAGCGTGCCGCCCAGGCCGAACAGCTTGACGCTGATTTCATGGCCGTCGCCTTCGGTAAAGCGGATCAGCGACAGGCCCCAGACCCGCAGGCCCAGCTCGATAAACACCAGCCACACCACCAGGTGAGCCAGGGTGTAGACGAAGCTTTTCAGGCGTTCGGAGTACAGCGCATGGCGCTTGTGCCCGCGTTGCGGCTTGAGGGCGTGGCGGCGGACCAGGCCGTTGATCACCATGCACAACACCAGCAGCACCGTGCACAACAGTGACTGACGCAGGGCGGTGCTGGTGTCGCCGGCGGATACGAAGGTGGCGAACAGCGAGATACCCACCAGCAGCAAGGCCGGGATGTACCAGAACGAACCGATGATTTCGATGGTGTCGCTGAGGGCGCGGCGCGTGAGGCGGCGGGACAGCGGCTGGTTGCGGATCAGGTGGGCGATCGGACGACGGAAGCGCAGGATGAACACGCCGGTGGACAGCGCGGCCATCACATTCGCCACGGTCGCGGCGGTGTGTGCCAGGTGCTGTCCCAGGGCCTGCATCATCCGTGGGTCGCTCAGCGCCTCGCCGAAGGCCGCAAAGCTGCCGATCAGCCACAACGGACGAAACGCCTGGTGGCGCAGGATATACAGCGCGCGGTGACGGTGCGGGCCGTCCAGCACCGAAAACGCGATGACGCAGATCGCCGAGAAACACGTGCCGACCACCAGCGCGTAGGCCAGCACCATCGCCAGGGATTTACCCAGGGACGAGGGCAGCGCGTAGCTCAGGTACACGGTGATCACCAGCGCGATCAGCCATGGCCCCAGTTTGCGCAGGGCAAAGCGCAGCATGTCCCAGGTGCGCGGGTGTTGCGGCAGTTCCTCGGGCAGGCCGAAGCGTTCACGCACGCGGTGGCTCAGCCAGATCAGCGCGGCTGCGAGCAGGCTCCACACCGCCAGGATCAAGGCAAAGCCGAAAATGATCGGCAGCCATTCGCTGGCCGGCAGCATCAGCGCGCCGAGTTCATCCTTGGCCAGGTCGACTTCATTGGACCAGCGTCCCAGCGGGCTGTCGGCACCGGAGAACTGCTGCTCGAGGCCCGACAGCGTACTGCCGATCAACCCGAGCACGCCTTGTTCGGCGGCCGGCTGGGCCTTTTGCGTGGCTTCGCGCAGTTTCTTCAGGTCGCTCAGCAACTGGGTGCGTTGCTGGTCGTTTTCCAGGGTCTTGATCACCTCGTCCAGGGACTGGCCGAGCGGCACTTCGGCCTGGGGTTGGGTCTTGTTGGTGCTGCCCAGCAGGCCGGGCAGGCTCACGGCCTGGGCAGGCGCGAGCGGCAGCAGCGTGAGCAGAGCGATCAGGAGGTAACAGGGCAGGGCGAACAGACGGGAAAGCACGAGGCGGTCAACCTTGGAAACGACGAATTGACCGAGTGTACGAGGCCGCTATGCCCAATGCGAGTGCATTTGTCATTCGGCCAGTTTGGCGAGGATCTTGTACACCACGGTGCCCAGGATCAGCAGCATGCCCACCCACATGCCGAACACCCCGGCAGGTTTGTCACGAAAGTTGAAGCCGACCGCGAGCATGATCATGCCGATCACAATAGGGATAAGCATGGCGTGGAAGGAGGACATGGAGATCATCGGGCGACGGCCTTGTCAGAGTGGGAATTCTGACAAGTCTAGGCCGGATTGCAGAAAATGCAGGTGATACAGATCAGGTGTGCGTAGAAATGAATGTGGGAGCGGGCTTGCTCGCGAAGGCTATACATCAGTCAGCCGATTCAGTGGCTGACACACCGCCTTCGCGAGCAAGCCCGCTCCCACAGTTCTGACCGCAGTCAGTTGCCGAGATCAGGGCAGGTCGCGGCTCGCGTAGAACGCGCCGAGTACCTTCACCAGATGCGCCAGGTCATGGCTGCCGCACAGTTCACGGATGGAGTGCATGGCAAACGTCGGCAGGCCGATGTCCACGGTGCGCACGCCCAGGTGGCTGGCAGTGATCGGGCCGATGGTGGAGCCGCAGCCCATGTCGCTGCGCACCACAAAGCTTTGCACCGGTACTTCCTGGGCCATGCACAGGTGGCGGAAGAACCCGGCGGTTTCGCTGTTGGTGGCGTAGCGCTGGTTGCTGTTGACCTTGATCACCGGGCCGGCGTTGAGCTTGGGGCCGTGGTTGGCGTCGTGCTTTTCGGCGTAGTTGGGGTGCACGCCGTGAGCATTGTCCGCAGACACCAACAGCGATTTCTGAATGGTGCGTACGAATTCATCACCTTCCGGCAACAAGCGCCGCAGGGTCTGTTCGAGCATCGGGCCATCGGCGCCGCAGGCCGAGCAGGAACCGACTTCTTCGTGGTCGTTGCACACCAGCACGCAGGTTTCATCGGTCTCGCTGGTGAGCAAGGCTTGCAGGCCGGCGTAGCACGACAACAGGTTGTCCAGGCGTGCGCCGGCGATGAAGTCGCCATTCAGGCCGATCACGGCGGCGCTCTGGGTGTCGTAGAAGCTCAGCTCGTAGTCGAGCACCACGTCGGCGTTCAGCCCGTGTTCGCGGGCCAGTTGCTCGGTGAGCACGGCGCGGAAGTCCACGCGCTCATCGCCGGCAAACTGGGCGAGGATCGGCGGCAGCTCGGTCTGCGCATTGATCGCCCAGCCCTGGTTGGCTTCACGGTTCAGGTGAATGGCCAGGTTGGGAATGATGGCGATGGGCAGCTTGAAGTCGATCAGCTGGCTTTCGACCTTGCCGTCACGGCGGAAGGTGACACGGCCCGCCAGGGACAGGTCGCGGTCGAACCACGGCGCCAGCAGCGCACCGCCGTAGACTTCGACGCCCAACTGCCAGAAACCCTGGCGCTGCAGTTCCGGCTGTGGCTTGACGCGCAGGCACGGGCTGTCGGTGTGGGCGCCGACCAGGCGGATGCCGCCCAGCAGCGGCGAGTGGCGGCCGAGCTTGAAGGCGATGATCGAGGAGTCGTTGCGGGTCACGTAGTAGCGACCGTTGGCTTCGGTGGTCCAGGTTTCGCGCTCGTCGAGACGCTGGTAGCCGGCGGCTTCGAGGCGCTGGGCCAGGGCGGCGGTGGCATGAAAAGGAGTAGGGGAGGCCTTGAGGAAGTCGATCAGGCCTTGATTCAACGCTTCGCGCATAAATAGCTCCAGACAGCAATGCGCGGAGTTTACCGTATTGGCTACACATTTGAAGTGAAGCTGCCTTCTTGAGCACCACACAGAACCACTGTGGGAGCTGGCTTGCCTGCGATGGCTGTCTGTCAGTGAAAGATTTGAGGCTGACACACCGCCATCGCAGGCAAGCCAGCTCCCACATTTAGACGGTGTGGTGGCTGGAATCTCAGCCGCCCGGTGCCTGCTCAATCCCAGCCACACAGCCGCCCCCCTTGTGGGAGCCGTCGAGCCCCAGCGAGGCCGCGAAGGCGGTGTGTCAGGCACAGAAGGACTGTCAGTGCCGCCGCCTTCGCAGCCTCGCTAAAGCTCGACATCTCCCACAGTTGGGCGGAGTGGTGGCTGGAATCTCAGCCACATAGCGAAACCTAGTGGCCGCTGGGATCCAGGTCACTCAACGACACTCTGCACAAACTGCAATCAGCGAAACCCGTGCCTGCTCAATCTCAGCCACAAAGCCGCCCCCCCTGTGGGAGCCGTCGAGCCCCAGCGAGGCCGCGAAGGCGGTGTGTCAGGCACAGAAGGACTGTCAGTGCCGCCGCCTTCGCAGCCTCGCTAAAGCTCGACATCTCCCACAGTTGGGCGGTGTGGTGGCTGGAATCTCAGCCACGTAGCGAAACCTAGCGGTCGCTGGGATCCAGCTCACCCAGCGACACTCTGCAGAAACTGCAATCAGCGAAACCCGGTGCCTGCTCAATCCCAGCCACACAGCCGCCCCCCCTGTGGGAGCCGTCGAGCCCCAGCGAGGCCGCGAAGGCGGTGTGTCAGGCACAGAGGAGCTATCAGTGCCACCGCCTTCGCAGACTCGCTAAAGCTCGACATCTCCCACAGTTGGGCGGTGTGGTGGTTGGAATCTCAGCCACATAGCGAAACCTAGCGGTCGCTGGGATCCAGCTCACCCAGCGACACTCTGCACAAACTGCAATCAGCGAAACCCGTGCCTGCTCAATCTCAGCCACACAGCCGCCCCCCCTGTGGGAGCCGTCGAGCCCCAGCGAGGCCGCGAAGGCGGTGTGTCAGGCACAGAAGGACTGTCAGTGCCACCGCCTTCGCAGCCTCGCTAAAGCTCGACAGCATTTGAGCGTGTGTGCAGCTTAGAACGGTGCAGGGCACTCGAAGCGCACGCGTTCGCCGCTTTGCGGATGGGTGAAGCTCAACATGCTGGCGTGCAGGCACAGGCGTGGCCAGGCGGCCAGGGCTTGTTCGTGGGCGTAGAGCCCATCACCGAGCAATGGATGCCCGATCGACAGCATGTGCACGCGCAACTGATGCGAACGCCCGGTGATCGGCGTCAGTTCGACGCGGCACCAGTCGCCGCAGCGCTCCAGCACCTTCCAGAAGGTCAGCGCGTGCTTGCCGAATTCGTGGTCGACGACGTGGCGTGGCTTGGTCGGCGGGTCGTAGCGCAGGGGCAGGTCGATGCTGCCGCTGTCCAGTTCAGGCTGGCCCCAGGCCAGGGCGGTGTAGGCCTTTTCGGTTTCGCGGTCGTGAAACTGACGGGACAGTTCGCGGTGCGTATCGGCGTCCCGGGCGAGCAGGATGATGCCCGAGGTTTCCCAGTCCAGGCGGTGGACAATGCGGGCTTCGGGGTAGCCGTTTTCCTGCAGGCGCGTGATCAGGCAGTCCTTGTTGTCATCGGCGCGGCCAGGCACCGAGAGCAGCAGGGTCGGCTTGTTCACCACCAGGACAGCGTCGTCCTGGTACAGGATATGAATAGTGGACAGCGGCATTAAACAGCCTCGTAACAAACGCCAACGGCGGCTCGCCCACCCGGCCCGTAAAACAGGTCAGGGTGAACGAGCCGCCGTGGCGGCCGCCTGTTCGATCAACGATCAGGCAGGGTGATATTGAGTTCCAGAATCGAGCAGCTGCCGTCATTTTCCAGGGCGACATGCACGTCATCGTTACCGATATTGACGTACTTGCGGATCACCTCGACCAGTTCCTTCTGCAAGGCCGGCAGGTAATCCGGAGTGCTGCGTTGGCCGCGTTCGTGCGCCACGATGATCTGTAGACGCTCTTTCGCTACCGACGCGGTACTTGGCTTTTTGTTGGCGCGAAAGAAGTCGAGAAATTTCATTGTTTAGTTGCCTCCAAAGATACGCTCGAAGAATCCCTTCTTCTTGACATCGAGGAAGCGATGTTCCACGGTCTTGCCCAGCAAGCGATCAACGGCATCGCTGTACGCCTGGCCGGCGTCGCTCTGGTCGTCGAGAATCACCGGCACGCCCTGGTTGGATGCCTTGAGCACCGCCTGGGATTCCGGGATCACGCCCAGCAGGGTCACGGCGAGGATTTCCTTGACGTCTTCAACGCCAAGCATTTCGCCATTGCTGACGCGCTCAGGGTTGTAGCGGGTCAGCAGCAGGTGTTCCTTGATCGGGTCCTGGCCTTCCTCGGCGCGCTTGGATTTGCTGGCCAGAAGGCCGAGCATGCGGTCCGAGTCACGTACCGAGGACACTTCCGGGTTGGTCACCACGATGGCTTCATCGGCAAAGTACATCGCCAGGTGAGCACCGGTTTCGATACCCGCCGGCGAATCACACACCACGTATTCGAAAGTTTCTTTCAGCTCGGCGAGGACTTTGCCCACGCCTTCTTTGGTCAATGCATCCTTGTCACGGGTCTGGCTGGCGGCCAGTACGTACAGGTTCTCAAGGCGCTTGTCCTTGATCAGGGCCTGTTGCAGGTTGGCTTCGCCGTTCACCACGTTGACGAAGTCGTACACCACGCGGCGTTCGCAGCCCATGATCAGGTCGAGGTTACGCAAACCGACGTCGAAGTCGACGATGACTGTCTTGTGGCCGCGCAGAGCGAGGCCGGTACCGATAGCGGCGCTGGTGGTGGTCTTACCCACACCACCCTTGCCGGATGTAACCACGAGAATCTTGGCCAAGGTGTTTCACCCCTAAGGAAAAAGGACTTTTCAGTCCCTGAAAAACATCTCTTGGAACTCGCTGCAGGCGGGCAGCCCTAGTAGGAAAAAGATGTGGTTTCCGTAGGGGAAACGCCAACTTTCAATTATTCCTACGCAAGTCTTGCCGGTTTCGCTGTGCTATCAGAGTCTAGAGATGCTTGGAAAATGCGGCAGTATCCGTTAAAGACGGATGATGTTCAACACATCGCCCGACAGGCTGACCTGCACCCCGGCCCCCCACAGCGGATCACGGCGCAAATCTTCTGAAACCTTGTACTGGCCTGCGATGGACACTAGTTCAGCAGTCAACTGCTGGCAAAAAATACGCGCTTTGGTATCACCCTTGATGCCGGCGAGGGCACGTCCGCGCATCGGGCCGTATACATGGATATTGCCATCGGCGAGAAGTTCCGCCCCCGGACTGACCGAGGAGATCACCACCAGGTCGCCACCCTGGGCGTAAATTTGCTGCCCGCCGCGTACGGGCGAGGTGATGATCTTTGTAGGCTTGATCGTAGGCTCCGGAGGTTTTTCCGGTTTTTTCTTCACTTCGCCGACCAAAGGTTCAAGCGGACGCTCGCGCGCGCCGGATGGCGGCAGTACTGGCAGTTCAATGGCGATGGCGGCGGCGATGTCTTCGATACGGCTGGCGCGAATCGCCAGTGTACGCAGGCCATGGGAGCGGCACACACGCATCAGGCCGGGCAGGTCGATCGAGCCTTGGCCGGCCGGCAATTTGTCCAGGGCCAGCACCAGCGGGGCATTGTTGAAGAAGTTCGGCGCCAGGGCGACCTTGGCGGCGAGCTGGCGATCCAGGGCGTCGAGGTCGTTGCGGGCGAGTTCCAGCACGGTGATGGCGAGCATGCTGCCTTTCAGCTGGAACACGGGATCTTGGTCTAGCGGTTCGGTTTGGCTCATGGTCGGCAAAAGCGGCTTGTCACGAAAAGTGTCGAGACTTATAACGAGAACACTCACTGGCCGCAAGCCGAGTCGAACCGTTGTAGAATGCGCGGCCCTGTCTTTACCGGAATCTGTAATGGATCGCCCGCGTTTTCGAGCTGTATTTTTTCACCCGCGTTTTTGGCTGTTATGGCTGGGACTCGGCCTGCTGTGGCTGGTCACCCAATTGCCGTACCGCGCGCTGCTGACCATTGGTCGCCTGCTGGGAGCGGGCATGTACCGGGTGGCCGGTGAACGTCGGCGTATCGCCGCGCGAAACCTGGAACTGTGCTTCCCGGAAAAATCCGCCAAGGAGCGTAAGCGCCTGCTCAAGGAAAACTTCGCCTCCACCGGCATCGCCTTCTTTGAAATGGCCATGAGCTGGTGGTGGTCGCGTCAGCGCCTGGCGCGCCTGGCCCACGTCGAAGGCCTTGAACACCTCAAGCAGGCCCAGCTGGATGGCAAGGGCGTGATCCTCATGGCCCTGCATTTCACTACGCTGGAAATCGGCGCGGCCCTGCTGGGGCAGAAACACACCATTGATGGCATGTACCGCGAGCACGGCAACCCGTTGTTCGACTACATCCAGCGCCGTGGTCGCGAGCGTCACAACCTCGATTCGCTGGCGGTCGAGCGTGAAGACGTGCGCGGCATGCTCAAGCTGCTGCGCGCCGGCCGCGCCATCTGGTACGCACCGGACCAGGACTACGGCGCCAAGCAAAGCGTGTTCGTGCCGTTGTTCGGCATCCAGGCCGCCACGGTGACCGCCACCAGCAAGTTTGCCCGCCTGGGCAAGGCGCTGGTGGTGCCGTTCACCCAGGAGCGCCTGGCGGACGGCAGCGGTTACCGCCTGGTGATCCACCCGCCGTTGACCGACTTTCCCGGCGAAAGCGATGAAGTCGATTGCCTGCGGATCAATCAGTGGGTCGAAGCCTCGGTACGAGAATGCCCCGAGCAATACCTGTGGACCCATCGCCGCTTCAAGAGCCGGCCACCCGGTGAGCCTAAACTGTACGAAAAACGTCGTTGATAAGAGCGTGTGGCGGCTGTGCAGTCCTCCGGGAGCAGGCGCCCTCGCCACAAAGAACGAGCTTTCCCCACACGGAGTGATGCGATGCGCCCAGCTGAACCGGTTACAGGCTTGATTCTTTCCGGCGGCGGGGCGCGAGCGGCGTATCAGGTGGGGGTATTGGCGGCGATTGCCGAGCTGTTGCCGCCGGGAGCGCCGAACCCTTTTCCGGTGATCGTCGGCACCTCTGCCGGCGCGATCAATGCGGTGAGCCTGGCCAGTGGCGCCATGGACTTCACCGCTGCAGTCCAACGTCTTACCGTGTTCTGGCAGGGCTTTCGCAGCCATCGGGTGTTACGCAGCGACTGGCCGGGGGTGATTCGCCAGGCGAGCCGGTTCTTTATCCACAGCCTGCTGGGCATCGGCGCCCAGGTGCCGGTGGCGTTGCTCAATAGCGCGCCGCTGCGCGATTTGCTGCAGGAGCGGTTGAATCTGGACGGCATCGACGAAGCCATCCGCCACCAGCATTTGCATGCGGTCGCGGTGACGGCGTTCGGCTACGAATCCGGGCAGGCCGTGACCTTCTACCAAGGCGGCGGCACCATCGACGCGTGGTTGCGCCATCGGCGTATCGGCGTGCCGACGCAACTGACGGTTGAACACCTGCTGGCCAGTTCGGCGATCCCCTTGTTGTTTGCGCCAGTGAAACTCGACCAGGAATATTTCGGTGACGGCGCCGTACGACAATCGGCGCCAATCAGCCCGGCCTTGCACCTGGGCGCCAGCCGAGTGCTGGTGGTCGGCGTCAGCGGCAACCCGCGGGGCAACGAGCCGTCGACGCAGCGCACCTACACCGGCCAGGAGCCGACGTTGGCGCAGATTGGCGGGCATATGCTCAACAGCACGTTCATTGACAGCCTGGAAAGTGATATCGAACTGCTGGAGCGCTTGAACCAGTTCAGCCACGTGTTGCCGGCGGATGCCGCGATACAGGGCCTGGCCCCGGTTGAAGTGCTGGTGATTGCACCCAGCCAGCCGATCGATGAAATCGCAGCACGTCATCGGCAGGAATTGCCGGCGGCATTGCGCTTGTTCCTGCGCGGGCCGGGGGCGACCAAGACGAGCGGGGCGGGGGTGTTGAGCTACCTGCTGTTCGAGGCGGGGTACTGCAGCGAGTTGATTGAGTTGGGCAGGAAGGATGCGTTGGCCAAGCGCGAGGAACTGTCGAGGTTCTTAGGCCTGTCACCGGTCTAAAAATGTGGGAGTTGGCTTGCCTGCGATAGCGGTGTGTCAGCCCCCGAATCTGCTGACTGATCCACCGCCTTCGCGAGCAAGCCCGCTCCCACATTTGTTTTGCAGTGTTATTTAGAAGTGATACTTGACCAGGAAGCTCGCCGTGTCCTGGTTAGTCTTGAACGCGCCGGAATCTTCAATGCCGTACTTGTTCTTCCAGTAGTCGTACTCAAAGCCCACATACAACTGCTTGTCGCCCCAGTGCAGCGCCTTGCCCAGGTCATACTTGACCTGTGGGTTGAAGTGCAGGTTGGCGTGGTAAGTGCCGCGCGCGTTCTTGTCGTTGTCCGTCACCCAATCCATGAAGCCGTCGATGAGGATGTCGGAGTTGCCGACCGGCACGGTGTACGACCATACCGGGGTGATTTGCCAGACGCCGTCACCCGGGCGATTGCCTTCGGTCTGGCGCTGGTAGAAGTTCAACTGGAAGTAGTCGAAACCGGGGATGTTCAAATCAAAGCCTGGGCCGAGCAAGTACGACTCGTTGTCGCCTTCGCCGAACTCATAAGTGAAGGCCAGCAGGACATCCTTGATCGGGCCGAATGACAGGTCCTTGTCGAAAATCTTGCCAAACGACAGGCGCGGGCTGAACTCACCGTAATAAGTATTGGGGCCGACATTGCCGTCTTCCTTGCCGTTGTAAAAGATGCGGTCGAGGAAGAAGAAGTTGTCGCCGTACTTCCAGGCGTCGGCATGTTCGAACGTCACGGTTTGTTGGATCTGCGGGTTGACGGTAAAGCTCTTGCCCCACAAGTAAGTCAGGCTGTTGTTCTGCCACTGCAACAGATCACCGGCCACGGCCTGGCCACCGGCCAGCAGGGATCCCGCCAGCATCAGGCCTTTGAACATAGGTTTCATTCGGTTGCTCCCGAGTTAAAGTTTTATGGTTTTTCTTCTACGCAGGCGCTCTGGTGTGGCGCCTTTTGGTTCGCTGCAAAAATCGTCTGTTCGGTCAGCTTTAATGCTTTTAGCAAGAGCTGCGCCAAGGTGTTTAAAAAGCCAAAAAATCCCCGTCGGCTGCATCGGATGCAGTCGAATATCGAGAACTTTTGCGCACTTTGGCAGCAGACATTGGGCCGGGGTAAGTTGGCCTTGCAGTCAGCTTTTACATTGGCTGTTTTTTTTTGAGTCGATTCGAACGGGCGCGGAGAATACTGGCTCCAAAGCCTTGGCTCAAGTGCGCCGTTACAGAGCGCATGGGGCAGGAATGGGGCACGGCGGGTGGCCGGCCCCGGGTGAATGGCGTGCATGGGGCTGTTTCCTGTTCGTTGTTATTGTTGTTTTAACGAAGGAATCAATGCGTGTGGGCGACGACAGGGCGTTCAGCCCCGCCGAGAATGTTGAACAATATGTTCAGCGACAACGCGCTGAGGGTGGCCATGGCGATCCCGCTGTGGGTAATCGGGCTCATCCACAGTGGCAGTTGCGCGAAGAACTCCGGACGCACCACCGGGATCAGGCCCATGCCGATGCTCACCGCCACCAGCAACTGGTTGCGGCGGTCGGCAATGTCGGCTTCCTGGAGGATCTTGATACCGGTGGCCGCGACCATGCCGAACATGGCAATCGCCGCGCCGCCGAGGACCGCCGGTGGAATCGACGCCACCAGGAACGCGGCCTTGGGCAACAGGCTGAGCACGATCAGGAAGGCGCCGGCCATCATGGTCACCGAGCGGCAACGCACGCCGGTCATCTGCACCAGGCCGATGTTCTGCGCGAACGAGGAGTGGGTAAAGGTATTGAAGAAACCGGCGAAGAATGACGCGCCGGCATCACACAACAGGCCGCGGCGCAGCATCTTCGGCGTGACGTCCTGGCCGGTGATCTTCCCCAGCGCGAGGAACATCCCGGTGGATTCGACGAAAATGATCACCACCACCAGGCACATCGACAGGATCGGCGCCAGCTCGAACTTGGGCATGCCGAAATGCAGCGGCGTCACCACTTGCACCCACGGCGCCTGGGCCAGGCCGGCGAGGTCGACCATGCCGATGGCGCCGCACAAGGCGTACCCCAGGCCCATGCCGATCAGCACTGAGATATTGACCCAGAAGCCGCGCATGAAGCGGTTGATCAACAAAATGGTGGCCAGCACCAAGGCGGCAATCGCCAGGTAGATCGGCGAGCCAAAGGTGGCCGCTGCACTGCCGCCACCGGCCCAGTTCACGGCCACCGGAAACAGCGACAGGCCGATCGCGGTGATCACTGTGCCGGTCACCAGCGGCGGGAAGAAACGCACGACCTTGGACATGAACGGCGCGATCAACAGGCCAAAGAAGCCGGCGGCGATGGTCGCGCCGAAGATTCCCTGCAGACCGATGCCGGGCATGCCGGCCATCGCGACCATGCTGCCCACGGCGGCGAAACTGGCGCCCATCATCACCGGCATGCGAATGCCCACCGGGCCGATGCCGAATGACTGCACCAGGGTGGCGATACCGGCTACCAGCAGGTCGGCGTTGATCAGAAAGGCGATTTCTTCACGGCTCAGGCCGGCGGCCTGGCCAATGATCAGGGGGACGGCGACGGCGCCACCGTACATCAGCAAGACGTGTTGCAGGCCTACCAGAATCAGTTGCAAGAGGGGCAGCCGCTCCATCGCGGGCGCGGCAGGGATCTGCGGTTCTAACTGGGACATGCAACACCTCGGATCTTTTTTATTTTTGTGTTGTTTGGAACGCAATCTTCGAAACTCAGAAAATCCCCTGTGGGAGCGGGCTTGCTCGCGAATGCGGTGGTTCAGCCACTGATGTGTTGGATGACACACCGCATTCGCGAGCAAGCCCGCTCCCACATTTGGACCTGTGTCAGGCTGTCAGTTGGTACGCGCCCCCTGATTGATCCATGTGCCAATCAAGTCACGCTCCTGCTGGGTCATCTGGGTGATGTTGCCCAGCGGCATGATCTGGCTCGCCACGGCTTGCGCTTGAATGCGTGCCGCCTGCTGCTGGATCTGCGCCGGGGTATCGAACATCACCCCGGCCGGCGCGGTGCTGAACAGTGGGCTGGTGGGCTTGGCCGAATGGCACACGGCGCAGCGTTCCTGGATCACCCCGTGCACCTTGTCGAAATCAATCGTCGCCTGGGCCGGCGCAGGTGCAGGTTCTGCGGCTGGCGCGGCTGGAGCGGCAGGGGCAGCGGGCTTCAAGCCACCGCCCAAGGCGGTTTCCGGCAGCGGCTGGTACTCGATCGCCGCCGGTGCCTTGGCCACGTCCGGAGCGGTCGCAACGGGCTTGGGCCCGGTCACATACGCCAGGCAAATCATCGCCAAGGCGCCCACCGGCAAGGTCCACGCGTACTTCTGGCTGTTGTGGCGGGTGTTGAAGTAATGCCGCACCAGCACTGCCGCCACCGCGATCCCGGCCAGGATCAGCCAGTTGTACTGGCTGCCGTAGGTGCTCGGGAAGTGGTTGCTGATCATGATGAACAGCACGGGCAGGGTGAAGTAGTTGTTGTGGCGTGAACGCAGCAAGCCCTTGGCCGGCAGGGCCGGATCCGGCGTGCGGTTCTCGGCGATTGCCGCCACCAGCGCGCGTTGCGCCGGCATGATGATGCGGAACACGTTACCGACCATGATGGTGCCGATCACGGCGCCCACGTGCAGGTACGCGCCACGGCCACTGAACACTTTGCTGAAGCCGTACGCGGCGGCAATCAACAGCACGAACAGAATGAAGCCGAGCAGGGCAGGGCGCTTGCCCAGGGCCGAGTCGCAGAGGAAGGAGTAGATGAACCAGCCGACGAACAGTGAGCCGATGCCCAGCAGCACGCCTTCCGGACCACTGAGGCTGCTGCCCGGGGCCAGCAGGTACAAGGTCGGGTTGGAGTAGAACACCACGCACAGCAGCGCGATGCCTGACATCCAGGTGAAATAGGCTTCCCATTTGAACCAGTGCAGGTTGTCCGGCATGGTCGGCGGGGCCAGTTTGTATTTTTCCAGGTGGTAGATACCGCCACCGTGGATCGCCCACAAGTCACCGGCCAGGCCGTCCTTGGGGTTGACGCGGTTGAGGTTGTTTTCCAGCCAGACAAAGTAGAACGAAGCGCCGATCCAGGCGACGCCAGTGATCATGTGAACCCAGCGCACGCTAAGGTTCAGCCATTCCAACAGATGTGCTTCCACAGTCTTTACCTCTCGCCTGTCACCCTTGTTGTCGGGTGATCCGGCCTTCTCTTATTGGTGGGGGGCGAGGATCAATCGCTCATCCTCTTTGAAGAAATGCTCATCGCAGTTATTGCCTGTGCCACTGCGATCAACCACCAGGAAGTCATCCCGCTTTTCGATCGTCAGCACCGGGTGGTGCCAGACGCCGCGATGGTAATTGATGCCCTGCCTGCCGTTGGTGACGAAGGCGCGGACCAAGCCTGATACAGGTGCATCGCCAAGTGGCGCGACCACGATCAGAAAGGGGTTGCCGAGCAGCGGGATGAAAGCCTGGCTGCCCAGCGGGTGTCTCTCCAGCATGCACACGGTCAGCGGCATATCCAGCGCGTCGGCGCGGAAGATGCTGATGATCGCGTTGTCTTCAGGCTGCGCGGTTTCTACCGTTGCCAGCTTGTGAAAGCGCATGGTCGACCCGTTGTTGATCATGAAGTGATCGCTGCCATCGGTTTCGATAACGTCTCCGAAAGGGGCGAAGGCTTCTTTGGTCAGGGGTTCGATCATCAGTGTGCGCATGGCTGTCTTCTTAATCTTGTCTATGGATCGTTCCCACGCTCTGCGTGGGAACACCGCCCCGGACGCTCTGCGTCCGCTCTTGTGACGCAGAGCGTCACGGAATGCGTTCCCACGCGGAGCGTGGGAACGATCGGGTGTTACTTCGCGACCTTGCCGAGAACGCGCAGGCGGCTCACACCGCCATCCGGGAACACGTTCAGGCGGATGTGGGTAATCGGGCCCAGTGCCTTGATCTGTTCGGCGAAGGTGTGTTCGGCGTGCATTTCCAGTTTCTGTGCCGGCAGCAGTTCGCGCCAGAACAGCGATTGGGTTTCGATCTGGCTGTCGGTGCCGCCCTTCACGAAGGCGCCCTGGATCGAGCAGGTGTCCGGGTAGTTGCCCTTGAAGTGCAGGGTGTCGACGATGATCTTCTCGATCTCGCCCGGGTGACCCAGCGCGACGATCACCCAGTCATTGCCTGGCGTGCGACGACGTGCGGTTTCCCAGCCGTCGCCCATGTTGATGCCACGGCCCGGGTTGAGGATGTTGCTCATGCGGCCGAAGTGTTCATCGGAGCACGCCAGGGCGCGACCGCCATTCAACGCGGCAGCCAGGTCGACCTGTTCGTTGTCGCCGATTGCGGACCAGTCGCGGAACGGCACGCCGTACACACGCAGGCGGGCCACGCCGCCATCCGGGTAGATGTTGAAACGCAGGTGGCTGAACGCCTGGTCGTTGCTGATTTCGTGGTAGTGGTGGCTGTTGCCCTGCAGCTCGACGGCCGACAGCACTTCCACCCACTGGGTATTGTCATCCGGCTCGCCCGAGGCCAGGAAGCAGGCTTCCAGCGAGGCCGATGGCGGGTAGTTGCCGGTGAAGAATGAAGTGTCGATGTCCACGCCCTTGATCGAGCCCGGTACGCCCAGGCGGATCACCGCGCTGTCGTAGCCTTCGAAGCGCTTGCGGCGCGACTCCCAGCCGTCCATCCACTTGCCGTTGTCATCGAAAACGCCCTCCTTCCACACGGCCGGGGTCGGCTGGAACAGGCGGTTGGCGTCGGCGAACCAGTCATCGGTGACGGAGATGATCTTGGTGCCCAGGCGGGCGTCGGCCAGGTTGACGAACTTCTCGAAAGGTACGGCGTAAGCTTTCATTCTTCTTGTCTGCCTTAAATAGAGTGGCTTGGGATGCTCGCCAGGCCCTGGGCGTTCATGAACCGCTCGGGCCAGGTCTGCTTAAAGAGTCAGTAATCGGAACAACGCGATCTTGTTGATCTCGTCCAGCGCGCACTTGAACTCGGTGTCCACCGAGTTGTGGATGCGCGTTTCGAACGCGGCGAGGATCTGATGCCGGTTGCTGCCTTTTACCGCCATGATGAAGGGAAACTTGAACTTGGCCTTGTAGGCGTCGTTCAGCTCGGTGAAGCGCGAGAACTCTTCGGCCGTGCATTGGTGAATACCGGCGCCAGCCTGTTCATTGGTGCTGGCCTCGGTCAGTTGGCCCTGGACGGCGGCTTTGCCGGCCAGGTCCGGGTGAGCGTTGATCAGCGCCAGTTGGCTGGCATGATCGGCGCTCAACAGGATGTCGCTCATGCGCTGGTGCAGGGTTTCGATCTGGTCGATCGAGGTGTCCTGTCCCAGGTCGTAGGCCTTTTCGGCCACCCATGGCGAATGTTCGTAGATGTCGGCAAAGGCTGCGACGAAAGCGTCGCGGCTCAAGGTCGAGGGTTTCAATGTCTTAAACGCAGTCATTTCGCAGCTCCCGTGTACGGGTGGGTTGCTTGCCAGTGACGGGCGATATCGACGCGGCGGGTGAACCACACCTGTTCGTGGCTTTTGGCGTATTCGATAAAGCGCTTCAACGAAGCCAGGCGCGCCGGGCGGCCGATCAGGCGGCAGTGCAGGCCGATCGAAAGCATTTTCGGCGCCTCGGCGCCTTCGGCGTACAGCACGTCAAAGGCATCCTTGAGGTACTCGAAAAAGTCATCGCCCTTGTTGAAGCCCTGCACCTGGGTAAAGCGCATGTCGTTGGTGTCCAGGGTGTAGGGGATCACCAGGTGCGGCTTGCCGGTCGGGTTGTTGGGTTCCCAGTAGGGCAGGTCGTCGTCGTAGGTGTCGCAGTCATACAGGAAGCCGCCTTCCTCCATCACCAGCCGCCGGGTGTTGGGGCCGGTGCGCCCGGTGTACCAGCCCAGTGGGCGTTCGCCGGTCAGTTCGGTGAGGATGCGGATGGCTTCGAGCATGTGCTCGCGCTCCTGGGCCTCGTCCATGTACTGGTAGTCGATCCAGCGATAGCCGTGGCTGCAGATCTCGTGGCCGGCCTCGACCATCGCGCGGATCACATCCGGGTGGCGCTGGGCGGCCATGGCTACGGCGAAGATGGTCAGCGGGATATCGAATTGCTTGAACAGCTTGAGGATGCGCCACACGCCGGCACGGCTGCCGTACTCGTACAGCGACTCCATGCTCATGTTGCGTTCGCCCTGCAGCGGCTGGGCCGAGACCATTTCCGAAAGGAAGGCTTCGGACTCTTTGTCGCCGTGCAAAATGTTGCGCTCGCCGCCTTCTTCGTAGTTGAGTACGAACGACAAAGCGATGCGCGCCTTGCCCGGCCAGTGGGGGTGAGGAGGGTTACTGCCGTAACCGATCAGGTCGCGTGGGTAGTCAGCGCTCACTGCAGTCTTCCTTCTTGTTCGTGGTAGCAAGTGTGTGGCGGCCAGCGGAAAGACTGGGTGGCGTCACAGCGATGGGCTGATTGTATACAACTTGATAGTCACTTTGTAAGCCTGTATTTCCGCATTTTTTCTCGGCGGTTGCCGCAGCTTAACACTGCAAGAAACTTGCCCGGTTGGTCAGTAAATGGATAAAAGGTCGTTTAAAAGCAAGGGGTGTTGAGTTTTTGAGCTTGGGGCGTGTGCTGGCAGGGGTGTCAGAAACTTTGTGATTTTTATTGTGTACAATTTTTATTAAAAGTGTCTTAATCAGCTCAATCGCGACTTTTTCATGCCCCATAAGGGGGCGGCTTATTTCACTCAACGCAAGGGAGCCCCAACCCATGGGACGACTGACCACACACGTACTGGACGCAGCCCACGGCTGCCCAGGCAGCGCCATCCAGGTTGAGCTGTACCGCGTCGAAGGTGCGCAACTGGAGCTGGTTGCCACGGCCGTGACCAACAGCGACGGTCGCTGCGACGCGCCGCTGCTGCAAGGGGAGGATTACCGCAGTGGCGTCTACCAATTGCAATTCAGCGCCGGCGACTATTACCGCGCCCGCGGCGTGCAATTGCCACAGCCTGCGTTCCTCGATGTGGTGGTGCTGCGTTTTGGCATCAGTGCCGAACAGGATCACTACCACGTGCCCCTGCTGATTTCGCCTTACAGCTACTCCACCTATCGCGGTAGCTGAGTCGTCACCTCGCTTCACACCCCCAAAGCTCTTCGTTGGTTTTTCGCCCGCCCACACTGCGGGCTTTTTTTTGCCCGGGGCGCGTTCAATTATCTAGCGCCTTATCAGGGCGGGTGCTGCATAGGCTAGGTGTTTTCCTCGACGCAGATACCGCCGTGACCTTACCTGACGATTCCGATGTGCCTGACGACGATGCATGGCAGGCGATGCGTACTCAATTGACGCGGCGGATCAACGCCAGCCCCCATCCCAGCCTGCTGATCAACTGGCTCGCAGCCGCTGATCTGCGCAGTGCCGAATCAGCCAAATTACGCTCGCGCCTGATCCTCGGAGCGCCCAGGGTCTTGCGGGTCATTCGCGCCGAGTTGCGCAAGGCCTTTGACCTGGACCCGGACAAGCTGCTGCTCACCGAGCCCAGGCCGCCTGCCGCCGCGCAAAAAGTCGAGAGCCTGACCGACCGCACGCTGCGCCTGTTGGTGCTGCCTTCGGTGCCGATCAATCTCAACCAGTACACCACCCTGAGCCTCAAGGACGATCCCGCCCGCGTTCTGCCGTTTACCCCGCTGGAGGCGTTGCAGCGGGTGATTGCCCTGAACCTGTTTGGGCGGCTTGCCCAGGCATACAGCGATTATTGGCAGGCGCTGGTGCCGGGATCGTGGCTGACGCGCCAGGAGCGCTGGACCCAGTTGCACCAGCAGGCGTTCGCCGACCAGGCTTTTGTGGCCTGGCAACTGGACGAGTTATCGAGTGCAGGGCGGGCCATGGTCCAGGCGCTGGTGGATGCGCCGACGGCGCAGGCGCGGCAACGCGCGGGTGAGCCGTGGGCCAGCCTCAAGGTCAGCCAGTTGATGTGGCCGGGTGTGGGCCCGCGGCTGATGCCCATCCCCGGTGCGCTGCATATTCATCGCGCGGATGACCCTGCGCAGTCGCCGCACGTGATGTACCTGCCAGGGTTGACGCGCAACTATTACGAGTACCGCTCATTCAGCCAATTGCAGTGCGGCCTGGTGGCGCTGATCCAGGGGACGTCACTGGATGAGCTGTGGCAGTGCCTGCCCTTGCGGCGTCGGCACCCGGTGTGCCCGGCGCAAATGACCGCCGCAGCGGTGTGGCAAGGTTCAGCGGTGAAAAGCGATGTGTTTGTGCTCAGCGCCCAGGCGATGCTGGAGAGCCAATGGGAAAATGAGTTGGCGTGCGCGGTGTCGATCAACCTGGCGCAGGTCTTTGCCGGTGCGCGACAGCCTCCAGTGACCGACGCCGGCCGCTATCTCGCCGACGTCGAGCGCGGCCGAACACATTGGGTGGGCACGCCACGGTTGGGGAGTATGCGCCAGCCATTGCAGGCCTGGGACCGGCATCGACGGCGTCACGAGATCATTTTCGCCAGTACGGCGCCGTGGCTGGCGATGGACACTGCGCTGCACCAAGTCAAGCGCTACGAAAAAGGCCTGATGAAACTGCTGAACCCGCAGGACCCTGTGGAAGATACCCAAGCCTTGCGGGATTTCGTGACGCTTGAAGCGCAACTCAAGACTGCCGCGGACACCTTGTCCGCGCTGGTGCAGGGGGCGCAACTGCAGCTGTTCGACGTGGCGTTCTGGAAGGCAAAACCCGACGGTGAACGCCATCGCCTGGCCTCTGTCCTCCAACTCTGGACCGATTGGCTGCGTGGCGAAATCGAGTTGCAGCACCGACTCAAGTTGGTCCGCACAGCCCACCGCGACCTGCTGCTCGAAGTGCTGGATACGCCGCTGGCCAGCAAACGGGCAGACAGCGAGGCCTGCGTGCTGTCGGTTCTGGTGGGGGCTGGACCCGATACCGATTCTTCGTTGCACAGCCTGTTTGCGGTGACCCGCAAGGCGGCGCTCAGTGATCCAGAGCGGCGCGAACCGGCGGTGCTGTGTGCGTTCGGGCGAGACGGCGGCGTGACGGTATTTGACAGCCTTGGCGCATTATCCGCGGGGATCAGGGCCAGCCTTGGCAGCCGAGATGAATCGTTGCTGGGGCGCTACGTCGAGCGACCTAAACGCCAAAGTGTGCGTGAGCAGGCTGCCGACCAAACCCTCGCGGTGCGTTATCAAATCATCGAGGGTAACCCCGTGCTGCTGGCGCTCAAGCGGCTGCTCAAGGGTTACCTGTCCCTGCAGCGCGGCCTCGATGGCGGCGCCCGTGTATTCAGTGAAACCGCGGATATTGCCTTGAGCCGCCTGCTGCTGGCGGTCGAACTGGAGCAGCATCTGCATGCGCCAGTCAGCGATGCGCTGATCCAGGCGCAGGTGCATGTGGCGCTGGTGCGCAAAGCTGCGAGCGCGAAGAAAAAACTGCCGTCCTGGCTGGGCGAGTCGAGCGTGGCGCAGCGCAAGCGCTTCAAGCACCTGCTGCGCCACTCCTTGGGCAGCATGCTGGCGTTTGAAGAGCACCTTAAACAGCGGCTGCCGGATCTGCACACCTATGCCCGTGAACGGTTGATTGCGCGCTTACGCGAGGACGGCCTGTTCCCGCAAGTGGACGTCGACACACCGTTTATCGACATGCCCGACCACGTCGACGGCAAGGTCTGTGGTTGGGAAAGCAGCTGTACAGTGGGCGATCGCAAGGAAGTCCTGACGCCCAGCCCCGAGCGTTCGCGGTTCAGCCTGCTGCAGTTGGCGCTGCATAACCTCGACCCGCAGATGATGCCCACATGGTGGCGTTTCAAGTACGCCGAGTACCTCAAACCCGCGTGGAAGCAGCAACTGAGCGCGGACTACTTGATCAATATGGTGTTCTCGCTGGATATCGGCGGGCGCTATGCGGCATTGATCGACAGTGTGTTTTATTCGCCCGGCACCGACATGCGTGTGCCACAACTCTTGAGGCGCGTCTTGCGGGCAGGTGCCGACGCAGATCTGTATTCGGCGGTTCGACGCGGGTTGACGCTGGAGGCGCAGCGTTTTTTCAACACCGCCATGAACGCACGCATTCCTCAGGATTTGCTGGAGCACGGCGATCAATTGCAGCTGTACATCGTGCATCTGGTGGCCCATACCCTGCAGCATGATCGTTATTGCGCGGGCATCCTGGTGATTCATGACCGGCTTTCCCAACGTTGCGTGGTTTACTGGCCCGCCGCGCCGGATGGCATGAGCCTCAGTGAGCACGCCAACCTGCAAGCGGCCCAGGAACATCTGAACCGTCACTGGGCATCACCTGATCACGTCAGCGCACTGGCACGGCACATTGCACCCGGCTGGGCGTTCGAGGCCATCAACGCGCATCCCGGGCAAACACACGCGACGTCCTTCGACCCCGCCGACTTGCGCCCTGACTACGCCCTGGTGAATGGGTTCTGGCGCGGCGTCGAGTTTGTTCGCTCGTTCTCCGTCAAACACCTGGTGCCCACTGCACGGGTCGAGGACATTGAAAAACAGATTCTCGAGCAGATCGCCAGTGACCCGCAGCACTGGCTAGCCTTGGTGCCCACCTCACACAGTGATGCCAGGGCGCTCCTGTATCAGGCGAGGGCAATTGATCTGCACCGTCAGGCACAGGCCGTTAGTCAGTCGCGCAAAAGTCTGGAGACCTACCGCGAGCAGCGCCTGGAGGCCGAGGCGGATAGCCGGGGGCGGGCCTTGCTGTCGATTGTCCTGCCGTTTTTTGGCTTGGGTAACCAGTTGTATGAGCTATTGCTGACCGCGCGACACTATCACCGCACGGGTGATCCTCGGGTTGCGGTGGACGTGGCGTTTGGCTCGGTATTTTTGGCGATAGACCTGTTGCTGAGCTTTGTGCCCGGCCCAAAGGTGAAGGCGGGCGCGGTGGTTCGCCCGATGACGCGGTCGATAGGTGCAAGCCTGGGACGGATCCATCGTTCAACCCTCGCGCAGTTTGGTCGGCCCCTCAACCTGCCACGATCGTCCCCGGCAGTCGCGCGGCTCAAGCCCCTGGAACGGTTTCGCACCCCGGGCAGGCCGCAAAACGCGGTGGTGTTGCAGGGGCCTGGGGAAAAGGGTCTCTACGTGCGGCGCGGCGAGCACTTTTGGGTGGAAGACACGCACCATTACCCGGTTTACCGCCGTGAGGGCGAAGCGTTTTTCCGCCTGCAAAACAGCGACGCGCCGGGAACGGATGAGCTGATCCTGACGATTTATTCGCCCAAGGAATGGCTGCTGGGGGCGGATGCGCCCATGGCCGGTCCGAGTTCCGCGCTACTCAGTCCGTGGCAAGCGGTGCAGCCGCCGAGTTGGCGCCCGCCCAGCGTGCGCATCGCCACGCACAACCGGATCCGCCAGTCATCCGCACCGGCCGATCACTGGTTCAGTTGGCGTGCACCCGCCCCCGACGCGCAGTCGCTGGCTTCCGTGGCTTCAGGGGTATTCCATGTGCCGCTGGAACCGCCAGGATTTCCCTATGACCTCATTTACGTGGGCCGCCGCTATGACACGCCCACACAATCGGCGGCGGGTTATTACCGGTTGCTCCACCAAGGCGATCACGCGCCGCTGAGCGAGTTCGTGTTTATCGGCAAACACGAGCCACTGGTTTCCAGGGTCAGCGTGGACATTGAACGATGGACCACCACCGCGCTGGGTGAGCAACCGCTGCCGGCAACGCGTACCGCCACCGGTGAGTGGCAGCTCCATGCCCCTCTGTTCACTGGGCCGCCGGAGGCAGAGGTCGGCAGGGCGTTCCCAGGGCTGACGCGTCACAGCCGCAAGTTTGCAGTGGCCCGGGTGCTTGAGCTTTCGGACTCCTCTCGCTCGGCAACGGCCAGCCATTTGCTCAACCTGCGGGCGACGTTGGACGATTGGATGACCCCCAATCCGGTGAGGCCCGGTCAGACGGATGATTTGCTGAGGATGCTGCGGCCTGTGCAAAGGAAGCCGACGTCAGTGTTCATTGGTTACGAAGGCAAGACCCCAGGCTTTACGCGTGTCGACTTCAGGCCCCCTGTGGCGTTGGATGCGCGGCTGCGGTCCGGTGACATGTCGTTGGCGATTGAGAGACGAACCACGCAACGCGCGGCTGTCAGGTCAGTGCTCGAGCAGCAGGGTTTCAGCCTTCACGAATGGCAGGTAAGGCGCGGGCATGTTCCGATGCATGAACTGGTGGCGACGCATCCACGTTCAAGCCAGCTGTATTACATGACCTATCAGTGGCTTGAGCGAGGGAGCGTTCAGTTGAATATGCGCCTGACTGATGGCTGGGTGAATACGGCCATCAACGCGCATCAGGATTCAGTCGTGGCTGCCATGGTCCGAAGCGCCATGAGGGAGCAGCGCCTCGTTCCGATCGTCACCGGCATTCAATGGCCCAGCCAGGGCAATCTGCCGCCAACGGTTTATTTCGTCAAAGTGAAACCATTCTAGCCTTGATCAGCGAAGCCACGCCGGCACTGCCGAACAGGGCGGCGCTGACGCGGTTGAACCAGCTTTGACCGCTGCCACTGCGCAGGTACCGCGCAGCACCATGGGCGCCGAGGCCGTAGGCCAGCTTGCACAGCAGGTCGAGCAAGGTCCAGGTAGCGATCATGATCAGCAATTGCGGCAGGAAAGGTTGCTGGCTGCTCAGGAACTGCGGCAAAAAGGCGGCGAAAAACAGGATGTCCTTGGGGTTGCTGGCCCCCAGCACAAAAGCGCGCCCGAACAGCGCGCGAAAGCGTGGCACCGGCGCAGCCTGCGGCACTGTCGCGCCCTGGGATGGCTGGCGTGATTGCTGCCAGCTCTGCCAGGCGAGATAGAACAGGTACAGTGCGCCGACAATCTTCAGTGCGCTGAACAGGTTTTCCGACGCGAGCAGCAATGCGCCCAGGCCCAGGGCCGACGCGCTCAACAGACAGATCGAGGCGATCACCCCGCCGAGAAACGCCGGGTATGAGCGACGCAGGCCGTAGTTCAGGCTGTTGCTGATCATCAGCAACGACAGCGGCCCCGGGATCAGGATCACTACCAGTGCAGCGCCACTGAACAGCAGCCAGGTTTCCAGACTCATTGCATGCTCCTTTTTTTATAGAAAGACGAACTTGGCGATAAAGATCGCGCACAGCACCCACAGGCTCACGGAGATCTCGCGGTACTTGCCGGTGCCGGCCTTGAGCGCCACATAGGTGATAAAGCCCAGGGCGATCCCGTCGGCGACCGAGAAGGTCAGCGGCATCATGATCGCGGTCACGATGGCCGGGATGCTGTCGGTGGCTTCATCCCAATTGATATGGGCCATGCTCGCCATCATCAGCATCGCCACGTAAATCAGCGCACCCGCCGTGGCGTAGGCCGGGATCATGCCCGCCAGCGGCGCGAAAAACATCGCCGCCACGAACAGCACGCCGACCGTGACCGCCGTCAACCCGGTACGGCCACCGGCGGCAACACCGGCAGCGCTTTCCACGTAGCTGGTCACCGGCGGTACACCGACCATGGCGCCGAACACACTGGAGGCACTGTCGGCCTTGAGGGCGCGGGACAGGTTATCGATCCTGCCGTCGGCATTGACCAGCCCGGCGCGTTGCGCAACGCCCATCAGTGTACCGGCGGTATCGAACATGTGCACAAAAAGAAAGGCAAATACCACACTTATCATGCTCACATTGAACACACCTTTCACGTCCATGGCCATCCAGGTCGGTGCCAGGCTCGGTGGGGTGGAGAGGATCCCGTTGTAATGCACCAGGCCCAGGCCCCAGCCAGCCAGGGTCACGGCGATGATGCTGATGAGGATCGCGCCGAATACGCGGTGATAGCTGAGGATCGCGATCAGCAGGAAACACACCGCCGCCAGCAGCGGCGCCGGCTCATGCAGCGAGCCGAGCTTGATCAGCGTGGCCGGGCTGTCGACGATGATCCCGGCGGTTTTCAGGCCGATCACCCCGAGGAACAGACCGACACCCGCGCCCATGGCGTGGCGCAGGCTGACCGGAATGCTGTTGAGCAGCCACTCGCGGATCCGGGAGAGCGTGAGGCCCATGAACAACACGCCGGAAATGAACACCGCACCCAGCGCGGTTTCCCAGTGATAGCCCATGGTGCCGACCACGGTGTAGGTGAAAAACGCGTTCAGGCCCATGCCCGGCGCCAGGCCTACCGGCCAGTTGGCGTACAGGCCCATCAACAGACAACCCAGCGCCGCGGCGATGCACGTGGCGACAAACGCCGCGCCATGATCGATGCCGGCGTCGGCCATGATGTTGGGGTTGACGAAGATGATGTAGGCCATGGTGATGAACGTGGTGAGGCCGGCGATCAGTTCGGTCTTCACTGTGGTGCCATGCAGGCGCAGTTTGAACAAGCGTTCCAGCCAGCCACTGCGTGCAGGTAAAAGATCCAGCGTTGGGGCTTCGGATTTGCGGCTTTCCACAGCGAGTACTCCTCAAGAGTTTTATTGTTATTTCCAGCGCCGGTCACGACAGTGGGCAGCAGCGCTTTGAGGTACTGGCGGGTTTTGTTGACCAATAGGTCAGGAACTCGCACGAAGCGAATTATGCTTTTGTATACAAATAAAGCAAATAATGTTTTCGATTGTTTGGGCGAAAGTCGATGGAAGGCCACGGCTGTGGTGTCTGGATAGGGGGGGAGGCGGGTTTTTTTGGTGAGTTGGGTTTATTGGAGTGAGCCGGGCTTGTTGGGGGAGAACTGGGCTTGTTGGGGTGAACTGGCCTTATTGGGGTGAACTGGACTTAATTGTGGTGAGCGGGCTTGCCCCGCGTTGGGGTGCGCAGCAGCCCCAAAACCTGCTGGCAGGTTCTGTCTGTAAGAATGCAGTGACTGAATTGGGGCTGCTTCGCACCCCAACGCGGGGCAAGCCCGCTCGCCACAAGTCCAGCCACAGCCACAAGCACATCTGCAAAGCAATCAAGGCTGCCCGGCAAGGGCCTGATTCACCGCCAACCAGCCCGCCACGGCTTCCTCCCCGGCTTCACTGAACGCGCGTTGCAACAGTTTCACCTGCTCACGCCGCAGTGATTGCTCGAACCGCATACCTTCCTCCGTCAGTTCCAGCAGGCGTTTGCGCTTGTCGGTCTGCGCCGCAACGCTGTTGACCAGGTGCATTTCCTGCAATTGGCGCAACGGCATGTTCAGCGCCTGCTTGCTCACGCCGAGCAATTCCAGCAACTCCTTCACGCTCAAGGCCGGGTAGCGCGCGATAAAAAAAACGATGCGCTGGTGCACCCGGCTCAGGCCGCGGCGTTCGAGCATTTCATCGGCTTTGGCAGTGAACGCCTGGTAGCCGAAGAAGAACGCTTGCATCGCCTCTTGCTGGCTGCCCTGGTTTTTAAGGTCAAGCATGTTGACGTATCCATTCAAGCTGTCGTAATTTCGGTCAACCAGTTTGACGTATTTCCCACAGGCTTTGCTACCGGTGACCTTATGGCCTTCTCTGAACGTGTAACGCGCCTCAAAAGCTCCTTGATCCGTGAAATCCTCGCGGCAGCCCAGCGCCCGCAAGTGATGTCGTTCGCCGGTGGCCTGCCGGCGGAGGCCATGTTGCCGGCCTTGCAGTGGGAGGGCATGCCGCTGAACATCGGCCAATACGGCATGAGCGAGGGCGAGCCGCAATTGCGTGAGTTGCTGGCGGCCGAGGCGCGCGCCCTGGGGGTGCCGTGCCAGGCGAGCCAGGTATTGGTGGTCAGCGGCTCACAGCAAACCCTCGACCTGGCGGCGAAGTTGTATATCGACAAGGGCACGAAAATCCTGTTGGAAGGCCCGACCTACCTGGCCGCGTTGCAGATCTTCCAACTGTTCGGCGCCGATTGCCTCACGGTGCAGCTGGAAGCAGACGGCCCCGACCTGGCCAGCTTGCGTGCCAACCTTGAGCGCCATCGCCCGGCGTTCATCTACCTGATTCCGACGTTCCAGAACCCATCCGCCGTGCGCTACAGCGAGGCCAAGCGCGAGGCTGTCGCCGCGTTGCTGGATGAGTTCGGCGTCACCCTGATCGAAGACGAACCCTACCGCGAGCTGACCTTCGACGGTGGCAGCGCCAAGCCCATCGTCGGCCGCCTGAACAAAGCCAGCTGGATCTACACCGGCACGGTTTCCAAAACCTTGCTGCCGGGACTGCGCGTCGGTTACCTGATCGCCAGCCCGGACCTGTTCCCGCACTTGCTCAAGCTCAAGCAGTCGGCGGACCTGCACACCAACCGCGTCGGCCAGTGGCAGGCGATGCAGTGGATCGGCACACAGAAATACCAGCAACACCTGGTGCAATTGCGCAGCTTTTACCGCGAGCGCCGCGATGCCTTCCAGGCGGCATTGCTGCGTCACTTCGGCGAACTGGCCGACTGGCAAGTGCCCCAGGGTGGATTATTCTTCTGGCTGACCTTGAAACAGCCGCTCGACACCCGCACCTTGTTGGCTCCTGCGCTCGATCAGGACGTCGCGTTCATGCCCGGTGAACCGTTCTTTTCCGAGCCGGACCAGCACCTGGGCTCACTGCGACTCAATTTCAGCCATATCGACCCGTCCCGTCTGGACGAAGGTCTCAAGCGCCTGGCCGCAGTGGTCCGTCAAGCACAGCACGCGCAAGCGGCATAAGGGGAGCCCCATGTACAAGGTTTATGGCGATTACAAGTCGGGCAACTGCTACAAGGTCAAATTGATGCTCAACCTGCTGGGCATTCCGTACCAATGGGTGGATGTCGACATCCTCAGGGGTGACACGCAGACGGCCGAATTCCTGGCAAAGAACCCCAACGGCAAGATCCCGGTGCTGGAGCTCGAAGACGGCACCTGCCTGTGGGAATCCAACGCGATCCTGAATTTCCTCGCCGACGGCAGCGAATTCCTGCCCACCGAGCCGCGCCTGCGCACGCAGGTGCTGCAGTGGCAGTTCTTCGAACAGTACAGCCACGAGCCGTACATTGCGGTGGCGCGGTTTATCCAGTTTTACCTGGGGTTGCCGCAGGAGCGCCTAGAGGAATACAAGAAGCTGCACAAGGGCGGTTACAAAGCCCTCAAGGTCATGGAACGCCAGCTGCAACTGACGCCGTACCTGGTGGGCGACCAGTTCTCCATCGCGGACGTGGCATTGTATGCCTATACCCACGTGGCCCGGGAAGGTGGTTTTGACCTGGATGCGTACCCGGGCGTGCAGGCGTGGTTGGCGCGTGTGGCCAGCCACCCCAAGCACGTCGCGATGCTCGACTGAACGCCCTCAATCTGTAGGCGCCCGGCAAGCCGGGCTCCTACAAGGAGGGCATCTGGGCCTTGAGCAGGTCAAAACAGCGCTGCGCCGCCGGGCTCAGGCGCATGCCGCTGCGGCTGATCAGCCCGATCTCCCGGTTCACGCCGGGATGATCGATATTGATGCGTTTCAAGCCTGCCAAACTGTCCGCCGCCGACTCCGGCAGCACACTGATGCCCAGCCCCTGGCGCACCAAGGCAAGGACCGTCGACATATAGTTGGCCTCCATGCCTGCGTTCATCGTCAGCTGCGTCTCATCAAACAACGCATCCACTTGCTCACGCACACTGCTGTCACGCCCGGTGAGGATGATCGGCTGGTCCGCCAGTTGCTCCAGGGTCAGCTGGCGATGGCGGGTGAGGGGATGGTCCAGCGGCACGAAGGCGCACAGTCGATCATTGAGCACCGGCACAAACGCCAGGCCGTGACTGAGCCGTGCGCGTACACCAATGCCGAAATCAACCTCGCCTGCACGTACCTGGGCATGAATGCGATGGGCCACCAGGTCGTGCAGGCGCACTTCGATGCCGCCAAAGCGTTCGCGAAACAGCCGTAGGGCCGGGGGCAGGGTGCCGGCGCAGACCGAGGGCAGGGCGGCGATGGTGACGACGCCGCGACGCAAGGCGGCCAGGTCGCGGGAACCGGTGACAATGTTGTCCAGGTCCAGCAGCAGTTTTTCCATAGGGCCGCGCGCGTCCTGGCCGGCGGCCGTGATGCTCACATGGCGCGGGCTGCGGTCGAGCAGTGCAACGCCCAGCCAATCCTCCAATTGCTGGACTTGCACGGTCAGCGCCGAAGGTGACAGGTGCAGTTCGTTGGCCGCCTTGGTGAAACTCCCGGTACGGGCCACCGCGAGGAATGCCTGGATATGCTGGATCGAATTTTTCATTGTTGTTTTTCTCGAGCGTTTTGTTTTTACGAACATGACTCGCTGAACATTCCAATTTACAAAGGGTAACGTGATTCCAATACTCGGGGGAAAACAATAACCGGCCGCAAAGGCCGCTCTGGAGTAACCCATGCTCGCTACCCTGGGTGTCATCACCATCCTGTGCCTGCTCGCTGCCGTCATGAGCAAACGCCTCTCGCCGCTAGTGGCCCTGATCGCCTTGCCGATCATCGCCGCGTTGCTCGGTGGGTTCGGCCTGCAAACCAGCGCCTTCATCATTACCGGTATCAAGAACGTTGCCCCCGTGGTGGGCATGTTTGTGTTCGCGATCCTGTTTTTCGGGATCATGACCGATGCCGGCATGCTCGACCCCATCATTGATCGCATCCTGCGCACGGTAGGGACGCGTCCTACAAGGATTGTCGTCGGTACCGCGACCCTGGCCCTGTTGGTACACCTCGACGGTTCCGGCGCGGTGACCTTCCTGGTGACAGTGCCGGCGATGCTGCCGCTGTATACGCGGCTGGGCATTGATAAACGTATCCTTGCCTGTGTCTGCGCGATGGCCGCCGGGGTCAACTTCCTGCCGTGGACCGGCCCGGTGCTGCGCTCCTCGGCGGCACTGCATGTGCCGGTGGCTGACCTGTTCCAGCCGCTGATCCCGGTGCAGATCGTCGGCCTGGTCTTCGTCTTCGCCTGCGCCTGGTGGCTCGGCCGCCGCGAGGAAAAACGCCTGGGCCTGGGCGCCGGTTCCAGCGTGGATGCCGTGCCGCAACGGGTGCTCAGCGACGCCGACATCCAGCTGCGCCGGCCTCGGCTGTTCTGGGTCAACCTGGTGCTGACTGTGTTGGTGATGGTGGTGATGATCGCCGGCTGGGTCGACCCGGTGGTGATGTTCATGCTCGGCACCGTGGCGGCCCTGTGCATCAACTACCCGAATGTGGACGCCCAGCGCGCGCGCATCGATGCCCATGCGAAAACCGCGCTGACCATGGCCAGTATCCTGCTCGCCGCCGGGGTGTTCACCGGCATCATGCAAGGCACCGGCATGCTCAAGGCGATCGCCGAAGTGGCGGTGGCGCAGATTCCGGCCGGCCACGGCAAGCTGATCCCGGCGGTGGTGGGCTTTATTTCCATGCCGTTGAGCATGCTGTTCGACCCCGATTCGTATTATTTCGGCGTGATGCCGGTGATCGCCGAAGTCGGCAAGGCCCTCGGTGTCGACCCGTTGCAGGTGGCCCAGGCCTCGCTGCTGGGCGTGCACACCACCGGTTTCCCGGTCAGCCCGCTGACCCCCGCGACCTTCCTGTTGGTGGGCCTGTGCAAGATCGAATTGGCCGATCACCAGCGCTTCACCATCCCTTTTCTGTTTGCCGCGTCGGTGTTGATGACCCTGACCGCGTTGCTCCTGGGAGTGATTTGAGATGAAAACCTTGCGCATCGGTTCCGGTGCCGGCTATTCCGGCGACCGTATTGAACCCGCCGTGGAACTGGCTGAACAGGGCGATCTGGATTACCTGGTCTTCGAATGCCTGGCCGAACGCACGATTGCCCTGGCGCAACAGGCGCGGATCACGGATCCCGACGGCGGCTATGACCCGCTGCTCAGTGAGCGCATGCGCCGCGTGTTGCCGTTTGTGGGGGAGGGCGCCGGGCGTCGCCGCCTGCGGGTGGTCACCAACATGGGCGCGGCCAACCCGGTGTCGGCGGCGATTGAAGTGCGGCGCATCGCCAGCGAGCTGGGCCTGCGCCTCAAGGTGGTCGCGGTGGTGGGCGACGATGTCTTGGCTGCGTTGCAGCCCGAGCAAGTGCTGGATAACGGCCAGACCGTCGGTTCACTCGGCGAACGGCTGATTTCCGCCAATGCCTACCTGGGCGTGGAAGGCATCCTTGAAGCCCTGCGCGCCGACGCCGATGTGGTGATTACCGGACGTGTCGCCGACCCGTCGCTGTTCCTCGCGCCGCAGATGTTCGAGTTCGGCTGGGCCGCGGATGACTGGCAGCGCTTGGGTCGCGGCACTTTAGTTGGACATTTGCTCGAATGCGCCGGGCAAGTCAGTGGCGGCTATTTTGCCGACCCGGGCTTCAAAGATGTGGATGACCTGGCGCGCCTGGGATTCCCCTTGGCCGAGATCAATGCCGAGGGCGAAGCGCTGATCACCAAGGTTGCAGGCTCAGGTGGACGGGTCAGCCGTGCGACCTGCACCGAGCAACTGATTTATGAAGTGCATGATCCAGCGGCGTATTTGACGCCTGATGTGACCGCGGATTTTTCCAAGGTGGGTTTTGTCGAGGAAGCGGTTGATCGTGTGCGCGCCCAGGGCGCCGCGGGGCGCGCGCGACCTGAACAGTTGAAGGTCAGCGTGGGCTATCTGGATGGCTGGATCGGCGAAGGGCAGATGTCCTACGGCGGCCCCGGCGCCGTCGCACGGGCTCAATTGGCGCGGGATGTCGTACTCAAGCGTCTGGCGTTAACCGGCGTGAAGATGCAGGACGTGCGCGCCGAGCTGATCGGCATGGACTCGCTCCACGGCCCGCGCAGCAGTGTCGAACCTTGGGAAGTGCGCTTGCGCGTCGCGGCTCGATGCGAGGAGCGTGGCGAAGCGGTACGGATCGGCAATGAAGTGGAAACCCTCTACACCAACGGCCCCTCCGGCGGCGGCGGTGCCAGTAAAAGCGTGCGCCAGGTGGTGGCGGTGGCGTCATTACTGCTGCCGCGAAGCGCGGTCAACCCGAGGATCGAAGCATGAAACTGCACACGCTGGCCCACTCCCGGACCGGGGACAAGGGCGACACCTCGAACATCTCGATCATTGCTTATCGCGCCGAGGATTACCCGTTGCTGTGTGAACAGCTCACGGCCGAACGCGTGACCGAGTTCTTTGCCGGCCTGCTGGAACCGGGTGCTGCGCCGGTGCGGCGTTATGAATTGCCCACTGTCCAGGCGCTGAACTTCGTCTTGCCGGGGATTCTGCGCGGTGGCGTGACCCGCTCCCTGGCGCTGGATGCCCATGGCAAATGCCTGGGCTCGGCGCTGCTGGATGTTGACTTGGTAATCTGAACTCAAAGTGGGAACGGGCTTGCTCGCGAATGCGCTGTGTCAGTCGATAGATTGATTGACTGATCCGCCGCTTTTGCGAGCAAGCCCGCTCCCACGTTCGATCTTCAGTGTTTGTCAGACCGCGGCGAAGCGCTTGTCCAGGTAGTCGATGATGACCTTGGAGTCATACATCCAAGTGGTCTGGCCGTTTTCTTCGATGCGCAGGCACGGCACTTTGATCTTGCCACCTTGCTCCAGCAGGGTCTGGCGGTCCTGCTCGTTGTTTTTCGCATCCTTGAGCGCCACCGGCACATTCAGGCGGTGCAGGGTGCGGCGAGTCTTCACACAGAACGGGCAGGCGTGGAATTGATACAGGGTCAGGCCCTTGGCCGCTTCGTTGACCTGTGCCTGTTGTTCGGCGGGGCGCTGCTTTTTACGCGGACGGGTAAGGAAGTCGCCCGCGATGATGACGTGGCCGAGGCCCACTCGAAGTGCTTTGACGAACATGGCTGAAACCTCTTGCCCATGAAGAAGGGGCCGCAGCTTACCTGATTTCTGCAGGCGAAAAAAAACCGGCGATGAACGCCGGTTTTTTCCTACTCAGACGATTACTTGATCAGGCTGAGGAATTCGCTGCGGGTGGCCGCGTTTTCGCGGAACTCACCCAGCATCACCGAGGTGATCATCGAGGAATTCTGTTTCTCGACACCGCGCATCATCATGCACATGTGCTTGGCCTCGATCACGACGGCCACGCCCAGGGCTCCCGTCACTTGCATCACCGCATCGGCGATCTGGCGACTGAGGTTTTCCTGGATCTGCAGGCGGCGCGCATACATGTCGACAATCCGCGCGACCTTCGACAGGCCCAGCACTTTGCCGCTCGGGATGTAGGCAACGTGCGCCTTGCCGATAAACGGCAGCAGGTGGTGTTCGCACAACGAATACAACTCGATGTCCTTGACCAGCACCATTTCGCTGTTGTCAGAGCTGAACAAGGCACCGTTGGTGACTTCTTCCAGGGTCTGTTCATAGCCGCGGCAAAGGTACTGCATCGCCTTGGCGGCACGCTTTGGCGTGTCGAGCAGGCCCTCGCGGGAAACGTCCTCGCCGAGTTGGCCGAGGATCGCGGTGTAATTCTGTTCCAATGTCACAGGACTGTTTCCGTATGGGTTTCAGAACGGTACGGTGTATGCCTGTACCAATGTGAAGCGTTGCCCGGCGCTTAGTGGCGGCGGGTGATGTGGCGCACATAGTAGCGTAGGAACGCCGACAGTTGTATTCCTGGGCGATAGCGATGTTAGAGTCTGCCTCCGCTGAGGACGACGTAATGACCCCCGCTGGAGCGATGCATCTCAGAACGCGCATTGACCTTTGCCAAGGCCAATCGGACGAGGATAGCCCGGGAGCTGGCTTGCCTGGATAAGTACCCGGGTGAGCGCTATCCAGTCTCGGTATTTATGGCGGGCTCTCCCGGTGCAGGTAACACAGAAGTATCAAAGTCCTTTATTCGTTTGATGGAGGAAGGGGGAGCAGGTGCCTTGCGTATCGACCCGGATGACTTCAGGGAATACTTTCCCGAGTACCCGGGTCGAAACTCCAGCCTTTTTCAACGTGGCTTGACGGCTATGGTCGAGCGTACCGTTGGCTTGGTCTATCAGCAGCGGCAGTCCTTCCTGTTGGACGGAACGCTGGCGAATTTTGCTGTTGCTCGAAAAAACATCCAGCGTGCACTCGATAAGGAAAATCGGTCCGTTCAAGTTATCTATGTTTACCAAAAGCCTGAACTTGCATGGGAGTTCGTGCTGGCACGCGAGGCTGTTGAAGGTAGAAATATCCCCTGCAAAGAGTTCATTCGCCAGTTTTATGCATCAAAGGCAACGGTGTGCGGATTGAAGCGCGAGTTCATTGGGCGTCTTCAAGTCGATGTTCTCATCAAGGACACCGACGGCGGCGAGTCGCAGATCGGTATCAACCTATCGGCAGGGGAAATTGACGAACTTGTCAGGCAGCCCTACCATCCTGAAGAACTTGAGCAAATATTGACCGGAGTAGCCTTATGAAAGGCGAAGTGACGGAAGTTGTTGAGAAGTACTCATCGACCACAATGTCAGATTTTTTCCGAAGTGGTTCTGTGGAGGAGCGACGTGCGGTCTATCGGAGCGCGGCCAACACGGCAATCACCCTGCAAAAAGCAGTGATCTCGTTGGCAAGAGAGAAAAAAGCGAAAGACAGCTGAAACCTATGCGGCCGACAACAGCCCAGCTCACTTGCTGGGCTTTTTTTTGCTTACTCGTCACGCCCTTCCATCATGGTGCGCTTGAGCATCACATACACCGCCCCCGCGCCGCCGTGGCGGGCCTGGCAGGAGGTGAAGCCGAGTACCTGGGTGTGCTGGCGCAGCCAGGTGTTGACGTGGCTTTTGATCATCGGACGCTTGCCGTCCAGTCGCACAGCCTTGCCGTGGGTGACGCGCACGCAGCGGATTTCAAATTTGGTGGCTTCGGCGAGGAAGGCCCACAGGGTTTCGCGGGCTTTTTCCACGGTCATGCCGTGCAGGTCGAGGCTGCCTTCGAACGGGATCTGGCCGGCCTTAAGCTTGCGCATCTGGCTTTCCTGCACGCCGTCGCGGGCCCACATGAGTTCGTCTTCGGGGCCGACATCGATCACGAACTGGTCCGACAGGCCATCAACGGTGGTGGCGTCGGTGCGCACGGTTGCAGCCTGGCGCAGTTTGGCGATCTGCGCCCGGTCGGCCTTGGGTTTGCCGGTGTCGGCGCGGTCGTGCTTGATCGGCTTGACGCCGCGCAGCTCGTTTTTGAACAGGGAAAAATCGTCGTCTTGCATGTCAGCCTCCGCGAAGGGCGGGCAGTTTACCTAAATCGCGGCGGCCAGGGCGCAGGAAACGCTATCCAAGCGCCATCAGTCGTGCTTTTTCATCAGGTGTGAAGCGATGTTCAGCGACAACGGCTGACGCATCTTCCGACGGCTGCGACGCCACAGCCAGACGCCCAGCCACAGCACCAGCAGGCCAACGACCGCCAAGATCGCCGAGCCACCGGGGCTGGCATTCAGTTCGCCAAGGGCCGGCGAGTGACCGAATAAACCAGCGGCACCCGCACCCGCCAGCAGCACACCAACAATCGCCAGCAGCGCGGCAATGCCGGCCACCAGGCGCAGACGCCAGTTGCTCGGGCCCTTGGGGCGCAAGCGACGAGCATCAAAACCATCGGATATCTTCATTCCGACCTTTCCTCCAGGGTATCGGCCCTTCGACCGGAAGATACACAGGTTGTTCCTGTACCCGAGGTAATTGCAGCAAATGACAGGCATTTGCAGATGAGCGGGACATAAAACATGCCGCGCCGCTCATCCCATGGGTCGATCAGATCAGATCTTTGGTCAACGCGAGGGTCGCGAAGTTGTCGGCCATGATGGCCATTTCGGTCTGTTGCACGTGCTCGGCGCTGAGGATGCCGCCCTTGTAGGGCAGGTCGCGTGTCGCACAGGCGTCTTCCACCAGGGTGCAGCGAAAGCCCAGGTTCTTGGCGGCGCGCACGGTGGTGCTGACGCTGGAGTGACTCATGAAACCGCAGACGATCAGGTCCAGGGAGCCAAGGTCCTGCAGGTGTTTTTCCAAGCCAGTGCCGTGGAACGCGCTGGGCAGCAGTTTGCCGATGATGGTCTCGTCGCCGACAGGTTCCAGGCCGGGGATGAATTCGCCGCGCTCGCCTTGCGGGTCGAACAGGCCGCCAACGGTGCCCAGGTGACGCACATGCACGATCGGGCGCCCGGCGTTGCGCGCGGCAGCGGCCAGTTGCTGGATGTTGGCGACCGCCGCGTCCATGCCCGAGAGGGCGAGCGGGCCGCTGAGGTATTCCTTCTGGGCATCGATGATCACGAGGGTCGCATGGCCAAGGTTGGCTGCCGCATAACCACGACCGCTGAGTTGAAACATCGTCTTTGGAACGGACATTCTGGGGGCTCCTGTGAGGGGGGCTTTTGTGACATTGTCCACTGGCTGAGCGGTTCTGTGAATCGCTACCATCGTAAGGTACGCCGTTGTTGACGTGCAGCCATGTCAAGTGGGCGGCTTGTTTAACCGAATGATGGCAATTTGGAAGAAATCCGACGTATGGCCTGGGCTTTTCGTACATCGTCGGTACAGGCGAAGGCTGTTAGAATCGCCAGTCGTTTTTTCCAGGAGTCTGCCCCCGTGATCACTTCCCGCCTGCGCACCTTGCGCGACCACATCCGTTGGGCTGTCAGCCGTTTCCATGGGGAAGACCTGTTTTTTGGCCATGGCACCGACAACGCCTGGGACGAAGCCCGGCAATTGGTGCTCGGCGCCTTGCACCTGCCGTGGGAAATCGCCGACAGCTACCTGGATTGCAATCTGGAAGAAGAGGAAATCTCCCACGTGCAGCGCTTGCTGCATCGACGTATCCACGAGCGCGTGCCTACCGCCTACCTGCTGAAAGAGGCCTGGTTCTGCGGTATGTCGTTTATCGTCGACGAGCGCGTGCTGATCCCGCGTTCACCGATTGGCGAACTGATCGAAAACCGCTTCGAACCCTGGCTGGCCCAGCCACCGGCGCGCATCCTCGACCTGTGCACCGGCTCCGGTTGCATCGGCATTGCCTGTGCCTACGAGTTCCAGGACGCTGAAGTGGTGCTGGGCGACTTGTCCTTCGAAGCCCTTGAGGTGGCGAACCAGAACATCGAGCGCCATGGTGTCGACGAGCGCGTCTACACCGTGCAGGGCGACGGCTTCGACGGCCTGCCGGGCCAGCGCTTCGACCTGATCGTGTCGAACCCGCCGTATGTGGATGCCGAAGACTTCGCCGACATGCCGGACGAATACCAGCACGAACCGGAGCTGGGCCTGGCCTGTGGCGATGATGGCTTGAACCTGGTGCGGCGCATGCTGGCCGAAGCGGCAGACCACCTGACCGAGAAGGGCTTGTTGATTGTCGAAGTGGGCAACAGCCAGGTGCACGTCGAGGCGCTGTATCCGGAAGTGGACTTCGCCTGGCTGGAGTTCCAGCGCGGTGGCCACGGGGTGTTCATGTTGACGGCCGAGCAGTGCCGCCAGCATCAAGCGGTCTTTGCCGCTCGGGTGTGAAGCACGCCCTGTAGGCGCCCGGCGTGCCGGCGATGGCTCTCTTGAGGCCACCATCGCCGGCAAGCCGGGCGCCTACAGTTGCATTACCGGTGTGTGGCAATCCAGATCAACAACCCTGCCTGAAACACGGTAAACGCCACCAGGCAAGTAATCGTGAAGCGCAAGCCGCTGTCTTCGCGCTTGAACTTGGTGACCTTTTCTTCTTCCTTGCGCAGCTTCACTTCCTGCTCCGCCAGGTTCTGCTCGGCCTGTTGCAGCATCTGCGCGGCTTCGAGAATTTCCACGAACTGCACTTTCTCGGTGTTCCAGCTGTCGAGCACGTCGCTGACCTTGCCCGGCTGCACGTTGCCCTTGAGGTGCTGCACATCGGCGTAAGCCACATCAAACCCCTGGATGCGCAGGAAGTGATCGCGGCGCAGGCGCGTGGATTCGTTGAGGGCGTCCTTGTTGGCCAGGTCGACGCCGTCGACGCGGTAGTGCGACCACTTCTTCTTCGCCCAGGCGGCGCCTTGGGCCACCAGGAAGCGACCGATGCCACGGTTGGCCGGTTCGATTTCCAGGCTGTTGCCAGGGCCGAAGTGCACGCGGTGCGTGTCATGGTCGACCCAGATATCCAGATGGTTCTGCTCACGGCGCACGCGCTGCCCCGGCAGTTGGATGACCATGCGCAACAGGCTGTGGCGTTTGTCGTGGCGCTCGGCATAGCCGAACTGCACGAACCGCAATGGCCGCACGCCTGTGGCGCGGTCGGTAGCCAGCGGCGCCAGGCGCAGCATCTTGAAATGCTCGGCCTGAACATCCGCCCACGGCAGGGGCGCCGCGTCGACGGCCTCGGTTTTTTCAGCCGGGGTGTCGGCGATTGGTTCCGGTGTTGCTTCAGTGGTTGTCATGCGGCGCGATCCTGTCCAAGCCCAGCGAGTCGACAGTCTTTTTGCTGTCGACTCAGGGCTTATCGGCCGGTTTCTGCAGGACTGGAGGCAAATTGTCGCTTAACGGGGTTGAAGTCCGTCGATAAAGCGCACCAGGCGGCTGCCCAACTCGGCGGCGAGCGGCAGTTGCGGGTCATTGTAGGAGGCCAATTGCTGCTTTACGTCATTGGGCACGATGCGCATCACGTGGTTCATGCCTTCGATTACCGACAACTGCGCGTCGGGCTTGGCGTTTTTCAGTTGGCGGGCATCGTCGACGCCGACCTGGATGTCGTTGGTGCCCTGGATGATCAGCGCCGGCATGTTCAGCTTGGCGAAGGCCGCCGACGGGTCGGCGCGGAACAGGCTGATCAGATACGGCTGCACGCTGGGACGGAAAATGCCCTCCAGCGGGCCAGGCACATCGGCATCCACCTGGCCGGCCTTGAGGTGATCAAGGATTTCATTGCTGCGCAGCAACAGGGCAGGGGGCAGGTGGTCGGCCAGTTGCTGGCGGATCACCTGGTCGACCGGCCGCGCGCTGCCGGACAGCGAGATCACCCCGGCCGGGTCCAGTTGCGGTGCCGCCAGGGCAGCCACCAATGCGCCTTCACTGTGGCCCAGCAGGATCAGCGGGCCCATGCGTTCATCGGCCTTGAGCTGCTTGCCCCAGGCCACGGCGTCCGCCACATAGGCATCCAGGGTCAGGTTGCGTTCATCCGGGGTGGCGGCCAGGCTCGCGGCCACACCGCGCTTGTCGTAGCGCACGCTGGCGATGTTGTGCCGCGCCAGCACCCAGGCCAGGCGCTTGAGGCTGTCGTTGCGTGCGCCGTCGGCACTGTTGCCGTTGCGGTCGGTGGGACCGGAGCCGGCGATGATCAACACCACCGGTACCGGCTTGTCGGATTTGGGCAACAGGAGCGAGCCAAACAGCTCGCCGCTGCCGGTGTCCAGGCTGATGGGCCGTTGCAGGACGACAGGGGAGGCGGCGAAGCCAAGGCTGGAAAACAGGGTGAGGGTCAAAAGCAGAACTCGCAGCATCATCGCGCCATCATTGGGAAGGTGCCGGTTGGACCAACGTCTACCGGTAAGGTTTCGAGGATGAACTAGTGAGTTAGCCTGCGTATACTGGCCGCCTTAAGTTATTACGGTTGACTTGATTCAACTGATTTCACGGAGCGCTCTGCATGTCCGGCAATACCTTCGGCAAGCTGTTCACTGTCACCACCGCGGGCGAAAGCCATGGCCCGGCGTTGGTCGCCATTGTCGACGGCTGCCCGCCTGGCCTCGAGCTGTCCCTGGAAGACTTGCAGCGTGACCTCGACCGCCGCAAGCCCGGCACCAGCCGCCACACCACCCAGCGCCAGGAGCCCGACGAGGTCGAGATCCTCTCCGGCGTGTTCGAAGGCCGCACCACCGGCTGCGCCATCGGCCTGCTGATTCGCAACACCGACCAGAAGTCCAAGGACTACTCGGCGATCAAGGACCTGTTCCGCCCGGCTCACGCCGACTACACCTACCATCACAAATACGGCGAGCGCGACTACCGTGGCGGTGGCCGCAGCTCGGCCCGCGAAACCGCCATGCGCGTGGCTGCCGGCGCGATCGCGAAGAAATACCTGGCAACCCAGGGCATCGTCATTCGTGGCTACATGAGCCAGTTGGGCCCGATCGAGATTCCGTTCAAGACCTGGGACAGCGTCGAAGACAACGCCTTCTTCAGCCCCGACCCGGACAAGGTGCCGGAGCTGGAGGCCTACATGGACCAGTTGCGCCGCGACCAGGATTCCGTCGGCGCCAAGATCACGGTGGTCGCCGAAGGTGTCAAGCCGGGCCTGGGCGAGCCGATCTTCGACCGCCTCGATGCCGAGCTGGCCCACGCGTTGATGAGCATCAACGCGGTGAAAGGCGTGGAAATCGGCGCCGGTTTTGCCTGCGTGTCGCAGCGCGGCACCGAGCACCGTGATGAGCTGACCCCCGAAGGTTTCCTCAGCAACAACGCCGGCGGCATCCTCGGTGGTATTTCCTCCGGGCAGCCAATCGTTGCGCACCTGGCGCTCAAGGCCACGTCAAGCATCACCACGCCGGGCCGTTCGATCGATGTGCACGGCAACCCGGTGGATGTGATCACCAAGGGCCGCCACGACCCATGCGTAGGCATTCGCGCCACGCCGATTGCCGAGGCGATGATGGCCATCGTGCTGATGGACCACCTGCTGCGCAACCGTGGGCAAAACGCTGATGTACAGGTGACCACCCCGGTGCTGGGCCAGCTGTGACCGCCTGTAGGGGTGAGCGAGCTTGCCGTGGCAAGGGCGCTTGTTCTTGCCGGGCGGCGATGCAGCCCCGGTAATGACCCCAGCCCTCCCGTACTGGCGCCTCTCCAGCTTCTACCTGTTCTACTTCGCCCTGCTCGGGGCGACGGCGCCGTTCCTGGCGCTGTATTTCGATCATCTGGGGTTCTCCAGCGCGCGCATCGGCGAGCTGGTGGCCATCCCCATGCTGATGCGCTGCGTGGCACCCAACCTGTGGGGTTGGCTCGGCGACTACACCGGTCGGCGCCTGGCCATCGTGCGCTTTGGCGCGGTGTGTACGTTGGCGAGTTTTTCGCTGATCTTCGTCAGCCACACCTACGCCTGGCTGGCCCTGGTGATGGCACTGCATGCGTTTTTCTGGCACGCGGTGCTGCCGCAGTTTGAAGTGATCACCCTGGCGCACCTGCAAAAACAGACCTCGCGCTACAGCCAGATCCGCCTGTGGGGCTCCATCGGTTTTATCCTCACCGTGGTGATCATGGGCCGTCTGTTCGACTGGTTGAGCCTGGACATCTACCCGGTAGTCGTCGTGGTGATCATGGCCGGCATCATCGGTGCCAGCCTGTGGGTGCCGAATGCGCAACCCGCCAGCCACGGCAATCGCCTGGCCGGGGAGGGGTTCCTCAAGCAGTTACGCAGCCCTGGGGTACTGGCGTTTTATGCCTGCGTGGCGCTGATGCAAATGAGCCACGGCCCGTACTACACCTTCCTCACCCTGCACCTGGAACACTTGGGCTACAGCCGTGGCACGATCGGCATGCTGTGGGCGCTGGGAGTGGTGGCGGAGGTGCTGATGTTCCTCGGCATGAGCCGCATCCTCACGCGTTTTTCGCTGCGCCGGGTGCTGCTGGCCAGTTTTCTGCTGGCGGCCCTGCGCTGGTTGCTGCTGGGATCGTTTGCCGAGTACTTCTGGGTGCTGTTGCTGGCGCAGGTCATGCACGCCGCGACTTTCGGCAGCTTTCACGCGGCGGCCATCGCCTTTGTGCAACGCAGCTTCGGCGCTAGACAACAAGGCCAGGGCCAGGCGCTGTATGCCGCGCTGGCCGGTACCGGCGGCGCATTGGGCGCGCTGTATTCCGGCTACAGTTGGAACCTGTTGGGGCCGACCCTGACTTTCAGCATCGCCAGCGTCGCGGCCCTGGCCGCCGCCGTTATCATCGGTCTTCGATTGCAAGAGCAGAACCAAGGAAACCCTCAATGAGCTATGTCGCCGTCTACCCCGTCACTTCACCGGATACCCCGAACAAGGTCCTGACCCATGCCGACGACATCGCCGCGACCCTCGCCGAGCACGGTGTGCGGTTCGAGCGCTGGCAGCCCGCATCCATCGAGCAGGGGGCCAGCGACGCGCAAATGATCGCGGCATACCAGGCGCAGATCGACGCCCTGGGCTACGAGCGCGTGGACGTGTTCAGCGTCACTGGCGACCACCCGCAAAAAGACTCACTGCGCGCGCAGTTCCTCGATGAGCGCCGTTACACTGACGAAGAAGTGCGCTTCTTTATTGCCGGCCAAGGCTTGTACACCCTGCACATTGGCGACTATGTGTACGCCATACGTTGCGAAAAGCATGACCTGCTGATGATCCCGGCGGGTATTGCACACTGGTTTGATATCGGCGAGAACCCGCACCTGGTCACGCTGCGGCTGTTCAATAACGCTCAAGGCCAGGTACCCGCGTTCACGGGAGATGAGATCGCCCGACGTTTCCCCGGATTGGACGACTGATTGCGGCGAATTACAAACATCAACCCCGATGAGTTGTTAGTTGCTGTGGGAAGAAACTTAAATTCCTGTAAGGCCCGGCTGTTTGTTGCAGGCCCTACGCCTTAATACCATTCGTTATGTAACTCTCTGCGGCATCGATGTTTATATCACCTGTCAATAGGAGGAATCCGAATGCTGACAGGGCGTCCGCCAATAAAAGGGAGAGAACTTAATGATAGGCACAGAGGAGTCGTCACCGTACTGCGTGCCCGATGCCGTCAGGCGGCGGCTGAGCTTGTCCGGCAAGCCCCTGACCCCCACCGAGTTGGAGATCCTGCGCTGGGCCGCGGAAGGCAAGACGGTCTGGGAGATCAGCCAGATACGCAATACGTCCGAAGCCACGGTGAAATTCCACTTGCGCAACATCTACGGCAAGTTGGAGGTCACCAACCGCGTGCAGGCGATGAACGAGGCGGCGCGCCGAGGCCTGTGCTGAATCCATGAAAAAGGGCCGCAATGCTCAACGGCATTGCGGCCCTTTTTTGGTTGCTTGCTCAGGCCGAATGGTAAGTCGGCAGGGCAAAACGGTTCTGGCTCTGCAGCATCGAGATTTGCGGCAACTCACTGGCTTGTTCGGCCAGGTCGCGGCGAATGGCGCTGATCACCCAAGTGAGTTGATCGGCGGTGTGCAGCTGCTGGTAGGAAATCGAACGCTTGACCTGTTTGCCTTCGCTGTTGCGCAGGGTCAACAGGATGCCGCCGTCGGGACGTGGCTGGGTGGTGACGTCGTAGTTGGAAAATACTGAAGCGAATTTATCTTGGATCAGGCTCATGTCTATCAGCTCCGTTGGCTCAAGTTGGCAAGCATGGAGTGATAGGTGCAGTGATTGTGCCAGCTACTGAATTTTAAAAATATCGTTATAAATCAGCAACTTATAAAAAATGAGATTTTTCGTTTTCGTGCAATTTGCATGAATGGCCATCATGCATCCTGCATTTTGCGCTGCTCAACCCGGCGAATTGCGCGTGCCGTTATCCATAAAGACTGCCCGCACGCGGCTAAATTCCTTTTTTCAGCACGCGCCCCTCGGGATACAAAACTTTTCAAATCCCGCGTGTACAGCCGAAGAGGGGCTGACGTATTTTCCTTCAATGCATTCGGCCTTCTGCCTACAAGAGAGTCGGTGTTTCTGGATCATACGAAGAATAAGAAAAAGGACGTTCCTCCATGAGCCATCCGCAAAACGACATGATCACCTGGGGCATGATGCTGCGTAAGATGCCCGCCATCGTTCGAGCCCTGCCACGGGTGGTGCGCGGCATGCGTGCCGCCAACGTCACCGATCCCCAACAGCCCTGCGGCCTGGGCTGGCACTTCGAGCAAGCGACCCTGCGCAACCCCGACGGCGCGGCGCTGTTGTATGGCGACCGCGTGCTCAGCTACCGCGAAGCCAACCAGCGCGCCAACCGTATCGCCCATCACCTGCAGGCCGAGGGCATCGGCAAGGGCGACGTGGTGGCGCTGTTTATCGAAAACCGCCCGGAACTGCTGCTGAGTGTGCTGGCCGTGGCCAAGCTCGGCGGCATCTGCGCGATGCTCAATACCGCGCAGACCCAGGGTGCGCTGGTGCACAGCCTGAACCTGGTGAGCCCGGTGGCGGTGGTGGTGGGCGCTGAGCTGGTAGCAGCCTATGACGCAGTACGTGAGCAGGTGCAGATCGAGGCCCGGCGTACCTGGTTTGTCGCTGACCAGCAACCCGCCGCCGTGCCCGAGGGCTACCTCGACCTGCTGGCCGCGAGCGCCGAGTGCGCGGAGGACAACCCCGCCAGCACTGCACAGATCTTCTTCAACGACCCGTGCTTCTATATCTACACGTCCGGCACCACCGGCCTGCCCAAGGCCGGCATCATGAAGCACGGCCGCTGGACCAAGACCGCCGTGAGTTTCGGCAGCATCGCCCTGGACATGGGCCCGCAAGACGTCCTCTATTGCACGTTGCCGCTCTACCACGCCACCGGCCTGTGCGTGTGCTGGGGGTCGGCGATTATCGGCGCGTCGGGCTTTGCCATTCGCCGTAAGTTCAGCGCCAGTCAATTCTGGGATGACGCGCGCAAGTTCAAGGCCACCACCCTCGGTTACGTGGGCGAGTTGTGCCGCTACCTGCTCGACCAGCCACCCAGCGGGCTCGATCGTGATAACCAGGTCACCAAGATGGTCGGCAACGGCCTGCGCCCCGGCGTGTGGGCGCAGTTCAAGGCGCGCTACGGCGTGGAGCATATCTGCGAGCTGTACGCGGCCAGCGACGGCAACATCGGTTTTACCAACGTGCTGAATTTCGACAACACCATCGGCTTCTGCCTGCAACACTGGGCGCTGGTGGACTACGCCCACGACAGCGGTGAGCCGATCCGGGGCGCTGATGGCTTCATGCGCAAGGTGCAAACCGGCGGGCAAGGCCTGTTGCTGGCGCGGATCGATGATAAATCGCCGTTCGACGGCTACACCGACCCGGAAAAGAACCGCAAGGTGATCCTCACCGACGTGTTTGAAAAGGGCGACCGCTACTTCAACACCGGCGATTTGTTGCGCAGCATCGGCTTCGGCCATGCGCAATTTGTCGATCGCCTGGGCGACACCTATCGCTGGAAAGGCGAAAACGTCTCCACCACCGAGGTCGAGAACGTCCTGCTGCAGCACCCGCAGATCGCCGAGGTAGTGGCCTATGGGGTCGAAATCGAAAACACCAATGGCCGCGCGGGCATGGTCGCCATCACCCCGAGCGAATCCCTGGCCTCACTGGACATGCGCGAGCTGCTGCAATTCGCCCATGGCCAACTGCCGCACTATGCGGTGCCACTGTTCCTGCGGATCAAGGTGAAGATGGAAACCACCGGCACCTTCAAGTATCAGAAAGTGCGGCTCAAGGAAGAGGCGTTTGACCCGGACAAGGCGGGCAATGACCCAGTGTACGCGTGGCTGCCGGGGTCCGACTGCTACGTGCCGGTGACCGGGCAGTTACTCGCGCAGATCCAGGGTGGGCAGTTCCGCTATTGATTCTGCCTATGGGCGTTTTTGACAAAAAAGCCATGACAGCTGGGAACTCCGTCGCGACACTGGCGCCTATTCAGTACCAGACACGGAGTTCCCACATGTCAGACCACGCCAAACAAATGACCGAAGACGAAGCCGCCGAATTTGCCGAGCAAGTCTTCGACGTGGCCCGCAAGGGCGATGCCGCCATGCTCGCCGCGCTGCTGGCCAAGGGCTTGCCGGCGAATTTTCGTAACCACAACGGCGACACCTTGCTGATGCTGTCCGCGTACCACGGCCACGCCGAAGCGGTCAAAGTACTGCTGGAATTCAAGGCCGACCCGCTGATCGCGAATGACAAGAACCAGTTGCCGATTGCCGGTGCGGCGTTCAAGGGCAATCTGCCGGTGGTCAAGGCGCTGATCGAAGGCGGCACGCCGGTCGAAGCGGCATCCTCTGACGGCCGCACCGCGCTGATGATGGCGGCGATGTTCAATCGCGTGGAAATGGTCGACTACCTGCTCAGCCAGGGCGCGAACCCCAAGACCACCGACGCCCAGGGCGCCACGGCGCTGGCAGCGGCGCAGACCATGGGGGCCACGGATACGGCGGCGCAGTTGCAAAAACTGGTGTAGGCTGTGCGCCCTCGAAAACCAGCCCGCTACAGGATCACCCCATGAAAACCGCCCTCGTCGAACTCATCAGCAAAATCAGCGCCGGGGTCATGGGCGCTGACGAGGTGGCGCGCATCGCCGAGGAAGCGGCCCAGGCCTACGCCGATCCAGTGGCCTTCCTGGCGGCCAACCCGGATATCAACTACGACGACACCTTCCCGATCCCGTTGGGCGAGTGGGTGGTGGTTGGCAGCCTGCCGGACACGGTGCTGTTCCAGGCCGATACCTATGGCGATCTGTTTGCGCAGATCGTCGCCTCGTTCGGCCCGGGTGTGGCGTTCAACCTCAAGCCCAAGCAGTTGGCCAAGACCGAGGACCTGACCGCGCTCAATCGTATCCAGATCCAGATGAGCGCCCTGAGCCCGGAAGATGGCGGCTATGTGCTGCTGGATTTCAGCCAATTGCTCGATGATGAAATCCAGGCCGTGCTGGTCTACGGCAATGACCTGCCGCGCGTGCTCGAGTTGTGCGCTGAAGTCGGCATCAAGGCCGAGCCGTCCCTGGAAGCGTTGAAAGTCGCCGTACACGTCTGAAATAAAACGGAACCCCGGCCAGGGCTGACTATCCTACAAGTGCATGCCCTCACTTAGGAGCGACACCATGGGTTCCACTTTCAACGGCCTGATCGGGCTGATCATCCTGGCGCTGGATATCTGGGCGATCATCAACGTGTTCAAAAGCGGCGCGAGCACCGGGGCCAAGGTGCTCTGGATCCTGCTGATCCTGTTGTTGCCGGTACTGGGCCTGATCATCTGGGCAATCGCCGGGCCGCGCGGCAACGTGCGGATCTAAGCGCCTCACTCCCTCTGGAGTGGGCACGATAAAGGTGGGAGCGGGCTTGCCCGCGAAAGCGGTTTGCCAGTCGCTGAAGAGGGTGACTGATCTGGCGCCTTCGCGAGCAAGCCCGCTCCCACATTTGGGGTGTATTTCAAGGTTGGAACCGAGCTGTACCGTCCGCTCAAATGCCGCAGCACCCCGAATCCCAAGCCCGAGCAGCGATCAAAACTGTGGGAGCGGGCTTGCCCGCGAAAGCGGTGGGTCAGTCGCTGGAGAGGGTGGCTGATGTGGCGCCTTCGCGAGCAAGCCCGCTCCCACATTTATGTTTCGAAATATTCTGCGCACACAATTTTCACATCCCATCCAAGACAATTCGCCCGCTCAAACCTCCCAGCCAAAGGCTCTATCTCAACTGCCATTAAAGGCGGGGCAGGGGTGCACGTTCAGTAATTAATAGCCTTGCCGGCTTTGATCGGGCACCATTTGCGCCACCGCGTTAACCGCCTACCCCAGCCAGCCTGGGCGAGGGACGGACGCCACTGCATTATTTCGCAACTTAAACTTCCAATGGGTCCTGAAACGACATGGCAAACCCGGACGCCCTGAGTCAGCAGCGAGCTTCTAATCGCCTGCTGCAACCGACCGTCAAATCCCATCTGGCTTACACGCTGCTCTGCGCACTGGTCATGATGGTGATGTTCTCGCTGCTGCGCCTGGCGCTGCTGGTGTACAACCGCGAGATGATCCTCGACACCCCGGCCTCGACCTTCCTCGAAGCCTTCGCCAACGGCCTGCGTCTGGACCTGCGCCTGGTGGTGTACCTGATCATCCCATTGCTGCTGGCGCTGTTCAGCGTACGGGCGATGGCGGCACGTGGGTTCTTCCGTTTCTGGCTGACCGTAGCGTCCAGCATCGCGCTGTTCCTGGGCCTGATGGAAATGGACTTCTACCGCGAGTTCCACCAGCGCCTCAACGGCCTGGTCTTCCAGTATGTGAAGGAAGACCCGAAAACCGTGATGAGCATGCTCTGGTACGGTTTCCCGGTGGTGCGCTACCTGCTGGCATGGGCCGTGGGCACGTTGATCCTGAGCATCGCGTTCAAGGGCGCCGACCGCGCCACTCGCCCGCGCGGCCCGTTCAGCGGTGGCAGCATCGGCACCCGCCAGGTCGCACCGTGGTACAGCCGCATCGCGGTGTTCGTGGTCTGCCTGCTGATCGCCGTGGTCGCCGCACGTGGCACCCTGCGCCAGGGCCCGCCGCTGCGTTGGGGTGATGTCTACACCACCGAATCGAACTTCGCCAACCAACTGGGCCTCAACGGCACCTTGTCGCTGATCGCGGCTGCGAAGTCGCGCTTCTCCGAAGACCGCTCGAACATCTGGAAGGCCACCCTGGATCAGCCACTGGCGACCCAGACCGTGCGTGACATGCTGGTGCTGCCGCAGGAAAAACTGGTGGATGCCGACATCGCCGCCGTGCGCCGTGACTACACGCCACCGGCCGAGAAGACCCTGCCGATCAAGAACGTGGTCGTGATCCTGATGGAAAGCTTCGCCGGTCACTCGGTCGGCGCGCTGGGGCGTCCGGGCAACATCACGCCGTACTTCGACAAACTGTCCAAGGAAGGCCTGCTGTTCGACCGCTTCTTCTCCAACGGCACCCACACCCACCAGGGCATGTTCGCCACCATGGCGTGCTTCCCGAACCTGCCGGGCTTCGAATACCTGATGCAGACCCCGGAAGGCAGCCACAAGCTGTCGGGCCTGCCGCAGTTGCTCAGTGCGCGCAAGTTTGACGACGTGTATGTCTACAACGGCGACTTCGCCTGGGACAACCAGTCGGGTTTCTTCAGCAACCAGGGCATGACCAACTTCATCGGCCGCAATGACTTCGTCAACCCGGTGTTCTCCGACCCGACCTGGGGCGTGTCCGACCAGGACATGTTCAACCGTGGCCTGGAAGAGTTGAAAGCCCGCGAAGGTGGCAAGCCGTTCTACGCGCTGCTGCAAACCCTGTCCAACCACACCCCGTACGCATTGCCGACGCCGTTGCCGGTCGAGAAAGTCACTGACCGTGGCAGCCTCAACGAGCATTTGACGGCCATGCGCTACTCCGACTGGGCCCTGGGCCAGTTCTTTGAAAAGGCCCGCAAGGAGCCGTACTTCAAGGAAACCCTGTTCGTGATCGTCGGCGACCACGGTTTCGGCAACGAACAGCAAATCACCGAGATGGACCTGGGCCGCTTCAACGTACCGATGCTGATGATTGCACCCGGCATGCAAGAGAAGTTCGGCGAGCGTGACCACACCGTGGGCACCCAGATCGACATCGTGCCGACCATCATGGGCCGTCTCGGCGGCGACACCCTGCACCAGTGCTGGGGCCGTGACCTGCTCAACCTGCCGGAAGGCGACAAGGGCTTCGGCGTGATCAAGCCGTCCGGCAGCGACCAGACGGTAGCCTTGGTCACCGCCGACCGGATCCTGGTATTGCCCAAGGAAATGCCGCCGAAACTGTGGGAATACGAACTCGGCGCTAACCCTACCGGCAAAGTGATCCCTGAATCGCCGGACGAGGCTGCACTCAAGCAGCGACTCGAGTCGTTCCTGCAAACCGCCACCAAGAGCCTGCTGGATAATACCGCCGGCGTAGTGAATGGTAAGCCGGACTAACTAACCGGCAATACAAAAGAGGCCTTTTTCAAGGCCTCTTTTTTTGCATCTTTTTAATACCGGGTGGCGGTTATATCCGACCCAGCAGCAACAGCACCAACAGCACCACCAGCACTACACCGAGGATACCCGACGGGCCATAACCCCAGTTACGCGAGTGAGGGAACACTGGCAGACCGCCGACCAGCAACAGGATCAGGATAATGATCAGAATGAGGCTCATAGTTTTTTTCCTTATAGGCCTTCTGCAAAGACCGGTTATTTAACGAGAGGCCCGTCATTTAAATTCGGACGCCTTAACAACTCCGACTGCACCACGACGGAGAAAATTCCGTGTTTTTTTAAAGCATTTCGCACACCGGCTTATTTCTTTTAATGCGTTCGCAACTGCAGCTCATTAGTTGAAAAAGATTGAACTTAGGCTATACGCCGGCATCCGACCCGGCCTGCGGTTTGCCTGGGGCATTCATCAATCTGATGGTGCGTGGGTGCGGGAAAAACCTTCGCTACACTGCCGGTCACTTCTTCTGTGAACCACAAGGCTACTTCCTATGCAAAATCGCATGATGATCACTGGCGCCGGGTCCGGCCTGGGTCGTGAAATCGCTCTGCGCTGGGCCCGTGAGGGTTGGCAGTTGGCCTTGTCGGACGTCAGTGAGCCGGGCTTGCAGGAAACCCTCAGGCTGGTGCGAGAGGCCGGTGGCGAGGGTTTTATCCAGCGCTGCGACGTGCGCGACTACAGCCAGCTCACCGCGTTTGCCCAGGCCTGCGAGGTGAAGCTGGGCGGCATTGATGTGATCGTCAACAATGCGGGCGTGGCCTCGGGTGGGTTCTTCGCCGAGCTGTCGCTGGAGGATTGGGATTGGCAGATCGCGATCAACCTGATGGGGGTGGTCAAGGGCTGCAAGGCGTTTCTGCCGCTGCTGGAAAAGAGCAAGGGCCGCATTATCAACATCGCGTCGATGGCGGCGTTGATGCAGGGCCCGGCCATGAGCAACTACAACGTGGCCAAGGCCGGTGTGGTGGCCTTGTCGGAGAGTCTGCTGGTGGAACTCAAGCAGCAAGAGGTCGGGGTGCACGTGGTATGCCCGTCGTTCTTCCAGACCAACCTGTTGGATTCGTTTCGCGGACCGACCCCGGCAATGAAGGCGCAGGTGGGCAAGTTGCTCGAGAGTTCGCCGATCTCGGCAGCGGACATTGCCGACTACATCTACCAGCGGGTGGCGGCGGGCGAGTTCATGATCCTGCCCCATGAGCAGGGGCGGATGGCGTGGGCGTTGAAGCAGAAGAATCCGCAGTTGCTGTACGACGAGATGACAGTGATGGCCGACAAGATGCGCGCCAAGGCCCAGGGTCAAAGCGCCAAGGCTTGAACCCAGGCTGGCAGGTGAGGGTGCTGTCGAAGGCAATATTTCGTCAGGTCTGTCAGGCAAATTACCAACGTTTGTAGGTGCTGGCTGATTTGTTTGCAAGCCATTGATGGCGCCCATCCATGCGCGCATGGTCAAGGTCCTGAGACTCAAAAAGGACAACGACCATGCTGGTATTAAGCCGTACTGTCGACGAAATCATCTCCATCGGCGACACCATCGCCGTGCACATCCTCGAGGTGAACGGTAACCAGGTGAAATTCGGGGTAGAGGCACCGACCGGGGTGCATGTTCATCGTGCCGAGGTCTATCAGAAAATCCTTGAGCGCCAAGGCGCTGCCACCCATCCGGTGCTGGTGCCCAACCCCTGAATAACCTCGGTCAGTCGAACAGATGCTTGGGCACATCGTGCTTGAGCATCAACTGGCACTGCTCGCTTTCCGGGTCGAACACGATCAATGCCTGGCCCTTGGTCAGCGCCTGGCGCACGCGCAATACACGGGTTTCCAGGGGCGTGTCGTCGCCATTGTCGGTGCCGTCACGGGTGACGAAATCTTCGATGAGGCGGGTCAGGGTGTCGACTTCAAGCGCGTCGTAGGGAATCAGCATACAAGCCTCACATAGAGAATCCCGGCGATGCTACTGCGCCGGGACTCCAGTTGCCAGTATTCAGGACTTGTTGCCCACCAGGCTGTCCACCGACGGCACGCGGGTATCGCTTTCCATCTGTGTTTCATGCTCGATCTGGTGACTGAACCGATCCAGTGAACCCTGGGCCGGCTGGGCGTCGCTGGCGAACACGGGCGGGCTGAGGATGTAGGCGCTCAACAGCCGGCTCAGGGCGGCGAGGCTGTCGATATGCGTGCGCTCGTAGCCATGGGTTGCATCGCAACCAAACGCCAGCAGCGCGGTGCGGATGTCGTGGCCGGCGGTCACGGCCGAGTGAGCATCACTGAAGTAGTAGCGGAACAGGTCGCGGCGCACCGGCAGTTCGTTGTCGGTTGCCAGTCGCAACAGGTGCCGCGACAGGTGATAGTCATACGGCCCGCCGGAATCCTGCATCGCCACGCTCACGGCATGCTCGCTGGAATGCTGGCCGGGGGCGACCGGGGCGATATCGATGCCGACAAACTCGCTCACATCCCAGGGCAGGGCAGCTGCGGCGCCGCTGCCGGTTTCCTCGGTGATGGTGAACAGCGGATGGCAGTCGATCAGCAACGGCTCGCCGCTGTCGACGATGGCCTTGAGGGCCGCGAGCAGGGCGGCGACGCCGGCCTTGTCGTCCAGGTGACGCGCGCTGATATGCCCGCTCTCGGTGAACTCCGGCAGCGGGTCGAACGCCACATAGTCACCAATGCTGATGCCCAGGGAATCGCAGTCGGCACGGGTCGCGCAGTAGGCGTCCAGGCGCAATTCAACGTGATCCCAGCTCACCGGCATTTCATCCACGGCGGTGTTGAACGCATGCCCCGAGGCCATCAACGGCAGCACGCTGCCACGGATGACGCCGTTGTCGGTGAACAGGCTGACGCGGCTGCCTTCGGCAAAGCGGCTCGACCAGCAACCTACCGGCGCCAGGGTCAGGCGACCGTTGTCCTTGATCGCGCGCACGGCGGCGCCGATGGTGTCCAGGTGTGCGGAGACGGCGCGGTCAGGGCTGTTTTTCTGGCCCTTGAGGGTGGCGCGAATGGTGCCGCGCCGGGTCATTTCAAACGGAATGCCGAGCTCTTCCAGGCGCTCGGCGACGTAGCGCACGATGGTGTCGGTAAACCCGGTCGGGCTGGGAATGGCGAGCATTTCCAGCAAGACTTTTTGCAGGTAATTGAGGTCCGGTTCGGGGATGGTTCGAGTCATGAAAACTCCTCGTGAGGTGAGCGCGCTGTTGGAGCGAGCGGGCTGGTTGTGGCGTGGCGAGCGGGCTAATTGTGGTGAGCGAGTTAATTGTGGTGAGCGGGCTTGCCCCGCGTTGGGCTGCGAAGCGGCCCCAAAACCTGCCAGTCAGTTCTGGCTGGAAAAACGCGGCGCCTGGATGGGGGCTGCTTCGCAGCCCAACGCGGGGCAAGCCCGCTCGCCACAACAGACCTGCCTGCCACAACAGTTCTGCCTGTCATGACAGCTCTGCTTGCCACAACAGTTCTGCCTGTGATGACAGTCCTGCTTGCCACAACAGTTCTGCCTGTGATGACAGTCCTGCCTGCCACAACAGTTCTGCCTGTCATGACAGCCCTGCCTGCCACAACAGTTCTGCCTGTGATGACAGTCCTGCTTGCCAAAACAGTTCTGCCTGCCATGACAGCACTGCTTGCCATGACAGCACTGCTTGCCACACCAGTTCTGCCTGTCACGACAGCCCTGCTTGCCAAAACAGCCCTGCCTGCCAGACACAGCCTGCTTGCCATCGCGCACATGCTCTCCACTGGGTTATTGAGCGGTCGGCTGGCTATGGGGAAACAACAAGTCCACAAACTTCTCCGCCGTCGGCTGCGGCTCATGGTTGGCCAGGCCGGCCCGTTCGTTGGCTTCGATAAACACATAGTCCGGTTGGTCGGCGGCGGGCACCATCAGGTCCAGGCCCACCATGGGGATGTCCAGGGCGCGGGCGGCGCGTACGGCGGCGTCGACCAGCGTGGGGTGCAGGATGGCGGTGACGTCTTCCAGGCAGCCGCCGGTGTGCAGGTTGGCGGTGCGGCGCACGGCCAGGGTCTGGCCCCGCGGCAGGATGCTGCTGTAGTCGTAGCCGGCCGCCTGCAGGGTGCGTTCGGTCTCGGCGTCCACGGGGATTTTGCTTTCGCCGTCGGTGGCCGCCTGGCGCCGCCGACTCTGGGCTTCGATCAATGCCCCGATGGAATGCTGGCCGTCGCCGGTAACTTCGGCAGGGCGGCGGATCGCGGCGGCGACCACCTCGAAGCCGATTACCAGGATGCGCAGGTCTAGGCCCTGGTGGAAACTTTCGAGCAACACGCGGCTGTCGAACTGGCGCGCCGCTTCGATGGCCTGCTGCACCTCTTCAATGGTCTGCAGATCCACCGCCACGCCTTGGCCTTGCTCACCATCCAGCGGCTTGACCACGATGCGCTGGTGTTCGTCGAGGAACTCCAGGTTGTCATCGGCGCTGCCCGCAAGTTGCTGCGATGGCAGTTTCAATCCGGCAGCTTTCAACACCTTGTGGGTCAGGCTTTTGTCCTGGCACAGGGTCATGCTGATCGCGCTGGTCAAGTCGCTCAGCGACTCGCGGCAGCGCACGCGGCGCCCGCCATGGCTCAGGGTGAACAGGCCGGCATCGGCGTCATCTACCTGCACATCGATGCCGCGTCGGTGCGCCTCTTCGACGATGATCCGCGCGTAGGGGTTGAACCCCGCCTGCGGACCCGGGCCGAGGAACAACGGCTGGTTGATGCCGTTCTTGCGCTTGATCGCAAAGGTGGTCAGCGCGCGAAAGCCGAGCTTGGCGTAGAGGTTCTTGGCCTGGCGGTTATCGTGCAGCACCGACAGGTCGAGGTAACTCAAGCCACGGCTCATGAAGTGCTCGACCAGGTGGCGCACCAATACTTCGCCGACGCCAGGACGCGTACAGTGCGGGTCCACCGCCAGGCACCAGAGGCTGCAGCCGTTTTCCGGGTCGTGGAAAGCTTTCTGGTGATTGAGGCCCATCACGCTGCCAATCACCGCGCCGCTGTCTTCATCCTCGGCCAGCCAATACACCGGGCCACCTTGATGGCGCGGGGTCAGGCGTTCAGCGTCGACCGGCAACATGCCCCGCCCTTGATAGAGCTGGTTGACTGCCGCCCAGTCTGCCTCGGTCTGCACCCGGCGAATGCGGAAACCGCGAAACACCCGGGTGGCCGGACGATAGTCGCTGAACCACAGGCGCAGGGTGTCGGAGGGGTCGAGAAACAACTGCTGCGGATCGATCCCGAGGATCTGCTGCGGCGCCGCCACGTACAGGGCGATGTCGCGCTCACCAGGCTGCTCGTTGAGCAGTTCCTCGGCCAGGCTCGCGGGGTCGGGAAAGGTATGGCCGATCAACAACCGGCCCCAGCCGCAATGCACGGCAATCGGCTCGGCGGCCAGCGGGCTGCCATCTTCGGCCAGTCGGGCTTGCAGGCGCTCGTAGGTTGGCGCCTGGCCCTTGAGCAAGCGTTGGCTGTAAGCCGCTGCATGGGGTTTCATCAATCAGATTCCTTGTTCGCTGAGCCACAGGTTCAGCGCCGCCAGTTGCCACAGCTTGGAGCCGCGCAGCGGGGTCAGTTGGCCTTGCGGATCGGTCAGCAGGCGGTCGAGCATGGCCGGATTGAACAGGCCACGGTCCTGGCTCGGGTCGAGCAGCAACTCGCGCACCCAGTTGAGGGTGTCGCCTTGCAAATGCTTGAGGCCGGGGACCGGGAAGTAACCTTTCTTGCGGTCGATGACTTCGCTCGGGATCACCCGGCGCGCCGCTTCCTTCAACACTTGCTTGCCGCCGTCGGGCAGCTTGAATTTGCCTGGCACGCGGGCCGACAGTTCCACCAGGCGGTAGTCCAGGAACGGCGTACGCGCTTCCAGGCCCCAGGCCATGGTCATGTTGTCGACGCGTTTGACCGGGTCGTCCACCAGCATCACGGTGCTGTCCAGGCGCAGCGCCTTGTCCACGGCCGCATCGGCACCGGGCATGGCGAAATGTTCGCGCACGAAGTCACCGGCGGCGTCGTTGGCAGTCAGCCATTTCGGCGCGACGGTGGCGGCGTAGTCGTCATAGCTGCGGTCAAAGAATGCTTCGCGGTAGGCGGTATACGGATCGCTGGCGCCGTCGACCTGCGGGTACCAGTGGTAACCCGCGAACAGCTCGTCGGCACCCTGGCCGCTCTGCACCACCTTGCAATGCTTGGCCACTTCCCGCGACAGCAGGTAGAAGGCGATGCAGTCGTGGCTGACCATCGGCTCGCTCATGGCGCGGAAGGCCGCCGGCAATTGTTCGATGATCTCGCTTTCGGCGATGCGCAATTGATGGTGGCGCGTGCCGTAGTGCTTGGCGATCAGGTCCGAGTACTGGAATTCGTCGCCACGCTCGCCGCCGGCGTCTTCAAAACCGATGGAGAAGGTCGACAGGTCCTGCACGCCCACTTCACGCAGCAGCCCGACGAGCATGCTCGAGTCGACGCCGCCGGACAGCAGCACACCGACATCCACGGCGGCGCGTTGACGAATCGCCACGGCTTCGCGGGTGCTGTCGAGCACGCGGTCGGTCCAGTCTTCGAGGGTGAGGTTGCGCTCATCCTCGTGCGGGCCGTAGGGCAGGGTCCACCAGGTTTTCTGCTCGGTGGTGCCGTCGGCGTCGATGCGCATCCAGCTGGCCGGCTGCAGTTTTTCGATACCTGCCAGCAAGGTGCGCGGTGCAGGCACCACGGCGTGGAAGTTCAGGTAATGGTTGAGCGCCACCGGATCGAGGATCGGGTTGATATCGCCGCCCTTGAGCAGCGCCGGCAAGGCCGAGGCAAAGCGCAAACGCTGGCCGGTACGCGACAGGTACAACGGCTTGACGCCGAGACGGTCGCGGGCGATGAACAGGCGCTGGGCATCGCGCTCCCAGATGGCGAATGCAAACATGCCATTGAGCTTGGGCAGCAGGGCTTCGCCCCAGGCGTGATAGCCCTTGAGCAGCACTTCGGTGTCGCCACCCGAATAGAAAGCGTAGCCGAGGGCTTCAAGCTCCTGGCGCAATTCCGGGAAGTTATAGATCGCGCCGTTGAACGCCAGGGACAGGCCCAGTTGGGCGTCGACCATCGGTTGGGCGGAGCCGTCCGACAGGTCCATGATTTTCAGGCGTCGATGGCCCAGGGCAATCGGCCCTTGGGCATGGAAGCCCCACGCGTCAGGTCCGCGTGGCGCCAAGTGATGGGTGATTCGTTCCACCGCTGCCAGGTCGGCAGGTTGGTGATCGAAACGTAATTCTCCAGCTAATCCGCACATAGAGTCCTTACCGGTTTTTCCGTTGGGGAGGGATAGAAATGCACGCGCCAATTCAGCGGGTACCTAGGGACTGACCCCACGCCCATGTGCGGAGTTTTAGATCAATAAGTTATATGGCAAACGGCCGCCCCTGCCTGCGAAGTGCCCCCCGGCCCGCGTGGCGTGGGCCAACGTGGCGGTAACCAGATCACGTTCAGGTACAAAAACCAGGGCGCTCCAGTGCTTGAACGCGCAACTATTTGAACCCTTTGGCGAGGAGGGTGGGCTTATCGTGCTGCGTCATTGTTCAACGCAATGAAGGAACGTTGTTAATGACGCAAACAGTTGATTTGAGCCAGGCCGTCGCGCCTGTGACTCAGGATGAAACGATGGCCGCGCTGCTCGGAGTCACTGGCGACCTGGACAAGGCGCAAGTGCTGTATGAGCAACTGCCGGCCTGGTTGGTCAAGGCTGATACCGAGGTGCTGCACGGCATCGAGCGGGCGCATGCTCTGAGTGAACGGCCGCGGGAAAAACTGCAGCGGCTGCTGCGCCGCCTCAAGCCCCTGGATCAGTTTTGCCGCGAACGGCTCGGCGCCTTCCTGGCGAGCAAAGGCCTGGCTGAACTGGACATCGATAATGACACCCTGGATCTGCCCCGGCGTTCATTCAGCGGTGTGAGTGCAGACCTCGGCGGCATGCTGATCGAGACCATCAACCTGGAGCGGCACAGCCTGTTGCAGGCCGCCATGCAGAACTTTTCCGACACCTCGGCCGCGGTTGGCGGGCTACCGATCAACGCGGTCGTGCGTGTCGGGCCAAAGCGTGCGATTGCGCAACACCCCACCGCGCATACCTTTGTTGGTTACTGTCGCGAGTTGAACCTGGGCGCGGCTTATCAGGCGCATATCCGTGAAGTGTTCAACCTGCCTGCTCCCGGTGAGGGCCAACTGGACACTGGCCGGGGCTATAACCCGGCGGTCAGCGAGGTTGGCCAGCCTCGCTGCCTGGACATGCAGATCGACCTGCATGTGGCCTATGGCAAGGGCGATATCGACGCCCCCACCCGTGCGTTGTTGCTCGACGTGGTCAGGCTCGACCTGCCAGCCGCCGAGGTTCCAAACGTGTGGTTCAACCGCCAACCGTTGACCTGGCAGGGCTTGAACATAGACGGGGCTTGCCTGTGGGGCGTGCTGGTGTTTTCCAGCACGGCGGCCGAGGGTCTTTCCCGCGGCCCGATCGTGGTGTACATGCCCAATGAGCCGGTGCGCCCGTGGTACCGCTATGAGTCCCTGGAGCAGTTCAAGGTCTACCTGACGCTCAAACTCCAGGTCGGTTCCTATCGAACGTTTTTCACCGGCTATCTGGATGAGTCCGAGCGCTTCGATTTTTTTCAGCGCTTTGACCAGAACAAAACGTTGATACGGGTGGAGCCGCTGGCGGTAACCAGCAATGTGTCGACGTTTTTTTTCAATGCCTGTGTCGGCAAGATACGCCTCGATGCCCTGGTACTGGCGGTGCCCAACGCCCAGGCCGATGACGATGCGCGCAAGGAGCGCGTCCAGAATTACCTTGATATCGGCCTGACCCTGCTGAATGTCGCGGGGTTGATGGTGCCGGTCATCGGGCAACTGATGATGGGCGTGGCGGTCGGGCAGATTCTTGGGGAGGTCTTCGATGGGGTGGACGATTGGGTCCACCAAGACAAGCACGAAGCGCTCAGGCACCTGACCAACGTCGCTGAAAACCTGGCCGCCATGGCCTTGTTCGCGGCGGGGACGAGCGTGGTGGGGCGGCTGTGGCGATCTACCCCTGCCACGTCGCGGCTGTACGAGAAAGTCGAAGGTGTGCGCATGCCGGACCAATCCACGCGGTTATGGCGTACCCGTCCCGAGCCCTATCAGCAGTCCCTGTCGCTGCACGGCCGGGTTGCCGGTCCGCGAGGGGTGTATCAGGTCGACGGCCAGTCCTACGTGAATATCGACGGTGCGGTGTATTCGATCACCTTCGATGCCCGTACCGGCCGGTGGAGAGCCGTGCACCCGCGACGTGCGTCGGCGTATCAGCCGCCGGTGAGCCACAACTTCCAGGGCGGCTGGCAGTTCTCGTTCGAGCGTCCCTATGAGTGGGAAAGTGTCGAATACATCCTGGGGCGGCTCGACCCGAGCCTGAAGTCCTTTACCCCGGAACAGTTGCGCCAAATCGCCGCCATCACCGATATGAACTTGTCCCGCCTGCAGCAACTGGCCAGGGACAACCTGCCATTGCCGGAACGGTTGCGCGATTGTGCGCAGCGCATGCGGCAGAACCAGAGTATTCGCGACCTGATCTGGCAAATGGACCATCAAGCCCCCCTCGACGCGACGACCGCCCACGTGCAGATGCAGGCGCTGCCGTTGATGGACGGCTGGCCCAAAGGGCGGTTTTTCGAACTGCTGGACGATGAAGGCTATGTGCTGGAGCGCCACCCTGACACTGCGCCTTTCGACTACGAAGACCTGAGCATCCACCTGACCACGCAGCAACTGAAAAGCGGGCAGATCCTGCCGACATTGCTGGCCGCCCTGGACGATGAAGAAAAGGTGACACTGCTGGGCGGCGCCTTTCAGCCAGGCGAGGCGCAAGCGATCCTGGCGCGGCGCCTCGCGGCATCGCTCAAGCAGCATCATCGAGCGGTGTATGAACGGCTGCGAGCGCATGCCGACTTCACCGAGCAGGCGGATCATGGGCTGCTCAAGGACCGTCATCCGCAGTTGCCTATTCGGCTCGCCTGGGAAGTCATGAGTGAAGCCTCCACCGCCGAGCGCCTGCGCTTGCGGCATACCCGGCGCGTGCCGCTGCGCCTGCGCCAATGGGCGCGCGCGACCGAGGAGGCGCTGGACGAAGACGAGGCCCTGATGGGCCTGTACGTACCGGAGGTGGCCACCGATGCCACCCGCCGCATCGCTACCGGCCTGCTGCGCGTGGTGCCGGGCTGGCCCGAGGACCTGGTGCTGCAGGTGCGCCGTGAGCGCTTGCGAGGCGACGTTCTCGCCCAGGTGGGCGATACAGAGGCCGCCGCCACGCGTGTGCTGGTTCAGTCGGCGAAGGGCTTTCGCGCCCACGATGGGCAGGGGGTGTCGCTGGGTGCGCTGGCCGGTGGTCCGGAAGGGTTCTACACGGCACTGCTCGACTGCCTGTCCGCCGAGCACATCGAGGCAATGGGACTCGACGGAAACGAAATGGCCAGTCGCTTGCGCCACACCCTTATCGGTAAGGCCGAGGATGAGCGCAGCCGGATGGCCCGTTACCTGTGGCCGGAACGGGCGCTGGCTGAGGAACCGGCCCTGTCGTGCGTGCAGGCCACGCCGATGGGGTGGCAGCAATATCCCCATGGCCTGATGCGCAAGGTCAGAAAGCTCTACCCCTTGTTTGATGACTCGCGCATCGCGACTTTCCTGCAAGCCCTGGGCTCCGATCACCTGTCCCGCGCCAAAGCCGTGCGTGCCCTTGAAGAACAATATGAGGCGTTGCATCGGGCCCTGAAGCTGTGGACCAAGGACAAGATCGCGCAATCCAACCAGGCCCTGCTTGACCTGCGCCTGGCGCGCCATCAGGCCGCAGAAGCGATCAAGCGCAGTTGGCAATACGCGACGCTGAGCCGGGATGTGGCGGCTCGCCAGGTCCCGATCCTGAATCTTGACGGCATGGCCGTTGGCGCCTTGCCGACCCTGCCGCCGGGTGTCCATTTCGGGCATGTCCGGCAGTTGTCGTTGAAGCGGATGGGGCTCAACGACGACGTCGGGTATTTCCTCAAGCACTTCAAGGGCCTGAATTTCCTCGAACTGACGGGTAACCGCATCACGCGGCTGCCGGAAGTGCTCCAGCAAATGAAGCAGCTCAGTCACTTGTATCTGGACCACAACCAACTGCAACTGACCGAGTACACCCGCACCAAACTCGCCGACCTCAAGGCGCTGCAAGTGCTGAACCTGAACGACAACCCGCTGCTGGACTCACCGGTGGTCTACAAGATGCTCGATCTGCAGACCCTGGCCTTGCGCAATTGCCGGCTGACAAGCCTGCCGACCGGCATTATGCGCATTCCCCACCTGAACCGACTCGACCTGCGCGCCAACGATATCGTCAGCTTGCCGCCGTGGTTGTTCGACACCGAGCAGCGCAAGCCCGAGAACATCCACCTGGAGCAAAACCCGCTGGATGCCGGCACCCGCCAGCTACTGAACCATTACCGCGACGAGACGGGGGTGGGCATGGGGTTTTTTGAAGATGACATTGGCCGGTTACACGAACAGCGGGCCAAGGCCCTGTGGCTGGGGGATGAACGGCTGGCGGGGCACGCGCAGCAAGCCGAGATCTGGCTGGGGCTTCGCGATGAGCCGGCTTGCGACGGACTGTTCAAGCTGCTGGCAGGGCTGAGTGATACCGCAGACAGCGTGCACGTGCGAGAGGACCTGCACCGGCGCGTCTGGAACGTGTTGGAAGCGACGGCAGAGGATGTCGAGTTGCGCGGCCAAGTGTTCGAGCTCGCCGCCACGCCGTTGAACTGTGATGACAGCGCCGCCGACAGTTTCAGTAATGTGGAGGTACTGGTTCTGGTCCGCAGGGCGGTGCGACAGGTCGAAACGGGCGAGGCGCAGACCCGGCCGCTGCTGCGCTTGGGCAGGGGCTTGTTTCGTCTCGATCGGCTGGCGTCCATCGCCCGTCGCCATAGTGTCGCGCATCCGACGGTGGACCCGCTGGAGGTCAGCCTGGCCTATCGGACTGGCCTGGTCGAGCGCCTGCACTTGCCGGGGCAGCCTCGCCACATGCGCTATGCCAGCCTCGGCGGGGTCACCCAGAACATGCTCAGAATGGCCGAAGCGCAGGTCAAGGAGGCTGAGCTTTCGCCGCTGCTTCTGAAGTACCTGGCGAGTCTGCCGTGGTGGCAAAACTACTTGAAAAAGACCCAGAGCGGTTCGTTTGAAACCTTGAACGAACCCTTCATCAGCCGCTCGGACACGCTGTTCGAGCAGCGTGAAGCCCTGGATGACGCCACCTACAAAAACCGTATCGATCAGATCAGTGACGACCGGCAACGGGCGGAGTCCGCCGAGCTTGAACGCCTGACCCAGGAGGCGTTGAGGCTGGATGACCTGGGTGGCTGTGCATTGCCAACGGTGCACTGAGCCTGCGCTCAGCGCGGATTTTTCACGGCGTTGCTGCGAATCAAGGCCCGCACCGCGAAGCGGTTCGGGTGGCAGGCCTCGGCCACACTGCGCGGCAGGGGCAGCGGCTCGTTGTCCAGCCAGGCTGCCAGTAGCTCGCCGGACAGCGGTGCGGTGATCAGGCCCCGCGAGCCGTGGCCGCTGTTGACGTACAGACCGTCCAGCCACGGGCAGGCGGCTTGCGGAGCGTGGCGGGCGTCCTTGCGCAGCGCATCGTAGGCCAGGTCGAAGGCCTCGGGGTCGGCGAGCGGGCCGACAATCGGCAGGTAATCCGGACTGGTGCAGCGAAATGCAGCGCGGCCTTCCAAGGCATCCGGGGCGAGGCTGGCCGCCTGCAGGCGCCGGGCCAGGTCCGGGGAGATTTCCTCCAGCAGCTCGAGGTTGCCGGCATGCTCGGCAGCAGTGGGGGCGAGGTCATCGCTGTGGAAATCGAAGCTGGCCCCTAGTGTGTGTTCACCCAGGCGTGGCGGCGCCACATAACCTTCGGCGCACACCACCGTGGCCAAGGCCTGGCTGTCGGCGGTCTGGGGCAACCGGGTGATTTGCCCGCGAATACGCTTGAGGGGCAACGCGGCGCTGGCAGCAAAACGCTTGACCTCGGCGGCACCGGCCAGCACTACCACCCGGGCACTGGCGAGCAACTGCTCACCGTCCCAGGCCTGCCAATGGTCGTCGACTTTGCGCAGCTCCAGCACCTCTCGATGGGCCAGCACATTGATCCCGGAGTGGCGTGCCTGCCACTGGCAGAGGGCGGGCGGGTGCACCCAGCCACCTTCGGGGAAAAACAGCCCGCCATGCTCCAGGCCAACCCCGGCGCGCACCTGGGCCTGATCCCGGTCCAGCAGGTGCAGCAAGTCCGGAGCGAACGCCCCGGCCAGTTGCGCCTGGCGTTCGGCCTCCTTGGCATTGAAGGCCAGTTGCAGCACGCCGCAGCCATCCCAATCCACCCCCCGGTGCAGGTGTTCCAGCAGGCGCCGGGTATGCCCGAAGCCGCTGACAATCATCTGCGACAAGGCGGTGCCGTGGGCGGACAGCTTGAGGTACAGCACCCCCTGCGGATTGCCGGAGGCCTCCTGGGCCAGGGCCTCATGCCGCTCCAGCAGGCTCACCTGCCAACCGCGTGCGGCCAGGCTGGCGGCGCTGGCGCAACCGGCCAGGCCACCACCGATCACCAGGGCGTGGCGCTCGCCATGGAGCGCGGGAGGGCGCGCGAACCAGGGTTTGACCGCAGCCGGCGCGGGCGTCTCGGCGGGCCAGCCGAGAAACTCACCGCGCAGGATTTCCCATTTATGACCGATGCCCGGCGTGCGCTTCATCTTGAAACCGGCGGCGTTGATCAGGCGCCGTACCCAGCCGGTGCTGGTGAAGGTGCTGATGGTCGAGCCGGGGGCTGCCAGGCGTGCCAGTTCGGCGAACAGCTCGGCGGTCCACATCTCGGGGTTTTTCGCCGGGGCGAAGCCGTCGAGAAACCACGCGTCGACCTGGGCGTCCAGTTGCGGCAATTGCTCCATGACATCGCCGATCAGCAGGGTCAGGGTCACCCGGCCGTTATCCAGCACCAGTTGCTGGAAGCCTGGATGAATGGCGATGTACTGGGCCAGCAGTTGCTCGGCGAAGGGCTGCAGTGGCGGCCAGAGGGCGAGGGCGCGCTGCAGGTCGGCGTGGCTCAGCGGGTACTTTTCCACGCTGACAAAATGCAGGCGCGCACCGGCCACGGCGTGCTGTTCGAACAACTGCCAGGCGCAGAGAAAGTTCAAGCCGGTGCCGAAGCCGGTCTCGCCAATCACCAGCCGCCCGCCCACCGGCAGGGCCGCAAAGCGTTCCTGCAGGCGGTTCTGCTCGAGGAACACGTAGCGGGTTTCTTCAAGGCCGGACTTATCGGAGAAGTACACGTCGTCAAACACCCGCGAGTGCGGGCGACCTTGGTCATCCCAGTCGAGCTGGGCGTTGGGCAATACGGGGGTCATGGGCGGCTCATCATCAACGAAGCAGGCAACGGCAAGGCGGCCATTCTAGCCGATCAACTACCAACGCATTGATCCATGGCAAGCGGCAGTGGAATTTCCTCCCGCGTGTCGTTGCCCAATCCGCTAGTCTTGCTGAATTATGGAACGGAGCCGCCCATGTTCGAATCTGCCGAAATTGGTCACGCCATCGACAAAGACACCTACGACGCCGAAGTCCCGGCCCTGCGCGAAGCGTTGCTGGAGGTGCAGTACGAGCTGCAGCAGCAAAAGCGTTTCCCGGTGATCATCCTGATCAACGGCATTGAAGGGGCCGGCAAGGGCGAGACGGTCAAACTGCTGAATGAATGGATGGACCCGCGCCTGATCGAGGTGCGCACCTTCGACCAGCAGACCGACGAAGAACTGGCCCGCCCACCGGCCTGGCGCTATTGGCGCCAATTGCCTGCCAAGGGCCGCATGGGCATCTTTTTCGGCAACTGGTACAGCCAGATGCTGCAGGGCCGGGTGCATGGCGAGATCAAGGACGCGCGGCTCGACCAGGCCATCGCCGGGGCCGAGCGCCTGGAGAAAATGCTCTGCGATGAAGGCGCGCTGATCTTCAAGTTCTGGTTCCACCTGTCCAAGAAGCAAATGAAAGCGCGCCTCAAGGCCCTGGCCGACGACCCGTTGCACAGCTGGCGCATCAGCCCGCTGGACTGGCAGCAGTCCGCGACTTACGACAAGTTCGTGCATTTTGGCGAGCGCATCCTGCGCCGCACCAGCCGCGACTACGCGCCGTGGCACGTGATCGAAGGCGTCGATGCGCACTACCGCAGCCTTACCGTGGGCAAGATCCTGCTCGAAAGCCTGCAAAATGCCCTGAAGCAGGCCAAGGGCAAGGCCAGCGGCATGAACCCGGCGCCGCTGCTGGCCTCGGTGGACCAGAAGAGTCTGCTCGACAGCCTCGACATGACGCTGAGCCTGGACAAGGACGATTACGAAGAACAGCTGATTACCGAGCAGGCCCGCTTCTCCGGCCTGATGCGCGACAAGCGCATGCGCAGGCACGCCCTGGTGACCGTATTTGAAGGCAATGACGCGGCGGGTAAGGGCGGCGCGATCCGGCGTGTGGCGGCGGCGCTGGACCCGCGTCAGTACCACATCGTGCCGATTGCCGCGCCGAGCGAGGATGAACGCGCCCAGCCTTACCTGTGGCGGTTCTGGCAGAAGATCCCGGCGCGTGGCATGTTCACTGTGTTCGACCGTTCCTGGTACGGCCGCGTGCTGGTGGAGCGCATCGAAGGCTTCTGCACCCCGGCCGACTGGATGCGTGCCTACGGCGAGATCAATGACTTTGAGGAGCAACTGCGAGATGCGGGGGTGATCGTGGTCAAGTTCTGGCTGGCGATCGACAAGCAAACCCAATTGGAACGCTTCCAGGCCCGCGAAGAAATCCCGTTCAAACGCTTCAAGATCACCGAAGACGACTGGCGCAACCGTGAAAAGTGGGACGACTACCGCGCCGCCGTCGGCGACATGGTCGACCGCACCAGCACCGAGGTCTCGCCCTGGACATTGGTGGAAGCCAATGACAAGCGCTGGGCGCGGGTAAAAGTGCTGCGCACCATCAACCGCGCGCTGGAAGAAGCGTTCGAGAAAAGCGACAAGCACGACAAGAAGAAAAAGAAATAAGCGCGAGGCAGCCGGATTGGGGTGGAGAGCTGGCTTGTGGTGGACAGCTATGGTGGACAAAGCTGGTATTTAGTGGAGAGCCCGCTTTTTGTGGCGAGCGGGCTTGCCCCGCGTTGGGCTGCGCAGCAGCCCCAAAACCTGCCCACCCCTTCTAACTGAAGCACCGCACTGCCTGGGGCCGGGGCCGCTTCGCGCCCCAACGCAGGACAAGCCTGCTCACCACAAGGGCCTGGCCACCCAAACTCTCTGCACTACAAACCCGCTGCACAACAACCTCCTGCACAACTAGACTTCTGCACAACAACCCCACTGCCCAACACCCCCCCCATTACAAACCCGCGCACCACCCCATGCTTTTGTATATGCCAGGTGAATGATCATCGCGGCCGGGCGGGCGCGGATCTATCCTCGATTGGTCTCCCAACAACGACAAGATCGAGGTAGCCCATGCGTGAAGTAGTGATCGTCGACAGTGTGCGAACCGGCCTGGCCAAGTCCTTTCGCGGCAAGTTCAACCAGACCCGCCCGGATGACATGGCGGCCCATTGCGTCAACGCACTGCTGTCCCGTAACGGCATCGACCCGGCCAGTGTCGAGGATTGCATCGTCGGCGCCGGCTCCAACGAAGGCGCCCAGGGCTACAACATCGGTCGCAATGTGGCAGTGCTCTCGCAGCTGGGCACCGGCACGGCGGGCATGACCCTCAACCGATTCTGCTCGTCGGGCCTGCAGGCGATTGCGATTGCGGCCAACCAGATTGCTTCGGGTTGCAGCGACATCATCGTCGCCGGCGGCGTCGAGTCCATCAGCCTGACCATGAAAAGCGTCAACACCGACAACCTGATCAACCCGCTGCTCAAGGAGCAGGTGCCGGGCATCTATTTCCCCATGGGCCAGACCGCCGAAATCGTCGCGCGCCGCTACCACGTCAGCCGCGAAGACCAGGACCTCTATGCGCTGCAAAGCCAGCAGCGCACGGCCCAGGCGCAGGCCGACGGGTTGTTCGACGATGAAATCGTGTCGATGGCGGTCAAGTACAAGGTCGAGGACAAGAACACCGGCGCGGTGCAGGTCCTTGATGGCGTGGTCGATCGCGATGATTGCAACCGCCCGGACACCACCCTGGCCAGCCTTGCCGGGTTGAAGCCGGTGTTTGCCGAAGACGGCTCGGTGACCGCGGGCAACTCGTCGCAGTTGTCTGACGGGGCCTCGATGACCCTGGTGATGAGCCTGGAAAAAGCCCTGGCGCTGGGGCTCAAGCCCAAGGCGTTTTTCCGCGGCTTCACCGTGGCCGGTTGCGAGCCGGACGAAATGGGCATCGGCCCGGTGTTCTCGGTGCCCAAGCTGCTCAAGGCGCGTGGCTTGCAGGTGGCGGACATCGACCTGTGGGAACTCAACGAAGCGTTCGCCTCCCAGTGCCTGTATGCGCGCAACCGCCTGGAAATCGATAACGCCAAGTACAACGTCAACGGCGGCTCGATTTCCATCGGCCATCCGTTCGGCATGACCGGTTCGCGGCAAGTCGGGCACCTGGTGCGGGAACTGCAGCGACGCAACCTGCGCTACGGCATCGTCACCATGTGCGTGGGCGGCGGCATGGGCGCCACCGGTCTGTTCGAGGCCGTCCGCTAGATCACCCGCCAATGTAGGCGCCGGCTTGCCGGCTCCTACAATTGAATTGCGCCGTAGCCCAATCCTTCTGCTTGCCCCTAGAATGCCCGTTCCACTTCCTCTGGCATCTGGGGCACTCATGCACATCTCTTCCGGCCGCTGGGTCTACGGTTTCTGCCTGACCCTGTTGACCGCGCTGCTCTGGGGCATCCTCCCGGTCAAACTCAAACAGGTCTTGCAAGTGATGGACCCGGTCACCGTCACCTGGTTTCGCCTGACGGTCGCCGGCAGTTGCCTGTTCCTGTACCTGGCGGCCACCAAGCGCCTGCCCAGCCGCAAAGTGCTCGGCCCCAAGGGCGGCTGGCTGGTGGCGATGGCCGTGTGCGGGCTGGTCGGCAACTACGTGTTGTACCTGGTGGGCCTGAACATGCTCAGCCCCGGCACCGCACAGTTGGTGGTGCAGATGGGGCCGATCTTTCTGATGATCGCCAGCGTGTTTGTGTTCAAGGAGCGTTTCAGCCGGGGGCAGGTGCTTGGGTTGGTGGTGTTGATCGTGGGGTTTGGGCTGTTTTTCAACCAGCGCCTGGAGGAGTTGCTCACGTCTGTCGGCACTTACACCGCCGGCGTGCTGACCATCCTGCTCGCCACCTCGATCTGGGTGTTCTACGCCCTCGGCCAGAAGCAGTTGCTGACGGTGTGGAATTCGCTGCAGGTGATGATGGTGATCTACCTGTCCTGCGCGGTGCTGCTCACTCCCTGGGCGCATCCGCTGGAAGCGCTGGACCTGAGCCCATTGCAAGGCTGGCTGTTACTGGCGTGCTGCATGAATACCTTGGTGGCCTACGGCGCATTTGCCGAAGCCCTGGCGCATTGGGAGGCCTCGCGGGTCAGTGCGACGCTGGCGTTGACGCCGCTGGTGACGTTTGTCGCGGTGGCGCTGGCAGCCTGGCTGTGGCCGGACTACGTGCAGGCAGAAGAAATCAACGCGCTGGGATATTTCGGCGCGCTGGTGGTGATGCTCGGTTCGGCGGCCGTGGCGCTGGCCCCCTCGCTGCTCGCCGGGCTCAAGGCCCGGCGGCTGCGCATGGCGTCTTAGGCGCCCAGCATGTTTTCCGGGCGAACCCATTGGTCGAACTCTGCGTCGGTGAGGTAGCCCAGTTCAAGGGCGGCCTCGCGCAGCGTCAGCCCTTCGGCGTAGGCCTTCTTGGCAATCTCTGCCGACTTGTCGTAGCCGATGTGTGGGTTGAGCGCGGTGACCAGCATCAATCCGCGCTCCAGGTGCTCGGCCATTTGCGTGGCGTCGGGCTCCAGGCCGGCAATGCAGTGCTCCTGGAAGTTGTTGCAACCATCGGCCAGCAGGCGGATCGACTCCAGCAGGTTGTGGATGATCACCGGCTTGTACACGTTCAACTGCAAGTGCCCTTGGCTGGCGGCAATGCCGATGGTCACGTCGTTGCCCAACACCTGGCAGGCCAGCATCGACAGCGCCTCGCACTGGGTCGGGTTGACCTTGCCGGGCATGATCGAACTGCCGGGCTCGTTGGCCGGCAGCTTGACCTCGGCCAGCCCGGCGCGTGGGCCCGAGCCCAGCAGGCGCAGGTCGTTGGCGATTTTCATCAGCGCCACGGCCAGGGTTTTCAGCGCGCCGTGCAGGGTCACCAGTGGCTCGTGTCCGGAGAGCGCGGCGAATTTGTTGGGCGCCGTGACAAACGGCAGGCCGGACAGCGCGGCCAGCTCGGAGGCAATCGCCTCGCCGAAACCATGCGGCGCATTCAGCCCGGTGCCGACGGCGGTGCCGCCCTGGGCCAGCTCGCACACGGCGGGCAGGGCGCTGCGGATGGCGCGTTCGGCGTAGTCAAGCTGGGCGATAAAGGCTGACAGTTCCTGGCCAAAGGTGATCGGCGTGGCGTCCATCATGTGGGTGCGGCCGGTCTTCACCAGTTTCATGTGCCGCGCGGCGAGTTCCGCGAGGCCGCCGGACAGATTGGCGATGCCCGGCAGCAACTGGGTGTGCACCGCCTGCACGGCCGCAATGCTCATGGCCGTGGGGAAGCAGTCGTTGGAGCTTTGCGAGCGATTGACGTGATCGTTGGGATGCACCGGGCTCTTGCCGCCGCGGGTCTTGCCCGACAGCTCGTTGGCACGGCCAGCGATCACCTCGTTGGCGTTCATGTTGCTCTGGGTGCCGCTGCCGGTCTGCCAGACGACCAGCGGGAATTGGTCATCATGCTGGCCGGCGAGCACTTCGTCGGCGGCCTGCTCGATCAGGCGGGCGATGTCGGCGGGCAAATCGCCATTGCGGTCGTTGACCCGCGCGGCGGCCTTCTTCACCAGGGCCAGGGCGTGCAGCACCGCCAGTGGCATGCGCTGCTCGCCGATGGCGAAATTCACCAGCGAACGTTGGGTCTGGGCGCCCCAGTAAGCGTCATCCGGGACGGCGACTTCTCCCAGGCTGTCGGTTTCGATACGGCTCATCGGGCACACTCCTTCAGGTTCGTTTGCGCAGTTTAGGCCTTGATGGGCCTATGGGGTTCCCTAAAAGACTTTTCATCGGATTCATCCCGTGCCAATCCAGGCCGTACAAGGCCCGGGGTTGAGCCGCAGCGTTTTTTAGGCGCAGAATGGGCGCCCTTGGGGTCTTACCTCGCCTGCTAGAAAAGGAAACTCGATGACTCGTCTTCGTGCCATCTGTACCGCGGTTGCTCTGGTTTGCGCCAGCGGCCAGGTTTTTGCCGATACCGCCAGCCACAACGCCAGTGCCGAAGCCTTCCTTACCCTGGCCCACGCCGACAAGCTGGGTACCCCGGTGTACATGCAAGTGCAGCAAATGTTCGCCCAGCGTTTCGAACAGACCAAGGCGCCTGCCGCCAAGCAGTCCGTACTGGACAGCTACCAGGCCAAGGCCAACGCCGCCCTCGACCAGGCCATCGGCTGGCCGAAGCTGAAACCGGACATGGTCAAGCTCTACACCAGCAACTTCAGCGAATCCGAGCTCAAGGACCTGGTCGCGTTCTACCAGTCGCCACTGGGCAAGAAAGTCCTCGAGAAAATGCCGCAGCTGACCCAGCAATCGGCCCAGATGACCCAGGAAAAACTGGAAAGCGCCGTACCGGTGGTGAACAAGCTGTTGGAAGACATGACCAACGAGCTGACGCCAAAAGCCGCCGCACCGGCCAAGAAGAAGTAAGCAGGAATGAGCATGCAACAGCGTATCGAAACGGCACTTGCCGCCCTGGGCCCGGACCACTTGAGCGTGCTGGATGAAAGCCACATGCACAGCCGTGGGCTGCAAACCCACTTCAAGGCCGTACTGGTCAGCCCGCAGTTCGAGGGGCTCAACCGCGTCAAGCGCCACCAGAAGGTCTACGCCACCCTGGGTGACCTGATGAGCGAATTTCATGCGCTGGCGCTGCACACCTACACGCCTGAAGAATGGGCGAAAATCGACGCAGCCCCGGCCTCGCCGACCTGCGCCGGCGGGCACTGAGCCCGCAGCCCGAGGCCTGCGGGCGCGGCGCGTTCGCGCTCGCAGGTTGCCGTATCCTGTGCCTGTAATTAGACACATAAAACATCCTCGCAGTACCCCCCACGCCCTAAAGGGGTTCCCTAGACTTTTTTGACCTTAGCTGATCAGGTCATGAGTTTATGTCCACTTCTTTGCATCGAAATACACCGACCTTGAAGGCCATGGATCCTCGCGGGCTGGCTGTGCGTGCTGTTCACTATCATCGCGAGAGCGTGACGCAGACTCCGCAGGCACGGGTCACCCGCCAGGTTTTTGGGGCCAATGGTCTTTTGCTCAGCCAGTGGGACCCGCGGCAATTTGCGCGCGGCGCTGCGGGTGTGGCGTCACAATCGACCATTTACAGCCTGTCGGGCGAGCCTGTGCGCACCGAGAGCGCCGATGCCGGCTGGCGCCTGCTGATACATGGTGAAGCAGGGCAGCTGTTGCATCGCTGGGATTCGCGTCTAGCTCATCACGAGCGGCGCTACGACCGCCTGTTACGCCCAGTGGCCGTGTTTGAACAGGCGGCCAATGAACCACGTCCGCGTTGTGTCGAGCGCCTGACCTATGCGGCCGCCGAACCCGCCGAGGCGGCCGTCAACCGTTGTGGTCGGCTGATTCGCCACGCGGACCCGGCCGGTGTCTTGGTGATGGATGAGTACGGGATCGATGGAAGCGTCACGCAGCAGACTCGACGGTTTCGCTTGGATGCGTCGGCAGTTGACTGGCCATCCAGTCATGACGAACAAGCCGAACAGCTGGAGCCCAAGGCCCATACTACGACTTGGCGCTACGATGCCACGGGGGCGCTGCTGGAGCAGGTCGACGCCCAGGGCAATCGCCGACACTGGCTCTATGGGCAGCAAGGCTGGCTGAAGGAGGTTGCGCTGACCCTCCGTGGCGGCTCACGCCAGGTTTTGACGAACCAGCGCGTGTACAACGCCAGCGGTCTGGTGATCTCCGAACGGATGGGTAATGGCGTTACCAAGCTGGCGAAATACGCCGCTGAGGATAATCGTCTGTTGCAACTGACGGTGCATCGCAAGGGCGAGGCCGCCAAGCCTTTACAGGACCTTGTGTACGAGTACGACCCGGTAGGCAACATCCTCAGCCTCAGCGACCAGGCGCAGCCGACGCAATGGCACACCAATGCGCGTATTGATGCGGTCAACCGTTACCAGTACGACAGTCTGTACCAGCTGACCCAGGCCACCGGTCGGGAAAATGCCGGCAACAGCGGTGGCCAGGCGGCGCCGGGACGGGTGACGTTCGGTGCAACTGACACCGGGCTCTGGCGTAATTACACCCAACATTACCGTTACGATGAACATGGCAACTTGACGAGCGTTCGCCATGTGCCGAGTAGCGGAGCCGGTCATACCCGGGACATGCGTGTCGCTGCGGGCAGCAATCGCGCCTTGCCGGTGACTGACGGTGCACCGCGGCAATGGGCAATGATGTTTGATGCCAATGGCAACCAACACGTGCTCGGCAGCGGCCAACAGTTAGGCTGGGACGTGCGGAATCAGCTCACCCATGTGACTCAGGTGTGGCGTGAGCAGGGTGATCCGGATGTGGAAAGTTACCTCTACGACGGCCAGGGCCAACGGGCAGCCAAAATCAGAAGCCAGCAGGTCGCGGGGAAACCCCATACACAACTGACATGCTACTTGCCGGGTTTGCGCCTGCATGTACAAGCAGGCAAGCGCTTGAACGTGCTGGAGATCGATATCGGCGGCGGTCATGTCACGGTGTTGCAATGGGAGCAGGGTCGCCCCAGCGATATGAAAGACGAGCACGTGCAATTCAGCCTCCTCGATCACCTCAATAGCAGCTTGCTGGAACTGGACGAGCAGGCCCAGTTGCTGAGCCAGGAGCATTATTATCCTTATGGCGCGACGGCGTGGTGGGCTACCAACGATACGCAGCGAGCTCGCTATAAGGTTCGCCGCTATGCAGGTAAGGAGCGCGATGCGACAGGGTTGTATTACTACGGATCACGGTATTACGCGCCGTGGCTGCAACGCTGGATCAGCCCGGACCCGTTGGGCGACGTGGACGGCCTGAACCTGTATGCGATGACCCTGGGCAACCCCTTGCTGTTCAAGGATGTTGATGGCGGGCAAGTGTCTTTTGGCGAGCAATTCCAACCCAGTCGAGGCGATATCCTTTTCGGCTTGGCCAACACCGTGCGGATCTATCGCAGCTTCTGGTCAAAGCTGACGGCACGCGGGGACATCATGGCTGCCTATTTCGGCGTCGAGGAGATGGGGGCGGCAACTGCGGCGCTGGCCGTAAGTGTCGACGCGTACATTCGGCGCGGGCTCGGCAGGATCGGCGAGTCCGAGTATGAGCAAACGATCGCAGAGCAAGGGGGGCAGGTCGCACGGCAATTCTATGGCGCTATTGTGTCCAAGTATTCGGGCTGCACATCGACCACCGCCAACCGGGAGTTCGCGAAGAAATTCGTCAGTGATTTTTCTTCCAGTGACTCTTCCTTCGAACGCACCCTTGAAGGCTACATAGATGTGAACTTGAGTGCGTTCCAGCACAAGCTGGTCAGCCGCGCCAGCAAGTCGGCGTTGAAGACGCTGACGGACCCTCAGAGCCTGCGCCAGGCGCACTTTGCTCTGGATGATCTGGACATGGACGTTGTGATCAATAAGTCCGCGGTTTCTGCCACGGGTTCTGAGCTGCGCTGGCTGTATCGGCATCGACAGCAACTGGCAGGCCGCGTGACGTTCTATCGGCATCAACAACGGGTCGACGCCCCTTGGGAGTCCGACTCCTCCGCGTGGCGTCGCTATAAACCCGCCAGTTCCAGGGCTTCACGGACGGCGGCACGTTGAGTGAACAAAGCCGTTTGGCCGTCTCTCAACGGTGAGACGGCCACGCTTCCCCTGGCTTCAGTGTTCAGCCGAGGGGTCTACCTGCGCTCCAGACGTATCATTTTCATCCTCGCTGACGGTGTACCAGGCCCAGTAGGTGATTTGCCGTAGTGTTTTCCTGGCGGTGAGGGTGCGGGTGGGGCGGCCGAGGGGGTCATGGAACTGCCTGTCGCCAGGCAGGAACTGCTGCAGTGACTGACCGTCGATGTACCGGTGGCGGTCGGCGTAATAGGTGCGATACACCCGCATGATCCGCCCCGTGGGGCTGTACTCGGTGTGTTCGCTGACACACCAGCGCGGATCAGCCTGAACCGTCTGGATGGCGCCGTCCTTGACCGTCAGGTCAGCGTTGTCGCCCACCGCACAGGCCGGCCCCGGCTCGGCTTGTTGTTTGCTTTGCAGGATGCGCCCGAAGCCGTCATGGGAGACCAGGCTCATGTGGATGAGCTGTTCCTGATCGTGGGTATAGCGATCAGCTGCCAACATCAGGCTTCGGGCGGGTTCGCGCTGGGCCTTCTGGATCAAGTCGGACAAGGCTTTCTCGCTCGCACTCAAGGCGCTGGCCTTTTTTTTCAGGCGCAACCGGGCGGTGGCGCGTATGTGTCCGTCTGGTGAGATATAGCGCTGGGTGACCCAGTGCGCCTGCCTGTCCGTCGGTGCGATCGAACCCATCCAACTGAATGGGTCGTAGAGCCAGGTACGGGCTGCCTCGCCGAGGATCGTTGCGGGTGCTTGAATGGCGGATTCGATGGATGCGTCTACCGGCCGTCGATACGCCGACAATGGCCCGAAGCCCACGGACGTTGCCGATGCTTGCCCGTTGATGCTGGTCGCGAGCAAGCGACCGAACGCATCGTAGAGCGCTTGCTCGGTCGTGCCGTTTGGATCGGTGATGCTGATCGGCTGGAGCAGGCGGTAGTCATGCTGGACGCGGGTGATGCAGCCGTCGGGTTGTTTGACCTGGATGACCTGAAGCCCGTAAGGGTCATAGGTCAGCGTGGTTTCGCCCTCGGCCTGAGTCAGGCGCCAAGTGTGTAGACGAAAGAAGTGTTTGGCGTTGAAGTAGCGCGGAAACTGACGGCGAATTGACCAGAGGGGGGACGATTGGCGTTCCTGGTCATTGGCATGAAAAAACAGCGCCATGGGCCGGTAACCGATTCGGCCCAGGCGGCTCGGCAGGTCTTCGGCGGATTGGCCGGGCATGTCGGGAATTTTCTCCAGCGCCTGGAGCGCGTTGGGGACCAGTTCAGCGCTTTCTTGATAATCCGCCAGCCCCTGGAAGTTTGCTGTTCCAGGGGGCAAGGTTTGCCCTTTGCCGCCCGGTTCGCGGTAGTGCTGGATCGTCAAGCCGCTCAGCTCGCGCGGTGCTTGTGGCCCCAGTGGACCTGAAAGCCGGTCGATCAATATCTCGTAGCGGATAGCCGATGCGTTCAACCCCGCAGGTGGCTGCCCGTCAGGCAGGGTCCAGGCGTTGTTGCGTTGACGATAGGGCAGTCCCAATCGCCATTGGTCGTCGTTGGGTTGATGAATCCACTGCACCAAGGTTTCGCGCAGATAAAACACCTGCTGAGCCGGGTCGTGGGTGTCACGCCACCATTGTCGCTGATGCTCATCCTCGAGCAGTGCCGGTGGTGTGTCACTGACCGTCTTGCGCCGCGCGCCATGCACCGTGACGCTGTGGACCAGGCTGGCGTAGGCATCCCAGCGCAAGTTGACCTGGTGTTCGCAGACCGGATCATCGGGCACCTGTTCGTACTGATAATGCACGGACTCCAGCGTCAGTGGCAGCATTCGCGGCCAGGGTTGCGAGCCGGATGCCGGGGGCAAGCGACGGACCAGATAGCGGTACTGCTGCACCGAATAGGGTGTGCTGTTGGCCGGGTCAAGGGCGAACACTTCCACCCGTAGCGGCAAGCCCCTGAGCGCGTAGGTTGCCGCCCGTGTCTCCGGTGGCGTGGGCGACGCGATCACGCGGTCGTGATGGTCGGTCGGTTGCGGCTGTTGGGGGGCATCATGTGTCGCCAGCAACGTGCGGCCGAGCGTGATGGCGTCAGGGTCGTGCTGGCTGTAGTCGTCCTTGGGCATATCCAGCGCCTGGCCGGTGTGAAACCAGCGTTTGGTGTGCGTCCCTGCTCCGGGCGTGTCATGGGTGCCGGTCTCGATGTCGGTTTGAAGCAGCAAGCCAAAACCCTGGAAGGCGCGTTCATGGGGGGCGTAAAACCCTTGGCGATAGCTGAAATGCTGGGTCAGTGTGTGATGACTGATCTCATCGCGCTGCCTCTGGCGTTTAACCAGGGTCAGTGCGAAGGGCAATCGGCAGACGGCCTGCCTGCCTTCGGCCTGGTGCTGCCTTTTCTCGTCCAGCCATTCCTGGGCGCTGCTGCGGTAGCTCACCTCTACTTGTGCGCCCAGATTGTTGTTGGTAATGCTGAGTAGACAAGGCCTGCTATCAAAAAAATCGTAGCGCCAATGGCGAGGGTGTGGGTGCGTGACGCTGATGATCAGGCTGGCGTAACCGTTGCCTTGCAGGTCCGCCACGCTCACCTGGCATAAGGCGTCGTGCTGAACGCCTGATGGCCAGGGTAAGACCAACGGGGTTTTGGCAAAGCCATTACCGCCCTTGTTGGTGAAAATGCGTACCTCATGGGTCGTCAGGTACAGCAAGTCGCTGGCACCGCAGCCATCCAGATCCGCCAGCAACACGTTGGAAGCATTGAATGTCGTTTCCCTGAAAGGCAAGGTGGCCAATACTCTCCCTTTGCCGAATCGCCCATGGCCCAGGTTGGGCCAGCATTTGATCTCGTTGTGTCGTATACGCACCAGGTGCTGCTGGCCGCTGCCAAGTATGTCGCTGAAGCCAACCCAGTCGGCGGAAGAACCGAGGAAGGACGGTAAGTCGTCGCCGTCGATCGTGTGCGCCTGCTCGATGCCCTGCTGGAAACCGCTGTGCCGGTTGGCATACAGGCGCACGCTACGCGGGCCTACCAGTGCGATATCAGCCAAGCCGCTGCTCATCAGGTCGGCAAATATCGCATGGGTGTGCAAGAACTCCACCGGGAACGCATCGAACCGTACGAACCCCGCGTCTTTACGTTGTGGGGCCAGGCTGAAGAAACCGCTCATGCCCGGTCGGGCCAGGACCCATTCCAGCCGACCGTCACCATCGATATCGAGCAAGGCCTGATAGACCGGGCGTGAACCGTCCGCCACGGGAATAGCCGGCAGTTCTTGAGCGGGAGCGTACGTCACCCCATCGCCTGTAGACGCCTCATCTCTCTGGGGTGCCCGGTAGTACCAGGCTTGATCACCGCGGTACAAGATTCCCGGTAAGCCCTCGCCGAATAGATCCACCAGTTGATAGCGCTGGCCGTCATTGAGACCGGGCACGTCCACGAAACGCTGGTAGCGGCGGGCATCCAGTTTCAGGCCTGAGTATTGATACAGATATTCTTGCGGCGGCAGGCTGGTGAGCGTTCCCTGGGCGTCAACGGCCTGCTCGTGTACCGCTAGCAAGGTGTTGAGCCCGTTGGGAAAGGTTTTGTGTTCGAACCGCAGGCGTTTGACCAAGACAGGTGAGGGGCCCATGTCGGGGGCATCTGCGAAGGCGTGAAACATCAGGATTTGCCGACACAGTCGCAGCGTTCGTAGTTCAAAACCGTAGATGAAACTGGAAAACGGATCTTCGCGTGGGAGCCACGGGTTGAGCGCGTCGTAGGAAGGCAACTTATCGTTGGCGGTGGTGCGTTGACCGTAGTCGAACAGCAGGTAAAAGTGCCACGCCTGACGGGACAAATCGTCATTCTTGAGCAAATACAGCGTCTCTTTTTCCCTCGCCATGACGTTGCCGTAACACACTTTATGCAGATAACGCTGGGCCCGGCTGTCATGGGGTTCCGTGCGAGTATCGGTCTCGGCCAGGTATTGGTAACCGATATGCTCGCCATGGGCGTTCAGGCTTTCCTCAAGCAGCCATTGCGCCACATGGCTCAGGTTATCGGGATCAGCGATACGCGCCGCAGGCGTTTTGCCGTACACGTGCCGGCTGCCGTCAGCCGCCTGGATCAGCCAGAACCCGGCCGCATCGCCCTCTGAACGCCAATGCTCGACGCGCTCGAAGCGCTGTTCGACCCTCGGAAAGTAGCGCGTGACGACGTAGTGGCGGCCTAGCGGCACCTGGTCAAAACTATCGCGTTGTGTCTGGACAAGCGTGCCCGCGGCGGTGCGTTCGGGCATCCATTGCTGTGCATCCGGACCCTGGAATGTATCGGCTGCGGTGTAATCGGGGACGCCCTGCTGGGTACGCCGTGTGACGGCACCCGGATTGACGTCCCAGCCGAAACCGAACGCACTGTTACCCGCCGTGCTGCGATAGATCAGCGACAACGTAGGTGCATAACCACGGCCAGTGGAAATCGGCAACCCAACCTCAAAAGTCGCCGTGCCATCAGCGCCCACGTTGCCCCAGCCTTTGGCGACGCCCTCGATGGCGGAGCTGGCTTTAGGCAGCGATGGCACCTTGAGGGGCGATTCATTCGCCTGAGTGCTCATGTTTCACTCCTGCCAGGCCTGGCCGTGTAGCGCACATGAATGATGATGTCGGTGATGGATTCAAGCAGGTTTTTTTGTTGCAGCGGATTGGGAAAGTTCAAGCGCCAGCACGATATCGCCCCCGTGTATTCAAACGGCAGGTAGCGTGGGTCGTTGTCGAAGTTGAGCGTAAACAGGCCGTTGTCGTCCAGACCGCGTGACAAGGCGATTTGCTGGTGTGCCCTGAAGTCGGTCCTGAGGGTGCCATCGGGCATCTGGAGTTCGTTTCGGGTCTGGGTCAGTGTTGCCTTGATGTCTTCATAAGGTCCTAGCAAGGCGGGTAGTGTGACGCTGACATGCTTGATCCTGCGCAGGGTCTGCCCAGGGTAGTCCTCATCCAGGAGCGCTTGAGTCAGGGCGAAGCTGATGGTGCCGCTGCTGACCAATTGCGCTTTATGTTCAGTCCAGGTTTTGGCAGGCGCGGTGATTTCGAAGGTCTGTTGGCCGGTCACGACCTGACACTCGATCAGGCGATGGCGCAGTGACATGGTTTTGCTGATTTCCAGCTCGCGAGGTGTGTGTTGCAGGTACGCGGTGTTCATCTTCACCAGGTTCAGTTTCAAGCTTTCCGCGCTCAGCAGTCCTCGGCAGGTGTGATGCCAGGCCCCACCTTGAAAGAACTGCCGGCTGTCGGTGGTTTCGTACTGCCAGCAGGCTTCAGCGGCCAGGCACAGGGAGTGGACGTTGTCATACAGCGCGTAATAGAACGTGCTCAGTTGGGCCGTGAGCCATTGATAGAGCTGGGTCCCGGTAAAGCGCATGCCGAGTAATTGGTAGGCTGACTTGGCCTGGGCCAATGCGGTGTGGGCACTGCGTAGTTGCAGGCGAGTGGCTTTTTCCTGCTCGGCATGCACCAGCAGCAGGGTGTCGATCTGGGCCAGTTCCAGGCGAGCCTGTTGTTCGGCGTGGGCCCATTCTTGAGCGCGACGATTTAACTGTTCAGTGCGCTCCAATTCGTTACCGTTGGCGCGGGCGATGTTGGCTTCGCCCTGGGCGAAGGCCTGATAGGCATGAAACGCCCCCTCCCAACGCATCCCTCCGGACGACGTGCCGAAGATATTCGGCAACAGCATGGCGGCGCCGGCGCCTATACCGGCAATCGCGACTTTTCTCTCCCAGGCGGCGCTCTCCAGATAGTGTTGGCCGGCCGAAATTTCACCGGTGCTGATGCCTTCGCTGAGCTGACGTGTCAGGAAGTCCAGTCGCCCCTCGACGATTGCTCGGCTGCAACGCAGGGCATCTTTATTTTTTTCATCGATGGCAACGGCCTGGGTCTGTTGGGTCAACACCAGTTCGGCCAACTGCCAGGCGTTTTGCTGTTGCACCTCAAGGTAGTGCGCCTGTTCCTTGCGCTCGATCAAGGTGAGCAGCGTGGTGCCGAACTGCGCCAGGCTGTCGACCGCGCTCAAGGCGTGCCCCAGCATGACCTGGAACCGGTAGTGACCCACTTCAGGACGGACCGGTGGCGATGTACTGGCGTCACCCGCAGCGCCCTGTGCATTTCGCGTCAGCAGCGCGGCAGGGGACAAGGGGGGCGCAAAGAGTGTCTGGCGCAATGGCTTGCCGGAAATATCCAGATGATGGCGAAGCCCGTGCAGGCGACTTTCCAATATGTCCCAGCGTGCGACCAGTTGCGTGTTCAGCGGGCGGAACAAATAGGGGCTGTCCATGAGCCAAGTGTGTTGCCCCGTGGTCTTGCAGTGCCGGGACAGTACGGTGGTGTATTCGGGTTGATGTTCCAACTGGCGTATGGCCTGGGAGGACACCGTCGCCAGTGCGTCCAAGGTGCGGGAGGTCCAGGTATCGGCACGTGTGACCGTCGGGCGCATGCCGAGCAGGTTCTGCGCCTGGATGTACCAGAGTTTGGCTTCGGCCAGGCTGTCGGGGCTCACTTGGCGATAAGCCGCGTCGCCCCGGTTGATCAGGATATCCACATTGAGGTGGTACAGCGCCTTACGCAGGTATGTCGGAAAGCTGAGAGCCAGGTAATGCGGGCTCTCGGGGTGTTGGCAGGCGAAGCTCAGTTCTACCGGGTTGCCTGGCAGGGCACTGAGGGCCCCGGTGTCTGGGTGGAGTGGGTCGAACAGGGCGTGCAACCAGGTCTGGGCGTGAGCGTATTGCTGCTGCTGGTTGAAGTAATGGGCGATGGTCCAGGGTAAGTAGATAAACAGTTCGCGCAAATTTTTACCGTGCGCGCCCTGGAAATCCGGGGGCTCGGGGGTGGCGTCCGCAGTCAGTGCCGGTTCCGTCCAGTCATCGGGGGAGCGTAAAAATACTGGGTCGAAGCTGACCGTGGAATGTTGGGTCAGTTGACTCGCCACCGTGGTGTTGAGTCGGATGGCCGGGACACTCGGGGCGAAGCTTGTGGAAAAATCAATCCACTCGTGGGTCGCTCCGGTGTTTTGCTGTTGGCGCGTAATTCGTGGGGAATGCGCGGGCTTGTCGACGGCAACGGAGGTGGCAAGGGCGCATTTGACGGCCTTGAGTGCATAGCCGAGGACAGTCACCTGGTTCTCTCTGCTCTCAAGCGTGATGACCCCATGGATCAGCGTGATGGCTGATGCGGGTTGCTCATTGGGTAACTTTACCCGCGTACTTGCCAGGTGCCCGGCTGCGAGTTCGGGGGAGGCGCCTACCAGACTCTCGTGATCGAGGTCCGAGTCGTTGAGGATTTGGGCAGTGTTGTTATTAATGGCTTGCGGAGTGGGCACGTCCTTCAGTTTGGATTGCATGATGACGTGCTTGTAGAAACGCAACGTCGGCGTGAAAGTGTTACCCAGCTCCAGCCTCACGTCATTCACGAAGTGCAGTTTTGGGTTGGCGACTTCATCACCTGGCAGGTGGTAGCCGCTGTAACGGTCGAGTATCACCAGGAAGGGATCCTGATGATGGGTATATAAGTGGAGGAATGCATTTTTGTTGAGAAACTTCCCTGCCAGGGAGTATTCGAAGATGGGAACGTATTGGTCGGTATGCCCGGGTCTCGGGTCCGGCCTTGATTTCATCTCTTTCTCAAGCCTGAACAATATGGAGTCTTTGTCATAAATGGCATTGGAATAGCTTTTTCCGGTCTTGGGGTTTTTAAAGAACATCGAGTGATACGTGGCGTCTGCACTGGGATGTATCGCGCAGTCGATCCTGATGACCGAACCGCTGATGAGTTCAACTTCGGACAAGGTAGAGTCATGCAACGCCGACTGGGTGCTCAGGGTAATGCTCATCTCGGAGTACCGGGATGCAAGGGTGATGCTGTACGTCTGCAGAAAGGGCTTGACGATTCTTGAGGTGAAGACGAATTCGTTGGTGGCGGGATCAAAGGCGGTGGTGGCTGTATCGGTGGTGACTATGGCTGTGCTTTTGGATTCAAAGTCCCACGTTCGCTGATCTTCGATCTGGGGTGTTTGAGCGTCCAGGACTACCGTTCTTTCGTCTTGTTCCTGCGCCAGGCGTGTCTTGAACTGTAAGTTGTCTTTGTTTATATCGAAAAACAGACGGAAGTATTGGTGAGCGAACGGCGGAAGTAACGCGCTGGAAAACAGGTTGTCCTTGTCGACGCCGCCCAACAACGCTTTCTGTAGTGGCGTGTTTTGTGTGGATTCATAGGCTTCCAGCAATCGGAGGGCTTCCTGGGCTACGGCTGAACCTGGCACGATTTTGTAGCGGCCGGGGCTGCCTGCGCTGGCGACGATTTTTATGCTCAATGACTGATCGATACTGATGGCTTGGAAGAATTCGCCCATTTGATCGCTGCCATGATTCAGCGTGTTGGCGCGTATACCCAGGAACAGGGTGTGAGGAGAGCGGCTATCGACTACGGCAATGGTCTGCGTGATGCCGATAAGTTGCGCTGGCGTGAGTGCGTTGATACCCCGCGTGACGCAGTGCTCTTCCAGCCCCGTGTGCGCAAAGCTCCAGGTGCCATCCAGTTTTTTATAGGAAAAGCACAGGCGAAACTTCACGAACTGGCTGTTCAGCCATTCAGCCTGGCGTTGTTTTTCATCCCCGTCCTCTTCGTTGTCGCCATTGCCATTGCCATTGCCCTGTGCCTTGAAGGAGTGGTGCGGGGCCGGCTTGATGATCTCGGCCCAAACCATAAATAGCCGCTGATTGAACAGGACGGGACGGATACTGTGGGCCGGTGTATCGGCGCCAAACGTCAGGTTGATGGGTTTCCAGTCTGTCCAGGCCAGAGGTGCAGGTGCGTCAGGGTTGGCGGTCGAGCGTTTGGACAGGTCCAGCGAACGCCAATAATAGATGCTGTCGGTGGCGGACTTGCCGACGAAATAATAAGTGCTGGTCTCCAACTGTCCGACATTGCCATCAATGTAGCCATTGAGCGTTTGAATGCTGGCGACCTCTTCGAACCGTGACAGGAAGCCTTGCACGGCCTTCAGTGCGGTGTCGGGTTGGAGTCGATGCTGTTGGAGTTCGTTTTCCAGTTGCGCAAAGCTGTCGCTCTTGTCCTCGCGCAGCGTGGGGTCGAGGAAATTGTGCGGGTGATAGCGCAGTTGCTGGCTGGCGCTCCAGAGGGGGTAAGTGTGCAGGGAGTTCTGCCAGGCCAGGGTCTCGTGTGGCGACATGCCCGGGGTCTCATAACCCGGTTCGAGGCCTGAGTGGATGCGGTTTATGTAGTGTTGCAGGCTGGTGATCGCACTGGCGACCGGGCTGGTCGGCACTGCTTCGCTGACTTGTACGTCCAGTAGCCAGTAGTCGTACAGGTCGTTGGGTGTCTGCAACGCGTCTTTAAGGTCGGCGCTGATGCAGTGAGCCAGATAGTAGCTCAGCATGGCATCACGCCTGGCTTCATTAAGCCGTTGGTCGAGGTTCTCAGACATAGTCATTCCTTGAGTCTGCTGATTGAGATGCAGCGTTATTGACGTGCGGCGACGACGGCTTCACCCACGGACTGCCAACTGCTGAAGTCGCTTTGGATATCCAGTTCGCTGGTGTCGAGCAGGGTCTGGCTGGAGAGTCGGGTGAGGGTGCAGGCTTGCCGGCAGCGCATGATCCAATCCAGTTGGTCCATGGACCTGACCATGCCTGAGGGCAATGTCGCCGTGAGCACGCGCAGCTCGCGTTCATCCCAGCCCAACCATTGACTCAGCTGGGCGTTGGGGTTTTGCGGCCCGTTGTTGTTGGCGCCCTGGAAAAACGCCAGGAGGCTGTCCTGCGCCAGGCCATACGTATCGCAGCAGTCTCTGAAACGCTGTAATAGATAAAGCGTGCCCAGGTTCAGCCCGACCAGCGCGCCTTTCGTCATCTCGCTGTCCAGCCAATGAGGGTTGAGCAGCAATTGACGTAGCGACGTGCCGTTAACCGGCAAGGACAACAATGTGGTGATGTCTGGAACCAGCAGGATCAGGTGTACCGGTGCCAGCTCAGGCTCAGGCTCAGGCATAAAATGTTGGCCGTAGTAGAGTTTCAGCTCATTGCTGTAGACGGCCGGCTCCGGGCTTTCCAGGAACTGTTGGATGCATGAGTGCGACCCTTGTCTCAGCAGGTCGACCCCGCGTTGCAGTGCCGGGCTGTCAGTAATGGGTTCCAGCAGCAATTGCTGGCGCAGCTGCGTCACGCTGGTACCGCAGGCCTTGAGCCACGTGACGGCCCAGTCCATTTGCATCAGCACATCGAGAAAATCCATCGGAGCGGCTTTCTTGATGCGTAATGTGGGGGTGACCAGCGACGCCCAGGTCGACGGGCCGAGCACGTCAGCCAGTTGTTTGCAGTGCAGGACAGAAAGGCCGAAGACTTGAGCGATCCGCGCTTGCCGATAGATCGCGGAGTACGTGGCAAGGTTTCGGGCGACAGGGGCCGGCGTGGCCTCGATGAGCAATTGCAGTGAATCCGGCGTGTCCCTCAACGTCAGCGCGGCGCAGAGTTGCTGGCGGGTGTGTGAATCGAAGGCCTGGTCGTCCAGCGGCAGGGGTTGCGAGGACACCGCTGTGCGGTTGAACACTTGATCGAACAGCGGCTGCTCATTGGCGCTGGCCTGAACGGGCAAGCGATGCAGCCACGCGGAAAACTCCAATGGCTTAAGGGCGTAGTGCCGACTCAGGTAGCGGTAGACGCCTTGTGCGCGCAGGGTATTGGGGCTGATGCGCAGGCTCGAGTTGGCTGTGCCCTCACACTCCATGGCGCTGACGATCAAAGTGTCCAGCTCGGCGAAAGGCAGATTGACCCACTGTTGCAGGCGGATCATCCGTTGCATGCGATCAAACCGGTCGTGCGAGGTATTCAGCAGTTGCGCGGTTTGCCTGCTGGTGGAGATGCCCTCCACAGTCATGGGCGGGTCACCAGTACCGTTGACGTAGCGCGCCCCAAAGGTCGGCAGTGTCTGGCCCTTGGTCGAGAGAGAGGCGTGGGGAGCGAAACTGTTTTGCGCCAACAGTGCCTGCAATTGGAGGCTGTTCAACGCCGTACTTTTCAAGAAGACGTCGAGGTTTTCCAGTGGGATTGCCATCTGGGTCGGCGGTTTCCGAGGCCGGCCGTAGTAGATTTCATACAAAGTGTCTTCCGGAACGAGCGATTGCGCCAAGAGCTTTTGCTGCTCCGGACTCAGTTCACCCAGCAGCCGCTGGGTATTGGCATTGGGCTTTGTGACCGTGGCATAGCGTGCGCTGCTGGCGTCGTCAAACGGCAAGCGTTTGCTGATTCGATAATTCAACTCACCCAGGGAGTACCGGGTTCCCGAGAGTGCCAGCTGGCACTGGCGATGATGATGGTGGTAAGGCAACGCCATGGGGTAGCGCGCCCTGCTGAGTTGTTGATGCAGGTCCTTATCCGGATGGTGGAGCTGGATCTGCACGTGCAACATCTCATCAATGAGTGTCAGCAGGGGGCGTTGAGAATAGGTTGTGTCGTGGTCGATCAATAAGCGTCCCAGGTCCGGACGTCGTTGGCTCAACAGGATTTTTTTTTTACTGGTTGCCGCGGTTTTTTTTTCCAGTTGAGTTGCAAAAAGAAACAGCGTGCGCAGGTAGGCAACCGGTGAGTCGATAGCGGCGATGGCCTCCGGGTGGCAGACATTCCCCCAGTCCTCGTTGAGCGGGCTGGGCGCCTTTGAACCCAGGTCGCGCTTGCTGTGGGAGGGGGCAGGGCGCGGGCTGAATGATTGTTGGTCGTGCAGCCATTGCAACTGGGTGGCGTAGGACAGCGCATTTTCATAGGCCTGGGCGCCATCGTCATCAGTGTATTGAGCCAATTGACGGATGAATTCGGCCTTGGGCTGGTCGACAATGTCGAAGACGCTGGTGAGTTTGAGTCTATTCAAGGCGGTACTCAAATCGACCCTCCCTGCGCCAGGAGTGACGGGGTGTTCCACCAGTTGCGCCAGTAGCGGACTGCTTGGAGTTGAGGTGTCCATATCAATCGATCTTCCAATAAAACTGTCCAAAGGCGGGTCCCATGGGCGACGCAAGACGCTATCACGCAGGTGGTCTGGGCCGAGGTCAGCCAATGCCGTGAGGGCGTCAAGGAAATATCGGTGATTGAGTGTCGATGCAGTCGCATCGGGGTTTTGCTAGAATCCGCAACGCGCCGCCCAGTCGGCGCGTTTTTTTTGCGTTTACTGGCAGCTTGCGGTTAAAAGCCCGCAGCTGCCGACATCCGGTTCACCCCTTACGAGGGTAGCCACCTGGAGAGAACACCCATGACTCAACCGATTGTCGTGGCGGCACTGTATAAGTTCGTCACCCTGGAAGATTACGTCGCCCTGCGCGAGCCATTGCTGCAAGCAATGGTCGACAATGGCATCAAAGGCACCTTGCTGATCGCCGAAGAAGGCATCAACGGCACCGTTTCCGGCAGCCGCGAAGGCATTGACGGGCTGATGGCGTGGCTGAAGAACGATCCACGCATGGTCGACATCGACCACAAGGAATCGTACTGCGACGACCAGCCGTTCTACCGCACCAAGGTCAAGCTCAAGAAAGAGATCGTGACCCTGGGTGTCGAAGGCGTCGACCCGAACAAAAAAGTCGGTACCTACGTTGATCCACAAGACTGGAACGCGCTGATCAGCGATCCGGAAGTGCTGTTGATCGACACGCGTAACGACTACGAAGTATCGATTGGCACCTTTGAAGGCGCAATCGATCCGAAAACCACTAGTTTTCGCGAATTTCCCGACTATATCAAAGCCAACTTCGACCCTGCCAAGCACAAGAAAGTCGCGATGTTCTGCACCGGCGGCATTCGTTGCGAGAAGGCCTCGAGCTATATGCTCAGCGAAGGGTTCGATGAGGTCTACCATCTCAAGGGCGGCATCCTGAAGTACCTCGAAGAGGTGCCCCAGGCAGAAACCAAATGGCAGGGCGACTGCTTTGTGTTCGACAATCGCGTGACTGTGCGCCACGACTTGAGCGAAGGCGACTACGATCAATGTCATGCCTGCCGCACACCGGTGAGCGTGGAAGACCGCGCGTCCGAGCACTATGTGGCCGGCATCAGTTGTCCACATTGCTGGGATAAGCTGCCGGAGAAGACCCGTCGCAGCGCGATCGACCGGCAAAAGCAGATCGAGCTGGCCAAGGCCCGCAACATGCCGCACCCGATTGGCTTCAACTATAAGCAAACCCCTTCCGAGGCCTGACCCATGTCCGCGCGCCTGCTCTATGTAATGGACCCGATGTGTTCCTGGTGCTGGGGCTTTGCCCCGGTGGCGCAGGCGTTGGTAGAGCAGGCCCAGGCGGCCGGGGTGGAACTGCACCTGGTGGTGGGCGGCTTGCGCACCGGCAGCGGCGCGGCGCTGGAACCGACCACCCGGCGCTACATCCTGGAGCACTGGCAGGCCGTCACCGATGCCACCGGCCAGCCGTTCAAGCGCGAAGGTGCGTTGCCCGACGGTTTTGTCTATGACACCGAGCCCGCCTGTCGCGCCATCGTCACCGCGCGCAGCCTGGCGCCGGATTGCGCGTGGACACTGCTGGGGCTGATCCAGCGCGCGTTTTATGTCGAGGGTCGCGATGTGACCCTCGCCAGCGTGCTGGTGGAGCTGGCCGAGCAGGCCGGCATCCCGCGCATCGAGTTTGCCGGTGCGTTCGACCGTGCCGAGCAGCACGCCGCGACCGCCGCCGATTTCACCTGGGTCCAGGATTTGGGCATCGCCGGTTTCCCGACGCTGCTGGCCGAACGCAATGGCCAGCTCGCGTTGCTGACCAACGGCTACCAGCCGCTGTCGGAACTGTCGCCCTTGCTCGCCCGTTGGCTGGAGCGAGCTGCCTGTGTATGACCGGCCCGATGAGCAACCCAAACGCGTCGACCGACTGACCTGGGCGGAAATTCGCCGCCTGGCCTTGCGGCACCGTAAATCCCTGTGGATCGCCAATGGCGTTGCCGTGCTGGCGACCCTGTGCAGCGTGCCCATTCCCTTGCTGTTGCCGTTGCTGGTGGACGAAGTGCTGCTGGGCCACGGCGATGCCGCGCTCAAGGTGATGAACCATGCGCTGCCCCTGGGCTGGCAGAAAGCAGCCGGTTATATCGGCCTGATGCTGCTGGTGACGCTGACGCTGCGGTGCGGCGCCCTGGTGTTCAACGTGGTGCAGGCGCGCTTGTTTGCGCGGTTGGCCAAGGACATCGTGTACCGCATCCGCGTGCGCCTGATCGAACGCCTCAAGCGCATCTCCCTGGGCGAGTACGAAAGCCTGGGCAGCGGCACGGTGACCACGCACCTGGTCACCGACCTGGACACCCTGGACAAGTTCGTCGGCGAAACCCTCAGCCGCTTCCTGGTGGCCATGCTCACGCTGGTCGGCACCTCGGCCATCCTGGTGTGGATGCATTGGCAACTGGCCTTGCTGATCCTGCTGTTCAACCCGCTGGTGATCTACGCCACGGTGCAATTGGGCAAGCGCGTCAAACACCTGAAGAAGCTCGAAAACGACAGCACCTCGCGCTTCACCCAGGCGCTGACCGAAACCCTGGACGCCATCCAGGAAGTACGCGCCGGCAACCGCCAGGGCTTCTTCCTCGGACGCCTTGGCCAGCGCGCCCAGGAAGTGCGTGACTACGCGATCAATTCGCAATGGAAAAGCGACGCGTCCAGCCGCGCCAGTGGCTTGCTGTTCCAGTTCGGTATCGACATCTTCCGGGCGGCGGCGATGCTGACGGTGCTGTTTTCCAACCTTTCCATCGGCCAGATGCTCGCGGTATTCAGCTACTTGTGGTTCATGATCGGCCCGGTGGAGCAACTGCTCAACCTGCAATACGCCTACTACGCTGCGGGTGGCGCGCTGACGCGGATCAACGAGCTGCTGGCGCGTGCCGACGAGCCGCAATATGCGGGCGGCGAAGACCCGTTCAGCGGCCGCGAAACCGTCGGCATCGAAGTCCGCGGCCTGGACTTCGGCTATGGCGATGACCTGGTGCTCAACCAGTTGAACCTTGCCATCGCTCCCGGTGAAAAGGTCGCGATTGTCGGTGCCAGCGGCGGCGGCAAAAGTACCCTGGTGCAGTTGCTGCTCGGGCTGTACACGCCGCAGGCCGGCAGTATCCGTTTCGGCGGAGCGACCCAGCAGGCCATCGGCCTGGAGACCATTCGCGAGAACGTCGCGGTGGTGCTGCAACACCCGGCGCTGTTCAACGACACCGTTCGCGCCAACCTGACCATGGGGCGTGAGCGCACTGACCAGGCCTGCTGGCAGGCGCTGGAAATTGCCCAGTTGGACGCCACCGTCAAAGCCCTGCCGCAGGGTCTGGACAGTGTGGTGGGACGCTCTGGCGTGCGCTTTTCCGGCGGGCAGCGCCAGCGCCTGGCGATCGCGCGCATGGTCCTCGCCGAGCCGAAAGTGGTGATCCTCGACGAGGCGACCTCCGCCCTCGATGCCGCCACCGAATACAACCTGCACCAGGCGCTGGCGCGGTTTCTCAGTGGCCGTACTACACTGATCATTGCTCACCGTTTGTCGGCGGTTAAGCAAGCGGATCGAGTATTAGTGTTCGACGGCGGTCATATTGCTGAGGACGGCGATCATCAGCAGTTGATTGCCGATGGCGGCCTGTACGCCAAGCTATATGGACACTTGCAGCAAGTGCGTTGATTTAGCCTAGGCTTAGCTATCGGAAGCGGATTTTCGCGTGCGTATTGGGCAGTGCATGTGTAAGGGACTTCATGAAGCAAAAGCGGACTCTCGGAACGCCTCGGCTGTTGGGCATTGTGTGGCCCTTCATCGCCGTCGTTCTGTTTCAGGCATTGTTGGGCTGCGTCAGTCTCTACGTGCTTTCGGCGGTACGCGGCTACGTGGCCGGTGAAAGCCTGTGGTCGAAGGGCCAGAAAGACGCGATCTACTACCTGACGCTCTACGCCGACAACCGTGACGAATCCACCTATCTCAAGTATCAGCAGGCGATTGCCGTGCCCCAGGGCGGGCATGAGCTGCGCATCGCCCTGGATCGGCCCACGCCCGATCTTGCTGCCGCCCGCCTGGGCATCCTCAAGGGCGGCAACCATCCCGATGACGTCTCCAGCCTGATCTGGCTGTACCTCAATTTCCGGCATTTCAGCTACCTGGAAAAAGCCATCGAGCTGTGGACGGTGGGCGATGGCTACCTGATGCAGCTCGATGACCTGGCCCGGGAGATGCATCAGGCGATCCGCCGTGACCAGGTCAACGCCAATGATGTGCGCCAATGGAAGGCGCACATCATTGCCATCAACGAAGGCGTGACACCCGCCGCCAAGGCGTTCAGCGACGCGTTGGGCGAAGGCTCGCGGATGATCCTGCGGCTGCTGCTGATCACCAACCTGACCACGGCCCTGGGCTTGATCGTGCTGGCGCTGCTGCGCACCCACAAGCTCCTGGCCCAGCGCCATGCCTTTGCCGATGCGCTGCAGGAAGAGAAGGAGCGGGCGCAGATCACCCTGGAGTCGATTGGCGATGGCGTGATCACCACCGACGTTGAAGGCAGCATCACCTACCTGAACCCGGCGGCCGAGGCGCTGACCCATTGGAACACGGCGCAGGCCCAGGGCCTGCCGCTGGCGGCGTTGTTCAACCTGCTGGATGACAATGCCCAGCCCGACGGTTTCACCTTGATCGAGCACATCGTCAAGGGCCAGCTCAGCAGCGGCAGCGAGCATTCGAAAACAATCCAGCGCCTGGACGGCAGCACCGTTTCGGTCAACCTGGTGGGCGCGCCGATCCGCAGCGCGAGCAAGGTCACGGGCGCGGTGCTGGTGCTGCACGACATGACCCAGGAGCGCCAGTACATCGCCAACCTGTCGTGGCAGGCGACCCATGACGCCCTGACCGGTCTGGCCAACCGCCGCGAGTTCGAGTTCCGCCTGGAACAGGTGCTGCACCCGGCCGGGGGCGCGCAGAGCGGGCGGCATGCGTTGATGTTTCTCGACCTGGACCAGTTCAAGCTGGTCAACGACACCTGCGGCCATGCGGCGGGTGACGAGCTGTTGCGGCATATCTGCGCACTGTTGCAGTCGGACCTGCGCGAAGGCGACACCCTGGCCCGCCTGGGCGGCGATGAGTTCGGCATCCTGCTGGAGAACTGCCCGGCACCGGTGGCGGAAAAAATCGCCGAGAGCCTGCGTCATACCGTGCAAAGCCTGCACTTCGTGTGGAAGGGCCGGCCGTTCATGACCACCGTCAGCATCGGCCTGGTGCACATCGGGCACACGCCGACCACCCTTGAAACGTCGCTGCGGGCGGCTGACATGGCGTGCTACATGGCCAAGGAAAAAGGCCGCAACCGCGTGCAGGTGTACCACGCCGATGACTCGGAACTGTCGGTGCGCTTTGGCGAAATGGCCTGGGTGCAGCGGCTGCACATGGCGTTGGAAGAAAACCGCTTCTGCCTGTACGCCCAGGAAATCATGCCGCTGGGGCACACTGACGGCGGCAACGGGCATATAGAAATCCTGCTGCGCCTGCACGATGAGGGCGGGCGCATCATCCTGCCGGACAGCTTTATCCCGGCGGCCGAGCGCTACGGTCTGATGACTTCCCTGGACCGCTGGGTGGTCGAGAATGTCTTCAAGCTGATTGCCGCCTGCATGCACGAACGTCCGGGGCGTCCGATGGCCATGTGTGCGATCAATCTGTCAGGCATTACTATCGGTGATGATGACTTCCTCGGATTCTTGCGTGAGAAATTTCATACTTACAGTATTCCGCCCAGCATGATCTGTTTTGAAATTACTGAAACCAGTGCAATTGCAAACTTGGGCAGTGCGATCCGCTTTATTAATGAACTCAAGGCCTTAGGCTGTCATTTCTCGCTGGATGACTTCTGCGCCGGAATGTCCTCATTCGCTTATCTCAAACATTTACCTGTAGACTTCCTGAAGATCGATGGAAGTTTCGTAAAGGATATGCTGGACGACCCGATTAACCGCGCGATGGTTGAAGTGATCAATCACATTGGCCACGTCATGGGTAAGCGCACAATTGCAGAGTTTGTTGAAACACCGCACATCGAACAGGCGTTGCTCGAGATCGGGGTGGATTACGCTCAGGGTTACCTGATCGAACGACCGCAGTTGTTTACCTTTGATAGTCTGCAGTGTCGACCTTCGCGGCCGCAGCCCCTGTTATTCAAGGCGCCCGGCACATTCCGCTGAAACCTTTGCTGGTCTGTACATCACACTTAAAAAGGAGCCCGACAGTGATCGACACATTCAACAGAACCGGCCCGCTTATGGAAGCCTCGAGTTACCCCGCCTGGGCGCAACAACTGATCCAGGACTGTAGCGAGAGCAAGCGGCGCGTTGTCGAACACGAACTGTACCAGCGCATGCGCGATAACACGCTCAGCGCCAAGACCCTGCGTCACTACCTGATCGGTGGCTGGCCCGTGGTGGAACAGTTTGCCTTGTACATGGCACAGAACCTTACCAAGACCAAGTTTGCCCGCCATCCTGGGGAGGATATGGCGCGACGCTGGCTGATGCGCAACATTCGCGTGGAACTGAACCACGCCGATTATTGGGTGCATTGGGCCCGTGCGCATGGCGTCAGCCTCGAAGAACTGCAGGCGCAGAACGTGCCGCCGGAGCTGCACGCGCTCAGCCATTGGTGCTGGCACACCAGCTCGGCCGATTCGCTGATCGTGGCCATCGCCGCGACCAACTACGCGATCGAGGGGGCGACTGGGGAGTGGTCGGCGGTGGTGTGTTCCACCGGTGTCTACGCGGCGGCTTTCCCCGAGGAAGACCGCAAGCGCGCGATGAAGTGGCTGAAGATGCATGCCCAGTACGATGACGCCCACCCGTGGGAGGCGCTGGAAATCATCTGCACCCTGGCCGGCATGAACCCCAGCAAAGCCTTGCAGGTTGAGCTGCGCCAGGCCGTGTGCAAGAGCTACGACTACATGTACCTGTTCCTGGAAAGCTGCATGCGCCTGGAGAAGGAAAAGCCGGCGGTGCTGGTGCGTGAGCGCCCGGCGCGGGTGGCCAGCGAAGCCTGATGTAACGGCGGTGGTGGGGGTTACCCTGCCATCGCCAGGCGGTTGCGGCCTTCGCGCTTGGCCACGTACAAGGCGTTGTCGGCCCGGCGCAGCAGGCTTTCCGCAGACTCGGCGGCCAGCAAGGTCGAGCAGCCGAGGCTCACCGTCAATTCGATCCGTTTACCCTCCGCCGAATAATCCTGGGCCTGTGCCGCCTGGCGCAGGCGTTCGCCGACCATTGCGGCTGCATCCCGGCCGGTGTTCGACAGCAGGATCAGAAACTCTTCCCCACCAAACCTGAAGACCATGTCGACATTGCGCAACTGGGCCTTGATCGCTCCGGCAACGGCGCGCAGGACGTTATCGCCGGCGGCGTGGCCGTAGGTGTCGTTGATGTTCTTGAAGTGGTCGATGTCCAGCATCAGCAGCGACAGCGGGTTCAGGTGACGACGTGCCATGTCGATTTCCCGTTGCAGGGTCTGGTCCATGGCAATCCGGTTGCCGGTCTCGGTCAACGGATCACGCAGCGCGCTGCGGGTGGCGGCGCGGTAGAGCAGGGCGTTGCGCATCGGGTAGAGCAAGGTTGCCAGCAGCGACTCCAGCTGGCCGAGTTCCTCTTCCAGCAGGCGCTGGTTGCGCCGGAAAATCAGCTCGCCCAGATGCTCGCCTTCGTGGCTCAGGCTATAGCTCATCGAATGGTGGCCGCGATGACCGAACTCCAGGCGCAGATCGCTGGCAGCGTGGCGATATTGCAGGGCGTCCAGCGGCACCAGGCGCTGGATCTCGCGGAAAAACGTCGCGAGGATGCGCTCCGGTTCCAGGCTGGTCTGCAGTTGCATGCCCAGTTGCTGGCGAAGTTGCAGAAGGGTGATGGGACGGCGCGGCAGGAGGGACGGCTGACCAAAGCCCAGGCGTTGCAATTTGGCACTGTCGAAGTCAATTGCGTTGGTCTGGGTGGGTGTTTTCATAAACGATCGGCCTCTAAGCACTTGGCTGTCTTACAGGCTCGATGAGAGTGGCGAGTGCCAAGCGTCTTACTGTTCCTTCAGTTCCGTAAAACATGGGAATAGTTTAAACCGCTTTACAGTGGGTTATAACCCCTGGGCACTGCCGCACGTCTTGTCATCGCGTAACCTGCTTGAAAGAGGTTAGAGCCAGATCCATGCCAATTGGTTTTAACTAAATTAAAACCCTTATAAATCAATCGCCTTCTTTTCAGGTTAAACCGGCAAGCAAAGACTGACGCCAGTTATTTGGCAAACAAGGGCCGGCGCTGCCACCGGCCCGCTCGGCTTTACTGTTTTTGTGGATCGAACTGTTTATCGCGGATAAACAGCGCCGGGATCACCCCGCAGATAAAGTACGCGCCGCCCATCACCAGAAAGCCCACGCCGATGGAGCCGTGGGATGCCAGGAAACCAATGGCGGCTGGCGCCACGGCGGCACCGATGCGGCCGATGTTGTAGGCCCCCCACTGCCGAACCGCGAAACTTGGCTTCGAAGCTTTCAGTCATGTAGGTGGCGTTGACGCCATAGGGAATCCCGTACAGGAAGCCGAACACCACCAGCATCCACAAGATGTTCTCGGGGCTTTGGAACAGTACGATCACCGGCAGGAAGATCGCGGTGCCCAACGCACCCACGGCAAACACCGTACGCCGACCCAGGCGGTCCGCCGCCAGGCCGGCGAGGATCTTGCCGAAGATCATCGCCGCGTAGGTGCCGACCATGTAGCTGGTCATCGACTTGAAGTTCATCCCCAGCTCGCTTTCCAGGTACGACGGCATCCAGTTGTTCACGCCGTAGTAGCCGAACTGCAGGAAGCCTGCGGTGAGGGCCCAGAGCAGGAACATGCGGCTGGCTTTTGGATCGCTGAAAATCAGTTTGAACATGCCGTCGGGCTTGCTCTTCTGCGCGTGCCGGGTGCCATCGGCTTTCTGCCGCGCGCGTTCGGCGCGGGCCGTCAGCCAGGCCTGGGGTTCCGGAACCAGGCGTTGCATCAGGACTGCGAGGACCACCGGGATGATCGCCACGTAGAACAGCCAGCGCCAGCCGTGTTCAGGCAGGATCCAGCCGGCCAGCAAGGTGGCGACGATATACCCCACCGACCAGCCCGCCTGCAGCGTGCCGAGGACGGTGGTGCGATAGCGCGTCGGCACGTATTCGGCCATCAGGGTGTTGCACGCCACGTACAGCGCGCCCAGGCCGAGGGAGGCGAAAAACCGCGTGCTCGCAAACTGCCAATAGCTGTGGGTCATGCCCAGGATGGCGGTGCCGACAGAGAACAGCACGATGCTCCACACCACGGTTTTCACCCGGCCAAAACGGTCACAGGCCCAGCCGCCGTAGATCCCGCCGATGGCCATGCCGGCCAGGGTGAAACTGCCCAGGCTGCCGGCTTCGACGCTGCTCAGGCCGAACTCGGCTTTGAGGCTGCTGAGGCTGTAGGACAGCAGCATCAGGTCGGCGCCATCGATCAGCAGGCCGAGGAAGCAAAAGATGAATACGATGATCCACAGGTGGTTTTTGGCAGGCGACAACGCGCCCGCCGATGCGGCGACTTCCATAGCGATACCTTGTTTGTAGTTGTTAGGGCATTGGGTATGGGTATTGCGGTGAGTCCTAGCGCTGCGCCGCGCGAATCATGTTGCGGGCGATCACCAGTTGCTGGATTTGCGTGGTCCCTTCATACAGGCGGAACAGGCGCACATCCCGGTAAAACCGTTCGATGGCGTACTCGCTGATATAGCCGGCACCCCCATGAATCTGCACACAACGGTCGGCTACCCGCCCGCACATTTCCGTGGCGAACATCTTCGAGCACGAGGCTTCGGTACCGATGTCCTGGCCTTCGTCGCGTCTGCGCGCGGCATCGAGCACCATGCAACGGGCGGCGTAGATCTCGGCCTTGCTGTCGGCAAGCATGGCCTGGATCAGTTGGAATTCGGCAATCGGCTGGCCGAATTGCTTGCGTTCGATGGCGTAGTTGAGCGCGTCGTTGAGCATGCGCTCTGCCGCTCCCACGCTGACGGCCGCGATGTGCAGGCGCCCCTTGTCGAGGACCTTCATCGCGGTCTTGAAGCCCACGCCTTCGACGCCGCCGATCAATTGGCTGGCCGGAACGCGCACGTTGTCGAAGATCACATCGCTGGTATGCGCACCTTGCTGGCCCATCTTGTGGTCGCGCTTGCCCAGCGACAGCCCCGGTGTTTCACGTTCGACGATAAACGCGCTGATACCGCCCGAGCCGCGAATCGCCGTGTCAGTACGGGCCATCACCGTGAAAATCCCGGCGTGGGGCGCGTTGGTGATAAAGCGCTTGGTGCCGTTGATTACATAGTGATCGCCGTCGCGCACCGCGGTGGTTTTCAGCGAGGCGGCATCCGAGCCCGAGTCCGGTTCGGTGAGACAGAACGAACTGAGCAGCTCGCCGCTGGCCAGCAACGGCAGGTAATGCGCCTTCTGCGCTTCGGTGCCATCGAGCAGGATGCCGATGGAGCCGATACCGTTGTTGGTGCCGAAGTAGGAGCGGAAGGCGGGGGAGGTGCGCCCCAGCTCAAAGGCGATGGTCACCTCTTCTTCCATGGTCAGCCCCAGGCCGCCGTAGGCTTCGGGAATAGTCAGGCCGAACAGGCCCATTTCCTGGAATTGGCTGACGATGTCCGCCGGGATTTCATCGGTCTCGGCGACTTCGTTTTCCCGTGGGATCAGCGCTTCGTTGACGAACTGCGCAATGGCATCCACCAGGATATGAAGTGTTTGCGGGTCTCGGATCATGTGCATTCCTCAGCGGCCCGTTCAGCGGGCCTGTTATCGTCAATCTGCCGAGGCCGCACACCGATCCAGCTAGCGGGTGGCGGCCACGATATTGTTCACCATGTGCTTGAGGCGCGGTCCGATGTCGTCTTCGAGTTTCTCCCGGGAAAGGTGAAAACTCGGTCCGCCACAGTTGAACGCCAGCAAGCCATGTTGTGGGTGCAGCAGCGGTACGGCGATGGCGTTTACATCGCGGTGCCACTCTCCGATCGACATGCAATAGCCGAAGTCGGTGTAGTCCCTGAACGCGCGTTCCAGCCCCTTGCGCAGTGTCGGCCAGTCCTCCAGATGACGCTGGCGGATATGGTCGAGCATGAACTCGCGCTCGTTTTCCGGCATCGCCGCCAGGCAGGCGCGGCCTGCCGAACTCAAGTGCAACGGCAGGCGCGTACCGACCTGGCGGCGCATCGTCATGTTCGCTTCGCCCTGGACCACGTCCAGGTAGACCATGTCCAGGCGGTCCCGGGTGGCCATGGCAACGGCCGCCTGGGCGTACTTGGCCATCGTCTCCATCAACGGGTGGGCCACGGCCCGGATCGACAGGTTCGACAGCATCGCGTAACCGAAGGCCATCACGCCCACATCCAACTGGTACCGGCCTGACTGCGGCAGGTGCTTGAGGTAACCCAAGCGGGTCAACGTGTGGGTCATGCGGGTGATCGTCGGTTTCGGCAGCCCGGTCTTGCGCGCCAGTTCCTGGTTGCCCAGCACACTCTCGCTGGGCGTAAAGCAGCGCAGCAGTTCCAGGCCACGGGCCAGCGCAGTGACGAACTGGCGGTCCTTGTCTTCCTCCTCATCGTTGTTCATCGGGTCAATCAACACATGCTCGAAAGCGTGGTTGCCAGCCGGGACTTCTGAGCTATCCGGGTCCGCGTTTTGACGGCGCATGTTAAGCCTCATTTTTTTATAAAATCAACAAAACAAAATTCTATTCCGCACAGCGAAACAAAGCAAGATGTTGAGGTTTTCCGACGCTTGCTGATAACACCTGTGGAAACAGCGGGTTAGCGGCTATTTTCAAATGGATTGGGGGTTTTGCGTTTACACCTGCAGGGTCGATACTTATGATCATGGCTAAATACGGAATGTTATTTCGCACAGCGAAACAAGTGACAGGCCGACTAACAAGAACGTTGCAGCAGGAGTGAATGTGACCAGCGCAGACCAACCCGTGGTAACCCTCGACGTCCACGACAACGGCGTGGCCGTGGTCCGTATTCATCGCCCCGAGGTCAAGAACGCCCTGAATGCCCAGGTGCGTGAGGCCCTTGCCGAGCATTTTCGGGCACTCGCCAAACGCCGCGAGGTGCGTGCGATTGTGCTGACCGGTGGCGCGCAGTTTTTTGTCGCCGGAGCCGATATCAAAGAGTTCGCCAGCGCAGGCGCAATCGATATGTATCGACGCCACACCGAGTACCTGTGGGAAGCCATCAGCCGTTGCCCCAAGCCGGTGATTGCCGCGGTCAACGGGTTTGCCCTGGGCGGCGGTTGCGAGTTGGCGATGCATTGCGACCTGATCATCGCCGGCGAATCGGCGCGGTTTGCCCAGCCGGAGGTCAAGCTGGGCTTGATGCCGGGGGCGGGCGGTACCCAGCGGTTGATCCGCGCGGTGGGTAAGTTCCAGGCGATGCGCATCGCGCTCACCGGGTGCATGGTCGGCGCACGAGAAGCCTTGGCGATGGGCATGCTCAGCGAAGTCGTCAGCGACGACCAGACCCTGCCTCGGGCGCTGGAGCTGGCGGCGCAGATTGCCGCACTGCCGCCCCTGGCAGTCGAGCAGATCAAGGAAGTGATGCTGGCCGGTGCCGACCTGCCGCTGGAAAGTGCGCTGGTACTGGAGCGCAAGGCCTTCCAGTTGTTGTTCGATTCAAAGGACCAGAAGGAGGGCGCTGCGGCGTTCTTCGAGAAACGCACGCCTGAATACCGGGGGGAATAAGCATGACCGACACCCTTAATACGTTGGGCCTGGTGGGCACCGGTGTGATGGGCGCGGGCATTGCGCAGATCGCCGCTCAAGCCGGTGTGGCGGTGCGCCTGTTCGATGCCCGCGACGGCGCTGCGCAAGCGGCCCGCGACAACCTCGGCGCCACGTTTGCCAAGTTGGTGGGCAAGGGCAAGATCAGCCAGGCGGCGATGGATGCGGCGTGGGCCAACGTGCAGGTGGTTGAGCTTATCGATGACCTGCAGCATTGCGATCTGGTGGTCGAAGCCATCGTCGAAAATCTCGACGCCAAGCGCGGCCTGCTGCAACAGCTGGAAGGCATTGTCAGCCCGCATTGCATCCTCGCCACCAACACGTCCTCGCTGTCCGTGACCGCCATCGCCACCGGCTGCCGCTACCCGGAACGCGTGGCGGGCCTGCACTTTTTCAACCCGGTGCCGTTGATGCGCGTCGTGGAGGTCATCGACGGGCTGGCCACGGCGCCGCACGTCGCCACCGCGCTGCTCGCATTGGTTGCACGCATGGGCCATCGCGGCGTGCGCGCCAAGGACACCCCGGGCTTCATCGTCAACCACGCCGGGCGCGCCTATGGCACCGAAGCCCTGAAGATGCTCGACGAGGGCATCGCTGCGCGGGGCGATATCGACCGCATCCTGCGTGACGGCGCCGGCTTCCGCATGGGGCCGCTGGAACTGCTCGACCTCACCGGCCTGGACGTGTCACACCCGGTGATGGAATCGATCTACACCCAGTTCTACCAGGAGCCGCGCTACCGGCCGTCACCGCTGACCCGGCAGATGCTGGTGGGCGGGCGCCTCGGGCGCAAGACCGGGCAGGGTTTCTACCGCTATGAAAACGGTCAGTTAGTGGACGCCCCGCAGCCTCAGCCCGTACCGACGGTGCGGCAACAGCCACCGGTGTGGATCGCCACCGAAAACAGTGAAGACCATGCGCGCCTCAGTGCCTTGCTGATCGACCTCGGCGCCCAGCTGGAAAACACGCCACAACCGTCGCCGGACGCGCTGTGCCTGCTGGCACCTTATGGGCGGGACGCGACCAGCGCGTCGGTGCACTTCGACACCGATCCGGCGCGCACCGTGTGCATCGATGTGCTGACGGACCTGTCGCGCCAGCGCACCCTGATGCAAAACCCGCTGACCTCTGCCGCCATGCGTGATGCTGCGCATGCCTTGCTCGCGGCGGATGGGGTCGGGGTGACCGTGATCGGTGACAGTGTCGGTTTTGTCGCCCAGCGCACCCTGGCGATGGTGGTCAACCTGGCCTGCGACATCGCGCAGCAACGGATCGCCACCCCCGCCGATATCGACCAGGCGGTGCAATTGGGCCTGGGCTATCCCAACGGCCCGCTGGCCTGGGGCGATGCGCTTGGCCCGCGACGTTTGCTGACAATTTTGCAGCGTATGAGCGAACTCACCCATGACCCGCGCTACCGCCCCAGCCCCTGGTTGCGGCGGCGGGCGTTGCTGGGGATTTCCCTGCGCCATGAAGAGCCGGCAGTCGGCTGATTTCCCAACCTCACAGGATAAGAACAATGGGTGCATTGACAGGTTTGCGGGTACTGGATTTAAGCCGTGTGTTGGCCGGCCCGTGGTGTGGGCAAGTGCTGGCGGACCTCGGCGCGGAAGTGATCAAGATCGAACGGCCGCAAAGCGGTGACGACACACGTGGCTGGGGCCCGCCGTGGATGAAGACCGACACCGGCGAGTCGTCCGGGCAGGCGTCTTATTACCAGTCCACCAATCGCGGCAAATTGTCGGTGGCCATCGATCTGGCCAGTGCGGAAGGGCAGGAGTTGGTACGGGCACTGGCGGCGAGTTCCGATGTGTTGATCGAGAACTACAAGGCCGGTTCCCTGGCGCGCTACGGCCTGGATTACGCGACCCTGGCCGAGATCAATCCGCGTCTGGTGTACTGCTCCATCACCGGTTTTGGCCAGACCGGCCCGCGTGCCGAAGAACCGGGCTACGACTTCATCATCCAGGGCATCGGTGGCCTGATGAGCATCACCGGCGAGCGCGACGATCTGCCGGGTGGCGGTCCGCAAAAAGTCGGCGTGGCCTTTTCCGACCTGATGACCGGCCTGTATTCCACGGTGGCGATCCAGGCCGCGCTGCTCAGCCGCGAGCGCACAGGCGTCGGCCAGCATATCGACATGGCCTTGCTCGACGTGCAGGTCGCGACCTTGGCCAACCAGAGCATGAACTACCTGGCCTCGGGCAAGGTGCCGCAGCGCTATGGCAACGCCCACGCCAATATCGTGCCTTACCAGGTGTTCCGGGCAGCCGACCGCGACTTCATCATTGCCTGTGGCAACGACAGCCAGTTCGTCGCGTTGTGCCAGAGCATCGGCTTGCCGCACCTGCCGGATGACCCGCGCTTTCGCCGCAATGCCGACCGCGTGGCCCACCGCGCCGAGATCGTCGAGTTGCTCTCGGCGCACTTTCTCGGGCGTACGGCCGATGAGTGGGTGGCGTGCATTCATGCCTCGAAGGTGCCGGTGGGGGCGATCAACTCCATCGCGCAATCGCTGGAAGAGCCCCAAGTGATCGCGCGCAACCTGATGGTGAAAATCCCCCACCCGCAGAATCCCGATTTCGCCATGGTCGGCAGCCCGATCAAGATGTCCGGGACGCCGGTGGAATATGTGCGGCCGGCTCCGATGCTGGGGCAACACACCGATGATATCCTCGGGCAGCGGCTGGGCCTGTCGGCTGAGCAACTGGCGCACCTCAAGGCGCGCGGTATCGTCGAGCAGCAGGGCTAGACCAGGGTGGTGCGGTCGATCTGGTCGATCGAAGTGACGCCGGTCAGGGTCATGGCCACGCGCATTTCCTTGGCGAAGATATCCAGCAGGTTCTCCACCCCGTGCTGGCCATCGGCGGCCAGTGCATAGGCAGTCGCGCGGCCCAGCAGGCACGCCTTGGCGCCCAGGGCGAGCATGCGCACCACGTCCAGTCCGGAACGGATGCCGGAGTCGACCAGCACCGTGAGGTCATCGCCGACCGCATCGGCAATCGGTGGCAGCGCCTTGGCGGTGGACAGCACGCCGTCGAGCTGGCGGCCACCATGGTTGGAGACCACGATGCCATCGGCGCCAAAACTCACGGCGTCCTTGGCGTCCTGCGGGTCGAGGATGCCCTTGATGATCATCGGTCCCTTCCAGAACTCGCGGATCCACTCCAGGTCTTTCCAGCTGATCGACGGGTCGAAGTTGTTGGCCAGCCAGCCAATGTAGTCTTCCAGGTGCGTCGGTTTGCCCAGGTATCTGGAGATATTGCCGAGGTCGTGCGGACGTCCCATCAGGCCCACATCGAAGGCCCATTGTGGCTTGGTGACGGCCTGCAGCATGCGCCGCTGTGCCGCGAACGGACCCGACATGCCCGAATGCGCATCGCGATAGCGCGCGCCAGGTGTGGGCATGTCGACCGTGAACACCAGCGTGGTGACCCCGGCCGCCTGGGCGCGCTCCAGGGCATTGCGCATGAAGCCACGGTCCTTGAGCACATACAGCTGGAACCAGATCGACTGCGGGCTCTGCGACGCCACTTCTTCAATCGAACACACCGACACCGTCGACAGGCAGAAGGGAATGCCCTGCTTGGCCGCCGCTTTTGCGGCCTGCACTTCACCGCGTCGCGCGTACATGCCGGTCAGGCCGACGGGGCTGAGGATCACCGGCATCGCCAGTTCCTGGCCGAACACGCTGGTTTTCAGGCTCAGGTTGTCGACATTGCGCAGGACGCGCTGGCGCAGGCTGATCTCGGCCAGGTCCGAACTGTTCGCGCGCATCGTGTGCTCGGCGTAGGCGCCGCCGTCGATGTAGTCGAACAGAAAGCGCGGCAGCTTGCGTTTGGCGGCGGCGCGGTAATCGGAAGCGGACGAGATGATCATCAACAGTGTCTCCACAAGGCAAGGTGGCTTGAGGATAAGGAAATTTATGGCATGATAAAAACAACTTTTATCACTGGCATCCAGTCGCAAAGGGAATACCGATGAACCTCAGAACACTGCGCGCCTTTGTCGAAGTGGTCCGCCAGGGCGGTTTCTCCCAGGCGGCCGAGGTGGTCTCCCTGACCCAGTCCACCGTGAGCAAGGCGGTCAAGACCCTGGAGGACGAACTGGGCACGCCACTGCTCAACCGCCTGGGTCACCGCAACGAACTCACCGCCGCCGGCGAAATCGCCTATCGCCGGGCCCTGGTGCTGCTCGCCGAACGCAACGACCTGGTGGCCGAGATCAACGATTTGCGCGGCCTCAAGCGCGGTGTATTGCGCATTGGCCTGCCACCGGTGGGCTGCGGCGTGCTGTTCGCGACCATGTTCGCCACCTACCGCAGCCGCTACCCGGACATCGACATCGAACTCACCGAATACGGCAGCAAACGCCTGCGCGAATGCCTGGAAGCGGGGGAGGTCGACCTCGCCGCCTTGCTGCTGCCGGTGGATGAAGCGTTCGACTACCAGCCCGTGCGCAATGAACCGCTGATGGCGGTGTTGCCCATCAGTCACCCACTGGCGCGGCGCTCACGCATCGACTTTACCGGCCTCGCCGATTCACCGTTCATCCTCTTCGAAGCCGGCTTCGCCCTCAACGCCAAGATCCTCGCCGCCTGCGAGCGCAAAGGCGTCACGCCGCGTGTCACCGCACGCAGCGGACAGATCGACTTCATCGTCGACCTGGTCGCCGCCGGCCTCGGCGTCGCCTTCCTGCCGCGCATGCTGGCGCACAAACACCAACACCCCGGCATCGCCCTGATCCCCTTGGACGAACCCCACACCGACTGGCACATCGCCCTGGCCTGGCGCACCAACGCCCACCTGCCACCGGCAGCCCTGGCCTGGCTGGAACTGGCAAAGGAGCACCGGCTCGCAACCGGTCATCCGGTTTAATCACTTGAAATACCAGAGAAAGCTTGACTTCTCCTTTTCAATCAGTAACATACGGCGCATTCCGCGATAGCTCAGTTGGTAGAGCAAATGACTGTTAATCATTGGGTCCCTGGTTCGAGTCCAGGTCGTGGAGCCAGACATTGAGAAAAGCCTGCAGAGATGCAGGCTTTTTTTTGCCTTGGATTTCTCCAGGGTGATCAAAGTGCACAGTGTGACCAGCATGAAGCCGTCCCAAATCTTACGATTCAGAGGGAAGCTCCATGAAAGTCGCTGCAGTCGTTTCAACCAAAGGCGGGCCGGGTAAGACCACGGTTGGCGCCAATTTAGGTGCGTTCTGCGCCGATGCAGGTGTTCGGACCCTGCTCATTGATCTTGATAATCAGCCATCGCTGTCGTCGTTCTACGCGCTATCGCATGAAGCGCTAGGCGGCACCTATCAACTAATCGCGAATAATGAGACCCGGGGCGATTCAATTTTCCAGAAATTGATTCATCTCTGATTCAGTGTGCCGCGCTTTATGGGTGTGATGACTATGCCGCTCAGACAGACCTAATTGTTCAACTGCTAGCGCTGAAAAAAAATGTACGGGGGGCGCCTTGACGTTCTGTAAGTTCCCAAACGTATAAAAAGAACGTCGCCAGTTTCGACGTGGAGTGATGAGGGGGCACTGAGTAATCTGCAGGCGTCACCCAAGGAGCGCGCTCAATCACGCTGCGCCTCCATTACTCAGGAGTAACACCATGTCGAACAAACCGTCGAATCAGCAACCATCCAACCACCAGCGCGTTCAGAACAATCACCGTTCTGACTCGTTAAACACGAACCGAGGTACCAATGGTTCGAACACCACCAACTCCCTTGTGCACGGAAACCGAGGTAAGCAAATGAACCCTAATCAGCAGTAAGCCACACGGGCACTTCGGGGAAACACATCATGGAAAGAGTGTACACATCACCCACTCTAGGCGACGTGGTTAAGTATGCGGTTGCGGCGTCTGGCGTGATGCCCCGAAAGGCCCATGATCGTCTCGACGAAACCGAGTTCGATCAGAGCATGGCGAAGACTTACCAAAAGCGAATGCAGCGCCTGGCGAAGGAGGACTGCCATTTGCAGAGCACATTTGAGGATATCGCGAAGCTCCTTACAAGCACGCTAGGGCGGTATGTCCGATGTGGGTTCCGAGCGGAGCAAATCCGCGAATTACTCAATGACCTGCACGAGTCGTACGTGTCCCTGATTAAACAGATGGGTACGTACATGACCAAGGCCGACACCACACGCTATTTTCTAACGAGCTATGCCATTGAAATAGCGGTGCGCTCTGCGGCTCGTACCTGGATCGTGATGCAAGGGTATATCTATGCCGTTCCTCAGCCTCTGGAGCCGTGTTGGTACCTGCCCTCAAACGTTGATGGGGATATGACAACACCCCTTGCTAAGGTAATGGCTTGGGCCTATGCGGCATGTGGCTGTCGCCTTTCCACGTTCCATGATCCCGCAGGGACGCAGGACGAAATAGGTCGACATGAGCGCAACGAGAGGGCTGCCCGGAACTGGAAAGCGGGCAAGCATTTACCTTCCCTTCCTGCGCTGGTGAAAAACTTGGAGGACTCTTTCAATGCGCAAGCATTGATTGGAAATCCAGTTGAGCAACGGCTCCAAGACGGTATTGTTACCTGCGCTGTAATTGCACGAATCACCACCTTCATTACGCAGGATGTTCAAAAGGTCTTTGGCAGGGAGTTTCTGAAGGAGACCTTGAGCCAGACACGGCTTTACGCTGGATGGATGGCGGTAGAGATCAAGGAATACCTTGCCAATCTAGATCAATACCTTATTGAACATGCTTCAGAAATTGAGCCACCCGACGAGAGTGGGAAAAAGTTTGGACTAGAGAGCCAGGCTTCAATCCGCATGAAGAAGAGAGTCAGTCTAGGTATCAAAATGGCACCTTACTTTTGGGGGGGCTTTGAAGCTAAATGCCAGACTGCAAGCGACCTTATGATGGAACACACAGACCATGATGGGCATGTGCCCGATAACGTTACTTTGTGGTTGGAGAAGCGCTACGGCGCCTATGCAGCGCGGATCCGCGCAGACGTTATTTCTCGCTGGAGATTAGACAAGCCCGCTGATCTTGACACGTATGTGCAGCGAGGCATGGTGATGAGGAACCTCCAAAATTTAACCTTGGAGGACGTAAATTCTTTCCACGAAGAGTTGAGCTGCGCCTCCATAGCAGGGCGTTTGCCATGGCTTGTGGAATGGCTTAAGGGGATCGTTTTCTACAGGTCAGCCGATTACGCCGCTTCCTCTATTTACTACACCCAAGCATTCAAGTTGGCTAAGTATTCAGCTGGGGATCTGCAGTACCCACTGGTGAATCAATATCTGGAGGTAATGGCAAAAACCAATCGGTGGCTGGACTTCAAGCAAGGGGCGCTGTGGGCTAGCTATCTCGACTTACCTGTGAGGTGGTTACGGGATAGAGAGCCCACTGACGCAAACATTCGTAAAGCATTCAACGTCTTGGGGCTATCACAGATGCAATACACGCGGATGTGATTCGCTTGCCGCTAAGGAAGATCTGGATATTGAGGTTCTACAAGCTCATTGATAATGGCGTTCAATGTTCCAGTCGTTTTGAGGGACCAGACCTTCATGTCAGTGATGCATACACTGATAAACCGTCCACGACTCCGAGTGATGCGTCGCTCGGAGCAAAATCACATTCCGGGAATGCCTCTTTGATCGCATCGATCACGTAGGGCGCTCGGGAAATGCCCCCAATCAAGAACAGCACTGGGGAATAGTCTTGGGTTACATCCGTACCTCTCCAAGAAGCTCTTGAAATGAACGCATGAGGCGTTCTGCTCCGAGTGCTAAGTCGGCTTTCGGCATACGATCGCTACCGATTTGATGAAGCAACCCAAGAGCAACCTTCACATCTTCTAGGACCTGTTGGGGTACCGAAGTATCGCCACGACCCTGAAATATGTTCATGTGGATGTTGAGCAGGTGAGGCATGCACTGGAGGCAATGCGGTAGCGGGCGATTTGCTGTCTGGATTGAGAACCTAGCTTGAGAAGAGCCTGCAGCCATGCAGGTTTTTTGATTGGCCTAGCGATTAGAGTGCTTGGCTATATTTACAGAGCTCGTCTCAATTTCCTCCATGTACGGCTGAGCGGCGGTCCCAATTTTCCATGTATCGTCCAGAAAACAAATTTGTACATTTAATTGACGCCACTATAACGCCACCATATGATCGCCGCTCATTGATGGCACTTGGCTATATAGAGGGATCTACACATGTGGCGTTGCAGGCGTCGGACCAGGCTCAGCCTGCTGTCCGTTTTTTTATGCCTGGGCTTAGCCGGGACGGCCCAAGGCGCAACCCCGCAGAACACGCCGGGCGTTACCGACCTGATCCGCGATCGTCAGGATCGCCTGCTCGAAGAGCAGCAGCGCCGCCTCGAAGAACTCAAGGATCTGCCCGGCAAAACCGCTGCCTCCGCCAAACCGACAGCCCCGGCTGACACCCGTTGCTTCCTGATCAAAACCATCGAACTCACCGGCGCTGACGCCCTCTCCGAAGGCGAGCGCAACAGCTTGCTCAAGCCGTACATTGGCCAGTGCCTGGGCGTACCTCAGCTCAATGATCTGCTCAAGGTCATCACCGACCACTACCTCGCCAAAGGCCTCGTCACCAGTCGCGCCTACCTGCCGCAACAGAACCTCGCCAGCGGCAACCTCAAGGTGCAAGTGGTGGAAGGCCGTCTGGAAGGCATGAAGGGCGCGGAGGGCAGCGGCATCACCGACCGCCAACTCGCCATGAGCTTCCCAGGCAAACCGGGTGACCTGCTTAACCTGCGCGAAATCGAGCAAATGGTGGATCAACTGAACCGTCTGCCCTCGAACCAGGCCCAGATGGAGTTGGCGCCCGGCAAAGAAGTGGGCGGCAGCGAAGTGCTGGTCAAAAACACCCCGCAGAAACCCTGGCGCGTCGGCCTGTCGCGCCACAACGGCGGCCAGCGCGCCACTGGCGAGCAGCAGTGGGGCGCCAGTCTGGATTGGGATAATCCACTCGGTCTGGCCGATCAATTGTCGCTGCGTGGCGGCCACGATGCGGTCAGTGACCACCAGAAAACCTCGCGCAACTCTATGCTCAATTACAGCCTGCCGTTCGGTTGGTGGAACCTCAATTACAGCTACAGCGAAACCGAATACCGCTCACTGGCCCAAGCCAGCGGCTTCAACTTCAAGCAATCGGGCGATAGCCAGAACCATCAGTTACGCCTGGAACGGGTTATTCACCGTGACGCCCTGAGCAAAACCTCCCTCAACACCGGCGTTGCCTACCTGCGCACCAACAACTTCATCGAAGACAGCAAGCTCGCCCTGAGCAGCAACCGACTGAGCGAAGCGCAGTTCGGCATCAACCATGGTCGACGTATTGGCGGTTCGTTCCTCAACATCGACCTGGGCATGCAGGATGGCATCGGTGCGTTCGACGCCCAGGCCAATCACAACCCACGCCCCGGCCAGGCCGATGCGCGCTATCGCAAATACACCGCCACGCTGAGCTACCTGTACCCATTCAAGCTGTGGGGCGAGTCGTTCAGTTTCAGCAGCCTGATGACCGGCCAGCGCAGCGAAGACGTGCTGTTCAGCCCACAACGCATGAGCCTCGGCGGGCAGTCTTCGATTCGTGGCTACAAGGACCAGAGCCTGGCCGGTGATAGCGGCGGCTATTGGCGCAACGACCTGCGTTGGAGCCGCCCGGTGACCTGGGCCTGGATGCAGCCGGTGTTCAGCGAGTACGGCACCAGCCTTGGCTACGACCAAGGCGTGATCAGCCATGGCCGCTACAACGCCGAGCAGCATGGACGCATGAGCAGCAACTCCGTGGAGCTGTTTGCGCGCGGCCAAAACGTCGCCGCCACGGTGACTTTTGCCCACTCTTTGGAACGACCGGGGCCGATCACTGAACGTGAAGCGCCGATCTATTTCCGCCTGGATTTCTTCCTTTAAATTTTTACCGCCCTTCGGGCATCGAGACATCACATGGACGTTCGCCAGTTTGCCTTCCTTGCGCGCCAACCTTCTGCGGCCCTGAAAAATCGTTCCAACTTCTTGGGGCTGCCCAAACGCGGGTTGGCATTGGTGCTGGCCAACGCCATGTTCTGGCAACCGTTGTTGGCGCAAGCGGACGGCATTGTGGTCAGTGCACCCGGCACCGGCCTGGGCCAGGCCGCGAATGGCGTGCCGATCGTCAATATCGCGGCGCCCAATGGCAGCGGGCTGTCGCACAACCAGTTCAAGGACTACAACGTCGGCGCCAACGGGCTCATCCTCAACAACGCGACGAATCGCACCGAGTCCACGCAGTTGGGCGGGATCATCCTTGGCAACTCGAACCTCAACGGTCGCGCCGCCAGCACCATCCTCAATGAAGTCAATGGCGGTAGCCCAAGCCAGTTACGCGGCTACACCGAAGTGGCGGGGCAGTCGGCGCATGTGATCGTCGCCAACCCCTACGGCATCACCTGCAACGGCTGCGGGTTTATCAACACGCCGCAGGCGACGCTGACCACCGGTAAAGCAGTGATTGAAAACGGCCAGGTCGGCCGCTATCAGGTCGATCAAGGCAGCGTTTCCATCGAAGGTGCCGGGCTCAACGTCAATAACATCGATCGTTTCGAGATCATCACCCGCTCGGCCAAGATCAATGCCGAGATCCAGGCCAAGAACCTGACGATCATCGCCGGCGCCAATGACGTCGATGCCAAGACCCTGAAAACTACGGCACGTGGCGCTGACCCGGCGACCGCCCCTCAACTGGCCATCGACTCTTCGGCGTTGGGCGGTATGTACGCCGGCGCAATCAAGCTGGTCAGCAGCGAAGCCGGCGTAGGCGTGAAGCTCGACGGCAAGATGCTCGCCAGTGGCGGCGACATGCAACTGGATGCCAATGGTCATTTGAGCCTGGTGCAAGCCACCGCCGCCGAAGCGGTTGTCATCAAGGCACAGAGCCTGGACGCCCAGGGCAAGATCTACGCCGGCACCCGCGTTGAAGCGACCACCCAAGGTACGTTGACCAATCGCAGCGCCATCGCTGCCCAAGACAGCGTTGCGTTGACCAGTGCGGGTCAGCTTGAAAACCTGGGCATGATCGAAGCGGGCGTCACCCCGGAGAACACCCGCAACCAGACGGGTGACGTGGTGCTCACCGCCAAGAACATCGACAACCGTGGCCAGAGCGTTGTCGCCAGCCGTGACCTCAAGGCAACCGCCACCGAAGCACTCGACAACCGTGCAGGTACGCTTTCAGCCAACGCCCGCCTGACGCTTGACGCGCAGGATCTGGACAACCGTGGCGGTGCCTTGACGGGTCAGGGTGCGGTCAAGACCACCCTCAGCGGCACACTCGACAACCGAGAAAAAGGCACGCTCGCCAGCGGCGGCGAGCAAACGTTGAACGCTGCGGCGGTAAAAAATACTGATGGCGTGATCAGCAGCCAGGACACGCTCGGCCTGGACCTAGCCAGTCTCGACAACACCAGCGGCAAGATCACCGCCAAAAACACCCTGACCCTTGACGGCATGGCCATTGAAAACGCCAAGGGCCAAATCACCAGCCAGGGAGACATCCTCGCCACGGCCAAAACCTTCAGCCAGCAAGGCGGCAAGTTGATCAGCCAGGGCCAGCTCACCCTGGTAGCCGACACCCTCGATAACAGTCTTGACGGCTACATCGCGTCCGCCAATGCCATGAGCCTTACGGCCCACCAGCAATTGATCAACACCGGCAAAGGCATTATCAGCACCCAGCAGGGCCTGACGATCAACGGCGGTGCGGTGGACAACACCACCGGCAGCCTGCTCAGCCAGCGCGGTATTACCGCTACGTTGAGCGAGGGGCTCAACAACCGAGACGGTAGCGTCATCACGCAAACAGGCGACCTCACGATTGATGCCGACGGCGTCGATAACCGTGGGGGCGTTTTGGCGAGTGTCGCGGGCAAACTCAAGACCACCCTGGCGTCTGTTTTGGATAACGGCAAGTCGCTCAGCACGCCCGGCGAGGCGGGGCTGATTCAGGCTCAGTCGCTCGATCTTGGTGCTCAGCAGGCCGTCCTCAACAATGGCGGCCAGGTGTCTGCCTTGAATGGCGATGCCCTGATCACCACCGCCACCCTCGACAACCAGGGCGGCGCCGTGCTGGCCAAGCAACAGCTGGTGGTGCGCGCTCACGACCTCAACAACACCCAAGGCCGCGCGGCTGGCGACGCCATCGATCTCGGCCTGACCGGCGCACTGAACAACCAGTCAGGCCTGGTCGAAGGCAGCAGCGGTTTGCTGATCGACGCCGCCTCCATCAACAACCAGAACGGCAAGTTGCGCTCCCTCGGCCAACAAGGCACCGCCAGCGTGGCCAGCCAGCAATTGCTGGATAACCAGAGCGGCATGATCGAAGCGGCTAACCATGACGTGTCCCTGCGCATGGCCAGCTTCAATAACGCGGGTGGCAATATCCAGCACGTCGGCACCGGGACCTTTGGAGTCGATCTGGCGAAGTTCAGCAATATCGGCGGAAGCGTTGCCACTGCCGGCACACTGACCGTCGATGCCGCGACCTGGGACAACAGCACTGACGTTCAAGCTGATGTGCTCAACGTCACCGTCGGCCAGTTCAACCAGGCATCCACCGGCAAGCTTGCGGCCAGCCAGAGTTTCACCGGTAAAGGCGACACGTGGATCAATGCCGGGCGTATCACCAGCGGCGGGGCGTTCTCCCTGACGGCTACCAACGTCACAAACACCGGTACCCTGGGTGGTGCCGGCAAGGTTGATGTGAACGCTGACGCTGTACGCAACGACCACGGCCTGATCTTCAGCGGCACCGACATGGCGCTGCGCCTCAAGAACCTGACCAATTACTACGCCGATATCTACAGCTTGGGCGGCCTGAGCGTAATGGCTCGCGACGGCGTGGCGCGCAGTGCGTCGTTGGAAAACATCTCCAGCCATATCGAGGCCACCAACGACGTATTAGTGCGCAGCGACAGCGTGATCAACCGCAAGGATGTGTTCAGCACTGTCGACGAAGCCGTGTCGGGCTACCTCAGCGTAACGTGCTACGACTGCAGTGGTGATCATCACAACGTCGACTACGTTGCACATGAAGTCTCCAAAAGTGTGGTGGCGACAGATTCGGGCAGCTCTTTGATCCAGAGTGGCGCGAAGCTGACCGTCGAAGGGTCAAGTGTTCTCAATAAGTACAGCACCATGGCCTCGGGCGCTGATCTGCTGATCACCGCTGACAACTTCGCCAACATCGGCGCGACCACCGGTACCAGCACACGCACGCGTACGTGGAACACCGGTCGTATTACCGATGGTACAGACGAGCGCTTTCGTGCCAACTGGATCTACCCCTACAACGCGCAAGGTAACCCCAAGGTACTACCGGTAGGCGCGCTCAACTCCTTCAATCTGGTAGGTGATACCACCAACGTGACCCCGGGCGACCCGATCGCCTCGGTGATTCAAGCGGGCGGTAACATCAGCATCCAGGCGACACAACAGCTGGAAAACAGCAGCATCATACAGTTCGCACCGCCTACACCGGTTTCGGACAAAGGCGGCGCCACTGCTGTGACCAAACCGGCCGTGGTCGTGCTGAACCCACAACTGCCACCCGACCTGGCACAGCAACAAGTCAACCCGACCACCCTGCCAGGCTTTACGTTGCCGAGCGGTACGAACGGCTTGTTCCATGTGGTCGATAGCGCCGCCGCAGCCAAAAACAGCCAGGACCTGAGCAAGGCCAACATCCAGGGCTCGGACGCCAGTCGCGTGTTTGTTGGCCCTAAATACCTGGTCGAAACCAACTCTGCCTTCACCGACCTCAAGCAATTTATGAGCTCGGATTACCTGTTGGGCAAACTCGGTTACGACCCTGAAACCAGTTGGAAACGCCTGGGTGACGGCCTTTACGAACAACGCCTGATCCAACAAGCCGTCACGGCCCGAACCGGCCAACGTTTCATCGCTGGCCAGACCACCGATGAAGGCATGTTCAAGTACTTGATGAACAACGCCATTGCCAGCAAGGATCAACTCAACCTTTCCGTGGGTGTAAGCCTCACCTCCCAACAAGTCGCCGCACTGACCCACGACATCGTCTGGATGGAAGACCAGGTGGTCAATGGTGAGCACGTGTTAGTGCCCGTGTTGTACATGGCCCAGGCGAACAACCGCCTGACGGCGGATGGCGCGCTGATTCAAGGCAAGGATGTGACGCTGATTGCCGGTGCGGATTTGAAGAACGCCGGGACCTTGCGCGCCAGTGAAAGCCTGTCGGCAGCGGCGGGTAATAACCTGGTGAATACAAGGCTGGTCGAGGCTGGTGAAAAGCTCAAGCTGGTCGCGGGCAAGGACCTGGTGAATATGCAAGGCGGCATCCTCAAAGGCAAGGATGTTGACCTGAGCACGTTGACCGGCGATATCCGCAACGACCGGAGCATCACCACGATTGAAAACAGTGGAAAAGGGTTCAGCTCCAAGACTGCTGTTGTGGATAGCGCTGCGAGCATTGAAGCCGGAAACAACCTGACGATGCATGCCGCTCGCGACCTGCTGAATGTGGGCGGGGCCATTACTGCTGGAAACAATGCAGACCTGATCGCAGGCAGGGATGTTGTTATCGCGGCAGCTCGCGAAGAAACCGGGTCGATGCGCCAGGATAAGCGGCATTTTTGGGAGCAAAGCCAGACGGTTCAGCATGCGAGTGAGGTCAGGGTCGGTGGGGATTTGGAAATCGCCGCCACGAAGGATTTGGCGATCGTTGCTAGCAATGTAACAGCCGAAGGCGATATCAATCTTTCGGGCAACGACGTTAGCTTACTAGCCGCAGCCAATGAAGAGTCGAGTGAATATCGTTACAAGCGCAGCGGGAAAAAAGTCAACCAGGAAGAGGATCATGTCAAACAACAGTCAACGACGATAAATGCGGGCGGTGACGTCAATGTCACTGCACGTAATGATTTGTCGATGGTGTCGAGCAAGATAATCGCTGGGCAGGAAGCCTATCTGGTCGCGGAAAACAAGCTAAATCTGCTCGCAGAGCAGGACCGCGATCATTCCCTCTACGATATGAAAAAGAAAGGGAGTTGGGGAAGCAACGCGGCGAAGCGCGACGAAATAACGCAAAACACGAACGTTGGTAGTGAAATTAAGACCGGCGGTGATCTCACGCTCAAGAGCGGTGGCGATCAACGCTATCAGGTGGCAAGACTGGATAGCGGTAAAGACCTGACGTTGGATAGCGGTGGCCGCATCGTGTTTGAGGGTGTGAAGGATTTCCACGATGAGAGCCATACCAAGAGCAAGGGTGACTTGGCTTGGTACAAGATGAAAGGCGAAGGGAAAACGGATGAGACTCTTCGGCAAAGCGCTCTGATCGCTCAAGGCAAGCTTGTCATTAAAGCGGCCGAAGGCATTCGTATTGACATCAAACAGGTCGATCAACAAAGCGTTAGCCAAACCATCGACGCGATGGTTCAAGCTGATCCGAACCTTGCTTGGATGAAGCAGGCGGAAGCTCGGGGCGATATCGATTGGCGTCAGGTCAAGGAAATTCACGATAGCTTCAAGTACGAGTCTTCTGGGTTGGGGGCGGGGGCAAAGATTGCCATCGCAATCTTGATGTCGTTCATCATGGGCCCAGCAGGTTTCGGGTTACAGGGCGCCAACTTGGCCGTGGCGACAAGCCTGAGTACTACGGCAGTCACAAGTACCATTGATAACAAGGGAAATCTTGGGTTAGCAGTGAAGGAAACGTTCAGCGCGGGTAGCCTGAAAAATGCGGCAATTGCGGGCTTCACTGCTGAGATGCTGGATTACGCCAACGACAATTGGTTTGCGGCCGCTGATAAGGCCAGCGGGGTTACACAGGGGGTCCAGCCTTCCACTGGCTCCGCGCTGAGCACGACTAATAGCTCCCAGGACATTTTCCATTGGAGTAGCGCGACTGATGCAGCCACCCGGGTAGTTGGGCGAGCACTGATTACCAGCGGAATCTCGACGGCCATAGGCGGTGGTAGTTTTGGCAGTAGTTTCAATGCTGCCTTGCTTGGGGAAGCTGGGAATATGGCTATGGCCACCGGCTTCAATTGGGTTGGCGACACCATTACTTTCCCAAATGGAAGTGTTCAGAAAATTGCTGCTCACGCGATCATGGGCGGTCTACTGGCAGAGTTGACTGGAAGCGATTTTAAAACGGGAGCCGCAGCGGCAGGGCTGAACGAAGCCTTGATCAACGGAATGGCTGCCGTAGCTGGAAAAAACAAAGATTTGCAGTTGGTGCTTTCTCAGCTTACCGGTCTGGTGGGAGCGGCCGCCGTTGGAGGGGATCTAAATGCAGGCTCGGTGATTGCTCAGAAGGCGACAACGTTTAACTATCTTTATCATGAAGAAGTCAAAGAAATGCTTCGGGAGGTTGATAGCAAGGTAACTGCGGCTGAGAAGCAGGAAGTAATAGACCGTTACAATGCACTAAGCGCGAAAAGAGACGCTGAGCTGGATGAATTGTGTGTTAGATCACCATCAGAGTGCAGAGCGATTTCCATTCGACTTGCTGACGATTATCAGAAATCAGCAGATTTGATTACTACGCTACGTCACGAGGGCAATCCTGCGGCGTCAACAGTCGGCATGATTATTGACCAAAATTTTGGAGCCACTGCGACGATTGGTTCAATAATCAAGTCAAAAGGCGGTAGTCCTGTGACGCTGTTGGCGGCGGAGGCGATTAAGCAGGGAATTTTTCTTGTCCCTGGAAAGCGCCCTGGTGCGACGAAGGACTCCGTGACGACCCCGGCGCCAGAAATCGGTACTATCAAAGTCAGGACGACCAAAAACCAGACTCGCTTGGGAGGTGAGGCAGGCGAGCCAGGGATTACTATCACTTACAAGGACGGCACAACCTTTGACATGACTCGCACTCGCGTCAAAGAAACGGAGCCAAATACTTATAAACCGGGGAAAACGCGGCCGGTTAAATTTGAGAATGCTCTTGATAATAGCGGAACGAAACGGGCTCCGACGAAGGCGGAGCTAGATTGGTTCAATAGCATCACATGGGATTAAAAAGATGATCGATTCAGCTACAGGGCAGCGCGTTGTTGTAGTGGTTGACAGGGAGTATGGCCCCTATGTCCGCGTTCTTGACGCGGACGATGGTGGCGCTCTCGAAGATGTACTGGACGATGACTACGTGCTCTATTGGCCACAAACCCCAAAAGATTTTCAAGAGACGGGGGCCAGAGAGTATTATTTTGGATGGGCTGTTGATGTTGAAAAATTGCAAGAACGCATAGACAGCATCGGCTTAAATTGGTAGACACAGGTGGACTAGATGATTGACAGGATTTCGGGTGAAAGAGTTGTTGTCTTAATTAGTGAGGAGTACGGCCCTTATTTTCGTATTTCTGGACAGAGTGAGCCTGAATGGCTGAAGGCAATACTTGAGGGGAAGTATTATTTGCCTTACTGGGTGTCTAAGGTACCAAGTCTGGATGGTGAGGGCATGCTTGAGTATTTTTTTGGGTGTGCAGCGGATCAGCAAAAATTGCAGGCGATCGTAGATAAGATTAATTTTGAGGGGTGAGATTCATGGAAAGACTGGAAGTCACCCCTCGCCGCGGAAAAATGGCGAATGTACTAAAGTCGAATAAACCGTCAGAGGTTCTGCTCAATATGTCTCAATTGGGTCAGGATACTCACCTACCTCAGACGATTGCTCTGAGACCGGCTGAGGCCTGTTCGAATGCTGCGTAGCTTGGGTCTGCGGCGGAGACAAAATCACCATGGCAATCCGGTGGGGCAACACGCAAACGCGAAAGGTTTGAATTTTCAGGGCCCAAAATTCCCCCTATTCGGTTTTTCACCGATCCATTACCGCACGATCAGAAACTATCACATGCATGCCTTCTGAAACAATTGCGAGTAATGTTCTGCTTCCTGGTGCCACCGCTCCACATTCATCCGGACCCCTCCTCGGTCCTCATCCCCACCTTTGCCGCCACTCGTACTGTTGGGTGGGCGCTCATCTCTCGCGGGTGTCTTCGGACATTGGTGGTGACAGTTTCGGTAGCAACTTCAGAGCCGCATTGATAAGTGAGGCCAGCAATATGGCCATGGCCTGGCTCCAACTGGCTTGGTGATAACGCCATTCGTTTTCAGACGGAGGCGTCCGAAAAGGTAGATCATTGATACGGCTCGTGGGGCTCCGGGTAGCTGACAACGACCGTCTCCTTTTCTTACAGACCATTTATTTTCCCAGCTTTGACAAGCCAGCCCAACCCGACTAACTTTCCTGGCGTGACGCATTCATGCGACCCACGCTATGCAGCAACCCCATCTCTCCACCACTTTTTTCGTGGTCCCTATGTGCCTAACAGCTAGCAAATGACTGTTAATCATTGGGTCCCTGGTTCGAGTCCAGGTCGTGGAGTCAGACGTTGAGAAAAGCCTGCAGAGATGCAGGCTTTTTTGGTTCAGGGCGTTTACTCCTGACAATCAGCCTATAGCTTGACCTTTATGAAGCTGTCTCTAATCCTTCGATTCAGAGGCAAGCAGTATGAAAATCGCAGCAATTGTTTCAACCAAGGGCGGACCGGGTAAAACCACGGTAGGCGCCAACCTAGGTGCGTTCTGCGCCGATGCAGGTCTTCGAACCCAACTTATTGATCTCGATAATCAGCCGTCGCTGTCGTCTTTCTACGCGCTTTCGCATGAAGCGCCAGGGGGCACTTATCAACTGATCGCGAATAATGAGACCCGGGCCGAACAGATCATCTCCCAGACCTGCATTCCCAATCTCTCGCTGATTCACTCCAATGACCCGTTCAACCAGTTGAGCAATCTGCTGTTGCACGCAGCTGACGGCCGTCTTCGTCTCAAAAATTTGATGCCGGCATTTGAGAGCGACTTTGATCTGATTTTGATCGACACCCAGGGCGCGCGCTCCATCCTCCTGGAGATGGCGTTGCTGGGCGCCAAAATGGCTATTTCTCCCATCACGCCGGATATGTTGACTGCTCGAGAGTTTCACCGCGGGATGCTCCAGCTCTACCGAGATCTTGAGCCATTGGCAGCGCTTGGTGCTGTAACGCCACCGCTGAATGTGGTGATCAACAAGCTTGACGCAACGAATGATGCAAACCTGATTTATCAATCTTTAGCCGAGACTTTTTCGGACCATGCCCAGGTTCAGATGGTCCGCACAACAATCCCGGCGGCGGTGAGTTTTCGTCGTGCTGCCACTGAAGGTATTCCCGCTCACCGATTGGAATATCGGCTGCCTACACATCGCCGTTCACCAACCGCGTTCAAGGTCATCAAAGACCTCTCTATGGAGCTGTTTCCCGAGTGGCGTTTGAAGTTCGAAGCGCTGAGTGAAGAGCGGCTGAGCCAGAACGTGTCGATGCTATCGAAGAGGGCAACGCTAGGGAGAGCGGCAGTATGAGCGTGCTTGATTTAGCCCAGCCTCATTCAGTTGAAGCCGAGCAAGGCGTTCTCGGTGGCCTGATGCTCGACAATTCCACGTGGGACCTCATTGCAGACGTCATTACCGCGGACGATTTTTTCAGGCGTGATCATCGTCTGATTTACCATGCGATCGAGAAGCTTGCTGTGCGCGGTTCACCGATTGATGTGGTAACCGCCCCCGAGTCATTGGACGAGCCAGATGAAGTAGGAGGCCTAGGCTAAGCCTCAAGACAATAATGGGCTGGCGGTTCAGCCGCGTGGGTAGGAAGCGCAAAGTGCCGTCAGGCAGTTGCTGATCTCAGTCTCTTATCATTGAGCGTCCGCCTCACAGCACGCTTGTGCCTTTGGTCAGCAGCCAGATGATGATCACCAGGAGTAGGGCGCCCACACCGCATGTCAATCCGAATTGCACCCAGGTTTTCTTGCCGCTTTGCAGTTAGGAATAGGTCCCGTAGGCGTGGTACGCCACACCGCAGAAGGCCGCTGCGGCAATGGCCAGGGCGATAAGCCCTACGATGTCGAACCATGGTTCTGTAGCGTTTGGATAATACCGTTGCCTTCACCTCGGCTGGGGGCCTCCATTTGTGGAAGCGCCGCGTGAGTGCCGGCAGACACAGCGGCGGAGCAGATCATGAAGTAGAGCGAGAAGCGGCGAGCGAGGTTCTTGAAGATAGGGCGAAAATGCATGGTGTGCCTCCAATGGCGATGTGAACGTTGTTGCTGCATCAGTGCAGTAACAGGAATGTGAGCAGGATGTAGATCAGAGTTACCTTCACTGTCAGGCCAACGAACTTCGCCTGTGAAATCTGGCCCGTCGTCCAACCGCGATAGCCGCTACCGAGCGCCCAAGCGGCGAAGACCAAGGCACTAGCCAGACCAAACCGATTAAGAGAGTGGTGCTTTGCTGTGGTGTGAGCCCACCTAAAGCCCGAAACGCGACGAGCTGCTGTTGGCTCATGCTCATGGCTGTGAAGCGCTTGGCCGAGTGTAGTGACCGGTCAACTCGGGCGAGATACGAGGTTGAGCGCGAGATGGCGTCAGGTACTCGTGATGCCTTGGCGCATCAGGTCGATGTCAGCCGAAAAGCGAGGATAGTCGAATGTGCGGCCCCGCGTATCCCAATGATTCAATGACTAACAGTGAGGCTGTGGTTGATGACCAGTTGACTGTCGCCACAGCCCGTACCGAAATTGAGGGACGTTGTCTTCGGACAACAGCCCTGGTCTACAGGGTTTCGGCGGCAGTAGGGGGGGCGATTTTCGCACCCGCAGGCTGATGCGAAAAAATTATGATCCCCTCGGGAATTTATACCAATAGTTTTGGTAACGATCAGGTTCTGCGCTCTTACAGCGCTTATATGTTAACTGCTTCGTAAGCGTCTGGAGAATACACCTGTCCCAAAACCCCGTCTTGGTGTGTTCACTGGCGATGGAAAGGTACAATCTATCTCTTATATTTCGCTGAGACGGATTTCATGCATTTATACATCGTGCGGCATGGTGAAACCTGGGCTAATGCCGAACATCGATACCTTGGATCTCTTGATCCAGAACTTACCGCGCTGGGCCGCCAGCAAGCTCAAACGCTTTGCGAGCAATTGCCCGCAAGCCTTGATGTACTTGTCGTTTCTCCACGCCTCAGGGCGGTACAAACCGCGAGTATTCTGAACGAACACCTCAAGCTCTCGCCTGAAATAATGGACTGCTTCAGAGAGCGGGATGTCGGCGTTTTCGAGGGTTTGACCCAAGGCGATGCCAAGAAGCGCTATCCGCAACTCTGGTCGCAGAACATCACTCGACTTTGGGATGCTGGGCCGACCGGTGGTGAGTCGATCTCTGACGTTGTGAAACGAGTGCGAGACGGTTTAGCTGAGCTGGAATCTAAATATTCCTCCAAAACTGTTTTGCTTGTAGCACACGGCTTCGTTGCAAAAGTAGTCAGAGCACTGGCCATAGGAGACTTTTCAGACTTCTACGAATGGCAGCTTTCAAACGGTAACATGCTGTTTTTGCAAAGCTTCAATATGCCTACACAAGATCTTGAAACTCTGAGGCGCTCTCTACCCATAGCGTGATGTGGGCTGCTGCCATTTTGCGGCAGATTCCCGCTGCGGTGAGTTTTCGTCGCGCTGCAACAGAGGGCGTAAGCGTCCTTTCAATGGTGATCTACGAGAGTGGCTGGGCAAACAACGTTCGCGCCTCTCCAGCAAGAGTAATTGAGATCAGCAAAGGGGTAATGATGTGTGGGGCTTTCATTGGCTGCATCAGCAGGCAGTGCATGCTGGTGTGTTCATTTAGGAAAGGTACACGGTATCAAACCGCACAGGTATGCGCACCAGACAAACTGGTATGGAAAGACTCGGGTTTATTGATTTTTATTCATTTTGAGAGGCGCGCTGACTTAGTTAGAAGACAAACCTCAAGCTAAAGGCAATGTGGTCGATATCGAGACGTTCGTAAACCTAACGTGTTGATTTGGAAGGGAGACCAAGCTGTTGAGTGAATCATTTAGATATTTCCATATTGGTGCAACTGTCCTAGGCGGTATAGGCGCAGCTGTTATGTTGATCGCCATACGTGACCCAAAGACTCCCAAATGGATGGATGTGGCGGCGTCAATTCTTCTGCTTCTGTGGGCGGCGCTTTTTTTGGGGATGGTTCAGAGTATTTTGGGGCTCTTGCCGGACTCTTCTATAGAGGACAAGGATCTCAGAGACCAGTATCAGGTCGCGCTGTATTTGATCCCGTTTTTTAGCGCTGGGCTCGCGACCAATCTGTTGTCAAACGTCATTCTTAGCCAGCGGGATTACAACGGTACGATGTCATTTTTCGAGGCCGCACAAAAGACGCTTTGGGCGATCTGGATGTGCTTTCTTGTCAGCACATTGGTTGGGCTAGTCCTGTATGTCTTCTACAAGAAGGTCAGGAGTAAGGAAGGGTTCTCGACCCTAAGCTAGCGAATCTCTTCGAGAAATCTTCCCGCGCAGGACCTTCGCACTATTATGAGTTTGCGAAGGTCTTACTGTGCTGACCCACTGAGAGACCTCGTCGACTCGAAAGGTCGATATTCGTGCTGTCAGAATATTTAACGATTTGGGCCGCGATTCGTGGAGCTGAGACAGGAGATACATCCACTTATTTGGCCTCACTTTTGTAAGGCAAGTAGATTCACCACCACCCTCGCCAGGTGGTCGAAATCAAGGCGCTGAATCCTCCGTCGAAGGGCCGCTGAAAAAATTTTCAGGGCGCCGCTTGAAATTTTCCCCCCTGAACCTATTTAGGTTTTACGCGATGCCGAAGACGGGTCGCGGCTCAAATCACTTGGAGAAAACTCAGGAGATTTTGCAATGGCTACTACGCTTTCGTTGGCCCCACTGTTCCGCCACTCCGTTGGCTTTGATCGTTTCAACGACCTTTTTGAATCGGCGCTTCGCAGCGAGGCCGGTACGACCTACCCACCGCACAACGTCGAAAAGCACGGTGATGATCACTATCGCATTGTCATCGCGGCTGCCGGCCTGGTGGAGGACGACCTGGACATCCAGGTGGAAAAAGGTGTGTTGACCGTCGCCGGCGGCAAGCGCGAACACAATGAGGGCATCACTTACCTGCACCAGGGTATCGCCCAGCGGGCATTCCGTTTGTCGTTCCGCCTGGTCGACCACATCGAAGTGCAGGGCGCGCAGCTCGCCAATGGCCTGCTGAGCATCGACCTGCTCAGGGTGGTGCCGGAGGAAGCCAAGCCGAAACGCATCGCGATTGGCGGTGCTGCCAAGGCCGATGTGAAATCCATCGGCGAGCAGTAAGGTGAAATGAATAAAGGCGCTCCTTGGAGCGCCTTTATTCTGCCTGGCGATTGACCGTCATTAGCGGCGAATCGGCCGACCTCAACGCATCCCGAATTTTTCCAGCGTCGGCGCCAGCCCCAGCAGATCCACGGTGCTTTTGCCGGCTTCCAGCCCCGCACGGATGCCATCTTCCTTGTCCTCGCGATTGCGGCTCAGGCGAATCACTTCCTCGACCCGTGACTGCTCCACCACCACCAGGCCGTCGCGGTCGCCGACAATAATGTCGCCTGGGTTGATGTGCACGCCGCCGATTACGATAGGTACGTTGACCTTGCCCGGTTGGCACTTGTTGGTGCCCTTGATGCTCAGGCCGCGCGAGAAGGTCGGGAAGCCCATTTCGATGATGGCGTTGGCGTCACGCACGGCGCCGTTCATCACCAGGCCGACGATCCCCAGTTTCTGCGAGGCCAGGGTCAACAGGTCGCCCCAGGGCCCGGCTTCCATGAAGCCCTTCGCGTCCACCACCAGCACATCGCCGGGCTTGGCCTTGGTCAGGGCGTAGTGGATGGCCAGGTTGTCGTCGGGGCGGCAATCTACCGTCAGGGCCGGGCCGGCCAGGCGCAGGCTCGGGTCGACCGGGCGCAGTCCGCTGTCCAGCGCGCCTGTCTGGCCCTGGGCTTCGTGGATGGTGGCGGTGCCCAATTGCTTGAGGGTGTCGAGTTGGTCTTGGGTGATAGGCATGATGCTTTCCGTTTTTATTGAAGGTCGGTTTTTCAGGCGGCAGGGGTGTGGCGGCCCAGCCAGTCGAGTGCCTGGTCGAGGCTGGGTTTTTCTTCGCTGATCGGCTCAACCGCCAGGCCCTGGCTGCTGTGGCTGAAGCGCTGGCGCACGCCACCGAGCACGCTGCTGGCGATGCCCAGCGAGGCGAGCTGGCGCTCGGCGTCTTCGACTTCGTGCAGGCGCCGCGTGGCATGCACCACATGGGTCGACACGAGCATTTCGAGGAAGGCGGGCAGGGGCGCCTGGTCGATATCGGCCAGCACTTCGTACAGCGCCCCCCGCAATTGCTGGCGCTCGGCGGCCAGCAGCACTTCCACGGCCAGGGCCTCCATGCCTTTGGTGAACACGCTGCGCAGGATCTTCAGGGTGATCGCATCCCCCGGCTGGCTGGCCGGCAGGGCGCGTGCACGGGCACCGGCCGCGTTCAACAATTCGACCAGCGCATCGGCCTTGGCGCCGGCACACAGCAGCGGGGTCTGTTCGCGCAGGTAGGCAATGGCGCCCATGATCGCCACGTCGACGTAATCGATCTGTTGCTGTGCGGCTTCCTCTGCAGCGATCCGTTTGCGTTCGGGCGCGGCGGTGGTGAGGTCGGCGAACAGGGCGCCGGGCTTGAGGTGCGCCAGGCATTCGCGGGTGACCTCCAGCGACTGGGTGCCCACCACGCAGGACAGGACGCAGTCCGAGTCAGCCAGCCACGCGCCGATGGATGAGTGGATCGGCACGCCGATGTTATCCGCCAGTGTCTGCGCTGCCGGGGCAATGCGTTGCTCACACAGCAGCAATTGCGCCGTGGTGGTATTGGCCAGGGCCTGGGCATAGCAACGGCCCACTTCGCCGAGCCCTACGATTGTTATTTTCATGTCGCCTCCGGATTCAGGTGGCAATACAATTAAAATACAATTTAGCCGATTGCAAACGATTTTTGTACAAAGTGCCTGCAGGGTGCCCAGGCGCAGGTGACGAAATCGACTGCTTGCATGGCGGGGGCGTCCACGGTAGAACCGCTGAAATTCAAATGATCAGAAGGGAAAAATGGCCAACGATCTCATCTACGAGACCTTGCGCAACCGCATCATTGCCGGCCAGTACGAGCCCGGCACGCAGCTCAAGGAAGAACCGCTGGGCAAGGAGTTCGGCCTCAGCCGCACGCCGGTGCGCGCGTCGCTGAAGAAGCTGGTGGACGACGGGTTGGCCGTGATCGAGGCCAATCGTGGTGTGTTCGTGGCCGGCTGGACCCAATGGGATCTGGAAGAGATGTTCAGCTTTCGCGAGCTGCTCGAGCCCCATGCGGCAATGCTCGCGGCCCAGCGTGCGACGCCACAGGACGTGGCCGAGTTGCAGCGTATCAACGAGCAGATGGCAGCTGCCATCGCCGGCAAAGGCGCGGATGTGACCCTGCGTGTGCAGGAAGCCAATCGGGCGTTTCATGGCCAGGTGCTGGAGATCGCGCGCTCGCAACGGCTCAAGTCGATGCTCGCCACCCTGATCGACATGCCGGTGATCACTCGCTCGTTTTTCCTCTACCGTCCGGCGGACCTGGAGCGCAGCCTGCAGCAGCACCTGGACATCACCTACGCCATCGAGCAGAACGACGGCGAGCTGGCCCGGCACGCCATGCAGACCCATATTCGCATGGCCTACCTGCGCTTTATGGCACGCCGCAGCGAGTCGCCCGTTCGTCGATAAAAAAATACAAAACTAAAACAATATGCGTTAGAGTCGGCGCCACGAGACCGGGCAATGACTCCTGCCTGAGATTCACAAGGACCCGAAGAAACACCTGACGTGAGGCTTTCAACACGCCTCAGCGGGAGCCTGCACCCCGGATTCGGCACACACGGCACATTCCAATAATAAAATCAGGTATCCCGTATGAGTATTCAGGACTCCACCACTGAAAAACCGTCGCGTTTTCGCTGGATCGTCGCTGGGCTGTTTTTCCTCGTGTACACCGTGGCGTCGGCCGACCGCGCCAACCTCGGCGTGGCCTTGCCGTTTATCCGCGAGGAATACCCCATGACCAACGCCGAGGCCGGGGCGCTGCTGAGTGTGTTTCTGCTGGCCTACGCCCTGGCGCAGATTCCCTCGGGCTTTGCCTCCAGCCGCTTCGGGGTGCGCAAGATTTTCTCGTTTTCGATGATTGCGACGTCGGTGTTCACTGCGCTGATGGGCACGGTCAATTCGGTGCTGGCGCTGAAGATCTATCGCTTTGCCCTCGGCGTTGCCGAAGGCCCGCTGCCGATTGGCATCGCCTCGACGATCAACCAGTGGTTCCCGGCGAAAGAGAAGGGCACGGCCACCGGTATCTTCCTAGCGGCGGTCAAGTTCGGCCCGGTGATCGTGCCGCCGTTATGCGTGGCGATCGTGGCGATGTGGGGCTGGCGCGAAATTTTCTACATCTTCGCCGTACCGGGGATTTTGCTGTCCATCGCCTGGTATTTCCTGGTGGCCAACCAGCCCGCGCAAAGCCGTTTCGTGAACGCCGGCGAGCTGGCGTATATCACCGATGAAAGCAACAACGTCATCACCCAGAAAACCGCAGGCGCCCAGCGCCACTTCAAGCGCCTGGATACGTTTATCCGGGTCCGGCCGGTGGCGCCGATCGCCACCAGTCGTGGCCTGTTTCGCTCCTGGAACGTGGTCGGTTGCGCGCTGAGCTACAGCTTCCAGGTGGGCATCACCATGGTGCTGTTGTCGTGGATTCCCACCTACCTGATGACGGTCAAGCAGTTCTCGATCATGCACATGGGCTTTGTCTCGGCCGCACCGTGGGTGGGCGCCATTTGCGGCAACCTGCTCGGCGGGATCCTGTCCGACCGCGTGCTGGGCAAGCGGCGCAAGCCGGGGATGATGCTTTCGGCGCTGGCCACGGTCGGCACCATGTACGCCCTGATCAATTCACCGAATGACCCCACGCTGTATGCCGCGCTGTTGTTCCTCACCGGCACGCTGATCAGCATTGGCTACTCCTCCTACATGGTTTACCCGATGGGCCTGGCGACCAAGAAGACTTTCCCGATCGCCAGTTCCATCGTCAACATGGGCGGGCAGTTGGGCGGCGCGGCAGCACCGTTCCTGGTGGGTTTACTGCTCGACAGCTATGGCTGGTCCCAGGTGTTCCTGTTCATGGCCATCGGCTCGTTCGCCAGCTTCCTGGTGCTGCTGACCATCGCCGAGCCGGTGCCGGTGAGCGAATGATTGTCATATTTTTAAAGTATCCAAACCCCGTTATTTAGATATTTTTCATAGGTGGACGGCACTGATAGGCTCGTAAAAAAACAAGAGAAGTGCCCGGTCATGTTTATACGCCTGTCCACCTCCATCAAACCCTTCACCACCCTGCTGGGCACCCTGGCCCTGATGGGCACGCTGACCAGCTGCGCCAAGGTCGATGTGCACACCGAAAGCGTCGACAAGCCTGAGGCCGATGCGCGCCAGGTGCTGCGCCTGGGCCATGACGGCAATGCCTACCCGTTCCTGGTCTACGCCAACGCCGACCTGTACAACCCGCCCAGTTCCATCGAACGCGCCGTGGTGATCCTGCATGGCGTGCAGCGTGACGGCGACGAGTACTTCAAGACCGGCCGCAAGCTGCTCGGCAATGCGCACCTGCAGAACACCAGCACACTGCTGCTGGCGCCGAATTTCCTCACGCCGACCGACTCGGGCATCAGCGATGACATGCCGCTGTGGCCACGCGACAAGTGGATGCACGGCATCGATTCGCAATACGGCCACAAGGGCATCCCGGCGTTCCAGGTGCTGGACGATCTGGTCGCCTATTTGTCCGATCGCCAGCGTTATCCTGCGCTCAAGGAAATCGTAATGGTCAGCCACTCGGCGGGCGCGCAGTTGATGCAGCGCTACGCGGTGATGAATGACCTCGACGGCGGCCTCAAGGCCCGTGGCCTGAGCATTCGCTACGTGGTCGCCAGCCCGTCGAGCTACGTGTATTTCGAAGACAGTCGCTTGCAGGACGGCGCGTTCAAGCCGGTCGTGACCATCATGTGCCCCAGCTACAGCCGCTACCGCTATGGCCTCGACGGCGCGCCGGCGTACCTGCTCAAGCAGCAACTGACCAGCCGCCAGGTGTTTGCCCGCTATGCCGCGCGCGACATCACCTATCTGGTCGGCGCCCAGGACAACAACCCTACCAGCCGTGTGCTGGACAGCTCCTGCGGGGCCAGCTACCAGGGCGCGACACGGCTGGATCGCCAGTTGAACTACGTGAGCTACGAGCAGTTCCTGGCCAGCCAATGGCAGATTCCCTTGCGCCACCCCCAGCACACGATCCCGGGGATCGGCCACAACGCGGCACGCCTGCTGGGTGACAAAGCCGTCGCGCGGATGCTGTTTCCCTGAGTTCAACGCTGCTGCCTGACGCCGCGTCTCGATAAAAACAATAAGAGCATTGTATGAGCCAACCTCTCCCGAATACCCGGGCGCCTCGCGCCTGGGGGCCTGGCGCGTTGTCGCTGCTGGCCGCTGCCCTGATCGCCGCCCATGCCCAGGCCGATACGCTGCCATCGTCCGGCACCCTGTTCGATAACAGCCGCTCGGTGCTGCGTCCCACGGACAACGCCCAGCCGGCAGCGCCCGGCAGTGTGCACATCGAAAGCCAGCGCGATGAGCCGGCGCCCACAGCCAGCGCCTCGACCTTGCAGTTGCAGGTCAAGCGCTTCGTGGTGAACGGCAATCGCGAACTCAGCGATGCCCAGTTGCAGGCCGTGCTGCAACCCTATGTGGGCAAGACCCTCGGCCTCGACGGCCTGCGCGAAGCCGCGGCGCAAGTCACCGCGCTGTATCGGGCGCGGGGCTACCTGGTGGCGCGGGCGTATCTGCCGGCCCAGGACATCCAGGACGGCCAGGTCATCGTGGGCGTTTCCGAAGGGGTGATCGGCCAGGTCAGCACCTTGCCGGACGCAAATGTGCGCCTGCGCCCCGGTGTGCAGCAGCAGTTCGTCAACGCATTGCCGACCGGCACGATCATCCGCGAGCAGGACCTGGAGCGCGTGCTGCTGCGCCTGTCCGACATCACCGGAGTGTCGGTGCACGCCATCCTGCGCCCCTCGCAACAGCCGGGCGCGGCCGACATCGTGCTCAAGCTCAGCGAAATGACCGCCTGGACCGCCCGCGCCGCCATCGACAACTACGGCAACTACTACACCGGCACCAACCGCCTCACCTCGAGCGTCAGCCTCAACGATGCACTGGGGATTGGCGACAGTTTTACCGTCACCTCGCAGAACTCCTTCGAAGGCCTGGACATCAAGGGCGTCGGCTACCAGCAGCCGCTCGGTGCCACCGGGATTTCGGTGGGCGCCAACTACGCCGAGCTGGAATACAGCATCGGCAAGAACCTCAAGGGCCTGGATGCGGACGGCACCGCCGAGGTGTCCTCGGTGTTTATCAACAGCGCGCTGCTGCGCTCGCGCGACAGCAACATCAGCTTTAACCTGGCCGAGGATCACCGGCGTTTCGAAGACTCGGCCGGCGGTTTTACCGTGAACAAATCCGCGGTGTTTCGCAGCGCCACGCTGTACGGCAACTGGCGCGATGACTGGCAGGGCAACAATGCCTGGAGCCTGGCGTATGGCATTGGCGACCTGAATAAAAACACCCCAGCCGACGCCGCGCTGGATGCGCTCACCGCCAATGCTGCCGGTCGCTACAAGAAGGCCAATGCGAATTTCAGCCGCCTGCAGTACCTGGGCAACGGCTACTCCTTGTTCGGTTCGTTGACCGGCCAGTGGGCCGACAAGAACCTCGATTCTTCGGAAAAACTCAGCCTCGGTGGCCCCAACGGCGTGCGCGCGTATCCGGTCGGAGAAGTGGCTGGCGACGAAGGGCTGCTGGGCCGCCTGGAGCTACGCAAATACTTGGGGCGTGTGTCCGGGGCGATTGCCGAGGGCACGCTGTTTGCCGACGCTGGTAAGGTCACGGTCAACAAGAACCCGTGGGACAACAGCGAAAATACCCTGACGCGCTACGGCTATGGCGTGGGCCTGAACCTCTATCACCGCGACCTGGTGATGAACGCCAGCCTGGCGTTTTCGCCGGGTGAAGACCCCACCAGCGACGACCGCGCGGCCAAGCGCCTGTGGTTCTCGATCTCCGGTTCGCCGCAGGCGTTTGCCGGCTTGGCCAGCGACATCGGCTCCAAGGGCGAAGACTTCGAGGTAGCCGAGACCGACACGGTGTTCTACGGCAGCATCGGCATCGTCCCCGAATACGTCGACCGGCGTGGCGCGACCTCGGCCGGGCCGAACGACCAAAGCCGGCTGGCCACGCCCAACGGGCGCAACATGGCGAGCTTCTGGCGCGCCCGCGACAACGTGTCGGCCATCGGTGTGCACGGCGGCTACGGCCTGAGTGAAGACTGGAAGCTGCTGTGGCAACTCGAATACGGCATCTCGATGAACTACACCGAGAGCAACGATGACTCGGTGGTGAAATCCGCGTCGCCCAGCACCAAGTTGCGCAACACCGGCGCGGCCTTCAATAACGGCGACTACGGCACCTTGCTCTACGGCGTGTGGGACATGCCGATGAAAGAAGCCACCACCAGCCTCGACCCGTTCAACGGCAAGACCAGCGCCGCGTACTTCAACATCATCGGCTCGCCGGGTTTCAGCGCCGGCTTGTCCACCAACGCCAACGGCCCGCAAAGCTACAACGACACCTCGGTGAATGGCGACGCTGCGTTCAACCGGCGCCAGGCCGGCGTGGTGCAGTACTGGACACCGGAGTGGAACGGCCTGCAGCTCAAGCTGGCCTACTCGAACAACGGCATGAGCGCCGCCAGCGACGTCGACAAGGGCTATATCTACGGCAGCAGCCTGGTCTGGAACTACCGGGGCTTCACCGCCGTGGTGGCGGCCGAACGGCACATCAACTACTTCGGCATCACCAACCTGAGCCGTAACGCGCGGGGCGTGGGCAGCAGTACGCATGTCACCGACGGTACCTCCTCGGATGACTTCAGCTTCCGCTACGGCCTGGCCTATACCTTCGGCAACACCACGTGGTCGGCGATTGCCGATGACCTGTCGTACTCCGAAGACGGCGTGATCAATAACAGCACCACCTCCAGCGATCTCTCCGAGTACCGCCGTCGTGCCTACCTGCTCGGCGTGTCGCACAAGATCGGCGCCTGGCGCCTGAAGGCCAGCTACGGCAAGGCGCTGGCCGGCAAGTGCGAAATGATCCGCGCCACCGCCGTCGACTGCGACACCCATGGCATGGGCGCCACCCAGTACGCCATCGGCGCCAACTACAAGCTGACCAAGAACATCGATGTGTTCAGCCAGTACGTGCTGCTCAAAAACAACTCCCTGGCCAACTACAACTTCGCCTTGACCGGGGTCTACGCGGCCAGCGGTTACTCGCCGGGCGTGGGCACCACCATCAGCGCCATCGGCACTGGCATCAACTATTCGTTCTGAGGAGCAGGCCATGAGCAAACAATACCGTCACACCGCACTGCCTGTACTCAAGCCCCTGAGTTTTGCCGTGCTCTGCGCCTTGTACGGCCTGGTGCCGATGCCTGCGCTGGCCCTGGACAACAATGCCTTGCCCACCAACGGCCAGGTGGTCGCGGGCAGCGGCACCATCACCAGCAACGGCAATGTCCTCACGGTGAACCAGGGCAGCGACCGCCTGATCGCCACGTGGGACACGTTCAATATCGGCAAGAACGCCCAGGTCAATTTCCTCCAGCCTGGCGCGTCGTCAGTGGCGCTCAACCGGGTGACCGGCAGCGACGGCTCGCAGATCCTCGGCCACCTGAATGCCAACGGCCAGGTGTTCTTGATCAACCCCCAGGGCGTGCTGTTTGGTGCCGGCTCCATGGTGGATGTCGGTGGGCTGGTCGCCAGTTCGCTGAATATTTCCAACAGCGATTTCATGGCCGGCAAGCACGTGTTTGCCGGCCAGGGCGGTGGCGCGGTGGTCAACCAGGGCACTATCCGCGCGCGGGACGGCGGCAGCGTGGCGCTGCTCGGCAGCCAGGTGCGCAACGAAGGCACGGTGGTTGCGCGGCTGGGCTCGGTGGTGCTCGGCGGCGGTGAAAAAATCACCCTGGATTTCACCGGCGACGGCTTGATCAATGTCGAGGTCAACGACCCGGCCATCGGCGCCAGCGTGATCAATCGCGGTCTGCTCAGCGCCAACGGCGGTGCGGTGACCATGACCGCCCGCGACTCCCAGGCCATGCTCAGCAATGTGGTGAACAACCAGGGCGTGATCGAGGCGCGCAGCCTGCAACAGCGCAACGGCAGGATCATCCTCGATGGCGGCGACAGTGGCGTGGTGGTCAACGGCGGCGTGCTCGATGTCTCGGGCAAGCAGGTGGGTGAGCGCGGCGGCAACGTTACCATGAGCGGGCAGTATGTCGGCCTGTTCGACAGCGGCCGCATCGATGCCGACGGCGACCTCGGCGGCGGCACGGTGTTGATGGGCGGCGATTACCAGGGCAGCGGCAACCTGCACCAGGCCGACAGCACCTTCATGGGCAGTGACGCACGCATCAGTGCGAATGCCTTGAGCAGCGGTGATGGTGGCAAGGTCATCCTGTGGTCCAAGGACAACACTCAGTTTTACGGCGACATCAGCGTGCGCGGCGCCGGCCGCCAGGGCCGTGGCGGGCTGGTGGAAACTTCCGGGCACGCGCTGGACATCGCCGGCACCGTCGACCTGAGTGCGGTGTCGGGGCAGGGCGGTACGTGGTTGATCGATCCGTTCAACATCAACATCACCAGCGGCGCCAGCAGCGGCACGTCGACCAGCTCTCCGTTCACGCCGAATGCCGGCGCCAGTTCCAACCTGAGTTCGGCGACGCTCAATGCGTCGTTGTCCGAGGGCGCGAATATCCTGGTGACCACCTCATCGGGCGCCGGCACCTCGGGGGACATCAACGTGCTGTCCAACGTCAAGGGCGTGGGCAACGCGACGCTGACCCTGCAGGCCCACCGCAATATCGTGATGACCAACACCAGCATCAGCAATGGCACCGGCAAGACCCTGAATGTGTCGCTGGTGTCCAACTTCAACAACAGCGGCAACGGCTCGGTGGCCCTGAGCAACGCGAGCATCAGCACCAACGGCGGCAACCTCACCCTCAGTGGCGCGGTCGACCCGGCGACGTCCTGGGCCAGCACCAACGTCAGCAATGGCGTGGGTATTTCCTTGACCAACGGCACGCGCATCAGCACCAGCGGCGGCGACATCACCTTGCGCGGCGCCACCTCGTCGAGCCTGGCCGCAGGCTCCACGGCGACCGCGATCAATATAAGCCGCAGCACCCTGGATGCGGGTGGCGGCAATATCAGCATCACCGCCGTGCAGGCCAGCACCACCGGCACCGGCGATGCCTTCGTGCTCACTGGCGGCAGCACACTCCAGACCTCGGGTGTCGGCAACATCAACATCGACAGCAGCAATCTCGGCAGCGGCAATGGCACGCGCATCTTCAGCACCAGCAACACCATCGCCACCACCGGCAGCGGCAACCTCACCCTGCGTGGTAGCGCGGTGTCGGGCAGCGGCGTGCTGGTGTGCTCGACGGCGACAACGTCGACGCAAACCCTGAGCGTCGGCAGCGGCACCTTGACGGTGCAGGGCGCGGCGGATTCGGGCCGAGGTGTTTTCCTCGCGGCTTCGACCACCGGCGTGGTGACGCTGAACGCGGGCGCGGGCGGCGATATCTTCATCGAGGGCCGCAGTGCCGGTGACTCCGGCACGGTGGTCAACTCCACCGGCACCGGCTCGGTGATCAACCTGACCACCCAGGACGGCGACCTGACCTTGAGCGGCACCTCGGGACCGGCCTCCAGCGCACCGGGCCTGAGCATTCGCAGCGGCGCCTCGGGTGCGGGCAATGGGGTCAATGTGCTCTCCAGCAGCGGCGATATTCGCCTGCAAGGCACCGCACAAGGGGCGGGGCCGGGGCTGTCGTTCAACGCCACCAACGCGCGCGGCTTCAACAACGTGATGACCGGCGGCAGCGGCAACCTTACCGTCACCGCGCGCAGTGCCAGTGGCGCCGCCTTGAGCTTCGACAACGGCACCAACACCCTGCAAGTGGCGGACGGCACCCTGCGCCTGGACCTCGATACGCCGTCAGGCAACTACCTCAACCAAGGCAACGGCACCGCGTCGATCACCGCCACCGGCAACGGCGCCGTGCTGACCAGTCGCGGCGGCTTGATCCACAACAACCTGCTGGAGACCCGTACCGAACCGACGCGCCAATACCATCAGAGCCAGATGGTCGGCGGCGCCTGGAGCCAGCCGCTCACCGCTCGCAGCCGGGACGCCGATGAGGTGCAGATCGACGTGGAGCGACCGCTATGACCGAGCCGCTGTTCTCCCTGGAGGGCTTCGAATACCTGTGCTACACCCGCGACCATGAAGGCGGCGCGCGTGAACTGGTGCGTTTGCTGCAATTGATCGACCGCAACTACGGCAAATTGTCCGAGCAGTTTTCCCTCAGTGTGTCGCCGGCAATCAGTCCTGGCGAGCTGGAAAGCCACGTGCTGACGCGCATTACCTGCGCGATCACCGCGCTGTTTTCCGACCCCGGTTTCAGCCTCAGCCCGGGGGGCTTTGGCCAGTTGATCAACCTGCAGCGCTGGCTGTCCTCGCTGTTTGCCGCGAGTGCCTTTATCAATGCGGATCACATCCTGCGCGCGCTGAACCTACTGGGGCCCGACGATGGTGACTACCGCCTGGCCGAGCAGGACCTGGTGAAGTTCTGCCTGTTGTATTCGCCGGAATCCCAGTTGCCGCTGGACGTGGACCTGCTGTGGGCGCAGAACCCGACGCTGGCGGCGGCGCTGTGCATGGCGCTGCTGTCGCCGCGCTTTCTCGGCACCCCGGCCGCGCACTCCAAGCGCGAGGCTTTGCTGGCCTGGCTGCCGGGGCGCCTGGAGCAACTGGACAGCCTGGACACGCTGCCGCTCAACGTACTGCACGACGTGTACATGCACTGCAGCTACGCCGACTTGCCCGAGCGCCATCGCATCAAGGCCTCGATCAATACGTTGATCGAACGCAAGCTCGCCAGCGTGGGCATCACCAGCGTGCCCCCGGCTGCCGCGCCGGTGCGTGACAAACCGCTGATGCTGGTGCTGCTCGAATGGTTCTCCGGCGGGCATTCTATCTACCGCACGCACTCGCTGACGTTGCAGGCGGCGCGGCGGGATTTCCACGTGGTGGCGCTGGGGTATGCGGCGAACGTGGATGAGCTCGGACGGGCAGTGTTCGATGAGTTTATCGAGCTGTCGGAGCCGGATGACCTGTTTGCCTGCCTGCGGCAGATCTCGGCCATCGCCGGTGCACGCCGGCCCGAGGTGTTCTACATGCCCAGTGTCGGCATGTTCCAGATCACCCTGTTCGCCAGCAACCTGCGCTTCGCGCCGCTGCAGGTGGCCGCCCTCGGGCACCCGGCGACCACGGCGTCGCGGCATATCGACCTGATCAGCGTCGAAGCGGATTTTGTCGGCGACCCCGCGTGCTTTACCGAACGCCTGCTGCAACTGCCGGCGAACGGGCAGCCGTATCGGCCCTCGGCGATCCCGGTGCAGTTGCCACGGCTGCCGCGCGAGGACGCGCCGTGGGTCAACGTCGCCATCGCCGCCACCACCATGAAACTCAACCCGACCTTCCTGCGCGCGTGCGAGGCGATTGCCGTGCGCACGTTGCACACCTGCGGCAAGCGCGTGCGTTTTCACTTCCTGGTGGGGCAGGCGCAAGGGCTGCTGTTCCCGCAACTGGTGCGCCTGATCGAGCGGTATGTCGGCGATGCTACGGTGTACCCGCATCAGCCCTATGCCGATTACATGGCCACGTTGAACCGCTGCGACCTGTTCCTTAGCCCATTTCCGTTTGGTAACACCAACGGCATCATCGACGCGCTGACCGTCGGCCTGCCGGGCGTCTGCAAGACCGGCCCGCAAGTGTTCGAGCATATCGACGAAGGGTTGTTTCGCCGAGTCGGCCTGGCGCCGTGGTGCATTGCACTGACCCATGAAGAGTACATAGCGGCCGCTGTGCGCCTGGCCGGCGACTTCGCCGAGCGCAGCGCGCTGTATCGGCACCTGGACACCAGCGCGCCGCTGGAGATTCTGTTCAAGGGCGAGCCTCATGCGTTGAGTGAGGCGTTGTTGGCAGAACTGGGCTGAATCGCGGGATGAGGCCGAGCCTATTGTGATGAGCACACTTCCTTTGTGGTGAGCGGGCTTGCCCCGCGTTGGGGGGCGAAGCCCCCCTAAAACCTGAGAACCGGATTTACCTGAAAGACCGCCGCGGTCTTATTGGGCTGCTGCGCAGCCCAACGCGGGGCAAGCCCGCTCACCACAAAAAACAGGCCTGCTCACTCGAGAGTCTGCTCACCACAAAAATTGCTGCTGCCATAAACAAGCACACAGGCCGCGGGAGATTTTGTTCGAGGGCGAGCCTCAGAGGTTGAGTGAGGCGTGGTTGGCAGAACCGGGCTGAATCGCGGGATGAGGCCGAACTTATTGTGGCAAGCGGGCTTTTTTGTGGTGAGCGGGCTTGCCCCGCGTTGGGGGGCGAAGCCCCCCTAAAACCTGAGTACCGGATCTACCTGAAAGACCGCAGCGGTCTTATTGGGGCTGCTGCGCAGCCCAACGCGGGGCAAGCCCGCTCACCACAGAAACAGGCCTGCTCACAACAAAAAGCAAGCCTGCTCACCACAAAAAACGGGTCTGCTCACCACAACAATTGCTGCTGCCATAAACAAGCACACAGGCCGTGGGAGATTTTGTTTGAGGGCGAGCCTTATGCGTTGAGTGAGGGTTTGTTGGCAGAGTAGTTTGAATCGCAGAGGGAAGGGTGAGCCTATTGTGATGAGCACACTTCCTTTGTGGTGAGCGGGCTTGCCCCGCGTTGGGGGGCTTGCCCCCCTAAAACCTGAGTACCTGATTTACCTGAAAGACCGCAGCGGTCTTATTGGGGCTGCTGCGCAGCCCAACGCGGGGCAAGCCCGCTCACCACAAAAACGTGCCTGTCCACCACAAAACAGGCCTGCTCACTACAGAAAAACAGGCCTGTTCACCACTGACACAGATCTGTCCACCACAGAAAGCAGGCCTGCTCACCACAACCAGTCCGCTTCCCCATTTTGCTCGGCGGCGCGCTGCTACCAGCGATACGTCAGCGAGCTGACCAGTTGGCGCTCGTCGCCGTACCGGCAAATTGCGAACTCGCAGTAGGTGTAGCGTTTGTTGGTGACGTTGTTGGCGTTGAGCGCGACTTCCCAGTGCGGGTCGATTTCGTAGCTGGCGCGGGCGTCGTACAGGGTGTAGGCGGGCATGGAGGAAGGCACGCCGGAGGCCTGGGTGGTGCCTTTGTAGCGGGCGCCGCCGCCGATGCGCAGTTGCGGGATTCCCAGCGCCGCCAGGCGATAGTCGGCCCACAGGGCCGCCTGGTGGTAGGGCGTGTCTTCGCTGCGTTGGCCGATTTCGCGGGCGATATCGCTTTTGGTGATGCGCGCGTCGATGTAGGCGTAGGAGGCAATCAGGCTGAGGTCGGGGGTGACCTCGGTCTTGGCTTCCAGTTCGAAACCACGCGAGCGCACTTCGCCGACTTGTACCGAAAAGTTGATATCGGTGCGGTCCTGGCTCAGGACGTTTTTCTGCTCCAGCTGGTACACCGCCGCACTCAGCAGGGTCGCGCTGCCTTCGGGTTGGTAGCGGATACCGATTTCATACTGCTTGCCCTCGGTGGGCACAAAGCTTTCGCCGGCCTTGTTGGTGCCGGCTACCGGGAAGAAGGATTCGCTGTAGCTGATGTAGGGCGCCAGGCCATTGTCGGCCTTGTACACCAGCCCCGCGCGCCAGGTGGTGGCTTCATCGCTCTGGCTGCTCTTGGCCGAATTGCGGAACAGTTCGGTGTCCTGGTCCGCCCAGTCATGACGGCCGCCGAGCAGCAGGATCCAGCGTTCATCGAACTTGATCTGGTCCTGGAAGTAGATGCCCTTTTGCAAGGTGTCGATCTGGGAACCACGGTCGGTGGCCGGGTTGCGATTCACCACCACCGGCTGCCCATACTGGTAGGTGGCCAGGTTCAACGGCTGGGCGGCGCCGCGGAAATTGTGCGAGTCGTAGCTGGTGTCGTAGCCATCAAAGCCCAGCAGGAACGTGTGCTGCCAGTCTCCAAACTGCCACTTGCTCTCGATATTGGTGTCGCTGGCCAGGCCCCGCGAGCGTTCACGGCGGTCGCTGTATTGGCGCTGCAGGATGCCGGTGTTTTGCGCGTTGGTGATGTTCTGGCCGCCGATGTTGACCTGCAGGTAGCGCCACGTCACATCCGACTGGTAGTAGCGCAGCTTGTTGCTGATGCGTGTGTGCTCATCGAAGCGGTGTTCGAACTCATAGCCCAGCGCCGACATCTCGCCGTTCATTTCGTCGTAGTCGGGCTCGCCGATAAAGTCGTGGCGGCCGATCTGGAATTTGCCGCTGCCGACGCCCTTGGTCAGTTGATAGGGCAGCGGCGCGGAGAAGCCGGTCTCGGTCTTCTGGTAGAACGACAGCAGGGTCAGCGAGGTGTCGTCATCCGGCCGCCAGGTCAGGGCCGGGGCGACGTAGACCTTGTCGTTGTTGATGTGGTCGGCGGCGGTGTCACTCTTGCGGTCGAGCAGGGTCAGGCGGTAACTCAGGGTGTCGCTGTCGCCCAGCGGGCCGGTGAAGTCGGCGGACAGTTGCTTGCGGTTGTTCTGTCCGGCTTGCAGGTTGACCTCGTGGTAGGGCGTCTGGCTGGGACGCTTGCTCACGGTATTGATCAGGCCGCCCGGCGACAGTTGCCCATACAACACCGACGCCGCGCCGCGAATCACCTCGGCGCGTTCCAGGCCATAGGGCTCCTGCACGCCGTCGTAGGAGTTGTTCTGCAGGCGCAGCCCGTCGCGCAGGGAACCGCCGGTGGCAGATTCGACGTCGAAGCCGCGAATGCGGAAACGGTCCGAGGTGCGGTTGAAACTGGTCGGCTGGCTGGTGAAACCCGGCGTCAGGTCGAGGGTTTGCGAGAGGGTTTCCGATTGGCGATCACGGATCTCGTCGCTGGTGACCACCGACAGCGATTGCGGGGTTTCGATGATCGGCGTGTCGGTCTTAGTGGCACTGAGGTTGCGTGTGGCCACGTAACCCTTGACGTGTTCGGTGCTGCTTTCTTCGGTCAGGCCCGTGATTGCAGTGGGGCCCAGCTCCAGCGAACCGCTGGTGTTGATCGGCACCAGCACATAGCCGTTTGCTCCCTGCACGGCCTGCAAACCGCTGCCGCGCAGCAGTTGGGCGAACCCCTGGGCAATTGCGAAGTCACCGTGCAGGCCGGCAGTCGTCAGGCCGGCGACGGTCTGGCTGTCGAACAGCAGCGCCACATGCGCCTGTTGCGCGAACAGGTTGAGCGCCGGGCCGAGGGGGCCGGCAGCGATCGCATACCGCGCCGCCTCTTGTGCCGCCACCGGGCTGCAGAGGCCCAGGCTCAGCGCAGCAAGGCTGGCCAGGTTGATCGCCAGGGCGAGGGGCAACGGAGAACGCTTGAAGTGGCGCGGCATGGAAGAAATTCCTGTTATTGAGGTGCTTTCTTCCTTGACGGGGCAACCCTGAAAAGCGGAACCCGGCACGCGAAACTATTTTTCGTAGCGTTCGATCTGCAGCCACAACGGGCTGAACGCGCGGATGCGCACCGGCAGGCCATCGGCAATCAATTGCAGCGCACGGCGCGGGTTATCCAGCGGCAATACGGCAGACACGCGCAGGTCGGCCAACTGCTGGCGATCAAACTGCACATGGCCGCCGTATTGGCGCGCCAGTTCGTCGAGCACCTCCGGCAGGGGCCGGTCCTGCACCACCAATTGATGGTGTTTCCAGGCATCGTCGGTGGCGCGCGGGTCGATTTTGCCCAGCACCTTCACGGCATCCGGGGTAATGCGCGCCTGTTGGCCGGCGCTGACGTGCACAGCCTTGTGCTGGGCGGCGTCGGTGGCCGCGACGGTCGATTCAAGCATGCTCAGCAAGGTGCCCGGCGCCTCGCGCTTGACCGTAAAACGTGTGCCGAGGGCGCGCATCTGGCCGTCGTCGGTCACCACCGTAAAGGGGCGCGTCGCATCGTGGGCGACTTGCACCAGGATTTCGCCGCGCAGCAAACGCACCTGGCGCTGCTGGCCGTTGAAGGTCAGGTCCACGGCGCTGTTGCCGCTCAAGGTCAGTTGCGAGCCATCTTCCAGGGCGACCTGCTGCCATTGCGCCGGCGCCGTGCGCTGGTCGGCCAGCCAGTAGCTCGGCGGGTACGCGCGCAACGCCAGGGCCACCGGCAATGCCACCAGCAACCCCAGCAGCACGCGCCCGGCCGGGTTGCGCCGGCGCACGCGGGCGGCTTCCAGCGCGGCTTGCACCGGGGCCTGTTGCGGGCGCAACGCCTGCAAGCGCCCGACAAACCCTTGCAGGCGCTCGAAAGCCGCCGCGTGGCGTGGATCGGCCGCTTGCCAGCGCTCGAACTGCTGCTGCTCGCGCTCGCTGAGATTGCCCTCATTGAGGCGGATCACCCAGTTCGCGGCCTGCTGGTCGAGGTCGGTGCTCATATGTCCAGCGCGTGGTTGCAGTGCATCAGCGCATTCATCAGGTGCTTGCGCACCATGCGCTCGGAAATCCCCAGGCGGCTGGCGATCTCGCTTTGGCGCAGGCCTTCGAGGAAGTACAGCAGGAACGCCTGCCGCGCATTCAGCGCCAGGCCGTCGAGCACAAAGGCGATCTGTTCCAGCGCTTCCAGGGTGACGAGGATCTCTTCCGGCGACTGCTGGCACTGCTCCATCATCTCGATGGTCAGGGCCAGCTCGCGCAGGTAGGCGTCTTCCAGCTGGCGCCGGCGCGCGCGGTCAATGATCAGGTGGCGCGCGGTGGTGGTCAGAAACGCACGCGGTTCGCGCATTGCGCCGAGGGCATCGCGGGACGCAAGGATGCGCAGAAACGTATCGTGGGAAAGATCCGCAGCGTTTTGCGGGCAACCGAGCTTTTTGCGCAGCCAGCCGAACAGCCAACCATGGTGCTCGGCGTAGAGCGCATGGACCGCCTGATTCAAGGGAAGGTTGCTGGCCGACATGGAAAGATACGTCTGCGGATAAGAATTATTCGCAAGATTAGCGGTGTGCCATCAGCGAAAGCAAGCGTGGCCGGTGCCGAACGCTGTATTTATCTTGGCACTGCTGATAAACAGGGCGTGTCATCCATCAAACCGCTACTCGCTGCCGTTGAGTCAGAAGCCTCCCTCATGAAGCGTCATTTCGAAGATTTGCAGCTGGGCAGTATCGAGCTGTTTTGCCTGGCAGCCGAAGCCAGCAGTTTCACCGCCGCCGCGCAGGTCGCCGGCGTCACCCCGGCTGCCGTGAGCCGCAGCGTCTCGCGCCTGGAAGAACGCCTGGGCTCGCGGCTGTTTGTGCGCACCACCCGCAGCATTCGCCTGACGGACAGCGGCCGGACGTTTTTCGAGCAATGCCGCCAAGCCCTGACCCAACTGGTGGAAGCCCAACAGGAAGTGATGGGCGCGCAGTCCGTGCCCTCCGGCCTGCTGCGCATCAGCATTCCGACCACCTACGGCCATCATCGCCTGCTGCCGCTGCTGCCGAAGTTTCGCGCGCTGTACCCGCAGGTCACGGTGGATATCCACATCAGCAACCGCAATATCGACTTCGTCGCCGAGGGCTATGACCTGGCCGTGCGCGTACGCGCACAACCCGACTCATCGCTGATCGCACGCCTGCTGGAAGATGCCGAACTGGTGGTGGTGGCCGCGCCGTCCTACCTGCAACGCGCCGGTACCCCACAGACGCTGGAGGATTTGCCTACCCACGAATGCATCCAGTACGAACTGCCGAGCAATGGGCGCCGCATCCCGTGGTTGTTCCAGGTGGACGGCAAGGCGCAGGAATTCGCGGGGGAGGCGGGGTATAGCTGTTCCGACGATGTCCTTGGCGGCGTGACTTTGGCCAAGCATGGTGCGGGGTTGTTCCAGACCTACAAGTTCATCGTCGAGCAGGAATTGGCGGACGGCAGCCTGGTGCAAGTGCTGCAGGCGTATGGCGGCCGTTCGCGGCCGTTTACCCTGCTGTATCCCCATGGGCGCTATGTGCCGCACCGGGTGCGCGCGTTTGTGGATTTTCTGATGCAGCACCGGGATGCAAAGGCGGCGCGATAGAGGCGGCGACATCCCAGCCCAGCATGAGCTGGCTGATCGCCGCATCGAGGGTCGCATGGGGCACGTTGTCCCGGGCCAAGATCGACACCCCCTGCAGGAAACTGTCAAACACGCTCGCCATCACCGCCGGCTGAGTGTGCTGCGGCAACTGGCCGAGCCGCATCGCCCGCTCCACACACGCGACGATCCCCGCCCGCGTGCGCAGCCGTGACTGGGTCAATGCATCGGCCACGCGTGCATTCTCCGGGCTCGGCGCGCTCATCACGCCCAACGCGACCATGCAGCCCTTGGGGTGCCCGTCTTCACACTGCATGCGCACCGACTGGCGCAGCGCAGTCTCCACCGCCTTGCGCGGCAACAGGGTTTCGTCCCACAGGCATTCGGTAACCTGGGCGTAGGTCGCCAGGTAGCGCTGCACGCACTCATCGAACAGCGCTTCCTTGGAGCCAAACGCCGCATAGAAACTCGGCGCAGAGATACCGCCACCCAACCCCGCCTTGAGCTGGGCCAAAGACGTGGCGTCGTAGCCGTGCTGCCAGAACAGGTGCAAGGCCTGTTCCACAGCCTGTTCACGGTCGAAAGTGCGGGGGCGGCCCATTTGTGCCATGTCGGGTCTCCGGTGGGGAATGAGATAAATACTAGTCGATACATAAGTCGTTGACAACGCGTCGCGACTGCCCGCAACATTTATATCGATCAGTATCTAAGTCTTGCCCCAGGAGTATCCCGTGACGCCCTCACTGACCCTATCGGCCTCGTCCGAACGTTTGCCCATCGGCGCCTTGCTCGCGCTGGCCATGACCGGCTTCATCTGCATCGTCACCGAAACCCTGCCTGCCGGCCTGTTGCCGCTGATCAGCGACGGCCTGGCGATTTCGCCGTCGATGGCCGGGCAAATGGTCACCGCCTACGCGCTGGGCTCGGTGCTGGCGGTGATCCCCATGACCATCGCCACCCGTGGCTGGCGCCGGCGCAATGTGTTGCTGCTGACCATCGTCGGTTTCCTGCTGTTCAACTCCATCACCGCGTGGTCGTCGCACTATGGCGTGACGCTGGTGGCGCGCTTCTTCGCCGGTGTCGCGGCGGGGCTGGCCTGGAGCCTGCTGGCCGGTTACGCCCGGCGCATGGTCGCACCGCACCAACAGGGCAAGGCACTCGCACTGGCGATGGTCGGCACGCCGATTGCGCTGTCGCTGGGTGTGCCGCTGGGCACCTGGCTCGGCGGTCTGGTGGGTTGGCGCACCACGTTCGGCCTGATGTCCGGCGTGAGCCTGGTGCTGATTGCCTGGGTGCTGGTGAAAGTCCCGGACTTCGCGCCCCAGCCCGCGCATCAACGCGTGTCGCTGGGCAAGGTGCTGACCACGCCGGGCGTGCGGCCGGTGCTGGCGGTGGTGATCAGTTGGATGCTCGCCCACAACATCCTCTACACCTACATCGCCCCGTTCGTGGCGCCGGCCGGCCTGGCCGAGCGCGTGGACCTGGTGTTACTGGTGTTCGGCATCGCCGCGTTGGCCGGCATCTGGATCACCGCCCGGCTGGTCGAGCCGCTGCTGCGCAACACGGTGCTGGCGAGCCTGCTGCTGTTTGCCGGCGTGAGCGTGGTGTTCGGCCTGTTGGGCAATCTGCCGTCGGTGATCTACCTCGGCGTGGCAGTCTGGGGCCTGAGCTTCGGCGGCGCCGCGACCTTGCTGCAGACCGCCCTGGCCGATGCGGCGGGAGATGGCGCGGACGTGGCGCTGTCACTCAACGTGGTGGCCTGGAACAGCGCGATTGCCGGCAGCGGCGTGGTCGGGGGTGTTGCTGGAGAGCTGGGGCGTGGCGGCGTTTCCGTGGGCGATGCTGGGGTTGATCGGGGTGGCGTTGGTGCTGACTTGGGCGGCCCGCGCCCATGCCTTCAAACCGGGGGCGCGGGGAGCGGGTAAACCTGCGGCTGTCGGGCACTAATCTGACTTTAGCTAGTCCATAATCCTCGAAATATCATCCACTTGGCTCCGCGCGCCGGAGCCTGCCGCTTTATTCCCTTTCGAAGATTTACCCATGCACCTACGCAATATTGCAGTCGGGCTGTCTGCCCTGTTTTTGTTCTCCACCACCGTTGATGCCCGCACCCCCGCAACCCCTTACACGCCTTCGGAACAACGCGCCTCGTTTGACGGATGCGCTGAACTTTTCCCGGCGAAAAATCCGATCAACACGGCGACTGTCCCGGCGGCGATGAAACCGCTGGCGCTGTGTTCGGACACCTTTGCGGTGCTGTACTCGCAAACCAGCAAGACCCCTCTGGTGGTGGTCGAGCGCCTCAACGCCGCGCAATTGCAGGAGGCCAAGGGCGAGGAACGCACCAACCAGTTCTACCCCGATCCGCGTATTCCCAAAGGTGGCCGTGCGGAGTTGAGCGACTACCGCAGCCAGCACCCGGCCGTCGACCGTGGCCACCAGGCGCCAGCCGCCGACGCGCCGAATGCGCACGCCATGGCGCAATCCTTCGCGCTGTCGAACATGGTCCCGCAGGACCCGACCAACAACCGCAAGATCTGGAGCAAGGTCGAAGCCGACGTGCGCAAATTCGCCAAGCGCGCCGGCGGCGATGTGTATGTGTTCACCGGTCCACTGTTCGACCCAGGCTACGGCACCATCGGCGACAACCGGGTGTGGGTGCCGACGCGCCTGTTCAAGCTGGTGTATGACGCTTCCAGCCAGCGTGCCTGGGCCTACGTACTGCCCAACACCGAAACCCGCATCCAGAAACCGATGGACTACGACACGTTCGTGAAGAGCACCGGGCTCAAGTTGTTGGGGAATCTCCCGGTGTCGGGCTCGGTGGGGCGGACGTAATCGACGCGGGCCGATCCAGCTGGCGCTTGATCGTGTAGACCGCCACCCCCACCGCCAGGATGCCTGACACCGCGCCGACCACCAGCGCCCAGCGCGGCCCCAGGTGGTCGGCGACCCAGCCGACAATGGGCGCGCCGATGGGCGTGCCGCCCAGGGCCACGCCGACGCGCAGGGCGATCACGCGGCCGCGCATCGCCGGTTCGGTGGTGAGTTGCATCAGGCTGTTGGTGGTGTTGCTGAAGGTCATCGCCCCCACGCCGATGATCACCAGCGCGACCGCGAACAACCAGTAGTTCGGCGCCAGGGCCGCCAGGGTGCAGCCCACGCCGAAGATCGCGGCGCCATTGAGCAGGGACTTGAACTGCGGCCTTTCGCGACCGGCGGCCAGCAGTGCGCCGGCGATGGTGCCGATGGCCAGGGTCGAGGTCAGCAGGCCGTAGCCGCGTGCATCGGTATGAAACGCGGTCACGGCCATGGTCGAGATGAAAATCGGGAAATTCATGCCGAAGGTGCCGATCAGAAACAGCATCAGCAGGATCGCCTTCAAGTCCGGCCGCGCCCACACATAGCGCAGGCCTTCGGTGAGGCTGCCTTTGGTGCGCAAGGCTCGCACCTTGGCGTGCTGCCCCGACACCCGCAGGAAGAACAGCGAGGCCAGCACCGCAAAAAAACTGCTGCCATTGAGCAGGAACGCCCAGCCGGTGCCCACCGACGCGATGGTCAGGCCGGCCACCGCCGGGCCGATCATGCGTGCCATATTGAACGAGGTGGAATTAAGCGCGATGGCGTTGGACAAATCCTTCTCGCCCACCAGCTCCGCGACGAAAATCTGCCGCACGGGCGCATCGAACGCCGAGGCGCAGCCGGACAGGAACGCAAATACGTACACGTGCCACAGCTCGACAAACCCGGTGATGGTGAACACCCCCAGCGTCAGCGCCAGCAGGCCCATCACCGCCTGGGTGACGATCAGCAGCTTGCGCTGGTCGTAGTGGTCGGCGGCAAACCCGGTCCATGGCAGCAACAACAACTGCGGGCCGAACTGCAGCGACATGACGATGCCGACAGCGGCGGCGTTGTGCGGGGTGAGCTGGGTGAGCACCAGCCAGTCCTGGGCGGTGCGCTGCATCCAGGTGCCGATGTTGGAGACCAGCGCACCGGCGGCCCAGATGCGGTAGTTGGGGCTGCGCAGGGAGCGGAAGGTGCCGAGGAAACTCATGGCGTTATTCGTTCCCCCGGGTGTCGAGCAGATCAATGATGGCCTGCGTGGTGCCCGACTCGCCCAGGCGCGGGAACACGTGCTGGAGGCTATAGGCGTGGGCCTCGGGGTTGGCATCGGTCATTGCATCGATGGCGAGCGTCACGTTGAAACCCAACTCATAGGCCTGGCGCGCGGTGGCTTCGACCCCGGTGCCGGTGGCCACGCCGGTGACCACGACCTGCGTAACGCCGAGGGCCTTGAGCCGGGCCTCGAGGTCGGTGTTGGCGAACGCGCCCCAGCTGCGTTTGGTCACTCGCAGGTCAGTGGGTTGTGGGTTGAGTTCGGGGATCAGCTCGGCCCAGTCGGGCGGCAAGGCTTCGCTGCGCCGTGGTCGCTCGGTGCGTCCCGGCGCAAAGCCTGTGACGTTGACCAGCACCACCGGCAAATCGCGCGCGCGGAAGGCATCGAGCAGTGTGCGCGAGCGCTGCACCACCTCGCCGATCGGGTGCATGAAGGGATAGCCGATGATGCCGTGTTGCAGGTCCACGATGATCAGTGCGGTTGTTGCATCCAGCGAGGTGACAGCCATGCTATTTCCTCAAGCGGGTAGGGGAGAGTCAAAAGTCGGCGAGGCGCTCCAGCAGTTTCACCGCGGCGGCGAGTTCGTCTTGTTCCTGGGGCGACAGTTGTTCCTGCAGCGCGCGCAGCAGCCAATCGTCTTTGGCCGCGCGGTTTTCGCTCAGGTGTTTGCGAAAGCTCGGCGTGAGGCTGATCAGCGTCTGCCGGCCGTCGCTTGGGTCCGGCTTGCCGCTCACGGCCTGCATCACTTCCAGCCCGGCCACGGTGATGCGCATCGACTGCGGCTTGACGCTTTCGGCGCGGGCGAGGGCAGAAACTGTGCTCGGGCCATCGCGATCCAGGCGCAGCAGCACGGACTTTTGCGCGGTGGTGAAATCATCAGGATGGGTTTGCTCGCGCAGGCGGCGGATCAGCTTGCCCAGGGAGATACGCAGCTCGGCGGCCAGGGTGGCGGCGGAATGCGATGAGGGGGTGGAGAGTGGTTTAGTCATGCTGAAACCGTAGCATGGGTACAGGAAAACTGTACAGTTTAGCTGTATTAAATTTTTTTCATGTGGGCGGGGAGGGCGAGCAGTTTCTCTGTGGGGAATGGATTTGTGGTGGCGAGCAAGCTTCCTGTGGTGAGCGGGCTTGCCCCGCGTTGGGCTGCGTAGCGGCCCCAAAGCCATCCACTGAGTAGCACCTGATGCACCGCATTCTGCTGGATTGGGGCTGCTGCGCAGCCCAACGCGGGGCAAGCCCGCTCACCACAAGGGATGATCGCTTGCCACAAAAGGTCGGCTGGGGACGGGAAGTCGGGCAGGCACAGCACGGCCACCTTGATAATCCAATGTGTCCTGTGCGTACGCCCCCAGTTAAATTTTTTCTTGTGGGGCGCGGACCGGTTAGCAGTGTCTTTGTGGCGAATGGATTCATTGTGGCGAGCGAGCTTCCTGTGGTGAGCGGGCTTGCCCCGCGTTGGGCTGCGTAGCGGCCCCAAAGCCATCCCCTGAGTAGTTCCTGACACACCGCATTCTGCTGGATTGGGGCTGCTGCGCAGCCCAACGCGGGGCAAGCCCACTCACCACGAAGGATGACCGCTTGCCACAGAGGGTCGGCTTGGAACTCTTGGTTCCAGGGCATGATCAGTTACCTCCTGATCATGCGTATTAGCCTGTAAACCATGTCCCCGGTTAGAAATGTAAACGATGTCCCCGGTTTGTACCCGGGGCAAGCCCGCTCGCCACGAAGGATGACCACTCACCACAAAAGATGAGCACTCATCACAACAAGCCTGCTCACCACCAAAGATGACCACTCACCACAACAAGCCCGCTCACCACAGAAGACGATCGCTCCTCACAAAAAAGTCTGTCAGGCACAACGCGCCCCCCGCGTGCCCTGGGTTTATACTCGTCCCCCTCGCATTCAACCCCTTCACACCGAGATACCCCATGAGCAGTTCTCTTCCTATCGCCCCAGCGCGCACGCCTGTTGCGCCGTTGGTGGCTTTTATCATCCTGGTGCTTGGCGCCCTGTTCCTGCAAAACAGCGTGGGCTCGCGCCAGGTGCTGTTGCTGGTGGTCGGCGCGGCGCTGGGCCTGACCCTCTACCACGCCGCCTTTGGTTTCACCTCGGCCTGGCGGGTGTTCATCAATGATCGGCGCGGCGCCGGCCTGCGTGCGCAAATGGTGATGCTTGCGGTGGCGGTGCTGCTGTTCTTCCCGGCGCTGGGGGCGGGCACGTTGTTCGGGCAGCCGGTGGTCGGGCTGGTAGCACCGGCGGGCGTTTCCGTGGTGTTCGGTGCGTTTATTTTCGGGATCGGCATGCAGTTGGGCGGCGGGTGTGCGTCCGGCACGCTGTTCACCGTGGGCGGCGGGAATGCGCGCATGCTGGTGACGCTGTTCTTCTTCATTTGTGGCTCGTTGATCGCCACGCACCATGTCGATTGGTGGTTTGCACTGCCGGCGTTCCCGGCCGTGTCCATCGTCAAGAGCTTCGGCGTGGTGCCGGCCTTGATCCTCAGCCTGGCCGTGTTCGGCCTGATTGCAGCTGTCACCGTGCGCTTGGAAAAACGCCGTCATGGCCAACTCGAAGCCGGCGTGACCAGCGAGCACCAGGGCCTGCGCCGTTTCCTGCGCGGGCCGTGGCCATTGGTGTGGGGCGCGATTGGCCTGGCGCTGCTCAACTACGCGACCCTGGCACTGGCCGGGCGGCCGTGGGGGATTACCTCGGCGTTCGCATTGTGGGGCGCCAAGGTGGCAAGCGGATTGGGCGTGGATGTGGCCAGCTGGGCGTTCTGGCAGATGCCGGGCAACGCCAAGGCGCTGGCCGCGCCGGTGTGGGAAGACATCACCAGCGTCATGGACATCGGCATTGTCCTCGGTGCGCTGCTGGCTGCCGGCCTGGCCGGGCGTTTTGCCCCCAGCCTGAAAATCCCGGCGCGCTCGCTGGTCGCGGCAGTGATCGGCGGCCTGCTGCTCGGCTACGGCTCGCGCCTGGCCTACGGCTGCAACATCGGCGCGTACTTCAGCGGCATCGCCTCAGGCAGCCTGCATGGCTGGGTGTGGCTGGTGGCGGCGTTTATCGGCAATAGCGTGGGCGTGCGCCTGCGGCCGTTTTTCTTTGCCGGCGAGCGGCCGCAGGTGGCGTTGAGCGGTTGCTGAGTCACGCCTCGGGGGAAAGGCTGGGCTCTTGGGCCGCTTCGGCCGCCAGCTTTTCCCGATCCGCCTTGCTGATATAGCGGTCCTTGCTTTTCGGCGCCAATTTGGCGCTGGCCTTCTTGGCCTTGGCCTTGAACAGCTGCTGGAGTTTTTTCTGGCGATTCATCGGTTTTTACCTGGTGGATACAGGCCGCGATGATACCAGTTTAAAAATCGCCAGCCGCTGCCTGGGTCGCTTTTTAGCGCCGATCCGTGCATTGAATCACCGTGTCTTTCGCCAATAATCGGGCCCTGAATCCCCGACTATTGAACGCCACAGGGAAGACACGATGAGCCTCCACACCCCGCACCAAACGCTTGGCCTGCCTCATCGCCGACCTTCCATTTGGCAGCTATCAGCAAATACTCCGATCAAACATGCAGCGCATTTGATGCAATTAGTTTTTTCAGAGGCTTTTTTGCGGCGCTGTACGTCCCAAGAACTCACTGATCAACGCCACCACCTGCTGCTGAATCTGCGCCCGAGGTCGTGCGCCCTCGCCGTCGCGGCAAATCATGCCATCCCCCGGGGAATCCTCTTCAATCAACGCCATGCCGCCCGGCTTGCAGATCGTCATGAAGCTAAAGTGCGTGGCGTCGCCGATTTCCACGTACTGCGTGGATGCTTTTGGCAGGCGCTTGACCATGTCGGCGGATTCCAGATTGGGATCCATATCCTCTGACGGCACGCCCCCCGCGATCACCAGCGCCGGCACCGGCAGCGCGGCCAGGCTGGCGTCGGTCAGGCCGCGTGACAGGCCCAGGTCCAAGGACACAATGGCGCTGACGCGAGTGTCGCTCAAGTCCGCCGCCAGTTGGGCTTTGCCGGCAGGCGTACCGGCGGGGTTCATCTGCTGGTAGCCAATGCAACCACCGAGCTTGGGGTGTGCGCTGCAGTCGCGGCTGAACAGGTCGGGGTCGAAGCGTGCGCCGGCGATTTCCAGCACGGTCCAGCCGCCGAGGGAATGGCCCACAGCGGCAATCCGCGTCTTTGCCACCGCGCCAAACTGCGTCGGTTGAGCCAGCACCGCGTCGATAGCGCGGCTCAGGTCGGCCGGGCGTTGCCACAACTGCGCGGCGGCCTGCGGGCTGCGGTCCTTGCTGGTGGTGCCAGGGTGGTTGACCGCCGCCACGATGAAGCCCCGATGCGCCAACGCACTCGCCAGCCATACCTGATTGAGCCAGTTGCCACCGTACCCGTGGGACAGCACCACCAGCGGATGCTCACCGGCAGCGGGCGGCGCGTCGGGGACGGCGAGCGCGCCGACGAACACCGCGTTGTCGGCGATCAGCTCAGGTGTGGCCGAGGTGCTGGCGGGGTACCACACGACCAGCTCGAGTGGGCGAGTGTTTTTCGCATCCGCCAGGGTGGCAGTCCGCAAGCCCACAGGGCTTTCGGCAGCCACGGCAGGAGTGGCCAAGCACAGCAGGAACAGGGCGCGCAGTGCAGTTTTCATTGTTGTTATCGTCCTTGATTCGGGTGGCGCATCATTACCTGAAACCTGCCGCAATGCATCCCCGGCCGGCCACAAAAAAGCGGCCAACACCGCCGACGTTGACCGTTGACGATGCCGTGCGGCAGCATGCGTCGACTCGTTACGCCTTGCCTGGAGACCTATGCCTAGCTCTGTGGACCTTCATGAGTTGTTGGCGCACGTCAGCGATGAACCGTCGTTCATCCGCTTTGTTGAGGCGCTCGGTACCGATTTCGCCCATGAACGCGAGATCGAAAAGACCTCGCCTTCATCACCCTATGGGCCCGGTGCGCTAGGTTGGGAAAACGGCTCTATTGATGCGTTTTTCGAGGCGGCAACCGCATGGGCAGAGGCCAGCGCCGGGCTTGCCCAAACGCAAGCAACGGCACCCAATGTGTGGCAACGCTGCGCGGCGATTTTATTCGCCGGCAAATTTTATGAGTGAGCCCCGTACACCCCCTCGCCGCCGCGGTGTATTACCGGAGACCGAACTCAACAGGCTCTTGGCACAAGCCGAAGCCAGCGGCTTGACCCTGGATGACCTGGCCGACCCATGCGAGAAAATCGGCGTGACACCGCAAGCGCTGTTGAACACCCTGTCCATCAGCGTCGCCGAGCGCTATCTCCAGGGCACTTTGACCTATGCGTTCTGCGACGGCGTGCTCAACGGGCTCATCGACGCCATCGTTGACGTGGGCATGTCCCGTGACCTGCCGCAGCCTGCGTTTTCGCTGTATCAGGCGTTCGATCAGGGCGAGTGGCGGCGCAGCGACGACCCACCCGAAACGGACCCCGGTGAGAAATATGTGAAACCGTTGGTCTTGCAGATAATGCGCAAGCTTCGGCATTAGTGGTTGTCTGTCAGTGCCAGGCGCGCGGGCTGATTCGGGCAATCCACCGTTCAACTTGCTATTGGCCAACCCAGCCCCATAACTATCCCTGTATCCATTGAGCGGAAGGACAGACCATGACCAACCCAACCGAAACCGCCATCCTTGCCGGCGGCTGCTTCTGGGGCATGCAAGACCTGTTGCGACGCTACCCCGGCGTGCTGCAGACACGCGTCGGCTACACCGGCGGCGACGTGCCGAACGCCACCTACCGCAACCACGGTAACCATGCCGAAGCGATTGAAATCGTGTTTGACCCGGCGGTAATCAGTTACCGGCAGATCCTGGAATTCTTTTTCCAGATCCACGACCCGAGCACGCCTAACCGGCAGGGCAATGACCTCGGCCCGAGCTATCGGTCGGCGATTTATTACCTGAGCGAGCAGCAGCGCGATATTGCGGAAGATACGGCGGCGGATGTAGACGCATCGAAGCTGTGGCCGGGAAGGGTGGTGACAGAGATCGAGCCAGCAGGCCCGTTTTGGCAGGCAGAGCCGGAGCATCAGGATTACCTGGAGCGGATTCCCAACGGCTACACCTGCCACTTCATTCGACCGAATTGGAAGCTGCCGAAGCGAGGCTGAGAGGGCGTCGCGGCAGAGAAGCCCGAGCGGAGCCTGATTCAGGGGCCGCTAGGTGGCTTCTTTCTGGACCGCGAACACCCAGCGCCCCAGTGGCCGAAAATACACCCAATCAAAAACATCAAACAACACCCAACTGCGGGTCTTTACCGAAAAAGCCTGAACCTGAGGGCTCGGGGAAATACTGATGCCCTGACTGACGGAGAAAACGCCCTCAGGCACATCCCCACTGCGAGACGGTTTCCTGTCGTCAAGGAGGCCGACTTGCAACGTGCCGACCACATTCGCCAGTGTCAGCGCTAAGACTTCACCGGTTGCAACACGGCCGACAACCGCGCCGTTAAAGAGCACCAGCAGCGGGACGCGTCGTCCATGGGCGCTATCAAAAAAACCACGCTTGCGACAAATCGTAATGTCCATAGGCCGTTCTCGACTGAGTCATCACATCAAGTTTCTTTCGTTTCCACCGCCAACTATCCCGCTCACCGGGGAAGTGAATGTTGAAAAGCGTAGCCGAGAACGGGCCAAGCGCAGGTATCAAAAATAGGCGCAGGGATTCGGGGTCAGGCCCTGAAGCTTATGGCCACTTAGGTGCAGCATTTGTTGGTGATGACTCTTCTGCGTGTGCCGCGATCGTTTCAGCGGTGGAAGGCGTTTGCGCCCAACCCAGCACAAAGATGCCAAAGGCAAACAGCAACGGGGCGCCATAGACTTTGTAGTACACCCAAACCTCAAACGGAGCGAAGAGTGCGAACAGGGCATTCAAGAGTGCCAGGGCAATCAGTAGCAATGACAACTGAAGCACATAGGTCCGCCAGTGAGCCTGTGTGCGCTTCAACCGCGCACCGAACACGGCCTGCAGCACATTGACGCGACCTCCGAGTTCCAGGACGGCGATCAACAGCGCAAACAAACCGAGCGTGAACGGCGGCCCGAACCGCAGAAAATCCCGGCTGGCAAGCAATTCAGCACCAATCGTGAACCCCAGCGCCAGGCTGAATACTACGGAGTAGATGAAATACGCCAGGTAGGTGCGCCATAGGAGGCTGAGGGCTAGGGAGAAGCGTTGTTTTATCATGCTGCCTACGTCCTTGTGGTTGGGGAGGGCGGCATTCTAATGTTTTGGGTGTCTGTTTGGTGTTGTCGATTGGGTTTAGGGTGAAAGGAATCATGCATTGCGGGCTTTCTGCTACCAGGGCGGCTAGGGGCGATGTTGCTTGCTTGTGACTGGCTGCTTTCGGCCAAAAGCAGACGTTCGCCCGCATATTTTACGATGTCCTGCCGTTCTAATTGGCGTTGCCTCAGAATATCGGTCCACTAGCGGCTGGATGGAACCATCATGCGCATCGTCACAGATTCCCGGCCAAACGAAATCCTCAGGCTGGAGGATCTCCTAGAGGGCTACAACTATACTGTCTGGATAAATACCTACGGGCCTTTTGACTTGGACCGGACACTTGAAGAGCAACTGGCCCGCTCCGTAAGCAAAAACGCCATCGTGAGTAACCAGACTAACGTGTCTGCAAGCAAAGCACGTCGCGAAGCATTAGAACTACTTTTGCACCCAGGTGATGAAGCCTACGGCCCGATAGACCTGGCTGCAAAACGCTCAGAAATCCTAGCGCTGGCCAAGCCCTGTTTACTTCTGTGAATCTCGACAAAGCCAAAGCCATCACTTCATTCTGGCTTGTTAAGGGCCATCCGGCTTATCCGGTGTACTCGGGTTTTTCCTTCGATATCCAAGCCCATGGAAAGCGATGGATTCTGATGGGCAGCAGCAGTGACTGAGGTGGAGGCCTGGCCTTCAAAGTCCGCTCAGGGTCGGGAGCTGCCGTTCGCGAGTGACAGCTATCGACCCAAAGCTGACGGTTGCGACAGGCAGAAATCGGCCAGAGGTGGATGCTTGCGAAATATGGGTTCGAATGCCCAGAGCCAACCGACGGCACTCCAAATTTTCTGCTTCAAACCTCAGGGGTTTCATTAGGCGAGATCACATTGCCATCCCAGCCAGTTCTACAGATGCATAAAATGCATTTATGCAAAAATATACATTGACGCAAAATATGTATGTATATACAGTATTTTTTGCTCGCCCACGTCATGCTTCGCGATAACCTTAGGCGGGCGAAGTACACGAAGCAGCGAAGGCTGGAAGCCTTCACAAATAGGAATACTGTCGATGAATGGATCAGACGACTTAACCAAAAGGAAATGGTAATGACAATAGAACTCGGAGAATCCAGAGTAACAGCCCCGGCCTTGATAGAGGCGTTTAACTTCAATCTTAGAAGCGATAATCAGCCACTGAACTTCTTCCCTCCCGCTACTCGGATGGACCTCCAAAGACGGGATGTAATAAATGCATTCACAAGCAAGTTTCAAAAAGAAATCGATGCCGCGCATGCTGAAAACATGCAGAAAATCGACAGTGACATAAAAAAGGATGTAGAGAGTGAGGGAGGCTCTAATGAGCCAATGGATGCCATAACTCCAGAATCAACCGTAACAAAAGAACATGTCATTCATGTAAAATTATACTACAATTCTAAAGCAGAAGAAAAAAACCAAGCGGACAAAGCAGCGTCGCTGAAAGTCGGCCCGGACCTTAAACCGTATTATTCTGTTTCTGATGTATTTCCGGATAATAAGTACCAAGATGCAGCAGTCCGAAAGCAACGGCTTATTGATTGGGCTTTAGGCTATGAAGCCCTTCGGCTCGCTCAGGTCTATGCAGAAACAGCCAGGCGTTTAAAAGTGGCAGCAGATGCATTGGCTGTTATTCAGGCCGAACAAGCACGCCTAACCGCCGCACATGAAGCTGTTCGGAACGCCAATACGTTCCGTGCACCGGGCCCTGCATCTGCTGCCGGCTCGCTGTTTATGACTTCAGCCGGAACCGTAACGGTAGTTGAAGCCGCAGCGCTCACTCTACAAGCGGCTATTCGTGCAGCCATTAGCGCTTTGGGCGGAGTTGTTGCGAGTGTTGGGGCAGGCCTTGTTGTTGGGGTCTCAGCGCTGTTTTACTCGTCAAAGCTGGCGAATGGCGAACTGTCGGAGCGTTATGCTTTCAGTACCCCAGTATCGGACCTGATTCCTGACCTTCAGCAAGATCTGAATAGCGTTGTTGCCATGGGTGGCACCGTTGATTTGGCTTACCGCATTAGCTCAAAAACTGCTGCAGATGGGCAGTCAGAGGTCTTTGTAGTCAAGACTGATGGCGTGACGGTTCCGTCAAAGGTCAGGGTAGTGGCGGCTCGTTATGATGCGGCACAGAAAGTCTATACCGCTACGACAGCGGATGTACCTCCACGGACTCTAACCTGGACGCCTATTGTCAGCCCAGGGAATAATTCAACGACTTCGCCTACTGAACAGCCTGTGCCAACAGTTTACACTGGCGCTACAGTGACTCCGGTGGAAGGCCGCATTGACGCCTTTCCTGCAGTTTCAGAAGCGAGTTTTGATGATTTTATTACGGTCTTTCCGGCGGATTCAGGTCTGCCACCGATCTATACGATGTTCCGGGATCGGCGAGAGGATGCAGGTGTTGCAACAGGTTTTGGCCAGCCTGTGTCGGGGAACTGGTTGGGCGCTGCATCACAAGTTGAAGGGGCTCCAATTCCGTCACAGATTGCGGACCAATTGCGAGGGAAAGAGTTTAAAAACTTCAGGAAATTTCGAGAGGCGTTTTGGAAGTCTGTCGCTAATGACTCCGAACTATCAAAGCAATTTATCAGCAACAATATTTCTGAAATGAAGAACGGACGAGCTCCGTTTGTTCGAAAGGGAGATCGGGTTGGTGGTCAGGTGAAGTTTGAACTTCATCATGCCACTTATGTATCCAAAGGAGGCGCAGTTTTTGATATTGATAATATTCGGGTGGTTACCCCAAAGCAGCACAGCTCAATACATCTAGAGGGTAAGTAATATGAGCATTAAAAAAATAGAAGAGTACACAGAGTCTGAGTTTTTACTATTTGTTAAAAAAATTTGTGATTCTGAGTACGCCACCGAGAAAGACCAAGTTGATGCGGTTTTAGAGTTTGAGGTATTGACAGAGCATCCAGACGGATCTGACTTAATTTATTATCCTCCATCGAATGCGGAGAGTACGCCTGAAGTCATAACAAAAAAAGTTAAAGAGTGGCGCGCAGCGAACGGTAAGCCTGGATTTAGAGCTACTTAAGCTCGATTGCTTCTGGTGATGCCCTTGCCGTGAGCTTCGGTGAGGGTATTTTATTTTTCGAACATTGTAGGAGGTAACTGGGAGGTTCCCTGGTAAATTCAGTTGAAAGGACATATGTGGCGTAGGTGGGAAGTGGATTCAGGTATATAGGTGTCAACTGCGGAAGTTCGCTGCCGAGCCGCTAGTAACCTAAGATTGAACGACAGCTCCTGGCCGATTACTGCCTGTCGTGTAGAGCAGCAATTGGCCGAACCCCGACGTCAACACAGCTAAAATCGCTGACCCTTCCTTCTCCTCAGCCCGGAACTCAATGAGCAGACTCCCAACACTACTCACGCAAGCCCGATCAGCCCTTTCCATCCAGCAGCAAATCCCACATGAAAAATGGGCAGCGATCGCGTCGCAATGCGGGCCGGCGGAAATTGCGGAGATCGAGAGACGCATCGAATCCCTCAGGGCCGAGTTGGAAACGGTCGAGGCGTGGGATGGTGATACGAGGGATGACATCCACTTCGCGATCTACCAGTTTCTCAGTTACTGAGAATGGCGGGTGGTGCGCCCTGATCATTCACGGGCGGGGGGAGGGATCGCAAGTCGTCGGGCATGACTGACGGCTCGGCCAATACATGCCTTGTCTGTTCATGCCTTTCAGAAAGCCGCTCAGTCGCACAATCGCCGATTCGTCATGTAGCAATCACGACGACTCGGCGATTTTTTTGGGTACTAAAACTGAACGCTTAACCGCCTGCTACAGCCGACTCCCGCTCCATCAGCCTGTCCATCAACAACACCCCCAACTCACTCAACTGGTGAATCGCCAGGACCACATCTCGCTGTTTACCGGTCAAGTCCTCTGACAGGTCGAGCAGCAACGCGGTTACTGAGGAGAAGGTTTCGTAGCTGTTGGTGATCAGGGTTTCGTTGCTGGCGTTGGCGGCGACGGTGAATAGGCCGAGGGTGGCCACAGATGGGGCAGTTTTTGGATTGAGGTAGTGATCGATTGCACGGTGCGCAGCCTGGTTAAATTTCAGGTCCGGCTCGTTCGGAGGGTTGGGCGTGACTTTGAACATGTGTGTTGTACCTGATTAGGGCCAACACCTTTTCGCTACTAAACGAGAGGGTGGCGGCTGTACGCAGGTTAGTAGACCGGGGAAACACACAAAGCCGGCGCGCCCGAGGGCGCCCTGCGTACAGCCACCATCAAGCACAGACAAGAACATCTGATTGATGAGGCTCATGCACTTTATGTTGTCACGCGGGCTACTAAACCCGATCACTGAGTTGTCAGCGACCGAACCACCTTAGAGACGCCCACTCAAGCGCACAAGCCGGCGGATTCTGACGTAACTGTAGGCAATGGAGCAAGCCGCTGAAGCCTGCTGTAGGACATGTCCTCACTGCGCGTCGGGTGTATCAGTGAGGGGCAAAGCCGACAGTGCTTTGAGTTTGTTGGCGGGGCCGGTGAAGCGCGTTTTACCGTTCAGGGTCGTCACTGTGATTCTTTCCGAATCGCAGCGATGCAACAGCGTGAACATGGGTTTTTTGGGGCCGTAGACACCTGGCTGTCGCTCGGAATACTTCAAGCTGAGCATGGCGTTTTGCAGCGCGATGGGGCTGAGGGGGGCGGCGAAGGTCCACTCCGACAGGGCGGCCTCGCGGTACATATTGAACGCCATGCCGATGGATGCGCCGAAGGTGCCGCTGTAGAGGAGGGCGCTCTTGAAGGTGTCGGTGATGCCGACGCGGTGTGCGACGAACAGCACCAGTGCCATCACGACAAAAAACAGCAGGAGTGTTTCCAGCAGTGCCAAGGCCTTGTAGGGGTCAACCGTCAGTTGGTCTTTGAGCGTGAGTCGGGTGATGGGTGTGTCGGTGTTGAGCAGTTTCAAGCGTTACCCCTCCTGGGTGGTGTTGTCCTGATCGAGTAGGGGGCGCAGTTTACGCAAAGTGGGGGGCTGGGGGCGTGAGATTTTTATTGTGTGTGCGGGCGTCTTCGCAGCCTCGCTGGGGCTCGACAGCTCCTACAGGGGAGCGGCGGTGGTTGTGGGGAGTGTGGTTTTTCGGCGCGTCCCAGGGGCGCGCCGAGGTGTGTGAAAGTAGTTGGCCGCCTCACTCGGGTTTCTTGTAGGACTTGTAGTCGTTTTGCAGCACGATGTGGTCGGCGACGTATTTCGCGTCATGCCACACCCCGTAGATGAACGATGACGCACGGTTGACCAGGTTGGGCAGGCCCAGGAAGTAGATGCCGCTTTCCGCCGAGATCCCACGTTTGTGGAAGGGCTCGCCTTTTTCGTCGAACGCATCGACCTTCAGCCAGCTGAAATCGAACCTGAAACCGGTGGCCCAGAGGATGGTGGTGATGCCGGCCTTCGCCAGATCCAGGCTGAGGATGGGGTTCACCAAGCACTCAGGGTCGGGCAGCAGTTCCCAGGCTTCAGGCTCCAGGGGGAACGGCAATCCGTTCGCCTCGATGTAGGCATCCGCGTCGCGCAGTACATCGAAGTAGGCGCGGTCGCCTTCGGCCACGTTTTCGGCGAGCCCAGGTTGAAAGGTCATGACGCCGTCCTGCCAATCCTGGGTGACGCCGACCAACTGAATGCCTTGGTGCGCGAGGCGGCGGAAGTCGACGGTCTTGCCGCCTTCGTAGCCACTGACGGCAAAGGCCACGTGCTTTTTCTTCGGCTGGATTTTGACTTCGTCCCACAAACCCAACGCACCCAGCCACCAGCAATAGTCGCGGCTGCGGTAGGCGCGCGGCGGGCGGTAATGTTCGCCGACCGAGAGGTATACGGTTTTGCCGGCCTTTTGCAGTTCTTCGGCGATTTGCGAACCGGAGGCGCCAGCGCCGACCACCAGTACGCCACCTTCGGGCAGTTGGCCGGGGTTCTTGTAGGTGGAGGAGTGCAGTTGGTGAATCGGTGCGCTGGCAGGCACGATGTTGGGGATAGAGGGGCGCTGGAACGGGCCGGTGGCGGCGACCACGTTGGCGGCTTCAAACACGCCGGCCGAGGTGGTGACTTTGAAGCCGGGGCGGCCGATGTGGCGTTCCACTTGCTGGACTTCTACACCGGTGCGCACGGGAGCCCGCAGCTTATCCACGTAGGCTTCGAAGTAGTCGGCCATGCGCTCCTTGGGCGGGAAGGCTTCGGGGAGAGGCCTTCGAAGGTGAGGCCGGGGAAGCGGTCGTGCCAGGCGGGGCCGTTGGCGACGAGAGAATCCCAGCGCTCGGAGCGCCAGCGTTCGGCGACGCGGTGGCGTTCGAGGACGATGTGGGGGACGCCCATGAGGGACAGGTGTTCGCTCATGGCGACGCCGGCCTGGCCTGCGCCGACGACCAGGGTGTTGATGGTTTCTACTGACATGGGCGGTTCCTGGGAGGTAAGAGGTGTGTAGGCATCACCGAGTTTCAGCTGTGGGCGCTGATGGTGGTTTCTTGTAGCAATGCCGCCACGGCGGTGAGTGCCAGTTCGTAACCGAGTGCGCCCAGCCCTGCGATCACGCCGGTGGCGGCTTTGGAGACGTAGGAGTGGTGCCGGAAGCTCTCGCGCTTCCAGAGGTTGCTCATGTGCGCTTCGATGATCGGGCCGTCGAAGGCCAGCAGCGCGTCAAGGATCGGCACCGAGCTGTAGCTGAGCCCGGCGGCGTTGATCACCACGGCGTCGGCATCAAGGCGTGCCGCTTGAATCCAGTCCACCAGCACGCCTTCGTGGTTGCTCTGGCGAAAGTCCAGGCTCAGGCCCAGCTCGGCAGCGTGGCGTTCGCAGCGCGCCTGGATGCTGGCGAAGCTCTCGCGGCCGTAGGTGCCGTTTTTATCCAGCCCGTAGAGGTTGGCGTTGGGCCCATTGAGGAAAAACACGCGGTGGGTCATGAAGGGCTCCAGGTTATTCAGCGACGGTGAGCACGACTTTGCCGACATTGGCGTTGGCTTCCAGCAGGCGGTGCGCCTCGGCGGCTTGAGCCAGCGGCACGCGCGCGTGGATCTGCGGGCGCACCACGCCGGCCGCCAGCCACGGCAACAAGCGTGAGCGGATGCACACCGCCAGGCGGGCTTTTTCGGCGTGGCTTTTCGGGCGCAGGGTGGAGGACGTCAGGCTGAGGTTCTTGCGCATCAGCACCTGCAAATCCAAGTCGATATGGGCGCCTTGCAGGAACGACAAACTCACGTGCCGCCCGCCCATGGCCATGGCCGCGAGGTTGCGCGCCACATAGGGCCCGCCGACGTTATCCAGCACCACGTCGACCCCACGGCCGTCGGTGCAGTCGTGCACCGCCTCGACGAAGTCTTCAAGGTGGCGGTCAACCGCGCGCCACACGCCGAGCGTTTGCAGCATCGCGACCTTGTGCGGGCCGCCGGCCGTGGCGATCACCCGCGCACCGGCGGCATGCGCGCACTGCACGGCGAAGCTGCCGACACCGCTGGCGGCGCCGTGGATCAGCACACTGTCGCCGCTGCGCAAGCGCCCCAGTTCAAACAGGTTGTGCCACACGGCAAAGGCCGCTTCCGGCACCCCGGCGGCATCGAGCAGCGACAACCCCGCAGGCACCGGCAAGCAGTGCGCCGCGTGGGCCACGCAGTACTCGGCGTAGCCGCCGCCGTTGAGCAAGGCCATCACGCGATCGCCGATCGCGAACTCATCCACGCCACTGCCTACCGCGACCACGATGCCTGCCGCCTCGAGGCCCAGCACATCGGTGACGCCTGCCGGAATCGGCGCGCCGCTGCGTTGCATCAGGTCGGGACGATTGACCCCGGCAGCCGTGACGCGAATCAGCACTTCACCGGCTTGTACATCCGGCAGCGGGCGCTCGACGGACTGCAGCACCTGCGGTCCGCCGGGCTCGCGGGCGATCACCGCTTTCATACGGTCCAGTCGTCCGGCACGACGGCGATCACGTCGATTTCCATCAACCATTCCGGCTGGCCCAACCCGGAAATCACCAGCCCGGTGGAAATCGGGAACACGCCTTTGAGCCACTTGCCGACCTCCTGGTACACCGGCTCGCGATAGCGCGGGTCGATCAAATAGGTGGTGGTCTTGACGATATGCGAGAGGTCGGAGCCTGCCTCCTCCAGCAGTTGCTTGACGTTTCTCATCGCCTGCTCGGCCTGGGCACGCGGGTCGCCGAGGCCGACCAGGTTGCCGTCGAAATCGGTGCCGATCTGGCCGCGCACATAAATGGTGTTGCCGGCGCGGACCGCCTGGCACAGGTCGTTGTCCAGGGCCTGGTTGGGGTAGGTCTGCCGGGTGTTGAACATGCGGATGCGGGTGTGGGTAGGCATAACGGCAACTCGTGGGAAGCGGGATGAATCCAGCTTCACACCGCCCCGGTTCCGGCGAAACCAGCATTTGCGCGGGGTAGTGCTTAGGAAAAACCGAAGCCTGTGCCCCTCATCGGTTCGTGGCGGACCCGGCACGAACCCTGCAACGCTGCCCATACAGTCATTGTTGAGGGGCAGGCGTAATGCTCAGTCGTATTACTCAGCGTCAACTGGAGTATTTCGTCGCGTCGGGAGAGGCGGGCAGCATCAGTGCTGCAGCTGAACGCATTCACGTGTCGTCGCCGTCGATCTCGGCGGCGATCACCCATATGGAGGCCGAACTGGGCATCCAACTGTTTGTCCGGCATCACGCCCAGGGCATTTCGCTGACGGCGGTGGGGCGCCTGGTGATGCAGGAGGCCAAGCTGATCCTGGAGCAGATGACCAACCTCTACACCATCGCCTCGGAGTCATTGAACACGGTGCGCGGGCCGTTGCGGGTGGGCTGCCTGGAGTCGCTGGCACCGATGATCACGCCGGAACTGGTGTTTGGTTTTGGCCGCGCGTTTCCCGGCGTGCGCCTGACCCAGGCCGAAGGCAACCATGAGGAATTGCTGGAAAAACTGCGCAGCGGCGAGCTGGACATCGCCCTGACCTATGACCTGGTGACCAGCCCGGATATCGATTTCCAACCCCTGGCGCAGCTGCCGCCGTATGTGATGGTCGGTGAGTATCACCCGCTGGCGAGCTTGCCGGCCGTGAGCATGCAGGACCTTGAGGCGTACCCGGTGGTGCTGCTGGATACGCCGTGGAGCCGCGACTATTTCCTCAGCCTGTTTATCCAGGCGGGCACCACGCCGAACATCATCATGCGCTCCACCAACCTCGAAACGGTGCGCGCCATGGTCGGCAACGGGATCGGCTATTCCTTCGCGAATGCGCGGCCAAAATCCAATATGTCCCAGGACGGCAAGCGCGTGATCCGCCTGCGCCTGGCCGGTGCACACCGGCCGATGCGGCTGGGCTATGCCACGGCCAGCAACACCCAGCTGTCGCGCGTGGTGTCGGCGTTTGCCGAGCGCTGCCGCATGTTTGTCTCCGACCAATACATCCCCGGCATGGCCCCGCCGAGCTTTTTTGACCCACACGCGGTGCGGGTGCTGAGTGGTGTGAGCTGAGGTTGCACCAAAAGGTCGCGTGTGCCGCGCCCTGCATTCAGGCGTGCACCGTTTTGGCCAGTGCCTGGGCAGCGCGCACCTGCAGGCGCTGGCTTGCCCGGGAGGGCGCTGCGCAGCTGTCCATTCATTGACTGACAGATCGCTATCGCCGGCAAGCCGGCGCCTACAGCTGATCTGGGGGGCTTGCGGGGCTGCATAGGCTCTGCCTACCCAGTGCCCCGGCTTTTACGAATTGACCCTGACCACCTCCCGCCACGACTCTCATCCCATCGATGCAGATCAACTTCTTTTTTTTGCAGGGCACAGCGACGATGACATTCGACTGGAATTACATGTTTGGTTTGCTGGGCGATGCCGAGTTCTGGCGCGCGACGTGGACGGTGATCAAGCTGAGTACCCTGACGTGGGTCTTGAGTATCGCACTGGGCTTTCTGCTGGCGCTGGCCAAGCAATCCCGGCACCCGTTGTTGAGTGTTCCCGCGCGTGGCTATATCTGGCTGTTCCGCAGCCTGCCGCTGCTGGTGCTGCTGATCTTCATCTACAACCTGCCCCAGGCGTTGCCGGGCACCTCGGCGATTCTGGCCGATCCGTTCTGGTCCGGCCTGCTGGCGCTGGTGATCTGCGAAACCGCGTATGTGGCCGAGATCCATCGCGGCGGTTTGCTCTCGATTCCCAAGGGCCAGGGCGAAGCGGCGCGGGCGCTGGGCTTGAGGTTTTTCGGCACGCAATGGCGCGTGGTCATCCCGCAGGCGCTGCGGGTGGCGTTGCCGTCGCTGGCCAACGAATACATCTCCATCGTCAAGCTCACCTCACTGGTGTCGGTGATCTCGTTGACCGAAATCCTGATGGTCGGCCAGCGCCTGTATTCGCAGAACTTCCTGGTGATCGAGACCATGGCGGCGGTGGCGTTCTTCTATGTGTTTATCGTCACGGTGTTCGACTTCCTGCTCAAACGCCTGGAGCGTTTTCTCGACGTCAACCAACGCAATGTCTCCCGCGTGCCGGATGCGGCGGTGCTGGCCCTGGCCACGCAGCAACGCGTCGCCTTGCAACGCCCGGCCAGCACCGGCGCCGCCGCGCTGCAAGCCACGCGGTTGCACAAGGCCTATAACGACATCGAGGTGCTGGGCTCGGTCAACCTGCAGATCCAGCCGGGTGAAGTGGTGTCGGTGATCGGGCCGTCCGGCTCCGGCAAGACCACGCTGATCCGCCTGCTCAACGGCCTCGAGCAACTGGACAACGGCGAGATCCAGATCAATGGCCAGCCGTTCATTCACTTGAACAAAGTCGGCGCGCAGAAACCCCAGTACATCGAGCACGCCGAGCATCGCCTGAACATCGGCATGGTGTTCCAGAGCTTCAACCTGTTCCCGCATTTGAGCGTGCTCGACAACCTGCTGATGGCGCCCAAATACCACCGCCTGGGCGCGACCTCCGAACTCAAGCAGCAGGCCTACGCGCTGCTGCACAAGGTCGGCATGCTCGATCACGCCTGGAAGTACCCGCACCAGTTGTCCGGTGGCCAGCAGCAACGCGTGGCCATCGCCCGCGCCTTGATGATGCGCCCGCAGATCATGCTGTTCGACGAGCCCACCTCGGCGCTCGACCCGGAAAAAGTCAACGAAGTGCTGCAGGTCATCGAGGCCCTGGCCGAGGAGGGCATCACCATGGTGATCGTCACCCACGAGATGAATTTCGCCTTCAAGGTCTCCGACCGCATCGTGTTCATGGAGAAGGGGCGCGTGGTCTGCGACGACACGCCCGATGCCTTGCGCAGCGGCCATAACCCACGCGTGGAGGCGTTCCTCAAGGACGTCTCGCTGGCGTGATCTCTTTAACGTTCAGGAAACACTAAAATGATCGAGCAAGCACACATCGAACAATTCCAGCGCGACGGCTTCCTGGTGGTAGAAGGCGTGCTGTCGGCGGATGAAGTGGCCGCGCTGCAGCATGACTTCGACCAGTGGGTAGAAGAGAGCCGCAGCCATGACCAGGGCTGGGGCGCCACCGTGGATGGCCGCGCGCGGTTCGACCTGGAGGGCGACCACCGCGCGGATCATCCCTCGCTGCGCCGGGTGAGTTCGCCTACCGAGATTTCCCCGGTGTACGAGCGCGTGGCGTTGCACTCGCGGATGGCAGCGATTTCCGCGCAGCTGGTCGGCGCCAGTGGTGCGCGGTTTCACCACAGCAAGATCAACTCGAAGCTGCCGCACACCGCGACCCAGGTGAAGTGGCACCAGGACTTTCTGTTCACGCCGCACAGCAATGACGACATCGTCACGGCCTTGCTGATGGTCAGCGAAGTGACCCCGCAGAACGGCCCGCTGAATGTGATCCCCGGCAGCCACAAAGGCCCGCTGTGGTCGCACTGGCAGAACCAGCGTTTCACCGGTTCGGTGGACGACGCGGTGGTTGGAGAGCACTGCCAGCAACCGGTCGCCTGCTACGGCCCGGCCGGTTCCGTGTGCTTTATGCACACGCGGCTGTTGCATGCGTCGAGCCCTAACGAGACCGAGGTGCCGCGCACGCTGTTCATCAGTGTCTACGCCGCTGAAGACGCGCTGCCATTCGGCGAAAACCCATTGCCCAGCGTTCATGCCGGCCTGCTCGTGGCCGGTGCCGAAAGTGGCCTGGTGCGCTCCACCAGCAACCACATGCGCTTGCCGCAGAAGCCTCGCGGCGCGTCGTTCTTCGTGCAACAGGCCGGACAAGATACCGCCACTGCCTAACCACCCCCAAGACCTTGCAGGTAATGACCATGACAGCGTTTCGTAAAAGTGTTCGCCCCCTTGCCGTGTGCCTGTTGGGTGCTGCGGTTGCGATGACTTCGTTGGCGGCTTCGGCCTTCCAGAAAGACGGCACGATTGTCGCCGGCTCCGACGTCACGTTCTTTCCCTATGAATACATGGACAACAATAAGCCGGCGGGCTTCGATATCGAGTTCATGGACGGCCTGGGCAAGGTCATGGGTCGCAAGGTCGAGACCCTCGACACACGCTTTCCCAACTTGATCACCGGCCTGCAGGCCGGGCGTTTCGATGTGACCAACTCGTCGATGTACATCACGGCGGAGCGGGTCAAGGTCATCGACATGATCCCTTACCTGAAGAGCGGCGAGTCGATCCTGACCCTCAAGGACAGTGCCTTCCAGCCCAAGACCCCGGAAGAGTTCTGCGGCCACAAGATCGGCTCCATGGGCGCCACCTCGTGGCTGGCGCAGATGAACAAACTGTCGACGGAGTACTGCGTGGCCAAGGGCTTGAAGCCGATCCAGATCAGCGAATACAGCACCGACCCGCAGACCACCCAGGCCCTGCTGGCGCATGCGGTTGAAGCGCAGATCACCGACGCCGCCGTGGCCCGTGGGGTGATCGACAAGTTGGGCAACCGCGTGGTGATTTCGTCCGACACCTTGATCTACCCGGTGCTCAACGGCTTTGGTGTGAAGAAGGGCAATGACACGGTCAAGCAGGCCTTGCTCGACGGCCTGGCAAAATACCGCGCCACGCCTGAGTACGCGGCCTTGCTGAAGAAGTACAACTTCGAAGCACCGACCGATGCCGACCTCGCGGCGCTGATGCCCAAGTAACCCAATCACGCGGCCGCCGCTGTGCGGCCGCGTCCTGCGGAGACCGATTCATGGCGTTATCCCACGAAGAACAGACGCGCATCGACCTGGCGGCGACCTTTCGCATCATCGCCCACCTGGGCATGCACGAGGCGGTGGCCAACCACTTCAGCGCTGCCGTGTCGGCCGATGGCAAACAGTTTTTGCTCAACCCTAAGTGGAAGCACTTCTCGCGTATCCGTGCCAGTGACCTGTTGCTGCTGAACGCTGATGACAGCGCCTGTGCCGATCACCCGAACGTGGACGCCACCGCCTGGTCGATCCACGGGCAGATCCACCGGCTGTTGCCACAAACCCGCGCGGTGCTGCATTTGCACCCGGTGTACACCACGGCCGTGGCGTGCCTGGCCACGCCGCACATCCCGCCGATCGACCAGAACACCGCGCGTTATTTCAACCGCGTGGCGGTGGATGAACTCTACGGCGGCATGGCCGACACCGAGGCCGAAGGCGCTCGCCTGGCCGGGCTGCTCGACGGCAAGCGCCGCCTGCTGATGGGCAACCACGGCGTGATGGTGACGGCGACGTCCATCGGCGAGGCCTTCGATGATATCTGGACCCTGGAGCGTGCCTGCCAGATCCTCGTGACGGCCTGGTCCACCGGGCAGCCGTTGCGGGTGCTATCCGATGACGTGGCGGAGAAAACCGCGCGCGGTTGGGAAGGGATTGTGGATTTCTCGGTCCGGCATTTTGAAGAAATGAAGCAGTTGATGATCGACGCCGACCCTTCGGTACTCGATTGAGGAGCACGCCATGACTTTTTCCGTTGTCGCCCGGTGTGCCGAGACCGGCCAGTTGGGTATTGCGATCAGCTCTTCGAGCATTGCCGTGGGTGCCCGTTGCCCCTGGCTGCGTCCAGGCGTTGGCGCGGTGGCGTCGCAGAACATCACGCTGCCGAGCCTGGGGCCGCAACTGCTGGATTTGCTCGAGCAGGGCCTGGCACCGAGTGAGGCGCTGGCGACCTTGGTGGAACAGGATCACAGCCAATATCGTCAGGTCACCGTGATTGATAGCCAGGGGCGCACCGCGCATTTCAGCGGGGCGCAGACCCTCGGGATTCATCACGCGCTGAACGGCGAGCAGTGCGTAGCGGCGGGCAATATGTTGGCCGACACCGGGGTGATTGCGGCGATGGTGCGCGCGTTCGAGATGGCCACGGGGCCGCTCGCCGAGCGCTTGTTGGCGGCGATGCAGGCCGGCCAGGCCGAAGGCGGTGAAGCGGGGCCAGTGCATTCGGCGGCGTTGGTGGTGGTCGACGACTTGCTGTGGCCGATCGTCAACCTGCGCGTCGACTGGGCCGACGAGGACCCGATCGGCGCGCTCGACCAACTCTGGCAAGCCTATCGCCCGCAACTGCAGGCCTACATCGACCGCGCCCTCAACCCGCAAATCGCACCGGGCTATGCCGTGCCGGGAGATGAGCGTTGAACACAAGCCGCGACCTGCTGGCGCAACTGGTGCGCTTTGATACCACCAGCCGCGAATCCAACCTGGCGTTGATCGACTTTGTGCGTACCTATCTGCAGGACCACGGCGTGGCCTGCGAGCTGGTCTACAACGCGCACAAGAGCAAGGCCAACCTGCTGGCGACCATCGGCCCGGCCGAGGTGCCTGGCGTGGTGTTGTCCGGGCATACCGACGTGGTGCCGGTGGACGGGCAGCGCTGGACGGTGGCGCCGTTTGAACTGACGGAAAAACACGGCCGGTTGTACGGGCGCGGCACTGCCGATATGAAGGGCTATATCGCCTGCGTACTGGCCTGTGTGCCGGCGCTGGTGAAGGCTCCGTTGCGCATGCCGGTGCATATCGCGCTGTCGTACGACGAAGAGGTGGGCTGCCTGGGTGTGCGCGCGTTGATCGAGCGGTTCCATGGGCAGGCGGTCAAGCCGTTGCTGTGCGTGATCGGCGAACCTACCGAGCTCAAGCCGGTGGTCGGCCACAAAGGCAAGCTGGCAGTGCGCTGCGAAGTGCACGGCGCGGCCTGCCATTCGGCGTATGCACCGTCGGGTGTGAATGCCATCGAATATGCCGCGCAACTGATCAGCGAGCTGGTGCGACTCGGTGAAACGCTCAAGGCGCCGACGTTGCTCGACGAGCGTTTTGATCCGCCGTTTTCCACGGTGCAGACCGGCGTGATCGGCGGCGGCAAGGCGCTGAATATCGTCCCGCAAAACTGCACGTTCGACTTTGAAGTGCGCTCGCTGCCGGTCCAGGATCCCCGGCAGGTGGCGCAGCAACTGCGTGATTACGCCGAGCACACCTTGCTGCCGGCGATGCAGGCAGTGAGCGCGCACTGCGCGATTGAGTTCAGTGAATTGTCCAGCTACCCAGGGTTGGCCACCTCGCCGCAAAGCCAGGCAGCGGAATGGGTCGCGCAGTTTTGCGGCTCCCGGGAGTACGGCACCGTGGCCTTCGGGACTGAAGGCGGGCTGTTTGACCAGGCTGGCATCCCGACAGTGGTATGCGGCCCCGGCAGCATGGAGCAGGGGCATAAGCCGGATGAATTCATCAGCCTGGAACAGCTGAATGCCTGCGACCGAATGCTGGAACGGGTGCTCGCGTTCGTGAGCCGATAAATCCCTCTCAAGCCATGTGCTCATCAAACTGTGGGAGCAGGCAAGCCCGCTCCCACAGAGGCTTCAATGCATGGCTCAGTCCCCCAGGCATATGGAGCTCCCACAGAGGCCTCAAGGCATGGCTCAGCCCCCCAAGTCTATGGAGATCAAATGTGGGAGCTGGCTTGCCTGCGAAGGCGCTGTGTCAGTCGACGAATTAGTTAACTGACCCACCGCCTTCGCGAGCAAGCCCGCTCCCACAGGGGCCTCAAGGCATGGCTCAGGCCCCCGGACATATGGAGATCAACTGTGGGAGCTGGCTTGCCTGCGAAGGCGCTGTGTCAGTCGACGAATTGGTTAACTGCCCCACCGCCATCGCGGGCAAGCCCGCTCCCACAGGGGGCTCAAGGCATGGCTCAGGCCCCCAAGCATATGGAGCTCCCACAGAGGCCTCAAGGCATGGCTCAGCCCCCCAAGTCTATGGAGATCAAATGTGGGAGCTGGCTTGCCTGCGAAGGCGGTGTGTCAGTCGACGAATTAGTTAACTGACCCACCGCCTTCGCGAGCAAGCCCGCTCCCACAGAGGCCCCAAGGTATAGCTCAAGCCCCCAAGCATATGGAGATCAAATGTGGAAGCTGGCTGGTGATTTCACCCAGCCCCGGCCACGCCCACTCGCCACTGCGCCGGGGGCAGGGTTCCGTTTACCAGGTAATTTCCCACGATCCGCGATTTGTAGACGCGCGGGTTGTGGTTGGCCAATGTGCGCGCGTTGCGCCATAGCCGGTCCAGTGCCTTGTTGCTGGCGGTGGCGCTGGCGCCCAGGGCGTCGAATAGCGCGGTGGTCGCTGCGAGTGTGGCATCCACCACCGGGTTGACGGCCAGGCACACTTCCAGCTCGGCGAGTGCCACCTGTGGGTCGTCGTCATGCACGGGCTGGTCGTGGGCAATCACATACTGCGCGGTGTGTTCCAGGCGCTGCGCCGCCTGTTGGGCGATGGCCTGGGCGGCGTAGGCCTGGCTGGCGACTTCGCCGATCACTTGCAGCAATTGCACATCCTGGCCGGCGACATCGGCATTGCCCGTGGTGAAAGTGCGGGCGCGTTGGCTGAGTTCTTCGGCGCCACTCAAGGCCGCGCGGCGGGCGATGCCGGCGAGGGTGCTGAGGTGATAAAGCTGGAAAAACGATTGCCCATGGCCAAAGCGCTGTTGGGTGGGACGCGCCTCATTGTCCAGCACCGGCGCGCTGTCGAAGATGCAGGTGCCGCTGGCGGTGAGGCGTTGGCCGAAGCCGTTCCAGTCATCGACGACCTGCACGCCGGCAGCCTTGAGATCGACAACCACGCTGTAGGTCGTGCCGTCTTCGCCGGTTGCAATCGTGTTGATCAAGTCACTGTAGAGCGCGCCCGTGGTGTAGAACTTGCGGCCGCTGATGCGCAAGGTACCGCTTGCGTCGCGGTGCAGTCGGGTTTCGAAATCACCACGGGTCTGGTTGCCGACTTCGGTGCTGCCGGGAGAGAGCAACGCGCCCTCGCCGAGACGGTCGAGCCACTTGGCGCGCCAGGCGGGGTCTTTGGCGCTGAGTACATCTTCGCAAAAACCAAAATGCCCCCGCAGGGCCTGGGTGATGTTGGAGTCGGCGGCAGACAGTTCGGTGAGCACGGCGAGCAGCTCAACCAGGGTCGCGCCGTGACCGCCATGGCTTGGCGGCAGGCGCCAGCGCGGCAGGCCCAGGGCGGTGAGTTGCTGGATCACACCGGCCAGGCTGGCACGCGTCTGATCGTGCTCGGCCGCCTGCGCGAGGATGTGAGCGAAGAGTGGGCGCAACGGTGCGGCCAATTGTTCGTAGCGGGCAGACGGCGGTGCGCCCCAGATAGGCAAGGCAGAATTGGACATGGGTTGACCTGGCGGTGCCTGCGCGTGGACGCGTCGGGCTGGAAAAAAAGAGTCAGAAGCACGGGGCCAGTGGTCTGGTGACGCCACCCTAACCCAGCGGTGACGAGGTTTTTAATACGAAAAATTGCTATCGAACTGCGGGCTGGTTCTATCGGCGCGACGGGAAACAAGCACTCACAGAATCGCCCGGCCCCATGTACCGGGCGTGAACTAGGATTTTTTCTTCGGGGAGCTCTGCGCAGCTTGAAAAATCACTAGCATCGGCAGGGAGTAGCCAGTAGGCTACATGTGAATCTGTGACCAACATAATCGGCAGGACGCCAGAGTTTGATACATGGCTGGATGGAATGAGGGACGTTTGTGGAAAAGTGGCGGTTCTGACTCGGTTGGATCGCGCCGAAGACAACAATTTTTTTGGCGATTGCGAGCCTGCCGGTAACGGCCTCAGTGACATGCGTATTTTTGTCGGGCCCGGCTACCGGATCTACTTTGTACGCACGGGCATCACCGCCTACTTGATGCTGTGGGGCAGTGACAAAACCGACCAGCAAAGAGGCATCAAGCGCGCCAAAGAGATTCTGGATGCCCTGAGAGGTTAACCAAATGAGCAATTCGACATTCAAGCCAGAGGACATGCCGATCCTCGATCTGGATACCTCCGGTACCCAGGTCTATGAAGCTTCGCGCTTCCTCGACAGCCCTGAAACTATCAGTGCTTACCTTGCGCAAAGCATGAAGTCGCAAGACCTGCAGATCCTCATGAAGGCGCTTGCCGAGGTTGCCAAGGCACAAGGTGTGAACAAGGTGGCCGCGGCGGCGGGAGTGAATCGCGAGAGTCTGTACAAGACGCTCAAGGGCGGGTCTAAAACGCGCTATGAGACCGTGCAGAAACTGATGCTGGCGTTAGGCGTGGAGCTGACGGTGCAGCCGATCAAGCGAACCCACTCGGCGAAGTGACCACGATCGCCAGTGGGAGCTGGCTTGCCTGCGATGGCGATGGGGCAGGCCACCTCAGAGTTGCTATCGCAGGCAAGCCCACTCCTGCATTGAGCGGGCGTGTGAGTGCCTAGCGCACCAGGCACGGTTGCTTGTTGTTGAAGCTCCAGCCCGGGATCAGGAACTGCATCGCCACGCTGTCATCGCGCGCGCCGAGGCCCATGCCTTTGTACACTTCATGGGCCTTGGCCACGGCGTCCATGTCGATGTCCACGCCCAGGCCAGGCTTGGCGGGCACCTTCACGTAGCCCCCTTCGATCTTCAATGGCTCATGGGTCAGGCGCTGGCCGTCCTGCCAGATCCAGTGGGTGTCGATGGCGGTGATGTCGCCCGGTGCGGCGGCGGCCACCTGGGTGAACATCGCCAGGGAAATATCGAAGTGGTTGTTGGAGTGCGAGCCCCAGGTCAGGCCCCACTCGTTGCACATCTGCGCGACACGCACCGAGCCTTGCATGGTCCAGAAGTGCGGGTCGGCCAGCGGGATATCGACCGATTGCAGCTGGATCGCGTGGCCCATTTCGCGCCAGTCGGTGGCGATCATGTTGGTAGCGGTCTTGAGGCCGGTGGCGCGGCGGAATTCGGCCATGACTTCGCGGCCCGAGTAACCGTTTTCGGCACCGCATGGGTCTTCGGCGTAGGCGAGCACGTGGTGCTGGTCGCGGCACAGGCGGATGGCTTCTTTCAATGACCACGCGCCATTCGGGTCAAGGGTGATGCGTGCGTCGGGGAAGCGCTCGGCCAGTGCGGTGACGGCTTCGATTTCTGCGTCACCGCTCAGCACGCCGCCCTTGAGCTTGAAATCATTGAAGCCGTACTTGGCTTTGGCGGCTTCGGCCAGGCGGACTACGGCCTCCGCCGTCAGGGCTGTTTCGTGACGCAGGCGGAACCAGTCATCATCGGCCTCGGCCTCGTTGCGATATGCCAGGGTCGTTGCGTTGCGGTCGCCGATATAAAACAGGTAGCCGAGCATTTTCACCGCATCACGTTGCTGCCCTTCGCCGAGCAAGGCGGCCACCGGCACTTCCAGGAATTGACCCAGCAGGTCGAGCAGCGCTGCTTCCATCGCCGTGACCGCGTGGATGGTGATGCGCAGGTCGAACGTCTGCAGGCCGCGACCGCCCGCGTCGCGTGAGGCAAAGGTGCTGCGCATCTGGTTGAGGATGCGCTGGTACTGCCCGATCGGTTGGCCGATCACCAGGCTGCGCGCGTCCTCCAGGGTTTCGCGGATACGTTCGCCGCCGGGCACTTCGCCCACGCCGGTGCGGCCGCTGCTGTCCTTGAGGATGACGATATTGCGCGTGAAGTAAGGCCCGTGGGCGCCGCTCAGGTTGAGCAGCATGCTGTCGTGGCCGGCCACGGGGATGACTTGGAAGTGGGTGACTACTGGGGTATTCATGGCACGTTCCTGGATAAGGTCAGAGAGGTTTGCTGATGGCTGCGCCCACGGGCACAGCGCCGGGCGAGGCCAGTACGGCGGACGGTGAGGTCTTGGCAAAGAACACTAGGATTGCGGCGAGCACTGATGTGCCTGCCAGGCCATACAGGCCGCCCTGGATCGAGCCGGTGGTCTGTTCGAGGAAGCCGAAGGTGGTCGGTGCGACGAAGCCCCCAGGTTGCCGATGGAGTTGATCAGCGCGATCACGGCTGCAGCGATGCGCACATCCAGATAACCCTGGGGGATCGGCCAGAACAGCGAAGACGCCGACTTGAAGCCGATGGCCGCAAAGCAGATCGCCACGAAGGCGAAGATCGGCCCGCCGGTGGTGGACATGAACATGCCGGCAGCGGCAATCAACAGCGCGGCCGCGACCCAGGCCTGCTGGAACTTGAACTTGCTCGACAACGACGCGAACGCGTACATGGCGATGATCGAGATCAGCCACGGGATCGAGTTGAAGAAACCGACCTGCACATCGCTCAGGTCGCCCATCTTTTTGATGATGCTCGGCAGCCAGAACGTCGCGGCGTAGATGGTCAGCTGGATGCAGAAGTACAACGCGCAGAACAGCAGGATCTGGCGATCCTTGAGCAGCTTGCCGAGCGTCGGCTTGACCGTGGTCAGGGCTTCACGCTCGCGCTGTTCCTGATCGATGGCGCCGACCAGTGCGTCCTGTTCTTCGCGGGTCATCCATTTGGCGTCGTGGGGGTTGGAGTCGAGCCAGAACCACACGAAGAACCCCAGCGCCACGGAGGCCAGGCCTTCGATGGCGAACATCCATTGCCAGCCGTGGAAGCCGAACCCTTCGATCTGCAGCAGCGCACCGGAGAGCGGGCCGGAGATCAACGAGGCCACCGCCGAGCCGCTGAGGAAAATCGCGATGGCTTTACCGCGCTCCACACCCGGCAGCCAGCGCGTGAAGTAGTAGATCACCCCAGGAAAGAACCCGGCCTCGGCCACGCCCAACAGGAAGCGCAGGATGTAGAACTGGGTTTCGTTCTGGATGAACGCCATCAGCGTGGCGACGATGCCCCAGGTGAACATGATGCGGGTCAGCCAGATGCGCGCGCCGACCTTCTGCAGCAGCATGTTGGAGGGCACTTCGAAGAGCGCGTAGCCGATGAAGAACAACCCGGCACCCAGGCCGTAGGCCGCAGCGCCGATGCCGAGGTCGTGCTCCATGTGCGTGCGCACGAAGCCGATGTTGACCCGGTCGATGTAGTTGAGGATGAACATGATCACGAACAGTGGGAGCACGTGGCCCTTCACTTTGCTCACGGCGCGCGCGAGGACCGAATCACTTTCTGGAGCGGCAGATGCATGGCTTGAATTGTTCACAAATTCAAAACTCCCCCTGATTTATTTTTATGCGGGTTTGCGTGTCTTGTTGATAGACATCATACAAGTGATTTTCCGAAGGCCGCAATGCGGTCATAAGTGAATTTGTTCTTATAAGGCCGATGCTCGACCAATTATTTTGGTTATGTGCCAGCATTTACTTGGTTTTTAGAGGGCTTTGGTACCCAGGAATGATGTGGGTGTCTGACGCTGGTAGTGATGCGGAGATTAGGGGTTAAGATTGGTTGTCATACAAGTTAAGCCAGGGCAAATCAACTCAGCCGTGTCGCCGGGCGGGATGTTAAGCTCGCACCAGCCCAACCCCGTGGACCCGCAACGATGCCGATTGACAGTGGAATGCCCGTCCGTAGACGCTCCAACAACCTTGCCCAAGGCGTGGTCGACGCGCTGACCCAGCGCATCCTGCTCGGGCAGTTGAAGCCCGGTGAAAAGCTGCCGTCGGAATCCACCATCGTCCTTGAGCATGGCGTGAGTCGCACCGTGGTGCGTGAGGCCATTTCCAAGCTGCAGGCGTCGGGGCTGGTCGAGACCCGCCATGGCATTGGCACCTTTGTGCTGGCGCAACACGCCCGCCAAGGCCTGCGCTTGCACGTGGACACGGTTGCCAGTGTGCGCAACATGCTCGAGTTGCGCCTGGGCCTGGAGGTGCAGGCGGTTGCGCTGGCCGCGTTACGCAGGACCGACGAACACCTGGCGCACATGCGCACTGCGCTCGACGATTACCAGGCGTCGCTGGCCAACAACGACAGCTGCGTCGAAGAGGACAAGCGTTTCCACCAGTTGATCGCCGAGGCCACCGGCAATACCTTCTTCACCGAAATCATGCTGCACCTGGGCAATGCGATGATTCCGCGCACCCAGCTCAAGGGGGATGAGCGTGGCGGTGCGGACTTTGCCCAACTGGGGCAGTTGGCGAACCTGGAGCATGAGGCGATTTTCAACGCGATCAAGCGCCAAGACCCGGACGCTGCCCGCGCCGCAATGGTGCTGCACCTGACCAACAGTCGGGATCGGTTTTCGGGTGAGTAATTTTGTGTTGATAAGGAACAGCTGTTGAACCCACAGACATTGTCCATGCGCCTGGAGCGCGTGGCGGCGAACGTGCCCGCTGGCGCGCGCCTGGCCGATATCGGCTCGGACCACGCTTACCTGCCAGTCGCGTTGATGCGACGCGAGTTGATCACCGCGGCGGTAGCGGGGGAGGTGGCGACCACGCCGTTCCATGCGGCTGTGCGCACTGTGCGTGAGAATGGCCTGGAGCAGCACATTACCGTGCGCCTGGCCGATGGGCTGGCGGCGATAACGCCGGCGGACCAGATCACCGCGATCAGCCTCTGCGGCATGGGCGGCGAGACGATTCGCGACATCCTGGAAAGTGGCAAGGCCCACCTGAGCGGCCGTGAGCGCCTGGTCCTGCAGCCCAATGGCGGCGAGCAGCCGTTGCGTCAGTGGTTGATGGACAACGGTTACGCGATCCTCACTGAAGAGCTGCTGCGCGAAAACCGCTTCTACTACGAAATCATTGTGGCCGAGCGTGCCCCGCCGGTGAGTTATACCGCTGAGCAGCTGTATTTCGGCCCACTGCAGATGCAGGCGCGCAGCCCGGAGTTCCTGGCCAAGTGGCAGCGCATGCTGCGCCAGAAGCAGAAGACCCTGGCCAGTTTCGAGCAGGCGCGGCAGGCAGTGCCGCAGGAGAAGGTGCAGGAGGTTGCGCGGCAGGTGCGGTGGATCAGTTCGCTGCTGGCCTGATGCGTTTTGGTCGGCGCCGGGCCTGCTGTCGGTGGTGTTCTTGAGCAGGCTGGCGCCAGGCCGGGCTCCTACGCTGGCGGGGGGTATGGTTCAATGGCGGCCATCATTCACTTATCCTGGACATCCGCCATGGCAGACGCCACTGACCAAGCCTTCTATGACCGTGCAGACGCGCATATCGAATTGTCGAACGAGCAACTCAAGACCTGTGAAAACCTCGGCGAGGTCAGCGCCTCGATGATGTTCGGCACCACCCGTTTCAATGCCTGGGCGAGTGCGCGCAACTTCAAGTCCGGTGCGGAAATGGCCGAGGCGCGCGAGGCGATGTTGAAGTATTTCTGCGATCAGTACCGGATGATGCTTGAAGATAACCTCGACGATCACATCAATAATTTCAGCCAGTACATGCTGGTGAAATAGCTCACTGTTACAGGTGTGCCCAGACCTTGAGTGCTTTTGCCCCATTTTCGCGCACACCTCACCTGCCTTCGTGCGTCACACCGTCTATTTCGGGGCATGCTCCCTGCGGCCCGTATCTTGCTAGTGCCTTCCCAGTCAATGACATGGCATTTTGCCGTTAGTCATTTCAAGGCTTTGCCCACCGCTGTACGCGTGGGTTGTTTTTGGGGAGTAGTCGGACATGCACAGCCTCTTGTCACCCGGTATCCGCCTGCTCGGGCGTTTCGGCTTTGCGCGCAAATTCCAGATCCTGTTTTTCCTGTTCATGCTGCCCCTGGCGGGCAGCCTGTGGATGATTGGGGCGGACTATCGCGACAAGTTAACCGTGATTTCCAGCGAGCAATCCGGCGTTCGGCAACTGCTGGCCCTCGATGCGCTGGATGCCCAATTGACCGCCCAGCGCAACCTGGCGGCGCGCTGGAAGGCCGCAGACATCCTGCACGCCCCCACCCCCGCGGCGAAGGCGGCGATGGACAAGGTCGATGCGAATTTCCCGCTGATCCTGCAAAGCCTGCAGGCCCTGGGCGAGTCGCTGAAAAGCCAGAACGCCAGCGCCGACACCCTGGCGCGCTTCGAGGCGCTGCAAGCCAGCGTCAAGGGCATGGACTCGCAATCGCTGCGCACCGTGGGCTGGTGGCCGGACGGATATGACCGTTTTACGTCGGCCCTGACCGCGATGCAAACCCTGCGCGAGCAGATCACCCTGGACGCCGGCCTGATCCTCGACCCATGGCTGGAAACCTATTTGCTCATGCAGATTTCCACCCAGCACAGCCCCGATCTGATCGAGCGTATCGGCCGCATGGCCAGTGTCGGCCAGTCGTCCATCGCCTCGGGGCAGTTCACCCTGCAAAGCCGTTTGCAGATGCGCGATCTGCGCGGTCGCATCGGCGATGCGCGCGACCAGTTGGTCAAGGCCGCGGCGTCGCTCAAGGCCAAGCAATACGCCGGCCTGGAGCCCTGGACGGCGCAATACGACAACAGCCTGCAACAGCTCGATAACCAGCTCAAAGTCCTCGACGACGGCGTGTTCGGCGGCACCATCAAGCTCGATACCGCAGCCTTTGAGGGCAGTGTCGACGCGATGCTCGACGGCCTGGGCGCGCTGCGCAACCAGTCGCTGATGTCGCTGGACGCGCGGCTCGGTTACTACCGCGACCGCTCGCTGCAAAAATTCGTTCCGGTGGCCGCGACCTTCAGCCTGTTGGCGTTGGCGGCCCTGTACCTATTCATCTGCCTGCAGGCTTCGATTCGTCGCAGTGCCAGCGGCATCACCACGCTGGCCGAATCCTTGCGCGACGGCAACCTGTGCGTGGAAGTGGCGGTGGAAGGGCGCGACGAACTCGCCGCCATCAGCACCGCGCTCAACGTCGCGGTGGTGCAGTTGCGCACCAGCCTGCTGGGGGTCAACCATGAAACCCAGCAGCTCGGTTCGGCGGTGCTCACCCTCAATACGCAGTCGGGCAGCACCCTCACCGAGGTCGAGGACCAGCAACAGCAGATCAGCCAGATTGCCGCAGCGGCCACCCAGTTGGCCGCCACCTCGATGGGCGTCGCCAAGAGTTGCGAACAGGCCTCGGGCAGTGCCCAGCAGACGCGGCGCATCGCCGAGGACAGCAGCCGCGACAGCCAGCGCACCACGGCCAGTATCCAGCAGCTCAACCAGCGCCTCACCGACACCGCCGATGCGCTGGAGCAAGTCAGCCAGCAGGGCCAGCAGATTCAATCGGTGGTCGACACCATTCGAGGCATCGCCGAGCAGACCAACCTGCTGGCGCTCAACGCAGCGATCGAGGCCGCGCGCGCCGGCGAGCAGGGGCGCGGCTTCGCCGTGGTGGCCGATGAAGTGCGCAGCCTGTCGCAACGCACCCAGGCCTCGACCGCACAGATCGCCGGCACGGTGGACAGCCTGCGCGCCACGGTCAGCCAGGCAGTCAACCTGATGGGTGCCGCGTGCGAACAGGCGCTGACCGATGCCGAGTCGGTCACAGGGCTGGGCACGCGCCTGGGCGAAATCGCCGGTGCAGTGCAGAACGTCACCGACACCCTGGCGCAGATCGCCACGGCGGTGGAGGAGCAAGCGGCGACGGCGGATGAAGTCAGCGGCAATATCCAGCAGGTCGACCAGGCGGCAGGGCGCTTGCTGGACGGTGCGCGTGCGGTCAATCGCGCGGCGGACACCCTGAGCAAGGGCAGCCAGGCCTTGAGCGACAACACCGCACGGTTTCGCCTGGCCTGATCTGGCGTGGGAGCGGGCTTGCCCGCGAATGCGCCGGGTCAGCCACCGCCTCCCTCACTGACCCGCCGCGCTCGCGAGTAACCCCGCCCCCACGGCACAGCAGCGGTGTTTTCCGGCCCCGGTTATGTTCGCCACCTGAACCTTCGGTGGATACAGGGCTCACTTGTTAGGTCGCCCTGTTCCCTTGCCGAAAGGAATCCGCATGCCTGCAACCTCGCCAACGCTGCCTCCGTGCGGCCCTGTCGAACGCGAACTGAGCCTGCGCGCCGTGATCACCGGGAGCGTGCTCGGTATCCTGCTGACGCCCTCCAATGTGTACGCCGGGTTGAAGATCGGTTGGTCGTTCAACATGTCGATCATTGCCCTGCTGGTCGGTTATGCCATCTGGCAGGGCCTGGCCCGGCGCACTGCCGAGCCACTGCCGTGGACGCTGCACGAGAGCAATATCAACCAGACCGTCGCCTCGGCGGCGGCGTCGATCATCTCCGGCGGGCTGGTCGCGCCGATCCCGGCCTACACGCTGCTGACCGGTAACCAGCTGGACGCGCTGCCGATGATCGCCTGGGTGTTCTCGGTGAGCTTCCTGGGGATCTGGATCGCCTGGTACCTGCGGCCCTCGTTGCTGAATGACAAGGCACTGAAGTTCCCCGAAGGCATGGCCACCCTCGAAACCCTCTTGCACATCTACAACCACGGGCGCGAGGCCGCGACACGCTTGAAGGTGCTGCTCGGCGCCGCGCTGTTGTCGGGGCTGGTGAAATGGGTGGACACGTTTTGGTGGGCGATCCCGCGCTGGGCGCCGAGCGCATCACTGGAGCGCCTGACCTTCACCGCCGACCCGTCGTTACTGCTGGTGGGGTTTGGCGGCATCATCGGTATTCGTGTGGGCCTGACCCTGTTGCTGGGGGCCTTGCTCGCGTGGGGCGGCCTCGGCCCTTGGCTTTTGGCGCAGCACCTGGTGACGTTGCCGGCCGACAGCAGTGGCCCGCAGTTCGCGGCGTTGGTGGAGTGGTTGCTGTGGCCGGGCGTGAGCCTGATGGTGTGTTCCACCTTGGCGTCATTGGCGATTCGCTTGTGGGCGTTGCGCGCCGCCACCCAGGCAGCGGGCGGGCGCACCTGGAGCGTGCCCCGGCCAGGGCCGGCTGCGGGGTTCGTGTTATCGATCGTATTGGTCGTTTGCCTGCAGGCGGTGTTGTTCGGCATCAACCTGTGGATGGCATTGTTGACGATTCCCTTGGCGATCTGCCTGGCCGCCGTGGCCGCGCGGGTGGTGGGCGCCACCGGTATTCCGCCGATCGGCGCCATCGGGCAGCTGTCTCAATTGAGCTTTGGCATCGTCGCGCCCGGCCAGGTGCCGATCAACCTGATGAGCGCCAACACCGCCGGCGGCTCGGCCGGGCAATGCACGGATCTGATGAACGACTTCAAGGTGGGCAAGGCGATTGGCGCCACGCCGCATAAGCAGGTGATCGCGCAGATCCTGGGGATTTTCATCGGCAGCATCGTCGGGGTGTTCGCCTACCTGGCACTGATTCCGGACCCGCAAGCCATGCTGCTCACGGAAGAATGGCCGGCGCCGGCGGTCGCCACCTGGAAAGCCGTGGCGCAAACCCTGACCCATGGCCTGGAGTCACTGTCCACCAGCATCCGCTGGGCGATTGCCATCGCGGGCCTGGTTGGCGTACTGCTGGGCATTCTCGACAGCACACTGTCTACCCAGCGGGCGCGCTACCTGCCCAGCGCCGCTGCCCTGGGCCTGGCCTTTGTGTTGCCGGCGTCGGTGTCACTGATGATGGCGCTCGGCGCCATCCTCACCTGGCTGGTGAGCTGCCGCTGGGCGAGCCTCACCGAACGCTTCGCCATTACCGCCGCCGCCGGGTTGATTGCGGGGGAGAGCATCACCGGTGTCGGCGCGTCGTTGTGGGCCATGATGAATGGCTGATCACGCCTGTCTAGCGCTGTTGCAGGGCGATTTTCAGCCCGAGGCCCATGAACAGCGTGCCGATGATTTTGCCTTCCCAGCGACGCAGCCGGGCCAGGCCTTTGATCATGCGGCTCAAGGGGCGAATCGAGAGTGAAATCAGGCTGGTGTAGACCGCGCTGAGTCCCGAGAAAATCAGGCCCAGCACGGCGAACTGGAGCAGGGACGAGCCGGATTGCGGGTGGACGAACTGTGGCAGGAAGGCCAGGAAGAAAATTGCTGTTTTCGGGTTCAGCACCTCGGCGCCCACCGCCTGGAAAAACGCCTGGGTCGGCGTCACCTGCGGCAGGTCTGCGCGTGCGTAGGTGCTGGTCTTGGCCATGAACGCGCGCACGCCCAAATAGACCAGATAACAGGCACCCGCCCACTTCACCAGATTGAACGCGGTGGCGGAGGTCATCAGGATCGCCGACAAACCCAGGGCCGCGCCGAGCGTATGGATCAAGTCGCCCGTGGCCACCCCCAGCCCGGTCGCGATACCGGCCTGGCGTCCGCCCTGGACGGTACGGGTGATTACCAGCAACACGGCAGGACCGGGGATCAGGAACAGGCCGATGACCACGGCTATATAGGTGATGAGCGCGGTGAGTTCAAACATGGCGAGCTGTCCAGTTGAAGGCAAGGCCCTCAGTTATCCTCAGGTTTGGCATGAATGCAATACTGTTTGATTCAGGGCACTCCACGGCGACGGCGTAGTCTTGTTCTAGACACCCCTCACTCTCGTCCTGCGGAGCTTGCCATGATCACGGTCCACCACCTCAACAACTCGCGCTCACAGCGCATCCTGTGGCTGCTCGAAGAACTGGGCCTGACTTACGAGATCAAGCGCTACCAGCGCGACCCGAAAACCAACCTGGCGCCGCCGGAACTCAAGGCCATCAACCCGCTGGGCAAATCCCCGGTGATCGAGGACGGCGCGCTGGTCCTGATCGAATCCGCCGCGATCATCGACTACCTGATCCGCCGCCACGGCGCAGGCCGCCTGCAGCCCGATCCTGCCACGGCCACCTACGACAAGTACGTGCAATGGCTGCACTTCGCCGAAGGCTCGGCGATGCTGCCGTTGATGCTCAACCTCTACGTCGGCCGCCTGGGTGAGGCGGGCGCGCCGTTGCACCCACGGATCGAGTCGGAGCTGGCCAACTACCTGGGCTATTTGAACGATGTGCTGGCGGATTCGCCTTACCTTGTCGGCGACGAGTTGAGCGGCGCGGATATCCAGATGAGCTTCATCGGTGAAATCGCCAAGGCCCAGGGCAAGCTCCAGGCCTACCCGAACCTCGCGGCGTGGGTGCAGCGCTTCCAGGCGCGACCTGCCTACCGCAAGGCGGTGGAGCAGGGCGGCGAGTACGCGTTTGCCAAATAAACTCAGCGCAGGCGAGGCCTATCCGCCTCGCCCCAGCCTCGCCTCCAGCGCTTTACTGCGGCGCTAATGCCTGGCCTGCAAACCGCTTCAGCGAAAACGCCGACAGGTCCAGGTCGCTCGAACCGCGGATACACCACTGCGCAAATGCCTCGCCCAGTGCAGCCGAGTGCTTGAAGCCGTGCCCCGAGCACGGCGACACCACCAGGGTGTGCTGCAGCGTGGGGTGCTGGTCGATGATGAAATGGTGATCCGGCGTCACCGTGTAGGCGCACACCGCCGACTTGACGACTTTGGACGTGACCCCGGCAATACGGCCTCGTACCTGCTGCTCATACATTGCCTGCTCCTCAGCGGCCGAGACCGTGCGGTCGAGTGTTTCGGGGGTGGACGCAGTGTGGTACTGCGCCGTGGCAATCTTCAACGTGCCCTCGCCGGGCAATGCCGGGAAACCGTAGTTGGTATTGCCCTCGCCCTGGCCGTGCGTGAGGATGTAGGTCGGTGATTTCCCCACCAGGTCGGCCCCCGGCTCAAGCTCGAACCAGAACAGCTGTTGCCGATACACCTTGAGCAGTTGATCAAACGGCGCGCCAAGCAGGCCGCCGGCCCAGTTGCCCGCACTCACCACCAACTTGTCGGCCTGCAGCGTGCGCCGGTCGGTGGTCACGGTGACGCCGTGATCGTCCGCGCGGATAGCGGTCACGGTCTCGCCCTTGTACAACGTGGCGCCGTGCTGTTCAGCCAACCGGAGCTGCACCTCGATGCAACGCTCTGGCCGCACAAAGCCGCCGCCCGGTTCGTAATAGCCGATGGCGCTGTCCACCACGTGGGCGAATTGCGCAAAGCGCTGGCGAATCTGCGCCGCGTCCAATACTTCATGTTCGATGCCGTAGGTGTTCGCCAGGCCAATGGTGCGCAAGGTGAAGTCCGATTCATCGCTGGGGTCGAAATCATCGCGGGAGGTCAGTACCAGCAACCCGGATTGTTCGAACAATGCCTCCCCCGACGCGGCCTCAAGCTCACGCCAGATACGGTGCGAGTTGCGCACGATGGGCACGTACTGCGCGCCTTCACCCACCGACAGCCGCGTGATGCGGGTGTCGCCATGGCTGGAGCCGAAGGTATGGGGCGGATGATGACGGTCGATGCCGGCGACCTTTACCCCGGCTTTGGCCAATTGGTACACGGTGGCGGCACCCATGGCGCCCAGGCCGATGACCAGCGATTCATAACGTTCCACTGTCGATACTCGCTAGAGAGGGAGGGCGCTTAGTTGAGGGCAACGGCGGCTAAAACACAATGGGGGGCGGGATGTTTCAGGCCGGTCAATGTGCGCTTGGGCGAAACCGCGCAACGTTTTTGCGAGGTGCCGAGCTTTGCGTTGCCGGTGAAGGGCTCACCGGCAACCGATAACGCTGCCGGTCAGCGCACCACGTCCAACGCGGTAATTTCATTCACATAGTGAAATTCGCTCGACGTCGATTCCAGCGTCAACGCGACGCCCAGGTCCTCGATGAAGGCGCGCGAGGTTTTGTAGTCGCCCTGGTCGCACGCGAGCCGGATGGCGTCCCCGGTCAGCGTGGCAAACACCTGGCGCGCCGGGAAACGCTCGCCGACCTTGCAGGTCAACGTCGTGTCGTTCGGTTTGTCGGTGGGCTTGGCCGGCACATTGACCATGCTCAGGTGAGCGGTCAGCGTCTGGCCCGGCGTCCAGCTGGTCGGCAGCTTCAGCTCGGCTGTGCGGGTTTGCAGCACCCGCCCGTCACCCACGCCGTTCATCTTCGATTTCAGCTGGATCAGGTCGGCCTGCATCAGGCGGTCGACGTTGAAGACCGGTCCGTAGACCTCGTTCTTCACCAGCAGGCCGCCCTCGGCCTTGAGCGTCACCGACGTCGGCGAATCCTCGCTGCCGTCGCCCTTCTTGGACAGGTAGGTGTAGCTCAGCGTCTTGAACTTGGGTTGCAGCAACGGCGAATCGAGGCGTTGCAGCACGGCAGCCGGCACCTCGACATCGCCGAGGCTGGTTTCAACCTGGGTACGCGGGTAGTCGACCGGCGCGATGTCCGGTCGCAACATCGCCAGCAGCGCTGCGTTGACCCCACCCTGCACCGAACAACTGATCCGCGACTGCGTGCCTTGCTTGCCTTCCGGTTCGATGATCAGCACGCGCTCGACATTGCGCGTGCCCGGCGCCTTGCCTGGCTGGGGCTTGATCGAGCGCCAGCTGTTGCCGACCTTAAGCTCGCTGCGCGTGTATTCGTGTTCGCCTTTGAACAGGAAATTCGGTTGGTCCAGCAACGGCGCCAGGCGCTGAGCCACTTCATCGATATTGCCCTGCGCAATGAAACCCCAGTAATAGTAGAGCCCCAACGGGCCGAGGTCGGCGACCTCGTCGTTATAGGCCAGCAGTTTCAACCCGGCGATCGGCGGCGCGCTGACCGGCACGGCGTTGGCGTTGCGGTTGGTGCGATCTTTCACCGCGATCCAGGTGTAGTTCTTTTCCTGCTTGAGCGGCGCATAGGCCTGCCAGGCATCGCGATGGGTGTTCAAGCTGCTGAAGAAACTCGCGTCGCAACGGGCGAAGGCCTTGAGCGTGTCGGTCAGGGCGGCGTCATCGGCGTGGGCGAAGGACGGTGCCAGCAGGGCGCAGGCGAGGACGAGGGCGGACGCAGGCAACTTCATTGGGCGGGATTTCCGTATCGAGGCGGGGAGGTGGGCATTATCCAGAAATTGAGCGCCAGCGCAGTCAAAATGTAGGCGTTGTCGAGCGTGTCGCCTTTCAGCCCAGGCGTACACGCCAATCACCGCCGTGCTGCAGGCGGCATTCTTCTTCGCTGTCAACGCGTACGCAGCGGTCCAGGCGCACCGCGCCGGCTTCGGCAGCGGCCAGCGCAATGCTGGTCAGCTCACGCAGGCGCTGGTCAGTGCCGGCGGCGAGTGCCTGGTCTTTGCTGGCGCGGGTGTCGAACACCCAGATCACCCGCAGGCTTTGGGGGAAGGCGGCGTAGTCGACGGTGTGGGTCAGCCACTCGAAGCCAGGGATTTCGGCTTTGGCGGTTTCGCAGGCGTCGGTGAGGGTGGCGACGAGGCGGCGTTCCAGGCGCGTGGCTTCGCGTGGGGTCAAGGGCATGCGGGGCTCCGGGATGTCATGTGTTTTTCACGAGGAGGTCCCAGACTAATGGGCTGGTTGCATTGTGCAAATCCATTTCAAGGAAAGTGCCCTCATGGACGACGCTGTTACCTATCGACTTGCCACGCTCGATGACGCACTGAGCCTGTGTGAACTGGGGCAAGTGCTCTGCGACGTGCACCATGCTGCGCGGCCCGATATCTATGCGGCGCCCACCGAGGATTTTTCCCGCGATCTTGCCCATTGGTCTGGCCGGTTCGAAAAGGCAGGCCAGGTTGTCTTCATCGCGCATGCGGGCCTTGAGGCCGTGGCCTTTATTACCGCCAGCCTCTCAGCCAGCAGTGGGCCGCTGATGCAGCCGCAGACTGTCGCGCGCGTAGGCTCGGTGTGCGTAGCCGAAGCGTATTGGGGCCAAGGTATTGGCCGCCACCTTATGGGCCTGGTTAAAAACTGGGCGCTGGTCAATGACGCGCAGGATTTGCGCTTATCGGTGTGGTCGTTCAATGAGCGTGCCGTGCGCATGTACACCGAGTTGGGGTTTGAGAGGCGTGCGCTGGAGATGGGAATGCGTCTGTAGCGCGGGCCGTCGACTACACCGGCGCCCTTAATGCGCTGATGATGAACGCGTGCAGGCTATTCACCGCCTTGGACCCGCGCGAGGCGCGGCTGCGCAGGATCGAAACTTCCATCGGCGCGATAGTGCCCAGGCCATGCTCGGCGCTCAACACCTGCAGCGATGGCTGCACGGTGCACTGGGTGATCGCGGCAATCGCGAGGCCGCCCTCGACGGCGGCCACCTGGCCGGCGAGGCTGGAACTGTTGTAGACCACCTTGTATTGGCGCCCCTGCTGGGCCAGTGAATTCACCGCGTAACGCCGCGCCAGGCTTTCACTTTCGTAGACCGCGATAGGCAGCGGGTCTCGGCGCCACAGTTCGAATTGCGGCGAGCCCACCCACACCATCGGCTCCTTGAACAGAAAGGTGCCGCTGTGGGACGAGTCGCGGGACACCAGCGCAAGGTCAAGATCGCCGCTGCGTAGACGCGGGATCAGCGTGGTCGACTGCTCACAGGTGAGTTCGATTTCGACCCCTGCGTAGCGCGGCGAAAAACGCTTGAGCACCGGTGTCAGGTAACTGGCGGCGTAGTCCTCTGCAACGCCGAGGCGGATGCGTCCGGTCAATGCCTCACCGTTGAAGGCCGCCTGGGTCTCGGCGTGCAGGGCAAGCATGCGGCGCGCGTAGCCCAGCAGCGTCTGGCCGTCATCGGTGAGTTGCAGGTGCCGCGGGCCACGGTTCAACAGCGGGCGTCCCAGTGCGGCTTCGAGTTTCTTCATCTGCATGCTGACGGCGGACTGCGACCGGTTAACCTCCTGGGCAGCGCCAGAGAGCGACCCCGCGTCCACCACGGCGACGAAACATTTGAGCCAATCAATCTGCAGATCGCTGGACGGCATTGCACTTACCTGTATTCGTTAATCGAATGGCTGCGACGTGAATAATGCGCTTTTCAGGGTGATTGTTCACTCGCAAGATAGGCGCTTGCCCCCCATTTGCAGGATCTGATCATGCCATTCGACACGTGGCTGCTGTACCTGGTGACCTGCTGCGGCATTGCCGTGGTGCCAGGACCCAATGCGTTACTGGTGCTGACCCATGGCGCCCTTCACGGCAGCCGCAGGACGTTGTTCACCATCAGCGGCGGCGTACTCGGCTTTGCCCTGGTGCTGACGCTGTGCGCGCTCGGCCTGGGCGCACTGATCAAGGCCTCGGCCACCTGGTTCACGGCCTTGAAGGTGGTCGGCGGGCTGTATCTGATCTGGCTGGGGTTTGGCCTGTGGCGGTCGCCGCCGGTGAGCCTCGAGACCACTGCGACGCCAAGCCTGCGCCGCTGGCCGTTGTTTCGCCAGGGGCTGGTTTCGGCCCTCTCGAACCCCAAGGCGTTGCTGCTGTTCACCGCGTTTATCCCGCCATTCCTCGACCCGCACCGCAGCATCATCGCGCAGACAGCCGCCATCGCGCAGACAGCCGCCATCGCGCTGACTTACGCCGTCGTGGAGTTCGCGGTGGAATACCTGGTCGCCAGCGCCGCACACCGAGTGCGCCCTTGGCTGGCCCGAACCGGGCGCCGCTTCAATAAAGTCTGCGGCGGTTTTTTTGTGCTGTTCGGGCTGGCCTTGCCGGCGCATAGCTGAAGGTCGTTGGCCTTAGAAGTTGTCGCCCCATTTGCACAACTTGCTGTCGCCCAACGGTTCGAAGCTGAACGAGCGTGTGCCCACCTGCATTCTCTTGAGGATCACCGCGCAGCTACCAAGCCCGGCCGCCTGCAGTTCGTAGTCCGCGCCAGCAACAGGCACAAAAGTGAACATGTTGTAGCAACGATTGCCGATGTAATGAAACGCGATGGGCTGCCCGGCGGGCACCAGCAGCTCACTCTCCACGGTGGAGGGTAACTGCACGGCGGTGGGCTGCATGCCGAGCTTTTCACCGTTGCGATCAGCATAGCCGTCGCGCTGCGCCACCATCACCCCCGCGCCAGGCAGACGGAAGTTGATGCAGTCCGACTTGGGCACGGCGCGGACCATGCCGTCGCTGATCACTCGCACGCGGGCAGTGTCGCCGCTGGTGGGCGATGAGTAGGGAGTGGAGAAGGAGCGGACATCCGTCAGCGCTCCACACCCGCTGAGCAATGCCAGCAGGCTGATTCCGACAAGCGAGTTAAGCGCGCGCGGCGATGTGTACATGAGGTGCTCCCTGCGGATTGACGGTCAAGAACGCCCTTTTTTCAGCGCAAAAGGGCCAGCGCGAAAGTGGCTGCACACACAGCAGCCATTGTGTACCAGGCCCGGTCGGCTTATTGCCCGGCCTGGCTGACAGGGGTCACGTTGCGGGTGTGATAATCGCCCGACGCGTCCTGGATGCAGTAATTGGGGGAAATCGGCTTTTCCTCGCCGGCTTTCAACTCAACCACCTCATTGCGGCACGTTGTCTTGAATGTTTGCGACTGGAATGCCTGCCGGATTTCATAGTCGGCGCCTGCGCGTGGCACAAAACTCACGGGCGCTGAAGAGCAACTGGACCCGGACGTGACGAACGCCACAAACGCGATCAGCGGCTGCCCGGCCGGGACCACATGTTCATCGAAGTACCTGCGCGTCTCATCGATCTTCGCGCTGACCGGGGAGGGGGCATGCCGATGACATTGTTCTGGTAGTCGGAAGGCCACATGCCGAAGATATCGCCGCTCTGACCGCTGGGCACGATACGCGAAGGATTCCATCCTTGCGGCCGTTCGCGGGCCGCCAGCGCTTTTACGTAAGTGTCGTTGAAATACTGCTCGCAGCTTTGGCCGGAGACAAAACCTGCGTAGGCCCCTTGCCCGCTGATCAGGCGGATGCGCGCCGTACTGGCGGGGTCGTACTTGGCCATCTCGGCCGGGTCCTGGACATCGGTTTTCTTGAAGGTGCAGCCCCCGACAGCCAACGGCACGATGAGCAACAGCCCCAGGCGTGCGATGACAGTGCCCAAGCCGGTATGAATTGATGAGCGCTTGCTGGCGTCCTGCTTCATTATTTTCTCCCTGTTAGTGGCGCAACCTTGGTGATGACGGGGTTTGGGCAGGCGTTTGCCTTCAAAGTTCGCAGGCTCGCATTGGATTGGGCAAAGAAAGCCGGGCGGCTGCCTTTTTCCCCTGCCGATGTGTCGCGCGTACAGTCCGCCCTGTTATTCTGATTCAGCAATCCGGGGTGTAGATAAGATGCCATACGGCATTAAGCGACAGGAATGTCGGCTAATTGATGGTTAGGGAAAACTGAGTATGCGTCGCTTAATAGCCCATTGGTTTGTGTTTGTCAGCATTGCGATACTCTGTTCCGGCTGCACATCTTATTCGTCCCAGCCGACAATCAACGCACACGTTGAGCCCGAAACAAAAGAAATCATCTCCAGCTTCAGTTACGCAATAAACTCCCCCTGGAAAGCCAGTCGCTTCGGCAAGGACGCGTACGCAGCGACACTCAAGGTTATTCCCGATGCCCAGGATACGAGCTCCAGCCTTGCCGCCCCGAGCCTGCCGGCATTGGAAATAAAGATCTCGGAGTTTTCATCTGGCGGCGCGTGCGGACAAGAGTACTTGACGGGCCTGAGCCTGGGCTTGATCCCCAGTTGGTGTACGCGGACAAACCTTTTCAAGTTTGATTTTATATTGAACAAGGATCAGCGCTTTTGCAGGCAGAAAACCTACTCGATCAACTCCACGTCGTTTTCACATCTCACCATGATTCCGTTTGCACTCTTCAATACGGACAATCAGCCATTGACGCTCTATCAGGCGGCGCTTAAAGATTTCCTTCGGACAGGTCAATGTGCGACGCCTTGAGCGGCGGCGGCTACGAGAGGGGCTCATACCAAGCGTTGGGGCGTTCGAAATTTATCTCTGTTTATCGGTAGCTTCTGGCCTATACGCCCGGCTAGCCACCAGGGGCATTGATGAGTCAGGTCAGGCATATCCCGGCGGAAGGCGGGTTGCCACTTGCTCCCAGCATCTTCTGATTTCTTTGATAATGCTGCTGTCACCCTGTTTTTTCGTAGAGACCTCACACACCGACAAATGCTCTAACAGCCACTCATCTGTCCATCCCGCCCATTCACCTGCAATGGATTTGAGGTTTGCTTCAAGTGCCGGGAAAACTTCACCCCATAGGATGCTGTGAATTTCCTGGGGCGAATAGCCTGTTTCCACGACTACGCGAGCGACATAGTCAAACGTCGAGTCGGTGATCTCTGTATCTAGGAAAAACTCTGAAAGTGCCTGCCAGATCTTCAGGCGGTTTGTGTCGACAGTTTCCATGCAATATCCCGAAGCTGGATGGCGCCCGGAGGCCAGAGGGTAGGGTAGCCGAAAAAGCGTTTAGACAGATATTCGCCGTCGGGACGGGCTGCTTTAGATACAAAGCGGCTTGTCGTGAAGGGTAGCAATCGGCCAGAAGCGGACCTTCATTTTAGATGCATTCATTCGCCTATAGCGGCCTGTAGTAGAATGCGGATTTGAACAAAAGAAGCTTCATCATGGATGTTCACGCACTTGAAGAAAGCAGTGTCTTATCGATCACAATGGACCAAGCCCATCGCTATTTCGAGATGGTTGTCAGACTGGATGACGGGTCCAGAAACAAGCTGATGGCGTGGAACGCGGACGGCACTCAGCTAGCTATCAGGCTTGGCGCTCTTAAACTTCAAAACATCAGCGAACTCGGAGAGCTTGAAGGGATAAATATCGTTGATAATGTTCTATCCCTTGAAGGCGATTTTGGAGATATAACGATCACAGCCACCTCGATTTTGATTGAAAAGCTGATGTAACTACCGTGCGGGAGGCTACTTCGAGCTGAATGCTAACCGTCACGGATGTCTGATTGTGGCCGATAACTGACTTTCTGATTGGAAAGGCCGAGCTGGAAGGGCTGATAGGCAGCTAGTACGCTTGAGTCTCTCGAATGATAGGAACCTGACATGGGACATGATTGCTCGTTGCAGATCGAACGCGCCGCTTATGAGGAGTTCGTTCGGCTGTGGAGTCAAGGAAGCTTCGAGCATCAGCGACTGGGCCAAGCGTTTTACAACCACTTCAATCTACACAAACTCACCGATCAGGCCGGATTACACGGTCTATATGAGACCGACGGTGATAAAGCCTCACGCTTGATCTTGAGGCTTTTCCACCTTCACTGAGTGGCAGCTATCGACCCTAAGCTGCCCTTCGCGAAAGGCGGCAATCGGCCAGTAGCAGCCGCTTGCGAGTGACATCTGTAGAATCACAGCGGGCGAATCACTTAACAGGTAATCCACCAACAAAAAAAGGAATGCGCTGAATTTCCATCTCGCTCATTTCTCGCCAATCGCTACGCAAAATACCGCACTCAAGCTCGGCGCTTTCCATTGCCTCTTCTAATCCAAGCATCAAGTGGTCACCTTCAAACTGGATCGTTTCGTAGTCCTCAAAGCGGATCTCAGATACATCGGGTTATCACCTTCTATTTCTAGGCCGAAAAGCACGAGTGAGGTTACGCCAGGCCGAAATTCGTTGAGTTTCCTTACTTTTGCAAAAAAACAATTCGTAGGTTGTGGCATGACCTCGGTCGCCTTATATATTGTGGGCTTTCCATTTCATAGGGCTGCTTTAGATCGATTTGAGCCGGCCGCAACTGGCAGCTTTTTTCGGCCCAGAGCAGCCTTCCGGCACCGACAGAAGTCGGCCGTTTGGCGCTGAGACTGCCTACAGTCATTAGCTGCTGCTAGTATCAAGCGCTCAACCTAGCTAGCCCCTGCATCGATTCACGTTTACTATATTTCCAACTCGTATTACTGCGGCTGCTGAACCCGGTACTCACGAGGATATAACGATGAAAAGAACCCGCGCCTGGAGACGTATGCAGGCCCTTAAATGCAGAGGCGACAATACGGTTCGTCCGCTAGAGTTCAAGCCAGAAAAGCATTGGAAACTGATGTACACCCGCGCAGCCAAACTGTACAGAGCACACCAACTCGGGATGAGCTATCCCGCACAACCCGTCAACTACTGGATCAAGAGTGACTAACCTCCTGTTCGTCTGTAGCCGTAACCAATGGCGTAGTCCTACTGCGGAAGCGATCTGGCGCCGTCGTCCCGGCTTTAATGCCCGTTCAGCAGGAACCAGTCCAAGTGCACGTAAACCTATCAGCCCAGCGGATATTCGCTGGGCTGATGTGATCTTTGTCATGGAACGCAAACACCTTAATCGTCTTCAGGCTGAATACGCCCGCCTTCTTGAACACAAACGGCTCCACTCTCTCGATATTCCAGATGATTACCGCTACATGGATCCTGAACTGGTGGGCATGCTTGAAGACATTGTGACGTCCTACCTCACCACATAGGCTTCATGTGGGAACGACTGTCGCAGGAATGGTCGCGGATAAGCCGGCGGGCCGATCTAGACCTTCTATTGCGTTTAAAGATCAAGCTCACACCCATTAGCCGCCATTTGTGACGGGCCACTTACGGCCAGTAGCAGCCGCTTGCGAGTGACATCTGTAGAATCACAGCGACGAATCACTTAACAGGTAATCCACCAACAAAAAAAGGAATGCGCTGAATTTCCATCTCGCTCATTTCTCGCCAATCGCTACGCAAAATACCGTACTCAAGCTCGGCGCTTTCCATTGCCTCTTCTAATCCAAGCATCAAGTGGTCACCTTCAATCTGGATCGTTTCGTAGTCCTCAAAGCGGATCTCCAGATACATCGGGTTATCACCTTCTATTTCTAGGCCGAAAAGCACGAGTGAGGTTACGCCAGGCCGAAATTCGTTGAGTTTCCTTACTTTTGCAAAAAAACAATTCGTAGGTTGTGGCATGACCTCGGTCGCCTTATATATCGTGGGCTTTCCATTTCATAGGGCTGCTTTAGATCGATTTGAGCCGGCCGCGACTGGCAGCTTTTTTCGACCCATAGCAGCCCTTCGGGGAGGGCAAAAACCGGCCCTCCAGAAGAGTTCTATTAATTTCCGACGCGAACGTCCAAGCCTTTACGGTAATGCTTGTTTTAATTATCCGTTTCTTGACCGCCATAACTATTATTGCGCGAGAACAATGATGTCTGCGGCCATTGGATGCCGCACTGACTAAATGCGACCTCCAGCGGTTGCTCCACTATATATGCTCCAAATATTCTATGGAGACCTCTCCACCGATGTAAGGGCCGTCACCACCACAATCCATTGCCGGCTCGTCAAAATTAACCCAGGCACTGGTGATAACTCTTTCTTTGCCAGCAATAGTTCGCTGAGTACTAGTGAATGCCACCTCGCCATCCAAAGCTTCTTTTACAAATTCTGGTGGTAACGAAATTACTCCAACTCCACCATTGGGCCACCACGGGTGCGGCTTAATTTTTACTCTATCACCATCTTTAAACTTCATATGTTTTTGACCATGTTGCCGACTTTGATTTTGCATTTACCATTCGGTTAATGGGCGGGCGTTAATCCGTCCCAGTGAGCATAGCCAAAGATTTTAGCGCATTTTTATGTCTTGCTGTTTTTCGCTGATCTTGCTGATCAAAAATAGTGCGCATGAATAGTTAAGTCGAATGCACATGAGCGCGAGCCCGTGCAATTCCCCGCCGGTGATCCGAAAATGGCGGAGAGAAAATTCTGAATCGCCCCTGATTTTGTAGAGTATTGAATGACTGCTTCTGGCCGACAGCGGTCTGTCATGAAGAGTTACTCCCGGCCAACACCTGCCTTTCAGGAAGGCCAGCTAACGAGCTGTTACTCGGAAAATAACCCCGTCTCCTTTCCTACAGCGATGGCTCCATCATTCCCTGTCACATTGGATCTTTCTTTATCAAAGTGCCGCTCTAGACTGGCTCCTACCCCTTGGCCAATCGGAAACAAACCCATGTCTGCCCCCGACTTCGACTGCCAACCCGATCTGTGCGGAAGCACCCTGAGGCTTAGACCGCTGGCAGGCAGTGATTTTGAAGGTATGTTTCAGGCTGCGGCTGATCCAGACATCTGGGGCGGTCATCCCGCCAGGGATCGCTATAAACGTGAGGTGTTCGAGGCGTACTTCGCCTCTCTACTCGCCACGAAGAAGGCGCTCGCCGTCATTGATATTGCCTCGGGAGATATCGTTGGCACATCAAGCTACTACACGCCGCCGGATCTACCGAACAGCATTGCCATCGGTTTTACATTTCTGGTGCGTGCGAAGTGGGGTGGCAATTCCAACCGCGAGCTTAAGCAGTTGATGCTGGAGCATGCATTCAAGGCTTACGACATCGTCTATTTCCACATAGCGACTACGAACATTCGTTCGCAAACGGCCACGATGAAGTTGGGTGCGGTGCACTTGTATGATGCCGAACTGAAAATATCCGCCGCGCCTGCCTTGGCGAAGTGTTACGGACTAACGCGCGCTCAATGGAGGACGTCGCGGGGGTGAGAAGGGGCGGTCACTCATCTATGGGTGTTCCAACCCAAAACCTGCGACTCGATGCCTCCGGCGACTGTCCTCGCCCCCTAGCCCCCCACGGCCGATGCCGACGTGTGGGAGAAACCCGGCGCCAGTCACCAGGATGTGGTTGCTTCCATGTTGGCGTGTGGTGAAAACAATGGCTCCGGCGTTGATCCCAAGGCCAGCTTCCAAGAAATGGCCCAGCGACTTGTATGCGTGAAGCGTGCGGGTTATACCCGGCGTGACGGTTTCGACATCTGTGCATTGCACCCCAAGGAACCGTTGAAAGCCTGTGAGTCGGCGCAATGAAGCCTATTGAAAACCCCGTAGGCTGAGTTGCCCCCTGTATCTAGAGGTGCATCCAGCTGACTGCTTTCACCCAGGATGTGTGAACACATTGCCGGTGAATCAAATAGCGTAGACAAACAACCTCAGGTCTTTCACATTCCATCTAAAGCGGCTCAGGAAAAAGACATGCCTTCACGTTTGGCCTCCAGCTACCCAGATATTCAACATGCACTGGACGCGTTCATTCCAAGCAAAAAAATGGACGTGGCTACTCGTATTGTCCTCTGGGCGGCGAGTGACGCCGGGCTAGATCCAGCCGAAATCATGGTCACGCTATCAAAGCTGGATCCAGTGCTGTTCGACAACCTTTGTTCTGAGATGGAGTTGCAGTATTTCAAGCTCTTCGAGCTCGGAGATGAGATGCATCGAGTGTTTTTCTGTAAGGCTCGAGCCTACAGCGCCAGCGCTTGGTTGGCTCGTGAGGCACCCGGCGAAGCCATTTACGAGTCGATCTTTGCCACCGATAGACCCGTTGTTATTGCTGATTTTTTGTAAAAAAGAACCTCCCAATCCTGCCCGATGGCGTCGCCTACATGGATTTAACCGATACCACATCCACGTACTTGTACTTCTTCCTGGCAGCCTTCACCGCCTCCTGCTCAGCAAGCAATGAGCTCAACGTATCGGCCTCGTGAATCAACTCGATCATTTTTCCCTCAAACTCGTTTCCAACACGCAACGTGACCCTCAGCCTGGGCGTAAATGCTTTCGCCACCTTCTTCTTGGCTGCTGGAACGACCACGGGTTTCGCGGGCACAACGTCTTCCACAGGCGCCTTTACTAGAGGAGCAGAAACCTGCTCTTCGGGCTGAGGCGTACCGAATAGAGCACAACGCATTTCTTCTTCAGTTAATTCAGTGTTCATAGAACATCTCAAAGGGGGCGGTAATCAGCTCGATGTATTCTACTAGGATGGCTGCTCCAGCGTGTGCTCTGGAAGCCTGGGTGACCACTGTGAATTCGGGCTACGTGCTCGCAATATTTCAGCGTGGTAACGGGTGTGCAGCCTATATTGCACCCGCACGGGCGGGTAAGTTTTAAGCTTGTCACAGCGATGAGGGGGGAGTTGTGCGTATCTTTTCCCGTCGGAGGTTCCCTGACAAGCTGCTCCTCCACCTACAGTCAGGTACGATCCTGACGACTCATCAACAACTGAGATCGTGTCATGCAAGATGGCTGTTGGCCCTTTCATCTCTTCGGTGCCAATTTCGCCACGGAATCCGAGGCGCAGAAGTTTGTGTTTGAACATTGGGAGCCAGAGCCGCCTGAAGGCGCGAGCGAAGCCGAGTACGATGTGTGGGAAGAACGCAATCCAACCTGGCGACTGGCGGAGGATCTTGGGTTCTACATGGATTCAGACTTCGTTGAGCTTGCCGCCACTGCGGAAGACGTCATAGCGCAAATCCGCAGTCAGTCCGAAAGAGCGCTGATCGTCTCCAAAGCAGGAGAATTCACGCATTTTATCATTGTGGGTTCGAATGCCATCTGGGGCGACCGTCGTTCGACCTCTTCCCAAGTAGAACCGCTGGTGCGCTTGCCGCAGAGCACTGGAACTATTTCATATGTCGGTATGTTCAACTCAAATTGACCGCCAGAAAGGGCACGTCCGTGGTCGGACAGTTACTGCGGTATACGACTGAGTGTTTTCGGCCCGAAGCCGGTTCACAAAGGGCAGAAATTGGCCGAAATCAGCCCCTTTCTCCCCCCATCCGGTCTACCATGCCACCCCGGCAGTGGTTTCACGCGCTACCGCTCTCTTTCCTTAAAGGTAACGCTCATGACCATCGACCAGATCTCCCTGCCTAAAGGCGTAGGCCCCCACGCCACCAAGCTCCTCGACGCCATCACCGGCGCATCCACCCATGAAGAACTCAACCGCGCCGGCGGCAAGGCCGAGGGTTTTGTGTTGGGGTTGGAGTCCGCCAAGGCCATCAAGAGCCAGATCGCCGAGTCGTTGTATGTGGCTTACGATGACGCTGCCAGTCACCGCGCCAGCGAGTTGAAGGGCTGACTTTCAGGGACACTGCGCGCGCACGTCCGCTAGACTGGGCGCCTTATATTTCAGGATGAAATGCTCATGCTTAAAGTTGTCGTCGCATCACTGCTGTTGAGCGCGTCCGTCTGTGTTTCGGCGGGGACGAGCGTTGATGTCTCGAAGATTTACGGCAATATCCAATTTGTCGATAGTTATCCCGACTATAAGGTCAAGGTGGTGAACAGCTACCCCGACCTCAAGGTGCAGCAGGTCGATCACTATCCTGACTCCGCCGGCAAATGGAAAACGGTCGATCACTACCCCGACTACAAGATCCAGATCGTCGATCACTACCCCGATTTCACTATTCAGTACGTGGATCACTACCCTGGCGTTAACTGAAGGCGGCGCTGCCGGCCGCTCAGTCACGAAAAGCCAACGGTGAAGGGTTGTTGATCACCCAGGAGTCTCCATGACATTGACCGTCGAAACCCTGCTCGAACTGGCCATGGCCAACCCCATCAATGCCGAAATCATCGCGCGTCTGCCGGCCCTGGGCCTGGATCAGTGTTTTCTGACGGCGGGCTGTCTGTTTCAGGCGGTGTGGAATCATCAGTCGAACCTGCCTGCAGATCAGGGCGTTAAGGACTACGACGTTTTCTATTTCGACACCGACCTGTCCTACGAGGCTGAGGACAAGGTCATTCGTGCGGCCGAGCAGTTGTTCCAGGACCTTGGCGTTCATGTCGAGTTGAAGAACCAGGCGCGGGTGCACCTGTGGTATGTGCAGCGCTTTGGCCGGCCCTATCCGCAATTGCACACGGCCAAGCAGGGGATTGATCGCTACCTCGTGGCGGGCACCTGCATCGGCGTGGAAATTGCGACGGGTGAGGTGTATGCCCCTTACGGGCTGGAGGATGTGGCGCAGGGCGTGCTGCGGATCAATCCGCTGCATGCGGAGCCTGAGTTGTTTGCGCAGAAGGCCAGGAGTTATCAGGCACGCTGGCCATGGTTGAAGATTGTGGCGCCTGGCTAGCGTGAGTGTGGCGGTGATGCTTGTAGGGTGTGGGTCGGTAGGGCGTGGCGATCCCTTCGCAGCCTCGCTAGGGCTCGACAGCTCTCACAGTTGATCGTGGTCACGGCTGAAATCCCATCTTTAGACATACTGGAATGCAGCAGCACAGCAGCCCCCCTGTGGGAGCTGCCGAGCCCCAGCGAGGCTGCGAAAGCGGTATTTCAGGCGATAAAGGTACCCCGCATTGCCAGTGCCTACCTGTAGATCGGCAGTGAACTTTTACCCCTGTGCGACACGTCCAAGCTTGAAATGCTCAGCCAAGGACCGACCATGACTTTCTTCATCTTCCTGCTCGCCTGCGCCGCCGCCGCCAGTACCGGCATTATTTTCAAGCCCGGGGCCTGGTACGACTCCCTGGTCAAACCCGGTTTCACCCCACCCAATTGGTTGTTTCCGGTGGCGTGGACGATCATCTACGTGCTGCTGGCGTGGGCCGGCTATCGCCTGAGCCTGATCCCCGGCAGCCAGGAAGTGCTGGCGTTGTGGGCGGCGCAGATCGCCTTGAATACGCTGTGGACGCCGGTGTTTTTCGGCGCACATCGCATCCTCGCCGGGATGGTGGTGATCGTGTTGCTGTGGATCACCGTGGCGACGATGGTGGTGCTGGCAGTGCGCCTGGACTTGATCACCGGGTTGATCCTGTTCCCTTACCTGGCGTGGCTGTGTGTGGCGGCGGCGCTAAACTTCTCGATCCTGCGGAATAACCGTTGATGGCCTGCAAACCTTGGCCTGCCAGTGAGGCTGAACTGGCCCAGATGCGCCGCTTCAATCAGAAGCTCGCCTGGTTGCCGCGTTTCAAGATCCGTAATCGCGTCACGCCGCGCTTGATCCAGGCACTGCTGCGCGTCAGCCAGACGCTGAAGAAGGCGCCAGATGCAGAGCGCAAGCTTGTAGGATCGGTGCCCGTGCGCATCCTGCGACCGAGCGGCAAGCCCAAGGGCGTGGTGCTGGATATCCACGGCGGCGGTTGGGTCATCGGCAATGCGCAGATGGACGACGACCTCAACCTGGGCATGGTCAACGCGTGCGACGTGGCGGTGGTGTCGGTGGATTATCGGCTGGCGGTCGACACGCCGGTCGAAGGGCTGATGGATGACTGCCTGACGGCCGCTCGTTGGTTGCTCACCGACGATGAGTTTGCCGACCTGCCGGTGATTGTCGTCGGCGAATCGGCCGGTGGGCACTTGGCTGCGGCGACATTGCTGGCGTTGAAAGAATGGCCGCAATTGCTCCAGCGAGTGAGCGGGGCGGTCTTGTATTACGGTGTCTACGACCTGACCGGTACCCCGAGCGTACGTGCGGCAGGGCCCGATACGTTGCTGCTGGACGGGCCGGGCATGGTCGAGGCATTGCGCATGCTGACGCCGGGCTTGAGCGATGATGAGCGTCGGCGGCCGCCGCTGTCACCGTTGTATGGCGACTTCGAGGGCTTGCCGCCGGCGTTGATGTTTGTCGGGGAGCTGGACCCGTTGAAGGATGACACGCTGATGCTCGCTGAGCAGTGGCCGGGCGCTGAGGCGCATCTGTTGGCGGAGTCGGCGCATGGGTTTATTCATTTTCCGGTGGCAATGGGCGCGGGCGTGCTTGCCTACAGCCGAGAGTGGATTACCCGGACCATCGAGGTTTCGTCTTAGGCAGGCGGAAAGTCTTCGTAGGATTTTGGAAGGTAACCCCAAATCCTTAGCACATCGGCTTGCACTTCAAACTCGAAGCCAATTCGCGCGACGACTGTCGATATTTCTTCGGTATGGTCGATGTATGTTTGTGGCAGTAGCACGCCCAAAGAGGGCGCCAGTTCCCACAAGCCGATGTCGAACCATTCGACATACGCAAATGGAAATGGAAGGTGGTAAAACCATTCCACATCCCAATCCGAGCGTGGGCCTTTGATGGATTTGGAGCGATAGGACGGGCGCCAACCAGGGCGTTGGCGGAAGTGACTGATCAGTTCGTTCCACTTGGTATTGTTTGCTGCGCCTGCCAGGTTCCTCGCCGCGACCGTGGCGTGGATAATCTTGCGGTTTTTATCGTTCTGGCGCGCGTCGGCCATTGGCAGTTCAGTCATCTTCAGTCCTTTTTGTTCGTATTCACGACTGTGACCTTACTGGCACCCAGTTCGGTCAGCCTTCCGTCGAGTGCCTTGAGCAGCCTGATCGAGCCGGCATCGTATTCCTTGAGCTGACGGTTCGCGGTATCCCTGTCGCTGTTCACGGCAAAAATCATCTCCATCAACCCATCAGGTTTTCCGGCTTTGATGTCTTCGTCGATGATGTCCTGGGTCACTGTCATACTTCGTACGGTGTACTCGGTATCGGCCGCGAGCTTCTGGAGGTTATAGCGCCTGACTGCCGCGTCTTCCTTAGCATTGCCTGTGTGGGTCGGGCCCATGGGGACGTCGTCCAAGTCAATCAGCGTATCGGCCATGTCTTTGCCAAAGTACCGCTCCAGCTTGAAGTGCTGAACAATCATTCTCTGATGCCAGCGGCGCTCGAATGCCCTGTACTCGCGCCAAGGGCCTTGGGAGAACTCTTTCCACCCGGTTTCATGCGTTGCGCTGAGCAACTTGTCCAGCGCGTTGTAACCATCATCCAAGATAGACACGGTTTCTTGCACCGTGTTTTGTGCTGCGTCCAGAAATTGGCTCGCCTGCGCCCGCGCCTCTTGGCGTGATTGCAGGGCGTAGGTACCGGCCAGCGTGAGTAGTGAAGTCAGGACAGCGGTAACAACCGCGGTCACAAGAGAGTTTTCAGCCATCAAGATGCTCCATTTCAGCCAGGTGTTCAGGCGCTAATCGTCTGCTCGTACGAGGCGCTCATCAGTGTGCCGCGTTCACCCCACGCCTCTTGCGCAAGATCCTGGATAATCTCCTGCAGTGTCTCAATGTTTGTCGCAGGGGCGCTGATGCATGCCAGGCGTCCGGGCGACCAATCGATGACGTCACATTGAGGGTACTTGGCCAACAGCGTCGGCAGGGCTGCCTTCGGCGACTGCGTACCGGTGTACATAAAGTCAAAATACGCCTCGGTGGTGTCTTGCAGCGGGTACACCAACACCCAGGCATCCGGAGGGCTTTGGAACCACAGGGTGACGTAACGGTGGGCCCATTCCGGCCCGTCTTCGGTCATGTGGCGCAGCACGTCGATGATCGACCGGCAGCCGAGGAGGGGGACGGGGGAGGACATGGGCCGTTCCTGTTGTAGAGGTGGCGCGCAGATATACCACGCCACGCCGTCCGGCTAAAACGATCCCCTTTTTCCGACAAGCCGGGTAACCTCTCGCCTCCCACAATCAAGCCAAGGAAAGCACGTGAAGGTTCTTCAAGGATTCATCGGTTTGTCGGCGCTGTACCTGCTGGCCGGTTGCGAGCAAGTCACTGAGAAAGCCGTGCGCTTCGACGTGCCCTACGGCTACTACGAGACCGCCTGGCGCCAGGACGTGACCGAGAAGGGCCAGTTGACCTGCAAGGTGACCACCGACACCCAGGACCGTGGCGAGAAGTGGGTGCCATCGGTGATCCTCGCGGCCGCTGAGGATGCTGCCGAAGACGATACGTTGTTTCTCTCCAGCTACACGCCCGCCGACACTGACCTGCGCTTGTTCCAGGTGCGCACCTTCAACAAGGCGGAGCCGGTGATCGACACGTTTTTCCACCGGGCTCCCGATCAAAACGGTGTGTATACGCTGCGCCTGACCTGGCAAGCCGATGGCGCCATCGGCTACCAGGTCGAAAACGGCAGCACCTGGGAAGAGAAGAAGTTCGTCCAGAAGCCGGGTTTTCGCGTGCGCCATGTGAGCGTGCATGCGTCGGGGATGAAGGGCAATGCAGTGTGTGAGTTGCGCCAGTAAGTGCTGCCGGAGCTGTTGTCAATGCTGATCCATTGAACTTAAAACTTGATCGATGAGTCAGGTTAATCAGCAACTCTTCTTCCATGACAAGGACTCCTCCCATGCGCGAATACACCCTCAACTACTTGTTCAACGACGAACCCCGCACCCATGTGTTCGAGCTCAAACAGCCCGACCTGCCGGTGCATGAGGCGGCGTTGCACTTGCTGCAGTTGCATTTCGGTGATGCGGAAAATGGCTTGATCCTGCCGCCTGCGGATGCAGCGCCGAAGGAAATTCTCGAGCAGGCGCAGGTGGTGGGGATTACGCAGATCGAGGTTGCATGAGCCCAAGGCCGATCATTCGGGCGGTCACGGCGGCGGATATCCCTGAGGTACTGGCGTTCGTGCTGGAGGCCCGTGCCGAGCTTTTCCCCAAGCTCGACGCGACAGGGATGCCAGCGGACCTGGCGCATTTCGAGGCGATTTATGTGCAGGGTGATGGGCGATTTCTGGTTGCCTGCGATCAAGGCCAGATCGTCGCCGCCATTGGCTATCTGCCCTATGACGGTCGTTTCCCGCAGTTGAATTACCAAGGCGAAAAGACCGTGGAGGTGGTGCGCCTGTTTGTGCTGCCGGCGTTTCGCCGCTTGGGTCTGGCGCGCGCGTTGTACCTTGCGTTGGAGGCGCAGGCTAAGGCGGATCGGGTCGCGGTGATGTACCTGCACACCCATCCGTTTTTGCCTGGGGCGATTGATTTTTGGCTTCGGCAGGGGTTCGAAGTGGTGGATGTGGACGCGGACCCGGTGTGGCGCACGACGCATATGCAGCGCACCCTCTAACACCACCCAGTGTAAGCGCCGGCAAGCCGGCTCCTACCGTTGAGTGTTCTGGTCAGTTTGGGCGTAGCCGCAGTATCTGCGCCCCATCGAACGGGTCTGTCAGGTAATGCGCCTGCACCCCGAACGTTGCCTGCAACCGCTGCGGCGTCAGCACGTCCAGCGGCTTGCCCAGCGCCACCAACCGCCCATGATCCAGCACCGCCAAGCGGTCGCAGGTGAGCGCCTGGTTGAGGTCATGCAGGGCAATCAAGGTGGTGACCGGCAAGCCTTGCACCCCCTTCAGAATCCCCAGTTGATGCTGGATATCCAGGTGATTGGTCGGCTCATCCAACAACAGGATCTGCGGCCGTTGCGCCAACGCACGGGCGATGTGCACCCGCTGGCGTTCACCGCCCGAGAGGCTGCGCCACGCACGTTGGCCCAGGTGGGTGGCGTCTACATCCTGCAGCGCCTGGTGCACGATAGCGTCGTCCTCGCGGGACCAGGGGCTGAGTGCCGACAGCCACGGCGTGCGGCCCAGGGCCACGGCGTCGAACACGCGAATGGCGTCGTCGGTGTCGGCCTGTTGTTCGACCACCGCGAGTTGCTGCGCAATGGCACGACGGGACAGGTCGCCCAGGCGCACTTCACCCAGTCGCACCTCGCCCGTGGCCGGGGTGCGCAGGCCGGCCAGCAGTTTCAGCAGGGTGGATTTGCCTGAGCCGTTCGGGCCGACGATGCCCAGGGTTTCACCCCGCTGGACCTGCAGGTGAATGTCGCGCAGCAACGTGGCTTCACGCACTTTGAAGCCCAGGCCGGTGCAGCTCAGTACGGTCATCGCGCATTCCTCCGGCCGATCAGGATCAGCGCAAAGACCGGCGCGCCCACCAACGCCGTGACCACGCCGACCGGGATGACCTGGCCCTTGATCAAAGTGCGCGACAACACATCGGCTGCAATCAAGAACAACGCGCCGCCCAAGGCGCTGGCGGGCAGCAGGCGCGAGTGCCCGGTGCCGAGCAGCAGGCGCACGGCGTGGGGAATCACCAGGCCGACAAATCCGATGGAGCCGACAATCGACACCATTACCGCCGTGACCAGTGCGGCGCAGGCCACCAGCACAAATTGCACGCGGCGCACCGGGATGCCCAGGGAGGCCGCCGAGTCGCTGCCGAAGGTAAACGCATCTAGCGCGCGGCGGTGCCACAGGCACACAGCAAGCCCTGCAACCGCCACCGGCACCGCCAGCCATACTGAAGGCCAGCGCACCCCGCTGAGATTGCCGAGCAGCCAGAACATGATCCCGCGCGCCTGTTCGGAACTGGCCGACTTGGTGATCAGGAACGCCGTCAGCGCATTGAACAGCTGCGAACCGGCGATGCCCGCGAGGATGATCTGCCCGGTGCCGCTGGCCGAACCACTGGCTCGCGCGAGCAGGATCACCAGCGCAAATGCCGCCATCGCACCGACAAAGGCGCCGGCCGACAGCGAGATCAAACCGCCGCCCACCCCGATCAACGCCACCAGCACCGCGCCCGTCGAGGCGCCGGCGCTGATGCCCAATAGGTACGGATCGGCCAGCGGGTTGCGCAACAGCGATTGCAGAATTACCCCGCAGGTCGCCAGCCCGGCGCCGCATGCGGCAGCGACCAGCGCGCGCGTGAGGCGGTAGTTCCACACCACGCCTTCATCGATCGGGTCCAGCACGTAACCGGCGGCCCAGAGCTTGTTGGCCAGCACCTGCAGTACCACCTTTGGTGCGATGGCGGTTTCGCCGATGGCCACGCCGGCGAGCACGGCGATCAGCAGCAGCGACAGGGCGAGTAGGGTGCGTATCATTTGGGCAAGTCGTAGCCATCGATGGCTGTCGCCAGTTGTTCCAGGCCATCGAACATACGGATGCTGGCCTGCAGCGCCAGGGCGTCGAGGATGATGATGCGGTTGTTTTTCACCGCGTCCATGTTGCGGGTGACCGGGTCACTGCGCAGGAAGGCGAGTTTCTTTTCGTGGTCATCGGCGGGGTAGCGGCGGCGGTCCATGCGCGCGATCACCAAAAAGGTCGGGTTGGCCTTGGCAATGGTTTCCCAGCCAACGGCCGGCCATTCTTCATCGGACTGCACCACGTTGTGCAGGCCCAGGGTTTGCAGCATGAACTCGGGAATGCCCTTGTGGCCGGCCACGTAAGGGTCGCTGGCCATCTCCGAGCTGGAGAACCACACCAGCGCGCTGGCCTGCTTGAGGCCTTTGCCCTGCACGGTCGCGACGGATTTGGCCAAGCGCGCCTTGAGTTCGTCGTTCAGCTGTTGGCCGCGATCCTGTACGTCGAAAATCTGCGCCAGTTGGCTGATGCTTTTATAAATGGTCTCGATGCGAAACGGCTCCAGCCGCGTGCCGTCGGCGCCGACCAGATTGTCCTTGCCTTCGCAGTCGGAGGGCAGCAGGTAGGTGGGGATCTTCAATTCGTGGAATTGCTCGCGGGTCCCGACCACGCCCTGCGGGCCGACCACCCATTCCAGCTCGGCAGCCACCAGTTGCGGGCGCTTGGCGATCACCGACTCGAAACTGGGCTCGTTGTCGGCCAGGCGTTCGATTGTGTCGTTCTGTGCCTTGTACTGCGCCAGGACGCTGTTGAACCACAGCGAGGTGCCGACCACTTTATCGCCTACGCCGAGGGCGTAGAGCATTTCGGTGGCGGCCTGGCCGATGGTCACGCTGCGCGCGGGTGCCTGCTGGAAGGTGAGCGTGCTGCCGCAGTTCTGCACGGTCAGCGGGTACTCGGTGGGTGCGGCGTGGGCCAGGGCACAGAAGCCCAGGCCAGTGATCAGGGCGGTAACGCGTGGCAGCATGGGGCGATCTCCTTGAAACCGTACGTGGAACTGGGGAGGTACGGTCTGGAATTACGCCCTCGAACGCTGCGGGTCAGGCAGGCAAGGATGTCCTTCCCGGACACCCCGCCGGTTAGTGTTGGTGCTTGGGCCGGCAGGTCTCCTGACTGATGCGTCGTCGCCACGCTCCGGCCTTCCCGGACGAGGTCCAGTGGCATCAAGGAGCAGGCTCGGCACCTACAGTTGCGGGGGCAGTTCCGATTGGCGCGGCATACCGCGCTTCGGATTCCCTATTAGTCCCATTTGGGAACCGGCGCGGTATGGTAGTCGATCACGCGGTTGAGCGGGAGTTCTGACGGCGCGCGGTGAGAGGACTGCGGTAGCTCTTGTGGGATGGGTCTCCTATGATGCGCGGCCATGGACAGCCTTCACACAAGGAATACACAGTGAAATCATTCGTCGCCCTCGCCCTCATCGCCATGCTCGCCGGTTGCGCCACCCCGGGTAAAAGCGAAAAGCAGATTTTTGACGAAGCCGCCACCGCGCATGTCATGTCGCTGCCTTCCGGGGAAAACAGGGTGCGCTTGCACAGTGTGAAAATCCCCAGCCACGGCTTGATCGCCGACAACCTGGCCCTTGCCATGGCCGGTGGCGCCAATGCGATGTATCTGAAAGAAGAATTGCTGAAGGCCAAAAGCCTGGGCGACACCGGCTTTCTGATTATCGGCGCCAGCACTGTCGTTGACGTGGCCGTGATCGGCAACGCCTGTGAAGGGCTGGATCTGAAAGGTATGCAGATTTACTACTCGGGCACCGATGCGCAGAAGGATAAAGTGCGAAACGCGGTTGAAAAGACCCAGGCGCAGTTTTATTACATTAATGCGCAGTGAGTGTCTGGCAGTAGAGGCAGCCTTTTGGCAGTGAGTGGGCCAGTGCTCGCAAACGCTCTTGTACGGGTATGCGGACGTATCTTGCCCAGCAGGTTAAGCAGGCTAAGCAGGCTAAGCAGGCCAGACAGGCTAAGCAGCCAAGCAGGCCAAGCAGGTTGAGCAGGTTGAGCAGGGTGAGCAGGTTATTGTGGTGAGCAGGCTTGCCCTGCGTTGGGCTGCGAAGCAGCCCTAAAACCTCACACCACGGTTTGCCTGAAACGATGCGGTGGGATCCATGGGGGCGCTTCGCACCCCAACGCAGGGCAAGCCTGCTCACCACAACAACCCACTGACGTGGCCGTGATCGGCGACGCTTGTGAAGGGTTGGATTTGAAAGACATGCAGATTTACTACTCAGGCACCAATGCGTAGGCCCAGCATGCTAATTGTGGTGAGCAGGCTAGCCCTGCGTTGGGTTGCGAAGCAGCCCCAAAACCTCACACCACGGTGTGCCTGAAACGATGCGGTGGGATTCATGGGGGCGCTTCGCACCCCAACGCAGGGCAAGCCTGCTCACCACAACAACCCATTGAGATGGCCGTGATCGGCAACGCCTGTGAAGGTGTGTATCTGAAAGGCATGCAGCTTCACTACTCAGGCACCGATGCCCAGGCCCAGCAAGATAATTGTGGTGAGCAGGCTAGCCCTGCGTTGGGTTGCGAAGCAGCCCCAAAACCTCACACCACGGTTTGCCTGAAACGATGCGGTGGGATTCATGGGGGCGCTTCGCACCCCAACGCAGGGCAAGCCTGCTCACCACCCCAACGCAGGGCAAGCCTGCTCACCACAGCAACCCGTTGACGTGGCCGTGATCGGCGACGCCTGTGAAGGGGTGTATCTGAAAGGCATGCAGATTCACTACTCAGGCACCAATGCGCAGGCCCAGCAAGATAATTGTGGTGAGCAGGCTCACCACAACACCCCGTTGACGTGGCCGTGATCGGCAACGCTTGTGAAGGGCTGGATTTGAAAGGCATGCAAATTTACTACTCGGGCACCAATGCGCAGGCCCAGCAGGCTAATTGTGGTGAGCAGGCTTGCCCTGCGTTGGGTTGCGAAGCAGCCCTAAAACCTCACACCACGGTGTGCCTGAAACGATGCGGTGGGATTACTTGGGGGCGCTTCGCACCCCAACGCAGGGCAAGCCTGCTCACCACAACAACCTGTTGACGTGGCCGTGATCGGCGACGCCTGTGAAGGGGTGTATCTGAAAGGTATGCAGATTCACTACTCGGTCACCAATGCGCAGGCCCAGTAGGCTAATTGTGGTGAGCAGGCTTGCCCTGCGTTGGGCTGCGAAGCAGCCCTAAAACCTCACACCACGGATTTCCTGAAACGATGCGGTGGGATTCATGGGGGCGCTTCGCACCCCAACGCAGGACAAGCCTGCTCACCACGACAAGCCTGCTCACCACGACCAGGTGGCTCACCACGAAAGCCGGCACTCGTGCTGATCCTGCTTACTTGCGATCCAGCCAGACCGTCTGCGCGTTGCAGAACTCCCGCACGCCGAAGTGCGACAACTCGCGCCCGAAGCCGCTCTTTTTCACCCCACCAAACGCCACCCGAGGGTCGGACACGCTGAACGCGTTGACGAAGATCCCGCCGGTTTCCAGCTGGTTGGCGATCTCCCGCGCCTTGGCTGCGTCAGTGGTAAAGATGCTCGCGGTCAGGCCGAACTCGCTGTCGTTGGCCAGGGCCACGGCGTGGTCGGCGTCCCGGGCGGTGATGATCGAGGCCACCGGGCCGAACAATTCCTGCTTGAACGAAGTCATCTGGTCGGTGACACCCGCCAGCACGGTCGGCGCGTAGTAGTTGCCGGCACCCGGTACTTTGTCACCGCCCAGCAGCAAGGTTGCGCCTTCTTCCAGGGTGGCCTGGACCTGGCCGTGCAACTCGTCACGCAAGTCGAAGCGCGCCATCGGGCCGACATAGGTGTGGGGCGAGGTCGGATCGCCCATCACCAACGCACGGCTGGCTTCGAGGAATTTCGCGGTGAACGCTTCCACCACGCCTGCTTCGATGATCAGGCGCTTGGCGGCGGCGCAGACTTGGCCGCTGTTCTGGAAGCGACCGATCACGGCAGCCTGCACGGCGGCGTCGAGGTCGGCGTCGTTGAGCACGATGAACGGGTCGGAGCCGCCCAGTTCCAACACGCATTTTTTCAATGCAGCACCCGCCTGGGAACCGATGGCGATGCCGGCACGCACGCTGCCGGTGAGGGTCACGGCGGCGATGCGGGGGTCGGCGATGGCTTTGGATACGCCATCCTGGGTCACGTTGAGCACTTCGAACAGGCCTTCAGCGAAGCCGGCTTTGTCGAACGCGGCTTTCATCAGGTAGGCGCTGCCCATTACGTTCGGCGCGTGTTTGAGTACATAGGTGTTGCCGGCGAGCATGGTCGGTACGGCACCGCGCAGCACTTGCCAGACCGGGAAGTTCCACGGCATCACGGCGAGGATCGGGCCCAGTGGGCGGTATTCGATCTGGGCGCTGCCATTGTCGACCAGGGTTGGCTCCGGGGCCAGCATGGCCGGGCCGTGGGCGGCGTACCATTCGGCGAGTTGCGCGCATTTTTCGATTTCGGCCCGTGCCTGGGCGATGGGCTTGCCCATTTCCAGGGTGATCATCTGCGCCATGTCTTCGGCTTGCTCGCGCAGGGCGCCAGCCAGGGCCAGCAGCAGCTCGGCACGCTGGCTCACCGGCTGGCGGCGCCAGGTGCGGAAGGCACCGGTGGCCCGGTCGAGAGCGGCGTCCAGTTGCGCTGCGGTTTCGTAAGGGTAGCTGCCGACAGTCTCGCCATTGGCGGGGTTGATCGACAGGGCGTGGGTCTGGTGAGAAATAGCGTTCATGGCACCGTCCGGCTGAATGAGGGGAATGAGTCCAGCCTACGGGGCTGCATCTTTTCTGGAAACTGAATAATATTAAGCAATACGTTCACGATTGGAGAATGATTTGGACCTGGTGCAGCTGGAAATCTTCAAGGCCGTTGCCGAGCAGGGCAGCATCAGTGCCGCCGCGCAGGTGATTCATCGGGTGCCGTCGAACCTGACCACGCGCATCAAGCAACTGGAGCAGGACCTGGGCGTGGAATTGTTTATCCGCGAGAAGAGCCGCCTGCGCCTGTCACCGGCCGGCTGGAATTTCCTCGGCTACGCGCGACGCATTCTCGATCTGGTCCAGGAGGCGCGTGCCACCGTGGCGGGGGAGGAGCCCCAGGGCGCGTTTGCCCTCGGCTCGCTGGAAAGTACTGCGGCAGTGCGCATTCCGGCATTGCTGGCGGCGTATAACCAGAAGCACGCCAAGGTCGAGCTGGACCTGAGCACCGGGCCGTCGGGCACGATGATCGAGGGCGTACTCTCGGGGCGCCTGGCGGCGGCGTTTGTCGATGGGCCGGTGCTGCACGCGACCCTGGAAGGCGTGGCGGTGTTCGAGGAGGAGATGGTGGTGATCGCGCCATTGCACCACGCGCCGATCACGCGTGGGCAGGATGTGAACGGGGAGAGCATCTACACCTTTCGCTCGAATTGTTCGTACCGGCACCACTTCGAGCGCTGGTTCTCACAGGATGGCGCGGTGCCGGGGCGGATCTTCGAGATGGAGTCGTACCACGGCATGCTTGCCTGCGTCAGCGCCGGTGCCGGGCTGGCGCTGATGCCGCGCAGCATGCTGGAGAGCATGCCGGGGTTTGCGGCGGTGAGTGTGTGGCCGCTTGCAGACTCGTTCCGCATCCTGAATACCTGGCTGATCTGGCGCCGAGGCACGGTGTCGCAGAGCTTGAACAGCTTCGTGAAGCTGCTGGAAGAACGCGTAACCCCTTTGTAGGAGCTGGCAAGCCAGCCCCTACAGGATGTGTCAGCCGCCAAATTGCAGGGTGCCCATGGCCAGCTTGGCCATGATGGCTGTCGCGCCGAGCTGCACCAGCCACAGCGCCAACCCGCCGAGGAACACCCCCAGGGCCACTTGCAGCACCAGGCTTTTCTGGCGCTTGGCTTGCGGGGCGCGCGGGGTGTAGTCATGCAGTTCGTCGCGGTCGGCGCGCAGGTCCAGGTCGTCGTTTCTCATAAGGCTCTCACAGCAAAGGGGCAGTCAGGGTTCAGTCTAGGGGCTGAGTGTTGCGGCCAGTGAATTTTTTGCAAGCTCGCTCGCCACAGCCAATAAAAAAGGGGAAGCCCGTGAATGGCTTCCCCCTCGTCACAGCCGTTTCAGGTTTACAGCACCTGAACAATCGCCTTCGTCACGGCACCAATGTTCGACTGGTTCAACGCTGCCACGCAGATACGCCCGGTATCCAGCGCGTAGATGCCAAACTCGGTGCGCAAGCGGGTGACTTGCTCAACAGTCAGGCCGGAGTAGGAGAACATCCCGCGCTGGCGACCGACGAAGCTGAAGTCGTGGCCCGGAGCAGCCTTGGCCAGTTCGGCGACCATCTGCTCGCGCATGCCACGGATGCGCAGGCGCATTTCAGCCAGTTCGGCTTCCCACTGGGCGCGCAGCTCAGGGTTGTTCAGCACCGCAGCCACAATTGCCGCGCCATGGGTCGGCGGGTTGGAGTAGTTGGTGCGGATCACACGCTTGACCTGGGACAGGATGCGCGCGCTTTCTTCCTTGGATTCGCTGACGATCGACAGCGCGCCCACACGTTCGCCGTACAGCGAGAACGACTTGGAGAACGAGCTGGACACAAAGAAGGTCAGGCCCGATTCAGCGAACAGGCGCACCGCAGCGGCGTCTTCGTGGATGCCGTCGCCAAAGCCCTGGTAGGCCATGTCGAGGAACGGCACGAGGTTCTTGGCCTTGACCACGTCCAGCACGTTTTGCCAGTCGGCCGGGCTCAGGTCGACGCCGGTCGGGTTGTGGCAGCACGCGTGCAGCACCACGATGGACTGTGGTGGCAGGGCGTTGAGGTCTTCGAGCAGGCCAGCACGGTTCACGTCGTGGGTGGCGGCGTCGTAGTAGCGGTAGGTCTGTACCGGGAAGCCGGCTTTTTCGAACAGCGCCTGGTGGTTTTCCCAGCTTGGGTCGCTGATGGCAACGACAGCGTTGGGCAGCAGTTGCTTGAGGAAGTCCGCGCCGATCTTCAGTGCGCCGGTACCGCCGACCGCTTGGGCGGTGATGACGCGGCCGGCGCTCAGCAGCGGCGACTCAGCGCCGAACAGCAGTTTCTGCACGGCCTGGTCATAGGCCACGATGCCGTCGATCGGCAAGTAGCCACGGGCGGCATGTTGCGCCACGCGAATGGCTTCCGCTTCGGCAACGGCACGCAAGAGTGGAATTTTCCCCTCCTCGTTGCAGTAAACGCCCACGCCAAGGTTGACCTTGGTGGTTCGTGTATCGGCGTTGAATGCTTCGTTGAGGCCCAGGATTGGATCGCGTGGTGCCATTTCGACAGCGGAGAACAGGCTCATTTTTGCGGCAGCTCTTTGGGGGAAAGGAGGGACGTGTCGCGCTCCAGCCGAATGCACTAGAGCGGTGCACAAACGGGGAGCTAGTATAGAGGCCATCACCGCCAAGGGCGACAGCCGAAACGGCTTTTCGGCCAAGTTTTTCGGTTTATTTGCCCACCGTTAGTCGTATTGCAACATTGCTCCCGGACGGCAGGTCAGATGATTGCCTTGAAACCCGCCACATTCGCCACCACTTCTACGGCTATCATGGTTTTTTCCTACGGCCCGCTCTGAATCTTCGCGGGTTGTGGTCTTATTCGTCCCCGACGGGTTTACAGTCTGGGGTGACTCCAAGAGGTACGTTATGTCGGATTTCCAACTAGTCACCCGCTTTGAACCTGCTGGCGACCAGCCCGAGGCCATTCGCCAGATGGTCGAAGGCATCGAGGCCGGCCTGGCGCACCAGACCTTGCTCGGGGTGACCGGTTCAGGCAAGACCTTCAGCATTGCCAACGTGATCGCGCAGATCAACCGTCCCACCTTGGTGCTGGCGCCGAACAAGACCCTGGCCGCGCAGTTGTATGGCGAGTTCAAGGCGTTCTTCCCGAACAACGCGGTGGAGTACTTCGTTTCCTACTACGACTACTACCAGCCCGAAGCCTATGTGCCGTCTTCCGATACCTTTATCGAGAAGGACGCCTCGATCAACGACCACATCGAGCAGATGCGACTGTCGGCAACCAAGGCGCTGCTGGAGCGCAAGGACGCGATCATCGTCACCACGGTGTCGTGCATCTACGGCCTGGGCAGCCCGGAAACCTATCTGAAGATGGTGCTGCACGTCGATCGCGGCGACAAACTCGACCAGCGCGCCTTGCTGCGCCGCCTGGCGGACCTGCAATACACCCGCAACGACATGGACTTTGCCCGCGCCACCTTCCGCGTGCGCGGCGATGTGATTGACATCTACCCGGCCGAATCCGACCTGGAAGCGATCCGCATCGAGCTGTTCGATGATGAAGTCGAGAGCCTGTCGGCCTTCGACCCGTTGACCGGCGAAGTCATCCGCAAGCTGCCGCGTTTTACCTTCTATCCGAAAAGCCACTACGTGACGCCACGCGAAACCCTGCTGGGCGCCATCGAAGGCATCAAGACCGAGCTGGCCGAGCGCCTCGAATACCTGCGCTCCAACAACAAGCTGGTGGAAGCCCAGCGCCTGGAGCAGCGCACCCGGTTCGACCTGGAGATGATCCTGGAGCTGGGCTACTGCAACGGCATCGAAAACTACTCGCGCTACCTCTCGGGCCGCGAATCCGGTGCGCCGCCGCCGACGCTGTACGACTACCTGCCGGCCGACGCGCTGCTGGTGATCGACGAATCCCACGTCAGCGTGCCGCAGGTCGGCGCCATGTATAAGGGTGACCGTTCGCGTAAAGAGACCTTGGTGGAATACGGTTTCCGCCTGCCGTCGGCGCTGGACAACCGGCCGATGCGTTTTGACGAATGGGAAAGCATCAGCCCGCAGACCATCTTCGTGTCGGCGACGCCGGGCAACTACGAGGCCGAGCATGCGGGCCGCGTGATCGAGCAACTGGTGCGCCCGACCGGCCTGGTCGACCCGGAAATCGAAATCCGCCCGGCGCTGACCCAGGTCGACGACCTGCTTTCGGAAATCACCAAGCGCGTGGCCCTCGAAGAGCGCGTATTGGTCACTACGCTGACCAAGCGCATGTCCGAAGACTTGACCGACTACCTGGCCGACCACGGCGTGCGCGTGCGTTACCTGCACTCGGACATCGACACCGTGGAGCGCGTGGAAATCATCCGCGACCTGCGCCTGGGTACCTTTGATGTGCTGGTGGGCATCAACCTGCTGCGTGAAGGCCTGGACATGCCGGAAGTGTCGCTGGTGGCGATCCTCGATGCCGACAAGGAGGGCTTCCTGCGTTCCGAGCGTTCGCTGATCCAGACCATCGGCCGCGCGGCGCGTAACCTCAACGGCCGGGCGATTCTCTACGCGGACCGCATCACCGGGTCCATGGAGCGCGCGATTGGCGAGACCCAGCGGCGTCGCGACAAGCAGATTGCGTTCAACCTGGAAAATGGCATCACCCCCAAGGGCGTGTTCAAGGATGTCGCCGACATCATGGAAGGCGCCACGGTGCCCGGCTCGCGCAGCAAGAAGCGCAAGGGCATGGCCAAGGCTGCCGAGGAAAGCGCCAAGTACGAAAACGAACTGCGCTCGCCGAGTGAGATCACCAAGCGCATCCGGCAGCTGGAAGAGAAGATGTACCAGCTCGCTCGGGACCTGGAGTTCGAGGCAGCAGCGCAGACGCGTGATGAGATTGGCAAGTTGCGTGAGCGCTTGTTGGCTGTTTGAGGTGTAGCGTCTGGAAGGGCCTCATCGCAGGCAAGCCAGCTCCCACAGTTGAGCGCGTTCGCCTGGATGATGCGCTCAACTGTGGGAGCTGTACCCGCTCGCGCGGGACCTGGAGTTCGAGGCTGCGGCGCAGACGCGTGATGAGATCGGCAAGTTGCGTGAGCGTCTGCTGGCTGTTTGAGGTGCAGCGTCTGGAAGGGCCTCATCGCAGGCAAGCCAGCTCCCACAGTTGACCGCGTTCGCCTGGACGACGCACTCAACTGTGGGAGATGTAGCCGCTTGCGCGGGACCTGGAGTTCGAGGCTGCGGCGCAGACGCGTGATGAGATTGGCAAGCTGCGTGAGCGTCTGCTGTCTGTTTGAGGTGTAGCGTCTGGAAGGGCCTCATCGCAGGCAAGCCAGCTCCCACAGTTGACCGCGTTCGCCTGGACGACGCACTCAACTGTGGGAGATGTAGCCGCTTGCGCGGGACCTTGAGTTTGAGGCTGCGGCGCAGACGCGTGATGAGGTCGGCAAGCTGCGTGAGGGTCTGCTGGCTGTTTGAGGTGTAGCGTCTGGAAGGGCCTCATCGCAGGCAAGCCAGCTCCCACAGTTGAACGCGTTCGCCTGGACGACGCGTTCACTGTGGGAGCTGGCTTGCCTGCGAAGGCGGCGACTCGGTCTAATGCGCTTCCCCGCCTTGAGCCCCGCCGGCAACGCCTTGGTCAACAATATCGCCAACATGCTGATCCCCAGCGCCAGCCCGACAAAATGAAACGCATCGTTATAGGCCATGATCTGCGCCTGCTGGTGCGCAATCTCACTCAACTTGCCCAATGCCGCCGTCTCGTTGCCGAACTTCTCGGTCAGCGTCGCCATCCGCTCCGCCACCTGCGGATTGGTCGGCACGATCGCCTCGCGTAGATAATCGAAGTAGGTCTTGGTGCGCGCATCCAGCAAGGTTGCCAGCAGCGCAATGCCGATGGCGCCGCCGAGGTTGCGCAGGATGTTGAACAGGCTCGACGCCGAGCCCGCGTCCTGGGGCAGGATGTAGGCGGTGGCGATCAGCGAGATGGTCACCATGATCAGCGGCTGGCCGAGGGCGCGGATGATCTGGATCTGGTTGAACTGGCTGCCGGCGAAGTCCGGGTTAAGCACCCCCGAGGAAAAACTCGCCAGGCCGAACAGGCCAAAGCCTAGCGTGCACAGCCACTTGGGCGAGACGTACTTCATCAGCTTGGGCACCAGCGGAATCAGGAACAACTGGGGCACGCCCATCCACATGATCACTTCGCCGATCTGCAGCGCGTTGTAGTTCTGGATCTGCGCCAGGTACAGCGGCAGCAGGTAGATCGAGCCATACAGCCCCACACCCATGCCCAGGCTGGAAATGCTCGAGAGGCCGAAATTACGGTTGGCCAGGATGCCCAGGTTGATCAGTGGGTTGGGCTTGGACAGTTGCACGATGACAAAGGTGATCAGGCTGAGCAGCGCGACGCTGCCCAGGCTGACGATCAGGCTCGATTCAAGCCAGTCCTTGCGATGACCCTCTTCCAGAAACACCTGCAAACAGCCCAGGCCAATGGCCAGGGTGACGATGCCGAGGTAGTCGGTGCTTTTCAGCAAATCCCAATTCGACGGCTTTTTCTCCAGGCCATAGAGCAGCCCGGCGATCATCACCAGGCCCGGTGGCACGTTGATGTAGAAAATGTACTCCCAGCCCCAGTTTTCGGTGAGCCAACCGCCGATGGTCGGACCGATGGACGGGGCGAAAGTGGCCGTCATCGCGAACATCGCCATGCCTTTGGCGCGGTGATGCTCGGGCAGTTTGATCAAGGTGAGGGTGAACGCCAGCGGGATCAGCGCACCGCCCGTGAAGCCCTGCAAGGCGCGGAACACGATCATGCTTTCCAGGCTCCAGGCCATGGAGCACATCAATGAGGCGATCAGGAAACCCACCGACACCCACACGGCCAGGCGCCGTGCCGAGAGCAGCTGCACCAGCCAGGCGGTGAGGGGGATCATGATGATTTCGGCGACGAGGTAGGAGGTGGAAATCCACGAGCCTTCTTCCAGCGTGGCTGACAGCGCACCCTGGATATCCTTGAGCGACGAGTTGGTGATCTGGATGTCGAGCACGGCCATGAAGGCGCCGAGCATCACGCTCATGACCGCGATCCAGTCGCGCCGGGTCGGTTCGCCGACCGGGCGCAGCAGTTGATCACCGGCCATCGGGCTGGTCTTTGATGTTCACTTTGACGGTGACAGACATGCCAGGGCGAATCTTGCCCTGAAGCGGGTTATCCGGCGCAAACGTGAGCTTTACCGGAATGCGTTGGACGACTTTGGTGAAGTTGCCGGTGGCATTGTCCGGCGGCAACAGGCTGAACTGGGCCCCGGAGGCGGCGAACAGGCTGTCGACCCGCGCCGCGATGGGCGTGTCGCCATAGGCATCGAAGGTCAGCTCGGCGTGTTGCCCCGGTTGCATATGGCCGATCTGGGTTTCCTTGAAGTTGGCCTGGATCCAGATGTCCTGGTCGGGGACGATTGATAGCAGATAGGCGCCGGCCTGCACGTATTGGCCATTGCGCGCGGCGCGCTGGCCGACCAGGCCGCTGATCGGCGCGTGGATTTCGCTGCGGGTCAGGTTGAGTTCGGCCTGGGCAAGGTCGGTCTTCGCGTTGACGATCATGGCGTCGAGGCGCTTGATCTCGGCGTTCAGGGCATTCACCTGCTGGCGCTGGCCCTGCAGATCGGCCTCGGCCATGCTCACCTGGGAGCGGGCGATGTGGTTGTCGGCGGAGAGGGTGGTCACGCGTTCTTCCGAGACGTAGCCGGGCCCGCGCAGGGTTTGCGCGCGCGACAAGTCAATCTGCGAGCGCCCCAGGCTGGCCTGGCTGGACGCGACCTTGGCCGCGCCGGCGGCGATCAGGCTGGCTTGCTGGGTGAGCTTGCTCTGCGCCTGGACGCGCTCGGCTTCACGCATGGCCAGGGCGGCATTGGCGCGGTCGACGGCCAGGTGGAAGTCATCGCCTTCGAGCTTTACCAGCAACTGGCCTTTTTGCACGTGCTCGTTGTCGCCGACCAGCACCTCGACAATCCGCGCGCCCAGTTGGCTCGACACACGGGTGATTTCGCCCTGCACGTAGGCGTTGTCGGTGCTTTCATAGAAGCGGCCCCTGAAGAACCACTGGGCGAAGAAACCCAGGGCAATCAGGGTCACGATAAACACAAAGATAAACAGGCGGCGTTTGAGTGGGGCAGGCATGGGCAGGATGTCTGTAACAAGAGGTAATGGAATATAGCCAGCCACGCATCTGGCAAATAGCCATGGCACACCTCCAGACCGAAGCTTGGCCACTATGCCCTTGTGCTGGAGCCGGGGTGCCTGGGGCTGTTACCATTCGCCCCTTGTTTCAATTTCAGTTATATCGCCCATTCGAGACCTGCCATGACCACCGTCCGCACGCGCATCGCGCCATCGCCTACTGGGGATCCCCACGTCGGCACTGCCTACATCGCCTTGTTCAACTACTGCTTTGCCAAGCAGCACGGCGGTGAATTCATCCTGCGGATCGAAGACACCGACCAACTGCGTTCGACCCGCGAGTCGGAACAGCAGATTTTCGATGCCTTGCGCTGGCTGGGCATTACCTGGGCAGAAGGCCCGGACGTTGGCGGCCCGCACGGCCCGTATCGCCAGAGCGAGCGCAGCGACATCTACAAGCAATACACCCAGCAACTGGTCGACATGGGCCACGCGTTCCCGTGCTTCTGCACCGCCGAAGAACTCGACCAGATGCGTGCCGAGCAACAGGCCCGTGGCGAAACCCCGCGCTACGACGGCCGCGCACTGCTGCTCTCGAAGGAAGAAGTGGCCCGCCGCCTGGCCGCTGGCGAGCCGCATGTGATCCGCATGAAAGTGCCGAGCGAAGGCGTGTGCGTGGTGCCGGACATGCTGCGCGGTGACGTCGAGATCCCGTGGGACCGCATGGACATGCAGGTGCTGATGAAGACCGACGGCCTGCCGACGTACTTCCTCGCCAACGTGGTCGACGACCACCTGATGGGCATCACCCACGTGCTGCGTGGCGAAGAGTGGTTGCCGTCGGCGCCCAAATTGATCCTGCTCTACGAGTACTTCGGCTGGGAGCAGCCGCAGCTGTGCTACATGCCGCTGCTGCGTAACCCGGACAAGAGCAAGCTGTCCAAGCGCAAGAACCCGACCTCGGTGACCTTCTACGAGCGCATGGGCTTCATGCCGGAAGCGATGCTCAACTACCTGGGCCGCATGGGCTGGTCGATGCCGGACGAGCGCGAGAAGTTCTCGCTGCAGGAAATGGTCGACAACTTTGACCTGTCCCGCGTGTCGCTGGGCGGGCCGATCTTCGATATCGAGAAGCTGTCCTGGCTCAATGGCCAATGGCTGCGTGACTTGCCGGTGGAGGAGTTCGCCAGCCGCGTGCAGCAGTGGGCGTTGAACCCTGAGTACATGATGAAGATCGCGCCGCTGGTGCAGGGCAGGGTGGAGACGTTCAGCCAGGTCGCGCCGCTGGCCAGTTTCTTCTTTGCCGGCGGCGTGAACCCGGATCCCAAGCTGTTTGAATCCAAGAAGCTTTCGGGCGACCAGGTTCGCCAACTGATGCAGTTGATCCTGTGGAAGCTGGAAAGCCTGCGCCAGTGGGAGAAGGATGCAATTACCGCGACAATCCAGGCGGTGGTCGAGTCTCTCGAGCTGAAATTGCGCGATGCGATGCCGCTGATGTTTGCCGCGATCACCGGGCAGGCCAGCTCGGTGTCGGTGCTCGATGCGATGGAAATTCTCGGCCCGGACCTGACGCGTTTCCGTCTGCGCCAAGCCCTTGATTTGCTTGGTGGTGTGTCGAAGAAAGAAAACAAGGAATGGGAAAAGCTGCTGGGCGCTATCGCTTAAGCAACGAGCAGTAACGTTAAAACCCCGGTTTTCCGGGGTTTTAACGGTAAGTGATTGTTATCCCGGCAAAAAATTTTGAAAATTGTTGAAAATAAATTTGACAGCCTTTCAAACCGCCATTAAGATTCGCCCCGTCCTCACCGATGAGGGGCTATAGCTCAGCTGGGAGAGCGCTTGCATGGCATGCAAGAGGTCAACGGTTCGATCCCGTTTAGCTCCACCAATTTACAGGTTCAAGGTCTGGCCACACCGTCCTTGAATCGATCAGGTCTCAGCCCTGATCTGTTGTACAGAAGGTTTTGTCCCCTTCGTCTAGTGGCCTAGGACACCGCCCTTTCACGGCGGTAACAGGGGTTCGAGTCCCCTAGGGGACGCCAGTTTCAACAAGCAGTTCGCAAGGCCTGCTGCGTCGCGAGACGAAAAATCCGGGGCTATAGCTCAGCTGGGAGAGCGCTTGCATGGCATGCAAGAGGTCAACGGTTCGATCCCGTTTAGCTCCACCAATTTACAGGTTCAAGGTCTGGCCACACCGTCCTTGAATCGATCAGTACTCAGCACTGATCAGTTGTATAGAAGGTTTGTGTCCCCTTCGTCTAGTGGCCTAGGACACCGCCCTTTCACGGCGGTAACAGGGGTTCGAGTCCCCTAGGGGACGCCACGATTACCCGCTCTGCGGGATTTTTAAGGGTCATTCAATTATTGAATGGCCCTTTTGTTTGTCTGGCGTTTGGCCAATCCTCTTCTCATTCCCCTTCCTGTGTTCTGACCAGCGGTCATGCCTGTCGCTTGCGAAATATTATTATGGTAATAATATTCAACCCATGAAAGACGGAGGCAACGATGAACGATAAAAAAGCGCAAACCCGCGAACGTATTCTGCAAGCCGCCAGCGCCGCGTTGATCCAGCGTGGCCCGGCCGAGCCGAGCGTGGGTGAAGTCATGGGCGCGGCGGGGCTGACCGTCGGCGGTTTCTACGCGCACTTTGAAAGCAAGGACGCGCTGATGCTGGAGGCCTTCACTCAGTTGCTGGCCCGGCGTCGTGCATCGATCGACGATATGGATGCACAGCTGACCGGCGAAGAGCGCAGGGGGCTGGTGGCGGCGTTTTACCTGTCACGCAAGCACCGCGACTCAACTGCCCAGGCGTGCCCGATCCCGGCCACCGTTGGCGAGATGGCCCGTTTGCCGGACGCTTTTCGCGATGCGCTGAACGAACACGTGGAGCTGATGGCCGCTCAACTCGCTGCCAGCCCCGAAGACACCGATAAAGCCCTGGCGGACATGGCGCTGATGATCGGTGGCCTGGCCTTGGCGCGCGCGCTGGGGCCGGGTGAGTTGTCGGATCGAGTGTTACGCGCGGCCAAGTCGGCGGTGCGTTAAGGAGAGGGCTTGCAGGATGGGCACATTGACCTGGATTCGTCGCATCAATGGCACGCTGGGGCACCTGGCACCGCACACGGTGGCCAACAAGATGCGTCGCGCCTTCATGACTCCGCGCGACCTGCCGCCGCGTGACTGGGAGCTGCCGCTGCTGGCGCAATCGGAGCGCATCACTTTGCGTTTCGGCTTGTCGGCCTTGCGTTGGGGCCAGGGCCCGGCGGTGCTGTTGATGCACGGTTGGGAAGGGCGCCCCACACAGTTCGCCAGCTTGATCACCGCGTTGGTGGACAACGGCTACTCCGTGATTGCCCTGGACGGTCCCGCCCACGGGCGTTCCCCAGGGCGAGAAGCGCATGTGCTGCTCTTTGCGCGTGCCATGCTGGAGGCAGCGGCGGAACTGCCACCATTGCACGCGGTAATCGGCCATTCAATGGGCGGCGCCAGTGCAATGCTGGCGGTGCAGTTGGGGCTGCGTACCGAGGCGTTGGTGAGCATTGCCGCGCCGTCGCGCTTTCTGGATGTGCTGCGCGGTTTTACCCAGATGGTCGGGCTGCCGGCGCGGGCGCGTTCGGCGTTTATCCAGGAAGTGGAGCTGACCTTCGGCATGCCGCTCAAGCATCTGGATGTGGCCCACTACCAGATGAATATCCCCGGCCTGATCGTGCACGCCGAAGACGATACCTTCGTGCCGGTCAAGGCATCGCAAGCCATCCATGAAGCCTGGTTCGACAGCCGCCTGCTACGTCTGGAGCAGGGCGGTCACCAGAAAGTGCTGGCCGATCCCCGCGTGATCGACGGGGTGCTGGCGCTGTTGGCCGGCCGTCGTCTACAGGAGCGGCAAACCGCCTGATACACTGCTCCCCGCCGACATTAATCGACTGGGAGCAAGGCATGGGCTGGGATTTGGCAACGCCGTTTATCATCGATCTGCAGGTCGCCCCTGAAGACATCGACGGCCTCGGGCACGCCAATAACGCGGTGTACGTGTCCTGGCTGGAGCGCTGCGCCTGGCGCCACTCACAGCGCCTGGGGCTGGATCTCACCGAATACCGCCGCCTGGATCGCGCCATGGCCGTGGTGCGGCATGAAATCGATTACCTGGCCGCCGGCTACGAGGGCGACGAGCTGCAACTGGCGACCTGGATCGTCGACTGGGACCAGCGCCTGAAAATGACCCGCCGCTTCCAGCTGTTGCGCCCACGCGATGGCGCCACGCTGTTGCGGGCGCAGACCACCTTTGTGTGCATCGAACTGTCTACCGGCAAGCCCAAGCGCATGCCGCCCGAGTTTCTCGACGGTTATGGCCCCGCCCTGACAGGGGGTTAACGGTTGCCGTGGGAAACCCAGTAAACTGCGCCACGATTTTTGTTGAGTGTTTTCCATGCAAATTGCTTTGGCGCCCATGGAGGGGTTGGTCGACAACATCCTGCGGGACGTGCTGACCCGAGTCGGCGGTATCGACTGGTGCGTGACCGAGTTCATCCGCGTCAACGACCGCTTGCTCACCCCGGCGTATTTTCACAAGCTCGCCCCGGAACTGCTGCACGGTGCCCACACCGCTGCCGGCGTGCCTCTGCGCGTGCAGTTGCTCGGCTCGGACCCGGTGTGCCTGGCGGAAAACGCCGCGCTCGCCTGCGAGTTGGGCTCGCAGGTCATCGACCTGAACTTCGGCTGCCCGGCCAAGACCGTCAACAAGTCGCGCGGCGGGGCGGTGCTGCTCAAGGAGCCGGAGCTGCTCAACCAGATCGTCGAACACGTACGCCGCGCTGTTCCCGCGCATATTCCGGTCACTGCCAAGATGCGCCTGGGTTTCGACAGCCCGGACGGCGCACTGGTCTGCGCAACCGCCCTGGCCGAGGGCGGCGCGGCGAACATTGTGGTGCATGCGCGGACCAAGACTGATGGTTACAAGCCGCCTGCGCACTGGGAGTGGATCCCTCGCGTGCAGGACGTGGTCAAGGTGCCGGTGTTCGCCAACGGTGATATCTGGAGTGTCGAAGACTGGCGGCGTTGCCGGGAAATCAGCGGCGTCGAAGACATCATGCTCGGTCGCGGCCTGGTTGCGCGTCCTGACCTGGCACGCCAGATCGCCGCGGCACGCGCGGGTGAGGACGTGGTGGAAATGACCTGGGCGCAACTGCAGCCCCTGCTTCAGGACTTCTGGACCCAATCGGTAGCGCAACTGACCGAGCGGCAGGCACCGGGGCGACTGAAACAGTGGCTGGCGATGTTGACGCGCAATTACCCGGAAGCGGTGGCACTGTTTACCGCCCTGCGCCGCGAAACTGAACTTGACCAGGTCAGCCGTTTATTGGGGATGAGTCCTGCGGTTGCCGCCTGACCCCGGAAACTGTCTGCCAGCATTTCAAACGAATGCTCCTTATCGAAAGATAAGGAGCATTTTTGCGTTTTAATACGTTTAAACGTTACCGCTGAAATATTCTGACAGTCACTGTCGTTGTTCGAGTTGATAAACCAACCCGTGCTGTGGGGGTATGCCTGTGCGCGTGAACTATCACAGGCATTCGTTTGAAAGTACGGTTAATTATGTCGCTGAGTGACAGGTCTCTCGGTTTATAAGTGCATATGTCTGTCGCGAGAAGGTGCGGGCACGATAAATCACGGCTGGCTCCAGGTGGCGATGAGGCAAAGTCTGAAAGTTTGCTTTTCTTTCCTTATGTGAGGCGCGATTTCTGGAACTCGATAGCGTCAGTTTCCACGAATTAGGGGACTGAGATGCAACGCGGTTGTATTCAGCTTCTATAAATCCTATCGCTGTCCCAGGTGTTCACCGCCTGGCTGCGCTGACTAAGGAATTTGATATGTCTTTCTCGATTAATAATTCGCCCTATGTAAAGTTCGATACAACTCCCCAAGACCCACAAACGCCCACACTCCCAAAAAGCGCTGCAACACTCTCTACACCGGCGACTGATTCAAAAGTTATCCCGCCGGCTACCCAGCAAGATATTAGCCGAGGGCCGCAGGGCGAAATGATGATTAACGCCCGCGCGCTTTCAAAGTTATTTGACATGCTTGAACAAGTCTTCAAAGCCATGCGCGAAATGCTGTCGGGGAAAGATGTAACTCCCGACCTCAAGGCCGCTTCCGATACGGCGGCCAAAGCCAAGGTCAAGCCGGATGCCGCGCCTCACGACAAAGCGAGTACGGATTCAAGCGCGTTGCCGAAAGTTGCGCCGAATGCAGCAGACCAACCAAAAGTGAAGGCAGAGGCGAACCCGTTGCCGAAGGTGGCGCCCGACGCGGCAGACCAGCCCAAAGTGAAATCAGAGGCAAACCCGCAGCCGAAAGTGGCGCCCGACGCGGCAGAGCAGCCAAAAGTGAAGGCAGAGGCGAACCCGCAGCCGAAGGTGGCGCCCGACGCGGCAGAGCAGCCCAAAGTGAAGGCAGAGGCGAACCCGTTGCCGAAGGTGGCTCCCGACGCGGCAGACCCGCTGAAAGTGAAGCCTGGGGCGAACCCGTTACCCAAGGTCTCGCCAGATGCTGCAGAGCAGCCAAAGGTCAAAATAGATAATGGCGGGCTGAGTGTGATTACGCCTAAAGCCATTCCGGGCGTTCTACCTCCGTTTCCCCAACCCGATGTCAAAGTTACCAACAATGCCAATGCGCAGGTGAAAGTGGAGGTCAATGTCAACCATTGTCACTGCCCTGACACCCGCTCCGAGCATGACAAAGGCGTGCGGCCGCCGCTCACGCCCCAACCCAAGCCAGACGCTGCGCCACAGCCACCGCTGACGCCCCAACCCAAGCCAGACGCTGCGCCGCAGCCACCGCTCACGCCCCAACCCAAGCCAGACGCTGCGCCACAGCCGCCGCTCACGCCCCAACCCAAGCCAGACGCTGCGCCACAGCCGCCGCTCACGCCCCAACCCAAGCCAGACGCTGCGCCACAGCCACCGCTGACGCCACAACCCAAGCCAGACGCTGCACTGCAGCCACAGCTCAATCCACAGCCCAAGCCAGACGCTGCACCGCAGCCGCCGCTCAATCCACAGCCCAAGCCAGACGCTGCACCGCAGCCACCGCTCACGCCACAGCCCAAGCCCGACGTTGCACCGCAGCCGCCGTTCAACCCTGTCGTGCCAACGCCTGTGCCTGTCGTGCCAACGCCTGTGCCTGTCGTGCCAACGCCTGTGCCTGATGTGACCAGCCCGGGCCCCGCTGAAAACCAAACCGATCTGCAGGGCTGGAGCTTTATCAACCGTCGACGGGTAAGGACTTGATGCCTGGCGTCGTGTTTCGACTTCTTCGATAAAAAACAGCGCTCTCCGGACCAGGCGTTCGGAGAGTCGCTAAAAAAGTGGAGAGACAGTCATGTCATGCTGCTCAATTAATAATATTGCTCGCGTAGTGGACGTACGCCAGGCGTTGAACAGGGAGTTACCGGACGCAACTAATGAAACCACGGGGCCTGGTGAACCGAAACAGTCAGGCTTTGGCCCACGCCCTGTATCGACGCCCGTGAGCGTGCCGCAGAACAATGTCGCGATAGGAGATAACTTGGCCCCGATTGCCGGCCTGATTACATTGTTCAATTCATTGATCACGCGGTTGATCGACTTGATATCGGCTAGACCGGACAAGAGCACTCCCGCTATTACGCCGAGACCAGAAGTCACTCCCCCGTTAGTGCCGGCGCCTATTCCAGCGCCAATACCGGCCCCCCTGCCAGCGCCGACACCCGCACCGCAACCGATGCCCACTGTACCGACCCAGATCCCGAACTTGTCCGATAAACGCAACGGCACCAAGCCGGACAATATCTGGAGTGGCTTCCGCCAAGGCCCGGATGGCAACTGTGTCACGGTATCCGCCATCAAGGCTGCGATGTATCGGTTTGGCCAAAGCCCTACGGATATCTATAAGGAGGTATTAAAGACGAACGACGGTTATCGAGTAACGATGCGTGATGATGTTGTGGTCAGGCTGACCGACCAGGAGTTGCAAATAGGCGCGGCAGGCTCGCTATTTAAGGGCACGGATAAAGGCATGCTCAAGGACGCGCAGTTTCTTTTCGCTGTCAGTGCCAAGCGGGCGCAAATGGAAAACAACGACGGCACGGCAGCGCGCAGCTTTAGAGCGGCTGTAAAGAGTCTGAACGATGGCGAAGATGACAATGGCCCCGGTGAAGGCTTCCTGCGCTTGGGGCTGAGGCACCATATGAAGCGGGTCAGCGTGCGCGATCTGGCCAAGGGCCAATTGGGCATGTGCAACCGAGCCCGCCATTCGGTGGCCGTGATCAATGGACGCGAAGAGATTTACGGGCGGCAGGGCTCGGCGCCGACGCGGGGTGACGCCGTCGCACTGATCTGATCCACGGCTATTCGTTTCCTGTTAAAGGATGCAGCCGGGATCTCTGGCTGCACTTTTTTCCTGCCCTGTCTTGAGTGAACAATTCCATGAACGCTTCAATTGATGGTCGTGGCTCGGTGGTGCCAAGTCGGTTGCCTGAGCCTGTTGCAAGTGGTTTCAATGTGCAGGCCGGTGCGAAACGGGGTGACTTCGTGAATGCACTTCAAGGCGCCGAGCGTCGATTCGGCGAGCGCTTTGACTGCAGTACTCACGTGGCCGTTATCAATATGATGATGATGACCCTCGGCCCGCGTGCCTCCGATGTTTTCAGCGAAGTCACCCCGGCGGGTGATGGTTATGCCGTCACCATGAAGGATCAATACCGGGTGCAGGTGTCCCAGGCCGAGCTTGAGCGGGCCGCGCAGGCTTCGCGGTTCAGCGGGCAGGACCCTGACGTGGTGAAGCACGCCAACTTCATGTTGGCTGCGTTTGTAAAGCGCAAGCAGCAGTTGGGTGGCTATCCGACGTTTGAGGCGGCCCTGGCAAAAAGCCTTGAGGGCGAGACAAGCAAGCGTTGCCTGGAAGGGATGGGCGTCTACGGGCTGTCGCGATGGGTTGCCGCTCGTGACATGGTCGGCAGGGAGTCGCCCTGGGTCCGCCAGACCCATGACTTTGGTGCCGCGCTCGTGGTGAGGGGTGCCAGTCACCCACACGGCAATGGTTACGGGTATGTGTTGTTCGATGACCGTGAGACGCCGCCGCAAAGGGACGGGGAGGAGTCTCAAGTGGCGGAGGGCATCAGGCATGCCGACATCTGGAGCGGCTTTTATCAGGGCGTCGAGGGCAATTGCGTCACCGTGTCGGCAATCAAGGCCGCCATCACTCGTTTCCCGGAAGGTATCTACACGTCCATCGTCAGGACGCCGGGCGGCTGTGAAGTGACGATGCGCGATGGCTTCCGGCTGCGCTTGAGCCATGCCGAGCTGAGGCAGGCCACTGCCGCCTCGAACTTTGCCGGCAGCAACCCGGTGTTGCTGGACTACGCGAACTTCCTGTACGCCTGCAGCGCCAAGCGGGCGCAAATGGAAAACAACGACTTCCGCGCCGAACAAGGGTTTGCGGTGGCGCTGGAAACCCTCAACGATGGCGAGTATCCCGGCGAGGCGCTGCAAAGGCTGGGGCTGTTCGGCTATATCCGTAACAGCACGGCTGAAGAATTGGCCGACGGCGCCATCGGCACGCTTGCGGACGGCTGGCACTCCGTGGCGGTAGTGGGCGGGGCGCTGGACCTGTATGGGCAAAAGTATGATCTGGGCACCTCGCACTGGAAGCGCAAGACGCTGACCGCCTTGAAGCTGGTGTGAGGGCTAACCCAGCAACTGCCTGAACCCCTCGATCGGCAAGGGCCGGCTGTGTAAGAAACCTTGGAACAAATGGCAGCCCAGCTTTTGCAGGAATGCCAGTTGCTCCGAGGTTTCCACGCCTTCGGCAATCACTTCCAGGTTCAAGCTGCGAGCCATGGCCACGATGGCGCGGATGATTTCGGCGTCGTTCGGGTCGTGGGTCGCGTCGCGTACAAACGACTGGTCGATTTTCAGCGCATCCACCGGCAGGCGCTTGAGGTAGGTCAGCGATGAATAGCCGGTGCCGAAGTCATCCATCGCAAAGCTCACGCCGAGTTTTTTCAGCCGGCGCATCTTGCTGATGGTGTCTTCCAGGTTCTGGATCACGATGCCTTCGGTGATTTCCAGCTTCAGCAGGCTGTAAGGCAGTCGATGCTGCTTGAGGCTGCGCTCCACCCGTTCGACAAAGTCGTTCTGGCGAAACTGTCGGGGGCTGATATTCACGCACAGGCTGAAATTCAGCGGGTCCACCAGGCCGTCGGCAATCAATTGCTCGAACGCGGCGCAGGCTTCATCGAGGATCCAGGTGCCCACTTCGAGGATCAGGCCGCTGTCTTCCAGCACCTTGATAAATTCGGTGGGGGACTGTGCGCCCAGTTGCGGATGCTGCCAGCGCACCAGTGCTTCGGCCCCGACGATCTTGTTGCCGCGCGCATCCACCTGCGGCTGGTAATGCACGCTGAACTCCCCGCGCGACAGTGCCAGGCGCAGGTCGGTCTCCATGCGCAGCCGCTCGCTGGCAGTTTTCTGCATGCTGTTGTGGAACATCTGCGTGGTGTTGCGCCCCGAATCCTTGGCGCGGTACAGGGCGATGTCGGCGCGCTTGAGCAAGTCGGCCGGGGTCGAGCCATGATCGGGAATCAGTGCCACGCCAATGCTTGGCGTGACCTGCAAGCGGTGGCCATCGAGGAACATCGGTTCCGAAAGCAATTCGCGCAGGGTGTCGGCCAGTTCCTGCACCTGGCCGCTGACTTCGCTGCGCGTACCCTCCAGCCCGCTGAGCAGCACCACAAATTCATCGCCGCCCAGGCGCGCCACCGTGTCCTCCATGCGCACGCTGGCTTCGAGGCGTGCGGTGACGATTTTCAGCACCGTGTCGCCCACCGGGTGGCCGAGTGAATCGTTGATGTGCTTGAAGTGGTCGAGGTCGAGGAACAGCAGGGCACCGCGCAGGTTGTGGCGCTTGAGCAGGGCGATCTGCTGGCTCAGGCGGTCCATCAGCAGCGCGCGGTTGGGCAAGTTGGTCAGTGGGTCGTGATAGGCCAGGTGGCGAATCTGCGCCTGGGCGTTCTTCAACAGGCTCACGTCGCGCGCGGTCAGCAGCAGGCACGGGGTTTCATTGAGGGTGATCGGCTCGACCGACACCTCCACCGCCAGCACTTCGCCACGCTTGTTGTGCCAGAGCATTTCCAGGTGATGGATGCGCCCCTTGATCTGCAGCTCGGCGAGCAGTGCCGCGCGCTGGTTTTCGTCGGCCCAGATGCCGATCTGGTACAGCGTCAGGCCGATGGCATCCTCGGCGCGGTAGCCGGTCAGGCGGCAGAAGCCGTCGTTGACCTCGACATAACGGCCGGTGTCGCGCTCGGTAATGGAAATCGCGTCGGGGCTGGAATGAAACGCCTTGGCGAACTTCTCTTCGCTGGCCTTCAGCGCGGCCTCCGAGCGTTGCTGCTGGGTAATGTCACGCAACGTGGTGACGATGCACGGCTGGTTGCCGACCTTGATCAGGCGGCTGGAAATCACGCAGGTCAGGGCCTGGCCGTTCTTGTGGTGCACCACGATGGCCACGTTGCTCAGCCCCTGCTCGCGGATCACCCGTTCAATACGCTGCAGGCGCTTGCTCGATTCGTCCCACAGGCCGATCTGCTCGGCGCTCTTGTCGATGACCTCGGCGGCGGTCCAGCCGAAGGTCTGGGTAAAGGCCGGGTTGATCTCGATGAATGCACCGCTGTCCAGGTAGGTGACGCAGATCGGATCGGGGCTGGCCTGGAACAGGCTGGCAAATTTTTCCTCGGAGGCGGTCAGGCGTTGTTCGCGCTCGACCTGGTCGGTGATATCCAGCAGGGTACCGGCCATGCGCTGCGGCGCGCCCAGTTCGTCGCGGTAGAGGCGGGCGCGGCTTTCCAGGTAACGCGAGCTGCCATCCTCCAGCTGCACGCGGTAGGTCAACTGATAGTTGCCGGCCGGGCCTTCGCGCAACGTGCGGTAGGCGTCGCGCATATTGTCGCGTTCTTCATCGGGCATGCCTTCAAAGAAGGCCTCGAAGGATTCATGGAACGGCTCGGGCGGCAAGCCATGCAACTGGGCGGCGCGGGCCGAGCCGTAGAGCATGCCGCTGGGAATGTGCCAGTCCCAGGTGCCCAATTGCGCCGAGTCCAGCGCCAGGTCGAGGCGCTCCTGGCTGTCCTTGAGCGCCTGCTCGGCATTTTTGCGATCGGTGGTGTCGACAAAGGTGCTGATCAGGTAAGCCTCGCCCTCCAGTTCGACTTTCTGCGCGCTGAGCGTGCCATCGTGAATCTGCCCGTTGCTGGCGCAGAACTGTACTTCCATGCTGATCGGTTCGCCCTTGCGCTGAGTGGCCTTGACCAGTTGCGCGCGTTGTTCGGGGTGGCGCCACAGGCCCAGGTCCAGGGTGGTGCGGCCAATGACGTCGGCCACCGACCAGCCGAAGTGCATTTCGAAATACTGGTTGGCTTCGCTGATCAGCCCGTCGGATTGGCGGGTCAGCAGGACCATGTTCGGGCACAGGTGAAACAGCGTGGCGAAGCGCTTTTCGGAGTGGCTGAGGGCGTGCTCGCGCTCGCGCTGGCGGGTGGTCTCGCGGATCACCCCGATCATGCGGCGCCGGCCCGCCTTGTCGGGGGCCAGGCTGCCGTTGATTTCCAGCCAGTGATGGCTGCCGTCCGGCCACTGGATGTGGTGATGCATGGCCTGCTCGAACGGCTCACCGGCCAGCACCGCATGAAAGGCGCGCACCACGCGGGTGCGGTCCTGCGGTGCGAGCAGGTCCAGGTAGTCGAGGTCCTTGGGCAGCGGTTGGCGCGGATCGAAGCCGAACAGCGCCTGGGTGCCCCGCGACCAACTGATGCGCCCGGTGTCGATTTCCCAGCACCATGCGCCCAGCCGCGCCGCATTCAGGGCGGCCAGCAGTTGCGGGGCACTGTCCCAGCTTTGCTCCGCCTCTTGAGGGTCAAGGGCGTAGATGCGCGGCAGGGGAGGCAAGGAATCGACGGGGTTGCGCATTATCAAGGGGCCTTGGCTCTGTGGGCGTTCGGCGCGGTAGGTTCAGACCTTGAGGGCGCACAAGTTCATGCCGGTGTCCCTGGCAGATCGACCTGTGCATCCAATAGGCTCATGAAAGCCCGCGCAGCGTTCGACAGCGTCCTTTCGGTGTGCACGATATAGCCTAGCTGGCGACTGAGCTGTATGCCCGGCAAAGCGATACTTGCCACCTGATCGTCGAGCATGGTGCGTGGCAAAACGCTCCAGGCCAGGCCGATCGACACCATCATCTTGATAGTTTCCAAGTAGTTAGTGCTCATCGCGATATTCGGCGTCAGGCCCTGGGCCTCGAACAGCCGGCTGACAATATGGTGCGTAAAGGTGTTGCCTCCGGGGAAAACCGCCGGGTGGCCGGCAATATCGGCCAGGCTGACGGAGCCGTTGCTGATCAGGCTGTGTTCCGGCGCCACCACGAAATCCAGCGGGTCGTCCCACACCGGGGTGGCGCGGACGAGGTGGTGAGGATCGGGCGCCAAGGTGATCACGGCCACTTCGGCGCGGCCGTGGAGGATTTCTTCGTAGGCTACTTCCGAATCGAGAAACTGGATATCCAGCGCCACATTCGGGTACTCGCGGGTAAACGTGCGCAGGATCGGCGGCAGGCGGTGCAGGCCGATATGGTGGCTGGTGGCCAAGGTCAGCCGACCGCTGACTTCACCGGTCAGGTTGGTGAGGGCGCGGCGGGTGTCGTCCAGCACATTCAGGATCTGATAGGCGCGCGGCAGCAGGGCGCGGCCGGCCTCGGTCAGGCCCACTTCACGGCCCAGGCGGTCGAACAGGCGCACCTTCAATTGTTGCTCCAGGCCAGCAATGCGCTTGCTGATGGCCGGCTGGGTCAGGTGCAGGCGCTCACCGGCGCCGGAGAAGCTGCCGGTCTCGGCGATGGCAATAAAGGCATTGAGGTTGGCCAGGTCCATTGTGCTATTCCAGTTGGTAATCCAAAGCATAAAAAATATGAATTTGAGTTATTTAATGTAGCGCCATACCATCAGCCTCACAAGCCAAAGGGTTATTGAATGTCTCAAGACCCGGGGCATAGAAAGACCGCTGATGAGGACCGACTGATGGCCGGCAAAACGCTTTACGACAAGCTTTGGGATTCCCATGAAGTGAAACGGCGCGACGATGGCTCGTCGCTGATCTATATCGACCGTCACATCATCCATGAAGTGACCTCGCCCCAAGCGTTCGAAGGCCTGCGCCTGGCCGGGCGCAAGCCTTGGCGCGTCGACTCGATCATCGCCACCCCGGATCACAACGTACCGACGACTCCCGAGCGCAAGGGCGGCATCGAAGCGATTGCCGACCAGGTCTCGCGTTTGCAGGTGCAAACCCTCGACGATTACTGCGACGAATATGGCATCACCGAATTCAAGATGAATGACGTGCGTCAAGGGATCGTGCACGTGATCGGCCCGGAGCAGGGCGCCACCTTGCCGGGCATGACCGTGGTCTGCGGCGACTCCCACACCTCCACCCACGGTGCCTTTGGCGCCCTGGCCCACGGTATCGGCACGTCCGAGGTGGAACATGTGTTCGCCACCCAGTGCCTGGTCGCCAAGAAAATGAAGAACATGCTGGTGCGCGTTGAAGGCAAGCTGCCCTTCGGTGTGACCGCCAAGGACATCGTCCTCGCGGTGATCGGCAAGATCGGCACCGCCGGCGGTAACGGGCATGCCATCGAATTCGCCGGTAGCGCGATCCGCGACCTGTCCATCGAAGGCCGCATGACCATCTGCAACATGTCCATCGAGGCCGGTGCCCGCGTGGGCATGGTGGCGGCGGATGAAAAAACCGTGGAATACGTCAAAGGCCGTCCTTTCGCCCCGCAAGGGTCGGAGTGGGATGCCGCCGTCGAAGCCTGGAAAGACCTGGTGTCCGACGCCGATGCGGTGTTCGACACCGTGGTCGAGCTGGACGCTGCCCAGATCAAGCCGCAAGTCAGCTGGGGCACCTCGCCGGAAATGGTCTTGGCCGTCGACCAGAACGTGCCGGACCCGGCGCAGGAAGCCGACCTGGTCAAGCGCGGCTCCATCGAGCGCGCCTTGAAGTACATGGGCCTCAAAGCCAACCAGGCGATCACCGACATCCAGTTGGATCGCGTGTTTATCGGTTCCTGCACCAACTCGCGGATCGAAGACCTGCGCGCCGCGGCGGTGATCGCCAAGGGCCGCAAGGTGGCCTCGACCATCAAGCAAGCGATCGTGGTGCCAGGTTCGGGCCTGGTCAAGGCGCAAGCCGAAGCCGAAGGCCTGGACAAGATCTTCCTCGAAGCCGGTTTTGAATGGCGTGAGCCGGGCTGCTCGATGTGCCTGGCGATGAACCCGGACCGCCTGGAGTCGGGCGAGCATTGCGCGTCGACCTCCAACCGTAACTTCGAAGGGCGTCAGGGCGCCGGTGGGCGTACCCACCTGGTCAGCCCGGCCATGGCCGCTGCTGCTGCCGTCAACGGTCGTTTCATCGACGTTCGCGAATTGATCTGAGGAAAACCCGATGAGAGCTTTTACCCAACACACAGGATTGGTCGCGCCGTTGGACCGTGCCAACGTCGACACCGACCAGATCATCCCCAAGCAGTTCTTGAAGTCGATCAAGCGCACCGGTTTCGGCCCCAACCTGTTCGACGAGTGGCGCTACCTGGACGTGGGTTATGCCTACCAGGACAACTCCAAGCGCCCGTTGAACAAGGACTTCGTGCTCAACGCCGAGCGCTACCAGGGCGCCAGCGTGTTGCTGGCCCGGGAAAACTTCGGTTGCGGCTCCAGCCGTGAACACGCGCCGTGGGCCCTGGAAGAATATGGCTTTCGCAGCATCATCGCGCCGAGCTACGCCGACATCTTCTTCAACAACAGCTTCAAGAACGGCCTGTTGCCGATCATCCTGAGCGACGCAGAAGTGGACGAGCTGTTCAAGCAGGTTGAAGCCGATGTCGGCTACCAGCTGACCGTCGACCTGGCCGCGCAGACCGTGACCCGTCCGGACGGCAAGGTGTATCACTTTGAGGTGGACGCGTTCCGCAAGCACTGCCTGCTCAACGGCTTGGACGACATCGGCCTGACCTTGCAGGACGGCGATGCGATTGCGGCGTTTGAAGCCAAGCACCGGGCCAGCCAGCCCTGGTTGTTTCGTGATGCGTAATTCTATGTAGGCTGGACTGGCCCCTTCGCGAGCAAGCCCGCTCCCACATTCGACCGAGTTCCTTGAGTTGAAATGCGATCAAATGTGGGAGCGGGCTTGCTCGCGAAAGGGCCTGTACGAACAACACAAAAGCCAGGAACATCATCATGACCAGTAGCGCCCACACCCAAGTCGTGCAAAAACAATTCGGCGAGCAAGCCTCGGCCTACCTGAGCAGTGCCGTGCACGCCCAGGGCACCGAGTTCGCGCTGCTCCAGGCCGAGCTGGCCGGGCAGGGCAGTGCACGACTGCTGGACCTGGGCTGCGGCGCCGGGCATGTGAGTTTCCAGGTGGCACCACTGGTCAAGGAAGTCGTGGCCTACGACCTGTCGCAGCAGATGCTTGACGTGGTGGCTGGCGCCGCCAAGGACCGTGGCCTGGGCAATATCCGCACTGTCCACGGCGCCGCCGAACGCCTGCCGTTTGCCGACGGCGAGTTTGACTTTGTGTTCAGCCGCTACTCGGCCCATCACTGGAGCGACCTCGGCCTGGCCCTGCGTGAAGTGCGCCGGGTGCTCAAGCCGGGTGGCGTGGCGGCGTTCGTCGATGTGTTGTCACCGGGCAGCCCACTGTTGGACACTTACCTGCAAACCGTCGAGGTGCTGCGCGACACCAGCCACGTGCGTGATTACTCCGCCGCCGAATGGCTGCGCCAGCTCAGCGAAGCCGGCCTGCATGTGCGCACCAGCAGCCGCCAGCGCCTGCGCCTGGAATACACCTCGTGGGTCGAACGCATGCGTACGCCGCAGGCGCTGCGCGCCGCGATCCTTGAGCTGCAGCAGGCGATGGGCCAGGAAGTGCGCGATTATTACGAGATTCAAGCCGACGGCACCTTCAGCACCGACGTGCTGGTGGTCTTCGCCGAGCGCTGATTAACTTTTTCCGACCTGCCCACGGGCAGGTCGCTTGATGAAATGAGGAACGCATGAGCAAGCAGATTCTGATTCTCCCTGGCGACGGTATTGGTCCGGAAATCATGGCCGAAGCGGTCAAAGTCCTGGAACTCGCCAACAGCAAGTACAGCCTGGGCTTCGAATTGAGCCACGACGTGATCGGCGGCGCCGCCATCGACAAGCATGGCGTGCCGCTGGCTGACGAAACCCTGGACCGCGCCCGCGCGGCCGACGCCGTGCTGCTCGGCGCCGTGGGTGGCCCGAAGTGGGACAAGATCGAGCGTGACATCCGTCCTGAGCGCGGCCTGCTGAAAATCCGTGCGCAACTGGGCCTGTTCGGCAACCTGCGCCCGGCGATCCTCTACCCGCAACTGGCCGATGCCTCGAGCCTCAAGCCGGAAGTGGTCGCGGGCCTGGATATCCTGATCGTGCGCGAACTGACCGGCGGTATCTATTTTGGCTCGCCACGCGGCGTGCGCGAGTTGGAAAATGGTGAGCGCCAGGCCTACGACACCCTGCCGTACAGCGAGAGCGAAATCCGCCGGATCGCCCGTGTCGGCTTCGACATGGCCCGCGTGCGTGGCAAGAAAGTCTGCTCGGTGGACAAGGCCAACGTGCTGGCGTCCAGCCAGCTGTGGCGTGAAATCGTCGAAGAAGTCGCCAAGGACTACCCGGACGTCGAACTGAGCCACATGTACGTCGATAACGCCGCCATGCAACTGGTGCGTGCGCCGAAGCAGTTCGACGTGATCGTCACCGACAACCTGTTCGGCGACATCCTGTCCGACCAGGCGTCGATGCTCACCGGCTCCATCGGCATGCTGCCGTCGGCGTCCCTGGACACCAACAACAAGGGCATGTACGAGCCTTGCCATGGTTCGGCGCCGGACATCGCGGGCCAGGGCATTGCCAACCCGCTGGCGACCATCCTGTCGGTGTCGATGATGCTGCGCTACAGCTTCAACCTGGGCGAAGCGGCGGATGCAATCGAGAAGGCCGTGAGCCTGGTGCTGGATCAAGGTTTGCGTACCGGCGACATCTGGTCGCAGGGTTGCACCAAGGTCGGCACACAAGAAATGGGCGACGCAGTAGTCGCCGCGCTGCGGAATCTGTAATCTCTCGGGCCCGCTTGCAGTTGTTGCTGCAAGGCGGCCCACTTTTTAACAAGGTGTAGTTGCGATGAAACGTGTAGGTCTGATCGGTTGGCGCGGTATGGTCGGTTCCGTGCTCATGCAGCGGATGCTGGAAGAGCAGGATTTCGATCTTATTGAGCCGGTGTTTTTCACCACTTCGAATGTCGGTGGCCAAGGGCCGTCCGTGGGCAAGGATATTGCCCCGCTCAAGGACGCCTACAGCATTGAAGAGCTGAAAACCCTCGACGTGATTCTGACCTGCCAGGGTGGCGACTACACCAGCGAAGTCTTCCCCAAGCTGCGTGAAGCCGGCTGGCAGGGCTACTGGATCGACGCCGCCTCGAGCCTGCGCATGCAGGACGACGCGGTGATCATCCTCGACCCGGTCAACCGCAAGGTCATCGACCAGCAGCTGGATGCCGGCACCAAGAACTACGTCGGCGGCAACTGCACCGTCAGCCTGATGCTGATGGGCCTGGGCGGCTTGTTCGAAGCCGGCCTGGTCGAGTGGATGAGCGCGATGACGTATCAGGCGGCCTCCGGTGCCGGCGCGCAGAACATGCGTGAGCTGATCAAGCAGATGGGCGCGACCCACGCGGCCGTCGCCGATCAACTGGCCGACCCGGCCAGCGCGATCCTCGACATCGACCGCCGTGTGGCCGAAGCCATGCGCAGCGATGCCTACCCGACCGAGAACTTCGGCGTACCGCTGGCCGGCAGCCTGATCCCGTGGATCGACAAGGAACTGCCGAACGGCCAGAGCCGTGAAGAGTGGAAGGCCCAGGCCGAAACCAACAAGATCCTCGGGCGCTTCAAGAACCCGATCCCGGTGGACGGCATCTGCGTGCGCATCGGCGCCATGCGCTGCCACAGCCAGGCGCTGACCATCAAGCTGAACAAAGACGTGCCGATCGCCGATATCGAAGGGCTGATCAGCCAGCACAACCCGTGGGTCAAGCTGGTGCCGAACAACCGCGACATCAGCATGCAGGAGCTGAGCCCGACCAAGGTCACCGGCACCCTGAATGTACCGGTGGGCCGTCTGCGCAAGTTGAACATGGGCAGCCAGTTCCTCGGCGCATTCACCGTGGGCGACCAGCTGCTGTGGGGCGCGGCGGAGCCGCTGCGTCGCATGCTGCGGATTCTGCTGGAGCGTTGATCGCTGCTGGTAATTGGAAACCCGCGTTCTGGTGACAGGCGCGGGTTTTTTTATTGCCCTGGAGGGCCTCATCGCAGGCAAGCCAGCTCCCACATTTGATCGCATCTCAACTGAAGAAACTCGGTCGAATGTGGGAGCTGGCTTGCCCGCGAAGAGGCCATCAGCCATCCCCCAAAAACCAGGCTAATTGCCTCACCCCCAGCCACCCGGTAAAGTGCCGCTCCCCCGCAATGCCCGAGGCAGCCCCATGACCCAGACCTTTGAAATCGCCGTGATCGGCGCCACCGGCACCGTTGGTGAAACCCTGGTGCAGATCCTCGAAGAACTGGATTTCCCGGTGGGCACCCTGTATCTGCTGGCGGGCAGCAACTCCGCCGGGGCATCGGTGCCGTTTCGCGGCAAGAATGTGCGGGTCAAGGAAGTCGACGAGTTCGATTTCAGCAAGGCGCAATTGGCGTTCTTCGCGGCGGGGCCGGCAGTGACCCTGAGCTTCGCGCCGCGGGCCACGGCCGCCGGATGCTCGGTGATCGACCTGTCGGGCGCCTTGCCCGCAGAGCAGGCGCCCCACGTGGTGCCGGAGGCCAATGCTGAGGTGCTGAAGGGGCTGAAAAAGCCATTCCAGCTCGCCAGTCCCAGCCCCTCTGCCACCAACCTGGCCGTGGTCCTGGCGCCATTGCGCGGCCTGCTGGATATCCAGCGGGTGAATGTCACCGCCTGCCTGGCAGTCTCCGCCCAGGGCCGTGAGGCCGTCAGCGAGCTGGCCCGGCAAACCGCCGAGCTGCTGAACGTGCGTCCGCTGGAGCCGCAGTTCTTTGATCGGCAGATGGCGTTCAACCTGCTGGCGCAAGTCGGCACGCCAGATGCCCAGGGCCACACCGCGCTGGAAAAACGCCTCGTCCACGAACTGCGCGCGGTGCTGGGCTTGCCTTCCCTGAAGATTTCCGCCACTTGCGTTCAAGCCCCGGTGTTTTTTGGCGATAGCCTGACAGTGTCGTTGCAATTGGGGGCGGCGGTGGATCTGGCTGTCGTCAATCGCGCGCTGGACGCAGCGCCCGGCATCGAGCTGGTCGAGGAGGGCGATTACCCCACCGCCGTGGGCGACGCGGTGGGCCAGGATGTGGTCTATGTGGGCCGAGTGCGCGCCGGTGTGGATGACCCGGCGGAACTAAATTTGTGGCTGGCGTCAGATAACGTACGCAAAGGCGCAGCGCTTAACGCCGTACAGCTGGCGCAGTTGTTGATAAAAGGCCTTGCGTAAAAGATACTTGGCGGCAATTTGTAGATTGATTCTAGCCAGGCGCTATGCTTGGCCCGAAGCGGAACAGAAGCGTGTCGGTGACCTATCGGCTCGCCATGCCTTATGGCAGCGGTTACCAACCTTCTCGCAGGCCGGGGAGTGTTCAAACAAAGGATGAGGCTATGGTTCAAGTTCGCAAACTGGTGTTAGCAATAGCGGCCGCCTCGGCGCTGTCCTCCGGTATGGCGCAGGCGCTGCAGCTGGGGGAGATGACCCTCAAGTCGAAGTTGAACCAGCCGTTGTCGGTGGAAATCGAATTGCTCGATGTCGGTGGCCTCACGGCGTCCGAGATCACCCCGAGCCTGGCTTCCGACCAGGCGTTTGTGGATGCCGGGGTTGACCGCCAGGCCTTTCTCAATGACCTGACCTTCACGCCGGTGGTCAATCCCAACGGCCGCAGCGTGGTGCGTGTCACCTCCAGCAAGCCGTTGCCCGATTCCTACGTACGCTTCCTGCTGCAGGTGCAATGGCCCAACGGCCGCCTGATGCGCGACTACAGCGTGTTGCTTGACCCGGCAAAATTCGATCAGCCAGCGCCGACGGCAGCAGCCCCCGCACCGCGTGCGGGGACTGCAGCCAGCACCGCGCCTGCCGCGACCAAGCCTGCGCAACACACAACCACCTCCCGCGATACCTTGTGGGAAATTGCCGCGAAGAACCGCAACGGCGGTTCGGTACAGCAGACCATGCTGGCTATCCAGGCGCTCAACCCCGATGCGTTTATCGACGGCAATATCAACCGCCTGAAAACCGGCCAGGTCCTGCGCCTGCCCGACACGGTGCAAAGCACCGCACTCGCGCAACCACAGGCGATTGCCGAAGTCAGCGCACAGAATGCCGCCTGGCGTGAGGGGCGCCGTTCGGGCACGAATCAAGCAGCAGGCAAGCAACAGCTGGACGCCACCCGGCGTACCCAGGCCGGCAATGCACCGGCAAGCACCAACGCCAAGGACAACCTGAGCCTGGTCTCGGCCGAAGCCGCGCGCAAGGGCGGCAAGGGCAAGGCCGGCGACGGCCAGGCGCTGAGCGACAAGCTGGCGATGACCCAGGAACAACTCGACACCACTCGCCGCGACAACGAAGAACTGAAAAGCCGTGCGGCCGACTTGCAGAGCCAGTTGGACAAGCTGCAAAAGCTGATTCAGCTGAAGAACGATCAACTCGCGCGCTTGCAGGCGGAGAAGGGTGATCCGAGCGCGCAGGCCACGACGGCGCTGCCCGCGCAGTTGGCCAGCGACCCGGCCGCCGCTTCAACGGCCCCTGCAGCCCCGGCCGCTGCCGCTACGCCAGCAGCGCCCGCACCCGAGCCGATCAAGCCGGAGGCTGCGCCCGCCACCACCGAAGGCAAATTCAATGACCTGCTGACCAACCCGATCGTCCTGGGGGTGATCGGCGGTGCGGCGGGCTTGCTGGTGCTGCTGCTCCTGCTGTTGTGGGCGCGTCATCGCAATGCGCGCCTGGAAGAGGAAAAGCACCTGCGCATGGCGCGGGCCCTGGCTGAAGAGCCGGCCTTCACCTCCAATATCGACCACGACCTGCCGCCCGACAGCTTCGAAGGCCTGGAAGTACCGCCGCCGAACGTCAAGCTGGCGGCAGCTCCCGCGCCGGCCCCAGTGGTTGAGCCGGCGGTGGTGGCGCCGACGGTTGCTTCGGTGCTCGCCCCGCTGGCCGTTGCCGTGGCCCCGGAAAACGCCAACGACGCATTGGTACAGGCGCAGTCGCATATAGACCGTGGCCATCTGAACCAGGCCGCTGACGTGTTGGAGCAGGCGATCAAGCACGAGCCCAAGCGCAGCGACCTGCGCTTGAAGCTGATGGAAGTCTACGGCCTGCAAAACGACAAGGATGGTTTTGTCACCCAGGAGCGCCAACTGGTCGCCAACGGTGAAAACCATGCCCAGGTCGAGCAGCTCAAGAGCCGCTTCCCGGCCATGGCGGTGCTGGCGGCAGGCGTCAGTGCCGCCGTCGCCGCGGCCGCGCTGGATGCCCAGTACGTCAAGGATTTGCTTGAAGACAAACCCGCGGCCCCTGAGCCTGAGGCGTTCGACACCGATTTCGATCTGAGCCTGGACGATCTCGAAGCGGCTTCGCCGGCCGAGGTCAAGGGTGATCAGCAGACGTTTGAATCGCTCCTGCAGCAGCAGACCGAAGCCAAGGCGAGCCCGGATGATCTGTCGGACTTCGACCTCGACCTGCAGTTGGATGCCCCGGTTTCGGCGCAGTCCGACGACGACTTCCTTTCCGGCCTTGAAGACCAGATGAAGGATGTGCCGGCGGTCGAGCCGCCGACCCTGACGCCTGCGGCGCTGGATGACTTCGACCTGCCGGAAGATTTCGACCTGTCCCTGGCCGACGAACCGGAGGCCACCGCCAAGCCTGATGCCTTCGCCTCGGAGCTGGATGACGTCAACGCAGAGCTGGATCGCCTGTCGCAGAGCCTGGAACACCCCTCCATCGAGCCGTCCTTCACCGCTGAAGACGCGGCGCTGGGCGGTGATGAGCCGGAGTTCGACTTCCTCTCCGGCACTGACGAAGTCGCCACCAAGCTCGACCTGGCCCAAGCCTATATCGACATGGGCGACGCCGACGGTGCGCGGGATATCCTTTCCGAAGTGCTCACCGAAGGTGATGAAGTGCAGCGCGGCGAGGCCAAGGAAATGCTCGGCCGACTGGCGTAACAGTCAATAGTTGATGCAGCGGCGACCTTCGGGTCGCCGTTTTGCTTTTGTCGGCGCTGGTTTGCCGGCGATACCCTTCGCTCGGTTTTACCGAAAGACCGGGTCGCTTGCATCGCAGGCAAGCCAGCTCCGGCACAAATCGGCATAATGGCGGCCTTTGCGCAACTCATCAGGCTCTCAGTTCTTGGCAAATATAGATAATCCGGTCGCCGAAATGGCGGCTGACGGCTTTTACCGCATCGCCCTGGGCGTGGAATACAAAGGTTCGCGCTATCGCGGCTGGCAGCGTCAGGCCTCGGGCGTGTTGACGGTGCAGGAAACCCTCGAGAATGCCCTGGCGAAAGTCGCCGACTCCCCCGTATCGCTGATGTGCGCCGGACGCACCGATGCCGGCGTGCATGCGTGCGGCCAGGTGGTGCACTTTGACACCCAGGCCGAGCGTTCGATGAAAGCGTGGGTGATGGGCGCCAATATCAATTTGCCGCATGACGTCAGCGTCAGCTGGGCCAAGGTCATGCCGGCGCATTTTCATGCGCGTTTCAAGGCGATTGCCCGGCGTTATCGCTACGTGATCTACAACGACCAGATCCGCCCGGCGCACCTCAACCAGGAAATCACCTGGAACCACCGTCCTCTGGACGCCGAGCGCATGGCCGAGGCCGCGCAGCACTTGGTCGGCGTGCATGATTTCAGCGCCTTTCGCGCGGGGCAGTGCCAGGCCAAGTCGCCGATCAAGGAAGTCCACCACCTGCGCGTGACCCGTCACGGCAAGATGATCGTGCTGGATATCCGTGCCGGGGCGTTCCTGCACCATATGGTACGAAATATTGCTGGCGTACTGATGACCATCGGCACCGGCGAGCGTCCGGTTGAATGGGCCAAGGAAGTGCTGGAAAGCCGTATACGCCGCACCGGCGGGGTGACGGCGCATCCGTTCGGCCTGTACCTGGTGCAAGTGGAGTACCGTGACGAGTTCGAGCTGCCGGAGCGTTTCATCGGGCCACACTTCCTCACAGGTTTCAGTGAACTTGGCGGCTGACGCCCGGAAAAGCTTTTGTTACCATCCGGGACTTTCTCGGTTCAACCCCTGAGGTTTCTACGATATGTCTGCCGTTCGCAGCAAGATTTGCGGGATTACCCGCATAGAAGACGCGCTGGCGGCAGTCGAGGCGGGGGCGGATGCCATCGGTTTCGTGTTTTATGCGCGAAGCCCGAGGGCGGTGAATGTGTTGCAGGCGCGGGCGATCATCAATGCCTTGCCGCCGTTCGTGACCACCGTGGGCCTGTTCGTCAATGCCAGCCGCTGTGAACTCAACGAAACCCTGGATGCCGTGCCGCTGGATATGCTGCAGTTTCACGGCGACGAAACCCCTGATGAGTGCGAAAGCTACCAGCGCCCGTATATCAAGGCGTTGCGGGTCAAGGCCGGTGATGATATCGCCCGTGCCTGCGCCGCCTATACCGGTGCACGCGGGATCCTCCTGGATACGTATGTCGAAGGCGTGCCCGGTGGCACCGGTGAAGCGTTCGACTGGTCGCTGATTCCTCCGGGGCTGGGCAAGCCGATCATCCTCGCCGGGGGGCTCAACCCCGACAACGTCGGCGCGGCGATCAAGCAGGTGCGCCCGTACGCGGTGGACGTCAGCGGTGGGGTAGAGCAGGGCAAGGGCATCAAGGATCACAGCAAGATTCGCGCATTCATGCAGGCTGTGCGCAACAGCAGTGGCGGGATGTGACGGCTGGCAGTCTGCCGCCGTCCATAACTACCACTGTGTAAAACAGCCCGGCGCCGCCTGTGGGTGGCCCGGCAATGAAGTGGCAAGCCTGCGCTGGCAGGTTGTCTGGAAGGCTGAGGATGCAGGCGGGAAATGGCTGGTCGAACACCTGACCCCGTCCCACCTGTGTCATCGCCACATATGAATTTAGCTCAAGGGCATACGCGGGGCTGTGTTCAAGCCACCGGTACTGGAGAAAGAAAGCATGAGCAACTGGTTAGTAGACAAACTGATCCCTTCGATCATGCGTTCCGAGGTGAAGAAAAGCTCGGTTCCTGAAGGTCTGTGGCACAAGTGCCCATCCTGCGACGCGGTGTTGTACCGCCCCGAGCTGGAAAAGACCCTGGACGTTTGCCCCAAGTGCAATCACCACATGCGTATCGGCGCCCGCGCCCGCATCGATATCTTCCTCGACGCCGAAGGCCGTAACGAGCTGGGTGCGGACCTGGAGCCGGTTGACCGCCTGAAGTTTCGCGACGGCAAGAAGTACAAGGACCGCCTGACCGCTGCGCAAAAGCAGACCGGTGAGAAGGACGCACTGATTTCCGTCAGCGGCAAGCTGCTGGGCATGCCGGTGGTGGTGTCGGCGTTCGAGTTTTCCTTCATGGGCGGTTCCATGGGGGCCATCGTCGGCGAGCGCTTTGTTCGCGCTGCCAACTACGCCCTGGAAAACCGTTGCCCGATGATCTGCTTCGCCGCCTCTGGTGGTGCGCGTATGCAGGAAGCGCTGATCTCCCTGATGCAAATGGCCAAGACCTCTGCGGTACTGGCGCGTCTGCGCGAGGAAGGCATTCCATTCATCTCCGTACTGACCGACCCGGTCTACGGCGGCGTTTCCGCCAGCCTGGCGATGCTCGGTGACGTGATCGTCGGTGAGCCAAAAGCCCTGATCGGCTTCGCCGGCCCGCGCGTAATCGAGCAGACCGTGCGCGAAAAACTGCCGGAAGGCTTCCAGCGCAGCGAGTTCCTGCTGGAGCATGGCGCCATCGACCTGATCATCCCGCGCGGCGAACTGCGTCCACGCCTGGGTAACCTGCTGGCACAAATGATGGGCCTGCCGACCCCTGTGTACGTCGCGCCTAAAGTCGAGCCAATCGTCGTCCCACCGGTGCCTGCAAACCTATGACCCAACGTACCCTCGGCGAATGGCTCGCCTACCTTGAGCAGTTGCATCCGTCCGCCATCGACATGGGCCTGGAGCGCTCGCAACAGGTAGCGGCCCGCCTTGGGTTGGGTCGGCCGGCGCCGCGAGTGATCACGGTGACCGGCACCAATGGCAAAGGCTCTACGTGTGCCTTTGTCGCGGCGCTGCTGCAGGCCCAAGGGCTGAAAGTCGGCGTCTACAACTCTCCGCACCTGCTGCGCTACAACGAGCGGGTGCAGCTCAATGGCGTCGAAGCCACGGATGAGCAACTCTGCGAAGCCTTCGCGGCACTTGATGCCGGCCGGGGCGAGATCTCCCTGACTTACTTCGAAATGGGCACCCTGGCGGCGTTCTGGTTGTTCGAGCGCGCGCAACTCGATGTGGTGGTGCTGGAAGTCGGCCTGGGCGGGCGCCTGGACACGGTCAACGTGGTGGATGCCGACATGGCCCTGGTCACCAGCATTGGTGTGGACCATGCCGACTACCTGGGCAATACCCGTGAGTCGGTGGCTTATGAAAAGGCCGGGATCTTTCGCCAGGGCAAGCCTGCGCTGTGTGGGGACGTGGATCCGCCGTCTACCTTGCTCGACAAGGTCCGCGAGCTGGATTGCCCGTTCTTCCTGCGCGGTCGTGAATTCAATCTCGAAATCGGTGACCAGCACTGGCAGTGGCGCGGGCGTGATGCGCGTGGCCAGTTGGTGGAGCTGCATGACCTACCGCTGTTGAACCTGCCGATGGAAAATGCCGCGCTCGCGCTGCAAGCCTATCTGCTGCTGGATCTGCCGTGGGATGCCGCGCAGATTGCGGCGACGTTGCTGGCGACCCGCGTAGTGGGGCGCCTGGATCGTCGTGAATTCGAATGGCAAGGCAAGCGCCTGAACCTGCTGCTGGATGTGGGGCATAACCCGCATGCGGCCGAGTACCTGGCGCAGCGCCTGTCACGCACGCCACCGGTCGGGCGTCGCCTGGCGGTCTTCGGGTTGTTGGCGGACAAGGACCTGGATGGCGTGGTTGCGCCGCTGCTGGCGAGCGTCCAGGCTTGGGCGGTCGCGCCGCTGGATACGCCGCGAAGCCGTCCTGCGGTTGAGTTGGAAAAGGCGTTGCAGAACCTTGGTGCGCCGGTGGCGTCGTATGCAAGCCTGACCGCAGCCCTTGAGGCGCAGTGTGCGGTGGCGACGGCCGAGGACGAAATTCTGTTGTTCGGATCATTTTATTGTGTTGCCGAGGCGCTTGAGTGGTTGGCCCGGCGCTCCACGGAGGAAGCTGCACATGGCATTACTGGATAGCGCATACAAGCAGCGAATGGTCGGAGCCCTGGTTCTGGTGGCATTGGCGGTGATCTTCCTGCCGATGCTGTTTTCCCGCCAGGACGAACAGCGCCAGGTGGTGGTGGAGGCGCCAGCCGCGCCGCAGGCACCGGCGGTGCCGCAGGTGCAGGTTGAGCCAGTGGTGGTGCCCGAGCCGCAGGCCCTGCCGGAAGAAGAACCGGTGCCGACCGATGATGAAGTGGCCGCGCAACAGGCGCCGTCGATGCCCGTGCAGCCAAGCGTGCCGGTGGTCAAGCCGGCTCCGGCCGCGCCTGTCGCCGCTGCCAAGCCCGCAGCGCCGGCACCTGCGCCCAAGCCGGTCGCGCCGCAGCCTGCCGCACCGGGTAAGCCGGACGTGGGGCAGAGCCGTATCGACCCGAATGGCCTGCCGATCAGTTGGTCGATTCAAGTCGCCAGCCTCGGCAATCGCGACGGCGCCGATGCGCTGCAGAAAAAGCTGCGTAGCCAGGGGTATAACGCCTATATCCGCAGTGCCGACGGCAAGAACCGGGTGTTTATCGGGCCGCTGATCGAGCGTGCCGAGGCCGACCGTCTGCGGGACTTGCTGGATCGCCAGCAGAACTTGAAGGGGTTCGTCACCCGTTTCCAGCCTGAGCGCGGTTGATCACTGTCACTCTCTGGTTGGAATGCTGGCCAAATGTGGGAGCTGGCTTGCCGCGATGGCGGTGGTTGCAGTCGACAGCGATGTTGAATGCGCCGCCCCCATTGCAGGCAAGCCTGCTCCCACATTGGTTTTGGGGCTGGGTTGAAGTTGGACGGGGTCTCCAAACCATTGATTTGCAAAGCACCCGCAATCACAGCTTACCGACAGCCCGACGCTCTGCTAAAATGCGCCGCCTTATCCGTCCGTAGGCTCAAACGTGCCATTTACCTGGGTTGACTGGGCGATCGTTGCAATCGTCGCCATCTCCGCTTTGATCAGTCTAAGCCGCGGCTTCGTAAAAGAAGCACTGTCGTTGCTGACCTGGATCATCGCAGGAGTCGTAGCCTGGATGTTCGGCGGTTCATTGTCGGTTTACCTGGCCGGATACATCGAGACACCTTCGGCTCGCGTCATCGCGGGCTGCGCCATCATGTTCATCGCCACGCTGCTGGTGGGGGCAATGGTCAATTATCTTATTGGCGAGTTGATACGTGTCACCGGCCTCTCCGGGACCGATCGATTTCTCGGCATGGCCTTCGGCGCCGCGCGTGGCGCGTTGCTGGTGGTCGTGGCGGTCGGGCTGTTGAGCCTGGGGCCGGTACAGCAGGATTCGTGGTGGCAGGAGTCGGTACTCGTGCCAAAATTTCTATTGGTTGCAGATTGGTCCAAGAACCTCATATTGGGGTGGAGCAGTCAGTGGCTGGCCAGCGGAATCAGCGTACCCGCTGATCTTCCGTTCAAGGAACACCTCTTGCCGGCCAAAACGCCTCAGTAAGCTGTGTTCAGTCAAGATTCATTAAGTAGGGGTTGCGTCGCATGTGTGGCATCGTCGGTATCGTCGGTAAGTCGAACGTCAATCAGGCGCTGTATGACGCGCTAACCGTCCTCCAGCACCGCGGCCAGGACGCTGCCGGTATTGTGACCAGCCACGACGGCCGGTTATTCCTGCGCAAGGACAATGGCCTGGTGCGTGACGTGTTCCATCAGCGTCACATGCAGCGCCTCGTCGGGCACATGGGCATTGGCCATGTGCGTTACCCGACTGCCGGTAGCTCCACATCGGCCGAAGCTCAACCGTTTTACGTCAACTCGCCTTACGGCATCACCCTGGCGCACAACGGTAACCTGACCAACGTTGAACAGCTGGCCAAGGAGATTTACGAATCTGACCTGCGCCACGTCAACACCAGTTCCGACTCGGAAGTACTGCTCAACGTGTTCGCCCACGAGCTGGCCCAGCGCGGCAAGCTGCAGCCGACCGAAGAGGACGTGTTCGCCGCCGTGACCGACGTGCACAACCGTTGCGTCGGTGGCTACGCGGTGGTGGCGATGGTTACCGGCTACGGCATCGTAGGCTTCCGTGACCCGCACGGCATCCGTCCGATCGTGTTCGGCCAGCGTCACACCGACGAGGGCGTCGAGTACATGATCGCCTCCGAAAGCGTGTCCCTGGATGTGCTGGGCTTCACCCTGATCCGCGACCTGGCGCCGGGCGAAGCGGTGTACATCACCGAAGATGGCAAGCTGCACACCCGTCAGTGCGCCGTGGCGCCGAAACTCACCCCGTGCATCTTCGAACACGTCTACCTGGCGCGTCCGGATTCGATCATCGACGGCGTTTCGGTGTACAAGGCACGCCTGCGCATGGGCGAGAAGCTGGCCGAGAAGATCCTGCGCGAGCGTCCTGAGCACGACATCGACGTGGTCATCCCGATCCCGGACACCAGCCGTACGGCTGCGCTGGAATTGGCCAACCACCTGGGCGTCAAATTCCGCGAAGGCTTCGTGAAGAACCGCTACATCGGCCGTACCTTCATCATGCCGGGCCAGGCGGCGCGCAAGAAGTCGGTACGCCAGAAGCTCAACGCCATCGAGCTGGAATTCCGCGGCAAGAACGTGATGCTGGTGGACGACTCCATCGTGCGTGGCACCACGTGCAAGCAGATCATCCAGATGGCCCGTGAAGCCGGCGCCAAGAACGTGTACTTCTGTTCCGCAGCGCCTGCCGTGCGCTACCCGAACGTCTACGGTATCGACATGCCGAGCGCCCACGAACTGATCGCTCACAACCGTACGACCCAGGACGTGGCCGACCTCATTGGCGCCGATTGGCTGATCTACCAGGACCTGCCGGACCTGATCGAAGCGGTCGGCGGTGGCAAGATCAAGATCGACCAGTTCGACTGCGCCGTGTTCGACGGCAAGTACGTGACCGGTGATGTCGACGAGGCCTACCTGAACAAGATCGAGCAGGCGCGCAACGACTCCTCGAAGATCAAGACCCAGGCGGTCAGCGCGATCATCGATCTGTACAACAACTGAGTAGACACCGGCCCTGAGGGGCCGGTTTTGTATCTTAAATAAAGAATTGAGTAAGGAGTCACAGCATGAGTCAGGAATGGGATGCCGGTCGGTTGGACAGCGACCTCGATGGCGTAGCTTTCGATACCCTGGCTGTGCGCGCTGGCCAGCACCGCACGCCGGAAGGCGAACACGGTGACCCGATGTTCTTCACTTCCAGCTACGTGTTCCGCACCGCCGCCGACGCCGCTGCGCGCTTCGCCGGTGAAGTGCCGGGCAACGTGTATTCGCGCTACACCAACCCGACCGTGCGTGCGTTCGAAGAACGTATCGCGGCCCTGGAAGGCGCGGAGCAGGCCGTGGCCACCGCCACTGGCATGGCGGCGATCCTGGCAGTGGTGATGAGCCTGTGCAGCGCTGGCGACCATGTGCTGGTTTCTCGCAGCGTATTCGGTTCGACCATCAGCCTGTTCGAGAAGTACTTCAAGCGCTTCGGCATCGAGGTGGACTACGTGCCCCTGGCGGATCTTTCCGGGTGGGACGCGGCAATCAAGGCCAACACCAAGTTGCTGTTCGTCGAATCGCCGTCCAACCCGCTGGCCGAGCTGGTGGACATCGCCGCGTTGTCCGAAGTGGCTCACGCCAAGGGCGCGATGCTGGTGGTCGACAACTGCTTCTGCACGCCGGCGTTGCAGCAGCCGCTGAAGCTGGGCGCGGACGTCGTGGTGCACTCGGCAACCAAATTCATCGACGGCCAGGGCCGTTGCATGGGCGGTGTGGTGGCCGGTCGCAGCGAGCAGATGAAGGAAATCGTCGGGTTTTTGCGCACGGCTGGCCCGACCCTGAGCCCGTTCAACGCGTGGATTTTCCTCAAGGGCCTGGAAACCCTCAGCCTGCGGATGAAGGCCCACTGCGCCAACGCCCAGGCCCTGGCCGAATGGCTGGAACAGCAGGACGGTATCGAGAAGGTGCATTACGCCGGTCTCAAGAGCCATCCGCAGCATGAGTTGGCCCAGCGCCAGCAGCGCGGCTTCGGTGCCGTGGTGAGTTTCGAGGTCAAGGGTGGCAAGGAGGGCGCATGGCGCTTTATCGACGCGACTCGACTGATCTCCATCACCGCCAACCTGGGTGACAGCAAGACCACCATCACCCACCCAAGCACCACCTCCCACGGCCGCCTGGCGCCGCAGGAGCGTGAAGCCGCCGGTATCCGCGACAGCCTGATCCGTATTGCGGTAGGCCTGGAAGATGTGGCTGACCTGCAAGCTGACCTGGCTCGCGGGCTGGCAGCCTTGTGATCGAGTGGTCCATGGAAGCTGCAGCGGCCAGTAACGGCCGCGTCGCATTGGTCACTGGGGCAGCCCGGGGCATTGGCCTCGGGATTGCTGCGTGGCTGATCAGTGAAGGCTGGCAGGTGGTATTGACGGACCTGGACCGCGAGCGCGGTTCCAAGGTGTCCAAGGTGCTGGGCGACAACGCCTGGTTTATCACCATGGACGTGGCGGACGAGAAGCAAGTGGCCCAGGGTGTCGCCGAGGTGCTGGGGCAGTTTGGTCGCCTGGACGCGTTGGTGTGCAACGCGGCAGTGGCCGACCCGCGCAATATCACCCTGGAAAGCCTCGACCTGGCTTACTGGAATCGCGTACTGGCGGTGAACCTCAGTGGGCCGATGTTGCTGGCCAAGCACTGTGCGCCGTACCTGCGCGCCCATGGCGGGGCGATCGTCAACTTGGCGTCGACCCGGGCCCGTCAATCGGAGCCGGACACCGAGGCCTACGCGGCGAGCAAGGGCGGCTTGCTGGCGCTGACTCACGCATTGGCGATCAGCCTGGGTCCGGAGGTGCGAGTGAACGCCGTCAGCCCCGGCTGGATCGATGCGCGTGATCCTGCGGCGCGCCGTGCCGAGCCGTTGACGGACGCCGACCATGCCCAGCATCCGGCGGGCAGGGTGGGAGCGGTGGAGGATGTGGCGGCGATGGTGGCGTGGCTGTTGTCGCGTCAGGCCGGGTTTGTCACCGGGCAGGAGTTCGTGGTCGACGGTGGCATGAGCAAGAAGATGATTTACAGCGAGTAGGCGGTCTTGAAGCCATTTTGTCTTTTTCAGAAAAACTTCAAGCAGGCTATTGACTTAGGTCCGCTACCTGCGTAAATTTCGCGGCCTCAACGAAGCAAAGGGTGATTAGCTCAGCTGGGAGAGCATCTGCCTTACAAGCAGAGGGTCGGCGGTTCGATCCCGTCATCACCCACCACTTCTTGAGAGTTTTGCCTTCGGGCAAGACGCAACGTTAAAGGTTGCACCGACGCGCAGCGGTAGTTCAGTCGGTTAGAATACCGGCCTGTCACGCCGGGGGTCGCGGGTTCGAGTCCCGTCCGCTGCGCCATATTTTCCAGGTTCGATTCGTCGGGCTTGAGATTGAACAGCCAAGGCTGGTCGATCAGATGTTTCAAGACGGTTGTGGGGTTTACCCGTAGCTGGTCAAGCGATACGCAGCGGTAGTTCAGTCGGTTAGAATACCGGCCTGTCACGCCGGGGGTCGCGGGTTCGAGTCCCGTCCGCTGCGCCATATCTGCCTCAAGGCCCACTGAACGCCTTGAAGCACAAAGAAAGCCTCTGGCTACTTTGATCCGATAGCAAAGACCCTGGTCGAAAGACCGGGGTTTTTTGTGTCTGCGATTTATGAATTGTACGAGCCCGCTCATGGGCGATGGCGAACTCACGGACGCCATCGCCCGCGAGCGGGCTCCTACAGGTTTTGCCTCAAAAGCCTAATTTGTCGCGCAAGCCGTAGTACCAGGCGCCCAGTGCGGCAAACGGCGTGCGCAGCAGTTGGCCGCCCGGGAATGGGTAGTGGGGCAGGTCGGCAAACGCATCAAAACGCTCTGCCTGGCCTCGAAGGGCTTCTGCCAGTACCTTGCCGGCCAAGTGTGTGTACGTCACGCCATGGCCGCTGCAGCCCTGCGAGTAGTAGATGTTGTCGCCCAGGCGGCCGACCTGTGGCAAGCGCGACAGGGTCAGCAGGAAATTGCCGGTCCAGGCGTAGTCGATTTTCACGTCCTTGAGCTGCGGGAAGGCCTTGAGCATCTTCGGACGGATAATCGCCTCGATGTTCGCCGGGTCACGCGCGCCATACACCACGCCGCCGCCGAAGATCAGGCGCTTGTCGCTGGTGAGGCGGTAGTAGTCGAGCAGGTAGTTGCAGTCTTCGACGCAGTAATCCTGCGGCAGCAGCGACTTGGCCAGTTCGTCACCCAGCGGTGCAGTGGTGATGACTTGCGTGCCGCAGGGCATCGACTTGGCTGCCAGCTCCGGCACCAGGTTGCCCAGGTAGGCATTGCCCGCGACGATGATGAACTTGGCCCTGACCTTGCCCTCGGCGGTGTGCACCACCGGATTGGCGCCGCGCTCGATGCGCACTGCCGCGGACTGCTCGTAGATGCTGCCGCCCAGGGATTCCACCGCCGCTGCTTCGCCCAGCGCCAGGTTGAGGGGATGGATGTGCCCGCCGCTCATGTCGAGCAGGCCGCCGACATAGTTGTCACACGCCACGACCTCGCGGATGCGACGTTCGTCCAGCAACTCCAGCTGCGTATGGCCGTAACGCTCCCACAGGCGCTTCTGCGACTCCAGGTGGCCCATGTGCTTGCTGTTGAGTGCAGCGAACACGCCGCCGTCCTTCAGGTCGCACTGGATCTGGTACTTCGCCACCCGCTCGCGAATGATCTTGCCGCCCTCGAACGCCATCTGCCCGAGCAACTGTGCCTGCTTGGGGCCGACGCTGCGCTCGATCACGTCGATGTCACGGCTATAACTGTTGACGATCTGCCCGCCATTGCGACCAGAGCCACCAAAGCCGACCTTGGCGGCTTCCAGCACGGTCACGCGAAAACCGTTCTCCAGCAGGAACAGCGCGCTGGAAAGGCCGGTGTAGCCGGCACCGATCACGCACACGTCGGTTTCGACCTCGCCTTGCAGGCTTGGGCGTGGCGGTACGGCATTCGCGGAAGCGGCGTAATACGACTGGGGGTAGGGGGTGTTCGCCATCCTGGAACCTCTGTTTTATATTTTTTACGAGTGCCCCGATCCTACCTGAGTTGAAAATTGCCTGCCAGCCACCGAAAAAATACCGATGTGCCGGCCGCAAATAAAAAATTCGCATATTCATAGGGTTAGCTGCAAAAAAGATGTTGACACCCCTCCGGAATTCCGTAGAATGCCGCCTCACAGCAGGCACGTAGCTCAGTTGGTTAGAGCACCACCTTGACATGGTGGGGGTCGTTGGTTCGAGTCCAATCGCGCCTACCAAACAAAATCCGCTCTGCTGGGCGGTCTAGAAGGGCTCACCGAAAGGTGGGCCCTTTTTTGTTGCCTCGGATTTAATCCTGACGCCGCCCTCAATTAATCGACCGACACGCCGATGCAGTCGGTAAGCCTTCATCATCGGACATTTGGCATGCTCATCAACATCAGCAATCCTCCTGCCGTAGCCAGCAGTCAAAGCGTTGCAACCTCGACGGTTCCCCAGGCAAACGAGAGCACCAACCGTACCGGCGGCCTGACCGTCAATATGAACGCGGGCACGCAAGCGACTGCGGGTGCTGGCGGCGGTGGCCAGGCGTCTTCCAGCTCGACGGAGTCGGACACGGTCAAGGAGTTGAAGAAGCAGATCGAGCAGTTGCAAAAGCAGCTTCAAGAGCAGCAACAAGCCATGCAGCAGGCACAGTCCAGCAACCAGAGCGAGGCGGCCAAGGCTGCTGCGGTTGCGGCGGCGCAAGCGCAGATTGCAACCACTGCCGCTGCGTTGCAGACAGCGACTGCCGCGCTGTTGCAGGCTGTCACCGCTGAGGGCGGCAGTGCGACGGGATCAATCGTCAGCACGACCGCCTAATTCGACGAGGCGGCGTTCAACCGCGCTTCAACACACTTTCTCCCGCGTGCGCTGGCAGTCGATAGACGTCTACCAGCGCGAGCGCCCCCAGCAATGCCACCCCGATGAACGCCACCCGGAAGTCACCCACTTGTGCGTGAATCTCATGCCCCTGCACGCTCATCGACGCGCGCAACAACAGCGCCGCTGCCGTCACGCCCATCCCCATGGCCAGCTGGAACGACATGCTGAACAACGCCGATGCCTCGCTCATGCGTGGCTTGGGCACATCTGCAAAGCCAATCGAGTTGTAGCAGGTGAACTGCATCGAGCGTGACAACCCGCCCACAAACAGCACCACTGCGATGACCGCGAGCGGGGTCTGCGCGGTGAAAAGGGCGCAAGCCGCAATCGACGCCACCCCGATCACGCCATTCACCAGCAGCACCTGGCGAAAGCCGAAGCGCTGCATGATGGTCGTGGTCAGGGGTTTCATCGCCAGGTTGCCGGCAAAAACCGCCAGCACCAACAGGCCCGCGTCCACCGGGGATAAGCCAAAGGCCACCTGAAACAACAGCGGCAGCAGGAACGGTAGCGCGCTGATGGCCAGGCGAAACAGCGACCCACCATAGATACTCACGCGAAAGGTATTGATCGCCAGGGTCTGCAGCGGCAACAACGGGTCAGTATGGTGCTGACAGTGGTGCACGGCCCACACCGCCAACGCAATGCCCGCTGCGACCAGCACCACGCCTGGGATGAGCATTTCGCCGGCCTGGCTGCCCAGCCATTCCAGCCCGCCCAGCAAGGCGACACAGGCGCCTGCGAGCAGTACGAACCCCTTCGCATCAAACTTGCGCACGCTGGCTTCGCGACCTTCCGGCACCAGCCACAGTGCGGCGGCCAACGCCAATACGCCCAGCGGCAGGTTCACGTAGAAGATCCAGGGCCAGGAGGCATGGGTGACGATCAGTCCGCCGGCCACTGGCCCCAGGATCGGCGCCACCAGGCCGGGCCAGGTGATGATCGCGATCATTTTGACCAGGTCTTTTTTATCCGTATTGCGCAGCACCGCCAGCCGCCCCACGGGCACCATCAGTGCGCCACCGATGCCCTGCAGGACCCGCGCAAAGACGAACATTTCTAGGCTCTGGCTCAGCCCGCACAGCAGCGAGGCGAGGGTGAAGACGATGATCGCGCCGGCAAAGACCCGGCGCGCACCTAATCGATCGGCGATCCAGCTGGACAACGGTATGAAGATCGCCACGGCGAGGATGTAGGCGGTGATGCCGATGTTCATGTCGACCGGCGTGACCCCGAACGCTGTGGCCATGGTCGGCAATGCCGTGGCGATCACCGTGGCATCGAGGTTTTCCATGAAGAAAGTCACGGCGACCACCAGGGCGATCAGGCGGGTCTGGATGCTGAGGCCATTCTCGGCGGTGGGTGTGGCGGAAGAAGTCACCGGTGCTGCCCCTTGTTCATTGACGGTCGTTCTGGGTTGACGATACCGGGTCGGGCTTGAGTGCACACTCACCGGCATGCAGTTATTTCAAAAAAGCCGGAGTGATGTCTAAATGATATCGCGCATGTACAATCGTCGCCGGCCGATATCCGGCCATGCCAATGATGGCGATAAGGAGCGGTAGTCATGAGCGTTCGGTTAGTGGTGGGGATTGCGGCACTGATGGTTCTGGCGGGATGCGCCACGAGTCGGTCGGAAGTGGATGTCAATGTTGCGTCGCTCAGCACAAGCCAGGCCGCAGCAACAAGCAATGGCAAGAAAGTCCTGATCAGCACCGTGGATGATCGCGTTTTCCAGATAGCTCCACGAAGCCCGGATACGCCATCGCTGAAAAATGACGAGGTCAATGACAAGTCGATTACCGAGCGCGCCATTGCCCGTAAGCGCAACGGTTACGGCAAAGGGTTGGGCGACGTGTTGCTGCCCTCTGGCCGCACCGTTTCCCAACTGGTGAATGAGTCGGTAGCCGCGGCTTACAAGCAGGCCGGTTACCAGGTCGTCACCGAGCCAGGCACTCCGGATGCCGTGCCAGTGAACGTGCATATTGTCGAATTCTGGTCCTGGTTTACCCCAGGCTTCTTCTCTGTCGACGTGAGTAACAAAGCCCACCTGCGTATCGAAACCCCGGGCGCCACTGCGCTGAATGTGGTGACGCGCAAGAATGAAAGCATGCAGGCGGTGACGGAGAGTGATTGGAAGAAAATCACCGAGGCGGGTCTGCAAGAAGTATCGCGTGAGACCCTCAAGCAACTCTGAAGCAAGCCAGGCGGGATTGCAGTATCAGGACCAACCCAGCGGTTGGCCCTTGTTTAAGGCGCGGTGGCTTACTGGGCCTTGGCGCTCTTGATGTCGCTGATCATCTGCTTGGCGATTGCCTGGACCTGCTTCTGCGTCATTGCCGAAGCCACGCCTTCCCAGGCCGAGGATGACGTGTCGTAGGTGCGTGAGCCAATGGGCGCGCCGGATTTCAAGTCGGAGTAGTCGGCGCGGGAGAACACCCAGGCATTACCCACCAGCGCACCGGCGACATACCGCGAACCCGGTTCGATATAGCGAAACTTGCTCACGTTGATGCTGATGCCCACGCCGTCTTCACCATTGGCCGCGACTTTAGGGCTTTCGGTGACCGTGAAGCCGGCCTGGCGTGCTTCGACCTGGAGCGCGTTATTCCAGTCGCGCTTGAGCAGGTTCCAGTCAGGGTTTTGCTCCACCTGTTTTTCGCCATGGATGCTCACCACCAGGTTCTGCTTGGCCGCTTCCGGGATGGCCAGTGCTGCGCTGCCGCCACTTTTAACCTTCGCTGCACAACCGCCCAGCAGGGACAGGGCAACGGCGCACGAGAGGGCGATCAGGACCTTTTGGGTTTTCATCGAATTTCCATATCCACAACAATAGTGAGAGAGGCGTGCGCCGGTACCCGGTGCCGCACCCGATCAACGGGCGGCGCTAAGATGCGTGACTCGCGGGTTACCTGTCCACATCTTGTTACGTGTGCGCAGTAAACCCCGACAAAATTTATTGGTTTGCAGCAACAATTTTTCTTGTTGGACACCTCCCGCCCCCAGGCAGCAAAGTTGCCGCCACTGACGCTCGACCTTCCGGGTCAACAATAAAAAACCGAGCCGACTGCACGCCACTTCCTGCTGTGAACCCTTTGTTCACATCCTGCTGTAACGGCGCCGCAGCGCGCATTAAAGGACCTCACCGCCATGCAAACTGTTGTGAACTTATGGCCGTTGATCGGCGTACTTGTGATCGTGGTTGGCTTTGTCTTGCGCTTCAATCCGCTGTTGGTGGTGACCGCCGCCGCCATCGCCACCGGGCTTGCCGCCCACTTCCCGCTGGAAAAAATCCTCGCGACCATGGGTGACGGTTTCCTTCAGACCCGTGCCCTGCAATTGATTCTGTTATTGCCGCTGGCGGTTATCGGCTTGCTGGAGCGCCATGGGTTGCGCCTGCACGCGCAGAACTGGATCGCGCGGTTCGAGCGCGCCACGGTAGGGCGCCTGTTGATCATCTATCTGTTTGTGCGTGAATCCACCGCCGCCATGGGCTTGACCAGCCTGGGCGGACACCCGCAGATGGTGCGCCCACTGCTGGCGCCGATGGCTGAGGGCGCAGCGGAAAAGCGCTACGGCAAGTTGCCGGACAAGCTGCGCCACAAGGTGCTGGCCATGTGCGCTGCGACGGACAACGTCGGTCTGTTTTTCGGTGAGGACATCTTCGTCGCCTTTGGTGCGATTGCGCTGATGCACACCTTCCTGCTGGGCTCGGGGATTGATGTCGAGCCGCTGCACATCGCGGTGTGGGGCATCCCGACGGCGATCTGCGCGTTTATCATTCACGCGATTCGCCTGCATCGGTTCGACCGGCGGCTGACCCGTGAGATGACGCCGGTGGCCACTGCCGTGGAGGCCGCGCAATGATCATCTCGATTCAATACCTGTACTGGCTCGCCGGAGTGCTGCTGCTGATCACTGCGGGCATGATCCTGATGGACCGGACCCACCCCAAGCGCTGGTCCAGCGCCTTGTTCTGGTTGCTGTTCGCGGTTCCGTTCCTGGTGGGCGAGCGCCTGCCCTCGGTGGTCATTGGTGTGGGCGTGGTGGTCATGGCGTTGATTGCCGGGCTGGGCGGCGTCGGCCGTGGCACGCACGCCGAGCTGCATGACAAGGCGTCCCGCGCCAGCGCCGGTCGCCTGGGGCACAAACTGTTTATCCCGGCGTTGGCGATTCCCCTGACGACGGTGATCGGCTCGGTATTACTCAAACACACCGAGATCGGCGGCGTACCGCTGCTGGACCCGAAAAACACCACCTTCGTTTCCCTCGGCATCGGGTGCCTGATCGCCCTCGGCCTGGCGTGCTGGCTGACCCGCGACACCCCGGTGCAGGCCTTGCGCGAATCGCGGCGCCTGACCGAGGCCCTGGGCTGGGCCATGGTGCTACCGCAAATGCTGGCGATGCTGGGGCTGTTGTTCAATGAAGCCGGAGTCGGTACGGCCGTCGCGCATGTCACCACCACCTACATCAACCTGGATTTCAAGCTGGTGGCAGTCATGGTGTATGTGCTGGGCATGGCACTGTTCACGGTGATCATGGGGAACGGCTTCGCGGCATTCCCGGTGATGACCGGCGGCGTCGGCGTGCCGGTGCTGGTGGGGATCTACGGCGGCAACCCCGCAGTGATGGCCGCGATTGGCATGTTCTCGGGTTACTGCGGTACGTTGATGACACCGATGGCGGCCAACTTCAATATCGTGCCGGCAGCACTGCTGGAGTTGCCCGACAAAAACGCGGTGATCAAGGCCCAGCTGCCGACCGCGCTGATGATGCTGGTGGTCAATATTGTCCTGCTTTACCTGTTGATGTGAGGCCACGATGCAGACCCTATTGTTGACGGGTTTCGAGCCCTTTGATCAAGACCCGATAAACCCGTCCTGGGAAGTGGTGCGCCTGCTGGATGGCTGGCAACTGGGCGCCGATGTGCAGGTTGTTGCGCGTCGGCTGCCGTGTGCGTTTGCCACGGCGGGTGAGTGCCTGATCCAGTTGATCGACCAATTGCAGCCGGCGATGGTGATCGCCACGGGGCTGGGGCCGGGGCGCAGTGCTATTTCCATGGAGCGGGTGGCGATCAACCTGAATGACGCGCGTATTCCCGACAACCTCGGCGAGCAGCCGATTGATGCCGCCGTGGTGGCTGGCGGCCCCGCAGCCTACTTCACCACGCTGCCGGTCAAGGCGATGGTCAAGGCGGTGCGCGAAGCGGAGATTGCGGCGACGGTGTCGCACACGGCCGGTACCTTCGTGTGTAACCAGGTGTTTTACCTATTGCAGCACGCACTGGCTGCTAGCGCCGTGCGCAGTGGGTTTATCCACGTGCCATATCTGCCCGAACAAGTGCTGGCTTCGGGCGCGGCGTCAATGGCGCTGGAGACGCAGGTCGAGGGACTGCGGGTGGCGTTGCTGGCCGCTTGGCATACATCAGTGGATGTGACGGAAACGGGCGGGCAGGTCAGCTGACCTGCGCGGGTCATCGTCAGGTAGCAAACAGGCGGGTGAGCCCGAAGGTGATGGCGCACGCCAGGCCAGTCATTGCGAAGGCGGTGGCCACGTACCATTTGATGAGATTCACCTCGGTGGTCGTAAGGTCCGCCTTGGTCGCGAAGTGCTTTTCCAGGGAGTCTGCCCTGCTCGAAACGGTGATCAGCCTTTCTTTCATTTCAGCCAGCCCCTTTTCCAGTAGACCCAATCGTTTTTCCATGCCTGAACCTCCGTCGTTACCGCCACCACCTCTGCCTTGAGGTGGGGTGTTCAGCGAGTTTGTCCCGCCGAATCGATAGTGTTTCCTTTCCACTGCACTTCACCTGTTTCCAATACTGTGCGTGCGCTTTGGGGAAAGAATAGTGGGAACTCCGGCCAGGGGTGACAGCCAAATTTTTGCAAAATAACACCAGGTGCCTGGGACGCGCGGTTCAGTCGTCCCGCTTCGGAAAAAACAACTCAAAACACGTCAGTCCGGCCTCGCTGCTCACGCTGTATCGACCGTTATGCAACTGCATGATGGTCGCTACAATCGACAGGCCCAGGCCATTGGACTGGGCCGAGCGCTCGCGCGATTCATCCACCCGGTAAAAGCGCTCGAACAGCCGTGGCAGGTGCTCGGCAGCAATGGTTTCACCCTGGTTGCTGACCCTCAGGGTGATGCCTTCGGCCTGTGGCACCGCCTGGATCAGCAGCTCGGAACGCGGCGCGCCATATTTGATCGCGTTGGCGCACAGGTTCGCCAGGGCCCGGCGCAGTAGCATCGGTTCAGCCCAGATCACACCGTCACCTTCGGCACGAATGCTGACCTCCACGTCACTGGCCAGGCCTTCGAAGTAATCGGCGATACGTTCCACTTCATCCGCTGCACTGAGTTCCTGGCGTTGGCGCAGGGCGCTGGCCGGATCCGTGCGGGCGAGAAACAGCATGTTGTCGAGCATCCGCGCCAGGCGTTCAAGCTCTTCGACGTTGGACGCCAGCAACTGTTGATAACTCTCGATGCTGCGACTCTGTTGCAGCGCGACCTGGGTTTCGCCCAGCAGGTTGTTGATCGGCGTGCGCAGTTCGTGGGCCATGTCTGTGGACACCTGGCCCAGTTGCACAAACCCTCTGGCCAGGCGTTCGAGCATGGTGTTGAACGCGTCGATCATCGGCAGTAATTCCTTTGGCGCGCCGTGGCTGTCGAGGCGCTCGGCCAGGTTGCCGACGCCGATGCCTTGGGCATGCCGGGCCAGGCGTCGCAACGGCAGCAGGCCACGGTGCACCAGCAAGTACCCGACCAGGGCAAGGATGATCGCGGCAATGCTCGCCAGGATAAACACGCTCAGGCGATAGCTGGCGAGCATGGCGGTGCGTTCGGTCATCAAGCGTCCGGTGGTGACTTGCAGGCTGCCCAGGTCCCCGGAATCGATCGACGCCGCCACGGCGGCGAAGGGGACATTGTTGACCCCAGGCAAATGGTGCACATCGGCAAGGCCCAGCGCGTGGTCTTTGGCAACGGCCGGCACCACCGGCATCTCGATATTGCCCGGGTTGACCAGCAGCAAGGGCTTCTGCCCCGGCGCCGCAATGCTCAGCACTGACTCGCTGTTGCCCAGCATGTTCTGGAACAGCTCAGGCTTGGTCCTGATCAGATCCAATGTATTGCTGTCGTTGAGCAGGTTGCGTAACTGATCGGTGCGATAGATCAGCGCAGCGTCGTCGCGCTTGATCAACTCACGCTCCAGTTCGCGGTACAGCGCAACGCCCAGCGTGGCCAGCAGCGCGAAGGCCAGCAAGGCGAAAATCACCGCCAGGCGCAGGGTCAGTGAATAATGGCGACGGTGGGTCATGGCTGGGTATCGAAGCGGTAGCCGATGCCCCGCACGCTGTGGATCAACTTGAGCTGGAACGGGTCGTCGATTTTCAGGCGCAGGCGCCGCACGGCCACGTCCACCACGTTGGTGTCGCTGTCGAAGTTCATGTCCCACACTCGCGAGGCAATCAGCGAGCGCGACAACACCTGATCCTGGTGAGTGGCAAACAAATGCAGCAGGGCAAACTCTTTGTTGGTCAGGGTGATGCGTGTGCCGGCGCGGGTCACGCGGCGTTTCAGCACATCGATCTGCAGGTCGGCGACCTGCAGTTGTTCTTCTTCCCGGCTCGGGCCACGGCGGGTCAGGGTGCGCAGGCGCGCCACCAGTTCGGCGAAGGAGAAGGGCTTGATCAGGTAATCATCGGCGCCGAGTTCCAGGCCCTTGATGCGGTCGGCGATATCATCGCGGGCCGTCAGAAAAAGCACCGGCGTATCGGCTTCCTTGCGCAAGCGGCGCAGGACTTCCCAGCCGTCCATCTTCGGCATCATCACATCCAGCACGATCACGTCGAACGAGGTTTCCAGGGCCTGGTGCAAACCGTCCACGCCGTCGCGGGCGAGGCTGACGGAGTAGCCCAGCTCCTGCAGGCCGTTAAGCAGGTAATTGCCGGCCTTGGGTTCGTCTTCGACTACAAGAATGTTCATGGGAGTTGCCCTGCTTCTGTGCGTTGCGCAAGTGTAGTCCGATCAATTGTCACTCGGGCAACCGATCGCCTGTACCTGGTAGTCCAGCACGTGTTCGCGGCCCTGGTGGTCCAGGTAGTCGAGACGCGCGGGAACGATGCCGCATTGGCCGTAGGTATCGGTACTCGACAAGACTTTGTCGACATCCAGGTGCACGAAAAAGCCGGTCTTGTCGTGGATGACGGGTTCGGCAGCGAACACGGTGCCAGTGGCAAGCAAAGCGGCAAAGCCGAGGATAAACAGTTTCATGGCGATCTCTCTCTTAATAGGTTGGCTGCCAGAGCGTGGCAGTGGGTTCACGGTAACCAAGCGCTCCGAACAGCCAACCAACAGGTTCATGACAAGTTTGTAATGCAAGGGCTCAAGGCTGGCGGCCGGAGGCTTCGAGGATCAGGTCGGTGATTTCCTTGGCGTGGGACACCAGCGACAAGTGGCTCGAGGGCAGCTCGATCGTGCTGGCGTTCATGCGCTTGGCGAGGAACCGTTCCAGGTCCGGGTTGATGGTCTGGTCCTGGGTCGACACCGCGTACCAGGATGGCTTGGTGTGCCAGGCGGCGTTCACGGTGCGGCCGCTGAACAGGCTCTTGGTGATGGGTTGCTGCACGGCGTACAGCTCCATGGCCTTGGCGTGCGGCACGTCGGCGGCGAAGTACTTGAGAAACGCGTCCTGGCTCAGCGTGAGGTAGCCATCGTGATCTTCCACACCGGCCCGCACCGGCATGGTCGGGTACTTGGCGGAAAGCGCGACAAAGTCTTCATTGGCATCCGGGGCGCGGGCCGCCACGTACACCAGGGCGCTGACGTTGGGGTTCACCCCGGCATCGCTTACCACGGTGCCAGCGTAGGAATGGCCGACCAGCACGGTAGGACCGTCCTGTTGATTCAGTACGCGGTTGGTGGCGGCGACATCGTCGGCCACCGATGTCAGTGGGTTTTGCACGGCGGTGACGTGCAGGCCGGCGGCCTGGAGGCGGGTGATCACTTCGGACCAGCTCGAGCCATCTGCCCAGGAACCGTGCACCAGCACCACGTTGTTGGCTTTGACCGGTGCGACAGTGCCGGCCAGGGCGGTGCCGGTACCCAGCATCAGCAGGCTGGCGGCGATCAGGCAGAGTTTGCTTGCAGGTTTCATGGGGTGACCCTTTTCATCAGTGGGAAGGTGGCGTCAACCGGTGTGGGTGACTGACGCCGCCACTGTATGAAGTGAGGGTGCTGACAAGACTTACAGCTTCATTACAAAGCTGTAATGCGATCGAGGGGTTGGCGGCGTTTACAAGCACCGAGGTGATCCGTAGATTGCATCGGGCCGATTATTTGTTACCGCCCACGAGGAAGCCACGCAGTGTCCATCCGAGGTTCAGCCGTATTTGCCCGCCGTTACCGCGCCTTTCTGTTCGATATGGACGGCACCCTGCTCAACTCCATCGCCGCCGCCGAGCGGGTGTGGAGCACCTGGGCCGAACGCCACGGCCTGGACGTGGCGGCGTTCCTGACCACCATTCACGGCGCCCGCGCGATCGATACCATCACCCGCCAGGCGTTGCCGGGGGTTGATCCCGAAGTTGAGGCGCAGTGGATTACCGAAGCGGAAATCAATGATGTCGAAGGCATTGTCGCGATCCCCGGCGCGGTCGCGTTTCTGAACCGCCTGCCGGGCGATCAATGGGCGCTGGTCACCTCAGCGCCTCGTGAGCTGGCGTTGCGTCGGCTGCGAGCGGCCGGGATTGCCCCGCCGGCGGTGCTGGTCACGGCCGAAGACGTCGCCATTGGCAAGCCCGACCCGGCCTGTTACCTGTTGGGCGCGCAGCGCCTGGGCGTGCCGGTGCAGGACTGCCTGGTGTTTGAAGATGCGTCGGTGGGGATTCGTGCGGGAGAAGCGGCAGGGGCGGACGTGATGGTCGTAACGTCGACGCACCTCAAGCCCATGGTGACCGAACACGCCAGGATTGACGGCTATGCCCACCTGCGCGTGCAGCGCGGTGCTGATGGCTTGTTGTCCTTGCAGAATGAAGTGGGCTGATACAAAAAGGCCGAAACCCGTTACCGGTCTCGGCCTTGTTCGCAGCCAGGTGAAGCAGAGGGAGGCTGCATACGGTCATTCCTCATCGCCTGGCGGGACAGCACCATTTCCCTGAGAATTTCATTCGCCAGTCGGGCAATGGCTTCCGCCCCACGATAGTGCGCGCGCACGATTCCGGTAATTGCGAAATGGTCGGTTTCCGGGCCGCTGAGCACCGCCGAAAGGGTGCCGTCGGCGTGCAATGTGCAGGTGACGTTGTAGCTCGGCAGACGGGCAGCCAGCGCGGACTCGATTTGCGATTTGCTCAAAGTGTCCATCGGTTTCAGCACCTTTCAGTGAGCGTGCAGAGCAAAGCATAGGTCGTGCTGCGTCGCTGTAAATACCGGCGATCTGATAGCGAAGCGCTGCGCATCAACGTGCATTTTTCTGAACGGTTTGTTGACACAATTTAAGCTGTACGGCCCTCTGGATGGGCTTGAGGCAGAACATGAAGAGGTAGCCACCCAGCACCAGTGTGAGGTCGAGCCAGGACGGCGGATCGGCGGGGTCGGTGCCTGCGATTTCAAGCCTCAAGCCATATTCCAGCCCCACGAATGCCAGCCCTATCAGTAGGGCTATGATCCAGGCTCGTAGAGCGAATGGTTGCGCAGGGGTTAGCCTCATCGACGTGCTCCTTCGCGCACACGGATGGCAGGGTATCAGTAGATGATTCGGCTATGGATGACACGACAAGTTCAAAGCGTGAAGACAGTTTCATCTTGGCGCGAAGATGAATGCATTGGAGGCGTCAATCACGCAATAGACACAAGAGCGGTTCGAAGGGGTTTTCGCCAGCCGTTACAGTGAACGAAAGGGCTGGCTACTGAAGGTTCTTCAAGGCGTCTGGTTTTTGTCCGGGGCACTCAGGCCGGCCTGGATGCGCTGGTAGATCTCCTCGCGATGCACGGCAACATCCTTGGGTGCGTTGATGCCGATTCGTACTTGCTGGCCGCTGACGCCCAGGATGGTGATCGTGATGTCATCACCGATGTTTATGCTTTCACCGACTTTGCGGGTGAGTATAAGCATGGACTTCTCCTTGATTACTTTTAAGGACACGTGTTTCAGACAGGGCAGATGTCAGATGTGTGTAGCTTACTGCTAAGCGCTTCCCTGTGGCTGCCTCTTTTAGGACGCATAGAGGCGGCATTAATTCCCATGCCGGCATCATACAGGTCTGCGATACATCATTCGCATTGTTTAAGCCAACGTTTATGACGGCCAGAATAGACAGTGAATGATAAAGTCGCCTCTTTAATCCTTTAAGGAGCAGGGCAGTGCGTAAAGTAGCGATGGCAATTGCGGTGTTGGCATTGGCCGGTTGCGGTGAAGGCAAAAGCGTCGATGCGCCCAAGGCCAAGCCTGCCGTGACTGAAAGCCAGCCACAAACCGGCGCGATTGCCGCTCAGGAATGGGATGTATGGGTCGGGCCACCCGACCACAAATTACAGGCGCTCACCGACCTCACGGCCTGGTTGCTGGAACATGGTTTCAATTTTTACATCGTGAAGGTCGACGGCAAGGACGAAGTGCTGCTGGGGCCGTTCGCCACCAAGGCTGAAGCCGAGGCCAAGCAGGTGCAGCTCACTGAAAAACTGGCACGCGCCAAGAAGACCGATACCGAGTCGCAAGTCATCGAGCACGCGGCTGCGCAATAACCGGCTGGATGGGCGGGAGTACCGCCCAGTTTCAACCGCAGGCCTTCAGGTTCACCGGGCCGACGAACTCATTGCCACGTCCCATCACACACGCCACGGTCTGGTTGCGCTGGCGCTCCCAAGCCTGCACCGGGTAGGTCTTGTTCCAGGCTTCGTAGAGCTGGCGATCCTGTTTCGACAGGCGCAAGCCGTACTGCTTGCTCATATAGAAATAGGTGCGCGCGATCATTCCGCGGATGGACGGGCGGGGCATGACCTTCTTGGCCTTGAAGTCGACCTGGGTCAGGCATGAACCGTACTGCCCGCTTTGCACCGGCAGCCAGCCAAAACTGAAGTTGTTACGGTCACCGTTGACCTCGCCGATACTCGGCACCAGGTTGTGCAGGTCTGCCTCGGCGCGCTTGAACACGTCATCGTGGCGCGTGCAGTTCTTGCGCCCGCCGTTCTGCCAGCACTGGCGCTGGTGCCCGATCTGCCAGGCCGGAACAATGTGCTCCCACTCGATGCGGGCGGCGCGGTTGGCGTTTTTGCGCGGGATGTAGCCGCAGGCTTTCAGGTCTATGCGGTTGCCGGTGTATTTGCAGCCGCAGTAGAACTCGGTGGATTGGGGGGCATAGAGTTTCCAGGCAACTTTCTTGGCTTCGCTGAAGGTGCGGGGTGCCTGGGCCTGGGCACCGACAGCAAAGAACAGGCAGCACACAGCGATAAAACGGACACTCATTGAATCAATCTTCCTTCGGTACAACCCAGAAAATCTGCACGCCACCGTCGTCCCGATAGGCGAGGGTGACGTTGTCGTTCTCCGCAATTTCTTCCAGCAACCGCTCCCACTCATCCTCCGGCTCGTCCGGCAGGCGGAAGATCAAGGCTGCCTTGGCTTTTTGGGCGTTGGTCGAGTTGATGATCTTTTGCACACGAATGGCCAGGCGTTCGTAGGCATCAGGCGGGGTTGGCGCTGCGGAAGAGGACTTTGCCACGGAGTATTCCTTAATAAGCTGTACGCACATACAGTATTTAACTGTGGGCGATTTCGCAACTGCTTAAATTTCAAGAAGTTCGTCTGACAGCTGTTCAGGTAGTTTTGCGTAAGGCGGGGGAGTGAAATGTGTAGGAGCGCGTCTGGAGAGGCGAGCTCCTACAAGGTATGGCCAGGAATCAATATTCCCAGAACATCCGTTGCAGCTCTTTGCTGTCTTGGGTTTTGGTCAGGGCGACCATGGCCAGGATGCGGGCTTTTTGCGGGTTCAGGTCATGTGCGGCGACCCAGTCGTACTTGTCGTCAGGTTGTTCAGCATTACGCAGAACGAAGCCACCGGCATTCACGTGGGAAGAGCGGATGATCTGTACGCCTTGCTTGCGCAGTTCCTGCAGGGCAGGGACCACCTTGGAAGACACCGAACCATTGCCGGTGCCGGCATGGATGATGGCTTTGGCGCCGGCCTGGGCCAGGGCCTTGACCGCTGTGTCGCTCACGTTGCCATAGCCATAGGCGATTTCCACGTCCGGCAGGCTCTTGATGGTCTTGATGTCGAATTCCGAATCCATGGTGTGGCGCTTGGCAGGCAGGCGGAACCAGTAGGATTTGCCTTCAACCACCATGCCCAGCGGGCCCCATGGGCTCTTGAACGCTTCGGTCTTGATGTTGATCATCTTGCTGACGTCACGACCCGACTGGATCTCGTCGTTCATGGTCACCAGCACGCCTTTACCGCGCGCGTCTTTGCTGCCGGCCACGGCCACGGCGTTGTACAGGTTGAGCATGCCGTCCGCCGACATGGCGGTGCCTGGGCGCATGGAGCCGACCACGACGATTGGCTTGTCGGTTTTTTCCACCAGGTTCAGGAAGTAGGCGGTCTCTTCCAGGGTGTCGGTACCGTGGGTGATCACGATGCCATCCACGTCCTTGCTGTCGGCCAGTTCGGCGACGCGACGGCCCAGTTGCAGCAGGTTTTCGTTGTTGATGCTTTCGGACGCAATTTGCATCACTTGTTCGCCGCGTACATTGGCGATCTGGCTAAGCTCAGGAACACCAGCGATCAATTGCTCGATACCGACTTTCGCCGCCTGGTAGGTGGCACTGTTGGCCGCGCTGGCGCCGGCGCCGGCAATGGTGCCGCCGGTGGCGAGAATCACCACGTTGGACAGCTTGGTCTTGGTTTCGGCTTCCTTTGCCTGGGCGGCAACAGGGAACAGCAGCAGGAGGGCTAATGCGCCCGGGACAATGTTCTTCAGTGCAGATTTCATTATTTTTCTCTCTGGTTTTTGATGAGTGCTGTAGCAGGTTCATCTAGAACACCCGGGCGGTTCTGAATGCCACGAGGTGCAGGATGAGAGCAGGATCTGTACCAGGCTGATTGTATTCGCGGATATAAATTAAGCTGTTGATTTAAAACAACTTATTTTGTTGTTTTGAGTGCGTTCGAACCCCCTTCGTCCGGCTTTCCGAACATTGGCCGCGATTGCGTTCGGTTGTCCGAAAGGGCGCACTGGTTCCATGAAGGCGGTGGCGAATGATCTGGCAAGGCCTGTCGTTTTAGAGAACGAAGGGCAGGTCGCGATGTTTAATCTCGCGCCTTGCACACTGCGAGGCCAGGCGCTAGAGGGCTTGGATGAAAGACCGGTTTCTACCGTTGACAAATCTCGACAAGGTTCTCATAGTTTGATTAACGCAAACGTTTGCGAGATGTTTCACGGCGCACTCCTGGAGTAACGTGACAGCTCGTATCAGCCACCCCGGGTGGGAGGGCTGCCGAAGCACTCTTCGGTGCAAGCGTTGCTCACAATAATCATAAGATCGGAGTGAACCCATGAAGCTGCCATTCGCTGGACGTCTTCTTGCTGTCGCTGTGCTTGCTGCCGCATCCGCCGTTTTACCTCTTTCCTCTGCATTCGCCGATGACGCCGCCAAACCCAAGGTTGGCCTGGTGATGAAATCCCTCGCCAACGAATTTTTCGTGACCATGCAGGACGGCGCCAAGGCTTATCAGAAAGACCACGCCGCCGATTTCGACATGATCACCAACGGTATCAAGAACGAAACCGATACCAGCGCGCAGATCGATATCGTCAACCAGATGATCCTCGCCAAGGTCAACGCCATCGTCATCGCGCCCGCCGATTCCAAGGCACTCGTGACGGTGTTGAAGAAAGCCTCCGATGCCGGCATCAAGGTGGTCAACATCGACAACCGCCTGGACCCGGACGTGCTGAAAAGTAAAAACCTCGACATCCCCTTCGTAGGCCCGGACAACCGCAAAGGCTCCAAGCTGGTCGGCGACTACCTGGCCAAGCAACTGGCCGCGGGTGACAAGGTCGGCATCATCGAAGGCGTACCGACTACCACCAACGCCCAGCAGCGCACCGCAGGCTACAAGGATGCGATGGACGCTGCCGGCATGAAGATCGTCTCGACTCAATCCGGCAACTGGGAAATTGACCAGGGCCAGAAAGTCGCCTCGGCCATGCTGAGCGAATACCCGGACCTCAAGGCCCTGTTGGCCGGTAACGACAACATGGCGCTGGGCGCGGTTTCCGCCGTGCGTGCGGCGGGCAAGGCTGGCAAGGTGCTGGTAGTTGGCTACGACAACATCGAAGCCATCAAGCCCATGCTGCAGGACGGCCGCGTCCTGGCAACCGCTGACCAGGCTGCTGCCCAGCAAGCTGTGTTCGGTATCCAGAACGCGCTCAAGCTGGTCAAGGGTGAGAAAGTCGATGCCAAAGATGGCGTGATCGAAACCCCGGTCGAACTCGTCCTCAAGAAGTAATCCTGGCAGCACCCAACAGCGCCCGCTCGTCCTGAGCGGGCGCCTGGAGATTTTCCTATGTCATCTTCCGCCCCGAACGCTGTCCTCTCGGTCAGCGGTATCGGCAAGACCTATGCCCAACCGGTTCTGTCCGACATCACCCTGACGCTCAATCGTGGGGAAGTGCTGGCGCTGACCGGTGAGAACGGCGCTGGTAAAAGCACGTTGTCGAAAATCATCGGCGGGCTGGTCACGCCGACGACCGGGCATATGCAGTTCAACGGCCAGGATTACCGTCCCGGCAGCCGCACCCAGGCTGAAGAACTGGGCGTGCGCATGGTCATGCAGGAGCTCAACCTGCTGCCGACGCTGACCGTGGCCGAAAACCTGTTCCTGGATAATCTGCCCAGCCACTGTGGCTGGATCAGTCGCAAGCAGTTGCGCAAAGCCGCCATCGAAGCCATGGCCCAGGTCGGCCTGGACGCCATCGACCCGGACACCCTGGTCGGCAGCCTCGGTATCGGTCACCAGCAAATGGTCGAGATCGCCCGCAACCTGATCGGCGACTGCCATGTACTGATCCTCGACGAACCCACGGCCATGTTGACTGCCCGTGAAGTCGAGATGCTGTTTGAACAAATCACCCGCCTGCAGGCCCGGGGCGTGGCGATCATCTACATTTCACACCGGCTTGAAGAACTCGCCCGTGTCGCCCAACGCATTGCGGTCCTGCGTGACGGCAAGCTGGTGTGCGTCGAGCCGATGGCCAACTACAACAGCGAGCAACTGGTCACCTTGATGGTCGGTCGCGAGCTGGGCGAACACATTGACCTGGGGCCGCGCAGCATCGGCGGCCCGGCCTTGACGGTTAAAGGCCTGACCCGCGCGGACAAGGTCCGCGACGTCTCCTTTGAAGTGCGTGCCGGCGAGATCTATGGCATCTCCGGCCTGATCGGCGCCGGTCGCACCGAGTTGCTGCGCCTGATCTTCGGCGCCGACCTGGCCGACAGCGGCACGGTGGCCCTGGGTTCGCCGGCCCAAGTGGTGAGCATTCGTTCGCCAGTGGACGCGGTCGGCCATGGCATTGCGCTGATCACCGAGGATCGCAAGGGCGAAGGCCTGCTGTTGACCCAGTCCATCAGCGCCAATATCGCCTTGGGCAACATGCCGGAAATCTCCGGCGGCGGCGTGGTCAACAGCCGCGACGAAACCGCCTTGGCCAAGCGCCAGATCGACGCCATGCGTATCCGCAGTTCCAGCCCGGCGCAGCTGGTGTCGGAGCTGTCGGGCGGCAACCAGCAGAAAGTCGTGATTGGCCGCTGGCTGGAACGCGACTGCTCGGTGATGCTGTTCGACGAGCCCACGCGTGGCATCGACGTGGGTGCCAAGTTCGACATTTATGCCTTGCTCGGCGAATTGACCCGCCAGGGCAAAGCGCTGGTGGTGGTGTCCAGTGACCTGCGCGAACTCATGCTGATCTGCGACCGCATCGGCGTGCTGTCTGCCGGCCGCCTGATCGAGACCTTCGAGCGCGACAGCTGGACCCAGGACGAATTGCTCGCCGCCGCCTTTGCCGGCTATCAGAAACGTGATGCGCTGCTCAATGACGCAGTGCTTAGGGATACCCCATGAAAACAACAACTTCCCCCGGTAAAACTGGCGGCAACTTCTACGGCCTGGGCACCTACCTGGGGCTGGCGGGCGCGTTGCTGGCGATGATTGCGCTGTTCTCGGTGCTCAGCGACCACTTCCTGTCCTATGACACCTTCAGCACCCTGGCCAACCAGATTCCAGACCTGATGGTGCTGGCGGTCGGCATGACCTTCATCCTGATCATCGGTGGCATCGATCTGTCGGTGGGCTCGGTGCTGGCACTGGCGGCGTCAGCGGTCAGCGTGGCGATTCTCGGCTGGGGCTGGAGCGTCTTGCCGGCGGCCGTGCTCGGCATGGGCTGCGCCGCATTGGCCGGCACCATCACCGGTTCGATCACCGTGGCCTGGCGGATCCCCTCGTTTATCGTGTCCCTGGGCGTGCTGGAAATGGCCCGTGGCGTGGCGTACCAGATGACCGGTTCGCGCACCGCCTACATCGGCGACTCGTTTGCCTGGCTGTCCAACCCGATTGCCTTTGGGATTTCGCCGTCGTTCATCATCGCCTTGCTGGTGATCATAGCGGCCCAACTGGTGTTGACCCGCACTGTCTTCGGGCGTTACCTGATCGGCATCGGCACCAACGAAGAGGCCGTGCGCCTGGCGGGGATCAACCCCAAGCCGTATAAAATCCTGGTGTTCAGCCTCATGGGCCTGTTGGCCGGTGTGGCGGCCCTGTTCCAGATTTCACGCCTGGAAGCGGCGGATCCGAATGCCGGCTCCGGCCTGGAGCTGCAAGTGATTGCAGCGGTGGTTATCGGCGGCACCAGCCTGATGGGCGGACGCGGTTCGGTGATCAGCACTTTCTTCGGTGTGTTGATCATTTCGGTATTGGCCGCTGGCCTTGCGCAGATCGGTGCCACGGAACCGACCAAGCGCATCATCACCGGGGCCGTGATCGTGATTGCCGTGGTGCTCGACACCTACCGCAGCCAGCGCGCCAGTCGTCGAGGCTGAACCATGGCAACGATCAAGGATGTGGCAGCGCTTGCAGGCATTTCCTACACCACGGTGTCCCACGTGGTGAACAAGACGCGCCCGGTCAGCGAGCCGGTACGGATCAAAGTCGAAGCGGCGATCAAGCAGCTCGACTACGTGCCCAGCGCCGTCGCGCGTTCGCTCAAGGCCAAGACCACGGCAACCATTGGCTTGTTGGTGCCCAACAGCCTCAACCCATACTTTGCCGAACTGGCGCGCGGCATCGAAGATTATTGCGAGCGTAATGGCTACTGCGTGATCCTTTGCAACTCCGATGACAACGCCGAAAAGCAGCGCAGCTATTTGCGCGTGTTGCTGGAGAAGCGCGTCGACGGGTTGATCGTGACCTCGGTGGGCGGCGATGACAGTGGCCTCGCCGCCGGCTTGAGCGCGGTGCGCACGCCGATGGTGATCGTCGACCGGGCGCTGGACGGCATTGATGTCGACCTGGTGCGCATCGACCATGAGCAGGGCGCGTACCTGGCCACCCGGCATTTGCTCGAGCTGGGCCATCGGGACATTGCCTGCATCGGCGGCCCGGGCCATACCCGTGTCGCGCAGATGCGCCTGGCGGGGTATCACCGCGCGCTGCGCGAGGCGGGCGTCGAGGTGGCGGCTGATCGCGCGCAGGAAAGTGACTTCACCAGCACCGGCGGGTATGCCGCGGCGGTGAAGCTGCTGGCGGAAAACCCGCCCAGTGCGATTTTCGCCAGCAACGACATGATCGGTTTCGGCGTATTGCGCGCCGCTGCCGAGCGTAATATCCGTGTACCCGGCGAGCTGTCGGTGATCGGGTTCGATGACATTCAAATGGGTCGCTATGTCTACCCGGCGTTGACCACGGTCGGTCAGTCGATCGTGCAACTGGGCGAGACTGCTGCCGAGCTTTTATTGCGACGAATTGCAACACCCCAACTGCCGATCGATCAACGGATCGTGACGCCGAGCATCGTGTTGCGCGAGTCGACGGCGCCTATCGCCGGTACGTTTGCGCAATACCGCTGAACCGAATTGATGAGTACTGATGTATGCCAGCAAAAGTAGTGGTAGTAGGCAGCTTGAACATGGACCTGGTCACCCGTGCCAGCCGGCTGCCGCGTGCCGGTGAAACCTTGGTTGGCCAGACGTTTTCCACCGTGCCCGGCGGTAAGGGGGCGAACCAGGCTGTGGCGTCGGCGCGGCTCGGGGCAAAGGTCGCGATGGTCGGCTGCGTCGGCAGCGATGCGTATGGCACTCAGCTGCGTGACGCGTTGCTGGTGGAAGGCATCGATTGCCAGGCCGTCAGCACCGTAGATGGCTCCAGCGGCGTGGCGCTGATTGTGGTCGATGACAACAGCCAGAACGCCATCGTGATCGTTGCCGGCAGCAATGGTCAGCTGACGCCTGCTTCGTTGCAGGCGTTTGATGCCGTGCTGCAGGCGGCCGACGTGATCGTCTGCCAGCTGGAAGTGCCGATGGAGACCGTGGGTTATGCCCTCAAGCGCGGTCGCGAACTGGGCAAGACGGTGATCCTCAACCCGGCCCCGGCCAGCGCGCCCTTGCCGGCCGAATGGTACGCCTCGATCGACTACCTGATCCCCAACGAAAGCGAAGCCAGTGCGCTGAGCGGCGTGACGGTTGATTCCCTCGACAGCGCCAAGGTCGCTGCGACGCAGTTGATCAAGGCGGGCGCCGGTAAGGTCATCATCACCCTGGGGGCCCAGGGCGCGCTGTTTACTGACGGCCAAGTGTTCGAGCATTTGCCGGCACCCAAGGTCAAGGCAGTGGACACCACTGCGGCCGGCGATACGTTTGTCGGTGGCTTCGCAGCAGCACTGGCCAATGGCAAGCGCGAAGCCGAGGCGATTCGTTTTGGCCAGGTCGCGGCAGCGCTGTCGGTCACTCGTGCCGGTGCGCAACCCTCCATTCCCACGCTGCACGACGTACAAGGTTTTGTGCCCTCATGAAAAAGACCCCTCTGCTCAATATCGCCCTGTCGCGCGTGATCGCCTCCCTGGGTCACGGCGACATCCTGGTGATCGGCGATGCCGGCTTGCCGGTACCGCCCGGCGTCGAGTTGATCGACCTGGCGTTGACCCAGGGCATCCCGGATTTCATCAGCACCTTGCGCATCGTGCTCAGTGAGATGCAGGTGGAAAGCCATGTGCTGGCCGAAGAGATCCTGCTCAAGCAGCCGCCGGCGCTGGCCGAGCTCAATACGCTCACCGAACAGGCGGCCCTGGGTGAGCGGCGGCTGGTCAACCATGACGAATTCAAACAACTCAGCCGCAAGGCGCGCGCCGTGGTGCGCACCGGCGAATGCCAGCCTTACTGCAATATCGCGCTGGTGTCCGGCGTAACTTTCTAGAGTTCCCAACGACAAGGAGTGTTTTATGCAACGTGGTCTCCCAACCCTGAAAAATCTGTTTCGGAGTGTTCTGCTTTTGTCCGCGCTCACTGCTGCAAGCGCCCAAGCGGCGGAAAAAATCGACTTGATAATCGACACCGATCCTGGCGCCGATGATGTGGTGGCGTTGCTGTTCGCCATGGCCTCGCCGGATGAGTTGAATATTCGTGCGCTGACCACCGTCGCCGGCAACGTGCGCCTGGACAAGACTTCCCGCAACGCACGCCTGGCCCGCGAGTGGGCAGGGCGCGAGGACATTCCGGTGTACGCCGGTGCGCCACAGCCACTGCTGCGCACGCCTATCTACGCCGAGAACATCCATGGCAAGGAGGGGATTTCCGGGGTCACCGTGCATGAACCGAAAAAGGCCCTGGCTGACGGCAATGCCGTCGACTACCTGATCAAGACCCTGAGCACCGCCAAGCCCCACAGCATCACCATCGCCATGCTCGGTCCGCAGACCAACCTCGCACTGGCGCTGACCCAGGCGCCGGAAATCACCCAAGGCATCAAGGAAGTGGTGGTGATGGGCGGTGCGCACTTCAATGGTGGCAATATCACGCCCGTGGCCGAGTTCAACCTGTTCGCGGACCCGATAGCGGCCGAGATCGTGCTCAAGAGCGGGGTGAAGCTGACTTACCTGCCGCTGGACGTGACCCACAAGGTCCTGACCAGTGAAGCGCGCCTGAAACAGATCGCCGATATCAAGAACAACGCGAGCAAGATCGTCGGCGATATCCTGAATGAATACGTCAAGGGCGACATGGAGCACTACGGCATTCCCGGCGGCCCGGTGCATGACGCTACCGTGGTTGCCTACCTGCTCAAACCTTCGCTGTTCAGCGGCCGTGAGGTCAATGTGGTGGTGGACAGCCGTGAAGGCCCGACCTTCGGCCAGACCATCGTCGATTGGTACGACGGCCTGAAACAACCGAAGAACGCGTTCTGGGTTGAAAACGGCGACGCCCAGGGCTTCTTCGACCTGCTCACCGAGCGCCTCGCGCGCCTGAAGTAACGCTGCTGCCGGTCGGCGCTCGCCGACCGGTTCTTATTCGCGCTCGGGGTCGTGTGCGCCCATGTGGTCGGCCGGGTATTTCTCGAATATCTGGCCGATGAAGGCTTGCGCCGCCTGGGTGCCGAGTTCCTTGACCAGCAGGTCGATACCGATGATCGCCAATTCCTCCGGGCTTCCGGGGCTGTAGGAGCTCTGTCCTTGGGGCCACTTGGCTTTGATGTCGGCTTGGAGGGTTACGGTGGTCATGGAAATCTCACGGGGCTGAAAGTACTGGGCAATGCGCTGGAACGCGGTTCTCACGGGCGCAGTTAACCATTTTGCGCGGCGTTTGGCACTGCTACTTAGGCATCAAGCGCTTCGGCAGATGCCCAGCCCTGTGCGACACTGTGCGCCTGTCCAATTGCCGGGGAACACCGCGTGCAGATCGATTTGAACAACCCCGAGAACCTGACCCTGGCTGCCGTGCGTCAACTGATCGCCAGTGCCAGCGACGACGAACATACCCAGTTGCGGGTGACCAACGGCGGCATTGCCTACATCTCTTCCGGGAAGGCTGTGGGCGGCGTGGACATCGATGGGCTGCTGTTTCGCCTGGAAACCTGGGCCAAAGGCTCTGGTTACGTAGGCAATGTGGCGGCGAGCGATGAGGTATGGGTCACGCAGATTTTCAATGCGTTGAAGCAGAACTGGCCGAAGCCGCCGTTTGACTACATCGATATCTACTGATTGTTTTCATATCTGGTCACGATTGACCGGGCGAATGCCTGTGCAGAGTCAGGCAGACTTGCCCAGCGGCGGTTTACGTCTTGAAACCAATCCGCGCGACTGCTGTCGCACGATCTCTGTCCATTTTTTATCATAGGAGGCTTCATGCCTTGGAAGCTCGCATCATTCGGTACTTTGTTGGCAGCACTCGCGTTGGCGGGTTGCAGCACCCAGGGTGCCTCTGAGCCAGCCAAAGACGCCGCCGTGGCCGATGCCGGTCATAGCCGCTGTGAGTCGAAGGCCGCCGAATTCACGATCGGCCAGAAAGCTTCGCCCCAGTTGCTGGAGCAGGCCCGTACCCGTGCCGGTGCGCAGAACGCGCGCATCCTCAAGCCCAACGATATGATCACCCTGGAATACCGCTCCGATCGCTTGAACCTCAACACCGACGATAACCTGGTGATCACGCGGGTCAACTGCGGCTGATAGCCTGCCGGTTTTTGCAGCGCGCATAAAAAACCCCGTCACATGGACGGGGTTTTTTTTAGCTCAGCGGAGAATTACTCGCCGCGAACCTGTGCAGCTTGCATACCCTTTTGGCCTTTCTCAGCCACGAAGGAAACGGTTTGGCCTTCTTTCAGGCTTTTGAAACCGTCGCTTTCGATAGCTTTGAAGTGTACGAACAGGTCGTCACCGCCACCTTGAGGAGTGATGAAGCCGAAGCCTTTTTCATCGTTGAACCATTTAACGGTGCCGGTTTGGCGATTAGACATGGTGTATCTCCAAGAAACATATATTTTCAGTAGTGCTGTGCTGCTCAGGCCAACTGGGCACACTGGGCTATCATAGTCGAAATGTTCGACTTGGGAGCCCCCCCAAGGCATTGTTTGCTAATCAATAGCGTTGCGTTTAGTGCTGTTCTTGGCTGAAAGCCCCGATCTACGGGGCTTTAGCACGAAATATCAGCTGTTAAAAAAAGCCGTAAAAGCTGCGTAATTTGTGCGAAATGGCAGTTTTCAGGCCTTTTTTTCAGCAAAACGACCGTCTGATTTCGGGTCGTAGTTACTTTTTCTTCACGACTTTGCACGACGTAATCGCCGCGACTGCCTTGTTCTTGAGCGCAGGATCCGCGTTCTGATTGGTCATCAGCTCCTTGATCTCGGCAGTGCTCAATTCTGCGTTGATCTTGTCGGCGCCACATTCGCAATGGTCTTTGGCAGTTTTGGCGTCCACGTTCTGTTGGGCGGCTGCACTGCAGTCTCTGACGAAGCTGTCACGGGCGCCGGCTGGCCAGTTGGATGGGGCTGCAGCCTGCGCGCCGAGGGAAAGGAGGCTCAGGGTAGCGGCGAGAGCGAGGGTAGAGGTGAAACGCATCATGGGATGCTCCTTTGGGTCGAGGACGAACGGCGATTCTCAGTGGGTTTGAGGCATGGCGTACAGCTCAAGTTCACTTTTGCAGCTATAAAGGCCGTAATTTGCGTTTACGCAGGATGCCGTCGGCGCGATGACCGTTCATCTGTGCTAGCATCTTGCGCTTGGCGAATTCCGGGCGTGCCAATTGCCGCCTTGCCATGTTTCTTTTTAGCTCACTCCAGTCACTCTGGTTCGATTATCGGTTGGCCGAAAGGCTCCTGCCGCTGTAAGGCAGGCGTTCATCACTGAACGGCCTGGTGTTGGATCTTGTACTGGCTCATCCCAACCCACGTGACCTTTGGTAGGGGTCACCACTAGGAGAGGAGGCGCCATGCCAACTATTACTCTTCCCGACGGCAGTCAACGTTCATTCGATCATTCGGTTTCCGTAGCCGAGGTCGCCGCATCCATTGGTGCAGGCCTGGCCAAGGCCACCGTGGCCGGCAAGGTCGACGGCAAGCTGGTGGATGCCAGCGACCTGATCACCCGTGACGCCAGCCTGCAAATCATCACGCCCAAGGATCAAGAGGGGCTGGAGATCATTCGCCACTCTTGCGCGCACTTGATTGGCCATGCGGTCAAGCAGCTGTACCCGACCGCGAAGATGGTGATCGGCCCGGTCATCGAAGAAGGCTTCTATTACGATATCGCCTACGAGCGTCCTTTCACCCCGGACGACCTGGCGGCTATCGAGCAGCGCATGCACGCGCTGATCGAAAAAGATTACGACGTGATCAAGAAGGTCACGCCGCGCGCCGAAGTGATCGACGTGTTCACCGCCCGTGGCGAAGACTACAAGCTGCGTCTGGTGGAAGACATGCCGGACGAGCAGGCCATGGGCCTGTATTACCACGAAGAATATGTCGACATGTGCCGTGGCCCGCACGTGCCGAATACACGCTTCCTCAAGTCGTTCAAGCTGACCAAGCTGTCCGGTGCCTACTGGCGCGGCGACGCGAAGAACGAGCAGCTGCAGCGGATCTACGGCACTGCCTGGGCTGACAAGAAGCAGCTGGCGGCCTACATCCAGCGCATCGAAGAAGCTGAAAAACGCGATCACCGCAAGATCGGCAAGCGCCTGAACCTGTTCCACCTCCAGGAAGAAGCGCCGGGCATGGTGTTCTGGCACCCGAACGGCTGGACCCTGTACCAGGTGCTCGAGCAATACATGCGCAAGGTTCAGCGCGAAAACGGCTACCTGGAGATCAAGACTCCACAAGTCGTTGACCGCAGCCTGTGGGAGAAATCCGGGCACTGGGCCAACTACGCCGACAACATGTTCACGACCCAGTCGGAAAACCGCGACTACGCCATCAAGCCGATGAACTGCCCGTGCCACGTGCAGGTGTTCAACCAGGGCCTGAAGAGCTACCGCGAGTTGCCGATGCGCCTGGCCGAGTTCGGTGCCTGCCACCGTAACGAACCCTCGGGTGCGCTGCACGGCATCATGCGTGTGCGCGGCTTCACCCAGGACGACGCCCACATCTTCTGCACCGAAGAGCAGATGCAGGCCGAATCCGCCGCGTTCATCAAGCTGACCATGGATGTCTATCGCGATTTCGGCTTTACCGAAGTCGAAATGAAGCTGTCCACTCGTCCGGAAAAACGCGTCGGTTCCGACGAGCTGTGGGATCGCGCCGAAGCTGCCCTGGCCGCAGCGCTAGACAGTGCGGGCCTTGCGTACGACCTGCAGCCGGGCGAGGGGGCCTTCTACGGGCCGAAGATCGAGTTCTCGCTGAAAGATTGCCTTGGCCGTGTCTGGCAATGTGGTACCTTGCAGCTCGATTTTAACCTGCCGATCCGTCTGGGAGCCGAATACGTCTCCGAAGACAACAGCCGTAAACACCCGGTTATGCTGCACCGGGCGATCCTCGGCTCGTTCGAACGGTTCGTCGGGATCCTGATCGAGCACTACGAGGGTGCATTCCCTGCGTGGCTGGCTCCGACCCAGGCAGTGATCATGAATATCACTGATAAACAGGCAGATTTTGCCGCTGAAGTTGAAAAAACTCTCAACGAAAGCGGATTTCGTGCCAAGTCCGACTTGAGAAATGAAAAGATCGGCTTTAAAATCCGCGAGCATACTTTGCTCAAGGTTCCCTATCTTTTGGTTATCGGAGATCGGGAAGTCGAGATGCAGACTGTCGCTGTGCGTACTCGTGAAGGTGCTGACCTGGGCTCGATGCCCGTCGCCCAGTTCGCTGAGTTCCTCGCGCAAGCGGTTTCCCGGCGTGGTCGCCCAGATTCGGAGTAATTATTATTAAGCGTGAAATGAGACAAGATAAACGAGCTGCACCGAAAGCCCCGATCAACGAGAATATCTCGGCACGCGAGGTTCGGTTAATTGGCGCTGACGGCGAGCAGATTGGCATCGTCTCGATTGATGAAGCGCTTCGTATCGCTGAAGAGTCCAAATTGGACCTGGTGGAAATCTCTGCCGACGCAGTCCCGCCTGTTTGCCGGGTGATGGACTACGGCAAGTCGATCTTCGAGAAGAAGAAGCAGATTGCTGCGGCGAAGAAAAACCAGAAGCAGATTCAAGTAAAAGAAATCAAGTTTCGTCCAGGGACGGAGGAAGGGGATTACCAGGTAAAACTGCGCAACCTGGTACGTTTCCTGAGTGATGGGGACAGGGCCAAGGTATCCTTGCGATTCCGCGGCCGTGAGATGGCCCACCAGGAGCTGGGGATGGAACTCCTCAAGCGGGTTGAAGCTGACCTGCTCGAGTACGGTTCGGTCGAACAGCATCCTAAGATGGAAGGACGCCAGCTGATCATGGTCATCGCCCCGAAAAAGAAGAAGTAATCAACAGGGCACGGCAGGCCTTCTGATTATGTTTATCAACTGAATGCGGAGTATCCGAACATGCCAAAGATGAAGACTAAAAGTGGTGCTGCTAAGCGGTTTCTGAAAACTGCTAACGGTATCAAGCACAAGCACGCTTTCAAGAGCCACATCCTGACCAAAATGTCGACCAAGCGTAAGCGTCAACTGCGCGGTAGCAGCTTGCTGCATCCGTCTGACGTGGCAAAAGTCGAGCGCATGCTGCGCCTTCGTTAATTTTTGGATCAAGAATAGAGGAAGTAACTCATGGCTCGTGTAAAGCGTGGCGTCATTGCCCGTAAACGTCACAAAAAAATTCTGAAACTTGCTAAAGGCTACTACGGCGCACGCTCACGCGTATTCCGTGTTGCCAAGCAAGCGGTAATCAAGGCAGGCCAATACGCCTACCGTGACCGTCGTCAGAAAAAACGTCAGTTCCGCGCTCTGTGGATCGCTCGTATCAACGCTGGTGCTCGTGTTAACGGTCTGTCCTACAGCCGTTTCATCGCTGGCCTGAAAAAAGCGTCCATCGAGATCGACCGTAAGGTTCTGGCTGATCTGGCAGTGAACGAAAAAGCGGCGTTTGCTGCGATTGTCGAGAAAGCTAAAGCCACCTTGGCTTAAGTACCCCCGACAGTCACCCTGGGTCACTCCTGTGGCCCAAGGTGTTAAACGTCATAAATAGGGGAAGAGCCTTCAAGCTCTTCCCCTATTTTGTATCTGGAGTCTGTACATGGAAAACCTGGACGCGCTCGTCGCTCAAGCTCTTGAGGCTGTGCAAAGCGCTGAAGATATCAATGCCCTGGAGCAAATCCGGGTTCACTACCTTGGCAAAAAGGGCGAATTGACTCAGGTGATGAAGACCCTGGGGAATTTGCCGGCTGAAGAGCGTCCGCAAGTCGGTGCGCTGATCAACGTTGCCAAGGAGCGTGTCACAGAGGTGCTCAATGCGCGCAAGGCGTCGCTCGAGGAGGCCGATCTAGCGGCCAAGCTCGCCGCCGAGTCGATTGACGTGACCTTGCCTGGCCGTGGCCAGGCCTCGGGCGGTCTGCATCCGATCACCCGGACTCTGGAACGAATCGAGCAGTTCTTCACCCACATCGGCTACGGCATTGCCGAAGGCCCTGAGGTCGAAGACGACTATCACAACTTCGAGGCGCTCAACATCCCAGGCCATCACCCGGCCCGGTCGATGCACGACACCTTCTATTTCAACGCGAACATGCTGTTGCGCACCCATACCTCGCCGGTACAGGTCCGCACCATGGAAGCGAACAAGCCGCCGATCCGCATCGTCTGCCCAGGCCGTGTGTACCGTAGCGACTCCGATATCACCCACTCGCCGATGTTCCACCAGGTCGAAGGCCTGCTGGTTGATCGCGACATCAACTTTGCCGATCTCAAGGGCACCATCGAAGAGTTCCTGCGGGTGTTCTTCGAGAAAGAGCTGGCGGTGCGCTTCCGTCCTTCGTTCTTCCCGTTCACCGAGCCGTCCGCCGAAGTCGACATGGAATGCGTGATGTGCAGCGGTAAAGGCTGCCGCGTCTGCAAGCAGACCGGCTGGCTGGAAGTGATGGGCTGCGGCATGGTTCACCCCAACGTGCTGCGCATGTCCGGGATCGACCCGGAAGAGTTCTCGGGCTTTGCCTTCGGCATGGGCGTCGAGCGCCTGGCCATGCTGCGTTACGGCGTGAATGACTTGCGTCTGTTCTTCGACAACGACTTGCGGTTCCTCGCGCAATTTCGCTAGTCGTAACGAATCTTTAGGAGAGCAGGATGAAATTCAGTGAACAATGGCTGCGTGGCTGGGTAAGCCCGCAGGTAGGTCGCGACGAGCTGGTTGCTCGTCTGTCGATGGCCGGCCTCGAGGTCGATAGCGTGACGCCGGCCGCCGGTGTTTTCAGTGGCGTGGTGGTGGGCGAGGTGCTGAGCACCGAGCAACATCCGGACGCCGACAAATTGCGTGTGTGCCAGGTCAGCAATGGCGCGCAGACCTTCCAGGTCGTGTGCGGAGCGCCTAACGTGCGCCCGGGCCTGAAGATCCCGTTCGCCATGATCGGTGCCGAGCTGCCAGGCGACTTCAAGATCAAGAAGGCCAAGCTGCGTGGCGTCGAGTCCAACGGCATGCTGTGCTCCCAGGCCGAGCTGCAGGTGGGCGAGGGCAACGACGGCTTGATGGAGCTGCCGGCCGACGCACCGGTTGGCCAGGACATTCGTGTCTACCTGGAACTGGAAGACGCCAGCATCGAGGTCGACCTGACCCCGAACCGTGGCGACTGCCTGTCCCTGGCTGGCCTGGCCCGTGAAGTGGGTGCGCTGTACAACGCCCCCGTGACCCGCCCCGTGGTCGCTGCCGTAGCGGCAGTGCACGATGAAGTGCGCTCGATCGAAGTGCTGGCGCCCAACGCCTGCCCACGTTACCTCGGTCGGGTAATCCGTAACGTCGACCTGTCCAAGCCTACTCCGCTGTGGATGGTTGAGCGTCTGCGTCGCGCTGACGTGCGCAGCATCGATGCGGCTGTCGACATCACCAACTACGTGATGTTGGAATTGGGCCAACCGCTGCACGCGTTCGATCTCGCCGAAATCAACGGTGGCATCCGCGTACGCATGGCCGAAGAAGGCGAGAAGCTGGTGCTGCTCGATGGTCAGGAAGTCAGCCTGCGTGCCGATACCCTGGTAATCGCCGATCATTCCCGCGCCCTGGCCATTGCCGGTGTGATGGGTGGCGAGCACAGCGGTGTATCCGCGACTACCCGCGATATCTTCCTGGAGAGCGCGTTTTTCGACCAGATCGCCATCGCTGGCAAGGCGCGTTCCTACGGCCTGCACACCGATGCCTCGCACCGCTACGAGCGTGGTGTGGACTGGAAACTCGCCCGTGAAGCCATGGAGCGCGCCACGGGCCTGCTGCTGGAAATCACCGGTGGTGAAGCGGGCCCGATCACTGAAACCGTCAGTGAGCAGTACCTGCCGTCCATTGCGCCGATTACCCTGCGTGCCAAAAGCGTCGAGCAGATGCTCGGCCTGGTGATCGCGCCGGCTGAAATCGAGCAACTGTTGTCCGCTCTCGGCCTGGGTATTACCGCCGGTGGGGAAGGGCAGTGGCACGTTGAAGTGCCAAGCCATCGCTTCGATATCAGCCTGGAAGTCGACCTGATCGAAGAACTGGCGCGTCTATACGGTTACAACCGTCTGCCGGTTCGCTACCCGCAAGCGCGCCTGGCACCACAACCCAAGGCCGAGGCGCGTGCGCACTTGCCTGAGTTGCGCCGTCTGCTGGTTGCCCGTGGCTACCAGGAAGCGGTGACCTACAGCTTCATCGACCCGAAGCAGTTCGAACTGTTCAACCCGGGCGTCGAGCCGCTGCTGTTGGCTAATCCGATCTCCAATGACATGGCTGCCATGCGTTCGTCGCTGTGGCCTGGCTTGGTGAAGGCGCTTTCCCACAACCTGAACCGTCAGCAAGACCGCGTGCGCATGTTCGAAAGCGGCCTGCGTTTCGTCGGTCAACTCGACGGCCTCAAGCAAGAGCCAATGCTGGCGGGCGTGGTCTGTGGCAGCCGTCTGCCGGAAGGCTGGGCGCAGGGCCGCGATGGCGTGGACTTCTTCGACGTCAAGGCCGACGTGGAAGCGGTACTGGGCTTTGCCGGTGCGCTGGATGACTTCACTTTTGTACCGGGTCAGCATCCGGCACTGCATCCGGGCCAGACTGCACGCATTGAGCGCGAAGGTCGCCTGGTGGGTTTCGTGGGGGCTATTCACCCTGAACTGTCGAAAACCCTGGGGCTGGACCGCCCAGTCTTCGTTTTCGAGCTGGTCCTGGCTGAAGTCGCTGCGGGCAAGATGCCTAAATTCAGCGAGTTGTCGCGCTTCCCTGAAGTGCGTCGCGACCTGGCGCTGATCGCTGACCGTGAAGTGGCCGCCACTGCCGTTCTGGATGTAATCCGTGAAAATGCAGGGGAATGGCTGAAAGACCTCAGGCTATTTGACGTCTATCAGGGTAAAGGCATTGATCCGCATAGAAAAAGCCTTGCAGTTGGCTTGACCTGGCAGCATCCATCGCGCACTCTTAATGACGATGAGGTGAATACCACGACACAAAATATCCTCACCTCGCTCGAACAAAGGTTGAACGCCACGTTAAGGAAGTGACGTATGGGGGCTTTGACGAAAGCTGAGATGGCGGAACGTCTGTACGAAGAGTTGGGTCTGAACAAACGCGAGGCCAAGGAATTGGTCGAGCTGTTTTTTGAAGAGATCAGGCACGCTCTGGAAGACAATGAGCAGGTCAAATTGTCCGGTTTCGGCAATTTTGACCTGCGGGACAAACGCCAGCGGCCTGGCCGCAATCCAAAAACGGGAGAAGAAATCCCGATCACGGCTCGCCGTGTGGTCACCTTTCGTCCAGGGCAGAAGTTGAAGGCCCGAGTTGAGGCTTATGCTGGAACCAAGTCATAACGACGAGCTACCCGTCATCCCAGGCAAACGCTACTTCACCATTGGTGAAGTCAGCGAGCTATGCGCGGTAAAGCCGCACGTGCTGCGCTATTGGGAGCAGGAGTTTCCTCAACTCAACCCCGTCAAACGCACCGGGAACCGTCGGTATTATCAGCGCCAGGATGTGCTGATGATCCGACAGATCCGTGCGTTGCTATACGACCAGGGGTTCACCATCAGTGGTGCGCGCCAGCGCATGTCCGGTGATGAAGCCAAAGACGACACCACCCAATACAAGCAACTGATCCGCCAGATGATCTCCGAACTCGAAGATGTGCTGGTGGTTTTGAAGAAATAAATCCGGCTTTTAAAATACTTCCACATTTCAAAAGCTTGCGGTATATTCCTGATCGCTTCGTTGCGAAGCAAACCCAGTAACACGCCTAGTCGGGGCGTAGCGCAGTCCGGTAGCGCACTAGCATGGGGTGCTAGGGGTCGAGTGTTCGAATCACTCCGTCCCGACCATATTTTCAATGACTTAGCCCAATCTGAAACGATTGGGCTTTTTCATGCCCGTAAAAAAGTAATCGCGCCTCGCAGGCTGGCCACGAAGGCCGGTGAAGTCCCCGCTTTGCTACTGCTGCAGCCTATCTGAAGACCCGCCATCCCCCCCTGAAAAATCAGAAAACTCGATCATCATCATCGGCATTTTACGGTTTTTCGATAACGCCCATTGACGATAATCCAAGCTTCTCAAAAAGGGAGGGTTATCCGAATGTCGAAGGCAGAAAGCTATACGGCCACCGCGAAGTGGTTGCACTGGGGCATGGCGCTGATCTGGGTGGTGGCTTGGTTTGTCGGGATTGTGGCGGTGCATTGGCGCGATGAGCTTAACCCTCAGCACCAGCTCACCTTTGTCCATAAGGCGATGGCCAGCGTTCTGCTCTTGCTTATCGTGCTGCGTGTCGGCTGGCGTCTTACACATGCGGCCCCGGCGATGCCTGCGACGATGAGCCCGCTGATGCAGCGGGGCGCGTTCGTCGGTCATCTGCTGTTGTACGGCGTCGCGCTTGTGGGGTTGCCGATGTCTGGCTGGTACTGGAGTTCGGTTGCAGACAAACCCATTCTGCTCGCCGGGTTGTTGCTGTTGCCGCCGCTGGTGGAGCCTGATCAAAGTCTCTATGACTTGGCGAAGGCCATCCACACCTACACTGCCTGGCTATGCGGGGTACTTGTGGGTGGGCATGCACTGGTGGCGCTGAAGCATCACTTCATTGACAAGGACAACGTGCTCGCAGGCATGCTGCCCGGCCGCGGCGATTGAAGGGGGAGCGTGATCGGCGCGCTCCAGGGCTGGGCCCTGAGTGCGCGTAGGCTTACTGGAGCATCGCCTGGACTTCCCCCAGCGTCACGCGGGGTATGACGCTCTCTGGGATCCGCGAGCAGTCGGAGAAGTTGTACACCATGAAGTCATCACCCATGACCTTCCTGGACATCAGCTCGAGCGAGGGAAGGATGCGGGTTTCGTAGTGCTCATCGAGCCCGCAGGGCGACTTGACCGAGTCTTGGGTCTCGTAGAATCGTCCCGAATTTTCATGCAGGTCGACGCCGACCAGAAAGACCTTGGTGAAGCCTGCGTGGTAGGCCAACTGGATGGCCAGGTAGGCCACGGTTCGTGCGTCGAAAAAACCCTTGCTCATGTCTTTGCTGAAGCCTACCGGCCTTTTGCGCATTGCGAGCAGGGAGTGGTCGGCCACCAGCGCAGCGTGTCTGCCCATGGCCGCATCGAGCCAGGAGGGTCTTTTCGCCTTGGTCAGCCGATAGAGCTGCCCGGTCGGACGCGCACGGGACGATTGCGCATGGTCCTCCCACAGCGCCACGCGTTTGCTGGTTGCCAAGGCGTATTTGAATAAATCCGGCTGTTGCTTGGAGAAGCTTCTGTCGGTGCAGGCGTAAAAAAACGGTTGGATGTCTGTGTTCAGAAACATTGAGACAGCGCCATTCATCGTGATCATAGGCACGTGCGCAAACGTTTCGAACGGGAACGACTTGGCTGACAGGCCGGAGGCAATAATGAATACGGCGCCTGATTCGATATTCCGACAGCTATCAAAGTCGTGCACAGCCTGCTGGCTTGCGTTAGCGTGCCTGGGGCCTGAGAGGCGGGCATACAGAGCGTCCTTGGCGGCGCCAGCATGCTCGGTCTCGACGAAGGACATCTGTTTCATCCGACCCATCCGTGTAGTGAAATGAAAATAGGTACATCAGCCGACCCGGAAGCTTCGTGGGAGTTCCTTTATAAAAAAGACTACATAAACGGACGCTTCGAAAAATCCGAAACTCTTGTGGCTCTTTTCCCCATTTTTCAGGGAGGTGGCGTCGCCATTTCCCTGCGATGTTGAAGAAAGTTGGCCGAAGCCTGTCCCCTTTTTTCGCCTCGCCTGTCATTCCAGGCAAGTGAACAAAATCGAGAGCTTCCTCCAATGCCCGCAGTTCTACCTTTGCGCTTGCGCCCGTTGCTGAAACTGAGCCTGATGCTGAGCCTCAGCGCCAGCCCGTTGTTCGTCCCCGTCAGCTATGCCGAAGACACCGCCGCCCGGCGCAGTTACCAGGTGCCGGCCGGCAGCCTGAGCGCGGCGCTGACCCGGTTTGCCGGGTTGTCGGGCGTCAACCTGTCCGTCGACCCGGCGCTGGTCAGCGGCCGCAGCAGCAGTGGCTTGTCCGGTGAATATGGGGTGGAGGAGGGCTTTGCCCGCTTGCTGCAAGGGTCGGGCCTGCAATTGCAACCGATGGGCGACCGCGATTACATGCTGGTGCCGATACCGGATGGCAGCAGCCTGGAGCTGGCGCCGACCTCGATTCTCGGCACCACCGGCCTCTACGACGGCGACACCTACGCCGGTGGCCAGGTGGCGCGGCGCGGCTCGCAGGGCCTGCTGGGCACGCGGGATTTCATGGAAACCCCGTTCAGCATGACCACCTACACCCAGGATGCGGTGAAGAACCAGCAGGCGCGCACGCTCGGTGACCTGATTGCCAGCGACCCGTCGGTACGCGCCACCAACCCGGCCGGTGGGCGCTATGAACAGTTCACCATCCGCGGCTTCAGCCTGTTCAACAGCGATGTGGCCTACAACGGCCTCTACGGCGTGTTGCCGACCTACACCATCGACATGGAAATGGCCGACCGCGTCGACATCTTCAAAGGCCCGACCCAGTTGATCAACGGCATCTCGCCGCGTGGCAGCGTTGGCGGCGGGATCAACGTGGTGCCCAAGCGCGCCACCGACAAGGACATCAACTCGTTTACCGGCAACTGGGCCTCCGACAGCCAGGCCGGCGGCGCCGTGGATGTAGGGCGGCGCTTTGGCGAGGACAACAAGTTCGGTATCCGCTTCAACGGCGTCAAGCAGTCCGGCGACACCGAGTGGGACCACCAGAGTGTCGACCGTGAAATGGCCGTGCTCGGCCTGGATTTTCGTGGCGAGCGCCTGCGCCTTTCCACGGATATCGGTCACACCGAGCGCGACACCGATGCCCCGCAGGAGCGGGTGCAGGTGGCAGCCAATGCGCCGGTGCCGAGCGCCAACGATGTGCGTCGCAATTACGCGCAGTCCTGGAGCAAGGCCAGCACCAACGACACCTTCGGGACGGTCAACGCCGAGTACGACCTCAGCGATAACGTGATGCTGTACGGCGGTATGGGCGCGCGCAAAAGTAACCACGACTTCCTGCGCCATGCAGTGTCTGTGACCAACGCCGCCGGCGACTTCCTGGTGCTGCCGCGCGATTTCACCCGCGATGAAAATGTGCGCACCTACACCGCCGGCGTGCGCAACTGGTTCCAGACCGGCTCGGTGAGCCATGAGGTCAACCTGGCCGCCAGCTACTTCTATATGGATTTCGAAAACGGCGGCGCACGGTATGCGCAGGGCCGCAGCAACCTCTACAACCCTGTGCAGATACCGACACCCTCGGTGCAAACCCGCCCCGATCCGAAGGTCTACACCGAGAACCGCTTCAGTGGCGTGGCGTTGTCCGATACCCTGGGCTTCTTTGACGACCGCCTGCTGTTGACCCTCGGCGCGCGCTGGCAGCGGGTCAAGGTGGATGACTGGAACAACGGGGTCAAAGGCCGCACCGCCTACGACGAAGAAAAGATCTCGCCGTCCGGTGGCCTGTTGTTCAAGGCCACCGACAAGCTGTCACTGTATGCCAACTACATGGAAGGCCTGAGCCAGGGCAAGGTCGCGCCGTCGACCTCGGCCAACGACGATGAAATCTTCCCGCCGTTCATCAGCCGCCAGGTGGAAGTCGGCGCCAAATACGACGCTGGCGCCTTTGCGGTGACCGCTGCGGTGTTCCGTATCAAGCAGCCTGCCTACGAAACCAATGCCATCACGACGGTGTTCGGCCCCAACGGCAAGCGCCAGAACACTGGGGCGGAGCTGAGCATGTTCGGCGAGCCGCTCAAGGGCGTGCGCCTGCTCGGCGGGGTGATGTACATCGACAGCAAGCTGCAGGACACCACCAACGGCGCCACCAACGGCAACCGCGCGCCGGCCACGCCCAAGTACAACGTCAATCTCGGCGCCGAATGGGATGTGCCGGGCCTCGAAGGTTTGACCCTGACCAGCCGTGGCATCTACTCCAGCTCGCAGTACCTGGACACCTCCAACGTCAAGGAGATCGACGCCTGGAACCGCGTTGACGTCGGTGCGCGCTATGCGTTCAAGGTGGATGACAAGCACATCACCTTGCGCGCTAACGTGGAAAACGTCGCCGATAAACGCTACTGGAGTTCGGCGGGAGCGTCGGATGACAGCGAGCCGGGGCTGACCCTGTCGACACCGCGTACGTATTTGCTGTCGGCTACTGTCGATTTCTGATCGCTGTGACGGGGATGCCTGGGTGGGGGGCTTTCTATGGTGAGCAGGCTTTCTACGGTGAGCCTGCAGGGCGGGGTGCGCAGGATCTTTTGTGGCGAGCGGGCTTGCCCCGCGTTGGGCTGCGCAGCAGCCCCTTTCAAGCAAAATGCGGTGTGCCAGGCATTCCATGCTGATCTGTTTTGGGGCTGCTACGCAGCCCAACGCGGGGCAAGCCCGCTCGCCACAGGAGCGTGCTCACCACAATAAATTTGCTGACTCCAACAAACGTGCTCACCACAATAAATTTGCTGACTCCAACAAGCCCGCTCACCCCGACAAGCTTGCTGACCCCAACAGGCTTGCTCAACACAGCAAGCCCGTTCCCATGGTGGAAATGAGAATGTTTTTTGATCACGCCGCGCCGATATGGAATAGTACCCGCCGTTTTCCCCAGCCTGTCTAGCCGGGGTGTTTTAACGCCGAGGTACTTGTCATGCGAATGCTGCGCTCCATCCCGACCCTTGCCGCCTGCCTCCTGGCGTTTTCTTCAAGCGTATTAAGCGCTGCGCCCATCGACCTCAATGACGGCCAGCACGCCGTGCATCTGCCGGATGCGCCCAAGCGCGTGGTGGTGCTGGAGTTCTCCTTTCTCGACAGCCTGGCCGCCGTCGACGTCACACCCGTTGGCGCCGCTGACGATGGCGACGCCAACCGCGTGCTGCCCAGGGTGCGCCAAGCCATCGGCCAGTGGCAGTCCGTAGGCTTGCGTTCGCAGCCGAGCATCGAGGAAATCGCTCGGCTCAAGCCGGACTTGATCGTTGCCGACCTTAACCGTCATCAGGCGCTGTACAGCGACTTGGCAAGCATTGCGCCGACCCTGTTGCTGCCCTCGCGCGGCGAGGATTACCAGGGCAGCCTCAAGTCCGCCGAACTGATCGGCAAGGCCCTCGGCAAAGGCCCGCAGATGCAAGCGCGTATCGCGCAGAACCGCGACAACCTGAAAAAAATCGCCGCGCAGATCCCTGCCGGTACCAACGTATTGTTTGGTGTCGCGCGGGAAGACAGCTTCTCGGTGCACGGCCCGGACTCCTACGCGGGCAGCGTGCTGCAGGCGATCGGCCTGAAGGTGCCAGCGGTACGCGCGAATGCGGCGCCGACCGAGTTCGTCAGCCTGGAGCAACTCCTCGCCCTCGACCCGGGTTGGTTGCTGGTCGGCCATTACCGCCGCCCGAGCATCGTCGACAGCTGGAGCAAGCAGCCGCTGTGGCAAGTGCTCGGCGCTGTACGTCACCAGCAGGTGGCCGAAGTGGATGGCGACAGCTGGGCGCGTAACCGTGGGGTGCTGGCGTCGGAGCAGATCGCCGAAGACGCGTTGGCGATTCTCAAGGGCGGTAAAGCCGTACTGAGCCAATAAGCATGGCGCGCAGTGTGGCGGCAGCCGGCATTCTGCTGCTCGGCGCCGGGTTGTTCTGGCTGTCGTTGTACAGCTGGTCACCGTTCACCCTGACGGCGGCGGATGCCTGGAACGGCCTGGTTCATCAGGGCCGTGTCGGCGGCAACATGGCCTATATCGTGGCTCAGTTGCGTGTGCCGCGAGCGGTGTGCGCGGCGTTGGTGGGGGCTTGCCTGGGCCTGGCCGGGGCGCTGATGCAAGGCATCACCCGCAACCGCCTGGCATCGCCTTCGTTGTTCGGCGTGACGGCGGGGGCGGCGTTGGGGCTTGCGTTGTTTTCCACCGGGTTGGTCGCGTTGCCGTTCGCCGGTGGCGCCTTGCTGATGACCTGCCTGGGCGGCGCACTGGCCTGGATCACGGTGTTCAGCCTCGGCGGTGCCTGGTCGCCGACCACGGCCCAGGGGCGCCTGGTATTGGCGGGCGTTGCCGTCGCAGCCCTGTGTGCTGCCTTAACCCGCCTCACTGTGATCCTGGTCGAGGCCCAGGCGCAAAGCGTGTTGAACTGGCTGGCCGGTTCCCTGGCCAACGTCGGTGCGGCGCAGGTGCAATTGCTTTGGCCGTGCACCTTGATCGGCGGCCTGTGGGCGCTGTGGTGCGCGCCGCGCTTGAACCTGATCAACCTCGGCGAAGACGCCGCGCGCTCGTTGGGCGTGGGCATCGCCAGCCTGCGCCTGCAGGTGTTTGTCGCCAGCCTGTTGCTGGTGGGCGCTAGCGTCTGCGCGGTGGGGCCGATTGGTTTTGTCGGGCTGATCGCGCCGAATATCCTGCGCCAGTTTCTCGGCAACGATTACCGCTGGCTGATCCCGCTGAGCGCGGCGTTGGGTGCGGTGATCGTGTTGGGCGCCGACCTGCTCAGTCGCGCCGTGGCCTTCCCGGTGGAAACCCCGGCCGGGGTGGTCACCGCGTTGATTGGTGCGCCGTTCTTCCTCTTTCTCGCCAGGCGTGCCCTATGACCCAGCCACGATTGCGCCTCTGGCTGTTGCTCGGTTTGTTGGTGCTGGCGACCTTTGTCAGCCTCAGCGCGGGCACCGTGTGGCTCGCGCCGGAGACCGTGCTGGACCGCCTGCTGGCCCATGACGCGCTCGACTTTGAAGTGTGGAACCACCGCCTGCCACGCAGCCTGATCGCGATCCTTGCGGGCTGCGCATTCGGCCTGGCCGGGGCGATTGTGCAGGGGGTGATTCGCAACCCGCTGGCCTCGCCGGAAATCCTCGGCGTGACCCAAGGCGCGGGATTGGCGCTGACCGTGGCGATCATCGGCTGGCCGCACCTGCCGATCGCCTGGCTGCCGCTGGTGGCGTGCCTGGGCGGTGCCGGCGGCGCGTTGCTGCTGGCGCTGTACAACACCGGCGTGAGTTTTTCCGGGGTGCGCTTTGCGCTATCCGGGGTGGCGATTGCGGTGACCCTGTCCAGCGTCACCGAGTTTCTGATCCTGTCCCATCCGCTGGATATCAACACCGCCTTGCTCGCGCTGACCGGCAGTCTGTGGAGCCGCAACTGGCACCATGTGGCGCTGGTGCTGCCGTTCCTGGTGCTGATCCCGCTGGGATTGTGCCTGGCCAAGCCGCTGAACCTGATCGCCCTGGGCGATGAAGCCGCCCACAGCCTGGGCACCGCGCTTGGCCGCACGCGCTGGCTGGCAATGGCTTGCGCGGTGCTGCTCACTAGCCTGGGGGTGGGCGTGATCGGCCCGATCGGGTTTATCGGCCTGGTCGCACCGCACATGGCGCGGCGCCTGGTGGGCGGGCATCACCACTATTTGCTGCCGGCAGCGATGCTGATCGGCGCGCTGCTGCTGGTGCTCGCCGACACCCTCGGGCGCAGCTTGATTGCGCCCAGCGAAATCCCTGCGGGGGTGCTCACGGCGGTGATTGGCGCGCCGTATTTTCTTTGGTTGCTGGCACGGTTCAAGGGCTGATCACATGAGTATTCTCCACGCACGACAGCTCGATATCGGTTACGGCGCGACGCGCATCGTGCAGGGCCTGTCGTTCGCGCCGCCGGTGGGCAAGGTCACCGCGTTGATCGGCCCCAACGGCTGCGGCAAGTCCACGTTGCTCAAGGCATTTGCGCGCATTCTCAAGCCGACCCAGGGTGAGTTGACCTTGGATGGCCAGGCCTATGCGAGCCTGTCTGCCCGCCAACTGGCGCGACAGGTCGCGTTTCTGCCCCAGGTGTTGCCGGTGCCGGAGGGCGTCAGCGTGCGCCAGCTGATCGCCTACGGCCGCAGCCCGCACAACTCACTGTGGGGGCGCCTGAGCGGCAACGACCAGTCCCATGTGACCCAGGCCATGCAGCGCCTGGAACTGGATAACCTGGCCGACCGTGCCCTGGCCGACCTGTCCGGCGGCCAGCGCCAACGTGCCTGGCTGGCCATGGTGCTGGCGCAGAACGCGCCCGTGGTGCTGCTCGACGAACCCACCACCTACCTCGACATCAGCCACCAGGTCGAACTGTTCGACCTGATGGGCGAACTCGCCGCCGAAGGCAAGACGGTGATCACCGTGCTCCACGACATCAACCAGGCCTGCCGCTACGCCGATCACCTGGCGGTGATGCACGGCGGCAAGCTGGTGGCCGATGGCGCGCCGGAGCAAGTGATCAGTGCCGAGTTGATGCGTCAGGTGTTTGAAGTGCAAGTGCAGATCATGCAGGAGCCGGTGGGGGGCACGCCCATGTGCCTGGTCGAGAAGAGCACCCGGCTCGGTTAGAAAATGGGGGAGCGGGCTTGCTCGCGAAGGCGGTGTGTCAGTCACCTCATGCAGTGGCTGATCCACCGCTATCGCAGGCAAGCCAGCTCCCACATTTGGGTTGTATTTCAAGTTCGAATCGGGTCGTACCGTCGGCGCGAATGTTGGCGAAATACCCCGAATCCCAAGCCCGGACGATGATCAAAACTGTGGGAGCGGGCTTGCTCGCGAAGGCGGTGTATCAGTCACCTCATGCAGTGGCTGACCGACAGCTATTGCAGGCAAGCCAGCTCCCACATTTGGGTTGTATTTCAAGTTCGAATCGGGTCGTATAGTCGGCGCGAATATTGGCGAAACATCCCGAATCCAAACCCGGACGACGATCAAAACTGTGGGAGCGGGCTTGCTCGCGAAGGCTGTGTACCAGTCACCTCATGCAGTGGCTGACCCACCGCCTTCGCAGGCAAGCCAGCTCCCACATTTGGGTTGTATTTCAAGTTCGAACCGGGTCGTATCGTCGGCGCGAATGTGGGCGAAACACCCCGAATCCAAACCCGGACGGCGATCAAAACTGTGGGAGCGGGCTTGCTCGCGAAGGCGGTGTATCAGTCACCTCATGCAGTGGCTGACCCACCGCCTTCGCAGGCAAGCCAGCTCCCACATGGGGTTTTGTGTTGTGGCTCAGAGCACCGTCCAACCTGTGGGAGCTGGCTTGCCTGCGATGGCGGGCTATCCGTCGATACAAGGTCAACTGACCCACCGCCTTCATGGGCATCTCCACGGTACTGCTATCAGCGAGCGTCAACACTCCACGCTGCCTTCTTCACTTCAATCGCCTTGGGCAGCAGGTGGTTCTGAAAGAACAAATCTGCCGTCGCCTGCTGCGCGTTAATGATCCCCTCATCAATCGGCAAGATCGGCGAAGGCGGGCGGTTATCCATGTAGCGTGCGATCACTTCGCGGGGCAGGCCCATGAACTGTGTCAGCACGCGCAGGCTGTCTTCGCGCTGGCTGCGGGTGAAGGCTTCGGCGCTGCTGAGTTCCTCCAATAGATCATGGATAAAGCCGCCGTTGGCGTTCGCATATTCGCGCCGCGCGGTATACACCGGCCCCGAGAGGCCCAGGCCTTCGCCGTTGACCAGCACATGGCTGGGGCTCTGGCTCAAGGCGAGTGACGAGTAGGGTTCCCAGATCGCCCAGGCATCCACGCTGCCTTGTTCGAACGCCGCGCGCGCGTCAGCGGGGGGCAGGTACACCGGCTGGATATCCTTGTAGCTCAGGCCGGCTTTATTCAGGGCACGCAGGATCAGGTTGTGAGAGCTGGAGCCTTTCTGGAACGCGACTTTCTTGCCCTTCAGGTCCGCCACTGAATGCAGCGGGCTGTCGTTGCGCACCAGAATGGTTTCGGCACTGGGCTTGGCGGGTTCGGCGCCGATGTAGACCAGGTCGGCACCGGCGGCCTGGGCGAACAGCGGCGGAATGTCACCGGTCGAGCCCACGTCCAGCGCACCGATGTTGAGCGCTTCGAGCATCTGCGGGCCGGCGGGGAATTCGATCCACTTCACCGTCGTCTGCGGAAAGCGCTGTTCGAGCAAGCCATGTTCCTTGGCCAGCACCAGGGCAATCGAGCCTTTCTGATAGCCGATGCGCAAAGTGTCGGGTGCAGCCGCCAACGCGGTTTGCGTAACCGCCAGCAGACTGAGCAATAACGCGGCAATCCTCATGCCTGAACCTCCTTGAAGCGATTTTGCGGGCGCGCTAAACCGAGGTTTTCGCGCAAGGTCGAGCCGCTGTATTCGGTGCGAAACAGGCCGCGCCGTTGCAGCTCGGGCACTACCTCGCGGGCAAAGTCTTCCAGCCCACCGGGCAGATGCGGCACGAGGATATTGAAACCATCCGCTGCACCCTGTTCGAACCAGCGCTGCAGCTCGTCGGCGATCTGCGTGGGTGTGCCGATCAGGCTGTAATGCCCGCGACCGCCGGCAATTCGCCGGCCCAGTTGTGCCAGTGTCAGATGCTCGCGTTCGGCCAGTTCGCTCAACAGCTGCTGGCGGCTGCGCTGCCCGCTGTCGGTCAACGGCAGCGCCGGCAACGGCCCGTCCAGCGGGTAGCCGGACAGGTCGAAATTGCCCAGCATGCGCCCCAGCAGCGCGACGCCCACTTCAGGTTCAACCAGCGCCTGGAACGTGGCGAATTTGACCTGCGCCTCGGCCTCGGTCTGCCCGACCACCACAAACACGCCGGGCATGATTTTCAGCGCGTCCGCGTCACGTCCATACCGGCTCAACCGCGCCTTGAGGTCGGCATAGAACGCCTGGGCATTCGCCAGCGACGTCTGCGCGGTAAACACCACCTCGGCGGTCTGCGCGGCCAGCTCGCGGCCCGCCTCGGAAGAGCCGGCCTGCACGATCACCGGCTGGCCCTGGGGCGAGCGCGCCACATTCAACGGGCCCTTGACCCGGAAGTGTTCGCCGACATGCTCCAGCACATGCCGTTTGCTCGGGTCGTAATAGGTGCCACTGGCTTTGTCGCGTACAAAGGCATCGTCTTCCCAGCTGTCCCACAGGCCGGTGACCACTTGGTGAAACTCGCGCGCGCGGCTGTAGCGCTCAGCATGGCCCAGGTGTTCCTCGCGCCCGAAGTTCTGCGCTTCGGCGGCGTTGTCCGAGGTCACCAGGTTCCAGCCGGCGCGCCCGCCGGACAAGTGATCCAGCGAGGCAAATTTACGCGCCACATGGTAAGGCTCGTTATAGCTGGTGGTCGCCGTGGCGATCAGGCCGATATGCTCCGTCACTGCGCTCAACGCCGACAGCAACGTCAGCGGTTCGAAATGGTCCGAGCGCGCCATATGGCTGGCGACCTCACCGGTGGCGGCAGCGATGCTGTCTGCCACGAACAGCGCATCGAACTTCGCCGCCTCGGCAACGCGCGCCAGGTGTTTGTACTGGGCGAAATCCAGCCCGGCATTCGCCGGCACGTCCGGGTGGCGCCAGGCGGCGACATGGTGCCCGGTGGCCATCAGGAAGGCGCCGAGTTTCAGTTGACGGCTCATGCTTAGAAATCCTTGCGCAGTTGCACGCCGAAGTAACGTTCATCGTCACGGGGCACGGCGCGGTAGATGTAGTTGCCGCCGGTGGCCAGCAGCGGTGAGTAGGACTTGTCGGCAAGGTTCTTGGCCAGGAACGCCACGCGCCAGCCGTTGCTGTAGTCGGCCAGGGCCACGCTGGCGTTCCAGATGCCGTAGGCGCCTTGCTTAGTGTCGACATTCTGGCTGATGTCGTACTGCACTTCGCTCTGCCAGCTGTAATCGGTGCCCAGTTCGATGTCCAGGCCGTTATCCAGCGGGATTGTGTAGTCGGCGCGCACGTAGCTTTTCCAGTCCGGGCTGTAAGGCAGCGGCTTGCCATTGACATTACAGGTGGCCGCCGCGCCCGCCGGGCAGGCGAATTCATCGATGCGTGCGCGGGTGTAGGCCAGGGCACCCGAGAATTTCAGCTGTTGGGTGGCCTGCAAGGCGTAATCCAGTTCGACGCCCTCGGTGCTGACGCTGCCGGCGTTGATCAGTCGCGTGACTACCTGCCCGGCGACCGTGTCGAAAAAGTTGGCCTGGTAGTTGTCGTAATCGCTGTGGAACACCGCCAGGTTGGTGGTCAGACGGTTGTTCCAGGCGGTGGCCTTGATCCCGGCTTCCCAGGTGTTGGAGGTTTCCGGCTTGAGCGCGTCGGTGTCACGCGCCAGCATGTTGAAGAACACGTTGTACGCCGGGCCTTTGTAGCCGCGCGAGTAGGTGAGGTAGCTGGTGATGTTGTCGGTGATGTCGTACTGCACGCCGAGGCGCCCGGACCAGCCATCCTCATCCACCGAGCCGGAACTCGAGGTGGCCGGTTGAATCCCGCTGACCAGGGTGGCCGAGGTGGAGGTGCGACGGTGATCGTATTTCAGGTCGTCGTGGGTATAGCGCAGGCCGGCGATGCCGCGAAAGCGCGAGGTGAAATTCAGCGTGGTCTCGCCGAATACCGCGTAGCTGTCGCTGGTGGTGCTGTAGTCGGCGATCCCGCGGTCGGTGCGTGTGGTGGTCGTCAGCGTGCGCTGGTAGGTCTCTTTGTCTTTGCCGTGCATGTAGAACAGGCCGCCGACGTACTCCAGGAATTCACCTTTGGGCGACGCCAGGCGTAGTTCCTGGGAGTATTGGTCGAAGGCCAGCTCGCCTTTGTCGGCGGTGCCGGGGAACGCGGCGGTGACGCTGCCGAGGCGGTCGCCATCCTGGTACTGGGTGTTGTCCCAGCCGCGCCAGGCGGTGATCGAGGTCAGGGTGTAGTCGCCCAGGTTCCAGTCCAGTTGCGCAGACAAACCCTTGTTGGTGTCTTCCACATGGCTGCGGGTGTCGGTGTTGATATCACGGTTGTCGCTGGAGGCGCGCACCGGGTTCAACGCATTGGCGAAGGCCGGGGTCAGGGACTTGCTCACCACGCCATTCGGCGCATCGTCGTGGGACTGCATGTAGTCGGCGATCAGGGTCAGTTTCACGTCGTCATTCGGGGTGAATTCCAGTTTGCCGCGAATGCCCTTGTGGTTGTAGCCGTTGACCTCCTGGCCATTATGTTGGTTGTCGACGTTGCCATCGTAGCTGCCGAACAACGTGCTGATCGAGCCTTTGAGCACGTCCGGCACCAGGCTGCCGCCGATACCGAAGCGGGTGCGGCTTTCATTGCCGCTGTAGTAGGACTGGTCGATATAGCCATGGGTTTCGGCCGTCGGCGCCTTGCTGGTGATGTTCAGCACGCCGGCCGAGGCGTTCTTGCCGAACAGCGTGCCTTGCGGGCCGCGCAGCACTTCGATGCGCTCCAGGTCGAGCAGGTCGAGGGTGGCCTGGCCGGGGCGCGCGTAGACCACGCCGTCGACTACCGTGGCCACGGTCGGCTCGACGCCAGGGGAGGTGGAAATGGTGCCGACGCCGCGCACGAACAGCGACGTGTCCTTGTTCGATGCGCCGGTGCGGAAGTTCAGTGACGGCACTTGTTGTGCGATGCTCGCCACGCCGTTGCGGTTGTCGCGCTCCAGTTGCTCGCCGTCCAGGACGGAGACCGCCACCGGGACTTTTTGCAGCGACTCTTCGCGGCGGGTGGCCGTGACCGTGACGGACTTGAGCGTCGGTTCCGCCTCGTCGGCGGCAAAGGCGCCGGTTACGGGGAGCGCCGTCAAACCGGCGAGTAAAAACAAGTGAGTGCGTCTGTGCATGCTGTGTCCGCTCGAAAGAAATGCCCTGAACCGCTGCGGTTCTTGCGACCGTCAGCGCCTGTGAAACTGTCTTGGGCATTCGCTCGAGCGAGTAGCAGACAACGCGCTTTGTTAGCGCTAACATCGGCATTATTGGTAGGTCTGGTTTAGAGCGTCAAATACTAAAAAATTAGCCCTATATTCTTTTTGGTTTTTAACAGGATCATCCCGTGAGCGAAGACAAACCGCGCAAACGCCGTGGCGCCGGGCGCGTCACCTTGAACACCGTGGCGCGCCAGGCCGGGGTATCGGCGATTACCGTGTCGCGCTATTTCAACCAGCCGGAACAGGTCTCGCCCGAGCGTCGCGAGCGCATCGCTGCGGTAGTCGCCGAACTCGGCTATGTGCCCAACCTGGTGGCCGGCGGGCTGGCTTCGGCGCGAGGACGGATTGTGGCGATGGTGATCCCGAACATCTCGGGGCCGATCTTCGCCAATACCATCCAGGGTTTCAGCGACACGCTCAGCCGCCACGGCTATCAGCTGTTGCTGGCGTCCAGTTACTTCAGCGCCGAACAGGAAGAAAGCGCGGTGCGCGCCTTCCTCGGCTGGTCACCGGCGGCGCTGGTGCTGACCAGTCGCTTCCACAGCGCGGGCACCGAAAAGATGATCGCCGACGTCGATATCCCGGTGGTGGAAACCTGGGACTACGTGCCCGAGCGCGAGCCGTTGCAGATCGGCTTTTCCCACTACGACGTGGGCGTCACAGCCGCGCGCTACCTGCATGGCCAGGGCTATCGGCGCATCGCCTTTGTGCAGAACAGCGCCCCGGGCGACTTCAGCGCGTTGGAACGGCGAGACGGGTTCGCCGCGACGCTGACGGCGTTGGGCGTCCACCCCTGGGTATTCGCCCCCGACGCTGACCGCGCGCCCTTTGAAGCGGGCAAGCAGGCGATGGAAACCCTGATGGGCCATGCGACACCGCCCGACGCGATCTTCTTCGCCAATGACAACCTGGCCGCCGGCGGCCTGTTGGCCGGGCAGCGTGCCGGCGTGAAGATCCCGCAGGACTGCGCGGTGCTGGGGTTCGGCGATTATCCGTTTGCCGAAATGTTGTTGCCGAGCCTCAGTACGATCAAACCGCCGGCCCTGGATATCGGTGTATTAGCAGCGACGCGGGTTCTGCAAAGTTTGGGCGTATTGCCGGTTGAAGAGGAAGTTCAGCGCTTGAATCTTTTGCAATGTCGCTTGATCGAGCGCGAAAGTGCCTGAATAACTAAGCACGTGGCTAATTGCAATTAGCCAAATCCTGACGGCAGGTAACGAAGGCTTTAAATCAAGGGTTGTACCGGAAATCCGGGACAGTCCTTGGCTATTCTTTTCAGTTTGTTTCCGAGCTTCCGGAACTAGCGTTGTAACTTCCAGTCGATAACCCCGGTTAACTTCGACTGCGGCGTGGCGAACTAATGGCCTTTTACCTTTAATGCCCAGTAGTTCCAAATAGCCATACTTTCTCGCAATCAGACACCCACTACTATGTCGTCCATGCCTATCGATGCCTGCCATCTGCAGATACCGCACACCGACCAAGTGTGCGCGTGGCTGATGCAGCACGCCGGGCTGAAAACCGTCGATCTGGAGCGTGCCCGGCGCTTGTCCACCGATGCCGACGACCTGCTGGGGCTGCTGACGCGCCTGGGGCTGGTCTCGGAAATCGAGCTGGCGCGTGCCTGGGCCGGCCTGCTCGGTGCGCCGCTGCTGCTGGCGGATGCCGCGCCGCCGCTGCTCGACCCTTTGCCGGCGCTCACCGAGCGCTTCATGCGCCACTACCAGGTGGTGCCCATGGGCTGGAACCAGGGCGGGTTGCGCGTGCTCGCGGCCAACCCGGCGCAGGCCTATCCGTTCCAGGCCCTGGCCTACGCCTGCCAGGTGCCGGTGTGGCTGGCGATCGGCCCGCGTACTGAAGTCGACACGCTGATCGAGCGCTATTACGGCCAGGGGCGTTCCGCCATGGGCACGCTGATCGAGAACCTCGATGAGCAGGGCGGCGCGCTGGAAGATATCGAACACCTCAAGGACATGGCCTCCGAAGCGCCGGTGATTCGCCTGGTCAACCTGATCCTGCAGCGCGCCGTGGAACAGCGCGCGTCGGATATCCATATCGAACCCTTCGAAAGCCAGCTCAAGGTGCGCTACCGCATCGACGGCGTGCTGCACGACGCCGAGGCACCGCCGGCCAGTTCGTCGGCGGCGGTGATCTCGCGGGTGAAAATCATGGCGCGCCTGGACATCGCCGAGCGGCGCCTGCCCCAGGACGGGCGGATCATGTTGCGTATCCAGGGCAAGGAACTGGACCTGCGGGTCTCCACGGTGCCAACCAGTTTCGGCGAATCGGTGGTGATGCGCCTGCTGGACCGGCAAACCGTGCAGTTCGACTTCCCCAGCCTGGGCTTCGACGGCCAGCGCCTGGCGGCCTTCCTCGATCTGCTGGAGCGGCCCCACGGCATCCTGCTGGTCACCGGGCCTACCGGTTCGGGCAAGACCACCACGCTGTACACCGCGTTGGCGCGGCTCAACACCACCGAACGCAAGATCATCACCGTGGAAGACCCGGTGGAGTACCAGCTCGAAGGCATCAACCAGATCCAGGTCAAGCCGGCCATCGGCCTGGACTTCGCCGGTGCGCTGCGCTCCATCGTGCGCCAGGACCCGGACGTGATCATGATCGGCGAGATCCGCGACCTCGAAACCTGCCGCATCGCTATCCAGTCCTCCCTCACCGGCCACCTCGTGCTGTCCACCCTGCACACCAACAGCGCCGCCGCGAGTATCACGCGGCTGCTGGACATGGGCGTGGAAAGCTACCTGATCGCCTCGACCGTCAGTGGCATCCTGGCGCAGCGCCTGGTGCGACGGCTGGACCCGGCCACGCGCGTGGCGTTCGAAGCACCGCCGGAGCTGGTCGAGGAACATGGCCTCGACCGCCTGACCGAACAGCGCCCGATCCTGCTCTACCGTGGCAGTTATCACGGCCGCAGCGCCATCACCGAACTGTTGGTGATGAACGATGAACTGCGCAGCCTGCTGATGCGCCACGCCGACGCCGACACCCTGGAGCAGGCCGCCCGTCGTGCCGGCCTGCGCACCTTGCATGAAGAAGGCCTGCGCCAGGCCTTGGCGGGCATTACCTCGCTGGAAGAAGTACTGCGCGTCACCCGTGGAGAGGGCGCGTGAGCCTGTTCAAATTCCGCGCCCTGGACAGCCAGGGTGCCACGCAGAGCGGCACGTTGGATGCCGCCGACCAGGCTGCCGCCGTCGCCGCCTTGCACAAGCGCGGCTTGTTGCTGCTGCACATCGAAGCGGCGGGCAGCCGGCTGCTGCGCAACACGCGCGGGCCGTTGAAGGGCGCAGCGCTGGTGAATTTCACCCAGCAACTGGCCACGCTGTTGGGCGCCGGCCAGCCCCTGGAACGTGCCCTCGGCCTGTTGCTCAAACAGCCCGGCCCGCCCGCGGTGCGCGCGTTGATCGAACGCATCCGCGAGCAGGTCAAGGCAGGCCAGACGTTATCCGCGGCGCTTGCGCAAGAGGGCGACAACTTTTCCCCGCTGTACCTGAGCATGGTGCGTGCCGGTGAAGCGGGCGGCGCGCTGGAAAGCACCTTGCGCCAGCTCAGCGATTACCTGGAGCGCAGCCAGTTATTAAGGGGCGAAGTGATCAATGCGCTGATCTATCCCGCGTTCCTGGTGGTCGGCGTGCTCGGTTCCCTGGCGCTGCTGCTGGCGTATGTGGTGCCGCAATTCGTGCCGATCTTCGAGGACCTGGGCGTGCCGATTCCATGGATCACCGAGGTGATTCTTGCGCTCGGCCAGTTTCTCGGTCGCTATGGCCTGGCGGTGTTGGCGGCATTGATCGTGATGGCCTGGACACTCGCCGCGCGCCTGCGCGATCCCCTGCGCCGGCAACGCCACGACCGGCGCCTGCTCGGCCTGCGCGTGATCGGTCCGCTGCTGCAGCGGGTCGAAGCCGCGCGTCTGGCGCGCACCCTCGGCACCTTGCTCAGCAACGGCGTGGCGCTGCTGCAAGCGCTGGTGATCGCGCGGCAGGTCTGCAGCAATCGCGCGCTGCAGGCCCAGGTGGCGCAGGCGGCGGAGTCGGTGAAAGGCGGCGGCACCCTGGCAAGTGCATTCGGCAGCCAACCGCTGCTGCCGGAGCTGGCCCTGCAAATGATTGAGGTCGGCGAACAGGCCGGGGAACTGGACAGCATGCTGCTCAAGGTGGCCGACATTTTCGACGTCGAGGCCAAGCGCGGCATCGACCGCCTGCTCGCCGCGCTGGTGCCGTCGCTGACTGTGGTCATGGCCGTGCTGGTGGCGGTGATCATGCTGGCGATCATGCTGCCGCTGATGAGCCTGACCAGCAATATATGAACCTTCAAGGAGCCAGACCGATGAAATCTTCACGCCGCCAACGCGGTTTCACCCTGCTGGAAATGCTCGCGGTGATCGTGCTGCTGGGCATCGTCGCAACCATTGTGGTGCGCCAGGTCGGCGGCAATGTGGACAAGGGCAAATACGGCGCGGGCAAGGCGCAGTTGGCGAGCCTGAGCATGAAAATCGACAGCTACGCCCTGGATGTCGGCTCGCCGCCCAACAACCTGCAGCAGTTGGTGGACAAGCCCGGCAACGCGGCCAGTTGGGCCGGGCCATATGCCAAGCCGTCGGACCTCAAGGATCCGTTCGGCCACGCCTTCGGTTATCGCTTCCCCGGTGAACACGGCGCTTTCGACCTGATCTTCTACGGCCAGGACGGCCAACCGGGCGGCGACGGCTACAGCGCCGACCTGGGCAATTGGGAGTAACCCGGCGATGGCCCAGCGCGGCTTTACCCTGCTGGAGATGCTGGTGGTGATCCTGCTGCTGGGCGTCGCTGCCGGGCTGCTGGGGCTGGGGGTGCGCCAGGGGCTGCAGGCGGCGCAGGAGCGGCGGGTGGTCGGGCAACTGGTCGATGCGCTGCGTACCACGCGGGCCGGGGCGATTGTCGACGGCCAGGTAGCGCGCACGGCATTTGATTTGCCGGGCAGGACATTCCAGGCGCCGGGCCGTGCGCTGCAACACTGGCCGCCTGAGTTGCAGGTCAGGTTGCACACGGCTGAACAGGCGGGATCGGCCATCGAGTTTTACCCCGATGGCAGTTCCACCGGTGGCCATCTGGTGTTGGCCAACGGCAGTCGGCGTTGGCGCATTGATGTCGGCTGGCTGACCGGCAGCGTCCAGTCCCGGGTGCTGCCATGAAACGCCAGGCAGGGTTCACCCTGCTTGAAATGCTCGCGGCGTTGACGCTGATGGCGGTGTGCAGCACGGTGCTGCTGGTCGCGTTCGGCCAGAGCGCGCGCTCGTTGGCACAGGTCGCCCGCAGCGATCGGCTCACCCACGTGGCGCTCACCGTGCTGGACCAGGAAGCGGCCGGGCGCCTGGTCGAAGGGCGCAGCCAGGGCGAACTGGATGGCATCCACTGGCAACTGACCCGTACCCGCCAGCAGCCGCAGCTGTTTCGCCTCGACCTGAGCGTGCGCGAAGGCCAGCACCAGGCGCACTTCAGCACCCTGAAGGCACGCCTGTGACGCGCCGCGAGCAGGGCTTTACCTTGCTGGAAATCCTTGTGGTCCTGAGTTTGCTCAGCGCGTTGCTGGTGCTGGTGGGCGGCGCATTGCTGGGCGCCAATCGCGCGGTGGCCAAGGCCCAGCGCTACACAGTCAGCCTGGATGAAAGGCGCGCCGCCCAGCAGTTCTTGCGCACGGCGATCAGCGAAGCGCTGCCCCTGGATGTGACCGAGGACGACAGCCAGGCCGAGGGCTTTTTTGTCGGCACGCCCGAGCGCCTGCAGTTTGTGGCGACCTTGCCCGGTGTACTCGGCGGCGGGATTCAACGCTTCACGGTGCAAAGGACCGGGCAGCAATTGCAGGTGGCGTTTTCGCGCTTGGAATCGGCCAGCACCGTCGCGCGTGATGAGCCGCAGGTGCTGCTCGACCACCTGCAAAGGCTGCAATTGAGCTATCGCGGGCTATCCCCGCTGGGCCAACCGACTGGTTGGATCGACACCTGGCCGTGGCCCCGGCGCCTGCCGGCGGCGGTGCGTATCGCCGCGCATGTCGACGGACCGGTGCCCTGGGTGACCCAGGTAATTGCCCTGCGCCTGAACCTGTCCAGTGGGAGCGTCGAGGAATGAGGCGCCAGCGCGGTGCGGCGCTGCTGCTGGTGCTGTGGGTGCTGGCCTTGCTCGCCGTGTTGCTCGGCGGCCTGGCCGGCTGGGTGCAACTGGAAAGCCGCCAGGCCCTGTGGCTGCGCCAGCACACCCAGACCGTACTGGCCGCCGAAGCCGGCATCGCCATGGCCATGGCTGATCGACACTGGATCGCCGATGGCCGCGACCGGGCCTTGAGTTTTGATGACGCGCAGGTGCAGGTGAACCTGCGCAGCGAGCGCGGCAAGCTCTACCTGATCAACGCCGAGGCGCAGGACCTCATGCACCTGGCCCTGGCCTGCGGCGCCAGTCCGGCCGAGGCCGGGCAGTGGGCCAAGGCGCTGGAGGCGCGACGCAACCAGGGCCTGGCGCCGTTTCGGGTGCTGGAAGAAGTGCGCCAGTTGCCCGGCATGACCCAGGCGCTGTACAGCCAACTGCTGCCCGAGATCACCTTGTGGAGCGACCTCGATCGCCCCGACCCGGCCTTCGCCAGTCCCTTGATGCGCCAGGCACTCAACCTGCCACACGCGGACGCCGAGGGCGCCGACCCGGGCGAAGTGCTGGTGGTCGACAGCCGCGCCCAGCGCCCCGGCGGCTATCAGGCCCGGCTGCAAGTCACGGTTTTATTGAGCCCATCGGAGGACAGCGCACAACCCTACCGGGTGCTGCGTTGGCAAGAATGAATCGACTCGAACCCATCGCCCGGCACTGGCGTGGCAGCCTGCTGCAACAGGGCTGGCGCCTGTGGCTCGCGGAACTGCGCGGTTGCCTGCCGCGCTGGCTGGTGCTGCGCGAACCGCCGGAGCAGATCCACCCGTGGCCGCTGACGGCGCCGGTTGCCGTGGATAGCACGCGCCAGGTGCTGATGCTCGCGCCCGAGGCGGTGTTGCTGCAAACCGTGCAACTGCCGCTGGCAGCCGCGCGCAATCTCAACGCCGTGGTCGGCTATGAACTGGATCGCTACACGCCGTTCGAAGCCGAACAGCTGTACTTCGTCGCCCGCCAGGAACGGCGCACGTCCAGCCACCTTGAGGTGACATTGGTCGCCATCCTGCGCGAGCGCCTGGACCAGATCCTCATCGACTGCGCAGCGTTCGGTCTGCATCCCCATCGGGTGGATGTGGCCAACCTGGGCATCGACCTGCTTCCAGCGCCGCTGCGACCGCGTCAACGCCCGGTGGGCAAGGGCTTGCAACGCAGCCTGCCGTGGCTGTGCGGCGCCTTGCTGATCGCGGCGATGCTGCTGTGGCTCAACGACCGCCAACGCGTGCTCGACGCCATGCACGCCAGTGTCCAGCAACAAAAGGCCGAGGTCGCGCACGTGCATGCGCTGCGCCAGCAACTGCTCACGACACGTGGTGCGGCGCAGTACCTGACCCGGCGCAAACTGGCACAACCGCCCCTGGCTGCGCTGCTCAATGACTTGACCACCTGCCTGCCCGCCGACACCTGGCTCGACCAGCTGGATGTGAAGGACGGCGAGATTTCGTTTGCCGGGCAAAGCGCCAAGGCCAGCGCCCTGATTACCCGGATCAAGGGCTGCCACAGCCTCGAAAACGCCCAGTTCGAAGGGGTGATTCAACCCGATGCCCGCACCGGCAAGGACCAGTTTGCCTTGCGCGCTCATCTACGCCAGGAGGCCGCCGATGCGCCGCCCCCTCACACCCCGTGAACGTCGCGGCGCGGCCTTGCTGTTGTTGGCGATGGTGGTCGGCGCGGCCTATTGGCTGCTGATCGACAGCTGGTTCGCCGGCCCCCTGCGCGCCATGGGCGAACAGGCCGAGCAACTGCGCGAGCAGCAGCAACGCTACGCCGGTGTGCTGCGCCAGGGCGATTCCCTGCGCCAGCAACTGGAGCAGGCCAGGCAGGACCCGGCCAGCAGCACCAGCCTGTTGCCCGGGGATGATCCCGACGTGGTTGCCGCCGACCTGATGCAGCGCCTCGCCGACCTGATCAACAGCCACGCCAACCTCGGCGGCGGCTGCAGCCTGACCCAGCGCCAGCCCATCACCCCGGACCAGGACGACGGCGAGCCCTATCGCCAGGTCAAGGTCAGCCTCACCCTCAACTGCGCCATCGAGCCGCTCACGGCGATCCTGCACGAGCTGGAATACCAGCCGCCGTTCCTGTTCGTCGATGCACTGCGCGTGCGCCGTGCCCAGCAGGCCCCGGCCAGTGGCGGCGCGGGCCAACTGGTGGTGCACCTGCTGGTGCGCGGCTACCTGCAACCGCAGGGGGCGCGATGATCAGTGCCTTGCGCCCCCTCGAATGGGGCCTGCTGGTCCTGGCTGCCGCCTTGGGCGTGTTGATGGCGGTGATCCTCAGCAGCATCGGCGATGAACCGCAGTGGCTGCCCGAGCCCGCCGCGCGTGCCCATCCTTCCGCCAGCGTGCAGGTGGCGCCCAGCGTGCCGTTGGAAAGCCTCGCCGCCACCTGGCAGGCGCCGCTGTTCAGCCCCGATCGCAGCCCCGATCGCGTGGTCGGCAAGGCCCAGGTGTCGAGCCTGGCCAACCTGACCCTCAGCGGGATCATGATCACCGGCAACCTGCAGATGGCGATGCTCAAGCAGGCCGATGGCCGCGCGTTGACTGTGCGCCTGGGGCAGACCCTGCCCAACGGCTGGCGCCTGGAACACCTGACCCCGCAATACGCCCGTTTTGTGCTGGATGGCCGCACGCAAACCTTGAGCCTCTACGCCAGGCGCTTGCCGCCGCCGTCCTCCCGCCCACCGACTTCTCTTCCCCGCGAGCCCCTCCCTTGATCGATTTGCGCACCTCAACGTTTTGCCTGGCCACCGCCATTGCCCTGGGTGGCTGTGGCGCCTTTCCCGAGCGTCTCGAGCCGGACGACGATCTGCTCCACGAAGCCATGCAAGGCACCGGTTCGCAGCGTCCGCCCAGCGCACCGCCCGTGGCCGAAAACCCGCAGGCGGCCATCCCTGCGCCGCCGCAGCGCCAGCTGATTCGCGGCAACCAGCAGTTCGTGCGCCAGCCCGCCGCCACGGCGCAGGGGAAGGAGGAGGGCAGCGGCGATATCGTGTTCAACTTCCAGGACCAGCCCATCGAAGCGGTGATCAACAGCGTGATGGGCGACCTGTTGCATGAGAATTACACCATTGCCCAGGGCGTGAAGGGCAATGTCAGCTTTTCCACCTCCAAGCCGGTGGACAAACAGCAGGCGCTGTCGATCCTCGAAACCCTGCTGTCGTGGACCGACAACGCCATGATCCGCCAGGGCCAGCGCTACGTGATCCTGCCGGCCAACCAGGCCGTGGCGGGCAAGCTGGTGCCGCAAATGCCGGTGGCCAAGCCGTCCAGCGGCTTGTCGGCGCGGCTGTTTGCGTTGCGGTATATCTCGGCGACCGAGATGCAGAAACTGCTCAAGCCGTTCGCCCGGGAGAACGCATTCTTGCTGGTGGACCCGGCGCGCAACGTGCTCAGCCTGGCGGGCACCCCGGATGAACTGGCCAATTACCAGGACACCATCGACACCTTCGACGTGGACTGGCTCAAGGGCATGTCGGTGGGCGTATTCGGCCTGCAACGTGCTTCGGTGGCCGAGTTGATGCCTGAGCTGCAGAGCCTGTTCGGCCCGGACAGCGGCATGCCCCTGGCCGGCATGCTGCGGTTTTTGCCAATCGAGCGCACCAATTCGGTGGTGGCGATCTCTTCACAGCCGCAGTACCTCAGCGAAGTGGGCGACTGGATCCGCACCATCGATGAAGGCGGCGGCAACGAGCCGCAGATGTACGTCTACGATGTGCGCAACATGAAAGCCTCCGACCTGGCCAAATATCTGCGGCAGATCTACGGCAATGGCGCGATCAAGGACGACACCCCGGCCAGAGTCGCACCGGGCCTGCGCACCACCACCCTGTCATCGCTCAACAGCAGCGGCGGCGGCTTGCAGAACACTCCGCCGCCGCCTGCCGATGAGCCCGAAGCCACCGGGGAAACGCCACCCGCCGCGCCGGATAAAAGCCTCGAGGCCGGCACCCGCATCACCGCACAACAAAGCAGTAACCAACTGCTGGTGCGCACCCGCCCGGCACAGTGGAAAGAGATCGAAGCCGCGATCAAGCGCCTCGACAACCCACCGCTGCAAGTGCAGATCGAGACCCGCATCCTCGAGGTCAAGCTCACCGGCGAGCTGGACCTCGGCGTGCAGTGGTACCTGGGGCGCCTGGCGGGCAATTCCGCCAGCACCACGGTGGCGAATGCGTCGGGCAGCCAAGGCGCCCTGGGCGGCGGCGGGGCAGGGCTGGGCGCGACGGATTCGCTGTTCTACTCCTTCGTCAGTTCCAACCTGCAAGTGGCCCTGCACGCCCTGGAAACCAACGGTCGCACCCAGGTGCTGTCGGCGCCGTCGCTGGTGGTGATGAACAACCAGCCGGCGCAGATCCAGGTCGGCGACAACATTCCCATCAGCCAGACCACGGTGAACACCGGCGATGCGGACACCACCTTGAGCAGCGTCGAATATGTACAGACCGGGGTGATCCTGGATGTGGTGCCGCGCATCAATCCGGGTGGCCTGGTGTATATGGATATTCAACAGCAGGTCAGCGACGCCGAGAACCCGGGTTCCAACAGCGACACGCCGGTGAACCCGCGCATCTCCACGCGCTCGGTGTCGACCCAGGTCGCGGTGCAGAGCGGGCAGACGGTATTGCTCGGTGGGTTGATCAAGCAGGACAACGCCGAGAGCGTCAGCGCGGTGCCGTACCTGGGGAAAATCCCCGGGTTGCGGTGGTTGTTCGGCAATACCAGCAAGTCCAAGGATCGCACCGAGTTGATAGTGTTGATCACGCCCAAGGTGATCACCAGCAATGGCCAGGCGCGGCAGGTGACAGATGATTATCGGCAGCAGATGCAGCTGCTGCGGCCTTGAACCGACCGGTGTGGTCAACATGTAGGCGCTGGCTTGCCTGCGATGGCGTCACCTGGGTATGCCTGATTTACCGAGGTGTGCGCATCGCAGGCAAGCCAGCTCCCACACAAAAGCCAATCAGCTTTTGATCCGGCTTTTGATCTGGCTTTTGATCTTGATCCTCAGGCGCCCCATTAACCACGCTGGCCGAAAACAGGTAGTACGGAGCGGGTAAACCGGCAGGACGCCGGTTTAGCCGCGACGGGGCAGGGACGCCCCGTCGCGGCGGCCCGCTTCGGGCTGCCTGTTTTCGGGCACACCGAGCCTAGGCGAGGTGCCGAGTGGTGGGGCAAGAGCGTTTTGCTTACTTTTGCGCTTTTCAAAAGTGAGCCGCCGTAAGGGCGGAACCCATAGCCGCCGTTACCCAGATAACAGATATGTACCCCCACCCCCACCAAACATAATCTCAAAAAGACATTACCAACAAGAATAAAACAAATAACAAATAATGAATTTAGAGAATATTAGCTTATGCCCAAATAGCATTATATTTTTGATATCCATTCCTTTATGTTGAATCCAACAGCCTACCCCTGACCTCGGATGGTACCCAGCGTAATTCAGATTCTGCCCGCCACAACCGGGTCACGCGCCCCGCGGCAGAATCGTTGGAAGGGAGTTCAACGTATGTTGCCAATTCAATCCCCACACCTGCCCCACACCTAGTTCCAATCGCCGCAACACCCCTTGAAAAAACATCGAGCACCGCGCACGACCGCGTGATTGCCCGACCTCGCGATTTGGAAAGTCTGGAGTGGCTATGAAGCACGTTTTACAACCGACCGCCGTAGTGGCCCTGGCAATCCTGGCCGCTGCGGCCCACGCCCAGGACGACAGCACCCTGTCTACCGTGGTGGTCACCGGTAACCGTGGCGCCGAACAACGCACGGTCACCAGCAGCCCGGTGCCGATCGATGTGGTCAGCGCCAAGCAATTGCAGAGCACCGGCAAGCCCGGTCTGATGGAAGCCCTGAGCGCGGTGGTCCCGTCGCTGACCCTGCCGGAAAAGACCGGCTGGGACGCCAGCGGCATTGCCCGCGCACCCAACCTGCGCGGCATGAGCGCCGCCGAAGTGCTGGTGCTGGTCAATGGCAAGCGCCGCCACACGGCCGCGACCTTGAATATCAACGGCATCAACACCGGCGCGGCGCCGGCCGACCTCGACCTGATCCCCATCAGCGCCATCGACCATGTGGAAGTGCTGCGCGACGGCGCCGCTGCCCAGTACGGCTCGGATGCCATCGCCGGGGTGATCAACGTGATCCTCAAGGCCGACACCAGCGGCACCTCGGTGACCAATGTCGGCCAGGGTTATGACGGCAAGAAGCAGACCGTGCAGCAAAGCCTCAACAAGGGCTTTGAAATCGGCAACGGCGGCATCGTGCAGCTGGCGCTGGATGCACGCAGCCAGAACGATGACAACAAGGCCAGCGCCAATGGCTACACCTACGCCCAGGCCTATGAGCAGGCCGGGCGCTCCACCTACGGCGGCTACGGCACCCCCAAGACCAACCTGCTGACCCTGGGCTACAACGCCGAGTTGCCGATCGACGACAGCTTCAGCCTCTACTCCTTCACCACGTATTCGCGACGCAAGGCCGAGCAGGGCCAGAACTTCCGCCTGCCGACCATCACCAACACCATTACCACCGGACCCAACGGTTACCCTGGCGGCTACACGCCGACCTGGTTTATCGACGAGGACGATTTCCAGGCCGCGTTGGGTGGCAAAGGCACGGTCGGCGAGTGGGACTGGGACTTGTCCACCACCTACGGGCGCAACGACGCAGAGCAGGGCACCACGCATAACCAGAACCCATCGCTGGGCGAGGCCACGCCGAACCACTTCACCTCCGGCACCTGGATTTCCACCGAACTCACCACCAACCTCGACTTCAAGCGCGGCTTCGACATCGGCCTGCAAAAGCCCCTGGACCTGAGTTACGGCTTCGAGCATCGACGTGACACTTATGAGGTCCAGGCCGGTGATTACGCGTCCTATGCCAACGGCGGCTACTGCGTGGCGCCGGGCAACTGTGCATCGTCCGGGGCGCAGGTCACCAACGGCATTTCGCCGGATGAAGAAAGCAGCGCCTCGCGCAACAGCCTGGCCAGCTATGTCGACGTCGGCTTCAACCCGGTGCCGGACTGGTACGTGGGCACTGCCTTTCGCTACGAACACTACAACCAGGGCGTGGGTGCGACCCGCAGCGGCAAGCTGACCACCCGCTATGACTTCACCCCGCAGTTCGCCGTGCGCGCCACCGTGAGCAATGGCTTCCGTGCACCGTCCCTGGCCAACAGCCTGTTCAGTGCGCGCTCGACCACGTATGGCGTGGTGAACGGGGTGTACCAGTCGATCAACTACGGCGTGCTGCCGGTCGGTTCGGCGGCGGCCAAGGCCCTCGGTGCCGAGGAACTCAAGCCCGAGCGCTCGACCAATTTCAGCCTCGGTTTCACCCTGACGCCCACCGATCGCCTGAACTTCACCGCCGACGCCTACGTGATCAACCTGCGTGACCGCATCACCCTCACCGGCACCTTGCTGGGCCCGGAAATCACCCAGGTACTGCAAGGCAACGGCATCACCTCCACCTCCGGCGGGCAGTACTTCATCAACGGTGCCGACACCCGCACCAAAGGCCTGGACCTGGTCGGCAACTACAGCCAGGACCTGGGCCAATACGGCGCGCTGAAGTGGACGGCGGCGTTCAACTGGAACCAGACCAAGATCCTCAACTACAAGGAGTCGACCACGATCCTGGGCACCCCCTATGACCTGATGGACCGCCAGGCGCGCAACCTGATCACCGGTGTGCAGCCCAGCACCAAGCTGATCCTGGGCGGCGACTGGAGCATCGACCGCTTCAACCTCAACCTGGCCCTGACCCGCTACGGCTCCTACAAGGAGGTCAACGTCTCCGATGACCGCAGCCTCGACCGGGTCTACAGCGCCAAATGGATCACCGACCTCGACCTTGGCTACAACCTCACCAAAGACCTCAACGTGGCCATCGGGGCCAAGAACCTGTTCGACGTCTACCCCAAGAAACAAGGCGTACCCAGCAGCACCATGGTCAGCAGCTACGGCACCTATTCGCCCTTCGGTTTTACCGGTGGCTACTACTACACCCGCTTGACCTATGCCTTCTAAGGCCGAGGAATAAACCATGCCCATCGTCGCCAAATCCTATGACCTGATTGATGAGGTCACCGACCAGCCGGTTCGCCAGAGCCGTGTCTCCACGCCGATCAAGGCCCTGCAGGTGGTGCCGGCCCGGCACCCCTGGCGCTGGGCAGGGTCGATCTTTGCCGCGCTGGTGCTGCTCGCCATCGTGCACTCCCTGGCCACCAACCCGCGCTGGGAGTGGGGCGTGTTCGGGCAGTGGTTCTTCTCGCCGTCGGTGCTGCGCGGCCTCGGCCAGACGCTGTTGCTGACCCTGCTGAGCACCGTGTTCAGCATCATCCTCGGCACCGCCCTGGCACTGGCGCGGCTGTCGGGGTCGCCGTTGCTGGCGGCCCTGGCCTGGGGCTATATCTGGTTTTTCCGCTCGATGCCGGCGCTGCTGGTGCTGATCATCCTCTACAACTTCGCCTACCTGTACGACCACATCGTGCTCGGCGTGCCATTCACCAGCGTGGTCTTCGCCGAGTGGTCGACGGTGGACGTGCTCAGTCAATTCACCGTGGCGGTGCTCGGACTGAGCCTGATGCAGGCGGCCTATGCGGCCGAGATCATTCGCGGCGGCCTGATCGGCGTCGACGCCGGCCAGCATGAGGCCGCGGCGGCCCTGGGGCTGCCGGCTTCGCGGCGGATCTTCCGGATCATCCTGCCCCAGGCGCTGCGCTCGATCCTGCCGTCGGGTTTCAACGAAATCATCGGCCTGGTCAAGGGCACCTCGATTGTCTACGTGCTGGCCCTGCCGGAGCTGTTCTACACCGTGCAGGTTATCTACAACCGCACCCAGGCGGTGATCCCGCTGCTGATCGTCGCGACCGTCTGGTACCTGATCATCACCACCGTGCTCACCAGCGCGCAGTACTACGTCGAGCGCCACTTTGCACGGGGCACCGCGCGCGTGTTGCCGCCCACGCCGCTGCAACGCATACGTGGCTGGCTGAAGGAGAAAACCCATGGCTGAAGCACGCGCAGGGCGTATCCAGATCCAGGGCGTGGGCAAGCGCTTTGGCAACCAGCAGGTGCTCAAGGACATCGACCTGACCATCGATCCGGGCAAGGTCACGGTGATTCTCGGGCCTTCGGGCTCGGGCAAATCCACCCTGCTGCGCACCATCAACCACCTGGAGAAGATCGACAGCGGGCACATCACCATCGACGGTGAATACGTCGGCTACCGGCGCAAGGGCGACCTGCTCTATGAACTCAAGGAGCGCGAGATTCTCAAGCGGCGTATCGACGTCGGTTTCGTGTTCCAGAACTTCAACCTGTTCCCGCACCTCACTGCCTGGGAAAACATCGCCGAGGCGCCGCTGGCCCACAAGCGCTGGAGCAAGGCCGAGGCGCAGGCCAAGGCCAGTGAACTGCTGGCCAAGGTGGGCCTGGCCGACAAGGTCGACGCCTACCCGCGCCAGCTCTCCGGCGGCCAGCAACAGCGCGTCGCCATCGCCCGCGCCCTGGCGCTGGACCCCAAGGTGCTGCTGTTCGATGAACCGACCTCGGCCCTCGACCCGGAACTGGTGGGCGAGGTGCTCGACGTGATCAAGGGCCTGACCCAATTGGGCGTGACCCTGGTGATCGTCACCCACGAGATCGGCTTTGCCCGCGAAGTGGCCGACCACGTGGTGTTCCTCTGTGACGGGCAACTGATTGAAGAGGGCCCGCCCGAACAAATTTTCCGCCAACCCCGACATCCCCGCACCGTGGCCTTTCTCGGCAAGGTGCTTTAGTTCAAGGAGTGACTGCCCATGTTTATCACCACAGCCCGCGTGGCCCTGCTGGCGCTGGCCGTCAGCACCGCGCAAAGCGCCTTCGCCGTGCAACAGGTTGACCTCAGCCCTGACCGCGTGCGCATCCATGTGCCGCGCAATGAAGCGGCGATCGCGCAGATCCCGCCAGGTTTCAAGTTCGCCCAGCCGGGCAAGTTCACCGTCGCCGTGTCCGGTGTCGCCGGGCCGCCCCTGGCGCTGCTCGCCAGTGACGACAAGACCACCATCGGCAGCGAAGCCGATACCGCGCAACTGGTGGCCGACAGCCTCGGCCTGCAACTCAACGTGGTGCAGACCAGTTGGGAAGACTGGCCCCTGGGTGTCAGTTCGGGGAAATACGATGCGGTGATCAGCAACGTCACGGTGACCGAGGCGCGCAAGAAGCGCTTTGACTTCGCCACCTATCGCCAGGACGTGCTGGGCTTCTACGTGAAGAGCACCAGCAAGATCACCGAGATCAAACAGGCCGAGGACATTGCCGGGCTGAAGATTATCGTCGGCTCCGGCACCAACCAGGAAAAAGTCCTGCTCGCCTGGAACGACGCCAATGAAAAGGCCGGCCGCAAGCCTGCGCTGTTGCAGTACTTCGACGACCAGGCCGCCGCGCAACTGGCGGTGCAGTCCGGGCGCAGTGATGCGCTGTTCGGGCCGAACTCGGTGTACGCCTATTCCGCCGCGATCACCGGCGGCATCAAGCGCGTCGGCACCGTCAACGGTGGCTGGCCGTTGCAGGCGGATATCGCCGTGACCACGCGCAAGGACAATGGTCTGGTCAAGCCGATCCACACCGCGCTGGAAGGCGCGATTGCCGGCGGCCAATACGAGCAGGTGCTGCAACGCTGGGGCCTGGACGTGGAGCGGGTCGACAAGTCGCTGATCAACCCACCGGGCCTGCCGGATTAAGGAGGATTTGACATGGGACTGACACGACGTGAAGCGCTGTCCAGCATTGCTGCGGTCGGCGGCGAAAAAGCCGTCAAGGATGCGCTCGCGGTATTGGGCCTGGGGCCTTCATCCCACCGCCGCCCGCAACCGCTGAAACTCAAGGAAGGCCTGGGGCAGGGCACCCGCGTGCTGGTGCTCGGCGCCGGGATTGCCGGGCTGGTCACCGTCCTGGAATTGACCCGCGCCGGCTTCAGTGTGCAAGTGCTGGAGGCGCGTGAGCGGGTCGGCGGACGCACCTGGACCCTGCGCAACGGCGACCGCGTCGACTACAAGGACGGTCGCACGCAGACTGTGGCATTCGATCAGGGCCTGTATTTCAACGCCGGCCCTGCGCGTATCCCCAGCCAGCACCGCACGATTCTCGACTACTGCAGCGAGCTGGGCGTGCCCCTCGAAGTGCTGGTCAACAGCAGCCATGGCGCCCAGGTGCGGCCGGATGTGAGCAAGCCGGCGTTCACCGTCGGCCAGGCGATCAACGATGCGCGCGGGCACCTGTCCGGGTTGCTGGCCAAGGCGGTGCAGCGCGATGCCCTCGATGATGTGTTGAGCAGTGAAGAACGCACGCGGTTGCTGGCGTTCCTGCAGGTGTATGGCGACCTGTCCCAGGAGCTGGCCTTCGAGGGCACGATTCGTTCCGGGCACCTGGAATCGCCCGCGCATCCTGGTGCCTTGCCGGCCAGCCGTGGTCCGCTGGCGCTGGATCAACTGCTGCATCCGGAACTCTGGGGCGCTTTGTTGCACACTGAATTTCCGGAATTCTCGGCGACCATGTTCCAGCCGGTCGGCGGCATGGACCGCATCACCGATGCGTTCTACGAGCGGGTTCGTGGACAGGTGCAACTGGGCGCGCAGGTGCGCCAGATCCGCCAGCTGGAAGACGGCGTGGCTGTCACCTACCACGACACCCCGAGTGGCCGTGAACAGGTGGTTCGCGCCGATTACCTGGTCTCGACCCTGCCGCTGCCGCTGCTGGCCAGGCTCGATACGGACTTCAGCGACCCGATCAAGGCCGCCTTGCTCAGCACCCGCAGCGACCAGGCCACCAAAGTGGCCTGGCAATCGCCGCGCTTCTGGGAGACCGACTATCGCACCTACGGCGGCCTGTCCTGGATCGAGCACCCGGCGCGCCTGCTGTGGTACCCGAGCAACGACCTCAATACCCGCGAAGGCCTGCTGGTGGCGGGCTACGTGACCGGGGAGGGCGCCGCGGCCTTTGGCGCCCAGCCGTTCGACAAGCAGTACGCCACCTCCAAGGAAGCCGTGGAGCTGTTGCACCCGGGCTACTCGAAACACCTGCGCAACCCGCTGGCCGTGTCCTGGGAACAGATTCCCTACAGCGAAGGCCCGTGGCTGCAACGCGAACACTTCCCCGCCGACGCCAGTGCCTTGCTCGAACAGGCGCATGGGCGCGTGTACTTCGCCGGCGATGGCCTGGTGCAAAGCGGCGTGGGTATCTGGCAGGAATCGGCGGCCAACTCGGCACGGCATGTGGTCGCGCAATTGGCTGAGCGCGTGACCCAACAAACCCACCTTGCGGCCCTGGCCGCCTCCTGAGGATCAACACTATGAGCGACAGTATTCAACGTACCAGCGTCGGCGATTTCCCGATCTCGCAGACCGTCACCGTGCCGGCCTCCGCCAGCCTGATCTTCGTCAGCGGCACCTTGCCGGACCTGCACGACGCCAATGCCCAGGCGGGCACGCCGGCGGCCTATGGCGATACCGAAGTGCAGACCGTGTCGGTGTTCAACAAGATCCGCAGGATCCTTCAGCAACACGACCTCGACCTGAGCGATATCGTGCAATTGCGCGTGTTCCTGGTCGGCGCCGAAGAGACGGCCGGCAAGCTCGATTTTGCCGGCTTGCAGCGTGGCTATACGCAGTTCTTCGGCACGCCCGAGCAGCCGCACAAACCCGCGCGCACGGCGTTGCAAGTGGTGGCGTTGCCACTGCCCGGTGCACTGGTGGAAGTCGAAGCCATCGCTGCCCGCACCGCTTGATGCCAACCAGGAGACCTCCCATGTCCACAGCACCGCGGCAACTCAAATTCGGCGCCATCCTCACCGGTGTTGGCACCGCGCAAAACGAATGGCTGCACCCGCAGATCCCAGGCGATGCCAGTGTCGATATCGACTGGTACCGTGCCCAGGCGCGGCAGGCGGAAGCGGCCAAGTTCGACCTGGTCTTCATCGTCGACAGCCCCTACATCACTGCGGATTCGGCGCCGCATTTTCTCAACCGCCTGGAGCCGCTGACCCTGCTCTCGGCCATCGCCGGGGCGACCTCGAAGATCGGCCTGGTGGCGACGTTGACCACCTCCTATACCGAACCTTTCAACGTCGCGCGGCAGTTCGCCTCGCTGGACCTGATCAGCGGCGGGCGTGCTGGCTGGAACGTAGTCACCACTGGCCTTGAAGGCGCGGCTGGCAACTTTGGTCGTGAACAGCATATCGACCATACCGAGCGCTACCGCCGCGCGGCCGAACACCTGGAGGTGGTGCAAGGCCTGTGGGACTCCTACGAGGACGATGCCTTCGTGCGCGACAAAGCCAGCAAGGTCTTCCTCGATCCGCAGCGCCAGCATCGTCTCGACCACCATGGCGAGTTTTTCTCGGTGACCGGGCCGCTGAATATCCAGCGTTCGGCGCAGGGTCAGCCGGTGATTTTCCAGGCGGGCATCTCCGAGTCCGGGCGCAGCCTGGCGGCCAATTATGCCGAGGGGATTTTTGCCGGCGTGGGTAACTTCGAGGACGCCCAGGCCTACTACAGCGACATCAAGCGACGCACCGCAGCGGCGGGGCGCAACCCTGACCACGTGACCATCCTGCCGGGCATTTCGCCGATCATTGCCGACACCGACGAGGAGGCCCAGGCCATCGACCGCGCGCGCAATGGCGAGTTGGACCTGGACAAGGCGCTGGTACAACTGGGGCGGCCGTTCAACTACCACGACTTCAGCCAGTACCCGCTCGACGAACCTTTTCCGGAACTGGGCGACCTGGGCAGCAACGGCTATCGCGGGCATGCCGAGAACATCAAGCAAGTGGCCCGCGACCAGAAGCTGACCCTGCGCCAGGCGGCGCTACGTTTTGCCAAGCCGTTTTCGAGTTTCGTCGGCTCGCCGAAGACCGTGGCGGATGAGATCGAACGCTGGTTTGTGGAGGGCGCGGTGGATGGTTTCAACATCCACGTGGGCGCGCCGGATGACTTTGCGCGGTTTACCGATCAGGTGTTGCCGCTGTTGCGTGAGCGTGGGTTGTTTCGCCATGAGTACAGCCACGACACTTTGCGTGGGCACCTGGGCTTGCCGGTGCCGGTGAATCGCCACACGGCGGCGCGGGTGACGGATGAGGTTTTGAGGGTTGTTGGGGCTTAGATTGTGTGGGGATCCGTTGTTGGGTAATGGCTGCAATGGGTTCCGCCCTTACGGCGGGTCACTTTTGGAAAAGAGCCCCAAAAGTAACCAAAAGGGCTCTTGCCCCAACACTCGGCACCTCGCCTAGGCTCGGTGTGCCCGCACGCAGGCTTGAATCCGTGGGCCGCCGCAATGGGCCATCCCTGGCCCAGTGCGGCTAACCCGGCGTCCTGCCGGGTTACCCACGGATTCAAACCTGCGTGCGGCCAGCGTGTTTAATGGGGCGCCTCAGATCAAGATCAAAAGCGGCTCGCTTCGCATCGTGGGTGCGCTTTTTGCTCTCTGCGGGAGCCGGTTTGCCGGCGAAAAAATGTGATAACGCCGCGTACATTCTGATATTTCCGCGTCATCGTTAACGACCATCGCAGGCAAGCCAGCTCCCACATTTGATCTCCATATACCCGGGTGCCTGAGCCATACCTTGAACCCCCTGTGGGAGCGGGCTTGAACTGGTCAAGTAATCTTGGACACCGATTAAGGTTTCACGCCACCAGCTTCTCCCTGGCGACTGGTGACCGATAGTCGTTGTAGCTATGCGGCCTGGTGATGTTGTAGCGCGATACATAGCGCTGCACATCCGCTCGGGCCTCATGTTCCGACCCGTAGCCTGCTTCTGGCACCCACTCTGATTTCAAACTTCCAAAGAAACGCTCCATCGGAGCGTTATCCCAGCATTCGCCTTTACGGCTCATGCTTTGTCGGAGTCCATGTTCCAGCAGTTCATTTCTGAATTTATGGCTGGTGTACTGGCAACCTTGGTCGGAGTGAAACAGTACGTCTTTTGGGCGACCGCGCAGTTCAATCGCCATGCGCAGGGCTTCGCAGGTCAGCGTGGCATCAGAGATCATCGAAAACGACCAGCCCACAATCCGGCGAGCGAACAAGTCCAGAACCGCCGCGAAATACAGCCAACGCTTGCCGACTTTGATGTACGTCACGTCCCCACACCACACCTGATTGACCGTCGCAACATCAAACTTGCGTTTGAGCACATGCGGTGCCACCAAAGCCTCCACGCCAGGTGACTTGTACTTATGGCGCCGGCGTTGACGGCTGACAATGCCTGCTTCTCGCATCAAGCTGCGAGCCATGAACCGCCCGACATCATGCCCGCCGGCTTGCAGCTGTTTAGCCAAGGTACGAGCGCCCGCAGACTCTCTCGACGCCCTGTGGTGCTTGACCAGCATAGCCTTGAGTTTCTCTCGCTTAGGGCTCACCTTGCCTTGGCGCTGACGCCATGCGTAAAAGCTACTGCGGTTTATTCCGAACACACGACAGCAATCGTTAACGCCGTACTGCTCGCCCAGCTCACAGATCAACGAGAGTGATCTTTGGCGTCCAAAAGCAGGAGAGCACTGGCCTTTTTTAGGATTTCGATATCCCGGTCTCTTTGCCTGAGCAAGGCTTTAAGTTCCTGGATCTCTCGCTGATCCGCGGTAATCGCCTTGGCTCCCACCGGAGTCGAGCCCAAGCGTTCCTTGCGAACTTGATCGACCCAGCGGCGCAAGGCCGTAGGGCCAATATCCAAGCTGGCACAGACCTCGGGAACCGACTGCCCCTCGTCCAGCACCATGCTGGCAGCCTTGAGTTTGAACTCACATGAATAAGATTTACGCATATCCAAACACCTCAGATTTGGACGCCATCATAGCGCCCGATTGAGGTGTCCAAAATCATTAGGCCAGTTCAGCTTGCCCGCGAAGGCGGTGTGTCAGTTGATGCATTCGCTGCCTGACCCACCGCCTTCGCAGGCAAGCCAGCTCCCACAATCGATCTCCATATATTCGGGTGCCTGAGCCATACCTTGAGCCCCCTGTGGGAGCTGGCTTGCCCGCGAAGGCGGCTTGTCAGTTGATGCATTGTTGCCTGACCCACCGCCTTCGCAGGCAAGCCAGCTCCCACATTTGATCTCCATACACCCAGGTGCCTGAGCCATACCTTGAGCCCCCTGTGGGAGCGCGCTTGTTCGCGAAGGCGGTGTGTCAGTTGATGCATCAGGTGCCTGACACACTGCTTTCGCAGGCAAGCCAGCTCCCACATTTGATCTCCATATGCCCGGTTGCCTGAGCCATACCTTGGGCCCCCTGTGGGAGCGGGCTTGCTCGCGAAGGCGGTGTGTCAGTTGATGCATCAGGTGCCTGACACACTGCTTTCGCAGGCAAGCCAGCTCCCACATTTGATCTCTATACACCCGGGGGCCTGAGCCATACCTTGAACCCCCTGTGGGAGCGGGCTTGCCCGCGAAGGCGGTGTGTCAGTTAATGCATTCGCTGCCTGACCCACCGCCTTCGCAGGCAAACCAGCTCCCACATTTGATCTCCATATACCCGGGTGCCTGAGCCATACCTTGAGCCCCTGTGGGAGCAGGCAGCCAGCTCCTACACATATCCGCTCTTGATCTAACCACTCAGGCCGGCTACCAGGCCGCCGTGCTTTTGCTTTTGATCTTGATCTTGATCTTGATCTAGGCGCCCCATCAAACACGCTGGCCGGAATTCGATATTGATTTGGGGGGTAAACCGGCAGGGATGCCGGTTTAGCCGCCCCGCGCCATGGATGGCGCGTGGCGGCGGCCCCCCAAATCAATGTCGGATTACGGGCACACCGAGCCTAGGCGAGGTGCCGAGTGTTGGGGCAAGAGCCTTTTTGGTTACTTTTGGGGCTCTTTTCCAAAAGTGACCCGCTGTAAGAGCGGAACCATAGTCGACCATAACCCAAATAACGGATATGCCCCCGATCCCCCCATCCCCCCCAAACCCCAAAAAATGCAATTAACTGATCATCACCAACCAGCATATTAAAAAAAGCTGATTATTAGCATATGACTACAAAGCCTTTTACAGACGTTTCTTAGACGAATACCTTTCAACCCAGCGACAACACACTCGACCCGACCCCTCGCATGGTGGAGGTGAGCACCGACTATACCCACCTGCGAGGGCCCCCCTGATCATGACGACCTGACCACACTTCCCGCCGCCACACCGTCCTTGCGTTTTCACTGCCGGCCCTGCCGAGCCACGGATTCGCTCGCCTATAAAAACTGCCTGATCAGGGGTTGCCTGTATGAGTCATTCCACACTGTTCCCACAAACCATCTACACCTTGCCCTACGACAATAATCGCCTGGCGCTGGGCGCCGTACCCACCCATGACGACCCGCTGCAAGAGCGCCTGCACCGCAAGCAACGCCTGGCCGCCGCCTATCGCCTGTTCGGCCGCCTGGGTTTCGAGGTAGGCGTGGCGGGACATTTCACCGCCCGCGACCCGGTCCATCCCGAGCAGTACTGGATCAACCCGCTGGGCGTGCCGTTCTCGCAGATCACCGTGTCGCACTTGTTGCGCGTCGATGGCAATGGCCAAGTGGTGGAAGGCGAGGGCCTGCTGAATACCAGCGCCCTGGAACTGCACCACGACCTGCAACAGGCGCGCCCGGACGTAGTCGGCATTGCGCACTTTCATGGTTTTCATGGCCGCGTCTGGTCGTCGTTGGGCCAGCTGTTCGAGCCGATCACCGCCGAGTCCGGCGCCTTCCTCAATGACCAGGTGATCTTCCCGCGTCACGCCCTGCGCACCGCCAGTGGCGCGCTGGAACAGGACCGCAACATCGTCAGCCAGGCGTTCGTCGAGACCTTCGCCCAGAACAACCTGCTGGTGTGGCAGAACCATGGCCTGTGGGTCACCGGCGCGACGGTGGAAAGCGCCGCCTGGCGGTTCATCCTCGCCGAAGACACCGCCCGCGTGCACCTGGCCGCGCGGTCGGCCGGGCAGCCGCTGGTGCCGCCGGCGGACGCCTTGGAAGGTGGCATCGACAAGGCCCGCCACGAGTTCTTCGCCTGGCTCAACTTCCTGCCGCTGTGGGACCAGATCCGCACCGAAGAACCCGACCTGCTCGACTGAGGCACCTGCCATGCACACCCTGACTCGTCGGCAATTACTGTTGGCTGGCGGCACCCTCGCGGCTGGCGCCCTGCTGGGCGCCCAGGCTGCCGAACCCTTGCGCGTGTGGCGCTACAAGGGCACCGCCGCGTCGTTTCTGGCCGACGCCGGCCAGGCCGACACGCCGTACCCGGTGGAATGGGTGGATGTCAGCGGCGGCAACCTGGTACTCGAAGCCCTGAGCAGCGGCCACCTGGACTACGCGTTCATGAGCGAGATCCCGCCGATCTTCGCCTCGATCGCCAAGGTGCCGATTGCACTGGTGGCCCAGTACGCAGGCGACCGCAACGACACGAGTCTGGTGGTGAAAAAAGGCGCTGGCATCCGCACGGTCCAGGACCTCAAGGGTAAGACCATCAGCTACGTACGGGCCACCAACACTCACTACTTTGTGCTGAACATGCTCGCGCAGAACGGCCTGTCCCTGGCCGATGTGACGGCGGTACCGCTGCCGATGCAGGACGCGCTCACCGCGTTTCGCAACGGCCATGTGGATGCCATCGCCACCGGCGGCATCAGCGCGCTGCAAGCCACCAGCCAGATGGACGGCGAACTGCTGGCGGACGTCAGCCGCTACTACTCCGGCAACTACGTGATTGCGACCACGCAACAGGTATTGGCCAACCCTCAACGCCGCAGCCAGGTAGGCGATTTCTTGCGGCGTGAGCAAGCCACCTGGGCCTGGGTCAACGCCCATCCCGAACGCTGGGCCGAGCGCAGTGAAGCGCTGACCGGCATCGATCGTGCCCTGTACCTGCGCCAGTTCCAGCAGCGCAGCCGGCCGGGCCGCCTGCAAGGCATCGATGCCGACGCCATGACCTCCCAGCAGCAGGTGGCCGACCTGTTTTATGCCAACCATTTGATCAGCCAGAGCGTCGATGCACGAGCGCTGTGGCGTGACGACTTCAACCCTATTCTGAACAGTTGACCTGCCATGAAACCCATTGCCTACCGTTCCACCCTGCAACTCGCTCCCTTGATATTCGCCGGCTTTTCCATGCTGCCAGCCTACGCCGCCACCAGCGATGACACGCTCGACACGGTGATCGTCACCGGCTCGCGCGGCAGCGAGGCGCGCACCGTCACCAGCAGCCCGTCGCCGATCGATGTGATCAGCGCCCAGCAACTGGAGAAAACCGGTTCCAGCAGCCTGCGGACCGCGTTGCAGAAAACCCTGCCGTCGTTTTCCCAGCGGCCTTCGGGCACGTCCAACGACAGCATCGCGCGGCCCTACAGCCTGCGCGGCCTCAACGGTTCCAACGTGCTGGTGCTGGTCAACGGCAAGCGCCGCCACAACAGCGCGGTGATCAACCTCGACTCCACGGCGGCCTACGGCACCAACCCGGTGGACCTGGACATGATCCCGGTCAGCGCCATCGACCATATCGAGGTGCTGCGCGACGGCGCCTCGGCGCAGTACGGCTCGGACGCGATTGCCGGGGTGATCAACATCATCCTCAAGCAGAACGACAACGGTGGCTCGGTCAGCACCTCCTATGGCGAGTACACCAAGGGCGACGGCGGCACGATTCGCCAGACCCTGAACAACGGTTTCGCGCTGCCCAACGACGGCTTTTTCAACCTGTCGCTGGACGCCAAGTCCCAGCAGACCGCCGTGCGTGCCCGCGATGCTACGGGCGCGTTCTACTACCCGCAGGCCAACGGCTCACCGGACCCGCGCGAGGCCAACGACAAGGACGTGCAGAAAAACGGCCTGCCGAAAATCAAGGCGATCAACGTCGCCTACAACGCCGAACTGCCCCTGGACGACGTGACCCTGTACTCGTTCTCGACCCTCAGCCAGCGCGACGCGCGGGGCGGGCAGAACTACCGGCGGCCCAACTCCACCAACATCATCCCCTCGATTTACCCCGACGGTACGGCGCCGTTCTACACCCTGCGCGAAACCGACTACCAGGTCGCGGCTGGCGGCAAGGGCAAGATCGCCGAGTGGAACTGGGACTTGAGTTCGACCTTTGGCCGCGACAAGGGCGTGGCCGGCGCCGACGAGACCCTCAACGCCTCGCTCGGCCCGTCGAGCCCCACGCACTTCACCACCTACACCAACTATTTTGACCAGTGGACCAACAACCTCGACCTGACCCGCGCCTTCGACATCGGCCTGAGCAAGCCGCTGCAAGTCTCGGCCGGCCTCGAGCATCGGCATGAGCGCTACAAGACCGAGTCGGGCAACCCGCTGTCTTACATCAACGGCGGCTATGTCTACCCCAGCGGTCCGCTGGCCGGGCAACCCGGCGCGGTGGGCGCCCAGGGCGCAATCACCCTGACCCCGGATGACGAAGGCCAGGCCAGTCGCAACAGCTACGCCAGCTACCTGGATGTGGGCCTCAACCCCACCGAGAAACTCTATGTGGGCGTGGCCGGGCGCTTCGAGCATTACGACGACAGCTCAGGCAACACCAGCAGCGGCAAGCTCTCGTTGCGCTATGACTTCACCCCTGAATTCGCCTTGCGCGGCACCCTCAGCAACGGCTTTCGCGCGCCGTCGCTGTCGCAATCGGTGTATGCGCAGACTGCCAACCAATACACCACCGTCAATGGCGTGGCGCAGTTCGTCGAGGCCAAGTCGGTGCGGGTCGATTCGCCGCTGGCCCAGGCGCTTGGCGCAGAGGATCTGAAGCCGGAGAAGTCGCGCAATATCAGCCTCGGCTTCGCCTACAAGCCGGTGCCCGAAGCGAATATCACTGTGGACGCCTATCAGATCGAGATCAGCGACCGCATCGCCCAGACGGGTTTCCTCTACGGCAGTGGTGTCGACCAGATCCTGCAGGCCAACGGCTTCCGCCCTGGCTACCGGGTCAAGTACTTCACCAACGCTGCCGACACCACCACGCGCGGCATCGACCTGGTCACCGACTACCGCGTCGATTACGGCGCCTTCGGCACCGTCAAATATGGCGTGGCGGCCAACTACAACAAGACCACGATCGACAGCATCAAGTCGACGCCCGCCGCACTCACCGCCGTGGGCAGCAACCTGGCGCTGTTCGACCGCGTTGCCCAGGGATACCTGACCGTGGCCAACCCCAAGACCAAGCTGATCCTCAGCGCCAACTGGAAGGTCGACAAGTTTGACATCAACGCCGGCCTGACCCGCTACGACAAGGTCATCGCCCGTGACACCAACCCGGCCTATGACGTGACCTACGGCGCCAAGTGGCTCACCGACCTGGAGGTGGCCTACAACCTCACCAAGGACCTGAACCTGGCGGTGGGCGCCAACAACCTGCTCAACGTCAAGGCCGACAACAACGCGTTCCCCCAAGGCGATATCAACGGGTTCCCCAAGTTCGGCAGCATCTCGCCGTTCGATCCCTACGGTGCGTTCTGGTACACCCGCGCGACCTACACCTTCTGATGAGGACTGCGACATGAGCCAACAAGAACGACAGATACTGCTCGGCGCCTTCATTCCGAGTGCCGGGATCATGGGGTCGGCCTGGCGCCACCCGAGTGCCGCCGCCGACTCGTTCCGCGATTTCGAGCACTTTCGCTGGATCGCCGAAAAGCTTGAAGCGGCGCGTTTTCATGCGTTGTTTTTCAACGACACGGTGAACGTCGACCTCGACCCCCTGGCCCTGGCGCGCGGCCCCAACAGCGTGCGCTGGGACCCGCTGGTGCTGTTGCCGGCGCTGGCCCTGGCGACGCGGCATATCGGCCTGATCGCCACCGCCAGCACCACCTACAACGAGCCGTACAACATTGCGCGCAAGTTCGCCAACATCGATCACCTCAGCGGTGGCCGGGTCGGCTGGAACCTGGTGACCTCACTGGGCGGTGGCGAGAATTTCAACCGCGACGACCACATCAAGCACGCCGACCGCTATGAGCGCGCCGAAGAGTTCTACGACGTGGTCACCGGCTTGTGGGACAGCTGGGCCGACGATGCATTTATCCAGGACAAGGCGTCCGGGCAATGGTTGGATACCGACAAGCTGCACGTGCTCAACCACCACGGCAAATACTTCCAGGTGCAGGGCCCGCTCAACGCCGCACGCCCGGTGCAGGGCTACCCGGTGATTGCCCAGGCCGGCTCCTCCGATGCCGGCCGGCGCTTGGCGGCGCGGGCCGGGGAGTTGATCTTTACCGCCCAGCACACCGTGGAGCAGGGCCAGGCGTTCTACCGTGAAATCAAACACACCGCTGCCGGTTTGGGGCGCAACCCCGAGCACCTGAAAGTACTGCCGGGCGTCTCCACCGTGATCGGCCGTACCCAGGCCGAAGCCCAGGCCAAATACGATCAACTGCAGGAGCTGCAGGACCCGAAGGCGTTCCTCAGTTCGATCTCGCGCTTTACCAGTCTGGGTTTCGATTTGTCGGAGCTGCCGTTCGATTCATTGGTGCCGCTGCCGCCCGAGCAGTTCGACACCAACACCCACAAGAGCCGGCAGAAGCTGGTGTTTGACCTGATCCGCCGCGAGCGTCCGACCGTGCGTGAGCTGTTCAACAAGCTCACCGCCGGTGGGCATCGGATCCTGATCGGCACGCCCGAAAGTGTGGCGGATGACTTCCAGGAATGGTTCGAAAGTGGTGCTGCCGATGGCTTCAACGTGATGTTCTCCGGGTTGCACCAGGGCATCGCCGATTTTGCCGATGGCGTGGTGCCGCAGCTGCAGCGCCGCGGTTTGTTCCGCCAGGAATACCAGGGCCAGACCCTGCGCGAAAACCTCGGCTTGCCGTATATCGCCAACCGTCGTCAGGGAGCGCGTTCATGAAGCCGTATTCAGTCGCACTGTTGGCGCTGCTGCTGGCCGGGTGTGGCGGCCCGTCCGGCGAGGTCAGCCAGGCCGACCCGTCCAAGCCCCACAGCGGCGGCACTCTGCGCGTGGCCCTGGACGGCGATCCGCAGTGCGTCGACCCGCAGCAGGCAGGCAATAACACCGCGCTGAACGTCGGGCGGCAATTGGTGGACTCCCTCACCGACCAGGACCCGGTCACCGGCGCCATCGTGCCGTGGCTGGCCGAGCGCTGGGAGGTGGATGCGGATTCGCGGCGCTTCACCTTTGTGCTGCGCCAGGGCGCGACCTTCAGCGACGGCGCGGCGGTGGACGCTGCGGCGGTCAAGGCCAACCTGGAAGGCATCCTGGCCCTGGGCGCGCGCTCGATCCTCGGCTCGACCTACCTGGCCGGGCTCAAGCGCATCGACACCCCGGACAGCCACACGGTGGTGGTCGAGTTCGAGCAGTCCAACGCGCAATTCCTGCAAGCCACCTCGACCATGACCCTGGGACTGTTGTCGCCCGCCAACCTGGCGTTGTCGTCAGGCGAGCGCTGCCAGGGCCAGTTGGTCGGCTCGGGGCCGTTTGTACTGAAGTCATTCGTGCATAACCAGAAAGTGTCGCTGAGCCGGCGCGAGGACTACGCCTGGGGTTCTTCCTTGGCGGCCCACACGGGCAAGGCCTGGCTCGACGGCATCGAGTTCCTGATCATTCCCGAATCCGGCGTGCGCCTGGGCAGCCTGGCGTCCGCGCAGATCGAGGTGAACACCAGCGTCGCGCCACAGGATGAACCGGGCATCGAAGGCCAGGGCCTGGTGCTGTTGACCCGGGCCAATCCCGGCGTGGTGTTCAACCTGGCGCTGAATGAATCGACGCCGCTGTTCGCCGATATCAAGGTGCGCCAGGCGCTGAACAAGGCAATCAACCGGGCCGAGTTGCAGCGCATCATTTCCCGCTACCAGAAACCCGCCACCGCCTTGCTCGCCACCAGCACGCCGCTGTACCGCGACTTTTCCAGCCTGTTGGCCTATGACCCGGACGGCGCGCGCCGGCTGTTGGACGAGGCCGGCTGGCAAGTGGGCGCGGATGGCGTGCGGGTCAAGGACGGCAAGCGCCTGGCGTTTCGCCTGGACTACTGGCAGCAGACGCCCATCCTGGAGCTGGTACAGCAGCAATTGAAGGGCGTGGGCATCGACTTCCAACTGAATAAATCCACCATCAGCCAGGTCACGGCGATCCAGGCCGGTGGGGATTTCAGCGTGCGTTTTCTCAACCTGACCCGCGCCGACCCGGACGTGCTGCGTACCGTGTATGACGCCCGGGGCTACAACATCAACAAGCGCGAACCGGGGGAGGTGGACCGGCTGTTGAGCGAGTCGTCCAAGACCCTCGACAGCGCCAAGCGCCAGGGGCTGATCGACCAGGCCAGCGAGTTGCTGCTGCGTGACGGTCATGCGATTGCCCTGGTGGAGCTGGCGACGGTGCTGGCCCACGGCAAGAAGGTCCAGGGCCTCCATTACGAAGCGTCCTCGCGGCTGCAGTTCTTCGACACCTGGTTGCAGCCATGAGGGGCACCGCGCTGTACCTGTTGGGCCGTGGCGGCCAGGCGTTGCTGGTGCTGTGGGCGGCGTTCAGCCTGTCATTCGTGATTCTGTACGCACTGCCCAGCGACCCGGTGAGCATCATGCTCAACCAGAGCGGCGAGCAGAGCACCGTCAACCAGCAGCAAGTCGCGGCGCTACGCGCGCAGTACCACCTCGACGAGCCGCTGGCGGTGCAGTACGGCATTGCCCTGTGGCATGCCGTGCAGCTGGATTTCGGCAACTCGATCCAGAGTGGCCAGCCGGTATCGGCGTCATTGGCCGAGGCCTTGCCGAAGACAGCGGCCCTGGCGTTGGTGTCGCTGGCGGTGGCGCTGGTGCTGGGCGTGAGCCTCGCGCTGGTCGCCAGCCTGACCCGCCGGCGCTGGCTGCGCGACCTGTTGCTCGGGTTGCCGGCGGTGGCCGTGTCGTTGCCGACCTTCTGGGTGGGGCTGCTGCTGTTGCAGTGGTTTTCCTTCGGCTGGCACTGGTTTCCGGCGATGGGCAACCAGGGGTTTGCCTCACTGGTCCTGCCGACCCTGACACTCGCGATTCCGACCAGCGCGGTGATCGCCCAGGTACTGGCGCGCTCGTTGGCCGCCACCGCGCGCCTGCCATTCGTGGATGCACTGCGCGCCAAGGGCCTGAGCCCGCTGCGGGTGCTGTTGACCCATGTGCTGCACAACGCGGTGATCCCGATCCTCAGCTTGAGCGGGGTGATTGTCGGCTCGCTGCTGGCCGGCTCGGTGGTCACCGAAACCGTGTTCTCCCGTGAGGGCGTCGGCCGCCTGGCCCAGGGGGCGGTCAGCACCCAGGACATTCCGGTGGTACAGGGCGTGGTGGTGTTGGCGGCATTGATCTTTATCGCGGTCAACCTGCTAGTCGACCTGTTGTATCCGTTGCTCGACCCACGTATTCGCGGAGCCGCACGATGAGCCTTGCCTTGACCGCTGTTTTGCCGCGTCCGCACCACTTGCGCGCGTTGCGCCGCCGCCCGTTGCTGCCGCTGGGCGTGATCGTCCTGCTGCTGGTGTTGGGCTGGGCGTTGTGGCCGCAACTGTTCACGCATTTCGACCCGCTGCTCGGGATGCCGGCCAATGCCTTGCAGAGCCCGTCCCTGGTGCACTGGTTTGGCACCGACCACCTCGGCCGCGACCTCTATAGCCGTACGGTGTATGGCGCCGGGCTGTCGTTGCGCGCGACCTTGCTGGCGGTGCTGATTGCGCTGGTCAGCGGCATCCTCCTCGGGGTATTGGCGGGGTTCTTCGGCGGCTGGGTGGACGCGGTGCTGATGCGCCTGGTGGAAGTCTTGATGGCGATCCCGGCATTGCTGCTGGCCATGGCGGTGATCACGGTGCTGGGGTTTGGCACGCTGAACATCGCCCTGGCGGTGGGCCTGTCGTCGGTCGCGACCTTCGCGCGCCTGGTGCGCGGCGAAGTGTTGCGTTGGCGTGCGAGTACCTTTGTCGAGGCCGCATCGGCCTGTGGTGTCGGGCCGTGGACCATTATCGCGCGGCACATCCTGCCCCACGCCAGCGCGCCGGTGCTCGCGTTGGCCGCGCTGGAATTCGGCAGTGCGGTGCTGTCGGTCTCGGCCTTGAGTTTTCTTGGCTTTGGCGCGCCACCGCCGCAACCCGAATGGGGTTTGCTGGTGGCCGAAGGGCGCAACTTCATGATTGCCGCCTGGTGGTACACCAGCCTGCCGGGCCTGGTCGTGGCTGCGGTCGTGGTGTCGGCCAACCAACTGGCGCGGGCGTTGCAACAGGATCAAGGAGGCACACGATGACAGACCACCTTTTGCTCGACGTACGCGACCTGCGTATCGCCTATCACGGCCGCGATGGGCGCACCGAAGGCGTGGCGGGCATTGATTTCCAGCTCAAGGCCGGCGAGATCCTGGCGATTGTCGGCGAGTCCGGCTCGGGTAAATCGACCACGGCGGCGGCCTTGGTCGGCTTGCTGGCGGGCAACGCGCAGATCGAATCCGGCAGCATTCGCCTGGCAGGCGAGGAGTTGACCACTGCCAGCGAACGCCAGTGGCAAAGCATTCGCGGGCGCAGCGTGGGCTTTGTGCCGCAGGATCCGGGCTTGTCCCTCGACCCGGTCAAGCGCATCGGCCACCAACTGGTCGAGGCCCTGACCCTGCACGGCGTGCCCAAGCCGCTGGCGCGCCAGCGCAGCCTGGCACTGTTGCGCGAAGTCGGGCTGGCGGACGCCGAGCGTGTTGCTCGCGGTTATCCGCATCAACTCTCCGGCGGCATGCGCCAGCGCGTGCTGATCGCCATCGCCCTGGCCAATGACCCGCCGCTGGTGATCGCCGATGAGCCGACCAGCGCGCTGGATGTGGGCGTGCAGCGGCAGATTCTCGACCGCCTGCAAACCCTGGCCCGTGAACGTGGCACGGCGGTGTTGCTGATCACCCATGATCTGGGCGTGGCCCTCGATCGCGCCGACCGGCTGCTGGTGATGCACCAGGGGCGCATCGTCGAAACCGGCGATGCGCGTCGCGTCTTCGAGGCGCCGCAGCATGCCTACACCCGGCAGTTGCTGCAGGCGGCGCCAAGCTTGTTGGTGCAGCAACGCCGGCAGGTGAGTGCGCAGCGTGTGGAGGCCACGCCGCTGTTGACGGTGCAGGGGCTGCGCAAGGATTTCTCGACCTGGCGCCACCCGACACCGCTGGCGGTGGATGGCGTTTCATTCCATCTGCCGCGTCACGGCACCACCAGCCTGGTGGGGGAGTCGGGGTCGGGCAAGTCGACCACTGCGCGCCTGATTCTCGGGTTGGAGCGGCTGGACAGCGGTAGCGTGGTGTTCGATGGGCAGGACATCAGCCACGTGTCGCGCCGCGAGTGGCTGGCGTTGCGGCGGCAGATCCAGGTGGTTTACCAGAATCCCTATGCGTCGCTGAACCCACGGTTGAGCCTGGAGCAGATCATCAGTGAGCCGTTGCAGGCCTTTGCGTTGGGCGACAGCGCCTGGCGCCGCCAGCGCGCGGCGACCTTGCTGGAACAGGTCGAGTTGCCGGCGCGGTTGCTGGGGAGTCGGCCGGTGGAGTTGTCGGGCGGGCAGCGGCAGCGGGTGGCGATTGCACGGGCGTTGGCATTGGAGCCGCAGTTGCTGGTGCTGGATGAGGCGTTGTCGGCGCTGGATGCGTCGATTCAGGGACAGATTCTGACGTTGCTCGCGGACCTGCAAGAACGGCTGGGCTTGAGCTACCTGTTTATCTCCCATGATCTGGCGGTGGTGCGGCAGATTTCCGATCATGTGGTGGTGATGCAGGCGGGCAAGGTGGTGGAGCAGGGCGCTTGTGAACAGATTTTCACCGCGCCTGCCCATGACTACACCCGTAGCCTGCTGGCCGATATTCCCGGCCAGCACACCCCCTGCAGGCGCCGGCTGGCCGGCGATGAGGCGCCTTCTTTGAGCGTCAATTCGGCGACCGCCATCGCCGGCCAGCCGGCTCCTGCCAGGAGGGTGGTGCAGCTTTAGGCCTCGATAAGCTGCGGGCTGCCACTCTCCACGACAAAGTGCTTGAGCGTCGACACCGTGGCGTTGGGGTCCAGGCGATCGGAGATCGCCTGCATCTTCACCGCCAGGCGCTCCGGTGTCAGGTCCAGCGACAAATACCCACGGGGCCGACTGTCGTAAAAGCGGATCTGCGGATTGGCCGGCAATATGGACTGCACCGCCTCGTAGCTCGGCCCATTGGAGGTGATCGAGGTGCCGACAAACTCCGCCGCCACCAACTTCGAATCCGGATCCTCCGGCCGCTCATACAAATGGTTGGCCCAGAACGAGTGATAGTCCCCGCTCAATACCACCGGGTTCGCCACCCGGCTGTCACGCAGGTTGTCGATCAGCCGCCCGCGCGCCGCCTGGAAACCGTCCCAGCTGTCGGTCCAGTACCGCGCGCCATCGGTGCCCGGCCGTTCCGCCCGCAACGGCGCCACCAGCAGATCCTGGGCGAGCAGGTTCCAGCGGCTGTCGCTGCGGCGCAAACCGTCGTACAGCCAGCGTTCCTGCTCAAACCCCAGCAGCGTGCGCTTGGGATCGGAGAGGTCCACGCAGCTGCTCAGTTCCATATGGCCTTTGCCGAAATTCGGCGCCTGGTAGCACGGCTGGCGCGAGCGGTACTGGCGGCCATCGAGCACTGGGATCGCGGCGAGATCGCCATAGGTGAAACGCCGGTAAATCTGCGGGCTGCCATTGCTGCCCAGCGGCGGGCGCCGCAACGGCATGTTCTCCAGGAAGGCCTGGTACGCCGCCGCCCGGCGTTGCTGGAAGGCCGCGAGGGTCACGCCCGGATCCTTGGAGGACACGCCGGAGTAGTCGTCCTGCACCTCATGGTCGTCCCAGGTCGCGATCCACGGTGCAGCGGCGTGCAGCTGTTGCAGGTCCGGGTCGGTCTTGTGCAATGCGTAGCGGTACCGGTAGCCGGCCAGGTCGGTGGCTTCGGGGGCGCCGTATGAACGGGCCAGGCCCTGTGTGCCGGGGGCGTTGGTGTATTCGTAGATGTAGTCGCCGAGAAACAGCACCAGGTCGGGACGCTCGTCGGCCATGTGCCGATACGCACTGAACAGCCCACGCTCGTAATGGGCGCAGGAAGCGACGCCCAGGCGCAGGTGATCGACTTTGGCGTTCAGTGCCGGCAGGGTCAGGGCGCGGCCGGTCGGCCCGCGCTCGCCCAGGGCGATGAAGCGATACCAGTACTCGCGGCCCGGTTGCAGCCCGTGCAATTGCACGTGCACGGCGTGGCCGTTGATCGCCAGGGCCTGGGTGCGTCCGCGCTGGGCAATGCGCTGGAAGCGTTCATCCAGGCCGACTTCCCAGTCCACCGGGATGCTCGCCGGCAGCGCGTATTCATTGCCGGGAAACAGCGGCAGCGTGCTCAGTCGAGTCCAGATCACAAAGCCATCGGGCCAGGGATCGCCACTGGCAACCCCCAGCGTGAATGGCGTGGCGACATTCGCCAGCGCGCTGCCGTAACGCAACACCAGGGGCGCAGCCGCCGCCCCGGCCAGCAGGCGCAGGGCCTGGCGGCGGTTCAAATCAAAAGTCATGACAGGTCCCTAGAATTTGTAGCTGGCCTGGACACCCACAGTGCGTGGGTCGCCCGGCGTGGCGATTTGGGCGTTGGACAGGAACGAGCCGTGGTACAGGTCGTATTTCTTGTCGAACACGTTGCGGGCCCACAGCGCCCCCGACCAGTTGCTGCCCTTGGGCGTCACACCCAGGCGCGCATTCGCCAGCCAGTAGGCCTGGGTGGTGGTGCCGTTGCTGCCGGTGATGCGGTCGTGGAACGAGTAGTCGCTCTCGGCGCTGAAGGTAAAACCGCCGACGTCCCACACATATTGCAGCTGGCCGCCGTAGCTGATTTTCGGGAAGTTGGTCAGGCTGGAACCGGAGAAGTCGGTGTACACCGGGTAGGCAAACCCCACCGCGCGGGTCGCGGTGCTGTTCAGGCCCTGGTAGTCGACGTACTTGCCTTTCTTGGTGCCGAAGTACTGGCCGAGGGTCAAGCCCGACACCGGCTCCCATTGCAGTTCCAGCTCATAGCCGTAGATCTTCGACTTGGGAATATTCACCAGCCGGCCGACGTTGCCCACCGCCTGGCTGATCCACACCTGCGACTGGTATTGCTGGTCGCGATAGTCGTAGTAGAACGCCGAGCCGTTGAAGCGCAGCGTATCGCTCAAGTCACTCTTGAAGCCCACTTCATAGGCCAGCAGTTTTTCCGGTTTGACCGGTGCGATCTGCTCGGCATAGCTGGAGTTGTAGGCGGTAAAACCACCGGACTTGATCCCACGGCTGACCGTGGAATACAGCAGGGTCGACGGGGTGAGCTGGTACTCGAGGCCGAGCTTCCAGGAGGTGGAGTTGCTGTCCAGGTCGCTGTCGGCGGCCGGGAAACTCAACTGCCCGAGACGGTACACGCCGTTGTTGACGAGGATGCGCTGGGTGGAGAAATCCTCGAGTTCGCGGTGTTCTTTTTCCTGGCGCACACCGACGATCAATTTCCAGTCATCGGTCAGCTGGTAGTCGCCCTGGGCGAAGGCGCTGTAGGTGTTGGATTTCTGCGTGTAGGAGGTGTAGGTGCCGTAGCCGAGGTTGGCGCTGAAGTCCGAGTAGAAGTTTTCGTCCAGGCGGTCCTGGGCGAAATACAGGCCGGTCTGCCAGTTGAAGCGCTCGTTGTCGTGGGAGGCCAGGCGCAGTTCCTGGGAGAACACTTCGATCTTGGAGTCGAAGTATTCATCCGATTGCGGGATCACCGACGCGTCCCAGTCGATGTATTCGCGGCGCCGGAAGCGGTCGGATGCGGTGATGCTGGTCACGCTCAAATGGTCATTCAGGTCGAACGTACCCGTGAGCGCGAAGCCGGTGTTGTCGTTGTCGCGATGCGGCTTGTCACCCACCGACAGCCCGGTGAGCTTGGCAAAGCCCGGGGTGAGGCCCCAGCCGGTTTTCTTGCCGTCGTTTTCCGGGCTGATGCTCGAGTAGGCGGCGCCGTTGGCGTTGGGTTTCAGCCCCTGATACAGGTACGAGCCGCGGCTGTCGGACTTGTCCTCACCGGCATGCACGGTCAGGTTGAAGTTGATGTCCGGCGTGGCGTCCCAATCGAACTGGCCGCGCACCGAGGTGTTGTCCTTGTCGCCCAGGCTTTGCCCGGTCACCCGGTTCTCCTGCCAGGCGCCGCCTTGTTCGGTGATGAACGCCAGGCGTGCGCGCAGGGTGTCGCTGAGCGGCCCGGAGAGAAACCCCTCGACGTTGCTGGCGTTGTAGGAGCCGTAGCTGGTGGTCAGCCCACCGTGGAATTCACGCGTGGGTTTGTTGGTGATGAAGTTGATTGCGCCGGCTGTGCTGTTGCGCCCGTACAGCGTGCCCTGCGGGCCACGCAGCACCTCGACGCGTTCCAGGTCGAAGAGCTGGCCCTGAGTCTGGATCGGGTAGGGCAAGGCGACCTGATCCAGGTATACACCGACGGTGGAGGTGTTGTTGCTGCCGTAATCCTTGAGCCCGACGCCGCGAATGCGGAACAGCGGGTTGCCGCCGCCGTACTGCGGCGCGATGTCGAGGTTGGGCACGTAGTTCTGCAGCTCGTTGACGTTGGTCACACCCTTGTTCTGCAGGTCCTGGCCGCTGAGCGCGGTCAGGGCGATACCCACGTCCTGGGCGGATTCTTCATGCCGCTGGGCGGTCACCGTGACCTGGGGCAGGGCAGTCGTGGTCTGGTTGTCGGTCCCCAGCGCATCGCCGGCCAGCAACGCCATGAAGGGCGCACTGGCAAGGACAAACGGGCGGGCGGGTTTGGTGTAGCGATGGTTGCGAAGCAGCGAGTGCATGGCAAGGTCCCTTAAGAAATCCGATTCTTGAGCGCGGGGCAGGCGGAATGCCGTCCCATCGCGCAGGGGCCGCTCTTTGAAGAGTAAGCTGCTGACATCGATAGCAAGCTATATGCCATCATTTTGTCATAATTAAGTTGATGAATTTATTGGGGATTTTTCAACGGGCACGGTTGGAGCGTTGCTTATGCAACACGCGGGCGGCAGGTTGTTACGCAAGCAACAGCGGCAGTCACCCCCTTGCAGGAGCCGGCTTGCCAGCGAAGATCTTCAACAATGACGCGGCAACCCAGGCGCAACGCGGTGCCCGAAAGATTTTCGCCTGCAAGCCGGCTCCCACAGGGTCAGCGCGTACCCGGATACCGCGTCTCCATCACAATCGACAGTGCATCCGGGCGCCAGTATTCCTGGTCGAATTCCACCGCCTGGTTGTCCTCGCCGAAGTTCAAGCGCTCCAGGTACACGCTGGTGGAGCCTGGCGACAATTGCAGCAACTCCGCCTGTTCTTCATTCACCGTGCCGATGTGCATCTGCAGTTCACAGCGTGATTGCACCCGCGCAAAACGGTCGCGCAGCAGTTGGGTCAGCGAGGTATTGAGGTCGGCTTCCAGCAGGCCGGGGCACCAGCTGGCGAGCAGTGCGTTGAATTCCAGCAGCACCGGGCGGCGATCGATCCAGCGGCGACGCTGCAGGAAAAACACCGGCTCCTGCGTCGAGGCCAGGCCCATGCGCTTGGCCAGCCAGGCGCCGGCCGGGCGCAGTTCGGCGTGCAGGCATTCGGTGCGGGGTGTGCGGCCCTGGGCGCTGACGTAATCCATGAAGCCGCTAATACGCGTCGGGTCGTAGCGGATGCGCTGCGGGCTGACGAACCAGCCCCGGCGGTTTTCGCGGTACACCAGGCCTTCGGCCTCGAGTTGCTGCAAGGCCTGGCGCAAGGTGACGCGGGTGCAGCCGAAGCGTTCGATCATTTCCCGCTCGGAGGGAAATTTCTCGTCGGCCTGGGGTACACCGGCGGCGATGTCGTGGGCGATCTGTTCGCGGATGCGCTGGTAGTGCGGCGAGATGGGGTCGAAAGGCATCCTGGGGTTCCGTGTGCAGGCATGACGTGGGGCAGACTCTACCGTTCCTGTTGGCGCAGGTCACCTGGTCCCACGCAGGCTTTATGCAAAGCGGAACGAGGCGCCATGCGCCGAGGCGGGCAGGCGATCACTGCCGTCGACGCTGAGCCGCGAGCGCAGCGTGCCGGTTTGCGCGGTGGTGCGGTACAGGCCGCGCTTATGCAGGGCCGGGATCACCAGTTCGACAAAATCATTCAGCGAGCCGGGGCTGATCAGCGGGTTGAGCATGTAGCCGCTGGTGCCTGAGATGCGGGCGTGCTCCTCGATCTTTTGCGCGATCTGCTCCGGGGTGCCGACCAGGATCAGGTCGCTGCCACGGGTGACATTCGCAAAACGCTGGCGCACCTCGCCGGCAGTCAGCGGCTTGCCGCTGCCATCGGGTTTCATCACGTAGGAGGTCATGCCTTCGGTGTGGGTCGACAGCGCTTCATTGTCGGCGTAGCGGCTGATGTCGATGCCGGTGTCGCCGGCATAGCTCACCAACTGCGCTTGCAGGTGATAGTTGCTTTGCAAGGTGTCGTATTTTTTCTGCGCCTCGATAGCGGTGGGCGCCGTGACGATGCGCAGCACGGTCAGTGACTTCACGTCGGCGGCGCGGCGGCCACGGGCTTCGGCCTGGCGCCAGATGTCTTCGAGGCCCTGGCGGATTTCCAGTGGATTGGACTTGGCGATAAACACCAACTCCGCGTGCTTGGCCGCAAACTGCCGACCGCGCGCCGACCAGCCGGCCTGGATCAGCAGCGGCGTGCGTTGCGGCGATGGCGAAGTCAGATGCGGTCCGGCCACGCGGTAATGCTCGCCGGCATGCGCGATCGGCCGCACGCGGGCGCCATCGGCGTAGGTGTGCGCCTGTTTGTCGGCGCGCACCGCGTCATCGGCCCAACTGCCTTCCCAGAGCTTGTACACCACGTCGAGAAACTCCTCGGCGCGCTCATAGCGGTCGTCGTGCTTGATCATCTGCTCCAGGCCGAAATTGCGCGCTGCGCTGGACAGGTAAGAGGTGACGATGTTCCAGCCGATCCGCCCTTCAGACAGGTGATCGAGGGTGCTGAAGCGCCGCGCGTGGGTGAACGGGTGTTCGTAGGTGGTGGTCACGGTGACGCCGAAGGCGAGCTTTTCGGTGAGGGCCACCAGCGCCGGAATAATGCTTAAAGGATCGTTGGCCGGGGCTTCCACTGCCCATTTCAACGCCATGGCTTCGGAGCCACCGAACACATCGTAAAAGCCCAGTACGTCGCCGAAAAACATCAGGTCGAGGTTGGCTTCATCCGCCGTGCGGGCCAGGTTCGACCAGTATTTGAGGGTATTGATGCCCAGCCTTTCATCGCTGGGGTGGGTCCACAGGCTGGGCGCGCCGCCGCAGCCGACACTGGCTTGTTCATAGAGGCCGAATAACAGCGGGGTAGGATCGGACATGGTGCTTCCTGCATGTAAAAAAAGTGCGGCGACAGACTATCGCCCGTGGAGATAAGCCTTGCCGTAGTGCCGTTCCAGCCGGGCCTGGATCAGCTCCAGGCCGATCGACAACAGCCAGTAGATGACGGCGGCCGTGGTGAGCATTTCGATATAGCGGTAAGACGAGCGGCCATAGGATTGCGCGAGGAACATCACCTCCCACACGCCCATCACCGAGACCAGGGACGAGTCCTTGAGCATCGAGATGAACTGGCTGGTGGTCGGCGGAATAATGGTGCGCATGGCCTGGGGCAGCACGATCTGCCAGAACGTCACGGCCCGGCCCATGCCCAGTGCAGCGGCGGCATTGCGTTGGCCCTGGGACACGCCAAGAATGCCGGCGCGGAAGATCTCGCTCAGGTACGCCCCGTAGTTCAACGACAGCGCAATGATCCCGGCACTGATCGCGCCGGGCACCACGCCCAGTTGAGGCAGGCCGAGGTAGATCAGCAGAATCTGGATCAGCAACGGCGTGCCGCGAAAGAACGAGGCATAGAAACTGGCGATCCCGAACGCCACGGCGCTGCTCGACAGGCGCGCCAGGGCGGTGGCGAAACCCAGGGCCACCGACAGCCAGATCGAGCAGAAACACAAGAACAGCGTCAGCGCCGCGCCTTGCAGAAAGCCCTGGGGCGAGAGGTGCAGCCCCACCAGGTTCTGCCACTTCGCGGCGACGATGGCGAACTGCAGGTCAAAGCTCATGAACATCGCGGTGAACAGGCCCAGCATCACGCCCCAGGTCAGCCATAGCCGCACACGGAACGACAGCCGTGTGCGCTTGGCCACGGGCGGCTTGATCGTGGTTGGAGGGGTAGGGAAAACACTCATTGGGTGATGTCTGAGCCGATCCATTTCTGCGAGATCTTCGCCAGCGTGCCGTCGCTTTTCAGCTCGGCGAGAATCTGCGTCAGTCTGGCATCCCATTGTGGATCACCCTTCTCGGTGGCGACCACATTCGGCTCGGCGTACAGCACCGCGCCGGTGATCTTGAAGCGTGGGTCGTGGTCGATGCGTTCCTTGGCGGTGACCAGGTTGGTGACCATGGCATCCAGGCGCTTGCCGGTGCCCAGCGCGAGGTCCTGGAAAGCGATGGTCTCGTTGTCGTAGGGCACCGCTTGCACGGCCTTGAACGGGTAGTCGATCGGTGTGCTGGCGCCTTCGATCACCAGGTCCTTGGCCAGGTACGCCTCGTAGGTCGACGCACTGCCCACGCCGACTTTTTTACCGCTGAGGTCGGCTGCCGACTTGATCGTGTCGTCGTTGCTGTTTACCACGACCACGGCCGGCGAAGCGTAGTACTCGAACGGGAAGTTGAAGACCTGGCCGCGCGCGGCGCTGGGGGTCATGGAGCAGATGCACACGTCGTAGCGGCCATTCCAGCGGCCAGCGGCGATGACTTCCCAGGACGGCGTTTCGAGTTTCAGTTTCACCCCGAGTTTGTCGGCGACGGCCTTGGTCACGTCGACGTCAAAACCATCCAACTGGTTTTGCTCGTTGAGGAATGAGAAGGGTGGGTAATTCTCCATCAGCACGCCGACCAATTGCTTGGATTGGGTGATGCGGTCCAGAGTCTGCCCGGCGAAGATCGCCGGGCTGGCCAGGAGGAGAGTGACGCTGAGCGCGGCGGCAGTGCGTAAGTTCATAAAAGCATCCAAGCGAGGTTTTTTATATTTAAACGCGATAGATGCACTTGTGTTTAATGATATTAAACGCTGTAAACCGAAGCTTTGGTTATATGTTCCTGTTGGTGCAGGTCACGCTGCCATGCCCGCAGACCATAGGCCGCCAGCCCTACAAAGCCAGCGTAGAGCGCGGCGGTGAGTTGCAGGTCCTTGTACAGGAACAACCCCACATAGGCCGCGTCCAGCAGGATCCACAGCCACCAGCTGACCACGTATTTGCGCGCCGCCCACAGGCTCGCCACCAGGCTGAAGGCGGTGAGCAGCGAATCCAGCCAGGGCAGCGCGGCATCGGTGAAGTGGTGCATCACGGCGCCCAGGGCCACGGCGCCGATCAGCCCCGCGAGCAGATGGCGCCACGCCTCCCGGAGTGGCAGGCGTTCCACGCGGACCTTGCCCGCCTCGATGCGCCCGGTGCTCCAGCGCCACCAGCCATAACCTTGCAGCACGGCGAAGACCAACTGCAGGAGCATGTCCGAATACAGCTTCACGTCGAAGAAGATCCAGGCATACAGCAACACCGCGACCACGCTGACCGGCCAGCACCAGCGCACTCGCTGTGCGGTGAGCCAGACCCCGGCGATGTTGAAGAACACGGCGACGATTTCCAGTGGCGACATAGGGTTCTCACACGACTAGTTTTCTAGAGGCAGCGCCTGTTGTTTGAGCTGGCGCTTGCGTTCAAAGGGCAGTTTTTCCTGGTCGCCATAGGGCGCGCTGTACCAGTTGCCATACGTAGGGTTGGGCAGCAGGAACCAGCGTTGGCCGAGCCAGGCCAGGTACGGTTCGGCTGCCTTGCGCTGGTCGGCCAGGGTGTTGTGCTCGGCCTGCACGAAATCGCCCAGCGAGTCGCCGGCGAGCATCAGCACACGGGCATGCGCGGCCACCCATTGGCGGCGGCAGTTCTTGCCATAGCCGGCCTGTTCGCAGTGGCCGGTCGGGGTGCTGGCGGCCAGCACCTGTTCGTTGCGCTGCACCGGGAAACCGCGCAGGCGCAGGTTGTCGACCGTGGCCTGGACCTGGCTGTGTTCACGGTTGGTGATGTAGTAGACGGTGATGCCTTTTTTATCGGCCGCTTGCAGGAACGCTACGGCGCCGGGCAGCGCCTGGGCCTTGGCCTGGTCGACCCAGGTGTTCCAGCGGTCATAGGAATACACCTGGTTGTTGATGATGTCCCGCGCGTTGAGCGGCACGTTGTCGAGCACGGTTTCATCGATATCCACTACCACTGCCGGTGGCAGCCCGGCGAGGTTGCGCGGCGGCAAGGGCAGGGCGTCCCAGGTCGGATCGGCCAGCGCGGCGTCCAGCTGGCGCGTGGCGCTGGCGAATACCTGGCGATAAATCAGCTCGTGTTCGATGGAGGTCTGGGTCCACAGCACCGCGTCCAGTTGGTCGTTGGCGGGCGGTTGCTGCTGGCAGCCGACCAGGGCGGTGGAGAGCAGGCAGACACTGGCAAACATCAGATTACGCATAAACACTCAGCCTCAGAAATTGACGGTGGCGGACAGCCGTGCGGTACGCGGCGCCCCCAGGAACAGGTAGCCGTCGCCTGCGGATTCACCCACGTCCCGCCAGTAGCGTTTGTCGAACAGGTTGTCGACGGTCAGGCGCAGCACAGTAGCGTAATCGCCGACTTTGGTGGTGTAGCGACCGCCCACATCGAACACCGCATAGTCGTCGACTTTCACCGTGGCCTCGCGGTTGGCGTATTTGCTCGCGCTGTATTGCACCCCGCCGAGCAGGGCCAGGCCCGGTACCGCCTGTATGTTGTAGTCACCGTGCAGGCTGGCACGCAGCTTGGGCACGTTGATCGCCTGGTGGCCGTCGTAGTCATCGGTGCCGCTGCCGTCGACTTCGGCGCGGATCGCCGCGATGCTGGCCGACACTTGCAGGTCGGAAGTCACGCGGCCGTTGGCCGACAGTTCGATCCCCACATTTTTCTGCTTGCCTTGCTGCACGAAGGTGATGCTGCCGTCGTCGTTGGGGCGGTTGTATTGCAGGTCCTGGGTAATCTGGAACAGCGCAGCGGTCAGGCTCAGGCGCTGGAAGTCACGCTTGATCCCGACCTCCAGCTGGCGCGAGGTGGTCGGCGGCAATACCTCGTCGGCGTTGCTGCTGAACCACGCGGCCTCGCCACCCAGCGACAGGCCTTTGCTGTAGCTGGCGTACAGCGAGGTGTCCGGGCGCGGTTTGTAGATCAGCGCCACTTGGGGCAGGAACACGCTGCGCTGGGTATGACGCGTGGTGGCGCCGGCCTGGTTGTAGGTCTCTTCGTCGAGGCGGACCTGGCGCCCGCCGAGGAGGGTTTGCCATTGTTCGTTGAAGCTGATGCGATCGCTGGCGAACAGGCCGTACTGGCGGCTGTCGAGGCGTCGGTAGGTGTGCCCCAACGGGCCGTCGTAGGGTTCCAGTACCGGTGACGGCTGGTAGATATTGCCCTCGCCGATGTACTCGTTGACCGACTTGCGCCGGTCCACCAGGCGGCGGAAGGCGGTGGTGCCGAAGGTCAGGTCGTGCTTGAGAAAGCCGGTGTCGAACTGGCCGTTGAGGGCCGCCTGGGCTTCCTCGTTGCTGCGGGTGTCGTCGGGGCTGCGGTAGTCGGAGATGTCGTAGTCGCCCTCGGCGCTGAAGTGGTTCGGCACGGCGGTGTTCGCGCAACTGGCGGCGCCGTAGCAGCCCCAGGCGAAGGTGCTGTAGTCGTCGATCACCACGCGGCTGCGCGACGCGCTGAAGCTGGCTTTCCAGGCTTCGTTGAAGCGGTATTCAAACAGCCCGTCGAGGTTCAGCGACTGGATGCCCACCGGGTTCGACCAGCTCTGGTACGCCAGCAGGTCCTTGGGCGACACATGGTGCGGCACCTCGGTGCCGCCGAGCAATTGATAACCCGGCACCGAGCGCTGCTCGCGGTTCTGGTACTCGGCGTTGAGTTGCAGCAAGGCGTTGGGGCTGATGTTCCAGTCCAGCGCCAGGGAGGCGAAATCGCGCTTGCCGTCGGCGTGCTCGACATAGGAGCGGATGTCTTCGTGGGCCAGGTTGATGCGCACGCCCACCTGTTGCTCGGTGCCGAGCCAGCCGCCGATATCGGTGGCCAGGTAGCGCTCGCCCTGCTCGTTGGTGGACACCGTCACCGAGCGCACATTCTCCGGGCGCTTGCTCACGTAGTTGACCAGCCCGCCGGGTTCGGACACGCCGCTCTGCAGGCCGGCCAGGCCCTTGAGCACTTCCACTTGCTGCTTGTTTTCCAGCGCCACGTTCTGCTCGCCGGTGATGGTGCGGCCGTTGATCTTGTAGCTGCTGGCCGGGTTCAGGGCGAAGCCGCGCACCACGAAATTCTCGTAGTAGCCGACCGGGGCGTAGCTGTCGCCCACCGAGGCGTCATTCTTCAACACCTCGCTGAGCAGGCGCGCCTGCTGGTCTTTCAGGCGGGCTTCGGTGATCACCGCAACCGAGGCCGGGGTGTCCAGCAACGGAGCATTGTCAAAGCCGGCCACGGCGGCTTTTTTGGCCTGGTAATCGCTGGCCTCCTGGCCGACCACGGTGACGGTGTCCAGGGTCGCCTCCTGGGCATGCGCCGCTGTTGCGGCGAGGGTGATGCTCAAGGCGAGCAGGGTGTGGCGATAAGGTGTAGCCATGTAAGGAGCGCTCCAAGGGCCGGACCGCCGCTGCCGTACGCTTTTATCGGGCAAAAGGCTGCCCAGCGCTGCGCAACGAACGGGTTGCCAGTACGAAATGAAAAAGCCGAGTTCGCCGAAAGTGGCGTCAGGCCGGAGCTGCTCCGGTAGTCATTGGTAAACGTGCGTCGGCGGCCCATTCCTGCAGGGAACCGTCGTAGAGGGCGATGTCCTGGCGACCCAGCAGGGTCAGGGCCAGGGCGTTGGCGGCGGCCGAGATGCCGCCGCCGCAATACAGCACCAGTGGGCCTTCGCTGTGCAGCAGCGTGGGGCCGATGGCCAGGGCCAGGGCATCCTTGGGCAGGTAGCGGCCGTGGGCGTCGAACAGGTTGCGCGCCGGCAGATTGCGACTGCCGGGGATGTGCCCGCGTCGGGCGTAGCGGGTGGGCGCGGTGCCTTCGAACAACGCCGCGCCAAGGGCACAGATCAACACGCCGGGTGCTTGCCCGGCGACGATGGCTTCAACGCCGCGGCGGTCAATCCACAGCCCGGCACGCGGGTTGATTGCCATGGGTTGCACCGGCATGACCGGCTCGGCTGGGCCGTTGTGTTCCGGCAAACCGGCGGCACGCCAGGCGTTGAACCCGCCATCGAGTACCTGGGCGTCGATGCCTGCGCCGCGCAGCATCCACCACAGGCGAGCGGCCCAGAAACCATCGGCACGGTCGTAGATAACCAGGGTTTTCCCTTGGCCGGCGCCGAGCTTGGCCAAACTGTTTACCAGCGCTTCAGGCGTTGGCAGGGCGAAGCTGAAACTGGCATGGGTGTCGGCCAAGTCAGTCACTAGATCCGCGTGTCGAGCGCCTGGAATATGCGCCTGCAACCAGCCGTCTTCGCCGCTTTGGACGCGGTAATCGCCATCGAACGCCGGCGACGGCAATACCACCGTGGCATCCAGTATCACCAGCGTGGGATCAGCCCGATGCGCGTGCAGCCACTGAGTATCGACCAGCATGCTCATACGCTTTTACGCCGGATATGGCCAAGCAACCGTTGCCCCTCGGCACCGGCGAACCAGCGCAGATGACCGAGCAGGTAGGCGTAATAGGCGATATCGGCGCTGGCGGTGGAGCCCACCACATCCTGGTAATACGCCACCTCGGACAGGGCGAAATCCACGTGCACCAGCGGCAACAGGGCGCTGAGGGTGAGCAGGTCGCGGGTGCTCAATGGGCGTACTTGGTGATACCCGGCGAGCAGGGCATCCACGCTGTCGAGATCGGCGCGCGCTACGCCACCCGTATCAAGGTCCAGCCAGGGCACGGCGTTGCGTTCGATGGCAGTGGCGAGGTCGAAGAGGGCGAAAGTGCGGTCGGCCAGGCCGAAATCCAGCACGCTGGAAACGCTGCCGTCGGCGTTCCACAGCAGGTTGGAGGCGTGCCAGTCGTTGTGGGTCCACAGTGGCGGTTGCTCACGCAACAGCGGATGCAGTTCTGCGTGCCACGGCAACAGCAACTCGCCGAGTTGAGTGCGCCACTCCTTGTCGGCGAGGTAGGGGCTGCTGATGCCTTCCAGCGGGTTTGATTGTTCAATCAACCGTGCGTTGGCCAGCAGCACCGGGGTCTGGCGTTGAGGGGCGTCGTAGGCTTCGGCCGCCAGGTGCAGACGGGCCAACGCCTGGCCTGCGGCGAGCGCATGCCGGGTATTTTGAAACGGCGACCACGACAGCGCATCGCGGTACAAGTCCAGGCCCTCGGCAACGTGGTGCACTTCATACGTCCACTCACCTTGCCCCGTCGCCGTGGCGCCATGCTGGTTCGATACCACTGCCGCCACCTGTGCGCCCTGGCGATGCAGATGGGCGATCAGGCGATGCTCTTCTTTCAGCCACGCCGCTTGGCGCACCTGTTGGTGATGGCGTTTGACGAACAGCGTGCCAGCGCCGGTGGTGATCAACCCCGCGGCGGAAAACGGCCGTGGACTGTGCCAATGCAGGCTGTGCAAGGGGCCCAGTTGGGGGTAGTCAACCAGCAGCTGCTCGATGTCGGCTTCATGCAGGGCCGGCCAGTCGGCGGCGACCGGCTCCAGCCCCAGGCCGTGGGCGGTGCGTTGGGGGGTCATGCGCTTACCTCTGGCAGGTAGGCGTTGCTGGTCGCGCCTTGCCAGACCTGCGGGTTGTCGAGCACGGCATGCTCGTGCAACCACTCGGCGTAGGTTTGCAGAAGCGCCTGGCGTTGCTCGCCCCAGCGGCCTCTGTGCAACCACGTCGGGGCGATTTTATGCAGCGAGGCGCTCAACAGTTCAGCGGGGAAATACGGCGTGGTGTGTTCGTAGGCGGTGAGCGCGATTGACGGATCTTGCGCCACGGCCAAGTAACCTTTTGCGGTGGCCGCGAGGAAATCACGCACCAGGTCGGGCTTGTCGGCCAGGGTGCGCTCATGGGCGCCGAGCAGGTAGCTGTGATAGGCCGGTGCGCCGATCTCATCCACCGGCAACACGACGCGACGCTCGGCGTCGATGGGGCTGTGCATCAGCGCTTCCCAGGCCCAGTAGCCGCCGAAGCTGGCATCGGCAATACCCTCGGCAAGTTGCTCGGGCCGCAGTTCGCGCACGCCGCTGTCCACCAGGATCACGCCGTCCGGATCACCGCCATCGCGGCTGACCAAATGACGCACCATGGCCAGGCCGCGTGGCGTCGGGTTGAGCGCCAGGCGTTTGCCCACCAGGTCGCGGGGGCGGCGGATGCCGGAGTCGGTGAGGGTCTGGATCGACTCCAGGCCTGCGTGGTTGATGGCGGCGATGCCTTGCAGCGCCTGGCCCAGGCCACGGCGTACGAGAAGGCGGTTGCTGGGGAAGATGCCGAAGTCTGCGGCGCCGGTCAGCAGGTGTTGCAGGGTGTCGCCGTGGTAGGGGTCGTGGACGACCAGTTCTACATCCAGGCCGAGTTCTTCGTACCAGCCGCGTTCGCGTGCCAGGTACAGACCGGCCGAGTTTGGCCAGGGGTGGAAGTACTCCAGCATTACCTTTACCGACACCATCGTTTGCTACTCCAGCGCAACGTTCTTTGATGGGGGCGATTTATAAGGGAGTGATCTGGTATATACCAATATCGGTTGGTGCTATGGATATAACTGGGTGGGGGTTGGGTTTGAGTTTGAGTACATATCCGTTGCTGCGGTAACGGCCACTTAGGGTTCCGCTCTTACAGCGGCTTACTTTTGGAAAGGCCCAAAAGTAAGCAAAAGGCCTTCGCCCCAACACTCGGCACCTCGCCTAGGCTCGGTGTGCCCTCACTCCGGCTTTGGAGCGTGTTTGACGGGGCGCTTCTAGATCAAAAGCAAGAGCGCGGCGGCCTTAGAGCCGACCGGGTTTTCAGTTGGAGTGAGTTCAAATGTGGGAGCTGGCTTGCCCGCGATGCAGGCAACTCGGTACATCAGGCATACCCAGTTGATGCCATCGCAGGCAAGCCAGCTCCCACAGAAAAGCTGATTTCACAGGGTAAGGAAGCCGGACACGGTCAAAAATGTGGGAGCGGGCTTGCTCGCGAATGCGGTGGATCAGCAATGAATTTGTTGACTGACACACCGCATTCGCGAGCAAGCCCGCTCCCACATTTGGATCTCCACTTTTCAGGCAGAAAGCGGTGTGCTCTGGCTCTGTTTTTGATCTTGATCTTGATCCTAGGCGCCCCGTTAAACCACGCTGGCCGAACGCAGGCTTGAATCCGTGGGTAACCCGGCAGGACGCCGGGTTAGCCGCGCTGGGCCAGGGATGGCCCATCGCGGCGGCCCACGGATTCAAGCCGGAGTTGAGGGCATGTCGAGCCTAGGCGAGACACCGAGTGGTGGGGCAAGAGCCCTTTGCTTACTTTGGGGCTTTTCCAAAGTGAGCCGCCGTAAGGGCGGAACCATAATCAGCCGTTACCTAACCAACGGATATGCCCCCATACAGACCGATCAACCCCCGCTGTGTACACTCCACCGCCATCATTCACTTCAAAGGAGAGTCCGGTGGACCTACGCCAGTTGGAAGCATTCGCCGCCGTCATGTCGGCAGGCAGTGTCACCGGAGCCGGGCAGATGCTCGGTCGCTCACAACCCACCGTGACGCGCCTGATCCAGGAGCTTGAGCAAGAACTGGGCTTCGCCTTGTTCGAACGCAGCGGCCCCAAAGTCACCCCCACGCAAAAAGCCTTCAAGCTCTCGGCCGAAGTCGACAGTGCCTTGCAAGGGGTTCGCCATGTTCAGCAGCGCGCCTTGAACATCGCCCGCGACGAAAACCTCAGCCTGCGCGTGGTCGCAACTCCCGCCTTGGCTGCCGGTTTGCTGCCTCCGGCGATTGCACGTTTGCCAGCGCAACTGCGCCCGCAGCAATTGCAGATCCAGAGCCTCACCCCCGAAGGCGTGGTGCAGGCCGTGCTGGCCAAGACCGTCGACCTCGGCGTGGTCAGCCTGCCGTTGGAGCATCGCGGCCTGGAGGTGCATTGGATCGGCGAGGCGTCTTGCGTTGCGGTACTGGCGCACGACTCACCCTTGGCGAGCGAGTCGGTGCTGAGCATGGAGACGCTGGCGCAGCACACGCTGATTAGTATTTCCAACCCGTTCCGTTTTCGCCGTCGCATCAACAAGGCTTTTGAAAACATGGGTGCCGAGCCCCAGCACATCCTCGAAACCAACACTTCGCTGACCGCCATGCAAATGGCCCGCGCCGGTCTTGGGGTAGCGTTGGTGGACCCGTTCACCGCATTCGGCGTGCCGCTCGATGGCGTGGTCGTGCGGCCGATTGAAAGCACCATCCCGTTTTTCTTCGGTCTGATTTCGGCCTTTGCCAGCCCGTTGTCGGACGTGGCCAGTGCGTTGATCGACACCCTGCAAGCCTCGTCCCAGGAGTTGCTGCCGGGCATGATCATCCACCCGGCCAACCGTCATGACGCCTTGATGCAGCGCATCTACGCCAGCTGACCCTTATATAAATTTTGGAATATGCATAGCTCTATTAATTAGTAGATGGAATAAGTGATGCCCTTTAGTATTCATTTACCGCATTCAGTGCGCTAATGAATAACGAAAACGAATAGATGGCTGTTCACCCAGCCACCTTGCTTCGCGGACATCCAGCCGACCTCGGCAAATCGCCGCACGACCAGCAACACCCTTTTTGGCGATTTTCCGGGGAGTACCCAGATGCAAAACAGCTTTTCTTCGACTGCATTATTTTCACCGGCAGCCTTTGCGCTGACCGGCCTGTGCCTGGCGTCCGCGCCGTTGATGGCAGAGGAAGACCAAGACACCGAACGCAAGAAAGCCGAGCCGGTGATGCAGACCGTGGTCTCGGTCGGTAACCGTGGCAACCAGCGCACCGTGGCGCAAAGCGCCGTTCCGATTGATGTGATCGGTGGCGATGACCTGCAAAAGCAGGGCGGTAGCACGGCGCTGCGGGATGCCCTTGAGCATCTGCTGCCGTCCTTCAACGTGGCCAAGGTCACCGGCGGCGCCTACAGCAACGTGGCGCGGGCTGCCGGTTTGCGTGGCCTCGGCGGTGGCTATGTGTTGGTGTTGGTCAATGGCAAGCGTCGCCATGGCGGCTCGGTGGCCTCGGAAAACTCGGTACTGGTGGAAGGCTGGAACCCGGCTGACCTGGACCTGATTCCCATCAGCGCCATCGACCGCGTTGAAGTATTGCGTGACGGCGCCGCTGCCCAATACGGTTCGGATGCGATTGCCGGGGTGATCAATATCATCCTCAAGTCCGACAGCAGCGGCGGCAGTTCCAGCACCATGGCCGGGCGCCGTTCGCATTACGCCAGTGGCGTCGGCTCCAATGGCGAGACGTACCAGCAAACGCTCAATTACGGCCTGCCGCTGCCCAACGACGGTTTCTTCAACTTCGCCCTCGACGCCAAGAAGCAGGACAGCACCAAGCGTTCCGGCGTGGCCACCGGCGCGTTTTACTACCCGGTCAACGGCCAACCCGACCCGCGTGAGAACACCGTGGAAAAACGCAGCTTCGGTGGCGGCCTGCCTGAGATCAAGCAGATCAACGTGTCGTATAACGCTGAGTTGCCGCTCAATGATGCGACCTCGCTGTACTCGTTCAGCACCTTGGGCAAGCAGAACGCACTGGTCTCCATCGGTTTCCGTCGGCCCAACTCCAACACCATCATCAACGAGTTGTACCCGGACGGTATCGCCCCGGATTTCACCTTTGAAAGTCTCGACTACCAGAGCACGTTCGGTGCTCGTGGCGATGACCTGGCGGGCTGGGGCTGGGACCTCAGCACCTCCTATGGCGCCAACCGCCAGAAGCAGATGACCGAGAACAACCTCAACCCGTCCCTCGGCACCGCAAGCCCCACCGATTTCACCTTGCAGACCAACACGTTTACCCAGTGGACCACCAACCTGGACCTCAACCGCAAGCTCGATATCGGCACACGCAACCCGCTGAACTTCGCCACCGGCCTTGAGTACCGTTTCGAGCAGTACCGCACCGAATCCGGTGATGCGGACTCCTACCGTAACGGCAACTATCGCTACCCGGTCGGCCACCCGCGCGCAGGCCAGTTGGCCGCCATTGGCGCCTTGGGCAACTACCTGTTGCTGCCGGAAGACGAAGTGAACCTGCGCCGCAGTGACTCGGCGGCGTATGTCGACCTGGGCCTGGATGTCACTGATAAATGGTTCGTCGGCGCTGCCGGGCGTTTCGAACACTACACCGACAGCTCGGGCAATACCTGGACCGGCAAGCTCTCGACCCGCTATGCCTTCACGCCGGAAATCGCCGCACGCGGCGCCCTCAGCACCGGCTTCGTGGCACCGTCGATGGTGCAACAGGGCTACGCCAAGACCGGCTTGGGCCGCCGCACCGTGGGCAACACCACCCAGGACATCATGATCAAACGCGTGCAGACCACCTCGGCGATTGGCAAGGCGTTGGGCGCCGAAGACCTGGAACCCGTGAAGTCGCAAAGCGTGTCCGCCGGCCTGACGTGGACGCCGGTCAAAGACTTGAACGTGGCACTGGACGCCTACGTGATCGACCTGCAGGACCGTATCGCGCTGATCAGCCCGCTGTCGGGCGCCGCCGTCGACCGGATCCTTGCCGCCAATGGTTTTTCCCATGTACAGCAAGTGCAGTACTACGCGAATGCCTTCGACACCCGCACCAAGGGCCTCGACCTGGTGGCCGATTACACCCAGTACCTGGACCGCTTCGGTCGCCTGCGCTGGAACGTCGGCGCCAACTGGAACAAGGCGACCATCACTGACCTCAAGGCCAACCCATCGCAGCTGCAAAGCCTTGGCCTGCAACGCTTCGAACGCACCGAACTGGGCGGCATCACCGACCTGACCCCCAAGAGCAAGTACATCGTTGGCCTCAACTGGCAGGTCAACGATTGGGACGTGGGCGTGCGCACCACCCGCTACGGCAAGGTCAAGCGGCTGGGCAGCGGCACCACCGGCGTGGATGAAACGTTCAGCGCCAAGTGGATCACCGATGTCGACGTGACCTATGCCCTGACCGACAACGTGCGGGTCTCCCTGGGCGCCGACAACCTGTTCAACATTTACCCCGACAAGCACACCGTGACCGATGTCTCCGGCGGTTCCTACTACTCGTCGATCTCGCCATTCGGTTCTTACGGGGCGTTCTACTACAGCCGCCTGAACATCGACTTTTAACCCTTGCGGGCCGCGTGCCCGCTCACTTGATCGAGTACCCCAACGATGCCGCACACCACCGCACCCATCGGTCTACCCGCCCTCGAAGCGCGCCTGCGCGAGGACCTGGAGTGGCTCGATCTTCCTGCCCAGCCTTGGGTCAAACCGCGCCAGCTGGACGGTCAGCCGCTGCTTGAAGTGGCGGTGATCGGCGGCGGTATGGCGGGCATGGCGGTGGCCGCCGAACTCGGCCATCTGGGTGTGCGGGCGGTGGTATTCGACCAGGCGCCACAAGGTTTTGAAGGGCCGTGGGCAACCACGGCGCGCATGCAAACCCTGCGCTCGCCCAAGCAGTTGAGCGGGCCGGCGCTGGGCTTGCCGGCGCTGACGTTTCGCGCATGGTTCCAGGCGCAGTTTGGCCTGGAAGCCTGGGATGCGCTGGACAAGATCCCGCGCCTGCAATGGGCGGATTACCTGCGTTGGTATCGCCAGGTGCTGCGCCTGGATGTGCGCAACAGACACCGGGTCACCCGTGTGCAACCGCAGGCGGATGGGCGTGTTGAATTGCACGTGGATGCACACGGCCAGGCCCAGGTGTTCTCTGCGCGCCACGTGGTACTCGCGACGGGGCGTGATGGGTTGGGCGGCCCGTGGGTGCCCGAGTTGGCGCGCCAGTTACCCAGCGAATACTGGGCGCACTCGGCCGATGGCTTGCAGGATGAGTGGTTCGTCGGCAAGCGCGTCGCAGTGATCGGCGGCGGCGCATCAGCGATGGACGCAGCGGGCACGGCACTCGAAGCCGGTGCGCTCAACGTCGACCTGCTGGTGCGGCGCAAGGACCTGCCGCGCATCAACAAGGGCAAGGGCGCTGGCAGCCCGGGCATGACTCACGGCTACTGGCGCCTGTCAGACGATTGGAAGTGGAGCATCCGCCACTACCTGAACCTGCAACAGGTGCCGCCCCCTCACGGCAGCACCCTGCGCGTTTCGCGCCACGCGAATGCTCGGTTCTTGCTCGACAGCCCGATTGAATCGGTGGCGGTGCAAGCCGATGGCAGCCTGTTACTGCACACGCCTTCCGCACAACTGCGCTACGACTTTCTGGTGTTTGCAACCGGCTTTCGCAGCAACTTTGCGCTGCGCCCGGAGTTCTCGCCGTTTGCCCCGCATATCAAACTCTGGCGCGACCGCTTCACCGCACCCGCCGGCCAGGAAGACCAAGAACTCTCGCAACTGCCGGACCTCGGCCCGTTGTTCGAATTCCAGCCCCGCAACGCCGATGCCTGTCCAGGCCTTGAGCGCGTGCACTGCTTCAGCTACCCGGCAGCACTGACCTACGGCGGTGTTTCCGGCGATATCCCGGCCATCAGCGAAGGCGCCAAGCGCATGGCCCAGGGCCTGGCCGGGCAGTTGTTCAACGACGATGTCGCGATGCACTTCCAGGCCATGCAAACCTACGCTGAGCCGGAGCTGCAAGGTGATGAATGGCAGGTTGGCAGCCTGCGCACCGAGGAGTTGCGTACATGAGCCTGTGGTTGCTGCGGCGCGTGGGCCAGGCCGTGCTGGTGATGTTGCTGATGACGGTGATCGTGTTCGTCGGTCTCAACGCCATCGGCAACCCGGTGGACATTTTGATCGGCGAAGACCTCAACCAGGCCGAACGCGTGCAAGCCATTGCCCGCCTGGGCCTGGACCAGCCGCTGTGGCAGCAATACATCACATTCCTCAATGGCGCGACGCATGGGCATTTGGGCAAGAGTTTCGTGCACCACGAAGACGCCTTGCAGCTGATCTTGCAGCGTTTGCCGGCGACCTTTGAGCTGGCGTTCAGCGCGTTGCTCATGGCGATTGTGATCGGTGTACCGCTGGGTCTGTTCGCCGGGTTGTACCCGGACCACTTCGCCTCGCGGCTGATGATGACCGGCAGCATTGTCGGCTTTTCGCTGCCGTCGTTCTGGGTCGCGCTGATGTTGATCATGCTGTTCTCGGTGCACCTGGGTTGGCTGCCCGCCAGTGGCCGTGGTGCCACCCGCGAATGGCTGGGCATTCAGTGGTCGTGGCTGACCCTCGACGGCTGGCAGCACCTGCTGTTGCCGGCGTTGAACCTCGCGCTGTTCAAAATCTCTCTGGTGCTGCGCCTGACCCGCGCCGGCGTGCGCGAGATCTTGCCCCAGGATTTCGTCAAGTTCGCTCGGGCCAAGGGCCTGTCACCGCTGCGAGTGACCCTTATGCATGTGTTGCGTAACACCCTGATCCCGCTGGTGACGGTGCTCGGCCTGGAGCTGGGCTCGACCATCGCCTACGCGGTGGTCACCGAAAGCATCTTTGCCTGGCCCGGCGCCGGCAAGCTGATCCTCGACAGCATCAACACCCTCGACCGCCCCGTGGTGGTGGCGTACCTGATGGTGGTCGTGGTGATTTTCGTCAGCCTCAACCTGCTGGTGGACGTGCTGTACCGCCTGCTTGACCCGCGTGTACGCCTGGAAGGTGCGCAATGATCCGCGTGGAATCGTTGTGGCAACGCGGTGTGCTGGATTTTCTGCGTTCGCCCATGGCCATTGTCGGCCTGCTGATCCTGGCAGTGATCGTGTTGGCGGCGCTGTTCGCACCGTGGATCACCCCGCAGAACCCTTACGACCTGATGCAACTGGATGTGCTCGACGCCCGCCTGGCTCCCGGCGCCACCAGCGGCGAAGGGCACTACACCTACTGGCTGGGCACCGATGGCCAGGGCCGCGACCTGTACTCGGCGATCGTCTACGGGCTGCGTATCAGCCTGTTGGTGGGGGTCGGTTCGGCGTTGATCGCGGCGGTGATCGGCACCTTGGTCGGGCTGGTCTCGGCGTATGCCGGCGGCTGGGTCGATGCATTGCTGATGCGCCTGGTGGATTTGCTGCTGTCGTTCCCCGGCATCCTGATGGCGCTGATGATCCTGGCGTGGCTGGGCAAAGGCGTGGGCAATGTGGTGCTGACGTTGGTGGTGCTGGAATGGGCGTATTACGCCCGCACCGCCCGTGGCCAGGCATTGGTGGAAAGCCGCCGCGAGTACGTCGAGGCGGCGCGCGGGCAGGGCATCAGCCGCTGGCGCATCCTGGTCGGGCACATCCTGCCCAACTGCCTGCCGCCGTTGATTGTGATCGGCGCGTTGCAGATTGCTCGTGCGATTACGCTGGAGGCGACCTTGTCATTCCTTGGCCTGGGCGTGCCGATTACCGAGCCGTCGCTGGGCCTGCTGATCGCCAACGGTTTCCAGTTCATGCTCGGCGATGAGTACTGGATCAGCGTGTTTCCCGGCCTGGCCCTGTTGCTCACTATCGTCGCGATCAACCTGGTGGGTGATCGCCTGCGAGACGTGCTCAACCCGAGGTTGCAACGATGAAGGCACTCGAAAACGCCGTGTTACCGGCGACGCTTGAAGTGCGCAACCTGTGCACCTCGTTCCATACCCGCGACGGGATTTTACCGGCGGTGCGTGACGTGTCCCTGCGTTTGCAACCGGGGCGCATCCTTGGGCTGGTGGGGGAGTCGGGCTCGGGTAAATCCGTCACCGGTTTCTCCATCCTGGGGCTGGTGGACGCGCCGGGCCGTATCAGCGGCGGCGAGATTCTGTTCCAGGGGCGCGACCTGGTGAAGCTGCGCCCGGCCCAGTTGCGCCAGCTGCAAGGCAATCGCATCGCGATGATCTTCCAGGACCCGATGATGACCCTCAACCCGGTGCTGCGCATCGACACGCAGATGATCGAAGCGGTGCGTGCCCACAACCCGATGAGTCAGCGCGAGGCACGTCAACATGCCTGCGACACCTTGGCGTCGATGGGCATCGCCAGCCCCGAAGAACGCCTGCGTGCCTATCCGCACCAACTGTCCGGCGGCATGCGCCAACGGGTGGCGATTGCCATTGCGTTGTTGCACCGCCCCGACCTGATCATCGCCGACGAACCGACCACGGCACTGGACGTGACCATCCAGGCGCAGATCCTCGGCGAAGTGCAAAAGCTGGTGCGCGAACAAGGCACTGCGCTGATCTGGATCACCCACGACCTGTCGGTGGTCGCCGGCCTCGCCGACGACGTGGCGGTGATGTACGCCGGGCGCATTGTGGAGCAAGGCCGTGTGGACGACGTGCTCGACCGGCCGTTGCATCCGTACACCCAAGGCTTGATCGACAGCCTGCCGAGTCGCAACCAACGCGGCCAGCGCCTGCGGCAGATTCCGGGCATGGCCCCGGACTTGCGGTCGATGCCTCCCGGCTGTGCGTTTGCCGAGCGTTGCAGCCGTGTCAGCAGTGCGTGTATCGAGCAACCGCAGCCTCTTGAAATCGAACCGGGTCGCAGCGTGCGTTGCTTCCATCCTGGAGTTGCCCATGGCGAATGAATCCGTGCCGTTGATCGAGTTACACCAGGTCAGCAAACAGTTTGGCCAGGCGCCGGGTGGCGTGCTGCAACGCCTGGGGCTGAGCAAACCGCGGCCGCTGACGCGTGCGGTGGACGGCGTTGACCTGCGCATTGCCAAGGGCGAAGTGGTGGGTTTGGTGGGGGAGTCCGGCTGCGGTAAATCCACCCTCGGGCGCATGGTCGCCGGCCTGCTGCCGACGTCCAGCGGCAACGTGACGCTGGACGGTCAGCCTATGCAGACGTTGAGTGCGGCGCAAAAGCTCAAGGTGCAGATGATCTTCCAGGACCCTTATGCGAGCCTCAATCCTCGGCTGCGGGTCGACCGAATCGTTGGCGAAGGTGCGTTGCGCCAGGGCCTTACCGACCGTGCAGGCTTTGACGATTACGTCAGCGCGCAACTGCGCCGTGCAGGCTTGAGCCCCGAGTTGCGCCAACGTTACCCGCACCAGTTCAGCGGCGGTCAACGCCAGCGCATCGGCATCGCCCGCGCCCTGGCGGTGCAGCCGCAACTGCTGGTGTGCGATGAGTCGGTGGCGGCGCTGGATGTGTCGATCCAGGCGCAGATCCTTAACCTGTTCATGGACCTGCGCGAACAGCTGGGGCTGACCTACCTGTTTATCAGTCATGACTTGGGCGTGGTCGAGCACCTGTGCGACCGCGTGGTGGTGATGTACCTGGGACGGGTGGTGGAGTCGGCCACCGTGGACGAATTGTTCGCCCGCGCCAACCACCCGTATACCCAGGCGCTGCTGGCGCAGATCCCCAAGTTCGAGCTGCGGCGCAGCCAATACCAGGCGATTCGCGGCGAAATCCCCAGCCCCTTGAACCCGCCTTCCGGCTGCCATTTCCACCCGCGTTGCCCGCATGCCACGGCGCGTTGCCGTGAAGAAATCCCGCTGCTCAAAGAAGTGTCGCCCGACCACTTGAGCGCTTGCCACCTCAACCTTGCCTCTTAGGAATTTGCCATGAAGCCCTTGCTGCTGACGCTACTGACTGCTGCGCTGTTGACCGGCGCAACCGGGGCAACCGCCCAATCCTTGCGTATTGCCTATGCCGACCCAGTGTCGTCACTGGACCCGCAACTGAACAACCATGCCGGCGACCGCTCCCTGGCCTTGCACGTTTGGGAGTCCTTGCTGGACCGCCGCGACGACAAGAACCTGCCGGGCCTGGCCGAAAGCTGGAAGGCGATTGACGCCACCACTTGGGAATTCAAGATCCGCCAGGGCGTGAAATGGCAGGACGGCCAGCCGTTCACCGCCGACGACCTGGTGTTTTCCCTGGAGCGTGCGCGCAACGTACCCGGCAGTGTCGCGCCGTATTCCAGCAGCCTGCGCACGGTGGAATCGGTGAGCGCGCCAGATCCTTACACCTTGCGGGTCAAGACCACGGTGCCAAACCCATTGCTGGTGCAGAACATCGATTCCGTCTACATCGTCAGCCGGCATATCGGCGCAAAGTCCAGCACCGAGGACTACAACAGCGGCAAGGCGGTGATCGGTACCGGGCCGTATCGCTTGGTGTCCTATGCCCAAGGCGACCGCACGCTGTTTGAGCGCAACAAGGAGTACTGGGGCGCGCAGCCGCTGTGGGACACGGTGGATTACCGCTTTATCGCCAACCCGGCCAGCCGTACGGCGGCCTTGTTGGCGGGTGACGTGGATGTGATCGACAAGGTTTCGCCCCAGGACGTGAAAAAGCTGCAGGCCACGCCGAGCGTCAAGGTGTTTGCCTACCCGGGGCTACGCGCGCTGCTGATCCAGCCGAGCTTCCGTCCGGGGCCGAACGAGTTCGTGCGTGACAACCAGGGCAAGCCGCTGGCCGAAAACCCGCTGCGCGATGTGCGGGTACGCCAGGCGCTGTCGCTGGCGATCAACCGCAAGGCGATTGTCGAGCGCATCCTGCAAAACACCGTGACCGAGGCCAACCAGTGGATGCCGGCCGATACCTTCGGCTACAACACCGACGTCAAGAACATCGCCAACGACCCGGCCCAGGCGAAAAAGCTGTTGGCCGAAGCGGGTTTTCCGGACGGCTTCCAGTTGACCGTGCACGTGCCCGGCGACCGTTACCCACTGGCGCCGGAGAGCATGCAGGCGGTGGCGCAGTTCTGGGCGCGGATCGGCATCAAGGTGGATTTGCAGGTGGTGCCATGGTCGGTGTATGCCGCCCGCGCCAATAAAAACGAATACGCGGTCACGGTGATTGCCTGGGGCAACGGCACCGGCGAGGCGGGTTATGGCCTGCTCAACGTGTTGGCCAGCGCCGACCCGAGCAAAGGGCAGGGCTCGTCGAACTGGGGGCGCTACAGCAACCCACAGGTGGACAAGGACCTGGAACTGTCGTCGGCCGAGTTCGATGAAGCCAAGCGCGAAGCGATCCTGCGTGATTCGGTGCAACGCGTGAGCGACGACGTCGGCATCCTGCCGTTATTCCACTACCAGAACATCTGGGCGGCCCGCAAAGGCCTGCGTGTCGATCCACTGGTGAGCGACCGCACCACCGCCTCGATGGTGACGGAGGAAAAGTAATGGCGCGCCTGCTGATCACGCCCCTCGATGGCCTGCTGGATGAGCCGCGCCACATCGTCGTCGAAGGCGTGACGCCGGGCGCGCGGGTGACATTGACCAGCCGCACCCTGCGCGGTGGCGGACAGCCGTGGCAGAGCGCCGCAACCTTCGTGGCCGATGCCCAGGGGCGCGTGGACCTTGAGCGTGACGCCCCGGTGGCTGGCGACTATAGCGGTGTCTCGGGCATGGGCTTGTTATGGAGCCAGCGCATCGAGCAGGGCCACAGTGCGGCGGTGTTTCCTGATTCGGTCCTGGAACCCTTGCACACCCGCATAGAGGTGCAAGACCAGGCGCTTGTACTGGTGCAACGCCTGGCCGCCGCCGGCGTGACCCGGCGAGAGGTCCGCGAGGACGGTCTGGTGGGCACCTTGTTCCAACCCGCAGGCGCTGGCCCGCATCCGGCGGTGATGGTGCTCAATGGCTCCGGCGGCGGCATCAACGAAGCCCGCGCGGCACTGTATGCCTCGCGGGGCTACAGCGCGTTGGCACTGGGGTACTTCAAGGCACCGGGGTTGTCGGACTACATCTCCAACACGCCGCTCGAGTATTTCGAGAGGGGGCTGGCGTGGATGCGTCGCGAGCTGGTACCGGCCGATGATTTCATCGCGCTCAGTGGCCAATCCCGTGGAGGTGAGTTGGTGTTGTTGCTCGCCAGCCTGTTTCCCGACACCGTGTCGGCCGTGATCGGCTATGTGCCGAGTGCCCTGGTGCATGGTGGGCAAGCCGCCGCTGACCCGGCAGTGGGGCGCGATGGTCCCGCGTGGTTGTATCGCGGGCAGCCGCTGGTGCACCTGTGGAACGACAATCGCCATGCTTCATGGGCGGCCCGTGATGCCGGGCAGCGTAATGCGGTGTCGATGAACACCGCGCTGGAAGACGACGACGCGGTAGCGCGTGCGCGCATCCACGTCGAACGCATTCGCGGGCCGGTACTGACCTTGACCGCCGGCGATGACGCGGCATGGCCGTCCAGCCGTTTCGGGCAAATGGTCAGCGCGCGCCTCCAGCATTTCGATCACCCCTGGCCCGTGCTGCAACGGGATTTTCCGTTAGCCGGCCATAGCATTTTGCTGCCCTACATTCCCACCACCTACACCGACGACGGCCAGCCCGAGGCCAACGCCCAGGCCAACGAGCATTCGTGGCAAACCGTGGTGGAGTTTCTGCACAACGCCGTGGCCGAGCGCCGCGCGCATTCCAAGGAGTTGCAATGAACAGTCCCGCCTTACCCGACCTGCTGACCCGCTTGGTGCTCGGCGAAACCAGCCCGGTACGAGGCCTGCGCCAAGCGCGGGCCAAGATCACCGACGCCACCGAAGGCAGCTACCAGGCGCTGTTTGCTGCCGACTTGCCTGGCAGCCTGACCCTGCAGGAACGCCTGCTGGTGGCCGAATACGCCAGCCAACTGACCCCGCAACCGGAGCTGGCCGCGCATTACCTTGAACGCCTTCAAGGGTTTACGGCGCCTGAGGATTCGCCGCGCCTCAAGGCTATTCTCGACTTCACCCGCACCCTGGTGCTGGCCCCCGTGGAAGGTGATCGCCAGGCGTTGACGGCCCTGCTGGACGCCGGTCTGGACACCGTCGACGTGGTCACTCTCGGTCAGTTGATCGCGTTCATTTCTTACCAAGTACGCCTGGCCAGCGGGCTCAAAGCCCTGGAGCAATTGCAATGAGCGAACCCCTGGACATCCAAGGCTTCACCAACCGTAGCCTGGGCTGGAAATCCTGGCTGCCGACCCTCGACCTGGCCCAGGCCAACCCCGAACAAGTGGCGGTGTTGGAGGAGAGCCATCCCCAGGCCAAGGTTTCCGAGTACTACCTCACGTTGATTCACCAGCCCGAAGTGTTACGCCAGCGTTCGTTGGCCTTTAACGCGATCATGTATGCACCGGGTGGGTTGTCACGGGCTGAGCGGGAGTTGGCGAGTGCGGTGGTGTCGCGCGTCAACCAATGCGTGTTTTGCGCGTCGGTGCATGCCCAGCGGTTTGAGCAGTTGGCCAAGCGCAATGATGTGATCGCGCAGGTTTTCAGTGATCCGCAGACGGCCGGAACCATGTCGCGGGAGAGGGCGATTGTGCGGTTTGCGATTGACCTGACGTTGGCGCCTGGGGAGGTCGGTGCGGGGGCGTTGAGGGTGCTGCGCGAGGAGGGGTTGGGGGATGGGGAGATTCTTGATTTGGTTCATGCGATTGCGATTTTTGCTTGGGCTAATCGGTTGATGCTTAATCTTGGGGAGCCTGTTTGGGGGGCGTGATTGGGGTGTACATATCCGTTGTTTAGGTAACGGCTGATATTGGTTCCGCTCTTACAGCGGGTCACTTTGGAAAAGAGCCCCAAAGTAACCAAAGGGCTCTTGCCCCAACACTCGGCACCTCGCCTAGGCTCGGTGTGCCCTCACTCCGGCTTTGGAGCGTGGGCCGCCGCGATGGGCCATCCTTGGCCCAGCGCGGCTAACCCGGCGTCCTGCCGGGTTACCCACGCTCCAAAGCCTGCGTTCGGCCAGCGTGTTTGACGGGGCGCCTCAGATCAAAATCAAGAGCGCGGCGGCCTTAGAGCCGACCGGGTTTTCAGTTGGAGTGAGTTCAAATGTGGGAGCTGGCTTGCCCGCGATGCAGGCAACTCGGTACATCAGGCATACCCAGTTGATGCCATCGCAGGCAAGCCAGCTCCCACAGAAAAGCTGATTTCACAGGGTAAGGAAGCCGGACACGGTCAAAAATGTGGGAGCGGGCTTGCTCGCGAATGCGGTGGATCAGCAATGAATTTGTTGACTGACACACCGCATTCGCGAGCAAGCTGAACTGGCCTAATGATTTTGGACACCTCAATCGGGCGCTATGATGGCGTCCAAATCTGAGGTGTTTGGATATGCGTAAATCTTATTCATGTGAGTTCAAACTCAAGGCTGCCAGCATGGTGCTGGACGAGGGGCAGTCGGTTCCCGAGGTCTGTGCCAGCTTGGATATTGGCCCTACGGCCTTGCGCCGCTGGGTCGATCAAGTTCGCAAGGAACGCTTGGGCTCGACTCCGGTGGGAGCCAAGGCGATTACCGCGGATCAGCGAGAGATCCAGGAACTTAAAGCCTTGCTCAGGCAAAGAGACCGGGATATCGAAATCCTAAAAAAGGCCAGTGCTCTCCTGCTTTTGGACGCCAAAGATCACTCTCGTTGATCTGTGAGCTGGGCGAGCAGTACGGCGTTAACGATTGCTGTCGTGTGTTCGGAATAAACCGCAGTAGCTTTTACGCATGGCGTCAGCGCCAAGGCAAGGTGAGCCCTAAGCGAGAGAAACTCAAGGCTATGCTGGTCAAGCACCACAGGGCGTCGAGAGAGTCTGCGGGCGCTCGTACCTTGGCTAAACAGCTGCAAGCCGGCGGGCATGATGTCGGGCGGTTCATGGCTCGCAGCTTGATGCGAGAAGCAGGCATTGTCAGCCGTCAACGCCGGCGCCATAAGTACAAGTCACCTGGCGTGGAGGCTTTGGTGGCACCGCATGTGCTCAAACGCAAGTTTGATGTTGCGACGGTCAATCAGGTGTGGTGTGGGGACGTGACGTACATCAAAGTCGGCAAGCGTTGGCTGTATTTCGCGGCGGTTCTGGACTTGTTCGCTCGCCGGATTGTGGGCTGGTCGTTTTCGATGATCTCTGATGCCACGCTGACCTGCGAAGCCCTGCGCATGGCGATTGAACTGCGCGGTCGCCCAAAAGACGTACTGTTTCACTCCGACCAAGGTTGCCAGTACACCAGCCATAAATTCAGAAATGAACTGCTGGAACATGGACTCCGACAAAGCATGAGCCGTAAAGGCGAATGCTGGGATAACGCTCCGATGGAGCGTTTCTTTGGAAGTTTGAAATCAGAGTGGGTGCCAGAAGCAGGCTACGGGTCGGAACATGAGGCCCGAGCGGATGTGCAGCGCTATGTATCGCGCTACAACATCACCAGGCCGCATAGCTACAACGACTATCGGTCACCAGTCGCCAGGGAGAAGCTGGTGGCGTGAACCCTTAATCGGTGTCCAAGATTACTTGACCAGTTCAAGCCCGCTCCCACATTTGGATCTCCACTTTTCAGGCAGAAAGCGGTGTGCTCTGGCTCTGTTTTTGATCTTGATCTTGATCCTAGGCGCCCCGTTAAACCACGCTGGCCGAACGCAGGCTTGAATCCGTGGGTAACCCGGCAGGACGCCGGGTTAGCCGCGCTGGGCCAGGGATGGCCCATCGCGGCGGCCCACGGATTCAAGCCGGAGTGAGGGCATGCCGAGCCTAGGCGAGGCACCGAGTGGTGGGGCAAGAGCCTTTTGGTTACTTTTGGGCTCTTTCCAAAAGTGACCCGCCGTAAGGGCGGAACCAATACCAGCCGTTACCCAAAAAACGGATATTCACCCACACTCCACATCACTGATAACTATCAGACACCCCCCGCAAATGCCCCATCACCATGTCCCGAAACAACAACGCCTGCGGCGACAATGGCTTAAAGCTGTTATGAATCACCGAAATATTCACCGCCGCCGCACTCTCAAACCGCCGGATCACCAACGGCAGCAAATTCCCCGAAACCGCCAGCGCATCGACCACCGCAATCTCCCCACTGGCCAAACTGAACAGGCTCGCAATCAACCCCGAACGCACCTGCAACCCAATATTCAATTGCGCCAATACGTCGCCATACACCTTCTCTTCATTGATCCCATACAACTCCTGCAACGGTACCGAAATCAGCCGGTGGCCAATCAAGTCCGTCGGGCTGATGGACGCAAGCGAAGCCAGCGGATGCGAAGGCGCCATGATGCACACCAGCGGGCAGCTATAGCGCGCATGCACCGTGATGCTCGGGTGGTCGACTTCAAACGTGGTGATGCCGATGTCGACGATCTTCTCCGCCACCACATCAGTCAGTGCGCCGGGCAGCGGCAGGATCACTTTCACGCTCAGGTCCGGTCGCTCCTTGACCGTCTGCGCCAGGCTCTGCGGTACCACCGACATGCCCAGGCTCGGGGAGGCCGCGATGTACAGGTTGCCCTTGGAAGGGTTGGCCAGCTCGCTGGACAGCTCACGCACCCGTTCCACGTTGCGCCACAGCCGCTCGACTTCCTCGTACAGCTCCCGCGCTTCGCTGGTGGGCACCAGCCGGCCCTTGACCAGTTCGAACAACTTGGGACCACCACGTTGCTGGGTGTGGCTGAGCATTTTGCTCACGGCGGACTGGGAGATATGCAACAACTCGGCGGCGCCCGCGATGCTGCCGGTGAGCATGATGGAACGGAAGACTTCCATCTGGCGAAGATTCATAAGTTAGAACACTCGGGTATTGCCTGTTAATAAAACCGAGCACTTATAGCCTGATCTTTTATCGCGCTCAATCAATAAACCGTCTTCAAATAGACCGTGTTCTTTTAACCATATAACCGCAGTGCCACATGAGTAAAAGTTAGTGTTGTCCGCTGTTTTTTCCATAGGTATGGCCGCGCAGGGCAGGTAAATTGGGCCCCGTGTGACATACCAGGCAAGCAATCAACACACCACCGAATTGCCCCCTGGCCACTCTTTTATCAACTTTTGAATAGACAAATGTTCGACAGCCACTGCCCCTGCGTTTATGTCAGGGCGCGGTGACGGCTGTTGGCTGGGGAATAAGGAATGATCAAGGGCAGGTTCAAACAGTGCAGGCTGTCGCTCGCGGTGGTGGCAGTCGTGGCAGGCATGCAGGCACAAGCGGCAGAAGACAGCGACACCACCCCGCAGTTGAATGCGGTGGTGGTGACCGGCACGCGCTCGGAAAACCGGACTGTGCTGGAGTCAATGCAACCGATCCAGGTGGTGTCCAGCAAAACCCTGCAAAGCACCGGCAGCAACGAGTTGTCCGAAGCCCTGTCGCGGTTGATCCCGTCCTTGAATTTCCCGCGTCCGGCCAGCTCCGGGTTCACCGGGATCATCCGCCCGGTGCAGATGCGCGGCCTGTCGCCGGACCAAGTGCTGGTGCTGGTCAATGGCAAGCGTCGGCACACCAGTGCCTTCCTCAACACCAACGTGACCCAGGGCCGTGGCTCGGCGCCGGTGGATCTGGGGGCGATTCCGCTGTCGGCGATCGACCATATCGAAGTGCTGGGCGACGGCGCATCGGCGCGTTACGGCTCGGATGCGATTGCCGGGGTGATCAACGTCATCCTCAAGAAAGATGACGAGGGCGGGCAGGTCACCACCAGCTACGGCCAGTACTCCAAGGGCGACGGCATCCAGCGTCATGTCGACGCCGACACCGGTTTCAAACTCGGCGAGCGCGGCAGTGCGCACTTGAGTTTCGACGGCAACAACAATGACTTCACCAACCGCGCCGGTCCGGACAATCGCAATCCTGGCGCGCCGGGTTATGGCAGCACCACGTATCGCCTTGGCGACCCGGACATCACCAACGGCAAGGTCATGCTCAACGCCGATTACGCCTTGAGCGACGACCTGACCGCCTACGGGTTTGCCGGCTACAACAAGTCCACTGGCGATACCTGGGATGCCTTTCGCAACGGTCGCGCTTCCACCTTCGACCGCGCTGCGCACCCTGAAGGCTACCTGCCGCGCCTGCACGCCGAGACCCAGGACCAATCGCTGGTACTGGGCCTGCGTGGGCTGTTGGCCGATTGGAAATGGGACGCCAGCGTCGACTACGGTCGCAATGAAATCGACCTGAGCAGCCGCGACACCCTCAACCGGTACCTGTACCGCGACACCGGCAATGCCCAGCAGAACTTCGATGACGGCAGCCTCACCAGCAGCCTGGCGGTGTACCAGCTGGACTTCAGCAACGAGTTGGCGGTGCCGCTGTTGAGCAACCCGTTGTCGGTGGCGTTCGGCCTGGAATACCAGCACCAGACCTACCAGGAAAGCAGCGGCGAAGCCAACTCCTACTACGGCACCGGCGCCGAAGGTTTCTCCGGCCTCAAGCCCGGCGACAGCGGCAGCTACCGCCGCGATGTGGTGGCGCAGTACATCGACCTGGAAACCAACCTGACCGATAAATGGCGCGCCTCGGTTGCCCTGCGCCATGACGACTACAACGACTTCGGCGGTGCCACCACCGGCTCGTTCTCCAGCCGATATGACTTCAACCCGGTGGTCGCCGTGCGCGGCAGTGTGTCCACGGGCTACCGTGCGCCGTCGTTGGCACAGCAGCATTACTCGGCGACCACCAGCGCCCTCAACACGTCGATCAACGCCTACCAGGACCAGCTCACCGCCTCGGTGGATTCGCCGATTGCACGCTTGCTCGGTGCAGAGGATTTGAAGGCCGAGAAGTCGCGCAACATCAGCCTGGGTTTGGTGCTGCAACCGACTGATGATTTCAGCGCCACGCTCGATGTGTACCAGATCAACATCAATGACCGGGTGACCCTGTCGAGCAACCTCAACGTGCAAACCGCCGCCGGCCAGGCTTACCTGGCGGCCAACGGGATTGCCACCGATCTCTACCAGTCGGTGCGCTACTTCACCAACGCGGTGGACACCCAGACCCGTGGCGTCGACCTCACCGGCCAGCATCGCTACCGTTTCGACAATGGCGGTCGCCTCAACAGCACCGTGGGCTACAGCTACAGCAAGACGCGCGTCACCGACATCAAGGACAACCCCACCGCGCTGGCGCAGAGCGGCCTGAACCTGGACCGCATCGACCGCCGCGACCGCTACGGTGTACTCACCGACAGCACACCGCGCAGCAAGCTGTCGTTTTCCACCGACTACAGCAAGGACAATTGGGGCCTGCACGCCAACCTCGTGCGCTACGGCAGCTTCCTGGCGGTGAGTAACACCGGCGCAGCCTACGACCAGCGTTTCGATGCCAAATGGGTGCTGGACCTGTCCACCAGCTACCGCTACACCGACTGGCTATTCACCGTGGGCGGCGACAACGTCACCGACGCCTACCCGGACAAACGCAACAGCCTGAACAACCCCGGCCATCAGAACGTCAACTACATCTCCTACTCGCCATTCGGCATGAACGGCGCGTTCTACTACCTCAAGGCGACGTATTCGTGGTGATGCGGTTGCTCAAGGCCTGGCTGGCGGTCAGCGTGCTGACGGCTGCGCTGGGCGCGATGGCCGAGGACGGGTCGGTGTTGCAGCGCATCCACGCGCGTGGGGTGGTCAACGCCTGCACCAATGTCGAGAACCGTCCGTTCGCCTACCTGACGCCGTCGGGGCAGGCGGTGGGTTTCAACGCCGACCTGCTGGAAAACCTGCGCCAATCCCTCAGCCAGCGCCTGGGCCGCGAGATCGGCGCACAGACCATCGCGACCAGCGGCGCCAATCGCGTGCCGTTCGTGCAGCAGGGTAAGTGCGACGTGATCATCACCGGCTTCAGCGTGACCGAAGAACGCCAGCGCCTGGTGGACTTCATCTTCCCGGGCTTCTATGCCTCTGGCGCGGTATTGCTGACCCGTGACGACCAGCCGGTGGCAAGTTGGGAGAGCCTGCGCGGTGCGACGTTGTGCAGCAGCCAGGGCTCGACCTACAACCAGGCGGTGTCCGAGCGTTATGGGGTCAATATCCTCGCGTTCGCCGGGCTCACCGAAAGCGCCCAGGCCCTGCGTGACCGACGCTGCATCGGCCAGGTGATGGACGAGGCGGTGGCGCGCCTGCGCCTGCAGGACAGCCAGCAATGGCAGGGCTATCGCATCCAGTTGCCGGTGATTCTCGAAGCCCCCTGGAGCATGGCCGTGGCCAAGGGCGACGCGCAGTGGCGCGAGCTTCTGGAGCAACTGGCGTTGCACTGGCGCCAGAGCGGTTTCCTGTATGAACTGGAAAGCCGCTATGGCTTGCCCCACAAGCATCCGCTGGACCCGAGCGAAGTCGAGAGTGCGGCGCAGGACAAACAGAGCCTGCCGTATTTCCTGCAACGCCTCACCGACGGATTTGAACGTCTCAATACCCGCACCGGCTGGAATTTTCCGGTGTTCTACGACGGCTGGACCGCCCGCCAATTTGCCTCCGGCATCGTCACCACCTTGCAACTCTCGGCCATTGGCATTTTCGGTTCGTGCTTGATCGGCCTGTTCGGTGCGCTGGCGATGGGGGCTTCGCGGCCGTTGCGCTGGCTGGTGCGCGGTTATGTCGAGCTGCTGCGCAATACGCCCAGCCTGGCGCAGTTGTACTTCATTTACTTCGGCGTCGGCGCGTTGTTGCGCGGCGGCCTGGAGGGTGGCGCGGCCCCTTGGTACGCCAACCCGTTCGGGCTGGCGGCGTTGTGCATCACCTTGCATTACGGCGCGTTTGCGGTGGAAATCGTGCGCGCCGGGCTGCTCGCGGTGCCGCCCAGCACCCGCGACGCGGCCCTGGCCTTGGGGTATGGGCGCGCGAGTCGGCTGTGGCATATCCAGTTGCCCCTGGCCTTGCGTGCCTGTTTGCCGGCGCTGGGCAACAACATGGTGCAACTGATCAAGGGCAGCTCCATTGCCTACGCCGTGGCAGTGCCTGAGGTGTTGTACAGCGCCCAGGAAATCTGGAGTGAGCGGTATAACGTGGTGGAAATGATGCTGCTGGTCCTGGTCACGTATTTCTGCGCAATGGCAGTGCTGGCCTGGGCACTGCACCGTCTGGAAGGGCGCCTGCAGATTCCCGGGGGTGGTGCATGAACGAGGTGATTGTGGCCCTGCTGCCGTGGTTGCCGCTGATGCTCAAGGGCTTTGCGCTGAACCTGTGGATCGGTGTGTTGGCGATGCTGTTGGCGTGCCTTGCCGGTGTCTGTCTGGGGACCCTGCAGCGCGCCCGTTCGCGCGTGCTGCGGCTGGGCGCACGCGGGCTGACGCAGTTGCTGCGTAACGCGCCGTGGCTGGTGGTGATGTTTTTTGTGATGCACCTGCTGCCCTATGAATGGCACCTGACCGGCGCGGTGATCAGCTTGCCGGCGTGGCTCAAAGCGGTCTTTGCCCTGGCCTTGCCGGCGGCGGGCAATGCTTCGGAAATCGTGCGCGGCGCCTTGCAGTCGATCCCACGGACCCAGTGGGAAGCCGCCACCGCCCTGGGCTACGGCCCGGTGGCCCAACTGCGTCATGTGATCCTGCCCCAGGCCTTGCGGCTGATGGTGCCGCCGGCGTTGGGCCTGTACTGCGTGGTGACCATGTCCAGCGCGCTCGCCAGCCTGGTCGGGGTAGGGGAGTTGCTCAGCGCCAGCCGCGAGATCCTCGCCGCCACCGCGCGCACCGATCTGTTGCTGCCGGTCTACGGGCTGGTGCTGGCGTTGTTCTTTTTCTACATCTTTCCGCTTTCACTGCTGGCCCGTTCCCTGGAACGGCGCCTGGCCTACAGGTAACCCATGAAACGTATCCTGGAAAACCCCTTTATCGCCTTGCACGCGGTGAGCAAGGCCTACGGTGACACGCCGGTGCTCAAGGGCATCGACCTGGCCGTGGGGCGTGGCGAAGTGGTGTGCATCATCGGCCCGTCGGGGTCGGGAAAGTCCACGGTGTTGCGCTGCATCAACGCCCTGGCCGAGATCGACCAGGGCGAAATCACCCTCGACGGCGCGCTGATCGGCAGCCCGCAATTGCCCCTGCAGCAGTTGCGCCAGCGGGTGGGCATCGTGTTCCAGAGCTACAACCTGTTCCCCCATCGCACGGTGTTGCAGAACGTCAGCATGGCGCCGGTCCAGGTCCTCGGGCGCGACCGCCACGCCGTCGAGCAAGAAGCCCGCGCGCTGTTGCAACAGGTGCGCCTGGAAGGCAAGGAACAGGCGTATCCCGGCGAGTTGTCCGGCGGCCAGCAGCAGCGGGTGGCAATCGCCAGGGGCCTGTGCATGCAGCCCCAGGTGATGCTGTTTGATGAGGTGACCGCCGCCCTCGACCCGCACACCGTGAAAGAAGTGCTGGGGGTTATCCGTTCGATCGCCGCCCAGGGCATGACCTGTGTACTGGTCACCCATGAGATGCGCTTTGCCCGCGAGGTCGCCGACTACGTGTATTTCATCGATCAGGGCGAGGTGGTGGAGCACGCCACGGCCGAGGCATTTTTTGACACGCCACGGGACCCGCGTACCCGTGACTTTCTCGACACCGTGCTATGAGCGCTTTTTATGACGTGGCCGTCGTCGGCGGTGGCGCGGCCGGGATTGCCGCAGCGCTGGCAGCGGCCGAGTGTGGCCGGCGCGTGGTGTTGATCGAGGACTATGGTTTCTTCGGCGGCACTGCGACCATCTCCGGGGTGCAGTCCTACTGTGGCTTCCTCACCAGCGGCCCGACGCCGGAGCGGGTGGTGGCTGGCATGGGGCAGCGGGTGCTGGATGCCCTGCAGGCGTTCGGGCATTCGGTGGAACCGGTGCTGCAAAGCTCGGGTAACTGGATCATCCTGCTCGACCCCGAACGCCTGAAGACCGTGCTCGATCGCCTGGTGCTGAGCGCCGGCATCACGCCGCTGCTGCATTGCCGCGTCATCGCTACCGAAGGCAAGAACGGCCATATCGATGCCTTGCTGTGCAGTCATCCCGAAGGCAGCCTGCGCCTCGAGGTCGGCAGTGTGGTGGATGCTACCGGCAACGCGAATGTGGCGGCGATGATCGCCCCGCACAGCCTGCGCCCGCGCCTGCAGGCCGCGACCCTGACCGTGCGCATCGGCAATGTCGAGCCCGGGCATGCGCCGGACCGCGAGGCCCTGCAAGCGGCCGTCATCGACTACCAACGGCGCACACGGCGTCACCTGGCGCGCAGCAATGGCGGTTACTTCGTGCCGTTGCCGTGGTCGGGCAGCTACTGGGCGATGATGATCGATGTCGACCTGGTCAACACCGACGCGCACTACCTGACCCGCGCTGAAATCGAAGCCCGCACCATCGCCCATGACTACCTCGAATCGTTGCGCCGCACCGTGCCCGGGTTTGCCCAGGCGATCCTGGAAACCAGCGGGCCGCAACTGGGCATCCGCTCCACCCGCTGCGTGATCTCCCAGCAGGACGTGGTGGCCGACGACGCGCTGAGTGCACGGCAACGCTCGAATGGCATCGCCCGTTCCGGCTGGCCTTGTGAATTGCACCCGCGGTCCGGCGTCACCGAGTACCGCGCCATCCCGCACCACGGCTGGTTTCATGTGCCGTTTGGTGCACTGATTCCCGAAGGCAGCGACAACCTGTGGCTGGCTGGCAGCTCGATTGGTGCCGACGACATCGCCTTCGGCTCCGTGCGGGTGATGGGCACCAGTTTTGCCACCGGGCATGCGGCGGGCGTGTCGGCCGCGCTGTCCAGCCGGCTGGCGCAGCGCACCGGGTTTGATGCGGTGAAACGTGTGTTACTCGAACAAGGCGCCTTGCTATGAGCCCTTCAAGACGTGTGTTGATCACCGGTGCCGGCAGTGGCATCGGCCTGGCCGTGGCCCAGGTATTCCAGGAGCAGGGCGCCGAAGTGATCGGCTGGGACCTGGCGCCGAATCCGCAGGCCGGGTTTCCCATCACCGCCGTGGATGTGCGTGACCCGGCCGCCCTCCAGCGCGCCGCCGAAGGCTTGCAGCGCCTGGACGTGTTGGTGACCTGCGCCGGTATCGCGCGCCGCGCGTCGGCCATCGATATGCGCGCCGAAGATTGGCAGGCGGTGCTGCAGACCAATCTCAGCGGCGCGTTTTACAGCTGCCAGGCGGCGTTTCCAGCATTGGCGGCGTCGGGCACCGGGTTGATCGTCAACATCGCTTCATTCATCGCTCACCGTTCCGGCCCCGGCCGGGCCAGCTACGCCGCCGCCAAGGCCGGCGTGGTGGCAATGACCGAGGTGCTGGCACTGGATTTCGCCGCGGCCTCGGTGCGCGCGATCTCGGTCAGCCCCGGCTACACCCGCACGCGCATGGTCGCAAGCGCCATCGAGGCCGGGCGCCTGGATGAACAACATCTTCTGGCCAGCATTCCCCTGGGCCGGCTCGCCGAACCCCGGGAAATGGCGCAGGCCATCGTGGCCCTTACCGGGCCGGCTTTTCAGTACGCCAACGGCACGGACTTCGTGATCGATGGCGGCATCATGGCGCAAGGGGTTCAATAACCGTGGCAACGACGATAGACCGGCAGTGGGTCGCACGACATCTGCTATTGCTTGAGGCTCCCATCCCCGACGCGGTCTCGCGTGCGCTCGGGCGGCTGCTCGCCGACACCGTGGCGATCGCCGCGTACGCAAGGCGCCATCAAGTGGGCGGCACCCGCATCGACAGTGCCCTGGCGCAGCCGGTCGCCGCCGGGTGCTCGGTGTGGGGCGCGACGCTGCGCACCGACCCCGCGCGCGCCGCGCTGCTCAATGGCACCGCCGCCGAGGCGCTGGACTTCCAGGAGGTGTTGATCAACCCGCGCAACAACGGGCACGCCGCCGTGGTGATCATCCCGGCGATTCTGGCGCTGGCCGAACAACATGGCGTGGTCGGCAAGCGCTTGCTGCGGGCGCTGTGGATCGCTTTCGCAGCCAATATTTCCCTGGCCGAGGCCCTGGGACGTGGCCACCGCACGGCGCAGGCGGGGTTTCGTACCACCTCGCTGATCGCACCGGTGGCCGCGGCGCTGGGTGGTTCGGCGTTGCTCGATGACGACCTTGACCGCGCTTGTCACGGCACCGCCATTGCCGCCAGCGCCCTGAGTGCCGGGTTGCTGTCAGCGCTGTCGCCGACGGTGGGCAGTTACAGCCAGGACAAGGACCTGGCCGTGGGGTTTTCCGCCCAGCACGCAGTGCAGTCGGTGTTGCTCGCCCAGGCGGGCGCCACCGGGCCGGCGGCGTTCCTGACCGGCGAACACGGCTGGCTGGCCAGCTTTGGATTTGACACCGCACAGGATGGGTTTTTATCCGCCGATCCGCTGGAGAAGCACCTCGATAGCTTCGCGATCAAACCGTATCCCGCCTGTTTTGGTTGCCAGACGGCGATTCGCCTGGCGCTGGAACTGCGCCAGCAGGTGCCGGCGGGGCAGGTGGTGAGCGTGGTGGTGCGGGTCAACGCCGGCAGTGCACGGTCGCTGTCGACCCGGGCGATCGACAACGACCTGGCCGCGCGTTTCAGCTTGCCGTATGTGGTGGCCAGCGCGTTTGTACGCGGGCGCGCGGCGCTGGAAGACTTCGAGGGCGAGGCGCTTGCCGATCCGCAGGTGCTGGCGTTCATGGCGCGTGTGCATATTGAAGCGAGTGCCGAGATGGACCAGCGCCAGGCGCGCAGCGGAGGATTTCCCGCGGCCCTGAGTGTGCACGCGTTGACCGGCGAGTCGGTCGAGTTGGACTATGACGGGCCGGACGCTGCGCTGGATGCGGCCGGCCGCGATGGTTTGTTGCACGCCAAGTTGCACGCGCTGTGTGACGGCCCGTTGCTGGCGACCCTGCAGGCGCTGGTGACGGCGCCGCTGCAGGCCGAGCGCCTGTTCGGGATCGGCCCATGAGGTTGCTCGCACTGCTGCTGAGCCTGGCGATTGTGCCGGCGTACGCCGAGGTCAGCCCCCAGGCGCGTGCGCTGCATGAACGCTTGCTGGTGCTCGACAGCCACCTGGATACGCCTCGGCAATTGTCGCGCCCGGGCTGGAGCCTTTTGCAGCGGCATGGCCGTGAGGACTTGTCCCAGGTCGACCTGCCGCGCATGGTCGAAGGCGGTCTCGACGGCGGTTTCTGGGCGGTGTACACGCCCCAGGGCAGCGACGATGAAGCCGGCGTGGCGCGGGCCGCCGACCAAGGCCTGGCGACCCTGACGCGCATCCGCGACATGGTGGCGCGCTACCCGGCGCAATTCGGCCTGGCGTTGCAGCCGCAGGATGCGCCACGCCTGGCTGCCGAGGGCAAGCGCGTGGTGTTTATCAGCATGGAAAACGCCGAGCCCCTGGCTGCCGACCCACGGCTGTTGGCGACTTATCAGCGCCTCGGCCTGCGCATGCTTGGCCTGGTGCACAGCGCCAACAATCGAGTCGCGGATTCGGCCACCGCCATTCCCCAATGGCACGGCCTGAGCCCGGTCGGGCGCGACCTGGTGCAGCGCGCCAATTGCCTGGGCGTGCTGCTGGATGCCTCACATGCGTCCGACCAGGCGTTCGACCAGATGCTCGCCTTGTCGCGCGCGCCGATCATCGTCTCGCATTCCAGCAGCCGCGCGATCAACCCGCACCCGCGCAACCTCGACGACGCGCGCATGCGTCGCCTGGCGGCGAGTGGCGGGGTGATTCAGGTCAATACCTATGGCAGCTACCTGATCGCGCAGCCGCCCAATCCCCAGCGTGACAAGGCGCTCAAGCCGCTGTTCGAGCGCTTGCGCCTGATGCCGGCGCTGCAGCCGGCGCAGTTCCAGGCGCTGTCGGCGCAGATCCTCGACGTGCAGCAGCGTTATCCCAACCCCCAGGCGACTTTTGCCGACTTCATGCGCCATCTGCTGCACGCGCTGGAGCAGGTCGGGCCGCTGCACGTAGGGATCGGCGCGGACTGGGACGGCGGTGGCGGGGTGCGGGGTCTGGAGGATGTCAGCCAGTTGCCGAAGATCACCGAAGCGTTGCTGCAGGCCGGGTACAGCGAGGCGGATATCGGCAACATCTGGAGCGGCAACCTGCTGCGCCTGGTGGGCCGGGCGCAAGCGCAGGGGCGTCAATTGCAGGCGGAGGGACAGTGTCGGGGTGAGTGAACATTGCGAAATGTTTCGTCGAATGCGAAACTGACGTAATTGTGAATACTTATCATCTGGCCCCGTCTTTATCTTCCAGCCCGCGCATCCTGATCATCGAGGATGACGTCGAGCTGTGCACGCACCTGAGCAACCATCTCAGCCGGCGCGGCTTTGCCTTGAACAGCGCCCATTGCGGTGGACAGGGCCTGGACCTGGCGCTGCAGACGCCAGTGGAATTGATCCTGCTGGACATCATGCTGCCGAGTGAAAGTGGCTTGAATATCCTGGCGCGGCTGCGCCAGGAGCGCGGTACGCCGGTGATCCTGATGTCGGCCCTGGGCGCCGAGCAGGATCGCATCACCGGCTTCAGCCAAGGCGCCGATGACTACCTGCCCAAGCCCTTCAGCCTGGCCGAACTGGATGTGCGCATCGACGCGTTGCTGCGGCGCGTGGCGATCGATTGCGGCACGCGGGCGCCGTCGATGCCTTCGCGGCCTTCCGCCCTGGCGTTCGACGCGCAGGCGCGGGACGTCAGCTTCAACGGCCGCGCCGCCGGCCTGACCTCGTCGGAATTCCGTCTGTTGTGCACGCTGCATGAGCACACAGGCGAGGCACTGACCAAGGCCTTCCTCTACCAGCATGTGCTGCACCGGCCATACACCCGCCTGGATCGTGGCCTCGATGTGCATGTGTGCAACCTGCGGCGCAAACTGGCTGCCATCGAGGTACAGGGCATCCGCATCGACGCGGTGCGTCATCAGGGTTATGTGCTGTTGTGCGACGGCGCCTGATGCAACGTCGTCATCCCTTGCTGTGGAAAATGGCGCTGCTGCAAGTGTGTGCCTGTTTGCTGCTGGTATGGCTGGTGTGGAGTTGGGGCTTGCGGGTGGAGCGCAACACCTACTTCCTGGAGGCGTCCGACCGCATCGCCCTGGCTGCCTATGCGGCCGAGGCCGAGCACGTGGCGGCCACTGGCGACGCCGCGGCGGTAGAGCGCTGGCGCCTGGCATTGCAGCAGCGCGAACACACCTGGGTGGCGGTGCTGGATGACTACCTGCAAAGCCTGGGCACCACGCCGTTGAGCGCCGAACAGGTCAGCCACCTGACGTTCATGCGCAAGCTCAGTTGGCCAATGAGCAAGCGCCTCGAAGACGAATTGCCGTACGTGAGCATGGCTTTCCCGGAGCACCCCGAGCGTGGGCGGTTGGTGATGCAATTGCCCGAACGCCTGTTGCCGCCGGGGCTCACGCCGTGGACCCATGTGTTCACCCACGGCCTGGTGCCGGCGTTGTTGGCGCTCGCACTGGGGCTGGTGCTGTACCGCCATCTGGTGCAGCCGTTGAATGAACTGCGCGAGCGCGCCAACGCGTTGAGTGCCGGCGACCTCGCACCGCTGGCCAGCAGCAGCGTGACGCGCCGTCCGGATGAACTCGGCGAACTGGCCCGCGCCTATGAACACATGGCCGAGCGCCTGCGCCAGAGCCTTAATCAGCAGCGGCAATTGCTGCGCACCTTGTCGCATGAAATCCGCACGCCACTGGCACGTTTGAAAATCGCCAGTGACAGCGGCCTGCCGCCCGAGCAGTTGCAGCAACGCCTGTCACGGGAAGTGGAGGAGATGCGCCGGCTGGTGGACGACTCCCTCAACCTGGCCTGGCTCGACACCGAAAAACCTCGCCTGGAAGCCGAAGCGGTGGTGGTGGCCTCCGTCTGGGAAGCGCTGGTGCAGGACGCGCATTTCGAAACCGGCTGGCCGCTCGAAGCGCTGGTGTGCGAGCTGGACAGTACGTGCCAGGTGCACGTACACCTCAACAGCTTTGCCCAGGCCGTGGAAAATATCCTGCGCAACGCCATCCGCCACTCACCGCCCAACGGCGTGATTCGCCTGAGCGGCCAGCGGGATGGCGACCGCTGGTGGCTGGTGATCGAAGACCAGGGGCCAGGCGTTGCCGAGGGCGATCTGCAGCGCATCTTTGAAGCCTACCTGCGGCTGGACGGCACGGTGGGCACGGGTTTTGGCCTGGGATTGAGCATCGCGCGGCGTGCCATCGAACTGCAGGGCGGCGAGTTGTGGGCGACCCAGGGTGCCTCGGGATTGCGCATGAATCTGCGCCTGCCCACGGCAAATGTTTAGAAAGTTAATGTTCTTTACTCGCAATTGCATCTGATTATCATCTGCGATCTTTGATGGCCCACCGCTATCGGTCGGGCTGCGCTTGGAGATCCCCGCATGTTCCGCTTGTCCCTGCTTGCCGTGAGTATTTGCAGCCTGTTGCCCGTCAGCAGCTTCGCCGCCGAGGCCGAAGCCCCTGCGCAGATGGAACTGCCGACCCAGACCGTATTGGGCACCGCGCAGGAAGAGATCAAGCAGATGCCCGGTGTGTCGATCATCACCGCTGAAGACATCAAGAAACGCCCACCGGCCAACGACTTGTCGGACATCATCCGCACCATGCCCGGCGTCAATCTCACCGGCAACTCCAGCAGCGGCCAGCGCGGCAACAACCGCCAGATCGATATTCGCGGCATGGGCCCGGAAAACACCCTGATCCTGGTGGACGGCAAGCCGGTCGGCAGCCGCAATTCGGTGCGCTATGGCTGGCGTGGCGAGCGTGACAGCCGCGGCGACAGCAACTGGGTGCCAGCCGATCAGGTCGAGCGCATCGAAGTCATTCGCGGCCCCGCGGCAGCGCGTTATGGCAACGGCGCGGCGGGTGGCGTGGTGAATATCATCACCAAGCAGCCGGGCACGCAAACGCACGGCTCGGCATCGATCTACCACAACTTCGCCCAGCACTCGGCCGAAGGTGAGACCGAGCGCATGAACTTCGGCCTCAATGGCCCGCTCACCGACACCCTCAGCTACCGCGTGTACGGCAACGTGGCCAAGACCAACGCCGACGATGCCGACATCAACAGCGGGCATGAATCCCTGCGCACCGGCAACCAGGTCGGCACGCTGCCGGCGGGGCGCGAGGGGGTGCGCAACAAAGACGTCAACGGCCTGCTCAGCTGGAACATCACTCCCGAGCAAACCCTCGACCTGGAGGCCGGTTTCAGCCGCCAGGGCAATATCTATACCGGCGATACCCAGAACACCAACAGCAACGCCACCGTGAAGAACATGCTGGGGCATGAGACCAATATTCTCTACCGTGAAACCTACGCCGTGACCCATCGCGGCGAATGGGATTTCGGCAGCACCCTGGCCTACGTGCAGTATGAAAAGACTCGCAACCGCCGTCTCAATGAAGGCCTGGCCGGTGGCCTGGAAGGGATCTTTTCCGCCAACAGTTTCAGCACCAACGAACTGCGCGACCTGACCGCCCACGGTGAAGTCAACCTGCCGCTGCACGCAGGTGTCGACCAGGTGCTGACGCTCGGCAGCGAGTGGGTCGAACAGAAGCTCGGCGACCCGAATGCCAACCTGCAAACCACCACGGCTGGCGGCAGCGTGCCTGGCTTGTCGAGCACCTCTCGCAGTGACTCGTCGGCGTCGCGCATTTTTTCGCTGTTCGCCGAAGACAACATCGAGCTGCGCCCCGGCACCCGCCTGACCCCGGGCCTGCGCCTGGACCACCACAACATCGTCGGCGACAACTGGAGCCCGTCGCTCAACCTGTCCCAGGTGCTCACCGACACGTTGACCTTGAAGGCCGGCATCGCCCGTTCGTACAAGGCGCCGAACCTCTACCAGCTCAACCCCAATTACCTGCTGTACAGCAACGGCCAGGGTTGCTACGGCCAGACCACCAGTTGCTACCTGCAAGGCAATGCCGACCTCGACGCGGAAACCAGCGTCAACAAGGAACTGGGCCTGGAGTACCGCAATGACGGCGTGGTCGCCGGCCTGACGTATTTTCGTAACGATTACAAAAACAAGATCGAGTCCGGCCTGACCCCGGTCGGCACGGCGTCCGGCGGCACCGGCAGCACCGCCCGCGCGAGCATCTTCAAGTGGGAGAACGTGCCCAAGGCGCTGGTCGAAGGCCTGGAAGGTACCGTTGCGCTGCCGCTGGGCGAGCAGGTCAACTGGACCAACAACTTCACCTACATGCTCCAATCGAAAAACAAACAGACCGGTGATGTGCTCTCGGTCACGCCCAAGTACACCCTCAATTCGATGCTCGATTGGCAGGCCACCCAGGACCTGTCCCTGCAGGCGAGCGTGGCCTGGTACGGCAAGCAGACTCCGAAGAAATACGACTACCACGGCAACCGCGTGACCGGCACCAGCAACAACCAACTCTCGCCGTATGCGATTGCCGGGGTGAGCGGTACCTACGCCCTGACAAAAAACCTCAGCCTCACCGCCGGTGTGGACAACGTGTTCGACAAACGCCTGTGGCGCGAGGGCAATGCCCAGGGCGTGAACAACATCGAAGGCGCCGGCGCCGCGACCTACAACCAGTCCGGGCGCACCTTGTACACCAGCCTGACGGCGTCGTTCTGATGGGGCGCGCATGCTGGTTGGCGTTGTTTTTTGTGCAATGTGCCTGTGCCCAGCCGGCACCCGACCAACTGATGGATGCACCGGTATTGCGCGAGGCCAGCGACTACCAGTTCAGCACGCTGGAGCTGGACTCGACTGACGGCGCGCGGCACTACCGGGTGTGGCTGGGGCGCCCGCTCAAGGTCAGCGCGGCCAGCCCCGTGGCCTATCTGCTCGATGGCAATGCGGCGATGGCGGCGCTGGATACCGAACTGCTCAACCACCTGTCCCATCGCCCGGCGCCGCCGGTACTGGTGGCGGTGGGGTATGCGACGCCGCTGCGTATCGAGCGCAATGCGCGGACGTTCGACTACACCCCGAGAGTGGGCGAGGGCGCGCAACGTGATCCCTTGACGGATGTGCCCAGCGGAGGCGCCGATCAGTTCCTGGATTTGCTGACGGAGCAGATCCGGCCGCTGGTCAACCAGCGCCTGGAGATACAACCCAGGCGGCAATTGCTGTGGGGGCATTCCTATGGTGGGTTGTTGGTGCTGCATGCCTTGACGACGCGTCCGCAGGCGTTTGACGACTACGCCGCGGCGAGCCCGTCGCTGTGGTGGAACAATGGCGTGATTCATACCGACGGACTCGCGCAGCGCCTGCACGCAAAGCGGCCGACCTTGCTGCTGATGCGCGGGGATGCAGAACCCGCCAGCCCGACCAGGGCCGCCAAGCCGCAGGATGATGGCGCGGTCAAGCGCCTGTTGGCCTCGCTGCAAAGTGTCGAGGGACTGACCGTGCGCTACCAGGCATTCCCGGGCCTGGGGCACGGGCCGATGTTGGCGGCTTCATTGCGCTACACGTTGGAGCAGATGAGCCAATAACTGCTCCCACCTTTGATCTTCATACACCCGGGGTCTCAGGCCCGACCCCAATCTCCTGTGGGAGCGGGCTTGCTCGCGAAGGCGGCCTGTCAGCTGATGCATTTGGTGCCTGACACACCGCTTTCGCAGGCAAGCCAGCTCCCACATTTGATCTGCGTACACCCGGGATCTCAGGCCCCACCCCAATCCCCTGTGGGAGCGGGCTTGCCCGCGAAGGCGGCCTGTCAGCTGATGCATTCGCTGCCTGACCCACCGCCTTCGCAGGCAAGCCAGCTCCCACATTTAACCTGCGTACACCCGGGGTCTCAGGCCCCACTCCAATCCCCTGTGGGAGCGGGCTTGCCCGCGAAGCCGGTCTGTCAGTTGATGCATTCGGCGACTGACACACCGCTTTCGCAGGCAAGCCAGCTCCCACATTTGATCTGCGTATACCCGGGGTCTCAGGCCCCACCCCAATCCCCTGTGGGAGCTGGCTTGCCCGCGAAGGCGGCCTGTCAGTTGATGCATTTGGTGCCTGACCCACCGCCTTCGCAGGCAAGCCAGCTCCCACATTTGATCTCCATACACCCGGGTGCCTGGGCCCTACCTCAACCCCACCTGTTGGCCTTCTACCCCAGCTTCAAGGCGCACACACCAACGCCTGGCGCTCATAGTTCAGCGCCTTGTTCTGTGGTGCCAGCGCATAGTGGGCATTGCATTGCTGGTCGCCCCACTTGATCACTAACGTACCTTGATCCTGCTCGACCAACGCCAGCGCATTCCCATTCGGGTCGGCAATTGCCAGTTGCTTGCCGTTGCCATCTTCCAGCGAAGCGCCGAACGCCAGCGGTTTGTGCTGTGCATCAAACAACTCGAACAGCACCCGCCGTCCGGTGGTGCCGCTGTAATGCGCGACGACCACGGCGCCTCGGCGTGGCACCAGTTGTTGGGTGGCGTTGGTGACCTCCACATTGCCGCCCAGGTCGCGGGTGTCCAGGCTGATCCAGTTGACCCGGTAAGGTTGCGCCGTCGGGATCACCGCATAGCCGTTGTAGCCGGTCTCCACGCAGCTGTAGCTGCTGATCTTCGCCCCGGAGATGCCCGGTACTTCAGCCAGCGCGAAGGTCTCGCTGACGGTTTGCCCCAGGTTGATGCCGCCTGCATGGGCCACCACGGAGCCGGCGATGTTGAGGTTCTGCGAGTTGTAGCCCTGGCCCTGGCTGTAGCCGAGGCTCACGTCTGCCATGGAGGTGCGGCTGTTGAGGTTCACCGAACCGGAACTGCCGCTGGTGTCGCTGTGGCCCGCTTGCACCGAATAAAAGGTGTCGCTGGTGTCGGCGACGTAGCCATTGATACCCGCCTGGGTGGTGGTGTCGCCGTGCTGGCGGCTGGTGGTGACAAACGCCCGCGGTGCGCGCGCCTGGCTGCCCAGCGGGAACGAGATGGACAGGTTCAATTGCGTGTCGCTGCTCGGCGCGCCCCAGGTCACGATTTGCTTGGTGCGTGTCACGCCGAGGTTGTAGCTCAGGTCACCCCAGTTGCTGGTGTAGCCGGCCGAAAAACTCTGCGACCCACCGCGATTCCAGTAGCGCTGGTCACTGGCGTTCACATACAGGCTGCCGAACGCATTGTTGCGGCCCAGGCTCTGGTTGATGGTCAGGTCGGTGCGGGTTTTCGAATGGCCGGTGCGCACGCGCACGTCTTCGCTCATGTCTTCGACGTGGTCGGTGAGGGTGCGGTAGCCCTCGGTGGAGTAGCGGTAGGCGGCCAGGGTGAAGTTGGTGTCGGTGCCGGCAAACGTCTTGGCATACAGCGCGCGCACGCTGCTGCCCTGGGTGGTTTGCCCACGGGCCTTGCTGGAAGAATGCGTGGCATCCAGGGAAAACGCACCCAGCGCGGTGTTCTTGCCGGCGCCGATCGACAGCGCGCTGTAGTCCTCGCTGGCTTGCACACCGACGATGCCGCTGAGGTTGCTGGTCAAGCCGTACGCCAGGGTGCTGCTGATAAAACGCGGCGTCGCCAAACCGTCGGCATTGCTCTTGAAGGTACCCGCCGAGAGGCTGTATTTGACTTGCCCCTCACGCACCATGATCGGCAGGCTGGAGAACGCCTGCATCGTCACGCGGCGACTGCCGTCGGACTCGATCACGGTGATTTCCAGGTCGCCGTTGGAGCCGCTGGGGTAGATGTCGTTGATTTCGAACGGCCCCGGCGCGACGTTGGCGGTGTAGAGGATGTAGTCGTTCTGGCGGATTTCGACGGTCGCGTTGGTCTGCGCCACGCCCCGAATCACCGGCGCATAACCGCGCTCGCTGTCGGCGCGCATGCCGTCATCCGAGGCCAGTTTCAAGCCGCGATAGCGCACGCTGTCAAACAGGTCGGCGTCGGAGAAAATCTCACCGGCGCTGAACTGGCCCTTGATCGGCGTGACGTCATGCTGCAGGTAGGTGCGATTGCTGGTGAACGTGTTCGAGCGCCCGGTGCCGCCATTCATGTTCGACTCGTTGCGCAGGCGCCAGGCACCCAGGTTGATGCCGTTGCGCAGGCCGAGGTTGTTGTTGATGCGGGTGTCGGCGTCGCCAGCGCTGCGGTTGCTGTTGAGCTGGTAGTTGATGAACGCCGCAGGCACGCCGTCGTCCCACAACTGCGGGTCGACATACCCGCGCAAACCGCGCTGCATGGCCACCTGCGGAATGCTCGCCAGCAGGCGCAGGCGGCTGCTGTCGTAGCGTACGCTGGCCTCCTCAATCATGTCGGCGAGGGCGTAGCAGTCCTGCGGGTGCTGCGGATCCAGCTTGCCCTGGGCCTGCAAGCGGGCCATGTCGATGCCCAGTTGCTTGAGCAGGTCGAGGGTCAGGCAGGCTTCGACGCGACCGTTCCCGGGGTTGCGCTTGAAGTCGATGTCACGGCGACCGACCAGCACTTCGTTGCTGTACAGGTCGACGCGGTAAGTACCCGGCAACACGCTGTTGGCCGACAGCAATTGCTGCAGGTCGACGGCGGACTGCGCGCCTTGCAGGAAGGTGGTGTTGAAGGTTTCCGCAGGCTCGTCGGCCAGTGCCCAGGCGGGCAGGCTGGCGGCAATCGCGAGCGACAGCGTCTTCAACTTCAGTGCACCACGTACGGGCCTGTTGCTGGAAATAAAAGACATGCGAAGACCTGTGACATCCCTGGTTGGCGAACAGCCGGGCACGCAAACACGCACGCGAAGTGAGCCTGTGGGTTAGACGAAATGCTTAGGGTTTGAGGCGCGATTCAGTCGCGTTCGCGGCTGCCGCAGCGCCGATGGACAGGGGCGCGGTGTAGTGGTTTTGCGCGCCGTAGTCATTGATGCTGGAAAACGACAACTGCACCGGGCCGCTGGCGGGCGTCGCGCCGAGCGGGAACTGTTTTGCCTCGCCGGGCGCAATCATGGTGGAGTCGCTGGCCAGTTGCGCCTGCACTTTGATGTCGGCCATCGACACGTGGTACAGCGTCGGGTTCTTCACCAGCAGCAGGGTTTGCGTGCCCTGTTTGGCCAGGCGCCACTCCAGCTGCGCCGGGGCTTGCAACGCATTGCCGGGCAAGCCGGCAGGGCGGTAGAAGATCTTGATGCGTTGGCGGATGGCCAACTGCAACGTGTTCTCGGCCTCACTGGCCTTGGGGATTTCCTGCACATTGAGCCACACCACCGACTCGCGGTCGGTCGGCATGCCGGCGCCTTGATAGAGGATGCGCAGCAGTTGCTGCTCCTTGGCAAACACCCGTGCCAGGGGCGGGGTGACGGCAAACGGTGCACGGCTGCCACTGGCGTCGTTCATGTCGACCCAGGACTGAATCAACACGTCCTGGTTGCCGTTGCGCACGGTGATATTGGCTTCCTTGTGGCTGCCATCGAACACGATACGCGTGGCGTTGAGTGAAATGCTGGCGGTGGCCTGGGTAGCCATAAGCATGCCCAGCAGCACCAGGCTCGCGGTGATAATACGAGGCTGCATGAGGGTGTCCGGTGTCATCAAAAATAAATGGCGAGGCCGCAGGGCCTCGCGCGTTCGGTGCTCAGGCGCGCCGAGTTACTCGTATTGCAGGATGAACGGCAGGGTCGCGTCACCGCGACCGGCGGTGGAGGCACCGGCGGCACCGGTGGTGACGTAGGCGGCTGCGAAGCTCATGGTGGCGTCGCCGCCTTCAGTGCCCTGACCGTGCATGGTGCTTTCAATGCGTGCGGTGCTCGGCGAGCTGAGGTCGATCAGGCTGCCTTTGCTGTCGAGCAGGGCGATGCCGACGTTTTGCGCGGTGGCCGAACCCGGGTTCAGGGCCAGGACTTTCTTGCCGGTGACCAGGCCCGAACCGCCGTTGTTGGCGTCAAAGATCATCGCGACTTTGGTGCCCTGGTTGCAGTTGACGTTCAGGTTGAAGTCTTTGGCGGTCACGCGACCTGCGGTTGGGTTTTCGGCGGTGCCCATGTCCTTGATCGAGACGTTGCCCATGTCCACGGAGATGGTGCGGTCGGAGTTGGCGCCGTCCACCGAGCACGCGTCATTGTTGATCACGCCAGTGAAGGTAATTTTGCCGCTGCCGCCCAGGGTCGGCGTCGGTGCCGTTTCATCGGCAAATGCGCTGCCGGAGGCCGCAACCAGGGCCGAGGCGATAACAGCCAGGGAAAACTTCTTCATGATGATGTCCGTTAGTGTGAGTTGGAAAGTGCGGTTGTTGAACTGCGGGGCAAGAATAAAAAGTCCAAGGTTTGGACGACATAAGACGATTCTTATAAACCCTGGAGCAGGCGGGAGAGATGCGTTCTAGAGCGGTCATGGGCGGGGGCGGGCGAAGCCATTGCCTTGAATGGCTTGCTGGAGGGGCAGGTCAGTTGAAGATATTACGCGCCAGGCAATAAGCGAGCAGGTCCTGGTCGCTGCTCACTTCAAGTTTGCGCATGGCCGATATCTTTTGCGCACTGATGGTCTTGGAACTTCGATTCTGGCTGCGCGCAATATCACTCACGCTCATGCCCGAGATAAACAAACGCAGGATCTCGAACTCCTTGGGCGACAGGCTGGTGAAGCGCTCGTCGAAGTCCGTGAGGGTCTCGATCACTGATGTCTTCGGCGGTTCCAGGCTGCGATAGGCGCTCTTCTGGGCAATCGCCTTGAGCGCCAGTTGGATCTCGGTGTGCAACTGGCTTTTCTGGATGATGCCGACCACGCCCAACTCCTGCAGGCGCGTGAGAATCAGCTGGTTGGAAATCATCGTCAGGATCAGGATCTGCACCTGCGGGAAATGCCGCTTGAGGTACTCCACCAGTTTCAGGCCATCGCCGTAGGGCGAGTCGCCCGGCATGTTGTAGTCGGTGATCACAATGTCGACGCCCTGGCGCTGCAACAGCGCGATCAGTCCGGCTGAACACACGGCCTCGCCGACCACTTGGAAGCGGGTGTCGCGCTCCACCAGCTCGCGAACGCCCAGCAATACGATCGGGTGATCGTCCGCGATTACCACGTTGAATTTTTTCATAAAGGGCCGTCCGTAGTGCCAGTTCAGGTGAGTGAAGGGTGCCCGGGCCGAAGCGTGTCCAGGACGGCCGACAGGCGCTGCATCACCGCCTTCACCTTGAGCGCAAGGGCAGTGTCGAGGCTGCCGCGGTTAAGTTGGTCTTCCAGTTCGATACAGGCCTGGGCCAGGTCGAGGGCCTGCACGGCGCCCAATGCGCCGGCGGCCGAATGCAGCAGTTGGCCGAGGGCACGCGCATCGCGGCGTTCGAGCGCCGCGCCGATGCGTTGCAGGTCCTGCTCTACGCTGCTGATGAACAACGGGCGCATGGTGTCCGACAACTGCACGCTGTCGTCGCAGGGCACGAGGTCGGGCTCGACCGGCGGCTTGACCTTGCACAGTCTGATCAACTGGCCGCGCAGGGTCTGCAGGCTCAACGGCTTGACGATCCAGGCGTTCATGCCCACCGCCAGGCAGCGCACGCCTTCCTCGCGCATCGCGTTGGCGGTCACGCCGATAATCGGCAACTGCGGATCATGCTCGCGCAGGGCGCGGGCGAGTTCATAGCCATTCATCAACGGCATATTCACGTCGGTGAGCACCAGGTCGAAGGCCTGCGGCAGCCACAGCTGCAACGCCTGCTCGCCGTTGGCCGCCAGGGTCACCGAGCAACCGAGCGCCTCCAGCTGTTCCTTGATGATCGCCTGGTTGACCGGGTTGTCCTCGGCCACCAGGATGCGCAGCCCCAGTTGCCCGGCACTGTGTGGCCGGGCCGCTGGCGGTTGCTCGTGCTTGCCGTGCTGCGCCAGCGACACGGTGGCAGCGATGGCGCGCACGTCGTGCAGATCGACGACCCAACCCTGCTCGGTGTGCAGTGGCGGGCTGTGAGCGCCTGGCAGGCAGCGCACGCGTTGGCCGGCCCAGGGTTGGACGGGGTCGCCGGGCAGCAGGTCGACCAGCACTGCATGGCGGCTGTCCTGCTCCTGGGTGGTCGCCGCCAGCGCCGCCGCGATGCCCAGGCGATTGAGCCAGTCACTCATCGACTGCGCCAGTTCGCGCACCGGCGCCTGCACATAGACTGGCGTCGGGCTGGGCTCGATCAACGGCAGCTGGGTCAGCGCACCGCCACACAGTGGCAGGCGCAATTTCAGGGTAAAGCTGCTGCCCAGGCCCGGCTCGCTGACTACGCGGATCTCACCGTCCATCATCTGCGCCAGCCATCGGCAAATCGGCAGCCCCAGCCCGGCCCCGCCTTCGCTGGCGGTGTCCGGTGCCTGGTAGAACAGATCGAACAGCTTGGCCTGCTGGGCCTCGGGGATACCGACGCCGGAGTCGGTGACCTGCCATTCCAGGTCGACGTTGCCGGCGTCGCGCGCCGTGACCCTGGCGCGAATCACCACGCGCCCGATGTCGGTGAACTTGATAGCGTTGCTCACCAGGTTGTTGAGAATCTGGCGAATACGCATCGGGTCGCCCATCACGCAATCGGGCAATTGCGCATCGATGCAACTGTAGAGCTGCAAGCCCTTGCGCTGTGCGGACGCGGCGTAGGTGTGCAGGGTGTCTTCGAGCATGTCCAGCGGGCAGAAATCCACGGCCTCTATCGCCATTTGCCCTGACTCGATTTTCGACACGTCCAGCACATCGCTGATCAGCTGGAACAGCGTGCCGGACGAACGCTGGATGGTGTGCAGGTAGGTTTGCTGGTGCGGATCGAGGTCGGTCAGCCCGAGCAGTTCGAGGGTGCCGAGCACGCCATACAGCGGCGTGCGGATTTCATGGCTCATGGTCGCCAGGAATAATGTCTTGGCCTCGTTGGCGGCATCGGCAGCGCGGCGTGCATCTTCCAGTGCCTGGGCGTCGTCGATGTGGCGAGTGATGTCGTTGAAGGCGTAGAGGCGCACGTCTTCGGCCTGATAACGGGTCGACACAAAGCCGATCTGCAGGTGCCGGCCTTCGATCTCCAGGTGCGTCTCGCCGCTCTCGGCGCTGTCATGCGTGCCGGCCATGGCGGCCACCAGGCGCGCGGTGCCGGGCCATTGCTGGGCGCGCTGGTTCTCGATGAGGACCTTGCCGTCGCTGCGCCGCACCACGCACAAGCCGGTGGGCGCGGTGTCGATGATCACACGGCTGAAGGCCACGCTTTCGGCAATGCGCTCGTGGGCCAGGCGCGCCGGGTTGATCACCTGGCGCCGGTACCAGCGGCTGCCGCCCCAGCCCAGGGTCACCAGGCCGACGAAGAACAGCGCCAGGCTGCTCAGCGGCCACAGCGCGGAGTGGAAGAAGTGCGAGTAGTTCAGGCCATACACCGCGCTCCACGGCTGGTCGCCTGGCTGGGTCATCTTGAATTCAAAGCCATCGGCATTGAAATGCACGCCATCGCTGAGCTGCCCGACGTCCGGTCCTGCCAGCCGGGTGCCGTCGGGTGCGATCAGGGTCAGGCGATCAAAGGCCGAGCGGTCCAGCGCGCGCTGTACATCGTCGACCCGCGCGAGGTCGAGCAAGGTGCCGACCACCGCCTGTTCCTGGCCGTCCAGCGGCAGTCCGATATAGGCCAGCAAGTGCCCGGGCGCGGGGCCGGCCTGCCAATACACGCGGTTCTGCTCGAGCGGCTGCGGGGTGTTTTCCAGGGTTTGCTGCACGGCGTTGACCAGCGCCACCAGGTTGCCGGTTTCCTCGGTGTTCTCTCGACGCTGGTAGCCCACCGACGGCACCGTGATGGTGTAGTGGGTGTGGCGATTGAATAGAAAGGTTTGCGGCGCCTCGTACGGCGAAGAAGACCAGAACGCGCTGTAGTAGCTGGTCAGGTGCGCGCCGAGGGCGAAAATCTGCGGCCGCGCGGCGGGGCCGACCTGCTGCTCGTCGAACTTGACGCTGAAGGGCACCGAAAACGAGTACTTCTGGCCTTCGTACAGCGTGCGGTGGTTGTCGACCATGCGGCTTTTCAGGCTCACCTGCACGTTGGTTGCGCGCAGCAGTTCGGCCTGGATGCCGGGGTGCGTCAGGCTCCTGAGGTACGACTCCTGCTCCGTCAGGTTTTCCATCAGTCGCGCGAAATGAAAGCGCGTCGCGCCGTAGCGGGTTTCGACCCCGCGTTGCAGCGACCAGTAGTTGGTCAGTATCAGCAACAACGCGATGCCAATCAGCACCATCAGGCCTTTGTTCAGGCGCAGGGAGCTGCGGGTGAAGGCTTCGAGTATCGCGTTGTTGTGCTTCATCAGGGGGTTCCGCAGGCGCAGGATAAATCGGCACTGGAGGGAGCTTACTCCTTATTAAAGAGCAAATAATCCAGGGCCGGCTGCTAGTGAGATGTCGCAGGGCCATCATTGTTCAGAAGTTGTTGAAATTGATCCGAAGACACCGCGTGGGAGATCAGGAAACCCTGCACCTGGTTGCAGTCGATCTTGCGCAGCAACGCCAGTTGCTGGGGCGTCTCCACGCCTTCGGCGACCACGGTCAGGCCGAGTTTGCGGCCCAGCGCAATGATGCTCGCCAAGGCCTGGGCGATGCCTTCGTTGTCATGGCTGCCCTGGACCAGCGCCTGGTCGATCTTGAGTTCGGTAAACGGCGTGGACACCAGGTTGAGGTAGGAGCTGTAGCCCTTGCCGAAGTCATCCTGGGACAGGCCGAAGCCTTTGATGCGCAAGCGGCAGGCGCCGGCGTAGAAGTTGCTGATGTCCTGTGGCACCGAGCATTCCATCAACTCGAAGCAGATCATCCCCGGGATACCGTCGTGGTGCAGCACGAATTCCAGCAAACGGTCGGCCAGGTCGTGGCTGTTGAGCAGGTGGGTGGGCAGGTTGATCGACACCGGGATTTCATAGCCGCGCTGGCGCCACTGCTCCTGGGCGTAAATTGCCTGCTTGAGCACCAGCCACAACAGCCGTTCCTCCAGCTCGAAGGCCTTGATCGCCGGCAGGAACGCGGCGGGCAGCATCACGCCTTGCTCGGGGTGCATCCAGCGCACCAAGGCCTCGGCGGCGACGATACGCCCGTTGGCGAGGGATTTTTTCGGTTGGAACCAGGCCTGGAACTGGCCCGCGCTCATGGCCTGGACCAGCGTGTGGCGGTCGATGTCCAGGTGCTCGGGCAGTTCGGGGGAGGGCGTGCGTACCCGGTTGCGCAACTGGTCCACCAGGCTGCGCAAGGCGTCGGCGGCGACCGGTTTGGAGATCAGCCCGATCACCTCCACATCGAGGTTTTTCGCCACCAGGCTGGCCGCCATCAACATGCGCCGCGACGCCGCGCTCATGATCGCCAGCGCCGGCTTGCAGCGCAGGCTGGCCAGGCACTGGATAAACTGCACGCCGTCCATGCCGGGCATCAGCAGGTCGGTGAGTACCAGGTCGAAATCGCGCTGGCGCAGCCGCTCCAGCGCTTCTTTGCCGTCCTCGGCGGTTTCGAGCCTGAAATCCCCCAACTCACTGAGCAGGTGCTGCAGGTAGATGTGCTGCAGGGGGTGGTCCTCGACTATCAGAATACTAAGGGGCTTCATGGGTGTTCCGTGCATAAGGCGCCAGGGAGTTGAATAGAGCCCGCAACGCAAAGGGTTTGACCAGGCAATGGTTCATGCCGGCGGCCAGGCACAGGTCGGCCTCGCCGCGCATGGCGTTGGCGGTGGCCCCGATAATCGGCAACGGGCAGCCCTGGCGACGTAATTCGCGCGCCAGTTCATAACCGTTGATGTGGGGCATGTTCACGTCCGTCAACACCACATCGAAGTTGCCGGCGGTGTACAGCTGCAACGCTTCCTGGCCATCGGCCGCCAGCTCCACGGTGCAGCCGAGTTCTTCGAGTTGGTCGCGCAATATCAGCTGGTTGATGATGTTGTCCTCGGCCACCAGCAGATGCAGGTTGAGTTTGCTCAAGTCACGCTGGCGTATTTGCTCGTCGCTACGGGCCACCCACAGCCCTTGCGCCTGGCTGACGGCCTGGTGAATCGCCGCCAGGTGATTGAGGTTGACGTGCCACGCGCCGGCGTCGGCTTCCACGGCAGTGCAGGCGTTGCTGCTCACGTGGATCACCGGACCCGGCCACTCGGGCGCCAGCGACGGGTCGATGCTGCCCGGATGCACTTGCAGCAGCAGATGACTGTCCGCCAGCGTCGGCAGGCCGGTCTGCGCCCTGGCGCCCCAGCGCCGCAGCCAGCCGCTGATGGAGTGCGCCAGCTCGGGGATCGGCGCGACCACGTAGATGGTCTCGGCCAGCAGCGGGGTCATCGGCGGGGTGGGCGCTTCTTCCAGCGGCAGGATCAGGCTGAAACTGCTGCCCAGGCCCATTTCGCTGACCATGCGGATATTGCCGTTCATCAACTCCGTGAGGCGCTGGCAGATGGGCAGCCCCAGGCCCGTGCCGGCGACGACGTTGGTATTGCCTTCGCTCTGGTAGAACGGTTCGAAAATCATCGCCTGGTCTTCCTGGGCAATGCCTTTGCCGGTGTCCGACACCTGCCACAGCAGACTCGAGCGCTCGCCGTCGCGCCCCAGCACCTTGACCCGCAACACCACGCGCCCGTAGTCGGTGAACTTCACCGCGTTGTTGAGCAGGTTGTTGAGAATCTGGCGGATGCGCGTCACGTCACCGATCAGCCGCTCCGGCAACTTCGGGTCGAAGCAGGCATACAGTTGCAGGCCCTTGCCCTGCGCGGCTGCGGCGTAGCCCTGGATGATTTCGTGCACCAGCTCCAGCGGCGAAAACTCACTCAACTCCAGGGCCAGTTGCCCGGCCTCGATCTTCGACACATCGAGCACGTCGCAGATCAACTGCAGCAGGGTCGAGGACGACCCTTCGATGGCGTGCAGGTAGTCCTTCTGCTGGGCGTCCAGTTGCGTGCGCGCCAGCAGTTCGAGGGTGCCGAGCACGCCATACAGCGGCGTGCGGATTTCATGGCTCATGGTCGCCAGGAACAGGGTCTTGGCAGCGTTGGCGGCATCGGCTGACTGGCGGGCTTCCTCCAGCGCCGCCTCGACCTGCTTGCGCGCACTGATATCGCTGAATGCACAAAACAACACGTCTTCGCCGCGATAACGGGTGGGGGCGCTGCTCAGGTACAGGTGGCGGCCGTCGATGGTTTCAAAGTAATCGCAGTGTTCGTGGGCGTCATCGGCAAACGCCTGCTCGATCCAGCCTGCGCGCAATGCCTCACGCTCCGGGCCATGGCCCAGCCATTGCTGGGCCAGGGTGTTTTCCAGCACCACCTGGCCGTCGGTGCGGCGCAGCACGCAGAGGGCGACGGGCGCGGTCTGGATCACATCGCGGCCGAACGCCTCGCTTTCGATCAGCGCCTGGATACGGTGGATCGAGGGGATGATGAAACGCTGGTCGACACGGCGCATCACCAGCCAGATCAGCGTCACGCTGAGCAGGCAGAACAGCAGCGAACCGAGCAGCTGCTTCCACAGCCCGGAGACCACGGCGTGCAGGTCGATGGAGTACATCAGTTGCCAGTCCGAAGACTTCAGGTGCTTGCGAATCACCAGGTGATCGGGCAGCCAGCCGTTGCCGACAAAGCCGAAAAAGCTGTCTTCCTGGGGCTTGAGGCGTTGCTGGCTCCACTGCGCATCGTCGCTGTTGGTGAACACCAGCATGCCCTGGGAATTGAGCATCATGAACTCGCCGGCGCTCTGGTCGCTGAGGGTCTGGGACACCTCACGGCTTTCCATCTCCAGGCCCAGCCAGCCGGAGCGCGGGTCGCGCTCGTCCAGGCGGATGAACAGATAGAGGTGCGAGTGGTGCTCGGTCTTGTCGCTGAGCCACAGCTCTTTGAGCGTCGACGGGTCGCTGCGTTGCAGGGCCTTGAGGCGATTGAGCAGGCACTTGGAAATCGGCAGCACCTGCGCGGTCGAGTCGTACAGGCGCGTCACCTGCGGCTCGGGGCCGGTGTTCACGTATAGCAGGTTGACCTGCTTGGCCTTGAGGTAGTCGCGCATGCGCGCGGTCAGCCAGATGCTCCACTGGTTGCCCGGCGTGTCACCCAGTTGCAGGTGTTGTTCTTCTTCGGAGGAGGGGTAGAGCCGCGCCTGCTTGCGCACGGCCGAGAGGCTGAGGCTTTCGAGCAAGGCCTCGCGGTTGGTGAAAAAAGTGTGGGCTTCGGCGATGGCGCTGCTCATGTAGCCGCGGCGTTGGGAGATGTCGTTGTTGAAGGTCGACAGCAGAAAGGTATACACCCCGCTGAAGATGCCGATAAGCAGCACGGTCGCAAAAATACGCAGCAGCCTTCTGGCTGCTTCGGGTCGGGAGAGGACGGGGTTGATCTGCAGCAGGTAACTTTTCAATCGCATCGGCGCACTGTAGAGACCCGCGTGCGCCAAGGGCATAAGACGATCCTTAAAATTCGCCTACTTGTAATACATATCTACCACCACGGCGGCGTCGAAGGCGCCGGGGAGCGGCAGGGTGCGCCATTTCAGGTCGGCGCGAAATTCATCGTGGCTCTGGCCCAGGCCCATCAGTTCCTGCAGGGTGAACCACGCGTTGAACGGCAGTTGCTGCTGGCTCTCGGCGCGCGACAACGAAATGCCCACCGAATTGTTGTTGTCCGGCACCAGCAAGCCATTGCTCACACTGCCGCCGCCCGCCGTGGTCGCGAAGCGCGCACTGACGGTGTAGGGCGTGTCGCAGCCTTTGCGCAGGTTCAGGCTGAAGTTGGCGCTGCTGGCGACTTCGCCGATCGAGGCTTTGCGCGACGGTGTCGGGAAGTTGACCACGCTGGGGGTGATGGTCAGCTCGGGCGTGCAGGGCACGAAGCGGATGCCGTTCATGCCGGTGACCACATAGTTGAAGTTGCTGTTGGGCCGTGAGTTGAGACCGCGTACGCCGTCCAGCTGGAACACCCGGTAAGAGGTCAGGGTGCTGGCCTGGCCACTCGGTGGGGTAGGGTCGTATTTTTCGATGAACACGCTGAAGTTGAGGGTGAAGCGCGCCTTGTCCCAGCCCACGCAGTTGGCCAGGTTGCAGCCACGGTCGGAATAGAACCCGGTGCCGACTTTGCCGCTGCTTTGGGTAATTGGCTGGTTGTTGTAACGGATGCCCACGCGGATACCGGTGCCGATGCTCACGTTGGCCGGGTTGACGTAGAAATACACTTCCTCGCGGCCATGGTTGTAGTCGTCCTTGCAGATCACATTGGTCGAGCGCGGGCCGGATTCCCAGATGATGCTGCCGTTGGGGGCATCGGCAGCCACCGCCAGCGCGGTGCCCAGCGCCTCCTCGGTGATGATCGAGTTGGTGCCGTCCTCGCGGCAGGCCAGCGCATGGCTGGTGGCGGGCAACACGGCGCAGGCCCACAGCAGCAGGGGCAGTAAACGTTTGGTCGGTGACATAGGTGCAAGTACCCCGCGATCGGTCATTTGAGCCGCGCGCTACGGCGCGCCTGCAGGCCGATATCGTTGATTTCGGTAAAGTGGAGGGTGGTGCCGGCGGCCAGCGGGCTCGGCGTGTCCAGGGTTTTGCGCTCGTAGGGCTTGAGCAACAGGTAGTCGCTGAGCGCCTGGCTGTCGGTCTGCACGTCCACCAGCGACAGGTGAAATGCGCTGGGATTGCTGACCGTCACGCTGCCCCCGTCGTTGCGGCTCCAGACCAACTGCTGCACCGCCTCGCTCGATCCCCCCTTGAGCGCGGGCGGGCGGTACAACAGCTTGAGCCGTTGGCGGATTGCAAACTGCACGCTGTTGGAGTCCTGCGGCTTGAGCGGAATTTCCATGACGTTGAGCCAGAGCAGCGACTCGCGATCGGTCGGCAAGCCCTCGCCGGCATACAGGATGCGCAGCCGGTGGTGCTCGCCGGCGCCCAGTTGTACCAGCGGCTCGGTGGCGGCGAACGGCACGGTGCGCCCGCTTGCGTCGTCCTCGCCGGTGATCCAGGTCTGCACCACTACTTCACGCGGCGCCTGGTTGACCACGCCGAGGGTGGCTTCCCTGTCCTGGCCGAAATAGATCAGGCGCGTGCCCTCGATCTTCAACGCCGCATTGACGGGACGTGATGCGAGGGCCAGCAAGGCGCAGGCTAAAAACACCATTCTGAGTAGAAACATGAGCACGGCCGAATCCAGGGGAGCGTGAGGGACGCGGCCCATGGTAGGGGCAGGGCAGTGCGAGGGCTTTGAGGCGATTCTTAAAAGTGCGTGGGGGTAGCGGCTTACCGTTTCAGAATCGCCTTAAAGTCAGGTTTGCTGGCTGACGGTTAACGTATTCAGCGTTGAATGATCGACGCGGATGCCCAACTGTCAGGTTTACCTATGTCCAATAAAGCGTTACGCCTTCTGATTGCCGATGCAGACCTGCTGCAACGGATCAAGATCGAGAAAATGCTCAACCAGCTGGGCTATTACCGCATCGCCCCGCTGAGCACGTTCGACGAGCTGCAGGCCTTGACGCGCTCGGGCACGGTGGCGTTCGACCTGTTGATCATCAACACGGCACTGGTGTGCGCGCGGCCATTCAACCTGCTGAAGTACTGCCATGACAACCCGCTGATCCGCCACGCGCTGATCTATGACGGGCAATGCGTGCAGGGGTCCGTGGTGTCGGTGTCGGTCAGCCAGACGTTGCATTTGTCGCTGGCGCAGTCGCCGGACTTCAACTCGTTGCGCCGCTGCATGGAAATTATCGACCCACAGCATTGCGCGCCAGCCGTCGAGCGGCCGATGTTGCGCGCCGTCGACGGTCGGCTGCTGTCGCCTGCGATGGCCCCGCGCGCTCACTATCCGCAGGATTCGGCGGTGGTGGCGTGCGCGGTCGGGCTGTCGCCCAAGCGCTGATCAACCCGCCAGGCTCAGGCGGATCGGCACCGATTTGGCCGCCGGCACCTTGCTGCGTTCGGCATGGTGCCAGAGCGGCACCAGCGGGTTGCATTCAGGGTAATACGCCGCGGCGCAGCCTTCGGGAATGTCATAGGCGACGATCTCCAGCGGCCCCACCTGGCGCTTGACCTGCGGCTCTATGGCGGTGGTCAGCATCACGCCCTGGCCATTCTCGAAGCCCAGCCGCGCGATGTCGTTGCGGTGCATGAAAATCACCTCGCGCGTGCCGCTGATACCGCGAAAGCGATCCTCGTAGCCATAAATGGTGGTGTTGAATTGATCGTTGCTGCGCAGCGTCATCAACTGCAGCACATCGCGTGGCAGCACCTCGGGATTGACGTCGTCATCTTCGTTGAGGGTGCTGGGCAGCACAAATTGTGCCTTGCCGCTGTGGGTCAGCCACTCACGCCGGGCGACCGCGATGGGGCGGTGGAAACCACCCGGTTCGGCCATGCGGGTTTCCATGTCGTGGAAGATCTGCGGGTAGATTGCGCCAATGGCGGTGCGCACCTGCGAGTAGTCGGCGCTCCAGCCTTGCCAGTCAATCTTGCTGCCGGCCGGCAAGGTCGCCAGGGCCAGGCCGGCGACGATGCTGGCCTCGGCTCGCACCTGCGGGCCTACCGGTTCCGCGCTGCCGCGCCAGCCGTGGATGCAACCGGTGCTGTCCTCGGTGGCCCAGGTCTGGGCGACGCCGTTCTGCCGGTCGATTTCGATGCGTCCCAGGCACGGCAGCAGCCATTGGTGGGCTGCAGGCAACAAGTGCGTGCGGTTGAGCTTGGTCGCGATCTGCACGTTGAGTTGCAGCGTCTGCCAGGCCGGTTCCATGCGCGAGGTATCCGGGATCGCGCGCAGGAAGTTGCCGCCCAGCCCGATAAAACCGCGCACGCGCCCGGCGAGGATGCCTTCGCAGGCGTCGACGGTGCACAGGCCCATCTGCTCGGGCACCTTGAAGCCGAAGTGCTGTTCGATCAATTCGACCGGGACTTTTTTCGGGTCTTCGGTAATGCCGACGGTGCGCTGGCCTTGCACATTGGAGTGGCCACGCACCGGGCAAATCCCGGCGCCCGGCTTGCCGAAGTTGCCGCGCATCAGCAACAGGTTCACCAGCATCTGCACGTTCTGCACCCCGTGGCGATGCTGGGTGAGGCCCATGCCATAGATCATCATCACCCGCTCGCTGCGCGCATACACCTGCGCGGCCGCCTCCAGGGCGCTGCGGCTCAGCCCGGACTGGCGCTCGACAGTCTGCCATTGGCAAGCCCGTACCAGCGCCGCGAAGGCCTCGAAACCTTGGGTGTGCTGGGCAATAAAGGCGTGATCGAGCACCGCCGCGCGCCCCTCGCGCTGCGCCTGGTCGTCCATCTCCAGCAGCACCTTGGCCAGGCCGAGCAGGGCGGCGCTATCGCCGCCAATCGCTACCTGGTGGTATTGCGTGCTGATCACGGTGGATTCCGGCGTGAGCATTTCTATCGGCGACTGCGGATTGACGAAGCGTTCCAGCCCGCGCTCACGCAGCGGGTTGAAGGTGATGATCGGCACGTCGCGTTTGCGCGCATCCTGCAGTTGATGAAGCATGCGTGGGGCGTTGCTGCCGACATTCTGGCCAAAGAAAAACAGGCAGTCGGTGTGTTCGAAATCTTCCAGGGTCACGCTGCCGACCGGTATGCCGATGCTTTCCTGCAGCCCCACCGAGGTGCTCTCGTGGCACATGTTCGAACTGTCGGGCAGGTTGTTGGTGCCGTAGGCCCGGGCGAACAGTTGGTACATGAACGAGGTTTCCAGCGACGCGCGCCCGGAGGCGTAGAACACCACGCTGTCGGGTTGCATCGTCTTCAACTGCGCACCGATCTCGCGGTATGCCTGCTCCCAGGTGGTCTCCTGGTAGCGGTCGGTGGCCGGATCATAGCGCAGCGGGTGGGTCAGCCGCCCGTGTTGCTCCAGGGCGTAATCCGACCATTGGCGCAGTTCGCTGAGGGTGTGCTCGGCGAAGAACGCCGGCGAGGTCTTCAGCGAGGTCAACTCCCAGGCCGTGGCCTTCGCGCCGTTCTCGCAAAACTCCAGGGCGTGCGGCTTGCCCGGCTTGGCCCAGGCACAGCTGACACAGGCAAAGCCGTCCGGCTTGTTCTGTTTCATCAGCGCGCGCGGGCCCTTGGCGAAAGCCTGCTCGCGCCACAGGATTTTCATTACCGACTGCGCCGAGCCCCAGCCGCCGCTCGCATGGGTGTAGGGGTGAAAGTGGGCTTTTGGATAGATCAGCATGGCGGCACCCGGGTGCTATCAGGAGGAATAAGGCTGTGACGAATGCGCGCTGCAAAAGGTTCGAGCTGATCTCCGGACGGTAGGTGAACACCGCTCGTCCGACGTCATGCCGATTTGTTGAACATCCATTTGATTGCCCCGGACCTATGAATCACCACGCCTGGATTTTTTCAGGCGTGCCTGACTATTAGAAAAAAGCCTGCCGTGAACCCTATGCCGAGCGGAGAGATACCTGATGAACGACCTACCTGTAGTCAATTCAGTGCGTGCGCCGTTGCCCTTTGAAGCGTCCTTCGAACAGATCCCGGAAGATGAAGCGCAGACCAGCGCGGAGCTGGCCGAAGCCCTTCACGGCATTATGCAGACCACGTTTCGCGACAGTGGACACGCCACCCGTAGTGTCCACGCCAAGGGCCACGGTTTGTTGCGCGGGCACATCACGGTGCTGGATAACCTGCCGGCCGAACTGGCCCAGGGCGCCTTCGCCAAGCCGGTGACACTGCCGGTGTTCATGCGCTTTTCGACCAACCCTGGCGACATCCTCGATGACAAGGTGTCCACCCCGCGCGGGCTGGCGGTCAAGATCGTCGGCGTCGAGGGTGCGCGCCTGCCGGGCAGCGATGGCGAGGTGACGCAGGATTTCGTCATGCAAAACGCCAAGGCCTTCACCGCCGCGACGCCGAAGGATTTCCTCAAGACCCTGAAGTTATTGGCCAAGACTACCGACAAGGCCCCCGGCATGAAGAAAGCCTTGTCGGCAGTGCTGCGCGGTGTGGAGGCGACGCTGGAGTCGCTCGGTGGCGAAAGCGGTACCTTGAAGAGCCTGGGCGGCCACCCGCAGACGCATATCCTCGGCGAGAGTTTTTCCAGCGTCGTGCCGATGCTCTACGGGCCTTACTACGCCAAGGTCGCGGTGGTGCCGGTGTCGTCTAACCTGACGGCGCTGACCGACCTGCACGTGGATTTCGGCGGTAATCCCGATGGCCTGCGTGCAGCGGTCGAGGCCTACTTTGCCCAAAGCGGCGGCAGCTGGGAGGTGCGCGTCCAACTGGCCACCGACCTGGAAAAAATGCCCATCGAGGACGCCTCGGTGCAGTGGCCTGAAGACCTCAGCCCGTATGTGACCGTGGCGCGCATCGACCTTGCACCGCAAGCGGCCTGGAGCCCGGAAAATGTGCAGCAGATCGACGATGGCATGGCCTTCAGCCCGTGGCACGGGCTGGCGGCCCATCGGCCCCTGGGCGGGGTGATGCGGGTGCGCAAGCCCGCTTATGAGATGTCGTCCGGGTTCCGGGCCGAGCACAACGGCTGCCCGATCCATGAGCCACGGCCGTCAGCTACGCCATAACGGCCGTCGTTGATCATCCAGCGTCCAATGCGGCTGGCGGGGTGAGAGACACACGCCGCCAACCCAGCGCACGTCGCTGGCATGGTCCAGCCAATAGGCATCGCCCTTGAGTACCGCGTGGCCCAACGCGGTGAGTGTCAACGGGCGGCGAGGCCATGGCTGGTCGGTGCCGGTCTCGATCAGCAACGGCTGCTCGGCATCGATCAACGGGCGCAGCAGCGCGTGGAACATCATGTCGCCCAGGAACGGCAGCGGCTCACGCTTGGCCATCAACTCGGCAAACACCCGGCCGAAAGGCATCGGTCCAGCCTCGGCGATGTAGCTCAGCGATAACTGTTCGGTGAGTGACAGACCGTTGTGCTGGCTGGGCAACTCCTGCAACTGACGCAGTAGCGCCGGCGCGAGAAAGGGCAGGGAAGGGTGATAGCCGTGCGCCAGTTCGGCGAGGGTGACGGGCGAGTTGTCGCAGTACGCCGACCACACCTGTCTGGCCAATTGCACCGCGTCATCGTCGATCAGCCGGCGCTGCGGCCATAGCCACGCCAGGACGTCAGGCGCCAACTGGCCGATGCCGATGAAGCGCTCGACGCCCGGAATGCGGCCCACCTCGATCAGCTCCAGCTTGCGCGGCGCGTGTTCCAGACTTGCCAGTGTGCGGACCAGGAACAGCTGGTCATAGGCGTCCGCCTCGCACCACAGCACGCTGTGATCGGCGCCGGCCAAGGCATTCAGCTGTTGGTATTCATCGTCCACGCGGCGCGCTGTCTCGGCGTGGTCCAAGGCAAAGGCCTGGCTGATGAAGGCGCTGCGCAGCGCGCGGAATGCTTCATCCGGCACATCACGCACGGGGCCCATGCATAACGGGTCGGTAAGCATCCGGAACTTGCCCTTGAACCCGGCCAGTTGCAAGCTATGGGCGATGTCATTGCCACAGCGCCAATGGGTGGTGCGCGCTTCATCGCTGGCGGTGAAGTCGGGGTGCTGCGCGGCGAAGTCGATGGCATCGATATGCGCCTTGAGCCTGGGCCAACTGCTGAAGCCCAGCTGTTTGGCGATCGTCCATTGGGCCTGGGACAAAGTCGCGTTCGGGTCTTGGGTTTTCAGGCGCGGCAACAGTTCCTTGGCGCGCTTGCGCTGCTGCTCAAGGTTGAGGCGGCCATCGGTGTTGAAGTGTTGGGACATACGATCTCCTTGCACAGACCTTTTCCGCTTTAAGGCTGGGGAGTCGTAGAAAAAAAGGAGGTTGCAGTGTCTTGGGCGCAGCCCTTTCCGCGGAAGGTGGCGTAGAGAGCGCCAGGCGGGAAATATAGGCAGCATCGCCGTTCACTGCAACCCTCAAGATGTGGGCGCGGGTATGCCCGCACCCACATTCAGGCCGGTTTACTTATCCTTGCGTGCGTCCATGGTCTTTTGATGCTCGGCCAGGAACGGCTGTTCTGCCGGGTCAAAACGGTCGATGCCCGCAGTAAACCGGTGCCAGTACGGGTACAACGGCTGGCGACGGGTCACGGCCTCGATGCGCGAGGATTGCTCCTCAGTGAGCTTCAGTTCGGTTGCCGCAAGATTGTCGCGCAGGTGTTCTTCGGTACGTGCGCCGACGATCAACGAGGTGATCCCTGGGCGATCCTTGAGCCAGGCCAGGCATGTGCGGGCCACCGAGACGCCATGCTCGTCGCCGACGGCAGCAAGGGTTTCGATGATATCCAGCGCGCGCTCCTGGTCATGCACGTAGGGTTCCGGCCAGCCGCTGCCTTGGCGGGTATTGGCCGGTGGCTGGTGTCCGCGCCGGGTCGAGCCGGTCAGCAAACCTTCGCCCATTGGGCCCCACACCAGGGTGCCGATGGACTGGTCCAGCGCCAGTGGCAGCAACTCATACTCGGCCTCGCGCGATTCCGGGGTGTAATAGATCTGCTGGGTGATGGGCTTGAGCATGCCGTGCAATTCGGCTTTGCCCAGGGTTTTCATCATTTGCCAGGCGGTGAAATTGCTGGTGCCGAAGTAGCGGATCTTGCCCGATCCCACCAGCAGCCGCAGGGCTTCGAGGGTTTCCTCGATGGGCGTCATACCGTCCCAGTTGTGCAGTTGGTAGAGGTCGATATGGTCGGTGCCCAGGCGCTTCAGGCTGGCTTCGCACGCGCGAATCAGGTGGTAGCGCGACGAGCCGGAGTTGTTCGGGTTCTTGTCCACCGGGCTGCGGCCCTTGGTCGCCAGCAGGATGTCGTTGCGCTTGTCGCCCAACGCCTTGCCGACCACTTCTTCGGCCAGGCCGTGGGAGTAGAGGTCGGCGGTATCGACCATATTCACCCCGGCGTCGAACGCGATGTCGAACATGCGCTTGGCCTGGGGCACGTCCACCGAGCCGCATTTTTCGAACTCGGCACGACCGCCAAACGGCACGGTGCCCAGGATGATTTCGGATACCAGCAGGCCGGAATGGCCCAGTTGTCGGTACTGCATGTCGCCTCCTGTTTACGTTGCACGTGAAGGTGTGAACGACGTGGCTGGCGATAGTTTGAATTTTTTCATGAAATCTTCCCGCGTGTGCCGCACCATTGCGTCTGGCAGGATTTACGAGGAACCCCGCGTCCATGAGCGCATTGATACAAACCCGCGCCCTCACGCGCGTGGATGAACGCCGCCAGGTGGCCTTGCTGCAACCCACGGACTTCACCTTGCACGCCGGCGACCGCGTGTCGATCACCGGTTCGTCCGGCTCCGGCAAAAGTGTGTTCCTGCGCGCCCTGGCGTTGCTGGATACGCCGACCTCGGGGCAGATCCTGTGGAACGGCCAGCCGATCGCCAATGCGCAGATTCCCCACTACCGCAGCCACATCAGCTACCTGTCGCAACGCCCGGCGCTGCTCGAAGGCACGGTGGAAGACAACCTGCGTTTCCCGTTCAGCCTCAAGACCCTGCGCAAGCGTCACTTTGACCGCGCGTCAGTCATCACGCTGCTGGAGCATGCGGGCAAGGCGCCGGACTTCCTGGCCAAGCACGCGCTGGACTTGTCCGGCGGTGAATCCCAGGTGGTGTCGCTGATCCGCACCCTGCAACTCGACCCCGAAGTGCTGTTGCTGGACGAACCCACCGCCGCCCTCGACCCGGCATCTTCGCGTGACGTCGAAGCGCTTATCGACGCCTGGTTCGCCGCGGACAACGCGCGCGCCTATGTCTGGGTGTCCCACGATCTCGACCAGGCCCGGCGCATGAGTGACATCCACATGCAGATGAGCGCAGGTGTGCTGGATGGAGCGGCCCAGCCATGAATTATCAGAACCTCACGGCCCTGGACATGGGCATCGCCGCCTCGCTGATCCTGATCAATGGCGCGCTGTCAGTGCTGTTGCGCCTGGGCCTGGGCCGACAGTTGCTGTGGGCGGCGGTACGCACCGTGGTGCAACTGTTGGCGATCGGTTACCTGCTGGGATGGGTGTTCGAGTTTGCCTACTGGTACGTGGTGCTGCCGTTGATGTGCGCGATGACCTTGATTGCCGGCCTTTCGGCGGCCGGCCGTGGACGCCGCACGTATCGCGGGCAGCGCGTCGACAGCATCCTGTCGGTGTGGGGCAGTTCCTGGCTGGTGACGGCGGTGGGGCTGTTCGCGGTGATTCGCATCCATCCCTGGTACGAGCCGCAGTACGCGATTCCGATCCTGGGAATGATCCTCGGCAACACCCTGACCGGCGTTTCCCTGGGCATCGAGCGCATGACCCAGGAACTGACCTCGGGCCGCAACACCATCGAGATGATCCTCGCCCTCGGCGGCTCGCGTTGGGAAGCCGCGCAGGAAGCGATCCGCCAGGCAGTGCGCGCCGGCATGATCCCGACGCTGAACCAGATGACCGTGGTCGGCATCGTCAGCCTGCCTGGCATGATGACCGGCCAGGTGCTGGCGGGGGAAAGCCCGGTGGATGCGGTGCGGTATCAGATCGTGATCATGTTCCTGATCGCCGCATCGTCGGCGCTGGGCACGGTGGGTGCAGTGCTGCTCACCTACCGACGGTTGTTCTCCACCAGCCACCGGTTTTTGCGTGATCGGTTGCAAGAGCGCTGAGTGCGGGCTGGTTGTCGCACGCTTGTTGGTGAGCACGCTTGTTCTGGCAGGCGCGCTTGTTGGTGAGCAAGATTGTTCTGGCAGGCTCGCTTATTGTGGCGAGCGGGCCTGTTGTGGTGAGCGGGCCTATTGTGGTGAGCGGGCTTGCCCCGCGTTGGGTGGCGAAGCCGCCCTAAAACCATCCACCGCATTCTGTCTGACGAAATGCGGCGGTCTTATTGGGGGACGCGCTTATTGTGGTCAGCGGGCTTGCCCCGCGTTGGGTGGCGAAGCCGCCCTAAAACCATCCACCGCATTGTGTCTGACGGAATGCGGCAGTCTTATTGGGGGACGCGTTTATTGTGGTGAGCGGGCTTGCCCCGCGTTGGGTGGCGGAGCCGCCCTAAAACCATCCACCGCATTGTGTCTGACGAAATGCGGCGGTCTTATTGGGGGACGCGCTTATTGTGGTGAGCGGGCTTGCCCCGCGTTGGGTGGCGAAGCCGCCCTAAAACCATCCTCCGCATTCTGTCTGACGGAATGCGGCGGTCTTATTGGGACCGCTTCGCGCTCCAACGCGGGGCAAGCCCGCTCGCCACAATAAGCAAGCCCGCTCACCACAGTTTCACTTTCAGCCACAATCTCATTCCCTGCCACAGTTTCACTTCCAGCCAAAATCTCACTCCCAACCACAATCCCATTCCCAGCTCCAACCCTCACAACGACGCAGTAATTCCCCCATCCACATAAAGAATATGCCCGTTGACGAAGCTCGCGGCGTCGCTGGCGAGGAACACGGCGGCGCCGGCCAGTTCGGCCACGTCGCCCCAGCGGCGGCTCGGGGTGCGCTGCACCAGCCAGTCGTTGAATTCGGGGTGGGTCACCAGGTTGGCGTTCAGTTCGGTCTTGAAGTAACCGGGGCCGATGCCATTCACAGTCAACCCATGCGGGCCCCAGTCGATGGCCATGCCCTTGGTGAGCATCTTCAACGCGCCCTTGCTCGCCGCATACGGCGCGATGCCCGGGCGGCCCAGTTCACTTTGCACCGAGCAGATATTGATGATGCGCCCACGCTGGCGCGCGATCATCGCCCGCGCCACGGCCTGGCCGACCAGAAACGCGCTGTCGAGGTTGGTGCTGATCAATTCGCGCCAGTGCTGCTCGCTGTAGTCTTCGAGCGGCCCTCGACGCTGCATGCCGGCGTTGTTGACGAGGATTTCCAGCGGGCCGAGGCGCTCCTCGATATCCGCCACCGCGGCCTGGATCGCCGCGCTGTCGGTGACATCGAATGCCTGGGTGTGCACCTCCAGGCCCTCCAGCGTGAGCATCGCGGCTGCATCGCACAAGTTGCCGCGATTGCGTCCGTTGAGCACCACCCGTGCGCCGGCCTGGGCCAGCCCGCGCGCAATGGCCAGGCCGATACCGGCGCTGGAACCGGTGACCAGCGCGAGCCGGCCATCCAGGCGGAAGTTGTCTAAAACACTGTGCATGGAACCGTTCTCCGAACGCGCGGGTGATAACCAAACAGGCCTTGATGGGCTTAACTTCGCTGCAATCCAGGGGGTAGGTCCAATGTTCATTTATGATCTTCTGATCAATATCGGTGATCACCAGGGTAGGGTATGGAGCTCAAACACTTGCGGGCCTTTGTGGTGCTCGCCCAGGAGCTACATTTCGGTCGGGCGGCAGCCCAGCTGTCGATTGTGCAACCGGCGCTGAGCATGCAGATCAAGTTGCTCGAAAGCGGCCTCGGCGTGCGCCTGCTCGACCGCAATCGCCACTCGGTGGCGCTGACCGAAGCCGGTCGCGTGTTCCTGCCGGAAGCCCAGGCCACCTTGCACCAGGCGACGCGGGCGGCGGATGCGGCGCGCGCCTCCAGCCGTGGCGAGATCGGCCGGGTGCGCCTGGGGTTTGTGTCCTCGGTACTCCCGCAATGGTTGCCCGAGTTGATCCGCGCGGTGCACCAGCGATACCCGCGCCTCGAGCTGGAACTCAAGGACATGCCCGGCCCCGACCAGGCCATCGCACTGAAGAACGGCCTGCTGGATTTCGGCCTGATGCGCCTGCCGGCCGCGCACCCGGGGGTACAGACCCGCGCGGTGCTGCACGAGAGTTTCTGCGTGGCGTTGCCCGTGGATCACCCGCTGGCGACACACGCGTCCATCCAGCCCGCCGACCTGCTCGATGTGCCGGTGTATATCCTCGCGCGGCGCTATGCCCCGGGCTTCTACGATGAGTTTATCCAGGCGCTGGGGATCCCCCTGCAGATCGCCTCGGAGCTGGGCGAGTTCACCACTATGCTCGCGCTGGTCTGCGCCGGGTTGGGTGTTGGCGTGCTGCCGGTGCAGGCGACGCGGGCTCTGCCGGCCAATTGCGTGTCTCGGCCTCTGCAACTGGGTGGGTTCGAGACCAGCACGGGGCTGGCCTGGACCGCGTTGGACAGCGCGGTCAAGTGCACGCTGTTTGATCTGATCGTCGAATTGTTCGGCGAGTGATTGTTTCACCGGGTGAAATGCTGGATTGTAAAACCTGGTGATTCCATCGACCCGGGCAGCGATGGAACATGCGGTGTGTCGAACCCCTCTTTCGGAGCCTTCCATGTCCCAGCCTGCGATCAAACTCTACGGTTATCCATTGTCCGGCCACACTCATCGGGTCGAGCTGATGCTGTCCCTGCTGGGCTTGCCCAGTGAATTCATTCTGGTCGACCTCAAGCAGGGCGCGCACAAAGCGCCTGAATTCGTCGCGACCCTCAATAGCTTCGGCCAGGTGCCGGCGATTGACGACAACGGCACGGTACTGGCGGACTCCAACGCGATCCTGGTGTACCTCGCGAGCACCTACGGCAAAGGCCAATGGCTGCCGAGCGATCCCGTAGGCCAGGCGCGCGTCCAGCGCTGGCTGTCGGCCGCCGCCGGCCAACTGCACGCCGGCCCTGCTGCGGCGCGCCTGGCCCTGGTGTTTGGTGCCCAGGTCGATACCGACACCGCGATCAGCCGTTCCCACGCCTTGCTGCAGTTGGTGGAGCAGCAATTGCGCCACAGCCGCTTCCTGGCCAGCGAACAGCCGAGCATTGCCGACGTGGCCTTCTACACCTACGTGGCCCACGCGCCGGAAGGCAATGTGTCGCTGGACGACTACCCTCATGTACGCGCCTGGCTCGCCAGCATTGAAGCGTTACCGGGGTTTGTCGGCATGCCGCGCACGGCGGTGGGGCTGCAATCACACTGATTTTCACGAGGCCTGTCGATGGACCGATTCCATGAAATGCAGGTGTTCCTGGCGGTGGCCGAGGAGGAGGGCTTTGCCGCCGCCGCGCGCCGCCTCAACACCTCACCACCCAGCGTGACCCGCGCCATTGCCGCCATGGAAGCGCGGATCGGCACGCAGTTGCTCGCGCGCACTACCCGCAGCCTGCACCTGACGGAAGCCGGCCAGCGTTACCTGGAAGACTGTCGGCGCATCCTGGCTGAACTCGACGAGGCCGAGGAAGCGGCGGCGGGCAGTTATACGATTCCCTGCGGCCACCTGACGGTGACCGCGCCGGTGTTGTTCGGCGAGCTGTATGTCGCACCGGCGCTGGGGGAATATCTCGACCGTTTTGCGCAGGTGAGTATCAATGCGCTGCTGGTCGATCGCGTGGTCAACATGCTCGACGAAGGTGTCGACGTGGCCGTGCGCATCGGCCATCTGCAGGAGCCGGGGCAGCAGGCGATCAAGGTCGGTGAGGTGCGCCGCGTGGTGTGTGCGGCGCCGGCTTACCTGGAGCAGTACGGCCGGCCCGGGCACCCCTCGCAGTTGCGCGACGCGAAGATTGCGACCTCGTCTTCCAGTCAACTTGTCAGCGAATGGCGATTTGTCGAGGATGGCCAGCCACTGACCGTGCCGATTGAGCCGCGTCTGGTGGTGACGGCGAACAATGCGGCGATCAACCTGGCGAGGCAGGGCTGGGGCATGACGCGGGTGCTGTCCTATCAAGTCGCCGGGGCGGTGGCGGCCGGTGAGCTGGAGATTGTCCTCGAGGCTTTCGAGCCCGCGGCGCTGCCGATCCAGGTGGTGTTCCAGAAAAGCCCGCGAGTGCCGGCCAAGATCAACACTTTCGTGGATTTCCTCACCCACCGCCTGGGTCAGGACGCAGCCCTGAATCCGGCGATGAAGCGGCGCGGATGATGGAGCGATACCGCGATATGCAGCTGTTCGCCGCGCTGGCCGGGCACCCGAGCCTGGCCTCGGCGGCGCGCAGTGTCGCGGTGTCCGGCCCGACCCTGATGCGCGCGGTCGCCCGCCTGGAAGCCCGCCTGCGCGTGACGTTGCTGGTGCGCAGTACACGCGGCGTCAGCCTGACCGAGGCTGGCCAGGCCTACCTGGCCGACTGCGTGCGCCTGCTTGCCGCCGTGGACGCTGCACAGGCTTCGGCCAAGGGCATGCACGATCAGGCCCAGGGTAATTTGCGCGTGTTCCTGCCGCTGCTCTTCAGCCGTTATGTGATGGCGCCCGTGTTGGCCGGTTATATGGATCGCTACCCCGACGTGCGCCTGGTGGCGCACTACCACGACTACTACCCCAACCTGCACGAAGAGGGGCTGGACGTGGCGATTTTGGTGGGCGAGCTGCCCAGTTCTTCCCTGGTTGCGCGACCGGTCGGGCACGTGCGGCCGATCCTGTGTGCCAGCCCTGGCTATCTCGCTGCCCATGGCGAGCCGCGACACCCGGACGCGCTGAAGCAGCATCGACTGATCGCCAGCTCCGATCCGGTCGATTGGGCTTTCAAAGGCGGCCCGCTCAAGGCGCGTGCGCGCTTGAGGAGCACCACGGTGCAAGGCGCGATCAATGCGGCCGTGCAGGGGGCGGGGCTGATTCGCTGCCTGAGCTATCCCGTGCATGAGCACCTCCTCAGCGGTGAGCTGTGTCGTGTGCTGCCGGACTATGAGCCGCCGCCGTTGCCGGTGCACGTGGTGTACCGCGACGGCCGCCATGCGCCGATGCGCGTGCGCAGTTTTGTCGACCATTGCGTGGCGGCGCTGCGGGATCATCCGGCATTTCAGTTGGTGTAACAGTCGATTGCCCGGCGTGGGCATTCTCGTGTGGGGTGCCAGCGCGCACCATCGGCGTATCCATTCGGAGGTGAGCAGCATGAACCCCATCGAACATTCCCCCTGGCATGCCGGCGAACGGTATCTGCAGCAGAACGCCGGCGCCGCCGAGCGCATGGCCGTGGTCGGGCCCAAGGTGATCCGCGATCACTTGCCGGAGCAGCATCGGGACTTCTATCCCCTGTTGCCGTACCTGGTGCTCGGCGTGGTGGATGAACAAGGGCTTCCCTGGGCGACGATGATCGAAGCCGCGCCAGGGTTCGCGCATTCACCCGACCCGCAGACCTTGCAGATCGACAGCGTGCCGTCCGTGAGCGACCCCGCCCGTGCTGCGTTGCATCGCGGCGCCAGCGTGGGCGTGCTTGGCATCGACCTGAACACACGCCGACGCAACCGCCTGAATGGCCGGATCGGCAGCCTGGGGCACGAGGGTTTTTCGATCGAGGTGGTGCACACCTACGGCAACTGCCCCAAATACATCCAGCTACGGCCGTTGGTTGGCGTCGCACGTAGACCCGACACGCGGGTCGAGCGCCTCGACGGCCTGGATGCCGCGGCCCACGCAATGATCCGCAGCGCCGACACGTTCTTCGTCGCCAGCTACGTCGACGTCGCCGGCGAACGCTCGGTGGACGTGTCCCATCGCGGCGGCTACCGCGGCTTTGTGCACGTGGAAGGTGATCTGCTGACCATCCCCGACTTCGCCGGCAACCTGTTCTTCAACACCCTGGGCAACCTGCACGTGAACCCGGTGGCGGGGTTGTTGTTCATCGATTTCGAATCGGGGGACGTCCTGCAGATCGTCGGGCGCACCTCGTTGATCCTCGACGGACCGCAAGTCGCCCGCTTCGAAGGCGCGCAACGCTTGTGGACCGTCACCGTGGAGCATCTGGTGCGGCGTCCGGCAGCCCTCGCGTTGAGGTGGCGCTTCGTGGAGTTCTCGCCGCACAGCCTGGCTATGGGAAATGGGTAGCCTGGGGATTGGCATAGGAGGCTGCAGGGAACAACTGGTTGGTCATCTCGATGATCTTGTTCTGTGCGCTGATGAACTTGTCCGGACGCCCGCCACCCCAGGTCGCGTCATACAGCGCCTGGCCGATGCGGTGACCGTTTTCAAACACCTGGATGTCGGCAAAGGTCATGTACAGCGCAAAGTCCCAGCTCCAGGTGCCGATGTAGGTGGTCGACAGTGCACAACTCGCGGGCGGACTGCCCGGCGGCAACTCGCGGGTCTGGAAACCCTTGCTGCGCAGCTGCGCGGTGTAGGTGCTGTTGAACCCGCTGCGCAGGCCTGCGGCGGGAATCATGCAGATTTCAGCGGACTGGGCGGGTGACAAGGCCACCGGGGTAACGGTCTGCGTAATGCTGCACCCCGAGAGGAAAAGGGCGGTCAGCACAACAGCGGAAGCAGATAGCGGGCGCATAGGGACTGTCCATGTCTTGAGTGGTGGCTTAATGATAGCTGATCCCTTGCAGGAGCCCGGCTTGCCAGGGTCGCTATCGCCAGCAAGCGCGATGGCCTTCGTGGGCTCAAGGCATTCGTGCCCTGCGGTTAAAACTCAATTGCGCCATCGCCGGTGTTTACCCCCGGGTCATCAGGCAATACTCCGTCGGGATTTTTCCCGAGGTTTCAAGCATGAACAACCCGAGCCGACTGGCACTCCTGATCACTGCTGCGGCGGTTCTGACTGCCTGTGGCGAATCGTCCAAGCTGCCCTTCCAGGCCGGTGTCGGCCCCACGCCCCAACTGCCGGAGCCCAGCACTTCGTTGATGCCCACGCTCAAGGTGTCCAAGGCCGTGGGCTGGCCCGAGCAGGTGCAGCCGCGTGCCCCCGAAGGCTTCACCGTCACCGCCCTGGCCGACCATCTCGACCACCCGCGTTGGGTCTACACCTTGCCCAACGGCGATGTGCTGGTCGCCGAAAGCAATCATCCGCCGATGCCAGAAGGCGCGACCGATGGAGGCAGCGGCTTGATCGCCTGGGCCCGCCGCACCGCGATGGGCATCGTCATGGGCCGCGTCGGCGCGGATACGCCGAGCGCCAACCGCATCACCCTGCTGCGCGATGCCGATCACGATGGGCATGCCGAGGTGCGCAGCGAGTTCCTCACCGGCCTCGCGTCGCCCTTCGGCATGGCACTGGTGGGCGATGAGTTGTACATCGCCAATGCCGACGCGGTGGTCAAGGTGCCCTATACCCCCGGCCAGACGCACATCGACGCGACCCCGGTGCACGTCACTGACCTGCCGGCCGGCATCAACCACCACTGGACCAAAAACCTGCTGGCCAACCCGGAAGGCACGCGGCTGTACGTGACCGTGGGGTCTAACAGCAACGTCGGCGAAAACGGCCTCGACGCCGAGGCAGGTCGCGCGGCCATCTGGGAACTGGACATCGCCAGCGGCGCGAAACGCCTGTTTGCCAGCGGCCTGCGCAACCCCAACGGCCTGGCGTGGAAACCCGGCTCCACGCAGCTGTGGACGGTGGTCAACGAACGCGACGAAATCGGCAGCGACCTCGTGCCCGACTACCTCACCTCGGTGCAGGACGGCGCTTTCTACGGCTGGCCGTGGAGCTACTACGGCGCCCACGTCGACATCCGCGTGCAGCCGCCACGCCCGGACAAAGTCGCCCAGGCCATCGCCCCCGACTACGCCCTCGGCACCCACGTCGCGCCGCTGGGCCTGACCTTTTCCGACGCCCGCAGCATGCCGGCGGCGTTTGCCGATGGCGTGTTCGTCGGCGAGCACGGCTCGTGGAACCGCAACCCGCAGGCGGGCTACAAAGTGGTGTTTATCGCCTTCAAGGACGGCCAGCCGACGGGCACACCGGTGGACTTCCTCACCGGCTTCCTCAATGCCGAGGGCGAAGCCCAGGGCCGTCCGGTGGGCGTGACCCTGGACGCGCAGGGCGCATTGCTGGTGGCGGATGATGTGGGGAATACGGTGTGGCGGGTGGTGCGGGACAAGCCTTGAGGCTGGGGTAGCCGGTACTCTGAAATCCCCATGTTTGATGGCAAGTAGGCTTCCCGGGGCAAGTGACTTCTTATGGCAAGTGGGCCCCCTGGGGCAGGTGACCTCTTGTGGCAAGTGTGTGGCAAGTGGGCTTCCTGAGGCAAAGAGGGCCTTTTCTTGTGGCAAGTGGGCCTCCTGAAGCAAAGAGGGCCTTTTCTTGTGGCAAGTGGGCTTTCTGAAGCAAAGAGGGCCTTTTCTTGTGGCAAGTGGGCTTCCTGAAGCAAAGAGGGCCTTTTCTTGTGGCAAGTGGGCTTCCTGAAGCAAAGAGGGCCTTTTCTTGTGGCAAGTGGGCTTTCTGAAGCAAGGAGGGCCTTTTCTTGTGGCAAGTGGGCTTCCTGAGGCAAGGAGGGCCTTTTCTTGTGGCGAGCGGGCTTGCCCCGCGTTGGGCTGCAAAGCGGCCCCAAATCAGACGCCGCGGTTCCCCAGGAAACACCGCGTCGATCTTACTGGGGCCGCTGCGCAGCCCAACGCGGGGCAAGCCCGCTCGCCACAAAAAGGCCCGCGAAAATTGATCGAGGCTCACTACCTGGAGCATTGGCCGCTGGAGCGGGTGATGGAGGAGGCCAAGCGCCGGTTTTTCCTTCGCTATGCGCAGCAGACGCCGGGGGCGTATCGGCTGCGGCAGTCGGGGTTGCGTTCACGTCCCAAGCGCCGCCCAGTGCCGTGTACAGGTTCACTTCGGCCACCAACTGCGCGAGCCGATCGATGATCAGCGCCTGCTGCGAACTGAACAGCGAACGCTGGGCATCGAGGAACGTCAGGTTGCTGTCCACGCCACTGCGGTAACGGTGTTGGGCCAGGTCGTAATAAGCCTGGTTGGCCGCGACGAAGTCGCGTTGGGCCGCGAGCTGGTCGGTGAACGTCTGGCGGGCGGCGAGGCCATCGGCGACTTCCTGGAAGGCGCTCTGGATGGATTTTTCGTACTGCGCCACGCTGATGTCTTTTTGCAGCTTGGCGTAGTCGAGGCTGGCGCGCAGGCTGCCGGCGTTGAAGATCGGCAGGTTGACCTGCGGCTGGAACGTCCAGGTGCCCGAACCGCCCTTGAACAGCCCCGACAGTTCAGTGCTGGTGCTGCCGGCGTTGGCCGTGAGGGTGACCGACGGAAAGAACGCCGCGCGGGCTGCGCCGATATTGGCGTTGGCCGCCTGCAGCTGGTATTCGGCCTGGAGGATATCCGGACGGCGTTGCAGCAGATCGGACGGCAAGCCGGCGGGCAGGCGCGCCACCAGTTCGTCGGCGAGTGGGCGTGACGGCAGGTGTTCATCCACCGGGCTGCCCACCAGCAGCGTCAGGTTATTCAGGTCCTGGGCGACCTGGCGCGCGTAGCGGGCCACGCTGGCGCGGGTGCTGTCGACGCTGGTACGCGCCTGCACCACGTCAAGCGCCGAGGCCTTGCCGGCGATTTTACTGCGCCGGGTCAACTGCCAACTGTGCTCGTCGGCGGCCAGGGTTTGCTGGGCCAGGGCCAACAGTTCCTGGTCGGCGCGCCAGGTCAGGTAGGCATTCGCGACATTGGCCACCAGGCTCAGCTGCGTGCTGCGTCGCGCCTCTTCTGTGCCCAGGTAAGTCAGCATCGCCTGTTCGCTGAGGCTGCGCACACGGCCGAACAGATCCAGCTCGTAGGCGCTGAGGCCGAGGGTGGCGGAGTAGTTCGAGGTGATCGCGGACTTGCCCGTACCGGTCACATCCCCCGGCAGTTTCTGGCGCTTGCCGGCACCGGTGGCGGACACGGCGGGGAACAGATCGGCACGCTGGATACGGTACTGCGCCTGGAAGGCTTCGACGTTCAGCGCGGCCACTCGCAGGTCGCGGTTATTGAGCAGCGCCGCGCCGATCAGTTGCTGCAGCGCCGGGTCGTGGAACATGCCGTGCCAGTCCGAGGTGGGCATGGCGCGGTAGACCCCACCCTGGGGGTACTGCGCCGGCACGGGAGACTCGGGCCGCTGGTACTCGGGGATCAGCGAGCAACCGCCCAGCATCCAGGCCAGCGCAAAGGGGATGAGCGCGGGTCGGTTCATCAGGCGCCGACCATCCATTTGGCCAGGCCGTGTCGGCCGCTCACACCAAGCTTGGCGGCGGCGCGCTTGAGGTAGGTTTCGATGGAGCTGTTTTTCACGCTGAGTTTTTCCGCCATCTGCGGCACGGTGCCGCCCGTCAACAGGCCGAGACACACCTCTTGCTCGCGCGCTGACAGGGTGATGTCGCCCAGGGACAGGCGTATGTAGAACGCGTGCTGCAACTGCGACTGCTCCAGCAGGGTGTGGGCCGCCTCCAGCGCGGGAGACGGCGCCTGGCGCAGGCTCTGGGCGTGGCACTCGATCAACGGCAGCAACGTGTCCGACAGGCACTTGAGAAACGACAGCTGCGCCAGGGAAAACCCGCGCTGGGTCGGCGGGCGGTAGAACGAAATCACGCAGCGCCGATTGCCCTGGCGTGACACCAGGTTGCACTGGTGCGAGGTGCCCCGTGGGTGCGCGCTGTCGGCCTTGGCCTTGAGCTGGATCAGCAACGGGTCCTGCATGCCGAGCATGTCGCGCAGCAGCGGGTGGTCGTTGATCGAGTGCAGGGTCAGGGGCGGCGGCAGGTCCTGGTTCTGGCCGGCACTGCCGAGCAATTTGATATCGAGCACGCGGTCGCGCAACTCGTCCAGGGTCCATTCACTGAGGTCTACCAGGTGGATCGGTACCCATTTGTCCACCAGGTGCAGCATGTGGGCAGCAAAATCCGCGTGCCCACAGTTGGCAATCAACTCGCCCATTTCGGCATAAAAATGCGTGCTGTGCGTGTTGGCAAAACTGCTCGTCAAACTCATAGCCATCTCATCCTTGATGTCGAAAACCGTCACAAACTCCCTGGGCCTCTACGGGGCGATCCGTTCTTCATGAAGCAGAGTCGGCACTCGAGCGTGTAGTTAGCCTGGGGATTCGTCCTACGTATGTAGCAGAAACGAGGGACACAACGTGCCATAAAAACATCGTCATTAATTCGACGTTTCTGACGGTCCATTCCGGCCGAGATAAATCGAAAATGGTTTTTAGAGTGAATTAACTATCTGATAAATAAGATAAAAATAATTATTAAAAAACATTCCTGAAAAAATGACATCGGCCGGATATAGCCAATTTCCTACAGCCCTTTAATCGTTTCAGCAGTGAGCCATCAGCCAAGCCCGTTTCGCGCCTTCCGGCTGTCCGGGTTTCGGGTGTCAGAGGGCCTGCGGACCCCATGCTCAAATCCGGCCATTTCGCCGTCCCCGAGTGGCCAGCGCCTGATACCCATGAGAAGGATCTTATGAAGCATTCTCCCAGCTTCCCCCTCACCGCCGCCCAGCAGGACATCTGGCTCGACCAACTGCGCGCGGGCGATTCGCCGCTGTACAACATCGGCGGCTATGTCGACTTCGCGGGTGCGGTGGAGCCCGTGCTGATGCAGCGCGCCATCGAGCAGTTGGTAGCGCTGCACGATGCCTTGCGCACCCAACTGCACAGCGACGCCGACGGCTTTCCACGCCAGACCTTCGCCGCCAGCTTGACGCTGCACGTGCCCTTGCACGACCTGTGCGCCCATGCCGATCCGCAGGCGGCGGCCCAGGCCTTGATGCAGGCGCACATGGCCCGGCCCTATGCCTTGGACGGCGGGCCGCTGTGGCATTTTTTCCTGGTCAAGCTCGATGACCATCACTATCGCCTCGGTACCCAGGCCCACCACCTGATCCTCGACGGCTGGGGGTTCGGCCAGATGCTGCAATCGCTGGCGCAGCTGTACAGCGCGCTGGAGCAAGGCCGGCAGCCTGAGTGCCTGGCACCGTCCTATGGCGACTTTATCGAGGCCGACCAGCGCTACCACGCGTCCGCGCGCTACCCCCGCGACCGTGCCTATTGGCTCGACCGCTACCCGACCTTGCCCGAGCCACTGCTGGTGCCACGCCACGCCACGCCGACGGCCAGTCACACACTGGTCGAGCCGTTCCCGGTGGCGTTGCTGGACCGCATGGAGGCGGTGGCCAGCCGTTACCAGGCCTCGGCGTTCCATGTGCTGCTGGCGACGCTGTATGTGTATTTCACCCGCGCCTACCAGCGCGAGGAGTGGGTGGTGGGGCTGCCGATTCTCAACCGTTCCAACGCGGCTTTTCGCGCCACGGTCGGCTTGTTCACCCAGGTCAGCGCGGTGCGTTTCAGCTTCAGCGAACAGCTGACGTTCGGCGCGCTGGTGCGCGGTGTGCGGGATCAACTCCAGCAGGATTTTCGCCACCAGCGTTTTCCCCTGAGCGAGATGAACCGCGAACTCGGCCTGCGCCGCAGCGATCGCGGCCAGCTGTTTGATCTGTCGGTATCGTTCGAACAGGACGACCACGATCTGCGCTTCGGCCAAGTCCAGGCGCGTGCCGTCAAAGTCTCCAACCACCATGAAGCGCTGCCCCTTGCCATCCACTTGCGCAGCAACCGCTGCCAGGCCACCGCGAGCCTGCATTGCGTGTACCACCAGGCGTACTTCCAGCACGACGAAGTGCAGGCGCTGGCACGACGCTTTAGCTGGCTGCTGGAACAAGGCCTGGCGGACACCGCGCAGCCGATCGGCGAGTTTTCCCTGGTCACGCCTGCCGAGCACGACCAGTTGCAACGCTTCAATGCCACCGCGCAGCCCAGTGCCGAACCGTACACCCTGCACACCCGTATCGAAGCGCAGGCCGCGCGCGCACCGGACGCCGTCGCCGTGGTGCAGCAGGGCCGGCAACTGACCTACGCCCAGCTCGATCAACAGGCCAACGCCCTGGCCCATCAGTTGCTCGAACATGGGGTGCAGCCGGATGATCGCGTGGCGATCCTGGCGCGGCGCAGCCCGGACACGCTGGTGGCACTCCTGGCGATTCTCAAGTCTGGCGCCTGCTACGTGCCGGTGGACCCCGCGCATCCGGCGGAACGCCTGCATTACCTGCTGCACGACAGCGCGCCGGTGGTGGTGCTGACCCAGCACGCGCTGCTGGCGCGCCTGCCGGCGCTGGACGTGCCGGTAGTCCTGCTGGATCGCCCGGCCTCTCACCGGGCCGGCAATCCGCGCGTAGCGGTCAGCGCGGCGAACCTCGCCTATGTGATCTACACCTCCGGTTCCACCGGGTTGCCCAAGGGCGTGATGGTCGAGCACCGCACCGTGGCCAATCTGGTCGACTGGCACTGCCGGGCCTTCGACCTGCACGCCAGCAGCCACACCGCCAGCGTCGCCGGTTTCGGGTTTGATGCGATGGCCTGGGAAGTCTGGCCGGCGTTGTGCGTCGGCGCGACGCTGCACCTGCCACCGGCCCACGATGGCGCGGAGGACATCGATGCGCTGCTGCACTGGTGGCGCGCCCAGCCGTTGCAGGTGGGGTTTCTGCCGACGCCGGTGGCCGAATACGCCTTCAGCCAGCAGCAGGGCCATCCGACCCTGCGCACCTTGCTGGTTGGCGGCGACCGCCTGCGCAGCTTCAACCAGGCGCAGACCTTCGAGGTCATCAACAATTACGGCCCTACGGAAGCCACGGTGGTCGCGACGTCCGGCCGGGTGGAGGCGGGCCAGCCCGTGCATATCGGTGCGCCTGTCGCGAATGCCCGCGTCTACCTGCTGGACGCTCGGCAGCGCCCGGTGCCGATTGGCGTAGTGGGGGAGTTGTACGTCGGCGGCCGGGGCGTGGCGCGTGGTTACCTGAATCGGCCCGAACTGAACGCCGAGCGCTTTCTCGATGATCCTTTCAACGGTGGCCGGATGTACCGCACCGGTGACCTCGCGCGCTGGCTGCCCGACGGCAACCTTGAGTACCTGGGGCGCAATGACGACCAGGTGAAAATCCGCGGCGTGCGCATCGAACTGGGGGAAATCGAAGCGGCGCTGGTCACCCATCCGGCGGTCAAGGACGCGGTGGTGCAGTACCGTGAAGGGCAACTGCTGGCGTGGTTTATCCCGCAGCATGCGATTGCGCCCGAAGCCCTGCGCACCCATCTGCACGCCTCGCTGCCGGACTACATGTTGCCCGTGGCCTATATGCAGTTGGACGCGTTGCCCCTGACCAGCAACGGCAAGCTGGATCGCAAGGCGCTGCCGACACCGACCCAGGCAGCCTTTGTCACGCGCCTGTTCGAGGCCCCGCGTGCAGGCGTGGAAACCACCCTGGCGCAGCTCTGGGCCGAGCTGTTGCAGGTGCAGCAGGTGAGTCGGCATGACCACTTTTTTGAACTTGGCGGGCACTCGTTGCTGGCGGTGCAACTGGTGCAACGCATGCGCCAGGCGGGGCTGCAGGCCGATGTACAGGTGCTGTTCGGCCAGCCGACCCTGGCCGCGCTGGCGGCCGTGAGTGAAGGTCGCGATGAGCCGGTACCGGCCAATCGGGTGCCGGCGGATTGCCTGCGCATCACCCCGCAGTTACTGGTCCTGGCCGAGCTGGATCCGCCGAGCATCGAGCGTATTGTCGCCGGCGTCCCCGGTGGCGCCGCCAATGTGCAGGAGATCTATCCGCTGGCGCCGTTGCAGGAAGGCTTGCTCTACCACCACCTCACCGACGAGCGCGATCCCTATCAGCAACACGCGTTGTTCAGCTTCGCGCGCCGCGACCAGTTGGACGCCTTCGCGCAGGCGCTGCAACAGGTGATCAACCGCCACGATATCCTGCGCACCAGCCTCGCGTGGGACGCCCTGGAGCAGCCGATGCAGGTGGTGTGGCGCCATGCGCAATTGCACGTCGAACCGCTGCGCGAACCGGCTGAACCGCTCGACTTGCGCCAGGCCCCGCTGATGGCCCTGGACTACGCCGAAGAGCCCCAGCACCAGCGCTGGATCGCGCGCCTGCGGTTTCATCACCTGATCAACGACGCCGCCTCGACCGCCGTGCTGGTGGATGAAATCCGCGCTCACTTGCTCGGTGAGCAGGCCCAACTACCGCCATCGGTGCCGTATCGCAACGTGGTGGCGCAGGCCCGCTTGCCAGCGCGCCAGGCCGCCCACGAGGCGTTCTTTCGCGAGCGCCTGGCCGCTGTGGATGAACCGACCCTGGCCTTCGGTGTCCAGGCGCGCCAGGCGGATCGTACGCACATCGACGCCTTCGAACAGCCGGTCGGCGATGCCCTTAACCAGCGCCTCAGGGCCCAGGCGCGTGCGCTTGGGGTCAGCGCCGCCAGTCTGTTCCACCTGGCCTGGGCCCAGGTGCTCAGCCGCGTGGCCGGCCGCGAGGATGTGGTGTTCGGCACCGTCTTGCTCGGCCGCCTGCAAGCGGGCGAGGGCGCCGACCGCGCCCTGGGCATGTTCATCAATACCCTGCCGCTGCGCCTGCGCCTGGCCGGGCAGACAGTCATCGAGGCCGTGCACGACACCCATCTGCAACTCAGTGCCTTGCTGGCCCACGAACATGCCTCGCTCGCCCTGGCCCAGCGTTGCAGCGGTACGACACCGTTGTTCAACAGCTTGCTCAACTACCGCCACACCGGCGCCGACCCACAGCCGAAACTGGTCCCCGGCATCGCCTTGCTCAGCAGCGAAGACATCCTCAGCTACCCGTTGATGCTCACTGTGGACGATACCGCCAGTGGCTTCCAACTCAAGGCCAAGGCGCCGCGCCAGGTCGGCGCCGAGCGCTTGCTGGGCTACCTCGACAGCGCATTGGACGGCTTGGCAGCGGCGTTGGAGCACGCCCCGCAAACGCCGTTGCGCGAGGTGCAAGTGGTGCCCGCCCACGAGTTGCAGACATTGCTGGTGGGCTTCAATGCCACCGCCAGCGACTACCCCGACACCCTTACCGTGCAAGCATTGTTTGAAGCCCACGCGCGGCAAATCCCGCATGCCATTGCGGTGCAGGCCGGCGAGCAGCACCTGACTTATCGACAGCTCAACGAACGCGCCAACCAGCTTGCCTACGCTCTGCGCGAGCGCGGCGTGCAGCCGGATTCGCGGGTGGCGCTGTGCGTCGAGCGCGGGCTGGACCTGGTGGTCGGCTTGCTGGCGATCCTCAAGGCCGGTGGCGCCTACGTGCCGCTGGATCCGGGCTACCCGCGCGAGCGCCTGGCCTACATGCTGCACGACAGCCAGCCAGTGGCCTTGCTGGTGCACGCCGCCACACGCGAGGTGATGGGTGACGTGACAATCCCGGTGATCGACTTCGACCGCTGCGCCTGGAGCCAGGCGCCGGACGGCAATCCACGGGTACCGGGCCTGAGTGTCGCCAACCTCGCGTATGTGATGTACACCTCGGGCTCCACCGGTACGCCCAAGGGGGTGATGATCGAACACCGTGGCCTGGGCAACCTGCTGCACTGGGGCTCGCAGCTGTGCCCGAATGCCGAGGGCGGCGCGGTGTTGCAGCGCGCGCCCTTCAGCTTCGATGGCTCGGTGTGGGAGCTATTCTGGCCGCTCTCCAACGGCATGCGCCTGGTGCTGGCGCGGCCCGATGGGCATCGCGAGCCGGCATACCTGGCGCAGGTGATTCGCGAGCAGCGGATCACCGTGATCAAGTTCGTGCCGGCGATGCTGCAGCAGTTCCTCGAACTGCAAGAATCCGCCCTGTGCACCAGCCTCACCGACGTGCTGTGTGGCGGCGGCGAACTCACTGAAGCCCTGGCGCGTGGCGTGCAGGCGCGTTTGCCCCAGGTGCGCTTGCATAACGTCTACGGCCCCACCGAAGCCACGGTGGACAGCAGCGCGTGGACCCTGGCCCCCGGCGCACCCGTGCCCGCGCGGCAACTGCCGATCGGCCGCGCGATCAGCAACACCCGCCTGTATGTGCTGGACGAGCACGATGCGCCGGTGCCGCTGGGCGTCAGTGGCCAGTTGCATATTGGCGGCGTCGGTGTTGCGCGCGGCTACCTGGGCCTGGAGCAAATGACCGCCGAGCGCTTTATCGACAGCCCGTTCGTGGCCGGCGACCGCTTGTATCGCACCGGCGACCTGGTGCGCTATTTGCCCGATGGCAACCTTGAATTCCTCGGGCGCAATGACTTCCAGGTCAAGCTGCGCGGCGTGCGCCTGGAGCTGGGGGAGATCGAGTCGCGCCTGCTGGCGCATCCGGCGTTGCGCGAAGTGGCGGTGTTGATCCGGGATGAACGCTTGGTGGCGTACTTCACCGTGCGCGCCGAGCCGCCGAGCCTGCAGGCATTGCGCGCGCATATGCTGGAGCAATTGCCGGAGGTCATGGTGCCGGCTGCGTTTGTGCAACTCGACACCTTGCCACTCAACCCGGCCGGCAAACTCGACCGCAAGGCGCTGCCGGAGCCAGGGATGGAGGCGGTGGTCAGTCGCGCTTACGAGGCTCCACTGGGCGAGGTGGAAACCTTAATGTCGGGCATCTGGGCCGAGGTGTTGAAGCTGGAGCGGGTAGGGCGCCACGATCATTTCTTCGAGCTGGGCGGGCATTCATTGCTGGCGGTGAACCTGGTGGCGCGCCTGCGCAAGGCCGGGTTGGCAGTCGATGCGCGGACGCTGTTCAGCCACCCGACCCTGGCGCAGCTGGCCGCCGCCACCGTGATCCCGGTGCAACGCGTGGAAGCGCCGCCCACGGCCATCCCCCACCTCAACCGCCGCCGTCGACTCTGACCCAACAACCTATGGGCGCCGGCTTGCCGGCGATGGCGGTCTATCAGCAACGAGTAAAGTCGATGACCCGCCGCCATCGTCAACCCGCCACCTCCGGCAGGTTGGCCACGGTCGAACGCGCCAATACATGCGGCCTGCCTACAGGTCCTATACGTACGAGGATAACTGCCTACGGCGCGCTGAAAGAAATTCGCTTAAAGAACGACAGTTGTCTCACATTCCCGGGAACTATTTCGTCGCCGTCACCAATAACGTGAGCGTCCCTGATGTATTCAGGGGGACGTTCCAGTGCAATTGAACTTTGAAAACAAGGTAGCCATGAGCTTTTATATTAACGATAACCCTGCAATTTCCCCGCTTTCTCAAGTCGCCCAAAACACGCAACCCGGCATCACAAATAATCAGGATAATCCCGACGGTGAAGCGCGCTTGCAGCAGGTCCTCAAGGACAACCCTATTCTGAACCGGGGAATCCTGTCGAATGACGATGCTTTCAGGCCTGACAAGCAAAGGTTGTTTGAGGGTCTAAAAAAACACGTAGGTGATTTCACCGACGCCAATAAAGATCCAAGCAAGCGCGCCGATGCGTTGCAGAAGTTAGCCGATAAAGCCAATGAAATTGATAAAGACTCAAGTCTTTACAGGCATTCGGGCAGCACACCCGGGGATGGTTTTTTGGATCAGAAATCCGAGGTAGAAGCACTGCGCAAGTACAGCGAAGAACCCGTGCCGGCCCAGAAACAGTCACAGTAACCCGGTTCTACTGGCGGTCGCCCTGACCGCCAGTGTTGCGCAGCAGCGGCAACACCTCCGCCCCCACATGAATCGCCTCTTCCAGGTGCGGAAAACCGGACAGGATAAAGCTGTCCACGCCCAACTGGTGATACTCCTCGATCCGCTCAGCCACCCGTGCATAACTGCCCACCAGCGCGGTGCCGGCGCCACCCCGCACCAGGCCGACCCCGGCCCACAGGTTGGCTGACACTTCCAGTTCCCGCGCCCCACGGCCACGGCCTTGCATCAACTGGGTCTGCCGGCTCTGGCCGACGGACTCATACGTCGCCATCTGCCGTTGCGCCTGGTCGATGGCGTCCTTGGGGATTTCTTCCAGCAAGCGCTCTACATGCGCCCATGCCGCCTCATCGGTAGGCGCGGCGAACACGTGCAGGCGCAGGCCGAAGCGCAGGGTACGGCCCTGGGCGGCAGCGAGGTCGCGCATGCGCTGGATGCGTTCGGCGATCATCGCAGGCGGCTCGCACCACATCAGGTAGGTTTGCCCATGGGCCGCGCCGACGCGTTCGGCGGCTTCGGACGCGCCGCCGAAGTAGATCGGCGGCGCAGTCGCCCCCGGCGCCATGGGCGTGTGGATGCCGCTGCGGTAATAACGGCCGGGGTGCGTCGGTGGCTGGCCGGCCCAGACGGCCTGGAACACTTGCAGGAACTCGGCGGTGCGCGCGTAGCGTTCGTCGTGCTCGAGAAAGTCGCCGAGGGAGCGCTGCTCGAAGCGGCTGGAACCGGTCACCACGTGCAATGCCAGGCGGTTTTCGCTGAGCAGTTGCAAGGTCGCCGCGCGGTGCGCGGTGTAGGCGGGCAGCTCCAGGCCAGGACGCAGGGTCAGCAGGAATTTCAGGCGACGCACTTCCTGGGCCAGCACGGCGGTGATCAGCCAGGGGTCTTCAAAGCCGCTGGCGGTCGGCACCATGATGCCGTCGAAGCCGGCCTGTTCGGTGGCGCGCACGATCTGGCGCAGGTAATCCAGGGTCGGCGCGCGTTCGCCTTGCTGGAACAGCCCGACTTTGGGCAAGCCGCTGCTGGTGAGGTGGCGCCCGTCGCCATTGGTGGGCAGGAACCAGTCCAGCTGGATCGGTGGGCGTGCATCAGTGTTCATGAGCGCTCCTTGCGCAAGAGAGGGACAACCTGTTCGCCAAAGCGCAGCACTTCGCTGACCGCCGGGCCGCCTTCCAGGATCAATTGGCTCAAACCCAGCCCGTGTAGTTCCTGCAGGCGCGTAGCGATCTGTTGCGCCGTGCCGACCAGGATCAGCGGCTGGCCCGGCGCCAACTGCAGCAGGTTCGGGTGCACTTCCCATTGGCGCAGCGGGTGACGGGCGCGGGGCAGGGTGGCCAGCAGCTCGTCGGGCAACGCCGGCACCGGCAGCAGCGTGGCGGCGGTTTCCCAGGCGAGGTCTTCGCTGTCGCCGAGGATCAGGCCAAAGGTGCAGGCAAATTTGAGCGACGGTTGAATCGCGCGCCAGCCCTGGATTTCCTTGGCCAGCGCCTTGGGAGGGCCGGGCGCAAGCAGGCAGGTCTGGGCATGCGCGGCGAGCAGCGTGTGGCTCTGGCTGTCGTCCAGCACCAGCGCGGGCGCGGGCAACTCACGGCGGGCGACGCCGGCGTTTTCCAGCTGGAAGTAACGGCCTTGGTAGTCGAGGCCGGTGTCATTGGGCGCGAGCAGTTGCTGGAGGATGTCCAGGTATTCGCCGATGCGTTCGCTGCGCTGGTCGCGGTTGAGCCATTCGCCAAACGCGCTGCGCTCACTGTTGGGCAGGTGCAACTGCACGCGGTGGTTGCTGATCGATTGCAGGCTTTGCAAGGTCGTGGCCAGCGCCGCCGGCAGCATCACCTCGGGCGGCACGCTCACCGACAATTGCACCCGCCGCGTGTGCGCGCACAACGCCGCCGCCACGCCCAGGCTGTCGGCACACAAGGCCCCGCCGGGAATCCACAGGCCGTCGAGGCCGGCGTATTCCACGGCTTGGGCCAGCTGAATCCACTGCCCCGGCCGCGCTGCCCAGTCAGGGGTACACAGGGGCATCAGCCAGCTGAATGCTAAGGGCATGCACACGCTCCACTCTTCATGGTCTTTTCCAACCCAAGGCCGGGGCAATGTCCCTGGCGAGGATTTCCAGGCGCTTGAGAATCTGCGCCTGGGTCGAACTTTCGGCCTGGACGACAGCGATCAGGTCATCAGCATAAGGCAGCAGCGAGGGATCGTGCTGCATGCTTTCAATCACTTCATCGGGATGGCCGTGGTGCACATTCATCAGGCGCAGGTGTTCCTGCAGGTCGACGGCCTGGTCGATCAGGCCTTCGCGTTGCAGGCGCGGGATGTGCCGCTCGATATCCACCGCCAGCTCCGCCTGGGCGCTGGCGCGGTCCGCCGCCGGGAACACCGCCCGGACCACGCCGATACGCGGCGCGCGGCCTGGATGTGACCAGGCCTTGAGGTACGCATCGGCCAAGGGCTTTTGCACGGTCAGCGGATCATGGGTCGCGGTGCCCAGCAACAGGCCGTTGCCCTGTTCGGCGGTGTAGGTGGCGCCGTCGATGCTGGCGTGGGAGTGCCACAGGCGCTGGCGCAAACCGCGCGCGGGTGGCTGCAGTGTGAGCCCACCCGTCAGTGGCTCGCCCTCCAGCAGCCGTTGAAGCGTTTGCTGGCGCTCGGCGAACTCCGCCTGGCGTCGACTCGGGTCGCGCTCGAACGCGCTGAAATTGTCCAGGTTGGCGCCGCCGCTGCCCAGGCCCAGTTGCACACGGCCGCCGCTCAAGGCGTCGAGCACGCTGGCGTCCTCGGCCAGGCGGATCGGGTCTTCGAACGGCAATACGATCACGCCGGTACCCAGCTCGATACGCTGCGTGCGCTCGGCCACCGCCGCCAGCAACACCAAGGGTGACGGCAGGCGCCCAAAGCCGTTGCTGAGGTGGTGCTGGGCAATCCAGCCGCTGTCGAAACCGAGGGCTTCGGCCACTTCGAATTGTTCGATCAGGTCGCGGTAGACCTGCTGTGGATCATCGCCAAAAGCGTGGCTGAGAAAGCCCAGTTTGAACGTCATGACGGGGTTCCTGTGGGCTGCCAGCCCAGGGCTGGGGCAATGTGTTCGCGGATGATCTCCAGCGCGCGAATGGCATCGCGCAACGGCGTGCTGACGGTCTGCACCTGCAGGATCAACTGGTCGTGGGCGGTCAGCGCCGGACCTTGCTGCAACTGCTCGATCATCTGCTGTACCGGGCCGTGCAGGACGCCGAGGCGCTTGAGGGTCGTGTCGAAATCGTCATCGATCGCGCCCTTGAACACGCCAATGCGTTGCTGGCGCTGCACATAGGCGCGGATGTCGTTGCGGGTGGCGTCGTCCGGTGCCGGGAACAGCGCCTGCACCCGCGCGACCCGCGCCGGGGTGCCGTTGTCGCCGGTCCAGGCATTGCGGTAGCGGTTCACCAGGTCTGTGCCGGCGTCGGCGGGCTGGTGCGGGTTGGGTGCCATGATCAGGCCGTGGCCGCGTTCGGCGACCAGTTCCACGCGGGAGGTGGCCTCCCATAACCGATGGCTCAAGCCGTTGGCGCGTGGCAGCAGGCGCGAGCCGCTGTCGGTCAGGGGCGCGTTGCCGAGTGCGTTGAGCAACTGGTGCAGGTGTTGTTCGTAGTCACGGTGGCGCGCGTCATGTTCGCGGCCGAAGGCGAGGAACGTCTCGGGGTCGAAACCTGCGCCGAGGCCCAACTCCAGGCGGCCATTGCTCAGCAGGTCGAGCACCGCCGCGTCTTCGGCCAGGCGCAGCGGGGGTTCCTGAGGCAGCACGATAATCCCGGTGCCGAGGCTGATGTGCCGCGTGCGTTGGGCCACGGCGGCAAGCAATACCAGCGGCGCAGGCAGGCGTCCGTGCTCACTGGCGAAGTGATGCTGCGCCACCCAGCCACTGTCGAAGCCCAGCGCCTCGGCGACCTTGAACAGTTCCAGGGTGTCGCGGTAGACCTTGGGGTCATCGCTGGGGCTGTAGACCCGGCTGAGGAACCCCAGGGAAAAGCCGCCACTCATGGGTTCACCTCCTGCGCCAATTGCTTTTGCAGCGCCGGGCCGGCGCTGACCGATTCCGGCAGGCCACTGAAGGGGCTGATGGTCAGGTAACCCTTGTTCAGCCAAACCGCTTCGTCGTTCTGCTGCGCAGCCGTCGCGGCGGGGCTGTACTGGAAACCGATGCCCGGCTTGCCCGGCAGGTTGAACTGCTTGAGGTCGTCGGTGTAGAGCGCCTCGAAACCCACATAGCTGCCGACCCGGGTGAGTTTCACGCCTTTGATCTGCGCGTCCTTGGGCAAGTTGATGTTCAGGCCCAGGCCCGGCGGCAACAGCGCGCCGTTGGGCTGGCGATGTTGATCGAGGGCCTTGACCAGTTTCGCCACCAGCAGGGCGGCGCGCTGCGGGTCTTTTTCCTTCAGGTCGGTACTCACCGCCAACGCCGGGATCCCGGCCTGCAACGCCACGCTGGCAGCATTGAAGGTGCCGGAGGCCATATTGATCGCGCCCAGGTTGTTGCCGGGGTTGGGACCGACGATCACCAGGTCGGGGTGCGGCAGGATTTTATTCAGGCCCATCAGCAGCGCCATCACTGGCGTGCCACTGATTTCGATCTGCACCTCCTTGCCGGCGCAGTCGGCGCTCTGGCACACGCCTTTTTCAAGGGTGCTGAGGTAATAGCTGTCCGGATAGGCCGGGTCGCTGTCGTGGCCAACGGTCACTTCGCGGCCGAAAAAGAACGCGCCGCCACGTGCACTCTGGTCACTTTGCGGCGCGGCAATCTTGACGTTGTGGCCCTGGGCCTTGAGCTCGGTGTAGAGGGCGCGAATATTGGGGTGCTGATAACCGTCGTCGTTGCTCAGCAAAATGTTCAAGGCAAACGCCTTGGAGGCGATCAGGCTGCCAAAGGCGAGCATCCATGCGCTGCGTTTCATGCGGTGGCTCCTTGGGTAAAGCGGTTGGGCGGGCGCGGCAGGCCGAGGTTGTCGCGCAGGGTGGTGCCTTCGTACTCGAGACGGAACAGGCCACGCGCCTGCAGCAGCGGGATCACCTGCTCGACGAACAGGTCGATGGCGCCGGGAAAGTACGGGAAGAACACATTGAAGCCATCGCAGGCTCGAGCCTGGAACCATCGCTCGAAGTAATCGGCGACGTCCTCGGCGGTCCCGATCACCGGGTTGCCGCCAGCCAGGCGCAGGTACAACTGGCGGATGCTGAGGTTTTCACTGCGCGCCAGTTCCAGCACTTTGTCGCGACGACTGCCACGCTGGCCCACCGGGGTGTCCGGCAGCGGGCCGTCGAGGTCATGGCCGGATAGGTCGATGTCATCGCCCAGGGTGTCGGCCAGCAGGCGCAGGCCCAGCACCGGGTCGATCAGCGCCTGGAATTCCTCGAACAGCGCCTGGGCCTGCTCACGGGTGTCGGCGATGAACGGGGTGACACCGGGCAGGATTTTGACGTGGTCCGGGTCGCGCCCGAGGGCGGCGGCGCGTTGCTTGATGTCCTGGTAGAACGCCTGGGCGCTTTCAAGGCTATGGGCGTGGGCAAAGATCAGTTCGGCGACGCGCGCGGCCAGCTGCTTGCCCGGCTCCGAAGCACCGGCCTGCACCAGCACCGGGTGGCCCTGGGGCGGACGTGCCACGTTGAGCGGCCCCCGGACGGCAAAGTGTTCGCCCCGGTGGTTGAGGGTGTGCAACTTGGCCGGGTCGAAGTATTCACCGCTGGCCTTGTCGCGGGTGAAGGCGTCGTCGTCCCAGCTGTCCCACAGGTCCTTGACCACGTCGTGGAATTCTTCGGCGCGCTGGTAGCGGTCGCCATGGTCCACATGGTTTTCCCGGCCGAAATTCCAGGCTTCGTCGGAGACCACCGAGGTCACCAGGTTCCAGGCGGCACGGCCCTTGGACAGGTGGTCGAGGGAGGCGAACTTGCGCGCGATATGGTACGGCTCGTTGTAGGTGGTGGTGGCGGTGGCGATCAGGCCGATATTGCGGGTCACGGCGGCCAGGGCCGACATCAGCGTCAGCGGCTCGAAGTGTTCGGCGCGGGCGGTGCGGCTGAGGGCGTCGTGGTGATGGCCCCACAGCGCGACCACATCGGCGATGAACAGCGCGTCGAACTTGCCGCGTTCGGCGGTCTGCGCGATGTGCTTGAAGTGCTCGAAATCCAGGCTCGCATCGGCCTGTGCGAGGGGGTGACGCCAGGCAGCCACGTGGTGGCCGCTGTTGGCGAGGAAGGCCCCCAGTTTGAGTTGATCGGTGCGGCGGGTCATGAACAGGCTCCCATCGAGGTCAGGCACGGAGCCGGCGAACCGGCCCCGTGGGCTGGGTCAGAAGTTGTAGGTCACGCCGGTGTACCAGTAGCCGCCGGTGGTGCCGTAGGGCGAGAAGTTGCCGTAGGGGAAGCCGCCCGAGCTGCTGGCCAGGTCGGTGCGTTCCGGGTACTTGTTGAACAGGTTGTTGGCGCCGGCATTCAGGGTGATTGCCGGGGTCAGGTGGTAGTCGATATTGAGGTCGGTGATCCACGCCGGCGAGAAGGTGCGGTCGTAGATTTCAGCCGTACCGTACTGGGTGTATTCGCCGTAGCGGGTCAGGTTGAGGCCGACTTCCAGCTTGTCGTAGGTCCAGGTGGTGCCCAGCAGCAGCTTGGATTGCGGCAGGCCGTACTTGAGGTTGCCCTGGCGCTGACGGTCGTAGCCACCGTCCGGGCCAAGGGCCTGGGCGGCGACGGCGGACGCGTGGATGTCGTCGATCTGCGTGGTGTTCCAGTTGAAGCCCGCAGAGTATTTCAGGCTGCCCCAGGCGCCGATGTCCTGGCGATAGTCGCCGACCAGGTCGATACCTCGGGTGGTGGTGTCCAGGGCGTTGGTGAAGTAGGTGACGGCCTGGTTCGGGTTGAGCCCGGCGGCGGCGAGAATCGCGCTGATCTGCGGGGTGCCGCCGAGGTAGCCGGTCTGGGCGATGCGGTCCTTGATTTTGATCTGGTACGCATCGAGGGTGATGTTGGTGGCGTCAGTGGGTTGCAGGGTGATGCCAAGGCTGAAGTTGGTGGATTTTTCCGGCTTGAGCTTGCTCGCGCCCAGGGCCTTGGCCACGTCGGAATCGACCGCCACGTTGCGATAGTCGAACAGCTGGCCATTCACGCTGGTCTGCGAGGTGGCGCTGTAGATCTGCTGGGCCAGCGATGGTGCGCGAAAGCCGGTGCTGACGGTGCCGCGCACGGCCAGGATCGGGGTCAACTGGTAGCGCGTGGAGAGCTTGCCGTTGGTGGTGTTGCCGGAGCCATCGTCGTAATGCTCGTAGCGCCCGGCCAGGTCGACGTGCCATTTATCGGTGAAGTCCTGGCCGATTTCGCCGTAGGCAGCCAGGCTGTCGCGGCTTTTCTCGGCGGCGTCGGCGGGCGTGGTGCCGGCACCGGAAATGGTCCCAGGCGGGATCAGCGCGCCGTTGGCACCGGTGCTGAACGGCCCGCTGGCGTAGGAGGCTACGTCACCCTTGCCGATCTTGTAATCCTCGTAGCGATGTTCCAGGCCCCAGGAAATCTGCGTGGGCTTGTACAGGCCGAGGTCGAAGGCGCGGGTCAGGTCAAGGTTGTTGGTCCACTGGCTGAAGGTTTTTACCCCGGTGTCCACCGAGGTCGGCGACGTCGGGCCGTAGCTCAGGTTGTAGGTGTCGGTGAGGGTGGCGCGCGCGTGATCCTGGCCAAACGTGCTGGACAGGTCATAGTCCCAGCCGGCGGCCTTGCCCTTGCCGCCGAACGCGACCTGGAAGTCTTCTTCGATAAAGCGCAGGTTGTCTTCAATCCCTTCCGGATAGGGCGTCTGGATGCCGTTGAAGCTCGACGGCTGGTGGAAGGCCAGGGGCTTTTCCGAGTTGCGGTGGGTGTAGGTGGAAAACGAATACAAGGTCAGCGCATCGTCCACCGGCAGCTCGGCGTTGTAGCCTAGGCTGAAGTTCTTCGCCTCGGGCAGGCCGGTGCCGTAGTAGGTGTGCTGCAGACTGGTGTTGCCGGCAGAGTCGGTGTACGGCGCGTTGTCGGAGCGGTCGGAGATGTTTTGTTTTTTCACGTCCAGCGCCAGGTTGATAAACCCGTCGTTGGGCAGGGCCAGGCCGATATTGCCGGTCTGCCGCGCGGTTTCGCCGTCGCCGTTTTCATAGTTCTGGCCGTAGCTGGTGGACAGGCTGCCGCCGTGGTCGGTCTGCTTGAGTACCACGTTGACCACGCCGCCGATCGCATCCGAGCCGTACTGGGCCGAGGCGCCATCGCGCAGCACTTCCACGTGATCCACCAGGGCGGTGGGGATCATGTCCAGGTCCACCGGTTGCGAGCCGGAGTTGAGGTAAGTGCCGTTGTTGAGCAGCGCGCTGTTGTGGCGGCGCTTGCCGTTGACCAGCACCAGCACCTGGTCGCCGTTGAGACCGCGCAGGCTGATCGGGCGGACCACCGAGGTGGAACCGAAGCCGGAGGACGCCGGCTGATTGAGCGACGGCAGAACCTTGCTCAAGGCGCGGGTCAGGTCGCCCTGGCCGGTGGCGAGCAATTGCTTGGAGGAGATCACATCCACCGGCGCCGGGCTTTCGGCGAGAGTGCGCGCCTGGCCACGGTTGCCGATCACCACCACGGTGTCCAGGGGGTTGTCGCTGGCCGGGGCGTCGGCGGCGAGGGTCAGGCTGCTGTAACTGGCGGCCTCGCACAGGGCGAGGAATAACAGCGTGTGGGCGAAGGCCTTGCGGGGCCTGCGGCCGGCGGCGCGGGATGCATTCATGATGGGCAACACTCCAATGGGTAGGGTGGCTTGTTGAGTTCAAGCTCTGGTGGGAGGCTTGAGAGCAAGGCCTGTGCCATGTGGGAAAGTCGTTTAAAAACAGTGAGTTGATGAGTTGTTGAGCAGGGCGCTGGTGTTTTTCTAACAGGCACGAAGGCAGGGTGTTGGTTTTTGTGCAGGGGTTTTTCCGGGCCATCCGGTTTTGCCTCGCGAGGCCGGGGCGCCGATGCTTGGCACACCCCTTGCTCTCCCCACGCCATACCTAAACCCAAGGAAGCTTTTTCTGTATGCCTAGACCCGGCCCGCGCAACGCCCTCACTGATATCCCAGGCCTCACGGTCGGCCACGCCACGGACCTGCACGTCGACACCGGCGTCACGGTGATCCGCCCCGATGGTTTCTGGACCGCCAGTATCGACATCCGCGGCGGCGGCCCCGGTGGGCGCGAGACGGCCGCCCTGGAGCCGGAAAACATGGTCGGCCAACTGCATGCCCTGGTCTTCGCCGGCGGCTCGGTGTTTGGCCTCGGCGCTGCGGATGCCGTGGCCGCGAAGCTGTCCCAGGACCAGGTCGGGCTGCATCTGAAACCGGGCGCCCCGGCGATCCCCATCGTGCCCGCTGCGGTGTTGCATGACCTGGCCAATGGCGGCGACAAAGCCTGGGGCCTGGAACCGCCTTATCGGCGCCTGGGCTTTGAAGCGCTGGCAAATGCCGCCAAGGACTTCGAGCTGGGCTCGGTCGGCGCCGGCCGTGGCGCCATGGCCGGGGTGTTGAAGGGCGGGCTGGGCACGGCCTCGCTGGACCTAGGCGACGGGCTGATCGTCGCGGCGCTGGTGGTCGCCAACCCGATCGGCTCGGTGTACATGCCCGACGGCAAGACTTTCTGGGCCTGGCCCTGGGAAGTCGCCGGTGAGTTCGGCGGCCAGCGGCCCGAGGGCGTGATGGACTGCAGCGACCCGATCCCCGAGCTGTCGCGCCTGGATTCCATGGGCCGCCTGCAGGCCGGGGCGAACACCACGTTGGTGGTGGTCGCCAGCACTGCGCGGCTCAGTGTTGCCGAGTGCAAGCGCGTGGCGATCATGGCCCAGGACGGCATCGCCCGCGCCGTGCGCCCGGCGCATTTGCCGTTCGATGGCGACACGGTCTTTGCGCTGGCATCGGCGGCAGTGGAGCTGACCGACGGACCACGGCGGCAGGTGGAGATCGGCTGTATTGGTTCGGCGGCGGCCGATTGTGTGGCGCGGGCGATTGCCCGGGGGGTGTTTGCCGCGCGAAGCCAATGAGCAGCACGGATTCCTGTAAGGGCTGGCTTGCCGGCGATGGCAATCTGTCAGTTGGGCCACATGCCGCTGACCGACCGCTATCGCAGGCAAGCCAGCGCCTACTGTTTGGATCTGTGAACATCAGGTAAAGCGTGCAAGCCGCTCCTGGGCTTTTGCTGCCTGCTCCGGCAATCCCAGCGCCTCATATACCCGCACCAGGCTGCGATTGGTCGGCACGTCCCAGCCGTCATACCGGCGGCGCAACTCCAATGCCTGCTGGGCGCTGGACCAATCCCCGGCTTGCAAGCGCGCATCCAGCTCGACCTGGGCGAACAAGTCGCGCTGGGCGTGGCTGCCGCCAATTTCGTTCAGGCGCGGCAGGGCAATGCCCAGTTGTTCAAGCGCGACGTGGGCATCGCCGCGTGCATGGGCGAGCAGGCCACGCGCCAACGGCAGCGTCACTTCGCCCCACACCGGCCGTGCGTGAAGGCTGTGGTGCTGCAGCGCCGCCAGCAGGGTGTCTGCCTCCGGCTGACCCGCGCGAGCCAGGCCATACAGATACTGCACGCTCAAAAACGGCTGCACGGTGTCTGCGGTACGGCGTTGCAGGTAGGGCGCCAAGGCCTGCCAGCGCTGGCCCACGTCGATGCCGGCCAATTCCAGGCGCGCCAGCAGGGACACGGCGCCGACCTGGTCCTGGGAGTACTCCGGGAGGATGCCCCACACATGCTGGTCGTAAATCACCAATACGCGTTGATCCTCGCCCCGGGCCAGGTAAAACAGCGCGAGGTGCCACCAGTTGTGGGTGTACATAAAGGAGTTCAGGCCGTCCCAGTGGTGCTTGACGCTTTCCAGGAACGCGGTGCCTTCCTCGATGCGCCCGTGGGTCAGCAGCACGTGGGCGAGGGCGTGTTGGGCCCAGGGCTCCGACGGTTGCAGGCGCAGGGCTTCGCGGGCGCTGGCTTCGGCCTCTTCGAGCAGGTGGCATTGCTCGTAGGCGAAGGCGAGCAGGCCGTGGCTGTGGGCAGTGTCGGGCGCGCCGGCACGGGCCTTGAGCCCGATGCGCAACAGCGCCGGCCAGTTGCCGCGGTTGAACTCCAGGTACTGGTTGAGCTTGGCGGCGAACAGGTCGCGAGGGTAGCGGTCGAGCAGGTTTTCGCTCAACTGCAGGACCTGATCGAGGTCGTCCTTGATCCAGGCGTGCAGCACGTCAAGGTACAACTGGGCGCGCGGGTGGTCGGTGTTCACGGCTGCGCCGCGCTGGCGGTATTTTTCCGCCAGCGCCGGGCCTTGCGGGGACTCGATGAACATCAGCAGCAAGCCGGCAAACGCATTGGCCAGCGCCGAGTCCGGGTTGGCATCGGCGGCGGCAAGGATGCCTTCGGCGCGGGGCTGGTAGCCGAGGAAGCCGCCGATGAAATCGTCCAACCCTTGGCGGGTGACGGGGTCGGTGGTGTCGATGGGGTTGCCCAGGTAATCCAGTGGCATGGTGAAGAGGCTCTTGGTTTCAGATGGGGTTGGAGGGGCAAACCTTGTGCCAGATGACGCCGTGGCACTCATGTGGGCGCTGGCGCCTGTGAGAGCGGTGGGTCGGCGATGGATTCGTTGGCTGAGACACCGCCATCGCCGGCAAGCTGGCTCCTGCAGGGGCTGTTGCTTTTTGCACACTCACGCAGGCCGCTGTGGTTTTTTCATCACCTTGCCGGGCCCCTGGCTCAGCAATCCCCCGCCAATACCCCCATGGCACAGCCCTTGCAAAATCCCTCGCCTGTCTTTCCAGTCGAGGAGCCTTCATGCGCCCATTTTCTTTCCGCCGTGCCCTCACCTCCGTGGCACTGTGCACCGCGTTGCTGGCCGGCCAGGCACTGGCGCAACCCCAGGACGGCGGGGTGCTGAACCTGGTGGCCCAGCCGGAGCCGCCATCGCTGATGCACGGCGTGGTCAGCCACGTGTCCACCCAATACGTGAGCGGCAAGGTGCTGCAGGGCTTGTTGACCTTCGACACCGACCTCAACCCCAAGCCGGTACTGGCCAAGGCCTGGACGATTTCCCCCGACGGCCTCACCTACACCTTCGACCTGCAGGACGGCGTGCATTGGCACGACGGCCCGGCGTTGACCGCCGATGACGTGGTGTTCAGCTTCCAGACCTTCTACCCCGAGGTCGACAAGCGCCTCGGCGGGATCATCACCGAGTACGTCGACAGCATCACCGCCAAGGGCCCGCTGCAAGTGGTCTTCCACCTGAAGAAACCCTTCGCGCCATTGCTCTCGGCCCTGGGCAGCGGCCTGCGCCCGGTGGTGCCCAAGCACCTCTATGAGCACACCGATTTTCGCAACAACCCCTACAACCTCAAGCCGGTGGGCACCGGGCCGTTTGTATTCGTGGAGTGGAAACGCGGCGCCTACATCAAGCTGGCCAAGAACCCCAATTACTGGAAAAAAGGCCTGCCGCACCTCGACAGCATCATCTTTCACGTGATCCCCGATGGCTCTTCGCGCGCCGCCGCGTTCGAGCGCAATGACGTGCAAGTGCTGCGCAGCGGTGATGCGGATTACGCCGACCTCAAGCGGCTCAGCGCCTTGCCGAATGTGCAGTCCTCGGAGAAAGGCTGGGAGCTGTATGCCGGCCTGGCCTTCCTGCAGATCAACACACGCAAGCCACCGCTGAACAACCCCAAGGTGCGCCAGGCGATCCTGTACGCGCTGAATCGCCAGTTCATCGTCGACAACATCTTTTTCGGTTCGGGCAAGGTCGCCCAGGGTGAGTTTGTCTCGACCACGCCGTACCACGACCCGCAGTTGCCGCAGTACACCTATGACGTGAAAAAGGCCAAGGCGCTGATTGCCGAATCCGGCGTGGACGTCGGCGCGGTGCGCATCCGCCTGCTCAATGGCGAGAAGGGCGGTGCCTGGGAGCGCCTGGCCGAATACACCAAGCAGGCCCTGCAGCCGTTGGGCTTCAAGGTGCAGGTGGTGACGTCCGATGCGGCGACCTGGTTCCAGCGCGTGAGTGATTGGGACTTTGACCTGACCTACAACTTTATCTTCCAGATCGGCGACCCGTACCTGACCAGCGCCTATCTGTTCCGCTCCGACTACATCCTCAAGACCTCGCCGTTCGCCAACGTCAGCGGCTACAACAGCCCCGAGGCGGATGCGCTGTGGAGCAAAATCGCGGATACCCCGGAAGGCCCCGAGCGCAAGCAGCTCTTCAGCCAATTGGAGAACGTACTGAACACCGACCTGCCCATCGCGCCGATCTTCGAAATGCGCTACCCGACGCTGTTCCACACCCAGGTGAAAAACCTGCTGCAGACCGCCACCAGCCTTAACGAGGACTACGAAAGCGTGTACCTCGAGGCGCCGGCACCATGAATGGCGTGCTGTATATCGGTGGGCGCCTGGGCAAGGCGCTGCTGATGGTGGTGGCCGTGCTGGTGTTGAGCTTTTTGTTGATTCACCTCGCGCCGGGTGACCCGGCGCTGCTGCTGGCCGGCGAGGCCGGGGTGGATGATGTGCAGTTCATCGAGCAATTGCGCCAGACCATGGGTTTGGACAAACCGCTGCTCCAGCAACTGCTGATTTACCTGGGCAATATCGCGCACCTCGACCTCGGTTACTCCTACCGCAACCAGACCCCGGTGTGGTCGCTGATCGCCGAGCGCTTGCCGGCGACCCTGGCGTTGATGGGCTCGGCGTTCGTGCTGTCGTCGGTGCTGGGGGTGACCCTTGGCGTGCTGGCGGCGCGCGCGCGGCAGAAGCGCCATTGGCTCGATGGCCTGATCTCCCACGGCGCCTTGCTGCTGTATGCGATGCCGCCGTTCTGGCTGGCGATGCTGCTGATCCTGCTGTTCTCGGTGAGCCTGGACTGGTTGCCGGCGTTTGGCATGGAGACCGTGGGCCGCGACTTTTCTCTGCTTGATCGCCTGCAGCACTTGCTGTTGCCGTGCCTGTCGCTGAGCGTGATGTTCCTCGCGTTGTACATCCACCTGACCCGGGCCGCCGTGCTCGATGCCCTTGCCCAGGAGTACGTGCGCACCGCGCACGCCAAGGGCTTGCACCCACGGCGGATTCTCTGGGTGCATGTGCTTCGCAACGCGTTGTTGCCGGTGGTGACCTTTGCCGGCTTGCAACTCGGCCAGCTGGCCAGCGTCGCCTTGCTGGTGGAGGTGGTCTATTCCTGGCCCGGCATCGGGCGCTTGATGTATGACTCGCTGGCCCAGCGCGACTATGGCGTGTTGATGGGCGGCTTCCTGGTGATCTCGATGCTGGTGGTCGGTTTTAACGTGTTGACGGACGTGCTCTGCCGCGTGCTCGACCCGCGTATTGGCGCTGGAGGGCAGGGCTGATGCGGTTGTTGAAGCGCTTTGTGCGCCAACCCTCGGCGCTGCTCGGCGCGGTGTTTTTGCTGGTGCTCGCCGCCTTGGCGATTGCTGCACCGTGGCTGACCAGCAGCTCGCCATGGGAAATGAACAGCCAGCCGATGCTGGCGCCGTTCCATGATCCGGCCCATTGGCTGGGCAGCGACCTGCTTGGCCGCGACCTCGGCATCGGCTTGCTGTATGGCGCGCGAGTGTCACTGGCCGTGGGCGTGCTGACCAGCCTGGCGACTTTGCTGATGGGCCTGCTCGTGGGCGCCATCGCCGGCTACTTCGGCGGTTGGGTCGACGGCGTGCTGATGCGCATCGCCGAATTCTTCCAGATCATCCCGCAACTGGTGCTGGCGGTGATCCTGGTGGCGGTGCTGGAACCGTCCCTGGGCACCATCGTGCTGGCGATTGCACTGGTGGCGTGGCCGGCCGTCGCGCGGTTGGTGCGCAGTGAATTCCTCACCCTGCGCCAGCGCGAATTCGTGCAGGCGGCGCGGGTGTTGGGCCAGTCGCCGTGGGGGATCATCAGCCAACAGATCCTGCCGAATGCGCTGGCGCCGTTGCTGGTGGTCATGACCTTTGTGATGGCCACGGCGATCCTCACCGAATCCTCCCTGGCATTCCTCGGCCTCAGCGACCCCGAGGCGATGAGCTGGGGCTACATGATCAACGCCTCCCGTGGCCTGCTGCGCGATGCGTGGTGGATGAGCTTCCTGCCGGGGCTGGCAATTGCATTGTGCGTGCTGGCGGTAAATCAGGTCGGCGAAGGCCTGCGCGTGGCATTTGAACCAGAGAGGTCGCTATGACGTTATTGAGTGTCGAGCACCTGCGCATCGCCTTGCCGCCGGGAGCCGACCGCAGCCATGCGCTGTATGACCTGTCGCTGCAGGTGCGCAGCGGCGAATGCCTGTGTGTGGTGGGCGAGTCCGGGTCGGGCAAGTCGATGTTGGCCAAGGCGCTGTTGCGCCAGTTGCCACGCCCGTTGAGCGTGCAAAGCGGGCGACTCCTGTTTCGCGGCGAAGACCTGGCGGCGCGCAGCGAAGCGGCCATGCGCGAACTGCGCGGGCGCCACATCAGCATGGTCTTTCAGGAGCCGATGAGCGCGCTGAACCCGCTGTTGCGGGTGGGCGAGCAGATCGATGAAACCCTGCGCGCCCACGGGGTGAAATCCGCCAGTGAACGGCGCGCTCGGGTGGTGGAGTTGCTCGGCTATGTCGGCTTGCCGGACCCTGAACGCCTGCGCCTGGCTTATCCGTTCGAGCTTTCCGGCGGCCAGCGCCAGCGCGTGGTGATCGCCATGGCCCTGGCGTTCGATCCGGCGCTGTTGATTGCCGATGAACCGACCTCGGCCCTGGACGTGACCACCCAGGCGCAGATCCTCGAGCTGTTGCGCCGCATCCAGCAGGACAAGGGCATGGCGCTGCTGTTTATCACGCATGATTTTGCCGTGGTCGAGGCGATTGCCGACCGCGTGCTGGTGCTGGAAAAGGGCCAAGTGGTAGAGCAGGGTAGCGCCCGGCAGGTATTGCGCGAGCCGCAGGCCGCCTACACGCGGCAATTGCTTGCGGCAGTGTCGGCCCAACCCTTGGCACCGCGCACCACGGTGGACGGTGCGGTGGTGCTCAAGGCCGAGCGACTGGGCAAGGTGTTCAGTCGCCGCACGGGATGGTGGAGCAAGCACACCACGCGGGCGCTGGACGCCGTGGGGTTGCAGGTCCGTGAAGGCGAGACCCTCGGCATTGTCGGTGAGTCGGGCTCGGGCAAATCCACCCTGGGCCGCTGCCTGGTGCGCTTGCTGCGCGCCGACAGCGGCCAGATCGAATGGCTGGGCCAGGACGTTGCAGGGTTGTCCGAAGCCCGCCTGCGCCCGTTGCGCAGCGAAGTGCAGATGATCTTCCAGGACCCGTTTGCCTCGCTCAACCCACGCCAGACCGTCGGGCGCATCATCATGACCGGACCGTTGGCGCAGGGGCGCACCCGCGCCGACGCCGAACAGCGGGCGCGGGCCTTGCTGGAACTGGTGGGCCTGCCCGCCACGGCGTTCGAACGCTATCCCCATGAGTTCTCCGGTGGCCAGCGCCAGCGTATCGGCATCGCCCGCGCCTTGGCGGTGGAGCCCAAGGTGCTGATCGCCGATGAGTGCGTTTCGGCCCTGGATGCGTTGATCCAGGTGCAGATCCTGGAACTGCTGGAGTCGCTGCAACGGCGGCTGAAATTAAGCATCATTTTTATCACCCATGACCTGCGTGTCGCGGCGCGTCTGTGCGACCGCATTGCGGTGATGCAGAACGGCCGGGTGGTCGAGCAGGGCGACACGGCGACGCTGTTTGCCGATGCGCGCCATCCCTATACCCGGACCTTGTTGCACTGTGGCGGTCGGCTTGCCGGCGATAGCGCCCTGTCGAGCGCTGCCACGTCCGAATCTTTCATCGCCGGCACACCGGCGCCTACCCAAGGCTGTGTATGACGTTCTCTTTTGCCAATCTACCCGTGGTGCGCGGCGAGTTGCTGGAAATCCGCCCCAATCGCACCTTGAGCATTGCCCACCACGTGGGCACCACCCAGGCCGACACCGTGGTGTTTTTCTGCCATGGCGCCGGCGGCAACAAGGACCAATGGCGCCTGCAATGGCCGGCGCTCAAGGCCGAAGGCTACAGCCTGGTGGCCTGGGACCTGCTGGGCCATGGCGACAGTGGTCGGCCACGCAATGCCCAGGCCTACGCCTGGTCCGAGCTGGTGGCCGACTACCTGGCGATCCTGCAGCGCTACGCCGGCACGCGTAACCTGCTTGTCGCGCACTCCTTCGGCACCGGCCTGAGCCTCAGCGCGTTGCTGGCCAAGCCCACCGCGCACATCGACGCAGCATTGCTGTTGGGCGCGCGCCTTCACCGCCCTGTGGTCAACGGCGGGTTGATGGCCTTGCCGGCGTGGCTCCTGGAATGGCTGCGCCCGGTCTTGGCCAAGGGCTTTCGCAAGCATGCCTGGCATGCCTCGGTCGACCCGGCGCTGGTGGCTTACGAAGAGAAACTCACCGAGCGCAACCGCCTGCACATGTTCAAGGCCCTGACCAGTAAGGCCCAATGGCCAGATGCGCAACAGATCCCCAGCCTGACATTGCCGGTCAGTGTGCTGGCCGGTGACAGCGATGGCCTGACCCCGGCCAGCGGTGGCCAGGCGCTGGCTGAGCAGTTGCCGAATGCTGACTTCCAGCTGCTGGAGGCCTGTGGTCATCAATTGATGCTGGAGAAGCCTGCCTTGGTGCTGAAAGCATTCAACAAACTGCTGGCAAGGGGCTTATAACTCAAAATCTTTTTGCTATGCGATTCAGCTATTGGATTGTTCATAAGGTAATGCATTTAATCCGAGGCCTAACTCATTGTTGTGCGGAATAAATCAGCGCCCTCGTGCGTTGCAATGAGCCATCGTTTCGCCTTAGAGATTCGCCATGAGCAACCTCGTTGCCCCCGTGCCCCTGGTCCGCCTGCTGGACCTGAGCAAGTCCTTCTGTGCCCAGCGGGCGCTGGATCAGGTCAATCTGGATATTTATCCGGGGGAAGGGGTGGCGGTTTTGGGGGCCAGCGGCGCGGGCAAGTCGACCCTGGTGAAAATCCTCAGCGGCAGCCTCGCGCCGGACACTGGCGAAGTGTGGGTCGAGGGGCAGCGCCAACGTTTCACCTCGCCGCTATCGGCGCGCCGCGTTGGTATTGTGGCGGTACACCAATGTCCCGATGATGCCATCGCGCCGGGGCTGAGCGTGGCCGAAAACCTGTTGCTCGACGAACTGGGCCAGCCTGACGCCGACTTCCTGCTCAACCGCAAAAGCCTGTTGCAACGTGCCGAAGCCATCGCCGCCGGGCTGGGCCTGGAGCTGCCGTTGCAACTCCCGGTAGAGCGCCTGGGTCAGGCAGACCGCCAACTGCTGGTGCTGGCGCGCGCGTTTGCCCTGCACCCCAAGCTGCTGATTCTCGACGAACCCACCGCTGCCCTCTCGGCCGTCGACGCCGAACGCCTGCTCGGGCTGATCGACAGCCAGCGCGCGCGTGGCGTGGCGATCCTGTGCATCTCGCAACGCTTGTCCGACCTGCAACGGGTGACCAACCGCGCGATTGTGCTGCAGCAAGGGCGCCTCACCGGCGACCTCAATACCCGGCATCTGCCGAGCGCGGCTTACACCCTGTTTGGCGACACGGCCGAACATCCGCCCATGACAGCGGACAAAGCCTTGCCGGTGCCATTCCTGGAACGCTTTACCCGCGCCGGGTTTATCCGCAACCGGGCGGAGGGGCGGGCGGTGCAGGAGCAGGTGCTGGGCAGCGGCGTCGCGCCGACCGAAGAGGTCAGCCCTGCAACGTCCAAACCGCGCTGACCTCACTGCAACGGCGGATACACGATCAATTCCAGATAGCCTTTGTGATAACGCTTGCCGCCTGGCGGCAGTTGCCCGGCTTCGCGCATTTCACTGGTGCTGTTGACGCGCATCAGCACACCGACCGAACCGTGCTGGCGGGCCTCGCTGATCCAGGCCTGGACCTGTTCCAGTTCCACCTTGCGGTGCATCGAGCCCGCGTACTGCAAGCCGTAGCGCAGTTCACCTTCGGTGTCGTACAGCGACACTTGCGTGCGCTTGAGGCGCCAGGCCAGGGCGCTGGCGTTTTCCAGGGAGTTGGCCAGCAACGCCTGGGTTTGCTGCAGTTCGTTCATATGCTCCAGCACGAACTGGTCGGGCATTTCGTTATCGGCGATCTGTGCCGGCATGCTCGCCGGCAACAGGATCACCAGCAAGCCAATGCCCAGGGTCGGCATCGCCCACAGCGTCAACGGGCGGAAGGCTTGCAGCAGGTTGCTGAGGATCCACACCAGCAGCACGATAAAGGCCAGGGACAGGCCGAACATTTCGGCATGGCTGTGGCCATACAGCGGTCGGGCGATTTGCAGGTAAATCAGGCCGATCATCGCGGCCATGCCGATTGCGAAGTTGAGCAGGCCATTGAGGCTGATCGTACGTGCGCGGCCGTTGTCGAGCAGGTCGACCAGCGTGTGCCCCATCAACAGCGCCAGGGGCAGCAGGCACGGCATGATATAGGTCGGCAGCTTGCCGTTGCTCAGGCTGAAGAACCCCAGTGGCAACAGCAGCCACAGGGCCAGGAAGGCGATCGCCGGCTGGCGTTTTTCGCGCCAGGTGGTGCGCAGGGTCGAGGGCAGCAGGCCGGCCCAGGGCAGGCAGGACACGGCGATGATCGGCAGGAAAAACCACCATGGGCGCACGTGCTGCGCATCGTCGGCGCTGAAGCGGCGAATGTGTTCATTCCAGAAAAAGAAGCGCCAGAAGTCCGGTTCCTGCAGATGGATCGCCACCACCCAAGGCAAGCACACCAGGACCGCCACGCCCACGGCCAACGGGCCATAGCGCAGCAATTCGCCCAGGCGCCGTTGCCAGAGCATGTAGGGCACGGCAATCAGTACCGGCAACGCCCACGCGAGGAACCCCTTGGTCATGAAGCCCATCGCGCAGGCCAGGCCCACCACGGCCCAGGCTAGCAGGCGTCCACGGGTGCTGGTGCTGTCGAGGGCAAACCACAGGGCAACCAGGCTGAGGTTGACCCACAGGGTGAATTGCGGATCGAGGTTGGAATACCCGGCTTGCCCGGCCACCAGGCCAAAGCTCAGGTACAGCAGGGCGCAGGCGAAAGACTTGCGCGGGGTGTTCCACAGGCGGCGGGCGATCACATAAGCCAGCAGCACACTCAAGCCGGTGGTCAGGGCCGAGGCGATGCGCACACCGAACAGGTTCTGGCCAAACACGGCCTGGCCCAGGGCGATCAGCCAATAGCCGCCGGCGGGTTTTTCGAAATAGCGAATGCCCATGTAATGCGGCGCGACCCAGTTGCCGCTCAGCAGCATTTCCTGGCTGACCTGGGCGTAGCGGGTTTCGTCCGGGGTCCACAGGCCGTGCAGGCCCAGCGGCAACAGGTAAAAGGCGGCGAAGGCCAATAACAACAACGGCAGGGGTTTGAATCGGATCGTCACAACGTCGCTCCTTGACGTGTACTGGCAAACATTTGCAGTAAGAAAGTAATAGCGGAAAACATCAAAACGTTCACTGAGTGACAGAAGATATTCATGACGTCCTTAATTAAAAGGCGCAACTAAACATGCCAGAACATGGCTGTCTTTTTGCTGAACATAGAGGGTGGCGGCGGGCAGGAAAGTACTTACAGTTGTTTTAACGCGGCCGGCCAGTCCTGATTATTGACCAGGCCCAGGGTCTTGAATTTGCCGTTGGGCAAGACTTGCACGAACAGCGCGCTGCCGTACTCGGGGAAGGTGGCGTGGGGGAAACCCAGGGTGGTTTCGAAGTCGGCGATGCAGCCGCTGTGGGTGACGAACACCAGGTTGCGTCCCGGGGTCTTGTGGCTGAGCAACTCTTCGCCCATGGCCGCACCGCAGACGGCTTGCTGGCCGGAGGTCAGCTCGTTTTTACCGAACATGAACCGCAGGGTCTGGGCGGTCCGAATGGCCGGGCTGGCGAGCACATCGCTGCCGTCCATGCCCAGTGCCTTGAAGGCCTTGCCGAGGTTTTCGGCTTGTTGGCTGCCTTTGATCGTCAGGCCTTCCACCGGCCCCAGGCAAGCATTCGACGAGCGGTCGCAGCGCTCTTCATGACGCACCAGCACGATCAGGTCGCCGTCGCGCCACAGCGGCAGTACCTGGGAAGTCAGCAGGCGGTTGCCCACCCCCAGGTCACGCGGTGACGCCGGCCACAGCAGGCTGGCGGTGAGCAACAGGCTGATCACTACAATCCCCAGCCACAGCGGTTGCAGCCGCTTGATGACGGCCCTGCGCGAGCGTGGTTTGGTCAGGGTCAGGTCAACCACTTCATTCACCTTGGGCACTGTTGGCAGTGTTGTATTAGTTAGCTGACGCAACGTGTTGGCGAATGCCTGCAGTATGACTTGAGGCTGGCACAGGACGGCTGTCTTTTCGCTGAACACGTGGCGGGTAAAAGTTGTCAGGCGTGGCAACTAACAAGTTGCCGATACCTGACGCTTGGCCGGTAATTTAAAGTGCGGTGGGTGGGCAACCGGTGAAATCCATGTGAAAAATTTGCGTGGCCGCCATCACCAGCCGTTATTCTCGATGGCCACCCCTCACACGAGTGTTCCCATGCTGCAGGTGCAAGGTGTTTTCAAAAGCTATGCCACGCCCCAAGGCCCGTTGGCGGTGTTGGCCGGTGTCGACCTGCACCTGGCCGCGCGCAGCAGCCTGGCGTTGATGGGCGAATCCGGCAGCGGCAAGAGCACGCTGCTGCACCTGGTGGCCGGGCTCGATCGGGTGGACGGCGGCAGCATCCAGGTGGGCGAGCAGCGGCTCGACCAACTCGGCGAAGCGCAACTGGCGCATTGGCGACGCACTGAAATCGGCCTGGTGTTCCAGCAGTTCAACCTGATCGGCAGTTTGCGCGTCGACGACAACCTGGCATTCCAGGCGCGCCTGGCGGGGCGCTTCGATGCCCGGTGGCAGGCGCAACTGGTGGAGCGCCTGGGCCTGGGTGACTTGCTCAAGCGTTATCCGGAACAACTCTCGGGTGGCCAACAGCAACGGGTGGCGGTGGGGCGCGCACTGGCTTCGCGCCCGGGGTTGCTGTTGGCCGACGAGCCCACCGGCAACCTCGACGAAGCCACCAGCGACGAAGTCCTGCAACTGTTGCTGGACCTGCTGCGTGACAGCCCCACCAGCCTGTTGATGGTCACCCACAGCCCGCGGATCGCTGCGCGACTGGACCGCCAGGTGGTGTTGCATCGCGGACAGGTGGTGCCGACGTGAGTGTGTTTTATTGGACGGTGCGCGCCTTGCTCAGCCATTGGCGGCGCCATCCGGTGCAGTTCTTCAGCGTGCTCACCGGCTTGTGGCTGGCCACCGCTCTGTTGACCGGCGTGCAGGCTCTCAACAGCCAGGCGCGCGACAGTTATGCGCGCGCCAGCCAATTGATCGGCGGTGAGCCCCAGGCCAGCCTCAGTACGCCGGACGGCGCGAGTTTCCCGCAGGCGCTGTTTGCCCAATTGCGCCGCGCCGGGTGGCCGGTGTCGCCGGTGGTACAGGGACGGGTGCAGCTCCAGGGCCACGAGGACATGCGCCTGCAACTGATGGGCATCGACCCGGTGTCGCTGCCCGGCAGTGGCGCAGTGGCGGGGCAGCGTCTGAACCAGGCGCAAATGCTGGCGTTCTTCGATCCGCCGGGGCGTACCTGGATCGCGCCGCAGACCTTGCAGGCCCTGGGGCTGCGCGCCGGTGAGCAGCCGCTTACGCTGAACGGGCAGCGCCTGCCACCGTTGCAAGTCCAGCCGGACATGGCGCCGGGGTTGTTGCTTACTGATATCGGCTTCGCCCAGCCGCTCCTGGCGATGCCCGACCGACTGTCACGACTGCTGGTAGACAAGGCGTTTGCCGCCGGCCATCCCACGCCACCTGTCGAACTGCAACTCAAGCAGGGCGAGGACAACAACCTCGCGCGCCTCACCGAGAGCTTTCACCTGAACCTCGACGCGCTGGGCTTCCTGTCCTTCGTGGTCGGGCTGTTTATCGTGCACGCGGCCATCGGCCTGGCCCTTGAGCAACGGCGCGGGCTGCTGCGCACCCTGCGTGCCTGTGGGGTGAGCGCACGCATGTTGATCCTCGGCCTGGGGGTCGAGCTGGGTGCCTTGTCGTTGCTTGGCGGTGTGCTCGGCGTCGCAAGTGGCTACCTGCTCGCGAGCTTGCTGCTGCCGGACGTGGCGGCCAGCCTGCGCGGCCTGTATGGCGCCGAGGTGCCAGGGCAGTTGAGCCTGAGCCCAGGGTGGTGGCTGGCGGGACTCGGCTTGAGCCTGCTCGGTGCCTTGCTCGCCGGTGCCAGCAGCCTGTGGCGGGCGGCGCGCCTGCCGTTGCTGGCGCTGGCCAATGCCCAGGCCTGGCACGAGGCCCACGGGCGCTGGTTGCGACGCCAGGGTTGGGTCGCAGGCACGGCCTTGCTGATCGCGGTGCTGGCGCTGTGGCTGGGCGATAGCCTGGCGGCCGGCTTTGTGCTGATGGCCGCGCTGCTGCTCGGCGCCGCCTTGGGTTTGCCGGTACTGCTCAATGCCTTGCTCAAAGCGGTACTGGGACGTAGCCGCTCGGTGCTCGGCCAATGGTTTCTCGCCGACTGTCGCCAGCAATTGCCGGCCTTGAGCCTGGCGCTGATGGCCCTGCTGTTGGCGCTGGCAGCGAATATCGGCGCGGGCTCGATGACCTCGGGTTTTCGTCACACCTTCAATAACTGGCTGGAGCAGCGCCTCACCGCCGAGCTGTACCTCAATCCCCAGACCCCGGCCCAGGCCGAACAACTCAACACTTGGTTGAAGCAACAACCGCTCGTGCAGACCGTGCTGCCGACCTGGCAGGTCGCCGTGCAATTGCAGGGCTGGCCGGCGGATCTGTTTGGCGTGGTCGATGACCCGACCTATCGCCAGCACTGGCCATTGCTGGAGGCGGTGAGTGAGCCGTGGGATCAGTTGCAGCACCACGACACGTTGATGCTCAGCGAGCAATTGGCGCGGCGGCTGGCGATCAAGCTGGGCGACACGCTGAGCATTCCCACGCCGCAGGGCGTGTGGTCACCGACGCTGGTGGGGATCTACGCCGATTATGGCAACCCCAAGGGCCACATGCTGGTCAATGCCGCACACCTGCTGGCTCACTGGCCGACGCTGTCACCGGCGCGGTTCAACCTGCGGGTGTTGCCGGCGGATGTGCCGCCGCTGGTCCAGGCGGTGCAACGGGCCTTTGCCCTGGAAGACAGCCGCATCGTCGATCAACAGCAGCTCAAGGGCTGGTCGAGCCAGGTGTTCGAGCGCACCTTTGCCGCCACCGCGGCGCTGAACAGCCTCACCCTCGGCGTGGCCGGGGTGGCACTGTTCATCAGCCTGCTGACCCAGAGTCAAAGCCGCCTGGGCCAACTCGCACCGCTATGGGCGCTGGGCGTGACGCGCCGCCAATTGATGCTGCTGAACCTGGGCCAGACCTGGCTGCTGGCGGTGCTCACGCTGATCCTGGCATTGCCCCTGGGCTTGCTGCTGGCGTGGTGCCTGGATGCGGTAATCAACGTGCAAGCGTTTGGCTGGCGCCTGCCCCTGCAGGTGTTTCCTTGGCAGCTGGCGCAATTGCTCGGGCTGGCATTGCTCGCCACGTTGCTGGCCTCGGCCTGGCCGTTGTGGCAGTTGTACCGCAGCCGTCCGGCGGACCTGTTGAGGATGTTTGCGCATGAAGATTAAATCCTTGCTGTGGCTGGCGCTGTTACTGGTGAGCGCGTGCGACCAGGCGCCCGCACCACCGGAAAGTTTCGCCGGCCTGGGCAGCGATGCGGCGGACTTCAGCCAGGTAGTGCCGGGCAAGGTCTTCAGTTTTCCCGAGGACCATGGGCCGCATGCTGGCTTTCGCATTGAATGGTGGTACGTCACCGCCAACCTCAAGGATGCGCAGGGCAACGTGTTTGGCGTGCAATGGACGCTGTTTCGCAACGCCCTCAAGGCCGGGCCGACGCAAACCGGCTGGCAGGACGCGACAGTCTGGCTCGGCCACGCCGCCGTCACCTCAGCCACCCGCCATTACGCCGCCGAACGCTACGCGCGCGGCGGCGTCGGCCAGGCTGGCGCCCAGGCCGTGCCGTTCAACGCCTGGATCGACGACTGGAACTTCGCCAGCCGCCCCGGTGCCTTGAGCCCCTTGGCCGATATGCAACTCAAGGCGAGCGGCGCGCACTTTGCCTATGACCTGCACCTGACTTCCAGCCGCCCGCTGGTGCTGCAGGGTGATAACGGCTACAGCCGCAAATCCGACCAGGGCCAGGCCTCGTACTACTACAGCCAGCCGTTTTTCAGTGCCAGCGGCAGCGTGAGCATCGACGGCCAGGTGTATGAAGTCACGGGCCCGGCATGGCTGGATCGCGAATGGAGCAGTCAACCCCTGAGCGCGAGCCAGACCGGCTGGGACTGGTTCTCCCTGCACCTGGACCGTGGCGAGCAGTTGATGCTGTTTCGGGTGCGGCAAACCGATGGTGGGTCCTACCTGACCGGCACCTGGATCGACCACGAAGGCCACACGCAAACCCTGCACAACGCCGATATCCAACTGACCCCGTTGGACACCACGACGCTCGACGGGCGCAAGCTGCCTACGCGCTGGTCCCTGAAAATTCCCGGCAAGCACCTCGACATCACCCCTGAGGCCGTCAACCCCAACGCCTGGATGAACCTGAGCATTCCGTACTGGGAAGGACCCGTGCGGTTCGACGGTGGGGTGGGTTACCTGGAAATGACCGGTTATTAGGGTTGTTTCTGTAGGCGCTGTTTCTTCGTGAAGTAGGCAACTTCCCAAATGCAATTCGACCCACCTGCGCTTGTGTTCGGGGCGTAGGTGCTTGCTTATATTTCGACGCCATCTTCTTTGCATCTCGGATGTAGGGCATGGCGCAGAGCTATATCAACGACCGCACAACGGACTACACCCATTTGAAATCCCGCCTCATGGGCGGCGCTCCGAGCCAGCAGCGCTCCGATCATTTTGATGTGCTCAACCGTCACCTGCGCCCCGGCCTGGTCGCGCCGGGTCAATTGGTGATTATTCCCGATCCGTACAGCGTGAGCTGTTCGGGCGAGGAAGCCTGGTTGATGCGCCATGCCGAAACCGTTCGCCGCAACCTGGAAATGGATACCTCGGCGGGCAGGGAATTGATCGGCAACTATGACTTGCTGCAGAGCTTCATGGCCTACGGCTCGATGGGTATCGGCAGTGCGACATCGGCCTGGTCGCGGCATCTGAATGAGATGGCGCAGACCCTGGAGGGCATCGAGCGGTTGCATCAGCGCTTGAAGGACGGTGCGTTGGACCGGGACGGCTTTATCAAACAGCGCCAGGCCTTGTTCCGGCGCTTGGATCTGCAACTGCAAGGCGCGGCACGGTTCGGCACGGGGTTGCAGGGCAATGAGTCGTTGAAGAAGGTGCTGGGGATTTCGACCAGGAGCTATCTGCATAAAGGCGAGATTGCGGGATATGCACAGCGCATGCGCGAGATTGCGCAGATGTCGAAGTGGTTGGGTAAAGGGACTTTCATTGGCATCGCGCTGGATGTGGGCGTGACCGGGCTGGAGATCAAGGAGGCGTGTGTGACGGGACGGGAGGCGCAGTGCAGAAGGGCGAAATATGTTGAGACGGGGAGGTTGGTGGGGGAGTGGCGGGGGCGGCTGTCGGGGGAAAGTATGGTGCAGCCTTCGCTCTTCGTGCTTGTCACCTATTTTTGGGTATTTCGATGAAGGGCCAAGGTGCGCTTGCGTGCGCAGTTATTGGCGGCGCTGCGGGTGGGCAGGCGGTAGGCTCTGGTCTAGGTGATGAAGGTGCCTTATTGGGTGGAAAGATCCTGGAGGTCAACGGTGATTTGATCTTCGAGCCAGAGGGGGCTTAATCGTGTCGTTTTTTCTTGCCTTCACCATTGTGCATTTTGTTGGGGCGTTTGTCGTTTTGGGGCTGGCGCTGTTTGCCGAATATACAAAACTCGACGAGGTGGAAGGTTATTTCAGTCATAACGAAAGGGTCCGCGCCAATAAGCGATTCTGGAGACGAAACCGATGGATCGACAGGCAATACCGCATGCTGTTGATGTTTGATTTCCTATCTGACTCGGCACGCTATGTGAAAGCAGGTGTTGTGACCGAGGCCGAGCTGGCGTCTGTTCCATTAGGACTGAAGCGTTGGGTGTTGTGGCCCTATTACGTTGGCTTTATTTGGGTTATCGCAACAGTCGTTTGGACTGTTTGGCGTAGATGGGCCGACATCCCCATCTGAAAGGGGCTGCATTTTTTTCATAAAAATACTGTACATCCATCCAGTCTTATCCTACATTCCATCCCAGGTGACCGGATGTCACCTGACCTTCAGTTTTTAACTATGGATGGATAAAAAATGAAATCGAAAAAAGCTCTCATGCTGGGCGCGGCCATGGCGGCCACCTGCTTTGTCTCGGCCTTTGCCCTCGCTGAACAATACCCTCACCTGGCTGCGCAAGCGGCTTCTCCCACGGTCAAGCACAGCTTGAAAAGCGCTGTGAAGATCAACGCCAACAAGGCGACGGCTGCCCTCAAGCAGCAACTGCTGGCGGGGGCCCAGCAGAAGAAACCATTGTTTGCCGCCAAGGCGAAAGCCGATTCGGTGGTCGAAGACAACACCGCGCCGGCCAGGGTGACCAAGGTACAAAAAGCCACGGCCCAGTCGGCACCCGCCGTACAGGCCGCGCTGGTCCAGGGTTGTGAACAGACGCTGGATATCAACTCTCTCTACACGATCAATGGCGTACAAACCGGCGACCTGCTGTGCTACCACTTCAACCTGCCGCAGAAAGCGCGGATCAACGTTCTGCTGGTCAACCAGACCGCAGGCACCGATATGTCGTTGTCGCTGTTCCAGGACGATGGCCAGGGCAATCCGCTGCCCCTGGGCACTTCCAATAACCCCGGCACCGGCGATGAAAGCCTTGGCGGCGTGGTGCCGGCCGGTGACTACTACTGGTTCATGGAGGCCAACGCGGCGGTCCAGGGGTCGAGCTTTCAGTTCGGGGTTGCGGTCGATACCAACCTCGACGCCTATGAGCCCAATGACACCCCGGACACAGCCTTCCAACTGCCGGACACTCTGAACTACATCAACGGCAATGCCGACAGCCTGGATGACGTCGATTACTTCGATTTCACCGCCGTCCGTGGGCAAAGTGTCGGTATTGCGCTGACGGCCGATGCGGCCAGTGGCAGCACGCGTAACAAGTGGATCCTCGAGCGTTTCGATGGCGGCCAGTGGGTCACCGTGGGTGCCAACGTCGTGTCGACCTCGATCCCCAGCCCGGGCGTCGGTGGCGTAGTCAAGGTGCGTGTGCGGCCGAACCAGCACCCCAATGAGCCGTGGAGCGCGACGGGCAAGTACAACCTGTCGTTTGGTTCCAACCCGCGGGTCAACAGCCCGGATGTGAAGGGCGAGGCGAACGTGTTGCGCATCCCGTATTCGGCTTCCAACGTGGGCTATGGCTACATGACCACCCAAGCCTATCGGGACCTGACCTGGACCATGGGCCTGTCGGACAGCACCGGTGCACCGCTGGTGGGCCTGCACCCGATCGTCTATCTCGACCAGCGGATCGACCCGGCCAACGGCGACATCGTCTACAAGGCGTATTCGGCAGCGACCGACAGCTCGGGGCAAGCCTCTGGCACGATCAATGTGGGCGCGTGCAGCGGCGGTGATTTCCAGACCACCTTTGTCGATTACTCCCAGGGCTACAACAACACCTGGCGTACCGACTTCAACTACGGCGTGTGGCGCATGGAAGTGCTGGAATACCCGGGCATCGGTGTCGGTGGCGAGAATACCCAGTTCGTCAGTTTTGGCCACCTGTGCAAGCAGACCCTGCTGAGCAGCACCAAGAGCTGACATGATTGACCCGTAGTACCCAGGGCATACAGGCCAGGCGCCTGTATGCCCTTTTTGCGTTATGGCGCCAACGCCAGCTTCAACGGCAGGCGCGCCATGCTCGTGCTCTTCAGCGAACCCAGGTACAGCCACTCGCCATACTCCCGGGCGGTGGTGATCGGCGAGTAATTGCCGGTGCTGCCATCCTGCAGGTTGGCGATGACGTTACCGTCGGTGTCCAGCCCCAGCACGAAGGCTTTGCGCTCGATCGGCTTGGGCACCACCATCAGCGCCCGCACCATGACTTTGCGCAGCAGTGGGTAGCCGGCAAAACTGTCCAGCAGTGGATTGCGCGGCGAGTAAAGTGCCACCCAGAAGCGGTCCTGGCCGTTGAAGCTGAGGTTGTCCGGCAGACCGGGCAGGTTGTCGATAAACAGGTCGTGCTGCCCAGCGCGCTCGCCCTTGAGCCAATAGCGGCTGATGCGATAGGCACCGGTTTCATTTACCAGTACATAGTTTTCCTCCGGCCCCAGGGCCACGCCGTTGGCGAATTGCAACTGGTCGAGCAATACCTCGGTGTTGCCGTTGCTGAAGTCATAGCGCAGCAGCCGGCCGTCGCCGCCGTGCTCGATCACTGCCTCGCCGTCCTGGCCATAACCCCAGCGGCTTGAAGCATCGCTGAAGTAGGCATAACGCCCGCTGGCATCCACCGTGACGTCATCGGTAAAGCCAAAGGGCACGCCATTGGCGGCGGTGCTCAGCGACGTCAGTTGGCGATGGGCGTCGAGTGCGAGCAAGCCCTTGATCCCGTCGGCAATGATCAAGCGCCCATCCGGGTGCAGCGCCATGCCCAGCGGGCGCCCGCCGGTATTGGCCAGCACTTCCAGGCTGCGGCTGTCGGGCGAGGTACGGATGATGCGCCCGTCGTGCAGCCCGCTGATCAGCAATCCCTGGGCATCCATCAGCAACGCCTCGGGCCCGTCGATGCCCTGGGCACCGATTTTCTGCACGCCCTTGAGGCGTTGGTTTTCCGCGTAGGCGCCGTCCTGCAGGGAGGGCGCCTTGGGCGGTGTCCAGTTCACCGGTTGCACCTTGGTGGGCATCAGCAGCAGAAACGCGATCACCACCAGCAGCAACACAAACAGCAGATGACGCAGTTTTCTGGGACGGGTACTCATGACGATTCCTGGTTGTCGTGGGCGCCGGGCTCCCAGTACAGGGTGCCGAACAGGTAATCCATCAGCGGCATGACGATATTGAAGTTGCGCCCCTGCATCAGCTCGCGGCGGTGATGCAGCGCGTGCAGGCGGTGCATCTGGCGAATCCACGGCAGGCGCACCAGCGGGTGCTCGACAGGCAAGTGCTCGCAGGCGTGGAACACTTCGTACAGCAAGTAGCCGAGAATCATGCAGCCGGCAAACAGCCCGGCGACGTTGGGACTCAGTTGCTTGAGCAGCCACCAGGCGGGCAGCGTGATTGCCAGGCTGTGCAGCACGATCAGCCAGGCCGGGAACAGGATCACGCGCCAGTCCCTGGGGCTGTCGTAGGTCATGTGCCCGGGGGTGAAGAAACTGTGGTGATCGCCGGTGTGGCGGGCGTAGAACAAGCGGGCGAGGGCGTGTTTGTGGTGGCCGAGGTGACGGTGCACGAGGTAGATGCACAGGTTGAAAAACACCAGGGTCAGGGGAACGCTCAGCCACTGGAGCGCGGTGATGTTTTCCGTGGAGGACCAGGCCAGGGTGATGCACAACGCCCCATAACCGAGGACGAAGCTGGCGTGCAGCCAGGGGTTGTAGAGGGGGCTGACGGCCGCGCGGTAACGTGCGCGGAAGGTCTCGGTGGGATGGGGCATGGCGGGCAGCTCAGGGTTTTTTTATTGGAAACTGAGCTTAGTTGGTGCGCGCAATTGTGCGAGTTTTTGCCCCGTGCGCGGGTTAAATCAAGGGGTCCCAGCGTTGCGACCAGTCACTCTCGGCCTTGACCACGTCACGCAGCAACGCCAGGGCCTGTTGCAGCACTGCCGAGTCGCGCGCCCGCGAATACACCACGAAGGTCGGGAAGTTGAATTCCGGGGCCTTGGGCACGCGCTGCATCACGCCGCTGTCCAGGTAGCTTTGCACCACCCGCGTGCGGAAGTAGCCGGCGCCGCCATTCTCCAGGATGTACTGCAACGCCAGCGGCCCGAGGTTGAAACTCAGCGCGGCACGGGCCCGGTCGGGCAGGGCGGCGTCATGCTGCTGGCGAAAGCCCGGGCCCCAGTCGATGTACACGTACGGGTCCGGCTTGCTCACCAACTGCACCAGGATGAGTTTTTCTTCCAGCACCTGCTCGACCTGCAGCCCAGGCCAATATTGGGGTTGGAACACCAGCGCGGCATCGAGCACACCGAGTTCGAGTTGGCGCAGCAGGTATTCGCCCTCACGCACTTCGGTGCGCAGCGCGTGCCCAGGGATCTGTTCGCGCAGGGCCTGGGCCCAACCGAGCATCAGTGGGTTACACAGGCTCACCTCACCGCCGATATGCAGCACGTTGCGATAGCCATCGGGCAACGGCAGGTCACGCCGCGCGGCTTCCCAGGTTTGCAGCAGCTGGTTGGCGTACACCACAAAGGCCTCGCCGTCGGCGGTCAGACGCGCACCGGCGCGGTTGCGGATAAACAGCGTGCTGCCCAACTGGCTTTCCAGGCTCTTGACCCGCGCGGTGATGGCGGTCTGGGTAACGTGCAGCTTCTCGGCCGCGGCGGCGAGACTGCCGCAGCGGGTGATTTCGAGGAAAGTGCGTGCCAGTTCGATGTCCATGAAACCCCCGGGAATGAATGGGCACAGTGTAATGGAATGCGATCAAGACCGGGGCCGGTGCCCACTACAGCTTCCACAGGGGATTGGCGGTGTCGGCCTGATTTCAATCCCCTGTGGCATCGCAGTAGCCGGCGCGACGAAGCCCAAGTGTGGGAGTTGTCGAGCCTTGGCGAGGCTGCGAAGGCGGCGGTATTGCTGGCATTTTCTGCGCCAGAGACACCGCTTTCGCAGCCTCGCTAAAGCTCGACAACTCCCACAGGGAATTGGCGGTGTCGGCCTGATTTCAACCCCTTGTGTGATCGCCATGTAAGACGCGACGCAGCTCAAGTGTGGGAGTTGTCGAGGCTTGGCGAGGCTGCGAAGGCGGCGGTATTGCTGGCATTTTCTGCGCCTGAGACACCGCTTTCGCAGCCTCGCTAAAGCTCGACAACTCCCACAGGGGATTTGCGGAGTCGCGCTTATTTCAATTCCCTGTGGCATCGCAGTAGTTGGCGCGACGCAGCCCAAGTGTGGGAGTTGTCGAGCCTTGGCGAGGCTGCGAAGGTGGAGGTATTGCTGGCATTTTCTGCGCCTGAGACACCGCTTTCGCAGCCTGCTGGGGCTCGACAACTCCCACAGGGGATTTGCGGAGTCGCGCTTATTTCAATTCCCTGTGGCATCGCAGTAGTCGGCGCGACGAAGCTCAAGTGTGGGAGTTGTCGAGCCCCAGCGAGGCTACGAAGGCGGCGGTATTGCTGGCGTTTTCTGCGCCTGGCACACCGCTTTCGCAGCCTCGCTAAAGCTCGACAACTCCCACAGGGGGTTGGCGGTGTCGGCCTTATTTCAATCCCCTGTGGCATCGCAGTAGCCGGCGCGACGCAGCTCAAGTGTGGGAGCTGCCGAGCCTTGGCGAGGCTACGAAGGCGGCGGCATGGGCGATAGGGGGGTTGGCTGACCTGCCACCTCCGAAAGCCCCCCCAGTTGAGTCCACTTCAGGTCTGCGGCGCTTGCAAGTGCGGTGTGGGGAACGCTTTGGCGTACACCTGGCAGACCTTCAGTACCTGTTCATCGGCAAACCGCGCGCCCACCACATGCAACCCTACCGGCAGACCATTCGCCGCCAGCCCGCATGGCACCGATGCCGCCGGTTGCTGGGTCAGGTTGAACGGGTAGGTAAACGGCGTCCACTCCATCCATGCCTGCATCCCGGAAGCCGGCGGCACGTTGTGCCCGGCGTCGAACGCGGTGATCGGCAGCATCGGCGACACCAGTATGTCGTAATGCTCATGGAACGCGGCCATCTTCGCCACCAGCGCCGCGCGGGCTTCGAGGGCGTCGTTGAAGTCGCCAAGGGTTAGCTGTTCACCGCGTTGTGCGATGCGCAACAGACCGGGGTCCAGCAGCTGTTTTTGCGCATCACTCATGGCGCCGGTCAGGCGCGCGGCACCGGCGGCCCACAGGGTATTGAACACTTCCAGTGGGTCGCTGAAGCCTGGATCGATCTGCTCGACATGGGCGCCCAATTGCACCAATCCCTCGACTGCCTGGGCCACGACCCTCGCAACCTGCGGATCGACCTTCACATAGCCGAACGTCGGGCTATAGGCCACGCGCAACCCTTTGAGGTCCGCAGCGCCCGTCAACCAGGGCGTCGTCCGCGGCGCGCCGATCAGGCCGTCCCGCGCGTCCGGCTGGGCGATGGTCTGCAGCATCAACACGCTGTCTTCCACGGTGCGGGTCATCGGCCCCAGGTGCGACAGAATCGTCATGGAACTGGCCGGCCACTGCGGCACATAACCGAACGTCGGCTTGATCCCGAAAGTGCCGGTAAACGCGCACGGAATCCGGATCGAGCCGCCGGCATCGCTGCCCTGGTGCAATACGCCGAGGTTCAACGCCGCTGCTGCACCGGCGCCGCCGGACGAACCGCCCGCCGTGGTGCGTGTGTCCCACGGGTTGCGCGTGATGCCGTACAGCGGGTTGTCGGTCACGCCTTTCCAGCCGAACTCCGGGGTGGTGGTCTTGCCCAGCAGCACGGCGCCGGCCTTGCGCATCAAGGCGGAGAACGGCGCGTCGACGTCCCACGGCCCTTCGGCGGATGAGGTGCGCGAGCCCTTGCGGGTGGGCATGCCGATTGTCAGCGTGAGGTCCTTGATCGACGCCGGTACACCGTCCAGCGCGCCGCAGGGCTGGCCCCTGAACCAACGCTGTTCCGAGGCTCGCGCAGCCTGCAGCGCGCCTTCGGGGTCGACGTGGCAGTAGGCGTTCACCACCGGGTTGTAGCGTTCGATACGCAGCAGGGCGTCCTCGGTGACGTCCACTGGTGACAAGGTCTTGTCGCGAAAATGCTGCAGCAGTTGCACCGCCGTCAGTTGGCCCATCTCACTCATGCCCGGTCCCCCTGCGCCGCATTGACCATGGCGCGCAACAGCACCGCGCAGCCTGCCGCGAGGTCATCCGGCGCGGCGTTTTCGATTTCGTTGTGGCTGATGCCGCCTTCGCACGGCACGAAAATCATCCCGGCCGGGCCGAGTTCGGCGACGAAAATCGCGTCATGCCCGGCACCGCTGACGATGTCTATGTGGCTCAAACCCAGCGCGCCTGCCGCGTCGCGCACGGCGTTGACGCACGCCGGGGCGAAGTCCAGGGGCGGGAAGTCGGCGGTCGGCGTCAGCTCGAACGTCAACCCATGCCGGGCCGCGCTGGCTTCGATCACGCTGCGCACTTCATCGACCATCGCTTGCAGCTTGTCCGCATGCAGGTGGCGCAAGTCGAGGGTCATGTGCACCTGGCCGGGAATCACATTGCGCGAGCCGGGGTGCAGGCTCAGGCAGCCGACGGTGCCACAGGCGTGAGGTTGCTGCTGGTGAGCGATGCGGTTGACCGCGCTGACCACCTCGGCGGCGCCGACCAGGGCGTCCTTGCGCAGGTGCATCGGCGTCGGGCCGGCGTGGGCTTCGACGCCGGTGAGGGTCAGGTCGAACCACTTCTGGCCCAGGCAACCCATCACCACGCCAATCGTGGTGGCCTGGTCTTCCAGCACCGGGCCCTGCTCGATATGCGCCTCGAAATACGCCCCCACGGGATGGCCGAGCACCGCACGGGAACCGGCATAGCCGATGCGCTGCAGCTCGGCGCCCACCGACAGGCCCTGGTCGTCGAGCTTGTCGAGCGTGTCCTGCAGGTCGAATTTCCCGGCAAACACCCCGGAGCCCATCATGCAGGGCGGAAAGCGCGAGCCTTCCTCGTTGGTCCAGACCACCACCTCGATCGGCGCCTGGGTTTCGATGTTGAGATCATTGAGGGTACGGATCACTTCCAGCCCGGCCATCACACCGTAGCAGCCGTCGAACTTGCCACCGGTAGGCTGGGTGTCGATATGGCTGCCAGTCATCACCGGCGCCAGGGCCGGGTTGCGCCCAGGGCGACGCGCAAAAATATTGCCGATGGCGTCGACACTCACGCTGCACCCGGCGGCCTCGCACCACTGCACAAACAAGTCGCGGGCCTGGCGATCGAGGTCGGTGAGGGCCAGGCGGCACACGCCGCCCTTGACCGTAGCGCCGAGTTGGGCGAGGTCCATCAGCGATTGCCACAGGCGGTCGCGATTGATCAGTGGGGCATTGCTCTGGAGCGGTTGCGCAAAGCTATTCATCAGTGTTCTCCGGTCAGGCGCTCAGGGCCAGGTAGCGGTTCTTGATGGTCGGGTCGGCGCGGAAGGCGGCGGCGCTGCCCTCGTAGACCACGCGGCCCTGTTCGAGCACGTAATGGCGGTCGGCGAGCTTGTCGCAGACCATCAGGTTCTGTTCCACCAGCAGCACGGGGAGGCCGTCGTCCTTGACCTTGCGCAGGATCTTCACCAGCTCGTCGACGATCACCGGGGCGAGGCCTTCGGTGGGTTCGTCGAGGATCAGCAGCTTGGGATCGTTGAGCAGGGCGCGGGCGATGGCGAGCATCTGCTGCTCGCCGCCGGACAGCGCGTGGCCGGCGTTTTTGCGCCGCTCCTTGAGGCGCGGGAACATGCCGTAGACGTCTTCCAGCTGCCAGCGGCTGGTCTTGCGCGCGGCGATGCGCAGGTTTTCCTCGACGGTGAGCAGGCGGAAAATCCCGCGGTTCTCCGGCACCAGTGCCAAGCCCTGGCGCGCGATTTCAAAGATCTTCTGGCCCACCAGTGCCTGGCCGTTGAAGTGAATCTGGCCCTGGCGTGGGCAGATGATCCCGAGAATGCTGCGCAGCGTGGTGGTCTTGCCGGCGCCGTTGCGCCCCAGCAGCGTCACCAGCTCGCCGGGGTTGACGGTCAGCGACACGCCTTCGAGCACGTGGCTCTTGTCGTAGTAGGAATGGATATTGTCGACGATCAGCATCAGGCAGCCTCCCCAAGATAAGCCGTGCGCACACGTTCATCGGCCCGCACGAATTCCGGCGTGCCTTCCACCAGGATCTGCCCGTGGCTCATCACCGTGATGCGTTGGCTGATCGACATGACAATGCTCATGTTGTGTTCGATCAGCAGCACCGTGTGGTCGCGGCCGAGGTCGCTGATCAGCTGGGTCATGATCGGAATGTCATCGATGCCCATGCCCGAGGTGGGCTCGTCGAGCATCAACAGTTTCGGTTTCGAGCAGATCGACATGCCCACCTCCAGCACGCGTTGCTGGCCATGGGAAAGCTCGCCGGCCAAGGTGTCGGCACGCGCGCTGAGCTGCAGGCGCTCGAGCACCTGGTCGGCCATCTCCAGGTGTTCGCGCTTGCTGTCGACCCGGCGCCAGAAGTTCAGCGCGCGGGCACCGTCGCGACCCTGTGCAGCCAGGCGCAGGTTCTCGCGCACGCTGAGGTTCTGGAACAGGCTGGTGAGCTGGAACGAGCGCGCCATGCCCAGGCCGACGCGGCCGTGGGCGGGCTTGCGCATCAGGTTCTTGCCGTCGAAGTGGATCGCCCCGGCAGTGGCCTGGCGCTCACCGGTCAGGCAATGAAACAGGCTGGTCTTGCCCGCGCCATTGGGGCCGATGATGGTGTGGATGGTGCCGGCTTCGACCTTGAGGTTCACGCCATTCACCGCATGGAACGCGCCGTAGGCCAGTTCCAGGTCTTTGGTTTCCAGCAGGATGCTCATAGCACTTCCTCCTTGGTGATGACAGCGGCCTTGCGCGGGCCTCGCACCTTCTCGAACAGCGACGCCAGGCCTCCCCACAACCCGCCGCGCATGAAGATCACCACCAGGATCAGGATCACCCCCAGCAGCATCAGCCAGCGCGGCCACAGGTCGGAGAGAAAATCCCCCAGCAGTACGATGGAACCGGCCCCCAGCAATGAGCCGAACAGCGAGCCGGTGCCGCCGACGATGGTCATGATCAGGATGTTCTCGGACATCGCCAGGTCGATATTCGACAGCGGCACGAAGTGCAGAAGCATCGCGTACAGCGCGCCGGCGATGCCGGTGACCGCGCCGGACAGCACGAACACCAGGATCTTGAAGTGGCGGGTGTCGTAGCCGATGGCCGAGGCGCGGGTTTCGTTTTCGCGGATCGCCATCAGCGTGCTGCCGAATGGCGAAGCGATCACCCGGCGTGCGCCGATGAAGATCAGCAGGAACAGCACCGCGACAAACCCATAGAACGCACGGGCGTCGGCCAGCGACAGCAGCACGGTGTCGCCGAGGCGGATTTCCGGGCGCGGCACGCTGAGCAGGCCGTTGTCGCCACCGGTCCAGTCGCTCAAGGTGTAGGCCACGAAGTAGGCCATCTGGCTGAACGCCAAGGTCAGCATCACGAAGTAGATGCCGGTGCGCCGGATCGCCAGGGCGCCCACCAGCAAGGCCAGGAAGCCACCGGCCACGGCAGCACCGAGCAACGCGGTGAACAGGCCCAGTTGCAGATGAATCATCAGCAGCGCCGCGCAATAGGCGCCGGCGCCGAAGAAGATGCCTTGGCCAAACGACAGCAGCCCGGTGTAGCCGAGCAACAGGTTGCAGGCGAGGGCGGCCATGGCAAAGATCAGGATCTCGGTGGCCAGGGTCGCCGAGGGCAGCACCAAGGGCAGGCCGATCAGCACCGCGAGTACCCACAGCAACATGGCTTTGGATTGGGTCTTGGCAAACGGCAGCGGATTTTTCTCGCTCATGTCAGGCTCTCCCGAACAGGCCGTAAGGGCGCACCAGAATCACCACGGCCATTGCGCCGTAGATCATCAGGCTCGCGCCTTGGGGCCAGAGTGTGGTCATCAGGCTCTGCACCACGCCCACCAGCAAACCGCCGACCAGCGCACCGCTGAACGAGCCCATGCCGCCGATCACCACGACCACGAAGGCCACGCCGAGGATCTCCGGGCCGACAAAGGGCTGCGCGCCGCGCAACGGCGCAAACAGCACGCCGGCGACACCGGCCAGCGCCACGCCGAGGGCGAAGGTCATGGAAAACAGGCGGAAGATATTCGTGCCCAGCAGCGACACGGTTTCGGTGCTTTCACTGCCGGCGCGCACCAGTGCGCCGAAGCGCGTGCGTTCCAGCAGCAGCCACAGGCCCAGGCCGACCAGCCCGGAAAACACGATGAGGAACAGTCGGTAGTAGGGGTAGACGAAGTCGCCGACCACCAGCACCCCGCGCAGCAGTTCCGGCACGGCGACGCTCTTGCCCACCGGGCCCCAGATCATCACGCTGGCTTCCTGGATGATCAGCGCGATCCCCAGGGTGACGAGGATCTGGAACATGTGTGGCAGGTGGTAAATCCGTTGGATTAACAGGCGCTCGATCACCCACGCCAACGCAGCCACCACCAGCGGCGCGATCAGCAGGGCCAGCCAGAAGTTGCCGGTGAGGCTCACGGCGGTGTAGCAGATGTAGGCGCCCAGCAGGAAGAACGCACCGTGGGCGAAGTTGACGAAGTTGAGCAGGCCGAAAATTATCGTCAGCCCGACCGCGATCAGGAAGTAGATCATCCCCAATCCCAGGCCGTTGAGTATCTGGAACAGATAAAGATTAAGCATGCAGAAACCCTCGGACAGGCGGCCGCGAACGCGGCCCTGTCGTGTTTAGCGAGTCAGCGGGTCAGGCGAGCGTGCAGCCCGTGGCGTCCACCGGCGGGAAGGACTGGCCGGCGCTGAGCACCTTGGCCAGGTCGTCCTTGTCGGCCATGTCGCCGGCGGCCTTGCCGATCAGCAGGTAGTAGTCCTTGATCACCTGGTGGTCGCCGGCGCGGATCGATTCCTTGCCGGTCGGGCCTTCGTAGCTCAGGCCTTGCATGGCCTTGGCCACGGTCGGCCCGTCGAAGCTGCCGGTGGCGATGATGGTTTCGAGCATGACCTTGGTGCTGATGTAGTCAGCGGCCAGCGGGTAGGTGGGGTTGATGCCGTACTTGGCCTGGGTCAGCTTGACCAGCTCGCGGTTGAGCGGGGTGTCGACCTGGTGCCAGTACTGCGCGCCGAGATACACGCCTTCGAGCACATCGCTGCCCAGTTCCTGGAATTGATCGAGACCGGCAGACCACACCAGCAGCACTTTCATGCGCTCCTTGATGCCGAAGTTCACCGCCTGGCGCAGGGTGTTGGACGACTGGCTGCCGAAATTCAGCAGCACCAGCACGTCGGGCTTGGTGGAGATGGCGTTGGTCAGGTAGCCGGAGAATTCCTGTTCCTGCAACGAGTGATAGCTGTTGCCCACGTGCTCCAGGCCGTGTTCCTTGAGGACATTTTTGGCGCCTTCGAGCAGGGCTTCACCGAACACGTATTGCGGGGTGATGGTGTACCAGCGCTTGGCGTCCGGCAGCAGCTTGATCAGCGGCACCATGGTTTCGCGGATCGCGCCGTAGGTCGGCACCGACCAGCGGAACGTCGCCTTGTTGCAGTCCTTGCCGGTGACTTCGTCGGCACCCACCGGGGTCATGAACACGCCGCCGACCTTGTCCACTTCCTTGGCCACGGCCAGCGCCGACGACGACAGCGTGCACCCCTGGAAGAACCGCGCGCCGTCCTGCTGGATGGCTTCCTGGACCTTGCGCACGGCCTTGCCGGCGTTGCCTTCGGTGTCGATCACCTTGTAATTCAGCGGGCGACCGAGCACTTCGGGGTGCTGTTCCACCGCCAGCCGCGAACCCATGTCGGCAAACTTGCCATAGCTGGCAAAGGCGCCGGACATGGACTTGAGGCCGTAAAAGGTAAAGGGCTCGGCGGCGAATGCCGAACGCACGCTCAGCGGAAGGCTGAGGGCGGCGGCGGCGGTGAGACTGGCTTTCAACAACGTACGACGCTGCATGGGGTGACTCCCTGGTTTAGTTATTGGCAGGAGTAGCAATGGCGATACGGTGGAGCAGGGCCTGTGGGCAGGCCTTTTTATTGAGGCGAAACGCGGTCAGAAAATGTGCGGGCGGGCTTGCTCGCGAATGCAGTGCATCAGTCTCCGGATGCTTTGCTGACCCCGCGCATTCGCGAGCAAGCCCGCTCCCACACTGGGTCTGTGGTGTTGTTAAGAGTGATCGAACTCCAGTAGAAAATGCGGGCTGACCTGGCCTTCCAGCGCGGTCATGTGGTGTTCGGCGTCGCACATGTGTTCGTGCATCAGGCTGCGCACGGCTTTTTCATCGCCGGCGCGAAACGCGCTCAGCAACTGTTTGTGATAGTCGAGGTTGGCCGCGTCGAACTGCTTGCGCTTGGGCTTGTAGGCCTTTTTCAGCACCACCAGGTCACGCAGCAGGTCATTGAGGAACTGCGCCATGAAGCTCAGCAACGGGTTGGGGCATGCCTTGGCCAGCAGGTTGTGGAACTCCAGTTCCGCCAGGCGCTGTTCACGCTGGCCGGCCTCGCTGTCTTCCGGCGCGCTGCAGAAATCCACGTTGTCCTGCAGGGCCTGGTAGTCGTCTTCACTCAGGCGCCCGAGTACCGAGACGGCCAGTTCCACTTCGATGACCTTGCGCAACTGGTAGACCTGCTCGCCATCCAGATGCTGGAAGTGCAGGTAGTTGCGCAAGGCGCGGCTGGCCGGCTCGGTGCCCGCCTGGTTGAGGTAGGCGCCGCCGCTGGGGCCGGTGCGCGTGCTCACCAGGCCCTCGACTTCCAGCGCCTTGAGCGCCTCGCGGGCCGAGCCCTTGGAGCACTGGAAGCTTTCCATCAGCTCGCGCTCGGTGGGCAGGCGATCGCCGGGCTTGAGTGCATCGGTGACGATAGAGCGCTTGACCGACTCGACAATCACATCGGACAGCTTCTGGCGTTTGCGTCGTAGCGGGCGGCTTAGCATGGGTTCGATTTATCGTATTAATGCGGATAAATAGCACTTAATAACGATTGGGTCGCAGCGTCAACGCAGGGTGTCGTTTTCGGCCGCAACAGGTCGCAAACGGCGCGCTACTCCCAAGCGCCTGAATCGAGGCAGCGCGTCGACGCCGGCGGCTGCTTGCCATAGGCAAGGAAGTCGCCCACCCATTGGTTGACGCAGCCGCTGGGGCCTGGCGTGGCGGTGTCCTTGAGGTGCAATTGTGCAACCCGGGGCGCGGCCTTTTCGCCGGGCGCGGCATTCACCAGCACCATGCGCGCGACGCGGTCGGGAAACAGCGCGCCGTAGCGGCTGCCCAAGCGCGTGGCGCCGGCGTTACCGAGGTAGTGCAGCTGCGCGTCACCGAGTTGGGCCCGCACGAATTCCATGTCGCGCACGGCCTGCTCAAGACCATTCTTGTGCTTGAGGTCGCGCGGGCTGAGTTCGATCACGTCATAGCGATTGAGCAGCGTGCGATAAGCCTGGTTGGAATAGGCACCCCAGCGGCTGGCCAGTTGCACGGCGAAGGTGCCGCTGCGGTTGCGCCGGGTGGTGTCGCCAGCCTGGGCGAACACTACGCCTTCACGGCTCAGCGGATCGCGCGCGCCGACACGGGTGACATACAGGCGCAGGTTGCCTTGGCGCGGCGCGGCGTAGTTGCGCGGGACACTGACGACGCCGCATTGGGTGCGCGCCAGCACTTCGGGGTCCAGGTGTTCGACCTGGGGGATGGGGCAGTCGAGCAGCCAGTCGATGGCGCTTTCGGTGATGAGTGGCTGGGCCAGGGCGGTGCTTGCCATCAGCCAGATACCGCCACAAGCGAGGTGTTTTGCAACAGTCATCAGGAGGTCCTGGGCAGCCGTGTGATGGCGGCTTTTTTACCAAGGACCTGGGTTGAAGAATGTAGGTCGAGAAAACAGCTCGTGTACGAAAGTGGAGTTTTGTTTAGCGGATATCAGTCTCCCAGCCGCCCCCCAGCGCTTTGTACAAGGCGATGCTGGCCTGCAGGCGCGACAGCCGCAGTTGCACGTTCAAGTCCTGGGCCGCGTACAGCGTGCGTTGGGTCTCCAGCACTGTCAGCAAGTCCTCGGCGCCTGCCTGGTAGCGACTCTCGGCGATCTGGAACGCGGTCTGCGCCTGTTGCAGCTCTTCGCTTTGCCATTCGCGCTGCTGGTCGAGGCGGGTGATGCTGCTGAGGGCTTTTTCCACATCGGCAAAGCCGTTGATGATCGCGCCTCGATAGGTTTGCAGCAGTTCATCCTGGCGGGCGCGGGCCTTGTCGCGCTCGGCGCTTAAACGGCCGTTGTTGAAGATCGGCCCGACCAGCCCGGCGGTCAGCGTGTAGTACGGGCTGCGCAGCATTTCTGCGGCTTTGTAGGCGTCCGAGCCAAGGGTCGCACCGAGAGTCACGGCCGGCAGCATGGCCGCCCGCGCCACGGTGACGTCGGCTTGTGCCGCCGCCAGCTGCGCCTCGGCCTTGGCGATGTCGGGGCGCCGACTGAGCAATTGGCTGGGCAGGCCAGCGCCGATGGTCGGCCAGCTCAGTGCCTGGAATGGTTCGGCGCCCAGGTCGAGGGCTTGCACCGGTTGGCCGAGGAGCGCCGCGAGGGTGATCCGCGACTCTTCGGCCAATTGCTCGATCAGCGGCAATTGCCGTTGTTGGCTGGCCACCAGGCTTTTCTGCTGGGCCAGTTCCAGGGCCGTGGCGGAGCCGGCGTCGTAGCGCGTCTGCACCAGGTCGAGCACGTTGCGCGCGTTCGCCAGGTTGAGCTGGGCAATCTGTTCGCGCTCAACGGCTGCCAGGGTTTGCGCGTAGCGGTCGGCCACATTGGCAAGCAAGGTCAGTTCCACCGTCGCCTGGTCAAACTCGCTGGCCCGCAGGCTGTGCAGGGCGCTGTCGCGCGCAGCCGCGCGGCCACCCCAGAAATCCACTTCATAACTGGCGGTGAGGTTGGCGCCGAAGTTGTCGACAACCTCATCGCTTTGCGACGCGTCCAGGCTCGGTCCGCCCTTGCCGCGCAGCAGTTTCTGGCGGCTGGTGTCGAGATTCAGCTTGACCTCGGGCAGCAGCGGCGCGCCGGCAATCACTGCGCTGGCCTGGGCCTGGCGGACCCTGGCCATGGCGGCGGCGACGTCGAAACTGTCACGCCGCGCCTGGTCGACCAGGCGATTGAGTTGCGGGCTGCCAAAGTGCGTCCACCAGCGCTGGTTGGTGGCCTGGGTCGCGTCGCGCTCGGCAAATTGCCAGGCGGCCGGCGGCGCAATACCGCTGTCGATGGCGCCAGGACTGCCGGTGCAGGCGCTCAACATCAGGCACAGGCTGAGCAGGGACAGGTGCGTGGGCAGGGATGGTTTATTCACTGGTCAATGCCTTAACCGGATCGAGCCGGGCAGCTTTACGGGCCGGCATAAAGCCGAATACGACGCCGGTGACCAGCGCGCAACCAAATGCGCCAAGGACCGCCACCAGGGAAAACTGGACCGCCACCTTGGCCAGCACCAGCACGCCGCCCACCAGCAGGGCCAGGGCGATGCCGCACAGGCCGCCGACCACCGAGAGCATCACCGCCTCGGTGAGGAACTGGCGCAGGATGTCGCGCTGGCGCGCGCCGGTGGCCATGCGGATGCCGATTTCGCGGGTCCGCTCGCGCACCGTCATGAGCATGATGTTCATCACGCCGATGCCGCCGACCAACAGCGAAATCGCCGCAATCGAGCCGAGCATCAACGACAGCGTGTTTTGGGTGCGCGCCTCGGCCTGGATCATCGCGGCGTTGTTGGTCAACTCGTAGTCGCGCTTGCCGTTGTGCAGCTTTTGCATCAGCGCGTCGATGGCCACCTCGGCCTCGTGGACCTTGCGCGCATCGGCGGCGGCGATCACCACGTATTCGGGGTTGTAGCTGCCAAACAGGCGCACGCTGGCGGCGGTGTAGGGGATGGCGATGCGGTCGTCGCTGTCCTTGTTGCCGGAACTGGCGCCTTTTTCCGCGAGCACGCCGATCACCTGGAACGGCACGTTCTCGATCAGGATGTACTGGCCGATCGGGTTGACCTGGCCCTTGAACAGCTTTTCGCGGATGCGGTGGCCAATCACCGCCACCGTGGCACCGGCGCGCTCATCGGCGGCGGTGAAATAACTGCCCTCAACCACCGGCCAGTTGAAAATATCCGGGAAGTTGGTGTCATTGCCGCCCACATAGGCCATGTAGTCGACATTGCCAAAACGCACCCCGGCCTCGGTGCCGTTGACCGGCATGATGCGCTTGACCTGCGGCAGTGCCGCCAGCGCCGCGACGTCATTGAGGGTGACGATACCCAGCGGCGTGCGCGGGTTGGGCGACGAACCGCTGAGGTAAAGAATGTTGGAGCCGAACGCGCCCATCTGTGCCATGACCTGGCGCTTGCTGCCTTCACCGACCGCCAGCATCACCACCACCGACGCCACGCCGATGATGATGCCCAGCAGGGTCAGCGCCGTGCGGAAACGGTTGATCCACATCACCCGCCAGGCGGCCTGCACCGCGTCGATCAGTTCGGCTTTCCAGGCGCCGTTGTGCTCGGCGCCGTCGGCCAGGCGCTGGCGCAGGTCCACGGCCTGCAAGGCGCCGTTGCTGGCGGGTGCGGGGACGTAGCTGTCGGCCTCGGCCGAATCGCTGATGATCAGGCCGTCGCGAATCTCGATGATGCGATTGGCCCGCGCCGCGACTTCGCGGTCATGGGTGATCAGGATCACCACGTGGCCTTGGCTCGCCAGCTCATCGAGCAAGGTCATCACCTCAGCGCCGCTGTGGCTGTCGAGGGCGCCGGTGGGTTCATCTGCGAGGATAATGTGCCCGCCATTCATCAAGGCGCGGGCAATCGACACGCGCTGCTGCTGGCCGCCGGACAACTGGTGCGGACGGTTGCCGGTGCGGTCGGCCAGGCCCAGGCGGGTGAGCAGGGCCTTGGCGCGCGCGTGCCGTTCGGCGGCGCTGATGCCGGCATAAATCGCCGGCATCTCGACGTTTTCCTGGGCCGAACCCGACGGGATCAGGTGGTAGCCCTGGAACACGAAGCCGAACGCTTCACGGCGCAGCCAGGCCAGCTCATCGCTGTCCAGGTGCGCGACATTTTCGCCGGCGAACAGGTAGTCGCCGGTTGTGGGCCGGTCGAGGCAGCCGAGGATATTCATTAAAGTGGACTTGCCGGAGCCGGACGCGCCGACAATCGCGACGAATTCCCCGGCGTGGATCGACAGGTCGATGCCGCGCAAGACGTCGACCTGCGGGCTGTCGCCGCCGCCGTAGGATTTGCGGATGTGCTTGAGTTCGATCAGGGGCGTGGTCACCTCAACCCCCGTTGCCGTCGGCCGGGCCGATCAGCAGGTGATCGCCTTCATGCAGGCCGTCGAGCACTTCGACGCGCAGGCGATCACTGATGCCCAGGCGCACTTCGCGCTCCTCGATGCGCCCGTTTGCCGCCACTACGCGGGCAATCTGCCTATCGGCGCTCGAGGTGCCCTGCAACGCAGCGACCGGCACGGTGAGCGCGTCCTTCACGGCGCCCGCGACAAAGAACACCTGGGTGGTCATTTCGGCCATCAAGGCATTGTCGCTGTTGTCCACATCCAGCAGCACGGTGTAGAGCACCACGCGGCCGCTGCCGCTTTTGTTGGAGCTGTTGGGGCTGCCGCTGCCCTGGGTTTCATTCAACGGCTTGGGCGGGATCGGCAGGATTTGCCGCACGGTGCTGGTCCAGCGCCGGTTGCCGCCGCTCAGGGTGGTGAAATAGGCGGTCATGCCGGGTTTGACGTGGCCAATGTCGGCTTCCGAGACTTCCGCCCACACGGTCATCGGCGACAACTTGGCGATACGCAGGATCAACGGCGTCTGCTGTTGGGCGTTGAGGGTCTGGCCGACCCGCGCGTCCACCGCCACCACGGTGCCGGTCATCGGCGCATAAATGCGCGTATAGCCCAGTTCCGCTTCGTCGCTGCGCAGGCTGGCCTGGGCCTGGAGGATCTGCGCCTGGAACATGTCCATCCGCGCCTGGGTCGCGCTCAATTCGGCCTTGGCGGTTTGCACATCTTCTTCACGGGTCGCGTTGCCGGCCGCCAGGCGCTGCTGGCGCTGGTATTTCTGGCGCGCCAGTTCGTGCTGGGCTTTCTGCTCCTGCAACTGGGCCTTGAGGTTTTCGATGGCGTAGCGGCTGGCGTCGAGCTTGGCCTTTTGCGTGGACGGGTCGATTTCCACCAGCAACTGGCCTTCCTGGACCTGATCGCCGGCTTCGACGTGAATCCTGCGGATCTGCCCGGAGGCCTGGGCGCCCACGTCCACATATCGACGCGGTTGCAGGGTGCCGAGGGCCGTGACGCTGTTTTCGATATTGCCGCGGCTGACGGTGACGGTGGTGAGCGTGTCACGCCCCGGCGGCAACACTTGCCAGGCGGCAACGGCGATGAGGGGGATCAGGCACGCGATAACAAGCAAGGCGCGTCGGGCAGGGCGAGGGCGTTTCATGCTTAGGTTCCAGCCAGGAAAGTTCGGAGCGCAGTTGCGCAGAGCTGACAGTTAAACGAGAGAATTGCCCGGGGATTTAGGCTGTTACACACGCGGTTACAGGTCCTTTGAAGAAAAATAATCGTCCATCGGTGCAAGTCTGCTTTAAAAGTAGATGAGAATTACTATAAATTGCACGCACCCAAACTGCCATTACCTCATACGCTGTCTTTTTCGCACTCAAGGACCTAATGCCGCCACTCGGCGGTCGGGAGTCATGTTGGAAAACTACTATCGCGAGCTGGTGTGTTTCCTCAACGCCAAGCTGGGCAACCGCCAGGTTGCCGAGGATGTGGTGCATGACGCTTATGTCCGGGTGCTGGAACGTTCCAGCGACACCCCCATCGAACAACCCCGCGCCTTTTTATACCGCACCGCCCTGAACCTGGTGATCGACGGCCATCGGCGCAACGCCTTGCGCCAGGTCGAGCCGCTGGATGTGCTGGACAGCGAAGAACGCTTCGCCCCCTGTTCGCCCCACGCCACCCACGACCACGGCCAGCGCCTGGAACTGCTCGAACGCGCCCTCGCCGAGCTGCCGGCGGCGTGCCGCGACAGTTTCATGCTGCGCAAGCTCGACGGATTGACCCACGTGCAGATCGCCGAGCGCCTGTGCATTTCCCGTGCGCTGGTGGAAAAACACATCGTCAACGCGATGAAGCACTGCCGGGTGCGGATGCGCGAGTGGGACGCGCACTGATCACCGATCAGTTAAATTTTATTTCACTGTCCTCGTTTCCTATCAACACATGACCTGTTGTGCAGGTCTTGAAGGTATTCCCGCCCCACCGCCAAGGGGCTTATCCAGAGGACACTGGAATGACACAGGCAATTGCTTCGCCCGCGGTTCACGACCTGATCGGTATCGGTTTCGGCCCTTCGAACCTGGCGCTGGCCATCGCCCTGCAGGAGCGCGAAAAGGCCCAGGGCAAACTGGACGTGCTGTTTCTCGACAAACAGGCTGACTACCGCTGGCACGGCAATACCCTGGTGACCCAGAGCGAGCTGCAGATTTCCTTCCTCAAGGACCTGGTAACCCTGCGCAACCCCACCAGCCCGTACTCCTTCGTCAATTACCTGAAAGCCCACGACCGCCTGGTGGATTTCATCAACCTGGGCACCTTTTACCCGTGCCGCATGGAGTACAACGACTACCTGCGCTGGGTCGCGGGGCAGTTCCAGGCCCAGGCGCGCTACGGTGAGGAAGTGCTGGCGATCGAGCCGATCCTGCACCAGCAGCACGTCGAGGCGTTGCGCGTGATCTCCCGCGATGCGCTGGGCGAGCAGCATGTGCGCACCACCCGTTCGGTGGTGGTCAGCGCCGGCGGCACGCCGCGTATTCCCGACGCGTTCAAGGCGCTCAAGGGCGACAGCCGGGTGTTCCACCACTCCCAATACCTGGAGCGCATGGCCTCGCAGCCCTGCGTCGACGGCAAGGCCATGCGCATTGCGATCATCGGCGGTGGCCAGAGCGCGGCCGAAGCCTTTATCGACCTCAACGACAGCTTCCCGTCGGTGCAGGTCGACATGATCCTGCGCGGCTCGGCGCTGAAGCCGGCCGACGACAGCCCGTTCGTCAACGAAGTGTTCTCGCCGGCCTTTACCGACCTGGTGTTCCAGCAAGTCGGCGCGGAGCGTGAGCGACTGGTCGCCGAGTACCAGAACACCAACTATTCGGTGGTGGACCTGGACCTGATCGAGCGCATCTACGGGATTTTCTACCGCCAGAAAGTCTCCGGCATCGCCCGCCAGGCCTTCCGCACCATGACCGTGGTCGAGAAGGCCACGCCGGGTCCGCTGGGTATCGAACTGGCCTTGCGCAACAACGCCAACGGCGAAACCAGCGTCCACCATTACGACGCCGTGATCCTGGCCACCGGCTACGAGCGCCAGATGCACCGCGAACTGCTGGCACCGCTGGAAGCCTATATGGGCGACTTCGAAGTCAGCCGCGATTACCGTATCGTCACCGACGAGCGCTGCAAGGCCGGCATCTACATCCAGGGCTTCAGCCAGGCCAGCCACGGCTTGAGCGATACCTTGCTGTCGGTGCTGCCGATCCGCGCGGACGAGATCGCGGCGTCGCTGCATGCGCTGGACCGGCATCGCGGCAACGCGCGTTCGGTGCAGGACCTGTTGCTCGCCACCGCCAGCTGACACTTTAGAAGCCTGGCTTGTCGAATCGCCGCGGTGCGACGATACGACGAGCCCCGCGCCTACCAGTCATCATTCCAGGCTGGTATTCGGGATTGCTCGCTGATACTGTACAAAAAACCAGTATCGGTAGCCCTCCATGCAGTTGATCGAAAAACTCAGCATCCTCGCCGACGCCGCCAAGTACGACGCCTCCTGCGCGAGCAGCGGCGCGCCCAAGCGCAGCTCGGAGGGCAAGGCGGGGCTGGGTTCCACCGACGGCATGGGCATCTGCCACAGCTATACCCCGGACGGGCGCTGTGTGTCGCTGCTCAAGGTGCTGCTCACCAACTTCTGTCTCTACGACTGCCAATACTGCGTCAACCGCCGTTCCAGCGATGTGCCCCGCGCGCGTTTCAGCCCGGAGGAGGTGGTGACCCTGACCCTGGATTTCTACCGGCGCAATTGCGTCAGCGGGCTGTTTCTCAGCTCGGGCATCATCCGTTCGGCCGACTACACCATGGAGCAGCTCGTCCGCGTGGCCAAATTGCTGCGCGAAGAGCATGATTTTCGCGGCTACATCCACCTCAAGACCATCCCCGAGGCTGATCCGGCGCTGATCGCCGAGGCCGGGCGCTACGCCGATCGGCTGAGTGTGAATATCGAGTTGCCCACCGATGCCAGCCTGCAGACACTGGCGCCGGAGAAACAGATCGGCTCGATCAAGCAGGCCATGCAGACCATCTTCACCGGCGAACAGACGGTGCTCAACGAACCGCGCGCGCCGCGTTTTGCCCCGGCCGGGCAGAGCACGCAGATGATCGTCGGCGCCGATGATACCGACGACAGCACCATCCTTCATGGGGCCGAGGCGCTGTACGGCAACTTCAAGCTGCGCCGCGTGTATTACTCGGCTTTCAGCCCGATCCCCAACAGCCCGAAAAGCGTGCCGCTGGCCGCGCCGCCATTGATGCGCGAGCACCGCTTGTACCAGGCGGACTTCCTGCTGCGCAGCTACGGCTTCAGTGCCGGTGAGTTGTTCCAGGGCCCCGGCCACCTGGCCCTGGACATCGACCCCAAGTTGGCCTGGGCGCTGGAACATCGCGACGTGTTCCCGCTGGACCTCAACCGCGCCGAGCCGACGCTCATCGCCCGTATTCCCGGCATTGGCCTGCGCACCACCCAACGCCTGGTCGACCTGCGGCGTGAGCGCAAGATCCGCTTCGAAGACCTGGCGCGCATGCGCTGCGTGCTGGCCAAGGCCAAGCCGTTTTTCATCACCAGCGATTACCACCCGCAGCAGGCCGACAGCACCAGCGTGCTGCTGCGCGAACAATTGCGCGACCGCCCGCAACCGCAACAGATGGGGCTGTGGGGATGATCAGCCTCGAATGCGCCAACCTCTTCAGCACCTGGCGCGAGCAGGCGCGCTGGTTGCTCAGCCATCAGGTCGACCCCAGCCAGGTGAGCTGGGGCGAGGCCGAGGTGGCGGACCTGTTTGCCACCGACGAGCCGATTCCGGCGGGGCTTGGTCCGTTCCAGGCGCGGATTCCCAAGGCACTCCTGGAGTTGCTCGAATCGGCTGCCTGTTACCACGGCGATCAGCGCTGGAGCCTGTTGTATGAGGTGTTATGGCGCGTCAGCCATGGCGACCGCACCGCGATGCTGGCGGGGGACAAGCTCGGCAGCGAGCTGCAGCGGCGGATCAAGCAGGTGAGTCGCGAGGCCCATCACTTGCACGCGTTTGTGCGCTTTATCGCCGTGCCAGCAGAGGCGGGCCCGGAGTTGCCGGAGTACGTCGCCTGGCATGAGCCGGCCCATGACATCCTGAAAAGCGCGAGCCAGCACTTTATCGGGCGCATGGGACGCCATCGCTGGATGATCGCTACGCCGCTGGATGGGGTGTATTACGACGGCGAACAGTTGATTCATCAGCGCGAGTGCCCCGAGGCCTGGCAGCAACTGGCGCAGAATATCGAAGACCCGCACAGTGCCATGTGGTTGACCTACTACAGCCACATCTTCAACCCGGCGCGCTTGAACCCCAAGGTCATGGAAGGCCACTTGCCCAGCCGGTTCTGGAAGAACCTGCCGGAGGGCAAGTTGATCCCGGGATTGATCAGCGAGGCGCGCACGGGCAAGCAGAAGGATGGGCAGGCAAAGCTGATTGGAGCCCGACCCGGAAAGAGAATAGCCAATCCGATCAATGGCGGCGCTGGCTTGCCGGCGATGGCGGCGGGTCAGTTGGATCAACGTTGACGGGTGCGCCGCTATCGCAGGCAAGCCAGCTCCCACATTGGGTTGTATTCCAAGGTTGGAACCGGGTTGTATCGCCAGCTCGGATATTGGCAAGCCCCCAGTCCCCAGCCCGAACAGCGATCAAAACTGTGGGAGCGGGCTTGCCCGCGAAGGCGGTGTATCAGTCGCTGAAGAAGGTGGCTGATCTACCGCCTTCGCGAGCAAGCCCGCTCCCACCTTTAGTTGTATTCCAAGGTTGGAACAGGGTTGTATCGCCAGCTCGGATATTGGCAAGCCCCCCAATTCCCAGCCCGAACAGTGATCAAAACTGTGGGAGCGGGCTTGCCCGCGAAAGCGGTGTATCAGTCGCTGAAGAGGGTGGCTGATCTACCGCCTTCGCGAGCAAGCCCGCTCCCACCTTTGCTTGTATTCTAAGGTTGGAACCGGGTTGTATCACCAGCTCGGATATTGGCAAGCCCCCAATCCCCAGCCCGAACAGCGATCAAAACTGTGGGAGCGGGCTTGCTCGCGAAAGCGGTGTATCAGTCGCTGAAGAAGGTGGCTGATCTACCGCCTTCGCGAGCAAGCCCGCTCCCACATTGGGTTGTATTCCAAGGTCAGAACCGGGTTGTGTCGCCAGCTCGGATGTAGCCCCAATCCCCAGCCCGAACAGTGATCAAAACTGTGGGAGCGGGCTTGCCCGCGAAGGCGGTGTATCAGTCGCTGAAGAAGCTGGCTGATCTACCGCCTTCGCGAGCAAGCCCGCTCCCACCTTTAGTTGTGTTCCAAGGTTGGAACCGGGTGGTATCGCCCGCTCGGATATTGGTCGGCACCCAATCCCACATACACACATACGGGATCTTCATGGTCCAGGCAGGGGGGGCCTCAGGTCAGTTCGGTGGCGGTGTTCTTGACCACCGCCAACTCCGGGTGCGCGACCAGCTTGTCGATGTGCAATTCATCATTGTTCAACCAGGTCTCGGTCAGCACCCGGTAGTGTTCCATGTCGCGGCAGCGCATGCGCAGGCTGTAGTCGAACGGCCCGCTGATCAACTGGCATTCGAACACCTGCGGACAGGCCTTGATGCAGGCTTCGAAAGCCTTTTGCGCCGAGCGGCCACTCTGGTTGGACAAGGCCACCAGCACCAGCAGCGACAGCCCCGGTGAGACCATCTGCACATCGATGATCGCCCCATATCCACGGATCACCCCGCGTCGCTCCAGCTTGCGCACCCGTTCCAGGCAGGGCCTGGGCGTGAGGTGCACCAGCGACGAGAGCTTTTCGTAGGTGATACGTCCCTGATGGCGCAGTACGTCGATGATTGCCTCGTCGATGCGGTCCAGCGCAGGGGAAGAATGGGGTCCGTTGGCCTTGGTATCCATGGGTTTCACTTCAAACGGTTGGAAAGGAATTGCTGCAAGCGCTCACTGCTGGGGTGGTCGAGAATCTCGGCGCCGCCTTGTTCCTCGACCCGACCCTGGTGCAAAAACAACACTTGGCTGGACACCTGGCGGGCAAAGCCCATCTCGTGGGTGACCATCAGCATGGTACGACCTTCCTCGGCCAACGTCTGTATGACTTTGAGGACTTCTCCTACAAGTTCCGGGTCGAGTGCCGACGTCGGCTCATCGAACAGAATGATTTCCGGCTCCATCGCCAATGCGCGTGCGATAGCCACGCGCTGCTGCTGGCCACCGGACAGGAACGCCGGGTATTGATCCGCCACACGGCCGGGCAGACCGACCTTGTCGAGGTACATGCGTGCACGTTTTTCCGCGTCGGCGGCACTCACGCCAAGCACCCGGCGCGGCGCCATGGTGATGTTTTCCAGCACGGTCATGTGGCTCCACAGGTTGAAGTGCTGGAACACCATGGCCAGGCGCGTGCGCAGATTCTGCAGTTGCTCCTGGTGCGGCGCGCGGGTGCCGGCGCGGCCCTGGCGCATTTCGATGCTGATGCCGTCCAGGGTGATCACCCCGGCATCGGGTTGTTCGAGAAAGTTGATGCAGCGCAGCATCGTGCTCTTGCCCGAGCCACTGGCGCCGATCAGGCTGATCACATCGCCGTTGCGTGCGTTGAGGGACACGCCCTTGAGCACTTCGTGTTCGCCGTAGCGTTTATGGATGCCTTCGACTTGCAGCTTGACGGCCGCCGTTGCAGTTTTGCTGACGGGTATGTCGACCGGATAAGTGGCCAGGGCCTGCGCGGACTGATTCATGGGTTAGCCTCGGGTAGGAACAAGAAAACGCATCCAGCGACGTTCGGCCAGTCGGAACAGGCCCACCAGTGCAAAGGACAGCAGCATGTAGAGCAGGGCGGCGATGCCGAAGGCCTGGAACGTCAGGAACGTCTCGGCGTTGGCATCGCGGGCCACCTTGAGGATGTCGGCGACGGTGGCGGTAAACGCCAGCGACGTGGCGTGCAGCATCAGGATCATTTCGTTGCTGTAGGCCGGCAACGCACGGCGCAAGGCAGCGGGGACCACCACAAACAGGTTGAGACGCCAGCCGTGCAGGCCGTAGGCGCGTGCGGCTTCGATTTCGCCATGGGGAATGTTGCGGATTGCGCCGGCGAAGATTTCCACGGTGTAGGCGCAGGTATTCAGCACGAACGCCAGCAAGGTGCAGTTGAGCGCGTTGCGGAAAAACTGGTTGAGCAGGGCGTTGTCCTGCACCACCTCCAGGCTGTACAGCCCGGTGTAGCAAATCAGCAGTTGGATATACAGCGGCGTGCCGCGAAACAGGTAGGTATAGACCTCCACCGGCCAGCGCAGCCAGAAGTGCTCCGAGACGCGCGCGAGTGCCAGCGGGATCGACAGGACGAAGCCGAACACCACCGAGATAATGAACAGCCACAGGGTCATGGCGACGCCGGACAGCCCCGCGCCATCACTGAACAGATAGGCCAGGCCGTATTGCTGGAACAGTTCGATCATCGCGCCATCCCCTTGATGCCGAGGTTGTAGCGCCGCTCAAGGCGCTTGAAGATGCGGTTGGACAGGGTGGTGATCACCAGGTACACCAGGCCGGCGAGGATCAGGAAATACAGCGGCTCGTTGGTGGTCTTGCCAGCGTTTTGCGCGGCCTTGACCAGGTCTGACAGGCCGATGATCGACACCAGCGCGGTGGACTTGAGCAGCACCAGCCAGTTATTGCCCAGGCCCGGCAGGGCAAAGCGCATCAGTTGCGGGAACAGCACCAGGTGAAAGCGCTGCCAGCGGCTCAGGCCGTAGGCGGTGGCCGCTTCGAGTTGGCCGACCGGCACGCTGAGGATCGCACCGCGAAAGTTCTCGGTGAAATACGCGCCGTAGATAAAGCCCAGGGTGATGACCCCGGCGGTAAATGGGTCGATTTCAAAGTAGTCCCAGCCGAACACTTCGCTCAGGTCGTTGAGCCACAGTTGCAGGCTATAGAAGATCAGCAGGATCAGCACCAGGTCCGGCACGCTGCGGATCAGCGTGGTGTAGAGCGTGGCTGGCACCCTTAGCCATTTGGCGCTGGAGAGTTTGGCGCCAGCCGCGATCAGGCCGAGGGAGAGGCTCAGGGCCAGCGCGAGGAACGCCAGCTTGAGCGTCATCCAGGCGCCCTGGGCCAGCATCGGGCCGTAGCCTTGCAGGTTGAGGAATTCGTTCATGGGAGAGTCTCTAAAGGGCGCAGACGACCCTTGTAGCAGCCGGCTGATGCGTGAGGGAGCTTGCCCCCGATAGCAGTGGGTCAGTCCATACCAGTGTCGACTGACACGCCGTCATCGGCGGCAAGCTCCTTGCGCACCGGCCAGGTCCTACAGGGGTGAGGCGTTGGCATCACTCGTTGTAGATGTCCTGGTCGCCGAAGTACTTCTTCTGGATCTTGGCGTAGGTGCCATCGGCCTGGACGGCGGCGATGCCTTTGTTGATCAGCTCGCGCAACGCCTGGTCGTTCTTGCGCAGGCCCATGGCGATGTCCAGCGGCAGGGTCGGGTCCTTGAAGGCCGGGCCGGTCTTGAAGTCGGCGCCTTCAGGCTTGGACAGGAAGTTGAGCTGGGCTTCGAGCTTGTCGGTCAGGGTGGCATCGAGGCGGCCGTTCTGCAGGTCGGCGTAGTTTTGCTCCTGGGACTGGTACGCCTTGATCTGCGCACCCAGCTTGGCCAGTTGCGCGCGGGCATAGGCTTCCTGCAGCGAGCCTTGCAGCACGCCGACCTGCTTGCCTTTGAGGGATTGCGGGGTGTCGCCAAAGTCGGCGTTTTTGCGGGTGATCACCGACGTTGGGCTGAGGAACAACCGGTCGCTGAAGTCGATGACTTTCTCGCGTGCCGGGGTCACGGCCATGGACGACATGATGGCGTCGAATTTGCGCGCGCGCAGGGCCGGGATCATGCCGTCGAATTCGTTGTGCACCCAGGTGCATTTGACCTCGAGCTTGGCACAGATGGCGTTGCCCAATTCGATATCGAAGCCTTGCAGGCTGCCATCGGCGGCCACGGATTCGAAGGGGGATACTCGGGGAATACGCCGAAGCGGATTTCTTGCCAATCCTGGGCGTGGGCAGCGGTTGCACACAGTGGCAACAGCAATGCAGCGAAAAGTGATCGCAGTGGAGTCATGTGTATTCCCTATATTTTGTAATTGATGTCAGGGCAGTAAACGGATCAAGCAATGTTTTCCAGGGTGCAGGGCTCTTCGTGGCGAGGGGGCTCGCCCCCCTTGGACTGCGCAGCAGTCCTCAATCCTGTCACCGCGTCTTTTGAGTCGTTCGTGTTGCATGTACGGGCAGCTTCACTGCCCGTGGCGGGCAACCCGCTCGGCACAGAGAATGCTTCATAGTGGTGCGTTTTTTGTGTCGTTTGGTTGGGGGTTAAAGCGCAAATTGCGCTGTTAAAACTGCCAATGCAGCGGAATCGGCTGCCGCACCCGCTGAATCGGCTTTTGACCCCCTCAATTCTGGCCTGCCCCCGGCGCAAAGCGGCAGGCCAGAGCGGTCTCAGGCGCGCTTTTTCTGCTGTACGCGGGGTTGTTGGGCCAAGCGCGCAAACAGGTCTTTCGGGTCGGCGAGGTCCGGTACCAGTTCCAGTTCGCTGCCCACGTCCAGCGCCTTGGCCACGTCCAGGACGTAGCGCAGGGCCGAGTAGTCTTCGATGGCAAAACCGACCGAATCGAACAGGGTTACCTGGCGCGCATTCTCGCGGCCGGGCTGTTGGCCGTTGATCACCTGCCACAGCTCGGTCACCGGCGAATCTTCCGGCATGTGCTGGATTTCACCTTCGATACGGCTTTGCGGTTCGTACTCGACGATCACGCGGGCGCGCTCGACGATACGTCGGTCTAGCTCGGTCTTGCCCGGGCAGTCGCCGCCCACGGCGTTGAGGTGCATGCCGGGTTCGATCATGTCATCGGTGAGGATGGTGGCGTAGGCCTTGTCGGCAGTGACGGTGGTGACGATGTCCGCACCCTTGACCGCTTCCGCCACGCTGCCGGCGAGGATCACTTTGATCGCCGGGAAGGCCTTGAGGTTGGCCGCCAGCTTGGCGGTGGCCTTGGGGTCGATATCGAACAGGCGGATTTCGTTGATGCCGAGCATGGCGTGGAAGGCCAGGGCCTGGAACTCACTCTGCGAGCCATTGCCGATCAACGCCATGCTGCGGCTGTTGTCGCGGGCCAGGTAGCGGGCGACCAGCGCCGACGTCGCGGCGGTACGGATTGCCGTGGTCAGGGTCATCTCCGCCAGCAGCACCGGCTTGCCGGTGTCGACGTCACCCAGGGCGCCGAAGGCCATGACGGTGAGCATTCCGGCCAGGGTGTTCTTCGGGTGGCCGTTGACGTACTTGAAGGCATACAGCGAGGCGTCCGAGACCGGCATCAGCTCGATCACACCGTCCGGCGAGTGGTTGGCCAGGCGCGCGCACTTCTCGAAATCCTGCCAGCGCAGGTAGTCGGCGCGGATGTACTCGGCCATCTCGGTGATGCAGGTTTGCAGGCCTTTTTGCGAGACCAGGTAGCTGAGATCGTTGACGTCGATATAACGGGTCATGGCAAGACTCCTTATTGAAATGAGGGACGGGCCGGCAGATGCACTTCGGCCAGCATGCAGCGGGCACTGCCGCCGCCGATGCGTTCGATGTTGTCGATGTTCACCACCACCGGCCGGGTGTGGCGTTCCACGTGCGCACGCTGGGCCGGTTGTAGGGCACCCCAGGCGCTGGCCGACATCACCAGCAGCGGCTGGCCGTCGCGGTCGTGGACTTCAAGCATGTTGCCGGCGAAGGCTTCGAGCTGGTCGAAGTCGAGGGCGAGGATGTCTTTGCCGGTGTCACGCAGGGAGCGTTCCAGGGCCTGGCGCTCGTCGGCATGGGGCAGGGCTTGCAGGCACACCACCGAGAGGTCGCGGCCGACGCTCATCATCACGTTGCTGTGGTAGATCGGCGCGTGGTGGCGGTCGACGGCGTGGAACACGCACAGTTGGTAGTCGAGGCGTTCGGCGAACTGGCGCAGGGCGTCGTGGTGGGTGCGCCCGGAGTGGCAGGCGTAGCTGATGCGATGCTGGCGGTCGAGCACCATGCTGCCGGTGCCTTCGAGGAAGATGTTCTGTTGTTCGAGGTGACTCAGGTCGATGGTGTGCTTGATCGCAAAGCGCTGTTCCAGCACTTGCAGCACGCCTTTGTTGCGCTCCAGTCGTCGGTTCTGGCCTTCCATCGGGTACAGCACCAGGCTGCCGTCGGCGTGGCTGCTCCACCAGTTGTTGGGGAAAATCGAATCGGGAGTGTGGGGCGCCGGCGTGTCCTGCACCACCAGGACTTCCACGCCATGCTGGCGCAGGGTGTCGACATAGCCATCGAACTCTTCCAGCGCTTTGTGCTGTGCACTGAGCGGGTCCAGGGGCGGGCGCTGGAAACGGTTGTTGATCGCGGTGTCCGGGTTGAAGGCAAAGCGCGCCGGGCGAATCATCAGGACGGTGTTGGTGGTTTGCATGGGTGCACGGATCCATGGGGTTGAGCAGTGGCGCTATTTTGTCGCTTGTGCGGGATGAATCCCGGCTGAAACGAAGGGGTGGCTCAGCCGGGAAAGCTGAAAAGGTGGGTGAGGCAGCCGAATCGGCTGTAAGGGGTGGAGCAGGGTCGAAAGGTGGGAGCGGGCTTGCTCGCGAATGGGGGCTGTCAGTACTGGATTGGCTGACTGACACTGCGCATTCGCGAGCAAGCCCGCTCCCACATTGGTATGGTGGCGTCTGCCAAACCGCCGCAGCAAGGAGCAATTATGTCGACCGCTGTCCGTACTGCCCAACCCGCCGATGCCGAGGGAATCAGCCAGGTCATCCTGGCGGCCTTGCACAGCAGCAATGCGCGGGATTACCCCGCGGATGTGATTGCCCGGGTAGCGGCTAACTTCACCCCCGATGCAGTGCTGGCATTGCTGACGCGCCGGGTGGTGCTGGTGGCGGTGCAGGAGCAGGTGATTGTCGCCACGGCCGCCCTGGACGCCAATGTGGTGCGCTCGGTGTTCGTCAATCCGGCGCTGCAAGGGCAGGGCATTGGCCGGCTGTTGATGATTGAAATCGAAGTGCGCGCCCGCGAGGCCGGGGTGACGGTGTTGAGTGTGCCGTCTTCGCTGACCGCCGAACCGTTCTATACCAAGCTGGGGTTTCAAACGGTCCGCGATGTTTACCACGGCAACGAGCGCACCTTGGTGATGGAGAAGACGCTGTTGTCGCGCCATCCCATCGGGCTTTATCGCGACCGCCAGCACCGGGCGCAGGTGGTGGCGTTGTGGCAGGAGGCATTCGGGTATGACACCGCGCACAACCTGCCAACCCTGGCTATTGATAAGAAGCTGGCCGTCAACGATGGGCTGTTTTTCGTGGCAACGGATAAGAAGGTGGTGATCGGCACGATTCTGGCCGGCTACGACGGCCATCGCGGCTGGCTGTATTCGGTAGCCGTGCACGCTGATTATCGGCGTCATGGCCTGGGTTCCTCGCTGGTGCGCTATGCCGAGCAGGCATTGACGGCCCTGGGCTGCATGAAGATCAATCTGCAGGTCACCAGTGGCAACGAGGCGGTGGCGGGGTTCTACGAGGCGTTGGGGTATGGGGTGGAGGCGAGGATAAGCATGGGCAAGAAGATTGCCGCGAACATCCCCAAGAGCGGGGCATAAACCGGTAGGAGCCGGCTGCCGGCGATGAGGCCCTTGAATCCAATTCAGTATTCAAGGTAGCCATCGCCGGCAAGCCGGCTCCTACAGGGTCGTGTGGCTCAGCCGGCTGTGGGCTGTCAGACCTTGACGATCCAGCCCGCCGGGGCTTCAATCTCGCCGGTTTGCACGCCGGTCAGCTCTTTGTAGAGCTGCTGGGTGATCGGGCCGACTTCGGTTTCGCTGTGGAACACGTGCAGCTTGCCGTTGTACTGGATGCCGCCGATTGGCGAGATCACGGCGGCAGTGCCGCAGGCGCCGGCTTCCTTGAAGTCCGCCAGTTTGTCGATGAACACTTCGCCCTCGATCACTTCCAGGCCCAGGCGGGTCTTGGCCAGTTCGATCAACGACAGGCGGGTGATGCCTGGCAGCACCGAAGGCGACTTCGGCGTGATGAACTTGTTGTCGTGGGTGATCCCGAAGAAGTTCGCCGAGCCGACTTCCTCGATCTTCGAGTGGGTCATCGGGTCCAGGTAGATCGCGTCGGCGAAGCCGGATTTCTTCGCTTCGGAACCCGGCATCAGGCTGGCGGCGTAGTTGCCACCGACCTTGGCGGCACCGGTGCCCTGTGGCGCGGCGCGGTCGAAGGTGGAGATCTGGAAGTTGTGCGGTACCAGGCCGCCCTTGAAATAGGCACCGACCGGGATCGCGAACACCGAGAAGATGAACTCCGGCGCGGTACGCACGCCGATGTTGTCACCGGTGCCGATCACGAACGGGCGCAGGTACAGCGCGCCGCCACTGCCGTACGGCGGGATGAAGCGCTCGTTGGCCTTGACCACTTGTTTGCAGGCTTCAATGAAGTCTTCGGTCGACACATGTGGCATCAGCAGGCGGGCGCAGCTGCGTTGCATGCGGGCGGCGTTCTGGTCCGGGCGGAACAGGTTGATCGAGCCGTCCTTGCAACGGTAGGCCTTGAGGCCTTCGAAGCACTGCTGGCCATAGTGCAGGGCGGTGGAGCCCTCGCTGATGTGCAGCACGTTGTCGTCGGTCAGGGTGCCTTTTTGCCACTCGCCGTCTTTCCAGACCTGGAGAAACCGTTTGTCGGTCTTGATGTAGTCAAAACCCAGCTTGTCCCAATTGATGCTTTCGTTACCCATGACACCCTCTATCTCTGGTCAACCGCCTGGTCGAAGGCAGGCTTGTCGGTTTTTTCTGGATGGGCGCAACAATACTTCATTCTTGGCCGGTGTGGGAGCGGGTGGGCGGGCCATTCAGCAGCTGTATTGGCTGATCCACCGCTATCGCAGGCAAGCCAGCGCCCCCATTTGCAATGCATTTTACCTGTGGGAGCTGGCTTGCCTGCGATGGCCTCACCGCGGTTGTTAAAGGTGCAGCGCGTGGCCCAGGGCCCTTAAAGCGGCTTCCTGCACGGCTTCGCCGAGCGTCGGATGGGCGTGGATGGTGCCGGCCACGTCTTCCAGGCGCGCGCCCATTTCCAGGCTCAGGCCGAAGGCGGTGGACAGCTCGGACACGCCGACGCCCACGGCCTGCCAGCCGACGATCAGGTGATTGTCCCGCCGCGCCACCACCCGCACGAAGCCGGTTTTCGACTCCAGGGTCATGGCCCGGCCATTCGCCGCGAACGGGAAACTCGACACGATGCAATCCAGTCCGGCCGCCTTGGCCTCGTCCGGGGTCTTGCCGACCACCACCAGCTCGGGGTCGGTGAAACACACAGCCGGGATGGCGGCCGGGTTGAATTCGCGGGACTTGCCGCTGATCAGTTCGGCGACCATTTCACCCTGGGCCATGGCGCGGTGCGCGAGCATCGGTTCGCCGCTGAGGTCGCCGATCGCCCACACATTGCGCATGCTGGTCTGGCAACGGCTGTCGATCTTGATCGCGGCGCCATTCATTTCCAGGTTCAGTGCCTCGAGGTTCCAGCCCTGGGTGTTGGGTCTGCGACCCACGGCAACCAGTACCTGGTCGGCGTCCAGCGACACGGTGTCGCCATTCGGATCGCGGACCTGCAGGCTATTGTCGTCGAACCCGGTGACGCTGTGCTTGAGGTACAGCTTCACGCCCAGGTGCTTGAGGGATTCGGCCACCGGCTGGGTCAGCTCGGCGTCGTAGGCGGGCAGGATGCGGTCCTGGGCTTCGACGACGCTGACTTGCGCGCCAAGCTTGCGATAGGCAATCCCCAGTTCCAGGCCGATATAACCGCCACCGACCACGATCAGGCGCTTGGGCACGCGAGTTGGCGCCAGGGCCTCGGTGGAGGAAATGATCGGCCCGCCAATCGGCAACATCGGCAGGTTGACGCTTTTCGAACCGGTGGTCAGCAGCAGGTGCTCGCACTGGATGCGCTGGTCGCCGACGTCGACGGTCTTGCCGTCCACCACCTTGGCCCAGCCGTGGATCACCTGCACCTTGTGCTTCTTCAGCAGCGCGGCAACGCCGGTGGTCAGGCGGTCGACGATGCCATCTTTCCATTCCACGCTCTTGCGGATGTCCAGGGTTGGCACGTCCACTTCGATGCCCAGTTGCGAGCCCTGGCTGTGGTGGATGGTTTGCTGGAACTGTTCGGCCACGTGGATCAGGGCCTTGGACGGGATGCAGCCGATGTTCAGGCAGGTGCCGCCCAGCGCCTGGCCTTCCACCAGGATGGTCGGGATGCCCAGCTGGCCAGCTCGGATCGCTGCTACATAACCGCCAGGTCCGCCGCCGATGATCAGCAGCGTGGTATTCAATGTCTGAGTCATGCCCTTACTCCAGGAACAGGCTGGCGGGTTGTTCGAGCAGGCCACGGATGGCCTGGATGAATTGCGCCGCGTCCATGCCATCGACCACGCGGTGATCGAAGGAGCTGGAGAGGTTCATCATCTTGCGCACCACGATCTGGCCCTTGACCACCATCGGCCGCTCAACGATGCGGTTGACGCCGACGATGGCCACTTCGGGCAAGTTCAGCACCGGGGTGCTGACGATGCCGCCGAGCGCGCCCAGGCTGGTCAGGGTAATGGTCGAACCCGACAATTCATCGCGGCTGGCCTTGCCATTGCGTGCGGCCGTGGCCAGGCGCGCGATTTCCTCGGCGTTGCCCCACAGGCTGCGGGCTTCGGCGTGTCGCACCACCGGTACCATCAGGCCGACGTCGCTCTGGGTGGCGACACCCACATGCACCGCGCCGAGGCGGGTGATGACCTGGGCTTCGTCGTCATAGCGCGCGTTGATCTGCGGGAAGTCGCGCAACGCCACGACCATCGCCCGCACGATAAACGGCAGCAGGGTCAGCTTGCCGCGGGTGGCGCCATGCTTCTCGTTGAGGTGCACGCGCAGCTCGTCGAGGGCGGTGACGTCGATCTCTTCCACGTAGCTGAAATGCGCGGCGCGCCGGGTGGCATCCTGCATGCGCTGGGCGATCTTGCGGCGCATGCCGATCACCGGGATCTGTTCTTCGCTGGTGCGTTCGGCGTAGGGGTTGGCAGCGCTGTGATGGTGCGCCGGGCGCTGCAGTAAGTACGCTTCCAGGTCTTCGTGCAGAATGCGCCCCGCCGGGCCGGAGCCCTGGACCAGGCGCAGCTGGATCCCGGCATCCAGCGCATGCTTGCGCACGGCGGGGGAGGCCAGCGGGCGTTCGTCGGCTTCACGCGCCACGGGCGCCTGGGCCTTGATGACTGCCGGTGCCGGCTTGCTTTCAACCGGCGCCGGTTTGGCTTCGACCACGGCAGCGGCTTTCACCGGTTCACTTACCGCGGGCGCTTCCTTGGCGTTACCGGCGCCTTCGACTTCAATACTGATCAAGATACTGCCCACGGCCATGACTTCACCCGGCTCGCCGCCGAGTGCAATCACCTTGCCGTGCACCGGCGAGGGAATGTCCACCATCGCCTTGTCGGTCATTACATCTGCCAGCACCTGGTCTTCGACGACCATGTCGCCGACCTTCACGTGCCATACCGACAGTTCAACTTCCGCGATGCCTTCGCCAATGTCCGGCATCTTGATAACGTGCGTGCCCATTCAGACCTCCATGACCCGTTTCAACGCCGCGCCCACTCGGGACGGCCCTGGGAAATACGCCCACTCCTGCGCGTGCGGGTAGGGGGTGTCCCAACCGGTGACGCGTTCGATCGGCGCTTCCAGGTGATGGAAGCAATGCTCCTGCACCAGCGACACCAACTCGGCACCAAAGCCGCAGGTGCGGGTGGCTTCATGCACCACCACGCAACGGCCGGTCTTTTTCACCGACTTGACGATGGTTTCCAGGTCCAGTGGCCACAGGCTGCGCAGGTCGATGACTTCGGCATCGATACCGGTTTCCTCGGCGGCAACTTGCGACACATACACGGTGGTACCGTAGGTCAGCACGGTGACGGCCGAGCCCGGACGCACGATGGCGGCCACGTCCAGCGGCACGGTGTAGTAACCGTCCGGCACTTGCGCTTGCGGGTGCTTGGACCACGGCGTAACCGGGCGGTCGTGGTGGCCGTCGAACGGGCCGTTGTACAGGCGCTTGGGCTCGAGGAAGATCACCGGGTCATCGTTTTCGATCGAGGCGATCAGCAGGCCCTTGGCGTCATACGGGTTGGACGGCATCACGGTGCGCAGGCCGCAGACCTGGGTGAAGACCGCTTCGATACTCTGGCTGTGGGTCTGGCCGCCGTAGATGCCGCCGCCGCAAGGCATGCGCATGGTCAGCGGCGCAGTGAACTGGCCGGCCGAGCGATAACGCAGGCGCGCGGCTTCGGAGATGATCTGGTCGGTCGCCGGGTAGACGTAGTCGGCGAACTGGATTTCTGCCACCGGACGCAGGCCATAGGCGCCCATGCCCACGGCAACGCCGATAATGCCGCTTTCGGAGATGGGCGCGTCGAACACCCGCGAACTGCCGTACTTGGTCTGCAAGCCTTCGGTGCAACGGAATACGCCGCCGAAGTAACCGACGTCCTGGCCGAATACCACCACATTGTCGTCACGCTCAAGCATCACATCCATGGCCGAGCGCAGGGCCTGGATCATGGTCATGGTGGTGGTGGTCATGGCGGTTTCCAATTCGATGCTGTTGTTGTGATCGTTCATGTCAGATCCCCAACTCTTGACGCTGGCGCTTCAAGTGCTCCGGCATCTCTTTATAGACGTCTTCGAACATGGTCGCGGCGCTTGGAATCTGGCCACCGGCCAGGGTGCCGTACTGTTCGGCTTCTTTCTGGGCCGCAATCACTTCGGCTTCCAGTTCAGCGCTGACCGCCGCGTGTTCCTCTTCGGACCACTGGCCAATCTTGATCAGGTGCTGCTTGAGACGGGCAATCGGGTCGCCCAGCGGGAAGTGGCTCCAGTCGTCGGCAGGCCGGTATTTGGACGGATCATCGGAGGTTGAGTGCGGACCGGCGCGGTAGGTGACCCATTCGATCAGGGTCGGGCCGAGGTTGCGGCGCGCACGCTCGGCGGCCCAGGCGGAGGCGGCGTACACCGCGATGAAATCGTTGCCGTCGACCCGCAGGGAAGCGATGCCGCAGCCCACGCCGCGTCCGGCGAAGGTGGTGGCTTCACCGCCGGCGATAGCCTGGAAGGTGGAGATCGCCCATTGGTTGTTGACCACGTTGAGGATCACCGGCGCGCGGTAGACGTGGGCGAAGGTGAGGGCGGTGTGGAAGTCCGATTCGGCCGTGGCGCCGTCGCCGATCCAGGCGGAGGCGATCTTGGTATCGCCCTTGATCGCCGAGGCCATGCCCCAGCCCACACCTTGTACGAATTGGGTGGCGAGGTTGCCGGAAATGGTGAAGAAACCCGCGTCCTTGACCGAGTACATGATCGGCAGCTGGCGGCCCTTGAGCGGGTCGCGCTCGTTGGACAGCAGTTGGCAGATCAGGTCCACCAACGGCACGTCGCGGGCCATCAGGATGCTTTGCTGGCGGTAGGTGGGAAAGCACATGTCATCGATGTTCAAGGCCAGGGCCTGGGCGCTGCCGATGGCTTCTTCGCCAAGGCTTTGCATGTAGAACGACATTTTTTTCTGGCGCTGGGCGACGACCATGCGGTTGTCGAAGATGCGCGTCTTGAGCATCGCGCGCATGCCTTTGCGCAGGATCTCCACCGGTACACCTTCGGCCCACGGGCCCAGGGCCTGGCCCTGGTCGTCGAGGACGCGGATCAGGCCCTTGGCCAGGTCGGCGGTGTCGGCGGGTTCTACGTCGATGGCGGGTTTGCGCACCAGGCCGGCGTCGGTCAGGCGCAGGTAGGTAAAGTCGGTCTTGCAGCCGGGGCGGCCTGAGGGTTCAGGCACGTGCAGGCGCAGTGGTTCGTACTGCTGGGTCATGGCTTTCTACGCTCTATCTTGTGAATTTCTTGTAGTGGGCGCGCTAGCTGACAATCAGTCTTCGGGTAGAAGAAATCTTGTCCTACAACAATCATAGGCGTGGCGTAGAAGAATATTTATCTGTGTTTCATTGCGCTCGGGATCATTTGCGGATAAAAAAACTGCATAAACATAATAAACAGGTGATTTTGTCTCATGCGCAAACTGGACCGTACCGATATCGGCATTCTCAACGCCCTGCAAGAGAATGCGCGGATCACCAACGCCGACCTCGCCCGCTCGGTCAACCTGTCGCCGACGCCGTGTTTCAACCGAGTCAAGGCGATGGAGGAACTTGGGCTGATTCGTGACCAGGTCACGCTGCTCGATGCCGACCTGCTGGGGCTGCACGTCAACGTCTTCATCCATGTGAGCCTGGAAAAGCAGAACGAACTGGCGTTGCAGCAGTTCGAGGGGGCGATTTCCGACCGTCCCGAGGTGATGGAGTGCTACCTGATGGCCGGCGACCCGGACTACCTGATCCGCGTGCTGGTGCCGACGATCCAGTCGCTGGAGCGCTTCATGATGGATTTCCTGACCAAGGTGCCGGGCGTGGCCAACATCCGCTCCAGCTTTGCGCTCAAGCAAGTGCGCTACAAAACCGCGCTGCCGCTGCCGGCCAATGGCATCAGCCTCGGCAACTGATTGACACCGCTCTCACAGATCCAAACACAGCCCAACATGTGGGAGCTGGCTTGCCTGCGAAAGCGCTGGATCAGTCGCCGAATGCACCACCTGACGGATCGCCTTCGCGAGCAAGCCCGCTCCCACAGGGGATCCGGGTATGACTCGGGGCTCCCAGGTGTACGCAGATCAACGGTGGGAGCTGGCTGCCTGCGAAAGCGGTGGGTCAGGCACCGAATGCATCAACTGACAGCCCGCCTTCGCGAGCAAGCCCGCTCCCACAGGGGGATCCGGGTATGACTCGGATTCCCGGGTGTATGGAGATCAAATGTGGGAGCTGGCTTGCCTGCGAAAGCGGTGGGTCAGGCACCCACTGCATCAACTGCCAGCCCGCCTTCGCGAGCAAGCCCGCTCCCACAGGGGGATCCGTATGCCTCGAGCTCCCGGGTGTAAGCAGATCAAATGTGGGCTTGCCTGCGAAAGCGCTGGGCCAGCCAGCTTATCTGCACCTGATACACCGCCATCGCAGGCAAGCCAGCTCCCACTCGGGATCAATGTTTTTACAGTTGGTTGAGGGGGATCTTCAGGTACGTCACGCCATTCTCCTCAGCCGGCGGCAGATTGCCCGCGCGCACGTTCACCTGGATCGCCGGCAGCAGCAATGTCGGCATCCCCAGCCCGGCATCGCGCGTGGTGCGCATCTCGACAAACGCATTCTCATCGACCCCGTCATGCACATGAATATTGCCCGCGCGCTGCTCGGCTACGGTTGTCAGGCACTTGGCCTCGCGGCCCTCGGGCGGATAGTCATGGCACACATACAGCTGGGTCTGCGGGGGAAACGCCAAGAGCTTGCGCATCGACGCATACAACTGCCGCGCATCGCCGCCGGGGAAGTCGCAGCGCGCCGTGCCCACGTCCGGCATGAACAACGTGTCGCCCACCAGGATCAACTGGTCGTCGATCAGGTAAGCCATGTCCGCCGGCGTATGCCCCGGCACGTGCAGCGCCTGGGCTTTGAGGTTACCGATATGAAACACCTCGTCCGGCGCAAACAGGTGGTCGAACTGCGAGCCGTCCACGCGAAACTCCGGCTCCAGGTTGAACAGGTGCTTGAAGACGCCCTGCACCTTGCTGATGGACGCGCCGATGGCAATCTTGCCGCCCAGGAGGCGACGCAGGTACGGCGCCGCGGACAGGTGATCGGCGTGCGCGTGGGTTTCCAGCAGCCATTGCACGTGCAGGTCGTGCTCGCGGACGAAGGCGATGACCTTGTCGGCCTGGGCCGTGTCGGTGCGCCCCGAAGCCGGGTCGTAGTTGAGCACCGAGTCAACGATGGCGCAGGGGCCACCGTCGGTTTCATGCACGACGTAGGTGTAGGTCGACGATGCCTCGTCCAGAAAGGCTTGAATCAACGCTGGCATGGCGGCGGTCCCTGGTGAAGAAAAAAGTGGTTACAATCAGTTTACATTTACACATAATGTTTTGAGCTTAAGTGACAGAAAGGACCCGAGGCAAATGGAATCTACTCTGAGTGAGGGCGAAGTCGCCCAGTTGCGCGCATCGGCGTCCAAGGCCTGTTCCTTGCTCAAGGCGCTGGCCAACGAGGACCGTTTGTTGATCCTCTGCCAGCTGACCCAGGGCGAGCGCAACGTCGGCGAGCTGGAAACCATGACCGGCGTGCGCCAACCGACGCTGTCACAACAGTTGGGCATCTTGCGCGATGAAGGGTTGGTCGCCACCCGTCGGGAAGGCAAATACATCTTCTACGGGCTGGCCAGCCACGAAGTGATCCAAGTGATGAAGACCTTGTCCGGGCTGTACTGCGGCGCGGTCATGAAAAGCTGGGCGTGACGCCATCCGGCAGCGACCCTTGTGTGCATGTATAAGAAAGGCGATCGACCATGAATGACCAACACTGGGGCCCTACCATCAGTGGCGATATCGTAGTCATCGGCGGCGGTTCGGCAGGCATCGGCCTGCTGGCCAGCCTGCTCAAGCGCGACCCCCACCTGAACATCACCCTGATCGAACCCAGCGACCACCATTGCTACCAGCCGGCCTGGACGTTGGTGGGCGGCGGTGCCTATGACCTGGAAAAGACCCGCCGCCCGCTGGCCGATGTGCTGCCCAATGGCGTGACCTGGGTGCAGGCTGCGGTCACCGAGCTGTTGCCCGACGAACACACCCTGATACTCGACAACGGCCAGCGCGTGACTTGGCAAAACCTCATCGTCTGCCCCGGCCTGCGCCTGGCCTGGGAGAAGATCGAGGGGCTGCAGGACACGCTGGGCCGCAATGGCGTGACCTCCAACTACAGCTATCAGTACGCGGCCTACACCTGGCAGTTGGTGCAGCAATTGAAGGGCGGCAAGGCGATCTTTACCCAGCCGGCGATGCCGATCAAATGCGCGGGCGCACCGCAGAAGGCCCTGTACCTGTCCTGCGACCATTGGCTCAAGCAAGGCCATCTGAACAATATCGACGTCGAATTCAACCTCGCCGGCGCGGCGCTGTTTGGGGTCGCGACCTTCGTGCCGCCGCTGATGAAATACGTGGAGAAGTACAACGCCCGCCTGGCATTCAATGCCAACCTGGTGAAAGTCGACGGCCCGGCACGCAAGGCCTGGTTCGACGTGAAGGATGCCGAGGGCAACGTCACCGTGGTCGAGAAATCCTTCGACCTGCTGCACGTGGTGCCACCCCAGGTCGCACCGGAGTTTATCCACCAGAGCGCGCTGGCCGACGCCGCCGGTTGGTGCGAAGTGAACCCCCATAGCCTGCAACACCTGCGCTACCCGCACATTTTCGGGCTGGGCGATGTGTGCGGCACCACCAATGCCAAGACCGCTGCCGCCGTGCGCAAGCAAATCGTGGTGGTCGCCGAAAACCTGCTCGCCCTGCGCAAACAGGCGCCATTGCCGCTCAAATACGACGGCTACGGCTCCTGCCCGCTGACGGTGGAGAAGGGCAAGGTGGTGCTGGCCGAGTTCGGTTATGGCGGCAAGCTGTTGCCGACCTTTCCCCTCGACCCGACCCGCGCGCGGCGTTCGATGTGGTTCCTCAAGGCGACGTTGCTGCCGTGGTTCTACTGGAACGGCATGCTCAAGGGTCGCGAGTGGCTGACCCGCTTGAGCAAGGTGGACTGAATGCTGCTGGCGAGTGTTTTAGGCATCTTGATGGGCCTGGTCATGGGCTTGACCGGCGCGGGCGGCGGCATCCTTGGCGTGCCGGCGTTGGTGCTCGGGTTGGGCCTGAGCATGACCCAGGCCGCGCCCGTGTCCTTGCTGGCGGTGGGCGCAGCGGCGGCGGTGGGCGCGATTGACGGCCTGCGCCATGGCCTGGTGCGGTACCGTGCCGCGCTGTTGATCGCCTTGCTCGGCGCGCTGTTCTCGCCGCTGGGGGTGTTCCTTGCCCACCAGATGCCGGAAGCCCTGCTGATGGGCCTGTTCAGCGCGCTGATGGTGCTGGTGGCCTGGCGCATGTTGCAGCGCGAAAAGGTCGACGCCGGGCCGAGTGACCATGGCGCCGCGTCCTGGGGCCAGAAGAACTGCATGCTCGACCAGCAGACCGGGCGCCTGGCCTGGACCGCCAAGTGCAGCGCGACACTCGCCGCCCTTGGTGCGGTCACGGGCGCCGTGTCCGGCCTGCTCGGGGTCGGCGGTGGCTTCCTGATCGTGCCGGCGTTCAAGCAACTCACCGATGTGCAGATGCGCGGCATCGTCGCCACTTCGCTGATGGTGATCAGCCTGATCTCGCTGATCGGCGTGGTCGGCGCGTTCCACGCCGGTGTGCGCATCGAGCCGATGGGCTGGGTGTTCATCGCCGCGAGCATTGTCGGCATGTTGATCGGCCGGCGCCTGTGCTCGGTGATCCCCGCGCGGACCCTGCAGGTCGGGTTTGCCAGCCTGTGCGTGCTGGTGGCGGCCGGCATGTTGGTCAAGGCGGCGGTCTGATGTGAAACGCCTGCGACGCCACGCCAATTCATCCCATCGCATCCCCCCACCCAGTACCCAAGTAGCATAGGTCCCACCCCCAGGCCTTCGTACACTCATGCTTCAGAGGGGGAACCAGCGATGCACAACAGTGAAGGCGTAGTCAGTGCCATGTCCCAGGCCGCCGATGCCGGGCAGGCGGCCGAGGAGTTGGCGCGGCAACTGCTGCATCCGTACCTGGGGTTCGTGCTGTTTTTCTGTTCCGCTTCCTACGACCTCCAGGCACTCGGCCAGGCCCTGCAGCAGTGCTTTGGCAGTGTGCGTGTGGTGGGTTGCACCAGTGCCGGCGAGATCACGCCCCAAGGTTATGGCCGCAATTGCATCACGGCGGTGGGGTTCAATCACGCGCACTTCTCCATTGCCACCGAACTCATCGACCAGGTTGAACACTTCAGCCTGATCAACGCCCAGGACATGGTCGAGCGGCTGGTCGGCGGCTGTCGCAGCAATACCCTGGCGCCGATCAAAGGCAATACCTTCGCCCTGACCTTGCTCGATGGCCTGTCCAGCCGTGAAGAAATGGTGCTCGCCGCCCTCAGCGCGGCGCTCGGCGACATCCCGCACTTCGGCGGTTCGGCCGGTGATGACAACTTCCTCACCGACACCCACGTGTACTTCAACGGCGCCTTCCACAGCGGCGCGGCAGTGGTGGTGCTGGTCAACACCTGGCTGGACTTCGAGGTCTTCACCACCCACCACATCCTGCCGCGCACCGAGAAGCTGGTGGTGACCGGCGCCGACAGCCCGTCACGCCGGGTGTTCGAGCTCAATGCCGAACCCGCCGCCGAGGAGTACGCGCGGCACATCGGCGTGGCCGTGGCCGACCTCGACCACCGCCTCTTCGCCGCCCACCCCCTCGCGGTGCGCATCCACGACCAGTACTACGTGCGCGCGATCCAGCAAGTGCACGCCGACCTGAGCCTGAGTTTCTACTGCGCGGTGGAAAACGGCATCGTCCTCACCGTGATGAAGCCCGGGCCGATCCTGCCGAACCTGCAAGGCCTGTTCGATGGCCTGCACGCGCGCCTCGGCGACCTGCTGCTGACCATCGGCTGCGACTGCTTCCTGCGCCGCCTGGAGCTGGAAGACACCGGCACCCTGGAACAGATCGGTGGCTTGCTGCGTGACCAGCGGGTGATGGGGTTCAACACCTACGGAGAACAGTTCAATGGCATGCACATCAACCAGACCTTCACCGGGGTCGCCATTGCCCGTGGCCGGCGCTGAGCTGCTCGCCGAGGTCGTCCGGCTGCAACAGGACAACCACAAGCTGGCGCGGATCAATGCGGCGCTGATCGAGCGCATCGAGTCCGGCATGGCCCAGGGCAACAACCCCTACACCACCTTTCAGCATTCGGTGGTGCTGGCCGAGCAAGTCCGCGAACGCACCGACGCGCTGAATCAGGCGATGGCCGAACTCAAGGCCAGCAACCACCTGCTGATCAACGCCCGGCTGCGTGCCGAAGCCCTGCGCGGCGAACAGATAGCGGCGCAGCAGGCCCAGGCCAGCGAGCGCTGGATTCGCCTGATCACCGACAACGTGCCGGCCCTGATCGGCTACCTGAATGCCGACCTGGTCTACGAGTTCACCAATAAAGTCTATGAAGAATGGTACTGCTGGCCGCGCGGGATGATGCTTGGCCAGAGCCTGCGCGAAGTCCACAGCGAGCAGCATTGCCAACGCCTGGATGCCTACGTCGCCCGCGCCCTGGCCGGGGAAAGCGTGACCTTTGAGTTCGCCGAGACCAACATCAATAACCAGGAGCGCTACATGCTGCGCTCCTATGTGCCGAACATGCTCGCCAACGGTGAAGTGGTGGGGATTTTCGTGCTGATCCGCGACATCACCGAACGCCGGCGCACCGCCGAAGCCCTGCACCAGGCCTATCAGCACCTGGAGCAGCGCGTGGCCCAGCGCACCTCGGAACTGACCTCGCTCAACGGCCAGTTGTTGAAGGAAATCGATGAGCGCCGGCGCATGGAAGCACGCCTGCGCGAGGCCAAGCGCGAGGCCGAGCAGGCCAACCTGTCGAAAACCAAATTCCTCGCCGCCGTCAGCCACGACCTCTTGCAACCGCTGAACGCGGCGCGGCTGTTTACCAGTGCATTACTGGAACGCCCCAGCGAAACCCTGGTGCGCAACGTGAGCAATTCCCTGGAAGACGTGGAAAACCTGCTGGGCACCCTGGTGGATATTTCCAAGCTGGATGCCGGGGTGATCAAGGCCGATATCGCCCCGTTCGCCCTGAGCGAATTGCTCGATAACCTGGCGGCGGAGTACACCGAGCTGGCCCGCAGCGAAGGCCTGCAGCTGCATTTTGTCGGCTGCTCGGCGCTGGTGCACAGTGACATCCAGCTGCTCGCGCGGATCCTGCGCAACCTGCTCAGCAACGCGATTCGCTACACCTACAAGGGCCGCGTGGTGCTGGGCTGCCGGCGCCAGCACCAGCGCGTGTTGATCCAGGTGTGGGACAGCGGCATGGGCATTGCCGAGGAGCGGCTGGAGGAGATTTTCCAGGAGTTCAAGCGCGGTGATGTGCAGCGCCCGGACCAGGATCGCGGCTTGGGCCTGGGGCTGGCGATCGTGGAGAAAATCGCCGGGATACTCGGCCATCGCATCAGCGTCAGGTCCTGGCCGGGCCAGGGCTCGATGTTTTCGGTGGAGGTGCCGTTGAGCACCACCGCGCCCAGGTCCTTGCCGATACCGTGCATGAGTGAGCCGCTGCTGGAGCGCCTGCAGGGCGCGCGGGTGTGGGTGCTGGATAACGATGCGGCGATCTGCGCGGGAATGCGCACCTTGCTCGAAGGCTGGGGCTGTTGCGTGGTGACGGCGTTGTCAGAGCAGGACCTGGCGCGGCAAGTGGACAACTACCATGCCGAGGCGGACCTGCTGATCGCCGACTACCACCTCGACCACGACCAGAACGGCGTGGACGCCGTCGCCCGCATCAACGCCCGGCGCGGTCGTGCGATCCCGGCGATGATGATCACCGCCAACTACAGCAATGAGTTGAAGCTGCAGATCCGCGAGCTGGGGCACACGCTGATGCACAAGCCGGTGCGGCCGATGAAGCTCAAGACGGCGATGAGTCACTTGCTCGGCCAACACGTCGCCCTGTAGGCCGGGGAGTTGGGCAGGATCAGCGGCGCAGGTACGAGCCGAAATCAATGTCGCCGGCACTGAGGATCGCCTGCACCCGGTTATGCACATTCAATTTGCGCAGGATCGCCGACACGTGAGCCTTCACCGTGGTCTCGGCAATCTCCAGGGTGTAGGCGATCTGCTTGTTCGACTCGCCCTTGGTCATGCGCTCCAGCACCAGCAGCTGCTTGCGGGTCAGGGCTTGCAGTAGCTCGGGGGCGAAGCCGGGGTTTTCGTTGAGGCGCCGGTGCGTGCCGGGCTTCTGGGTGCGGATGATGTCCGGTGGCAGGTACACATTGCCGTTGAGAATCTGCTGGATCGCCTCGGTCATTTGCAGGCGCGGCGAAGACTTGGTGATAAATCCCACGGCGCCATAGGTGATGGCCTGCAGCACGATCTGCTTGTCCTGCTCGGCGGAGACAATCACCACCGGGATGGTCGGCGATTCGTTGCGCAGGTTGATCAGGCCATTGAGGCCGTGCATGCCGGGCATGTTCAGGTCGAGCAGGATCAGGTCGAGGTCGTCGTGTTCCTGGGTCAGGGCGAGGGCACTGTCAAGGTCGGCGGTTTCCATCACGTCGCTGCCGGGGAACCCGTCGCTGATGACGTTATGGATCGCCTCGCGAAACAGCGGGTGATCGTCGGCAATCAGAATTTTGTACATGGCCGTTCACCTTCTTGTTGTGGATTTTTATTCAAAGGGTTCGGGTGCTGCAGCCGTCACTGGCAGTTTCGCCGCTTCCCATGCGTCCAAGCCATCGCGGTACCAATACACAGAGGTATAGCCCAGGTTGGCGGCTCGTTTTACCGCGTTCCAACTCAGCCAGCAATCGGCGCGGCAGTAGAACACCAGCGGCCGGTTCAGGTCGCCGTGGGTGTATTTGTACAGGTGCCGCACGAAATAACCCTGCCATTCCGGCGTGAGGTCGCCGTCGCCGGTATTGGCCAGCCAGTGGCTGCCGGGCACGTTGGCATGCGGCTGGTCCTCGATGAAGCGGCCTTGCAGCCATTGGCGGCGGTACACATCGACCAGCACCGGTGCGGGCGTCTGGCGCAGCAGGGTTTGCAGGGCCGGGGTGTCGACAATCGTCGCGCCTGGCAGTTGGTCGGGCGTAGGGCTGCGGTACAGGCTGAGACGGTAGCCTTCGGCGGAAAACAGCGGGGTGTCGGCGCAGGTGTAGCCGACGAACAGGCACAGCAGTGCCGCGAGGGGCAGTCGAGCGGGCAGCATGGCAAGGCAATCCTTATCGTTATGCGCCCATTACACGTGAGTCGCGCTGCCTTGGGAATGCGACGATAGACAGCAAAACCAGTACCAAAGTAGTAGGTCGCGGCAGACCCCGGGGTTCTAGCATGGGGAAGATACGCTGCCATTGGAGGCACTATGAACATCCTGCTGGTCGATGATCACGCCGTGGTCCGCCTGGGGTATGCCGGCCTGCTGCGCGCCGGGCTGCCGGGCGTGGTGGTCCGTGAAGCGGCGAGCGGCGAGGAGGCCCTGGCGCGGGTGCACGAGGCGGTGCCCGCGCTGGTGATCATCGGCTTCGGCCTGCCGGGGATCAGCGGCCTGGAAACCACCCGCCGCCTGCGCCAGCGCCTGCCGCAGTTGCGCGTATTGTTCTTCAGCCAGCACGCGGAACTGCCGGTGGTGCGCCAGGCCCTGGACGCCGGCGCCGCCGGTTACCTGACCAAAAACGCCTCGCCGGCGGTGATGCTTGAGGCGGTGCAGCGCATCCTCGACGGCCACACCTACATCGAACAGGACCTGGCCACGCAACTGGCCTATCACCCCACCGACCGTCGCCTGCAAGGCATGACCCAGCGCGAGCTGGAGATTTTCCTGATGCTCGCCAAAGGCACCCCGGCACGCTCGATCGCGGCCCAGCTGAGTATCAGCAGCAAGACCGTGTCCAACCACCTGACCTTGCTCAAGAGTAAATTGCAGGTGAGTTCCCATGCCGAACTGGTCCACCTGGGCATCGATATGGGCGTAGTACGAGTGGCGGGCTGATCTCTACCTGATGCACGCGGCCCCTGTGGGAGCGGGTTTGCTCGCGAATACGCGGTGTCAGTATCAGGAGTGCTGACTGACCCAGCGCTTTCGCGAGCGAGCCCGCTCCCACATGTTGATCCGCGGCGTTCTAGCGATCCCAGGTGGTGGGGCAGTCCTTGCAGCCTTCCATGTTCGCGTCCTGGAAGTTCCCGTAATGCTGGCGCGCACCGGTCAGGGTGGCGTTTTCCAGATTGCTTTCACCGAACTTGGCTTCCTGCAGATTTGCATCGCGCAGGTCCGCCCCTTGCAGGTCGGCCTTGCTCAGCCAGGTCATTTCCAGGTCCGCCGCGCGCAGGTTGGCCTTGTGCAGCTTGGCTCCGGACAGCCGCGCAAATTGCAGGTAGGCCGCACTGAGGTTGGCATTCTCGAATTGCGCCCCCTGGGCGAAGAGGCCCCAGCCCTGGATCGCCATCAACGTCGCGTCGGTGAAATTGGCCAGGCGCAGGTTGCTCTGCTGCAGGCTCGCGCGGGTCAGGTTGGCGCCTTGCAGCTGGGCTTTTTCCAGGTTGGCCAGGTCGAGGTTGGCGTGGCGCAGATCGGCCTCGCGCAAGTCAGCGCCGGCCAGGTTCATCTTGCTCAGGTTCTGATTGCTCAGGTTGGCGCCCTTGAGATTGGCGCCAGGGCACTGGCTGTGTTCGGCGATGGTGCAGCCGTTGATCACCAGGGGCGCGTCGTCGCCATCGTCGGCGTGGGCCAGGGGCAGGGACAGCAGGAGTAACAAGGGCAGGTATTTCATGACGAGACCTCGAAGGTGGCGGGGTACCTGTCGCACCGACTGCGCAGCAGCCGATGCGACAGGAAGAATGCCGGGGCCGCTTCGCAGCCCAGCGCGGGGCATGCCCGCTCGCCACAAAAGGCGACCCCGCATTCTCTGAGGGGTTACTTCTGGGCGGTTTTCAGGTCCCAGCTCGGGATCTTGAACACCCAGAACGAACCCCCTTGTGCCACCGGCTTGGTCAGCTCGGCCATGTCGCCGCCCCACAACGGCACCGCGCCGCCATAACCGACGGTGACGCCGATGTACTGCTCGCCATCCTGTTCCCAGGTGATCGGCGGCGAGACGATGCCGCTGCCGGTCTGGAACTTCCACAGCTCCTTGCCGGTTTTCGCGTCGAAGGCCTTGAAGAAGCCGTCGCCGGTGCCGGTGAACACCAGGTTGCCCTTGGTTGCCAGTACGCCGGCCCACAGTGGCAGGTGTTCCTTGTGTTCCCACACCACTTTGCCGGTGGTCGGGTTCATCGCGCGCAACGTGCCGACGTGGTCGTCATACATGCGCTTGATGCGAAAACCCATGCCCAGGTACGCCGAGCCTTTCTTGTAGTTGACCTCTTCGGTCCAGTATTCCTCTTTCCACTGGTTGCCCGGGATGTAGAACAGGCCGGTGTCCTGGCTGTAGGCCATGGGGTTCCAGTTTTTGCCGCCCAGGAACGGCGGCGAGACTTCCACCGGCTTGCCCTTGGTTTCACCCGGCAGCGGTTTGGCCGGACGCTGGCCTTCGTTTTCCACCGGACGCCCGGTCTTCAGGTCGATATGGCTGGCCCAGGTGATGTTGTCGACGAACGGGAAAGCGTTCTGCAGTTTGCCGTTGGTGCGGTCGACCACATAGAAAAAGCCGTTGCGGTCGGCGTGGCCGGTAGCCTTGGTGACTTTGCCGTCCTTGTCCTTGTAGTCGAACAGCACCAGTTCGTTGTTGCCGGAGAAGTCCCAGGCATCGTTCGGGGTGTGCTGGTAGAACCACTTCACTTCGCCGGTGCTCGGGTCGACGCCGACCTGGCCGGAGGTGTAGAGGCTGTCGAAATCGTGTGGGTTGCCGTCCTTGGAGGTCCGCGCCCAGGTGTTCCACGGGCCCGGGTTGCCGGCGCCGACGATGATGGTGTTGGTCTCGGCATCGAAGCTCGCGCTCTGCCAAGGTGCGCCGCCGCCGTGGCTCCAGGCCTCGACCTTGCCGGTTTCGGTGGTCGGGTCATCCGGCCACGATGGCGCCTTGACGTCGCCGGTCGGGGTGCTGTCCTTGCCGTTCAGGCGGCCCATGTGGCCTTCCACGAACGGGCGCATCCACACTTCTTCGCCGGTGTCCGGGTCGCGCGCATACAGCTGGCCGACCACGCCGAACTCATCGCCGGAGCTGCCGTGGATCAGCAGCACCTTGCCGCTGACCTTGTCCTTGATCAGCACCGGGGCGCCGGTCATGGTGTAGCCGGCGGCGTGGTCGCCGAATTTCTTGTTCCACACCACTTTGCCGGTGTTCTTGTCGAGGGCGATCAGGCGCGCATCGAGGGTGCCGAAGTAGATCTTGTCGCCGAAGATCGCCGCGCCACGGTTGACCACGTCACAGCACGGGCGAATGTTGTCGGGCAGGCGGTGGTTGTAGGTCCACAGGCGTTTGCCGGTCTTCGCGTCGAGGGCGAACACGCGGGAGTAGGAACCGGTGACGTAGACCACGCCGTCGCTGACGATGGCCTGGGATTCCTGGCCGCGCTGTTTCTCGTCGCCGAACGAGTAGGACCAGGCAGGCGTGAGCTTGAACACGTTCTTGTCATTGACCTGGGCCAGCGGGCTCCAGCGCTGGGCGTTGGTGCCCATGCCGTATTGCAGCACGTCCTTTGTAGTCAGGTGGTCGTTGGCGATGTCTTCCCAGGTGACGTTGCGCGTCTGCTTCGCGGGTTCGGCAGCGGCATGGCTGGCAGCACTGAGGGACAGGCTGCCCACCAGCAGAAAGGCTTGCAGGGCAAGGCTCAAGGGTGAGAGGGCGGGTAGCGATCTTATTGTCATGGTTGCAGTTCCCAGTGGAGGTTTTGGCCTGCACAGGGTGCGACGTCCATGGGCGTGCGAATACGGAAAAAGTCCCGGTGTTGCCGGGACAATTTCCCGAACCGCCTCTGATTTAGCAGTGCCCCACAAGGCCTGCTACCAACGGATGAGAACCCGACCACCAAAGCAGCATACGGGTGCCGCCGAGCGCTTCCTAAGATGGTTGCCATAGCCTCTGCCAAGAGGTTTTGCGTGCACTCCTGAGGGAAAAAATAATGACAACAAAACGCAACGCCTGGATGACCGCCTGCCTGTTTGCCGGGGTACTCGGTGCCGGTGCCGTCATGGCCCACGGCAACGTCACACCGACCGCCGTGGAAACCAAGGGCCTGACCCCGATCAAGGACGCCGGCGTGCCGCTGGACGCCGATGGCTGGGCCGCCACCAACCCCTATCGCACCTCGCCCGAGCACGACAAGGCGGTGGAAGTCGGTGCCTCGGCCTACAACCAGAACTGCGCCGCCTGCCATGGCCTGGAAGCCAAGTCCGGCGGGATCGCACCCGACCTGCGTATGCTCGATGTGGGCGACGCCGGCGATGAATGGTTTGTCGAACGGGTGCGCCACGGTGCGGTGCGCGATGGCCGGGTCTACATGCCGAAAATGGCCGACTACCTGAGCCAGGAAGCCCTGTGGGCGGTGCGCACCTACCTCGACAGCGTGCACGTCGAGGAGTAGGGCATGCGCCTGCGCGGGGTGTGGATCTGCTGGTTGCCGATGCTGGCCTGGGGCGCGCCCGTGGACCCGGTGCCGTCGGTGATGTGGGATTACTACCACCAGCGGTTTCTCGACAATGCGCCCTTCGTGTTCGACGCGCGCGTCAAGCTGCTGGCCCCGCCGTTCGCCGAAGATGCGCGCCAGGTGCCGCTGGAAATCGACGCCCGCGCGTTCAAGGGCGAGGTGGTGAAAATCCTCGCCTGGGCCGAGTTGAACCCGTTGCCGAAAATCGTCGACTTCCAGCCCCGCGAGGGTGTGCTGCCGTGGCTGTCGATCCGGATTCGCATCGAACAGGCCACGCCGTTGCGCGCAGCGGTGCTGACCAGGGACGGCCTCTGGCATGTCGGCTCGACCCTGATCGATGCAGCCGGCGGCGGCTGCACCGCACCCAGCGTGGTGCGCACCCAGGCGGGTTGGGAAGAGCACCTCGGCGAAGTGTTCGGCGGACGCTACCCGCGCGCCGAATTCAGCCGCGTCAAGTTGCAAGTCGCGCACCCGATGGATAACGGCATGGTCAGCGGCATTCCCGAATTCTTTATCAACATGGCCGAACTCCGCGGCGCCGACGGTCAGTTATTGGCGACGCTGGAGCTGTTTCCCGCTGTCAGCGAAAACCCCAGCCTTGCCTTTGATATCCAGGCGACCGGCCCCACGCGCCTGACCCTGCGCGACACCAGCGGCAGCCAGTTCGAGGCGGCCATCCCATGACCCTGCGCTGGACACTCTTATGGCTGATCCTGTTCAGCCTGCCGGTGCTGGCCGAGCTGGATTACGCCCTCAAGCCGCGGCTGATCGCCGACAACACCTGGTTGCTCGAAGGCAGCACCGACAATTTCGCCAAGGACAATGGCGGCAACATCGTCAATGTCGGGTTTATCGTCACCGAGCCCGGTGTGGTGGTGATCGACACCGGGCCGTCCCGGCGCTACGGCGAAGCGTTGCGCCAGGCCATCGCCCGGGTCACCGACAAACCGGTGATCCAGGTGTTGTTGACTCACCACCACCCCGACCATGCCCTGGGTAACCAGGCGTTCAAGGACGTGCCGATTGGTGCACTCGCCGGCACCACCGCGTTACTGCACGAACAGGGCGACAGCCTGGCCGAGAACCTCTATCGCCTGGTCGGTGACTGGATGCGCGGCACCGAAGTGGTGCTGCCCGGTGAAACCCTGCAGCCGGGTGTGAAGACCTTCGGCAGTCACGATCTGCAATTGCTGCAGCTACGCGGTCATACCGGCGCGGACCTGGCGATCCTCGACCGGAAGACGGGGGTGTTGTTCGCCGGTGACCTGGTGTTCTACCAGCGTGCGCTCACCACCCCGCACTCTCCGGGCCTGGCCGTGTGGCTGAGCGATATCGCCACCCTGCAAGGCTTGCCCTGGACCCTGATCGTGCCTGGCCACGGCCCCGTGGCGACCGACGCCAAACCGCTGGAGCAGATGCGCGACTACCTCACCTGGCTCGATCAATTGCTGCGTGACGCCGCTGCACGCGGCAGTGACATGCCGGAGCTGATCCGCAGCCCGATCCCTGCACGTTTCGCGGCGATCAACCTCAGCCGCTATGAACTGGTCCGCAGCGTGACCCATCTGTACCCGCAATACGAACGCACGCAGATGCAACGCATCAACCCCTGACAATACCCACAACAGACAGAGGCCTCACCATGATCTACGCACAACCTGGCACCCCCGGCGCCGTCGTCAGCTTCAAGCCGCGCTATGGCAACTACATCGGCGGTGAGTTCGTCGCGCCGGTCAATGGCGAGTACTTCACCAACACTTCGCCGGTCACCGGTGAGGCGATCGCCGAATTCCCGCGCTCGACCGCCGCCGATATCGACAAGGCCCTCGACGCTGCGCATGCCGCCGCCGACGCCTGGGGCAAGACCTCGGCCCAGGACCGTGCCCTGGTGCTGCTGAAGATCGCCGACCGCATCGAGCAGCACCTCGAAGTGCTGGCCGTGACCGAAACCTGGGACAACGGCAAGGCCGTGCGCGAAACACTCAACGCCGATGTGCCGCTGGCCGCCGACCATTTTCGCTATTTCGCCGGCTGCATCCGCGCCCAGGAAGGCGGTGCCGCCGAGATCAACGAGCTGACCGCCGCTTATCATTTCCACGAGCCGCTGGGCGTGGTCGGGCAGATCATTCCGTGGAATTTCCCGCTGCTGATGGCCGCGTGGAAACTCGCCCCGGCGCTGGCTGCCGGCAACTGCATCGTGCTCAAGCCGGCCGAGCAGACGCCCCTGTCGATCATGGTGTTTGCCGAGCTGGTCGGCGACCTGCTGCCGCCGGGCGTGCTGAACATCGTCCAGGGCTTTGGCCGCGAGGCGGGCGAGGCACTGGCCACCAGCAAGCGCATCGCCAAGATCGCCTTTACCGGCTCGACTCCGGTGGGTGCGCACATCATGCATGCCGCCGCCGAGAACATCATTCCGTCCACCGTGGAGCTGGGCGGCAAGTCGCCGAATATTTTCTTCGAAGACATCATGCAGGCCGAGCCGCAATTCATCGAAAAAGCCGCCGAAGGGCTGGTGCTGGCGTTCTTCAACCAGGGCGAAGTGTGCACCTGCCCGTCGCGGGCGCTGGTGCAGGAGTCGATCTACGAAGCGTTCATGGCCGAGGTCATGAAGAAGATCGTCAAGATCAAGCGTGGCAACCCGCTGGACACCGAGACCATGGTCGGCGCGCAGGCGTCCGAGCAGCAATTCGACAAGATCCTCTCCTACCTGAAAATCGCCCAGGAGGAGGGTGCGGTGCTGCTGACCGGCGGCGCGGCCGAGCGCTTGGAGGGGGATTTGTCCAGCGGCTATTACATCCAGCCGACCCTGCTCAAGGGCCACAACAAGATGCGCGTGTTCCAGGAAGAAATCTTCGGCCCGGTGGTGGGCGTGACCACCTTCAAGGACGAGGCCGAGGCACTCGCGATTGCCAACGACAGTGAGTTCGGCCTGGGCGCCGGGCTGTGGACCCGCGACATCAACCGTGCCTACCGCATGGGCCGGGCGATCAAGGCGGGTCGGGTGTGGACCAACTGCTATCACCTGTACCCGGCGCACGCGGCGTTCGGTGGCTACAAGAAGTCGGGTGTGGGGCGTGAGAACCACAAGATGATGCTGGACCACTATCAGCAGACCAAGAACCTGCTGGTGAGCTATGACATCAACCCGCTGGGTTTCTTCTGATCCTGACCTGAAGGGCAAGCACCTGTGGGAGCCGGCTTGCCGGCTCCTACCATTCGATCGTTGTACCTGCGCGACTAATGCAGGGTGAGGGTTGCTTCGAAAGTAGCATTCGCCTCGCCCATCCTGCGTGCATTAATGGATTCACCGGAATCTTCCGGCACAACAAGAGGACGCTCCCCATGTGGATCAAACCCGCTTTCACCGACCTGCGTATCGGCTTCGAAGTGACGATGTACTTCGCCAGCCGCTGATCTGGCGTGCTGCAGGGAAGATGCCTCTTTGGTCTGATTGCTTTCGCGGCCGGATCGGTTAGTGTGGAGCGCATCTTCCAAAATAATAAGAAACAGGCTTAACAATGAGCCCAAACCTGAGCCTCCTGCGTAAATTCGTCTCGCCTGAAATCATCTTCGGCGCCGGCTGCCGGCATAACGTCGGCAATTACGCCAAGACGTTCGGCGCGCGCAAGGTGCTGGTGGTCAGCGACCCCGGCGTGATTGCCGCCGGCTGGGTCGCCGATGTCGAAGCCAGCCTGCAAGCCCTCGGTATCGACTACTGCCTGTACACCGCCGTATCGCCCAACCCGCGCGTCGAAGAAGTGATGCTCGGTGCCGAGGTGTACCGCGAAAATCATTGCGACGTGATCGTGGCCATCGGCGGCGGCAGCCCGATGGACTGCGGCAAGGCCATCGGCATTGTGGTCGCCCATGGGCGCAGCATCCTCGAGTTCGAAGGCGTGGACACCATTCGCGTGCCCAGCCCGCCCTTGATCCTCATTCCCACCACGGCCGGCACCTCGGCGGACGTGTCGCAGTTCGTGATCATCTCCAACCAACAGGAACGCATGAAGTTCTCCATCGTCAGCAAGGCGGTGGTGCCGGACGTGTCGCTGATCGACCCGGAAACCACCGCGAGCATGGACCCGTTCCTGTCCGCCTGTACCGGCATCGACGCGCTGGTGCATGCCATCGAGGCGTTCGTCTCCACCGGGCATGGCCCGCTTACCGACCCTCACGCGCTCGAGGCGATGCGCCTGATCAACGGCAACCTGGTGCAGATGATCGCCAACCCCGGCGACATTGCCCTGCGCGAGAAAATCATGCTCGGCAGCATGCAGGCCGGGCTGGCGTTTTCGAATGCGATCCTCGGCGCGGTGCACGCCATGTCCCACAGCCTGGGCGGCTTCCTCGACTTGCCCCACGGCCTGTGCAACGCGGTATTGGTGGAGCACGTCGTTGCGTTCAACTACAGCTCGGCGCCGGAGCGGTTCAAGGTGATTGCCGAGACCTTCGGCATCGACTGCCGTGGCCTCAACCATCGGCAGATCTGCGCGCGGCTGGTAGAGCACCTGATTGCGCTCAAGCACGCGATCGGTTTCAACGAGACGCTCGGCCTGCACGGCGTGCGCATGGCCGACATCCCGTTTCTGTCCCAGCATGCGATGCATGACCCGTGCATCCTCACCAACCCGCGCGAGTCCAGCCAGCGTGATGTCGAGGTCGTCTATGGCGAAGCTCTCTGACGCGCAACAGCGCGCCCTGGCCGGGCTGCTGGGGCTGGGCGACCAGTCGGCGCGCAAGAGCCATTACCCGGAACTCACCGCGCGGCTCGACGAGTTGGAGGCCGAGCGCAATCGCTACATCCGCCTCAACGACGAACTGGAGCAGCGGGTCGCCGCGCGCACCGACGAGCTGCTGGAGGCCAACCTCAACCTGCAACAGCAGATCGCCCAGCGCGAGCAGATCGAACAGGACCTGCGCGACGCCCGCGACGCCGCCCAGGCCGCCAATCGCAGCAAGGACAAATACCTCGCCGCCGCCAGCCATGACCTGCTGCAACCGCTGAACGCCGCGCGGCTGCTGATCTCGACCTTGCGCGAGCGCAACTTGCCGAGCGTCGAGCAGGTACTGGTGGAACGCACCCACCAGGCCCTGGAGGGCGCCGAGGACTTGCTCACCGACCTGCTGGATATCTCGCGGCTCGACCAGGCGGCGGTCAAGCCGGACGTGGCGCTGTATCGCCTGGATGAGTTGTTTGCGCCGCTGGTGTCGGAGTTCCAGTCGGTGGCCCAGGCAGCCGGCCTCAACCTGCGCGCGCGTACCGGCGGGTATGCGATCCGTACCGACTTGCGGCTGTTGACGCGGATTTTGCGCAACTTCCTCAGCAATGCCTGCCGCTATACCGATGAGGGCTGCATCCTCCTTGGCGCGCGCCGGCGCGGTGATCGCCTGCGCCTGGAGGTGTGGGACACCGGGCGCGGGATTGCGGCGGATCGGTTGGGTTCGATCTTTCTGGAATTCAACCAGCTCGACGTCGGTCGCGCGTCGGACCGCAAGGGGGTAGGGCTGGGCCTGGCGATTGTCGAGCGTATCGCCGATATTCTCGGCTACCCGGTGGCGGTGCGGTCCTGGCCGGGGCGCGGTTCGATGTTCAGTATCGAGGTGCCGCTGAGCGACGAAATGCCACTGGCGATCAGCCAACTGCCCGTCGCGCCCAGCACCGGTAACCCGCTGCCGGGACGGCGCTTGCTGGTGATCGACAACGAAGTGAGCATCCTCGAAAGCATGCGCGCGCTGCTCGGCCAGTGGGGCTGCGAGGTGGTCACCGCCACTGATCAGGCGGGGGCCTTGCTGGCGCTGCAGGGCAGGGCGCCGGAGTTGATCCTGGCCGACTATCACCTTGACCATGGGGTGGTCGGCTGTGCAGTGGTCAATCATCTGCGTGAGCACTTCGAGCAGAAGATCCCGGCGGTGATCATCACCGCCGATCGCACCGACCAGTGCCGCCGCGCGCTGCGCCGCCTGGAGGCGCCGCTGCTGAATAAACCGGTCAAGCCCGGCAAGTTGCGCGCGGTATTGAGCCAATTACTCGCCTGACGCCCGGCGCGTTGATACCCGTCAACACACCCTGCGACCTTATGCGCCATGCTCCCGGCCTGAATGGAAGGCCTACGGAGTACCGCATGAACGCCCCCGCAACAACCGCTGCATCCTTCAAGTTGCCCCTGGGCCTGGTGGTCGCCGTGCTGGTGATGGTCGGCGTGCTGCTGTTGCCGCTGCCGGCGGACTTGCCGGTGGCCGGGCACCGGATGCTGGCGATCCTCGCCTTTGCCGTGGTGGTGTGGATCACCGAGGCGGTGTCCTATGAAGCCAGCGCGATCATGATCACTTCGCTGATGGCGTTTTTGCTCGGCACCGCGCCGTCGCTGCAGGACCCTGCGCACCTGATCGGCTCCAGCCCGGCGATCAGCATGGCGCTGACCGGCTTCGCCAACCCGGCGCTGGCGCTGGTGGCGGGGGCGCTGTTCATTGCCGCAGCGATGACCCACACCGGCCTGGATCGGCGTATCGCGCTGGTCACCCTCAGCCGCATCGGTACCAGTACCCGGCGCATCCTGTTGGGGGCGATTGCGGTGACCATTTTGCTCAGTCTGGTGGTGCCCAGCGCTACCGCGCGCAGTGCCTGCGTGGTGCCGATCATGATGGGTGTGATTGCCGCCTTCGGCGTCGACAAGCGCTCGAACATTGCCGCCGGGATCATGATCGTGGTCGCGCAGGGCACCAGCATCTGGAACGTCGGCATCCAGACTGCCGCGGCACAGAACCTGCTGACGGTCGGCTTCATGGACAAGATGCTCGGCCAGCGTGTGTCGTGGCTCGACTGGCTGATCGCCGGCGCGCCGTGGGCGGTGATCATGTCGGCGGTGCTGCTGTTTTTGGTGCTCAAGTTGCTGCCGCCGGAAACCGACAGCATCCCCGGCGGCCAGGAGGCCGTGGCGCAGTCGCTGGTGGACATCGGGCCGATTACCGGGCCGCAGAAGCGCCTATTGAGTGTCTCGGTGCTGCTGTTGCTGGCGTGGGCCACCGAGGGCCGGTTGCACAGTTTCGACACCACCTCGACCACCTACGCAGGCCTGGTGTTCCTGCTGCTGCCGGGGCTGGGCGTGATGACCTGGAAGGACGTGCAGTCGCGTATTCCGTGGGGCACGGTGATTGTGTTTGGCGTCGGCATCAGCCTCGGTACGGCGCTGCTGACCACCCAGGCCGGGCAGTGGCTGGGCGCGCAGGTGGTGACGCACACCGGGTTGGATCAGCTCGGGCCGCTGGGCGTATTCGCCATCCTCGGGGCCTTCCTGATTGTGATCCACCTGGGCTTTGCCAGTGCCACGGCCTTGACCTCGGCGTTGTTGCCGATCCTGATCGCGGTGTTGCAGACCTTGCCGGGTGAGTTCAGCCGCCTGGGGATGACCATGCTGCTCGGGTTTGTGATGAGCTACGGGTTTATCCTGCCGATCAATGCGCCGCAGAACATGGTGTGCCTGGGGACCGGCACGTTCACGGCGCGCCAGTTTGCCAAGGTGGGGATTCTGGTGACGCTGCTCGGCTATGGCCTCATGCTGATCTTCGCCGCCACGTACTGGAGTTGGCTCGGCTGGATCTGAGCTGGAATCTGCGCCGGCATTTGTCTGGCAGGCGCGCTGCTGGGATCAATTGCACCCTCGAGATGGCAAGATGAACTCCGCTCAGGTTTACTACTCCCTGAGTAATGGTTTTACCGGCGTCCCCCGCCGGGTCATCTAGGTCACCGAATGGACAAATACACCCCCCACACCTGGCAGCCCCACGAGCGACCGAGCCTGCCTGGCTCGCCGTCGACGCCGCTGCACCCCACGCACAAACGCTGGCTGTTTGCGCTGGTCGGCGTGCTGGTGGCGATTACCGGCGGACTCGGCAATGCGCTGGTCATCGCCAACCTGCAATACCTGCAAGGCGCCCTGGGCGCGACAACGGCGGAAATGGCCTGGCTGCCCGCCGCCTATGTGATGACCAACGTGTGCATGAACCTGCTGCTGGTGAAGTTTCGCCAGCAGTTCGGCCTGCGCGCGTTCACCGAAGTGTTCCTGGTGCTGTATGCGCTGGTGACCTTCGGCCATTTGTTCGTCAACGACCTCAGCTCGGCCATCGCGGTGCGGGCGGCCCACGGGATGGTCGGCGCGGCGCTCAGTTCGCTGGGGTTGTACTACATGATCCAGGCGTTCCCGGCCAAATGGCGGATGAAAGCCCTGGTGCTGGGGCTGGGCACCGCGCAACTGGCGCTGCCGTTGGCGCGGCTGTTCTCCGAGGATTTGCTGCAAATCGCCGAGTGGCGTGGCCTGTACCTGTTCGAACTGGGCATGGCCCTGATCTGCCTGGGGTGCGTGTTCCTGCTCAAGTTGCCGCCTGGCGATCGCTTCAAGACCTTTGAAAAACTCGATTTCCTGACCTTCGGCATCCTTGCCACCGGGGTCGCCTTGCTCTGCGCCGTGTTGTCGCTGGGGCGCATCGACTGGTGGCTGGAAGCACCGTGGATCGGCGTCGCCTCGGCCTGTTCGCTGGTGCTGATCATGGCCGGCCTGGCGATCGAGCATAACCGCGCCAACCCGTTGCTGATGACCCGTTGGCTCGGCAGTGGGGTGATGATCCGCCTGGCGCTCGCCGTGGTGTTGATTCGCATGGTGCTGTCGGAGCAGTCCACCGGCGCCGTGGGGTTCATGCAGATGTTGAACATGAGCTACGAGCAGATGCACACCCTGTACGTGGTGATGCTGGCCGGGGCGATTGCCGGGCTGGTCGTCAGTGCGCTGACGATCAACCCGGCGCACCTGCTGATGCCGCTGATCATCTCGCTGGCGCTGATGGCCGTGGGGTCGGTGATGGACAGTTTTTCCAGCAACCTGACCCGGCCGCAGAACATGTACATCAGCCAGTTCCTGCTAGGCTTTGGCGGCACGTTCTTCCTGGGCCCGACCATGGTGCTGGGCACCCGCAACGTGCTGACCAACCCGCGCAACCTGGTGAGTTTCTCGGTGATGTTCGGGATCTGCCAGAACCTCGGCGGCCTGATTGGCGCAGCGTTGCTCGGCACCTTCCAGATCGTGCGCGAGAAGTTCCATTCGAGCATGATCGTCGAGCACCTGAGCCTGCTCGACCCGCGTGTGGCCGCGCGGGTGCAGAGCGGTGGCTCGGCCTACGGCGGGGTGATCGCCGACCCGGAATTGCGCAACCTCATGGGCATTCGCAGCCTGGCCACGGCGGCCACGCGTGAGGCGAATGTGATGGCTTACAACGATGTGTTCATGCTGATCGCGATCATCGCTATCCTCACCATGATCTGGATCTTTATCCGCAGTCTGTGGCTGATGAGCACCACCAAGGCAGCAGCCCCTTCCGTTCAACCCAGCGGCGCCACTTCATGACCGAAACGACCACCACCACGACCACCAATGCCATTGCCTCCACCCCGGAAGGCACCGCGCCGCCCGGCGCGAGCGTGACTGAGCCGCGCTCGCTGCGGGTGCGCATCATCTCGTCGCTTGGCTTCGCCGCGATTGCCATCATCGGCGTGCTGATCGTGTTGTATGCCTGGCAATTGCCGCCGTTCAGCAGCGCCGTGGAAACCACCGAGAACGCCCTGGTGCGCGGCCAGGTAACGATCATCGGCCCGCAACTCAGCGGGTATGTGTTCGAAGTGCCGGTGCAGGACTTCCAGTACGTCAAGGCCGGCGACCTGCTGGTGCGCCTCGATGACCGCATCTACAAGCAGCGCCTCGACCAGGCGCTGGCGCAACTGGCGGTGCAGAAGGCTTCGCTGGCCAATGTGGTGCAGCAACGCAACAGTGCCGAAGCGACCATCAAGCTGCGCCAGGCCGCCTTGGTGGACAGCCAGGCCCAGGCGCGCAAGAGCACCGCCGACCTGCGCCGCAATGAAGAACTGATCAGCGACGGTTCGGTGTCCAAGCGCGAGCTGGACGTGACCCGTGCCGCGAATGCGCAGACCATCGCCGCCGTGGCCCAGGCCCAGGCCAGCCTGGAGATTGCGCGGCAGGACCTGCAGACGGTGATCGTCAATCGCGGCTCCCTGGAAGCGGCGGTGGCCAGTGCCGAGGCGGCCGTGGAGCTGGCGCGGATTGATTTGTCCAACACCCGCATCACCGCGCCGCGTGACGGCCAGCTGGGGCAGATTGGCGTGCGCCTTGGCGCCTTCGTCAATTCCGGCGCGCAGTTGATGGCGCTGGTGCCCCACCAGTTGTGGGTGATCGCCAATATGAAAGAAACCCAGATGGACAATGTGCAGGTCGGCCAGCCGGTGACCTTCACCGTGGATGCGCTCAACCACCGCAAGTTTCGCGGCACGGTGCAGCATATTTCCCCGGCGACCGGCTCGGAGTTCAGCCTGTTGCAGGCGGACAACGCCACCGGCAACTTCGTGAAGATCGCCCAGCGGGTGCCGGTGCGGATTACCGTGGATCCGGATCAGGCCGAGAGCGAGCGGCTGCGGCCGGGTTTGTCGGTGGTGGTGAGTATCGACACGGCAGGGCGCCTGAAAAACAGCCCGCCCTGACCACCCCAGCCACCCTGTAGGAGTCGGCCAGCCGGGCGCCTACAGGGGAAGGTATTTAAGGGTGAAATCGAGTTGAGTCGATTGGCCCTGTTCCAACAGTTTCAACCCGGGCCGTCCCGGCAGGTGATGCGCATTCACCGGATGGCTTACCGGTTCGATGCAGAAAAATCCCAGCCCCGGTGGGCAGAACAGCAGGAAGTAGTCGGCGCCGGTGGCTCGGCATTCCAGCGCATAGCCCAGCTCCGGCTGCTCGATCCGGCACTGCCCATCCCATTGGCAAAAGCCATTGTCCACCAGGCGCTCCGGCAGCGCCTTGAGCTGGCGGAAATCCCAGTCCGCCGGCAGCGGAGCGAGCCCCGTCGGCAGCTTGGATGCATCACTCATCCACACCTGCTCGGCGTTGGCCTGCAAGCGCGTGGCCGGCCGGCGCGGTAAGTAGGGGTGCAAGCCCAACCCATGCCACGCGGCCTTGTCGGCCAGATGCGTGACGCGCAGTTCGATGCTCAATTCGCCGCCGCCCAGGCGAAACCGCTGCTCGGCGCGATAGGCAAACGGTGTGTCGCACTCCACCGCCAGCACCACCTCATCCGCCGACTGGCTGACCACCTGCCACACCTGCTGCCAGGCCGAACCATGAATCGGCAGCGGGTCGAGCGGGCTGTTCGGTGTCAGCGCCAGCCAGCCATCCGGGGTGTCGAAACCGCCTTCGGCAATCCGATTGGACCAGGGCGCCAACGGATAGCACCCCAGCTTGCCCGGCAACCCGGTAGCGATCGCCTGCTCATCGCTATGCCGCAGCAGCGGCTGCCCGCTGGCGCGCACGCTCCAGTTGACGATGCTGCCCCCTACGGCGGGCGCCAGGGTCAGCACGGTCAGGTCGTCTCTGAGTTCCAGCATCACAGGTTCACCTCGAAATGAAAGCTGCCTGCAGGCGCTGGCTTGCCGGCGCCTGCAGGGGAGGGCGTCACAGGCTGTATTCCTACGCAGAGCGTTATAACACCACGCTTGGCAGCCACAGCGACAACGCCGGAATGTAGGTCACCGCCATCAACACCAGGAACAGTACGGCATAGAACGGCAGCAGCGCCTTCACGGTTTTCTCGATGCTGACCTTGCCCACCGCCGCACCCACGAACAGCACCGCGCCCACCGGCGGGGTGATCAGGCCGATGCCGAGGTTGACCAGCATGATCATGCCAAAGTGCACCGGGTCGACACCGATGCCGAGGATTACCGGCAACAGGATCGGCGTAAGGATCAGGATCAGCGGCGCCATGTCCATCACCGTGCCGAGCAACAGCAGCATCATGTTGATGCACATCAGGATCACGTAGCGGTTGTCCGACAGGGTCAGGAACATCGTGGTGATCTTCGCCGGGATCTGCATCAGGGTCATGATGTAGCCGAAGCTGGCGGCGAAGGCGATCAGGATCATCACGATGGAAATGGTGCGCACCGTACGGTGCATCAGCTTGGGCAGCTCGCTCCATTTGTAGTCGCGGTAGATGAACATGGTCACGAAGAATGCCCACAGCACCGCGATCGCGGCGGACTCGGTGGCAGTGAAGATACCCGAGAGGATGCCGCCGAGGATGATCACCATGGCCATCAGGCCCCACAGTGCATCGGCGCAGATTTTCAGTGCCTGCTTCAAGGGAATGACTTCGCCCTTGGGGTAATCGCGTTTCTTCGCGAAGATCAGGCACAGCACCATCAGGCACGCGCTCATCAGCAAGCCCGGGACCACGCCGGCCATGAACAGCGAGGCGATGGAAACGGTGCCGCCGGCGGCCAGCGAGTAGAGCACCGAGTTGTGGCTGGGCGGGGTCAGCAGCGCTTGTACCGAGCCGCTGATGGTCACCGCGGTGGCGAATTCGCGTGGATAGCCACGGCGCTCCATTTCCGGGATCAGCACCGAGCCGACCGACGCCGTGTCGGCCACCGACGAACCCGAGATCGCGCCGAAGAACGTCGAGGCCATGATGTTCACCAGGGACAGGCCACCGCGCACAAACCCGACCAGCACGCCGGCAAACGCCACCAGCCGCCGCGACATGCCGCCCTCGGCCATGATCGCCCCGGCCAGGACGAAGAACGGGATCGCCATCAGCGAGAATTTATTCACCCCGCCCGCCACCTGGATCATCAGGGCCTGGAAGGGAATGTCGATCCACCACGCGCCAATCAGCGCCGACAGCCCGAGGGCGTAGGCCACCGGCATGCCGATCAGGATCAAGGCGATAAAGCTGCCCAACAGAATCAACGCATCCATATCAAGCCGCCCCTTCGCTTTCTTCTACCAGGTCAAAGCGCACCACGCGCCGCTGGCTCTGGTCGCCCAACAGGAGTTTTTCCAGCACGAACACCAGGGTCAGCAGCCCGCCAATCGGGATCGGCATATAGGTGATGCCCACGCGCAGGGTCGGGATGGCGCTCATGAACTGGTTCCAGGTGGACAGGCACAGCTTGCTGCCCCAGATCGTCATGAACAGGCAGATCGTCGCCATCAACAGTTGCGAGACGATGCCGACTACCTGGCGTTGGCGCGGCGGCAGGCGGTCGGTGATCATCGCCACCGACATGTGCGCGCCGGCGCGGTAGCTCGCAGCGGCGCCGATGAAGGTGAACACCAGCATCAACAGGATGGCGGTGGGTTCCGGCCAGCTGGAGCCGGTGCCGAGGATGTAGCGGGCGAAGATGCCCCAGGGGATGATCAGTGCCACTCCCAATACCGAGAGGCCGGCGACCCAGATGCAGGTCATGTAGAGGCGATCATTGATGCGCAGCAGCAAATTCTTCATGGCGTTCACCGTAACCGGGCGCGTCGATGCCGACCGCGCCTGGCCTTGCTGGAGGAGGAGGGTGATTACTCGACGGCGTCGATGCGCTTGATGATGTCGGCGTACGCCTGGCCGTACTTGGCGCGCACGGGAGCGGTCGCGTCATAGAACGGTTTTTTGTCGACGGTGATGAACTCGACGCCGGCGGCCTTGAGTTTCTCCTCACTGCTGGCGGACTTCTTGTCCCACAGCACGCGCTCGTCGGCCTGGGCGACCTTGGCGGCGTTTTTCACCATGACCTGCTGCGCGGGGGTGAGCTTGTTCCAGGTGATTTTCGACATCACGATGGGCTCGGGCAAAATCAGGTGCTCGGTGAGGGTGTAGTACTTGGCGTTCTGGTAGTGGTTGTGTTCCAGCAGGGTCGGCGGGTTGTTTTCCGCGCCGTCGATCACCCCGGTCTGCAGGGCACTGAAAATCTCGCCGGTGTCCATGGCGATGCCGTTGGCCCCCATTTCATTGAAGGCGTCGATGAACAGCGGGTTGCCCTGCACGCGAATCTTCATGCCCTTGAGGTCTTCGATCTTGCGCACCGGTTTCTTGGTGTAGAGGTTGCGCGTGCCGCCATCCATCCAGGCCAGGGCGACCAGGCCGAACTCGGAGTCGGTGATCTTGGCAAGGATCTCGTCGCCAATCTCGCCATCGATGACCTTGCGCATGTGCGCCTGGTCGCGGAACACGAACGGCAGGTTGAACACGTTCACGTCCGGCACCACCGGGCCGACGATGCCGAGGCTGACGCGGGTCATCTGGATCGCCCCGACCTGGGCCTGTTCGACCACTTCCTTCTCGGAACCCAGGACGCCGCCCGGGAAGTACTTGAAGGTCAGTTCGCCGTTGCTTTCCTTGGTCAGGGCCTTGCCCATGTTTTCTTCGGCAACCACGGTGGGGTAGCCGGCGGGGTGGATGTCGGCGAATTTGATTTCCAGCGCGTGGGCCGCGCCGGTGAAGAGGAACGTCAGGGGAAGTGCAGCGACGAGCAAAGTGCGTTTGAAGTCCATGGGGTGTGTCTCCGTCTTGTTATTGTTGTATTCAAGGCACAGCAATGCAGCTAGAGGGTGAAGGTGGGCTCCGGCAATCCGGTAACGCCGGGGTTGAGGGCGAACACGCCGCCTGACAGTGACTGCTCACTCTGATCGTCGCGGATCGAGGTGACGAACAGGGTGTCCAGGCGACTGCCGCCGAAGGCGCACATGGTGGGTTTCTTCACCGGCACGCTCAGGGAGCGGTCCAGACGACCGTCGGGGGTAAAGCGGTGAACCAGCCCGGCGTCGTTGGCGCAGATCCAGTAGCAGCCCTCGGCATCCACTGCCGCGCCGTCGGGGCGGCCGGGGTGCTGGTGCATGTCGACGAATACGCGGCGATTGGACGGCGTGCCGGTCTCGGTGTCGTAGTCGAAGGCCCAGATCTGCTGCACCAGCGGGTGCGAGTCCGAGGCGTACATCGTGCGGCCATCGGGGCTGAAGGCCAGGCCGTTGAGGGTGATGAACCCATCCAGCAGCGCCTGCGGTGCGCTGCCGGTGGCAAAGCGGTAGAGGATGCCCTCGGCTGCGTTCAGGCTCATGTCCAGCACCATGCTGCCGGCCCAGAAGCGGCCCTGGCGATCACAGCGGCCATCGTTGAGGCGCATGTCCGCACGCGGGTGCTCGACACTGGCCAGGGGCGTGGTGTCGAGGCTGCCGTCGTTGTGCGGGGTAAGCTGGAAGAAGCCACTTTGCAGGCCGGCGACCCAGTTGCCGGCGCTGGTGCGCGCGATGCAGGCGAGTGCCTGCGGGGCTTTCCACGCGGCGATATGCCCGGTCGCGGCGCCCCAGCGTTGCAGGCCGCCGTTGGGGATATCCACCCAGTACAGGGCGTTTTCTTCAGGCACCCACACCGGGCATTCGCCCACGGCATTGCGGGCGTCGACAATCAATTCTGCAGTCATGGCCACTCATTCCCTTGGGTTGGTCTGGCTTCAGTCACCGAACGGCCCCGCCGCGCAGAACGCGCCGCCCTGGTAGACCTTGGCCGGGTCATCGGCGGCTACCGGTGGCTGGGCTTCGACCTGGGCGCGAAACACTTCGGAGTTGTCCTTGGGGGCGAAACCCAGGTGCGCGGCGTAGCGATTGTCCCACCAGGTGTCGAGGTTATCCGACATGCCGTAGACCACGGTGTGGCCGACATTCGGCGTATACAGCGCGCGTTCGAGGAGTTGGGTCAGGTCATCGAAGCTCAGCCAGGTGTGCATCATCCGGCGGTTCTGCGGTTCCGGGAACGAGGAGCCGATGCGGATGCTCACGGTCTCGATGCCGTAGCGGTCGAAGTAGAAACTGGCCATGTCTTCGCCGTAGGACTTGGACAAGCCGTAGTAGCTGTCCGGGCGACGCGGGGAATGTGCGTCGATTTTTTCGCCCTGCTTGTAGAAGCCGATCACATGGTTGGAACTGGCGAAGATCACGCGCTTCACGCCGTGGCGACGCGCGGCTTCGTAGACATGGAAAATCCCGCTGATATTCGCCCCGAGCACTTCCTCGAACGAACGCTCTACCGACACCCCGCCAAAATGCAGGATGGCATCGACGCCTTCCACCAGGTGGTGCACCGCTTGTTTGTCGGAGAGGTCACAAAGTTGCACTTCTTCGCTAGCATCCGCGGCCGGAGCCATCTCGGCGATGTCCGACAGGCGCAGCACCTTGGCGTACGGACGCAGGCGTTCGCGCAAGACTTTGCCCAGGCCGCCAGCGGCACCGGTGAGCAGCAGGCGGTTGAATGGAACGGGTGTGGAGGTGGTCGTGATCATGGGGGTTCCATTGTTGTTGTAGGTTGTCGTATGACTAGGTGGAAGTATCGTGATTGATTCCCTGGCTTGTCAACACACGCCTTCCTTGCCGGTGCTGGCTTGCCAGCGATGGTGGCCCCACGGTCGGTGGTGACTATTGAGCTGCCATCGCCGGCAAGCCCGCGCCTACCTAAAGTGTATCCGCGGGTTACAACAGGGAGATCGGGTAGCTGATGAAGATCCGGTTTTCATCGAACTCGTTGTTGCTGAAGTCCCGACGCATGGTCGCATTGCGCCACCGCAGATTCAGGTCCTTCAGCGCACCGCTTTGCACGGTGTAGGCCAGCTCCGATTCGCGGCCCCATTCCTTGCCGTCGGTGATCGCCCCGGTGTGCACGTTACTGCCGCTGATGTAGCGGTTCATCATGGTCAGCCCGGGAATGCCGAGGACCACGAAGTTGAAATCATGGCGTACCTGCCAGGACTTTTCCTTCACGTTGTCGTAGCTCGCGTTGTAGCTGTCGTTGGCCAGGGTGCCGCCGCTGGTGCCGTTGACCTTCATCCACACACTGTCGCCGGTGAGCTTCTGCAGGCCCACGTAGAAGGTGTTGCCCAGGTACTTGGCCGAGAGCAGGGCGAAGGCGGTCTTGTTGTCGAGGTCGCCGGCGAGGGCGCTGCCGTCTTCCTTGCCGTTGAAGAAGCCGAGGTTGGCGCCCAGGGTCCAGTCGCCGACCGGCTGGCTGTGGGTCAGGTTGATGTACTGCTGCTGGTAGATATCGCTGAGTTCGGCGTACCACACGCCGACCTGGGTGCGTTTGTCATTGAAGGTGTATTCGCCGCCGCCGAAGTTGAAACGGTCCGAAGTGAACGCCGCTTTGCCGTTCATGAACATGTCTTCCATGCTCGCGTCGTTGCGCGGGCTGTTGCCGCGAAATTGCCCGCCGTAGAGGGTCAGGCCGGCGATTTCATTCGAGGTGACCTGGCCGCCACGAAAGGTCTGGGGCAGCGAGCGGCCGTCGTCGGAGCGCAGGATCGGCAGCACCGGCATCCATTCGCCGACTTTCAGTTCGGTCTTCGACAGCTTGGTTTTCAGCGCTACGCCCAGGCGCCCGAAGTTATCGGCGGGGCGGCCGTCGTCGTGCGTTGGCAACAACTGGGTGCCCGCGGTGCCTTTACCGCCATCGAGCTTCTGCGAGTACAGGCCCAGCACGTCGATCCCGAAGCCGACAGCGCCCTGGGTGTAGCCGGACTTGGCGTCGAGAATGAAGTTCTGCGTCCACTCTTCGGCCTTGGCCTGGGGGTTGGTCGGGTTGGTGAAGTTGCGGTTGAAGTAGGCGTTGCGCAGGTTGAGCGTGGCCTTGGCGTCGTCGAGAAAACCTTCTGCCTGGGCACCGAGGGGCAGGGTCAATGCCAGGCTGCCAAGACCGATCAGGCCGATACGCGCGGAGGAATTGCGGGCGAATTGACTCACAGTGAAGCTCCCTTTTTGTTGTTTTTATTATTTGTCGTACGTCGTCGTACAACATTGGAGCGAATATTTGCGAGGTTTTCGAGGGGTGTCAAGCAGAAGTTATACGATGACTGCGTGATTGAGCCGAGACACACACCGACGGGGTGGGAGTAGGGGGGCTCGCGAAGGCGGTGTGTCAGTCACCGGAAATAGCGACTGAACTAGTGCTTTCGCGGGCAAGCCCGCTCCCACATTGGGGGATGGGTCGTCCATGCTTGCGGCGCAAGGCTCAGCGATTTCAACCGCGCAACCTAACCCCAGGCTTCACACCGATCAAAAAATGTGGGAGCGGGCTTGCTCGCGAAGGCGGTGTGTCAGTCACTGGAAATAGCGACTGAAGCAGCGCTTTCGCGAGCAAGCCCGCTCCCACATTGGGGAATGGGTCGTCCATGCTTACGGCGCAAGGCCTGGCGATTTCAACCGCGCAACCACGCCCGAGGCTTCACACCGCTCAAAAATGTGGGAGCGGGCTTGCCCGCGAAGGCGGTGTATCAGTCACCGGAAATATCGACTGAGCCAGCGCTTTCGCGGGCAAGCCCGCTCCCACATTGGGGAATGGGTCGTCCATGCTTACGGCGCAAGGCCTGGCGATTTCAACCGCGCAACCACGCCCGAGGCTTCACACCGCTCAAAAATGTGGGAGCGGGCTTGCCCGCGAAGGCGGTGTATCAGTCACCGGAAATATCGACTGAACCAGCGCTTTCGCGAGCAAGCCCGCTCCCGCATGGGGGAATGCGGCGTCCACGCCGGCCGCGCAAGGCCCGGCAATATCCCGGGCACGCCCCACATTTGATCGAGTACGACACGCGCCTGCCGTGGATTCAGTTGGCCATGACCATCGGCGGAAGGGTGCCGAGCAGGGAAACGGCGGCTACTGCTGAAACACCTAGTAACCATTCCAGCATCACGCTGGCTTTCAAACTGCCCAGGTGCTGTTCGCCGCGATCAAGGCGCAATCGGTTCAGCAAGGCCAGCGCCAACATGCCCAGGACCAGCATCACCTTGATCAACAGGATCAGCGCGAAGCCATTGAACAACGGCGTGGGCCACAGTTGCCCGGTGAGCACGCGCACGTTGATCAAGCCCGTCACCAGCAAACCGGCGACCAGGCCATAACCGACGCCGCTGAAACGCCTGAGGATCGGTTCCAGGCTGGGCCTTTGCGGTTGCCTGAGGATCAACACCAGCAGCAACAATCCACCGAGCCAGGCGCCCACGCAGACCAGATGCACCACCTGGTTGAGGATCAACAATTGACCGCTGAGCCCATCGAGCATGGCGCCATGGCCGACCGGGGCGAGGGTCGCCAGCAGCAAGGCGGTCAACGGTAGGCGCAGGGCGGGCCAGGGTTTGAGCAGCGCAATCACCAGCAACAGGTTCAGCAACAGGTGCCAGACCCACACTTGGCCAAAGAAGGTCTTGCCCAGCACCAATTGCACGGTGGCCGGTTGCAGGGCTGCCTGCCAACTGCCGGCCATGCTCGCGGTGATCAACAGCAACCACGCCACGCCGGAGCCCAGGCCCAGCCAGGCGAGGGCGCGCGTGATGCGCAATAGCTGCCGGTCCAGTGTCGGTTGCGCTCCAGCGCCTAATAGCCAGGGCCTGAATGCACAGGCCCCGAACATCAGCAGCACGACGATGAAATGCAAAAAACGGCACAGCACCAGCAGCGTTGCCATGGGTTATTGGCCGACCTTGAAGCTGTATTCACCGTTGCTCTTATGGGTGTCGACCGACACGGCATTCCACACCACTTTGTAATTGCCGGCTGCCAGCGGGGCGGCAGGGGTGACTACCAGGGTCTTCTTGTCGGCGTCGGGAGTTTCCAGGCCCTTGATCGCGACTTCGGTGCCGTCCTTGCTCAGGGAGACTTTGGTAAACGTGGCTTCGACACCTTCGCTGAAGCTCAGGCGCAGGTCGGCAGGCGCGGCGACGGTGCTGTCAGCCGCTGGCGTCGAACTCTTGAGGTGCGCATGCGCGAACGCCGCCGAGGCGCCCAGCAGCGAGGCGAGCAGGGCGACGGCGGTCAACGTGTTCTTGATCAGCATTGTTCAGTACCTTCAGGGTTGATGAGTCGGTATAGCCATGTGCAGCAAGGGAAAGGGCTTGCCTTCGCCATCCAGCGGCGAGCGCGCGACCTGGATGAAACCATAGTGCAGGTAGAAGCCCACGGCCTGCGGATTCTGTTCGTTCACGTCCACCGTGAGGGTATCGTGACGGGCGCGGGCGTGGTCCAGCAGTTGGCGGCCGATGCCCTGGCCACGGCGGTCGGGGTCGATAAACAACATCTCCACATTGTGTCCGCCGGTGGCGATGAAGCCGGCGATGCCGGCGTCATCCTCGAACACCCACGTGTCGAGTGCCGGCATCGGCAGGTAAGTGTCGCGCACCAGCGGCAGCAAACGCTGGATGTCATCCTCGGGGAGGAAGTCATGGGTGGCCCGCACCGAACGCTCCCACAGTGCGCCCAGCACGGGGTCGTCGGTGGCCAGGCGAGGTCGAATACTCATGGCAATGATCCTTCATAGGGATCGCGATCCTAACCAATCCTATTTATGCGCGAAAGCTTCGCGTAAGAAGTTTCATTGTGGCCTGTCGCCGCGATCTAGAGCCGATGGTAGTCTTTAAGCCAAGTTGTTGTCAGGGAGCCCTTATGGGCAATCACAAGAGTGGAATTCGTCGGGTCAACGTCGAAAAAATCCTGTTGGCGGCGGAGAAAATCTTCGCCGAAAAGGGCTATGGCAGCACCGCCATGGCCGACATCGCCGAAGAAGTGCAACTGCCGCGCTCCAACCTGCATTACTACTTCACCACCAAAAGCGAGCTGTACAGCGCGGTGCTGTTCGACCTGTTGGAAGTGTGGAAGCAGGATGCACTGAGCTTCGAGACCTTCGATGATCCGCGCGTCGTGCTCAGCAGCTACATCCGCGCCAAGATGCAACGCTCGCGCACGCGGCCGTATGGCTCGAAAGTCTGGGCCAACGAAATCATCCACGGCGCGCCGACACTGGGTGAGGCACTGGATGAAAGCCTGTACGACTGGGCCAAGATGAAGGAAGCGAAAATTCGCCAATGGGTGGAGGACAAACGCATCCTGCCGGTGGAACCGTCGAGCCTGCTGTACATGATCTGGGCGTCGACCCAGCACTACGCCGACTTCGATCATCAGGTGAAGATTCTGAATGATCACCAGCCGCTGTCGGACATGCAGTTCGAAAAGGCGATTCAGACGGTGACCAGTGTGATTTTGCGTGGGATCGGGTTGGAGCCGTGATGCTCGTTCCTACGCTGCGCGCGGGAATTGAGCCAGGGGCGCTGCGCGTTGCAAGCGCGGACGCAGAGCGTCCAGTGAGGCATTCCCACGCGGAGCGTGGGAACGATCATATAAAGGGCTACACCGCCTCCCGGTAGGGGTTGCGCGGATCCTGCGTCCAATTCAGGAACGGCTTGCCCGTCTCGATCGGCACCATCTCGATGCAGTCCGCCACCGGGCAGGTGATCTGGCACAGGTTGCAGCCCACGCACTCATCGTCGATCACCTCGTATTGGTGCGTGCCATCGGCCAACTTCAAGCTCGCGATGGCCTGGTGCGAAGTGTCCTCACAGGCAATATGGCAACGCCCGCAGCCGATACAGGCGGCCTGGTCGATCTTGGCGATGACCTGATAGTTGATGTCCAGGTACTTCCAGTCCGTGGTGTTGCCCACCGCTCGCCCGGAAAATTCCTGCAGGCTCTGGTAACCCTGACTGTCCATCCACCGCGACAGCCCATCCTTCATCTCTTCAACAATGCGGAACCCGTGCAGCATCGCCGCTGTGCACACCTGCACCGCGCCGCAGCCGAGGGCGACGAATTCTGCTGCATCGCGCCAGTTGCCGATGCCGCCAATGCCGCAGATCGGCAGGCCCTGGGTCTGTGGGTCGCGGGCGATTTCGGCGACCATGTTCAGTGCAATCGGCTTCACGGCTGAACCGCAGTAGCCGCCGTGGGTGCTCTGGGTACCGACCACCGGCAGCGCGACCATGCGCTCCAGGTCGACGCTGGTAATGGAATTGATGGTGTTGATCAGCGACACCGCGTCCGCACCCCCGCGATACGCTGCACGCGCCGCCACCCGGATGTCGGTGATGTTCGGCGTGAGCTTGACGATCACCGGCAGCGAGCAATAGGTCTTGCACCAGCGGGTCACCTGTTCCACATATTCCGGCACCTGGCCCACCGCCGCGCCCATGCCGCGTTCGGGCATGCCGTGGGGGCAGCCGAAGTTCAGCTCGATGCCGTCGCATCCGGTGGCTTCCACCTGCGGCAGGATGTTTTTCCAGGACTCTTCAACACACGGCACCATCAGCGACACGATCAGCGCGCGGTCGGGCCAGTCCTTTTTCACCTGGGTGATTTCCCGCAGGTTGATCTCCAGCGAGCGGTCAGTGATCAGTTCGATATTGTTGATACCCAGCACTTCGCGGTTGGCGCCGTAGTGCGCCGAGTAGCGTGACGACACATTGACCGCCGCCGGGTCTTCACCCAGGGTCTTCCACACCACGCCGCCCCAGCCCGCTTCGAAGGCGCGGACCACGTTGTAGGCCTTGTCGGTGGGCGGCGCGGAAGCCAGCCAGAATGGGTTGGGGGCCTTGATACCGGCGAACACAATCGAGAGATCGGCCATTACGCAGCCTCCACATTCAGCATGAGTTGGGCGTGCATGGCTTCGGCGGCCAGCTTGCCGTGTTGCACCGCCTGCACGGTGAGGTCCTGACCGAGGCTGACGCAGTCGCCGCCGGCATAGATCCCGGGAATGCTGGTTTGCAGCTGTTCATCGACAAAGATCCGCTCGCCCACGCGATGCAGTTGCTGGGCGAGTGGATCCTGCAGCGCACCGTTGTCGAAGCCCTGGCCGATAGCCTTGAAGATGGCATCGGCGGCCAGCTCGAAGGTTTCGCCGGTAGGCTGCAGTCGACCGTTTTCCATGCGCGTGCGCAAAAAACGCATGCCGCGTACCTGGCCCTGATCGTCCAGCAAGACGGCTTCGGGCTGTGCCCAGGTCAGCAGGCGTACCTGATTGGCCTTGGCGATGTCTTGCTCATGGTGAGTGGCGCCCATGTCAGTCAGGCCACGGCGGTACACCAGGTTGACATCGCGGGCACCGAGGCGAGCCATTTGCACGGCCATGTCGATCGCGGTATTGCCGGCGCCAAGCACGATGCAGCGGTCGGCCAGTGGCAGTTGAGTGAGGTCATCGGCCTGGCGCAGTTCGCGGATGTAGTCGGTGGCGGCGAGCAGGCCGGGGGCGTCCTCATGGGGCAGGCCCAGCTGTTTGCTTGCCGCCAGGCCGAGGCCGAGGAACACCGAGTCGAATTGCTGGTGCAGTTCGCTCAAGGTCAGGTTGTCGCCCAGGCGTTGGCCGTGACGAATTTCGATACCGCCGATCTGCAGGAGGAAATCCAGTTCCTGCTGGGCGAAGTCATCCACCAGTTTGTATTTGGCGATGCCGTATTCATTCAAGCCGCCGGCTTTTTCGCGGGCTTCGAAAATCACCACGTCATGGCCGTGCAGCGCCGCGCGATGGGCGCAGGCCAGACCGGCAGGTCCTGCGCCCACCACGGCGATGCGCTTGCCGGTCGATGCGGCGCGCTGGAATGGGTGTTCACTGAAGTGCGCGTTGTCGATGGCGTAGCGTTGCAACAGGCCGATCAGCACCGGGGCGCACTCTTCGGCGTTGTTACGCACGCAGGCCTGCTGGCACAGGATCTCCGTGGGGCAGACCCGCGCACAGCTGCCGCCGAGGATATTCGCCGAGAGAATCTTCTGGGCCGCGCCTTGCACGTTTTCGGTGTGAATATTGCGGATGAACGACGGGATATCGATCTCGCTGGGACACGCATTGACGCACGGCGCGTCGTAGCAATACAGGCAGCGCGAGGCTTCCAGCTGGGCCTGGCGGGCGTTCAGCGGCGGCGCCAGGTCGGTGAAATGGCTGGCGAGTGTCGGCCCATCTTCATGGGGATGGGGGAGGTGGGTCAGGGTCTGGATCACGGTAGTGGCCTCACGGTTATTGAGGTGCTGCCTCTGATGGGCAATCGTTTTTTTGTTGCCTGTGCCGGCCTCTTCGCAGGCAAGCCAGCTCCCACATTTGAATGTGTTCACACTTCAGGAAATGTGGGAGCTGGGCTTGCCCGCGATCGGCCGAAGGCCGCTTTCAGCGTTTCACAGCAGTGGGCCTGGAACGCTCGGCCCGCTTGCTCAGTTGCTCGAACACCGCCGGATACGCCGGCCGCTCGACGTAGCGCCCGGCACCGCGCTCGGCGCGCAGGTCGCCATCGGCCCAGACCAGCTTGCCCTGGCTGATGGTGTGGCTCGGCACACCGCGCACGGTCTTGCCTTCGAAGATGTTGAAGTCGACCTGCTGGTGATGGGTCTTTGCCGAAATAGTCCGGGTGCCCTCGGGGTCCCACAGCACCAGGTCAGCATCGGCGCCTACACGGATCGCGCCTTTGCGCGGGTAGAGGTTGAAGATCTTCGCGGTGTTGGTAGAGGTCAGCGCGACGAAATCCTGCATCGACAGGCGCCCGGTGTTGACCCCTTCGTCCCACAGCAGCGCCATGCGGTCTTCGATACCGGCGGTGCCGTTGGGGATCTTGCTGAAGTCGTCACGGCCAGCCGCTTTCTGCTCGGCGCAGAAGCAGCAGTGGTCGGTGGCGGTGGTGTGCAGGTTGCCCGACTGCAGGCCGCGCCACAGGGCTTCCTGATGCCCGCGCGGGCGGAAGGGCGGGCTCATCACGTAGCCGGCGGCGGTCTGCCAGTCGGGATGCTGGTAGACGCTGTCGTCCAGCAGCAGATGGCCGGCGAGCACTTCGCCGTACACCGCCTGGCCTTTGCCACGGGCGTAGGTGATTTCATCCAGCGCTTCCTGGGTGGACACATGCACCAGGTACAGCGGCGTGCCGATGGTCTCGGCGATGCGGATGGCGCGGCTGGCTGCCTCGCCTTCCACCTGGGACGGCCGCGACAGCGGATGCGCTTCCGGGCCGGTGATGCCCTGGGCCATCAGCTTGCGCTGCAAGTGGTACACCAGCTCGCCGTTTTCCGCATGCACGGTGGGCACCGCGCCGAGTTCCAGGCAGCGTTCGAAGCTGGCGACCAGGGTGTCATCGGCCGCCATGATCGCGTTCTTGTAGGCCATGAAGTGCTTGAAGCTGTTGATGCCGTGGTGGCTGACCAACTCGGCCATTTCCTCGCGCACCTGTTCGCTCCACCAGGTGATCGCCACGTGAAAACCGTAGTCGGCGGCCGACTTTTCTGCCCAGCCGCGCCACTGGTGAAAGGCTTCCAGCAAGGACTGCTGCGGGTTGGGGATCACAAAGTCGATGATCGACGTGGTGCCCCCCGCCAGACCCGCCGCCGTGCCACTGAAAAAGTCTTCGCTGGCCACGGTGCCCATGAAGGGCAGTTGCATATGGGTGTGGGGATCGATGCCGCCGGGCATCAAGTATCGGCCGCTGCCATCGAGTATCTCGGTGCCGGCGGGAATATCCAGATCAGTGCCAATAGCGCGGATTAGACCGCCTGCGCATAACACGTCGGCTCTGTAACTTTCATCATGGGTAATTACGGTGGCGCCACGGATCAACAGCGACATGTCGAGTTCCTCACAGGCTTGACCGGCTTGTGCCAGTTCTAAGTGTTGTAATGCTGCTTGCCGATGGTCGGTTAATTCCTGTCATCGGTGACAGGAATAGAAACTAGCCCGAGTTTTTCGATTGAGCAAGAAGATTTTTCTTAAGCTTATAACTTAAATAAGTAACTGATTTATAAAGATAAAATATCAAAGTCACCAAAATGTAGCGGCGTCTCACCATTTTGACGCACTTGACAGGTTCGTAAATTGAGCAACATTTCTTATTGCAAATCAGACGCTTGAGATATGCCGCTTGACGGCAGTGGGAAATAAAAATAATTGTGGTGCACCAGATTGACTCCTGATCGTTCGGGCAACTTCCACGTTATTTAGCCTGAGTAACGCGGCAAGTACCGAAGGCGCAATCGGAAAGCTGATTAACATCAGCACGTTATATAAGCGGTGTGGGTTCGGTTACGGTTGTCGGCACGGTTATTGAGTGCAGTGGCGGCTGGCCGGACCCGTGATGTCATGTTGTTCACGAGGTACTCCGGCCGCCTGCATTGAAGTGCAGGCGAGCAACAATAATTCGAAAAAACCGTGGAGCGGCCATGCAACAGAACAGATCGCAAGTCATTGAACGCAACGGCCTGTACGAACTCGACGCCGGCCCCGACGTCCTCGACAGCCCCCGCTACAACCACGACATGGCACCGACCAAGGTGCATGAGCGCACTTGGAACAAGTGGCACATCACCGCGTTGTGGGTGGGCATGTCGATCTGCGTGCCGACCTACACCTTGGGCGGCGTGCTTACCGCGTATTTCGGCTTGTCGGTGGGCGAGGCGCTGATGGCGATCCTGCTGGCCAATATCGTGGTGCTGGTCCCGCTGACCCTCAATGCGTTCCCTGGCACCAAGTACGGTATTCCGTTCCCGGTGCTGCTGCGGTCGTCCTTCGGCATCCTCGGCTCCAATGTGCCGTGTCTGATTCGCGCGCTGGTGGCCTGCGGTTGGTTCGGTATCCAGACGATGTTTGGCGGGCTGGCAATCCACCTGTTTCTCGGCTCGATTTTCGAGGGTTGGAAATCCCTCGGCGGCACCGGTGAAGTGATCGGCTTCATGATCTTCTGGACCCTCAACCTGTGGGTGGTGCTGCGCGGCGCCGAGTCGATCAAGCGCCTGGAAACCCTGTCGGCGCCGTTGCTGGTGGCGGTGGGGATCGGCCTGCTGGTGTGGGCGATGCCGAACGTGTCGATCAGCGAGCTGATGGCGATTCCACCCAAGCGGCCTGAAGGGGCGAGCCTCACCGGTTACTTCATGGCCGGCCTCACTGCGATGGTGGGTTTCTGGGCCACGTTGTCGTTGAATATTCCCGACTTCAGCCGCTACGCCAAGAGCCAGAAGGACCAGATCCTCGGGCAGATTTTCGGCCTGCCGCTGACCATGTTCCTGTTCGCTGCCCTCGGCGTGATCATGACCGCCGCCTCGGTGAAACTGGTGGGCGTCAGCGTGTCCGACCCGGTGACCCTGATCGGCCATATCCAGAGCCCGGTGTGGGTGGCCATCGCCATGGCGCTGATCATTATCGCCACGCTGTCCACCAACACGGCGGCGAACATCGTCTCGCCCACCAACGACTTCCAGAACATCGCCCCCAAGCTGATCAACCGCACCACGGCGGTGATCCTCACCGGGCTGGTCGGGCTGGCACTGATGGGCCATGAACTGCTGAAAAAGCTCGGCCTGATTGTCTCCGACGTCAGCCTGGAAACCGTGTATTCCAACTGGCTGCTGGGCTACTCGAGCCTGCTGGGCCCCATCGCCGGGATCATGGTGGTGGACTACTTCATCACCCGGCGGCAGCAGCTGGACCTGGCGGGCCTGTACCGCGACGACGTGTACCCGGCGTGGAACTGGAGTGGCTTTATCGCCTTCGGCGTGCCGGTGGTACTGACCTTGCTGTCGCTGGGCAGCGATGCATTCAGCTGGTTCTACAGCTACGGCTGGTTCACCGGCTCGGCGTTGGGCGGTTTGTTGTATTACGGCCTGAATGCCAAGCGTGGCATCAGTCCGGTTACGGCCAAATCCCCGCTTTAAAGGCGTTGAAATGCAATCCAAATGTGGCAGCGGGCGTGCTCGCGAATGCGGTCTTGCAGGCGATATCTGCGGCGACTGTCACGGCCTCTTCGCGAGAGGCCCGCTTCCACATGTGTGACCCCATTCCATGGTTGGAATCGAGTCTATTCATAACAAATACAGCCTGAGGAGATCCCCATGAACGCTGCCCTCGACGTTCTGCAATCGACCCATCAGCACATCAACCGCGATCGCTTGTGGCAGTCGCTGATGGACCTGGCCAAGCTCGGCGCCACCCCCAAGGGCGGCGTGTGCCGCCTGGCCCTCACCGACCTCGACCGCAAGGCCCGCGACCTGTTCGTGCAGTGGTGCGAAGATGCCGGCTGCACGGTGACTATCGACGGCATCGGCAATATCTTCGCCCGCCGCCCCGGGCGCAATCCCAACCTGCCACCGGTGATGACCGGCAGCCATATCGATACCCAACCCACCGGCGGCAAGTTCGATGGTTGCTTCGGCGTGCTGGCGGGCGTGGAAGTGCTGCGCACCCTCAATGATCTCAAGCTGGAAACCGAGGCGCCGCTGGAAGTGGTGGTGTGGACCAACGAGGAAGGCTCGCGCTTCCCGCCGTGCATGATGGGCTCCGGGGTGTTCGCCGAGAAATTCAGCCTGGCGGACACCCTGGCCAAGGTCGACGTGGACGGCGTCAGCGTTGGCGATGCGCTGAACGCGATTGGCTATGCCGGCACGCGGGAGGTCAGCGGCCACAAGGTCGGGGCGTATTTCGAAGCGCACATCGAACAAGGGCCGATTCTCGAGGATGAGAAAAAGACCATCGGCGTGGTGCTCGGCGCCCTCGGGCAAAAGTGGTTTGACCTGAAACTGCGCGGTGTCGAAGCGCATGCGGGGCCAACGCCGATGCACCTGCGCAAGGATGCCCTGGTCGGCGCGGCGGCAGTGGTGGCGGCGGTGAATGCGGCGGCGCTGGGGCATCAGCCGCATGCCTGCGGGACCGTCGGTTGCCTGCAGGCCTATCCAGGCTCACGCAATGTCATCCCCGGTGAAGTGCGCATGACCCTGGACTTTCGTCACCTGGAACCGGCGCGCCTGGATTCGATGATTGCCCAGGTGCGCAAGGTGATCGATGAGACCTGTGCCAAGCACGGCCTGAGTTTCGAGATGGAACCCACCGCCGACTTCCCTCCGCTGTACTTCGACAAGGGCTGCGTGGACGCTGTGCGCGACGCCGCTAATGGCCTGGGCCTGTCGAACATGGACATCGTCAGCGGGGCAGGGCACGACGCAATCTTCGTCGCCGAACTCGGCCCGGCGGGGATGATCTTCGTACCGTGCGAAGGCGGGATCAGCCACAACGAAATCGAGAACGCCGCGCCGGATGACCTGGCGGCGGGCTGCGCGGTGTTGTTGCGGGCGATGGTGGCGGCGTCGGCGGCGATTGCCAGCGGCAAACTCGCTGCCTGAAAGGCCGTCATCATCGTTCCCACGCTGTGCATGGGAATGCCCCCAGACGCTTCGCGTCGGTTCTTGAGGTCGTGACGCAGAGCGTCACAGGATGCATTCCCACGCGGAGCGTGGGAATGATCAACACAGGAGACGCTGTTACTGCTTCCGTGCCTGGCTGGTGCCATCTACTACTCGATCCACCGACAGTCGAACTCCCTCGACCATCCGACAAATCCCCAGCACTACATTGCGTTGTGGTCCTTCAATTTCAAACGCCAGGTTCGCGGCGATGGCATTGATGGAATCGAGATCCTGGGAGGCATTGACCAGCAGGGTTTCGGTGTCGAAGTCGGGGCGAAGGGTGAAGAGGAGGTTTGAATCTGAGGGCGGGTTTGGGCTGTCTTTGATGAAGATTGTAGTTCCTGGAGAATTAAGGGCTACCACCAAGTCTTTCTCAAGGACAGTGGGTGGCAGCTGTACGCTGAGTGAGAAAACCAAGCCTTCAGGAACCCGGCAACGCCGAAGCGTGCCCGCGCACAGCCGCCATAACATCGAGCACAGAAAAAGCGCCTGCACTGTATACGGTGAGCGCTTTTGGGCCAATGGAATAATTCGGATTTCTCACGTCCGGTCGCTGAATTGGCAGCGACTGACGAAGATTGGGGATATGGATTCCAAGCGGCAAGCCTAAAAGTTTGTCGGAAAAATCGCTCCTTTGGAGCTTGGAATCTTTGTTCTAAAATCACTCAAAAGCGCGATTGTAGAAAATGCAAAATCATGTTTTCTCATGCGAGAAAGTCTTCAAAATTTTTTGAAACATTTGTGTGTGCAGAAAATCATTCCGAAAAATGGCTTTATTGGTGTTGCGGTCTATAGTGGCTTATCGCCTTATGGGCAGGGGGTAGTGATGGACGAGAAGAAAATAAAAATATCTCGAAATCTAAGAGTTGGCGCACTGGATGCTGAGGCTGATACAGAGTTGCTAAGCCGTTGTTTTGTTGATAATGGATATTTACGACAGCTATTAGATGTTGACTCCCCTGAGTCGATTGTTCTTGGAAGGACTGGGTCTGGGAAAAGCGCTCTGCTTTATAAGGTTGCAGCTACAGCGCAAAAATCTGTAAAACTTGATCCGAATGATATCTCAATCAGGTTTTTAGAGTATTCGGATATTATTCAGTTTTTTGATGCTTTAGGGATTAAGCTGGACTTGTTTTATCGGCTGTTGTGGAGGCATGTATTAACTGTTGAACTTTTAAAGCTTCGATATGATATAAAGTCAGAATGTGATAGTCGGGGCTTTGTCGAAAGTTTATTGAACTCTTTTAGTCGAGATCTCGCTAAGAGGAAGGCAATTGAGTATTTCAATGAGTGGGGTAATAAGTTTTGGCTGGATACAGAGGAGCATCTGAAGGAGATTACGAAGAAGTTAGAATCTGACACCAAGGCGTCTATCGGAGCTGCGTATTCCGGTCTTAGTTTGACTTACGCCGGTGTCGAAAAGCTTAGCGAAGGAGAGAAGATCGAAATAAGACAGAGGGCTAGCCAAGTCGTTAGTGGTCTTCAGATTAAAAAGCTTAATGAAGTTTTAGACCTTCTTTCTGAGTATTCATTCTCTGATCCGCAAAAAAAGTTTTATTTGCTAATTGATCAGTTGGACGAAGAGTGGGCTGCCACAGAAACCAGAGTTCGTTTCATTAGAGCTTTGATTGAGGAGATAAAGACGTTTCGGAAAATTCGGCAGATTAAGATAATTGCCGCGCTTAGAAAGGATTTACTTGATCTTGTTTTTGATATGACTCGAGACTCTGGTTTTCAGGAGGAAAAATATGAGTCGTATATTTTGAATTTGACTTGGTCTCCCGAAGAGCTGACTAGGCTAGTTGAGCTTAGAATTAATGAAGTTTTCAAGAGCCAATATACAAAAGCCTTAGTAACGTTTGATGATGTTTTTCCTAAGCCCCGGAAAGGTGGTGGGCAAACTTCTATGGACTTTATTATAGAGCGTACTCTTCGTCGGCCAAGAGATATTTTGCAGTTTGTCAACGAAAGCTTTTTGATTGCGTCTGAGCGGGAACGTATTTCTTGGAGAGCCCTACTGGCCGCGGAGGCTCAGTATTCTGGGAAGAGACTTAAATCATTAAAGGAAGAGTGGGGTGAGATATATCCTAGCTTTGACGATACGGTCGAGATTATTCGGGGTGTTAAAGCGACTTTTACTAAGTCTATGATCAAAGAGGCAAGGTTAGAAGAAGTCATGATTTCTCTAGATGACGGAAAAGTAGTTGATCCGTGCGTGGTAATGGTTAAAAAGTATTACGGGGCTTCTGGAATCAAAGAGTCAGATGTTCTGATAAGTCTACTGTCTTGCTTGTATCGGGTTGGGGCTATAGGGATAAAGGCTAGTGCGGGGGAGACCTATATCTGGTCCTATGTTGACCAGACTTCAGCAACTAGAGGTGAAATTAAACGCGCGGAACATCTAAAAGTTCACAAAATGCTTCACCGAGCGTTAGACATTATTGCGGATCAGCATGAAATTTACGAGGCCGAAGCTCTGGACTGATAATGCATTTTTCATAGCCTCCCTTTGTAATGGTTAGTGAGGCCTCTTTTACATTTCATTACCTCATCATGCTTGTCAGGCGCCGGGTTCCCAGCCGCCTAACGCCGTCACCAACCCCACGCTCGCCTGCAACAGCGGGGCAGGGCACGACGCGCTCTTCATCGCCGAACTCGAAGTCGGCTGTTGTGGTGAGCAGGCTTGCCCTGCGTTGGGCTGCGAAGCAGCCCTAGTAAAGACGCTGAGGTTCTTCCTGAAAGAACTCATGTCTGGATTGGGGCCGCTTCGCAGCCCAACGCAGGGCAAGCCTGCTCACCACAGGGAAGCGCTCAGGCCCCGCCTGACGCGTCACCAGCCCCACGCTCACCTGCAACAGCGGAGCAGGGCACGACACAATCTTCGTCGCCGAACTCGAAGTCGGCTGTTGTGGTGAGCAGGCTTGCCCTGCGTTGGGCTGCGAAGCAGCCCCAGTAAAGACGCTGAGGTTCTTGCTGAAAGAACTCATGTCTGGATTGGGGGCCGCTTCGCAGCCCAACGCAGGGCAAGCCTGCTCACCACAGGCAACGCAGGGTAGGTCTGCTCACCACAGCAATGCAGGGCAAGCCTGCTCACCACAGTCAATGCAGGGCAGGTCTGCTCACCACAGGGAGGCGATCAGTCAGGCGCCGGGTTGCCAGCCGCCGCCTAACGCGGTCACCAATCCCACGCTCGCCTGCAACTGCCGCGTCTGCACCGCTTGCAATGTCCGCTGTGCCTGCAACGCCGCCGTCTGCGCGGTCACCACATCCAGGTAGCTCACCGCCCCCGCCTGATAGCTGTTCATCGCCAGGGCCTGGGTATGCTGCGCCGCATCCGCCGCTGCTTGCTCATCCTGTGCTTCCTGCTGCAAATCCCGCAGTTGCGCGAGGTTGTCCTCCACCTCGCGCACGGCTTTCAATACATGGCTGCGGTACTGCGCCGAGGCCTCTTCAAACTCGGCCTTGGCCTGGCGTTCATTGGCGCTCAGGCGTCCGCCATCAAAGATCGGCAGATTCACCAACGGCCCCAGCGCCCAATACCGATTGCCAGCGGACAGCAGGTTGCCAACCCCTTGCGTCTGGCCGCCGATCAGCCCGGTCAAACTGAAATCCGGGTACCACGCTGCCTTGGCCACGCCGATATTCGCATTGGCGGCAAACACCCGGCGTTCTGCCGCCGCGATGTCCGGACGCCGTTGCAGCAGGTGGCTCGGCAGCTGCGACGGAATCCCCGGCAGGGCAATCAACTGCTTGCTGGGCGGCAACGTGAAGTTGCTGGCCGCCACCCCCACCAACTCCCCAATGGCATGCTCGGTGAGGTTGCGTTGCCCGCGCACTTCATCCAGTTGCGCCTTGGCTTCGGCCAGTTGATTCTGCGCGCGGGTCAGGTCCAGCTCGGAGGCGATCTGCCCCTCATAACGACTGCGCGTCAGTTGCAGGGCCTGGCTGAAATCCTCCAGCGAGCTGTTGAGAATCCGGCTCTGTGCATCCAGCCCGTTGAGCTGCACATACAGGCTCGCGAGTTGATGTTGCAGGCTCAGCCGCGCCACCGCGAGGTCATCGCCGGAGGCTTGCGCCTGGGCATCACCGGCCGCGACCTGGTTGCGGATCTTGCCCCACAGGTCGAGGTCGTAGCTCAGGGAAAATCCTGCCGTGTTGCTGTTGTACACCGAAGGCTGCGTGTCGCCGCGCAGCGGTCGCGAGTCGGATTGACGCTGGCGCAACGGCTGCGCACTGGTGGTGATCTGCGGGAACAGCCCCGCATGCAATTGGCTGGCATACGCCTGGGACGCATCGAAGTGCGCCAGCGCTGCCGCCAGGTCCGGGTTGGCCTTGAGCAGTTGCTGTTGCAGGCCATCCAGGCGTGCATCGTTGTAGAGCTTCCACCATTCGGGAGCCAATTGATCGGACGGTTGCGCGCTGTGCCACGGGCCGTCGCTGGTCTGCTCGCGGTAGCCGGCCGGCAGGTCCACCGTGGGCACTGTGTAGGTGGGCGCCATCGAGCAACCTTGCAACGCCAGCAGCATCAGGGCCGCGAGGGGCTTAAGCCTTGGGCGCATGCGCACCTCCGGAGGCATCGGCGAGTTGCACCGGGTCGCCTTCGCGCAGGGCGTCGGGCGGGTTGTCGACGATGCGGTCGGCGGGTTTCAGGCCTTGATCGATCACCAGGCGCTCGCCGAGGTCGAGGCCGATATGGATGTCCTGCAAGTGCACGTGATTCTGTGCGTCCAGCACCGCCACCTGGGTGCCTTGGGCGCGGAAGATCAGCGCGCTGGCCGGGATGCTCACACCATGGGTATCCGCTGGAATCGGCAAGGTGGCTTCGGCGTAGTCACCGGGCAGCAATTCGCCGTTGGGGTTGTCGGCGACGAACTGCGCGAGCAGCGTGCCGGAGCGGCGGTCGATGGCGGTAGAGTCACCGATCAGGCGTGCCTTGAAGTGCTCGCCAGGGTGCTCGGGCACCGTCAGTTCGGCTTCGAGTCCGGGGTGGATGACCGCCGCGTAGTTCTGCGGCACCGGCACGTAGAGGCGCAATTGGTGGGTGTCGGCGATGTTGAACAGCTCCGGATCGCTGTCGGTATCGGCCTTGATCAACTGGCCGATATCGGTATTGCGGGCGGTGATGGTGCCGGCAAACGGCGCGCGGATGGTCTTGTAGCTTTCCAGGGCCGACAGCCGTGCGTAATCGGCTGCAGCCGCCTCGGCGTTGGCTTTGGCCGCCGCGGCGTTGGAGGATTTTTCATCGGCCTCCTGGCGCGACACCGAGTGGCTCGCCAACAGGTTTTGCCAGCGCGTGGCGGTGGTTTCTGCCAGGCGCGCGTTGGCTTGTTCCTGGATCAGGCGGGCGTGGGTCTGGGCCAATTGCTGGTCGAGGTCGGGGCTGTCGATTTCGGCGAGGACTTGCCCGGCCTTGACCTGGCTGCCGATGTCGACTTTCCAGTCCTTCAAATAACCGCTGACCCGGGCATGGATCGGCGCCTTGCTCCAGGCGTCGAGGTGGGCGGGCAGGCGCAGGGTGTCACCGGCCGCGTTCTGCTGCGGCTGGAACACCATCACTTGCGGGATGGCGGCGGTTTCGGTCCACGCGGTCACCGATTGTTCGTGCATCGTGCGGGCATGCAGGCCGTTGGCGACCAACAGGGCGGCCAGTGTCAGGCCGCCGACACCCATGAGCATCAGACGCTTGCGCGAGGGTTTGTGATCAGACGACATGTGGGGTTTCTCCAGCAGCTGCGCGAGTAGAGTGACGACCGTGGACCAGGCTGAAGACCACGGGAACAAACAACAAAGTGGCAATGGTGGCGAAGATCAAGCCACCGATCACGGCCCGGCCGAGCGGGGCGTTCTGCTCCTCGGAAATGGCCAGCGGCAACATGCCGATGATCATCGCCAGGGCGGTCATGCACACCGGCCTGAAGCGCGTGTAGCCGGCCTCCATGGCCGCCTTCAGGGCGTCGCCATGTTCGGCCAGGCGTTCGCGGCAGAAACTCACCACCAGGATCGAGTTGGCGGTGGCCACGCCCATGCACAGGATGGCGCCGGTGAGGGCCGGCACCGACAGCGAGGTTCCACTGAGGAACAGCATCCACACGATCCCTGCCAGCGCCGCCGGCAACGCGGTGATGATCACGAACGGGTCGGCCCAGGACTGAAAGTTGACCACGATCAGCAGGTAGATCAGCACCACCGCGCCGAGCAGGCCGAAGCTCAGGCCGCTGAAGGCTTCATGCAGCGCGTCGATCTGCCCATGCAGGCTGATCACCGCACCCTTGGGGCGCATGGACGCGGTGTCATCCAGCACTTTCTGCACGTCGCGGGCGACGCCGCCGAGGTCGCGGCCCTGGACGTTGGCGTACAAATCCAGGGTCGGTTCGATGTTGTAGTGAGTCACCACTGCCGGGCTTTGCACGCGCGATATGCTCGCCACGCCGCCGAGGATCTGCGACTGGCCATCGGCACCGGTGACCGGCAAGGCTTCCAGCGACGGCAGGCTGTCGAGACGGTACTGCGGGGTCGCGGCGACAATCGAATACGACACGCCATTGGCCGGGTTCAGCCAGAAGGTCGGCGCGGTCTGCGAGCTGCCGGCGAGGGAGGCGACCATGCTGTTGGTCACGTCGCGCTCGGTGATACCCAGGCCATTGGCCCGCATGCGATCAACATTCACCTGCAGCGACGGGTAACCGGTGGACTGCTGGATGCGCAGGTCAGCGATGCCCGGTACATGCTGCAGGCGACGCTCAAGCTCCACGGCGTAGGCGCGGTTTTCTTCATCGCTGCGCCCGGAGATCTTCACGTCCAGCGGCGCCGGCGCACCGAAGTTGAGGATCTGGCTGCTGATATCCGCCGGCAGGAACGCGAAGTGGCTGCCGGGGAAACTTTGCGGCAGGGCTTCGCGCAGTTTCTTCACGAAGTCGGCGGTCGGCGCGTGATCCTTTTTCAAGGTGACCTGGATGTCACCATCCTGCGGGCCGATGGTGCCGCTGCTGCTGTAGGCCATGTCGATGCCGCTCAGCGGAATGCCGATGTTGTCGACGATGGTGTCCAGCTGTTCAGCGGGGATCACTTCACGAATCCGCGCTTCAATCCGGTCGAAGGCCGCCGCGCTTTCTTCGATGCGCGTGCCCAGTGGCAAGCGCACATGCAGCGCCAGGGCGCCGGCATCGGTGGCCGGGAAGAAGTCCTGGCCCAGGCTTGGTAGCAACAGGAACGAGGCGAGCACACAGGCCAGGAAGCCGACGATAAAGCGCTTGCGATTGCCCAGCGCCAACAGCAGCAGGCCGTGGTAGGTGTCGCGGATATTCGAGAAGTGACGCTCGAATCCCTGCTGGAAATTCAACACCGCTTGCAGCGCGCGATTGCGTGGCTTGCGGTGCTGCTCACCTTCGTGGTGGTTGATGAATTGGTCTTCCGGATGATGCCCTGCGCCTTGCTCCGGCACGTGCGGCTTGAGCAGGAACATCGCCAGGGTCGGCACCAGGGTACGCGAGAGGATGAACGAACTGGCCATGGCGAAGATCACCGCCAGCGCCATTGGCCGGAACAGGTAGCCGGCGATGCCTTGCAGCAGGAACATCGGCACGAACACGATGCAGATGCACAGCAGCGAGACAAACGCCGGGCCGACGATCTGCGCAGCGCCGTCGAGAATCGCGGTCTTCACCGCCTTGCCTTGCTCCAGGTGCCAGTTGATGTTTTCGATGGTCACCGTGGCATCGTCCACCAGGATCCCCACGGCCAACGCCAGCCCGCCGAGAGTCATCACGTTGAGGGTCTGCCCGCTGACTGCCAGCAGCGCGATGGCCGACAGCACCGCCAGCGGAATCGACGCGGCGATGATCAGCGTCGAGCGCCAGCTGCCGAGAAACAGCAGGATCATCGCACTGGTCAGCAGCGCGGCGATGATGCCTTCCTGGGCCACGCTGCCTACCGATTGCTTGACGAATACCGAGGCGTCACCGAGCAGCGAAGTCTTCAGCGACGGCGGCAGGGTTTCGTTGATGCGCGGCAGCATCTGGCGGATGCCGTCGATGATCGACAGGGTCGAGATGCTGCCGTTTTTCAACGCCGGCATCAGCACCGCACGGTGGCCGTCGACGCGCACGATGTTGGTCTGCGGCGGCGAACCGTCACGCACGTGGGCCACTTGGCCGATGGTGATCAGCGCGCCGTCGACAGTCTTGATCGGCAGGTCGTTGAGCTCGTCGATCGCCTTGGGACTGTTGTTGAGCAGGATCGTGTATTCGTTGGGACCGAGCTTGGCGGTGCCCACCGGGATGATCTGGTTCTGCAGGGCCAGGGCATTGCCCACGTCCTGTGCCGACAAGCCTTTGGCAGCCAGCGCCTGGGGGTCGAGGTCGAGGGTGATCTGGCGTTGCTTGCCGCCCATTGGCGTGGGCATGGCGAGGCCGGGCAGGGCGCTCAAGGGCAGGCGGATGTTGTTCTGCACCAGGTCGCGGATCTTGGCTTCCGAGAGGCTGGGGCTGGAGAACGCCATTTGCAGGATCGGCACCGTGGAGGCGCTGTAGTTGAGGATCAGCGGCGGCGTGATGCCCGGTGGCATCTGCTTCAGCACGGTTTGTGAAACCGCCGTCACTTGCGCGTTGGCCGTGCGGATGTCGACGCCCGGTTGGAAGAAAATCTTGACGATGCCCATGCCGGGCAGCGATTGCGATTCGATGTGTTCGATGTCGTTGACGGTGGTGCTCAGGGAGCGTTCGTAGGTGTAGATCACCCGGCCCGCCATGGCGTCCGGTGACAGGCCGTTGTACTGCCACACCACGGCGACCACGGGGATGCCGATATCGGGGAAAACATCAGTGGGGGTACGCAGGGCCGCCATCGGCCCGATGATGCAGATGAATATGGCCAACACGATAAACGTGTACGGCTTTTGCAGTGCGGTCTTTACCAGCCCGAGCATGCGTGAACCTCCAGAGGAGCAGGATTGCAAACCCCGGCAGTCTTGCCCGACCCACCTAACACGCACCTTTCAGCCAGGTGAAGGAACATTTAGTTAAGGGCTGAAGATCGTTTCATATGTATTCATTTGTTCTACAAAGGATGGCTCCCCAAGCTTGTAGCCCATCGGAGGCGACACCTTTCGCCGCGTATTTTTACTGATGTCCTTTGGAGCCCTGCCATGTCACTTAAACCGCTGTTGTTGATTCCTGCCCTTGGTGCCGTACTGTTGTTGTCGGCGTGTGCCGGCCCGATCCCCAAGGCTGACCCGAGCGAAGCCTGGATTGGTTTGAAGGAGGAAGCGCCGAACGACCTGATGGCCGAGCGCGTGGACGGCAAGCGTGTGGATGACGGACGCTTCTTCGAGGTGACCCCGGGGGATCATCGGCTGGATGTGACGTTATTCGAGGAGGAGCCGGGCGACGACAATCAGCAGGATTGCCAGGGGCGTGTCGAATATAAAAACTTCAAGGCCGGTGAGCATTACACCCTGGTCGAATCGAGCCTGGGCACTACCGTGCGCGCCTCGCTCAAGGATGGTCACGGCAAGGAGGTTGCTGCCACTCAGGACTTCAATTGCATGCCTGGCTAGGCGTGGCGCACCGCGGCCTTGTGAGGCTTGGCGGGTGCCGCGGGTTTGACGTGGGGGTGATGGTGCCGACGGGTGATGCGCAACACCCCCCACAACATGGCGCCGGCTACCGCCAGCCAACCGCAGATCAACAGGAAAATCGTCGTTGCAAGGCTCATTCGGGCCTCCTTTCGCCCCTCAGGGGGCACACACAGTCTTCTCAATGGACAGTCTAGCTATCTGGCGGTTGCCTGCTATTGACCAATGGTCGTGTCCAACCAACTTCTTTGCTCTATCACTGACCCTTTACTGCGCCTGTGGGCTATACCCGTGTGGCAGAGCGTCCTATGATCAGGGCCTTCAACGGCCATTGATCAAGAGAGTAAAAAATTGCGGTTACGCTCGAACGTTAAAACCTCTTTGTTGCTGGCTGTTGCCATAGGGCTTGCGGCCTGTTCCAGCCACCCCTCGAAATTGCCGGGCCTGCCCGAGCGGGTCGAGCTCAATGGCGTGCCGACATTTCGCAGCGAGGCTTATCAGAGCGGTCCTACGGCTTTAGCCAGCATGCTGTCGCAACAAGGCATTGTCATGACACCGGGCTTGCTGGATAAGCCGCTGCACTTGCCGGGCGGTGAAGCCGACCTTGAACGCAACATGCAGGTACTGGCGCGTGAGTACGGCCTGATGGTGTACCCGTTGGATGCCAAGCTGACGGCGGTGCTGGCGCAAGTGGCGGCGGGTTACCCGGTGATGGCGCGCATTGGCGGCGGGCTGTGGTCTGACGCGCACTACGTGGTCGTGGTCGGGTTCAACCAGCAGAAGAGCACGATACTGCTGCGCTCAGGCATGGACCGGCGGCTGTTGATGAGCTTCAGTGATTTTGAATCGAAGTGGAGCAGCGCCGGGCATTGGGCAATCCTCATCCAGCGCCCAAGCCAGTTACCGGCGAATGTCGACGCTCAGCGCTGGCGAGATGCTGCCAACGCCACGGCCCAGGCCGGGCAGGAGCAGGCCGCGGCGCAGGCGCTCAAGGTGCTGGCGGAAAAAAACTAACCGCAAGCATTCAGTGAGAACCGGCTTGCGTGGGAGTCGGGCGTGCCCGCGATGCGGGCACTGAGGGGGAGCAGTGATACTGCGGTGATGCTATCGCAGGCAAGCCAGCTCCCACACGAGCCAGCCCCCACAAGACAGCGCTCACATCAAGGTGCGGTCAACGACTGGCTTCTGCCGCGTTCGGACGGTTCTTGAGGTTTTTGTCGGCCTTGTAGCGCAGTGCCACGTCCGGCACCGAGCCGCTCTTGCCGGTCTCGACCCAATTGCGGATACGGCTGGCATCGGCGAAGTGGGTGAATTTGCCGAAGGCATCCAGGATCACCAGCGATACCGGGCGGTTACCCATGCTGGTCACCAGCACCAGGCAGTGGCCGGCCTGGTTGGTGAAGCCGGTCTTGGTCAGCTTGATGTCCCAGTTGGCGCGGTTGATCAAGTGGTCGGTGTTGGAGAAACCGAGGGTGTAGTTGGGCTTGCGGAACGCTACGGTCTTTTCCTTGGTGGTGCTCAGCTGGCTGAGCATCGGGAATTTGCGCGCATACGCCAACAGCTTGCTGAGGTCGCGGGCGGTCGACACGTTATGAATCGACAGGCCCGTCGGCTCGACGTAGTGGGTGCTGGTCATGCCCAGGGCCTTGGCCTTGGCGTTCATGGCGGCAATAAAGGCCGCGTAACCGCCCGGATAGTGATGCGCCAGGCTCGCGGCCGCGCGGTTTTCCGAGGACATCAGGGCAATCAGCAGCATTTCCTTGCGCGGCATCTGGCTGCCGATCTTCACGCGCGAAAAAACACCTTTCATCTCCGGGGTGTCGGTGATGTTGATGTCGATGTATTCATCCATGTTCTGCTTGGCTTCAAGCACGATCAGGCCGGTCATCAGCTTGCTCACCGAGGCGATGGGCACCACCACGTCGGGGTTGCTGGAATAGATGACCTTGTTGGTCTGCAGATCCACCAGCATGGCGCTGCCGGAAGCAATTTGCAGTTTGGACGTATCACGCGGGGCCTGGGTGGTTTCGGCGGCGTGCGCGAAGGTGCCTGTGAACGCAAACAATAGGCTGACAATAGAAAGACGAATTTTCACGCGGATGAACTCGCTAAAAAAGTAAGGAAATACCGTTGTGAAACGGGTTATATGACAAATGCCGTTACATTTTAGGAGTATGGACGAGAGACTGTCGAATGTTCTTCTAAAACCAGACGAAAGTACTTAAAAACAAAGAAAAAACAGGTTTTATTGCGGGCAATAAAAAGCCCTGCGATAAGGCAGGGCTTTTTCAGCACGGCTGGTTATTAGTCGTGCAGCGACTCTGCCGCGTACAGGGTGTTTTCCAGCAGGCAGGCACGGGTCATCGGGCCAACGCCGCCGGGTACCGGCGTAATCCAGCCGGCGCGGGGCAGGGCAGTCTCGTAGACTACGTCGCCGACCAGCTTGCCGTCTTCCTGGCGGTTGATGCCGACGTCGATGACGATCGCGCCTTCCTTGATCCACTCGCCCTTGACCAGCCCCGGCTTGCCGGCAGCGACCACGACCAGGTCCGCGCGGCCGACGTGGCCGGCAAGGTCCTTGGTGAAGCGGTGGGTGACGGTGACGGTGCAGCCGGCCAGCAGCAGCTCCATCGCCATTGGGCGGCCAACGATGTTGGAGGCGCCGACGATGACGGCGTCCAAACCATAGAGGTCGACACCGGTGCTTTCCAGCAGGGTCATGATGCCTTTGGGGGTGCACGGGCGCAGCAACGGGATGCGCTGGGCCAGGCGGCCGACGTTATACGGGTGGAAACCGTCGACGTCCTTGTCCGGGCGAATGCGCTCGAGCAGCTTGGAGGCGTCCAGGTGCTCAGGCAGCGGCAGTTGCAGCAAGATGCCGTCGATGCTCGGGTCATCGTTGAGACCGTCGATCAGGTCGGTGAGCGCCTGCTGGGTGGTGTCGGCAGGCAGGTCGTAGGCCTTGGAGATAAAGCCGACCTCTTCACAGTCTTTACGCTTGTGCGAGACATAAACCTGAGAGGCAGGATCGCTGCCGACCAGGATCACCGCGAGGCCAGGCGTGCGCAGGCCTTGCTGGCTACGCTCGGTGACTCGTTTGGCGATCTGCTGGCGCAGGCTGGCGGCGATTGATTTGCCGTCGATAAGTTGTGCAGTCATTACGCGTGATTAACCATCGAGAGGGGGAAGAAAAGTGCGCGCATTCTCGCATGCCAAGCCGTGAGGGCAAAGGCGCTTGGTCTGCAAATTGGCCTAACCCCTTAAATAAAATGAATTTTTTTCAAAAAAGATTTGACGGGTTTCAGGACCCTCTATACTATTCGTCGCACTTGTCGGGCACAGCCTAGCACTGGTTAAGAAGGTCGAGCAGGATTGTTGTTCTGCAAGGCTGGAAGCACTTAGTTTGTAGTCCTTATAGAGTACAGATTAATCAGGCGCCCGTAGCTCAGCTGGATAGAGCATCCGCCTTCTAAGCGGATGGTCGCAGGTTCGAGTCCTGCCGGGTGCGCCATTAGGCAGCTTTGGCACAAGTAGCGCTATATGGTGGGCGTAGCTCAGTTGGTAGAGCACGGGATTGTGACTCCCGTTGTCGAGGGTTCGATCCCCTTCGTCCACCCCATATTTTGAAAGGCGCCAGATTAATCATCTGGCGCCTTTGCTTTAAGAGCTTCAAGCGCGGATGTGGTGGAATTGGTAGACACACTGGATTTAGGTTCCAGCGCCGCGAGGCGTAAGAGTTCGAGTCTCTTCATCCGCACCAATAAAAGCTTTGTCCCTCCGTCAGGTGGGTAAGGCTCGACAAAGAAGTGGTTTGGTTTCTTTGTTAACGCAATATGGTGGGCGTAGCTCAGTTGGTAGAGCACGGGATTGTGACTCCCGTTGTCGAGGGTTCGATCCCCTTCGTCCACCCCATATTCGAAAGGCGCCAGATTTAACAGTCTGGCGCCTTTTTTGGTTTTAGCGGTTCGAATATTCGGCGGCTGCAGGTAGTGGGTCGCAAGGGCAGGCGTTTCGTCGTATTTATGTGTCTCGATGATGCCGCGCTGCCTGCTGGCCCTGTTTGAGGGTTGGCCGTCAGGGAGATGGATGACGACTTCTTCTATATATAGAAGGGGCGGCGCAGAGCCCTGGCGTGATGGGCTGTATTTGTCACCGGGGCGAGGTACATCAGTGCCTTCGTACCGATAAATTGCCGGCTGTTTTCGGGCGTATTCTCAGTAGGGTGACTTCTTGAGTTTGACCCACTAGAATGCATGCCCTTGATTGGGGTCGGAAATGGCCGGCTAACGTCTGTGCAACGAGGAATATCCATGCAAGTTTCTGTTGAAAATACTACTGCTCTCGAGCGCCGCCTGAGCATCACCGTGCCGGCAGAGCGTATCGAGACTGCGGTCAACAAGCGTCTGCAGCAGACTGCCCAAAAGGCCAAGATCGCTGGTTTCCGTCCAGGCAAAGTGCCAATGAGCGAAATCAAGCGCCGTTTTGGTGCTGATGCGCGTCAGGAAGCGGTAGGCGACGTGATCCAGGCTTCCTTCTATGAAGCAGTTGTCGAGCAAAAGCTGAACCCGGCTGGCTCGCCTTCGATCGAGCCGAAGTCCCTGGAAGCGGGCAAGGACCTGGAATACGTTGCCGTATTCGAAGTGTTCCCAGAGTTTGAAGTGGCAGGTTTCGAAGGTATCGCTATCGAGCGCCTGAGCGCTGAAGTAGCTGATTCCGACCTGGACAACATGCTGGAAATCCTGCGCAAGCAGAACACCCGTTTCGAAGTGGTCGACCGTGCTGCCCAGAACGAAGACCAGCTGAACATCGATTTCGTTGGCAAGGTTGACGGCGAAGTGTTCGCTGGCGGCTCCGCCAAGGGTACTCAGCTGGTGCTGGGTTCCAACCGCATGATCCCTGGCTTCGAAGACGGCCTTGTTGGCGCGAAGGCGGGCGAAGAGCGCGTTCTGAACCTGACTTTCCCGGCTGACTACCAGAACCTGGACCTGGCTGGCAAAGCCGCCGAGTTCACCGTGACCGTCAACAGCGTTTCCGAGCCTAAGCTGCCAGAACTGAACGAAGAATTCTTCGCTCAATTCGGTATCAAGGAAACCGGCATCGAAGGCTTCCGCACCGAAGTTCGCAAGAACATGGAGCGCGAACTGCGCCAGGCCATCAAGTCCAAGGTCAAGAACCAGGTCATGGACGGTCTGCTGGCCGCCAACCCGATCGAGGTGCCTAAGGCCCTGCTGTCCAACGAAGTGGACCGCCTGCGCGTGCAAGCTGTGCAGCAGTTCGGTGGCAACATCAAGCCTGACCAACTGCCGGCCGAGCTGTTCGAAGAACAAGCCAAGCGCCGCGTCGTGCTGGGGCTGATCGTGGCTGAAGTGGTCAAGCAGTTCGACCTCAAGCCTGACGAAGATCGCGTTCGTGAAATGATCCAGGAAATGGCTTCGGCCTACCAGGAGCCTGAGCAGGTCGTGGCTTGGTACTACAAGAACGACCAGCAGCTGAACGAAGTACGTTCGGTTGTGCTGGAAGAACAAGTTGTGGATACTGTTCTGCAGAAGGCTAAGGTGACCGACAAAGCGGTCTCTTACGAAGAAGCAGTCAAACCGGCGGAAGCAGCACAAGCCGACTGATTGTCCAACTCGTTGGAAATTCAACCATAAGCCAGCCTCGCGCTGGCTTATGCGTTTTCAAGACATGACTATTTGGGAGTAACTGCAGAGCATGTTCCGTAATTCCTATATTCAGCAGAACTCTGATATCCAGGCCGCAGGCGGCCTGGTCCCGATGGTTGTCGAGCAGTCCGCTCGTGGCGAACGCGCCTACGACATCTACTCGCGCCTGCTCAAGGAGCGAGTGATCTTTCTGGTGGGCCCGGTAGAGGACTACATGGCCAACCTGATCTGTGCGCAACTGCTGTTCCTTGAAGCGGAAAACCCGGACAAGGACATCCATCTCTACATCAACTCACCTGGCGGTTCGGTGACGGCGGGCATGTCGATCTACGACACCATGCAGTTCATCAAGCCGAATGTATCGACCACTTGCATCGGCCAGGCCTGCAGCATGGGCGCGTTCCTGCTCACCGCAGGGGCCCACGGCAAGCGTTTCTGCCTGCCGAACTCGCGCGTGATGATTCACCAGCCACTGGGCGGTTTCCAGGGCCAGGCGTCGGACATCGAAATCCACGCCAAGGAAATCCTCTTCATCCGCGAGCGTCTCAACACGCTGATGGCCAAGCACAGCGGGCGCACCCTGGAAGAAATCGAGCGCGACACCAACCGCGACAACTTCATGAGCGCCGAAGTCGCGCGTGATTACGGGTTGATCGACGCAGTGATCGAAAAGCGCCCCGCTTAATATAAGCCGCTCAAAATAGGGCTGGTCGGCATGTCCGATCATCGGCGGGCTTGAAAAAGCCCGCATAAGCCTTCATCTTGTGTTGCAAGCCTATCGGATTTGGATCGAACGAATGACTGACACCCGCAACGGCGAGGACAACGGCAAGCTGCTCTATTGCTCCTTCTGTGGCAAAAGCCAGCATGAAGTACGCAAATTGATTGCCGGCCCCTCGGTCTTTATCTGCGACGAGTGCGTCGACCTGTGCAATGACATCATCCGTGAGGAGGTGCAGGAAGCACAGGCCGAAAGCAGCGCGCATAAATTGCCTTCGCCTAAAGAAATCAGCGGCATCCTTGACCAGTATGTCATCGGTCAAGAGCGTGCAAAGAAGGTTCTGGCCGTAGCGGTGTACAACCACTACAAGCGCTTGAACCAGCGTGACAAGAAAGGCGACGAAGTCGAACTCGGCAAAAGCAACATCTTGCTGATCGGTCCTACAGGCTCGGGTAAGACCCTGCTTGCAGAAACCCTCGCTCGCCTGCTGAACGTTCCGTTCACCATCGCCGACGCAACCACCCTCACCGAGGCTGGCTACGTGGGTGAGGACGTCGAGAACATCATTCAGAAACTGCTGCAGAAATGTGACTACGACGTAGAGAAAGCCCAGATGGGTATTGTCTACATCGACGAAATCGACAAGATCTCGCGCAAGTCCGACAACCCGTCGATCACCCGGGATGTTTCCGGTGAAGGCGTGCAGCAGGCCCTGTTGAAACTGATTGAAGGCACGGTCGCTTCCGTACCGCCACAAGGCGGCCGCAAGCATCCGCAGCAGGAATTCCTTCAGGTTGATACGCGCAACATCCTGTTCATCTGTGGCGGTGCGTTCTCGGGTCTGGAGAAGGTTATCCAGCAGCGTTCCACCCGTGGCGGTATCGGTTTCAGTGCAGAAGTGCGCAGCAAGGAAGAAGGCAAGAAAGTGGGCGAGTCCCTGCGTGAAGTCGAGCCTGACGATCTGGTCAAGTTCGGTCTGATCCCGGAATTCGTCGGCCGTCTGCCGGTCCTGGCCACGTTGGACGAGCTGGATGAGGCTGCTCTGATTCAGATCCTCACCGAGCCGAAGAACGCCCTGACCAAGCAATACGCGAAGCTGTTCGAAATGGAAGGTGTAGACCTCGAGTTCCGTACCGACGCGCTCAAATCGGTGGCCAAGCGGGCACTGGAGCGCAAGACCGGTGCACGTGGCCTGCGCTCGATTCTCGAAGGCGTGTTGCTCGACACCATGTACGAAATCCCCTCGCAGTCCGAGGTGAGTAAAGTGGTGATCGATGAAAGCGTTATAGAAGGCAAGTCCAAGCCACTGTATATCTACGAAAACAGTGAGCCGGCTGCCAAGGCTGCGCCAGACGCGTAAGCGTTTCGCAGTTTCGGTACAAACAAGGGGCCTTTAGGGGCCCCTTTGTTTTTCATGAAGATTTTTTACTGCGTGTAACTGCCAGCATTGAGCTTGTTTTTTTTACACGCAGCCCCCATCTTGGTTTCAAGCGTACTTTTCAACTGTCATAGAGGCGAAATCATGAAGACAACCATCGAATTGCCTCTCCTGCCGTTGCGTGATGTCGTCGTCTATCCGCACATGGTTATCCCGCTGTTCGTGGGGCGCGAGAAGTCTATCGAAGCCCTCGAGGCCGCGATGACGGGCGACAAGCAGATCCTGCTGTTGGCCCAGAGAAATCCTGCCGATGATGATCCTGGCGAAGATGCCCTGTATCGCGTCGGTACCATTGCCACCGTACTGCAACTGCTCAAACTGCCTGATGGCACCGTCAAGGTGCTGGTTGAAGGCGAGCAACGCGGTGCGGTCGAGCGCTTCATGGAGGTGGACGGCCACCTGCGCGCCGAAGTGGCGCTGATCGACGAAGTCGAAGCCCCTGAGCGCGAATCCGAAGTCTTTGTCCGCAGCCTGCTCTCGCAGTTCGAGCAGTATGTGCAGCTGGGCAAGAAAGTCCCGGCTGAAGTGCTGTCTTCGCTTAACAGCATCGATGAGCCAAGCCGCCTGGTCGACACCATGGCTGCGCACATGGCGCTGAAGATCGAGCAGAAGCAGGACATCCTCGAAATCATCGACCTGCCGGCCCGTGTCGAACACGTGCTGGCGCTGCTGGATGCCGAAATCGACCTGCTGCAGGTTGAGAAGCGCATCCGTGGTCGTGTGAAGAAACAAATGGAGCGCAGCCAGCGCGAGTACTACCTGAATGAGCAGATGAAGGCCATTCAGAAGGAGCTCGGCGACAGCGAGGAAGGCCACAACGAAATCGAAGAGCTGAAAAAGCGCATCGATGCCGCCGGCCTGCCGAAAGACGCGCTGACCAAGGCCAATGCCGAGCTGAACAAGCTCAAGCAAATGTCGCCGATGTCCGCTGAAGCCACTGTGGTTCGCTCCTACATCGACTGGCTGGTGCAAGTGCCGTGGAAGGCCCAGACCAAGGTACGCCTGGACCTGGCGCGCGCCGAGGACATCCTGGATGCCGACCACTACGGCCTCGAAGAAGTCAAAGAGCGCATCCTCGAATACCTCGCCGTGCAAAAGCGCGTGAAGAAGATTCGTGGCCCGGTGCTGTGCCTGGTAGGGCCGCCTGGTGTGGGTAAAACCTCCCTGGCCGAGTCCATTGCCAATGCCACCAACCGGAAATTCGTGCGCATGGCCCTCGGTGGCGTGCGTGACGAAGCGGAAATCCGTGGTCATCGCCGTACCTACATCGGTTCGATGCCAGGAAGATTGATTCAAAAGATGACGAAAGTGGGCGTGCGCAACCCGCTGTTCCTGCTCGATGAAATCGACAAGATGGGCAGCGACATGCGCGGCGATCCGGCCTCGGCATTGCTCGAGGTGCTCGACCCCGAGCAGAACCACAATTTCAACGACCATTACCTGGAAGTCGACTACGACCTCTCCGACGTGATGTTCCTGTGCACCTCCAACTCGATGAATATCCCGCCAGCGCTGCTGGACCGGATGGAGGTGATTCGTCTGCCGGGTTACACCGAAGACGAGAAGATCAACATCGCCGTCAAATACCTCGCGCCCAAGCAGATTTCGGCCAACGGCCTGAAGAAGGGCGAGATCGAATTCGAGGTCGAGACGATCCGCGACATCGTTCGTTACTACACCCGCGAGGCCGGTGTGCGCGGCCTTGAGCGCCAGATCGCGAAGATCTGCCGCAAGGCAGTCAAGGAACATGCGCTGGAAAAACGCTTCTCGGTGAAGGTCACGGCCGACTCCCTGGAGCACTTCCTGGGTGTGCGTAAATTCCGCTACGGCCTGGCCGAGCAGCAGGACCAGGTAGGGCAGGTGACTGGCCTGGCGTGGACCCAGGTGGGCGGCGAATTGCTGACCATTGAAGCAGCAGTGATCCCGGGCAAGGGCCAGTTGATCAAGACCGGTTCGCTGGGCGATGTGATGGTCGAATCGATTACCGCCGCGCAGACCGTGGTGCGCAGCCGCGCAAGGAGCCTGGGGATCCCCCTGGACTTCCACGAGAAGCACGACACCCACATCCACATGCCGGAAGGGGCTACGCCCAAAGACGGCCCTAGCGCAGGCGTAGGCATGTGCACGGCCCTGGTGTCGGCATTGACCGGTATTCCGGTGCGCGCCGATGTCGCCATGACCGGGGAAATTACCCTGCGTGGCCAGGTATTGGCTATCGGTGGTTTGAAAGAGAAATTACTCGCTGCACACCGGGGTGGAATCAAGACCGTGATCATTCCTGAAGAGAATGTTCGCGATCTGAAGGAAATTCCTGACAACATCAAGCAGGATCTTCAGATTAAACCGGTTAAATGGATTGACGAGGTCCTGCAAATTGCGCTGCAATACGCGCCGGAGCCCTTGCCGGATGTGGCTCCGGAGATAGTCGCTAAGGACGAAAAGCGCGAGTCTGATTCCAAGGAAAGAATTAGCACGCATTAATGTGTTGAAGCCTGGGGGCTTCCTTGACAGCTTTTTAGAGCCCTTGTTATAAAGCGGCTCTTAAGTGTCTGTAGGCCATTCAGCACTGGTTTTTGCTTTCACCAAAAAACTTAGAATCATACTCAATAGATATATAAGGGGACTTAGAGTGAACAAGTCGGAACTGATTGATGCTATCGCTGCATCCGCTGATATCCCGAAAGCTGCTGCTGGCCGTGCGCTGGATGCAGTAATCGAATCCGTCACTGGCGCTCTGAAGGCCGGCGACTCCGTAGTACTGGTAGGCTTCGGTACTTTCTCTGTGACTGACCGCCCAGCTCGCACTGGCCGTAACCCACAGACTGGCAAAGCACTGCAAATCGCTGCTGCCAAGAAACCAGGTTTCAAAGCCGGTAAAGCCCTGAAAGAAGCCGTTAACTAAGCTTCGATCAAGCCTTTGCCTACCCGGGTCGGACGCAGGTCTGGCCTGGCAGCGGAGCGGCAGCTGACCCACGTATCCATCGGGTCGCCACGCCGGGGGTGTGGGTTCAAACCCCCGTCCGCTCCGCCAGTTACGAGAAGGCGCATCCTCGGATGCGCCTTTCTTCTATCCGGACTCTACCCACGCTCCACGGTTGCCAATTTTTGAAGTTCAACCGTTTCTGGGGGACGCATGCTGCAAAATATCAGGGACAATTCACAAGGCTGGATTGCCAAGACCATTATCGGGATCATCGTCGCTTTGATGGCGTTCACCGGTATCGAGGCTATTTTTCAGGCTTCGACCAACACCAAGCAGGACGTGGCCAAGGTCAACGGTGAAGAAATCACCCAGACCGAACTGAGCCAGGCTGTCGACATGCAACGTCGCCAACTGATGCAACAGCTGGGCAAGGATTTCGATGCTTCGCTGCTCGACGAAAAACTGCTGCGCGACGCCGCCCTCAAGGGCCTGATCGATCGCAAGTTGCTGCTGCAAGGCGCGGCTGATTCCAAGTTCGGCTTCTCTGAAGCAGCACTGGACCAGGTCATCCTGCAGACGCCGGAATTCCAGGTGGACGGCAAGTTCAGTGCCGAACGCTTTGACCAGGTGATCCGTCAACTGGGCTACAGCCGACTGCAGTTCCGTCAGATGCTGACCCAGGAAATGCTCATCGGCCAGGTTCGCGCAGGCATCGCCGGCAGCGGTTTCGTGACCGACGCCGAGGTGAACGCTTTTGCCCGTCTGGAGAAGCAGACCCGCGATTTCGCCACCGTCAACATCAAGGCCAACCCTGGCGCGGTGAAACTCACCGACGACGAGGTCAAGGCTTACTACGACCAGCACGCCAAGGAGTTCATGACCCCGGACCAGGTGGTCATCGACTATCTGGAGTTGAAGAAGTCGTCCTTCTTCGACCAGGTTGCGGTCAAGGACGAGGAGTTGCAGGCGGCCTATCAGAAAGAAACCGCCAACCTCGCTGAACAGCGTCGTGCGGCGCACATCCTGATTGAAGTCAACGACAAGGTCACCGACGCGCAAGCCAAGGCCAAGATCGAGGAAATCCAGGCGCGTCTGGCCAAGGGCGAGTCGTTCGAAGCCCTGGCCAAGGAGTTCTCCCAGGATCCAGGTTCGGCCAACAATGGCGGCGACCTCGGCTTTGCCGGCCCTGGCGTCTACGACCCGGATTTTGAAACCGCCTTGTACGCGTTGAACAAGGACCAGGTTTCGGCGCCGGTGCGCAGCACCTTCGGTTGGCACTTGATCAAGTTGTTGGGCGTTGAGGCACCGCAAGTGCCGACGTTCGCCAGCCTGAAGGACAAGCTGACCCGCGAGCTCAAGACCCAGCAGGTCGAGCAGCGTTTTGTCGAAGCGACCAAGCAATTGGAAGATGCGGCATTCGAAGCCTCTGACCTGGCCCAGCCAGCGTCCGACCTGAAGCTGACCGTGCACACCTCCGCGCCGTTTGGCCGTGAAGGTGGCGAAGGCGTTGCGGCCAACCGTGCCGTGGTCACCGCTGCGTTCAGCCCGGAAGTCCTGGATGAAGGTGCCAACAGCAGCGCCATCGAACTCGACCCGGAAACCATCATCGTGCTGCGTGCCAAAGAGCACCGCAAACCTGCGCAACTGCCGCTGGAAAGCGTTGCTGCGCCGATCCGTGCACAGATGATCAAGGAGCGCGCCAGCGCCGCTGCCAAGACGCATGCCGACGAGTTGATCGCCAGCCTGCGTGATGGCAAGACCCCGCTGAACCAACCGATCGATGGTCAGGCCTGGAAAGTCACTGAAGCGGCTACCCGTAGCCAGGAAGCGATTGACCCGGCCGTGCTGCAAGCCCTGTTCCGCATGCCCAAGCCTGCGGCCAAGGACAAGCCGACCTTTACCACCGTGACCCTGGCTGACGGTAGCCTGGTGATCGTGCGCTTGAACGGCGTCAATGAAGCCGCAGCCCCATCGGAAGAAGAAAAAGCGCAATACCGCCGCTTCCTCGCTTCCCGTGTCGGCCAGCAGGACTTCGCGGCGTACCGCAAGCAGTTGGAAACCAAGGCCGACATCAAGAAGTACTGATGGCGGTTTGAATAAGAAAGCCCCCGGCCAGCGATGACCGGGGGCTTTTTTTTGTGCGCTAGACTGGGGGTTCGCAATCGTCGAGCAAGGAGGTTCACGCGTGTTGATTCAGGAACAGGAAGGCTGGGTGATCCGTCGCGCCACTGAGGCGGATGTTCCTGCGGTGCTGCAGGTGTTTGACGAGGTGATTGAGTGGTTCGCACGCCTGGGCAATAACCATCAATGGGGCACTGAGCCCTGGTCGGCCTCGCCCCGTCGAGTCGCGCAAGTGTCGCAAGCCTGCGCACTGCCGGGTGCCTGGGTGGTAGAGGCCCCCACGGGGCAGATCCTGGCTGCACTGGTGCTGGGCGAGCCGATGCCTTATGTGCCAGCGGCGGCCGAGCCGGAGGTGTATGTGCGATTGTTGATCGCCGCGCGCGACCCCCGTGTACGCGGCCTGGGGCGGCGCCTGTTGGCATTCGCCGATGACCAGGCGCGCGCAGCCGGTGTCACGCGCCTGCGGGTGGACTGCTACGCCGGCGGCACAGGTGACCTGGTGGGTTTTTATGAGTCGTGCGGCTATACGCGAATCTCAACCTTCAACCTGGAGGGTTGGCCGGGCCAGTTGCTGGGGCGCAGCCTGTAAGGCGCCGGCCAGGGCCAGCAGCATCAGCAGTACCACCGCCCAGGCAAAGGCCGAGACGCCCCAGCCCTGCAGCAATACGCCGCCGGCCAGGCCGCCGCCGGCTATGCCGAGGTTCCACACGGTCACCAGCATCGATTGCGCAGCGTCCGCCGACGCTCCCGCTGACTTCGCGAGTGCGGTCTGCAGCAAGGCCGGCAGTCCGCCGAACGCCAGGCCCCATAAGGCCACTGCGACATAGATGACGGCGGGGACGTTGATCCAGAACGCCAGGGCCACGGCAATCAGGCCAAACAGCGCACAACTGATCAGCAGCAGTGTGCGCAACCACTGGTCAATCAGCACCCCAGCCAGCCAGATGCTCAGCAATGCGGCCAAGCCAAACACCAGCAGCACGCGGTCGACGTCGGCGGTAATCCCGGCCGGCACCAACAGCGGGGCGATGTAGGTGTAGAGAATGTTGTGGGCCAGTACGTAGGTAAAGGTCACCCACAGCACCGGACGAATGCCGGGTAACCTGAGTACCTGGCGCAGGCCCAGGCGCTGCTGTGCGGGTTGGCCGGCAAAGTCCGGAAGCTGCCAGCGCGCCCACACCAGCAACACCAGCGTCAGCCCGGTCATGATCGCAAAACTCAGGCGCCAGCCGACTAGCGTGCCGAGCAGGGTACCGGCCGGTACGCCCAGGGACAGGGCCAATGGTGCGCCCAGCATCGCGATCGCGATCGCCCGGCCTTGCAGGTGCGGGGCAACCATCCGGCTGGCATAACCGGCCAGCAGTGCCCAGAGCAGCCCGGCGAAGACCCCGGCAAAAAAACGCGCTACCAGCGTCAGTCCGTAATGGCTGGACAGCGCGGTCACGCTGTTGACCAGGGCAAAGCCACCGATGGCAATCAGCAGCAATGGCCGTCGTCGCCAGCCGCGGGTCAGCAGCGTGAGCGGGATGGCCGCCAGCAACGAGCCCAAGGCGTAGAGCGTGACCAATTGGCCGACCAGCGCGGGCGACACGCCGAGGCCTTCGCCCATCTGCGGCAGGAGCCCGGCGGGCATGGCCTCGGTGAGGATGGTGATAAAGCCTGCCGATGCCAATGCGAGCAAACCGCCGAGCGGCAGTGCGTCACGCTGGGTAACGGGTGGGGAATCGGTGAGTGCGGTCATCAAACTCTATCCATGCAAAAGGGCAAGGCGCCAGAGTAGGGGGCTGTGCACGTCGGAAAAACAGGCTAAGGTTCCGAACTTATCGGACTCAGGCGTCCGCAATCAAAAAGGGCGTGATCATGGACAGCTTGGGCAGCCTCTCGGTTTTCGTGCAGGTGGCGGAAACGCGCAGTTTCACCGCCGCCGGTCGCGTGCTGGGGGTGTCCTCTTCAGCAGTGGGCAAAAGCATTGCACGCATGGAGGAACGCCTCGGCGTGCGGCTGTTTCATCGCAGCACCCGCAGTATCACCTTGACCAGCGAAGGCTCGCTGTTTCTGGAGCGATCACGGCGCATTCTTGCCGAGGTGGAGGCCGCCGAGCGCGAGCTGACCGAGGCCAGCGCAACGCCCCGCGGCAAACTGCGCATCAGCGTGCCGCAAGTGCGGGGCCTGCTGATGCCCGTGCTCAGCGACTTCATGCGCGCTTATCCGGACATCGAGCTGGATGTGGATTTTTCCGACCGCATGGTGGACGTGATTGAGGAAGGGTTCGATGCGGTGATTCGCACCGGCAAGCCGGAAGATTCGCGCTTGATGGCGCGCCACCTGGGGCATTACCAATTGGTGCTGGTGGGCACCCCGGCTTACTTCCAGCTGCATGGTACGCCGTTGCAACCCCACCACCTGAGCGAACATGCCTGCCTGCGCCACAAGTTCTGCGCCACCGGTAAACTCGAGCACTGGCCGCTGCGCCTTGCGCCGGGCACTGCGGAGCCGACCTTGCGTACACCGTTGGTCAGCACCACCATCGAGTCGCTCAACCATGTGGTGCACGAGGGCCTGGGCATAGCCTGCCTGCCGGACTACATGGTCAACCAGGCCGTGGCGCAGGGACGTTTGCAACGGGTGCTGGATGACTACCTCGAACACCGGGGCAGTTTCTGGATGCTATGGCCATCAAGTCGCCATGCCTCGGCGAAATTACGCGTGTTTATTGATCATATGTGTGCCGGGCTTTTTCCCACGGCAGCTGTCGTGTAGGCCTGTGACGTTTTACCGACAGGAATGCGCGCGCCAAGCACGCGTTCTGTTGCACAATACCGCCCGGACTGTTTTCCTCAGGATTTTCAATGTCGACATCATTTCACTTGCGTAGCCTCGGGTTGGCGCTGGTGTTGGCGGGCGCCGCGGGCTGCTCGTCACCCAAGACCGCTATTTATGAACATGAGAATTTCGACGACTCCGGTACGTTTTCCCGGGATTATCCGGTCACCGATGTCGCGGCTTGCGAAGCCGCACGCCGGGCCTTGCTGAGCCAGGGCTACATCATCACCAGCAACGATCCGAAACTGGTGGTCGGTAACAAGAGCTTCCAGCAGACCGGCGAGACCCATCTGCAGATCAGCTTCAACGTGGTGTGCGCCGATGATGGCAAAGGCAACAACCACTCGACGATGTTCGCCAATGCCTTGCAGGATCGCTATGCGCTGAAGAAGGTCAACAACTCCGCGAGCCTGGGTGTGGGAGTGTTGGGGTCGGTCTCGATGCCAATCGGCTCCACCGATGACTCGATGGTCAAGGTCGCGAGCGAGACAGTCTCTGCGCCGAAGTTCTACGACCGTTACTTTGCGCTGGTGGACGTGTTCCTGCCGCAGGAAGTGAAAAAGGCCGAGCATATTCCCGAGAAGCCCAAGGCTGACCTCGGAGTGCCGGAGCCCAAGACACCGCCACCCGCCGAAAAGGTCGAGGCGCCGAAGGAAGAACCGGCTGCGCCAGCGGCCTCTGAGCCGGTGGTGCCGGCTCCCGAGGCTGCACCGATTGCGCCGCAGGCCGAACCTGCACCCGCAGCGACTACCCCCGACCTGCCGCCGCCGACAGAGGCGATTCCTCCTCTGCCGACGCCCGCGCAGTAACTCAGACGGCTACGGGATCGACCTTGTCGACGTTGATCCCGTAGCGTTTGATCGCTTCACTGACCTTGTCCCGACCGATCACGCCGTCATCCGCCAGCGCCTTGAGGGCCGCCAGCGCGATGAAGTGCCGGTCCACCTCGAAGAATGCGCGCAACGTTTCCCGGGTGTCCGACTGTCCGAAGCCATCGGTGCCCAGCGCGACAAAGCGTCGAGCGGGAACGAACGGGCGGATCTGATCGGCGAACAGCTTCATGTAGTCCGTTGCGACCACCACGGGCCCCGTGTGCGCTTGCAGGCATTGCTCGACGTAACTCACACGCGGCTCACTGTCCGGATGCAGCAGGTTCCAGCGTTCAACCGCGTGCCCGTCACGGCGCAATTCGGTGAGGCTGGTCACGCTCCACACCGCGCTCTGGACGTCGAAATCCTCGGCGAGCAGGGCGGCGGCGGCGATGACCTCGCGCAGGATCGAACCACTGCCCATCAGTTGCACCTGGGCTTTGGGGCCACCGCTGAGGCGGTACATGCCTTTTAGAATGCCGTCTTCCACTCCGTCCGGCATCGCCGGGTGCGGGTAGTTTTCGTTGAGCAGGGTGATGTAGTAGTAAATGTCCTCCTGTTCGACGTACATGCGCCGCATGCCTTCGCGAATAATCACCGCCAGCTCGTAGGCAAAGGTCGGGTCGTAAGACACGCAGCACGGAATCACCGAGGACAGGATGTGGCTGTGGCCATCGTCATGCTGCAAGCCTTCGCCCATCAGCGTGGTGCGCCCGGCCGTGGCGCCGAGCAGGAAGCCGCGTGCCCGTGCATCGCCAGCAGCCCACGCCAGGTCACCGACGCGCTGGAAGCCGAACATCGAATAGAAAATATAGAACGGCACGGTCATCAGGCCGTGGTTGCTGTAGGACGTACTCGCCGCGATCCATGAGGAAATGGCGCCGGATTCATTCAGGCCTTCCTGCATGATCTGTCCGTCCTTGCTCTCCTTGTAGTAGCTCAGTTGCCCGGCGTCCTGTGGGGTGTAGAGCTGGCCGACGGCCGAGTGGATGCCGATCTGGCGGAACAGGCTTTCCATGCCAAAGGTGCGTGACTCGTCCGGCACGATAGGCACGATCAGCTTGCCCAGGTGCGGATCCTTGAGCAGGGTGCCGAGGATGCGCACGAAAGCCATGGTGGTCGAGATCGCGCGGTCACCGGTGTCCTTGAGCTGGGTGGCGAAGGCGCTCAGTTCGGGGATCTGCAACGCTTGGACCGCCGCGTGCCGCGCTGGCACATAGCCGCCCAACGCCTGGCGCCGTGCCGCGAAGTAGCGTGCTTCCTCGCTGTCGGCGGCCGGCTTGAGGTAGGGGATTGCGTCGAGTTGATCGTCAGCCACTTCCAGGTCGAAACGGTCGCGGAAGGCCTTGACGGCGTCGGCGCCCATTTTTTTCAGCTGGTGGTTGATGTTCTGGCCTTCGCCGGCTTCGCCCATGCCGAAGCCCTTGACGGTTTTCGCCAGGATCACCGTCGGGCGTCCCGTGTGGCGAACGGCTGCCGCATAAGCGTTGTAGACCTTGTCCGGGTCATGGCCGCCGCGTGAGAGTTTCCAGATTTCGTCGTCGGACATATCCGCAACCAGTGCGAGCAACTCCGGGTATTTGCCGAAGAAGTGTTCGCGCACGTAGGCACCGTTCTGCGACTTGTAGTTCTGATAGTCGCCGTCCACGCATTCCATCATGCGTTGGCGCAGCAGGCCGCTCTGGTCTTTTTCCAGCAGCGCGTCCCAGCCGCCGCCCCAGATCACCTTGATCACGTTCCAGCCGGCGGCGCGGTACAGGCTTTCGAACTCCTGGATCACCTTGGCATTGCCACGCACGGGGCCGTCGAGGCGCTGCAGGTTGCAGTTGACCACGAAGATCAGGTTGTCGAGTTTCTCGCGACCGGCCAGTGAGATAGCGGCCAGGGATTCCGGCTGGTCCATTTCGCCATCACCGAGGAACGCCCACACCTTGCGGCCCTGATGCTGCTTGAGGCCACGCAGTTCCAGGTAGCGCATGAAGCGCGCCTGGTAGGCCGAAGTGATCGGCCCAAGGCCCATGGACACGGTGGGGAATTGCCAGAAGTCCGGCATCAGCCGCGGGTGAGGATAGGACGAAATACCGTCGCCACCCGCCTCGCGGCGGAAATTGTCCAGCTGGGCTTCGCTGATACGGCCTTCGAGGTAAGCGCGCCCGTAGATGCCCGGTGAGGAATGGCCCTGGATATACACGAGGTCGCCGTCGAAGGTGTCGGTACGGCCACGGAAGAAGTGGTCAAAGCCTACGTCGTACAGCACGGCGGCTGACGCATAAGTCGCGATATGCCCACCCACACCTGAGTGTTTGCCTGCACGCAACACCATGGCCATGGCGTTCCAGCGGATAAACGCGTTGGTGCGTCGCTCAATGGCGAGGTTGCCGGGGTAGGGCAACTGGCGGTCCACCGGGATGGTGTTGACGTAGGGCGTGGTGACGCGCCCGTAGAAGTCGCCATGCCGCGCCACGTCGAAATCCAGCAATTGATCGATCAGGTAGTGGGCGCGCGGGCGGCCTTCGGTGGACAGCACCGATTCGATGGACTCCAGCCACTCGCGGGTTTCCTGTGGATCGTCATCGCGGCGGACTGCGTTGTTCGGGGTCATGGGAGGCTCCAGGGTAGGCGGATTTCAAGTGTCGGTCTCCTTGTGGGAGTGCCGTCAAAAGTAATTGCAATTGCAACTACATGACCGAATCTAGCGCGGGATGAGCTACTATTGCAACCTTCTTGAAATTCCCCGGATGGTGTTGCATGTCGTCGAAAGAGCCTGATGTCTGGTTCCGCTTTGTCAGGGCCCACAGGACGGTCATCCGTGAAATCGAGCGCCGCCTGGCCGCGGCCGACCTGCCGCCCTATGCCTGGTACGACGCGCTGTGGGGCCTGGAAAGCGGCCCCGACGGTACCCGCCGCATGCACGAATTGGCCGACGTGCTGGCCATCGAGCGCTACAACCTCACTCGCCTGGTGGACCGCCTGGAAAAGGACGGCCTGGTGCTGCGTTCGCGCTCCGACGGTGATGGCCGCGCGGCGTTTGCCTCGATCACCGACGCCGGCCGGGTCTTGCGCAAAAAAATGTGGGCGATCTACGAAAGCACGGTGGACGAGTTATTCCTGTCGCAAATCGAGCCGGAGCAGCGCCAGGCCTTCGCCGACGCACTGGAACGCACTGCCGGGCTGGCGATGGACGCGGGCGTCCAGACCCGCAGTCGCCGCAAAACCTGAAGCCCCACGAAGAAACCGTGTAGGTGCCGGTCTGCCGTCAAGCGCATTTCAATGCATAGCGATTCATCGCGGCCTGTACGTGCAGCGCGTCGATCCGCCCTTCATCCGCCAACGCCCTGAGCGCCGATACCACTATCCAATCCCGACTCGGCGCCGCCGCCTGCACCGACCCCGCGCCCAACGCGACGAAGCGTGCATCCACGTGCGCCCTTAACTGATCGACAATCGCTTGCGGATAGCCGGTGACGGCAACCACCGGCGCGCGACTTCCCGCCAGGCACTCACGCAAGTGACAGCTGCGTTTGGGCGCGCCCGGATGCAGACGATTCCAGCGTTCGGCGGCCGCTGCCTCGCGGGCCAGCCGTGTGTAGCTGGGGCAACTCCAGAGCTGTGCGCTGATGTTCCAGTCCTGCTCCAGCAGGCGCGCGGCCTGCACCACCGCTTCCAATGCATGGCCCGCACCGAGCAGGCGCACATCCGCGCCTTCACGCCGGATCGGGTACATGCCCTTGAGCGCATCCTCACGCGCCTGCTCCGCCATCGGCACCGCGCTTTCATGGTCGTGCAGGGCCAGGTAATAGAACCCCGGCTGGCCGTCGACGTACAACGCGCGCAACCCCGCTAGCACAATCGCCCGCGCTTCGTCGCCCGAGGCCGGGTCATACGGGGTGCAGCGCGGGTTGGTGGCCAGCCACAACGGCAGCGAAGGTTGCGCGCCCCGGGGCCAGGGCGAGGGCTGGTTCTCGATGTCGTTGCATAAGATGCCGCGCTGCGCGGTCTCGTCCGACAGCGCACTCAGCTGCGCCGATGAGATGGCGCTGTGCAGGTACAACAGCGGCTTTTCCCCGGTGTTGCGCGCGAACCAACTCGGCCAATTACTGACGCGCCGGGAGCGCGACTGGCCACGGATCACCCAGGCCTGGCGACTCAATTCCAGGGTATTGGCCATGGTCATCACGGCATACAGCGGTGAGCTGCGCGCATGTTCGGTCGTGGTCAGCGCATTGATGCACAGCTGCGCGGCGTTTGCGGTAGAGGCGGGCATGGGGGCAAGGCTCCTGGCAACAGAGGCTCGTACCCTACTGGAAATATGATTGCATTTGCAATGATTGCAATCGCACCTCAACGGCGAAGTGCTAAATCAGCCGGACGCTGCTACGTTTAATCTGCACGTGCAGGAACGTCATCGCATCGACTTTTTTTCGTCATCACGGCACTTTAGGCTGGCAGTGCAGGTCATTTATCTGCAGCCGCTTTTCAATCAAACAAGGAGTCCACGATGGACGATTACCAGGAAGAACTGCTCGAGTACCACGCGATTGAGTTGGACCCGCTGGAACCCGCAGACGATGCAACAGAGCTGTAAGACCGACTTCAGGCGGAATGCCGTTGACTGCGGCGAAATTCCCCTGGGGTCTGGTTGTTCCACCGCCTGAAGGCGCGTTGAAACGCCTGGGCCGAGGCAAAACCGAGCAAGTAGGCGATTTCGCCGAACGCCAGTTCCGTATCGCGAATGTAGGTCATGGCCAAATCGCGACGGGTATCGTTGAGAATCGCGCGAAACTGAGTGCCTTCTTCGGCCAGTTTGCGGCGCAGCGTCCAGGTTGGCAGCTTCAAGCGTGCCGCCACTTCTTCCAGGTCGGGTTCCCGGCCGCCATTGAGCATCGGCCCGAGCAAACGGGTAATGCGCTCGCGCAGGCTGCGGGTGCGGGTCAACTGCTCCAGTTCGCGTTCACACAATTGCAGCAACAGTTGCCAGGTACTCGGGCAGTGCTGTGGATTGCGCAGCGCCAGGGTCGGTTGGCTCAAGCGCAGTTGATTGACCTCGGCCCCAAATTGGATCGGACTGTCGCCCAGCATGCTGTATTGCTCGCTGTAGTCGGGCGCTTCGAATTCGATCTCGACCTTTTGCGCCTGCACCGGTTGCTGGGCCAGGCCCGACAATTGGTGCAGCCAGCCGGCGATGATCGAGTCCACCACAAAGCGGTTATAGGCGTTGTACGGGCTGATGGAATAGAAGCGCAGCCAGGCGCCTTCGGCGTCTTCGTGAAAGCTCGATTGCCCGCGATAGTTGGAGCCGTACAACGCCTCGAAGCGTGTCAGCGTGCGGGCGGCCTCGCGCACGTTGGGCGCCTGGGCGGCGGTGACCCCGGCCAGCCCGGCCTGGCTCAGGCGGCTGAGCTGGCCCATGCGCAGGCCCAGGGCGGGGTCGCCGGTGAGCTGGATGGCCGCGTGGCCCAGGCGCATATAGCGTGGGATCGACAAGCGTGCGCCAGCCTCGGCGAGACGCGCCGGGTCCAGGCCGTATTGCAGCAGCAGCGGCTGGGGGTCGAGGCCGTGACTGTGGATGGCGTCTGCCAGGGTGTGCACGAAGCCCACCGACAGATCCCCCAGCCGGACCGGTTTCACAGCCAGATATTCAACAGGCGTGCGCCACGGGCCTCGCCGTCGGCGTTGATCTGCCCGTTGTTGCTGAGAAAGCTGTGGCCGGCGGTGCCCAGGTCCCAGAACTGCCCGCGCAGGAATACGCTCATGCCGGCCGTGGCGTGGCTGACGGGCGACTGGCTGATCAGCGTGAGGCGACGCCACGCCTCACCTTCGCTGAGCTCTTCGGGCTTGAGGCTGATTTCAGTCGGCGTCGACACGCTTTTGAAGCCGCGCCATGGGCGATCCCAGGTATCGCGGCCGAGCACAAAGGCGGGCACCGCGATCAGTTGCGCGCCTTGCTCGTTGAGCTTGCGGTAGTTGTCCGGGTACCAGCTGTCACTGCCGACCAGCACACCGAGGCGGCCGGCCGGGGTGTCGACCACGCTGACGACGTTTTCGTCACCCGGTTGGATAAAACCGCGTTCATCGTAGATCGGGTAGAGCTGGCGCTGCGGATCGCCAAGCGGCAAGCCGTCAGCATTGAAGACCACACTGGCGTTATAGAGCGCGCCCGAGCCGATCTGCAGTTGTCCCTGGCTGACACTGGGGTTGGGCAGGGTGATGGAGCCGGCCACCAGGGTCACGCCAAATTCCTTGGCCAGGCCGCCGAACAGCAACTGATAGTCGCGGGCCATGCCCTTGGCCTTCATGCGCAGGTAGGCGTCGTCGGTGCGGCTGTCGCCGGTGGCGCTGATCCAGGCGCGCAGGAACAGCACGGGGTTGCTGACGGACAGCCAGTTCATCGCGTCCTTCACGTGCAGGGCCTGGTACACCTCGTTCTTTTCGCCGGTGAGCATCAGCCACGTGCCGATGTGTTCCGGCAGCACCACGATGGTCTTGTCGTTGATCAGCCCCTGGTCACGGGCTTTTTGCAGGTAGGCCGCGAGCTTCAGGTGCAGGCGTTCCAGGCTCTGGTAGTCGGCGGGAAACAGCTCAGGCTGGATGCCCAGCAAGTTGCCGCGGTCGGCAGGCAGGCCTTCGTTGACGGCGAGGGTGATGCGCAGGTCCGACAGGTAATGCGCCACGGGGCGCTTCTGGGTCCAGACCAGATACGCGGCGATGGCGGCAACCAGGGCCATGGTGACGGTAAAAGCTAGAAGTTTACGCATGGGGCAACAGACAACAGACCGAGTGCGGGGTTCGCCGACTAGGGTAGGGCCCATGCACCCGCTTGCCAAGGGGCGCTGTGCATTTGGATCAATAACTTGTCAGTTTCAGTCATTGAGCGCCGGCGGGCGGGCTCTTAGTCTGTGGGACATAAACCGATGGCACACCGTTCGAGTGCGCCACGTCCCGTGATGATCCGTTGTGGAGCTGTACCATGACCGCTGCTGCCTACCCGCACCTGCTGGCCCCGTTGGACCTGGGTTTTACCACCTTGCGCAACCGCACCCTGATGGGGTCGATGCACACTGGCCTGGAGGAAAAGCCCGGCGGCTTCGAACGCATGGCCGCTTATTTTGCCGAGCGTGCGCGTGGCGGCGTGGGCCTGATGGTCACCGGCGGCATTGGCCCGAACGATGAAGGTGGGGTGTATGCCGGCGCGGCCAAGCTGACCACCGACGAAGAGGCGCAGAAGCACAAGATCGTGACGAAGGCCGTGCACGAGGCGGGCGGCAAGATCTGCATGCAGATCCTCCACGCCGGCCGTTATGCCTACAGTCCCAAGCAGGTGGCGCCGAGCGCGATCCAGGCGCCGATCAACCCGTTCAAGCCCAAGGAGCTGGACGAGGAGGGCATCGAGAAGCAGATCCAGGATTTTGTCACCTGCTCGCTGCTGGCCCAGGTTGCCGAGTACGACGGCGTGGAAATCATGGGGTCCGAAGGCTACTTCATCAATCAGTTCCTCGCCGCGCACACCAACCAGCGTACCGACCGTTGGGGCGGCAGCTACGAAAACCGCATGCGCCTGGCGGTGGAGATCGTGCGCCGCGTCCGGGAAGCCGTCGGCCCGAACTTCATTATTATCTTCCGCCTGTCGATGCTCGACCTGGTTGAAGGCGGCAGCACCTGGGAAGAAATCGTGCAGTTGGCCAAGGCCATCGAACAAGCCGGTGCGAGCATTATCAACACCGGTATCGGCTGGCACGAAGCGCGCATCCCGACCATCGCCACCAAGGTGCCGCGTGGCGCGTTCAGCAAAGTCACCGCCAAGCTGCGCGGCGCGGTGCAGATTCCACTGATCACCACCAACCGTATCAACACGCCGGAGATTGCCGAGCAGATCCTCGCTGAGGGCGATGCCGACATGGTCTCGATGGCGCGGCCGTTCCTGGCCGATCCTGAGTTCGTCAACAAGGCCGCCGCCGGGCGCGCGGACGAAATCAACACTTGCATCGGCTGCAACCAGGCCTGCCTGGACCACACCTTTGGCGGCAAGCTGACCACCTGCCTGGTCAACCCGCGCGCCTGCTACGAAACCGAGCTGAACTACCTGCCGGTCAAGCAGATCAAGAAGATCGCCGTGGTCGGCGCCGGTCCTGCGGGCCTGGCGGCAGCCACCGTGGCGGCCGAACGCGGCCATCAGGTGACATTGTTCGACTCGGCCAGCGAGATCGGCGGCCAGTTCAATATCGCCAAGCGCGTGCCCGGCAAGGAAGAGTTCTTCGAGACCCTGCGCTACTTCAAGCGCAAATTGCAGACCACCCACGTCGAGCTGTGCCTCAACACCCGCGTGGATGTCCCGCAACTGGCGGCGGGCGGTTATGACGAGATCATCCTCGCTACTGGCATCGCGCCGCGCACGCCGGCGATCCCCGGCATCGACAACGCCAAGGTGCTGAGCTACCTGGACGTGATCCTCGAGCGCAAGCCGGTCGGCAAGCGCGTGGCGGTGATCGGCGCCGGCGGTATCGGTTTCGATGTGTCGGAATTCCTCGTGCACCAGGGCGTGTCCACCAGCCTGGACCGCGAAGCATTCTGGAAGGAGTGGGGCATCGACACCCAGTTGCAGGCGCGTGGCGGTGTGGCCGGTATCAAGCCGCAACCGCACGCCCCGGCGCGTGAAGTGTTCCTGCTGCAGCGCAAGACTTCCAAAGTCGGCGATGGCCTCGGCAAGACCACCGGCTGGATCCACCGTACTGGCCTGAAGAACAAGCAGGTGCAGATGCTCAACAGCGTCGAGTACCTGAAGATCGATGACCAGGGCCTGCATATCCGCATCGGTGCCGAGGGCGAGCCGCAGGTGCTGGCGGTCGACAATATCGTCATCTGCGCCGGGCAAGACCCGCTGCGTGAACTGCAGGACGGCTTGGTTGCGGCCGGCCAGAACGTGCACCTGATCGGTGGCGCCGACGTGGCGGCCGAGCTGGATGCCAAGCGCGCCATCAACCAGGGCTCGCGCCTCGCCGCCGAGCTGTAAGACGACGAAAGGGGCGGTGGTAGACTACCGCCCCTTTTTGCATGCAGACCCTTCCCGATGGGCCCCTTCGATTGGCTTCCCTACGCTCCGCTTGAACCTGTGCAGCTCGATTGGCTGGACGGCGTCGAGTTGGCCGTGCTGCGCCTCGACCGCATCGACCCGCTGATCAGCGGCAACAAGTGGTTCAAGCTCACCGAGCACCTCGCGCAAGGTCGGGCTGCTGGCGCCAGTGGGATCATCAGCCTGGGTGGCGCGCATTCCAACCATCTGCATGCGCTGGCGGCGGCGGGCAAGCGCTTTGGCTTTGCCACCGTCGGCCTGCTGCGTGGCCATGCGCAAGACACCCCCACCGTCCTCGACCTCAACGCCTTCGGCATGCAGTTGCACTGGCTGGGCTATGGCGGCTATCGCGCGCGGCATGCGCCGGATTTCTGGGGGCCGTGGCGCGAGCAGTACCCACACCTGCACCCGGTGCCCGAAGGTGGCGGTGGACTGGCGGGGGCGTTGGGCTGTGCGGTACTGGTGGAGCAGGTGCGCGCGCAATTGAGCGACATCGGCTGGGCGGATTATGACGGCTGGTGGCTGGCAGCGGGCACTGGTACCACGCTGGCGGGACTGGTGCTGGCGGAGGCGGGCGCGCATCCGGTGTATGGCGCGCTGGCGGTGCCCGATGACCATGGGGTTGCGCAGCAGGTACAGGCGCTGGTGCAGCACGGTTATCAATTGCTGGAGGCCAGCCGGGGCGGCTTTGCCAAGGTTGATCCGGAGTTGCTGGCCTTTATCGACGCCACCGAGCAAGCCTGTGGCCTGCCGCTGGAGCCGCTCTACACCGGCAAGGCGTTGCTGGTGTTGAAGCAGCAGATTGAAGCCCGCCGCTTCGTCTGTGGTACGCGCCTGATCTTTGTCCACACCGGCGGCTTGCAAGGCCGCCGGGGTTTCCCATCGTTGAGCTCAGGGCATCCGCGAGTGTGATCCAGCAGTCGATGGCGTTAGTGAATGCTCCCTCGCTTGCCGGGCATCATGCGCAACGCCGTGTTGTCACGCAGGATGTAATGATGAGCGATCCCCGCCAGTGCATGCAGCCCGATCAGCCAGTAGCCGATCTTGCCGAACAGCACGTGCCAGCTTTCAATCTCCTTGGCCAACCCTTTGTTTTCGGCAATCAGCGGCGGCAACTCGATGCCGTAGAACATCACCGAATGGCCTTCGGCACTGACGATCAACCAACCGGCAATCGGCATACCGATCATCAAGGCATACAGCGCCATATGCATCAGGGTGGCGAGCAGGGTTTGCCATTGCGGCGGCGCCGGCACGATCTTCGGCGCCACCCCCAGGCTGCGCGCAAACAGGCGTAGCCACACCAGCACAAACACGGTGAGGCCGAACATGAAGTGCATCTCGACGATCAGCGTCCGTGCGCCGCTGCCTTTGGGAAACTGGCCGCGCAGCTCAATGCAGGCGTAGACCACCGCCAGCAGCACCACCATCAACCAGTGCAACGCGATCGACATGGTGCTGTAACGCGTATCGGAATTTTTCCACGGCATCGCTGTGTTCCTCACTCATCAGGGCAAACCGGTGGCGAGGGAGCAAACTCCCTCGCCACCGGTACAGTTTCATCACTGGACAACATTGCGTTCTTGGGTGACGCAGTGACTTAACTGTATGCCGGTTTTGAGCGCTTTGCCTGGCGCGATTGCCGTTGTCTTGACCTCGATCAGTGGCTTTGCGGCATTTCACCGCGGGCCAGGCGCTGGTTGATGTCGGTGATCACTGCCGGCAACTCGTTGATCGTGTCGATCAGGTAGTGCGGTCGCGAGCCTTTGAACATCGCCTCGATGCGCTTGCGTTCGCTGGCCAGCGTGGCGGCGTCGAGTGCGCGGAACTGCTCGTAGGTCAGGCCCAGCGCGTTGCCGGAGCAGGTCAGGGCCACCGTCCACATGCCGGCGCGACGGCCTTCGAGGATGCCCGGCACGGTGTCGTCGACCTTCACGCAGGCGGCGACATCATCAATGCCCAGGGCGATCACGTTGGCCAGGGCCTGGGCCGGCCATGGGCGGCCGTTGGGCACTTCGTCGGTGGCCACCACGTGGTCGGCGATGTAGCCGTTGGTGGCGGCCAGGGCGACGACCTTGTCCATCACTTGCTTGGGGTAACCGGAGCAGGAACCGATCTTGATACCTTGCACACGCAGCCGTGCGATCGTGTCAAGGGCCCCGGGAATCAGCGCCGAGTGTTCGGCGATCTTCTCGATCTGCAGCGGCATGAAGCGCTGGTAGATGGCGGTCACGTCGTCATCGGTGGGCGTGCGGCCGAAGGCCTTGCGGTAGCGTTCGGCAACTTGCGGCTGGTCGCAGAGGGTGCGGATGTGGTCCCACTTGCCCATGCCCATCGGGCCACGGGCTTCTTCGATGGAGACTTGCACATCGAACTCGGCGAAGGCCTCGACGAAAATCTGCGTGGGCGCGAAGGAGCCGAAATCGACCACGGTGCCGGCCCAATCGAGGATCACGGCCTGCAGGGTGTTGGGGTTCTGATAGTTCATACACAAATCCTGTAGAAGCTGGCTTGCCAGCGATGAACGAAAATGAGGGGTTACAGAAGAACTGCGTCGCCGGTGATCGCCGACAAGCCGGCTCCTGCAGGTTCGAGCACATGCATGTCTTGCAGTGTCTGCGCGATCGCCGTGACCGCTGCCTGCATGCCTGTCGCATCGACGTGGCCGATGCAGCCCACGCGGAAGGTTTCGACCTGGGTCAATTTGCCCGGGTACAGAATGAAACCCTTGGCCTTGACCCGCTCGTAGAAGTCCTTGAACCGGTAGCGCGCATCTTGCGGGGCGTGGAAGGTGACGATGATCGGCGCCTGGATCTCGGCCGGCAGGAAGCTGCGCAGGCCGAGTGCGGCCATGCCGTCGAGCAGCGCCTGGCAGTTGTCGGCGTAGCGTTGATGGCGCGCGGGCAGGCCGCCTTCTTCGGCGTATTGCAGCAGCGCTTCGTGCAGCGCCGCGACCACATGCGTCGGCGGGGTAAAGCGCCATTGGCCGGTCTTGACCATGTAGCTGTGCTGGTCGAACAGGTCCATCGCCAGGGAGTGGCAGTTGCCCTGGGCGGCGGCGAGGGCCTGTTTTTCGGCGAAGACGAACCCCATGCCCGGCACGCCTTCCAGGCATTTGCCCGAGGCGGCGATCAGCGCATCGAACGGCACTTCACGGGCATCGATCGGCAGCGCCCCGAAGGAACTCATGGCGTCGATGATCAGGCGCTTGCCGTGGTCCTTGACCACTTGGGCGATCTCCGGCAACGGGTTGAGAATGCCGGTGCTGGTTTCGCAGTGGATCAACGCGACATGGGTGATGGCCGTGTCGGCGCGCAGCAGGCGGTCGACGTCGGCGGCGGTAGTGGGCTGGTCTTCGGCGGTTTCAAAGGTGCTGAAGTCGCGGCCGAGTACTTCGCAGATTTTTGCCAGGCGCTTGCCGTAGGCGCCGTTGATCAGCACCAGGACCTTGCCGTCACGCGGCACCAGGGTGCCGATGGCGGCTTCGACGGCGAAGGTGCCGCTGCCTTGCAGGGGCACGCAATGGTGGCTGTCTGTGCCGTGAAGGATCGCCAGCAGTTGCGAGCAGACGCTGGCAGTGAGGGCATTGAAACGGTCATCCCAGGACCCCCAATCCACCATCATCGCCTGACGCGTGCGGTTCGATGTGGTCAAGGGGCCAGGGGTCAGCAGGATCGGCGCGGCAGTGGTCATCTCAAGTCCTCGCAAGGCATCGGGGGTTGAATCTACGGGGCCTAAATTGCAGCTTGGCTTGTCATCAATCAAATTGTTTGTTGTTATGCGAGCTATCAGTGAGGCCGATAGCTATGAACCTGTTCCAACTGCGCGCATTCGATGCCGTGGCCCGCGAGGGCAGTTTTACCCGTGCGGCGGCGCGGCTGTTCATCAGCCAACCGGCGGTGACCGGGCATATCAAGGCCCTGGAAGAGCATTACCAGATCCCGCTGCTGCGCCGCACCGCACGCCGCGTGGAGCTGACCGAGGAGGGCGCGCGCCTGGCCGCGATCACCCGTGCGATCTTCGGCCTGGTCGACGAAGCGCAGACGATGCTGGAGGCCAACCGGCAGTTGCTCACCGGGCGCCTGGAGGTGGCGGCGGACGGCCCGCACCTGGTCATGCCGATGATCGCGAGCCTGCGTGCGCGCTACCCCGGGATTACCGTCAACCTGCGCCTGGGCAACGCCCAGGAAACCCTGGCGGCACTGTTGTCCGAGCATGCGGATGTGGCGGTACTCACCGAGGTCGAGCCGCGCAGCGGCCTGCACCTGCAACCCTTGAGCGAGTCGCGGATCTGCGCCCTGGTGCCGGCCAGCCACCCGTGGGCGCAGCAGTCCAGGGGATTCGCCTGGAGCAACTCGACGAGGTGATCATGGTGTTGCGCGAGCCCAGCTCCATCACCCGCCGCACCTTCGACGCGGCGTGCGCGGCGTCGGGGGTGCAGCCCAAGGTGCTGCTGGAACTCGACAGCCGTGAGGCGGTGACCGAAGCCGTCGCTGCCGAGCTGGGCGTCGGCGTGGTCTCATCGATGGAAGTCAGCCCGGACCCGCGGGTGCAGGCCGTGGCAATCCAGGGCGAGGGGCTGCGCAACCGGCACATGCTCGGCTGCATGGAGCGGCGCCGCGCATTGCGCTTGATTCAGGCGTTTTTCGAGTTGGCGCCCGGCTGAAGGCTGTCGCGCACGATCTGCAGGAACGTCGCTACCACCCGCCGCGAACTTTGCTCCTTGAGGCACACCAGGGTTTCCTTCATGCGCTGGCTGCAGTCGCGGATGGGCATGGCGTACACCCGCGAGTCGGCGCCGAACTCCGCCGCCGAGACCACCCCCACGCCAATCCCCACCACCACCGCCTCACGCGCGGCCTCACGGCCTTCGACCTGGATCGCCGGGCGAATGCGCAGGCCGGCCTGGCTCATTTCCTGCTCCAGCGTCTGCCGGGTGACCGAGCCGATTTCGCGCAGCACCAGCGGCGTGTCATCCAGGTCGGCCAGGCAGATCGACTCACGCCCGGCCCAGGGGTGATTGCGCGCGACGAAGGCGAGCAACTGGTCGTCGGGCAACGGCAGTGACAGCAGGCGCTCATCGTCGACATCGCGGCCGAGCAAGGCCAGGTCGGCCTGGTAGTTGTACAGGCGAAACAGCGATTCGTCGGTGTTGCCGGTTTCGATCTTGACGCTGATGCCCGGGTACAGCTGGCAAAACCGCGCGATCTGCGGCAGCACGTGCACCGGGGCATCCACGGCGAGGGTGAGGGTGCCGGTGAGCAGCGCGCGTGAGTCCTGCAGCAACTCCTCGGCTTCGGCTTCGATCACAAACAGGCGCTGGGTGATGGCCAGCAGACGCTCGCCCAGATCGGTCAGGCGCACCGAGCGCTTGTTGCGGTGGAACAGCAGCACGCCGAAGCGTTCTTCGAGTTTGCGCACCTGGTCGGAAATCGCCGGCTGCGTCAGAAACAGGCGTTCGGCGGCCTGGGTGAAACTGCCGTGTACGGCCACCGCATGGAAGGCCTTGAGCTGGGCGTGGGACACCGACATCGCTGATCCTCTTACAAGCTGGGCTTATATTTGAAATACGATAAATCGATTTTACCTATTAGTCAGCCATTGCTTTGATACGCCTCAACCGCCGTAGGTTGAGTCCTACAACCACGGCGGTCATGGGACCTGGGACACAGGTCTCATCTGACCAATGCCACCGTGTCCACGGCTCGGCATTGCAGTGCTCAACCATAAAAAGAACAGGCATTTGCTTCTCGATTCTGCCGGCACACTCACCTGAGGTCAGAACCACCATGAATATCCCAATGGGTAGCATCAAGCGTTGGCGCGTGCAGATTTTCGCCATCACCTGGCTGGCGTACGCGGCGTTCTATTTCACTCGCAAAGCGTTTTCCGTGGCCAAGCTGGGGATCGTCGACGACCCGAGTTTCCCCCTCGATAAAATGATGATGGCCAACCTGGATGGCATTTACCTGGCGGCCTATGCGGTCGGGCAGTTCACCTGGGGCATGTTGGCCGACCGCTTCGGACCGCGGGTGGTGGTGCTCGGTGGCTTGCTGATTTCCGCTGCCGCCGCGCTGGTGATGGGCACCTTTGCGACCTTGCCGATCTTTGTCACCTGCATGCTGATCCAGGGGCTGGCGCAGTCCACCGGCTGGTCGGGGCTGTGCAAGAACCTTGGCAGTTTCTTCCCGGCGCAGCAGCGTGGGCGGGTGCTCGGGCTGTGGAGTTCGTGCTACGCGTTCGGCGGCCTGGTGGCCTCGCCCTTTGCCGGGTGGTGGGCCTACACGTTGATCGGCACGTGGCACGCGGCGTTTATCTCGAGTGCGGCGGTGGTGGGGGTGGTGGCGCTGTTGTTCTTCATCTTCCAGCGCAACACGCCCGAAGATGTCGGCTTGCCGGCAGTCGAACCCGAGCCGGTGATGACCGCCGAGGAAAGGGCGGCCGCAAAACGCATCAGCGTGTTGGAGCCACTGCGCGCGATCCTGCGCAACCGCACGGTGCTGACCTTGGGCCTGGCGTATTTCCTGCTGAAACCGGCGCGTTACGCGATCCTGTTGTGGGGGCCGGTGATCGTCTACGAGCAGATGCCCTCGGTGGGCAAGGTCGGCGCGGCGATTGTGCCGACCGCATTTGAACTGGCCGGGTTGCTTGGACCGATTCTGATCGGGCTGGCGTCCGACAAGCTCTTCGGCGCGCGGCGCATGCCCGCCTGTGTACTCAGCCTGCTGGCCCTGACCGTGGCCCTCGCGTTGTTCATGGGCGCGCTGCACACCGGCAGTGTGATGCTGGTGATGGCCTTGCTGTTTGTCATGGGCCTGACCCTGTACGGGCCGGACTCGATGATCAGCAGCACTGCCGCCATCGACTTCGGCACCGCCAAGGCCGGCGCCACGGCGGCAGGCTTTGTCAACGGTTGCGGCTCGGTGGGCGCGGTGCTCGGCGGCTTGCTGCCGGGTTACTTCGACACGGTCACGGTGTTCATCGTGTTTGCCGGCGCGGCGCTGTTTTCTTCGCTGGTGTTGATGCCCTATTGGAACGCCAGGCCGGCGGTGCTGGCCGAGGTCGGCGATTTTGTGCCGGACCGCAACGTCACGATCAAACCCTTGCGCACCTGACAGGCTGGCCGGTTTTTTGGTGGATTAGAGTGTTTTTGCCCTATAAACTCTGCCCCCAAAGCGCCGGCCAGTAGACGTTTCGGCGCGATGGACGAAAAGAGAGTGAGTCATGGGCGCACAGTGGAAAGTCAAACATAAAGAAGCGGCAGCCAATGCCAAGGGCAAAATCTTCGGCAAGCTGGTGAAAGAAATCACCATCGCCGCCCGCAACGGCGCCGACACCGCGACCAACGCCCACCTGCGTCTGGTGGTGGAGCAGGCCAAAAAAGCCTCGATGCCCAAGGAAACCCTGGACCGCGCCATCAAGAAGGGCGCCGGTCTGCTCGGCGAAACCGTGCAGTACCACCGCGTGACCTACGAAGGGTTTGCCCCGCACCAGGTGCCGTTGATCGTCGAGTGCGTGACCGACAACATCAACCGTACCGTGGCGGAAATCCGCGTGGCCTTCCGCAAGGGTCAGCTGGGGGCTTCCGGCTCCGTGGCCTGGGACTTCAACCACGTCGGCCTGATCGAAGCTTCGCCGGACAGCCCTGACGCTGACCCGGAAATGGCCGCGATTGAAGCCGGCGCACAGGATTTCGAAGACGGCGAGGAAGAGGGCACCACCCTGTTCATCACCGAGACCACCGACCTCGACGCCGTGCAGAAAGCGCTGCCGGAGCAGGGCTTCACCGTGTTGTCGGCCAAGCTGGGCTATATCTCCAAAAACCCGGTGACGGGTTTGAGCGATGAGCAGATGGCCGAAGTCGAAGCCTTCCTCGAAGGCCTGGACAACCATGACGACGTGCAGGATATGTTCGTCGGCCTGGCCGGCTGATACAGCGTGTTGAACCCCCCCTGTAGGAGTCCGGCTTGCCGGCAATGGCCTGTTTGAGACGGCCATCGCCGGCAAGCCGGGCTCCTACAAGGTTTGCAGCGTGGCTTGTATCGCCTCGAAACCTGGCCGGGCGAGTACGTCGGGTTGGCAGCACTGCTCCCGCAAGCCCTCCAGCACCAGGCGTGTCGCCTCGCTCAACCCTTCGTCAACCCGCTCCAGCAACTCCCCCAGCAACACACCAAACGCGCGCACTTCAATGCGCTGCAACGCGCGAGTCTCCAGGGTGTCCGCCGTGGCATGGAACGACGCCGCGCCAAAGTCCCCGAGCAGGCAATCGCCCGCCGCATTCCACAGGACATTGTGGCCGTACAGGTCGCCATGGGTGATGCCGTGCCGGTGCAAGTGCGCGGCTACCGAGGCAATGCCGCGCGCCATGCGCAGCGCTACCTCGAGACTGAAACGGGTGTCGGGTGCGTAGATGTCGCGGGTGCACGAGGCCAGGCTCGGCAGGGCGGCGAGGTTGCCGTAGCTCGGGTCGATCAGGTCCATCACCAGCGCGGCCTGGTCCTCTGGATGGCCACTCACGCGGCCCTGCACCTTGATCAGGTTGGGGTGCAGCCCGGCGGCGATGCAGGCCTGCATTTCGTGCAGCGGCGAGCCATCGCTGGTGATCGTGCCCTTGTACAGCTTGACGGCGACGGGTAGCGCCTGCGGTTTCCACAACGCCTTGCGAATCACCCCGGAGGCACCTTCGCCGAGCACTTCGGCCAGTTCCAGTTCGGTCCAGGGAATGGTCGGCGTGGTGTCATCCGCGGCTATCTCCACGGCCATTTCCACTGGGTTGCCGGCATAGGCCAGCCAGGTCAGGCTCGGCAGCGTCAGCAGCCATTCGGGTAGGCGCGTGAAGCGGTTGGACGCGATGCGCAGCAGTTCGAGGTTGTGGCAGTTGGCCAGGCTTGGCGGCAGGGCGCTCAGCCGGTTGCCGGCCAGCATCAGTTTTTGCAGCAGCGGCCGCGCGCCCAGCTCATCGGGCAATTGGTCGATGCAGTTGTCGGTGAGGATCAACCAGCGCAACAACGGTGGCAACGCGGCGGCGGGCACGCGGCTGATGCGGTTGGCCTTGAAGCCGATCATGCTCAGCTTCGCGCACTGGCCAAGGCATTCCGGCAGGTCGGTAAAGGCGTTGTCCGAGCAGAACAGCACGCGCAGGTGCGGCAGGCGGTGCAGATCATCGGGCAAGCTGCTCAGGGCGTTGCCACTGAGGTTGAGGATTTCCAGGGAGTCGGCCAGCGTGAAGATTTCCGGCGGGAATTCAGTCAGCCCGCAGGACAGGTCCAGGCGTGTAATACCGGCCAATTGGCCAGCCTTGAGTTGGGCGAGGGTATGCATGAACGGCGCGGTCACTCGGCAAAGGGACGTGGAAGGCGCTCATGATACCGGGTCGGGCAGGGCTTGCGGGTTGGCCTGCTGCAATTGGTTCAGGCGGCTGGCGGTGCGCGCAAGGTCGATGGCCTGGCCTGCCAGGCACTCGGCCAGCGGCCGTTCACCGATCAGGGTCAGGTGCTTGTCCTGGTCGTAGAGCACGTCCACCAGGTTGATGAAGCGCTGCTGCACGGCAATCGGGCAATCGCCCAGTAGGGGCAGGCCGTCGATGATCCAGTCGTCGAAGTTTTTGCACAGCAGCAGGTAGTCCATCACCGCCGTGGGCTGCTCGCACAGGTCGTTGAAGGTGAAGGCGACGGTGCGCCCCTGGTGCCAGCGCACCCTTAATTGCCGGGTGCCGACCGCCAGCGTGAGCGCCGGGCAATCCGCCGCCGGCACCCCGAACGCCGCACGCTGCGCCGGGCTGCCGGGCCAGATGAACGGCCCCTGGGTGAAGCGCTGCTGGCCGTGATTGTGTGGCAGGCCCCGGTAATCCTGGGGCGCGTTGACCTCCATGACGTCCATGCGCGCGCCGATCAGCTCGATCACCGGCTTGAAGCGCTGGTGATACAGCGGGTTGGGCAACAGCCCTTCGGGCGGGTAATTGGAGGTCACCAGCACCACCACGCCGCGCTCGAACAAGGCCTTGAACAGGCGGGTGATGAGCATCGCGTCGCCGATATCGTGGACATGGAACTCGTCGAAACACAGCACGTGGCAGCCTTCGAGCAATTCATCCAGGGTGACCGCAAGGGCGTCGGGCTGCTGGCGATGGCGGAACATGCCTTGATGCAGGCGGGCGAAAAAGTCGTGGAAGTGCACCCGCTGCTTCTGCGCCAGGGGCAGCGCCTGGAAGAACCCGTCGAGCAACCAGCTTTTGCCGCGCCCCACGGCGCCGTGCAAGTACAGGCTGCGCGGCGTGTGCTGCTGTTGCAGGGCAGCGGCTATCTGCGCCATGCGCTCGATAACCTGTTGCTGGCTCGGGCTCAGGGTGTAGCCCTGGCGCCGGGCCTTGCGCTGGAAGTACGTGGACACGTCATCGGACGTGGCGGTAGCGGCGGCAGGCTTGCCGAACAGTCGGCGCAGGGCGGGGGGAAGGACAGCCAAGGGCGAGGGTTCCGTGGGGTGAATGGCGTTAGGGTGCAGCGCTCGCGCTAATTTAACCAATACAAAATGTGGCGGCCAGCGATCTCAAAAAGAGACCGGTCACCGCGCGTCGGCTGAGCGCCGAAATCGATGCAGGCACATAGCCATCTCGGATATCCTTGGCGGCGTTTCCTACCTCGCGGTTTCCTCAAGGTCATTCATGTTCGTCATCCATCGCCTCTTGCTGGTCGTGGGCGCCTGCTGCCTGTGGGTCAACCCTGCGCAGGCGGTGGTCAGCAGCGGGCAGATCAGCGCGCAGCTGGTGATCACTGCCGGCTGTGAAGTCAGCCCGGGCAGCGCTGCAAGCCGCCCGCTCGTGCGCTGCAGCACTGCCTCCGACAGCCCCACCGAATTTACCGTCAGCACCGAGCAGGCCCCCCAGGAAGATGGCAGCCCGCGCACCTTGGTGACGCTGAACTGGTAACAAACGTACAACATTTTTGACAGTCGTATTTCTGACGCGACTGGCAGCTTTGCCCTCCACTGCTAACCTGATCCTGGTACGCCATTCCTCAAAAGGATTGAGGCCGTGAATGGATCTATGGTTTTGGCCATCGTAGGCACGCTGTGCAGCGCGCAAGCGTTGGCCACACAATTGCAGGTGGAGGTGCGCGTCAATGTGATGCGTGGCTGCCAGTTGGTCGGTCTGACGCATGACGCGGGGATCGAGCAGCTCGGTGTGCTCGATTTCGGCAGCACCGCCCGTCTCGACAACCCCGCCGGCCCCTTGAGCGCTGCGCTGACCAGCACGCGCCAGCCACGCCTGGAATGCAATCCGGACACCCCTTATCAAGTGCGTATCGACGGCGGCCTGCATGGTGGCATCGGCGAGGTGCGCTACCTGGCCGGGGAGCGGCATGCCTCGCCGATTCCCTATCGTCTTTACCGCGATGCCGCCCGACGCGTGGCATTGCCAGTCAATGAAACAGTGAGCGGCACGGTGCCCGACAGTGGCTCGGTGGAGTTGCCGCTGTATGCGCGCATCGAACCCCTGGCTCAAATCCCCGCAGTGAGTCGCTACAGCGACGTGGTGAAGGTCACGGTGACCTGGTAAGCATTTTTGTGCAGTGACTGCCGGGTGGACTCGGCAGGTAAAGGAATGTCGCCCAAGGTTGGGTGGCCAACTGGTTTTATCCTGATGGAAGTGGGATCGATATGAAGCACTTCACCTGTACCGCGCTGTTGCTCAGCCCCCTGTTGTTGGTTGCGGGGGATGCCGAGGCGGTCGTCACCGGCAGCATCCAGGCGCGGCTGGTGATCCTGCCGGCCTGCCAGGTGAGCGCCGGTGCCCAGGACCTGCCTGCCAACCTGGGCCAACTCGATTTCGGCAATCAGGGCCCGACCTGGACCCGCCCGCTCAACGCCAATGTCGAGGGCAATGGCGGGGCGCTGCAAGTCACCTGCAATGCCTCGGTGCGCGGCTTTACCGTGACCATCGACGGTGGCGTCAACGGTGACGGCACCACCCGGCGCCTGAGCAATGGCCGCCAGACTATTCCCTATCGACTCACGGCCGATGCCGCCGGGACGGACATCTATCGCATTGGCCAGCAACGCAATTTCGCCGTCAGCGCCGGCAGCCTGGGACCGATCCCGGTCTATGGCGCGGTGGTGGCGAATACCAGCGCACTTCCCGCCGGCACCTACCGCGACACCCTGACGGTCACGCTGGATTGGTAATTCAACAGAGGAAAAGCACCATGCAATCACTCGCTTTGCGTCTCGCTGTACCTGTTCTGGGCCTGGCCCTTGCCGCCGGTGCGCAGGCCGCCACCACCGTGACCGGGCAGATCAGCTCCAGCCTGATCCTGACCAGCAGTTGCCTGGTCAACGGCGGTGCGGGTACCACCAACCTGAACTTCGGTAGCCTGAACTTCGGCACCACCACCAGCCTGTTCACGCAGACCGGCACACAACTGGTGGCAGCCGGCGGCGGCGCGGTGTCGATCCAATGTTCGTCCGGCACCACGCCCACGGTGACCATCCAGGGCGGCCTGCATGACGGCCAGTCCACCGGCGGCACCCGCGCGCTGTATGACGGCGTGGCCAACTTCGTGCCCTACGATCTCTACACCGACTCGGGCTTCAACAATCTCCTGGCGGCCAATGGCGTGATCAACCTGGCGGCCAGCACGGGCGCAGCGCAGACCATCAACCTGTGGGGCAAGGCGGTGGGTAAAGCCGGGCTGCCGGCGGGCACCTACACCGATACCATTGCCGTGCAATTGAGCTTCTGAGTGCGATGGCCGGGCATGGATGCGCCGCTGTGCTGCTGGCCTGTGCGTGCAGCGTGCCGCTGCCACTGGCGGCGGTCACCGGTACGAGTTTCCAGGTCAGCGCCAGCATCATTGCCGGCTGCCTGGTGGTAGGCGGTGGCAGCAATTACGGCAACCTCACGTACGGCAGCTATTCGGCGTTGTCCACCAGCACGGTGTCGACTGCGCTGGCCAGCAGCGTGCAGTTGCAATGCACGCCCGGCGTGACCCTGGCCATGAGCGTGGACGGTGGGCAGAACAACAGCAGCGGCCGGCACCTCAAGCTCAACAGCGGCACGGCGCAGGTGGCCTATCAGCTCTACCGCGATGCGGGGTTCAGCCAGGCGCTGGGGATCAGCCAGAGCGTGAATGTGGCCTACAGCAATGCGAACAACATCACGCTGCCGATCTACGGCCGGGTGGTGCTGCCGGGGAATCAGCCGGCGGGGACCTACAGCGATGTGGTGCAGGTCCAGCTGACCTTCTAGGGACATGTGAATTGAAGTGGTTTTCAATCTAAGGAGCAGAGCTTGCCTATGTGTTTACCCCCGTCCCTGCGTCAAGGGCTGCTGGCCATGGCCCTGCTGGGCGCAAGCCAGGTGCAGGCCGCCAGCTCGGTGCTGATCTGGCCGATCGACCCGGTGCTGGAGGCTGATCAACAGGCCAGTGCACTGTGGTTGGAAAACCGTGGTACTGAAACCGCCAACCTGCAGGTCCGCGTGTTTGCCTGGCGCCAGAACGGTTTCGATGATCAGTACCAGAACCAGCGTGATGTGATCGGCAGCCCGCCGGTGGCCCGTATCGAACCGGGACAGAAACAACTGGTGCGCCTGACCCGTACCAAGGACGTGCCACCGGGCCAGGAGTTGGCGTATCGCATCATCATCGATGAGATCCCCGCGCCCCGGCAGCCGGGCGCCGAGGATGGCAAGACGGCCGCGTCGATCCAGTTCCAGATGCGTTACTCGGTGCCGCTGTTCGCCTACGGCGCGGGGCTGTGGAGCAAGGAAGACCTGACGCGCCAGCGCGACCCCAAGGGCGCCGGCGTGCCGGACCTGACCTGGCGCAAAGTGGCCGAGGGCGGACGCTCCTACATCGAGATCCGCAACCAGGGCGCGGTGCATGCACGGCTGACGGATGTGGCCGTGAAGCAAGGTGGCCAGAACCGGCCGGTGACCGAGGGCCTGATGGGCTACGTGTTGCCGGGCGCAACCATGCGCTGGCCAGTGCCGGAACCCTTGGCCAGTGGCCAGGAGTTACTGCTTAAAGTCAACGGTGCGCCGACGGTACAGAGCGTCAAGCCCGGCCCGTAAAAGACAGGGAGTGAGCTGAGTGTCGGCTCGTTGTATCCAAACAGTGCGATGGATCGCCATGGGGTGTTGCTGTCTGGTGTTTATCCCGCGGGTCGATGCCGGTGAGCTGCCGCCACCGCCCACCAGCCTGGAGGCCATGCCCGATGCCCAGTTGTACCTGCAATTGCTGGTCAACCAGATGGACACCGGCAAGGTCATCGTGGTCGAGCAGCGGGCGGGGCAGCTGTACATGCCCGCCGCTGACCTGCAGGCGATCGGCATGAAATTGCCCGCCTCGGTGTCCGCCGAAGTGGCCCTGGACCAGTTGCCGGGGCTGCACAGCGAATACGACAGCCAGGGCCAGCGCCTGCTCTTGAGCGTGCCGCCGGACTGGCTGCCGGCGCAGTTCCTCGGCAACCGCAAGGCGTACCCGCGCACCGAGGCGATGACCAGCTTCGGCGCGATGCTCAACTATGACCTGTACCTGAACGACACCGATGAGGCCGGCACCTACCTCGCTGCCTGGAACGAAGTGCGGGTGTTCGACACCTGGGGCACCGTCTCCAACACCGGGCAATACCGCCGCAGTTTCGGCGCGAACGCCGGCAATGGGCTGGACAACGGCTACCTGCGCTATGACACCACCTGGCGCTATTCGGACGATGAAAGCCTGTTGACCTACGAGGCCGGCGACCTGGTCAGCGGCGCCTTGCCGTGGAGCAATTCGGTGCGCCTGGGCGGTGTGCAGCTGTCGCGCGATTTCGGCGTGCGCCCGGACCTGGTGACCTACCCCTTGCCGCAGTTCGCCGGCGAGGCGGCGGTGCCGTCTTCGGTGGACCTGTTTATCAATGGCTTCAAGTCGTCCAGCGACAACGTGCAGCCGGGGCCCTACACCCTGACCAATATCCCGTTCATCAACGGTGCGGGCGAGGCGGTGGTGGTGACCACCGATGCCCTTGGCCGGCAGGTGTCTACCACGGTACCGTTCTATGTCACCAGCAGCCTGCTGCAAAAGGGCCTGTCGGATTTCTCGGTGGCTGCCGGTACCCTGCGCCGCGACTACGCGCAGCAGGATTTTCGCTATGGCCAGGGTGTCACCTCCGGCAGCCTGCGGTATGGCGTCAGCGATGTGTTCACCCTGGAAAGCCACGCCGAAGCGTCCAATGACCTGACCCTGGGCGGCGTTGGCGGCAACGTACGGCTCGGCTCGTTTGGCGTGCTCAACAGTGCGGTCAGCCAGAGCCGTTTCGACGGGCGCGAGGGTCAGCAAGTCAGCCTCGGCTATCAATACAGCAGCCAGCGCTACAGCCTCTCGTACCAACGGCTGGAACGGCATGCGCAGTATGCCGACCTCACCGTGATCGACTCGCCCTACATCAGTTTGAGCAAGCGCAGCGAGCAGGTCACTGCCAGCCTCAACCTCGACAGCTGGGGCAGCCTGGGCGCTGGTTATTTTGATATCCGCGCCGCCGATGATTCGCGCACGCGCTTGCTCAACCTGACCTGGAACCGCCCGCTGTGGGGCAACAGCAGCTTTTACTTGTCGGCCAACCGCGAGATCGGCGACAGCAACTGGGCGGTGCAGGCCCAAGTCGTGATCCCGTTCGACCTCGATGGCAGCCTGAGCATGAGCATGGAGCGCAGCACCTCCGGCGAGAATCGCCAGCGGGTCAATTTCAGTCGTGCGGTGCCGGGCCCCGGCGGCGTGGGCTACAACCTCGGCTACGCACATGGCCAGGGCCCGGATTACCGCCAGGCCGACCTGACCTGGCGCCTGCAGTCGGTGCAATTGCAGGCCGGCGTCTACGGCAGCAGCGACGCCGAAACTCGCTGGGCCGACGCCAGCGGCTCGCTGGTGTGGATGGACAAGCATGTGTTTGCGGCCAACCGGATCAACGATGCCTTTGTGGTGGTGAGTACCGACGGCTACGCCAAGGTCCCGGTGCGTTATGAAAACCAACTGGTCGGCGAAACCGACCAGAGCGGCCGCCTGCTGGTGCCGTGGAGCAGCGGTTATTACCGCGGCAAATATGAAATCGATCCGCTGAACTTGCCGGCCAATGTGCTGAGCCCATCGGTGGAGCAACGGGTGGCGGTGCGTCGCGGCAGCGGCTATCTGCTGGAGTTTCCGCTGACCCGGATCAACGCTGCCAGCATTGAACTGGTGGATGAACACAATACGCCGTTGCCGCTGGGCGCGACCGTGCTGCATGAGCAGAGCGGCGCGGCGGCGGTGGTGGGCTGGGATGGCCTGGTGTACCTCGACCGGTTGGCGGCGCAGAACACCTTGCGCGTGACCCTGGGCGGCGGCGCCAGTTGCCAGGTGCAGTTTGCCCTGCCGAAATCCAGTGAGCAGGTGCCGATGATCGGGCCATTGGTTTGTCGATAGACACAGGAGGTGTCGGGTGAAAGTGCGGGGTGTGGTAGCGGGGTTGGTGTTGAGCGGGTTGGCGTCCCAGGTTCAGGCGTTGTGTTCGGTGGTGGCGACCAATGCGGCCGGGTTCGGCTCGGTGAGTTCGATCCTGGTGCGCACCACCACCCAATCCACTTCGACCACCAACGGCGGGTTGCGCTGTACCGGTTCGCTGTTGTCGCTGCTCACCACCAATGACCACTTCTACGCCACCATCACGTCCTCAACGGCCGGCATGGTCGGCCCCACCGGTGATGTGATCGGCTACAACCTGTACGCGACCAACAACACCGGTGCTGCGTATCTGATCACACGCGGTGCCCAGTATGATTTCGCGCGCAACGGCATCATTGACCTGCTCGGCCTGTTGGGGGGCTCTACGCCCAAGACGGTGCCGCTGTACCTGGGGACGATTACCGGCAGTAACGTTGCGGCGGGGATCTATACCGAAACCCTGAGCATTTTCTGGGATTGGAGCTACTGCTCTGGCATTGGCGCGCTGGGCATCTGCCTCGGGCGCGATACCAATTCGGGGACGACCACCTTGACGGTGAACATGACCGTCACCAACGACTGCACGATCACCGCGCCGAATATCAGCTTCGGCGGCGCGCCGGTGGTGAGTGCCTTCGGCACGGTCAACCAGACCATCAACATTTCCTGCACCAAGGGCAGCGCCTACACGGTGGGGCTCGACCCGGGCCAGAACGCCAATGCCGGACGCCGACGGATGGTTTCGGGGGCCAATTACCTGTCCTACGACATCTTCCAGAGTGCCGGCACCACCGTGTGGGGCAGTGTCGGCGCCGCGCGCCGCGCGAGTACCAGCGCCGAGGTCAACCCCGGCAATGGCATGGGCAGCAACGGTGCCCAGGTGTTCAACTACAACGCCAGGATCTACACCGACCAGACCACACCCCCGGCCGGCACCTATACGGATAACGTGATCCTCGACGTCGGCTTTTAGAACTTCTGCATCGGCGGGGCGGGCTGGTCCGCCGGGCTGACCACTGCGTAGTTGTAGCCGGCGCCGGACCAGTACTGCGCCTGCAGCCCATCCGCGCTGCGGCTGCCACGCGGCAAGAAGCCGTTTTCCGGACCCGGTGGGCGGATATAGAAACTGATACGCCGGCCTTGCGCGTCCTGGTACAGCACCATGGCCGCCGCCCCTTGCTCGGTAGTAAGCAGGCGCCCGCTGACGGGGGTGAAGCCTGCGGCGCTCAAGTCGGGCAGGCGGTGGGCCTGGTTGAAGTAGCGGTCCAGCCAGGCCTGCATGTTGCCGCCGTCCTGGACGTTATAGTCGGCGGGCATGATGCCGTCCTGGGCAAACAGACGGAACGCCTGCATCGCATCGGCCATCGGCAGCAACGGCGGCTGGGTGGCTTCGCGCGCCTGCCAGCCGCCGACCCCGCCGAGGCTGACGGCCACCAGCAGCACCGCCGCTGTGGCCCAATGGCGGCGCGAGCGCTGCTGGATGCGCTGGCGGATCAGCGCGGGGTCCAGGTCAGGGTTGGCCGGCTGTTGCAGGGCCCCGCCGAGGGACGCGCGCAGCAATTGCGCATCCTGTTGCCAGGCGTGGACCTGGGCCGCGACGTCGGGGTGGGCCGCCAGCCAGGTTTCAAGGACACGGCGATCGCTCTCCAGGAGCTGGTGATCGACGTAGGCGTGCAAATCGCGTTCGCTGGGGGGCAGGCTGATCATTTGAGTCTCCGCAGGGAAGGGCTGGCTATTTCACCATCGCTGAGTTGGCGCAGGGCCTGGCGCGCGCGGGACAGGCGCGACATCACCGTGCCGACCGGCACCTCGAGAATCTCGGCGACCTCCTTGTAGCTCAAGCCCTCCACCGACACCCATAACAGCAGGGCGCGCTGTTCGGTGTTGAGTTGATCGAAGGCTTGCAGGGTCGACTGGGCAATGACCGTGCGCTCCACCGACGGCTGCGCATCATCCCGACCGGTAAAGAACTCCAGCATGCGGGCGTAACGCCGGGTGCGTCGATGCGCATCGAGAAACTGCCGATAGAGGATCGAAAACAGCCACGCCCGCACGTCGCCTTCGAGGCGCTTGTCGGCCCAGCGGGTGATCGCCCGTTCCAGGGTCGACTGCACCAGGTCGTCGGCGCTGCTGGCGTTACGGGTCAGGGACACGGCAAAACGCCGCAACCTGGGGATGAGTTCACGTAACTGTTCGTCGAGTGCATGCATGGGAATGGGAGTCTAGCCGGTTGTGCTGAGGTAGACGCCGGCCGCTGTAGGTTATTCCATCCGCGTGCGAAAGAATCTTGCGCTATGTGGTTTATACGTTTCGGTATTGTTCGTAGGCCTGTAATCGCGGGCACTGCCCTCTCTCCACCCTTGTATCTGTCGACACTCAGTCGGCAGTTAACCGCAGAGGGTGTGTCCATGACGTTTTCACCACAGGATAAATCGCAATTTTGCCGACAGGCGCTTGCGCACTGGCCCGTCGCACAGCAGGACCTGTTTGAACGCTGGGCGCGCGGCCCGTCGGCCCCACCGGGACATGGCTGTGTGCACCACGCTATCGAAAGGCAGGCGGCGCTGGCGCCCGACGCCACGGCCGCCGTGTGCCAGGGGCAGCGCATCAGCTACGCGCAACTTGACCGGCAGGCCAATCGGTTGGCCATGCGTTTGATCGAGCAGGGGGTGAAACGCGGTGACACGGTGGCGCTGTTTGTCGAGCGCTCGATCCCGATGCTGGTAGGGTTGCTGGCGGTGATGAAGGTCGGCGCGGCGTATGTGCCGCAAGACGCCAGGATCGTGCCGCCGATGCAATTGGCGTTGGTCCTTGAAGCGTTGTCCAGCCCGCTGATCCTGACCCTGTCGCCACTGCTGGAGCGCCTGCCCGAGACGCACGCGTCGCAGTGCCTGTGCCTCGATGAGTTCCTGGCCGAAGTCCCCTGGATCGCCCAGGACAATCAGCCGGTGTGCGCTGCCGTCGACCCTGACGACCTGTGTTTTGTGCTGTTTACCTCGGGCACCACCGGGCGCCCCAACGGCGTCCGTGTCAGCCATCGCAATCTGTGCAACATTTTGCTCACCGAGCCCGGGCGGATGGGCATGGCGCCGGGGCGCACGGTGGGGCAGATCCTCAATATCGGCTTTGACATGGCTGCCTGGGAAATCCTCGGCTGCCTGGCCCATGGCGCGACGCTGATGATTCGCGGCAAGCACATCGCGCCAACGGCGGCGCAGTGTGACGTGCTGATCGCAACGCCGTCGATATTGGCCACCCTCGAGCCTCGGCAGTGCCCTCTCCTGAAGGTGGTTGCGGTGGCAGGCGAGCCTTGCCCGCAAGGCCTGGCCGATCACTGGGCGGGCCACTGCGACTTCTACAACGGCTGTGGACCCACCGAAACCACCATCGTCAATACGCTGCACCGGCATGTGCCCGGCACGTTGCTGACCATTGGCCAGCCCACGCCCAATAACACGGTGTATGTCCTTGACGCTCAGGGTCAGGCCTGTGCACTGGGCGAGATCGGTGAAATGTGGGCCGGCGGTGCCGGTGTCACAGCAGGCTACCTCGGCAATCCAGAGCTGACCGCGCAGCGCTATCGGCCGGACCCTTTTATCGGTGCCGGCGCGCTGATGTTCCGCACCCGCGACCTTGGCCGCTGGACCCGCGACGGACAGCTCGAACACCTCGGGCGGGTGGATGACCAGGTCAAGGTGCGTGGGTTTCGCGTGGAGCTGGACGCGGTGTCCGCCACGCTGGAAGCCCGCACAGACTGCACGCGGGCGGTCACGCTGAAACTCGATGACCGCCATCTGGTGGCATTCGTGTCACCGGCCGGCGTCGATATCGATGCCTGCCGCCGGCACTGCGAGCAGCGCCTGGCCTATTACTGCGTGCCGTCGCGGATCTACGCGCTGGATCAGTTGCCGCTGACGAGCCGCGGCAAGGTGGATAAGGCGCTGCTGCTGCAATGGGCGCGTCAACGCCAGGCCGTGAAGGAGACCGGTGATGCTTGATGCCCTGACCCAGGTCGTTGTGACGCCCAAGGCGCGGTTATGGCGAAGGCTCGCCGCGCAGCCATTGTTTTCCTATTACCACCGCCTGTTTGCCCTGGTGATGCTCACCAATGCCCTTGTTGTCTGGCTAGGGCCTGGCGTGCAGGCCATGGGCGTGGACACGCTGTCGAGCATGGTCCTGATCAACCTCTCGCTGGCCACGCTGATCCGTCAGCAGTACGTGATCAATGCGCTGTTCTGGTGGGTGACGCGGGTGCCAACCCGCTGGCCGTTGTGGCTGCGTCGGCGTGTGGCGAAGGTTTACCACGTGGGTGGGCTGCACAGTGGCGCCGCGGTGGCGGCGACGGGCTGGTTCGCTTCCTTGTTCGGGGTGCAGGTCTTGCAGCAGTTGCGCGAGCCGGGCAGCGTATCGGCCGTCTGGTTGTGGCTGAGCGCTGTGCTGATGACCTTGCTGCTAGTGATGGTCGCCATGGCGCTGCCATGGGTGCGAGGGCGCTTCCACAATGGCTTCGAACGTGTGCACCGCTTTGCCGGCTGGAGTGTATTGCTGCTGTTCTGGGGACTGGCGTGGCAGGCCTCCACCGAACAGCAGGCCAGTGGCACGTTCTGGATGCTGGGGCTACTCAGCCTGAGCATTGCCCTGCCATGGCTGCGCCTGCGCAGAGTACCGGTCGACAGTCTGCGGCCATCCCGGCATGTGGCTATCGTGCGCTTCACCCACACCACGCCGTTTACCGGCTCCTCCACCAGCATCAGCCTGAACCCTTTGTTGGAGTGGCATTCGTTCGCCAATATTCCTGCGCCGGGCGAGCTCGGGTTTCGGCTGATCATTTCGCGGGCAGGGGATTGGACGGGCCGGTTTATCGAGCACTTGCCGTCGCATGTGTGGGTCAAGGGAATCACCACGGCCGGCGTGGCGAATGTCGAGACGCTGTTCAAATCGGTGCTGTACGTCGCCACCGGCAGCGGCATCGGCCCGGTGCTCCCGCATTTGCTGGCGGGCAACGTGCCTGTGCGGTTGCTCTGGTCGGCACGCAGCCCGCGACAGACCTACGGCGATGCACTGGTCGACGAAATCCTGCGGGCCGAGCCCGACGCGTTGATCTGGGACACCGATGCGCGCGGTCAACCGGACCTTGTGCAACTGGCCTGCGCCGCCGTGCACACCTATGACGTGGAGGCGGTGATTTGCATCGCCAACCAGCACCTGACCCGTCGCGTGGTGCAGGCGCTGGAAGCCCGGGGCATCCCAGCCTATGGCGCGATCTGGGATTCCTGAACCCCCGCGCGATACTCCGGCAGTGCATCTGCTTTGAAAAAAACTACAGTGAACAGGGAATAAACCTACATGGGATTCGTCTCATAGCACTTTTCCCCTGCGGCCATGTGCCCTGGAGCTTTTCATGGTAGATCACTCATCACCGCCTAAACCGCCACTCAGCCGCGCCAGCCTGGTTCTAAGGCTGGCGTGTATTGGTGGCGTGGTGGCGGTTATGGCCGGGGCATTTGCCTACGTCAATGGCACCCTCGACCCACAACGCCTGCGGCCGAAAACCCTGGTCAATGCTCTCGAAACCAACAACGGCGTGCACCCCGGATTCCGGCGTAACCACGCCAAGGGCATCTGCGTGGCGGGCTACTTCGAAAGCAGCGCCGAGGCCCGTGCCTATTCCAGCGCCCAGGTGTTCAACGCGGACAAGACCCCGGTGGTCGGCCGCTTCGCCTTGCCCAGCGGCAACCCGTATGCGCCGGACAGCAGCGTGCCGATCCGCAGTTTCGCCGTGCAGTTCAGCCAGGCCAACGGCCAGCAATGGCGCACCGGGATGAACAGCATGCCGGTGTTCCCGGTAGGCACGCCCGAGGCGTTTTACCAGATGCTCAAGGCGGGCGCGCCCGACCCGGCCACCGGCAAGCCGAACCCGGCGAGCATGCCGGCGTTTTTCGCCGCGCATCCGGAGACGGCGGCGTTCCTGGCGTGGGTCAAGACGGCCAAGCCTTCGGCCAGCTATGCCACCGAAACCTACAACGGTATCAATGCGTTTTACCTGGTAAGCGCGCAGGGCAAGCGCCAGGCGGTGCGTTGGGGCGTGGTGCCGCAGAGCCAGGATGCGCCGGGGGATAGCGCGCCGGCAGGTAACGATTTTCTCGAGAAAGACCTGGTGCAACGCCTGGCTGCCGGGCCGTTGCGCTGGCAGTTGAACATGACGCTGGCCAACCCCGGCGACCCGCTGGACGATGCCAGCAAAACCTGGACCGGCGAACATACCGTGCTGAATGCCGGCACCCTGGTGTTGCAGAGCAGCCAGCCGCAGGCGGACGGCGATTGCCGTGACATCAACTTTGATCCGTTGGTGTTGCCTAGCGGCATTGAAGCCTCCAACGACCCATTGCTGGCCGCCCGGTCGGCGGCGTACGCCAGCTCGTACCTGCGCCGCGCCGGTGAAGTCAGCCCGCTGCACAGTGCCCCCCAGGAGTCGAAGCCATGAATGCCCAACCACGGTTTTTCGCGCCCCTGGCGCGCCTGCTGCACTGGCTGATGGCGCTGATGGTGATCGCCATGCTGTTTATCGGCGCGGGTATGGTGGCCTCGGTGTCAGAGCGGCATGAGTGGCTGATTCACCTGCACAAGCCGCTGGGTATCGCGATCCTGGCATTGGTGATCGTGCGGCTGGCGGTGCGCTTTTCCACGCGTCAACCGCCATTGCCCGCCGACTTGCCGCTGTGGCAGGTGCTGGCGGCCAAAGCCTCTCACGTGGTGTTGTATGCGTTGATGCTGGTGTTGCCGCTGCTGGGCTGGGCGATGATTTCGGCGGCGGGCGATCCGGTGATGCTCGGCAGCGCGGTGCAATTGCCGGCACTGGTCGGCGCGAACGCGCCGCTGTTTGCGCTGTTGCGCAAGGCCCACGGTTTTCTGGCTTATCTGCTGTTCCTGACGGTGCTGTTGCACCTGGCGGCAGCGTTGTTCCATGGGCTGATTCGGCGTGACGGTGTGCTGCAAAGCATGACCGGCACCCGGGACTGATGCCGTGGCTTGCCGGCGATGCGTGCTGAACCACGCGATCGCCGGCAAGCCTGGCTGCTGCGTGGGTTAGCGCAGGGTGCCGACGATATCGGCCACGGTGCTCAACACATCCTTGCCCAACTGTATCGAACGCTTGCCCGACCAGCCGGTGTGCGGGTTGGGGGCGTCGTCGTTGTCCTTGAAGGGCATTTCCAGGGTCAGTGACAGGCAGTCGTATTTCTCGCCGACCGCGTTGCAGGCCAGGGTCATGTTGGCCTCGCCGGGCAGGTCGCGGGTGTAGCCGTGAACGGTCTGGAAGTCGCGGGTCAGGGCGCTCAAGTGGCTGCGGAAGTGTTTTTCCAGGGCTTCGATGCGCGGGGTGTAGCCGGGGTTGCCTTCGCAACCGGCGGTAAACACATAGGGGATTTCTTCGTCGCCGTGGATATCCAGGAACAGGTCGACGCCGTATTTTTCCATCTGCTGCTGCACGAACAGCACTTCCGGGCTGAGTTCCTGGCTGGCGCTCTGCCAGGCCCGATTGAGGTCCTGGCCCATGGCGTTGGTGCGCAGGTGGCCGTGGAAGGCGCCGTCCGGGTTCATGTTGGGCACCAGGTACATGTCGGCCACCGCCAGCAGTTTTTTCAGCTCGGCGTCACCGTCCTGCTGCAGGCGTTCGATGATGCCTTCCATAAACCATTCGGCCATGTGCTCACCAGGGTGCTGCTGGGCAATGATCCAGACCTTGCGTCGGCCTTCGCCGCCCTTGCCGCGACGCAGCAAGGGGATATCACGACCTTCGACACTTTTACCGGTGGCCAGCAATTGGGTGCCCGCACGGCTCAGGGCCTGGGCGATCAGCCCGTCATGGCGTTCACGGCTGTAGGGCTCGAAGTAGGCAATCCAGGCGTGCTTCTCGCGCGTCTCGAGGCTGATGTGCAGGATCTCGCCGTCAAAGCGTGTGGGCACACGGAACCAGTTGATATGGTCGTAGGAGGCCACCGCGTTGTAGCCGCTCCACGCATGGCGGTAGGACGACTTGCCGGCGTTGCTCAGGCGGAACGTGTGGGTGTGGCCCACGTGCATGCCTTCGGCCTTGAAGTGGAACCACTGGAAATGTTGGCTGCGCGTATCCGGGTTGATCGCCAACAGCAACTGGTAGGCATCGCTGGCGTCGAGCACCTGGATATTGCCACTGTCGAAGTCGGTGCTGATCTTGATGGAGGTCAAGGCCACGGTCATAGTCTGGTTGCCTGATTATGAGTGTTGTGGCGGCTATCTTACACACGAGTCTGGTAAAGACTGGACGCAAAATTGTTGCGGAGGAGGGGGGGCGTCGTCCCTGACGCCGCCGCAGCTTAGAATCTATGAGATTGATTCTCAAGCGCTATTTCGCAGAGAACTGGGCTAGAGCGCTCGCACGGCTTTCTTTTGACGATGGTCTTTTGCTACCATGCGCGCCATTGAGCAACACACAGTCTTCATTAGCCTGAAGCCATGCCAGGAAAACTGGCAAAAAAAGACCCGGCCAAAGAGCCGGGTCAAAAACCGTGATTAGCCTGATGAGGAGATATTCCAAGAGTCCGACCTAAGGTCCCTTGGTCTATCGACTGATCTCGCGATCAGCTGGGTCCAATAATAATCATTATCATTTGCAAGTCAAATGTTTTTATCCGTGTGATAGAAATATTTTTCCTTTGCGCCGCTTACGCGCTCGCCTGAGCGTCAGGCGCTTGCAGTGATCGCTCCACCATCGCCTTCGCCATATCAATCAAATACACCACTGAAAAGGCCAGGTCGCGTTGGTTGCCCTGATGGCTGCTCGCTGATTCGTAGGCGGTGGCCGCGGCACTGCGCAACAGGTCCGAGGCGTGCACCAGGGCCTCCTCCTGGCTGATGCCCGGCTTGATGGCGAAGAACGTCCCGTCCGGGGTTGGCGTCGACATATTTTCTTTCAAGTAAAAGTCCAATGCGCGCTGTGCTGCGCCGCTGCTGCGCAGGTCGTGCAAGTCGGCATTTTCGCAAGGGTCAGGCAGGAGATACGGGCTCGTCGTCATAAGGGCGGTGCTCTGGGGTGAGTGTCTAAAACCTTGAGTTCGATGATAGTACGTATCGTATTCATGTCGTTTTATGGATTACTACAAACTGTTTATTGCCCTGGAAAATCCGTGACGTATCGTCTGGCGCCATGGATAACTGGATAGCGTTGGTCAAGGCCAACATGGAAGACCGCAAGGTCACGCAGGTCGAACTCGCCGAGCGCTTGGGCATGTCCCAGGGCGGGATCGGGCATTGGCTCAACAAGCGTCGGGTACCGAGCCTGGCGGACATGAACCGGGTGCTCGAAGAGCTCGGGCTGGAGTATCTGGAAGTGGTGCTGCAGATCCGCGAGAAGACCGCCGGGGACCGGGCTGCGCCGACCCGCTACAACCCGTATTTCCGCTACCCGGTCAGCGACTGGAAAGGCCTGTGCGAACTGCGCGAAGAGCGCCCGGCCTATGGCGCCGCCCGCTTCGAGCTGACCGATTACCACGCCCGTGGCGAGGCCTACTGGCTGCCGGTCAGCGGCGACGCAATGACCGCGCCCAGCGGTCTCAGCATCGGCGCCGGGTCAATGATCCTGGTCGACCCGGCGTTGGCGGCCGAACCGGGCAAACTGGTGGTTGCCCAATGGGCCGGCCATGCCCAGGCGACCTTCCGCCAGCTGCTCGAGGAGAGCGGCCAGCGTTACCTGGTGCCGCTTAACCCCACCTACCCGAAACAGTTGCTCACCGACGCGTGTCGCATCCTGGGCGTCGTCGTGCAGGCCACGGCGAAGTTCTAGCCCGTCGCGTCGAGTTCCACCAACGCCGCGCCCTCGGCAACCATTTCGCCTTCCTGGCAGAACAGTGCCTTGACCACCCCGGCCTGGGGCGCACGGATGCTGTGCTCCATCTTCATGGCTTCCAGCACCACCAACTGCGTGCCGGCCTCCACCGTTTGGCCAACATCCACCAGCACGCGCACGATGCTGCCATTCATCGGCGCCGTCAGGCCGCCCTGATGCGACTGGTTGGCGTCGACCGCAGCAATCGGATCGAACAGGCTCACGCCGTGCACCTCACCGTCCCAGCGCAGGAACACAGTGTCTCCGCTGCGAACTGCGAGGTGCGCGCGACGCACGCCCTGGTGCTCGGTCAGCAACTGCTCGCCGTGCAACTGCGCGGCATCTGCCGCCAGCGTGACCAGCCGATCCTGCCCATTGCAGCTCAAGTGCAGCGACACCTCGGCCGGCAAGCCGAGGCGCAGGCCACGGTTGTCCGCCCAAGGCCCGTCAGCCGCCGGCAAGCTGTGCATGAAGGCCGCGCCTGCAGCCTGCCAGAACGCGTCGCTCAAGGCGCCGGGCACCGGCAGCAACTCCTCCTGATGGCGCGCAATGAACCCGGTATCCAGCTCGGCGGCGGCAAATGCCGGATGGCCGATAATGCGCCGCAGGAAACTCAGGTTGGTCTTCAGCCCGCCGACGGCAAACTCATCGAGCATGCTCGACAGGCGCAGCCGCGCCTGTTCACGGTTCTCGCCCCAGGCAATCAACTTGCCGAGCATCGGGTCATAGAACGGCGAGACGTTGTCGCCCTGTTCGACGCCGCTGTCCACCCGGCGGCCCGGGCCAGGGGCCGATTCGCGGTACAGCGCCAGGTGCCCGGTGGCGGGCAGGAAATCATTCACCGGATCCTCGGCATACAGGCGCACTTCAATCGCATGGCCGATCAGCGGCACTTGTTCCTGCGTGATCGGCAGCGCCTCGCCCTGGGCGACACGAATCTGCCAGGCCACCAGGTCCAGGCCAGTAATCGCTTCCGTGACCGGATGCTCCACCTGCAGCCGCGTGTTCATCTCCATGAAGAAGAAGTCGCCACGCGCATCCAGCAAGAACTCCACGGTGCCCGCGCCGACATAGCCGATGGCCTGGGCCGCGCGCACCGCCGCTTCGCCCATCGCCCGGCGTTGTTCAATGCTCAGGCCGGGTGCCGGCGCTTCTTCGACGACTTTCTGGTGGCGCCGCTGAATCGAGCAATCGCGTTCATTGAGGTACAGGCAATGCCCATGCTGATCGGCAAACACCTGGATTTCCACATGGCGCGGCTTGAGCAGGTATTTCTCTACCAGCATCTGCGCGTTGCCGAACGACGACAGCGCCTCACGCTGGGCAGACGCCAGGGCTTCGGCCAATTGGCTGACGTCCTCGACCACCTTCATGCCCTTGCCGCCACCGCCGGCGGTAGCCTTGAGCAGCACGGGATAGCCAATGCGTTCGCAGGCGGCGCGAAAGGTGTCGAGGTCCTGGGCTTCGCCGTGATAACCGGGCACCAACGGCACGCCGGCTGTTTCCATCAGCGCCTTGGCCGCCGACTTGCTGCCCATGGCGTCGATGGCCGAGGCGGGCGGGCCGAGGAAGATCAGGCCAGCGGCTTCGATCGCACGGGCAAAGCCGGCATTTTCCGACAGGAAGCCGTAGCCCGGATGGATCGCCTGGGCGCCGCTGGCCTGGGCGGCGGCGATCAGTTTGTCGATCTGCAGGTAGCTCTCGGTGGCCTTGCTGCCACCCAGGTCGACACGTATGTCGGCTTCGCGGCTGTGCCGCGCATCGCGGTCGATGGCGCTGTGCACGGCGACGGTGGTCAGGCCCATGGCCTTGGCGGTGCGCATCACCCGGCAGGCAATTTCGCCACGGTTGGCCACCAGCACGGTGGTCAATGTGCTCATGAACGCGGCTCCTGTGCCTGCCAGCCTGGCTGACGTTTTTGCAGGAAGGCGCGCAAGCCTTCCTGGCCTTCGGCGCTGACACGGATTCGCGCAATGGCATTTTCGCAATAGCGGCGCAGGGCCGGGGTCAGTGCACCGTTGCCGACTTCGCGCAGCAGGTCCTTGCTGGCGCGCATCGCCGCCGGGCTGTTCTGCAGCAGGTTGGCGATCCACTGTTCCACTTGCCCGTCGAGTTCGCCGAGGGGATAGCTTTCCGCCAACAGGCCGATTTCCCGCGCACGCTGGCCGCCAAAACGTTCGGCAGTCAGGGCATAGCGGCGCGCAGCACGCTCGCCAATGGCCTGGACCACAAACGGGCTGATCACTGCCGGTGCCAGGCCGATGCGCACTTCGGACAGGCAGAACTGCGCGTCGTCAGCGCCGATGGCCATGTCGCAGCAACTGATCAAGCCCAGCGCGCCGCCATAGGCCGCGCCTTGCACGACTGCCAGGGTCGGGATTTTCAGCTTGGCCAGGTTGTACATCAATTCCGCCAGCTCGCGGGCGTCGTCCAGGTTGGTGTGATAATCCAGCTCGGCCGACTGCTGCATCCAGGCCAGGTCGGCGCCGGCGCTGAAGTGCTTGCCGCGCCCGCGCAGGACCAGGAAACGCAGGGACGCATCTGCCTGGACCTGGTCGAGGGCGATGATCAGCTCGCGGATCATCTCGGCATTGAACGCGTTGTTCTTGGCTTCACGACTGAGCCACAGCGTGGCAAATCCACGGCTGTCGGTGATCAGTTCGAGGGTATTGAAGTCGCTCATGGGGTATAGCTCCATTTACATGCGGAACACGCCGAAGCGGCTCGGCTCGATCGGGGCGTTCAGTGCGGCGGACAGGGCCAGGGCCAGCACGTCGCGGGTCTGCAGCGGGTCGATGACCCCGTCGTCCCACAGGCGCGCACTGGAATAGTAGGGATGACCCTGGGTTTCATACTGATCGAGGATCGGCTGCTTGATCGCGGCCTCTTCTTCGGCGCTGAACCCATGGCCGGCCCGCTCGGCCTGCTCGCGCTTGACCTGCACCAACACGCCTGCCGCCTGTTCGGCGCCCATCACTCCGATGCGCGCGTTGGGCCACATCCACAGGAAACGCGGGTCATAGGCGCGGCCGCACATGCCGTAGTTGCCGGCACCGAAACTGCCGCCGATGATCACGGTGAACTTCGGCACCTTGGCGCAGGCCACCGCGGTGACCAGCTTGGCGCCATGCTTGGCGATGCCGCCGGCCTCGTATTTTTGCCCGACCATGAAGCCGGTGATGTTCTGCAGGAACAGCAACGGAATCCCGCGCTGGCAGGCCAGTTCGATAAAGTGCGCGCCTTTTTGTGCGGCTTCGGCGAAGAGAATCCCGTTGTTGGCGAGGATCGCAATCGGGTAGCCGTGCAAGTGCGCGAAGCCACACACCAGCGTGGTGCCAAACAGCGCCTTGAATTCATCGAACACCGAACCGTCGACCAGCCGCGCGATCACTTCGCGCACATCGAATGGCTGCTTGGCATCGGCCGGGATCACCCCGTAGAGCTCTTCGCTGCTGTACAGCGGCGCCACGGGCGGGCGTTGGCTTACCTGACCCTGCTTGCGCCAGTTGAGGTTGGCCACGCTGCGCCGGGCGAGGGCCAGCGCGTGTTCGTCGTTGTCGGCATAGTGGTCGGCCACGCCGGAAACCTTGCAATGCACGTCGGCACCGCCGAGGTCTTCGGCGCTGACCACTTCACCGGTCGCGGCCTTCACCAGTGGCGGCCCGGCGAGGAAGATGGTCGCCTGGTTGCGCACCATGATCGCTTCGTCGGCCATCGCCGGCACATAGGCGCCGCCGGCGGTGCACGAGCCCATTACCACGGCGATCTGCGGGATGCCCTGGGCGCTCATGTTGGCCTGGTTGAAGAAGATCCGTCCGAAGTGCTCGCGGTCCGGGAATACCTCGTCCTGGCGCGGCAGGTTGGCGCCGCCGGAGTCGACCAGGTAGATGCACGGCAGGCGGTTCTGCTCGGCGATAGTCTGGGCGCGCAGGTGTTTTTTCACCGTGAGCGGGTAGTAGGAACCCCCTTTCACCGTGGCGTCGTTGGCGACGATCATGCACTCGACACCTTCGACGCGGCCGATCCCGGCGATCACCCCGGCGGCAGGCACGTCCTCGCCGTACACCTGATGGGCGGCCAGTTGGCTGAGCTCAAGGAACGGCGAGCCCGGGTCGAGCAGGCGATTGATGCGCTCGCGCGGCAGCAGCTTGCCGCGCGAGGTGTGGCGTTCCTGGGCCTTGGCGCCGCCACCTTGCTGCACATGGGCGAGCAGGGTGTGCAGGGCGTCGACCTGTTGGCGCATTGCCGCGCTGTTGGCGACGAATTCCGCCGAGCGCGGGTTGAGCAGGGTGTGCAGGGTGGCCATGAGTGCGCTCCTTCAGCGGGTTTCGTTGAAGAGTTCGCGACCGATCAGCATCCGCCGAATCTCGCTGGTGCCGGCGCCGATTTCATACAGCTTGGCGTCACGCAACAGGCGCCCGGCGGGGAATTCGTTGATATAGCCGTTGCCGCCCAGGATCTGGATCGCATCGAGGGCCATTTGCGTGGCGCGTTCGGCGCTGTAGAGGATCACCCCGGCGGCGTCCTTGCGCGTGGTTTCGCCGCGCTCGCAAGCCTGGGCCACCGCGTAGAGGTAGGCGCGGCTGGCGTTGAGTTGGGTGTACATGTCAGCGACCTTGCCCTGGATCAGCTGGAATTCGCCGATGCTCTGGCCGAACTGCTTGCGGTCGTGGATGTACGGCACGATCAGGTCCATGCACGCCTGCATGATCCCGGTGGGGCCGCCGGAAAGCACCACGCGTTCGTAGTCGAGGCCGCTCATCAGCACTTTCACGCCGCCATTGAGCACGCCGAGAATGTTCTCCTCGGGCACTTCCACGTCATCGAAAAACAGCTCGCAGGTGTTGGAGCCGCGCATGCCCAGCTTGTCGAACTTGGTGCTGCGGCTGAAGCCTTTCCAGTCGCGCTCGACGATAAACGCGGTGATGCCGTGGGGGCCTTTTTCCAGGTCGGTCTTGGCGTAGATCACATACGTGCTGGCGTCGGGGCCGTTGGTGATCCAGGTCTTGCTGCCGTTGAGCACGTAGCGGTCGCCGCGTTTGTCGGCGCGCAGTTTCATCGAGACCACGTCGGAGCCGGCGTTCGGTTCGCTCATGGCCAGCGCACCGACGTGTTCGCCACTGATCAGCTTTGGCAGGTACTTGAGCTTCTGCGCGTGATTGCCGTTGCGGTTGATCTGGTTCACACACAGGTTGGAGTGAGCGCCGTAGGACAACGCCACCGACGCCGAGCCTCGGCTGATCTCTTCCATGGCGACCACGTGGGCCAGGTAACCCAGGCCGGCGCCGCCGTATTCTTCCGGCACGGTGATGCCGAGCAGGCCCATGTCACCGAACTTGCGCCACAGGTCGGCGGGGAACAGGTTGTCGATGTCGATCTGTGCCGCGCGCGGGGCGATTTCCTTGGCCACGAAGGACTGCACCTGGTCGCGCAGCATGTCGATGGTTTCACCGAGGGCGAAGTTCAGGGACGGGTAACTCATGGACAGGCACCTTAATGTGAGCTTTGTTGTTGTGTGGATGGCGCACCAGGGAAGGGCGCTCACCTTTACGTTAACGTAAGCTTGCGTTAAGGCGCTGTCAATCGTAGTTTACGTTTACGTCAACCTACAAAAAAGACAACAGGGGTCGTTATGGATCAACCGAACCAGAGCTACAGCCGTGGCGCTCAGGACAAGGCCTTGCTGGCCATGACCATTGGCCAGGCCTTCGATCACACCGTCGCGCAATACCCCGATGGTGAAGCGTTGATTGTCCGCCACCAGCAGCGCCGCTACACCTGGCGGCAACTGGCCGAGGCGGTGGATCTGCATGCGCGTGCGTTCCTCGCCCTGGGTATGCAGACCGGTGACCGCCTGGGCATCTGGGCCCCCAACTGCGCCGAGTGGTGCATCAGCCAGATCGCCAGCGCCAAGCTCGGGGTGATCCTGGTGAATATCAACCCGGCCTATCGCAGCAGTGAGCTGGAGTATGTGCTCAAGCAGTCCGGCTGCCAGTGGCTGGTGTGTGCCGGGTCGTTCAAGACCTCCGATTACCATGCCATGTTGCAGGAATTGAAGCCCGACCTGCGCGGGCTTATCAGCCTCGACCCCAGCCCGCCGCCGGGATTCCTGCCCTGGGCGCAGTTGGCGGCACTCGGCGCCGGCATCCCGCCCGAACACTTGCGTATTCGCCAGGCCAGCCTGCACTTCGATCAAGCCGTCAACATCCAGTACACCTCCGGCACCACGGGCTTCCCCAAGGGGGCCACCCTCAGTCACCACAATATTCTCAATAACGGCTACATGGTCGGCGAAAGCCTGGGCCTGACCGCGCAAGATCGCCTGGTCATCCCGGTGCCGCTGTATCACTGCTTCGGCATGGTCATGGGCAACCTCGGTTGCATCACCCACGGCACCACCATGATCTACCCCAATGACGGCTTCGACCCGCTGCTGACCTTGAGCGCTGTCGCTGAAGAGCGCGCCACCGGTCTATATGGCGTACCGACGATGTTCATCGCGATGCTCGATGACCCACGCCGCGGCGAATTCGACCTGGCGACCTTGCGCACCGGCATCATGGCCGGCGCCACGTGCCCCATCGAGGTGATGCGCCGGGTCATCAGCGAGCTGCACATGGGCGAGGTGCAGATTGCCTACGGCATGACCGAAACCAGCCCGGTGTCGCTGCAAACCGGCGCGGAGGATGACCTGGAGCGCCGCGTGACCACCGTCGGCCGCACCCAGCCGCAGCTGGAAAGCAAGATCATCGATACCGATGGCAATACGGTTGCACGCGGTGAGATCGGCGAATTGTGCACCCGTGGCTACAGCGTGATGCTCGGTTATTGGAACAACCCCGACGCCACCCGCGAGGCAATCGACGACGCCGGCTGGATGCACACCGGCGACCTGGCGAGCATGGACGAACACGGCTATGTGAGCATTGCCGGGCGCAACAAGGACATGATCATTCGCGGTGGGGAAAACGTCTATCCGCGCGAGCTGGAGGAGTTCTTCTTCACCCATCCGGCGGTGGCCGATGTGCAGATCATCGGTATTCCGGATGCGCGTTACGGCGAGGAGATCGTCGCCTGGGTCAAGTTCCATCCGGGGCATGTGGCCAACGCGCTGGAACTGCAGACCTGGTGCAAGGGGCGCATCGCACACTTCAAGACGCCCCGGCACTTCAAGTTCGTGGATGAGTTTCCGATGACGGTGACCGGCAAGATCCAGAAATTTCGCATGCGCGAGATCAGCATTGAGGAGCTGAACATCCGCCGCTGATGCGGGGTGCATGCCTACCGCGTCCCGCGCGCGGGTGTTGCCTAGAGTGGCGCAATATTTCGCCACTCGAAGGCTACACGCATGACAGACAGCATCGCAGACCCACCCGCCGACAGGGTGTCGGACCTGCAAAGTCCGCACCTGAGTGTCATCAAGGACAATACTCCCGACTGGTACACCGAGGCGCAGGGCAGCCGCAAAACTGAACTGGCGTCATTGGACCTGCGTATTCCCGACTGGTACAAAAAGGCCCCGCAGGCTGACAGGGACCGCCTGGGCAAGGTGCACAAGCGCAGCCGGGCGTCGTTGAACCAACTGGATCAACTGCTCGGTGAGCTGAAGCCACCGGCAGAGTATGCCGAGCCCCTTTTGGCGGCCGCGATCGAACAAAAGTTCGGGAAACGGCTGGACCCCAGGAAGGTGTTCTATGCGCGCAAACTGGAGCAAACCAGCTGCGACGCGCAGCTCACTGAGGTCTCGACCACACGCGTCAGCGAATTGGGCCCGCAGTTTTATTCTTATAAAGGTGTCAGCCTGTTGGAAGCGGCGCTGAACAACTTTGCCCCGGACCAGGCGAATGAGCCGGTGTGCGCGGACTGTCACTTGATCACCGGGTACGATTTTCACCGTTATTCAAGCGCGCTGGTGCACACGTCAGCCAATGTCAAGTCGCTCAAGCTCGACATCAAGGCCCGCGCGTTCGCCCAACTGTGCAGGGACTTGGATCTGGGGCGTTCCTACTACGAATACCTGCGAGCCACCATCAACCGCCATAGTGCGCCGGCAACCCAGCACCAGCCGGCGGGCAAGTTATATAGCAGCCTGATCATCAGTCATCGAAACCAATTGGAACTGGCGGCAGAAATCGCGGTGATGAAGGGCGATATCCAGCCTGCGCAACACCAGTTGATCTGCAGCCTGCTCGTTAATCAGTCCACCGGTAAATGGTCAGAAAAGACGGTCAAGTTTTCGCCGTTGCGGCTGTGCAATCTTTATATCGAGAACATCCTGGTCATCGGGCCGGTGGAGTGGCGGGAAAACACAAGGAATGCCCAACTCCTGCCGCTGCCCTGCATGGTGTATATCCCTGGCGATCCGCTTCATCCACTCAAGCGCTATGACCACATAGCAGCCTTTACCGACCATTTGACGACACGTCTGTGCGGGGCTGAATACCGCAAATTCTTCAGCCAGTTTGTGCCGCTCGCCCATCAGGACGGTTTTTTTACCCGGCTCAAGGCCTTGCTCGACCCCGGCGCGGCGCATGCCGTGGATGAAGATTTTGCCGCCGCCAATAAAAGTCGCATCACCGACCAGGGGACGTATGCCGCCTCATGGCGGGATGTCTGGATGGACTGCGCGATGCAGCGTATCCGGCTGATCATGAACAACGCCAGTGCCGCCGTGGCCTCCACCCAATCGGTGACTGATCGGGCGTATAACGCCTGGCTTTGGTCGTGGGGCAGCACGGCGCTGGATATTCTCAATCTGGCGTCTTTCGTGGTGCCCTTCCTGGGGGAGGCCATGCTGGTCGTCGCGGCCGTGCAGATGGTCTATGAGATAGGCGAAGGCGTTGAAGCGTGGTCCGACGGCGACACCCGCACGGCCTGGGCGCACTTTTCGGCGGTGGGTCTGGATCTGGCCGGGCTGGCGGTGCCCCATGTGCTGATGGCTGCCAAAGACACGGCATTTATCAAGCGCCTGGTACGGGTGGAACTCGGCGGGCGCACGCGTTTGCACAGTGTCAATCCGAGCCAATACCTGCACCGGATCGCCTTGCCCAAAGGGCTGCGCCCAAACGCGCAGGGGCTATATGCCCATGAGGGAAGCCTCTATCTGCCGGCAACTGACGGTGGCCACTACCAGGTCGTTACCGGCTCGGAGGGGGAATCCAGGCTTCTGCATCCCGATGGCGATTCACGTTATGCACCGCGCATCCACCATAACGGCACGGGCGCCTGGGTCCATGAGTTCGAACAACCCCTGACGTGGGACCGCAAGACCTTGCTGCGGCGCATTGGCCATACGGTCGATCACCTGAGCGATAGCCAGCTCGAGCAGGCGCGGCTATTCAGCGGGGTGTCGGATGACGAGTTGCGCCAGGTGTTCGTCGAGCACCGGGCGCCGCCGCCGCTCTTCAGGGACATGCTGCGGCGATTTGAGTGCGACGCCAGGCATCAGGCGTTTATCGACCGGTTGAGCAGCTCCGACCCCAACGTGTTCAGCCGCGTCAACTGGTACATGCAAGTGAAATTGTTGATCGATAATGGCATGTGGCCTAAATCGCGGGTGCTGCTGGCCTTTGATTCCGAGGGCGATCTGACGTGGCTTTCAGCCAAAGTGAGAAACCCACGGGAGGTGGTCAAGTTGCAGCCTAAACATCTCGACAGTGGGGCCCTGTTTCCCGCCATGCTCGAACAAATGACTGAAACTGAAATACGCGAGTTGTTGGACGAGGACGAGGTCGAGCGCGAGATACTCGCGGAGCAGGTGATGCTGGGCATCATTACGCCCGGTGAGCGTTCGGTTGACGGTAAACCGACATTCACCGAAGAACGCATGGCGCAACTGATGCGCGCAGAACGCGCACCTGCGGTCAGGGCGGCACGGTACCGGGATCGGTTGCTGACAGCGGCTAAAAACACCCGGGCTGAGCTGTTCAATCTGGAGATGTCAGCCGGTGATATCTCCAGTGATGTCCATGTCCAGTGGCTGCAGCGCAGCTTTCCCAGCCTGCCTAAATTGGCTGCCGAAGAGATAGTCGCCCATGCCAGGCCCGAGGAATTGGCACGCTGCATCGAACCCACATCACGCTTGCCGTTGCGGTTGGCCGAAGAGGCACGCCGCTACGCACAGAAGGCGCGCGTCATGCGCGCACAGGCTGATCTTCTGTTCGACAACGCGCTCACAATGGACGGCGTACACCTGGCGCTGCACAAGCTGGCCGCCATCCCGGGGAAGCTGGATGGGGTGTGTATTGAGCTGCGCGCCGATACGTATGAAGGGGCTGTGCTGGACCGGGTCGGCGATACGACCGCCCCCAGGCAGCTTCGTCTGATCCGCAGCGACATGAAGGAGTGGATGTTATACAGCGTGCCGCAACAAAGACTCTATTGGCGCTATGACAAGGACGCCTTTTTCAGCGCGCTGTGGCTTGCCAGTGGCGGTCGGTTCACCCGCTGGCCAGCGTTGCAATCGTCCACCAAGGCCTTGAAAGCGCAACTGGCGCACTTGCCGCTGGACGAGCAGGCAAGCCGGCGTGCGCTGGGCCTGCAACCGATCAGGCCCGGCTTCAAATCCCCGATGCGTCTGGCGGATGGGCGCATCGGTTATCCGTTGAGTCCGGTGGGCGGCGTTGCACAGCGTCCGTTTGATTGCACGATGAAAGCCATGCTGCTGTACTCCAAGCCCCTGGAGGAGGTCGAGAGCCTGCTCGGGCTTCAAGGTGCCTCGGATGCCGTGCTGTTGGCGAGGCTGGTGCACCTGGAAACCGAGTTTTCCGACCTGAATAAAGCGCTGGTCAACTGGCAGGAGGAGGACTCCGGCTATGCGAGTGCCAGGCGCAGAGTGTCGACGACGATCAAATATGCCTGGCAGCGGATTGCGTTCCAGCAATGGCTGGTAGATGGAGTACTCATCGGCCCCGGCCTCGATCTGTCCACTGAAGCGGTGGGTGAACTGCCTGCGATTACCGCCAATATGGATCATGTGGGCAATTTGAAGTTATGTGGAATGGGGCTTTCAGACGAATCGTTGCCTTTTTTGCAGGCGTTTGGTGGCTTGCGCTGGCTGGACATGAGCGAAAATAATTTAACCCAGCTGCCGGTGTTTAGAGACGGCGGGGCAGGGCTTACCGCACTCAACTTGCGCAGCAATGATATCCGGCTGAACGGGCCGAGCCGATTGCGCCTGGAGAGCCTGCAGCAGTTGAAGAGTTTGAACCTTGGATACAATCGACATTTGGGTTGGTCTGCCAATCTGAGCCGCTTGCGCCAGTTGAACGAGCTGCGTCTGCCGTATACCGGCACCACCCGGTTCCCCGTCGGCGCCGAGCGTTTGCCTGCCCTGACCTTGATCGATCTGCATTCAAACCAGATCACCACGTTGCCTGAATACGCTTATGAGCACCGCGAGCGCATCAATGTGCACGAAAATCCCTTGTCGGCGGCCACCCTTGCGCGCCTTGAAATGGGCGAAGAATGGGGCGATCACATCACCTCGCAGGAAGCGCGCGACCGTTGGTTGGAGGAAGTCCCGCCCGCCGAGTTGGCGCGGTACGGCGCGATCTGGGATGAGCTGTCGGGCTGCACTGGTTCGACAGATTTTTTTACCGTCTTGGCGGACACCACCCGCAGTGCCGAGTACGCCAGTCAAACTGCCCGACCCGAAATTACCCAGAGGGTCTGGGACATGCTTGAGGCTGCGAGTGAAACCGAGAGTATCCGGCAGTCGTTATTCTCGATCGCCGACGGTCGCATCACCTGTGGCGACGGCAGTTCGGTTGAATTCATGAACCTGGAAAGCGAGCTGATGGCGGCCAGGGCGCTGGAGTTGGTGCAAACGCAGAATGCGGAGGGCGCGCTGATATCCACTGCCCGCAAACTGTTCCGTCTACACCTGGTGGACGCCATTGCGCAGCGGGATGTCGTGGCCAGGGGGCCGGGGTTCACTGAGCAGGTCGAAGTGATCCTGGCTTATCGCATCGGTCTTGCAGACAGGCTGGGGTTACCGGTCAAGTCCCGTGAGATGTTGTTCCCCCACCAGGCCAATGTCAGCGCCGCGGCGATTGATGAAGCTTATGCAACCGTGCTCAGGGAGGAGCGGGATGCCACTAAGCAGGAGGTGTTTTTTGTGGGTTGCCCGTTTTGGGAAAGGCACCTTCAAACCCATTACTCGCAAGCGTTCAACGCATTGATAGCGCCAGAACTGGAGCTGCTCGAGAAGAAAAGCACTGCGTTGGATGAACTGTCGGATCTGCAACGCGAGCAAGACAGTGCAGCAGATCAGGCGACGCAAGACGTGTGGCAGGCAAGTTATGACGCGGCGGCCGACCGGCTGGCGGGTCTGTTGGGCAAACGCCGGGATGAAATTCTGGTATCGGGCTCGATGCAAAGTGCTTTTTACTTGAGAGAACACGAGCAGGTGAGTGCCGCACGTCAGGCGCTGGAACAACGTGCCCGGCAAATCTTGACACGCAAGGTGCTTGATAACGCCGCAGACGAGGAGGGGACATTGCCCTGAGTGATGGTCGTGCAGAAAGCACAAAGGGGACCCGAGGGTCCCCTTTAATTTGTCGTTGCGTGCTCTTTTTTTATTATTGAGGGGCGGTCTATTGTTGTTTTTGGCAACCGTTACCCTTTACCGCTGTTTTTGGCGACCCCCATTCGGGGTCAAGAGCAAACGTATTTTTTTGAGCGCTGATCTGCTTCTTCGTTATCGATCCAACCAGTGGGTAGCTACCTGAGGTAGTTTTATTTTTCTCTAACCGGTTGCGGGTTGCGGCACGCCGTACCCTGCGAAGCACATCTTCTCCAAAAAAATCTGTTAGCTGCGTCTCTGCCGTGTTGTTTTTGTTATGTCAGAGTCGTTTCGTCTTATTTTTATTAGGTTTGGCGCTTTTTATTCTTGTTATGCCATAGAGATAGCAGAAGCCGTGCCAACTTTAAAAAACCCTTTAAAATCAATGATTTAGATTTTGTGTAGGCAACGGCCTACGGCAAATGCGACAAAATATGTTCCCGTGTTACTCGATGTGTAGCTGTGCGGTAACACATTGTCACGCCCGCGCTACTCAACTGGCGTTACGTGCCTTGGCCACCCGCGAGCCGGTAGGCCGGCCCAACACCTGGCTGATGTGCTGGCCCGCGCGCATCAATGCGTCCAGATCGATACCGGTGTCGATGCCCAGGCCATTGAGCAGGTAGAGCACGTCTTCGGTGGCGACGTTACCGCTGGCGCCCTTGGCGTAGGGGCAGCCGCCGAGGCCCGCGATAGAGCTGTCGAACACATTGATACCTTCGAGCAGGCTGGCGTAGATATTGGCGATGGCCTGGCCATAGGTGTCATGGAAGTGGCCGGCCAACTTGTCGCGTGGCACCTGCGCGCCCACCACGTCGAACAACCTGCGAGTGGCGCCTGCCGTGCCGGTGCCGATGGTGTCGCCCAGGGACACTTCATAGCAGCCCATCGCATACAGTTCGCGCGCGACCGCCGCCACTTGCTCCGGCGCGATCTCGCCCTCGTACGGGCAGCCCAGCACACAAGACACATAGCCACGCACGCTGATGCCGTGCTGTCTGGCCTGGGCCATCAGCGGCGCAAAGCGTTCCAGGCTTTCACTGATGGAGCAGTTGATGTTGCGCTGGGAAAACGCCTCGGACGCCGCGGCAAACACTGCGACTTCCTTCACCCCGGCCGCCAGCGCGTCTTCAAAGCCGCGCAGGTTCGGCGCCAGTGCGCCGTAGGTCACGCCGGGCTTGCGCTGGATCTGCGCGAACACCTCGGCAGAGCCGGCCATCTGCGGCACCCACTTGGGCGAGACAAAGCTGCCGACTTCGATATAGCTCAAGCCTGCCGCGCTGAGGGCATCCACCAGGTGAACCTTGTCGGCCACGCTGATGGGCTGGGCTTCGTTCTGCAAACCGTCGCGCGGGCCGACTTCCACCAGGCGTACGTGTGAGGGGAGGGGCATGGCAGCTACCTTCTGGTTAATGACCGGCCTGGTTCATGGTCTGTGCGAGGGCCTGGGTGCAGCGCTCTTCGGCGGTGTCCAGTTCCAGTTTCATCTGTTCGATATCCAGCAACTGTTGCTCCAGTTGCTCACGGCGCTCGGCGATCTTCGCGAGCATGCTGTTGAGCTGGATATGGTTGCCGCTGGTGGGGTCGTAGAGTTCGATCAGCTCGCGACACTCGGCCAGGGAAAAGCCAATGCGCTTGCCGCGCAGGATCAGCTTCAGGCTGACCTTGTCACGCGCCGAGTAGATGCGCTCCTGGCCCCGGCGTTCCGGGGCCAGCAGGCCTTGTTCTTCATAGAAGCGAATGGCGCGGGTCGTGATGTCGAGCTCGCGGGCGAGGTCGGAGATGCTGTAGGTGGTGCTCATGGGGGCGCTCAAGAAGGTCTAGGCGCTAAGCTAATGTCAGGTTGACGTTTACGTCAAGGCGGATTGCTCAGGGGGCTGCTTCGCGGCCCGACGCAGGGCAAGCCTGCTCGCCACAGCAAGTCCACTCACCCGGGGTCAAGCCTGCTTGCCATCGAGCTTCTTCTCATGCGCGGTCACCTGTTGGCACAGCTCGATCATCTGCTCGCGCATCCAGCGATTGGCCGGGTCCTGGTCGGTGCTTTCGTGCCAGTACAGATGGGTTTCCACCGGCGGCACATCGTTGACCGGCAGGTTGAACCAGTGCAGTTCATGGCGACGGGCGAAACGCTCCGGCACGGTCATGACCATGTCGGTCTGCTGCAGCACCTGCGAGGCCATCAGGTAATGCTGGGAGCGCAGGGCGATCTTGCGCTGGATGCCCATCTTGCCCAGGGCCAGGTCGACGTGGCCCAGGCCGTTGCGGCGGCTGGAGATATGAATGTGGGTCAGTGACAGGTAGTCATCCAGGGTGAATTTGTCCTTGCCCGCCAGCGGGTGGCCCTTGCGCATGGCACACACGTAGCGGTCCTCCATCAGCTTGACGTGGCGCACTTGCGGGTCGGTATTGAGCGGCGCATCCACGGCAAAATCCAGGCGCCCGGCCGCCAGTTCCTTGGTGGTCTCGCGGCGTTTGGACAGGAAGCTCTCGATCACCACGGTCGGCGCCAGGCGGCGCAGGCGCTGGAACAGCAGGGGCAGAATCACCGCCTCGGTGAGGTCGGTCATGCTGATGCGATAGGTCTTGGCCGCCTGCTGCGGGTTGAAGATGCGGCTCTCCTGCACCGACACCCGCAGCAACGACAGCGCATTGCGCACCGGGCCGATGATGTTCTGCGCCATCGGCGTAGGCACCATGCCCTGGGCGGTGCGCACGAACAGCGGGTCGTTGAAGGTTTCCCGAAGACGCGCCAGGGCGTTGGACACCGCCGGCTGGGTAATGCCGACAATCTGCCCGGCACGGGTCAGGTTGGCTTCGGTGTAGATCGCGTCAAAGACGATAAACAGGTTGAGGTCGACCTTGCTCAGATTCATTTCGTTGCGCTCTTATTGTTAGGTGTCCATACGCCGATCATATATCGGTGATGAATGTTAATACACGCCGAGAATAGGCTAGGTAAATTATCAGCGCTGTTCTAGCATCGATTGCATGACCTAAACAACCTCTCAGAGAAGGGAGCTGCTCATGGATTTTGCCTATTCGCCCAAGGTTCAGGAACTGCGTGAACGCGTCACTGCGTTCATGGATGCTTACGTTTACCCGGCCGAGCCGGTGTTCGAACGCCAGGTCAGCGAAGGTGATCGCTGGCAGCCGACCGCCATCATGGAAGAGCTGAAAGCCAAGGCTAAAGCCGAAGGCCTGTGGAACCTGTTCCTGCCCGAATCCGAACTGGGCGCCGGCCTGACCAATCTTGAATACGCGCCGCTGGCCGAAATCATGGGCCGCTCGCTGCTGGGCCCGGAGCCGTTCAACTGCTCCGCCCCCGACACCGGCAACATGGAAGTGCTGGTGCGCTACGCCAATGAAGAACAGAAACAACGCTGGCTCGAACCGCTGCTGCGCGGCGAGATTCGCTCGGCATTCGCCATGACCGAGCCGGATGTGGCCTCCTCGGACGCCACCAACATGGCCGCCCGCGCCGAGCGCCAGGGCGACGAGTGGGTGATCAACGGTAAAAAGTGGTGGACCTCCGGCGCCTGCGACCCGCGCTGCAAGATTCTGATCTTCATGGGCCTGAGCAACCCGGATGCGCCGCGCCACCAGCAACACTCGATGATCCTGGTGCCGGTGGACGCCCCCGGCGTGAAAATCGTCCGGCCACTGCCGGTGTTCGGTTACGACGACGCCCCCCATGGCCATGCCGAAGTGCTGTTTGACAACGTGCGTGTGCCGTATGAAAACGTGCTGCTCGGTGAGGGCCGTGGTTTCGAGATTGCCCAGGGGCGCCTTGGCCCGGGCCGTATCCACCACTGCATGCGCTCAATCGGCATGGCCGAGCGCGCACTGGAACTGATGTGCAAGCGCTCCGTCAGCCGCACCGCGTTCGGCAAGCCGTTGGCGCGCCTGGGTGGCAATATCGACAAGATCGCCGACTCGCGCATGGAAATCGACATGGCGCGCCTGCTGACCTTGAAGGCCGCCTACATGATGGACACCGTGGGCAATAAAGTGGCGAAAAGCGAAATTGCCCAGATCAAGGTGGTGGCCCCGAACGTCGCCTTGAAGGTGATCGACCGGGCGATCCAGATCCACGGCGGCGCTGGTGTGTCCAACGACTTCCCGCTGGCCTACATGTACGCCATGCAACGCACCCTGCGCCTGGCCGACGGCCCGGACGAAGTGCACCGCGCAGCGATCGGCAAGTTCGAGATCGGCAAATATGTGCCTAAAGAGTTGATGCGCAGCGGGCAGTAAAAGCACACGGGCTGTTGAGGGTTAAAGACAAAGCTTACAGCCGCTGGTGGCAGCATTGATCTAGTTTTCGATGAAGACTTTTTAGAGAAAACTCAATGCTGAGAGTATCCCCAACCTCCCATTCTGTCGTCCGACCCTCCATCGCTGATTCAGGTGATGGGAGGGGGCGGACTACGGATGTCATTTGCGATGGATATGGACCGCAAAAAAATCCCCCAGGCGCTTACCGGCAAAAAGCAACCCTGAGAAGAAAGCTGCATGATCATCTTTTGGAATACAGGGCGGGTTATCACAGTCACGTGACCTATCGCGGTTTTGCGAGCATAGAAAAATCCGCCCCCTTGATGGCTGACAATTTGCGTCAGGGGTTTCACCGCGCAAATGAAATCCTTGGTAACGCGCTGCAAGCCTTGACGGAGTCTGCCTCGTATCGTGAAACCATCGAGGGTTATCTGGGATGTAGCGCTGAGTCCACCGTCGACACGCTACGCAGAAAATTTCTGGAAATGGAGCGGGGACTTGAGTTCTACGCCAATAATCCGCAGAAGATAGTGGCTGTGGGGGGTGAGGATAAACCGAATATTTCCTATAACGGGTGTGTACTGGAACCTAAAGAAAAAACCAATTTATACCTGAATATTCAGTCGGTACTTGATCGAGACACTGAAGTAACCGCGAGCTTGATACTCCATGAAGTTTCCCATGCCTATGCTAAAACCTCAGACCATTACTACATAAAATCTGAAGCGGATTACATGTGGGCCTCTATGTCCAAGAGCAAGCAGTTGAACCCACTGTTGCTGCGTCAGGCTCAGGCGACGGCACCCGCTGAAATTGACAAAGAGGCCAGGGCGATTGTCGAGGGTAAGGCGACTAACAAGGCACCCACATGCTCAGCCTATTATGGAATGAGCTCGGCAGACTCTAAAGCCTATGTGCGAATGCGCCGGCTTCAGCTAGAACCGGCACGCAGAAGAGAGGCCGCATTAAGCAACGCGGATACGCTGGCTTACTTGGCATGTGCTTTGAACCGAGCGCGGCCGAATCATAGGGTTGCCTCTGGCTTCAATACACCCACACCTCCACCCGCCGATTCTTGATCCGCCCCTCGTCCGCCGTATTCGCCGCCACCGGCATCTGCGCGCCGAACCCACGGATATCGCGCAGTACCACGCCGCTCTTGACCAGCTCACGGCGCACCGCCATCGCGCGCAACTTCGAGAGCAGCGCGGCGCGCTGCGGGTCGTTCTTGGCGTCGCCGAAACCCACCAGCGTCACTTGTTTATCCAGCTTTTCATGGCTTTTCAGGTACGTCACCACGCGCTGCAGATCCTGGCGCGCCTTGTTGTCGAGGCTTGCGCTGCCTTCCTCGAAACGAAAATTCACTGTCAGCCGCTGGGCCTCACGGGCGATGGCCTGATAATCCTCGGGCATCGATGGACGTGGCTGCACCGCGATCGCCTGCACCTGCTGTGCGATAAACCCGTTGGCCGCGACGATCGCCTGGCCCTTGCTGGTCTGGGTGAAGTCCACCAGCGCCTTGGCCCAGGGATTGTGCCCGGACGGCGGCAGGTAAAAGAACAAGCGGCGCGACAGCGGGTAATCCTCGGTAGCGATCAGGCTATTGAGCGCCAGCATCGGTTGCGAATCGCCGTCGACAATCGCCACCGCCTTGGCCTGGCGCACGTAGGGCAGGCCGATGAAACCGATGCCCTGGGGATCCTGGCTGACCGCATCGGACAGCGCTTCGCTGGACTCGAAACGCTTGGCTGACGCGACGAGAGGCTTGCTGCGCCGATTCAGCACCAGCTCCTTGAACGTGTCGTAAGTGCCGGATTGATCATCGCGCGCGTACACGTGAATGGGCCCGCCGATGCCACCGAGAGCCTCCCAGGTGCTGGCTTCGCCGTTAAAGATCTGCGCCAGTTGTTCGGTGTTCAACGTGTTCAGTGTGTTTTGCGGGTTGAGGATGATGGCCAGGCCGTCGATGGCGATCACCTGCTCGGCGCCGGGGCTTTTCAGGTCGCCCAGGGGTTCGAGGTCCACCAGCTCGCTGTCCTTGATCGGACGCGACGACGCTGCAAGGTCGGCGCCGGCTTTTTTCAGTGCGGCAAATCCGGTGCTGGAACCGTGGGCCGCGACTTCGATGGTCACGGTCTTGCCCTGGCGCGTCTTGCCGATGACCCGCTGTTCATTGGCGCCATCGCCAGGCTCATTGTGCACGCCCTGTAAGCCTTGATGTTCCATCAAGCCCTTGACCAGCGCGGGGCCGAGCGCCGCACCGATGGTGTTGGAGCCCTGGATGCGCAAGGCGGGGCCTTGCTCGGGAACGGGGAGGGAAGCAGCGACAGCGAAGAAAGGAAAAAGGGTCAGCACTAACAGAACGCGCAGCATCATGCCGGCACCTTCTCAAGCCAAAGGGGGTGCGGCGAGATTAAGTCAGCAAGATTGCATTCATGTGACGAGCACCTGTAGGAGCCGGCAAGCCGGCTCCTACAGTGGAGCGTGTGGTCAGCTCAGTTCAAGCCAGATCGGCGCATGGTCCGACGGTTTTTCCAGCCCGCGCAATTCGTAATCCACCCCGGCATCCTTGACCCGTGGCACCAGGCCATTGGACGCAAGGATCACGTCGATGCGCAGCCCGCGCTTGGGCTCGTCTTCAAACCCGCGGCTGCGGTAGTCGAACCAGCTGAAACGGTCGGCCACGTCCGGGTTGAGGTGGCGGAAGCTGTCCACCAGGCCCCAGTTCTTCAGGCGTGCCATCCACTCGCGCTCTTCCGGCAGGAAGCTGCACTTGCCGGTTTTCAGCCAGCGTTTGGCGTTGTCGGCGCCGATGCCGATGTCGCAATCTTCCGGGGAAATATTCACATCGCCCATCACCACCAGTGCCTGGTCATTGCTGAACTGGCTTTCCAGCAGTTGCTGCAAGTCTGCGTAGAAGCGCTGCTTGGCCGGGAACTTGGTGGGGTGGTCACGGCTTTCGCCCTGGGGGAAATAGCCGTTCATGATGGTGACCGGCTGGCCGTTCTCGTCGGCGAAGGTGCCCCAGATAAAGCGGCGCTGGGCGTCTTCTTCATCGCTGGCAAAGCCTTTGTGCACGCTCAGGGCTTCTTTGCGCGACAGCAGCGCCACGCCGTAGTGACCTTTTTGCCCGTGGTAGTACACGTGATAGCCCAAGGCCTGCACTTCGGCGAGGGGGAACTGATCGTCGTGGACCTTGGTTTCCTGCAGGCCGATCACGTCGGGCTGGTGTTTTTCAATCAGCGCCGCCAACTGATGAGGGCGGGCGCGCAGCCCGTTGATATTGAAGGAGACGATTTTCATGGTCGGCAGTCCAGTCCTGGCAAAAGGGCGATGCTAGCGGACAAGTCGGACGGGGGCCAGCGTGGCGGTAGGACAGATGCACTGCTAATGTCTGGGAACGACTGGTGCTGCGTAGGTTCGTACCCATAAGAACGCCACCTTTTGAGTGGTGCCCAGGGAGATTGACTGTATGCCTGAAACCTCGACTGCCATTGCCGACATTCGCCTGCTCAACAGCGGCTATTCCCGCGAGGCCCGCTCCCTGCTGTACCAGGCCTATCGGCATGAGCCGACGTTCGCCTACATCTTTGAGGCCGAGCGCCCAGGCTATGAACAACGGGTCCGTGCCACCGTGCGCGAGCTGGTCAAGCAGCACTTTTTCCAGAAACTGCCGGCGATTGGCCTGTTCATCAACGACCGCCTGATCGGCATTGCGTTGATCGCCCCCCCGCAACGGCGTCTGGGGATCACCGAAAGCTGGGCCTGGCAGCTGCGCATGTGGTTGAGCACCGGTGTGCGCGGCACCCGTCGCTACCTCGAATACCATCAGGCGGTGTTGGCCTGCCTGCCCAGCGAATCGGTGCATGTGCTGCCGCTGCTGGGCATTCATCCGCAATTCCAGGGCAAGCATTACGGCGAGCAACTGCTGGAAGCCGTACACAATTGGTGCGCCGAAGACCCGCATTCGTCCGGTGTGGTGCTGGACACGGGGAATTCTCGCTATCTGGAGTTCTACAAGCGTCAGGGCTACGAGGAAATCGGCGAAGTCGCTATAGGACCTGTCCTTGAGCACGTTTTTTTCCACCCCAATCCGCAGGTGTTACATGCTGCAACGGCTTAAGACAGAATTATTCAGACAATTCTGAGTTCAAAGAGTCTCCCTTGCTCGTGTAGCATCCGCGCCTATGAAGTTTCCAGGAAGATTTACCAGCGGCTTGGTTCTGCTGTTCACCAGCTGCGGTGCATTCGCACAAAGCGAATTGGACGTGCGGATCAAGCCATCAAACGACGCGTTGAAAGCCAACATCGAAGGCTATATCGGCGGGGTGGGCGATCGTGATGAAGAGGCCTTGCTGCGGTTCAGCCGTGGCGCCGAGGAGCAGGCGCGCAAAGCCGCGCAGGCACTGGGTTTCTATCAGCCACTGATCGAGAGTGACGTGAAGGGCGGCAAGAACCCGCGCCTGATCCTCACCATCGACCCCGGCGAGCCGGTGCATTTGCGCAACGTGACCATTCGGGTCGACGGTCCTGCCGCGAACCTCAAGACGTTTCGCGTGCCCGCCAGTGACGACCTCAAATCCGGCGCCGTGCTCAACCACGGCCATTACGAAGACGCCAAGCGCCTGATCCAGAACCAGGCGTCGCGCTACGGCTTTTTCAGCGGGCGCTTTACTCGCCAGACACTCTCGGTTGACCCGCAGGCCGGCGTCGCCGATATCGAACTCATCTATGACAGTGGCCCGCGCTACACCCTGGGCAAGGTCAGCTTTGCCGGCGATACGCCGTTTGACGAAGACCTGCTGCAACGCATGGTGCCGTTCAAAAGCGGTGACCCCTACGATTCCGAACTGATCGCCGAACTCAACCAGAACCTGCAGGCCAGCGGCTTTTTCGAAGGCGTGCGCGTGGACGCCGCCCCAGCGGCCTCGAGCAAAGACGTGATCCCGGTGGCCGTCAACCTGCAAACCCGCAAGCCGCGCACCATGGGCCTGGGCTTGGGTTTCTCCACCGACGTCGGCCCGCGCGGCAAGGCCAACTGGACCCGTCACTGGGTCAACCCCCAGGGCCACAGCTATGGTTGGGAGGCCGAACTGTCGGCGCCACGCCAGAACGTCGGCCTGTGGTACGACATTCCGCTGGACCCGCCGCTCACCGATAAATTGCGCTTCGCCGGCGGTTACCAGAATGAAGAGATCGCCAATACCGACACCTTGAGTAAATTGCTCACCCTCGGACCTGAATGGCACAGCAAGTTGCCCAGCGGCTGGACCCGCGTGATCTCGCTCAAATACCAGCGCGAAGAATATCGGTTGGGCAATGACTCCGGCCTCAGCAACCTGGTCATGCCCGGCATCAGCTATTCCTACCTGCGCAGCGATAACCGCATCGACCCGCACAACGGCTACCGCCTGCAGTTCGACACCAAGGTTGCGAAGGAGGGCCTGGGCTCCGACACCAACCTGCTTTACGGCACGGCCATGATCAAGGGTTTGACCACCCTGTGGGACAACCACCGGTTCCTGGCCCGGGCCCAGGTCGGCGGCAGCGCGACCAATGGCTACAAGTCGGTGCCGCCGTCGCTGCGTTTCTTCGCCGGTGGCGACCAGAGCGTGCGTGGTTACGAGTACCAGACGCTCTCGCCTGAGAACGACCGCGGCGACCGTATCGGCGGCCGCTACATGGTGGCCCTGAGCGCCGAGTACCAATATTCCATCGCCGAGAAATGGCGGATCGCAACCTTTATCGACCAGGGCAACTCGTTCAATTCCCTGGAGCTGCCCAGCCTCAAGACCGGCGTCGGTGTCGGCATTCGCTGGGTCTCGCCGGTGGGGCCGATCCGCCTGGACCTGGCCCATGCCCTGGAAGACCCGGGCGGCGTTCGTTTGCACTTTTCCATGGGGCCTGAGCTGTGATGCGTGGTGTAAAAATAGCGGGGCTGGCCGTACTGGCAATCCTCGCCGTGCTGTTGCTGGCACTGTGGGCAATCCTCGGCACCCAGGCCGGCAGTCGCTGGGCCCTGGGGCGTGTGCCGGGGTTGAGCGTGGAGAATTTCCAAGGGCATTTGGGCGGCCAGTGGAGCGCCGACCATCTGCTGTGGGCGCAAGACGGCAGTCGTGTCGAGCTGAAGGCGCCGACGTTGGATTGGTCGCCGGCGTGCCTGTTGCGCATGACCGTGTGCATCAATCGCCTGGACGTGGATCAAGTCAGCCTGCAGTTTGCGCCGAGCACCGAAGAGAGCCGCGGGCCGATTCAATTGCCGGATCTGAAGTTGCCCGTTTCCATTCAATTGGGCGACGTTCGCGTCGGCAGCCTGCTGTTCAATGGCAGCGAGGAACTCAAGGGCCTGCAGCTGGCAGCGCACTGGACCGCCGCCGGGATGCAGATCGACTCGGTGCACCTGCAACGCGACGACCTGGTGCTGGACCTTGCTGGCCTGCTGCAACCCAGCGGCGACTGGCCGTTGACCGCCAGCGGTGACCTGAGCCTGCCTTACGCCCCCGGCGGTGCGCCGTGGAAAGTGGCGCTCAAGGTCGAGGGCGATTTGCTCAAGACCCTCAAGCTCGACGCCGACAGCAGCGGTTACCTGCCGGCCAAACTCAGCGGCGAGCTGCAGCCCCTGGCGGAAAACCTGCCCGCGCAGTTGCACATCACCGCGGACGGCTTCAAGCCGAGCGCCGATTTGCCCGACACCCTGCAACTCAATCAACTCGACCTCAGCGCCAAAGGCGACTTGAGCAGCGGCTACCAACTGCTGGGCAAGGCCGTGCTGCCGGCGGAAAAAGGCCCGGTGGACCTGCTGTTGCAAGGCAAGGTCGACGCCAAGGGCGCGCAGATCGCCGGCCTCGACCTGAAGGCCGGTGACCGCCAGAGCCTGAAACTGACGGCGCAGCTGGACTGGCAACAAGGCTTCAGCGCCGAGGCCAGGATCGATTGGCTGGACTTCCCGTGGCATCGCCTGTACCCGCTGATCGACGAGCCACAGGTCGTATTGCGCACCTTCAACGGTGAAGTCTCCTACAAGGACGGCAACTACCTCGGCAATCTCAAGGCCGACCTCGACGGCCCGGCTGGCAAGTTCACGGTGGTCACGCCCTTCAGCGGCGACCTCAAACAAGTGTTCCTGCCCGAGTTGAAACTCAGCGCCGGCCAAGGCAAGGCCGAAGGCCACCTCAACTTGCAGTTTGCCGACGGCATCGCCTGGGACACCGCGCTCGACCTGTCGGCGTTGAACCCGGCGTACTGGGTCGCCGAGTTGCCCGGCACCCTGGCCGGGCCGCTGCGCAGCCAAGGTGAATTCAAGAACGAACAGCTCAAGCTCAACGCCGACCTCGACCTCAAGGGCCGCCTGCGCGGGCAAACCGCCGTGCTGGCCGCCAAGGCCGAAGGCGCGGGCGAGCAATGGACCCTGGCCAACCTGGATATTCGCCTGGGCGACAACCGCATCAACGGCAGCGGCAGCCTGCAGCAACGCCTGGCCGGGCAGATCGATATCAAGCTGGCGCGCCTGGCCCAGCTGTGGCCGCAGCTGCGCGGGCAGGTCAATGGCCGGCTCGACGTGGCCGGCAGCCTCCAGGCGCCGCAAGGCAAGCTCGACCTCAAGGGCCAGCAACTGGCATTCGCCGATAATCGCCTGCAAAGCCTGAGCCTGGACGCCAACCTGGACAGCACCCAGCGCGCCAGGATCGACCTCAAGGGCAGCGGCATCCAGGCCGGCGACACTCAGGTCGGCACCCTCACGGCCAGTGCCCAAGGCGATATTAAGAGCCAGAAGGTCCAATTGGACCTGGCCGGTCCGTTGGTCAAACTGGCCCTGGCCCTGGATGGCAACCTCGATAAAGGCAACTGGCGCGGGCGCCTGGCCAGTGGCGATTTGCAAGCCGGGGGCCAGGACTGGAAGCTGCAGGCCCCGGCAAAAATCGAACGCCTGGCCGACGGCAAGCTGACATTTGCCGCGCACTGCTGGGTGTCCGGCGCGGCCAGCCTGTGCGGTGAAGACCAGCGCCTGATGCCCGAGCCGAAGCTGCGCTACCACCTCAAGCAGTTCCCCATCGACAGCCTGGCGGCGTTTTTGCCCAAGGACTTCGCGTGGCAGGGCAAGCTGAATGCCGACGTACAACTCGACCTGCCCGATAGCGGGCCCAAAGGCGTGATCTCGGTGGATGCCAGCGGCGGCACTATGCGCGTCAAGGACAAGGACCAGTGGCTGGATTTCCCCTATGACACCCTCAAGCTGGAAACCACCCTCAACCCCAAGCGCATCGACACCCAGCTGAACTTCCGTGGCGGCCAGCTCGGCGAGCTGTTGCTGCAGGCGCAGATCAATCCACTGCCGAAAAACAAGCCGATCACCGGCAACTTCAGCCTTACTGGCCTCGACCTCGCCGTGGCGCGGCCGTTTGTGCCGATGGTGGAAAAACTCACCGGCAAGCTCAACGGCAGCGGGCGGATTTCCGGCGGATTGCTGGCGCCGCAGGTCAACGGCAACGTCAACCTGGTGGGCGGTGAAGTGTCCGGGCCGCAACTGCCGGTCAGCCTTGAAGGCCTGAACGTGCAGGCGCTGATTGCCGGCGAGAGTGTGCAATTGAATGGCGCCTGGCGCAGTGGCAAGGCCGGGCAGGGCAGCCTCAAGGGCCAGATCGACTGGGGCCAGGCGCTGGTGGTGGACCTCAGCCTGCAAGGCTCGCAACTGCCGGTCACGGTAGAGCCCTATGCGGTGCTGGAAGTGGCGCCCGACCTGAAGATCAGCCTGAAGAACGACAAACTGGCGATTGCCGGCAAGGTGCAGATCCCGCGCGGCGACATCACCGTGCGTGAGCTGCCACCGTCGACGGTCAAGGTCTCGGACGACACGGTGATCGTCGGCAGTCAGACCGAGGAGGGCAAGCCACCGATGGCGATGGCCATGGATATCGACGTCGCGGTGGGCGAGGACAAGCTCAACTTCGCCGGCTTCGGCCTGACCGCCAAGGTGCAGGGCCATGTGCACATCGGCGACAACATGGACACCCGTGGCGAGCTGTGGCTCAACGACGGCCGCTACCGCGCCTACGGGCAGCGACTCGATGTGCGTCGCGCACGCCTGCTGTTCGCCGGGCCGATCGACCAGCCCTACCTGGACATCGAAGCGGTCCGCAAGACCGACGACGTGGTCGCCGGTATCCGCCTCAGCGGCAGCGCCGAGCAGCCGACCACGCAGATCTTCTCGGAGCCGGCGATGAGCCAGGAGCAGGCGCTGTCCTACCTGGTACTGGGGCGTCCGCTGAGCAGCACCGGCGAAGACAACAACATGCTTGCCCAAGCCGCCTTGGGCCTGGGGCTGATGGGCAGCGCCGGGGTGACCTCGGACATCGCCAATAAACTCGGTATCCAGGATTTTGACCTCGACACCCAGGGCAGTGGCACCACCACGGCGGTGGTGGCCAGCGGCAAGATCACCGAGAAACTCAGTCTGCGCTACGGGGTCGGGGTGTTCGAACCGGCCAGCACCATTGCCTTGCGTTATCTGCTGAGCAAGAAGGTGTACCTGGAAGTGGCGAGCGGCGTGGCCAGCTCCCTGGATATCTTCTACAAGCGCGATTTCTGACCTTCCCCTGTTGCCGGCGATAGCGGTTCATCAGTCGATCTTTTCATTGACTGATACACAGCCATCGCCGGCAAGCCTGCGCCTGCAGTTGCGATTTTCTGCCGCCTGTCAGCTAATTAGCAAGCAAGCTAATTATTCCATTTGACATTCGCTGCCTAAGCAGTAACATCTCGTCATACATTCACTGCCTAGGCAGTAATAAGGTGACTTCCGATGAAACACTTCACCCCTGACAACTTCCACAACTGCCATCTCGGCCTGTTGCTGGGCCGCGCCGCACTGCTCAAAGACCGCATCATCGACACCCATATGGAACCCCATGGCATCACCGCCGCGCAGTTCAAGGTGCTGATCATCATGGCCCAGTACGGCGTCGACACCCCGGCGGAGCTGTGCCGCAACCTGTCCCTGGACAGCGGCTCGATGACACGCATGCTCGACCGCCTGGAGCAAAAGGGCCTGCTGGGGCGCAAGCGTTCCGAGCTGGACCGCCGCCAGGTGCAGCTGGTGCTGACCACCGAAGGCCAGCGCCTGGCGGACATGCTGCCGCACATCGGCGCCGATGCGCTGAATCAGTTGGCCGGCGCCCTGGAGCCCGGTGAGCTGCAAACCCTGGAAAAGATCCTCAAGAAAATTCTGATAGCTGCCGGTGATCCCATCACCCTGCAGCGGGTAGGTAAAGAATGAACACACGTGCCCTTAGCCTGGTGCTGGTGGCCATGAGCATGGCCGGTTGCGCCAACTTCAGCGGCCTCGACACCCAGGGCCAGCGCCTCGACGCCAATACCTTGCAGGCCGGTAAGTCCTTGAGCGGCGTGACGCTGTCGAGTGCTGCCTGGCCCACCGCCGACTGGTGGAAAAGCCTGGGCGACCCCCAGCTCGACGGCCTGATCCAGGAAGCCCTGCAGAACAGCCCCGACATGCAAGTGGCCAGCGCCCGTGCCCATCAGGCCGAAGCCGCTGCCTATGCGGCGAATGCCGCTCGCATGCCGACCCTCGACGCCAGCGCCGGTGTGAGCCGCTCACGCCTGGCCAAGGATCAGGACCCGCTGGGGCAGGGCGATGCCTACGCCACCGTGCGTAATATCGGCGCCAGCTTCAATTACAACTTCGACCTCTGGGGTGGCCAGCGCGCCGCGTGGGAAGCCGCGCTGGGCCAGGCACGTGCCGCCGAAGTCGACCAGCAGGCCGCACGCCTGACACTCGCCGCCAACGTGGCCAAGGCCTACAGCGATTTGTGCCAGGCGCATATCGTGCGTGACCTGGCCAATGATGACCTCAAGCGCACCCGGCAAATGCTCGACCTGGGCAAGCGTCGGCTCAACTCCGGCATCGACAGCCAGTACCAGTACCAGCAGACCGAAAGCCTGGAAGCCAGCTCCCAGTCGCAACTGATCGATGCGGAAAAGCAACTGCAGAGCGCCAAGATCGCCCTCGCCGTGCTGCTCGGCAAAGGCCCGGACCGTGGCGGTGAGTTGACCCGTCCCAGCGTGCTGAAACCCAGCGCCGTGGCGGTGCCGTCGGTATTGCCGGCCGAATTGCTCGGCCGTCGCCCGGACCTGATCGCCGCGCGTTGGCGCGTGGAGGCGGCGAGCAAGAATATCGCCGCCGGCAAGGCCAACTTCTACCCCAACCTCAACCTGAGCGCGAGCGCCGGGGCCGAGTCGTTGCTGGGTGACGCGATGTTCGGGTCGGCCAGCCGCTTCTTCAGCATCGCGCCGACGATCTCGCTGCCGATCTTCGACGGTGGCCGCCTGCGCGCCGACCTCGACGCCCGCGACGCCGACTACGACCTGGCGGTGGCCCAGTACAACAAGACCCTGGTGCAAGCCCTGGGCGATATCGGCAACACCCTGTCGCAACTGCGTGACACCGGTCGGCAGATCCAGGCCCAGCAACACGCCGCGGACATTGCCCAGCAGTCCTACGACACCGGGGTGCAGCGCTACAGCTCCGGCATCGGCAACTACCTGGATGTGCTGAGCATCGAGCAGCAGTTGCTGCAGGCCCAGCGCCAGCTGGCGACGCTGAATGCAGCGCAGATCGATCTGTCGATTCAATTGATGCAGGCCCTGGGTGGCGGCTACAGCGCCAACAACGTGGCAGCGACCACCCCAGCCACACGCACGGAATAATTTGAGGTATTTGTCATGGCCACTGCCGAAAACACCAACGCAAGCGAACAACCCAAAGCCACCGAACAACCCAAAACGGACAACAACCCGCGTAAACGCAAGATCATGCTGATCGGCCTCGCGCTGATCGTCATCCTCGGCGTGCTGGGCGTGTGGGGCTGGTATGAGCTCTACGGCCGCTTCAATGAAAGCACCGACGACGCCTATGTGAACGGCAACGTGGTCGAGATCACCCCGTTGGTCACCGGCACCGTGGTCAGCATCGGCGCCGACGACGGCGACCTGGTCCACGAAGGCCAGGTGCTGGTCAACTTCGACCCGAATGATGCCGCCGTCGGCCTGCAAAGTGCCCAGGCCAACCTGGCCCGCACTGTGCGCCAGGTGCGGGGTTTGTACAGCAACGTCGATGGGATGAAAGCCCAGGTGCTGGCGCAGCAAGCCAATGTGCAGAAGGCCCAGGACAACTACAACCGTCGTAAGAACCTCGCCGCGGGCGGCGCGATTTCCCAGGAAGAACTCTCCCACGCCCGTGACGACCTGACCTCGGCGCAAAACGCCCTGGCCAACGTGCAGCAGCAATTCAAGACCACCAGCGCGCTGGTGGACGACACCGTGATTTCGTCGCACCCGGACGTCCAGGCCGCCGCCGCACAACTGCGCCAGGCCTACCTGACCAATGCGCGCAGCACCTTGATCGCGCCGGTCACCGGCTATGTGGCCAAGCGTACCGTGCAACTGGGCCAGCGCGTCCAGCCGGGCACTGCGCTGATGGCGGTGATTCCGCTGGACCAGCTGTGGATCGACGCCAACTTCAAGGAAACCCAACTGCGCGACATGCGCATCGGCCAGCCGGTGGATATCGAGTCGGACATCTACGGCAGTGACGTGAAATTCAGCGGCACCGTGGACAGCCTGGGCGCCGGTACCGGCAGCGCGTTTGCCCTGCTGCCGGCGCAGAACGCCACCGGTAACTGGATCAAGATCGTGCAGCGCGTACCCGTGCGTATCCACATCAACGCCGATGAGCTGGCCAAGCACCCGCTGCGAGTGGGCTTGAGCACCGTGGTCAATGTCGACCTGCACGACCAGAGCGGCCCGGTCCTGGCGCAGCAGGCGCCGCAAAAGGCTTCGTTCACCACCAACGTGTATGACCGCCAACTGGCCGAGGCTGACGCCATGATCACGCAGTTGATCCATGACAACAGCAGCGCCGCACCCAAGGCTGCGCAACGCTGATGAGCAATAACGCCTCCTTCACGCCACCCAGCCTGTTGATGGCCACTATTGGCCTGTCGCTGGCGACCTTTATGCAGGTGCTCGACACCACCATCGCCAACGTGGCGTTGCCGACCATTTCCGGCAACCTTGGCGTGAGTTCGGAGCAGGGCACCTGGGTGATCACCTCGTTTGCGGTGAGCAACGCGATTGCCTTGCCGCTGACCGGCTGGTTGAGCCGACGCTTTGGCGAGGTGAAGCTGTTCCTGTGGGCGACCCTGCTGTTTGTGCTGGCGTCGTTCCTGTGCGGTATTTCCACCTCGATGCCCGAGCTGATCGCCTTTCGGGTCGTGCAAGGCCTGGTTGCCGGGCCGTTGTACCCGATGACCCAGACGCTGCTGATCGCGGTCTACCCGCCGGCGAGGCGCGGCATGGCCCTGGCGTTGCTGGCAATGGTCACGGTGGTGGCCCCGATTGCCGGGCCGATCCTCGGCGGCTGGATCACCGACAGCTACAGCTGGCCGTGGATCTTCTTCATCAACGTGCCCATCGGGATCTTCGCGGTGATGGTGGTGCGTTCGCAGCTGAAGAAACGCCCGGTGGTCACCAGTTACCAGCCGATGGACTATGTGGGGCTGTTGAGCCTGATCGTCGGGGTCGGCGCCTTGCAGATCATCCTCGACAAGGGCAACGACCTGGACTGGTTCGAGTCCAACTTCATCATCATCGGTGCGGCCATTTCGGTGATTGCCCTGGCGGTGTTCATCATCTGGGAACTCACCGACAAACACCCGGTGGTCAACCTGCGGCTGTTCGCCTACCGGAACTTCCGCATCGGCACCATCGTGTTGATCCTGGGGTATGCGGGCTTCTTCGGCATCAACCTGATCCTGCCGCAGTGGCTGCAAACGCAGATGGGCTACACCGCGACCTGGGCCGGCCTGGCGGTGGCGCCGATCGGCATCCTGCCGGTGCTGATGTCGCCGTTTGTCGGTAAGTACGCGCACAAATTCGACCTGCGCCTGCTGGCAGGCCTGGCGTTCCTGGCGATTGGCCTGAGTTGCTTCATGCGTGCCGGCTTCACCAACGAAGTGGACTTCACCCACATCGCCCTGGTGCAGCTGTTCATGGGCATTGGCGTGGCGCTGTTCTTCATGCCGACCCTGAGCATCCTGATGTCCGATTTGCCGCCCCAGCAAATTGCCGACGGCGCCGGCCTGGCGACCTTCCTGCGCACCCTGGGCGGCAGCTTCGCGGCCTCGCTGACCACCTGGATCTGGATTCGCCGCGCGGACCAGCACCATGCGTACATGAGCGAAAACATGACCACCTACGACTCGGCCACCCGCGACGCGCTGCAAGCGCTCGGTGGGGCAGGGCACAAGGCGTACGCGCAGCTGGACCAGATCCTCACCAGCCAGGCGTACATGATGTCCACCGTGGACTACTTCACGTTGCTGGGGTGGATGTTCATGGGCTTGATGTTGCTGGTATGGCTGGCCAAGCCGCCGTTCGGCGCGAAGGCCGGGCCGGAAGCCTCCGGGCACTGATACCCGGATCATCCCGAGCCTTGTAGGACCCGGCTTGCTGGCGATGGCGGTGGTTCAGTCGATAAATCTATTGACTGACAGACCGCCTTCGCAGGCAAGCCAGCTCCCACATTTGGATCTCTGTTCACAAGGGATGCGTGGTGTTTGAAAATCAGACGCCAGGCAACACCAATTGCGGGTTCACAACCTCAAGCTGAGACAGCGCGCGATCAACAAGGTGGGAGCGGGCTTGCTCGCGAAGGCGCCGGTTCAGTCGATAAATGAATGGACTGACACACCGCCTTCGCAGGCAAGCCAGCTCCCACATTTGGATCTCTGTTCACAAGGGATGCGCGGTGTTTGGGAATCAGGCGCCAGGCAACACCAATTGCGGCTTCACAACCTCAAGCTGAGACAGCACGCGGTCAACAAAGGTGGGAGCGGGCTTGCTCGCGAAGGCGCAGGATCAGTCGATAAATGAATCGACTGACACACCGCCTTCGCCGGCAAGCCAGCTCCCACATTTGGATCTCTGTTCACAAGGGATGCGCGGTGTTTGGGAATCAGGCGCCAGGCAATGCCCACTGCGGGTTCACAACCTCAAGCTGAGACAGCGCGCGATCAACAAAGGTGGGAGCGGGCTTGCTCGCGAAGGCGCCGGATCAGTCGATAAATGAATTGACTGACAGACCGCCTTCGCAGGCAAGCCAGCTCCCACATTTGGATCTCTGTTCACAAGGGATGTGTGGTGTTTGGGAATCAGACGCCAGGCAACACCAATTGCGGGTTTACAACCTCAACCTGAGACAGCACGCGATCAACAAAGGTGGGAGCGGGCTTGCTCGCGAAGGCGCAGGATCAGTCGATAAATGAATTGACTGACACACCGCCTTCGCAGGCAAGCCAGCTCCCACATTAGGACCTCAATTCACAAGGGATGCGCGGTGTTTGGGAATCAAGCACCAGGCAACGCCAGTTGCGGGTTCACAAAGTCAAACGCCGCCAGCTGAAACCCTTGCTCATCCACCTGCAAGGCCCAGCCTTGCTTGTCCCAGTCCCCCAGCACGATGCGCTTGGCCGCCTGGTCTCCAATCTGCAACTTATGGATGGCCGGGCGGTGCGTGTGGCCGTGGACCAGGGTGCGCACGCCGAACTGCTGCATCACCCTGGGCACTTCCTCGGGGGTGACGTCGACGATGTCGTTGGTCTTCATGCGCGTTTGCGCGCGGCTTTCACTGCGCAGCTTGCGCGCCAGCTTGTGGCGGGTGCGCAGCGGCAGGTGGCGCAGGATAAACAGCACGATCGGGTTACGCAGGATGCGCCGCAGCTTCATATAGCCAAGGTCGCGGGTACAGAGGCTGTCGCCGTGCATCAACAGCACAGGCTCGCCATGGAGCTGCACGACACTCGGGTCCTTGAGCAAGGTGGCGCCTGCAGCTTTGCAGAACCCCTTGCCGATGAGGAAATCGCGGTTGCCATGCATGATGAAAATCGGGGTGCCGCTGTCGCTCAGCTCGCGCAAGGCTGCGCAAATCGAGCGCTGGAAGGGCGTCATCCCATCGTCGCCAATCCAGGCTTCGAAGAAGTCCCCCAGAATGTACAACGCCTGGGCGCCACGGGCGCGGTTGTGGAGCAGATCCAGAAACGCCCGGGTGATGTCCGGGCGCTCCTCTTCCAGATGCAAATCTGAAATCAGCAATATCACTCAACGATCTCGGCTTTCTCGACGATCACGTCTTCTACCGGAACGTCCTGGTGACCGGCTTTACCGGTGGTCTGCACGCCTTTGATCTTGTCGACGACGTCCTGGCCTTCGGTGACTTTACCGAACACTGCGTAGCCCCAGCCTTGAACGTTCTTGCCGCTGTGGTTCAGGAAAGTGTTGTCGGCGACGTTGATGAAGAACTGCGCGGAGGCCGAATGCGGCTCCATGGTACGGGCCATGGCGACGGTGTACTTGTCGTTGGAAAGGCCGTTGTCCGCTTCGTTCTGGATGCTTGGACGCTTGTCTTTCTTTTCCTTCATTCCAGGCTCGAAACCGCCGCCCTGGACCATGAAGTTGCCGATGACACGGTGGAAAACAGTGTTTTCGTAGTGGCCGGCCTTAACGTATTCGATGAAGTTGGCGACGGTGATCGGCGCTTTCTCGGCGTTCAGCTCGATGACGATGTCACCGTGGTTGGTGGTCAGTTTGACTTGAGTCATGTTCACTACTCTTTTCAGGGAATTCGTGGGTTTGGACGCCTGCGCGCCTTACCAGGTTGGCGAAATCGCGGCCAAGGCGCGCAGTTTAGCGTGCCCGGCAGGAATTTCGAGGTGGTTTTTTACCGCCCGTGCATTAAATGCAGCAGTTTTTGGCCACGCTCTGTCAGCGGCTTGACCGCTTCGGCTATGATAAGCCCTTTGTTTTACTTGGCCCCAACCGGCCACGAACCTGTCTGTTCAAGGATCCTATGAGCAAGCCCACTGTCGACCCTACCTCGAATTCCAAGGCCGGACCTGCCGTCCCGGTCAATTTCCTGCGCCCGATCATCCAGGCGGACCTGGATTCGGGCAAGCACACGCAGATCGTCACCCGCTTCCCGCCAGAGCCCAACGGCTACCTGCACATCGGTCACGCCAAGTCGATCTGTGTGAACTTCGGCCTGGCCCAGGAGTTCGGTGGCGTCACGCACCTGCGTTTCGACGACACCAACCCGGCCAAGGAAGACCAGGAATACATCGACGCCATCGAAAGCGACATCAAGTGGCTGGGCTTCGAATGGTCCGGTGAAGTGCGCTACGCCTCGAAGTATTTCGACCAGTTGTTCGACTGGGCCGTCGAGCTGATCAAGGCCGGCAAGGCCTATGTCGACGACCTGACCCCGGAGCAAGCCAAGGAATACCGTGGCACGCTGACCGAGCCGGGCAAGAACAGCCCGTTCCGCGACCGTTCGGTGGAAGAGAACCTCGACTGGTTCGCCCGCATGCGCGCCGGTGAGTTCCCGGACGGCGCCCGCGTACTGCGCGCCAAGATCGACATGGCCTCGCCGAACATGAACCTGCGCGACCCGATCATGTACCGCATTCGCCACGCTCATCACCACCAGACCGGTGACAAGTGGTGCATCTACCCGAACTACGACTTCACCCACGGTCAGTCGGACGCCATCGAAGGCATCACCCACTCGATCTGCACCCTCGAGTTCGAAAGCCATCGCCCGCTGTACGAGTGGTTCCTCGACAGCCTGCCGGTGCCGGCGCACCCGCGCCAGTACGAGTTCAGCCGCCTGAACCTGAACTACACCATCACCAGCAAGCGCAAGCTCAAGCAACTGGTCGATGAAAAGCACGTGCACGGCTGGGACGACCCACGCATGTCGACGCTGTCGGGTTTCCGCCGTCGCGGCTACACCCCGGCATCGATCCGCAATTTCTGCGAGATGGTCGGCACCAACCGCTCCGACGGTGTGGTCGACTACGGCATGCTCGAGTTCAGCATCCGTCAAGACCTCGACGCCAACGCCCCACGCGCCATGTGCGTGCTGCGTCCGTTGAAAGTCGTGATCACCAACTACCCGGAAGACAAGGTCGACCACCTCGAACTGCCGCGTCACCCGCAGAAAGAAGAACTCGGTGTGCGCAAGCTGCCGTTCGCGCGTGAGATCTACATCGACCGCGATGACTTCATGGAAGAGCCGCCAAAAGGCTACAAGCGCCTGGAGCCGAACGGCGAAGTGCGCCTGCGCGGCAGCTACGTGATCCGCGCTGACGAAGCGATCAAGGACGCCGACGGCAACATCGTCGAACTGCGTTGCTCGTACGACCCGGACACCCTGGGCAAGAACCCTGAAGGCCGCAAGGTCAAGGGCGTGATCCACTGGGTGCCGGCCGCTGCCAGCATCGAGTGCGAAGTGCGCCTGTACGATCGTCTGTTCCGCTCGCCGAACCCTGAAAAGGCCGAGGACAGCGCCAGCTTCCTGGACAACATCAACCCTGACTCCCTGCAAGTACTCACTGGTTGTCGTGCCGAGCCATCGCTTGGCGACGCACAGCCGGAAGACCGTTTCCAGTTCGAGCGCGAAGGTTACTTCTGCGCGGATATCAAGGACTCGAAACCAGGCGCTCCGGTATTCAACCGTACCGTGACCTTGCGTGATTCGTGGGGCCAGTGATTTAAGGGATTTGTCGTGCTAACGATCTACAACACACTCAGCAAGACCAAAGAAGTCTTCAAGCCGCTGGATGGCAACAAGGTGCGCATGTACGTGTGCGGCATGACCGTGTACGACTACTGCCACATCGGCCACGGCCGCAGCATGGTTGCCTTCGACCTGGTGACGCGCTGGTTGCGCTTCAGTGGTTATGACCTGACCTACGTGCGCAACATCACCGACATCGACGACAAGATCATCAACCGCGCCAACGAAAACGGCGAGTCGTTCGACGCGCTGACCGAGCGCATGATCGCCGCGATGCACGAGGACGAGGCCCGCCTCAACATCCTCAAGCCGGACATGGAACCGCGTGCCACCGACCACATCCCTGGCATGCACGCGATGATCCAGACCCTGATCGACAAGGGTTACGCCTACGCCCCGGGCAATGGTGACGTGTACTACCGCGTCGCCAAGTTCATGGGCTACGGCAAGCTGTCGCGCAAGAAAATCGAAGACCTGCGCATCGGCGCACGCATCGAAGTCGACGAAGCCAAGCAGGATCCGCTCGACTTCGTGCTGTGGAAAGCCACCAAGCCCGGCGAGCCGAGCTGGGAGTCGCCCTGGGGCGCCGGGCGTCCGGGCTGGCACATCGAATGCTCGGTGATGTCCACCTGCTGCCTGGGCGAGACCTTCGACATCCACGGCGGCGGCAGCGACCTCGAGTTCCCGCACCATGAAAACGAAATCGCCCAGAGCGAAGCCGCCACCGGCAAGACCTACGCCAACGCCTGGATGCACTGCGGCATGATCCGTATCAATGGCGAGAAGATGTCCAAGTCCTTGAACAACTTCTTCACCATTCGCGACGTGCTGGCAAAGTACCACCCGGAAGTCGTGCGTTACCTGCTGGTGTCGAGCCACTACCGCAGCGCCATCAACTACTCCGAAGACAACCTCAAGGACGCCAAGGGCGCCCTGGAGCGTTTCTACCACGCGTTGAAAGGTCTGCCCGCCGTGGCCCCGGCCGGCGGCGAAGGTTTCGTGGCGCGCTTCACCGAAGTCATGAACGACGACTTCGGCACCCCGGAAGCCTGCGCGGTACTGTTCGAGATGGTGCGCGAGATCAACCGCCTGCGCGAGAGCGATCTCGATGCAGCGGCGGGCCTGGCGGCGCGCTTGAAAGAGCTGGCCAGCGTGCTCGGCGTGTTGCAGATGGAAGCCGATGACTTCCTGCAAGCCGGCGCCGAAGGGCGTGTGGATGCGGCTGAAGTCGATGCGTTGATCCAGGCGCGCTTGACCGCCCGTACCAATAAGGACTGGGCGGAATCCGACCGTATCCGTGACCAACTGACCGCGATGGGTGTGGTGTTGGAAGACGGGAAGGGTGGGACGACGTGGCGGTTGGCTGATCAGGCTTGATTGGTAAACGCTGAATGGAAAACGCCCCGACTGGTTCGGGGCGTTTTTTTGCATGCCGGTTTAACGGCTCACTCGATCCATTGTGGGAGCGGGCTTGCTCGCGAAGGCGGTGTGTCAGTCACAGCTGCAGTGGCTGACACACCGCCTTCGCGAGCAAGCCCGCTCCCACATTTTTACCGTGTCCACTTCGCGAATTCTTCGGTTTCCGATTTTTCTGTGAAAAGCCAAATGCTTGCCAGCGCTTGAGCTGACGCCAGGTCCTCCGTAGCGTTGACCGGCAGCGTCTGGGTACGATAAACACGCCATAGCCTTCAACGGACGGCTATGGTTTTTCAGAAGGATTTAGTCAATGGATTGTTGGCAGACGCGGCCGATCCGCAGATGTCCCCGATCCAAATGTGGGAGCTGGCAAGCCAGCCCCTACAGTTTTTAGCGTGGCCGCTTCATGCCGTCGTTATCTACGCCTGACGTAGTCCACCCATTCATACTCAAGGCCCTCGTGCTGTCGGACGCCATGGCGGCAGACCTCAACGAACTCATCCTCAAAACGCGGAAACCTGGCTTCACCCTCGTGATCATCGTTGAACAGGGTCAGGTACAGCCTGTCCACAAGGTGTATCGCTTGGTCATAAAGCTCTGGCCCGCCACCGATATGAATTTCCTCGGGGGTGTAGAGGGCTGCGCGTTCTAGTGCCGCTGCCAGGGATTGGCAGGCGATCGCGTGCTCGTGCACATAGTCGGGGTTTCTGGACAGCACGATGTTGGGCCGATTGGCCAATGGCCTACCGCTGAGGGCAATGACCGACTCGAAGGTTTTTCGGCCCATGATGACCGGCTTGCCAATCGTCTTGGCAGCGAATCTGCGCAGATCATCCGGCACCATTCGCAACAGCCCGCCGGCTTTGCCGATGGAGCGATTACGGCTGCCTATGCCTGCGACCAATGCGAGGGGTGGGTTCATGGTCTGTTCCTTCAGAGAAATCCATTATTGCGCGGCGTGAGCGCCTGACATTACTTGATACCGACTTTGCACAAAACCATTGTCCGACACGTAGGTGCCAACATGCTGCAGCTCCTGCTCACTGCCAACCTGGCTGAACAGTGGAATGCCTTGCCCCAGCAAAACCGGGATACGCGTAATGATCAGCTCATTGACCAAGCCCGCTTCAAGAAACGCCTGGATCGTCTGGCCACCGTCGATATAGAGGTGCTTCATACCGCGTTCGGCTAACGTTGCCACGAGTGAGGTGACGTCTCCTGCCAAGACCTCGACCTTGCCCTCCAGATGCGCAGGGATCTGCAGAGGCTGAAGGGAGAGGGCAATGACGGGGGTGTCCTCGTAGGGCCAGTCCGGGAAGGACAAGACTTTCTCCAGGGTTTTGCGACCCATTACCAGTGCATCGACCGTGGCGATGAAGCGTTCATAGGTCACGCCGTTCAGCTCGGCGGTTTCGTATTCCGGTCGGTGCAACCATTCGATATCACCGTCTGGACGGGCAATAAAACCGTCGATGCTGGTTGCGATAAAAACGGAACAGCGGATATCCATGGCGAAAACTCCTTTTAGTGCGCTTTGACGCTAATACTCATTTAATCCTCGCGTGCCACAACCGGGCGTCTGAGAAACAATCCTGATGCCCTTTTCTGTCGCGCGAGGATGTATGCGAAGTTGGTTGATCCGTTACCGTTACGCAATCATTTTCTGGATATGCTTCGGCGTTTTCCGTACCTCCCTGGCCGACTGGAATCCGATTCCCTCCGGCTCCATGCGCCCGACCTTGCTGGAAGGCGATGTGGTGCTGGTCAATCGCGTAGCGTATGACCTCAAGGTCCCGCTCACGGATATTTCCCTGGCCCACCTCGATAACCCCCAGCGCGGCGATGTGGTGACGTTTTCGTCACCCAAGGATGGCATGCGCCTGATCAAGCGGATTGTCGGCGTTCCCGGTGACACCCTGGAAATGCGCGATGAAGTGCTGTGGGTCAACGGTACGCCAGCCACCTACAGCGATGCGCAGGACATCAGCGAGCCAATTGTCCCAGGTCATACGGTACCTGGGATCAAGCTGAACGAATTGGCCGCCAACCGCCAGCGTACTGTGCAGTTCATGCCGACGGTGCGGGCGATGCGCAATTTCGCGCCAGTGGTGGTGCCGGCCGACAGCTATTTCATGCTGGGGGATAACCGCGATAACAGCGATGACTCGCGATACATCGGCTTTGTGCCACGTCGGCTATTGATCGGGCGGGCGCATCACGTGCTGGCGTCGGCGCAGATTCTCGATGATTGGATGCCACGGTTTCGCAGGTTCGGCGCGTCGATCTTGTAACGGAATCTGTGCTATCTGAAGGGCAACAAGAGCCACTGATGGAGATTCAAATGACGTGTATTTTCTGCAGCATCGTTCAAAAGACTTCCCCGGCGCACATCTTGTGGGAAGACGACCAGCATATGGCGTTTCTTTCGATCTTTCCCAACACACCGGGTTTCAGCGTGGTAATCCCCAAGCAGCACTACGGCAGCTATGCGTTTGCGCAGTCGGATGAGGTGTTGGCCGGGCTTGCTATCGCCGCGAAGAAGACTGCGCAACAGATCGACCGCGCGTTTCCGGATGTGGCCCGTACGGGGATGATGCTGGAAGGGTATGGAGTGGATCATCTGCATGCGAAGTTGTTTCCCATGCATGGGACGGGCGGGGACAGTACCTTCAAGCCCATCAGCTCCAAGGTGGAGAAGTTCTTCGAAGCCTATGAGGGCTATATCTCGTCCCACGATTTTGTGCGGGCGGATGATGCCGAGCTAGCGGAGTTGGCGGCGCACATCAGATCATTTGTCTGATGCAAAACCAAATGTGGGAGCGGGCTTGCTCGCGAATGCGGTAGGTCAGTCGCTGATGTGCTGACTGAAAAACCGCATTCGCGAGTAAGCTCGCTCCCACATTTTTTACTGTGTTCGCTTGATGAATCAGCGGCGGCTGCTGACTTCGGCGGGTACATCATCGCCCGCCATGCGCTTGCGAAACAGCGCGGTGCGCGCCAATAGCAACGTGGTTACCGGCACCGTGATCGAGAGCAAGATTGGGATCAGCCAGCCGTGCAACACCGGCCCGGACTTGAGCACCGAAAAATAGATAATCGACGCCAACGCCACGCACCAGGCGCCCAGCGTCGAAGCCAGGGCAGGCGGGTGCATGCGCTGGAAGAAGTCCTTCATCCGCAGCAAGCCAAGCGCGCCAATCAACGCAAACACGCTGCTGAGCACCAGCAGCACTGCGACAACGATTTCCATCCACAACGGCATCATTCAATCACCTCCCCACGCAGCAGGAATTTCGCCAGGGCAAACGAGCCCACGAAGCCGAACAGTGCAATCAGCAGCGCCGCTTCAAAGTAGGTGTCACTCGCATACCGAATGCCCAGCACCAGCATCATCAGCATCGCCAGGATGTACAGGTAGTCAAGCGCGAGTACCCGGTCCTGGGCCGACGGGCCCTTGAACAGGCGGACCAGGGTCAGCACCATGGCCAGCGAGAACAGGAACAGGCTGAACAGGATCGCATTGGAAAGCAGGGCGCTCATTCGAAGATCTCCATGAGGGGCCGTTCATAGGCATCCTTGAAGTGCTGGATAAAGTGCGCTTCGTCATCCAGGTCGAACACGTGCAGCAGCAGGATGCTGCGGTCCAGCGCCAGTTCAGACCAGACGGTGCCGGGCGTGACGCTGGTGATCATCGACAGCACGGCCAGGCCGTTGGCGTCGCGCAGGTCCAGGGGGATCTTGATAAAACGCGAGCGCGGCGGGCGTGACCCACACGTCAGCACGCCCCAGGCCACTTGCAGGTTGGAGATGATCACATCCCGGCCCACGCGCAAGAACAGGCGAATGATCACCCCAGGGCGACGGATACGGATTGGCAACGGCCGCAACGGCGCCATCAGCAAGGGCGCAAGAACGCCCAGCAACGCACCCAGCAGCAGGTTGCCGGGGCTCACCGACAGGTTCAACACCAGCCACAATACCCACAACGCCAGGGACAGCCACGGGGCAGGGAACAGACGCTTCATGGCTGCACCTCCAGCGCGGCGGACTTGGCTTCAGGGCTGGGTACCGGGCGCGTTGCCATGACGGCCATCACGTAGTGTTCCGGGTTGTTGAGGCTCTCGGCGGTGGCCTGGGTGTAGCGCATCAACGGTTCGGCCTTGAAGGTCAGCAGAATGCTCAAGCCCAGCAGGAAGAAGATCGGCACGCACTCATAGCGACGCAGCAGCGGCGAGGGGCGCTCCTCCGGGGTCCAGAACCGCTGGATGCCCAGGCGGGCGAAAGCGATCAGCGAGGCCAGGCCGGACAGGATCAGCAGCGCCACCAGGCCCCAGGCCGCAGGACGAATCGGCTCATCGACACTGACGCCCAGGCCCAGCGGATTGACCAGCGCACTCAACAAGCTGAGCTTGCCGATAAACCCCGACAGCGGCGGCATGCCGATGATCAGCAAGGCGCACGCCACGAAGCTCAAGCCGAGGAAGGCCATGGTCCAGGGGATGACCTGGCCGATCACGGCTTTCTGCTCGTCATCGAGGTTGACGCCCGGACGCGGGTGCAAGGACTCCATGGCCTTGGGCAGCGCGTCGATTTCCTCGTCCAGCGGCAGGTCATTGGCCGAGCGCGAGCGTTCGATCAATTCGGCCAGCAGGAACAGCGCGCTCAGCGCCAGCGTGGAACTGACCAGATAGAACAACGCGCCGGCAGTCAGGCTTGGCTGGGCAAAGCCCACCGCCGACAACAGGATCCCGGCCGAAACCAGGATGCTCAGGCTCGCCATGCGCTCCAGCCGCTGCGCAGCGATCATCGCCAGCGCCGCGCAGATGATCGTGGCCATGCCGCCGTACACCAGCCAGTCGCCGCCAAACAGCGCCGAGGCCCCGGCCTGGCCGGAGAACAGCAGGGTCCACAACCGCAGCACGGTGTACACGCCGACCTTGGTCATGATCGCGAACATCGCCGCCACCGGTGCGCTGGCCGAGGAATAGGCGGGCGCGAGCCAGAAGTTCAGCGGCCACATGCCGGCCTTGGCCAGGAACGCGGTGGCGAGGATTGCCGCACCGGCGTGCAGCAAGCCGCGATCAGCCTCGGGCACCAGCGGGATTTTCAGCGCCAGGTCAGCGAAGTTCAGCGTGCCGGTGACGCCGTATATCATCGCCGCACCAATCAGGAACAACGACGACGCCAGCAGGTTGATCGCAATGTAATGCAGCCCCGACGATACCCGCGCCCGCCCCGAGCCGTGCAGCATCAAGCCGTAGGACGCCGCCAGCAGCACCTCGAAGAACACGAACAGGTTGAACAGGTCGGCGGTCAGGAACGCGCCGTACAGGCCCATCATCTGGATCTGGAACAATGCATGGAAACTGGTGCCGGCACGGTCCCAGCGGGCCATGGCGAACAGCAGCGCGCTCACCCCGATGATCCCCGTCAGCACCAGCATCAGTGCCGACAGTTGGTCGATCACCAGCACAATGCCGAACGGCACCTGCCAGTTGCCCGGCAGGTACACGCCAATCGAGCCAGGGCCGCCTTTTTGCGTCCAGTACAGCAGCAGAATCGCGATACCCAGGCCGATCATGCTGGAGAACAGGTTGATGCGCGCCTTGAGCGGGCGGTGCTTCTCGCCGAGCATCAGCATCAACGCGGCGGTCAGCAGCGGCAGCAGGATCGGCGCGACGATCAGTTGATTCATCCACGTCATTCCTTGGGCTCCCGGCCGTCCACATGGTCTGTGCCGGTCAGGCCCCGGGAGGCCAGCAGCACCACCAGGAACAAGGCGGTCATGGCGAAGCTGATCACGATGGCCGTCAGCACCAGCGCCTGGGGCAGCGGGTCGGTGTAGTTGAGCAGGTCTTGCGGCACGCCGTCCTTGATGATCGGCTCCTTGCCGATAAACAGGCTGCCCATGCTGAAGATGAACAGGTTGACCCCGTACGACAGCAGGCACAGGCCCATCACCACCTGGAACGTCCGTGGTCGCAGGATCAACCAGACGCCGGAGGCCGCCAGGACCCCAATGGCGATTGCGATGACTTCTTCCATCAGGCGGCTCCTTCCGTTGCGGCAACCACTTTGGCCTGGTTGCTCGGTTTATGCGCTCGTACGGATTGGTGACCGAGGGCGGTGAGCATCAGCAGCGTCGAGCCGACGACCATGGCGTACACGCCGACGTCGAAGAACAACGCGCTGGCGATATGAATGTCGCCCAGCAGCGGCAGGCTGAAATGCCAGGTGTGCGTGGTCAGGAAGGGGTACCCGGCAAACAGCGCACCGAGCCCGGTGAGGGTCGCCGAGAACAGCCCGAAGCCCATCCAGCGCATCGGCCGCAGGCTCATCTGCGCCTCGACCCACTGGGTGCCGGCGACCATGTATTGCAGGATAAACGCCACCGACATCACCAGCCCGGCGACGAAGCCGCCGCCCGGTTGGTTGTGGCCGCGCATGAACAGGTAGAACGACACCACCAGCGCAATCGGCAGCAGCAGGCGCACCAGCACCGCCGGCACCATCATGAAGCCCAGGGCGGTGTCGCTGGCCTGGCGCGGGTTGACCAGGTCGGTGGCCACGTCCGGCGCGAGCTGGCGCTGTTGCGCCGGCAGTTGCATGCTTTCCTTGGACGGGCGGAAGCGGCGCAGCAGGGCGTACACCGTCAGCGCCACGGCGCCGAGCACGGTGATTTCGCCCAGGGTGTCGAAACCCCGGAAGTCCACCAGCATCACGTTCACCACATTGCTGCCGCCGCCTTCGGGCAGGGCGCGACTCAAGTAGAACGAGGAAATGTCGTTGGGCGTCTGGCGCGTCAGCATCGCGTAGGACAGCAGCGCCATGCCGCCGCCCACCACAGTGGAGAGCAGGAAGTCACGCAGGCGACGGATACGTGCCTTGCGCAGCGAGCTGGGCAGTGGCGAGACTTCTTCGATCCGCCGTGGCAGCCAGCGCAGGCCCAGCAGGATCAGCACGGTGGTCACCACCTCGACCACCAGCTGCGTCAGCGCCAGGTCCGGCGCCGAGAACCACACAAAGGTGATGCAGGTCATCAGGCCGCACACGCTGACCATGGTCAGGGCCGCCAGCCGGTGATACTTGGCCTGCCAGGCAGCGCCGAGGGCACAGGCAATCGCCAGCAGCCACAAGGTCACGAACACGATGGACCCCGGGATTTTCGGGCGGTCGCCCCAACTGATGCCGCTGTGCAGCATCGGGATCAGGCCGGCGATCACTGCCGCCAGCACCAGCAGGAACAGCTGGGTCTGCAGGCGTTTGGTGCTGATGCGTTTTTCGATCTTGCGCACGCCGCGCATCATCACTACCAGGCTGCGCTCGAAGCCGCGCTTGCCGTTGAAGTAGCTGATGATCGGCGGGTACTTGAAGCGCCCGCGCTTGAGCTGCTTGCGCAGCAGCAGGTACAGCACCACGCCACCGGACATCGCCACCAGGCTCATGATCATCGGCGCATTCCAGCCGTGCCAGATCGCCAGACTGTACTCGGGCAGCACTCCGCCCACGACCGGCAGGGCGGCGGCGGCGAGAATCGAACCGACCACCTGGGCCGGGAAGATCCCCACCAGCAGGCAGGTGAACACCAGCAGCTCGACCGGCGCGCGCATCCAGCGCGGCGGTTCGTGTGGGGTATGCGGCAGGTTGGTGGCGGTCGGGCCGAAGAACACGTCGACAGTGAAGCGCAGGGCGTAGGCCACGCTGAACGTACCGGCAATGGTCGCGATCAATGGCAGGGCGAACTCCACCCAGGCGGTCGAGGTGATGAACACGGTTTCGGCGAAGAACATCTCTTTGGACAGGAACCCGTTGAGCAACGGTACGCCGGCCATGGAGGCGCTCGCGACCATCGCCAGGGTCGCGGTAAACGGGATCAACCGCACCAGGCCGCTGAGCTTGCGGATATCGCGGGTACCGCTTTCGTGGTCGATGATGCCGGCGGCCATGAACAGCGAGGCCTTGAAGGTCGCGTGGTTGAGAATGTGAAACACGGCGGCGACGGCGGCCAGCGGGCTGTTGAGGCCCAGCAGGAGGGTGATCAGCCCGAGGTGGCTGATCGTGGAGTAGGCCAGCAGGCCCTTGAGATCGTTTTGGAACATGGCGCAGTAAGCGCCGAGGAGGAGGGTGAGGGCGCCGGCACCGCCGACGATCCAGAACCATTCTTCGCTGCCGGACAGCGACGGCCACAGGCGGGCCAGCAGGAACACGCCGGCCTTCACCATCGTCGCCGAGTGCAGGTAGGCGGAAACCGGGGTCGGCGCCGCCATCGCGTGGGGCAGCCAAAAGTGGAACGGGAACTGTGCGCTCTTGCTCAGGGCGCCGATCAGCACCAGCGCCAGCATGACCGGGTACAGCGAATGCGCGCGAATCTGCTCGCCCGCCGCCAGCACCTGGTCCAGGTCATAGCTGCCGACGATATGCCCCAGCAGCATCACCCCGGCCAGCAGGCACAGACCGCCCGCACCGGTGACCATCAGCGCCATATAGGCACCCCGGCGTGCATCGGCGCGGTGGTGCCAGTAGCCGATCAGCAGGAACGAGAACAGGCTGGTCAGTTCCCAGAAGAACACGATCTGAATCAGGTTGCCGGAAATCACCAGGCCCAGCATGGCCCCCATGAAAGCCAGGAAAAACGCGAAGAAACGCGGCACTGGGTCTTCCGGTGACATGTAGTAGCGGGCGTACAGCGACACCAGCGTGCCGATGCCCAGCACCAGCATCGAGAACAGCCAGGCGAACCCATCCATGCGCAGCACGAAGTTCAGCCCGAGGCTGGGCAACCACATGAATTCTTCGCGGATCACGCCACCGTGGGCGATCTGGGGGTAGAGCAGGGCGACTTGAATCGTGCCGACCAAGGCCACAAGGCCCGCCAGCAGGGATTCGGTGTTACGTGCATTGTGCGGCAGCAAGGCCGCCAGACAGCTGCCAATAAAAGGCAGAAGCAGTAGAACTATCAGGGACATAGGCTTCTAATCTGCGGGAGTTTGGGATGCATCATACGTGCCGCTTTCTCGATCACCAAACGGCAAGATGTGGCAGGATCCTACAGAGGTCGGAGACGGCAGCTATCAGCGGCAAGCTACAAGAGGATAGCCGAGGGTATATTTCTTGCCGTTTGCCGTTTGCCGCTTAAATCATCAACCCTGGCTTTCCGGTTCAACCTCGGCCTTGGCGTCGACAACTTTCGAACCGCGCGTCTTCAGTTCACTGACAATCACCGCCACCACAATCAACGCCGCGCCCAGCATCGCCAGCGGCGGGAAGCGTTCCCCGGCGATCCGCCCGATAACCCCGGCCCACACCGGCTCGCCGGCATAAATCAACGTGGCACGGGTGGGCGAGACGCTCTGCTGCGCCCAGTTCATCGCCACCTGGATCACCGCGCTGGTCAAGCCCAGGCCCACGGCGCTGAATAGCAGCAACCATGAAAACCCCGGCAACGCTTCGCCCATCGGCACCACCATCAAAAATGACAGCAGCGACGCCGTGGCCAGTTGCACCACGGTCACCCGGCGCACGTCCACCTGCCCGGCATAGGCGCCGATAAGAATGATCTCGGCCGCCACCGCGATCGCGCAGATCAGCGTGGCGATCTCGCCAGGGCTGAAGTTGAGCGAGGCCCCGGTCGGGCCAGTCAGCAGCATCAACCCGGTAAAGGCCAGCATGATGCCGATGCTGGGCATCAGTCCCGGACGGCGCCCCAGCACCAACCACTGCAACAGCGGCACGCACGGTACATACAGCGCCGTGATGAAGGCCGATTGGCTGCTTGGAATGGTTTGCAGGCCGATGGTCTGCATGCCGTAGCCGAACATGATCGAGGTGCCGATGAAGGCACCCGCCTTCAACTCGAACAGGGTCAGGCCGCGCAGGGTGCGCAGGGAGAAGAAGCCCACCACGATGGCCGCTGCGGCGAAGCGCAGGCCCACGAAAAACATCGGCCCGCTGACCGTCATTGCATGCTGCACGAGCAAGAAGGTGCCGCCCCAGATCATGGTGATAAACACCAGGAGGCATTCGGCTTTGCTGAAACGGTTGAAACGTGGGGCGGTATTCGCGGCGGTCATGGCGGCTCGGTCTTGCAAGGGAAAGGCACGGACCGCACAATGCGCCGCACTGCTGGGCAGTATACTGCGCACACCCACCTTATGAGCAATATAGTGCACAAAGAAAATCCGCAACGGGCCTCGGTCCTGCAGCACGTCAGCCAGAACGTCAGGCGCCTGCGCCATGCCGCCGACCTGAGCCAGACTGCGCTCTCGGAAAAGTCCGGGGTGAGCCGGCGCATGCTGGTGGCCATTGAGGCGGGCGAGAAGAACGTCAGCCTGTCGACCCTCGACCGCGTGGCCGAAGCGTTGGACGTGGCGTTCAGCGACCTGATCCAGGCCCCGGATGCGCCCGACCACAGCCGCATCAACGAGCTGGCCTGGGCCGGCGATATCCCCGGCAGCAAGGCGGTCTTGCTGGCCAGGGCCCACGCCCGTCGCGAAGTCGAGCTGTGGGAAATGCGCCTTGAACCGGGAGATCGCTACAGCCCTGAGCCGGATCCGGAAGGCTGGAGTGTGCAGCTGTTCGTGTTCGAGGGAAGCCTGACGCTGCTATTGGACGAGGAAGAACGGCACGTCGCGGCCGGCGAGTTCTATATGTTCGCCAGCCGCCAGGTCCACGCCTATTGCAATCAGGGTGATGTGGCCGTGCGCTTTGTGCGCAACGTGGTGATCTAACTGTCTGCCAGGCAACAGTGGATGGACACTTTGCTGGTTTGAAACCCGCCCTGGCGCCCTGATTCACCAGCAACTCGCTGATTTTATTGGCGATTAAATTCAGGCACGACTCCTGCAATCACTCCGGCATCCCATCGGAGCCTGGAGTCGGCCCATGTCAGCCCATCCTCAACACCCTGCCCATATCATCCGCTCGGATGCCGAAGCCATCGAGGTCGCCAAGCGCCTGGCCGAACGCTTCGCCGTCGACGCCAGCGTGCGTGACCGCGAGCGCCGCCTGCCGGTGGCCGAACTCGACGAATTCTCCGCCAGCGGCCTGTGGGGCATCACCATTCCCAAGGCCTACGGCGGCGCCGAAGTGTCCTACGTGACCGTGGCCGAAGTGATCAAGTTGATCTCCGCCGCCGACCCGTCCCTGGGGCAAATCCCGCAGAACCACCTGGGCGTGGTGGACATCCTGCTGCAAACCGCGACCGAGGAACAAAAACGCCATTACTTCGGCAAGGTGCTGGCCGGCTACCGTTTCGGCAACGCCTTCTCCGAAGCCAAGAGCAAAAACGCCGGCACCTTCGACACGCAGATCCGCGTGCACGGCGACACCGCCCAAATCAACGGCGAGAAGTTCTACTGCACCGGCGCGCTGTTCGCGCATATCGTGCCCACCGTCGGCAACAACGAACACGGCCAGGCGTTTATCGCCTTTGTCGAGCGTGACGCGCCGGGCTTGAGTGTGATCGACAGCTGGGACGGCTTTGGCCAGCGCACCACCGCCAGCGGCGGCGTGACCCTCGACGGCGTCACCGTCCCTCTCAGCGCGGTGATCCCCGCCCACCAGGCTTTCGACCAACCCACCGCCAACGGCCCGATCTCGCAGATCATCCAGGCTGCCGTCGACACCGGCATCGCCCTCGGTGCCCTGGAGCAGGCGAAGATTTACGCACGCCAGGCGCGGCCATGGATCGACAGCCAACAGGATCACGGCTGGCAAGACCCGTTCACCATCGCCGCCATCGGCGATCTGGAATGGCGCGTGCACGGCACCGAAGCGATCCTCGCCAAGGCCGGCAAAGCAGTGGACCAGGCGCTGGCCGAGCCGAATGAAGACAACGTCGCCAACGCTTCACTGGTCGTCGCCCAGGCCAAGGTGCTGTCGACGGAAACCGCCTTGCTCGCCAGCAGCAAACTCTTCGAACTGGCTGGCACTCGCTCGGTCACCGGCAAACACAACCTCGACCGTTTCTGGCGCAACGCGCGCACCCACACCCTGCACGACCCGGCCCGCTGGAAATACCACCTGATCGGCAACTTCGTGCTCAACGGCGTGAAGCCCGCACGCCACGCCTGGAACTGAGGAGCCTGACCCATGACTGCACTGAATCAAGCGCGCCAACTGCTGGACAGCACCCGCCGCGCCGTCGCGAAAAGTGACGACCCCTACGTGATCAGCCGCTTCGGCGACCTGCAGATCCGCGTAGACGTGGCCGCCGCCTTGCTCGAACGCGCCGAGACCCACCCGAGCCCGGTGGCCATCACCGAAGCACAGATCGCTGCCGCCGAAGCCCTGCTTTTTGCCAGCGCCACCGAATTCGAACTGACCGGCCAACGCACCGCATTGCCGCCGAGCCTCGATGACCCGCTGCGCCACAAATACCAGGTTGTCGGCAACTACCACCTCAACGGAGTGCTTTGATGTCCCGTGAAATCCGCTTGAACGCCTTCGACATGAACTGTGTCGGCCACCAATCCCCTGGCCTGTGGGCGCACCCGCGTGACCGTTCGTGGCAGTACAAGGACCTGGAGTACTGGACCGACCTCGCAAAAATCCTCGAGCGCGGCAAGTTCGACGGCTTGTTCATCGCCGATGTGCTGGGCATCTACGACGTGTACAACGGCAACGGCGACGCGGCGATTCGCCAGGCGGCACAAGTGCCGGTCAACGATCCGCTGTCGCTGATCGCACCGATGGCACTGGTCACCGAACACCTGGGTTTTGGCCTGACGGCGTCGTTGTCGTTCGAACACCCGTACCCGTTCGCGCGCCGGCTTTCGACCCTCGATCACCTGACCAAGGGCCGCGTCGGCTGGAACATCGTCACCTCCTACCTTGAAAGTGGTGCGAAGAACCTGGGCCAGAAAGCCCAGACCGAACACGATGCGCGCTACGACTACGCCGAGGAATACCTGGAGGTTTGCTACAAACTCTGGGAAGGCAGCTGGGAGGAGGGCGCGGTGCTGCGTGATCGCGAGCGCCGGATCTTCAGCGACCCGAGCAAAATCCACGAGATCCGCCACGTCGGCAAGCACTTCCAGGTGCCCGGCATTCACCTGTGTGAACCGTCGCCGCAGCGCACGCCGGTGCTGTACCAGGCCGGCGCGTCGAGTCGTGGCAAGCAGTTCGCCGCCGAGCAGGCCGAGTGCGTGTTCGTCGCCGCGCCGTCCAAAGTGCTGCTGAAAAAGACCGTCGCCGACATCCGCCGGCGTGCAGCCGAGGCGGGGCGCGATCCGAAGAAAATCCTCATCTTCAACCTGCAGACGGTGATCGTCGGCGAGACCGACGCCGCTGCCAAGGCCAAGTTCGAGGAGTACAAATCCTATGTCAGCTATGAAGGCGCGATGGCGCTGATTTCCGGCTGGACCGGCATCGACTTCAGCCAGTTCAAACCCGATGAGCCACTCAAGCACGTGCACACCAACGCCATTCAGTCGGCGGTGGAAGCCTTCTCCACGGCGGACCCGAACAAGGTCTGGACCCCGAATGAATTGGCCGATTGGGTGGGCATCGGCGGCTTTGGCCCGCTGTTTGTCGGCGGCCCGGAAACCGTGGCGGACCTGTTGCAGGAATGGGTGGAAGAGACCGACGTCGACGGCTTCAACCTGGCCTACGCGCTGACCCACGAAACCTTTATCGACGCCGTCGACCTGCTGGTGCCGGAACTGCAGAAACGCGGCGTGTACAAGACCGAATACGCCCAGGGCACCTTGCGCGAGAAGCTCTTCGGCGACGGTGCACGGCTGGCGCCGAACCATCCGGGGGCCGGTTATCGCGACCTTAAGGCCAGCGCAATCTGACTGACTCAAGCCGATCCCCGTGGGCGCCGGCAAGCCAGCGCCCATAGGAGAGCGGTGTCGAGTCAAATAATTCAGCCAGCGGACCACCGCACGCACACCCCTTGAATAGGAGCATCACCCCTATGAGCGTGCACGAACTCAAGCGTCCGCTGGCCCTGGAATGGCCTGCCGAACTGCTCGGCAATCTGCCCAAGGCCCTGGAGCAACTGCAGCATTGGGCGCAGATCACACCGCTGCACACCGCGCTTCGCCACAAGCGCCAGGGCCAGTGGTATGCCTGGCGCTGGATCGACGCGCTGCGCGATGTCGAGCGCCTGGCCGATGGCTTGCGCCAGCAGGGTTTCGGCGAGTCGTCGCGGCTGGCCCTCAGCGGTGCATTTGAGCCCAACCTGTTGCTGCTGGCCCTGGCGGCGCAGTCCGTGGGCGGGCCGGTGCTGACCCTCGCCGATCACCTCGACACCGAAGCCTTGCACCAGCAGCTATGGCGCATTCGTCCCACCCATTGTTATGTGCAGGACCGCCAACAGGCACGGCATTGGCCAGCCGCCAATCGACTCGATTTTGCCCAGCTGCTGGGCCCCACCGACCCGGCGCAGCAGGTGCAGCGCTGGTGGCAACCCAGCGGCGAAACCGCGCTGTGGAGCGAGGAGGGTACCCAGTGGCAGGGCGGCCTGGCGGTGGTGCTCGAGCAATGGCTGAACAGCGGGCACGGCCTGGCGTTCCCGGAAAGCCCGGCCTCGGCGCGGCGCGATCGCAGTGAAGTCGCTCCCACCGGCCTGCTGCTGTCGCCCGCGCGCCTGCAATCTTTGGCCGAGGATATCGAAAGCCGCCTGGCACCCCACGGCACCTGGCGCCGGCGCCTGTGCGACTGGGCCATCGCCCACCCCCACAGCGGCCTGCGCCGCCTGCTGAAAAATCGCGTACGCAAACTGCTCGGCTTCCAGCGCCTCACCTACATCTGGCAGCCCCTCACTTCCACGACAGAGCCGACATGGCTTGCCGAATTCAAACGGGAAAGCGCATGACCCAGGCCATTCTCCAGGTGCGGGATATCTCGCTGTCGTTCAAAGGCGTGAAGGCGATCAATGCGTTGTCCTTCGAGGTGCGGCGCGGTGAGATCTGCGCATTGATCGGCCCCAACGGCGCCGGCAAAAGCTCGTTGCTCAATGTGCTCAACGGCGTGTATCGCTTCGATGCCGGCGAGATCGTCTTCGAGGACCAGCACTTGCACCGCATCGATCCGCTGGGTGCAGCGCGCCGAGGCATTGGCCGGACCTTCCAGAACAATGCGTTGTTCAAGAAAATGAGTGTGCTCGACAACGTCCTCACCGGCCTGTCGCGGCACATGCGCAGCAGCCTGATCGAGCAGGCGCTGGGCTTGCCCCGCGCCCGCCGTGAAGCCGAAGCGTTCCGTCAGCGGGCGCAGGGCATCCTCGAGTTCCTGGAGCTGCAGGCCCACCGCGATGTGCTGGTGGGCAACCTGTCCTACGGCCTGCAAAAACGTGTGGAACTGGGGCGCGCGCTGATCGCCGGGCCCAGCCTGTTGCTGCTCGACGAGCCCATGGCCGGGATGAACGCCGAGGAAAAACAGGAAATGGCGCGTTTCGTCGCCGACGTAAACCGCGACCTCGGCACCACCGTGGTGTTGATCGAGCACGACATGGGCGTGGTCATGGGCCTGTCCGATCATGTGGTGGTGCTCGACTACGGGCGCAAGGTCGGCGACGGCACGCCGGCGGACGTGCAAGCCAACCCCGAGGTGATCGCGGCCTACCTGGGAGTCGCACACTGATGACCTTCTTCTTCGAAACCCTGCTCGGCGGCCTGCTCGCCGGCACCATGTACTCGCTGGTCGCCATCGGCTTCGTGCTGATCTACAAGGCCAGCGGCGTGTTCAATTTCGCCCAGGGCTCGATGCTGCTGTTTGCCGCGCTGACCTTCGTCAGCCTGCACGATCAGGGCGTGCCCTTTGCCCTGGCATTGCTGCTCACGGTGATCGTGATGATCGTCGGCGCGTTGCTCATCGAGCGCCTGGTGCTGCGCCCGCTGGTCAACCGTTCTCAGATCACCCTGTTCATGGCCACGCTCGGCCTGTCGTTCATTATCGAAGGCCTGGCCCAGGGTTTGATGGGCTCGCAAGTGCGCGCGCTGGACCTGGGCATCGACGACGTGCCGCTGTTTGTCGGGCCGCTGATGCTCAGCCAGTTCGACCTGATCGCCGCGACGGTGGCCGTGGTGCTGGTCACGGTGCTCGCGCTGCTGTTCAACAAGACCCGCATCGGCGTGTCGTTGCGCGCGGTGGCGGATGACACCACGGCGGCGCTGTCGATCGGCATCAACCTCAACCGTATCTGGCAGATCGTCTGGGCCGTGGCCGGCGTGGTCGGGCTGGTGGCGGGGTTGCTGTGGGGCGCGCGCCAGGGCGTGCAGTTCTCGCTGTCGCTGGTGGTGCTCAAGGCCTTGCCGGTGTTGATTATCGGCGGCTTTACCTCGATTGGCGGGGCGATCGTCGGCGGGCTGATTGTCGGCGCGGCGGAGAACCTCGCCGAGGTGTACATCGGCCCGTTGATCGGCGGCGGCATCACGCCGTGGTTCGCTTATGTATTGGCCCTGGCCTTCCTGTATATCCGTCCCGCCGGCCTGTTCGGCGAGCGCGCCATCGAGCGAGTCTGAAACCATGTCGACCCCTGTTGCTCAACTCACCGCGCCGCTGTTGCTGGTTCAACGGCGCGTGCCCTGGGGCCTGCTCGGCCTGTTAGCAGTCGCCTTTATCGGCGTGCCGCTGTGGGGCAATGACTATTGGCTCAACGCGATCCTGATCCCGTTCCTGGTGCTGTCCCTCGCCGGGTTGGGCCTGAACCTGCTCACCGGCTATACCGGGCAGACCTCCGTGGGCGCGGCCGGCTTCATGGCAGTCGGCGCCTTCGCCACCTATGGCTTCCTGCTGCGCCTGCCGGAACTGGGCTTGCCGGTGGCGCTGCTCGGCGGCGGGATTATCAGCGCATTGGTCGGGCTGCTGTTCGGCCTGCCGAGTTCGCGGATCAAGGGCTTCTACCTGATGGTCACCACCCTGGCCGCACAGTTTTTCCTGGAGTGGCTGTTCGTCAAATTCCCCTGGTTCTACAACTACGGCTCGTCGGGCACGATCTCGGCGCCGAAGCTGGCGTTGTTCGGGTACGACCTCAATACGCCGCTGGGCCGTTACCTGCTGACCCTGGTGACGGTGCTGCTGCTGACCTGGACCGCAATCAACCTGGTGCGCAGCCAGGTGGGGCGCAACTGGATGGCGATCCGCGACATGGACACCGCCGCCGCCGTGGTCGGCATCCCGGTGGTGCGCTACAAGCGCCTGGCGTTTGCGGTCAGCTCGTTCTACCTGGGGATCGCCGGCGCGCTGTGGGCCTTTGCCTACCTGGGCACGGCGAGTGCCAGCAGCTTCGATATCAACCGCTCGTTCCAGATCCTGTTCATCATCATTATCGGCGGCATGGGCAGCATCGCCGGCAACTTCGTCGGCGCGGCCTTCATCAGTTTGCTGCCGATCTTCCTCAGTCATGCCGGGCAAGCATTGTTCGGTGGGTCGGTGGATGCAGGGCAGTTGCAGAACCTGCAGAAAATCATCTTTGGCGTGTTGATCATCGTGTTCCTGATCAAGGAACCCGAGGGGCTGATTCGCCTGTTGCACAACCTGCGTGACCGTGTGCGGCAGTGGCCGCTGCGTTTCTAACATTCCCTCAAGAGAATTCCCATGCGTGCATCCTTGAAACGTTCCCTGGCCGGCGCCGCCTTCGCGCTGGCTGCCCTGGCCGGCGCTGTGCCCCCGGCGATGGCTTCGCCTGACCAGCAATTCATTCCCCTGGCGACCTACCGCGTGGGCGCCTACGCGTCCAGCGGGGTGCAGGTGTGGGCCGGGATGATCGACTACCTGCGCTATATCAACGAGGTCGAAGGCGGCATCAACGGTGTGAAGCTGGTGTGGCAGGAATGCGAGACCGAGTGGACGGCGGAGAAGGGCATCGAGTGCTACGAGCGCTTCAAGAATGGCCTGGACGGCGCGCCGGTCGCGGTGTACCAGCCCAACGGCGCCCCGGCGGCCTATGCCTTGAGCGAGCGCGCCGAGGTCGACAAGATCCCGCTCATCACCCTCGGTTACGGTCGCACCGAAGCCACTGACGGCACGGTGTTCCCCTATAACTTCCCGGTGATGCTGACCTTCTACAGCGAAGCCTCGACCCTGGTGAATTACATCGCCCAGCGTGAAGGCGGTTTCGACAAACTCAAGGGCAAGAAGATCGCCACGGTCTACCACGACTCGGCCTACGGTCGAGAAACGCTCGGCCCGCTGAAGTTGCTCGCAGAGAAATACGGCTTCGAAAATATCCAGATTCCGGTCGCCGATCCCGGCAACGAGCAGTCGGCGCAATGGCGCCAGGTGCGCCAGGCCAACCCGGACTGGGTATTCCTGCGCACCTGGGGCGTGTCCACCCCGGTGGCGGTGAAGACCGCCGCGCGTTTCGGCTTCCCGGTCGACCACATCATTGGCGATATCTGGGCCAGCTCCAGCGAAGACGTGCTGCCGGCCGGTGCCTCCGCCAAAGGCTACCTGGCGCTCACGCCGTACCCGGCCGGCGCGGATTTCGAGATCCACAAACGCCTCAAGCAATACATCCTCGATAAAGGCCACAGCGACCTCAAGGACCTGAAAAACTTCGGCAGCGTCTACTACAACTCCGGCCTGGTGAACGCCGCCGTGGCCGTGGAAGCGATCCGCACCGGCCAGGCCAAGTTCGGCAAGCGCCCACTCAATGGCGAAGAAGGCCGCTGGGGCCTGGAACACCTGAATATCGATGATGCGCGCCTCAAGGACATGGGCTACCTGGGCCTGATGCAGAACCTCAAGCTGTCATGCCGCGACCACGAAGGCGGCGGTTCGGCGCGGGTGCAGCAGTGGGACGGCGCCAACTGGACGCTGGTCAGCGAGTGGATCGCCGCCGACCGCGCGCTGTTGCGTCCGCTGATCGATGAGAAGTCGGCCGCGTTCGCCAAGGAAAAAGGCCTGACGCCGCGTACCTGCACCGGGGATGAATAAACCATGAGCCAGCCCGCCGCCGACGCCGCACGCCCGTCACTGCTGACGGTCAACGACATTGAAGTGATCTACGACGGTGCGATTCTCGCGGTGGCCGGGGTGTCGCTGGAGGTGCCCAAGGGCGGTATCGTCGCCTTGCTCGGCGCGAACGGCGCCGGCAAGAGCACCACGCTCAAGGCGATCTCCGGGCTGGTGCGCGCCGAACGGGCCGAAGTCAGCCGGGGCACGATCGAGTACGCCGGCGCCGACCTGGCCGGTGTCGAGCCCGGCCAGCGCGTGCGCGATGGCATGGTGCATGTGCTGGAGGGCCGCCATGTGTTCGGCCAGCTCAGCGTCGAGGACAACCTGCGCAGCGGCGGTTTCGTGCGGCGCCCGAGCCGCAAGGACCTGGAGCGCGATCTGGAGCGCATCTACGCCTGGTTCCCCCGGCTCAAGACCAAACGCCACACCCGCGCCGGCCTCACCTCCGGCGGCGAGCAACAGATGGTCGCCATCGGCCGGGCGTTGATGACCCGTCCTACTTTGGTACTGCTCGACGAGCCGTCCATGGGTTTGGCGCCTATGATCGTGCAGGAAATCTTCGAGATCATCGCGCAGCTCAATCGCGAACAGCAGGTGAGCTTCCTGATCGCCGAGCAGAACATCAACGTCGCGCTCACCTATGCGTCCCATGGCTATGTGCTGGATACTGGGCGCGTGGCCGTGAGTGGCAGCGCCGCTGAACTGCTGGCGCGGGGCGATTTGCATGACATTTATCTGGGTAAACAGTAAGGGCCAACCTGCATGACTGAAACCATCCGCAACGCCGATGTCCTGATCATCGGCGGCGGCCTGAGCGGCACGATGCTCGCCGTGCAACTGCTGCGCCTGCCGGGCCAGCGCCGGATCCTGGTGATCGAGCCGCGCGCCGAACTCGGGCGTGGCGAGGCCTACAGCGCGGTCGAGCTGGGCCACACCCTGAACGGCAATGCGGCGCGCATGAGCGTCGACCCCGACAATGCCGACGACCTGACCCAGTGGCTCACCGATTACATCGCCGCCGGCGGATGGCCGGAGTCGGCCGAGCAACCGGTGCCCGTCAGTGAACTGTTCCCGCCGCGCGGGCTTTTTGGCGTGTACGCACAGCAACGCCTGGCCGAGGCCAAGGCCTTGTCTGCGTCGACTGTCGAGCATGTGCGCGGGGAAGTGGTCGACCTGCAAGTGAGCGCCGATTCAACCCTGCTGACCCTCGATAACGGCCAGCAACTGCGCGGCGCCCGCGCGGTGCTGGCTACCGGCATGTTCCCGGCGGCGCGTACGCCACAGACCGAGTCCAGCGGTTTGAATGCCGCTGCGGTCGACCCGTGGGATGTGCAGGCGATGACCCTGATCGACGCGCAGGCCCCCGTGCTGATCATCGGCTCCGGGTTGACCATGGTCGATGCCGTGGTGTCTTTGGAGCAGGCCGGGCATCGCGGGCCGATCGAGATTTTTTCCCGCCACGGACTGTTGCCCCATGCGCGCCGCCAGCCGCCGAGCTGGGAGGATTTTCTCGCCGCCGACCACAGCCTGCGCAGCCCTCTGCAATTGCTGCGCGAGGTCCGTCGTCAATGCCGTCTCGCGCTGGCGCAGGGCATCGATTGGCAGGCGCCGCTGGACACGGTGCGTGCGCATATCGGGCGGTTGTGGAGCCAGGCCAGTGAGCGCGAGAAGCGCCAGTTCGTGCGGCATGTGCGGCCATGGTGGGAGAGCCATCACCACCGCTCACCGCCGTTGAGCGCGCAGTTGGTGGCGCGATTGCGGGAGGAAGGGCGGTTGCGCATTCGGGCGGCATCGTTCAAAGGGCTGGAGCCTGGCGGCGAGGGCGTGACGATCCGCCTGCGCGCGCGTGGCGAGCAGGCGATCCGCCAGGTGTCGGGGGCGGCGCTGATCAACTCCAGCGGCATCGAATACGACTGGCGCCGCGTGGCCCGGCCGTTGCCGCGGCAGCTGCTCGAACGCGGGTTGATCCAGCCCGGACCCTTGGCGCTGGGGATTGCGGCGGATGCGTCGGGGGCGGTGCTGGATGCCGAGGGCAATGTCAGCCAGCGCCTGTTCGCCATGGGCCCGCCGTTGCGCGGGATGTGGTGGGAGAGCACGGCAGTGACCGACGTGGCGATCCAGGCCAAGGCGCTGGCTGCCAAGCTCACACAGCTCTGATGTGGAAGCTGGCTTGCCTGATTCCTGTGCCTGGCGCAGTTCCCACACTGGTTTGTGGCTGGCTTGATTCCTGTACCTGGCACAGTTCCACTTTGGGAGCTGGCTTGCCTGCGATAGCGGTGGGTCAGTCAACCATGATGCAGCTGATCCACCGCCTTCGCAGGCAAGCCAGCTCCCACACTGATTTGTGGCGGGACTGAATCCTGTGCCTGGCTCAGTTCCCACAGTTTTTGGCGGGGCTGGACTGATTCCTGTGTCTGGCGCCTTCGCAGGCAAGCCAGCTCCCACACTGATTTGTGGCGGGCCTGATTCCTGTGTCTGGCACAGTTCCACTGTGGGAGCGGGCTTGCTCGCGAAGGCGCAGTGTCAGTCAACCATGATGCAGCTGACCCACCGCCTTCGCAGGCAAGCCAGCTCCCACACTGATTTGTGGCGGGGCTGAATCCTGTGCCTGGTTCAGCTCCCACAGTTTTTGGCGGGGCTGGACTGAATTCTATGCCTGGCTCAGTTCCCACAGGTTTTGGAGGGGCTAGCCTGATTCTTGTGCCTGACACAGCTCCACTGTGGGAGCGGGCTTGCTCGCGAAGGCGCAGTGTCAGTCAACCATGATGCAGCTGATCCACCGCCTTCGCAGGCAAGCCAGCTCCCACACTGGTTGGTGGCGGGACTGAATCCTGTGCCTGGTTCAGCTCCCACACTGATTTGTGGCGGGACTGAATTCTGTGTCTGGCTCAGTTCCCACACTGGTTTATGGCAGGCCTGATTCCTGTACCTGGCGCAGCTCCACTGTGGGAGCTGGCTTGCCTGCGATAGCGACGGGTCAGCCACCCCTGTATCAGCAGATAACCGCAAGCCAGCCCCCCACATTTGAATGTTCATTTATCCCGGGATCTTCACATACCCAGGTTTCAGGCCAAACACCTCAACCCCCTGCGGGGTCGATTGCCCGGTGGTGACCTTGACGCGCTCCACCGGTTTATCCATTGCCGCTCGGTACTCCACGGTCATGTCCGCCTGGAGCGCCTGGCTTGGAATCACCATCGCCTGTTCATTGTTGTACGTGACGATGGTCAAGCGCGCACTCATCCCCAGCCGCACTCGCTGCAACTGCTGCGGTGTCAGCTTGGGGATCGACAGGGTCACCGGAAACTGCGCGCTGCCCTGGCCGTCGCTGGAAATCGCCAGGCCGCTGACCACGCTCACCGAGCCGCTCAGCCGCTCCCCATCAAAGCCGTCGCCCATCACTTCCACCGCCTGGCCCTGATGGAGTTGGTTGATGTCCAGCTCCGAGACTTTGGCGACGATTTTCAGCCGTTCGATATTGGCCAGGCCAAACAGCACCTGCCCCTGGTTGACCCTGCTGCCGGCCTGCACCGGTGCGTTGTTGCCGCCGCCGCCCTGAGTGGCGTTGTTGCCGGGCGGCGGCACTACGATCCCGGAAAACGGTGCCTTGAGCTCCTTGCCTTCGAGCAGTGTGTGCAGGGCATCGTATTTCACCGTCGCGTTGGTCAGCTCCATGTCCGCGATCTGCCGGTATTCGCCTTTGCCCTGGTCCAGTGCCTGTTGCAGCTCACTGCGCGCTGAAGCGAGGTCAAGCTGTTGCTGCTGGGTCTGCTGCCTGAGGTCGTCCAGTTCGTTGCGCGGAATGATGCCGCGCTGGAACAGGTTTTCGCTTTCGGTCAGCTTGCGCTGGGTGTTGCCGGCGCTCATTTCGGCCGTGCGCAAGCTGCGCCGGGCCCGGCTGACGGTGGGGCCGCTGTCCCAGTCCTGCATCTCTTGCACGGTGCGCCGTGCCTTGAGCTGCGCGGAGAGGGCTTCGCGCAATTGCACTTCGAGGATGGCCGGGTCCATGCGCAGCAGCACCTGCCCGGCTTCGACCTGCTGGCCTTGCTCCACCAGATTGGCCTGCACAGTGCCATCGAAGGGCGCAGTGAGGGTCAGGGTGGTGTCGGGTTCGATCTTGCCTACCAGGCCGATCTGGTGCACCAGCGGGTCGGGCTTCACCGCCAACCATTGCTCGCCGGCGGTGGCCGGACCTTCAGTCTGGTTGCGCAGGGCCAGCCCCGCGCCGGCCAGCAGCACGATCAATACAACCAACAGGCCTTTGTGTTTAGTAGTCATTGAGGGCGATTTCCCAACTTTCCAGCGTCATGCCCAGGGTCAAGTCAAGCTGGGTCTGGGCGTTCAAATAAGCGATCAGCGCATTGAGTTGCGCGTTCTCGGCGTTGCGCAGGTCAGTCTCGAAGCTCAGCACCTGGAAGTTGGTGGAGCGTCCGGCGCTGAGTTTTTCGCGCTCGATCTCGATCTTGCGCCGCGACAATTCCACCGCGCGCTGGGATATCTGGTATTGCCGCCAGCGGGTGCCGAGGTCACGCACCACGTCGTTGACGCTGCGTTCCAGTTCCTGGCGCGCATCGGTGATGCGGATCTCCTGATCCTCCACATTCACCCGCGCACGCACTTCGGCCTGGCGCGTGCTGATGTCGCCGATGGGGATCTGCACCTGCACTCCAGCGTAGCTGTCCCAAGTGCGGTTGTTGGAGCGGCCGGCATCGTTGTCGTAGGCGTCGCGGACCTGATTGGCGCCGGCCACCAGGTCCACCTGCCAGCGCCCGGAGTCCTTGGCGATCACCAGGTTGAGGTCGGCCTGCTGGCTGCCGAGCAGGGCGGCGAGGTATTCCGGTTGCTGGTTCTGCGCGAGGTTGAAGGCCTGGCGCTTGTCGATCTGCAGGGGCTGGCCTCCAGGGCTTCGGTGGCGCGAATCGGCGTGGACAGGTCCAGCGCCAGCAAGCGCAGCAGGGCCAGGCGGCTGGTGTCGAGCTGGTTCTGGGCTTCCTCGACACCGAGTTGCTGGGTGGCGATATCGGCTTCGGTCTGCACGATTTCGAACTCGGCCATGCGTCCGGCGCTGATCAACGCCTTGTTCACCTCCAGCAACGTGCCGGAGCGCTTGAGGGCGTCCTGCACGATGCTCAGTTGCTCCTGGGCACGCAGCAATTCGCGGTAGGTGGCGATGATCTGGCTGATGGTCTGGGCCACGGTGGCCTTGAGGTTCAGGCGGTTGGCCTGTTCCGACAGGCGAGACAGGCGCAGCGGCGCGGTGGTGGCGTCCCAGCCGGCGCCGCGCATCAATGGCTGGATGATCGCCAGGTCGAGACCGTCGCTGCGGTAGCGGCCGGCGCGGTCGGCGTTGTTCAGTTGCTGGGTCCAGGCCATGCTCAGGCGGGTGCCGTATTCGCCGAGCAGGCTGGTGGCCGGGGCGACGCTGGCATTGCGCGCGTTGTCGGCCGAGCCACGGTTGCTGCGGTAATAACTGTTGAGGGTGAGCTTGGGGTTGAACACATCCTCGGCCACGCGCAGATCGAACTTCTGCGCCACCCGTTGCAGATACGCACTGCGAATCGCGGGGTTGTTGCGCAGGCCCAGGTACACGGCGTCACCGAGGGTCATGTCGGTGGCCTGGGCCTTCAACGACACGCCCCGGTCGTAGCCGCTGCGGGTGGTGCTGGGGGCGGACGGCTTGATGACAATGTCGGCGGCCATGCCGTGCAGGCTGATCAAGGCGAGCAACCACAGCCATTTACTCATCGCGCAAGGCCTCCACCGGCTGCAGCCGCGAGGCCGAGACCGCCGGATAGATACCGAAGAACAAGCCCACCAGCAACGTGCTGCCCACCCCCAAGGGCAGCGCGGCGGTGGCCAGCGCAAATGTCCAGCCCGACATCCACGCGTACAGCCAGGCGCAGGTCATACCCAACACCGCGCCGCACAAGGCCCCCACTGCCGTGAGTGTCACGGCTTCGAGCAGGAACAGGTTGCGGATATCGCGCCGGCGCGCACCCAGGGCCATGCGAATGCCGATCTCGCGGCGGCGTTCCGAGACGTTCATCAGCATCACGTTCATCACCCCCACGCCGCCGCCCACCAGGGAGATCGCCCCCAGTGCCAGCAGCAGGTAGGCGAACGTACGGCTTTGGCGGGTCATGCCATCGATCATTTGCTGGGGCACCGTGATTGCGACTTCATGATTGGGCGTTTGCGTTTGCAAGGCTGCTGCCGCCTGCTTAGCAATAAGGTCCATGTTCTGTTCGGGGGCGGCGCGGATGATCACATTGCCAATTTGCGGGGTGGCGTAGATGCGGCGCATGCCCTCGGCGGGGAGAAACAGTGATTCGTTGGCCTGTACCGGCATCAGCATTGCGCGGGGCTGGGATTGCAGGATGCCGACCAGCAGAAACAGGTAGTCGTTGATGCGCACGCGATCACCCAATTTCAGCGGATCGCCCGGAGTACTCAACGCCTGGAACAGCTGGTCACCGATCACGGCGTAGGTCTCATTGGCGTCGAAGCTCGTCAGGAACCGTCCCTCGCGCACCACCAGTCGCATCGCGTCCTTGATATCGTCGGTGCTACCGACGAAGTTGGCATTGACGGTACGTCCATGGAACAGCAGGGGGCCGCTGAACAGCGTCAATGCGCCGATATGTTCGATCCCTGGTGCCGCCTGGCGCACTGCCTCCAGATCCAGGCGGGCGCGCATCGGCGCAGTATTGCTGCCCTTGGTGGCAAACTGGGCGACCAGCGTGTCGGTGCCCATGTCCTTGAAAATCATCGCGGCATCCACCGCCGCGTTGTGGCCGATATTGATCAACGCGACCACCGAGGAGCTGCCGATCACGATGCCGAGCAGGGCCAGGATCGAGCGTTTACCCAGGGTGCGCAGGCTCACCAAGGCTTCATGCAGCAGTTGGCCGAGACTCTGTTCGACCCGCAGGCTGCTCTGTGCCTGCCCCCTCATAGGCGACCGGCCTCTTGCACCACGCCATTGCGTACCAGGATCTTGCGTTCCAGGCGCTCGGCGATGTGAGGGTCGTGGGTGACGATGATCAGCGTCACCTGCTGCTCGCGGTTCAACTCCAGGAGCAGGTCCATGATGTCCTGGGCGGTGGTGCTGTCGAGGTTGCCGGTGGGCTCGTCGGCGAGGATCACCGAAGGGTTGCCCACCAGGGCGCGGGCAATCGCCACGCGTTGGCGCTGGCCGCCGGAGAGGTCGGCAGGGCGGTGATGGGCGCGTTCAGCCAGGCCGACCTGTTCAAGCATGCGCAGGGCCTGCTCCACCGATTCGTGACGCGACACACCGCGGTAGCTCAGGGGCAGGGCGACATTGTCGAGGGCACTCAGGCGGGGCAGCAGGTTGAAGCTCTGGAACACAAAACCGATCTGCTGGTTGCGGATCGCCGCCAACTGATCGGGGCTGGCGCTGAAAATATCGTGACCGGCAAAGTGGTACTGCCCGCAATTGGGCAGGTCGAGCAGGCCAAGGATATTCAGCAGGGTACTTTTGCCGGACCCGGAAGCGCCGAGAATGCCGCAACTGTCGCCGCTGGCGATCGTCAGGCACACATCATTGAGAATGGACAGGTGTTGACCGGCCAGCTGATAGCTTTTGCCGATGCCTTGCAGGGAAATCAAGCCTGGGTGCGCGGGGGTATCTGTCATCATGACTACGCCTTCAGTCTCGACGCGGCCGCACTGCCCCCGGTAAATCCTTGTAACAAGTTCGGGAGCTGCCTGGAACGCGTCACGGACTGGTTTTATTTCTTGTTTTTAAAATATTGTTTGAATACTAACCGTGTTCTACGCGCTTCGCCAGCCATGGATATAGAGCGGTTTTACCCTTTGAAATGATTTCCCCGGCAGGCCTGCAGGCCCGGCAAAAACCCTTCAACTACCCTCAACGAGCCCGCCGGCAAAGGCTTTCAATCATATGGCGCAGTGTCACTACTTGCTTTCGATCAGCGGCCCCGGTATAAAAAATCAAATTATTTTTTAAAACAATATTTCCCACGTGGAACTTGTATGGTCGCGAAGAAACTCAGCGCTCCAAATGTAACCAAGACTCGACTGCTGGATGCGACAGAGGCTCTCTTCATCAAATACGGCTACGACGCCGTGCTGCTGCGGCAGATCACCGAGCGTGCCCAGGTGAACCTGGCCGCGGTGAATTATCACTTCGGGGACAAGGATTCCCTGATGAAAACCCTGCTGATGCAGCGCCTCGAGCCGCTCAACGAGCAGCGCCTGGAACTGCTGGCGCGTTGCGAAGCCGAATCCGACGGGCCGCTGGACTGCGACACGTTGCTCGGGGTGCTGTTTGCGCCGGCCATGGGCCTGGAGCGCAGTGACCCGGCGAGCGCCAGCGGGGAAGGGCGCTCGTTCATCCGGTTCCTGGGGCGGGTCTACAGCGACACGTCGCCGTTTATCCAGGAATACCTCAAGGTCCATTACCAGCCGGTGTTCCAGCGCTTTTTCGAAGCCTTTGCCCTGGCGCTGCCGGACCTGCCGCGCAATGAGCTGGGCGTGCGCCTGCAATTTGCGCTCAAGGCTATTTCCGGGGTCATGGCCGGCACCGAATTGCGCCTGCTGATGAACTCCATGAGCCTGGGACGCCCGGCCACTGACGCCGAAGTCATGGCCAAGCTGATCACCCTGGTGTCCGCGGCGATTCGCGTGCCCCAGCAAAGCCCGGAAGCCGAGAACGCCTTGGCCAAGGTGCTGGATACCCAGCGTGCCATTCGCGAGCAAGCGGCAGCCCCGGCCGCCAAGGCTACGCGCTGATAGTCCTGTAGACGCCGGTTTGCCGGCGAAAAACTCAAAGCGATAACGTTCAATTTCAAACTGAACGCGGCGCCTGGGTTTTTCGCCGGGGAGTCGATCCTGGCAAAAAACGCGCAAAAAAAGCCCGCTGGGGCGGCGGGCTTGATGTGCAACGTTTGTAACGGATGAGGCTTTACCCTACGTCTTGGGATGTGAATAAAACGTGAAAAATATGTAAGAAAAAGTGTGAAGGTTTGAAGTTTTGTCCAGTGAGGCTTTTCTGATTTTTCCATGAGCGATTTGCCGTCCGTCGCTACTGTCAATTCTGACAGGTAGACGCTCACTCCCTGCGGGTGTCTGATTTTCCTTGCCTCATGCGCGCCTACTTCCGCGCGCATCCCCTCCAGCAAGGAGTCCGTTCCATGTCCAATCTACTCGTTGATCCCGCCGCCGATTCCCGCGGTGATGAAGCCCCACCGCTGCTGCTGTCACAGGACATGGTGGTCTACAACACCCCCAACCCAACGGCCAACAGCCCCCGGCGGATCGAAGACCTCGACCCGCCTTTTTCTGCCTACCCCCATATCCCACTGCACGCCACCCTTTACCCGGAAAACGCCGTGTACGGCCTGGCCATCCGCCATGTCACCCCGTATGCCTACTTCGTGTTTGAAAAGTGGACCGGGTGGAGCCTTTCCGACTTTTACGGCCTTTACCTGGATGATCTGCTTAACGCAGTAGCGGCCGATATTGCCCTTGAGGACGAGCCGAGATACGGTCTGTTCGTGCCCAGAGAGCATGTTCCTGAAGGCGAGATACCGATGTACGGCCGGGTATTGCGCGCCGGCACCTTTCAGGAGAGCACCTCGCCGTTGCAGACCATCCTGATCAAGACCACTCGCCCCGGCGGCACTGATACTGACCCGGGCAGTGAGTGGCATACCGGCCTGGTGATGACCGTCGAGGGCTTGCCGGAAGGGTCGACGATTGACCGGTTGATTGCCGAGGGCGGCGTCTGGTGCCTGATCGAACCGTATGAACATATCCGCCAGAACGACCGTATCGAACTGTCCTGGGACGGCATCTTCGTCATACACATCGTCAGCCCCGCAGAGGCGGCCGGCAGCGGACCGATCCGGGTGTTCGTCAGCAAAGACATCATCCTCCAGGGCGGCCAGCTGGGGCCCCTGACCTTGCGCTTTCGGGTGCAGGACGTGGTGGAGAACATGTCCGGGGAAAAATACGCGTACTCCAAGCGTTACATCCTGATGAGCGAACTGGACCCCAGCCTGCTGGAAGCGCCGATCTTTATGGTCGATAGTGTTGAATCAACCCAGGTTGATGTCGATACCCAGAGCGACGCAGTCTTTACCCTCTCGTGCTTCACTGGCCGCCAGATTCCCGCACCCAATCCGCCACACAAGGTCATCGCCACCCTGTATGCCACGTTGGCGGATGGTTCGACCCCGCCATTTACCCTGCCTGCGGTGAACGCGACCAATACATACCTGACCACTGTCCCGGTCAGTAACGATGTCATCAAGCAGATCGTCGGCGGCTCCTTCCGGGTTTCATTCGTGATAGAAGATGCCCACGGCGTCTTCATCGGGAAATCCGGCAGCATCACCGTCACCGTGATCGGCACACCAGTGTCAATGCCGGGAGTGACGATCAACCCAATCGAACTGGGCTTGATTGACCCTGAGGATGACATCACCGTCACCATACCTTTCTACGAACCGCACAACCCCGACTGGCTGGAAACCCTGTACATCGAGCACCGCATACCCGGCGGCGGTGGTACACCCTATATCGACTCCCAACTGGCGGGCACCCAGGGTGGCAGCCGTTATGTCAGCAAGGAGGACCTGCAACAGTTCAACGGCCAGGGCCTGATTTATTTCTACTACGTGGTGACCGACGGTGTCACCACGCGCAAATCGGCAGAGGTGGGTGCCCAAGTGGGCGAACGTGTTGTCGACATGCCGCAGCCGCAGCTTCAGGGCACCGAAGGCAACAATATCAACCCCGATCGCATTCCCGGCCCGACCGTGCTGCTGACCTTGCCCTACCTCGATGCCCGAGACGGTGACGTGTACCACTGGATTTGCGTCGGTTCAGCCTTGGGCGGCTCGGCCAATGGCACCATTCATGTCAATGCGGCGACCCAGGGCCGGCCGCTGACATTCCCGGTCAGCCGCACCATCCTCGACTTCAACCTCAACGGCAGCCTGCGCATCAGCTACAGCCTGGAACGCGTCGGACCACCCCGGCAGGTATTGCGCTCGGAAGTGCTGAACCTCACCGTTGGCGTGGGTGTGGAGTTGGACCGTCCGGAAGTCGCCGAAGCCCAGCGCTTCCCGGATCGTCTCGACCCGTTGGCAGTTTTGTCGGGCGCCCACGTAATCGTGAAATTCCGGCCGATGCATGCGACCGATCGGATTTTTATCGACTGGCTCAGCCCCGATGGCAACGGCAGCTACGCCACAGAAGTGCAGGGCAACCCCGCCACCAACGAGGTGAGCGTTCCGATTCCAAGCGAGTTTATCGCCAAGGGTATTCGCCAGGACGGCAATCTCATCAGCGTGCAGTACCATTTTTTCCGCGGTGCCATTCCCTACGAGTCAGATGTATTGAACCTGGAACTGCTGCCACTGACCGGATTGCCTACGCCGACCATTGACGGGGTGGGCGACAGCATGGTGTTGCAACTGTCGCAAATCAACGATGCCGCCCGCACGCGTGTTTCCGTGTGGAACTTCATCGCGGCCAACCAGCGTATGTGGATGACCTACGAGGGCACTTATGCTGATGACACGCCGTTTATCGAGAACACCTACACGGCCAATCTGGTCACCACCATTGGCGAGACGAATGGTATTTCCCCGCCTGCGCCGGTAGACAAACTGCGCCGGCTCAAGGATGGCTCGCGGCTGACCATCCGCTTCTGGGTGACCTTGTCCGAAAGCTTGAGCAAGGATCAGGCGGTGTTGTTTGGAGTACGCGAGCATATTGTGCAGGCGATTCCTTCGACATTGCCGGCGCCGGCCTTCGCCAACCGTATCGGCGCTAACCTGAGCATTTACCCGCTGGACTACGAAAATACCGCCTCGGTGACGGTCGCCTATGGGGGGATGAATGGCTCGCACCGAATTCAACCCCACTGGATCTACCCTGATGGCACCATGGCCAGCATCGCCGCCAAGGACGGCCTGGACGGCGGTCGTGTTGACTTTGCCATCAGCCAGAAGATCCTCGCCGACAGCGTGGGCAAGACCATCGAATTGCGTTATATCGCCACCATCAATGGCGAACCGGTGGACTCCTTTATTCAGACGTTAACCGTGCAGCGAATCAACGCATCAGACCTTCCACCAGTGTTGATCAACAATGTTGCCAGTGGCGGCATACTTGATCTCAGCACCATTACCGGCAACCCGACGGCTGCTGTCGCCAAGTGGCGCTTGAGTGTGGCCGGCCAGCGCGTCTGGTTGAGGTGCAGCAGTGCTGGTTCAGCTGATTTGCCCGTGCTCGATGGCGTCGCGATTACGGCGCCGGAAGCGCAGAACGGGCTGGCGAACAAGGCAGTCCTGCGCAGTTGGCTCGCGGCATTGCCGAACAATCAACAGATCACCGTCACCTGCAGAGTGACCTTTGACGGCAGCGCTGTCGAGGCCAACGCCCAACTGTTCCAGCAGTCCATCTACACGGTGCGCTTAGCACTTAGGGACTTGCCCCTGCCCGTGCTGATTCAAGCGGCCGGCAGTGGTGCCTCGGTGACCCTGGCTCCGTTGAGCGCCTTGAATGGCGGTACGGTGCGGGTGTCCTACCCCGACATGCAGGGAACCGACCGTATCAAAGTCTTCATGGTGGGTAACGGTGCTGCGGGCTCTCCCGACATTGCAGCCAAGGACGGCAGCACAAGTGGCTCCGTTGACTTCACGATTCCCTCCGGCGCCATCGCGGCCAATATCGGCAGCAGTAACCGGACGTTCACCCTCAGGTACGAGGTAACGCGTAGCGGCGCGACCACACCATCCGATACCGTCACCGTGACGGTCACACCGATTTCTGCGGCGAACTTGCCACGCGCAATCATTAATAACATCGCTACGGGGGGAAGATTGGATCTGAACACATTTACTGGCAACGCGCTGGCTGCAGTGGCGAAATGGCATTTCAGTGCTACGGGGCAGCGGGTGTGGATTACTTGCAGCAGTGCCGGGACGGCCGATTTGCCTGTGCTCAATGGCGTTGCCATCAACGCAACAGAGGCTGCAAATGGATTGGTCGACAAGGTGGTGTTACGCAGTTGGCTGGCCGGTTTGTCGAATAACAGTGAGGTCACTGTCAAGTGCGAGGTGGCGTTTGATGGTAGTGCGGATAAGGCGAAGGCACTGTCATTTCCTGATACCCGTTACAGCCTCATTGCCATTCGCCCCCCGGCACTGGTGCTTGATACAACACCCAGAATCATTCCCAACCTGCGTTTTCTGTTGGTTAATTTCGGGCCCACAGACATTGCTTACTTTGGCTCCGTGCGCCTACCCAGCGGAGGCGTTAAACCTTATACATACTCATCCAGTGACTCAAGCATTGCTTCAGTAGATGCCACAAATGGCAGAGTAACGATCAAGGGATTGGGGACTGCCACTATCACTGTGATAGATAGCGCTCAACAGACCGCTAGTTATAACATCCAGATCATGGGTACTTATAGAAGTTGCTATACTCTTGGGACAGGTACATATAGCGCAATGCGAGCCGCAGCCCTACCATACGGCAGAATTCCAGGGCTCCATGAACTGTATGATCTAACGGCTATATTTGGAAGCAACTGGCCTATCCGCGATATAACTTGGAGCTCAGAAATCTACTTGCCGCCGAATATACATTTTCTCCTCGGAATACAAACTGGCACCGAAGTAAGAGCGGTTGCAACAGCGGTCTACGATGGTATCGCTATCACGTAAACTAAAAGACTCACGGAGAAGTAAAAAAGAGACAGTGCGGCAAGAGCGGGAGACCCAGAACCTTGTCTCTACACAAGCCAAGGGATATCCCGCTTTCATATTGCGGACAAACGCGACGGCTTATTTAATCGACAATTTCATCCGCTTTTAGTACCTCACTACAAACGCTCAAAGACCAGCAATCCATATCTCCTTAACTTGCAGACCGCTTCCTAGACAATCCCACGGCCTAACGCCTGCTCACTCTAATGTCTAGCCTTCGCTTCGTCGCTGCATATCAGCGATCGGATGTGGAAGTCTGGAAATTTAGTAGGTGTCAAGCGTGAACTCCATCAAACAGATGTCGCCGCCGTTAACGCTGCAACCGGGTACGTGATCGGAAACGCAAACGGGTCATCAACGATTACTGCTCGCGATCGAAACAATTCGACTGCCTCCTATGTTGTTCAGGTAAGCAATGTCTATCGCCTGCTTCAAAATGGTTTGGCACTTTCTTTCGGTGCCGCCTTGGCGTGGAGGAATACTAATCAAGCTCTCGCCGTGGATATTACCGCTGAGAATGATATGAAGCGTAGATATCATGCACCTTGGCCAGCCGTTAGAAATTATTGGTATTGCGATGACCGAGGAGTAGGCTGCGCCGCTAATTATTCAATTTACTACGACAGCACTGCGCGTGCGGCACTCTGCCAATACATTTACGACGCTAACGCTAATTTTGGCGCTTGGTGTCTACAGAGGATCTGACCTCTACCTCTTAACTCTGTAAAAGCCGGGACAGTTCGATTTCCAATGAACTGTCCCTTTTTTACGTCACGAAAAAATCATATGGCCGACTCATACCTGAGTCGGCCTTTTTTAATCGCCTCAAATCCCCCACCGCTTCGCGCTTTTCGCCAGCCGCCCCCGCATCGCATCCACGTTCGTCGCCAACTGCACCGTCAACAACCGATACCCATCCAGCGCACTGTACACCGGCGCATCCAGCGCAGGTTCGTTGCCGGTGATGTGGCTCGGCCGTTCCAGCCGTTCCGTCACCCCCGACTTCAACGCCCGCGCCATTCCCACCAGTTGCACCCGGATCTGCCGGTGCTCGGCTTTCAACATCACCTGCATGCGCGCCATCGCTTGTTCATCGCGTGGGTCGGGCCGGGTGTTGCCGAGGATCTCCAGGGTGCTGATGCACATGCGCAGGTGGCGCTGGATCGCGTCCAGCTCGGTCATGGAGATGCGCACTTCCTTGGACACCGACGGCATCAGCGAGCGCAGTTGCAGCATCGCCGCGTTGAGGCGGTTGAGCAGTTTCAGGTGTTCATCGTCAGTCACCGACTGGCCATTGATGATGCGGCTATAGATCGCGGCGCAGTCGCGCAGGGCGCTGGCCAGGTTGTAGCGCCATGAGTACACGGCATACAGCGGCAGGGCGAACGAGAAGGCCAGGGCCAGCACGATACCGATCAGGATATCGACCGTGCGCCACAAACCGTCCGAGATCGGGTTGTCGCCATGCCCCGCGACGATAAACACAGTGATCGCCGACAGCAGCGCGATGTACCCGCCCTTGCCGATGGCGTGGTAGGAAAAGAACCCGCACACCACTGACATCAACAGGTAGGTGAGCAACGGCAGGCCGAAGTAGGCCTGTTGCACCACCAGCAGCAAGCCGACACTGGCGCCGATCAGGGTGCCGTAGGCGCGCTCCACGGCTTTCTTGCCGATATTGCCGTGGTGCTGCAGGCCGCCGATCACGATCAACATGGTCACCGAGGCCCACTCACCGTGGGGCAGGTTGATGCCGGTGGTGAGCAGGATCGTTGCCAGCAGGCCGATGGACACGCGCACGGCGTGGATCAGCTTGGCATGCCGATAGCGGCGGTAGGGGTCGAGCAGGGGGCGCAGCAGGCGCCGGGCAAACAGGGGCAGGTTCATCGGTATTGAAGGGGCCTCAAAAAGTCAGGGTTAACTCGATCCACTGTGGGCGTTGGCTTGCCTGCGTAGCATCCACCCGGTGTGTCTGCAGCACCGAGGTGTTTGCATCGCAGGCCAAGCGCCTACAGAAGCCTGCTGTCAGAAAATGTAGTCGGTGGTCAGGAAGCTTGAGTCACGGTTGCGCAGGATGTCGCTGACCAGCGCCTTGTTGCTTTCCTGGAATTTGGTGGCCACCAGGGTGCGGATCGAGAACACGCGCAGCGCGTCATGTACCGACAGCGTGCCCTCGGCCGAGTTCTTGCGCCCGTTGAACGGGAAGGTGTCCGGCCCGCGCTGGCATTGGGCGTTGATATTGATACGGCCGACCTGGTTGGCGAACGCGTCGACCAGGCGCCCGACTTCCACGGCATTGGTGCCGAAGAGGCTCAGTTGCTGGCCGAAGTCCGAGTCGAGGACGTACTCGATCACGCTGTCCAGGTCGCGGTAAGGCACGATCGGCACCACCGGGCCGAACTGTTCCTCGTGGTACACGCGCATCTGCGGGTTCACCGGGTACAGCACGGCCGGGTAGAAGAATGTGCCGCGCGAGGTGCCGCCATTGGCATTCACCACCTGGGCCCCGTGCTGGGTCGCATCCGCCACCAGCGCGTTGAGGTAGTCGACCTTGCCGGCTTCCGGCAACGGGGTCAGGGCGACGCCGTCTTCCCACGGCATGCCCGGTTTCAGGGTGGCCAGCTTGGCGTTGAATTTCTCGATAAAACGCTCGACCACGTCCTCGTGCACAAACAGGATCTTCAGCGCGGTGCAGCGTTGGCCGTTGAACGACAGCGAGCCGGTGACCGCTTCGCTGACGGCATTGTCGAGGTCCACATCGGGCAGCACGATGCCGGGGTTTTTCGCATCCAGGCCCAGCGCGGCACGCAAGCGGTGCGGCTTGGGGTGCAGCTTCTTCAAGTCGCTGGCGGCCTTGTTGGTGCCGATGAACGCAAAGATATCGATCTTGCCGCTGGCCATCAGCGCACTCACGGTTTCACGGCCGCTGCCGTAGATCACGTTGATTACCCCGGCCGGGAAGCTGTCGCGGAACGCTTCCAGCAGTGGCCGGATCAGCAGCACGCCGAGCTTGGCCGGCTTGAACACCACGGTGTTGCCCATGATCAGCGCCGGGATCAGCGTGGTGAACGTCTCGTTCAACGGGTAATTGTAAGGCCCCATGCACAGCGCCACGCCCAGCGGCACGCGGCGGATCTGCCCGAGCGTGTCCTGTTCCAGCTCGAAGCGGCTGCTGCGCCGGTCGAGTTCCTTGAGCGCATTGATGGTGTCGGTGATGTAGTCGCAGGTGCGGTCGAACTCTTTCTGCGAGTCCTTGAGGTTCTTGCCGATCTCCCACATCAGCAACTTGACCACCGCATCCCGCTGTTCGCGCATGCGCCGCAAAAACGCTTCGACGTGCTGGATACGGTCGGCCACGCGCATCGTCGGCCATTCACCCTGGCCCCGGTCGTAGGCGCGCACGGCGGCGTCGAGGGCGAGGAGGGCGGTGTCGGCGTCGAGCAGCGGCGTGCTGCCGATATGCACCCGCTCGTCCCCCAGTTGCACCGGGCTGAGCACCTGGGCCAATGGGCCGTTCCATACCTGCAACTGGCCATCTACCAGGTAATCACGCTGTTCAATGGGCGCCGCCAGGCGAAACTGTTCGGGAATGTCCGTGGCGGAGGCGGGAAACAACTGGGCGAGCAGGTTGCTGGTGGTCATGTCACTACCCCTGGAATAGTTGCAAAACATGACTAGAGAGTCACCCATCCAAGGTCTGTATGGCAAGGGCCAGACGCGTTACAACAGCCCGCCGGCTGGCTGCGCCGGGCGAAAGCATCCCGTGCAGTGCAGGTCACGCCCAAGGGGTGGGCGCAGTTGAAGGCGCAGTTGGGTCTCGATCCGCGCCGCCTGGAAAACCTCGAGCACAAGCCCGCGCTGGCCCCGCGCGTTGGGGTAAACTGCGCGGCTTTTCAGAAGGAGTTCACATGAGTCAGTACCAGCCGGGCATTCTTGCCGCACCGGTGCCTTTGCAGGCGCGCCACCTGTTTTTTGCCGTGGATACCCTGGCAGCCGTGCCCGCTGCGCTTGACGCGCTGGTGCAACTGGCCGATTCGGCGGCAGTGGTCGGGTTGGGTGAACCGCTGGTAAACGCGCTGGGCGCGCGCATTGACGGCTTGCGTGCATTCCCGGCGGTCAGTGGTCCGGGGGCGCATAACCCGTCGACCCAGCAGGCGTTGTGGGTGTGGTTGCACGGCGTGGATCGCGGTGAGTTGCTGTTGCGCAGCCGTGCGCTGGAGAAGGCCCTGGCGCCGGCGTTTCGCCTGGAGCAATCGACGGAGGGGTTCCGCTTCAAGACCGGTTTTGACCTCACCGACTACGAGGACGGCACCGAAAACCCACACGACGACGCCGCCGTTGACGCCGCCCTGACCGACAGCGGTGCCAGCTTTGCCGCGATCCAGCAATGGCAGCACGATCTTGATGGGTTTGCCGCGTTGCCCGCCCAGGAGCGCGACTACATCATCGGCCGTCGCCATGGCGACAACGAAGAGCTGGAGGACGCCCCCGAATCCGCCCACACCAAGCGCACTGCCCAGGAAAGCTTCACCCCGGAAGCATTCGTGGTGCGCCGCTCGATGCCATGGGCCGAGAACGGCCAGGCGGGGTTGATGTTCCTCGCGTTCGGCCATTCCTTCGATGCGTTTGAAGCGCAACTGCGCCGCATGAGCGGGTTGGAGGATGGCATTGTCGACGGGTTGTACCGCATCAGCACGCCGTTGACCGGCGGCTATTACTGGTGCCCGCCGGTCAAGGACGGGCACCTGGACCTGAGTGCGATGGCGGTTACCGCGCCGCTCTGAAAAGGCGCTGCCGGCGGGTTTGACCCTGCGCATTCGCCAGGCCCGTTCACACCTTGAGTGTGCCGGGCCTTGCCTCTGCAGGCCGTCCGCCCAGCAGATTCCCCCTCTGCGCAAACGCCGGCCTCAGCCCCGCACCACGGCAATGACTGCTGCCGTGTATCCCACTGTATCCCTGGACCTTGGTGATACACCGGCATGACGTTCTGGCGTGTTCGCGACACAGAGCGGATACACGCCTGGCTTTAACTCTGTCCACCAGCCGGCGCCGGCGGTCACGTACCGCCACTCGCGCCCTGGTCACACTCAGTCAAGCCAGGAGATACACCGATGAAGCGTTCCTACGCAGCCCTCGCGGCCACCCTTGCGCTGTCCCTCAGCGCCTTTGCGGCGGTGGCCCACGCCGATGAACCCAAGCCCCAGGAAAAATGCTTCGGCGTGTCCCTGGCCGGGGCCAACGACTGCGCCGCCGGCAAAGGCACCTCGTGCGCCGGCACCGCCACCGCCGACTACCAGGGCAACGCCTGGGTACTGGTGGACAAAGGCACCTGCACCCAGATCAAGACGCCCAAAGGCTACGGCAGCCTGACGGAGCAGCCGTGATCCAGCGCCTGCTGCCACCGGCACTGCTGTTGCTGGTCGCGCGGCTGGGGATCGCGGCGGTGTTCTTCCTGTCGGGACGCACCAAGGTCACAGGTTTTCTTGAACTCAAGCCTTCGACCTACACGCTGTTTCGCTCGGAATACGCCTTGCCGTTGATCCCGCCGGAGTGGGCCGCCCACCTGGCGACCTACGCCGAGCACCTGTTCCCGCTGCTGCTGGTACTGGGCCTGCTGACCCGTCCGGCCGCCGCCGCGCTGCTGGGCATGACCCTGGTGATCGAGGTCTTCGTGTACCCCGACGCCTGGCCGGTGCACCTGACCTGGGCGGGCCTGTTGCTGCCGCTGCTGGCGTATGGCGGTGGGGCCTGGTCGTTGGACCGCGTGATCCGGGCTAAACGTTGCAACCCTTAATGGAGACATCCTGATGCGTATGCTTTCTTCCCTGGCCATTGCCATGGCCATGACTGTTCCGCTGTTGGCCCAGGCGGCCGACGCACCTCAACCCGGCACCGGCAAGAGCGTGGTGATCGTGCCCGGCTCGTTCGTCGACGGCTCTGGCTGGCGCGTGGTCCACGACATCCTGATTCACAAGGGCTACAAGGTCACCGTGGTGCACCAGGGCCACGAAAACCTCGCCGCCGATGTGGCCGAAGCCCGTGAAGTGCTGGAGCAGCAGGTCGGCCCGGTGGTGCTGGTGGGCCACAGCTCCGGTGGCGCGGTGATCTCGATTGCCGGCGACCGCGACAAGGTCAAGTCGCTGGTGTACGTCGCGGCCCTGCAGCCGGAAGTCGGCGAAAACATGGCCCAGTTGATCGGCTCGATGCCGGCGCCGAGCGATGACATCAAGCCGAGTCGCGACGGTCACCTGTTCTTTGATCGCGCCCGGTTCAATGCCGACTTTGCCGCCGACCTGACCACCAACCGCACCGATTTCATGGCCGCCTCCCAGGTTCCGGCGACCACGGCGTTGTTCGGCGGCACCGTGTGGGCTGCGGCCTGGCACAAGAAGCCGAGCTACGCGGTGGTCTCCACCGAAGACCGCGCCCTGAGCCCCGAGCTGCAGCGCTGGATGTACCAGCGTGCCGGCTCCAAGGTCACGGAAATCAAGGCCAGCCATTCGGTGTACATCTCCCAGCCCGAAGCCGTGGCGAAGGTCATCGAAGACGCGGCTGCGGTCATCAAATAACCCACACCCCCAAAAGGAAAACACCATGAACACTGCACTCAAATCCCGCTTGAGCCTTGCCGCTGCCGCCGCCCTGATCGCCATGGCGTCTGCTTCATTCGCCACGGCCGCCAGCGCCGCCGACCAGCAGGAAAAACCCGGCCGCTGCTACGGCGTCAACACCTGCAAGGGCACCAGCCTGTGCGCCACCGCCAAGAACGACTGCAAGGGCCTCAATAGTTGCAAGGGCGAAGGCGTGATCGTCAAGACCCCTTCCGAATGCCTCAAGGCCGGCGGCACCCTGACTGAGCCGAAGTAACGCCCCCGGGTGGCGAGTCAGCTCCCTCGCCACCGTTTTTGATGGAGAAGCGATCATGTCGAATTCGACCGCGCACTTTGCAGGCTACGGCCTGGGGCTGCGCAAGGAGCACTACTGCGACTTCCTGGAAACCTCGGTGCCGGTGGATTTCGTCGAAGTGATCTCCGAAAATTTTATGGTCGCAGGCGGCCAGCCACGGCATATCCTGCGCCAGGTTCGCGAGCGGCACCCGGTGGCGCTGCACGGTGTATCGATGTCGATTGGCAGCGCCGAAGGGCTCGACCCGGACTACCTGCGGCGCCTCAAGGCGCTGGTGGACGAGATTGACCCGCTGTTCGTCTCCGACCACCTGAGCTGGTCGCGCAGCGGCGCCTTCAACGCCCACGACTTGTTGCCCGTGCCCTACACCGACGAAGCACTCGACCGCGTGTGCGCGAATATCCACCAGGCCCAGGAAGCGCTGGGCCGCACCCTGTTGTTTGAAAACCCCTCCAGCTACCTGGCCTTCGAGGGCGCGTCCATGAGTGAGTGGGCTTTTATCACCGCCATGGCCCAGCGCACCGGTTGTGAGCTGCTGCTGGACGTCAACAATGTGTATGTCAGTGCCAGCAACCATGGCTTTGATGCACGGGATTTTCTCGACGGGATCCCGGCCGAGCGCGTGCGCCAGATTCACCTGGCCGGCCACAGCCAGGGCGCCGAGTTATTGATCGACAGCCATGACAGCCCGGTGTGCAGCGGGGTCTGGGACCTGTACGCCGAGGCCATCGCACGGGTCGGGCCGGTGGCGACCATGATCGAGCGCGACGATCACCTCCCGCCTCTCACCGAGCTGCTGCATGAGTTGTCGATGGCGCGTGCGGTGGGGGCGCGGCGATGAACCTGGCCGAATTCCAACAGACTTTTCGCCACTGGCTGGTCAGTGCGGCGGATGACGCTGCGAGCGCGCTGGGCAATCACCGCGCGGGCCTGGCGGTGTACCAGAACAACTATCGCGCGCAATTGGTCGCGTGCCTGGAGCAGGCGTTTCCCCACCTGCGCCGTTGGCTCGGTGACGAGGCCTTCCTGGCCGCCAGCATTACCCATATCGACCGAAATCCGCCGCACGCCTGGACCCTGGATGCCTATCCCGAGGGGTTTTACCCGACGTTGCTGGAGGTGTTCCCCCACAACCCGGATGTGCATGAGCTGGCCTGGATCGAATCGGCCCTCAACCAGGCCTTTGTCGCCGCCGATGCCCAGCCTTTGGCACTGGAGGCGCTGGCCACGCTGGAGTGGGACACGGCGGTACTGCGCCTCGCGCCGTCCCTGCGTTGCCACGCCCTGACCACCAATGCCGATGCCATCTGGTCGGCGCTCTGGCAGGCGCAGCCCGCACCGCCGGCGCAGATGCTGGAGGCGGCGGGCGGCGTGCTGGTGTGGCGGCGCCAGTTCACCTCGCGTTTGCGCCAGGTGGATGCGTTGGAGTTTCAAGCGCTTGCGCAGCTTCAGGGCGACGGCAGTTTTGCCGGGTTGTGCGAAGGGCTGGTGGCGCGGCTGGGCGAAGAGGTCGGCGTGGCGCGGGCCGGTGAATACCTGGCCGGATGGCTGGGCAGTGAATTGATCGTGGAGGTGAGTGATGGTTGATCGGCGTGGTTTTTTACTGTTGGCCGGCGTGACCGTGTCGATGCCGACGTTGGCGCTGCAACAGGTCAGCACCGATGAATTCGAGATGCGTTATGAAGCCGCAGGCCCGGAGGAGGGCCACGCGATCCTGTTGTTGGCGGCGGATGTCGGCGCGTTCGCCGAAATGACAGCGCCGTTGGCGGCCCAGGGCTTTCGCGTGATCGTGCCGTCCCTGCGCAGCGCCGACGAGGCGGTGCTTGGCCAGGACGTGCTGGAACTGATGAACGCCCTGCACATCCCCGAGGCGCTGCTGGCCGGCCTGGAACTGGGCGCGCGGGTGGCGGCCCGGACGGCCAGCCTGAAGCCGAGTCGGTGTGTGGGTATGGTCACGCTCAACACCTCGGCACAGGCCGGTTTCGCCGAAGCGGTGGCATTGATGGCGAACACCGCGCACTGGCGAACATGAAAATTTCGACAGCCAGGCAATCACTCACTGAAAAAATCCCGATCTGCCCGTAATCTAGACACCTTTGCCACCTGTGCGGATTGTTCATGTCTTCTGTTGCCGATGGGCTGCCCCTCAACAAACGCCTGCCGGCCGTGATCGCGATCTCCCTGGGGATCGGCATGGCCACCCTGGACACGGCCATCGTCAACACCGCACTGCCAACCCTGGCCGAAGGGATCGGCACCGATTCCGCCTCGGTGATCTGGGTGGTCAACGCCTATCAACTGGCGATTATCGCCACGGTGCTGCCATTCGCGTCCCTGAGTGATGTGCTGGGGCATCGCCGCGTGTACCTCGGCGGGTTGCTGGTGTTTATCCTCTCGTCGCTGTTTTGCGGGCTGGCCGGTTCGCTGGTCACGCTCACCGCTGCGCGGGTGGTGCAAGGATTGGGGGCGGCGGCGATCATGAGCGTGAATACCGCGCTGCTGCGGCATATCTACCCGTCGAAAATGCTCGGGCGTGGCCTCGGCTATAACTCGCTGGTCGTCGGGCTGGCGTTTACCCTGGGGCCGACCGCAGCGTCGGCCATCCTCTCGGTGGCGACCTGGCACTGGCTGTACCTGATCAACGTGCCTTTGGGGCTGCTGGCCTTGGCGTTGGGATTGCGCTCATTGCCGACCCTGCCGATGACCGGGCACGCCTTCGACCGGTGGGCGGCGGTGCTGTGTGCCGGGCTGTTTGCCCTGTTGGTGCTGGGCCTGGGCACGGCGGTGCATGGCGCCCAGGGCGCGCTGACCCTGGGCCTGATCGCCGTGGCGCTGGTGTGCGGTGCGTTGCTGTTGCGTCGCCAGGCCGGGCACCCGGCGCCGATGCTGGCCCTGGACCTGTTCAAGCGGCCGGTGTTTGCCTTGTCGTCCCTGACGGCAATCTGTGCCTTCAGCGCCCAGGGCCTGGCGTTTGTGTCACTGCCGTTCCTGTTGCAGGCGGTGCTGGGGCATAGCCAGGTGGAAACCGGTTTCCTGATGACGCCGTGGCCAGCGGTGGTTGCGGTGATGGCGCTGGTGGCCGGACGCCTGGCGGACCGCGTGTCGCTGGGCGCGTTGTGCGGCATCGGCCTGCTGATGCTGAGTGTCGGCATGGCCGCACTGGCGAGCCTGGGCAGCGGCGCCTCGGCGTTCGATATCGGTTGGCGCATGGCGTTGTGCGGCGCCGGTTTCGGTTTCTTCCAGTCGCCCAACCTCAAGGCGTTGATGACCAGCGCGCCATTGGCTCGCAGCGGCGGCGCCAGCGGTATCGTGGCGATTTCACGCTTGCTCGGGCAGACGCTGGGGGCGTCGTTGGTGGCCTTGTGTTTCCACCTGTTTGTCGGCAGCGGCCCGCAGTATGCGTTGTGGCTGGGTTGTGTATTCGCGCTGGTGGGCGCCGTGGCCAGTGGCTTGCGTTTGCTGCCCTACGGGAAAAAGCCGTTGTAAAAGCCGCGGTGGGAAGGCTACCGTGGCGACCTGAATATTTCGGGATGTTTCAGATTTATGTCCAGCCTGGCCCTCCGTACCGCTGATACCCAGTCCCGCCGCGCCGCGCTGACCCTCGCCTTATGCCTGCCCAGTGACGTGCTGCTCTACCTGTTGCTGCCCATGGAGTCCCAGGCCTTCGGCATCACCCTGGCGCAGGCCGGGGTGCTGCTGGCAGCCAACCGCCTGGTGCGGATTTTCGGTTACCGCCATGTGTTGAATTTCTACGCGCGCAACGGCGACCGGCTGACCTGCATGATCGCCGCCGGGGCCGCCACGCTGTGTGCGCTGGGCAATTCGGTATTGTCGGGCTTTGCGGCGCTGCTCGGGCTGCGACTGGTCTGGGGCTTGTGTTTTGCCGCGTTGAACCTCTCGACCCAAGTGCTGGCGACCGCGGAACCGGCCGGTGCCGCGCGCCGGGCAGGGCGGTCGCGGGCGTTGATCGCCCTTGGACCGATGCTGGCGTTGCCATTGGGGGGCTGGCTGACAATGTGGGCCGGGCCGCGTCCGATTTTTCTGATTCTGGCCGGGTGCTGCCTGGTGGGCTTGTGGATGGCGCGCGGCCTGCCTACTGTCGGACATGATTTGCACAGCACCCCGGGGCGGCGTTTCAAGTGGCCCGACAGTGTGGCGCTGTGGTCGTTTATCGAAGGGGTAGCACTCGACGGGCTGTTTATCTTTGGCCTGTCGATCCAGGCGCAGAAGCTGCTCGGCGGCGATGCGGTGTTGATCGCCGGTGGCTTGATGGCGCTGCGTTATGTCTCCGAAATGCTCCTGAGCCCCCTCGGCGGCCATGCGGCCCAGCGCTTTGGTGCGACGTCGATGCTGTTGCTGTTTTCGTTCCTGAGTGCCCTGGCCCTCACCGCGTTCGGCAGCTATTGGGTGATTGTCGGCGCAGCGGCGGTGCTGGTGCTGCGTGCGCTGCAACTGCCGTTGGTGACCACCCTGGTGGCCGAGCGCAACCCCGGTTCGATGCGCGTGTCGGCCCTGGCCTCCAATGCGGTGTGGCGTGATATCGGCGCGGGCCTCGGGCCGTTGCTGGCGGGCCTGCTGCTGCCGATCGCCTCGGCACCGTGGGTGTTCGGCGTGGCCGGCGCGGCGATTGCCGTGAGCGCGGTGTTCTGCTGGCGCGCGAGGATTTCCAACTGACAAGCTGAGGTTGTGTGTGTCCCGACAAGAACCCTTGATACAGGTGCTGGACGCTGCCTATCGCCACTGGACCGGCCAGGGACTGCCGGCGCCCGCTCACCTGGATCCGCAACAACGCCTGGACTGGCTGCACACCCAGGCGCCCTACAGTCTGTTGGCCCATGATGGCGCAGCGGACCCGTGTTTTACCTACGCGAATGAATGCGCCTTGCAGTGCTTCAAATACCCGCGCGAGCGCTTTATCGGCATGCCGTCGCGGTTCAGTGCCTCGGAACTGGACCGCGCCGCGCGCCAGGCGCTGCTGGAACAGGTCAGCGCCCATGGCATCGCCGAGGGCTACAGCGGTTGGCGGGTGGACGCGCATAACCAGCCCTTCATGATTTATGCCGGGGTGGTGTGGACCTTGCTCGATGCGGCGGACCGGCCCTGCGGCCAGGCGGCGCTGTTCTGGCCGGATCGGCAACGTATCGGCGTATTGGCTTAAGCGCTTTTAAGACGTTCCAGCCAGGCGGGATCGAGGCGGGTTTGCTCGGGGTCGATCCCCAGTGCCTGCATTTTCGTAGCGTGCGCCTGGATCTCCCCGGCCAGTTGCGCCTGGGCGCTGGAGTTGGCGTCCAACGCGTGCATCTGCGTCAGCCCCAGGTGGTAGAAGCGCAGCAGCTTGATCGCAGTCGGATCATCGGCCTGCACGCGCGCGGTGACGGTGTGCATCACATTGGTCACGCTCATCAGGCTGCGCTTGAGCTGCCAGCCATACACCGCTGCCGCCAGCCACGGCTGGTTCCAGAACAGCCCGCGCACCAGGGCGACGGTAACCAGCACCCCGGCAAAGACGCCGCCGACATTGAAACGCACGTTGTCACCGCCGGGCTCGCCGAACAGCATCACCGCCAGGCTCGACAGCAGCATCGCCAAGGCCAGGAACAGCACCGCCACGATCAGCGTGCTGCGGCGGGTCTGTTGGCGGTAGGTGACGGGGTCGCAGGGTTTGAGTTCGAACATCCGGGTCATTTCTCCACATAGGGCTGGCATCTTCGCATGCTTTGCGCAATCAAGTTGAACGATGGTTCCCAGGGCTTTCTCTAAACCTGGGTACACCACAACCCCCGTGAGGTGAACCATCATGCCCGACTACAAGCAGCCGCCACCCGGTACCCCCGACCCCGATCGCACACCCGGTGAAGAAGAGCGCGACAACGATGCGTTGCGCCCCAATGACCCGAAAGAGCGTGACGAACACGATGATGTCGAGCGCGTCGAGGAAGACCTCGAAAACCTCCACGACCAGGCTCGCCCGCTGTAACAGGAGACGGTAATGAACAAACGCCCAGATGGCCCGGCTTCCAACGAACAGGCGCGTGACAAGGATGAATTGGGCTTCGACCCGGACTCGCCGGACGTGTCCGACCCGCAGGTCGACCCCATCGGTGCGGCAATCGCGCCGCTGGATCAGAAGGATAAGGATGAGGCAAAAAAAAAGCCGCCCTACGATCCGTTGGGCGACTTGAAGAAGTAAACGAGCCCCGCCATTGAGCGGGGCTTTTGTTTACTTGGGTGGTGTCCAGGTCACTTCGGTAATCCCGTATTTTTCTGCCCAGGGACGCGTGGTTTTCTTCACCTGCTCGTGACCCACGCGGCCGATTCGGCTGACGTGTGCAATGTCGGCATCAACGGCCGCCCAGTGCCAGGCCTCGGCGTTGTTCATCACTTCGGCGCGCACTACAAAGGACTTCGGTTGACCGTGCAGCTGATAGTGGATGGTGTAGATTTTTGCGGTACTCATGTTGCCTCCCTGTCTTGTTATAGATGGATATGGGAGTGTTCAAAAAGGTTCATTCAAAATGACAATCCGCACGTCGGCACGGCATAGTGACGCACCCGCCCCGTGCCCAAGGACCGTGTCATGCCGCGACTGATTCATAGCCAGCTATACCTGCAACGCCTGGGCTACGACACCGTGCCACCGCCGACCTTGCAGACACTGCAGGAGTTGCAGCTGCGCCACGTCTGCACCTTTGCCTTTGAAAGCCTGTCGACCCTGCTGCGCCTGCCGGTGCCGATCGACCTGCCCAGCGTCGAGCAAAAAGTGCTGTTCGATGGGCGGGGCGGCTATTGCTATGAACTCAACCAGATGTTCCTCGCGTTGTTGCAGGAGCTGGGTTTCGATGCGCGCGGCATCACCGGCCGCGTTGTCATGGGCGGGCCGCCGGATGCGCACACCGCGCGCACCCATCGCCTGAGCCTGGTGACCCTGGACGGCGTGCGCTACATCACCGATGTCGGTTTCGGCGGCATGGTGCCCAGCAGCCCGTTGCAACTGGACAGCGAGGCGGTGCAGGCCACCGCCCACGAACCCTATCGGCTGAGCTGCGACGGGCAGGGCAGTTACACCTTGTGGGCGCAGGTGAGCGGGGAGTGGCGTGGGTTGTATGTGTTCGACCTGCAAGTGCAGGCGGCCATCGACTACGAAATCGGCAACTGGTACGTCTCCACGCACCCGCAATCGCCGTTTGTGGGCCAACTGAAAGTCGCGCGCCTGGCCGCGGGCAAACGCCATACCCTGAACAACGCCCACTACGCGGTGCATTACCTGGATCGTCCAAGTGACAAGCGCACGCTTGAGAGCGCGGAGGAGCTGTCGACGTTGCTCAGCGAGACCTTTGGTATTCGTCTGCCGCCAGCGGCTGTGTTGCGTCCGGCGCTTGATGGCTTAATAGTGTCAACTGCGTAAGAGTATTGATCTAGAGCCTTCGCTGAACCGTTTTACCTCCAAAACCGGGCAAATTAATTCGAACCTTTGGCGCAAGCGGGGGTTCGAACCGGTTCCTGAATAATTTGCTCACCAGATAAGGAGATGTAAAACGATGTCCAAGCTATTCGGAAAATTCCTCAAGAACACCTCGGTACTGGCACTGGTTGCCGCGCCTGCCGTGGTGTTTGCGGCCCCGTCCACCGACCCGATTTCGACCTTCGGGATCCAGGGCAGCTACAACGACTTCAAACTCGAAGGCGGCAGCGAAAGCGACAAGGACCACATGCCCGAAGCGGGCCTGTTCTACACCTTCGGCAACAAGCTGACCGGCGAATCCGGGTTTATCTACCAGGCCGGTATCGAGGCCAAATACGGCGAAAAGAGTGACAACAAACTCAAGGAAGGCCAGGCCGACCTGGACCTCGGCTGGCGTGCCGCGCTGGATGCGCGCAACTTCGTCGACGTGATCGTGGGCGGTGGCTACAGCTGGACCCGCTACGAGCCGGACACCAACGACTACGACGTCAAGCTCACCAACAAATCGCCGTTCGCCAAGGCCGCGCTGGGTTACAACCACCAGTTCGATGACATGACCCTGCGTGTCGAAGCCGGTGCGCGCCGCACCCTCGACGGGCGCGCCAAGCTCAAGGTAGATGACGTCGGCAGCGACACCGTGGACCTCAAGGACCGCACCAACCCGTACGCCGAGGTCAGCCTGCTGATGAACCAGAAGGGCGACCTGCCAGTGATGGCGGGCCTGTACTACACCCGCACCGAGTACAAGCTCGACGAAGACTCGGCAGTGGCCGACAACACCAAGCTCAAGCGTGATGAATACGGCTTCAAGGTCGGTATCGCGTTCTAAGCCCAACGGCCGGATGCAGGGAGGCCAACGCCCCGCATCCGGCTGTCCGTTAATGCCCCCCTTTGTGTCCCGCAAAACCCTCAACGCCGCGCCGCCGCTGCCTTAGTGTGGAATCGCTTTCCACCTTATAAGAAGAGAGGCTGGCCATGCGTTGCATCGCCTTGTTGTTGGCCGTATCCGGCCTGCTTGCCGCCTGTGACGACACCCCCAAACATCCCCCCGCACGTGCCACGGCCGCGATTGCCATGCCCGTCGACCCGGCACTGGCCCAGGTCTACGACAGCAGTTGCAAGCTGTGCCACGCCAACCCGGCGTCCGGCGCGCCGCTGAGCGGCGACAAGTCTGCATGGAGCCCGCGTGTGGCCCAGGGCGTGGACACGCTGCTGGACCACAGCATCAACGGCTTCAACGGCATGCCGCCGATGGGCCTGTGCATGCAGTGTTCTGAACAGCAGTTTGTGGCGCTGATCAGCTTTATGGCCGGTGTTCAACTCCAACAAGAATAAAAGGGGTGGTGGATGACGCTTTCACGGCGGCAACTCTTGCAAGGCTCGGCACTGGCCGGGGCGTTCCTGGCACTGGCGAGTAACCCGACACTCGCCCAGTTGGCGCGGGCGCCGCGCCTGATTCCGTGGCGCAACTGGTCGGGGGCGCAGACCTGCCTGCCCTTGGCGCGGCTGGCCCCCAAGGACCTGGACGAACTGGTGCAGGTGATTCGCCAGGCGCCGGGGCAGATCCGTCCGGTAGGCTCGGCGCATTCCTTCAGTGCGCTGGTGCCCACCGACGGCACGTTGCTGTCGTTGAGTTATTTCAACGGGCTGCTGGACCACGACCCGTCCACGTTGCAGGCCACCTTTGCCGCCGGCACGCCGATGTCGCGCATGGGCCCGGCGCTCAAGGCCGTGGGCCAGGCGCTGCCGAACATGGCGGACATCGACTACCAGACCCTGGCCGGCGCCATTTCCACCTCGACCCATGGCACCGGTGTCGGCTTTACCTCGTATTCCGGCTGCGTCACCGGGCTGCAACTGGTGACCGCCCAGGGCGAGGTCCTGGACTGCGACGCCCAGCGCCATGCCGAGGTGTTCAACGCTGCCCGAGTCTCCCTTGGCGCATTGGGCGTGGCCACCCGGATCCGCTCGCAGAACCGCGCGCCTTACCGCCTGCGTGAACGCCAATGGATCGCCAGGACCGAAGAGCTGCTGGAAGACGTCGAGAAGAACACCCGCGAGAACCAGCACTGGGAAATGCTCGTGGTGACCCATTCCGACTACGCGCTGTCCATCGCCCTCAACGAAACCGGCGATGCGCCGACGCCGCCCATCGACCCGGCCGAGGCGGGCGGCAACGAATTCGTGTCGATCATCGAAAAGCTCGACAAGTACGCCAGCGACTTCCCGGACACGCGTCGCACCTTGCTCAACAGCCTGCGTTTTTTCGCCAGTTTCGAGGACCGGGTGGCCGAGTCGTTCGAGGTCTACGCCAATGTGCGCAACGTGCGTTTCAACGAGATGGAGTATTCGGTGCCCGCCGAACACGGCCCGGCGTGCCTGCGCGAGATCCTCAAGCTGATCAACGACAAGGACCTGCGCACCTGGTTTCCCATCGAGTACCGCTACGTCAAGGCGGATGACATTCCCTTGAGCATGTTCGAGGGCCGCGACAGTTGCTCGATCTCCGTGCACCAGCACTACGCCATGGACCACCACAACTTCTTCGCCGCCGTGGAGCCGATCTTCTGGAAATACGCCGGACGCCCGCACTGGGGCAAGTTGCACACCCTCAATGCCCGCACGCTGCAGCCGCTGTACCCGCGCTGGGATGAATTCACCCGCGTGCGCCGCGAGCTGGACCCGAGCGGCAAATTCCTCAATGCGCACCTGCAATCGATCCTGGGAGTGGCCCGATGAACCGCCGACATTTTGTGCTGGGCACCGCGGCTTTAGTCGCGGCGGGTGCCTGGCTGCTGCGTCCGAGTGATCGCGGCGCGCCATACAGCGAATACTTTCGCAACCTCAATAATGAGTTGAAGGCCCATGGCCCGATGCGGCCGGTGATGCTGATCGACCTCGACCGCCTGGATCACAATATCGACGTGGTCATGCAATCGGTGCAGCGCGGCGGCAAGCAGCTGCGGCTGGTGGAGAAGTCACTGCCGTCGCCGGGGCTGCTGGCGTATATCGCCAAGCGTGCTGGCACTCAGCGGTTGATGTCGTTTCACCAGCCGTTTCTGAATCACGATGCGCAGGTATTTCCCGACGCCGATATTCTGATGGGCAAGCCATTGCCGGTGCGCTCGGCCGAGCTGTTTTATCAAACGCATAAAGGGCCGTTCGACCCCTCGCGGCAGTTGCAGTGGCTGCTGGATACGCCTGAGCGGTTGCAGCAGTACCTGACGCTGGCCCAGGGCCTGGGCACGCGTTTGCGGGTGAATATCGAACTGGATGTGGGGCTGCACCGCGGTGGTATCCGTGACAACGCGGTGCTGGGGCAGATGCTCACGCTGATCGGCGCGCACCCGCAGCACTTGGTGTTTGCGGGTTTCATGGGTTATGACCCGTTCGTGGGCATGGGGGTGCCGGGTATCCTCGGCTCGCCCCAGGCGTTGTTCGAGCAGGTGATGCAACGCTACAACGGCGCTGTGGATTTTACTCGCCAGCAGTTCCCCGGGTTATGGCGCGACGGGTTGACGCTGAACACGGCGGGCAGTCCGAGTTATCGCATTCATGAGCAGGAGCGCTTGAGTACCGAGGTGTCGGTGGGCACGGCGTTGCTCAAGCCTACGCATTACGATTTGCCATCGCTGAGTGAGCATGTGCCGGCGGCGTTTATTGCCACGCCGGTGTTGAAAAGCACGGGCCCGGTGGAGATTCCGGCGCTGGAGGGTGCGTCGCGGTTGTTTTCGTGGTGGGACCCGAACCAGCGGGAGACGTTGTTTATTTATGGCGGGAACTGGATGGCGGAGTTTGAATCGCCCCAGGGGTTGCAGAGCAACGAGGTGTTTGGGCGTAGTTCTAACCAGGAGATGGTCAATGGCTCGCCTGCGGTGGGCTTGAGGGTGGAGGACCAGGTGTTTTTGCGGCCGACCCAGAGTGAGTTTGTGTTGTTGCAGTTTGGGGATTTGCTGGCGGTTCGGGGGGGGAGGGTTGTTGATGCTTGGGCTGTTTATGGCTGACTTTTGTGGGTGGATCCATTGTTGGGGTAATGGCTGCCTATGGTTCCGCCCTTACGGCGGGTCACTTTTGGAAAAGAGCCCCAAAAGTAACCAAAAGGGCTCTTGCCCCAACACTCGGCACCTCGCCTAGGCTCGGTGTGCCCGTAATCCGACATTGATTTGGGGGGCCGCCGCCACGCGCCATCCATGGCGCGGGGCGGCTAAACCGGCATCCCTGCCGGTTTACCCCCCAAATCAATATCGAATTCCGGCCAGCGTGTTTGATGGGGCGCCTAGATCAAGATCAAGATCAAAAGCAAAAGCACGGCGGCCTGACAGCCGGCCTGAGTGGTTAGATCAAAAGCAGAAACCTGTACGAGCCGGCTCCCACAAGGGATCGGCGGTGTTGGCCTCAATACCGGCCTACCGCTAGCAGCCCCTGAGTCACCCCCCATAATCCGCCGCCCCAAAGGATCAAATGTGGGAGCCGTCGAGCCCCAGCGAGGCCGCGAAGGCGGCGGCATTGCCAATGAATTTAGTGCCTGACCCACCGCTTTCGCGGCCTCGCCGGGGCTCGACGGCTCCCACAGGGAATCGGTAGTGTCGGCCTCGATACCGGCCTGTCGCAAGCAGCCTTGAGTCCCACCCCATAATCCGCCGCCCAGAAGATCAAATGTGGGAGCCGTCGAGCCCCAGCGAGGCCGCGAAGGCGGCGGCATTGCCAATGAATTTCGCGCCTGACACACCGCTTTCGCGGCCTCGCCGGGGCTCGACGGCTCCCACAAGGGATCGGCGGTGTGGGCCTCGATACCGGCCTGTCGCAAGCAGCCTTGAGTCGCCTCCCATAATCCGCCGCCCCGAAGATCAAATGTGGGAGCCGTCGAGCCCAAGCGAGGCCGCGAAGGCGGCGGCATTGCCGATGAATTTAGTGCCTGACCCACCGCTTTCGCGGCCTCGCTGGGGCTCGACGGCTCCCACAAGGGATCGGCAGTGTCGGCCTCAATACCGGCCTGGCGCAAACAAACACAACCCACGATGCGAAGCGAGCCGCTTTTGATCTTGATCTTGATCCAGGCGCCCCATCAAACACGCTGGCCGAACGCAGGCTTGGATCCGTGGGTAACCCGGCAGGACGCCGGGTTAGCCGCACTGGGCCAAGGATGGCCCATTGCGGCGGCCCACGGATTCAAGCCGGAGTGAGGGCACACCGAGCCTAGGCGAGGTGCCGAGTGTTGGGGCAAGAGCCCTTTTGGTTACTTTTGGGGCTCTTTTCCAAAAGTGACCCGCTGTAAGAGCGGAACCAATATCAGCCATTACCGCAACATCGGATATGTACACCACCCCTCACAAAGCAAACGGAATCGTCACCTTGGCCCACAACATATCCCCCTCCGGCCGATTCTCCACATCAAACTCCTTGGCCCACCGCACCTCTGCGCTGGCGTACTTGAGAAAGGTGAAATACACCGCCGGGCCGATCGCAAAAACCTGTCCGCGCACCCCGTCGTTCACCTCCTCACCAAAGATATTCACCACAGTGTGCCCGTACTGCTTATCGTCGGTAGTCTGCTTGAGGTAGTAACCATTCACCCCCAGGCTCAGGTTGTCAGTGACCTTGTAGCTGGCCGAATAATCGAAGTGAAAAATCTGCCCGGAGCGGTAGTCGGTGTCGTGATTTTCCTGGTTGAAGCTGTAGGTAGCCTTGATCGACAGTTCAGTGCGATCGTCAGGCATCCAGGTCGCCGAGACCAACGGTTTATAGGTGTAGAAATTGTTGCTGGTGTTGGCCAACCGCGAGGCGTCGTATTCGCCGGTGGGCAGGGTGATCTCCACGGCGGTGGCCAAGGTCAGGCGGGGGCCCATGTCCCACAGGATGATCGGCGCCACCGTGGTGTCGCCCATGCTTTCGCGCTGGTCCGACATACCGAACAGCGCCACCTGTTGCTTGAGGTAGGGCTGGGCAATGTAGCCGCCCAGGCGCCCGCCGAAAATGCGCACCGGACTCAGGTAGTCCAGGCGCGGGATGATCGCGTCGGACTTGATGCGCACGTCCGGCACCTTGCCGCCCAGGGAGCTGATGTCCAATTTCCGCGCTTCATAGTGGTTGTAGTACAGGTTGAAGGCGAACATATGGTCCGGCAGGTTGTTCACATCCAGGGGCAGGATGTAGAAGCCGTCAGTGCCGGGGCCGATGTTGTCGACGCCGCCTTCGGTGGCCAGGGCCGGCAGGCTGATCAGGCTCAACAGGGCGAACGGCAGTGGGTGAAACGCACGGGTGGGGTTCATGTCTGGCCTCTTTATTATTGTTAGGGCACCGCTGGCCCATAGAAATAAGCCCTGGGCGCCCGGCAGGGCAGGGTTTTGGCGGCCAGATAGGGGGACTTTGCCGGACAGCTTTCACTCATGGTGCAGCGGCTCTTGCAAGCGCCTATGATTAACAGGATGTTTCCAAAACAAGAACTGAAGCACTCAGTCAGGAACCCGTGAGCCATGCAAAGGAAAGCCGTAGACCCGCACTTCGAGTTGGCGCTTGTGTCACCGTTCCTGTTGCAGACGCTCGGGCAGGTGGTGGCGCAGAAAGGCGCCAATGCCGAGGCCCTGTGCCGTGGCCTGGGGTTCACCCTGGCTGACCTGGATGACCCGGCCCAACGCATTTCCTATCGCCAGGCCGTGGCGATGATCCAGCGTGCGCTGAGGGTGTTGCCCGACCAGGGCCTGGGGTTGTGGGTGGGCCATCAGAATGTGCTCGGCACCCTCGGCTTGCTCGGCCACGTGATTTCCTTGTGCAAGACCTTGCGCGATGCGTTTACCATCGGCGAGCGCCATCAGCACACCTCCGGGGGCATCGCCACCACCCGCACGCATGAAGGGCCCCACGAGGTGTTTATCGACGTCGAGTGCCTGCTGCCGTATGCCGAGGTCCAGGTGTTTGCCGCCGAGGAGTTCTTCGCCAGCCTGATGGTGTACGGCCGCGCACTCGTGGGGGCTGAGTTCATGCCGCTGCGCGTGGAGTTCGTGCATGCCGCACCGCCTTATGCGGCGCAGTACCCGCAGCTGTTTGGCGCCGATGTGCGTTTTGGCTGCTTGCACAACCGCATGGTGCTGGCGCCCCATTGGCTGGATGTGCGCTTGCCCAATCACCATGCCCTGGCGCTGCGCCAGGCCCTGGAGTTGCTGGAGTTGGAGAGTGCCCAGCTGCACCAGAAGATGGACCTGATCCAGGCGGTGGAGCGCGCAATTTCCCGCGACTTGCAGGGCAGCCACTTGGAGAAGGTTGCGAGTGACCTGAACATGAGCGGGCGCACCCTGCGTCGGCGCCTGACCGAACACGGGCTGACCTTCGAGGCCTTGCTGGAGCAGGTTCGTCGCGCCCGGACCATGGGGCTGCTGGGCAATCCGGGATTGTCTATCGAGCGCATCACCGAGGAAGTCGGCTACAGCGACGTGCGCAGTTTTCGGCGGGCGTTCAAGCGCTGGACGGGGGTGAGCCCCAGTGCGTTTCGCGGTGACGGGGGAGGGGCGGCGTAGTCCGTCGCGTAAGCTTTGCCTGGTGATTGCCCAGAACGCAAAAACGGCACCCGAAGGTGCCGTTTCTGTTGACTGCATCCTGCTAAGCGATCAAACGCCCAGTACCGCGTGCTGCACCAGGGTGAGCAACGGTTGTGGGTACACGCCCAGGAAGAACGCGAGCAGGGCGATGGCCAGCAGCATCACGCCGCCTGCCTTCTGTTCCCAATGCAGCTCGGCGTCCACGCGGCGCAGGTTTGGCTCGATCAGGTACAGGGTGACCATCACGCGCAGGTAGTAGAACACGCCGATGGCGCTGCCCAGCACCAGCGAGGCAACCAGCCACCATTCGTGGGCTTCGACACCGGTAGCGACAATGTAGAACTTGCCGATGAAACCTGCAGTCAGCGGAATACCGGCCAGGGACAGCATCATCACGGTCAGTACGGCGGTCAGGTACGGACGGCGCCAGAACAGGCCGCGGTATTCGTACAGGGCGTCGGCGTCACGGCCTTTGTACGGCGAGGACATCAGGGTAATCACGCCGAACGCGCCGAGGCTGGTGATCACGTAGGTGACCAGGTACACGCCGATGGCTTCCACGGCCAGGCCTTTGCTCGCCACCAGGGCGATCAGCAGGTAGCCGAAGTGGGCGATGGACGAGTAACCGAGCAGACGCTTGAGGTTGTTCTGGGTCAGGGCCAGCAGGTTACCGAACAGGATCGACGCGATGGCGATCACGGTCAGCACGTTGCTCAGCACCCCGGTGTTGGCCGCTGGCGAGATCTGGAACAGACGCACCATCACCGCAAACACCGCCACTTTCGACGCGGTCGCCAGGAACGCGGCCACCGGCGCCGGGGCGCCTTCGTACACATCCGGGGTCCACAGGTGGAACGGCACCAGCGACAGCTTGAACGCCAGGCCGATCAGCATCATCGCCAGGCCCAACTGGGCAATCGGCGCCGGGCTGTTGGTGGCGGCCAGGGCGTGGCCGATACCGGTGAAGCTCAGGCTGCCGGCTTCGGCGTAGAGCAGGGCCATGCCGAACAACAGGAACGCGGAACCGGCCGCCGACAGCACCATGTACTTGATGCCGGCTTCCAGGGAGCGCTTGTTGAAGAAGGCGTAGGCCACCAGGCCGTAGGTCGGGATCGACAGCAGTTCCAGGCCGATAAACAAGCCAGCCAGGTGCTGCGCGCTGACCAGCACGATACCGCCGGCCGCAGCCAGCAGGATCAGCAGGTACAGTTCTTCCTTGTTGCCTGGGTAGCCGGTGCCGCCTTCGCCGAGGTAGGCGTGGGCGAGGGTGACGCAGGCCAGTGTCGCCACCAGGATCAACGCGATATACAGCAGCGCGAAGTCATCGACCATCATCAGCGGGGTGACCGCCAGTGGCGCGACCTTGAGGGCCGGGATGATCGACAGCAGGGCCAGGTTCAAACCGGCACAGGACAGCAGGAACGTTTGCGAGTGATTGCGGCGCCAGGCGATCGCCAGCATCACCACCACGATGGTGAGGCTGGTGATCAGCAGCGGCGCAAGCGCGATAAAGTGTTGGATCGTGAATTCCATAGCGCTCTTACCGGGCCGAAGCGAGTTGAGAGAAGGCGGTGCCGAACCACTGCTGCACGCCATGCATCGTTGCGGCAGAAGTGTCCAGGAACGGTTGCGGGTACACGCCGATGTAGATCAGCAATACCGCAAGGCCGAGCACCATGATCAGTTCGCGAGCATCCATCCCTTGCAGGACGGTGTCGGACTTGGCCGGGCCGAAGTACGCGCGGTGGATCATGATCAGCGAGTAGACCGAACCGAACACCAGGCCGGACGTCGCGATGGCACTGATCCAAGGCGTCTGGACGAACGACCCCATCAGGATCAGGAACTCGCCGATGAAGTTACCGGTACCCGGCAAGCCCAGGGACGCGGCGGCGAAGAACAGGCTGATCGCCGGCAGGTACGCGATGCGCGACCACACGCCACCCATTTCCCGCATGTCACGGGTGTGCAGGCGCTCGTACAACTGGCCACTCAGGATAAACAGGGCAGCCGCCGAAACACCGTGGGCCAACATCTGGATCACCGCGCCTTGCAGCGCCAGTTGGCTGCCGGAGTAGATGCCGATCAGTACGAAGCCCATGTGGGAAACGGACGAGAAGGCGATCAGGCGCTTGATGTCGGTTTGTGCGAAGGCCAGGAAGGCACCGTAGAAGATCCCGATCAGACCCAGGGTCATGGCGATCGGCGCAAACTCGGCCGAGGCATTCGGGAACAGCGGCAGGGCGAAACGCAGCAGGCCATAAGCAGCGGTCTTCAGCAGGATACCGGCCAAGTCCACAGAACCTGCGGTTGGCGCCTGGGCGTGCGCATCCGGCAGCCAGGAGTGGAACGGCACCACCGGCAGCTTCACCGCGAAAGCGATGAAGAAGCCCAGCATCAGGATGTACTCGGTGGTCAGCGACATCTTGGTTTTCAACAGGTCGGCGTAGTTGAAGGTAATCACGCCGGTGTTGTTGAAGTTGACCAGTACCAGGCCCAGGATCGCCACCAACATGATCAGGCCGGAAGCCTGGGTGAAGATGAAGAACTTGGTCGCCGCGTAGATCCGGGTTTTCTTGCCGTCCGAAGAACTGTGACCCCAGAGCGCGATGAGGAAGTACATCGGCACCAGCATCATTTCCCAGAAGAAGAAGAACATGAACAGGTCGAGGGCGAGGAACACGCCGACCACACCGCCCAGGATCCACATCAGGTTCAGGTGGAAGAAGCCCACGTGACGCTGAATCTCTTTCCAGGAGCAGAGTACCGAGAGGATACCCAGCAGGCCGGTCAGCAGGATCATCAACAGCGACAGGCCGTCGAGGGCCAGGTGCACGTTGATGCCGAAGCGCTGGATCCAGACGTGCTTGAACTCAAGCGCCCAGGTCGGATCGGCGCCAGGCGCCGGAGCAAATGAATAGTCGCCGTGGGCCCACAGCCAGAGGCCGAGAGCGAGTTCCAGGGACATGGTCAGCAACGCAATCCAGCGGGGGAGGGTGGCGCCGAAGCGTTCACCCATCCAGCAGAGCAGGCCGCCGATAAAGGGGATCAGGATTAGCCAGGGCAGAATCATGACGGGCTCGTTTCCTTTCGCAAGTTCGCAAAGTTCATATCAGACCGCTACCACAACAATGGCGCCGATCACCAGGACGGCACCAGCCGCCATGGAAGCTGCATACCAACGCAATTGGCCAGTCTCGCTGCGGCTCAGGGCAGTGTGACCACCCTTGGCGGCGCGCGGGATCAAACCGATGGTCTGGTCGAGCGGGTCTTTGCGCAGTACATGGCTGATGGCGAGGTAGGGCTTGACGAACAGTTTGTCGTAGATCCAGTCGAAGCCCCAGGCGGCGAACCACCAGGCCGAAAGGAAGCGGCCAATGCCACTGTTGGCAACGGCCGTGACGAAGCGGCGCTTGCCGAGGAACAGCAGGGCCGCCAGCAGGATACCGGCGATGGCGATGGCGCCCGAGGCGATCTCCAGGCTGTGCTTGGCAGCACCGCCGGCATGGCCAGCGCTTTCCGGCAGGACGCCGGCGAGTGGCGGAGTGATCATGGCGCCGATGAAGGTCGACAGGATGATCAGCACCGACAGTGGCAACCAGTGGGAGATGCCGTGGCCTGCGTGTGCTTCGGTCTTGGCTTCACCGTGGAAGGTGATGAAGATCAGGCGGAAGGTGTACAGCGAGGTCATGAAGGCACCGACCAGGCCTGCGTACAGCAGGTTCTGGTTACCGCTGGCAAAGGCTTCCCAGAGGATTTCGTCTTTCGAGTAGAAACCTGCGGTCACCAGTGGCAGGGCAGCGAGTGCGGCACCACCGACGATGAAGCTGGCGTAGGCCAGTGGCAGTTTCTTCCACAGGCCGCCCATCTTGAAGATGTTCTGCTCGTGGTGGCAGGCAACGATCACCGCACCGGAAGCAAGGAACAGCAGGGCTTTAAAGAAGGCGTGGGTCATCAGGTGGAAGATCGCCGCGTCCCAGGCGCCGACGCCCAGGGCCAGGAACATGTAGCCGATCTGGCTCATGGTCGAGTAGGCGAGGATCCGCTTGATGTCGGTCTGCACCAGCGCGGCGAAGCCGGCCAGTACCAGGGTCACGCCGCCGACCAGGCCCACCAGGTGCAGGATTTCCGGCGCCAGGGTGAACAGGCCATGGGTACGTGCGATCAGGTAGACACCGGCGGTCACCATGGTTGCCGCGTGAATCAGTGCGGAAACCGGGGTAGGACCGGCCATGGCATCCGCCAGCCAGGTTTGCAGCGGCAGTTGCGCCGATTTACCCACGGCGCCGCCCAGCAGCATCAGGGTCGCCAGGGTGATCCAGAAGTCGCCGACCTGGAATTTCTGCGGTGCCAGCACCAGCAGTTCCTGGATGTTCAGCGTGCCCACTTGTTGGAACAGGATGAACAGGCCGATGGCCATGAACACGTCGCCGATCCGGGTCACGATAAAGGCCTTGAGTGCCGCGTTACCGTTGTTGCGGTTGCTGTAGTAGAAACCGATCAACAGGTACGAGCACAGGCCCACGCCTTCCCAGCCGAAGTACAGGAACAACAGGTTATCGCCGAGCACCAGGAACAGCATGCTGGCGATAAACAGGTTGGTGTACGAGAAGAAGCGCGAGTAACCGGCTTCACCGCGCATGTACCAGGACGCGAACAGGTGGATCAGGAAGCCCACGCCGACGACCACGCCGAGCATGGTGATCGACAGGCCGTCGATGTAGAGGGCGAAGTTGGGCTTGAAGCCCTCCACCGACATCCACTGCCACAGCACCAGGGTGTAGTGGCCGCCTTCCGGCGGTGCCACGTTGAATTGCCAGATGACGTAGGCGGCGACAATCGCCGACAGGCCAATGGAACCCACGCCGATCAGGGCAGACAGGTTTTCCGACCAGCGTCCACGGGAGAACGACAGCAGCAGGAAACCGATCAGGGGAAATACGAAAGTCAGAAAGATCATGTTCATCCGCGCATCTCACTGGCAGCGTCGATATCAAGCGTGTGGAAGCGACGATACAGCTGCAGCAGGATCGCCAGGCCGATACTGGCCTCGGCGGCTGCCAGGCTGATCACCAGGATGAACATCACTTGTCCATCCGGCTGGCCCCAACGTGCACCTGCCACGATGAATGCCAGTGCAGCGGCGTTCATCATGATTTCCAGGCTCATCAACACGAACAGAATGTTACGGCGGACCATCAGGCCGACCAGGCCAAGGCAGAACAGGATGCCGGCGACCGCCAGACCATGCTCCAAAGGGATAGCAGGCATCGTCATTGCTCCTTGGCTTCGTTGCGGCCCAAGTGGAAGGCAGTGATGGCTGCAGCGAGCAGCAGCATCGAAGCCAGTTCGACCACCAGCAGGTACGGGCCGAACAGGCTGACGCCCACGGCTTTCGCGTCCACGGTGGTGTGGCCGATGGCCTGGCCGCTCTGGTGAGCGAACAGCACATACAGCAGTTCAGCCAGCAGCAGGGCTGCCAGGATCACCGGGCCGAGCCAGATGCCGGGCTTGAGCCAGACGCGCTCCTGGGCGACCGAGGCCGGCCCCAGGTTGAGCATCATCACCACAAACACGAACAGCACCATGATGGCGCCGGCGTAGGCAATCACTTCCAGTACACCGGCGAACGGTGCGCCGAGGCTGAAGAAGGTCATGGCCACGGCGATCAGCGAAATGATCAGGTAGAGCAGGGCGTGCACGGGGTTGGTGTTGGTGATCACGCGAAGCGTGGACACCACTGCAATACCCGATGCGAAATAGAAAGCGAATTCCATCTTTCTTCCTTAAGGCAGCAAGCTCTTCACGTTGATCGGCTCGGCTTCGTTTTGTGCGGCGCCTTTCGGCTTACCGGCAACGGCCATACCCGCAACACGATAGAAGTTGTAATCAGGGTTTTTACCGGGACCAGAGATCAGCAGATCTTCTTTCTCGTACACCAGGTCCTGACGTTTGAACTCGGCCATCTCGAAATCCGGTGTCAGCTGGATTGCGGTGGTCGGGCAAGCTTCCTCGCAGAGGCCGCAGAAAATGCAGCGCGAGAAGTTGATGCGGAAGAAGTCCGGGTACCAGCGACCGTCTTCGGTTTCAGCTTTCTGCAGGGAGATGCAACCCACCGGGCACGCCACGGCGCACAGGTTGCAGGCTACGCAACGCTCCTCGCCATCGGGGTCACGGGTCAGCACGATGCGGCCGCGATAGCGCGGCGGCAGGTACACCGCTTCTTCCGGGTATTGCAGGGTGTCGCGTTTGCGGAAGCCATGGCCGAAAACCATCACCAGGCTTCGCAACTGGGTACCGGTACCCTTAACGATGTCGCCAATATATTTGAACATGGGTCAAATCCTCACTGAACCGCGCCGGCTGGCGTGTTCAACAACACAACGGCAGCCGTCACCAGCAAATTGATCAGGGTCAGCGGCAGGCAGAAACGCCAGCTGAAATCCATCACCTGGTCATACCGTGGACGCGGAATGGAAGCGCGCAGCAGGATAAACAACATGATGAAGAACGCGGTCTTCAGGAAGAACCAGAAGAACGCCAACTGCGGCAGGATGCCGAACGGACCGTGCCAGCCGCCGAAGAACAGCGTGACCAGCAGGGCCGAGATCAAGATGATGCCGATGTACTCACCGACGAAGAACATGCCCCATTTCATGCCGGCGTATTCAATGTGGTAACCGTCGGCCAGTTCCTGTTCCGCTTCCGGCTGGTCGAACGGGTGACGGTGAGTCACGGCCACACCAGCGATGAAGAAGGTACAGAAGCCGAAGAACTGCGGAATGATGAACCACAGGTTCTGCGCCTGGTACTCGACGATGTCGCGCATGTTGAACGAGCCGACCTGCACCACGATGCCCATCAGCGCGAGGCCCATGAACACTTCGTAGGAGACGGTCTGGGCCGAGGCCCGCAAGCTGCCCAGCAGGGCGAACTTGTTGTTGCTCGACCAACCGGCGAACAGCACCGCGTAGACCGACAGGCCGGCCATGGCGAAGAAGAACAGCAAGCCGATGTTCAGGTCCGCGACGCCCCAGGTCGGGGTGATCGGGATGATCGCGAAGGCGATCAGCAAGGCGCTCATGGCCACGACGGGTGCCAGGGTGAAGATCACCTTGTCGGCAAACGGCGGGGTCCAGTCTTCCTTGAAGAACATTTTCAGCATGTCGGCGGCGATCTGGAACATACCGAACGGGCCAACGCGGTTCGGACCATAACGGTCCTGCCACCAGCCCAACAGGCGACGTTCGACGAAGCTGAGCAGGGCGCCCGCGACGACCACGGCCAACAGGATCACGATGGCCTTGACGACCGCGATGATCACGTCGATCACTTCAGGGGTGAACCAGGTCATTGCGCTGCCTCCTGCAGACCGTCAACGGTTTTGCCAAAGATCGCCGCTGGAATACCGGCGAAGCCCTTGGGCAGTGCAACCAGGCCGGCACCCAACTCTTCGTTGATGCGCAGCGGCAGGCACAGGGTCTGGCCAGCCACGTTGAGGCTGAGCAGGGCGCCGTCGTTGACGCCCAGGCGGTCGGCTTCGGACTTGGCCACGGACACATAGGCGGCTGGAATGCGTTCTTGTACCGGCGCGGCTTTGGAAGAGGTTTCTTCACTGCCGAACAGGTGGAAGAACGGCACAACCTGCCAGGTGCCCTGGGCCGGGTTGAACGGACGCGGTACCGCGGCGAACCAGTTCAGCGAATCACCTGTGCTTTCGATCAGGCGGGTGCCCGGGTCGCCAGCACGGATGTGACCACCGACTTCGTCCTGGAACTTGTTCCAGGCCTGCGGCGAGTTCCAGCCCGGCGACCAGGCAAATGGCACTTGCTGACGCGGCTCGACCGAACCCGAGTAACCTTCCATGGAGAAGGCAAACGCGGTGTCCGGGTCTTGCGGGGTACGCGGCTCGTGCACGCTGATGTCAGCGCGCATGGCGGTACGACCGGAGTAACGCAGCGGTTCGCGGGCCAGTTTCAAGCCCTTGATGCGGAACGAGGCGGACGGTGCAGCATCGACGATACGTGCCAGCTGCGGTGCGCTTGCGGCGGCAGCAGCGGTGACGTGGTCGAGCTGGGTCCAGTCGATCGGCTGGTTCAGCAGGGTCGCGCGCAGGGCATGCAGCCAGCGCCAGCCTTCGTGAACCAGGATGCTGGCGTCCATGTACTTCGGATCGAACACCTGGAAGAAGCGCTGGGCGCGGCCTTCCTGGCTGACCAGGGTACCGTCGCCTTCGGCGAAGGTGGCGGCTGGCAGGACCAGGTCGGCACGTTCGCTGGTGGCGGTCTTCTGGTGGTCGGCAACGATCAGCACCTTGGCGGCGTCGAGCGCAGCATCAACCTTGGCGGCATCGGTGCGGGTGTACAGGTCGTTTTCCAGCACCACGATGGCGTCGGCGTTGCCGTCGATCACGGTTTGCAGCGCCGCGTCCAGCGATTCGCCACCGAGCATGGCCAGGCCAAGGCTGTTGGCTTCCGGCACGACGAGGCTGATGGAACCGTTCTTGTCGCGCAGCTTCAGGGCCTTGGCGATGTTGGCAGCCGCCTCGATCAGCGCCTTGGAACCCAGCGAGGTCCCGGCAATGATCAACGGGCGCTTGGCCGCGAGCAGGGCGTCGGCGATGCGCTGGGCCAGTTCGACGGCTTCAGTGTCCAGGCCGTCGACGGCAGGCGCGCTGGCGTCAAGGGCGTGGGCCACGGCGAAACCGATGCGGGCCAGGTCGTCGGGGGCTGCGTGTACGCATTCTTCGGCGATGTCGTCGAGCTTGGTTTCAGCCAGGCTGGCGATAAACAGCGGGTTCAGCGCGTGCTGGCCGATGTTTTTCACGGCGGCGTCGAGCCACGGCTGTACGCGCATGGCCTCGGCCATGTCTTCAGCCTTGCCCTTGACCGACTGTCGCAGCGACAGGGCGATGCGGGCAGCGGTCTGGGTCAGGTCTTCACCGAGCACGAAGATGGCGTCGTGGTCTTCGATGTCGCGCATGTTCGGCACGGGCAGCGGGCTGTCGTTCAGCACTTGCAGCACCAGGCGGATGCGCTCCAGTTCACCGGCTTCGATACCGGAGTAGAAGTGCTCGGCACCGACCAGCTCGCGCAACGCGTAGTTGCTTTCAAGGCTGGCGCGTGGCGAACCGATACCGACGATGTTGCGCCCGCGCAGCAGGTCGGCGGCTTTATCCAGCGCCGCGTCCAGGCTCAGCTTGGCGCCATCGGCCAGCAATGGCTGGCGTGGGCGGTCTTCGCGGTTGACGTAGCCATAGCCGAAGCGGCCACGGTCACACAGGAAGTACTGGTTGACCGAACCGTTGAAGCGGTTTTCGATCCGACGCAGTTCGCCGTAGCGCTCGCCCGGGGAGATGTTGCAACCGCTGGAGCAGCCATGGCAGATGCTCGGCGAGAACTGCATGTCCCACTTACGGTTGTAGCGCTCGGAGTGAGTCTTGTCGGTGAACACACCGGTCGGGCAGACCTCGGTGAGGTTGCCGGAGAACTCGCTTTCGAGCACGCCGTCTTCAACGCGACCGAAGTACACGTTGTCGTGGGCGCCGAAGACGCCCAGGTCGGTGCCGCCGGCGTAGTCTTTATAGAAGCGCACGCAGCGATAGCAGGCGATGCAGCGGTTCATCTCGTGGGAAATGAACGGGCCGAGGTCCTGGTTCTGGTGGGTACGCTTGGTGAAGCGATAACGACGCTCGTTGTGGCCGGTCATCACCGTCATGTCTTGCAGGTGGCAGTGACCGCCTTCCTCACAGACCGGGCAGTCGTGGGGGTGGTTGGTCATCAGCCATTCGACAACGCTGGCGCGGAACGCCTTGGATTCATCATCGTCGATGGAAATCCAGGTGTTGTCGGTGGCTGGGGTCATGCAGGACATGACGATACGACCACGGGTGTCGTTCTCGTCGGTGTATTGCTTGACCGCACACTGGCGACAGGCACCGACGCTACCAAGCGCGGGGTGCCAGCAGAAATAAGGGATGTCGAGGCCTAGTGACAGACACGCCTGTAACAGGTTGTCCGCCCCATCGACTTCGAGCGCTTTGCCGTCTACGTGGATAGTGGCCATGGTTCAAAGTTCTTCGTTGGCCCGTTGTCAGCGGGCGTGGCTAATGGAATCTTGTTATTCATGTGCATCTACACAGCCTTGACGGCGTCAGCACATGAGAAAGCGAAGGGCACGGACCCTTCGCTCTTTAAGCGTTACGCGCCGACTACGATCGGCCTCGCCAGAGGCGGGACGGCGGCGCTGGTAGGCGCGATGCCGGCTTCGAACTCCGAGCGGAAGTATTTGATTGCGCTGCCCAATGGCTCCACGGCGCCCGGTGCGTGAGCACAGAAGGTCTTGCCTGGGCCGAGGAAACCGACCAGACCCAGCAGGGTCTCGATGTCACCCTCGCGGCCTTCGCCATTTTCCAGGGCCATCAGCAGCTTGACGCTCCACGGCAGACCGTCGCGGCATGGGGTGCAGAAACCGCACGATTCACGGGCAAAGAATTGCTCCATGTTGCGCAGCAGCGAGACCATGTTCACGGTGTTGTCCACCGCCATCGCCAGGCCGGTACCCATCCGGGTGCCGACCTTGCCAATGCCGCCGGCATACATCTGTGCGTCGAGGTGCTCGGGCAACAGGAAGCCGGTACCGGCTCCGCCTGGCTGCCAGGCTTTCAAGGTGTAGCCATCGCGCATGCCGCCGGCGTAGTCCTCGAACAGCTCGCGGGCGGTCACGCCGAAAGGCAGCTCCCACAGGCCCGGGTTCTTGACCTTGCCGGAGAAGCCCATGAGCTTGGTGCCCATGTCTTCGCTGCCTTCGCGGGCCAACGATTTGTACCAGTCGACGCCGTCGGCGATGATCGCCGGTACGTTGCACAGGGTCTCGACGTTGTTCACGCAGGTCGGCTTGCCCCACACGCCCACGGCGGCAGGGAAGGGCGGCTTGGAGCGTGGGTTGGCGCGGCGGCCTTCGAGGGAGTTGATCAGTGCGGTTTCTTCACCGCAGATGTAACGCCCGGCGCCGGTGTGCACGAACAGTTCGAAGTCAAAACCCGAACCGAGGATGTTCTTGCCCAGCAGGCCTGCGGCCTTGGCTTCTGCCACGGCACGGTTGAGGTGCTTGGCGGCGGTGGTGTATTCGCCACGCAGGAAGATGTAGCCGCGGTAGGTTTTCAGCGCGCGGGCGCTGATCAGCATGCCTTCGATCAGCAGATGGGGCAGTTGCTCCATCAGCATGCGGTCTTTCCAGGTGTTCGGCTCCATTTCATCCGCGTTGCACAGCAGGTAGCGGATGTTGATGGATTCGTCCTTGGGCATCAGGCCCCACTTCACGCCCGTGGGGAAGCCTGCACCGCCGCGACCTTTGAGGCCGGCGTCTTTCACGGTCTGGACGATATCGTCCTGGGCCATGTCGGCGAAGGCTTTGCGCGCAGCGGCGTAGCCGTTCTTGGCCTGGTACTCGTCGAGCCATACCGGCTCGGCATCGTCACGCAGGCGCCAGGTCAGTGGGTGGGTCTCAGGCGAACGCTTGATCAGGTTGGCCGGGCCGAAAGATGTAAGGGTCATGGGTAGCCCTCGAGCAATTGGGTCACGCCAGCAGGCTGCACGTCACCGAATGTGTCGTCGTCGATCATCAACGCCGGCGCCTTGTCGCAGTTGCCCAGGCAGCACACCGGCAGCAGCGTGAAGCGGCCGTCCGGGGTGGTTTGGCCAAGGCCGATGCCCAGCTTGTTCTGGATTTCGCTGACCACCGACTCGTGGCCACCGATGTAGCAGACCATGCTGTCGCACACGCGAATGATGTGGCGGCCCACGGGCTGGCGGAAGATCTGGCTGTAGAACGTTGCCACACCTTCAACATCACTGGCCGGGATGCCGAGGATCTCGCCGATGGCGTAGAGGGCGCCGTCCGGCACCCAGCCACGTTCCTTCTGGACGATCTTCAAGGCTTCGATCGACGCCGCGCGCGGGTCTTCGTAGTGATGCAGCTCGTGCTCGATGGCCGAGCGCTCGGTTTCACTGAGGGTGAAACGGTCTGTCTGGATAAGCGTGCTGTTCATGCTTAGCGGTCCACGTCGGCCATAACGAAATCGATACTACCCAGGTACGCAATCAAGTCCGCGACCATCTCGCCTTTGATCACCGAAGGGATCTGCTGCAAGTGCGCGAAGCTTGGGGTACGAATCCGGGTGCGGTAGCTCATGGTGCCGCCATCGCTCGTCAGGTAATAACTGTTGATACCCTTGGTCGCTTCGATCATCTGGAAGGATTCGTTGGCCGGCATCACCGGGCCCCACGAAACTTGCAGGAAGTGCGTGATCAGGGTTTCGATGTGCTGCAGCGTGCGCTCTTTCGGCGGCGGCGTGGTCAGCGGGTGATCCGCCTTATACGGGCCGGCCGGCATGTTGCGCATGCACTGCTCGATGATCTTCAGGCTCTGGCGCATTTCTTCGACGCGCACGATGCAACGGTCGTAGGCATCGCCATTGGCCGCCAGCGGGACTTCGAATTCGAAGTTCTCGTAGCCGGAGTACGGGCGCGCTTTACGCAGGTCGAAATCGCAGCCGGTGGAACGCAGGCCAGCACCGGTGACGCCCCATTCCAGGGCTTCCTTGGTGTTGTACTGGGCGACGCCGATGGTGCGGCCCTTGAGGATGCTGTTGTCCAGCGCGGCTTTCTGGTACTCGTCCAGACGCTTGGGCATCCAGTCGATGAATTCCTTGACCAGGCGTTCCCAGCCGTTAGGCAGGTCATGGGCGACACCGCCGATGCGGTACCAGGCCGGGTGCAGGCGGAAGCCGGTGATGGCTTCGATGACCTTGTAGGCGCGCTGCCGGTCGGTGAAGGTGAAGAACACCGGGGTCATGGCGCCGACGTCCTGGATATAGGTACCCAGGAACAGCAGGTGGCTGGTGATCCGGAAGAACTCGGCCATCATGATGCGGATGGTGTCGACGCGGTCCGGGACCTTGATGCCGGCCAGCTTCTCGACCGAGAGCACGTACGGCAGGTTGTTCATCACGCCGCCGAGGTAGTCGATACGGTCGGTGTACGGGATGAAGCTGTGCCAGGACTGACGCTCGGCCATCTTCTCGGCACCACGGTGGTGGTAGCCGATGTCCGGCACGCAGTCGACGATTTCTTCGCCGTCCAGTTGCAGGATGATGCGGAACGCACCGTGAGCCGAAGGGTGGTTCGGGCCCAGGTTGAGGAACATGTAGTCCTCGTTGGTGCCGGAGCGCTTCATGCCCCAGTCTTCCGGACGGAAACGCGCAGCCTCTTCTTCAAGCTGTTGCTTGGCGAGGTTGAGGCTGAACGGGTCGAATTCGGTGGCGCGCGCAGGGAAGTTCTTGCGCAGCGGGTGACCTTCCCAGGTCGGCGGCATCATGATGCGCGTCAGGTGCGGGTGGCCCGGGAAGTCGATCCCGAACATGTCCCAGACTTCACGCTCGTACCAGCTGGCGTTCGGCCAGATACCGGTCACGGTCGGCACGCTCAGGTCGCTTTCGGACAGGGCGACCTTGATCATCACGTCGCTGTTACGTTCGATCGACAGCAGGTGATAGAACACGGTGAAGTCGGCGCCGCTCGGCAGCCCCTGGCGCTTGGTGCGCAGACGCTCGTCCACGCCATGCAGGTCATAGAGCATGACGTACGGCTTGGGCAGGTTGCGCAGGAAGGTCAGGACTTCGACAAGCTTGGCACGCGCCACCCACAGCACCGGCATACCGGTGCGTGTGGCCTGGGCGGTGAAGGCGTCAGGGCCAAAACGGTTATTGAGTTCGACGACCACATCCTGGTCGTCTGCCTTATAAGGCGGGATGTACAGAGCACTGCCTGTAGTCATGGTTTTTTATCGCTTTCGGTCAACGTAAAGAATGAAGCCAGGTTTTCGTTCTATAAAAGAAGCGGGGCTGGATCAGACTTCGTCGGGGCTGCGCAGGTTGGTGACTGCGATTCGCTGTTCGCGGCGCTGTTCCTTTTGCGAAGGCATCTCGGCGCGGTACACGCCTTGATCGCCGACGACCCAGGAAAGCGGGCGACGCTCCTTGCCAATCGACTCCTGCAACAGCATCAAGCCTTGCAGGAAAGCTTCAGGGCGAGGCGGGCAGCCAGGCACGTAGACGTCCACGGGCAGGAACTTGTCCACCCCTGAACCACGGAGTAGATGTCGTACATGCCACCGGAGTTGGCGCACGAACCCATGGAGATAACCCACTTCGGCTCGAGCATTTGCTCGTAGAGACGCTGAATGATCGGCGCCATCTTGATGAAGCAGGTTCCGGCGATAACCATGAAATCCGCCTGGCGCGGCGATGCCCGGATAACTTCGGCGCCAAAGCGCGCGATGTCGTGGGGCGCCGTGAAGGCGGTGGTCATTTCCACGTAGCAGCACGAAAGGCCGAAGTTGTACGGCCACAGGGAGTTTTTACGCCCCCAGTTGACCGCGCCACTCAGCACGTCTTCCAGCTTGCCCATGTAGATGTTTTTGTGGACTTGGTCTTCTAACGGGTCGGAAACGGTTTCCCGTTCGCCGATGGGGTACTGCTCGTTAGGAGCATCCGGGTCGATCCTGGTGAGATTGTATTGCATCGCCAAAGCCTCATTGTTTCAGCTTCGCTTGCCGCTTACGACGAGCTTCCGGAGCCCAGTCAAGGGCGCCCACTCGGAATAGGTAGACAAGGCCTGCCAACAGAATTGCTATGAAAACGAGGGCTTCGACGAATCCGGTCCAGCCGCTTTCGCGGACGGACACAGACCAGGCAAAGAGAAAGAGGGCTTCGATGTCGAAGATCACGAAGAGCATCGCGACCAGATAGAATTTGGCTGAGAGCCGCAAGCGGGCGCCACCTGTAGGGAGCATGCCGGACTCGAACGGTTCGTTTTTGCTGCGGCCCCAGGCTTTTGACCCGAGGAGGCTGGAGACGCCGAGCATGAAGGCGCACAGGCCGACAACACCGAGGAGGAAAATGGCAAAGCCCCAGTTGTGGGCCATGAGTCCTGTCGCTTCGGTCATGCTGGAAATCCTTAACAGAGAGCAAAGGTCTCTGAGCTCGAAAAAGTAACGATGCAGTGACGATATGTCGCACTGCAATCAATCGCGGTGATTTTATGGCTAAACACCGGGCAAGTAAAATTCCTATAGCGAAATTATTCGATGGAATAAGGACATAGTGCACCTTTGTGGGGCTGCAGCCCTTGCGGTGTGGGCATTAGCGGGCTTTTCACCAATTATGTTTTGTTTAACCTGTAACGAAGTTTTCATGCGCTAAATGATAATGAATATTGTTTGCGTGGGGTTTAAGCGATTGTTTCTCATGTGGCGGGGGAAGTTGCCGTTACTTGCTGGAGTGGCGCTAGTTGGTGGAGGGGATCTTTTAACTGATTTGAGTCGAGTAAATACCGCTCTGGATCAATGTTTTGCGCAAAATCCCCAGGTAGCCAGCATTCCTGTGGGAGCCGGGCTTGCTCGCGAAGGCGATCCGTCAGTTGATGCATTCAGTGACTGACCCAGCGCTTTCGCAGGCAAGCCAGCTCCCACATTGGATCTCCATACACCCGGGGACTTAGGCCTCATCCCCAGCTCCCACATTGGATTTCCATACACCTGGGGGCCTAGGCCTCATCCCCAATCCCCTGTGGGAGCGGGCTTGCCCGCGAAGGCGATCCGTCAGTTGGTGCATTCGGCGACTGACCCAGCGCTTTCGCAGGCAAGCCAGCTCCCACATTTGATCTCCATGCACCCGGGGACCTAGGCCTCATCCCCAGCTCCCTCTAGCCAGTTCCACCTTGGATTTTGGGGTTCTTTAAATAAAAAAACGCCCCGAACCAGTCGGGGCGTGATTGTTGTGCGGCACTGCGGTTAGGTCTTCCTTGGGGCCGCAGTGGCCGTGTACGCGGTGCTTAGTGGAACTGTTCTTCTTCGGTCGAACCGGTCAGCGCGGTCACGGACGAGGTGCCGCCCTGGATCACGGTGGTCATGTCGTCGAAGTAGCCAGTGCCCACTTCCTGCTGGTGCGCCACGAAGGTGTAGCCCTTGGCGGCGTCAGCGAATTCCTGCTCCTGCAGCTTCACGTAGGCAGTCATGTCGTTGCGGGCGTAGTCGTGCGCCAGGTTGAACATGCTGTGCCACATGTTGTGAATGCCGGCCAGGGTAATGAACTGGTGCTTGTAGCCCATGGCGGACAGTTCGCGCTGGAACTTGGCGATGGTCGCGTCGTCCAGGTTCTTCTTCCAGTTAAAGGAAGGCGAGCAGTTGTAGGACAGCAGTTGGTCCGGGTATTCCTTCTTGATCGCTTCGGCAAAGCGGCGCGCTTCGTCCAGGTCCGGCTTGGCGGTTTCGCACCAGATCAGGTCGGCGTACGGCGCGTAGGCCAGGCCACGGGCGATGGCCTGGTCGAGACCGGCGCGCACCTTGTAGAAGCCTTCCTGGGTGCGTTCGCCTGTCACGAACGGCTGGTCGTACGGGTCGCAGTCCGAGGTCAGCAGGTCAGCGGCGTTGGCGTCGGTACGGGCCAGGATGATGGTCGGGGTACCGGCAACGTCAGCAGCCAGGCGAGCAGCGGTCAGCTTCTGTACAGCTTCCTGGGTAGGAACCAGTACCTTGCCGCCCATGTGGCCGCATTTCTTCACCGAGGCCAGTTGGTCTTCGAAGTGCACGCCGGCAGCGCCTGCCTCGATCATGCTCTTCATCAGTTCGTAGGCGTTCAGCACACCACCGAAACCGGCTTCGGCGTCAGCCACGATCGGTGCGAAGTAGTCGATGTAGCCTTCGTCGCCCGGACCTTTACCGGCTTTCCACTGGATCTGGTCGGCGCGGCGGAAAGAGTTGTTGATGCGCTTGACCACGGTTGGCACGGAGTCCACCGGGTACAGCGATTGGTCGGGGTACATGGATTCAGCGGAGTTGTTGTCCGCTGCCACTTGCCAGCCGGACAGGTAGATCGCCTGGATACCGGCTTTTACCTGCTGGACTGCCTGGCCGCCAGTGAGGGCGCCCATGCAGTTGACGAAATCTTTGTCGGGACGGAAGGACGGCTTGGCGCCCTGGGTGACCAGGTTCCACAGCTTCTCGGCGCCGAGTTTTGCAAAGGTGTGCTCAGGTTGAACCGAGCCACGCAGGCGGACGACGTCAGCAGCGGAATAAGCGCGGGTCACGCCTTTCCAGCGTGGGTTTTCAGCCCAATCTTTTTCAAGGGCTGCAATTTGCTGTTCGCGTGTCAGTGCCATGGGGAAAAACCTCGTCGCGTCTTGTTTGAAGTATCCGTTTGCCAGCCATGCATTCATTGCGTGGGCAGGGCTGCTCGCTGATCAGAAGCGTAGGCGCTCAAGACAGGTTCGACGGAGAAGGCGACGGGATGAACGATGGGGCTCAAGGGAGAGTTGAGCAGGTAAGGGCGAACTGCGAACGGTCTTCGGGCGTCGTGGGCCTTTGTACGATCCAACAGCGTGTTGCCGGGTTACCTGGTTAGCTTCCGTCCCTCGGGACAACTTCGTTCCAGTCGCAACCTCGTCAAACACACCTTGTGGGCGGTACAGACACGAATCGGCTCAGGTGGGTAGCTTAGAGCGGCGATCCGAAGGCCCTTGCCAGGGCCCCTGATTAGCGGGAGCGAGGCCATCATGCCCATGCTTTTTTGGATCGTCAAATGTTTTGTAGTGCTTTTTTTCAAGCACTACATCTTTAGTCTAATACGACTCATCAGTCAGTTTTTGGTGCTTCAGTTCAGGGTGTCGACCTTGACCCGCAGAGTCAGGTCATCGCGGCCTTGAGTAGAGTAGCTGCGGGTTGTAGAGGATTTGTCGGCCTGGGTCTCGCGATTGATGCCGGCCAGTGGAATCCATTCGCCAAGGCGACCGCTGATGGTTGTGTCGGTGCTTTGCACGTTCACTACATCGGGACGTTCCTGGCTCATGCGGTCACGGTTGGTACTGATCGCCAGGTGCACGGTCTCGCCGGTAACGCTGGCGGTGATATAGAAACCCTGGGTGACATTGCGGTACTGGGTCTGGTTTTGCGGGCGGCCGTAGGCATCCGGCTGGGTGGTGGTCAGGGGGACGCTCTGGCCGACCTGGATCAGCGCGGGCACACCCTCGCTCGCCTGGATCTGCTGGATGCCACCGTCGCGGCTGGCAGTGCCGTAGCTGATGATGCGGGTCTGGCTGTCACCGCTGTTCTGCTGGTTGTTTTCATTGCTGTCGACCGTGATCAGCAGGCGCTTGGCCGGCGTGTCCAGCTGCGCGAGCAGGGCGCGCAGGTCCTGGATCTTGCCGGGGTCGGCGTTAACAATAAGCTGGTTGCCGTAGGCGCTGACGGTGCCGTCCTTGCCGATGAAATTCTGCGCCACCGGCAGCAGGTCGGCGCTGGTGCGGTTGCTGAGGTTGACGACTTCGGTGTCGGCCATGGCCGAACAGCTGGCAGCCAGGAGGAGGGCGGTGAGCAGGGTGCGTAGGGACATGTCCGTTATCTCTGCGAGTCATTTAGGCGTGATAGTGCCAGTTTGTCGGCCTGGCAGGGCGCAAGTTGAATCGTAGACGGCAAAATGCCCTGGCAAGGCAGGGCATTGTTGGTGTTGCTGAAATAGCTATCGGGGGCAAGCCCACTCCCACACTTGACCGCATTCCCAAGGATGTACTCGGTCAAATGTGGGAGCTGGCTTGCCGGCGATAGCAGCGGCGCGGTATTGGATCAGTCCCCGCGCACCATATCCACATGCGGAATCCCGACTTCAAGGAACTCGTCACTGACGATCTTGAAACCCAGACGCTCGTAGAATGGCGCCGCATACACCTGTGCGCTGAGAAATTGCCGGGTCTGGCCGCGTTGCTCGGCCGCGCCAATCACCGCTTCCATCAGCTTGTCGCCGACCTTCAGGCCGCGCCAGTCCTTGAGTACCGACACGCGGCCGATCTCGCCGCTGGGCAGCAGGCGCGCAGTACCGATCGGAAAGTCGCCTTCGAAGGCTAGGAAATGCACTGCGTCTGCGTCGTCCGCATCCCATTCCAGCTCAGGTGGGACCGATTGTTCAGCGACAAAGACCGCTTCACGAATGCGCCGAATCTCGGCGATATCCTTTTGCCAGTCCGCGACACTTACGTGAATCTTATTCATCGGCAAACCCCAGGCTTCCTTGCTTGACCAGCTCGCACAGCAGGTCGCGGCCATCTTCGTCGGCCAGCCATTCGCCAAGGTTCTCGCTGTGCAGCGCATCGGCAGAGCACACCAGCTTCAGCAGCTCACGCAATTTGCCCGGCAGGTAACGGCTCTGGCCGCTGGCGAACAGCAGCACGTCGTCGTCGACTTCGGACCAGGCCAGGCGCGCGCTCGGGTTGCGCACCAGGATCGCGCCGTCTTGCAGGCTGGTGACGAAGTCGTCTTCGCCCAGCTCTTCGCCGGCTACCAGTTCCGGGTAGCGCGGTTCGGTCATGAACTGGCCGAACCAGGTCAGCAGCATGCGCTCGTCGCTCATGTGCTCGGCCAGCAGGCTCTTGAGGCGGTCGAGTGCATCACTCTGGATCTGGTGCGGATCGCTGACCGGCTGGGCATCGGCGTCGGTGTAGCGCTCTTCGTCGGTCAGGTACTGGCTGAGGAAGTCGGTGAAGTGGGTCAGCACTTCAGCTGCGCTCGGCGCGCGGAAGCCGACCGAGTAGGTCATGCAGTCATCTTCGGCAATGCCGAAATGCGCCAGGCGCGGCGGCAGGTAGAGCATGTCGCCCGGTTCCAGGACCCATTCGGCGCTCTCTTCGAATTCGGCCAGGATGCGCAGGTCGGCGTGTTGCAGCAGCGGGCTTTCGGCGTTGCACATCTGGCCGATCTTCCAGTTGCGCTTGCCCTGGGCCTGCAGCAGGAACACATCGTAATTGTCGAAGTGCGGACCGACACTGCCGCCCGGTGCGGCGAAGCTGATCATCACGTCGTCGATGCGCCAGCTGGGCAGGAAGCGGAAGTGTTCGAGCAATTCGGCGACTTCCGGCACGAACTGGTCGACGGCCTGTACCAACAGGGTCCACTCGCGCTCGGGCAGGGTGCTGAAAGCGTCTTCGGCGAACGGGCCGCGGCGCAGTTCCCACGGGCGCTCGCCGTGCTCGATCACCAGGCGCGATTCGACTTCTTCTTCCAGCGCGAGGCCTGCGAGTTCGTCGGCGTCGATCGGGCTTTCGAAGTCAGGGATGGCCTGGCGGATCAGCAGTGGTTTTTTCTGCCAGTAGTCGCGCAGGAATTCCCGTGCCGTGATGCCGCCCAGAAGTTGAAGAGGGATATCAGGATTCATGTGTAACCTATTGAAAAAAAGCACTTTTCAGACTGGAATAAAAACGCCCGGCGCGGCCGGGCGTCTCAAGGGGTCGTGCGTGGATCAGATGCGCTTGGCTTGCTCTACAGCGTTACCGATGTAGTTGGCCGGGGTCAGCAGTTTCAGCTCGGCCTTGGCCGCGGCTGGCATGTCCAGGCCGTCGATGAAAGTCTGCAACGCCTCGGGGCTGATGCCCTTGCCGCGCGTCAATTCTTTCAGCTTCTCGTATGGGTTTTCGATGTTGTAGCGACGCATCACGGTCTGGATCGGCTCGGCCAATACTTCCCAGCACGCGTCCAGGTCAGCGGCGATCTTCTGCTCGTTGAGCTCGAGCTTGCTGATGCCCTTGAGGCTGGCTTCGTACGCGATCACGCTGTGGGCAAAGCCCACGCCGAGGTTACGCAGTACGGTGGAGTCGGTCAGGTCGCGCTGCCAGCGGGAGATCGGCAACTTGCTGGCCAGGTGCTGGAACAGCGCGTTGGCGATGCCGAGGTTGCCTTCGGAGTTTTCGAAGTCGATCGGGTTGACCTTGTGCGGCATGGTCGACGAACCGATTTCACCGGCAATGGTGCGCTGCTTGAAGTAGCCCAGGGAAATGTAGCCCCAGATATCGCGATCGAAGTCGATCAGGATGGTGTTGAAGCGCGCAATGGCGTCGAACAGCTCGGCGATGTAGTCGTGCGGTTCGATCTGCGTGGTGTACGGGTTGAAGCCCAGGCCCAGTTCGTCTTCGATGAAGGCGCGGGCGTTGGCTTCCCAGTCGATCTCGGGGTAGGCCGACAGGTGGGCGTTGTAGTTGCCGACAGCGCCGTTGATCTTGCCCAGCAGCGGGACGGCAGCCACTTGAGCGATCTGGCGCTCCAGGCGGTACACCACGTTGGCCAGTTCTTTACCCAGGGTGGTTGGCGACGCCGGCTGGCCGTGGGTGCGCGACAGCATTGGCACGTCGGCGAAACGGATGGCCAGTTCGCGGATGGCGTTGGCGGTCTGGCGCATCAGCGGCAGCATCACGTCATCACGGCCTTCGCGCAGCATCAGGGCGTGGGACAGGTTGTTGATGTCCTCGCTGGTGCAGGCAAAGTGGATGAACTCGCTGACCTGGGCCAATTCCGGCAGCTTGGCCGCTTGCTCCTTGAGCAAGTATTCGATGGCCTTGACGTCGTGGTTGGTGGTGCGCTCGATCTCTTTCACACGCTCGGCGTGCTCCAGGGAGAAGTTTTCCGCCAGGGTGTTGAGCACAGCGTTGGCTTCGGCGGAGAACGCCGGCACTTCGCTGATGGCGGGGTGAGCGGCCAGGCGCTGGAGCCAGCGCACTTCAACCAGTACACGAGCACGGATCAGGCCGTATTCGCTGAAAATAGGGCGCAGGGCCTGGGTTTTGCCGGCGTAGCGGCCGTCAACAGGGGAAACCGCAGTGAGCGAAGAAAGCTGCATGGGGTGTTCTCGGACAGTCGGGCAACGAAATGGGGCGCGTATCATACATGAAAAAATCCGCCGGTCCGTTGCCAACTGACCGGCGTATTACGCGTGGGGCTATAAAAAACGTGGTTGTTGCGACTTATTCGTTGCGCATCAACGGGTAAAGCTCTTTGAGCAATTTGCGTCGGCTGATCACCAGTTGCCAGCGATGACCGCCCAACTGGCGCCACAACCGTGCCGAACGAATACCGGCCAGGAGCAGGGCGCGGATTTTCGAGGCGTTGTTCGGTTGCTGCAGGTTGCGCATGTCGCCGTGCACCTGAATCCGTTGGCGCAAGGTGCTCAAGGTGTCCTGGTACAGCGCACCGCAGGCGGCAATCACGTTTTCGTGGGCCGGGCCGAAGTGCTCTACCTGGGATTGGATCTGCGGCAGGCGCTTGCCGATGACTTCCAGCATGTCTTCACGCTTGGCCAGTTGGCGCTCCAGGCCGAGCATCGACAGGGCGTAGCGCAGCGGCTCGCGCTGCAAGGTGCTCGGGTCGCGCTCCAGGGCGCCGATCAGCGCGCGGTAACCTTCGCGCAGCGCCAGGTCGTCGCCGCCATACACTTCCAGCGTGTCCTTGGGGTCGCGGATCAGCAGGCTGCCGAGCATGCAGGTCAGGCCTGCCTCGGTGACCTGGCCGGTCTTGGCGATCTTGTCGACCAGCACTGCGGCGAGGAATACCCCGCCGAGGGCGGTCAATTGCTCCTGGGTCGGGCTCATGCCGGGTTGCTCCAGGGCTCGGCGACTTCAATCACGCCGCCGCCGAGGCAAATCTCGCCGTCATAGAACACCACGGACTGGCCCGGCGTGACCGCGCGTTGCGGGTCATCGAAGGTGGCGCGGTAGCCGCTGGCGGTTTTTTCCAGGGTGCAGGGCTGGTCGCTCTGGCGATAGCGCACTTTGGCGGTCAGGCGGCGCGGGGTGCTCAGGTCGATCGGGTTGACCCAGTAGATCTCCGACGCCAGCAGCGCACCGGAGAACAGCAACGGGTGCTCATTGCCCTGGCCGACGATCAGCACGTTGTGCTCGAGGTCCTTGACCAGCACGTACCACGGCTCTTCGCCGGCGTCTTTCAAACCGCCGATGCCCAGGCCCTGGCGCTGGCCGATGGTGTGGTACATCAGGCCATGGTGGCGGCCGATCACTTCGCCTTCGGTGGTCTTGATCTCGCCGGGTTGCGCGGGCAGGTACTGCTTGAGGAAGTCGCTGAAGCGGCGCTCGCCGATAAAGCAGATACCAGTGGAGTCCTTCTTCTTGGCAGTGGCCAGTCCGTGTTTCTCGGCGATCTTGCGCACTTCGGGTTTTTCCAGCTCGCCCACCGGGAACAGGGTCTTGGCGATCTGTTCGCCGCCGACGGCGTGCAGGAAATAGCTCTGGTCCTTGTTCGGGTCCAGGCCCTTGAGCAGTTCGGTGCGACCATCAACGTCGCGGCGGCGCACATAGTGGCCGGTGGCGATCAGGTCGGCGCCGAGCATCATGGCGTAGTCGAGGAACGCCTTGAACTTGATCTCGCGGTTGCACAGGATGTCCGGGTTCGGCGTGCGGCCGGCCTTGTATTCGGCCAGGAAGTGCTCGAACACATTGTCCCAGTACTCGGCGGCGAAGTTGGCGGTGTGCAGCTTGATGCCAATCTTGTCGCAGACGGCCTGGGCATCCGCCAGGTCGTCCATGGCGGTGCAATATTCCGTTCCATCGTCTTCTTCCCAGTTCTTCATGAACAGGCCTTCCACCTCATAACCCTGCTCCATGAGCAGAACGGCGGAAACGGAAGAATCCACGCCGCCGGACATGCCGACGATGACGCGCTTCTTTTGTGTGTCAGAAGGGGCTGGATCACGCATAGGATTTCAACGGGTGTCTTGAAAAAGGACGCGATTCTAGCAGGCCTGGGCCCGCAAGGCTAAAGAGAAGGGCGGATCAGTTCGAGGCTGTGGCACTGGCCGGCCAAATAATCATCGATACAGCGGATGATCAGCTCGCTGCGCCAGTCATTGCGCACGGCCATCAGTTCGTCGCGGGTCATCCAGCGGGCGCGCAGGATGCCTTCGTCGAGCTGATAGTCGGGATGGTGTCTCAGCGCCTTGGCGATAAAGCATACCCGCTGATAGGTCACGCCATTGCTGGGGGCAGTGTACAGGTAGATGCCGACGATGCCGGTGGCTTCCACGTCCCAGCCGGTTTCCTCGAGGGTTTCGCGCACGGCGGCTTCGGTCAGGGTTTCGTGTGGGTCGAGGTGGCCGGCAGGCTGGTTGAGCACGGCGCGGCCGCCCTTGAGTTCCTCGACCATCAGGAAGCGGCCGTTGTCTTCTACGAGGGTGGCGACGGTGATGTGGGGTTGCCAGGTCATGGAGGGCTCTCAAGCGATCAGTGGGGCAGGCGCCCATCATACAGGGGCGCCCGCCGGGTGTTGCGCTTGGTTACCGGGCGGCCTTGGTGATGGCGTCGAAGGCGACCATGTCGTCAATGACTTCACCGCCGGTGGCTTTGGTCTGCGCTTGCCACACGACGATCACCACGTTTTGCGTAGGGTTTATGTAGATGAACTGGCCGAAAATGCCGGCAGCCGTGAAGGCTTTGTCGGCTTTTGACGCGGCAGTCCAGGCCGGCCACCACATGGAGGCAAAGTCGCCGTAGGCGGCGTCGGTGCCGGTGGTGGCGCTGGCAAAGCTCATCCAGCCTTTGGGCAGCACTTGCTTGTCGCCGGCTTTACCGCCACTGAGTACGAACTGTCCGAAGCGCCCGTAATCTTCCAGTGTTGCGCTGATGCCGCTGCCGCCCACTTCGTTGCCGTTCGGGCCGTCGAGCCACCAATTCGCATCGGTCTGCATGCCATACGGCGCCCAGATTTTCTCGCTGAGGTAGTTCGCCAGGGGCTTGCCCACGGCGGCGCTGACCAGTTGGCCCAGCACTTGTGTCTCGCCGGTGCTGTAGTTGGTGCGGGTGCCAGGCGGCGCGGCGCTGGGCAGGCTCGCCATGAACTTGAGGGCGGAGCCGGGCACTTGTTCGGTCTGCAGCTTGAGCATCATGCGTCGATCCGACGTCGGGTCGGCGTATTTCTCACTCCATTTGACCCCCGAACGCATCGCCAGCACCTGGCGCACGGTGGCCTGGTCGTAGCCGCTGCCGGCCAGTGCAGCCAAATACTCGGTCACTTTGTCATCCAGGCTCTTGATCGAGCCGTCCTGCAAGGCCGCGCCGACGAGGGTCGATGTAATCGACTTGGCCACCGACATCGACATCCAGCGGGTTTCGGCGGTATTGCCTTTTTCGTAGCGTTCAGTAACGACTTGGCCATCCTTGATCACCAGCAGGCCTGTTACCCGGTTGAGGGTGACGTAGTCATCGAGGCTATAGCGTTTGCCTTCGTAATCGAATGCAACCGGTCCCAACGCCCGGCTGCTGTGCGGCAGTGGGAAAGGGTGGCCGCCGGCCTTGATGGTGCGCACCGGAAACAAGCGGTCGATATTGCGAAAGGTGCTGACCGCAGCGTCGGGGCTGAGTTTGCCGTCGTACATGGTCTGCACGTCGCCAATCGGTTCCTGTGCATGCGGGTAGGGTGGCGAGTGGCTCGCGCAGGCGGTCAGCAGGGCGATTGCCGAGGCCCAGGCCAGCGCCTGGAAGTGAGCTCTTTGCATAAAAACTTCCTTATTTGTTGTTTTCTGGAGTGGCTTGAGCAAAAACACAAAGCAAGTCCTGCGCCCACTTGCGGAAAAAAGTGCAAAAAAAATCCGGAACCCTTTCGGGTTCCGGATTTTGCTGTGGTGTGACGATCAATCAAGCATCGTCACATCAGCGCATCACACCAGTGCAGCAATCGCCGCATTGAGGGTGTTGCTTGGACGCATGGCCTTGCTGGTCAGCTCAGGGTTCGGCGCGTAGTAGCCGCCGATGTCCACTGGCTTGCCCTGCACGGCGTTGAGCTCGGCAACGATGGTTGCTTCGTTCGCGGCCAGGGTCTTGGCCAGTTCGCCGAACTGTGCTTGCAGTGCAGTGTCTTCGGTCTGGGCGGCCAGGGCTTGAGCCCAGTACAGCGCCAGGTAGAAGTGGCTGCCGCGGTTGTCGATGTTGCCGACTTTGCGCGATGGCGACTTGTTGTTGTCGAGGAACTGGCCAGTCGCCTGGTCCAGGGTTTTCGACAGCACCAGGGCTTTCGGGTTGTTGTACGTGACGCCCAGGTGTTCCAGGGAAGCGGCCAGGGCCAGGAACTCGCCCAGGGAGTCCCAGCGCAGGAAGTTTTCTTCCAGCAGCTGCTGCACGTGCTTGGGAGCCGAACCGCCGGCGCCGGTTTCGAACAGGCCGCCACCGTTCATCAGCGGCACGATCGAGAGCATCTTGGCGCTGGTGCCCAGTTCCATGATCGGGAACAGGTCGGTCAGGTAGTCACGCAGTACGTTACCGGTCACCGAGATGGTGTCCAGGCCCTTGCGGGTGCGCTCCAGGGTGAACTTCATCGCGTCGACCGGCGACATGATGCGGATGTCCAGGCCTTCGGTGTTGTGGTCTTTCAGGTAGGCCTGAACTTTCTCGACCACGACGCCGTCGTGCGCGCGCTTCGGGTCCAGCCAGAAAATGGCTGGGGTGTTGCTTGCGCGGGCACGGTTGACGGCCAGTTTGACCCAATCCTGGATCGGCGCGTCTTTGGTCTGGCACATGCGGAAGATGTCGCCGGCCTCGACGTTCTGTTCCATCAGCAGGTTGCCCTTGCTGTCGGTGACGCGGACGACGCCGTCAGCCTTGATCTGGAAGGTCTTGTCGTGGGAGCCGTACTCTTCGGCTTTCTTCGCCATCAGGCCAACGTTTGGCACGCTGCCCATGGTGGTTGGGTCGAAAGCGCCATTGGCCTTGCAGTCTTCGATGACCGCTTGGTAGATGGTGGCGTAGCAGCGATCCGGGATCACTGCCTTGGTGTCGTGCAGCTGGCCGTCGGTGCCCCACATCTTGCCGGAGTCACGGATCATGGCTGGCATCGAGGCGTCGACGATGACGTCGCTCGGCACGTGCAGGTTGGTGATGCCTTTGTCGGAGTTGACCATCGCCAGGGAAGGGCGAGCGGCGTAGACCGCCTGGATGTCAGCTTCGATCTGTGCTTGCTGGTCGGCCGGCAGGGCCTTGATGCGAGCGTACAGGTCGCCGATGCCGTTGTTCAGGTTGAAGCCGATCTGCTCCAGCACGGTGGCGTGCTTGGCCAGCGCGTCTTTGTAGAACTCGGCAACGATCTGGCCGAACATGATCGGGTCGGAGACCTTCATCATGGTGGCTTTCAGGTGAACCGAGAGCAGCACGCCTTGCTTCTTGGCGTCTTCGATTTCAGCGGCGATGAAGCTGCGCAGGGCGTTCTTGCTCAGTACGGCGCTGTCGATGATCTCGCCAGCCTGTACGGAAGTCTTTTCCTTGAGGACGGTCGCGGTACCGTCCTTGGCGATCAGCTCGATTTTGACAGCATCGGCGGCTTCGATCTGAACGGCTTTTTCGCTGCCGTAGAAGTCGCCGCTGCTCATGTGAGCCACGTGGGACTTGGAGTCGGCAGCCCAGGCGCCCATCTTGTGCGGGTGCTTGCGCGCGTAGTTCTTGACCGACAGCGGGGCGCGGCGGTCGGAGTTGCCTTCGCGCAGGACCGGGTTCACGGCGCTGCCCTTGACCTTGTCGTAACGTGCACGGGTTTCTTTTTCCGCGTCGGTGGTTACGGTTTCAGGGTAGTCCGGCAGGGCGTAGCCCTGGGCCTGCAGTTCCTTGATCGCAGCTTGCAACTGAGGCGTCGAGGCACTGATGTTAGGCAGCTTGATGATGTTGGCTTCAGGCGTAACGGCCAGGTCGCCCAGTTCGGCGAGGTGGTCCGGGATGGCCTTGGTACCCAGTTGCTCAGGGAAGCTTGCGAGGATGCGCCCGGCGAGGGAGATGTCGCGGGTTTCCACGGCAATATCAGCGGAAGCGGTGAAGGCCTCTACGATAGGCAGCAGTGAATAGGTGGCGAGGGCTGGGGCTTCGTCGGTGAAGGTGTAGATGATCTTCGAGCGGGTGGGCATATTCGGATTAACTCTCTTCTTTGCTGAAAGCGTGCGCAGAAACTCGAGATGCGCCGGGTGGAGCGCGTTCGTTCAAAGTCATCCATGAGCGAAATGTCGAGGTTTCTTCGCGGTGATGTTGGGTTGCATCAGTCGAGCGTCAAGCGGGTGGACTATTGTATTAGTCCTGCTTTGTAGCGGAAGGCTGTGTTCTAGAGCGGTCCGCCGTCGTGACTCTTTGGTCAGCGGCGGCATTATACATAGGTCGCTATGCTTACGCCGAGCCTTCATACAAAAGGTGTGTCGTCCATTGGTCTAAAGGTCGCAGGGCCCAACGTGCTACCAAGGTCGCATGCAGTGCTCAAGATTGGCGATTTTGCCTTTGCTTTCAGGCTTGTAGGCGACAATTTATGCTGTTTTCGATGCAAATGAGCATGGCGTGAGGTTTCAGTCGCCATTTATCTGGAGTAGGCTCGAACGCAGCCAGATGTTCAATCCATAGATGGAGTTCAGCATGGGATACAAGAAGATTCAGGTTCCGGCAGTCGGCGACAAAATCACCGTCAATGCAGACCATTCTCTCAATGTTCCTGACCAACCGATCATCCCTTATATCGAAGGGGACGGTATTGGCGTCGACATCAGCCCGGTGATGATCAAGGTGGTCGACGCGGCTGTTGAAAAGGCCTACGGCGGCAAGCGCAAGATCTCCTGGATGGAGGTGTACGCCGGCGAGAAAGCCACTCAAGTCTACGACCAGGACACCTGGCTGCCCCAGGAAACCCTGGATGCGGTCAAGGATTACGTGGTGTCCATCAAGGGCCCGCTGACCACCCCGGTCGGTGGCGGCATCCGTTCGCTGAACGTGGCCCTGCGCCAACAACTCGACTTGTATGTGTGCCTGCGCCCGGTGCGCTGGTTCGAAGGCGTGCCGAGCCCGGTCAAGAAGCCAGGCGATGTGGACATGACCATCTTCCGTGAGAACTCCGAAGACATCTACGCCGGGATCGAGTGGAAAGCCGGCTCGCCCGAAGCGATCAAGGTGATCAAGTTCCTCAAGGAAGAAATGGGCGTGACCAAGATCCGTTTCGACCAGGATTGTGGCATCGGCGTCAAGCCGGTCTCCAAAGAGGGGACCCAGCGCCTGGCGCGTAAAGCCCTGCAATATGTAGTGGATAACGACCGCGATTCGCTGACCATCGTGCACAAAGGCAACATCATGAAGTTCACCGAGGGGGCCTTCAAGGAATGGGCCTACGAAGTGGCGGCGCAGGAATTCGGCGCGACCCTGCTCGATGGCGGTCCATGGATGCAGTTCAAGAACCCGAAAACCGGCAAGAATGTGGTGGTCAAGGATGCGATTGCCGACGCCATGCTCCAGCAGATCCTGCTGCGTCCGGCCGAATATGACGTGATTGCGACACTCAACCTGAACGGCGACTACCTGTCCGACGCACTGGCGGCAGAGGTGGGCGGTATCGGCATTGCGCCGGGGGCCAACCTGTCCGACACCGTGGCCATGTTCGAGGCGACCCACGGCACCGCGCCCAAGTATGCGGGCAAGGACCAGGTCAATCCGGGTTCATTGATCCTGTCGGCGGAGATGATGTTGCGCCACATGGGTTGGACCGAGGCGGCTGACCTGATTATCAAGGGCACCAATGGCGCGATTTCGGCCAAGACCGTGACCTATGACTTCGAGCGCCTGATGGACGGCGCGAAGTTGGTGTCGTCGTCGGGTTTTGGTGATGCGCTGATTTCGCATATGTAAGGCGCAGGCATAAAAAAACCGGCCGTCCCAATCTTGCTGGGGTGGCCGGTTTTTTATTGCGTTTGCGCGCTCGACGGCGGATCAGGCCGTTTGCTTCTTTTCGTTATGAGCGGTCGACCCCGCGGTGGGTTCAGGTGCCTTGGCGACGATTTCCACGGCATGCAACCCTTTCGGTCCTTGAATGATTTCGAAACTTACAGGTTGGCCCGCTTTCAGCGTCTTGTACCCATCCATCTTGATCGCTGAAAAATGCGCAAAGAGATCTTCGGACTTACCGTCCTCTACGACGAAACCGTAGCCTTTGGCATTGTTGAACCACTTGACCTTACCACTTGCCATGCCCATATCCCTCTGCACCAGACTCCATCACTGGAGTATCATCCAGTTTATCCGTCCTAACCCGAATAAATAAGGTTGACTGCGCGGACCTTTTTTACCCACTGTGGGTTCTATTGGTTGTAACACCGTTTTGCCGATAGTCAAGGCGACTGGCCGGTCAGTAGTTGAAATTCTGACAGGTCGCCCCCACCACTGTATTTGAACCACTGACGAACCTTTCTTTCCATGCATGCAATCAGCCAGATTCGACTAACATTCAATCAGGATCGACCGGATCACGAACACGATGACGACGGTTCTGCAGGCATTGCTGTTCAGGAGGCCAAGCCTGCTTTACAGGCGCCGCCGATGTACAAGGTGGTTTTGTTCAATGATGACTACACACCGATGGATTTCGTGGTCGAAGTACTCGAGGTGTTTTTTAACCTGAACCGCGAGTTGGCGACCAAGGTAATGCTGGCCGTTCACACAGAAGGACGGGCAGTATGTGGAGTGTTTACCCGCGACATCGCCGAGACAAAGGCCATGCAGGTCAACCAGTACGCCAGGGAAAGCCAGCATCCGCTACTCTGTGAAATCGAGAAGGACGGTTAACGCCGACCACTTGGGTATGAGGTGAAGCTATGTTAAACCGCGAGCTCGAAGTCACCCTCAATCTTGCCTTCAAGGAGGCCCGTTCGAAGCGTCATGAATTCATGACCGTCGAGCACCTGCTGCTGGCACTTTTGGATAACGAAGCTGCCGCCACCGTTCTACGTGCGTGCGGCGCCAACCTCGACAAACTCAAGCATGACCTGCAGGAGTTTATCGACTCCACCACGCCACTGATCCCCGTGCATGACGAGGACCGCGAGACCCAGCCAACCCTGGGCTTCCAGCGGGTATTGCAGCGTGCTGTTTTCCACGTACAGAGCTCCGGTAAGCGTGAAGTCACAGGCGCCAACGTGCTGGTGGCAATTTTCAGCGAGCAGGAAAGCCAGGCAGTGTTCCTGCTCAAGCAGCAGAGCGTTGCCCGTATTGATGTCGTCAACTACATCGCCCACGGAATCTCCAAGGTGCCTGGGCACGGCGATCATTCCGAGGGTGAACAGGATATGCAGGACGACGAGGGCGGTGAGTCTTCTTCTTCGGGCAATCCACTGGATGCCTATGCCAGTAACCTTAATGAGCTGGCGCGCCAGGGGCGGATCGATCCGCTGGTGGGGCGTGAGCTTGAGGTCGAGCGTGTAGCGCAGATCCTCGCGCGTCGTCGCAAGAACAACCCGTTGCTGGTGGGTGAGGCAGGCGTGGGTAAAACCGCGATTGCCGAGGGCCTGGCCAAACGCATTGTCGACAATCAGGTGCCTGACCTGCTGGCCAACAGCGTCGTCTACTCCCTTGATCTGGGCGCCTTGCTCGCCGGGACCAAGTACCGTGGCGATTTCGAGAAGCGCTTCAAGGCGTTGCTTGGTGAGCTGAAGAAACGTCCGCAGGCGATCCTGTTCATTGATGAAATCCACACCATCATTGGTGCCGGTGCGGCATCCGGTGGGGTAATGGACGCCTCGAACCTGCTCAAGCCGCTGCTGTCGTCGGGTGATATCCGCTGCATCGGTTCGACCACGTTCCAGGAATTCCGCGGCATTTTCGAGAAAGACCGCGCCTTGGCGCGTCGCTTCCAGAAAGTCGACGTGTCCGAGCCTTCGGTTGAAGACACCATTGGCATCCTGCGCGGGCTCAAGGGGCGTTTCGAAGCGCACCATGGCATCGAGTACACCGATGAGGCCCTGCGTTCGGCCGCTGAACTGGCGTCGCGCTACATCAATGACCGGCACATGCCGGACAAGGCCATCGACGTGATCGACGAGGCGGGTGCCTATCAGCGCCTGCAGCCGGTCGAGAAGCGTGTGAAACGCATCGACGTACCTCAGGTCGAGGACATCGTGGCGAAGATCGCGCGGATTCCGCCAAAACACGTCACCAGTTCCGACAAGGAACTGCTGCGTAACCTGGAGCGTGACCTCAAGCTGACCGTGTTCGGCCAGGACGCGGCCATCGACTCGCTGTCCACCGCGATCAAGTTGTCGCGTGCGGGCCTCAAGTCGCCGGACAAGCCTGTGGGTTCGTTCCTGTTCGCCGGTCCTACCGGCGTCGGCAAGACCGAGGCGGCACGGCAGTTGGCCAAGGCCATGGGCATTGAGCTGGTGCGTTTCGACATGTCCGAATACATGGAGCGTCACACTGTGTCGCGCCTGATCGGTGCGCCTCCGGGCTATGTCGGGTTCGACCAGGGCGGCCTGTTGACCGAAGCGATCACCAAGCAGCCGCATTGCGTATTGCTGCTCGATGAAATCGAGAAGGCGCACCCGGAAGTCTTCAACCTGCTGTTGCAGGTGATGGACCACGGCACCCTGACCGACAATAACGGGCGCAAGGCGGATTTCCGCAACGTGATCGTGATCATGACCACCAACGCCGGTGCCGAAACGGCCGCGCGGGCTTCGATCGGCTTCAGCCATCAGGATCACTCTTCCGATGCCATGGAAGTGATCAAGAAGAGCTTTACGCCGGAGTTCCGCAACCGTTTGGACACCATCATCCAGTTTGGTCGCCTCAGCCATGAGGTTATCAAGAGCGTGGTGGACAAGTTCCTCACCGAGCTTCAGGCGCAGTTGGAAGACAAGCGCGTGCAGCTGGAAGTGACGGACGCGGCGCGCAACTGGCTGGCCGAAGGTGGTTACGACGCGGCAATGGGCGCTCGCCCGATGGCGCGTCTGATCCAGGACAAGATCAAGCGGCCATTGGCCGAAGAGATCCTGTTCGGCGAGCTGTCCGACCATGGCGGCGTGGTGCATATCGACCTGAAGGATGGCGAGCTGACCTTCGACTTCGAAACCACGGCGGAAATGGCCTGATCGTTGACTGCACTACAGCAAAGGCGCCGAAAGGCGCCTTTTTGCTGTCTTGATGTTGGTGGAGATCAAATGTGGGGGCTGGCTTGCCTGCGAAAGCTGTGGGTCAGCCAGCGAATGCATCAACTGACGGATCGCCTTCGCGGGCAAGCCCGCTCCCACAGGGGATTGGGGTGGGGCCTGAGATCCCGGGTGTACACAGATCAAATGTGGGGGCTGGCTTGCCTGCGAAAGCGGTGTGTCAGCCAGCGAATGCATCAGCTGACGGATCGCCTTCGCGAGCAAGCCCGCTCCCACAGGGGATTGGGGTGGGCCTGAGACCCCTGGTGTACTCAGATCAAATGTGGGAGCTGGCTTGCCTGCGAAAGCGGTGGATCAGCCAGCGAATGCATCAACTGACGGATCGCCTTCGCGAGCAAGCCCGCTCCCACAGGGGATTGGGGTGGGGCCTGAGATCCCGGGTGTACACAGATCAAATGTGGGAGCTGGCTTGCCTGCGAAGGCGGTGGGTCAGCCAGCGAATGCATCAACTGGCGGATCGCCTTCGCGGGCAAGCCCGCTCCCACAGGGGATTGGGGTGGGCCTGAGACCCCTGGTGTACGCAGATCAAATGTGGGAGCTGGCTTGCCTGCGAAGGCGGTGGGTCAGCCAGCGAATGCATCAACTGGCGGATCGCCTTCGCGAGCAAGCCCGCTCCCACAGGGAATTGGGGTGGGGCCTGAGACCCCGGGTGTATGCAAATCAAATGTGGGAGCTGGCTTGCCTGCGAAAGCGGTGGGTCAGCCGCCGAATGCGCCAACTGACGGATCGCCTTCGCGGGCAAGCCCGCTCCCACAGGAGGTTGGGGTGGTGCCTGAGATCCCGGGTGTACACAGATCAAATATGGGAGCTGGCTTGCCTGCGAAAGCGGTGGATCAGCCAGCGAATGCATCAACTGACGGATCGCCTTCGCGGGCAAGCCCGCTCCCACATGAGCCCTGCAGCCCTGCATAAATAGCGCGCACACAAAAACGCCCGGCATAACCGGGCGTTTTGTATTGACTTGCTTAACGAGCGCGGTAAGTGATGCGCCCTTTGCTCAAGTCATAGGGCGTCAGCTCGACGCGCACTTTGTCACCGGTAAGAATACGAATGTAGTTCTTGCGCATCTTGCCGGAGATATGCGCGGTTACGACGTGCCCATTTTCCAACTCCACACGAAACATGGTGTTGGGCAGGGTGTCGACGACAGTGCCTTCCATTTCGAAGCTGTCTTCTTTCGACATGCAGTAAAGCCCTCGGTATCCAGTGAATGGCCCGGTGCAACTGCGCCAGGCAAAAGCGGCGTGCATTGTGCCCGAAAAAGGGTGTTTAAGCCAAGGGGTTCTAGTTAAGCGTGACCCATCTTTGATTAATCAGCAGTTCAATAGGCCGATATTGGGTCTTGTAGTTCATCTTTTTGCAGTTCTTGATCCAGTATCCGAGGTACACCGCCTCGAGTTCCAGGCGCATGGCTTCGCCAATTTGCCAGAGGATCGCGAAGCGCCCCAGGCTGCGGCGTTCTTCGGCTGGTTCGTAGAAGGTGTAGACCGCCGACAGGCCGTTAGGCAGTAAATCGGTCACGGCGACGGCCACCAGGCGACCGTCGAGGCGAAACTCGTAGAATCGCGAGAACGGCAGCTCACGCACCAGGAAGGTGGAAAACTGATCGCGGCTGGGCGGGAACATGTCGCCGTCAGCATGGCGTTGCTCGATGTAGCGCTGGTAAAGGTCGAAATATTCTTCGCTGAACCTCGGCTTGGCCGAGGTCACCGTCAGGTCGGCGTTGCGCTTGAGAATCCGTTTCTGGTTTCGGTCCGGTACAAACTGCGCCACAGGGATGCGCGCCGGGACACAGGCATTGCAGTTCTGGCAATGGGGCCGGTACAGGTGGTCGCCGCTGCGCCGAAAGCCCATTTCCGAGAGATCGGCATACACATGCACGTCCATTGGCTGGCTGGGATCGAGGAACAGCGTGGTGGCCTGCTCGTCGGGCAGATAGCTGCAAGAGTGGGGTTGAGTGGCATAAAACTTCAAACGCGCCAACTCGGTCATGATCAACCCTCGGGTAAGCTTTGAAATAAGTGTAAGCCAGGTGCGCGCAAGTCGCCTAGGAAACCCACGGTCCAGTGTTGGGTTGATCCAGATGGTCGCGCAGCAGGCCCGCGAATTCGCTGCGGGGGATGGCGCGGGCGCCCAGGCTGTGCAGGTGATCGTTGGGCATCTGGCAGTCGATCAGCACAAATCCCCAGGCCTGCAGTTGCCGAGTCAGTGTGGCAAAGCCGAATTTCGAGGCGTTGTCGGCGCGACTGAACATGGATTCGCCGAAGAACAATTGGCCCATCGCCAGGCCATACAGGCCGCCTACCAGTTCGCCGTCGTCCCATACCTCCACCGAGTGCGCATAGCCGCGCGTGTGCAACTCCAGGTAAGCGCTCTGGATGCCCTCGGTGATCCAGGTGCCATCGGCGTAGGCGCGCGGCGCGGCGCAGGCCTGGATGACAGCGGCGAAATCCTGGTCGAATGTCACGCTGTAGCGCTGCTGGCGCAACAATTTGCCCAGGCTGCGCGAGACGTGCAGCTCGTCGGGGAAGATCACCGTGCGCGGATCGGGCGACCACCAGAGGATCGGCTGGCCTTCGGAGAACCACGGGAAGCAACCGTGGCGATAGGCCTGGACCAGGCGTTCGGCCGACAGGTCACCGCCGGCGGCGAGCAGGCCATTGGGTTCGCGCATGGCTTTGGCCAGTGGCGGGAATGTCAGGGTGTCGCGTTGTAACCAGGTCAGCATGGCATCCAGGCTTACGGAAGGGGAGGGGAGTGGCAGGAATGTCGCCTGCACCGAGAGCGTGATTATTGTCGACACAGCGCTGTGGGGCCAGCCCGAATCGGCCATCGGCGCGCATTAGCGTGAGCGCGTGTTTCTGCAACTCTGTGCCTGAGGCGTGGTCGTAATCGGGTCTGGCCGATGCAGGCCATTTGCCAAGCTTGCCTGGATTGGTAAAAACAGCTCATAAGCCTTTGTCAGCAAAGACAATGCATGCTCAAATTGAACATCTTGTGACACACAATTGGCTATGCTGCTTGAAGAGCGCCAAGTGGTGTGGCATCAGGGGCACAAACCCGTACAATGCGGCGATTGTGGCGTTATCGCCATTTCATCCAGCAATCGCCCAGTGTTAAAAGTAGATTCAACGACGTTCGTTCATTTTTCAGCTGCTCGGATTGGGCAGTATTTACAGTTATTCAACAGATGGACGCGCTAAAGGCGCAGGAAAAGACCCGTTTTGAAGAAATCCGCCGCAACACCCAAAGCAGCAGTCGTGCCGGCCTGGCGCCAGCACCTGCACTACCGACTCAAGGAAGGTGCGCTGATCGCTATCGGCGCGCTGTGCCTGTTCCTGATGATGGCCTTGCTCACCTATGGCAAGGACGATCCGGGCTGGAGCCACAACAGCAAGATCGAAGACGTGCAGAACTTCGGTGGACCTGCCGGCTCCTACAGCGCCGATATCCTGTTCATGGTGCTCGGTTACTTCGCGTATATCTTCCCCTTGCTGCTGGCGATCAAGACCTGGCAGATCTTCCGCCAGCGGCATGAGCCGTGGCAGTGGAGCGGCTGGCTGTTTTCCTGGCGCCTGATCGGCCTGGTGTTCCTGGTGTTGTCCGGCGCGGCGCTGGCGCATATCCACTTTCATGCGCCTACCGGCCTGCCGGCGGGCGCGGGCGGGGCGCTGGGCGAAAGCCTTGGCGACCTGGCGCGCAGGACCCTGAATATCCAGGGCAGCACCTTGATGTTCATCGCGCTGTTCCTGTTCGGCCTCACCGTGTTCACCGACCTGTCGTGGTTCAAGGTGATGGACGTGACCGGCAAGATCACCCTCGACCTGCTGGAGCTGTTCCAGGGCGCTGCCAACCGTTGGTGGGCGGCCCGGGTCGAGCGCAAGCGCATGGTCGCCCAGTTGCGTGAGGTCGACACCCGCGTCAACGAGGTGGTCGCCCCGAGTACGCCGGACCGCCGCGAGCAGGCCAAGGTCAAGGAGCGCCTGATCGAGCGCGAGCAGGCCCTGAGCAAGCACATGTCGGACCGCGAGAAGCAGGTGCCGCCGGTGATTGCTCCGGCACCGCCCAAGCCCGCCGAGCCAAGCCATCGCGTGCAGAAAGAGAAACAGGCGCCGTTGTTTGTCGACAGCGCCGTCGAAGGCACCTTGCCGCCGATCTCGATCCTCGACCCGGCCGAAAAGAAGCAACTCAACTACTCCCCTGAATCCCTGGCGGCTGTCGGCCACCTGTTGGAAATCAAGCTCAAGGAGTTCGGCGTCGAAGTGTCGGTGGACTCGATCCACCCCGGCCCGGTGATTACCCGTTACGAAATCCAGCCGGCGGCAGGCGTCAAGGTCAGCCGTATCGCCAACCTGGCCAAGGACCTGGCGCGCTCCCTGGCCGTGACCAGTGTGCGCGTGGTCGAAGTGATCCCCGGCAAGACCACCGTGGGTATCGAGATTCCCAACGAGGACCGCCAGATCGTGCGCTTCTCCGAAGTACTCTCGACGCCGGAATACGACAACTTCAAATCGCCGGTCACCCTGGCCCTGGGTCATGACATCGGCGGCAAGCCGGTGATTACCGACCTGGCGAAAATGCCGCACTTGCTGGTTGCCGGTACGACCGGTTCGGGTAAGTCGGTGGGTGTGAACGCGATGATCCTGTCGATCCTGTTCAAGTCCGGCCCGGAAGACGCCAAGCTGATCATGATCGACCCGAAGATGCTCGAACTGTCGATCTACGAAGGCATTCCGCACCTGCTGTGCCCGGTCGTCACCGACATGAAGGACGCCGCCAACGCCCTGCGCTGGAGCGTGGCCGAGATGGAGCGTCGCTACAAGCTGATGGCGAAGATGGGCGTGCGCAACCTGTCGGGCTTCAATGCCAAGGTCAAGGAAGCCCAGGACGCCGGCACGCCGCTGACCGACCCGCTGTACAAGCGCGAGAGCATCCACGACGAAGCGCCGCTGCTGAGCAAGCTGCCGACCATCGTGGTGGTGGTCGACGAATTCGCCGACATGATGATGATCGTCGGCAAGAAGGTCGAAGAACTGATCGCGCGTATCGCCCAGAAGGCGCGGGCGGCGGGTATTCACTTGATCCTCGCGACCCAGCGTCCGTCGGTGGATGTGATCACCGGCTTGATCAAGGCCAACATTCCGACGCGGATGGCGTTCCAGGTGTCGAGCAAGATCGACTCGCGGACCATCATCGACCAGGGTGGCGCCGAGCAGCTGCTCGGCCACGGTGACATGCTCTACATGCCGCCGGGCACCAGCCTGCCGATTCGGGTGCACGGCGCTTTCGTTTCCGATGACGAAGTGCACCGCGTGGTGGAAGCCTGGAAACTGCGTGGCGCTCCGGAATACAACGACGACATCCTCGCGGGCGTCGAAGAAGCCGGCAGCGGCTTCGACGGCGGCAGCAGCGGTGGCGACGACGATGCCGAGACCGACGCGCTGTACGACGAGGCCGTCGCGTTTGTGCTGGAAAGTCGCCGCGCCTCGATTTCCGCGGTGCAGCGCAAGCTGAAAATCGGCTACAACCGCGCCGCGCGCATGATCGAAGCCATGGAAATGGCTGGCGTCGTGACCGCAATGAACACCAACGGCTCGCGCGAAGTCATCGCCCCTGGGCAGATGCGCGACTGATCACGTGCCGCGTGGCAGCACGCGGCACGCCCTAACGACTCAATGAGGACTCCCATGCGTCTTATCCGCATGCTGTTGTTGCCAGCACTGGCCCTGACTGCTGTTTCGGCGCACGCCGACCCGGCCTCCGTGGCCAGCCTGACCAACCTGCTGGACAAATCCAAGACCCTGACCGCGCGCTTCTCCCAGCTGACCCTGGACGCGGGCGGCACCCAGTTGCAGGAAACCGCCGGTGAAATGGCCGTGCAGCGCCCTGGGCTGTTCTACTGGCACACCGAAGGCAAGGCGGAGCAGACCATCGTCTCCGACGGCCAGAAAGTCACGCTGTGGGACCCGGACCTGGAGCAGGCGACCATCAAGAAGCTTGACCCGCGCCTGAACCAGACGCCAGCGCTGCTGCTGTCGGGTGATGTGTCGAAAATCAACGAGAGTTTCGACATCACCTCCAAGCAAACCAGCAATGTGATCGAGTTCACCCTCAAGCCAAAATCCAAGGACACGCTGTTTGACACGCTGTCCCTGTCGTTTGGCAATGGCGTGATCAACAACATGCGCCTGGTCGACAGCGTCGGCCAGCGCACCGATATCCTGTTCTCCGGGGTCAAGGCCAATGAGCCGGTGCCGGCGTCCAAGTTCAAGTTCGACATCCCCAAGGGTGCCGACGTGATCCAGGAATAATCTGCCAAGAGGTTTCAAACGCTGCCCATGGACCTGTTTCGAAGTGACCCGATTGCTCAGCCACTGGCCGCGCGCTTGCGCTCGACCAACCTGGATGAGTATGTCGGGCAGGAACACCTGCTCGCTCGCGGCAAGCCTTTGCGCGAAGCCCTGGAGCAGGGTGCGCTGCACTCGATGATTTTCTGGGGGCCGCCGGGCGTGGGCAAGACCACCCTGGCGCGGCTGCTGGCAAAAGTCTCGGATGCGCACTTCGAAACGGTCTCGGCGGTACTGGCCGGGGTCAAGGAGATCCGCCAGGCGGTCGAGGTCGCCAAGCAGCAGGCTGGGCAATACGGCAAGCGCACCATCCTGTTTGTCGATGAAGTGCACCGCTTCAACAAGTCGCAGCAAGATGCGTTCTTGCCCTATGTCGAAGACGGCACGCTGATCTTTATCGGCGCCACCACCGAAAACCCTTCGTTCGAACTCAACAACGCCTTGCTGTCGCGGGCGCGAGTCTATGTGCTCAAGAGCCTGGATGAAGCGGCGATGCAAAAGCTGCTGCACCGCGCGTTGAACGAAGACAAGGGCCTGGGCAAGCGCCAACTGAGCGTCAGCGACGAAGGCTTCAAGATTTTGCTGACTGCCGCTGATGGCGATGGCCGGCGCTTTCTCAACTTGCTGGAAAACGCCTCCGACCTGGCCGAAGACGGCAGCGAAATCGGCGTCGATCTCCTGCAAAGCCTGCTCGGCGATACGCGTCGGCGCTTCGACAAGGGCGGTGAAGCTTTCTACGATCAGATCTCGGCGCTGCATAAATCCGTGCGCGGCTCCAACCCGGACGGCGCGTTGTACTGGTTTGCGCGGATGATCGACGGCGGCTGCGACCCGCTGTACCTGGCCCGCCGCGTGGTGCGCATGGCCAGCGAAGACATCGGTAACGCCGACCCGCGCGCCTTGAGTCTGTGCCTGGCCGCGTGGGACGTGCAGGAGCGCCTCGGCAGCCCCGAAGGCGAATTGGCCGTGGCCCAGGCCATTACCTACCTGGCCTGTGCGCCCAAGAGCAACGCGGTGTACATGGGCTTCAAGTCCGCGCTGCGCGCCGCTGCCGAATACGGCTCCCTCGAAGTGCCGTTGCACCTGCGTAACGCGCCCACCAAGTTGATGAAACAACTGGGCTACGGCGACGAATACCGCTATGCCCACGATGAGCCGGATGCCTACGCGGCCGGTGAAGACTATTTCCCCGATGAGCTTGAGCCGCTGCCGCTCTATCAGCCGGTGCCGCGTGGCCTGGAGCTGAAGATCGGCGAAAAGCTCAATCACCTGGCCCAACTCGATCGCCTCAGCCCCAAACAACGGAGAAAGTAGTGCTCAAGACGATTCTTGCCGTGTCCGCAGCCGGCATCGCTGGTACATTATTGCGTTTCGCCACCGGTAACTGGGTCAGCGCTAACTGGCCCAAGCATTTTTATGCGGCGACCCTGGCGGTCAACCTGGTGGGCTGTTTGATCATCGGGTTGTTGTACGGCTGGTTCCTGTTGCGTCCGGAAGTGCCGATTGAAATTCGCGCCGGCTTGATTGTCGGCTTTGTAGGCGGTCTGACGACCTTTTCATCCTTTTCACTGGACACGCTGCGACTGCTGGAAAGCGGGCAGGCCCTGGTCGCCTTCGGGTACCTGGGCATCAGCGTGTTCGGCGGGCTGCTCGCCACCTGGGCCGGCCTGTCCTTGACCAAACTTTGATAAACGAGAGACCGACATGCTCGATTCCAAACTGTTACGTAGCAACCTTCAGGACGTAGCGGACCGCCTGGCATCCCGTGGCTTTGCCTTGGATGTTGCGCGCATCGAAGCGCTGGAAGAACAGCGCAAGACCGTCCAGACCCGCACCGAAGCACTGCAGGCTGAGCGTAATGCGCGTTCCAAATCCATCGGTCAGGCCAAGCAGCGCGGCGAAGACATCGCGCCGCTGATGGCGGATGTCGAGCGCATGGGCACCGAGCTGTCCGACGGCAAAGTCGAGCTGGAAAAGATTCAGTCCGAGCTGGATTCGATCCTGCTGGGCATTCCCAACATTCCCCATGAGTCCGTACCGGTCGGCGAAGACGAAGACGGTAACGTCGAAGTGCGCCGCTGGGGCACGCCGACGACTTTTGATTTCGAGATCAAGGACCACGTCGCCCTGGGCGAACTGACCGGCGGCCTGGATTTCGAAACCGCCGCGAAGATGTCCGGCGCGCGCTTTGCCTTGCTGCGCGGCCCGATCGCACGCATGCACCGCGCCCTGGCGCAGTTCATGATCAACCTGCACACCGGCGAGCACGGCTACGAAGAGGCCTACACCCCGTACCTGGTGCAGGCACCGGCGCTGATGGGCACCAGCCAGTTGCCGAAGTTCGAGGAAGACCTGTTCAAGATCAGCCGCGATGGCGAAGCCGATCTGTACCTGATCCCGACCGCTGAAGTGTCGCTGACCAACATCGTCGCCGGCGAGATCCTCGACGCCAAGCAACTGCCGATCAAGTTTGTCGCCCACAGCCCGTGCTTCCGCAGTGAGGCGGGTGCATCTGGCCGTGACACCCGCGGCATGATCCGCCAACACCAGTTCGACAAGGTCGAGATGGTGCAGGTGGTCGAGCCGTCGACTTCCATGGAAGCCCTGGAAGGCCTGACCGCCAACGCCGAACGCGTCCTGCAACTGCTGGAGCTGCCGTACCGCGTGCTGGCGCTGTGCACCGGCGACATGGGTTTCAGTGCCGTGAAGACCTACGACCTCGAAGTGTGGGTGCCGAGCCAGGACAAATACCGCGAGATTTCGTCGTGCTCCAACTGTGGCGATTTCCAGGCCCGTCGCATGCAGGCGCGCTTCCGCAACCCGGAAACCGGCAAGCCGGAACTGGTCCACACCCTCAACGGTTCGGGCCTGGCGGTAGGCCGTACGTTGGTGGCCGTGCTGGAAAACTACCAGCAGGCTGACGGCTCGATCCGTGTGCCGGAAGTGCTCAAGCCGTACATGGCGGGCGTCGAGGTCATCCGCTAAATGGAGTTTCTGCCGCTGTTTCATAACCTGCGCGGCAGCCGTGTGTTGGTCGTCGGTGGCGGGGAGATTGCCTTGCGCAAATCCCGGCTGCTGGCCGACGCCGGTGCAGTGCTGCGGGTGGTTGCTCCCCAGATCGAAGACCAGCTGCGTGTGTTGGTGCTGGGCAGTGGCGGGGAATTGATTTTGCGCGGTTATCAGGAGGCCGATCTCGACGACTGCACCCTGATTATCGCCGCCACCGATGACGAGCCGCTGAACGCGCAAGTGTCCAGCGATGCCAAGCGTCGTTGCGTGCCGGTCAATGTGGTGGATGCGCCGGCCTTGTGCAGCGTGATCTTCCCGGCGATTGTCGACCGTTCACCGTTGGTGATCGCAGTGTCCAGCGGTGGCGATGCGCCGGTGCTGGCACGCTTGATCCGGGCCAAGCTGGAAACCTGGATTCCATCCACCTACGGGCAACTGGCCGGGCTCGCGGCGCGTTTTCGCGCCCAGGTCAAAGGCCTGTACCCGGATGTGCAACAACGCCGTGCGTTCTGGGAAGAGGTGTTTCAGGGCCCGATTGCCGACCGTCAATTGGCCGGGCAGGGTGACGAGGCCGAGCGCCTGCTGATCGAAAAGGTCAACGGCGCGCCGCCGTATGCACCGGGCGAGGTGTACCTGGTGGGGGCAGGGCCGGGTGATCCGGACCTGTTGACCTTCCGCGCCTTACGCCTGATGCAGCAGGCCGACGTGGTGCTGTACGACCGCCTGGTGGCCCCGGCGATTCTCGAGCTGTGCCGCCGCGATGCCGAGCGTATTTATGTCGGCAAGCGTCGCGCCGATCACGCCGTCCCGCAGGACCAGATCAACCAGCAACTGGTGGACCTGGCCAAGCAGGGCAAACGTGTATTGCGGCTCAAGGGTGGCGACCCGTTCATCTTTGGCCGGGGTGGCGAAGAGATCGAGGAACTGGCAGCCCATGGCATTCCGTTCCAGGTGGTGCCCGGCATCACGGCGGCGAGCGGTTGCGCGGCGTATGCCGGGATTCCGCTGACTCACCGTGACTATGCGCAGTCGGTGCGGTTTATCACCGGGCACCTGAAGGACGGCACTTCGGACCTGCCCTGGCATGACCTGGTGGGACCGTCGCAGACCCTGGTGTTCTACATGGGCTTGATTGGCTTGCCGATCATCTGCGAACAACTGATCAAGCATGGTCGCGCGGCGGACACCCCCGCTGCGTTGATCCAGCAGGGCACCACCTCCAACCAGCGCGTATTCACCGGCACCCTGGCGGACTTGCCGCGCATGGTGGCGGAGCATGAAGTGCATGCACCGACACTGGTAATCGTCGGTGAAGTGGTGGTGTTGCGCGAGAAGCTGAAGTGGTTTGAGGGCGCGCAGTCGCAGGTTTAGGCCTGTGTGATTGCCGGGCTTGTTGAGGCTGCGCAGTTGTTGTGGCTAGTGGGATTACTGTGGTCAGTGGAGATTTCTGAGGCCAGTGGGATTACTGTGGTCAGTGGAGATTCCTGAGGCCAGTGAGATTCCTGAGGTCAGTGGGGATTCCTGAGGTCAGTGGAGGTTCCTGAAGCCAGTGGGATTCCTGTGGTCAGTGGAGATTCCTGAGGCCAGTGAGATTCCTGAGGTCAGTGGGGATTCCTGAGGTCAGTGGAGGTTCCTGAAGCCAGTGGGATTCCTGTGGGCAGTGGAGATTCCTGTGGTCAGTGGAGATTCCTGAGGCCAGTGAGATTCCTGTGGTCAGTGGAGATTCCTGAGGTCAGTGGCCAGAGGCCAGTGGAGATTTCTGAGGCCAGTGAAGATTCCTGTGGCGAGCGGGCTTGCCCCGCGTTGGGGCGCGAAGCGGCCCCAGTACACTCGCCGCGCAGTTTCAGGAAGACCGTGTAGGCAGGTTTTGGGGCCGCTTCGCGCCCCAACGCGGGGCAAGCCCGCTCGCCACAAGAAGCCCACTGATCTCAAGAAGCCCACTGACCTCAAGATGCCCGCTGACCTCAAGAAGCCCGCTGACCTCCAGAAGCCCACTAACCTCAAGAAGCCCACTGACCTCAAGAATCCCACTAGCCTCAAGATGCCCACTGGCTCCGAGAAGCTTGCTAGCCATAGCAAGCCCCGCCCCACAGACACCGGGTCGCCTCAGCTAAAGACCCCTTTCCCGGCAAGGCGAGCCCGATCATGGGCGGCATCAAAACTCTGCAACGGCCCCTTCGGCACGATTGCCGTCGGATTGATGGTCCGGTGGCTCGCATAGTAATGCCCCTTGATATGCGCAAAATCCACCGTCTCGGCCACGCCCGGCCACTGGTACATCTCCCGCAACCAATTCGACAGGTTCGGATAATCGGCAATCCGCCGCAGGTTGCATTTGAAGTGGCTGTAATACACCGCATCAAAACGGATCAGCGTGGTGAACAGGCGCACATCCGCCTCGGTCAGGTACTCACCGGCCAGGTAGCGATGTACTCGCAGGTGCTGCTCCAGGTGATCCAGCTCGGCAAACACATCATCAAATGCGCTTTCGTAGGCCTTTTGCGCGGTGGCAAAGCCGGCGCGGTACACGCCATTGTTCACGGCCGGGTAAATCCGCGCGTTCAGCGCGTCGATGCTCGGGCGCAGTGCCTGCGGGTAGAAGTCCAGGGTATTGCCGGTCAGCTCGTTGAAGGCGCTGTTGAACATGCGGATGATTTCCGCTGACTCATTGCTCACGATGCGCTGCAGTTTCTTGTCCCACAACACCGGCACGGTGACGCGCCCGGTGTAGTCGGCGGTGTCGGCGGTGTAACGCTGGTGCATGAAGTCGAAGCCATCCAGCGTGTCGCCGGTGGAGCCGTGGGTCTTGTCGAAGGTCCAGCCGTTTTCCAGCATCAACCAGCTGACTACTGACACGTCGATCAGGCTTTCCAGGCCCTTGAGCTTGCGCAGGATCAGCGTGCGATGCGCCCAAGGGCAGGCAAGGGAGACGTAGAGGTGATAGCGACCGGCTTCCGCCCTGAAGCCGCCTTCGCCGCTGGGGCCGGGCGCACCATCGGCGGTCACCCAGTTTCGGCGTTGCGCCTGTTCACGCTGGAAAGCGCCGTCGGCGCTACTTTCGTACCACTGGTCCTTCCAGTGCCCTTCGATCAGCAAACCCATGACTGGCTCCTTGGCTAATAAGCGTTGGAGACCAGTCTAAAGAGATGAGTTCGAACTAAAAGCGCAAAGACCGGGCGTGAATCATCGATTAAATCGATTTATCTCGTGCATCCCAGTACTGCTGGGCCAATGTGAACGCCTGTTCCCGTGGGTGGCCCAGGCCACGCAGCGCCAGGGCCATGGTCGCGATCAGCGCCAGTTGCGGGTAGCTGTCTTCGGCGTCGCCGCGCCACACGGCTTTTAAATGTTCCGGCTCAAGGCTCGCGGGTTTGACATGGCGCTGGGCGGAGAGGGCGGGCCATTCTTCGTCCCAGCTTTCGCCACCGGTGGTGCCGTACAGGTGGCTGATGGTGTCGGGATTGATCTCGACTTCGCCGCCATCCCCCTTGACCACAATCACATTGTCGCCGAGCAGGCCGCTGGCATCGCGGTGCACGCCCTGATAACCGGGGTGGAAGATGCTTTGCAGACCGCAGCGTGCATTCAGCGGGTTGAGCAGGCGTGCCAGGGAGTGGATCGGCGAGCGCAGGCCCAGGGTGTTGCGCAGGTCGATCATGCGCTGCAGTTGCGGCGCCCAGTCGCCCAGGGGAATAAATGCCAGGTTGCCTTGTTCGAACGCGGCGCCGACCTGCTGCCAATTGCGACACAGCGGGATCTGCAAGCCCTCCAGCAATTGCTCGGTGTACAGGCGGCCGGCGGTGTGTGCGCCGCCGCCGTGCATGAGGATGCGCACACCGTTCTGCGCCAGGCACTTGGCCGCCAGCAGGTACCACGGCAGGTGGCGCTTCTTGCCGGCATAGGTCGGCCAGTCGACATCCACGTTCAACGCCGGGGCGTGCAGGCGTTCGCGCACCGCTTCGGTGAAGCCGGCGAGTTCTTCCGGGCTTTCTTCCTTGTGGCGCAGCAGCATCAGGAAGGCGCCGAGCTGGGTGTCTTCGACTTTTTCGTCGAGCAGCATGCCCATGGCTTCGCGGGCTTCTTCGCGGGTGAGGTTGCGCGCGCCGCGCTTGCCTTTGCCCAGGATGCGCACGAATTGCGCAAACGGGTGCTCGGCAGGGGTTTCAAGGGTCAGCGGGGCAAAGTCGGTCATAAGCAATTCGTCGGCCTGGGCAGGCCCGCCAGCTTGGCGGCGAGTTTGGCGGGAGTGCCGTTGAACAGTTTGTTGAGGTGCAGGCTGTTGCCCTTTTCCGGGCCCAACTTCAAGGCGGTGTACTTGATCAGCGGGCGCGTGGCGGGAGACAGCTGGAATTCGGCATAGAACTGGCGCAGCAGCGTGAGGATTTCCCAGTGGTCCGCGGTCAACTCCAGCGTTTCGGCGATAGCCAGGGCGTGGGCCACCTCTGTCGACCATTCGTTCAGGTCGACGAGGTAGCCGTCCTTGTCCAGTTCCAGGGTGCGTGCGCCGACGGTCAGGGTATTCATAGCCAGGTGTTGACCTTGTCGTAGTCGATCGACAGTTGCACGAAACCCGGGTAGTCGACGCTGTCGGCCCAATCCGGCAGCGGCAGATTGCGCGCCAGCAGGTCTTCGGCCAGCACCAGGACCTTCACACCCTTGGTCTGCAGGGCCGGGTTGTGCAGCCCGTAGGCGCCGTCGCCGCAGAGCAGGATTGCATCGTCGGCGCCACAGATGCGCAGGCAACTGGCGAGGCGGCTGTCGGTGAACGGCGAGTGGGAAACCACATGTAAAGTCGACATCAGAGGGTCATCACCTGGTCGTAACGGTCAATCAGCGTGGAAATGGCGGCGCTGTCCAATGGCTGGGCGCTGGCCGGGGAGATAAGCCCGCGCTCGGCCAGGCTGTGGCTGCAGACGAACACATCATCGATGCCGAACAGGCCCAGTGCCTGCAGGTTGGCGCTGAGGTCCTTCTGCTGCACGGCCTTGGCGTCCTGGTGCGACGCCAGCTGGAACACGCCGTCATCGAGGAACAGCAGGCCGATCGGCAGATCAAACGCGCCGCCGGCCAGCACGATATCCAGTGCTTCGCGCGCGCCCGGCCCGGACCACGGTGCCTGGCGGCTGATCACCAATAAGGATTTGGACATCTCACGGCCCTCCAAAACAGATCAGGCGGTCGGCGGCCTGGGCGGCGTCGTGCAATTGCCCCAGGCCCGACAACGCCCACGGCGCATCCAGGTTCACTGCGCTGCGTTGATAACGCGTGGCTTCCTCGGTGTTGAGCACGCCACGGCGCAACGCGGCGGCGATGCAGACCACACCGTCGAGTTGGTGCTGACTGACCCACTCGCGCCACTGGCGGGCGATGTCCTGCTCGTCCTGGGGCGCGACGATATTATTGGCAGCGCTGTAGACGCCGTCCTGATAGAAAAACAGCCGCACAATCTCATGCCCGCCGGCCAGCACGGCCTGGGCAAAGCGCAGGGCGCGGCGCGAGGAGGGCGCGTGGGCGGCGGAAAACACTGCAATCGCAAACTTCATGGAACACTCTGCAAGCAAACGTGGGCCAATGATAAAGCCGCCTGCACGAAAAAGCCCGCCGTGATCAAAACGGTCACCCTCGCTGATCGTTCTGACGATTGCCGGTCGGCGCCAGGCTGCCTAGTCTGTGGGAACCCGAAACACAACTGGAGTGTTCATGTCAGGTCCCTTGGCGTCCCTCAAAGTGCTGGATTTTTCCACCTTGCTGCCCGGTCCGTTTGCATCATTGATGCTCGCCGACATGGGCGCCGAGGTGCTGCGTATCGAATCGCCCACGCGCATGGACCTGTTGCGGGTATTGCCGCCGCACGATCACGGCACATCGGCGAGCCACGCCTACCTCAATCGCAACAAACGCAGCCTGGCGCTGGACCTCAAGCAAGCCGAGGCGCTTGAGATCGTGCACGCGCTGGTCAAGGAGTACGACATCGTGCTCGAACAGTTCCGCCCCGGGGTGATGGAGCGCCTGGGCCTGGGGTATGAAGTGTTGAAGGCGATCAACCCGCGGCTGATCTACGTCTCCATCACGGGTTACGGGCAGACCGGCCCCTACAAGGATCGCGCCGGGCATGACATCAATTACCTCGCCCTGGCCGGCGTCGCCAGCTACACCGGTCGCCAGGACAGCGGGCCGCTGCCCTTGGGCGTGCAATTGGCGGATGTGGGCGGCGGTTCGCTGCATGCGGTGGTGGGACTGCTGGCGGCAGTGATTGCCCGGCAAACCAGTGGCCTCGGCCAGTACCTGGATGTGAGCATGACCGACTGTTCGTTCAGCCTGAATGCCATGGCTGGCGCCGGTTACCTGGCGTGTGGCGTCGAGCCGGCGTGGGAGGGGCATGTGCTCAATGGCGGCAGTTTCTACGACTATTACCGCTCGCGGGATGGGCGCTGGATGTCAGTGGGTAGCCTGGAACCCGGGTTTATGCAACAACTGTGTACTGCATTGGGCCGCCCGGAGCTGGCGGCGCAAGGCTTGTCACCCAAACCGGAGGCCCAACAAGCCTTGAAGCTGGCACTGCAGGTCGAGTTCGAGAAGCGCAGTTTTGATGAGCTGTGCGCGTTGTTTGCCGGGGTGGACGCGTGTGTGGAGCCTGTCCTCGCTTTAAGTGAGGCGGTGGAGCATCCGCAGTTGAAGGCACGGGTGTTGGTCACCCAGGTGCCACGGGGCGATGGCTCGACCCAGGCGCAGATTGCCTGCCCGTTGAAGTTCTCCGAGGCATTGCCGCAGCCTAGGCATATCGGCGCCGCCGTAGGGGCGCACAGTGATGAAGTGCTGGCGGAGCTGGGCTTGAGTGCGCAGCGGATAGCCGATTTGCGGCAGGCCAAAGTTGTGGGGTGACTGAACAGGCGCTTTCGCGGCCAAGCCCGTTCCCACGTTTTGACCGCGCCCTATCCTTGCAATGCATTCAAATGGGGGCGTGGGCGTGCCTGCGAAGGGGCTCTCACTCCACCCGGGTTTCGCCGGTAAACACCAAGGTCTGCCGGCACCGCCTGCACAAATACCGCCGCCCCTGGGCCACCATTCCGTGGCGCTGTGACGAGAACGGAAAATCACTGTCCGCACACGGGCAACGGTAGATATAGCGCATCACCTGGCGGCGCTTGACTGCATAGGTGTGGCAACGGTCCGGCGGCAGTTCGTAGACCCCGCGCATGATCAGTTGCCATTCCTCGCCATGCGGCTGGATGCGCTCGCCAAACAATTGGTGGGCGATCAGGTGCGCCACTTCATGAGCCACGGTCTGCTTGAGGAAGTGCTGGCTGTTTTCGCGGTAGAGCTGTGGGTTGAAGCGCAGCAGGTTCTCGTGCAAATGCGCGACACCGGCCTTCTGGCCCCGCAGCTTGAGGCTGACCTGGGGGCGTTTGAAGCTTCGTTTGAAAAAGGATTCGGCTTGCAGGAAACAATCTTCGACGCGGGTATTGAGTTGCTCGGGCATGCTGACCATATCTCCAGAGACGTCCAGTATGCCGCAAAACCGGGTGTTTCCGAATCTGTCAGGCGCCGAATGGTCATGCATAACGCACAAAGCCACCTTGCGGCGGCTTTGCCTACCCCTTTGACCGGTCAGTTGGTATAGATCGGGCCGACGCCCAGCCCCCAGACAATCACGGTAAACGCCATGATTGCCACCAGGACCACCAGGCCCACGGCCAGTACCGAGCTGGAAAACAGGAAGCCCTCGTCGGGATCAATGCTCATGAAGGTGGGCAGCCCCACATACAGCAGGTACACCGTGTAGCAAATCGCCGCCGTCCCGACCACCATGCCCAGCCACATATGTGGGTAGAGCGCCGCCAGCCCGCCGATAAACAGCGGTGTCGCGGTGTAGGTGGCAAAGGCTACGCACCGCGCCATGCTGGGGTTGGCGTCGTAGGTGCGGGCCATCCAGTGAATGAACGCGCCCATCACTGCCACGCCGCCGAGCATGGCCGCGTACGACATGATGGTCATCCACAACGCGCTTTCCTGGGTCAGCATGACCGGCGCGCGGCTGCCGATCACCCAACCGACCCGGGTGGTACCGATAAAGGCGGACACGGCGGGGATCGCCGCGAGAATCAAGGTGTGAGTGAGGTACATGTGGCTGATGCTTTCTTCTTTATCGCCACGAATTTCCCGCCATTCCTGGTCGGGATGGGTAAACAGCCCCACGACGTGATGGATCATGCCAGTCACTCCTGTCGTTATTACCATCGCCCCCCATCGGAGCGCCCACCGGCCAATTGGCCTGAAAGGTCTGGATAGTGATGTGCGACCTCAAGTCGCAGTATAGGAAGGGATGACCGGAAAAACTGTAGGGCTTTAGAGCAAATCGCGCTGTAAACATTGGCCCTAATCGCGGTGAGGTCTGTGTACGCGTCGGCTTGCCGGCGATTGCGCTATAACGGGCTGCCACGGAACGGCAACCATCGCTATCGCTGGCAAGCCAGCGCCTACAATGGAACTCGGTGGTGCTTATCGGTAAAATACCGCGCTTTTCGTCACACACCTCTAGCGGATCCAAGCGCCATGGGCACTCTTACGGTCAATCAGAACAAACTGCAAAAACGCCTGCGTCGCCTGGCCGGTGAAGCGGTCGCCGATTTCAACATGATCGAGGATGGCGACAAGGTCATGGTCTGCCTCTCCGGCGGCAAAGACAGCTACACCATGCTTGACGTGCTGCTGCACCTGCAAAAGGTCGCGCCGATCCAGTTCGAGATCGTCGCCGTCAACATGGACCAGAAACAACCGGGTTTCCCTGAGCACGTGCTGCCGGCCTACCTCAAGGAGCTGGGCGTCGAATACCACATCGTCGAGAAAGACACCTACTCGGTGGTCAAGGACCTGATCCCGGAAGGCAAGACCACTTGCTCGCTGTGCTCGCGCCTGCGCCGTGGCACGCTCTACACGTTCGCCGATGAGATCGGCGCGACCAAGATGGCCCTGGGGCACCATCGTGACGACATCGTCGAGACCTTCTTCCTGAATATGTTCTTCAATGGCTCGCTCAAGGCCATGCCGCCCAAACTGCGTGCCGATGACGGGCGCAACGTGGTGATTCGCCCGCTGGCGTATTGCAATGAGAAGGACATCCAGGCCTATTCCGACTTCAAGCAATTCCCGATCATCCCGTGCAACCTGTGCGGCTCCCAGGAAAACCTGCAGCGCCAGGTGGTCAAGGAGATGCTGGTGGATTGGGAGCGCAAGACCCCTGGCCGTACCGAGAGCATCTTCCGCAGCCTGCAGAACGTGATCCCGTCACAGCTGGCCGACCGCAACCTGTTTGACTTCACCAGCCTGAAGATTGACGAAACCGCCGCGTCGCGCTTCGTCAATGTTGTGAACCTCTGAGCCGATTTAACGCTCTGACACACGGCGCTTGCGGGCGCCGTTTTCAATTCCATTGCCAGGAGAGGGCATGCGCGATTACAAGTGGCTGCACGAATATTGTCTGAACCGCTTCGGTTCAGCGGCCGAGTTGGAAGCCCACCTGCCTGTACCCAAGACCCCGGCGCAGTTGCGCAAGATCAGTGATGACCGCTACCTGTCGACCCTGGCGCTGCGGGTCTTTCGCGCTGGCTTGAAACACAGCGTGGTCGACGCCAAGTGGCCGGCGTTCGAGCAAGTGTTCTTCGGCTTCGATCCGGAAAAAGTCGTGTTGATGGGCGCCGAGCACCTGGAGCGGCTGATGCAGGACACGCGCATCATCCGCCACCTGGGCAAGCTCAAGAGCGTGCCGCGCAACGCGCAGATGATCCTCGACATCGAGCAGGAAAAGGGCAGCTTTGGTGCGTTCGTCGCCGACTGGCCGGTGACCGATATCGTTGGGTTGTGGAAGTACCTGAGCAAGCACGGCCACCAATTGGGCGGGCTGTCGGCGCCGCGCTTTTTGCGCATGGTCGGCAAGGATACGTTTGTGCCGAGTTATGACGTGGTGGCCGCGCTGAATGCGCAGAAGATCGTCGACAAGGCGCCGACCAGCCTGCGCGACCTGGCGACGGTGCAGGGCGCGTTCAACCAATGGCATGCCGAGAGCGGCCGGCCGATGTGCCAGTTGTCGATGATGCTGGCTTACACAGTGAATCATTGAGGCTGTGGTGAGGCCATCGCAGGCAAGCCAGCTCCCACATTTGATCGGCGCCGCGGTCAAATGTGGGAGCTGGCTTGCCTGCGATAGCGGACCTCAGGTAGACACAGGTTCTGCTGCCAGTCTTCGATTCAACTGATGCCGCCAGCGCACATACAGCAACGCCGTACAGAACACCGCCAGGCTCGCGAGCATCTCCAGCACACCAAACCACTGGCGGTTCGGGTCGTACGCCGCCAGCGCGCCCTTGATGAAATACAGGTTCACCACAAAGCACATCCACGAATGTCCGCGCGCGCTGCCCAGCAACATGCCCGGCGCGAGGATCAGCAGCGGCACCAGTTCGATCAGCAGGATCACCCACGGGCGGGCGCCGTGCAGGTCGGCGATGAACAGGTAGTACACGCACAGCAACCCCACCAGGGCGAAAAACGCCAGCAGGCTCAGCGTGCGCGCGAGCTTGACCCGTGGCTCCAGCCACGCCTCGGGCGGCAGGACCTTAGGCTTTCTGGCCACGGCCGTTCTCCAGCAACGTGGCGGTGGTGGCCAGGCGCAGGCCGAGGGCGCGGCACAGGCTGATTTCGTGTTGATCGAGCAGGCGCTTGCCATCCGGCCCGGCATGGTGGCTGGCGCCATACGGGGTGCCGCCACCCTGGGTGTCGAGCAGCGCCTGTTCGCTGTACGGCAGGCCGGTGATCAGCATGCCGTGGTGCAGCAGCGGCAGCAGCATCGACATCAGCGTGGTTTCCTGGCCGCCGTGCAGGCTGGCGGTGGAGGTGAACACCCCGGCCGGCTTGCCGACGAGCGCGCCGGTGAGCCACAGGTTGCTGGTGCCGTCGAGGAAGTACTTGAGCGGCGCGGCCATATTGCCGAAGCGCGTGGGGCTGCCGAGGGCCAGGCCGGAACAGTGTTTCAAGTCATCGAGGCTGGCATACAGCGCGCCTTCCTCCGGGATGCTCGGCGCCACGGCTTCGCACTCGGTGGAGATCGCCGGCACGGTGCGCAAGCGCGCCTCCATCCCGCCTTGCTCGATGCCCCGGGCAATCTGCCGGGCCATTTCGCTCACCGAGCCATTGCGGCTGTAATACAACACCAGCACATACGGCGACGTCACGGCAGGATCTCCAGCACGTTTTCCGGCGGGCGGCCAATGATGGCTGTGTCGGCAGTTTCCAGGATCGGGCGTTCCATCAACTTCGGGTGCGCGGCGATTGCGGCAATCAATTGCGCTTCGCTGAGGCTGGCATCGGCCAGGCCCAGGGCCTTGTATTCGTCTTCACCGGTGCGCAGCAGTTGCCGGGCGCTGATGCCGAGCTTGGCCAGCAAGGCCTGCAATTGCGCGGCGTCGAGCGGGGTTTCCAGGTAGCGCACCACGGTCGGGGCGAGGCCACGGGCTTCCAGCAGTTCGAGCGCACCGCGGGATTTCGAGCAGCGCGGGTTGTGATAAAGCGTCAGATCGGTCATGTGCGGGTCGCATCTTGCGTAAGGTGGCAGGTATTCTACCTGCGCTGCGCCCGGTCCTTAAACGGTTAGAGGCGATAGGTCGCAGCCTACGTTCATTTTTGCGAAGGATTACCCCATGACTAGGCGACTGATCGGTGCATTGGCGATCATCACAACCCTGCTGCTCAGCGGCTGCGGTAATGACTACGGCGTTGACCAGAACGGCCAGAAGGTGGCGGCCGAGCGCCTGGACAAGCAATGGCTGGTGGTCAACTACTGGGCGGAATGGTGTGGCCCGTGCCGCACGGAAATCCCTGAACTCAACGCCCTGGCGGAGCAGTTGAAGGGGCAGGGCGTGGGTGTGTTCGGGGTCAACTTCGACAATGTGCAAGGCGCAGAACTGAAGGAAGCCAGCGACAAGCTGGGCATCAAGTTCACGGTGCTGGCGCAGAACCCGGACGGGATCTTCGATATTCCGCGCAGCGAAGCATTGCCGGTGACCTACATCATCGATGACAAGGGCAAGGTGCGCGAGCAGTTGATGGGTGAGCAGACTGCGGAAGGCGTATTGGCCAAGCTCAAGGCCCTGCGCGGCTAAAGGCGGGCCCCGATCAAATGTGCGAGGGGGCTTGCTCCCGAATGCGGTGCATCAGCCAATACACGTGCTGACTGACACACTGCCTTCGGGGGCAAGCCCCCTCCCACATTTAGACCTCAGCCATCTCTGGATGGAGTGGGTCAGCCTTCTTCCAGCCAGAGGCGGATGGGCTGGCCCTCGGCTGGCCAGAAGCGCGTCTGTTCGATCGGCGAGATGTCCCAGCGCTGCACCCCTTGCAGGGCCTGGAAGAAGCGGTGTTCCTGCTCCATCAGGGCCTCGGCGCAGAGTTTGCGGGTACTGCCGATCTTGCCGAAGCTGAGCTTGTCGCCGTCGACGGTGTACGGCGCAAACCAGTGGTTGCAACCGCCATTGCCGTAGGCGCGCCCGTCGGCACCGAGGGTGACGGTCAGGTGCGCGTAATCCATCAGCGGCCGCTCCCCAATCCACTCCACTACGTAGCTGTGATCCTGCTTGAGCCGGACCGCGTCACCGGCGCAACCCGTCAGGGCCGCACCGAGGGCGGCGAGCAGAAGCAGGCCTTTCATTGCGCGGCCTGCTGGCATTTCGGGCAGCGGTGTTTGTCGCCCTCGCTGGCCCAACCCAGTTCCTTGATGCGCGCATTGGCGGCCGGTTGCAGCGGTTCTTTGGTCAGCTTGGTTTCCACCGCGAATTCAAACTCCAGCACGGCGTCGCAGCTGTCGCAGTTGACCTTCCAGGTGTGAATTTCCAGTTCGCCGAATTTCGGCCCCTGGGCCATGGCGACCCACTGGCCTGCCGGGCGGATGGAGTAGCGCGCGTCACCTTCGACGGTCAGGCGCATCGACAGGGTTTTGCTGCCTCGCAGGGTGACGATCAGCACGTCGCCGTGCTTGATCGAGCCACCGTTGCCGGTGACCTGGTAACGGCCCGGCACCAGGGCGCGGCATTCGATCAGGGTGTGTTGCGGGCTCAGCAAGCTGAAGCGGAAATCGTGTTCGGCCATGGATCCTCCAAATAGGCGCGGCATCCTATCACGGGTGCCTGCCGATCATGCGCCTGGTATATGACCGCTGATCATCCTTCGACGCGGTTCTGGGCGCGGCCATCGGCCCACGCTGCAATGTTCGCCAGGGTCGTGCCAGCAATCGCCGCCAGGGCCTCGCGGGTGAGGAAAGCCTGGTGCGCGGTGATGATCACGTTGGGGAAGGTGAGCAGGCGCGCGAGTACATCGTCCTGCAGCGGCAGGTCGGAGCGGTCCTCGAAAAACAACTGGGCTTCTTCCTCATACACATCCAGGCCGAGGTAGCCGAGCTGGCCGTCTTTGAGCGCCTCGATCAGTGCCGGCGTGTCGACCAGGCCACCGCGACCGGTGTTGATCAGCATCGCGCCGGGTTGCATCTGTGCCAGCGAACGCGCGTTGATCAGGTGTTTGCTGTCGGCAGTCAACGGGCAGTGCAGGCTGATGATCTGCGCTTCGGCGAGCAGTTCGGGCAGGCTCACGTAGCGGGCGCCGAGGGCCTCGACCTGCGGGTTGGGGAAGGGGTCGTAGGCGAGCAACTGGCACCCGAAGCCGGCCATGATCTTGGCGAACGTGGCGCCGATCTGCCCGGTGCCGACCACACCGACGGTCTTGCCCACCAGGTCGAAACCCGTAAGGCCGTGCAAGCTGAAATCGCCATCGCGGGTGCGGTTATAGGCGCGGTGCAGGCGGCGATTGAGCGCGAGGATCAGCGCCACTGCATGTTCGGCCACCGCATGGGGCGAGTAGGCGGGCACACGCACGATGGTCAGGCCCAGGCGCTGGGCGGCCGGCAGGTCCACATGGTTATAGCCGGCCGACCGCAGGGCGATCAGCCGTGTGCCGCCCTGGGCCAATTGCTCCAGCACCGGCGCGCTGAGGTCGTCATTGATAAATGCGCAGACCACTTCGTGATGTTCGGCCAGGGCCACGGTGTCGAGGTTGAGCCGGGCCGGTTGGAACTGCAGCTCCAGGCCATCGGGCAAGGGCTCGCCGAGAAAGCTGTCGCGGTCGTAGGTTTGGCTGCTGAAAAGAATCACGCGCATTGAATAGCTCCCTGCGATCGTAGAATGGTTGCGTTGCTCGTAGGCGCGACTTGCTGCAGCAAGTGTGTTGCAGAGGGGCTGTCGTGGCGAGCAAGCGCTCTCGCCACCTCCCTTGGCACAGCAATCGCGCTCCTGCAGCGGTGTTCAGGCGCTGACCCGCGCTTCACTGGCGAGCCGGGCGATAGCCATGTCCAGTTCGTCCAGCGCGTGCATGGCTTTGGCGTCGTCCTGCTTGAGCAGGGTTTCGGCACGTTGGCAGGCCGCGCGCAGCTGTGGCACGCCACAATAGCGAGTGGCGCCATGCAGGCGGTGGACGCGTTCGATCAGGGCGTTGTTGTCATTGGCATCACGGGCGACGTTGATAGCCAGGCGGTCGGCTTCCAGCGACGCCAGCAGCATGGCGAGCATGTCGGCGGCGAGGTCGGTCTTGCCGGCGGCCAGGCGCAGGCCCTCTTCGTGGTCCAGAACCGGCAGTTGCTCGCGAGGGCCGAGGCCATCGGCGCTGCGTTCCGGGCCCTGATTGCGCAGGGCCAGGCCGGTCCATTTCAACACCACTTGCGCCAGTTGCCGCTCGCTGATGGGTTTGGTCAGGTAATCGTCCATGCCACTTTGCAGCAGCGCGCGTTTTTCGTTGGCCATGGCGTGGGCGGTGAGGGCGACCACCGGCAACGGCGTGCCGTGCCGCTCGCTTTCCCACTGGCGAATCGCCTCGGTACTCTGGCGACCGTCCATGCCGGGCATTTGCACGTCCATCAGCACCAGGTCGAAGGTGTCCTGCTTCACCGCGTCGACGGCCGCATAGCCGCTTTCCACGGCACGCACCCGTGCGCCCATGTCTTCGAGCAGGGTTTGCACCAGCAAAAGGTTGGCCGGGTTGTCATCCACACACAGCACGCGCGGTGCACGGCTGGACAGCGGCTCGCCAGGTTCGCTGCGCGAAGGGCGCGGGCTGATCAGGTCGGACAGCGCCCTGCGCAGCTTGCGCGTGCAAGCCGGCTTGGCCTGCAACTGGCTGTTGGGGTTGGGCACCGACTGGTTGAACAGCATCTGCTCGGTGGTGGGGCACAGCACCAGCACTTTGCAGCCCAGGTGTTCGAGGTCCCACAGGTGTTGGTTGAGGCGTTCCGGCGGAATGTCATTGGCGGTCACGCCGAGCACCGCAAGATCGATGGCCTGTTCGGTCTGATGCGCGCTGGTGATGCCGTTGGTCAGGCTTTCGAGGCTGTTGAACGGCGTGACCTGCAGGCCACAGTCTTCGAGTTGGTGCTGCAAGGCCTGGCGCGCCAGTTCGTGGTTTTCCAGGACGGCCACGCGATGGCCCAGCAGCGGCGCACACGGCAGGTCTTCGACATCGTCGCGGGTCTTGGGCAGGTTGAGGCTGATCCAGAATTCCGAGCCTTCGCCAGGCGTGCTGTCGACGCCGATTTCACCGCCCATCTGCTCGATCAGGCGCTTGGAAATCACCAGGCCCAACCCGGTGCCGCCGGGCTGGCGCGATAACGAGTTGTCGGCCTGGCTGAAGGCCTGGAACAACGCGCGCACGTCCTGACTGGACAGGCCGATGCCGGTGTCCTGCACGCTGATGCGCAGTTGCACGCTGTCTTCCTGCTCGTCCTCGATCATCGCCCGGGCGACGATGGTGCCTTCACGGGTGAACTTGATCGCGTTGCTGATCAGGTTGGTCAGGATCTGCTTGAGGCGCAGCGGGTCGCCGACCAGTGCCAGCGGGGTGTCGCGGTACACCAGGCTGACCAGTTCGAGCTGCTTGGCGTGCGCGGCGGGGGCGAGGATGGTCAGGGTGTCCTGCAGCAGGTCGCGCAGGTTGAACGGGATACTGTCGAGCACCAGCTTGCCGGCTTCGATTTTCGAGAAGTCGAGGATCTCGTTGATGATGCCCAGCAGGTTGTCGGCGGATTTTTCGATGGTGCCCAGGTAGTCCAGCTGCCGCGGGGTCAATTCACTTTTTTGCAGCAGGTGGGTAAAGCCGAGGATGCCGTTGAGCGGCGTGCGGATTTCATGGCTCATATTGGCCAGGAACTCGGACTTGATGCGGCTGGCTTCCAGCGCCTCTTTGCGCGCGAGGTCCAGCTCGATGTTCTGGATTTCAATGGTTTCCAGGTTCTGGCGCACGTCCTCAGTGGCCTGGTCGATGCTGTGTTGCAACTCTTCCCGGGCGTTCTGCAGGGTCTCGGCCATACGGTTGATGCCCGAGGCGAGCTGGTCCAGTTCCTGGCTGCCGAGGGCGGGCAGGCGGGTCTCCAGGTTGCCGTCCTTGAGCTGGGCCACGGCTTGCTTGATCAAGCCGATCGGGGAGTTGATGGTGCGGCTGATCCGCAGCGCCAGGGCCGCGGTGCAGATCAGGCCGATGGCGATCAGCAGCAGGCTGGCGAACAGGCTGCGGTAGCCACGCAGCAACATGCCGTTGTGGGACAGCTCCACCTCGACCCAGCCGAGCAGGCGGTCGGCCTCATCGGGAATCAGGTCGCCGGCGAGGTTGCGATGGCGGCCAAACACTGGCAGCAGGTACCGCGTGGCGTCATTGCCGGTGCGCTGCAGCAAGTGCGAGCTGTTGCCGACCGGCGGCTGGTTGAGCATGGTCGGGCCGGCGTGGGCGAGTGACGCGCGGTCTGGGGCGAGGAAGGACACGGCGCGTACGTCCGGCTGTTCCAGGGATTGCGTGGCGATGCGCTCCAGCAGGTCCGTGTTGCGCGCGCTCAAGGCGGGTGCCACCAGCGGTGCCAGCTGCTCGGCGATCATTTCGCCGCGCTGCAGCAATTGCGACTGCAGTTCCGAGAGCTGCATCCAGGTGAAATAGCCCCCCAACAACGAGGCCATCAGGCTGGTCGGTAATAAGGTCAGCAACAGTACGCGGCCCTTTATCCCCATTCTTCTAAGCACGCCACTCTCCTGCTACCACAGTGTTATCGAATTTCTGCACGGGCATCCGGCCCGCACCACCTGCGCAGTGTAGCCATTTGCACGGCGAGGAATCCTGCAAATTAATGACATACGGCAATCTACGCGCCATTTGGCGCCGGGTGGCGATTGCCTGGCGCGGGGTAATCTTGAATAATCAGTCATTGAGAATGACTTGCAGACGCTAATGAATCCCGCAGCAGTTGGCCTACCCAGTATCCTGACCATCGAAGACGATCCCGTGCTCGGCGCCTACGTGCATGAGCACCTGGGCCGCTGTGGTTTCCAGGTCACCTGGTGCCAGAACGGCCAGCAAGGCCTGCAGATGGCCCGCGACCAGGCGTTCGACGTGGTGTTGATGGATATCCTGCTGCCGGGGCTGGATGGCCTGTCGATCCTGACCCACCTGCGCCAGAGCCATTCGATCCCGGTGATCCTGATGTCGGCCCTGGGCGCCGAAGCCGACCGCGTCAGTGGTTTTCGCCTGGGCGCCGACGATTACTTGCCCAAGCCGTTCAGCATGATCGAGTTGCGCGTGCGCATCGAAGCCATCCTGCGCCGAGTGGCCTTGGATCGGCGCCCGCTGCCGAGCCTCACCCTGGCGCGCGATGATGCACGCACGCTGCGTTTTGACGATGAACTGTGCGACGTCTTCTACCAGCAACACTGGGCCGGGCTGACCCGCAGCGAATACCGCCTGCTCGAAACCCTGCACCGCAATGGCGACGAAGTGCTCAGCAAGGCCTTCCTCTACCAGCATGTGCTGCAACGTGGCTATGCGCCTCACGACCGCAGCCTCGATATGCATATCAGCCAGATCCGCCGCAAGCTCAAGGCCATCGGCTATGCCGAGCGCGAAGTGCGCACGGTGTGGGGCAAGGGTTATGTGCTGAGTGCTCTTGATGACGGACTTTGATCGTCCGTTGAAGCGGTTGCCGGGCAAGCACTCGTTATTCTGGAAGCTGGCTTGCCTGCTGATCGCCTTCTGTCTGCTGATGATCTGGCTCAGTTGGTCCTGGGGGCGCTATATGGAAGAGCAGAACGCCTATCTGGCCGAGGAACCCCGCGAAATTCTCAAGGGCTACGCGGCAGGCGCCGAGCTGGCCTGGAGTACCCAGGGACGTGCCGGAGTGGACGCGTGGTTGCAGGTCATGGCCAAGCGCGAGTCGACCTGGATCGGTGTGATCGGCAACGACTTGCAATCGCTGAGCAGTACGCCGCTGGCGGTCAAGGAAAGCCAGCGCCTGACTTTCCTGCGTGGCCTGGAATGGCCGGTCAGCCGGCATGTCAAAGGCCTGCCGTGGTTGAAAATCCCATTCCCCGTGGACCCCAACGCGGGCTCACTGGTGATCGAGTTGCCGCAGCGCTTCATGCCGGGGCGTTATCAACTGTTCTGGCGGGTGGTGACCAACGGCGTGATCCCCGGCCTGTTTACCTTGCTGCTGTGTGTGGGCTTGTACCGGCTGCTGATCATGCCGCTCAACCAACTGCGCGAGCAGGCCAATGCCTGGCGTGCCGATCAGTTGAATACGCGGCTGTCCCACGCGGCCACCAGCCGTCAGGATGAACTGGGCGAGCTGGGCCGGGCTTTCGACCAGATGTCCGAGCGCCTGCAAGGGACCGTGCTACTGCAGCAGCAATTGCTGCGAGACATGTCCCATGAACTGCGCACCCCGTTAAGCCGCCTGCGCGTGGCCTGTGACAGTGAGCAGGACCTGGCGCAACTGCGCGAGCGACTCGGCCGCGAGATTGACGCGATGCAGCGCCTGGTGGAAGACAGCCTGCAACTGGCCTGGCTGGACACCGAGCGGGCGCCGTTGCCGCAGGAAGACATCCAGCTCCAGGCGCTGTGGGACATGCTGCGCGAAAACGCGTGCTTTGAAAGTGACTGGTCGCCGTCGCGCCTGCCGTGCCTGCTGGGCGCCGATTGCTGGGTGCGTGGCAACCTGAATACCCTGGCCCAGGCCCTGGAAAATATCCTGCGCAATGCCATCCGGCATTCGCCAGTGGACGGTATTGTCAGCCTGGACGGGCAGCGTGATGGCGAGTACTGGCACCTTTGGCTGGAAGATCAGGGCGGGGGGATCGACGAGCAGGACCTGGAGCGAATCTTCGCGCCCTTTACCCGCCTGGACGGTTCACGCCCCGGCGACGGTGGCTTCGGCCTGGGCTTGAGCATCGCGCGCAACGCCGTGCAGCGCCAGGAAGGCAGCCTGTGGGCGGAAAACACCGGCAGCGGCCTGCGCGTGCACCTGCGTCTGCGGGCGCGCTAACTTCACGCGCGACGCTGTTTGCGTTTCTTCCATTGGTGCGCCACCCACCAGCGCCAATAGAGCATGGTCAGGCAATAGGCCAGCGCCCCCAACACCAGCCCCAATACCACCGAACCCAGCAGGAAGGGCTGCCACAAGGTACTCAGTTGGCTGCTGATCCATTCCCAGGTGAGGTCATCGGGCAGGCTGCGTGGCGGTACATTCATCAGCCACGCGCCGGTCAGGTAGGTGCAGATAAACACCACCGGCATGGTGATCGGGTTGGTCAGCCACACCAGGCTGACCGCGATGGGCATATTGCCGCGCACCGTAATCGCCAGGATGGCCGCGAGCAGCATCTGCAACGGGATCGGGATAAAGGCCGCGAACAGGCCGACCGCCATGGCCCGGGCCACCGAGTGCCGGTTCAGGTGCCAGAGGTTCGGGTCATGCAGCAGCGTGCCGAGAAACTGTAATGACTTGTGTTCCCTGATACTGGTCGGGTCGGGCATGTACCGTTTGAATAAGCGCCGGGGCATAAGGGGTCCAGGTCAGTTCGAGGGGCAAGTATGCCCGCATTCTATAAACAGAAAATTCAGACTTTGTGACAAAACATCATAGGCGCTGCCCGGCAACCCGCTAAGACTGAGTGGATCACTTGCAAAGGATGATTCATGAAGACAGGGATGTTTGCGCTGGCGCTGGGGTTGCTGGCCTTGCGTTGGTTGCCGGTGCTGCCGTCGACGGGATGGCTGGTGATGCTGCTGGTGGTGGCGCTGATGCTGTTGCCGTTTCGCACCTACCCGCTGGCGTTCTTGCTGTTCGGTTTGAGCTGGGCTTGCCTCAGCGCGCAATCGGCCCTGGATGATCGTCTCGACCCGGCGCTGGACGGCCAGACCCGCTGGGTCGAAGGGCGGGTCACCGGGTTACCGCAACGAACCGGCGAGGGCGTACGTTTTGAACTGACCGACAGCCGCTCGCGAAAGGCGCGGCTGCCCAAGCGTATCCGCGTGTCCTGGCGGGGCGGGCCCGAGGTGCGCAGTGGCGAGCGCTGGCGCCTGGCAGTCAGCCTCAAGCGGCCCTCGGGCCTGCTGAATTTTCACGGGTTCGATCAAGAGGCCTGGCTGTTGGCCCAGCGCATCGGTGCCACCGCGTCGGTGAAGGACGGCGAGCGCCTGGCGCCGGCGCGCAATGCCTGGCGCGACAGCGTGCGCCAACGCCTGATGGCGGTGGATGCCCAAGGTCGCGAGGCGGGCCTGGCTGCGTTGGTGTTGGGCGACGGTTCGGGGTTGGCGGCCGAAGATTGGCAGGTCTTGCAGGCTACCGGCACCGTGCACCTGCTGGTGATTTCCGGCCAGCATATCGGCCTGCTGACGGGGCTGGTCTACGGACTGATCGCCGGGTTGGCGCGCTACGGGTGCTGGCCGCGCACCTGGCCGTGGCTGCCATGGGCGTGCGGCCTGGCATTCGGCGCAGCCCTGGGGTACGGCCTGCTGGCAGGGTTCGGCGTGCCGGTCCAGCGTGCGTGTGTGATGGTCGGATTGGTGCTGGTGTGGCGTTTGCGCTTTCGTCACCTGGGGGTGTGGTGGCCATTGTTGCTGGCGCTTAATGGCGTGCTGATCCTGGAGCCATTGGCCAGTTTGCAGCCAGGCTTCTGGTTGTCCTTTGCCGCTGTGGCGGTGCTGATCCTGGCCTTCGCCGGGCGGCTGGGACCCTGGAGTGTGTGGCAGGCATGGACCCGACCGCAGTGGCTGATCGCCATCGGCCTGTTTCCGGTATTGCTGGTGCTGGGGTTGCCGATCAGCCTGAGTGCACCGTTGGCCAATCTGGTGGCGGTGCCCTGGATCAGCCTGGTGGTATTGCCGCTGGCCTTGCTGGGGACGGCCTTGCTGCCGTTGCCGTGGTTGGGGGAGAGCCTGTTGTGGCTGGCCGGCGGTGCATTGGCCGGGCTGTTCGAGGGCCTGGCCTGGCTCGCCGGACTGCAGCCGGCGTGGGTCCCGGCCGAGGTGCCGCTGGGTTACTGGTGGTTGAGCCTGCTGGGCACGGTGCTGCTGTTGTTGCCCAACGGTGTGCCGTTGCGCCTGCTGGGGTTGCCGATGCTGCTGCTTGCCGTCTTTCCGCCGCAGGAGCGGGTGCCCCATGGGCAGGTGGACGTGGTTCAGCTGGATGTCGGGCAGGGGCAATCCCTGATCCTGCGAACCCGCCATCACACCTTGCTCTACGATGCCGGCCCGCGTACCGGAACATTTGACCTCGGCGCGCGGGTGGTGCTGCCGTCGCTGCGAAAGTTCGGGGTCGACAGGCTCGACATGATGTTGCTCAGCCATGCCGATGCGGATCACGCGGGCGGCGCGGCGGCGATTGCCGGGGGCATGCCGATCCAGCGTGTAGTGGGCGGTGAAGTCGAAGGCCTGCCGGCGTTCCTCGGCACCCAGCCTTGCGTCAGCGGTGAACAATGGCAGTGGGACGGTGTTTCATTCGAGCTGTGGCAATGGCCAGGCGCCGACAACGGTAACGCGAAGTCCTGCGTGTTGCAGGTGCAGGCGAATGGCGAGCGCCTGTTGCTCACCGGCGACATTGATCGCGCCGCCGAACAGGCTTTCCTGGCTTCGCCGCTGGCCGTGCCGACCGATTGGCTGCAAGCGCCCCACCATGGCAGCCGCAGTTCGTCTTCGAAGGCCTTCCTGCAACGATTGGCACCCGGTTCGGTGCTGATATCGCGGGGGCGTGGCAACGCGTTCGGCCATCCCCATCCGCAGGTGCTGCAGCGCTATCAGGCGCTGGGCAGCCAGGTCTACGACAGTGCCGAGCAGGGGGCCGTGCGCCTGCAGCTGGGGGCCTTTGCAGCACCGGTTGTTGCGCGCAGTCAACGCCGGTTCTGGCGCGAGTGGTTACCCTGATCGTACCGTCGACCGCTGCATGGCCGGCGGACCCCGCCGGCGAACCTATATGGTAAAGTGGCGCACTTTTTCGAGGGGACATTCACTGTGTGGGAATTGGTCAAATCCGGCGGCTGGATGATGTTGCCGATCATCATGAGTTCCATCGCCGCACTCGGCATCGTCGCCGAACGCCTGTGGACCCTGCGTGCCAGTCGCGTCACCCCCGAGCATCTGCTGGGGCAGGTCTGGGGCTGGATCAAGAACAAACAGTTGGACAAGGACAAGCTCAAGGAGCTGCGGGCCAACTCGCCGCTGGGTGAAATCCTCGCCGCGGGCCTGGCCAACTCCAAGCATGGTCGCGAGATCATGAAAGAGTGCATCGAGGAAGCCGCGGCCCGCGTCATCCATGAACTGGAACGCTATATCAACGCCCTCGGTACCATCGCCGCCATGGCGCCGTTGCTGGGGCTGCTGGGCACGGTATTGGGCATGATCGATATTTTCAGCTCGTTCATGGGCTCGGGCATGACCACCAACGCCGCGGTGCTGGCCGGTGGTATTTCCAAGGCCTTGATCACCACGGCCGCAGGCCTGATGGTCGGTATTCCTTCGGTGTTCTTCCATCGCTTCCTGCAACGCCGCATCGATGAACTGGTGGTTGGCATGGAGCAGGAAGCCATCAAGTTGGTGGAAGTGGTGCAGGGCGACCGTGATGTGGACCTGGTCGAGGGCAGAGCGTGAAATTTCGCCGCAAGCAACGGGAAAATGTCGATATCAACCTCGCGTCGCTGATCGACGTGGTGTTCATCCTGCTGCTGTTTTTTGTCGTCACCACCACGTTCACCCGGCAAACCCAGCTGCGTGTCGACCTGCCGGAAGCCGTGAGCGGTTCGCCGGCCGAAGACCAGCAAGTCAAGCAACTCGACATCGCCATCAGCGCCGACGGGGTGTTCTCGGTGAATAACCAGTTGCTCGAGAAAAACGACCTCAACAGCCTGATGGACGCGCTGCAGAAGGAATCCGGCGGTGATACCAAGATGCCGCTGTCGATCAGTGCAGACGGCAAGACCCAGCACCAGGCCGTGATCACCGCCATGGACGCGGCCGGCAAGCTCGGCTTCAGCCATCTGCGCATGACCACTGTCGAGGCGGCGAGCCAACCCTGATGGCCATGTCCGATCGTTTGCTCAAGGCCTGGTACACCGGCCATCCGGCGCTCGCCCTGTTGCGGCCGCTGGAATCCCTGTATCGCCGCGTGGTGCAGCGCAAGCGTGCGCGATTCCTGGCGGGCGAGGGCGAGATCTACCAGTCGCCTGTGCCGGTGGTGGTGGTGGGCAATATCACCGTGGGTGGCACCGGCAAGACGCCGTTGATCCTGTGGCTGATCGAACACTGCCGGCGCAGCGGTTTGCGCGTTGGCGTGGTCAGTCGGGGGTATGGTGCCAAGCCGCCGCAGCTGCCGTGGCGGGTCGAGGCCAGTCACAGCGCCGACGTGGCAGGTGATGAGCCGCTGTTGATCGTGCAGCGCTGCGGTGTCCCGTTGATGATTGACCCCGACCGCAGTCGCGCGGTCCGGGCCTTGCTGGCGAGTGAAACCCTGGACCTGATCCTCTCCGACGACGGCCTGCAGCATTACCGCCTGGCCCGTGACCTGGAACTGGTACTGATCGACGCCGCCCGTGGCCTGGGCAATCGCCGCTGCCTGCCGGCCGGACCGTTGCGCGAGCCGGTGGAGCGCCTGCAGAGTGTCGATGCGTTGCTGTACAACGGCGCCGTCTCGGACCGTGAGGACGGCTTCGCCTTTCGCCTGCAACCCAGCGCATTGGTCAACCTGCAGAGCGGCGAGCGCCAGCCGGTCGATTACTTCCCGGCGGGCCAGCAGGTGCACGCGGTCGCCGGCATCGGCAACCCGCAACGTTTCTTCAATACCCTTGAAACGCTACACTGGCAACCAATACCCCATGCTTTTGCCGACCACGCGCCCTACAGCGCCGAGGTCCTGAACTTTACGCCGTCATTGCCGCTGGTCATGACCGAGAAGGACGCGGTGAAGTGCCGCGCCTTTGCCCGGCCAGACTGGTGGTACCTTGCAGTGGATGCCGTGCCGTCGCCAGCGTTCGTCGCCTGGTTCGACACGCAGTTGATGCGTCTGCTGCCCGCTCGTCTCTTGCCTTAAACGCTGCTATCCAGGAAACACTCATGGACACCAAATTGCTCGACATCCTCGCTTGCCCGATCTGCAAAGGCCCGCTCAAGCTCAGCGCCGACAAAACCGAGCTGATCAGCAAAGGCGCCGGCCTGGCTTACCCGATCCGTGATGGCATCCCGGTGATGCTGGAAAGCGAAGCCCGCACCCTGACCACCGACGAGCGCCTGGATAAATGACCACAGCCTTTACCGTTGTCATTCCGTCGCGCTACGCCTCGACCCGGCTTCCGGGCAAACCGCTGCAACTGATCGGCCACAAGCCGATGATCCAGCTGGTGTGGGAACAGGCCTGCAAGAGCAGCGCCGAGCGCGTGGTGGTGGCTACCGATGATCCACGCATCATCGACGCCTGCAAAGGTTTCGGCGCCGAAGCGGTGCTGACCCGCGAAGACCACAACTCCGGCACCGACCGCCTGGCTGAAGTGGCCACCCAGCTGGGCCTGGCCCCGGATGCGATCGTGGTCAACGTGCAGGGGGACGAGCCGCTGATCCCGCCGAGCGTGATCGATCAGGTGGCCGCCAACCTGGCCGCCCATGGCGAAGCGCGCATGGCCACGCTGGCGGAGCCGATCGAAGACATCGACACACTGTTCAACCCCAATGTGGTCAAGGTGGTCAGTGACATCAATGGCCTGGCGCTGACGTTCAGCCGTTCGACCTTGCCGTGGGCCCGCGATGCCTTTGCCAAGCAGCCTGACGTGTTGCCGCAAGGCGTGCCGTATCGCCGCCATATCGGCATCTACGCCTATCGCGCCGGCTTCCTGCATGACTTCGTCAGCTGGGGCCCGTGCTGGCTGGAAAACACCGAATCGCTGGAACAACTGCGTGCCCTGTGGCACGGCGTGCGTATCCACGTGGGCGATGCCCTGGAAGCGCCTCCTGCCGGCGTCGATACCCCGGAAGACCTTGAGCGCGTCCGGCGCCTGCTGGGGGCTTGATGGAAGTTCTGTTTGTCTGCCTGGGCAATATCTGCCGCTCGCCGACTGCCGAAGGTGTGCTGCGCCATAAATTGCGCGAAGCCGGGCTGGCGGGGCAGGTGGAAGTGGCCTCGGCCGGTACCGGTGAATGGCATATCGGCAACCCGCCCGACCAGCGCAGCCAGCGTGCAGCGTTGGTTCGCGGCTACGACCTGTCGGCGCAACGTGCCCAGCAGGTATCACGTGCCGACTTTGCGCGCTATGACCTGATCCTCGCGATGGACAACAGCAACCTGCGCAACCTCAAGGCCCTGCAGCCAGCGCAGGGCAAGGCCGAGCTGGACCTGTTCCTGCGCCGCTTTGAGGCTGAAGTCGACGAAGTGCCGGACCCTTACTACGAAGGCGAACAAGGCTTCGAGCGGGTGCTGGACCTGATCGAGCGCGCCTGTGACTTATTGGTGATCGAATTGAAGGGGCGGTTATGACCTTGCAGGTGCTTTCGCAGGTATCGCTCAAGCCATTCAACAGCTTTGGCATCGATGTGCGTGCCCAACTGTTCGCCGAAGCGCACAGCGATGACGACGTGCGCGAGGCCCTGGCCTACGGCGCCGCAAAGGCATTGCCGGTGCTGGTCATCGGTGGCGGCAGCAACCTGCTGCTGACCCAGGATATTCCTGCACTGGTCCTGCGTATGGCAACCCAAGGCATCCGCGTGCTCAGCGATGACGGCGTGCAGGTGGTGGTTGAAGCCGAAGCGGGCGAAGCCTGGCACCCGTTCGTGCTGTGGACCCTGGCGCAGGGCTTCTGCGGTCTGGAAAACCTCAGCCTGATCCCTGGTACGGTGGGCGCTGCCCCCATGCAGAACATCGGTGCCTACGGTGTAGAGATCAAGGACGTATTCGCCGGCCTGACTGCCCTGGACCGGCACACGGGCGAGCTGCGCGATTTCAGCCTGCCAGAGTGCAACTTTGCCTACCGCGACAGCCTGTTCAAGCACGAGACCGGGCGCTGGCTGATCCTGCGGGTGCGCTTTGCCCTGAGTCGCGCCAGCCACCTCAAGCTCGACTACGGCCCGGTGCAGCAGCGCCTGGCCGGGCAGGGCATCACCGAGGCGACGCCAAGTGATGTCAGTCGGGCAATCTGCAGCATTCGTCGCGAGAAACTGCCGGACCCGGCGGAGCTTGGCAATGCCGGCAGCTTCTTCAAGAACCCGTTGGTGTCCCAGGCGCTGGCTGCGCAACTGCAGGAGCTGTATCCGGACCTGGTGGCGTATCCCCAGGCCGATGGGCAGATGAAACTCGCCGCCGGCTGGCTGATCGACAAGGCAGGCTGGAAGGGCTTTCGCGAAGGCGATGCGGGCGTGCACAAGTTGCAGGCGCTGGTGCTGGTCAACTATGGCGCTGCGTCAGGGCACGACATTGCCAACCTGGCCAGGCGTATCCAGCAGGACATCGCCGAGCGATTCAAGGTCGACCTGGAAATGGAACCCAACCAGTACTGAACCGCTGAAAACAAAAATGCCCCGTATCTTTCGATACGGGGCATTTTTTATTGCGCGGATGAATCAGTCATCGCGGCTCATGATGCCGAAGATCTGCAACAGGCTGATAAACAGGTTGTAGATCGACACATACAGGCTGATGGTCGCCATGATGTAGTTGCGCTCACCGCCGTGGATGATGGCACTGGTCTGGAACAGGATGCACACCGAGGAGAACAGCACAAAACCTGCGCTGATCGCCAGTTGCAGGCCGCTGATCTGGAAGAACATGCTGGCGAGCACGGCCGCCAGCAGCACGAAGAAGCCCGCGGTGATGAAGCCACCCAGGAAGCTCATGTCCTTGCGGGTAATCAGCACGTAGGCCGACAGACCACCAAACACCAGGGCCGTCATGGCAAACGCCGAGCTGACCACTTCCGCGCCGCCGGCCATGCCGAGGTAACGGTTGAGGATCGGGCCGAGGATAAAGCCCATGAAACCGGTCAAGGCAAACGCCGACACCAGGCCCCAGGCCGAGTCACGCAGCTTGTTGGTCAGGAAGAACAGACCGTAGAAGCCGATCAGCACGACAAAGATGTTCGGGTAGCCGACGCGCATCTGTTGGGCCACGAACGCCATCACGCCGCTGAAGGCGAGGGTGAGGGCAAGCAAGCCATAGGTGTTGCGCAACACGCGGCTGACTTCAAGCTGCTCAGCCTGCGCGTTACCATTCACTGCGTAATTCTGTTCGCGCATGGCGACACTCCTTCGGTTTTGAAACGTTCAGTCGCAAAGATCATAACAGACGCTCTGTAACAAGCGATGGCGAGAGTTTGACAGTGTGTTTCATTCGGGTATTATGGCGCCCGCTGAGACGGGATAGGCTACTATAATCCTGTGATGCACAAGGGAAATTGGCAGAGTGGTTGAATGCACCGGTCTTGAAAACCGGCGGACGTTAATAGCGTCTCCAGGGTTCGAATCCCTGGTTTCCCGCCAAGATTCAAACGAAAGCCCCGCAATGCTGGGCTTTTGTGTTTCTAGGAGTTGGGTAGAAAGGCGGGTTGTCACAGGTGGCCCAAACTTTGCCTATGGTTAGGGTCCAGTGGTTGCTCTGCTGCTCCTGTAAATCGATCCATTCTCCGGCACGGTCAGCCCGAGCCTGGCCAGTACGTTGTGTTAGCAGTATTACGGACACCCATATTGGGCAAGACAACTGATTGATAAGATTGGTAGCATCCGGCCACTGACGGTTGCAGTTCCTCATAGGGAAGTGATCTGATGAGGAAATATTGATGGCGGGTACCCTGCTGGGCATGGGGCTCCTATTCAGTTCTTGGAGCGCGTTAGCCGCCGACAATCTTTTCAAAACTATGCCTACGGCGCGCCGTTATCCACTTTCAAAGAAGCGCAGGGTTATTACGACTGTTCCGAGGACCTAGGAGGAGTTGCGCGCTGCCTGAAGACGTGGATTTCATCGGGCATAAGTTCACGGCAGCTCTTATTTTTCCGGTTCGAAGCTGATTATGGTTTTGTTGATCAGCCCTTTCGATTCTGATCGGGACGCCAGGGCTATCGGGGCGATTGCAAAGACCTTTAAGCTTTCGGCGGTTTCAGATGACAAGTCACTGTTCGATGTCATTCAAGCTACGGCGAATGTCAAGAGTCGAGAGGATCTTGCGTCAAAGCTTTCAAATTACGAGAGTAAGGCCATCAACAGCGGTACGGTGATTACACGTTTTTGGAAGATGTTGACTAAAATAAAAGGTTCCCACACATGACAAGTCAGCTCATCGCGCTAGCCGATAACGTGCGGGCTGCGGAGATTGTTCACACTGGCGAGGGACCAGGTGCGGCTCTAGAGATCAAGTTAAATTTCCCAAAGCTCGAAGCAAAAAAATAACCGAAGCTGCGAGCAAACCGATCGAATCCTTCTAAGTCATTCGCTGCAGATCGAGCCCCGCCTTTGCGGGGTTTTTGCGTTTATGAGGTATTCATTTTTGAAACCTGTTTCAGAACCTTCGCCGATGGATCGGACATCACAGCGCTGATCAACAAGTGTCTGTTTTGCTGCGTACCCTCGACAAGCCTTGAATAGAGTTGGACGAGTCCCAATCGAAGTATCTGGCCCGCCCGACACTCTGCTAATCCCCGGCAAGGCCAGCGACATGCGCGCAGTGACAAAACCACCCGCAGTGGCAGTTGGGGAAATGTGTAGCTGATCAAGACCATCGGCGTTATTGCCGTACGCAATGACTTAAAGTTTGAAGGCGCGTTCGCCACGGCTGTAACCAGGACTGATTAGATGAACGAGTCGGACTACAACTTCATTCTGCGGCTTGCCAAGGATCACGACTGCACGGCCATGGTCCGATAGCAATTTTCTGGTGCCACCGCGCCAGAAAGGGCGGGCGGCCAGTCGCAAGAGTCTACCGGCGATTACATTCGATGCAGTGACGTCGGCTGCTGGAAATTTCGCTTCGCCGACCGCTCCAACCAGAAGGCTGTATAGGCGAAGTGCCAGGGCAAGAAAACCGGCGAGTCGGCCAACCTGACCTTGGACAACGATATTTACCTACAGGTTTGTCGCGGGTTCATAACGATCGGCATATCCATCTGAACCAATCTTCGGCTGAGCAGGCCGCCCAGGCCCGGCTTTCAATGGGGCCGATGCCGAGGTTCGGCTGGAGATGGTAGAACGTATAGATTTATTTGCCGAGCCGCAGGTCAACGCCCTCGGCTTCAAGATGGGGTTGGTGGACTCTGTGGCGCAGGTGTTCACCCAGCCTGGCCAGTGCACAACCGCTAATGCAGCGCAGGGAAGAAGGGTAAGGCCAACGAGGCCAGTAAGTAAAAGCAGAAATCTAAGGAGCTCATAGTCTTCGAGCTGTAATAGCGGGAATACTCTGGCCGCACAAGGTGACGGCCAGCTCGCGGTCGTGGGCTGAGCCAGACCATCGGTCACAAAAAGGTAGCAGTGTGGAAGATTGGCGCTCTTCGGCCTGTTAGGCCTATGTGAGAGATGTTTCGGAAAATGTGTCTTGGTAGTGGAAGCTCTGATTTCAAGAAAAATACTCCTCATCTGTAACGTGTCGATGCGTTTGATTCCAAACGTTCAAAAATGGGGGGGGGGGAGGCTGACAGAAAATTCACACAAAGCGGTCTATCTGGCGGTTTTTAGTGATGGCACTTTGCTGGTTTTTGGCTGTTTTTTTGAATCAATTGCTATAAAATAGAGCGCCATCGTATTTTTGATTGAAAATTTTTATAGTGTTCCTGCGTTTGGAAGAAAAACGTGGTAAGGATGAGGTCAAATGCTGCTCGCCAAGCATATTAAAGTTTTGCACATTACTCAGCCTGACTTAATTACGGAAAGGTATTTTAAGTTTATCCAAGAAAAGTTTGATGTGAGTGAGCATGAAATACTGATTAGGGATGTAGGGCGTCCTGGCAATTTAGGTGTGAATTTAAAGAGTTCAACCGTTGGCGGTCTGGCGTGGTTCTTTAATTTTCTCTTCAAAGGATTGATTGCCGAAAAGATCGTTCTTCACGGAATGTCGGACATTAGGATTGCTATTATGCTTTTCTTTTTTCGAGGGTTATGTAAAAAAACCTATTGGGTGATCTGGGGGGGGATCTATATCAATACAACGAGCCTAGAAATAGAAAATGGACTGTTATGGAGTTTTTCCGGCGTCCAGTGATTAGGTCGTTAGCTCATATTGTCACTTATATTCCTGGTGATTATGAGCTTGCAGTGAAGTGGTATGGTGCAAAAGCCGCTTATCATGAATGTGTAATGTATCCAAGTAACGTATTTGTAGGAGATGTGGTTAGCGAAAAAGGATCTGAAGTTATATGTGTTCAAGCTGGAAACTCTGCAGATCCAGGTAACTATCATTTCGAGATTTTAGATAAGCTCTCGGCATACAAGGGTGCAGTTGAGGTTTTTGTGCCACTTTCCTATGGTGATGAAGAAAGTGCTCGCCAAGTCATAGATTATGGTGCTGAAGTGTTCGGTGGGAATTTTCATGCGTTGACAAAGCTAATGTCTTTCGAAGAGTATATGAGTTACTTATCAAAAGTAGATATTGCGATATTTAATCATCGTCGGCAGCAAGCGATGGGTAATACGATAAGTCTTTTGGGTATGGGTAAAAAAGTATTCATTAGAAGTGATGTTACTCCGTGGCGTTTGTTTGTAAGCCAGGGTCTGATAATTGGCGATGTTGAAAATTTTGACTTGAGTTTGCTAACCCCAGACGAAGCAAGATATAACTCTGATATCATCAGGGAAACTTACAGCTTTGATAGGCTTTACTCGCAATGGAAGGGTGTCTTTGATGGCCGATAAAAGTCTGGGTTTTTATCTGCTCGGAAAAAAAGGGTATAAGGTCCTTGAGGATTTCATTGCTGTGGAAGGTGGCACCTCAGTAGCCTTTGTAGTCGCAGCTATAGATAAGAATGTAGACAAAGATTTCTATGTCGAGATTAAACATCTATGTTTAACTGCAGGGGTTAGATTCTTTGATCGACAAGCAAGCGATATTCCCTCTGGAGACTGGATTTTTTGCATAGGGTGGCGTTGGATATTGTCAGTAACGGCACAAGTCGTAGTTTTTCACGACTCTTTACTGCCTAAGTATAGAGGTTTCTCGCCTCTGCCGAATATGTTAATAAATGGAGAGCCCAAGATTGGCTTAACGGCGCTTAAAGCGTCGGAAAAATACGATGCTGGTGATATATTAGCATCGGCGTCAGTTGATGTTAGTTACCCTATAACTATTTTTGAGGCGATTGAGAAAATTATTCCTCTTTATAGTGAGTTGGTGTTGAACGTTTACAGAGGGCTTCATTCGGGTAACGAAAATTGTATAGTTCAGGAAGAGTCTGAAGCAAGTTATAGCCTGTGGCGAGACGAGGAAGATTATAGTATAGATTGGCAGAGAAGTGCCGAATTTATTGCGCGCTTCTGTGATGCGGTTGGAGCGCCCTATCGAGGCGCGAAGTCTAATTTCAATAATGGCGTTATCCGAATTCTCAAAGCTTGCCCTGTCGCAGATGTAAATATAGAAGACCGTAAGAGTCATGTTGGAAAAATTATTTTTAAGGATGAGGGCTTGCCGATTGTGATATGTGGCGAGGGGTTGTTGAAAATAACTTCTGCTGAGTTACCGGGGTCGTCTCTCGAGTTGCAAAATATTCCATTTAGAACAAGGTTTCGTTAAGTATGATAAATTTTAATGTGCCGCCTTATACGGGTTCAGAAGATGAGCATGTGCTGTCTGCGATGAGAAGTTCTAAGATTTCGGGAGACGGTCCTTATAGTAAAAAATGTCAAGCGTGGTTTGAGGGTGAATTGAAGTGCTCCAAAGCACTACTTGTCCCCTCGTGCACTCATGCATTAGAAATGGCGGCTATTCTTATTGGGGTGGGGCCAGGTGATGAAGTAATTATGCCTAGTTTTACTTTTGTTAGTACGGCGAACGCTTTTGCCCTTCGCGGAGCAAAAATAGTATTCGTTGATATTCGGCCTGATACGATGAATATAAATGAGCAGTTGATTGAGTCTGCAATTACTGCTCAAACAAAGGTAATCGTCCCGGTCCACTATGCGGGTGTGGCATGTGATATGGACGTCATTATGTCAATTGCTGACCGATACGGTATATACGTGGTCGAAGACGCTGCGCAAGGAATGATGTCTACTTACAAAGGTCGTGCTTTGGGGACCATTGGGCATATTGGGGCGTTTAGTTTTCATGAGACTAAAAACTACACGAGCGGAGGTGAAGGTGGGTTACTAATTGTTAACGATGCTCAGTTCGTAGAGCGTTCGGAAATTATTAGAGAAAAAGGTACTGATCGAAGCAAGTTTTTTCGAGGATTAGTAGATAAGTATAGCTGGGTGGATATAGGTAGTAGCTATTTGATGAGCGATTTGCAGGCTGCCTTTTTATGGGGGCAACTTGAAAAGGTAAATGAAATAAATGCGTCGAGGCTGGCGATCTGGGATAGGTACTTTTCGGGCTTGAGTGCCTTGGTGGGCCGGAATATCCTGGTGACTTCTGAAGTGCATAAAGATCGAACGCACAATGCGCATATGTTTTATCTCAAGCTTAAGGATATAAACCAGCGAACTCAGATGCTTGATCATTTGAAAACGTGTGGAGTGATGGCGGTTTTTCATTATGTTCCTTTACACTCATCATTGGCGGGGAAGCTCCACAGTAGATTTCATGGTGTAGATAACTACACCACTGCCGAGAGTGAACGTCTTATTAGACTGCCCATTTGGTATGGAATGAAAGAGGCCCAAGTGGATCACGTAGTAAATTCTATAAAAGAATTCTATTAATGGGGCCAAGAAAAATAGTGGAGTTTTCTCTTGGGCCAGTGGGTGGGGCGTTGCTTGCTCTTGTCACGTTGCCACTCATGACGTGGATTTATTCAGCAGAAGATATTGGTCGAATATCAATGCTGCAAGTTACTAACAGCTTTTGTATACTTTTATTTGGTCTGGGTCTGGATCAGACTTACGTTCGAGAGTATCACCAGTCATTAGATAAAGTTCAGCTCCTTCGTGTATGCTTGTTTCCAGGGTTAGGGTTCTTTGGGCTAGTTGTTTTGGTTATGTTGTTGGGGCCGTGGTCTATCTCAAGTATTCTATTTGATATCAGTGGTGGAATATTTACATTGTTGATTGTTTTATGTTTGGTTGTTGGTTTCTGTTCCTCATTTTTGTCGCTTGTGTTGCGTATGCAGGAGCGTGCCTTTGAGTATTCGCTTAGTCAAGTGATTCCGAAATTCCTCATGTTTGTCATGCTGTGTTTAGTCAGTGTTTTCACTGGTGTAAGAGATTTCCTCGAGCTTCTAACTTTTTACTCTTTATCAGCATTAAGTGTTTTCATTTTTTTTACATGGCGCACAAGGGGGGAGTGGTTAGGGATTTTTTCAAAAAAAGTTGAATTTTTGAATTATGCAAGTGCTTTAAAATTTGGTATGCCATTGGTGGCTAGCGGTGTCGCGTATTGGGGGATGCAAGCAGTAGATAGAATTTTTCTTCGTTTTTTTTCAACCTTGGATCAATTGGGGGTTTATTCCGTTGCGGCAAGTTTCGCTGGAGTGGCAATAATATTTCAAAGTATATTTTCTACTGTCTGGGCCCCTGTCGTTTATAAATGGTCCGCTGCTGGGGAGGATGTGGCAAAAATATCAAAATTTCTTGATAGTATTACAGTAGTTGTCATTTTTGCTTTTGTGTCGGTTGGAATGTTCTCTGGACTGCTTGAGTTCATCCTTCCACAGAAGTACTCGTCTGTGAAGTATTTGGTAGTTGCTTGTGTTTCAGGGCCGTTGTTTTATACCTTGTCTGAGGTCACCGGCATCGGTGTAACTATTATACGTAAAACATCGTATTCTATTTATGCGAGTGTGGCATCGATGCTAACAAATCTTATACTTTGTTATTGCTTGATACCTGCCTATGGTGCTGCTGGTGCGGCAGGCTCAACGGCATTTTCGTTTTGGATTTTCTTTGTATGTCGCACCGAGCTCTCCTGTCTACTTTGGGAACGTATCCCTCGATTAAAACTGTACTGCTTCACATTTCTTTGTATGGCGCTCGCGATAGCTACAGCTGTCGGTGTTTTTAACGCACTCCTTACGGTAATCTTTTGGGGGGGGTGGGGCTGTTGAGTGGGTTCATTTACAAGAATCAAGTTCTATTATTTATGCGGTATGTTTGCGGTCGGCTAATTCGTTGAGCTGGATTGTCCGTCGTTACCGGCATCGTTTCGCAGTTGCGTTAACCGTAGACTTTACGGACGTGCCTGATCATCCGTATCTGCATCGACACCACTCAAGCTGCTTGCTGATTCCCTCGCCGATGACGTGTTTGCGGCGGCTGCAGAAGCCTGTCAGTTCATTCCCGGCAGTTCGTGGATGACTTCGATAGGAGCTGATCGGCTGGTATTGGCTTGCGCTTGCCACGGCCTTTGGCGAGGCCGATGACCTTTCCTTCACAACGGCAATGAGGACGCCTAAACCAGCTAGTGCCGCCGGCATCACTGCGGGAGTTGTCTGAACGTTCCGACTGTCGTATGCGCTTGACTTCAGCCCAAAAACCTTGTCAGCACCGGCAGCATTCACAAAGAAGCCTATACCCATCTGTTGGATGCAGGCTTGCCCCAGCACATGCGCAACGAGCTGTCGCCATCACCGATGACGGGGGGCCAAGGATTGATCGCCCTACGGCCGTCTCAGGCGTATGTCAGGGCCATCGCGCGTTGAGAAGGATGGGGTGAGTTTTTGGCTTGGATGCTCGGAAGCTGTTTGAGGCAAAACCCCAAACGCTGTTGCAGTTATCTTCTCCACAGAAGCTTGTAAGGCTTCATTCAGATCGACAGACTCACACTCTATAAAATGGGTAAGGCGTTCAGAAACCCGCGGTGAGCCATCTATCATTGGATGGCTCAGTTTTTAAAAGCCTGGGGGGATATACCCAGGTACATAAGGGACGTTCGTGCACTTGCCATGGAGGATGCGCCCATCCTCGATTCTAAAAAGTACGATTTTTTTGGCTTTGTTGACCGTCGCCTCAAGTTTGCAGGAAGAGCTATGTCCGACCGTTTGATAATGTTCCGTGTACACCATGCCATTGCCCGTGTGGTTCATCGAGGTTCCTGCTGCTTCAGTATTGGTCCAACTTGAGGACTTATACCAAGTCAGTACCGCTAGCGCCTCGCCGTTCGGGCCTGTTTGCTTTTTCATTGAATCGGGCTTGCCAAATAAATCCAGTGCCTCCTGGAGGTCTCGCCCTTCCCAGCGAGACTGGGCAATGGTGCTACAACCATTCAAAAGCAGTACTGATGAAATGACCACCCCTAGCAACACTGTTTTAGCCAACTTCTCCATCCCGACGCCCTCTGTCTCGCTAAAAGTAAAAAACTACATCTGATGTCTGTATTGGGGTTTAGCGGATACTTATCCATCGCGATGCCCGTTCAAGTTGACGCGCTCGCAACCCCTAAGTATCCGTCTCCGTCAGCGTGCGGATCGATTTGCTATTTATTGCCCAGTATGGAGTCCAGGTCCTCCATCATCTGACTTTTCTCGCGGATGGGCGCCAGCTTAAAGAACATCTGCTGGGTAATATTAATCATCTGCATATATTCCATCTTGCCCATCGCAATCATATCTTTGCTCTTTGGCGAGCAGACGAACTCAGCACTGCGCTGGACCCAGGGGTCTTTCACGTCCTGCCATTTTTCCGATACTTTCAAGTGCCGCAGGCTACCCATGCGCGAGACAGATTGACCATTGATAAATCGAAACTTATGCGTTGGGCACTGGACCTCCATGTTGTAGACGTCAATCATGGGCTTGCCCAGTTCTTCATAAACTAAAGTAACGGCGACTAACTGGGCTCCCTTGGTTTTTTTAGAGGGCGTCACGGAAGTTCGATCTGCGACATAGGTCACATTCTTGCCGGGCGCGCCATCCCCGTAGATGATCCACCAATCTCCGGTGGGACTTGAGTCATTGGCCCATGCGCAAGTAAACACTGATAGGAGCGCAACCAATAGGAGACGACGTTGATTGATTCCAGAATAAAAAGACATCGGTTGTTCAACTCCTTGAACTTGCGAAGTGGCTATCTAAGGGGTCAAGAAACTAGCATCATGATGGGGGCAGTAACATAGAACAGATGTGCTAGTGGCATGTTGATGCCTAGGGGTGACGGATGCGCCGATCACATCCGTTTGGCCAAGGCATCTACGCAGCCCCAGAACGCTGGCCGCCGGCAGGCGAAGTTTCCAAATCGCACCACACATCGCGCCTGATCTATCGCTTCCAGCGGTGTCCAGGGTGGACGGATGCCCATGAAAAAGCCCGCATTCGCGGGCCTTTTTCACTGCGTGTTACGGACTACTTGAACAATCCGCCAATGGCGTTGATAGCATCCGCCGCCTTGTTGACGTTCTGCTGGCGTTGCGGGTTGGTGTCGACCTGCGCTTGGGCGTTGTAGGTAGAGTTGCTGCAGCTTTTGTTGGTTTGCGTGAGCGCCGCCTGGTAAGCGGTTGCGCGCAAGGTGTCGCCCTTGGCATTGGCGGCATTGATGTTTGCCTGCAGGTCGCGAACCTGTTGCTGGCAGGAGGCACTGTTGCTGTTATTGGCGTTGACGGTGCTGTTGTTGGCACCACCGAGGGCAGACGATAGCGCACCCGTGAGAGCACTCAGGTCGGCGGCGTGGGCGGGCAGGGTGAACAGGCTGAACAGGGCGGCGGCGGGTGCGAGTTTGGAAAGACGCATGGCAAACCTCAATGTTTTATTGCCTGCGCAACGCAGAAGTCCCGAGCTGGCGCAGAACAATATCCGTATAAGAGGTGCGCCCGGGCGGGAAAAATACTATTGGGTCGGTTATTGGCCTTCAACGCTGAAGTTCCATAAGTGTGAATCCTTTCACGTTGTACACGACGCATGGCTGCAGAAGTGTCATTACGCCACTATCGAAAGAGGACTCCTGTGACTGCCTTATAAAATCGGAGAAAGTTCTCCTCGCAGTGACGGAGTCGTTCGAAGTTTAATGCCTGAAAAGGATTTCGGCTTCATCCGAGGAACCCCGGCAATTTATCTAAACCAAGGCTCCCGAGCCCCGCGACGCTGAAGTGGTGTCTGCGCTTGCCCGGGGCTGGTTTGAGTCCAGCGCCATTGGGCAATCTTCAACGGGGCCTGCGGTTGGCCTGCATGTTCTTAACATCCTTTGGACCGCACTACGCGCCAGTTTGCCTGGCGGGCGTAATCGGCGCGATTCCAGGTAAACGGCAACAGCCCTCCATGCCGCACCAGCAGCAGAGTTAAAAGGCAGTGACGCACTGCTCAGCAGAAAAGCTGAGCCACCGAAAGCAAGCAAATTACCTGAACAAAAATTTGAGCTCTAATGGGGTGTTTCATCGCCGCGACCCTCCAGTACAGTTGCTGTTAAGAGAGAGATGGGTGTTGTCAATCTTCCTTGGCTCGCCAAAGTCACTCGCAACTGTTCCTCTGAGTATAGTGCCTGCGCCGAATTCTTCACGTTTGATCCCCAGGCGTACGGTTTACAACTATCTGCCGGCCCCTATTGCACTTTTTGGCATTTCTCCTATCTATCTTTGTCGCAGCCCCGCCGATCCCCCGCGCGGGGCATGAGAACCAGATCGGGTGCCGATGGATCGCACGTTACTGTTATTCAAGATTCGATGGAGGCGCCAGCCACTGTGGCTGGCGGCAGTGTTAATGCTCTGTGTTGGCGGGTGTACGCAGCAGCAAGGGCAAGATATCGCCAAGCAGTTCAGCAATGGTAAACCCGATGAGTTTTTCCAGACGAGTGTCGACCGCATGGCCACCCTGGGCATGCGCGACAACTTGCAGAGCCTGTATTTGCTGATGAACAAGCTCTACCTGCGCAACCCCAACCAGTGGCGCCAGTCGGGTTACCCGGATGCGGTGAGCGCCGCGCGGGAAATTCGCCAGGCCATTGAGCAGCGTCGATCACTGCCGGCCCTTGGCGACCGCCGCGATTTGGCCGCGTTGAGTTATTCGCTGAGTCCGGAGTTCAAAGGCGACCGGGTCGGCGCCTTTATCTATGCCATCGGCAGCATGATTGTGACGGCCCACGGTGGCCGCACCGAGTTCTACATCACCGACTCGATCAACCCGCAGTTCGTCAGCAACGCCGCGCGCAATATCGAGAAGGCCACCTGGCTGCTCGGCAAGCGCCAGGATGCGAATGGCGTGCTGCTGCTGTTTTCCAACGAAATTTCGGAGGAGGGCAGCAACCTCAGCTTCGCCGTGGAGTTCGGCAAGATCGTCGCGCGCCTCGACCTGTTGACCCAGATGCTGGATGAACGCTACCGGCGCATTGGGCTCAATTACGCGCAGAGCCTGTTGCTGATGAATTTCCTGCCGGTGCAGTGATGCATTTCGTCGGCGTGGATTTAAGCCTCATCGCCAATGGCCGATGCAGGGGGGAGACCTGTCATGTGAGGAGCGTGTTATCAAACATCTAACCATTGAAGAGCTGGACGCGATCACAGAGATCGAAACCACTTCAAATATCTTGCGACTGACTTCGCGTTTGACCGGAATGCGCTTTTCAGCCATTTCCAAGATGACGGACACGCACTGGGTGGCGTGTGCGGTTCATGACGAGTTGCAGTTCGGGCTGGAGGCCGGCGACGAGTTGCTCGTGGAGGCCACGTTGTGCAACCAGTTACGCGCCAATCGCAAGTCGATCGTCATCGAGCATGCCAGTCGCGACCCGGTATTCTGGGAGCACCCGTTGCCCAAGGAGCATGGCTTCGAGAGCTATATCTCGTTGCCCATCGTGTTCTCCGACGGCACTTTTTTTGGCACCTTGTGCGCGTTGGACGTGTTGCCCAGGCAGTTTGAAAACACCCAAATGCTCGAAATCCTGAGCATCTTTACGCGGCTCATCGGCACTACGCTGGAATTGCAGCGCAGCAGAGCCTGAACCCATCAAGGTGGTTTGCTGGGCTATGTCTCTTTTCTCTGTAGGAAACGGCCTATCTTGCATCCCGCCGCTTGAATCACCCCTCAGTGCGCAATAGCCTCGGACTTTTCCGAAAAAATGAGGCCCTCCCTTGGGTAAGCGAAAAACGGTTTGGCCGACAGACCGCGAAATACGCCTGCGCTTTATGCTCTTTGCCGTGATCGATGCCGCGAGTGTCCAGGGTGTTCCAGCGGAGCTGTTACTGCCCGCGCACGCACTGCTGCAAGGTTCGCCAACCGAAGCGCAGCTGCTGGGTGCGCTGGTTGAAATCCTTGCCGCCGAAGAAATGTACGGGTTCAGGTTTGCGCCGGGATCAGAAGCGCAGGAATTGCTGGACTTACTGGCGCAGCCTAGCGATTGAACGCCGTCGTTAGACCGTTTATTTCCATAAGATTGGACGACATGCCTGGATCGAATATCCATGACGTCGAATTGGCGCGTGTCACGGACATCCACGACGCGATAACAACGAAATGCCCACCATCACAGCCGGCACAGCTGTCTTGATCGACTAAGCTTCCCTCCGAACATCCGATCCTGCTGCTCTGTCGCCGTCTTGCGCCGCTGCCTGGCGTCTCTAGAATCGGCCCCAGAACTTACTCATTTCCTGTCGATTACGGAGTTTCGAACATGATGAATGCAATGCAGATGCCGATGAACACTTCCATGCCAATGATGCCGATGATGGGCATGCCGATGATGATGGCCACCATGAAATGCGAAATGGCCGCTGACGCCATGATGTGCACCATGAAGCCGGCGGCGGGCATGGACATGGCTCAGTTCAAGACCAACGCCGAAATGATGGCGATGATGATGAACTGCGGCATGCCGATGATGATGCAGTGCGCCAACATGTCGATGATGTGCATGTCCGCCGAGACCATGGCGATGATGTCGGGCATGAACATGCCGATGATGTCGATGGGCATGATGATGCCGATGATGAAGTGCGTGATGGAATGCACCCTGCAGGCTGACGGCATGATGTGCAAAATGATGCCGATGCCGGGCATGAGCATGGACATGATGAAAAACTGCTGCATGCTCATGAATAAAATGATGAACGACTGCGCCATGCCGATGATGATGAGCTGCAACGGCATGCCGATGATGTGCTGCACCTGCTGACAGGTAGCGCAATAAAAAACGCCCCGATGATTCGGGGCGTTTTTTTTGCCGGGATTAATCCAGGCGTTCGGGGTAGGTGATCACCAGGAACGCCACGGCTTCGCTGTCCGCCGGGTTGCGGTAGCGGTGGGGCTGGTCGGCATAAAACAGGATCGAGTCGCCGGTGGAGAGCAGGTAGCGCTCATCGTTGACACTGACCTCCAGCACACCTTGCGCCACGACCAGGTTCTCCTGGATGCCGGGGCCGTGGCCTTCGGAGACTTCCTCGCCAAGCGCACGCAGGCGAATCTCGTAGAACTCCGACTGACGCGCCGTATCGTAGGGAAACAACGCGCGGCTGGTAAACGCGCCGTCGGCACTCACCAGGCGTTTGCTCTGGTGTGCCGGCAGCACCTCGACGCCTTCGAACGCGCGGTCCTCCAGGAACGCCGCGACCGACACCTTCAAGCCCTTGGCGATCTTGCACAGCACCTTGATCGACGGCACGCTGCGCCCGGATTCAATCTGCGCCAGCATCGCCCGGCTGACCCCGCACACACGCGCCAGGCCATCCAGTGACAGATGGCGTTTGCTGCGCAGGCGTTGCAGGTTATGCGCGACGCACAAGCTGATCACGTCGTCGTCAACAGTGGGTTTGGGCAGGGGTTCGGGTGGTTCGGGGAGCACGTGCAGGAAATTCATCGGCCTTACGCCCGGCGAGTATCGCTGGACGGTGTCGCCTGCGCGGTAAACACCGCCAGCCCGGCACGCGCCGCGTACATCGCCCACATCAGCTCAGCCGCGGCACGCGCCTGGCGGCGTTTGCGATGGAGCGTGAAGTCGATGACGGTGGCGGATGTTTGCATGGGGGCAGTCTCGTGCGGCGTGGTTGGTTCAGTGGCTCCACAGTAATGCCTGCCGGTTATTTCTTTAAATACTGAGTTTGCATGTGGTAATTCGATTTTGGACTTAACCCATAAATTGGGTCCGACACTGTTGTGGGAAGCGTCTGGTCCGTTAATAAGGCGTGACCTGGCGGGCGCGCCTGCCTTCCCAACACTGTTCGCGTGCCAGGTCCAGCCTGCCACGCCCCCGAATTCCAAGGACCTGCCTCGATGCTGCTGCGCCAACCCCCGCTCTTTTTTGCCGCCCTGACCTTAAGTTCGCTGGTGCAGGCCGAAGACCTGCAACTGGCCCCGGTCGAAGTCACCAGCAGCGAGGCGAGTGCTGGTGAAGTCGCCCAGGCACAACTCAAGAGCGTGCCCGGCGGCACCAATTTCATCGACATGAACAGCGTGCAGCAGGGGCGGGTGAGCACCAACGAAGATGTGTTCAGGTACCAGGCTGGGGTGTACGCCAAGGCGGCGAATAATGAAGGGGTGAAGCTGTCGATTCGCGGTTCCGGCCTCAATCGCAGCCCGGGTTCGCATGCCTCGGGGCTGTATGAAATGTTCGATGGCTTGCCGCTGACCGGCCCCGGCGGGACCCCTTATGAGCTCAAGGACCCCTTGTGGCAAAGCCGCGTCGAGGTGCTGCGCGGTGCCAATGGCTTTGACCAGGGCGCATTAGCGCTGGGCGGCGCGGTCAATTATGTGACCCGCACCGGCTACGATGCGCCCAAGCTGCAGCTGCGCTATGAGGCCGGCAGCCGTGGCTACGCCCAACGCGAGATCAGCTCCGGGCAAGTGCTGGGGGATGCCGACTACTACATCAGCCTCACCGACTCCGAGTCCGACGGCTACCAACGCCAGAGCGCTGCCACGGGCAAGGGCGTGGCGGCCAACTTCGGCTACCGCTTCAACCCGGACCTGGAAACCCGTTTCTATTTCCGCTACCGCGAAACCACCAACGACACCCCCGGCAAACTTACCCGTGCGCAGATCAGCCACGACCCGCGTGCGGCCAACAGCCTTAACGCCGCCCGCGACTCCAAGCGCCTACAACCGGGCTCGACCTGGATCGCCAACAAGACCACCCTGCACTTGGACGACAGCTCCCGCGTCGAAGTCGGACTGGCCTACCACGACTATCCGATGGACCTGCGTGAAGGCACCAACCGCCTGAAGGTTGCCTACACCGACATCAGCAGCACCCTCAATTACATCCGCCAGGACACGCTGTTCGGCCACGACAGCACCACCACGGTCGGCCTGCGCACCACGCAAGCGATGCCCAACAACGGCGCGTCGGAATATGTACGCACGCCCGCCGGCAATACGGCCACCTACGCACCCGGAACCAAGACCCGCGACTACAGCTACCTGGGCTCCGACACCGTGCTGCATATAGGTAACGACCTGGAACTGGTCCCGGACCTGTGGCTGACCACCGGCCTGGCGGCGATCTACACCCGCCGCGAAACCCAGGTGACCTACCCCGAAGGCCAGGCGCCGCTGAGCCAGCATGACTGGGACTACGCCCCGCGCATCGGCCTGCGTTATGACTTCACCCCGCAATTGCAGGTGTACGGCAACCTGAGCCGTTCGGTCGAGCCGCCGCACGCCTGGTCGATGATCTGGGGTTCCAACAAATACTTCGGCCCAGGCAGCGGCCCGGCTACTGGCCTGCAGCGTGAAGGCGTCAGCCTGAAAAACCAGACCGCGACCACCCTGGAGGTCGGCAGTCGGGGCGAGGCGTGGATCGGCCAGTGGGACCTCGCGCTGTACCGTTCAGAAGTACGCCACGAGTTGCTCAGTGTGGAAACCCAGGCCCAGACCTCTTCCAGCAATGCGATCATTGCCGAATCCAACGCCAGCCCCACCGTGCACCAGGGCGTGGAACTGAGCCTGCTCAGCCCGTTATGGGAAGGCGGCCGCAGCGGCGAGGTGGCCCTGCGCCAGGCCTACACCTTCAGTGACTTCCACTACCGCGACGACGACCGTTTCGGCTACAACAGCTTGCCGGGCATTCCCAAGCACTACTACCAGGCCCAACTGCGCTACATCCACCCGACCGGTTTCTACACCAGCCTCAACACCGAGTATTCCTCGCGTGTGGCGGTGGACTACGCCAACTCGTACTACGCCGCGTCCTACACGACCCTGGGGGCGACCTTCGGCTACGACGCGCCCAAGCAGGACTGGCAAGCGTGGGTCGACCTGCGCAACCTCACCAACCGGCGCTACGCCAACACCGTCACCCCCGGCTACGACGACAAAGGCCTGGACACGGCCCGCTCGACCCCGGCAGACGGTCGCGGCATCTACACCGGCGTCTCGTGGAGCTGGCGTTAACCCGCCGCGACCGCCCCGCCGTGGTGAGCTTGTGGTGATGAATGCGCTTGATGTTGGCTGCCAGGCTTGTGGTGGAGGTTGGGCTTGTTGTGGAGGTCGAGCTTGTTGTGATGACCGAGCTCATTGTGATGACAGGCTTGGCTTGTTGTGGCTGCCAGGCTTGTTGTGGCGAGCGGGCTTGCCCCGCGTTGGGTGGCGAAGTGAACTGGTCAAGTAATCTTGGACACCGATTAAGGTTTCACGCCACCAGCTTCTCCCTGGCGACTGGTGACCGATAGTCGTTGTAGCTATGCGGCCTGGTGATGTTGTAGCGCGATACATAGCGCTGCACATCCGCTCGGGCCTCATGTTCCGACCCGTAGCCTGCTTCTGGCACCCACTCTGATTTCAAACTTCCAAAGAAACGCTCCATCGGAGCGTTATCCCAGCATTCGCCTTTACGGCTCATGCTTTGTCGGAGTCCATGTTCCAGCAGTTCATTTCTGAATTTATGGCTGGTGTACTGGCAACCTTGGTCGGAGTGAAACAGTACGTCTTTTGGGCGACCGCGCAGTTCAATCGCCATGCGCAGGGCTTCGCAGGTCAGCGTGGCATCAGAGATCATCGAAAACGACCAGCCCACAATCCGGCGAGCGAACAAGTCCAGAACCGCCGCGAAATACAGCCAACGCTTGCCGACTTTGATGTACGTCACGTCCCCACACCACACCTGATTGACCGTCGCAACATCAAACTTGCGTTTGAGCACATGCGGTGCCACCAAAGCCTCCACGCCAGGTGACTTGTACTTATGGCGCCGGCGTTGACGGCTGACAATGCCTGCTTCTCGCATCAAGCTGCGAGCCATGAACCGCCCGACATCATGCCCGCCGGCTTGCAGCTGTTTAGCCAAGGTACGAGCGCCCGCAGACTCTCTCGACGCCCTGTGGTGCTTGACCAGCATAGCCTTGAGTTTCTCTCGCTTAGGGCTCACCTTGCCTTGGCGCTGACGCCATGCGTAAAAGCTACTGCGGTTTATTCCGAACACACGACAGCAATCGTTAACGCCGTACTGCTCGCCCAGCTCACAGATCAACGAGAGTGATCTTTGGCGTCCAAAAGCAGGAGAGCACTGGCCTTTTTTAGGATTTCGATATCCCGGTCTCTTTGCCTGAGCAAGGCTTTAAGTTCCTGGATCTCTCGCTGATCCGCGGTAATCGCCTTGGCTCCCACCGGAGTCGAGCCCAAGCGTTCCTTGCGAACTTGATCGACCCAGCGGCGCAAGGCCGTAGGGCCAATATCCAAGCTGGCACAGACCTCGGGAACCGACTGCCCCTCGTCCAGCACCATGCTGGCAGCCTTGAGTTTGAACTCACATGAATAAGATTTACGCATATCCAAACACCTCAGATTTGGACGCCATCATAGCGCCCGATTGAGGTGTCCAAAATCATTAGGCCAGTTCAAAGCCGCCCCATTAAGACTCAACGCAATAAACCTGACACTCATCGCCAGCAGTGACAGGGGCTGCTTCGCAGCCCAACGCGGGGCAAGCCCGCTCACCACAAGGGGCGGGGCATGGCCCACTTGATCTCGGCGCGGAGCCGCGGCACCGGCGGAGCGTGAACGTAGCATCAACCTGCCGCGACCGCCGCCTGTGGTGAATAGGCTCATTGTGATGACGAGCTTGGCTTGTTGTTGCTGGCAGGCTCGTTGTTGCTGCCAGGCTTGTCGTGGTGAGCGGGCTTGCCCCGCGTTGGGTGGCGAAGCCGCCCCATTAAGATTCAACGCGATAAACCTGGCACTCATCGCCAGCAGTGACAGGGGCTGCTTCGCAGCCCAACGCGGGGCAAGCCCGCTCACCACAAGGGGGCTGGGCATGGCCCATTTAATCTCTGCAGCGCGCCGTGGCACAGACGGAGCGTGACCGTAGTATCAACCTGCAGCGACCGCCGCCTGTGGTGAATAGGCTCATTGTGATGACGAGCTTGGCTTGTTGTTGCTGGCAGGCTCGTTGTTGCTGCCTGGCTTGTTGTGGCGAGCGGGCTTGCCCCGCGTTGGGTGGCGAAGCCGCCCCAGTAAGACTCAACGCAATAAACCTGGCACTCATCGCCAGCAGTGACAGGGGCTGCTTCGCAGCCCAACGCGGGGCAAGCCCGCTCACCACAAGGGGCGGGGCCTGGCCCACTTGATCTCGGCACGGAGCCGTGTCACCGGCGGAGCGTGAACGTAGCATCAACCTGCCGCGACAGCCGCCATAGGCTCATTGTGATAACGGGCCTGGCTTGTTGTGGCGAGCGGGCTTGCCCCGCGTTGGGTGGCGAAGCCGCCCCATTAAGACTCAACGCAATAAACCTGACACTCATCGCCAGCAGTGACAGGGGCTGCTTCGCAGCCCAACGCGGGGCAAGCCCGCTCACCACAAGGGGCGGGGTCTGGCGCACTTGATCTCGGCACGGAGCCGTGTCACCGGCGGAGCGTGAACGTAGCATCAACCTGCAGCGACCGCCCCCTGCGGTGAATAGGCTCATTGTGATGAAGGGCTTGGCTTGTTGTTGCTGGCAGGCTTGTTGTAGCTGCCAGGCTTGTTGTGGCGAGCGGGCCCCGCGTTGGGTGGCGAAGCCGCCCCATTAAGACTCAACGCAACAAACCTGACACTCATCGCCAGCAGTGACAGGGGCTGCTTCGCCGCCCAACGCGGGGCAAGCCCGCTCGCCACAGGGGGCGAAACTTTCCCTGGCGCATCGGGCGGGCGCTCTTGCTCCTACACCGATTTACTGGCATTGTTTGCGCAATTGGTAACTCTTCCCATTTGAGATCTTTTTGCGCATGCATGACATTCCGGCCGCGCTGGGCGATTCAGAGCGTCAGCAGACCCTTACGGCGATGTACAGCGAGCACCACGGCTGGTTGCACGGTTGGCTGCGCAAAAAACTCGGCTGCTCCCAGTATGCTGCCGACCTGGCCCACGACGCGTTTATCCGCGTGTTGATGCTCGCCGAACCGCAAAATATCAAGGAACCACGGGCGTTCCTGGCCACCACGGCAGGGCGGTTATTGATCGACGGCGCGCGGCGTCGGCGCATCGAAAAAGCCTACATGGAAGCCCTGGTAATCCAATGCGAAGACGCCGGCATGCCCGACCCGGCCGCCATCCATGTAGCACTGCAAGCGCTGGAGCGCATCGCCGAAATGCTCGCCGGCCTGCCGGCCAAGGCGCGCGAAGCCTTTCTGTTGAGCCGCCTCGACGGCCTGACCTACAGCGAAATCGCCACGCGCCTGGAGGTGTCCTCCAGCACCGTCAAGAACTACATCTCCAGCGCCCTGGTGCACTGCTACCACAGCCTGCATGCGGCAGATCCGCTGGCATGAACTCCGAACAGATCATTCAACAAGCGGCGAATTGGCTGACACGCCTGCACGACGAAGACGTCAGCGACGCCGAGCGCCAGGCATTCAACACCTGGTGCCAGGCCGATCCACGCCATGCGGTGGCTATCGAACGCATGCGCGTCCTGTGGGGCAGCCTCGATGCTGTGCCTGCGCAACCGGCACGCGTGGCACTCAACCGGGCCTTCGCCCCCCGGCGTCCGCGGGCTACTCAGGTGGTCGGGCTACTTGGCGTCTTATTGTGCGGCTGGCTGGGCCTGGAACACCTGCCGGTATGGATGGCCGACCAGCGCACCGGCGTCGGCGAGCGTCGCCAGATCGCCCTTGAAGACGGCAGCCAGCTGCAGCTCAACAGCAATTCGGCAGTCGACGTGAAATTCGACGGCCACCAGCGCGTCATCGAGTTGTTGCAGGGCGAACTGTGGGTCGAGGTCGCCAAGGACGCGCAACGGCCCTTCGTGGTGCGCACCGACCAAGGCACCGCGACCGCCCTGGGCACGCGTTACCTGGTCAAGCGTGCGCCGGACGGCACCACCGTGGTGACCGTGATCGAGTCCACCGTCGCAGTCAAAGGCCAGACCAATGAAGGGGTCAGCGTCACCGCCGGCCAGCGCTCGGTCCTCGACCATGGCCGCGCCCAACCGCCACAAGCCGTCGGCAACACCGACGCGGACGCCTGGACCCGTGGCCTGCTCAAAGTCAACGACCAGCCGCTGAGCGAGGTGCTGCAAACCCTGGCCAGTTACCGTCACGGCCTGGTGCGCTACGACCCACAGGCCCTGCAGAACCTGCGTGTGTCCGGCGTATTCAAGCTGGACGACACCGCTGCGGCGCTCTCGGCCCTGGCCGACAACCTGCCGATTCAGGTGGAGTACTTCACCGACCTGCTGGTGGTGGTCAAGCCGCGCTAGCCTTCGTGCTGGCGCAGGCGCTTGTACAAGGTGTTGCGGCTCACCCCCAGCTCCCGCGCCAGGTGGGAAATATTCCCGCCGGCCGCTTTCAGGCGCTGGGCCAGGTCGATGCTGTCATCCAGGTACTCGCTGGTGGGCGGCGGCGCGGCGACATTCAGATCGACAAAGAAATCATCTGGCAGGTGCTCCGGGCGAATCGGCTGCTCCTCAGCCATCGCCAACGCCACCTGCAACACACTGCTCACCTGGCGCAAATTGCCCGGCCAGGGGTGCTGCTCGAACAGGGCCAGCACCTCGGCACTGAGGCCGGCCCATTGGGTCGGCTCGCGATGTTGCTGCCACAGCTGCTGGAACAGCGCGCGCTTGTCGCTGCGTTCGCGCAGCGGCGGTAGCTCGAGGGTCAGGCCACCGATGCGGTAGTACAAATCCTCGCGAAAACGCCCGGCCTGCACCTGCTCGCGCAGCGCCCGGTTGGTGGCCGAGATGATGCGCAGATCCACCGGGAACAGCTCACTGCTGCCCACCGGTTGCACGCAGCGCTCCTGCAACACCCGCAACAGGCGTGCCTGGGTCGGCAGCGGCATGTCGCCAATTTCATCCAGAAACAGCGTGCCCTTGTCGGCCTTGCGGATCAGGCCGATGCTGCCTTTTTGATTGGCGCCGGTAAACGCGCCTTTTTCGTAGCCGAACAGTTCCGATTCCACTAGCTCGGCAGGAATCGCCGCACAGTTCACCGCGATAAATGCCTGCTGACTGCGGGAACTCGCCTGGTGCAGGGCCTTGACGAAAACTTCCTTGCCCACGCCGGTTTCGCCGTGGATCAGCAGCGGGATGTCCTTCTCCAGCAAGCGTTCGGCTTGGCGCACGGCCTTTTCCACGCGCGCATCACCAAAGTGCAGGGTGTTCAGGCCAATCGCCGCCGGCTTTGGCGGCGTGGGTTGGCTGAACACCCGCGCCTGCACCGGCATTTGCTTGGGCCGTTTCAACAGGCACTGGAATCGGTTGCGTCCAGCCGCCTGCAGCGAAAACGGCAGGCCCTCGGGCTGATTGAGCAACTCCAGCAGCGAGACCTTGAACAAACTGTCGATCATCACTCGTGACAGACTGATGCCCAGCAGGTTGTCGGCGCGACGGTTGGCCGACAGCACCTGGCCGCTTTCATCGAAGATCAGCAGGCCGGCCCATTGGCTGTCGAGGTTGCTCAGGCCGGTGTTGAAGGTCAGTTGAAAATGCTCGCCGCGAAACAGGTTGAGGATCAGCCGGTTTTCCACGGTCTGGCTCATCATCTTGACCATGCCCAGGGTGTGGGAGGGCGGCAGGTAGCTGTCGCTGGACACATCCAGCACCGCGATGATCTCGCGCTGCGCGTCGAAGATCGGCGCCGCCGAGCCGGTCATGAAGCGGTTGGCCTTGAGAAAGTGTTCGTCATGTTCGATATGCACCGCCTGCGCACAGGCCAGCGCAGTGCCGATGGCATTGGTGCCGCTGGAGCGCTCCATCCAACTGGCGCCGGCGCTGAACCCCCGGGCCAGCTTGGGCTCGATAAAACGCTGGGTGCCCCAACTGGTCAGCACCTGGCCCTGGTTGTCGGCCAGCATGATCAGGCAGTTGGAGTTGCTGAGGATGTTTTCGTAGTAGGGCAGCACCTCCTGATGGGTGGTCTGCACCAGGGAATGCTGGCTTTCGAGCAATTGGCTGATGCCCTCGGCGGGCAGCTGATCGAAGCTGGGCGTGCTCTGATGGTCCAGCCCAAACGCGCGGCAGCGGCGCCAGGATTCCTGGATAAGGGTGTCGTGAGCCAGTGGTTCGGCCATGGGGTGACCTGCATTTTTATTGTTATGGGGTGTTGCACAATCCAACCATTGAAACCGGATCAAAATGTCCTGTGTTGGTGGTGAGAGTGTTGTTCAGAACTGTTCATTGTCAACCCCGTGACTGTTCAGTTGTTCACCTGGAGTGTTCAAACACGAACATCGGGTTTTCCCATTTCCTTACACATCAAGCCCTTGCCGTTTTGGCACGAAACTCGCTCTGACAATTGGCCAGATTCATTCCAATAATAAAAAGGTCGTGTCATGTCATTGACCCTGGAAAATGTCTCCCGCGTTGTCGAAGGCCAAACCTGGATCGACGACGCCAGCCTGCGTTTCGAAGCCGGCTCCTTCAACGTATTGCTCGGCCGCACACTCTCCGGCAAGACCAGCCTGATGCGCCTGATGGCCGGCCTGGACAAGCCCGACAGCGGCCGCATCCTGATGAACGGCGTGGACGTCACGCAAAAGCCAGTGCGCCTGCGCAATGTGTCGATGGTCTACCAGCAATTCATCAACTACCCGACCATGACGGTGTTCGAAAACATTGCCTCGCCGTTGCGCCAGGCCGGTGTCTCCAACGAGCTGATCCAGAGCAAGGTGCTGGAAACCGCGAGGATGCTGCGCATCGAGAAATTCCTCCAGCGCCACCCGCTGGAGCTGTCGGGGGGCCAGCAGCAACGCACGGCCATGGCCCGTGCGCTGGTCAAGGATGCCGAACTGATCCTGTTCGATGAGCCGCTGGTCAACCTGGACTACAAGCTGCGTGAAGAGCTGCGTCAGGAAATGCGCGAGCTGTTCAAGGCGCGGCATACCATCGCCATCTACGCCACCACCGAGCCCAACGAGGCCCTGGCCCTGGGCGGCACCACCACGATTCTTCACGAAGGCCGGGTGATCCAGAGTGGCAAGGCCGCCGAGGTCTACCACCAGCCGCAGACCGTGCTGGCCGCCGAGCTGTTTTCCGAACCGCCGATCAACCTGATGCCGGGGCGCATCAGCGGCAATGAGGTGAGTTTCGCCAATTTTGTGCACTTCCCGCTGAACGTCGACCTGCGCCCGATTGGCGAAGGCGAATTCCGCTTCGGCGTGCGCCCCAGCCATATCAGCCTGGTGCCGAGCAACGATGATGACCTGGAGCTGGCAGTGACCGTGGAAGTCGCCGAAATCAGCGGATCGGAAACCTTCCTGCATGTGCGCAGCGAGCATTTCCTCTTGGTGCTGCACCTGCCGGGTGTGCACGAGTACGACGTCGACGCGCCGATCCGCGTGTATATCCCCACCCATAAACTGTTTGTGTTCGATGCCCAGGGCCGTCTGGTCCAGGCTCCCGGACGCCGTGTCGCGAGGGTTGCCTGATGGCCGAGATCCATTTGCAGAACCTGGCGCACAGCTACAGCCCTACACCGACAGGGCCTGAAGACTACGCGATTCGGGAAATGAACCACGTATGGGAGCAGGGCGGTGCCTACGCCTTGCTCGGGCCCTCGGGCTGCGGCAAGTCGACCCTGCTCAATATCATCTCCGGGCTGCTCAGCCCGTCCGAGGGCCAGGTGCTGTTCGATCACAAGGTGGTCAACGAGCTGACGCCTGAACGGCGCAACATCGCCCAGGTGTTCCAGTTCCCGGTGGTGTACGACACCATGACGGTGTTCGACAACCTGGCCTTTCCTCTGCGAAACCAGGGCATGGCCGAGGCGAAGATTCACAGCAAGGTGCAGGAAATTGCTGAGGTGCTCGACCTGCAAAACCTGCTGACCAAGAAAGCCCGCAACCTCACCGCCGATGAAAAACAGAAAGTTTCCATGGGCCGTGGGCTGGTGCGCGACGATGTGTCGGCGATCCTGTTCGATGAGCCGCTGACGGTGATCGACCCGCACCTCAAATGGAAGCTGCGGCGCAAGCTCAAGCAGATCCATGAGCAGTTCAACATCACCATGGTCTACGTCACCCACGACCAGTTGGAGGCCTCGACCTTCGCCGACAAGATCGCAGTGATGTACGGCGGGCAGATCGTGCAGTTCGGCACGCCGCGTGAGCTGTTCGAGCGGCCGAGCCACACTTTTGTCGGCTATTTCATCGGCAGCCCTGGGATGAATCTGATCGAGGTGCAGGCCGAATCCGGCGGGGTGTGCTTTGCCGGTACTCATCTGCCCCTGTCGACGGCACTGACCCAGCGCATTGCCGATACGGACTACAAGAAACTCCAGGTAGGCATCCGCCCGGAATTTATCCACGTGTGGGACGAGTACAACCCTGACGCCTTGCAGGCCGCTGTCACACACGTCGAGGACCTCGGCACCTACAAGATCATGACCCTAACGCTGGACGGCGCGCCCCTGAAAGTGCGCCTGGCCGAGGACAAACCGGTGCCTGAAGGCACGGCGTCCATCAGTTTCCCGGCGCAATGGCTGATGGTCTACGCCGACGATTACTTGCTGGAGGTGCTGCCATGAACAAGGTGCAGAACAACAAGGCCTGGTGGCTGGTGTTGCCGGTGTTCCTGCTGGTGGCGTTCAGTGCGGTAATCCCGATGATGACCGTGGTCAACTACTCGGTGCAGGACATCTTCGACCAGTCCAGCCGCTACTTTGTCGGCGCCGACTGGTACAAGCAGGTGCTGCTCGACCCGCGCCTGCATGACTCATTGCTGCGCCAGTTCATCTACTCGGCCTGCGTGCTGCTGATCGAAATCCCACTGGGCATCGCCATCGCCCTGACCATGCCGACCAAGGGGCGCTGGTCGTCGCTGGTGTTGATCATCCTCGCCATTCCGCTGCTGATCCCCTGGAACGTGGTCGGCACCATCTGGCAGATTTTCGGCCGCGCCGATATCGGCCTGCTCGGCTCGACCCTCAACGCCATGGGCATCAGCTACAACTACGCGGCCAACACCATGGACGCCTGGGTCACCGTGCTGGTGATGGACGTATGGCACTGGACCTCGCTGGTGGCGCTGCTGTGCTACTCCGGCCTGCGCGCGATTCCGGATGTGTACTACCAGGCGGCGCGGATTGATCGGGCCTCGGCCTGGGCGGTGTTCCGACATATCCAGTTGCCGAAGATGAAGAGCGTGCTGCTGATCGCGGTGATGCTGCGCTTCATGGACAGTTTCATGATCTACACCGAGCCTTTCGTGTTGACGGGCGGCGGGCCGGGTAACGCGACTACCTTCCTCAGTCAGACGCTGACCCAGATGGCTGTAGGTCAATTCGACCTGGGCCCGGCGGCCGCGTTTTCCCTGGTGTATTTCCTGATCATCCTGTTGGTGTCCTGGCTGTTCTACACCGCCATGACCCACTCCGACGCCAACCGCTGAGGCCGCCAACATGAGCAAGAGAAAGCTGATTCCGCTGCTGATCTACATCCTGTTCCTGCTGGTGCCGATCTACTGGCTGCTGAACATGTCCTTCAAGAGCAACACCGAAATCCTCGGCGGCCTGACGCTGTTTCCGCAGGATTTCACCCTGGCCAACTACAAGGTGATCTTCACCGACCCCAGCTGGTACACCGGCTACCTCAACTCGCTGTACTACGTGAGCCTGAACACGGTGATTTCGTTGAGTGTGGCGCTGCCGGCGGCGTATGCGTTTTCGCGCTACCGCTTCCTCGGTGACAAGCACCTGTTCTTCTGGCTGCTGACCAACCGCATGGCGCCGCCGGCGGTGTTTCTGCTGCCGTTTTTCCAGCTGTATTCGTCCATCGGCCTGTTCGACACGCACATCGCCGTGGCACTGGCGCATTGCCTGTTCAACGTGCCGTTGGCGGTGTGGATCCTGGAAGGCTTCATGTCCGGCGTGCCCAAGGAAATTGACGAAACTGCCTACATCGATGGCTACAGCTTTCCTAAGTTCTTCGTGAAGATTTTTATCCCCTTGATCGGCTCCGGCATCGGCGTGACGGCGTTTTTCTGCTTCATGTTTTCCTGGGTCGAGTTGCTGCTGGCGCGCACCCTGACCTCGGTCAACGCCAAGCCCATCGCGGCGGTGATGACGCGCACGGTCTCGGCGTCGGGCATCGATTGGGGCGTGCTGGCAGCGGCGGGGGTGTTGACCATCCTGCCGGGCATGCTGGTGATCTGGTTTGTTCGCAACCACGTGGCCAAGGGCTTTGCCCTGGGCCGGGTCTAGAGGAATCGATGATGGAATGGATGGCCTGGACCACCCCCACCGCGCTGTTCTTTGGTGGTATCGCCCTGATTCTGGCGGGCATGACCACCTGGGAGCTGCGTTCGCCGAGCATCCCCCGGCGCGGTTTTCTGCCGATCAGCACCACCCGTGGTGATCGCTTGTTTATCGGTCTTCTCGGCAGCGCCTACCTGCATTTGCTGGTCATCGGCGTTACCGACTGGAGCATCTGGGTGGCGTCCGCGCTGTCCCTGGTATGGCTGTTGAGTGTGATGCGTTGGGGCTAGTACTTGCCCTGTAGGCGCCGGCACGCCGGCGCCTGCAGGGATTGTGTTCGCAGGTCCCGTTTGAAACTAACCAGGAGGTCTCTATGTTCGATAAAAACAATAAGCTGCGACATAGCATTTCATTGGCCGCCGTATTGGCCCTCAGCGGTTTGAGCGCCACGGCCTGGGCCGATGCGTACGAAGATGCGGCGAAAAAATGGATCGGCAGCGAATTCAAACCGTCCACCCTCACGGCCGACCAACAGCTCGAGGAGCTCAAGTGGTTTATCAAGGCCGCCGAACCGTTCCGTGGGATGAAGATCAATGTGGTGTCGGAAACCCTCACCACCCACGAGTACGAGTCCAAGGTGCTGGCCAAGGCCTTCACGGAAATCACCGGGATCAAGCTGACCCACGACCTGCTGCAGGAAGGCGACGTGGTCGAGAAGCTGCAGACGCAGATGCAGTCCGACAAGAATATCTATGACGGCTGGGTCAACGATTCCGACTTGATCGGTACGCACTTTCGCTATGGCAAGACCGAATCCATCACCGACCTGATGGCCAACGAAGGCAAGGACTTCACCTCGCCGACCCTGGATATCAAGGACTTTATCGGCATTTCGTTCACCACCGCGCCGGACGGCAAGATCTACCAACTGCCCGACCAGCAGTTCGCCAACCTCTACTGGTTCCGTGCCGACTGGTTCGAGCGCCCGGAGCTGAAAGCCAAGTTCAAGGAAAAATACGGTTACGACCTCGGCGTGCCGGTGAACTGGTCGGCCTATGAAGACATCGCCAAGTTCTTCAGCGAAGACGTCAAGGAAATCGACGGCAAGCGCATCTACGGGCACATGGACTACGGCAAGAAAGACCCATCCCTGGGCTGGCGCTTCACCGATGCCTGGTTCTCCATGGCCGGTGGCGGCGACAAAGGCCTGCCCAACGGCTTGCCGGTGGACGAGTGGGGCATTCGCGTGGAGGACTGCCATCCGGTGGGCTCCAGCGTGACCCGTGGCGGCGACACCAACGGCCCTGCTGCGGTATTCGCCACGCAGAAATACGTGGACTGGATGAAAGCCTACGCACCACCGGAAGCGGCGGGCATGACCTTCTCGGAATCCGGGCCGGTGCCGTCGCAAGGCAACATCGCCCAACAGATCTTCTGGTACACCGCGTTTACCGCCGACATGGTCAAGCCGGGCCTGCCGGTAGTGAATGCCGACGGTACGCCGAAGTGGCGCATGGCGCCGTCGCCGGTCGGGCCTTATTGGGAAAAGGGCATGAAGAAGGGCTATCAGGACGTGGGTTCCTGGACGTTCCTCAAGTCGACCCCGGAGAAACAGAAACTCGCGGCCTGGCTGTATGCGCAGTTCGTGACCTCGAAGACCGTCTCGCTGAAGAAAACCATCGTTGGCCTGACGCCGATTCGTGAGTCCGATATCAATTCCCAGGCCATGACCGACATGGCGCCCAAACTCGGCGGCCTGGTGGAGTTCTACCGCAGCCCGGCCCGCGTCGAGTGGTCGCCGACCGGCACCAACGTGCCGGACTATCCGCGCCTGGCACAACTGTGGTGGAGCAACATCGCCGCCGCCGCCAGCGGCGAGAAAACCCCGCAACAGGCCCTCGACAACCTGGCCAAGGAGCAGGACGCGATCATGACGCGCCTGGAACGCTCCAAGGTGCAACCGGTGTGCGGTCCGAAGATGAACCCCGAGCGTGACGCGCAATACTGGTTCGACCAACCGGGCGCGCCGAAACCAAAACTCGCCAACGAGAAACCCAAGGGCGAAACCGTGGCCTACGGCGATCTGCTCAAGCAGTGGGAGGCAGCGCGTAAATAAACGCGCCAGTTAGCGGATGTAGGGGCGGGTTTGCTTGCGGTAGCGGTGTGCCAGTCGCTGAATTGGGTGACTGATCCACCGCCTTCGCGGGCAAGCCCGCTCCCACATTTGGCGTGTGCTCCAATGCTGGGATGGGGTTGTACACTCGCTCAAATGCCGCTGCAGCACCTCGGCCTCCAGCCCGAACACCAATCAAAACTATGGGAGCGGGCTTGAACTGGCCTAATGATTTTGGACACCTCAATCGGGCGCTATGATGGCGTCCAAATCTGAGGTGTTTGGATATGCGTAAATCTTATTCATGTGAGTTCAAACTCAAGGCTGCCAGCATGGTGCTGGACGAGGGGCAGTCGGTTCCCGAGGTCTGTGCCAGCTTGGATATTGGCCCTACGGCCTTGCGCCGCTGGGTCGATCAAGTTCGCAAGGAACGCTTGGGCTCGACTCCGGTGGGAGCCAAGGCGATTACCGCGGATCAGCGAGAGATCCAGGAACTTAAAGCCTTGCTCAGGCAAAGAGACCGGGATATCGAAATCCTAAAAAAGGCCAGTGCTCTCCTGCTTTTGGACGCCAAAGATCACTCTCGTTGATCTGTGAGCTGGGCGAGCAGTACGGCGTTAACGATTGCTGTCGTGTGTTCGGAATAAACCGCAGTAGCTTTTACGCATGGCGTCAGCGCCAAGGCAAGGTGAGCCCTAAGCGAGAGAAACTCAAGGCTATGCTGGTCAAGCACCACAGGGCGTCGAGAAAGTCTGCGGGCGCTCGTACCTTGGCTAAACAGCTGCAAGCCGGCGGGCATGATGTCGGGCGGTTCATGGCTCGCAGCTTGATGCGAGAAGCAGGCATTGTCAGCCGTCAACGCCGGCGCCATAAGTACAAGTCACCTGGCGTGGAGGCTTTGGTGGCACCGCATGTGCTCAAACGCAAGTTTGATGTTGCGACGGTCAATCAGGTGTGGTGTGGGGACGTGACGTACATCAAAGTCGGCAAGCGTTGGCTGTATTTCGCGGCGGTTCTGGACTTGTTCGCTCGCCGGATTGTGGGCTGGTCGTTTTCGATGATCTCTGATGCCACGCTGACCTGCGAAGCCCTGCGCATGGCGATTGAACTGCGCGGTCGCCCAAAAGACGTACTGTTTCACTCCGACCAAGGTTGCCAGTACACCAGCCATAAATTCAGAAATGAACTGCTGGAACATGGACTCCGACAAAGCATGAGCCGTAAAGGCGAATGCTGGGACAACGCTCCGATGGAGCGTTTCTTTGGAAGTTTGAAATCAGAGTGGGTGCCAGAAGCAGGCTACGGGTCGGAACATGAGGCCCGAGCGGATGTGCAGCGCTATGTATCGCGCTACAACATCACCAGGCCGCATAGCTACAACGACTATCGGTCACCAGTCGCCAGGGAGAAGCTGGTGGCGTGAAACCTTAATCGGTGTCCAAGATTACTTGACCAGTTCAGCTTGCTCGCGAAAGCGGTGTGCCAATCGCTGAAAGGGTGACTGATCCACCGCCTTCGCGAGCAAGCCCGCTCCCACATTTGGGATGTATTTCAAGGCTGGAATCGCGTTGTACCGTCGTCGAAACTGTTGTCGAAACGCCTCTAATCTCAAGCCCAAACACCAATCAAAACTGTGGGAGCGGGCTTGCCCGCGAAAGCGGTGTGCCAGTCGCTGAAAGGGTGACTGACCCACCGCCTTCGCGAGCAAGCCCGCTCCCACATTTGGCGTGTGTTCTAAGGCTGGAATCGGGTTGTACCGTCGTCGAAACTATTGTCGAAACGCCTCTAATCTCAAGCCCAACACCGATCAAAACTGTGGGAGCGGGCTTGCCCGCGAAAGCGGTGTGTCAGTCGCTGAAAAGGGTGACTGACCCACCGCCTTCGCGGGCAAGCCCGCTCCCACATTTGGCGTGTGTTCTAAGGCTGGAATCGGGTTGTACCGTCGTCGAAACTGTTGTCGAAACGCCTCTAATCTCAAGCTCAAACACCGATCAAAACTGTGGGAGCGGGCTTGCCCGCGAAAGCGGTGTGCCAGTCGCTGAAAAGGTTGGCTGACCCACCGCCTTCGCGAGCAAGCCCGCTCCCACAGTTGACCTTTATGTACCAAGAGGCCAGACCTGTTCCTCGACAAAGCGCCTGGCCAGGAATCCATACAGCAAATACCCGAACGCCAGCACCAGCATCGCGCCAAATACGGCCTCTTCGCCGCAGGCATAAATCGCGTACAGCGAGTACCCCACGGCTACCAGCACTACCAGCGTATTACGCGCCTGCACCGCTGCAGTGGCGCGTGCCTTGTGCATCATTACCAGCAAGCCGGTGAGGGCGGTCACGTAGGGCACCAGGTTGGTCACCACTGCCAGGTTCACCAGTTTGCTGAATTGCGCGCTGGCTGTTGGCGAGATGGTCGACAGGGCAATCAGGCTTTGCAGCGTCGCACACGCGAGCAGCCCGAGTACCGGCGCATTTGTCGCGCTGACCCGGCTGAAAAAGGCCGGAAACAGACGCTGGTCCGCCGACATCTTGGCCGTCTGCGCCAGGGTGAACTGCCAGCCCAGCAATGAACCGATGCACGCCACCACCGCCAGCGCCATGATCACTTCACCCACCCAGGGCGTGAACATCTGCGCATACACCAAGGCAAACGGCGCCGAAGACTCCGCCAACTGCGCATTTGGCACGATGCCCTGGATCACCGCCGTCGACAGCACGTACACCAACGCCGCGCCCAGGGTGCCGAGCAGGCAGGCCAGCGGCACGGTGCGCTGGGGCTCTTCCACCGCGTCATAGCCTTGCGCCGCCGATTCCATGCCGAGAAATGCCCACAGCGTCAGCGGAATACTCGCACCGATGGCGTCCCACAGTTCCAGCTGATTAGGGTTCCAGGCCGCCACAAACACCTCGGCATTGAAGTAGAACCAGCCGATCACACACAGCCCCACCACGGGAATGATCACGCCCCACACCGTCACCACCCCGATGCGTCCGGTCAGGCGCGGGCCGCCGAAGTTGGCCACGGTGGTCAGCCAGATCAGCGCCAGACTGCCGATGAACAACGGCAGCGGCCCGCTGCCCAGCCACGGCACAAACGAAGACAGATAGCCCACGGCTGAAATGGCAATCGCCACATTGGCGATGATCAGCGACAGAAAATACAGAAACGAGCACAGGAAAAATCCCGACTTGCCGTGGGCCTCTTCGGTATACGCCGACATCCCGCCGGTGCGCGTACAGAACAGTCCGCACTGGGCAAACCCATATGCGATGGCCATCGAGCCCACTGCCGTGATCACCCACGACAACAACGAAATCGCGCCCAGCTGCGCCATGCTCGCCGGTAACATGATGATGCCTGAGCCCATCATGTTGATCGTGACCAGCGTGGTCAGGCCCAACAGGCTCATCTTTTTGCTTGGCTCGGGCATGGTCGTTCCTTGGATTGGCGGGGGAACACTGCCCCAGTGGTGAGGGGCACCTTGTGTAGAGGCAACTTACTGCGTTGCGTGGGCTTTGTGTATCAAGTGAGCTTTTTTTGTGCGGAGTAACGTTTTTCCAGTACCCATTGGCTCGCCGAAACACCCATCCCCGCCTCGGCGGGTGTACGGACTGGGCCATCTATAACCGCCGATCCGCCCCTTCTTAACCCCGATTGAATTTTCCGCACACCCCGATGCTCTGCACTGTTAGAAGCGTGTGGTTTTCAGCGCTCTTGTGGGGCTTCCTTGTTGGGAGGCCTGTTGCATCGGACTTTGCGGACACTGCCATCATGACGCTTTTTACAGCGCTGTCGGGCCAACCGGCCTCCCTTACCCAGCCGGGCCAGTGCCAGCGGGTGTATCAACAGCTGCATGGCGAAACTGCGGGTGCAGAAGAGGTCGCGCGGGCATATATTCGCACGCAATTGGCACAGTTGCGCGACGTGCCCGGCGAGTTGCCCGAGGCGCCCGAGCAATTGCCCGCGTGGGTCGAGCAGCGCTGCGCCGAGGTGGCCCAGGCCTATGCCGATTATCTGGAGCAACGCCAGCAAGGCCAGTCACGCCGCTATTTCCAGAACAAGGCCCACGCGTTGTACTTCCTGCAGCGCGTGGCGCCGACCAAACACGTCGACGGCGCCTGGCTCAACGGCCTGCTGCGCTATTGGCAGGACCCGCGTTTCGACGGCCTGCTCACCACCTACCTTGAAGAGTTGGGCGACGGTGAGGCGGCGCAGAATCATGTGCTTATCTACCGCAAATTGCTCAGCGAACACGATGCCGACAGCGACGCCGGCCTGGAAGACAGCCATTACCTGCAAGGCGCGCTGCAACTGGCGCTGGGGCTGTGTGCCGAGGAATTCCTGCCGGAGATCATCGGCTACAACCTGGGTTATGAGCAGCTGCCCTTGCACCTGTTGATCACTGCGTACGAGCTGAGCGAGCTGGGCATCGACCCGTACTACTTCACCCTGCACGTGACCATCGACAACGCCAGCAGCGGCCACGCGTGCAAGGCCGCGCAGTCGGTGCTGAATTTATTGCCGCTGGGCGAGGGCAGGGCGGACTTCTATCGCCGGGTGGCCGACGGGTACCGGCTCAACGACCTCGGCCTGGGCACCACCGCGGTGATCAGCCGGTTCAAGCTGCAGGACGAAGTGGTGGCGATGCTCGAACGCAAGCGCACGTTCGGCCAGCACATGCATTCGGACTACTGCCGCTTCGAGGGCCAGACCGTCAATCAGTGGCTGGCCCAGCCGGGGCAGATCGGGGCGTTTCTCCAGGCCCTGGAAGACAAGGGCTGGATCAAGCGCAACCAGGACCCGGCCGACAGTCGTTTCTGGCAATTGATCGAAGGCGCGGGCGCGGCGATGTTCGGCGTGTTCAGCGGCTATGAAAAACAGCTGCTGCATGACTGGATCGCCGGTGAGTGGGTCAGCAGCCAACGCGTGCCGCCGGTACGGCCAGGGCGCGGTAGCCGCTTTTCGCGGGAGCAGCACCGCCCGGCTGATCCGGACACCCAGGCGCTGGTGGATTCGCTGTGGAACCTGTCCGACGAGCAGCAGCTCCAGGCATTGATTCCCTGGCTGTCGGCGCGGCGCCATTGCACGCCTGCCGGTCTGTACGCCACCCGACGTTTTATCCAATTGCGCGCGCGCCTGCGCTGAGGTCCTTGCCCATGTCTGCACAACAACTCGCCGACCGCGCCTTGCTCAACCTGGGCCGGGGGTTGAAGGAGCACGGCTATCGGTTCATCACGCCGACGCCGTTGACCCATGAGCGGGTCTATCAACGCTTGCCCACGCCACTGGCGGTCGACCTGCGTGATGTGTTTGGCTGGTCGATGCCGTTTGACAATCAGCTGTTGCCCGAAGCATTTCGGGAAGAGTTGCAGCAGGCCGATGTGATCGAGAAGCACGACGCGCTGTGGCGCAGCGCAGTGCGTTGGTCGAGCCTGGATGATCTGCTGCTGGCCCACTCGGCGTACCCCACCACACAGTCGGATGCGGTGTTTTTTGGACCGGACAGCTACCGCTTCGCGCACCTGCTCGAAGCCCATCTGCAACAGCGCGGCGAGCCGATCACCCGCGCCGTGGACATCGGCTGCGGCGCCGGTGTCGGCGCACTGGTGGTCGCCCGTGCGCGGCCCGACGCCGAGGTGCTGGCAGTGGACATCAACCCGCGTGCCTTGCGCCTCACGGCGGTGAACGCGGAGCTGGCGGGACTGGCCAACGTCAGTGCCTACCACAGCGATGTGCTGGGCAGTGTCGAGGGCGAATTCGACCTGATCGTCGCCAATCCACCCTATATGAACGACGACCGTCAGCGCGCCTATCGGCATGGCGGCGGCGCGCTGGGTGAGCAACTGTCGGTGCGTATCGCCAGCGAATCACTCGGGCGCCTGGCCCTTGGCGGCAGCCTTGTGCTCTACACCGGCGTGGCGATCGTTGCCGGTGAAGACCCGTTTCTGGCGGCGGTCAAGCCGCTGCTTGCCAGCGACGCTTTCGGTTGGACCTACCGCGAACTCGATCCCGATGTATTCGGCGAAGAGCTGGGCAAACCCGGGTATGAGCGCGTGGAGCGAATTGCCGTGGTCGCGCTCACCGTCACCCGTTTGCGCTGACCACTCATCAGGTGTGGACGCACGCTGAAGGAACGCTCGCCGGCTCAACCGCCCTTACCTATAACCCCTTCAACGGCAGGAGTGCAGAGCATGCGAGCGATGACTTTCCAGGGCGCCCACAAGGTGCAGGTGGACACGGTTCCCGATCCGATCATTGAGCAGCCGGACGACATCATTTTGCGCGTCACTGCCACGGCCATCTGTGGTTCGGACCTGCACCTGTACCGGGGCAAGATCCCCACGGTGGAGCACGGGGATATCTTCGGGCACGAGTTCATGGGCATCGTCGAGGAAACCGGGCCGGCGGTGACGGCCGTGCAGCGCGGCGACCGTGTGGTGATCCCGTTCGTGATTGCCTGTGGTGACTGCTTCTTCTGCCAGCTCCAGCAGTTCGCCGCCTGCGAAACCACTAACGACGGGCGCGGCGCGATCCTGAATAAAAAGGCGATCCCGCCGGGCGCGGCGCTGTTTGGCTATAGCCGTTTGTACGGCGGCATTCCCGGTGGCCAGGCCGAGCTGGTACGGGTGCCCAAGGCCAATACCGGGCCGTTCAAGGTGCCTGGCACCCTCGCGGATGAGAAGGTGTTGTTCCTTTCCGACATCCTGCCCACCGCATGGCAGGCGGTGACCAATGCCGGCATCGGCGAGGGCTCAAGCGTGGCGATCTATGGCGCCGGCCCGGTGGGATTGCTCAGCGCCGCGTGCGCACAGATGCTTGGGGCCGCGCAGATCTTCATGGTCGACGATCACCCGTATCGCCTGGCCTATGCACAGAAAACGTATGGCGTGATCCCGATCAACTTCGAGGACGACGATGACCCTGCCGACACCATCATCCGCCAGACTGCCGGTATGCGCGGCGTCGATGGCGTGGTCGATGCGGTCGGCTTCGAGGCCAAGGGCAGCACCACCGAAACCATCCTCACCACCCTCAAGCTCGAAGGCAGCAGCGGCAAGGCCTTGCGCCAATGCATCGCCGCCGTGCGCCGGGGTGGCACGGTCAGCGTGGCCGGGGTGTATGCCGGGTTTATCCATGGCTTCATGTTCGGCGACGCGTTCGACAAGGGCCTGACTTTCAAGATGGGCCAGACGCATGTGCAGCGGTTCCTGCCGGAGCTGCTGGGGCACATCGAACTGGGGCACTTGAACCCGGAGGCGATCGTCACCCATCGCCTGTCGCTGGAGCAGGCGGCGCGTGGCTATGAGCTGTTCGACAAGGCCGAGGAGGATTGCCGCAAGGTGATCCTGCTGCCGGGGATCGACGAGCGGCCACTGGTCGAGCCGCTGGAAGAACTCACGCCGGAGATTCGCGTGCAGGGCGTCCCCGGGTTCTAGGCGATCCCTTGCAGGAGCAGGCAAGCCGGCTCCTGCAGGGAGTTGATCAGGCAGCAGCTTGTGGCTGCAGGCGCAACTCGCCGTCGACATCCTTGACCAAGCCGCTGGCCAGGAACAGCGGTGCCAAGCGCTTGTGCAACTGCGGTTCGACGAATTCCTTTACCGTGTCCAGCGCCAGCGCACCACTGAGCGGCAGCTCGGCCTTGGTGTACGACAGCCAGGCTTTCTTGAGCATCTGCAACACATCACTGCCGGCCGTCGAAGCGAAGCGGCGGTGGCTCGGTTTACCGTCGAAAGCGAACGAGTGCTGGAACTCATAGCCCGTCTCGTCACCGCCACTGGCCGTGCAGCGCACGCAGGTGCAGGGGCCGTCGCCGAACGCGCTGCGCAGGTAGGCGTTGAAGTCCACCACGGGTTTGAGTGACAGGCGCTTATCCACCTCGAACAGGTCCCCGGTCATTTTTTCGTCAGTGTTCAACGTCCATTTCCTCGCAGTCTGCGGCAGTTTTACAAAGCGCGGCACAATACCAGCCGCACGCCAATTTGGGGATTATTTGCATAACAATAGACCCCAATATTCTTTTGCTGTCTTAAAAACCGCCGCTACGCTCCAGCACCTTCCCGAAAACGCGGCAGACCCCCATGACTTTCAAGCGTTCCTCCCTGACCCTCCTGGCAGCATCCCTCGCCGCCGCCACGGCCTTGCTCAGCCCCGGTGCGCAGGCCGAAGGCACCATCAGCATCGCCCAGCAATTCGGCATCGGCTACCTGATCCTCGACGTGGTGCGCGATCAGCACCTGATCGAAAAACACGGCAAGGAGCAGGGCCTGGATATCAAGGTGGAATGGAACAGCATATCCGGTGCCACCGCCATGAACGAATCGCTGCTGGCCGGCGCCCTGGATGTGGTCTCGGCCGGTGTGCCGCCGATGCTCACGCTGTGGGACCGCACCAAGGGCAAGCAGAACGTCAAGGCCATCGCCTCCCTCGGCTCGATGCCCAATTACCTGCTGACCAACAACCCCAACGTGAAGACCCTCAAGGACTTCACCGAGAAAGACCGCATCGCCGTGCCCGCTGCCGGCGTGGGCTTTCAGTCACGCACCCTGCAGATCGAAACCGCCAAGCAGTTCGGCGATGCCAACTACAAGAAGTTTGATGACATCTCCATCAGCCTGGCTCACCCCGACGCCACGGCGGCGTTGATTGCCGGCGGTTCGGAGATCAACTCGCACTTCTCCAGCCCGCCGTTCCAGTACCAGGAGCTGTTGAATCCCAACGTGCACAAGGTGCTCAGTTCCTACGACATCCTCGGCGGCCAGGCCACGTTCAACGTGCTGTACACCACGCAGAAATTCCACGACGAAAACCCCAAGACCTACAAGGCGTTCTATGACGCACTGGCCGAGGCCGAGAAAATCATCAAGGCCGACAAACCGGCTGCTGCCAAGGCGTACATCCGCGTAGAGCAGTCGAAGTTGCCGCTGGACCTGGTCGAGAAAATCGTCCAAGACCCGGAAATCGACTTCACCATCGTGCCGCAGCGCACCTACATCTATGCCGAGAAATTGCAGGAACTCGGTGTGCTGAAAAACAAGGCGGCGAGCTGGAAGGACTACTTCTTCGAAGAGGCCCATGACGGCAATGGCAGCTGACCCGCCAAGACCCTGATGTCGAACGCCGCCAAATGTGGGAGCTTTATCGAGGCCGCGAAAGCGGTGTGTCAGGCACAGCAGGGCTATCAGTACCGCCGCCTTCGCAGCCTCGCTAAAGCTCGACATCTCCCACAGTTGACCGGTGTCGTAGCTGAAATTTCAACCACATAGCGAAACCGGCTCCTGCTCAAATCCCAGCCACACAGCCGCCCCCCCCCCTGTGGGAGCCGTCGAGCCCCAGCGAGGCCGCGAAAGCGGTGTGTCAGGCACAGCAGGGCTATCAGTACCGCCGCCTTCGCAGCCTCGCTAAAGCTCGAGATCTCCCACAGTTGACCGGTGTTGTAGCTGAAATTTCAACCACATAGCCGCCCCCCTCCTGTGGGAGCCGTCGAGCCCCAGCGAGGCCGCGAAGGCGGTGTATCAGGCACAGAAGGACAGTCAGTACCGCCGCCTTCGCAGCCTCGCTAAAGCTCGACATCTCCCACAGTTGGGCGGTGTGGTGGCTGGAATCTCAGCTACATAGCGAAACCTAGTGGTCGCTGGGATCCAGCTCACCCAGCGACACTCTGCAGAAACTGCAATCAGCGAAACCCGGTGCTTGCTCAAATCCCAGCCACACAGCCGCCCCCCCCCTGTGGGAGCCGTCGAGCCCCAGCGAGGCCGCGAAGGCGGTGTGTCAGGCACAGAAGAACTGTCAGACCCACCGCCCTCGCAGCCGCGCTGTAACTCCACCGCTCCCACCGCTTAAATCGCGCTCTACACCGCTATCAAGCTGCGCTTGATCCAGTCATACAAGTCATTCCCCTCGCTCGACAATTCGCTGTTGGCCCGTCGGCACAGGTAGTACTGGCGGCCGTCGTTGACCTGCAGGTCGAACAGCTTCACCAACTCACCACTGGCCACATGTGGCGTCACCAGCGGCTCGCGCAGCAAGGCGCAGCCGAGGCCGGTGAGGGTGGCCGTGAGTGCCAGTTGGCCATCTTCCAACAGCAACCCATTGAGCGCCGTGGCGTCGACTTCGGCGGCTTCGAACCATTGGCCCCAGGTGCCGCGTTCTTCGTCGTGCAGCAGAGGCAGTTGGCTCAGGGCCTGCGGTGTGTCGATGGGGCCGTGTTGTGCCAGGAATGCGCGACTGCAATAGGGTGTGACCGCGCCGCAAATCAATGGCTCGCTGTGATAGCCCGGCCAGTGCCCGGTGCCGAAGCGGATCGACAGGTCGGCCGCGTCGCTGGGGTAGCTGCGGTGGTTGGCGTAGGTCACGTTAATGTCCAGCGCCGGGTGGTCCTTGAGGAAGTCGGCCAGTCGCGGGATGAACAGGTTGATGCCAAACAACGGGATCAGGCTGATGGTGACCTGGCGCGTGGCGCTTTTCTCGCGCACGTGTTCGGTGGCGCTGCGCAGTACCGCGAACGCCGAGCGAATCGCACGGTAATACTCGCGGCCTTCATCGGTAAGTACCAGGTTGCGGCCCTGGCGCAAGGTCAGCGGCTGCTGCAGGAAATCTTCGAGCAAGTGCAGTTGATGGCTGATCGCCGAGGCGGACACGTCCAGCTCGCGCGCGGCGGCATTCACCCCGCCATGGCGCGCAAACGCTTCGAAGGTGCGCACGGCGCGCAGGGGAGGGTCATTGGCTAACTGTTCTAATTTATTCATGTGTTGAATTAAATACCAACTCTTTGCGCAAATAAAGAGCCATAAATGCCGTAAACATGGCGTAAATAACCTGTTATCGCTTTGGTATAACCATATGACTTTCTGATATTTGATAAAAACAGAATAGATGCTTAGTGTGCCGCCCTTGTACGCACTGAGGTTCAGGGTCCTGATGGATGGGTTTATCCAACAACTGCTCAATGGCTTGATGACGGGCAGTCTCTACGCGCTGGTGGCCCTGGGTTACACCATGGTCTACGGCATTTTGCGCATCATCAACTTTGCCCATGGCGATGTGTTGATGATCGGCGCGCTGGTGGGCCTGTCGGTGATCCGCCTGGTGCAAGCCACCTGGCCGGCATTGCCGCCGGTGCTGGTGTTGCTGTTGGCGACGCTGGTCGCGATGGCGTTCTGTGCGCTGCTGGCCGTGGTGATCGAGCGCGTGGCCTATCGCCGCCTGCGCCACGCCCCGCGCCTGGCGCCGCTGATCAGTGGGATCGGCGTGTCGCTGCTGCTGCAGACCTTCGCCATGCTGGTGTGGACGCGCAACCCGCAGATGTTCCCGCAACTGCTGCCGCTGGAACCCATCGAAGTGCTGGCCGGCGCTTCGGCGCACCCGGCGATCACCAACGCCACCGCGCTGACCACTATCGCCATCGCGTTGTCGGTGATGGTCGCGCTGCTGGTGCTGGTCGAGCGCACCCGTTTTGGCCGGGCCATGCGCGCCGTGGCAGAGAACCCGCAAGTCGCCAGCCTGATGGGCATCAACCCCAACCGCATCATCGTGCTCACCTTCGCCATCGGCGGTGCCCTGGCGGCGCTGGCCGGGGTGATGATGGCCAGCAACTACGGCAGCGCGCATTTCTACATGGGCTTCTTGCCGGGGATCAAGGCCTTTACCGCAGCGGTGCTGGGCGGAATCGGCAACCTCAAGGGTGCGATGCTCGGTGGCCTGCTGCTGGGGCTGATCGAAGCCCTGGGCACCGGCTATCTCGGTGCCGCCACCAACGGCGTGTTCGGCAGTAATTACCAGGATGTGTTCGCCTTTATCGTGTTGATCGCGGTGCTGGTATTCCGGCCGTCCGGGCTGCTGGGCGAACGCTTGGCGACGCGCGCATGAGCCACTCTCTGAACGCCAACAAACGCGCGACCCTCGGCCTGCTGCTGTTCGCCGTGGCCCTGGTGCTGGCGCCGTGGATCGTCGGGCATGCCGGCGGCAACACCTGGGTACGCACCCTGGATTTTGCCTTGCTGTACATCATGCTCGCCCTCGGGCTGAACATCGTGGTCGGCTACGCCGGGCTGCTGGACATGGGCTTTATCGCGTTCTACGCGGTGGGCGCCTACCTTGCCGCGCTGCTGTCGTCGCCGCACCTGTTGCAGCAGTTTCCGGCGCTGGTGGCGTGGCTGCCGGCGGGGATGCACACCTCGATCTGGCTGATCCTGCCATTGGGCGCTTTGCTCGCTGCCGGCTGCGGGGTGGTGCTCGGGGCGCCGACCTTGCGCCTGCGTGGCGACTACCTGGCCATCGTCACCCTCGGCTTTGGCGAGATCATCCGCATCCTGCTGCGCAACCTCGATCGTCCGGTGAATATCACCAACGGCCCCAAAGGCATTTCGCAAGTCGATCCGGTCAGCCTGCTGGGCGTGAACCTGGGGCGCCCCCAGGAGCTGTTCGGCCTGCGCCTGCCGTCGGTATACCTCTATTACTACCTGTTTGCCGCGCTGGTGGTGCTGATCCTGTTCGCCTGCATTCGCCTGGAGCGCTCGCGCATCGGCCGCGCCTGGGTGGCGATCCGCGAAGACGAAGAAGCGGCGCAGGCCATGGGCGTGAATACCGTGCGCCTCAAGCTGCTGGCGTTTGCGATTGGCGCCGCGTTCGGCGGCGTGAGCGGCGCGCTGTTCGCAGCGTTCCAGGGTTTTGTCTCGCCGGAATCGTTCACCCTCAATGAGTCCATCGCGGTGCTGGCGATGGTGGTGCTCGGCGGCATGGGCCATATCCCCGGGGTGATGCTCGGCTGCGTGCTGCTGGCTGCGCTGCCCGAAGCCCTGCGCGCGAGCATGGGCCCGCTGCAGCAGGCGCTGTTCGGCCAGGTGCTGGTCGACCCGGAAATCATCCGTCAGTTGTTCTACGGCCTGGCGCTGATCCTGGCGATGCTCTACCGACCTGCCGGGCTATGGCCCAAAGGAGTGGCACGATGAACGCACCGTTGTTGCAGATTGACCAGGTCAACAAGCACTTCGGCGGCGTCGCGGCGCTGACCGACGTGAGCCTGAGCATCCAGCCCGGCGAAATCTACGGGCTGATCGGCCCCAATGGCGCCGGCAAGACCACCTTCTTCAATGTCATGACCGGCCTCTATACCCCGGATTCCGGGCGCTTCCAGCTGGACGGGCGCGAGTACCGGCCGACCAGCGTGCACCAGGTGGCCGAAGCCGGCATCGCGCGCACGTTCCAGAATATCCGCCTGTTCAATGCCATGAGTGCGCTGGAAAACGTCATGGTCGGGCGCCATGTGCGCACCCGCAACGGCCTGTGGGCCGCCTTGAGCCGCCATCGCCGCGCCCGTGATGAAGAGGCGCAAACCCGCGCGCATGCCCACCGTTTGCTCGCCTATGTGGGCCTGGCCGGCTTTGCCAACTATCGCGCCGACAGCCTGAGCTACGGCCACCAGCGCCGCCTGGAAATCGCCCGCGCGCTGGCCACCGAACCGCGCCTGCTGGCGCTGGACGAACCGGCGGCGGGCATGAACGCCAGTGAGAAGGTACAACTGCGCGGCCTGCTGGAAAAAATCCGCGACGACGGCCACACGCTGTTGTTGATCGAGCACGACGTCAAGCTGGTGATGGGCGTGTGCGACCGCATCAGCGTGCTCGATTACGGCCAGGTCATTGCCGTCGGGCCACCGGCCGAGGTACGTCAGCACCCGGCGGTGATCCAGGCCTATTTGGGAGCCAGTGCACATGTCTGAAGCCCTGTTGCACGTCGACGGTTTGCAGGTGCGCTACGGCGCGATCGAGGCGGTCAAGTCCCTGGACCTGCAGATCGCCGAAGGCGAACGCGTGACGCTGATCGGTGCCAATGGCGCCGGCAAGACCTCCAGCCTCAAGGCGTTGACCGGCCTGCTGCCGGCCGCCAAGGGCACGATCAGGTTTGCCGGGCGCTCGATTCGAGGCCAGGCACCGGACCAACTGCTGCGCCAGGGCATCGCCATGGTGCCGGAAGGGCGCGGGATTTTTGCGCGGATGAGTGTGCTGGAAAACCTGCAGGCCGGCGCTTTTGTGCGCCGCGATCACGCGCAGGTGCAGCGTGAAATGCGCCAGTTATTCGAACACTTCCCGCGCCTCGAAGAGCGCCTGCAACAGTCCGCCGGGCTGCTGTCAGGCGGTGAGCAACAGATGCTCGCCCTGGCCCGTGCGCTGCTGTCGCGCCCGCGCCTGTTGATCCTCGATGAGCCGTCCATGGGCCTGGCGCCGATCATGGTCGAGAAGATCTTCCAGGTGATCGACGACGTCTGCCGCCAGGGCATGACGTTGTTGCTGGTGGAGCAGAACGCTCGGCTGGCGCTGCAGGTCACCGACCGCGCCTACGTGATGGACACCGGGCGCATCAGCCTTGTCGGTCCGTCCGCCGCATTGCTTGAACACCCCGAGGTGCGCAGCGCCTACCTCGGTGAATAGAACCCAACCATGACGCTACCGGACGCCCGGCGTGTTTCGACCCGCCCGAAAAGACACAGGAACGACTGATGAAGACTTTGAAGCAAACCGTATTGATAGGCCTGGCCCTGAGCAGCCTGGCAAGCGCCGTGGCCCAGGCCGACCAGACCGTGCTGATCGGCTTGGCGGGCCCGCTGACCGGCCCGTCCGCGCGGATCGGCAAAGACCTGGAAAATGGCGCGCAACTGGCCATCGACCGGGCCAACGCCCAGCACCCGAAGATCAACGGTGAAGCGGTGACTTTCAAGCTGGTGTCCGAAGACGACCAGTCTGACCCGCGCACGGCCGTGACCGTCGCCCAGCGCCTGGTGGATGAGGGCGTGGTCGGCGTGGTCGGTCACTGGAATACCGGCACCAGCATTCCGGCGGCGCGGGTGTACCACGACGCCGGCATCGCCCAGGTCGCGCCGGTGGCCACGGGGCATGCCTACACGCAGCAGGGTTTCGACACCAGTTTCCGCATCATGGGCCATGACGACGATGGCGGTCAGGTAGCCGGCGCCTATGCCTTGAATACGCTCAAGGCGCAGCGCATTGCCGTGATCGACGACCGCACCGCCTTCGGCCAGGGCCTGGCAGACCAGTTCGTCAAATCCGTCCAGGCCGGGGACGCCAAGGTGGTTGCCCGAGAATATGTCGACGACAAGACCATCGACTTCAGCGCGGTGCTTACCAATATCCGCAGCCAGAACCCCGACCTGATCTTCTTCGGCGGCGTTGACGCCCAGGCCGCGCCGCTGGCCCGACGCATCAAGCAGTTGGGCATCAAGGCGCCGTTGATGGGGGCCGGCGGGTTTGTCAGCCAGACCTTCCTGCAACTGGCGCAGAACGAAGGTGAGGGCGTGATAGCCCTGGAGCCGGGCCTGGCGGTTGCACAGATGCCGGGTGGCAAGGCGTTCGAACAGGCCTATAAAGAACGCTACAAAACCAATATCGAACTGCATGCGCCGTTTGCCTACGACGGCGTCGGCGTGCTGGTGGCGGCGATTGAAAAGGCCGATTCGGTGGATCCGCAGAAGTACCTGCCGGTGCTGCGCGCGATCAGTTACCCGGGCGTGACCGGCACTATTGCCTTCGATGCCGAGGGTAACTTGAAGAAACCGTCGTTCACCGTTTACCAGGTCAAGGCCAATCAATGGCAGCCGGTGAGTGTGGCAGGCGGTCAATAACCGCCGACGTCTGGCCGGCGAACTGCTGGTGTGGTGAGTGGACTTGTCCCGCGTTGGGTGGCGAAGCCGCTGCAAAATCAGCTGCCGAGGTGTATCTGAGACAACGCGGCGTGCTTATTGGGGCTGCTTTGCAGCCCCACGCGGGGCAAGCCCGCTCGCCACAGAAAAGCCTCTCAGTGTGGGGGCAATCAATAGGTTTTGTGGAGCTGACGGAGGCACACAATGAGCAATCTGGAAGGTGAACTGGGCATTCTTGCCCGGCGGCGGATCGAAGCCGAAATCATCAAGCCGATCTACGAGATCCTGGTGCGCGAGCAGGGCAAGGCCTTTGCCGCCGCCGTGATCGGCGAGGCCGTGGGCAACGCGGCGATTCAGGCCGGCAAGCATTTTGCCGCGCTGGAAGAGCAGGGCGCCGACCTCAAGAGTTTTGTCGAACTGCAAGTGTTGTGGGAAAAGGATGATGCGCTCAAGGTCGAGATCATCGCCAGCGATGCCGAGCACTATGACTACGACGTCAAGCGCTGCCGCTACGCCGAGATGTACCACGAGATGGGCCTGGGCGAGATCGGCCACTTGCTGTCGTGCAACCGCGACGAGTTGTTTATCGTCGGCTACAACCCGGACATCGAACTGACCCGCACCCAGACCATCATGGGCGGCGCGCACCACTGTGATTTCCGCTATCGGGCCAAACCCCATGAGTAACCTGGCGCGGGTCAATGGCGAACGCCTGTGGGCATCGCTGATGGAAATGGCGCAGATCGGCGCCACCGAAAAGGGCGGCGTCTCGCGCCTGGCGCTGACCGACGAAGACCGTCGTGGCCGTGACCTCTTCGTGCAGTGGTGCGAAGCCGCCGGCTGCACGGTGCGGGTCGACGCCATGGGCAATATCTTTGCGCGCCGCTCCGGCAAACATGATGACCTGGCGCCGGTGCTGACCGGCTCGCATGGCGACTCGCAACCCTTCGGCGGCAAGTACGACGGCATCTACGGCGTGCTTGCCGGTTTGGAAGTGCTGCGGACCCTGAATGACCTGGGCATCGAAACCGAGCGCCCCATCGAGGTGGTCAACTGGACCAACGAAGAAGGCTCGCGCTTTGCTCCGGCGATGATTTCTTCCGGTGTCTACGCCGGCGTGTTCGACCTGGAATACGGGCTGTCGCGCGCGGACAAGGCCGGTGTGACCATTGGCGAGGCCTTGCAGCAGATCGGCTATGCCGGGCCTCATCCGGTCGGCGGCCAGGCCGTGCATGCCGCGTTCGAACTGCATATCGAACAAGGCCCGATTCTCGAAGCCCAAGGCATCACCATCGGCGTCGTCACCGGCGCCCAGGGCCAGCGCTGGTATGAAGTCGAATTGAGCGGGCGCAGCGCCCACGCCGGCACCACGCCGATGGACCATCGCCTGGATGCGCTGCTCGGTTTTGCCCGGGTGGTCGAGGCCGTCAATGGCCTGGGCCTGGAGCAGGGCGCCGAAGGGCGGGCGACGGTGGGCATGGCGAACATCTTCCCCAACTCGCGCAACGTGGTGCCGGGGCGGGTGTTTTTCAGCGTGGAGTTTCGCCACCCGGACGAAGCGGTGCTGGCGCGCCAGGACCAGCAATTGCGCGACGCCGTGGCACGCATCGCCGCAGGGATTGGCTTGCAGCACAGCGTGAAGCAGATTTTCCAGTACGCGCCGATTGCCTTTGACGCTGACTGTGTCGAGGTGGTCCGGGCCAGCGCGGAAAAGCTCGGCTACAGCCAGCGGCCGATGATCTCCGGCGCCGGGCATGACGCCTGCTACCTGAACCAGGTAGCGCCGACCGCGATGATCTTCGTGCCCTGCGTGGACGGGCTCAGCCACAACGAGGCGGAAGAAATTTCGCCCGAATGGTCGACGGCGGGGGCGGACGTGTTGCTCCAGGCGATCCTGGCCAAGGCCTCTGCCTAGCAGACACATGCAATTCAAAATGTGGGAGCGGGCTTGCTCGCGAATACGCGGTATCAGCCACTGCAGAGGTCGACTGACACACCGCTTTCGCGAGCAAGCTCGCTCCCACTTTTGGATCTCCTTCACCTCATGGTCAGCGAAAGAACTCACCGGGCGTCGCATCAAACTGCTGGCGAAACGCATTGATGAATGCCGAGGTGGACTGGTATGCCTGGCAGGTACAGGCAATGTCAAAATGTGGGAGCGGGCTTGCTCGCGAATACGCTGGATCTGCCACTGCAGAGGTCGACTGACACACCGCTTTCGCGAGCAAGCCCGCTCCCACATTTGGATCTCCTTCACCTTATAGTCAGCGAAAGAACTCACCGGGCGTCGCATCAAACTGCTGTCGAAACGCGTTGATGAATGCCGAGGTGGATTCGTAGCCACAGCCCAGCGCCACATCCGTCACCCGCTCGCCTTGCTCCAGGGCGGGCAGGGCGGTCAATAGCCTCAGGCGCTGGCGCCAGGCCCGGAACGTCAGGCCGGTGTCCCTCAAGAACAAACGGCTGAGGGTTTTCTCGCTGACGCCCAGCTTCTGGCTCCACTGCCCCAGGGTAGTCTGCTGTTCGGGGTGCAGGTTGAGGCTGCGGTAGATCTGGCGCAGGCGCGGGTCGTGGGGCAACGGCAGCATCAGGTCGACCTGCGGCGCTGCCGCCAGTTGGTCGAGCACCACTTGGGCCAGCCGACCGTCCGGGCCATCCTCGGCGTACTCCACTGGGAGTTCACTGAAGCTGCGGATCAACTCGCGCAACAGGTTGCTCACCTCCAGCACCTGGCAACGCTCGGCTGCCCAGGTGGTGACGCTGCAATCGAGGTACAAACTGCGCATCTCCGTGTGCGGCGAGCTGAATACCCGGTGCGGCATGCCCGCCGGGATCCACACCGCGCGTTGCGGCGGGGCGACGAAGCGGCCGACGCTGGTCTGGATCTCCAGCACCCCGGAGATCGCGTAGGACAATTGCACCCACGGGTGGCTGTGCCGACGCGTCAGTGCGCGGTTGGGCAGCGATTCGGTACGGCCATACACCGGCCGTGGCAGGCTGGAAAGCCCGGGCACGCTGCGGCGCACGGTGTTGGCATGTCCTTTAGGCGGCATTTACTGGCTCATTGGCGTTAGTCGGTAACAGGCCGTTACGTTAGAGTCGCGATGACGCTCTTGGCAACCCCCGGAAGATCCGCTTATGACTCGCCCCCGTTTTCTGCCCGACAACTTCACCCTGACGCTGATCGCCACGGTGATCCTCGCCTCCCTGCTGCCCGCCAGCGGCCAGACTGCCGTGGCCTTCGGCTGGGTCACCAACCTGGCCATCGCGCTGCTGTTCTTCCTGCATGGCGCCAAGCTGTCGCGCCAGGCCATCGTGGCCGGTGCGGGGCACTGGCGCCTGCACTTGCTGGTGTTCAGCCTGACCTTCGTGCTGTTTCCGCTGCTGGGCCTGGCGCTCAAGCCGCTGCTCTCGCCGCTTATCGGCAAAGACCTGTACATGGGCATGCTCTACCTTTGCGCCTTGCCGGCCACGGTGCAATCGGCGATTGCCTTCACCTCGCTGGCGCGCGGCAATATCCCTGCGGCGATCTGCAGCGCGGCGGCCTCCAGCCTGTTCGGCATCTTCCTCACGCCGTTGCTGGTGACCTTGCTGCTCAACGTGCACGGCGACGGCGGCTCCACGGTCGATGCGATCCTCAAAATCAGCGTGCAATTGCTGCTGCCGTTTGTCGCCGGGCAGATCGCCCGCCGCTGGATCGGCGCGTGGGTGGGCCGCAATAAATCCTGGCTGAAGTTCGTCGACCAGGGCTCGATCCTGCTGGTGGTGTACGGCGCGTTCAGCGAAGCGGTCAACGAAGGCATCTGGCACCAGATCCCTCTGTGGGAACTGGGTGGCCTGGTTGTCGCCTGCTGCGTGTTGCTCGGCCTGGTGCTGGTGGCGTCGACGCTGTTGGGCAAGGCCTTTGGCTTCAACCAGGAAGACCGCATCACCATTCTGTTCTGTGGCTCGAAGAAGAGCCTGGCGACCGGCGTACCGATGGCCCAGGTGCTGTTCGCCGGGGCGACCATGGGGGTGCTGATCCTGCCGCTGATGCTGTTTCACCAGATCCAGTTGATGGTCTGCGCGGCGCTGGCCCAGCGCTATGCCAAGCGCCCGGAAAGCATTCCCGAGATGATGGGGCAGGTGGATCCTTGATCTAGCGCAAACCTTTGGACGCGGCGCCTCAAGTTAACGCTCGGGCAGACGACTTAGTGGGTAAGAGCCCAATAAGGAGTGTCGACATGAGCGTCAAGCGTCTTTCGGTAATGGCAGGCCTCCTGGGTGTCTGGGCGAGTACGTGCGGCGCCGCGCAGATCGTGGGGCAGGGCAGCATTGAGTTCCACGGCAGTATCGTCGAAGGCGGGTGTGCGACAAATACGCACAGTGGCGCGGTGATGGAATTGCACGAGTGTGCCGTCGCCAGCCGCGGCAGCCACTTCGATGTACGCGGTGTGGCGCCGGTGGCCAGTGTCGACGCGGCCCACGTGCTGCTGGTCGCGGACAGTGGCAACGGGCGGTATTACGACCAGCGCTATGTGCTCGTCGATGGCGCCGGCAAGCCGATCCGGTCGGGGAACTACGTGGTGACCATGACCTTACCGTGACCCCGCTGAGGGTATTTTGAGGGGGATGGGCGTCAACAGCCGGCCGAGAAACCTATAGAATGCTCGGCGGCGGCGCTTGTCCTGGGTGGCCGCTTGATCATCGCCAGAGTACCTCGCCCTTCAATGAGCATTTCAGCCGCAACCCCCCAAGCCAACTGGCAACCGGTCATCGCCCTGGCGCTGGCCGCGTTTGTGTTCAACACCACCGAATTCGTGCCCGTGGGGCTGCTCAGCGCCATTGGCGCCAGCTTCGACATGCCCATCGCCAGTGTCGGCCTGATGCTCACCATCTATGCGTGGATCGTGTCGCTGACCTCGCTGCCGGTGATGCTGCTGACCCGCAACGTCGAGCGGCGCAAGTTGCTGATCGTGCTGTTCGGCATGTTTATCGCCAGCCATATTCTTTCCAGCGTAGCCACCAGCTTCGGCATCCTGATGCTCAGCCGGGTCGGCATCGCCTTGTCCCATGCGCTGTTCTGGTCGATCACCGCGTCCCTGGCCGTGCGCCTGGCGCCGGAAGGCAAGCAGGTGCAGGCGCTGGGCTTGCTCGCTACCGGCACCTCGCTGGCGATGGTACTGGGCATTCCGCTGGGCCGCCTGCTCGGCGAAGCCATGGGCTGGCGCACGACCTTCCTGGTCATTGGCGCCTTCGCTGCTGCCCTGGTGTTCTGGCTGGCGCGCACCTTGCCGCCGTTGCCGAGCCAGAACTCCGGCTCCCTGCGCAGCCTGCCGCTGCTGTTCAAGCGTCCGGCGCTGGTGGCGCTGTACGTGCTCACGGCCATGACCGTCACCGCGCAATTCACCGCCTACAGCTATATCGAACCCTTCGTCGAAGGTGTAGCCGGCATGAGCGGCAGCGCGGTCACCCTGATCCTGCTGGTGTTCGGCGGCGCGGGCATCATTGGTTCGCTGCTGTTCAGCCTGGTGCACCGCTTCAACCCTCACGTGTTCGTGGTCGGCGCGGTGTTCCTGCTGGCGGCGTGCCTGTCGCTGCTGCTGCCGTTGAGCGGCGCCGAATCCTACCTGGTGATCCTCAGCGTGTTCTGGGGCATGGCGATCATGGGCTTCGGCCTGGCCATGCAATCCAAGGTGCTGGTCCTCGCGCCGGACGCCACCGACGTGGCGATGGCGATGTTCTCCGGCATCTACAACATTGGTATCGGCGGCGGTGCGCTGATGGGCAGCTGGGTCGGCAGCCACTTCGGGTTTGCCTGGATCGGCGCGGCGGGCGGTTTGCTGGCGGCGGTGGCGTTGATCGGTTATTGCCTGGCGATTCGTCGGTTCGGCACGGGTGTGCCCGCGACCCCGCGGTAAAACGCTAAAACCAGACAAGTCTTACAGGGCGCCATGATGCCCATTGCTACCGTCGCCCAGGACCGCCCACGTCCTGTGGTGACGGCACCTGAACAGCAATGGAGTCACTTGTGCAAAGACGTTTGACCGCAGAATTCCTCGGAACCTTCTGGTTGACTTTCGGCGGATGTGGCAGCGCCATTCTGGCGGCTGCGTTCCCCGGGTTGGGGATTGGCTTCGCCGGCGTGTCACTGGCGTTCGGCCTGACCGTGTTGACGATGGCCTACGCGGTGGGCGGTATCTCCGGTGGGCATTTCAACCCGGCGGTGACCCTCGGCCTCTGGGCCGGGCGCCGCCTGTGCGGGGGGAAAGTGCTGCCCTATATCGCGGCGCAAGTGGTTGGCGCCATTGCGGCTGCAGCTGCGCTGTATGTGATCGCCAACGGCCAACCCGGTTTCGAGATGGGCGGCTTTGCTGCCAACGGCTACGGCGAGCTGAGCCCGGGCCTGTTCGACATGAAGGCTGCGTTGCTGGCCGAAGTGATCGCCACGTTCTTCTTTGTGCTGATCATCATGCGCGTGACCGCGCCGGGCGCGCCCGCAGGCTTTGCGCCGATTGCCATCGGCCTGGCGCTGACCCTGATTCACCTGGTCCTGATCCCGGTGACCAACACCTCGGTCAACCCCGCGCGCAGCACCGGCCCGGCGTTGTTCGCCGGCGGTGAGTACATTGCGCAGTTGTGGCTGTTCTGGCTGGCGCCGATGGTCGGCGGGGTATTGGGGGCATTGGCAGCTCGTGGCCTGACGGTAAATACACCCCAGAGTTGATAGCTGCCGCCCCAGGCGCGGTCAGGCCACCGGGATCAGCGGGTCAGCCGCCGCCAGCGCGGTGGCTCGATCAGCAGCGGGTGGGTAGATCCACACGGTGTTGATCTGCTGTTTAAGCTCCTTGGCTTCCTGGCCCACCAGTTTGAGCTGACGATCCCAGCCCTCGGTGTACACCGCGCCCCAGGCACCGAGGTCGAGGCAGGTGACGTATTTGGGCTGGCTGTAGGTCATCGGGGCCACACCGATCAAGTCGGCGGCGACGTTGTTGCCGGCGTAGCGGCCCAGGGCAATGGCGTGCTGGCAGGACATGCCGGCGAAGTGACCCAGGTCATCGGTGGCGGCGTAGGCCACATCACCGGCGGCAAAGACATCGGCCAGGCCCTTGACCTTGAGGTTGCCGTCCACATGCAGGCGGCCCTGGGGATCAAGGGTGCCGCTGACCTGTTCGGTCAGCGGGTTGGCGCGAAAGCCGATGGTCCAGATCACGGTACTGGACTCAATGCGTTCCCCATCAGCCAGGGTCACGCCGCCGGCATCCACCGCGGCCACTGAGGTATTCAATCTCCATTCCAGGCCCAGGTGTTCGCTGGCTTCGACGATGGACGGACGAATACCATCGCCCATGGAAGCCGCAATCTGCGGGCCGCGGTCCACCACGATCACACGAATATTGGCGTTGTCACCCAGTGCTTCGCGCAGGCGTGCCGGCATTTCGGTCGCGGTCTCGATCCCGGTAAACCCGCCGCCGGCCACCACCACAGTGTTACGTGCCGGGCTGTCGGGCAGGTTGTTCAACCCCTTGATGTGCGCTTCGAGGCGCGTGGCATCTTCGATCTGGTCCACATCGAACACGTGCTGGATGCCTTCCATCTGTGGTCGATTCAGACGGCTGCCAGCGGCTAGAACCAGGCGATCGTACGTGAGGGTGGTGGCTGTGCCAGCCGCATTGCGGTAGGTCACCTGCTTGCCATTTTCATCGATGCGGTCCGCGGCGCCCTCGATGAAGTCCACGCCGACCGCCGCAAACAACGGCCCCAGCGGTGCTTGCATGGCATGCACGTCGGCTTCGTAGAAACGTGGACGAATACGTAGCGCCGGCTGTGGGGCCAGCACGCTGATCTGCACGTCATGGCGGTCATGTTTATCCAGCAGGCGTGCGGCGCTCAAGGCGCTCCAGACACCGCCGAAGCCGGCGCCGATGATAAGGATGTGCTGCTTCATGGGGATGCTCCAGGGACCAGGTCGATACGATTGCTCAAGGTGCAATGCGTTACCGGCCTACTCTAAGAGCGCCGTTGTTTGTCGGGTAGGACACAAAACCCTGAATTACTGCCAACCGGCCTGCTGTCAGCGGGAAAAGCGCGCGCGGTAGTCGCGAGGGGAAATCGACAGATGGCGATGGAAGGTGTAGCGCATCCGTTCTTCATCGCCAAAGCCACACAGGTGCGCGACTTGGTCGATGTTGCGCTGGGAGTCTTCCAACAGGCGTCGTGCCGCCTCCACGCGAAACAACTCGATGGCCTTGGCCGGGGTGCGCCCGGTTTTTTGCTTGTAGACCCGGGCGAAATTGCGCGGGCTCATGCGGCTTTGTTCTGCCAGGCGCTCCACCGTAAGCTCGCTGTCGCTGAGGTTGTCGGCGATCCACAGGTGCAAGGCGTCGAAACCCGCAGTGTCATCGGTCTGCGCTTGCAGCAGTTGGCTGAACTGGGCCTGGCCACCGGGCCTTTTGAGAAACACCACCAGCTCCCGCGCCACTTGCAGGGCGACGTGACGCCCGCAATCGGCCTCGACCAACGCCAGCGCAAGGTCGATACCGGCACTCACGCCTGCCGACGTCCACACATTGCCTTGTTGGACAAAGATCGCGTCCATGTCCACTTCGATGCTCGGGAACCCGCGCTTGAGCATGTCGCACATCGCCCAGTGCGTGGCAGCACGCCGGCCTTGGAGCAAGCCGGCCTGGGCCAGCAGGAACGTGCCGCTGCACACCGAAGCCGTGCGCCGGGCCTGGGTGGAAGCATGACGCAGCCAGTCCACCAGATCGGTGTTGGCGGCCATCGCCTGCTGAATGGCGGGGGCGCCGGGTACGATCAAGGTGTCGAGGGTGGCGGGTCAAATTGCGCCAGTGGCAGGGTATCGACGCTCAAGCCTTCGGCTGTTGGCATCAAGCCACCCGCCAGGCTGGCGGTGTGCATCACATAGCCCGGCAGGCCACGCTCGACCATGGCCTTGGTGGCCGCCCAGAACACGGTCTGGGCACCGGTCAGGTCGAGCAGGCCCATGTGCGGGTAGGCCAGGAACACCAAGGTGCGCGACTGGCCGAGCGGCTGGACGGGGGTCATAGCGCCGACAACACCGCCTCCAGTTTTTCCTGGTCCCGCGCAAACTGGCGAATGCCTTCTGCGAGTTTCTCAGTGGCCATCGCGTCTTCGTTCGAGGCCCAGCGGAACTGTGCCTCGGTCAACTGCAGGCGCGCTTCGCCGTCGGCGCCCGGGGTGAGTTTGCGTGCCAGCGGGCCCTGGTCTTCATCAAGCTTTTGCAGCAGTTCCGGGCTGATGGTCAGGCGGTCGCAACCGGCCAGCTGTTCGATCTGGCTGAGGGTGCGGAAGCTGGCGCCCATCACCACGGTCTTGATGCCGTTGGCCTTGTAGTAGTTGTAGATGCGCGTGACCGACTGCACGCCGGGGTCTTCGGCGCCGGTGTAGTCCAGGCCGGTGTTCTTGCGGTACCAGTCGTAGATGCGGCCCACAAACGGCGAGATCAGAAACACGCCGGCGTCGGCACAGGCAGCCGCCTGGGCGAAGGAGAACAGCAGCGTCAGGTTGGTCTGGATACCGGCTTTTTCCAGACGCTCGGCGGTGCGGATGCCTTCCCAGGTCGAGGCCAGCTTGATCAGCACGCGGTCGCGGCCGATGCCGGCCTGGTCGTAGAGGGCGATCAACTGGTTGGCCTTGGCCCACAGCGCGTCTTCGTCGAATGACAGGCGCGCGTCGACCTCAGTGGAGATGCGCCCCGGAATCACCTTGAGAATCCCCGCACCCACCGACACCGCGAAGTGGTCGCCGGCCAGGCCCACATCCCCTTTGGCATGGCTCACGGCGCGGCGCAGCAGGTCGGCGTATTCCGGGATGGCGGCGGCCTTGAGCAGCAGCGAAGGGTTGGTGGTGGCGTCCACCGGGCGCAGGCGGCTGATGGCTTCCAGGTCGCCGGTGTCGCAGACCACGGTGGTGAATTGCTTGAGTTGTTCGAGCTTGGACGTCATGAGCGGCAGTCTCCAAAAGAGGTTATTGGTTGAGGGCCTGTGCGGTATCCAGGTCGGTAATCAGGATGTCCAGGTAGCCGCCCTTGAGCGCGCCACGAATCGCCTGGACCTTGTTCAGCCCGCCGGCCAGGCCCAGCACGCGGTGGATGCTGCGCAGCTTGGGCAGCGCCACCGACACCACGAACTCTTCATCTTCCTCCAGTACCGGCTTGCCCTGGGCGTCGAAGTAGCGCAGGCAGATATCGCCGACGGCACCGCGCTCGGCCAGCAGGCGCAGCATGTCTTCGGTGTAGTAGTTGCCGCTGTTGCGCAGCAGTTGCGAAGGCTCCAGGTCGCCGATGCCGACGATGGCCAGGGTGATGCTGTCAAAGCGTTGCAGCACTTCCTTGACCTCTTCCATCTGCACGATGCGCTGCTTGCTCTCCACCGATTGCTCGATGCTTTGCGAGGGCAGCAGGAACGCCGGGCAGTTGAGCAGGGTGGCCAGGCGCTGGGTCAGCAAGGTCGCTTCAAACGCGCCTTTGTTGCCGACGCCACCCAACAGTTGTACCACTTCCTGGGCGCCTTGTTTGCCCGGTTGTGCATGCAGGTGGCCGACCATGGCGCGAATGGTGCTGCTCCACGACGAAATGCCGATGTGATCCTGCGGCGACAGGCTGGTCTCCAGGTAATGCGCGGCGGCCGAGCCGATGGCCTGCTTGATGCTCTCGTCATTGCCCGGTTCGGTGGCTTCGACCACGATCACCCGGCGCACGCCATAGCGGCGCTGCAACTGGGTTTCCAGCTCCAGGTGCAGGCCTTGCAGGCGCATCACGCTGATCTTCACCACGCCTTCCTGCAGCGCCCGACGCAGGGCGCGGCTGATAAAGGATTGGGACAGGTCGAGCTGTGCGGAAATCTCGGACTGCTTGAGCCCTTCTTCGTAATAGAGGCTCGCGATCTTGGTGATCAGGCGCTGTTCTTCGATTTGGCTCATGAAGGCCTCAGTGGTGACATCAATGCGGGTGAGGATACCAAACCCTTACGACATGATCAGGCCGCCGTCGATATTGATCGCCTGGCCGGTCAGGTAGGCGGCATCGTCGGAGGCCAGGAACGCCACCAGGCCTGCCACATCCGAGGGTTTGCCGGCACGGCGCAGGGGGATGTTCCTGACCCATTCGGCCATCAACTCGCCTTTGCCGTAGCGTTTTTCCTCGGTGCTGAGGATCTCGCCCCACACGCGGTCGTTGTAGTCCCACATTTCGCTTTCGATGATGCCGGGGCAAAACGCGTTGACCGTGATGTTATGCCGCGCCAGTTCCAGCGCCAGGCTCTGGGTGATGCCGATCACGCCCATTTTGCTCGCGGCGTAGTGCGGCGTATAGATGAACCCCTGGCGGCCCTGGCCGGACGAGGTGTTGATCAGCCGCCCGCTGCCTTGCTTGACCATGTACTTGGCCGCTTCCCGGCAGCCCAGCCACACGCCGGTGGTGTTGACCTGCAGCACCTTGTCGAAGTCGGCGCGGGGCATTTTGTCGTAGTGGTCGATGGTGATGATGCCGGCGTTCTGCACCGACACGTCGATGCTGCCAAAGCGCGCGTGGCCTTCGCGGTAGAGCTTTTCAATGTCGTCTTCACGGGTGACGTCGATGGCCAGGGCCAGGGCGTCGACCTTGTATTCCTGGGCCAGTTGGTCGGCGGTGAAGGTCACGCGCTCCAGGTCATTGGAAGCCAGTACCAGGTTGGCGCCTTCCTGGGCGAAGCGCTCGGCAATGCCGGCGCCGATGCCACGGCAGGCGCCGGTGATCACGATGGTTTTACCGCTGAAACGTTGCGACATCACAAGACTCCTTACCAGCAGACGAAGCCGCCATCGACCAGCAGGTCGACACCGGTGCAGAAAGACGAGGCCTGGCTGACCAGGAAAATCGCCGGGCCGACCATTTCTTCCACGCTGGCCATGCGGCCCATGGGCGTGGTCTGTTCAAAAATCTTCACCTGGTCGGCGACTTCCGGGCGCGAGTTCATCGGCGTCGCGGTGTAGCCGGGGCTGATGCAGTTGACCCGCAGGCCCTTGTCGGCCCATTCCATCGCCAGGCTTTTGCTCAGGTGGATCACCCCGGCCTTGGAGGTGTTGTAGTGCGCCTGCAGCAAGCCGCGGTTGACGATGCTGCCGGACATCGAGGCGATATTGACGATGGCGCCTTTGCCGCGCGGCAACATCACGGCGGCCTGGGCCTGGCAACTGAGGAAGATGCCCGTGAGGTTGATGTCCAGGGTGGTCTGCCAGCGCTGCAGCTCGAGGTCTTCGGCGGCCTGGGCGTTGGCGATACCGGCGCAGTTGACCGCCACGCTCAGCGGGCCGAGTTCGGTTTCGGTGCGAGCGACGGCGGCGTCCAGCGCGGCGCGCTCGGTGACGGTGCCGCTCAGGGCCAGGGCACGACGGCCCAATCCCTGGATGCGTTCTACGGTGCTGGCAATGCCGGGGCTGCCGGGCAGGTCAAAACACGCCACATCGGCGCCGGCCTCGGCCAGCCCGACGGCGATGGCCTGGCCGATCCCGCTGCCTGCACCGGTGACAAAAGCGACTTGGCCCTGAAGACTGAAAAGTTGCATGGATGACTCCGTAGTTCATGGTTAGCAATACACCCCGCCTCGATCTGTCATTGGGGTGTGTCTGATTCAACGCAGGGGCCTGAGGGGGGCTGCTGCGCAGCCCAACGCGGGGCAAGTCCGCTCACCACAAGGGTCGCGCTTTTACCGTTGTTAGATGTCATTGCCGGTCCCGGTGACGAAGGCGACTTGGCCCTGAAGACTGAAAAGTGGCATGGATGACTCCCTTATTCATGGTTGGCAATACCCCCCCCTCGATCTGTCATTAGGGTGTGCTTGATTCAACGCGGGGCCCTGAAGGGGGCTGCTGCGCAGCCCAACGCGGGGCAAGCCCGCTCACCACAAAGGGGTCGCGCTTTTACCGTTGGATAGATGCCACTGTCGGTCCCGGTGACGAAGGCGACCTGGCCCTGAAGACTGAAAAGTGGCATGGATGACTCCCTTACTAATGGTTAGCAATACACCCCCGCCCCCCTGTGGTGAGCGGGCTTGCCCCGCGTTGGGCTGCGAAGCGGCCCCTCGATCTGCCACCGGGGTGTGTCTGATTCAACGCGGGTGCCTGAGGGGGGGCTGCTGCGCAGCCCAACGCGGGGCAAGCCCGCTCACCACAAAAAGGGTTCCGCTTCCATCGTTCGTGGTCATGCGGTGGCCATTTCCATCACCGAAACCGGTGTGGCCTCGCCACGTTCCAGAATCCCCATCTGTCGCCCTCGGCTCATCACCATCACCCGATGGGACAGCCCGAGCACTTCATCCAGGTCGGAACTCACCACAATCACAGCCATGCCCTTGGCCGCCAGGTCCGCGATCACTTCATAAATCGCCGCGCGTGCGCCCACGTCGATGCCGCGCGTGGGTTCGTCGAGGATGAACACCTTGGGATTGCGTGCCAGCCATTTGGCAATGATCACCTTCTGCTGGTTACCCCCGGACAGGCTGGAAATCCGCGACTGCGGTGCCCCTTTAACACCCAGGCGCGCCACCGCCGTGCGCGCGAATTCGCGCAGCGGGGCAGGGAACACCCAACCGCGTTTATCCAGCAGGTCGGTGTTGCCGTAGATCAGGTTGTCTTCGATCCGATGCTCCACCACCACGCCTTGCTGCTTGCGGTCTTCGGGCACCAGCACCACGCCGGCCTGGATTGCCTCGAACGGCGAGCGCAGCTGGCGGACTTCACCGTCCAGCACCATATGGCCTTGGATATCCCGGGCCGCACCGGCGATGGTGCGCACCAGTTCGGTCCGCCCGGCGCCGACTACCCCGGCAATGCCGAACACCTCGCCGGCGCGCACGCTGAAGTCGATGCCGTGCAAGGCAAACTCGCGGCAGGTCAACTCCTTGACCTGCAGCATCACTCGCGCCTGCGGTGCCTGCAGCGTCGGGAAAATCCGCTCCAGGCTGCGTCCGACCATCTGCTCGACCAACTCACGCACCGGCACCTGGGCCGTGGCGTGCAGGGCGATCTGGCGACCGTCGCGCAGCACCAGCACGCGGTCGGCGATGCGCGCGATTTCTTCCAGGCGGTGACTGATATAGATGAACGAAACGCCCTCGGCCTTGAGCCGTTCCACCTGCTTGAACAGCAGCTCGGTTTCGTCACCGCCCAATGCCGCGGTGGGCTCGTCGAGGATCAACAGGCTGGCCTTGAGGGTCAGCGCCTTGGCGATTTCCACCAGTTGCTGGGCCGCCACGCTCAGGCCTTCGACCTTGCGCGACGCCGGCACCTTGAGCCCCAGGCGCTCGAGCTGGATCTGCGCCTGGGCCTCCATGTACTCGCGGTCGACCCGCCCGTGACGCATGGGCAGGCGGCCGACGAAGATGTTTTCGGCGATCGACAGTTGCGGCAGCAGACGGATTTCCTGGTGGATCAGGCCGATCCCCGCACCCAGCGCGGCACCCGGTGATGCCGGCGCATAGGGCGCGCCGAGCCAGGTCATGCTGCCGCCGGCTTCGGGTTGCACCAGGCCGGCGATGATCGACGACAAGGTCGACTTGCCCGCGCCGTTCTCACCGAGCAGGGCCAGTACCTCGCCAGGGCGAATATCCACGTTGACCTGCGACAGCACCTGCACCGGCCCGTAGGCCTTGCTGATATTGCGCAGGCACAGCACCGCGTCAAGTTGAGCGGTGTCCAGAGCGGCTGCTTGCATGACGACCTCCGAGGCTTACGGGTGCTGTTGCAGGAACGGCGCGACGTTGTCTTTGGTGGTCAGCACGGTGGGCAGCAGTTGTTCCTTGGGCACGTCTTTGCCAGCCTTCAGGTCAATTGCCGAGGCTACGGCCAGGCGCCCCATTTTCTGCGTCTGCTGGGTCATGGTCGCGTTGAGCACACCACTTTCCACGGCCTTGAGCCCGGCGACGTCGCCGTCAAAACCGACCACCACGACTTTGTGATCGAGGTTGCCGACTTTCACTGCCTGGGCCGCGCCCAATGCCATGGCGTCGGCGCGCCCGAAGAATACGGTGATGTTCGGGTCACGCTGGAGCAGGTCCTGGGCCACCGCGAAGCCTTTGTCCTGGGCCCATTCGGCGGGTTGCTGGGCGACCACCTTGAGGTCCGGGAAGGCTTTAAGGCCCTGTTCAAAGCCTTTGGCGCGGTCGTTTTCCGGCGTGGTGCCGAGCTGGCCTTGCAGGATCGCGATGCGCCCCTTGCCGTCGGTGATCTTGCCCACGTACTCGGCCAGGGTCTTGGCGCCGGCCACGCTGTCGCTGGCGATAAACGTATCGCCGGGTGCGTCGGGGGCGTTGCGGTCGACGGCGATCACCGGGATGCCGGCGGCCTTGGCGGCTTTGACCGGCACACCGGCGGCGGTAGCACCGGCCGGAATGTAGATCAGCACGTCGATCTGGCGGGTGATCAGGTCTTCAATCTGGCTGACCTGGGTCGAGGAATTGCCCTGGGCGTCCACGGTGATCACCTTGATCCCCTTGGCCTTGCCCTCGGCTTCCACCGACTGCTTGATCTGGTTGAAGAAGTCGGCCTGCAGGTTGGCCACGGCCAGGCCGATGGTCAGGTCCTTGGCCCAGGTGGTGCCGGCGGCGCCGAGGGTCGCGGCAGCCAAGGCAGTGGCGATTAGCAGTTTCTTGGGGCTGAACATGTCGGTGACTCCTGGTTTTATTGTTGGAGGGTGTCAACTGTCGAAGAGGTTTAACGGGCAGTGCTGGAACGGCGTCGCAGGGTGTCGATGGTCACGGCGAGGGCGATGACCACGCCGATCACCACTTGTTGAATGAACGGCGAAACGCCAAGCAGGTTGAGGCCATTGCGCAGCACGCCAATGATCAGCACCCCCACGAGGGTGCCACCGATACTGCCGACGCCACCGCTGAGGCTGGCGCCGCCAATTACCACGGCGGCGATGGCGTCCAGTTCCAGGCTCAGGCCGGCGCTGGGTTGGGACGAATCGAGACGGGCGGCGAGGGTCACCGCGGCAATGCCGGCGAGGGCGCCGCTGATGGCGTACACCCACAGCGTGATCGCGCGCACCTTGATGCCCGACAGGCGCGCCACTTCCGGGCTACCGCCCATGGCGTAGAGGTTGCGGCCGCCGGCACGAAAGCGCAGGAACACCCACGCCACCACCAGCATCACCAGGAACAGCCCGACGGTGGCCGAGAGAAAACCGAAATGCCGCACCGTCGCCAGGCTGGTGAACCAGTCCGGGTAACCGACGATCTGCCGGCCTTCGGTGAGGATATTTGCCAGGCCACGGGCCACCGACATCATGGTCAGCGTGGCAATGAACGGCGGCAGCTTGGCGTAGGTGATCAAGCCCCCGGAGACCAGCCCGGCCAGCATGCCGCTGGCAATCGAAATCGGGATGGCGAAGCCCAGCGGCACCGCCTGGTCCTGATAGAGCCAGCCGAGCATCATCATCGAGAAGGCCAGCACCGAGCCGACCGACAGGTCAATGCCGCCGATCACGATCACCGCCGTCATGCCGATCGCCAGGATGCCCAGCACCGTGACCTGATCGAGAATGTTCAGGCCATTGCGCAACGAGAAGAAGAATTCGGAACTGAAGGAGAAGACCAGCACCAACAGCACCAGCCCGATCAACGGGCCGCCGATATTGCTGGGCAGCAGTTTCACCAGCCGTGGGCGGTGGGGCGGCTTGAGTTCGGCCGGGTGCTGGACAATCGCTTTGGCGTCCACAGTGTTCTCCTGATTTATTTTTTTTGGAGTGCTTTCAGGTCGCTTGAATATTTATGCGTGCCTGACTGTTAATTCAGATTCCAGTGCCACTGCGTCAAAGTCAAGCGCTTAATTTTTCATGTGCGCCTCTAAACCGCAGCTTTTATACGCCTCAAAGCCACGGGATAGATAACCCCGGGTGGGATTTTGGCCGTCTGTCCGAGGGGCTTTTGCGCGACTTATTTCATTTTTCAGCGAATCACTCACTTGACCTGCTGGCGGATCGGCGTCTAAATAGAAATATATTGTCACTGCTGAATAAATATTCAAAACAGCTTTCGGCACTTTCACCTCGCGTGGTCAGCCCACAGGAGCCGCTGCATGAATGCCTTCCAGTACGACGCCCACCAGATCAAAGAACAGGCCCGCCTGATCCGGCGCCACGTGATCCGCCTGAATGCCGACTCACCGGCCGGCGGGCACACCGGGGCCGATCTGTCGGAAACCGACATCCTCGCCACGCTGTATTTCCGCATCCTCAATACCGGCCCGGAACGCACCGAAGACCCTGAGCGCGATATCTATATCCAGAGCAAGGGCCACGGCGTCGGCGGTTTGTATTGCTGCCTGGCGCAGGCGGGCTACATTCCGACCGACTGGTTGCCTACTTACCAGCACTTCAATTCGCACTTGCCGGGTCACCCGGTGCGGCAGAAAACCCCCGGTATCGAACTCAACACCGGCGCTCTCGGCCATGGTTTGCCGGTGGCGGTGGGGTTGGCGTTGGCGGCGAAAATGTCCGGCAGCAAAAAGCGTATCTACGTGCTGACCGGCGACGGCGAGCTGGCTGAAGGTTCCAACTGGGAAGCCGCAATGGCGGCGGCGAAGTACGGCCTGGATAACCTGTTTGTGATCGTCGACAAGAACAAGCTGCAGCTGGCGGGGTTGACTGCCGAGATCATGCCGCTGGACCCGCTGGACGTGAAATGGGCCGCCTTCGGCTTTCGTGTCAGTGAGTGCGACGGCAACGACGTCGGCCAGTTGATAGACGCTCTGGAAGACATGCAGACCCACACCGGCGCGCCCCAGGTGCTGATCGCCCACACCATTAAAGGCAAGGGCGTGTCGTTTATCGAAGCCCGTCCCGAATGGCACCACCGCGTGCCCAAGGGTGACGAAATCAACGCGGCACTGGAGGAGTTGAGTCATGGCGAGTGAACATCTGGCGAGCGTCATGGTGCAGGCGTTTATTGAGGCGGTCGATGCCGGGTTGGACGTGGTGCCGGTGGTCAGCGACTCCACCTCCACGGCCAAGATCGGCCCGTTTGCCCAGCGCTTTCCCGAGCGCCTGATCAACGTCGGCATTGCCGAACAGTCGCTGGTCAGCGTCGCGGCGGGCCTGGCGCTGGGTGGCAAGATTGCCGCCACCTGCAACGCGGCGCCGTTTCTGATCTCGCGCGCCAATGAGCAGATCAAGGTCGACGTCTGCTACAACCAGGCCAACGTCAAGATGTTCGGCCTGAATGCCGGCACCAGCTATGGTCCGCTGGCCAGCACCCACCACAGCCTTGACGATATTTCGGTGATGCGTGGCTTTGGCAATGTGCAGATTTTCGCGCCGGCCGATGCGATCGAGTGCCGCCAGATCGTCGATTACGCGCTGCGCTACCACGGCCCGGTGTACATCCGTCTCGATGGCAAAGCCTTGCCGGATGTGCACGGCGCCGATTACCAATTCGTGCCGGGGCAGGTGGATATCCTGCGCCAGGGCGCCGATGTGAGCATCGTCGCCCTGGGGTCGGTGGTGCACGAGGCGGTGGATGCCGCGGCGTTGCTGGCGGAGCAGGGGATCCAGGCGCAGGTGATCAATCTGTCGTCGGTCCGGCCACTGCAGCGTGACGTCTTGCTCAGTGCCTTGAGCGGCACCCACGCGGTCATCACCGTGGAAGAACACAACATCAACGGCGGCATCGGCAGCCTGGTTGCCGAAGTGCTGGCCGAGGCCGGGCTGGGTATCGCGCTGATCCGCCTGGGCATCGGTGACGGCGAATACGCCGCCGCCGGCGCCCGTGAACCGACCCGCGCCTTGCATAACATCGACGCGGCTGGGATCGTGGCGGCTGCCACTCGGTTGCGGTGACCCCCATGAATAACCACACTCCGCTGATCCTGGCGATAGACGAAGGCACCAGCAACGCCAAGGCGGTGCTGGTCAACGCGCTCGGGCAGGTGATTGCCCGCGGCTCGCGGCCGTTGAGCGTCAGCCATCCGCAGGCCGGGTTTTCCGAACAGGATCCGCTGTTCATCTGGCACAGCACCCTGGCTGCGATTGAAGAATGCCTGGCCCAGGTGGAGCGTCCGATCACCGCCTTGGCCATCAGCAACCAGCGCGAATCGGTGGTGGCCTGGGACAGGCGCACGGGCGAGCCGGTGTCGCCGTGCATCAGTTGGCAATGCCGACGCTCCACCGCGTTGTGCGCCCAGCTGCATGAGCAGGGGCACGAGGCTGTGATCCTGGAAAAACCGGGCTGGCGCTGGACCCGATGTTCTCCGCCGGAAAGTTTCGCTGGATTCTCGACACCCTTGAAGACGGTCACGCCCGCGCGGCTGCCGGCGAGATTTGCCTGGGTACCGTCGACAGCTGGCTGCTGTGGAAACTCAGCGGCGGCCAGGTGTTCGCCACCGATTATTCGAATGCCGCGCGCACCCAGCTGTTCAACCTGCACACCTGCGCCTGGGACCCTGAGTTGCTGGCGCTGTTCGACATTCCTCTGGCGGCCCTGGCGCCGATCCGTGCGAGCGCGGGTTTCTTCGCCGAGACCGTCGCGCTGGGCGGCTTGCCTGCGGGCATCCCGGTGATGTCGATGATCGGCGATTCCCACGCCGCGCTGTACGGGCAGGGCGGTTTTGCCCCGGGGTTGGTGAAGGCCACCCTCGGCACCGGTTCTTCGTTGATGACGCCCATGAAGGGGCCGATCGCGTCCACGCACGGTCTTTCGACCACGCTGGCCTGGCATGACGGCAGCCAAGCCACCTTTGGCATGGAAGGCAATATCGTGCACACCGGCGCGGCGGTGCAGTGGGCCTCGCGCCTGGTGGCGGGTGAGTCGCTGGATGCGTTGACCGAACAGGCCGCGCAACTGCCGGACAATGGCGGCGTGTACTTTGTGCCGGCGCTGTCCGGTTTGGGCGCGCCGCACTGGAAGGCCGATGCGCGCGGGTTGATCTGCGGGCTGACCGAAGCGACGTCTGGTGCGCATATCCTGCGTGCTTCGCTGGAGTCCATCGGCTATCAGATTCGCGATGTGTTCGAGGCGATGCAGCAGGACATTGGCAGTCCGCTCAAGGAGTTGTGGGTCGACGGCGGCGCCACGCGCAACCGCTGGCTGATGCAGTTCCTGGCCAACCTGCTGCAACGCCCGGTGGTGCGCAGCCTATCGCCGGAAGTCTCGGCGCTGGGCGCGGCGCACCTGGCGGGACGAGCCTTGGGCGTGTGGGCGAGCGATGCAGCGCTGGCGCAATTGGAGCGACAGCGCGAGCGGTTCGAGCCGCAGGATGACCCGGCGATGGCAGGTCGTTACGCCGAATGGAAAAAGGCCCTGGCCCGCACACTGCTCTAAGGGTGTATGCAGCTCAAAAATGTGCGAGCTGGCTTGCTCGCGAATGCGCTCTTTCAGTCGAAGATGTATTCATTGAACCACCGCTTTCGCGAGCAAGCCCGCTCCCACAGTTGATTGAGTCACTGCTGGGAGAGGGTATGGAGATCAAAAGTGTGGGAGCTGGCTTGCCAGCGATAGCGGTGGTTCAGCATTGAAGAGGTGGCTGACGGGGCGCCATCGCAGGCAAGCCAGCTCCCACAGTTGATCGAGTCACGGCTTGGAAGGGGTATGGAGCTCAAATTGTGGGAGCGGGCTTGCTCGCGAATGCAGTCTTTCAGTCGAAGATGTATTCACTGAACCACCGCTTTCGCGAGCAAGCCCGCTCCCACAGTTGATCGGGTTACTGCTTGGAGAGGGTATGGAGATCAAAAGTGTAGGAGCTGGCTTGCCAGCGATAGCGGTGGGTCAGTAACGAAGAGGTGGCTGACGGGTTGCCATCGCAGGCAAGCCAGCTCCCACAGTTGATCGGGTCACTGCTTGGACAGGGTATGGAGATCAAATTGTGGGAGCGGGCTTGCTCGCGAATGCGCTCTTTCAGTTGAAGATGTATTCATTGAACCACCGCTTTCGCGAGCAAGCCCGCTCCCACAGTTAGACCGTGCCCGGCCTCAGGGCTTCCAGGTCTGCACATCCTTGGCGTCTACTGCCTTGGGCAGCAAGCCGGCCTTGAAGAACGCGTCGGCAATCTTCTGCTGCTCACCCAACTGATCGAGCGTCACCGGTTGCACCTGATAACTGCGGTGCGCATTGGCCGCTTCTACGGTGGCCACGTCCAGGTTGCCCCACAACGGGCCGAGGATTTTCGCCGCGTCCTGCGGGTTTTTCTTCACCCACTCGCCGGTTTTCTCCAACTGCGCGTACACCACTTTCAACACCTGCGGATGCGCCTTGGCGTACGGCGTCCCGGTCAGGTAGTAACGCTTGTAACTGGCCAGCCCGGCGCCGTCCGCCAAGGTGCGTGTCGGCAATTGACGCTGCACGCTGGTCAGGAAGGGTTCCCAGGTGACCCACGCATCCACCTTGTTGTTCTCGAACGCCGCGCGACCATCGGCCGGCGACAGGTACGCAGGCTCGATATCCGAGAAGGCCAGCCCCGCCTTGGCCAGCGCCGCGATCAGCAAATAGTGGGTGCCGGCCGCCTTGGTCACCGCGATTTTCTTGCCTTTCAAATCCGCCAGTTGCTGGATCGGCGAATCCTTGCGCACCACGATGGCCTGGGCCGAAGGCGAGGGCGCTTCCTGGGCGAAGTAGGTGAGTTTGGCCTGGGCCGCCTGGGCGAAGATCGGCACGGTATCCGCCACATCGGCGCTGATGTCGACGTTGCCCACGTTCAGCGCTTCGAGCAGCGGCAGGCCGCTGGGGAACTCGTGCCAGCTCACATCAATGTTGTCGGCCTTGAGGGCTTGTTCCAGGGTGCCCTGGGTTTTCAGCAGGGTGATCAGGGTCGAGGATTTCTGGTAGCCGATGCGCAGGGTTTCCTGGGCTTCGGCGCTGATGGCAACGGAAAAGGCCAGCAACCCTAAAACGACGGCGAGGGGACGGCGAATGGACATGGCGAGCTCGATCTTCAGCGAAATATCGCCAAGCATAAAGTTCTAAAAACTATTCGATAAATACTCTTTCGATCTTAGCTTAGGGCGCTTTTCGCACAGTCCTGCGAATTCGGCATAACCATAGAATTATAGAGTTCTTTCATAATCGCTCGTCATTAATATAATCAAGTTCGCTTATTTGCCAGGCCTTATGCCGCGTTTTGGCATATGCAGCTTCTTTCACTTCTTCTATGCCAAGGCCTTTTCATGACGTTCAAAAAACTCATTCTCGCCGCCAGCCTGCTGTTTGCCGCAGCGGCGGCCCATGCCGAGCAGACCCTGGATATCAGCTACCAGCGCTCATCCACCCTGTGGATCCTGCTCAAGCAAAATGGCCAGCTGGAACAGCGCCTCAAGCCGCTGGGGTTCACGGTCAACTGGCATGAATTCAGCACCGGCCTGCTCAGCTCGTTGAACGCCGGCAGCGTCGACCTGCATGCCGATGTGGCCGACGCCTTCGCCCTTTTCACCCAGGCCGCCGATGCGCCGCTGACCTACTACGCGCAGGAAAACGCGTCGCCCGGCGCGCAGGCGATCATCGTGCAGGATAAATCGCCGATCCACAGCGTTGCCGACCTCAAGGGCAAGACCGTCGCCGTGTCCAAAGGCTCGGGCAGCAATTTCCTGCTGATCAGTGCGCTGAAAAAAGCCGGGCTGACCCTTGCCGATATCACCCCGCGTTACCTCGAAGCCCCCGACGGCGGCGCGGCGTTCGCCAATGGCAGCGTGGACGCCTGGGTGATCTGGGACCCGTTCTACGCGACCCAGCAACTCGACCACCACGCGCGCGTGATTGCCGACGGCAGCGACGGCCTGGCCAATTACAACCGCTTCTACCTGGCCACGACCCGGTTCGCCAAGGCGCATCCGGACGTGTTGCAGGTGACGTTCGACACCCTGCGCGAGACCGGCCAATGGGTCAAAGCCCATCCCAAGGAAGCCGCTGAAATTCTCGGTCCGCTGTGGGGCAACATCGCTCCGGCCACGGTGGAGCGCGCCAACAGCCGACGCAGCTACGACATCATTCCGGTCAAGGTGGACAACCTCGCCGAACAGCAACGCATCGCCGATTACTACTACGCCGCCAAGCTGATTCCCAAGCCGCTGAAAGTCTCTGATATCACCGTGTGGACGCCGAAGCCATGAGCCGCCAGATCCACTTGTCAGCTTTCCTGCTGAGCGGCCCCGTGGTGCACAGCCATGCGGTGTGGCGCCATCCGGAAACTGTCGGCAATTACCTCGATCCCGAGTACTACGCGCGAGTGGCCAAGGTGGTGGAGGAGGGGCTGTTCGACTTTCTGTTCTTCGCCGATCGCCTGGCGGTGGGTGACCAGATGGGCGGCTCCCGCGAGTTGGCCTTGCGCTACGGCGCCCAGGACGCCACGCGCCTCGACCCGCTGCCGATCCTCTCCTACCTGATCGGCCAGACCCGCAAGTTGGGCCTGGGCGCGACGCGGTCCACCACCTATTACGAACCGGCACACATCGCCCGCGAGTTTGCCACCCTCGACCACCTGTCCAAGGGCCGCGCGGCCTGGAATATCGTCACCTCGATGAACGACAGCGAAGGGCGCCTGTTTGGCAAGGACAAGCACCTGGAACACGACCTGCGTTATGACCGCGCCGATGAGTTTGTCGAAGTCGCGCTGAAGCTCTGGAGCAGCTGGGGCAAGGACGCATTGAAGCTTGATCGTGCCAGCGGCGTGCTCGCCGACCCGGCGTTGATCCAGTCGGTGCAGCATCAGGGCGAGTGGTTCAAGGTCGAGGGCCCGCTGAATATTCCGCGCACGCCCCAGGGGCGGCCGGTGCTGATCCAGGCCGGCTCCTCCGGACGTGGCCGTCGGTTCGGCGCGCGCTGGGCCGAAGCGATTTTCACCATTCACCCGCACCTGGCAGCCATGCGCGCGTTTCGCGATGACGTGCGCGCGCAGGTCGTGCAGCAAGGCCGCGAGGCCGACAGTTGCAAGGTACTGACAGCGGTGATGCCGTTCATTGGCGGCAGCGAAGCCGAAGCCCGCGCCAAGCGCGACCGGCACAACGCCCTGGCGCGACCCGAACTGGGCCTGGTGACGCTGGCTTCGCAGTTGAATGTGGACCTGTCGCCCTTCCCGTTGAGCGCCACGCTGGCGGAAATCGCGCAGTCGCCGCTGATCCATCCGGCTGCTGCGGAAAAGCTGCTGATGCAAGGCCCGCAGACCACCCTGGAACAACTCGGCCGGATCTTCGCCAGCAGCGTGCGCGTGCCGCAACTGGTAGGCACCGGGGCGCAGATCGCCGACCAACTGGCCGAACTGTTCGAGCAGGGCGGTTGCGACGGGTTTGTGATTTCGCCGGGGTATTTGCCGGGGTCGTTTACTGAGTTTGTCGAGAGTGTGATTCCGCATCTGCAGCGCAAAGGCTTGTTCCGCAAAGCGTATGAGGGCTCCACGCTGCGCGAGCACTTGGGACTGGCTGACCTGCAGGCCTGACCGCAACTTGCGCGACACACGCGCTTTTTTGTGGGGACCGAGCTTTTTTGTGGTGAACGGTTTTTTTGTGGTGAACGGTTTTTTTGTGGCAAGCCCGCTTTTTGTGGCGAGCGGGCTTGCCCGCGTTGGGGCGCGAAGCGCCCCCAAAACCCAACCCCGCGGTGTACCTGAAAGAACGCGGTGACTGTATTTGGGGCCGCTGCGCAGCCCAACGCGGGGCAAGCCCGCTCACCACAGGTAAGCCCGCTCACCACATCCAAGCGGGCTCTCCACAGGCAAGCCCACTCACCACAGGCAAGCGGGTTCACCATAGGCAAGCCCACTCACCACATCCAAGCGGGCTCACCACAGAAAAGCCCGTTTGCCGCATAACCAAGAATATCAATTTAAAAGGGATATTGAGCATGGCCACTTTTGATCACTTGACCCGTCGCCGCCTGCTCGGCATGGTCGGCCTGACCCTGGCTGGCCTGTCGCTGCCCGGCCTGGGCTTTGCCGCCGATGAACACGCCGGCCACAACACGCCCCAGGAGCCCGCCGGCACCGGAGACTTCATCCGCCTGGACGCGCCGCGCAAGCTGAAACTTGCCGTCAACCTCAACGCCGTGTGCCTGGCCCCGGTGGTGATCGCCCACGGCCAGGGGTTTTTCACCAAGCACAATCTCGACGTGGAGCTGGTCAACTTCGGCAACTCCACCGAAGTGCTGCTCGAAGCCATCGCCACCGGCAAGGCGGATGCGGGCGTGGGCATGGCGCTGCGTTGGCTCAAGGCGCTGGAGCAGGGCTTTGATGTGAAGCTCACTGCCGGCACCCACGGTGGTTGCCTGCGTTTGCTCAGTGCCGTGAACGGCGGCGTGAGCAAGCTCGAAGACCTCAAGGGCAAGGCCATCGGCGTGACCGATATGGCCAGCCCGGACCGCAATTTCTTTTCGATCCTGCTGAAAAAGCACGGCGTCGACCCGGTGCGCGATGTCGAATGGCGCCTGTACCCGGCCGACCTGCTGGGCACTGCGCTGGAGCGTGGGGAAGTGCAGGCGGTGAGCGGCAGTGACCCGTTCATGTACCGCCTGATCAAGTCCGGCGTGGCACGCGAGCTGTCCACCAACCTGGTGGAGGAATACGCCAACCTCAGCTGCTGCGTGGTCGGTGTCACCGGCAAGCTGGTGCGTGAAGACAAACGCGTAGTGGCGGCGCTGACCCAGGCGATTCTCGAAGCCCATGATTATTCCGTGCAGCACCCGGAGGCCGTCGCCAAGGGCTTCCAGTCCTATGCGCTGAACACCTCCACCGAAGAAGTGCAGGCGATCCTCCACGATCACACCCACGGCCACCATGCGGTCGGCGCGGCATTGACCCAGGAGATCACCACCTACGTCACCGACCTGAAAACCGTCGAAGTGATCAGCAAGGGCACCGACCCGGTGGAATTCGCCAAGGAGATCACCGCCGATGTCTTCAGCTGACGCCACAACCCTCAATCCACCGGTGGCCCTCAAGGTCGGCTGGCAGGGCGCCGCCGTGGTGGCGGCCTGGGTGGCCGTCGCGCTGTTGATCAGCTATTGGCCCAACGCGACGCGCAATTGGCCGATGACCCAGGGCCTGGCGAATCTGTGCGTCGGCGTAGCGGTCGTGTTTATCCTGCTGAGCCTGCTCGGGCGCAAATTGACCAGGCTCGGGCTGCGCCTGCACACGGCGGCGCCTTGGCTGATCGCCCTGCCGGCGCTGCTGGGCCTCTGGGAATTGCTCACCGCCAAACTGGCGCTGTTGCCGGTGCCGTTCTTTGCCCCACCGCAGGCCTTGCTCGCGGTGTACCTCGAAGACTACGCGCGGCTGGCGGACAGCCTGCTTCATTCGGCAGTGTTGCTGGGTTCCGGCGTGGCGCTGGGCGCCGCCACCGGCTTTGTCGCCGGCGTGGCCATCGGCTGGTCCACGCGGATCGGTTACTGGCTGCACCCGGTGTTGCGCATCCTCGGTCCGGTGCCGTCGACGGCGTTGTTGCCGCTGTGCTTTTTCCTGTTTCCCAGCAGCTGGAGCGCCAGCGTGTTCCTGATCGCGCTGGCCACCTGGTTTCCGGTCACGGTGCTGACTTGGTCCGGCGTCGCCAGCGTCGACAAAGCTTATTACGACGTGGCGCGCACCTTGGGCGCGAAGCAGGGCTTTCTGATTTTCAAGGTGGCGATTCCCGCCGCGTTGCCCCACGTTTTCGTCGGCCTGTTCATGGGCCTTGGCGCGTCGTTTTCCACCCTGGTCGTGGCGGAGATGATGGGCGTGAAATCCGGCATCGGCTGGTACCTGCAGTGGGCCCAGGGCTGGGCCGCCTACGCGAATATGTACGCTGCACTGTTGATCATGGCATTGGCCTGTTCGGGGTTGATCACCGGGTTGTTCCTGGTGCGCGATCGGTTGTTGGCCTGGCAAAAAGGAACGATGAAATGGTAGCCCTGGCAACCGCAGTCGCCGCTTCCACGGGGTTGGCACTGCGTATTGAAAACCTCAGCCATGGCTTCGCCCTGGATGGTCAGCACCTGCCGGTATTGGAGCGGGTCTCCCTGGATGTTGCACCGGGCGAGTTCGTGGCGTTGCTCGGGCCTTCGGGCTGTGGCAAATCCACCTTGCTGCGCCTGGTGGCCGGCCTCGAACCTGCGGATGCCGGCAAGCTGCTGGCCGACGGCGAGGCCATCCTCGGCCCCGACCCGAGCCGCGTGGTGGTGTTCCAGGACCCGACCCTGTACCCGTGGCGCCGCGTGTGGGACAACGTTGCCATTGGCCTGGAAGCCCAGGGCCTGCTCAAGACCCATGCGGCCAAGGTCGACGAGGCGCTGGAAAAAGTCGGTCTCAGCCAGTTTGCCCGTGCCTACCCTCGGCAATTATCCGGCGGCATGGCGCAACGTGTCGCGCTGGCGCGTGCGCTGGTCAACCAGCCGCGCTTGCTGATCCTCGATGAGCCCCTGGGCAAGCTCGATTCGCTGACGCGCATCACCATGCAAAAGGAACTCATCGACCTGTGGCAACGCCAGGGCTACACGGCATTGCTGGTGACCCACGATGTGGAAGAGGCGCTGCTGCTGGCCAATCGGGTGATTGTGTTCAGCGACCGCCCGGCGAAAATCCAGGCGCAACTGCACATCGACAGGCCGTATCCACGGCACCGCGACGATCCGTATCTGGTCGACCTGCGGCGGCAGATTCTTGGCCTGCTGGGGCTGGGGGAAAGTTGGTAGTCAGCGCGCGTCTTTCAGCGCAATGGTCTGGCTGGTCGCGTTCAACACGCCGGCGCGCTCGGCCAGGTAGCGCGCCGGCGGCTGGCCCACCGCCTTGCGGAACATGGTGATAAAGCCGCTGGCATTCTCATAGCCCAGGTCCAGGGCCACGGCTTGCACGCTCTGACCTTTGGCCAGGCGCTGCAACGACAGGATCACATGCAACTGCCGTCGCCAACGGCCGAAACTCAAGCCCAATTCCTCGAGCAGCAGGCGCGTCATGCTGCGCTCGCTCATGCCGATGCGCACCGCCCATTGGCCAAGCGTGGCCTTGTCGGCGGGTTCGGACAGCAGGCTGTCGGCCAGGCGCCGCAGCCTCGGATCCCGGGGCATCGGCAGGTGCAGCGCTTCGATGGGGGCAGCGGCCAGCTCGTCCAGCAGCGTGTTGATCAAGCGGCCCTGGGCGCCGGCCTCGTCATACAACTGCGGGAAACTCACCGCCTTGCTGATCAACTCATGCAACAGGCCGGACACTGCCAGGGTGCAGCACTGCGGGGGCAGGGCGCAGGCGGCATCGGGGTCGATCAGCAGGCAATAGACTTCCGCCTCACCCGAGCCGCGCGCCGCATGGCAGGTGCCGCCGGGAATCCACAGTGCGCATTGCGGCGGCACGATCCAGATCCCCGCTTCGATTTCGCAATGGATCACCCCGCGCAGGGTGTACATCAACTGGCCTTTGCGGTGCGCGTGTTGCGCGTGTTCCCAGGTGTCCGAGGCGCTGGTGGCACCTACCGCGACCACGGCACGCGGGAACACGTCGGCATCCTTGGCCATCAGCGGGTCGTGCAAGTCCAGGCGGTGGTGTCTCATGGCGCGTTCGCAGTTTGGCTGAATTGCGAAACAGTCTGGCTATTCTGTGCAATGCCGTCCAGTGCCAGGCTCACTATAGTGAGAGTCACTCTCATTAAGGAGCTTGGCCATGCGACTCGACAGTACAACGTTCCCCGTGGTGAAAATCGTGTTTGACGCCCCCAACGAAGGCGGGCCGGAGGATGCGTTCCTGGCCTTTGAACGCCTGTTGGCGAGGGAGCAAGCCTTCATGCTGCTGCACGAAAAATCCGCGGATGAAAACAATCACGAGCACTCCCACGAAGAGCGCAAGCAGGCGTCGATCTGGATGAAAAAAAACAAACAGGCGCTGCGCACGTTCGTCAAAGGCATGATCCAGGTCGAGCCCAGCGCCGCGCAACGCCTGGCCCTCAAGCCGTTTGCGGTCATGTTCGGCAAGGCCTGGGGCTACCCGCTGCTGGTGGTCGAATCCAAGGACCAGGCCTGGGCACTCGCGCGCGATGTGCTGGATGAGCAGGTGTCGGATGTGGCGCATTTCTGAGCTGCGCCAATACAAGCCTGTGGGCGCTGGCTTGCCTGCAATCGCGGTGTGTCGGCACTTCATGCATCAACTGACACACTGCCTTCGCGAGCAAGCCCGCTCCCACATTGGATTGGGGTGGGGCTTAGGCATCTGGATGTATGGAGATCAAAGGTGGGGATTGGGCTGGCGCCCAGGCACCTGGGTGTATGGAGATCAAAAAGTGGGAGCTGGCTTGCCTGCGAAGGCGGTGTGTCAGGCAACTGATGGATCAACTGACACACCGCCTTCGCGAGCAAGCTGAACTGGCCTAATGATTTTGGACACCTCAATCGGGCGCTATGATGGCGTCCAAATCTGAGGTGTTTGGATATGCGTAAATCTTATTCATGTGAGTTCAAACTCAAGGCTGCCAGCATGGTGCTGGACGAGGGGCAGTCGGTTCCCGAGGTCTGTGCCAGCTTGGATATTGGCCCTACGGCCTTGCGCCGCTGGGTCGATCAAGTTCGCAAGGAACGCTTGGGCTCGACTCCGGTGGGAGCCAAGGCGATCACCGCGGATCAGCGAGAGATCCAGGAACTTAAAGCCTTGCTCAGGCAAAGAGACCGGGATATCGAAATCCTAAAAAAGGCCAGTGCTCTCCTGCTTTTGGACGCCAAAGATCACTCTCGTTGATCTGTGAGCTGGGCGAGCAGTACGGCGTTAACGATTGCTGTCGTGTGTTCGGAATAAACCGCAGTAGCTTTTACGCATGGCGTCAGCGCCAAGGCAAGGTGAGCCCTAAGCGAGAGAAACTCAAGGCTATGCTGGTCAAGCACCACAGGGCGTCGAGAGAGTCTGCGGGCGCTCGTACCTTGGCTAAACAGCTGCAAGCCGGCGGGCATGATGTCGGGCGGTTCATGGCTCGCAGCTTGATGCGAGAAGCAGGCATTGTCAGCCGTCAACGCCGGCGCCATAAGTACAAGTCACCTGGCGTGGAGGCTTTGGTGGCACCGCATGTGCTCAAACGCAAGTTTGATGTTGCGACGGTCAATCAGGTGTGGTGTGGGGACGTGACGTACATCAAAGTCGGCAAGCGTTGGCTGTATTTCGCGGCGGTTCTGGACTTGTTCGCTCGCCGGATTGTGGGCTGGTCGTTTTCGATGATCTCTGATGCCACGCTGACCTGCGAAGCCCTGCGCATGGCGATTGAACTGCGCGGTCGCCCAAAAGACGTACTGTTTCACTCCGACCAAGGTTGCCAGTACACCAGCCATAAATTCAGAAATGAACTGCTGGAACATGGACTCCGACAAAGCATGAGCCGTAAAGGCGAATGCTGGGACAACGCTCCGATGGAGCGTTTCTTTGGAAGTTTGAAATCAGAGTGGGTGCCAGAAGCAGGCTACGGGTCGGAACATGAGGCCCGAGCGGATGTGCAGCGCTATGTATCGCGCTACAACATCACCAGGCCGCATAGCTACAACGACTATCGGTCACCAGTCGCCAGGGAGAAGCTGGTGGCGTGAAACCTTAATCGGTGTCCAAGATTACTTGACCAGTTCAAGCCCGCTCCCACAGGGGGGCGGTGGTGGGCCTTAGTCCACGCAGATCGCGCGGCCCAGTTGGCCTTTTTCTACGGTTGCCGAGCAGCCGAAATGTCCGTTGTCCACCTGGCATGCGCCGGTTACCGGGCCGTTGCCGGATTGGGTCGTCACGCTGGTCTGGCACTCGCCTTCGCACTGGCTGGAGTCGGTGCAGGCCTTGCCGGCGTCCTTGTACGGTGTAACGCACTTCCAGCTCTGCAGCTTGCCAACTTGCTTCATGGTGCCGCCGCCGGCCAGGCAGGCAGACGCGGTGGAATCCTGGGCGGGCGGTGTTGCAGAGCACGCCGATAGCAACAGCAGGGCGGCCAGGCCGATCATCAATTTCATGCAAAAGTCCTCGTGGAGTAAGCGCAACGGTGCAGTGTACGGGCAATTGGACTACTTTGAATGACGAGCGATCCCTCCCGGTACTGATCCATGCACACGTTATGGAAACGCTATGTGGCACTGCTGGAAAACGACCTGAGCACGCAAATCTTCGACAATGTGAAGAACCTGCTGGTGTGCGCACTGCTGTTTGCGGCGGGGACTAATACAGTGCTCGGTCAGCGTGACTTGTTTATCGGCGTGTTCGCCTCCAGCGTGGCCGGTTGGGGGCTGATCATCCTGTCGTCGCTGTTGTTGGTGCTGAACGTGAGCGACGGCATTCGCAGGCTTTCCAAACTGCGCTACCACCTCGTGCTGCAACTGCTGATGATCCTGGTTTACCTGGTGATTGCCGAACGCATGGTCGAGATAGTCTGGGGCTTCCGCGCGCATTGAAGTATCCTCCGCGGCCCGCTTCCCATTGATTCAAAGACAGATGACAGGACAAGACATGCAGGCGATGCTTTCGTCGATCCTCGACGAAGTGCGCCCACTGATCGGCCAGGGCAAAGTCGCCGACTACATCCCCGCCTTGGCCGATGTACCCGCCAACCAGCTTGGCATTGCGGTGTACGGCAACGACGGTTCGGCGTACTGCGCAGGCGATGCCGATACGCTGTTCTCGGTGCAGAGCATTTCCAAGATATTCAGCCTGGTACAGGCCATCGACCACGGCGGCGAAACCATCTGGGAGCGCCTGGGCCACGAGCCGTCGGGGCAGCCGTTCAACTCCATGGTGCAGCTGGAATTCGAACGCGGCCGCCCGCGCAATCCCTTCATCAACGCCGGTGCGCTGGTGATCTGTGACATCAACCAGTCGCGCTTCGCCGTGCCGATCCTGTCGATGCGCGATTTCGTGCGGCGCCTGTCGGGCAACCCGCAGATCCTGGTGAACAGCGTCGTCGCCGACTCCGAAGCCCAGCACGGCGCGCGCAATGCGGCCATGGCTTACCTGATGAAATCCTTCGGCAACTTCCATAACGACGTCGACGCGGTGCTGCACAGTTACTTCAACTACTGCGCGCTGCAGATGAGCTGCCTGGACTTGGCCAAGGCCTTCAGCTTCCTGGCCAACGAAGGCGTGAGTGCCCACAGCGGCGAACAGATCCTCACCGCGCGCCAGACCAAGCAAGTCAACTCGATCATGGCCACCAGCGGGCTGTACGACGAGGCGGGCAACTTTGCCTATCGCGTCGGCTTGCCGGGCAAGAGCGGCGTCGGCGGCGGGATCGTCGCGGTGGTGCCGGGGCAGTTCACGGTGTGCGTATGGTCGCCGGAGTTGAACGCGGCGGGGAACTCGCTGGCGGGGATGAAGGCGTTGGAGTTGTTGAGCGAGCGGATTGGTTGGTCGGTATTTTGAGGTTATAAAGGTGTTCCAGGCCGTTCCTGCGCTGCGTGGGAACGAGCATTTCTGCAGTGTCCAGATAGGAATCTTCATGGCTTACGAACTTCACATCGCCCGTGCCGACAGGCATGCAATTGCGCCTGAAGAGTGGCGCGCGTTGTGTGCCAGCGATCCAACCCTGGAGCTGCAGGACGAGGTGACCGGCATTAATCCCACTACCGGTGCGGTGATTTCCATGGGCGGAAATCAAACCGCCTACTGGACCTCTCCCACCACGCAGCAGGCTTACTATTTTGACTACCGGCGTGGTGAGATTGCCTTTGTGTACAGCGATGAAGCGATCGTGAAAGCCAAGGCTATTGCTCAATCGTTTGCCGCGACTATCAGGGGCGACGAGGGTGAGGCGTACTGACAGCCCTAGGCTTTGCGCGGCTTCATGAACAAATCCATCATCAAATACAGCGCGCCCACGGTGATTGCGATATCGGCAATATTGAACACGCCGGTATGGGCCGGCCCGACGTTCAGCACCATGTAATCAACCACGTGCCCGTCGCGAAAAACGCGGTCGATCAGGTTGGCGATGCCGCCGAGGGCGATGGCGTACAGCGGCAGGACTTTGCGCAGGGGCTGGTTCCAGTTCGAGAGGGACCACCACAGTGCCCAAGCCACTACGACAGCCACGCCGACGATGAAAATCAGCTGTTTGACCTGCGGCGGCAACGCGGCGCCCAGGCTGAGGAACGCGCCGGGATTCAGGCTCAATTCGAGTGCCAGGTTGATCGGGTTGGCGCCGATTTTGAAGCTGTGGGCGTGCAGTGAAACCAGGGCCAGCAGTTTGACGAGTTGGTCCACGGCAATAAAGGCGAGGCCGGCGAGGAGGGCGAAGGTGCGGCCTCGCAGTAGGGGCGACGTGCTCAAGCGGTAACTTCCTGTTTCAGGCTTTCGATAGAGCGCCCGAAGATAGCTCAGGCGCTGTATCGCGTCCATTGTCACGCCGCCGGATGGGCCACGCTCAGTGCCTTGTCGACCAGCAGTTGCACCCCTTCGAGCATGCGGCAGATGCCCAGCGCGACATTGCGTTGAGTCCCGTCGATCTCGAACGCCAGGTGAGCGGCGATGTCGCTGATGCAGGCCAGGTCCTGGGAGGCGTTGACCAGCAGGGTTTCGGTGCCCAGGTCGGCGCGCACGGTGAAGAGTCCGTCGCTGGATTCGGGCGTGGCGGGTTTTGGGTTGAGGTAGTGATCGATGGCGCGGTAGGCCACTTCGTGCAGGGTGCTGGTGTCGAAATCGGGATGGCTTGGGGGGTTGGGGCTGTCTTTAATCATGGCGTAGCTCCTTTATAAATGGAGCTGCCACGCTTCGCGGTCAAACGAAGGAGGGTGGCAGCGATACGCGGGTTGACCGACCGGCCAAAGGAGCAAAACCGGCATACCCGAAGGTATCCCGCGTACAGCTGCCGCGACACAATACATCAGACGTAGAAGTAACGCCGAAGATCGGTGTTGGCACAGTTGCTCTTTTGAAGTCGGACGGTCAAATCCGGCCGCTGAATTGGCAGCGACGACGAGAGGTTAGCCAGCACCTTGGCGAGCCACAACCTGAAAGCCTTGTCGGAAAAATCCGAGAGCCGCATGCGCGGGGCACCGTTTATCGGGGTTGGGCTGGAAACAGCGGGAGTGCTGCGCACTCCAACGCGGGGCAAGCCCGCTCACCACAAAAAAAAGGGGGGAGGCCTAGTTTTTGGGTTTTTTCGGGGGCTTTGACCCGGGGATAATCATGGCGACCTCTTGCTGGTAGCGTCGGTACCGCTCACCGAACAGCGTCACCAGGTCCTTTTCTTCAAAGCGTGCGCCGATGAAGATGTAAACCGTCATTCCGACCGCAAACAACAGATGCCCGGCGGTCATGTGTGGCGTTGCCCAAAAGGCCATCATGAAACCCAGGTACAGGGGGTGACGCACGAGCTTGTAAAACAGTGGCGTCGTAAACACCGGCGGCTGTGACGTGGGCTTGCGCCAACGGTCGATGGCCTGCTTGAGCCCGAACAGCTCAAAGTGGTTGATCAAAAAAGTTGACAGCAACGCGATGCCCCAGCCCAGCCAGAACAGGCCCATCAACAGGGCATCGGCCCAGGCGGCTTCAACCTTCCAGACACTCGCCGTAATGGGCTGCCACAGCCAGAATATCAACCCTAGCACCAGGCTGCTGAGCAGCACGTACGTGGAGCGTTCAACTGGCGCCGGGATGAACCCTGCCAGCCATTGCTTGAAACCCCGGCGCGCCATGACCGTGTGCTGGGCGCCGAACAGCATGATCAGCGCGGCATCGATCAACACGGCGGTCGGCCACTCACCGGGTGGGCCGTCGTTGATGTGCTTGGGCACCCCGATCTCGCCGACAAAGCCGATCAGGTACACGCAGATGCACAGGAATACGAGGTAGCAGCAGGCGCTGTACACCAGCCCGAGCATTCGGGCGGTGTGTGGAGGATGTTCGAGGTTCATGGATGTCCTTCTCACTCAGTTGATCGCCCGTAATCCCAGCAGGCCAGCCAATGCATCTGGACTAAGCCTAGCGAGTTTTGCGCGCGCGGCAACCTGTGAGAATTGACAGTCTGCAGTGTGCCTGGGAATAGGATTCAGCTGATATTGAGCCGGTCCAGCAGGCTGTACCACGCCACCCCCGCGCCAATGTAGAACCGCTGCAACCCGTGCATCGGCAAGCGTTGCAACGGTGTCACCGGGTAGGCGAACTCCGCGTGGCTGTCGCACAAGCGTGCGGCCAATTGCTGCCCCAGGCTGGTACACAGCGCGATGCCGCGACCATTGCAGCCCAACGCCAGCGTGAGCCCCGGCGCGGGTTGGTGCACGTGGGGCATGAAGTCGCGGGTGATTGCGATGCGCCCGGCCCAGCGGTACTCGAATTCCAGCGGGCCCAATTGCGGAAACAGCAGCGCCAGGGAGCGCTCCAGGTGGGCAAAATCGGCCGGTGATGTGGGATCGTTGAACAGCCCGCGCCCGCCCATCAATAAGCGTCCATGACTGTCTTTGCGATAGTACAGCAGCAGCCGTTGCGCGGTGGACACGGTTTCCTGTCCCGGCAGGATGCACTCTGCCGCGCGCCCACTCAGCGGCTTGGTGGCGACGATAAAACTGTTCGCCGCCAGGATGCTCTGCGCCATCCCCGGCCACAGGTTGCCGCTGTAGCCGTTGGTGGCCAGCACCACTTGATCGGCCGTGACCTGGGCCCCGCCAGCCGTCTGCAGTTGCCATCCGCCGCCCTGGCGCTGCAACCCTGTCACCGCACTGTGCCCATGAATGCGCACACCCGCCGCCAACGCCGCGCCGACCAGCCCACGGGCATACGCCAGCGGCTGAATCGCCCCGGCACGGCCGTCCAGCCAGCCGCCAGCGAACGCCTCGCTGCCCATGCGCGCGGCCACCGCTGCTGCATCCAGGCGCTGCACCGGCACGCCGCGTCGCGCCCATTGCTCGGCGCGTGCATGCAGCCCGGCCACGCCCTTTTGTGTGTACGACACCTGCATCCAGCCCTTGCGCACCGGCGCGCAATCAATGCCGTGCTTGTCGATCAACCTGAACACCAGGTCCGCCGAATTCGACACCGTCGAGATCAGTGGCTCGGCGCGCTCCGGTCCGAACATCTGCACCAGTTGCTCCGGGTCGTATTTGAGTGTCGGATTGACCTGCCCGCCGTTGCGCCCCGAGGCGCCCCAGCCCGGCTCGTTAGCCTCCAGCACGCACACACTGACCCCGCGCTCGGCCAAGTGCAGCGCCGTCGACAGGCCGGTATAGCCCGCCCCGACAATCGCCACGTCGACCTTCAGCGACTCCGCCAGCGCGGGCGTTGGCAGCACGGACGGCGCCGTCGCCGACCACAACGACTTCATGACAGGCTCCTTGCAGTGCCGGTGGGGTGCAGCACGCGCCGCAGAAAGTCCTGGGTGCGCGCGTGCTGCGGGTCGCCCAGCACCTGCTCCGCCGGGCCGCTCTCGACGATGTAGCCGCCATGCAGGAAACACACGCGGTCGGCCACTTCGCGGGCAAAGCCCATCTCGTGGGTGACCACGATCATGGTCATGCCTTCGTCGGCCAGGGTGCGCATCACCGCCAGCACATCGCCGACCAGTTCCGGGTCGAGGGCCGAGGTGGGTTCGTCGAACAGCATGGCTTCGGGTTTCATCGCCAGGGCGCGGGCGATGGCCACGCGCTGCTGCTGACCGCCGGAGAGTTGTTCCGGGTAGGCGTCGGCCTTGGCACTCAGGCCGACTTTTTCCAGCAGCACCAGGGCTTCCTCGCGCGCTTGCCCAGGTGACTCGCCCTTGACGTACACCGGGCCCTCCATCACGTTTTCCAGCACCGTGCGGTGCGGGAACAGGTTGAAGCGCTGGAACACCATGCCCATGCGGCTGCGCAGGGCGTGCACGGTCTTGCTGCCGCGCTGCACGGTTTCACCGAACACGCTGATCGTGCCGCCGTCATAGGCTTCCAGTGCATTGATGCAGCGCAGCAGGGTGGATTTGCCCGAGCCCGAGGGGCCGATCAGGCACACCACTTCGCCCTTGGCCACGTCGAGGTCGACGCCGTGCAATACGCGGTGGCTGCCGTAATGTTTTTGCAGCTGACGAATCTCGATCATGCTTTTTTCCTCCGGCCCAGGTGCTGCTCCATACGGCGCAGGCCATACACCAGCGGCAGGCTCATCAGCAGGTAGAGCAGGGCGACCAGGGTGTAGACGGTCATGTTCTGGAAGGTCGACGAGGCGATCAGTTGGCCCTGGCGGGTCATCTCGGCGACGGTGATGGTCGACACCAGGGACGAGTCCTTGAGCATCATCACCAGGGTGTTGCCGTAGGGCGGCAAGGCAATGCGAAACGCCTGCGGCAGGATCACCCGGCGCATCATCAACGCCGAGCGCATGCCCAGGGCTTCGGCGGCTTCGCGCTGGCCCTGTTCGACCGCAATGATGCCGGTGCGAAAGTTCTCGGCCTGGTACGCCGAATAGGCGATGCCCATGCCGATCACCCCGGCGTAGAACGCCGTGAGGTGCACGCCCATGTCCGGCAGGACGAAGTAGATGTAGAACAGCTGCACGATGATCGGCAGGCCACGGATCACGTTGATGATGGTGCTCGCCGACCACGACAGCGCGCGGATCGGCGACAGCTTGAGCAACGCCAGCACCAGGCCGATGGCGCTGCTGAGCAGGAACGACAGCACGGTGATCTGGATCGTCACCCAGGCGCCCTGCAGCAGAATCGGCAGGAAATCCTGGGCGTTCTGCAGGAACTCAGCCAGGTTCATGGGCGCACCTGGGTATCAAGTCCCCACTTCTTGAGGATGCTGTCCAGGGTGCCGTCGGCCTTGATGCTGGCGATGGCAGTGTTCAGGCGTTCGAGGGTTTGTGCGTCGCCCTTGCGCACTACCAGGCAGACCTCGCCGACGTTGACCGGTTGGTAGTCGGCGGCGAGTTTCACGCCTTTGAACAGCTTCTGGCGGATCTGGTACGCCACCACCGGCTGGTCGCCAACGGCGGCCTTGATGCGGCCCAGGGACAGGTCGCGGACCATCTCGCCAATCGAGTCGTAGGTGCGGATTTCCTTGAAGATGCCGAGCTTGTTCAGTTGATCGTAAAAGATCGTGCCGGCCTGCACGCCGACGACCTGGTCCTTCAACGGGGTGAGGTCGGGGTAGGCGGTGTTGTCCTCGGCGTTGATGATCAAGCCTTCACCGTAGGCATACACCGGGGCGCTGAAATCGACGACCTTGGTGCGTTCTTCGGTCTTGAGCATGCCGGCGGAGATGAAGTCGAGCTTGCCGGAGGTGAGGGAGGGGATCAGCGCGGCGAAGTTGGTCTGTTCGATCTGGCTGGTGAAGCCGCCGGCCTTGCCGACGGCTTCAGCCACGTCGACCATCACCCCCTGGATGCTGTTGCTCTTGATATCGAGGAAGGTGAACGGCGAACCACTGGCCGTTGCACCGACTTTGTACGTGGACGCACTTTCTGCGTGCGCGGCGCTGACGCAGAGCGTGGCGCACACGGCGAAGGCGAGGCGGCGAAACACGGGCGAAAGACTGTTCATCGGGTTACTCCAAAAGGAAAACGGAAAGTCAGTAGCGCAAGCGGCTGCCGATGAAACCGCAAGCTCTGTGCCATTTCGATTGGAGTAAATCGAATATCGCCACGTAAATTCGACAAAATGAACTTGTCGTATCGATATGCGATATTTTGTGGTCTATTTTTGCGATTTAGGGTAGAAATATCGCCACGCCTGATCGTCCTGACCGCGAGTCTGCCATGTCCGAAGAACGCAACAGTTTGCACAACCAATCCCTGGAAAAAGGCCTGTCGGTGCTCAAGGCATTCAGCGCCCAGCGCCGCAGCATGAGCCTTGCAGAGGTGGCCGAGGCCGCCGGCATGACCAAAAGCTCGGCCCAGCGCATGGTGTTTACCCTTGAAAGCCTGGGTTACCTTCGGAAACACTCGCGCACCCGGCATTACCAACTCACCCCGCGCGTGCTGGAGTTGGGCTTCAGTTACCTGGACGCGCATTCGCTGATCGAAGTGGCCAACCCGTTCCTGTCCGAACTGACGCGGCTGACCGGCGAAACCTCCTGCCTGACCGAGCCTGCGGGCTACGACATGACCTATATCGCGCGGTTCGTCAGCGCGGGTTTTGTGCCGGTGCACATGCCGATCGGCTCGCGGGTGCCGATGTACTGCACGGCGTCGGGGCGCGCGTATTTGAGCGCGTTGCCTACGGATGAAGCGTTGGCGCTGATCGAGCACAGCCAGCGCATTGCGCACACCAGCCAGACATTGACCGAGGTCGACAGGATCCTGGAGTCGTTGCAGCAGGTGCGTGAGCAGGGCTATGCGGTCAATGCCCAGGAGCTGTTCCTCGGCGACATGACCATCGGCGCACCGGTGCTGGGCGCGAATGGCCGGCCAGTGGCGGCGGTGCATGTGGTGGCGCCGACCAGTCGCTGGAGTCGGGCGGATGCGGAGAAGCAGTTGGCGCCGGCGTTGTTGCAGTGCTCCAGGGCGTTGAGTAACTCGGCGCGCAATCTTGAATAGATAAACTATCGAACAAACCACACGATCAGTGTGGGAGCTGGCTTGCCTGCGATAGCGGTGGGTCAGTTAGCCCATACGGTTCTGACCCACCGCTATCGCAGGCAAGCCAGCTCCCACATTTGATTTTCATTGTGTTGGAGGTTTGGGTTGGCCCCAACAAAAAATGCGCCCCTTGGGGCGCATTTTTTGTTCGGTCAGCCATCGCCTATCAGGCAATCGCATCCCAAGCCCGATCACCGTGCTCGTCTTTGATCCGAGTCGGCAGGCCCATCACGTCCAGCGCCTTGAGGAACGGCTCAGCCGGCAGTTCCTCGACGTTGGCCATGCGTTGCACATCCCATTCACCACGGGCTACCAGCAGCGCAGCAGCGACCGGAGGCACGCCTGCGGTGTAGGAGATGCCCTGGCTGTCGGTCTCGGCGAAGGCTTCTTCGTGATCCGCCACGTTGTAGATGAACACCTCGTGCGGCTGGCCGTTCCTGGTGCCCTTGACCAGGTCGCCGATGCAGGTCTTGCCGGTGTAGCCAGGCGCCAGCGACGACGGGTCGGGCAGTACGGCCTTGACCAGTTTCAACGGCACGACTTCCAGGCCTTCGGCAGTGGTAACCGGCTTTTCGGAGAGCAGGCCGAGGTTTTTCAGCACGGTGAACACGTTGATGTAGTGTTCGCCGAAGCTCATCCAGAACCGCACGTTGGGCACGTCGAGGTTTTTCGACAGCGAGTGCACTTCATCGTGGCCGGTCAGATAGAGGTTCTGCGAGCCGACTACCGGCAGGTCGTCGGTGCGCTTGACTTCGAACATGGTGTTGCTGGTCCACTGGCTGTTCTGCCAGCTCCACACCTGTCCGGTGAATTCGCGGAAGTTGATTTCCGGATCGAAATTGGTGGCGAAGTATTTGCCATGGGAGCCGGCATTGACGTCGAGAATGTCGATCGAATCAATGCGGTCGAAATGCTGTTGCTGCGCCAGCGCGGCGTACGCGTTGACGACACCCGGGTCGAAGCCCACGCCAAGGATGGCGGTGATGTTCTTCTGTTTGCACTCTTCCAGGTGGTTCCATTCGTAGTTGCCGTACCACGGCGGGGTCTCGCAGACCTTGCCCGGCTCTTCGTGGATGGCGGTGTCGAGGTATGCGACGCCCGTGTCGATGCAGGCACGCAGGACCGACATGTTGAGGAACGCGGAACCCACGTTGATGACGATCTGCGATTGTGTCTCGCGGATCAGGGCCTTGGTCGCTTCCACGTCCAAAGCGTTCAGCGCGAAGGCCTGGATGTCGGCGGGTACCTTGAGGCTACCCTTGGCCTTGACGCTGTCGATGATGGCCTGGCATTTGGAGATGTTGCGCGACGCGATAGCAATACGACCGAGTTCGTCGTTGTGCTGCGCGCACTTGTGGGCCACCACCTTGGCGACACCTCCTGCACCAATGATAAGAACGTTCTTTTTCAATTGCTTTATCTCTCCTTTATCCGCCAGCTTACGAAAGGCTGGACAGGTAGTCGTCGTAACCAAATTCACGAACCACTTCGACTGTACCGTCGAGTTGTTTCACTACGATGGACGGCATTTTCAGGCCGTTGAACCAGTTTTTCTTGACCATGGTGTAGCCCGCGGTGTCGATGAACGACAGCCGATCGCCGATGGCCAGCGGACGATCAAATTGGTACTCGCCGAAGATGTCCCCGGCCAGGCAGGATTTGCCGCACACCATGTAGGTGTGTTCACCCTCGCTCGGTGCCAGCTTGGCGTTGAGGCGGTAGATCAGCAGGTCCAGCAGGTGCGCTTCGATGGAGCTGTCGACCACGGCCAGGTGTTTGCCGTTGTAGAGGGTGTCGAGCACGGTCACTTCCAGCGAGGCGCTGTTGGTGATCGCCGCTTCGCCGGGTTCCAGGTAGACCTGCACGCCGTACTTCTCGGAGAACGCCTTCAGGCGCGCGCAGAACGCGTCCAGCGCATAGCCTTCACCGGTGAAGTGGATGCCGCCGCCGAGGCTGACCCACTTGACCTTGTGCAGCAGCGCGCCGAAGCGTTCTTCGATGGTGCCGAGCATTTTGTCGAACAGGCTGAAGTCGCCGTTCTCGCAGTTGTTGTGGAACATGAAGCCTGAGATCTGCTCGATCACGCCTTCGATCTTCTCCGGGTCCCATTCGCCCAGGCGGCTGAACGGGCGCGCCGGGTCGGCCAGCAGGTAGTCGGAGCTGCTCACCTGCGGGTTGACGCGCAGGCCACGGGTCTTGCCCTCACTGCGTTCGGCAAAACGCTGCAGCTGGCTGATCGAGTTGAAGATGATCTTGTCGCAGTTATCCAGCATCTCTTCGATTTCATCGTCGGCCCAGGCCACGCTGTAGGCGTGCGCCTCGCCTTCGAACTTCTGGCGACCGAGCTTGAGCTCATACAGCGACGACGAGGTGGTGCCGTCCATGTATTGCTGCATCAGGTCGAACACCGACCAGGTGGCAAAGCACTTGAGCGCCAGCAGGGCCTTGGCGCCGGACTGTTCGCGCACGTAAGCGATCTTCTGCATGTTGACCAGAAGCTTCTGTTTATCGATGAGGTAGTACGGCGTTTTGATCATTTTTGAGAGCCTGCGGCGGTGCCTGCCAAAAAAGGACACGCATTGTGCCCGCACTTGGATCAGATCGAAAGGTTAGTGGGCGGATTTTGCTGCGCCGCCTTTAATCTGGCCTGCGAATATGACAGCTCGTGAGGATGATGAACGGTCATGGTGATTGAACCAGGCTGGGGCGACGAGAGGTGAGAATGGACGCATGGACATTGCACTGGCTGGAGGCTTCGGGCGGCCTGGCCGAGTTTCGTCAGGCATTGACGGGAGAATTCGACATCGCTTGTCAGGCGATTTCCCGATACCTGCCTGCACAGGACCTCCTGGCGATCGCACTCGACAAAGGATTGCTCCACACCCCCCTGTAGGAGCCGGCAAGCTGGCTCCTGCAGGTTATCGGTGACATCAAACTGTCATCTGCCCACCATGTGACTGCCATATTCCCTCGCTACTGTCCTCGCCAATGAGATCGATCTCAAGCGAGTGACGATGACTGACCTGAAAGACGTTGCGCGGTTGGCCGGGGTATCCCGTGCCACTGCCGCCCGCACCTTTGCTTCCCCCGACCAGGTGCGCCCGACCACCCGCGAGCAAGTGTTTGCCGCCGCCCGCGAGTTGGGCTTTCGCCCCAATCTGCTCGGCCGCCAGTTGCGGCTGCAAACCACCCAATTGATTGGCGTGGTGGTGCCCAACCTGCTCAACCCGGTGTTCGCCGAGCAGTTCCAGGCCATGGAGCGTGCGGCGCGGTTGCGCGGCTACAGCCTGGTGCTCGCCACCACGGACTACGACAGCGAGCGCGAAAGCAGCGTGGTCGAAGAGTTGCTGCGCCAGCGCGTCGACGGCCTGGTGCTGACGGTGACCGACGCCGAAAGCAACACCGTCCTCAGCAGCCTGAACAGCGAAAAAACCCCGTTCGTGCTCGCCTACCACCAACCGGGCAACCCCAATTACAGCGCCGTGTCGGTCGACAACCGTGCGGGCATGGCCCTGGCTACCCGTTACTTGCTGGAAGCCGGTCACCGGCGCATCAGCATGGTCGCCGGGCCCGCGTTGCAGTCGGACCGGGCCCGGCTGCGTTATGCGGGCTACTGCGATGCGATGAGCGAATACGGACTGGCCAGCCGGCCGGTGATCGAAATGCAGGCCCACACCCAGGCCGAATTCGCCGCTATCGAAGCCTGCCTGCAAGGGCCCCAGGCGCCGACTGCGCTGGTGTGTTCCAACGATTTCCTGGCCATCAGCCTGATCGCCGAACTGCGCCGCAATGCCTGGCAGGTGCCGCAGCAACTGTCGGTCGTGGGCTTTGACGGCATCGCCCTCGGCACCCAGATGCACCCGACCCTGTGCAGCGTGGTGCAGCCCATCGCACTGCTCGCCAGCACGGTGATTGATCAACTGCTGGCGCAGATCGCCGGTAACGACCCGATATCCCACTGCCTGCCTTGCCATATCCGGCCGGGCGACAGCACTCAACCCCATGAGGAGAGCTTCGATGCGCGCATTGCGTAAAACCCTGGCAGCCGTGCTGCTCTGCGGTATGGCCGGCCTGGCCCAGGCCGCCGACACCGCAATTTGCTACAACTGCCCACCGGACTGGGCCGACTGGGGCACCCAACTCAAGGCCATCGCGGCCGACACCGGCGTGCAGGTGCCGCTCGACAACAAGAACTCCGGCCAGTCCCTGGCGCAACTGGTGGCCGAGAAGGCCGCCCCCGTGGCGGACGTGGTGTATTACGGCGTGACCTTCGGCCTGCAGGCGCAAAAGGCCGGCGTGGTCGACGGCTACAAACCCAAGGGCTGGGAGCAGATTCCCGCCGGCCTCAAGGACCCGGACGGCCACTGGTTCGCGATCCACTCCGGCACCTTGGGCATCATGGTCAACGTCGACGCGCTCGGTGGCTTGCCGGTGCCGCACAGCTGGGCCGACTTGCTCAAGCCTGAATACAAAGGCATGGTCGGCTACCTGGACCCGTCCAGCGCCTTCGTCGGTTACGTCTCTGCCGTGGCGATCAACCGCGCAATGGGCGGCGACCTGGACAACTTCGCCCCGGCCATCGACTACTTCCAGAAACTGGCGAAAAACGCGCCCATCGTACCCAAGCAAACCGCGTACGCGCGGGTGCTCTCCGGTGAGTTGCCGATCCTGGTGGACTACGACTTCAACGCCTACCGCGCGCGCTACAAAGACAACGCCAACGTGGCCTTCGTGATCCCCACGGAAGGCAGCATCAGCGTGCCCTACGTGATGAGCCTGGTGGCCAACGCGCCGCACCGCGCCAATGCGCAAAAGGTCCTCGACTTCGTGCTGTCCGACGCCGGCCAGGCACTGTGGGCCAAGGCTTATCTGCGCCCGGTGCGCCCGCTGAAAATGCCTGCCGACGTCGCCGCGCAATTCCTGCCCGACAGCGACTACGCCCGCGCCGGCGTGGTCGACTACGAAAAAATGGCCGCCGTGCAGGAAGCCTTCGCCGCCCGTTACCTGAACGAGGTCAAGTAAGTGGCAGCATCGGCAAAACATGCGGCCTGGGCGCTGGCCCCGGCCTGTGCGGTACTGCTCGCGTTCTGGCTGTTGCCGCTGGCGCACCTGATGCTGCTCGGCGCCGAGAGCCGCGACAGCCTCGGCAGCGGTTACTGGCAGGTACTCAGCAGTGCGCAATACCTGGGCAGCCTGGGGCAGACGCTGGTGCTGGCGGTCGTAGTGACACTGGTCGCGCTGTTGATCGGCGGCATCAGCGGGGTGTTCCTCGCGCGCCAGCAGTTCTTCGGGCGTTCGGCCCTGGTCGCGCTGCTGACCTTTCCCTTGGCGTTTCCAGGAGTGGTGGTGGGGTTCCTAGTGATCCTATTGGCGGGGCGCCAGGGCCTGCTGGCCTCCCTCGGCCTGCAACTGGCGGGTGAGCGCTGGATCTTTGCCTACTCGCTGGCCGGGCTATTTGTCGGCTACCTGTACTTCTCGATTCCACGGGTGATCCTCACGGTGATGGCCGCGTGCGAAAGCCTCGACCGCAGCCTGGAAGAAGCCGCGCATTCGCTGGGGGCAGGGCACTGGCGCGTGGTCTGCGACGTGATCGTGCCCGGCCTGGCGCCGGCTTTGGCCTCGTGCGGGGCGATCTGCTTCGCCACCTCCATGGGCGCCTTCGGCACCGCGTTTACCTTGGGCACGCGCCTGAATGTGACCCCGGTGGCGATCTACAACGTGTTCACCAACTACGCCAACTTTGCCGTCGCCGCCGCGTTGTCGGTGGTGCTGGGTGCGCTGACCTGGGCGGTCTTGCTGCTCACGCGCCGGCTGGTGAAAAATGCGGGGACGGTCCTGTGAGGCGCTCATCGCTGTTTGTGATTCAACTGCTGTTCACCTTGCTGGTGTGCGCCTTCATGTTGGTGCCGGTGCTGATGTCATTGCTCGCCGGGCTCACGCGCAATTTCTTTGTGGGGCTGTCCAGTGGCTTGACCTTCGACTGGTTGATCCAGGTGTGGCAAGCCTATTCGCCGACGGTGTGGCTGTCGTTGCAACTGGCGCTGGCGTGCGCGGTGTGCGTCTGCGTGATCGGCGTGCCGGCGGCCTATGCCCTGGTGCGCATGAACAACCGCTTCAGCCGTGCCTTCGAAGAGTTGATGGTGCTGCCGGTGGCGATGCCGGGGTTGGCCAGTGCGCTGGCCTTGCTGCTGACCTACGGCCAGTTCGGCACGTTCCGCAGCAGCTGGTTGTTCATCCTCGTCGGGCATGTGCTGTTCACCTTGCCGTTCCTCGTGCGCCCGGTGATGGCGGTGATGCAGCGCCAGCACTTGCCGCTGTTGGAAGAGGCGGCGGCGAGCTTGGGCGCCGGGCCGATCAAGCGCTTTTTCAGCGTGGTGGTGCCCAACTGCCGCGCGGGAATCCTCGCCGGTGTGCTGATGGTGGTGACCTTGTCCCTGGGTGAATTCAACCTGACCTGGATGCTCCACACACCGATGACCAAGACCCTGCCGGTGGGCCTGGCCGACAGCTACGCCTCGGCGCGCCTGGAAATCGCCAGCGCCTACACCCTTATCTTTTTGCTGATGATCGTGCCGCTGTTGATTGCGCTGCAGGCCATCAGCGCGCGTTTGTCCCGTGGAGAACGTCGATGACTGCTATCACTATTCGCCTGCAAGGCTGTCGCAAGGCGTTCGCCGACGGCACCGTGGCCGTGCATGACTTGAACCTGACCGTCGAAGGCGGCGAAACCCTGGCTATTCTCGGCCCGTCCGGTTGCGGCAAGACCACCACGTTGCGCCTGATCGCCGGCCTCGAACGTCCGGATGTCGGCCAGGTGTTGTTCGGCGACCAGGACGTGACCCGCCTGCCCATCGAGCGTCGCGACGTGGGCATGGTCTTCCAGAATTACGCGCTGTTCCCCAACCTGGATGTCGCCGGCAACATCGTCTACGGCCTGAAGATTCGCGGCGTGTCGGCGTCCGAACGCAACAAGCGCTGCGACGAGTTGCTGGAACTGGTGGGCTTGCAGCACCACGGCAAGCGCAGCATCCACGAGTTGTCCGGCGGCCAGCGCCAGCGCGTGGCCCTGGCCCGTGCATTGGCACCGCGCCCGAAAGTGCTGTTGCTCGATGAGCCGCTGGCGGCCCTCGATGCGCAATTGCGTGAGCGCCTGCGCAGCGAGTTGGATCAACTGCTGCGGGGCCTGGGGATCACCTCGGTGTTCGTCACCCACGACCAGGGTGAAGCCATGGCGCTGGGTGATCGCATCCTGGTAATGGAACACGGCCGCGTGGCGCAGTTGGGCAGCCCGCGGGATATCTACCAGAAACCGGCCAACGCGTTCGTCGCCGGATTCGTCGGCAACCTGAATGCGTTCTCGGTGCTCGAAGCCTCGCCCCTGGGCCTGAAAGTCTGCGGCGGCGAATTGCCGTGGCAGGCGGCCAACCTGCCCGGCACGGTGTACTGCCGCCCTGAACACCTGCGCGTGATGGACGGCGAGGGGCACCTGCACGGCCATCTGCTGGCGCAGTTTTTCCAGGGCGCGCAAAGCCGCCTGCTGGTGGATGTGGGCGGTCCGCAACCGTTGCTGGTCGACAGCAGCGACAACCAGCTCTACGCCGTGGGCGCGTCGATTGCCCTGGCGGTCACACCGCACATGTTGTTCACCTTGAACGCCTGAGAACTTATGTCCAATCGTGCCTTTGTTGTTGCGCAGATCAGCGATCTGCACCTTAAAGCCGGCCAGCGCCTCACCTATGGCGTGGTCGATACCCTCGGTGCGCTGCGCCGCGCCGTCGATCATCTGAACGCCAGCCACCCACGGCCCGATATCGTGGTGGTCAGCGGTGACCTGGTGGACTTCGGCCGCGCGGATGAGTACGCGGTGCTGCACCCTGAACTGGCGCGCCTGCACATGCCGGTCTACCTGGTGCCGGGCAACCATGATGCGCGCGGGCCGATGCTCGATGCGTTCCGTGATCACGCCTATTTGCCGGCCTCGGCCGAGGGGCCGCTGGACTGGGTGGTGGACGCGCATCCACTGCGCCTGATCGGCCTCGACTCGACCATTCCGGGCGGCCACGGCGGGCAGTTGCTGGACAGCCAATTGCAGTGGCTCGACGAGCAGCTGGCACTGCGCCCCGACGCGCCCACGCTGCTGATCCTGCATCACCCGCCGTTTATCAGCGGCATCGGGCATATGGACCGTGAGCCCTTCATCAATGCGGCGGCTTTGGAAGCAGTCGTGGCCCGCCATCCGCAAGTGGAGCGCCTATTGTGTGGGCACCTGCACCGGCCGATGCAGCGGCGTTTCGGCGGCAGCATGAGTTGCGTGTGTCCCGGCACTTCGCACCAGATCGTGCTGGACTTGCAAGATACCGCGCCGGCGCATTTCAACCTGGAGCCGGCGGGGTACTTGCTGCATCGCTGGGATGCGCAACAGGGGTTGATCAGCCACAACGGCGTGTTCGGGGAGTATCCGGGGCCGTACCCGTTTTATGACGCGAATGGGTTGATTGATTGAAGCATCGGGCTTTCCATGGCGGGGGCGGGCGCTGCTGCGCACCTCAGCGGTAGCAGGCTCCCTCGCCACGGTCCAGAACGGCGCTCAGGCCACGCGGTTTCTGCCTGAACCCTTGGCCTCGTACAAGCGCATGTCCGCGCGTTTGAGCAGCGCCAGGGAGTCGCGGTCCGAGGGTTCGGCCACACCGACGCCGATGCTCACCGTCACGTGGCCGACTGTCGGGAACACGGCGGCTTCCACAGCCGCGCGGATTTTTTCGGCGACCACTTCGGGGCTGTCCGGCTCCTCGACTTCGGGCAGCAGCACGGCGAACTCCTCACCGCCGTAGCGCGCGACGAAGTCGGTGGCGCGGGTGGTGTTTTCGATCAGCGCCGCGAGCTGGCACAGCACGTCATCACCGATGGCGTGGCCGTAGGTGTCGTTGACGCGCTTGAAGTAGTCGGCGTCGATCAGCAGCAGCGCGAAGGTACGCCCGGTGCGCTGGAACAGCAGGCTGTTCTCGGCCAGTTTTTCATCGAAGCGACGCCGGTTGAACACGCCGGTCAGGGCGTCGTGGGTCGCCAGTTTGAGCAGGTCGGCGTTGGCCTGGGTGAGGTCGGCGGTGCGTTGGGCCACGGTGGCTTCCAGGGAGGCGTTGGCTTCTTGCAGTTCGCGTTCCTTGGAGAGCAATGATTGCGTCATGCCGGTGAGGGAGCGACCCAGTTGGGCGATTTCCAGCACGGGGTGGTCCTGAGGGAAGACCGCGCCGGGCTGGTGGTTCTGCACCTGTTTGGCCGATTTGGCCAGGCGCTCGATCGGGCGGCTGAGGGAGGAGGCCAGGAAGTAGGCGGCGAGCACAAACACGACCGCAGCCAGCAAGCCCAGCACCAGCAATTTGTAGAGCAGGGTGCGCGCCGGTTCCAGCGCTACATCCAGCGGTTGGCGCACCATGATGTACCAGGTCATTTTCGCGTTGGACGGGCTCGGCACGGCGATGGAGGCGGTGACGTAGCCATTGCCGGTCGACCAGCCGGACGCGCTGCGCAACTGGTCTTGCGGCATTTGCTCGCCGGCCAGCAACTCCGGGTAGAGCACCTTGCCATCGAAGTCGACGATCAGCGCCTCGATCTGGGGGATCGCATCTTTTTGCATCACGGCCGAATCGACGATTTGTGTGACCCAGCGCCAGTGCGCATGAGCGCCCAGCACGCCGATGGTTTCGCCTTGTGCGTTGCGAATCGGCGCGGCAAAGTCGATAAAGCGCAACGGCTCGCCACTCGGCGAACCCGGCAACAGCTTGGCCAGCAGCACCGCCTCGTGAGGATCACCGGTGTACTCGCCGCGCATGCCGGCCTGGAACCACGGGCGCTGCTGCACCGACTGATTGACCAACAACCCGTTGACCGCCTGGCGCACTTGACCGTTGGCGTCGGCCACGCCCATCCAAGCGTATTCGGCGCGCGACTGGGTGCGCAGCTCCATCAAGGTCAGGATGTCCGGCGCGTCCAGGTCGCCCTTGCGCATGATCGGCGCCTTGCTCAGCAGCGAAACTTCCAACTGGCGTTCACGCAATTGCACCGCCAGCAGCGCCGCCGTCGAGCGGGCCGTGCTCAACAGGGCGTTGCCGCTGGCCTGTTTCATCTGTTCGGTGGCGATATGGCCGACATAGACCCCCACGCTCAATAACGTGAGTAACGACAAACCGGCAAACCACAGGGTCAGGTGACTACGCAGACTGGCTTTGATCATGGGGGGCTTTCGTCGACTGGGCGTTATTACAGGGTAGGCGTAATACCACAGAGCGTGCCAGCACTTGGGACCACAAACGTTCAAGAAGCACGCCAGGGCGGCTCAGTAGACTCGCTTCACTTCTTCTATTGCAGGTTCCCGATGGATATTTTCCTCTACGCCTTCAGCGTCATGTACAGCCCAGGTCCGGTGAATTTCATGGGCCTGAATGCCGGGCTCACCGGCCAGTTCCGGCGCTCTACCGGGTTTTTCATCGGCGTTGGTTGCGCGATGCTGTTGTTGTTCGTGCTGTTTGGCTACACCGGCGAAGCGCTCATTTCCCCGGCGGTGCTGCCGTACATCTCGTTGATTGGCGGGGTGTACACGTTGTACCTCGCCTATCAGGTGTTCAACGCGCGCACCGAAGTTGAAGAGTCCGCAAACCCTGCGACCAGGACCCTCACGTTCTGGAATGGCCTGGTGATCCAGTTGCTCAACCCGAAGGGCATCATGGCAGTGTTGCCGATCACCAGTGTGATGTTGCCGGCGGCGCACATTACCGGGGCATCCATCGCCGGGGTCTCGGCATTGCTGGCGTTCGGGGCGTTTGGTGCGCCGTGGGTGTATGCGCTGCTGGGCGCGGTGCTGGGGCGGCGCATCAATGGGGCGTCGGCCTTCACGCTGTTCAACCGGAGCATGGGCGTGGCGCTGGCGGTGTGCGCGTATTTCATGTTTCACGCGTTCTATGTGCATTTGGTTTCAACGTGAGAATACATCTGGTACTGACCCACCGCCTTCGCAGGCAAGCCAGCTCCCACATTAGGCTGTGTTGAGTCATAGGTATTTGAGTTCGGCCGGGTCGGGGGGCTTGGCTTGTGTGCGTCAACTGCATACCTGACTGACTGGGCGCGATCAAAAATGTGGGAGCTGGCTTGCCTGCGAAAGCGGCGTGTCAGTGAATACATCTGGTGCTGACCCACCCCTTTCGCAGGCAAGCCAGCTCCCACATTAGGCTGTGTTGAGTCAGAGGTATTTGAGTCCGGCCAGGTCGGGGCGTGGTGGCCTGTGTGCGTCCACCACACATCTGGCTGGCTGAATGGGGTCAAAAATGTGGGAGCTGGCTTGCCTGCGAAAGCGGCGTGTCAGTGGATGCATCTGGTGCTGACCCACCGCCTTCGCAGGCAAGCCAGCTCCCACATTAGTTCGTGTTGGGTCAGATGTATTGGAGTCCGGCCAGCTCCTACACTCGGCCGTGTTGAGTCAAAGGTACTTGAGCCAAGCCAAATCCCGCCGCCGGGCTTTCAGTCTGGCGAACCAACGCACTGGCACGTACAACGCCACAGGCAGCACTAACGCGACCAGCCAGATGGCGCCGATGCTGTCTGCGCCGAAATAGCTGCCCTGGTTGAGCCCGAACAGCGCCACACCGAGGACATAGAGCATTTTCAGCACATAAAGATGCAGCAAGTAGAAGAACATCGGCGCCGCGCCGAAGGTGGCGAGGACGCCGATCCAGCGTTTTTGTCCGGCACGTTCAAACGCCAGTAACAGCAGCAACCCGAGCTCCAGGGTCAGCGCCAGAAACAATAGCGAAGGCGGGTACTTGGTGACGTTGAAAAAGCTCATCAGCGTCCGCACACCGTCGTCATAGGCCTGCCAGGGTTTCTCGCCATAGCCATTGGCCGCGCGCGCCACTACGAATCCCAGCAACGCCGCCACACCGCTCAGCAACAGGTAGCGCTGGCGCAGCGCCGGCTGCAGGGTATTCGCGAACCACGGGCCGAGGCCGTAGCCGAGGGCAATCACGCCGATCCACGGCAGAACCGGATACGTGATCCGCAGGCGCAACGCGTCGCCAACCTCGATCCAACCGCGCTCATGCAGAATCGCCCAGGCGTTTTGCAGCGCCGACCCCGGCGTGAAGTGCAGGCCATCGAGCAGGTTGTGCCCGGCGATGATCACCAGGGCCACCGCGATCAGCAACGGACGCGGCAGCCACACCAGTGCGGCGAGGGCGAGCATGCTCACGCCGATGGCCCAGATCACTTGCATATAGATCACGCTGGGCGGCAGTTGGAAGGTCCACGCGAAGTTGACCAGGGTGAACTCCAGCACCACCAGGAACAGCCCGCGCTTGAACAGGAACGCCGACACATCGCGCCGGCCCTGGTACTTCTGGCCGTACAGCCATGCGGATAAACCCGTGAGCAGCACAAACACCGGTGCACACAGGTGGGCGAGGGTGCGGCTCACAAACAACGCGGGTTCGGTGCTGTCGATGTTCATCGGGTCGCTGACCTGGCGGTGCAGCAGGAAGGTTTCGCGCACGTGGTCGAGCAGCATGAACAGGATGACCAGGCCGCGCAGGGCGTCGATGGCCAGCAGGCGTGAGCGTTGGGGAACAGCGTCGGTCATGGGCGGCATCACAGGGCAGGCGGGCGAGGAGCGTTATCCTATAACATTAATTTGCGCGTTGCCGTGCTTCGTCGTGCAGATTAGAATGCGATCAATTCTTAATTACTCCTTGGCCCCGCGCCGGTGACTCGCATGTCGTCCCCCCTTAATCTGCCTATCCAGGACCTGTACTGCGAACACCACGGATGGTTGTACCGCTGGCTCGACCGCAAGCTGGGCAACGCCAGCGACGCGGCCGACCTGGCCCACGATACCTTCATGCGCCTGCTCACCCGCCAGCCCGGCAACGGTTTTGGCAGCGAGCCGCGTGCGTTGCTCACGCATATCGCCAAGGGCCTGATGATCGACAGTTGGCGCCGCCAGGAAGTCGAGCGCGCCTACCTTGAGACCATTGCCCACCTGCCCGAGCAGGAAGTGCCGTCGCCGGAAACCCGCTGGCTGATCCTCGAAGCGCTGTACCGCATCGAAGCCATGCTGCGCGACCTGCCCGACAACACCCGCCAGGCCTTCCTGATGTCGCAGATCGACGGCTTGACCTACGCGCAGATCGCCGAGCACCTGCAGGTGTCGCTGGTGTCGGTCAAGCGCTACATGCGCGATGCATTTCTCGCCTGCTTGAGCGTGGCATGAGCCCGTCAATCGACCCGCTGATCCTCGGCGAGGCCGCTGACTGGATGGTGCAGTTGCAGTCCGGCAGCGCCACCGACGAGGATCGCCGCGCCATCGCCCAATGGCAGTGCCGCAGCGCGCAGCACGCCCAGGCTTGGCAGCGGGCGGAAGCGATCCTCGGCGACTTCAACAGCGTGCCCGGCGCGATTGCCGGCGACACCCTCAAGCGCATCGGCCGCAAGAAAGCGCTGGGTCGGCGCCAGGCCCTCGGGCTGTTGCTGCTGGCGGGGCCGGCGAGCTGGCTGGCCTGGCAGCACAAGCCCTGGCAGGCCTGGACCGCCGACCAGCACACCGCCATCGGCGAGCAGCGCAACCTCACGTTGCCGGATGGCACGCGCCTGCTGATCAACACTGCCAGCTCGCTGAATATCGTCTTTACCGATCAGGTGCGGCGCATCGAATTGCTGCAAGGCGAAGTGCTGATTACCACCGCCAAGGACCCGGCGCCGACGCACCGTCCGTTCAGCGTGCAGACCCGCCACGGCAGCGCGCGGGCGCTGGGGACGCATTTCAGTGTGCGGGTCGGGGAGCAGAGCAGCCGCGTGGCGGTGATCGACGGCGCAGTGGAAATGCTGCCGCTGCATGCCAGCCGGGGGCTGATCCTCAAGGCCGGTGAACAGAGCGCGTTCGGCAGTGACAGCGTGGCGGCGGTGGCGCCGCTGGAGGTGGGCGCAATGACCTGGGAAAACGGCATGTTGCTGGCCCAGCAGATGCGCCTGGCGGATTTGCTCGAGGAGCTGGGCCGCTACCGGCAGGGCGTGTTGCGCTGTCACGCCAGTGTGGCCGGGTTGAGCGTGTCCGGCGCGTTCCCGCTGCGCGACACCGATGCCAGCCTGCGCCTGTTGCAGGACACGTTGCCGGTCAAGGTCAGCAGCCTGACCGGTTACTGGGTCACTGTTGAGCCACGCTGAAACTTTTTTGCCTGTTCGCTGACACCTTTTTCGTTGTCGTGCGGTGTAGGGGAGAACCCTCAACTTTGCACCGCGCCGACAGGAATGCCCATGACCTTCACATCGCACCCCATCCGCCCCTTGCAGGCCTTGAGCCTGGCCGTCGCGCTCGCGGCCATCGCACCGCTGCACAGCGCCGTGGCCGCCGAGCCGGCAAGCAGCGCGGCGCGCAGCTACAACCTCGGCGCCGGGCCGTTGGGCAATGTGCTGGCGCAGTTTGCGGCGTTGTCCGGCGTGCCGTTGTCGTTCGACTCCAAGCTGCTCAATGACCAGCACAGCGCAGGCCTGCAAGGCAGTTACACCGCGCAGTCGGGCTTTATGCAGTTGCTGCAGGGCAGCGGCTATACCCTGCAGAGCACCGGCGCGAATGGCTACACCGTGGTGCCCCAGGCCAGCGGCGATGCGGTGGAGCTGGGCGCTACCACCATCAGCGGCGAGGGCGGGGCGCAGGCGGACACCTACGGCGGTGGCCAGGTCGCGCGTTCGGCACGGCTGGGCGTGTTGGGCAATCGTTCGATCAATGATGTGCCGTTCAGCGTGGTCAGCTACACCGCCAAGACTATCGCCGACCAGCAGGCGCGCACCGTGGGCGATGTGCTGCTCAATGATGCGTCGGTGCGCCAGTCTTCCGGGTTCGGCAACTTCTCCCAGGTGTTCACCATCCGTGGCTTGCCGTTGAACACCGATGACATTGCCTTCAATGGCCTGTACGGCGTGCTGCCGCGGCAAATCATCACCACCGAGGCGCTGGAGCGCGTCGAGCTGTTCAAGGGCCCCAACGCCTTCGTCAACGGCGTGTCGCCGGCTGGCAGCGGCATTGGCGGCAGCGTCAACCTGGTGCCCAAGCGCGCCGAAGACATCGCCACGCGCAGCGTCACCCTCGACACCACCACCGATGGCCAGGCCGGCGGCCACCTCGACGTGGGCCAGCGCTTTGGTGAAGACAACCGCTTCGGCGCGCGGGTCAACCTGGCCCGGCATGGCGGCGATACTGCCATCGAGGATGAATTCAAAAGCTCGCAACTGGTGGCCGTGGCCCTGGATTACCGGGGTGATCGCCTGCGCCTGTCCACCGACTTCGGCTACCAGAAAGAACGCATCAACAATGGCCGCTCGGTGGTGTACCCCAATGGCACCAAAGTGCCGAAGGCGCCTTCGGCCAAGGACAACTATGCGCAGGACTGGAGCTGGTCGGAGCTGGAAGACACCTACGGCATGTTCAATGCCGAGTACGACCTGACTGAAAACTGGAGCGCCTATGTCGGCGGCGGTGCCAAGCACACGCGCGAGAATGGCCAGTATTCATCGTTGTACGTGGGCAACGACGGCAGCGGCCGCGTCGGCTTCCTGTACTCGCCCCATGATGAAGACAACAAGAGCGCCATGGCCGGCCTCAACGGGCATTTCAACACCGGGCCGGTGACCCATCAGGTCAATCTCGGGTTGTCTGGCATCTGGGGTGAGCAGCGTTCGGCGTTCGAGGCGATCCTGCAGGCCAACCGTCGGCCGGGCAATCTGTACAACCCGACCCAGGTGCCTCGCCCGACCGTCACTAACTTCGGCAGCGACATTCACGACCCGCGTGTCGTCGGCAAGAACCGTATCAAGAGCGCCGCCGTTTCGGACACGTTCGGCTTTATCGACGACCGCGTGCTGTTGACCGTCGGCGTGCGTCGCCAGACCATCGAAGTGGATGGCTGGAACACCACCAGCGGCGCACGCACGGCGAACTATGGCGAGTCCATCACCACGCCGGTGTATGGGCTGGTCGTCAAGCCGTGGGAGCACGTGTCGTTGTATGCCAACCGGATCGAAGGGCTGGCCCAGGGGCCCACGGTGCCGACGGCGGTCGACATCACCAACAGCGGCGACGTGTTCCCGCCGAGTCGCAGCAAACAGACCGAGGCCGGGGTAAAGCTCGATTGGGACAACTACGGTGCGACCCTCGGTGTCTACCGCATCGAACAGCCCAACAGCGCGACCAACAACAACCCCAACAGTGTGACGCCGCAGTTCCCCAACGGCACCCGCACGTTCAATGTCGACGGCGAGCAAATCAACAAAGGCGTCGAGTTGAACGTGTTCGGCGAGCCCATCGACGGCCTGCGCCTGCTGGCGGGTGCCACGTGGATGCACACTGAATTGCAGAACACCTCCAACGGCGCCACCGATGGCAACCGCGCCGCCGGCGTGCCGCGCTTCCAGTTCAACCTGGGTGCCGACTGGGACATCCCGGGCCTCCAGGGCGCCGCCGTCAACGCACGGCTGCTGCGCACCGGCGGGGAATACGTCAACGCCACCAACACCCTGAACATCCCGGCCTGGACCCGCGTCGACCTCGGCGCCCGCTATGGCTTCAAGGCTGACGACAAGTACATCACCCTGCGCGCCAACGTCGAGAACGTGGCGAACAAGGCGTACTGGGCGTCGGCATCGACGGCCAACAACTACCTGACCCAGGGCGAGCCGCGCACGATCAAGCTGTCGGCCACGCTGGACTTCTAAGCGCCCACTACGGTCCACTGTAGGTGCCGGCCAACCGGCGCCTACAGGAGATAGCCACCGTGAGTACGACCGAACACACGCCGCAGTCCGTCATCGATTTCTGGCAGCACGCCGGCCCCAAGCGCTGGTTCGCCAAGGATGATGGGTTTGACGCAAGCTTTCGCGACACCTTCCACGCCACCCACCTGCAAGCGGCCCGGCGTGAGCTGGAAGGCTGGCTGGACACGGCTGACGGCGCGCTGGCGCTGTTGATCCTGCTCGACCAATATCCACGCAATGCGTTTCGCGGGACCGCGCACATGTTCGCCACCGACCCGCTGGCGCGCCTGTATGCCCGGCGCATGGTCGATGCCGGCCTCGATCAGCAGGTGGACCTCGCGTTGCGTGCGTTCTGCTACCTGCCGTTTGAGCACTCGGAGGATGCGGCTGACCAGCAACGCTCTGTGGCACTCAACGCGGCGTTGGACGCCAACACCTACCGCTGGGCCAAGGAACACGCGCGCATCATCGAGCGCTTCGGGCGGTTTCCGCATCGCAACGACGTGTTGGCCAGGCTCACCACACCCGACGAACGCAGCTTTCTGGAGGAGGGCGGGTTCGCCGGCTGAGCGGCTATTCCCGCGAGGAATGCCCCCATAAAAACAGCGCATTGTCTTTCTCGGCGGACATCTCGTAGCGTGGGGTTTCACCCAAGGAGACCCTGCCATGCACCAGCCCCCGTTGCGCCTCTATGTTGATTCGCTCTACACCAGCCCCTACGCGATGTCGGTGTTCGTCGCCCTGCGCGAAAAGGGCCTGGGCTTCGATGTGGTGACCCTGGACCTGGACGCCGCGCAAAATCGCACCGCCGATTTCGCCCAACTGTCCCTGACCCAGCGCGTGCCCACGCTGGTGCACGGCGATTTTGCGCTGTCGGAGTCGTCAGCGATCACCGAGTACCTGGAGCACCTTTACCCGGACACGCCGGTGTACCCGGTCGAGCCAAGGCAGCGGGCACGGGCGCGTCAGGTGCAGGCGTGGCTGCGCAGCGACTTGCTGCCGATCCGCCAGGAGCGTTCGACGCTGGTGGTGTTCTGCGGGCAGACAATGCCGCCGCTGTCGCCGGCGGCCGAGGTCGCGGCAGGTACGTTGATCAGTGCGGCGCAGGCGCTGCTGGCGGGTAACCCGGAGTACCTGTTCGGCGCGTGGTCGATTGTCGATGTGGACCTGGCGGTGATGCTCAATCGCCTGATTCTCAACGGCGACAGCGTGCCCGCCGGGCTGGTTGATTACGCGCAGCGCCAGTGGGCGCGGCCGTCTGTGCAGGAATGGGTCAACCTGCCACGCCCTGCGCTTTAAGCCACCATTCATCCCCCGCCTGCGGTGGCGCCCTTGACAGGCGTCACCCGCGCGGCAAATACTCTCGCCATATTCATATATATGACTAAATAAACAAAGTGAATGTGGCCCCATGAATACGCTCTCCAGTGATGCCCGTCTGCCGCTCTATCAACGCCTGCGCGACCATCTGGTCGAACAGATCGCCAACAATCGCTGGCGCCCTGGCGAAGCGATTCCCACCGAAGCGGTGCTGTCCGCCGAATACGAGATCTCCACCGGCACCGTGCGCAAGGCGGTGGATGCGCTGGTGAGCGAGGGCATCCTTGAGCGCCAGCAGGGCCGTGGCACGTTCGTACGTCGCCCGCAATTCCAGTCTTCGCTGTTTCGCTTCTTCCGTTTCCAAGGCCCCTCGGGCGAACGCCAGGTGCCCGAGAGCCGCATCCTCACGGTGGAGTCCGTGACAGCACCGTCTGCAGTCAGCGAGGTCCTCGGCCTGAAAGCCGAAGCCCAGGTGATTCGTATCGTGCGTACCCGTCTGCTGGACGTGCAGCCGTTGCTGGCGGAAGAGATCTGGCTGCCGCGCAAGCGCTTCCAGGCGTTGCTCGACATCGACTTATCCGCGCAGGGCCCGTTGCTCTACCCGGTGTATGAAAGCGTCTGCGGACAAGTGGTGGCCTCGGCCGAGGAAACCCTTACCGCCGAGTCGGTCAACGAGGTGTACGCGCGGCTGTTGCAGGTGCCGGTCAACAGCCCGGTGGTGGTGATCGAGCGCCTGGCCCGCGATTACGCCGGGCAGCCGCTGGAGTGGCGACGCTCGCGCGGGCACGCCGAGCACTTCCGATACCGCGTGGATATCCGCTGACGCACCACCCGTAGTTTCACGTGTTTGCCAACACTGGCCTTGCAACGGCGCGGTTCGTGCTCGGCTGCCTCGCGTTTGACCTATAAGGATAAAAATCATGTTCAGTTGGTATCGCCAAGTCACTCCTCGGGAGCGCAAAACGTTCTGGGCCTGCTTCGGCGGATGGTCCCTCGATGCATTGGAAGTGCAAATGTTCGGCCTGGCGATCCCGGCCCTGATCGCCGCGTTCGCCTTGAGCAAGGGCGATGCCGGGCTGATCAGCGGGGTCACGCTGGTCACCTCGGCCATCGGTGGCTGGGTCGGCGGCACCTTGTCCGACCGCTACGGCCGGGTGCGCACCTTGCAGTGGATGATCCTGTGGTTCTCGTTCTTCACGTTTATCTCGGCGTTTGTTACCGGCTTCCACCAGTTGCTGATCGTCAAGGCCCTGCAGGGTTTCGGCATCGGTGGTGAGTGGGCGGCGGGCGCGGTGCTGATGGCCGAGACCATCAACCCCAAGTATCGCGGCAAGGTCATGGGCACCGTGCAAAGCGCCTGGGCCGTGGGCTGGGGCGTGGCGGTCGGGGTGTTCGCGCTGATCTATTCGTTTGTGCCGCAGGACATGGCCTGGCGTGTGATGTTCGTGGTGGGCCTGCTGCCGTCGTTCCTGATCATCTGGGTGCGCCGCAATGTGGAAGAGCCCGACAGCTTCCAGCGCCTGCAAAAAGAGCAGGTCATCCCGCAGAGCTTCTTCAAGTCGCTGGCCGGGATTTTTCGCCCCGAGCTGATCCGCGTCACGCTGTTTGGCGGCCTGCTGGGCCTGGGCGCACATGGCGGTTACCACGCGGTGATGACCTGGCTGCCGACCTTCCTCAAGACCGAGCGCAACCTGTCGGTGCTCAACTCGGGTGGCTACCTGGCGGTGATCATTTTTGCGTTCTGGTGTGGCTGCGTGGTCAGTGGCTTGCTGATCGACCGCATTGGCCGGCGCAAGAACATCGTGCTGTTCGCGCTGTGCTGCGTGGTCACCGTGCAGGCCTATGTGTTCCTGCCGCTGACCAATACGCAGATGTTGTTCCTAGGCTTCCCGCTGGGCTTCTTCGCCGCCGGCATTCCGGCCAGCCTGGGGGCGTTGTTCAACGAGCTGTACCCGGCGGATGTGCGCGGTGCCGGCGTGGGCTTTTGCTACAACTTCGGGCGCGTGCTGTCGGCGGTGTTCCCGTTCCTGGTGGGGCACATGAGCGACTCGATGTCGCTGGGCTCGGCCATCGGCATTGATGCCGGGATTGCCTACGGGGTCGCCGTGATTGCCGCCCTGTGCCTGCCGGAAACCCGTGGCCGCGTGCTGGAAGCGGCGCCGGTCGACAGCATCCCCAGCGGCCAGCGCGCGCAGGCCTGAGACCTATTTACGGATGAAAGACGACCACCATGCTCGATAACTGCTCCACGCCCATCACCGGCATCGATGCCCACGCCCATGTGTTCAGCCAGGCGCTGACCCTGGCCGGTGAGCGGCGCTATACCCCTGGGTACGACGCCACGCTGGGGGATTACCTCAGCCATCTGCACGCCAATGGCCTCAGCCACGGCGTGCTGGTACAACCGAGCTTCCTCGGCACCGACAATCAATACCTGCTCGCGGCCCTGCAGCAGGCGCCCGGTCAGTTGCGTGGGGTGGTCGTCGTAGACCCGGACGTCGGTCGCGATGCTTTACAGGCCATGGCCCGCCTGGGCGTCGTGGGGGTGCGCTTGAACCTGGTGGGGCGTGCGCTGCCGGATTTTGCCGGGCCGGGCTGGAAAGGGTTTTTCGCGCTGATCGCCGAACTCGGCTGGCACGTGGAATTGCACCGCGAGGTGGATGACTTGCCGCAACTGGTTCGGCACTTGATTCCGTTCGGGGTCAAGCTGGTGATTGATCACTTTGGCCGGCCCGATGCCCGGCAAGGGGTTGAGCAACGCGGGTTTGCTGAGCTGCTGGAGCTGGGACTCAGCGGCCACCTGTGGTTGAAAGTCTCGGGTATCTACCGCCTGGCCGGCACGCCCGCGCAGAACCTGGCGTTTGCGCGCGAGGCCATGCCGCTGCTGCTGCAAAGTTTCGGTCGGCATCGGCTGGTGTGGGGCAGTGACTGGCCGCACACCCAACATGAAGCGTCCACAGGCTATGCCAATGTGGTTGAGCAGCGCCAGGCCCTGGGCTGTTCGGCGCAGGTCGAGCAGGCGTTGCTGGTCGATACGCCGAGCCGCTTATTCGGCTTCCACCACCCGTAGCCAGGCCTGCTCCACGCGGCGGTCGAGGTCTTCCCAATCCGCCATGCCCAGCACCCGTGTGGTGTTCAAGCCGCGCAGATAGCCGCGCAGTTGCTGGGCGCTGGCATTCACCTGCTCGGCATCGGCGGTGTCGTTCTGCAGCACGGTTTCATAGTCGACCAGGTAATCGGCGACCCGCTCGCGAAACTCCGGCAGTACGGCCTCGCGGATGCGGTCGAAGGTTTTCTGGTGGGGCTTCATGGCGTGGTCCTTATAAGTTTTATGTGCGCACTATCGGTTCAGATAATAGTCACCATCAAGCATCGCAAGTTCTGTTTTTACAGGAAAGGCGGAAAATCGCCTCATCAAGACGCTGCTCAAGGAAATGCGCGATGAGGACATTTATCCAACTGGCTTTGATGGCCCTGATGCTGGGCACTGTCGTCATGAACACGGCGGCAATCGCTGATGAACTGCCCACAGGCCATTTGCTACCTATCGTCGGTAGCGTAGACTCCCTGCAGCGTGCGCAATCGGTGGGTGTGTTGCTGAGCGACAACACCCGCGACAATCTCAGCTACCTTGAACGCTACCACGACATGGCCTTGAATGGCGCCAAGGATGCCCTCGACGGGCGTATCCGCGAGGCGTTCGTCAACAGTTCCGACCCGGAACTGGCCATCGATTGGTTGATGAGCTCGCTGCAAGGCACCTTCCTGTCGGTCACCGTGTACGACAACCTGGATGCCCTGATGCAGGCTCACCCCGATGTGGTGGTGATGCTCGACACCCATAACCAACTGCTGACCCAGCGTAACGACCAGGTCGAGGCGCGTTTTATTGCGCGGTTCTATGACACGAACCTGCAATACATCGCCAAGGCCGAAGGCTCGGTGCACAAACAGCTGCCATCGGTGTGGGTGCACGACAAGGCCGCACCGGAGATTGCTGCGCAGATCGAACAGCAGCGCGATGTACAGCTTGATGCCTTGAAGCAGTTCGATGCATCGCTCAAAGCGTTGATTCGTGCCAGTTGATGTGACCTTTTTTAGTTATTTTCAGGAATTTTTCATGCGCTCTTTTTTCGTCCCGGCCCTGGCCTTTGCTTCCCTGTTACTGGCCGGTTGTGTTTCCGCTCCGAATGCACCCACCCTGACCCTGCAAACCAGCAAGGGCCCAGAAGCCTATGTGCAGTGTGTTGTACCGAAACTTGAAAAACACGGGATCACCTCGACCGTGACGCAAAACTCGCGTCACGCCAAAGTGGTACTCACCAGCAAGATCGCCGCCGATGACGTGCTGGAAGCCTACAAGTCGCAGGATGGCGGCAAAGTGTTCTTGTACGAGCGCAAGCCGCTGGCGTCGACGATCACGCCATCGCGTTTGGAGCTTGCCGCGCAGGAATGCAAGTAACTGCCGGCAGCGCATCGCCTGGTGTGGGGATGTGGGCGCGCCAACCTTTGAGCGGATTGCACAACCCGGTTCCAACTTGAAATACATCCCCAATGTGGGAGCGGGCTTGCTCGCGAAAGCGGTGGATCAGTCGATAGTTTCGGTGACTGACACACCGCTTTCGCGGGCAAGCCCGCTCCCACATTTTTTGATGTGTGCAGGGATCGGGGGGTGGCTGCGAGGCTGAAAGTGTTGGCCAGCCCTTGCCCACAGGGGTTTGGGATGGGGCCTGAGACCCCGGGTGTACGCAGATCAAATGTGGGAGCTGGCTTGCCTGCGAAAGCGGTGGATCAGCCAGCGAATGCATCAACTGGCACACCGCCTTCGCGAGCAAGCCCGCTCCCACATTTTTATGTCGGTGCAGGACCTAGGGTTTGGCTGCGAGGCTGAAAGTGTTGGCCAGCCCTTGCCCACAAGGGGTTTAGATGGGGCCTGAGACCCCGGGTGTACGCAGATCAAATGTGGGAGCTGGCTTGCCTGCGAAAGCGGTGGATCAGCCAGCGAATGCATCAACTGGCACACCGCCTTCGCGAGCAAGCCCGCTCCCACATTTTTTGATGTGTGCAGGGATCGGGGGCTGGCTGCGAGGCTGAAAGTGTTGGCCAGCCCTTGCCCACAGGGGATTGGGATGGGGCCTGAGACCCCGGGTGTACGCAGATCAAATGTGGGAGCTGGCTTGCCTGCGAAAGCGGTGGATCAGCCAGCGAATGCATCAACTGACCTACCACCTTCGCGAGCACGCCAGCTCCCACATTTTTAGTCGGTGCAGGACCTAGGGCTTGGCTTCGTTGCTGAAGGTGTTGACTGTCTTGACCAGCCCTTGCGCCGCCAATGTCACCAGTTCACCGCCTTTTTCCACGGTCGCCAGCGCGGGGTCGGAGCCCATGCGTCCGTCGGGGAAGCGTGCGCGGAAGTCGAGGGCTTCGCGGATCGGCCCGGTGTTGGCGATTTGCGGCGAGTAGTCGGCAGACTTGATCGATTCCGGGTACGCCCATTGCGTCACGGCAATCTCCGACGGCGTGGCATGGCTGCCATGGCCCACCGGGAATTGGCGGTGAGCCAACTCGTTGACGCCCTCCAGATCCCACCAGTTCACCAGCTTCAGCGCAAACCCGGCGGGGCGACGGCCGAAGCTCGCCTCGGCGTACAGCTCGGAAAACGCCGCTTCAATCGTGGCGATATTGCCGCCATGGCCGTTGAGGAACAGGATCTTTTCGAAACCATGCCCCGCCAGCGAGCGCACCCAGTCGCCAATCGCGGCAATGAAGGTGGAAGGGCGCAGCGAAATGGTGCCGGGGAAACCCAGGTGATGCTGGGCCATGCCGATATTGAAAGTGGGGCCAATCAGGATGTCGGCGTTTTTCTGCGCCTCATGGGCGATGATTTCCGGACACATCCAGTCGGTACCGAGCAGGCCGGTTGGGCCATGCTGTTCGTTGGAGCCGATGGGGATCACCACCGTGCGGCTGCGTTCCAGAAACTGTCCGATCTCGATCCAGGTGGATTTGTGTAGCAGCATGCGATGCTCTCTTTTATCTGTGGGACAGGCTATCCGCCACGGATTGTACGACTACTCGCCACCTGTTGGGGTTTGCAATTGAGGTACGTAGAGGACTTCAGCCAGCGCTGGTCGGGGTACCACGAAAACATGAACTGCCCATCCTTGAGCTTATCCACCACCTGGCGTGCCACCTGCGGGCGCACGGCCGGGCAACCCTGGCTGCGGCCGATACGGCCTTCGCGCTTGCTCCACAAGGGGCTGACGTAGTCGGCGGCATGAATTACCAGGGCGCGGTCGCGGGCCTGGTCGTTGAAGCCCGGCTCCAGGCCGTCCATGCGCAGCGAGTAGCCGTGGGCGCCGAGGTAGCTTTCCTGGGTTCGAAACAGGCCCAGGCTGGATTGGTGGCTGCCTTCCTGGTTGGAAAACTGGGTGGCGAAGTTTTCCCCGGACTTGGCACCATGGGCCACCAGGTCGCGCAGTACCAGGGTCTTTTTGCGCAAGTCGAAGATCCACAGCCGACGAGCGGTCGATGGCTGCGAATAGTCAATGACGGCCAGGCGCTCTGAGCGTTCCTCGCCGTTGTTGACCGCGCACTGCACCGCGCTCAGGGCGCTTTTGAGCACAGTGGGATTGAGTTCTGGAGCCGAGCGCGCCAGGCTGCTATACAAGGAAGGAGGGTTGCCATTGGCGGCGAGCGCAGTATTGCTCAACGCGGCCAGGCTTACGGCTATCAAACCGAGGCGGCAGAAAAAAGTCAGCATCTACAGTACATCCCCCCACTGTGGATTGGAGCAAAGCCATTGTTCAAAAAACACGCATGTTACTTGAGCATTTGCCTGCTCGTTGCACCATTGGTCGCGACAGCCGATGCGCTGCCGGACGCCGCGTTACCCGTCGCACCGCCAACGTTGGTCGCCACGGCGCCAGTGCAGCAGGCCCTGGCGCAACTGGCCAGTGTTTGCCCCAGCCTGGCGCCGCAGATCGATGCCGCCGTGCAAGCCCGTCTGCAAGCCTTCTACCAGCAACAGGGCGATGTGCCTTTATGGACCGCCGATGAGCGTCGGCAAGCGTTGCACGCTCAGTTGCTGATGCTCGCCGACGACGGCCTGGACCCCACCCACTATAGCCTGCCTGCGGCGGACGCCACGGCTAACGTGCTGTGCAGCGATATCGACAGCAGCCGGCAGTACCTGCAAGCCCTGCAGGATCTGCATTACGGGCGCCTGCAGCAGTCGCGCTTCGAGCCCCTGTGGCACTCGCAGCCGCCGGCCCATGACCCGGATACCGAAGTGCTGGCCTTTGCCGCCGCCGGCCTGCAGGACATGGCCCAGGCCTTCGACCAGGCGCGCCCCAGCGCCGATCTTTATCGCAGCTTGCGCAACGCCTATTCCGCCGTGCGCCAACGACCGTTGCCGCATTGGGACCCGGTCGCCACCGGCCCGTTGCTGCGCCCGGGCATGGAAGACCCGCGCGTGCCCGAACTCGCGCGGCGCCTGTACAGCGGCGGCTACCTTGCCAAGGCACCGACCGGCAACAGCAGGCAATACCGCGACGAGTTGGTCAAGGCGGTCAAGGCCTTCCAGCTCAGCCACTCGCTGCAGGCCGACGGCGTGATCGGCACCGGCACCGTGGCCGAACTCAACGTCAGCCCGGCCGTGCGCCGCGAACAACTGCGCATCAACCTCGAGCGTTTTCGCTGGCTGGCCCAGGACCTGGAACCCGAAGGCGTGCTCGTCAACGTGGCGGCCGCGCAACTGAGCGTGTACCAGAGCGGCATCCCGGTGTGGCAAACCCGCCTGCAAGTGGGCCGCGCCGAACGCCAGACGCCGCTGCTCAAGTCACGCATTACCCGCCTGACCCTCAATCCCACCTGGACCATCCCGCCGACCATCATGCGCGAGGACAAGTTGCCAGCGATCCGCCTCAACCCCGAATACCTGCGCCAGCAGAACCTGCAGGTGCTCGACGCCCAAGGCCACCCGCTGGCGCCCGACCAAGTCGACTGGGCACGCCCCGGCAATATCCTCCTGCGCCAGGAAGCCGGCCCGCGCAATCCGTTGGGCAAGATCGTGATGCGCTTCCCCAATCCCTACTCGGTGTACCTGCATGACACCCCTAGCCAGCCGCTGTTTACCAAAGGGCCACGGGCGTTCAGTTCGGGGTGCGTGAGGGTCGAGCAGCCGTTGCTGCTGCGCGACCTGCTGGTGAGCCCGGCCGAACGCGCGCGCACCGACGAACTGCTGGCTACCGGCCTGACCCACGAATTCCGCCTGGCCACGCCGGTACCGGTATTGTTGGGCTACTGGACCGTACAGGTCGACGGCCAGGGCGACCTGGTCTACGCGCCGGACATCTACGCGCGTGACCCGGTATTGATGAAGGCGATGGGCAGCGTCCTCTAACCCACCCAAACCCTGGCCCCTGGGCTCCTGTGGCGAGCGGGCTTGCCCCGCGTTGGGCTGCGCAGCAGCCCCATCACACCCCCAACATCCAATCCCGCCTGATGGCTGATGCCGACCACCGTGCATCCCTGCAACTGCTCCCGCCCCGACGGCAGCACATCCAGATGCCCTATTTCAAATAGCAGGCGCTGATCCAGTCTGCCGGCTTGGCCGAGAGCTGCATTGCCACGGGTCGGTAGCGCGGGTCCAGTTGCGCAGCCAGCCAAAACAGGCTTGCGCTGCTCCTGGGCTGCCAGGCGCCGCTGTAGCCAGCCTCGCCAACGCCGGCGCGGTCTTTGTCGAATTGAACATGGGTGTGCACGAACTCCTGATGGCTGCGCTCACCCGTGGCATACGGCACCAGCCAATCGAGGGCGGCACCCAGGGACGCGCCATTGGCGGTGGTGGTCAGCCAGTTGCCACCCACCCCGTAGGGCTTGGCCGCCAGCGCGGCCTGCACCAGCGGCTCAAGGTCGTAGACCACGTAATGCAGGGCGTCGCGGTCCTGGAAGTCGGTCACAGAGCCGTCGGGCAGGATATTGTCGGCGACCTGCTGCTGGAACAGGTGAAAGGCCTGCTCCAGCATCACCCGGTCCCCCAAGGCGGCCGCCGCCACGCTGACCAACTTGACGCGGTGGCTCTGCCAGTTATTGGTCTGCGTGCCTTTTTTCGGCGGGTGAAACTGTTCGATACGCGCGATGTAGCCGTTGCCCAGTTGGCTGATCAAGCGGCGACTGGCCTCGCGGGTAGCCGGGTTCAGATGGTCGGCGGTCAGCGCGTAGGCGCTGATCAGCATGTCGAGGTTGGTCTCGTCGATGGGGTTGAAGTCCGGTTGGTACACCCCGGCCCACGCGGCGAGGTAGGCATCGACCTGCTTGAGGTAACGCGCGTCGCCGCTCAAGCGCCAGGCCAGTGCCGCCTGGCGCATCACCGGCCAATCCTGCTCGGCCGCGATGCTCTGCTCGCGAATGCCGTGGTGCGGCAGGGTGCCTTCGGTGTGCACATGCGCCAGGGGCTGGGGCAGGTCACCCACGTGACGTTGGGCCGCCGCCAGCAGCGCGGGGGAGGCGGGATTTGTCGCGACGGGTTGGCAAAGGCTTGCAGCCGAGGCCGCGTGGGTAAACGCCGCCAGCATGGCGGCCAGGGTCAAGATGGTTTTTTTCATGCAAAGCTCTGCCGGACGCGAACCCCGTCACGCTAGCACGCAGCCTGCGAGCGTTTGATGAAACTCCCGTCAACTCAGTATGCTGGCGCCCCCCACCGGTCGATCCCAGGACGCGCCATGACCTTGCCCTTTGTGAAGATGCACGCCCATGGCGACGACTTCATCATCATCGACCGCCGTGGCCTCGATGACCCGATCACCCCCGAAGTCGCCCGCCGCCTCGGCAACCGTCACACCGGCATCGGCTTCAACCAGCTGGCGGTGGTGCTCGATTGCGAAGACGCCGCCGCACGCATCAAGTTCTGGAACCCCAACGGCACGCCTTTGGCCACGTGCGGCAGCGCCACCCGTGGCGTGGCTGATCGGCTGATGCATGAAACCGGCGCCGATTCGGTGGTGCTGCGCACCGATCGCGGCCTGCTGACGTGCGTGCGCGAGGCGGGGCGGCGAGTGTCGGTGGACATGGGCGCGCCATCGCTGGACTGGGCCGCGGTGCCGCTTGCCGAGGCCATGGATACGCGCACGTTGCCCATCGAGGGACGTCCTGCGGCGTGCAGCATGGGTAACCCGCATTGCACGTTTTTTGTGCAGGACATCGCCGCTGTCGACGTCGCGGCGGTGGGGCCGGCGCTGGAAATCCATCCGTTGTTCCCGGCCAAGACCAATGTGCATTTTGTGCAGGTGCTCGATCGCGGGCATATCCGCCTGCGCATCTGGGAGCGCGGTGGCGGCGTGCCGCTGGGGTCCGGCTCGTGCTGCTGCGGGGCGGTGGTCAATGGCATCCGGCGTGGGCTGCTCGACGCCACCGTGCAGGTGCAGTGCGACGGCGGTACGGTCACGGTGCACTGGGACGGGCAGGGCGGTGTCGTGCTGACCGGCAGTGTGGCGCCGGTGATGCAGGGCAGCGCCTACGCGTTCGAGTGTTGATCAGGTAAAGTCGGCGCCTTCAGGAAGAAACTTCAGGTAACAATCATGATGCGGTGGTTGCAGCAATCCGTCTTGAGTCTGCTGGTGTTGATGGCCTGCAGCCTGTTCATCAGCGCCCAGGCCGACACTTCGCCGATCGGCGTGGCCCTCGACCAACGGGTCATCGACCTCACCAACACCCTCGACCCTGGCACCACCACCCGCCTGAAGGAGCAACTTGCCGCCCTTGAGCAACGCAAAGGCGCGCAGGTCGCCGTGCTGCTGGTGCCCACCACGGGCGGCAGCAGCATCGAGGATTATGCCAACCAGCTGTTTCGCGCCTGGAAACTCGGGCGTAAGGACGTCAACGACGGCATCCTGCTGGTGGTGGCCAAGGAGGACCGCAAGGTGCGCATCGAGGTCGGCTACGGCCTTGAGGGCACCGTCACCGACGTGCTCGCCCACCGCATCATCGAAGAACACATCACCCCGGCATTTCGCCAGGGCGACTTCGCCGGCGGCGTGGCCCAGGGCGTGAACGACCTGGTGGTGCTGGTGGACGGCGGCGACTTGCCCAAGGTCGCCGGCCCCGGCATCAATCCCCAGGCGGTGGCGGTGTTGCTGGCGTTTATCGTCGGCGGCATCGGCGGCGTGCTGATGGCCGCCGGCAAGCTGCCTTGGCGCCAGGCCTTGATGCTCACCGTCGGGGTCACGGTGGCGCTGGCGGCACTGGCCGGTGGACGCGATTGGCCGATGTACCTGCTGTTGTTGCCGTTGACGATCCTGATCGGCGGCGCGACCTTCGGCGCCTTGTGGCTGGCGCGCACGGTGTTTTACTGCGTGATCGGGTTGCTGGCCTACATCGCGGCCTTGCTGGTGGCGGACCGTTTCGTGGCGATCAGCTTTGTCCATTGGCTGGCCTTGCCCTTGGGCGCGCTGGCCGTGCTGGGGGCGTACCTGGCGCTGTGGGTGGTCATGAGAGACGCCTGGAAGACCAGCCCCATGGGGTTTGCCGTGCGGCTGCTGGCGGCGGTCGCGGTGTACGTGGCCGCCGGGTTGATCGCCGACGCCGGGCGTGACGGCTGGCTGGTGGCGTTTCCGATTGCTTCGTTCGTGGCGCTGTTCATCTTTGGCAAGACCGCCGCCGGCTCGGGTTCCGGTTCGGGCGGCAGTTCATCCGGATCAAGCTCCAGCGGTTCCAGCTCCAGCAGCAGCTCGTCCGGTGGCGGCGGCTCCAGTGGCGGCGGCGGGGCTTCAGGGAGCTGGTAAAGCTGCTAGCGCGGCGTGTAGCCGACCCAGCCCTTGAAGCTGAAGCCGGCATAAAACAGCTCCACCCCTTCAAACCCGGCCTCGCGCATCAAGGCTTCATCCGTCTCGGGCGATAGTACCGGCAGCTGCGCGCTGATCGCGGTAATCGCCCGCTCGGCGTCCGCCGCCGGCACCCCCGAATCCACCGCGAACGCCGCATAGCGCTGCAACCAACGGGCCTTGTCCTGCGCGGCCTGCGGGAAGCTGTGGTGCGCCACAATCAACGGTGCCCCTGGCAGCAAGCGCTGCCACAATGCCTTGAGGGTTTGCAGGCGCTGCTCCAGCGGGATGAAGTGCAAGGTCAGCAAGCACGTGGCCCCATCGAATGGCCCCAGCGGCGCCGTGTCGATGTAACCCTCATGCAAGTCGACGCGCTCATTCAGCGGGCCCAATGTCGCCTGCGCCAGTTTCAACATCTCGGCCGCCGGGTCCACCCCCACAAAGCGCCAACCCGGCTCGGCGTCGGCAAAGCGCTTCAGCTCCAGGCCGCCACCTGCGCCGAGTACCAGGACCGTGCCGGTGGACGGCACGCTTTCGCGCAGCAGCAGGGTGGTCATGCGCTGCAGGCCATCGAAGCCCGGCACCAGGCGCACAGGGCCTTCGGCGTAACGGGCGACGGCGTCGGGGTCGGAAAAAAAGCTCATGGCAGGGCTCCTGCGGGATTGGCGAGGGCTAAACCCTACTGGGGCAAATCGGCAGTGGCAATCGGTTCAAGAAATCCACGATGATGTCGATAGGATCTCATCGACCACAAGGACCGTTCCCCCCGATGAAACTGCTGAAACTCGCTGCCATCTTGACCCTGCCACTGCTCGGCGCCTGCTCCGACTATCACTACAAGAACTACCAGGGCGACTGGGCGCCGGAAAAACTCCACCCTGTCGACCTCTCCAACAACGCGCCGGACGCGGTGCTGGTGTACTTCGACACCTGGCGCGAACGCGAACTGGGCGTGCCGTTTCACCGCCTGGCACTTGCGGTGGAAGTCGACGGCGTGACGTTGCCGGGGGCGGGTCGCCAGTCGATTCTCAACGTGAGCGGCGAACAGGCCCTCAAGCTCAGCCCAGGCAAGCACTCGCTGCGCTGGTGCAACGTGTCGATGAACGCCCTCGGCACCGGCGGCGCGTTCTGCAACGAAGGCGCGGACGACGTGGAGTTCAAGGCCGGCAGACGCTACCTGGTCAGCTACCGCCTGACCGCCAGCACCCGCGGTGTGGGGCCGAACTACAGCACTCAATACCGCACCTATTCGAGCATCAAGGACCTTGACTCCCAAGAGATCATCTATCCCAGCGCCGGCACCGGCACGTTGATCTCCAATGATTGATGCCCACGGCCTGTGTGCGCAAACGGCCGGCCATCACGTGCCGAAGGCTCGCCTGCCATGACCTGCCTGATTCGCGACGCGATCCCCCAGGACGCCCTGTGCATCGGCGTGCTGGGCATGCAGGTGTTCCTCGACACCTACGCCACCGAAGGCATCCGCAGCGCCATCGCCAAGGAAGCGCTGCACGCCTTTGCACCGGAATCCATCGCCCAACTGATCGCCGAACCGGGCACGGTATTGATCGTGGCCGAGGTGAATAACCATTTGGTCGGCTTTGCCCAGATCCAACTCGAGGCCGGCCACGCGCTGATCGACGCGGCCAACGTCGCCGAACTGCAACGTCTGTACATCCAGGAGCGGTTCACCGGTCGGGGTATCGGCAATCAATTGCTGCACGCGGCGGAGCAGCGCGCGGCATCGGCGGGTGCGGCGTTGTTGTGGGCGACGGTGTGGGCAGGGAATGCGCGGGCGCTGGGGTTCTATCCTCGGCGCGGCTACGCCGTGCTGGGCGCGCCGACGTACACGTTCCAGGGGGAAACCCATGAGAATCGCTTGTTCGGCAAAGCCCTGGACGCTACAGCCGCTTAGATAGAAATACGCGGCAGCTGCCAGCCGGTTCACACGGGATCTCACCAAAGCGCAGCCAACCATGCCGCTCGTAGAAACCCGGTGCCTGGAAGCTGAGGGTGTAGAGCACCGCATTCGTACAACCGCGCCGCCGTGCTTCGTCTTCGAAGGCGTGCAGCAACCGGCTGCCCAGGCCGCTGCCGCGCAGGGCCTCGGGCAGGTGGAAAAGGTCGAGGAAGGCGGTGCCCAGGGTGGTCTTGCCGGTGATGCCACCGAGGATTTGCCCGCTGGCATCCTTGATCAGCACGTTCAGCGGCCGGCGGTCGTTGCCGCCGGTGGCGGCCGTATTGAAGGCGGCGAGGCCGTTGCCGAGGATGCGCTCGGCGTCGGGGTTGGCGTGGTCGCTGATTTCAATGAGCGGTGGCGTCATCGTCGGGTATCTCAGTCGAGGAGGCAGGCACTTTAGCCTGCATTGCCTCCTCTTCCAATGGCTTCTCCCGGGCCGCCAGGCGTGCGTTGTTGTCGGCCTCTTCACGCGCCTGTTGGTCGCGGTGCATTTGCGCTTCCATGTCCTTCATCTGCTGGCGATTCTGCTCGGCAAACTGACGCATCTGTTCGCGGTTCTGCCGCGCTTGCTCATCGGCCCGTTGGCTGGCTTCGCGCTGAAACTGTGCGAAGGAACCGTTGCGTAGGTGTTCAATGTCCTGGGCCGTGGCGCCGAAGGCCAACGGCACGGTCGAGATCAAGGTGGCGGCGAACAACACAGCGGTAACGCGGCTAATCCGATACCTGGACATCAAGGCACTCCGAGTCAATTCGTGGTGCCTTGTTGGACGTCGCCAAAAGCATAAGTTCCAAGCGTTGCTATTAAAAAGCCATCACCATTTCATGCCACGCCATGCCGCCGTGATCCGAAGGCGAAGGGCGCACGTAGGTGTAGCCCATGCGGGTGTACAACGGCACATGCTGTTCCTTGCACATCAAGTGAATCGTCTGCTTGCCCAGCACCTGCATGCGCTGCACAAACTCCGTCATCAGTCGCTTGGAATAGCCCTGGCCCTGATGCGCCGGGTCGACCACCACCGACATGATCACCACATTCGGTGCCTCGGCCGAATGGCCCACCAACTCCTTGAACGCTTCGTCCGACATCACCACTTCATGGGCGCAACCCGAGTTGATAAAGCCCACCACCTCGCCATCGGCTTCCAGAATCAAGAAGCCCTGCGGGTACTGCGCAATGCGCGTGGCGATCTTCTCCAGAGTCGCCGCCTCGTCGCCTTCGTAGGCGGTGATTTCAATCTCGAAGCAACGGGCAGCATCGGCGGGGAGGGCGTTGCGGAAGGTGAGGGCGGGCATGGGCGTTTCCTGGAGGGTTGAGCGAAAGACCCCATGATAACGGCGTGCCCCAGCCATCGCCATGGCGGGGGCTGCGGCGAGCACACAAGCAAAATCTGGGAGCAACTGTCGAAGCCCGGCGAGATGGAGAAGGCGGCGGCATTGCTGGCATTTTCTTCGGCTGACACACCGCTTTCGCAGCCTCGCTAGAGCTCGGCAGCTCTCACAGGGGATCGCAGGGATGGCGATGAGATCTGTGGTGAGACCATGTTCAAAATATATGGCTTGCCGGCGATGGCATTGGGTCAGCCACCCTCTCGATCGCCAATGCGGCCGCTTTCGCAGCCTCGCTAAAGCTCGACAGTTCACACAGGGGATTTGCGGTGTCGGCCTTATTTCAATGTGGGAGCGCTCGAGCCCCAGCGAGGCCGCGATGGCGGTGGTACAGACAGCACCAAGCGCGCTTTTCAAACCCATAACGCTGGTTTTCATCATGGTTGATGCCGAAGGAACAGTTCGAGTCATCCATGCATAGGGAAATTTCCTACATTTTAGCAGGCGACTTCCTTCGCTGAAGGTTATCCAGGCTCGCCACTATGAGCGCCCTCGAGTCTGCAAAACGGTTGATGACGATGGCCCCACCACGTGTTCTGGTTATGGAAAACCACAGTGCCCAGCGCAGCACCCTGGTCAATATGTTGCGACGGCTCGGGGTGCGGGAGGTGTTGCAGGCCAGCAACAGCGAACAGGCGATGTTGCTGATGCAGCGCACCGGCGGCGTGGATATCGTGCTGTGCGACCTGGGCAACAAGGGCTCCGAGCAGGTGGAGTTCCTGCGCTATGCCAGGCAGATTGGCCTGGTGCAGGCGGTGGGGTTGTCGAACGAATTGCGTCCTGAACTGCGTCGGGCGCTGGGCCACCTGGAATTTTTGTCGGGTGTGCAACTGCTGGGTATCTTGAGCACGCCGTTGCAGCCGCAAGTGCTGGACAGGTTGCTCAAGCGCTATCGCGCGATACCACCGGCAGCCCCCAAGTCTGCGGCCATGGCTCCGCTGCCCAGCGAAGAAGAAATACAACTGGGCCTGGCCCTGGGGGAGTTTCGCGGCTGGTTTCAGCCCAAACGGATGATGAGTGATGGCAGCCTCGCCGGCGTCGAGGCATTGGCGCGTTGGGAGCACCCGGCCCGGGGCTTGTTGTTACCCAAGGATTTCCTCGCCGCGGTGCTGGCCTATGACCTGATCGATGAAATGTTCAAACAGCTGCTGGAGCAGGGGCTGAAATTGCTCGCCGTGCTGCATCGCCAGGGCACTGCGCTGGAAATGTCGTTCAACCTGCATGCCTCGCAACTCGCCCGCCACGGCCTGATCGAGCATATTCAGGGCGCGCTGCAGCGTCACGGCCTGTGCGCCTCGTTGCTGGTGTTCGAGCTGGCTGAAAATGGCTTGCTGGATCTGCAGTCTTCCACCCAGGAAAACCTGCTGCGCCTGCGCTTGATGGGCTGCGGCTTGTCTATCGACGACTTCGGCGTGGGCTTCTCGTCACTCAAGTTGCTGTGCCAATTGCCGTTCAACCAGATCAAGCTCGATGGCGACTTTATTCACACCTTGAACGAGCCGCGCAGCCAGGCCATGGTCGGTAGCACCCTGGCCCTGGCCCGCTCGCTGGACATGAGCCTGGTGATCGAAGGCGTGAGCAACCGGCAGATTCGTGATGCGCTGATCAGCCTTGGCTGCGAGCTCGGGCAGGGGTTTTTCCTGGCCCGGCCAATGACCGGCCACGACCTCCTGCATTGGCTGGCGCGCGAAGATGTGCAGCCGATAAGTTCGCCGGTGGCTTAGGCGGCAAAACTTCAGAATTTTCCTACACTTCAGTCGTGTTCGTGTAACTTGAGCAACGCGTCGGCTGGCCGTTTATCCATTGTTTTGCGTCGTGGGTGCTTCTGTCACCGGAACTTTCCGGCGCGCCTTACAGGAGGTTACATGTATACCGCTTTGGTTGTGGATGACCATCCCTTCATTCGCTCGTCCGTCAAAATGCTGCTGCGCCAAGTTCAGTTTGAAGTCGTGGCCGAAGCCGATAACGGCGCAGATGCGGTGCAATTGGCGCGTGAGCATGTTCCCGACCTGATCATTCTCGACATCGGCATGCCCAGGCTCGACGGCCTTGAGGTGCTCAACCGCATGGCATCCCTGCGCCTGCAGAGCAAGATCCTCGTGTTCACTTCGCAGTCGGCGCTGTTTTATTCCATGCGCTGCATGAAAGCCGGTGCGGCCGGGTTCATCTCCAAGACCAACGACATGGAGGAGGTGACCAAGGCGATCAAGGCCGTGATGGACGGCTACACCTTTTTCCCCAACCTGGCCAACAGCTCGGTACGTCGCAGTGACCTCGAGGCCACGGATCACGAGTTGATCCAGAATCTCTCCGACCGCGAACTGACCATCTTGCAACAGCTGTCCCAGGGGCTGACCAATAAGGAAATCGGTGACGCCATGCTGATCAGCAACAAGACGGTGAGCACGTACAAGACCCGTCTTATCGAAAAGCTCAACGTCAAATCGGTGGTGTACCTGGCCGACTTTGCCAAGCGCAACAACCTCATCTGAATGAATACACTTCTTCGACATGGCTTGCTGGGCCTGCTGTTGCTCGGCGTCCTGGGCAATGCCCTGGCAGCGCCGCAAATGCTCAAGCTGCACGGGCGTTCCGACGTCAGCGACTACAGCGTGGGCCTGGACGAAGCCGACTGGAGCTGGCTGCGCGGCAAGGGCACGCTGGTGCTCGGCTCTTCGGCGCCGGACTACTCGCCGTTCAGCATCACCAGTAACCGTCATGACTACGAAGGCATCACGGCTGACTACGCGCAGTTGATGGAGCAATTGCTGCACGTGAAAGTTCGGGTGCAACGGTATGCCTCACGCAATGAGGTGCTGGCGGCGCTCAAGGCGGGCGACGTCGATATGCTCGGCAGCTCCAACGGCTACGAGGCAGCCGATCCGGAACTTCAACTCTCCGAGGCCTATGCCGAAGACCAGCCGACCCTGGTCAGCCGTGTCGGCGACAGCCAGAACCTCGATCCGGAACTGGCCGGCAAGCGCGTGGCGATGCTCTATCACTATCTGCCGCCCAAGGCTGTCGAAGCCTTTTACCCAAAGGCCAGCTTGCAGCTTTACCCCTCCACCCTCAGCGCCATCGGCGCCGTGGCGTTCGGGCAGGCCGACGTGTACCTGGGCGATGCGATCAGTGCCAACTACCTGATCAACCGCAACTACCTGAACAACGTGCAGTTGGCTGACTTCTCGCGCATGGAAGTCAGCAATTTTTCGTTTTCGGTCAAGCGCGACAACACGCGCCTGCTGCGGATTATCAATGCGTCACTGGCGGCGATCCCGGTCACCGAGCGCCAGACCATTCTGCGCCGCTGGAGCGCCGGCGGCGCGAGCATACCCGGTCAGCATCCGTTGCATTTCAGCGTCAGTGAGCAGCGCTGGCTGGACAGGAATCCGCGGTTGCGGGTAGCAATTGACGAAGACTTCCTGCCGATGTCGTTCTACAGCGACGAGGGTGAATTTCGTGGCATCAGCGCCGATGTCCTGGCCAAGGTGGCCCTGCGTACGGGCTTGAAGTTCGATATCCAGCGGGTGAGTTCGGTGCGCGAGATGATCGACGCCATCACCAGCAACAAGGCAGACCTGCTGATCACCATCACTCCCAGCGAGGAGCGCGAAGCAGTCCTGCGCTTTACCCGCCCGTACCTGGCCACGCCCTTTGTACTGGTCAGTCGCACCACGGCAGGCAGCCCCAATACTCTGGACGACATGCACGGCAAGCGCCTGGCGGTGATCAGCGGTGACTCCAGCCGCGACATGCTCACCGAGCAATACCCGGACATCCGCCTGGTGGATGCCGACAGCGCCCACGACGCCATGCAGAAAGTCGCCAATGGCGAGGCCGATGCGGCGGTCAATTCGCTGATCACCGCCCGCTACATGATTTCCCGGCAATACCGCGATCGCTTGCGTATCACCAGCACCGTGGGCGTTACCAACTCGCGCATGGCCTTTGCCACGGCCCGCGGCTCGCTGGAGCTGTTCTCGATCCTGGACAAGGCGCTGCTCAGCATCGCCCCGGAGGAAATGGACGAGCTGACCAACCGCTGGCGTAGCGAAGTGGTGGTGGGCGACAGCTATTGGCTGCGCAACCGCAGCGCAATCATCCAGGGTTTTGTGATTGCCGCCGTGTTGCTGGTGATTGCCCTGGGCTGGATCGCCTACCTGCGGATGTTGATGCGCAAGCGCAAACAGGCCGAGCAAGCGTTGAGTGACCAGGTTGAATTCATGCGCGTATTGATCAACGGCACCCCGCACCCGATCTACGTGCGTGATCGCGAGGGCAAGCTGCTGATCTGCAACAGTGGCTACCTGGAAGTGTTCGCGGTGGAGCGCGAGCAGGTGATCGGCAAGACCGTCCTGGACGGTGTGCTCGGCGACCCGGATGAAGCCGCCGCGTATCACCGTGACTACCTGCGGGTGATGGACAGCGGCGAAGCACAGTTGCAGGATCGCAGCCTGAGCATGCCCGATGGCCGAGTGTTGACTATCTATCACTGGATGCTGCCGTACCGCAGCAGCACCGGCGACGTCAGCGGCATGATCGCCGGCTGGATCGATATCAGCGAACGCCAGCGGCTGCTGGAAGACGTTAACGCCGCCAACCGCGCCAAGACCACTTTCCTGGCAACCATGAGCCATGAAATCCGCACACCGATGAACGCGGTGATCGGCATGCTCGAACTGGCGACGAAGAAGGCTGACCAAGGCGTGATGGATCGCTTTGCGATTGATGTGGCTTCCGGCGCGGCGCGCGGCTTGCTGGACCTGATCGGCGACATCCTCGACATTGCCCGCATCGAATCCGGGCGATTGTCGTTGAATCCGGAGCGCGCCAACCTGCGCGAGCTGCTGGAGTCGGTGGTGCGCATTTTCGAAGGCCTGGCGCGGCAGAAACAGCTGCAATTGCAGTTGGACCTCGATGCCGGCGTCAATGGTGATGTGCTGATCGACCCGCTGCGCTTCAAGCAGATCGTGTCCAACCTGCTGAGCAACGCCATCAAGTTCACCGCCCAGGGCCACGTGCGCCTGAGTGTTCGAACGCAGATGAGCAAGGAGCAACTGGGGGTCAGGCTGCAGGTGGAGGACTCCGGCATGGGCATTGGCGAAGAGGACCAGAAACGCCTGTTCAGCCCCTTTACCCAAGCCGGCAACAATGACCAGTCGGCCCGCAGCGGCTCCGGCCTGGGCCTGGTCATCAGCCGCACACTCTGCGAAATGATGGGCGGGCGCCTGACCCTCGACAGCACCTTGGGCCAAGGCACGCGCATCGACGTGCGGCTGGACCTGACCACCCTGGAGCCGTTGACCGATATTGTTCCGGTCGAGGACGAACCGGCCCTCACGAACCACGCGTTGAACATCCTGGTGATTGATGATTACCCGGCCAACCGTCAGTTACTCACCCAGCAACTCAACTACCTGGGGCACCGGGTCGAGGATGCCGAGGATGGCGCCCACGGGTTGCGCGCCTGGCGCAACGGCCAGTTCGATGTGGTGATTACTGACTGCAATATGCCGCTGATGAACGGCTACGAACTGGCCCGGGCGATCCGCGCCGAAGAGACTGCCCGTGGCTCGCCGCCCAGCCTGATCCTGGGCTTTACCGCCAATGCGCAGCCGGAAGAGAAGGGTCGCTGCCTGGCAGCCGGTATGGACGACTGCCTGTTCAAACCCATCAGCCTCAAGGACTTGAGTGCACGCCTGGCAGGCCTCGCAACCGAGCAGGGGGACGCCGCCGGGTTTTCGGCGGATGACGATATCGACCTGACCAGCGTTGAACACCTGGCCGGTGGCGACATTGACTCGATCAAAAGCCTGCTGGGCGACCTGGCCGCCAGCAATGAGCAGGACATGGCGCGCCTGATGCAGCTGTTTACCCGTCACGACCTGCAAGGCCTGGCGGACATCGCGCATCGGGTCAAGGGTGGCGCGCGGATTATCAAGGCCCAGCGGCTGATTCGCTGCTGTGAAGACCTGGAGGCCGCCTGCAATGGGCTGGACTCGGCGCAGCTGACCGAAGCGGTGGATGCGCTGCATCAACAGATGGAGCGGCTCGAAGAGCGATTGGAGCGCTACCTGGCTTGAGTCATCACTAGGAAATTTCCTACAAGAACGCGGCACCATTCATACGTAATCAACCCCTCCCAACTCCGATACTGAGCCTCGTTGAACGGCCCCGCCGACCAAGCGGACCGGGCCCTGCAACCTGATTGAAGCCCTCACTGGGCTTCGAACTTTCCTCATTATCTGGATTACGTTATGAACAAGTTTGCGCTCAAAGGTCTGTTTGCCGCTGTCATCCTCGCCGCTGGTTCCCAGGCTGCCATGGCTGCTGACGGTGAAATCAACTTCGTCGGTTCCGTAACCGACAACACTTGCCCGGTGGTCGTGACTGACCTGAACGGTTCGGCCGGTGCCGGCGATGTAGGCCTGGGCGACGTACCTGCCACCTCCCTGGCTACCGTCGGCGCTGTTGCCGGTGGCGGCGCGTTCAGCCTGACCATCGACACCACTGCCCCTGGTTGCAGCGTCACCGGCAAGAGCGCCGTGGTCAAATTCCTGTCCCTGAGCGGCACCGCCGGCGCCAGCGGCCAGTGGATCGGCATCACTCCGGACGCCGGTCACGCCACCAACGTTGCAGTACAGATCAAGGACGCCACCGACAAGGACGTGCAACTGGGCCTGGAGTCGGCTCCTTACCTGGACCTGACCCAACCGCTGCGCTTCACCGCCAACTACATCGCTACCGGCATTGCGACCTCCGGCCCGGCCAACGCCAAGGCTGCGTTCACCGTCGAGTACCAGTAAGCCCTGTTGATGCGCCGCTGCAGCGCTGATGCGCGCGGCGGCCATCCCCTCGCTCACGGCAAGAGGATGATCGAAATGAACGTTTCCCCCTTCAAGCAAGCATCGGCCCTGGCGCTGTTGCTCAGTGCTGTACTGCTCAGCACGGCCAGCCAGGCCGGTGTGATGCTCGGCGGCACACGGATCGTGTTCGACGGCAACAAACGCGACGCGGCGATCACCGTCAGCAACACCACGGCGCAGCCGTACATGGTGCAGACCTGGGTCAACACCGAAGCCGATGACATGACCACCGCCACGCCCTTTGTGTCGACGCCGCCGCTGTTCCGCCTGGACCCGCGCAAAGAGCAAATGGTGCGCATCCAGAAAGTCGCCGGCAACCTGCCGACCGACCGTGAATCGGTGCTCTATTTCAACGCCCAGGAAATCCCGGTGGCCAGCGAAGGCAACGCCAATACGCTGAAGATCGCCATGCGCACCCGCGTCAAATTGTTCTATCGCCCGGCCGGTCTCAAGGGCAATGCGATCGAAGCACCGTCGCAGCTGACCTGGAGCCTCGCGCAGGAGCAGGGCAGGGCAGTGCTGGTGGTCAACAACCCGTCGCCGTTCCATATTTCGTTCATTGGCGTCACCGCCAAGTCTGCCGGCCAGAGCGTCGAGGTCAACGAGCCGACGATGGTCGCGCCGCTGAGCAGCCAGCGTTATCCGCTGCCGGGCTTCAAAGGCACTACCGGCGAAGTGGTGTTCTCGGCCATCAATGATTACGGCGGCTACAGCGAGCCGCAGACCGTGCCACTGAACCGCTGATTCCTTTTCTTCCTGTAGACGTTTGCGCGTGCCACGGCTGTGGCGCGGCGGCCGGGTATTGCCATGCGAATCGATAACTCCTTCAGCTTTAGTCGTTTGCCTTTGTGGGTTGCGGTGGCGGCCGCCTGTGCCGGTGAATTGGCCGTGGCCGGTGAGCCTGCCAAGTTCGATGCCGGCTTCATGCAGTCGTTTGGCGGCGCCGGTGCCGGGCCCAACCTCGACCTGGATGCGGTGGCCAACAGCGGCAGCATCGGTCCTGGTACCTACCCGGTGCTGATTCGCCTGAACCAGAGCTTTTTCGACCGGCGTGACATGACCTTCATCAAGGATGAGCAGGGTGGTGACGTGCGTGTATGCCTGTCCGAAGCCTTTCTCAAGGAGCTCGGGGTTAAGCTGGATGCGTTCAAGGTGCCCGGTGAAACGCTCCCCGCGTGTATCGACCTGGCCGCGCTCATTGAGGGCGCCTCGGTAACCTTCAATGCCAACTACCTGGCTTTGGATATCAGCGTGCCGCAGATCGCCCTGAGCCGGGATGCGGCCGGCTACGTGGCACCGTCGGAATGGGACCGCGGCATCAATGCCGCGATGCTCAACTACCAGTTTTCCGCCGCGCAGACCAACAGCGACGCCCGGGGCACCGGCAATCAGTACAACCTGTATGCCACCGGTGGTTTCAACCTCGGCGACTGGCGTTTTCGCTCCAGCTCCTCGTTCCGCCAGGGCGATGAAGGTGGCCGCCAATGGCAGCGCAGCAATACCTACGCGCAACGGGACATCACGCCGCTGAAAGCCACGCTGACGATGGGCGAGAGCTTCACCCCTGGCGATGTGTTCGACAGCGTGCCGTTTCGCGGTGTGCAACTGGCCTCGGACATGGGCATGTTGCCGGACTCGATGCAGGGCTACGCCCCGGTGATCCGTGGCATCGCCGAAACCCAGGCCAAGGTCGAAGTGCGCCAGAACGGCTACTCGCTGTACACCACTTACGTGGCGCCGGGTGCGTTTGAAATCAACGACCTCAACGCCGCCTCGGGCAGCGGCGACCTGGAAGTGATCATCACCGAAGCCGATGGTCGCGAGCGCCGTTTCACCCAGCCGTACGCAACCCTGGCCAACATGCTGCGGGAAAACACCTGGCGCTACAGCGCGACAGTCGGCGAATACAACTCGGCCAACGGCGGTGAGCGGCCTCCGTTTACCCAGGCGTCCCTGGCCTACGGCTTGCCGTTCGACCTGACCCTGTACGGCGGCTTTCTGGGGGCTGATTTTTACCGTGCCGGTGTGGTTGGCGTGGGCAAGAGCCTGGGCAGCATCGGCGCCGTCTCGGTTGACGTCACCCAGGCGCAGACCGACGTGCCCAAGGCCGTCACCACCCAAGGCGACAGCAAAAAAGGCCAGAGCATCGGCCTGCGCTACGGCAAGGCCTTTGAAAGCGGCACCTCGGTGCGCTTCGCCGGTTATCGCTATTCCACCGAAGGCTATCGCGACTTCAGCGAAGCCGTGGATTTGCAGCAACCCAACGACTACAGCCAGTTCTCCAAGCGCAGCAAGGTCGAGACCAGCGTCAACCAGGCCCTGGACAACTATGGCTCGCTGTACTTGAACCTGAGCAAGCAGAACTACTGGGGCACGTCCCGGGAAGACAAGCAGATGCAGCTGGGTTTCAACACCCAGTACAAGGGCGTGACCTATGGCGTGTACGCCAGCAAGACCCTGACAGACGACTTCGGCTCCAACAACCAGGTGGTCTTCACTGTGTCCATGCCCCTGGGACAAACCCGCAGTACCGGTACGTTCAGCGTCACCCGCAACAATGACGGCAGCCTGGATCAACGGGCCGGCCTCAGTGGTCGCGATGGCAACCTGAACTACAACGTCAACGCCAACCGCGTGGAAAACACCGGCAACAACGGCTCGGCACTGCTGGGCTACCGTGCACCTTTTGCCCAGTTGGGCGCCGGTGTGAGCGTCGGCTCGGGCTACCGGCAGACCTCGGTCAGCGCGGCGGGCTCGGTGCTGGCCCATGGCGATGGTGTGGAGTTCGGCCAGACCCTGGGTGAAACCGTGGCGCTGGTGGAGGTCAAGGACACGCCGAAGGTCGGCCTGCTGAATGCCCCGGGAACCCTGACCAACGACCGCGGGTATGCCCTGGTGCCGTACGTCACGCCGTATCGCAAGAACCGCGTGGCCGTGGACACCAGCGAACTGGACACCAGCGTCGACATCGCCGAAGGCGTGACCAACGTGGTGCCGCGTCGCGGTGCGGTGGTCAAGGCGGTATTCGCCGCCAGCCGTTCGGAAAAAATACTGCTCAACGTCCGCCTGCAGGATGGCTCGCTCTTGCCTTTCGGCACCACCGTGCAGGACGACCAGGGCGCCAGTGTCGGCGTGGTCGGCCAGGCAGGGCAGGTGCTGCTGTCGGCGGGCAAAGGCGTCACCTACACCATGAAGTGGGGTGGCAAGGCCGCGCAGCAGTGTGAAATCAATTTGGATATCAGCAGCACGCCGGCCACCGATGGTTATCGGGTGATGGACGCTGTGTGCGTAGGAGTTCGTCCATGAAACCGATAAACAAGTGGAAAAAACGCGTGCTGTTGAGCGCGCTGGCGGTGGCACCGTTTGCCCTTTCAGAGATGGCGTTGGCCGACTGTGGGGCAACCAGCGCGACCCAGAGCGTGCACCCCATCGGGGATGTGTACATTCCTCAGGATGCGCCGGTGGGCTCAACCATCGGGCTGGTCAAGTACACCCGCTTCCCGATCATCAACTGCACGACGACGGTACCGTTTTCGATCCAGGCCAACATGCTGGGTGCCAAGCTGCCCGCGGTCACCGCGGCCATTGGCGCGGTGCAAGGCAGCCAACTGTACGCGACGAACATACCGGGAATCGGGGTAGGAGTGGTCAACGAAAGCCGCCCCAGCTTTCTGTGCCGGACCTCCGGCAACTGGTACTTCCCGCTGACGTACGCCAGCTGTAATACCGGTGGTTTCGCCTCCAATACCAATAACAGCCTGATCCTGATCAAAACCGGACCGATCCCGGCAGGCGTCAATGATTTCGGCAACCTGCAGGTGTACACCGTCACGATCAACAACAACGGTACGCCGTTCGACTGGATCGACGGTCGCCTGACCGGCAGCGTGACCGTGGCCGGCTGCAGCATGCCCGAAGGCGTGGGCAGCATCATCGACGTTCCGTTGAACAACTGGGAAAAGCGCGTGTTCAACGGTCCCGGCAGCGTCACGCCAACCGAAAGTTTCAATATCCCGCTGAATAACTGCATTGCCGGGACGTACGCGGGGAATCCGACCTGGAACTACTTCCAGGGCAACACCGCCAACATCCGCCTGGATGGCGCCAAGGGGTCGGTGATTGTCGATGCCGGCCAGGGAATCCTGGGGCTCAACTCCGAAGCCACCGCCAGCGGCGTGGCGGTACAGGTGCTCAAGCAGGACGGAACCGTGCTGCCGCTGGGCGTCGATGTACCGATCATGCCAGTCCAGGACGGCACCACCAACCTGCAGTTCGGTGCCCGCTACATCCAGACCGCCGGCGATGCCTCCGGGCCGCAGCCCGGTATTGCCAACGCCACCGCGAATTTCACCATCACCTACAAATAGGAACGATCCCATGCAACGTTTTACCCGTCGCTTCATGGCCGCTTGCGTACTGTCCACCGTGGTTGCCAGTGGTACCACCGTGGTTGCCAGCGGTGCCACCGTGACCAACGATCACCCGACCATCCGCGCCATGTCCGGTGCCGAGCCAATCCAGCAATTGCCGGCTGCCAAGACCGCGTTGATCGTGATCGACTTCCAGAACGAATACTTCACCGGACGCATGCCGATCCCGGACGGCGCCAGCGCCCTGGCGAAAGCCCGCGAGCTGATCAGCTATGCCGACAGCCACAAGATCCCGGTCTACCACGTGCAGCACGTGTCGCCGGCCGGCGCTGCGGTGTTCGCCATTGATGGCGAGACCGTGAAGTTTCACAAGGCCATGCAGCCACGCCCGCAGGATCACGTGGTGCAAAAGAACACCGTAAGCGTGTTCGCCAGCACCGACCTGGCCACACAACTGAGCAAGGCCGGGATCAACACGCTGATCATCAGCGGCCTGATGACCCATGCCTGTGTCGCCGGTGCCGCCCGTGATGCCGCGCCTCTGGGCTTCAACGTGATTGTCGCATCCGATGCCTCCGCCACCCGCGCGATCACCCGTGTCAATGGCCAGGGCGTCGACAAGGACGCCTTGCATCAAGCGGCACTGGCCGAAGTCGAGGACACCTTCGGCGACGTGATGACCACCGCGCAGATCATCAAGCTGCCTGTGCGCTGAATCGCTGCGACCCGCCCGGTGTATGACCCGGGCGGCCTTATTCCTTTCAGATGAGCCGACTGCAATGACGAGTCTTCCGATACGTGTGCTGGTACTTGAGGACCATCCTTTCCAACGTGCCGTGGCGGTGAGCATGCTGCGCCAACTGGGCTGTCACGAGGTCTATGAGGCCGCGGATGGTGTGCAGGCGCTGACGGTGCTGCAACAGGTGGGCAGGGTGGATGTTGCCCTGTGCGACTTGTGCATGGAGGGTATGGATGGCCTGGAGTTTCTTCAGCAGGTGGGGCACTCGGGTCTGGTCGGCTCCGTGATTATCAGCAGCTCATTGTCGGCGGATGTACGCCGCACTGTGCAGCAGATCGTTTCGTTGCTGGGCCTTGAAATGCTCGGTGACGTCGGCAAGCCGTTGCAGGCACACAGCCTGGAGCACCTGCTGAAAAAACGCTCCAGTGGCCCCGGCACTGCGCTGCCCAAGGCCGCGCCGGTACGCGTGGCCAGCGATGAAGAAGTGCGCTGGGCGCTCAACGAACAGCAACTGCAAGCCTGGTATCAGCCCAAGGTCGACATGCACACCGATGACGTCTGCGGCGTGGAGGTATTGACCCGCTGGGTGCACCCGCTGCGCGGCATCCTGTCGCCGGCGGTGTTCATGCCGGTGCTGGAACGCTGCGACTTGCTCGATACGCTGCTGTTCATGCAGATGAACCAGGCCTTGAGCCTGCAGCGGCTGGCGAAAAATAGCGGGCTCCCGCTTGATCTGTCGTTCAACCTGCACACCAGCCAGTTGGCCAACAGCAACCTGATCGCCGTTATCAAAGGCATCCTCTCCCTGCACGGTACGGCACCTGCCAGCCTGACCTTTGAACTGACTGAAAGCGGCCTGCTGGAAGCCCCTGCGACCAGCCTGGAAACCCTGGTGCGCCTGCGCATGATGGGCTGCAAGTTGTCCATCGACGATTTCGGCGCCGGCTTCTCATCGTTGCAGCGCCTGTGCCAACTGCCGTTCAACGAGATCAAGCTCGACGGTGAGTTTATCCGCACGTTGCTCCATGAGCCGCGCTGCCAGGCGATCGTGAGCAGCACCCTGGCACTGGGGGAAACCCTGGGTATGTCGGTGGTGGTGGAGGGTATCGAAACCGAGGCGCAGCGCGAGGCACTGCTGGCGATGGGATGTACGCAAGGGCAGGGCTATCTGTTCGCGCGGCCGATGAGTGATGTGGATCTGCTGCGCTGGTTACCGGCGGCGTTCGAAGTTCATCGACGGTCGTGAGCATCGCCGTGGCGGTCATTACGGGGACTAAAACCCTCCACACCCTGGCCTCGATGCCACGATATGGAGGGTTCCAGACATCACAATCGAATCACTTCAAGCCGTCAGCTCAAACCCCTTCCACCAATTTCCCGCCATGCATACGGCGTTTATAGGCACTGTCGCGACTCGCCAACCAGAAATACAACGGCGACGTCACCACCAACCCCACCACCCAGGACAGATCCGCGCCGTTGATGTGTTCGGAAATCGGCCCTACATACAGTGGCGTGTTCATGAACGGAATCTGCACCGCGATCCCGACCGCGTAGGCCAGCAGCGCCTGGGGGTTGTAGCGGCCGTAAATCCCGCCATCGACGCGGAAGATCGAGGCGATGTCGTATTGACCTTTGTGAATCGCGTAGAAGTCGATCAGGTTGATCGCCGTCCACGGCACCAGCACCACGAGCAGCACCAGCACCATGTCGACGAAGTGGCCGATGAAGTCCTTGGAGGCGAACACGGCGGCAATCGCGCAGGCGGCGAGCACCAGGATGGAGATTACCGCGCGGCTTTTGGCCGTGGGGATCCAGCGGTAGGCGAAGGTCTGGACCAGGGTGATGATCGACAGCACGGCGCCGTAGAGGTTGAGGGCGTTGTGGCTGATCACGCTGAGCAAGAACAGCACGAGCATCAGCGGGCCGATGGCGCCGGTGGCGAGTTTGACCGCGTCCATGGTGTCCATGCCCACCGGGGTGGCGAGGACGGCGACGGCGCCGAAGATGAACGACAGGCTGGAGCCCAGGGCGGAGCCGAGGTAGGTGGTCCAGAAGGTCGAGGCGACCGGCACGTCGGCCGGCAGGTAGCGCGAGTAGTCCGACACGTAGGGCGCAAAGGCGATCTGCCACAGCGCTGCGAGGGACACGGTAGCCAGCCAGCCGGAAATGTTGAAGCTGCCGCGTGTCAGGAAGTCGGTGGTCTGCACATGCGTGAAGATGTAGCCGAAACCCAGCACGATGCCGGCGCCGAGCACCCAGGTGCCGATGCGGTTGAGCACATGGATGAAGCGGTAGCCGATGATGCCGATGATCCCGGAGCCAATGGCGCCGATCACGATGCCCACCGGCACGGGCACGGCATCGACCACGCCGTGCAGGGATTTACCCGCGAGCACGATGTTGGAGGCGAAGAAGCCGATGTACATGACGCCGGCGATCACCACCACCAGCAGCGCGCCGAGGGAGCCGAACTGCGCGCGGCTCTGGATCATTTGCGGGATGCCCATTTGCGGGCCTTGGGCCGAGTGCAGCGCCATCAGCACGCCGCCGACCAGGTGGCCGACGAGGATAGCGACGATGCCCCAGATCAGGTTGAGGTGGAACAGTTGCACACCCAGCGCACCGGTGACGATCGGCAACGGCGCGATGTTGCCGCCGAACCACAGGGTGAACAGGTCTCTTACCTTTCCGTGGCGATCTTCCGGGGGCACGTATCCAATCGTGTGTTTTTCGATAAGCGGGGCGGAGGATGTTGCAGTGGTAACCATGACGAGCTCCAAGGCAAGGTGAGTACGTGGACGTACTTCGCTGTGCGCCGCCTGCGCGGCGCTTTGTTGTTGGAGTGATCATCTGCAATGGGCGCAGGGAGGTAAATTAGTAAGTTTGTTGCTATAGACCTTAAAAAATATCGCTCGCGCTTTGCCGCGCTCCGGTATGTTGCCTGTACCTGTTTTGCGGGCGAAGTCCCACGTTTCTGGAGGTCCCGATGGCTGCCTACAACTTGCGCCAACTCAGATATTTTGTCACCACGGCCGAGTGCGGCAGCGTCGCCGAAGCGTCGCGCAAGCTGTATATCGCGCAGCCGTCGGTGTCCACTGCGATCAAGCAGCTCGAAGACAGCTTTGGCGTGCAGTTGTTTATCCGCCATCACGCCCAGGGCGTGTCACTCACCCCCAGCGGCGCGCGCTTCTATCGCAAGGCCCTGGAGCTGCTGCGGGTGGCCCATGAGTTCGAACAGAACGCCCTGGCCGACAATGACGTGGTCGCGGGGCAGATCGATATCGGCTGCTTTGAAACGGTGGCACCGCTGTACTTGCCGCGCTTGATCGCCGGTTTCAAGGCGCGCTGGCCGGGAGTGGAAATCCGCATCCGTGACGGCGAGCAGCAAGAACTGGTACAGGCGCTGACGGCGGGCAGTATCGATGTGGCGATGCTCTTCGAGCATGACCTGGGCGCGACCATCGAGACCACGCCGCTGATGCCGCCGCAGCAGCCGTACGCGTTGCTGCCGGCGGATCACCGCTTTGCGCAGCAGGCCAAGGTATCCCTGGCGGACCTGGTGCTGGAACCGATGATCTTGCTGGACGTGCTGCCGAGCCGCACGTACTTCGTGAGCATCTTTGAAGAGCGCGGGCTGACGCCGAATATCGTGTTCAGCTCGCCGTCGATCGAGATGGTGCGGGGCATGGTGGGACGGGGCTTTGGCTTTTCGATCCTGGTGACCAAGCCATTTACCGAGTACACCTATGATGGGCAGAAGGTCGCGTGCGTACCGCTGGCGGAGACGGTGACCGGGTCGGGGTTGTCGGCGGTGTGGTTGCGCCGGGCGCCGCTGACCAAGCCGGTGCAGTTGTTTGTGGATTACTGCCGCGAAGAACTGGCGCGCTTGCTGGGGTGAATCTGCACGGTTTTCTGGCAAGCACTGGAGATCAATGTGGGAGCCGGGCTTGCCCGCGATGGCGGTGGGTCAGTCGCCCCGGGTGTGGCGGATGTACCGCTATCGCAGGCAAGCCAGCTCCCACAGTAGAGGAGGTTGCCGGGAAGAGCGCGCGCTTACTGGAGTGAGCGCAGGGCAAAAATGTGGGAGCGGGCTTGCTCGCGAAAGCGGTGGGTCAGTTGCCCCAGGTGTGGCGGATGTACCGCTATCGCAGGCAAGCCAGCTCCTACAGTTGACCTGTGTTGCCTGCAGGTGGGCGGCTCAGGCACGGATTGAGTCGAGCATCCGCCGCAGCATGGCATCACACCCGGCCAGTTGGTCGACACTCACAAACTCATCCGGCTTATGCCCCTGGTCCATGCTCCCCGGCCCGCATACCACGGTGGGGATGCCCACCGCATCGAACAAGCCACCCTCGGTGCCAAAGGCCACGGTGCCGAACTCACGTGAACCACTGAACGCGGCAATCAACTCCGCGGCCTGGCTGCGTTCGTCGGTGACCAACCCCGGATAGGCCGACAGCTCGGTAAAGTGAATCGCACTCTGCGCGCTGACCGCCTGCATGCGCGGCAGCACCTGCTGCGTGGCATAGGCTTTCAACGCGTCGGCCACCTCGCCTGGGTCCTGCGACGGTAACGCGCGAATCTCGAAGTCGAAGCGGCAATCGGCGGGTACGATGTTGAGTGCCTTGCCGCCACTGATCACGCCGGTCTGCACAGTGCTGAACGGCGGATCGAACCGCGCGTCCTGGGTGCCGCGCAGCTGTTGCCCGATGCGGCCCAGTTCACCGATCAACTCGGCGGCATGTTCAATCGCATTCACCCCGTAAGGCGCGTAGGCCGAATGGCAGGCCTCGCCATGCACGTCGCAGCGCATCGCCAGCTTGCCCTTGTGGCCCAGCACCGGCTTGAGCTCGGTGGGTTCGCCGATGATGCACAGCATCGGTTTCACCGGGCGTTGCTCCAGCACCTTGAGCAACGAGCGCACGCCGAGGCAGCCGACCTCTTCGTCATACGACAGGGCGATATGCACCGGCATCCGCAACGGCGCCTCGACCAACGCCGGCACCAGCGCCAGCACACAGGCGATATAGCCCTTCATGTCTGCCGTGCCACGCCCAAACAACTTGCCGTCGCGCGCGGTCAACTCGAATGGCGGCACCGTCCAGGGCTGCCCGTCCACCGGCACCACGTCGGTATGCCCGGACAGCACAATGCCGGGCAATTGCACCGGGCCGATGCTGGCAAACAGGTTGGCCTTGCTGCGGTCCTCGTTGTAGATCCGCTCGCTGGCCACGCCGAAGCTCGCCAGGTAATCGTGCACAAACTCGATCAACTGCAGGTTGGATTCGCGGCTGGTGGTATCGAACCCCACCAGCGTGCGCAGCAACGCCTGGCTCTGGCTCATCGCTCGTCTCCGGCCACGCCGTAGCCGGGCGAACGGTCGGGGGCGAGGGCGCGGTCGATGTAGTCCTGCACTTGCGGGCGGTAGGCGTCCCAGAGTTTTTGCAGCGCGCCGATTGGCGCCTCGTCCGCCCAATCGACCCGCAGGTTGATGATCGGCCAGGTCAGTTCGCCCACCACCACCAGTGCGGCGGAGTGCACCGGGCCGGCTTCGCCACCGGCGGCGATGGCGGCGTGCATGGCGGCCAGGAGTCGGTCCGCCAACTGCCCTTCGGCCTGTTCAAAGGCGGTGACCATCGCGTCGATCACCGCGCGGTCGGCGAGCATATTGCCGGCCGCCACGCATTGCTCTCCCGACACGGCGTTGTGGGTGCCGAGGGTTTCGCTGCCGCTGAAATGCACGCTGCGGCCCAGGTGATCAATGGCCGTGAGCTGTCGGTACTGGCTGTAGCCATTACGCGTCAACGCGGTGTCGATGGCCTCGGCAGGGGCGAGGCCTTGTTCGAGCAAATCGAGCACGTCCGGGCCCAGCGCCGGCAGCGTGATGTTCTGGGTCGACACCGCACCCACGCCGGGGCGCAGCCACGGGCAACGGGCGCCCACGGCAATGCTTGAGGAACTGATGGCAATACCCAACTGGCCGGTGTCGGCGCATCGGGCGACGATGGAAAACGTCATGGGCAGCTCCTTATTCGGGAATAACCGCGATCACATCGATTTCCATCAGCCACTGCGGCTGGCCCAGGGCCGAGACGACCAGCCCGGTGGAGATCGGAAACACGCCCTTGAGCCACTTGCCGACTTCCTGGTACACCGGCTCGCGGTAGCGCGGGTCGATCAGGTAAGTGGTGGTCTTGACGATATGGCTGAGGTCGCTGCCGGCTTCTTCGAGCAGTTGCTTGACGTTGCGCATGGCCTGTTCGGCCTGGGCGCGCGGGTCGCCGAGCCCGACCAGGTTACCGTCGAAATCGGTGCCGACCTGGCCACGCACGTACACGGTATTGCCGGCGCGCACGGCCTGGCACAGGTCATTGTCCAGGCTCTGGTTGGGGTAGGTTTCCTTGGTGTTGAACATGCGGATGCGAGTGTGGGTAGGCATCTGGAAAACTCCGAAAAATAAGGGTCAGGCACTGACAGGTGTTTTGTGAGCCACCGGGGCGGCGTCGCGGTATTCGAGGTATTGGCGCTGGATGGCGATGTGGTCGGCCACGTACTTGGCGTCGTGCCACACGCCCCAGATAAACGACGAGCCGCGACGTGACTGCCAGGGCAAGCCAAGGAAGTAGATTCCGGCTTCGCTGGACACGCCGCGCTGGTGTTGCGGCTTGCCGGCAGCGTCGAATGCGTCGACTTGCAGCCAGCTGTAATCCACGGCAAACCCGGTGGCCCAGATGATCGAGGTGATGCCGGCCTTGGCTAGGTCCAGTTCCAGGATTGGCTGGCGGATGCAGTCTGCATCGGGGAAGACACGGCGCGCCTCAGGCTCCAGCGGCAGGTCCAGGCCGTTGCGCTCGATATAGGCATCGGCCGCATCCAGCAGGGCCAGGTAATTCTCGTCACCGCGCGCCAGGTTCTCGACCAGATTGGGCTGGAAGGTGGCGACACTGCCGTTGAAGGCTTGGGTCAAGCCGACCAGGGTCATGCCTTGCTGGGCCAACTCGCGAAAATCGATGGTCTTGCCGCCATGGGCGCCGCTCACCGCAATGGTCACGTGCTCGCGGCCAGGTTTCATCGCCGCCTGGTCCCACTCGCCCAACACGCCCAGCCACCAGCAGAAATCACGGTTGCGGTAAGCGCGCGGCGGGCGGTCGTGGGCGCCGACTGAGAGGTACACCTGGCGACCGGAGCGCTGCAGTTCATCGGCGATCTGTACACCGGACGAGCCGGCGCCCACCACCAGCACGGCGCCGGCCGGCAGCTGCGCGGGGTTGCGGTAGTCGGCGGAATGCAGCTGGTGCAGCGCGGTGTCCTTGGGCGCAATCGCCGGGATCACCGGCTTCTGGAAAGGCCCGGTCGCGGCCACCACGCGGTTGGCTTCGATCACGCCTTCGCTGGTGTGCACGGTGAAGCCTGGGCGGCCGACATTGCGCACCACTGAGGTCACGTCCACGCCGGTACGGATCGGCGCGTTGAATTTGCGTGCATAGGCCTCGAAGTAATCCGCCACCCGTTCTTTTGGCGCAAAGCCATCGGCGGCGACGTCATCGAATTCCAGGCCAGGGAAGCGGTCGTGCCAGGCCGGCCCGTTGGCGACCAGCGAATCCCAGCGCCCGGTGCGCCAGCGCTCGGCAATCCGGCTGCGTTCCAGCACCAGGTGGGGCACGCCTTGCTTGCTCAAATGCTCGCTCATGGCCACGCCAGCCTGACCGGCTCCCACCACCAGGGTGTCTATTTTTGTTATCGCTACAGTCATGTGTCTGTCCTTCCGTAATGCAGTTGGATTCAGCTCGGGCATGACTTCAAGGCTAGGGGGAGGGCGGTTATTAATAAAATATTATTAAGCTGGGAAGTGAGCATAAATATCGGATGCAGAGCCGTCGCCCGCGGCGTTACCGGGCCTCCTCCTTTCGGTGTGGGAGCGGGCTTGCCCGCGATTGCAATCTGCCCGGCGATAGCGTTCCATCTGACTCACCGACAGCGCGGGCACGCCCGCTTCCACAAGGTTTTCGCCATGCCTGACATCCGCGTCATGACCGCGTCCGACTACGACGCCGTGCTTACCCTCATGCAAAACACCCCCGGCATCTCCCTGCGTGATGCCGACTCCCGCGAGGCTACCGAGCGCTACCTGGCGCGCAACCCCGGGATGAGTTTTGTCGCGCAAGTCGAAGGCCAATTGATCGCGTGCGTCATGTGCGGCCACGACGGGCGTCGCGGGTATCTGCAGCATTTGCTGGTGCTGCCGGACTACCGTCGCCAAGGCCTCGCGCAGGCGTTGACCCGGCGCTGCCTTGAGGCGCTGGAACAGTTGGGTATCCACAAATGCCACCTCGACGTGTTCAAGACCAACACCCACGCCGCCCAGTATTGGCAGGGCCAAGGCTGGAAGCTGCGCACCGATATCGACCGGTATTCCTTCACGCGCCCGGGCAATGAAAACGCCTAGAACTCGCCGGAATACTTCACCGCTGCCGCTGCCCGCGAGGGTACATCCAAGGTGCGCAGCAGCGACGACACATGGATGCGCACGGTAAACGGCGAGATATCCAGGGCCTTGGCGATTTCCTTGTTGGTCTTGCCCTGGGCGATCAGGCGCAGCACTTCCTGCTGGCGGGTGGTGAGGGTGTGAGTGTCGAGGGGCAGCAGGCCAGAGGGCGCGAACTTGACCAGCACCTCGCCTTCGCGGATCGCCAGCAGCGCCTGGCCGATCTCGTCGGGGGCGATGTTCTTGCCGATAAACCCGTCGGCACCCAGGGCCATCACTTGATCGATCAGCGCCGGGTCATCGACCATCGACACCACGACCAGGGTGGTGCGCCGCAGTCGCTGGCGCAGCTCGACCAGCTGGCTCATGCAGGTCAGGCCGGGAAAGCGCAGATCAAGGATCAGCGTATCGACGTCGTGGCCGTCGCCGATCAGCGCGAGCACCGTGTCCAGGTCGCCGGCCTCTTGCACCACGGCTTTGGGCAGCAAGCGCTGTACGGTGCGCCGCATGCCTTCACGGAACATCGGATGGTCGTCGGCGATGATGATGCGATCGGTCATGGCGTGCTCCTCCCTGGGGCAAGGTTGTGCGCTGGCATGCTACCTTACCACCGCGCCCAGGTTCTGCCTGGGGGGCATGATGGATTTGTTGACTGCCGCACAAGGACGTACCCCATGAGTCTTGAGACCAACTCCGAACTCGACCAGGCCAACCTGCGTATCGTGGTGGCCGCCATTGCTATCGTGTATATCGGCGCGCTGGGCTTCCTGCCCGGACAGTCGCTGGACACCTACCTGCCGGTAATCCTGTACATCGTGCTGTTCCTGCTGGCCTCCATCGTCTTGCGCCAGGTCATCGCGCGGTGGCCCGGGCATTACCCGGCGCGACGGATTTTCGGCATGCTCCACGACTACACCGGCACCTCGTTCGGCATGGTCATCGGCGGTGAAGCGGCGTTGCCGCTGTATGCGGTGATGGTGTGGGTCAACCTGGGCAACGGCATGCGCTATGGCTCGCGCTACCTGGCGATTGCCACGGCATTGGCGTTGCTGGCGTTGTTGGTGGTGTACCGGCTCACGCCGGTATGGCAGGCGCAACCCTTCATGGTGCTGATGCTGATGATCACCAGCACGGTGATCCCGGTGTACGCGCATATCCTCCTGGAACGTACGCGCAAGGCGTCCGAACAAGCCATCGCGGCCAATCTGGAAAAGTCCCGGTTCCTGGCCCAGGCCAGTCATGACCTGCGCCAGCCCATCCACTCCATCGGCCTGTTCACTGCGTGCCTGCGCGAAGCCAGGCTCGGCGATGAAGAGCGGCGGCTGGTGGACAACATCGACCGTTCGCTGCTCAACGTGTCGCAGTTGTTCCGCTCGATCCTCGACCTCTACACCCTCGACAACGGCCGCCTGTTGCCCAAATACCAGGCGATCCACCTGGGTGAATTTCTCGCTGATCTGGTGCGCCAGAACGCCGAGGCGGCGCGTTGGGCCGGCGTGGAATTGCGCCTGCGGCCTTGCGCATACTGGGTTCTGGTCGACCCGGCGCTGTTGGCGACCATGGTGCAGAACGTACTGTCCAACTGCTTCAAATACGGTGCGCACCGTCCCGTGTTGATCGGCGTGCGCATTCGCGACGGAGGCTTGGCGGTGGAGGTGCATGACCGGGGTCGGGGGATTGCCGAGGAGCATCTGTCAAAGGTCTTCGAAGAGTTCTATCGGGTACGCCACCTGCGTGACAAAGACGTCGAAGGCGTCGGCCTTGGGCTGTCCATCGTCAAGCGCCTGGGGCAGTTGATGGGGGTACACGTGAGCCTGCGTTCACGGGTTGGCCATGGTACTTCCGTGAGCCTCTACGGCCTGACCCTCGCCACCGCACCGCGTGCACCGGCCGCTCGCGACGAAACGCGCCAGGCGGGCCTGCTGACCGGTTTGAAAGTGTGCCTGGTGGAAGATGATCACAACGTCTTGCTCGCCACCCAGGCCCTGCTGGAGCGCTGGGGCTGCGTGGTCCAGGCCGAATCATCGGGACGCGACCTGGTCAGCGATTGCGACATCATCGTCGCCGACTACGACCTGGGGAATCACGCCACCGGCATCGAATGCATCGATGCCCTGCGCGAACAACGCGGCTGGGCGGTCCCGGCCCTGATCCTCACCGGGCACGATGTGGAGAAAATCCAGGCCGCCTTGCACGACCGTCAGATCGCCATTCTCTCCAAGCCCGTGCGTCCCGCTGAACTGCGCGGCACCCTGCGGGACCTGAGCCAGGAGACGGTTACTGGGTGAACCCTTGCAGTGCGTTGCCGCGTGCGCCCTTGGGCTGGCAGTAAGCGGCGGGCTTCATCAAGCCAAAGCTGGCCACCGTGAACAAGCCACCGCTGGCGCCGCTGGGCACCGAGCAGTTGTACTCGCCGGAGGCAGCGCTGGCGATGTAGTAGGTGGTCATCGAATCGCTGCGCACATTGGAAATACGCTTGACCGGTTCGCCCAGGTTGGTTTCCGAGAGGGTCTTGAGGTGGTCTTCGCTGGGCTTGACGTTGCTGCAGCCGGCGACGCCGATGATCAGGGCGCCGAGCAGGGTGAGACGGGTAATGGAGGCGTGCAGTTTCATGGTGATTCTTCCTTGGGTTGTTATAGTTTTCCAACGCACAACGAACCCGCGCGCAATGAATGCGCGGTGCGTGGGGAACGTTGGAAGTGGCGGCGAATATAGCGCCGCCGGGGGAAGCGGTCGATTAGCACAAGTGTGCTAGTGGCACGATGATTTCATGCAGGGAGATGCACATGCTGGAGATACAACGCGCCACCCCGGAGCACGCCCAGGTGGCGTTCGACATCCGCTTGCGGGCCATTCGCAGCCAATGCATCGGCGCCTATACGTCCGAGCAAATGCTGCTGTGGACGCGGGGTAAAGCCGAGGACGGCTACGACGCCCTGCTGGATCAACCGTTTTACCTGGGCTGGGTCAACGGCGAGGCGGTAGCCACCGGAATGCTCGACCCGCGCAATAACGAAGTGGGCGCGCTGTTCGTGTTGCCCGATTACACCGGCCACGGTTATGGCAAGGCGATGCTGGCGTTTCTGGAAGACTTGGCACGCGAGCTCGACATGACCGCATTGGTCCTGGACTCGACGTTGAATGCGGCCAGTTTCTATCGGGCGTGCGGTTACGTGGGGGATGAGCAGGCGATTTACAATTCGCCGTCCGGTTTGCAGCTGGCATGTATCCCGATGACCAAACAGCTCAGCCCCTGAGACCACACTTTGTAGGGGGCGGCTTGCCGGCAAACAAGCCGGATGACCGACCGCTATCTATGTCTATCGCGTGCCGCGCCAGGTAGGTGCGACGCTGTTTAGTGTGGATTGAGCGCCTGCTTGCGATACACCCCGGCCAATTCCCGCGCCAGCCCGATAAAGTTCTGCAGCGGCGCCGATGGATTGAATGTGCGCCGCACCAGGGTAATCGGCGCCAGCAGCTTCGGCCGCGCGTCCTTGATCCGGCAATACACCACGCTTTCGCGGTGTACGTCGCGCATTGACGCAGGGACTACCGAGATGCCTTCGCCGGCGGCCACCAGGCTGAGATTGGTGAGCATGCGTTCCACTTCAAAGGCGATCTTCGGTTCGAAGCCGCCGTTCTGGCAGGCCTTGATCAGGTTGGCGTACATGCCCGGCGCGCCGGGGCGGCGCACGAGGATGAAGCGTTCATCCTTGAGCGCGTCGAGCGCTATGTCGGTGCCGGGGGCTTTCAGCAATGGGTGGCCGGTGGGCAGCGCCAGCAGCATTGCTTCGTTGAGCAGGCGGTGGAAAGTCAGGCTTTGGTGAGTGCTGACCGGCGCGCGGAGGATGCCGATGTCGATGCGCTTTTCGACGCTGTCCTCGGTCACTTCCCGGGCGCTGCCTTCGTTGATCGACAGTTCCACGCCGGGGTAGCGCTCGCGGTACGCGCGAATGATCCGTGGGATCAGCGGGTGGGCGGCGGCGGAGCTGGTGAAGCCGATCACCAGCGTGCCCTCGATGCCCTGGGCGGCGCGGGACGCCTTGAGCGAGCCTTGTTCGACACGGGCGAGGATGATCCGCGCTTCATCGAGAAACACCAGGCCACCGGCCGTCAAGTCGACGCCCTTGGGGTGGCGCTTGAACAGGTCGAAGCCCAGCTCTTGCTCAAGGGCGCGGATCTGCTGGCTGAGGGGCGGTTGCTGCATGTTCAGGCGCGCAGCGGCACGGGTGAAATGTCGCTCTTCAGCCACCATGATGAAATAGCGTAAATGGCGAAGTTCCATGGTGGTATATCCCGTGACAAGACTTTATTATTTGCAGCCGGCAGCGGCCAGGCGCCCAATATGCCGAAAGCGGCGCGCAGCGACAATAACAATAAATAAAAACAGGCTGGAGTACCGATGCCGACCCGATACGCCAAGAACGCCACCCTGCCTATTTTGATTGCCATCGCACTTGGCATGACGCTGGGCCTGGTGTCTCCGAGCCTGGCGGTTGAAATGAAAGTGTTGAGTGACGGTTTCATCAAGTGCGTCGGCTTATTGATGCCGTTCCTGTTGTTTGTATTGGTGTCCACCGGTGTTGCCGGTATCAAGCGCGCGCCGCAGCACCGCCATGTCGTACGGCGCATCATTGTGTATTTCCAGTTGATGTCGTGTGCCGCGCTGATGCTGGGCATGGCCACGGGCTGGGTGTTCAACCTCGAGCCCAGCGCAGTCTCGGCGCCGCCGTTACCGCCCGAAAGCTTCCTGCATGAACTGTCGCTGCTGTCGGCGTCCTCCACGCTGTACCGCGTGTTTACCCAGAGCCTGGTGCTGCAAGTGATGTTCGCCGCCGTGCTCTGCGGGCTGCTGCTGGGGCGCGGCAGCAGCCTCGGCAATCGCTGCCTGGGCTGGCTGGAGGCGGGCGTCCAGGGGGTGTTTTTCGTACTGCGGATAATCTTGAAGTTTGCCCCGCTGGCGGCGTTTGGGGCGATGGCGTTTGTGGTGGGTAAATATGGGCTTAGTTCAGTCTTGCCGCTGTTGAAGTTCGTGCTGGTTATATACCTGGTGAGTGCGTTATTTGTGGTCGTGGTATTGGCCTTTATTACGCGTTTAGTTGGAATAAAGCTCACGCGTTTGATGGGTTATTTGAAAGAAGAGTTATTGCTGGTGACATTCACCGGTTCTTCCGTGGCGGCACTTCCCGGTTGCGTGGATAAACTCGAAGCCTTGGGCTGCGATCGCCAGTTAGTGCGCCTGGTGTTGACCACCGGCTACACCTTCAATCTGGCCGGGACCAACCTGTACCTGACTACCGCGATCATGTTCCTGGCGCATATGGCCGGGGTCGAGATTGCCCTGCCGGAGTTGCTCGCGGTGTTGGTGATCTGCCTGGTGACGTCACTGGGTTCCACCAGTGTGGCGGGATCGGCGCTGTTCACCTTGATCGCCACCTTGAACATCCTGCAACTGGTCCCTCTGGAAGGGGTGGGCCTGCTGCTGGGAGTGGAGCGCTTGATGAAGTGCCGCTCGCTGACCAATGTGCTCGGCAACTGCGTGGCGTGCCTGGCGATTTGCGGGTGGCAGAAGTCGATTGATCGTGAAGTGTTGAAACACGCACTGCCCACCCAGTAGGAGCCGGCAAGCCGGCGCCTACTGGTGAGGGGTCAGCCTTTGGTATTGGCCAGTTTGTCGAAGGCCTTGTCGAGGTTGCCTTCTGCACTTTGCAGCTTCTCACGCCGCTCCTTCAGCCACTGCTGATCCGCTTCCAGCGTCTTGCGCGCCTCCACCAGCATGCGCTTGACCTCCTGCGGCTGCGGGCCGCCGGTGCCTTTGCGGGTTTGGACCATGGTGGTCGGCGACAACGCCGCGCGGAAACCGGCCTCGTCCAGCGGCAAGGTGTTGGGAGTCCACTTGTACTTGTCCGCCGCCTGGCTATACAGCTTTTGTGCATCGGCGTAGGCGAAGGTCTTCGGCGTGGTGCCATTGCTGCGTGCTTCAGTGACGATCAGCGAGGCAAAGCTGTGACCAATACGGAACGGCACCTTGTATTGACGCTCCAGGGTGTCGGCCAGCTCCATCGACGTGGTCCACTCCGATTCCAGTTCTTCCAGGGCCCGCTGTGGGTTGATCTGCAGCGCGTCGAGCACTGCGTCCATGGCCTGGAACATCTCCTTGGTCGAGCGGAACACGCCCAATGAGTCGAAAGCGAACTTGTAGTCGGTCATGCCGGTGGTGACGTTATGCGCGCGCAAGGTCACGGCCTGGGCCAGACCGACCACGTCCGAGGCGGTCTCCCGCGCCCGCATCAGCAAGCCGGGGTTGCGTTTTTGCGGCATGGCGCTGCTGGTATAGGTGGCTTCTTCATCGAGCAGCAGCCACGGGCGGATCTGGTGATACTGTGTGTGGATGTCGCCGATCATGGCGCCGACACGAATCGCCGAGGACGACGCCAGGTTGGCTGCTTCGATCGGGATGTCGTAGGTCGACACCTGGCTCGAATCCAGCGAGTTCTCGCGCACGCCATCAAACCCCAGCAGCTCGGCCAGGCGCTCGCGGTTCAGCGGGTAGGCCGAGTTTGCCAACACCGCGGTGCCCATCGGGCTCTTGTTCAAGCGTGTGTACAGTTCGCGGATGCGCTGGCCATCGCGGTCAAACGCGGCCTCGAATGCCAGCAGGTAGTGGGCATAGCTGATCGGCATGGCCTGCACGCCGTTGGTGTAGGCGGGCACCAGGGTGTCGACGTTCTTGTCGGCAATGTTCAGCAGGCGCAGGCGCGTGGCGTTGAGTGCCTCGCTATAGGCCAGCACCTGGCTGCGCAACGCGGCCAGGCGGTAGGTGGCGAGCATGTCCTGGCGGCTGCGCCCGGAGTGGATCAGCGAGGCCTCGGGACCGATCTTGTCGGTCATGATCTTTTCCAGTTGCAGCACATCGCTGGGGCGCGTGCCGCCGGGCTGATCGGCCTGGGCAATGGCGTAGCGCACACCGCCGGCGATCTTCTGGCCCATATCCGGCTTGACGATGCCTTCTTCGGTGAGCATCACGATCGAGGCTTTGTTGATGCGATTCAGCCAGGCGAATTGCGTCTGGGTCGGATCGGCCTTGGCCTTGTGTTCGGTTTGCGAGCTGTCGGGCGTGGCGCCGACTTTCGCCGCCTGGGCCGCGCATTGTTCGGTGGTGGTACACGGCAACTCGCCGGTGTTGGCCGCCTGGGCGCCGAAGCTGTTGAAGAGGGCGAAGGCCACCGCCAGAGGCAGCAGGCTTTTCAGGGCGCGGGGGGATGTGTTCACAGGAGTACCCGATTTATTTTTGGAATTGGGGGCCAGCCGGGCGCAGGGCACAGGCGGCAGGATCAGGCTATCGGGTCTGTTTGCAGATTGAAAATATATAGTAAGTGTTGAAGGCAGAGGTTTTAGGTATGGCGTTGGGAGGGTTCGAGTGGGTGGGGAATGAAGGGGGGTTGGGTGTGGGGCTGTTGTAGTGAATGAGGTTGTTGTAGGGAGAGGGCTGTTGTGTTGAATGAGATTGTTGTGGTGAGCGGGGGCAGTTGTGGTGAATGAGATTGTTGTGATGAGCGGGGGCTATTGTGGTGAGCGGGCTTGCCCCGCGTTGGGGCGCGCAGCGGCCCCGGGCATGCACTGCAGTTCTTCAGGTGGATTTGGGTTGTCAGGTTTCAGGGCTGCTGCGCAGCCCAACGCGGGGCAAGCCCGCTCGCCACAAAAAGCTCACTAGCCACAACAAACCCACTAGCAATAACAGTCCCACTTGCCACAACAACCCAATTCACCACTACAGCAATGCTTGCCACTGAAACCTGTTGCTGCCCAGAAATCCCAGCGGCAACAGATCAATGCATCTTGCTATGGTCCATCCCATCCAGGCCGCGTGCGGTGGCCTTGACTTCAATGGCTTGTTTTTCACCCTTGGCGTTTTTCACCGTGAGGGTCAGCGGCACCTGGTCGCCTTCCTTGATCTGGCTGGTCAGGCCCATCAGCATCACGTGATAACCATCCGGGTCGAGCTTGACGGCCTTGCCCGCCGGCAGGGCGACGGAATCCACCGGGCCCATGCGCATCACGTCATCCTTCATGCTCATTTCATGGATCTGCACGTCCTTGGCCGCAGGCGTTGCGACGCTCAGCAACTGGCTGTCGCTGTCGGCGGTCAGGGTCATGAACGCGCCGCTGGACGGCTGGCCCGGCACCGAGGCGCGTACCCATGCGTCGGTGACCAGTACCTGGGCGCTGGCGTGCGCTGCGAGGCCCAGCAGGGACAGGCCGATCAGGGTGCGCTTGAGGTGTTGAACGGCAGTCATTAGCAGACCTCCATGACGGTGAGCAGGTCTTCTGCGCACTCTTTAGCGTTAAGGGATGCCTGCAGGCCCAGGCGCAGGTTGCCGCGTGTGTCGAACACGAAACTGGTGGCCGTGTGAGACAGCGTGTAGGTGTCGCCGGCGGGGATCTTTTCATAAAAGATCCCGAACTCCTTGGCGGCCACGGCGATTTCTTCCGGGGTGCCATACAGCGCTTCGAAGCTGGGGTCGAAGGCTTTCACGTACTTGTCGAGAATCTCCGGGGTGTCGCGTTCCGGATCCAGGGTGATAAAGATCACCTGCATGATCTCGCCGTCGCGGCCCATCAGCTTTTTGGCCTGGGCGGCGCGGGCGAGGGTGGTCGGGCACACGGCCGGGCACTGGGTGAAGCCGAAGAACACCACCGGCATCAGGCCACGGTAGGAGCTGAGGGTGACGGTGTCGCCCTCGGTGTTCTTGAGCTTGAAGGTGCGGCCCATGATCTTGTCGCTCAAGTCCTTGCCGTACTTGAAGTTCAACCTGGGGCTGTTGTCACAACCGGCCAGCAGGCCCAGACCCAGCAGGCCCATGCCGGTCAGGACCTTGCGGCGGGTAAATAACGTACTCATCAACTGTGCATCCTGTGAAACGCCTGCATTGCTCTGGATCTACACATCAGGCTTTGAGGGCGCCAAGTCTACCAACCCTGGGAAGCGCACGTAATCTGCGACGTTCTGCCACAGGGGCATGCGGCGCTTCATCCTTTTGCGGCTCTGATGGTAGAGTCGCCGCCATGAAATCGAGCCATCCCGCCCGTCCGCTGATCGTCTGGACCCTGTACTTCTGCGTGCTGATGAACCTGTTCGCGTGCGGTTTGGGGCATGGCCAGATGCTCGGCCAGCAACTCAACGGGATCGGCGGGGCGTTCTGTTCGGTGGACGGTAGCCAGGCGCCACTTTCCGACAAAGGGTTGGGCAGCCCGTCTTCCAGCAACATCTCGAACTACTTTGCCTGCCCGGTGTGCAACGCGGTCACCGTTGCGCTGGTGTTCCTGATCGGTCTCGCCTGGCTGTTGGGCCTGGCGCAAACCCCGCGTCCGGCGCATGAGCGGCGCAGCAAGGCGCCACCGCGTTATTCCTGGCCCTCGGCCAACCCCCGCGCTTCCCCGACTTTCTGACGTGTGCCTTGGGCTCCCTGCAACCAGGGGGCGTTCTATCGTCACGACTGAGAGTGCGTTTCATGAACCACCTGTTGCCTGCCGGCGCCAGCCGCCTGGTCCGCAAGGCGTCGCGTCGCCTGCGCGCGGAACCTGTGCAGCCTGACTACCCGAGCAATTCCCGTTGTTTCGTACACCTGGATGCGCGCCTGTTGCCGTATTGGCACAGCGTGTTCGACATCTGCCCGGCGCTGCTCAAGCTCGACCCACCCGAGGGCCTGAACCTGTTTCGCAGCTTCATGACCTGGGCTTACCGCAACCAGCCAGCGCAGGACTGGACCTACCACCTGAACATCGGTCGCTGGCTGCTGGGCTCGTCGTATCGCACGCAGATCGACGATGAGCCGATCGAAGCCTTCATGGCCGCCGCCGCAGCGCGCTGGATCAATACCGACGACAGCCCGGCACAGGGTGTGATCCTGGCCTGGCAAGGTTCGACCGTACTGGAGTGGAAGGGCACCCCGCGAGCGACCGTCGAGCCACCGCGCACGCCGGTGCCGGCGGGGGACTTTGTCTGGGGCTCATTGGGCGCGCGGGGCGAATTCAGCGGCTGGTTGCCGGTGCCGTAAGGTGCTGGCGAATCCACGCGTCGACGTCGGTCACGGCGATGCCGTGCCGGGCGTTGAACGTGACGGCGGGGTCCCAGGCCACGCCGTTGCCCTGGGCGAACACCGCGCGGTACTTCTTCAGGTTGTCATCGGGGCTGCTGGCGAGGTCGGCCAGTAGCGCCGGCACCGACCAGGGTTCGCGCTGGAGCTGGATGCCCAAGGCGGCGTCGACGGTGTCGGCCAACTGCCCGTAGGTCAGGGTGTCGCCAGCGGTGTACACCACCCGGTTGGCGATGGCGGGTTCAGCGAGCACGATCTGCGCCGTCAGCCGGCCGATGTCCTCGGGCGTGGTGACAGTGACGGCAGTGTCCCAGTCGCCCAGGGCATGCACGGTGTTTTGCGCGAGGTCGACCACGCCAAACGACGGCTCGAACAGAAAGCTGGTGAACATCCCGGTGGAGATGATCAGCCACTGGGTGGTCTGTTGGCCGCGAAGAAGGTCGCGCACGTCCAGTTGCTCGTCGAACAGGTCCTGCGGGCTGCCACGGCCGATCACGTCGTAGTCCACGCCAAATTGCCACGGCACATAGCGCTTGACCCCACTGCGGATCGCCGCCTGTGCCAACTTGCGTTGGGTGCCTGGGCCTGCGGCAAATCCGATGCAACTGATCACCGTGTCGAACCGCGCGAACAGCGCGGCGAGCGTGTCCTGGCTATCGTTCTGCAGATCGCCGGCCAATGGCTCGACGCCGAGCTCACTCAAGCCATTCGCAGTAGTCGACTGCGCACGCAACAGCACGGCGATGCGGGTGCCATGCGGCGCCAGCGCGACCAGTTCGCGCAGCACGGCCATGCCCAGTTCACCGGCACCGAGTACCAGGATGGAAGGGGAAGTCATAGGGTTCTCCGTCAACAGTGAAAGTCGTGGCATGCTTGCAGAATTAAACGCCGCGCATAAGAAGGCACACGCGTGATACCGAGAGCCCCCCATGGATAACGACGAAATCATCCGCCGCTCGCAGGCCGCCTGCGACGCCCTCAGCGCCGACGATGACGGCCTCAAGCGCGAGGTGTTGAGCCACGCCGGCAACCGCTGGTCATTGGGCATCGTGCACGTGCTCGGCGTGTCCGGTCGCCTGCGCCATGCCGAGATCGGTCGACGCATGACGGGCGTCACCCAGCGCATGTTGACCCGCACCTTGCGCCAGTTGGAACGCGACGGCCTGGTGCTGCGCCATGACTTTCAGGAAGTGTCGCCAAGGGTCGAATACGCGTTGTCGCCCCTCGGCACGCAGTTGTTGGTGCACATGATTCCGCTGTGGACCTGGGTGGTGGAGAACGGCGAGGCGTTTCGCCAGGCGCGGGAGCAGTTTGATCAGGCTTGATCGGGAAACAGCTGGGCAGACGCGAGCGGAGGTAGGCCTGGATTGTTACGCAAACTGAAAAAGTGATTGGCGGTTTTGGCGGCTGTTTCTGTGCCGCTCAACTCTATACCGTGCGCGCTCCCGTTGAATGCGGCACCGACCCGACTGACAAAGAACAGGGTCGGGCCGTGACGGGGTCGCCTCAATCACTTCTCGGAGCCTTCATGAAGCACACCACTTGCCTGGCGCTCGCCGTGTCCATCGGCGCGGCGCAGCAGGCGGCTGCCGCCGGTTTTATCGATGACAGCAAAGCCAGCCTCGACCTGCGCAATTTCTACTACAACCAGGACACCCGTAATGCCAGGGGCGCCTCGGACAAGGAGTGGGGCCAGGCCTTCATGTTCAATTACCAGTCCGGTTTCACCGAGGGCGTGGTCGGCCTGGGCCTGGACCTGCAACAATGGTATGGCCTGCGCCTGGATGCGTCGGGCCGCGCCGGCAAGGCCGGTGAAGACAACACTCCTGGCAGCGTTTTCCCCCTGGACGACGGCAAGGCCTCACATGACTTCAGCAAGACTGGCGTCACCGGCAAAATGCGCATCGCCCAGACTCAATTGAAAGTCGGCAGCCTGATGCCCAAGCTGCCGGTTTTGACCACCGAAGACGGGCGCCTGCTGCCCCAGACCTTTCGTGGCTATCAGCTGGATTCCAAGGACTTCAAGGATTTCAACCTGGTTGCCGGCAAGCTTGAGCAGGTTGTCGACCGCAATTCCAGCAACGGCCAGGGCATGTCGATTGCCGGTGCCAATGACCCGATTAAGGGGAAATCCAGCAACCAGTTCTATTACGGCGGGGTTGATTACAGCGTTACCAAGCAGCTGCAGCTGCAGTACTACTACGCCAACCTGGAGAATTTCTACCAGCAGCACTTCCTCGGCCTGGTGCACAACTGGCAGTTGCCGGTGGGGCAGTTCAAGAGCGACCTGCGCTATTTCTACAGCACCGCTGATGGCAAGAATGGCAGCGCGGCGGGGCGCAGCGAAGGGTATGTCAGCTCGGGTTACTACGCGCCGGGCATCAACACGGGCAAGGTCGACAACCGCTTGTGGAGCGCACTGTTCACCTATGGTCTGAGCGGGCACGCGTTGAGCCTTGGCTACCAGAAGACCACGGGCGAAAGTGACTTCCCGCATATCAACCAAGGTCAGGGCCGCTCGCTTTACCTGATCACCAATTCGCAGTCACTCAAGTTCGTGAATGCCGGCGAGCAGGCAACGGTGGGCAGCTATGCCTATGACTTTGCCGGCTTGGGCATTCCTGGCCTGCGCTCCAGCGTGACTTATATCCACGGCAGCCATATCCGTACCGCCGGCCGCGATAACAGCGAATGGGAACGCGACCTGCGCCTGGATTATGTGATTCCCAACGGCACGTTGAAGGGCTTGGGGTTTACCTGGCGCAGTGCGGTGCTGCGCGGGAATGACACCGCAGACAAAGATGAAACGCGCCTGATTGTCAGCTACAGCATCCCGCTGATGTAAAGCGTCAACTGCCGGTATGCGCGGTTTTCTTTTTCGTCGCCTTGCTGCTGGGCTGTTTGTGCGGCGCAGGGCTCGGCGAGGCTTTTTCCTTGGGAGCAGTCTCGGTTTTTTTGTCGCTGTCTGATGGGCTGCTGGGGTAGGTGCCCGGCGGCAGGGCAGAGCCCGCGGCGCTGCTGTCGCTCAGCGTATTCGGTGACGGCGCGGTGTCATCGCCGAAGGCGGCGAAGGCCGGACTGGCCAGCAGGACCGACAGGCCGACGATAAGCAAAATCCTTTGGGACATTCTGGTCTTCATGACGCGATTCCCTTGTTGCTCTGATCATGACTGAAGCCCGAAAAATCCGGGCTCCAGTACTGCTTCAATCAAGACTTCTTGCCGCCGCCGGAGCTGTGCGCCCCGCCTTTTTTGCCGGCTTCAGAAGCCTTTTCGCGGTCATTGGCAAAGTTGCCGCCCGAACCTTGACCGCCGCTTTTTTTCTGTGTGTCGGGCTTGGCTTTGCCGCCTGCACCCGTGGTGGTTTTTCCGCTGGTAGCCATTTTCAAATCCCTCATCAATGAGTGAATCAATGGTGTCGCTTAATTGGGAATACTCAACCGAAAGCAAAGTTTGAAAAAGTTCGCGACCATGCGACGAATGGACGTCACGCCGCGAGCGGCTTGGCGCCCATGGATTTCTTGTGCGCCGCTTTCATCGCTTCCATTTCAGCGCCGAGTTCTTCCAGCACCGCCTTGCCCAGCAGCTTCCTGGCCTGGGGGAACATCTCGGTTTCCTCTTCTTCGATGTGGTGTTCCAGCAGTTCCTTGACCACTTTGACGCGCCCGGAGAACTCGGTGGTGGATGGCTCGGTCTGCTTCAGGTCGGGCAGCACCAGGGCGTCGACCGTGCGATGCTCTTCCTTGGCTTCGTGGTACATGATGTCTTGCTCCTTGCCGCCGGCTTTGCGGAAGGCCGGGTAGAGGATCTCTTCCTCGAGCTTGGTGTGCAGGCTGATCTCCATCTCGAGTTTGGCCAGCAGCTCGGTGCGCTTCTTGACGCCGCGTTCGGTGGACTCGCTCAGTTGGGTCAGCAACGCCTTGACGCGTTCGTGGTCAGCCTTGAGAAGGTCGATGGCATTCATGGTGGAACCTCACGGATAGCAAGCGGGCGCGTCGAAGTGCGCGCCTCGTCCGGTAGGTAGTGCATCAGTTATACCAACTTGAACGTATTTATAAATACGTTATTAATCAGTCGATTATGTCATGAGTGTCAGTGTGGCGGTCGTGCAGCTTGCATGGTCGTGCAAGGTTTGGGTTGCATTACGCCGTCCCTAGCCGCCGCTGACTTTCCAATGCTTGATGTCTTCGGCGAACACCACCTGCTTGACCTCATGGGCAATCCCGTAGGCGAGCGATTCGTGCGCGGCAATAACCTTTTCCTCGGCTGACAGGCACTTGAAGATATCCAGCTGGGTGTCGGCCTGGGACGTCTCCAGTTCATAGATTTTCACGTAGCGGGCGAGGTCGTTATCCAGGCTCGACAGGTACTCGCGCAGCCGTTGGTGGTCCACCGAACTCTGGCTGAAGTACCAGTTCATCGGATGGATCAGAAAGCGCGAATGCGGCGTGGTGATACGCCGGTTCGCTGCCAGGAACATGATGATGCCCATGGATTCGATATTGCCCGCGTTGATCGCGCAGAGCGGCACCGGCAGCGCCTTGAGGAAGGTGTAGAGGGTAAACCCGAAGTTGGTGCTGCCGCCGGTGGTCGACAGGTTCAGCAGCAGCGAACTGGCGCCTTCGTCGATCGCATCCAGGCAGCAGTCGCGAAAACGCTCGGTGGTGCCCTGGTCGATCTGGCAGTGAAAGTGGATAACATGCTCGGTCATCCTGAACCTCCGGAATTCAGTGCAAGAGGGGTGACTGAGGTTGAGTCTAGAAGGTTGCCCGCGATGTGCCCGGGTGCAAATCGGATGGAACCCTCGGGCCAGATGCTTGACCTAATGCATAGACCTCAGGAGGTGAACCATGCAAATAGAATATATCTGGATCGCGTTGGCGGTGATTTTGCTGCTGTTGGAATTGTGGGCGATCAACGTCGTATTGCGCAGCACCGGTGGCTGGGAGACCAAGGGGCTGTGGGTGGTAGTGCTGATTTTCGTGCCGCTGTTGGGGCTGATTGCCTGGGCGATGTTTGGTCCCAAGCGAGAGATGGCGCAGCAGCGCAGAAGTTAAGGTTCATAGGTAAAAAAACAGGCGCCGAGAGGCGCCTGTTTGCGTTTCAGCCCATCGCTATCAACCCGCCAGGGCCTTGGCGATGGCTTGGTTGAATGCCGGCAAGTCATCCGGTGTACGCGAGGTGATCAAGGTCCAGCCGTTGGCCTTGCACTCCTTGACCTCGGCATCCACCCAACCGGCGGCACCGGCGTTTTCCAGGTCGATGCGCACGCTTTTGTAGGAAGTCAGCGTCTTGCCCTTGATCACGCCGGCGTCGATCAGCGCCCATGGGCCGTGACAGATCGCGGCCACGGTCTTGCCGGCCTTGACGAAGTCGTTGATCACCCGCAGCGCCGCGGCATCCTGGCGCAGGGTGTCGGCGTTGACGGTGCCGCCAGGGATGACCAGTGCATCGAATTCGCTGCTGACCACGTCCGACAGCTGCACGTCGGATTCCACCGTCTTGTCTTTCTCGGTATCGCCGACAAACGTCTGGGTGGTGCCGCCCTTGCTGGATGCGTGGGTTACGGTGGCGCCGAACCCGCGCAGCGCTTCCAGCGGCTTGACCAGCTCGTCGCGCTCGATGCCGGTGTTGGAGGTGATGATCAGGATGTGCTTGCCGTTGAGTTGCGCGCTCATGGTCGAGTGTCTCCTTGGGTCAGGGGTAGATTAATGGTCGTGTTTGGCTTGCAGTTCCTTGGCCATTTTCAAATGGGCTTCAAGGGTCGGCAGGGTCTTGGTGGCGAAGGCTTTCAGCTCGGCGTTGCCCGAGGAAGCGGCTTCTTTCTGGAACAGTTCGACAGTTTTTTCATGGGCCGCCACCTGGTTGTTGGCGTAGGCCTTGTCGAACGATTCATCGCGCAGCTCGAGGATGGCTTTCTTGGCCTTGTCGGTCAGCGCGGCATCGTCCGGCACTTCGATATCGAGTTTTTTCGCCAGGGCCGCCAGTTCCTCGTTGGCCTTGGTGTGGTCGGTGACCATGTGCTGGGCAAAGGTTTTCACATCGGCCGAGCTGCTTTTTTCGAGGGCGAGTTTGCCGGCCTCGACTTCAGTGATGCCGCCTTGTGCCGCGTCTTCTACGAAGCTGTTGGACGTCGCGGCCATGGCCGTGGAAATCGAGCCGGCAACCAGCACGAAAGTCAGGCCCATTTGTTTGATCAGTTGCGTGGTCATGGTGGATCTCCTTGAACATGGCGGGATGCCGTTACCTGAGTGTTGAGCCGGCCCGACTGCAAAAGGTTTAAATTAATTCGCGCTTTTCTCACCAGCGGGCATGGCTGGCAAATTCCTTGAACTATCGAAATCCGTTGGCCTCTGCTGCACAGATGCGTGCGATTTTCTTGCACGCCTTCAACTGCCAGGAGAGACACCGTGACTGATCACAAGACCGCCGACAAAACCCCTGAACCCATCAGCTCCGAACAGGCGCAGAAAGGTGCCGGCACCGCCGCCAAGGGCGAGACGCTGGAGCGCCCGAATCCCAAGACCGAAACCGTCGACAAGGTGCTCACGCCGACCTCGATCAAGGACACCGAGCGTCAGACCGATGCGATCAACGAGCAGGCCGCCAAGGCCGAGCGCAAGCTGGGCCACTGAACATGGCCAAGGCAATTTCCGCGTCGGAACTGGGGATTGATCTCAAGCCTGCGGATGACGCCAGCCTGTTCAAATGGTTTGTCGCCAGTTTCCTGATGGGCAAGCGCATCCAGGCGCCCATCGCGGCACAGGCCTATAAGGTGATCGTCGAAGAGCAGGGCCGCGACACGCCGCGCAAGTTGCAGCACTGCACATCGCGTGAGCTGGTCTCGATGCTCGGGCGTGCGCATTACGTGCGTTATGACGAGAGCACCGCGCAGCGCCTGCTCGACCTCAGTGCCAAGCTCAACGCCGAATACGCTGGCAAGATCACCCACATGCGCAGTGCCAGCAAAGACCGCCAGGCGTTCGAAAAACGCCTGGGGGAATTTGACGGCGTGGGGCCCAAGACCATTGAGATTTTCATGCGCGATGCGGCCGCGGTGCTGTTTTGACAGCAGCTCTGTATGTGGGGTGCGCCGGTTGGAGTTTGCCCCGTGAACAATGGTCTGCATTTGAGGGGGAAGGTACGCACCTTCAGCGTTATGCCTCGCGCCTGAAGGCAGTTGAAATCAACAGTTCGTTCTATCGTCCTCACTTGCCCAAGACTTACCAGCGTTGGGCACAGTCCGTGCCAGCCACCTTTCGTTTTTCGGTCAAGGTACCCAAGCGCATTACCCACGAACTGCGCTTGCAGCACTGCGAAACAGCACTGGATGAGTTTCTTCAGCAATGCCTGCAATTGGGTGAAACCTTGGGCTGCCTGCTAGTGCAACTGCCCCCTTCGCTGCGCTATGAGCCCACTGTCGCCGCGACGTTTTTTCGCGCCCTGCGACAACGCTATGAGGGCGTGGTGGTGCTGGAACCGCGTCATGCCAGCTGGCTTGAGGCTGAAGCATTGTTGCAGGACCTGCACATTGGGCGCGTGGCTGCAGATCCCCCGGTCATCGACACCGGTGAGGCACCGGGCGGTTGGCAGGGCGTGCGCTATTGGCGTCTGCATGGGTCGCCACGTATCTATCACAGCGCATATGGGCCGGAACGGCTCCGGGCCTATTTGCAGCAGTTGAGAGCCTCTGTCGAAGAGGGTATTTGCACCTGGTGCATCTTCGATAACACCGCCAGTGGTCATGCGCTGGCGGATGCACTGTACCTACTCGACCTCCACCTGCAGCACTTCCAGGCCTAACCGTTGGTACGCTTCGACGCTCGGCACGTGCCACTCGGTAATCAATGTGTGGATACGCTCACATGGCCCCACCACAAACGGCTCCACCGCACCGAGCTTGTCGGCCATGGTCACTGCCACCACGTGCGAGGCGCTGTCGAGGAGGGCTTGTTTGACCGCCACTTCATCAAAATGCAGCGAGCTGATACCCACCTGCGGATGCAGTGCGCATACGCCGGTGAACAGCAGGTCGGCCTTGACGCTCTGGATCAGGCGCACGGCGTCCTGGCCCGTGGTGGACAAGGTCGCCGGGTTGAGTTGGCCACCGGCCAGGATCACCTTCACTTCGGGATGATCGGCCAGCGCGATGGCGATCATCGGCGACGGCGTGACTACGGTCAGGCGGATCGAGCGCGGCAACGACTGGGCAATCTGCAGTGTGGTGGAGCCGGAATCGAACAACACGATCTGGCCGTCTTCCACCAGGTTGGCGGCCCGGTGGGCAAGGTGACGCTTGGCGTCGTTGGTCTCGCCGACCCGGGTGAAGAAGTCCTTGCCGGTGTCCTTGGGCCGGGGCAGGGCGCCGCCATGCACGCGTTGCAGAAGGCCAGCAGCCGCGAGTTCGCCGAGGTCGCGGCGGATGGTGTCCTGGGACACGGCGAAATGCTCTACCAGGTCGGCGGCGGTGACTTTGCCATCGCGCTCGAGCAGCAACAGGATCTTTTGTTTGCGCAACGAAGGCAGGTCAATGGCTTGATGAGTGGTGTGCATGGTTTTGCGCTTTTTTGCGGGTTTGTGCGAGATTAGTCTCCTGCCTATCTAAACGCAATGGCTGGTTGCGCAGCCGATGGGCGGTTACTCTCTGTGTTCAGTTCAGGGAGAGGTGACCTAGATGTCGTTGATTACAACCATCGAAGATTTACGCAAGCTGGCGCAAAAACGTGTCCCACGGATGTTCTACGATTACGCCGATTCCGGCTCCTGGACTGAGAGCACCTACCGGGCGAATGAAAGCGATTTCGCGCGGATCAAATTCCGCCAGCGGGTCGCGCGCAATATCGATGAGCGCTCGATCCGCGCCCGCATGATCGGCCAGGACATGGCCATGCCGGTCGCCCTCGCACCCACCGGCCTGGCCGGTATGCAGCATGCCGATGGCGAGATTCTCACCGCTCGCGCCGCCGCCGCGTTTGGCCTGCGCTACACCTTGTCGACCATGAGCATCTGCTCGCTGGAAGATATCGCCGAACACGTCGGCCAGCCATTCTGGTTCCAACTGTATGTGATGCGTGATCGCGCGTTTGTCGAGCAATTGATCGAGCGCGCCAAGGCCGCTGGCGTGGATGCGCTGGTGCTGACCCTCGACCTGCAGATCCTCGGCCAACGCCACAAGGATTTGATCAACGGACTGTCGGCGCCGCCCAAGCTGACCCTGCCGAATATCCTCAACATGGCGACCAAACCGCGCTGGGTAATGGGCATGCTCGGCACCCAGCGGCGCGGCTTCGGCAATATTGTCGGGCATGTGAAGGGCGTGGCGGACATGAGTTCGTTGTCGTCGTGGACCGCCCAGCAATTCGACCCGCGCCTGAGCTGGGACGATGTGGAGTGGATCAAGCAGTGCTGGGGCGGCAAGCTGATCATCAAGGGCATCCTCGATGTGGAGGATGCGCGCCTGGCGGCGAATTCCGGTGCCGATGCACTGGTGGTGAGCAATCACGGTGGCCGTCAGCTGGACGGTGCGCCGTCGAGCATCAGCCAGTTACCGGCGATTGTCGACGCGGTAGGCGAGCGCATCGAAGTGTGGCTCGACGGCGGCATTCGCTCCGGCCAGGACGTGCTCAAGGCGATGGCATTGGGCGCCAAGGGCACCATGATCGGTCGCCCGCACCTGTATGGCCTGGGCGCGATGGGCGAGGCGGGCGTGACCAAGGCACTCCAGATCATTGCGCGTGAGCTGGACGTGTCGATGGCGTTGTGCGGCTATAAAGATATACGCGATGTGAATCGCGAGATTTTGTTGCCCGGTACATTTCCCGAAAACGTTTACTGAGCAAAAAAATCGTAAAAAAATAAAAAGAGTTGTCCACGAAAACCGTGGGTATCTCTGTGGATAACTTTGCGAAGGCCCGGCAGGGTTGGTGATTTAACCCTCGGTTAATATTTGATCAACTTTCGACGCGGGCCAGTATGGGCAGGGTTTGCGCTTGACACGCAAGCGCGAACCCAGTGCCGAAAAGCGCTTTTATGAGTCGCCGTTGCGCGCTGTGGAGTGGGTGACAACCTGCGGCGGCATCTTCGCTTGCATCAGGCTGTCGAGTGCCTGGCCATAATTGCGACCGGCCAGGCTCATGCTGTTGTTGTGCGTGGCGCCGGGCACCAGCAACAGCCGTTTGGGTTCCTGGGCGGCTTCGAACAACTGCTGGCTGAAACGCGGCGGCACGTATTGATCGGCCAGCCCGTGGACCACCAGCAGGGGCATATGGATAGCGGCGATCTTGTCGATGGAATCGAACTTCTGCGACAGCAGCCAGCGTACCGGCAACGAGGTATTCGCCACCGCCGTGGCCACATCCGCCAGGGAGGTGAAGGTCGATTCAATTACCAACCCGCGCACCGGCAACGGCGTTTGCTTGCCCAGTTCGGCGGCCAGGTCGATGGCTACCGCGCCGCCCAGGGAATGTCCGTAGATCAGGCGTTTGCTGGGGTCCGGTTGCAGCACCTGGAAACGCTCCCACGCGATGCGGGCGTCTTCGTACACGGTGGTTTCCGATGGCAGCTCACCGTGGCTTTGGCCAAACCCGCGATAGTCGATGGCCAGCACCGAATAGCCGAGGGCGTGCAACTGCTCAATGCGAAACAGCTGCCCGGTCAGGTTCCAGCGTACGCCGTGCAGGTAGAGGATCGCCGGCGCGTCGGCCTTGGCCGCCGGGTACCACCAACCATGGATGTTCTGCCCGGACTTGAAACTGGCAGGCTTGAGTTCGAACTCCTGCACTGCCTTGGGCAAACCGCTGTACCAGCTGGCAGTCCCCGGCTCTATGCGAAACACCAGCTCGCGCTCCTTGTGTTGCAGCACGGCACACCCCACCGGCAGGCCGACGATCAGCAGCGCCATGCACAGCAGGGGAAACCAGCGCAGGCCCAGGCGAGACAGAAAACGAGAAGACATGAAGGTTCCAGGACAAAGGTGAAGCACGGGTTTTACCAGATGGCCCGCGCAGGCAGGAATTAATTCGACAGCCGTCCACGGCGATTGCTTGCAAAGTGTTACAGCATTGAATTACCCCTGCACCGGTTGTTAGGGTGGGCGGCTACACAGGAGAGCAAGCACATGGATTTCACAGGCAAAACCGCGATTGTCACCGGCGGCGCCCGCGGGTTGGGGCTCAGTTATGCACGGGCGCTGGCCTTGGGCGGGGCGCGGGTGGTGATCAGCGACATTGGTGCCGACCCGGTCGGCGCCGGCAACGACGTCACGGTGGTCGAGTCGGCGGCCAGGACCTTGCAGGCCGAAGGCTTGCAGGTGATCGGTCACGCGGGTGACCTGTCCACCGAAGAAGGCAGCCGGCAACTGATCGCCTCGGCCATCGAGGCGTTCGGGCAGCTCGATATCCTCATCCACAATGCCGGTTGGGTCGGTTACCAGAACATTGCCGACCTGGATGCCGCGTTCCTGCAGCGCGCCATGGACATCAACCTCTACGCGCCGCTGTGGCTGTGCAAGCACGCGTGGCCACACCTGCTGCGATCCGCCGCGCCGCGCATCATCCTCACCACGTCCGACCGCGCGATGTATGCGCAGTACGAGCAGACCGGCCTGGTGGCCTACAGCGCCGGCAAGATGGCGCAACTGGGGATCATGAACGCGTTGAGCCATGAGGGCGCCGAGGCCGGGATCCGCGTCAACGCGATTTCGCCGGTGGCCAAGACGCGCATGTGGGGTGTCACCGAGGAGCCTGGCGAACTCAAGCCGGAGTGGGTGACGCCGGGCGTGGTCTTCCTGGCCTCCGCGCAGTGCGAGGACACGGGCTACATCCTGCGCGCCAGCAATGGCCAATTCACTGCCACGCGCTTCACTGAAAACCCCGGCGTGGAGTACCCGCGCAATCTCGCCCGGATCAAGGCGGACAGCGCCGAAGCTGTCGCCGCCGCGTGGCCTCGCATCAAACAGGCGTGAACCCGATGACTCCCTTGAGCAAAGACCTGACCATGGACAACAGCCCCGTTCGCATCACGGCCGAAGAGACCCTTTCGGACAACTGGTACATCCTGAAGAAATACAGCTTCGACCTGCGCCGCCGTGATGGCAGTTGGCAGGCCCAGACCCGTGAGGTGTATGACCGGGGCAATGGCGCGACGATCCTGTTGTACAACCGCGAACAGCGCACGGTGCTGCTGATTCGCCAGTTCCGCATGCCAACGTTCGTCAACGATTACCCCGGCTACTTGATCGAGACGGCCGCCGGGCTGCTGGACAATGCCAGCCCCGAGGAGCGCATTCGACTGGAAGCGGAGGAAGAGACCGGCTACCGCGTGGGGCAGGTGGAGAAGGTCTATGCGGCGTTCATGAGTCCCGGGTCGGTGACTGAGCGGATTCACTTCTTTATCGGCGAATATCAGCCGGGTGACCGGATGGGGGATGGCGGCGGGCTGGAAGAAGAGGGCGAGGATATCGAAGTGTTGGAGCTGGGATTCGAACAGGCGCTGACGATGGTACAGGCCGGGGAGATTGTGGATGGGAAGACCATCCTGCTACTGCAGCACCTGGAGTTGCGGATGTTGAAAGAGGGTTGGTGAGACGGTGAGCTTTCCACTTCCTCAGTAACATGGCGGCCTTGGAGTTGTTCGGTGTTGTCTGTCGAACTCGGTTAAAACTGTGGGAGCGGGCTTGCTCGCGAAAGCGGTGGGTCAGTTGCTGGAGAGGGTGGCTGGTCTGGCGCCTTCGCGGGCAAGCCCGCTCCCACATTTGGGGTGTGTTTCAAGGTTGGAGCCGGGTTGTGCCGTCCGCTCAAATGCTTGTGCAGCACCCCGAATCCCAGCCCAAACAGCGATCAAAACTGTGGGAGCGGGCTTGCTCGCGAAAGCGGTGGGTCAGTCGCTGAAGAGGGTGGCTGGTCTAGCGCCTTCGCGAGCAAGCCCGCTCCCACATTTGGGGTGTATTCCAAGGTTAGAGCCGGGTTGTGTCGCCTGCTCAAATGCTTGTGCAGCCCCCCGAACCCCAGCCCGAACAGCGATCAAAACTGTGGGAGCGGGCTTGCTCGCGAAAGCGGTGGGTCAGTTGCTGGAGAGAGTGGCTGGTCTGGCGCCTTCGCGAGCAAGCCCGCTCCCACATTTGGGGTGTATTCCAAGGTTAGAGCCGGGTTGTGTCGCCTGCTCAAATGCCGGTGCAGCACCCCGAATCCCAGCCCAAACAGCGATCAAAACTGTGGGAGCGGGCTTGCTCGCGAAAGCGGTGGGTCAGTCGCTGGAGAGGGTGGCTGGTCTGGCGCCTTCGCGGGCAAGCCCGCTCCCACATTTGGGGTGTATTTCAAGGTTGGAGCCGGGTTGTGCCGTCCGCTCAAATGCTTGTGCAGCCCCCCGAATCCCAGTCCAAACAGCGATCAAAACTGTGGGAGCGGGCTTGCTCGCGAAAGCGGTGGGTCAGTTGCTGGAGAAGGTGGCTGGTCTGGCGCCTTCGCGAGCAAGCCCGCTCCCACATTTGGGGTGTATTTCAAGGTTGGAATCGGGTTGTGCCGCCTGCTCAAATGCCGGTGCAGCACCCCGAACTCCAGCCCGAACAGCAATCAAAACTGTGGGAGCGGGCTTGCTCGCGAAAGCGGTGGGTCAGTCGCTGGAGAGGGTGGCTGGTCTACCGCATTCGCGAGCAAGCCCGCTCCCACACTTGGGGTGTATTTCAAGGTTGGAGCCGGGTTGTGCCGTCCGCTCAAATGCTGGTGCAGCACCCCGAATCCCAGCCCGAACAGCAATCAAAACTGTGGGAGCGGGCTTGCTCGCGAAAGCGGTGGGTCAGTCGCTGCAGGGGGTGGCTAATCTGGCGCCTTCGCGAGCAAACCCACCTTCAGACTGGCGGCTATTGTCAGAAAATTCCCACAGGAGTACAAATGTACTCCATGACGACTCTCACTCCCCGCCGTACCGCCATCCTGACCTTTATCCGCGAGCGTATCGCGCAGCAAGGCCAGTCTCCGAGCCTCGCCGAGATCGCCGAGGCGTTTGGCTTCGCCTCTCGCAGCGTGGCGCGTAAACACGTGCTGGCCCTGACCGAAGCCGGCTTTATCGAGGTCAACCCCAACCAGGCCCGTGGTATTCGCCTGCTCAACCAACCGGCACGCCCCGAGTGGCTGGACATCCCGGTCCTCGGCCGAGTCGCCGCGGGCTCGCCCATCGGTGCCGATGCCGACGTGCACAGCCGCCTGCAACTCGACCCCGCCACCTTCGCGAAAACCCCGGACTATCTGTTGCGGGTGCAGGGCGACTCGATGATCGAGGATGGCATTCTCGACGGTGACCTAGTGGGCGTACGGCGCAGTGCCGAGGCCTTGAATGGGCAGATTGTGGTGGCGCGCCTGGACGGCGAAGTCACCATCAAGCGCTTCGAACGTCACGGCGAGCATGTGCGCTTGCTGCCGCGCAATCCTGCGTATCAACCTATCGTGGTCGGGCCCGATCAGGACCTGGCCATCGAAGGGGTGTTTTGCGGCCTGGTGAGGCAAGGCTGATGGGCGCCGTGGTTGCGTTGGATACGCTGTTCAATGGCGGCCGTGTCTGGAAGGGCCGACCTGCCGCGCCTCCGGCCAGCGTGCAGCCCACCGGGCTGGCGGCGTTGGATGCGGTGTTGCCGACAGGCGGCTGGCCGGAGTCGGCCTTGAGCGAAATCCTCATGGCCAAGGAAGGTGTGGGCGAGCTGCAGCTGGTGCTGCCGACCCTGGCGCGGCTGTCGGCGGCGGGCGAGCGCATTGTGCTGGTGGCGCCGCCCTACACGCCGTATCCGCATGCCTGGCAGAACGCCGGAGTGGATTTGCGTCAGCTCTCGGTGATCCAGGCCGAGGAGCGCGATGCCCTGTGGGCCGTGGAGCAATGCCTGCGCTCCGGCAGTTGCGGCGCGGTGCTGTGCTGGCCGCGCAAGGCCGATGATCGCGCGCTGCGCCGCTTGCAGGTGGCGGCGGAAACCGGGCAGACCCTGGCATTTGCCTGGCGTGCCTTGAGTGAGGCGGTCAACGCCTCGCCCGCCGCCTTGCGTCTGGTCGTCGAAGCCAGGCCGGCGCAGGTGCGGGTGCTCAAATGCCGGGGCGGCCTGGCCCACCCGGCACCGATTGCACTGGCGGGGCACTGAGGTTGCCATGCGCTGGGTGTGTATTGTCTTCCCGCAATTGGCGCTGGACGGGGTGCAGCGCCTGTATCCCGAACCGGATCAACCGCTGGCGCTGCTGGCCGGCACGCCGCAGCGTCGCGTGCTGCAGACCGTCAATGACGCTGCGCGCGCCTTGGGCCTGCGCCCCGGCCAATCCCTGACGGCCGCGCATGCGCTGGCCAAGACCTTCACTTGCGCCGAATACGACCCGGCTGAAATAGAACGTTGGCAACAGTTCCTCGCGGCCTGGGCCTACCGCTTCAGCTCCCAGGTCAGTGTGTATTACCCACGCGCCTTGCTGTTCGAAATCGAGTCGAGCCTGGGGCTGTTCGGGCCGTGGGCGCAGTTCGAGGCACGCTTGCGCACGGAGCTGACCGAGCTGGGTTTTCGCCACCGTATCGTCGCTGCGCCCAACCCGGCGGCGGCGCGGGTGCTGGCGAATATCTACGATGGCCTGGCCGTCAACGATGAGGGGTTGATGCAGGCCCTGGCGCCGCTGCCTATCGACCGCGCCGGCTTCGACCCTGCGGCGGCCACTGCCTTGTCGCGCATGGGCCTGCGCAGCCTGGCCCAGGTGCAGGCGCTGCCCCGGCATACCCTGGCGCGGCGCTTTGACGCCAGCCTGCTCAAGCACCTGGATGCGTTGAGCGGGCAGCGGCCCTTGGCGCTGGCGTTCTATCAGCCGCCGGACCAGTTCGATGTGCGCATCGAGTTGAATTTCGACGTGCAATCCCACCAGGCCTTGCTATTTCCATTGCGCCGCTTGACCGGCGACCTGTCCGCCTTCCTTTGCGGCCGCGACAGTGGCGTGCAGCGTTTCGACCTGCACCTGGAACATGCCCAGGCGCCCGACAGTGTGATCAAGGTCGGCCTGCTGAGTGCCGAGCGCGAGCCGGCGATGCTCTTCGAGCTGGCCCGCGGGCGCCTGGAGCAAGTGCAAGTGACGTCACCGGTGCGCGGTTTTCGCCTGGTGGCCCAGGATTTGCCGGTCTTCGTCCCGCAACGCCAGGACCTGTTCGACGACCGTCCGCAGCAGACTTTGCCGTGGGAGCAACTGCGCGAACGCTTGCGCGCGCGCCTGGGGGATGACGCGGTGCAAGGCCTGCGTTTTCACGCCGATCATCGCCCCGAGTGCGCCTGGCAAGCAGCGGCTGACAGTCGCGCATGCCCGACCTTGAGCAAGGTGCAACGCCCCGGTTGGCTGCTCAACGAACCGACGTTGCTGGCTGAGCAGGCGGTGCACATCCTGATGGGCCCGGAACGCATCGAGTCCGGCTGGTGGGATGGCGCCGATATTCGCCGCGACTACTACCTGATCCAGACCCGTGCCGGCCAGCAAGGCTGGGCCTATCGCACCGTGGGACAAAGCGATGGGTTGTGGCTGCAAGGCTGGTTCGCATGAGTTACGCCGAGCTGCATTGCCTGTCCAACTTCAGCTTCCAGCGCGGTGCTTCCAGTGCGCTGGAGTTGTTCGAGCGGGCCAAGCGCGAGGGCTACAGCGCCCTGGCGATTACCGACGAGTGCACCTTGTCGGGCATCGTGCGCGCCTGGCAGGCGGCCAAGGCGGTGGAGTTGCCGCTGATCATCGGCAGCGAGATGCGCATCGAGAACGGCCCGAAACTGGTGTTGCTGGTGGAGGACCTCAGCGGCTATCAGCACCTGTGCCGGCTGATTACCCTGGCGCGGCGCCGGGCCGAAAAGGGCCAGTACCGACTGCTGCTGGAAGACTTCGAACAACCGCTGCCCGGCCTGCTGGCGCTGTGGGTCGCCGACGACCACGACACCCAGGCCTCGGTCCAATGGCTGCGCCGCACCTTTGCCGAGCGCCTGTGGCTGGCGGTGCACCTGCACTGCGGCCAGGACGATGCACGCCACCTGGAGCAACGCCTGCAACTGGCTGCCAGCCTGCAGATCCCGGCAGTGGCCTGCGGCGATGTGCACATGCATGCGCGCGGTCGCCGCGCCCTGCAGGACACCATGACCGCCATCCGCCATCACGTGCCGGTGGCCGAAGCCGGCACGCGCCTGCACCCCAACGGCGAGCGGCATTTGCGCAGCCTCGATGCCCTGGTCGCGCTGTATCCGCCAGCGCTGCGCGACGAAACCCTGAACATCGCGCGCCGCTGCACCTTTGACTTGAGCCAGCTGCGCTATCACTACCCGCGCGAGCTGGTGCCCGAGGGCCATGACGCCAGGTCCTGGTTGCGCAGCGTGACCGAAGAAGGCATTGCCCAGCGCTGGCCGCACGGGGTGGACGCCAAGACCTTGCAGCAGATCAATCACGAGCTGCAATTGATCAGCGACCTGGGCTACGAAAGTTACTTCCTCACGGTGCACGACATCGTGCGCTTCGCCCGCAGCCGTTCGATCCTGTGCCAGGGCCGAGGCTCGGCGGCCAACTCGGCGGTGTGTTTTGCCCTGGGCATCACCGAGATCGACCCGAGCCTGACCGACATGCTGTTCGAGCGTTTCCTGTCCAAGGAGCGCAACGAGCCGCCGGACATCGACGTCGACTTCGAACACGAACGCCGCGAAGAAGTGCTGCAGTACGTGTTCCAGCGCTACGGTCGCACCCGCGCGGCGCTGACGGCGGTGGTCAGCAGTTACCACGCGGCCGGCGCGGTGCGCGATGTGGCCAAGGCCCTGGGCTTGCCGCCGGACCAGATCAACGCCCTGGCCGAATGCTGCGGGCGCTGGAGCGATGATGCACCGCCACTGGAGCGCCTGCGCGAAGGTGGTTTCGACCCGCACAGCCCGATCCTGCGCCGCGTGCTCACCCTCACGCAGCAATTGATCGGCTTCCCCCGGCACTTGTCCCAGCACCCTGGCGGCTTCGTGATTTCCGAGTACCCGCTGGACACCCTGGTACCCGTGGAAAACGCCGCCATGGCCGAGCGCACCATCATCCAGTGGGACAAGGACGACCTCGACGCCGTCGGCCTGCTCAAGGTGGATATCCTGGCGCTGGGCATGCTCAGCGCGATCCGCCGCTGTTTCGATCTGCTGCGCCGTCATCGCAATCGCGACCTGGCCCTGGCGACGATCCCCAAGGAAGACCCGGCCACCTACGCGATGATCAGCAAGGCCGACACCATCGGCGTGTTCCAGATCGAGTCGCGGGCGCAGATGTCGATGTTGCCAAGGCTCAAGCCAAAGACCTTTTATGACCTGGTGATCGAAGTCGCGATTGTGCGGCCGGGGCCGATCCAGGGCGGTATGGTGCACCCGTACCTGCGGCGGCGGAACAAGGAAGAGCCGGAAACCTACCCGTCGCCGCAGCTCGAAGCGGTGCTCAAACGCACCCTGGGCATCCCGCTGTTCCAGGAGCAGGTGATGCAGATTGCCATGGTCGCCGCCGACTACGGCCCCGGCGAGGCCGACCAGCTGCGCCGCTCGATGGCCGCCTGGAAACGCCACGGCGGCCTGGAACCGCATCAGCAGCGCCTGCGTACCGGCATGCTCAAGAATGGCTACAGCGAGGCGTTTGCCGCGCAGATTTTCGAGCAGATCAAGGGCTTTGGCAGCTATGGCTTTCCCGAGTCCCATGCGGCCAGTTTTGCCTTGCTGACCTACGCCAGTTGCTGGCTCAAATGCCATGAGCCGGCGGCCTTCGCCTGCGCGCTGATCAACAGCTGGCCGATGGGTTTCTACAGCCCGGACCAGATCCTGCAGGACGCGCGACGCCATCGCTTGCAGGTCCGTGCGGTGGACGTGCAGGCCAGTGACTGGGATTGCAGCCTGGAGCCGAGCGACGGCGAACAGCCGGCGATTCGCCTGGGCTTGCGCATGATCTCGGGGTTTCGCGAAGAGGATGCGCGGCGCATCGAGGCGGCGCGCCAGCGTCGGGCCTTCAGTGACATCGCCGACCTGGACGAACGCGCCGGGCTGGATCCCCGCGCCCAGGCCTTGCTGGCGGATTCCGGGGCCTTGCGCGCCCTGGCCGGCAACCGGCACAAGGCGCGCTGGGACGTGGCCGGGGTGCATAAACAGTTGGGGTTGTTCGCCGGTTTGCCGAGCCCCGACGAGGCGCAGGTGGAGCTGCCTGCACCCACGGTGGGTGAGGACCTGCACGCCGATTACGCCACCGTCGGCACGACTCTCGGCCCGCATCCCTTGGCGCTGCTGCGCGCGGAGCTGCGCAGACGACGCTGTCGCAGCTCGCAGGAATTGCTTGCGGTGGAGCATGGGCGCAACGTCAGCATCGCCGGGCTGGTCACCGGTCGCCAGCGTCCTGGCACCGCCAGCGGCGTCACGTTCGTCACCCTGGAAGATGAGTTCGGCAACCTCAATGTGGTGGTCTGGCGCGACCTGGCCGAGCGTCAGCGCCAGGCCCTGGTCGGCTCGCGGCTGCTCAAGGTGGACGGGCGCTGGGAAGCGGTGGGCGAGGTCCGGCACCTGATTGCCGGGCGCCTGACCGACCTGACGCCGCTGCTGGAGGGGATCACGGTGCGGAGTCGGGATTTTCACTGAGGGGAGTTGCCGCCGCCGCTGCGGATACGTTATATGCAATGAAACGTTTCACGGCTGCCGGGCTCCAAGGTTTTATCACGGCTATCGCCCCACCCATTCACCCATCCGTTCGCCAAGAGCCCACCATGCAGTTTTTATCCAATACCCACGGTTGTGAAGGTTGGGGCGGTGAAATGGCCCAGCGGATCCGCGCCTTCGACTGGTCTTCGACCGAGCTTGGGCCGATTGAGAAATGGCCCTGCAGCCTGAGCAGTAGCGTGCAGATGCTGCTGGCCTCGCCCATGCCGATGGTGATGCTGTGGGGGCAGGCGGGCTACATGATTTACAACGACAGCTATTCGGTGTTTGCCGGCGGTCGGCATCCCTACCTGCTGGGCACGGCGGTGGAGCTGGGCTGGCCTGAGGTCGCCGATTTCAACCGGCATGTGCTGGATACGTGCCTGGCGGGCGGCACCTTGTCCTACCGCAATTTTCCGTTGGAGTTGCTGCGTAACGGCGTGCCGGAAGAGGTCTGGATGGACCTGACCTACAGCCCCATCGCCGATGACCACCAGCAACCTGCCGGGGTCTTGGTGATCGTGAACGAGACCACCGAGCACGTGAAATCCGAACGAGTGCGCCAGGAACTCACGCATAACCTGGAGCAACGCGTCGCCGCCGAAGTGCAGGCGCGTTCCGCCGCCGAAGAGCAACTGCGCCAAGCGCAAAAGCTCGAGGCCATCGGCGGGCTGACCGGCGGCGTCGCCCACGACTTCAACAACCTTTTGCAAGTGATCGCCGGCAACCTGCACCTGCTGGCCCGTCATGAGCCGGACAATCCCCAGGTACAGCGCCGCGTCACGGCGGCTATTGCGGCGGTGGAGCGGGGCGCCAAGCTGTCCTCGCAACTGCTCGCCTTCGCGCGGCGCCAACCGTTGTCGCCGGCGGTGTACAACCCGCAGCGCATCTACGCAGGCCTGGGCGAGCTGCTGCAGCGCGCGCTGGGCGAGACCATCCATATCGACGTGCAATTGCCCCAGGATTCCTGGTGCATCAACGTCGACCGCAACCAGTTGGAAAACGCGCTGCTCAACCTGGCGATCAATGCCCGTGATGCCATGCAGGGCGAGGGCGTGATTCGCATCACCGGCGAAAATATCATTCTCAACCCTGCCGAGTGCGTGGGTAAAAGCATCAAGCCGGGCGAGTATGTGCGCCTGGCGGTCACGGATATCGGCGTGGGCATGCCGCCGGCGATCTTGGCGCGGGTGTTCGAACCGTTCTTCACCACCAAGCGCAGTGGCCACGGCACCGGCCTTGGCTTGAGCATGGTGTTCGGTTTCGTGCGCCAGAGCGGCGGGCATGTCGACGTGTGGAGCGAAGAGGGCAAGGGCACCGTGGTGCAGATGTATTTCCCGCGCAACCTGGGTGAAGAGAGCCAGGACACCCACGCCGAACCGGTGCTGCCGGCCAACGGGCATGAGACGGTGCTGGTGGTCGAAGACAACGAAGACGTGCGCGTGACGGTCGTCGAGCTGCTCGAGCAGGCGGGCTACACCGTGCTCACCGCCGAAGACGGCGACCAGGCGATGCACATGCTGCAGTCGGGCGTGCTGCCCGATCTGATCTTCACCGATGTCGTGATGCCCGGCCGGGTCAAGAGCACCGACCTGGCCAACTGGGCGCGCGCCCAGGAGCCACCGATCGCGGTGCTGTTCACCTCCGGGCACACCCGCGACATTCTTTCCGGGAATCACCTGCTGAGCCCCGACATTCATCTGCTGAGCAAGCCCTACAGCCCCGAAGCCCTGGCGCAACGGGTGCGCAGCGTGCTCACCGCTCGATAAGGTTGACCATGACTTCACAGCGTGACATCCCCGCCCTCACTGCCCAGCGACCAGGCTTCGTCCGGGTGCGCGGCGCCCGCGAACACAACCTGCAGAACGTCGATGTGGACATCCCGCGCGATGCCTTGGTGGTGTTCACCGGCGTGTCCGGCTCGGGCAAGTCGTCGCTGGCGTTTTCCACGGTGTATGCCGAGGCCCAGCGGCGTTATTTCGAATCGGTGGCGCCGTATGCGCGGCGCCTGATCGATCAGGTCGGCGTGCCGGATGTGGACTCCATCGAAGGCCTGCCTCCGGCCGTGGCCCTGCAACAGCAGCGCGGCACGCCGAGCGCGCGGTCCTCGGTGGGCAGCGTCACGACCTTGTCGAGCCTGATCCGCATGCTGTACTCGCGCGCCGGCAGCTACCCGGCGGGCCAGGCGATGCTGTATGCCGAGGATTTCTCACCGAATCTGCCGCAGGGCGCGTGCCCGCAATGCCATGGCCTGGGCCGGGTGTACGAGGTAACCGAGGCGCTGATGGTGCCGGACCCTTCGTTGACCATCCGCCAACGCGCCGTGGCGTCGTGGCCGCTGGCGTGGCAGGGCCAGAACCTGCGCGACATCCTGGTGACCCTCGGCTATGACGTCGACATTCCATGGCGCGACCTGCCGAAAAAGCAGCGCGACTGGATCCTCTTTACCGAAGAAACCCCGACCGTGCCGGTGTACGCCGGCTTCACCCCACAGCAGACCCGCGAGGCGTTGAAACGCAAACTGGAGCCGAGTTACCAGGGCACGTTCAGTGGCGCGCGGCGCTATATCCTGCACACTTTCACCCACACCCAAAGCGCGCTGATGAAAAAACGCGTGTCGCAATTCATGCAGGGCAGCGCCTGCCCGCTGTGCGAGGGCAAGCGCCTGACCAAGGCCGCGCTGTCGGTGAAGTTTGCCGGGCTGGATATCGGTGAATTGTCGCAACGTTCGCTGACCCAACTGGCCGAAGTGCTGCGCCCGGTAGCGGCGGGGCAGGACACGATGAAGCTGTCGGTGGAAAAGCGCCTGGCCGCCCAGCGCATTGCCCAGGATTTGCTCGAACGCGTGAGCACGTTGACCGACTTGGGGCTGGGTTACCTGTCCCTGGAGCGCAGCACGCCGACGTTGTCGTCCGGCGAGTTGCAGCGCCTGCGCCTGGCCACGCAACTGGGCTCGCAGTTGTTCGGTGTGATCTATGTGCTGGACGAGCCCTCGGCGGGCTTGCACCCGGCGGATAGCGAAGCACTGTTCACTGCGCTGGATCGCTTGAAGGCGGCGGGCAATTCGCTGTTTGTGGTGGAACACGACCTGGAAACCATGCGCCGCGCCGACTGGCTCATCGACGTCGGCCCGGCGGCCGGCGAGCATGGCGGACACGTACTGTACAGCGGGCCACCGGCGGGTTTGGCCAAGGTCGAGGCCTCGCAGACCCGTGACTACCTGTTCGCCGCACGGCGCCCGTCGAGCGCAGCGCAACGTCAGCCCAGCGGCTGGTTGCAGCTGGAAGGCGTGACGCGCAATAACCTCAAGGACCTGGCGGTGGAGTTTCCGTTGGGCTGCTTCACGGCGGTGACGGGCATCTCCGGCTCGGGCAAATCCAGCCTGGTCAGCCAGGCGTTGCTGGAGCTGGTAAGTGGCGGCCTCGGCAGCCGGGTGGAAACCGACGAGGAACCCAGCCTGGAAGACGATGCACCGCAAACCAGCGGCGGGCGCATCAGTGCCGGGCTGGAGCAGATTCGCCGCCTGGTGCAGGTCGACCAGAAACCTATCGGCCGCACGCCGCGTTCCAACCTGGCGACCTACACCGGATTGTTCGACCACGTGCGCAAACTGTTCGCGGCCACCCCGGCGGCGAAGAAACGCCATTACGATGCCGGGCAGTTCTCTTTCAATGTCGCCAAGGGCCGTTGCCCGAACTGCGAAGGCGAGGGTTTTGTCAGCGTTGAATTGCTGTTCATGCCCAGCGTGTATGCGCCATGCCCGACCTGCCACGGCGCGCGCTACAACCCCGAGACCCTGGCGATCCAATGGCAAGGCCTGAGCATCGCCCAGGTGCTGGGGCTCACGGTAGAGCAGGCGGTAGAAGTGTTTGCCGAGGAGCCTGGCGTACTGCGCTCATTGCAAGTACTGCGCGATATCGGCCTGGGCTACCTGCGCCTGGGCCAGCCGGCGACCGAGCTGTCGGGGGGTGAAGCGCAGCGCATCAAGCTTGCCACCGAGCTGCAGCGCAATGCGCGCGGCGCCACGTTATATGTGCTGGATGAGCCGACAACCGGCTTGCACCCACGGGATGTCGACCGCCTGCTCAGCCAGTTGAACCATCTGGTGGACGCGGGGCATACGGTGGTCGTGGTGGAGCATGAAATGCGCGTGGTGGCCCAGAGTGACTGGGTGATTGATATCGGGCCCGGGGCCGGGGATTTGGGCGGCAAGGTGGTTGCCAGCGGCACGCCGCAGAAGGTCGCGAAAAGCAAGAAAAGCCGCACCGCCGCCTTCCTCGCCAAGGAGCTCTGACCCCCTGAAGGCGCCCGGCAAGCCGGGCGCCTTCCGTGTCAGGCTTGCTGGATCTGTTGCTTGGCCTGCTTCACCACGTTCTCCACGGTAAAGCCGAACTTCTCCTGCAGCTTCGCCAACGGCGCCGACGCGCCGAAGCTGTTCATCACCACCTTGGCGCCGGTCTGGCCGACGTAGCGGTCCCAGCCCAGCGGGCCTGCCTGTTCGACCACCACGCGTGCTTTCACGGCGGGCGGCAATACACTGTCGCGGTAGGCCTGGTCCTGCTCTTCAAACAGTTCCCAGCTCGGCATCGAGACCACTTGCGCGGCGATGCCCTCAGCCTTGAGCTGCTCATAGGCCGCCACCGCCAGGCTGACTTCGCTGCCCGTCGCCAACAGCAGCACTTTAGGCTGCTCAGCCCCGGCCAGCACATACGCGCCCTTGGCCGCTCCGGATGCGGGCGCGTACTTTGACCGATCCAGCGTCGGCAGCGGCTGGCGCGACAACACCACGCAGCTCGGACGATGGGTTTGTGCCAGGGCGACTTTCCACAGTTCGAGGGTTTCATTTGCATCGCCTGGACGCAGGGTGAGCAACCCCGGTGTGGCGCGCAGTTGGGTCAAATGCTCGATTGGCTGGTGCGTCGGCCCATCCTCGCCGACGCCAATCGAGTCGTGGGTGAACACGAACACCACCGGTAGCTCCATGATCGCCGCCAGGCGGATCGGCGGTTTCATGTAGTCGCTGAACACCAGGAACGTCGAGGTGTACGGCCGCAGGTAAGACAGCGCCATGCCATTGGCAATCGCGCCCATCGCATGTTCGCGAATGCCGAAATGCAGGTTGCGCCCGCTGTAGTCGTCGGCGCTGAAACGTCCGGCACCGTCGAAGGTGAGGTTGGTCTTGGTCGAGGGCGACAAGTCCGCCGAACCGCCGAGCAACCACGGAATCTGCTGGGCAAACGCGTTCAGCACTTCGCCACCGGCGGCGCGGCTGGCCACTCCCTTGGCGTCGGTGTCGAAGCTGGGCAAGCCGTCCTGCCAATGCTCGGGCATTTCACCGGCGCGCATGCGCTGCAGTTCATCGGCCAGCTCCGGTTCATATTGCTCCAGGTGCGTCAGGTGCTGCTTCCAGGCGTCATACAGTGGCCGGCTGCGCTCCAGCAGCGCATCACGCAGCACTGTGCGCGCTTCATCGGGCACCAGGAAACTGGAATCCTGCGGCCAGCCGTACGCGGCCTTGGTCAGGCGGATTTCCTCGTCGCCCAACGGCTCGCCATGCGCGGCGGCAGTGTTGTGCTTGTGGGGCGAGCCGTAGCCGATCACGCTGTCGACCACGATCAGGGTCGGTGCGCCGGTGTTGGCCTTGAAGGTCTCCAGGGCGGTGCTCAGGGCCTGCAAGTCATTTGCGTCGGTCACGTGCAAGGTGTGCCAGCCATAGGCCTGGAAGCGCTTGATCACGTCTTCGCTGAAGGCTAGTTCGGTATGGCCTTCGATGCTGATGGTGTTGTTGTCGTAGATCCAGCACAGGTTATCCAGCTTCAAGTGCCCGGCCATCGAGGCGGCTTCGCTGCTGATGCCTTCCATCATGTCGCCGTCACCGCACAGGGTGTAGACGTTGTAATCGAACAGCACCTTGCCATCGCGGTTGAAGCGTTGACCCAGCCAGCGTTCGGCCATGGCCATGCCGACACTGTTGGCGCAGCCCTGGCCGAGGGGGCCGGTGGTGGTTTCCACGCCGGTGGTCATGCGGTATTCGGGATGGCCCGGGGTCTTGGAACTCATTTGCCGGAACTGCTTGATGTCGTCCAGGCTGATCGCCGGTTGCCCCGAGCGCTTGCCATGCGCATCGATCTCGACCACGCCGGCCAGGTGCAACAGCGAGTACAGCAGCATCGACGCATGCCCTACCGACAGCACGAAGCGGTCACGGTTGGGCCAGTCGGGATGGTCCGGGTGGTAGCGCAGGAAGCGGCTCCACAACGTATAGCCCACCGGCGCCAGGCCCATGGGCGTCCCCGGATGGCCGGAATTGGCCTTCTGCACAGCGTCCATGGCCAGGGTGCGAATAGTATTGATGCATTGGGTGTCGACAGCAGTGGCAGCGTGAGTCATGAAACCGGTCTCCCTCAGGGTGCGATCTACAGTGGAGGGCAGGGCACGGCAAAGGTTTGATCGCATCGCCGGCGTTGCGACGAACGGGGATGGTTTGACCCCGGACATGACAAGACCCCTTGGAATGGGCTAGCTTCAAGGCTGTAGCCATTGATCAACTTGCGGAGGTACGCCATGCCAGTGAAACACGACCTATACCAGGACTTGGGTTTTACCAAGGAAGTCGTTCACGAACGCAGGGCCAGCGACAAACGCCTGGACTCGCTGTTCAGTCAATACGACGCAGCCGACGCCGCGGTGCTGAAGGCGGAGTCTGCCAGTGCCAGCGATGAGGACGTGGAGAAGCTGAAGAAGAAACGCTTGTTGGTCAAAGATGAGATCGTGGGGCGGCTGGGATAAGCCGTGCGCTTGCAACGAAACGGTAATTTTTGTTCAGAATTGTCTGAGGGACATCTTCCACTTCGCTGCTTATGATGCCGACCGCCCACCCGGCTCTGGGGACTGTTGCGGCGCCAGGACGGCGCTGGTGAGCCGGGTGGGCACTCGGTCTTTTTACCCCAGCAGCGCGCGGGTGCACTCATCGATAGAGCGCTGCTGCGTCTCGCCGTACAGCTGCAATTCATCGATTGTCTGGCGCCCCAGCGCCTTCTCGAACTCGGCCTTGTTCGAATTGGCTGCGTAGTGACTCTGCGCCGCGTCCCCCAGGTTTGACTGAAATATCCCCGCCGCACTCACTGGCAGGAAATCCTCATACACCAACGGTTCCACGTCCACATGACCGGCCGCGATCAGCGCTGACAGCGTACGCGGCTGATCGGCTTGGCCGCGTGCCGCCAGGCCTTTGTCCGTGGCTAAGTAGCGGAAGTACGCCAGGTCGTGTTCGCGCATCTGCGCATGGTCATCCGGGAAGGCCTGGAAGTGTTGCTCCATCAATTGCATATAGCGTGCGGCGTTGCCCTCATTGGGGAAAGCGCCGAGTGCGTCGCGGGCGGCGTTCAGCAGTTGGTCGTACAGCGCACGCCCCTTGGGAGTGAGGGCGACGCCGCGTTGTTCGATTTCACCGAAGCGCGCGCTGTGGCTGCCTTGGGCGTCGGTGAAGGCGATGGGTTCGTCGAGGGCCTTGAAGCTGGTTTGGCGCAGTAGGATCGGGCAACGACGGCGGGGTGGGCCTTCGATCACGGCCTTGGGCGTGATGCCCTTGCCGGGCATGGCGGCCTGCACCTGGTCGATGTCCAGCGTGCGCGGGGTCAGGTGGTTGATGTGCGGGCCCTTGAAGGCCACTACATCGGCGATCAGGCGGTGCTGGTCGCTGAGTTGCTGGTACTGCGCGGCGGTGACGGTGGCGGTGTGGTGCCAGCGAAAGGTCTCCAGGGCCTGGCGGATGAAGGCCTCCGCATCGTTGGCGTCGAGGCCGCCGTCCTGCTCCGCTTGTTCGATCAGCGCGAGGGCGCCGGGGGTAAAGATCGCCCGCTTGGCCAGGGCCGCTTCGGCGAAGGCGCGCAGCTCAGGACTTTCGATCAGCTCCAGGCGCAGCAGCGAGGTGAACACGCGAAACGGGCTGGTTTGCAGCGCGCTTTCATGTACCGCGCGAAACGCCGTGGAATGCACCGGCACGCCGGCGGGCGTCAGGTCGTAGTAGCCCACCGGTTGCATGCCCATCACCGCAAACAGGCGGCTGATGGTCGCCAGCTCCGCAGCAGTGCCCAGGCGGATGGCGCCGTGACGCTCCTGGTCCAGGCGCTGGATTTCGCCGGTGCGCTGCAGCTGTTGCGCCAGGGCCGGTTCGCGCTCGAATACGCGGGTATTGGTCTCGGCCACCAGCTCCATCAGCGCCCCATACAGCGGAACTTCATCTCGGTACATATCGGACATGGCCTTGGAAAAGCCCTTGCGGATCTCGTCGGGGCTGATATGTGCGCTGGTGTGCATAGAAAAATTCCTGATGGCTTTGCCGATGAAGGTGACCGTTCGCTGGATTTTGTTGAGCTGCAGGTGAGGTTGCAAACGAAGATTCCTCTGGACTTCATTCTGCAAATGAATGAGATGACGCGAATATGACAAAAAACGGCCGGCTGGAAATTTCATTTTTCCGAGCCTTTCCTAACTAATTCTTCACGGAGTCAGCCCCATCCGCCATGAAAGAATCGTCACGTTTGCAAGGATGAAAACGTCGTTTCGCACATCGCACACATAAAAATATGTTTAGGGGCCGTCGTTAATGAAAATTTCTACACTGGCGTTATCCATCACCGCCGCCGTTCTTGCACAACACGCATTGGCTGATGATTTCGGGCTCGGTTCGCTGGGCACGGGCAACGGTCACAGCGGCTTTCTCGAAGACAGCCACGCCGCTGTCAGTTCGCGGACCATGTACTACAGCGCGGATAACCGCTCGGGGACCAACAACGATCTGCGCGAAGCCGCGACATTGCTGCGCTTCGACTATAAATCCGGCTACACCCAAGGCACCCTGGGTGTCGGTTTCGACGTCATGGCCTTTGGCGCGCTGCGCCTGGACGGCGGCGATGGCCACACCGCGGGCCCTGGCCTGTCGGGTAACGGCAACAGTTTCTTCCCGACCAAGAACAACGGCACCGAGCCGGCCGATTCCTTTGGTCGTGCGGCGGGTAACGTGAAGTTCCGCATTTCCCAGACCGAGTTGCACGTCGGGGGTGGCTTGGCGCCGGTGTTGCCGATCCTGGTCTCCAACGACAGCCGCGTGGCACCGCAGACCTTTGACGGCGGCATCCTCACCTCCAGCGACATTCCCAACGTGACGTTCACCGGCGGTGAATTGAACCGCGCCGAAGGCCGTGCCTCCAGCAACTCCACAGGCTTGAGCGTTGCCGGTGGCCAGCGCGACAGCGACAGCTTCAAGTTCGGTGGGTTGGACTACAAGCCGTTTGGTTCTTCCGACAACGTCGTCGCGAAAAACCTGACGTTGCAGTACTACTACGCCCAACTGCAAGACTTCTACAAACAGAACTACTTCGGACTCGTCCACGTGCTGCCGCTGGGCAATGACCAGTCGTTCAAGACCGACCTGCGCTACTTCGACAGCACCAGCGACGGCAAGAACGGCGAGAGCGGCTACCAGTTCAACAACAACGGCGGTTACGCCAAGCACGCCAACGAAGTCGACAACAAAACCTACAGCGCCGCCTTCACCTACCAGCTGGGCGGCAGCAGCCTGATGCTGGGCCACATTGGCGTGGGTGACGATGGCGGTTTTGTCTGGGTCAACCAGGGCAGCATCGCCGACCCGCACGCGCAAGGCGCCGGCGGCAGCGACTTCTACCTGTTCACCGACGCCGTGGTCGGCCAGTTCTCCCGTGCCGGCGAGCAGGTCAACTTCGGTCAGTACTCGTATGACTTCAAGGCTTATGTACCGGGCCTGAAGGCGTCCGTGGCGTACCTGGACGGCTCGGACATCAAGTCGAAAGTGGCCGGTGGTCCGGACCAGAAAGAAAACGAAACCGACTTCCGCCTGGACTACGTTGTGCAGGCCGGTCCTCTGAAAGGCTTCGGTACCACCTTCCGTACCGGTACCTACCACGGCAAAAACACCGGCACCGCCGACCAGGACCAGACACGCCTGATCTTCAACTACACGTACGCGATCTTCTAAGTCTTCATGTGCACCCGGGCGTCATTGGGTTCTACACTGCTCCTCACCTGGTAGGCGATGGAGGACCCAATGACGGCCACACCCAACACCCGAATACTGGACACGATTGAAGGCCAACGCCTGGCGACGCCGGATGCCGAACGTTGGCGCGAGTGGGGCCCCTATCTGAGCGAACGCCAATGGGGCACGGTGCGCGAAGACTACAGCGCCGATGGCGATGCCTGGACCTATTTCCCCCATGAACATGCACGCAGCCGCGCCTACCGCTGGGGCGAAGATGGGCTTGCCGGCTTCAGTGACAAGGCGCAACGCTGGTGCCTGGGCCTGGCCTTGTGGAACGAGCGCGACACGATCCTCAAGGAACGCCTGTTCGGCCTGAATAACGCCGAGGGCAACCACGGTGAAGACGTCAAGGAACTGTACTTTTTCGTCGATGGCGTACCGAGCCATGCCTACATGCGCATGCTCTACAAATACCCGCACGCGGCCTTTCCCTACGCTGACCTGATCGCCGAGAACGGGCGCCGCGGGTTGGATGATGCCGAGTATGAAATCCTCGATACCGGCGTGTTCGAAGACAACCGTTACTGCGACATCAGCGTCGAATACGCCAAGCACGCGCCCGACGACATTTTCATGCGCGTCACCGTCCACAACCGCTCCGAACAGCCAACGCGCTTGCAGGTATTGCCGCAACTGTGGGCGCGCAATGACTGGAGCTGGACCTTCGACGCGCCCAAGCCAGCGTTGACGCTGGACACTGATCGGGTACTGGCCCGGCATCACGAACTCGACGATCGTCATCTCAGCGCCTGGGGCCAGGAGGGGGTGGAATGGCTGTTCTGCGAAAACCAGACCAACTTTCCCAAGCTCGACGGACAACCGACGCCGGGGCCGTTCAAGGATGGCATCAACGATTACGTGGTGGACGGCGTTGCCACGGCGATTCGCCGCGACGCCGGCACCAAGGTCGCCGCGCGGTTTAGCCTTGAACTTGCAGGCCTTGAGCATAAAACCCTGTACCTGCGTTTTGCCCCGACGGACGCGCCCGAGGTCAATGCGCGCAAGCTGTTCGACTTGCGCCGCCAGGAGGCGGATGAGTTCTACGCCGCCTTGCAGCACGGCATCGCCGATGACGACGCGCGCAATGTGCAGCGCCAGGCGCTGGCCGGATTGCTGTGGTCCAAGCAGCTGTACTATTTTGATGTGAACCAGTGGCTCGACGGAGACCCGGCCCAGCCTGCGCCGCCGCCCGAACGCCTGCATTTTCGCAATACCCATTGGCGGCACCTGTCCAACTTCGACATCCTCTCCATGCCCGACACCTGGGAGTACCCGTGGTACGCCTCCTGGGACCAGGGCTTCCAGGCCGTGGCCTTTGCGCTGATTGACCCCGGGTATGCCAAGCAACAATTGCTGCTGCTGGTCAAAGACCGGTTCATGCACCCCAACGGCCAGCTGCCGGCCTATGAGTGGCGGTTCGATGATGCCAACCCGCCGGTGCATGCCTGGGCCAGTTGGCGTGTGTATCAGCAGGACAAGGCGCTGACCGGCGTCGGCGATATGGATTTCCTCGAGCGAATTTTCCACAAGCTGCTGCTGAATTTTTCCTGGTGGGTCAACCGCAAGGACGCCGAGGGGCGCAACCTGTTCCAGGGCGGTTTCCTCGGCCTGGACAATATCGCCTTGTTCGACCGCTCGGCCGCGTTGCCGCCGGGCTATCAACTGGACCAGGCCGACGGTACGGCGTGGGTCGCGGCGTATGCACTGGACCTGATGCGAATCGGGCTGGAGCTTGCCAAGCGCAACGTCGTCTATGTCGACATCGCGGTGAAGTTCTTCGAGCATTTCCTCTATATCGCCGGCGCGATCAACCGCGTCGATGACAGCGCCGAAGGGCTGTGGGACGAGCAGGACCGGTTTTTCTACGACGTGCTGCACCGTCCCGATGGCCAGAGCGAGCCGGTACGCCTGCGTTCGATTGTCGGCCTGATGCCGTTGTTCGCGGTGCTGGTGCTGGAGCAGCGCGAGCATGAGGGCCTTGAAGGTCTGCGCGAGCGCCTGCTGGGCTTCATGCACCATCGGCCGGACCTGGCCAAGCTGGTGTCGCGCTGGAACGAACCGGGGCAGGGCAATCGCCTGTTGCTGGCTTTGTTGCGGGGCGAGCGCACCAAGGACTTGCTGCGGCGCATGCTCGATGACAACGAGTTTCTCTCGGCGTTTGGTGTGCGCTCCTTGTCCAAGGCCTTCGCCGAGCAGCCGCTGGGGCTGAAGATGAATGGCGACACCTTGTGCGCGCGCTACCAGCCTGGCGAATCCGATTCGCGCCTGTACGGCGGCAACTCCAACTGGCGCGGGCCGCTGTGGATGCCGGTGAACTACATGCTGATCGAATCGCTGCGCGAGTTTCACCGCTACTACGCGGATAACTTCTCGGTGGAGTACCCGACGGGCAGCGGTTATCTGGCGTCCCTTGAAGAAGTGGCCGACAGCCTCAGCCAACGTCTCACGCGATTGTTTTTGCGCGATGAAGATGGCCTGCGCCCGTCGATGGCGGGTTATGCGCAATTGGAAGCAGACCCGGCCAGTCGCGACCTGGTGTTGTTCCATGAGTATTTCCATGGCGAAACCGGGCGTGGGTTGGGGGCGTCGCACCAGACGGGGTGGAGTGCGTTGGTGGCGTTGTTGCTGCAGCCGAAAATCTAGGCTGCGCCACGGATCTGCTTTTCTGTGGGAGCTGGCTTGCCTGCGATAGCGGTGGAGCCGATAGCATTGATGCAGGCAGTGCCGACGCCATCGCAGGCAAGCCAGCTCCCACTTTGAAACTTCATGGCTTGCGAAATGGCAGGCAAAAAATCCTGCCACCGAAAGGTCTGAATCAGGTAAATTCGCCACCCCTTCAGACAAGGATGTAGACGATGGCGAATGTTATCGCGCGGGTTGGCAGTGCAGGCCTATTAGGGGCACTGCTGATCACCTGCGCAGTGTTGATCACTTCACTGTATCCCCGGGAAAGCGCTGCGGCGCCGCTGATGATGCATTGCCGCGATTGCGAGAAAGGTGACGACACCTTCGATGCGACAAAATGGTTCAGCAGCGGCATGTACCGCCTTGAAACGGATATTGTTCCCAACCCGATGCGGACGATGACTCGCACTCATCCGGTGGTCTTCAAAGCCAAGGACAATGACCAACTGGTCGAGGCCGCGCTGCGTGGAATCGGCGATGTGCTCCCATCCTTCGATCCCCGCGCGTTTGAAGCACAGTGGCCCGTGTTAACCAAGCGCGTACGTTACAGCTACAGCTTTTTTATGCTGCCCGATGAACCCCGGGACCTCTATGACATGTACTTGCAAGTGGGCAAATACAAGCTGGTGATCGTGGTTGGGCTTGACGTCAATACCGGTGAAATCACCGCCGAGTATGACGGGCGTGTGATTCGTGAAAACGATGGTAATGACCCTGCGTACATGGACACGTTCGAAGAAATGGATGACGCCAACACCCGCTGACCGGGAGGCTGGCTGAACGAAAAATCCCGCCGAAAGGCGGGATTTTTTTGAGCGCGGGCTTATCAGGCCGGGAACAGCTCGCTCAGTTTCATGGCCAGCATCATGTCGCCTTCGGTGCGCAGCTTGCCGCTCATGAAGGCCTGCATGCCGTCGGTGTCGCCGCTGACGATGCCTTCCATGGTTTCGCCGTCGGTGACCAGGGTCACTTGGGCGTCAGGGTTTTCGCCTTCTAGCAGTTCGCAGGTGTTGTTCTTGACCACCAGCGAGAAGTTCTGGGTGTCGTCGATACGGAAACCGAACACCAGGTCCAGGCCGTCAGCAGCGGCTGGGTTGAATTTGGCTTTCATTGCTTCTACAGCTTTGGCTACGTCAGTCATGGTTTCGATCCTTTAGGGTAGAGTCCAGTGACCTTGGGGTCACGGTTGGCCGCAGTTCATCGGAACGTGATGAGCTGCGGCGCCTTCAACAGTTGCAAGTGGGTATGACTGTTGAAGGAAGCCAGTGCCACCTCGCGACCACGGAATTTCAGCTGGTTGAGCGAGGTGTTAACAATTTGCCAGTTCAGTTCGAAGGCCTGGGCCGCCGGCATTCGGGTTATCAGGTGGAGCAGGGCGGTGATAGTGCCGCCGGAGGTGAACACTGCAATCTTCTGTGCGTTGTCCGCCGCTTCCAGAATGCGTTGCAGGCCACCCTGGACCCGTTCGACGAAGCCCAGCCAGCTTTCCAGGCCCGGCGGATCATAGGTGCCGGCCAGCCAGCGCTCGATGATCAGGGCGAAGATGCGCTGGAATTCGCTGCGGTTCTGCGCGGCGTTGCGCAGGATCTCCAGGGCTTCGGGTTCGGTGGTCAGCAGGTCTGGAAGCAGGGCGCGGATAATCGCGTCGGCGTCGAATTCGTTGAAGGCGCTGTCGATTTCCAGGGCCGGTACCGGCAGGCCGAGGGCGCTGTACTGATCGAAGGCGGCCGTGGCGGTGTGCTGCTGGCGGCGCAGGTCGCCGGCCACGCAGCGGTCGAACACCAGGCCCAGGTCCGCCAGGTGGCGCCCGAGCACTTGCGCTTGTTCCACGCCGACGGGCGACAGGACGTCATAGTCGTCTGCACCGAAGGAGGCCTGGCCATGTCGAATCAGATAGATGCTGCCCACGTCCGTTTTCCCGGTACGTTGAAAGTCTGGCGAGGTTATGAGGATGCCAGGGAGCTGTCAATGAAAAAACATACGCTTGTTTTAAAAGCTCGTTAGAGGCCGCTTACTGGCGGTTTGATCACTGGCCCGAACGCGGTGCCGCCGGTATGCTGGGGCAATCCGCGCCTGGCGCACTGCACTTGTAAGGAGTCACATGGATTTTTTGGCCGAATACGCGAGTTTCCTGGCGAAGACCGTCACCCTGGTGGTCGCTATTCTGGTGGTACTGATCAGCTTCGCGGCGCTGCGCAGTAAAGGCCGTCGCAAATCCGCCGGACAGCTGCAGGTCAGCAAACTGAATGATTTCTACAAGGGCCTGCGCGAGCGCCTGGAGTCGAGCCTGCTCGACAAGGACCAGCTCAAGGCCCTGCGCAAGTCCGAGAGCAAGACCGAAAAGAAAAAAGGCAAGAAGAAACCCGAGGCCAAGCCACGGGTGTTCGTGCTGGATTTCGACGGCGACATCAAGGCCTCGGCCACCGAGAGCCTGCGCCACGAAATCACTGCCTTGCTGAGCCTGGCCACCCCGAAGGACGAAGTGGTGCTGCGCCTGGAAAGCGGCGGCGGCATGGTCCACAGCTATGGCCTGGCGTCGTCGCAACTGGCGCGTATCCGTCAGGCGGGCGTGCCATTGACCGTGTGCATCGACAAGGTCGCGGCCAGCGGCGGCTACATGATGGCGTGCATCGGCGAGAAGATCATCAGCGCCCCGTTCGCGATCCTCGGCTCCATCGGCGTGGTGGCGCAGTTGCCCAACGTCAATCGCCTGTTGAAGAAACACGACATCGACTTTGAAGTGCTGACCGCCGGTGAGTACAAGCGCACCCTCACGGTGTTTGGCGAAAACACCGAGAAGGGCCGCGAGAAGTTCCAGGAAGACCTGGACATCACCCATCAACTCTTCAAGAACTTCGTCTCGCGCTATCGCCCGCAATTGGCGATTGATGATGTGGCGACCGGAGAAGTGTGGCTGGGTGTTGCAGCGTTGGACAAGCAACTGGTCGACGAGCTGCAGACCAGCGACGAATACCTGGCTACCAAGGCCAAGACCGCCGAGGTATTCCACCTGCACTACGCCGAGCGCAAGAGCCTGCAGGAGCGAGTGGGCCTGGCGGCCAGCGGCTCGGTGGACCGTGTGCTGCTGACCTGGTGGAGCCGGTTGACCCAGCAGCGCTTCTGGTAACACCGTAATTTGCGTGATGCCCCTGTGGGAGCGGGCTTGCCCGCGATAGCGATGTACCAGTCGATGCCTCTACCGACTGAACTGACGCCATCGCGGGCAAGCCCGCTCCCACATTCAGTTCTGCGTTAGCACGCAGGCCTGTTGCACTATAGGAATCGGCTTTCGCATCAGCATCCCCACCACCAACGCGCCCAGCAGGCCCAACAACCCTGCCACCCACAACACAGCGCCGAACCCGCCGACAAACGCCTGCCGCGCCAGTGGTTGTGCTACCGCCCGGGCCGTCTCCGGCAACAAGCCCATCGCCGCCGGCATGTCCCCGGCCACCACCCGCGAGGCAATTCCCGCTAGCTGCGCCTGCCACTGGCTGTCGAGACTCGCACGCAGCAGTTGCTCGCTGTGGCTGCTCAGCAATGCCCCGTACACGCCAATCGCCAGCATGATCGCGCTGAAACGCATGGTCGTGCTCATGCCCGAGGCCATGCCGGCACGGTCTCGTGGCACGCAGGCCATGATGTTTTTTTGCGTGTCGCCATTCAGCAGGCCCGCTCCGGCGCCCGTGACTGCAATGGCCAGGGCGAAGGGCAGGTAACCACCGATGTTCACCGCCCAGGCGCTCAGCAAATTGCCGCTGCCGACCAACGTGAGTCCCGTCGCCATCATTGTCGACGGGGTAAAACGGCTGGCCAGGCGTGCGCCAATCCGTGGGCAGATCAACATTGTCAGGGCAAAGGGCAGCATGCCCAGCCCTGAAGCAATCGCGGAAAAGCCCAGGCCGTTCTGCAGGTAGAACGGCAGCAGCGTCATCATCACCTGGGCGCAGCCGGCATAGGCAAACATCCCCAGCAGCGCGCCGATGAAGCGCGGATGCCGGAACAGTTGCAGGTCGACCATCGGCCGTTGTTGCAGGCGTTCGGCGAGGACAAACGCAGCCAGCAAGGCTGCGCCGCCCAGTAGCCGCGCATAGGTCAGCGGGTTGTCCCAGCCGATGCGGTTGGCCTCGATCAGGCCCCAGATCAAACACAGCAAGCTTGCGCTGAAGGTCAGGCTGCCCCACGGGTCGAGGCGTGCAGACTGGGTGTCTCGGGACTCTGGAATGGCGCGCAGCACCAGGCTCATCAACACCAGGCCCACGGGCAGGTTGAGGTAGAAGATCCAGCGCCAGCCCAGGTATTCGGTGATCAGGCCGCCCAGCGTCGGCGCGGCGGTCATCGCCACGCCCATGCAGGCGCCCCAGAAGGCCCAGGCCTTGGCGCGCTCGACCTCGTCGTGGAAGGTGTGGCCGATGGAGGCCAGCGCCGAGGTCAAGAGCAGGGCTGCGCCGACACCTTTGACGGCCCGCGCGATATCCAGCCACAGCGCAGTGGGCGCCGCGCCGCAGCCGAGAGAGGCCAGGATGAAAATCCCCAGGCCCCAGACCAGGGTCTTCTTGCGACCAAAGCGGTCGGCGATGCTGCCCGCTGGCAACAGCAGGGCGGCGAACGCGAGCATGTAGGCACTGACCACCCATTCGATATCGGCAAAGTTCGCGCCCAGGTCGCGGGCGATGCTCGGCAGGGTCACGGCGACGATGTTGGTGTCGAGCACAATCAGCGAACAGACCCCGGAGGCGGTCAGCAGGGTAAACCGTGGGCTGGCGGTGCTCATGGGTGCACCGCCGCCAACGCCGCCTGGGCGATCTGTTCATCGTGGGCCGGGGTGTCGGCGCTGATGCCGAGGGCACCCACGACCTGGCCTTCGAGGATGATCGGCAGCGCGCCCTTCATCATCAGCAGGCCGGCTGTGACGGCCGCCGGGCGCCCACCGTTGATGGCGTTTTCGAGGTCGGCCGAAGGCCGTTTGAACAGCGCCGAGGTGCGCGCCTTGCCTTGGGCCAGCTCGATCCCGGCGACTACCGGCGCACCGTCCATGCGCGTGGTGAGAATCGGCCAGCCGCCGTCATCGACAATCGCCAGCGCGCAGGGCCAACCGTTATCCGCGGCGACTTTACGTGCCTGCGCCGCAATCTGCTGAGCCGTGGCCAGGGTCAGTGTTGCCTTGTGGGCAACGCTGGCGGGTGGTTCGTTCGCCATCGCCGCGGGGGCGAGGCTCAGGCCGGTCAATACCAGTACCAGCGATTTGACTAACATAAGCGGGTCTCTCTACTGTGAGCGTGCGCCTAGCTTATCCCCGGTCCATCAGAGCTTTATTAGGCGCCAGCATGATCTTCATTACCTTTGAGCTAATCCTGCGATGGAAATACGTCATTTCCGCTATTTCCTGGCGGTTGCCCGGCACCGAAACTTCACCCGCGCGGCGGAGCAGCTGGGCATTGCACCGCCAACCCTGAGTCGGCAAATCCAGGACATGGAGGCGACGCTGGGCACGCGGCTGTTTATCCGCCAGCAACGCGAAGTCAGCCTCACCGAGGCGGGTGCGGCACTGTTGATCGAGGCCGAGGCGACGGTGCGCCAGTTCGAGTTCGCCCAGCGCAATGCCCAGCGCGCCGGCCGTGGCGAGATCGGTCATATCGAATTGGGCTATGTGGCGTCGGCGGTGTATTCGGGCCTGTTGCAGCGGCAAATCCAGGCGTTCAGCCAGGCGTTTCCGGATGTCAGCGTGAGCGTGCGCGAATGTGCGATGGCGACGTTGCCTGGCGCGGTAGCGGATGGGCGTGTCGATATCGGCTATATCCGCTCGCCCATGACCCTGCCGGAGGGTGTCGAGGCGGTACGCCTGGACAGTGAAGGGTTTGTCTTGGCGCTGCCGCAGGATTCCTGGCTGCTGGGGCTGAAGGCCATCGGTTGCGCGCACCTGCAAAACGAGACGTTCATCTTGCCGGAGCAAATCAGCGGTACCTTGCAGGTGGCGGCGCAAGGCGGCTATGCACCGCGCCTCGGGCCGCAGCCCGGCGGATTGGTGGCGGTGGTGGCGCTGGTGTCACTCGGGCAGGGTGTGGCGGTGGTACCGGCGTCAATGGTCGGGCATGTGAGTTTGCCAGGCGTGGTGTACCGCAGCATCCAGGGCAGTGACGCGTCGTCGTGGCTGTCGCTGATTCACCGGCGCTTCGAAAAAGCGCCGGCGGTGGCGCGGTACATCCAGCAGGTCAAGCAGACAGTCGCGGCTGTACCGAATCGGCCAGGCGTGTAAGGATCAGGCAGCACGACACGGCCCCGGCATCCAGCACGCCGAGGGAGCGTTCGCCCAGGCGACTGGCGCGGCCGATCTTCGCCACCAGGTCCTTGGTCGAATCGCGGCCCTGTGATGCGGCGGCTTTCATCGCGTCCAGTGCGTCGCTGAAGGCGGCCCCGGAGGCATGCGCCCGCTCGAAGGCTTCGACGGCCGGGATCAAGGTGTCCATCAGGCACTTGTCGCCCACACCCGCTTCGGTAATGTCCTGCAACGAGGTCAAGCCGCCGCGCAGCAAATGAGCAAAGGTTGCGGCGTCGATGTCGTCGCTGTTGCGCACTTCATCGGCCATGCCAATGAACAGGCTGCCATACAGTGGGCCCATGGAGCCGCCGATGCCTTCCATCAGGCTGAGGGTCAGTTCGTCGAGTGCTTCGGCCAGGGTCAGTTGGCGGCCTTCGATGGTGCGCCCGCAATGGGCGAAACCCTTGGCCATGTTGATGCCATGGTCGCCATCGCCAATGGCACCGTCGACTTCGCTGAGGTATTCGCGGTTGGCCACGATCACGCTGACCAGGTCGGCGACGATGGCGCTGCCGTCACGGGTGGAAAAATGCTGGCTCATGGTTCACTCCGCCTGGGTCATGCCGATGGAGCGGCAGGGTTGGTCGATCAGGGTTTTCAACTCGGCGTCGAGGCCGAGCAAGGTCAGGGTCACGCCCATCATCTCAAGGGACGTGAAGTAGTTGCCGACATAGCAACGGTGAATCTTCAAGCCTTTGGCCTTGAGCTGTTTTTCGACCTCGGCATAGAAAATATACAACTCCATGACCGGCGTGGCGCCCAGGCCCGAGACCAGCACCACCACGCTGTCGTCCTGGCTGAAGTCACGGTCGGCGAGGATCGGCGCGAGCATGCGTTCAGCCATGGCTGCGGCCGGTTCGATCGGAACCACTTCGATGCCCGGTTCGCCATGATGGCCGATGCCCAGTTCCATCTGGCCGTCGGGGATCTGGAAGTTCGGCTTGCCCACCGCCGCAATGGTGCACGGCGTGAGGCCGATACCAATCGAGCGGCAGTGGTCGACGGTTTTCTGCGCGACCCGGATCACCCCGTCCAGGTCGTAGTGCTGGGCGGCAGCGGCACCGCCGATCTTCCACATGAAGATTTCCCCAGCCACGCCACGGCGCTTGGCAATGTCGGCCTTGGGCGCAGATGCCACGTCATCGTTGGCGACCACGGTGCGGATACGCATGTCTTTGCTGGCGGCCATTTTCATCGCCAGCTTCACGTTCATGTTGTCGCCGGCATAGTTGCCGTAGAGGCAGGCCACGCCGGCTCCCTGGTCTGCGGCGCGGAACGCGTCGAAAAAACTCTTGGCGGTGGGCGAGGAGAAGATCTCGCCGACGGCTACCGCATCCACCAGGCCTGGGCCGACATAACCGAGAAAGGCCGGTTCATGGCCCGAGCCGCCGCCGGTGACAATGCCGACGTTGCCTTGGGCCGAAGGCCTGGCCTTGACGATGACCCGAGGGTTGGCCTCGTATTGGCGCAGTTCGGGGTGCGCGACCAGAATACCGCGCAGCATGTCCTCGACCACTTGGTCCGGATCGTTGATGACTCGATTCATAACGCGGGTTCCTGTGTTCTTGTTCTAGGGGGCAACATGGATCAACGCCAGGGCGTGTTCGCCTGTGGGTCAGGGTTCCAGGACTACCTTCAGTGATTTGTCGCCGCGCTCCATCACTGCGAACGCTTCCTTGAAGTCTGCCAGCGCAAACTTGTGGGTCACCACGTCGCGCATGTCGATCTTGCGGTTGCCGATGAAGTCGATGGCGCGCGGGTACATGTACGGGCCCAGGTGCGAGCCCAGCACGTCCAGCTCCTTGCGGTCGCCAATGATCGACCAGTCCACCGTGGCTTCGTCATTGAACACGCTGAACTCCACGAAACGCCCCAGCTTGCGTAGCATCGCCAGGCCCTGGTTCACGGCCTTGTGGTGCCCGGTGGCCTCGATGTAAATGTCGCAACCGTAGCCTTCGGTGATCTCGCGGATCTTCGCCAGTACATCGACCTCGGCCGGGTTCCAGACCTCGTCGGCGCCCATGCGCAAGGCAAGGGCAGCGCGTTCGGGTTTCATGTCCAGCACGATGAGCTTTTTCGGGTTGCGCATGCGCACCGCGCCGATGATCCCCAGCCCCAGGGTGCCGGCGCCGGCGACCACCACCACATCGTCGAAATCCACATTCGCGCGTTCCGCCGCGTGCAGCGAACACGCCAGCGGTTCGATCAGTATTGCTTCGTCGGGGGCGATGGAGTCTGGCACTTTGTGGATGATGCCTTCCTTGGTGAAGATCATGTACTGGGCCATGGCGCCCTGCACATTGTTCTGGAAGCCATAGAGGTCATGCTTCTGGCACATCCAGTATTGGCCGTGGTTGCAGAAGCGACAGCCCCAGCACGGCACGATCTGCTCGGAGATCACCCGGTCGCCGACCGCCACGCCACGTTTCTCCGCGCCTGGGCCCAGGGCAACCACACGGCAGACGAATTCATGGCCGGGAATCATCGGCGGTTTCACATAGCGGGGTTGCTCGGCGTCACCCCAGAACGAGGGGGCGCCGCGATAGGTCTTGATATCGCCCATGCAAATGCCGCACAACTCGACTTTGGTAAGAATCTCGTCGGGGCCGGGCGTGGGCACGTCGACGGTTTCCAGGCGGTAATCTTCAGGGCCGTGACAGACCACGGCCTGCATGGTTTTCGGGATGACCGGAGACAGTTGTTCGGGGGTGCGTTCGGTGACGGTGGACATGACAAAACCTCACGACAAAAAATGAATTACTGAATGCTGTAGCCGCCGTCGATCACCATGTTGGCGCCGGTGACCATCTGCGCGGCGTCGCTGAGCAGGTACAACGCCAGCCCGGCGATTTCCTCCGGCTGGGCAAAACGGCCCGCCGGGATCTGCAATTTGGCTTTTTCGCCGACTTCCCCGGCCCAGGCTTTTTTGCCCAGCGCGGTCTCGACGATGGTCGGGGAGATGGCGTTGACGTTGATGTGCGGCGCCCATTCCATCGCCAATACCTTGGTCATGCCGACAATGGCCGCTTTGCTCGCGCAGTAGGCGACGTGGCGGTCCAGGCCAATCACGGCAGCCTGCGAGGCAAGGTTGACGATGCGCCCGCCGCCGTTGGCGAGCATGTGCTTGGCGCAGGCCTGGGCGACAAAAAAGCTCGCCTTGAGGTTGATGTCCAGCGTGGTGTCCCACGCGCTTTCGCTGACATCAATAGCCTTGTCCAGGAGCGCCACGCCGGCGCTGTTGATCAGGTAATCGAGGCGTTGGAAGTGTTCGAACACGCTATCGACGGTGGTTTGTATCTGGCCGATCTGGCTGAGATCAACGGCAATGCCCAAGTGCCCGGCGCCCAGGCTGGCAGCCACTTCAGCCACGGCGGGATCGCGGTCGAGCAATGCCACGCGGGCGCCGCGTTCCGCCAGCAGGGTGGCGCAGGCCAGGCCGATCCCGGCGGCGCCACCGGTGATCACTGCGCACCGGCCGGTGAGGTCGAAGGCTTGGTTCCAGAATCCAGACATGCATGACTCCTCTATCGAAAGCGCTGGAGATCCAATGTGGGAGCTGGCCTGCGATGCAAGCGACTCGGTCTTTCAGTCAAACCGAGGTGATGCCATCGCAGGCAAGCCGGCTCCCACACTTGGCCCTATTTCAGGGTGAAAGCTACTTACCGCCGCTGACTTGTTTGTACAGCGCATCGGCGTTGGCATTCGTCACTGGCACCCACGGCAGGATGTAATTCTTGGCGGTGCCGTCAGCCCATTTCACGTCCTTGGCGTAACGCTCCCAGATCACCGACTGCGGCTTGTAGTCCTTGCCGGCCAGGGCGCGCAACGCCACGTCCAGTGCGCCTTGGGATTGGGCTTGGGCGTCCTGCAGGAAGGTGGTGACTTCGTCTTTTTTTGCGGCCTGGATCGCGTCCGGCATGCCGTCGATGGAGGTCACCGGCACGTCTTTGGAAGTCAGCCCGTGAGACTTCAGCGCCTGTACGGCGCCGAGGGCCATGTCGTCGTTTTGCGCGATCACGCCGTTGATGCCTTTGGGGTGCGCGTTCAGCCAGTCTTCGGTCAGGGTCAGCGCCTGCGCACGGTCCCAGTTGGCGGTCTTTTTCTCGATGATCTTGATGTCCGGGTGCTTGCCCAGCACTTCCAGCTCGCCTTTTTCCCGGTCGATTTGCGCCGACTGGCCGATCGGGCCCTGGATGATCACCACGTTGCCTTTGCCATTGAGCTTGTCGACCATCGCCTGGGCCTGCAGGCGGCCGCCTTCCACATCGTCGTTACCCACGTACGGCACAGCGGCATCGGCTACTTTCGTGTTCGAGGCGATGACCACCACGTCGTTGCTCATGGCTTGCTTCACGGTGCCGACGCCGGCCTTGGTGTCGATGGGCACGAACAGAATCGCGTCGTAGTGCTGGGTCACCATGTTTTCGATCTGGTTGTTCTGGGTCAGGGCGTCATAGTTGCCGTCGAACACCGTCAGTTGCACGGTGCCGTCCTTGACCGCCGGGTGTTCTTTCAGCTCGCGTACCCAGTTCTGCATGAACTGGCCCTTGAGGCCGTAGACGGCGGCACCGATTTTGTAGGTCTTGCCGTCGGCAGCTATGGCGATACTGCAGGAGAGCAGGGAGAAAGCCGCTGTGGCGGCCAAGGTGGTACCAAGTTTCATGAGTAGAACTCCAGTTATTGTTGTGGGTCGTTCTCTAGCGTTTTTTCTTGCGCCACACGTCGATCAGTACTGCGAACACGATGATCAGGCCCTTGGCGACCTGCTGGTAATAAGAGGACACGCCGAGCAGGTTCAGCCCGTTGTTGATCACGCCGATCAACAGTGCGCCGAACAGCGTGCCGACAATGCTGCCAGTGCCCCCCGACAAGCTCGTACCGCCGATCACCACGGCGGCAATCGCGTCCAGTTCGTAGGAAACCCCGGCCTGGGGCAGGGCAGAGGTGGTGCGGGCCGACAGCACCACGCCAGCCAGTCCGGCGAGCAGGCCCGAGACTACGTAAACCGAAAACATCACCTTGCGCACGCCGATGCCTGAGGTGCGTGCGCTCTTTTCATTGCCGCCCACCGCGTACACATAGCGGCCGTAGGTGGTGTAGCGCAGCACCATCCAGAAGATCAGCGCGACCACGGCGAAGATGATGATCGGCACGCCGATCGGACCGATCTTGCCGATGCCCAGCGCCAGGTAGGCGTCGGGCAGGTCGGTGATCGGGCTGCCATCGTTGAGGATGAAGGTCATGCCCCGGGCAATGCTGAGCATGCCCAGGGTGGCCACGAACGGCGGGATCGACAGGTTGGCGACCATGAAACCGTTGACCACACCGAGCATCGCCCCGGCAAACATCCCGGCGCTGACCGCCGCGAGCAGGCCATAACCCTGGGTGGCGACCATGGCGCTGCACAGTCCGGCAAAGGCCAGGATCGAGCCCACCGACAAATCGATGCCCTTGGTCAGGATCACGTAGGTCATGCCCACCGCGAGGATGCCGTTGATGGAGGTCTGGCGCAGGATGTCCATCCAGTTGCGCCAGGTCATGAAGTATTCGCTGGAGAACGCCATCACCACGCACAGCAGGATGAATACCAGCGGCAGGCCGAAACGGTCGAGGGACAGGCGCAGGCGATTGCGGGGTGTGGCAATAGGTGCGGCGGCGGGTGTGGACAGGGTTTTGGCATTCATGAGGCAAGACTCAACAAGGCTTCCTGGGAAAGGGCGGTGTCGGTGCTGATGGTCACCAGTCGGCCGCCCTTGAATACGGCGATGCGATCACTCAGATGCAGCAGCTCCGGTGCTTCCGACGACACCACGATGGCCGCGCCACCGGCGCGTACGAACTGGTCGAGCAGGTGGTAGATCTCCTGCTTGGCGCCCTCGTCGATCCCACGGGTCGGTTCGTCACACAGCAGGCACACCGGCTCGGTGGACAGGCATTTGGCGAGTACCACTTTCTGTTGGTTGCCACCGCTCATGGACGCCACCGGCAATTCCAGGGAAGTGGTCTTGATCTGCAGGCGCTTGACCATGTCCTGGGCCAGTTGGGTTTCCTTGCGCGCATTGATCAGCGACCAGCTCGACAGGCGCTTGTAGGCCGACAGGGCAATGTTGGAAAGAATGCTGCCGGTGAGCACCAGGCCGCTGTCCTTGCGGTCTTCGGTGACCAGCGACATGCCGGCATTTATGGTCGCCTTGGGCAGCCCGATGGGCATGGGCTTGCCTTGCAGGGTCACGCTGCCGGAGTCTGCGACGGTGAGGCCGTAGATGCAGTTGAGGAACTCGCTGCGCCCCGAACCCATCAAGCCGTAGATGCCGAGGATTTCACCCTGGCGCAGTTGCAGGCTGATGTCGTGGAACTCACCGGCGCGGCTCAGGTTGTCGACTTGCAGGCAGGTGTCGGCGGCGCATTCGCGGCCGACCTTGTGGTCGATGCGGGTCAGTTCCTGGCCGACGATGCCGCGCACGAGGTGGTTGCGGTCGATATCGGCCATGCGCCCGCTTTCGACAAAGGCGCCGTCGCGAAAGATGCTGTAGTCATCGGCGATCTGCGCCAGTTCGCTCAGGCGGTGCGACACATACACGATGCCGGCGCCCCGGGCAGTCAGGCGGCGGATGGCCTTGAACAGGGTCTCTGCCTCGCGTTCGCCGATGGCCGAAGTGGGCTCATCCATGATCATCACCTGGCAGTCATGGCTGAAGGCCTTGGCGATTTCCACCAGTTGGATCTGCGCGACGCTCAGGCGGTGCATGGGGGTGGTGGCGTCGACCTCGAACTCCAGGCTGTCGAGCAACTCGCGGGTGCGGCGGTTCAGGGTCTTGTTGTCGACGATGCAACCGGCGCGGCGCGGTTCACGGCCCAGCCAGATGTTTTCGGCAACGGTCATGTAGGGGATGGGTTCCAGCTCCTGGGTGATCATCGCGATCCCCGCCGCCAGCGCTTCACTCGGGCGGTTGAATTGCACCGGCGTGCCGTTGAGCAGAATGCTGCCGGCATCACGCTGGGTGATGCCCATCAAGATGCTCAGGAATGTCGATTTGCCTGCGCCATTGCCGCCGCACAGGGCGTGGACGCTGCCGGCCCGCAGAGAGAGGCGCCCGTCACGCAGGGCAGGGACCCCGGCGTAAGCCTTGGCGACGTGTTCAGCCTGGAGCAGTAATGGCGTGGCCATCGGCGTGTCCTCGTGCTGTGAATTCTTATTAGGTCGCACAGTCATGTTTCGCTGTGATCATATGTGTATCAAATGAAATTCTGATCAGTCAATCTCTTTCATGTAAAAGCGATGATTCTCATCTTGGTGGTCTATAAGGCCGTTTTTGACGCCTTTGACTGCAGGGTCAGTTAAATCATGCTTGACATAGGGGGTTGGATGGTCGCGAAATGTCCGAGCGGAATTTCACTGAATGATCATTTGATCAGTCATAAATACGATCACGGCAGCGGAGCCAGACGCCATGAACACACCTTTCCCGGTGGCTATCGGATGCGATGAAGCAGGTTTTGAGCTCAAAGAGCTGTTGAAGCGCCATATCGAGGCGCTGGGCTATCCGGTGACCGACTTCGGCACCCATTCCACTGCGCCCGTGCTTTATCCGGACATCGCCCTGGCCGTGGCCACTGCGATCAATGCCGGTCAGCAGCGGCTGGGCGTGCTGGTGTGCGGCACCGGGATTGGCATGGCCATTTCGGCCAACAAGGTGCTGGGCATCCGCGCGGCCCAGGCCCATGACACCTATTCGGCGGAGCGTGCACGCAAGAGCAACGATGCGCAGATCCTGTCCATCGGTGCGCGTGTAATCGGCGCCGAGCTGGCCAAGAGCATCGTCAAGTCGTTCCTGGAGTCGGAGTTCGAAGCGGCGCGTTCCGGGGCCAAGGTCGAGCGCATCAATGCAATCGAGCGCGATGGGCATCAGTAGTGGACTAAACGGGGCAAGAGTCGGGAGAATGCGCCTTTGACGCCGAAACGGAAGCCCGTCCCCATGAGTGACAGTACCCAGCGCATAGCCAGCGATATCGATCAGATGACCGAAGTGGCGATGCTCTATTACCTTGAGAACGTCACTCAGGAAGCCATCGCCAAGCGCTTCGACCTGTCACGCGCAAAGGTCAGTCGCCTGCTCAAGCGTGCACGCGATGAGGGCATTGTCGAGGTGCGCGTGTTGCAGCATCCGGCCATGAACAACGAGCTGGAGCAGGCCCTGGTCAAGCGCTTCAAGCTGGATCGCGCGTTGATCGCCGTCGATCACAGTGAGCCCGACACCCAGCGCTCGGCCGTCGCCAGCCTGGTCGCCAACTACCTGAACAAGACGCTCAGCGACGGCATGATTGTCGCCGTGGGCATGGGGCGCAACGTCGGTGCGGTGGCCGATAACGTGTTCCTGCCGGTGACGCGCAACTGCACGTTTGTCTGTGCGATCGGCGGTTCGCTCAAGGCGGGCGAATACATGAACCCCGACCATATCTGCCGGCGCCTGGCGCTGCGGTTTGGCGGTGAAAGCGAAAGCCTGTACGCCCCGGCCCTGGTCGCCAACCCGGAGCTGCGCGGGGTGTTGATCAATAACGACACGGTGCGCTCGACCCTCGACCGGGCGCGGCGTGCCGATATCGCCTTGATCGGTATCGGCGACATGAGCGAAAACAGCAACATGGTGCGCATGGGCTGGTTCTCGCCCCAGGAAATTGCCCAGGCGCGGTTGTCCGGCACTGTGGGCGACATGATGGGCTATGACTTTATCGACATTCACGGCCAGCCGGCGGTCAACGCGATTCAGGGGCGGGTAATCGGGTTGACGGTGCAGGAGCTGTTTCGGATTCCAGACGTGGTGGCGATTGCCAGCGAGAACACCAAGGCCGCGGCGACGCTGGGGGCGTTGCGGTCGGGGGTGATCAATACGCTGGCGACGACGGTGACGAATGCGCATACGATTTTGGCGCTGGATGATGCAACCCGTAAAAGCTGACGCGACGCAGGGCAAAATGTGGGAGCGGGCTTGCTCGCGAAGGCGGTGATTCAGTTAATTCATGTGTTGACTGACACACCGCACTCGCCAGCAAGCCCGCTGCTAAATGGGTTTTGTGTTGGCTTGGTGTACAGATCTTGTAATAGTTTTGCGTTGTAGGAAATTTGTATTTCGGCTGTAGGATTCAAGTCCTTTTGTCATTTCAGGACTTGCATGAACACCCTCTCGGAGCCTCCCAGTCGTCTTTCCCCAAGACATCCGCTGTTGCTGTTCCCGCTGAAGCACCCCGTATTTCGCTTGCTAACCTTGTCCCGGTCATCCACTGATCGCGCCTTGTCGTGCCCGGCATTCTGAAACCTGTAAAGAGACTCTATAAATGGAATGGTTAGCGGATCCAACGGCCTGGCTCGGCCTGTTGACCTTGATTGTGCTGGAACTGGTGCTGGGTATCGACAACCTGGTGTTTATCGCGATCCTGGCGGACAAACTGCCACCGGAGCAGCGCGACCGTGCGCGCTTGATCGGTTTGTCGCTGGCGCTGCTGATGCGCCTGGGCTTGCTGGCGAGTATTTCCTGGCTGGTCACCCTGACCCAGCCGCTGTTCGAGGTGTTCGACAAGAGCTTCTCGGGGCGTGACCTGATCATGCTGTTTGGCGGTGTGTTCCTGTTGTTCAAGGCCACCATGGAATTGCACGAACGCCTCGAAGGGCATGTGGCACAGCGCTCCGGCAACGTGGCTTATGCGATGTTCTGGCCGATCGTGGCGCAGATCGTGGTGCTTGACGCGGTGTTCTCCCTCGACGCGGTGATTACCGCCGTGGGCATGGTGGATGAGCTGGCGGTCATGATGATCGCGGTGATCGTGTCCATCGGCCTGATGATCGTGGCGAGCAAGCCGCTGACGCGATTCGTCAACGCGCACCCGACGGTGATCATGCTGTGCCTGGGCTTTTTGATGATGATCGGTTTCGCGCTGACCGCCGAAGGCCTGGGCTTCCATATCCCGAAAGGCTATCTGTACGCGGCGATTGGTTTCTCGATCCTGATCGAGGTGTTCAACCAGATTGCCCGCGCACGTCGCAAGAAGTCAGCACAAGGTGTGCTGCCGGTGCGCGAGCGTACCGCGCACGCGGTGATGCGCTTGCTCGGCGGTCGCAGCCTGGCAGTGGAGGAGGTGGGTGAAGAGGTTGCCGACCTGCTGGGCGAGCCGGATGCTGCACAGGGCCCGCTGTTCGATCGGCGTGAGCGCGTGATGATCAGCGGTGTGCTGCAACTGGCCGAGCGGCCGATTCGCACACTGATGACGCCGCGGGCCAAGGTCGACTGTATTGACCTGGCGGACGATCCCGAGACTATCCGCCTGAAACTGATGCATTCGTCTTACTCGCGGTTGCCGTTGATCCGCAACGGCGATGTCGATGAGCCTTTGGGCTTTGTGCACAAGAAGGAGTTGCTCAAGGAATACCTGGCCGGCAACGAGCCGAACCTGGAGCACCTGGCGCGCCGCGCGATCAACTTGCTGGAGAGTTTTTCGATCCTCAACGCGCTGGAGCAGATGCGTCAGGAGTCGACCCATATCGCCTTCGTGATTAACGAATTCGGCGACTTCATGGGGGTGCTGAGCATGACCGACATCCTTGAATCCATCGCCGGTGAGTTGCCGGACGCCAGTGAAGTCGAGGGCCCGGACATTGTCGAGGAAGCGGGTGGCTACCGTGCCAATGGCGCCTTGAACCTGAACCTGGTGCGTCAGCGCACCGGTTTCAAGGCTGCCGCAACCGAGGATTATCAAACCCTGGCGGGTTTGGTGATGAGCCTGCTCGACCGCCTGCCGGTGGTGGGCGATAGCCTGGAGCATGAGGGCTGGCGTCTGACGGTAGCCGCAGTGGAGGAGCGCCGGGTGACGCAGGTGCTTTTGCACGCAGGCTGCGGTCATAGCGGCTGAACAAGGCCTGCACACACTGCACTTGTTCTTCTTCAGGGCCGAAACCTTTGAGTTTGTCTACCAGGGCTCCGTCCAGGTAGATCAGTAATGTCGGGGTGCCCGTCACATCAGGGTGCCTCGGCGTGTGCGCGCAATCGAGTATCAGGCTGACGATCCAGGGATGCCTGCCGGCCGTCCTGGCAAATAGCGGCCCTGCAGTCGCACAGGCAGCGCAGTGTTCGGTAACAAACAGAATGAACACCGGGCGTGGTGTGTTAAGTACCCTGGCAAACTCCTGCGCATTGGAAATTTCTTGCGTGGCCACTCCCATGGTCATCTCCCTTCAGGCCGCGTGGGTGTGTTGCCAACGCTAAGCCGGGATATCACCTGCGTCTACTGTCAACCTTCACAGGTCATCGTCGCGCTCCACCCGCTCGCGCGCCTTGCGGGCCTGGCTCGCGCATTTCTTGTATTCCAGGTTGTCCCGCGAGGCTTTCGCCTGGCGGTAACCATGATGATTCTGGCTGGTGTAGTTGGTGCTCAAGGCATCGTTGAGCTTGCGCAGTTCTTCCTTGCATTCACGGCGGTCGTTACTGGCCGCAGCGTTGCCAGCCACCAGCAACGTCAGCAAACCCGCGACAAGACAGACTTTTATCGACATAGACCCTCTCAACCAAATGGCGCCCATCTGTCGGCGCCGGCGTCAGCGTTGACGATTTTCGCCAGCAAGCCGGCTCCTGCAGCGGGGCGTGTAGGCATTGCATCAAGGCTAGCCGAGCGCCGCGATTTTTCCATGCCTGCCGCGCACCGTGATGGTGCGGGGTAACACCGTTGTGGCGCACGGGCCGGTGGCTGTCACCGGCGTCTGGGGCCTTGGGTAGCAAAATGATTTCAGGTAGTGGCGCAACGCCTGTTGAATCGCGAGTCTTCATCTAGCTGATTTATAAGCAATTTAGTCCTGTCATATTTTTCTGTGACCGCGTGTGGCACACTTTCTGCTGTCTATTCCGTTGTTACATACTAAGTTCCGGTATAGCGGAATACACAACTCCTGGAGTGCTTGTCATGCATCACCGACCTTCCGTGTTTAAAGCGTGTGTTTTTCTCTTCGCCGCATCGGCTTCCCTCGCCAGCGTAGTGCAGGCGGCGGACAGCAAGCTCGATGATGTGCTCAAGCGTGGGCACCTGATCGTGGGTACAGGCAGTACCAATGCGCCGTGGCACTTCCAGGGAGCGGATGGCAAGTTGCAGGGGTTTGATATCGACATCGGCCGCATTGTGGCCAAGGGTCTGTTCAACGACCCGAGCAAGGTCGAGTTTGTGGTGCAGTCGTCCGACGCACGGATTCCCAACCTGCTGACCGACAAGGTCGACATGAGTTGCCAGTTCATCACCGTCACCGCCAGCCGTGCGCAGCAAGTGGCGTTCACCCTGCCTTACTACCGTGAAGGTGTGGGCCTGCTGCTGCCGAACAACAGCAAATACAAGGAAATCGAAGACCTGCAGGCCGCCGGTGATGGCGTCACCGTCGCCGTGCTGCAGAACGTCTACGCCGAGGAACTGGTGCACCAGGCACTGCCCAAGGCCAAGGTCGACCAGTACGACAGCGTCGACCTGATGTACCAGGCGGTGAACTCCGGCCGCGCCGATGCCGCCGCCACCGACCAGTCCTCGGTCAAATACCTGATGGTGCAGAACCCCGGCCGCTACCGCAGCCCGACCTACGCCTGGAGCCCGCAAACCTACGCGTGCGCCGTCAAGCGTGGCGACCAGGACTGGCTGAACTTCGTCAACACCGCGCTGCATGAAGCCATGACCGGCGTGGAGTTCCCGACCTACAAGGCCTCGTTCAAGCAATGGTTCGGTGTGGATCTGCCAGAACCGGCGATCGGCTTCCCGGTTGAGTTCAAGTAATTCGTAAACGCTGGGGCGTCGCTGACGGCGCCCCATTCAGGTACTGCCGACCATGAACTATCAGTTGAACTTTGCCGCCGTGTGGCGCGACTTCCCCAGCTTGCTGGCGGGGCTCGGCCTGGGTCTCGAGCTGGCGCTGCTGTCGATCGCCATCGGTTGCGTGATCGGCCTGTTGATGGCATTTGCCATGCTGTCCAAACACAAGGTCTTGCGTGTGCTCGCCTCGGTGTATGTGACGGTGATCCGCAATACGCCGATCCTGGTGCTGATCCTGTTGATCTACTTCGCGCTGCCCAGCCTGGGCATCCGCCTGGACAAGATCCCCTCGTTCATCATCACCTTGTCGTTGTACGCCGGGGCCTACCTGACCGAAGTGTTCCGCGCCGGGCTGTTGAATATTCCCAAGGGCTTGCGCGAAGCCGGCCTGGCCATCGGCCTGGGCGAATGGCGGATCCGTGCCTATATCACCGTGCCGGTGATGTTGCGCAACGTGCTGCCAGCCCTGTCGAACAACTTTATTTCGCTGTTCAAGGACACCTCGCTGGCCGCTGCCATTGCGGTGCCCGAGCTGACTTATTACGCCCGCAAGATCAACGTCGAAAGCTACCGGGTGATTGAAACCTGGCTGGTCACGACGGCGCTCTACGTGGCTGCCTGTTACCTCATTGCCATGCTGCTCCGTTACCTGGAACAGCGTCTGGCGATCCGTCGTTAAGGAAGGTTTCCATGTACGAATCCCCCAGCTGGTTGCATGAGTTGTGGATCGCCCGGGACACCCTCTGGGCGGGGTTCCAGGCCAGTGTGTATGTCTCGGCGCTGGCGATTATTTTCGGCACGCTGATCGGTATCGTCGCCGGGTTGATCCTGACCTACGGCAAATTCTGGATGCGCGCGCCGTTTCGCCTGTATGTCGACCTGATCCGTGGCACGCCGGTGTTTGTGCTGGTGTTGGCGTGCTTCTACATGCTGCCGGCGCTCGGTTGGCAGATCAGCGCATTCCAGGCCGGTGCCGTCGGGCTCACGCTGTTCTGCGGCTCCCACGTCTCGGAAATCGTGCGCGGCGCGCTGCAAGCCATTCCCCGTGGGCAACTGGAAGCGGGCAAGGCCATCGGCCTGACGTTTTACCAGTCCCTGGGCTACGTGCTGTTGCCGCAGGCGCTGCGCCAGATCCTGCCGACCTGGGTCAACTCCTCCACGGAAATCGTCAAGGCCTCGACCTTGCTGTCGGTAATCGGCGTGGCCGAATTGCTGCTGAGCACCCAACAGGTGATCGCACGCACCTTCATGACCCTGGAGTTCTACCTGTTCGCAGGCTTTATGTTCTTTGTCATCAACTACGCCATCGAGTTATTCGGGCGCTACATTGAAAAGCGGGTGGCCTTGCCATGAACCAACCTCAAACCAACCAACCGCTGCTGAACATCCGTGGCCTGCGCAAGCAATACGGCCAGGTCGAAGTGCTCAAGGGCGTCGACCTGTCCATGCAGCGCGGCAACGTGGTGACATTGATCGGCTCCAGCGGCTCGGGCAAGACCACGCTGCTGCGCTGCGTCAACCTGCTGGAGGAATTCCAGGGCGGCCAGATCACCCTGGATGGCGAGTCCATCGGCTACAGCGAGATTGCCGGCAAACGCGTGCGTCACCCCGAGCGGGTGATTGCCCAGCACCGCGCGATGACGGGCATGGCGTTCCAGCAATTCAATCTGTTCCCGCATTTGACCGCGTTGCAGAACGTTACCCTCGGCCTGCTCAAGGTCAAGAAGATGGGCAAGGACGAGGCCGTGGCCCTCGCCGAAAAATGGCTCGACCGCGTCGGCCTGCTGGAGCGGCGCAATCACTTCCCGGGGCAACTCTCGGGTGGCCAGCAGCAGCGTGTGGCGATTGCCCGCGCGATTGCGATGAATCCCAGCCTGATGCTGTTCGACGAAGTTACCTCGGCCCTCGACCCGGAACTGGTCGGGGAGGTGCTCAGCGTGATCAAGGGCCTGGCGGAAGAGGGCATGACCATGTTGCTGGTCACCCACGAAATGCGCTTTGCCTATGAAGTGTCCGACAAGATCGTGTTCATGAACCAGGGCCGCATTGAAGAGCAGGGCGCCTCGAAGGACATCTTCGAGCGGCCGCAATCGCCGCGCCTGGCGGAGTTTTTGAAGAACATTCGTTTTTAATCGATTTATTAGCAGGAGATATATTTATGAGCATTACTCGTTACGGCACCGGCAGCACCGCCGGCGGTGGCCAGCCACGTCCTTTCGCCCGCGCGGTGGAAGCGGACGGCTGGCTCTACGTCTCGGGCCAGGTGCCAGCGGTGGACGGTGAAATCATCAACGGCGGCATCATCGAACAGACCCGCCAGACCATGCGTAACGTGGTGGCGATCCTCGAAGAGGCCGGTTACGAATTGAAAGATGTGGTGCGCGTCGGCGTCTGGCTGGAAGATCCACGGGATTTCTGGAGTTTCAACAAGGTATTCGGTGAATACTTCACCCCGGAACACGCCCCGGCGCGCGCCTGCGTGCAGGCCAACATGATGGTGGACTGCAAGGTCGAGATCGATTGCGTGGCCTACAAGAAAAAAGGCTAAATGCCCCTTTCTTGAGACCACTGCAAATCCAATGTGGGAGCGGGCTTGCCTGCGATGACGACGCGTCAGGCAACCCCAGTGTGACTGAACCACCCCCATCGCGGGCAAGCCCGCTCCCACAGGGGTTCACTGTGCAGCATTACCACTCTGACCGGACCAACGACTGCCATGACCGAAGACACCATCAAACGCCGCGCCAAGGGCCTGGACCGGGCGTTCGATATCCTCGACTTTCTCAAGGAAATCGGCCAGCCCCTGCGCCCGAATGATATCGCCAGCGGCATCGGCAGCCCGAAATCCACGGTCTACGAGCTGGTCGCGTCCCTGCTCGAACGGCGCATCCTGGAAACGGTCGGCAAGGACGGTCACGTCTACCTGGGTCGCCAGCTGTACTTCCTCGGCCAGGCGCACTTGCGGCATTTCGACCTGACCCGCGAGGCCGACCAAGCCCTGCAGGAAATCGTCAGCCAGACCCACGAAACCGCGCAGATGTGCCTGCTCAACGGGCGCAAATACACGGTCGCGCTGATGCGCGAGGGTGAGCGGCATTTTCGTATTTCCTCGGACATCGGCGAAAACGCGCCGATCCCGTGGACCGCGTCCGGGCGCCTGTTGCTGGGGCACTTGAGCGACCAGCAGATCATCGACCTGATCGACTACGCCGACTTCATCCTGCCGGACGGCCAGCGCCTGCCGCTGGAGACCTTCCTGGCCCAGATCCGCCAGGCCACGCTCGATGGGTTCTTCTCCTTCGACAGTGTGGCCGACACCTTTACCCATTGCTTTGCCGCCCCGGTGCGGGACGCGCAGGGCATCAGCATTGCGACCCTGTGCATCGTCGCGCCGCGCGCCGATGCGATCAAAAATTACAACGACTACCGCCGGGTGCTGATCGAAAGCGCCAATAACCTGGCCCGTCGCATCAACGAATAGGAACCTTCCATGCCTGCCAACAATGCCGTTGAAAAAGGCGCCACCGCCGTCGGTGCACACCTGGTCCGCGACGTCAGCCTGCCTGCCCTGGTGCTGCACCGCGAGGCCCTGGAACACAACATCCGCTGGATGCAGGACTTTGTCAGCCGCAGCGGCGCAGAGCTTGCGCCCCATGGCAAGACCAGCATGATGCCGGCGCTGTTTCAACGCCAGATCGAGGCCGGCGCCTGGGGTATCACCCTGGCCAACGCCGTGCAGGTCCGTGCTGCGTATGCCGGTGGCGTGCGTCGCGTGTTGATGGCCAACCAACTGGTCGGCGCGCCGAACATGGCATTGATCGCCGACCTGCTGGCCGACCAGGATTTCGACTTCCACTGCATGGTCGATCACCCGGACAATGTCGCCGACCTCGGTCTGTTTTTCGCTGCCCGTGGCCTGCGCCTGAACGTGATGATCGAATACGGTGTGGTGGGTGGTCGTTGCGGCTGCCGCAGCGAGCAGGAAGTGCGTGACCTGGCGAAGGCGATCAAGGCCCAGCCGGCGCTGGCCCTCACGGGGATCGAAGGCTATGAAGGCGTGATCCACGGCGAGCACGCCATCAGCGGTATCCGCGACTTTGCCGCCAGCCTGGTGCGCCTGGCTGTCGATCTGCAGAATAACGGCTCCTTTGACCTGCCCAAGCCGATCGTCACCGCCTCGGGTTCGGCCTGGTACGACTTGATCGCCGAGTCGTTCGAAGAGCAGAACGCCGCCGGCCGGTTCCTCAGTGTGTTGCGCCCTGGCAGCTACGTGGCCCACGACCATGGCATCTACAAGCAAGCACAGTGCTGCGTGCTTGACCGCCGCAGCGATCTCAACGAAGGCCTGCGCCCGGCACTGGAAGTCTGGGCCCATGTGCAATCGCTGCCCGAGCCAGGTTTTGCGGTGATTGCCCTGGGCAAGCGCGACGTGGCCTACGACGCCGGCCTGCCGGTGCCGCTCAAGCGCTACAAGGCCGGGATCGTGCCGGCGGAAGGCGATGACGTAAGCGCCTGCACCGTCACCGCGGTGATGGACCAGCACGCCTTCATGAGCGTGGCGCCGGGCGTGGAACTGCGTATCGGCGACATCATTTCGTTCGGTACTTCGCACCCTTGCCTGACCTTCGACAAGTGGCAGGTCGGCTGCCTGGTGGATGAGCAGTTGCAGGTGATCGAGTCCCTGCAGACCTGCTTCTAGTCCGCGTCGCCCCATCGCCGGCCTGGCAGCGCTTTCCCCTGCAGGCGCTCACTTGCCGGCGATGAGGCCCCAAAGAACACCAGAGATGAGAAGGCATGAACACACCCTTGCGCATCGCCCTGATCGGCGAATGCATGATCGAACTGCAACACCGCGCCGATGGCAGCCTGCACCAGAGCTTCGGCGGCGACACCCTCAACGCGGCGGTGTACCTGCGCCGCGAGCTGGGCGATAGCGGCGCCGTCGACTACGTCACCGCCCTGGGCGACGACAGTTTCAGCGATGCCATGTGCACGCAGTGGGCCGAAGAGGGCCTTGGCCTGGCGCAGGTCCAGCGCCTGCCTGGTCGCCTGCCGGGGCTTTATTGCATCCAGACTGACGCCAATGGCGAGCGCAAATTCCTCTACTGGCGCAACGAAGCGGCGGTGCGCGACTGCTTCACCACGCCGGCCGCCGAGCCGATCCTGGCGGCCTTGCCGGGTTATGACGTGGTGTATTTCAGTGGTATCACCCTGGCGGTATTGGGTGAAGTCGGGCGCGCGCGTTTGCTGCAAGCGCTGGTGGAAACCCGTCGGCGCGGCGGCCGAGTGGTGTTCGACAACAACTACCGGCCGCGCCTGTGGGCCAGTGTCGAAGCGGCACGCGCGGCGTATCACACGGTGTTGGCCGAGGTGGACATCGCCTTGCTCACCGAGGATGACGAGCGCGCCTTGTTTGGCTATGCAGACAGCGAGCAGGTGTTCGCGGCCTATCCGAGTATCGCCGAAGTGGTGCTCAAGCGCGGGGCGGATGCGTGCTTGATTCGCTGCAACGGCGAGCGCTTTTCAGTGCCGGCGCTGAAGGTCGAGAAAGTGGTGGACACCACGGCGGCGGGGGATTCGTTCAGTGCGGCGTATCTGGCGGGTCGGCTGAAAGGCGGCTCACCAGAGGAGGCCGCCGTGGCCGGACATCGGTTGGCGAGCCGGGTGATTCAAGTGCCTGGTGCGCTCATCCCGCGAATTTAAGCCGCTCCGTGTGGTGAGCGGGCTTGTGGTTGTGGCAAGGGAGGGCTTGTCGGGGTGAGTGGTCTTGTTGTGGTGAGCGAGCTTCTGTGGTGAGTGGGCTTCTGTGGTGAGCGGGCTTGCCCCGCGTTGGAGTGCGCAGCGCTCCCAAGATTTTTGGGGCCGCTACGCAGCCCAACGCGGGGCAAGCCCGCTCACCACAACAAGCCCGCTAGCCACAACCAACCACAACTACTCACAACCACCGCAGCAACAAGCGATCAATCCCGGTAAAACACCTGCACCAGGTGATACCCGAACTTGCTCTTGATCGGGCCGTGCACCACTTTCACCGGTTTCTTGAAGATCACCGCATCGATCGCCCCGACCATCTGCCCCGGCCGCACTTCTCCCAGGTCCCCGCCGCGCTTGCCGGACGGGCAGGTCGAGTACTTCTTGGCCAACACATCAAACGCTTCGCCCTTGGCAATGCGCTGCTTGAGTTGTTCGGCTTCTTCGCTGGTTTTCACCAGGATATGGCGGGCTTGGGCTTTCATTGGTCTCTACCAGGTGTGCGACGGCGCGCGATTATGCCTGAACTCACTCTTCGACGCTGATCATGCTGCGGATTTTTGTCGCCAGCAAGTCGATGGAAAATGGCTTGGCGACCATGTCCATGCCGTCCTCCAGGAAGCCCTGGCGCTCGGCAGCTTTTTCAGCGTAACCGGTCATGAACAACACCTTGAGGCCTGGTCGATGCTGGCGTGCGATTTCCGCCAGTTGCCGGCCATTCATGCCCGGCAGGCCGACGTCGGTGACGAGCAAGTCCACGCGCAAATCCGATTCCAGCAGCGGCAGCGCGGTGCGGGCATCGGCGGCCTGGTGCGCGGTGTAGCCGAGTTCGTCGAGCACATTCACCACCAGCATGCGCACCGCCGGGTCATCCTCGACCACCACCACGGCTTCGCCGGCCAGCGCCAGCGGTGCCTCGCTGAGGTTCGGCGGCAGGCTGCTTTCCAGGGCGGTGCCGTGCAGGCGTGGCAGGTACAGGCGCACGCAAGTGCCCTGGCCTGGTTCGCTCTGAATGGTCACGTGGCCACCGGATTGCTGGGCAAACCCATAGATCATCGATAGCCCCAGGCCGGTGCCCTGGCCGATGGGCTTGGTGGTGAAGAACGGGTCGAATGCCTTGGCCAGGATCTTCGGCGCCATGCCGGTGCCGTTGTCGCACACGCCGAGCATCACGTAGTCGCCGGCGCGCACCGGTTCAAGGGTGGTGATGTCGGTGCCGTCGAGATAACTGTTGGCGGTCTCGATCAGGATCTCGCCGCCATCAGGCATGGCGTCACGCGCGTTGATCACCAGGTTGAGCAGGGCGTTCTCCAGCTGGCTGGCGTCGGTGTTCACCGGCCAGATGTCGTGGCCCAGTTGCACCTTGAGGCTGATGTGCGCGCCCTTGGTGCGCCGGAACAGGTCTTCCAGCGAGGCCACCAGCTGGTTGGGATCAGTCGGGCGGCGGTCCAGCGACTGGCGCCGGGAGAACGCCAGCAGGCGATGGGTGAGGGCGGCCGCGCGATGGGCCGAGGACACCGCGGCGTCGGCGAAACGGCCGATGTCGTCGCTGCGCCCGGCAGCGATGTAACGCTGCATCAGGTCGAGGCTGCCGATGATGCCGGTGAGCATGTTGTTGAAGTCGTGGGCGATACCGCCGGTGAGCTGGCCCACCGCTTCCATTTTCTGCGCATGGCGCAGGGCATCTTCGGCACGTTCGCGCTCGAACATTTCGTTCTGCAGGCGCTGGTTGGCCTCGGCCAGCGCCTGGGTGCGCTGGGCCACGCGTTCCTCGAGGTTCTCGTTGAGGTGGCGCAGGGCTTCTTCGGTGAGCTTGCGTTCGGTCTCGTCGATCACAAAGATGTAGAAACCATTCACCGAACCGTCATTGCTGAAGCGCGGCAGGTACTTCATCAGCGCATGGCGCGGTCGGCCGTCGCGGTGCGGGGTGATGGTCATGAAGCTGCAGGCCTTGCCCTTGAGCGCGGCGGCAATCTTGTCCGCGCGCCCGGCATACACCTCCTCGCCGAGCACTTCGCGGATGCTCTTGCCGTACAGCTCCTGGGGCGTCATGCCGTACCACTCAAGGTAGGCACTGTTGTTCAGCCGAAAGCGTTGTTCGTGATCGACATAGCCGATCAGCACCGGCATGGCGTTGATGATCAGTTGCAGCTCGGTCTGGCTTTGGCGCAAGGCCTGCTCGGTGTGCTTGCGCTCGGTGAGGTCCAGCGCGGCGCCGAGGAAACGCGCCGGGCGGCCGTGCGCGTCCTTGTAGCAGCGGCCACGGGCGAACACCCAGCGCACCTGGCCATCGGCCTGCAGCAGACGGTATTCCTCGGCGTACTCGGTGCCGAAGGTGATGCAGTGCTTGATGCTGCGCGCCACCATGGCGCGGTCTTCGGGGTGCACGCCTTGCAGGTAGGCGCTGATGGGCAGCAGCCCGGCATCGTCGGGATCAACGCCATGCAGGTAGGCGAAGTGCGCATCGGCGATAAAGCGGTCCTCGCCGATGTCCCAGTCCCAGGTGCCCACCGCGTCGGTGGCGGCCAGGGCCAGTTGCAGGCGTTGCTCGCTATTGTGCTGGGCCTTGAGGCTGTCTTCGGAGCGCTGTTGCAGTTCGAAGGTGACGCGCCGACGCTCGTTGGTTTCGATGGCGGTGACCAGGATGCCGGCCACGCAGCCGCTTTCGTCGCGGATCGGGCTGTAGGTCAGGTCCAGCCAGATGTCGGTATCGCGGTGGTCGCGTTGCAGCACGAAGCGCTGCTCGCTGAAGGTGCGCACCTGGCCGCTGAGGACGGCGTCGTAGACCGGCCCGGTAAAGCTTTCCAGCTCCGGCCAGGTCGCATGGGCCGGCTGGCCCATCGCCTCGGGGTGCTTGTTGCCCGCCAGGCGTGCGAAGCCATCGTTGTAGAGCTGGGTGAGTTGGCTGCCCCACAGCAGGAGCATCGGCATCGGCGAATTGACGACGATATCCACGGCTGTGCGCAGGCTTTGCGGCCAATCATTGGCCTCACCGAGGGGGCTTTGCGCCCAGTCCAGCCGCGCAATCAATGCAGCAGCTTCGCTACCGGTGGATGTTCCTTTCATGAAAAAGCCCTGAGCATGACGCTTTGAAAATGACAAAGGCCGATTATCCCGTGAGTCGGGAACGGCTGACTACCCCTCGAAAAATAGCATGCATTGGGGCTTTGTCTTCAAATGAGTGCTTCAGGGCTGAAACCTTTCATCTTCAGGCCAGTTCAGGACGGTCGCGAAACTGCGCCAGCGCCTCCGGATTGGCCAGTGCGTCGGTGTTCTTGACCGGCTCGCCATGCACCACATTGCGCACCGCCAGTTCGACAATTTTGCCGCTGATGGTGCGCGGGATATCGGTGACGGCAAGGATCTTCGCCGGCACGTGGCGTGGCGTGGTGTTGGCGCGGATGACCTGGCGAATCTGCTGCTCCAGCGCCTCGTCCAGCGTGACGCCGTCGTTGAGCCGTACAAACAGCACCACCCGCACGTCGTCCTGCCAGCGTTGGCCGATGGCGAGGCTTTCCACGACCTGCGGGACTTTTTCCACCTGGCGATAAATTTCCGCCGTGCCGATACGCACACCGCCCGGGTTGAGCACTGCGTCGGAGCGTCCGTGGATCAGCAGGCTGCCGTTGGGGCGCTGTTCGGCGTAGTCGCCTTGCGCCCACACGCCAGGGAACTGGCTGAAGTAGGAGGCGCGCAGCTTCTTCTGGCCCGGATCGTTCCACAAGCCAATCGGCATCGCCGGGAAATGCCGGGTGCACACCAGCTCGCCTTTTTCGCCGACCAGCGGCTGGCCCTGGTCATCCCAGACTTCGATGGCCATCGCCAGGCTCTTGCACTGCATTTCACCGCGACGCACCGGCAACACCGGGTTACCGATTACAAAGCAGGAGACGATATCGGTGCCGCCGGACATCGACGACAGGCACAGCTCACCCTTGATTTCGCGGTACACGTAGTCGTAGCTCTGCGGTGAGAGCGGCGAACCAGTCGAAATCAGCCCCTTGAGGCTGCCCAGGTCATGGCTCAGGCGCGGTTGCAGCCCGGCCTTTTCGAGGGTGGCGAGAAACTTGGGGCTGGTGCCGAACACGCTGATGCGTTCCGCGTCGATCAGATCGATCAAGCGCTCCGGCCCCGGATGGAACGGCGAGCCGTCATACAGCACCGCCGTGGCCCCCAGGGCCAGTACCGACACCAGCCAATTCCACATCATCCAGCCGCAGGTGGTGTAGTAGAACAGGCAATCCTCACGCGAAAGGTCGGCGTGCAGGCCGTGTTCCTTGAGGTGGGTGAGCAACACGCCACCTGTGCCGTGGATGATGCACTTGGGCACGCCGGTGGTGCCGCTGGAATACAGGATGTACAGCGGATGATCGAACGGCACCGGGACAAATTCCGGCTCGCCACCGGCGCGATAGAAGTCCTCCCACAGCGCGACATTGGCCTGGGTCCGGTAGTCCTCGACCTGCGCCTGCGGCCGCGCGTACGGCACGATGATCAATTGCTGCAGGGACGGCAGGCGCTCCAGGATTTCATTCAGCTTGGTGCTCTGGTCGATGGTTTTGCCGGCATAGCGGTAGCCGGCGCAGGTGATCAGCACCATGGGCTCGATCTGGCCGAAACGGTCGATCACGCCCTGGGTGCCGAAGTCCGGCGATGAGCATGACCAGATGGCGCCCAGGCTGGTGGTGGCGAGCATGCCGACCAGGGTTTGCGAGGTGTTGGGCATGCACGCGGCGACCCGATCACCCACGCCGACCCCGGCCGCACGCAGGCTGCGCTGCAGGCCGGCGACGTGGGCCGCGAGTTCGGCGTAGGTCAGTTGTTCGCGCCGGCCGTCTTCGCTGATGGCAACCACGGCGGGGTGGGCATCGCGGCGGCGCAGCAGGTGTTCGGCAAAATTCAGCGTGGCGCCGGGAAACCATTGGGCGCTGGGCATCTCGCGGTCTTCGATCAGCGTGGCCGTGGGCGGGCTGCGAAATTGCACCTCGAAGAATGCCACGATCGCCTGCCAGAAGGCCGGGCGCTGGTCGATGCTCCATTGGTGCAGGGCGGCGTAGTCGTCGAGCTGCACGCCGTGGTGTTCGTTGATATAGCGCCGGAACTGGTCCATCCGCGTGTTGCGGATGCGTTCGGGGGAGGGTTGCCAGAGGATGTCGGACATCAGCACGGTCTCTAGTTCTTGTATGAAGTCAGCCAGAAATCACCGGTGTTTGGCGCATCGGACGGGTTACTGGGCCAGCCAGCCACCGTCGATGTTCCAGGCGGCCCCGCGGACCTGGGCACCCGCCTCACTGCACAGGAACAGCACCAGCTCACCCAGTTGTGGCGGCGTGACAAACTCCAGCGACGGCTGTTTCTCCGCGAGCAGATCATGCTGTGCCTGCTGCGGGTCGACGCCATTGGCGGCGCGGTCATCGATCTGCTTCTGCACCAGTGGCGTCAGCACCCAGCCCGGGCAAATCGCGTTGCAGGTCACGTTGCTGGTGGCGGTTTCCAGGCCGACCACCTTGGTCAGGCCGATCACGCCATGCTTGGCCGCGACATACGCGGCCTTGCCCACCGAACCGACCTGGCCGTGCACCGAGGCGATGTTGACGATGCGCCCCCAGCCCTTGGCCTTCATGCCCGGCAAGCTCAAGCGCGTGCTGTGGAACACCGAGGACAGGTTGATCGCGATGATCGAGTCCCAGCGTTCCGCCGGAAAATCTTCCACGGCCGCCACATGCTGGATGCCGGCGTTGTTGACCAGGATGTCCACGCCGCCGAACTCGCGCTCGGCGTAGGCGATCATGTCGGCGATCTGCGCCGGGTCGCTGACGTCCGCCGGGTGATGGCCGACCTTGCCGCCGAACGCCTGCACCTGGGCAATCACCGCGCTGGCGTCGCCGAAACCGTTGAGGATCAGGTTGGCGCCGGCCTTGGCCAGGCTCAGTGCGATGCCCAGGCCGATGCCGCTGGTGGAGCCGGTAACCAGGGCGGTCTTGCCGTTCAATGTCGTCATGAAAACCTCACACAATGCCGGTGGCGTAGAAAGTACCGATCACCACGAACACCGCAAGGGTCTTGATGATCGTGATGCCGAAAATGTCCTTGTAGGCTTCGCGGTGGGTCAGGCCGGTGACGGCCAGCAGCGTGATCACCGCGCCGTTGTGGGGCAGGGTGTCCATGCCGCCGCTGGCCATGGCGGCGACCCGGTGCAGCACTTCAAGGGGGATATTGGCCGCATGCGCCGCCGAAATAAAGCTCTCGGACATGGCCGCCAGGGCGATGCTCATGCCGCCCGAGGCCGAACCGGTGATGCCGGCCAGCAAGGTCACGGTAATTGCTTCGTTGACCAGCGGGTTGGGGATGCCCTTCAGCCAGTCCGCGAGCACCAGAAAACCTGGCAACGAAGCGATCACCGCGCCGAAGCCGTATTCCGACGCGGTGTTCATCGCCGCCAGCAGCGCACCGCTGACCGCACTTTTACTGCCTTCGGCAAGCTTGCTCTTGATCGCCGACCAGCCAAACACCAGCACCATCAGGATCCCCACCAGCAACGCCGCCTGCACTGCCCAGATCGCGGTGAGCTTGGCGATTTCGGTGGTCACCGGCGCACTCATGCCCGGCAGGCTGAGGCTGTGGGTCTTGCCATACCACTGGGGGATCCAGTGGGTGAACAGCAGGTTCATCACGCCGACTAGGATCAGCGGCGACAGCGCAATCCACGGGTTCGGCAGGCTGAGGTTGTCGGCGGTTTCCGGCTCGTTGCGCAACTCGGTGCCGTAGCCTTCACCGGCGCGCTGGGCCTTGTTGCGTTGGCGCGCAAGGTACAGCATGCCGGTGCAGAACACGAAGATCGTGCCAATCAACCCCAGCCACGGTGCGGCCCAGGCGGTGGTGTTGAAGAAGGTGCTGGGGATGATGTTCTGGATCTGCGGCGTGCCGGGCAGCGCGTCCATGGTGAACGAAAACGCGCCGAGGGCGATGGTCGCCGGGATCAGGCGCTTGGGGATATTGCTCTGGCGAAACATCTCCGCGGCAAACGGGTACACCGCAAACACCACCACAAACAGCGACACGCCGCCGTAGGTGAGCAGGGCACACACCAGCACGATCACCAGCATCGCCTGGCGGGTGCCGAGCAAGCGGATCGCCGCCGCCACTATGGAGCGCGAAAAGCCCGACAGCTCGATCAGCTTGCCGAACACCGCCCCGAGCAGGAACACCGGAAAATACAGTTTGATGAAGCCGACCATTTTCTCCATGAACACCCCGGTAAACGCGGGGGCAACGGCAGAAGGATCGGTGAGCAGGACAGCGCCGAGCGCGGCGATGGGGGCAAACAGGATAACGCTATAGCCACGGTAGGCAGCCAGCATCAGCAGCGCGAGGGCTGCCAGGGCAATGATCACACTCATGGTGTGTCTCCATCGGATTGTTATTTTTGTGGGGTGTTGTGGTGGGGAAGGGCTATAGCGAGATGTGTGCCAAATATTTAACTTGTTGAAATATAAGAATATTTTGTATTTTTACTAAGCGCCTTGTGAAATTTATCTCTATTTTGAGACTGCGGGAGATCCCCTGTGGGAGCGGGCTTGCCCGCGAAAGCGTCGCGCCAGTCAGCTTACAGGGCACTGATACACCGCAATCGCGGGCAAGCCCGCTCCTACACTGGGGTGTCTTCGTTTGTGGAATTGTGTCTCTTTATTGAGACTGGGCAATGCCCAACGCCACCATCTTCTTGTACAGCGTCGACCTGCCGAGCCCCAGCTGCTGCGCCGCGTCCACCACATTGCCTTCACACGCCGCAAGCGCCGCCCCAATCACCTGCCGATCAAAGCGCTCGCGTGCTGCGCTGAATGTTTCACCGGCTACCGCCGGCACTGCGGTGCGCTCGACCGGGGTAAAGGTGCCAATCGCCGCGCGAATTTCCTCGGCATCCAACACCAGGTCATCACTCAACAACGCCGCGCGCTCCAGCACATTGCGCAGCTCGCGGATATTTCCCGGCCACGCATGCTGCGCCAACAACCCCAGGGCGTCACGGTCGAGTTCGTGCTGGCTGCGCAGCTCCTCCAGGATCGCCTCGCTCAGCGCCGGAATATCCTCCAGGCGTTCACGCAGTGGCGGCACCTGGATCGGTAGCACGTTCAGCCGGTAATACAGGTCTGCCCGAAATTCCCCGCGCTTGATTGCCGCTTCGAGGTCCATCGACGTCGCGGCGATCACCCGCACATCGCTGTGCAGCATCTCGTTGGAGCCGACCGGTTCGAATTCCTTTTCCTGCAGCACCCGCAGCAGCTTGCTTTGCAGCGGCAGTGGCATGTCGCCGATTTCATCGAGGAACAGCGTGCCGCCCTGGGCAATCTGGAATTTGCCGGGACGGCCCTTGCGGTCGGCGCCGGTAAACGCGCCGGGCGCAGTGCCGAAGAACTCGGCCTCGAGCAAATCATGCGGAATCGCCGCGCTGTTGATGCTGACAAATGCCTTGTGCGCCCGCGGCGAGGCGCCGTGGATCGCTTGCGCCAGCAGCTCCTTGCCGGTGCCGGTTTCGCCGAGCAGCAACACTGGTGACTCGGCACTCGCGCTGCGCCGGGCGCGGCGCTTGACTTCGAGGCTGGCCGCGCTGGTGCCGATAAAATGCGCAAAGTTGTACTTGCTCTGGCGTTTGCGCAGCAACGAACGGGTCGAGGCCAGCTCCTGCTGCATGCTCAGGTAGCGTTCGATCAGCGGCGACAGGTTGCGCAGCTCATCAAACAGCGCAAACCCAATCGCGCCGATTACCGCGCCGGCATCGTCGTGAATGGGCAGGCGCATCACCACCAGCGGGCCTTTGGGCGTGTCCTGGATATCCAGCAGGATCGGCTGGTCATTGCGCACCACCTGGCGCAACAGGCTGTTGGAAATCACCTGTTCACACGGCTGGCCGATGGCTTCATCGGCGCTGTTCAGGCCGAAACGCTTGGCGTAGCGCTCGTTCATCCAGACGATATTCGCGTCACGGTCGACAATCACCGTGCCTTCGCTGGACTGCTCGATAATCTCGAACAACGACTGGATCGCCAGGCCACGAACCTGTTGGTAGTCCTTGAGGTTTTCGTTGATGTTCATGCTCACGCCGTCAACACAAATGGGGGATAGGCGCGATCCTGTGGCAGCGGGCTTGCCCGCGAAGGCGGCGTGCCAGCCAGTAAATCCGGCACTGATACAGCGCTTTCGCGAGCGAGCCCGCTCCCACAGGAGGCGCGTTTTACAAGGGAATATGCGCCGCCGCCAGCAGCTCTTTGGTGTAGGGATGCTGCGGCGCGTCGAATACCGCATGGCTCGCGCCACGCTCCACCACCTTGCCGTCCTTCACCACGATCATGTCATGCGCCATGGCGCGCACCACGGCCAGGTCATGGCTGATGAACAGGTAGGTCAGGCCATACTTTTCCTGCAGTTCGCGCAGCAGCGCGACCACTTGTTTCTGCACCGTGCGATCGAGCGCGGAGGTCGGCTCGTCGAGCAGCATCAGCGCCGGCTTGAGCACCAGCGCGCGGGCGATGGCAATGCGTTGGCGCTGCCCGCCGGAGAACTCATGCGGGTAGCGGTGTCGGCTGGCAGGGTCGAGGCCCACGTCCTTGAGCACCTGGATCACTTGCGCGTCACGCTCGGCCAGGCTGCACGGCGCATGCACTTCCAGGCCTTCGCTGATGATCTGCTGCACCGACATGCGTGGGCTGAGGCTGCCATAAGGGTCCTGGAACACCACCTGCATCTGCTTGCGCCACGGGCGCATCTGCTGGTGGTTGAGCGGGTCGAGGGCGGTCCCCTGGAAGCGGATGCTGCCGGTGGAATCCAGCAGGCGCAGGATCGCCTGGCCGAGGGTGGATTTGCCCGAGCCCGACTCGCCGACAATCCCCAGGGTCTTGCCGCGCTGCACGCTGAGGCTGATGCCGTCCACTGCACGCAGGTAAGTCTTGCGCCGCAGCAGCCCGCCCGTGAGGGGGAACTGCACGGTCAGGTCGTCGACCTGCAACACCGTCTCGCGTGCATCGCTGCACAGCGGTTCGCCGGCCGGCTCCGCATCCAGCAGCAGGCGGCTGTAAGGGTGCTGCGGCGCGGTGAACAGGGTCTGGCAGTCGGCCTGCTCGACGATTTCTCCGGCGCGCATCACGCAGACACGCTGGGCAATGCTGCGCACCAGGTTGAGGTCGTGGCTGATCAGCAGCAGCGACATGCCCAGGCGCTGCTGCAACGACTTGAGCAGCAGCAGGATCTTGCGCTGCACGGTAACGTCGAGGGCGGTGGTGGGCTCGTCGGCGATCAGCAACTCTGGCTCGCAGGCCAGGGCCATGGCGATCATCACCCGCTGGCGCTGGCCGCCGGAGAGCTGATGCGGGTAAGCCTTGAGGCGCTCCTGGGGTTTCTGGATGCCGACCAGTTCGAGCAACTCCAGAATGCGCGCCTGCGCCGCCTTGCCGCCCAGGCCCTTGTGCAACAGCAGGGTTTCGCCGATCTGCTTTTCGATGCTGTGCAGCGGATTCAGCGAGGTCATCGGCTCCTGGAAAATCATCGCAATGCGGTTGCCACGCAATTTCTGCAGGGTGGCGGCCGAGGCGCCGACCAGTTCCTGGCCGCGATACTTCACCGAGCCGGTGGTTGCAGTACCGGCCTCGGGCAGCAATTGCAGGATCGAATGGGCCGTCACCGACTTGCCCGAGCCGGACTCGCCGACCAGCGCCAGGCACTCGCCGGGGCGCACATCCAGACACAGGTTGCGTACCACGGTCTGGCCGCTGAAGGCGACGCTGAGGTCGCGGATCTCGATCAGGTTCATACGCAGTTACTCATGAGCGGGGGTCGAAGGCGTCACGCAACGCCTCGCCGATAAAGACCAGCAGCGACAGGATCAGCGCCAAGGTGAAAAACGCAGTCAAACCCAGCCAGGGCGCCTGCAGGTTCTGCTTGCCCTGGGCGATCAGTTCCCCCAGCGACGCGCTGCCCGCCGGCATGCCGAAGCCGAGAAAATCCAGGGCGCTCAAGGTCGAAATCGCCCCGGTCAGAATAAACGGCAGGTAGCTCAAGGTGGCGGTCATGGCGTTGGGCAGGATATGCCGGCGAATGATCTTGCCGTCGCCCAAGCCCAAGGCCCGCGCCGCCTTGACGTACTCCAGGTTGCGGCCGCGCAGGAATTCGGCGCGCACCACGTCCACCAGGGCCAGCCAGGAGAACAGCGCCATGATCCCCAGCAGCCACCAGAAGTTGGGCTCGACAAAGCCCGACAGGATGATCAGCAGATACAGTACCGGCAACCCGGACCACACCTCCAGGATGCGCTGGCCAAGCAAATCCACCCAGCCGCCGTAGTATCCCTGCAATGCACCGGCGGCGATGCCGATGGCGGCACTGATCGCGGTGAGCGCCAGGGCAAACAGGATCGACACCCGCGCGCCGAAGATCACCCGCGCCAGCACGTCCCGCGACTGATCGTCGGTGCCCAGCCAGTTCACCGCCGAGGGCGGGCTGGGGGCAGGGCGGGTCAGTTCGTAGTTGGGGGTGTCCTCGCTGAACGCAATCGGCGGGAACAGCATCCAGCCACCGTCCTGCTTGATCAGCTGTTGCACGTAGTCACTGCGGTAATCGGCCTGGAACGGCAGTTGCCCGCCGAACTGCTGTTCGGTGTAGCGCTTGAACACCGGGAAATACAGTTCGTTCTTGAAGCTGAGCACCAGGGGCTTGTCATTGGCGATCAACTCGCCGCCCAGGGTCAGGATGAACAGGCCGATGAACAGCCACAGCGACCACCAGCCGCGACGGTTCTTCTTGAAGCGTTCGAAACGCCGACGGGCCACCGGAGACAGATTAAGCATCAGGCGTTCCTCGCGGCGAAGTCGATACGCGGGTCCACCAGCGTGTAGCAGAGGTCGCCGATGAGTTTTATCAGCAGGCCAAACAAGGTGAAGATAAACAGCGAGCCAAACACTACCGGGTAGTCACGCGACACGGCGGCTTCGTAGCTCATGCGCCCGAGCCCATCGAGGGAGAAGATCACCTCGATCAGCAGCGAACCGGCAAAAAACACGCTGATAAACGCCTGGGGAATCCCCGAAATCACCAGCAGCATGGCATTGCGGAACACATGGCCGTACAGCACTCGCCGTTCGCTCAAGCCCTTGGCCCGCGCGGTCACCACGTATTGACGCGTGATTTCATTGAGAAACGAGTTTTTGGTGAGGATGGTCAAGGTGGCAAACCCGCCGATCACCAAGGCGCTGACCGGTAACACCAGGTGCCAGAAGTAGTCGGCGATCTTGCCGAGCGTGCTCAGCTCTTCGAAATTCTCCGAGACCAGCCCGCGTACCGGGAACCAGTTCAGCGAGGTGCCGCCGGCGAACACCACGATCAGGAACATTGCGAACAGAAACGCCGGCATCGCATAACCGATCACGATGGCGGTGCTGCTCCACACATCAAAGCTGCTGCCATGGCGCACCGCCTTGCGAATTCCCAGGGGGATCGACACCAGGTAGGTGATCAGCGTGGCCCACAGGCCGAGAGATACGGTGACCGGCATTTTCTCCAGGATCAGGTCGGTCACCGTGGCGCCGCGAAAGAAACTGTTGCCGAAATCCAGCTTGGCGTAGCTCTTGAGCATCAGCCACAGGCGTTCCGGCGCGGGCTTGTCGAAGCCGTACTGTTTTTCGATGTCCTTGATCAGTTTCGGGTCCAGGCCACGGCTGGCGCGGGAGCCGCTGCTGATGCCCTCGCCGGATGAACCGCCGATTGCGCCGCCGCCGATGCCTTGCAGGTGGGCGATGGCTTGTTCCACCGGGCCGCCTGGCGCGGCCTGCACGATGACGAAATTGACCAGCAGGATAATCACCAGCGTCGGGATGATCAGCAGCAGGCGCCGCACGATATAGGCAAACATCAGCGCGTCCCTCCGCGTTTTTTCAGCTCGGCGTCCATTTGCTCATTGGTCAGCGGCGTCGGGCTGATCTCCCACCAGGTTTCCAGGGCCTCGTCGTTCTGCGCCTCGATGGCCGGGCGACCGAACCGGTTCCACCACGCGGCGGACGTGCCGGGCGGGTAGTAATTGGGGATCCACAGGTAATTCCATTGCAGCACGCGGTCCAGGGCATGGGCGTAGTTGAGCATCTGCGCCTGGGTATCAGCCTTGACCAGGCCCTTGATCAGCGTGTCGACGGCCGGGTCCTTGAGCACCATGTAGTTGTTGGCGCCCGAATCAAACGCGGCCGCCGAACCGAAGTAGTTGTACAGCTCCATGCCGGGCGATGTCGTCACCGGGAAGCCGGTCACAATCATGTCGTAGTCGCGCGCCATCAGCCGGTTCACGTATTGCGAGGAGTCGATGCGGCGAATATTCAAGGTGATGCCGATCTGCGCGAGGTTGCGTTTATACGGCAACAGCAAACGCTCGACGCCGTTCTGGGCATTCAGGAAGGTGAACTCCAGCGGCTCGCCCGCGGCGTTGACCAGCTTGTCGCCCTGCGGTTTCCAACCGGCCTCTTCAAGCAGGGCCAGGGCTTGCAGTTGCTTGTCGCGGATCATGCCGCTGCCGTCGGTGACCGGCGCCTTGAACACCTGGGTGAACACCTCGTCCGGCACCTGGCCGCGCAAGGGCTCGAGAATTGCCAGTTCCTCCGGAGTCGGCAACTGGGTTGCGGCCAATGGGCTGTTGGAGAAGTAGCTCTGCTGGCGGATGTACATATTGCGCATCATCTGCCGGTTGGCCCATTCGAAATCCCACAGCATCGCCAGCGCCTGGCGCACACGGCGGTCCTTGAACATCGGTTTTTGCACGTTGAACACATAACCCTGGGACGGCTGCGACATCGCTTTGGCCAAGTGCGCGCGTTGCAGGCGGCCATCGTCGAGTGCCGGGCCGTTGTAGCCGATGGAGTAACCGGTGGCGGAGAACTCACGGTTGAAATCGTAGGCGCCGCCGCGCAGCACCTGGCGGGCCACTTCGGTGTCGCCGAAGTATTCCAGGCTCAGGTGATCGAAGTTGTACAGGCCACGGCTGACGGGCAGGTCCTTGCCCCACCAGTCCGGGTCGCGGGTAAAGGTGATGGTGTTGCCCGAATCGATCTTGCTGACCTTGTACGGGCCGCTGCCCAGCGGGGCTTCGTAGCCGCCGCCGTTGGCGAAGTCGCGGGTTTTCCACCAGTGCTCGGGGAACACCGGCAGGGTGGCGATATCCAGCGGCAGGGTGCGGTTCTCGTTGCTGGAAAAATCGAAGCGCACCTGGCGCGGGCCTTCGACCTCGACGTGCTTGACGTCGGCGAACAGTGTGCGAAAGCGCAGGCTGCCCTGGGTCATCAGCAGGTCGAAGCTGTAGCGCACGTCTTCGGCGGTGATCGGCTTGCCATCGGCAAAACGCGCCTTGGGGTTGAGGTAGAAACGCAGCGACAGGCCGTCGTCGGCGCGTTCCATCTTCTCGGCCACCAGGCCATACACCGTGTAGGGTTCATCCAAGGAACGCTGGGCGAGGGGGGCATACAGCCAGCCGTCGACCTGGGACACGCCGATGCCTTTGTCGATATACGGCAACACGTGGTCGAAACGCCCGATTTCCAGGGCCGAGCGCCGCAGCGTGCCGCCCTTGGGCGCATTCGGATTGGCGTAGTCGAAATGGGTAAAACCGGCAGAATATTTGGCCGGTTCGCCGTACACCGTCAGGTAGGTTTGCGGGGCCGCGATCACGGCCGTACTGGCCATCAGCAAGGCCAGGGTGGAACTCAGCAGAGATGAAAAAGCCAATCGCATTGTCAGCCTTGAACGCCGGGTGAAGAAGATTAGGGATTTGTACGCTAACGGCATCAACGTCGCCAGTCATCACATGCACAACGGCCCACCAAAAGGCGGGCCGTTGTTTATAGCATCAGCGCAGACTGGATCAGTCCTGGCGGCTGGTCACTTCCAGCAGGTGGTAGCCAAACTGGGTTTTCACCGGGCCTTGCACGGTGTTGACCGGGGCGCTGAACACGACGCTGTCGAATTCCTTGACCATCTGGCCTGGACCGAACGAACCCAGGTCACCGCCTTGGCGGCTGGATGGGCAGCTGGAGTTGGCTTTGGCAACTTCTGCGAAATCAGCGCCGCCTTCGATTTGGGCCTTGAGTTCGTTGCACTTGTCTTCAGTGGAAACGAGGATGTGACGGGCGGTGGCTTTGGCCATGGGGATTAACTCCTTGAGTAAAAACGGTGAGCGTACCGGATTCAGGCGGTTATTTCCTGGCAAAGTTCCCGGTAAATGCCCAGTGGCTCACGCGCGGGCCATGGCGCCGCTGCGGGTCAACCATTCGATAAACAACGCAAACAGCTCGGCCTGGGAATTGATCGCGAGCTTGGTGTACAGGTTCTTGCGGTGCATGCGCACGGTTTCCGGCGAGATCCCCAGCACCTGGGCCGTGGATTTCACCGAGTGGCCGCGCAGGATCAAGTGCGCGATCTCGCGCTCGCGCACGGTCAGCACGCCACTGGCAAACCCCATGAACGCCGCCTCGATTTGCTGGTGCGCCTGGGTCTGGGTAAACCCTTCATCACGGATCACCTTGGCCAGGCCCCCGGTGGTGCCAAAGCGGCGCAGCAATTCGCGGACCATGGCCTGGGTGGCCTGCTGCAACGCCAGTTGCGCGTCGCTGAACTGCCCGGCGCTGAGGCCCTGGAACATGCACAGCGAGATCTTGCTCTGTGGCCCCAGGTCGACAATGTAGTAACTCTCCTGGGCACCGCCGCTGCGCAGGTAGTAGGTCTTGTAGTACTCGCTGTTGAAAAAATCGTCCGGGGCGATCTGGGCCAAGTGATAGAAGCCCTCGGCCAGGCCCTTGTCGACTGCCAGGCAGAACGGGTCCAGCAGGTAGCCGCGCGAGAAGTAGCGGTGGATGATTTCGTCCTGATAGGCGCGGGGAATACCCTGCTGATAGAGCAAGTGCGGGGCCAGGCCCTGGCGCTCCAGGCTGATCATCATCGATTCGATGGGCGTGAGCACACACAGCGCGCTGGCCAGGTGTTCGAGGAAGCACGCCTCGTCCACATGGATCAGTGCCTGGGCCAGGGCGCGGTGCCAGGCTTCCAGTTGCTGCAGGGTCGGGTCGGGGGCTGTCGTCATGCTGGCCAGTCTACCCGCAGGCCAACCCCCAGGCAAAAACGCCGAGACAGGCTCGGCGTTGAGGTTCATTGGCCCTGGTACTCGCCCGTCTGGCGCAGTTCGGCGGCGGTGTCGAGGATGCATTGGCGCAGGGTCTCGACCACCTCGTCGACCTGCGCATGGGTGATGATCAGCGGCGGTGACATCACATTCAAGTGACCGATGGGGCGTACCAACAAGCCCTTGGCCTGGGCGCGAAGATGGATTTTTTCGCCGATATTGACCGCGTCCGGCAGCAGCGCCTTGGTGTGCTTGTCGGCGACAAACTCGATGCAGGCCATCAGGCGCTGGCAGCGGATATCGCCCACCAGTGGCAAATCGACCAGGGTTTGCAGGCGTTGCTCCAAGTAAACCCCGACATCTTCCACATGCGCCAGCAGGTTTTCGCGCTCGATGATCTCGATATTCTTCAGCGCCGCCACGCAACTGACCGGGTGGCCGCTGTAGGTGAAACCGTGGGTAAAGCAACGGCCCTTGCCCGGCTCGCCGATCACCTGCCAGATGCGCTCGGAGAAAATGCACGCGCCCAATGGCAGGTAGCCGGAGGTCAGGCCCTTGGCGGTGGTGATGATGTCCGGCTGCATGCCAAACACGTCCTCGGAGGCAAAAAACGCACCGAGGCGTCCGAAGGACGTCACCACCTCATCGGCCACGTACAGCAAGTCGTAGCGCTGACAGATCTCCCACATGCGCCGGTGGTAGCCCTTGGGTGGAATGATCACGCCACCCGACCCCATGATCGGCTCGGCAAAGAACGCTGCGACGTTGTCCGCGCCCAGGGTAAGGATCTTGTCTTCGAACTCGTTGACCAGGCTGTCGAGAAACTCCGCCTCGCTCATCCCCTGTGGCGCCCGGTAGTAATTGGGGCAGGCGATGTGGTGGAACAGGTCGCTCATGAAATCGAATTCCGGCGCGCGGTCGGCGGCCTTGTTGCCGATCGACATGGTCAGGAACGTGCTGCCGTGGTACGCGCTGAAGCGCGAAATGATGTGTTTCTTGGTCGGCTTGCCACGGCTGTTCTGGTAGAACTGCACCAGCCGGTAGGCGGTGTCCACCGCCGTTGAACCGCCGGTGGTCAGAAACACATGGTCGAGGTCGCCGGGGGCCAGGCTGGCAAGCTTGGCGCACAGCTCGATGGCGGTGACATTGGCCATGTCGCAGAACGGGTTGGAATAGGCCAGCTGACGCACCTGATTGGCAATGGCCTCGGCCATTTCCTCGCGGCCCAGGCCGATATTCGTACACCACATGCCGCCGACCGCGTCCAGGTAGCGATTGCCCTGGGTGTCGTAGATGTAGGCCCCGTCGCCGGCGGCAATATTCAGCGAGCCCTGTTCACGGTGCTCGTCGAACATATGGAAACCGTGCATGTAGTGAGCTTTGTCGGCGGCGTCCAGCTTGGCATTGTCGAACTGGGCGAAGAAAGCAGGATTTGGCAGAGTCATGGCATTTACCTTCAATGGCTGGTTTTCACTTGCCGGTCTTCACGGCATTCCAGGTACGGGTGATCAGGCGCACGGCGGCCGGTGGCTGGCTTTTTTGCGTGAACAGGCGCTGCAGGGTCGCGGCGTCGGGGTAGATCGCCGGGTTGTCGCGGATATCGGCATTCACCAGCGGCTTGGATGCCAGGTTGCTGTTGGCGTAATGGATGGTGTTGCTCACGCCCGCCATGGTCGCGGGCTGCAGGAGGAATTCGATGAATTTGTGGGCATTGGCGACATGCGGCGCATCCGCCGGGATATAGAAGTTATCGAACCAGATCAGCGAGCCTTCCTGGGGAATGAAGTAGTCCAGGTTGATCTTCGCCCCGGCCTCTGTCGCGCGCGCCTGGGAGGTGGCGTAATCGCCGGACCAGGTGGTGGCCAGGCACAGATCGCCGTTGGCCAGGCCGTTGATGAAACCGCTGGAGTCGAATTTGCGAATGTACGGTCGCACGGCCATCAACACCGCCTGGGCCGCCTTGAGGTCTTTGGGCGCGACACTGTTCGGGTCCAGGTGCAGATAGGTCAGGGCCAGCGGGATCATGTCGGTGGGCGAATCCATGAAGGTGATGCCGCAGTCGGCAAATCGCGACACGATCTTCGGATCGAAAATCATCGCCAGCGAACCGATGGGCGCATCCGGCATGCGCGCCTTGATCATGTCGACGTTATAGGTCACGCCATTGCTGCCCCAGGTATACGGCGCGGAATAGGTGACACCCGGGTCATGGGCTTCCAGGTGCTTGAGTACCAGCGGGTCGAGGTTTTTCCAGTCGGGCAGTTGCGTTTTGTCCAGTGGCTGGAACACCTTGCCCTGGATCAGTAGCGGCACCAGCGAGGCGTTGAGCAAGGTCAGGTCATAACCGGAACGTCCGGAGAGCAACTTGCCCTGCACGGTTTCGTAGGAATCGTAGGTGTCGTAGATCACCTTGATCCCCGTGGCCTTCTCGAAGTCGGCCAGGGTGGTCTCGCCGATATAATCCGCCCAGTTGTAGATACGCAGGGTGTTGTCCGCGGCGTCTGCGGCCTGGCTCAGGGCCGGCAAGGCCAGCAATACGGCGCTGAACAGGGCGATAAAGGCTTTATGCATGGGGACCCACCTTGTGTTGTGCTGTTATCAGGCGAAGGGACTGATGGCACTGTCAGGCAGGTGGCGGGCAGGGCGCCATACCCCGTTCGGGTAGGGCGCCGGATTCAGGGCAGGACGATATAGTCGTTGCGCTGGATGATCGGCCGGTGCGGGCCCTGCACCAGGTGCAGGTAGCGGCCGTCCACGAGGTCGATGGGCAGGCAGTCGTCGATATCCAGCACGCCGTCGGTGTGGGCCTGGGACCAATGGCGCAGCATCTGTTGCCTGCCCTGGCGGGTGGCGTCCTGTTTGTTGCGCGCGACTACCAGCAGGTAATGATGGGCCTCGCCGAAGCTGTTGGCTTCATAACCGCCGAGGTTGATGAAATACAGGTGATGCGCTCCCGCCTCGGGAGCCAGGTGGCTGAGTTCGACCTTCCAGCCGTCGACGCCATCCACTGCCATCCACGAATCGATATGCACGCCCTTGGGGCTGCCGAACCAGCCGTCGCGCAGTTGCGGGTAGGTGGCTTCCAGCGTGTCCGCCGCAGCGAACACCACATCATGCACTTCAATTTTCGCCCTGGGGTGCTTGCCCCCGAGCATCACGACAAACAGCATTGCAGGTCCTTCCTGGCGACTTGGCAGAGCGCAACCATACTTCGATTGAACCCTTTTGTCCGGCCAATGCCACACTGTTAATCCGCACATTCATCAGGAGATTGTCATGCGTACCATTGATCTGGCGGGCGTTCCCGTCCCTGTCGTCGGCCAGGGCACCTGGCGCATGGGCGAGGATCCAGACCAGCACCGCGCTGAAGTCGCGGCGTTGCAACTGGGCATCGACGAGGGCCTGACCCTGATCGATACCGCCGAGATGTACGGCGAAGGCGGTGCCGAAACGGTGGTCGGCGAGGCCATCCGCGGCCGGCGTGACCAGGTGTTCCTGGTGAGCAAGGTCTACCCGCACAATGCCAGCCAGAAGGGTATCCCGCGTGCGTGCGAAGCCAGTCTCGCGCGCCTGGGTACCGACTATATCGATCTGTATCTGTTGCACTGGCGTGGCCAGTACCCGCTTGAAGAAACCGTCGAGGCCTTCGAACGTTTGCGCGAGGCGGGCAAGATCGGCCGCTGGGGTGTCTCCAATTTCGATGTGGCCGACCTGCAGGAACTTGCATCCCCGGCCTGCGCGACCAACCAGGTGCTCTACAACATCGAAGAGCGTGGTATCGAATTCGACCTGCTGCCGTGGTGGCAACAACATCACTTGCCGTTGATGGCGTACTGTCCGATTGCCCAAGGCGGAGCGTTGTTGTCCAGCACGACCCTCAAGCAGATTGCGCGCCGTCATGAGGTCTCACCCGCCCAGGTCGCCCTGGCCTGGGTGTTGCGCCAGGACGGCGTGATCGCCATCCCCAAGGCGGTCAACCCTGAGCACGTGCGGCTCAACGCCGCTGCGGCCAAGCTGGTGCTGGACGAGCATGACCTTGACGCCATCGACCGCGTGTTCGGCGCCCCCAAGCGCAAGCACCCGTTGGCCATGGTCTAGCCACCTGGCCGCAACGGCGCCGTCCCTGGCTGCCGTTGCGGCACGAGTTGCCTCAGCCCGCTACCGGGCTGCGCCAGTCATCCGATCCGGACGTGCCAGAGACTTCGTGCGTCCAGACGATCTTGCGATAGGTGAAGTACACCTCCTCGAGGTGAGTGAAGTGGGCATTGTCCGGGTCCTGGCAATTGGGCATGCGTGACTGGATATCGACGATGGTCGCGCCTTCAAGCTCGATGGTGAAGTAATGCTCCTGGGTGCCGGCCGAGGACGTGCGCAGCCATTCCAGCCGGCACTTGACCTCCTCGCCGCTGGTCAACGCGCTGAACAGCAGTGGCGAGGACTTATCGAACACCTTGCTGATCATCAGGGGCTTGTGGACCCTCTGACCCGTTGGCTGGCCGGACTGCGGATCACGGGGAATGATCACCTGATGAGAAAAGGCCTGCACCAGGATCTGGTCCTCATGGCCTTCCTGATAAATATTGCCTACCGAGTCCTGGGTGAATGTACCTGCCGTTATCAAACCTTGCTTGACGCCGGTGATGGAAAGATACGCGGGTGTTGGCATGACGGTTTCCTTGCCTGATTGATGAGGTAGTTCCAACGGGCAAGTGCGCCGGTCGGAGACATACCCTTAACAAGAAGCGTGCCGGAAAGTGCGAGGGCCAATGAAAGTAATGGTCTGGCAGGTTCTTGATCGAACTATTGAGTCAACAGGGGTGTTTTTAAGCGGTTTTAAGTGAAGTGTGTTGCGCAGAAGTGCGCAATTAGTTGCTCATAGGCTTTGTATAAGCCGCATTTGGGGTAGGGGCGGGAGTTACGGCTTGGATGCTTGTTTACCTGTGCAATCTGCTGCGCACGCCTCAATTTACAAGGGTTGTAGGAAATTCCTTAAGTGCACTTCCCTCGCTTGCTGGATGTTCAATGCATGGCTAAGGTTTGCGAACTTCGTTGCGAATCGAGCGAAGGTCAGGTGGCATTCTGATGCACGAATTTAATGTGCTTAGTTGGCCTTTGCTGTCTTTGGTAGTTGTGCGCGGTGCTCAATGTCTTATTCGGACAAGTTGTGTGATCATTATCTCGAAGTCGCAAAAATGCCGTGCTCGCAAACAAGTTTTGCTGGCAGCGACATGCGCTTTTCGAATGAGTATGACGCGCTCGAGACCGAGTTGGAGAAGGCGCAATCGCTGCATGGCAGCGGCCAGCCCGATTGGCACAAGGTCCTCGAAATCAGTGAGTCGCTGTTGTGTCGCCAGTCCAAGGATCTGCGCGTAGGCGTCTGGTTGACCTGGGCATTGCATCAGCGTGACTCCTTCCCCGGGTTGCTGGCCGGCCTCGGGTTGTTGCGTTATCTCTGCGAGCAGCACTGGGCGGCGCTGTATCCCGCAAAGCTGCGCACCCGGAGCGCAGCGCTGCGTTGGTTGGTATTACGGCTTGAGCCGTTGTTTGCGCAGAGTGTATCGGTACAGAGCCAGCAGCCGTTGTTTCACTGCGTACTCGAACAATTGGTGCGGCTCGATGAACTGTGGACCGAACACCTGGGAGATGACGCGCCGCTGTTGCTGCCGATTCGCCGACAACTGACGCAGCGATTGGAACGCGTTGCACACGATGAGCCGCAGGCTGCCGGGTTGAGCGGTGCGATTGCCCAGGTCAAGCAGGCCACCACCCAACTGCTGAAGCCCGAAGCGGTGGTGGAGAACGAAAAACAAGCGCACAGAGTGTTGCGCACCTTGCAGGAGCAAGCTCGTCCCTTGTGTGCCTGGTGGTTGCGACAGAGCGCCACCGACCTGCGGGCATTACGCCTGAATCGAACCTTGGCATGGCTGGCGCTGGTCAGTTATCCGGACGCCGACAACCAGCACGTCACCTCATTGCGCGGACTGGCCCCCGACAAACTCACACGATTCCAGGAGCGTTTTGCCCAAGGGCATCACGCCGACCTGATGCTCGAACTTGAGGCCAGCCTCGCCGGTGCCATGTTCTGGTTCGACGGGCTGCATAGGCTCTGGCAATGCCTGGAGGCGCTGCAGGCGGATCAGGCCATGACCGAGCTGGAAGTGTCTTTTGCCTTGTTGCTGCAACGCTTGCCCAACCTGCCCGAGTATCGCTTTCACGACGGCACACCGTTCGCCGACACGGCAACCCGCGATTGGATCGCGCTGCAGGTAACCCGTCACCTGCGCAGGCCTGAGTCACCGGCAGTCGCGGCCGATGTCGATGCCGAACCATGGGAGAAGGCCTTGCAGGAGGCGGTGCCCAGGCTGCGCAAGGACGGGCTCAAGAGTGTCATCCCTGTGTTCAAGCAGGGCATGCACGGCGCCCACAGTGATCGTGCCCGGTTTCATTGGCGTCTCGCACAGGCCCGCGTGTGTGTACACGCGGGCAAGCATGAGCTGGCAAAGATCCAGCTCGAATACCTCGATCACGAGTTGCAACGGTCGGCGCTTGAGCGCTGGGAGCCGCAGCTGGCACTGCAGGTGGCCCAGCTCCTGCACCGCTGCTGCGACCTGATGCCACAAAACCACGCCGTGCGCGAGCGCAAGGAAGACACCCATCGCAGGCTGTGCCTCTTCGATCTTGAAGCGGTACTTGAATAGGCTTTCGAGCCACTTGAAAACGGAGCAGCACCATGGCCAAAGACGGTTCGGTAGCACCCAAGGAACGTATCAATATCACCTTCAAGCCAGCTATCGGTGGGGCGCAGGAGGAGGTTGAGCTGCCGCTCAAGCTGCTGGTCCTCGGTGATTTCACCCAGCGTGAAGACCTGCGCAAGCTTGAAGACCGCAAGCCCGTCGCACTCGACAAGAACACGCTCGACGAGGTGCTGGCCAAGCAGGCACTGAGCCTGACGCTGAATGTTCCCAACCGGCTCCAGGAAGGCGACGACGCCGCCGAGTTGGCCATCCAGGTGCGTATCAACACCATGAAGGATTTCAACCCTGCGAACCTGGTGGAGCAGATTCCCCAGCTGCACAAGTTGATGGCGTTGCGTGAGGCGCTCATGGCGCTCAAGGGACCGTTGGGCAATACGCCAAGCTTTCGCAAAGCCATCGAGCAGGCCCTGGCCGATGACGTTTCCCGCGCAAGGGTATTGGCAGAGCTAGGGCTGAACAGCCCTACCGCCTGACATTCTCAGTTAAAAGGACACTGACAGCATGACCACCCAACAGAACGCGACGCCTGCACACGCCGTGGATGAATACAGCATCCTCGACAACATCATTGCCCAGACTTTGCTCGGCGCCGACGACGAAGCGTACGGGATTGCCAAGCGGGGCGTCTCGGCGTTTATCGAAGAACTGATCAAGCCGCAGAACAGCGGCGAGCCGGTCAAGAAACGTTTGGTCGACCGCATGATCGCCGAGATCGACACAAAGCTCAGCCAGCAAATGGACGAGATCCTGCACCACCCGGATTTTCAGGCGCTGGAAGCCGCCTGGCGTGGCTTGCAGTTACTGGTCGAACGCACCGACTTCCGTGAAAACATCAAGATCGAACTGCTGAACGTCTCGCGGCAGGACCTGCTGGATGATTTCGAAGACTCACCGGAAGTCACCCAGTCGGGGTTGTACAAGCATATCTACAGCGCTGAATACGGCCAGTTTGGTGGTCAACCGGTGGGCGCGGTGATCGCCAACTACTTTCTTTCCCCCAGTGCGCCCGACGTGAAGCTGATGCAATACGCTTCCAGTGTGGCCTGCATGGCCCACGCGCCTTTTATCGCTGCCGCCGGGCCGGGCTTTTTTGGCCTGGAAAGCTTCACCGGCCTGCCTGACCTCAAGGATCTCAAAGACCATTTCGAAGGTCCGCAGTTTGCCAAATGGCAAAGTTTCCGCCAGAGCGAAGACTCGCGCTACATCGGGTTGACGGTGCCGCGCTTTCTGCTGCGTACGCCTTACGATCCCCTTGAATGCCCGGTCAAGACCTTCGGGTACCAGGAAAATGTGGTGAACAGCCACGAGCACTATCTGTGGGGCAATACGGCCTATGCCTTCGCCACCCGGTTGACCGACAGCTTCGCGCGCTTTCGCTGGTGCCCGAATATCATCGGGCCGCAAAGCGGAGGGGCCGTGGAAGACTTGCCGTTGCATCACTTCCACAGCATGGGTGAAATCGAAACCAAGATTCCCACCGAAGTATTGGTGTCTGACCGGCGTGAATACGAGCTGGCGCAAGAGGGCTTCATTGCCCTGACGATGCGCAAGGGCAGCGACAACGCCGCGTTTTTCTCCGCCAGCTCGGTGCAGAAACCCAAGCAGTTCGGCATCAGCGCCGAGGGCAAGGATGCCGAACTGAATTATCGCCTGGGTACCCAACTGCCCTACATGATGGTGGTCAACCGCCTGGCCCATTACCTGAAGGTCTTGCAGCGTGAGCAACTGGGTTCGTGGAAGGAGCGCACCGACTTGGAACTGGAGCTCAACAAGTGGATTCGCCAGTACGTCGCCGACCAGGAAAACCCCAGTGCCGAAGTGCGTGGGCGGCGTCCATTGCGGGCGGCACGCATCGTTGTCAGTGACGTCGACGGTGAGCCTGGCTGGTATCGCGTGAACCTCAGCGTGCGACCGCACTTCAAGTACATGGGGGCGGATTTCACCCTGTCGCTTGTTGGCAAGCTCGATAAAGCATGAGCAGGGGGCAGGGGATGACCCACAACCGAAGCCTGTTCGAACGCCTTGATCGCCCGGATACTGCGCCCGTTTGCGGCGTGACGTCTGTAGCAGCCCACCTGGGGAAAATGCTCAGCATCCGCGCGGGCAGCGTTCTGACACTGGCGGACTATGGGTTGCCCGACCTCAATGATATGAACCAGAGCCTGCATGAGTCATTGAGCCAGTCGCGCCTGCTGATCGAGCGGTTTATCCGTGCTTATGAGCCGCGGTTAAAGGAGGTGCGGGTCATCGCGCTGCCACGGGATCACGACCCGTTGGCACTCGCATTTGTCATTGAGGCGGTGATGACGGGCGCTGGGGGCAAGCAACCAGTGGTTTTTACCGCGCGGCTGCGTGATGCCGGGCAGGTCGAGGTCTTGCCGGATGTCCTTTAATCGCTATTACCAGAGCGAGCTCAGTGCGCTGCGTCAACTGGGGCGACGTTTCTCCGAACGCAATCCGGCGCTCGCACCGTTTCTTGCCGAGCCCGGCCAGGATCCGGATGTCGAGCGGTTGCTGGAGGGCTTTGCGTTTCTCACGGGGCGCCTGCGGCAGAAACTGGACGACGAGTTGCCGGAGCTGACCCATTCCCTCATGCACTTGTTGTGGCCCAACTACATGCGGCCGATGCCTGCTTTCAGCATCCTGCAGTTTGATCCGCTGAAGCATGCGGGGCCGGGAGTGAGTGTTGCGCGGGATACACCGGTGGAAAGTGCGGCCATCAACGGCGAGTGCTGTCGCTTCCGTACCTGTTACGCCACACAGGTCCTGCCGCTGCAACTGAACGCTGTGGACTACAGCGTTCAGGGCCAGCAGGGCCGGTTAAGCCTGCGCCTGGAGATGAGTGCCGAAGGCAATTTCAGTGAGTGGACCTTCGATCAATTGCGCCTGCACCTGGCCGGCGATCGCTATCTCGGCCAAGGGTTGTACCTGGACCTGTTGCGCCATCTCGAAGGTATCGAGGTGTTGCCCTTCGGCCAGGATGGCTTGCCGGTCTGCGACGTTGATGGCCAGGCGCTCGCGCTGCGGCTCGGTGCCGACCAGGTGAGCCCGGTGGGATTCAACGAGGAGCACGCGTTGATTCCCTACCCGATGAATACTTTTCGCGGGTATCGCCATTTGCAGGAGTACTTCGCCTTTCCTGACAAATACCTGTTTGTCGACGTCGGCGGGCTGAATGCGCTGCGCAGCTTGCCGTCAGAGCAGCTCAGACAGGTGCGTGGGGTGGTGATGCGTTTCGAGCTGCGCAATCCGTGCCATGGGGCCCGGCACCCCACGCTGGAGAATGTGAAGCTGTACTGCACGCCGATCGTCAACCTGTTCAAGCATGACGCGGTGCCCATCCGCCTGGACGGCAAACAGGACGAGTACCTGCTGATTCCGGGGGAGTATTCGCGCGAACACGCCTGTGTGTTTTCCGTGGACAGCATCACCGGTTGGCAGCCCGGCGGGCAGGGGTATCGGACCTACGTACCGTTCGAGTCCTTCGAGCATGACGGCGCGACCGAGGCATCCAAGGCGTCACCCAGCTACAGCATCCGCCAACGCCCATCCGCACAGCACGCCGGGCTCGATACCTGGCTGGGATTCGACAGGGCGCCGGAGCACGATCAGGAAACGCTGTCTATCGAGTTGACCTGTACCAACCACAACCTGCCCAGGTTGCTTCAGATCGGGATGATCAACCAGCCATGCGAGCAGACACCCCAAGGGTTGTCGTTTCGGAACATCAGTGCACCGACGGCGAGTTTCTCACCGCCCCTGGACCAGGACTTTCTCTGGCGGCTTATCAGCAACCTGTCGCTCAACTACCTGTCACTGAGCGACATCAATGCCCTGAGGGTCATCCTCGAAACCTATGACTTGCCGCGCTACCACGACCGGCAAGCGCAGAAGGTCAGCGAGAGACGGCTGGGCGCATTGCACTCCGTCAGGCATGTGGCCGTCGACCGATTGCAGCGTGGCCTGCCGTTTCGAGGGTTACGCATCGACCTGACGATCGATCCGCAAGGCTTTCTCGGCCAGGGCGAAGTGTTTGTGTTCGCGTCGGTACTCAATGAGTTCTTCGCACTCTACGCCAGCCTGAATGCCTTCCACGAACTACGAGTCATCAGCACACAAGGAGACGTGTATCTATGGCCACCCCGGATGGGCCAGCAACCCCTGCTTTGACGGCGCTGTCCTGCGTCATCCGTGAGTACTCGCTGTTCCAGGCGGTTCTGCAGGTGATCAAGCGTCTGCGTGTTGCCCATCCGACCCTGGATGACGACGCGCTGTATGACCAGTTGGAGTTTCAGGCCAACCCGGGCCTGGGGTTTCCCGGTCACGATATTGACCGGGTGGAGTTTTTCGTTGAGCGCGGCCTGTTGCGAGCGCGGCTGCGCCTTAACGTGCTGGGCCTGTGCGGTGCCGGTTCGCCACTGCCTGCGTTTTATGGCGAGCAGGCGTTTGCCGACAGCGTAGGCGGCAACACGACGCGCGAGTTTCTCGACCTGTTTCACCATCGCCTGCAGCGGCTGATGCTGCCTATCTGGCGCAAATATCGCTATCGGGCGTGTTTCCAGGCGGGGGCGCGAGATGCTTTTTCCGAGCAGATGTTTGCCTTGATCGGCTTGCGGGGGCCGCAGATCCGCAACGCTGTGCCATTGAACTGCAAGCGGCTGCTGCCCTACCTGGGCTTGCTCAGCCTGCGCGCGCATTCGGCAGCCTTGATCGAAACGGTGCTGCGCTACTACTTCAAGCACCGTCGCGTGCACATCGAGCAATGGGTTGAACGCACGGTGGTGATTGCCGATTCACAGCGAAATCGCCTGGGTACTGCCAACAGTGTGCTGGGTGTGGACCAAGTGCTGGGAAGTCGGGTTGCCGATCGCAGCGGCAAGTTCAGGGTGCACGTGCAAGGTCTCGACTGGCAGCGCTTTCACGGGTTTTTACCCACGGGCACGGACTATCCATTGTTGTGTTCATTGGTGCGACTGACCGCACGGGACCCTCTGGAATATGACCTGCGCCTGGTGCTGGCCAAGGAATCGATAAGGCCATTGCACCTGGGCGAACAGAACGTTTGCCACCTCGGTTGGACCAGCTGGCTGACGCATGAATGCGCTGACGGTGTGGTCATTGTGGCCAGCAACGCTAATTAGGGATGAATCATCATGATGAATGTGGACCTGCAACACCTGATCCAGACGTTGACCGCCCAAGCCCGCCAGGACCTTGCCCGTTCAGCCGAGCGTTGTGTGGCTCGCGGCGGCACGCAGGTGCTGGTGGAAGACTTGCTGTTGGCCTTGCTGGACGATCACGAAGGCCTTCTGATGCGAGCGTTGGCGGATGCGGGGATCGACGCCGGCGAGCTGCAAGCCACCTTGCAACCCAAGGGCGAGTCGAGCGCGTCACGCAATCCGGTATTTGCCCTGGCGCTTGTGCAATGGCTGCAACAAGCCTGGATGGTTGCCCACCTGGAACTCAAACACACCGAAGTTGATCATGGCGCCTTGTTGCTGGCGCTGTTGCGCCATCCGTTGGAGCACGCAGGCAGTGGCTATCAGGCGGTGCTGAGCCGATTGGACACGCGGCGTGTGCAGGATTTTCTGATGGCCCAGACGCCTCGGCGTCCCTGCGCACCGAATGGCGAATCCTTGCTGGAACGCTTTACCCATGACCTGACGCGGCAGGCCCAGGACGGGCGTATCGACCCGGTGTTGTGTCGCGATGCCGAGATCCGGCAACTGATCGACATCCTTGTGCGCCGGCGCAAGAACAACCCGATTCTTGTCGGCGAAGCCGGGGTGGGGAAAACCGCAGTTGTCGAGGGCCTCGCCTTGCGTGTGGTCAGCTCGCAGGTGCCCGAACCTCTCAAGGGTGTACGAGTGCTGACGCTGGACCTGGGCTTGCTCCAGGCCGGTGCCAGTATCAAGGGTGAGTTCGAACGGCGCCTCAAGGGTGTGATCGATGAGATCAACGCGTCGGCGCAACCGGTGATCCTGTTTATCGACGAGGCTCATACGTTGGTCGGGGCGGGCGCCCAGGCCGGGTCCTCGGACGCGGCCAACCTGCTCAAGCCGGCCCTGGCGCGTGGCGAGTTGCGCACCATCGCCGCGACCACGTGGAGGGAATACAAACAGTACTTTGAAAAGGATCCTGCGCTGGCACGGCGTTTTCAGCCGGTGCTCATCGGTGAGCCGAGTGTCGACCAGGCGATTTCGATCCTGCGCGGATTGGTGCCGGTGTATGAGCGCAGCCATGGGGTCTACGTTCGTGACGATGCCGTCGTTGCGGCTGCACAGTTGAGCGCCCGTTACCTGGCAGGGCGTCAGTTGCCGGACAAGGCGGTGGATGTGCTGGACACCGCCTGTGCACGCTTGCGCACCAGCCGGGACAGCGCGCCCGAAGTGTTGCAACGCCTGTATGCCGAACAGGCGGCAGGTGCGCTGCAGCACCAGGCGTTGAGCCGTGACAGGGACACCGGGCTTGTCGTCGATGAACAGGCCTTGCAGGCGTTGAACCTGCGCATGGCGGCAGTGGAATGCGAGCGGCAGCCGCTGGAGCAACAGTGGCTGGAGCGGCAAGCGTCTGCGCAACACGTGTGCCCGCGCCTGGTCGCGCAGGTCATCAGCGCCTGGACCGGCATCCCCGTTGAACAGCTGGCCCTTGAGACCAATGAGCGGGTTATGGGGTTTGCCGACGCGTTGCGTTCGCGCCTCCTTGGCCAGGAGCAAGCCGTACAGGCCCTTGATCGCAACCTGCGCGCGGTGGCCGCCGGGCTCAACAAGGTCGACGCACCCGTCGGGGTGTTCCTGCTGGTGGGCCCGAGTGGCGTGGGCAAGACCGAGACGGCCCTGGCCCTTGGTGACCTGCTGTACGGCGGCGAGCGTTTCGTCACCACCCTCAACATGACCGAGTATCAGGAAAAACATGCGCTGTCGCGGCTGATTGGCGCACCACCCGGCTATATCGGCTATGGCGAGGGCGGGGTGCTCACGCAAGCCGTGCGCCAACGTCCGTATTCAGTGGTGCTGCTCGATGAGGTGGAGAAAGCCGACCCGGACGTGTTGAACCTGTTCTATCAGATTTTCGACAAAGGGCTGGCCAATGACGGCGAAGGGCGGGAGGTGGATTTTCGCAACACGTTGTTCCTGATGACCTCCAACCTCGGCAGTGAGGCCGTCGGCGACTTGTGCGCGGATGGCCGGCGCCCGGATGTGCAGGTGTTGCAAGAAGCGCTTGAACCGCTGCTGCGTGCCCACTTCAAGCCCGCATTGCTGGCGCGGATGCGGGTGGTGCCGTACTACCCGCTCACCGGTGAGCTGCTGCATGAAATGGCCCGGCTCAAGTTGGAGCGCCTCGGGCAAAGGCTGCAACTGCGCAAGCTCGCCTTCAGCTACACGCCTGAGCTGGTGGCGTACATGGCTGAGCGGTGTACCCATGGTGACAGCGGTGCCCGGTATATCGATCAATGGATCGAGATCCACTTGCTGCCACAGGTGGTGGATCGGTTGCTGGAGACCATGGCCAGTGGCGAGCCCCTGTCGCGGGTGCATGCCGGCCTGGGCAGCCGTGGCGAGCCCAGCTGCGAGTTCAGCCAATGACGGATGACCGCTTGAACCCGCTGACCCATCCCGTGGCTTACGCCGAGGCGTTGCTGGCCTGGTTCGCCCGCTTGGGCATCGATGGCGACGAGACGACGTTGGCGGGTCTGTGTGTCGAGGCGGCCGCGCAACTGAGTCAGTGCGAACTCAGCCAATTGTATTGGCGCGACGAGCCAACCGGCGGACTGCGCCTGATTGCCGAGCATTTGCCTGCGGGACTGCCGGCCGCCGAGCCGGTTTTAAACGCGGACTTCCAGTGTGAGCAAGTGCTGCAGCATGTGCTCAGTCAGCGAAAGGGCCTTTGCATTGATGACCTGCCGACCAGCGTCTACGACACCGGGTTCTTGCCCGCGATGGCGACGCCTTGGCATTCATTGTTGTGCGTGCCGCTGTTCAACCGGCAGAAGACCCTCGCGGGCGTATTGCTGTGTGCGAGCCACCACTCGAAACCGTTGCAGGACTACAGCGTTTCCCTCGGCCATCTGGCGAGCTTCGCCTTGATGCAACTGGCGTTGCTGCGACGGATGCGCACTGCGCAAAGTGTCGCGCAGCCGCAGGACTGTGCGCCCGTTCCTCGCGCGGCGTTGGGCTTGATCGGCAACAGCACGGCCATGGATGCCACCTGTCGACTGATCGCCAAGGTGATGGGGACCCCATACACGGTGCTGCTGCGCGGCGAAACCGGTACCGGCAAAGAGGTGGTGGCACGCGCCATCCATGCCGCGGGGCCGCGCAGCAGCAAGGCTTTTGTGGTGCAAAACTGCGCGGCCGTTCCGGAAGGCCTGCTGGAAAGCGAACTGTTCGGTTACCGCAAGGGCGCCTTCACAGGCGCCGAACGCAACCACGCAGGGCTGTTTGATACGGCGCACGGTGGCACTTTGCTCCTGGACGAGATCGGCGATATGCCGCTGTCGCTGCAGGCCAAACTGTTGCGGGTATTGCAGGAAGGTGAAATTCGCCCATTGGGGTCCGCAGCGGCGCATAAAGTCGATGTACGCATCATTGCCGCGACCCATCGAGACCTCGCCGCGATGGTGGCGCTTGGGACCTTTCGTGAAGACCTGTACTACCGGCTGGCGCAATTTCCGATTGAACTGCCGGCCCTGCGTGAGCGCGATGGCGATGTACTGCTGCTGGCGCGTGATTTCACGCAACAGGCCTGCACTGCCCTGGGGCGCGCGCCCGTGGAGTGGTCGAGTGCTGCGCTGGATCAGCTCTCCAGGCATGGTTTTCCCGGCAATGTGCGCGAACTCAAATGCCTGGTGGAGCGCGCGGTGCTGCTCTGTGACGACGGCGTGATCCTGCCGGAGCACCTGTCCTTGTCAGCGGTGCGCACCGATGAACCCGTCGACACCACGTTGCGCCAACGCCTGGAGAGGGTGGAGCGCGTATTCCTGATCGACTGCCTGCACAAGAACCGTGGCAATCGCACGCGTACCGCTCGCGAGCTGGGCGTCGCGCGCCGCACGCTGCTCTATCGGCTGGCCCGCCTGAAGATTCCCATGGGCGATGCCCGCGAGGAGGGCTGAATGAGTGCGTGTGCATACCTGATTTCCCTGGGAGGAACCTGATGCCTTTTCGTCCGTGGCAAGCCGTGGTGCTTGTGTTGTGTTTGCTGGGTGGCTGCAACGCCAATTATGTCTTTGATGATGCTGACTATCGTCCGTTGGGTGATCCCCAGGCGGCTCGTCGCGGCCATTGAACCGGGAGGTCCTGCAATGCAATTAGTGCTTGAAGTGTGTGAAGCCGCGAGGGGTGAGTTGCCGGCGCGCAAAACGTTTGACGGCATCGGCGGCGTGATCGGTCGTGGCAAGGCGTGTGACTGGATCATTCCGGACACCGCGCGTTTGATCTCCAGTCACCATGGCCTGGTCAGCTACCGTGACGGTGGCTACTTCCTCACCGATATCAGCAGCAACGGTATCGGTGTGTCCGGCAGCGTGGAGCGGCTCTGCAAGGGGCAGGCGCGGTTGATCAACGAGGGCGATGTTTACCAACTGGGCGCGACGCAGATTCGAGCCCGGCTGATCGGACATCAGCGCCATCCAGGCGTCCCGGGGCAACCCATTCCCGACGATGCGTTCCTGGGGTTGGACCCGCTCCAAGCGCTGGAGCGTGAACAACGCGGTGGCGAATCATCGCCAGAGCTGGACGCGTTGGACACGTGCACAGACGCGGTCGGTCACTCGATGGATCACCGGGCTGTGGACCATGACCACCTGGTCGTGCCTCAGTGGGCTGAGCCGGTCAGGGAGATTGAGTCGCCACAACCCGACAGGATTGCCCCGGCAACCACAGAGACCTTCTGGGCGCAGTTCGGCGAGGCGTTGGGCATGCAGGTGGATATGCTCGATATTCCCGGGCGCGAAGCCCTGGCGATCAAGGCCGCCGGGTTGCTCAGGCAAACCATCGATGGTTTGCAGCAAGGTCTGCGAACCCGCGACGAGCTGTACACCGAGATGGGCATGGATGGCTGCACTCCGGTGATGCGTCAGAACCCCTTGAAAGACTGCGGCGATCCCCAGGCGGCCCTCGCGTCGCTGTTGGGTGGTGGCGATCCGCGCCAATGCCAGGCCGAGCGCGCGGTCGTCCAGGCGTGGCAGGAATTGCAAGTGCATCAACTGGCCCTGGTCGTGGCTTGCCGTACCGCCGTGCGCAGCGCATTCGCGCGCTTTGCGCCAGGCCATCTGCTGCTGTGTTTCGAACGCGAGGGTAAGCCGCGTCGTTTGCTCACCGATGGCGCGCACTGGCGCGCTTACCAACGCCACTACCGTCGGTTGAGCGACGAGGCCTGTCCGGAGGAGCCGCTATTGCGCATTGATTTTTCCAAAGCCTATACGGAACAGGTGCGCCTGATCTCCACCCTGCACGCGGCGTACCCTGGATGATGTTCATGTATCGATTTGCATCAATGGTAGTAGCGCTGGGCCTGTTGGTCGGTTGCAGCAGCGTGTCGCCTTTTTCGACCCTGACCAAGCTGGACCTGACGTTGACGGCCAGCGACGAGGTCAACCCCGATCTTCATGGCCGTCCTTCGCCGGTGGTCGTGCATTTGCTCGAGCTGCGGCATCCCGTGGCATTCGAGCATGCCGACTTTTTCAGCCTGTATGGCCGGGCCGAACAGTCCCTGCCCAAAGACTGGGTCAGCAGCGAAGAACTGACACTGCGGCCCGGGGAGCGGTTGGCGCTCAAGCTTGGCGTTGGGCCGCACAGTCGTTACGTCGGCGTCCTGGCGGCCTATCGCGATTTGCCCCATGTGCAATGGCGGCTGGTGTTGCCGGTCATGCCAGCGCACCTGACGCGTGCCGACCTGGTGCTGGACCAGACCGGTATTCGTTTCGCCGTCCCGCACACCGACAGGCAGGAGGATTGAAATGCAGGTGCATAACGTTATCTGGCGCGAAGGCATGCTGCTCAAGCCCCAGCATTTGCAGCACAACGATCGCTACTACCATCAGCAACTCAACCGCACACGGTTACTGGCCGGTGATGCCTGGGGGTTCCTCACCCTGGAAGTCGACTTGCAGTACCTCAATCTGGGCAAGGTGGTGGTCAACCAGGCCAGCGGTGTATTGCCGGACGGCAGCTTGTTCGAGCTGAGCGGCGCGATGCAACCCCTGGTGTTGCAGGTGCCCGCCGACGCTGGCCCGCAAGCCGTGTACCTGGCCTTGCCATTGGTGACCTTGAATCAGATTGAAGTGCGCAACCCTGAGCAAGTCGATGTGCTGGCGCGCTATGTGGCCTGTGAAACCGAGATTGGCGATTCCAACGCCGGCGTCGACTCGCGCTGCCAGATCAACTGTGCACGCCCGGACCTGCGCCTGATCCTGGGAGAACAGGCCAGTGACCCGTGCTACGTGAAACTGCAGGTCGCCCGGTTGCTGGACTCGACCCGCGAAGGCGGGGTGCGGCTGGACACGGATTTCGTCCCGACGTTCATCTATCTCCAGGAGGCCGGCTATGTGTCGTCGTGCGTCAAGGAGGTGATCAGTCTACTTGCAAGCCGTGGCGATGCGATCGCCGCGCGCGTCCAGGGTAATGGCACCTCCGCAGGCGCACAGGTCGGCGACTTTCTGATGCTGCAACTGATCAATCGCGCCGAATTGATTGTGCGTCACTACCTGGGCCAGACCCAGGTTCGTCCAGAGGCAGTGTACCGCGAGTTGCTGTCGATTCTCGGCGAGCTATCGACGTTTGCGACCGATAGCAAGCGTGCGCAATGGGACGTGCATTACCGGCACGCCGACCAGGGTGCGAGCTTTCGCGGCTTGATGGTCGGCTTGCGCGCCGTGCTGTCGTCGGTGCTCGAACAGCATGCCATTGAGCTGGTGTTGCAACCGCGCCAGTACGGGGTGCTGGTCTGCCCGGTGAGTGATCTCAAGTTACTCGGGACGGCGACGTTTATCCTGGCAGCCGCCGCGCAGTGTGATGCGCAAGAGCTGCGCCATCGACTGCCCGCCCACCTGAAGATCGGCCCCGTGGAGCGCATCCGCGAACTGGTCAACCTGCATCTCGCCGGTATCAAGGTCAAGCCACTGCCGGTGGCGCCGCGACAGATTCCGTTTCACGCCAACAAGACCTATTTCATGCTCGAACTCAGTGCCCGTGACATCACGCAGTTGGAGCAGTCGGGTGGTTTTGCCTTCCATGCCAGCGGCGAGTTCGCCGAGCTGGAACTCAACTTCTGGGCCATCAGGAACTGACTGCCATGAACAGGGAAAGTGAATACGCGCAGGATGAGAAAACCGTGCTGCTTGATCGCGACGGGGTCGGACCGGCGCAGGGGCCGTTGACGGACGCTCCCTCGCCACCGCGCTTCGAGCAACTGGAAGACCGGATGATCTACACCGCCCGCCTGCAGGAGGCCCAGCGCTTCAATATGGGCCCCAATGCGTTGTTGGCGGCGGCGTGGGAACTGCTGTCGCAGGTGGTACAGCTCAAGGCCAGCGCCGGGCGTGAAAACCTGCAGGTCCTCAATGAGCGGCTGTCATCCGGCGTGGCGATGTTTGAGGCGCATGCCTTGCAACAGGGCGGCGAGGCGGGCCAGGTGATGTCGGCGCGTTATGTGTTGTGCAGTGTGATTGACGAGGCGGTGGTCACCACGGCGTGGGGCAGTCGCAGTGAGTGGCCGCGGATAAGCCTGTTGAGTCGCTTTCACAATGAAACGTTTGGCGGCGAGAAATTTTTCCAGCTGCTTGAGCGGCTGTCGCGTGATCCCTTCAAGCACGTGGCGATGCTGGAGTTGATGTACCTCTGCCTGTCGATCGGCTTTGAAGGCAAATACCGTGTCATGGAGCGAGGCGGGGCCCAGCTCGATTCGGTGAGGGATGCCTTGTACCGACAGATCAAGCATGTGCGGGGTGATCGTCCCTCGATGGCCGCACCGTCCGGTGCAGCGCAGGGCCGCCATTCTCGAATTCGCATGCTCTCTACCCCTGCGGTCGTGGCCGTAGGGTTGGCCGCTGTGCTGGCGATGTACCTGAGTTTTGCCTGGGTGCTGGGCAAGGAGCGCATGACGGTGTTGCAACCTCTTCAACTGTTGGCGTCGGCTCAGGCTCGAACGCCCTTGTAACGCTGGGAGCAAGGAATGAACGCATTCTTCAAGGGCGCGGGCAGGGTGCTGCGCAAAATCTGGGTCTGGAGCCTGTTGCTGGTGTTCGCCGGCGCACTGCTGGTGTGGTGCTTCGGGCCATTGCTGGCCGTCGATGACTATCGTTTCTGGCACAGTGCGACGGCGCGCCTGCTGACCATCAGTGGCTTGTTCCTGCTGTGGGGGCTGGCAATGGTGTTGGTGGATGCGCGCCGGTCGGCGCGGCTCAACCAGCCGGAACACCAGGCGAAGCACCAGCACCAAGGGCTGATCAGCAATGAACGCCAGCAGGTGCGCGGACGCTTCAAGGAGGCGCTGCAGACACTGAAAAGCACCCGCCGCTACGGTGAGCGCAGCGAGCGTTGGCGCAGCGAGTTGCCCTGGTATTTGCTGATCGGGCAACAGGGCAGCGGCAAGACTCACTTGCTGGCCGCCAGTGGCCTGCAAGGTCCGCTTGATCGAACCGGGCCCGCCCCTCTGGGGGCGACCTCCTGCTGTGATTGGTATTTCGCCGACGAAGCGGTGCTGGTGGAGACTGCCGGCCGTTACCTGACTCAGCCTGACCCTTCAGTGGATGCGGCCGGATGGTCGACATTGCTGGGTCTGCTGAAGGCACGGCGCAGGGCGCGGCCGCTCAATGGCGTGGTGGTGACGTTGTCGGTGGACACGTTGCTGGGCAGCAATGAGCATGATCTGGAAATGCAGGCGCGTCATGTGCATAGCCGCCTGCAGGACATCCAGCAAAGTTTGCACGTGGATGTGCCGGTTTACCTGGTGTTGACCCAGGCCGACCGGTTGGCGGGCTTTGCCGAATTCTTTGATGTGCTGCAAGGCGACGGCCCGGAGGACGTCTTCGGCGGGCGCCTGGAGACCGACGGGGCCGGCGTGGAGATCGCCCAGGTGAGAGCCGCGTTCGAGGCACTGTTGCAACGCCTTGGGGCGGAGTTGATCCCGCGTTTGCACCAGGAGCGAAACCTCGAGCGACGTGGCCTGATTCTCGATTTCCCACGGCAGGCTGCCCGTCTCGGCGAGCGCTTGTGCCTGTTCGTCGAGGCGGCGTTTTCCGCTCATCGCTACCAGCGTATCAATGGGTTGCATGGGTTCTACCTGACCTGTGCGAAGACGAGCGAGGTGCGCGCGCATTTTGTCCAAGCCCTGTTCAACCGCGTGATTTTTGCCGGGGCCGACCTTGCCGGGCTGCAGGCTCCGGAACGGCATCGTCTGCGACGACGCCAAGGATTGCTGGCGTTGACGGCAGCGTTGGTCCTCGGCGCTGCGGCGGTGTTGTGGGGGCACAGTTATTCGTTCAACCATCAACGCCTGGCGCAACTGCCGGAGCTGCTCAAGCCTGCGCCACCCACGCCACCCGGTGCAGACGAGACCCTGGTATTGCTGGCGCTGCTGGACAATCGCCTGGCGGCGACGCGGGTGTTTGCACCGTTGGCAGAGGTGCGCTGGGTGGATCGGGCCGGGTTGTACCAGGGGCAGGTGAGTCGGCCGGTGTTGGCCAACGCTTATGAGCAAACCCTGCTTCAGCAACTGCTGCCGCAGGTGAGCCGCCTGCTGGAGGAGCAGTTGCAGAACAGCCTTGGCGAGCGTGAACGACTGCTGGAGACCCTGCGCGCGTACCTGATGCTCAATCTGCGCGAGCGGCGCGACACCCGCTGGTTGACCGAGCATCTGGCTGGCCTGTGGTCTGCGCGTTATGCCGGGGATATGTCAGTGCAGACGCGGTTGAATGAGCACTTTGCGCGGTTGCTGGAGCAACCGTTCGCAGTGCCCGTGAACGAGGCGCTCGTCGCCCAGGCGCGCCAGGTATTGCGCGGTGAGTCGCTGGCAGACGTGGTCTACCGGACATTGCGCGAGCAGGCCAGCAACCTCGAACCTTATCGGTTGGCCGAGAGTCCGGTGTTCTCCCCACTGGAGCCGCCCATCCCCGGCTTCTACACCAAGAGATACCTGCAGTATTTCGAGAAGCAGGGCCCCCGGCTGGTGAATGCAATCGCCCAGGACAACTGGGTGCTCGGAGAGGGCACCGACCTCAGTCCGATGGATTTGCGCAGCTTGATGCTGGCGTTGGAGCAGCGCTACTTCAGTGAGTATGCCGATGCCTGGAGCCAGGCCCTCAGCCGCATCCGGCTGCAGGAAAGCGACGACCTGAGGCAAATGGCCGACCAGCTTGCAAGCCTCACATCAGCCCAGTCTGCATGGGTCCAGCTGTTGCAGCAGGTCCGTGAAAACACTCAGCTGTTGCCGATCCATGAACGGCTTGAGGCGATCGGCCAGCAGGCGGGCGCAGCAGGTGTGGCAGTGCCTGGCGCCTTGCTCGCGCAGGTCGTCCCCGATGCCGCCCGGCGCGCGCTACAGCGTCGCTTCGAGCCTTTGCATCAGCTGCTTGATGAAACGCAAAATCCAGGAGCCAAGCTCACACAGGCATTGCGCCTGCTCGATGAGTTACACCTGCAACTGTCGGCGCTGAACCGGGAAAGCTCGCCGGAGCAGGCCGCGTTCAAACTGGTCAAGCAACGCATGGAGGGGCAGCAGCCGCTGTTGGGCAACCTGCGCGATGCCGCTACGCGCTTGCCGTTGCCGCTCAAGGGCTGGGTCGAAGGCATTGCTGATCAGACTTGGCGTCACCTGCTCGATGACGCGTATCGGCACGTGAACCAGCGTTACCACAGTGAAGTTTACGCCTTTTACGCCAAGGCGATCCAGCGTCGATACCCGTTCAATGCGCATGCCGGCAGTGATGTTGCCTTGGGCGATTTCCAGGAGTTTTTCAAACCGCGGGGGGCTATGGCGCGCTTCCATGAGGGCTACCTGCGGCCTTTCGTCAGCGTCGAGGGCGCGCGTTTTCGCTTGCGAAGCGTGGATGGGCGCAGCCTGCCGATGTCGCGTTCACTGCTGGAGCAACTTAACAAGGCCCAGATCATTCGCCAGGGTTTTTTCACCGAGGAGCAGGGGGAGTGGGCGGTTCGATTCACCCTGGCGCCCTATAGCCTGGACCAGGCGGTGAGCCGGGCGATCCTGCAGGTGGGTGAGCAGCAGTTGGAATACCGTCATGGTCCGATCGTGCCGATGGCCTTTCATTGGCCTGGCGAGGCGGACAACCGGCGCAGCAGCCTGGTGCTGGAGCGCGGTGCGCAACGGCCACTGGGGATTGAAAAGAACAACGGGGACTGGTCGCTGTTTCGCCTGTTCGATCTGATGCAGAGTGAGCCGGCCAGCGGCAGGGAAGCGCAGATCATCAAGGCCGACCTTGCCGGCCTGCGCGCCAATTACCTGCTGACCAGCCAGCGCAATCCCAGCCCGTTCCAGATGGCGGCCTGGCGCACCTTCCGCTTGCCGGAGCAATTGTGAGCCAACGACCGGCCTGGCGCAGCGCCGGGCGTACCCTGCAAGGCAAGGCGCGCCCGCGCAACGAGGACGCGTTTCTCGATGCACCGCAGGCCGGTTGTTGGGCGGTGGCGGATGGAATGGGCGGCCACCAGTCGGGGGACGTGGCCAGCCAGCGGGTGATCAGTAGCCTGGCGGCGTTGCCTGAGGGTGGCTCTTTCGAGCAACGCATCGATGCGATCCGGGTTTGCCTGCGCGGGCTCGACAGTCAGTTGGGCCAGGTGCTTGCGCAACCGGGCATCGTTGGCAGTACGGTGGTCGCCTTGCTGCTTGAAACCAGCCGTGCGGCCTGCATCTGGGCCGGGGACAGCCGCTGCTACCTGTGGCGTGGGCAGCGCCTGTACCAATTGTCGCGTGACCACTCGCTGCAACAGCAGTTGATGGACACGCAGCAACTGAGCCTGGAACAGGCCCAGGCCCATCCGAGCGCCAGGGCCTTGACCCGTGCGATTGGCGCGCGCCGACCGCTCAGCCTGGAGGTCCTGGAACTGCGCACGCGCCCAGGCGACGTGTTTTTGTTGTGCAGCGATGGGCTCTATCAAGGGCTCAGCCATGGTCAACTCGGCAGCGCCATGAGCCTGGACGCACCCTGGCAAGTGGTGGAGCGCTTGTTCACCGACGTGTTGCGCGGGCCGGCGCGGGATGACCTCACCGCTGTGGTGATCCAGCCATGAGCGTCGCTGCAGCCTTGCCGAATCTGTTGGCGGGGCGTTATCAACTGGAGCGCATACTCGGCAGTGGGGGCATGGGCGTGGTCTATCGTGCCCGCGACCTGCTGCATGAGGCGTTTGGCGAGCCCAGCGCCGGCATCGCGCTGAAGGTGTTGGGCGAGACATTGTCCGCGTCTTCCGATGCCCATGTGTTGCTCTACAGCGAATTCGCCCTGACCCGCAGCGTGCGGCATGACCACGTGGTACGGGCGTTCGCTTTCGAGGTCGATACGGTTCATCAGCTGGCATTCTTTACCATGGAGCTGATGCAGGGCATGACCCTGGACCGGGTGCTCAAGGGCTGTTTGCAAGGATTGCCGTGGCATGAACTGCAGCCCCTGGCCTTGCAACTGCTCGACGCGCTCGCCTGCAGCCATCGGCAAGGCATCCTGCATGGCGATGTGAAACCCGCCAATATCATGCTGGGAGAGCAGGGGCTGCGCTTGTTCGATTTCGGCCTGGGTTACGCCGAAGCGCAGGAAGCGGCGGGGCTGCCGGGCTTGAGCCGGGGCCGCTTGAACGCCTGGACACCGGCGTATGCGGCGCCGGAACTGATGGCCGGTGGCGCACTGTCGGCCCGTACCGATCTGTATGGCGCTGCGTGTGTGCTGTATGACTTGGCCCAGGGGCAGCGCCCCGGTGGGCGCCAGCTTGATCAGCAGCTGCTACGGCCACGACGTTTGCCCAGGCACTGTTGGCCGGCGCTGCGTTCAGCCCTGGCGGCCGATCCGGAGCAGCGGAACGTGAGCATCGCCGAGTTGCGCGAGGCGCTGGCTGGCCCTCGGCGGCGCTGGTTCCTCTAGTTCAAGGCTCCGGTGGAAAGTCATGCAATTGGCAGTACTCGTGCCAACTCAGCCCGGCCATTTGCGCGACCTCCTTGTGCACTTCGCGGCGCTGGGCTTCAAAGACCTCGCTGGAGTCGCTGGTGAGTTTGAGGGTCAGCTCCCAGGCGAACAGGCCTTGTTTTTCGGCTTCTGCTTCGAACGCTTCATGCAGCCGTTCGGCTCGGTACTGTGCCAGGGTTTCGCCCTTGGCCTGGGCGGCCAAGGGGTTGAGGGTGTCCAGTTGCATGGCCACGTCCGGGTGTTCGTTCAAGAATCTGTCCAGCGCAAGCTGGTGGTTATCGCCGGGTGGTGACAAAGGTGTACTCCTGTGGGGCTGGTAGTGTTTAGTGCGTGTGACGACGGGCTCGGCGCTGTAGGTGTTTTCGCATATGGCGGCTGATCCGGCAACGTATCGGTTCAAGCAAAAACAGTAGCACGTAGGCGGCCAGCACCAGGGCAAGGTCCAGCAAGCCATCGTCGATAGGGGCGTTGAACCGTCCGACGATGTCCCTGACCGTGAACAATAGTGTGATCCCGCACAGCCAAAGCACGGCGTTGAACAGTAACGGACGCAAAAGTTTGTCTTGCATGATGAGCGAACCTCCTTGATGTCGGACTCCCGCTCCTTCGGGAGGAACAGCACGTCGAGTGTAGCGCCGACGCCGCAACCCTGAACTGGCGCAGATCAAGCCCCCGGCCGTGCCAACAGATAACGCGCCATGGCCTCGTACGCCGGCAACGTGACGGCGTCATTGGCCGCATTGGCCGCGATCGGATGGGAGGCGAACCGCACAATCACCATCTCGGCCGCGGGATCGATATAGATACTCTGGCCATGGACCCCGCGCGCCATGAAGGCGCCATCCGGGTTGTGGGTGACCCACCACATGGCGCGGTAGCTCCAGCCTTTCAATTGACTATAGCCTGCCTGGGCAAAAGCCTGTTTGTCGCCGCCCTGGCGAATCGTTTTCAGCACCGCCTCGGGCACGATTTGCTCGCCGTTGTAGCGCCCGTTGTTACGCAGCATCTCGCCAAAGCGCGCCATGTCGCGCAGCCCGGCGTTCAAGCCACCACCGGCGAACGGTGTGCCGATGGAGTCGACGGTGAAATAGGCATCCTGTTCACTGCCCAGGCGGCTCCAGATGCGTTCGCTGAGCAGTTGGGCAACGTTGCGGCCGGTGGCACGTGCGATCACCCAACCAAGCACGTCGGTGTTGACGGTCTTATAGCCGAACGCCTGCCCATGTTCGCCGCGCTGCCTGACGGTTTGCAGAAACTCGAAGTAGCTGCGCGGCCCGACGTAGTCCTTGGGCTTGGGCAGCGGATTGCCGGCCTGGGCATGGGCCCAGACCTCTGCCGTGGGGTCGGCATAGTCTTCGCTGTAGTCCAGCGCCGTAGTCATGTTCAGCACCTGCTCCAGCGTGGCACTGCCGAACGCGGAGTTCGCCAGTTCGGGCACATAAGTCGCGACCTTTGCCTGCGCATCGAGGGTGCCCTCGGCGACGAGCATGGCGCCCAGTGTGCCGATCACCGATTTGGTCACGGACATTGCCGCATGTTGCCCGTCTTCTTTCAACACGCCGAAATAGCGCTCGTACACCACGGCCCCGCGGTGCAGTACAACAATGCCATCGGTGTAGGTGGCATCCAGGCTCTGGCGCCAGGTCAACGCTTGGCTGGCGCCATTGGGGACGACGCGCAGTTCGTCGATGCGTGGGTCAAGACGCCGGGGCAACGCCGTGCTCGCACCGAGCCCACGGGACACATTGATCGTGGGCATCAATTGACGAAAGTTCGCCACGCTCCAGCGCATGGCCGGGAAGCGAAAATAGCTGCCATCTTCAAATCGCAGGGTTCGCTCCGGCGGTGGCGGAGCACCGACCATCCACTGGAGGCGGGCCGGGTCACTGGCTTGGGCGTCGGGAAAGCTGGCTTCGGCAGCGTTGGCCACGGTGGTTGAAAGACCCAGCAGCGCGCCGGTCATGAGGGGCAGGATTCGTCGCATCAACAGGCACCTTGATCGCGGATAAGACACACGGAGCAAGGCCTGGGCTCGAGTCCGTTCGAGAATGACACGGCAAAGGATGGGCTAACTGACCGTACCCGACAAGCGCCAACGGATAGCGTGAACGGGGAATGTTGCGTGTGCCGCGGCAAAAGCCTTTCGCTCCCGGCATCAGGACGTGTAGCGTTACGCAGGGTTTTCAGGCCTGCCAACCACGGGCAGGGTGCGATGGGCAGAGGGACGGGTCATGGCGCAAACGCTGTTCAAACTTTTCTTTACCCAACGTCTGGCCGCCTTGGCCAGTACCGAGTCGCTGCGCGCGATCCGCGAAGGGTTGTTGTGGATCCTGCCGTGCCTGCTGGTCTCGGCAGCTTTTCTGATCCTGTCCGAGTTCGCCCGTGTGCTGGGCTTCGACCCACAAGTGGTGGCGTTCCTGGCCGCGCTGCACAACCAGATCAGTTCGGTGATTCCACTGCTGGTCGGTGCGTCCATCGGCTACATGTTGGCGATCCAGCATCGGCTGCCCCAATTGCCGGTGGCATTCCTGTGCCTCGCCCATGTGGTGGTGGCGACGTTTATCCTGCGCGAATACCCCCGGGCCTCGGCGACGTTCGTGCTGTTTATCGCCATCGCCTCGCCGCTGCTCAATGTGCCGGCCATTGCCTGGCTGCACCGGTACCGCTGGACACGCCTGGTCAATGAAGACCTGGTCGGGCACAACCTCAGGGGCACGATCAACATGGTGCTGCCCGGAGCGATCACGGCCTTGGCGCTGGTGCTGGTGCTGTCCTTGTTGTTGCAGGTTCCTTACGTCGCGCAGATCCAGGGGCCGCAAGTGCTGGATGCACTGGAGTCGCCCTACGGCAGTGGTTTATTCGTGACCCTGATGAACTCGCTGTTGTGGTTTTTCGGGATTCACGGCGTGTACGCCATGCAGCCGCTGTTCAATGTGCTCGACCAGGCGGTAGCCCTCAACGGTGCGGCGTTGGCGGCGGGCGAGCCGATCAAGTATGTGTTGAACGGTGGCTTGCTGGGCTGTTTTGCGTTTATCGGCGGCTCCGGTGGCGCGTTGTGCCTGCTGGTGGCGATCCTGCTGTTTTCCAAGAGCCAGTCCATGCGCCTGGTGGCGATGGCGAGTGTGCCGCTGTCGCTGTTCAACGTCAGCGAGGTGCTGCTGTTCGGCTTGCCGATCATTCTCAACCCACGCCTGTTCATACCCTTTTTGATTGTGCCCGCGCTGAATGCGACGGTGGCGCTGACGGTGGTGCAAATGGGCTGGGTGTCGCCGGCTGTGGCGAGCGTGCCGTTTACCGCGCCGGTGTTGCTCAACGCCTACCTCAGCACCCACGGCGATGTCGCGGCCGTCGCGCTGCAAATCGCGCTGCTGGGCCTGGGCACGCTGGTGTATGCGCCGTATGTCCGGGCGATTCATCGCCAGGCCACCGAAGGCGGCACGGTCTACCTCAAGTCCCTGGACATGACCTTCCGTGGCCTGGAGGAAAAAGGCCGGCTGCGCGAACTGGACCCGGTATTGGCGTCCCACCGGACCCTGGCGCGCCAGGCCAGCGAGCTGAGCCATATCCAGCAGATCAGCGACTATGAGTTCTACCTGGAATTCCAGCCTCAGGTCTCGACCCGGACCGGGCTGTGCACCGGTTGCGAGGCGTTAATGCGCGCGCGCGACGCCCAGGGCACCGTGCATTCGCCGTGGGAGTTCCTGCAGTGGCTGGCCCAGGCGCGGCTGATGCCGGACGTGGATATGTGGGTGGCGTCGCAGGCGGTGCGCCAATACCAGAAGTGGCAGAAGCTGGGCTTCGGGTTGCCGATGACCATCAATATTTCCAGCGCCACCCTGACCGACGCCGCCTATGGCGAGCGTCTGGTGGAGATCCTGGCCCAGGCTCATGGCCAGGTCTCGGTGGAGATCACCGAAGACGCGCTGGTCTCGGACATCCAGGCTACCCGCCAGATCATCCAGAAGCTGCAGGCCATTGGCGCCAAGGTGTATATCGACGACTTTGGCACCGGGTTTTCGGCGTTGAGCTACCTGCACCAGTTCCCGGTGGACTTTATCAAGATCGACCGCAGCTTCGTGGTCGCCCAGCACGACCCCAAGGGCGCCCAGGTGATGACCGGCATGCTGCGCTTTTGCGAGGCGCTGAACCTGGGCGTGGTGGTGGAGGGGGTGGAAACCGCCGAGCAGTTGGCTTTCCTGAACGGCGGCACCGAATTGATCATCCAGGGCTGGTATTTCAGCAAGGCGCTGCCCGGCGATCAGTTGCAAGGCTTTGTACGCGAGCGCGCGGACCTGGCGAAGGTTTAATAGCTGCGCCGGGTCTGTTCGATGTCCTCGACCAGGCCGTCGATCGCCGCCAGGCGCGCGCGGTTGTCGTGGTCCCAGGGATGGAAGCCGGGTTTGAAGTAGTGCAGCCAGGGCACCAGCATCCGTGGGAAAACCCCCTTGGGTCCGTAGAGAAACTTCAGCATGCGCCAGAACCCCTTGAGGAATCCCACGGACTGGCGGTCGGCAATCAGCAGGCGCACGTGGAAATCCAGCACCACCAGCCAGAAGAACACCGTGGTGGTCAGCATGGTGCCGGTGCGCAGCAGGTAGCGTTTGGGGCCGGGCTTGATCACGCGGTTCCACACATCGAAGGCCACGGCCTTGTGCTCGGTTTCTTCCAGCGCGTGCCAGTACCACATCTGTTGGTAGCCCTTGAGCGAGTCGCCAAAGCGTGACGGGTCGCTCAGCAGGATTTCCGCGAGCATCGCCGTGTAGTGTTCAAGCGCGATGGTGATCGCCAGGTTGAACGACGGCGCGAAGTGTTTCTTTTGCAGGTCGAGGATGAATTTCAGGCGCCGGTCCAGGGTGTGTGCGGGCAGGCCCGCTGCTTGCAACAAGTCGTTGTAGGCCACGTGTTCACGGCTGTGCATGGCCTCCTGGCCGATGAATCCCTGGATCTCTTTCTTCAGTTGCGGATCATCGATGCGCTGGCGGTAATGGCGCACGCTGTCCATGAAAAACAGCTCGCCCTGGGGAAACAGCAGCGACAGGGCGTTGAAGAAATGCGTGATGAACGGGCCCTGTTCGTGCCAGTTGGTGATGCGCTCGGCAGGCAGGTCGAAATGAATATCGCGACGGATCGGCAACATGGTGCGTGCTCCTGTTCAGAGTCTGGGCTCGTCGTTGGTTTCAAACACTGGCGTGCGCGGCTTGGGCGCCATGCGCCGGCTGGCAAACACCACCAGCGCCTGGTACGCCGCCGGCAGGCAGCGGGCGAGCAGGTCGAGAAAGTACGCGTCGCGGCCAATCAGCACGCGGCGTTTGTTTTTGCGCACGCCGTGCAGGATCACCTTGGCGGCCTGGTCGGCGTCAGTGATGAAGAGCTTTTCGAAGTCGGCGCGGGCCTGCTGTTCGCTGTGGATCAGAAAGCCGGTCATGTTCGCGTCGATTCGGCTGCTGCGGCAGATATCGGTGCGAATGCCGCCCGGGTGCACGCAGGTGGCCGAGACGCCGCAGCGCTGCAGGTCGAGCTCCTGGCGCAGGGACTCGGTAAAGCCGCGCACCGCAAACTTGGTGGCGTTGTAGCCGCTCATGCCGGGCTGCGCGAACAGGCCGAACACGCTGGACGTGTTGATCACGTGGCCCTCGCCGGACGCTTTTAAATACGGCAGGAACGCCTTGGTGCCATGGACCACGCCCCAGAAATTGATGCCGACGATCCACTCCAGGTCGGCGTAGTCCACGCCCTCGACAGTACTCGACAAGGCCACCCCGGCATTGTTGAACACCAGGTTGACCTGGCCGTGTTCGGCCACACAGCGCGCGGCCCAATCCTGCATGGCCTGGCGGTCGGCAACATCCAGTACCTGCAGGGTGATGTGTACGGGTGAGAGGGTCGAGGCCTTGATCATCTCCAGCGTCTGTTCCAGCCCTTGGCTGTTTTTGTCCGACAGCGCCAGGTGGCAGCCTTCCCGTGCGAGGGCCAAGGCCAGGGCGCGGCCCATGCCGGACGCGGCGCCAGTAATTGCCGCCACGCGGCCATTGAAGGTCTTCATGACAGGCTCCCTTCTGCAGTGGAGTGAGGCGCTTGGACGGCACGCTCCGGCGCATTGATCGGCACCAGGCTGGCCACGTAGTCCTTGAGCGCAAACTGGCGGGTCACCTGCTTGAAGCGCCAGGTCGAACCCGGCCACAAGGTGGTGTTCTTGCCGGTGCGCGGGTCGAGGTACCAGCTGCGGCATCCGCCGGTGTTCCAGATGGTGCGCTTGAGCTTGTCCTGCAGTTGCTGGTTGTAGGCGCTTTCCACCGCCGGCTTGACGTCCACACTGGCAATGCGATGGCGCTGCATCTGCCGAAGCGCGTCGAGGATGTAAGTGACCTGGGCCTCGATCATCAGGATCATCGAGTTGTGCCCCAGGCCGGTATTGGGCCCGACAATCAGGAACAGATTGGGATAGCCCGGCACGGTGGTGCCTTTGTAGGCGTGGGCGCCGTCGTGCCAGGTGTCCATCAGGTCCACGCCGTTACGCCCAATGATGCAGTCGCGGGGCAGGGGATCGGTGGCCTGGAAGCCGGTGCCGAAAATCAGGCAGTCGGCCGGGTGCTTGATGCCGTCGGCAGTGATCACGCCGTCGGCTTCGATGCGTGCCACGGCGTCGGTCACCACCTCGACATTGCTGCGCGACAACGCCGGGTAGTAGTCATTGGAGATCAACACGCGCTTGCAGCCGATGGTGTAATCAGGCGTCAACGTCTTGCGCAGGGAAGGGCGGGCGACTTGTTTGTGCAGGTGGCGCAGGGCGATTTTCTGCACCATTTTCATCAGCCGCGGATGCAGCGCAAAGCCGACCACGCGGCCTTCCAGGGCCCAGTAAAACGCACTGCGTACCAGGCGCTGGGTGAAAGGCAAGTGCTTGAACAGCCAGCGTTCGAAAGGGGTTATCGCACGGTCAGGCTTGGGCATGATCCACGGCGGCGTGCGCTGGAACAGGTCCAGGTGAGCCACCTGTGGCGCGATCTGCGGCACAAACTGAATGGCACTGGCCCCGGTGCCGATCACCGCCACGCGCTTGCCTTTCAGCGAGTAGTCGTGGTCCCACTGCTGGGAATGGAAGCGCTTGCCCTTGAAGTTCTCCAGCCCTGGAATATCCGGCAATGCCGGTCGCGACAAGCCGCCCATCCCCGACACCAGCACCCGCGCACTCACCTGGCGACCACCGTTGAAGCTCAGTTGCCAGCGTTGCTGCTGTTCATCGAAGACCGCGCGTGTCAGGCCCATGCCGAAGCGCAGGTAGGGCTTGAGCTCGAAGCGCGTGGCGCAGCGTTCCAGGTAAGCACGGATTTCCGCTTGGGGCGCGAATTGCCGCGTCCAGTCCGGGTTGGGCGCAAACGAAAACGAATACACGTGCGACTGCACATCACAGGCGCAGCCCGGGTAGTGGTTGTCTCGCCAGGTGCCGCCAAGGGTCTCGGCCTGCTCGGCGATAAAGAAGTCGGTGAAGCCGGCTTCCTTGAGCTTGATGGCCATGCACAGGCCGGCAAAGCCTGAGCCGATGATGGCGATATCGATCAAATCACTGTGGGCATTCATAGGCAGGCCCTCGTAGGCATCGGATGTGCTCCTGTTTTTGTTTTGTCTTTTAGATAGAACACCATTGCAAAGGAAAATTGAATTATTTATTTTAAAAAAGATTTTAAATAATCTACCTGAAAATATCGCCTACGCTAGTCACTGGCTCCTCATGTGCGACTTGTCCGACGGACGAGCAGGGTCTGCACGTAGTTTAGGTCCAGGGTTGGACGATAGGCCGAGGCCTGATCAATTCCGGTCAGGTTCCCGGCAGCAGGGAAGCAGAGGACCGAGCTATGGCTGTCGAATGGATGATTGCTGCGGCGGTGTTTATCGGCGTGAGCGCGCTGTTGTGGGGCGTCAGTGCCTGGATGACACGGCGTATTGAAGCCGCTGTTCCGATCAACGGGCGCTTCGTGGAGGTCAACGGCGAGCGCTTTCATTATGTAGAAGAGGGTAAAGGCCCGCCGCTGGTGATGATTCACGGGCTGATGGGCAGCAGTCGCAACCTGACCTATGCCTTGTCCGGGCAGTTGCGGGAGCAGTTCCGGGTGATCACCCTCGATCGTCCTGGGTCAGGTTATTCCACCCGTCATGCCGGCACTGCTGCCGACCTGCCGGCCCAGGCGCGACAAGTCGCGGCGTTTATCAACACGCTGGGCCTGGATAAGCCCCTGGTGCTGGGACATTCCCTCGGCGGGGCGATTTCCCTGGCGCTGGCCCTCGACCATCCCGACGCCGTATCGGGCCTGGTCCTGGTCGCGCCGCTGACCCATCCCCAACCGACCTTGCCGCTGGTGTTCTGGTCGCTGGCAGTACGCCCTGCCTGGCTGCGTCGCTGGGTGTCGCACACCCTGACCGTGCCGATGGGCCTGCTGACCCGCCGTGCAGTGGTCAAGGGCGTGTTCGCGCCCGATCCGGCCCCGGAGGATTTCGCCACCCGTGGCGGCGGGCTGCTGGGCATGCGCCCGGACAACTTCTACGCCGCCTCCAGCGAGATTGCGCTGGTCAATGATTACCTGCCAGGCATGGTCAAGCGCTACCCGCAGCTGACGCTGCCCATCAGCCTGATCTACGGGGCCCGGGACAAGGTGCTGGACTTTCGCCAGCACGGCCAGGCACTCGCCGACAAGGTGCCGGGCTTGAAGATGCAGGTGGTGGAGGGGCGCGGCCATATGCTGCCGATCACTGCCACGGCGCGTGTGGTCGAAGCGGTGCAGCACCTGGCCAAGCGCGTGCGACCCGGCGAAACCGCGACGATTCTGCAGCCGTCCTTTGCGTTTGCGAGCAAATAGTCATGCCTCACGTTGCGGGTTCGAACGTCCGGAATGCCTGCCCTAGAGACCTGACCAAACGGCTGAAAAAGAGACTGCTCAGTCACGTAAAAAAGGTCTCGAAAAAGTAGTTGACGACCTATCGATTCCGCGCTATTTATTTAAAAAAATATTTCAATATTTATTTTGAAATGATTTTTGAAATGCCTAAGAGCGAATAAAAATGAAAAAAACGTCTTTTATCGCATGGTTGAATTCCCGGAGCATCCATCGCTCCCTGAACCTGTTTTTTGTAACCCTGCCAACCCGTCTCATCCGGAGGCTGCCATGAATCAGACACTGGCAGCCCCAAGCGTATGGACCGACGGCAAGCGTCACCTGTGGTGGCTGGGGATCATGCCGCTGGCCACTCCGCTGTTGTCTGGCGCTCTGGCGATCACCACCGGTATCCAGCAACTGTGGTGGGTCGGCGTGCTGGTGATCTTCGGCCTGATCCCACTGATCGACGGCCTGCTCGGTGAAGACGTCAGCAACCCGCCCGAATCCGCCGTTGGCCACCTCGAATCCCAAAGCTACTACCGTTGGATCGTCTATACGGGCGTGCTGTTCGTGATCTCCTCGGTGGTGATCACCGGCTGGCTGGCCGCCGGCGGGATCGACTGGATCATCCAGGGTGGCCTGGTACAGGCCGCCGCGAACCTGGACCCTTCCAGCTGGCTGTCCCACGCCGCCAGCTACATCACCGCCCGTACTCAACTGCATGGCGAACCGAGTTGGTTCACTTACCTGGGCATGGCGATGTCGACCGGTGCCGCCACCGGTATTGCGATCAACACCGCCCATGAACTGGGGCACAAGCCCAACGCGCTGGAAGTGTTTCTCGCCAAGGTCACCCTGGCGCCGACCTTCTACGGGCACTTCTACACCGAACACAACCGTGGCCATCACGTGCGTGTCGCCACACCGGAAGACCCGGCCAGTTCGCGACTGGGTGAAAGCTTCTGGGCCTTCCTGCCGCGCTCGGTGTGGTTCAGCGCACGCTCGGCCTGGAACCTGGAGCGCGAGCGCCTGCGCAAACTCGGCCTGCCGGCCTGGCACTGGAAGAACGCTGTACTCAGTGCCTGGATGTACAGTGTGGTGTTGTGGGGGGCGATGATCTACTGGCTCGGGGCGGCGGTGATTCCGTTCCTGATCATCCAGGGCATCTACGGCTTCTCCCTGCTGGAAGTGGTGAACTACGTGGAACACTACGGCCTTAAACGCCAGAAGTTGCCCAATGGCCGGTATGAACGTTGTTCGCCTCGGCACTCCTGGAACAGTAACCGTATTGTCACCAATATCTTCCTGTTCCAACTTCAGCGGCACTCTGATCACCATGCCAACCCGACACGCAGTTACCAATCGTTGCGCCACTTTGATGAGTCGCCGCAACTTCCTTATGGGTATGCGAGCATGATTGTCTGGGCGTATGTGCCGTACTTGTGGCGCCGTCGCATGGACCACCGCGTACTTAATCATTACGCCGGGGATATTTTCCTGACCAACCTTCAGCCCTCACAACGGTTGAAGTACCTGGAGAAGTACAGCAACAGCGCTACGCCGTTCTAAGTGTAAGTCACATGTTGTTGGCGTACTCGGGGCCTGCGTGCCGCGCAGGCCTCTATCGCCCGAGTTTTTTCAGATTAGTTGCACGTAAGTTGTTTGACCCGAACAAAAATAATTAAAGGGAAGGACGTACACCATGCAATCACCTGCCAAGTTCACCACCCACATCGTATTGGCCGCGCTGGGGCTTATCGCCTATCACCAGGCCCAGGCCGCCCGCATCGAACCGGCCGGCAGTGCCTTTACCGCCCAAGGCCCGATCAGTTTTTCCAAGGGCGCGCTGATCAGCGCCGATTGCACCATCAAGGTGGCCGGCAAAGTTGCGGCCGATGGGTCATCGGTGGATGTCGAGAAAGTTGAATTCGATGGCGGCCTCAAGTGCAGCCGTGTCGAAGCCACCAACTTGCCCTGGGTGTTGATTGCCAAAGACACCAAGAGTGGCTCCATGTCGAAGATCAGCGTAGATGTCCACGCCTTCGGCCTGGGCGGCAAGTGCGGGCCTTCTACCGCCGATGGCACCTGGGATAACGCTACCGGCAAGTTGGAGGCGGCCAATGTACCGATTGGCGAAGACTGCAAGATCAAGACGGTGTCGATCAAGATGCCGCCGAACTTCAAAGTTGTGGAATAACACTGGACTGTTGTAGCGGTAATTGAATTGAGATTTGGCTGGAAAGGGAAGTTCCGCTTTGTTTCACCGTGACCTCTCGTTCATGGCCATTACCCCTGGCGAAATGACTTCGCCATAACATGTGAGGAAAAACAATGAAAAGCCTTAAAACCCTCGTATCGTTGTCTGCTTTGGTTGTTTGCATGGGCGCTGCCTCGATGGCGAATGCCTATACTTTCAATCCAAAAGTTACAGGAGGTACGCCGTTTTCCGGAACCGGTACTCTCGTTGCCAAGTCCCCAACTTCAGCCAACTTGGATGTCACCTGCGCGCTGTCAGTGACGGGCAGTATTGATGCTGCCGGTAATGCGAAAATTCTTACTGCTGCCCCATCGGGCGGTGGTCTGTGTGCGCTACCGACCATCACTGGTTTGCCTTGGCCTGTTGTACCTACCGGCCTCTCGACCGTGAGAGTTGATAACGTAGGTTACAACCTCCCTGCGGTATTCCCGTTTCCTAAGTCAACGTGCGGGTTAACCTCGATCAATGGCTCCTTCACTCCGGGTGCCAGTGCCACCCTTGGTTTTACCAATCAGGCGTTGGCAGGTAGTTGCACGATTACCTCTCTAAACATCACCACCTCGGGTGCAACCATCACGATCACTAACCCCTGAACTTCGTAAAGGGCTGATCACCCGTTGAAGGCAGGCACTTCTTGCGAGGTGCCTGTTGTTGCAAGGTGAACCGGCGTGGCCGGGCACTGATAATAATAAGGAGTGTTGCATGAGCAATAAATACAACTACGCTCGTACTTTATTAAGTATTGCAGTATTGGGAGGGCTGATGGCGGGCGTCCCTTCGGTACAGGCGGGTGGTTTATCCACACCTACTTACGGTGCCCCGGGGTGGGGCCGTGCATTTGGCGGCGGTTCGCTGTTCAAGAACGACCCAAGTTCGGCCTTCAATAACCCGGCGGCCATGGCGTTTGTCGATAAGACCATTTCCCAGTTCACCGTAGACTATGCGCGGATCAGCATCAAAATGAAGGGGCAGTCTAAGGATTATAATGGCGACCCCTTGACCAGGACGCCTATTGCTCCCGATGGCACCATCTTGTTTGACGACGCCAGTGTCGTGACCGGTGATGGTGGCCAAGGCGGTTTTACTGCATGGGTGCCCACGGGTTTTCTGGTGATGCCTATTGGTGATCGTTTCGCGTTCGGTCTTAGCCAAGTGGTGCCGCAAGGTGCGCGTACAACCTGGGATACTGATTCGAAATACCGTGACTTTGCCGTGGACACTAAAATCGAGACCGTGGGACTGACGGGGTCTCTATCGTTCAAGGTCAATGACGAATTTTCCATCGGAGCGGGCGCTATCGTTCAGCGCAGTCAAGGGTTTGTCAGTCAGAACATCGATTTGTTTGCAGCCGCCTCAAACTCACCGGGTATCGGTAAGGATCGTCCCACTGGCGGGGTTGCACTTCCTGCCGGGATAGGCGATTCGTTGATCCGCGTGAAAGTCGACAATGTTTCTGTCGGTTGGTTTACCGGGGTTGTCTGGCAGCCGACCGAACGTGATTCCCTTGGTTTGAACTATCACGCCAAGATAAAGAACAAGATGAAGGGCAACTACAACATCTATACGGATTCAGTGACCCAGTCATTGTTGACAGAGCCCAGCCCGTTAAATCCAAACGGAGGCACTATACTGGGGGCTGCCTACCCAGGGTTGAATCTGTACCCCAACGGTGCCAAGGCTTCGACCCAATTGGACATCCCTGCAACAGCCGCATTTGACTGGGTTCACCAGTTTGATGATCGGTTGACGGTGGGGGCCAGCGTGATGTGGACCCAATGGTCATCCTTTCAGGATCTGACGCTGAAGTCGGAGGGCTACACCATCGTTTCCATCCCATACAAGTACAAGGATGTCTGGATGTACTCCTTGGGTGGCGACTACAAACTTACCGACCAATGGACAGTACGGGCTGGTGTGGCTTTCGATCAGACCCCGACGCGCAACTCTACACGTGACCCACGGATTCCTGATGGCGACCGTATCTTCACCTCGTTGGGTGCGGGTTACGTCGTCAAACAGATCCCTGGGCTTTCGCTGGATGCCGCTTACTCTCACCAGTTCGTGGAAAAGGTCAAGCTCAAGACCCAAAACGTCGATCGGCTTGGTGCGGGTAGTCTGGATTCCGAGGCCAATGCTCACGGGGATGTGGTCAGCCTTTCCGCCACTTACGCCTTTTAAAACGCAACACTTCAACTCACACGCTTGAACGGCGGTGGTGCCAGGAGCAAGGCTTTTACAAAAAGCCGAAAACCTATCACCGCCTGTAAAAAGCCTGATCGGTTTCACTGCCTCAATTCATCCTTTGTGCCTGAGCCATGCGGCTCTGTTTTGTTTGGTTCAGGCATTAAATAATAATTTGAAATATTTTTTTAAATAACGGCCTATTGTTTATTCAGGAACAGGCGCATGGCCTGTATCCGGGCAGATGTTCAAAGCGAGGTGCGGTATGGTTTTCTGGTTCTTGGTCGGTATGGCGGGCGTACTGGCGTTGGCGTATCGGCAGTCGGCGGCCGTTGTCTGGGCGGGCTGGAGCCTGATTTGGCTGACAGCCATTTACTTATTGAGTGACATAGGTGTGTTGGGCTTGTGCCTGTGCACAGTGGCGTTGCTGGTACCCAGCGTCATCCTCAGCATCAAACCGCTGCGACGGTGGCTGATAAGTAGCAGGGCGCTGGCGATGTTCCGACAAATCATGCCGGCGATGTCCGACACCGAACGCGCGGCCATCGAGTCCGGCACCGTGTGGTGGGACGCCGAGCTGTTCAGCGGCAAGCCCAACTGGCAGCGCCTGCTGCAAGCCGCGCCGGCCAGCCTGAGCGCGGAGGAGCAAGCCTTCCTCGACAATGAGGTGGAAACCCTCTGTGACATCGCCAACGACTGGGAAACCACCCAGGTCTGGCAGGACATGTCGCCCGAAGGCTGGCAGTACACCAAGGACGCCGGCTTCCTCGGCATGATCATTCCCAAGCAGTACGGTGGCAAAGGCTTCTCCCACTATGCGCATTCGCAGGTGGTGATGAAGCTGTCGACGCGCTGCTCGGCGGCCGCGATCTCGGTGATGGTGCCCAACTCCCTCGGCCCGGCCGAGCTGCTGTTGCATTACGGCACCGATGCCCAGCGCAACTACTACCTGCCGCGCCTGGCGCGGGGTGAAGACATCCCGTGCTTTGCGCTGACCAGCCCGTATGCCGGCTCGGACGCCGGGGCGATTCCCGACCTGGGCATCGTCTGCAAAGGCACGCATGAAGGTGAGGAAGTCCTGGGGTTTCGCGTGACCTGGGACAAGCGCTACATCACCCTGGGCCCGATCGCCACGGTGCTTGGCCTGGCGTTTCGCGCCGAAGACCCGGAAGGCCTGTTGGGCGCTCCCGGTTCGCTCGGCATCACCTGCGCGCTGATCCCGACGTCGCACCCAGGCGTCAACAGTGGCCGTCGCCACTGGCCGCTCAACGCGGTGTTCCAGAACGGTCCCACCACCGGCAAGGATGTATTCATCCCACTGGAATGGGTGATCGGTGGCCGCGAGCAAGTCGGTAACGGCTGGCGCATGTTGATGGAATGCCTGGCCGCCGGCCGCGCGATTTCCCTGCCTTCGGCCAACGTCGGTCTGGGCAAGGTCGCAGTACGCGGCACCACCGCCTATGCGGCGATGCGCAAGCAGTTCGGCCTGCCCATCGGCAAGTTCGAAGGCGTGCAGGCGCCGCTGGCGCGCATGGCCGGGCACTTGTATGCCTGCGATGCGGTGCGCAAGGTCTCGGTGGCGTCCCTGGACGCCGGTGAGAAACCCTCGGTGATCTCGGCCATCGCCAAGTACCACGTCACCGAACGGGCGCGGATTATCGTCAACGACGGCATGGACATCGTCGCCGGCAAGGGCATCTGCATGGGGCCCAATAACTTCCTCGCGCGCGCCTACCAGCAGAGCCCCATCGCCATCACGGTGGAAGGCGCGAACATCATGACGCGCTGCCTGATCATCTTTGGCCAGGGCCTGATCCGCTGCCATCCTTATGTGTTCCGCGAGATGGAAGCGGCGCGCCACCCGGACCGGCGCAAGGCCCTGGAAGATTTCGACAGCGCGATGTTCGGCCATATCAGCTTTGTGTTGGCCAATACCGTGCGTGCAGCGGTGCATTCCCTGACGGGCGGGCGGCTGATTTCCGCCCCGGCCAAGACCGACCCGGCGTTGGCGTCCTACTATCGCCAGGCTAATCGCCTGTCGGTGGTGCTGGCGCTGATTTCGGATATTTCCATGGGCGTGCTGGGCGGTGCCCTCAAGCGCAAGGAAAGTATTACCGGGCGCCTGGGCGATATTCTCTCGCAGCTGTACATCCTGTCCTGCGTACTCAAGCGCTTCGAGGACGACGGTCGGCCCCAGGCGGATTTGCCGCTGGTGCATTGGGCGGCGCAGGACGCGTTGTTGCGCGGCCATGAAGCGCTGGCCGAAGTGCTCGACAACTACCCGTCGAAAGCCGCCGCCGCAGTGGTGCGAGGCTTGAGTTTCCCGTTCGGCATTCCCCTGCACAAACCCTCGGATCGCCTGCTGGCCCAGGTGGCCGATGTGGTGCAGACCCCCGGCGAAACCCGCGACCGTCTGCTGGCCAATTCCTACATCCCGCGTCCGGAAATCGACAAGCTGGCCTACGGCGAACTTGGCTTCCGCCTGTTGCCGCAAGTCGAGCTGATCGATGCTCGCCTCAAGCCTGCGGTCAAGCAGGGGCTGATCGAGCCGATGCCGATCTCGGCCACGGCCTTCAACGCCTGGCGCGTCAAGGCGCGGGCGCTGGACCTGATCAGCGACGACGAAGACAGCTTGCTGGGGCGCTACGTGGAATACGCCGATCACGGCATCCAGGTGGACGATTTCCCGCAGGACTTCGGCTTGCTGGAGGCGTTGCAACAGCGCAAGCAAGCGCTGGAACCGCCGGCAAAGCGCAAGTCCAGCCAGGGTGAAAACGCCTCGGTCAATTGAGTGGTACTGAATGAACACGCTCAGTGTGGGAGCTGGCTTGCCTGCGATGCAGGCGACTCGGTCTATCAGTCAAGCCGAGCCGCTGCCATCGCAGGCAAGCCAGCTCCCACATTGATCGGGTTTACAAGGCAGGAATGTGTTGTGAGTGGATCTATCTATGAGTGACAGCTATCTAGCGTTCGTCAATTCTCCTTGGGGCCGCCGCCTGGCCGGGGCCATCGGTCTGCCCCAACCCTTGCCGTTGCAACGCCATCGCAGCGGCCAGCAAGGCCTCGCCAACCCGGTGATCCTGGCCGGGGCAGGGCGCCTGGCCGACGAAGTGCAGCGCATTTTCGGCGACACCGACACGGTCACCGCCACTGCGGCCACGCTCAAGGCTCCGTCCACGGTGAAAGTGCAGGGCGCGGTGTTCGATGCCAGCGGCGTGACCGACCTGCAGCAACTCGACGAGCTGTATGTATTCTTCCACGCCAACGCCAAGCGCCTCGGCCAGCACGGTCGCGTGGTGGTGCTCGGCACGGCGCCGGAACACTGCGCCGACTTGCCCCAGGCCATCGCGCAGCGCGCCCTCGAAGGCCTGGTGCGCTCATTGGCCAAGGAGTTGCGCCGGGCCATCACCGTGCAGTTGCTGTACGTGGCGCCGGGGGCCGAGGCGGCGCTGGACAGCAGCCTGCGGTTCTTCCTGTCGCGCCGGTCGGCCTATGTGTCCGGGCAAGTGGTGCGCCTGGAAGCCCCGGTGGACGGTCACGTTACGGTCAATTGGGACAAGCCCTTCGCCGGCCGCCGCGCGCTGGTCACCGGCGCGTCGCGTGGCATTGGCCTGGCCATCGCCCAAGTGTTGGCGCGTGACGGTGCCCATGTGGTCTGCGTGGACGTGCCCCAGGCCCACGACGCGCTGCAGCAAGCCGCCAGCAGTGTCGGCGGCTCGGCCCTGCCGCTGGATATCACCGCTGCCGATGCCTCCGCGTTGTTGCAGACGCATATCAGCCAATACGGCGCCTTCGATGTGGTGGTGCACAACGCCGGGATCACCCGCGACAAGACCATCGCGAAGATGACCGAGGCAGCCTGGCGCAGTGTGCTGGCGGTCAACCTCGAAGCGCCGTTGCAACTGAGCCAGGCGCTGCTCGACCATCAGGGCCTGAACGCTGGTGGGCGCATCGTGTGCGTGTCGTCGATTTCCGGCATCGCCGGCAACCTCGGGCAGAGCAACTACGCGACCTCCAAGGCCGGCGTGATTGGCCTGGTGCAAGGCCTGGCCCGGCAGGCAGCGGCGCAACAGGTGACGGTGAATGCCGTGGCGCCGGGGTTTATCGAAACCCAGATGACCGCAAAAATCCCGTTGATGATTCGCGAAGCGGGGCGGCGCATGAACTCGATGTCCCAGGGCGGCCAGCCGATCGATGTGGCCGAGACCATCGCCTGGCTGGCACACCCGGCATCCGGCGCCGTCAATGGCCAGGTCGTCCGCGTGTGCGGGCAAAGCCTGCTGGGAGCCTGAGCCATGGACTACGTGACGCAGATCATCGACCCGCCACCCTCGCGCACCCGCCTGCTGCTGGACGGCGTGCGCGCCCTGCGCAAGCCCAAGCTCGACGGTGCGCCGATGCTGCCCAAGGAGCGCCTGGTGCGCTCGGCGGTGGAGCTGAGCGCCACCGGCATTGCCGGCTATGGCCGTGCGTGTGGCTTTCGTCACGAGCAGGGGGTGCCGTTGTCCTACCCGCATGTGTTGGCGTTCCCGCTGCACCTGATGCTGTTGACCCGGCCGAACTTTCCGTACCCGGCCAGCGGCATGGTGCATCTGGCCAACCGCATTCGGCAGCACCAGCGGTTGCACCCAGGCCAGGCGTTGCGCCTCGAGGTGTTCGCCGAGCGCTGGGTCGCGCACCCCAAGGGCCAGGCATTGAGCATCGCCACCCGTGCCTACAGTGCCGATGCGCTGGTGTGGGAAAGCGACAGCCTGTACCTGCGCCGCGACGTGAAGAACCCGCTCGGCGAGCCGTGGGGCGAGTCGCTGGAGTTGCCGGAAGAGGGCCTTTTGCGCACACAACGCTGGGTATTGCCGGCCGACCTGGGCCGACGTTTCGCCAAGGTGTCGGGGGATTTCAACCCGATCCACACCTCGGTAATCGGGGCGAAAATCTTCGGTTTTCGCCGCGCCATCGCCCATGGCATGTGGACCCTTGGCCGAGCGCTCGCCGCCCAGCAACCGCCGGGAGGCCTGGACCAGGCCGAAGCCCATTGCGATTTCAAACTGCCGATCTACCTGCCCGGCCAGGTCGCCCTGTGGAGCCACCCCGTGACCGGCCCGCGCCGTGCATTCGAGGTGCGCAATGCTGCCGGCGACAAACCCCATATGCGTGGGCTCTTTATTTGGAAAGCCTTAGATGAGTGACTACAGCTTCAACCCGGCCCCGACCCGCCGCGTGGCGATCATCGGCGGCAACCGCATTCCGTTTGCCCGCTCCAACACCGTGTACGCCCATGACAGCAACCAGGATTTGCTGGTGGCAGCGCTGCAAGGCCTGGTCGACCGCTACAACCTGCACGGCCAGCGCCTGGGCGAGTTCGCCGCCGGCGCGGTGATCAAGCATTCGCGCGATTTCAACCTGGCGCGCGAGTCGTTGCTGTCCACCACGCTGTCGCCGCAAACCCCGGCCTACGACGTGCAACAAGCCTGCGGCACCGGCCTGGAAGCGGCGCTGCTGGTGGCCAATAAGATTGCCCTGGGCCAGATCGAAGTGGGCATCGCCGGCGGCGCCGACACCACCTCCGATGCGCCCATCGGCATCAACGAGTCCCTGCGCCACACGCTGCTGGCGGCCAATCGCGCCAAGGGCATGGGCGACAAGCTCAAGGCATTGCTGAAAGTGCGCCCGTCGATGTTGTTCAAGCCGCTGCTGCCCCGTAACGGCGAGCCGCGCACGGGCTTGTCGATGGGCGAGCACTGCGAAGAAATGGCCAAGCGCTGGCAGATCAAGCGCCTGGCGCAGGACGAGTTGACCCTGACCAGCCACCAGCGTCTGGACGCTGCCTATAAACGCGGCTTTTTCGACGACCTGATCAGCCCCCATCGCGGCCTGGCCCGCGACAATAACCTGCGTGCCGACGCGAGCCTGGAGAAGCTCGCCGGCCTGTCCCCGGCCTATGACCGGCAGAACGGCACGCTCACGGCCGGCAACTCCACGCCGCTCACCGATGGCGCCTCGGTGGTGTTGCTGGCCAGTGAAGAGTGGGCGGCGGCTAATGGCTGGCCGGTGCTGGCCTACCTGCGCACTGGCGAAACGGCGGCGGTGAATTTTGTCGACGGCACCGAAGGCCTGCTGATGGCTCCGGCCTATGCAGTGCCGCGCATGCTCAAGCGCGAAGGGCTGAGCTTTGCCGACTTCGACTTCTTCGAGATCCACGAAGCCTTCGCCGCCCAGGTGCTGTGCACGCTCAAGGCTTGGGAGGACGCCGATTATTGCCGCGAGCGGCTAGGCTTGGAGGCTCCGCTCGGCCCGATCGAACGCAGCAAAATGAACGTCAACGGCGGCTCGCTGGGCTGTGGTCACCCGTTTGCCGCCACCGGTGGCCGGCAGTTGGCTGCGCTGGCCAAGGCCATCCATGAGCGGGGTGGCGGTCGCGGCCTGATTTCGATCTGCGCGGCGGGCGGGTTGGGCATTACTGCCATCGTCGAAAAGTAGCTCTATCAAAAACAACAACAAGGAGACTGCCATGAACGCTGTAAGCCAGGAACAAACCGAACGGATCTGGTTGAACGCTTACCTGCCCGGCGTACCGGCAGACATCGATGCCGCTATCGAGGACTACCCGTCGTTGCGCGAGGTGTTCGTGGAGCACCTGGAGAAGTTTCGCGAGCGGGTTGCCTACGTCAGCATCGGCACTGAAATGACCTACGCCGACTGGCACGTGCAAGGCATTGCCTTTGCCGCCTGGCTGCAAGGCCAGGGCGTACAGCCGGGCGACCGCGTGGCGCTGATGATGCCCAACTGCTTGCAGTACCCGATCTGCCTGTTGGGCACGATCCTGGCCGGCGCGGTGGTGGTCAACGTCAACCCGCTGTACACCTCCCATGAGCTCAAGCATTTGCTCAAGGACAGCGGCGCCGAAACTGTGGTGATCTTCGAAAACTTCGCCCACACCCTGGAAAAAGTCATCGGTGGCAGCAGCGTCAAGCGCGTGGTGGTGGCGGCCATCGGCGACTTGCTCGGTACGCTCAAGGGCGCGGCGATGAACTTCATCCTGCGCCGCGTGCAAAAGCAGGTGCCCACGTTCAACCTGCGCGGCGCGGTGCGTTTCAATCAGGTGCTCAAGCAGGGCCGGGGGTTGAACCATTTTCCGGTGGGCATGCACCTTGATGACCTGGCGTTCCTGCAATATACCGGCGGCACCACGGGCGACGCCAAGGGCGTGATGCTCAGCCACCGCAATATCATTGCCAACCTGCTGCAGGCCAAGGCCTGGGTCGGCGATCAACTGGACCAGGACAAGCAGGAAACCAACGTCACCCTGCTGCCGCTGTACCACATCTTTTCGCTGACGGTGAACTGCCTGATGTTCATGTGCCTGGGCGGGCGCAACATCCTCATCGCCAACCCGCGGGATGTGAAGCGCGTGCAGATGATCCTGCGCAAGGAGCGCTTCAACGGGATTGCCGGGGTCAATACGCTGTTCAATGGCTTGCTGGAAAACCCGGAGTTCTGCGCGCGGGACTTTTCCGACCTGCGCATGGTGATCGCCGGTGGCATGGCCACGCACACGGCGGTGGCCAAGCGCTGGAAGGAAGTCACCGGGCTGCCGATCATCGAAGGCTACGGCCTGACCGAGTGTTCGCCGGTGGTGAGCATCAGCCCGATCAACATCGCCCGCATGCGCGAGATGGACTTCACCGGCAGCATTGGCGTGCCGTTGCCGTCGACCTGGGTGCGGTTTGTTCGCGAAGACGGCGAGCTGGCCGAACTCGGCGAGCAGGGCGAACTGCAAGTGCGCGGCCCGCAGGTGATGCAGGGTTACTGGCAGCGGCCGAAGGAAACCGCCGAGGTGCTGGATGCCGAAGGCTGGCTGTCGACCGGTGATATCGGGGTGATGGATGAGCGCGGTTATATCCGCCTGGTGGACCGCAAGAAAGACATGATCCTGGTCTCGGGCTTCAACGTGTACCCGAATGAAATCGAGGACGTGGTGGCCTTGCACCCCGGCGTCGGGGAAGTCGCGGCGATTGGCGTGGAAGATGGCGTGACCGGCGAGAAGGTCAAGATCATCGTGGTGCGCAAGGACCCGAACCTGACCCAGGAACAGATCCTCGCCCATTGCCGTGAATACCTGACGGGCTACAAGATGCCGAAGTATGTGGAATTCCGAACCACGGAATTGCCGAAAACCACCGTCGGCAAAGTCCTGCGCCGCGCCTTGCGGAGCTGACGGTCCGGCCCGCCTGTAGGAACGGGCTTGCCCGCGATGGCGGGGTGACAGACACACCGCTATCGCAGGCAAGCCAGCTCCCACATTTGGGGTGTATTCCAAGGTTGGAACTGGGTTGTACCCTCGGTAGAAAAGTTAGTGCAGCACTCCGGATTCCAAGTCCGAACAACGATCAAAACTGTGGGAGCGGGCTTGCTCGCGAAAGCGGTGTGTCAGTCGATGAACAGGGTGACTGATCCAGCGCCTTCGCGAGCAAGCCCGCTCCCACATTTGGGGTGTATTCCAAGGTTGGGACCGAGTTGTACCGTCGGTGAAACTATTAGTGCAGCACCGCGAATCCCAAGCCGAACAACGATCAAAACTGTGGGAGCGGGCTTGCTCGCGAAAGCGGTGTTTCAGTCAATGAACAGGGTGACTGATCCAGCGCCTTCGCGAGCAAGCCCGCTCCCACATTTGGCTCGTATTCCAAGGTTGGAACCGGGTTGTACCGTCGTTGAAAATGTTAGTGCAGCACCGCGAATCCCAAGCCGAACAACGATCAAAACTGTGGGAGCGGGCTTGCCCGCGAAAGCGGTGTGTCAGTCGATGAACAGGGTGACTGATCCAGCGCCTTCGCGAGCAAGCCCGCTCCCACATTTTTGGCTTGTATTCCAAGGTTGGAACCGGGTTGTGCCGTCGGTGGAAATGTGGGCGTAGCACCGCGAATCCCAAGCCGAACAACGATCAAAACTGTGGGAGCGGGCTTGCCCGCGAAAGCGGTGTGTCAGTCGATGAACAGGGTGACTGATCCAGCGCCTTCGCGAGCAAGCCCGCTCCCACATTTGGGGTGTATTCCAATGTTCAAACCGTGTCCACTGTTACCCAGCGTTCTTCACGGGCCGCGACGCGAATCGCGGTGGCCAGCCGTTCCACTGCCCACGCCGCGTCAAAGTCGGTGCCGTCCGCCCCCTGGCCCGCCACGGCCATGATCAACTCCTGGACTTCCAGCGTCTTCAGTTCGTTGTACCCCAATTGGTGCCCGGCCGCCGGGCTGAACGCTGCGTAGCCGGGCAGGGCGGGGCCGGCCAGCAGGCGCTGGAAACCGTCCTGGCCGGCACGGCACAGGCGCAGTTCGTTCAAGCGCTCCTGGTCGAAGGCCAAGGTGCCCAGGGTGCCGCTGATCTCGAAACTCAGGTGGTTCTTGTAGCCATGCTTGAGCCAACTGCTGCTCACCGTGCCGCGCGCGCCATTGGCGAAGCGCAGCAGGGCATGCACCTGGTCGTCCACCGCGATGGCTTTGCGCTCATCGCTGCCGTGTACCGCAGGGCGCTGGGCGTGGACGGTCTGGGTGTCGGCGCACACCCTGGCGACATCCCCCACCAGATAGTGCGCCATCGACAGCAAGTGGCTGCCCAGGTCCGCCAGCGCGCCGCCGGCATGCGCCACTTCGCAGCGCCATGACCACGGCGACGCCGGGTCGGCCATGAAGTCTTCGCTGAACTCGCCCTGGAAGCTTATGATTTCGCCGAGATCGCCGTTGGCAATCATCTGCCGAGCCAGGCCGATCATCGGGTTGTGCTGGTAGTTGTAGCCGACCCGCGTCACCACCCCGGCCGCACGGGCGGCGCGGCGCATGGCGTCGGCCTGTTCGAGGCTGACGGCCAGCGGTTTTTCGCAGTACACCGCCTTGCCGGCCGCAATTGCGGCCATGGCCATGGGGTAATGCAGGTGGTTGGGGGTGGTGATGGCCACGACATCGACGGCAGGATCATCGATCAGCGCCTGCCAGTCGCCATGGGCCTGGGCAAAGCCCCAGGCCTTGGCGCAGCGCTGGGCGCGCTCGGTATCGGCATCGGCCAGGGCGGCCAGCTTGAGGTGTACCGGCAGGTCAAATACCGCCCGGGCGTTATTGAATGCCAGGGCATGGGCGCGGCCCATGAAGCCTGTGCCGATCAAGCCGATTCCGAGTTCACGCATAGCCGTGGTCCTTTGGTTTATTGTTTTCAGGTGGCTATTAATGGAATAAAAATTCTCATAATTCAAGATATGGAATAAAAATTCATTGAGCGGGTAGTTGATCGTTCCCACGCTCTGCGTGGGAATGCAGCCCCTGACGCTCCGCGTCACTCGTCACGCCTCGGCAGCGGTAAACGATCAATCAGTGCGACTGATGGCGCCATATTCAGCACGTGGCCAAACGCCGCCAGTTAACAAAAGATAACGTAGCGCCGATTGTCAGACGATTCGAAAGCCCGATAGGATGGCCCCTGCTTCCTTCAGGCGCTCTAGATTGCAGGTTTCAGGCGCCAGGAAGGCAAGACGACCTAACAATAATAAATCGGGAGAAAGGTCTATGAGTGAGCCTGTCATGGGTTGGGTTGTTTGCCGCCCACGCGCCGCACGCAAGGTTGCGTTGCTGGCCGCAGCGCTCTCGCTGTTTGGGGCAGTCGCGTTGCCGACTGTTGCCCAGGCCGCCAGCGATACCACTTTTGCGATTGAATCCCCCAAGGCCGCCAAAGGCCTGATGATCGATGTCGTCCATGCCGGCAAGCGCCTGGTGGCCGTCGGTGATCGCGGGCATATCCTCTATTCCGATGACCAGGGCAGTACCTGGACCCAAGCCAAAGTGCCTACCCGGCAGCTGCTCACGGCGGTGTTTTTCGTCGATGACAAGCACGGCTGGGCAGTCGGCCATGATGCACAGATCCTCGCCAGTGCAGACGGCGGCGCCACCTGGACCCAGCAATACCAGGACCTCAAGCGCGAAGCGCCGCTGCTCGACGTGTGGTTCAAGGATGCCGAGCACGGCCTGGCCGTGGGCGCCTACGGTGCGCTGATCGCGACCGACGACGGCGGCAAGACCTGGGCAGACGTCAGCGACCGCCTCGACAACGAAGACCAGTTCCACCTCAACGCCATTGCGCACATCAAGGACGCCGGCCTGTTTATCGTCGGCGAGCAGGGCAGCATGTTCCGCTCCAGCGACGACGGCCAGACCTGGGAAAAGCTCGAAGGCCCCTACGAGGGCTCGCTGTTTGGCGTGATCAGCACGGCGCAGCCGCAGACCCTGTTGGCCTACGGCCTGCGCGGCAATCTCTACCGCTCCACCGATTTCGGCAGCACCTGGGAGCAGGTTGAACTGCCGGCGGCACGCGGTGCCCTGGAGTTTGGCCTGTCGGGGGCGACCTTGCTCGACGACGGATCGCTGGTGGTGGTCGGCAATGGCGGCAGCGTGGTGGTCAGTCATGACGACGGCCAGACCTTCAGCGTGTTCAATCGCCCGGACCGCATTTCCCTCTCGTCGGTGACGGCAGCAGGCAATGGCAACTTGATTCTGGCCGGGCAGGGTGGCGTGCGTGTTGCCACTGCGACTGGCGCTGAACTGGCAAAACAATAAAAAAGGCGGGGAAAGAATGAGCAGTCATCACAACGATAAAGCGACCTTTCTTGAGCGCCTGATCTTCAACAACCGTCCGGCAGTGATCGTGATCTGCCTGCTGGTGAGTGTTTTCCTGTTCTGGCAGGCGACGCTGATTCGCCCGTCCACCAGCTTTGAAAAGATGATCCCCCTCAAGCACCCCTTCATCGAAAAGATGATGGAGCACCGCAACGACCTGGCCAACCTGGGCAATACCGTGCGCATCTCGGTGGAGGCCAAGGATGGTGACATCTTCACCAAGGAGTACATGGAGACCCTGCGGCAGATCAACGACGAGGTGTTCTACATCTCCGGCGTCGACCGCTCGGGCCTCAAGTCGCTGTGGAGCCCCAGCGTACGCTGGACCGAAGTGACCGAAGAAGGTTTTGCCGGCGGTGAAGTGATCCCGCAGAGCTACAACGGCTCGCCGGAAAGCCTCGACCAGTTGCGCAACAACGTGCTCAAGTCCGGCCAGGTCGGGCGCCTGGTGGCCAACGATTTCAAGTCGAGCATTGTCGACATTCCGCTGCTGGAGTCCTACCCGGACCCGCAGGACCAGGGCAAGCTGCTGGCCCTGGACTACCAGAAGTTTTCCCACGAGCTTGAGGACAAGATCCGCACCAAGTTCCAGGAACAGAACCCCAACGTGCAGATCCACATCGTCGGCTTCGCCAAGAAGGTCGGTGACCTGATCGACGGGTTGATCATGGTGGTGCTGTTCTTCGGCGTGGCCTTTGTCATCACGCTGATCCTGCTGCTGTGGTTCACCAACTGCCTGCGCAGTACCATCGCGGTGCTCAGCACGACGCTGGTGGCGGTGGTCTGGCAGCTGGGGCTGATGCACTTTTTCGGTTTCGGCCTCGACCCGTATTCGATGCTGGTGCCGTTCCTGATTTTCGCCATCGGGATTTCCCATGGCGTGCAGAAGATCAACGGTATCGCCCTGCAGTCCAGTGAGGCCGACAACGCGCTGACGGCCGCACGCCGCACCTTCCGGCAACTGTTCCTGCCGGGCATGATCGCGATTCTCGCCGACGCGGTGGGCTTCATCACGCTGCTGATCATCGACATCGGCGTGATCCGCGAACTGGCCATCGGCGCCTCCATCGGCGTGGCGGTGATCGTGTTCACCAACCTGATCCTGTTGCCGGTGGCGATTTCCTATGTCGGCATCAGCAAACGCGCGATTGCCAAGAGCAAAAAGGACGCTAACCGCGATCACCCGTTCTGGCGCCTGCTGTCGAACTTCGCCAGCGCCAAGGTCGCGCCGGTGTCCATCGTACTGGCGCTGATCGCCTTCGGTGGCGGCCTGTGGTACAGCCAGAACCTGAAGATCGGCGACCTGGACCAGGGCGCCCCGGAACTGCGTCCGGACTCGCGCTACAACAAGGACAACAACTTCATCATCAACAATTACTCCACCAGCTCCGACGTGCTGGTGGTGATGGTCAAGACCAAGGCCGAAGGCTGCTCGCGCTACGAAGCCATGGATCCCATCGACCAGTTGATGTGGAAGATGCAGAACACCGAAGGCGTGCAATCGGCGATCTCGCTGGTGACCGTGTCCAAGCAGATGATCAAGGGCATGAACGAGGGCAACCTGAAATGGGAAACCCTGTCGCGCAACCCCGACGTGCTCAACAACTCCATCGCCCGTGCCGATGGCCTGTACAACAACAATTGCTCGCTCGCCCCGGTGCTGGTGTTCCTCAACGACCACAAGGCCGCGACCCTCGACCGCGCCGTGCATGCGGTGCAGGACTTCGCCAAGGAGAACAACAAGGACGGGCTGGAATTCCTGCTCGCTGCCGGTAACGCCGGGATCGAGGCCGCCACCAACGAGGTGATCAAGGAGGCCGAGCTGACCATCCTGATCCTGGTCTACCTGTGCGTGGCGACCATGTGCATGATCACCTTCCGTTCCTGGGCGGCGACCCTGTGCATCGTGCTGCCGCTAGTGCTGACTTCGGTGCTGGGCAACGCGCTGATGGCGTTCATGGGCATCGGCGTCAAGGTCGCGACCTTGCCGGTGGTAGCGTTGGGCGTGGGGATTGGCGTGGACTACGGCATCTACATCTACAGCCGCCTGGAGAGTTTCCTGCGCGCAGGGTTGCCGTTGCAGGAAGCCTATTACCAGACGCTCAAGTCGACCGGTAAAGCCGTGTTGTTCACCGGCCTGTGCCTGGCGATTGGCGTGTGCACCTGGATCTTCTCGGCGATCAAGTTCCAGGCCGACATGGGCCTGATGCTGACCTTCATGCTGCTGTGGAACATGTTCGGTGCGCTGTGGCTCCTGCCAGCACTGGCGCGCTTCCTGATCAAGCCCGAGAAGCTCGCAGGGCAGAAGGGCAACTCGCTGTTTGCCCACTGAGGCAGGACTTGGGGCTAGTGGGGTTCTTGTGGAAAGTGGGATTGGTTGTGGCTAGTGGGCTTCATGTGGAAAGTGGGATTGGTTGTGGCTAGTGGGCTTCATGTGGAGAGTGGGATTGGTTGTGGCTAGTGGGCTTCATGTGGAAAGTGGGATTGGTTGTGGCTAGTGGGCTTCATGTGGAGAGTGGGATTGGTTGTGGCTAGTGGGCTTCATGTGGAAAGTGGGATTGGTTGTGGCTAGTGGGCTTCATGTGGAGGGTGGGATTGGTTGTGGCTAGTGGGCTTCTTGTGGAGAGTGGGATTGGTTGTGGCTAGCGGGCTCCTTGTGGCGAGCGGGCTTGCCCCGCGTTGGGCTGCGTAGCAGCCCCATCCCCACACACTGCGGTTTGCCTGAAACAACGCGGCGGATGTAGTGGGGGCGCTGCGCACCCCAACGCGGGGCAAGCCCGCTCGCCACAACAGCCCTGCTCATCACAAGAGGGCTGCTCATCACAACAGCCCTGCTCATCACAAGAGGCCTGCTCGCCAGCGTTTCCCCTCAAGGCGCGAGCGGAGAGTGGGATTGGTTGTGGCTAGCAGCCTTCTTGTGAAAAGTGGGATTGTTTTGGCTGGCGGCTCCTTGTGGCGAGCGGGCTTGCCCCGCGTTGGGCTGCGTAGCAGCCCCATCCTCACGCACTGCGGTTTGCCTGAACCAACGCGGCGGATGGAGTGGGGGCGCTGCGCACCCCAACGCGGGGCAAGCCCGCTCGCCACAACAGCTTTGTTCATCACAAGAGGACTGCTCATCACAACAGCCTCGCTAATCACAAGAGGATTGTTCATCACAGGAGGCCCGCTCGCCAGCCTTTTCCCTCACGGCGCGAGCGGCAGGAACCAGCGCTCGGCCAACGCCTTGCCCAGCAAGCCGCGGTGCACGTCCACCACCGCCTGCGGGCTTTGCGCGCGGGCCAGTTGCGAGTAGTAACTCACCTTGCGTTGCTCACGGGTTTTCAGGTGGGCGGCGGTGTAGTGGGCCTTGGGTGTATCGGCCGCCGGGTAGTGGAAATGGGCGTACCACAAGGGATAGCCTCCCGCGTCGTTGACGGCGTATTCCTGCACAAAATCCCGACGCTCGCCGCGAAGTTGAATGCGCTCTCCGAGTAGCGCCATGTTCGCGCGCTTCTGTTCGATCAGATACTCCAGGTTGCCGTGCGTCGGCGGCAGTTCCAGGCTCAGTTGAATGCGCAGCGCCTGGCCACGCTCATTCAGGCGTACCGCCGCCTGGCGCATGTCATTTTCCAGGGCCAGGTCGGCCGGCGCTCGGGCTTCGGCGGGTTGGGCCTGGATCGCCAGGTGCAGTTCGGTGGCCAGCTTGTCGTAGCGCACCGACTCGTGCAGCAGCACCTCCTGGACTTCCTGCGGGTGTCGCGAGACTTTCTTGTACTGCTCGCCGCGCTGCAGGTGTTCCTCGAGCATGCCCAACAGTTTGCGAGCCTCGCCCTTGACCAGGCTCAAACTGCGCGGCACGCCTGGCGAGCGCGGTGGCGTCGCGTCCTTGAATTGGATCCATTGCTCGCCCCGCTGTGAATAGGTGCCAAACACTTCACCGGTGAGCTGCGAACGAAGCTCGACAGTTTCCAGGGTACCCACGGGTTTGACCTCGCCGATAAACGTGCCTTTTTTCGCCGTGCGAATGACTTTTTTCTGCGCTTTGCCGGCGACTATCGGCGGGCGTCGGCTCGGACGCGGAGCGGGTTGGGCAGCGGGTTTGATTTCACTGGCGAGCTGCTTGGCGGCTTCCTGGTACAACCCCTCAACCAGCTTGACCAGCTTGGCGAAATACTCACCGTCCAGTTCGTCGACATTCACGATCCCGACCCCCTGCAAGGAGTCCAGGCCGCGGCCGTAATGCTCCACCAGGCTTTCGAGCACGTTGATGCGTTCCTCGGCTGTCACCTCAAGCTCGTTCAGCTCGCTGTGGGTGCGCAAGTGCTCCTGCAGCGGCTCAAGGATATCGATCATCACGGTGACCAAGGGGTGACCTGGGTGTTTATGGGTCATCAGCTCGAAATTGCGCATCAGCAGATCCTTGACCGCCAACGCACTGATTTCCGGAGGGCGATCCAGCGTCAGGCGGCGGTAGTGGTCGCTGCCGTCGTCGCCTAGCTTGAACAGTTCGTCGAGGTAGCGATCACGCAGTTCAAGCCAGTGGATCGAGCGTTCATTGATGGCAATCAGGCTGCGCACAAACTGTTGATACGCGGCGAAGTCGCCGAGAACAGCCTCGGCCAGGCGCGGCGCTTTGGCCATGAAGTGAGCGTGGGAGCGATACAGCGCGCCACGATCCTTCTCGGCCACCACCACATGCTTGCGCGCGTTGTTGACCATGTTTTCCAACAGGCCGGCGACGGAATGCGGCGGCAGGGGGATGTTCAATTCGTTGCGCTCTTTCAGGCTGTCCAGTTGCTGCTGGTAGTCCCGGGTCTGCTCTTGCAGGGCCGTGTCGAATCGCTGGCGGCTGTCAGCCGCCTGCGCTTCGCTGAAGCGTGGATCTTCGGCGGTGCGGGTCATGACCCCCAGGATAATATCGATTCGCTTTTGCTGGTCCGCCTGGCCCTGGACGAACCGTTCATAGTTGTCCTGCAGCTCGCGGATACGCTGCGCACGCCGTTGGCGATCGGCGGCAATCCGCTTGGTTGGCATGCCGCCGCGCAGGTGCAGGCGCGTGTCCACCGACCACACGCCGTGTGCATCGCTGCGCAGGTAAGGGCCATACACTTCGGCATCGCCTGGCATCACCACACGGGTTTCGCCCTGCGGCTCCAGGCTGACCTGCAACCACTCGCCGTTGGCTAGCGCATACCACCGGTTTTCGACCCCATAGAGCCCGCGTCGCGGCCCGTTCAATACCGGTTGGGGCAGGGGCGACGGCCGCGGCGCCTTGAACGTCGCGAGACGGCTGCGCTGGGCCGGGGTCAGGCGCTGGCGTGCCTGCGCAAAGCCGAAATCCAGCACCGTGCTGTGTTTCTGCGCCAGCGCCCCGGCCAGCAGGACGGCGCCTTCACGAATGCTCGGTGCGGCTGGTTGTGGCCATTGCTCCGCGACCCACGGGGTGAGGGCCGAGGGCAGCGCCTGCTCCCTGAGGCCGGCTGCCAGCGGTGCCGGTGTTGGCACCACCACGGGAGCGGCCTCCAGCAACAGCAGCCCGAGGTTGAGCAGCAGGTCGACAGTGGCCAGCTCCCGTGCGTGCGGGTCCGTGGCGGCCAGCGCCGGAATGTCCTGACCCAGGCTGGCCATCAGCCCCAACAGCCAGCCGGTGAGCATGGCCGGCCCGCGCAGCAGGGGCAGCAGCAGGTTGCCGAACAACAGGCTGCTGCCTTCGCGCAGCACCTGCCAGCGGCTTTCGCTGTTGGACACCGACGCGCGGTCGGCTTGTTGCACCAGGGCCCGCGCATGATCGCTGAACAGGTAGGTCATCAAGCGTCCGGTCATCAGGCACTGCTGCAGTTCGTCGTTGATGCCATCAGCGGACAACGTCGCCGGTGTCGGTGTGCCCAGGGTCGAGAACTCATCGCCCTGGCCGAAGCGTACGTAGTGGGGCTCGCGAAACCCGCCATTGGCGTAAATCGGCCGGGCCGTGTCACTCAGCCAGGTCAACACGCTGTCCTGCAAGGGCCCAGGTTCGGCGATGGCTTCAAACAACGCCTCGCGGCTGGCAAATTCCTGCAGGGCTTCGGCGTACAGCGGTCGGTACAGCACATGAGGACCGAGGGCGGTGTCGCGGGCTTCGATCAGGTACATGGCGCTGACCGGGTCCGGCTGGGCGCCGGGCATTTGCAGCAGCGCCAGGTGACGGATCACCACCGGATTCTGATCGACCTGCTGGCCGGCGGCTGCCGGCTCCATCACGGCCGCCACCAGGCGCGCACCCTGGGGGCTCAGCCCGGCTTGCTGTTTCAGGCTCAATTCCAGTGCCAGCAGCGGCAGTTGCACGGCTTGCTGCGCGGCGAACAGCGCTTCACGCTGGCGTGCCTCGGGGCTGTCGCCGAGTAACCGGGTTTCGAGCAGGCGTGGGTAGTGCTGGCCAATGTCCACGCGTTCCACCAGGCCGCCGGTGCCCATCAGGTAGTCGGCGGTCAGCCACGCCGGCAAGGGCAGGCCTTGCCGGTTGGCGAGGGTCACGCTGGCGCTGGGACGGCTGGACAGGTTGTCGATGGCCAGCTCGGTCAGGCTCACGCGTTCATGGCGGATGATCCCGGCGGTGCCTGGGTAGCCGGCGGCCACGGAGAAGGTCAGCAGCAGGTCGTCGGGGTGCAGGGCCGCGACCGACGGCGGCGTCGGCGCGTGATTGGCAAAGGTCACGGCATCCCCTTGCAGCGCTTGCAACAGCGCGTTGACGGTGTAGGTGCGGATGTCGTCGATATCGCTGAGCACGGTACGGCCCCCCGCGCGCTGTTTGGCGGTGGCCAGTGCCAGCGTGTAGCGGCGGTAAGCGGCCTGGTCGTCGGCGCTGGCGCTTTGCAGCCAGGCCGGCAAGTGGGTGCGCAAGGTTGCCAGGGCAGGCGCGGCCGGCGCGTCGCGGAAGAATCGCCCAGGGTCAGTGATGTCGTTATACAGCGTCTGCCACACCCTGAAGGGCTGGCCGGTGGGCAGGCTCAGGTTGCCGAGGTCTTCGAGTTGGTGATTGAGGATCAACGACGCCTGGTGCTCGAAGAGATCGCCGTCGATTTCGTAGCGTTGCAGCAGGATATCCTCGACCTGGTACTGACGCCCCAGGCGTTGGCCCACGGCCTGGATCAGCACATCCACGCTGGCGAACGTCTCGATACCCGTCTGCGGGCTGCACAGCAGCACCGACGTCTTGCCATTCAGCGCGCGGGCCAGCAACAGGTCCGGGCCGAGCAGGCTGACGCTGCGCGCCGCGTCCTTGAGGGTGGCTTGCAGCCCGTAGGCGTACACCGCACGTTCGCCATGGAGGGTGAGACGGTCCTCGCGCTCAGGGTTGGTCAATACCTGGTCGAGGGTCTCGCGGGCCGTTTGATCCAGCTCGGCCTGGCGCAGGGCGGCGACGCGCAGGGTGTCCTTCAACACGTCGGCCAGCCAGCGCCAGTGGCCGGCATCCCAATAGGCGGCGAGGGCGTTTTGCAGTGCGATGCTCAAGGTCTGGGGGATCTCGCCAATCAGCGTGGCGATGACCTGCATATCGAGTTTTTCCGGGGTCAATCCTGGGAGTTTCAGGCGCTTGGGCGGCTCGTCGGAGAGGTACCAGGCCAGGCTGCCGACATCCTTGAAGTCCAGCGGCACGCCGCTGGCCAGGGCGTCATGCACCACCGGCATAAACGGTTGCAGCAGCCAACTGCGGCGTTGCGGCCTGGCCAGCCGCGTGCGGCTCAGGTCCAGCGTCAGGGTCGGGTACCGCTCGCCAAGGGCGGTGGCGAGTTGCTGGCGAATCACGCTTTCCAGCGTCGGGCGATCAGCGAAGCGCGCGCTGACGGCGTGCGCGATAGAGTCAGGGGATTGCATACACATCCTTTTGGCAATTCGATGCCATTCATGGCGGGTTCTAGGCAGGGAGCAGGCTCAGGAACAGGCGTTGGTCGAGTGGCGGGGTGATCGGGTTGTACACATCACGCACGATGGCGCGGTTGTCGTTTCCGGCCTGGGCGAGCAAGTCCTTGAAGGTGATAAAGCGGTGTTCGGGACGCTTGAGATGGGCCTTGGTGTACTCAGCCGCCGGCACACCGGCACGCGCGTAGTGAAAGTGTGCGTACCAGAGCACCGTGAGCGCGTTTTTCTCGCGTACCGCAAACTCGGTCACGTAGTCGCCGGCCGCGGTGCGTTGCGGGCCGTGGACCAGGCCGATATCCACGGCGGCGTGGATGCGCAGGTAGTCGATATTTGCCTGGCGGGGCCGCTGGGCCTTGAGCCCTTCGATGCAGTGTTGCCGGCCCTGGGTGCGCAATTCGCCGGCACGTGTGCGCAAGCGCTCGACCGTCTGCGGCTCCTGGTGCTGCCGCTGGATCTCATCGGCAATCGACTCGATGCGCTGGGCCTGATACTGGAGCATGTCGTCCCAGTCGCGGGGATTGAGGTCGTCGCGGCGTTGCGGGTCCTTGAGTTTGTTCTTCTGGAACTTGATGGAGCGCTCGATCGCGCCGACTTCCTCCAGCAACTGCTGGGACTGGGTACGCAAGCTGGCCAGGGAGCGGGTAGGGGGCTTTTCCGCCGGGCGGCTCGGCGGCGCGTCGACGATCTCGACCCAACCTTCTCCCGGGTGTTCGATGAACCGGCCGCTGGGCTGCTGAGTGATTGGGTTGCGAGTGATGATGGTGGGGAAAGGCGTATCTGCGTCAGGCGCTTGCAGCTCACCTACCAGTGCGCCCTTGTCCCGGGACTTGAACACGCGTTTTCCGGGAACGGCGATTTTCAGCGGCTTGAACACTCCCGTTTGCGGCGGCAGGAACTCATCCTCGCGCAACACATCGGCCAAGTCGGCCTCGGCCGCGCTGCGTACCGTTTCGAGGCGTTCGATCAGCAGCGGCATATAGCGCGGGATGATCAACGGGGAATTGATGTCCATCAGCGCGCGGTAGATCTGCAGGCGGTGGCTGTAATGGTCAATCAGGTTGAGCAGCACCGCCTTGCGTTCGGCGACGGTGAAGCCCTCGGTGGCCAGCAGGTCAAGGTGGGTGTTCACCCTTGAGGACTCGACGGTGTGCAGCAGTCGCTGGTTCTGGAAGAAATACAATTCCTCGGCGGTGTGCGGTTCGAATGTCAGGTCGATGCTCAGCAGTGCCAGCAGGTCGAGGGTTTCCAGGGTCGCGGTCACGCGGTTGTAGAAGCGTCGGGCAGGCACTGCACTGAGGTACTTGTAGCGCTCTGCGGGCCCGCTCTTGAGATCACCCGCGAGTGTTTCGAGCGCATTCTCGATGTCGAGCACCGCCTTGAAATGGCGCTCGCTGGCGGCAAAGTTGGTTTGCACCAGATCATAGACATAACGGATGGCTGCTGTGTCGCCCGGCCTGCCGGCCAGTTCAACCAGGGATTCACCCTGGTCAGAGAAAAAGGTGCTGCGGTGCAAGGCGTCCGTGAAGGCGATGTGTAACTCATCACTGGCGAGCATGCTCGTGTAGACCTCCTGCGCATTGGCTTCATAGTCGAACTTGCCGTCCGCCACCTTGATTTTCCGGTAGGCCTCCAGCAGGTCGCGGCGATGCTGCTGTTGGGGCCCGGCGGTACGTTCGAAACGTTCCAGCAGCACCTGGAAGCTCACCTTGGCGCGGGCCCTGGAACGGGCGGTGGCGGCGTGCGCCTGGATAAGCACCGGGTTCTCGGGCGCGGCCCGCAGGGCTGTGTGGGCAACCAGCAACTGCTGGTCGAGTGATTCAAGCAGGGCCTTGGCGGGGAATATCCCGTCGACAAAGCTCAGTTGCTCACGACTGACCGCCGCTATAAGGCCCTCAATGCGTTTGGCGTGCTCGTGTGCTTGTGCGCGTTGTTCTTCAATCTGCACCAGTTTGGCCTTGAACCGGTTCTTGGGCCCGCCACCACGCAGTTTCAACCCCAGGTCCAGCGACCAATGGCCCTGGCCGTCGGTCTTGAGTTCAAAGCCCGGATGCTCAGGTTTTTGCGGATGCACGATGAATAACGCGTCGGTTTCGGCTTGGATGTTCACCTCGAACAGCAAGCCGCCCACTGAGGCATGCCAGCGTCGGTCGATGCTGTACAGCCCTCGGTGCGGACCAATCTCTACGGGCGTCGGCGGCGGCACGGGCCACGCCACATTGAGTTCGCGCAGGGCGTCCAGCAGGCGCCGACGCGAGGCATCCCGGGCGTTGGAATGGATAAAATCCACCAGGGTCTGGTCGCCCGCCACCGGTTCGGATGGCAGGCCGATGGGGCCGTGCTCGATCAGCGTGGGCGCCGACGGCGCAGAGGCCGGGCGGCGCAGGGCGGCGAGGGGCAAGGTCGGCTCGCCCGGCGTGCGCGTGGGCAGGCGCGGCGCGGTGTCGGTGGGCGAGGCCGCGTGCAGCACCAGCAGGCCGATATTGAGCAACACGTCGACCCAGGCCAGTTCCCGCGCGGCCGCGTCATCACTCTGCAGGCCGCCGAGGTCGTGCTTGAGGCTGACCGCCAATTGCAGGATCCAGCCCACGGCCATCGCCGGGCCGCGCAACAGCGGCATCAACAGCGCGTTGAACAGCAACCAGCCGCCCTCCAGCAGCACGGCCCAGCGGCTTTCGGCATTCGACACCGAGTCGCGATCAGCCAGGTCCACCAGGGCCCGGGCATTGCTGCCGTAGAGGTATTGCAGCAGGTTGCCGGTCGCCAGTGATTGCGCGAGCGAGCCTGGCACTTCGCCGCCGTTGAGGTCCTGCGCCAACTGCGCGGGCGGTGGTGCGGGCCACTGTACGGTGTCGTCGCCCTGGCCGAAGCGCAGGATATGCGGGCTCTGAAAACCGCCGTGGCTATAGATCGACCGCGTCTTGTCCGGCAGCCAGGCCAGCACACTGTCTTGCAGGGCGCCAGGCTCGGCAATCGCGTCGAACAATGCCTGGCGACTCGCGAACTGGTGCAGCGCGTCGGAGTACAACGGTCGATAGAGCAGATGCGGGCCATTGCCCTGGTCTCGAGGCTCGATGATGAACATGCTCGCGACGCTGTCCGGCCGCGCGTCGGGCGTGCGCACGAAGGCCAGCGGGCGGATCACGATGTCCTGGCCCTCTACTACCCGGCCGGGTGCGCTGCGCTGCAACACGGCCTTGATGTAGCGATAACCCTGGAAGGTCAGGCCGTGCTCCTGGCGAATCGCCTGTTCCAGCGCCTGGCGTGGCAGCTGCACGCTCAGTTGCTCGCCAAACAAGGCTTCGCGCCGGCGTATGTCAGGGCTGTCCCCCAACAGCCACTCGCGGATTTTTGCCGGGTAATGGCGGCCAATGTCCACCTGGCGAATCAGCCCCGGCGTGCTGTGGAATACGCCTTTTTCCCCGAGCACATAATCCTCATTGAACCAGGCGGGCAGGGCGGCGCCCGACGTGTCGCGCACGCTCATGCGGCCCTGCGGCGCAGCGGCGAGGTTGTGGATGGCCAGTTCGGTCAGGCTCATGCTCACCGGCGCCAGGTAGCCGCTGTGCAGGTCGCCTACCGGGACATGGAAGGTCAGTTGCAGGTTTTCCGGTTCCACGCTGGACTCGGGATGATCGCGGCGCATCTGCTCGCGCAGGGCGCGCACGGTGAAGGCCTGCAGGCTCTCGACGCCGTCGAGGAACGACGCGCCAGCGTTTTCTCGCTGCACTCGCGCCTGGTCCACCAGCCCCTGGCGATAGGCAAAGCGCTGGTCTGCGCTGGCCGCCTGCAGCCAGTCCGGCAGCGCCGCCTGGAGACGCGCCTGGTGCGCCGGGTCGGGGACCGGGGCGGCGAGGAAGGTCGGTACCGGGTCGGTGGCGTCGGCGAAGCGTTGCTCCAGCGCGCGTACACCGTCAGTGGCCGGCAAACGGAGGGCGTCGAGGTCGTCCAACTGCTGGTTCAGCAGCAAGGCGGCCTGGATATCGAACAGGTTGCCATCGGGCTCGTAGTGCTTGACCTGGATCTTCTCGGCCAGCAACGCGGCGGCCAGGCGTTGACCCCAGGCCTGGTTGAACGCGTCCACTGAGGCAAAGTTTTCAACGTTGCCCGAGGCCTGGCACAGCAGCACGTGGTCGCCTTGCACCAACAACAGGTCACTGCTCAGCAGGCGCGTGGTGCGGCCCTGGTGGATCACGCAGCCCTCCAGGCAGTACGCACGCACACCCTCGCGTTCGCGGCGATCGGGATGGCGGCTGACGGCGTAGAGCATGTCTTGGGCGAACCCGGCTGGCAGCAGGCTGGCGGTGCTCTTGAGGTTGTCGGCCAGCAGGTCGCCGAGCCATTGCCAGCGGCTGGCACCGGTGTCGGCGGCGCCGTTCCAGTAGCGGGTCAGGGCATCTTGAAAGGCGATGGGCAGGGTGAAGGGCAGGTCCGCAATCACCCGTTCGATCACCGCCATGTCCGGCTCGCGCGGGCCGTCGGCCTCATAGGTCAAGTGCAAGGGCGGGCGCTGGGACAGGAAGCAGCGGCGCGTGTCGATCACCTCGGTCATGTTCAGGGGCGTGCCGTGGCCCAGGTAATCGAGGATGACATCGCTCAAGCGCCGCAGGTCCCAGCCGCGTCGTTGGTTGGGGACGGCCAGCTTGACGCTGGACATGTCCAGCACCAGTGAGGGGAATTGTTCCAGCAGGCGTTCGTGCACGTGCTGGTCGACCACCTGGCGCAACGTCGGGCGCCCGGTGAACTGCCGGGCCACGGCCCGGGCGAGGGTGTCGCTTCGATGAGGCAGCAACAGTGGGGTGGCGGGTGTGTCTTGCGGCATAAACGAGTCCATTCTGTCAGGGGGTAGTCCCTAGAATCGCAAGCCACGGCGCAGCGGGTGCGGTAGCCCGCTATCGCGACACGACGGCACCGCCGGATTGGCCTATCATCAAGGTTTTTTCCACTGATGAATGATCCTGATGACCGTCCGCAGCCTCTCTAATGAACTTGCAACCAGCGACATGCTCGAAATCGATGGCCTGCATGCCTTTGACTTCAAACTCGACGACCAGAAGCTGTCGATCATGTGCATGGATGGCCGCGCTGAAAAACGCTGGTCCTTCAGCCTGGCGCAAGTGCAGGCCGCAACCTTTGATGAAGCCTTGCAAAGTTGGACCCTCACCGGTGATTCGGGCGAGCACCGCCTGGTGTGCATGGCCGCCTTCACCGGCAACAATAACGACGAGGAAGACGAGCATGATGATGCGTAAATTCTGGCCCCTGCTGATGGCCGGCAGTGTCGGCGCGATGTCGGTACAGGCGGCGCCGGCCGACACTTATGAACTGTTGGTGGGCAGCTACACCGCCGGCACCAGCCAAGGCATCTACCGGTTGCAGTTCGACAGCCGCACCGGCCAGTTCCAGGGCGAGCCGGTGCTCGCGGCCAAGGCAGCCAACCCCTCGTGGTTGACGGTGTCCAAGGACCAGAAGCATCTGTTTGTGGTGAATGAAAACGGCCCGGGCCAGAAAGACCCGGTGGGCCGTGTGAGCAGCTACAGCATCGACCCGCAGAACCATCAGCTGACCCTGGTCAACCAGGTGCAAAGCCTGGGCAATGAGCCTACGTATTCCAGCGTCGCGGCTGATGGCCGTTACCTGTTCGTGGCCAACTATTCGGTATTGGAAGACCCGGGTGGCAGCCTGGCCGTGCTGCCGGTGGACGCCAGTGGCAAGCTGTCCGCGCCGGTGCAGTTGAGCGGGCACCCGGCCAGCCGCGTGAACCCTGAGCGCCAGGCGTCCAACCATGTGCATTCGGTGGTGTCGTCGCCGGATGGCAAGTACGTGTTTGTGCAGGATCTGGGGGCGGACAAGGTCTTTGTCTACCACTACGACCCCAAGGCCAACCACGAACTGCCGCTGACCCCGGCCGATCCAGCCTTCGTGCAATTACCGCCAGGCAGCGGTCCGCGTCACTTGCTGTTCAGCGCCGATGGCAAGCATGCCTGGCTGACCACCGAGATGAGCGCCCAGATCGCCGTGTTCGACTACCACGACGGCAAGCTCAACCAGACTCAACTGCTCGATTACGCCGCCGGGCAACCGGTGTCCGACAAGGCCGGTGCCGCGCTGCATGCGTCCAGTGATGGCAAGTTCCTCTATGTGAGCAATCGCGGCACGGCCAATCAACTGCTGGTGTTCAGCATTGACCCGGCGACCGCGCACCTCAAGGAGCTGCAGCGCCGCTCCGTTGAAGGCGATCACCCGCGCGAGTTCAGCCTGGACCCGAGTGGCAAGTTCCTGCTGGTGGCCAACCAGAAAAGCAATGCAATCGTAGTGGTCGAACGTGACCCCAAGACCGGCCTGCTGGGTAAAACCGTGCAGAAACTGGCGATCGATGCGCCCAGCGACCTCAAGTTCCTGGTGCGTCAATAAGCCACAGGCCCCGCACGGCGGGGCCTGACTCCTTGTATTAATTCTATTAATAGCGGCTACTGTTTCAAAGCATTTCTAAGGTTCAGCCCTCGGGCGTAAGTTGGGTTCCAAGGCCTTCCCCGGCCACTCAACCAAACGAACACAAGGGTTACTGACATGAACTTGAACCTCTTCTCCATCATCGCCGCCTCCGCTGTTTCCGCCACCGTAGCCTTGCCTGCCGCCGCCAGCGTGGACGTTGCCGGTAAAAAATCCAGCACCAGCGCCTACACCCAGAAATACCTGCAACAAAGCGCCAACTTCTACGCCGCACTGGACCACAAGACCCAACACTGATTGCCAGGCAACACAGATCAAATGTGGGAGCTGGCTGGCCTGCGATGAACTCAACTCGGTAAATCAGTTGGACCGAGTCGTCAGCATCGCAGGCCAGCCAGCTCCCACATTTGATTGTGTGGATGGCAGGTTATGGTGTGTTGGCAAGTGATGGTTGTGGTTGTGGTTGGCAGGTGACTGGGTTCTGGCAAGTGATGGTTGTGCTTGTCAGGTGATGGAGTGCTGGCAGGTGATTATGGGGTTGGCAGATCTATTGTGGCGAGCGGGCTTGCCCCGCGTTGGGCTGCGAAGCGGCCCCATTGCAAGCGCCCGGGTTTGACCTGACACACCTAGGCGCCGGGTCCTGGGGCTGCTGCGCAGCCCAACGCGGGGCAAGCCCGCTCACCACAAGATGCGAGCTCACCCCAAGAGGTCCTTTCACCATGGGAGGCCAGCTCAACCCAAGAGGTCCTTTCACCATCTGAAGCCCGTTCAGCACAAGAAGCCCGCCGGTAAGAGATCCAGTGTCTTCCCTGCACTGAATGCCAGGCCACATAGCTTCCACATTTGATTGTGTATGGGCAGGTGATTGTGGGGTTGTCAGGTCTATTGTGAGGTTGGCAGGTCTATTGGGGGGCGGGGCTATTGTGGAGTTGGCAGATCTATTGTGGGGTTGGCAGATCTATTGTGGCGAGCGGGCTTGCCCCGCGTTGGGCTGCGAAGCGGCCCCATTGCAAGCGCCCGGGTTTGACCTGACACACCGAGGCGCCGGGTCCTGGGGCTGCTGCGCAGCCCAACGCGGGGCAAGCCCGCTCACCACAAGAGGCGAGCTCACCACAAGAGGTCCTTTCACCATGAGAGGCGAGCTCACCCCCAAGAGGTCCTTTCACCATCAGAGGCCAGCTCACCCCAAGAGGTCCTTTCACCATGGGAGGCCTGCCCACCATGAGAGGCCCTTTCACCCCAAGAATCCCGCTCCCGCATTTTGATCTGCGCTCAGCCTGAAGGTTTTGCCATTACCGCTGCAAACAGCGGCGACTCCAGAAAGCGTTGCAACCAGGTTTGCAGCCTGTGATAAGGAGTACCGGCAAACCACTCGCGATCCACATGGGCAAACTGGCGCACAAACGGTGCCAGTGCGACGTCGGCCAGGCTTAAATGCCCGGCCAGCAAGTAGTCATTTTTCGCCAGCAACCCCTCCAGCTGCTGCAAAAACACCTCGCCTTCGGCCCGATAGTGTTCCATCGGCTGCTGCGGGTAGCGTTCGGCATACTTGTATCGATTCAAGTGATGTTTGAACACCTGGTCATTCTCGGCAATCAGTTCCAGCACCCGCGGGTCACCCCCGAGCAACCAATCCTCAGGGTCATTTTGCGCCAAGGCCCATTGCATGATCTCCAGGCTTTCCTCGATCACCCGACCGTCGACGCAAAGCACCGGCACCGTGCCCTTGGGCGATAGCGCCAGCATCTCGGCCGGTTTGGCCTTGAGGCTCACCTCGACGATCTGCACCGGCACGCCGCAATAGCGCAACGCCAACCGCGCCCGCATGGCATACGGGCAGCGCCGGAACGAATACAGCAGCGCCTCGCTCACTTGACCTCCAGGGTGCTCAAGCCATTGCCCTGGCGCTTGACCTGGATCTGCACCGGGATGCGTTCGTGCATCTCCTGCACGTGGGAGATCACCGCGACTTTGCGGCCCTGGGCCTGCAGGCCATCGAGGGCGTCCATCGCCAATTGCAGGGATTCGGGGTCGAGGCTGCCGAAGCCCTCGTCGATAAACAGCGACTCGATCTTCAACGTACTCGACGCCATCGATGCCAGGCCCAGCGCCAGGGCCAGCGACACCAGGAAAGTCTCGCCTCCCGACAGTGAATGCACCGAGCGCAGTTCATCGCCCATTTCCGTATCCAGTACCAACAGGCCGAGCATGCTGCCGCCGCGCTTGAGGCGATAGCGACGCACCAGTTGGCGCAATTGCACGTTGGCGTGGTGCACCAGCAGGTCGAGGTTGTAGGTCTGGGCGATCTTGCGGAAAGTGTCGCCGTTGGCCGAGCCGATCAGTGCATTCAGGCGGGCCCAGCGTTGCCATTCGTCATAGGCCCTGGCGATCTGCTCGCCGAGGGCATGGTTGGCGTCCTGGCGGCGCTGGTCTTCGGACTGGCGCGCGCGCAGTTCCGCGCAGTGTTTCTCGCCCTCGGCCAGTTGCTGGTTGAGCGCGGCCAGGGTGCTGTCGAGGTGTTCGGCGTCCAGGTTGCCGTTGTGCAGGGCCTGGTGCTCGGCGAGGCGTTGCTCGCGTTCCTGCAGCAGGACCTTGGCCTGTTCGACGGCTTTTTCGCTGTGCTGCAGCTGTTGGCGCAGCGCGTTGATGTGCGCCTCGTCGAGGGCCAGCAAACGGGCCAGGCCTTCGTCGTCCAGTTCGGGGTGCAGCGCGCGCCAGGCCTGCAGGCGCGTGGCGAGACCCTGTTGCTCGGCTTGCAGCGCCTGCTGGCGTTCCTGCTGGGCCTTGAGGTCGGCGGCCAATTGGATCAAGGCGTCGCGCGTGTCCTGCAGTTGCTGGTTGGCGCCGGTTTCGCTCTGGCGTGACTGCGCCACCGCCTGGTCGAGTTGCTGCTGCCAGTGTTCGGCGCTGGGGTGCTCGCCGAGCAGGGCGCTGAGTTTTTCCTCGGCGGCCTGCCGTTGTGCGGCCAATTCCGCGACCTGCTGGAGCAGGGCGTCGAGTTGCTGCTGGCGATGTTGCTGGTGGGTTTGTTCTTTCTCGATGGCCTGCTGGCGCTCCTGCTGCTCGGCCAGTTCGTCGCGCTGATGGCCCAGTTGCTCCAGGCGTTGGCTGACCTGCTGGTCCAGCTGCATGAACGTCGCGGCCGGTTCGCGGCGCAAGCCTTCGAGGGTATCGGCGGGCAACAGGCTGGCGAAGGCGTTGAGTTCTTCGTCGAGGCGCTCGCGGTCGTTGTACAGCTCGCGCTGTTGGTCCACCAGCAACTGGCGGGCCTGCTGGCTGGCATCCTGGGCTGCCTGCAGTTGTTGCTGTAGGCGGCCGGCGTTTTGTTGCAGGTTGAGCAGGGCGCCTTGGCGCTGTTCGTCCTGGGCGATGTTCTGGGTCAGTTGGCTGAGTTGCTGGGTCAGCCAGTCGCTGCGCTTGGCCGTGTCCTGATTGAACAGCGTGGCCGCCAGCGGATGCGCATCCAGGCTCGGCTTGAGGCCTTGCTGTTGGCTGACCACCTGCTCCTGTTGTTGCAGGAATTCCTTTTGCTGGGCAATCAGGCCGCCGACTTCGCCGCGCAGCTCGGTGAGTTTTTCCTTGAGCGTGTCGACGGCTGTCTGCGCCGCCGCCTCTTCGCTGTCGTCATGCCGACCGAGGCTTTGCAGCAAGGCTTCGGGCTGGTGATAGGGGTGCTCATGGCTGCCGCACACCGGGCACGGCTGGTCATCCTGCAACTGCTCGCGCAACTCCTCGACGCTGGCACTGCGGGCCAGGCGCTGGCGTTCCAGCAATTGCTTGGTCACCGTCAGGGTTTGCTCGGCGACGGTCAGCTCGGCCTTGGCTTGCAGGCCGGCCTGGTTCAGTTGTTCGCGTTGTCGCTGGGCGTCCGCGAGTTTTTGCGTCAGCGCACTGGCCTGCTGGTCCAGCTGTTGCTGGCTGTCCCACAACCGCGTGAGGTCTTCAAAGGCGCGCTGTTGCTTGCGATTGTCCTGTAGCAGGCTGGCCAGCAATTGGATCTGCTCGGCCACGGCATGGGGTTCGGCACCCGCTTCCTGATACAGCAGGTCCAGGGCGTCGCGTTGCTCGGCGAATTTTTCTGCGGCGCGGGTGGCCCGCTGTTCCAGTTGCGGCAGTTCGGCCTGGCCTTTGTTCAGGCGATTGCCAATCAGCATCAGCTGTTGCAGGCGGTCGCGATAGGCGCTCCAGGCATCGCTCAGTGGCGCGAGGGCGGCGCTGCGCTCAAGCTCGGCGGCCAGCCGCTGCAGGCGCTCGGCAACGTGGGTGTGCTTGTCCTGCAAGCCCTTGAGCAACGCCTGGCCTTCGGTGCAGGCGGTTTCTTGCTGGAGTTTGTCTTCGGTGCGCTTGGCCAGGTCCTTGGTCAAGTGGGCGAGGGTGTTGTGTTCGGCGAAGGCTTGCAGCAGCAGCGGGGCGGCGTCAGCTTGCTGCTTGAGGGCCTCGGCCAGCGCGGCGTGCGCGGCCGCCTGCTGCTGGAGTGCCTGCTCCTGGCGGGTCTGCAGCTCGGCCTGTTGCGCCAGATGCGCCTGAATCTGCGCGGCCAAGGGCGTGAGCAGATTGTCGAGTTCGGCCTGGCGCGCAAAGTGATGGCGCTGCGGCGCCAGTTGGTCCAGGCGGCTCAGGTCCTGGCGTTGCGGGCCCAGGCTGTCCCACTCGGCCTGGGCGCGCTGCAATTGCTCGGTCGCGCTGAGCTGGCGGTCTTGCCACTCACGCAGCTCCTTGAGCCAGGTGTGCTGCAGTTCCAACTGCTTGAGTTGCGCCTGTTGCGCCTTGAACTGCTGTTGGGCAGCGTTGAATTGCTCGTCGAGTTCGGCGCGGGCCTCGGCGGCCAGGGGCACCACACCGGTGGCCTGGTCCTGCAGGTGTTTGTGCGCGTCCTTGGCTTCCTTGGCCTTGTCGAACGCGCGGCGACCGAGCTGGGTGTAGAGCGCGGTGTCGGTGAGCTTTTCCAGCAGTTCGCTGCGCTCGTTGTCATTGGCCTTGAGGAACGCACTGAATTCGCTTTGCGCCAACAACACGGCGCGGGTGAACTGCTCGAAATTCAGGCCCAGGGCCAATTCCAGCTGGGTCTTGTATTCGGTTTTCTGGCTGGCCAGCAGTTGGTCGCTGTCGAGGTCGATCAGGCTTTGGCGGCTGTTCTGCAACTTGCCGCTGGCCTTGTCGCGGGCGCGATTGGCTTCCCAGCGCGCGCGATAACGACGGCCATTGACGCCGACGAAATCCACCTCGGCATAGCCGCCGCCGGTACCGCGTCGGACCAGGGTGCGCGGGTCGCCGATGGAAATATCCGTGTCGGCGTCCGGCATCTTGGCCTGGCCGGTATCACCCAGGCGTGGCACCGCGCCAAACAGCGCCAGGCACAGCGCATCGAGCAGGGTACTTTTACCCGCACCGGTCGGCCCGGTGATCGCGAACAACCCGGCACTCGCCAGCGGCTCGGCGGTAAAGTCGATTTCGAACGGGCCGGCCAGCGAGGCGAGGTTTTTCAGGCGGATGGCAAGAATCTTCATGGCTGTTCCCCCGCGTGTTGCACTTCCTGGAGCAGCACGGCGAAATCCTTCAAGGTCTGTTCATCTACCTCGCTGCCGTAGCTGTCCTGCCAGGCGCGGCTGAACAGCTCCTGGGGCGTGAGCTGGTCGAGTTCGACCAGGCGCTCTTCGTCAGTGTCGTCACTGCCGCGCTTGCCTGCATAGTCGGCGGCGATGCGCACCAGGCGCACAGCCTTGCCTTGCAGCGCGGTTTCGATTTGCTGGCGCAGGTCCGGTTGCGGTTCGTCGAGGCGCACGCGCACTTCCAGCCACGGATGGCGCTGTGTTTCGGCGAGCAGGTCGATGTCGGGCAAATCCGCCAGCTGTTTGAGGATGTCCGCCAGTGGCGCGGCCTCCAGGCGCTGCAGGTTGACCGAACGCGGGATCAGGAGCGGCTCGACACTCACCAGGCACTGGCCCTGGAAGGTCACATCGAGAATCTGATGCTTGTAGCCGATTTCGGAAAAAGACAGCGGAATCGGCGATCCGCTATAACGAATGCGCTCTTCGCCATTGACCCGTTGCGGCTTGTGCAAATGGCCGAGGGCCACATAGTTCACGCTGTTATCAAACAAGCTGGCCGGCAGCGCCTCGGCGTTGCCGATGATCAGGCTGCGCTCGGAATCTTCCGACACCGAACCGCCAGCCATGTGCGCGTGGCTGATGGCTATCAACGGCTGGCCTTTTTTGCGTTTGGCATTGGCCGCCGCGATCAACCGTTCATGCACCTGGCCAATCCCCCGCAGGTAATCGTCGCCGAGGTGGGCGCCGGTGACTTCCGCCGGGCGCAGAAACGGCAGCGCCAGGCACCAGGCGGCGACCTTGCCGTTGGCGCCGGGCAGCGGGATCAGCAGGCGTTCGGCGTCCAGTTCGCCATCCTCCAGCCACAACACGCGGCCCAGTGCATGAGTGCGCAGGCGCCGCATCAACGGCGCGGGCAGTTCGATGCGCGAGCCGGAGTCGTGGTTGCCGGCGATCATCACAATGGTCAGTTTCGGATTTTGTTCGTGGGCGCTGATGATGAAGTCATACAGGCGCTCCTGGGCCTTGAGCGGCGGGTTGACCGTGTCGAAGATATCGCCGGCGATCAGCAGCACATCCGGGTGCTGGGTGCCGATCTGGCGCAGCAGCCATTCAAGGAAGCAGGCGTGTTCGAAGTCGCGTTCCTGGCCGTGCAGGTTTTGGCCAAGGTGCCAGTCGGAGGTGTGGAACAGACGCAAGGCGAACTCCGTGGGGAAGATGAAGAGGAGGGGGAGTTTACCTGTAAATGGCGCGATTCTTTCACCCTCCGAATGCTCAACGGTGAACGTCAGGCGGGTTCGCCTTGGAAACCTCTGACTCAAGGGAGAGATAGCGCATGGTCACAGACGCTATTCGTATCGTTTGTCGGCGCAGGACGGCAGTTGTTATTGCGTACATACGTGCTTGTTTCAATCTTGAATCATCAGATGAACGGTCGCCTCACCTGTTAAATATGACAGTAGACAGTCCATTTTCGGCAGCGCTTACTGTCTGTGCGTGTTTAGAGCAGGACAATATTCAACTTCATTATCCCAAAGACAATGGCGAAGGGCTGGTGCGTGAACGTGGTGAGGAGCTGATTATTCGCGCGGTGACTGAGTCTGAGGGTTAGTGTGATTTTCTAATAACTGAGGCTTATCTCATGTCAATTCCTGTAGCAACTAATGTGACGATTATCGGTGAGGCCGTTGCGGGTGCAGTGGTCCGCGGTAGTTATTTTTACGTTGATGATGTTCCCGAGCAAAACTCTATCTATCGCTGGTATATAGACGGCGTTAACTATCTCACTGCCAGAAGCCTCGACTTTCAAATCCAGGCCTCCCTCAGCGGGGCAAAAATCAGGTTTTCGGTAACGCCGATGAACGCCGATGGTGAAACCGGTATAGAAACTTTTTCGATGGAGATTGCCGTCGTAAACGGCTATCAAAATATCTCCGACGAAGAGCACCGTAATAGTTTTATGTCACAACGCGGTCATTGTTCTTATTACGTGCCCGACCCTAACGATAAAGTCTTCGTCGCGAGTGCGTTGGCCTTTTCGCTGACCGACGGCAAAACGCAAAGTGTGCATGTTAGAGGACGTGCTGATCATGCCGGTGAACCGCCACAGGCAATACGCGATTATCTGAAAAATAATCCAGCCACGCGTATGTTCTCGACCGAGCGGGATTTTGGTGCACTGGTCCCGGTCTTGGGCAGTACCAAGCGACTGTTGTTGTGGGGGACTAATATGGCCAATATTCCCCCGCAACTGGATTTGAATAACATTAAGTACGTGTATAGCAATCGCACCGCAGTGGCCTTTATTTACGACAATCCGGCGCCAGGGAAAAACACCATCGGTGCCTTTGGCAACGCCGCGAATGGCGGGGTGGTACCAGAGGATATTCAACGCAAACTGCTCTTCGATCTGCCCAAGGCAATCTATGCAACGGAATCTGCATTTTCAGTCGTCACTCTCAAGGGGAACGTCTATGCCTGGGGAAATGCTGCGGCCGGAGGCAGTATCTCGCAGGCGGCTGAGAACTATTTGATGGCGATGAAGGTTGAGCGGATTGTCAGCACTGCCGGTGCGTTTTGCGCCATTGGTCCGCAAACCGTCAATGACCCTGAAATCAAACACGTCGTGGCGTGGGGTGACGCAGCCAACGGCGGGCAAATCTCTTCCGAGGTCCTGACGTACATCCTTGACCAGGACGGTGTTGAGCAGGTGGTGGCTAACCGCAATGCATTCTGCGCCATTACCAAATACCGCAGAAGAGCGATCAGTTGGGGCGCTGCAGCCTATGGAGGCACCATGAATGAAGATGCCAAAAGACTCGCTGCCGGCGGCAATATCCTGTTATGCCGGGGGTCTGCCTGGGCGTTCTGCATGTTCAATAACTCCGGGCTGTCCGCCTCTTGGGGCCAGGCGGGTTACGGTGGGCTTGCCGGTCAAGACGATGGGCAAGATAACGATGCGGGGAAAGTCTTTGAAAAAAGCGGAGAAAAGTACCGCATTGAAGCGCTCTTCGACGATATGCACGTCAACGATTGGTATCAACAACATCGTTCGCCGACACGCCACAACGCCACCTGTGATCCAAGCGCAACCCCAGGTGCCAACTTAGGCGAAATTGTCACCCCCAATGGCATCATCAGCCTTTACTCCAATGACTCCAGCTTCTTCATGGTTGCCAAGGAATCCGATGGGAGTACCAAGGATCTGTTTTCGTGGGGCCAGCCCACGGGAGGTGGCGCTATTCCACCCGCTACCCGGCAAGTGCTGATGGGCAGTCTAATAACGGATGTGCACTGCACGAATGGCGCCTATGGCGTGATTAGCACACAAGGCTCTGCCAGTGGCGCGGTCAACGCATTTGGCGGTGGCACTGCTTATCAGGATGCAGGTGACGTTCCGGGTGAACTGCAAGAGTACATGAGGGCAAATGTGAGTGGGTTGTACGCGTTGAAGTTCTTGCCGCCTTATGCCCCTACCGGCGCACGATCAGCGTCAGCCTTCGCCGCCAGGCGAACAGATGGACAGTACGTGGTGTGGGGGGGCGGAACAAGTGTGACGGATGAGTTGTATAACCCGGTCGATTCATGAGGGCGTACGTTTTGGACGGCGCTCAGCGGCTTGCGTTTTTGAAGGCCGTTGCGGAGGGCTGCCAACACTTTTTATTCCCAGAGTTGGAGAGTCAGTCATGAGTAACGTGAAGAAAAAGGCGGTTGTTGATGCGGTCCCCACTGCCAGTGAAGTGCAGGTTCTGGGCTATATCTTAGTGCACGCCACGGTGCGTGGTTTTTATCGGTATGACGCGAATGGTGCCAGCCATGAAGGGCTGTCAAGCTTTTATTGGTACCTTAATGGGCAACGCCTGGAGGCGGAAGGGCAGCGGGACTTCAACATCAGGCCTTCCGATGAGGGTAAGTATCTGCAGTTTTCGGTGGTGCCTGTTGACTCGAATAACGTAGCAGGCAGCGAATATTTTTCGCCTCAGTACCTAATTGTTTCAGGCTTCCAGGGTATATCGGACGAGGAAAACGAGTGGTGTTATCTAAAACAGCGCGGTAATTTTTCATTTCACGTCCCGGAACCCGCAGACAGGCTGTTTGTTTCCAGCGGTGGGGTGTTCGCGTTGCTTGAGCCCACCAGCGGCGATGTTCATTTGGAAGGACAGACCGGCTGGGGGTTGCCTGTGCCGCCCGCGATCGTGAACTTTCTAAAGAATAATAAAGCGATAAAGTTGTTTTCGGCAGAGTTCAGTTTTGCCGCCTTGGTGAGTGTCGGCAGTACCAATCAATTATTATGCTGGGGCAACACCGTTCCCCCCACGGCGCCTATTCTTCGGGGCGTAAAGTCGGTTTACAGCACCCGAAGTGCGTTTGCCGTGATCCATGACAATCCTGCTCCAGGCGCAAACAGTATTGCTGCGATTGGCCCGGTTAATAATCCGGCCTCGACGGTGCCTGACCAGATCCAGCGAGAGTTGTGGTTCGACCCGCCCGAAGCCATCTACGCGGCAGACGATGCATTTGCGGTTCGAACTCGAAACGGCAGGGTGTATGCCTGGGGGCAACCCAATAATGGCGGCAACATTCCGCCCGATGTGCGCGCGCAACTGGATGCGATGTTTGTGACTCGAATAGTCGCGTCGGCGGTTTCGTTCTGCGCCATCGGAAGAGATGGCGACATTGCGGTGTGGGGCGCCGTCGACGGTGGTGGAACCATTCCCTCTGATAGATTGGTCAGAATCCTCGACGATGGTGGTGTGCAATCGGTTATTGCCGCGACGGCATCGTTCTGTGCCATCACGCGAGATAGGCGTAGAGCGGTCAGTTGGGGCCGGGCTGCTGAAGGCGGCGATATGAATGCCAGCGCCGCTGCACTCGCCGCACGTGGCAACATCATTTTGTGCAGGTCCGCACGTTGGGCGTTTCTGATGGCCAACAGTAGCGGCCAGGCGGAGGCTTGGGGAGCGCCTCAATATGGCGGCGCGCCCTTGACGGCTCAAGAAAAAGACAGCTACAGACAGGTGATCGAGGGTGCAAACGCCGAACCGGGTTATCCTCGCCGGCGGGGCGAAAGCGCCGAAGCGCCGAGACTGCGCAGGAACGTTTCGTCCTCGGCGATCATTGTCGACGGTAATCTCAGCCTGTATGGCAACGATGTCAGCTTCTTTTTACTGAGCCGTCGTGATGACGGCACCACCAACGCTATTGTGCTGACAGGGCTGAACACCCATGGCGGGACAATGGACCCGGCGGTGCGCCAGATACTGATGGCCAGCCTGATTCGTGATGTCTACTGCACCAATGGTGCGTACGGCGTTATCACTACGCAGGGAGGTACCGACGGGGCGGTATCCGTCTGGGGAGCCACACTGGCGATGGAAGATGCCGGTGAGATTCCTCCAGAGCTGTCTGAATACCTGCTCAGCGGGGTAACGGAGCTGTACTCTATCAAGCGTTTCCCCTACGTGGTCCTGCCACCGCCACCTCCTCCTAGGCCTCCGCATACTGATCCTTCCTTTGCAGCACGTCGCGTCGATGGTACTTACGTATTATGGGGCGGGAATGTCAGGAACCAGTATTTCGACCCGAGGGCTGCACGCTAGCGCTGCTCTTTATCCAGTCGCCCACATAAACAACCCGCGCATGTCGCGGGTTGTTTATGTGGGCAGGTTGGGCATTTTCACCTATGCGAGGTGGCTCACTGCACGAGGGCTACCTCCCGTATTTGGATCTGGTCCATGAAAAAGGTGCTGGTTGCATTAATAGAGAACGCTATTTTTGCCTGCAGTGTTTGTGTGGGCGGGGTCGCAGCCGTTGTAAAGATATGGCTGAACTTCTCCCAATTGCGGTCCGGGGTCACGATCCTCGTAACCGTCGTGTCACCTAAGCTGATCTTGGCTGTCGTCTGGGAGGCACTACCGGTGGTTTTGCAATAGAAACTGACTTCGTATCGGGTGGCTGCCTTCAAGTTTTCAAAGGTTTTCTGTATGCCGGGCTCAATGGCCTCAAAGTTGCTTTTGGTTGCGCGCCAGACGACATTTTCGGCGCCCTCAATCATCAGGTCTCCCTTGCCGTTGACGCTGTTCATCCAGCCGTTCCAGTTGAAGTTGTAGAAGTCGGTCAGGTCGCGGAAATAATCGACACGGACGTTGTAGATTCGCGTCGGGAAGGCTACGGCCAAGGTTTTACTCAGGCTTTGAGAGAATCCGACCCATACCTGGATGGTCAGCGAGGACCGGTCCATGAGGCGCTGGAGAGCCTCGATGGGGGTTGGCGGTTGCAGTCCGCCGATAGCGTCAGCCTCGCCCAGGCGGTGGGAGATATAGGTCATCTCGTGATAGGCGTCGCCGTTGTTCAATGTTCCGTGGTATTCCATCCAGATACGGCTGTCGGGATGAATGAACGGCCACACCGATGTCAGGGTGCGAGCCCCGGCTACCAACTGCGAAAGTACCAGGTCAACGGCGTCGCCGACGCCCTGGATAAACGGGGTGGGCAATCCGGTCAGCGGCAGCAGTTCCAGATTCAATATTTCCGATTCGTAGGGAATGGCACCGCGGAAAAAATGGTACTGCACGCTGATGCGGTTGCCGCCTTCGCGAATACCTTTGGCGATAAACTCACTTGGGATCGGGGCGCTGACCTCGTTGGTGACGGGGTCGCCCTGTACGTCTGTGGCGTAGCTACCAATGCCATCCGGGCTGAGCCAGTCGACAAAAATTCGATCGGTGGCGTGCATCGGCCGGAATTTCAACAACACGTTCGCGCCCGACAAGGCTGCCAAGGGGTCGAGACGATCCGGGAAGCGCTGGGCTTCAGCGACTTCCGGAGGCTCCAGTTCCACACCCGGGCCAACGGTGAGGTTCAGCACCTCCGAGCGCAACACCTGCCGGGGTGGTCCGACGCGTTCCAGGCTGTAGCTGATGCGCAGGCTGCCGTTGAGGTTGAAGTCGAGGATGGTGCGGCTGACCGGGAATGGCAGGGGCCGGCCGGCCGTTGCGGGGTTGATCAAGATGGTGCCATTGGCCGAGCCGCCCAGGGCCGAACCGACGCAGCTCCAGTGGTACACGTTGCCGTCTTGAGCCCCGAGGTAGGGCAAGGTCAGCACTACGTCAGGTCCGATGATGTGGTCCGGGTTGATATTGTTGCCTTCGGTACCTTCCAGTTGTGGCAGTGGCATGTCAGCGACACGCTCGCCCACTTGGGCGCCTACCTCAGTCGATTTGCGCGAGGTGACACCGTTAGTCACCACGTAGTAGAAATAAATCAGGCCCAGGCCGTTGAAACGTTGCAGGTCCTCCTTCTTCACACGGCGGCTGCCACCCTGGGCGCCCGCCAGTTGAGAGTCGATATAGGGGGTGCCACCGCCGCCGGGTATGCGGCGCTCGATGTGCAGGGTCTCCAGCCAGTCGGGGTCGTGCGGTTCGTAGAAAGGTATGGTGACGGTGATGTCATGGGCTGGGTCAATCAAGCCCAGTTCGATCGGGTTGATCGTCACCCCCGGCATCAATACCGGCGTGCCGATCACGGTGACGGTGTTGGTGCCGGACTGGCCCAGGGATTCGCCACCGGCGGTTTGCCAGAGGAACGACACCCGGAACGAGCCGCCGACCAATTGTTGGATAATTTCACGGTCAACGGGCACCGTGGTCGAGCCTCGGTTGTTGTCTATCGCCGCCGGCAGCGCGAAGTCCCGCGTTGAGCCATCGGCCAGGGTGGCGAACAGGCTGACGAAAATCTGGTGCCGTGGGTTTGGCGCGGGGTTTTCTCGGACGGTGAAGACCAGTACTTCAAAGATCGAGTCGCTTTGGGTGTCGAAGTCGATCTGGTAGGACTCCTCGTCATCGACCAGGAAATTCGGTGCTTCCAGCAGGCTGGGGTCCAGTTCGCTCATCAGGATGTAAGGCTTGGAATACGCGTATTTTTCCCCGGACATGTTCTCCACCACATCCTGCACCCGAAAGCGCAAGTTCAGGGGCCCCATTAGGCCGCCCTGGAGGATGATGTCTTTGCTGACGAACACCCGGATCGGTCCGCTGCCGGCCGCCTCTGCAGGGCTGACGATGTGTATGACGAAGATGCCGTCCCAGGACAGTTCGATGCGGTCGTTCTGGCGGATATGTTTATACGGTTCGATCAGGCACCACACCCCGCGTTCGGCAATAGGCGGATTGATCGTCGAGCCTTCCGGCAAGCCCTCGACGGTCATCACCAGGCCGGTATGCCACGGGCAGCCCGGGTCAGTATCAGTGCCGCCGGGGCGAGTGGTCTTGATCAGGATGGTTTGCAGCGGCGAGGTGCTCTCCTGGCCGGAGCTGGGGCGCAATACCCGGCCGTAGATCTGTATCTCGCCTTCCGGAACGTGCTCTCTGGGCACGAACAGGCCATACCTTTGCTCGTCTTCGAAGACATTATCGGCCGCTACTGGGTTAAGCAGGTCCTCCAGGTAAAGGGCGTAAAAGTCGAAAAAGTTCCAATCGAACCACTTTTCAAACACGAAGTAGGCATACGGGGTGATATGGCGGATGGCCAGGCCGTACACGCCGTTTTCCGGGTAAAGGGTGGCGTGCAGGGGGATATGGGGGTAGGCGGAAAAAGGCGGGTCGAGGTCTTCGACCCGCCGGGGGCTGTTGGCCGTTGGATTGTGGGTGTTGTAGGCCACCATGTCCTGTGACAGCAGCAGCGGTGGGGCTTCATCACCGCGGGAATCGGCGGCGGGATCAACGGGTAGATTGGACATGGAACAGACTCCTTGCTGGAGGGGATGCGCGCGGAAACGGGCGCGCATGAGGCAAGGAAAATCAGACACCCGCCGGGGGTGGGCGTCTACCTGTCAGAATTGACAGTGGCGACGGATGGTCTGTCGTCTCCTGTGGGAGCGGGCTTGCTCGCGAATGCGGTGGGTCAGTCAGTGCAGGGGGAACTGATAGACCGCCTTCGCGGGCAAGCCCGCTCCCACATTTTTGAACCGTGGCCACTGTTGCCCCGCGATGCTTCAGGGATCTGGACGCCAACCGCGTCTAGGCCAATGACGGTCATGAGCTGCGAGTCCTTCACGGGCGATGGAGTTCTGCCTCGCTTGCGCTAACCCATGTGGGAGCGGGCTTGCTCGCGAAGGCGCTGGTCCTGTCAAATCACTAGCGACTGACACGCCGCTTTCGCGGGCAAGCCCGCTCCCACATTTTTGAACCGTGGCCACTGTTGCCCAGCGATGCTTCACGGATCTGGACGTCTAACGCGTCTAAGCCAATGACGGCCATGAGCTGCGAGTCCTTCACGGGCGACGAAGTTCTGCCTCGCTTGCGCTAACCCATGTGGGAGCGGGCTTGCTCGCGAATGCGGTGGGTCAGTCAGTGCAGGGGGAACTGATAGACCGCCTTCGCGGGCAAGCCCGCTCCCACATTTTTGAACCGTGGCCACTGTTGCCCCGCGATGCTTCACGGATCTGGACGCCAACCGCGTCTAAGCCAATGACGGCCATGAGCTGCGAGTCCTTCACGGGCGACGAAGTTATATCCCGCTTGCGCTAACCCATGTGGGAGCGGGCTTGCTCGCGAAGGCGGTGGGTCAGTCAGTGCAGGGGGGACTGATAGACCGCTTTCGCGAGCAAGCCCGCTCCCACATTTTTAAGCGTGCCCACTGGTGCCCCGCGATGCTTCACGGATCTGGACGCCAACCGCGTCTAGGCCAATGACGGCCATGAGCTGCGAGTCCTTCACGGGCGGCGAAGTTCTATCCCGCTTGCGCTAACCCCTGTGGGAGCGGGCTTGCCCGCGAATGCGGTGGGTCAGTCAAATCACCAGTGACTGACGCGCCGCTTTCGCGAGCAAGCCCGCTCCCACAGGGTTTTGTGGTGTGGCTGAGTCCGGCTTACTTGGGGTACAGCGGCGGCAGGCTGGTGGTATCGGTCGCAGGATCGAGTTCACGCTCGGCCATCGGGATGGCCTTGATCGCGCGCCACAGGTCTTCGCCCAGCCAGTACTGGCCGCTCTCGCTGTACAGCGCACCATTCAGGCCATCCAGCGCATCCGACAACGGCACAAAGCGCGCGGCCATGTCCGCCAGGGTTTCCGGCTGCTGGCGCGCCCAGGCGTCCAGCGCCTGGCGCGTGGCTTGCGGGTCGTTGGCCTGGGTGGCGCGCTTGAGGTCGTCGAGCAGGGAGCGCGGGCTCGGGCCGGTTTGCGCCGCGCGCAGCACCGCCGGCTGCCAGCGTGCACGCCACCACAGGCCGAAGCCCAGCAAGGTGGTGCAGGCCAGGATCAGCGTACTCAGTTGCCACAGCCACAGGCGGCTGTCGTCCGGAGCGGTGATGATCGTCGGCGTGGCAGGGGTGTCCACCACCAGGCTCGGGTTGTTCGCCACTTGCAGGGTGCGCGCCGGCAGGCTGGTGCGTTCCAGATGGTCCTCGTGGGTGTTCCACCACACCACGTCGACGGCGGGTAACTCCAGGGCGCCGACGCGATTGGGCACCAAGGCTTCACGGTCTTCACGGCTACCGATCAGGCCGCGGTCGTTGGTCTGGTTGCCAAGTACCGGCTGGTCCGGATAACGCCGCAGGCCGTTGATGTCGGTGCTCGGCAGGGCCGGCAGTTGCGCACTGGACAAACCCTCGGCCTTGACCGTGAGGCTGCGGGTCAGCGAGTCACCGACCTGCACGTGTTCGGGCTCGGGGTTCCAGCTTTCGCTCAGGGTCAGGCTGCGTGCCGGCAGCCAGGCGGCGTCGGCGGGGTAGAGCTCCGGCTTGGGTTTGACCGTCAGCGACAGGGGCGTCGAACTCACGTGGATCAGCTTGCCGGGCTTGGTGCCCTGCAAGGTGTTTTCCTGTGGCGGGCGCGATTCCACCAAAGTCGCGCTGAAGGTCTGGGCGGGAACCTCCAGGGCGCCGCTGTGCTGCGGGTAGATCGCGTAGCGGGTTTCGATCACGCCATGGCGAATGCTGTTGATGACTTTCTCGTAGGTGCGCGACTCGCCCAACTGCTCGACCCGCGCATCCGGGATCTGCAACGGCGTGAGGCTGCTGTCGTCATACAGCGACACCGAGTGGTACACGCGCACGGTCAAGAGTGCCTGGGCCTGCACGTAAACGCTGGTCTGGTCGAGATTGGCCTCGACGAACACCGGCGCCAGTTCCGCGCTGCTGTCCTGGCTGGTGGTTTCGACCACTTGCAGGCTGATCGGCTGGGTCTTGTACTCGCCCACTTGCAGGGGCGGGATCACCACGGTGCCGTTCTGCTTGGGCAGCAGGGTGATGATCCAGCGCGTGGTGGCGTGGTTGTCGCCGCCCAGGGTGGTGAGCTGGTTGAGTTGGCGCGTGCCGCTGACTTCGAACTGCTCGTCCAGCGGCGACAGGTCGGGTTTGCCGAACTGGGTAACGTCGCTGGATTCCACCGTCAGCTCTACCGTCTCGCCGGAATTGAGGCGGCTGCGGTCGACACTGGCGACCAGGCTCGCCGCCTGGGCGTGGCCTGCCGACAGCGCGAGCAAAAGCAGTAGGGTCGTGCGGCGGCTCATCGAGTCTTGTCCTGATGTTGTTGCTGTTCGTACCAGAATTTACGCCGCAGCAGTTCGCCGGGGTTGTCCGGAATCTCCCGCAGCCACTGCTCCAGCGCCTGGCGATGTTCACCGTCGAGGCTGGCGTCGGCAGGGCGCAGCGGCGGGGTGGTGGTCTGCTCATCCCCGAGTTCGCTGCCCGGTACTTCGTTACCGCCGGGTTGTGGCGTGGCGCCGGCCTTGGTATCACCGGTGCCGGCTTCGCCTTGTCCCTGGGACGACTGCTCACCACCCGTGGCACTTTGCCCGCTGGCGCCTGGTTGCGCAGTTTGGCCGGGTTGCGTGGTTTCGTCATCCTGGTTTTTTGCAGGTTTTTGCGGCTCGGGGTTTGCCTGTTCCTGCATCAGGGTTTCCACCAGGGCCTTGTTTTTCAGGGCCGGCTGCAGGTCGGGCTGGGCTTCCAGGGCCTGTTCGTAGGCATCGATCGCCGCCTCCAGCTCGCCCGACTTGGCCAGGGCGTTGCCGCGATTGTAGTGGGCGTAGGCGTCATTGCTCTGGGCGAAACGCTTGATGGCCTCGGCATAGTTGCCGGCTTCGTACAGTGCGACGCCTTGCCATTGCGGGTCTTCGAAGTGCTCCGCGGCTTCGGCGGGGCGTTTTTTCTTCAGCAGGTATTGGCCTTGCTGGTCGGGGCGCAGCCACAGGTCCTGCAGGCCGAAGGCATAGCTGGGTTGCGGTGCAACCAACAGCAGCAGCGGCAGGCAGAACAGCCAGCCACGCCGCCCGGCGCAGGCCGCGAGCAGCAACAAGGGGAGCAGCAGCCAATAACCCTGGTCGGCCCAGGTGTCGAGGTGCAGCAGTTGGCCGTCGTTGCGCAGGGTCTGCGGCGGGTCCAGCACGCCGAGCTGGCGCAGGTCTTTGTCGTCCAGGCGCGCGGCGCGGTAACGGCCGCCCATTTCGCTGGCGAAGGCCTTGAGCGTCGGGCTGTCGAGGCGCGGCACCAGGATCGCGCCCTGTTCGTCCTTGAGGAATTCGCCGCTTTCCTGAGTCACCGGCGTGCCTTCGCGGCTGCCGATGCCGAGGATCGACAAGCTCGGCGCCTGGCCGCTTTGCAGCAACAGGCGGATGCCTTGGCGTTCCTGTTTGGACAAGGAAGAACCGATCAGCAACAGCCGGCCCTGGCCCAGGCCACCTTGCTTGAGCAGGCCCAGGGCTTTTTCCACTGCGAGGTCAGCGCGGTGGCCGACTTCGGGCATCAGCGAGGGGCGCAGCGCATCGAGCAGGTTGCGGCTGGTGGCCAGGTCGTCGGACAGCGGCACCAGCGTGTGGGCACTGCCGGCGTACACGACGATGGCGGTTTGCGCATCCGTGCGCGCCTGCAACAGGTCATACAGCTTGCGCCGCGCCTGTTCCAGGCGGTTTGGCGGACTGTCGGTGGCGAGCATCTCCGGGGTCAGTTCCAGCAGCACCACCAAGGGATCAGAAGGTTTCTGGCTCGACTGTTCGACCCGCTGCCAGCTGGGGCCAAGCAATGCCAGCACGGCCAGCAGCCAGGCGATGCCGAGCACCACCCACGGCGATTTGCTTTCGCGGCCATTGCCGCCGCTGAGCAGCACCGCATGAAAGGCCGGCGGCAGGATCATCTGCCAGCGCCCGGCGCGTTTTTGCCGGTGCCACAGTTGCCACAGCAGCCAGCCGAGCAGGGGCAGCAGCAACAGCCACCAGGGACGGAACCAGTGCGGCCACAGGTCGATCATCGACGCCTCCGCAGACGCAGGCGTTTGAGGCGCTGGCGCCATTCGGGATGCTGCTGCAGGAAGCGCCCACGGGTCGACAATTTGTTCAACAACCGTTGCAGCGCGTTGTTCGGCCAGCGTTCCTGGATCACCAGCAGCATGCTCAATACCAGTGCCAGGGCCAGCGGCGCGCTGTACAGCGCGAGTGCCGGGCGGGCCTGGGTTGGTTGCTGTTCGACCGGTTCGAGTTTGTCGAGGGTGTCCTTGATCGCTTGCAGCTCTTCGCCGTCGCGGGCGCGGAAGTATTGCCCGCCGGTGGCCTCGGCAATCGCCTTGAGCGCGGGCTCATCGAGGTCCAGGCTCGGGTTGACGCCGAGGATGCCCAGCGAGCCGGTTTGCTCAGGGTCGGCGCCGATGCCGATCGGGTAGATCTTCACGCCTTCTTCAGCGGCCAGGCGCGCGGCGGTCAGCGGGTCGATCTGCCCGGCGTTGTTGGCGCCGTCGGTGACCAGGATCAGCACGCGGCTTTGCGCCGGGCGCTGGCGCAGGCGTTTCAAGGCCAGGCCGATGGCGTCGCCGATGGCGGTGTTCTTGCCGGCGATGCCGATGCGCGCCTCGTCCAGCCAGGTGCGTACGGTGTGGCGGTCAAAGGTCAGCGGTGCCTGCAGGTAGGCCTGGCTGCCGAACAGGATCAGGCCGACGCGATCACCTTCGCGCTCTTCGAGGAAGTCGCCGAGCAGATGCTTGACCAGGCTCAGGCGGCTGACGTCATCGTCCTGCCAGTGCATGTCGGGAAAATCCATCGAGCCGGACACGTCTACCGCCACCAGCAGGTCGCGGCCACTGGCGGCGATTGGCAACGGCTCGCCGAGCCATTCCGGGCGCGCGGCGGCGGTCAACAGCAGCAGCCACAGGACCACGAACGGTGCCTGTTGGCGCCAGCCCGGCAGATTGACACGGGCACGGCGCCGGGCCAGGCCTTCGAGGTCGCTGAGGTAGCTGACCTTGAGGGCCGGCTCGCCGCTGTCGGCCACCGGCAACACCAGGCGCATCAGCCACGGCAAGGGCAACAGGATGAAGATCCACGGCCAGGCGAACTCAAACATGTTTGCGAATCCAGGTGTCGACGGCCTGGGTGAGGCCGGCGATGGCCTTGTCGTCGAGTTTGCATTCGGGTTTGTAAGCGCCTTCGACCAGCACCATCCAGCGCGTCAGGCCGGCGGCGGGGCAGCGGTTGTCGAGGAATGCCAGCCATTTGCGGCCGTTGAGGGTGTGGCTTTGGCTGTAGGGGTAGTCGTTGCGGCACAGGCGCTTGAGCAGGCCGTTGAGTTGTTGCAGCCAGGCACCGGCAGGGGCGCCGTCGTAGGGCTTGGGCATCAGCGCCAGCTCCGCCAGGGCGGCGATGCGCAACGGGTCCAGTGGTTGTTCGGCGCGCGCCACGGGACGCCGCGCAGGCAGGAAACGCCGCAGCGACCACAGGCCCCAAGCGAGCAACGGGATGATCACCAGCAACAACCACCAACCCGGCGCAGGCGGCCAGAAGCCGATGCTCGGCGGCGCGATCAGCGGTTGCAACTGGTCGAGGCTGCTCATTGCTTTTTAACCGGGCGTTGAGGGTTGAGGTACTCGCGCAGTTGCTCGACCATTTCGCTCTGGGTGCTCAGGGGCATCAGCAGGATGCGCAGTTTTTGCGCGAGCAGTTCCCAGCGGGCGATGCGCGCTTCGGCCTGGGCCTTGTAGGCCTGGCGCAGGTCGAAGTTCAGCGTGTCCAGCTCCAGCTGCGCGCCGCGTTCGGCAAAGCGCAGCAGCCCGGCGGCGGGCAGGGCGTGGTCGAGCGGGTCGGAAATCGGCAACAGCAGCAGGTCGCAATGGCGTGACAACAGGCTCAGTTGTTGTTCGGCGCCTTCGGTCAGCGCGCGCTCGTCGCAAATCACGATAACCAGGCTGCCCGGGCGCAGCACTTCGCGGCCCCGGCGCAGGGCCATGCCCAGGGCGTCGGCTTCCGGGCGGCTTTCGGTGTTGAGGCTCTGGTTGACGCGCACCAGGCGGTTGAGCAGTTGCAGCAGGCTTTGCTTGCTGCGTCGCGGCTTGATTTCGTAGTGCTCGCTGTCGCCGAACACCAGCCCGCCCACGCGGTCGTTATGCCCCAGCGCGGCCCAGCCGATCAGGCTGGCGGCCTGGGCGGCGAGCACCGACTTGAACATCTGCCCCGAGCCGAAAAACAGCCGGCAACTTTGCTCGACCATGATGAAAATCGGCCGTTCGCGTTCTTCGTGAAACAGTTTGGTGTGCGGCTCCTGGGTGCGTGCGGTGACGCGCCAGTCGATGGTGCGCACATCGTCGCCGGCCTGGTACACGCGCACCTGGTCGAAGTCGACACCGCGCCCGCGCAATTTGGAGTGATGCAAGCCGATCAGCGGGCTGCGCTGGCTGGGGGTGGAAAACAGCTGCACTTCGCGCACGCGGTGGCGCATCTCAATCAATTCGCTGAGTGTGACGCGGATTCCATCGCTTGCGTTCATGGGGTTCAAGCGACGGCAACGACGTCGAGAATGCGTTGCACCACGCGGTCCTGGTCAATGCCGGCCGCTTCGGCCTCGAACGACAGAATGATGCGGTGGCGCAGCACGTCGAACAGCACCGCCTGGATATCCTCCGGGCTGACAAAGTCGCGCCCGGCCAGCCAGGCATGGGCGCGTGCGCAGCGGTCGAGGGCGATGGAACCACGCGGGCTGGCGCCGTAGGCGATCCACTCGGCCATCTCCGGATCGAACTTGGCCGGGGTGCGCGTGGCCATGACCAGTTGCACCAGGTATTCCTCCACCGCATCGGCCATGTACAGGCCGAGGATTTCCTTGCGCGCGGCGAAGATCGCCTGCTGGCTGACGCGGCGCTCGGGCTTGGTCTCGCCGTTGAGCGCCTCGCCGCGCGCCTGCTGCAGGATGCGCCGTTCGACGGCGGCGTCGGGGAAGCCGATCTTGACGTGCATCAGGAAGCGGTCGAGCTGGGCTTCGGGCAACGGGTAGGTGCCTTCCTGCTCGATAGGGTTTTGCGTTGCCATCACCAGAAACAGCGGCGACAGCTCGTACGTGCTGCGCCCGACGCTGACCTGGCGCTCGGCCATGGCCTCCAGCAACGCCGACTGCACCTTGGCGGGCGCACGGTTGATTTCGTCGGCCAGCACCAGGTTGTGGAAGATCGGGCCTTGCTGGAACACGAAGCTGCCGGTTTCCGGGCGATAGATTTCGGTGCCGGTGATGTCGGCGGGCAATAGATCGGGGGTGAACTGGATACGATGGAACTGCGCTTCGATGCCTTCGGCCAGCTCTTTGATCGCCTTGGTTTTGGCCAGGCCCGGTGCGCCCTCGACCAGCATATGGCCGTCGGCGAGCAGGGCGATCAGCAGGCGATCGATGAGTTTTTCCTGGCCGAGAATCTGCGTAGAAAGAAAGGTTCGCAGCGCGAGCAGCGCTTCACGATGTTCCATCGATGACGGTTCCTGGAGAGATGAGCCTGTACGTCTTGCAACAAACGACAGCCTGGGGCGCCTACTTTAATGCATGGCAGGGGGCGGCGACTAACGGCGTGACGAGTATTTTTGGGAAAACTTGTAGGAATTTTGTGTGGGCGCGCAAATTGCTCCTTTGTGCTGTGGCAATAGGGCTTATCTGGCAATAGGGTCTCTTGTGGTAATAGGGCTTTTTTTGTGGTGAGTGGGCTTGCCCCGCGTTGGGCTGCGGAGCGGCCCTAAAACCAGAGAACGCGGTCCCACTGGAGGAATGCGGCGATCTTGATGGGGCTGCTACGCAGCCCAACGCGGGGCAAGCCCGCTCACCACAAAGAGCCCCATTGCCACAACAAGCGCGCTCACCACAAGGGTATTGGGCCGCTGCACCTTCAGCACTTCGCCAGGTTATTACTCAGTGCCTCGGCACTTGCGGCCCAAGCGAGCTTCCGTTGGCGAGCATGCTTCCTGTGGCAATAGGCTCTTTGTGGCAATAGCTTCTTGTGGCAATAGAGCTTCCTCTGGCAATAGGGCTTATTGTGGCAATAGGGCTCTTTGTGGTGAGCGGGCTTGCCCCGCGTTGGGCTGCGAAGCGGCCCTAAAACCAGAGAACGCGGTCCCCCTGGATGAACGCGGCGATCTTGATGGGGCTGCTGCGCAGCCCAACGCGGGGCAAGCCCGCTCACCACAAAGAGCCCCATTGCCACAATAAGCACGCTCACCACAAGGGTGTTGGGCCGCTGCACCTTCAGCACTTCGCCAGGTTATTACTCAGTGCCTCGGCACTTGCGGCCCAAGCGAGCTTCCGTTGGCGAGCATGCTTCCTGTGGCAATAGGCTCTTTGCGGCAATGGCTTCTTGTGGCAATAGAGCTTGCTGTGGCAATAGGGCTTCTTGTGGCAATAGGGCTCTTTGTGGTGAGCGGGCTTGCCCCGCGTTGGGCTGCGGAGCGGCCCTAAAACCAGAGAACGCGGTCCCCCTGGGGGAATGCGGTGATCTTGATGGGGCTGCTGCGCAGCCCAACGCGGGGCAAGCCCGCTCACCACAACAGGCCCGTTCACCACACAACAAGCGCGCTCACCACAACAGGCCCGTTCACCACACAACAAGCGCGCTCACCACAACAGGCCCGCTCACCGCACAGCAAGCGCGCTCATCACAACAGGCCCGCTCACCGCACAACAAGCGCGCTCATCACAACAAGCCCGCTTGCCCGGCCACTACGTCCGGATAAACGTACCCGTGCCTTTGAGGATGTTCTGCAAGGTCGCTTCAACTTCGGCCAGGTCCGAGGCAGCAGTGCCATGGCTGATCTGCAGTTGATCCTTGCCACCCAGTGCATCGGCATCGCCGGCAGCGAGTTCGACCAGCAATGCCGTGTCACTCAGGGTGACTTTCAGGCCGTCCAGGGTCGACGGCTCGTAGTCCCAGGTCAGCTCCACTTCGTCTTCGTCGGGGTAACGGGTGAGCATGAACATCTCGCCGTTTTTGCCGTGGCAGCAGAGCATGGCCATGTTGTCTTCTTCTTCGTCGCACGGAGTGGCCATCAGGGCGTCGGTCTTGATTTGCAGCATGGGGAATCCTGTCTGGGGTAGGGCGTTGCGCGGGCAATTGTGCCATTGCAGCGAATTTTGTGCTGCATCCCGTGTCAGACCCAGTGCATGACCTGACGGGCTGAATCAGTCATTTCTGGTACTCGCGGACGGGGAAAACCCCTGTTTTTTCGCGAAAAAAACCGGGTTGCCCAAGTCGCAACCACTGGCCTGCTTACCGATGACCGAATATGTCGCAGCGTCGCAAGCAGCTGTCTTCCTACAGTCGTTAAGCTGCGCAACGGATGTGCATGTGCCAGGCGCCTGACCTGCCCGTCGTACCGTCACCTGGCAAGGTGCGCATCTTATGGAAGTTGTATGTGACCTCATTGTCTTGTCCAGCTTCACCCACCTGTCACCCTGATTCGTTTAAGGTACTTATCCACTTGTATCGACGAACAGAGCTGACGGTCTCCCCGCAAGGGGATAACACGCGACGCTTCCATCAATAACAAGCCCAAGCGGAGTACCACAGATGGCGTTCTTCACCGCAGCCAGCAAGGCCGACTTCCAGCATCAACTGCAAGCGGCACTGGCGCAGCACATCAGTGAACAGGCACTGCCACAAGTGGCGCTGTTCGCTGAACAATTCTTCGGCATCATTTCCCTGGACGAACTGACCCAGCGTCGCCTTTCCGACCTGGCCGGTTGCACCCTGTCTGCCTGGCGCCTGCTTGAGCGCTTTGATCACACCCAACCGCAAGTGCGGGTCTACAACCCCGATTACGAACGTCATGGCTGGCAGTCGACCCACACCGCGGTCGAAGTGCTGCACCATGACCTGCCGTTCCTGGTCGACTCGGTACGTACCGAGCTGAACCGCCGCGGCTACAGCATCCACACCCTGCAGACCACCGTGCTCAGCGTACGCCGTGGCAGCAAGGGCGAGCTGCTGGAAATCCTGCCCAAGGGCACCCAGGGCGAAGGCATCCAGCAAGAATCGCTGATGTACCTGGAAATCGACCGCTGCGCCAACGCCGCCGAACTGAACGTGCTGAGCAAAGAGCTTGAGCAGGTACTCGGCGAAGTGCGTGTGGCCGTGGCCGATTTCGAACCGATGAAAGCCAAGGTCCAGGACCTGCTGGCCGGTATCGACGCCAGCCAGTTTGTCATCGACGGCGAAGAAAAAGCCGAGATCAAGAACTTCCTGGAATGGCTGGTGGGCAACCACTTCACCTTCCTCGGCTATGAAGAATTCGTGGTACGTGACGAGGCGGACGGCGGTCATATCGAATATGACGCCAATTCCTTCCTCGGTCTGACCAAGCTGCTGCGCGCCGGCCTCACCGCCGATGACCTGCGCATCGAAGACTATGCCGTTGCCTACCTGCGTGAACCGACCGTGCTGTCGTTCGCCAAGGCCGCGCACCCAAGCCGCGTGCACCGCCCGGCCTACCCGGACTACGTGTCGATCCGCGAGATCGATGCCGACGGCAAGGTCATCAAGGAACACCGCTTCATGGGCCTGTACACCTCCTCGGTGTACGGCGAAAGCGTGCGGGTGATCCCGTATATCCGTCGCAAGGTCGCCGAAATCGAACGCCGCTCGGGCTTCCAGCCCAAGGCGCATTTGGGCAAGGAACTCGCCCAGGTGGTCGAAGTACTGCCGCGTGACGATCTGTTCCAGACCCCGGTTGACGAGCTGTTCAGCACCGTGATGTCGATCGTGCAGATCCAGGAACGCAACAAGATCCGCGTATTCCTGCGCAAAGACCCGTACGGTCGTTTCTGCTACTGCCTGGCCTACGTGCCGCGTGACATCTATTCCACCGAAGTGCGCCAGAAAATCCAGCAAGTGCTGATGGATCGCCTGAAGGCTTCGGATTGCGAGTTCTGGACCTTCTTCTCCGAGTCGGTGCTGGCGCGCGTGCAGCTGATTCTGCGGGTCGACCCGAAGAACCGCCTGGACATCGACCCGCTGCAACTGGAAAAAGAAGTGGTACAGGCCTGCCGCAGTTGGCAGGACGACTACTCCAGCCTGGTCGTCGAAAGCTTCGGCGAAGCCCAGGGCACCAACGTGCTGGCCGACTTCCCGAAAGGCTTCCCAGCCGGTTACCGCGAGCGTTTTGCTGCGCATTCGGCCGTGGTCGACATGCAGCACCTCAACAGCCTCACCGAAGCCAACCCGCTGGTGATGAGCTTCTACCAGCCGCTGGGCCAGGTCTCCGGCCAGCGCGAGCTGCATTGCAAGCTCTACCACGCCGATACCCCGCTGGCACTCTCCGACGTGCTGCCGATCCTGGAAAACCTCGGCCTGCGCGTGCTGGGTGAATTCCCGTACCGCCTGCGTCACGCCAATGGCCGTGAGTTCTGGATCCATGACTTTGCGTTCATCGCCGCCGAAGGCGTGAACCTGGATATCCAGCAACTCAACGACACGCTGCAGGACGCGTTCGTGCACATCGTGCATGGCGACGCCGAGAACGATGCGTTCAACCGCCTGGTACTCACCGCCGGCCTGCCGTGGCGCGACGTGGCGCTGCTGCGTGCCTACGCGCGTTACCTAAAGCAGATCCGCCTGGGCTTCGACCTCGGCTACATCGCCAGCACCCTGAACAACCACACCGACATCGCCCGCGAGTTGACCCGGTTGTTCAAGACCCGTTTCTACCTGGCGCGCAAGCTCACCGCCGACGACCTGGAAGACAAGCAGCAACGCCTGGAGCAAGCGATCCTCACCGCGCTGGACGACGTCCAGGTGCTCAACGAAGACCGCATCCTGCGTCGCTACCTGGACCTGATCAAGGCCACCCTGCGTACCAACTTCTACCAGACCGACGCCAACGGCCAGAACAAGTCGTACTTCAGCTTCAAGTTCGACCCGCGTGCGATTCCTGAGCTGCCCAAGCCGGTGCCGAAGTTCGAGATCTTCGTCTACTCGCCGCGTGTCGAAGGCGTGCACCTGCGCTTTGGCAACGTTGCGCGCGGCGGCCTGCGCTGGTCCGACCGTGAAGAAGACTTCCGTACCGAAGTGCTCGGCCTGGTAAAAGCCCAGCAAGTGAAGAACTCGGTGATCGTGCCGGTGGGTGCGAAGGGCGGCTTCCTGCCGCGTCGCCTGCCACTGGGCGGCAGCCGCGACGAGATCGCGGCCGAGGGCATCGCCTGCTACCGCATCTTCATTTCCGGCCTGCTGGACATCACCGACAACCTGAAAGACGGCGCCCTGGTACCACCGGCCAACGTCGTGCGTCATGACGACGATGACCCGTACCTGGTAGTGGCGGCGGACAAAGGCACCGCGACCTTCTCCGACATCGCCAACGGCATCGCCATCGACTACGGCTTCTGGCTGGGCGATGCATTCGCCTCCGGTGGTTCCGCCGGTTACGACCACAAGAAAATGGGCATCACCGCCAAGGGCGCGTGGGTCGGCGTGCAGCGTCACTTCCGTGAGCGCGGCATCAATGTGCAGGAAGACAGCATCACGGTGGTCGGCGTCGGCGACATGGCCGGTGACGTGTTCGGTAACGGCCTGTTGATGTCCGACAAGCTGCAACTGGTCGCGGCCTTCAACCACCTGCACATCTTCATCGATCCAAACCCGAACCCGGCGACCAGCTTCGTCGAGCGCCAGCGCATGTTCGAACTGCCGCGTTCGGCGTGGACCGACTACGACACCAGCATCATGTCCGAAGGCGGCGGGATCTTCTCGCGCAGCGCGAAGAGCATTGCCATCTCGCCACAGATGAAAGAGCGCTTCGACATTTCGGCCGACAAACTGACCCCGACCGAACTGCTGAACGCCTTGCTCAAGGCGCCGGTAGACCTGTTGTGGAACGGCGGTATCGGTACGTACGTCAAGGCCAGCACCGAAAGCCATGCCGACGTCGGCGACAAGGCCAACGACGCACTGCGTGTCAACGGCAACGAGCTGCGCTGCAAGGTGGTGGGCGAGGGCGGTAACCTCGGCATGACCCAATTGGGTCGTGTGGAATTCGGCCTCAATGGCGGCGGTTCCAACACCGACTTCATCGACAACGCCGGTGGCGTGGACTGCTCCGACCACGAAGTGAACATCAAGATCCTGCTCAACGAAGTGGTGCAGGCCGGTGACATGACCGACAAGCAGCGCAACCAGCTGCTGGCGAGCATGACCGACGAAGTCGGCCACCTGGTGTTGGGCAACAACTACAAGCAGACCCAGGCCCTGTCCCTGGCCGCCCGCAAGGCCTACGAGCGCGCAGCCGAGTACAAGCGCCTGATGAGCGACCTGGAAGGCCGTGGCAAGCTGGACCGCGCCATCGAGTACCTGCCGACCGAGGAGCAGCTCACCGAGCGCGCGTCCAACGGCAAGGGCCTGACGCGTCCAGAGCTGTCGGTATTGATCTCCTACAGCAAGATCGACCTCAAGGAAGCGCTGCTCAAGTCGCTGGTGCCGGACGACGAGTACCTGACCCGTGACATGGAGACCGCGTTCCCACCGAGCCTGGTCGCCAAGTTCTCCGAGGCCATGCGTCGTCATCGCCTGAAGCGCGAGATCGTCAGCACCCAGATCGCCAACGACCTGGTCAACCACATGGGCATCACCTTCGTGCAGCGCCTCAAGGAGTCGACCGGCATGAGCCCGGCGAACGTGGCTGGCGCCTATGTGATCGTGCGTGACATTTTCCATCTCCCGCACTGGTTCCGTCAGATCGAAGCCCTGGACCACCAGGTCTCTGCCGACGTGCAACTGGAGCTGATGGACGAGCTGATGCGCCTGGGCCGCCGTGCGACACGCTGGTTCCTGCGCAGCCGTCGCAACGAGCAGGATGCCGGGCGTGATACCGCGCACTTCGGTCCACACCTGGCCGCGCTGGGCCTCAAGCTCGACGAACTGCTGGAAGGCCCGACCCGCGAAGGCTGGCAGACCCGCTACCAGGCCTACACCGAAGCCGGCGTGCCGGAGTTGTTGGCACGCATGGTGGCCGGCACGACGCACCTGTACACGCTGCTGCCGATCATCGAAGCCGCTGACGTGACCGGTCACGATGCCGCCGAAGTGGCGAAAGCCTACTTCGCCGTGGGCAGCGCCCTCGATTTGCCGTGGTACCTGCAGCAGATCAGCGATCTGCCAGTGGCCAACAACTGGCAGGCCCAGGCGCGCGAAGCGTTCCGCGACGACGTGGACTGGCAGCAACGCGCGATCACCATCGCGGTACTGCAAATGGCCGATGCGCCACAAGACATGGAAGCCCGCGTGGCCCTGTGGCTTGAGCAGCACCAGGACATGGCGGATCGCTGGCGCGCGATGATGGTGGAAATTCGTGCTGCGGTCGGCACGGACTACGCCATGTACGCGGTCGCCAACCGTGAACTGCTGGACCTGGCGTTGAGCGGTCAGTCGGTGCTGCAACCGGCTTGATCCAACCGCTGGACAGAAAGCCCCGCATCGTAAGATGCGGGGCTTTTTTTATGGCGTTGCAGTCCCCAGGCACGGCTGGATAACTTTTTTCAGCCCGGTGTTATTGGCTGGCAGTACAAACGTTGCGGTCAGTGGCTTGCCCCCCTCCTGGGCCGGCACCAATGACAGTGTCAGGCTTTGACCCCGTGAGGCATCACTGGCCCAGTAGGCGAGCTCGTCGCGGGGCACGGAGCCGCGGAGTACAAAAATCGTGCTGACCTGGAAAACCCCGCCGTGGGTCCACACGCCATTGATCGAGTGATCGACGCTGGCGCGGGCTCCCGTCGTGATGCGCAGTGGTCCGTCTTTGGCGGCACCCTTGCCTTCAAAAGGCGCGACGTCGAAGCCCAGCGATTGTGGGGAGATCTCCAGTTCAATACCCGCCGATGGGTTCTGCGGGTGACAGCTGATCGCCAGGTTGGCCTTGACGCTATACCCGTCATAGGCACTTGCACCATAGGTGCGGGCCGTCAGCATCGGAGCGTCGGCGTAAGGTTGCTCAAGCAACCAGACGGGGTGTGCCGGGGTGATCACTTGCGTGGCGTCGTCACCGAGATGGGCATGCGCATTGAGTGCTGGAATAAAAGCGCTGGCGATCAGGGTACGGATAAGGGGTCGCATAGGGGCACTCATCGGCAAAGGAATGTTGATAATACGGCCACCCATTCTGCCGATTGTTCGCCCACAGGGCTGTCAGTCAATACGCAAAGAACCTGGCGTGGTTTAATCAACCGGGTACTCAACAACACTCAGCAAGCGAGGGTCTATGCGACTGTGTATTTTTTCCGGCTCAAGCCCAGGCCGGTTGCCGGTGTATGCCGAAATGGCCACTCAATTGGGTCAGGCGCTCGCCAAGGCCGGTATCGGCCTGGTCTACGGCGGCGCCTCGGTGGGTTTGATGGGCGCGGTGGCCGACGCGGCGCTGGCCAGTGGCGGTGAAGTGATTGGTGTCATGCCGGCGTTCCTGGCCGATAAGGAGCTGGCCCACACCGGCCTGGCAGACCTGCGGATCGTCGGTTCCATGCACGAGCGCAAGGCGCTGATGGCGGATCTGTCCGACGGCTTTATCGCATTGCCTGGCGGCATCGGCACGTTTGAAGAGTTGTTTGAGGTGTGGACGTGGGCGCAACTGGGCCAGCACGCCAAGCCTTGCGCACTGTTGAACATCAACGGGTTCTACGATGGCTTGGCCGCCTTCCTCGACAATGTGGTCGGCGAGGCGTTTTTGAAGCCGGTGCACCGCGACATGTTGATTGTCGAGCCGAACGTGGAGCGTTTACTGGCGGCAGTGCGCGACTATACGGCGCCTACCGTGGCCAAGTGGATTGAGCGCGAGCAAACCTGATACCGCAAGCGCCAGCCGGTGTTCGTCCGCGCGCCAATCGATATCCATCGCGCTTTGTGCATCGAGTACCCGGTGGCTGCCATCGGCCAGCCATGTGTTCAGCCGCTCGCCGCGTTCAGTTGAGTTGCAGCAGCTTGGTTTCCAGGTGATCCAGATGCTCGGTCATCAAGCGCACTGCCGTGTCCGTGTCGCGTTGCTCAATTGCATCGACAATCGCTACATGCTCCTGCCACGCGCAGTACGTACAGGCCTGCGCTTCGTACTGGGCGATGATCAACGACGTCAACGGCACGAGGCTGTTGAGGAACTGCGCCAACGGCGCATTACCGGCCATCGCAGCCAATTGCAGGTGAAACTCGCCGGACAAACGAATCGCCGGCCCCCGTTGATCACGCTCGATACAGTCGCGCTCGCGCGCAATCAGCTCGCGCAGCTGGCGGATTTGTCCAGGCGTTGCCTGGGCGCAGGCCAGTTGCACCACGGTGATTTCGGTCATGCGCCGGGCTTCGAGGATTTGCCGGGTCTGCTGGCCATCCGGTGCGGCGACCTGGGCGCGCTGGTTGGGGCGCAGGATGATCACTTGCTGGTGGGACAGCTTGGCCAGCACCCGGCGAATCACGCTGCGGCTCACGCCAAAGGTCTCGCCCAGGCCTTCTTCGGTAAAGCGGCTGGACGGGGCGATGCGTTGCTGGAGGATGGCATCGAACAGCCGTGGGTAGATGTCATCCACCGAGGGCTTCTTGCCGGCCACCAGGCGCAGGGTGGGCAGGACGGGGTCGCGTTGCAAGGCGTGGGCGTTCATGGCCGGTCTCCAAAAATCAACTGCCCAGGTGGTCGTCCGGGATGTTCAGGCGAATGCCCATGCGCAGGCCTTCCTGCAGGATATGCCGGCGCATTTCGGCGCTGGCCAGGGCACTGTTCTTGTTGCGGATGGCGCGCACCACGGCCTCGTTTTCCTGCAGGCGTTCGGCCAGGTGTTCCGGCGAGTTGCGCAGCACCTGGGCGCTTTGCTTGAGCGCGTTGCTGGTTTGCTGCACCACGTTCTGGAAGATCGGGTTGGAGGTGAGGGCGAACAATTCCTCGTGGAAGCCGATGTAGGCGTTCATGCCCGCTTCGGCGTCACCGGCATCGAGGGCTTCGCGCATGTCCATCAGCGTCAGGCGCAGTTGCCCGACTTCTTTGCTGCTGATCGACTGCGCCACCAGGCCGACGATGAAGGGTTCGAGGGTGTAGCGCAGTTGCAGGATGTCTTCGAGGCTGGCGTCGGCCACGGCGTCACTGGACTGTGGATCGCTGACGCTGGTTTCCAGCACGACCACGCCTTTGCCGGGCATGGAACGCACCAGGCCGAGGGTTTCCAGCACGATCACGGCTTCACGCAGGCTCGGGCGACTGATGCCCATCTGTTCGGCCAGTTCACGCTGGCCGGGGAGCATTTCGCCCCGGCGCCACTGGCCCCGCGCCAGGGCGGCGCGAAGTTTTTCGACGACTGAATTGACGACGGTTGAGGTGCTGATCACTTCTACCTCTCCTTTATGTTGCGAATACATTAGCGAGCATGGCGACTCTTGACTGTGGGAGCGGGCTTGCTCGCGACAGCGGTTATTCAGTCGATACATCTGTGACTGACCCAGCGCTTTCGCGAGCAAGCCCGCTCCCACATTTGAGCGGTGCCGCTGATGAAATCGGTCAGAACTCCTGGTGCGCGGGCAATACCGGCTTCTTGGCCTGGAAGGCATAGCCTTGCTGGCCATCCAGGACCTTGTTGGCACGCTGGATATCGATGTCTTTTTCCCAACGGGCAATGGCCACGGTGGCGACGCAGTTGCCGATCAGGTTGGTCAGTGCGCGGCCGATGCCCATGAACCAGTCCACCGCCAGCACCAGCACCAGGCCGACCACCGGAATCGCCGGGATCGCCGTCAGCGTCGCAGCGAGGATTACCAGCGCAGAGCCGGGGATGCCGTGGGCGCCCTTGGAGGTGATCAGCGACACCAGCAGGATGGTCAGCAAGTCGGTCATCGACAGCGGCGTGCCGGTGGCGTTGGCGATAAACACGATGGCCAGGGTCAGGTAGATCGAGAAACCGTCAAGGTTGAACGAGTACCCGGTCGGAATCACCAGGCCCACGGTGGAGCTGCCGATGCCCAAGTGCTCGAGCTTGCGCATGATCTGTGGCAGCACGGCGTCGGAGGAGGCGGTGCCCATCACGATCAGCAGCTCTTCGCGCAGGTACTTGAGCAGCGGCAGCATGCGCAGCCCCGACAGGCGCATGACCAGGCCGAGGATCACGGCGACGAAGGCAAAGCACGTCAGGTAGAACAGGCCGACCAGGCTGCCCAGGTGTTGCAGGGAATCGAGGCCGTAGGTGCTGGTGGTGAAGGCGATCGCGCCGAATACGCCGATGGGGGCCAGGCGCACGATCATGCCCATGATGCGGAAGATGATATGGCTCAGCTCGTTGATCAGCCGCGAGATGCCGGAAGCGGCTTCGCCAACCAGGTTCAGGGCGCTGCCGAACAACACCGAAAACAGCAGCACCTGCAGCACATTATTGTCTGCGAAGGCGCCGATCACCGAGTTGGGGATCAGGTCCATCAGGAACTGGCTGGTGCCACGGATATGCTGGCCCTTGTCCGCCAGTTCATTGAGGCCGGCGGAGGACAACTGCTCCAGGTGGATATTGGCACCGGTGCCGATCCCGGTACTGAAGGCCATGATCAGGCCGATCACCAACGCGACCGTGGTGAGGACTTCAAAGTAGATCACCGACTTGAGGCCGATGCGCCCGACTTTCTTCAAGTCGCCGGCACCGGAAATACCGCTGACCACCACGCAGAATACGATCAGGCCGATCAGCATTTTGATCAGCTTGATAAAGCCGTCACCCAGGGGTTTGAGTTGCGAGGAGAATTCGGGAAGGGCCAGGCCGCAGATTATGCCTAGAGCCAGGCCAATCACGACTTGCAGGAAAATCGAACGCGAGCACCATCTGAGCATGGGAGGGATCTCTATTCGGTGCCCTGGTGGTTCCAGGGCTTAATTGTTGTGGTCATACCGGTAAGTCCAGTGCGCGGCCAGTCTACGCCGGGTTTTTTTGAAATAACAAGTCATTCTTGGGCGGTTGACAAGTCCCGGTCTGACCAGTTGGTCGCCAACACCGATGCTTGAGCGGTTGGCGGAGGGGAATTTTTTTCGCTTATCATCCGCCGCTTGGCTTTGGAGGTGATGGATGGATAAACCCGGACTGACCACGGATGCAACCGGGCAGACCCACTGCAGTTGGCGCACGGCTGCGCCGCAGTACCCGCGTTACCACGACCATGAGTGGGGCGTGCCGGTGGCGGATGACATCCAGCTGTATGAAAAAATCTGCCTGGAAGGCTTTCAGGCGGGCATGGCCTGGATCACCATCCTGCGCAAGCGCGAGCAGTTTCGCGTGGCATTCGAAGGCTTTGATTTTCGCCGGGTGGCGCAGTATGGCGAGGCCGATATCGAGCGACTGATGCAGGACCCAGGAATCGTGCGCAATCGCGCGAAGATCGTCTCGACCATCAACAATGCGCGCAGGGCGTGTGAACTGGTCGACGAGACCGGTTCGCTGGCGCGCTGGTTGTGGGCATTCGAGCCCGACGAGACGGAGCGTCCGGCCGTGGTCGACATGGCGTACTGGACCGGCAACCCGACTTCACCGGCATCGGTGCGTTTGTCCAAGGCGCTGAAGAAACGCGGCTGGACCTTCGTCGGGCCGACCACGATGTACGCGCTGATGCAGGCGATGGGCATGGTCAACGACCACCTCGAAGGCTGCGCGTGCCGGACCCGAATTGAAGACCTGCGCCGCCAGTTCAAACGCCCCTGAGCTCGGTTAAAGCTGTAGGCGCCGGCACGCCTGCGCCTGCAGTGGCGGGGCGGATTATTGCTTCAGCGGCGTCAGCACCTCGGCCTTGTCATCCAGCACCATCACCACCAGCAGCTTGGCCGGCTGGGTCTGGCTGGCATTGCTCGATTCAAAGTGCCGCGAGCCGGCCGGCTCGTAGAACGACTCGCCAACCTTGTAGGTCACGGCCTTCTCATCATTCACCCGCGAGGTGATCGCGCCTTCCAGCACGTAGGCCACGGCGGTGCCGGTGTGGCTATGCGGCACGGTGGCCTGGCCGGGGGCGTAGTCGACGGTGAGCATGATGGTTTTCTTGCCGGGCACATTGGTCAGGGCGTGCTCCTGCAGCACCTTGATCGATTCCTGGTTGTACACGGGTTCATGGGCGAAGGCGCTGAAGGAGGCGAGCATCAGGGTGGTGGCGAGCAGTCGTTTCATGGCGAAGTTTCCGAGAAGTTCGAGACCTCTTCACCCTACGCCGCGTGCCCCGGGTGACCAATGACCAATCCTGGAAAAGGCCAGGAGACCAATCGCTCAATGGTCGAAATGCAGGCGGCTGGCCAGTTGTTCAGCGGTGAGCGCGATAAAGCCTTGCAGGGCCGGCAGCTCGAAGTGCGCCAAGAGCTGCGCAGCACACGCCCAGCGGCCCTTGACGGTCCACAGGTCGGGGTCTTGCTGGCTGCGTTGTACGGCATAGTCGAGGCAACCGGGAGCGCTGCGCACGGCTTCGGCGATCTGCCCCAGGCGCTGGCCCAGTTGCGTCGAGCGCCCGGCAGCCGCGCGGACATGAACAGTGTTGAAGGCGCATTCGGTCATGGCGAGGGTCTCCAGAATCTGGGGGAGTGCACAGGCTAGAGCCTGTTTGCGCCAGCACCAATGTCCAATCCGGCGGAAAAGCCGCTAGCCAATCTGCTGGAGAATGTCGCGCACCTTGTCCAGTGCCGGGTCGATGTCCAGCGTCTCGATCGCCCCAAAACCGATGATCAGGCCCGGGCGTACCGGCGCGTCGTGGAAGAACACGTCGAGCGGGTACAGGCCCACTTCCACCTGGCGCGCCAACTGCATCAGCAGCGCAATATTCACCGGCACTTTGCACAGCGCCGCCATGTGGAACCCGGCCACGGTCGGCACTGCTTCGAACCACGGCGACAGGTCGCCCGCCAGGCGTTGCAGGATGCGTTCGCGGCGCCCGGCGTACACCGTGTGGCAGCGGCGAATGTGCTTGAGCAGGTAGCCTTCGCTGATGAACTTGGCCAGCGCCCACTGGGGCAGGGTCGAGCTGTGCTGGTCGGTCAATTGCTTGGCCTTGAGCACCGCGCCGTAGATCGCCGGTGGCAGCACCGCATAACCCAGGCGCAGCTCCGGCAACAGGGTTTTCGAGAAGGTCCCGACGTAAGTCACCAGGCCACGGGTGTCCATGCTCTGCAGCGAATCGGTGGGGCGGCCTTCGTAGCGGAATTCGCTGTCGTAGTCGTCCTCGATGATGATCGCGCCCAGCTCCAGCGCCCGTGCCAACAAGGCTTCCCGGCGCGGCAGGCTCATGGGCATGCCCAGCGGGAATTGGTGCGACGGCGTGACGTAGATCAGCCGCGTGCCGGCCGGGATCTGCTCGACCTGAATCCCCTGCGCATCCACCGGCACACTCGCGACGCTCGCGCCCATGGCCATGAACAACTGGCGCGCGGGGCTGTAGCCGGGGTCTTCCATGGCGACAATGCTGCCCGGTTCCAGCACCACCCGCGCGATCAGGTCCAGGGCCTGCTGCGCGCCATTGGTGACGATGATGTCGGTGTCACGGCAGTTGACCCCGCGTGAAAACGCAATGTGCCCGGCGATGGCACTGCGCAGTGCCGGCAAGCCTTCGGGCTGGCTGTAGAACCCACTGTTCTGCGCGATGCGCCGCAGCGCGTCCTGGGTGCAACGTCGCCATTCATCCTGCGGGAACTGATGGCGGCTGGTGGCGCCGCCGATAAATTCGTAGCGCAAGGTGCTGTCGCGCGTGGGGTGGCGCATGGGCGAGGGCAGCGCCTGCCAGGTCGCCAGGTTGGCAGCGCAGGCCAGGTCGGCGCCGGTTTGCAGGCGTTCGGTCTGCGGTGCGCGGGCGTTGACGAAGGTGCCACGGCCGGTTTTGCCGACCAGCAGGCCTTCGTAGGTCAGGGTCGCGTAGGTGTCCGAGACGGTCTTGCGGGACACGCCCAATTGTTCGGCGAGCAAGCGGCTGGGCGGCAATTGCGCACCGGCGGCCAGGCGTCCGGAACCGATGGCTTCACGCAACTGCTGGTACAACTGTTCGGCCAGATCCTTGCGGCCGTGGATCACGATGTGCAGTTCCATGTTTCACCCAGGAGCATTCAATCTGCGCCAAGACTACTCGCTCGCGGGGCGCGCTCAAAATGGTCTCTGCGTAAACCACCGGATTGGCTATAGGGCTTATGCCTTGAGGACTCTAGGCTAGGTTGTGATTGCATTCGCTGCCTGAGAGCCACCCCATGGAACCTCGTCTGGATTACTACACCGCTTCGCCGCAAGCGCTCAAGGGCATGCTCGTGCTGGAGGCAGCGATCTTTGGCCTGTCCATCGAACAGTCGTTGCTGGAGCTGATCAAGATTCGCGTCTCGCAGCTCAACCACTGTGGGTTTTGCACCGACATGCATTCGATGGCGGCGCGTCAGCGCGGTGAGACTGAGCGACGTCTGTTCGCCCTGTGCGTGTGGCGCGATTCGCCGTTTTTCACGGCGCGGGAGAAGGCCGCGTTGGCCTGGAGCGAGTCGGTGGCGTCGCTGCCGACCTCCAGCGTTTCAGATGAGCTGTTCGCGGCAGTGCGTCTGGAATTCAGCGAGCAGGAACTGGTGGACCTGACCATGGCGGTGTCCAGCATCAGTGGCTGGAACCGCCTGGCGGTGAGTTTTCGGCAGCAACCGCCGAATGCTTGATCAGGACAGGAAACCGCCGTCCACATTCAGCGACACGCCGGTGGTGTAGCTGGAGGCATCGCTGGCCAGGTACAGCACCGCGCCGGCCATTTCGCTGGGGGCCGCCACGCGCTTGAGCGGGATCTGCGCCAGGGCCATCTTCAGGATCGAATCGTTTTTCACCAGCGCCGAGGCGAACTTGGTGTCGGTCAAGCCCGGCAGCAGGGCGTTGCAGCGAATGCCGAACGCCGCGCACTCCTTGGCGAACACCTTGGTCATGTTGATCACGGCGGCCTTGGTCACCGAGTAGATGCCCTGGAACACGCCCGGCGAAATGCCGTTGATCGACGCCACGTTGATGATGCTGCCGCCACCGTTTTCGCGCATCAGCTTGCCGGCTTCCACCGACATGAAGAAGTAGCCGCGAATGTTCACGTCGACGGTCTTCTGGAACGCGCCGAGGTCGGTGTCCAGCACGTTGCAGAACTGTGGGTTGGTGGCGGCGTTGTTCACCAGGATATCCAGGCGCCCGAACTGCTCGCGAATGCCGGCGAAGACCTGGGTGATCTGCTCCATTTCACCGATGTGGCAGGCAATGGCCGTGGCCTTGCCGCCATCGGCGATGATCGCGTCCGCCACGTGTTGGCAGCCCTCCAGCTTGCGGCTGGAGACGATCACGTGGGCGCCTTGCTGGGCCAGCAACTTGGCGATGGCCTCGCCGATGCCACGGCTGGCGCCGGACACAAAAGCGATCTTGCCGTCGAGGTCGAACAGGTTGGTCTTGGACATGGGGATTCCTTGTTATGTGCAATCAGAGCGCGGATTTGCCGATGACATTCAGGCTCATCTGCTCCAGCAGCTTGTTCATGTGGATGAACTGCGCAAAGCGTTTGTCCTGGGTCTGGCCATGGAAGAAGCGGTAGTAGATCTGCTGCACGATGCCGGCCAGGCGGAACAGGCCGTAGGTGTAGTAGAAATCGAAATTGTCGATCTGGATCCCGGCGCGTTCAGCGTAGTAATCGACGAACTCGCGGCGGGTAAGCATGCCGGGGGCATTGCTCGGCTGGCGGCGCATCAGTTGCACGGGCGCCGGGTCGCCGGCCTCGATCCAGTAGGCGAGGGTGTTGCCCAGGTCCATCAGCGGGTCGCCGAGGGTGGTCAGTTCCCAGTCCAGCACGCCGATGATCTGCATCGGGTTATGAGGGTCGAGGATCACGTTATCGAAGCGGTAGTCGTTGTGCACGATGCTCGAGGTCGGGTGGTCGGCCGGCATCTTGTCGTTGAGCCAGGCGCGGACTTTCTCCCAGCTCGGCGCGTCGGGGGTCAGGGCTTTTTCGTAGCGGTCGCTCCAGCCACGGATCTGCCGCTCGACGTAGCCTTCGGGTTTGCCGAGGTCGGCCAGGCCACAGGCGTTGTAGTCGACCTGGTGGAGTTCGACGAACTTGTCGATAAAACTCTTGCACAGTGCTTCGGTCCTGGTCGCGTCCAGGCCCAGTTCGGCTGGCAGGTCGGAACGCAGGATGATGCCGTTGACGCGCTCCATCACGTAGAACTCGGCACCGATCACCGCCTCGTCGGTGCAATGCACATAAGCCTTGGGGCAATACGGGAAGCCGTCTTTGAGCTGGTTGAGAATGCGGTATTCGCGGCCCATGTCATGGGCGGACTTGGCTTTGTGGCCAAACGGTGGACGGCGCAGCACGAATTCCTGGCCTGGGTATTCCAGCAGGTAGGTCAGGTTCGACGCACCACCCGGAAACTGGCTGATCGTGGGCGTGCCGCTCAGGCCCGGGATATGGGCCTTGAGGTAGGGATCGATCAGGCTGGCATCAAGTTCTTCGCCTGGGCGAATCTGGGTCGATTGGTCGTTCAGCGCCATGCTTATCCCTTCTGCTTATTCTAAAGGCCTCGGACTATTTCCTAATCTAATGCGCACCACCGCCCAGCGACAAGGTCGGGGCGGCTTAATAGGTTAGCGTGTTGGACGATAATCAGCGTGCCTGATCGGTCATTTTTCGGGCGCTGGCAGGGTCACCGGCGTGAGCACCGGGCGGCCGGCAAAGTATTCCACCAGGTTGTCGGCCACGCGCTGCACGGTGTCGTGGGCGGCTTCGGGCGACAGGCCGGCCACGTGCGAGGTGAGCACGGTATTGCTCAGGCGCTTGAGGGCGTCGGGCACCTTCGGCTCGTCGTCGAACACGTCCAGCGCGGCGCCACCGATACGGCGTTGCTCAAGGGCCGCGACCAGGTCGGCGGTGACCACCACGCTGCCGCGGCCGATATTCACCAGGTAACCGTTGGGGCCCAGGGCGTCGAGGGCATTGCGGTCGATCAGGTGGCGAGTGCTGGCGCCGCCGGGCGTGGCCAGGATCAGGAAGTCCGAGTTGCGCGCCAGTTCCACTGCGGTGGCGCAGTAGGTGTAGTCGACATCATCACGCGGCTGGCGGTTGTGGTAACTCACTTCCATGCCGAAACCCAGGGCTGCGCGCTTGGCGATTTCCAGGCCTACGGCGCCGAGCCCGAGAATCCCCAGTTGCTTGCCACCCAGGGACGGGCGCATCACCTTGGGCCACTCGCTGCGCCGCACCGCCGCATCGGTCTGCGGGATGCCGCGTACCAGCGACAGCAGCAGCGCCATGGCGTGGTCGGCCACCGACGGCGCGTTGACCCCGGCGCCGTTGGTTACCACGATGCCGCGGTTGCTCGCGGCCTGCAGGTCCACGTGTTCGTAGCCGGCGCCGATCACGCAGATGATCTCCAGCAGCGGCAGGGCGGCGATTTCCTCGGCATACAACCCCAGTGGGCCGCGCGTCAGCACCGCCTTAATCTGTCCACCATGGGCCTTGATGGCCTGGGCGCGTTCGGCCGGCGTCGGCGCGAGGATCACATGAAAGTCATTGCTCTCGATGATTTGCAGGTATTCGTTGATGGTTTCAACCAGGACCAGAACAGTGGTGGTCATCGGAACGCTCTTCCTGAAGGGTTTGAAGGGACGAGTATGCGCGATTTGTAAGTAATATCGTTTCGCCGCGTCAGAAAAAATGCAGGGTCGAAGGCGAGCGCGTGCCGGTTCAGAAACTGACCTCGGCCGCTTTCACCCGCTGTACAAAGGCGCCCGCCAGCGTGGCGTTGTGGTGCTCGATAATCGCCTCGGCCTTCAGCGCCGGGGTGTCCATGCAAGTGTGCGCGTCTTCCGGCAGTACCACGCCGAAGCCCAGCTCCACGGCCACCCGGCACGTGGTGTCGATGCAGAATTGGGTCTTCATCCCGGCGATCACCAGTTGCTTGACCTGCGCGGCGTGCAGTTGCTGCGCCAGGTCGGTGCCGAGGAAGCAACTCGGGCGAGTCTTGTCGAAGAGCTGATCGCGGGCCGCATCGACGTCCAGCGCAGGCCACAGCTGCCAGAACGGGCTGCCTGCGGCGATTGGAGAACCCGCCGGACCGGTGTGGCGTGCCACGAAGATCGGCGCGTGGGCCGCGCGTGCGCGCTGGATCAGTTGATTGATGGTATCCAGCACCCGCTCGCGTTCGAAGGGTTTTTCCGGGCCATCGTACAGGCCGGTTTGCATATCGATGATCAGCAGGGCGTCAGCCATGGTGTTGCTCCTTGTGATTGCCAGGTGGCGGAGCAATAAAAAGGCCCCGTCCATTGCTGGCGGGGCCTTGGGTTGAATCTGCGGATGTTTAGTTCAAGCACCCACAGCCACCGCGCGACCCGCCTTGAGCGGTCGTGGCGGTGGTACGGGTGAGGTACTGCGCAATCAGGTTCATGGCCTGATCATGCTGGGACAGGCGCGGGGCTGTCAACGGGCAACAAGGTGTTTCGTACGGCCTCTAGGAACTCGTCCGACAGCTGATTGCCGCGTGTCGCACGGGCGAGGGTGACGGCGCCGATCATCATCGCGTATTTCGCCAGCATCGCCTGGCGATCCTCATCCTGAAGCTGGGCAAAGATCTCCAGCGACTTTTCGACCCCGTCTATGAACGTGTGCTGCAGCGCTGTGTCGGCGGGCTCGTGGCACATATCCGGGGTGAACGCCGAGATCGGGCAGCCGTCACCCGGGTTGTCGCGGTGGGCCGCCGACAGATAGGGGGCCAGGACTGCCTGGCGCGCCGCTTGCTGATCTTCGCTGGTGCGGATCTTTTCCTGCCAGCCCAGGTTCGCGTGCTCGAAGGCCTGCTGGCAGGCCTCCGTGGCCAATGCTTCCTTGGACGCGAAGTGGCCGTAGAAGCCGCCGTGGGTCAGGCCGGCCGCGGCCATCACATCCGACAGGGTGATGCCGTGCAACCCACGCTCACGAAACAGGTGCGTGGCGGCCTCGACGATGATTTCACGGTTGAGTTCGGCTTGTTTGCGGGAGACGCGAGGCATGGCGGGGCTCACAGGAAGAATGGCGGGTGCTGTATGAAAACTACAGCAACGGGCGCCATTCTAAAATAGATTTGTGCGGGAATGTATTAGTCCCCAGAGGCCGCACGTGTTGCGCCCCTGGCCGCATTCGGGGCGCAGCAGCGCTCAGGCGATCACTGCGGGGCGCTGCGTCGCGCCTTGTCCTGCTCGGCTTGTGCGATGGGCATGAAATTGTAGGTGGGGAAAAATTCCGTGGTGTACACCCCCCACGCGCTGTTTTCGATTGCGAGGTTAACCTCTGCCAGGCGCGAGGCCGGCAGGCGCAGCACGACGACCTGGCCGATGCCCATGGTGATGTTCCAACTCAGCACCTCCACCCCGGCGGGTGGGAATACGGCGTGAAACGCTTGTTTGGCCAGTTGCGTCTTCAGCTCGCCCAGAGGGCGCGATTGATCGTGTTTAAGAAACACGGTCAACATGACCGCGTTATCGGCAGTGATGGCCGTATTTTTTTCTGGCGGCGCAGCAACGGTCGCTGCAGCGGGCAACAGCGCGGCGGCCAGCAGAGCAGGTATTAACAGCAAACGAAGAGGGTTGCGTCTATTCATGGTCGGGCACCTTGTTCTTTGTTGTTTGGAAGAGTGCTAAACATCAATGTTTAATTAATTCGACATGGCTGTCTTGATTGGGCCTTTATACGGAGCGTGTACTACATAAATGCGTACGGGAGGTTGTGTGGGGATCATGTCGCGCGGAACTTCGCGAGAGTAAGTGAATTCGCTGTTATCAAGTTTCTCCAGGCGCCTGACGATGGTTCGGTTCGGGCCGAGGTCCGGGATCAGGATATGCGTCTTGCGGTCGCCCGTGACCATGAAGTATCCGCCGCCGCCATCGGCATGCTTTGAGCGGCCGGTGTCGGTGTAGAAGAACTCATAGCGATTGCGCAGTGGGTCCCACATGGATAGGCCGACGACGCCGGGGTAGTTGGCCTTGACGTCGTTGTCCGGCTCGCCTTCGATATAGACTTTGGTGGTTAGCCATTGCGGCGAAGACGCCAGCGCGTGAATGTCCGCTTCAGGTAACACGTGTTCTGTGGCACTGGCGTGCGGGATGAGAAAACAGCTGAGTAACAGGCTGGTAAATACAGCGTTAAGTCTTCGCATGGTCGAACTCCTGTTGTTTTAAATGAGCGGTGTTGTTGTTTTTCTTCGGGTCGGCTGCGGGCGATATTAGTTTCAAGTTTGGCGGTGACTCAATGGCTGTGTAGGCTTATGTAACAATTGTCGCGGTGGTGTGCTTATTATTTTATTTAGATAGTCGTTAGTGTCTGATTGAGTTGTAGGTAGGTTCTCTAAATACGTCGAGTCCAGTTAATACGCCAAGACTTGGCTGCATTCACGAATAGCACGCTGCAATCGCTCGAAACGGTTTCAACATTCCCGGCAACCATCGCCCAGGGCGGCCCTGGAGCGGCTGCACCGGCAAACCGTTCCTCAGCTAAGTCTTTGCTTATTCAAGAGAATCCCGGACAATCACGCCCCTTCTATGGTCGGGGCGCTGCCTGTCAGGTTTTTCTGACTCGTCCCGGCTATGTAAATGCGGAGATCCGACCGGATGAATGATCAGGCCAATAGCGTCGACGAACGCTATGCAACGACACCTGCAACCCTCACAAGCTGGAGCCGCCAGGACACCACCTGGATGCTTGGCCTGTTCGGCACCGCCATTGGCGCCGGTACCTTGTTCCTGCCGATCAATGCCGGCCTGGGCGGCTTCTGGCCCCTGGTGATCCTGGCGGTGCTGGCCTTCCCGATGACGTTCTTTGCCCACCGTGGCCTGACCCGTTTCGTATTGTCCGGCCGCGAAGGCTCCGACATCACCGACGTGGTCGAGGAGCACTTCGGCATTCGCGCCGGTGCGCTGATCACCTTGCTGTACTTCTTCGCAATCTTCCCGATCCTGCTGATCTACAGCGTGGCGCTGACCAACACCGTCGGCAGCTTCATGGAGCATCAACTGCATATCATGCCGCCGCCACGCGCGATCCTGTCGTTGGTGCTGATCCTCGGCCTGCTGGCTGTGGTGCGGTGCGGCGAGCAGGTAATCGTCAAGGCCATGAGCCTGATGGTGTACCCGTTTATCGTCGCCTTGCTGTTCCTGGCGGTGTACCTGATCCCTCACTGGACGGGCGGCATCCTCAGCACCGCCAGTGTGGTGCCGGCGCCGTCCGCGCTGCTCAATACGCTGTGGCTGGCAATCCCGGTGATGGTGTTTTCGTTCAACCACTCGCCGATCATCTCGGCCTTCGCGGTGGACCAGAAGCGCCAGTACGGTGCCCACGCCGATGAGCGCAGCTCGCAGATCCTGTCCCGCGCGCACCTGTTGATGGTGGTGATGGTGCTGTTCTTCGTGTTCAGCTGCGTGCTGACCCTGTCGCCGGCGCAACTGGCCGAAGCGAAAGCGCAGAACCTGTCGATCCTGTCGTACCTGGCCAACCACTTCAACAACCCGACCATCGAGTTCGCCGCGCCGTTGATCGCGTTCGTGGCGATTGCCAAGTCGTTCCTCGGTCACTACATCGGTGCCAGCGAAGGCCTCAAGGGCCTGGTGCTCAAGAGCGGCCGGCGCCCGGCTGCGAAGACCCTGGACCGCATCACCGCCGCGTTCATGCTGGTGGTGTGCTGGATCGTCGCCACGCTCAACCCGAGCATCCTCGGCATGATCGAGACCCTGGGCGGCCCGATCATCGCGTCGATCCTGTTCCTGATGCCGATGTACGCGATCCGCAAGGTACCGGCGATGGCCAAGTACCGTGGGCAGGCGTCCAACGTGTTTGTCACGGCGGTCGGCCTGGTGGCGATTACCGCGTTGATTTACTCGCTGCTGTCCTGACCGCGGGACTCACGCCAAAAAGCCGATTCGCGCAGACCGCGAATCGGCTTTTTTTTGCGCTCGAAAAACCTCAATGCAGGCTAAGCTGACGCACCTCATTTGCCAGGATGGTCGGGCCGCTTGAACACTGAACCTGCTACTCCCGTGGCTGCGCCGCCCACCCGTACCCAGGACCTGCTCGCCGGCTTATCGATTGCCGGCCTGCTGCTGCCGGAAGCCGTGGCCTATTCGAGCATCGCCGCGCTGCCGCCCCAGGCCGGGGTGATTGCCTTGTTCGCCGGCCTGGTGTGCTACGGCCTGTTCGGCACCAGCCGTTTTGCGATTGTCTCGGCCACCTCGTCTTCGGCGGCGGTGTTGGCGGCCGCAACGTCCAGCCTGGCCGCAGATGACCCGGCGCTGCGGCTGTCCCTGGCGTTCGGGCTGGTGCTGGTCACCGGGGTGTTTTTCCTGCTGGCCGGGCTGTTCAAGCTCGGCGGCGTCACCTCGTTTATCGCCAAGCCGGTGTTGCGTGGCTTTGCCTTCGGCCTGGCGCTGACCATCATCCTCAAGCAGTTGGCGAGTGTGGTGGGCGTGCACCTGACCGATAACAACCTGGTCCGCTTCCTGCCGCAATTGCTCGAGCAACTGCCACAGTGGAACTGGCAGGCGGCCATGGTGGCCGGGGTGGCGTTGCTGCTGCTCTGGGTGTGTGCACGCATGCCGCGCGTGCCCGGCGGGCTGGTGGTCGTGGTGCTTGGCATCGCGGCCGGGCAATACCTGAACCTGCAGGCCCACGGCGTGGCCCTGATCGGTATGATCGACCTGCGCCTGGAGCTGGGGCATTTGCCGGTGTTGCCGTTCGCCGACTGGCTGCGCCTGGGGGAATTGGCGTTTGCGCTGGTGATGATCCTGTACGCCGAGTCCTACGGTTCCATCAGCTCATTCGCCCTCAAGCATGGCGACCGGGTGTCACCCAACCGTGATCTGCTCGCGCTCGGTGCGGCCAACCTGGTCTCCGGGCTGTTCCACGGCATGCCGGCGGGTGCCGGTTACTCGGCGACTTCGGCCAATGAGGCGGCCGGTGCCTACTCGCGCTTGGCGGGAATCTTCGCCGCGCTGGTGATCCTGGTGATTGTGCTGACGGTGTTGCCGTATGTCGCGCTCACCCCGGAGCCGGTGCTGGCGGCCGTCGTCATCTATGCCTTGGGCCGAGGCTTGAGCCTGCAACCCCTGGGGCGTTATTTCATCTGGCGGCGCGATCGGCTGCTGGTGGTCTGCGCGGTGGCGGCCGTGCTGGTGCTCGGCGTGCTGGATGGCTTGCTGGTGTCGGTTGCAATCAGCGTGATGCTGATGTTGCGCCAGATGTCCTCAGCCGACCTCCAGGTGCTCGGGCGCCTGGGCGACAGTCACGACTTTGTCGATCGCCTGCACCATCCCGATGCCGTGGCAGTGCCCGGGGTATTGATCGTGCGGCCCAGTGAGGCGCTGTTTTTTGCGAATGCCGAGCGCATCCTGGGCGCGGCGTTGCGCTTGATGCGTCAGTCTCCGGTCGACGCAGTGGTGCTGAGCCTGGAAGAGTCACCGGACCTTGATGGCACCAGTATCGAAGCACTGGCAGGTTTTTTTGCCCAGGTGCGCGGGGAGGGCAAGCGCCTGGTGCTGGCCCGTGTGCGGCATGACGCCCGCGAGGTGCTGCAGGGACTGCCCGAGGCGTTGGCGCCGCAGGTGCTGCTCAGCGGCCTGAGCGTCGACGGCGCGGTGCAACTGGCGCTGGAGGCCAGCACAAGCTAGAAGCTCTAAGCTGCAAGCTGCAAGCTGCAAGCTGCAAGCTGCAAGCTACAAGCTACAAGCTACAAGCTACAAGCTACAAGCTAAAAGCTACAAGCTAAAAGCTAAAAGCTAAAAGCTACAAGCTACAAGCTACAAGCGACAAGCTCTAAGCTCTAAGCTTGAGGCTTGAGGCTTGAGGCTTGAGGCTTGAGGCTTGAGGCTTGCAGCTTGCAGCTTGCAAAAAAAACGCCGCGTACCTTGCGGTACGCGGCGTCTTTTTACGTCAACACACCCTTAGGCTTGAATCACCGGGATGTTGGCGCTGGCTGCGATCTTGCGGAACTCAGCGATCTGGTCGAAGTTCAGGTAGCGGTAAACGTCACTGGCCATGGTGTCCAGTTTCGCTGCGTAGCCCATGTACTCTTCAACCGTCGGCAGGCGACCCAGCGTGGAGGCAACTGCCGCCAGCTCAGCGGACGCCAGGTAGACGTTCGCGCCGTCACCCAGACGGTTCGGGAAGTTACGGGTCGACGTCGACACTACGGTCGAGTTCGGTTCTACACGTGCCTGGTTACCCATGCACAGCGAGCAGCCCGGCATTTCCATGCGCGCGCCAGCCTTGCCGTAGATGCCGTAGTAGCCTTCTTCGGTCAGTTGGTGAGCGTCCATCTTGGTCGGCGGCGACAGCCACAGACGGGTTGGCAGCTGACCCTTGACCTGTTCCAGCAACTTGCCGGCAGCGCGGAAGTGACCGATGTTGGTCATGCACGAACCGATGAACACTTCGTCGATCTTCTCGCCGGCAACGCTCGACAGCAGACGGGCATCGTCCGGGTCGTTCGGTGCGCAGAGGATCGGCTCGTTGATTTCGGCCAGGTCGATCTCGATGATTTCGGCGTATTCGGCGTCGGCATCGGCTTCCATCAGCTCCGGGTTGGCAACCCAGGCTTCCATCGCTTGAGCACGACGTTCCAGGGTGCGTGCATCGCCGTAGCCTTCGCCGATCATCCAGCGAAGCAGGGTGATGTTGGAGTTCAGGTACTCGGTGACGGAGTCCTTGGACAGCTTGATGGTGCAACCGGCAGCCGAACGTTCCGCCGAGGCGTCGGACAGCTCGAAAGCCTGCTCCAGGGTCAGGTCGTTCAGGCCTTCGATCTCCAGGATGCGGCCGGAGAAGGCGTTTTTCTTGCCTTTCTTCTCTACGGTCAGCAGGCCAGCCTGGATCGCGTAGTAAGGAATGGCGTGCACCAGGTCACGCAGGGTGATGCCAGGTTGCATTTTGCCTTTGAAGCGCACCAGGATCGATTCCGGCATGTCCAGTGGCATTACGCCAGTGGCTGCGGCGAACGCGACCAGACCAGAACCGGCCGGGAACGAGATGCCCATCGGGAAACGGGTGTGGGAGTCACCACCGGTACCGACGGTGTCCGGCAGCAGCATGCGGTTCAGCCAGCTGTGGATGATGCCGTCGCCTGGACGCAGCGATACACCGCCACGGGTCATGATGAAGTCAGGCAGGGTGTGGTGGGTGGTCACGTCGATCGGCTTGGGGTAAGCCGCGGTGTGGCAGAAGGACTGCATTACCAGATCGGTCGAGAAGCCCAGGCACGCCAGGTCTTTCAGTTCGTCACGGGTCATTGGACCGGTGGTGTCCTGGGAACCCACGGTGGTCATCTTCGGTTCGCAGTAGGTGCCAGGACGAACGCCTTTGCCTTCTGCCAGGCCGCAGGCACGGCCGACCATTTTCTGCGCCAGGGTGAAGCCCTTGGTGCTTTCAGCCGGTGCTTCCGGCAGCTTGAACAGGGTCGAAGGCGGCAGGCCCAGCTCGGCGCGAGCCTTCTCGGTCAGGCCACGGCCGATGATCAGCGGGATACGACCGCCGGCACGGACTTCGTCCAACAGTACTGGCGTCTTCATTTCGAAGGTGGTCAGTACTTCGTCGCTGTTGTGCTTGGTGACTTTGCCAGCATGTGGGTACAGGTCGATCACGTCGCCCATGTTCATGTTGGTGACGTCGAATTCGATCGGCAGGGCGCCGGCATCTTCCATGGTGTTGTAGAAGATTGGAGCGATCTTGCTGCCGAAGCAGAAGCCGCCAGCGCGCTTGTTCGGCACGTAGGGAACGTCGTCGCCGAAGAACCACAGTACCGAGTTGGTCGCCGATTTACGCGACGAACCGGTACCGACCACGTCACCGACGTAGGCGATCGGGAAGCCTTGGCCGCGCATCTCTTCGATCTGCTTCATCGGGCCGGTCTTGCCTTGCTCGTCCGGCACGATGCCTTCGCGAGCCATTTTCAGCATGGCCAGGGCGTGCAGCGGGATGTCAGGGCGCGACCAGGCGTCCGGGGCAGGGGACAGGTCGTCGGTGTTGGTTTCGCCGGTGACCTTGAACACGCGCAGGCTGATCTTGTCGGCCAGGGTCGGACGGTTCTTGAACCACTCGCCGTCGGCCCAGGACTGGATTACGGCCTTGGCGTGTTCGTTGCCGTTACGGGCTTTTTCAGCGACGTCGTGGAACGCATCGAACATCAACAGGGTGTGCTTGAGTTGGGCGGCGGCGACAGGTGCCAGGGTGGCGTCGTCCAGCAGCTCGACCAACGTCACGATGTTGTAGCCGCCTTGCATGGTGCCAAGCAGTTCAACAGCGCGTTGCTTGCTGATCAGGGGGGAAGTGGCTTCGCCCTTGGCCAGGGCAGACAGGAAACCGGCCTTGACGTAGGCAGCTTCGTCAACACCTGGTGGAATACGGTTGGTGATCAGGTCAACGAGGAATTCTTCTTCGCCAGCCGGAGGATTTTTCAGCAGCTCGACCAGGCCTGCGGTTTGTTCGGCGTTAAGCGGCTGGGGAACGATACCCAGGGCGGCACGCTCTTCGATATGTTTGCGGTAGGCTTCAAGCACAGTTATTACCCTCATCAGTGGTCCCACGGGACGCTCATCCAGAAATGATCGGCACGCATGCGCTCGGGGGCTTTTTGGGCCGCAAAGCCAGCGCTGCCGGCATTCCTCACAGAAGCTGCTTTCAAAGTTTTACGCCTGCAGAACGGAGCTGATGAGGGTTGGCGAGGGTCCTGACCTACCGGGTCGAACCCACGCCAACACCGTTCTGAAGGAACGACTGTGCTCGTGACGCTTTGAAAACAGCTTCCAGCGGATTATTGGCGCCTTACAAGGCCGGATGATTCTACGGCAAAAAATTTCTAAAGGTAAGTTGCCTCGCCAAGTTTGCAGGGTGATGAAGGTTAGACAAAGGGCTAACATGGCGCACTGTTTCGCTGATTTGCGTGTCGTTGCCCATGTCCAACCAAACCATCAAGACCCCCTGCGTCGGCCTGTGCTCCACGGTTTACGGCGATCTCGTGTGCCGTGGCTGCAAGCGTTTCCACCACGAAGTGATCCAGTGGAATGGCTATAACGAAGAAGAAAAACGGGCAGTGTGGCTGCGCCTGGAGCAGCTGTTGGTGCAGGTGATGGCCGGCAAACTGGAGATTTTCGACCCCAAGACCCTGCGCGGCCAGCTGGAGCAGCGCAAGATTCGCTTCGTGCCGCACCAATCCGAGTACTGCTGGGCCTATCAGTTGATTGCCCGGGGCGCGCGGGTGATTTCCAACCTGGAAGCCTATGGCATGGTGCTGTTGCCGGAATTTCGTGACTGGAACCTGCCGGACTTGCGCGACGCCATCGACCGCGAGTTCTTTATCTTGTCCGAGGCCCACTACCAGCGCTATATCGCCCCGGGGTTCCTCAAGGACGCGTTTGGGCACTGATGAAGCTCCCACCTTTGAAGCCAGCCTGCACCGGCCTGCGTGTCAGGCCTGGGTGGCCAGTTCCTCCAAGTGATCCATCAGCTCCTGCGGCTTGAGCACCAGCACGTCGCTCTCCACCTCATCCAGCACCACCTCCGCCGTATTGCCGATCAGCGCCCCGGAAAGCCCGGTGCGCGCCACGGTGCCGATGATGGTTACCGCCGCCTGCCATTTATGCGCCGCGAACGGGATCAGCACATCCGCCGGGCCTTCCTCGATATGCAGGTGCGCATCGTCCACATCGAACTCAGCCTGGAAAGCCTTGCATTGCTCGCGATAGCGCGCCTCGATGGTCTCCTTGAGCTGGAAGGTCGGGTCCGCCGCCGACAGCATGGGCGACGGATGCGCGCTGATCACATGCAGCTGCGCCTTGGCCAGGCTGGCGATATCAAAGCCATGATCGATGATCGAATTGTGCAGCGAACGGTGCTCGCCATCGGTGTTGCCCACATCAATTGCGGCCAGGATCACCCCGCCAGCCCACGGCGTAGCGGTCTTGACCAGCAGCACGGCCGTTGGGCAGTAGCGCAGCAACTTCCAGTCCGCCGGGGTCAACAGGGCCTTTTTCAACGGGCTGTCGGGGAAATGCTGCTTGATCACCAGGCCACAGCCTTCAGCCTGCTGCACGTCGATGATGGTTTCGTGCAGGCTCTCATTCCAGGCCTGCTCGGTGGTGACGCTGTAGCCATCCTCTTGCAGGGAGGATTTAAGCAGGCTCAACAGCGCCGAGTGCTCGTGCTTGCGGTCGCACACCAGCAGGTGCAGGTGCGCGCCGGTGACCCCGGCGATCAACTTCGCGCGCTTGAGGGCCAGGCTTTCCGAATGCTCGGGCTCGATGACCACCAGGATGCTGCGAATGGCTTGCATGATCGGGATCTCCAAAAAGGGGCGGGCTGGAACAACTATAGTTGCTGCTCGCCGGACGTCATGTTGATGCACATCAAGGCCGGTGGCTGGTGGTCTGCGGCGCGGTCGGTATAATCGGCGCCCTTTTGTGATCCTTTACCCGTGAGCCCGATGAACCTGCCCGAAATCCACGAATTCCTCGGCTGCCGCACCCCCGACGCCTGGGTCCAGGCCGCGCTGGCCGATCAGGACACCCTGCTGATCGACCACAAGAACTGCGAATTCAAGGCCGCCAGCACCGCCCTCAGCCTGATTGCCAAGTACCACGGCCATGTTGACCTGATCAACATGATGTCGCGCCTGGCCCGCGAAGAGCTGGTGCACCACGAACAAGTCATGCGCCTGATGAAAAAGCGCAAGGTTGAACTGCGCCAGTTGCACGCCGGGCGTTATGCCTCCGGTTTGCGCAAGGTGGTGCGCAGCCACGAACCGGTCAAGTTGGTGGATACGCTGGTGGTCGGCGCATTTATCGAAGCGCGCAGTTGCGAGCGTTTCGAAGCCCTGGTGCCGCATTTGGACGAGGAACTCGGCAAGTTCTACTTCGGCCTGCTGAAAAGCGAGGCGCGGCACTTCCAGGGTTACCTCAAGCTGGCCTACCAGTACGGCGACGCCAAGGACATCGCCCAGGTGATCGAGCGGGTGCGGGCGGCCGAGCAGGAACTGATCGAGTCACCCGACATCGAGTTCCGCTTTCACAGTGGCGTACCAGCCTGAGGCCACGGCCACGCCGATCAACGCGGTGATCGCGGTCAGCAGCAGGATCACCGTTTGCGTGCCCAACGGGCTGGCAAGCAGCGCCACGGCCAGGCCGGCCAGTGGTTGTGGCAGGTTGTTGAGCAGGGTGATCACACCGACGGTCTTGCCGAAGTCCTGCACCGGGATGACTTTTTGCCGGACGCTGCGCATGTACACGCTGTACATCTTGTCGAAGCCGATCACCAGCAAAAAGCCCAGGGTGTAAGCCCACAGCGTCGGGCTGAGGGCGGTGATCAATGCGCCGACGGCGATCAACACGTACGACAGGCCACCCAGCACTTTCAGCGGCAGTGCGCTGCGCGCCAGGTAAAACAGAATCGCGATGGTCACCAGGGCGCCGGCGGCTTGCAGCAGGGCGTAGGCATCCTTGTCTGCCGCGTAGAGACCGATGACCATGGCGGCGGACGTGGCCAGCGTGACCCCGATGATCAAGTTGACCCCGACCGTCAGCGCAATCAAGCGCTTGAGCCCCGCCAACTGCTGGATATGCCCGAAGGCAATGCGCAGCGGTTGCACCCAGATATCCCGGTGCTGCGCATGGTGTGCAAGCGTCACTGTATTGCTGCGCTGCCAGGCCCACATGGCCAGGTCCGCCAGCACAAACAGGCCGGCGATGCCCAGTACCACCCAATGCCAGGCCCACACTTGCAGCATCAGTGCGGCAATCAGCGGCCCCAGCACCAGGCCGCTCTGGTCGGCGATCTGCGAGTAGGAGAGGGTCTTGGCATAACTGTATTGCTGGAAAACATGCGGCATCAGTACTTCACGGGCCATGATGCCCTGGGTGGTCAGCACCCCGCACAGCGCGGAAAGCCCCACGATCCAATAAATGCCTTCGAACACCGCGTACAGTGCCACCGCCACCCCACACGCCAGCGCCCGGTAGACCTGGCTGATATGCAGGATGCGCACCGGGGAAAACTTGTCACACAATGCGCCGCACACCGGGAAGGCGAGAAAGCGTGGCAGTGACTCGACGAAAAATGCCAGCCCGGCCCACGACACACTCTGGGTGGTCTGAAACACGATCAACGGCACGATAAACAGCAGGATCTGGTCTGCCAGCCGTGACAGGAACAGTGAAACGAAGAACGCCAGGTAATCCTTGCGCATACAACTCCCTGTGAATGGCGTTAAAGAGTGCGGGCTATTTGTTAAAAACTCTTAAAAGCATGAAGCTTCGTCAGCCGCCGTTGACCAGTGGGGTCAGAGGCCCAGCTTGCCACCTATAATGCCCACTCTTCAATCCGCCTTTGCACACTGAGAACTTATGGAAAACCTGGGTCTGGGCAAGGTCCTGCTCGTTGAGGACGACGAGAAGCTGGCAGGGCTGATTGCGCACTTTCTGTCGCAGCATGGCTTCGAGGTGCGCGTGGTGCACCGGGGCGACGAAGCCCTGGCGGCGTTTCTCGAGTTCAAGCCGAAAATCGTCGTGCTCGACCTGATGCTGCCGGGGCAGAGCGGCCTGCATGTGTGCCGCGAGATTCGCACTGTGTCTGACACGCCGATTGTGATCCTCACCGCCAAGGAAGATGACCTGGACCACATCCTCGGCCTGGAGTCCGGAGCCGACGACTATGTGATCAAGCCGATCAAGCCCCCGGTGCTGCTCGCGCGCCTGCGCGCGCTGCAGCGTCGGCAGGCGCCGGAGCCGACGGTGCGCGGCTCCATCGCCTTTGGGCGGCTGGCGATCGACCGCAGTTGCCGGGTGGTCAGCCTTGGGGAGGAGCAGGTCGACCTCACCACCATGGAGTTCGAACTGCTGTGGTTGCTGGCCAGCAGCGCCGGCAAGATCCTCTCGCGCGACGACATCCTCAACCGCATGCGCGGCATCGCCTTCGATGGCCTTAACCGCAGCGTCGACGTGTACATCAGCAAGTTGCGCAGCAAGCTCAATGACAATCCCCGCGAGCCGGTGTGCATCAAGACCATCTGGGGCAAGGGCTATCTGTTCAATCCGTTTGCGTGGGAGGTCTAGATGCTGCGGCTGTTTCTGCGCCTGTATGTGATTCTGGCGATCGGCCTGGCGGCGGCGATCTGGCTGGTCAACTACACCTTCGACGAGCTGTTGCCCGAGGCCAATGAAACCTATAACCGCGAAGCCCTGCGCGGTCCGGCCTATGGGCTGGTAGAGCAATTACGGCCGCTGCGCGGGGACGAGCGCCAGGCCCGGCTGGACGAGCTGCAAGTGCATTATGGCCTGCGCCTCAAGCTGGTGCCCAAAGACACCCAGGCGCTGAGCGCGCGTGAACAACAACTGCTGGCCGAAGGGTTGCTGGTGGTGCGTGGCGACTTCCGGGAATTTCTCACCAGCATCGACGGTGGCCCGCAGTTGCTGGAAATCAAGCTGCCGGAAGAACCCAAATGGCTGTACCTGTGGGCCTATGGGTTTCTCGGGTTGTGCCTGGCCATCGTCCTGTACTTCTGGGTGCGCCCGCACTGGCGGGACCTGGAGCACATCCGCCTGGCCGCGCAACGCTTTGGCGACAACGACCTCGGCTCGCGCATCCTGCTGCCGCGACGCTCCACCGTGCGTGAGCTGGCCGGGCACTTCAACCAGATGGCCGAACGCATCGAAAGCCTGATCGCCAATCAGCGTGAACTCACCAACGCGGTGTCCCACGAGCTGCGCACGCCGATTGCGCGGTTGTCGTTCGAGCTCGACCAGCTCAAGCAACAGGCCGACCCACGCGAGAGCCGCGCGTTGATCGCCGACATGTACGCCGACCTCGGCGAGCTGGAAGAAATGGTCTCCGAACTGCTCACCTATGCCAGCCTGGAGCGCGGCGCCACCCAGGTGACCCGCGAGCGCATCGAGGCCCACAGCTGGCTCGACAGCGTGATCGGCAGCGTGGCGCTGGAGGCTGAGGCGGCTGGCATCCAGCTGTCGCTGCGCACCTGCGAGGTGGACTTTATCCAGATCGAACCGCGCTTCATGGCACGTGCGGTGATCAACCTGCTGCGCAATGCCATCCGCTACGCCGAGCGCCGGGTCGAAGTGTCGCTGGTCAAGTTCGGCAGCGGCTATGAAGTGCGCGTGTGCGACGACGGCCCCGGTGTGCCCGAGGACGGTCGCGCGAAGATCTTCCAGCCGTTCATGCGCCTGGACGCCAGCCGCGACCGCCGCACCGGTGGCTTCGGCCTCGGCCTGGCGCTGGTGCAGCGGGTTTCGCAGTGGCATGGCGGGCAGGTGCAAGTATTGGATTCAGAGTGGGGCGGGGCGTCGTTCCGGATGACCTGGGCGTATGCCGAGTAACAAGCGTCCATCGTGCAGAACTCACCGCTGGGAGGGGGCTTGCTCTCACAGGTTGATGGGGCTACCTCATTAGAACGTGTACTCAAGCACGCCCATCACCGACGTTTGTAGCCTGCGCTCGACAATCGGGCTCTTGCCCGCTTCATCCGCCAGGTACTGCACATCGAGCAGGGTCGAGAATTCGGTGTGTTCGCTGATCGGCACGCTCCACACCAGGTTCAGGCCGTTGCTGATGTTGCCTGCACCGGCCTTGTAGGCCTGGAAGCGGCTTTGCGCCGCTTGGCCGGTGGTCACGCCGTACCAGGTCTGCAGGTAGTTGCGGTCACCAAAATGGCTGCTGAGGCTGGCGTCGACCGAACCGTAGCGGCCGTCATAGAGGTTGGTGCCCAGGCTCAGTTCCAGGTGGGTGAAGGCCTTGCCGCTGTCCTTGTGGTCGTCTTCCTTGAGCGCGTGCTCCAGGGTCGCGCCGACGATTACGCCGCCCAAGTTGTAGCTTGCGCTTACCCCCACTTGCGGGCGGGCCTTGATCTCGCCCATGCCCTTGAGTCGCTTGGAGCCGGCGTGCAGGCTTTCGTTCTTGTCTTTACGCGAACTGCTGGCGCCCACGTAGGTGCTGAAGCTCAAGGCGTTGCCTTCATACCCCCAGCCCAGGCCTTTGTCGGTGTCGAGGAAAATCCCCCACGGGCTGACGACTTTGCCGCCCAGCAGCGGCGCGCTCATGCGCTGGTCGCTGCCGCTGTAGCGCGGCGCGTTGGCCACGCCGGCCTTGAGGCTGTATTGCCAGTCTTCGGCCAGGGCGCGGTCGGCACCGGCCAGCAGGCACAGTGAGGAGAGCGACAGGCACAGGGTTGTCGAGCGCATAAGAATGTCCATCCAGGGGGTTAGAGAACCAGGGGTTTATGAGGGGATTGCGTGCGTTTGAAGGCGTAGCCCGAGGCGCTGAGGCCGTTGACCTGGCGGCTCACGGTGTCGCCCAGGCCATAGCCGTTACCGGCCAGCACCGCGTGGGCGTTGTCGACCGGCAGCAGGATGTAGTCGGTCAGCGGTTCGTCGTGTCGTTGGCCGCGCATCACCAGGAAGCCGTCTTCCAGGCGCACGCTGACACCGCTCAACGGTGCGTCGGGCTCATGGGTGTTGAGCACTTGATACGTGCCGATGGTGTCGGCCCAGGCCAGGGGCAAGGGCGGCGGCTCGATGCGCTCGCCGACGGCAATGCGTTGGCCGTGGCTGCGTGCGGTGAGCATCTGGCGGCCTTGCACCGTGACAACGTCCAACTGGATGCGGCTGAGTTCGCCGAGGTCCTTGAGCCAGAAGCCAAGGACTTTTTTCTGCGCGCGCAACCAGCCTTCGTCGTCGCGCAGCAGCTCGAAATCGAAGCCGGCCAGCTCGCCTGCCAGCCGGCTGTGGCCATCCTTGATGCGAAACACGCCCCAGGCGGTCGCGTAGAACCCGGCCAGGCGCTTGCGGTCGATGGCCGCCGGCACGTGGCGCAACTTGAGGCCATGGCTGGGCGCCTGGCAGTCATCGGCGCAGACTGCCTGGCCGGTTTGTGCCTGCAGCATCAGGCGCAGGGTGTCGGTGGCCAGCGTGGCGACCAGTTCCTCGGCATGGCTGTCATTGGCCATGATGATCACGCCCAGTTGCTGGTCCGGCAGCAGGGTCAACTGTGCAGCAAAATCATCCCCTCCACCGCTGTGCTGGTAGGTGCGTATGGCGGGGCCGACCGGTTCGTCACCGCAGGGCGCGAGGAACCAGGCCAGGCCCATCTGGCAGTCGAAGTCCAGCGCGTTGCCGGTGTTTTGCTGGGTGAACATTTGCTCAATCGAGGCACTGCGCAGCAGCCGCTGATCTTTGTAGATGCCGTGGGCAAACAGCATCTGCAGGTAGCGCGCGAGGTCCTTGGGACTGGTCCACAAACCGCCTGCGGCGAGGTCGCGCACCTGGGCATCGGGGCTGGCAATGCCGTCCTCGTAGCCTTGGGCGCGGTAGTCCTGCGCGCTGCGGGTGCCGATAAACCCCGACTGGTTCATCTCCAGCGGCTTGAGCAGGCTGTGCTGCAACTGGGCTTCGAAGCTGTTGCCGCTGGCGCGTTCGATGGCGGCCCCGACCAGCGCATAAGCAAGGTTGGAATAGGCCACTTGAGAGCCCGGTGGACTGCTCAACCACACGCCGGAGACGCGCATCGGCATCTGGCCCATGGCGAAGTCGCTGCGCAGGTCGCGCAGGTGTTCGCTGGGCAGGCCGGATTGGTGGCTGAGCAACCGCCGCAAGGTGATATCGCGGTCGGCGGCGGCCGGGTCGGCATGAAAGCGCGAACGCACATGGAACTCGCGCAGGGTCTGCTGGATCGGGGCATCCAGGGCCAGCCGCTGTTGCTCGACCAGTTGCAAGGCTGCCGTGGCGGTCAGCAGTTTGGAAATGCCGCCGGCGCGAAACGCCGTGTTCGGCGTGACCGGCACGCCCCGCGCCTTGTCGGCCAGGCCGAAGCCGCGCGCCCAGATCAGTTCCTGGCCATTGACCAGGGCAATCGAGAGGCCGGCCACATTGTCGCGCGCCATGTCGCGCGGGATACGCGCCTGCAGGTAGCGAATGACGGCGCCGTAGTCACCCTTGGGAATCGGCGGCGGGGCCGGCGATTGCCCTTGGCAACCGAGACTGCCGAGCAGGCAACCCAACAGCGGAATACCGCGCAATGTGCGAAACATGAAGAGCACCCGGATGGCCGTTTGGATGCTCGAATGCTAGGGAAGCGCGGTCCGACAATCTTTGCGAGCTTTGTCGGGAAACTGTCAAAGACTGTTAACGGGTCAACCCCAGGCGCTCATGCCATTGGGCGATGGATTCCTCGGGGTATTCCTCGAACTGCAGGTCGCCCTTGCGCACGCTGACCTCGACCCAGGGCGCCTTCGAACCGAGCATCAGGTGCGTGTGTTGCGGCGGTACCGGCAAGGGCGTGTCGATGGCCGAGGCGAACGGGTGGATCAGTTCCGGCCATTCCGGGCTGAACAGCCACAGGGCGCTGCCGCACTGCGAGCAGAAGTGCCGCTCGGCGGTGCTGGCGTGGGCGCGACTGGCGCCCTCGGGCTTGAGCCGCGCGTGATAGATCGAAATCTGTTTGCGGCCTTGGACCTTCAAGCTCTGGGTGTCCCCGGCAAGGTTGATCGCGTAGCCGCCACCGCCTTGGGTCTTGCGGCAGATCGAGCAATAGCAACGCTGATAAGGGTAGGGGTGGGCACTGTTCAGGCTGAACGTCACGGCGCCGCAATGGCAGGATCCTTCGAGTTGCATGGGGCGTCTCCTCTGGCAAGGTGACTGCTGAGCTTAGGCGCTCTGCGGCATCAGCGTGGCAATCAATGCACGAATGGTCCCCGGCAGTGCTTCCAGCTCGCGTACCAGGATGCTGCGCTCGCGAATCGCCCAGGGCTCATCCAGCTTCACCGCCACCAACTGCATGGTGCGACTGTGCCGCACGGCGGCCGACTCGGGAATGATGCCGATCCCGACCCCGGCCTCGACCATCCGGCAGATCGCCTCGAAGCTCGACACCTGGATGCGCAGCGACAAATGTTTGCCCAGGCGTTCCACGTGCTCACGCAGGAAACTCAACAACGTGCTGCCTTCATGCAGGCCGATATGCTGGTAGGCGAGCGTTTGCTCCAGGGTCACCGAGGGCAACTGCGCCAGCGGGTGGTCGACCGGTACCATCAGCACCAGTTCATCGGTGCTGAAGTGCAGCACCTGCAGACCCGCGGCCTCCACGGGGCCGGCGATGATGCCCATGTCGCTGGTGCCATCAAGCACGCCGCGCACGATATCGCGGGACAGGCGTTCCTGCAGGTCCACGGTCACACCGGGGCGCTGCGACAGGAAACCCGCGAGTACCTCCGGGAGGAACTCGGTGACCGCCGTGGTGTTGGCGAAGATGCGGATATGCCCGGCAGAATCGACGCCGTACTGGGTGAACTCACTCTTCAGGTAGTCGACCTGGCGCATGATCAACCGCGCATGGTGCAGCAGCCGTTCGCCCGCCGGGGTGATCTCCACGCCACGGCTGTCGCGGTACAGCAGGCGCGTGTCGAGTTGGCCCTCCAGGGCTTTGATCCGCGCACTCGCGGCAGCCGGCGAGAGAAACGCACGCTTGGCGCCCTGGGTCAGGCTGGGGGATTCGGCGATATGGATAAACAGGCGCAGGTCGGCGAGATCAAAGTGCATGCAAGACACCTATTCGGGCAATGGTGATGGCAACTGGGCGCTGGCAAGCCAGCGCCTACAAGGAACACGCTTGTAATTGAGGCTGGCGTTCAGCATAACCGAACGCTGGTTTATTGAAATGCAAATTCTCAGAACGGGCACGCGCTTGCATGATCCGGGGCAGACACTCACTGCCCGAGGACCTGCACCCGATGAGCGCCACTGATTGGATCGGCCGAAGCGAAACCGCCCACGATCACCTGAGCCCCAACCTGCTCAGGCGAATCGCCGCCACCTTCGGCGAACCCGTGCCAGAGCAGGGTGCTGACCTGCCACCGTTGTGGCAATGGTGCTTTTTCCAGGACCCGCTGCCGGAGACTGCCCTGGGCACCGACGGCCATCCGGCCCGGGGCGGTTTCCTGCCGCCGGCCGACAATCGCAATCGCATGTGGGCCGGTGGGCGTATCGAGTTCCTGCACGCCTTGCGTGCCGGTGAGGCGGCGACGCGCGTGTCGACCATCACCCAGGTCGAAGAAAAGACCGGCCGCACCGGTTCGCTGCTGTTCGTTACCGTGCGCCACGACTACTCCCAGGACGGCCGCCTGGCCATCCGCGAAGAACAGGACATCGTCTACCGCGAACCGACGCCACCCAAGGCCGGCAGCGGCGATGCCCTGGCCCGGGGCGAGTGGAAAGAGGCGGTCGACCCGACGCCGACCCTGCTGTTTCGCTACAGCGCCGTGACCTTCAACGGCCATCGCATTCACTACGACTACCCCTACGTCACCGGCACCGAAGGCTATGCCGGGCTGGTGGTGCATGGTCCGCTGATCGCCACCTTGAGCTTGCGAGCCTTTTGCCGTGCGCATCCGGACGCGACCTTGCGCCATTTTGCCTATCGCGGCGTACGCCCGTTGATTGCGCCGCAGCCGTTTGAAGTCGGCGGGCGCGTGACCGCAGAGGGTGTCGCCGCGCTATGGGCGGGCAATGCGGACGGCCTCGCGCAGACCGCCGAAGTACGTTTCGAATAATCCAAGAACAACAGGCGGAGAGCCGTGACATGCACCCCAATGACAACGAAGAACTGAATGCTATCCGCGACGGTGTGCGCGCCTTGTGCGCCGAATTCGACGCCGCTTACTGGCGCAAGATCGATGAAGAAAAGGGCTTCCCCGAAGCCTTCGTCAAGGCGCTGACCGACGCCGGCTGGCTGTCGGCAATGATCCCTGAAGAATACGGGGGCTCCGGCCTGGGCCTGGCGGAAGCCTCGGTGATCCTCGAGGAGGTCAACCGCTGCGGCGGCAACTCCGGCACCGTGCACGGCCAGATGTACAACATGTTCACCTTGCTGCGACACGGCAGCGAGGCGCAAAAACGCTTCTACCTGCCCAAGCTCGCCAGCGGCGAATTGCGCCTGCAGTCGATGGGCGTGACCGAGCCCACCACCGGCACCGACACCACCAAGATCAAGACCACCGCGATCAAGCGCGGCGACAAATACGTGATCAATGGCCAGAAGGTCTGGATCTCGCGGGTGCAGCATTCCGACCTGATGATCCTCTTGGCGCGCACCACGCCCCTGGCCGAGGTGAAGAAAAAGTCCGAGGGCATGTCGATCTTTCTGGTCGATCTGCGCGAGGCCATCGGCAACGGCCTGACCGTGCAGCCCATCGCCAACATGGTCAACCACGAGACCAATGAGCTGTTTTTCGACAACCTGGAACTGCCCCTCGATAGCCTGATTGGCGAGGAGGGCAAGGGCTTCAAATACATTCTCGACGGCCTCAACGCCGAGCGCACGCTGATCGCCGCCGAATGCATCGGCGACGGCCGCTGGTTCATCGAAAAGGCCAGTGCGTATGCCCGCGACCGCGTGGTGTTTGGCCGGCCCATCGGGCAGAACCAGGGCGTGCAATTCCCGATTGCCGAAGCGCATATCGAAATCGAAGCGGCCGACCTGATGCGCTGGCGCGCCTGCGAGGAATACGACAGCGGCCAGAACGCCGGGGCCAGCGCCAATATGGCCAAGTACCTGGCGGCCAAGGCGTCCTGGGAGGCGGCCAACGCCTGCCTGCAAACCCACGGCGGCTTCGGTTTTGCCTGCGAGTACGACGTCGAGCGCAAATTCCGCGAAACCCGCCTGTACCAGGTGGCGCCGATCTCGACCAACCTGATCCTGTCCTACGTGGCCGAGCACTTGCTCGAACTGCCACGCAGCTTCTGAGGCCCTGACCATGAGCCATACCCAAGCCCTGTGTCGGTTCCTTGCCGAGTTGCACTACGAACACTTGCCCGAGCCGGTGTTGGCGCGCACCGAAGACCTGTTCCTGGATTGGCTGGCGTCGGCGCTGGCCAGCCAGGGCGCACACCCGATTCCGTTGTTCGAGCGCTATGCGCAAAAGATGGGACCGAGCAGCGGCCCGGCGCAGGTGATCGTCAACGGTGGCAGCAGCAGTGCGTATTTCGCCGCGCTGGTCAACGGCGCCGCGTCGCATCTGGTGGAGCAGGACGACCTGCATAACAGCTCGGTGCTGCACCCGGCAACGGTGGTGTTTCCCGCCGCCTTGGCCGCGGCGCAGGACCTCGGCAAATCCGGCCGCGAGTTGCTGCTGGCCGCGGTGGCCGGTTATGAGGCCGGGATCCGCATCGGCGAATTCATGGGCCGTTCCCACTACCGCATCTTCCACACCACGGCCACCGTCGGCACGCTGGCGGCGGCCGTGGCGGTGGGCAAGTTGTTGGCGTTCAACCAAGAACAATTCATCAACCTGCTCGGCAGCGCCGGCACCCAGGCCGCCGGGCTGTGGGAGTTTTTGCGCGACGCCGCCGACTCCAAGCAACTGCACACGGCCAAGGCTGCAGCAGACGGATTGCTCGCCGCTTACCTGACGGCGGATGGGCTGACCGGCGCGCGCAATATCCTGGAAGGCGACCAAGGCCTGGCAGCGGGCATGTCCACGGACGCCGAGCCGAGCAAGTTGTCGGCCGGCCTGGGCCGCCGCTGGGCGCTGCTGGAAACCTCGTTCAAGTTCCACGCCTCGTGCCGGCATACCCATCCTGCCGCCGATGCGCTGTTGGATCTGATGCAGCGCGAAGGCCTCAGCGCCGCCGACATCAGCCACGTGCAAACGCGTGTGCACCAGGGCGCCATCGATGTGCTCGGGCGAGTGAACGTGCCCACCAGCGTGCACCAGGCCAAGTTCTCCATGGGCACCGTGCTGGGATTGATCGCCGTGCATGGCAAGGCCGGGCTCACCGAATTCCACGAACGGGCGTTGACTGATCCTGGCGTGGCGGCGTTTCGCGACAAGGTCAGCATGACCCTCGATCCCGAAGTCGACCGCACCTATCCGCAGCGCTGGCTGGGCCGCGTCACCGTCACCACCGTGGACGGCCGCACGCTGCACGGCGCCATCGATGAGCCCAAGGGCGACCCGGGCAACACCTTGAGTCGCGCGGAACTGGCCGACAAATTCCAGCGCCTCACCCAGTTCAGCGCCGCGCGCACACCGGCCCAGGCCGACGCATTGATCGCCAAGGTCTGGGATTTGCGCAACGCCGCGTCCATGGCCGATTGGCTTTGAGGAAGGAACTGTCATGAGCAACCAACGACCGCTGGACGGCATCACCGTTGTCAGCCTGGAACATGCGATTGCCGCGCCATTCTGTACCCGCCAGCTGGCGGACCTCGGCGCCCGCGTGATCAAGATCGAACGCCCCGGGGCCGGTGATTTTGCCCGTGGCTACGACGAACGCGTGCGTGGGCTGGCCTCGCATTTCGTGTGGACCAACCGCTCCAAGGAAAGCCTGACCCTGGACCTCAAGCAGGACGAGGCCGGCGATATCCTCGAAGCCCTGTTGGCGGATGCCGACGTGCTGGTGCAGAACCTTGCACCCGGTGCGGCGGCGCGCATGGGCTTGTCGTTCGAGGCGCTGCACGAGCGTTTTCCTCGGCTGATCGTCTGCGATATTTCCGGCTATGGCGAAGGCGGGCCCTACGAGAAGAAGAAAGCCTACGACCTGCTGATCCAGAGCGAAGGCGGCTTTTTGTCAGTCACCGGTGGCCCTGGTGAAGAGCAGATGGCCAAGGCTGGTTGCTCCATCGCCGATATCTCCGCCGGCATGTACGCCTACAGCGGCATCCTCTCGGCGCTGCTGCTGCGTGGCAAGACCGGCAAGGGCAGCCGCATTGACGTGAGCATGCTCGAAAGCCTGGTTGAGTGGATGGGCTACCCGATGTATTACGCGTTTGACGGCGCACCGCAGCCACCCCGTGCCGGCGCGGCGCATTCGACGATCTACCCGTATGGGCCGTTTCCCACCGGCGACGGCGGCACGGTGATGCTCGGCCTGCAGAACGAGCGCGAATGGGCGGCGTTCTGCGACAAAGTGCTGCTCACCCCGCAATTGGCCATGGACGAGCGCTTCAGCGCCAACTTCAAGCGCTCGGCCAACCGTGAGGTACTGCGCCAGATCATCGTCGACAGTTTTGCGCAGCTGGATGCCGAGGCGCTGATCCAGCGCCTGGAAGACGCGCAGATCGCCAGTGCGCGCGTCAACGACATGCAAGGTGTGTGGGACCACCCGCAACTCAAGGCGCGCGATCGCTGGCGTGAAGTCGACAGCCCGGCCGGTCCGCTGCCGTCGTTGCTGCCACCGGGGCGCAATGCGGCGTTTACCCCGCGCATGGATGCCGTTCCTGCGTTGGGCCAGCACAGCCAAGCCATTCTCGACCAGCTCGGCTTCAGCGCCAAAGCCATTGAAACCCTGAAAACACGCGGCGTCATTTGACCCCGCACCCTTTGTAGGCGCCGGCGTGCCGGCGATGGCGTCCTTGAGTCTTGGTTTGACCTCTGGGCCGCTATCGCTGGCCAGCCAGCGCCTACCGGGGGGCGATAACAAGGAAATTGTGTGATGCCAAACCCTCTTGTGCGCTCGGCGCTGTTTGTTCCCGGTAGCCGACCGGAGCGCTTTTCCAAAGCGCTGGCCAGTGGTGCCGACGCAGTGATCGTGGATTTTGAAGATGCGGTGGAAGAACCCCTCAAGCGCCAGGCGCGGGATAACCTCGCGGCGTTTTTGACCGCCAATCCCAGCGCCCAGGTCTGGGTGCGCATCAACGCGCCGGAGCATGCCGAGCACTTCGAAGATGTGGCGTTCTGCAAAGCCCATGCAAATGTGGCCGGCGTGTTGTTGCCGAAGGTGGAAAGTGCCGCCCAGGTCGCCGTGGTAGCCGCCACCGGGAAAGTGATCTGGCCGATTATCGAGAGTGCGCGCGGTTTGTTGGCGGTGGCTGAAATCGCCCGTGCGCCGCAGGTGCAACGCCTGTCGTTCGGTGGCCTGGACCTGGCGCTGGACTTGAACCTGAGCAGCCATTCGCCGGCCGCGCAGTTCGCCCTCGACCAGGCGCGCCTGGCGTTGATCGTGCATTCGCGCGCGGCGGGTTTGGTGGCGCCGCTGGATGGCGTGCACCCGGCCATCGATGACCCCGAGGGCCTGCGCCGTTCGATCCGGCATGCGTATGAAATGGGCTTTGCCGGCGCGCTGTGCATTCATCCCCGGCAGGTGGCAGTGATCCACGAGGCGCTGGCGCCGAGCGCGGCAGACCTGGCCTGGGCCAAGCGCGTGGTAGACGGCGGCGCCGACGGGGCAGGGGCCTATCAAGTCGATGGGCAGATGGTCGATGCGCCGGTGCTGTTGCGTGCGCAGCGACTGCTGGCTGCGCATAAATAACTCACACAACCCCAGCTGCAGGCGCCGGCCAGCCAGCGCCCAGATTGGATCTCCGTTGTGTGCCGGAGCCGCGTTCGTCCACGCCGAACGCAGGTATCTAAAATTCGAAATTCACTACACGCATGACATCAGGCACCTTGCCCTACAACACAACAATAAAAAGGTGATTTCCCATGCTCAAGCTTTCCCGGGCGCTGCTGTGCGCCGCCACCTTGTTCGCTGCGGGCCTGGCCCAGGCGGCGGATCCGATTGTCATCAAGTTCGCCCACGTGGTCGCCGAAAACACTCCCAAGGGCCAGGGCGCGTTGCTGTTCAAGAAACTCGCCGAAGAACGCCTGCCGGGCAAGGTCAAGGTCGAGGTGTACCCCAACTCGTCGCTGTTCGGCGATGGCAAGGAGATGGAGGCGCTGCTGCTGGGCGACGTGCAGATGCTGGCGCCGTCGCTGGCCAAGTTCGAGCAATACACCAAGCAAGTGCAGATCTATGACCTGCCGTTCCTGTTCAACGATCTCGCTGCCGTCGACCGTTTCCAGGCTGCCCAGGGCAAGGCCCTGCTGACCTCGATGCAGGACAAGAACATCCTCGGCCTGGCCTATTGGCACAACGGCCTCAAGCAACTCTCGTCCAACAAGGCCCTGCATGAACCCAAGGACGCCCGTGGCCTGAAGTTCCGCGTGCAGGCCTCCAGTGTGCTTGAAGAGCAGTTCAAGGCGATCCGCGCCAACCCGCGCAAGATGAGCTTCGCCGAGGTGTACCAGGGCTTGCAGACCGGCACCGTGAATGGCACCGAGAACACCTGGTCGAACTATGAGAGCCAGAAGGTCAACGAGGTGCAGAAGTACTTCACCGAGTCCAATCATGGCCTGATCGACTACATGGTGATCACCAACGCCACTTTCTGGAACGGCCTGCCGCCGGACATCCGCAGCACGCTGGAGCAGATCATGGTCGAGGTCACCGTCGAGGTGAACAAACAGGCCGAGGCGCTGAACCAGTCGGCCAAGCAGAAGATCGTCGACGCCAAGACCAGCGAGATCATCGAGCTGACCCCCGAGCAACGCCAGCTGTGGCGCGAAGCCATGCGTCCGGTGTGGCAGAAGTTCGAGGGTGAGATCGGGGCTGACCTGATCAAGGCAGCCGACGCTTCCAACCAGTAATTGATTGCTGAAACAAACCCGACTCCTGTGGGAGCGGGCTTGCCCGCGATGGCATCACCTCGGTGTTCCTCAAAGACCGAGTCGCCCGCATCGCAGGCAAGCCAGCTCCCACATTGATCCGGTTTCGTCAGTGACTTGTCGTGAATACCCCCGTCCAGTTTCGCGAGGTTTTGCCATGCAAACGCTAAGGCGCGTCTGGGAGCACCTGGAGGAAGGCTTTATTGCCTTCCTGCTGGCCGCCATGACCCTGGTGACGTTCGTCTACGTCATGCTCAACAACATCTACACGCTGTTCTTCTCCCTGGCCGACAAGTGGGCCTTGAGCAGCAATTTCTTCAATGCCCTGGGCGACCACACCATGACCTGGGCCCAGGACATGACCTGGAGCGTGGCGCTGACCAAGGCGATGTTCGGCTGGTTGATCTTCTTTGGCATTTCCTACGGCGTGCGCACCGCCGGCCATCTGGGTGTGGACGCCTTGGTCAAGCTGACCAAGCGCCCGGTGCAACGCGTGCTCGGGATGCTCGCGTGCCTGTGCTGCCTGGCCTACGCCGGGCTGTTCATGGTCGCCAGCTACAAGTGGGTCAGCGCGGTGATGACGGCCCATATCGGCGCCGAGGACCTCGACCAGTACGGCGTCGACGTCGGCGACATCGTGATCATCGTGCCGATCGGCTTTGCCCTGGTGTTTATCCGCTACCTGGAAATTTTCTACCGCATCTTTACCCACCGTCAGGTCGGGTTGGGCCTGGCCGACGAGGCCGGTGAGGCCAGCAAGTTGGCTGGCAGCCATGAGGAGCGTCACTGATGGCCGTGCTCTGTCTATTCCTGCTGTTGTTCGTGTTCATGTTCCTCGGCGTGCCCATCGCGATTTCCCTGGGCCTGTCCGGCGCGGTGTCGATCCTGATGTTCAGCCAGGACTCGGTGAGTTCGCTGGCGATCAAACTGTTCGAAACCTCGGACGCCTACACCTTCCTGGCAATTCCGTTCTTCCTGCTGTCCGGTGCATTCATGACCACGGGCGGTGTGGCGCAGCGCCTGATCGACTTCGCCAACGCCTGTGTCGGGCATATTCGTGGCGGGCTGGCGATTGCGGCGGTGCTGGCGTGCATGCTGTTCGCAGCGCTGTCCGGCTCGTCACCGGCGACGGTGGCAGCGGTGGGCTCGATTGCCGTGGCGGGAATGGTGCGCTCCGGTTACCCGAAGGAATTCGGCGCGGGGATCATCTGCAACGCCGGCACCCTGGGTATCCTGATTCCGCCGTCGATCGTGATGGTGGTGTACTCGGCGGCGACGGAAACCTCGGTGGGCAAGCTGTTCATGGCCGGGGTGGTTCCCGGCCTGCTGCTGGGGCTGATGCTGATGGTCGCGATCTACATTGTCGCGCGCATCAAGAAGCTGCCGGCGCAACCGCGCGCGACCTTTCGTGAGTGGCTGACCTGCGCACGCCGTGCATTCTGGGGCCTGTTGCTGCTGGTGATTATCCTCGGCGGCATCTACAGCGGCATGTTCACCCCGACCGAAGCGGCGGCGGTGGCGGCGGTGTACTCGGCGTTTGTCGCGCTGTTCATCTACAAGGACATGACGTTTCGCGACTGCCCCAAGGTGCTGCTGGAGTCCGGGCGCCTGGCGATCATGCTGATGTTCATCATCGCCAACGCCATGCTCTTTGCGCATGTGCTGACCACCGAGCAGATCCCGCAGGAAATCACCGCGTGGGTGATCTCCGAAGGGCTGACGCCGATCGGCTTTCTGATCATGGTCAATATTGTGTTGCTGGTGGCGGGGAGCTTCATGGAGCCGTCGGCGATTGTGCTGATCCTGGCGCCGATCTTTTTCCCGATTGCGATGAAGCTGGGCATTGACCCGATTCACCTGGGGATCGTGATGGTGGTCAACATGGAAATCGGCCTGGTCCACCCACCGGTCGGGTTGAACCTGTTCGTGACCTCGGCGGTGACCGGCCTGAGCCTCGGGCAGACGATTCGCGCGGCGTTGCCGTGGCTGATGATCCTGCTGGTGTTCCTGATCATGGTCACGTACCTGCCGTTCATCTCACTGGCGTTGCCACACTGGCTGGGCATGTAACCCGGGAAAACACTGCAATACCCTGTGGGAGCCGGGCGAGTCGCACCGCCGCTCCCACAGTTCAGTTTTATGTCGGATCTCAGTTATCCATCGCGCTCAAAAGCGCATGCGCGACTTTCACGCGCTCACCATTCGGGTAGTTCTTGTTCGCCAGGATCACCACCCCCAGCCCCTTGCTCGGTACGTAGGCCACATAGGCGCCAAAGCCATTGGTGGAACCGGTCTTGTTCACCCACGTATCGGCGTGCGGCGCTCGTGGCGGGGTCAGCCAGTTGACCGGGTGCGGCTGCATGGCCATTTTTGTGGAGTTACCGTCGAGCAATACCTGAAGCGGGACCGGGTAGGGGTACATTTCCCAGCCGAGCCCCTGGGTCATGCCGTCCACGGTGTAATAGCCGGTGTGAGTGGCGCCTATCGCCTGCTGCAAGGTTTTACTCAGGCGTGTCGGGTGCATGTTCACTTCAACGTAGTGCAGCAGGTCAGCGGCACTGGTCTTGATCCCGTAGGCTTCGCTGTCCAGGGCGCCGGGGCTGACGCGTACCGGTTTGCCGTCCTTGCCATAGCCTTGGGCGTAGAGGCTCATTTGGCTTTTCGGCACGTTGATGAAGGTGTGCTTGAGACCGAGTTGGGGCAGCAGGGTTTTTTCCATCAGTTGATCGAACGGCTGCTTCAGGCTTTGTGCCGCGAGGTAGCCGAACAGGCCCAGGCTCGGGTTGGAGTACAAACGCTGGGTGCCAGGCGCGAAGTCGGGTTTCCAGTGCTGGAAGTAGCTGAGCATGCGCTGGTTGTTATCCGCCTCGGCGGGGAACAGCAAGGGCAGGCCGCCAGCGGTGTAGGTGCCGAGGTTGAGCACGCTGACGTGATCGAACGTGCCGCCGGCGAGTGCGGGCAAATAGTGGCTGGCTTTGTCGGAGAGCGTGAGTGTGCCGCTGGCCACCGCATAACCGGCGAGGGTCGCGGCGAAAGTCTTGCTCACCGAACCGACTTCAAACAGGGTGTCTTCACTGACGGCTTGCTGCGTGTCTTTGCTGGCGACGCCGTAGTTAAAGTATTGCGCCTTGCCGTCCTTGATCACGCCGACGACCAGGCCGGAAATAGACTGCTGCTGCATCAGGGGTTTGATGCTGGCGTCGGCTACGGCCTGCAGGTCGGCGGCGGCCAGGCAGTGGCTGGCACTGAAAAAGGCCGCGATGGCGGTGAAATTAAGCACGCCAGACCGTAAATGTTTGGGCATGATAACGCTTCCATGAGAATGATCGATTGATGAGAGCCTGCGCGGGCGAGGCAAATGTATGCAGTTCGCTAACCTTGGGCAAACGATGATATCTCGCAGCAGCCATTAGAAATTCTGGGGTCAATATGCTTCGCTCCCATCTGCCGCTGAATGCCTTGCGCGCCTTCGAAGCCGCCGCCCGGCACCTGAGCTTTACCCGCGCCGCCATCGAACTGTGCGTGACCCAAGCGGCGGTCAGCCATCAGGTCAAGAGCCTCGAGGCGCAGCTCAATGTCACCTTGTTCAAGCGCCTGCCACGCGGGCTGATGCTCACCCGCGAAGGCGAGACCCTGCTGCCGGTGGTGCGTGAATCGTTCGACCGCATTGCACATACCTTAGGCCAGTTCGAGGGCGGGCATTACCGCGAGGTCCTCACGGTCGGCGCGGTCGGCACCTTTGCCGTCGGCTGGCTGCTGCCACGCCTGCCGGACTTCCAGAGCCGCTACCCGTTTATCGACCTGCGCCTGTCGACCCACAACAACCGCGTCGACGTAGCTGCCGAAGGCCTGGATTACGCGATCCGCTTCGGCGCCGGTGCCTGGCACGGCACCGATGCATGCCAACTGCTCGAAGCCCCCTTGACCGTGTTGTGCGTCCCGCAGATCGCCGAGCAACTGCACGCGCCGGCCGACCTGTTGAAGCACACGCTGCTGCGCTCCTACCGCGCCGATGAGTGGAACCTGTGGTTCCAGGCCGCCGGGCTGCCCGCCGACACCCTGGTACCGCGCAGCATTGTGTTCGACTCGTCGCTGGCGATGATGGAGGCGGCGCTGCAAGGCATCGGCGTGGCACTGGCACCGGCGATGATGTTCTCGCGGCAACTGGAGAGTGATGCGATTCGCCAGCCGTTCGCGGTGGGCATTACCACGGGCAGTTATTGGTTGACGCGTTTGCAGTCGCGGGCTGAAACACCGGCGATGGCGGCGTTCAAGGCATGGTTGTGCGAAGTGCCTGATCACTGAAGTTGGGTCGACCTGTGGTGAGGGGCTTGTCCTGTGGCAAGGGCTTTGTCCTGTGGTGATGGGGCTAGTCTTGTGGTGATGGCGCTAGTCCTGTGGTGATGGGGCTAGTCCTGTGTGATGGGGCTAGTCCTCTGGTGATGGGGCTACTCTTGTGGTCATGGGGCTTGTCCTGTGGTGAGGGGGCTTGTCCTGTGGCGAGGGGGCTTGTCCCCCGTTGGAGTGCGAAGCGCTCCCGCTTTTTTGGGGCCGCTTCGCAGCCCAACGGGGGACAAGCCCCTCACCACAGGACAAGCCCTTCTACCCAGAACAAGTCCCCATGCCACAGGACAACCCTTCTGCCCAGAACAAGCGCCCTTGCCATAGGACAACCCCTCTGCCCAGGACAACCCCCCCCCACAGTATTTGTGCTGTCCTTGGTGTCACGCCTCATGCGATTCTCACCCTTGGCCCAAAGGCTTATCACAAGGAGCCTCGATGCAAACTTCCGGCGTGGACATCCGTCAACTCAAGGCCTTTGTGGTGGTGGCCGAGGAGCTCAGTTTTGTGCGCGCCGCGACTCGCCTGCATGTCTCGCAACCGGCGCTGTCCCAGACGATCCGCCAGTTCGAGGCGCTGCTGGATGTGCAGCTGTTCCAGCGCAACACCCGCAACGTCGCACTGACCGCGGCGGGCTTGGCGTTGCTGGTGGAAGCGCGAGACATCGTCAACGGTGTCAGTCGCCTGGTGCGCACCGCCCAGGAACATGCACGCGGGGTACGCGGTTCCCTGAATATCGGTTTCTTGATCGGCGCGGGTGTTGACCTGATGCCACAGATCCTCAGCGTGTTCGCCAGGCGTTATCCCGAGATTGAACTGGTGGTGCGTGAATACGATTTCGCTTCGCCCCACGCCGGCATCGACGACGGCATGGACGTCGCGGTGTTGCGCCCGCCGCTGGGCCTGGCGGAGATCGAGTTGCACACGCTGGTCACCGAGCCGTGCGTGGCCTGCCTGGCGTCCGGGCATCGCTTGGCCGGGGAGAGTCGCGTGAGCATTCATGACCTGCTCGACGAGCCGATCATCGCCGCGCCGGGCAGCGGTGTATGGCGCAGCTACTGGACCGCCGACGCCTATCGCAATGGCCAGCCGGCGCGCATCGTGCACGAAGCCTCGACGGTGGAAACCGAATTGCAGGCAGTCGCCGCCGAGCGCGGCATCAGCATCACCGCGCTGTCCACGGCACGCTTCTACGCGCGGCCGGGGCTGGCGTTTCCGGTGATCGCTGATATGCCGATGTGCGCCGTCGCGGTGGCCTTGCCGCCACATCCCAGCGTGGCCGCGCGCAACTTTGCCGAATTGGCGCTGGAAGTCGCCCGCAGCCGGGGCTAGTCAGGACAGGTCGTGCAGCGACTTGCCGTTGGGCGCGCCCACCTGCCATTCGGAAAACCGCACCTGCAGCCCTGCGCGTTCCGGTGTGCAGCAGTAGGGGCCCACCTGGTAGGACGCGGCGACCGGGAAGGGCGCCAGGCGCACCAGCGGCCAGTGCACGCCGTCCACCGACACTTGCACCCGCAGCACGCCATTGGCCACCGTGGCGCGAATCCAGAATGCCTGCGGGTCACCGGGAAAGACACCAGTGGCCCAGTCCGAGACCTCGTCGGTCAGCACGCTGCTGAGCAGCGTCACGCCATCCGACAGCTCGGCGCCGATCTTCACCCAATGCGCTTCATCCACCCGCACCATCAAGCCGGCCTGGTCGTAAAGCTCGGCGAAGGCACCTTCGACTTTCACCTGGGCGGTGAATGCGCCGGCGGTTTGCACATGCAGGAAGTGGCCGTTGTCGCGGACAAATCCATAGTGGGTTGCACGCCAGAAGTCAGTGTGGGCATCGGTGACGACGGTCAGGTGGTCAGCCTGCCGCGTCCATTGTTGCGGCGGGTTGAGCCAGGTGGCCTGTGCAAACATCGGTCAATCTCCTTGAGGGTGACAACACAAAACCCCGCGTACGGGGTTTTATGCAGGGCCTGGTGCGGGTTAGTGGTCCAGCAATTTGCTGCTCGGCCCGGCACTGCCATTGTTGAGGCGCGTGCGCAGCGAGAACAGCCACCACAGCACACCGACGCCCAGTGTAACGCCGGTGGTGAGGGCGCCGGTGTGGCTTTCTTCGGGCACGCTGAGGGTGAGGATTACCGCGATGGCCCAGGCGCCGCCCAGCAGGATCATCGGCAGCAGCCAGCGGCCGAGGCTGAAGACGCCCTCGGGCGCGCCGGGCATGCGTCCGCTGCGGTAGGCCAGGAACGCCGCGATCAGCGTCAGCAGGTAGGTGCAGTAGTAGGTCAGCCCGACCATCGAGTAGATCGCGGTGACAAACCCGCCGCTCGCCAGATTGAGCAGCACGGCAATGGCGGTGATCAGCACGATGGCGGCCACCGGCGTGCCGAAGTGCGGGTTGATCTTCGCCAGCACCTTGGAGCCCGGCAGCATGTTGTCGCGCGACAGGGCGAAGGTCATGCGCGTGGCCACCGCCATATTGGCGATCAGGCACGCGAGGATCGACGCGAACGCGATCACGATCATGCCCACCCCCGCTGCGTTGCCCAGTTGCAGGCGCACGATATTGATCACCGGGTTTTCGCTGTGGCTGAGCAGGTCGCTGACCGAGCCGGGGATGGCAATGCTCAGCAGCGCGAACACCACGAAGCCCAGCACGCTGGACACCAGCACCGCACGGATCATCGCCCGGGGCGCCGCGCGGCGTGGGTCCTTGGTTTCTTCGGAAAGGTCCGCCGCGCCTTCCCAGCCCAGCAGCACCGATACCGGCAGCAGGGTCGCGAGGGCGAGGGTGGTGAAGCTGATCTCGCCACCGCTGACCGGTTGCGCCGAGGTCAGGATCGCCACGCCCTGGGTGTGCTCGAAGAAGAACAGCACTCCCAGGAACAAGGCAATGGCCAGCAGCACCGTGCCGATGATTTCGATGATCGCGCCGATGTCATTGATCCGCGTGGCGAGGCGAATCCCGCAGATGTTCAGCAGGCCCACCACCAGCGTGGCGCCGATACTCAGGCCCTGGATCTGGCCTTGCGTGGGATTGGCCCAGATCTCCGGCGCGAACACCGTGCCGATCGCCGCCGAGGTGGCGGCGGTGCCGGCGACAAACGAGGTGAACGCCACCCAGCCGGTGAACCAGCCGAAGTGATTGCCGGCCAGGCGGCTCGACCATTGATAGGCGTAGCCGGTCAGCGGAATGCGCCCGGCCAGGTGGCAGTAGACCATGACGATGCAGCACACCAACGGGATCACCAGCAGCCACAGGAGGATGCCAATACCGCCGACCCGGTTGAACGGGTCGGCAAACAGCGTGACCACGCCGGTGTTGATCGAGACCATGGAAAAGGCCAGCGCAAACGAGGTGAAGGCACTCATGGTGCGGTGCATTTTTTGCTCGTAGCCGAGGCTCGCCAGGTCGGCATCGTCGCCGGACAGCGGTGCCTGCGCATTCGGTGGGGCGGTCACCGGGGTGTCGACAATCGTGCTCATGACCGTTGCTCCTCGAGGATGCCGATGACGTCGTCCAGCACATCCAGGGCCTTGGCCAGCAGCGGGCGCTCGATGTCCAGCGGCGGCTTGACCTTGATCAGGTTACCAAGGCCGGCGTAGCGGCTCTCGCCGAACAATACGCCGCGTTCCACCCCAAGGCGATACACCTCCTGGGATTCACGGCACGCCGGCTCCTTGGTGGTGCGATCCTTGACCAGCTCGATGGACGCCATCAGGCCCGGGCAGCGCACATCGCCGATCAGCGGATGGCGGTTCTGCATCTCCTTGAGCCGCGCGGTGATGTAGTCGCCGGAATCGCGCGCCTTCTCGCACAGGTTGTCGGCGACGATGGCCTCCACGGCCGCGTAGCCGGCGGCCAGCGAGACCGGGAAGTGGCCGAAGGTCAGTGCTTCTTCGCCTTCGTCGAACCACTTGAGCTTGTCATCGGCGAGGATCCCGGCCAGCGGGAAGCCACCGCCCACGCCCTTGCCGAACACAATGATGTCGGGCAGTACGTCGTAATAGTCCGCGGCCCACATGGTGCCCATGCGCCCGAACCCGGTTTGCACTTCATCGAAAATCAACAGCACGCCGAGGCGATCACAGATTTCGCGCACGCCCTTGTAGTACGAACGCGGGAACTCGATATGCCCGCCATTGCCCTGGATCGGCTCCATCATCACCGCCGCCACGCCGCCGTCGACGCCCTTGAGGATGGTGTCTTCGAGCAGGCCGAGGCACAGCTGGGATTCGGTTTCCGGGTCCAGGCCCAAGCGGGTGCGGTAGGGGTTGGGGTGCGGCACGCGGGTGAAGCGTGGCTGGATCGCCAGGAACGGGTTGTTCGGGTGCGGCCAGCTGGCGCCGAGCGTGGCCAGGGAACGGCCGTGGTAACCGTCCTGCAGCACCAGCAGGTTCTGCGCGCCGGGGCGGTTCTTGAACGCCAGCTTCATCGCCATTTCACCGGCGAGGCTGCCATGCAGGGCGAAACCCATCTGGTTGAGGGAGGCCGGCGAGACTTCGCGCAACTTGGCCACCAGCCGGGTGTGGGCCGGCGAGCCGAAGTTGGGGCGGATGTGGGTCATGTCGCGCAGTTGCGCGATCGCCGCCTCCACGACGCGAGGGTCATTGGCCCCCAGGTTGTTCGACCACGCCTGGGCGGTGCAGTCGATGTATTCCTTGCCTTGGTCGTCCCATACCAGCGAGCCACGGGCCTTGACCAGATTGATCTTGGCGGACGCCTGGGGTGCGGTGTTCATCACGTCATTCATCTGCGTTATCTCTTTTATTAGGGCGGCAGTGTTTGTGGATGTGTGCAGTTAGGGTTATGACTCGCTGCATCGAGTGAGACCGATGCTAGCGCGCAGGGGACGGCGATTAGAAAGACCGATTGGGGTGGGATTGTTTGGTGTGGCTTATGAATGGTGGCGGCGTTATGCCATTTATTTTTGAAACATAATGAAACATTCTCCCGGGGACGAGGCTCTACCGCTACACCTGCACTGAGTTCTTCCATGAAAATACCGCGTCCCTCCGCCCGCATGCCGCACCTCACCCAATTGCGCAACCTGAAGATGGCGCGCTCAGCCCACGCCTATGTGCGCGGCAGCACCGTGCAGTTCTACGAGTGGCTGCACAGCCAGATGGGCAGGCGCCTGCCGCAGGGGCCGGCCATCTGGATCTGCGGCGATTGCCACGCCGGCAATCTGGGCCCGACCGGCGATACCAAGGGCCGCATCGACATGCATATCCGCGACCTGGACCAGGCGGTGATCGGCAACCCGGCCCATGACCTGGTGCGCCTGGCCCTGTCCCTGGCCACCGCCGCACGGGGCTCGGACCTGCCCGGAGTGACCACCGCGCGCATGCTCGAAGAAATGATGATCGGCTACGAACAGGCGTTCAAGGACAAGCCCGACGAGGCGCCGCCGCGTCCGTCCCAGGTCAAGGCCGGGATGCGCAGCGCAGTGGCGCGCACCTGGAAGAATCTTGCGCGTGAGCGCATTGAAAATGCGCGGCCGACGATTCCACTCGGCAAGCATTTCTGGTCGTTGTCGCGCGCCGAAAAAACCGCGCTGGAAAGCGTCTGCGCCTCCGATGAAATCCACCAGTTGGTCACCTCGCTCAAAGGGCGGCCCAAGGATGCCAAGGTTGAGTTGCTGGACTCGGCCTATTGGGTCAAGGGCTGCAGTTCGCTGGGCCTGCTGCGTTACGCGGCGTTGCTGGGGGTGGGGGACAAGGACGACCAGGAATATTGCCTGATCGATATCAAGGAAGCCGTCGGCGCCGCAGCACCGCGTGCGGCACGTGCCAAGATGCCGCGGGATAACGGGCGTCGGGTGGTGGAGGGCGCGCGCCAGCTGTCACCGAGCCTGGGCGAACGCATGGTGGCGACGCGGTTTCTCGACCATGGGTTTTTTATCCGGGAACTGCTGCCCCAGGACATGAAGCTGGAGCTGGATGAGTTGAGCGAGACCGATGCGATGCATGCCGCCGGCTACCTGGCGCGGGTCGTCGGCATCGCGCATGCCCGGCAGATGGACCGTGACGCGCGCAAGGACTGGATGGCAGTGTTGCAGGAGAATCGCTCCAAGCAGCTGGATGCACCGTCCTGGTTATGGACCAGTGTGGTGCAACTGGTGGGGAGCCATGAGCAGGGCTATCTCAACCATTGCCGGCGCTACGCACTGGAACATTGATCTCTTGCAGGCGCCGGCTTGCTCGGCGATCGCGGTCTGCCTGACACACCGTGATCGCCGGCCATGGCGTGGTCAGGCCAGGTATTTGTTGAACCAGCCCAGTGTGCGTTCCCACGCCAGGTTCGCCGCCGCCTCGTCATAACGCGGCGTCGAATCATTGTGGAAACCGTGGTTGGCGCCCTTGTAGATATAGGCTTCGTACGTAGTGCCGGCCGCCTTCAACGCCTGCTCATAGGCCGGCCAACCCGCGTTGATCCGCGTGTCCAACTCGCCGTAGTGCAGCATGATCGGTGCCTTGATGCGCGGCACGTCCTTGGCCTCCGGCTGGCGCCCATAGAACGACACCGCCGCGCCCAGTTCCGGGTAGGCGACTGCGGCCGCATTGGTCACGCCGCCGCCGTAGCAGAAGCCGGTGATGCCGACTTTGCCGGTGCTGCTGTCGTGGTGCATCAGCCATTCGATGGCGGCGAAGAAGTCGTTCATCAGCTTGGTCGGGTCGACTTTCTGCTGCAATTCCACGCCTTTTTCATCGTTGCCGGGGTAGCCGCCGACCGAGGTCAGGCCATCCGGCGCGAGCGCGATAAACCCGGCCTTGGCCAAGCGCCGCGCGACGTCTTCGATATAGGGATTGAGGCCACGGTTTTCGTGCACGACCACCACCGCTGGCAACTTGCCGGCGGCTTTTGCCGGGCGCACCAGGTAGCCGCGCACGTTGCCATTGCCCTTGGGCGAGGGGTAGGTGATGTAGTCGGCGACGATGTCCGGGTCGGTGAACTTCACTTGCTCGGCCAACGCATAGTTGGGGCTCAGGGCGGCGAGCAGGGCGGAGGCGGTGAGGCCGCCGAAGGTGAACAGCGCGGCGCGGTCGAGGAATTCACGGCGGTTGATCTTGCCGTGGGCGTAGCCGTCGTAGAGTTCCAGCAGTTCGGGGGCAAAGTCTTTCGCGGTGAGACGAGTCATCGGTGCAATCCTCGATTAGCGGTGACAGACACTGTAGACCAGCCTCAGTCTGCGCGGCCATGGGCGGCGGCGGCCAATTGACCGGTGTCGACCCGCACGAACAGCGAGTCGCCGATGGCCGTGAGCACGTCGCCGGCGTAGACCTCGCAGACCACGCGGGTCTTACGTCCCACCTCGCCCTCGACGCGGGCGCGCAAGGTCAGCGTCACGCCCATCGGCGTGGGCTTGATGAATTTGATCCCCAGGTTGCCGGTCACGCAGTCGATGCGCGGCAGGCTGCCGGGCTCGCGGTGTTCGGTGCGGTAGTGATAGGCCATGGCGGTCCAGTTGGAATGGCAGTCCACCAGCATCGCGATCAGGCCGCCGTAGACCAGGTCGGGCCAGCCGCTGTATTGGGCGTCGGGCAGGTGCTCGGCGACCACGTGGACGCCGTCGGCATCCCAGCGGCTCTTGATGTGCAAGCCGTGTGGGTTGCTGCTGCCGCAGCCGTAACAGATGCCTTGCGGCGCGGTGATGTCCTGTAGCGAAGGGGAGTGCATGCAACGTCCTTATTATTCTGGGGCGACTACTCTATTTAGCAGGGCGCGCGCCGGATGGGAATAAATCCGTGGCATGAGGTGTTAGCTCAGTACTGTGTCCTGTCCTCTTGCGGAGCGTTGCATGAAGCCTTTCATTTACCTGGCTGTCCTCCTCGGTGTTTGCGCCAGCGCCCAGGCGGTGGAGTACACGGACGTCAACCGCACCGCCAGCCAGATCAGCTTTACCTACCAGCAATTGGGGCAGAGCGTGTATGGCACCTTCGGTGATTTCGAGGGCACGCTGAGCTTTGACACGCAAAAGCCCGAGGCCGGGCATGCGTTGCTGAAGATCCAGTTGGCGAGCATCGACGCCGGCAGCCCCGACGCCAACGACGAGCTGCAACGCGCATCCTGGTTCGACACTGCGACTTACCCGGTGGGTGTGTATGAATCCACCGCCGTCACGCCCCTGGGAGGTAACCGCTTCAAGATCAGTGGCAACCTGACAATCAAGGGCACCACGCGCCAGGTGGAGGTCGACGTGGTGCTCAAGGAGCAAGGCGGCATTGGCGTGTTCGACGGCAAATTCATCCTCAAGCGCAGCGATTTCAAGATCGGCGAGGGTGAGTGGGCCGGCAACAGCGTGGTCTCCGACGGCATCGACATCAAGTTCAAGATGGTCGCGCCACAGCGCTAGCGGGCGAAGCGCTTGGCGCCTGCGACGCAACCGATCACCGCCAGCGTCACCAGCACCATGCCCAGGCTCACCTGTTCATGCAGCAGTCCCGCCGCCAGCGCCAGGCCGAAGAACGGCTGCAGCAGTTGCAACTGGCCGACGGCGGCGATGCCACCCTGGGCCAGCCCGCGGTACCAGAACACGAAGCCGATCAACATGCTGAACAGCGCCACATAACCCAGGCTCAACCAGGCCGGCAGGCTGATCCCGCTCAAGGTCGACGGCGCCAGCAGCAGGCTCAGCGGCGCCACCACCGGCAGCGCCACCACCAGCGCCCAGCAGATCACCTGCCAACCGCCGAGGCTGCGCGACAAGGTGGCGCCCTCGGCATACCCCAGGCCGCACACCAGCACGGCCAGCAGCATCAGCAGGTCACCCGCCGGGGCGGCGCTCAAGCCCTGGGCCACGGCATAGCCCATCACCAGCACACTGCCGAGGACCGAAAACAGCCAGAACACCGGGCGGGGTCGCTCGCCACCGCGCAGCACGCCGAACACCGCCGTGGCCAAAGGCAGCAGGCCGATAAACACGATGGAGTGCGCCGAGGTCACGTATTGCAGTGCCAGGGCCGTGAGCAAAGGGAAGCCGATCACCACGCCCAGCGAGACGACCGCCAGGGGCGCCCATTGGTGGCGCGCAGGGCGTTTCTCCTTGAACAGCCGGAGCAACAGCAGGCCCAGCACGGCGGCAATGGTGGCGCGCAGCAGGGTCAGGAACACCGGGTCGAATTCCATCACCGCCAGGCGCGTGGCCGGCAGCGAGCCGCTGAAAATCACCACGCCGATAAAGCCGTTGATCCAGCCTTGGGTACGGGTGTCCAGGTTGCTGAAGGGGGTTGTGCGTTCCATGAGGGGTATCCAAGAAAACTGCGGTTGCGTTCGCGCCATCCTAGAGGCGAGTATTAGGACAATCAAAAAATTGTCATGGATACATCACCTATGCCGCGCGCGCGTTATAAATTCCTGGTCGATACCTTTGCCGACGACATCCGCAGCGGCAGGCTGGCCCCCGGCACGCGCCTGCCGACTCACCGGCAACTCGCCGCCGACCATGGCCTGGCGCTGGTCACGGCCAGTCGCGTGTACACCGAGTTGGAAGCGATGGGGCTGGTCAGCGGCGAGACCGGGCGTGGCACCTTCGTGCGCGAAATCGCGTTGCCGCCGGGGCAGGGCAGTGGGCAGATGAACGTCGCGGCCGGCCTGCTCGATCTCAATTTCAACTACCCCTCATTGCCGGGCCAGGCCGATTTGCTGCGCACCGCCTTGCGGCAGCTGGCGCTGTCCGGCGACCTTGAGGCGCTGCTGCGTTACCAGCCGCACGCCGGCCGCCTGCACGAACGCGCTGCCGTCGCGCGGCACCTGCTCAACCGTGGGCTGACGGTCGAGGCCGAGCAGGTGCTGGTGGTCAGTGGCGCCCAGCACGGCTTGGCGGTGACCCTGATGGGATTGCTCAAGCCGGGGGATGTGATCGCCGTCGACGCGCTGACGTATTCGGGCTTCAAGGTGCTGGCCGAGACCCTGCACCTGGAAATACTCGCCGTGCCGGTCACCCCCGCCGGGCCCGACCTGCAGGCGCTGCAAACGTTGTGTCGCCAGCGCCCGGTGCGGGCCGTGTACTGCATGCCGACCCTGCATAACCCGCTGGGCTGGGTGATGGAAATGTCGCAGCGCGAGCAGTTGGTGAGCATTGCCCGTCAGCACAATCTGATGCTCATCGAGGATGCGGCCTACGCGTTTCTGGTCGAAAACCCGCCACCACCGCTGGCGACATTGGCACCCGAGCGCACGGTGTATGTCGGTGGGCTGTCCAAGAGCATCGCCACCGGCTTGCGCGTGGGTTTTATTGCCGCACCGCCGGCGTGGGTCAAGGTGCTGGAGCGCACCATCATGGCCACCACCTGGAACGTGCCCGGCGTGATGAGTGCCATCGCCGTGGCGTGGATCGAGGACGGCACGGTGGCGCAACTCGAAGCGCAGAAACGCCAGGATGCCCGCGCCCGGCAAGCCCTGGCCGCGCAGGTGCTAAAAGGGCTGGCGATCATCAGCCATCCCACGTCGTACTTTCTATGGTTGCCCCTGGCGGAAGAGGTTCGCGCCGACCAGGTCGCCATGACCCTGCAGCGCGAGGGCGTCAGCGTGTCGACGGCCGAGCCGTTTGCCGTCTCCGCCCATGTGCCACATGCGTTGCGCCTGGCCTTGGGGTCGGTGGACATGCCTGCACTGCGCGAAGCCTTGCTGACCGTGCGCCGGGTTGTCGGGCCGTACTAGAGCGTCTGGCGTCGCAGGCTCAGCAGCGCGGCGCCGAAGCCGATAAACGTCGCCCCCACCACGCGGTTGACCCACCTGGAAAACACCGGGCGCGCCAGCCAGCCCTTGGCCTGCGAAGCCAGCAGGGCATACAGGCTCAACGACAACGCCGAGAGCAGGATGAAAATCAGGGTCAACACCAGGAACTGCGGCACCAGCGGGGCGTGCTGGTTGAGGAACTGTGGAAACAGTGCGGTGAAAAACAGCACCGCCTTGGGGTTGGTCACTGCGGTCAGGAACGCCAGCTTGTAAAGCTTCCAGCGACTTGGTGGATTGACGCGGGCGGGGCCCTGCGAGCCGGGCGCGAGTGTGCCGGATTTTTTCAGCAGGTTGCTGGCGCCCAGGTAGAACAGGTAGCCGGCGCCGAGCACCTTCACGGCATTGAAGACCCACTCGGAGCTGATGATCAACGCACCCAATCCCAGCATCGCTGCCGCCGACATGCAGAACAACCCACTGGCATTGCCTGCGGTTGACCACAACGTGGAGCGCGCGCCATAGGCCAGGCTGTTGTTCAGGGCCATCAGGATGGCCGGGCCTGGGCTGGCAATGGCGATAGCGGCAACGAGGGTAAAGGCCAGGATCGAGTGAGTGTCCATATTCAGGCTCGGTGAGTTTCGGAGTGCTGATGCTAACCCGATCCTCACCTTCGCGCAGAGTGTTCCTCAGTCACGGGCGATCAATATTTGTAAGCCTGGCGCCCGATCAGCAGCCACTTGCCTTTTTGTTTCTGCCAGACCTGGAAGTTGTCGATATCGGTCGGTACTTCGACGCCGCTGTTCACCGCCAGCGCGTGGAAGTGGTTGCGCACCAGCGCGGTGTCGCCGTTGAGGGTGATGGTCTGGTTTTGCATTTCCAGGGTCTTGAACGCGCTGGTGTGGGTTTCCAGGTCGGCGATGAATTGGTCCTTGTTCTGCACCTTGCCGCTGGAGTGGCCGTAGGTGAGTTTATCGGCGGTCAGCGCGTGCAGTTGCTTGAGGTCCAGGTGCAGCATGGCCTGGGTCAGTTGGTCGACCGCTTGGGCCACATCCTTTTCGGCGGCAGCCGGCGCGGCGGCGACATAACCGCTGAACAGGCACAGAAAACCGATCAGCACTTTGACGTTTTGCATGGGTGTTTCCTTATTGTTGTTGGGGGCTGGCACGACCGGTTAAGTCGTCGTACAACCATGCAATATTTCCTGCGCTGAAGGAAAGTGAAATTTTGAAATATCTTGAAAAGATTAGCCTTGAAGACGCTTTAAAAAACCTGGGCGACTTATACGACGTCTCAACACAAGGCTAATCCTTACCGACTCTTCCTGTGCAGGTAGCACATCGCTATGCTACGCCCGGACACCCTGATTGCCCGGAGACGACAACATGGATTTTGATTGGCACAGCGATCCCATCACGCGTGCCACACCCGTCACCCGCCACTATAAAAACACCCAGAACGTTCGCCGTTTCATGCTTGAACACTGTGGTCCGGGGTTCAAGTTCGACCGGCCTTTTATGGCCTGGATTCGCAACGACGTGCCCAAGACCCTGGGCGATGTCGTGGATGAATGGCGACGTCGCCACGAGGAAGCACGCGCATGACCCCCGATGAGAAATACCAGGCAGCCCAGCAACGCCTCGGCTATCAGTTGGACGAATTCAAGGTGGGCGGCAACTACACGCCGCTGGTCCGTGACGGCAACCACTTGTACATCAGTGGCCAGATTCCACGTGTAGGCGACACCATCGTGCTGCCGGGCAAGGTTGGCGACAGCATCACCCTGGCCCAGGCGCAAATCGCCGCCGGCATCAGCGCCTTGCGTTGCCTGGGGCTGCTCAAGCAAGCCTTGGGTTCGCTGGACCGGGTCAAGGCCATCCCTCGCATTACCGTGTATGTGCGCAGCGCCGAGGACTTTGATCAGCAGAGTGAAGTCGCCAATGGCGCCTCCGACTTGCTGCACGAGATTCTGGGCAGCGCCGGGGTGCATACGCGCACGTCGGTCGGTGTGATGCAGTTGCCGAAGTCGGCAGCGGTGGAGATCGACATGATCGCCGTTGCCCACGACTGAACCGATGATCACCCAGGGCATCGCGGTTCTGGTCAATTACGGTGCCTACCTGGCGCCGGGGCTGTTGCTGTTTGGCCTGTGGTTCGCGCTGACGCCCAGGTCGCTTGCGGCGATGCGCATCCTGATCCTGCTGGCGGCATTTGTGCTGATGCGCGATGCCATGACGCCCTTGGGCCTGTGGGCATTGAGCGATGCGGTAAGCATCGCCTTCACCGACAATGCGTTGGTGCTGGCCGCCTTGGGTGGGTTGTCGCTGGTGCTGGTCGGGGGGCTGGCCTATGTCGCCCCCGAGCTATGGCGGTGGGTGGTGTGGGTCAAGGGGCCGCGTGCAATCGGGCTTGTGGTCGGGCTGGGTGTCGGCGGCCTGATCGGGGTGCCGTTGCGGCTCTATCAAGGGATTGAGGTGCAGGCGATCCCCGGCTATTGGGCGTGGCTGCCGGGCATGCTGGTGCTGGCGTATGGCGCCAATGCGCTTGAGGAAGTGTTGTTTCGCGGGTTCTTGCAGGGCTACCTGGAACAACAGGTCACGCCGTTGCGCGCGGCCTTGCTCAGCGGCGTGGCGTTTGCCGCCTGCCATGCCTTTCTGGGCTTGAGCGTCACCCAGTTGGGCTGGCCGGTGTTGCTGTTTACCCTGATCGAGGGGCTGGCCTGTGCGCTGGTGCGCATGCGTTACGGCGTGCTGGCCGCGACGTTGACCCACGGCACGGCGATCCTGCTGATTGCCGTGCCGATGGTGTAACACCGCCTGTAGGAGCTGGCTTGCCGGCTCCTACAGGACCGATATTGCTGGCGAGTCAGTGGGCACAGGACGGAATCGCAGGCGAGCCAGCGTTTTCCGTTCCCACCGGCTTACGCGCTGGGCAATGGCGGGGTGCGCGGTGGAATCTGGCGTTTGCTGCCCGTCGCTTCATAGGCCGCCGCAAAGCGCAGCAACGCCGAGTCATCGTACGCGCGCCCGGCGAACGTCAGCCCGACCGGCATGCCGATATCCGCCATCACGCCCATCGGCACGGTGACGGTGGGCACGCCGAGGTGGCGAATCGCAAGGTTGCCGTTGGCCACCCACACGCCGTTGCTCCAGGCGATGTCGGCGCTGGCTTCGTTGACGTCGGCATCCGCCGGGCCGACATCGGCCACGGTGGGGAACAGCACCGCGTCGAGCCCCAGTGTGTCCATCCAGTCTTCCAGGTCGATCCGGCGGGTTTGCTCAAGACCGCGCAGGCCATCGGGGACGGTGCTGATTTCGTTCCAGGGGGTGATGCCACGCTCGGCCATGCGCACGTATTCGTCCATGCCGGCGGCCAGGTCATCTTCACGGTTGGGCAGGGTGCCGGGGTCGTGCGGGAAGATCTGCGGGCCGTCGACATCCGCCAGGCGGTTCAGCGCCGGGTCGTTGTTGGCGCGCAGGAAATCATCGAAGGCCCACGCGGAAAGCTCCCACAGTTCATCGTGCAGGAATTCCTTGGACACCAGCCCACGGGTAAACACGGTCGGCGCGCCGGGGCGGTCGCCTTCGCAGTTGGACACTAGCGGGAAATCCACCTCGATGACTTCCGCGCCAGCAGCTTCGAGGGCCTGGCGCGCGGACTGCCACAGGTCGATCACGCTGGCGCGGGTGTTGATCTTTTGCCCGGTCGGCCCGCCGATGCCGGGTTTTTCGCTGGTGCCGGCGTCCGGGTCGGCGTTGATGTACATGCGCGGCACGCCGAAGCGTTTACCCACGAGGGATTCGGCCGTCACCGCCAGTTGCGCGTAAGACGCCGGGCGTACCGAAGTGGCGCTCGGAATCGGCACCCAGGGCTGCAGGCGCCACAGGTCGCCGCGCGTGTCCGGATCGTCGGCCACCACCACGTCAAGCACTTCCAGCAGGTCGGCCATGGTGCGGGCGTAGGGCACGACCACGTCCATGGTGGGCGTCAGCGGCCAGTTGCCGCGCACCGAAATCACCCCCCGCGACGGCGTGTAGGCGCACAGGCCATTGTTGGACGCCGGGCCACGCCCGCTCGACCAGGTCTCTTCCGCCAGGCCGAAAGCCGCGAAGCTCGCGGCGGTCGCGGTGCCGGCACCGTTGGACGAGCCGGAGGCGAATGGCGCGGTCAGGTAGTCGGCGTTGTACGGGCTTTCTGCGCGGCCATACACACCGCGTTGCATGCCGCCATTGGCCATCGGCGGCATATTGGTCTTGCCCAGGCAGATGGCGCCACCGGCGCGCAGGCGCTCGATGGTGAAGGCGTCACGCTGGGCGACCAGCTTGGCAAAGGCCGGGCTGCCCGACGCAGCCGTCAGCCCCTTGACCAGGTAACTGTCCTTGGCGGTGTAGGGAATACCGTCCAATGGCCCCAAGGTTTCGCCCTTGGCCCGGCGCGCATCGGACGCCTCGGCCTCTTTCAGGGCCTGAGGGTTGCGCACCACCACGGCATTGAGTGCGGTAGCGGTCTGCGCACCGTCATAGGCATCGATCCGCGCCAGGTACGCCTGGACCAGTTCAACGGCCGTGGTCTGGCCGGTTTCAAGCGCCGCGCGCAATTGGGCAATGGAGACTTCGGTAACTTGCATCAGATTTTTTTCGCCGCCTTCAAGTGGGGGTATGGCGGCAGTCTACGTACAGATATTTCACAAAACCAGCGCCGCATAATCCGCATGGGCGCCGCGCATCACCTGCCAGGTGGCGTCGTCAGCGGGAATCAGATGTTCGATGCGCAGCGAGGCAAGGGTGATGTCCTGAGGCATGCCGAAGGTGGTGAAGGTCGACAGGAAGTTCAGTTCGCCACGGGTCGAGCGCACGCGGGTGAGCACCAACGGCGGCAGCGCCTCGGACCGCTCGGTGCTGGCCGGCGCCGGCAGAGAGGCCAGCAACGCCGCCAGTGTCGGATTGCCCAGCGCCTCCCGGCTGGCGCGCTGCCAGGCCAGGGTGCGGATTTCGTCGGCATTGATCAGGTGATCGCCGAGGCCGCACGGTTCCAGCAAGGTGGCCAGCAGGTTCAAGCCGTCGCTGGCCTGCGGCGGGATGCCCACCAGCTCGAACAGCACCGCGGTGCTGGCGTTGGCGGCCAGCACCTGCCATTCGCTGCCCAGCAGGATCGCCGGGGCCGGGTTGTTGGCGTGCAGCACATGGCTGACCGCCTCGCGAATCGCCGCCATGCCGGGTGCGGCGAGTGGCGTGGCGGTGTAGCGCGGCGCGAAGCCGGCGGCGAGGAATACGCGGTTGCATTCGTCCAGCGGCACTTCCAGTGCGGTCAGCAAGTTATGCAGGGTGGCGGGGCTCGGCTTGGCGCGGCCGGTTTCGAGGCAACTGAGGTGGCGCTGGGAAACACCGGTGATCAGCGCCAGGTCGAGCTGGCTCAGCTTGGCGTGCCGACGCAGTTGGCGCAGGTAGGCGCCGGCGGTAACAGGCGTATCCATGGCGTGTTCATGACCTCCGAGGTCATTGCGATGGCGCCCACCTTATCACTAGGGTGACGGCTCGATCACTACAAGGAAGAAACCATGCTCAGACCCTCTATCGCCCTGGCCGCCTTGCTCGGGTTTTCGCTGTATACCCTGGCTACGATGCTCATGGCCGAGCAGTCGCTCATGGCGTTTGGATTGGAATTGATCTCGCGCCCGGACACCGCGCAGGTGGTGATTGACCTGTACCTGATGGCAGTACTCGCCTGCGTGTGGATGTACCGCGATGCCCGCGGGCGAGGGCGGTCGCTGGCGTCGGTGTTGCCGTATTTTTTGCTGACGGCGGTGTTCGTGTCGGTGGGGCCGCTGCTGTATATCGTCGTCAACCAGTGTTCGCGACGCGCACAGCCCCCGGTCTGACGCAATTCCTTGTGGCGAGCGGGCTTGCCCCGCGTTGGGCTGCGCAGCAGCCCCAGTCATCGCCACCTCGTTTCTTCAGATAGACAGAGGTGTCAGGTTTTGGGGCTGCTGCGCGGCCCAACGCGGGGCAAGCCCGCTCGCCACGGAGGTTGAGGAGAGTCAAGGGTTGAGGAAGGCCTGGTAGTTGTCCTTGGTGATCTGCTGATAAGGGATGGTCAGCTCAGCCACGTAGGGCTCTTGCTTGACCATCTTCACTGCCAGGTCAATTGCGCCCACGGCCTGCCCCTTGTTGTCCTGATACGCCGTCACCAGCAACTGGCCTTTCTTCACGGCATCCAGCCCGGCCGCGCCGCCATCGCTGCCGGCGACCAGGATGTCCTTGCCCGGTTGCATGCCCGCCTGGCTGATGGCCATGGCCGCGCCAATCGCCATCTCATCGGCATTCGCCGCCACTGCGTCGATCTTGCGTCCGGACACGATCCAGTTGTTCATCAGGTCAATCGCCTTGCTGCGCTGCCACTCCGCGCTTTGCTCCTCGACAATCTTGATGCCGGGGTAGTCCTTGAGCACGTTTTTCACGCCCTGCGTGCGGTTGTGCGTGGCGTTGTTGGACAGCAGCCCGAGCATGATCGCGAGGTTGCCCTTGCCGCCCATTTTCTCGGCCAGGTAGCGCATCTGGATCTCGCCCGCCTTGATCTCATCCGAGCCGACATAGCCCACCCCCGGTGGCACCTCCTTGAACTCGGGACGGCGGTTGACGTACACCAGCGGGATCTTGGCCTGCTGCGCATTCAGGGTCATTTTCTGCGTGGCGGCGGTGTCGACGGCGTTGACGATAATCGCGTCCATGCCCTGGGCGCTGAAGTTTTGCACCTGGTTGAGCTGGCGGACCACATCGCCCTGGGCGTCTTCGAATTGCAAGGTCACGCCCGGCAGCTCCTTGGCGTGGGCGGCCATGTAGTCACGCATCTGCGCGAGGAATACGTCGTCGACCTGGGCGATGCTCACGCCGATACGGATATCGGCGAGTGCCCAGGGGCTGATGGCGAGGGTGAAGAATGCCGCAAGGAGGTGTTTCTTCATGATATTGCTCCGTTGTTTTTGTTGTTGTTAAAGCATCACGCCTGTCGCTTGGCCCGCAGCTGCGCGACGGCCGCCGCGAAGTCTGCAGGCGTCCAGCGTTCGTCGAGGGCTTGCAGCATCAGTTCCTGTCCGGTTTGCGGGGCCAGGCCGTGCAAGGGTGGGTCGGTGTCGAGGTTGGTCGGGAAGGCATAGCCGTCGGCGGTGCAGGCCACCACCGCAGCAACCGCCTGCGCGTCCAGGCCGGTATTGGCCAGCAATGCCGGGTACACCGCCAGCATCATGCGGTCACGGTCGAGGGCTTCCATGGGCTTGCCGAATGCCGAAGAGATTTGCAGCAGATTGGCCATGCGCTGGCAGTCGGCGGTGCGGTTGGTGCCGGCGGCATGGAACAGCGCCGGATTGAAGAACAGCAGGTCGCCCTTGTTCAGCGGCAGTTGCACCGCATGTTGCTGGAAGTAGTCGATAAACTCTGCGCGGCGCCAGGCCAGGTAGCCCAGGGCGTATTGCTGGGAAAACGGCAGCAGCTGGGTCGGGCCGGTTTCCAGTGGCATGTCCGAGTGAGCCACCGCGCCCTGCAACGTCAGGTACTGCGACAGCAGGTGCAAGGGCAGGGGGAAGCGCTCCACCACCTCTACGGTCTGGAAACCCAAGTGATAATCGCGGTGCGGCTGTTGCGCCTGGCCGCCGGGGTGCACCACGTTTACCTGCGCCGTGACCTGGTAACTCGGACCCAGCCACGCCTCGGCGATCAGCCCCAGCAACGGGTTGGCGTAGTACTCGACAAACGATTCCGGCGACTGCAACGCGGCCTTTTGCAACGCGTTCCAGATGCGCCCGTTGCTGCCGGCCTTGGCAAAGTGGTCGGCGGCCACACCTTGCGCGGCCTCATGCGCGAAGATCGCGTCGAACACCTGGCTGTGCCGATCCACCACCTCCAGGTCTTCATAGGCGCGGCGCACCACCATCACTCCCGGCCCGTCGCGAAACAGGCGATGCAGTTCGTTCATGACCGCAAGGCGGTCGCTGTTGCGCAAGGTCTGCGCCTGGTAGATCGGCACGTTGCTGACCACTTCAGCGGCCAGCGGATAGTCCTCGGCATGCGCCTTCTGCGCACAGACGCGGCTGAAGTCAGCCAGGCGCACGGCCTCTTCGGTCACGAATGCGGACATCACGCACCTCCTGGCAGGCTCAGCGCCTGGTGCGGTTGCGGGCTGCCGCCGTCGGTGCAACCGACCACGCCTTGTTCCAGGTCGATGATCGAGCCGGTCATCATCCCCGACTCGCGTGACAGCAAAAACGCCACGCTTTGCGCGACCTCCTCGGGCTTGAGCAGGCGCCCGAACGGCTGCGCGCTTTCGGCCTTGGCCAGCCAGCCATCCTCGGCACCGTGGTAGTGGCGCTGGATTTCATCCTCGTGGGGCGTGTCCATCCAGCCGATATTCAGGCCATTGACGCGGATGCGGTTGCGCAGCGCGCTGAACGCGACGTTCTTGGTCAGAATCGCCAGCGCGCCCTTGGACGCCGCGTAAGCACTGAGGAACGACTGCCCGCCATGCCCGGTCACGCTTTGGATATTCACCACGGCGCCTTCCACGCCGTTGCTGATCATCAGTTTCAATGCGTCCTGCATCAGGAAGAACGGTGCGCGCACGTTCACCGCCATCAACCGATCAAACAGCTGCGGCGAGGTGTCGAGAATGGTGCCGCGATCCGACATGCCCGCGCAGTTCACCAGCCCGTGCAAGGTGCCGAAGTGGGTGCGTGCCGCCTCGATGATCGCGCGACAATCCTCGACTTTCTCAAGGTCGGCCTCGACAAAGAACGCCGGGCAATCGAGTTGAGCCAGCAGTCGCACCTGCTCTTCGCCCTGGGCGCGGCGGCGCCCGCAGATGATCAGCCCGGCGGCGCCACGGCGCGCCAAGGTGTGGGCGACCGCCGCGCCGAGGCCCTGGGTGCTGCCGGTGACGACAAAGTATTGGCCTGAAAACGAGGTGGCGAGATCGGTAGAGGGCATGCAGTTTCTCCTGGATTCTTGTTGTTGTGGATCGTCCGGCTCGACGCCGGGCAAAACTGAGACTAGCATTGCAAAACCTCAGTAACGCCCAAAAAAGACCTCAAAAACACCTCAGGCGAAACCCATGCTCGAACGCGCAAAACATTTCTCCATCAAGCAACTCGCCACCCAGGCCGGGGTGAGCAAAGCCACGGTCGACCGCGTGCTGCACCAGCGCGGCAGCGTGCACGCGCAGACCCGGCGGCGGATCGAGCAGGCGCTGGAGGAATTGGAGGCCCAGGAGAAAAACGGCCTGGCGGTGGGGCGCACGTTTCATGTCGACGTGATCATGCACACCCCGCAACGCTTCAGCGCGGCGGTGCAGGCAGCAATCACCGCGCAGCTGGCGAGCCTGGCGCCGTTTCGGATTGCCCCGCGTTTTCACCTGTTCGAAGAAATCGAGCCGCAGGCCATGCACGACCAACTGCTGCGTTGCCTCGACACCGGCAGCCAGGGCGTGGTGCTCAAGGCGGCCGATGAGCCGGCTGTGAACCAGGCGGTCAAGCAACTGATCGCGGCGGGGATTCCGGTGGTGACCCTGGTCACGGACCTGCCGCAAAGCGAGCGTATCGGCTACGTCGGCATGGACAACCGCACCGCCGGCCAGACTGCCGCCTACCTGATGTCGCGCTGGTTGCCGACGCAGCCCCAGGACGTCGCGGTGGTGATCGGCAGCGAGCTGTTTCGCGGCGAAGAAGAACGCGAGATGGGCTTTCGTGCCTGGCTGCGCGGGCGTGCCCCGCACTTGCGCGTGCTCGATATCAGCGGGGGCTACGGCGTGTATGCGCGCACGTTCGAGCGGGTCACCCAGGCGCTGCAACAGCATCCCGACCTCAAGGCGGTGTACAGCGTCGGCGGCGGCAACCGCGCGATTGTCGATGCCTTCGCCGCGCTTGATCGCCCGCTGGAGGTGTTTATCGGCCACGACCTCGACCAGGAAAACCGCCAGTTGCTGCTCGACGAAAAAATCGCCGCGATCATCGATCACAACCTGCAGATCGATGCCCGCCATGTGTTCCTGCACATCCTGCACTACCACCGGTTATGGAAGGCCGGCCCGATCGCGCCGTCACAGGTGCAGATCGTCACGCCGTTCAACCTGCCGGACTGAATCTCCCTCAATAACAACATCAGGAGTTCGACCATGCTACGTATCGCCGTTCTGGGTGCCGGGCGCATCGCCAAGATCCACGCCGCCAACGTCGCCGCCCATCCCAATGCCACGCTGGTGCTGGTGGCTGATCCCTGGCGCGAAGGCGTCGATGCGCTCAGCGCGCAACTGGGCTGCGAGGCGGCCTACGATTGCGCCGCCGCGCTGACGCGCAAGGACATCGACGCCGTGGTGATCGGCACGCCCACCGACACCCATGTCGATCTGCTGCTGGCGGCGGTCGCCGAAGGCAAGGCGGTGCTCTGCGAGAAGCCCATCGATCTTGATATCGCCAAGGCCCGCAGCGCCGCCCAAGCGGTGGAGCGCCAGGGCGGCAAGGTGATGCTCGGCTTCAACCGGCGCTTCGACCCCGACATGCTGCGCCTGCGCCAGGCCCTCGACGCCGGGCAGATCGGCGCAGTGCGCCAGGTCATCATCACCAGCCGCGACCCCGGCCTCGCGCCCCGCGATTACCTCGAACACTCCGGCGGCATCCTGCGCGACATGACCATCCACGACTTCGACACCGCCCGCCACTTGCTCGGCGAAGAGCCGGTGGAAGTCAGCGCCATCGCCAGCCGCCTGGTGGACCCGAGTCTGGAAGCGATCGACGACTACGACAGTGTGATGGTCCTGCTGCGCACCGCCTCGGGCAAGCAATGCCATATCAACTGCTGCCGCCAGGCGGTGTACGGGTACGACCAGCGGGTCGAAGTTTCCGGTGCCAACGGCGTGTTGCTCACCGATAACCATCGTCCCAGCACCGTGCGCCACTGGAGCGCCGAACACACCGAGGCGCTGGAACCGCTGCAGCACTTCTTCCTGGAGCGCTACGCCGATGCTTATCGCAATGAGCTGACGCAGTTCATCGAGGCGCTGAACCACGGCCACGCACTGCCCACCAGCATGCGCGACGGCCTGTACGCCTTGCACCTGGCCGATTGCGCATTGGCTTCGGTGCAGACCGGGCGCAGCGTGGCCGTTAACTACGACCTGTAGGCGTTGGCTTACCGGCGCTGACGCGTCAACACCGGGTCGATTGCGGCGTCACTAGGGCGCCTGCATCGCCCGGCGGTCCACCAACCGGATGCTATCGCGCCCGCCACGTTTGGATTCATACAACGTGGTGTCGCCTTGCTCGATCAATGCGGTGAGGCTCGCCGGCGGTTGGTCGAACAGGTTGGCGCCGATGCTCAGGGTCACCGGCTGCGGGGTAGGCACGGTCTGCGCGGCCAGTTGATAAAACTGGTCGCGCAGGCTGCTGCCCAGTTCGATGATCTGCTCGCTCGACGCCGGGGTGAGCAGGATCACAAATTCGTCACCGCCCAGGCGTGCGGCCAATGCGCCACGGGGCACCACGCTGCGGATCATCTCGCTCAGGGCGATCAGCAGGCGGTCGCCGGCCGTGTGGCCGTAAAGGTCGTTGACCCCTTTGAAGTTATCGATGTCGATCAGCAGTAGCGCACCCGGTTGCGCCGGTGATACCTGGGCCAGCAGGCGTGGCGCGCGCAAGTCGAGGGCGCGGCGGTTGTACAGCGCGGTCAGCGGGTCGCGGGCGGCGAGGCGGGCGATCTGTTGTTCGCGCCGGTAGCGTTCCGAGCCGGTCATCGACAGCGCGATCAGCATGATCGCCATGGCGCCTTCCACCAGCGACACCTGGATGATTTCGCCCTTGAACGCGGCCAGGTCGATCAACGTGCCGGGGATCAGCACCGACAGCGCCTTGGTCAGATAGAACACGCCATGAATCAGCAGCACGTACCGCAGTTGCACCGCGCCGATGCTCAGCGATTTACCGTGCGGACGCAGCAGGAAGCTCGCGCGCAGCGTCGGCAGCGCCACCAGCAGCGATTGCACGCCGAGCATGGCCTTGGACCAGGGCAGGTCAGCCGGCAGCATCAGCATCCCGAGCCAGACCACCAGCAGCAGCCACCACAGGCGCGAGAGGCGCACTTGGGTGAACCGCGCCACGCCGAGTAAAAACAACAGGTGCGCAGCCACCAGCAGGCCATTGGCGAACCAGATGCCGATCATCAGGAAACCGCTGCTGCGCAGCAGGGCCAGGGTTGAACCGAGGGTAATGGTGGCGAAACCGGCGCTCCAGAACAGCAGCGAAGGTTCGCGTACGCTGCGCCATTCAACGGCCAGGTACAGGGCGGCAGCGGCTGCCAGGGCAACGGTGAGTGCCAAGATCGTGGGAGGGTCGAGCGTCATTTCGTGCCGGGTCTGCCTGGGTGTGCGTTTAAACCGGGATTGTAAGCGCACACGCAGGTTTTTCAGAACACTTAGGGTGATGGCACACAGCCATCCGATGACCGGCGGTCTAGACGCCTTTGGTTGACGGCAACAGGATGGTGAGGATGCCCACCAGCGGCAGGAACGAGCACAGCTTGTAGACATACTCGATGCCATGGTTATCGGCGAGCAGGCCGAGCAAGGCCGCGCCGATCCCGCTGAAGCCGAACATCAGGCCGAAGAACACCCCGGCGATCATGCCGACGTTGCCTGGCACCAGTTCCTGGGCGAACACCACGATGGCCGAAAAGGCCGAGGCCAGGATAAAGCCGATCACCACGCTGAGCACGGCGGTCCAGAACAGATCGACGTAGGGCAGGGCAAGGGTGAAGGGCGCGGCGCCGAGGATCGAGAACCAGATGACCTTCTTGCGGCCGATTTTGTCGCCAATCGGGCCGCCAAAAAACGTGCCGGCTGCCACTGCACCGAGGAACAGGAACAGGTACAGCTGCGAATTGGCCACCGACAGGTTGAATTTCTCGATCAGGTAGAAGGTGAAGTAGCTGGTCAGGCTGGACATGTAGAAGTACTTGGAGAACACCAGCACCGCCAGCACCACCAGGGCAAACGTCACCCGGCGTTTCGACAGGCCGTGGGTGGCTTTGCTGCCTTGCTTGAGCTTGAACAGGTTGAGGTGGTTGCGGTACCAGCGGCTCAAGCCATAGAGCACCAGGATCGCGAACACCGCAAACAGGCCGAACCAGGCGATATGGCCCTGGCCGTAGGGAATGATGATCGCCGCCGCGAGCAACGGGCCGAGGGCACTGCCGGTATTGCCGCCGACCTGGAAGGTTGATTGCGCCAGGCCGTAGCGCCCACCGGAAGCCAGGCGCGCGACGCGCGAAGTTTCCGGGTGGAAGGTCGACGAGCCGACGCCCACCAGGCCTGCCGCCAGCAGAATCGCCGGGAAGCTGCCGACAAACGCCAGCATCAGGATGCCGATCAGCGTGCACACCATGCCGGCCGGCAGCAGCCACGGCTTGGGATGACGGTCGGTGTGGTAGCCGATCCACGGTTGCAGCAGCGAGGCGGTCAGCTGGAATGTCAGGGTGATCAGGCCGACCTGGGTGAAGCTCAGCCCGTAATTGGCCTTGAGCATCGGGTAGATCGAGGGCAGTACGGCCTGGATCAGGTCGTTGATCAGATGCGCCAGGGCGCAGGCGCCGAGGATACGCATGACTAACGGGCTTACTTGAGGCGGACTCGAGGTGGCAGCAGGTGATGCGGTCAAGGTCGACATGCAGGCATTCCATACAAGGCAGCGATCAGGGACAGCCCGTACTTGAGCAGGCTGTCCATTTCAAATTGTTTCGATGGTTATGCTAGAGTCGCCGAAAATGCCTGTCTCGCGTAATTCGGGAAGCAACCATCGCAAAAAGGGCGAAATGATTAAATCACTCGATGTTTTTCTGCAGGAGATCGATGCGGGCGACTGGGCCGTGATCAGCTCGGCCACCGACTACCCGGAAAACTGGGTGATCCCCGACCACCGACACGAAAAGCACCAGCTGTTGTACGCCACCGAAGGCGTGATGGTGGTGCATTCGGCGCATAACCAGTGGACGGTGCCGCCCAATCGCGGTTTCTGGATGCCCAGCGGGCAGGTGCATTCCCTGCGTTGCGTGGGTGCGCTGAAAATGCGCAGCGTGTTTGTGCGCCCCGACAGTTTTCCCAACCTGCCGACCGAGACCAAGGCAGTCAGCATTTCGCCGCTGCTGAGCGAACTGATCAAGGCCTCGGTCAGCCTCAAGCCGCCGTACGCCGAGGATTCGCGGGATGCGCGGATCATGCACCTGATCCTCGACGAGCTGGCGCTGCTGCCAGCGTTGCCGCTGTCGTTGCCGCAGCCCGCAGACGCGCGCATCAATCAGATCTGCGAGGCGTGGCAGGAGGATCCGGGTGATGCCTCCACCGTGGCCGACTGGAGCGAGCGCCTGGCCCTGGACCAGAAAACCATCCAGCGCCTGTTCCGCAAGGAAACCGGCATGACTTTCGGCCAGTGGCGCCAGCAGGCACGGCTGCTGCTGGCGCTGGAGCGTATTGCAGTGGGAGAGAAGATCATCGACGTGGCCCTGGAGCTGGGTTACGACAGCCCGAGCGCCTTTACCAGCATGTTCAAGAAACAGTTTGGCAAGACGCCGAGTCATTTTTTCAGGTAGCGCGGCGCGCTTCGACAGACCTGTTCGGTGGACGGCCAGGGTTACCGGATTGCCCGGGCAATCGACTGGCTGAAACTCAATTACCACGGCCCTTTGCGCGTAGATGAATTGGCCGCGCGCGTGCAGATGAGTGCCGCGACCTTTCACCATCACTTTCGCCAGCTGACGGCGATGAGTCCATTGCAGTATCAGAAATGGCTGCGCTTGAACGAGGCGCGGCGCCTGATGTTGAACGAGCATCAGGACGTGTCCAGTGCTGCGTTCAAGGTTGGCTATGAGAGCCCGTCGCAGTTCAGTCGCGAATACAGCCGACTGTTTGGAGTACCACCCAAACGCGACATGGCCGCGTTGCGTGGCAAGGCGGCGGTCACTGATCTGCGGGGGTCAGATTAGCGTAGAAAATGCAGCCGATCAGGCGTGCAAACAGGCTGAGGGTTTCCGGCAGGTTGGGGTCATCAAACAGCATCGACCGCGAATCCAGTGCGCACAGCGCGCCAAACAGGCGGCCATCGGGCAGGAAGATCGGCGCACCGGCGTAGCTCTCGATCGCGTATTGCTTGACCACCGGGCGCGATGCAAAGCGGCCGTTGTCGCTGATCTGCGGAATGAACAGGGCCTGGGGGTCGATGCAGAACTCGCTGCACAGGGTGGTTTCGAGGTCGAGGACGTCGTCGACGTGGATGCCCATGTCGACCGTGTCATGCACGGAGCAGACGATCCATTCCAGGTCGGTGAATTTGGCGATGCCGGCAAAGCGCATGCCGGTCAGGCGGGTGACCAATTGCAGGATGCTGGTGGTGGCTTCTATTTCGGCGATGGCAGCGCGTTCATCGGCGCTGAGTAGCGATTGTGCAGCGGTGACGCTTGAAACCATGCTTGACACTCCAATGGCGCGGCGGCCGGGGCCGCCACGCCGGGTAAGGGCTTAATTAATCCGTGGATGCTGCTGCACCAGGTTCTGGCGCTTGGCTTCCAGGGCGGCAATCTCGGCATCGATGTCTTCGATTTTCTGCTCGATATTGTCGTGGTGCTCCTGCAGGAGTTCCTTGGCTTCTTCCATGTCCGAGGCGGCCGGGGCTGCGCCGCGCAAAGGCTTGTTGGCGGTTTCCTTCATGGTCAGGCCAGTGATCAGGCCGATCACGGCAAACACCATCAGGTAATAGGCGGGCATGAACAGGTCATTGGTGCTTTCCACCAGCCAGGCCACGGCGGTTGGCGTCACGCCGGCGATCAATACCGACACGTTGAACGCACTGGCCAGGGCGCTGTAGCGCAGGTGGGTGGGGAACATCGCGGGCAGCGTCGAAGCCATCACGCCGATAAAGAAGTTCAGCACGACCGCGAGGATCAGCAGGCCAGCGAAGATCAGCCCGGTCTTGCCGCTGGTGATCAGCATGAACGCCGGGATGGCCAGGAACAGCAGGCCGATGCTGCCGGCGATGATGAAAGGCTTGCGGCCGATCTTGTCACTGACAAAGCCAATGAACGGCTGCACGAACAGCATGCCGACCATGATCGCGATGATGATCAGCACGCCGCTGTTTTCGGCGTAGTGCAGGTTGTGCGAGAGGTAGCTGGGCATGTACGTGAGCAGCATGTAGTACGTCACGTTGGTGGCCGCGACGATACCGATGCAGGTCAGCAGGCTGCGCCAATGCTTGGTGGCGATCTCCTTGAACGACACTTTCGGGCCGTGGGTCAGGCCTTCGCGGTCGCCTTGTTCAAGCTTGTCGACATGTTGTTGGAACGCCGGGGTCTCTTCCAGCGCATGGCGCAGGTACAGGCCGATGATGCCCAGGGGCAGGGCCAGGAAGAACGGCAGGCGCCAGCCCCAGGCTTCGAAGTCCGCTTCGCCGAGCACGCTGGAAATCAGCACCACTACACCCGCACCCAGCACGAAGCCGGCAATCGAGCCGAAATCCAGCCAGCTGCCGAGGAAGCCCCGCTTGCGGTCTGGCGCATATTCGGCAACGAAAATCGACGCGCCGGTGTACTCGCCGCCCACCGAGAAACCCTGGGCCATCTTGCACAGCAGCAACAGGATCGGTGCCCAGATGCCGATGGAGGCATAGCCTGGAATCAAGCCGATGGCGAAGGTACTCAGCGACATGATCACGATGGTCGCGGCGAGGACTTTCTGTCGCCCGTATTTATCCCCCAACGCGCCGAAGAACAGGCCGCCCAGCGGACGAATCAGGAAAGGCACGGAGAAGGTGGCGAGGGCGGCGATCATTTGGACGCTGGGCGAGGCGTCCGGGAAGAACACTTTACCCAACACATAGGCGACGAACCCGTAGACACCGAAGTCGAACCATTCCATGGCGTTACCCAGGGCGGCGGCGGTGATCGCCTTGCGCATCTTGGTGTCGTCGACGATGGTGATGTCTTTCAATCCGATGGGTTTGACGCTTTTCTTACGTAATTTCATGCGGGCCACTCTAAAGCAGAACAGGGGTGGTGCCATCGTTGCGATGGCACCGCTCTGTCACTTCAGATACAAGGGGACACGAAATAATTCACCACTATTTGTGTTTTTTTGCTTGGCAGGGAAACTGGTTTTAAACCGATTGGGTTTTATGGGGGGATTGGTTTGGGGTGAGCTGGCTTTCTTCGTAGCGAGCTGGCTTCTTTTGTAGTGAGCTGGCTTTCTTTGTAGTGAACTAGCTTTCTTTATAGTGAGCTGGATTTTTTTGTAGTGAACTGGATTTTTTGTGGCGAGCGGGCTTGCCCCGCGTTGGGCTGCGCAGCAGCCCCAAAACCAGGCGCCACGGTATACCTGATGTTTAAAGGGGGTACTTATGGGGGCTGCTGCGCAGCCCAACGCGGGGCAAGCCCGCTCGCCACAAAAGAGCCTGCTCACTCTAAGCTTGTTCACCATAAGCCTGCTCAGCATAAGTCAGCTCACCACAGGTCGGTGCGCCGCAAACAGCCACACTACTATCTACAAACAGAAACGAGAGCTAGCCGATGACCGCCCCACGCCTTACCTACCGCCAGCCCCAGCCCACGGATGTGGCGCGATTGTTCGCGATCTTCGGTGACCCGCAAACCAACCTCTTCAATCCGGCCGGCCCGATGCAAGACCTGGCAGCGGCCCAGCGCCTGCTCGATCACTGGCTGCAGCAATGGGCGGCGCATGGCTATGGCTGGTGGGCGATTGCTCGGCGCGAAGCGCCGGCGCACATCATCGGGTTCGGCGGTATTGCGCCGCTGAACTACCTCACGCAACCGCGCATCAACCTGGGTTATCGCTTTGCCGTGGAGGCCTGGGGGCAGGGTTATGCCACTGAAGTTGCGCGTGATGCGTTGCGGCTGGCGTTTGACACCCTGGGGCTACCCGCCGTGTTCGGTTTGGTGCGGCCGGACCATGCCGCTTCGATTCGCGTGCTGGAGAAAGTCGGCATGCAGCCATTCGGAGAACTCGATGATGTACCTGGCCAAGCCCCGAGCGTGGTCATGTGCGTGCGTCATCCTACAACTTCTCGCGCCTGACAGTTTTGACACCGGTGTGATACCCCACAAAAACCGCAATCTTTCAGATTGACAGCCGTCAGGCAGCCCGCTATAAAAGTCACAGTTGTACGACGACATATGACGTTACATATGTCCTGACTAACAAAAATAAAAAGTGATGCCATGAACTTGAATGAGCCCATCAACGCCCACCGCGTTGGCCAGGCGGTAGGCAACTATCGCTGGACCATCTGTGCGATGTTGTTTTTCGCGACCACCGTCAACTACCTCGACCGCCAGGTGCTCAGCCTGCTGGCGCCGCAGTTGTCGACGCAATTTGGCTGGAGCAACACCGACTACGCCAACATTGCCGCTGTGTTCCAGTTCGTCTACGCGATTTCGATGCTGTTCGCCGGGCGCTTCGTCGACAAGATCGGCACCAAGGCCGCGTATGTCGTGGCGATTGGCATCTGGTCCACCGGCGCAATCATGCACGCGTTCGCGGTGCCGATGGGCGAGGGCATCGCGGCGGTCAGCGGGGCGATCGGGCTGGCGGTGATTCCGGTGTCGATTGCCGGCTTCATGCTCTCCCGCGCGGTACTGGCGATTGGCGAGGCGGGTAACTTCCCGATCGCGATCAAAGCCACTGCCGAGTACTTCCCGAAGAAAGAACGCTCGCTGGCCACCGGTATCTTCAACTCCGGCGCCAACGTAGGCGCGATCCTGGCCCCCATCTGCGTGCCATTGATTGCCGGCCTGTGGGGCTGGGAAGCCGCCTTCATGGTGATCGGCATGTTGGGCTTCGTGTGGGTGGCGGTGTGGTCGGCGCTGTACGAAAAACCCGACCAGCAAAAACGCCTGTCCGCCGAAGAGCTGGCGTATATCCGCAGCGACCAGACCGTCCAGCCGTTCACGGCGGCGCCGGCCGGCACGCCGGAGAAAAAAGTCTCGTGGTTCAAATTGCTCACCTACCGCCAGACCTGGGCCTTCGCCTTCGGCAAGTTCATGACTGACGGCGTGTGGTGGTTCTTCCTGTTCTGGCTGCCCACCTACCTGTCCGCGCAATACGGCATGAAAGGCGCCGACATCGTCATGCCCCTGGCGGTGCTGTACAGCATGACCATGGTCGGCAGCATCGGCGGCGGCTGGTTCCCCAGCTACTTCATGGCGCGCGGCGACGCACCGTACGACGGTCGCATGAAAGCCATGCTGGTGATCGCACTGTTCCCGCTGGTGGTATTGCTGGCGCAGCCGCTGGGCTATATCAGCTTCTGGGTGCCGGTGTTGCTGATCGGGGTGGGGGCGTCGGCGCATCAGGCGTGGTCGTGCAATATCTTCACCACCGTGTCCGACATGTTCCCGCAGAAAACCGTGGCCTCGGTGGTCGGCATCGGCGGTATGGCCGGCGGTATCGGCGGGGTGGTGATGACCAAGATCGGCGGCTGGGTATTTGATTACTACAAGTCGATCAACGATATCCATACCGGCTACATGATCATGTTCGCGATCTGTGCACTGGCCTACCTGGTAGCGTGGAGCGTGATGAAAGCGCTGGTGCCGCGCCACAAGGAAATCACTGATTTGTAACGCCTGGCCTCCCGCGCCGAGTACAGCGCGGGAGGTATTTTTCTACAGGGCGCGTACCCACGTCTCACTGACCAGGGTCTTGCCGAAACTGACGGTGGGTTCCTCCTCGGTCAGTTCGAAGCCCGCCTTCTGATACAGCTTGCGCGCGTCGGTGAGGATGTTCACCGTCCACAGCAGCATGCTTGTATAGCCGGCCTGCCGGGCAAAACGCAGGCATTCATCCACCAGCCGCTGGCCAATCCCCATGCCTCGGGCGCTGGCGTCGACATACAGCATGCGTAACTTGGCGGTGGTGGCGTCATGGCGCACCACAAACACCGAACCCACCACCTCGCCATCCTTTTCCGCAATCCAGCAGCGCTCGCACGTTGGGTCAAACTCGCGCAGGTACTTGGCGACAATCTCCGCCACCAGCGCTTCGAACTCCCAGTTCCAGCCATATTCACGCGCGTACAAGGCCGATTGCTGTTGCACCACCAGGCCCATGTCGCCAGGTTGCGGGTCGCGCAGCAGGTAGGTCGGCGCAGTGCCTTGCAGGAGGGACTGGATGCGTTGCATCGCGCCGGTGAGTTGGCGTTGCTGGGCGTCGGGCAGGGCATCGAGCAGGGCGATGACTTCGTTCTGCGTCTGCTGCTCCAGCGGGGCCAGTACGGCGCGGCCCAGATCACTGAGGTGCAACAGCACCGCACGTGCGTCGGTGGGCGAGCGGACTTTCTGGATCAGGCGGTTTTTTTCCAGGCCGCTGGTCAGCCGGCTCAGGTAACCCGCGTCGAGGCTGAGCATCTGGCACAGGTCGGCGCTGGTCAGGTCGCCTCGCGATGACAACTCGTACATCACACGGATTTCGGTCAGGGAGAAATCGCTCTGCAGCAGGTGTTCCTGCAGCACGCCGATCTGGTGGGTATAGAAGCGGTTGAAGCCGCGCACCATGCCGGCGCGTTCGACAAGCTGGGGTGTAGACATGGCGGATGCTCGAATGGTTGCCTGAAGCAATTATATTGTTGCTTCAGGCAACCAAGTCAAACATTTTACTCAGCGGTTACGCGTCACCCGCCAAACGGTGTTGGCCAGGTCGTCCGCGATGATCAACGCACCTTTCGGGTCCACCGTCACGCCCACCGGGCGCCCGCGGGTCTTGCCGTCGTCGCCGCGAAAACCGGTGGCGAAGTCGATCGGCTCGCCGGAAGGCTTGCCATTGCTGAACGGCACGAAGATCACTTTGTAGCCCACAGGGTTGTCGCGGTTCCAACTGCCGTGTTCGCCGACAAACACACCGTCGGCGAATTTCTCGCCCAGGGCCGGGATGGAGAAGTCCACGCCGAGTGCCGCCACGTGGGAGCCCAGGCTGTAGTCCGGCTTGATCGCGGCAGCGACTTTGGCCGGGTTCTGTGGTTGGGCGCGCGGGTCGACGTTCTGGCCCCAGTAGCTGTAGGGCCAGCCGTAGAAGGCGCCTTCGCGTACTGAAGTCAGGTAGTCGGGCACCAGGTCCGGGCCCAGCTCGTCGCGTTCGTTGACCACCGTCCACAGTTGCCCGGAATCAGGCTGGATGGTCAACGCCGTCGGGTTGCGCAAGCCAGTGGCGTAGGGCTTGTGGGCGCCGGTTTGCGCGTCGATCTGCCAGACCATGGCGCGGTCGATTTCGACTTCCATGCCGCGTTCGGTGATGTTGCTGTTCGAGCCGATGCCCACGTAGAGCTGGCGGCCATCGGCGCTCACGGCCAGGGATTTGGTCCAGTGGTGGTTGATCTGCGCCGGCAGGTCGGTGACCTTGGTCGGCGGCCCGCTGGCTTTGGTCTGGCCGTCGACGTAATCGAAGCGCACCAGCGCGTCCTGGTTGGCGACGTAGAGCTTGCCGTCGGCAAACGCCAGGCCGTAGGGCGCGTTGAGGTTGTCGGCGAACACGGTCTTCAGTTCGTAGGTGCCATCACCGTCGGCATCCCGCAGCAGGGTCAGGCGGTTGCCGCCCTTGACCTTGGTGTTGCCCTGGGCCTTGATCACGCTGGCGATCACGTCCTTGGGCTTGAGCTTGGCCGCGCTGCCGCCACGGCCTTCGGCGATGAGGATGTCGCCGTTGGGCAGCACCAGGGTCTGGCGCGGGATGGCCAGGTCGGTGGCAATGGCGGTGACGCTGTAGCCCTCGGGGACCTGGGGTTTCTGTTCGCCCCATGGCGTCGGTTCGGCGATCTTCATGCTCGGCAGCAGGCTGCTTTGCTGCTCCGGCAACTTCGGGTCGGGGCCGCGGGCCTGGGTCTTGTCACCTTCGCCACCGCAGGCGCTCAGCAGCAGCGCTGCACTCAATACGGTCAGGGTGCTGGACGTTTTCATTGGGCATCTCCCGAGCGCAGGTTGGTCAGGCCGGTCCACGTCGCCGCCACCGCCAGCAGCGTGACGATCGCCGACAGCACCAGGCCCGTGGGCATCATGGCGTAGGCGTCCTTGGCATGCTGGAAGGCGTTGACCAGCCCCACTACCCAGGCCGCGAGCAACAGCAGGAAGTACACGGTCGGGCGCCCAGCCTTGGGCCGGGCGCGCAGCAGATTGACCAGTGCGAACAGCAGGGCAAAACCGCTGAACACCAACGCGCCGGCGATCAGCCAGGAAGCGAAGTTGGCCCATTGAATCTGGTAGGTCTGCCCGTAGGCAATATCACTGAGCAAGGCCCCGAAAAACAGCGGGACGCTGCCGGCGAGCAACGCCGCATGCAGCGGCCCTGGGGTATAGCGGTAGGTGGGGAGGGTGGTCATGGGGGTGGCGGCTCCTTATCGTTCTGCGCCCATGGGGGCGCGATGACTTCGCATAGGAAAGGAACGTGCCGTTTGCAAGAAAGTTCAGTGGGGTTTCGTGTCGAGATGTTTTTCGAACCAGGCGGCATAGGGCGTGTTGGCAACCTGGCACCGATTGAAATCCGGACTGCCATCGGTCCACCACACGGGGCCGCGCTCGCCGAGGGCGACCTTGGCGCGCTGCACCTGTTGGCGTGCTGCCTTGAGTTGTTGTGGATCGCCGCTGGCCTTGGCCGTCTTGACCGCGCGGCGGGCGTCCATCAAGTCATTGACCCAGCGTTGTCGCGTGGCGTCATCCAGCGCCGGGTCCGTGCAGCGCCAGAGTTGGCCCTTGACCACAAAGTAGCGCCCATCCGGCGTGCTAATCATGGTGCCAGCGCAGCACCCGCAGTACGCCCCACATCATTGAAATCACAATAGCCATCCAACCGGCAAACAGGCTGAAGAGTGTCATTGCAAGGTTCATAACCACCTCCATTGCGTTGTCGTCTCGCTGTCGTCCTTATAGGTGACCGCCCTGTAAACGCAGGAATTCAACTTAATTGATCGAGCGTGCATCGCTGTGCTTCGACACGCGGGGCAAAAATGTGGCAGCGTTGGCGTCCTTGATTCAGACAATGGAGCTGTGCCCATGCCTACCCTGCACCTGCTGTGCGGCAAGATCGCCGCCGGTAAGTCGACGCTGGCCAAGACCCTGGCGGCCGAGCACGCGGCCATCCTGCTCAGTGAAGATGCCTGGCTTGCCCGCTTATACCCGGGTGAAGTGCTGTCGATCGCCGACTACCTGCGCTGCGCCCAGCGGATTCAAGCGGTGTTGGGGCCGCTGGTGGTTGATCTGCTGGGAGCTGGCGTCAATGTGGTACTGGATTTTCCCGCCAACACCCTGGCCAATCGCGCAGCACTGCTGGGGTTGGCGCAGGCCGCCGGGGCGCCGCACTGCCTGCATTACCTGGAACTCGATGACGCCACCTGCCGCGCGCGGCTGCACGCACGCAATGCGCGTGGCGAGCATGACTTCGCCGCCACCGATGCCGAGTTTGAGCTGATCACCCGCCATTTCTGTGTGCCGAATGCGGAGGAAGGACTGGTGATTGAGGTGCATCGTCCGTGAGTACTGTGCATTCAACCGGCCTTGATGCCGAGGGCTTTATCCTGACGGTAGGCCAGGTGCCTGTGCAGCCGGCGTTCCAGGCGTTGCTGGCGGATGTGTGCAGCTCGTTGTCGCTGCCGGCGTTGGGGCTGGACGGTATTTACCTGTATGGCAGTGTCGCGCGCGGCGAGGCCACGCCGGGTGTCAGCGACCTGGACCTGACGCTGGTGCTGCGCGAGCCGCCGACTGCGCAGAGTGTGCAGCAACTGGAGGTGCTGCGCCTTGCGCTGGAGCGGCGGCATCCTGAGGTCATCAAGATAGATTTCGATATCGGCAGCCGTGCGCAGGTGTTGTCGGCTGAACACCGCAACAGTTGGGGTTTCTGGCTCAAGCATCACTGCCGCTGCCTGTGGGGTGACGACCTGTCGCTGCAGTTCGAGCGGTTTCGGCCCTGCCGTGAGATTGCGTCAGCGGTGAATGCGGACTTCGCCGAGGTGTTGGGTGCCTACCTCACCCGCATCGCACAGGCCGGCACCGAGCTGGAGCGCCTTCGTTTGCAGCGCGAGGCGTCGCGCAAGTTGATCAGGGCGACGCATGTCTTGAGTGCTGAGTCGGCAGTGACATGGCCGCAGACGCTGGAAGAATATGTGGCGTTGTTCGTCCAACGGTACCCGGCCAGGGTTACTCACGTGGCGTTCTTTCTGTTTGAAGCCAGGAACCCGAGTGCGGCGGGCGACCCGTTCTGTACCCGGCTGCAGGCGTTCCTGGACTGGATGGTGACTCATCCTCCTGTGGGAGCCGTCGAGCTTTAGCCAGGCCGCGAAGGCGGTGGGTCAGGCACAGATGGGCAGTCAGTGCCGCCGCCTTCGCAGCCTCGCTGGGGCTCGACAACTCCCACAGTTGGGCGGTGGGGTGGCTGGATCCGAGCCCCTTAACGCGCCCGAGGAAACCGGTGATCAAAACACCCATGCCGGTCGACACCAATGATAGGTATATTGGCGATCAACGCATCATTACATACGCACAGCCTATGGACCGCCCATGATCAACTTCCGCCTGATTCGCCACCTCTGGCTGTTCCTCGCTGTTGCCGAAGAGCAGAACTTCGGCCGCGCCGCCAAGCGTCTCGGGATGTCGCAGCCGCCGTTGAGCGAGCAGATCCAGGTGCTGGAGCAGGCGCTCAAGGTCACCTTGTTCGAACGTTCGCGGCGTGGGGCGAAGTTGACGCCGGTGGGCGCGGCGATCCTGCCGGCGGTGCGCAAGTTTGCCGAGCAGCTGGAGCGCCTGGAGCTGGCGGTCGAAGAGGCGGTAGCGGGGCAGTCCGGCATGCTGACCATCGGTGCGATTTCCACGGCGATGTTCGATGTGTTGCCTGGCTTGATCGACCAGCTCAAACAACGCTACCCGCACCTCACCGTGTCGGTGCGCGAGATCGACAGCGTCGAGGCGGTGCCGGCCCTGGAAGCGGGTGATATCGACCTGGCCTTCGCCCGGCTGGACGGCGACCTCGGCCCGGCGATCCAGTCGCTGCCGCTGCGCGAGGATCGCCTGATGGTGGCCTTGCCCAGCAATCACCCCTTGGCGTCGCGCACGCGCATCAGGCTGTCGAGCCTGGCCAGCGAACCGCTGGTGATGTTTTCGCGCAAGGTCAGCCCGGTGTACTTCGATAACCTCATCGCCACCTGCCGTGCAAGTGGTTTCTCGCCCCGGGTCCTGCACGAAGTGCGTTCGGTGGCCTCGCAAATCGCCTTTGTCAGTTGCGGCCAGGGCATTGCGCTGGTGCCGGCAGCGCTGAAAAAACTGGCGCCGGACAACGTGGTTTTGCGCGCCCTGACGCAGAAACTCAACGTGGTGACCACCGCAGTCGCCTGGAACACCGACCGGCCCAACCCGCTGGTCAGCGAGCTGATCGAGCACTTCCAGACCCATACGATTGGCGTATGAATGCGTTCCGTTATCCGTCATTTACAGCAGGCAGGAAACCGCTGAAATTGCCGGGCTGTCTGTTCCAGGAAACCCCATCATGTCGTTCACTCACACCCACTTGCCGCTGACGGTAGACGGCGTATCGCTGGACATCGCCGCGATCCATCGCGCTGGCGACCGCGCGCCCATCGTGTTCCTGCACGGGTTTGGCTCGACCAAGGAAGACTACGCCGATATCGACCTGCACCCGGCGTTCGACGGGCACCCGTTCATTGCCTACGACGCCCCCGGCTGCGGTGAAAGCCAGTGCGCCGACCTGACAAAGATCAGCATCCCGTTCCTGCTCGACACCGCGTTGCAGGTGCTGGCGCATTTCCAGATCGAGCGCTTTCATTTGGTCGGCCACTCCATGGGCGGCCTGACGGCGCTGATGCTGGCGCACCGTTTTCCCAGGCGTGTGCTGAGCTTCACCGACATAGAGGGCAACATCGCCCCGGAAGACTGCTTCCTCAGCCGCCAGATCATCGACTACCCGGCGGACGATCCCGAGGTGTTTTTCCGCGCCTTCATCGAGCGCTCCCGCCAGGCCCCGGCGTATGCCAGTGCGCTGTACTCGGCCAGCCTGCGCCACAAGGTACGGGCCGGCGCGGTGCGCGGGATTTTCCAGTCGATGGTGGAGCTGTCGGATAACGCCGCGCTGATGGACAAGTTCCTCGACCTGCCGTGCCCGCGTCTGTTCATGTACGGCGAGCAGAACGCCGGGCTGTCCTACCTCGCGCATATCCAGGCACACGGTGTGCGCCTCGCACCGATTTCCGAGTGCGGGCACTTCCCGATGTATTCCAACCCGCGTGCCATGTGGCAACAGATCTCGGCGTTCATCAGGACTTGAAGCGGCCCACCAGCCCATTCAGCTCATCCGACAGGTTCGACAGCCGTCCCGAGTCGTCCTGCGCCGAGTTGGCCAGGCTTTCCACCAGCCGCGCCTCGTCGTAGATCTGCTGGATATGCCGGTTGATCTCTTCGGCGACGCTGTGTTGTTCCTCGGCGGCGGCGGAGATCTGCAGGTTCTGGTCACGGATCTCGTTGACCGACAGTTGAATGCCTTCAAAACTGTCGCGCGCGCTTTCGATGGACGACACACTCGCGCGTGACAGGTCCAGGCAACTGCCCATCTTTTGCGTGACTTCCTGGGTCTTGTTTTCCAGGGTGCCGAGCAGTTGCTCGATCTCGCCGGTGGAGTCGGAGGTGCGCTTGGCCAACGCGCGCACCTCGTCGGCAACCACGGCAAAACCACGGCCCTGGTCACCGGCGCGGGCGGCCTCGATGGCAGCATTCAGCGCCAGCAAGTTGGTCTGTTCGGCAATTGCGCGAATGGTGCCGAGGATCTGATTGATGCTGCGGCTGCCGGCTTCCAGCTCGACCATCGCCTGCGACGATTCGGTCAGGCGGCGGCCCAGGCGGTTGACGTTGTCGGTGGTGACTTCGATCTGCTGCTTGCCCTCGGCGACACGGCGGTGGCCGTTCTCGGCAGACTCCGCGGCGCCGCTGCAGGAGCGCGCGACTTCGTTGGCGGTGGCGACCATTTCGTTGAACGCGGTGGAGACCAGTTCCACCGCTTCGCGCTGGCGCCCGGCGGCCTCGTTCATGTTGTGCGCGACTTCGCTGTTGACCTTCGAGGCATTCTGCAAGTTGGCCGACGCCGCGCCGATATGCTGGATCAGTTGGCGAATGGCGGCGAGAAACTTGTTGAACCAGCCGGCCAGTTCGGCGGTTTCATCCTTGCCCTGCACCTGCAGTTCATGACGCAGGTCGCCTTCGCCCTGGGCGATCGACTGCAGGCCGGTGCTGACCTGGCCGATGGGCTTAACGATGACCTTGGAGAACGCCGCGGCGATCAGCCCGAAGATCAACACCAGCACACCGACGATGACGGCGGTGAGGTAGGTCATGCGCATGGCTTCGGCCATGACTTCGCGATGTTCGATCAGGCCGATGTAGCGCCAGCCCAGGCCCGGGGAAGTCCAGACGTTAGCCATATAGCGCACGCCGTCGATCTCGACTTCGGTGGAACCCTGGGGCGTCGCGGCCAGTTGCGCATAAGCGGCGCCGAGGTCCTTGAGTGGCTTGAAGCTGTGGGCGGCGTCGCGCGGGTCGACCAGCACCACGCCGTCTTCGATCAGCATCACGTAGCCGCTTTCGCCGAGCTTGATGCTCTTGACCAACTCGGTGAGGTTCTTCAGCGACACGCTGACCACGAACACGCCCTTGGCCTTGCCGCTGTTATCCAGCAATGCGCGCGCGGTGCCGACCAGGGCCACGTCGTCCTTGTCGTAATAGTACGCGGGGGTGCGCACGGTCTTGCCGGGGCTGGCCATCGCCGCCTTGTACCAGGGGCGCGTGCGCGGATCGTACTTGGCCAGCTGCGGGTCATCCGGCCATTTCACGTAGGTGCCGTCTTCCAGGCCGATGGACAGGATGGCCGCCGCCGGGTGCGTGGCACCGAAGCGCGCGAAGCCCTCGATCATCGCTTGGGCCTCGGCCGGCATAGGCTGGCTGGCGGCATCGGCGGGTTGATAGTTCTTCAGGGTGTTTACGGAAGTGTATACAGGATCCATGGCCATTTGATCGACGTTCTGCAGCGTGCCATCAAAGAACTGCCGGATGTTGCCATCGATCTGGCGGATTTCCCGCGTGCTGCCGTCGATGAACTGATCGACGGCCTGGGTCCGCGTGTTCATCACCGAAATCACGGCGACCAGGCTTACCGGGATAAATGCGACCGAGACAAACGCGAGTACAAGCTTATTTTTTATTTTCATCGAGACGACCATCAGCGTGGAGGGCGGCCAAATCGACGCCGTCCAGCCTAGAGTGGCGGCGATTTGCTATGCCTGCTGTTTCGGCCTGGGTCGGATAAATCTTTAGGGTTTTTTGTACACAATACAAAGTGCTTATTGTTCTGTATCCAATCAGTACACATCACGCAGATAACGCTTCTGCTCGCTCAACGCGCGCCAGTACTCCACCGCGCTCTCCGCGCCAAGCCCGCCGTGGGTTTGCGCGATCTGACGGAGTGCCTGGTCGACATCCTTGGCCATATGGCTGGCGTCACCGCAGATATACAGCTGCGCGCCTTCCTGCAACCAGCGCCACAGCTCGGCACCGTGTTCGCGCAGGCGGTCCTGCACGTAGACCTTCTGTGTCTGGTCGCGGGAAAACGCCAGGCTCAGGTGGGTCAGCAGGCCATCGTGCTGCAGGCCTTGCAGTTCCTCCTGATAGTAAAAATCGCTGGCCGCATGTTGTTCACCGAAGAACAGCCAGTTGCGGCCCTGATGCCCCTGTGCCCGGCGTTCCTGCAAAAACGCGCGGAACGGCGCCACGCCAGTGCCGGGGCCGATCATGATCATCGGCACATTACCGTCGCTGGGTGTCCGAAAGTGCCGCGACGGCTGCACGAACACCGGCACCTCGGCGTCGCCGGCGCGGTCGGCGAGGAAGGTCGACGACACGCCTTTGCGCCGGCCATAACGCACCGCGGCCACCGTCAGATGGACTTCGCGCGGGTAAGCCTTGGCGCTGGAGGCGATTGAATACAGGCGCGGTTGCAGGCGCTTGAGGGTGCCGAGCAGCTCCTGCGCTGTGCATTCAATCGGGTAGTGGTGCAGCACGTCCGCCAGCTGTCGGCCCCACAGCCAGTCCTTCAGCTCGGCTTTGCGCTCGGGCTCGAGCAACTGCTTGAGGCCCGGATTGGCGCTGCGCTCGGCGATAAACGCAAGCGTGTCGCTGCTGGGACGGGCAATTTCGAAGTGCTGGGTCAGCGCCTGTTGCAGGGCAACCTCGCCGAAAGTGTCGACATTCACGCAGGTGCTGGCGCGCAGGCGAGTCAGGTCGAGCAGTTCGCTGACCAGTTCCGGACAGTTGCGCGGCATCACCCCTAACGCATCGCCGGCTTCATAGCTCAGCCCGGAGTCGGCCAGGTCGAGGGCGAACTGGCGGGTTTCCTTGTGCGCGCTCTGCGGGTTCAAGTGCCGGTTGAGCAGCAGGCGTGACCCAAACAGCTTGGTTTTGCCGGCGGGTGTGGCGGGCGCTGCAGGTTTTGCCGGGTTGAGGGTTTGCTGCAATTGCGCCAGCCAGGCGTCGGCACGGCTTTCGAACTCGGTGTCACAGTCGACGCGCTCCAGCAGGCGAGTGGCGCCCAGTTCCTGCAGGCGCTGGTCGAGCTGTTTGCCGTGCTTGCAGAACTGGTCGTAATTGGGATCGCCCAGCGCCAGCACCGCGTAGCGCAGCGATTCGAGGCGGGTGTCGGCGCTGCTGAGGCTGTGCCAGAAACTTTCGCCGTTGTCCGGTGGGTCGCCGTCGCCGAAGGTGCTGCTGATGAGGGCCAGGGTGTGGGTACTGGCGAGTCTGCTGGCGGGGAAGTCAGCCATGGCGCTGAGCACCACCTCTATGCCGGCGTCGCGCAGGCGTTGGGCAAAGCGCTCGGCCAGGGTTTCGGCGTTGCCGGTTTGCGAGGCCCACAGCAGGGTGACGGCCGGGCCGGGCAGGGCGCTGGCTTCGCCCGCTTGCGCACGACTGAACAGCCCACCCAGCAGGCCGTCGAGCCACAACCGAGTGTCTTTGGCCAAGGGGGCCTGCGCCGGCATCACCGGTACGCCGGTTTCGTGGCCGCTGCTGGCGCGCAGGCCACTGAGAAAGCCCGCAAGGTAGGTGCGTTCACTGTCGCTGAGTGCCGGCGCCGGCACGTTGCGCAGGCCCGCGAGATCGGCGAAGGCGTCGAGGCGCGACATGGTGAGGTCCTCTGCTGAAGGGGGGATAACGCAGGTTGCGGGTTTGGGCGCGTCGAGGAACTGATGGTCGATCAGCTCGATCCGTGTCAGGGCCACGGCGCAGAACTTGAATTCCGGCTGCAGCGAAATCGGGTCGACGGCGTCGTTGGTCACTGCATTGATCGCCAGGTGTTCGCCAAACACATCGTTCCAGTGAAACGGCGCAAAGCAGTTGCCCGCCCGCACGCGGTCGGTGACCACCGCAGGGAGTACGGCATGCCCGCGTGATGAGCGAATTTCGACCCGGTCCTGGTCCTTGATGCCCAGTTGCGCGGCGTCTTCGGGGTGCAGTTCCACGAACGGACCGGGGTTGAGTTTGTTCAGCGTGGCGACCTTGCCGGTCTTGGTCAGGGTGTGCCACTGGTGCTGCAGACGGCCGGTGTTGAGCACAAAGGGAAACGCCGCATCGGGCATCTCCGCCGGCGGCATGTGCGGACGGGCGAGGAACTGGCCCTTGCCGGTTTCGGTGGCGAACTTGAGTGTGTCGCCATGCCGGTAGCGGATCGGGTTGCGGTCGGCGCCATCGGCGGATGCGCAGGGCCATTGCAAGGGCGTTTCGCGCAGGCGTGCATGGCTGGCGCCGCGCATGTCATAGCCAGTCTTGGGGTTCCAGGCGCGCTTGATTTCCTCGAATACGTCGGCGGCGCAGGTGTAGGTGAAGGCCTCGGCAAAGCCCATCGCGCAGGCGACCCGGGCGATGATCTGCCAGTCGGGCAAGGCCTCGCCGGGGGCGTCGACGGCTTTCTGCATCAGGGTCAGGTTGCGCTCGGAGTTGATCATCACGCCTTCGGCTTCGGCCCAGAGTGCGCCGGGCAACAGGATGTCGGCGTAGCGGTTGGTCTCGGTGTCGAGGAAGGCGTCCTGGGTGATCACCAGTTCGGCGGCCTGCAAACCTTCAATGACCTTGCGTCGATTCGGCGCGCTGGCCACCGGGTTGGTGCAGATGATCCAGCAGGCCTTGATCTGCCCGGCGGCCATCTGCTCGAACATCGCCACGGTGCCGCCGCCGACCTGGCGCGGCAGGCTGCCTGCGGGCAGTTGCCAGAGGTTTTCGATAAAGGCGCGGTCGGCCTCGACCAGCACCGAGCGCTGCCCCGGCAGGCCCGGGCCCATGTAGCCCATTTCGCGCCCGCCCATGGCGTTGGGCTGGCCGGTGAGGGAAAACGGCCCGCTGCCGGGGCGGCAGATCGCGCCGGTGGCCAGGTGCAGGTTGCACAGCGCGTTGGTGTTCCAAGTGCCGTGGGTGCTCTGGTTGAGGCCCATGGTCCAGCAACTCATCCATTCGCTGGCCTGGCCGATCCAGGCGGCGGCCTGGCGGATGTCGGCTTCAGCCAGGCCGGTCAGTTGCGCAACCCGCGCCGGCGGGTAGTCCTCGAGGAAACCGGGCATGGCGTCCCAGCCTTCGGTGAAGGCCGCGATAAAGGCCGGGTCCGTGTGGCCGTTTTTCACCAGCAGGTGCAACAGGCCGTTGAGCAGGGCGAGGTCGGTGCCGGGGGCGATCTGCAGGAACAGGTTGGCCTTGTCCGCCGTGGCACTGCGTCGGGGGTCGACCACGATGAGTTTCGCCCCGGCCTTGACCCGGTCCATCATGCGCAGGAACAGGATCGGGTGACAGTCGGCCATATTCGCGCCGATCACGAAGAACAGGTCGGCGCGGTCGAAATCTGCATAGGATCCCGGAGGCCCATCGGCGCCCAGGGACAGCTTGTAGCCACTGCCGGCGCTGGCCATGCACAGGCGCGAGTTGGATTCGATGTGCTGGGTGCGCACAAACCCCTTGGCGAGTTTGTTGACCAGGTATTGGGCTTCCAGGGACATTTGCCCGGACACGTAGAACGCCAGCGCGTCGGGCCCGTGGGTGTCGAGGATGTGGCGCAAACGGCTGGCCGTGTCGCTGATGGCCGTGTCGATGCCGATGCGCACCGGGTCGTGATCGCGCGCCTGACGCACGTAGGCGTTTTCCATGCGACCGGACTCGGCAATGGCTTGCCCGCAGGTAGTGCCCTTGGTGCACAGGCGGCCGAAATTGGTGGGGTGGGCCTTGTCGCCGATCACCTTGACCACCTTGTTGTGCTCGACCTGCATGACGATGCCGCAGCCCACACCACAATAAGGGCACACGCTGCGCACGCTTTGAATTGCCATCCGTACCCCTCGACTGCTTTGTGCCCGGCATAAAAAAAGCGCCCTGCAACCCTCCGTTGGAAACGGGGATTGCACGGCGCCTTTGTCGTGATTGGGCAGTCAGCGTTGACTGCTGTATGTGGGGTTCCTAGCAAGTCACGCGCCAGGTTTGAACGCAGGCGGGCTCACGTGTCATGGCGAGGGCGCTGGCTCCCGCCGGGCTGCGCAGCGGCGCCAAAATCCTCGGTGCGCTACGCCCGCCAACGGGAGCCAGCACCCTCGCCACACAGACGCTCCAGTGCGCAGTTATGAAGCAGGGCGCACCAGTTGGAGGCGGGATTCGGCGTGTTGGAGGGGCAGAGGAGGCGCCGGGTGTGGCTGTCACGGGCACCTGGGCGGGTTGGCACGCCGCCTGCAAGTTCATCCTCAACCCATCTCGGTCAACGACGATCGACACCAGGGGCAATCGCGGCAGAGCCGGCGCAGTCGCCGATCCGATCCCGCAGAAGAACAGGCAAAGACGCCTGGAACCGCAAGGTTTCAGGCGTTTTTTTTTGCTTTTAAAACCGTGATGAACGTTGCCGGGTGCTTGGAATGAATAAACAGATGAAAACCCTGATCGTCGTCGGCAATGGCATGGTCGGCCACCACTGTGTGGAGCAACTGATCGAGCGCGGCGTGCTGGCGCATTATCGGTTGCACGTGTTCAGCGAAGAGCCGATGCGTGCTTATGACCGTGTGCACCTTTCCGAATACTTCACCGGCCGCGATGCCGAGTCGTTGGCGCTGTCCGAGGCGTCGCTGTACCAGACGCCGGGCGTTACCCTGCACCTCGGCGTGCCGGTGCTGGAAATCGACCGCGCCCGTTGCGAGGTCATCACCGCCAATGGTTGCGTGGCCTACGACAAGTTGGTGCTCGCTACCGGTTCCTACCCCTTTGTGCCGCCGATTGAAGGCGCCGAAGGCGATTCGCGGCTGGTCTACCGTACCCTTGAAGACCTCGACGCCATTCGGGCGGCGGCAGCCAATGCACGGCGCGGCGTGGTGGTCGGCGGCGGCCTGTTGGGCCTGGAAGCCGCCAATGCCTTGAAGAGCCTGGGCCTGGAAGCCCATGTGGTGGAGTTCGCGCCGCGCCTGATGCCGGTGCAACTGGATGATTTTGGCGGCCTGGCGCTCAAGGCCCAGATCGAGCGCCTCGGCGTCGGTGTGCATTTGTCGCGCGCCACTCAATCGATCAGTGCGGGCGAGCAGTACCGCTACCGCATGAACTTCGCCGGTGAGGCGTATCTGGAGACCGACCTGATCGTGTTCTCCGCCGGTATCCGCGCCCAGGACGCCTTGGCCCGTCAGGCCGGGCTGGAGATCGGCCCGCGCGGCGGGGTGGTGATCAACGACGAATGCCTGAGCTGCGACCCGAACATCTACGCGATTGGCGAGTGCGCATCCTGGAACGGCAGCCTGTTCGGCCTGGTCGCGCCGGGCTACCAGATGGCCCGCGGCGTGGCTGCGTTGTTGAGCGGGGAGGCCGCCGAGCCTTTTGTGGGCGCCGATATGTCGACCAAGCTCAAATTGCTTGGCGTCGACGTCGGCTCCATCGGCGATGCGCATGCCCACACACCCGGCGCGCGCAGCTACCAGTTTATCGACGAGGCGAGCGCCAGCTACCGTCGCCTGGTGGTGGATGCGAGCGGCAAGCACGTGATCGGCGCGGTGCTGGTCGGTGACAACAGCTACTACGACACCTTGCTGCAATACCTGCAGAACCGCATCGCGTTGCCGGCGGAACCGGCGAGCCTGATTCTGCCGTCGTCCAGCGGCGCACCGACACTCGGCCCTGGCGCGTTGCCGGAATCGGCCACGGTGTGTTCGTGCCACAACGTCACCAAAGGCGCGATCTGCTCGGCCATCGACGGCGGCTGCAGCGACCTCGGCGTGCTCAAGTCCCAGACCAAGGCGTGCACCGGTTGTGGTGGCTGCGCCGGGTTGCTCAAGCAGGTGTTCGAGCATGAGCTGATCGCGCGTGGCGTCAGCGTCGATAAAAGCCTGTGCGAACACTTCGCCCACACCCGGCAGGAGCTGTATGCGCTGGTGCGGGTGGAAGGGCTGAGCACCTTCGAGGAGCTGCTGGCCAAGCATGGGCGTGGCCACACCGGCTGCGATGTGTGCAAGCCGGCGGTGGGTTCGATCCTCGCCTCCTGCTGGAACCAGCCGATCATGGACCCGTCCCTGGTGCCGCTGCAGGACACCAACGACACATTCATGGCCAACATGCAGAAGAACGGCACCTACTCGGTGGTCCCGCGTATTCCGGGCGGTGAGATCACCGCCGACAAGCTGATCGTGATCGGCGAGGTCGCGAAGAAATACGACCTCTACACCAAGATCACCGGCGGCCAGCGCATCGACCTTTTCGGCGCGCAACTGCATGAGCTGCCGGACATCTGGGCCGAGCTGATCGCCGCCGGCTTTGAAACCGGGCATGCGTATGGCAAGTCCACGCGTACGGTGAAGTCCTGCGTGGGCAGCACCTGGTGCCGCTACGGAGTGCAGGACAGCGTGAAAATGGCGCTGCTGATCGAAGACCGCTACAAGGGCCTGCGCTCGCCGCACAAGCTCAAATTCGCGGTGTCGGGCTGCACCCGCGAGTGCGCCGAAGCGCAGAGCAAGGACGTCGGCGTGATCGCCACCGAGAAGGGCTGGAACCTGTATATCGCCGGCAACGGGGGCATGCGCCCACGCCATGCGGAACTGTTCGCCACCGACCTAGATGACGCCACGCTGATCCAGTACATCGACCGCTTCCTGATGTTCTACATCCGCACCGCCGACAAGCTGCAACGCACCTCGGTGTGGCGCGAAAGCCTGGAGGGCGGATTGGAGTTCCTCAAGGACGTGATCGTGCACGACAGCCTGGGCCTCGGCGCGGAACTTGAAGCGCAGATGCAACGGGTGGTCGACCGCTACGAATGCGAGTGGGCCAACGCCCTCAAGGACCCGGAGAAACTCAAGCGCTTCCGCACGTTCGTCAACGACAAGCGCGCCGACCCGGACATTCACTTTGTGCAGGAACGCGGCCAGCGCCGGCCGATCATGGCCGCCGAACTCAACCTGATTGCCGTCACCGAGGAGATTGCCTGATGAGCCAGCCCAACAGCCAGCGACACCTGGCCAGCTGGAAACGCGTGTGTACCGAACAAGACCTGGTGAGCAATTCCGGCGTGGTGGTATGGGTCGACGGCGTGCAGGTGGCGCTGTTCTACCTGCCGCAGGCGCCGGACCAGACGCTGTACGCCATCGACAACCATGACCCGCAGTCCGGCGCGAACGTCATCGGCCGTGGCCTGGTCGGCAGCATCAAGGGCCAGCTGGTGGTGGCTGCGCCGATCTACAAGCAGCATTATCGGCTGCAGGACGGCCAATGCCTTGAGGCGCCGGAGCAGCGATTGCGGGTATGGCCGGTGCGGTTGAACGGCGGGGTGGTGGAGTTGGCGGTGGATTGATAGCGCGCGGGGCGGTTGTGCCTATGTGCTGGCGGGTTTGTTGTGGTGAGTGGGGCTTCCTTTGGCTAGTGGGGCTTGGTGTGTTGAGTGGGCCTCCAGTGGCTAGTGGGCTTGTTGTGGTGAGTGGCTTCCAGTGGCTAGTGGGCTTCCTGTGGTGAGTGGCTTCCTGTGGCTAGTGGGCTTGTTATGGTGAGTGGGCTTCCAGTGGCTAGTGGGGCTTCCTGTGGCTAGTGGGCTTGTTGTGGTGAGTGGGCTTCCAGTGGCTAGTGGGGCTTCCTGTGGTGAGCGGGCCTGTTGTGGTGAGCGGGCTTGCCCCGCGTTGGGGCGCGCAGCGGCCCCTCTCAAGATCACTGCGCTGTTTCAGGTAAACCGAGGGGTTGGGTTTGGGGCTGCTGCGCAGCCCAACGCGGGGCAAGCCCGCTCGCCACAACAATCCCGCTCATAGGATGCCCGCTTGCCTCAACAACTCAGCTTGGCTCACCAGAGCGCAGTGCACGGCTTCATTTCATCCCCTTCGTCGCCCGCACTGAATCGTCCTTGATGTCCTCGGCAAACTTGCGCATCAGCCGCACGAGGTTGTCGAAATCACCCTCGTCCCAGGTCGAGAAGATCGACTGGCCGATCCTCTCCCGCGCCTCATCGACACGGTCCGTCATGGCCTTGCCCTTGTCGGTAATCACCGACTCACGCACGCGGCGGTCCGCTGCACTTTCCTGGCGCAGGATCAGGCCGAGGCTTTCCAGTTTCGCCACCTGCCGGCTTACGGTGGTGTAGTCGCGGCCAACACGATCGGCCAGTTCAACCACGCCAATCGGGCCCAGCCGCTCCACCAGCACCAGCAGCGGAAACAGCGCGCGATCCAGGGAAATCCCGGCTTCGCGCACCATCGCCTCGTCGCGTTGCGGGCGATTCATCACGCCGACGATTTCCACCAGCGATCCATGCAGGTCGCGCAGTTGGGCGGATATATGTGCGCTTTGCACATTTTTAATTGACACTGTGCTTCTCCCTCTTAATATGTGCGTATTGCACATATAGGTGGCCCGTATGAACGAGCGATGCGCTGTCGATGTACTGATTTGCGGTGCCGGTGCTGCCGGCTTGACCCTCGCGATCGACTTGGCGAGACGGGGCATCACCTTACGTCTGATCGAGAAGAGCCCACAGCCGTTCCATGGCTCGCGCGGCAAGGGCATCCAGCCAAGGTCACAGGAAGTCTTCGAAGACCTGGGGGTTCTCGATCGCCTGGTGGCAATGGGGGGAGTCTATCCGACTGAACGGCGCTACCGCGACGATGGCAGCTTCAGTGACGGCAATTCTATCGCGCAGCATCCTGCGACACCGGCCGAGCCCTATCAACAGCCGCTGATGGTGCCGCAATTTCTGACTGAGCAAGTGCTGCGCGAGCGTCTGTTGGAGCTGGGGCATCGGCCTGAATTCGGCTGTGAACTGCTGGACTTTGTTCAAGACGACGACGGCGTCACGGCGCAGGTGATGGGGCCGACGGGCGCCGACACCGTTCGCGCGCGCTGGCTGGTGGGCGCCGATGGCGGTCGCAGTTTTGTGCGGCATGCGCTGCAGATTGGCTTCCCTGGCAAGACGCTGGGCGTACGCGCGCTGGTGGCGGACGTGGTGCTCACCGGGCTTTCGCGTGACCATTGGCACCGTTTTGGCGAGGGCGATGTGCAGCGACAAGTCGCGATATGCCCGTTGGCCGGCACCGATCTGTTCCAGATCCAGGGCCCGATTCCTCTGGAGGTTGATGTCGACATGAGTGCAGAAGGGCTGACGGCGCTCATCGCCCAGCGCACCGGGCGTGAGGATATTGAGGTGCATTGCGTGTCCTGGGCATCGGCCTACAGCATGAATGCGCGCCTGGCCGACCACTACCGCGTTGGCCGTGTGTTGCTGGTGGGCGACGCCGCCCATATCCATCCACCTACCGGCGGCCAGGGCCTCAATACCAGCGTGCAGGACGCCTACAACCTCGGCTGGAAACTCGCCGCGGAGGCTCACGGCGCGTCCGATGATCTGCTCGACAGCTACGAGGCAGAACGCCGTCCCGTCGCCGCGTCCGTACTCGGCCTGGCCACCCAACTGCTGGGCGCGATGGCCAACGGCGACTTGCGCCGGGGCAGGGAAGTGCACCAGCTGGATATCGGCTACCCGCAGTCCTCGCTGGCCCTGGTGCAGCCGACACGTACTGCCAGCCTGCGCGCCGGCGACCGGGCACCGGATGCACCGATCCGGGGGGCGGCAGGCCAATCGTTGCGACTGTTCAACCTCTTCCAGGGCACGCATTGGACATTGCTCGGGTACGGAGTAAAACGCGGCTCGGTGGCCGCGCGGCCGGGGCTGCATATCCATCGGTTCGGCCTGCAAGGCGACATGATCGACGCGCAGGGGCACTTTCAGCGCGCTTATGAACTGGCGCTCGGTGACTGGGTGCTGGTGCGCCCTGACGGGTATATCGCCGCGATTGTTTCATCCGCGCAGGTTGACGTTCTTGAGGGTTACCTTCAGCGGGTCTTGCTCTAGACAGCGCCACCGCCATCGCAGCCTCGCTGGCGCTACACGGATTGTCGTGGGCATTAAACGAGTCCGAGCAAGCGCCCCGATCCCCTCCTGTGGGAGCCGTCGAGCCCCAGCGAGGCCGCGAAGGCGGCGGCATTGCCAATGAATTTAGTGCCTGACCCACCGCCTTCGCGGCCTCGCCGGGGCTCGACGGCTCCCACAGGGAATCGGCGGTGTTGGCCTCGATACGGGCCCACCCCAAGCAGCCTTGAGTTACACCCCATAATCCGCCGCCCCAAAGATCAAATGTGGGAGCCGTCGAGCCCCAGCGAGGCCGCGAAGACGGCGGCATTGCCAATGAATTTCGTGCCTGACCCACCGCTTTCGCGGCCTCGCCAGGGCTCGACGGCTCCCACAGGGAACGGCAGTGTCGGCCTCGATTCCGGCCCACCCCAAGCAGCCTTGAGTCACACCCATAATCCGCCGCCCCAAAGATCAAATGTGGGAGCCGTCGAGCCCCAGCGAGGCCGCGAAGGCGGTGGCATTGCCGATGAATTTAGTGCCTGACCCACCGCTTTCGCGGCCTCGCCGGGGCTCGACGGCTCCCACAGGGGAACGGCGGTGTTGGCCTCGATACGGGCCCACCCCAAGCAGCCTTGAGTCACACCCCATAATCCGCCGCCCCAAAAACCAAATGTGGGAGCCGTCGAGCCCAAGCGAGGCCGCGAAGGCGGCGGCATTGCCAATGAATTTAGTGCCTGACCCACCGCTTTCGCGGCCTCGCCGGGGCTCGACGGCTCCCACAGGGAATCGGCGGTGTTGGCCTCGATACGGGCCCACCCCAAGCAGCCTTGAGTCACACCCCATAATCGGCCGCCCCAAAGATCAAATGTGGGAGCCGTCGAGCCCCAGCGAGGCCGCGAAGGCGGCGGCATTGCCGATGAATTTAGTGCCTGACCCACCGCTTTCGCGGCCTCGCTTGGGCTCGACGGCTCCCACAGGGGAACGGCGGTGTAGGCCTCGATACCGGCCTACCGCAAGCAGCCTTGAGTCACACCCCATAATCCGCCGCCCCAAAGATCAAAATGTGGGAGCCGTCGAGCCCCAGCGAGGCCGCGAAGGCGGCGGCATTGCCAATGAATTTAGTGCCTGACCCACCGCTTTCGCGGCCTCGCCGGGGCTCGACGGCTCCCACAAGGGGGGGCCTTGTCTCACCCGGAGAATTCAGTCATGTTGGCGTTGCGCGTGGTTCGGATAGCCAATGGCTCAGCGCCTGCTGAACGCCAGCCGCGCGGCAAACAACACGAAGATCACGCCGGTGGTGCGGTCCATCCACTGGATGACTTGCTCGCGACGCAGAAAGCCGGACAGTTGCTGCGTGGCGCCGATCAGCACCAGCGACCACAGCAGCCCGAGCACCACGTGGATGCTCACCAGGCCGAATGTCCAGGCGATCAGCGAATGCCCTTGCGGAATGAATTGCGGCAGGAAGGACACGTAGAAAATTCCCACCTTTGGGTTCAGCACATTCCCCAGCATGCCCTTGATAAACCAGTTGCCGCCGGGTTTGGCTTCGGGCGAAGCCGGTGCCAGTGAGCGACGTGGACGCAGCAGCATGTTCAAGCCCAGCCAGGCCAGGTAGGCCGCGCCACAGTACTTGAGCAGGTTGAATGCCACCTCGGACACCGCAATCAACGCACCCAGGCCGAAGGCCACCGCCGCGCCCCACAGCAGGCAACCGGCGTTGATCCCCAGGGTGGCCTGCAGCGCCTGGCGTTTGCCTTCTACCGTGGCGGTCCGCAGCACCAGTGCGGTGTCGAGCCCGGGCGTGAGCGTCAGCAGGGTGGCGGCGAAGGTAAAGGCGATGAGGTTATCGGCAATGGACATGGCGAGGGGCTTCATGAGGGCGCGTGGGTGGACGTTACCTCAAGCAGGTCCAGGTCGCAAAGGCGTGGGTAGCTTCTGGGGGATAGCGCTGCTGGGGTGGGGGCTTGTCGAGTCGTTGCACTGCTCGAGTTGGGCTGGGCAGGGGCCGTAATCAAGCAGAATGTGCAATGTCAGGCGAGGGTATTGTGAACTGGCCTAATGATTTTGGACACCTCAATCGGGCGCTATGATGGCGTCCAAATCTGAGGTGTTTGGATATGCGTAAATCTTATTCATGTGAGTTCAAACTCAAGGCTGCCAGCATGGTGCTGGACGAGGGGCAGTCGGTTCCCGAGGTCTGTGCCAGCTTGGATATTGGCCCTACGGCCTTGCGCCGCTGGGTCGATCAAGTTCGCAAGGAACGCTTGGGCTCGACTCCGGTGGGAGCCAAGGCGATTACCGCGGATCAGCGAGAGATCCAGGAACTTAAAGCCTTGCTCAGGCAAAGAGACCGGGATATCGAAATCCTAAAAAAGGCCAGTGCTCTCCTGCTTTTGGACGCCAAAGATCACTCTCGTTGATCTGTGAGCTGGGCGAGCAGTACGGCGTTAACGATTGCTGTCGTGTGTTCGGAATAAACCGCAGTAGCTTTTACGCATGGCGTCAGCGCCAAGGCAAGGTGAGCCCTAAGCGAGAGAAACTCAAGGCTATGCTGGTCAAGCACCACAGGGCGTCGAGAGAGTCTGCGGGCGCTCGTACCTTGGCTAAACAGCTGCAAGCCGGCGGGCATGATGTCGGGCGGTTCATGGCTCGCAGCTTGATGCGAGAAGCAGGCATTGTCAGCCGTCAACGCCGGCGCCATAAGTACAAGTCACCTGGCGTGGAGGCTTTGGTGGCACCGCATGTGCTCAAACGCAAGTTTGATGTTGCGACGGTCAATCAGGTGTGGTGTGGGGACGTGACGTACATCAAAGTCGGCAAGCGTTGGCTGTATTTCGCGGCGGTTCTGGACTTGTTCGCTCGCCGGATTGTGGGCTGGTCGTTTTCGATGATCTCTGATGCCACGCTGACCTGCGAAGCCCTGCGCATGGCGATTGAACTGCGCGGTCGCCCAAAAGACGTACTGTTTCACTCCGACCAAGGTTGCCAGTACACCAGCCATAAATTCAGAAATGAACTGCTGGAACATGGACTCCGACAAAGCATGAGCCGTAAAGGCGAATGCTGGGATAACGCTCCGATGGAGCGTTTCTTTGGAAGTTTGAAATCAGAGTGGGTGCCAGAAGCAGGCTACGGGTCGGAACATGAGGCCCGAGCGGATGTGCAGCGCTATGTATCGCGCTACAACATCACCAGGCCGCATAGCTACAACGACTATCGGTCACCAGTCGCCAGGGAGAAGCTGGTGGCGTGAAACCTTAATCGGTGTCCAAGATTACTTGACCAGTTCAATTGGGGCTGCTGCGCAGCCCAACGCGGGCGGTGCGACGATTCGACAAGCCCGCTCGCCACAGGGGGCGCCTTTGCCACAGGAGGGTCCTTTACCACAGAGGGCGCCTTTGCCACAGGAAGGTCCTTTGCCACAGGGGGCGCCTCTGCCACAGGAAGGTCCTTTACCACAGAGGGCGCCTTTGCCATAAGAAGAACCTTTGCCACAGAGGCCCCTTTGCCATAGTAGGGTCCTTTGCCCAAGGCTTCCTATGCCACAGGAATGTCCTATGCCACAGGAAGCCCGCCCACCCCATCGCACTCAGCGGTTGAAGCGTTCAACCAAGGCGTATTGGGTGGACGCGGTATGGGTCAGTTCCTTGCTCAGGTCCGTGGATTGATGGGCTTGGATCGAGGTCTGGTCGGCCAGTTCGGCGATGGTGGTGATGTTGCGGCTGATCTCCTCGGCGACCGCGCTTTGTTCCTCGGTCGCGGCGGCGATCTGGGTGGTCATGTCGGTGATATGCGACACCGCTTCGCTGATGCCCACCAGTGCCTGGTCCGCTTCCAGCACCCAGGCCACGCCTTCCTCGGCCTGGCGCTGGCCGTGTTGCATGCTTTGCACGGCATTGTTGGAAGATGCCTGCAACTGAGTGATCAGCGCGTGGATCTGGGTGGTTGATTGCGTGGTGCGCTGGGCCAACTGGCGTACTTCGTCGGCCACCACCGCGAAGCCACGGCCCATGTCGCCGGCGCGCGCGGCCTCGATCGCGGCGTTGAGCGCGAGCAGGTTGGTTTGGTCGGCGATGCCCTTGATCACATCCACCACGCTGCCGATTTCGTCACTGTCCTTGGCCAACTGCGCCACGGTGACGCCCGTCTCGCCGACCACCGCAGACAGGCGCTCGATGGCTTCGCGGGTATCGCGCGCCACTTCGCGGCCACGCCCGGTCAGCACGTTGGCTTGCTGGGTGGCATCGGCGGTGCGTTGCACGTGGCTGGCGACTTCCTGGGTGGTCGCGGCCATCTGGTTGACGGCGGCCGAGACCTGCTCGGTTTCGACGCGTTGACGGTCCAGGCCGTTGGAACTGGCCGTGGCCAATTGATCGGATTGGCCGGCGAGGGCGCTGAGCTGTTCGGCGCTGTCCTGCAGGCGGGTCAGGCACGTCTTCAGGCGTGCAGTCTGGCTGAGAAACGCGGTTTCCAAACGGGCTTGAGGCCCGCGTGCGTCACTGTACATCTGCGCGATCAAGGCATCCGAGGTCGACGGCTCGACACCCGCCAGCAGGCGCAAGGTGCTGCCCTGGCGAACGCGCGAGCACAACACACCCACGGGCACTGCGACCGCCACGGCCAACGCGAGGGCCAGCGGTGCACTGAGGAACAACCCGGCAACACTGCCGGCAACGGCGGTCGCCACATAGGGTACGCAGCTCAAGGCCGCCGGCAGCCATGCATCCTGGCGCGGCACGCCTGGCTTGCCTTGGCTGATACGCCGGTACAGCGCCTCGGCGCGACGGATTTCATCGGCGCTGGGTTTGACCCGCACCGACTCGAAGCCCACCACATTGGCACCTTCGAAGATGGGGGTGACATAGGCGTTGACCCAATAATGGTCGCCATTTTTCGCACGGTTCTTGACGATGCCCATCCAGGGCAGGCCTTGCTTGAGCGCGCTCCACATGTGCGCGAACACGGCGGGGGGGACATCGGGGTGACGCACGATGTTTTGCGGCGCGCCGATCAGGTCGGCGCGGTTGAATCCGCTGATGGCGACAAAGGCATCGTTGCAGTAAGTGATCACACCCCGGACATCGGTGGCGGAGATGAGTTTTTGCGAAGACGCGAGTGAAATCTCGCGTTGTGTAACAGGCTGGTTGTTGCGCATTCCGACTACTCCCTGGTTGCACTCAGTCCATCGGCGCCAACTGCCAAAAGGTTAATGCACATTCGACAATTCGCCAGCCACTGGTCAAAAGCCTGAAACTTCCCGGTGAAACACTTCATAATGGCGGCCATTTTTATATAGCCCGTTATTCTGGTGTGCCCGCATGGAAATCAAGGTCAACTTTCTCGACAATCTCCGACTTGAAGCCAAGTTCGATGATTTCACGGTCATTGCCGACCAGCCTATTCGCTACAAGGGCGATGGCTCGGCGCCGGGGCCTTTCGATTACTTCCTGGCGTCATCGGCGTTGTGCGCGGCGTACTTCGTGAAGTTGTATTGCCAGACGCGCAATATCCCCACTGACAATATTCGCCTGTCGCAGAACAACATCGTCGACCCGGAAAACCGCTATAACCAGATCTTCAAGATCCAGGTTGAATTACCCGCCGATATTTCCGACAAAGATCGCCAGGGCATCCTGCGTTCCATCGACCGTTGCACCGTGAAGAAAGTCGTGCAGGCCGGTCCCGAGTTTGTGATCGAGGAAGTCGACAACCTCGACGCCGACGCCCAGGCGTTGTTGATGCCTGGCGTGGGCACCGAAGCCGGCACCTATATCGCCGGCAAGGACCTGCCGCTGGAGCAGACCATTGCCAACATGTCGGCGATCCTCGCCGGCCTGGGGATGAAGATCGAGATCGCGTCGTGGCGCAATATCGTGCCCAACGTTTGGTCGCTGCATATCCGCGATGCGCATTCGCCGATGTGCTTCACCAATGGCAAGGGCGCGACCAAAGAGGGCGCACTGGCCTCGGCGCTGGGCGAATTCATCGAGCGGCTCAACTGCAACTTCTTCTACAACGATCAGTTCTGGGGTGAAGAGCTGGCCAACGCGCCATTCGTGCATTACCCGGACGAACGCTGGTTCCAGCCGGGTCGCAAGGATGAGCTGCCGAGCGAAATCCTCGATGCCTACTGCCTGAAGATCTACAACCGCGACGGCGAGTTGCGCGGCTCGCACCTGTACGACACCAACTCCGGCAATGAAGAACGCGGCATCGTTTCGCTGCCCTTCGTGCGCCAGTCGGACGGCGAAGTGGTGTACTTCCCCTCCAACCTGATCGAAAACCTCTACCTCAGCAACGGCATGAGCGCCGGCAACACCCTGGCCGAAGCCCAGGTGCAGTGCCTGTCGGAGATCTTCGAGCGCGCGGTGAAACGCGAAATCATCGAAGGTGAATTCGCCCTGCCGGATGTGCCGGCCGAGGTGCTGGCCAAATACCCGAGCATCCTCGCCGGTATCCAGGGCCTGGAAGCCCAGGGCTTCCCCGTACTGGTCAAGGACGCGTCCCTGGGCGGTGAATTCCCGGTGATGTGCGTGACCCTGATGAACCCGCGCACCGGCGGCGTATTCGCCTCGTTCGGCGCACACCCGAGCCTGGAAGTCGCGTTGGAGCGCAGCCTCACCGAGCTGCTCCAGGGCCGCAGTTTCGAAGGCTTGAACGATCTGCCACAGCCGACCTTCGAAGGCCACGCAGTGACCGAGCCGAACAACTTCGTCGAGCACTTCATCGATTCCAGCGGCGTGGTCTCGTGGCGCTTCTTCAGTGCCCAGTCGGACTATGAATTCGTCGAGTGGGACTTCTCCGGCCAGGGGGAAAACTCCAACGCCGAAGAAGCCGCGACGTTGTTCGGCATTCTGCAAGGTATGGGCAAAGAGTCCTACATGGCGGTGTACGAACACCTCGGCGCCACGGCCTGCCGCATCCTGGTGCCGGACTACTCGGAAATCTACCCGGTGGATGACCTGATCTGGGACAACACCAACAAGGCCCTGTTTTTCCGCGCCGATATCCTCAACCTGCACAGCCTCGACGACGAGGCGCTGCAGGCACTGGCCGAGCGCCTGGTGGAAAGCGAGCTGGACGACTACACCGACATCACCACCTTGATCGGCATCGAGTTCGACGACAACACCGCGTGGGGCCAGTTGACCATCCTGGAGCTGAAGCTGCTGATCTACCTCGCCCTCAAGCAGTACGAAGAGGCCAAGGAGTGCGTGGAGATGTTCCTGCAGTACAACGACAACACCGTCGAACGCGGGCTGTTCTACCAGGCAGTGAACGCGGTGCTGGAGATGGAACTGGACGAAGACCTGGAGCTGGCGGACTACGAGGCCAACTTCCGCCGCATGTTTGGCAATGAGCGGATGGACGCGGTGATCGGCTCGGTCGAGGGCCGCGTGCGCTTCTACGGGCTGACGCCCACCAGCATGAAGCTGGAAGGGCTGGACCGGCATCTGCGCCTGATCGACAGCTACAAGAAACTGCACAGCGCACGGGCCAATGTAACGTCAAGCTGATGGACTTATGTGGGAGCTTGGCCGGCGATTGCATCACCGCGAAGCACCTGGTGCACCGCGGTGTCTGCATCGCCGGCCAAGCTCCCACAAAGGCCCGTTTCCTCGGTTAGATCTGCGCCAACGCCTGGGCCAGGTCGGCGCGCAAATCCTCCACATCCTCAACCCCCACCGACAACCGCACCAACCCATCGCCGATCCCCAACTGCGCGCGCGTGGCGGCGGGGATGCTGGCGTGGGTCATGATCGCCGGGTGCTCGATCAGGCTCTCAACGCCGCCGAGGCTTTCGGCCAGGGCGAAGATCTTGACGTTCTCCAGGAAGCGCGTGGCGCCGGCCAGGTCGCTGTTGAGGTCCACCGAGATCATCCCGCCAAACCCCCGCATCTGTTTGCGCGCCAGTTCATGCTGGGGGTGGGACGTGAGGCCCGGATAATACACCCGCGCCACTTGCGGTTGCTGTTCCAGCCAGGTGGCGAGGTCGAGGGCGTTGCTGCAATGGCGTTCCATGCGCAGCGCCAGGGTTTTCACGCCGCGCAGGGTCAGGAAGGCGTCGAAGGGGCCGGCGATGGCGCCGACCGAGTTCTGCAGGAAGCCCAGGCGTTCGGCGAGCGCGGGGTTGTCGCCGACGATGGCGATGCCGCCGATCACGTCGGAGTGGCCATTGAGGTATTTGGTGGTGGAGTGCACCACCACATCAAAGCCCAGCTCCAGCGGACGCTGGATCCACGGGCTGGCGAAGGTGTTGTCGGCCACGCAGATGATGTCGCGGTCGCGGCAGATACGTGCGATCGCGCTCAGGTCGGTGAGGCTCAGCAGCGGATTGCTCGGGGTTTCGACCCAGACCATGCGCGTGTCGTCCTGCAACGAGGCTTCGAAAGCCGACAGGTCACTCAGGTCGACAAAGCTGAAACGATGCCCGGCACTGCGTTGGCGCACTTTGTCGAATAAACGGAAGGTACCGCCGTACAAGTCATTGCCGGAGACGATATGAGCGCCGGCGTCGAGCAGTTCCAACACGGTGGAAATCGCCGCCAGCCCGGACGCAAAGGCAAACGCCTGGCTGCCGCCTTCGAGGTCGGCGACGCAGCGTTCCAGGGCAAAGCGCGTGGGGTTGTGGGAGCGGCCATAGTCGAAGCCCTTGTGTACGCCGGGGCTGTCTTGCAGGTAGGTGGAGTTGGCGTAGATCGGCGGCATCAGCGCGCCCGTAGTCGGGTCGGGTGATTGCCCGGCGTGGATCACACGGGTGGCAAATGCACTTTTATCGGGCTGACTCATACAAGGGATCTCCGCAGGTGGTTAAGCAGGTCGACGCGCGTGATCAGACCGTGGAAGCCCGAGGCGTCGGCGATTATTGCGACCAGGCCGCGATCCAGTTCCGCCTGCAGTTCGGCGAGGCTGGCGCTGGGGGCCAGGGTCTGCAGGTGATCGGTCATGGCGCTGGCGACGACCATGGAAAAATCTGCCGCGTCGTGATGCAGGCCGAGCAGGATGTCGGACTCGTCGATGACGCCGACCAGCGTCTGGCCGTCGACCAGTACCGGCAGTTGCGAGACATCCGCCAGGCGCATGCGCTGGAAGGCGGTGAGCAGGGTGTCGTCGGGGCTCACGCTGATCACGCGGCCATCTTCGAAGCGCCGCGCGATGAGGTCGCGCAGGTCGCCGTAGTGTTTGTATTGCAACAAGCCGGCGTCGTTCATCCACTGGTCGTTGTAGACCTTCGACAGGTAGCGCGTGCCGGTGTCGCACACAAAGGTCACCACGCGCTTGGGTTCGGTCTGTTCGCGGCAATAGCGCAGGGCGGCGGCGAGCAGGGTGCCGGTGGAGGAACCGCCGAGAATGCCCTCGGCCTTGAGCAGTTGGCGCGCGTGGTCGAAGCTTTCTTCATCGCTGATGGAGTAGGCGTGGCGCACGCTGGAGAGGTCGGCAATAGAGGGGATGAAGTCTTCGCCGATGCCTTCCACGGCCCAGGAACCGGGAGTTTCCAGCTGGCCGCTGCGGCTGTATTCGGCCATCACCGAGCCCACCGGGTCGGCCAGGACCATTTCCAGTTCCGGTTGGACGCGCTTGAAGAAGCGGGTCAGGCCGGTGAGGGTGCCGGCCGAGCCGACGCCCACCACGATTGCGTCGACATCATGCTGGGTCTGCGCCCAGATTTCCGGCGCGGTGCTGGTTTCGTGGGCCAGGGGGTTGGCCGGGTTGTTGAACTGGTCGGCAAAGAATGAACCGGGAATATCCTTGGCCAGGCGCGCGGCCACGTCCTGGTAGTACTCGGGGTGGCCCTTGCCCACGTCGGAGCGGGTGATATGCACTTCGGCGCCCATGGCCTTGAGGTGCAGCACCTTTTCCGTGGACATCTTGTCGGGCACCACCAGCACCACCCGATAGCCCTTCGCCCGGCCGACCAACGCCAGGCCCAGGCCAGTGTTGCCGGCGGTGGCCTCGATAATGGTGCCGCCCTCGCGCAGGCGGCCGTCGCGTTCGGCGGCGTCGATCATGGCCAGGCCGATGCGGTCCTTGATGGAGCCGCCGGGGTTCTGTGATTCAAGTTTGAGAAAGAGTGTGCAGGGGCCGGTATCGAAACGGCTGACCCGAACCAGCGGCGTATTGCCGATCAGCTCGAGGACGGCGGGGCGGGAAAGCGTGGGCATGTCTTCACCTGATTGCGAATGGGATGGACAGCAAAATGCACGGCATGGCTTGGAACATAGGCCGGTATCGGGCGGGTCGCAACCGCGCGGTCCGCTGAATGTCTTTTTTTGGCGCATGGGCGATGGGTGGGTGCGCTATCAGCGGGCAGGGTTTGAGTGCATGCCCGCGCATTCATTGGGTTTCGAGGTTGGCCTGGGGTTTGCTTCCACTTATCCAAACTTGGATACAAGATGGAGTTTCCCATGCACAACGCGTTTGGCTGGACCCTCGGCGAGTGGCTTGACGGCTACCGTAGCGGCAGCATCACCCCGGATATTCTGCTGACCCTCGCCGCTGAGTACCCCGGCGATGACAACGCCTGGATCGCCCGTGCGACCCCGGCGCAGCTGACCGAACAACTGGCGCAGTTGAGCGCGCGCCTGGCGGCGGTGGACGGTGATGTCACCCAGCTGGCGCTGTATGGCGTGCCATTCGCAATCAAGGACAATATCGATGCGGCCGGCTGGGAGACCACGGCGGCCTGTCCCGAATTTGCCTACACGGCGGCGCAGGATGCATCTGTAGTCCAACGGCTGCGCGAAGCCGGCGCGATCCTGATGGGCAAGACCAACCTCGATCAGTTCGCCACGGGCCTGGTGGGCACACGCTCGCCCTACGGCGCGGTGGGCAATAGCTTTGACGCGGATTACGTCAGCGGAGGCTCCAGCTCAGGCTCGGCGTCGGTGGTGGCGCGTGGGCTGGTGGCGTTTTCCCTGGGCACCGACACCGCAGGCTCCGGGCGCGTGCCGGCGGGGTTCAACAATATCGTCGGGTTGAAACCGACCAAGGGCCGCCTGTCCAATACCGGGCTGGTGCCGGCGTGCCGCACCGTGGATTGCATCTCGGTGTTTGCGTTGACCGTCGAATGCGCCGAAAGCGTGATGCGCGTTGCTGAGGGCTACGATGCCAGCGACGCCTATTCGCGTGTGAACCCGCATACCGCACCGGTCGCGGTGGGGGCGGCGATCAAGCTGGCGATCCCGGCGAGCCTGGAGTTTTTTGGCGATACCCTCAACCAGGCGGTGTTTGAGCACGCGGTACAAGGCTTCAAGGCCCTGGGCGCGGTGATCACCCCGGTGGACTTCAGCGCGTTCAAGGCCCTTGCGGACCAGTTGTACTTCGGCCCGTGGGTCGCCGAGCGTACCGTTGCCCTGGAACGCATGCTGGAGCAGCAACCGGAGGCGATCAACCCGGTGGTGCGCGGCATTGTCGAGAGTGGTCGCCAGTACAGCGCGTGCGACGCCTACAAGGCTGAATACTTGCGGGCCGAGCTGAGCCGGCGCATCAACGACACGCTGGCGGGTTTCGACGCGTTGCTGGTGCCCACGTCGCCAACCCTTCGCACCCAGGCGGAAATGGCCCAGGAGCCGGTGCGCTACAACTCGCAATTTGGCTATTACACCAACTTCACTAACCTCGCCGACCTGTCGGCCCTGGCGCTCCCGGCGGGCCTGCGCAGCGATGGGTTGCCCAGCGGTATTACCTTGCTGGCACCGGCCTGGCACGACACGGCCTTGGCCCACCTGGGCAAACGCTGGCAGGCCAGCCTGGACCTGCCCTTGGGTGCCACCGAACGTTATTTGCCCGCGCCGGCCACCGCGCTGCAGGCGCCTGGCAGCGTGCGGGTGGCGGTGGTGGGCGCGCATCTGACCGGCATGCCGCTGAACGTGCAGCTGACCTCGCGTAACGCGGTGCTGGTGGAGCAAACCCTGACGGCCGACAACTATCGGCTCTATGCCCTGCCGGGCACTGTGCCGCCCAAGCCTGGGCTGGCCAGGGCAGACAGCGGCCGTGCGATTGTTGTCGAGCTGTGGGACCTGCCGATTGCGCGCTTCGGTGAATTCGTCGCCGAGATCCCGGCGCCCTTGGGAATCGGCAATCTGCTGCTGGCGGATGGGCGCAGCGTCAAAGGTTTTATCTGCGAGCCTTGGGCCCTGGCCGACGCCCTCGACATCACCGAGTTTGGCGGCTGGCGCGCCTTTATTGCGAGCCGGGGGTAGGCATGCAACTGGCGACGATGACAACCGCCAAGGCACGGCCGCACAGCCTGGCTGAACAGGTCTATGCGCAGCTCAAGGCGGATATTTTCGAGTTCCGCCTGCTGCCGGGCGATCGCTTCAGCGAAGGTGACGTGGCCATGCGCATGCAGGCCAGCCGTACCCCGGTGCGCCAGGCGCTTTATCGTCTGGAGAAGGAAGGGTACGTGCAGGTGTATTTTCGCAGCGGCTGGCAGGTCAAGCCGTTCGACTTCGCGTATTTCGAAGAGCTGTATGACGTGCGCATTGTGCTGGAACTGGCAGCGGTCAGCCGCTTGTGCGCGATGGACGAACCGAGCCCTGTATTGCAGGCCTTGCAGGCGACCTGGCAGGTGGAAGCGGCGGAGCGGTTGCAGGACACCCAGGCCGTCTCGGCGCTGGATGAGCGTTTTCATTGTGACCTGGTGCATGCCACGGGCAATGGCGAAATGGCGCGTATGCATTACGCCATTACTGAAAAAATCCGCATCATCCGCCGGCTCGACTTTACCCAGGCGTCACGCATTGCGGCGACGTACGAGGAGCACGGGCAAATCCTCGCGGCCATCCTGCAACGCCAGGCCGATCAGGCGCAGCACCTGCTCAAGCGCCATATTGAACTGAGTAAACAGGCCGTGCGCGAGATCACGCTGCACAGGCTGCATATGGCGAGGCAGGGTTGAGGTTCTGAATCAGGCTGAGCTGTTGTGGCAAGTGGGGGGTGTGGCAAGCAGGCCTTTTTGTGGCAAGCAGGCCTTTTTGTGGCAGGCAAGCTTTTTTGTGGTGAGCGCGCTTGTTGTGGCGAGCGGGCTTGCCCCGCGTTGGGCTGCGAAGCAGCCCCAGTCCGCCAGATGCGGTGTGTCAGGCAATTCTCGGTGGATGGTTTTGGGGCTGCTGCGCAGCCCAACGCGGGGCAAGCCCGCTCACCACAAAAAGCAGGTTCACCACAAAAAAGTCTGCTCACCAAAAAAAGCCGGTTCACCACAAAAAAGCCTGCTCACCACAAAAAAAGCCCACTCACCAGAAAAATGCGGGCCCTGGCAACAAGAGGCCTGTTTATCAGCGCTTATGCGCGAACTCCTGGAAGCTCGCGCAACCGTGTCACCACCGCCTCGCTGGCCCGTTGCATCGGCGCGCGCAGCTCGTCGCTGATCAAACCTTCAAGGGCCAGCGCTGCCTTCACCGGTGCCGGGTTGGGCTCCATGAACATCGTGTTGATCAACGGCACCAATCCCAAAAACGTCGCCCGGGCCTCGGTCAGTTGGTTATCGCGCACCTGCTGACACAGCGCCACAAACTCTGCGGTACGCACATGCGCCGATGCCGCAATCGCACCGCTGGCACCCAGGCACAGCGCATTGAAGATCTGGATATCCTCGCCGCACAACACATCCACCGCACCACTGGCCAGCAGCGCGAGGGTGATGTCCAGGTTGCCGCCGCAATCCTTGATCGCCACGATGCGTTCGTGCGCGACGATAGTAAGCAAGGTCGCCTGCTCGAAGGTCACGCCGGTGCGGTAGGGAATGTCGTAGAGAATGATCGGCGCGCTGGATGCGTCGGCCACTGTGCGAAAGAACGCTTCAAGGCCGGCCTGGGACGGGCGGATGTAGCTCGGCGCGGGCACCAGCAGGCCAGCCACCGGGCGCTTGAGGACCTCGCCCTGGAACTGCAGCAATTCACTCTGGTTATTGCCCGCCAGGCCCATTACCACGCGGTGCGCCGGCACCCATTGCAACACCGCATCGAGCACGGCCAATTGTTCCGCCCGGCTCAGCGACGCCGCTTCGCCGGTGGTGGTACACACCATGATTCCGGCTACGTGCTGTTCCAGCAGGTGGTTGACCAGTCGGTGCAGGCCGATGAAATCGATGGCGCCGTCATGGAACGGCGTGACTACGGGAACCCAGATACCTTGAAACGAGGACATGCATTTTCTCCTGATGATTGACCGCTTGAGTCACCGTCAGAAGGGCATGGGGAATTGTGCAAAGGGGAGGGAGTCCGTCGCGCTCAATGTCCTGTCAGCTCATCTGACGGGACAGCGCGCCCCGGTCACATGAGCGACTGTTTCTTCGATTTGAGGGCGTGCGCAACGCAACCTTGCGCCTTGGCAATCAAGCCAATGACGGAAAGGTTAACGGAGGACATTGCGGACATTGACTGACACACCCTGAATAAGGCCTCCATCTTCATGGAATATTACAGGGTGTGTCAACGATGTTTATTCGGCGCTGTTATTCGAATCGATCGATGCGCGAATCGGAGTAGAAAAACTCATTCTTGTCCGTGCTGGACTCGTGGAAATACGCATAGTCGGTCAGGTAGAACAGGTGGTTGACGCGGTTGTACTTGTCGTCGTCGGTACGGCACGACAAGGCCTTGGCGCTGCCCAGCAGCTTGGGATTGAGTTCACTCGCCGGCAATTCGCGCTCGACCACGCAGCGCGTGACCTGTTGCTTGTTGTAGCTGCCGAGCAAGCTGTTGAGGGTCGAGCGGTTGATCTGGTAGACCACCGTGTCGCCGACCGGCAGTTCCTTCCAGTTACCGGTGAGGCTCAGCTGGGTCAGTGTCGAGCTTTCGGCCATGCTCGAGAAGGTCGACTTGGACACCAGTTCGATCAGGTTGCGCCAGCTCACCGACTGCGACTCGTAGCCATCGCCACGCAGGGCGATCGCCTGCTGGCCGCTCGCCGCGTCCTGGCTGATGAACTGCTCGCTGGTCGAATTGCTGGTCTTGCCTTTCATGGTCGAGGTGCCGGTGAAGTGCACGTACTTCAGGGTGCGCGCCGGCTTGTCCTGCTTGAACGGCGCCAACGCGGCGAGGACTTGTGGCTGCACCGAGGTCAAGGCGATGTTGGCCGGGGCTTTCAGGCGCGGCTTGAACACCGGCAGTGCGGCGATTTTCTCTGGGGTGGCGCAGACATGCTTGAACAGCAACTCGTAGTCGTCATTGCTGCCGGCCATCGCGCGCGGCGTCGGGAAGCTGTCGACGCGGCCGTCGCTGACACGATTGCGTGCGTCCAGGTCATACCCGGCCAGTTCCTTGTAGGTGCCGTTTGCGCAGGACACCGCAAAGTGCTCGCGTTTTTGCGCGTATGGCGCGTCGTAGGGCAGGTCGTTGAGTACCGTGGGGTTATCGAACGCCGCCCAGAAGCGGGTTTCACCCTGCACGGTCTTGACGCTGGCGGCGTCGATCAGCACCCAGTTATCGCGATCGTCGCTCTTGACCAGGCGCCAGTCAGGCTTGGGCGTCTCGGCACAGGCACGCACGAAGGTCGGGTTGGCGGCCAACTTTGCATACAGGTCGGCGGACAGCTCGCGCGCTTTGCTGTAGCGCCCGGCTTTCAGCGGATAGACACGCTGCGAGCCGTCGATGTACAGCAGGTACAGTTGTGGCGACGAGCACGCGGCCTCGAACTGCATGGTGGGGCGCATGCCGGTTTTGAATTCGGGCATCAGCAATTCGAAACTCAGCAGGTCGCCTTCGCGCACGATGCTGTTCTCGACCAGCGGTTGGCCCAAGGTAACGGCGAACATTTGGTCGACTCTGTTGGCCTGGGTGGCGCAACCGGACAAGGTGGCGATGCCACCGGCAAGCAATAGGGAAGTTAAAACGCGCACAAGAGCCTCATTGAGTCCATTCGGGGATGTAAGGGTGACGGCAGGGGAGTGTCAATCTTTAAGGTTATCGCATCGGGGCCTTAGGGACCTAACCCCAAGGCCCGCCGTTGCTTAGCCCTTGATGGCGGCTTCAATGGCGGCAATGTCGATTTTGGTCATGGTCATCATCGCGTCGAAGGCACGCTTGGCGATCTTCTGGTCCGGATTGGAGACGGCGGCGGTCAATACCCTCGGCGAGATCTGCCACGACAGCCCCCATTTGTCCTTGCACCAACCACAGACGCTGGCCTGGCCGCCGTTGTCGATGATTGCATTCCAGTACCGGTCGGTTTCCGCCTGATCATCGGTGGCCACCTGAAAGGAAAACGCCTCGGAGTGCGTGAAGATCGGGCCGCCATTCAGGCCGATGCACGGGATGCCCATCACCGTGAACTCCACGGTCAGCACATCACCCTGCTTGCCGGAAGGGTAGTCGCCGGGTGCCAGGTGCACGGCATCGACCGTGCTGTCCGGGAAGGTGCTGGCATAGAAGCGGGCAGCCTCCTCGGCGGCGCCGTGGTACCAGAGGCAGAGGGTGTTCTTGCTTTTCATGGTCGGTCTCCACAGGTGACGGGTGTATGGAGTCTAGACGCCGAGCTGCGCTTCGATAGCCGCCTTGTCGATCACCGACCATACGTGCGCAAACCGGCCGTCGAGCACTTCATAAAACACGTTTTCATCGAATTTCACCTGCCGGCCATTGATCGGCAGCCCGAAGAATTCGCCCCTGGGCGTGACGTTGAAATTCAGCCGGCTGGCCACCGTGGGCGGGTCGGCGACCAGCAGTTGGATGCGAAATACCAGGTCGGGGATTTCACGGAAGTCACGCTCCAGCATCGCGCGGTAACCGCCGAGGCCGACCCGTGTGGCGTTGTAGGTCACGTCCGGGTGGACGAAGTCGCCCAGGCGCTCCCAGTCCTGCTGGTTGAGGCAGTCAATGTAGCCTCGGTAAAGGTCGGCGAGTTCGTTGCGGGTCATGCGCAGGCTCCTCGGTCAAAAGCGCTCGTCCAGAATCGCCGGCAGGGTGATGTCCTTGACGAAACTGGCGGAAGACAGACTCAGCGTCATGCGCACCACCTGCACCACATCGTGCACGGGGATCGAGTGGCCTTCACCGCGTTGCTCGGCCACCGCACGCGGTGTGCTCAAGGGGTCTTCGGTGTTGAGGTAGCCGAGGTTCAGGCAGGTGACGCCCAAGCGTTGCTGGCGATAGCCTTCACGCAAGGCATCGGCGATACCGCGCAAGGCGAACTTGGAAGCTCCGAAGGCAACCTCAGGCCGGCCACTTTGCGGCAGGCCGGAAGTGGAGCCGGTCAGGATGATGCGTGGATTTCTGCTCTTCAGCAGCACCGGCAACAGCCGCTTGATCAGCAGGATCGTCGAGGTGATGTTGCAATTGACGATGGCTTCCAACTGGTCATCGTCGTCAGCCAGGAACGCGTAAGCCGGGTCAAACGCCAGTACCTCCCAGATGCCGAGGTTGTAGATCAGCGTGTCCAGGCCGTCATCGGCTATTGCGTCTGCGATGACTTGCGCCGCCTTGGCCGGCTCCGCGAGGTTGGCCTCGACCCAGCGCACCTGCACGCCGGCCCGTTGCTCCAGGTGTCCGGGATGGGAGCGGGACACGCCGATCAGCGTGTCCCCAGGCTCACCAAGCCCCTCGATCAGGGCCTTGCCCAACCCTTTGCTTGCGCCGACCACCATGGTTTTCATTGAGTGTCTCCTTGACTGGGAAATCCGCTGAGGCGAGCAAGCTTACGCCCGACGCGCCATCAACAACACCGTCGCCGCTGCCGACAACAGCCCCGCGCAGCAACGATTGAAGATCCGCTTGCCGCGTGGCTCGGCGAACCAGCGGCGCATATGCAGGCCCATATAGGCGTAGGCGCTGATAGCAATCCATTCGAGCATCAGGAACAACGCACCCAGCAGCGCAAATTGCGGCGTGATCGGCTGCCCCGGCACCACGAACTGCGGGAGGAACGCGGTGAAGATCAAAATTGCCTTCGGATTACCGGCCGCGACCAGAAACTCCTGGCGCGCCAACGCCCACAATCCCACCTTGGCCGCGGTCGATTGCGCCTCTGCCTCGGGATTCGCCCGCCACAGCTGAAACGCCAGGTAGAACAGATACGCCGCACCCACAATCTTGATCGCGTAGAACAACAACTCCGAGGTTTGCAGCACCACCGCAAGACCGGCGGAGGCGAGAGCGATCATCCCGGCGAAGGCCAGCAAGCGGCCGATCCCAGCGAGGCACGAGGTGCGGTAGCCGTAGCGGGTGGAGTTGCTCACGGACAGCAGGTTGTTCGGGCCAGGCGCCATGTTCAGGGCGAAGCAGGCGGGGAGGAAAAGGGCGAGGGTGGCGAGGTCCATGGCGGCTCCGGTTCTCGGGTCTGGGGAGAAGGAGGATAACGGCAGTCGGTGCGGTTGAGCCAGCGCAAGGGTAACCGTCGTAGACACTCACACCTCGGTGTGCGTGGCGAGGTTGCAGTATTGTCCTTTGAAATACAGCAATGGCTGCGTGGCAGCGGTCTCTTGCAGGTTCAACGCTTTCACTTCACCGATCACGATCAGGTGGTCACCTGCGGCGTATTCGGCGTGAATTTCGCAATCAAGCCATTGCAGGCTGCCGCCAAGGAGCGGATTGCCCAGCGGCGATGCCTGCCATTCGACGCCGTGCCATTTGTCGGTGCCTCGGCGAGCGAACTGGTTGGAAATCGTGACTTGCTCACCGGACAGGATATTCACGGCGAACCGGCCCGCCTTGCGGATTCTGGGGTAGCTGGCCGAACTCGACATCACGCTGAAAGACACCAGCGGTGGGCTCACCGACACGCTGTAGAACGACTGGCAAGTGAAGCCAATGGGCTCGCCATCCACGTGTGAGGTAATCACGGTGATACCGGATGCGTAGTGCCCGAGCGCTTCGCGAAAGCTCAATGGCTCGAGAGCCATGTTGGCGAGTGACATGGTAGGTCCTGGATAAGGGCGGCAGCTTGATCGTGGTGAGAAAAGCCTGGGGGCGACTGGATGTTTGGCGGGCTGCAGGCTTCAGGGAGTCTTTTTCAGAATCTCCGTGAAACCTTCACCGGCCTGGATCACCCAGCCTATGGCTGGAGCCATGAACTCACGCGTTCAAGAGTTCTCGTCGAACGATTTCTGCGCCTGCACTGAGTGCGTTCAGTTTGCCTCTCGCTACGCGACGCGGTAGGGGCGCCATGCCGCAGTTGGTGCACGGATAGAGCTTGTCGGCATCGACAAACTGCAGGGCTTTGCGCAGGGTGTTGGCGACTTCCTCGGGTGTCTCAATGGTGTCGGTTGCCACGTCGATGGCGCCGACCATCACCTTTTTACCCCGGATGAGTTCAATCAACTCCATCGGGACATGAGAGTTGTGACATTCCAGCGAGATGATGTCGATGCTGGATTTTTGCAGCTTGGGGAAGGCCTCTTCATATTGACGCCATTCCGAGCCCAGGGTCTTTTTCCAATCGGTATTGGCCTTGATGCCGTAGCCATAGCAAATATGCACAGCGGTTTCGCACTTGAGGCCTTCGATGGCCCTTTCCAGGGTTGCCACTCCCCAATCGTTGACTTCGTCAAAGAAAACGTTAAAAGCCGGCTCGTCGAATTGAATAATGTCGACGCCAGCCGCTTCCAGCTCCCTGGCTTCCTGATTGAGGATTTTGGCGAATTCCCACGCGAGTTTTTCGCGACTCTTGTAGTGGTTGTCATAAAGCGTATCGATCATGGTCATCGGGCCTGGCAACGCCCACTTGATCGGTTGCTGGGTCTGCTGGCGCAGAAACTTGGCATCTTCAACAAACACCGGCTTTTGGCGGCTCACCGCGCCCACCACCGTCGGCACGCTCGCGTCATAACGATCACGAATCCTGACTGTCTCGCGTTTCTCGAAATCTACGCCGCTGAGGTGCTCGATGAACGTCGTGACGAAATGTTGGCGCGTTTGTTCACCATCACTGACGATGTCAATGCCGGCGTGTTGTTGCTCCTGCAGCGCCAAACGCAACGCATCCTGTTTGCCCTCGATCAATGTCTCATCCTGCAGCTTCCAGGGTGACCACAGTGTCTCTGGTTGTGCGAGCCAGGAGGGTTTCGGCAAGCTGCCAGCCGTGGAGGTGGGTAACAATTTTTTCATTCGGGATAACCTTGTATTGGCTGAGTCAAAGCGCGCAGTTGGCGGACCATTGTTCAAGAATGGCGTGGTACGGCTTGATGAAGTTCTCTTCAACAAACTGGCCCTGCTCAATCGCCAGTCGGCTACGTTCCTCACGGTCATAAACAATGCGCGTCAAGGAGTAGTCCTGGTGCTTCAAGCTCGGTTGATAGGACTTTCCGGCTGCAGAGTTCGCGTTGTAGATCTCGGGCCGGTAAATCTTCTGGAACGTGTCCATCGTGCTGATAGTGCTGATAAGTTCAAGGTTGGTGTAATCACCCAGCAGGTCGCCTGAAAAATAAAACGCCAACGGAGCAACACTGTTTGACGGCATGAAATAACGGACTTTTAAACCCATCTTCCTGAAATAGTCGTCGGTCAAGGAGTGTTCATCTTGCTGGTATTCAACCCCAAGTACCGGGTGCTGGTTTTCAGTCCGGTGATAAGTCTTGGTGTTTGAAACGCTCAGGCATATCACCGGCGGTTTATTGAAGTTGTCCTTGTAGGTGCTGGAGTTCACGAAGTGTTTGAAGAGCTTGCCGTGCAAGTCTCCGAAATTCTCTGGCGTGCCAAAGGTGGGCTGATGCTTGTTGTGGTCCAGCAGTACCACGCTGAAATCATAGTCGCGCACGTAGGAGGAGAAGTTGTTGCCTACGATGCCGTCGATTCGCTCGTTGGTGTTCAGGTCGACGATGGTGGTTTTCAATACTTCAATCAGCGGAATGGCACGGCCACTGTGTTCGACATCAATGCCCATTTCAACCGAGATGATTTCAAGTTCAACGGTGTAACGATCGCCTTTTGGATTGTCCCAGTGCGCCAGGGCATTGAAGCGATTGTCAATCATCCTTAGTGTATTGCGCAGGTTCTCTTGACGACTCTGGCCCCGGGCCAAGTTGGCGAAATTAGTGGTGATGCGTGTATTTTCCGAGGGGTGATAGTGCTCGTCGAAGCGAAGGCGCTTAAGCGTAAATGTAAACTCGTTGTTCATTTTGATCTGACACCCTGATGCCTGAGATAAAACCGGCGACATGAAATGCACTGATGAGTGCTATTCCGCCGGCCTGTTTGGTTTTGGCTCAGTAGTCTTTATATGATCTGTCTTAGAGGTGTAGTTTAGGCCGGGGGTTAGAGTTAGAGATAATGAATTGATTTCACTGAAGCGTTAGCCCTCCTCATGATGGGGTGGGTGGGTTCAGAGTTGATATCTTTAGTGCCTGACAGGGCCTCTTCGCAGCCTCGCTGGGGCTCGACAACTCCCACAGGGGATTGGGGTTGTTTGTGGGGTTGGGGTTGGCTTGATGATGGGGCGGGGCCTGGGCTTTTTGGTATTTGGCGGAATAGCCTGCTGGCAAAACGCAAGCCCTCTGTGGGAGTTGTCGAGCCCAGGCGAGGCTGCGAAGGCGGACTCACAGTCGACATCTTCATCGGCTGACAGGGCTTCTTCGCAGCCTCGCTGGGGCTCGACAACTCCTACAGGGGATTGGGGTTGTCTGTGGGGTTGGGGTTGGCTTGATGGTGGGGCGGCGCCTGGGATTTTTCTCATGGGGCGGGATAGTCTGCTGATAAAACGCAAGCCTCCTGTGGGAGTTGTCGAGCCCTAGCGAGGCTGCGAAGGCGGACTCACAGTCGACATCTCTATCGGCTGACAGGGCCTCTTCGCAGCCTCGCTGGGGCTCGACAACTCCCACAGGGGATTGGGGTTGTTTGTGGGATTGGGGTTGGCTTGATGGTGGGGCGGGGCCGGGGCTTTTTGGTATTTGGCGGAATAGCCTGCTGGCAAAACGCAAGCCCCCTGTGGGAGTTGTCGAGCCCAGGCGAGGCTGCGAAGGCGGACTCACAGTCGACATCTTCATCGGCTGACAGGGCTTCTTCGCAGCCTCGCTGGGGCTCGACAACTCCTACAGGGGATTGGGGTTGTCTGTGGGGTTGGGGTTGGCTTAGCGCGAGAGCAGCGGCGCGGGGGCTTTTTCCTGTGGGCCTACATCATGCAGGGAAATCCGCGAGGTCTCCGGCAGTGCCAGTCCGCCGGCCAGCGCGAGCAATGCCACGGCTATCAGGTAAAACGCCGGTGACAGGTTGCTGCCGGTGGTGCTGATCAGCCAGGTCGCCATCAACGGCGCGGTACCGCCGAAGATCGTGTACGCCATGTTGTAGGTGATCGCCGAAGCGGTGTAGCGCGTGCGGGTCGGGAAGGTCTCCGAGAGCAAGGCGGCGGTGACCACGCCGCACAGCACGGCGCCGACCGCGAGCAACATCACCCCGACCACCGAGGCTGCGAACGAGCCGGAACTGGCCATCAGGAACGACGGATACACCACCACGATCAACAGCGCACAGGCGGTCATCACCGTGACCCGGCGCCCCACCCGGTCCGAGTACAGCCCGGCCAGCGGGCAAATCGCCGCGGCGAAAATCAGCGCAATCAGCGACACCAGCAACGCCATCGCCCGGCTCAGTCCGCCGGCCACTTGCAGATACGTCGCGAAGTAGGTGGTGAACATATAAAACGACAGCGCCGTGAGTGACACAAAAGCGCCCAGGCAGCAGATCGCCGCACCATGGTTGCGCAAGGTTTCCTTGAGCGGGGAGTGGGCTACCGCATGCTCCTGCTTGACGGCCTGGAAGGCGGGCGTCTCATCCAGCTTCCAGCGCAGGTAAAGCCCGACCAGCCCCAGCGGCGCCGCGATCAGGAACGGCAGGCGCCAGCCCCAACTGCCCATCGCTTCGGCGGACAACGACGCCTCCAGGGCGTACGCCACCACGGCGGCGGCAGCGAACGCGGAAAACGTCGACACCGGCACGAAGCTGCCGTACCAGGCGCGCTTGTCACTGGGCGCGTGTTCCATCAGATAGGCGCAGGCCCCGGCGTATTCGCCGCCAGCGGAGAAACCCTGGGCGCAGCGGATCAGCGACAGCAGAATCGGCGCTGCAACGCCGATGGCGGCGTAAGTCGGGAGCAGGCCGATCAAGGTGGTGGCGCCGGCCATCAGCAGGATCGTCATGGCCAGCGTGCGTTTGCGCCCGATGCGGTCGCCGAGCATGCCAAAGAACACCCCGCCCAGGGGCCGGAAAGCGAAGGCCACGGCGAATACCGCGAAGGTCTTGAGCAGCGCAGCACTGGTGTCGCCGCTGGGGAAGAACTGTTGCGCGATGGTGGTGGCGAGGAAGCCGTAGACGGCGAAGTCGAACCACTCGACGAAGTTACCGATGCCGGCGGCGATGATGACCTTTCGCAGGGTGTGGGGGCTGACCTGTTCGGTGGAGGGGCTCGTCATGGGGGAAGGCCTCGGGATGGGATCGGGGATGCTTGATTATCGGGGGAGGGGCTTGCGCGGCGGGGCTCAAAAGAGTCGTCCGCGTAGTCAACAGCGACGTGTCGACGCAGGAGAACGCAGGAATTGGGCCAGGTGCCGCGAGGGGACTATCGATGGGCGAAGCTGGATGATGTTGACGCGCAGGCGTGACGAAAAAACGGCCTGTGTCGATCTGACAACACACGCCGTTCAGGCCTGCATCAAGCCTTACGCGGCCTTGGCGACAGGCTGCGCAGACTTGCGATACGTCAGCAGCACAATCCCGGTTACCACGATGATGCCACCGGCGATCTGCCCGGCGCTGAGCATTTGATCGAGCACGATCCAGCCCATCAGTAGCGTCGCCAGCGGCTCGATGTTCATCACCGGCGCGTTTCGCGGCATATCCAGGCGCGGCACCGAAATGAACAACACGATGAAGCCTGTGCCGTAGAGCACGACCAGTGTGGCGAGTGCCAGCCAGCCGGTGCTGGTTGCCGGCAGGTTCAGGCCGTCGGCGAGGGCACCACTCACGCCGGCAAGGTTGACGCTACTGAACACAATGAAGATCGTCAGCAGACTGCGCACGGAACCGCGTACCTGCGACAACTTGTGGTCGGTGATCCACAGGGCGCAGGCGAATACAAAGGCGGCGCAGAACGCCAGGGTGACACCGAGCAGCCATTGCGGGCCGATCTCTGCGCTGGCTGAGAGGCGCCCGGGAACGTCCAGCACGAACACCAGGCCTACCAGGATCAAACCCATCAGCAGTGCGGTGCGAGCAGTGGGGCGCGGGCCGCCGAATGCCCAGGTGAGCAGCGCGAGCAAAATCGGAAAGACATTCGCCACCAGTAACGCCAGCGCGACCGGCACGCGGGCCACGGCCGAGTACAGGCACAGGCTTTGAGTGGCGATGAGCAGGCCCAGCAGCACTTGCCAGCGCCATGCCCCGGACGGCAGGCGCAGGCTTTGGCGTTGCCATAGCACCAGCACGGCGAGTACCAACAAGGTACCGCCCGAGCGCATCAGAATCGCCAGCAGCACGCCGGCCCCATCATCAAACGCCACGCGAGCGGCAATGTGGTTACCGGCAAAGGCGCAGCCCATGCAGAGCAGAATCAACACGGCGATGTGCCGCGAGAACAGGGCAGGCGTGGTTTGAATGGGGGCAGGCGCAGTCATGATGGGGGCTCGAACAGTGGGCGCCATCATCGGGGACGGCGATTTATTGTTAGGACGTCGTACAACTTGCTGAGGCTTTGTAACGTGTTTGTCGCGAAGGTGCAAGGATGTCGTTTTATTCAATCAGGGTGGATTTAGGCTATCGTGCGGGCCTCGAAATCGATGTGTCTCCAGGGAGGAAAAATGCGCATTTACATCACCGGTGCCTCGTGCGCGGGCGTGACCACGCTGGGCCAGAACCTCGCAGCGCGGCTGGGCGTGCTCCATGTCGATGTCGATGATTTTTACTGGATGCCCACGGACCCGCCGTTCACCACCAAGCGTGCCGCGCCTGAGCGCGTGTCATTGATGCAGCAAAGACTCGGCGACGAAGACTGGGTGCTGACGGGCTCGTGTATGAACTGGGGCGACGAATTGATCACCCAGGTCGAGCTGATCGTCTTCGTGGACACTGCAACGCCAGTCCGCCTTCAACGCCTGGCCGCGCGTGAACAGCAACGCTTTGGCGACCGGATCGCACCCGGCGGCGACATGCACGCGATCCATGTGGCCTTTCGCGAATGGGCCTCGCAGTACGACGATCCGCACTTTGGCGGCCGCAATCGAGCCTGGCACGCGCGATGGCTGGCCAGTCAAAGCGCTGCGGTGCTGCAGGTTGACGGGACCCACAGCACCGACAGCCTGGTGGCGCAGGTCATTGAGGCGTTGTCGCTGCGCCTGGCCCCGGATTAACGCACGATTGAGTTTCCAGCGGCAGCCACCTCCGCCGTGCGGGCCTGGGAGCGCGTTGCGCGCACGGCGATCACCAGCGCCACGCCGTGAGCATCAGGTGGACGCATGGCGCTGCAGGCATGCGCCCTCGCTGCTAACGCCCGAAATAGCCAGGCAATGCTCGATCCTTTCGGGGGCCTGGAGCCTTAGTGCATGCCCTTGCTCACCACTTCCCCCGTCGCCGAATCCTCCAGCCAGATCTTCAGCCGATTCAGTCCAATGTACTGCGAGCGCGCGATGATCTTCTGCCCGGGTTTTCCCTCGAATTCCAAGTCCGCAAACATGAAGTACCGCGGCAGCCGGTACTCCAGTTGAATTGTGTAGCTGCCCGGCACCAGCACGGCGCGTTGCGGTGAGTCATTTTTGTAGTAGTAGGTCGAGAACGGAATATTGCCGACCTTTTTATCGTTGACCCGGATGATGTTCAGGTCCGGCTGCAGGTCCAGGAAGCTGCGGTCGGGCCTTCCCGCGTAGGTGTCGGTTTCGACGATGGTGTAGCGAGACTCATCGCGCGGTTCACTGGAATCCACATTCGAGTAGGCCGGCATTTCGGCGCAGCCTTGAAGGCACAGCAGGGTCAAAAACGGCAGGGCAATTTTGCGCATGAAAAAACCTGAATCCATGTCAGAAAGTACAGTCGATGATCGATGAAGGGACGCGGCAGGCTTACTCGTGTGCCGTCCATACGGCCAGTTCATAGCCGTCGGGGTCGGTGAAGTGGAACCTGCTGCCGCCGGGGAAGGCGAAGGTCTGGCGGGTGATGACCGCGCCGAGGGTGTGCAGCCGCTGTTGTGTCTCAGCGAGGTTGTCCGCATACAGGATGATCAAGGGACCACCCGGTCGAACCGGTTCGCCGGTGGTGAAGCCACCCGTGAGGCGGCCGTCGGTGAACTCGGTATAGGTGGGCCCGTAGTCGACGAACGTCCAGCCGAATGCGCCACCGTAAAAGGCTTTGCTGCGTGCAATGTCGCCGACGTTGAACTCGATATTGTCGATTTGTCGGTCTTTACCGCGAACGCTCATGGTCGCCTCCCTGGCAGATGTTTAGGGCGGCGAGTGTAACGTATCCGCCGATGCCTGGACCCTATCGATTACGCGGGCAACGCTGGGGTTCATGAGCGCTCGGGCCTCAAGCGTGAAATTTGCGCCCCAGCGCATCCAGCCGCACCGCAATCGGTGGCAACTGCTCGCTGCTGCGCGCCAAGGTTTCCACGTCATTGGCGGTGCTCTGCGCAATGCTCTGCACGGCCTGCAATCGCCCGACTATCTCCAGGTTCGCCGAGGTCTGCTCGCGGGTGGTGCTGACGATGTGGCCGTTGAGCTGGTCGATCTGCGCGATGTCGAGGCCGACCGCCTGCAGCATTTGCACGGCGACCTGGCTGTCTTGTACGCAGCGCTCCACACCCTGGCGGCTGTCGTGCATGGCCTCGACGGCTTCGCGGCTGCCTTGCTGCAGGCTTTCGATGATGGTTTTGATCTCCTGGGTGGAGACGGCGGTGCGTTGCGCCAGGCTGCGGACTTCGTCGGCGACCACGGCAAAACCACGGCCTTGCTCGCCCGCGCGGGCTGCCTCGATGGCGGCGTTGAGGGCCAGGAGGTTGGTCTGGTTGGCGATGCTGTTGATCACCTCCAGCACCGTGCCGATCTGCTCGGCTTGCACCGCCAGGCCTTCCACGGTCTGGTTGGCACCGCTGAGGCGCGAGGCCAGTTGGGTGATTTCCTGCTGGGCGCGGCCGACGCTTTCCTGGCCGCGAATGATCTGTTGGCTGGCCTTGCCGGCGTGTTCCACCGCGTGTTCGACGTGCACCGCGATGTGGCCCATGGCGTCTTCCATGCGTTGCATCGAGCCGGTCATCTGGCTGATTTCGGCCAGTTGGTGCCGCGCGCCTGTTTCCAGGGTGCCGCTGGTACTGGCGAGGGCCTGGCCGAGTTGGCCGAGGCCGTGGGAGTCGCGGGCGACGCCGTCGATCAGATGGGTGATCTGCTGCAGGAAGTGGTCGAAACGCTGGGTGAGGGACACGTGCACCTTGCCTTCACCCTGGGCGGTTGCCACGGTGAATTGGGAGGTGACGGCGAGCATTTTCTCGAGCATTTCCTGGCTTTCAACAGCTTCGGCCTGGCTGTGCACGGCCAGGTAGAGCAGGGCGATGGTTTCCATCACCACATAGAAGGCGTGGACGAACACCATGCCCCAGCCGCCGTGATGCTCCATCACGAACACCGGGAAACCCTGATGCTGCAGCGCATGGAAGACCACGTGGTGCACGGCGATGGTCAGCGCCGCGATCAGGATCGGCAGCCAATCGCGGTAAAACGTCAGCACCGCTAACAGCGCGAAGATGCCGAAGTGGGATTCGATCACGCCCTGCGCCTGGTTGATGTGCAGCGCGGCCATCACCATCAGTCCGGCCCCGAGCGCGCAACGCATGGCGCGGCGGCCGCCAACGGCGCGATACAGCGCAGTGAGCACCACGCTGGTGCCGCCGCCCACGATCACCGCCTGCAGCAGGGTGTCGTGCCAGAACGCCAGGCCCAGCGAGAACAGGAACATCAGCCAGATCAACGCCAGCATGATGCGGTCGGCCTTGCGGTAGTGCTCCAGGAAACGCGTGCGGACGGGCATTCACTCTTACTCCATGTGGACTGGCCAGGAACAAAGCATGCGGCGTGCCACGTGGGCCCGCAGGTAGAGCAAAGCAGGTATCAGGATTTTTGCAGGATCAGGGATGCCAAGAGTTTATCGGCATCCCTGTGGGGGACTTTAAGCGCGGCGAGCAGCGTGACCCACAAGGCCTATTGGGGCACGCCGTGGGCGTCCAGCCTGGATCAGAAGCTGTACTTGGCCGTCATCATCATGTTGCGCGGGGTGCCGTAGGCGTCGCCGCCGTAGCTCACCGAGTTGGCGATGGACGAATAGTAGCGGCGGTCGAAGATGTTGTTGGCGTTGAGCTGCAGGTCCAGGTGCTCGTTGACCTTATAGCCGGCCATCAGGTCGGTGACCGCGTAGGCGCCCTGTTTGAGCCGGTAGTTGCCACCGTCATTGAGCGGCACGTCGTTATACATGCGGCTCTGCCAGGAAATGTTGCCGCCGACCCGGAGTTTTTCCAGCGGGCCCTGGAAGTTGTAGCGGGTAGTCAGTTTGAACAGCTGCTCCGGGGTGTCGGTGTCGAACTGCTTGTTCACTTTCTGCGGGTTGGCGTCGTCCTTGATGGTGTGGGTTCGCGCGTAGGTGTAGCCCCCGCCGACCTGCCAGTTCTCGGTCAGGGCGCCTTGCAGCTCGACGTCGATACCCTGGCTGCGAATCTCACCCGAGGCTTCGTAGCACGTGGCCTGTGGGCAGGTTTGCGGGAAGATCTGGACGGCGCGGTTTTCCTGGTCGACGTTGAACAGCGCGAGGCTCGCATTCAGCGCACCGCCGAGGTATTCGCCCTTGATGCCGACTTCATAGTTCTTGCCGACGATTGGCTTGACCGGCGTGCCCGCGGTGTCTTTTTCGCTCTGCGGCGTGAAGATGTCGCTGTAGCTGACATAGACCGAGTGATGGTCGTCCAGCTCGTAGATCAAGCCGGCGTAGCGGGTCAGGTTACGGGTGACATGGTAGTCGCCGTCGCCATCACGGTTGTTGTAGTCATACCAGTCCAGGCGCGCGCCGAGGATCAGCTTCAGCGGGTCGGCCAGGCTCAGGCGGGTGGTCACGTAGACGCCATCCTGGGTGGTGACTTCGTGGTCGTTGTTGGTGTGCACAAAGTCCGGCTTGCCGGCCGTGAGCGGCCAGTTGGTGTCGTACGGGCTGTAGTTGTGGGTGGTCAGGTCGTAGACCCGCTTGCTGGCTCCCACTACCAGTTCGTGGGTGCGCCCGAAGGCCTGGAAAGGCCCGCTGGCAAAGGCGTCGACGCCGGCCTGGTCTTCATCGAAGGCGGCCTGGTAGACCGTCCGTGCCGGTGTGTTGTTGACCCAGCGCGACTGGTAGGAACCGGAGAACAATGCGTTCTGCTGGGCGTAGTTGGCGTTAACCTGGAGGTTCCAGTCATTGGCCAGGCGCTGGCGCAGTTCGGCGAAGACCGTGTTGATTTCCTGGTCCTTGTTTTCCCAGTCGGTGCCGGGGTTGTAGGAGCGCGGCAGGTTCAGGTGGTGGCCGTCCTGGCCGATCATCGAGGAACCCCAGAAGTAGTTGGTCTTGTCCTTCTGGTTGGAGAAACCCAGGGTCAGGGTGGTGTCTTCGCTGAGGTCGGCTTCGGTGACGGCATAGAACAGGCCGTGATCTTCCTCGACCTTGTCGATGAAGCTGTTGGCGTCTCGGTAGGAGGTGACGACCCGGCCACGCAGGGTGCCGCTGTCATTCAGTGGGCTGGAGGCGTCGAGCTCGCCACGGTAGTCGTCCCAACTGCCGGCGGCACCGGTGAGGGTGACTTTCTGCTCATCCAGCGGGCGCTTGCGGATCAGGTTGATGGCGGCTGAAGGGTTGCCTGCGCCGGTCACCAGGCCGGTGGCACCGCGCACGACCTCGACGCGATCGAACATCGCCAGGTTCGGCTGGGCACCCACGTTAACGCCGTTGTAGCCACTCGGGATGCCGTCGTACATCAGGTTGTCGATGTCGAAACCGCGTGAGGTGTAGGACTGCCGGCCAGGGCCGCTGGAGTAATTGAGGAACAACCCCGGCGTAGCGTTGACCACGTCGTTGATGCTGGTCATGGCCTGGTCGTCCATGCGCTGGCGGGTGATGACGGTGACGGCCTGTGGCGTTTCACGCATCGTCAATGGCAGCTTGGTCGCGGTTTTCATCGCACCGGTGGTGTAGGACTGCGTGCCTTCAGTGGTTTCGCCGAGCTGGCTGTCACCGGAGATTTGCGTGGCACCCAGCTCGAGCGTGGCCGCTGGCGCTTCGGTGTCGGCCGCAAAGACCGCTTGGGAGCTGGCCAGGCAGACTGCCAGGGCCATCAGGTTGAATGAAAAACCGTTACCGCCGTGTTGTTGCACAGACATGAAGCTGACTCTCCCCGAGCGCCCTCCATGGCGAATAATAAAGATGTTGATAATTATTCGCATCAGTGTGCCAGAAGCTTCTGTCGCAAAAAAGCCATTGGGGAGAATTGGTTAACGAATTTTTCACATCTGCAGCGGATGGCATTTGGCTATGCACTGCAGCAGTGACCTTTGGGCGAGGGGTCAGTCGCGTCGCGCGATCGCCACTCGGCTGGTTGCCTTGACTTCCCTCAGCGCCAGGCTCGATTGGATCGACGCAATCCCCAATTGCCGGCGCAAAACGCTTTCGACGAACTCGCTGTAGCTGTCGAGATCCGCGGCGAGCACCTGCAACAGGTAATCGGCATCGCCGGTGATCTTGTGGCACGACAGCACTTCGGGCAGGTCTCTGACCACCGCCTCGAAGGCGTCCGGCGCATGGTCGGTATGGATCGCGAAGCGCACATGCACAAACGCCAGGATGTCGAGCCCGAGCATCTTGCGGTCGAGGTTGGCCTGGTAGTCCTTGATCACGCCTTCCTCTTCCAGGCGTTTGCGGCGCCGCCAGCAGGGCGTGAGGCTCAGCGACAGGCGCTCACTCAGTTGCGCATTGGAAATACTCGCGTCCTCCTGCAAGAGGGCGAGGATGGCGAGATCAGTGTCGTCGAGAGCGACCTGTTTGGTTTTATTTTTCATGATGGGTAGCCGAAGAGGTAAAAATTCCCGATAAACCTAACAGTGGCGCAAGTAAAAGCAAAGAAAGCCCGGCTCTGCCAGAACAAAATAGAGCTGTCTTTTACTGGCGGATACCGACAAATGCTGACTGTTTTTAGTGATGACCACCGTTTGCACCATGGCACCGAACTCAAGGACGGCGTGCTCAAGCCCTCATTCGAACAACCCAGCCGCGCCGACACCGTGCGTGACCGCGTCCGGCATGTCGGGCTGGGCGATATCATCGTGCCGCGCCATTTTGATCGGGCCTGCTACGTCAACGCGCACAGCGAACGCTATGTGGCGTTCCTTGAACATGCCTGGGCCGAATGGACCGCCATCGGCCGCAGCCACGACGCACTGCCATTGGTATGGCCGGTGCGTGACCTGGCCAATCAACAGGTGCCGGAATTCATTGATGGCAAGCTCGGCTTCTTTGCCATGGACGCCGGCTCACCGATTACCCGTACCACCTGGAACGCGGTGAAAACCAGCGCTGACATCGCACTCACCGGCCTGGCCCTGATTGATGAAGGCCATCACAGCGCCTTCGCCTTGTGCCGTCCGCCGGGACACCACGCCGCCCGCGAGTACATGGGCGGTTATTGCTACCTCAACAACGCCGCGATTGCCGCGCAACAGGCCATCACCCAGGGGGCCCAGCGCGTGGCGGTGCTGGATGTGGACTTCCACCACGGCAACGGCACGCAGAACATTTTCTACTCGCGGCCGGACGTGCTGTTCATCTCGCTGCACGGCGACCCGGCCGTCTCCTACCCATACTTTTCCGGCGCCAGCAGTGAGCGCGGGGCCGGCGCGGGGGAGGGCTTCAACCTGAACTACCCGTTGCCGAAAAACACCACGTGGGCCGACTACCGGGTCGCGTTGCTCGACGCCTGCCGCCAACTGCGCGCCTTCGCTCCCGAGGTGCTGGTGATCTCCCTCGGCGTCGACACGTTCAAGGACGACCCTATCAGCCACTTCCTGCTCGACAGCCAGGACTTCGTCGGCATGGGCGAGATCATCGCCAGCGTGGGCGTGCCGACGCTGTTCGTGATGGAGGGTGGCTACATGGTCGATGAGATCGGCATCAACGCCGTCAACGTGCTGCACGGGTTCGAAAGCGCGACCGCCTGATTCCAACAACCCTCGCTGCTCGACTTTTTTTTCTGCCAAAACTCAAAAACATAACAAGAGGTTTTGTGATGAAAACAACCACGCCCGGGCTGGACGAAAAGCCTGCGTTGCAACGCACCCTGAACAACCGCCATATCCAGCTGATGGCGATGGGCGGTGCGATCGGCACCGGCCTGTTCATGGGTTCCGGCAAGATCATCGCGCTGTCCGGCACCTCGATCATCCTGATCTACATGATCATCGGGCTGTTCGTGTATTTCGTAATGCGCGCCATGGGTGAGCTGCTGCTGTCGAACCTCAACTTCAAGAGCTTCGCCGACTTTGCCGGCGCGTACCTGGGCCCGCGTGCGGCGTTCTTCCTGGGCTGGTCGTACTGGCTGAGCTGGAGCGTGGCGGTGGTCGGGGATGCGGTGGTGGTCGGCGGATTTTTCCAGTACTGGTTCCCGGACGTGCCCGCCTGGATGCCGGCCGTGGGCATGCTGCTGACGCTGTTCGCGCTGAACGTGCTGACGGTCAAGCTGTTTGGCGAAGTGGAGTTCTGGTTCGCGATCATCAAGATCATCGCCGTGGTCACGCCGATCAGTGTCAGCGTGGTGATGATTGCCAGTGCGTTTGTCTCGCCTACGGGTGTGACAGCCTCCCTGGGCCACTTGCTGGATCGACAGGCAGCGTTTCCGAATGGGCTGTTCGGCTTTTTCGCCGGTTTCCAGATGGCAATCTTTTCCTTTGCCGGCACCGAGTTGATCGGCACCGCAGCCGCCGAAACCCGTGCGCCGGAGAAGACCTTGCCGAAGGCGATCAACTCGATTCCGTTGCGCATCATCCTGTTCTACGTGCTGGCTTTGGCGTGCATCATTGCGGTGACGTCCTGGCAGCAGGTATCGCCGAGCAAAAGCCCGTTTGTGGAGCTGTTCCTGGTGGCTGGTTTTCCCGCGGCCGCAGGCATCGTGAATTTCGTGGTGCTGACTTCGGCGGCGTCGTCGGCCAACAGCGGGGTGTTTTCCGCCAGCCGCATGCTCTTCGGCCTGGCCGACCTGGGCGATGCACCGGGCATCTTTAGGCGACTGTCGACGCACAGCGTGCCGTTTATCAGCCTGGCCTTCAGCACCGTGTTGATGCTGCTCGGCCTGGTGCTGCTGTTTGTGGTGCCGGAGGTGATGACGGCCTTCACGATTGTGTCGACGGTGTCGGCGATCCTGGTGATTTTTACCTGGTCGACTATCCTCGCGTCCTATATCGCTTACCGCAAAAAACGCCCGGACCTGCATGCCGAATCCACTTACAAGATGCCCGGTGGTGTACCGATGGCATGGTTTTCCCTGGGATTCCTGGGGTTCGTGCTTTGCCTGTTGGCGCTGCGCCCGGACACGCGCCTGGCGCTGTGCGTGATGCCCGCGTGGTTTATCTGGCTGGGGATTGCCTATCAACTGTCGCGTTTTCGTCAGCGCAACAAGGCACAGGTGAATGGGGCTGCGGCGCTATGAGCTTGCCGCGTGCGGTGTTGATCAAGTAAGCGCGGCGCTGGAAGTGCTTGAGCGACTCGGCGTTGGTCATGTGCTCGGTTTCCGGGTGCAGCGGACCGTTCAGGGTCACCACATCGCAGGCCTTGGCCAGACTTTCCAAGGTTTCGTGATCGATCAGCTTGAGCTCTTTTTCCACGGCGTCCGGCAGGCGGTGACGGTGCCCACATGCATGCGTTCCACGTCGTAGGAACGACCACGCACTCGGCGGTGTTCCAGCCACCCTTGAGCACCCACTGGGGTTGATGGCAGGTAGTTGAGCTCCAGCGCCAGTACGCTCATCACCAGATGCTCGGCGACGCTGTTGCTCAAGGTATTTGCCCAGGCCCACTTCGCCGCAAGTACTGCCAGGCAACGTGCCGGGCCGAAAGTCTATGGCCTTGGGCGTCGGCACGGTCTGGCCGTCGGGGGCGCGTTACAGGTGCGGTAGGTCATCACCCTTCGCGATGTCGTAAAGGCGATAGCGAAAGGTTGCGCCTCACAGGTGGTCCGCATCGATCACCGCCCTGGCAAATGCCTCCGGGGCTTCCTGCGGCAGATTGTGGCCGATCCCACCCTTGACCAGGCGGAACTCATACTTGCCGGTAAAGCGCTTGGCATAGTCTTCGGGCGCCGGGTGCGGGGCGCCGTTGGCGTCGCCTTCGAGGGTGATGGTCGGCACGCCAATGGCGGGGGCCTGGGCGAGTTGCTGCTCCAGCCCGGCGTATTGGGTTTCGCCCTGCACCAGGCCCAGGCGCCAGCGGTAGTTGAACACGGTGATGGCGACGTGATCGGGGTTGTCCAGGCCTTTGGCGCTGCGTGCGAACGTGGCGTCGTCAAACGCCCATTTTGGCGAGGCCAGTTGCCAGATCAGCTTGGCGAAATCGTGCGTGTTTTTCTGGTAGCCGGCGGCGCCGCGCTCGGTGGCGAAGTAGAACTGGTACCACCACTGCAGCTCGGCCTTGGGCGGCAGTGGGGTCTGGCCGGCGGCCTGATTGCCGATCAGGTAGCCGCTCACCGAGACCAGCGCCTTGACCCGCTCTGGCCACAAGGCCGAGACGATATCCGCCGAGCGCGCGCCCCAGTCATAGCCACCGAGCACGGCTTGCTGGATGTGCAGGGCGTCCATGAAGTCGATCACATCGCGGGCCAAGGCCGCCGGTTCGCCGTTGCGCAGGGTCGTGTCCGAGAGGAAGCGTGTGCCGCCATAACCTCGCGCATAAGGGATCAACACCCGATAGCCCTTGGCGGCGAGCAGCGGGGCAACCTGTGCGTAGCTGTCGATATCGTAGGGCCAGCCGTGCAGCAGGATCACCGCCGGGCCAGTGGCCGGGCCGACTTCGGCGTAGGCCACCTCCAGTTGCCCGGCCTTGATGTGCTTGAGCGCACCCAAGCCTGCCTGAGGGCTCGCAACCGGCGCGCGCGCGGGCGGCTCGGGCATTTCGGCCTGCGCCAGGCCACTGGCACCGAAGGACAACAGGGCCAGGGCCAGGAACAGCGGGTGACGTGTGGGGCGACGGTTCAACTGAGCGTGCATGGCGAGCCTCCTACGGCTTGATGTGTGCCTGATGCTCAGTTGAACGTTGCGCTGTATCTGGGTTGTTTCAGGAAACCCGTCGAATCAAACGCTGTGTATCGCCGCCGGTTCCGTACACAGTGCGATACATTGCTAGAAGGCCACCTTCACGCCCAACGTGCCTTGGCGCCCGTTGAACAGGTTGCTGTCGAGGTTGCGGTCATAGCCGACTTCGCCATACAGGTTCACGCCGTTGGCCACCTCCAGCGTGGCGCCGGCACTCAGGTCGAGGGTGGTGGACTTCTGCTCGGTGTCGATATCCGTGACGTCATTGAAGGTGACGGTGTCAGTCCCGGCGCGTGAGTGCCAGACATTTGCGCGCACATAGGGCTGCAGTGGCAGGCCGCTGACCGTGTACTGGCCGCGCAGCCGCACGCCCAGGCGCATGGTAATGCGGGTGTCAGCATCGTACGAAACATCGGCGATGCCGTCGTTTTGCTTGTCCAGCCAGGTCTTGCCGACGATCACCTGGGCCTGGGGCTCGACCACCCAGTTGTTGACCAGCGCGAACGGCCAACCGACTTCGGCGGATGCGCTTACGTTGTGGCCCTGGGTGTCCATTTTCACCCCGCGATCCGACGCGTTGTTGCCGTCGAAGCGGGTGCCCATCAGGACCAGGTCGAGGTAAGCCTGGTTGGCGCCGATCAGCGTCCAATAGACCCCCAGGCTGTCACCGCGCAAGGTGGTCTTGCCGGCGTCGCGGCCTTCCCAGCCGCCATTGAAGCCTTTGACGTTGCCCCTGAGGGTGCTGTGGCCGACAAAAAAACCGGCGCGCTGGGTCTGGCCGCTGTCGCCGCTGCTGGCGTAGACGTCGCTGCCGACCTGGAAGGCGGTAACGGAACTGTCCAGCGTTGGGCTGACGGTCCCGGCGGAATGCTGGCGACTGCTGCTGCCGTACACCCGTCCCCAACCCGCCGGGAACGTACCGACCGGTTGTGGCTGGTCCTGGTCCCCCATGCGCTGGTGGTAGGTGCCCAGCATGCCCCGCACGATCTGGTCGGCAGCCGGAAACAGCGCAGCATAGATCGGCACTTCCTGGCGGTAGATCGGGATCGGCGTCAGCCCGGGGTTGGATGGCAGGGGCGGCTCACCGGGGCCCGGCACGGGCACGAGGACGGGATCGGCCGGCGCCACGGGGACGGTAGAGCGCAAGTAGTAGTTTTCTGCCGTACCGGCCGATACGCCGCCCTTGAACAGGCGATAGTCGAACGCCCCGGCGGACACCGGCCCTGCGAGGCTGAACGCGGTGCCGCTGCCGCTGGCGCCGTTGATGGCCTGGACGACCTGGATGCCGTCCTGCAGCGTAGCGCCGCCGGCCCCACCCAGGTTGCTGACGCTGATCGCGGTAGTGCCGCCGAGGGTGCCCTGGCTGACCACCAGTTTATCGCTGGGGGAACCGTCAGCGCCGAGCACGCTTTGCAGCGCGAGCCCGCCGCCGTTGCCGTTGTAGTTGCCATTCACGGTCAGCGTGTCGCTGGCGATGGCGCTGCCGCTGGTCATGTCGATCAGGCCACGGTTGTTCACGGTCACCAGCTGGCCAGCGGTGAACGCACTGATAACCCCGGTATTGACCAGCAGCGTGCTGCTGCCGTTGACCGACATCGTGCCGGTGCCGGTGTCGGCATCGCCCAGCACGAAAGTGCCGCCCAGTGTGAAGCGGGCATTGTTGTCCAGTATCACCTGTTCCCAGTTGGCATAGCGCCCGGGCGTGCTGGCCTGGGTATTGTCGAACGTCAGCGTGTCGGTGCCCGTGCCGCCATTGATCAACGCGGTGGATGACAGCTGGGTTTCAGTCAGGTTTTGCAGGAGGGCGGTGTCGTTATCGTTGCCCATCAGGATGGGCCCGCGGATTTGCCCGCCGCCGATCCAACTGAACAGGTCATTGCCGGCACTGGCCAGGATCTGCCCGTTGATGGTGCCGCCGGTCACCGTGATGATATCCGCGCCGCCACTGGTGCTGATGTTGCCGCCGATCAGGCTGGTGCCCGAGACCAGGATGGTGTCTTGGCCAAAGGCGGTCACCAGGTTGCCGATGATCGTGCCGCCGCGCATATCGAAAATGTTGTTATCGAGCTTCATGTCCACCCGGCCGATGGTGCCGCCGCTCATCAGTGCCTGGTCGCCGTCCTCGAACGCGCCGGTGATCGTGCCACCGCTCATGAAGAACTGATCGCGCCCGTCGCCCTGGGCCAATGAGGCAATGGTGCCGCCGCTCATGGAGAAACTGTCGATGCCTGCACCCTGGATGATCGCGCCGGCCAGGCCGCCGGTGACCTGCGCCACATCATTCCCCGAGCCTTGGGTCACCGAGCCGGTGATGCTGCCCAGGTTGAGGCGGAAGATATTGCTGCCGTCGCCTTGGTTCAAGTTGCCGTCGATCCCGGCGCTCGGGCCTTCCACATCCACCAGGTCATTGCCGGCGCCATAGGTCACCGCCCCGGTGATACGGCCGGTGGCAGTGAGATTCAGGGTGTTGTTGCCGCCAGTGTCGGTAAAGCCCGGCGCGGTGCCGCTGTCGCAGGCAGAGGTGTCGTCGCCGGCGGTGTTATTGATGACGCAGGCCCCGTAAGAGCTCAGTGGCGTCGCTGCCAAGGCGACCAGGTACAGCCAGGCAAAGGTCCGTGTGCGCATGATCCGTCCTCGATTGAGGGGATAATTGCCCCGGCACCTGCAACGGCAGGCGCGGGCCAGACCATGACAACGAAATGCACGATACAGATCAGGAAATACCGGTCACCTGTTCGAAAACACCGGCCAATGCAACAGGTTGGCATGGCTTTCTCGACTGCGCTTCAAGCGGCACAGTCCTGTTGCAGCATAGCCGTGTATGGACAGGGCGCCACTGTTAGAAATAACAGGTATAGACGAGTCAGAAGGATGGCGGCAGCACGATCTCGTAGGGTTCGCGCATTCGCTCCAACAACACCTGGGCGAGGATCGGCGGCAGGCCGATCTGTGGGTCGCCGGCCAATTGGCTGGCATACGCGTGGGCGGCGTGGAGTTTGCGCGCCACGCTCCACGTATCCAGGCGTACCTTGCGCGCGCGCTGCCAGGGGATCACCGCTCCTTCGCGGGCGGGCCAGTGCCAGGCCCAGATCGGTACTTCATACAGGTGCGCGCCTACCAGGCTGCAAGCCTTGGCGCTGGCACGGCCGACGGCGTCATGGTCGTCATTGCCGTCGTTGCGCCAGGTCGAAAACACCACGTCACCGGGGTGCAGGTAGCGGGCGATGAACTGGCTCAATTGCGGTTCGCGGGCGGCGAGGGCGTTATCGCAAAAGCCACCGCGAATCCACTTGAGGCTGTGCAGCGGCATGCCCAGGCGGCGCAGTGCTTCGGCGCTTTCCTGGGGCCTGACCACGCTCAGGCGGCTGGCCGGCCACACATTCGAGCCGGGGTGGCTGGCGCTGCCGTCGGTGATGGAGATCAGTTGCAGCGGGTGTTCCAGGGTGCTGAGCAGTTGCAGCAAGCCGCCACAGGCCAGCACTTCATCGCCGGGATGGGGGGCGATAATGACCACGCGTGCGCCAGGAGGCACCAGTGAATGAGGGGCGATCGGCGGGATTTGCGCCAACTGCGGTGCGCTGTTCCAGATTTGGGCGGGGCCACGGCGGCCGTCGCCTAATGAGGCAAGCTTCATGGGTGACAGATCCTTGTCAATTGATGCTGGGTCGTGCTCCGTTGACGGGACGACGCTCTTTTTACCCACCACAGGCTCCGTCGTGGTGGTTGCATGGCAATCCAACCCTGGATTGCCAGCAAGGCGTCCTCAGCATAGCCAAGGTTTGGTCGCTTTTACATTCAGTAATGGCGTTTTTTTCAAGAGGCCAGCATCAGGCTCTTCAAATAATCGCCAAAGCCGCCCTGGGCCCGCGCTTCCAGGCGTGCACTGGTGATCACCTGCGGCGAGTGGCTCCAGGCGATCGAGGCGCCGCAGCGCTCCAGGTTGCGCACCAGTTGCACATCTTCATGACAGGCCAGCGGTTCGAAACCGCCGGCCCGCACATAGGCCCCAGCGCTGATGCCCAGGTTGGCGCCGTGGATATGCCGGTGGCCGTCGCGGGCCTGGTAGGCCTGGTTGTAGCGGATCTGCGCGGCCGGGTCGAACCCTTCGCTCCAGGCGTCCACCGTGACCGTGCCGCACACGGCGTCGGTACCCAGGGCCAACTGTGCGACCAGCCAATCCGGGGCCACGCGGCTGTCGGCGTCGGTGCACGAGATCCAGCGCGCGCCCTGGTTGAGCAGATGCCGCGCACCCACCCCGCGTACGTGGCCGACATTGCGTGCCTGCACTTCCAGACGCTGCACCTGGAAGGCTTCGGCAATCGCGGCGCTGCTATCGGTGCAACTGTCGAGCACCACCAGCACTTGCACCGCTTCGCCCGCCAGGCCTGGATGGCTGGCCGCGATCAGCGCGGCGTCCAGGCACTCGCCGAGCAATGCTTCTTCATTGTGTACCGGGATCAGGATACCGATCATCGCAGGCCCTCCAGTGTGGCGACCGAGGTCGCGTCGCGGCTCCACAGGTCGAGGAGAAAGTCGTGTTCGTGATGCCGGGCAACCAGCGGCATCGCCAGCCGTTCGTGCAGCAACGCATGCACCTGCTCGGCGGTCTGCGGGCAGCCGTCGATGGGCGGGCGCCAATGGCAGGCGAGCACTTGCCCGTTGGGGGCGAGGCTGGTGAGGGCGCGGTCGATCAGGCCGCCGAGGTCATCGGCGTCGAGGTAGTAGCACAGCTCGCTGAGCACGATGAGTTCGAACTGGCCCTGCGGCCATTGCTCGGGCAGGCGGCTCTGTTGCACCTGGGCATGGGCAAAACCCAGCAGGCGACCACGGGCCAGGGCCACGGCGGCCGAAGCGGTGTCGCAACACAACAGGCGATCGCAGCGCGGTGCCAGTTCGGCGCTGAGTTCACCGTTGGCGCAACCGGGCTCGAAGATCGAGGCATACCGTGGGCGCGTCAGCATCGCCAGGGTCAGCGCGCGCTTGCGGCGCTCATACCAGCGTTGGCGAAAAGCCCACGGGTCATCGTTATCAGCGAACAGTTGATCGAAATACGGCGTGGCCACGCTCATACAAACACCACTTCAAAAGGTTGCAACAGCCGCTCGACCACGTACGGCGCCAATACAGGCGGCAAGCCGATCTGCGGATCGCCTTCCAACTGGCTGGCGAATGCATGGATGGCGTGGCGCTTGCGGGCCACGGCTTCGCAGGTCAGCGGAATCTTGTGGGCGCGGTGCCACGGCACTTGGCTGTCTTCGGGAGACGCCCAGTGCCAGGTCCAGACTGGCAGCTCATACAGCGTGGCGCCCACGGCCTGGGCCGCCTGGGCGCTCGCGCGACCGACGGCTTCATGGTCGCAATGGCCGTCTTCGCGCCAGGTGGTGAACACCACGTCGGTCGGCTTGAGGTAGCGCTGGATAAACGCAGTCAGCTCGTCCTCGCGTGCTGCCACCTGGCTGTCGCTGAAGCCGGCGCGCAGCCATTTCAGGCTGTGCAGTGGCAACCCCAGGCGGTGCAGGGCCTGCGCCGATTCCTGCGGGCGCACCACGCTCAAGCGTTCTACCGGCCAACGCCGGGATCCGGGGTGACTGGCGCTGCCATCGGTAACGGAAATCAGCTGCATGGGCCGGCCCAGCGCAGCCAGGCCTTGCAGCAGGCCGCCACAGCCGAGCACTTCATCATCCGGGTGCGGAGCGATGATCACGGCGCGATGGCCCTCGGGCACCAGCTCTTCGACACTGATGTGCGGCAGCTCCGCCATCAGGCTCGAGGCCTGCCAATGTTGCAGCGGCGTGCCCTGGCCGACGATCGGGTTGGGTCTCATAACTGCCACCTCCCTGTGGGTTCGCCGGCCACCAATTCGCCCAGGCCGGCCAGGTCGCGCTCGGCATGGCTCTGGCGCACATACACCGGCAGGTCCGTCATCAATTGGGCAAAGTGCGGGTCCTTGCAGTAAGGCCCCGCGCCCACGGCGCGGCCGACATGGCGCATGACCTGCTCGACAGCCTCCTCGATACACGCGCGGGTCTGCTGGGCCAGTTGCTGGGCGTCAGCCTTGGGGTCGCGGTCGATCTGTTCGGCGCTGGCGCGCAGTACGCAGGCGGCCCCGTTCAAAGCGCTGTCGACGGCGCCGAGGTGGGCGAGGGCATGTGGTTCCGGACGTTTGCTGCAGTGTTCGCGCAGGGACTCGGCCAGGCGTTGCGCGGCGCCGTACCAGCACGCGGCGATGCCCACGCCGCCCTGCCAGAAACCCGGACGGGCGAGGTAATCGCCGGGGCCGCCCACGGCAATCCCGAGGGCCCCGTCAAACAGCACCTCGACACTGCCGGTGGCCGCCATGCCCACGGCATTCCAGCCTTCGTTGGTGACGGTGATGCCCGGTTGATCCATCTGCACCGCCACCAACTGCTGACGGCCCTGTTCATCCCAGGCCGTCAACAAGCCATGGCTGACCACTGCCGCGCCTGAGCACCAGGCTTTGCGCCCGTCCAAGCGCAAGCGATGCCCGTCCTGGCGCGCCTGGACCCTGGCGGTCGGCGGTTCGGCCGCCCACATGCCCCATGTGCTGCCCAAAGGCGGCAGTGGGCTGTCGAGTTCGGCAATGATCGCCAATGCATCGGTATGACCTTCGAACAACTTGCACAAGCGCAGGTCGTGGCCTGCCACCTGCGCCAGGCGACTGAATCGCGCCAGGGTCTCGCCGCTGCCAGGCAGCGGCAGTTGGTCGAGGCCTTCTTCCTGAAGTGCCTTCAGCGCCTTGCCCAGGTCTTGCGTGTCCGCGTAGCCCTGGAAGCTCTGAAGGAATCCATGCAGTGCCATGTCACACCTCTTCGTCACGCTGCAGTTCGAACAGTAGCAGCGAGCGGCCGGTCACCGCGTACTCGTGATCAAAATCAAACCGTTCCTGGCCGCGTACCGCCGGCTGGTTGGTGTCGAGCATGCAGGTCCAGAACTCACCTTCAGGCACCGACGGCAGGCGGAAATTGACCATGTCGTGATGCGCGTTCACCACCAGCAACAAGGTGGCGTCGGCACCGGCACGTCGAATCCCGGTTTCCTGCGCGCGACCATCCATCAGCATGCCGAGGCAGCGGCCATGGCTGTCTTCCCACTGTTCGGTGGTCATCTCGTTGCCATCCGGCGACAGCCAGGTCACATCCTTGACGCCGATGTCTTCGTTATAGTCGCCCACCAGGAAGCGGCCACGACGCAGGATCGGATAGGCCAGGCGCAGCTTGATCAGGCGTTTGACAAACTTGAGCAACGCCTTGCCGTCATCGTCCAGCTCCCAGTTGACCCAGCCGATCTCGCTGTCCTGGCAATAGGCGTTGTTGTTGCCGTGCTGGGTGCGGGCGAACTCATCACCGGCGACGATCATCGGCGTGCCCTGGGCCAGCAGCAACGTGGCGAAGAAGTTGCGCATCTGGCGCAGACGCAGCGCGTTGATTTCCGGGTCTTCGGTCGGGCCTTCGACGCCGTGGTTCCACGACAGGTTGTTGTTGCTGCCGTCCTGGTTGTTCTCGTCGTTGGCTTCGTTGTGCTTGTCGTTGTACGACACCAGGTCATGCAGGGTGAAACCGTCATGCGCGGTGATGAAGTTCACCGAGCTGTAGGGGCGGCGACCCCGATGGTTGAACATCTCGCCCGAGGCGGTCATGCGCCCGGCGAAGTCCGCCAACTGGCCGTCATCACCTTTCCAGAAGGCACGTACGGTGTCGCGGAAACGGTCGTTCCATTCGACCCAGCCCGGCGGGAAGTTGCCCACCTGATAACCGCCTGGGCCACAGTCCCAGGGTTCGGCGATCATTTTCAACTGGCGCAGTACCGGGTCCTGGCGGCACGCCACGAGGAAGCTGTGGCGCTCGTCAAACCCGTCGCGGTAGCGGCCCAGGATGGTCGCCAGGTCGAAACGGAAGCCGTCGACGTGCATCTCGGTGGCCCAGTAGCGCAGGGAGTCGGTGACCATCTGCAGCACGCACGGGTGGCTCAGGTCGAGGGTGTTGCCGGTGCCGGAGTCGTTGATATAGAAGCGCTTGTCATCGGGCATCAGCCGGTAGTAGGAGGCGTTGTCGATGCCGCGCATGGACAGGGTCGGGCCGCGCTCGTTGCCTTCGGCGGTGTGGTTGTAGACCACGTCGAGGATCACTTCCAGCTTCTGCTCGTGCAGGTGCGCGACCATCTCCTTGAACTCGGCGATCTTGCCGCTGGCCAAGTAGCGCGGGTCGGGGGCGAAAAACGCGATGCTGTTGTAGCCCCAATAGTTGGTCATGCCTTTTTCCAGCAGGTGCTGGTCGTTGACAAAGGCGTGTACCGGCAACAGTTCGACCGACGAGATGCCCAACTGGCGGATGTGCTTGAGCACGTCATCTTCCATCAGGCCGGCGCAGGTGCCGCGCACCGATTCGCCGACCGAAGGGTGGCGCATGCTGATGCCGCGCAAATGGGTTTCGTAGATGATCGTGCGGTCCCACGGCACGCGTACCGGCTGGTCGTTGCCCCAGGTGTGCGCGGGGTCGATGACCTTGCACTTGGGCACGAAAGGCGCGCTGTCGCGTTCGTCGAAGCTGAGGTCGTCGTCCGGGTGGCCGATGGTGTAGCCGAACAGTGCCTCGGACCATTTGAGTTCGCCCACCAGCTGTTTGGCATAGGGGTCGATCAGCAATTTGTGGTGGTTGAAGCGATGACCGTTGGCCGGGTCATAAGCACCGTACACGCGGTAGCCGTAAATCAGCCCTGGGTGGGCGTCGGGCAAGTAACCGTGGAAGATTTCGTCGGTGTATTCGGGCAGTTCGATGCGTTCCAGCTCAACTTCGCCGGCGTCGTCGAACAGGCACAGCTCCACTTTGGTGGCGTTGGCCGAGAACAGCGCAAAGTTGACGCCCAGTCCATCCCAGGTGGCGCCGAGGGGGAAGGGCAAACCTTCACGAATCCGCGACGGCTCGTTGCCCGGCGTCGAAGGGGTTTTATGGGGTTTGCTCATGGTGTTGCTCCTGCAAGGGTCTTTTTTCGGGCCGAACGCGGCCGTGCTGACGAATATTCAGCTGACAATCGGGGTGGAAAAATCACCGCTTGCCGGCAGGGCCGGCAAGCGGTGCGGGGTCAAGGCTTGGGCTTTTTCGGCGCCGCTGGCTTCTTCGCCGCCGGGGCTGCCGGCTTGCTCGCGGCCGGTGGCGCAGGCTTGGCCTTGGCCGGCGGTTTGGGCGCGGTCTTGGGTTTGGCCGAGGCCTTGGGCTTGCTCGGCGTCAGGGCTTCGGCTTCGGCAAGCTTGCGCGCCATTTCCCAATGACGTGCGTCCTCCCCATGGGGTTTGCCTTCAGATTCCCAGATCTGATGCGCCAGCTCGCGTATGCGTTTGTCTTCAGTACTCATCACAATGCTCCTCACAGAAAATTTTCAGCTTTCTTGATCATCAGGATTGATAAAGACATTGACCGGGAAATCCCCCAGGGCAGCGCTGATCAACAGCTCCTTGTCTGGTGTGACTGCGCCTGTATGAAAAAGTCCCTTCCAGTTTTGAGTTGGCGCGGCGAACGGTAATTTCACCCGTGTATCGCCCCAAACCTGCGCATTGATCTGGGGATGCACACCGTTTTCAAGCAGGTCAAACGGCCAGCGCGGCACCACCACCAACAGGTGGCGGCCCTGGTGTTCGCGGTGGAACGCGACCACCCGCCCGGCGTGTAGGCCAAGCACTTCCAGCGGCGTATAGCTGCCTGCGCGGAACAGTCCGGGATCGGCCTTGCGCAAGGCCAGCGCCTGGGCAATCACGGCCTGCTTGATGCGCCCGTCTCGCCAGTTGAACAGCAGTTCGCCGGGATCCGGTGGGGTATCCAGCGCGCGTTGCCGTGCGTTGAAATCCACCGGGCGACGGTTGTCCGGGTCCACCAGGCTGAAGTCCCAGAACTCGTCGCCCTGGTACAAGTCCGGCACACCCGGCACGGTGATGCGAAGCAAGGATTGCGCCAGGCCATTCACCGCACCGGCGGGGGCGATCACCTGGGCTGCGTTGCCGATTGCCGTGCGCAACGGACGGCCTTCCTCGCTCAGCAACAGGCGTGACAGGAAGGCTTCGACGCCCTGTTCATAGGCTTCGTTGGGCGCGCTCCAGGCGCTCTGCAGCTTGGCCTCGCGCAGGGCTTTCTGTTGCCATTGCCACAGGCGCTGATGGTAGTCCTCGAAGTCATCGGCCTGGTCCAGCGGCCAGCTGCCGAGCAGCACTTGGTAAAGAATCAACTCATCGCCGGCCGACGGCGCACTGGCGTCAGTGCGCAGCGGCGCGGCGAGCCTGCGCCACTGCTCGACCTGCTCGACATACCACGCTGCGCACTCGCTGAGTACCGCCAGGCGCGCACGGGTGTCTTCGCCGCGCTTGTGGTCGTGGGTCGCCGTGGCCAACAGGTTATCGGGGAAGGTCTGCAGGCGTTGCTGGTTGACCGCATGGAACTCGGCCAGCGGCGCGCTGAACTGCTCGGTGCTGAAACCCACGTCATTGCGCGACAGCAGCACGCCCGAGCGATAGAACGCAGTGTCTTCCACGGCCTTGGCGGCCGCCGGCGACGTCAGTTGCTGGAAGCGCACGCACGCATGCTTGAGCATCTTGCGCTCGCGACCCACCGGGCGATGGCGCCAAGGCTGGCCGCCAAGCCATTTTTCCAGGTGTTCGAGCACCGGCCAGTCGCCTTCGCCGAGGGTGCTGCGGGCACCGTCCATGGCGTGCTGGAAGACTTTGTCGTCAGCCGCGCTGCGGCCCAGCGCGCTGATGTAGGTGCGGTACACCGGGAAGTGCACGATCAGCTCCTGCAAGGCACGGCGAATTGCACCGAGGGTCAGGTCGCGGGTCATCACATCGTCGCGCGCGACCTGCAGAAGGGCTCGCGCCACGCTTTCGAAATCGCCGCCGAGGGAGCCATTGAGGATCTGCTGACGTGCCAGCCGCGCCTCTTCGATAAACGCCGAGGGCCGTTCGCTGTGCTGCGTCCATAACGCGGCCAGCGGCGCAAAGCCCTCCGGGTGGTGTTGCAGCAGCGACAGCTGGTTCATGAATTCGTAGCCGGTGGTGCCGTCCACGCGCCAGTCTTCACGCAGGGTTTCGCCTTCGCCGAGAATCTTTTCGACAAAGATCGGCAGGTGCCGCTCCGGCGATAGCGAATCCACGCGCCGGCGCAGCTTGCGGCAGTAGCCGCGAGGATCGGCGAGGCCGTCGATGTGGTCGATGCGCAAACCGTCCACCAGGCCTTCACTGATCAGCTCGAAGATCTTGCCGTGGGTGGCTTCGAACACGGCGCTGCGCTCGACGCGCAGGCCGCCGAGTTCGTTGACGTCGAAGAAGCGCCGCCAGTTGATGTCGTCCGCCGCGGTGCGCCAGCTGGCCAGGCGATAGGTCTGTTGCTCGAGCAACTGGTGCAGGCGCTTGAAGCCTTCAGGCTGGCGCCCGTCGAACTCGGCCAGCCGGCTTTCGATGGCGGGCATCACCTCGGTAGCGCGCTCGGCCAGCGCCTGCTTGAGCCAGGCGGCTTCGGCGTAGGCGTCGTCCTGATAGGCGAGGGCGCTGAAGCGGTCGGCCAGCGGCTTGAGCAATGGGTCGTTGCCGAGGATCAACGCGTAGTCGCGTGGACAGATCGGAAAGCGGTGTTGGTAATGCTCGACGTAGAACACGCCATGAGCTGCATCGAAATGCAGGGTCAGGGTGCCGGTCTGCAAGGCTTCGCCGTAGTCGCTGCCGAGGAACGGCATCAACAATTGGCCCTTGAGCAGCGGGTCGGGGGAGTGCCATTGGATGTCGAAGAACTCGCTGTAGGGGCTCAGGCGCCCCCATTCCAGCAGGTCCAGCCACCAGGGGTTGTCGGCGCCGCCCACGGCCATGTGGTTGGAGACGATATCGAGGATCAGCCCCATACCGTGCTCACGCAAGGCCGCGACCAGACGGCGCAGCGCGGCTTCACCGCCAAGCTCGGGGTTGACGCTGGTCGGGTCGACCACGTCGTAGCCGTGCATGGAACCGGCACGTGCGCTGAGCAGCGGCGAGGCATACAGGTGGCTGATGCCCAGTTGGGCGAAATACGGCACCAGCGGCACCGCGTCATCGAGGGTGAAACCTTTATGGAATTGCAGGCGCTGGGTAGCGCGCAGGGGCAGTGCTTTCATCGGTCACGCTCATAGGCTTGGTTGCGCGCGACGGCCAGCAGTTCGAGGCGGCGGGCGGCGCCGGCATTGTCGAGCAGGCTGGAAGCCTCGCCCGCCAGGCGGCGGCGCCAATTGGGATGGGTATCGGTGGTGCCGGGCAGGTTGGCTTGTTCTTCAATGCCCAGCGCGTCCTCGAGCGGCAGCAGCACCAGCGGCGCACGGGTGTGGCCGAGGTAGCGCACGCTGGCGTCGATCATGTGGTCGGTTTCATTGCGAATTTCTTCGACGAAATTCTGCGGGTCCTGGCTCAAGGCCTGGCGCAGTGCCTGGCGTTCGCGCAGGCGGTGTTCGCTCCATTGCTCCACGGTGGGCGCATCGATGAGGCCGAGCTGGATGTTCCAGTCGATATCACGGCTGTGCCACCAGCCGTTGAGGGTCGGCAGGTCATGGGTGCTGGTGGTGGCCAGGGCGTTGTCCGGCCAGTCGAGGATCGGGTTGAACTGGCCATCGTGGCCTTGTTCGAACAGCAGCACGCGCATGCCCAGGATCGAGCGGCCGCTGAGTTTTTCGCGCAGGCCGTCGGGCACGGTGCCGAGGTCTTCGCCGAGGACGATAGCCTTGTGGCGGTGAGACTCCAGGGCCAGCAGCCGCAACAGGTCATCCACCGGGTAATACAGATAGGCGCCTTCACGCGGCGAGGCATCCATGGGAATCACCCACAGGCGCTGCAGGCCCATCACATGGTCGATGCGCAAGCCGCCGGCGTGGGCGAAGTTGGCGCGCAGCATTTCGATGAATGCACGAAAACCGTTGCGCTTGAGGCCTTCGGGTGAGAACGCGGAAATCCCCCAGCCTTGGCCGGAGCGGTTGAGAATATCCGGCGGCGCGCCCACGGTCAGGTCGGCCAGCAGTTCATCCTGGCGGCTCCAGGCCTGGCTGCCGCCGCCATCAGCGCCTACCGCCAGGTCGGCGATCAGGCCGATGCCCATGCCGCTGCCTCGGGCAGCTTGCTGGGCACGCTCCAGGCAGCGCGCGATCAGCCATTGGGCGAAGGCGTAGTAGCCGATTTCCTCGCGGTTGGCTTCAGCGAACTGTACCAGTGCCGGGCTTTGCGGATTGCGCCACTCCTGGGGCCAGTGACGCCAGTCGAGGTCCTCGCCGGCGGCGGCACGCTGCGCCTGCACAGCTTCGAAGCGGCAGTGGTTCTCCAGTGCTTCGCCACCGGCCTGGCGGAAGCTGAGGAAGTCGGCCTGTTGCGGGTGCTGGCCGTGGCGGAAATCTTCATACAGCGCGCGCAGCAGGCGTTGCTTGGCGTTGGCGGCGGCGGGCCAGTCGATCAGCGTGTGTTGCTCCAGCGTGTGCAGTTCATCTTCCAGGCCAAGGGCCTCGATGGTGCTGCGCACTTCGCGTTCGCCGAGGATGCAGGCCGGGGAGGCATACAAGCTGTTGAGGAACAGGCGACTGGATGGCGAGTACGGGCTGTAGCGGCCGGTGTCGGCACTGAACATCGCGTGCATCGGGCTGATCGCCAGGGCGTCCGCGCCACGTTCTGCAGCGGAGCGCGCCAGGTGCTCCAGGGCCAGGGTGTCGCCGAAACCACCATCTCCCAGGCGGCGCAGTGCGTACAGCTGGGCACTCAGGCCCCAGGCGCGCGCGGGCTGGGTGTCCACCGCTTCGGCCACGCTGTAGCAGTGCGTGGGCGCGACGGCCAGGGTAAAGCTCTGGTCGTTGATATGCACCTGGTGATACCCCAGGGCAATCACGCCAGGCAGAACCGCGTCGCCGTCGAGGCGCAGCTCCAGGCTTTCGCCGCCTTCGAGGTTGACCCGGCACAGGGTATCGGGCTCGAAGTAACGTGCCAGGTCGAGGCCTTCGCCGGTGTCGATGGTCATCAAGGGGGGCAGGTGTTTGTCGTGTTGCACCTGCTCCAGTTCAAGCAGGCTGGCGTCGATCTCGGCATCGGTGTCGGCCGGGTGGCCCAGGCCTTTGAGAACGGCGCGCAGGGCGTCGGGTTTCACTCGTTGCGGGCGGCCGTTTGCGTCGATCCAATCGACGGCCAGGCCCGCGCGGCTGGCGAGGATTTCCAGGTTCGCTTCGCTCAAGGGTGCTCTCCAACAGGGGATAGGGTCACGCGTGCGCTGTACGGCGGCAGTTGTGCGCCGTGCTCGGCAGGCGTTTGAAACAGAACGTGGGCGGCCGCCGGGTGGTCCACGGCGGTGGTGCTCAGGTTCAGGTCGATCTGCAACAGGCTGCTGTTGCCCAGGCGCCAGCGCGCACTGACGGCGCCGTCGGCCAATACCTGCGCACCCAAGGCCACGGTGCCGGGCAGGTGCGGCACGATATGCGTGTGGCGCAGGTTCAACAGGTGCCGGTAGAGCTCGGCGTGGGGGTGATCGGCCAGCGCCGGGGAGGATTGCTTGAAAGTGGCCAGGGCGTTCGGGTCCGGGATGCGGTCACGACGCTCCGGGTCCTGGAAGGCGGCAAAGTCGGCAAATTCGCCGCGCCGGCCCTCACGCACCGCTTCGGCCAGTTCGCCGTGGTGATCGGTGAAAAACAGGAACGGCTCGCTGGCATTCACTTCGTCGCCCATGAACATCAGCGGGATCATCGGTGACAGCAGCAGCAGGGCGGTCGCCGCCTTGAGCGCCTGGGGCGGGCACAACTGGTGCAGGCGCTCGCCCATCGCGCGGTTGCCGATCTGGTCGTGGTTCTGCAGGAAGGCTACAAAGGCGGTGGGCGGCAGATCGCCGCTGGGTTCGCCGCGCTCATGGCCGTGGCGGGTGGTGTGGCCCTGGTAGACAAAACCCTCGCCCAGGCAACGCGCCAGTTGGGCGGTAGGTTCCTTGGCAAAGTCGCTGTAGTACGCGTCGGTTTCGCCGGTCAGCAGTACGTGCAACACGTTATGAAAGTCATCATTCCATTGCGCGTCGAAATCCTGCTTGAGCAGGCTGGCCTGGTTGAGTTCGTTCTCCAGCACCAGCCACACATGCCGACCGGTGTCGACCTGCTGGCGCACCCGCTGCGCGAGCTCCTGCAGGAAGCCTGGGTTGTCGATGGCGTGCACGGCATCCAGGCGCAGGCCGTCGAAGCGGTATTCCAGCAACCACATCAGCGCATTGTCGAGGAAGAAATTGCGCACTTCACGGCGGTCGAAGTCGATACCGGCGCCCCACGGCGTGTGCACGTCTTCCTGAAAGAAGCCGGCCGCGTACTGGCCCAGGTAATTGCCATCGGGACCGAAGTGGTTGTAGACGACATCCAGGATCACCGCGAGGCCATGCTCGTGGGCGCAATCGACCAAGTGCTTGAGCTGTTCGGGGGTGCCGTAGGAGGACTGGGGCGCATACGGCAGCACGCCGTCATAACCCCAGTTGCGTTCGCCGGGAAATTGCGCCAATGGCATCAATTCGATGGCGGTGACGCCCAGCTCGGCCAGGCGTGGCAGGTGTTTTTCGACCTCGGCGTAGCCCCCCATCGCACCCACGTGCAGCTCGTAGATCACCGCTTCGTGCCAAGGGCGGCCTTGCCAGTGGCTGTGACGCCACGGGTAGGCGAGTGGGTCGACGACTACGCTCCAACCATGCACGTCTGCAGCCTGGGCCCTGGACGCGGGGTCGGGTACATCCATTTCTCCATCGATGTTGAAGCGGTAGCGGGTGCCGGCGGGGCACTTCACTTCTGTCTCGAACCATCCCTCTGCCTGCGGCAGCATGGCGATGGATTTGCCGTCTTCCAATTCAACGCTGACATAAAACGCGTCTGGCGCCCACAAGGCAAAACGCGTGTGTTGCGCGTCCAGCATGATTGCGCCGTGGGGCCAGGTTTCCAAAGTCCGTAACGGCATCTATGAAGACCTCCCTTGATTATTTAGTCGATTTCCCCAAGGCCTTGGCCACCAGTTGTTCATACAGTTCGGCGTAGGGTTCTACCGCCTGGCACCAGTTGAAGGGCTGGGTCATGGCGCGGCTGCGCATGGCGTTGAGCAGGCCCTTGTTGGCGAACACGCGGAACGCGCGGCTCAGCGCCTCTTCGTAGCTTTCTACCGTGGATTCATTGAACAGGAACCCGGTGACGCCATTCTCGATGGTGTCCGCCAGCCCGCCGGTGTTGCGTGCCACCGGCAGCGAGCCGAAGCGCTGGGCGTACATCTGGCTCAGGCCGCAGGGTTCGTAGCGTGAAGGCATCAGCAGGAAGTCACTGCCGGCGAACATGCGGCGGGCGTCGGTTTCGTTGAAGCCGATACGCACGCCGACCTGCCCAGGGAAGCGCAGCGCCAATTCACGCATGGCTTGCTCTTCTTCGGGCTCGCCGCGACCGATGATCGCGATCTGGCCGCCGTTTTCGACGATAAAGCTCGACACGGCCTCGGTCAGGTCCAGGCCTTTCTGGTAGACCAGGCGCGAGACCACGGCGAACAGCGGGCCGGTGGAGTCATGCAGGCCGAACAATTCGCGCACGTGGCCGGCGTTGATCGCCTTGCCTTCCCAGTCGCCAATGTTGAAGTTGTGGGTCAGGTGCGTGTCGGTGGAGGTTTCCCAACTTTCATCAATGCCGTTGGGAATGCCACTGAGCAGGCCTTGCTGGGTCTTGGCGGCAAGGAAACCGTCGAGGCCGCAGCCGAATTCCGGGGTGGTGATCTCCTGGGCGTACGTCGCGCTCACGGTGGTGATATGGCTCGAGTAGGCCATGCCGGCCTTGAGGAACGACATCTTGCCGTAGAACTCCATGCCTTCCTGTTGCAGCGCGTGGGGTGGAATGCCCAGCTCCGGCGTCGAGGCCAGGCTGACCACACCCTGGTAGGCCAGGTTATGGATGGTGAACAAGGTCGGGGTGCGTGACCCACGCCAGTGCATATAGGCCGGGGCCAGGCCAGCGGGCCAGTCATGGGCGTGCACCAGGTCCGGGCACCAGTGGATCTGTGCGAGGTTGGCGGCCATGTCGGCGGCGGCCAGGCCCAGGCGGGCGAAGCGAATATGGTTGTCGGGCCAGTCACGGCCGTTATTGGCGCCGTAGGGCGTGCCTTCGCGCTCATAGAGCTCAGGGCAGATCAGTACATAGATAACCAGGCCGTCCTTGAGGTCCATGCGCCCGATCTTGCACGGTGGCAGCGCGGCATGGCCGCCCAGTTCACCAATGATATGGATCGGGTTATCACTCTCCATCACCTGCGGGTAGCCGGGGATCAGCACGCGCACATCGTGCAGGTGCGCCATGGCACGGGGCAGGGCGGCAGACACGTCGCCCAGGCCGCCGGTCTTGACCAGGTCGGCGAATTCGGAGGTGACGAACAGGACTTTCTTGCGATTTGGATTATGACTCGGGACCGGCCGCACCGTGTTGAGGTCGACTAAAGCTGTCGACCCGCCAACTGGCTGACTAACACGCTCTCCTTGAATACTTGCAGCGGCACTGATCATAGTTCTCTCCACGTGTTGGTCGGCTAGTGGCCCGCTGCCACTAGCTCCGTTGACCGCATCCTGCGGCCAGGCGCACAAGCGCAATGACAAACTGGCAAGGCGTATGCCAGTTGCACGGTTAGCTCAAAAAGAATGGATAGACGGCATCTGGTGTGAACCGCTTGTGCGCGCCTTACCCTAAACCTGACCTATGGCAGAGTTGGAAAGTTTCGATTTTTTCGCGGGGTTTTTGTTTTGAAACGGACCCATCGGTCATCAGTCTAGGACAGATCCTAGAGCCTGTAGGGTTTGTGGGGGATTTTTGTAGGACAAAATACTTGTAACGATATGCAAAGCTGGGAAAACGGGGGCGGGGTGGTGGGCGGGGTAGGCGGAGGTAGGGTTGCAGGGGGTATGACGGTGAAGCGCTCCAATATGGTGCGTGGGGTGCATCAGGTTGGGCGGGGGGCAGGTTTTGGGGCTGCTGCGCAGCCCAACGCAGGGCAAGCCTGCTCGCCACAGGGGGAGCGGCTTGCTAAGGGGCAGGGGTTCCCTCATGAAGTTTGCTTGCTAAGGGAGGAACGGTTCCCTCATCGAGTGTGTTTGCTAGGGGAGAATTGCTGCTCCCCACGCTGTCAGTTGAGCGGTCGGAGGGGGCCTGATTGGCCCAGGCTTGGATGTCCTCGATCATCTGCTGGTAGAACTGCCGGTAGTTCTGCTCGCTGACATACCCCACGTGTGGTGTGGCCAGGACATTGTCCAGTTGGCGAAACGGATGGTCGGCGGGCAGCGGTTCTTCGCTGAACACATCCAGCGCGGCGCCGGCCAGTTGGCCGTTTTGCAGGGCCCGCACCAGTGCCTGCTCATCCACAATCGGACCGCGCGCGGTGTTCACCAGGCGTGCGCTGGGTTTCATCCAACCCAGCGCCTCGGCATCCACCAGGCCGCGGCTGCGGTCGCTGAGCACCAGGTGGATAGTGAGAATGTCGGCCTGTTCAAACAACTCGCGTTTGCTGACCCACGTCACGCCCGAGGCGGCTGCGCGTTCCGGCGTGAGATTTTCACTCCAGGCAATCACGCGCATGCCGAACACCTGGGCGAACTGCGCGACTTTCTGGCCGATGCTGCCCAGCCCCAGGATCCCCAGGGTCTTGCCATACAGGTCGCCGCCCAGTCCCACCTGCCAGCCGCCCGCTCTCAGCGAGTTGGCTTCGGCCACCAGGTTGCGCGTGGAGGCCATGATCAGTGCCCAGGTCAGTTCCGGCGCGGCCTGTTTGTAGCTGTCGGTGCCACACACCTGGATGCCCAGCGCCTTGGCCGCCGGGATGTCGATGGCCGCGTTGCGCATGCCGCCGGTCACCAGCAGTTTGAGCTGGGGCAAGCCCTGCAGCAGGGCCTTGTCGAAAGTGGTGCGCTCGCGCATCACGCAAATCACCTCAAACCCCTGCAACCGCTCGATCAGGGTGGCGGTGTCCGCCGAGTAGTCGTGAAGGAAATGCACCTGGCCTACCGACTCCAGCACCGACCAGTCCACCACGCCACTGGCTACCTTCTGCCAATCATCAATGACTGCGATCTGTACCGACATTCACGCGTGCCTCGAAAAAGGTTGGATTAAAGGGCGTTCAAGCCCTGCAACAATGCTTTATTGAACTGTGCCGGTTCTTCCATTTGCGGTGCATGGCCCAGGCCCGGGAATTCCACCAGGGTGGAATGCGGGATCAGCTTGGCCACCTGCTTGCCGAGTACCGCGTAGTTGCCGAGCTTGGCCTTGACCTCCGGCGGCGCCAGGTCCTTGCCGATCGCGGTGTTGTCCGCGGTACCGATCCACAGCAGGGTCGGCATCTGCAGGTCCTTGAACTCGTAGTACACCGGCTGGGTGAAGATCATGTCGTAAATCAATGCCGAGTTCCATGCCACCTGGGTATGGCCCGGACCTTTATTGAGGCCGGCAAGCATATCGACCCAGCGGTCGTATTCGGGCTTCCAGCGCCCTACATAGTAGGTGTTGAGTTCGTACTTGCGAATGCCTTCGGCGCTGAGTTTAAGCTCGCGCTGGTACCACTGGTCGACGCTGCTGTAGGGCACGCCGAGGGCTTTCCAGTCTTCCAGGCCAATCGGGTTCACCAGCCCAAGCTGCTCGGTCTGGGCCGGATAGAGCAGGGCGTAGCGGGTGGCGAGCATGCCGCCGGTGGAGTGGCCGATAATGGTCGCCTGGTGAATGCCGAGCTTTTCCAGGAGTTGATGGGTATTTTGCGCCAGTTGCTGGAAGCTGTACTGATAGTGATCAGGCTTGCTGGAGGTGCAGAAGCCGATCTGGTCGGGCGCGATCACCCGGTAACCGGCCTCGCTCAAGGCCTTGATCGAGCCTTCCCAGGTAGCGCCGCAGAAGTTCTTGCCGTGCATCAGCACCACGCTGCGCCCGTTGGCCTTGCCGGTGGCGGGGATGTCCATGTAGCCCATCTGCAGGGACTTGCCCTGGGATTGGAAGTTGAAGTGCTCAAGTGGATAGGGGTACGCAAAGCCTTGCAGTTCTGGCCCGTAGGCAGGGCCTTCAGTGGTTGCAAACACCGGGGTGACACTGGCGGTGAGCAGGCCGGCAAGGCAAAAGGTGCGGATCAGAGGCATGGGCGGGGCTCCAGACAAGATGTCTCGGATGCTGTTGGGAGGCGATTAAGTGGGGATTAACACCCACTGTAAGGTCAGGGCGGCCAGCACCCCGTAACGCACGCCCTTGGCCAGGGTCACCAGCAGCAGGAAACGCCACAACGGCTCGCGCATCACCCCGGCGACCAGCGTCAGCGGGTCACCGATGATCGGCACCCAACTGAGCAGCAGCGTCCAGTGCCCCCAACGCTGGTAATGGTGCCGGGCTTTGGCCAGTTGCGGGTCGCTGACCGGAAACCAGCGCCGGTGCTTGAAGCGCTCCACCCCACGCCCGAGCAGCCAGTTCAGCACCGACCCCAGCACATTGCCCAGCGTCGCGACCACCAGCAGCCACCACAGGCTGTAATGCCCGCTGAGCAGCAGGCCTACCAGCACGGCTTCGGATTGCAGGGGCAGCAGGGTCGCGGCGCCAAACGCGGCGAGAAACAGCCCCAGGTAACCGGCAAGCATCGGTCAGTGTGCCGGGTACTCGGCCACCACCACATCCTGGCCGTCGCGGGTCAGGCCGATGACCTGATACGCCTCGCTGCGACCTTCGACTTCCATGCCCGGCGAACCCATGGGCATGCCCGGTGCGGCGATTCCCAGCAGGTCGTTGCGCTTGCGCAGCGCCAGGACCTGCTCGGCGGGCACATGGCCTTCGACGAACTTGCCGTCGATCACGGCGGTGTGGCATGAGCCCAGGCGCGGCGCCACGCCAAGGCGTTGCTTGACGTCACTCATATTGGCTTCGACATGGTCATTGACCTTGAAGCCATTGCTTTCCAGGTGGCTGATCCATTTCTTGCAGCAACCGCAGTTAGCGTCGCGGTGTACGTCGATGGGGATCAGGTCGGCGGCCTGGGCCAGCGTGGTGGTGAACAGGGCCGACAGCAGTGCCAGGCGCAGGGTGGTTTTCATCAGGAGGCTCGCAAGCAGGAAGTGGCGATTGGGATGGCGGCGATCATGACGACGTCATCGCAGGCAAGCCAGCGCCTACCGGCGAGCAACCTTCGCGGTAATGTTTCAAAATTATACGAAGGGCGGGTTTTCCAGCCGATGCTTGAGTTGGTCCAGGGCAATCGCGGACAACTCGATCATGCGCTCATGCAGGGTGGCCAGCTGCAATTCGGTCTCATAGGTCAGCACGCGCTTGAACAGCGTGCCGCCGCGAAACGGCTGCAGGAAGTAGTGAATGGAGCCATCGACGGCGAGAGAGGTAAACACGGTCTTGAATTCGGCGGGGCGGCGGGCGACCTGTACGCGGTAACTCATGGGCACGCGCACGCCCAAGAGGTCGATCATTTCGGTAAAGCGCGTGCCGACGGGGAGTGAACCGGTGGTGCCGGTGTCGGCACTCAGGGATGTGGGGTGCCATTCGTGCCAGCGATCCGGCTGGGTCACATAGTCGTAGACGGCATCGATGGGGGCCTCGATAAAGCGTTCCTGACTGATCCGCTCCAAGCGGACTGACTGCTCTGCAGCGCGCATGGCACACCTCCTGTGTGGCTGTGAACTGTCAGAATAGTCCGACTCCCGCGCATTGCACGGGAGTATCCCGGCCATTTATCAGCTCACCTTGAAACGCCCCATCAAGGCAATCACGCGTCCATTGGCGTCCAGCAGGGTCTGCGTATTGGTTTGCGTGGCATGGCCGCTCTGCACCAGTTCCTCGACCATCTGTCGGATCTGCACCATGCTGCGGTTGATCTCCTCGGTCACCGCGCTTTGCTGCTCGGCGGCCGTGGCGATCTGCGTGCTGAGGTTGTTGATATGGCTGACCGAGCCTGCCATCTCGTCCAGGCCGGTGTTGACCCGCGCGGTGGCATCCGCCGCCGATTGGCAACTGGCCTGGGTGTTTTCCATGGCCGCCACCGACGAACTCACCCCGGTAGTCAGGCGCGCGAGCATCTCGTTGATCTGCGAGGTGCTGGCCTGGGTGCGCGCGGCCAGTGCTCGGACTTCGTCGGCGACCACGGCAAACCCCCGGCCTTGTTCGCCGGCCCGTGCCGCTTCGATTGCGGCGTTGAGCGCCAGCAGGTTGGTCTGGCCCGCAATTGCGCCGATCACGCCCAGGGTTTCGGTGATGCGCGCGGCGTCCTGGCGCATGTTCTCCACGGTGTGGGTGGCGCTGGCCACTTCGCCGATCAGGGCGCTGACACTGCTGGAGGCTTCGCCGACCACCACGCGGGAACGGTCGGCGTGTTCGTTGGCGCGTTGAGTGAACGAGGCGGTTTCTGCGGCGTTCTGCGCAACCGTGTCGGCGGTGGAACTCATCTCGGTGATGGCGGTGACGGTCTGGTCGGTCTCCGAGGCGTGGCGCACCAGGATCTGGTTGGTGTGCGCCGAGGTTTTCTGCAGCTGTTCAAGGCCCGACGACATGGCGCCGGTGGCCTGCGTGACCTCGCCGATCATGTTTTGCAGGTACACGATAAAGCGGTTGACCGAGTGGCCGATGGCGCCGAGTTCGTCTTCAGCGCGGATGGTGATGCGTCGCGTCAGGTCGGCGTCACCGGCGGACAACGCGTCAATATTGGCTTTCAGCGTGTTCATGCGTTGCACCAGTTGGCGGATCGCATAGGCCGCCAGCAGCACCAACAGCAGCACCATGGGGATTTGCACCAGGGCCAGGCTGCCGAGCACGTCGTCGCGCTGGGCGGTGATCAACGAGGTGGGCAGGGCGGTCGCCAGGAACCACGGCGTGCCTTCGATGGGGCGCATATAGAACGTGCTGGCCACGCCCTGGTTGTCGAACTCACTGCGCTGCAAGGCCTGGTCACGGTGGGCCAGGGCTTTGCTGACCTGGGCGGCAAATGCCGAGGTGCCGGTGAGTTCGCTGATGTTCTTCAACACCACCGGGCCACTGAGGCGCGTGCTGTTGCTGATGATCTTGCCGTCGCCTTCGACGATCAGCATCTGCCCGCCGATGTCTTTTTCCTTGCTGGCCACCAGCGCGTTGAAAAAGCCCAGGGTCACGTCAATGGTGGCGACGCCATACGCCGCACCGTCCCGCTGGATCGCCATGGCGCAGTTGGTGCGCGGCTCCTGGCTGGCGTCGTCCTTGTAGGCGGCAGCCCAGGCGCATTGGCCACGCGGCGCGGCGAGGCCGCCCTTGTACCAGCTCTGGTCGTAGTAATTGGGGGCAGGGTCGCTGTTCCAGAACGTGTTCACTACGAGCTTGCCCGACGCATCGCGGTGCCAGAACGTGCTGTGCTTGTTGCGCCCCGGGGTGCGCTGGTTGGGCAGCGGCCAGATGCCGCCGCCGAAGACTTTCAGCTCGCCGTACTGGTCCACCAGGCCGGGCAGGACCTTGTCGATGGCATCGCTGTCGAGCAGCACAATGGTCTGGGTGATGCTGCGTTGCTGGGCCTGGACCTTGTTCAGTTCGCCCTGGATCTGCTCGGCCACTTCACTGATGCGGTTGAGCACCACCTGTTCTTCGGTGTACTGCAGCTTGGGCGCAACCAACTGGCCGATACCCACGACCGTCAAGACCAATAACACCAGGACGAACAGCACCAGAAACAGGGTGTAGCGAGTTTGGATGGAGCGCAGTGGGGGCATGGGATTCGTCCTTACGAAGCGTTTATTGTCGACGCGGCTTTTTGGAGCTTCGTAGGGCTATCGGCGTGGATGGGCGGAGCTTTAGGTACGATGGTGCTAAATAGCTGGGGCTGACCAGAGCGAGGCCGACTACCCGCCGCGCTCCGTGTCAGAACCGATATTGAGGCGCCGCTCTACGTCCCACGACCTTGATCGCTAGGTGACCATAAAACGGTCTTCCTCAAGGGTTTGCCCATCTCTTCATTCAGGGCGTTTTCGGTGAACGGTCTCGGATTGACGGTGCTCGGCGGTGTCGAGGGGTCATTGTCGAAATCAAAAGGTTCGGCATCGCTGGGCAGGCCAATGGCTTGACGTACTTCATTCCTGGCGAGACCCGATTCTCCCGGCGCTTCGCGGGTTTCCCCCGGCAGGAATGTACCGGTTGCGCCATTGTAGGCGGAGGCCACCTGAGCGAAGAGAGCGGTGGCGGGTACCCGTGTGTTGGTGCGGTCGGCGTTTTCGAGCGTAGCCGGCGAGTCAAAGTGAATGATGCCGCGATCGGCGCGGGCACCGGGCACGCCATTGGTGATCGTCCCGAAGGCCCCTTCGCCTGCGCTTTCGGACTCCTCAGGTGTCATGTTTTCCAGTCCAGTGCTGCCAAACAGGTATTCGTTACCGCCGTGGTTGATCGGCCGTATGCTGACCTTGGCGCCGTTTATTGCCGCAAGTTCATCCATTCGCTTGAGTGCCTGTTGCCCCGTGGGTGAACTGCGCAGAAATTCAAAATCGTCGGCGACGCTCTGCTTGAACTCCTGTGCCTGGTCCTCGTTGACTTCTGGTGGGACGTCCACGCTGAAGCCGCGGTTGCCGGCATTGCTGGGTTTGACTTCGGTGAAAGCCGATCCTTGGGTGCGGTCGAAACTATCCCCGGCCTTGGCGTAGATACGGTCATTGGGCTGGTTGTTCCAAATGCTGTCTTTGCCTTTGCCGGTGTAGAACGTCGTGCGTGCGTTCCCGACCAAGTTGTCATCGCCATTGCCACCATGTGCAACGGTGTGCCCGCTGCCGGAGAAGAGCACATCGTCGCCGTCTCCACCGTCCATGTAGGTTTGCTTGGTGGCGGGGCCAGAGCCCGCAATGAGCAGGTCATTGCCCTTGTTGCCGTACATCACGCCGTTGCCGCTGCCGCCGATGATCGTGTCGTCGCCCTCGCCGCCGGCGGCATAACCCAAACCACTGCCCAACACCAGGGCATCGTTGCCACGCCCTCCGAACAGCCTGCTGCGACCGCCGCCAGCCTGGATGCGATCGTCACCATCACCGCCTTCCACTCTTGTACGAAGCTTGACGTCATCGTCGATGATGACCGTGTCGTCGCCGCCGTGGGTATCGATCGCCAGCTCCTGCTCGCGGTCTTCCTTGCTTTTGACGTCGAATACATGCGGTTTATCGTTGATTGTGATCTGCATCTTGTCATTCGGTAAATTGCGCACATGGACCCGGTCAGCGCGATCACCGGTTTCTACGTGCAGGAAATTGTTCAGGATCTGCGGCTTTTTCGGGTCACTGGGGTCCCAGTCGATTGACCGGCTGATTTTGGTGCCACCTTCGTCAAACAGCACCTGTGTCCGGCGGTTAACCATGTCTGGCTTGAGGTCGGTCGGTGGGGTGTAGGGCGAGGTGGCTGTCTCGGGAGGCTTGGGTAGCTGGGCGTAAGGCTGGGTGGCCGAGGGGTTGGATGGCGTGGATATCATGACAGGTCCTTTTTATCGACTCTTGAGGCGCCCCTGATGACGCATCAGGGCTGCTCTTACGTGGCATCGCGCCTGCAAACGTTCCTCCGCCCGGGGCCTATTGAGTGCCAAACGTTTCGTCGTGGGGGCGCCTCCCTCCAGGCGCCCCGTGGGTTTGGCGGTCAGATATCCAGCATCGCCATTACCGCCTCGGGATAACGCAGGCCGGCGGTGGCATCGGCCGGGAAGATCGCCTCCAGCGCGGCCAGCTCGCGGGTGCTGAGGGTCAGCGAGACGGCGGCGACGTTTTCTTCCAGGTACTTGCGCTGCTTGGTGCCGGGGATCGGCAGAATGAATTCGCCCTGTGCCAACACCCACGCCAGTGCCAGTTGCCCGGCCGTTACGCCTTTTTCGGCAGCGAGTGCCTGGACCTGTTGGACCAGCAGCAGGTTTTTCGCAAAGTTGTCGCCCTGGAAGCGCGGGCTGAAACGGCGGTAATCATCGGCAGCGAAATCATCCGGGCTTTTCAGCGCGCCGGTGAGAAACCCCCGGCCTAATGGACTGTACGGCACAAAGGCGATGCCCAGGCGTTGGCAGGCAGCCAGGCAGCCGTTGAGTTCCTGGTCGCGGCTCCACAGTGAATACTCGCTTTGCAGGGCGCTGATGGGGTGCACGCGATGGGCGCGCTCCAGTGTGACGGCAGACGCTTCGCTCAGCCCCAGGTAACGCACCTTGCCCTGTGTGACCAGATCGGCCATGGCGCCGACGGTTTCTTCGATGGCCACGTCGGGGTCGATACGGTGCTGGTAGTACAAATCCAGGGTGTCGATGCCCAGCCGTTGCAGGGTGCCGTCGATAGCATTGCGAATGTATTCGGGCCGGCCATTGACCCCGCGCACTGCCGGATTCGCCGGGTCACGCACGATGCCGAACTTGCTCGCCAGGAACACCTGGTCGCGCTTGCCGGCGATGGCTTTGCCGATCAGTGCCTCATTGGTGTGCGGGCCGTAGATGTCGGCGGTATCGAGGAAGTTGACCCCCAGTTCCAGCGCGCGATGCAACGTGGCGACGGCCTCCTGGGTATCACTGCCGGTGGTGTAGAAATCCGTCATGCCCATGCAGCCGAGGCCGATGGCGGAGACGTGCGGGCCGTTTTTACCGAGTTGACGAGTGTGCATGGGTAAAGCTCCTGGGTGGGGAAGGGCTCCATTGTCATCCTCGACAAAACCTTGATAAACCGGCTAAAAGCACTATCACTATTCGTAATTTCTAAATAATCAATCAGGAGCCGGCCCGTGGACCGTTTTAATGCGATGCGTGTCTTCACCCGGATCGTCGAATTGGGCGGGTTTGCCAAGGCGGCCGACAGCCTGCAATTGCCGCGCGCCTCGGTGACCATCCTGATCAAGCAGCTGGAAGCGCACCTCGGCGTCCAATTGCTGCAACGCACCACGCGCCAGGTCAGCCCGACCCTGGACGGTGCGGCGTACTACCAGCGCTGCGTGCAATTGCTTGCCGACCTTGAAGAAACCGAGGCGGTGTTTTCCACGCGCCGGCAGAACCCGCGCGGCACCTTGAGCGTTGATATGCCCTCGGGTATCGGCCGCTTTCTGGTCATTCCCGCCTTGCCGACATTTACTACTCGATACCCGCACATTGATTTGGAAATTGGCCTCAACGACCGCCCGGTGGACCTGATCCGCGAGGGCGTGGATTGCGTGTTGCGCGGTGGCCTCGCCTTGGACGAATCGCTGGTGGCGAGGCCGTTGGCAATGATGGATCAAATCACCTTGGCGAGCCCCGGTTATCTGGCGCGCAAGGGCGTGCCGGCAAGTCTTGATGACCTGGCCGGGCACCAGATGGTCGAGTACGTTTCCAGTGCCAGCGGCAAACGCTTTGGCCTGGAGTTTCAATTCGGCGCTGAACTGCGTGCGGTCAACCTGCCCAAGGTGGTTGCGGTCAACAGTGCCGACGGCTACTTCTGTGCCTGTGAAGCGGGCTACGGGTTGATCCAGGCGCCGTACTACCACGCGATGCAGCGCCTGGCGCAGGGCAGCCTGGTGGAAGTGCTGGGGCAGCTTGCAGTGCCGAAAATGGCGCTCACGGCACTGTACCCGCCACACCGGCAGCTGTCGCAGCGGGTGCGGGTATTTGTCGATTGGCTGGTGGAGTTATGCGCCCAACCCGGCACCGGGCTGCAACGTCAGCGTCTCAGGTGAGGTAGGTTTTGCGCTCTGGAAGACCCATTTCGCGCCTCATGCCATTCTCCGTGAAATGCTCGGGGTTGATGCGGGTGGGCGGGGTGGATGGATCGTTATCGAAATCGAAAGGCGACGCGCTGCTCGGCAAACCGACGACCTGGAACTCAGTGTTCCTGATAGGAATTGAAATGTCAGGGCGTGCTGGCGGGTGCTCTATGGTTGTGCCTGGCAGGTTTGTTCCCGTCGCACCGTTGTAGGAATGCCCCACTTCATGAACCAGCCCGATGAGTGGAAATCCAAAGGTGCGTCCATCCGGTGCGACCGTAGTGCTTGTGTCGTAAGCGATCACCCCCTTATTGGCGCGCGAGCCAGGTTTATTGTCGGTGATCTTGCCCCTTTTAGGGTCATCACCGTCTATACGGCGACCGTTTTCCCAAGCCTTATCCAGTTCCAAACTCCCGAAATTGTAAGCGTTGCCTCTGTCTGTTTGTTCCTCGATAGTGACTTTTCCCCCTGCCACGGCGGCTTCCCTGTCCATATCCGTGAGCATCTTTTGCCCAGTGGGAGAGCCGCGCAGAAACTCGAGATCATCCTCTACGCGTTGTTTGAATTGTGGCGTGCCTACGACCCCAAATCCCGCACCGCCAGCAGTGCTGGGTTGCACCGGGGTCAATGTTGAGCCTTGCGACCGGTCGTACACATCGCCGGTCTTGGCATATATATGATCGCCTTGCTGGTTGTTCCAGACTCGATCCTGACCTTTACCGGTGTAGAACGTCGTTCGATCGTGCCCGACCAAATCGTCGTCACCTTTGCCACCATGGAGTACCGTATGCCCATTACCGGCGTACAGCCGGTCGTTGCCTGCTCCCCCATCCAGATAGCTCTGTTTTGTGGCGGGGCCGGCGCCCGCATACAGCCGATCATCCCCGTTGTTCCCGTACATGGCTGAATTGCCGGGGCCGCCGATGATTGTATCGTCGCCGTCGTTGCCTTCGGCATAGCCTGCATGCGAGCGCAGCTTAAGCGTGTCGTTGCCCGGCCCGCCCAGAAGCCGAGTGATGCCACCGCCGCCAGTGAGCGTGTCATCCCCTTTGCCCCCTTCAATCGTCAGCGGGTTTTTCACGTCTTCACTGACGGTTACCTGGTCGTTTCCGCCGTGGGTTTTGATCAGCAAATGCAGGGGCTTCCCGTCTCGGTCCTTGTCATCGAGCGCGTATGACTTTCCATTGATCTGGACCTTGAGACGGCCATCAGGGTTTTTGCCGACATGGACCGCGTCGGCAGCATTGCCCGTTTCCATCACCAGTGTGAGTTGCTTTAACTCCGGCGGTCTGCTCAGGAAGTCCCACTTGGCCTGCCGTGAAATCTTTGAGTAATCGTCGTTGTGCAAAACCTCGGTCTTGGTTTGCATCGGGCCCTTGCTCGGGTCCAAACGCGGCTGGACGTAGATGGAATCCTCGGGCGCTGAAGGTTTTGCATCGCGCAGCGGATCATGGTTTTGGCGGCTTGTCGGAGGTGCTGCGGGGTTGATCATGGGTGAAAAGTTCCACTGTTTGCCGAAGATGTACTCCTTGTGTGAGAGCGCCGGAAAAACAGTTCCATATTTTCTTACAGCTTGATTGGCGTAAAACTACACACTTGCATTTTATTTCGACGCCAAACCCTTGCGGTAAGCGCCGGGCTGCTGCCCGGTGACCTTATGAAACGCGCGCGTAAACGCCGCCACTGATTGATACCCCACCGCCAGCGCTACATCGGCCACGGTCTGGTCCTGCTTGAACAGTTGGCAGGCATGGCGCACGCGCATCATCAGCAATACTTGCCCCGGCGATTGCCCGCACAGCTCATTGAACCGCTTGAAAAACGCCGAGCGCGACAGCCCGGTGCAGGCGGCCATGCTTTCCAGGCTCCAGGGTTGCTCGGGGTGGGCGATCAATTGCTCGAGCAAATGCGCAAATGTCGGCTGCCGGGCCAGCGCGGCCAGGCCGCCAAGTTCGGTGTTATCCAGCACCTGTTGGCGCAGCACATACAGGAACAGCAGATGGCAGAGGCGTTCCAGCAAGGCGGAAGAGGGCGGAGTGCGTGCGCATTCTTGCAGGATCAGGTCGAACAGGTTGCGCGCAGCCGTGAGTGACGGATCGCCGGCTCGCAGCACGATCCAGGCGGGCAGGGTGTCGACAATCATCGCCGACAGGCCGGACTGGAAATGGAAGAACCCGCAGACCAAGCCCACGCCGTCGGTGGCGCTGCTGTCCAGCGGCTCCATTGGGCGACGCGGGCATTCCTGCGCGCCCGCCGCCGTGGCCTCACCCGACAGTCGATACTCAAGGTCACGCAGCAGGAACACCGCGTCGCCGTTGTCCAGCGCCACCGGCGTGGGCTCGCCATCGATGTGCAACCAGCACTGACCCTGCACGATCAGGTGGAAACTGGCCCGGGCCAGGCCGTGGGTACTGGCGTGCCAGTCGCCGCAATAACGCCCGACGTGGAACAGGCTGGTGTTGAGTTCGAGGCTGTCTAATAACCAATCGACAAGTGCACTGGACGAATTCATCTAATGGAAAGACTCAAGAGCAAGTAATCGCTACTTTAGCCTATTGAGGGGTTTTTTTATAACCAACAGACTGGTTACACCAACCCCCCAGGAGACCACTCCATGTCCCGTGTACCGCTGCTCACCCCCGAAACCGCCCCGGATGCGGCCAAACCCTTCCTCGAAAACGCACTGAAAGGCTCGGGCTTTATCCCTAATCTGCTGGCGGTGCTGGCCAATGCTCCGGCGGCGCTGGAAACCTACATCACCGTCTCCGGCCTGAACGCCAAGGCCGAACTGAGCCTGGCTGATCGTGAAGTGGTGCAATTGATTGCCGCGACGACCCATGGCTGCGACTTCTGCGTTGCCGGTCACACCGCCGTGGCGCGCAACAAAGCCAAGCTGCCGGAGGCGGTGATCGAGGCCCTGCGCCAGCGTGGCGAATTACCCAATGCGCGGTATGAGACACTCGCCGCCTTCACCCGTGAAGTGATCGCCACCCGCGGCGATGTCAGCGATGCCGGTTATGACGCGTTCCGTGCGGCAGGCTACTCCGAAGGCCAGGCCCTGGAAGTTATTTTGGGCGTCAGCCTGGCAACCCTGTGCAACTTCGCTAACGTGTTTGCCCGTACCCCGCTGAACCCGGAGCTGGCGCAATACCGTTGGGAAAAACCGGCCAGCTGAAGTGGCGATGGTCCCTCTGCGTTAACAAGGAGAAACATGAATGCTTGACCCTATCTTGAGCCGTTGGCTCGATGTTCAAGCGCAGGCCCTGGATGTGGGCAGTTGCGATCCACAGGAAGTGCTGCCACGGCTGGCAGAAGCCAATGTATTGCGTATCGGTGTGCCCACGGCACTCGGCGGGCTGGGCGGGGATGTGGCCGGCGCCGTGGAGGCCATCGCCAATGTCGCCAGCCATTCGCTGGCGGCGGCCTTCGTGTGCTGGGGCCAGCGTTCGTTTATCGAGTATTTGCTGCAAAGCCCAAATGCGCGGCTGCGCGAGCAACTGCTGCCGGACCTGCTCAGCGGCAAGCTGGCGGGGGCGACCGGATTGTCGAATGCGATGAAGTTTTTGTCGGGCATCGAGACGTTGCAGATCAGCGCCGAGCCCAACGACCACGGCTGGACCCTCAACGGTCGCCTGCACTGGGTGACCAACCTGCGCAAGAACGGCTTTGTTGCCGCTGCGGCGATTGAACATGCCGGCGGTGGCGCACCGTTTATCCTGGCGATTCCGGATTCAGTGGCCGGCTTGCAGCGCTCGCGCGACCTGGAGCTGCTCGGCCTGCAATCGAGCAACACCGCGGCGTTGGGCCTGGAAGGCGTGGAGCTGAGCCGCGACTGGTTGCTGCATGACGATGCGCGCAAGTTTCTGCCAGCGGTACGCCCGGCGTTCCTTGGCCTGCAGTGCGGCATGTCGATCGGCCTGGCGCGGCGCTCACTGGCCGAAGTCGCCAACCATCTGGGGGCCAGCCGTACGGTGTTGCGTGAAGAACTCGAGACATTGCGCGTGACCCTCGATCATTTAGTCAGCGAGTTGAAGAGCGGCCTGTTGGCCGGGCGCTTTGCCGCCGAGCCGGTGCCGTTGTTCAAGCTGCGCATCGCCTTGGCCGAAACCGCCGCCAGCGCTGTGCAGCTGGAGTTGCAGGCCAGCGGTGGAAAGGCCTATCTCACCGCGCATGGCAGTGGGTTTGCGCGACGCTGGCGTGAGTCGGCTTTCGTGCCGATCGTCACGCCAAGCCTGGTGCAATTGCGCACCGAGTTGCAGCGTCAGGCCAACCTATGAGCCCGGCGGTATTGACGGCCCAGGGGATTTGCCTGGGGTACGCGAGTGGCCCGGTATTGCAGGGATTCGACCTGCAGTTGCAGCCTGGCGAAGTAGTGTCGATCCTGGGTCCCAGTGGTGTTGGCAAGTCCAGCCTGTTGCGTGTGCTGGCCGGTTTGCAAACGCCTCAAGGCGGCAGCGTACGTGTGCTCGGTGAACCATTGAACGGCCCGCATCCACGCGTCGCGGTGGCGTTCCAGGACCCCAGCCTGTTGCCTTGGCTGAGCCTGGAAAAGAACGTCGCCTTCGGCCTGGATTTCGCTCGCCAGCCGCACCTCAGCCCTGAAGAGCGCCGCCACCGCGTCGACCACGCCATCGCAGCGGTAGGCCTGGAGCACGCGCGCCAGCAGTTTCCGGCGCAGTTGTCCGGTGGCATGGCGCAGCGCACGGCGTTGGCGCGCTGCCTGGCACGCCAGCCGCAGGTATTGCTGCTGGATGAGCCATTCGGCGCCCTCGACGAGGTTACCCGCGCGGACATGCAGCACCTGTTGCTCAAGGTCAATCGCGAGCAAGGCGCGGCGGCGGTGCTGATCACCCATGACATTGATGAAGCGCTGTTGCTGTCCGACCGCATCCTGCTACTGGGCAACCGCCCGGCGCGGACGCTGGGCGAATGGCTGATCGACCTGCCGCAGCCGCGTGAAGAACAGGTGGAAGCCATCGGCACGCTGCGCATCGAGATTCTCAAAACCCTACGGCAGGCGAGCCGCCCCCAACCCAACCCCCTTGACCTGCCGGAGCCCTGCCATGTGCCTGGATGACCTGACTCACTCGCGCCGTGATTTTCTCAAACTGTCCGCCGTACTCAGCGCCGCCGGCGCGTTGCCACTATTGAGCAGCCTGCAGGCGCGCGCCGCCAGCGAGCCGGATGCGCCGGTACGCATCGGCTACTTGCCGATCACCGACGCCACGCCGTTGCTGGTCGCCCACAACAATGGCCTGTTCGAAGCCGAAGGCATCAAGGCCGAACGCCCGGTGCTGCTGCGCAGTTGGGCGCAGGTGATCGAGGCGTTTATCTCGGGTCAGGTCAACGTGATCCACCTGCTGTCCCCCATGACCGTGTGGGCGCGCTATGGCAGCAAGGTGCCGGCCAAGGTGGTGGCGTGGAACCACGTCGGCGGTTCGGGCCTGACCGTGTCGCCGGGCATTACTGAGGTGAAGCAACTGGGTGGCAAGTCGGTAGCGATCCCGTTCTGGTATTCGATCCATAACGTGGTGGTGCAGCAGCTGTTTCGCGACAACGGCCTGACCCCGGTCGCCCGTGCGGCCGGCAGTGCGATTGCCGCGAACGAGGTCAACCTGATCGTGCTGCCGCCGTCGGACATGCCGCCGGCCCTGGCCAGCAAGCGCATCGATGGCTACATCGTCGCCGAGCCGTTCAACGCCTTGGCGGAGAACCTCAAGGTCGGTCGTGTGCAGCGCTTTACCGGTGACGTGTGGCGCAACCATGCGTGCTGCGTGGTGTTCATGCATGAACATGACCTGACCAACCGCCCGGAATGGTCGCAGAAGGTGGTGAACGCTATCGTCAAGGCCCAGGTCTGGACCCGCGACAACCGCGAGGAGGCGGTGAAACTGCTGTCCAAGGACGGCCCGAACCGCTACACGCCGCATGCCGAACCGGTGCTCAGCAAGGTGCTCGCCCCGGCGGCCGGCGACCGCGCGGCCTACCTGGCCGATGGCGCTATCCAGCACGCCAATTGGGATGAGCACCGCATCGACTTCCAACCCTATCCGTTCCCCAGCTACACCGAGGAACTGGTGCGGCGCTTGAAAGACACGCTGATCGAGGGCGACAAGCAATTCCTCGCTGACCTCGACCCTGCCTTCGTTGCCAAGGACCTGGTGGACGACCGCTTCGTGCGCAACGCCATCGAGGCGGTGGGCGGCATGAAGACCTTTGGCTTGCCGGACGGCTTTGAGCGGACCGAGGAGATTGGCGTTTGAACAACCGCAGAGTCCCGGGCTGGTTGCTCGGGTTGAGTGGCCTGGCCGGTTTGCTGGTGCTCTGGTGGCTGGGGGTGAAGGTATTGGGCGACGCGGACGGCCTGTCCGCGCGCTTTTCGCTGGCGGCGACGTTCACCAGCCTGGGGGAATTGCTCGGGCGGAGTGAGCTGTATCTGCACATCGCCGTCAGCCTCAAGCGCATTTTTGTCGGGCTGTTCCTGGCCTTGCTGGTGGGGGTGCCACTCGGGCTCCTGGTGGGCAGTTCGCGCAACCTGGAGGCGGCGACCACGCCCGCGTTCCAGTTCCTGCGGATGATCTCGCCGTTGTCCTGGATGCCCATCGTGGTGATGCTGATGGGGGTAGGGGACCCGCCGATCTACTTCCTGCTGGCCTTTGCCGCTGTGTGGCCGATTATGCTCAATACCGCAGCCGGCGTGCGTCAGTTGGATCCGCGCTGGTTGCAATTGAGCCAGAGCCTGAGCGCCACGCGCTGGGAAACCTTGCGCCGCGTGATCATCCCCGGGGTGGTCGGGCATGTGCTGACCGGCGTGCGCCTGGCCATCGGGATCCTGTGGATCGTGCTGGTGCCGTGCGAAATGCTCGGGGTCAGTGCGGGGCTGGGGTATTACATCCTGGATACGCGTGATCGGTTGGCTTATTCGGAACTGATGGCGATGGTGCTGTTGATCGGGGTGTTGGGGTTCGCGCTGGACGCGCTTGCACGCGGGTTGCATCAGCGATGGGTGCATGCGGGCTGACAGGCTCTGAAACGAAAGCCCGGCATTTCGCCGGGCTTTCGTGGGTCGGCTCATCGACCCGGCTTACGCCGCCACTGAATTCCTGGGTGACGCTTTTTCCTGTTTGAAGATGTGCAGGTCACCAGGCAGATCATCGGGTTTCAAACGCTGGGCTGGATCAGGCACGTGATTGGTTTTCCTGAGCCCGAGGCTTGGCCCCGGATCGGTCCTTTTAAACACCCCGACACCGATGCTGCCCGTCAACTCTGCCACGCCCGGGATACCTTGGCTGGTTTTCATGTGGGCGTTGCCCACCAAGGCAATCCATTTTTCGCCCGCGGAGTTTTGCCGGATGGTCTGCGCGGCGTAGTAGTTGAATTCCTTTAGCCTTGGCACAAAGTCCTCGGCCTTCATCGCTTGCTTGTACAGCTCGCGTTCATCCTTGTGCCGGGTCAAGTAACAATGGTCCAGCGGCACGACTTCTATGCCTGCATCGGAAAACTTTTTAACCAGTTGATTGAAAGAGGGAAACCGTGGGGTTATGCCATCCCCAAGGTAGCCGATGCCGTCGTCGACGAGCTTCATCTGTGCGTCATAAAACGTGGCTTCCATATACAGCTTCTTCACGCCTTTTTGCTTGAAGGTGTCCACGTTGTCGAACAGTGTCTGGAAGCTCGCCAGGTCTTTGTGAACGTCACCAAAGACCACCCCATCTGCCGCGTCCAGCGCTTTTTCGATCAGTTGTGAAGGTGTGACACTTTTGGGGATCTCGGGAATGGTCGGGCGCGCTGGCAGTTCGCCAGAGGCCATGCGTTGGTAGAAGGCGTCCATTTCCCGACCAAACTTTTCGCGGGTTGCGGCTTTTCTGCTGGGGGTGAAATGGGCGTCATTGCGCGCACCGTTGATGCTCGTTACGTACTCTGCGTCAGGCAAGTGGTCGGTTTTGGGCGCGGTGTGGACGTGACGGCCCTGCCGGTCGATGGGGTTATACCGGGCGTTACCTGGCCGTCCTATGGCGCCCTCCATCCTCGGCGAGGGCGGCATCATTGCATCCAGAGGGTTGAAGTCGTCCAACGGGGTGCCGTAAGGCCTCATCTGGACCGGATCGTAGGCATAGCGTTGGCCATTCGACAGGATGGTGTCGGCCTCGTAGGTCTGGCCTCCGTACTTGAACGAACCGTACGTCAGGAGCCCATGTTCGCGGCTCATCGCATTGGCCAGGTTCAAGGAGTCTGTCGCGCCCTTGATCTTGTCCACACCCTTGCCGATCAGCTTGGCGCCACCTTCCACCAGGTCGCCGAGCCCACCCAGCGGGTTGAGTTCACTGATGACGGTGGTCCCGAGGATTTTCGCGACCTTCAAGGCCTTGCTCGCCGCGCCGGCAGCTTTAGCGCCGACCTTGGCAACCTTCCCCGCGCCGGCGGTGACAAACCCGAAGATATCCATGCCCAGGTCGATTGCGCCGTCCAGGTGGTTACCGTTTTGAAAGTTGACGATCGCCGACCTGAGGGGAATCAGGTCGAGAAAAAAATCCGCCAGTTTCCCCTCGGTTTCCATTTGCTTGTCGAACGTCGTGGTGCCCTTGGCCTGCTTGACCACATCGTTGTTATCAATATCCAGGTGTTCGACAAAAGCATCGGCAATGGCCTGGGTTCGCGTGCTTGCAAAGCTGTTGGGGGTGGCGCGTGGCTCGCTCGCTTGACCGCCTGAAGCCAGGGCTGCGGCAACGGTATTGGAGGGTTTGAACGACTCTATCGGAAAGACACGGTTGGCTTCGCGCTCGCGCTCTTGAGTCAGGACGGTGTTCGGCACCGCGGTGATGGAACCCCGTTTAAAGTCGATCTCATAGACCTTTTCGCCGTCTACCCCCGTGGTTTTGACCAGCAACGCCTGGTTTTTTTCTGCGAGGGTTCGATCGGTAAAGCCCAGGCCCAACTGGTAGGTATGATTTTGAAAGAACTCAAGCTTGCCGTATTCGAATTGTTCCCTGTCAGGCAGAGGGAGCTGGGCAATCATTTGTTTGACGGCCGTCTTGAGGCCTTGTTTGCGCTGGTCGATGGCAGCGGTGAATTGAGTGTCGAACTCGGTTTTCACCTCCAGATTGAGGGACTTGCCTCGTGTCGCCTCAACGATCCGATCGTCGGTGGACTCCCATTCATACTGGTGCAGGCCGCTCATGGCGATATCCAGCAGCGAATGCCGGCCGGCGGGCGCGCGATTGGGGTCGAAGAGGGGCTGGGCGTACGGCTGCGTGGTCTGCTTGACGGTCAGGAGTTTCTCTTCAAAAGGTACGTTCTCGCCAAACCTTTCTTTCAGCTGGGCCAGCGCGATTTCCTTGCGGCTGGGAATAGGGGCCTCAATCTGGCTGCTGGCGTCGACGCGCATGCGTGCCTGCTGATTGAAGGCACTCCTGACCTTCTCAACGTCGGTGGTGTTGTAACGGCCAGCCTCTGTTTCAGAAAGCACGCCGTTGACCACCCCCCAGACTCGCAGCGCAGCGGTCTGTGCCTGTTGGGTCATGGCAAGGTTTTGCAGGCCGGCATTTTCGGCCTCCAGCATGACTTGGGCAAAGGTCATATTGGGCACCTTACCAGGTGCCTGGTGTTCTATCGTGGCCGCTGCGATCGACAGGCTGACCCAGGCAGGGCTGCCATAGGTGACATTGGCGGGGATATCTTTGATCAGCAGTTCAGGGGCTGTCCTGGCCAGTAGCAGGTAAGCACCGACCTTGGCCATTCCAGATGTGGTGTAGCGTTTGGTCTCCAAATGCTTGCTGAGGTTGTCCACTATCGTGGAAGCGGGTTTGCCCCAATGACTTTGCTGGACCAGATCGAAGCCAGCAACCTTGGTTTTATTGGGCTCAGCAATCGATGTCGGGTCCAGAAACAAATTCATCGCCGCCAACGTGTAGTCGTTTACGCTGGTATCGGTCGCAATCCCGTTCAATTGGGTCTGCAAGGCGTGGCCCAACCCTTGCGCACGCGCGGTGCCAAGGAGTGCTTCCAGTGCCTTTGCCGGGTCCTTCAGGGCCTCGGCAGACAGTGGCTGGTTGCTGTTCAAGTACTCCAGAAGCCCCTGGCTTGTCACCATCGGTGGGGGATTCGGATGCTCTGTCACATAGAGCCGCGCGTTTTCCATCAGCGAGCGCTGCGCCTGGCTACTCAACGGCACTGGCCAGGACAGCGCGCCACCAAAGTTGCCCAGTGGGTGTTCCATGGCGCGGTCGAGCACCGCGTCGGCCAGCGCGGTCAGGGAAAAATGGCTGTTGGGCATCTTCAACCCGTAGTCGGTGATGAAGTCTTCAAGCGTCGATGCGGTGTCTACTTGCGAGGCGTAGGTTGAGGCCGGATGAATATCCATGAGAGCGGTCGTCAGCGCGGAGATGATGGCCTGGGGCGTGGTGTTCACCCCCAGGCGGGCGGCTATCTCGTTGAGCTTTTGCCCCAGGGTCCGCAGGTTCTGCTTGTCCGCCAGGGACCGTGCCAGCCCGGTATGGCTGGTGTCGGTGGGTGAGCGCCGCTGGCGCCCTGTAGGTGTCTGGTCGGCGTCCTCTGAAGGCTGAGGTGTCGGCGCAGGGCTGACCAATAATGCGGGTGTCGCAGCGGGAGTGGGAAGCGGGAGAGTTTCAGCGCTGGGCTGGTGGGGAGGTGTATAGGCAGATATTGACATCGGTGGGTACCTTTTTGACTTGCCAAGAAAAGCGCCTGTCATTAGGAGGTTCCCTGTTCCTCAGGCGCCTCTTTGGGTGTGGAAAACACCCGCCGAGGTTCCTCCTGAGGGGACTGCTGTGTGTAAGACCGAGTGTCGGTGAATCAGAGAATTTTCTGATACCGCTCAGGCGTCAGCGGTGGTAGTACCCCGGCCCGCCTTCTGAATAGCGATGGTCGTGCCAGCCGCCTCCGTGCGGGAAAAAGAAGCAGCCGCTCATGCTCAACATGACCAGCAAGGGGATCAGCAGTGCGATACGACGAAGCATGTCCAAGTCCTCCGGGGGCTTACAGGATCAATCAGGCGTCAGACAAGCCAAAGCTTTTCATCGCCTGTAACATAGGACCCTGCCGACCCGCGTCCATCCCCGTTGCCGGGTATGTACTTGGCATGTTCGGCGATACAAAGTGGATACATTTTTCAGGTTCAGGAACCCGTCATGACCCAAAAGCAACGTTTGAAATACTCGATTCTGATCGCCCTGGCGGTACTGGCGACGATGTTTGGCCTGTCCTATCTGCAGAACATCGGGGCGATCAGTGAGAAGACGTTCCAGACCATCGCCATTGCCGTTGCAGTGGTCGTGGTGGTGATCAACGGCATCATGCGCCGCAAGGTCAAGCTCTAAGCCTGCGACGCGACGTCAGGCGCGACCTTCGAGTACCTTCGCAGCCTCTTCATGAAGGCTGTAGCTTTTATCTGCATTGAGGGTGATCACGCCCTCGCTGCACAGGCGCTTGAGCACCTCGCGCACACTCAGAAACGACAGCGGGATGCCCAGTTCGAGCAAATGGCTGTGCACGCCGCGCACGCCCAGCGTGCGCTGGTTGTCGGCGGCGGTGAGCAGGGCGTCGATGACCTTCAGCCGAATCAGGCTGGTGCGCAAACCGAAACACTTGAGCAAATGGCGAATACGCTGGTTGCCTTGCTGTTCGGGCGCTTTGCCGAACGTCTGTGCGCCGCTGCCGTAATGGGCGTCGGCTGCCGGTGAATGTCCGTCCGTGGGCACTTGCGGGTTGTACATGCAAAACTCCTTATCAGAGCCTGATCAGGAAAATGATGGCGCTCTTAGTTAATAAGACGTACGAGCGAGCAAAATCATGAAGTCTCGGATGTAGAAATTTTGTCGGTATCGGTTTTGTCACAGTCGCGCCGCCTTAAATAAACCTCGGCGCGCGCTAAATTGTCCGCGGCTTTTTGCGTCCTTACGGTGGGGTAGCTACCCCTGGTGAGGGTGTTCAATTTGACTGTGGAGTCTGCGTGATTATTTCCAACGGGTTGTCCAGGGTGTGCGTGGCGGGGCTGTTGCTGGGGTTGAGCCTGGCCGCATCGGCGCGGGAACAGTCGACACAAGCGTCGGCGGATATTCGGCGGACCAGTTTCGGCGTGCCACATATTCGTGCCAGCGACGAGCGCGGCCTGGGCTTGGGCATTGGTTACGCGTATGCCCAGGACAACCTGTGCCTGCTGGCCAATGAGGTGGTGACGGTGAATGGCCAGCGCGCCAAATTCTTCGGTCCCGAGCAGTCGACCCTGGAGGAACGCAACAACCTGGCCAGTGACGTGTTTTTCACCTGGCTGAACACGCCGCAGGCCGTCGCCGCGTTCTGGAACGCGCAAAGCCCGCAGATCCGCCAGCGCATGGAAGGCTACGTCGCCGGCTACAACCGATACCTGAAAGAGCAGGGCGCTCCCGCGCAGTGCCAGGCGGCATGGGTGCGGCCGCTGGAGGTTGGCGACCTGGTGAAGCTGACGCGCAGGTTGTTGGTCGAAGGCGGTGTCGGCCAGTTTGCCGAAGCCCTGGTAGGCGCGGCGCCGCCTCAGGCGACCGCCAGCGTGCGGCCGACTGCCAAGGCCTTTGCACTGGCTGACGCCCAGCAACAGCGCTTTAGCCTGGACCGCGGCAGTAACGCGGTCGCGGTCGGCCGAGAGCGTTCGTTCAATGGCCGTGGCATGTTGCTGGCCAACCCGCATTTCCCGTGGGTGGGCGGCATGCGTTTCTACGAGATGCACCTGACGATTCCCGGCCAGCTGGATGTGATGGGCGCCGCATTGCCCGGCCTGCCGGTGATCAATATCGGTTTCAACCAACATGTGGCGTGGACCCATACGGTGGATACCTCCAAGCACTTCACGCTGTATCGCCTGACGCTGGATCCCAAGGACGCGACGCGCTACCTGCTCGACGGCAAATCCATCGCCCTGGAAAAAACCACGGTGACCGTGCAGGTCAAACAGCCGGACGGCAGCATTCAACCCGTGGTGCATCCGGTCTACAGCTCGCAGTTCGGCCCGGTGGTGCAATGGCCGGGCAAGCTCGATTGGGACAACCACTACGCATTCAGCCTGCGCGATGCCAACCTGGGCAACGACCGCGTGCTGCAGCAGTGGTACGCGATGAACCAGGCCAGCGACCTCCAGGCCCTGCAAACCTCGGTGCATACGCTGCAAGGCATTCCATGGGTCAACACCGTGGCCGTCGATGACCAGGGCCAAAGCCTGTACATGAACCTGTCGGTGGTGCCCAACGTCAGTGCGGCGAAACTGGCGCAATGCAGCGACCCGCGTGCCGGCCTGCAGATGATCATGCTCGACGGCGCCCACAGTGCCTGCGCCTGGGATGTGGATCCGCGCGCGGCCCAGGCTGGCATCTTCGCCGCCGACCAATTGCCACAACTTGCGCGCACCGACTACGTTCAGCACTCCAACGACTCGGCCTGGATGGCCAACCCCAAGGCGCCGCTGACCGGCTTCTCACCGGTGATCAGCCAGGACCACATCGGCCTTGGACCGCGTGCGCGTTTTGCCCTGCAGCGGCTGCAGTCCCTGGAGAAGCAACGGATCCGCGTTGTCGACCTGCAGAACATGGTCATGGACAATGAGGTCTACCTCGCCGGCCAGGTCATGCCTGACCTGCTTGAATTCTGCGCCAAGCAACTCGGCGCCGACGCCACCACGTTGCAACCGCTGTGCAGCCGCCTGAGCACCTGGGACCGGCACGCCAACCTCGACAGCGGCCTGGGCCTGGTGCACTTCATCGATCTGGTCGAACACCTGCAGCAAATCCCCGACGCCTGGCGCGTGCCTTTCGACCCGACCCAGCCGCTGACCACACCACGCGGCCTGGCCATCGACCGCGCGCCTGTTGCCCAAGCCCTGCGCGAAGCCATGCTGGCTTCCAGCGCAGCGGTCGCCAAACTCGGCCTGGGCGCCGACAGCCGATGGGGCGATATCCAGGTGTCCGGCCAGACCCCGGTGCATGGTGGCCCGCAGGAGTTGGGGATCTACAACGCCATGCAAACCGTGCCTCGCGCCGACGGCAAGCGCGAAGTGGTCAGCGGCAGCAGCTACCTGCAAATCGTCACCTTCGACGACCGGGGCCCCCATGCACAAGGCGTGCTGGCATTCTCTCTGTCGAGCAACCCCGCGTCCGCGCATTCCAAAGACCAGACACAGTTGTTCTCACAGCAAAAACTGCGCACGCTGCCCTTCACCGACGCCCAGATCAAGGCCGACCCGGCGTATCAGGAACGGCGCGTGCAGGAGTAGGGCAGGCACGCAACCCCTTGATCCCCATGCGAAATATTTTTGAAATCAAGGGGTTGCAGGCAAAAGCAAATGAGTACATAATGGCGCCCATCGAACGCAACGAAGCATTAAAAACTTCAATGTATTCAATGAGTTAGAGTAGAGGCAGGGTTTTATAGCCCACTCAAGTTTTTATGCGGTGAATGTCAGTGGTAAGGGCATTGATCGTTTGAGGCCGAGTAGCAAAATGGTTATGCAGCGGATTGCAAATCCGCCTACGCCGGTTCGATTCCGACCTCGGCCTCCACTCTTAAAGCCCCGTAGATCAATGGTCTACGGGGTTTTTTATTGCCTGCGATTTATGATCGTTTCCGCAACTTTTACAATCGTTTCCGCAATTACCTAAAATTTGAGGCGTGGTGATGCTCGTTTTGAGACGCTCATTGATGGCTGGAGTCTGTTCCGGGGGCATATTGATGTCACGCTCGCTTGTGGTTATAAGCGTAGTTCCGAACCTGAGCGATAAAGGAATAGATAGATGCGCACTGAGAATGGAACAGTCGACGGTGATCTGATTGTCACGGAACTGCTTACCCTTAACGGATTGGTGACTGGCACTGTGATCGTAAAGGCGGGAGGCATTTTGACTTTGAACGGGATGGTATCCAACTTAATCGTCCAGAACGGCGCGGACGTAAGTTTGAGAGGAACGGTACGCGGCGATGCTACGAATGAAGGCGGTAAGTTAGAAGTTTTGGGTGTGATTTCTGGCGTGCTGGTTACTACTAGTGGGGAGACATCTGTATCTCCTGGTGCTGTTGTACGCAACAGAGCTTGAGCCGCATTACTGACCTGGCCGCCCCTGCGTGAGGGGCGGCAAACTCGTTATTTGGTTGGTTTCACGATCTCCCCTACTCGTCGATAGACCTTCTTGGTCATCTCTTCGGTTGAGTGTCCAAGCAAACGGCTGGCATGTGTAAGTTCGATCTCGCTGGCTGCTTTCGGGCGGATGTCCTTGAATTGGAACTCACGGATCAGCACTGCCAGGGATGAATCGCCATCGGCGCCCGCCTTAATAGCGGCTTTCTCGCGGGCTTCGTCCCACCGGTTGCGCAACATCTGCTGACTCATTCGAAGGCCGGAGGTGTTTGTGATGAGCGTTGATGTCTTGATGCCGGCCAAGGCGCGGCGTTCCTGCAGGTCATTGATAAAGGCACTAAGCGCTGATTGCACTCCAGCATCTTCAAGTCGAAGGCGTAGTTTCTTTTCTGTTTTCCCTTGTTTAACCATCAAGAAGTCGGCGTTCAGGTCGGTAGTGGCTACCTTGAGCACGTCGGCCGGGCGCTGCCCCGTCAGATAGGCCAGGTCCATGGCATCCTTGAGTTCCTGCACCGCTTCGGTGTACACCGCATTCCAAACGATTTCGCCGGCGTAATAGTCCCGAGGCTTTTCTTTGTTGCGCCGAACCCCGAAGCAAGGGTTGGCATTGCTGGTCAGGCCCCACTCACGGGCGATCGTGAACATGTGCGATAGCAGCGCGATTTCACGGTTGGCCCTGACTTTTGCAGTCCGTGCGTCCCGGTACTGCGCCACTACCTGGGGTGTGATCGAGTCAATGGGGGCTTTTTCAAACGCTTTCCTGAGCTGTTTGAGTTCTTTCATGTTGTCGGACTGGGTACGCAAGCCCTTAGTTGGGATGATCTCTTTCACGTACCTGTCAAACAGAGAGCCCAGCAAGTGGTTGGGCTTCGGTGGTGCTCGTCGCTCCAGCCTGGCCCATTCCACTTTAGCCTGGTCAAGGTCGCCTCCCAGGGGAATCTCTTTACGTTTGCCGTTGGCGTCCCTGCCATTGTAGTAATACCCCGTCCAGATCTTGCCGCTCTTGAGTGTTGCATTGCGGCGGATCATGCGAGGTGGCAGGTCCAGGTTGGCTGCATTCTTCCTGCGCATTGGTCAGCTCACATTCGCCAGGTCGAGCGTCCAGGTTTCGGCCGCTGGGTTGACGGCAGTAGGCGTGACGCCAGCCAGTTTCATTCGTGCGTATACCCGGCCTACGATAGGTCGGCGGGCACCGGTCAGAACGTGCTCCCAGTGGTTGTCGGTCAGCCACTGGATTTGCTTCGAAGGGATCTGATAGCCGGTGATGGTGGACAGCTCTTCGTCGCTCAGTGTTTCACTTTGGAACTCCATCATGCGGCCTCCAACTTTTCAGCGTTACACCCACTCATGTTCGCCCGTATGAGAGCGGCCATCGGTTGAGGTGAAACAGAGTTGCCAACCATGAGCACTTGTGTCTTGTTGCTGAACTTACGGCCGTCGTGCCCACGGTCGATCACGTAGTTGTCGGGAAAACCCTGCGCACGGTAAAGCTCACGCGGCGTGAGCATGCGCATGCCGATATCGACGATCACATGCGGCATGCCCTCGATTGTCACTGTTACAAGAGCAAGGCGGTCCCGCGTGGTGATGGTCGCGGCCGGGTCGCGCAGATCGTAAAGGTTGTCGCTGCCGTAGTAACCCATCAGGAAGGCGGCGACACGCATGGCGCCGGCCTCGACTTCTGGTGCGAGCGTGTACTCGACCAGGGCGTGATGTTCGGCGCCGGCCGTGATGGTGGGCACCAGATCGTCCATACTCTTGCCTACGCAGTTCCTGCGAAGCGTCGAAAGGTGGGCGGTGACGATCTGTTGTTGGCTGCCTGTGGTGGTGATGGCAGTCAGGGGCTTTACGGGATGATGTCCGGGCGTCTCGTTGTACCCGCCGTTGTGCTGTGCAACATAGGCAACGGCCAGCGCGAAGTGACCGCCTTTAACACCGCTGCAGATGGTGCGTAGGGGATCATCCCCCGGCATGTTGCGTTGGCTGCTGCCATTGGAATGTTCGGTGATGAAGGGCGCGAGCTGCGGAGTTACCAGTGCAAAGCCCTGAGCGCTAGTGATGGTCTTTGATGGGTCGTCCACAGATTGGCAGCGTGCAAGGTCGTTGCCAGTGTGGTTCACGCTGACGATGAACGGGTTCTTGTGCTCGATGACGTAGCGCTTGGCGCCTTTGCGCAGGCGCTCCATCGTGTTGGTCACCAGTGGTCGCTTGACGCCTGCAGCACGGCCTTCTTCCTTGGTAAGGAAAATGCTCGGGCACGGGATCGACCAGTCTATGCAACTGGCGGCGGTTCGGTACGCAGATTGTCCCTTGCCTGGGTTCTTGAAGTGCGTCGGTTCCGGCCAGCGCAGCGGCTGTCCGTCACGACGTGCGATCAGGAACAAGCGCTCGCGGGTGGTCGCGGCGCCGAAGTCACAAGCCTTGAGTTTGCCGTATATCAGGTCGTAACCCATGGCCCGCAGGATGCTTTCGAAACGACGCCAGGTCTGTCCCTTGCGCTTTGGATCGGGCACAAGGTACTGATCCTGCACCGGGACACGCTCGCCGGCAGCGGCAATGGTCATATCCCGGCGAATCACTCGTCCAGTCTTGGTGCAGCGCTTTGCGATCAGTGGACCCCATTGGAGGATCTGCACGACGTTTTCCATGGTGATCATGCGAGGGCTGGCTTGGCCCCCCCATTTAAGGATGACCCACGATTGGGAGCGGCTGGTGGTGCTGCGCGCCTGACCGCCGGCAGCAAGGCTGTGGTGGGTGCATTCAGGGCTGGCATGCAGGTGCGCAACTGGGCGGCCGCGAGTTGCCACACGCGGGCACACGTCGTAGACATCAGTGATGTAGTGCTCAGCGCTCGGGTGGTTGCGCTTGTGCATGCTGATGGCGTCGGGGTTGTGGTTGATGGCTATGTCGACTGGTATGCCGGTGCCCATCTCCTGGCCCATGGTCGCGCCACCGCCGCCGGCGAAGAGGTCGACACGGATCTCGCCAGCGAAGTCGAGGCCGAATTGGGTTTTGACTGCTGATGTGATGGGGGTGGGAGCGAAGGAGGTCAAATTGCACCTCCGTGGACGCCGATTTCAAAACCGGTCAAGCTCCTTGAGAAACTAGTGGCAGTGGGCCGCTGGTATTCATGGGGCTCAAAATTTTGCAACGTTTGAAAATCGCAAGCTTGTGGATGGTTTGGTTCTTTCTCTCTGTAGGCGCTTTGGGTTGGTCGCTGTTTATTGTTCTCGATGCATTTGATGCAAAGCGAGATGCTGCTGCATGGCTGCAGGCGTTTGGAGGCATTGCAGCTGTAGGAGCTGCCTTTTACATTGGCAATAAGCAAACGCGGGATGCGATGGTTGCTCGCCGTGAGCGTCACGAAGTGATTTTCAAGCTTGTTTGTAGTGTGACCGAACGCGCAGCAACCGTAAGCAGCCTTCTCTTCAAAAGTTTTGGAGATGTTCAGTCTGGCGATATAGCTCTTAAGACCGAAATTATTACCACTGTTGAAGCACAGTTGATGGCTTTGAAGGGGATCAATCCCGTGGATTTGCCACTTCAAGAAATGGTCGAACCCTTTTTGGTAATTCGGGGGGCACTCGAACAAAGTGTAGTTTTTGCGCGCTTGCTTTCTGATGGTACGAATAAAGATGGAATGAGGTGTGCCACTGTCTTCGCGCACAATTCGCAAACAATTTCTATTGCGGCTCGCCAACTGGCCGAGATGAAGTTGATCGTCAAGTATTGAAAGTGTTTTCTCCTCAAAAGCAGGCTGCGCGAGCGGGCGTTCCTGAGCGTTTAGCGTTGCATCAGCAAGCGCTGCCCCGCGCAGCTTTTCGTGGGGTATAAGTGCCTCGGCGGTGTCGCTGGAAGGAGCAATAATGCCTGCTGCTGCGCAGCAGAGACTGTTTGTTTCTAGCGTGTCGACGCTACCTGGAATGCGGAGCAAAGCGGGCAGGGCGCTGGAGTTGTCCTGTTGATTTTTCATGCCGCTTTCCTCCGGTGTTCGATTGCGAGTTGGTCCATCAGCCGCTGATGGTAAGTGAGCCGGGCTTCGGCGGCCGGCCATGGGCGAATGGTTTCAACCATGAGTTCGATGCCGACCAAGCAATCCCAGATAGCCGGATCGGTTGGCATGAGGTCGCGGCGTTCGGTTGCCAGTGCAATCAGGTCGGCATGGTGCTCGCTGGCAGGGAGATAGAGGGCCAGGTCGAAGCGCTCACAAACGCGCATCCAGATCACGTCTTCGAAACCTCGGTAGTCGGGCATCCACTGCTTGAGTGGGCGGGTCATGTCACCCAGGTACGCCTCGGTCGCGTCGTGAAGCAAGGCCGCGAGTTTGTGTTCTTCCGGCACCAGCTCGGCGACGATGCACCTGTGCTGGGCCACGCTGTAGAACTCGCATGTGTGACCGTTGAATCGACACAGGTGGGCCTGTGTGTGCGAGATGTCCCGTGGGTCGATCATGTCGGCGTCAGGCTCGAACAAGTCGAAGCGCTTGCCGGTGGAAGTGATGATCCAGTTCATGCGGCTTCCCTCACAAGGTCGGCCAGCAGCAAGGCGTCGTCGGTTGCCTTGTGCAATTGGCGCAGAGCTTCATAACCGATCACGGCTTTCAACTGACGTTCGAACTCTTTTCTGTAGCGGGTCAGTGCGCGCAGTTCCTCGGTGGCCTTAGCGTGTTGTTGCTGCAGTGTGCCGGCGGCTTGGGGTGTCAGGCGCAGCATGGGGATGGCTTGGCTCATGCGACATCCTCCTTCAGCTCGAAACGGTCCATCAGCGCAGCCATATTCAGTGCCTTGTCACGTAGGGCAAGTGCCTGCGCTGCTTGGCTTTCGGATCTAACGGCGCGGAAGGTGTCTGCGGCGAGCTTCAGCTTCTCGGCAATGGCGAGAAGGGTGTAACGGTTTTGTGGTTCCCGGCTCAATAGGAGTTCGGTGCGCATGCATTGATCTGACATCTCTTTGAGAGAGGTAGCGTATGCGGCTGAAGCTTCGTCACGGCCCAAGATGTACCCGCCGGAATGGCCTTCGTCGTAGCCATCATTTTTGCCGTCTGTGAGGCCGCCTCGATAGCCGACCCAGTAGAGGATTCCGGCGGCGATTACGATGCTGATCAATGCGCAGATTTGAATTGAAGTCATGTGGTGTGCTCCTGGTAGTTACGTTGGCTGGTGGTGGCAGCCGTCTGGTTACTAGTCCTGCTCCGTTGAATCGTTTTGCGGTCGCGGCATGTCTTCATCTGCCCTGTAGGCGCGGATGTCGATAAGTGCCGCGACGTGCTTGATGTGCGCGTACCGCAACGCCTTAACGCTGTGATCAAGGGTGGTGACTGGCAGTTGAATCCGGCCGCTGTTGATCGCCTCGGTGAAAGTCTTTTCGTTGAGGTTCTTGAAGTAATGCACGCGCAGCTTTTCCAGGGGGATAAGCACGTCGCCGAAGAGTTGGTGCAGCATCTCGACGGTGGCGCTATCCGCAGCGGGTTGCAGTCGTAGCGGCGTCTGGCTGGTGTTGCTCATGGGCTGCGGCCTCCTTGCGTTTGAGTCGTGAGGGGTGGTTCCAGGCATTCAGGCAATGGCGTTTGGTCAGCTCCCGCAGATGTTCCGGCACTTCGAGGAGCGCAGCGTTGCGCTCCTCGCGTGTTTGCATGGCGACGATCTGGCGGGCGTACTCCCTAGGCCACTTCACGGTTGTCTGCCGGGATGGCTGGCAGCTCGAGCCCCAGTTGGTCGGCGAGCCAGCGGATGCCGGCTTGTCGGACCTTGGTCGACTGGCTGTACTGCATGCCGGCGGTCGCGTGGAACCAGTTGCTGTCCTTGACGCGCAGGTACTCGCGATCCCGCACCGGGAAGGCCGGTAGGTTGCGGTCGTTCAGCAGACCTTTTTCGCGCATTAGTGCAATCAGCTTTGGGCGTGTCAGGCCGAAGTACTTGGCGGCTTTTTCGAGGCTACGTTCCATCGCGACCTCCTAGCCTGCATGCGCGGCGGGAGTCGCCACGGCAGCCAGGTGGGTGATGGATTCAGCGACCATGGAATAGATCTCCACGTCGCTGCCGTACACCGTGAAGCACTTAGAGCGGGGCTTTCTGACGCCGATACTCATGATGGTGGTGATGCCAGCGCGGGATTTGTTGCGGTGGATCGCCAGGTTGATCGGTTGCTCAAACCCCATATCGAGGCTGAGTGCGCCGCCGGTTCGCACCAGATCGAACACCTGTTGCTTGTGTTCGGTTTCAAACACGCCGTAGCGCCGATCTGCATGCGGAGTGGCAGGTGTCTCAACAGGGTTGGAGGGCCCGTTAACGATCTCTTCAATGAAGTCCGCAAGTTTGAGGTGCATCTTCTTGCTGTTGGTCAGGGTCAGCGTGTGACGTTCGCTACCCAACTCAACGTTGAAGTGCGTGTCGGCAATGCGGCGTTCGACTTTCAGGCGAAAGGACAGAACCTGGCGCTGTGTCTCGGTGCGCAGGAGGTGGTTGAAAGTTTCGCTTAGGCTGACCTGGGCCTTGAGCAGCGCCAGGGTGCGGTTGTCGAGTTGGTACTTGCTCATGCCGCTTGCCCTCCGTCGTTCGGATCGAACGGAGCAGGCGCGGAGCGCTGTTTCAGCTTGGGTTTGGACGCGATGAAGGCGCAGCCGCAGTCTTGTGCCATGCGGCGAATTTCGAAGATGCGGGAGGGGTTAGCAGCGGCCGGGTGGACGTGCAGGGTGGCGGTGGTGTGCATGGTGTTGCCTCGCTCTGTGGTGGAAGAGTGAGGCAAATATCAACCAATGGTTGTTTTATGTCAACAACTGATGGTTGATGTTTTTTTGCATGACGTACGATGCTGGACAGCGTGATGGCATTTCAGTAGCGTTTGGAGTGTCTTAGGACTGAGTTGTGAAGTGTACGACGGCTCAAAACGCTAATGGAATTTTAAAGTCATGGAGAGGCAGTGATGGGGTTACAAGTTCAGCCAGGGCGAGAAGAAGTCCTACGCTATCTTGGGTTCTCAAGCGCTTATGGGAATTTATGTCTATTTGTCGGTGCTGGCTTTTCTAAAGAGCTAGTGGGAGCTGATGCACTCTCATGGGGGGCTCTGTTGCAACAGGCAGCCCTTCAAATGGGAATCGCTTTTGATTTTTCACATAATTCTATGATTGGGGTCGGTTACCCAGAAGTCGCATCGTTGATGTGTTTGCAACATTCTCAAATGAACTCAATTTCCTATCAGGCGTCTCTTTCAGCTCTTAAGCGAGAAGTTGCAGAGTTGACGTCTTGGTACCCGGATGAAGATAGAAAAAGTTTTTATGCTGATAAACTGATGGAGATCTCGCCGTCGTGGATAGTTACTACTAACTATGATCTCGTACTTGAAAGTCTTTTGCATGTTGCGTCGGTTACGATAGGTCCGAGTGAGCCCTTGGTATTCCCCAAGGGAAGAATTCCTGTTTACCATTTGCACGGAGTTAGAACTGATCCTGAGGGGATCGTAATTGCTCGTGAAGACTACACCGTTCTGTTTCGTCCTAATGAGTATCGGCAAATTAAGCTGGCATTGACTTTGAAAGAGTCAACGACATTGCTCTTGGGTTATGGGTTGGGAGATGACAACGTTCTTACTGCGTATGATTGGTCTCGAAATGTATATGATTACCAATCAGAAACCTATCCTCATGCTGTGATTCAAATAGTAAGAGCAGCGAGCCCTAGAGATAGGCCTTACAGAACGGGTAATGGCGTTTTGGTTTTGGAGACTCCTAGCCTGGAGGTTTTTTTTGAAGAGCTAATGCCTTTCATTCGGGAGCGTAAAGAGAAGGATCGGCTTGCATATGAGAATCTGACTGCACTTGAGCGTTATATCAATACTAATACAGCATCAGCTGTAGAACTTTTTTTAGATGATCAAGCTAGACGTACAGAAATACTCGGCTTGTTGAGGATGAATCATGCAAGCTTGATTCACTGTTTTATTCCTTTCTTTGAACGCTGTGTGGATCAAGCATTTATTCGGTCCAGTGGTAATGGGCAGTTTCAGGGTTATTCGGAGTGTTTGACGGTTATTCTGGATGTTATGATGGCCTACGCAGATACAAATGTGCCCCCTGCTCTTTTTCAGAAAATAGCACATGCGTTTAACCGGCTGGCACCTTATATTGGTCGTGGAATGGGCCAATCCCATAACTCTTACCGGCAATGGAGTGCTCGTAAAGTGCATTTGCAATATAGACATTTGAGAGAGCTTAAAACGTATTCGCGCCGTAAGCGGTGGGAAGATGTTCTAAAATTACTTGCTGAATTTAATCTTGATCGCTACTGAATAATTTTACTCGGGAAGAAAGGTTCCAACGACTTTTCCGCAGATGTGCGTTTCTTCCGTAATATCAATGATTGGGTATTGCGGATTAATAGGGCGTAAAAATTGACGTCCCGCATCTTCTACCAAAACCTTAAAAGTCGCCTCGTTTGTGCGAGGGACTCTCGCTATCACCCGATCCCCTGTTTTTGTTTCTGCTTCGGGATCCACAAATATGATGCACCCAGCAGGATAGCTGCGCCCTGGTCCTGGATTTGTCATGGAGTCGCCTTGTACTTTAAGTGCGTACCCGCTATCGCTAATTGCTACAGGGCAAGATAGCCACGTTTCGCCGTCATGATTTTCAAAGTTGGCCTCGCACCACGCGCCTGCCTGTACCCAAGAAATTAATGGCACCTTCCCAAAGATCCGGGTGACTTCGTGAACATTGCTTTCATGCCCTTTTGCGTGGCTGTGCATACCGCTATCGTTTTCCTGCTTTTTAGGCAGCACGCCATACTCCAGCCACTCCCTCCGCACCTTCAGCCATGAGCACAGCATAACCATGCTGTCTGCCTCAGGTATGGATTCACCATTCAGCCACTTGCTGATGGCCTGAGTGCTTTTTTCAGCCCCAACCTTCACCAAATGCTTATGAATATCCACGCCACGTCCCCGGGTGCGTACACCGGCGTCGTCGAGTGCTTCGTGAAGGCGCGCCGTGAAAGCTGCCCGTAGCTCGTTCTTATCAACCATGAGTTGATACTCTCACAGGGGTTGCGCAATAGTCAGTTGATGTTAATATCAACCGCGAGTTGATAAATGGAGGTTGCCATGCTGGACCCCGCAGATTTTCCGAACGCCATTGCGTTCGCATTTGAAGCAGTAGGCGGCATTGGTGCCGCTGCCAAGGTGTGTGAAAGGAGTTATCAGGCGCTCAACAAATGGCGCTTGGCTGCCAGCCTTCCCCGCACCGATTACACCGGTGAAACCCACTACGCAAAACTTCTAGCGACCGCTGCTGAGCAGAAGGGCAACGCGTTTGACGCTGCCTGGTTGCTCAATGCATCGGCCCCGCAGAAAGCTGCAGTGTAGATAGAAAAAAGGCGACCCAAGGGTCGCCCAGTTCCTCCCGGCACACACCACCACAGTGCTGTCGGGTCGCGACGAAGGTAGGAGGGCACACCACATGCAAACCACCTGCCTTTATCGCGCTGCCAAGACACGGATGTCTTGGGTTGCTGCCTTTTCCACCACAGATTAGGCAGCTGTTGCGCCAGAGGTGAGCAACGGATTGTTCGCCTCGGCACGGTGCCGGTTTCGATCCCTAAGATCTGGCCGGCGTTTGGGCCCTTTCAAGCCACGCGGCAAATGTAACACCACTGCATGTCGCGGGGCACTGGCAACTTTGTAGGATTAATGCCATGAGCCGAGTAGCTTTAAGCTGTGTTGAGAGAGCGCAAAAGGAAGTACTGACGCTCGAATTAGCCCTGTACCACGCCGCACGGGACTATCCCGGTGGTGCGGCTGCAATCGCCGCCACCACCGGTCGAAATGCCACCACGCTGCAGCACAAGTTGTCTCCCACCCATCCCTCGCACACCGTCAACATCCAGGAGTTTGGCGAGATCCTCGAACTGACCAAGGACCGTCGCATTCTCGATGCGGTGCACGGCCTTGTCGGCGACACGATCTGGCAGGAGCTGGCTGAGGCGTACACCAATGACATGCCCGAAACCCTCACCACGGGAATTGCTCAGTTCTTCCGCCAAGTCGCGGATTTGTCTGAAACCTGGGCCAAGCACATTGGTGACGGCAAGGTCGACGACGGCGAGCTGGCTGAAATCCGCCAGTTGGTGTTTCGCGGCATTCAGGGATTGTTGGGCATGTACAACCGCGCCCGGTACGTCAACCAGACGACTCGCGGGGTGGAACGTGGCTGATATCGCTGACTTTGCCAACGACCTGGTGCAGGAGCGTCTGGATCAGGCACTTGCTGCACGCAATGCCAATAAACCCGCCGTTGCTCTGCATTCATTCATGTTCTGTGAAGGGTGCGAGACGCCAATCCCATTGGAGCGCCGCCTTGCCATTCCTGGCTGCACCCAATGTGTGATGTGCCAATCCATCGACGAAGCCAGGAAGGCCCGCCATGCTCGATGAGGTACTGAATCAGTTCGCCGATTACGGCCTGGAGCCCGATCAGCCCTTGTTGTTCGGCAAGCTAACCCGCTGCAAAACCACGCAGGACAAAGGCAAAGAAAAAAACGGCTGGTATGTCGTCCACGAACACCGCACCGAGAAAAACGAGACGCTGATCTTCGGCAGCTTCGGTGACTGGCGCTCCGGCGACACTCAGAAGATCAAGGTCAAGGCCGGCCGTATGAGCCCCGAGGAGCGAGAGGTCATGCGCGCTCGGCAGGAGGACGCCAAACGCAAGGCTACTGAGATAGCGGCCAACGCGTCTCGTCGAGCGGCCAGCCGTGCTTCCAGTCTGTTCAAACGCATGCCTGAAAAGGGCAAGAGCGCGTACCTGGATCGAAAGCAGATCGTCGGCTTCAAGGTTCGCTATGCGCCACGCACCGGCGCATTTTTAGTGCCCATGTGCAACGTGCGCGACCAGATCGTCGGCCTGCAGGTGATCTTTCCGGGCAAGCAAGAGGATACCGGACGCGATAAAGCCTACTGGCCCTACGGCATGTCGAAGGAGGGCGCCTTCCACCTGATCGGCCCTCACCCTGAACCCGGCGAGCCAGTGCTGGTGTGTGAGGGCTACGCCACGGGCGCCAGCCTGCACATGGCGACGTCGCTTACTGTCGCCATTGCCTTCGACGCGGGCAACCTGCTGCCGGTCTCCAAGGCCATGCGCGAGCGCTTTCCCGGCTGCCCGCTGATCATCTGTCGCGACGATGACTGGAAGACCAAGCGCCCCAACGGCGAACCCTGGAACCCAGGCGAGGAGAAGGCCGCCAATGCCGCGCTGATCGTAGGTGGCCAGGTGGTTGCCCCCGTGTTCTCCGGCGAGCGCGAGATCAAGTGGACCGACTTCAATGACCTGCACATCGCCGAGGGACTGGAGGCCGTCCGCCGCCAGGTGCTGGCGGTGGTCAAACCTCCTGCAGCGGGTGGCTGGAAAGACCAACTGGCCCGCACCGAAAACGGCTCCCTTATCTCGCACATGCAAAACGTCGAGCTGATCCTGGGCAATGACGAACGCTGGGCCGGGGTCATCGGTTACAGCGTGTTCAGCTCCAAGATCGTAAAGCTGCGGTCTGCGCCCTTCGGTGGCGGTGCCGGCGATTGGGCCGACATTGACGACATGCGCGTGATGAAGTGGCTCGCGCAGCAGTACAACCTGCGGGTCAAAGCCTCCCATGTGATCGAAGCGGTCAGCGTGGTTGCCCACGATCACGCCTTCCATCCGGTGCGCGAGTACCTGGAGAAGCTGGAATGGGACCGCGTACCCCGCATTGAAACCTGGCTGACCGACGTGTTGGGCGTCCAGACGAGCGAGTACTCGGCCAAGGTCGGCAAACGCTGGCTTATCTCAGCTGTTGCGCGGGTGATGCGCCCAGGCTGCAAGGCCGACTCGGTGATGATCCTTGAAGGCGGGCAGGGCGCCGGTAAATCCACGGCCATGGGCGTCCTCGGCGGCGAGTGGTTTATGGACACTCCTTTTGCCCTCGGCGACAAGGACAGCTTCCAGGCGATTCGCGGCAAGTGGATTGTCGAGCTGGGGGAGTTGGACAGCTTCAACAAGGCCGAAAGTACCAAGGCCAAGCAGTTCTTCTCCGCGTCCACCGACACCTACCGCGAGAGCTACGGCCGCAGAACGAACGACGTGCCACGCCAGTGTGTTTTCGTGGGCACCACAAACCAAGAGGAATACCTCAAGGACGCCACGGGCAACCGTCGCTACTGGCCGGTGTTCTGCAACAAGGTGGATCTAGAGCAACTACGCGAGATCCGCGACCAGCTGTGGGCCGAGGCACTGTTTTGCTTCGAGGCCGGCGATATCTGGTGGGTGACCAAGGACGAATCGTGGATGTTCGCAGAGGCCCAGGACGAACGCTTCGTGGTGGACGAATGGGAAGGCCCAATCCTGAACTGGCTGGAAGAGTCGCAGCTCGGCGAAACCGCCACCGGCAACGAGATCCTGACCCAGGCGCTCAAGCTGGACTTCGGCCATTGGGGCAAGCCCGAGCAGATGCGTGTCGGGGCGATCATGCACCGGCTGGGGTGGCGGAAGAAGCGCATGCCCGCGCTGGCAAAGAGTGGTGTACGGCCCTGGTCCTACCAGAAGCCCACGACCTGGGGACGGACGTCGGCATTGCAGCAAACGGAGATCGAGGAGCCATGCTTCGATGATTAAGCGAATCGACGAGATGCTCAAACTATGGGCGCAGGATCTGCATTCGCCTGTGCCGGAAAACGTAGGTGGCCCGAGTGGCGGCAACATGATCGCCATGCTGATGGAGTGCAAAGGAGAGTTGATACGTGGCACGCGTGGTAGTCGGGTGCTGCTGGATGAATCGGCCGACATCGAGCTAATCGTCAACAAACACTTGCCGCCGCAGCTGTCAGTTGTCGTGCGCGAGCACTACTGCAACCACGAAAGTTTCCTGTCGCAGAAGTACACCCACTGCGGATGCGGTCGGGATACCTACTACCAGCGTCTGCACGAAGCCCACCTGCACATCGCCGGCATGCTGATGGGGAAGGCTGCATGACCCTCGGCGTCACTCCGCGTGCCTTTGTCCTACTGTCCGCCCTTGTCCGACTGCCATTTAGCGCAGTTGGACAGGCGCAGGCCGCGCCGTTGTTGGCCTGTCCTACCGTCCAACCTTTACCCGCCCCACGCACACATGAGCATAGCGGGCACGTAATCGCGCCCATGGCGCGCACGCGTGATTTTAGCTTTCTCTCTATACACAAGAAAAAAGTAAAAAAGGTAGGACAGTAGGGCAGAGCCCCTAATCTAGGCGCCTGTAGCTGTCCTACTTTGATCAAGAATAGTGGGACAGGTCAGACAGGGCACCAGAAGCGATAGCCGACTGAATGCGTTGTCCCTGCGTTGCACCTGCGTCATACCTGTATTGCACCCGTATTGCGCCATGGCATTAAAACCCGCTTGCTGCCACCGGAATCGACCTGTAAAAAGTACCCATCTTCGATAGGTGCGACCGCAAGCAGCGGAACTCACCACCACACTGAACCCGGCCATTGCGCCGGGTTTTTGCGTTTATGGGGTAGGGCGATGACGAACGAGCAGCAAGCGCTTATTGAGATGCCGGTCTGGATGGTGATCCTACTGTCCCTGGTCGGCGGGATTTCCGGCGAGGCATGGCGGGCCGACAAGGCGGGGGTGAGCGGTTGGTCCCTGGTCCGTCGCTTGCTGCTGCGGTCCGGGGCCTGCGTGGTCTGCGGGCTTTCCACCATGATGTTGTTGCACGCCTCGGGCATGTCGGTCCTGGCGGCAGGGAGCATCGGCTGCCTCACCGCAATGGCCGGCGCTGATGTAGCCATCGGCTTGTACGAACGCTGGGCCGCCAAGCGGTTGGGCGTGTGCGATGTGCCCCCTCGGGCAATGGTCAGGCGTGATGTGCTAGAGGCTATGGAATACGTGGACTGCACCAAAATGGAGCGCCGAAAAGTCGCCGGGGACCCTGGCGAAATTCGAGGGGTACGGGGCATGAAACCCGCGGGAAAGCGTTAGCGGGTGGGCTGCCAGCTTACTGAAATTCAATCCATTGAAATTGAAAGGTTTCCATTGAAAAGCCGTTGAAAAGGAGGGCTTATGACGGATCCACTGTTTCTGTCTAAAAGCGCTTTCGCGGCTCGCATCGGCAGGACGCCGAGTTACATCACCTGGCTCAAAGGCAACAATCGCCTGGTCCTGTCGCCGGACGGCAAGATGGTCGACGTGCTGGCAACTGAAGCGCTGATCGTCGAAACCGCCGACCCCAGCAAGGCCGCCGTCGCTGCTCGACACCAGCAGGACCGGATCCAGCGTGACGTTTACAGCCAACTGTCCCCCCTGGTCGAGCCGACTAACACGGCTGCGCCGCAGCAGCCTATTGCTGTCGGCGCCAAAGGCCACGACTTCCAGAAGGCTCGCGCCATGCGCGAACACAACCTGGCGCAGCTGGCCGAGATCGAGCTGCACAAGGCGCAGGGCTCACTGGTAGCCAGGGATGCTGTCGAGATGGGGGCGTACAACGCGGGGCGCCATCTGCGCGACCAGCTGTTCGGCCTGTTGCCCCAGCTGTCCCACAAGGTTGCAGCCATGACCGATCCCTGGGACATCGAGAAACACCTGGCGGCGACACTTCGTAAATCACTGGAAGAGGCTGAGCGCATGTCCTCGTCCGACCTTGAACGAGCAATGACAACGAGCTGACCTATGACCACGGAATTTCCTGACGGTGACCGTGCGTACCGTGAGGCGTATTTCCGTGGACTACGTCCTGACCCTGACCTCTGGATCGACGAATGGGCCGACGAGTACATGCGCATCCCGCGCGATACCGGCGCCCCTGAGCCCGGCCAGTACCGCACGGATCGGACGCCGTACGCTCGCGAACCCATGCGCTGCCTGTCACCGGCTCACCCTTGCCGGCGAGTCATCACCATGGTGGCCTCGCAGCTGATGAAAACCCAGATCGCCTTGAACTGGATGGGCGGACTGATCCACATGGCACCGTCCAACATCCTGGCGCTGCTGCCCAGTCTGAGCCTGTCCAAGCGGGTTTCCGGACGGATCAGCAAGACGATTAAGGCGACCCCAGAACTGGCGAAGCGAGTAGCGGCCAGCCGCTCGCGGGATGCCCGCAACACCATGGATACAAAGGAGTTTGAGGGCGGCGCCTTGTACGTCACCACGGCGGGTTCGGCTGCGAACCTTTCCGAATTGTCGGCACGCTACATCTACGGCGATGAGGTCGACCGTTGGGAGAATGACGTCGGCCAGGAGGGTGATCCCATCGTGCTGGCAGAGACGCGGGCGACCAACTTCGGGCGCAATGCCAAGATCTACTTTTCCAGCTCGCCGACGATCAAGGGCGCCTCGCGGATCGCGGACTTGTTCGAGTCCAGCGACCAGCGTTACTACTACGTGCCGTGCCCTTCATGCGGGCATATGCAGGTCTTGGAGTGGGAGCGGCTGCTCTATAGCAAGGACTACCGCACGGTTCACTACCAGTGCGCCGCGCCTGAATGTGACGTCCTGATCGAGGAGCATCACAAAACCGACATGCTCGCCCGTGGCGAGTGGCGTGCCCATGGCAGCGGCGATGGCAAGACGGTGGGTTTCCACCTGAATGCCCTCTACTCGCCGATTGGTTGGAAGGACTGGGCCTCGCTTGCCGAGGAGTTCGAAGACGCCAAGAAGGCCCAGGCCAAGGGCGACATGGGCCTGATGCAGGTGTTCTACAACACCCGTCTCGCCAAAGTCTGGGACAGCGCGCAAGAGCAAACCAAGGCTGAAGTGCTGATCGCTCGGGCACGACTGGAGACCTACACCCTTGGCAGTATGCCGGTGGGCGTGCTGATGCTGACCGGCGCAGTCGATGTCCAGGCCAACCGCCTGGAGCTGATGGTGATGGGCTTCGGCGTCGGTATGGAGCGCTGGGTGGTTGATCACCAGGTGATCTGGGGCGATCCGGCCGACGAGCGCACATGGGCGGTGTTGGATGAAAAGCTCAAAGCCCGATACCGGCATCCCTGCGGTGTTGCCTTGGCGATCCTGGCGACGGGCGTCGACTCTGGTGGTCACCACACCGATGAGGTGTACCAGTTCTGCCGCGTGCGGCGCTGGCGCAACGTATTCGCGCTCAAGGGGGCGAGCAAGCCCGGTAAGCCGGTGATCGCTCAGCGGCCATCCATGGTTGACGTGACGTGGAAAGGGCAGACCGAGCGCGGCGGCGCCGAGCTTTGGTTTGTCGGTACCGACACCGCGAAGGACTGGATCTACAACCGCTACGCCTTCGAGGACGGACCCGGTTCGCTGCACTTTGCCAATGACCTGCCGGACGAGTTCTTCGCCCAATGCGTGGCCGAGCGCAAGGTCGCCCGGTACGTCAAAGGCTACAAGCGTATCGAGTGGGTCAAGGGCAAGGCCGAGCGTAACGAAGCGCTCGACCTGATGGTGTACTGCCTGGCGATGGCGCATTACCTGGGCATCAATCGCTATCAGGAACACGACTGGGAGCGGGTCCGCCAAGCGCTGGCTCAGTCTGGTTTGTTCGACGATGTGTTGGGCGTCAAGCCCGTACAAGGCGAGCGCGTCAATGCTGACGAAACACCTGCACCGGTCGCGGCGCGTCAGTCGTTACCTGCGCCGTCACCTGCAGCGTCTGAGGCCCAACCGCGACCCGCTGCACCACAACAACGCCGCAGCTCCACCAGCGGTTACCTGAAGAGACGCTGATATGTCGTTTACCCCGAAGCACCTCGAAGTCATCGAGCGCGCCATTGCACGCGGTGAAAAGACCGTGCGCTACAGCGACCGCACGGTGGAGTACCGCTCCATCGACGAACTGCTCAAGGCACGCGACGAGATCCGCACCTCGCTGACCAACGCCGCCGGGCCGCGCTCTCGCGTAGTTCGGCTTACTCACGGAGGCAAGGGACTCTAATGGCCCGACATTATCCGACGCTGACCCGTAACGGATTCTTGCTGCCGTCGAACATCAAGGCCAGTTACGAAGGCGCCGGGGAGGGCCGACGTTCGGCCAGTTGGGAGGCCACCGACAACGGCATCAACAGCATCAACACCCCGGCCTTGCGCAACCTGCGGGCTCGCTCGCGGGCGGCGGTGCGCAATGACCCGTATGCGTTCAATGTCATCGACAAGCGCGTCAGCAACCTGATCGGCACCGGCATTACACCCAGGCCAACGACGGACGATGCGGCACTGCGCAAGCTGAAGCAGCAGCTGTGGGACGACTGGGTGGATGAGGCGGATGCCGACGAGCTTACCGACTTCTACGGCATGCAGGCCCTGGTGGCACGCACCGTGGAGACGGCTGGTGAATGCTTTGTAAGGTTGCGACCGCGCAGCCCAAGTGAAGGTTTGGCTGTGCCGCTTCAGCTGCAGGCGCTGGCCCCTGAATTTGTCCCTCACGACAAATTCGAGATGGCCAAAAACGGCAACGTGATCCGCGCCGGTATCGAGTTCAATCCGGCGGGAAAGCGTGTGGCGTACTACATGTACCTATCGCATCCCCGCGACTCGTCGTCGTTGAACGCTGGTTACAACCAGCTGGTGCGCGTACCGGCAACACAGGTGCTGCATATCTTCGAACCGATGGAGCCCGGGCAGTTGCGCGGCGTCCCACGTTTGGCCCCGGTGCTGAAGCGCCTGCGCAGCTTGGATAACTACGACGACGCGGTGCTGTTTCGGCAGGAAGTGGCGAACCTGTTCGCGGGCTTCATCAAGCGCCCGGCACCGGAGGCAACGCAGCAGCCTCGCGATCCCGTTACTGGCATGCCATTGAATGTCGACCGCGACGGCTTCACGCCGATGGTCGCCTTGGAGCCCGGCACCATGCAGGAGCTGGGGCCAGGTGAAGAGGTGGAATTCTCCAAGCCACCAGATGCCGGCAACAACTACCCGGATTTTATGCGGCAGCAGCTGATGGCTGCGGCGGCGGGTTCGGGCACGCCTTACGAGATCCTCACCGGCGACATGCGCGAGGTCAACGACCGGGCGCTGCGAGTTGTACTTAATGAGTTCCGGCGCCGACTGGAGCAGCTGCAATTCGGCGTGTACGTGCATCAGCTGTGTCGCCCGGTACGGGCTGCATGGATGGACATGGCGGTGCTGTCCGGCGCCCTGGTGCTGGAGGATTACGCGCAACGCCGTCGCGAATACTTGCGCACCCGTTGGGTACCGCAAGGCTGGGCCTACATCCAGCCGGTGCAGGACGTACAGGCGCGGAGCATGGAAGTGAAGGCAGGGTTTGCGTCGCGCAGCGAGATGGTGCTGCGCACGGGTTACGACGCGGAAACGGTCGACGCGGAAAACGCCGCCGATCTCGCCAGGGCGACACACCTCGGACTCAACTACACGACTCTTGAAGCCATCGAGACGATTGATGACAAGGAACAACCATGAGCAAAAAATCAAAACCTCGCGTTTACGACAAAGCTGGTAAGCAGGTCACCGTCGCAGATAAGAGCTGGTACACGCTCCAGGCCAGCGGCGAAGCCGAGCAGCGCAACATCGAGATCTTCGTCTATGGCGAGATAGGCGCTTGGGGCGTTACGGCCAATCAGTTCGTGCAGGATCTGCGCGCCATGGATGACGGCGTGTCGCCGGTGATCGTTGCGTTCAACAGCATCGGCGGCGATCTGTTCGACGGCCTGGCGATCCACAACGCACTGTCACGCCTGGGCGAACGCTGCACCGGTCGCATTGATGCTCTGGCAGCTAGTGCGGCCAGTGTCGCAGTGTGCGGCGCTCACCGGGTGGTTATCGCGGCCAACGCCATGTTGATGATCCACAACCCCTACACCTTCACCGGTGGCGATGCGGAAGACTTCCGCCGCGTTGCCGATGTGCTGGACCAGACGCTGGAAGCGATCATCGCGGCCTACAAGGCCAAGGCGCCGGACATCGACGAGGCAGAACTGAGGCGCATGGTTAACGCTGAAACCTGGCTCACGGCCAATGAAGCGGTGGCCTTGGGCCTTGCTGATGAGGTGGGTGACGGCCTGAAGGTTAGCGCCTGTCTCGGCCAGGGAAGTGTATTGCAGCGTTTCCAGCATGCCCCGCCTGAGTTGCTCGCCCAGCTCGATGAAGAGCCAGAGGTTGAACTGCCAGAGCCGAACGATCTACCAGCGCCGGCTCCCGTGCTGGACGCGGCAAAACTGGCGCTGATGGTCACGCAAGGGTGCGCTGCAGCAGGCATCAGCAACCTGGTGGAACCGCTGCTGGCATCAACCAAGCTCGAAAGCGAAGCGGTGATCCAGGCGGCACTTACCAATGCGAAAGCGTTGCACGGCCTCTGCGTTGCAGCCCGCCTGCCAGAGCTGACCGGTGAGTTCATCACCGCCGGCCTGGACGAGGCTGCAGTCAGGGCGCGACTGTTCGACAAGCTGGTGGGCAGTGGCGGCGGCTTTGAAATCAACAACAGCCTGCCGCTGGACAATGACCCCGAACCCACGATCAAGGCCAAGCAGGTCGATACCCACGCAATCTGGAGCAGTCGTCAGGCGGCTCAGAACGGATCCTCGAAAGGAGCAAGAGCATGAAAACTGAATCGATGCACGCGGGCGAGTTCCTGCTGTCTGAAGGTAACGGCAACATTTCCCGCGAAGCGATCAATGTTGCCGCCGGCGGTGCCCTCGAACCGGGCCAGATCCTGGGCCTGATCACCTCGACCAGCGAATTTGCGCCGTATAAGCCAACCGCAGAGGATGGTACTGAAAACGCCATCGCGATCCTCTACGGGCCGTTGAGCGAATCTGATGTGGTAAGGCGCGGTCGTGCCATTGTGCGGCTCGCCGAAGTCAGCGAAGCGCATTTGACCGGCCTCGATCCCGCAGCCGAGAAGGCCCTGGGCGTCAATCACATCATCGTCCGCTAAGACGATCACCCTGTTTATTTATCCCGCCGAGTGCGGGATTTTTCGTTTCTGGAGAGTACCCCATGGCCGATATCGCCATTTTTGAAGATGACGCGTTCAGCGTTTCCTCCCTTACCGCAGCAATCAATGATCAGGAATACTTGCCGGGCCGCATCAGCAGCCTGGGCCTGTTTCGCGAAGAGGGCATCAGCACGATCACCGTTCAGATCGAGAAGGACGGCGACACCCTGGCCCTGGTGCCAGCGGGTGAGCGCGGTACTTCTGGCTTGGTGGTCGGCGCGACCAAGCGTCAGATGATCCCTTTCAACACTGTGCACCTGCCGGAACGCTTCACCATCAAGGCTGATGAGATCCAGGGCATTCGCGCTTTTGGCTCGCGTACCGAGTTGCAGTCTGTACAGGATGTGGTCAACAAGCGGCTGGCAAAGGCTCGCCGTCAGCTGGATGCCACTCACGAATTCCAGCGCATGGGGGCCTTGAACGGCCAGGTGTTGGATGCTGACGGTAAGACCGTGCTGCTGGACATCTATAAAACCTTCGGCGTCCAGCGCAAGAAATTGCCGATGGGCCTGGGCAACCCGGACACTGAGCTGCGTGTGCGCGCCGGCGAAGCGCTCGACATGCAAGAAGAGGCGCTGGGCAGCATTACCAGCACTGGCTCTCGCGCCTTCTGCGGTAAGAACTTCTGGAACAAGCTGATCGTCCACAAGTCGGTCAAAGACACCTATCTCAATACTATGCAGGCCGCCGCCCTGCGTGGCGATGCCCGGGAAAGCTTCGAGTTCGGCGGGATCGTCTGGGAGCGCTATCGCGGCAAGGTGGCGGGCATTTCGTTCGTCCACGACGATAAGGCTCTGCTGATTCCCGAAGGTGTTCCTGATCTGTACATCTCGTCCTTCGCACCGGCTGACTACATGGAAACGGTCAACACTCAAGGCATCCCGTACTACAGCAAGATCGAGCCGCTGCCCTTCAACAAGGGTGTAGCAGGTGAAGCCCAGTCCAATCCGCTGCATCTGTGCACGCGTCCCCTGGCGCAGATCCTGCTGGAACTCTGATCGTGGCGTTTCGCGATCTGATCGAGGACATCGACGACGTGGTCTTCGAAACCCTGGGCGACTCCGCCCAGATCGAAGGCCGCGACGAGCCGGTGCTGGGCATGTTCGTGGCGCCATGGAAGGCGCCGCAGTTTGGCAAAACCCAAACCGCCATCCGGGAACCTCGGTTTGAGATCCGCGTGCGTGATTCGAGCGGTCTCAGCAAGGGCCTGCGGGTCAACGTCGATCTGCCGGTACTGGACGGCGGCGGCGAGTACGATCTGCTGCAATTGGAGCCCGGCGGTGATGGTCTGGTGGCCCTGATCTTGAGGAAGCGTCCATGAGTGTCGGCAGCTACGCACAGCAGAAGCGCGACGGCGGATTGATCAATATTCAGCCTTCGCTGGCAGACCTAAAGCGCTTTCAGGACTTCGGCCGACTGGTGCCAAAGGCAGCAGCTGCTGCACAGCGGCGAGCGATCAACAAAACCCTCGGGTGGCTGCGTACCCACATCGCCAGGGCAGTGGGTAAGCAAGAGCGCATCGCCATTGGCGCGGTCCGGCAACGGTTGCGGGCTTACCCCACCAGTGGCGGTGCGATGCGCGGCAAGCTGTGGTTCGGCCTCAACGCGATTGAGGCCAGCCGCATCGGTCGGGTGCGTCAGACCGGCCGGGGTGTGTCGGTGGCGGGGCGTCGCTATCAGGGTGCATTTTACAAGCAGGTGTACGGCGGCAGCGCCGATATCTGGATCCGTACTGCGAGCAAGCACTTCAACAGCGATGATTACCCTGAGGCGACTCAGGGCCGTCGGCGCAGTGGTTTCGTTGAGGAAAACCACAACCGCTTTCCTCTGGCGAAAGCCAAGGTATCGCTGGAGCAGGCCCGGCCGCACTTTGAGGCGTGGATGAAACGCGCCGATAAACAGTTGCTGGTAGTCCTCGAGCAAGAGCTCAACTACGAACTGCAGAAGTACCTGAAGGGGAGCGCTAATGTCCGATGAAGCGTTCAGTCTGAGCCAGTTGTACCAGGCTATCGAGCAACACCTGACGGAGCGTCTGTCGGGTATTCAGGCGGTGGTGTTTTGGCCCGATATCCCGGAAAACCAAGGCATCCCTTTGCCTTCGGTGTTTCTCGAAATGGCTGAGTTTGAACCGGGTATCGATGTCGGTACCGGCGAAACCAGCCTGGTCTGTAAGTTTGAGGCCCGGATCATCGTTGACCCGATCCAGCCCAATCATCATGAGCAGGCGGTGCACCTGGTGTCGCAACTGGCAGTGCTGCTCCGGCAGCAAAGCTGGGGGCTTGACGTCAACGTCGCGCAATTTGAGCGCGCTACCCAGGACTGGACCAAGCCTGAACTGGATGGCTATGTGGTGTGGGTGGTCGAGTGGACCCAGCAGGTTTATTTGGGGGTGGAAGTTTGGCCTTTCCCCGAAGAGAAGCCGAGCATGCTCAAACTCAACCTGGAGGCATACCGTGCGGGTGATCACCCGGGTGGTGCGCCATGAGCTGGGCCCTGGGTGAACACGACCGCATGATCGCGGCGTTGGTGATGCCATGCGTGGTGGTCGGGGTGGATCTAATGGCCCCAGCGGTGCGGGTCAAGTCGGGTGACTGGGTCAGCGCCTGGGTGCGTTGGCACAGCCAGGCGGCAGGCAAAGCCCGGCACTGGCGCGCGCCGAGCCTGGGCGAGCAGGGAATCCTGTTCAACCCCAGCGGCCAGGCCGGGATGGGCACGTTTGTTCCAGGGTTGTACGGTGGCGCCGGTGCTCCACCGGATAACCGCGATCACGTTGAGGTGTGGCGGTTCGATGATGGCGGCTCCCTGGTCTATGACTGGGAGGCCAAGAGCTACACCATCACCTTGCCCACGGGCACGGTGCGCATCAAGGTAGGGGCGACTGAGGCGGTCGTTACGGATAACTCGGTGACGGTCACAACGACCAACATCAAGTTGATTGCAGACGTTGCAATTGAAGGTTCGTTATCCGTAACGAAAGACGTCTCTATCCAGGGTGCTTTGCATGCCGTGAAAGACATCACCAGTGCCGGCAAGATCATCGACGCCGGCGGCAACAGCGCGAACCACAAACACTAGCCGTTCAATTTCACTGGCCCGCCGCGTGCGGGCTTTTTTGTGCCCGGGGGAAACCATGGCCAAGACTTCTGAAATACCCGTTGCCGGCGCTGGGCCTGGCTCAACGTTTCGCGACAAGCTCTATACCTCGCGCACCCTGATCCTGCCCGAAAGCGGCCGCCCTCTGGCGGTTTTCAAGGCGCAGGTGTCGGTACCAGCGGCGGACGCCGAGGCGCTGGAATACCTCAAGGCCCATGAGGAATTCGAACTACTGCAGGAGTGACCTAGATGATCGGAATGGACCGCCACACCGGCCAGCCCATTTCGGGTCTTGCTCATTTGCGGCAATGCATCGGGGACATTTTGAGCACTCCGCTGGGCAGTCGCCGGCAGCGGCCAGAGTACGGCAGCAAGTTGCGCCGCTACGTGGACTTGCCGGTTAACGAGGGCTGGAAAGGGGCTGTTCAGGCCGAGGCAAGCAGGGCGTTAAGCCGCTGGGAGCCCCGTCTGAAGCTGGAACGCGTGCAGGCCATTTCTGTCCTGGGCGGCCTGGTCAAGATTCAAGTCACCGGTGTTTACCTGGGCGAAAGCGTACTGCTGGAGGTAAGTGTATGAGTATCGTTGACCTGTCGGAGTTACCGGCACCGGACGTGCTTGAGCCCCTGGACTTTGAAGAGGTCTACACGGAATCGCTCGGTGTCTTTCGTGACTTCATGGGCGACAACTGGAGTGCACCCCTTGAGAGTGATCCGGTGGTCAAGTTGCTGGAAGCCGGTGCTTATGCGCGCATTGGTGATCGCGCCCGGGTAAACGATGCAGCCAAGGCGTTGATGCTCGCGCATGCGATTCGTGGCGACCTCGATCAGTTGGGGGCGAACGTCAACACGCCGCGCCTGGTGATCCAGGCGGAAGACCTGCGTGCAGTGCCGCCGGTGGAGAAGATCACAGAAGGTGACGATGCCTACCGCGAACGGATCCAGATGGCCTACGAGGGCTTGACGACGGCCGGCCCGCGTAACAGCTACAAGTTGCATGCCCGCAACGCTTCGGCCCTGGTGGCGGATGCGTCCGCTGAAAGCCCGGCGCCGGCATGCGTTACGGTAACGGTGCTGGGCTTGTCGGGTGATGGGACGGTCAGCCCTGAATTGCTGGCGGTGGTCGCTGCAGCGGTCAACGATGAAAACGTTCGGCCACTGGGTGATCGGGTCACGGTGCAAAGCGCCGAGGTGTTGCTGTACCGCGTCGACGCGGTGCTGTACATGAAAGGCCCAGGGCCTGAAAGCGCCGTGGCGCTCGCTGAGGCGGAAAGGCGGCTCGCCGCCTGGATCAACCCGCGCCGCCGCTTGGGTGTCGAGGTAGCGCGTTCAGCTGTGGACGCGCAGGTGCACGTTCCTGGGGTTTCACGCGTTGAGCTGCCCGGGTGGCAGGATCTTGCCCCTACAGAGGCGCAGGCGGCCTTCTGCACTGGCTACAGCGTCACGCTGGGGGAGTGACATGAAGAGCTTACTGCCGATCAATAGCACTCAGCTGGAGCGGGCGATTGAGGCGGCAAGCACGGATCAAACCGTGATTCCCCTGCGCTCGCTCTACAACCCCATGACTTGCCCCGTTCATTTGCTCCCCCACCTTGCGTGGGCCTGGTCTGTCGATCGCTGGGATGATCGTTGGACGGAGGCGGCCAAGCGCAATGCGGTACGGGCGTCGTTTTATATCCACTCACGCAAGGGAACCATCGGCGCGCTGCGCCGCGTGGTGGAGCCGCTTGGCTATCTGCTGGAGGTGATCGAGTGGTGGCAGACGGTGCCCGAAGGACCGCCGGCGACGTTCGCCCTGAGGGTCGGCGTACTTGACACCGGCATTACTGAAGAAATGTTCAGTGAGCTGGAGCGCCTGATTGACGACGCCAAGCCCGTGAGCCGGCATCTGACCGGGCTCGACATAACGCTCGAAACTCGCGCTAACGCCTATACCGGCTTCGCTGTTTATGACGGTGATGAAATCGACGTTTACCCCTGGGCCAACCCCGATATCGACGTGGTGATTCAAGGCCATGCAGGCGTAAGCGAATACACCCTCGACGAACTGGATGTGTACTCACATGGTTGATAAGAATTCTATTTTTGGCGGCATGATCACCACGCAGGGGGCCGCCAAGAAGACCAACTGCGATGCCCTCGGTATTCCGTGGGAGCCGCGTTACATGTTGATCGGCGATGCCAACGGCACCGATCCGGTGCCCAGTCCTTCGCAGACCAAGCTGGTCAATCAGGTTTATCGCGCGCAGATCAATCAGCTGCGGGTATCTCCGACGGATGCCAATGTGCTGATTGCCGAGGTGGTGTTGCCGCCCGACGTGGGCGGTTGGTGGGTGCGCGAGTTGGCCCTAGAGGACAAGGACGGCGTGTTTTCTGCGGTGGCCAACGCGCCGCCGAGTTACAAGCCAGTGCTGGCCCAGGGCTCGGGGCGCAATCAGGTGGTGCGTATGCACATCATCACCAACGGCACCTCGAACATTCAGCTGAAAATCGACCCGGCGGTGGTGCTGGCTACGCGTCAGTATGTCGATGAGGCGGTTAACGGCCTTCTGCCGGCAAACAAGCCTGCTGGCACCTACACCAAGGTGACGGTCAATGATCGCGGCGTTTTCGTTTCTGGATCTAACCCGACCACGTTGGCGGGGTATGGCATCACCGACACGTATACCAAGGACCAAATCACGGCAATGATCGCCCAGGCCTCGGCTCTGCCGGTTGGCTCGATGATCGGATTCCCGGTAGACAAAGTCGCGCCGGGCTTTCTGGAGCTGGACGGTAGCGTCAAAAGCGTTGCGACGTATCCAGACCTGGCGACGTTCCTGGGCGGTGCATTCAACAAGGGCGACGAGGGCGCCGGCAACTTCCGCCTGCCTGAGTCGCGAGGGGAATTCCTGCGGGGCTGGGATCATGGGCGCGGGGTTGATGCGGGGCGTGCTGTTGGTAGCTGGCAAAAAGGTACGTTCCACAACATCGGTGCAGGACCGACAGTCGACACCATTACGGATTACGCTGAAATTTCAGGGGATAAAGCATTTACCGAAATGGGTCTGGATGATGTCGATCCTGCGCTTTACCCCTACGTTCGATTTAACCAGTCGGGGACAGGTCAGGGCGTACAAAGGCCAAGTCGGGTTGAGATTAGTTATGGGGTAACGCGACCTCGAAACCTTTCGGTTATGTGGTGTATCAAAGCCTGGAACGCACCGATCAATCAGGGGAATATCGACGTAGCGGTCCTGGCCAGCGAAGTCGAGAAGACCCGAAACCTCTCGATTCAAGGTGCTTACCGGGGAATCCTTCTCTCTGCGCCCGGCGTCGGATCGATAATCTCGGGCCGCGTTGATCAGGTGATTGTCAAAGATGGGGCCGGAGTGGCGCGTCGTATCAGCGGGCTTTCTGCTGCGATCAATCTGGCTACCGTTGGAGCCAATGGCCTGGATGTCGGGGTATTGGCGGCGTCGAGCTTTTACTCGTTGTGGGCTGTCAACGGCGCAGCCCAGGCGTTCATCGCTGCGCTGTGCCCTGTCCTGGCAGGGGCGACAACTGCGGGTTCTGCGGTTGTTACCGGTTTGCCCAGTACCGCGTCACTGCGAGTTGGCATGCAGCTGTCGAGTTCGGCATTCCCTGCCGGCTCGGTTGTGCAAAGCATTGATTCGCCGTCTCAAATCAATGTGAGCGCCCTGGCGTTGACTACGACTGCGGCGGCATCTTTGCGCTTCGTCTATGAGCCGGTGATGCCTGCTGGATACACGTCAAAGGCGCGCGTAGGCATGTTTCTGACGGCGACGAACGGGGTGCCATATGCTTACACGCAGATCGACAGCCTTCTCCTTTTCGATCCGACAGCGGCGTCGAATACGCTCAATTACCCGATGGCTGTGTCGGGTGTCGCAAGTGCGCCAGTGTCTGTTTCGCTCGCAAACCTCGTGCCGCCAACAGCCCGTAAGGTTTCGTTGGTTGCGGGGTGCACGGGTGGCTACGTGGGCTTTGCGCCTGAGGGGGCTTTCGCCTCAACGCCTGGCACTGGCTATCTGAGCCCGGCGCAGTTGAACGGGTTCCCGTTTGCTGGGGGTTACAACGCTTCAGGCCCTGTTCCTACGGCGCAGGGTGAGTTTATTTTGCGGCGTATGAGCTTCCTGTATTGCGCAACCGCAGCATCGGCTGTTGCACAGGTCATGGGCTGGGAGGACGGGTTATGAGTTTTGCTGTTCGTAATGACGGCGTTTACCGCTGCCGGTCTATCGGTGGGCCTGAGGAGCTGTTGCCCGGCGAGGTGTTTTCTGAGGTCTATGTCCCGTTGCTTTCGGTTGGTGTTGATGTTGATGCCGAGCGTTCGTGGCGTGATGGGGAACTGGCGAGTCTCATGTGGCTGCGTGAGCGGCACCGTGACCAGTTGGAAATCGGCCGCGAAACAACACTCTCAGCTGAGCATTTCACTGAGCTGCTGGAGTACATGCAGGATCTGCGCGACTGGCCACAATCGCCGGACTTTCCCGACATCGAGCAGCGGCCAGTGCCGCCGGCCTGGATTGCCGAGCAAACCCAATAAACGCCCCGCACTGACGGGGCGTTTTCTTTTCCGTTACGCGTAACACGAACAACCCACGGCCTCGCTTATGCGGGGCTTTTTCGTTTCTGGAGATTGCCCTATGAGTTTCTTTCACGGTGTGACCGTCACCAACGTGGACACCGGCGCGCGGCCTATCGCGGTGCCGTCGTCCTCGATCATCGGTCTGTGCGACACCTTTACCCCAGGGCCTAAGGTGACGGCCAAGCCTAACCAGGTGCTGATGATCACTCGCGAAAGCGAAGCGGTGGCGGCCTGGGGTGAGGACGCGGCGATCACCAAATCCATCAAGGCGATCTACATGCGGGCCAAGGCGGTGATCGTCGCGTGCGGTGTCGAGAAGCTGGCCACGCCCGCGCTGCAGACCTCGGCCATCATCGGTGGCGTTCTGGCGGATGGTCAGCGTACCGGCATGCAGGCGCTGCTTGACGGTAAGAGCCGTTTCAATGCTCAGCCCCGTTTGCTGATTACCCCGGGCCACAGCGCGACCCAGGCCGTGGCCACGTCGCTCGATGCGCTCGCCGGCAAGTTGCGCGGCCTCGCCATCGTTGATGGCCCGAACACCACCGACGAGGCGGCTATTGCCTACGCCGAAAACTTCGGCAGCAAGCGCGTGTTTCTGGTGGATCCTGGCGTGCAGGCCTGGGACACCGGTCTCAGTGAAACCGTGGACGCACCAGCGTCGGCTTGGGTGGCTGGCCTGTTCGCCTGGACCGATAACGAATACGGTTTTTGGGCCTCGCCGTCGAACAAGGAGTTTGTCGGCATCACCGGTACCACGCGCCCGATTGAATTTTTGGACGGCGACGCAACGTGCCGGGCCAACCTGCTCAACAACGCGAACATCACCACGATCATTCGCGACGATGGCTACCGCCTGTGGGGCAACCGTACCTGTTCCAGCGATCCAAAGTGGGCCTTTGTCACGCGTGTGCGTACCCAGGATATCGTCATGGACGCGATCCTCTACGGGCACAAGTGGGCGGTTGACCGCTCGATCACCAAGACCTACGTCAGCGACGTGACTGAAGGCCTGGAGAACTTCATGCGCGACCTGAAAAAGCAGGGCGCGGTGATCAACTTCGAAGTGTTCCCGGACGACGAGCTGAACACTGCCAGTCAGCTGGAGCAGGGCAAAGTCTATTGGCGCATCCGTTTCACGGACGTGCCGCCGGCTGAGAACCCCACTTTCCTCGTTGAAGTCACGAATCAGTGGATCACCGAAGTCATCGAAACCAAAGCCTAAGGAGGCTTCGCAATGTCCATGATTCCCCAAACGCTGTTCATGATGAACATGTTTGTCGACGGCATGAGCTTTGCCGGCGACGTGCCGACTTTGAGCTTGCCCAAGATGAAAATCAAAACCGGCGAGTACCAGGGCGGCGGCATGGATGCCCCCATTGATATGGATCAGGGCATGGAAAAGCTCGAGGCGTCTTTCAGCACCAAGGGCGTGCGCCGTGAGTCGATGAAGTTTTTCGGCCTGGCGGATCAGACGGCGTTCAACGCCGTTTTCCGTGGCTCGTTCAAGGGGCAGAAGGGGGCCACCACCGCGGTGGTTGCCACCATTCGCGGCATGGTCTCGGAGTTGGACCCGGGCGAGTGGAAGCCAGGCGGCGACGCTGAGTTCAAGTACGCCGTCAGTGTCAGTTACTACAAGCTGGAAGTCGCTGGCGTTCGGATGTTCGAAATCGACCCTGTCAACGCGGTACGCGTCATCAACGGCGTTGACCAACTCGCGGCTGTTCGCCGTGACCTCGGCCTTTAAGGAAAAGTACCCATGGCTAAAGAAATCGACATAATTCCAGAGTGGCTGACGATCACCGTTGACTCGGCAACCATCAAGCTGTCCAAGATCGTCAAAGTGAATCAGGTCGACACCGATCAGTTGGTCATGCGCTCCCCAACCGTCCGAGAGGTCCGCCACGCGACCAAGGCCTGCCCGGACGATGAAGATCAAAGCGAAATGATTCTGTTCGCTAGCCTGACCGATGCAGGTGCGAATGATCTGTGTGAGCTGAGCGTGCGTGATTACAAGCGCCTGCAGGCCGCCTATTTTCGCCTGGTGCGCGAGGACCGGGTTTAACGAAGAAATACAGAGAAAGCTGGCTCAGCGGCTGGCTCGGGAAATGTCTTTCTCGGCCAGCGAAATCGAAGCCATGTCTTTCTCGACGATGATCTGGTGGCTCAAGGAGTGAGCCGCCTGGACCTTTTCGGAGTGACCCCCCATGGCGAACAACCTGGCGCTTGGCGTAGTCATCGGCGGCGCTATCAGTTCAACCGTTGGCGCGGCCTTCAAGGACGTTGAAGGGCGAATCAAGAAACTCAGTGATCAGGGCACCAAGGCCCGGGTACTGCAAAGCACTATCGGCGACACCATTCGCTTGCGTGATGAGTGGAAAAAAGCCCATGACACCGGATCGGCCTCGGCGGACGGTCTGCTGAAAAAGCTGGAATCAAACCTCAGAACCCTCAAGGATCAGGGCGTTGAGGTCAGCAAGTTGCGAAACGAGTACCAGAAACTCGGCCAAGTGGCCCGTGGGGCTGAGCTTAAGGCGCTCGGCCACACACAACTCAAGCAGGGTAAGGATGGGCTGAAAAGCTCGCTCGGCCAGGCCACGGCGCTGTCGGCGGCCGTCGCCATTCCTACCAAGATATCCGGTGACTATCAGGCGCAAGTGCGCCAGATGTCGCTGTGGGCGCACACCGCCGGCACTGAAGACGAAGGCAAGATGGCCGAAATGGTCTCGACCATTGCGGACGACAAAGGCATGAGTCGCCAGCTGCTGGCCAAGGCGGTCGGTGGCCTGATTGAAAAGGGCGTTGAATGGCAGGAGGCCAGCGAATACGCCGGCCAGATTGCTGACCTGATCGACGGCCAGGGCATGGAAGCCGAGACCATTGCCACCTTGATCAACTCTTTCAAAGAGGCGGGTGTTAAGAAAGAGGACATGGCCGGCATGCTTGGCCAAGTTGCGGCGGCGGGCGATATCGGCGCCTTCGGTCCCAAGGACATGGCCCGGTATCTGCCGGCCATGCTCGGCAACATCAAGCGCCTGGGCATGGAAGGTCCCGAAGCGGTGCGTTTCCTCGGTGCCAGCTTGCAATCGCAGTACTCGCAAACTCAGGACTCGGCGGCCGCTGCGACCAATATGAATAACCTGCTGAGCGCGGTGATCAGCAGCACCAGCCAGGAACGTTTTGCCAAGGAAGGCTACGACCTGGCCGGCTCGATCATTGCCGCGACCAAGAGCGGCAAGGCGGCCAACCCGGTCGACGCGTTCATCATGCTCAGTCAGGAAATGATCAAGCGTCAGGATCCGGCGAAGGCCAAGAAGATCGAGGCCCTGAAGGCCAAGATCAAGGCGGCCGCCGACGGCAGTGCCGAGGAACAGCAGGCCATGGTGGCCCTGACTGAGGCGGCCGGGCTGGCCAACATCGTCAGCGATCAGAGCGCTAGTGCGGGCTTGCTCGCGCAAATCAAATACGGCGACAAGATCAAGGCCGATATGGTCACGATCAAGCACACCGACGGCAAGACCAAGATCGAGGCGGACGCGGCCAAGGCGCGCGAGACGTCTAACCGCAAATGGTCGACGGCTACGGCAGGCATGGAGGCGTCCATGATCAGCCTGGGCGATGGCCTGCGGCCGCTGACTGACAAGGTCGCGGATGGTCTGGGCAAAGTTGGCTATGCACTGGCTGACCTGGCCAACAAGTACCAGCCCGTAACGGCGGTGATTGCCGGTGTGGCGGCCGGTGCTGTCACCTTGGGCGCGGCGTTGAGCGCGCTCAAGATCGGTAAGGGTTTATTGAACATCGGCCGTGGATCGCTGATGGGCAACCCGAATATCCCGCAAAAGGTCATCGTGACCAACCTTCCTGCAGGCGGTTTGGGTGGCCTGGATGGCGGTGTGGACGGTGGTGGCAAAGACGGTAAAGGAGGGAAGGGCGGGAAGGGTGGCAAGGTCGGTATGGCGGTGAAGGGAATCGCCGCGTTGGCAGTCGTTGAGGCCGGTTTCAAGATCAAAGATACCTACGACAATGCCACCACACGGGACGGAAAAGCCGAAGGGTATGGCGAGGCGGCCGGGGGCTTGGCAGGCACGCTTGCCGGGGCTGCGGCCGGTGCTGCGATTGGCTCGGCGATACCGGTGATCGGCACTGTTGTCGGCGGGCTGCTGGGCGCGTACCTGGGCAGCATGGGCGGCGATGCGCTGGGCGGCTACCTGGGGAAAGCGGTGTTTGGCGGTGACGACGGGCTGAAGAAAATGCCCGATGCGGGGCCGCTGATGATGGCCAATGCCGGCAAGGATATCCCGCCTGTGATGGCTGATATCGCGGCGTCTTTTGCGCCTAAAGCCAATGGCGCTGGCCCTCTGCTGATGCCTGGCGCCGTCAAGACGCCGGGGCCGGTGGGTGGTGACGTGGTTCGTTCGCTGGCTTCGCCGCCGGCATCGAGCACACCCGCTGCGGTTTCGTTGATGGCGGTACCGCCAAAACCGCTGGCACCCAAGATCGAGCAGAAGGTTGATATCAGCGCGCCCATTCAGGTGACCGTGCAAGGGGACGTGAAGGATCCGGCGCAACTGGCCCGAGAGCTTCGCCCGTACATCGAGCAGCAACAGCGGGAAATCACTCAGCAACTGGAGAGCCGCAAGCTCTACGACGATGCGCACCTTTGACCTGGGGGACTTATGGGCTACATGGAGCAGCTGCAAGCAAGTGTGAAGTCCCTGGCGGCGGCAGGTGAGACTGGCCGCCGTAGCCTGGATGGGATGATTGGGCCGGTCGACGGCGCAATCAGTGAACTCAGCGGTGCGGCTTCTGAGCTGGAGGGCGTCCCTTTTGTGGGGCCGGCCATTGGCGAGAAGCTGCAGCGCGTTATGCGTGGGGTGACAGCGGCCCAGGCAAAGGTTGGCCAAGTGGTCTCGGTGTACAGCGCAGCCACCCGGGCGGCGTCTCAGATTGATGAGCGCTTGGGTGCGCTGAGCGAGCAGGCCGGGCGGGCTGCGACGGCGATCAACAATATCGCCGGCAAGGTCAGCCCCTCGCTGTCTGGCATTCTCCCGACCGGGGCCTTTGCTGCTGATGCCACACCGGCGCCGGAGGCGGTGAAACCCTTCCCGCACCTGATGATCATGCAGCCGCGTGATCCGAAACAGCAGCCGTACTTCTTCAACCTGGACACGGCGGCCTTCGATGAATTGCGGCGCTCGACAGCTTTCCGCTGGGCCTCTCAGGAGCGCCTGACGCGTCGACCAGCCCAGCAGGCTATCGGTATGGGGGACGAAAAGCTGACATTGAAGGGCGCCGTCTTCCCGGGCTTCAGGGGCGGCATCAAGCAACTGGACACCCTGCGAACCCTGGGTGGCAAGTTGCAGCCCATGACGCTGACCACCGGCTACGGCGACGTGTTGGGCACCTGGTGCATGGCCAGCGTCGAGGAAGAACAAAGCGCGCTGCTGGGCGGCGGCATCCCGCGTAAGCAAGGCTTTACCCTGGAGTTTGTACGCTATGGCGACGACATGCAGAACGTCTGACGGGGATCTGTTGGACACCATCTGTCACAACTACTACGGCCATCTGAGCGGCACGGTGGAGGCCGTGCTCCATGCCAATCAAGGGCTGGCCGATGAGGTTCAGCCGTACCGAGCTGGTGTGCTGATTGTCCTGCCGGACATGCCGGCACCCACTGAGGAACTTGTGATGCTTTGGGATTAGCCAGGCCTGGCTGTCCTTTCCTTCCGTTACGCGTAACGGCCGCCAACATTCCCCCGCGTTGGCGGGGTAACTGGGTGAACCATGACCCCTCGTTTTCGTGTCGTTGCAGACGGTAAAGATATTACCGCGCTGATCAATGACCGCCTGTTATTGCTGAAAACCACTGACAAGCCAGGCATGGAGTCGGACGACTTCGAGCTGCGCATCGATGACCGCGACAGCGCCGTGGCGCTGCCCAAGCGCGGCGCCGGCATTGAGATCTACCTGGGCTATGCCGAAACGTCCATGGTGCGCCTGGGCCGTTATATGGTGGATGAGGTCGAGATATCCGGCCCGCCTAACACCATCGTCGTGCGCGGCAAGGCCGGCGACATGCGCGGTACCGGAAAGACGGTGCGCAGCGGTAGCTGGGAAGACGTGCCGCTGTCCAAGATCGTGGCCGACGTGGCTGCCCGCAACGGCTGGACGCCGGTGTGCAACGTCTCCACGAACGTGCCCCGGGCTGACCAGCTCAGCGAGTCTGATTTCAACTTCATCACCCGCATTGCCAAGCAGCACGACTGCACGGCCAAGGTGGCCGATGGGAAGTTGATTGTCATGACCCGCGACGGCGGCACCAGTGCGAGCGGCGAGGCCTTGGGCGCCGTCACCATCACGCCGGCCGATGTCAGTCGGTGGCAATTCCGCTTAGGGGATCGGAACACGCACAAGGCGGTGGCCACCAAGCACCAGGACAAGAAAAGCGGTGAGCTGAAGCTGATCAGCCTGGACAACACGGATGCGCCCGACGGGCTGCCGGCGGTGCATATAGACCGTCATATCTACCCCAATAAGACCGCAGCGGCCCAGGCCGCCAAGGCTCGCCTGACCGCGTTCAATCGATCTTCTGCAGGCGTTCGTCTTGAAATGCCTGGGCGTACCGATCTGTTTGCCGAGCGTTCGGTAAACGCCACCGGCTTCAAGGTCGGCATCGATGGCGAGTACCTGGTCGACTCGGTTGAGCAGGTATTCACCCAAGCCGGCTGGTCGACCACCGTCGAGTGCAATGGCGGCAAAAAGGGTAAGGCCAAGGCCAAAAGCAAGAAAACGAAAAAAACCAAGGAGGTCAAGGTTCTGGAGCTTTGACGTGACTCACTGAAACCCCCGTTTAACTAGAAACCGCCGCCATTTGGCGGTTTTTTTTTGCCTGGAGAAAACATGTCTATCACCCTGCAGCAGTTGCTGTTGATCCTCCCGAACGCTGGCCGTCAGGCCGAGCTTTTTGTCGGTGTCTTGAATACTGCAATGAGCAAGTACGGCATCGTCACGCCCAAGCGAATCGCGGCGTTCATCGCCCAAGTCGGGCATGAATCCGGCCATTTGACGCGCCTGGTCGAGAGCCTCAACTACAGAGCGGACCGAATCGTAGCCTTGGGTAATGCCGCAAGCCCAGGTTCCCGCTGGCGATCCCTGGTGCCGCGTGCAGCCGAACTGGCGGGCAGTTCGGCACGTATGGGGAATGCCGTCTATGGCGGCCGTATGGGCAACGGCCCTGAGGCGTCGGGCGAGGGCTATATCTACCGAGGGCGCGGCCTGATCCAGATTACTGGCAAGGACAACCATCGTGCGTGCGGTGAAGCCCTGGGCGTCGACCTGATCAATCACCCCGAGCTGCTGGAGCAGCCGCAATACGCAGCGCTGTCGGCGGCCTGGTACTGGTCCGTAAACGGCCTAAACACGTTGGCCGACGCCGGCGACATCCAGAACATCGGGAGCCTCATCAATACGGGTAGCAAAGGGAAGATCCCGAATGGTGCGGCAGATCGCCTGGCGCTGTATCAGACGGCATTGCGGGTGCTGGCATGACGCCCGTGCGGAAGCTGGCCGGCCTCGTGCTGCTGATACTGGTGGCTATGGCCGCGAGCTTCGGCGCTGCCTGGCAGGTGCAGGACTGGCGCCTCGGGAAGATGCTGGCAGAGCAGGGCGCCCAGTTCGAGGCGGACCTGGCCGCGATCAGCAATGCCGCAGCAGCCCAGGCCCGTACCGAGCAAGACAAGCGGCTGGCCACCGAGCAGCAGCTGGCCGCCTCCGACCAACAACACACCAAGGAATTATCCGATGCCCAGCGCAATCAGGCTTTACTGCGTGACCGCCTTGCTACTGCTGATGTGCGGCTGTCAGTCCTTCTCGACGCCACGGATTCAGCCAGTGGCTGCAACATGCCCACAACCCCCGGCGCCGTCGGCGTGGTTCATGCAACCCGTCGAGCCCAACTTGACCCAGCGCATGCTCAACGAATTATCGGGATCACCGATGCCGGCGACCAAGGATTGATCGCCCTGCGGGCCTGTCAGGCCTACGCAAAAGAAGTCTCTACACCGAAATAAAGGAGCGGCCGGGCCGGATGCTTCAACATCCAGCCCGGCCACCTTCCCTGCAGATTGCCCCTGCAAGTCCAGCCAAGGCTCCCGCTTCGTGCACAAAGCGGAGCGAGCCTAGCACTGTTTATCCATACAGCAAAGGTCTTGCTTTTATATGTCCACACCCATCATCCCTTGGATGGGCGGCAAACGCCGCCTGGCCGACCGCCTTATCCCGCTCTTCCCGCCTCACGAATGCTACGTCGAAGTCTTTGCCGGCGGCGCCGCGCTCTATTTCATGCGGCCCCAGGCCGCACCGGTTGAAGTCCTCAACGACATCAACGGCGATCTAGTTACGCTGTACCGCGTGGTGCAGAACCACCTGGAGGAATTCGTGCGCCAGTTCAAATGGGCGCTGAGCTCTCGCCAGGTTTTCGAATGGCAGAAGATGACCCGCCCTGAAACCCTCACCGACATCCAGCGCGCCGCCCGGTTCTTCTACCTGCAGCATCATGCCTTTGCCGGCAAGGTGACGGGGCAGACTTTTGGTACCGCGACTACAGGCCCGGCCATCAACCTGCTTCGGATCGAGGAGAACCTCTCTGCAGCGTGGCAGCGGTTGTCCGGCACCTACGTCGAAAACCTCTCTTGGCTTGAATGTGCTGAACGCTACGACCGTGCGCACACCTTTCACTATATGGATCCGCCTTACTGGAAGACGGCAGGCTATGGCGTGGATTTCTCCTTTGAAAACTACGAGCGTATGGCTGATTTCATGCGTCGGTGTAAAGGCAAGGTGATGGTCAGCATCAACGATCACCCGGACATCCGGCAGGTGTTTGAGGGCTTTCATTTCGAGTGCCTCGACATTCGTTATAGCAACACCAATCAACGCCAAGGAAAGGCTGAGGTAACTGCTGAACTTGTCATCATGAACTGGATACCCTCTGAACTCGGTGGCCTGTTTTAATCTCGCACTAACATTTGAATTAGTCTGACGATCTCAATGGCCAAGGTGAGGACGCGTTCAATAAGTTTTATCATTATATTTTTCTCCAGGCTGAGCTTGGCTACCCGGCGCGTTAATTGGCGTCGGCTGTGGTTAGATTTAAAAGACGTGGAGATTAAATAGATACTTCGACTTGGCTGTCAATGATCTTCAGTATTTTTTATGAGGGCTGCGCGCTAAGCCGCAGCCCTACGTTGTCAAGGGGGGCATAGGAATGGAAGTTTCTCAGCTGTTAAGGCTATACAGGTTATCTAGGTTACGTAGGCTATATAAGTTACGTAGTTGCTTACTTACGTACATACGTAATTTTCTTGAAGGTTTGGCTTTTAACTATCTAAAGATATCTTAGGGGTAGTTAGTGGATATCCACTAGCTACTAAAAGGATATCTTAATTAATGTTGCGTGAACGTCCTTGTTACATTCAACAGTTACGCTTTAGGTGCCCTCGCACAGTTCTTCTGTTTGTGCTGGGATTGGCTGTGTTATTTTTGCTCTGAGCCTGCTATCGGCGTAATCAAGTCTGCACCTTGGTTTCGAACGTTGCCTACCGGGGTGCCAACCCGAAACCACTCAAAGTCATCTACTGGCTGACAACACGTTTTTGCTATTTCCTCGGCCCGGCAAGGAGTAAGGCTGGGGTCGATCCATTCCCTGGCATGTTCAGGTGTCAGTACCAACGGCTTGCGGTCATGGATATCCACCATGCCCTGATCACTGGCGGCGGTGATGATCACAAATCCGTCGTCCACGTGGGGATCCAGGCCAGGATGAACTTGAGCGAGCGCGCCAAAGAACATAGGCTTGTGACTCTTCAGGCGAATGAAGTAGGGCTGCTTTCTCTTCGGATCGTCAGGGTCTTTGACCCACTCATACCACCCTTCACTTGGCACCAGGGCTCGGCCATTCGGCCAGAGCTGTTTGAAGAATTTCCCTGTGGTGACCGTCTCGACCCGGGCGTTGATCGGATCCGGGCGCTTACCCTTCGCCCAGAACGGCGCCCATCCCCATTTCACTGCATCGATATGCAGCCCGTCCTCAGTTGTGTGTAGAACCTGCACCCGCGTTGACGGTGCGACGTTGTAGCGATCAATTCGCTGAGCGTCATACCCACTGAACAGCTCTATCTGCGGGCTTAGCTCTTCAATGAAGATTGCCATCCCTTCGTACTGCACGAATCGCCCACACATACGACACCTCTCCGCTTGTCGAAATCCCCTACAGAAAAATTGACCGCAAGCGTCCTACAAAGTTAACTGTACATTCATACAGTAATTGTAAAAGGCCGCATCATGAGCTTCACCATTCTAGGTCCCATCGCTGAGGTCGGCGCGAAGTTGCCGTTGTGCTCGTTCCAGGTTCCGGCCGGTTTTCCGTCGCCGGCAGCGGACCACATCGAGCAGCACATCTCATTGGATGAGGTCCTGAATATCCGTGCGCCCCACGTGTACCTGGTAGCAATCACCGGTGAGAGCATGCAGGGCATTGGGATCTTCGATGGTGATCTGGCTGTCGTGGATCGTGCCATTGAGCCGGTCCATGGGCATGTAGTGGTGGCACTGCTGAACAATGAGCCTGTCTGCAAGCGCTTGTGTAAGCGCGACCGGGAAGTGGTCCTGCTTTCCGAGAACCCCAAGTTCCCGGCTCGCTACGTTCTTGAGGGCGACGAGCTGTCGATCTGGGGCGTGATCACCAGCACAGTGCGCAGCCATGTCTAAGCAACAGCCGACCTTCGCACTAATCGACTGCAACAGCTTCTATGCCAGCTGCGAACGGGTATTCCGGCCCGACCTGGCGAAGGTGCCCATCGTGGTGCTGAGCAATAACGACGGCTGTGTCATTGCCCGTAGCTACGACGCCAAACCTTTCATCAAGATGGGCGAGCCGTATTTCCAGATCAAGCACAAGCTCAAGCAGCATGGCATTGTCCCGTTCTCTTCAAACTATGCGCTGTACGGCGACATGAGCGAGCGCGTGATGAGCCTGATCGAGGCGATGGTGCCGGCAGTTGAGGTGTACAGCATCGACGAGGCGTTCGCTGATCTGACTGGTATTGGTGGGCAGGATCTCTTGGGCCGGCAGATTCGCGCCCAGGTGCTCCGTTGCACCGGTATCCCTGTCGGCGTAGGCATTGCTCACACAAAGACACTGGCGAAGCTGGCAAACCACACCGCGAAGCGACTGCAGTCCCAAACCGGTGGGGTGGTCAACATCACCGATCCGGTTAAGCGTGACTGGGTGCTACGCAATACGGACGTGGCGGAGGTGTGGGGCGTCGGCCGCAAGATGAAACTCCATCTTGATGCCATGGGTATCAAGTCGGCTATGGACCTGGCTAAGGCCGATCCGTGGACGCTCCGCAAGAAGTTCAGCATTGTGATCGAGAAGACGGCCAGGGAGTTGGGCGGCACGCCTTGCCTGGAGCTAGATGAGCCGGATCCGCCGAAGCAGGAGATCTGCTGTAGCCGCATGTTCGGCATGAGGCTGACGGAGCTGCCGCCCATCAAAGAGGCGGTGGCCACCTATATGATGCGTGCCTCTGAGAAGCTGCGTGCTCAGAACTCGCTATGCAAGAAGGTTCGCGTGTGCATCCGCACAGGCATGTTCAACCCGGAGGAGGCGAAGTATGCCAACGGGGTGGTGGTGGAGATGCCATATCCCACCGACGACGTGCGGCTGCTTACTCAGGCAGCCGTCGGTGCGCTTGACCGGATATTTCGACCAGGCTTTAGGTACAGCAAGGCTGAGGTGATGTTGCTGAGTTTATGCCAACCAGGCGAGTACACCGACGATCTGTTCGCGGTTTCACAGCCAGAAGAAGCTTCAAGGGTTATGACGGTGTTGGATCAGATTAACGAACGGTGGGGTAGAGGCACGCTTCGCTCGGCCAGTGTGCCGATTGTTCCTCACTGGGGTATGCGGCGCGAGATGATGAGCCAAAGTTTTACAACTCGGCTCGATCAACTATGGACTGTCTTCTGCTGTTGAAGATTGGGTGTGCGACTTAAAAAAGGCCGAAAAAGGAACACGATTTATACATTTATTTAATGTGCTGTTGTGTCGATTTGTTCCCTTGGAGTCAATCAATATAAGGCGCTGAATCAATCCATGTATTCTGCTAAGAGAGGAGCTAGCACGTCGTCTTCCAAAATACACCATCGAATAAAAGCAGAATATGGCATGCTTCTTTGAATAAGTATTTTCATGCGCTCAATCGAGCGCTCTTTGTCATCTGGTGTAGCAATTGGGTCAAAATAGGAGTCAATTTGATCCAGAAGCAAGTTGTATTGCTTGAAAACTCTAGCCCTTAGAAATTCGCTGGAGATTTTTTTGTTAACTGTGTGGTCGCTATTAAATACTTTTGTAAGAAGTTCTGTCGTTTTGATTGTGCGAGGGTGATCATTTGTGGCAGTGATAATCACCCGCTTTCCACGTGGTGACATCGGTGGTAAAAGCTTTACTGATCGGAAGGCATCTTGCGCAGAATCACAGCAGTCAATGATTTCATTGAATGCATTGCTCTTAATGTTGTTACATCTGCTGCAGGCAAAGTAAAGATTGTTCCAGTTGTACTTTAAATCTGCACTGCCCTCATGCGCAAAAAAATGTTCTACATTTATGTCGTGCGGGTCATTTGTTTCGCAGATATAGCATTTATCAAAAAAAATATTTCTAAGCGCGGTGTAGACATCGTCTCCATCATAGGCTCTGGCTTCAGCTAGGGACTCTGGTGCGGGGTAGGTCCGAATGGCATTAAACATTGGTGTCACCTCGCAGGCTCTTGTTTAAAAGAATTCGCGCGCGTTTAATGTGCATAGCTGATTCAGGGTCTAAGTCCGACTCATGCTTGCTAACAATACTGAGTGTTTTTTGTAGTTCTAAGATGTTTGGAGATTCCATTTCAAGAATTTCAAAAAGTTTTTCCACCATGTCTGTAACTATCTGAGAAACAGGAGGTGTGTCGAATAAACCCCGTAATATTGACTCATAAGAGTACATTGATAGGTCGTCAACCTGTTCAAGTGTAGATATGTCATAGATCACGGCGTTGCTGACTGAAGATACGACGAATGGAGAGTGAGTAGTTATTATGAATTGGATGTTAGGGAATGCTTCAATCAAGAAGGAGAGAACTTTTCGTTGTAATGAAACATGAAGGTGGGCATCAATTTCATCGATGAATACTAAGCCATACATTTCGGAAGGTAGAATGTCGCGTAATTCTACCTTCATTATTAAGTTTGTATAGATGGCGAGAAGGGAAGAAAAGCCCGATGAGAGATTTTGAAGTCGGTAAGAATCTTTATTGTCTTGGTGTATGAAAAAGCACTGCTTTTTTGCATCGAATTTGATATGCAGGGTCGGATCCTCGAAAAGACTTTTAAAGTCGTTTTCAACCTTCTCGAACCATTTTGAGATAGCAGTCGCAGAAATCGGATCATTACCTATATTTGGAGATTCTGCATAAGCTTGTAGTGTTATTTGGCTTACTAGATAATCCTCAAAGAAGCTTGAGGTGTCATTTGAATGTGCTGCTTGTTGTATTATTTTTTCCTTGCTTATCGCTGATGTTGCCTCTCTAAAGTTTGCCTGGCGAGTCGCTTCAAAAAGTACCAGTACGGCTTTTCCCTTGGCGTAGTCATCAATGTATTTTTCGTGATTAAAAAAAGCTATAAGTGGATTTTTTGCATTTTCAAGTTTTGCGAGGGCGAATTTAAGTGCATCTACATGCCCTTGGTAAGCTTGGTGTGCGGGGGAGTGAGCGTCGAGGTATCTATTAATGGCATCTACGTGTGATTGTAAAGAGCTCAGAGGCTCGGGATTGGTTAAGGTCTGTTCGCAGTAAGCGTGCAAGCTTTTAAGGAGCTGGGTTTTTCCAGAACCGTTTATTCCTGTGATGATTATGCTTCGGCCCTCTGCATGAATAGAGCACTTCCTGTTAGTACCAGGAATGAATGCATTTATTGCAGTTGCGTGTGGGTATATGCTTGTCAATTTGTGGCCTCTATGAACTGGGAGCCTTCCGCTTCAGGGGGGTTCTAATATCGCTGCTTGTACAAGTGCCTAAATATCATTTTCAATTTCTAGGGCGAGTTGAGCCGCGTGTTTAGTGTTGTTCATATACGTAGTGTGAGAGTTTGGTAGTCGAGTGTACGTCGCTAGCACCTCTCTATCGTTGCGAGCGTTAGATTTATAGAATCCGAATGAGTAGAGTTCTCTTTGTATAGTCTTTAAGTTGTCGGTGGCGCTTCGTGCAGCGTCTTCAGGCCACACGTATTTGGTGTTTTTGAATTGCTCTAGTGTTTCGGTCGATGGTTGCAGGTGTAAGATTTGCACCAGCTCTTGAATATCGATTAAGAGGGCAATTAGCGCACTTTCATCCGTAGCAGGATTATACAAAATAGTCTTGAAGTCGAATGTCTGTATTCGTAATAATTCGAGAAAATTATTGGTGTTGGGATCGACGGTTTCTTGTTTGGAATGTGCAGCGAACGTGAAATATGAATAGTTGTTTTTTGGAAATATGCGTCGATATAAGGTTAGTGGGTCGGTAAATCGGCAAGAGCATTTTGATTCGATTTTTTCTAATAGCTTGAAAAATTCTTCTTGGTGTTTTATGTAGTTGTTGAACGTGTTCTGTTTGAGTGTTTCTTCAATTTGTAGATGCGCCTCATCTGACCGATGAAGTGCTGCTACGATTGCTGTTAGTGGAACAGAAAGGCCTATGATTGATAAAGGGAATTTATATAATTCGAAGAAATTGTTAATGCAGCCTGATGAAAAGCACATGGTAAAGTTATTGTTTGAAATAGATGACGCAACAAATAGCAGCGCGCCAGACATAATTGGCACAAGAAGGGCTGCCCTGAAAAGGGGGTCTCGCCAAGCTTGATAGGTCTCGTCATCGTAGCTCTCTATAGGTAAAGGTGGCCTCAGGCTACTACGCTACTTTAATTTGCGCCATGAATGTGCTCCGAGACCGGCTGCAAGGTTTAGGGCAAATCGTAGCCCGCCATAAGCCGTTTCTGGCCTTGCAGTCGCCCAGAAACTGCCGGTAATTGCGGCCTGTAGCGGGCTATGGAGTGAGCAGGTCGGGTTCGAATCCCTATACTCTATTTGGTTTCCAATGTCCGTATTCGACTCAAAGTCGTCGGTCCTTATGTCGGAACGGGCTAACCAATTGATCGCCGCCGGCCGGCAGCAAGGTTCTGAAAATCCGCAGCGGTTAGCTGGCGTTTCTGCCGGGTGATAAGCCCCGTTAGGTCAATCCCCTCGCCAGTTATTCCGATGAACCTCGCGGCACCGATGGACTACTTGCTCTACCAGCGAATTACGTGGGGTGGCGTGGATCCAACCATCCTCAAAAGGTGGGAGCGGCCCATCGGTCTCCAGCACCGCATTCAATTCCAACGAAAGCAGGATCAGCGTTTTGTATGCGTTAGGAGCCTGGATTTCTTCGAGCTGTTTTCTGTGGACATCCATCTCATCTAGCTGCGCGTGCTTGCCATTCCATTCCTTGGATTTGTGATGCACCAAAGCGTTACGTGCCTTGACCAGGCCCTTCAGCCCATTGATGGCGGGGCCATTCGCTTTCAGCGATCGACCACAGACCAAGCGTGGGACGACGAGCCATTTACCCACCACATCCAGCTTATCCAGATAATCTCTTGCCAGGCGCTCTCCCAGCTGGAGGGTGGCAAATTCGAACGCCGCAGCTTCCAACGCCATCGCGGAGAAGACGATTGTTTTTATAGCTGCGACGTTTTTTCTAGTTTTCTGGTCGTCGTAGGCTGTCGAATCGCCGGGCCATTCTTGCTTTGGGAGGGGATTGCCCTTTTCGAACAAAAAAGATCCGAATGCCTCCTCCGCGATTTCACAATAGGTGTCCACCATGGAATCGACTAAGACCCAGTTATCGCGGACTTCAAACGGTTTGGTCGTGCCCATGACAGCCCCTGCAAAAAACTAACGAGAACGTATTTTATCGCTAATGGATGTTGCCTTAGCCATGGCTAAGTTCAGGTTCGCTTTGGCCGAATACTGCCTGTCAGAGGGATTGGTTTGACCATCGTTAAGATTACTGGCCGGACCGTACGTCCGGGAGGAAGATCTGGCGAGGGTGGGGCAAAAATGGGGCAAACCGTACGCCAATCCATGCCATTCAATACCCACCATGCATTTGTGGATGCAGTAGTGATATGCGCTGAGCCTCAATAAACACATGGTGTTGGGGCTTAATGACCGAAATACTCCAGCACAATTGGGGTGTGCTTTGTTAGTGACGCTTGATACGTAACCTCGCCAGCCCCTGCTTGATGTGCCCAGCGTTTTCGCCGATCACGAATAGCGCACCACGTACGTTATTGCCAACGTCATCCAGGCCTTGCTTTTCGCTTTGGAGAGCCAATTCCATCAGAGCCGCTTCTAACGCGAGCTGATTCTCATACATTCGTTCAAGCAAATCCGGAAGTGAGTATTCCCCTGACATGTGTGCAATCTCATAGAAAAGGCCTAAGCATAGCAGGGGCCTGCCAAATTGATGCTTGCTTAGAAGTTACTACAAGGCCGGCCGCTCAATGCCCGGTAAGCATAGCTGGCGGTGGTTTCGAGGAGAGCTATGTCCAATCCATAACTGGTGTATAGCTGGAGGTGCTTCAGCAGGAGCAACTGGAAGGGTGTCGAATTGACATCTTGTTGTTGGCTTCTACTCTCATATCGCAAACATAAAAATAATCGTTTTAACGAGGAGCTTTATGAATACCTCCGAGCACGATTGTGGCTGTAACACCAATGATAAGGACCTTGGAACGGAGGCTGTGAACGGAACGGTAACAACTGCTACCCGCTATTGGGCTCAGTGTGTGAAAAACTGGATGGGGCCGTACCGCTCTACATACCAAGAGGCTAGGGCCGATGCAAAGGCGCATGAGGCCGAGAAGAAGCATGGAACGTCTGTCTTTTCAAACTAGCTTGCGTCAACGTCGGATAGCCCTTTCGCTTGATTGGCGATCTCTAGAGGGGGCGGCAGGCTTAAACAGCTCCGGGCTCTGATTTCACTTATTGCCGATAGCCCGGCCGAACGCGTACCACTGAAGATAGGCAGTCGGTTGGTTATCCGGCTCTAACCAGCGAAGCATAGAAAATCCATTCCGCAACTGAAATAGAACCTGCCGTTTTCAGGGGGATCCAGCGAGGTAAAAAGTTTGGCTAAGCGGAACTGATTTTAGCATAAGTCATTGAAAGTATTGATTTTACTCATGGATTGCAAATCCGCCTACGCCGGTTCGATTCCGACCTCGGCCTCCACTCTTAGAAACCCCGCAGATTAACGTCTACGGGGTTTTTTATTGCCTGGGATTTGGGCAATCACTTCCGCAATTTTTTGGATCGCTTCCACAAGTAGCCTGTTTTTAGCATCGAGCTGACAGAGAACTTTCACCGTTTTTGTTATGAGCTGCCTTCGCTCCCTAGCCATAGCTGCATTCAGATTAGGTTCTTAGGAGCGACAGCTTTCGGCCCAGAGTGTGTAAAAACGCTTCGCCAAAATTGAAGTGTGCGCGTCTACGTTAAATCTGAAATTTATCGGCACGTCAGCAGTAGCCTTGAACTCCCCCTCGCTATCTCCCCCTCAACCCTTTATGATGAGATCTATTCTCATAAACGCCAGTTCTCGGAATGCCCACACATCACCCCCTGATGGCCGCCCTGGCTCTCCATTACGACGACCTAGTTGACTACATCAAGCGTCGCTTCCACGGCCGAGACTTCGCACGCGACTTGATGCATGAAGTGTGCGTGCAGATGCTGGAGAAACCACCCCGCGACCCCATCGCCTCGCCTTTGGCGTTCCTGCGTAAAACGGCGTTCAACCGCGCCATCGACCGTATTCGCGCCGAGCGTACGCGGCAGGCTCATTTAAATGGCCATGTGCCCGAGTACCTGAGCGTCGACGATTGGGACGGCGCCCAGGCGCTGGATTTCGAGCAGCAGCTGGCGGCGTTGCTAGACATCATCCAGGCGTTGCCCGTGCGTCAGCGGCAGGTATTCCTGCTGCATCGCATCCATGACATGTCGCAACGGGAGATCGCAGAGGAGCTGGGAATTTCGGTGAACATGGTGACCCAGCATTTCGGGCGGGCCATGAAGACCATCGGTCAGCATTGGGAGCCGGCGCGCCGAGCCCTTCGGAAAAACCCATGAATTCCTCGCCTTCCCGTGACCCCAAAAACGATCTGCTGCAGCCGTTCGCGGACGCTTTGCGTGAGCGCGTGCCGTCCAAGGAAACCTTGCTGGCCGAAGGTAAAGCCTTCACCAAAAGCCGCCGCAGCAAACAGAAATCCCTGGGTGCCGGATTGTTGGTCCTGGCGCTGGCAGGTGGCTTGTGGCAGTTGGATCCGGCCTGGCAGACGGAGGATGTGCAGGTCGCCATCGGCCAACGTCAGGAAGTGCGTTTGCAGGATGGTAGCTTGGCGATGCTCAATTCCGGCGCTCATCTGCGTATCGAAAAACGCCTGCGCAGCCGTCAATTGGAATTGCTGAACGGCGAAGCGATGTTCACCGTGGTACATGGCGATTCGCCGTTTATTGTGCGTAGCCAGGGCGTACGAGTGCGGGACATAGGCACAATATTCAATCTACGCAGCGATGAGCGTGGGGTGGATGTGGGTGTGATCGAGGGCAGTGTCGAGGTCAACAATGACCACACCGCGCCACGCCTGCTGAAGGCGGGCGAGCAGGTGCGTGCCACCGCTGAAGGGGTCGGCACGGTGGCACCGGCAAGCCGCGAGGCGCTGACGGCCTGGCAGCAGGGTAAGTTGCGCTTCGACGGTACGCCACTGAGTGAGGTCGTGCGCGACCTTCAGCAGTACCGCGAGCAGCGTATTAAAGTGGCCAACACAGCCACCGGTGAACTGCGCCTGTCGGGGGAGTTCGACAGCAAAAGCGTCGAGACACTGATCGAAATGCTGCCGCGGATTCTACCGGTGAGCCTGATACGTACCGCCGATGGCCGCGTGATTCTTAACAAGACTCGCTAACAGACAAGAATTATTTTCAAAACGACATCAAGATTCCTACAGCGTCATACGCCATTGCCCATAGAGAGTACTTTCATCACTGGGGATCACAATGGGTAAGAACACGCGAGTGCAACGTCTGGCATTACTGGCTTCCAGCCTGTTACTGGCGGGGGCCGCCAATGCGCAATCCGCCACCTACCGCTTGGATATTCCCGCGCAAGCGCTGGATAAGTCCCTCAATGCGCTGGCGCAACAAACCGGCAGCCATGTGCTGTTCGCCACGGATATCGCCGAGGGCCGGCAAGCCCCGGCGCTGCACAGCCAGATGACCGTGGAGCAGGCCCTGCAAAGCCTGATCGGCCAAAGCGGCCTGCAGGTGCAGAAGGTCGACGACGGCAGTTATTTGATCGCCCCATCCGCCAGCGATGACGCGCTCAACTTAGGCGCAACCACGATTCAGGGGCACGCGCTGGGTGTGACGACGGAGAACTCCGGGTCCTACACTACGGGCGCGACGAGTACGGCAACCAAGTTGCCGCTTACCCTGCGCCAAACACCACAATCAGTGACGGTGATCACCCGCCAACAAATGACTGATCAGGGCTTGGGCACAATCTCTGAAGTATTGGGGCAAACCCCCGGTGTGTCGGTGATGCATGACGACAGCGAGCGCTTCAACTTCTATTCCCGTGGTTTCGCGCTGAATAGCTTCCAGTACGACGGCGTGCCTACTTCAGATTTCACCACTAACACCAACGGCCTGGGTGTGCGGGACATGGCCATCTATGACCGGGTGGAGGTCGTACGCGGCGCCACTGGATTGATGAGCGGCGTCGGCAGCCCGGCGGGCGTGGTCAACTTAGTGCGCAAGCGTCCTACCACGGAATTCCAGGGGTACGTGTCTGGCAGTGGCGGTAGCTGGGATCGCTATCGCACTGAGATGGACCTGTCCGGGCCCCTCACGCAAAACGGCGCAGTGCGGGGTCGGGTCGTCGCGGCGTACGACGACTCCAACTCCTTCATCGATTACTACTCGTCGAAGAAAAACGTGTTCTACGCCATCGGTGAAGCCGACATCAGCGACAACACCATGGTGTATGGCGGTATCGACTATCAAAAGATCAACTCCAACGGTTCCAGCTTTGGCCAGTTGCCGTTGTTTTACGCCGATGGCACGCGTACCGATTTTTCCCGCTCGAAAAACCCGGCGGCCAGATGGGCCTATGCCGACAGTGAAAGCACCAAGTACTTTGGCGGTGTCGAGCATCATTTCGACAATGACTGGATGCTGCGTGTCGAAGCCAGCCACTGGAAAGGCGCCACCGAGCAACTGCAAGGCAACCTGATCGGTTGGGGCCCTTACCCAGACCAAACGACCCGTCAAGCCCAGTTGTTCCGTAGCCACAAGACCTACGTCATCAACACCGATTCGGTGGATGCTTATTCCACCGGGCCGTTCTCCTTGCTCGGTCGCACCCACGACTTGATCCTGGGGCTTAATGTCAGCGACCGCCGCTCGGATTACTTCTCGCAAAATGCCGATGCAACCTCTGCGCGCCCGAGCGTGGACTTTGACAACTGGGGTAATAATGCACCTCGCCCTACGTCCTACGTAACCTGGAGCTCCCAGGATTATCACATCAAGGAAGTCGGCGCTTTTGGCGCGGTGCGCCTCAAACCTACGGACGATCTGTCCGTTATCCTAGGTAGCCGCGTCGTCAACTACAAGCGCGAAGGCGAGCTGGGTTATAACTCTGACCCGGCCAACCCTGACCATGATGATGCCAAGAAAACCGGCAAGGTCATCCCCTACGCTGGCGTGGTCTATGACCTGACTGAGCAGCATTCGGTCTATGTCAGCTATACCGACATTTTTGAACCGCAAAGCAACATCGATATCAGCGGCAAAGTCTTGGAACCCATGGCCGGCAAGAACTACGAGGCTGGCCTCAAGTCCGAGTTCTACGGCGGTGCATTGAACACCAGCATCGCGGTGTTCAAGACCAAGCAGGACAACTTTGCGCAGTACGTAGGCAGCACCGACGACGGTCGTGATGCTTACGAGGGTGTGACCAATACTACCAAGGGCTTTGAGTTGCAGGCCTCCGGCGAAGTATTGCCGGGCTGGCAGGTACTGACCGGGTTCACCTATTCCCAGCCGCGTGATGAGCAGCACAACCGTATCGACTCCCAGCGCCCTGAGCGCCAGTTCAAGCTGGCAAGCACCTACAAGCTCAACGGTGCGCTCAAGGACCTGACCGTTGGCGGCAACGTTATCTGGCAGGGCAAGACATACTTCGTCAACGAGTCACTGGAATCGGAGGCCAAGGAGGGTAGTTTTGCCGTGGTCGGTTTGTTGGCACGTTATGACATCGATAAGCACCTGAGTGCCTCGCTTAATTTCAATAACATCTTTGATCGCGAGTACTACACAGGCTACGGCCTCTACAACAGCTACTACAGCGGTGATCCGCGCAACGTGATGGTGGGGCTCAAGTACCAGTTCTGAAGACGCCTGCGCCATTCAACTGCCAGAACACCCGTCGATGGTGGCCAGGGAGAGTAGACGACTACGCTCCACTGGCCTATGGCACGATCAGTGAGCTGACTTTCCAACACGCATTATCGAACAACCAACATTTCAGGATCTTGTCCGCTTTGACGCGATATTCGCCTTGAATGAAGCATTTCATCAGGCAGTTCCTGCGTTAAAATCTCCAGCAATCATACACACGATGACATTTATGAAAGCGCCGAGAATGACTAAGACACATTCCTCTCACATGGCTCGAAAGCTAGTGAGACTTGGCAGGACTGTTACACATGAACTCAAGGCTGACAACGAAACATACGAGTGGTATTTGGAATGGGAGCAAGTTGAAGAGCCTCCATTACTTTCCTCACAAGATAATTAGGATAAACCCAGCCACGAACGCTCCTGTGACTGATTAAGGTTGGAAGATTTAACGCTGCAGATCTAAGCACGATGGAAGCCTTTTTACACAGTCTCGGCCAAGCGCTGTCATCGCTCAACTCCTGAGTTATGCGACGATTCGCTCGCACCGCTGGGTAAAGCTTTGCGGTGTCGTGCGAGTCTGTCGCAGGTGCTCAATTTTCTGCGACATGAAATGCGATAGCTGTGGCTCTGCGACGGATTGGGTGCAACTCCGACACGCTCGCCATTTCTCAGGGCAGGGATCAGCAACCGAAGCCTGTCACCTCCGTTACCAGTGGTGGCAATTTGGTTTGGGTTGGGGTTGAATGCTGCGCTCATCCACATGGATTTGGAGGCCGGTATGTCGATAGCTCGGGTATTGCGAGTATTAGGATTAGCGCTGATGGTCACCATCACCGGTGGTTGTATCTCCTACACCGAAACAGCAGTGGAAGGGTTCAGGTGGCCCTGCAGGTAAGTGCAGAACCGGTCGAACGTCACCACCTGCGTGGCCGTACCGCCGCTTCCACTTGATGTCGACGCCGCACACCAGGCGCTCCGCCGAATGCCCAAGCCAGTCCGTCACCTCGTCGCTATCGCTGACCTCTGGAGGCAGCTTAGCGTCGAAACGCTCCTGGCAAATCTTCAATGCTGCGTTCATGGTCGCCTCCAAGGTGGCGGGTTGTTCACCTGTATTCGTCAACACTCATGCCTCCCGCTGGTTGCCGATGGGCGCGGGGGAGGAGTGCTGACGTGTAGAGGTGCAGAGGGGGCATTAGCGTTTTGCCTAGGTAGCTAATATCATCCAAGAGGCGTACGCATGGACGATCATCACAATCCCAATGGGGCTGCTTAAATGGAAAGAAGCTACTTTTTGACGATGCTTTTACTGGTTCTTCATCAGATAGATGCTGCCTTTTGGCGCGAGTGGGATTTGTTTTTCTTGCCCGGTGGTGTTCAAGGCTTTCTGCTCTTCAATGCCTTAGCCATACCCGTGTTACTGATTGGGTATCGGCATGTTTTACTGGACACGAGTCGCGCGTCGCTCTTTGCCAAGATCTGCGCTGGTTTAGGTGCGCTGACATTCGTTATTCATGCCGGACTCGCTCTGGCTGGCGCGCATCAGTTTCATTTGCCCGCCTCTATTGCCGTCATAATTCTTTGTTTGATCAGCTCCATATGGTTGCTGGTCAATACCCGAAATTACGATGCCAGGCTTGCTGACTCTCCTGCGACTTGATGCGTGTGAGCGGCTATGTGGTGTTGAAGATCTACGGGGAAACCCATTTTTCACATAACCCTTAAGGAGATAGCATAATGCCGTTACTCTTCGCACCCTCGTGGCCGCCAGGAAGTAGAACCATGGCAAAGGAATCATTTCACTACCTTGACAAGGATAGTGGCTCACTGTTTTCGGCTGCGCTGAAAGCAGTAGCCAACCAGGGTATGAAACTGAAATTCACGGACCGTGCAGGTGGTGTCATCAGTCGTGATTCAAAGTGGAGTATGAAGAGCTTTGGTCAACAAATTAGGCTGATAGCTGTCGGTCGTTCCGTAGTCTGCCCGCCATTTGTTTAGCTGGCAGCAATGGCCCGAGGAGGGGAGATAAGGATTGATCTTGATGCGGACATTTGCATGTGAAACAGCAGAATCAGTCACGTGATTGCCCTTGTCGGCTCGTACTGTCCGCCTCCAATCGTCAATCGTCCTGGCTCTAACCGGAACGTACTCAACCACCATTAGCCCGGTTGGACTGCCAACGCGTGGAACGACCCGCTATGCCTGTAAGTCTACCTGTATCTACTCATGGGTAAGGTACAGCGCAATGGATAAGACAATCACCGTCGTTCAACTAGCTACCACCGACCTTAGATCAATCAACGAAATATGGCTCGTCGGGACGCATACCCAGTTATGCCTATGGCGTGGCGAACAGGTCTTCACTCACGAGATGATGAGCGAGGGCACCCACGATCAGAATGTCCGACGCCTGTGCGTGCAGTTGGTCAACTCTGACGATCAAGCCGCCGTGGCCAGCGTTGAGGTAATTGTGCGCGAACGGCTGGAAAAAATCGGGAAGGAGGGCGAGTTTTATCCCGCAGAGGAGGCTGATACTCATCAATAGGAAAAGGAGTATCGGCCATTCATGGGGAGGTAACCCAAGGCCTGTTGTCGCTTGCAAGCGTATCTTCCACTGGTGAGCGCGGAACGCTTAGGATTACTCACTCAATTCAGTAGCAACATGGAGCAGTCAACAGGTTATGGAGATTGAATTTCGCGGTAATGTCATGCCTGACAACCCGTCTGTAGGTACATGCGATGAGTACGCTGTGAGCGGGATTACCAGCTTTGACGATCTCGCCGAAGCGAGTCGTAAGATTGCTGAGGCGCACCCTGGGTTTACACCTCTGTTCTCGCTCGATGATCTGCACCAGGCCCGCTACACCTCGGGACATGCGCGCAACAATTCAGGGATGGACGATGCATCGGAGCAGGACATAGCGGGTTTACCGCCAGAGTGCTTCGAGAATGGTGAATACATAGGCTATCCGACTACGAAAGCGGAGTTCGCAATCTGTCTTCGCAATTTCATGAACCTGGTTGCAGCCACGTCTTTCGAAGACGCTTGCGCTCATGGTTTGACGCTGGATGAGCAGGCCCTGCAGGAGTGGATCGGTTATCAGAACAACCCTGTCTCTCTTCTGGAACAACCCCTTTCAGCTGTCGTGGTGCCCGTTCAGCAGTCTTGCCAGGCACTCGCGGCTTTTCCGAATGGCTATTTCACTTCCGACCTGGATCCAGCGAAGAACTTTGCGGTTGCGCGTCATTTTTCGGAAGCGCATGGCTTTGAGTTGATGGGCGTAGGTGCTTCTTACATCGGCTTCATTCGTGCTGAGCCGCTTGATACATCCTTGGCTAACGTCGTAGCGCAAGACTTCTGTGCGCTCTACAACACTAGCGAGGAAGACCTACAAGTACGCGTTTGCGCAGTTGCACAGGCGATCTCCGGTCGGACGCATTTGTGGCTCCGTTACGTGGAATGAACTCCGTGCGCAGTAAAAGTGCATCGTCGCTGGGTTCATAGACGCCATGATTAGATCGCCCAGCACCGATGCCCACCTCATCAAGCCGGCCCCTCGCTCCTGAGAATACGCTGCTCCTTCACCTCCCCGGCGTACCCGCCAATTTTCGCCTGCTGAGCCGCGAGTAACGCGCTGATCTTCATCAGCGCCACGGCTTCGTCTGGGGTTTTCGCGTTGGCCGCCATGGCCGTCAATTCGACTACGGACCAGCCTATGACCGCTGCCGCATCTTCCAGGTCGTAGAACAGTTCCTGCTGTGCCGTCCTGGGGCCATCGAGGCCTTGTATCAAGTCTTTCATCTATGACTCCGATGGCGTGAGTTCAAGCGCCATGACCACCATGCCGATTTCTGCCAGGTCGGTGCTGAAGGGGATTTCTGCAACCTGCTGGAAACCCGACGCGGCGTAAAAGCGACGGGCATTGGCATTGCTCTTGAGGACATCCAGCCAGAGCAAGCGTTCTCCACGTTGCAATGCCCATTGGCGAATGAACTGCAGGAGTTGCTTGCCATACCCGCGCCCTGCGGCACTGGTGAGGAAGTAGATTTTTTGCAGTTCGGCGCCGGGTTTACCGGTCACGGGGGCAGGGGTGGACCGGTTGACCTTGGCAAAGCCTACGACGTGGCCGCTGGCATCGGCGGCGATAAACCAGGCATGCTGGTCGGGCTGGGCGAGTGAGCGGCTGAGCGCGCCGGTTGAGAAGTCCTGGTCGAGAAAAGCCTGCAAGCCGGCGGGCGACCAGATGGCCGAGAAGTGTTGCCGGTAGGTTTCGCAGCCGACTTCGCGCAAGGCGTCGAGGTCGGCCTGGGTCGCTTGCCGAATGGTGAGCATGTTCTTCCCTGAGTGGCGCGCCGGCGCGCTTTATTGCGCTGCCGAGTCGCCAGTGTGTCTCAGGCAGCAAGGGCGTGTAAACGCCGTCGTCACAGGCTCCATCCCAGTCCCAGGGCCTTGTGCAGCGAGGCAAAGTCCTTGAGTAATTCGGCATCGCCGGAAATCCGGCTCTCCTGCGCCTGGTAGCGCGTGCGCTCCGCATCCAGCCAATCCAGGGTGCTCGCGGTGCCCGCACGATAACGTTGGCGCGTCAGGTCCGCCGCGCGTACCGCTGAAGATTCGACGTTGCGCAACAGCACCACGTTCTGGCGTTGATGCCCGTAGCGCGCCAGGGCGACGTCGGCATCGCGCAGTGCACTCAAGACCACGCTCTTGTACTGCGCGAGCGCTTCATCGCGACCGGCTTCGGCGCCTTTGACGCTGGCGGCGACGCGGCCGAAATCCAGCACGTTCCAGGACAGGCGCGGCAAAATCAGCCAGGTGCCGTTGTCCTTTCGGGCGAGGTGGCCGGGGTCGCCGGCTGAGAAGGACAGGTCCCCCATCAGGCTGAGCTTGGGGAACCAGTCGGCGGTTTTCTCGCCGATCTGCGCGTTGCTGGAAGCCAGTTTGCGTTCGGCGACGCGGATGTCCGGGCGGGCTTTCAAGAGGGCGGCGGGATCGGCCACTGGTACTTGGGCGGGAATGGACGGCAGTGCCTGCGGTGTGGCGAGGCGCTCATCCAGTTCGCCTGGCTCCAGGCCGCACAGCAGGCTCAGTTGGTCCTGGGATTCGACGATGGCGGCTTGCAAGGGCAAGCGCTGGGCCTGGGTATTTTCGGCCTGGGTGAGCACTTGTTCGAGTTGCAGCTGGGAGGCCACGCCTCGGTTGCGGCGTTGTTGAGTGAGGTCCAGGGCCTGGTTTTCGATGTCGACACTCGCCTCTACCAGCGCCAGGCGCGCCTGCTGGTCGCGCAGGTCGGTGTAGGCCTGCACGATTTCGGCGGCCAGTTGCACCTGGGCATCCGCCAGTTGTGCCTGTGCGGCGTCGGCTTCGGCCTGTGCGGCCTCGACGGCGCGGCGCGTGCCGCCGAACAGGTCGGCTTCCCAACTGGCATCGAAGCCGGCGAGGTACAGGCTCAGCGGGCCGCGCCCACCGCCACCACCGCCCAGCGCCGAGGTATCAGGCGAGCGCAGTTTGAGCATCGCCGCATCGCCCGTGACCTTGGGCATCGCCTGCGCACGCGCGCCGCTGAGGCTGGCGCGCGATTGGCGCAGTCGGGCCCGGGCGGTGGCGATGTCCGGGCTGTTTTGCAGGGCCTGGCTGATCAGCGCGTTGAGCTGCGGATCGCCCAGCCCCTGCCACCACTGCGCGACGGCAGGTGCGTGTGGCACGCCGCTGTCGGCATGTGGCAAGCGTGCGGCGGCGAGGGTTTTCGGCGCAACGTCGGGTGCGCCATGGTAGTCCGGGCCCACGGTGCAGGCGGACAGCAGCCCGACGGTCAGGAGGAGGGGAAACGAGCGAGCAATCATCGTTGTACCGTGCGCTTTTTCAGAATGAAGATCAGGGGCAGGCACGCCAGCATTGCCAGGCCCAGTAGGTAAAACGCGTCGTTGTAGGCCATCACCGAGGCTTGCCGTGCGATGTCGCTGGCCAGTTGGGTCAGCGCCTGCAAATGCGCGGTGGACGGGTCGCCGGTTTGCGCCAGGTAGCTGGCGGCGTTGCTCGCCATGTGGTCCTGGGTCAATTGGCTGTTGGCAAGGATGCCTTCGCGCAGCCGGTCGTCGTGGAAGTGGCTGCGTCGGTCCATCAGCACGCCCAACAGCGCCAGGCCGATGGTGCCGCCGAGGTTGCGCGACATGTTGTAGAGCCCGGCCGCGTCGCCGGCATCCTGGGTCTCGACCGAACGCATCGACAGCTGACTGAGCGGCATCATCACCAGGATCTGCCCGAAACCGCGCAGCAGCTGTGACCAGACAAAATCATGCCCGACGCTGTCGGCGGTGAGCTGGGTATCGACAAAACAGCTGGCCCAATACAGCAACAGGCCGATACCGACCATCCAGCGCAGATCATAGCGGCCAAGCATCCTCGGCAGGATCGGCATCAGCAGGAACGCCGGAATACCGGACAGCAGCATGATCGCGCCGGATTGCTGGGCGTTATAGCCGGAGAGAATGCCGAGGAACTGCGGGACCAGATACGCCGTGCCATACAGGCCGGCGCCGACTGCCGTGCCGATCAGCAGCACGCTGCCGAAGCTTTTGTTGAGCACCAGTTGAAGGCGCAGGATCGGCGTGCTCGAACGAAATTGCCCGACGGCGATCAGGAAAAAACCAACCAGCGTGGCGATGCTCAACCAACTGATCAGCAGCGAGTCGAACCAGTGCTCGCGCTGGCCTTCTTCCAGCACCACCGTGAGCGAACTCAGGCCCATGGCCAGGCCGAGAATGCCCAGCCAGTCGGCGCTGATGAAACGTTGCAGGTTCATGCGCTCGGTGGGCAGGCCGGTGATCAACAAGGTGATCAACGCGATGCTGATGGGCAGGTTGAGAAAGAAGCACCAGCGCCAGTTGATGTTTTCGGTCAGCCAGCCGCCAATCACCGGGCCGAGCAGGGGCCCGAGGATCACCGTCATGCCGAACATCGTGGTGCCGATCGCCAATTGATGCGGGGGCAGGCGGGTGCGCACGATGGTCTGGGCGGTGGGGATCATCGCACCACCGGCGAACCCCTGGCCGATGCGCCCGGCGATCATCGCGCCGAGGCTGGAAGACAGGCCGCAGAACATCGAAAACAGTGTGAACATCAGCGCCGTGCCGATCAGGAACCGGCGCAGGCCGAAGACCCGGGTCAGCCAGGCGGCAAGGGGAATCATGACGATTTCCGACATCAGGTAGCCGGTGGCAATCCACGTGCCTTCGGTGCCGGTGGCGCCGATCTGGCCCTGGATCTGCGGCAATGCCGAGTTGGTGATCGAGACGTCCAGGGTAGCGAGCAGCGCGCCAAGCGCCCCGGCGGCGACGGCGATCCAGTCGGTCAGCGAGGCGTTGCGCGGTGTCTCGGCGGCCACCCCGGCCATGAGTGCCTCAGCCATGGTTGGCGTCCGCGCCGTGGGTGCGGGTGTCCACGTCCACGGTGGCCGACAGGCCGGGCATCAAGGCGGCGCGAATGTCGTCAGGCACGTCGAGGGAAATCCTCACCGGCACACGCTGGACGATCTTGGTGAAGTTGCCGGTGGCATTCGACGGCGGCAGCAACGCGAACTGCGCGCCAGTGCCAGGGGAGAGGCTGTCGATATGGCCCTGCAGGTCATGGCCGGGCAGGGCGTCCACGTGCACGTTCACGCGCTGGCCGGGGTGCATCGCGCCGATCTGGGTTTCCTTGTAGTTGGCCGTCAGGTAGATCGCGCTGACCGGTACCACCGTCAACAGGCGCGTGCCGGGCTGCACGTATTGGCCGACACGCACGCCGCGATCGGCGATGCGGCCATCCCGCGGGCTGCGAATCACCGCGTCATCCACATCCAGCTGGCTCTGCGCCTCGCTGGCCTTGGCCACGCCGAGTTGCGCCTGGGCCTGCTTGAGCTGGGCCTGCAGCGTGCCATAGCGGGTCTGGCTGGAACGCAGGGCGGCCTGCTTGGCTGCCACCGTGCTGCGCGCCTGCGCCAATTGGTTGTTGAGTTGCGCCAGGCGCTCTTCCGGTTCGGCACCCGAGCGGGCCAGCGGTGCATAGCGGGCGACTTCGGTCTGCGCATGCTGGGCATCGGCCTGCGCGCCCTGCAACTGCGCGCGGGCTTCGGCGATGGTTGAATCCTGCTGCACCAGGTCGGCCTGGGCCTTGGCGAAATCGGCTTCGCGCGCGGCAATCGTTGCCGAGGCCTCGTCGCTGACGGCCTGGTATTTACGTGCATCCAGGCGCACCAGAATGTCGCCGCGCTTGACGTCCTGGTTATCGCTGACCAGCACCTCGGCGACGTAGCCGTTGATCTTCGGCGCCACGCTGATGCTGTCGGCCTGCAGGTAGGCGTCGTCGGTGGTCTCGATGAAGCGCCCGGTGAGCCACCACCAGGCGGCCCATGACACACCGACCAGCACGGCCACGGTCGCCAGTGTCAGCAGGATCCGCCGGGCCTTGCCGCGTTGGGTGGTGACGCTGTCTTCAGGCATGACCTGAGGGGAGGGAGGTGCGGCGGACATCGGGTCACTCCAGAATTTATATCAGGTGGAATAAATTCCTTTTTTCGCGAATTTTTGTCAACTGGTATATTTTGCTTCGGGTATTCGAAGGGAGCAGCACATGGCACGACATAAACCGGCCGCCGAGGGTGGCTATCAGCGCGGTGAAGAAACCCGCGCGCGCATCGTCGAGGCGGCGGTCGTGGTGTTTGGCGAGCGTGGCTACGACGGTGCGTCTACCCGCGACATCGCCACCGCGGCCGGCGTCAACGCGCCGGCGATCCAGTATTACTTCGACGGCAAGGAAGGCGTGTACCTGGCGTGCGTCGAGCACTTGATCACCTTGCTCTGGCGCAAGATGAGCGAAACCGTCGAGGCCGCTGAACAGGCGCTTGCGGATGAAAATACCGCTGATGCGGCCTTGATCGAGGTGTCACTGGGCATCCTCGGCGCGGTGGTCTCGACCATTCAGGACAGCCCCCAGACCAGCGCATGGCGGGCGTTCCTCGACCGCCACCAGGCCGGGTTATGCCCGGCAAGTGCAACCACGGCGTTCGACGAGCGCTTCAAGGCACGCATCGCCCGGGTGATCCGGCTGCTTATCGCGCGCCTGGCCGGGTTTGCGCTGGAGGATGAACGCACGGTCATTCATTCGATGGCGCTGTTTACCCAGGGCCTGGCCTTCCGGGTGCAGAAGCCCAAGCTGCTTGAGGCATTGAAGTGGACCGAGGTCAGCGTCAAGGAGATGGAACTGGTCAGGGACGTGGTGCTGATGCAGGCACGGTTTACGCTGGAGGGGTTGGTTCGGCACCGGGACCTGCGCGCTGAATGAGTACGCGGTCGACTGGGCAACGCCGCCGTTCTACGTTCACCTGATGACGGCGTTGGGCAAGGCGGATTACGTGCCGCCTATGTTTGCCTATCTGCGCAAGGGCTAGCCTCGACGGGTGTTTCCTGTCACGGTCACAGAGCCCAAGCTATTGAAAAACAATGGGTTGTATCGCCATGCATACAAACCTTACCCACGTGTTACACGATAGTCATGACGCACTTCATTTTGCACGGTCATAGCCTGCGAGAAGTTAATCACGTCAAGCAAGAGAGTGCAGAATGAAGTTGAGTTACCTAACCAAGGCGGCAGTGGTTGTCGCGCTGTTGTCGAGCCTGTCGGGCTGCTGGATGTTCATGCCACCGGGAGGCGGCGGTGGTGGTGGCGGTCATGGCGGTGGCCATGGTCAAGGCGGCGGCCCGGGTGGGCCAGGTGGCGGTCCGCGCTGACCGATAGGCACTAAGGCAGGCAAGTCATGCACCATGACTTGCCTGTTTTTTTTGCCCGCGATAAATCACAGGCAAAGAAAAGCCCGTGATGGGGGCACGGGCTAAAGGGATGTTCATTAGGAGCTGGATTGACCATAGGCGCTCGTCTGTGAAAGGTTCGTGAAAGACAACAAGTATTTCACTGTAGGCGTTCATCATCCGTTCAGCGCGGATTCAAGCACGCTGGGCAACTATAGCGTTGAGCCATTTCTGCTGGTGGAGACGCGTAGATGCTAGTGATCGTTGCCTTGCTCGCCCTCGTGGGGCTCGGGGTGTGGTTGACCTACCCACGGGTGGGCAATCTGCTGTTTGTGCTGATTGCACAGGTGCAGGCGCGGCGCGCGCGCTTGAAGGGCGTGGTGGTGCCTATCAAGGGCATGACGCTGGCCACCTGGCAGGGCGGTGAGCCCCAATCGCCGGCGCTGCTGCTGATCCACGGCTTCAGCGCGGACAAGGGCGTATGGCTGGATTTCGCGCGGTATTTTACCGACGACTACCGGGTGATCATTCCGGACCTCGCTGGCCACGGCAGCAACGCCTTTGTGCCCGGCGGCGACTACAGCATCGCAGCCCAGGCGCGGCGCATGGTGGCATTGCTCGACGCGTGCCAGGTCGCGCAGGTGCACGTGATCGGCAGTTCTATGGGGGCCTACATCGCCAGTTGGCTGGCTGCGCAGTATCCGGAACGGGTGCTGTCCATGGTGCTGATCGGCGCGGCCGGCGTGCAATTGCCGCAGCCCAATGAAGTGGAAGAGCTGGTCAATGCCGGCGACAACCCTTTCCTGATTCACACGCGGGCGCAGTTTGATCGGTTCTTCGCCATGACCATGGCGTCGCCGCCGTGGATTCCCGAGGTGCTGCTGGCGGCCGAGGCGGCGGTGTATATCAAGCGGCGTGCTGAGCTTGCAGAAATTTTCGCAGACTTCGAAGGCAGCCCCCGCATGGAGCCGTGGCTACCCGAGGTGCGCGTGCCCAGCTTGATTCTGTGGGGCCGCGAAGACCGCATGGTGCCTGTCGCCAGTGCGCAGACCTGGCTCGCCGGCCTTGCGCAGGCGCAACTGCAGATCATCGACGGCGTGGGGCACTTGCCGATGGTCGAATGTCCCGAGCTGACCGCGCAGTATTGCCGGGACTTTCTCGGCGGCGCCAAAGTGTACAGCTCGATCCGCTCCTAGCTGTACGGGGCGGCGGCGCGCGGATGGCTTTACTGTCGCAGGCCTGCCACCCCCGTTTGGATGCCGCGTCATGGTCATGTCTACCAGCCTGCTGTCAGCTTTTGTGTTGTTTGCCTTCGTATCCTCGATCACCCCCGGTCCGAACAACACCATGTTGCTTGCCTCCGGCGTGAACTTCGGGTTTCGCCGCTCGATTCCCCATGCGCTGGGCATCAGCATCGGCTTCATGCTGCTGGTGATTGCGGTGGGCCTGGGCCTGGGTGAGGTATTCAAGGTCTTTCCGTGGGCCTATACGGTGTTGCGCTACGTGGGCGCGACGTACCTGCTGTACTTGGCGTGGAAAATCGCCACGGCAGGCGGCATGTCCGACAGCAACGATGAGCGCGGCAAGCCCATGACCTTCCTCGGCGCGGCGGCGTTCCAGTGGGTCAACCCCAAGGCCTGGATCATGGCGCTCGGCGCCATCACCACCTATACGCCGGCCGAGGGCTATGTCACCAACGTGCTGGTGATTGCCCTGGTGTTCGCCGTCGTCAACCTGCCCAGCGTATGCGTGTGGGTCGGGTGTGGCACGGGCTTGCGCAATGTGCTGCGTGAGCCGCGCTGGGTGCGGCTCTTCAACGGCGTGATGGCGGGGCTGTTGGTGCTGTCGCTGTACCCGATGCTGTTTGCCGGTTGAGATAGCCGCTGCCGCGATTGAGGCTGGATCAGACCGGCGAGATGGTTGCCAGCAGGCCGATGCCGATGGTCAATACCAAAAAGCCGAACAGGAAAAGTGCCATCTTGGTCATAAGGCCTCCGAAGGGAAGGGAGTGGGGATGGCGCTATTGTCCGCCCAGGCGGCTTTTCGATACAGATGCAGATAACAAAGAAAAAACCGTATCAGATGCGTGTGCCGCCGTTCTGCCACGGGCTTTGATCGGGGGCGCTTTTCTCAAGATCAGCGCGTGAGACAGCCACTGCATTTGCCCCTAAGATGGCGCCCACTGCATCAACAATAAACGTGGGCCAACCCTCGATGGAAAGACGCCAATTCAGCGGTGGCATGCAAGGCAAGAACCTGCGCTACCTCAACGAAACCTCGCGGCAGCCGGTGCCGCTCACCCGCGTCGGCTTTTTGCTGCTCGAACACTTTTCGCTGCCGGCCTTCACCCAGACCCTCGACACCTTCGTCACCGCCAACCTGCTGCGGCCTGAACTGTTCGCCACGCGCACCTTTGCTTGTGCGGATGACGAAGTGATCAGCGACCTCGGGCTGGTCATTCGTCCTGATGCACGCCTGGGCTCGTCGGCGCTGCAGGATCTGGAGCTGCTGGTGATCTGCGGCGGCTTTCGCACCGAACTCAAGGCCAGCGAAGACTTCATCCACCTGCTGCGCAGCGCTGCCGAGCAGGGCGTAAAACTCGCCGGGCTGTGGAACGGCGCGTGGTTCCTCGGGCGTGCGGGCCTGTTGCAAGGCTATCGCTGCGCCATCCACCCTGAACATCGACCGGCCCTCGCCGAAGTGTCCAAGGCCACCCACGTCACCAGCGAACCCTACGTGATCGACCGCGACCGCCTGACCGCCTCCAGCCCCTCCGGTGCCTTCCACATGGCCCTGGACTGGATCAAGGCCCTGCACGGCAAGGCCCTGGTCGAAGGCATCGAAGACATCCTGGCCTTCGAAGAGTCGCGCTACCGGCGCATCAAGCCGACCGAAAATGTCAGCGTCAGCGCCCCCCTGCGTGAGGTGGTGAAACTGATGGACGCCAACCTCGAGGAACCGCTGGAACTCGACCAGCTCGCGGTCTACGCCGGGCGCTCGCGACGCCAGCTCGAGCGCCTGTTCAAGGAGCAACTGGGCACCACGCCGCAGCGCTACTACATGGAACTGCGCGTGACCGAAGCGCGGCGCTTGCTGCAGCACACCGAGCTGTCCCAGGTGGAAGTGCTGGTGGCCTGCGGCTTTGTCTCGCCGAGCCATTTCAGCAAATGCTACAGCGCGTATTTCGGATATCGCCCCTCGAAGGAGAAGCGCTTGGTCAAGTAGCATGGGCGCGGTAGACAAAAATCCGCACGAATGCTCAGTCAAGGAGAGCTAATGACCATCACGCTTATCGATCGATATCGCGGCAGCTTGCTGGGGCTGGCGTGTGGTGACGCCGTGGGCACGACAGTTGAATTCATGCCGCGCGGCACGTTTGCGCCGGTCACCGATATGGTCGGCGGCGGGCCTTTCCAGCTCAAGCCGGGACAGTGGACCGACGACACCTCCATGGCGCTCTGCCTGGCCGAGAGCCTCCTGCGCAAGAACGGCTTTGACGCGGCAGACCAGATGGCCCGGTACCTGAACTGGTGGACGTGGGGCTACTTGAGTTCGACGGGTGATTGTTTCGATATCGGCATGACCGTGCGTGAGGCGCTGTCGGCGTTCCAACAGCACGGCAACCCGTTTGCCGGTTCGACCGCGCCGTTTTCGGCCGGCAATGGTTCGATGATGCGCCTGGCGCCAGTGGTGCTGTTTTACTTTCCAGACCTTCAGCGTATCGAGGACTTTTCCCGCCAAAGCTCGCGGACCACACACGGCGCCCAGGAAGCGATCGAATGTTGCGTGGTGCTCGCGCGGGCCATCGCCGGGGCGTTAGGCGGCGCCGCCAAAGAGCAATGGCTGACCATCCCAAGTACCGGGCTGCAGGCGCCCAAAGTGCTGGCGATTGCCCAAGGCGGCTACCGCGAAAAAACCCGCGAGCAAATCACCGGCTCCGGCTACGCAGTGGCGTCGCTGGAAGCCGCGCTCTGGTGCGTACTCAACACGGACAGCTTCGCCGAGGCGGTGTTGGCGGCCGCCAACCTGGGGGATGACGCCGACACCACGGCGGCCATCGTCGGCCAACTGGCCGGCGCCCACTATGGCGTGCAAGGAATTCCGGCCGGCTGGCTGGAAAAATTGTGCATGCGTGACGACATCGAGGAAATGGCGGAAGCACTGTTGAAGGCCTCCACCGACAACCCGGCGGCTTAAAACCTGTCCAGTCGATAGGGCGCCAAGCCCGACTGCAACTGATCGCCGTTTGCCAACGCGCCAACCATCTCCGCCGTCACCGCCGCCTGCGTCAACCCCAGGTGCTGGTGACCGAACGCCAGCAGCACCTTGCCGTCACACACTCGATCAATCACCGGCAGCGAATCCGGCAGCGACGGTCGAAAACCCATCCAGGGCGTCGCACCTTCCTGGCTCAGGTCCTGACGAAACAGGCCTTTGCTCAGTCGATGCAGCTGCCAGGCGCGCTGCATGTTGGCCGGGCGCTCCAGCCCGGCGAATTCCACTGTGCCGGCCAGGCGCAGGCCGCCCGTCATGGGCGTCATGATGAATTTACGCTCCAGGGAGGTCACCGCGAAAGGCAGGCGCTGATGCTCATGCGGCAGCATCAGGTGATAGCCGCGCTCGGTGTCCAGCGGCACGGTTTTGCCCGTCAGTGCCGCAGTGAGCCTGGCCGAGTGGGCGCCACAGGCGATCAGCACCTGGCGCGCGGCCAATGGCCCTTGATCGGTGCTCAGCGTAACGCCTTGATCATCTGTGCGGCCGTCCAGCACCTGACGCTGGAGAAACTGCACACCCGCAGCTTTCGCCGCCTCGACCAGCTCGCAGACCACCTGATAGGGATCGAGAAAGTGCCCGGTACTCGGAAAAAACAGCCCGCCCTGAATGGCATCGCTCAATTGCGGCGCCGCCTCGCGGATTGCATCGCCGGTCCAGAAGGTCACCGGCACCTGCTGCTGGCGCATGCGCTCTTGCACCGCCTCCAGCGCCGCGCGCGACTCCGGGCGTTCGAATACCAGCAGCGAGCCGTCTTCGCGCAGCAGTTGCGCGCGGTCGATGCTGTGCAGCAAGCGTTGCCACGCCACCAGGCTGGCTTCGTTCAACGCGCGGATGCCCGCCACCGTACGCCGGTAGTGGGCCGGGCGCAGGTTCAGCAGCAGGCGGATAAACCAGGGCAGGGCGCGTGGCAGGTATTTCCAGTCCAGGCGCAGCGGGCCCATAGGGTCCATCAGCATGCCGGGCAAGCGCTTGAGGATCGACGCGTCGGCAATCGGAAACACCTGCTCGGTGGCCAAGTGGCCGGCGTTGCCATAAGAGGCGCCCATGCCGGGCGCCTGCGAGTCGATCACCACGACCTGGCGCCCTTGGCGCGCCAGCTGCAACGCGCAAGCGACCCCGATAATGCCGGCGCCGACCACGGCGATCTCTGTACGCTCTGGCATTGTTCAGGCCTCCCGTTGGCCATCGAGCAGGCGGCGCAGCAGCAGCGGGTTGCCCTGTTGCAGCGCGGTCGGCAGCAAGGCGTCTGGGAAGTCCTGATAGCACACCGGCCGCAGGAAACGCAGGATCGCCGCCGTGCCCACAGAGGTGCTGCGGGCATCCGAGGTGGCCGGGAATGGCCCGCCATGCACCATGGCATCAGACACTTCCACGCCGGTCGGCCAGCCGTTGACCAGCAGGCGCCCGGCCTTGCGCTCCAGCACCGGCAGCAGCGCCTTGGCGTTTGCCAGGTCGGCTTCATCCATTTGAAGCGTGGCGGTGAGCTGGCCTTCGAGCTGTTCGGACACCTGGCGCACTTCTTCATTGTCAGCGCACGCCACGATCAGCGACGCCGCGCCGAACACTTCGGCCTGCAGGTGTTCATTGGCCAGGAAGGCGCTGGCTTCGGTCACGAACAGGTGCGCCTGGCCCTGGTTGGAACCGTGCGCCGGTACGCCGCGGGCCACCACCTTGGCGTGCTGGCTCAAGGCACCGACACCGGCTTGGAAGGCACTGAAAATACCCGGTGTGAGCATGGTCTGTGCTGCGCTGCGCGACAGCAGGTCTGCCGCCTGTTGGATGAACCGATCCAGGGCCGGGCCCCGAACCGCAATCACCAATCCAGGGTTGGTGCAGAACTGTCCGGCACCCTGGGTCAGCGACGCCACGAACCCCTGGGCCAGGGCTGCGCTGCGTGCTTCGAGCGCCGTTGCAAACAGGTACACCGGGTTGATCGAACTCATTTCCGCATACACCGGGATCGGCTCCGGCCGCGCCTGCGCCGCCTGGGTCAGCGCGATGCCGCCGCTGCGCGAACCGGTAAAGCCGACGGCCTTGATGCGCGGATCGGTCACCAGTGCGATGCCCACTTCGCGGCCCGAACCGTAAAGCAGGGAAAACACGCCCTCGGGCAAGCCACAATCGCTGACCGCCTTGGCCACCGCGCGGCCGACCAGCTCGCTGGTGCCGGGATGCGCCGCGTGGGCCTTGACGATCACCGGGCAACCGGCCGCCAGTGCCGATGCGGTATCACCGCCAGCGACGGAAAAGGCCAGGGGGAAATTGCTCGCGCCAAACACCGCCACCGGGCCCAGCGCCACGTGGCGTTGACGCAAATCCGCACGCGGTAGTGGCTGGCGTTGCGGCTGCGCGGTGTCGACGCGCACGTCCAGCCATTCACCGGCGCGCACGGTCCGTGCAAAGGTGCGCAGCTGCGCGCAGGTGCGGCCACGCTCACCCTGGATCCGTGGCACCGGCAAACCGGTTTCGGCCGCCGCGCGCTCAATCAACGCATCGCCCAAGGCTTCGATGTTCTCGGCAATGGTTTCGAGAAACTGTGCGCGCTGCGCCAATGAAGTCTCGCGGTAGCGATCAAAGGCGGCCCACGCCAGTGCGCACGCCTGCTCGACATGCTCGCCGCTGCCACCGGCGTAGGCCGGCTCCAAGGGCGCGTCGGTGGCGGGATTGATGGCCCGGATCACATCGCGCGTACCGCCAAGGAGTTGCTGGCCGATCAGCATTTTGCCCGTCAGAGTCATGGGGTTTTCCTGGAAAAAGAGAGGATGGCCGCCGTGAGCATCACGGCGGCGCGTCACGCATCAGTCGCGGTTCTGCTCGGCCGACCAGTCGGCGTACCACTGGCGGAACAGCGCGTACTGGGCCTCGGCATAGCGCCGCTGGGCTTCGCTGAGCACATCGCTCGGGTTGAAATGCAAGGCGTAGCCCTGGTCACCGTTGAGCACCATCAGGTGCTTGTAATACAGCACCAGGTCGCAGCCTTCGTCGAAGGACGACAGCACCGCCAGCGCAGCTTCCAGCTCGCGCGCCAGGCGGCGGGCCTTGGCATCGCCCTTGGCCGCTTGCTTGCTCAGCGCCACCAGGTGCAGCACTTCGCGCGGCAGGGCGTTGCCGATGCCGGTGATCGCGCCAGTGGCGTTGCAGTTGACGAAACCGTGCACCACTTGGGTATCGACGCCGACCATCAGGGTCACGCTGTCGTCCTGGGAGGTGATGTGTTCTGCCGCGTAGCGCAAGTCGGCGCCGCCGCCGAACTCCTTGAAGCCGATCAGGTTCGGGTGTTCGCGGCGCAGTTCGAAGAACAGCTCGGCGCGGGTGGCGAAGCCGTAATAAGGACTGTTGTAGATCACTGCCGGCAGGTTGGGCGCGGCCTTGAGGATCGCCGAGAAGTGCGCCTTTTGCGCGGTGGCGGAGGCACCACGCGAAAGCACGCGCGGGATCACCATCAAGCCATGGGCACCGACCTTCGCCGCGTGGGCAGCATGGGCCACCGCCTCACGGCTGTTGACCGCACCGGTGCCGACGATGGTCGGCACCCCGGCGGCCACCAGGCGCGCGACGCCTTCCTGGCGCTCGGCTTCGGTCAGCAGCGGCCAGTCACCCATGGAGCCGCAATAGACCACGGCGCTCATGCCGATATCGATCAACTCGCGGCCCTTGGCAACCAGGGCGTCGAAGTCAGGCGTGCGCGCGGCGGTGCACGGGGTCATCAGGGCAGGGATGCAGCCGGTGAAGATGTTGTCGCTCATTGGGTTAACTCCTAACCACGTTCAATCAAAAGGGATGGGCTCAAATGCCCCAGGCGAAAGGGTCTTGCGCGTCGATCAGCAAGGTGCTGTCGGCGGTGATGTAGGCGCGGCCGGTGATGAACGGGCGCACACGCTCGCCGTCCCATTCATAGCGGCCTTCGAATTGACTGCCGGTGATGCTGGCTTGTACCCAGGTTTCGCCGGGTGCGAGCTTGGCGTCAGCGGCCAGGCACGCCAGCTTGGCGCTGGTGCCGGTGCCGCACGGGGAGCGGTCGTAGGCTTTGCCGGGGCACATCACGAAATTGCGGCTGTCGGCTTCGGCGTCGTCGGCGAACAGTTCGATATGGTCGATCGGCGCGCCATCCGCACCCTGGATGCCCTGGGTTTCCAGGGCCTTGAGCATCGCCCAGGTGTAATCGGTGAGGGCGTCGACGTTGTCCATCTGCAGGCGTTGGCCATGCTCGGACACCAGGAAAAACCAGTTGCCACCCCAGGCGATATCGCCCGGCACTACACCATGGCCCGGCACGTCCACGGCGACCTGGCGGCGATGGCGGTAGGCGGGCACATTGCGCAGGGTCACTGCGCCGTCGGCGTGTAGCGTCGCGGCCACCGGGCCGACGGGGGTGTCCACGGTGTGCACGCCCGGCGTGATCCTGCCCAGATGGTGCAGGGACGCGATCAGGCCAATCGTGCCGTGACCGCACATGCCCAGGTAGCCGGCGTTATTGAAGAAGATCACTCCGCAGGTGGCACCCGGTGTGACGGGCGCGCAATACAGCGCACCGACCAGCACGTCGTTGCCACGCGGCTCCAGGATGCAGGCGCGGCGCCATTGGTCATGCTCGCTGCGCAGGTGCTCCAGTTGGTCAGCAATGGTGGCGCCACTCAGGGCGGGGAAACCGCTCATCACCAGGCGCGTTGGTTCGCCGCCGGTGTGGGAGTCGATCACATGCAGTCGCTTCATAAAACGCTCCAATCAATGGGTGGCCGGGGCCAGCGGTGCGTGGGACGGGGACTCGTCGACGGCTTCGCTTTCATCCGCTTCGTGTTCCAGGCGCACCAGGTGGGCCGGCACGCCGGTGGCGGCGCCCCAGTAGTAGATGCCGAGGGCGCAGACCGCGACGACGAGGGTGTCGAACGGATGACTGAGCACGCCGATGCCGCCGAAACTGCCGAGCTTGGACAGCAGGATGGTCACTGCGTAGAAACCGATCAGCCACGCCGACGAGCGCACTTGTTGCTTGAGGTTCAGGTGCGCGGTCGGCACCCAGCGGGCGCACAGCAGGTACACCACGAACATCAGGATCTGCAGGCCAAGCAGCCACGACACGGTGCTCCAGCCCGACCAGTACACGATGAGTGCGGCGATGATGAATGACAGCGGGCCGAGTACCGCCATGCCCTTGACCCGGAACGGCCGCGCCATGCCCGGCGCATTGCGACGCAGCGCGGCGACGGTCACCGGGGCCACGGCATAGCTGAGGATCAGCGCGGCGGACACCACGTTGATCAACGCTTCCCAGGACGGGAACGGCAGGGTCCAGAACACTGACAGGGCAAAGGTCAACCACAGCGCCGGGCGCGGGATACCGGATTTCTCATCGATGCGCGTGAAAATCTTGAAGAACGTGCCGGTCTGCGCCCAGCCGTACACCACGCGCGGCGTGGCGTTCATGTAGATGTTGCCGCAGCCGCTGGGCGAAATCACCGCGTCGGCCACCACCAGGTAGGCCAGCCAACCCACACCCAGTGCGAGGGCGATATCGCGATACGGCAGCGCCAGTTCCTTGCTGATCCCGGCCCAGCCATTGGCGAGCATTTCGGTGGGTACGCCGCCGAGAAACGCGGTCTGCAGCAGCACATAGATGGCAGTCGACAACAGCACCGAGAGGATCAGCGCAATCGGAATCGTGCGTTGCGGGTTCTTCACTTCACTGGCCACCGAAATGATCGGCGTCAGCCCCAGGTAGGCAAAAATCACCCCGCCGGCCGACACCGCCATCTCGATGCCCGAGAGGCCGAACGGTGCAAAGCCGTGCACCTGGAAATTCGCCGGCTTGAAGAAGGTGAACAACACGCCGATCACCAGCAACGGCACGATGAACTTGAACACGCTCACCAGGTTGTTGGCGATGGCGAAGGTCTTCACGCTGCGGTAGTTGAGCACGAAGAACAGGCACAGCAGGGCGAATTGCACCAGCCAGCCGAGGGTGGTCGGGTCACTGGAGCCGGCCTTGGTCAGCTCGGGAAACCACGCGGCGGCGTATTGGCGCGAGGCGACCACTTCAATGGCGACCAGGCTGGAAAACGCGATCAACGTGATAAAGCCCATCAGGTAGCCCAGCAACGGGCCGTGGGAGTACACCGGGTAACGCACCACGCCGCCGGCGCGGGGCAATGCCGCGCCCAGTTCGCAGTAGACGATGCCCAGCAGCAGCACCGCGAAACCACCGATCAACCAGGAGACAATCCCGGCTGGACCGGCGATTGCCGAGACGTGGCTGGCCGCGAACAACCAGCCGGAACCAAAGATGGCACCCAACCCGATAAAGGTGAGGTCCATCAACGAAAGTTGCTTCTTGAACTTGCCTTGACCTGACATAGCGTCGCCTTCTTGTGAGTTATTGGATAGGCATGCAGTGGCGCTATCGTGAACGCATCGGCACGGTGCCGATTGATGTTTTGCGCAAGCGCGAATGACGAATTCAGCACAGTTTTCCGCGCTCGACAGCGCCCCGGGCATGCGGCAATCTGCTCGGCGTCCGCGTCAGAAAGTGGGGAGAGAAACCATGCTGCACAGCGCATTTGCGACCCTTTGCCAAGGGAGCGAGGCCAGCCGCCCGCACAGCATCGAGCAGCTATTGGCCGGCGTCGCCCAGTTGCTGCCGATGCTGGATGTGATCCCCAACGCCGCGATCTTCATCAAGGATATGGACGCCCGTTACCTCCTCGCCAACCGCACCCTGGTGCAACGCTGCGGCCTCAAGCAGCTGCAGCCGCTGCTGGGCAAGACCAGCGCCGAGGTGTTCCCCGCGCAGTTGGGGCCGGGCTACACCGAGCAGGATCGGCGCGTGCTGCAAGAAGGGTTTGTGCTCGAAGACCAGCTTGAACTGCACCTCTATGGCACCCGCGAACCGGGCTGGTGCCTGACGCACAAATGGCCGCTGTACAACCACACGGGCCAAATCATTGGCCTGGCCGGCCTCTCGGTCGACCTGCAATCGGCCAGCGAAACCCACCCGGCCTACCAGCGCCTGGCAGCGGTGGACGAGCACATCCGCGCGCACTTCAACCGCCGCGTGACCCTTGGTGAACTGACGCGGATCGCCGGCATTTCCGTGGCCCAGCTGGAGCGTTACTGCAAGCGCGTGTTCCACCTCACCCCCCGGCAGATGATCCAGAAAGTGCGCCTGGAACACGCCCACCGGCTGTTGCACTCGGACATGCCGATTACCGAGGTGGCGCTGCAATGTGGCTACACCGACCACAGCGCGTTTACCCGCCAGTTCAAGGCGTCGACGGGGTTTACGCCGAGGCAGTATCGGCAGGCGACCGGCGGACCGGATTAGCCCCCGAACATCGCAATGCAACGAATGGCCCGCGTACGCCTCATATGTCTACGAGTAATGTTTCACGACGACAGGTACCAAGCTTATGACGGCGGCTGAAAACAACCATGTGAACTGGCTGGTAGAACAATCGATGCTGCATGCGGCTCGCCAGCGCGCCAAGCTCTATTCGGGGCAGGGCCGGTTGTGGCAGCAGCCGTACGCGCAGACCCGGCCGCGCGATGCGTCGGCGTTGTCGTCGGTGTGGTTTACCGCCTACCCGGCGTCGATCGTGACCCGCGAGGGCGGTACGGTGCTGGAGGCGCTGGGGGACGAGAGCCTGTGGCATGCGCTGTCGAAAATCGGCATCCAGGGCATTCATAACGGCCCGCTGAAGAAATCCGGCGGCCTGACCGGCAGCACGCACACGCCGACCATCGACGGCAATTTCGACCGCATCAGCTTCGAGATCGACCCGCAGCTGGGCACCGAGGCGCAGTTGCAGGCGTTGACGCGCATGGCCGCGGCGCACAATGCGGTGATCATCGACGATGTGATTCCGTCCCACACCGGCAAGGGCGCAGACTTTCGCCTGGCCGAGATGGCCTACGAGGATTATCCCGGCCTGTACCACATGGTCGAGATCCGCGAGGAAGACTGGCCGTTGCTGCCCGACGTGGCCGAAGGGCGCGATGCGCAGAACCTCAGCCCCGTGCAGGTGGATGCGCTGCGCGACAAGCACTACATCGTCGGCCAGTTGCAGCGGGTGATCTTCTTCGAGCCGGGTGTGAAAGAGACCGACTGGAGTGCTACCCAGGTGGTGATCGGCGTGGATGGCAAGCCGCGTCGCTGGGTGTACCTGCATTACTTCAAGGAAGGCCAGCCATCGCTGAACTGGCTCGACCCGACCTTCGCCGCCCAGCAGATGATCATTGGCGATGCCTTGCACGCCATCGACGTGATGGGCGCGAAAATCCTGCGCCTGGATGCCAACGGCTTCCTCGGGGTGGAGCGCAAGCTCGATGGCACGGCCTGGTCGGAAAGCCATCCGCTGTCGATCACCGGCAACCAGCTGCTTGGCGGCGCGATTCGCAAGGCGGGCGGCTTCAGTTTCCAGGAATTGAACCTCACCGTAGATGACATCGCATCGATGTCCCATGGCGGCGCCGACCTGTCCTATGACTTCATCACCCGTCCCGCGTACCAGCATGCGCTGCTGATGGGCGATGCCGAATTCCTGCGCCTGATGCTGCGCGAAATGCATCGCCAGGGCATCGACCCAGGCTCGCTGATCCACGCGCTGCAGAACCACGATGAACTGACTCTCGAGCTGGTGCACTTCTGGACCCTGCACGCCCACGACACCTTTCTCTACCAGGGCCAGACCTTCCCCGGCAACATCTTGCGCGAGCACATCCGCGAGCAGATGTACGAGCGCCTGGCCGGCGAGCATGCGCCCTACAACCTCAAGTTCGTCACCAATGGGGTGTCCTGTACCACCGCCAGCATCATCACGGCGGCGTTGGGCATTCGTGACTTGGAGGCGATTACCCCGGCGGATATCCAGCAGATTCGCCAGATCCATTTGCTGTTGGTGATGTACAACGCCATGCAGCCGGGGGTATTTGCCTTGTCGGGTTGGGACCTGGTGGGTGCGCTGCCCTTGTCTGCCGATGAGGTGGCGCACTTGATGCAGGACGGCGACACACGCTGGATTCATCGCGGCGCCTATGACCTGGTGGACCTGAACCCTGAGGCCGAACTGTCCGCCGGGCAGATGCCGCGCGCGAAAAGCCTCTACGGCAGCCTGAACAGCCAGTTGCAGGACCCTGAGTCATTCGCCTCGCAACTGCAGAAAATCCTCGCCGTACGCCGTGCCTACGACATCGCGGCAAGCCGCCAGATCCTGGTGCCGGACGTGCAGCATCCCGGCCTGCTGGTGATGGTCCACGACTTGCCGGCGGGTAAAGGCACGCAGATTACCGCGCTGAACTTCGGCGCCACGCCGATCACCGAAACCCTGCACCTGCCCGACATCGCGGCGGGGATGGTGGTGGACATCATCAACGAGCGGGTGGAGGGCGATCTCACTGCCGAAGGCGAGTTCACCATCACCCTGGATGCGTATGAGGGGCTGGCGTTGCGGGTGGTCAGCAGTTCGCCGATGCTCTAGGGCCCGAACGCCGCCATCGCTTCATCAATGAAATGCCGCAGCTTGGCGGTGCGCTGGCGGTCGGCGGGGTAAATCAGGCTCATGGGCTTGGAGGGCCCTTCAAACGTGGGCAGCACCCGCACCAGTTGGCCGCTGGCGAGTGCCGGGGCCAACAGGTCGAGTGCTGCCATCATCACGCCAAAGCCGGCAATCGCCGCCTTGAGCTGCGCGTCGGCGCTGTTGACCCGCAACCGGCTGCCGACCTGCACCGGGTAGGCTTTGCCGTGGCGGGTGAACGTCCATTCCTTGTCCATCACGCGGTCGGTGAACACATACCCCAGGCAGGCATGGTCGGCCAGTTCGTTCGGCTGTGTGGGGGTGCCGTGTGCCTGCAGATAGGCCGGTGACGCGCATACCAGCAGTTGGTAGGGGCGCAATGGCCGTACCACCAGGCTGGTGCTGTCGGCTACGCCGGGATCGCCGATGCGAAATGCCGCCTCGATGCCCTCGGCAATCAGGTCGACGTAGCGGTCGGTCAGGTCGAGGTCGATCTCGACGCGCGGATGCTGCGCCAGGAAGTGGTTGATCACCGGCATCAGGCTCTGCGCGCCAAAGTTCTGCGGCGCGCTGATCTTCAGCGCGCCCATCGGTTGGGCATGCGACTCCAGCGCCAGCGCATCCGCGGCTTCGACATCCGCCAGCACGCGCACGCAGCGCGTGTAGTAGGCGCGACCGAACTCGGTGAGTTGCTGGCGCCGAGTCGTGCGGTTGAGCAAGCGCACTTGCAGGTGCTGTTCCAGGTGATCGATGTAGCGCGCGATCATCTGGGGTGACAACCCCAGCGTGCTGGCGGCGCCCGCGAAGGAGCCGGCATCGGTAGCCGTGACGAAGACGTGCATGGCGCGAAATTTATCCATCATTCATCACTTTCAGTTGTTAATGTGTCAATTAGTGGTCTGTTTATCTTGATCAGGGTGGCGAATAGGCTAGCACCTTTTCCAGGAGACCTCCGATGAACCCGCCAGAAATCTTCCAGCACATTGCCCGCAGTCGTCGTGTAACGCGGCAGTTTTTATCGACGCCGTTGACCGAGCAACAGATCAATCGCGTGCTGCTCGACGCCCAGCACAGCCCGTCCAACTGCAACACGCAGCCGTGGCACGTGCACATCGTCAGTGGCCACACCCGTGACCGTCTCTCGGCCGCACTGCTCGACGCCGACAACCGCCAGCACTTCACCGCCGATTTCGAGTTCGACATCGACGCCTATACCGGCGTGTTCGCCCAACGTGCGCAAGACAGTGGTCGCGCCCGCTATGAGGCGATTGATATCGGCCGTGATGACCACGCCGCGCGCCTGGCCTGCCTGCGCCACAACTTGACGTTCTTTGATGCTCCCCACGTGGCCTTCTTGTTCATGCCGCACATCGGCGATCACGTGCGTTCGGCGGGCGATATCGGCATGTATGCGCAGACCTTCCTGCTGTCGTTGCAGGCGCGCGGGCTAGGCGGAATTCCGCAGACCTTGTTGGGGATGTATGCCGATACGGTGAGGGAGGTGTTGGGGGTGAGTGAGGACTTGAAGCTGATGTTCGGCATTTCATTCGGCTATACCGATGCGCATTCTGCCTCCAATTTTGTCGAGGTGGGCCGCGCCGCGTTGGAGGACAGCGTGGTGAGGCATTACTGAGCCCCGCCAGTGGACGGCTGGAGCGCGCTCGACAGCGCTCCAGCACGTTGCGCCTTCAGGGTTGCGCGCGCGCCTGCGCCTCCTGCAACACCCGCAGCAGATTCCCGCTCCAGATATTCGCCACCTGCTGCTCGTTGTACCCGGCATCCAGCAACCGCTGGGTTACCACCGGCAATTGGCTGACGTCTTCCAATCCGCTCACGCCACCGCCGCCATCCCAGTCCGCGCCGATACCGACATGATCCGGCCCGGCCACTTCCAGCAGGTGCAGCAGGTGCTGCATGAAGACATCGAGGTCGGCCTTGGGCTGGGCAAAGCGCTGGTTGATCGTGTCGCGTTCCTGGTAGAGGTCCTTGATTTGTTCCGGGCTGAGGGCGGCGAGGTTGTGAAAGCGTGCGCCGAGCGCGGCCATGGCTTTGTTGCGCTCCGGGTTGGGTGTCAGCGGGATCAGGTAGTCGCTGTAGGCGTTGACCTGAATCACCCCACCTTTTGCCGCCAGTTGGCGCACGCGGGCGTCGTCGAGGTTGCGCGGGTGCGGGTTGACCGCGCGGCTGCTGGAGTGCGAGGCGATGATCGGCGCGCTGGACAACGCCAGCATCTGGTCGAACACCGCATCACTGGCATGCGACACATCCAGCAGGATGCCCAGGCGGTTGGCCCTTTGCACCAAATCACGGCCCTTGGGGCTCAGGCCTTTCCATTCGGGCAGTGCGGTAGCGGAATCGGCCAGGTCGTTGTTCATGAAATGCACCAGGCCGAGCATGCGCAAACCCTGGCGATAGTAGGTGTTGAGCAACGCGGGGTCGGAGCTGAGCGGGTCGGCGTTTTCCATACTGATGAAGACCACGCGCTTGCCCTCGGCGGCGATACGGCGGGCGTCGTCGGCGGTGAGGGCCAGGGCGAAGCTGTCGGGATTGCGGTCGATCACATCGCGAATGCGGGTCAGGGTCGCCAGCCCATAGGCGCTGGCATACGCACGGCCTTCCTCGGTGCGCGGGCCCTGGGGCGTGTAGACCGCGAAGAAACCACCGTCCAGGCCACCTTCGCGCATGCGCGGCAAGTCGACCTGGCTGCCATCCTGGCGGTAGTCATGGCGTTCGAGAATGTTCCAGCCGGGGCGGGTCAGGGTCAGGGGGGTATCCAGGTGGCTGTCGAGTACCAGCAGGCGTTGGTGCAGGGCCAGGGTCGCGGGGCTGACCACGGTGTCGGCGTTGGCCAACAACGGCAGCAAGGCGAGCAGCAGCAGGCGCTTGTTCATGTTCAGAACTCCATGCTCAGGGTGCTTTGGAAGGTGCGCGGCGAGCCCGGGCGGAAGACCGCGGGGCCGCTGGTGCTGGTGAGGATGTAGCCCAGGTAGTCCTTGTCGAACAGGTTGTCGACGTTGAAGCGCACCTTCACATTTTTCAGCGGCCCGTAATGCAGGCGCTCGCCACCCAGGTCCAGGTAGGCGTTGTAGAGGGTGTAGCCGGGTACCGATTCGCTGTTGGTGAAGTTGCTGTAGCGCTCGCCGATATAACGCGCCGAGAAATTCAGCACTGCCCACGGCGCCAACTCATAGGTGACGCCGGCCTGGGCCAGCCAACGCGGGCTGTCGGGTACCTCGTTGTGCTTGATCGAAAGGCCGCCGGCGTCGTTCTGGAACGTCGAGGTGTTGTAGGTCAGGTTGCCGTTGAGCACGACTTTGTCAGCCAGGTACGGCAGCTTCCATTGCCCGCTCAGTTCACTGCCGTAGGCCTGCACCTTGCCGACGTTCTGGTAGTAGGTTTCGACCTGGCTGCTGCCGGGGACCGGCGAGGCGAAGGCTTGCAGGCGGTTGTCGAAGTCGGTGCGGTACAGCGCCCACGCAGCGTTGAAGCTTGGGCGATTGATGCGGTAGCCGACTTCATAGTTCTTCGCGCGTTCGGCTTCCGGCGGTGGTGCGCTGGGGCTGGCGGCGCGGAAGATATCGTCGGCACCACGCGGCAGCGCCATGTTTTCCGAGTAGGAGGCGAACACCTGGGTGTCGTCGGTCAGGTTGTAGACCAACCCGGCCTGGGGCAGGAACGCGTCGTTCCACTGGGTCGCGATACGCGGCTGGCGGTTGTTGATGTAGTCGCCGGCATTGCGGTAGCCCTCGATGCGGTATTTCAGGTGCAGGCTCTTGAACCCGTACTGCAGGCGCAGGCGATCATCGAGCAGTGTCCAGGTGTCCTTGAGGTGGTACTGCAGTGAGTCGCGAGTGGAGCTGAAATCGCCTTGCAGGTGCACCGGCTCATTGAACAACGGTTCGCCGGCCGGGCTGCCGTCGGTGAGGTTGTAGCGCGCCTGCTGACGGTTGAACACATCGGTCTCGGCCCACACGCCGGTGTCGATCTGGTGCTGGCCGACCTCCCATTGCAGGCCGGTGCGGCCGCCAAATCGATGGCCGCTGAGGGAAGACAACCCGTATTGCACGCCGCGAGGTGCGAACAGGCCATCGACGTTGCCTTCGGCGTTGTGCAGCGCCAGGGAAGTGGCGTAGGCCTCGGGGGATACGCCAAAGCCTTTCTTGGCCTCGTAGTACAGCGTGGTGTAGTTGAGCAGGTCGGGGCGAATCTCGAACTGGCCGCCGAGGCTGTACAAGGTGTCGCGCCGCTGGTTGACCGCCTGCTTGTAGAACTGGTTGTAGTTGGTGTTGCTGTAGCGGACGCCGGGCACGGTCTCGGGCAAGTCGGGCAGGCTGCCGAGGTAGGCGAAGTAACGGCCCGAGCGGCCGAACGGGTCGTTGGCGCTGCCGTCGTACTGGGCGATGCTTACGTACGGCGAGTCATAGTCGTAGAACGCGTTGTGCACCGCGCGCAGCCACACCTCATCACGATCACCGAAGCGGTAGCGCACCTTGGCTTCCAGGTGCTCGCGGTCAATGGTGCCGGGACCGCGCCACAGGTCGCCGTCGATTTTAGAGCGGCTGAAATACGCCGACAGGCCCTGGTACTCACCGCTTTGCAGCTTGACGAAACTGCGCCGCAGGCTGTCGCTGCCCAGGGTGTAGGAGAGGCTTGCGCCGGGCTCGACCGCGGGGTTGCTGGTCTGGTAATCCACATACGGGCCCAGGGACGCGTAGCCCGATTGCGAGACATCGCCGGCGCCGGTGGAGGCGGTAACCCGCTCGGTGTTTTCGTTGTCGACATAGCGATAGATTGGGCTGCCGCCAAACTGGTCGGTGCGCCCCAACGGCACACCGTCGATGGAAAAACCGATCTGCTGCAGGTTGAACGCGCGCACGAACACCGAGTTGCCGAACTCATACAAGCCCAGCGCATCGTTGACCTGCACATTGAAACCGGGCAGCGCCTCGAGCATTTTCAGGCCCGAGGTACCGGCCGGTGCCGACAGCAACGCCTGGTGTGAAATGGTCAGGGTATTGCTGATCTTGTCTTCGCCGATGGCGGCGCTGGCCTCGGTTACGCGCGCGCCGACCACCTCGACTTTGCTCAGTTGCGGTTCGGTGGAACTGGCGGCCTGCGCCGCCCAACTGGAATCGGCCACCAACAGGCTGGCGAGCAGGGTTTTACGGTACTGAGCAATCATTGTCTGTCCTTGGCAAAGAGGTGGCGTCAAAAACCGGCGTGGGCCTTGGCGAGAAACTCGGGCTGGGCCCACTCGTGCACGCTGAAGTCGTTCTGCAGGAACCCGCGTTGCACCAGGAAGTCCTTTTTCAACTCCAGGGCGGCGAGGTTCTGCGCGGCCAGTTGCGGCACGAAATCCAGCTCGGCGATGGCGCGGCGGATAAACCCGGCATCCGGCAGGAAGGTCACCCGCGTGAACAGCTCGGCGGCGGCATCGCGGTGCTGGTTGATCCAGTGGCCGGCGCGGATTGCAGCGCGCAGGAATGCCACGACGACCTCGGGGTGTTCTTCGGCAAACGCGCGGTTGACGGTGGTGGCGTAGGGGCCGTTGTGGTTTTTCAAGGTCCAGTCCGGGTAGCGTTCCAGGTCCTCGATCACCGTGAATTCGCCGCTGGCCAACAGCGCCGGCACGTGCCCGGCGGCCACATGCACCGCGTCCACACGCCCTTCGGCCAGCGCCTGGACTTCATGTCCAGGCTTGCCATGCAACCCATGCAGTTGCGACCAGAACGCCGAAGGCCGGATCGCCGGCTGCAACGTCTGCGGATCACCTTCGTCCTCAAGCTCGATCAGCCGCACCTGCGACGGTTCCAGCCCCGCCAGTTGCAGGGCATTGAACAAGCCGTGTTCGGCCAGGGCCTTGAGCACATCGATCCGCGCCTTATTGCGGCTGACCGGCACCCCGATGCGCTTGCCGAACAGGTCGGCGACCTGGCGGATGCGGCCCTCGGCGCGCACCAGAATCTGCCCGGCGCGCTGCGTGGCAGTCGTGGCGACCAGGAGCGTGTCGGCCTGGTCGGCGCGCGCCCACAAGGCCGGCACAGCACCGCCGTCGCGAATCAACCGCGATTCGCCATGGGTGAAGTGCGGCAACCAGCCCAGGTTTTCCGGCAGTGAGCGCAGATAGATGGCGTCGGCGCCGACGCGCTGGTATTCCTCATCCAGCCAGCCGAATTCCACGGCGATGTTCGACGCGACCAACAACGGGCAAATGCTGTAGTGGGTGGGCAATGTTTGGCTCATGACAGATTCCTCGAGGCAGGTGGGGTGACACTCAGGCGTTCCAGGCCTTGTTGCAGGTCGGCGATCAAGTCCTCGACCGCTTCAAGGCCCACATGCAGGCGCAGCAACACGCCGGGTTCGATGTGCGCGGAAGGGTGGCGTTGTTGCGGGCGGATCAGGCTTTCGAAACCGCCCCAGCTGGCACCCATGGCGAACAGCTGCAGGCTTTCCAGAAAGGCCCTGGCCTGGGGCGCGTAGACGGGCTTGAGCACCACGCCGAAGAGCCCGGTGGAGCCGAGAAAGTCGCGCTTGAATAACGCGTGCCCGGTGGCCTCGGGCAAGGCCGGGTGCAGCACCTGGGCGACTTCGGGGCGCTGCTGCAACCACTGCGCGACCGCCAGTGCCGAACGCTGGTGCTGACGCAGGCGTACACCCAGGGTGCGCAGGCCGCGCAGGCCGAGGTAGGCATCGTCGGCGCTGGCGATATAGCCGAGCTGGCGCACGGTTTCGCGCACTGACGCGTACAGCGTTTCGGTGGTGACGATCACGCCGAGCATGGCGTCGCTGTGGCCTACCAGGTACTTGGTGGCGGCATGGATCGAGATGTCCACGCCGTGCTCGAACGCCTTGAAGAACAGCGGCGTGGCCCAGGTATTGTCGAGCATCAGCAGCGCGCCGTGGGCATGCGCGGCCTCTGCGAGGGCGGGAATGTCCTGCACTTCGAAAGTGCTCGAACCGGGTGCTTCGGCGTAGACCAGGCGGGTGTTGGGGCGCAGCAAACCGGCGATGTCGGCACCGAGCATCGGCGCGAAATAGGTGGCCTGGATGCCGTAGCGCGGCAGTACCTGGTCAAACACCTGGCGGGCATGCCAGTAGCAGTTGTCGGTCACCAGGATATGGTCGCCGGCCCGCGCTACTGCCAGCACCGCGCCGACAATCGCCGCCAGCCCGCTGGGCATGATCAGCCCGCGAAAGCCGCCTTCCAGCTGTGCCACGGCGTCTTCGAAGGCGGCGGTGGTGGGGTTGCCGTTACGGCCGTAGATGTGTCCGCGATAGTGCGGGTCGTCGGCCTGTTGCAGGTGGGTTTCGAGAGTGCCGGTGTCGGGCCAGATAAAGGTCGAGCTGCGGTACACCGGGGTGTTGACGGTGCCGGCGTGGTTGGCCGGATCGCGGCCCAGGTGAGTCAGGCGGGTATCGTCGCGCAAGGGGGGCGTACTCCAGGAGGGGCTCATGCGCGTTCCAGCCGCTTGGCCCAGCGTGAAAGGGGGTAGATGTAGATAAAGAACGCGATGAACACCAAGCCGTAGGCGGGCAGCAGCAGGTCGTTGCGCAGCTGGGTCGAGAGGTGCGACTGCACGGTGGTCATCAACTCTTCCACCCCCAGCAGGTTGGCGAGGGAGGTGGACATGGTCACCGCGCAATACAGGTTCATCCACGGCGCCACCAGGCTCGGCAGTGTCTGCGGGATGATCACGTGACGCAGCGCCTGGCCGTGGCGCATGCCCAGGGCCTGGGCGGCTTCCCATTGGCCGGTCGGCACTGCACGCACGGCGCCGCGCACGATCTCCGAGACGTAGCCGATGGCAGGCATGGCCAGGCCCAACGCGACCTTGAGCCAGTCCGGCAGTTGCCACCAACGCCCGGCCCACTGCACTTCATAGGGCAGCAGGTAGGCCACATAGAACATCACCACCAGCCACGGCAGATTGCGCAGCAAACGGCTCAGATGCCCGGCGCCACGCCGCAGGCCGGGGTGGGCGCTGACCTGCAGGCTGCCGAGCGCCACACCGCCGAGCGTCGCCACCAGCATCGCGGTGATGCCCATCAGGATGTTCAGGCCGAAGCCTTGCAGCAGGGCCGGCGCCCACTGCCACAGCAGTTGGAAAAGGCTCGACTCAGGCGGCATCGGGCAGCTCCTGGCCAGGCAGGCGCAGATAGTCTTCGAGGCGGCGCAGCAGCCAACTGCTGAGGCCGATCAACAGCAGCCAGACCAGCAGCAGTACCTGCATCATTTCCGCGACGTTGAAGTTGTCCGACCAGATCCGGTTGCTCGCATAGAGCAGTTCCGGCACCGCAATCGCGTAGGCGATCGAGGTCGACTTGATGGTTTGCACCACCGTATTACCCATCGCCGGCAGGCTGTTGCGCAGGGCCAGCGGCAGCACGATATGGCGCAACACCGTGCGCCCGTGCAGGCCCAGGGCGGCGGCCGCGTCGAGGGTGGCGCGCGGCACCGCGTCGATGCCGGCGCGCAGGTTTTCGGCCTGGAATGCGCCGCTGTGCAGGGCAATCACGATGATTGCCCACTGCGTGCCATTGAGCAGGCGCACACTGGCGCCGTCCACCAGCGGCAACAATGCGCCGACGCCAAAGTAGAAAAAGAACAGCTGCACCAACAGCGGCGTATTGCGAAACAACGCGATGTACGCCGCACTCAGGTGACGCCACAGCGGGCGGCGCGAACCCAGTCCGGCTGCGCCGAGGATTCCCATGACCAGCGACAGCGCGATACTTGCCACCGACAACAACAGGGTCAGCCCCAGGCCGAGCAGGAAGCGCTGGCGGTCCATCGGGTCCCACAGGATGCTCAGCGACAGCCCATGCTGTTCCAGCCACAGGCGCAGATTGATTTCACTCATGGCTGGCCCGTGCATGCTGCTGCGCGACCCAGGCATTGGGGGCCAGGCCGTAACGCTGTTCCAGGTCGATGATCACGCCGTGGGCATGCCAGCCTTCGACGATGCCCGACACGGCGGCCAGCAGCGCCGGCTGGCCCTTGCGCAGGGCGATACCCCAGGGCGCCGGATCCTGGCCTGGCAACTTGACTTCGTAATCGGCCCATTCCGGCTGGCGCGCCAGGGCGCTGTACAACGCATCGTCACCCATCGCCCCGAGGCAACGGCTATCGGCAACGGCCTTACGCACTTCGGCGGTGCCGTTGAACGAGGCGAATTGCACGCCATAGCGGCTTTCAAAGGGGCGTACCCACACACTGGTGGCAGGCGCGCACAGGGTTTTGCCGCGCAGGCTTTGCCAGTCCGGCACGGCGGTGCTTTTCGGCGCGAATACCGTGGCGGCCGAGCTGTAGAAACCCGGGCTGGCAAAGTCCACTTCACGTCGCCGCGCCGGGGTGTCGAGCAACGAAGTGACCAGCACTTCGCAACGCCCCTGGTCGAGGAACAGCAAACGGTTCAACGGGTTGACCTGCACCAGTTGCAGCTTCAGCGGCTGGCCGACCTCGGCGGACAGCTGCTGTTGCAGGTCGACGATCAGGTCCATGATCAAGCCGGCGGGTTTGCCTTGGGCGTCCAGGGTCTTGAACGGCGGGAATTCGTCACTGGTGCAGACGTTCAGCGTGCCGCGCGATTGCGCACGTTCCAGCAGGGGCTCGGCATGGGCGGGCACGGCGAACACTGCCAGGAGCGCGAGGGCGGCGACCGTCCGGCTCATGTCGCACTCCAGCCCAGCCGCGAACGCTGCGCCGCGCCGCTGGGGAAGGGCTGTGGCGTGCCGAGTTGCTGGGCCAGGAAGGTCAGGTAGGCGGCTTCTTCAAGGTTCACCAGCAAGCGCGTCGCCGCGAGCACATCACGCTCCGACCAGGCAAACGGCCCATGATTGGCCAGCAACGCCGCCGGCGCGTGGGGATGCTCACGCAGCGCCGCGACCACCGGCTCCGGCGCGTAACGCGGGCCCCAGGCGGTCAGCGGGATTTCCTCATCTTCCGCCAGGATCCCCAGCAGCTGTGCGGCGTGAGCACGCAGTGGGCGCCCGGCGATGGCGAAGGCGGTGAGGTACGGCGAGTGGGTGTGGATCACCGCATTGACTTGCGGGCGCTCGCGGTAGATCGCTACATGCAGCGCGGCAACTTCCTGGAGGTTGTCGGTGAGGCTGCCCTGGCTGTGGCGCAGGTCGAAATCGACGATGGCCGCCACGCCACTGTCAGCGCCGCTGAGCGAGGCAATCACCAGCCGCTCCTCGCCAGGAATGCGCAGGCTGATGTTGCCTGCCTCGTTGCTCGACAGCGCCTGGTGCTTGATCAGCAACTGCTTGGCCAGGGCAAATTCGTGTTCGAACACTTGGGTAAAACGCACAGGATCAAAGCTCATCGGGAACTCCTTGTGAGGGTCAGAAGCGGTAGTCGGCTTTCACGTAGTAGAAGGCGCCTTCGGCACCAGCCGGCGAGATGCTCTGGTAGGCCACGCGCCCGCCGACAAAGCGGTTGGCGACGTCGATCTTGTCCGGGTAGCTGTCGAAAATATTGTTGCCGCCCAGGGTCAGGGTGAGTGCCTGGCTGATGTCGTAGGACACGCTGGCGTTGCTCACCCATTGCGCCGAAAAGGTCTGGTCGCGGGCTTCGCCGAGGTTGGAGTCGAGGGTGTAGGTGCCGTAGCGAATGGTGTTCCAGCTTGCCTGCCACGCCCCCTTGCGCCAGTCGGCACCGAGGATCAGCTTGCTGTTGGGCGAGGCGCTTTCCACGTAGCTCAAGGCTTCACGATTGATCAGGGTGATGCCGGTGCCGGCCAGGGGGCCGGGGTTGTCCTTGATGTCGGTGACCTGGGTCTTGCTGTAGTTGAAGGCGCCGTTGAGGGTCAACTGGCTGGCATCGGCCAGGTCCAGGCGATAGTGGGCGGCGACGTCGACGCCGCTGGTCTTGGTGTCCAGTGCATTGGTGAAAAAGCTCACCCCGGAGTAATTGCCGTAGCCTTGGTTGGCGAGAATCTGGCTGACCTGGGTGCCGCTGAGGGTTTCCGACAGGGCGATGCGGTCCTTGATGCGGATGTGGTACGCATCGACGCTGACGCTGGCGCGCTCAATCGGTTGCCAGACCACGCCGAGGGACAGGCTGGTGGATTTTTCCGGCTTCAGGTCAGTCGCGCCCAAGGCCCGCGCCACGGGCGTGTTCACGCTGACGGTACCGACCTGGTAGGCGGTCGGGTCGCCGGCCTTGAATTCGGTCTGGGTCGCCGAGGTGCCGATCTGCCCCAGGGTCGGCGCACGGTAGCCGCTGCTCAGGGTCGAGCGCAGGCCCCACTGCGGGGTGAAGTCATAACGCGCGGAAAACTTGCCGGTCGTGGTGGTGCCGAAATCGTCGTAGTGCTCGCTGCGTCCGGCCAGGCCCAGTTGCAGCTTTTCGGTGACCTGCTGCTCCAGGCCCAGGTAGCCGCCGAACACGTGGCGGGCATAGCGGCCTTCGTCGCTGTCCTGGGTGCCAGGGAAACCCTGGGCGCCACCCGCGCGGGCGGGCAGGGCCGTGCCGTGGGTCCAGGAGGCGAGGTCGCCGGCGATCACTTCATAGGACTCGTTGCGCCAGGCCAGGCCACTGGAAAACACCAGGGGGCCGGCGCCCCAGCCGACCTTGAATTCCTTGACGTGATCAAGGCCGACGTTGGTCTGCTCATTCACCAGCGCCCCGGCGTTGAAGCTCGTCGGGCTGGCGGGGCCGAGGCTGGCATTCAGCGAATCGCTGAGGTGATAGTCGATGCGGTTGCGCCCGTAGTTGGCGCTGAGGTCGAAGCTGCCGAGCTGTTCATCGCGGATCTTCACGCCGCCGGTGACCGAGGCATCCCGCGAGCGCACATCCAGCAGTGGCAGGAAACCGTTGGGGTACACGGCCACCAGGTTGTTGGGGTCGATGGGGCGGCGAAAAGTCGCCTGGGATTCACCGGTGCGGTCCTGGTAGGTGGCAAAGCCGTACAAGTCGACCGCGTCGTTGAGTGACAGGCCGCTGTTCAGCGCCAGGTTCCAATCCTCAAGGCCCGGGGAACCGTAGCGCCAGTGACGGTCGGCATCCGCTTCGCGGGCATCGCCGGTGGGGTAGAACTGCCGGCCATCGGTGCCGCCGGTGGAGGTGCGTTCGCTACGCAGGCCTTCGCCACTTAGGGTCAGGAAACCGTCGCCGGGCAAGGTGAAGCCGGTCCAGCCGCCTACCGAGCGACGAAAGCCATCGCCCTTGGTGTACTGGCCAAAAGTGCTCTGCACCGCGCCGCCGTGGTCCTGCTCCTTGAGCACGATGTTGATCACCCCGGCAATCGCGTCCGAGCCGTACTGCGCCGAGGCGCCGTCGCGCAGCACTTCGATATGGTCGACCGCGCTGACCGGAATCGTCGACAGATCCACCGCCTGGGAGCCACGGCCCAGGGTGGCCTTGGTGTTGACGAAGGCCGAGGCATGCCGACGCTTGCCATTGACCAGCACCAGCACCTGGTCGGCCGCCAGCCCGCGCAACGACACCGGCCGCTGTGACGACACGCCGTCGGTGCCGTTGACTTGCGGGTAGTTCACCGACGGCACCAGGGTTTCCAGGGCCTTCGCGAGGTTATCGGTGCCGGCGCGTTCCAGCTGTTCGCTGCTGATCACATCCACCGGCGCCGCGCTTTGCAGGGCGGTGACGTCGCTGCGGCGGGTGCCGATCACTTCGACCGATTTCAATCGCGGTGCCTGCGGCTCGCTGTTGATGGCGGCAGCGGGGGCGGCGGTGCTGGCCAGTCGGTGGATCAACACCGCACCGCTGGCGGTCTGGCTGAAGCCCAACTGGGAGCCGCTCAAGGCAATGCCCAGTGCCTGTTCCTGGCTCAAGCGGCCCTGGATCGAGCGGCTGGCGCGGCCTTCTACCAGCGGCGGGTCAAACGCAATCGGGTGGCCGCTTTGCTGGGAGATGCTCAGCAGCACCTCATCCAGCGGCCCTGCGGGGATATTGAAATCAATCACCGTCTGTACCGACGTCGCCTCGTTTTGAGCCAACGCCAGGGTCGGCAGCGTCAGCCCGCCGAGGGCCAATGCGCAGGCCAGCGGCGCCAGGGTGAATCCTGTTTTCAACATGCAAATCTGCTCCGGGTCGTGATGTTCTTTACGACCTTGAGCAACTTCGCGGGCGGATTTTCACCACTAAGTTAGAACGATTAGTTGGGTGTCTAGATGATTTTGTTGTGCGCATAAGCTTCGATCAAACTGATCTAAGTGCGCACTGAAAATATAAGGGAGTATTCGCACAAGGGTACTGACAGCCAGATCGGGTTGTCCGCGCACAGCATACAAAGTTCACCGATGTGAACATGTACGGCGGTCTGCACGCTTACGGAAAAGCTCATCAGGAGACAGATGCCCATGTCTGACGTATCAGTTTTGAACCCGCTTGGCTCGGTGCCGAGCCTGCATTGCGAAAACACCGTTCCGCGCAGCATGGTGCACCGTGCCGCCGTCAGCGAAGTATTCCTGACCGGCGCCGAACGCATCAAGGACGGACACTTTCGCTGCAGTGCGCAATTACCGCGCACCCACAGTTACTTCAGTGAACATACGCACCGTGCCGCGCACTACGACATGTTGTTATTGCTTGAAGTGTTCCGGCAGGCGTCGATTTATATCTCCCACGCGTTTCTGCAAGTGAATGCCCAGGACAAGTTTATTTACCTGGACAGTGTCACTCGCGTGACCGAACGGCATTTGCTGGTGGTCGGCGATCGCCCGGCGTCAGCGTCGATCGATGTGTATGTCGTGGATGAATACCTGCGCCATGGCGAGCGCAGCGGCGTCACCCTCAACATGTCGCTGAGCATCAATGGCGAAGTCGCCGCGCGCCACGAACGCATGAGCATTCGCTGGATGAGCGGCGCGGCCTGGAACAAGATGCGTGCCCGTGGACTGGCGGCCATTCCGTTGGACGCCGACCCATTGGCACAACTGCCGCCGCCCTTGAGCCCTTCGGCGGTGGGGCGTCATTGGCTGAATAACGTGGTGCTCGGCCGGGACCTGGAGCAGGGCGCCGAGAGCCTGGTCGCGCCGCTGATCGTCGACCTCAACAACCCGGCGATCTTCGACCATCCGCTGGATCATATCCCCGGCATGCTGTTGCTCGAAGGCTTTCGCCAGGTCGCGCTGGTGGCGGCTGACCGGCAACTGCAGGTCGCCCCCGAGCAACTGTTGCTGTCGCGCTGCCATGTGGTGTTCACGCGGTTCGGCGAGTTCGGTCTGCCGACGCGAGTGCGTGCAGATCTCGCCTCCTTGTCCCGTGATGAACACGGCCAGATCACCCTCGCGCTGGATGTCGAGCAGGACGGCGTGGTGATTGCCACCGCCGAGCTGGAGTTGCTGCCGGTGGCTGCCAGCCAGCCCTTGGCCCTGGTGGCAGGGGGTGTGCGATGAGCGCGCCGGAGTTTATCTGGTTCGATTTCGGCGGCGTGCTGTCGCCGCCGATCCCGGCATTGTTCGAGCAATACCAGCTCAAGACCGGCCTGGCCCCGCGCGTGTTGCAGCAGGCCATGAGCGACGTGGCGCAGGAGTTGGGCGTGCCGATGCTCGCACCGGTGGAGAACGCCTTGCTGACCGAGCGCGAGTGGGGCGCACGGCTGGAGCAGGCGCTGCGTCGCCGCGATCCGCAGATCGACCTGTCGCGTGCGCGCCTGCAAGGCTTCGGCGAGCAATGGTTCGCCGGGGTGCCCGCGAATGCGCCACTGGTGGCCGCCGTGCGCGCGTTGAAACGTAGCGGTTTTCGCGTCGGTATTCTCACCAACAACGTGGTCGAGTGGTCGCTGCATTGGCGCGCGATGGTCGGCCTGGATGAGGTCGTGGACTTGATCGTCGACTCCAGCCAGGAGCGCACCCGCAAGCCGGACACGGCGTTTTTTGAGGTGGCCACCGCACGTTCGGGCGTGGCGCCGCAGCACAGCCTGTTGATCGATGACGTGGCGGAAAATATTCACGCCGCTGCAGCGTTGGGCTGGCAAGTGCTGCACTTCACCGACAACCACCAGGCCCTCGCGCAACTGCAGCGCGTCACCGGTGTAAGCCTGTTGCAACCTGCCGTGGAGCCTGCCTGATGAATATCGCCGTGACCGCCACACCTGAAGTGACCGTGGCGCGCATCCCGCACCTGGATGCGCCGCCGGCTTATCAACCTGCAAGCCCGGCCAATGGCTTGCCGAGGATCCTGCTGCCCAGCGGCCACCTGGCCTTTCACTTGACTCGATATGAACACGTGCAGGCGCTGCTGTTGGATAACCGCGCGATTCGTGCCCCGTGCAACGAAGAAGACGGCGCGAGCTTTTTGCCGACTATTACGCCGCCCGAACTGCTGCTCAACAATGACATTCCCGACCACGGCCGCCTGCGCAAAGTGGTCGCGCGTGACTTCAGCCCGAGCGGCGTGGCGGTGCTGCGTGAGAAGGTCGAGCAAACCACCCACGAACGCCTGGACGTGCTGCAACGCCAGGCGCCCGGTGCCGACCTGTTTGCCCAGGTGCTCGACCACATTCCCGCGACGGTGGATTGCCAGTTGCTCGGCATTCCCTTGAGCGACCGGGAGTACTACCGACCCCTCAGCCATACCGTGCAGGTGGCGTCGGACGCGGATGTGCCGGAGCTGCTGAACCAGTTCTGGGGCGTCTACAACTACCTGACGGACCTGGTCACCGGCGCGCGGCCAACCTATCCCGATGGGTTGATCCAGCGTTTCGTCGCCAGCCGTGCCGACAGCGAACCGCCGCTCAACGACAAGGAACTGGTGGGCATCCTGCTCGGCGTGTTGATCGGCGGCGACCAGAACATCCTCACTGTGCTGACCAAGTCGGTGTACACCTTGCTGGCGGCGCCCCAGCTGTGGCAGCAATTGGTGGAGGACCCGAGGCTGATTCCGGAGGCCGTCGAAGAACTGCTGCGGCTGATCCCGCTGGGCACTATCTCGACCTTTCCGCGCCTGGCCAGTGTCGACCTGGAAGGGCCGTGGGGGCTGATCCCCGAGGGCAGCATCATCTACGCCGATGCGTTTGCCGCCAACCGCGATCCGGCGGCATTCCCCGAGCCGCTGGCGATTCGCCTGGACCGCAAGGGCGCGCGGCATTTGCAGTTCGGCTATGGCATGCACAACTGCATGGGCGCGGCACTCGCCCGGCTGGAAATCACCACGGTGTTGCAGATCCTCGTGCAACGCTTTCCCAACCTGCGCCTGGCGGTGCCGGCGGACCAGGTGCCCTGGATCGACGGCATCATCCTGCGCCGTCCGGCCCGTTTACCGGTGCTCGGCTTTACTTCAACCTGACCTGGAAGGACCCATGAAAACGACCTTTGCCGATACGGCGCTACTGAGCATCATCCTGCTGGCGATATTTGTCGTGCCCAGTTCCATTTCCGGCACGGCCCTCGCGCTGCCGGCCATCGGCGCGGATATCCAGGCACCGCTGACCAGTCTGCAATGGGTGGTCAACGCCTTCAACCTGGCGTTCGCCTGCTTCACCCTGGCCTGGGGCGCGCTGGCGGATCGGCTCGGGCGCAAGCGCTGCTTCGTCGCCGGTGCGTCGCTGTACGTGGTCGCTTCGGTGCTGTCTGCGGTGGCCGAGAGTGCCTGGCTGCTGGACGCGGCACGGGGGCTGGCGGGCATCGGCGCGGCAGCGATTTTCTCCTGCGGCATCGCCATTTTGTCCACCCACTTCAGCGGCCCGGCGCGGCTGCGCGCATTTGCCTTGTTCGGCACGGTGGCGGGGCTGGGCGTCAGCCTGGGGCCGACCTTGTCCGGCCTGTTGCTGGACAGTGTCGGCTGGCGCGCGATTTTCTGGGCGCATGCGGTGACCTTGGTGATTGTGCTGTTGGGGAGCCCGCTGATTACCCGCGACGGGGCATTGGCGGAGCGCACCGCGCGCTTCGATGTGCCGGGGGCGACGCTGTTCGTGCTGGCGTTGCTGGCGCTGATGGTTGCCATCGTGCAGGGCTCGCAATGGGGCTGGAGCAGCCAGGGCGTACTCGGCCTGGTGGCCGTGGCGGCGGTGTTGCTGGCGGTATTCACCTGGCAGGAGCGGCGCCATCGCCAGCCGATGCTCGACCTGTCGCTGCTGGCGCGCGGGCCCTTTGTCGGCCTGGCGCTGGTGACGGTCGCGGCGTCGTTCGGCTTCGTGACGTTGCTGACCTACCTGCCGAGCTACTTGTTCGGCGTGCTGCAACTGAGCGCGACCCACGCCGGCCTGGCGATGTTGCTGCTCACGGTACCGATGCTGTTTTGCCCGATCCTGGCCGGCAAGTGGGCGGCGCGCGGGGTGTCGGCGATCGGCATCCTCAAGGCCAGCCTGATTGCCTTGCTGGTCGGCGTGGTCGCGCTGGCGCTGGTCAGCCAGGTGGGTGTGGCGCTGTGGCAATTGGCGCTGCCCTTGCTGCTGGTGGGCATCGGCATGGGCCTGTCGGCGGGGCTGGTGGATGGGCTGGCGCTGAAGACCGTCCCGGAGCAAAAAGCCGGGATGGCCGCCGGGTTGCTCAACACGTTCCGCCTGGGCAGTGAGGCGATTGCCGTGGCCTTGTACGGCTCACTCCTGGCGACCTTGCTCGACAGCCAATTGCGCGCCACCTTGAGCCGCCTGGCACCGGACCCCGGCACCCTGCAGCGCTGGATCGACGAGGTTGCCGCCGGCAACCTCACCGGTTCGCTGCAGGCGCTGGGCACCGAGCAGGCCGACACTGTGCACAGCCTGTTTATCGGCGGCTATGACAGTGCCTTCCACGGCGTGCTGTGGGTGTTGGCGCTGATCCTGCTGGTGTTGACGGTGGTGGTGACCTGGCTGGTACGGCCACTGCGTGAACAGGAACGCAGCGAGGCGCAACTCGCCGCTCAGTAAGCGCAGTTTCACACTGCCCGCGATGGTTGCGGGCGGTGACTTTGCGTGCCTGGAAGGTTATCCAGGGTTATGCAAAAAATGCAGTTTGATGGCTTTTTTTATTCTTTTATCTGGTGATGCCCACTGGGGCAAACTGGATTCACCTGCCCGGATGCAGGTCTACCTCAAACCGACAGGCCCACCACCACTTGTCCGCTGGCGTGTGCAGTCCATGAAGATTATGGACCTATGGACCCGAATGCTTTGCTCAAGACCCGCCTCATCGGCCAGATTTTCCAGCAGCACTACAGCTGGTTGTGCGCGCGGTTGTCCTACCGCACCGGCTGCAGCCACAGCGCAGAGGATATCGCCGCCGAGACGTTCCTCAAGGTGTGGATGCTGCCCGACCCCACTGCGATCCGCGAACCGCGCGCGCTGCTGACCACCATCGCTCAGCGCCTGATGTACGAGAGCTGGCGCCGTCGCGACCTGGAGAGGGCGTACCTGCAGATCCTCGCCGAGGTGCCCGAACACGTGCACCCGTCGCCGCAGGAACAGTTGATCCTGATCGAGAGCCTGCTGGCCATCGACCGGCTGCTCGATGGCCTCTCGGGGCAGGCCAAGGCGGTGTTCGTGCACAGCCAGCTGGATGGCATGACCTACACACAGATCAGTGAACGGCTGGGCCTGTCCCTGGGGCGCATCCACCAATTGATGACCCAGGCCCTGCGAGCCTGTTACCTGGGGTTGAGTGAGTGAGCAAACACCCGTTGAACGACCCGGTGGCCGAAGAGGCCATCGGCTGGCTGGTGCAAATCCAGTCCGGCGACTTCAGCCCCGCGCAGCAAGAAGCGCTGGATGAATGGCGCAGTACCTCGGCGCACCATCGCCAGGTGTACGCGCAACTGATCGCCGGCCTCGACCAACTCAAGGCCTCGCCGTGGCGTGGACGCTCCAGCGCGCAGCTGTTGCGCAGCCTGGAGCAGCCGAGCAGCCGGCGTTCGTTCCTGCGTACCAGCCTGTGTGCGGTGGGCCTGGCGGCGGGCGCGGGCTGGGTCTCGCGTTTCGACGACGCGGGGCAGTCCTATGCCACGGGTACCGCCGAGCGGCGTACCTGGCAACTGGCGGATGGCAGCACACTCAAGCTGAATGCGCGCAGCCAGGTGCTCGCCACGCTGAAGGGGGAGCCGCGCAGCCTGGAGCTGCGCGCCGGGGAAATGCTGGTGAATGTGCTGCGCCCGCTGCAGGTCGACACCCGCGCCGGCCGCATCAGCGCCAGCACCGGCCGCCTGATGCTGAGCGAGCAGGGCGCTGCGATACGCTTGGTGACCCTGGATGCCGACGCGGTGTTGCACTTCGAAGGCGGCACGCAGCAGCGGGTGGCGATGCGCCAGAGCACGCTGTTCGATCATCAACGCATCCTTACCCAGGTGCCCATGGCCGCCACTGATACCGCCTGGCTTGACGGCTGGCTGGTGGTGCGCAACCAGACCCTGGCCAGCGTGGTCGACGCAATTCGCCCGTATCGCAACGGCATCGTGCGCCTGGACGCCGCTGTAGCCGGTCTGCGCGTGACCGGGCGCTTTCCCCTGGATGATGCGCGGCAGACCCTCGAGGCCCTCGAGCAGAGCCTGCCGATCAAGGTGCGGCAATGGGGTGGGGTGGTTGTGTTGATTGGCGCGCGGGCCTGATTGGCGGTTGATGCACGTGCTGAATGTCTTTAGGATCACGCCCTTTTCAAGGGATTGAAAGCATGCTTGCCAAACACGTTCGCGCATTCTCGATGCTGGGCTTCAGCCTGGCGCTGACCGGCTGTATTCATTACGAGCACCAGAGCGCAGAAGGAAAACCTGCGGACCAGGTTGCGGTGATCCAGCAGTTCGACAAACACCTGACGATCACCCGTATTGATAACAACGGGACGCTGTTCTGGCTGGGTCGTCAGAACGAATACCGCCTCGGCGCCGGCACCCACACCCTGCAAGCTACCTGGTCGATTGGGGAGGGCCGAACCGCGCCCCTCGCAACCACGGTGAGCCTGGTCGGTGGCCGAACCTATGGGCTGTATGGCGAGGCGTCGAAAGGCCGCTGGAGCTATGACATTCGTGATGTCGAGACGGGGCAGAGCGCGACAGTCAAAGCCCCGTCGAACTAAGCACCTGCCTCACGGCAACGGGTTGGCCACCGGCGCCGGCTGTTTGCGAAAACGCGACGTGCGCACGTACCGAGCCAGCATCCACAGACCGGCGGCAATCGTGGTCAATATCGCACTGGCAAGTAAATAGCCGAGCACGCGGCCAATTTGATAAGGGGTCAGGAAGCCCGCCAGCAAGATCATCCCCGCATCGAACAGCGGCTTGAGAGTGAGCAGGGATGCGAGGATGGACGCGGCGTAAATCGGCAGGGAGACTACCAGGCGCAGCGCGCCAGACAGGTTGTTCATGCGTGATGTCTTCCATGAGGTGTTGAACGAAGGCCGCATGTTACGGCTTTTTCGCGTTCGGTTCATGCAAGTGTCACAGGTCATGCGGCTTCAATATGCGTAATAATCATATCTATTATTGCTGAATATGCGATTGATGAATTGTTCGCACAGGCCTAGGGTAGTGATCACGGGCCGCCGCTGTGGAATGGCCACCGACCTGCCAAGGATTCTGCCATGCCTTTAGTTCGAATCGACCTCGCCGCCGACACTACCGAAGCAACCGCTGCCGCCATTGGCGACGTGGTGTACGCGGCGATGACCAGCGTTGCGAATGTGCCCGAGCACGACAAATTCCAGATCATCAATCGGCATGCTCGCGATGAACTGGTGTATCCCGCCGCTGGCTACCTGGGCGTGACTTACACCCCCAGCATCGTGTTTATCCAGGTCACCTGGAATGCCGGGCGCAGCGTGGCGGTGAAAAAGGCCTTCTATCAATTCATCGCGGAAGGCATTCACGCCAAGACCGGGCTGCGCAAGGAGGATGTGTGGATCAGCCTGGTGGACGTGAAGCGCGAGGACTGGTCGTTCGGCAACGGTGAAATGCAGTACGCACCGACCGAATAAGCAAAAACCGGCGACTCATCCAGGAGTCGCCGGTTTTTTTCATGGGGCCGTCAGCGCCTGCAGAAACTGCGTGTGTTTCAGCGTCTGCGAAAACATTGGCAGTGTGAAGTTTTCCGCCGCCTGCTGTTGTTCCTCGGTAAACGTCGCCGTGCAGTCGGTCAGGGTGACGACGTTGTAGCCTTTCTCATACCCCGAGCGCACCGTGCCCTCGACGCAGCAGTTGGTCAGGAAACCCGCCACCACCAGCGTCTGGATGCCATTGTTGCGCAACACCAGATCCAGGCCCGTGGTGGCAAAGCCATCCAGCCCGCGCTTGCCTTCAACGACGATATCGCTGCTGTCCTGGGACAGCGTCGCAGTGATCTCGGCGCCCCAGGTGCCCGCACTGAAGGCGTTGCCGTCGGCCACGCCCTTGAGAATCCCATAGTCGCGCGTGGTCAGTTCGGGGTACCCCGCGGCGAAGCTGATCGGCAAATGCACGATCTTCACCCCGAGCTTGCGGGCTTGCTGCACCGTGGTGGCGGTATTGGCGAGCATGTCGGTGGCGTGCATGACGTCTTTGACAGCGTCATGGAACACGCCACCCTGGGTAGTGAAATCATTCTGGAATTCGATCAACACAAGCGCGGTGGTGTGCGGGTTCATGCGGATTCTCCGAGAGGCGGGCGGTGGGCTTTTAATCGTAGATCAAGTGCGGGCCGGAGGCTGGATTTGTTTGACTGCAGTGCGCGTCTCGCCGTTCGTCCATTGCCCGGCACTCTCGTGCACCCTCTGCCTCTCATGTTTAAGCCCGGATTCCCCGCGCGCCAGACTGGAGAAACAGCATGCACATTGACGAAAAAGCGCCGGGCAACCAATCCCAACAGGTGGTAACGCGCACAACCGACAACGAAACCGGCCCGGACCCGAAGCGCACGGAAGGTCAGATCCCGCTGCCGCCGGAAGACGGTGCGCCGCTTGAAGAAGACATGTCGGACGTGGACGCCGCCGATTCGGTCGCGAGTGAACACCCGGATGCCTGACGACGGCACACCCGTCAGTCGTCCACGGTGAACGTCACCCAGCCAGGGCCGTCCGTGGTTCGTTCGATCTCGACGATCACCCCGCCTACGGATGAGCCATCGGGCAGGCTGACCGCGACAAAATTCGGGTGCCCAGGCCATTGAAGGGGCCGGTCGAAGTTCAGGCGCGCGATTGTCGGCTTGCCGCTGCTGGTCAGTTGGATTTCCACCGACTCATTGAGGTGTTCATCTGAAGCGGTGCCCAGATGACGAGAGGCCGTGATGACACTGGCGGTACCCTGGTAATCGTAAGACATGGACTGACCTTTTGTGAGTGGGCGTGGACGCGACGCGCTGAAGTTCTGCTGCGCGCGCTGCTCTAGTGAATAGAGCCCGTGCGCCAACGCATCGTTCAATCGACATCACACAAAGGCCGAGGCGCTGCGCACGCCTGCAATCACACGCGGCGGTCACAAGGCGCCGGGCAGGTTTTCCTCGATGATGATTTTCATCGCCAGTGGCAGCAGCGCAGGCGTGTCGATCATGCCGTGGGTGTGCAGCAGATAGTCGATGCTGGCCTGCACCTGACCTTCCGGGTCCTGATCGAGTACCAGTGACATCACGCCCTGGCGCAGCAGCGCGGCGTGCTGGGGGGTGGCCTCATGGCCGATCCATACCGGATCGACCTGCCTGTGCGCCAACGCCGCATAGATACCCTGCGAACCGCTGCCGGTGTCATACAGTCCTGCCAAGGGCCCGACGGCGAGGCACTGCGCGACGGCCGCGCGGGTCAGTTCATCGTCATCAAAGCACTCGACCGGGCCGACAATGCGCGTAGCCGGTGCACGCTGCGTCATTACGTCGATGAAGCCTCTGGCGCGCTCCTGATGAGCACTGTAGGCGAGCGAATTGACCGTCAGCAGCACAGCGCCGGGGCGTTGGCCGATCCATTCGCTCATCAAGCGCCCGGCACTGCGCCCGGCGGCGTGATTGTCGATGCCGACATACACCGCGCCCTCGACTGTGCTGAGGTTGGTGGTCAGCAAGACGGTGGGCGTGCCGTTCTGCACGATGGTGTTCAGCGCCTGGTGCACGTCCGGCGTGTCGGGCGCGACGACGATCATGCCATGGCGCCGCGAACGCGGTTTGCGCAGGGCGTCGAGCAGTTGCCCGGGGGCGTTTTCCGGCCAGCGCTGGCGGCGCAACGTGAGGTCCGAGCGCAGGCGTTGTGCCTGGCGCTCGAACGCCGCATCCAGGCGCTTGAAATGGTCAGTGGCGCTGTCGGCCAACAGTACATCGACGATCATCGGGCCGGTGAACGGCGCGGGCAGGCCGCGACGCACACCCAGCGCACGCGCCATCGCCAGGACCTTGCGCCGCTTGGTGTCGGACACGCCCCCGCGATCATTGAGGACCCGGTCCACGGTGCTCAGGCTGACGCCGGCCAATTCTGCGACCTTGATCAGGCCGTGACGCTTGAGGGTGTTGCCCATGCTGCGTGCGTATCCTGTGGCCGGTTAAAACTGCGATTGTACTTGCAGGCCCAGTACCAGGGCATTCTTGACCTGACGAACGCCGTCCGGGTCCTTCACGTACTGCAGGTTCGGCATGATGTTCAACCAGCGTGTGGCCTGGATCCCGTAGTTCAGCTCGGCAACATATTCGCTGTGCTGCTCGGGCAAGTCACCGCCAGCGGCGTTTACCGCGCGGGCATTGCGCAGGTATACCGAGCTGGCGTGAACACGTGCAATGCCGGCGCCCAGCGTGTCGGTGGGACGCGCATCCCACAGGCCCTTATAGACCAGGCTGAGTTTCTGGTAGCTGTCGATCGCCGTCGTGTTGCGATCCTGGAACGTGGCGCTGGCCGTCAGGGTCAGGCCGCGAGAAGTGTCGCCGTTGACCGAGGTCAGCTGCTGCTTGGCCACGACCCACTCGCCATGCCGTGTGGCATCGGTGCGATAGGCGTTGCCACGGGTGGCCGCCGCTTGCCCGAACTGATCCTTGTACACATCCTCGGCCTGTGCGGTGCTGTGGTAATAACCCACACGGTATTCGCCGGGCAGTTGGTTGATAGTCGGGCTCCATATCAGTTCCAGCGGCGTGAAGGTGCCGGTGGTGCCGTGGGTGTTGAGCTTGAGGCCGTTGTCATTCTCCAGGTTCGACGGGTTCACATTGAACGCGCCGACCTGTGCATACACCGTCGGGCTCAAGCGGTAGCGCAACCGCGCGGCCCACTGGCTGATCGGGCCGTTGTAGATGCTGTTCACGTAGTTGCCCGGTTGCGAGCCACAGAACGCCAGCCCCTGGAACAGGCAGTCTTCCACGGCGAAGTCATCGCTGACGGCGAACCGGCCCAGCTTGATGTTCACCGCATCGTCAAGCCAGCCCTTGCTCAACCACAGTTCGCTGAGGCGGGTCACGCTGCCACGGCCCTGGATCTCCTGGGTCGAGCCCATGCCTGCGGCGCCGGGTGCGCTGATCTTTTGATTAAGGTTATTGACGCCGTTGCGGTTGGTCAGCCCCAGGCTAAAGGCTGCGTCCTGCCAGCCCAGCAGCTTTTGCAGGTCGATGTCGACGCCTGCGTTGAATTGGTCGGCGTAGCGGGTCGAGCGGTCTTTGTGCTGGTAACCGCCGCGTAGCAAGGTCGACGTTTCGCCGGTGTAACCCAACTTGATATCCACCCCCTGGGCCAGCCAGGCGCTGCGCAGGCCGCCCCAATCGCCGCTCATCCAGGGTGAGTCGCTGGCGAACGCATCCGCAGCGTGTGTCGCAGGTACGCCCATGGCAACGCAGGCCGCCAGGCAGCGCAGTGGAAAACGTAGCATCTGATTTTTCCTTCAAAGGCAGGGACGCGGCCTGGAGCAGGCCGCGTCACGGGTTCAGCGGGAGGTGCCGTCGGCGCTCAGTTGGGCTGGCAGCTTGCGGTCTTCGCGTACAGCGGCGACCTGTTTGGCGCTCACCTCGGGGGCGGTGTTGCCCCAGCTGTTGCGGATATACGAGAGCGTCGCCCCGATTTGCTGGTCCGACAATTTCCACGCAAAGCTCGGCATCGCACCGCTGGTGGGGTTGTCGACGGTCACCGCGCCACGGCCGCCTTCGAGCACCGTGGTGATCAGGCTTTGTGGATTTTCTGCCTGGATGCCGGGGTTGCCGGCCAGGCTCGACGCCAGTTGGTTGATGCCCTTGCCGTCGCTGCTGTGGCACGCCGAGCAGTTGGCCGAGTACACATTCGCGCCTTGCTGCATCAATGTGCCGGAGGCCTTGAGCGGCCGCGGGCTGCGGGTGTCCGAGCCAGGCAAGGTCTTGAGGTAAGCCGCGATGGCGTACAGGTCCTCGTCGCGCAGGTGCTGGGTGGAGTTGGTCACGGCTTCGGCCATCGGGCCCGACGCCACGGCCACGTGGTTGCTGCCGGTCTTGAGGTACTGCACCAGTTGCGCATCGCTCCAGCCGCCGATACCGACGTAGGGGTTGCCGGTAATTTCCGGTGCGTGCCAGCCAGCCAACTCGCCGCCTTGCAGGAACGCGCCGCCCTTGTCACCGCCGAGGAAGTTCTTTGACGTGTGACACGCGGCACAGTGGCCCAGGCCCTGTACCAGGTACGCGCCCCGGTTGACCTGCGCAGACGCCTCAGCCTGCGGTTGGAACGGTGTGTTATCAAAGAACAGCAGGTTCCAGCCCATCATCATCAGGCGGATGTTGAACGGGAATGGCAACTGGTTGGATACCACCTCGTTGTCCACCGCCGGGACGGTCTGCATGTAGGCCCAGAGGTCATGCATGTCCTGGTCGCTGACTTTCACGTAGGCGTTGTAGGGCATCGCCGGGTAGAGGTTTTCGCCATGCCGGCCTTTGCCTTCGCGCACCGCGCGGGTGAATTCCTGCTCGGTCCAGGCGCCGATACCGGTGTTCTTGTCGGAGGTGATGTTGCTGGCGAGCAACTTGCCGAACGGTGTTTCCAGCGCGTAGCCACCGGCGAACGGCTTGCCGTGATGCGGATCGGTGTGACAGGCCGCGCAGTCGCCGGCAATCGCCACGTAGCGCCCGCGCGTCACCGCCGGGTCTTCCTGTGCCTGGGTGGCAGGCGCCTTGACCCCGGCGCCGTCAGCAGATTGCTGCCCGGGTTGCGCAATGCTGTCCGCTGCATCGGCAATGCCGAATGCACCATACAGGCCGATGGCGGAACCCAGGGACAATACGGCGGTGGCCGTCAGGGCCATGCGAAAGCGCGCATTCATGCCGGTACCTCCACCAGTGGGCCGCGTTTGGCCAGGTATTGGTCAATGATCGCCTTGGCGGTCCACAGGCTCAGCGCGCCAATGGTCGACGTCGGGTTATAGCCGGCGTTGTTCGGGAATGAAGAGGCACCCAGGACGAAGACGTTGTGCACGTCCCAGCTCTGCTGATAGCGGTTGAGTACGCTGGTTTTCGGGTCCAGGCCCATCACCGCGCCGCCGATGGTGTGGTCGCTGGAGGGCAGGTAAGGCCCATAGTTCACGGCTGCCGAGTCAAAGCCGTTGACGATTTTTGCACCCATGGCCCTGCCGATTTCCACCGCTTTGTCTTCGGTGAACTTGGCCATGCGCCGGTCGTTCTCGTTGTAGTCGAAGGTCACGCGAATCAACGGGTCGCCATTGGCATCGTTGTATTCCGGGTCCAGGTCCAGGTAGCACTCGTCATGGGAAAAGCTGGTGCCCTGGTTGAAGATGAACGTGCCGTTCTGGAACGCGTGGGTATAGGCTTTTTTCCATTCGCTGCCCCAGCGTGGAGTGCCTGGTGGGACAGCGTCTGCGTTGCCGATCGGACGTGCGCCACGGGCTACCACGAGGATCCCGGCGCCGCCGATGAAGCCCTTGCCGGTGTGGTCGAAATTGTCGCCGTTGTAGTCGTCCACCTGGGCGGAGAGGGCGCCTGCACCGATGTACTGGTTGAGCTGCTCGTCCTCGAAAAACAGGTTGGCGCCGGACACGGTCTGGAAACTGTAGGCGCGGCCCACCACGCCTTGGCGGGTCTCGGGATTGTAGGGTTTACCGATTTTCGAGAGCAGCAACAGCCGCACGTTCTGCATCTGGAAGGCGGAGAAAATCACGATGTCCGCCGGTTGCTCCCACTCCATTTTGTTGCGGTCGAGGTAGCTCACGCCGGTGGCGGTCTTGCCGTCTTCGGCGAGGTTGGCGCGCAGCACGGCCGATTCGGTCAGCACGGTGAAATTGCTGCGCTGCATCAACGCGGGAATCACACAGGCATTCGGGCTCGACTTGGAGAAGTTGCCGCAGCCGTAATACAGGCAGTAGCCGCAGTAGGTGCAGGGCCCCATCCGCACACCCAGCGGGTTGGTGTAGGCCTGCGAGGCCTGGCCTGCGGGCACCATGAATGGGTGCAAGCCAAGCTTTTTGCTGCCTTCGGTGAACAGGTCGGTCAGGCGGGTAGTGGCGAGTGGTGGCAGCGGGAATTCACTCTTGCGGTTGCCTTCGAAGATGTTCGCACCGTCGATCTTCTCACCATTCAATACGCCGGCCTTGCCCGATACGCCGGCGATTTTTTCGAAGCGCTCGTAGAAGGGTTCGAGGTCGTCATACGTCACGCCCCAGTCCTGCACGATCAGGCCTTTTTCGATTTGCTGCTGGCCGTAGCGCTTGAGTGTAAAGCTGTAGGGCTCGAAGTCGAACGGCAGGAATCGCCAGGCCATGCCCGCCCAGTGCGTGCCCGATCCGCCGACGTTGTAGCCCAACTCGTTCAGGCTCCAGTCGCGGGTCGGCAGCGCGGTTTGCGAGCGATTGTTGCGAAACGTGGTGGTTTCGATCGCGGGCGGCAGCAGCATGCTGCGGCGGGTGTCCCAGCGCAGTTCATCGGTATCCACCGAGGGCGGGAAATCGGTGGCGGTCTCAAACCACGGACCGCGTTCAATGGCGACAACATTCAAGCCGGCGCGGGTCAGTTCTTCGGCAATCAGCGAGCCGCACCAGCCGAGGCCGACGATCACTGCGTCGACTTTGGGGCGTACATTGGCCATTCGGGAATTCCTCTTCGTTACAGCAAATCACGGTCAGTCGGCGATGATGGCCAGGCCTCATCGCTCAAATGTTCTGGGGGCTCAAAGCGTGTTGTCGATCAAGCTGGTGGGAATGATGTTGAGCTTCTGGCCCTTCTTGGCGATGACGTCACGAAAGTCATACCGCGCGCCCGGGAAGCCGAGCATCTTCCAGCTCGCCATGCCCTTGTTGCCGCCGTAGAGCGGGTCCGACAGGAAGCCTTCACGCACGTTGGCCAGCACTTGTTCGAAGATCTCCTTGGCGCCGTCATCAAACTCGGCTCCCACCTGCACGGCGTTCTTCTCGAAGCGGGTCAGTACCTGGTCCTGTTGCTCGCCTTGCAGCTGCACGAATGGCTTGCCGAATTGCGCCTGGCTGTCCGCGTCAATCGCGACCAACCCTTTGCGCCAGCGCTCGGCGGGGGTGAGTGCCGATTGGGTGCCTTGTTCAAAGGTACCTTTGACGAAGCGGCCCAGCCGGTACAGCGTGGCGCCCTTGCCGTAGTCGCCCGCCAGCTGGCGATCGATAAAGGTCGCGCAGCCGGCGTCCTTGCCGCCGATGGACAGCGCGTCGGTGGGGATCAGCCGTTCGGCGATGGCTTCGGCGGTCTGGAACTCGTGTTGATTGAAAAACGCCAGGCCACCCTGGCGGACCGGGGGCAGGGTCGGCAGGCTGGCAGTGCCTGGCTCCCAGGGTTGGCCGCCGGTGATTTCCGCAGCGCGGGCGGCGGGCAATGTCGAGGCGGCCGCCAGCGCTATGGCCGAAGATAAGAAGTCTCTGCGCTGCATGAAGGTTCCTTTGCGAGTCTGGCGCGTTTCCCGTGCGCACACGGCAGCGCCCGCAGGGTTTTATGCCTGCGACACTCACACCAACAGGGGCGGCGCGGGGGACGAGCGGGATGATTCAGAATGTTTCGATCTGGAGTTTAGGCGGCGACAAATCACGGTGCTATTAACAATTTTGACGTAAAACCCTCAAAAACTGACGCATTGGGTCATCGCAAATCATTGATAGGAAACAGCATTTTTTCAGTGGCGGGATTTAACGGTTTCCACTGGAGGCTAAAAACGCCTGTGTGCGCCGGATCTGCTGCCATAGAGGGAGTACACGCATTGGTGACCCGACAGTAGGTTGCAGTGCAGACAGTTTCCCTTACCCGTTACCAGATGTTACCGCTCGTCGGAAAATGAGCACTATCAGAGAGTTGGAGCGGTCGATGTACTGCGAAGAATAATCACAGGTGGCTATGCGATCCCTAATTCTTGATATGCCGAATGGACGCGAGCTCGTTGAGGAACTCGATCTTGCGACCGAATTGATGATGTCCATTCCCATCGAATTGGTGGGCGGAGATGAGTGGCTGGAGGCTTTTGCCAGGCAACAGCGCGCCTTCAAGGAATGGCGCTCGTACCTGCATTGCAAGGCCAAACATTCGGTGTATGACATCGCCCGCAAGATTGCGTGAGGCAAGGCCTGGCGGGTCAAAAGCGTGATGTAGAGGCCATTGATAAGGGGTGTGCCCGTGTGTTCACCCCCCGTCCTGCAGGAAAAATGGCGCTGGCTTCAGGCCGTCGGCCTGACCCGGAAGGCCAGGAATACCGGGCCGTAGGGAAAGGTGCTGACTTCCAGCTCGTCCAGCGGGTTGAGTGTGTGCGTTCGGGCCCCGGCGTTGCTGTAGATAACATGGCTGCTGGACACCGCAATGTTGATCTTGCCGGCCGCCGCCTGGATCAATGTAGCCTTGAACCCTTCAATCACATCGTCGCCCAGCGTCAGCGTGACGTCCGTGTCGCTGATGACCAGGATCGACTTGCCCGAGTCGGCCATGGTCAGGGCCCTGCTGGCGGTGATCGAGACATTGGTGTGCACGTGTCCCCCCGCGTGGTAGCTGACCATCCTGGGGTCTGCAAAGACGCGGCTGAAAGTCCCGACGTAATTGACACTGGCGCGCATGTCATCAAATTGCTCGATGACGTAGGTGCCGATGCTGCCGGAGACGTCGGCGTCGGCGTCCAGTGCCCATTTACGTCCCACCATCAGCCCGATCTGGGTGCTGGCGCGCACACCGGCACGCATCTCCTCGAGAAACAATTGGCTGATCTGGCCACCGCCCTTGCCCTGGGCATAGGTGAACCGTGCGATGGAGTGACTGTCCCCGGTAGGGCTGCCCTGGGAAGTATCGACCTCGTAGTCGATGAAGTCCGCCGAAACGACGGTGGTGGTCGTATTCGCGTTAGGCGCCCAAGTGAAATCCAGCACCCTTCCGGTCTTGACCTGCTCCAGCGTGGTGGTGGGCTGGGACGTCGTGGTCGAACCTGATTGCTTCAAATCATCGGTCATGATGCTCATCCTTAAGTGCAATGCGAGTGGGTGTGGGTCGAGCGATGAAGTGCGATCTGCGCGTGCCGTGCGACTATTGATTTGATCCAGCACGCGCCTCAGTAAAGCAGCATCCGTAGGGCCTTGCCGTGGTTCAACCCGCGACGATAAAACGGCTCGACGCGTGCTCGCTTGATCTTGGTTCCTGGGGCGACAGGTTTTGCTGCTGAAGTCCGCCCAGGCGGCCATGACGACGCGAGCGCCACTCTGGAACTAAAAATCCACCGCCACGCTCTCAGTTTTATGTTTTCGATTGGGATGAGTCATGAGCATTGGTGCAAGGTTGAAGGCGGAGAGACTGAGGCTGGGTCTATCGCAGTCAGAGATTGGAAAAATCGGCGGCGTCGAAGTGAACGCCCAGGGGCGTTACGAGAACGGCATCCGCCACCCACGCGCGGATTACCTGGCCGAGGTGGCAAAAGCCGGGGTTGATGTACTGTTCGTCATCACCGGGCAGCGCGCGCAGAGCGGCGCTGATGATTCCCTGAAAGCCGTCGAAGCGTTGGACAGCGCCACCGAATGCCTGGAGAAGGCCAGGGAGCTGATTCATTGAGTCTCAGCGACCCACCGCCCATCTCGGGCGCAGCTGCTACGCTTTGTTTGAAGGATTATGGACTTTCAACAAGATGACAGGACGTCATGGATAAGCGACTTGCAGGTCTCTCGTTTCTGCTGACCCTCGGCTGGGTAGTCGCCGTGGTGTCGGTCATTTGGTATTTCTACGAAAACTAGGCTGATTTCCGCACTCTATTGCTCAGACCCCAGCGGCTCTGGCGGCCTCAACACCCGGCAAACCGCGCGTCTGCCGGGAATGACGAGTGTTTAAGGCATCAAGACCGAGTCGACAACGTGGATCACGCCGTTGGACTGCATCACGTCTGCGATGCTGATACTGGCCTTGCCGCCCTTGGCATCGACTACCCAAAGCTTGCCGTCATGCAGCTTGATGTTCAGCGACTCACCTTGAACTGTTTTCAATACTACGGTGCCACCGTTCTTCTTGGCGTCGGCCATGAGCTGTGCCGATGTGTGAGTGCCGGGCACGACATGGTAGGTCAGGATTTTAGTCAAATCGGCTTTGTGCTCCGGCTTGACCAGAGTATCGACGGTACCGGCTGGAAGCTTTGCGAAGGCTTCGTTGGTTGGCGCGAACACCGTAAAGGGGCCTTTGCTGTTGAGTGTATCAACCAACCCGGCAGCCTTGACGGCTGCGACGAGTGTCGTGTGGTCCTTGGAGTTGACTGCGTTCTCGACAATTGTTTTGCTTGGGTACATCGCTGCACCTCCGACCATCACTGTGTTGGCGGCAAAGCTGAGCGTTGCGGTGACGGAGAGAATCGCGAAGCAGGCTGCTGCTGCAAGTTTCTTGTAAAAAGCGTGCATGATGTATCTCCTTGGCTCTTATGCCCTCCGGGTGAGGGTATTGAATCTACGAGCCAGCGATCAAAGTGGATGCACCGGTTGACGAAATAATTCTTGGCTCCCAACTTTCCTGGCTGACCAGCGTCTCGTCCGGGCTCGGAAGCGAGGTTCGTGGAGGCTAAGGGGCTTCGTTCACTGCCGAGGGCATTATGCAGTCACAACAGAACAGGCTTTGGCGCTGGGATTAATTGCGGACCGCGCGTTGATGTCCAATTGCTTTGGAAGTGACATGAATGCCCCGATGAAAGTACGGGCTGCAGCCCACATAGCGTATGCACTGCATAATGAGGCCGAGGCGTTCAGCAACGGCGCAGACTTCAACCTTGAGCAAGCCTTTTCACAGGTTGGCACTATCGACCAAATCCTGGGTGACGGTGTGGTCTGGCCACTCTTGAGCCAACTCGATAGAGACGCTGAGCCCTCAAGCCGGGGCGGGTGATGGTAATCCGTCATCCATCGCTAGACGTTTTAACGTGCCTGTTGTCGAAAACTGCTACCCCGATCTTAAATATCCGCGCGAAGTGACGCACAATAAACCGCGCCTATACGGATGTAGTGCCACTCCCTCTTCATGACTAAGGACGGTAATCATGAATTTCAAATGCGTGTTTTCCCTTCTACTATTGGCCGGTTGCGCTTCGCAACCCAATCACCAAGGTGTCAATTGGGGGGAGGGCAGCTGCCCCAAACCAGCCCCTGAAGACGTCTCCGCCACTCACCAGCTGATTATCCAGGATGGCAAAACCCTCAAGTGCCAAATCCGTCCATACGTATGGAACATGGCTTGCCAAGGAATCATCGACGGAGAAACCGAAGGCGTTGTTTGCCAGGATGGTGGGGGAAACCAGATGATTTTCCTGTTCGATAAGAGCGGGGTGCTGACTACGCATCGCAGCCTGAGGGCAGGCTAGGATCGGATTCAAAAAGGATAGCGAATCATATGTACTCTAAAACGTCGTTGATATTGACGGGGCAAGCCGTCTTATTCATGTGCATGCTCGCGACCGGGTGTTCAACGCACAAAGACTCACATTCATTGCCGAATCTTGCGGGTGCACAAGGCACGCTCAAGCTCGCGCAACAGGCAATTTCAGCGTATGAGCGAGGCGATAAAGAGCGATGGCAGTCAGTGTTATGCCTTGAATCTGTTGATGACCCGCTGACGGGGTGGAATCAGATGCGTTCGCTGGTGGGTGATATTTCTGAAGTTAAATTGGTAAAGGTGTCTGAGGCATCAAACGCGGGTAATGGATCTGATGCAGACAGCTTTACCAACGTTGTTTATGAAGTGAAATCGCAGCATTACCCCCTTAAAACGCTTCTCCTGAAGTTTTTCCCTACTGAAAAAGATCAATGTGTGGGGTTGGTTTATTAGCCGGAGACAGCGGGCGGCCTGTTAAGGTGTGCCGGCCCCTGCCAGAGCGCATCGGTGATTTCACGCTGAGGCATGACGGTTGATGGCGTATGGGGCGGTAAAATCTACACTTTTTGTTTTTTCAGGGAGATGAAAGAAATGTTCCACAGGTACGTACGCCCGGTTGGCTATGGTTTGGCGATAGTAGGCACCTTCTCACTGCTGTTTTCGGCGTTCGAGTTGTTTGCGGGAAGAGACACCCTGTTTGCCGTGGCTAAATCAGCTGTATTTGTTGCGCTTGGCATTTGGGTGATCAAGAACTCAGTAAAGGCCTGATACGCAGGATCACTCCGGTGACATCAGCACGGCCAGGGTGAGCTTAATGAACTCTTCGTTTTCGTCGATGGTGTGCAAAGCGCTGCGCACGTTTTCTGCCACTTCAGCGGAACCGCGTTGCTCGACCCAGTTCGATAGCTCCATGACAGAAGCCTCGAGGGCCAGTTGGTTCTCGTAGAGTTTTGATAGCAGGGAGGGCAATAGATCTGAGTTTGGCATGGCTGATTCTCCGTGGATGTATCAGCGTAGCAGGTGGTGAAACAGGGACTTTGATTTGAGTCGGCAGAAGGCCGGGAGATGGGAATTGCGGAGCATAAAAAGATAAGGGCCTGCATGAAGTTCATCATGCAAGCCCTTGATATCTTTGGTGCCCGAACCCGGAATCGAACCGGGACGCCCTTACGAGCGGGGGATTTTAAGTCCCATGCGTCTACCAGTTTCGCCATTCGGGCGGCAGCGCGTTGTAGCAGGGTTGGGAATATATAGATCCGCACGCTCGGGCGCAAGGTCGAAGGGCAGCTTTCTTGCTGAAGGCTTGAGTGAAAAAGCTCGGCAGATCAGTGATCTACAGGGGGTATTGAGGCTAATCGGACGATTCCGCTGGCGTCAGAACAAGAGCCATAAATGACAGCTTTGGCTACTTGCCATACTCGCCGGCCAGACAGTGAGTCAGCGGCTGTTTGGTGTTCATGAATGCAGCCATTTCGGTACGACACATGGTCGACCCCTGAGCCCGTAGCGGGTGTAAGGTGGGGCTGCAACGCCAGAAAATCTCAGGAAAGCGAGGTGACTATGAGCGCTCCAATGCTGACGAAGCTGCATCTGAATGGCTACGACATCGTGCAGGTCAACCATGGACCGTGGCGGGTATGTACGCCCCAGGACCGGTTGGCGACCTTCAATTCCCGCGAACAGGCATTTGCGTATGCCGCTACCTTGCCAGGGTACAAGGCACGCAACCGGCCGGTGTCCAATGATGATTGAGTGCAACAAAAAAGCCCCGGCCTGGCCGGGGCTTTTGCATGGGCAGCCTAGACGAAAGGCTGGCCGCTGAACCCGCGTGGCAGGCGCTGCAGGCCTGGCAAGTCGGTCAGGCGTTGTGTCCACGCGCTGCGCCAGTCGGTTGCGGTGTGAGTCTTGGCTTTGCGTGACGCGCGGCGAGCGGCGTTGCGCTGGGTGCGGCGCGCTTCCTTGTAGGCTTCGGTGTTGCGGCAGGTGCGGCATTTGACCCGGTTCAACTCGGTGCTGGACGGGAGGTTGGTGCCGTGATGGCCGCAAGCCAGATGCCCGGCGACCTTGAAGTGAATGACCATGTAAGCGTCTCCTTCTTATGGGGTACGCGCATCGGTAGACCCACGATGCGCGCGGGGAGGGCGGGAGCGGAAAAATCCCGGCACCTGAAGTTACGACCCCATCGGTGGTGTGACGTTCGTTTATCCCCCCAAACGGATAGGTACGCGGCCACGGCTAGTCGATCAGCGCCAATAGATCGGTATCGCCCACATCCGCGCCGGCCTGGGTCAGCAACGTCGTCACCTGGCCGCGGTGATGGGTCTGGTGATTGAAGAAATGCACCAGCAGGCTGAAAAACGGCTTGTCCGCCGCGACTCCGCGCATGTTGTGGTAGTGCAGGCGATGGTCGAGGTCACCATCGCTCAAGCCGTGGGCCCACTCGATGATCAGCTCATCCAGCCAGACGCGCCGGGACGCGAGTGCGCACAGATCGGCGAAGGCCAGGTGCTTGAGGTCGCGTGGTGCCTCGATGGCGCTCAACGGGGCCAGTGCCGAAAAGCCGACAGGGTGCAGCGCAAAGCGCTTGAGCCAGACCGTATCGCCCAGCACCAGGTGGTTCAGCGTGCCGAAGATCGAGCCGAAAAACGCTTGGCGGTCCTCCAGCAGTGCGGCGTGGTCCAGGGTGCCGGCCGCGTCATAGACCTTGCGATTCATCCACTGGTTGTAGGTCGCCATCAGTGCGATCTGTTCGATACGGTTCACGGGGTGTGTCTCTTGTTGGCGGGGTCGCGCCATCATAAGGCGTGGCCGCCCGGCGGTCATGGTGTTCCCGCAGTGGCGGGCTATGGTTGTTAGACGCCAACACCACGCCCTGGGAGGGTGAAACCATGAACACCAGCGACTTACTTGAACAACTGCTACGCGCCGGGCAGCCGGGCGGTGGCGCCGCAGGCGGCGGCCTGGGCGGGCTGCTTGGTGGTCTGTTGAAAGGCACCAGCAGCGCCAATGCGCCTGCGGGTGGCGGCCTGGGTGGGTTGTTGGGTGGCTTGGGCGGCATGCTCGGGGGTGGAGCTGCCGCGCGCCCGGCCCAAGGACGTTCTGGCGGGATGAACTATGCGGCGTTGGCCTCCCTGGGAATGATGGCTTTCCAAGCGTATCAGGCCTGGCAGAGCCAGCAGGCGGCCAAGCCGCAAGCTGCATTCCAGACCGTCGACCAGCTCGACGGCCCCGAAGCCGAAGCCCACAGCCACGCAGTCTTGCGTGCATTGATCGCGGCCGCGAAGGCCGACGGCAAGATCGACGAAAAAGAGCAGCAGTTGATCTCGAATGAAGTACTCCAACATACCGACGACCCACAGTTGCAACAGTGGCTCGACGCCGAAATCGCCAAGCCCCTGGATGCGGCGGATTTTGCCGAGTTTGCCAAAGATCCGGCAGTGGCGGCCGAGATGTACCTGGCCAGTGTGCTGCTGGTCGATGACCAGCAGGAAGCCGAACGCAACTACCTGGATGACCTCGCGGGGCAGTTGCAGATCGACCCGCAGTTGCAGTTGCGGTTGGAGCAACAGGCCAAGGCCTAGAACCGCAGTGTCGCACCGGTGGTCAGCCACTGGTCGCGCGTGCCGGTCAGGTTGCGCCCCAGTATCAGGTCGACGTCGACAAATTCCCCCAGGTGCAGGCGCGGTCCGGCCTGCCAGGCCTGGTCGCCGCCGGCCTGGCCATAGCGCTCGGCGATCAGCGTCAGGGCGTGCGCAAGCTCGTACTCCAAGCCGCTGCCCCAGGTCAGGCGATGTTGCTGATCGCCGTCGTTGTAGGCATGAGTCCAGCCGGCGTTGAGGTTCAGGCGCAAGGCTTCAAGGACTTGCCAGGTGAACGGGACGTTCAGGTCAGCGCCATCAAACCCGTGTTGTCGATCCAGCGCCAGGTGCGCGCCAGCGGAAACGGCGATTTCCACGCCCAGGTCTTGTCGGGACAGCACCTGGGCCTTGAGTTGCGGGTTGACCTGGGTCTCATGGTCGGCCCGTGACAGCGCCGCGCCCCATTGCACAGAGGGCATGGCGGCGAAGGTGCAGGCCGGCGACAGCGTCTCGCTGTGGGTACTGCCATCGTGGCGATTGGCGCTGTACCAGGCGTCTATGTTGCATGCTCCTGGCGCATTGATCGCGCCGTCGTCGACCACGTAGGCACCGCCGGCCGCGTGGGCTTTCGACACCAGGGCCACCAGCAGGATCAGGCCCAGCGTGAGGCCGATAAAGATCAAGTTGCGCCGCAGCGCCCGACGTTTCGCCGGTGGCAACAGCAGCAGGCTATTGCGCGCACCGCGATAGTGGCGCGCACGGTATTTGGCAAACCCGTCGGGGCGTTGAGGGGTGTGTTTTTTGTGCATGATGCACCTCGCGTGAATTCAGCTTTCTACGGTGAGTACCGAGACACCGCTGGCGTTGGCCTGGCTGACCAGCTCGAAGGTGTCATCGCCACCGGGCAGGGCGATGACCACATCGGGGCGGCTGTCGGTCAGCATGAAATGGTTGCGTTGGCGTTCCGCCTGCTTGCCGTGGTGTTGCCAGTTGGGCGGGTAGCGCACCACGTCGATGCCCAGCTCGCGTGCCCATTCCTCGATGTCGCTGCCGAGGAACTGGTTGCCGCCGTGGATCAATACCTGCACCGGGCGCAGGCGGTGGTAAGCGTCCAGCACCTGGCGGGACTTTTGGTGTCGGCGTAATGACGACCTGCACAGATCAAGACGCGCATAAGAAATTTCCTTGCAATGCAAACGCTGCCTGGGTGTAGGAGCCGGCTTGCCGGCAAGCCGGCTCCTACGAGGCATGGCAGGGTGAAACTCAGTACCACTGCTTGAAGCGGCGGATGTAGAGGGTTTTCATCAGTTGGGCCACGCAGCAGTAGGCGAGAAGGGTGCCGACCAACCACGGGAAGTACGCCAGCGGCAGCGGTTGCAGGCCGACCAGGGTGCCCAGCGGCGAGAACGGCACGTAGATCCCCAGCCCGATGACCACGGCGGTCATCATCAGCACCGGCCACGCGGCTGTGCTCTGGAAGAACGGGATCTTGCGCGTGCGCAGCATATGCACCACCAGGGTTTGCGAGAGCAGCCCCTCGATAAACCAGCCGGACTGGAACAGGGTCTGCATCTCGACACTGTTGGCGGCGAACACGTACCACATCAGCGCAAACGTGGTGATGTCGAAGATCGACGAGGTCGGCCCGATCCAGATCATGAAGCGGCCGATGTTCTTGGCATCCCACTTGCGCGGCTTGGCCAGGTATTCCTTGTCCATCTTGTCCCACGGCAAGGCCAGCTGGGAGATGTCGTACATCAGGTTCTGCAGCAGCAAGTGGATCGACAGCATCGGCAGGAACGGAATGAACGCACTGGCGACCAGCACTGAGAACACGTTGCCGAAGTTGGAGCTGGCGGTCATGTTCAGGTACTTCATGATATTGCCGAAGGTTTCGCGGCCCTTGAGCACGCCTTCTTCAAGCACCATCAGGCTCTTTTCCAGCAAGATGATGTCGGCCGATTCCTTGGCGATATCGGTACCGCTGTCCACCGAGATACCCACGTCGGCATCGCGCAGCGCCGGTGCATCGTTGATGCCGTCACCGAGGAAACCGACCGTGTGACCGTTGGCCTGCAAAGCCTTGAGCACACGGGATTTCTGCAGTGGCGTGAGCTTGGCGAACACCGTGCGCTCTTCCACGCGGCGCAGCAGGGTCGCGTCGTCCATCGCTTCGATTTCCACCCCCAGCAGCGGCTGGCCTGGATCGAGCCCGACCTGGCGGCAGATCTTGCTGGTGACCACCGGGTTGTCGCCGGTCAGCACTTTGACCGCCACGCCGATTTGTTGCAGCGCGGCAATCGCCGGGCCGGCGGTTTCCTTCGGTGGATCGAGGAAGGTCAGGAAGCCCTGGATCACCAGGTTGCGCTCATCAGCGGTGGTGTACTGCTGGCGCGCCAGCGATTTAGGGATGTGACGGTTGGCCACCACCAGCACCCGGAAACCGTCTTCGTTGTAGTCGTTGGCAATCGCCAGCAACGCTTCGCGGCGGTGCTCATCCAGCGGCACGGCCTTGCCTGCCTCCATCACGTGGGTGGAAATGCCCAGCATCTCCTCCACAGCGCCCTTGCACACCAGCAGGTGGTCGTCGGCGGCGTCCTTGACCACGATCGACAGGCGACGGCGCACAAAGTCGAAGGGCAATTCATCGACCTTGCTGTAGGCAAATGGCACTTGGAACTTGGGGTTCTGCTCGGCGAACTGCACCACGGCCTGGTCCATCAGGTTCTTCATGCCGCTCTGGTGGTAGCTGTTGAGCCAGGCCAGGGACAGCACCGCGTCATCCCGCTGGCCAAAGGCGTTGACGTGATGCTCGAGGATGATTTTGTCCTGGGTCAGCGTGCCGGTCTTGTCGGTGCACAGCACGTCCATCGAACCAAAGTTCTGGATCGCGTTGAGGCGCTTGACCACCACCTTGCGCTTGGCCATGGCCGTGGCGCCCTTGGCCAGGTTGGCGCTGACGATCATCGGCAGCATTTCCGGGGTCAGGCCCACGGCCACCGCCAGTGCGAACAGAAACGCATCGCCCCAGTCGCCCTTGGAGAAACCATTGAGCAGGAACACGATCGGCACCATCACCAGCATGAAGCGGATCAGCAGCCAGCTGACGCTGTTCACCCCGCGATCAAAGGCGGTTTGCACCCGCGAACCGACAATCGCCTTGGCCAGCGAGCCAAAGTAAGTACGTGGTCCAGTGGCGACTACCACGGCTTTGGCGCGGCCGCTGACCACATTGGTGCCCATGAAGCAGATGTTCGGCAGGTCCAGCAGGTTGCCCTGGTTGGCGGCCAAGGCGCTGGCGGATTTTTGCGTGACCTCGCCCAAGGTGTCGTATTTCTCCACCGGCAAGGCTTCGCCGGTGAGCACGGCCTGGCTGATGAACAGGTCGCGGGACTCGATCAGGCGGATATCGGCGGGGATCATGTCGCCGGCCGACAACTGCACGATGTCGCCGGCCACCAGTTCACGCATCGGCACTTCGCGCAGGGCGGGCTGGCTGCCCACTTGCTCGCGGCGCAGCACGGTCGCCGTGGTGCGCACCATGGCCTTCAAGGCTTCGGCGGACTTGGCCGAGCGGTGCTCCTGCCAGAAGCGCAGCAGGCTGCTGAGCAGCACCATGGTCATGATGATGATGACTTTGGTGGGGTCGGCCTCTTCGCCATCCTGCATCGGCAGCCAGCAGTCAGTGAAGAAACTGATGCCGCCCAGGGTCAGCAGCACGTAGATGAACGGGTTGTTCAGGGCCTGCAGGAACTGGACGATGGCGTGAGGCGGCTTGTCGTGCGCCACTTCGTTGTAGCCTTCGCGTTGCAGGCGGGCAGCGGCGTCCAGTTCGGTCAGGCCATCCTGGGTGGCGCGAACGTTAGCGAGGGTGGCGGATAAGCCGTTGTGGGCTTCGCGGGCGGCACGCATCGACAGTTTGGTGTCGGCGTCGGTGCCCTTTTTCTTCTGCAGTGGCGTGTATTTTACGGCGCTCATGGTGTGTACTCCTGTCGCCAGTTGTCGACAAAACAGGCCCGTTACTTGCCTGCATACAGGCGAGTGAAAGCCGGCCGAGCCGCTAACTTGGCGATCGGTTCAAATAAGGTGTTTACCTAACTTTGATGGCGGCGTTAGTTAACTAACGCGCAGCCGATTACATCTGGAAGTGTTCATGAGGAACTCCAGGGTATTGATCAGATAGTTGCTGTTTCCAGCGGGGTTAAGCTGCGCGAGCGCTCACATACAGACCGAGCATCAAGCCAGCTTGCGCCAGGCGGGAAACGGTCGGTCTCTGTGGGTCTTGAGGGTCGGCGTGATCCCAGTGCTGCTGCAATTGGCCAGTGGCTGGGCAGATACGCCAGTGCGCCAGCGGGTGGGCCGGGCGCACTTGAGGGGAGGGTACGGCAAGCGGCGAGCGGGTCGGCGAAAAACCCACGGGCTCGCGGCACAGCTTGGCGCGCAGGGCGGCGGCCAGTGTGCGTACATCAGGTAAAACAAAGGTTTGGAAGGTCATAACACACCTCGGGACCGGATACGCATCCGGCGAGGCAGTTACGGAGGAGCATCAAGCTCTAGCGCAGCTTACCGGACCTGGAAGGCGAGTCCTGTCATATTCTGGGTTTGGCGCCCGATGCCCGCAAACGCGGTGCTCGGACAGCGACTAGATACTGTGTCCATTGGCTTCTTTTGTGAGGTTTAAAAAAGGCCCCAGTAGCGGGCACGGGCAATCTACTCAGGCAGTTACAAAATGTCAACGCATGATTAATTAAATAACCCGCGGTTCAGAGTTCATTCAGATAAGAGGCACTCTGAAGTTGCCGGTTATATAACTTCATATGCCCTGTGCCGCGAGAATAGCCAGATAGATCAAGACCACGCCGCAGGCGCCGTAACTGATGCGTTGCCACAACGGCGAAGCGTTCTGGCGCAATAGGTTCACCAACGTCGCAATCAAAAAGCACGACAACACCGAGGCCAGCATGAACCCCGCAAAAAACATCAGCGTCTGCCCGTGGCTGGGTGTCGCGCCGACGATGCCGGACAAGGCGCTGCCTAACGCGCCCCAATAGACGATGTTCTTCGGGTTGGCCAACGAAATCGCCGCGCCTACCGCCAGCGCATTGTTACCGGAGCGGGCTACGTTGCTGTCGGCTTCGGGCAGGTGCCAGGCGTCGAGCAGGCTGCGCACGCCCAGCCAGGCCAGGTACAGCGCACAGACCACCGTCAGCGGCACGCGCACCGCGTCATGTTGGATCAGCAACGCGATACCGGTGAGCCCGATCACCGCCCAGACGGCATCGCCCACCAGCGAACCGACCTGCACCAGCAAGGCCGGGGTGAAACCGTGCAACAGGCCACGGCGCAGGGTTTCCGCCAGCACCGCGCCGGGAGAGAGGCAAAACACAAAACCGAATACCAGCGCGTAAAAGAAGATCGTCAGCATGCCCGCGTTCCTTCAAATGATGCCGGGCAGTGTGCGCAGGGATGGGTGTGCAGTCTTGAACCAGATTGCGCTGTTCAGCGCTTCACTACGCTCTGGTAGCGGCCGGGAGTGATGCCGTAGGCCGCGCGAAAATGCCGATTCAGGTGGCTCTGATCGGCAAACCCCAGCGTGTGCGCGACTTCACTGGCCGCCACGCCGTTGCGCAACAGGCCCTTGGCACGGCGAGTGCGCAATTGCATGGCCCATTGCCGGGGACTGAGCCCGGTTTCTTTCTGGAAGGTGCGCAGCAGATGGAATTTGGACAACCCCAGCTCATCGCCCAACTGCTCCAGGGGTACGGACTGATGCAGCTGTTCGGCGAGTAGCTCCTGGGCGCGGCCGATCAGGCTTTTGCCGGTGGCCGCGGTGCCGGGCAGGCGCACACCACTGAGGCCGACCACTTCGCCGAGCAACAGCAGCAAAGCCTCTTCGTGCAACTCGCGCACCCGCGCATCGCCACTCAATGCGCCTTTCACCGCCATCGCCAGGCGCTGGGCCAGGTCCGGCTGGACACACAGCGAGCGGTCGAACTCCACCTGTGCCAGCCCCAGATCACCGGCCAATTGGTCGGCGCTCACGTACAGGCTGACAAACTGCCAAGGTGCCCCCTCGGCAGCGCCGCCGCCCTGAATCTGCCCGGGGTTATACAGGGTGATCGAGCCCGGCCCCGCCGCAAACTCGCGGCGGTCCAGCCAGACTTTTTCCTCGCCCAGCAGGTTCACGCCGATCACGCACTCATCATGGCTGTGGCGCGCAAAGGTCAGGCCGGTGCAGGTCGTGCTGCTGAGTTCGTAGTTGCCCAGCCAGGCGTGTTGCATGGCGCTCATCGAGGTGGCTCGCTAGGAGTGAGGGCCTCAGCATACGCTGGCAGCGCGGTTCAAATCGACCGTTGATTGTTCGCGGGTCGACCCGTATAGCAGCAGGATGCGCGGGGCCTGGGTCGAATCCAGTGGGCCGGGCGGGAGCGGCGATACATCCAGGTTTGGCAAGGGGGCTCATGGGTTCTGCGGTGACAACTGCGCTATGCGCTCAAGTTGTGTTTTCAGTTCAGCAGGGCTGAGGTCGGCGACAGGCAGGGCGAACAATGCACGGCAGCGTGCGGCGATAATCGCCAGCGTGGCATCGAATGCGGCTTGGATCGAGGCTTCATCGCCTTGCACGTCGGAGGGATCCTCCAGACCCCAATGCGCCTTCACCGCCGGCCCGAAATACACCGGGCAGGCCTCGCCGGCGGCTTTGTCACACACGGTGATGACCACGTCCGGCGGGCTGCCTTCAAAGGCCTCGTTGCCTTTGCTGTACAGCCCCTCGGTGCTGATGCCCGCCGCCTGCAACGTGCCGAGGCTGCGTGGCAGCACCTGGCCCTTGGGGAAACTGCCGGAGCTGATCGCTGCAAACCCGCGCGGCGCCAGGTGATTGAACACGGCTTCGGACAAGATGCTGCGGCAGCTGTTGGCGGTACACATGAACAGGACTTTCATGACTCGATTCCTTCAAAGACTCAGGCGCAAGGCGAGGGCGGCGAGGGTGATCAACAGCACCGGCAGGGTCAGCACGATCCCGACCCTGAAGTAGTAGCCCCAGGTGATGGTGATGCCTTTGCGCGCCAGGATGTGCAGCCACAACAACGTGGCGAGGCTGCCGATCGGGGTGATCTTCGGACCCAGGTCACTGCCGATCACGTTGGCGTAGATCATCGCGTCCTTAACCACGCCCACGGCATGGCTGGACTCGATGGACAGCGCGCCGATCAACACCGTGGGCAGGTTATTCATCGCCGACGACAACAACGCGGTCAGCACGCCCGTGCCCATGGCGGCGCCCCATACGCCGTGCTGCGCAAAGGTATCCAGCCAGGTCGCCAGGTAGGTGGTGAGCCCGGCATTACGCAGGCCATAAACCACCAGGTACATGCCCAGGGAGAAGATCACGATTTGCCAGGGCGCTTCCTTGAGTACTTTGCGCGTGGAAATCTTGTGGCCCTTGGCGGCAATCACCAGGAGCAGCACGGCGCACGCCGCCGAGATGGCACTGATCGGAATGCCCAGCGGTTCGAGGGCAAAGCAACCGACCAGCAGGATGCCCAGTACCCACCAGCCGGCGCGGAAAGTGGCGCGGTCGTGCACGGCACTTGCAGGGTCTTCCAGGTCGGCCGGGTCGTAGGTCTGCGGGATGTCGCGGCGGAAAAACCACAGCAACACCGCCAAGGTCGCGGCGACGCTGACAAGGTTCACCGGCACCATGACGGCGGCGTATTCGTTGAAGCCGATCTTGAAATAATCCGCCGAGACGATGTTTACCAGGTTCGACACCACCAGCGGCAGGCTCGCCGTGTCGGCGATAAAGCCTGCCCCCATGACAAACGCCAGGGTCGCGCTCGGGGAAAAACGCAGCGCCAGCAGCATCGACATCACAATCGGCGTGAGGATCAGCGCCGCGCCGTCGTTGGCAAACAACGCCGAGACCAGGGCACCGAGCAGCACCATATAGGCAAACAAGCGCCGGCCGCGTCCACGGCCCCAGCGCGCCACATGCAAGGCGGTCCACGCAAAGAAGCCGGCCTCATCGAGCAACAGGCTGATGATGATCAGTGCGACAAACGTGGCGGTGGCGTTCCAGATGATGTGCCACACCACCGGGATGTCGGCCAGGCTGATCACACCGCAGGCCAGGGCCAGGATCGCGCCCAGCGTGGCACTCCAGCCCACGCCGAGGCCCTTGGGCTGCCAGATGACCAGCACGATGGTGAGGATAAAAATAGCAACTGCGACAAGCATGAATAAACGCTCCGTTGGCTCAGCAGCAGGCGCTGGCCCGTTGTGGTCTGTCGCCCATTGCCGCCAGGCGTTGTGCGTCGCTGTGCAACCAGGGTTGGTTGGCTTGCAGGGTGGTCTGCAACACCTCGGTCACCCAGCCAGGCAGCGCCGGGTTGAGGCGGTAGTAGATCCATTGGCCCTGGCGACGATCCAGCACCAGCCCGCAACTGCGCAATTGCGCCAGGTGGCGGGAAATTTTTGGCTGGCTGTCGTCCAAGGCATGGATCAGTTCGCAGACGCAAAGTTCGCCTTCGCGCAGGATCAACAACGTCAGGCGCGCGCGGGTAGCGTCAGCCAGGCATTTGAACAATGTGGGTGGAGAGAAGAGGTCCGACATGCGCAGGCCTGTTTGTAATATATGGAAATTCGAATATACGGATATCCATATATTTTGGTCAAACCTTGTTTCAATTGACGTGGATCAAATCCGCGGAAATCAGCCACAAGTGTTTGAAATTAAAATGAAACAAGAATGTCCTAAAGTGCCTGCCCATTGCTGATGAAGGATGACCCCGCGTGACCCGTGCCACTCGCAACCTGCGCAAGACCCTGGATTCCGTCGCGGAAAATAACGAAACCGCGGCGTTCGACCTGATGCGTGCCGTCGAAAAACTCGGCGATGAAGTCCTGCGCCAACGTCTGCTCAATACCATCCACCGCCTCAACCAGGATGCCCACGAACTGCGCGAAGCGCGGGATTCGGTGGAGCAGGTGTCGGTACGCCTGGCCTGAGCAAGATCGTTCAAGACAAGCCCCTCGTTGCGCTGGCATGCTTGTCGACTGTCTGTCGATGAGCCGTCTCCATGCCTACTGCCTTACCTCATTACGCCTTCGCTCGCGGCGCGATCGCCGTCATTCCCCTGTCCCTGGCCTGTGCGCCCTGGGGCCTGCTGGCCGGTTCGATGGCCATCGATGCGCAATTCACCCCTCTGCAAGCCCAAGGTTTGTCCGCCATCGTGTTTGCCGGCGCGGCGCAGTTGGTCGCCATCGGCATGGTCAAGAGCGGCGCCAGCCTGATCTCCATCGTGCTGACCACGCTGCTGCTGACATCCCAGCACTTGCTCTACGGCATGCACCTGCGCCCGATTATTTCCCCGCTTAAAAGCCGCTGGCGCATGAGCCTGGGCTTTTTGTTGACCGACGAATTCTTCGCCCTGGTCAGCCACTACGACCGCGAAACCTTCAATCGCTGGTATGCGCTGGGGGTCGGCCTGACGTTCTACATCGCCTGGAACCTGTTCACCCTGGCCGGCATCGTGCTCGGCAAAAGCATCCCCGGCCTGGATCAACTGGGCCTGGAGTTCTCGATTGCCGCCACCTTTATTGCCTTGATCACGCCGGTGGTGCGCGACGTGCCGACGGTGGTATGTGTGGCCGTGTCATTGTTGTGTTCAGTGTGGTTGAGCTTCCTGCACTGGGAATCGGCGGTGGTGGTGTCCGGCGTGCTGGGCATGAGTGCCGGGTTTGTGTGCAAACGCCTGGGAGTAGGGCAGCGATGATCTACCTGATGATTGTGGCCATGGGCCTGGTGGTGTTTCTCAACCGTTACCTGTTTATCGAGCCGCGCTTGCCGGTGCGCCTCAATCGCGGGGCGCGCGAGTTCCTGGGGTTTGCGGTGCCGGGCATGCTCACGGCGATCTGCGGGCCGATCATTTTTCTCGCCGACCACCAGCTCAACCTGAGCCCGTCCAACCCTTACCTGCTGGCAGCCATCTGCGCGGTAGGGCTGATGTTCTGGACGCGTAACGTGTTGATCACCGTGCTGCTGAGCATGGCGTTGTTCTACCTGTTTCGTTGTTGGCTCTGACGCACAGGCGAAAAAAAGCCCGCGGGAGAGCGGGCAGAAGGGAGACTTCTTAAAAATGAGCCTGCCGACTATAGGCGGCGCGATCGCCCCTCACAGTGAAACTAAATTCATGCTGCGTGCGGGGCAGGTTTCTGCCTGGCTTTCGCCTCGACGGTTCCGCTAATGGTAGAGTCGCGTTTTTTCCCAAGGAACGATGGCATGCACAAGGTCGTAATAGGCGCATTGGTACTGGCCGCCCTGGCCGGTTGCGCGGGCTCGAAGATGAAAGAGGCGCGCGCCGGCAACCCCTACAAGACCATGGCCTCGGACAAGGCCACCCTGGTGGTTGCCGAGTGCATTCAGTTCGGTTGGCAGGATGAAAGTGTGTTTGGCGTCGACGCCGGCGGCTTCAAGGAGCCCACCGGAGCGGGTGGTTTTACCGTCTACACCACCGCTGGCGATTACTTTGTCGACGTGCTGAGCGCCGGCGCCGGCTCGACCGTCAAGTACTACGCAGCGCAAGACAACATGCCGGCCAAACGCCGCCTGGCGGCCCTCGCGACCTGTCTGTAATCCATTGCCTTAGTGCTTTTAGGAATCGCCCGGCGGGACAGCCGCCGGACATTCGCTTATGATGCACGCGCTCGCCCGACATGATGGCTCTTTACCAGTACACGGACGTCGAGGCCTAAACGTCGGGCGAGCATCCTTTCAACCCTTAGCGCGGCATAAAACCCAGGTGCCAGCGACGGGGAATCTTCAGCGACACCAACCCCAGCACCCCCGCCAATGCGCCGCTGACCCACAGCGCCCGTAGGCCCAGCTGTTGTTCCAGCAGCGCGCCAATCACCGCGCCGATAAACATTCCCGCCCATGGAATCAGTTGCACCCGCCAGCCGTTGCGGCGTTCGCCGAGCATCCAGCGACCCAGCCCACGCCCGAAGCGTGACAGCGCTCCGGTGACGTAGGTGAGGCCCACCGGCAAGCCGTTGACCTCTTCCACTGCCGCATTGAGCATGCCCATCGCGATGATCGCCGCCAGCAGCGCGGGCAACGTGTCGGCGAAGGGCAGCAGCGCGCCGCCGCAGAGCAAGGCGGCAATGCACAACAGCAAAGGCAAGGCATGCCGCCGGCTGAGGCGGCTGACCACCACGCCCAAGGCGTTGCCCACCACGAATGTCGCAACCAGCAACAGCAGGCGTGCGGTCAAGCCGAGATCGCCGGCGCTGATCGCCACCGCCAGGCGCGTGGTGTTGCCGCTCATGAACGACACAAAGTCACCGCTGGCCATGAAGCCGATGGCGTCGGTCATGCCCGCCAGTACCGACAGGCTGGCCACCAGCATCAGGCCGACGCGACCCCGCCAGCGCTGTTGATGGGCGAGTGCGGCATTGGCGAAGGGCTTGCGCGGCGAAGGCAGCATGGGGCCGGGTTCCTCGGTGAGATTATCCGGCCACTACCGTAGGACGCTTTGCGGCGCCATGCAATGACCTCAGACACTCTCCAGCCGCCACCCCTCCGGCTGCCAGCGTAAATGATGCGTCGGCCGGATCGCCTGCACGAACGCCGGGTCATGCGAGACCACCAGCATCGCGCCGTCGAACCCCTGCAGCGCCTGCTCGAAGGCGAGCACCGATTCCAGGTCAAGGTGGTTGGTAGGCTCGTCGAGCAACAGCAGTTGCGCGGGCGTTGCTCGCCACAGGGCAATCGCCATCGCGGCCTTCAAGCGCTCGCCGCCGCTGAGTTGGCCGGCCGGCTGGGTGACCCGTAATGCATCCAGTTGCAACAAGGCCAGGCGCGTGCGCAACTGGGCTTCGGCAAAGGGGGTGTCGAGCAGGTTGAGTTGGTCGATGATCGAGCGTTGGTCGTCGAGCAGCGCCAGATGCTGGTCGATGTAGGCGCTGGGTACCCGCACTGAACATTCGCCCCTGACCGGCTGCCACAGGCCTGCCAGCACTTTGAGCAAAGTGGATTTCCCACAGCCGTTCGGCCCTTGCACCGCCACGCGCACCGGCCCGATCAAATCGAGTGTCAGCGCCGGCTGTGCCAGCCAGGGTAATTGAACCTCGGCCAGGGCAATCACACGGCGGCCATTGGGCACTGCCGAGCCGGGCAAGGCCAGCAGGGTCGGTGTTTCGTCCGCGACGCGTGCGTAGGCCTCGCGCACCTGATCATCCAGCTCGCTTTTGTGCGCGTGATGCGCGCTGCGCACGGTACTGACGATTTCGGTGGCGGCGCCTTTCCAGCGCGCCTTGGTAAAGCGGTCGACATTGGCCGTCTCGGCATGTCTGCGCGAGCGCGCGGCATTGCGCTGCAGGCTGTCATGATCCTTTTGCAGGCGCCGGCGTTCGCGGCTGCGCTCCAGGCGCGCGTGTTCCAGCGCGGCGATGGCGGCGTGCTGCTCGGTGTCGCGCTGCAGGCGATAGGCAGCATAGTTGCCGCCATACACCTGGGTACCGAGCGGCGACAGCTCAATGATGCGCCCGAGCGTGTTGAGCAATTGCCGATCATGGCTGACCACCACCAGGCCGCCGCGCCATGCCTGCAGCACCTGCAACAGCCAGGTGCGGCCGTCGCCGTCGAGGTGATTGGTAGGTTCATCGAGTACCAGCAGTTGCGGTTCCGCGAGCATCGCACCGATCACCGCGACCCGCGCCAGCTGGCCACCACTGAGCTGATCGGCGCGCGTGTCAAAACCAAGCGCGGCCAGGCCTGCGGCGTCCAGGGCGGTGCGCAGACGTTCGGCCAGGTCCCACCGATCATCGATCACCTCAAGATCATCGACCCGCGCCACGCCCGCCGCCATACGCGCCAGGGCCGCAAGGGGCTCGGCGGTGCCGGTGATAGCGGCGACGGTTTGCCCAGCATTCACCACCACGGCCTGCGGCACATAAGCCACGCGAGCCGAACAGTCGAGCGAACCGGAGGAGGGTGGCAATACCCCGGCGATCAATTGCGCGAGGATGCTTTTGCCGCGGCCATTGCGCCCGACGATCCCCGTGGGGGTGTGATCGATGGACAGGGACAGGTCATGCAGCAAGGTTTCGCCATTGGCGAATTGGAAGCTCAGGTGTTGCAGTGAAACCAGGACGGGCAGCCGGTTGACGTCAGTCATCAGCACCTCCAAAAAAATGTCGGACAGGCCAACAAGCACGCCAGGCGGCTCGTTGCAGATACATTTTGGAAGGCTTAGTCGTTCACGTCGGCGGTCATCCCGGGCGTCAGAAGGGAGGCAAAGCCTAACCTGCCTTGGCTTTTTCTGGCAAGTCGGCGCTCAGTTTCTCCAGGAACATGGCCAGCGCAACTTCCTCGGCTTTCAAACCTTTGCGCAGGCGCGGCTTGGGCAGGCGGGACAGTTCACCCAGGCTGAAATGCTCCAGCACGGCCGGGTGGATATAGCACTTGCGGCACACGGCCGGGGTGTTGCCGAGTTGCTTGGCGACATCCTTGACCATCGCCACCACATGCCGTTTGGCGTCGGATTCCGGCTGCCATTCCAACTCGCGCAGCACTGCCAGCGCCATCGCGGTACCGGCCCAGGTGCGGTAATCCTTGGCGGTGAAATCGGCGCCGGTGAGGCTGTGCAGGTACGCGTTGACGTCATGCGAGCTGACCGTGTGGCGCTCGCCGTCCTCGTCCAGGTACTGGAACAGGTTCTGCCCCGGCAACTCCAGGCAGCGCTTGACCACTGTGGCCAGGCGCCGGTCCTTGACGCTGACCTGGTGCTCCACGCCGCTCTTGCCGCGAAACTGGAACTGGATCTCACTGCCCTTGATGTCGACATGGCGGTTGCGCAGGGTGGTCAGGCCGTAGGATTTGTTGTCCCGCGCGTACTGGGTATTGCCGACGCGGATCAAGGTCGCATCCAGCAGCATCACCACGGTAGCCAGGACCTTCTCGCGGGTGAAACCGGGCTCGGCCAATTGCGCCTCGAGTTGCTTGCGCAGTTTGGGCAGGGCGTTGCCGAATTCCTGCAGGCGTGAATATTTGTCGGTGTCACGCACTTCGCGCCAGCGCGTGTGGTAGCGGTATTGCTTGCGTCCCCGCGCGTCGCGCCCGGTGGCCTGCAGATGGCCGCGCGGGTCGGCGCAGATCCACACGTCGGTGTAGGCCGGAGGCACCGCCAGGGCATTCAGGCGCTTGATCTCGTCGGCATCCTGGATGCGTTCGCCCTTGGCATCGAAATACTGGAACTTGCCGCGCAGGCGCTTGCGGCGGATGCCGGGTTGGGTGTCATCAACGTAATGCAGGTCGCGGGGCAGGTCGGCGGGCAGCGCGGAGTCGGGCATGGTGCAGGTTCCTTGGCAACAGATCAGGCCGGTATTCCTGATTGACCGCAGCCGTTTGCGGTCGTGCCAAAAGGTTTTTTACGCGAGCACCGCCACCGCCTTGATCTGTGCCCATAGCCGCTGGCCCGGGTGCAGTTGCAGCTGATCGCGGGAGAACCGCGTGATCCGCGCGAGCAGCGGCGTGCCATCGGCTTCCAGGCGCACCAGCACATGGGCACTGTTGTCTGCCGGGATTTCCTGGGTGACCGTCACCGGCAGGCGATTGAGGATGCTGCTGGCTTCCTCGGCTTGCAGGCTGAGGCTCACGTCCCGCGCCTGTACCTTGACCCGCAACGCCTTGCCCAGTGCCAGCGGCGCATGCGCCACGCGCAGGTGCTGGGCACTGCCCGGCAGTTGCAGCGTGAGCAATTGGTAATGATCGTCGTAGGCGCTGACGCTGCCGTTGATGACCACGCCGGCGTCGTCGCCCAACGCCATCGGCAGGTCGAGACGCGCCAGGGTTTCGCCAATCGGGCCGCTCGCCAGGGCCTTGCCGTCGCTGAGCAGCACGATGTGATCGGCCAGGCGCGCGACTTCATCCTGGGCATGGCTGACGTACAGCACCGGGATGTCCAGTTCATCGTGCAGGCGTTCCAGGTACGGCAGGATCTCGCCTTTGCGCTTGCTGTCGAGCGCGGCCAGCGGTTCGTCCATCAACAGCAGGCTTGGGCTGGTCAGCAATGCACGGGCGATGCCGATGCGCTGGCGTTCACCGCCGGACAAGTGCTGGGGATGGCGATCCAGTAGATGGCTGATCCCGAGCAATTCGCTGGCCTGGGCCATATCGACCCGCCGCTGCGCGCGCGGGATGCGCTTGAGGCCAAACTCCAGGTTCGCCCGGACCGACAAATGCGCGAACAGGCTCGCCTCCTGGAACACGTAGCCCAGGGCCCGTTTGTGCGGCGGCACGAACAGTCCGGTGCGGCTGTCCTGCCAGACTTCATCGTTGATCTGCACAAAGCCCTCTTCGGCACGCTCCAGCCCGGCGATACAGCGCAGGCAGGTGGTCTTGCCGGAGCCGGAATGCCCGTACAACGCGGTCACGCCGCGTCCGGGCAAATGCAGGTCCACGTCCAGCGCAAAGCCTGCGTATTTCACATTGAGGCGCACATCAATCATCGGTATCAGCTCCAGCCCATCTTGGATTTACGGCTGGAGTAGAGCGCCAGCAACACGAGGAACGCGAACACCACCATGGAGCCGGCCAGCCAGTGGGCCTGGGCATATTCCATGGCTTCGACATGGTCGTAGATCTGCACCGAGACCACGCGGGTCTTGTCGGGGATATTGCCGCCAATCATCAGCACCACGCCGAATTCGCCGACGGTATGCGCGAAGCCGAGGATGGACGCGGTGATAAACCCCGGGCGTGCCAGGGGCAGGATCACGGTAAAGAAGGTATCCCACGGGTTGGCGCGCAAGGTCGCGGCCACTTCCAGCGGGCGTGTGCCGATGGCGGAGAAGGCGTTTTGCAACGGCTGCACCACAAACGGCATGGAATAGATCACCGAGCCAATCACCAGCCCGGCGAAACTGAAGGTCAGGGTACCCAGGCCCAGCCATTGGGTGAACTGGCCGAAGTAGCCATGAGGGCCCATCGTCAACAGCAGGTAGAAACCAATCACCGTCGGTGGCAGCACCAACGGCAAGGCCACGACTGCACCAATGGGGCCGCGCCACCAGGAGCGGGTGCGCGACAACCACAGGGCAATCGGAGTGCCGATGACCAGCAGGATCACGGTGGTCAGTGACGCCAGTTTGATGGTCAGCCAGATAGCGGAAAAATCGGCACTCGACAGTGGCATTTACTGGGCCAGCTCGTAGCCGTAGGACTTGATCACCGCAGCGGCTTTCGGGCCCTTGAGGTACTCGACCAGGGCTTTGGCAGCGGCGCTGTCCTTGCCTTTGTTGAGGATCACTGCGTCTTGCTTGATCGGGTCATGCAGGGACGCCGGCACGATCCAGGCCGAACCGCTGGTGACTTTGCCGTCCTTGTAGATCTGCGACAGCGCGACGAAACCCAGCTCGGCATTGCCGGTGGAGACAAACTGATACGCCTGGGTAATGTTCTGGCCTTCGACGATCTTGTCCTTGACCTTGTCGGTCAGGCCTTCTTTGGCCAGCACTTGGGTCGCGGCAAGGCCGTAAGGTGCGGCTTTCGGGTTGGCGATGGACAGGTGCTTGAATTGGTTTTTCTTCAGCACTTCGCCCTTGGCGTCGACGTAACCTTCCTTGGCCGACCACAATGCCAGGGTGCCCACGGCGTAGGTAAAGCGCGAGCCTTTGACGGTGTCGCCTTCGGTTTCAAGTTTTTGCGGGGTAGTGTCGTCGGCACTCAGGAACACTTCGAACGGCGCGCCGTTCTTGATCTGGGTGTAGAACTGCCCGGTGGCGCCGTAGGCTGCGACCAGCCTGTGGCCGGTGTCTTTTTCGAAATCGGCGGCAATCGCCTGGATCGGTGCGGTGAAGTTGGCGGCAACGGCCACCTGGACTTCATCGGCGTGGGCCGAACCGAAGGCGAGGGCGGCGACCAGCATGGCCAGGCGTGAGGCGTGAATCTTCATGAAGCAGCTCCTTGAGGATTGTACGGCTTGTTATAGGGAGAAGGCTTAACCGCTATGTATGGGAATATATAGCGGTTGGCCATTGCCGGTACAGTGCAAAGTTGCTTCAGCTGCTGCAGCTAGTTGAGCTTGGCCAGGGCCTGTTCGGCCAGTTCGCGGGTCAGTTCGTATGTGGGGGTTTCCTTGCCCAGGCGCAACGCCTGGCCCGCCCACAGGTTACTGAAGCCGGCTTCGTCCTTGGCCTTGAGCGGGATCAACGCGCCGCCGGACGTGGGAAATGCCGGCGCTGCCGGGTTGATCGCCCCCAATTCACGCATCACGCGGTTGACGATGCCCCGCGCCGGGCGGCCGGTGAAGAGGTTGGTCAATGCGGTTTCGCTGGCCTGGGCAGTGCGTAATGCCTGGTGGTGGGAGGCGCTGACGTTGGCTTCAGGGGTGAACAGGTAGGCAGTGCCAATCTGGACGGCCGAAGCGCCGAGGGCAAATGCCGCGACAATCCCGCGCGCATCCCCAATCCCTCCGGCGGCAATCACCGGCACGCTGACGGCGTCGACGATTTGCGGCAGCAGGGCGAACAGCCCGATCTGGGTATTGAGGTCGTCGCTGAGAAACAACCCACGATGGCCGCCGGCCTCGATGCCCATGGCGATGATGGCGTCGCAGCCGTGCTGTTCCAGCCAGATCGCTTCTTCAACCGTGGTGGCAGACGACAGCACTTTCGCGCCGGTGGCTTTTACCCGGTCCAGCAGAGATTTTTCCGGCAAGCCAAAGTGAAAACTCACCACCTCGGGGCGAAAGGCTTCGACCACCTGGCACGCGGCTTCGTTGAACGGCTCACGGTTGGACACCGGTGTCGGCGCATCGAAATCGGCGCCCAGTTCGCGGTAGTAGGGTTCCAGCAGCGCTTTCCAGCGTTTGTCACTGGCGGCGTCGGCCGGGGGCGGCTGGTGGCAGAAGAAATTCACGTTGAGGGCGCGCGTGCTGGCTTGGCGGATAGTGCTCAGAGCCTCGCGCAGTTGCTCGATGCTCAGCGCCGCAGCAGGCATCGAGCCCAGTGCGCCGGCGTTGCTGGCGGCAATCACCATGGCGGTGGTGGTAGCTCCCGCCATCGGGGCCTGGATGATGGGTACGTCGATGCCCAGCAGGTCGAGAATGCGCGTGTCTGGCCAGGTGCTCATGGGGTGCGTCTCCAGCGATAGTGAGGCTTTGCGCTGTTTTAGCAGGGCCCTTGGCACCCGGCCAGTCTGTTTTATTCACTGGACGAAGCGGGCGTTTCGTGGTGCGCCATCAGTTGATGGCATCCCCCAGCACGGCATGGATACGCTCGGCGATATGGCTGGCATGGGTTTCCAGGGCAAAGTGGCCGGTATCCAGCAGTTCGACCACCGCGTTCGGGTTGTCGGTTTTGTACGCGTGGGCGCCAGGCGGGATGAAGAACGGATCGTTCTGGCCCCAGATCACCAGCGTCGGGACTTGAGTGGCCCTGAAAAACGCCTGGAAGGCCGGGTACAGCGTGAGGTTGTTGCGGTAGTCGAGGAACAGGTCCAGCTGGATTTCGTCATTGCCGGGACGCTGCATCAGCAACACGTCGAGCATGTAGGACTCAGGCGCAACCCATTCCGGGTGGTCTACACCGTGCAGGTATTGGTAGCGCGTGCCTTCCAGGCTGATTACCGCATTGCGAATCACCTCGCGATTAGCCTGGCTCGGCTCGGCCCAGTAAGCCTGGATCGGTGCCCAGGCATCACCCAGGCCTTGTAGGTACGCGTTGCCGTTTTGCGAGACCAGCGCGCTGACCCGCCCTGGGTGCGCGACTGCCAGGCGCAGGCCGACCGGTGCGCCGTAATCGAAGACATACAGCGCGTAGCGGCTCAACGCCAACGCATCGACAAAATGCCCCACGGTAGTCGCCAGGTTGTCGAAGCTGTAGACGTACTCGCGTTCATCCGGCACCTCGGTGAAGCCGAAGCCGGGCAGGTCCGGCGCGATCACCCGATAACGGCTTGCGAGCAGCGGGATCAGGTTGCGGTACATATGCGACGAGCTGGGAAAACCGTGCAACAGCAGGATCACCGGGGCGCCAGGGTCGCCGGCTTCGCGGTAGAACATGCGTACGCCATCGACGTCGACGTGATGGTAGTGAACAACGGGGGCATGCGTGGTCATGGTGAGTACGCCTCTTGTAACTTGATAAAATTGATATACGGGTTACCTTCTTAAAAAGCTGCGCTTAAAAATGTAACCTGTCAAATAGTTTTATCAGGTTAGTGTTTTGTCGTGAGTAACTATCCAGGCGAGCCAATAGCGGTTACCATTCCAGCGCTCTCAAGAGGATCGATCATGGCCATTTCCCCACCCCTGCCGTCCCGCTGGAACCCTACGTGCTCGCCGATGACCCGGTGCTGGACATGCTCAATACGCGCGCCAATGTCGAAGGCCAGCCTTTCGAGTTCTGGCAACACGATGCGGATGTCGAGCGTTGGCTGGTGCGTCTGGGATGGGCCGAGGAGGGGCGCGTGCCGACGTTTGAGCACGGGGATTTGCTCGCGGCGGCCTTGAAGTTGCGTGAAGTGATTCGGCTGTTACTCGAACAGCGCAAGGCCGGTTCGCAAGGCGACCCCGAGCCCCTCAACGGTTTCCTGCGCAAGGCCGTGAGCCATCCGCAATTGGCGTGGCCGGCGCCCGGTGAACTGCGGCTGGAGCGTCAGCGCAAACTGCAAACCGCTGAACAATTTCTCGCACCGATTGCCGAGGCGGCTGCGGGTTTGCTGGTGAGTGGGGATTTCAACCTGATCCGTACCTGCGAACACCCTGAATGCGTGCTGTGGTTTTACGATCGCACCAAAGCCCACAAGCGCCGCTGGTGCAGCATGGCGTTGTGTGGCAATCGGCATAAGGTTGCGCAGTTTCGCAAGCGCCAGTCGCTCTAGGCTTCGCTTTCGCGCGCAAGCAACTGGCGTTTACGCTCGACGCCCCAGCGGTAGCCCGACACATCGCCATTGCTGCGCACCACGCGATGACAGGGGATCGCCACCGCCAGGCTGTTGGCCCCGCAGGCCTGGGCCACGGCACGAAACGACTTGGGCGCGCCGATACGCTCGGCGATCTGCGCATAGCTGGCCGTGCTGCCCACCGGAATCTCGCGCAGGGCTTGCCAGACCCGTTCCTGAAACGCCGTGCCGCGCAGGTCCAGCGGTAAGTCCAGGCCCAGCGCGGGTGCCTCGATAAACCCGACCACCCGGGCGATCAGTTGCTCGAAACGGCGGTCGGCGCCGACCAGGTTGGCCTTGGGGAATTGATCCTGCAGGTCACGCACCAGTGCGTCCGGATCATCCCCGAGCAGAATGGCGCACACGCCGCGCGTGCTTTGCGCCACTAGGATGGCGCCCAGCGAGCATTGGCCGACGGCGAACAGGATCTCGCTGTTGGTGCCGCCGGCCTTGTAGTCGCTGGGCTTCATACCGAGCAACCGGTTGGCCGACTCGTAAAAGCGGCTGTTGGAATTGAAGCCTGCGTCGTACAGCGCGTCCGTCACCGAATGCTGGCCCTTGAGCCCATCGCGCACTTTGCGTGAGCGGTGGGCGCTGGCGTAGCCCTTGGGGGTCAGGCCGGTCACGCTTTTGAACACGCGGTGGAAATGAAAAGCGCTGAGGCCGGCCTGCGCCGCCAGCGTGTTGAGGCTGGGCGCGGTGTCGGCCGACTCGATGTGCCGGCACGCATCGGCTACCACTTGCGCGTGGTGCGCAGCCAATTGTGTCTGGTCGCCGGCCGCGCGTTTGCTCGGGCGATAACCGGCCGCCTCGGCGTGCGCAGCAGTGTCGAAGAACTCGATATTTTCCGGACGCGGCAACCGCGAGGCGCTGCTGGGGCGGCAATACACGCCGGTGGTCTTCACGCCGTAGACGAACAGCCCATCGGCCTTCGGGTCGCGGGCGAGAATGGCAGCCCAGCGCGGGTCTTGTTCGGTAGTCATGCTCGGCACTCTTGACGGGTTCTGGCCAGATTAGCCCCGCCGCGAGGGCCTGGCACTCCGAAGCTTGCGGTCAAATCAGCCGGCGGCGCGAAAGGTCAGGTTGATGCGCTGCGGGCCCATGACCGGATGTACGCCTTCCTTGATCGGCAGCACCCCATGAAAGCGCAGGCGATCGACGCCGCCCCAGACCACCACGTCGCCATGGAACAGCGAAATCTTCTGGGTCTTGCCGCTGCGTTCATGGCCACCAAACAGGAAAATCGCTGGCAGCCCCAGGGAGACCGACACCACCGGTTCACTGTAGCGGCGTTCGTTTTTGTCCTGGTGCAGGGACATCTTCGCGCCGGGCACATAGCGATTGATCAGGCAGGCATCCGGGCTGAAGTCGACGAAGCCGGCGTCTGCCGCGGCTTCCATGGCCAATTGGCGCAAGGTCTCCGGCATGGACGGCCAGGGCTGCTGGCTACGCGGATCGAGGGGGGTGTAGCGGTAGCCGGTCGCGTCGGTGGTCCAGCCCAGGTCGCCGCAACTGCTCAAGGCCGCCGACATGGTGAAGCCGCCGGGCGTGACCATCTGCCGAAACGGCGATTGGGCCAGCACGCGGCGCAGCTCTGGCAGCAGTCGCTCAATCCAGGGCAGGGCGTAGCCCCTAAGTACATAGGACTCTTCGCCGATCTGCTCGCGCCCAGCCGGTTGCTGCAGGGCGTCCTCGGCGAACAGGTCGGCGGTGGGGCCGGGCATGGCTTACAGCGCCTTGCTCACATTGATGTCGGTGATTTCATCACTGGCATCGTGGATTTTGGCCAGGGCTTGTTTGGCTTCCTCCACGCTATTGGTGTGCAGTTGCGCGAATTCGAAGCGGCGTTCGCCGTTGAGTTTGTACTTGATGACGTATTTGGTAGTGGCAGTCACGATCATTTCCTGGAAAGGGTACGGGTCAGCTCAGTTTCGAGCTGGTACGGCGCACGATGCGAATCTTGTGCGACAGCGCGGGCTTCTTGGTGACGCTGATCGCGCGGCGCGTGACAACGTCGAGGGTAATGTTCCAGAACCCTGTGCTCGGTGCGGTGATCTTGGCAGGGAATTTGTCGAAGGCGCCACCGTGGTAGGTATGGCGGCCGCCATTCTTGAAGCTGCGAAAGTTCGCATCACTCATCAGACGAATATTACAAGTCTGCGAGCATTCGATGACGACAATGTCTCCCTCGTTGAGGTGCTCGCGCTGGTGGATGAATTTCATGCGGGTGTCTCCAGAAGGGCTTTTTCTGAAAAATCAGAACGATACGTAGGTTAAGATAGAGTTTATCAGCCCCAGCGCGTTTATTATCGGCCCGTGTTCGACCGCGTCGACAATTTAAAACAGTTATTTACCGAGTTATCAGGGATAAATCCTACTTGGGCGGGAGAAATTTACCATCCCCGCTGTCGTAGGGTCTTTATCGGAGGTTTTATATGAAGTGGAGTGTGTTGGTTCTGGCCTTGGCGATAGGTGGGTGTGCTTCGGTTGCAGATATCAAGCAGACGCCGCCGACATTGGCTGTCATCTCAGGGAAAAAACCGCAGGAATATGCCGCTTGTGTCGTGCGCAAATTGTCCACCACGCGCCGTCCGCCACAGATCGAGCCGCATAAGGACGGTGTCCAGGTCATCGTGCCGCAGAAGTTCTCGGCGGATCCGTCGGCCATTTTCGAGATCGAAGAGCGCTCCAGTGGCAGCAGCATCAAGCTCTACGAGAGCATGTCCAATGTGCCTATTCGTCCGGGTGACGTGAAGAAGGCTGGCGAAGAGTGCATTTCCGGCTGAAACCGGCCCTTTACCCCGCAAGTTCGAATTCGATAAAAGCCTGACCCTGCCCCTGGCAGCGTCAGGCTTTTTTTGGGTGTTGTTCCTACGCGTTCATTCCCCTACCATTTGTAGGCTTATGCCATAAATGCCTAAGCATATAACTATAAAAATGGAGTCGTGATGATGTCATTGGAACGCATGCTGATGGGCAGCGCGCTGCTGTTGATGTTGGGCAATGCCCACGCGCTGGAGGGGAACAAGATTTTTACCGAGGGAGGATCGCAGCCGGGCGCCATGCCCTGTGTCGCCTGCCATGGCGCTGACGGGCTGGGCATGGCGGCTGCGGGCTTTCCCCGCTTGGCCGGTTTGCCGGCAGCGTACCTGCGTAAACAGCTGGAAGACTTCAAGCGCGCCAGTCGCAGTCATCCGGTGATGCAGCCGGTGGCGAAAGCCCTGACTGACGCGGAAACCGATGCGGTGAGCCAGGCCTTGGCCGCGATGCCCGCGCCTGCGCCGACCGTGGCGCATCGCAGTGACATGCCGAGCAACCCCGCGCAGAAACTCGCCCTGCAGGGCGCATGGGAGCGGCAGATTCCGGCCTGTGTCAGTTGTCATGGACCGGCCGGCAGCGGCGTCGGCGATGCCTTTCCGCCGTTGGCCGGCCAGCCTGCGGCCTACCTGAAGGCGCAATTGTTGGCTTGGCAGGGCGGCAGCCGACACAACGATCCGAATGATCTGATGGGGCACATCGCCAAATCGCTGACGGCAGACGAGGTACAGAGCGTGGCCGAGTATTTCGCGGCGCTCAGCCCGGAGGTGAAGCCATGAAAGCCTTTATGTTGCTCGGAATGCTGGTCGTGTTGCCCGCGCATGCCGCGACCATCGCCATGGAAGACCAGTCGCAACTTCAACCGGCGACCGCCCAGCCGCCAGCCGCGCCTTTCCAGCCACCCCAGGAAAACGAACTGCCTGACAACGCCTACGGCAAGCTGGTCCGGCAAGGCTACGCGTTGTTCGTCGATACCCAGCGGCTCGCGCCACAGTTTGTCGGCAACGGCCTCAATTGCAGCAATTGCCACCTCGACCAGGGACGCCTGGCCAATTCGGCGCCGTTGTGGGGCGCTTACCCGATGTACCCGGCCTATCGAAAGAAGAACGACAAGGTCAACACCTTTGCCGAGCGCTTGCAGGGCTGCTTTCAGTTCAGCATGAATGGCGGTACGCCGCCCGCAGCGGACAGCCCCGAGATCACTGCGCTGTCGGTGTACGCCTATTGGTTGGCCAGCAAGGCGCCCTTGGGCGTCGAGTTGCCGGGGCGCGGCTATCCCGACGTGGCGCAACCGGCCAAAGGTTACGACCTGGCGCAGGGCGCCCAGGTGTACAAAGGGCAGTGTGCGGTGTGTCATGGCGCCGAAGGGCAAGGGCAAAAAGTCGGTGACAGCTACGTGATGCCGCCGCTCTGGGGTAAGGATTCCTACAATTGGGGTGCGGGCATGCACCGAATCAACACGGCGGCGTCCTTCATCAAGCACAACATGCCATTGGGCAAGGGCGGCAGCCTGAGCGATCAGCAGGCGTGGGATGTGGCGGCCTACGTCAACAGCCATGAACGGCCGCAGGACCCGCGCCTGATCGAGGGTTCGGTGGAGAAAACCCGGGTGAAGTTTCATGCCAATGATGGGGTCAATCTCTACGGGCAAACCGTAGATGGCGTGCTGATCGGGCAGGGCATCCGTTAAACTGTCGGCCATTCACTGCAAAAATGCCGCGCAACCCCTGGGTTTGCGCGGCATTGGTCTTTTCCTGGAAATAATCTCATGAAGCGCGAACACGTCAGGGCTCACCACGCCGAGGGTCAGATCTCGGCCACCCATGTCATCCAGAATCCTGCCGACCTGGGTGAGTGGATTGTATTCTTCAAGAAAAGCGGCGGGCGCAGTTTCTTCCTGGTCGATGATCAGGATGAAGTCGAGTCATTCGAGCGCCTGGATGACCTCATCGAGACCATTCGCGGCCTGGGCATCAAGTTCGCCGAAATCCACATGTAGGGCGCGCGTGCCTACTTGCACACCACCACGACGCTGCGGCTCTTGAAGTTGCCGACATCCTTGCCCAGGGTCTTGTCGTCCTCGCTCAGCGCAGGGGTGCCTTCGGTACCGACGATGCGGTAGCCGGTGCCGGCGCAGGACGCATCAGCCTTTTCGTAGCAACTGGCCCAGGAGTTGGCCTCGCCGGAGCAGTCGATTGTCAGGCCTTGTTCACCGTTCTTCAGGTAAACGTCAGAGGTGGTGGTGCAGCCGGCCAGCGCCAGTACCGCAATCAGTGCCAGGATCTTGTTCATGTGGGTTCGTCGTCAAAGGGTGTTGGGAGGGGCGCGCTGACAGTGTCGTTGGGCGTTTTCGGCAGATTATAGCGATCTGCCACCTAGGTACAGACAATCGCAAAAAAGCCCCGTTCAACGGGGCTTCTGGTCGTGTCGCGAGCCTTACTTGCCTTTGGGGCGCTTGCTCGACGCGTGGCCAGCTTCGTCCACAAACACTTCGGCTACCGCAATCGCTTCACGCTCGGTCGCGAACGTCCCTGCGACGCTGTCTCCGTGGAAGTTGATCAAGTGCCAGCCATCTGCTCGCTGAGTGATCAAGTAGCCGTTCACGCCTTTTGGTTCTGACATCTATTAAGAATCTCGTGGTCTGGTTCAAGGGCCTAATGATAGCGCCAAATGTCGCGGGTCAGCGCAAGTTATTCTAGGTCAGTGTTACGGGTTGAAAAGCGTGCTAAAAAGGTTGCAGGCCTTGGTGACGACAAGGTGCAGGCAGTTTTTGCCGTGTTGGTGATAACGCTCTTCGTAAGATAAGCGGAACTTACGCTGACATTTTTTCTCTATGTTGACATCGCAACGCCAGCAGGACCCATTGTAAGGTGACTGCGGCCTGATTAGACTGCGCCGAATTCGTACGCACAGCCCTTTGTAAGGACCCATATGATCAAGAAATGCTTGTTCCCAGCAGCCGGTTACGGCACTCGCTTCTTGCCAGCGACCAAGGCCATGCCCAAAGAGATGCTGCCGGTGGTGAACAAGCCACTGATTCAGTACGGCGTCGAAGAGGCACTGGATGCCGGTCTGAACGAAATCTCCATCGTGACTGGCCGTGGTAAGCGCGCGCTGGAAGACCACTTCGACATCAGCTACGAGCTGGAAAACCAGATCAAGGGCACCGACAAGGAAAAATACCTGGTCGGTATCCGTAAACTGCTCGACGAGTGCTCGTTCTCCTACACCCGTCAGACCCAGATGAAAGGCCTCGGCCACGCCATCCTGACTGGCCGCCCGCTGATCGGTGACGAACCGTTCGCCGTGGTCCTGGCGGATGACCTGTGTGTCAACCTGGAAGGCGACGGTGTGCTGACCCAGATGGTCAAGCTCTACCAGAAGTACCGCTGCACCATCGTTGCAGTCATGGAAGTGAACCCGACCGAAACCAACAAGTACGGCGTTATCGCCGGCGACGACATTGGTGATGGCCTGATCCGCGTTCGCGACATGGTTGAGAAGCCAGCACCGGAAGATGCGCCATCGAACCTGGCGATCATCGGTCGTTACATCCTGACCCCGGACATCTTCAAGTTGATCGAAGAAACCGAGCCAGGCAAAGGCGGCGAGATCCAGATCACCGACGCCCTGCTCAAGCAAGCCAAAGACGGTTGCGTGATTGCCTACAAATTCAAAGGCCAGCGTTTCGACTGCGGTGGCGCTGAAGGCTACATCGAGGCGACCAACTTCTGCTACGAGCACTTCTACAAGACTGGCAAGGCTTACTGATTCACGTTAAGCGTCGCCTGCTCTAAAAAAGCCACCTTCGGGTGGCTTTTTCGTTTTTCAGCCCCATGTAAGTCGGTATGCTGATGTCCTGCCGAGGAGAGTGAAATGGCCTACGATTTTGACCTGTATGTAATTGGCGCCGGTTCCGGCGGTGTTCGCGCGGCGCGCTTTGCTGCGGGCTTTGGCGCCAAGGTGGCCGTGGCGGAAAGCCGCTACCTGGGCGGTACCTGCGTTAACGTCGGCTGCGTGCCGAAAAAACTGCTGGTCTACGGCGCGCACTTTGCCGAGGATTTCGAGCAAGCCAGCGGTTTCGGCTGGTCGCTGGGTGAGGCGAACTTTGATTGGGCGACGCTGATAGCCAACAAGGACCGCGAGATCAATCGCCTCAACGGCATCTACCGTAATCTGCTGGTCAACAGTGGCGTGACGCTGCATGAAGGGCATGCGCGCCTGGTGGATCCGCACCAGGTGGAAATCAATGGCGAGCGCTTCACCGCCAAGCACATCCTGATCGCCACCGGTGGCTGGCCGCAGATTCCGGAGATTGCGGGCCGTGAGCACGCAATCGGTTCGAATGAAGCGTTCTTCCTCAAAGAGCTGCCCAAGCGCGTGCTGGTGGTGGGCGGTGGCTACATTGCCGTCGAGTTCGCCGGGATTTTCCATGGTTTGGGTGCGCAGACCACGCTGCTGTACCGCGGTGACCTGTTCCTGCGCGGCTTCGACGGTTCGGTGCGCACGCACCTGAAAGAAGAATTGACCAAGCGCGGCCTGGATCTGCAATTCAATGCCGACATCGAACGCATCGACAAACAGCCTGATGGCAGCCTCAAGGCGACGCTGAAAGACGGCCGTGTACTGGAAGCTGATTGCGTGTTCTACGCCACCGGCCGCCGCCCGATGCTGGACAACCTCGGGTTGGAGAACACCGCGGTGAAGCTCGACAAGCGGGGCTTTGTCGAAGTCGACGACCTGTACCAGACCGCTGAATCATCGATCCTGGCAATCGGCGATGTGATCGGTCGCGTACAACTGACGCCGGTGGCCCTGGCCGAAGGCATGGCCGTGGCGCGGCGCTTGTTCAAGCCTGAGCAGTATCGCCCGGTGGATTACGCGATGATCCCGACGGCGGTGTTCAGCCTGCCCAACATCGGCACCGTTGGCCTGACCGAAGAGGAGGCCAGGGACAAGGGGCATAAGGTCCAGATCTTTGAAAGCCGCTTCCGTCCGATGAAGTTGACCTTGACCGATTGCCAGGAGAAAACCCTGATGAAGTTGGTGGTCGATGCCGACACCGACAAGGTGCTGGGCTGCCACATGGTCGGCCCGGATGCCGGGGAAATCGTGCAGGGCCTGGCGATCGCGCTCAAGGCGGGCGCGACCAAGCAGCATTTCGACGAGACCATCGGCGTGCATCCTACGGCGGCGGAAGAATTCGTCACCATGCGCACGCCTGTGGCCAACTGATCAGGCGTTGGGTGTTGCCTCTGGCGTCGTTGCAACGACGGCGGCCAGGCGCAACGCCTCTATCGTCGCCTGGGCCTTGATCAGGTCCAGTTCCAGGGTTTTATGGCTGTGTTGCTGTTCGGTCAGCGCGTCCTGGCGTGACTGGCTTTCCAGCACGGCTACGCGCAAACGCTCTTGCAGCAGCGTGCGTTCGCTGTCAATCAGGCTGACCTGTTCGCTCAGCGCGAGCTGTCGAGCCTGATCCTTGCGGCTTTGCTCCTGCAAGGCGCTCAGTTCCTTCGCCGTGACCCGGTGCTCGATCAATAGCCGCTCATTGTCACGGTGCAACTGGGTGATTTCATCCTGACGCACCATGGCGCTTTGCTGGGCCTGGCGCAATTCGGCTTGCAGTTGTTGCAGCTGGCCCTCGTGGCGGCGCTGTTCCTGTTCGCGCTGCTCCTTGATGGCGTTGCGGTAGTGCTCCAGCGCATCGCGGGCGTGCAGGTGCTTTTCTTCCAGTGAACGAATCTGTTCGTCCTTGTCATTGATGCGTAGCTCGTAATCGCTGCAGGCCTGGCTGAGCCCGGCGTTGCGGGTTTGCTCGGTCTGCAGGCTGGTGCTGGCGGTTTGCAGGGCTGCGCTTTCTTCCGCCAGGGCGGCGGCCTGGATATCAAATTGCTGCTGGAGCTGGCCTTGGGCTTCTTCAAGTGCCTCTACCTGGGCGAGCAGGGCGGTTTTCTGCTGCTCGAACTGCGCCAGGGCCAGGTCGATGGGCTCCTGGGCCTTGTCTTTCAGGCGCTGGGCCAGGCGCGCAACCAGCTCGCCAAGCTCATCATCAATCGGCGCCTCGGTAATGGTGAGGCGGCTTTCACTGTCGTCCAGCTCCTTCAAATAGCGATGAATCGTGGTTTTCGAGCCGGTATTGCCCATTTCGATGCGTACTGCATCGATGCTGGGGTTTTCGCCACGGGCGAGGATTGCCAGGCGTGCCGTTTGAACTACTGCTTTGTTGATCCCGCCGCGAGCCATGGGGTCTCCGTCGATTTAGTACTGTGGTATGTAGTATGTATATACGTACTATAACATGAATGAAATCACCTTTAAATTCATGATTTAACAGATGGGATATTGGCGTATTATCCCGTGCCATAGCCGTTTTGGTTGCCGACACACCCCATAGCCGTACGAATAGGCCCTGCATGAGCGATCTGGATCGTTACCTCAACGCGGCAACCCGCGATAACACGCGCCGCAGCTATCGCGCGGCGATCAAGCATTTCGAGGTGAGTTGGGGTGGGTTCCTGCCGGCCACCAGTGACAGCGTCGCGCGGTATCTGGTGGCGCATGCCGGGGTGCTGGCAGTCAACACCTTGAAGCTGCGGCTCTCGGCGTTAGCGCAATGGCACACCAGCCAGGGGTTTCCCGACCCGACCAAGGCGCCGGTGGTGCGCAAGGTGCTCAAGGGTATCCGCGCCGTGCACCCTGCGCAGGAAAAGCAGGCTGAGCCGCTGCAGCTCCAGCAGCTGGAGCAGGTGGTGGCGTCTCTCGACGCCGAGGCTGCCCGCGCCAGCGCCGATCAGGATCAGCCGCGCCTGCTGCGCGCCAAGCGCGACACCGCGTTGATCCTGCTGGGCTTCTGGCGCGGCTTTCGCAGCGATGAGCTGTGCCGCCTGCAGATCGAACACGTACGCGCCACCCCCGGTGCGGGGATCAGCCTGTATCTGCCACGCAGTAAAAGCGACCGCGACAACCTCGGCAAAACCTACCAGACCCCGGCGCTGCTACGCCTGTGCCCGGTGCAGGCCTACAGCGAATGGCTCAGCGCCTCGGCCCTGGTGCGTGGTCCGGTGTTTCGCGGGATTGATCGCTGGGGCAACCTGGGCGAGGAGGGCTTGCACCCCAACAGTGTGATTCCACTATTGCGCCAGGCGCTGGAGCGCGCCGGCCTGCCTGCCGAGCAGTACACCAGCCACTCGCTGCGGCGCGGCTTTGCCACGTGGGCGCATCGCAGCGGCTGGGACTTGAAGTCATTGATGAGTTACGTCGGTTGGAGCGACATGAAATCTGCCATGCGCTATGTTGAAGCGACGCCCTTTCTCGGCATGACCTTGGCGACGCAACCGCTGCTTTGAGATTTCTTCTATTAATACAGTTACCTGATAGGGAAAACCAATCGTCAGCATCAGGTTTGCCAATGAGCCAACCGCCGAGAAGGTGGGTAGGATTCACCTCATCAACTTCTTAACCCCTGACGGAGAGTCAACGATGCCTATCATCAACAGCCAAGTAAAACCGTTCAAAGCTACCGCATACAAAAACGGCAACTTCGTAGACGTGTCGGACGCTGACCTGAAAGGCAAATGGTCGGTAGTCTTCTTCTACCCAGCCGACTTCACCTTCGTTTGCCCAACCGAACTGGAAGACCTGGCTGACAACTACGCCGAATTCCAGAAACTGGGCGTCGAAATCTACAGCGTTTCCACCGACACCCACTTTGCCCACGCTGCCTGGCACAACACCTCGCCAGCCATCGGCAAAATCCAGTACACCATGATCGGCGACCCAACCCTGACCATCTCGCGCAACTTCGACGTGCTGATCGAAGAAGCTGGCCTGGCAGACCGTGGCACCTTCGTGATCAACCCAGAAGGTCAGATCAAGATCGTTGAGCTGAACGACGGTGGTGTTGGCCGTGACGCTTCCGAGCTGCTGCGCAAAATCAAGGCTGCCCAGTACGTTGCTGCCCACCCAGGCGAAGTGTGCCCAGCCAAGTGGACAGAAGGCGAAGCCACCCTGGCTCCGTCCCTGGACCTGGTCGGCAAGATCTAAGTCTGTGAAGTATCAAGGGCGGGTTACCGCACTTAAGTAAGCTGCATCCGCCCTCAAAACGCCCGGGCGAGATTCGCTCGGGCGTTTTTTTGTCTGCAATAAACCGAATTAATAGGAAATCGCCCGTATGTTGGACGCCAATCTTAAAGCTCAGTTGAAGTCATACCTGGAACGGGTCACCCAGCCGATCGAGATCGTCGCCTCCCTCGACGACGGTGCGAAATCCCAGGAAATGCTGGCCCTTTTGCAAGATGTAACCAGCCTCTCCACGCTGATTACCCTGATCACCGATGGCAACGATGCGCGCAAGCCTTCGTTCTCCATCAACCGCCCGGGTGCCGATATCAGCCTGCGTTTCGCCGGCATCCCCATGGGCCATGAATTCACTTCGTTGGTGCTGGCCCTGCTGCAAGTCGGTGGCCACCCGTCGAAGGCCAGTGTCGAAGTGATTGAACAGATCCGTGCGCTCAAGGGCGAGTTCAGTTTCGAGACGTACTTCTCGCTGTCGTGCCAGAACTGCCCGGACGTGGTCCAGGCGCTGAACCTGATGGCCGTACTCAACCCGAACATCCGCCACGTCGCCATCGACGGCGCGCTGTTCCAGGCTGAAGTCGACGAGCGCCAGATCATGGCGGTGCCAAGTGTCTACCTCAACGGTGTGAACTTTGGCCAGGGCCGTATGGGCCTGGAAGAAATCCTCGCCAAGCTCGACACGAGTGGCATCGAAAAGGCTGCCGAAAAAATCAGCGCCAAAGACGCCTTTGATGTGCTGGTGGTCGGCGGTGGCCCAGCCGGTTCTGCGGCGGCTATCTACGCCGCACGTAAAGGTATCCGCACCGGTGTAGCGGCGGAGCGTTTCGGCGGCCAGGTGCTGGACACCATGTCCATCGAGAACTTCATCTCGGTGCAGGAAACCGAAGGCCCGAAACTCGCCAGCGCCCTCGAGGCCCACGTGCGTCAGTACGACGTGGACATCATGAACCTGCAGCGCGCCAGCAGCCTGGTGCCAGCTAAAAATGCCGGCGACCTGCACGAAATCCGCTTCGAAAGCGGTGCGACCCTGAAGTCCAAGACCGTCATCCTGGCGACCGGCGCGCGCTGGCGCGAGATGGGTGTGCCAGGCGAGCAGGAATACAAAGCCAAGGGCGTATGCTTCTGCCCGCACTGCGATGGCCCGCTGTTCAAGGGCAAGCGCGTGGCGGTGATCGGCGGCGGTAACTCCGGCGTTGAAGCGGCCATCGACCTGGCCGGTATTGTCAGCCACGTGACCTTGCTCGAGTTCGACAGCAAGCTGCGCGCCGATGCGGTTCTGCAGCGCAAGCTGTACAGCCTGCCCAACGTTGATGTGATCACCAGCGCGCTGACCAGTGAAGTCAAAGGTGACGGCCAGAAAGTGACCGGCCTGGCCTACAAGGACCGTGACAGCGGCGAGTTCAAGACCATCGACCTGGAAGGGATCTTTGTCCAGATCGGCTTGCTGCCTAACACCGACTGGCTCAAAGGCACTGTCGAGCTGTCGCCCCGTGGCGAGATCATTGTCGACGCCCGTGGCGAGACTTCACTGCCAGGCGTATTCGCCGCCGGCGACGTCACGACCGTGCCGTACAAGCAGATCGTGATTGCCGTAGGCGAGGGCGCGAAGGCTTCCCTGAGCGCTTTCGATCACCTGATCCGCACCTCCGCCCCGGCGTAAATCCGGCGCCGCAAATGAAAAACCCCATGAGCGATCATGGGGTTTTTTATTGCGTGGGGCTTTTACAGCGGCGCTGGCTGAATGATCTCGACCCAGTACGCGTCCGGGTCCTTGATGAACGCCAGGCTCTTCATGCGGCCATCGCTCAGGCGTTTCTGGAAGTCGCAGCCCAAGGCTTCGAAGCGTTCGCACGCGGCCACGATATCCGGCACCGAGATGCAGATATGGCCAAAACCACGCGGGTCGGTGTTGCCATTGTGGTAGGCGAAGTCGGCGTCGTTTTCGGTGCCGTGGTTGTGGGTCAGTTCGAGGATGCCCGGGATCGACTTCATCCATTCGGTCCGTTGTGCGGCATCGGCCGGGATCTGGGATTTGTCGACCAGGGCCAGGAAGTACAGGCTGAATTCGGCTTCCGGGAAGTCGCGTTTCTCAACCAGGGAAAAACCCAGGACGCGGGTGTAGAAATCCAGCGACTTGGTGATGTCCTTGACCCGCAACATGGTGTGGTTGAACACAAAGTTTGCAGTGGCGGTGTCAGGTTGGGCGGTGACGCCCGGGAAGGTGTTCAATTCGTGCAGGCTCATGGGCCCTCCAGAAAAAAATGGGGCAAACGCGGCTCCAGTGAAAAGCGAGGAGCGATCCCTTGGCTTGCGGCAGGCATCCGTGCAGCCGAGCCATGATACGCAAGGCTCGGCGACGGCGCCAAATGAAAAAGCCGCTGCAAGCCTTGCGAGCTGCGGGTGGCGGGCTCACACTTTGTCGCTTGAACCTTGGGTATTTGTCGCAATGATCGAATTTCGTAAACCGCTGTTGAGTGCCGTATGCGTGCTGTTGGCCAGCCCCGTGGTCATGGCGGCCGATCCGGAAATCCATTGGCCCAGCGGCTGGCAAGTGGAAGAAGTCGTGCCTGACGACCAGGCCCCGGCAGCGCCCGCTACGGTGTCGCGCCAACGGGCGATCAAGAACGATGAAAACGGTACGACCTTGATGGTCATGGAACTGACCGGCACCCCCATCGAGGCCGGGCATAAAGTTAATCTTCAGGGCGTATTGCTGGAAATGCGCAAATCCATCCAGAAGGACTTTGCCCAAGGTGGCTATCAAAGCGTCTGCACCAAGATGCACCCAACAACATTGAGCCGACTTGACGCGCTGGAAACTACTTGTGTGATTACCGAGAACGGACGACACGTGCTGTCACAAACATTGGTGGGCGCTGTTGATACCGATAAGGCCTATGTTTTTTCATATGCGGGGCAGGCGCAAACCTACGAAGCGAGCAAGGATGAAGTCAGTTCGGTGCGCGACAGCCTGAAACTTTAAATCGGTTATGTCGATCGATCTTGAATACGGTGAAATGTTATTTAAGTTTGCGTTCGAATCCTCCAATAAAAAAGCCCCGCATCGGCGGGGCTCTTTATGGGTAGTGCCTGATCACTTGCGCAGCCATGACTCTACAGTGGCTGCACCGTGCTCTTCTTTCCAGGCCTTGAGGCCGCGGTGGTTGCCGCCTTTGGTCTCGATCAGCTCGCCGGTGTGCGGGTTCTGGTAGACCTTGACGACGCGTGCGCGGCGCTGTTTTGGTGCGGCGGTGGCTGCAGCGCTGGTCTTGCCCAGGTTAGGGTCAAGGATGGCGATGATGTCACGCAGGCTCTTGCCGTAAGTCTTCATCAGGCCCTGGAGCTTTTCTTCGAATTCGATTTCTTTTTTCAGGCCGGCGTCGTTCTTCAGGGATTCCAGCTGGGCGAGCTGCTCTTGAAGGGCTTTTTCTGCTGCGCGAAATTCGGCGAGTCTGGACAAAATAGGTACTCCAATAGTGTTGTTGGCTGATATCAATTACAGACAAAGCTATAAGCCAAGCGCTTTAAGGCAACTCAGGAAAGACGCCTTCCTGCGAGTTCTGCACAGGCAGGAAAAATTGTAGTAGTTAATGCGCTACGAGTAAATCACGTCTTTTGTATTACTTACATTATTTCAACCTGTCTAGTACCGGGCTATTCATTGGTGGCCCAGGGATTTAATCAATTCATCGCTGGGCACAGGCTTTCCGAACAGGTAACCCTGCAGGAAATCCACGCCACGCGCCGCCAGGTATTCGCATTGCTCGACTGTTTCCACGCCTTCGGCAACGATGCCCAGATCGAGCTTGCCGGACAGTTCTATGATGCTGTCGAGAATATGCCGGGAGAGTGCATCGGCGCCGATCATGGCGACAAAACTCTGATCAATCTTCAAATAGTCCACATTGAAGTTGCGCAAGTAGCCCAGGCTGGAATGGCCCGTACCGAAGTCGTCAATGGCGATCATCACCCCCAGTTCATGCAACGCATCGAACAGGCGGCGGGTAATATCCGTGGGTTCGATCAGCTCGCGCTCGGTCAACTCCAGTACCAGGGTAACCTGGCCAACAGGAAAGGCTGCCAGAAACTCTCGGCAATCGTCCACCAGCGCCAGGTCCTGGCAGTGGCGGGCGGTAATATTCACGCCAATATGAAAACCCGGGCTGAAGCGCGCCGCGTGGGGTGCCAGTTGCGCGGCGGTCTGGCGGAGCAGGGCGCGCGTCATCGGCACAATCAGCCCGCACTCCTCGGCGAGTGGAATAAACAGATCCGGCCGTACCAGGCCTTCCTTCGGGTGTTTCCAGCGCATCAGCACTTCACAGCCCGCCCACTCCCGCGTGTCGCCGCGTACCACGGGCTGGAAGTACGGGATGAATTCATTCGCCCCCAGCGCCCGTTGTAATTCATGGGTTGGCGCGGTCACGCGCTTTTGCAGGGCGTGCGCGAGGACGCCGGCCAACAGGCCAAAAAACACCACCAGGCTGAACATCGCAGGGTATCGGTCCTGCATATAGCGCCACACCTCACCGGCCGGCATACCGGCGTCGACACTGTAGCGATAGCGCTCGGACGCCAGGTGATGATGGGCCACGGCAAACACCGGTACCTGCGTGTTGCGCACTTTGCCGTCGCCACCGAGCCAGTTGGGCCCGACCTGCAGGATCAGATTCGCATAACGGCTGATCAGGCGCAGCGCGTTGGTCAGGTGGTAGCCGTCGATCGAGGCAAACGCGGCCTTGTCGCCCTCCACCAGGCGGTACACCAGCAAGGCCGTATCCGGCGTCACCGGGTTGCCGTTCATCAACCACAGCCTCCCATCCACGTAGTCATCCGGGTTCACCCGCGACTCGTACTGGCTGCCGAACAGCGAACTGCAATAGATATTTTTCTGCCAGGACAATGTGGTTGCGCGCACAAACGGCCGGCGTGTGACCTGCTCGCGCAATGCCAGTTGCGCACTGCTGTCGCACGGCTGCCCGGCGAGTGGCAGCAATTCCTGGGCGGCGAGGGCGGTGTTGTCGAGCATCAGGTCGAATTGGCGCACAGCTTCCTGCGCGGTCTGCGCGGTGCTTTTCTCAAGGGTGCGTTCGGCTTGCCAGTGCAGGATGAGCACACCGAGCAGGATGGGCAGCAGCCCGCACAGCACACTGATCGAATGGCGAGTGAAGGACTTTCGAGGGCCTGTGACAGTCAGGGGCATGAATTCCGGGCCTGTTGCGCGAGAGGGCGGTGACGGTAGGGCAGTCAGGGATGCCCGGATGATAGACGGCCCGGTTCAAATATGCTCGTCAGCCCCAGCGATTCTGCGATCTCGATAAAGGCCAGGGCGGCAGGCGAGGACTGCCGGCGGTCCAGCACCGCCAAGCCGATACGGCGCAACACCCGGGCGACAGGCGCCGGTATACGTAGCGCGGGTCAAGACCGCGCGGCAACGCTGCAGCGCAGTTACCTATGCAACAAACCGCTTGCGCAGGCCAAGGCAATAGGGATTTGATGAAGACTGCGGACAAACACGGTTACGCTGTGTAGAATCGATTTACGCATACAAGAATATGGACTTGCGCTCACGCAAGCCTCGGCCGTCAGAGACTGATGACACCATGAAGCTACTCGGCTCCCCCCTCATCTTTGGTGATTTCCTCGCCCGCAGTGTGCGAGGCCTTTCCTGCGCGCCTCCCTTCGACCTCATCCTTGCTCGCAACTAATCAATTGCTACCCAACAAGAATGATGAGGCACCGAACATGACCGACCATTTAGACAACCCAATGGGCCTGATGGGCTTTGAATTCATCGAATTCGCATCGCCGACCCCGGGCACCCTGGAGCCGATCTTCGAGATCATGGGCTTCACCAAGGTCGCGACCCACCGCTCCAAGAATGTGCACCTGTACCGCCAGGGCGAGATCAACCTGATCCTCAACAACGAGCCCAACAGCATTGCCTCCTACTTCGCGGCGGAGCATGGCCCGTCGGTGTGCGGCATGGCGTTTCGCGTCAAGGATTCGCAGCAAGCCTACAACCGCGCGCTGGAGCTGGGTGCGCAGCCGATCCATATCGAAACCGGCCCGATGGAACTGAACCTGCCGGCGATCAAAGGCATCGGCGGCGCGCCGCTGTACCTGATCGACCGCTTCGGTGAAGGCAGCTCGATCTATGACATCGACTTTGTCTACCTCGACGGCGTAGACCGCAACCCGGTCGGTGCCGGCCTCAAGGTCATCGACCACCTGACCCACAACGTGTATCGCGGCCGCATGGTCTACTGGGCCAACTTCTACGAGAAACTGTTCAACTTCCGTGAGGCGCGCTACTTCGACATCAAGGGTGAATACACCGGTCTGACGTCCAAGGCCATGAGTGCACCGGACGGCATGATCCGCATCCCGCTGAACGAAGAGTCGTCCAAGGGTGCCGGGCAGATCGAAGAGTTCCTCATGCAGTTCAACGGCGAGGGCATCCAGCACGTGGCGTTCCTCACCGACGACCTGGTCAAGACCTGGGACGCGCTGAAGGGCATCGGCATGCGCTTCATGACCGCACCGCCAGACACCTACTACGAAATGCTCGAAGGCCGCCTGCCGGGCCACGGTGAGCCGGTCGATCAACTGCAATCGCGCGGCATCCTGCTGGACGGCTCGTCGATTGAAGGCGACAAGCGCCTGTTGCTGCAAATCTTCTCGGAGACCCTGATGGGCCCGGTGTTCTTCGAGTTCATCCAGCGCAAGGGTGATGATGGCTTTGGCGAAGGCAACTTCAAGGCGCTGTTCGAATCCATCGAGCGTGACCAGGTGCGTCGTGGTGTACTGACCGCCGACTGAGGTTAAAAAAGCCCGGCCGGGATTGCTCCTGGCCGGGCTTTTTATTGCCTGCGGATCAGGCTTTGCGCTGACGCACCAGATGCTTGAAGCCTTCATACACCAGCACCATCACCGCCAGCCAGATCGGGATATAGGTCAGCCATTGACCACCCTTGATCCCTTCACCCAGCAGTAACGCCACTGCCAGCAACAGCACCGGTTCGACATAGCTGAGCAGCCCGAACAGGCTGAATGCCAGCAACCGGCTGGCGATGATGTAGCTCACCAGCGCCGATGCGCTGATCAGGCCTAGCGTTGGAATCAAGGCATACAGCTTCGGATAGGCGTCGAGCACGGCAACCCCCTGTTCGCCGCTCTGCACGAACCACCAGGCCACTGGCAGCATCAGTGCCATGTCCAGCCATAGACCGCCCAGGTGATCGGTGGACAAGTATTTACGCACCACGAAGTAGACCGGATAGCCGATGATCACGACCAGCGTGGCCCAGGAGAAACCGCCGGCTTGATACAGCTCATTGAGCACGCCGAGCGCGGCAAACACGACGGCGATCTGCTGCAGGCGCGACAACCGCTCGCCGTAGACCAGGCGTCCCGTCAATACCATGGTCAGCGGCAACAGGAAGTAACCCACCGACACATCCAGGCTGCGCCCGTTCAGTGGCGCCCACATGAAGAGCCACAACTGCACGCCGAGCAATGCCGAAGACAGCACCACGCCGCCGATCAACCGCGGCTTGGCCGCCAGCCTGCGCAGCAATTCCCACACACGGCGCCATTCGCCGCTGACGATCATGAACACCGTCATGCACGGCACGGTCAGCAACATGCGCCAGCCGAAAATCTCCAGGCCGCTCAACGGCGTGAGCAGCGACGTGAAGTAATACATCACGGCAAACAACACCGACGCCGCCACGGATAAAACAACACCTTTAGACACACTGTCCTCGCCAAAACCGGTTGCTACAAAAGAAGAGAGAAAATCAGGAGGGGATTATGGAGCTTTTGACGGGAGACGGTTGCGCTGTTTTGGGGCGTTTTGCGCGAAAATTTTCATGGGGTGAGGTTTGGAGGAGGGTGAAGGGAGCAAACCTTCTTGGGTGAACCCACTTCCCGTGGCGGGCCAGTTTGTTGTGGCGAGCAGGCTTCCTGTGGCAGCCGGGCCTGTCCTGGCGAGCATGCTTGTTGTGGCGAGCGGGCTTGCCCCGCGTTGGGCTGCGAAGCAGCCCCAGTCAGCGAGCACGCGGTGGATCAGGTACTCCTCGCCGACTGGTGTTGGGGCGGCTTCGCCACCCAACGCGGGGCAAGCCCGCTCACCACATGAAGCCTGGTCACCACATAAAGCCTGTCTGCCGCTAAAAGCCTAGTCACCACACCAAGCCTGTTTGCCGCCACGAGCCTGTTCACCGTGTTGCGCGGAAATTTTCATGGGCCAAGGTTTGGATCGGGTGATAGAGACAAACCTCCTTTGATGAACCCACTTCCCATGGCGGGCCAGTTTGTTGTGGCGAGCGGGGTTATTGTGGTGAGCGGCTTGCCCCGCGTTGGGCTGCGAAGCAGCCCCAGTCAGCGAGCACGCGGTGGATCAGGTACTCCTCGCCGACTGGTTTTGGGGCGTCTTCGCCACCCAACGCGGGGCAAGCCCGCTCACCACAGGAAGCCTGGTCACCCCATAAAGCCTGTCTGCCGCTAAAAGCCTAGTCACCACACTAAGCCTGTTTACCGCCCCGAGCCTGTTCACCGTGTTGCGCGGAAATTTTCATGGGCCAAGGTTTGGATCGGGTGATAGAGACAAACCTCCTTTGATGAACCCACTTCCCATGGCGGGCCAGTTTGTTGTGGCGAGCGGGCTTGTTGTGGTGAGCGGGCTTCATGTGGTGAGCGGGCTTGCCCCGCGTTGGGCTGCGAAGCAGCCCCAGTCAGCGAGCACGCGGTGGATCAGGTACTCCTCGCCGACTGGTTTTGGGGCGGCTTCGCCACCCAACGCGGGGCAAGCCCGCTCACCACATGAAGCCCGCTCACCACAGAAAGCCCGCCCACCACAGGAAGCCTGTTTGCCACATGAAGCTGTTTGCAGCCACAAGCCCGCTCACCACAGAAAGCCCGCTTGCCACAACAAGCCTGCTTGCCACAGAAAACAGCTCAGCACAAAAAGCCCCGCTTGCTACAAGGCCCTCTTCCCCGCTTACAAACGAGCTATCCGCCCAGACACAAAGTGCCCCACATCATTGAACCCCGGCGTGGACGAGTGCCCGGGCGTCACCAGCGAGTCGATGAAGGCTTCATCCTCCGCCGAGATCTTCACGTCGAGCGCGCCGATGTAGGCATCCCACTGTGCTTCCGTGCGCGGCCCGACAATCGCCGAGCTCACCGCGGCATTGTTGAGCACCCAGGCAATCGCAAACTCGACAGTCCCCACGCCACGGCCTTGGGTGTACTGCTGGATCTGCTGGGCGATGCGCAACGACTCCACGCGCCATTCGGTTTCCAGGATGCGTTTGTCCTGGCGCGCTGCGCGGCTGCCGGCCTCGGGGGTTACATCCGGCGCGTACTTGCCGCTGAGTACGCCACGCGCCAATGGGCTGTAAGGCACCACGCCCAAGCCATAGGCGGCGGCCGCAGTGATCTGCTCGACCTCGGCCTGGCGATTGACGATGTTGTACAGCGGCTGGCTGATCACCGGCTTGTCCACACCCAGGCGCTCGGCGACGCGAATCACTTCGGCGATGCGCCAGCCGCGATAGTTGGACAAGCCCCAATAGCGGATCTTGCCCTGGCGGATAAGATCACCTATCGCCGACACCGTGACGTCCAGCGGCGTGTCGTGGTCTTCACGGTGCAGGTAGTAGATGTCGAGGTAGTCGGTATCCAGGCGGGTCAGGCTGGCTTCCAGCGCATTGAAGATGCGCTTGCGGCTCAAGCCACTGCGATTGGGCAGGCCGTCGGTGGGGCCGATGGCAACTTTGGAGGCCAGCACCCAATCCTCACGATGGCGCGCAATGGCCTCGCCGACGATTTCCTCGGAGCGTCCGCCGGTGTAGACGTCCGCCGTGTCGATAAAATTGATGCCCTGGTCCCAGGCCTTGTCGATGATGCGCAGCGAGTCCTCGGTGTTGGTCTGTTCGCCAAACATCATGGTGCCCAGGGTCAGGGCGCTGACCTTCAGTCCGGACTGGCCTAATGTGCGGTAAATCATGCAAAGCTCCTCAAGGCAGGGAAACGTGACCTATGCAATACCAGAGAGGGAGGCTCTAGAACAAGCCTGATGTCGCGTTTTGCTGCTCGTATGTGCGTACACGGCCCTACCGCCGATAACACTTGCTTGAGGAGCAAGCGAAATCAGCGGGTGATGATTCAAGGCAATCGCTGAGTATCCAGCAGGTCAGGCGGTATAGAAGGGCGCGCGGACGTCAAACTTACCGTCGAACTGGAATTCCCCGCCTTGGGGATTAACGAAACTGCAATTCAGCTTGCCTTTTGCGTGACCGGTGCCGGGTAATGAATCGAAATGCAGTGTTCCCTTGCGGTGGACATAAAACGTCCACCCAGGCAGGGCGCTGCAATTAACGTACACCCCTTTGGCTTCTGGGCCGATGACATAGTCATGCTCGGTCAGGTTCTTATCTATTTGAATACTGACAATAAGATTTGAGGGCAGGGGTAGGGCAATGCGCTGCGAGCCAAAAACTTCCCACACGTGCGGAAAGACGGGCGATTCGTGACTGATGATGCCTGCACTCTCGGCGACAAACTGCTTATGTAAAAAAGGGCTGTTGGTGAATTCTCCCTCGAAGGTTCCCGTATTGAGCCTTGGATAGGAAACTCCCTTTAAATGGAGCACGCCGGCAGTCACATCCACATGGTCATTGTTCAATGCTGAGGAGAAGTGAAAGGCTGCTTTCATCTCGTCATTTTGTACGGAAACGGTAATCTTGCCGCTGACAATCGTGTAGACCGAAATCCCTGCGCGATGGGGCGTAAAGACGAAACCAGTGGCCTCGCCGGGGAAGCTGTAGGTGTGGTCCTTGCCATTTTCCTCAAGGCTGGCTGGCAATACCACACTGAGTCCGTAGTAGTTCTGGTGCGGATCGCTGCTTTGCAGTTGTACTCCGCTGAAACGCCATTGGCCGCCCGCTTTGAAAATGTGTTGCCTGTCAGGATCCGATACGAATGAGTGATTATGGCTGCCGCTGAACTTTGCGGTCAGCGTGCCTGTACTGGTGAGTGCCTCTGTCTCAGCTTTCATCTCGATGTTCCTTGCGTAACGTGAAGGGTACTTCGGGATGACTATGCTAATCGGGGTCAATGAACTCAGATACTGTCATAAATGACAGGTTTAAACGGCCGCGTTTTTATCGCCAAATTGTCACTGGTGCGTCGTGTTAAGCAACGACTGGCAGCGCCTCTGCAGAAAATCATGCAGTACTTTCACGCGCTCCGAGACCTGCAGGCGATGAGGACACATCAAGTTGAACGGCGCGGGCTCACCTTGCCAGTCAGTTAAGAGAGGCACCAGCCGGCCTGCTTTGATGTCGCGGGCAACATCCAGGTTGGCCTTATAGGCGATACCGTGACCGGCCAGGGCCCAGCGCCGCACGATCTCACCGTCATCGCTGAGGTAGTCACCGCTGACCTCGACCTCCCGCAGCTGTGCGCCCTGGCGGAAATACCAGGTGCTGTTGGCGCGGCCGCGACGCATATAGCGCAGCGTGCTGTGCTGCGCGAGGTCCGCCGGTGTGCGGGGTGTGCCGTGGCGTGCGAGGTAGTCGGGGCTGGCGCACGCGATGCGGTGGTGGCCGGGCACCACCGGCAGCGCCACCAGGCTGGAGTCCTGGGGCACGCCAAAGCGCAGGGCAATGTCAACGGTGTCGCGAAACAGGTCGGCGTTGCTGTCATTGAGCAGCAGTTGCAGGCGGATAGCCGGGTGTTCGACCTTGAATTCATCCAGCCAGCCCAGCAATACATTGCGCCCGAAGTCCGAAGGCGCCGCTAATTGCAACAGGCCGCTGAGGCTCTGGCCTTGCTGTTTGATCGCTTGCTCGCCCTCGGACAGTGCTTCCAGCGCCACGCGCACGCTGTCCAGATAGCGCCGGCCTTCTTCGGTGAGGCGCATGCTGCGGGTGGAACGTGCGAGCAGGCGAATACCCAGGCGGGTTTCCAGGCGTTTGAGCGCGATGCTCGCCGCGGCCGGCGTCAGGTTAAGGCTGCGTGCGGCGGCCGAGAGGCTGCCGGTGTCGGCGGTGCGTACAAACACGTCCAGATCGAGGATCGAGCTCATTTGTAAAAATCCTTTAAAGATCTTGTCGTTTTACCGGGATTTTTCGCCGATTGCCAAGCTGGGAAGATGAACGCTCACTTTCTGACCCAGGACACTTCTCCATGACTTCTTCCCTCAACGGCAAAACGGTGATCGTCATCGGCGGCAGCAGCGGTATTGGCGCCGCCGTGGCCAAGGCCGCTGCAGCACGGGGCGCCCAAGTGGTACTGGCCGGGCGTCGTTTGTCTGCGGGCAACGAAAACGGCCTGCGCAGCGAACCGGTAGACGTTACCGATGCCGCTTCGCTGCAGCGACTGTTCGAAAGCGTGGGGCGGTTTCATCATCTGGTCTATACATCCGGGCCATCCGTGCGCGCCAAGACGCTGGCCGAGACCGACCTGGATGAGGCCCAGGCAAACTTCAATGTGAAACTCTGGGGTTCACTGCGGGCCATTCAACTGGCGCTGCCGTTTCTCGACGAGCATGGCAGCATCAGCCTGACCTCCGGACAGTTGGGGCGTAAAGCGGCGGCTGGCCAATTCATCAAGACCGGCATCAACGCCGCGACCGAGGCATTGGGCAAGCAGTTGGCTAAAGAGCTCGCGCCACGGCGCGTCAATGTGATCAGCCCCGGGGTCATTGATACACCGGCCTATGCGGGGTTGACCGAGGAGCAGCGCCTGGCGATGTTCGCCAAGGCCGGCGGCGCCTTGCCGGTAGGGCGTGTCGGGCAGGCTGGGGAAGTGGCGGCGGGGTATGTGCTGGCCATGGAGAATGGCTTCATGACCGGCGCCGTGATCGACATCGACGGCGGCGGCTTGCTCTGACTGAACCGGCAGGAGCCGGCTTGCCAGCGATCGCGCCCTCTGGCGCGTAGCAAGGCTTTGGGCCTTATCGCCGGCAAGCCGACTCCTGCAGGATGAAAGTTACGCCTTCAGGGTTCGCGTCATCCGCAACGCCAGCACGCTGCCCGCCACGATCACCGCCGCCAGCAGGTACAGCGCCACATCCGTGGAGCCGGTGGCATCTTTCACGAAGCCGACGATATACGGGCTGAGGAAGCCGGCCATCTGGCCCATGGAGTTGATCAACGCCAGGCCCCCGGCCGCTGCGCCGGCACTGAGCATGGCGGTCGGCACTGGCCAGAACATCGGCAGGCCGGTGAGGGCGCCCATCGTCGCGATGGTCAGGCCGAGGATGGCAATGGCCGGGGTGGTGGCGAAATTCACCGCGATCACCAGGCCGATCGCGCCCATCAACATCGGCACCACCAAGTGCCAGCGGCGCTCTTTGCGCAAGTCCGCCGAACGACCGACCAGCAGCATGAAGACTGCGGCCAGCAGGTAGGGGATCGCGCTGAGCCAGCCAATCACCAGGTTATCGCTGAACCCCAGGTTCTTGATGATCGACGGCAGCCAGAAGTTGATCGCGTACACGCCGCTCTGGATGCAGAAGTAAATCAGGCCGAACGCCCAGATCGCCGGATTCTTGAACACTTCCGCCAACGAGTCGGTGGTGGTTTTCGGCTTGTTCGCCAGGTCCGTCGCCTGATCGGCTTCCAGCACCGCGCGTTCGTGCGGCGTGAGCCACTTGGCGTTGGCGAAGCTGTCGCTGAGCAGGAAGTAGGCGAGGGCGCCGAGGATCACGGTCGGGATGCCCTGCAGCAGGAACATCCACTGCCAGCCCGCCAGGCCGCCTTGGCCGGCGGCGAAGTGGTTGAGGATCCAGCCGGAAAACGGGCTGCCGAGCAAGCCGGACACCGGGATCGCCGACATGAACAACGCCATGATCCGCCCACGACGGAAGGTCGGGAACCACTGCGAGAGGTACAGCACCACACCCGGGAAGAAGCCGGCTTCGGCGGCACCGGTAAACAGGCGCAGGGTGTAGAAATGCGTCGGCGTGGTGACGAACAGCAGGCAGGTGGACAAGGTGCCCCAGACGATCATCATCAACGCAATCCAGCGCCTCGGACCGAATTTGGTCAGCGCCAGGTTGCTCGGCACGCCGCACAGCACGTAGCCGATAAAGAAGATCCCGGCACCCAGGCCGTACACGGTTTCGCTGAATTTCAATGCATCGAGCATCTGCAACTTGGCGAAGCCAACGTTTACCCGGTCGAGGTAGTTGAACAGATAGCAGATGAAAATGAAGGGGATCAGGCGCAGGGTAATGCGCTTGTAGATGGCGTTTTTATCGTCATCGGTGGCCAGTGTGGCAGCGGCGCTCTGTGACATGGGGAGTCTCTCTTTATTATGATTTTTCGCGATGCGCAGGTAACGTTGATCGCCCAAAGAGTCTCAGCCACGTGGCAGGGTGCTGTCTTTGTGCTTGCGCACAGTGAAGCATCAATTGCGCTGTGCTGATGAACAACCTGCGTTTTCAAGCACTTCTTTCAAGGAGATGGCCCCATGTTCGAGCTGGATCATGACCTGGCTCAGGATATCGTCGATCGCACCATGGCGATCCTGCCGCACAACGTCAATGTCATGGACAGCCAGGGCCTGATCCTTGGCAGCGGTGAACCGGAGCGCATCAATACCCGCCACGAGGGAGCCCAACTGGTCCTGGCCAATGGGCGCGTGGTCGAGATCGACGGGCAGACCGCCAAGCACCTCAAGGGCGTGCAGCCGGGCATCAACCTGCCGCTGATGCACGACCAGCGTCTGATCGGCGTGCTGGGCATCACCGGTGAGCCGGAAGGCCTGCGCACTTACGCCGAGCTGGTGCGCATGACCGCCGAGATGCTCGTCAGCCATCGGCACCAGCAGGTCGAACAACAATGGCGGCGCCAGCGCTGCGATGACTTGCTGGCCTTGCTGCTCGCCGACACTGGCGACTCGCCGCGCCTGGTGGACGAGGCGCAACAACTGGGCCTCAAGCCGCAGCTGCCGCGCACCCCGTACCTGTTCGAGCTGGGTGTGGGGCAATCGGCGGAGGCGTTGAGTGCCTGGCTGACCTCGCGCTATCCGGACAGCTGGTGTGTCAGCTCGGCGCAGTTTTCGCTGCTGTGGTGTCGGCCTGCCGCGCTGCAGGTCGACAATCCGCGCTTGTTGGAAAAGCTCGAAGGCCTGGGTTGGCACATTCTGCGCGTGGCCGTGGGTGGGCAAGCCGATGGCTTGGCGGGGCTGCGCCGCTGTTACCGACGTGTCGGTGATCTGCTCGCGTATGGGCGCGATATCCTGCCGCAATCGCGGCTGCTGACCCTCAACCGTTATCGCCTGCCCGTCATGCTCTGGCGCCATCGCAATGATGATGCCCTGGACGAATTGCTCAAGCCGCTGCACAAGGTGCTGGCCAAAGACACCAACGGCCAGTTGCTCGCGACCTTGCGCAGTTGGTGCGACCACGACGGGCAAAGCCAGGCGTGCGCCGACGCCCTCGGCATTCATCGCAATAGCCTGCGTTATCGCATGGAGCGCATCGCTGAGCTGAGCGGCGTTGATCCGCTGACCCTGGACGGCATGCTGGCTCTTTACCTAGGCGTACAGCTGCTGCCCCAGGCTTTGTCGGAATGAACAACAAACCTGAGCCAGACTTGTGCATCGGACCGGCGTCATTCCCGAAGCCAACTGGCAGCATGGGCGTCATAAAAACCGGAGAAAGCCCATGAAAATCATCATCGCCCCCGACTCGTTCAAGGACAGCCTGAGTGCCGAGGGCGTCGCCCAGGCCATTGCCGCCGGGCTGGCGCAGGTCTGGCCGGATGCGCAGAGCGTCTTGTGCCCCATGGCGGACGGTGGTGAAGGGACGGTGGACGCGGTGCTCGCGGCCTGCAACGGCGAGTTGCGGCGCCAGGCGGTGCGGGGTCCGTTGGGGGCCACGGTGCAAGCGCGTTGGGGGTGGTTGGCTGACAGCCACACCGCGATTATCGAAATGGCCGAAGCCAGCGGCCTGCAACTGGTGCCGCCGGGCCAGCGGGACGCCTGCAGCAGCAGTACGTTCGGCACCGGTGAGCTGATCCGCGCCGCCCTCGACCTGGGTGCCCAGCGCATCATCCTGGCGATTGGCGGCAGCGCCACCAACGATGGCGGGGCCGGCGCGATGCAGGCGCTCGGCGTGCAATTGTTCGACGCCGATCACCAGGCCCTGGCCCCCGGTGGCCTGGCCTTGGCCGGGCTCGCGCGGATCAGCCTGGAGAACTTCGATCCACGGCTGGCGCAGGTACGCTTTGAAATCGCCGCCGATGTGAATAATCCACTGTGCGGCCCCCACGGCGCGTCGGCGATATTCGGTCCGCAAAAAGGTGCCAATCCCGAGCAGGTGCAACAGCTGGACGCCGCCCTCGGGCACTTCGCCGACCAGTGTGCCCAGGTGTTGCCCAAGGATGTGCGCGATGAGCCCGGCAGCGGCGCCGCCGGCGGCCTGGGTTTTGCCGCCAAGGCGTTTCTCGGTGCGCAGTTCCGGGCCGGTGTGGACGTGGTCGCCGAGCTGGTCGGCCTGGACGACGCCGTACGGGGCGCCGACCTGGTGATCACTGGTGAAGGCCGCTTCGACGCCCAGACCCTGCGCGGCAAAACCCCGTTCGGGGTCGCGCGTATTGCCCGCCAACATGGGGTGCCGGTGATTGTCATCGCTGGCACCCTGGGCGATGGCTACGAACAGATGTACGCCCACGGTGTGAATGCCGCGTTTGCCTTGCCATCGGGCCCGATGAGCCTGGAGCAGGCCTGCAGTGAAGCCCCGCGATTGTTGGCCGAGCGCGCGGCGGATATTGCGCGGGTATGGCGCACGGCTGCCGGGCGCTGACTTGAACCCTTGAACATGGGACAATCCGCGCCTTTTTGACACGGAGAGTCCCCATGCTGCGCCCCGCATTCCTGGCCATGCTGCTGGCTGGTATCAGCCCTCACGTCCTCGCCCAACCCGCGACTGAAACCGTACCGCTGCTGCGGGAAATCAAAAACTGGGTCACCGGTTGCGACAACTTGCGCAATTGCCACGTGCTCAGTTCACCCAGCGGCGTCGATGAAGAAGACTACAGTTCGCTGACCTTGCATATCTTTCACCAGGCAGGTCCCGAAGGGTACTTGCGCCTGCGCTTTGATCACCGCGGCGAAGACCTCGACCTTTCCACCTTGCTGCTGGATGGCCAACCCTTGGGGCAGGCATTGACGCGCGACTTGCATGTGGAGCTGGACGATGAAGGCGGCGACCCCGAGATGCACTTCTACAGCGTCATCGAGGACGCGCCGGCGCGGCGCTGGTTGCAGCGGTTGCGCAATGGCCAGCGCCTGCAGTTGCCTGGCGATGAAAACGCCAAGGTGTCGCTGAGCGGGCTGAGTGCTTCGCTGTTGTTGATGGACGCGGTGCAGGGGCGGGTAGACAACGTCACCGCGCTGGCCCGGCCGGGCAAGGCCGCTGCCAGTGAGGTGCCGGCTCGCCAGCCGACCCCGGTGCTGCGCAAGTTCCCGACCGCACCCGCGCTGACCGCGCAAGAACAGGCCGGCCTGGCTGCGGCGGCGATCAAGGCGCTGACCAACACCGACACCGAAATGAAACCCGACGCCGAGGCCGGGGCCTTGAGTGCCGACCAGGCCATGATGGTGGTGCGCACTGACTGCGCGGCCTACAACTGCGAGTACGAAATCAGCAGCCGTGAGCGCAAGCCGCCTTACACCGAAACGTTGCTGAGCATTCAGCCTTTGCCGTTGGACGGCACCGCGTTCGAAGGCTCCGTGGGGTATGACGAAACCACCGGCACCTTGAGTTATTTCTACAAGCTGCGCGGGATCGGTGATTGCGGTGCGGGCGGGGTTTGGGTCTTTGACGGCAAGGCGTTCCAGTTGCGTGAGTTTAAGATGATGCCGCGCTGCACCGGGAGCCCCTACGGGGATTGGCCGGCGTTGTGGACAACCCTGCCGGCGCCCTAGCCAGGCAGCGCGCATGGCCTCTACACTGGTCGGCCACGTGTCTTTCAAAGGATGAAACACCATGCACGCCCCTGAACCGCATATCGTGATCCAGCGCTTTGGCGAAACCCACCTCGAAGGCGTGGCTGCGCTCTATAACGATCCGGCCGTGTGCCGACAGGTGCTGCAGATGCCGTTTCAGTCGGTAGAGGCCTGGCGCAACAAGCTAGTCACCGACAATGAGCGCCGGCTACAACTGGTCGCCGTGCACGGCGGCGAGGTCATTGGCCAGCTGGGCCTGGAACAGTACCCGCGCGTGCGCCGTGCGCATGTCGGCTCGTTTGGCATGGGCGTGGCGCCGGCCTGGCAGGGCAAGGGCGTCGGTTCGCGCTTGTTGGCCGCCGCGCTGGACGTGGCAGACAACTGGATGAACCTGCGCCGCGTGGAACTGACGGTGTACGCCGACAACGAAGCCGCGCATCACCTGTATCGCAAGTTCGGCTTCGAAGTCGAAGGGCGCATGCGCGACTACGCCCTGCGTGACGGTGTTTTTGTCGACACCTTGAGCATGGCGCGCCTGCGCCAATCAGCTTAATCCTGCAGTGCAAACGCCACCGCAGCCTGCGCATGCAGCTCGGTGGTGTCCAACAGCGGCAGCGTGCTGTGCTCGGGCTTGACCAGCAGGCTGATTTCCGTGCAACCGAGGATGATCGCCTGGGCGCCCCGTGCGGCCAGGCCTTCGATCACCCGCAGGTAGACCGCGCGTGACGCATCGCTGATCACGCCGACACACAATTCGTCATAGATGATCCGGTGCACGGCCTGGCGCTCGTCGGCGTCCGGCACCAGCACGGTCAGGCCCTGGGCGGCGAGGCGCGTCTTGAGAAAGTCCCGCTCCATGGTGAACGCCGTGCCGAGCAAGCCGACGGTCAGCGTGCCGGCGGCCACGGCAGCGGCGCCGGCCGCATCGGCGATATGCAGGAAGGGAATCGACACCGCCGCCTCGATGCGCGGCGCGACCAAATGCATGGTGTTGGTGCACAACACCACACACTCGGCGCCACCGGCCTGCAGGCGAAGCGCGGCATCTTCGAGGATCAGCGCGGCATCATCCCAGCGTCCGGCATGCTGGGCTTGTTCCATCGGGCCGAAATCTACGCTGTACATCAACAGTTGCGCCGAGCGCAGCGGGCCGAGCTGGTCGCGCACGCGCTGGTTGATGATGCGGTAGTACTCGGCGCTGGACTCCCAGCTCATGCCGCCGATAAGGCCGATAGTGCGCATGCGATGCTCCTGACAAGGAAAGTCGCTTCACCTTACCCAGCGGCTGCCGATTAGTCATACGCAGTTGTCAACTCATTCACCATAGCAGTTCAAACAACGGCGTTTGCCGATCGCAGCCAGCGTGCTGGGGGACTCGTCCATACCTGTAAGAAATGACAGTATATTTCGAATCAATGCGCGTATCTAATCAGCAGTGGCGAGCAATCAATACACCTGCCAGACCGCTGGGACGGGAGGGGTAGGGATGGCGGTTCACCCCCCCACACTCTGAGAGGCATTGTCCGGGTCGACTTAAGGCAATGCCCACATTTCAAGAGATTATCTTCAAGTAAGATCAGGCCGGTTGAAGAAACTACGATCTATTCTGCTTCGTCGTGACGGCAGGCGTTGCAGCCGGAGCCCAATCTTATAAAAAGTTGATTCAGGAGGAATCCCTCATGGCATCGCAACCCTGCGAAGGCGATCCCGGCACCGGCCAACGCGATCACTTATCACCGACACCGCTCATTATTCCCGAAATCCATCTGCCTTTCGCTGGTCCGCCACCGCGTTCCGACCGTGAGCCGTTGCGTGCACATGCTCTCGCCTGGGCGCAGCGGTATGGCTTGATCGGACGCCGCGGTGCGCATCGGTTGAGTACCACTGCGCTGCTCGAGCTGGGCATTGCGCTGTGCGGAAGGGCGCCCACGCCACAAGCCGAGATTCTGGTCTGCTGGTACCTGTGGGCGCTGATCCTCGATGACCGAATCGATGATGGCCCTTGGGCGGAAAAAGGTGCACTGGATCGTTTCATCACCGCAGTACAGGCTTTGACCGACGGTTGCGAGGCTGATCCTGCAGCTGAAACCAGCCGTTTTGATGACCCGATGCTCAGTGTTCTGGTCGATGACCTGTGGCCTCAGACCCAGCGCTTGGGGGACGACCATTGGCGAAATAGGCTCGTGCGGCATTTGATCCAACATCTGCGAGCGCAGTCGACGCTGGTCCGCGTGCGGGAAACCGACACGGCGCTCACGTTGGCCGAGTACCTGCCTTTGCGCCGTAACTCTTTCGGCGCACTGTTCTTCTTTGATCTCATCGATGCGGCTGAAACGCTCGATCCGTACGCGGATGCAGCGGACACCGAATGGTGGAACACGCTGCGTGAGCACGCTGCCGATATAATTGCCTGGACGAACGACATCCATTCGATTGCCAAAGATGTGGTGTGTGGTGAGCGCTTCAACCTGGTGTCGATCCTTGCCGATACCAGAAGCCTGGACTGGCCTGCCGCGATTGAATCGGCCCATCAGATGGTGAACACGGCGGTTACGCAGTTCACCGCGGTCGCCGCCCAGCCTGCGAATCATCGGCGGTCCGCCGCGACTGACCCCGATCGGCTGCGGCAGGTTGTCCGGGCGGCGGGCGACTGGCACCGGAGCGTTTCTCGCTATCACCTGCAAGCTGCCGACGCTTCGGCACAGGATAACCGGCAAGTGGATCTGAAACTGACCCCGCCGACCCTTAAATCCCGTCAATTCGAAGTCGACCCGTACCCACTGTATGAGCGTTTGCGTACCTCGTTACCGATCGTTTACGACGAGCCCACTGATGTGTGGCTGGTCAGTCGGTATGTGGATGTGAAGGCGGCGCTGACCCATCCTGGGGCGAGCAACAACAACTACAGGTGGCAGATTGGACCGTTGCTGGGACACACAATTGTCACTATGGACGGATGCGAGCACGCTCAGCACCGAGCGTTGCTGAGTCCATCGTTTCGCAGCAATGCCCTCGCGGCGCTTGAGACCTCCATCATCGCGGTAACCACAGACCTTCTGGCGCAAATGCAGGGTCGACCTCAGGTGGACCTCATTGCCGATTTCACCGCGGCACTGCCCGTGCGGGTGATGGCTCGTGCACTGGGTCTCCCGGCTGAAACCCGCGAGGAAGTGGAGCGGCTAAAGCGTTGGTGTGCCGTGGGCTTTGCTTATATGGGCAACTATCGACAGGACCCGGCACTGTTGACCGGTGGGTTATCCAACCGAGACAGTTTCTACGACTTCATCCAGCCACACATCGACGCCCGCCGTTCTGAACCCTCAGATGATTTGATTTCGCAGCTCCTGGCGGCTCAGATCGACGGCAAGCCGTTGTCGGAGACGTTCGTCCGATCCTACTGTGCGATCCTGATGACGGCGGGTAGCGAGACCAGTCACGGTGCGCTGGCGAATCTGATTGTCAACCTGCTGAACGAGCCGGGTGTCAAAGATGCGGTGATGGCCAATCCAGAGCTGATGGATAATGCGCTCGCCGAAACCCTGCGACGCAACCCGCCTTTGCAACTTGTACTGCGGGAGGCCCGTGAATCGCTGGAGCTGCCGTCGGGAACGATTCCTGCCGGAGCGACCCTGGCCTGTCTGATCGGCTCGGCCAACCGTGATCCAGACCAATTCACCGATCCGGACACTTTCAACATGTCGCGCACCGAACACGCAGCCAGCCATTTCGCCTTTGGCGCGGGGCGCCACTTCTGTCTGGGCTCAATGCTGGCACGGATGGAGATCACGATCAGCGCTCGCATGCTGCTACAGGCCTTTCCAAACCTGCACTGGGCTCCTGGGTTCAAGCCTACCGAGCGCGGATTCCTCAATCGATGCCCTGGGCAACTGGAGGTCACACTATGAGTACTACTGACTTCACTGAGGAACCCGGCTACACCAGCAGTTATCTTGCCGATCAGCACGCAGGCCAATTGGCACGTTTACGTACCCTTGAGCGTGCCTTTGACCCCTTGAGCCAGGAGGTTTTTAATCAGTTGGATCTTGCGCACACGCCTGCCATCCTCGATCTCGGCGCCGGTGCCGGATCCTTCGCGAGATGGCTGAGCAAGCGATATCTCGACGCGACGGTCACCGCCACTGACATCGATACCCGATTCCTGGCCGATATTCCCGGCATTCGGGTGCTGACCCACAATGCGGCGACTGATGGTTTTCCTGCTGCCTCCTTTGACGTGGTGCATGCTCGGGCGCTGCTGTGTCACCTCAGCGAACGCGAAGAAATCTTGACGCGAGCCGCAACCTGGGTCCGCCCTGGCGGTTGGTTGGTGATCGAAGACGTGAGTCTGCAACCGAGCTTGAGCACTGCGAACCCGCTGTTTCGAAAAGTCGCCGAGGCCGGAGTCACCCTCCTGGAGCAGACCATCGGCTCCAACATGCGCTGGGCTGATACGCTTGCCGCTGGATTACGTGCTCGGGGACTCTCCAGCGTCGGGCAGCGTACCCTCGAAGGTCGAATCGGTGACAACAGCCTCGCCGATGCCTTTTGGGCTGCAACCACCGCCCAGGCTGGACCGGCGCTGCTGAAACTGGCGTTACTCACTCAAGACGACCTTGACGCCATGGCCCGCCTGCGTGCCGATCCAGGGTTCGACGAGGCAGCGCTGACGTTCGTCAGCGCCTGGGGGCAAGTCCCCTTACCTGAGTAAACCTCGCGCACTGAAAGCAGTGTGCGGGGGAGGGCATGCGTAATTGCACGGAAGGGAATGCACAATGAACAATGATGTAGTGTTAGTTGACGCCCAGGATGTACAGATTGGAGTGTGTGACAAACGCACAGCACACCTGGGAGCGGGAAAGCTTCATCGCGCATTTTCAGTGCACCTGATCGACAGCGATGGGCGTCATCTACTTCAGCGTCGTGCCGCCGGAAAAATGCTCTGGCCAGGGTTCTGGTCGAATGCGTGCTGCAGTCATCCGGCTCCGGGAGAGACTATCCTGGATGCCGCAGCTCGTCGTCTGCGTGAGGAATTAGGCGTCACGGCCTCGTGCCGTTTTTTATACAGTTTTGAGTACCATGCGCGCTTTGGTTCAATCGGCGCGGAACACGAATTTTGTCATGTATTGGTTGCGCAATCTGACGCTTTGGTCAGCCCGGCACTTGAAGAAGTCAGCGAGATCAAGTGGTGGACACGAGCCGAAATATCGGCGCGCCTTTCAGAATCGCAAGGGCAGTTCACTCCCTGGTTTCGAATGGAGTGGCGTCAGCTTTTATCGGAGCATCCCTCTTTCGATACACCTGTATTGCAGGCCTGATCAAGCCGCAATGGGCGTCATGCGAATCCCCTGAAATCCTCAATCCCAGGCGAGAATCTTGCGCGTGCTGCAGGGTGTACCTGTAGCACGCACCACCGTCATGACAGGTATAAACCTGTTAATTCTAACAGTAGACGGTAAGCGTTTTGGCGCTGTTAATGGAGGTCAGGCCTATTCCATGCAGGCTTGATCCATTGATACGAGGAGGATTGCCAGATGCCAAATACCTACGAGTTTCTCAGCTTCGACGCCCTGCCTGCGGTCACGGTTACCGAGACAGACGATAAACTCACGATCACCGCGCCGGCGATTCCTGGCCTTGATGAGAAACAGGAAGTGGTGTTCTTCCTGCGTAAGCCGACGGGTCATGGAATTGCGATCTACCTGACCTTGCAACCAGACAACTTGAAGCGGCCAATGGTGATTGAGCTTGATAAGAGCCAGCTTCCCAAGACGAAGGAATTGCATATCGACTACGGCGCTTACGTTAACAGGCGCGCCGTTCATCGATCAGCCGTGGCGCAATATCCCGCCGCTGAAACGCCAGCCCAGGGCTGACACGTCAACCGCACCTTCCATTGCATTCCACGTTGAGGCCGGGGCGCCCGGGTTGGAGTTGATCCAACGGTCAGCGACGAGCCGCGCCTCACGCTGGTGTTTAGTCATACGCTGAGTGGCCGCATCTGCCATGATCGGGCTTCGCAATCTGGCTCACCCAAGGAAATCCGCAATGGACGATGTACAGCAACTGGGCGAGATGCTTCGTCATTACGCTGATAGCGAAGCGCACAAAAAACAACAATTTGACCTGCAGTCGGCGCGCTGGACGCACAAGCTCAGCGAGTTGTTCGGGCAGATCGAGCAGTGGCTCGAACCGGTCAAGCAGGTGGGGTTGCTCGAAGTCCACCGTGAGCCCTATGTGGCCAGCGGGCCGAGCGTGCCGGTCGAGGCCTCGACCTTCAAGACCGAGAAGCTGACCGTGCAGATCACCGGCAAACCGGTGGAGTTCGTGCCGGACGTGATGGGCGTGGGCGGCTTGATTTCCGTGGCCGTGATGGGCCTGACCGCTGCGCGCCACGGCAGTGTGTCGCTGGTGCTGGCGGCGGATAAAAATGACTGGATCTGGAAGAAAACCAACGGCCTGAAAGACCCGGACACTTTTGCCTTCGACGCCAACTTCCTCGCCTCGCAATTGCAGAGCCTGATTCCGCGCGAACGCGGCTGAGGCACACGGCCCTCGCCGGCACGTCGGTGCCGACTGAGGACGTATCTATTTCAGCGCCGGGTCGCCGGGGTTGAGCGCCTTCCAGCTTTGCAGTACGGCCTGCGCCTTGGGTTCCTGGCCATTTTCCAGGTAGTACTGGATCAGCGACAGCCGCGCAGTGCGGTGATAGGGCTGACGCTTGAGCAGGTCTTCCTCAAATCCACGGTAAACCCGGCGTGCACCGCATCAGTGTTTTTGGCGGTCCACTGCAGGTGGTTGGAGGCCGGGCCATGACAGGCCAGGCAGCCCACGCCGAGGCTGTTCCATTGACTGTTAAAGCGGTTGTTGAACGCATCGAAGTTGCGTTTGTAGCCGGTGGTGTGGCATTCCACGCACATGAAGTTGGCGTTCTGTTTGGGTTTGCTCCAGTGCAACGGGTTCTTGAAGGTGACGCCCTGGCCTGGATAGAGATGAAACCAGCGGCCTTTCTGTGTATCCCAGGCCACGCCCAGGGCCTGCAAGCGCCCGTCGCCGACTTCGAGCAGATATTGCTGCAACGGCGCGATGCCAAAGGTGTAGGCCACCTTGAAGTCGGCCGCCTTGCCATCGCTGCCCGGCGTGTTGACCCAGAACTCATCGCCGCGTTGATAGAACCGCGTGGTTTCACCTTCGGCACTGAACGAGGCGTTGTTGAAATCCGCCGGGACCGTCTGCGGCGTGGCGGGCTGCATCGCCAGCTGGTGGTGCGAACCTTGCCAGTCCTTGGCCTGGGCCTGGTGGCAGCCCTGGCACTGCTGCTCGTCGACCATCTGCGCAGGGGGCGCGATGACCACCGGTTTGGTCGCCGCCACGGGCGCCGGAGCCGGTAACCGAGGCGCGCTGGCCTGCAGGAAAAACCAGATCCCGGCCATGGCCGCCAACAGCAGCACAATCAGCACGGGGTACAGGTAACGACGGGGCGAATCACGGTGGGGTACGACAGGTGCTTGTTTGGGCTTGGGCATTCCGACTTCCGCTGTCTTGATGCATGGAAGCTCTACGGCGTGCTTAAGCTCCGTGCAGCTTTGACGCTGGCCACAGTCCTGTCAAACGGGCAGGTGAAAAAAGCACTATTTCGCCAGGATTGGCTATACCTACAGCTCAGTGTTTTGACGAAGACCGCCAGGGAGTTCAATGATGAAACTAGGGCTAATGATCAGCGCTGTGTGCGTCGCAACCCTCGCCATGAGCGGTTGCGCCAGCAAGGTCACATAACCGGATGAGTACTCGGGCTTTCTCTCCGACTACAGCCAGCTCAAGGAGGCCCAGTCGCCTTCGGGGGCCGAAGTGATGCGCTGGGTCGATCCCAAGCTGGACCTGAGTCGCTACAACGCGGTGTACATCGAACCGACCCAGTTCTACCCCAAGCCCCAGGCCACCGCGAAAATCCCGGACAACACCCTCAATGGCATCAACACCTACTACAACCAGGCGCTCAAGCGTGAGCTGGCGAAGTCTTTGCCGCTGGCCAATGCCCCCGGCCCTGGCGTGATAGTGGTGCGTGCGGCGATCACAGCGGTAAGCAGCAAGACCCAGTCCCTCAAGCCGTATGAGTACATTCCGGTTGCCCTGGTGGCGGCCGCGGTGAGTACCGGCACCGGCATCCGCGACCAGGAAACCACCCTCGGCACCGAGGCGCAGTTCCTCGACGGCGCCAGTGGCAAGGTGCTCGCCCAAGTCGTGCGCAAAGGCACCGGCAAGCCACTGGCGAACGACTCGCAGGTGATGAAGGCCGACGATGTCAAAAGCGTCATTGATGGCTGGGCATCGGACCTGCATCAGTCTTACCTGAAGCTGAAAAAGCACTGACGCTTAAAACGCATTCCTGGCCGGTTTGTTGTAGTAGCTGAGCAGGGCATCGTAGCGGCGGGTGACGAGGTAATAGTCGTCACTCAGTTGCTGCGGTGGGGCGTGTTCGTGCCAGTGTTGGGTGAGCGTGCGCAAGGCTGAGAGGTACGCGTCGGCCGGCTCGTTCAGGGTGTACCAGAGAAAATGGGCTTCTTCGTCGAGCTTGTCGCCCGGATGGGTACGCACATAGGCGCGGGCGCTGTCTGCCGCCTGTTGCACGGTGTCGGCCAAGGCTGCCACGGCAGGCGGCGTCAGGCTGGCGTTGCGCATGCCTTGCTCGATCTGGTTCACGGCCTGGCGCGCGGCGATCATGTAATTGAGCACCTGCCAGTGCATGTCCCGGCCGAAGCGTGCCTCGATCAACGCCAGCTGCGCCGGGCGCACCGCCATGTCGGCCTGCTCCAGCGGCGTGCGCAGCGCGGTCGAGGCCGCCAGGTAGTCCTGGCCTTTCTCGGCCAGTTGCAACGCATACTGTTTTCGCACGGCTTCGACGAGGATTTGCTGCGCGGCAGACGTCCACTCCGGCAGCGTGACTCGATCAGCCAGCGAGGTGAAGCTGTTCAGGCTGGCCGCGTAGGTCGCGGCGGGCCCGAGCAGGGGGCTGTCGGGTTGCTGGCGCCGCAGTTTCAGGGTGTACAGCTCAGAGCAGACCGACGCGCGGATGTAGCGGGCATCGGGCTCGTTGCGGTCGCCGAATTTATCGTAGCTGCGCACTTCCTCCTGCCCGGTACTCATGAAGTAGTAGGCCAGGCGTGTTTCGCGATCGACGCGGTTTACGCAATCAATGATCGGCGCAATTGCGCTGGCCGCCGCGGTGTAGGGGCTGTCGCGCTGGTCGAGCCACAACTGGGCGTATTGCAGCGGTTTGGTGGCGCCGGCTACGCCGAGCAAGCCCAGGCCGAGCACCAGGCCGATAGGCACCAGCCATTTCGGATTCATTGCGTAGCCTCCTGTCCATACCACTGCGCCTCGGTGGCGGGGGCCTGGCACGCGGTGTCGGTGCGCGGCATGCGACTGCACAGGCGTTCGGTCCAGGGTTGCAGGCCCTGGTTGCGGGTGACGCGGTGCTGGCTGTCGAGCAGGGCCAGGCCCGCGTACAGCACAATCCCCAGGATCACCAAGAGTGCCATGCCCAGTGCGGCCCAGCGCGGATTGTGCGCGGTCCACGGGGTGTGGCTGTTCATCAAGGGTCGCTTGATCACGCCGATAAGCGCCAGCACCGCCACCAGTGTCAGGCTGGCAAACGGGCTGAAGACATACCCCAGCGTGGCGGCGAGGATCAGTCCAGGCACCAGGTCCCGTATCGGCAACAATGGCAAGTGTGTAGGGCTGAGCCAGCGGGGCAGGCGTTGACTGAGCTGCTCATCCAGCACGCGGTACTGATGGGCCAGCGGGCGCCAGGCCTGCCAGGCCACGCCGGCGCCGATCACTGCGGCGAATGCCCACAACACGCCGTAGCCCAGCGTCGGTACCACGTTGCCGGCCAGGGTTTCGGTCTTTGCCAGCGCGCCGACCAGGCAACTCAGCACCAGCGCGACGATCCACGGCCAGGTGTCCATCGCCGTGTCCCAGCCTTGCCAGAAATACACAGTGCCGCCGGGCATCGCCTCGGCTTCGGCCACGTGGTCGGCGTAGATGTCGGCGCTGAGCGCCTGGCAGGCTTTCCAGTCGTGCTCGTTGAAGCGCTGGGCGAAGGCACGCCGCTGGCCCAGGCTCAGCGGTGCCAGCAGCAACCGCGCGGCCCGTTGTTGCGGGGTGTTGGGGGCTTCGGCCGCCAGGGCACGCTGGCGCGCCATGAAGATAGGCGCTTGCTGGCGCCGCAACAGCAGCGTCCACTCGTCTGCCGGGCACTCATGACCCGCGCCGCCGTGCCAGTGCTGGCCGGCGCAGACTGCCTCGAATACGGCGCTCGACCAGTAGTGACTCTGCGCCAGCAGCCGCGCCAGCCACTGGTTGAACCACTCGGCATGTGGGTGATTGTTCACCCAAGGGTGCTCGTCGCGCGCTGCATAAGCGGCCAGGAACGCCGCCTCATCCTTGTGCTCCAGAGCCTCGCGCAGCGGTTGCTGCAAGGCCGCGCGGTGTTTGCGCTCGAGCTTCTCGACCAGCTCGGCGGGCAACTCCAGGCGCTGCCAGGCGGTCAGCCAGTTGAACGTTTCAAAGGCCCAGCGCGTGTCTTCGGGGTTGAGGTCGCCTTCGATGTCGCGCAGCAGCAGGTGGATTTCGAAGTGCAGGGCGCCGCCACTACCGAGCGCCGCCTGGTAACGCTCGGCCAGGGTCTCGCCACGGGTCTCGATGATGACTTCGTCGGCTTCTTGCGGGTCCTCGCTCCACGTCAGCGCGGCCTCATAGGCTTCGCGCAGGCGCTGGAAACCCTCGGGGTCGTCATCCGGCCGGGTCTTCTTCAGCAGCGCCGCGTAAGTGCGCTTGATCGTGCGGCTATCGGCATCCGGCGGCAGGCCAAGGACATTCCAGCAAGTCATGTGCGGTGCAACTCCCTAAACAATCGCGCGCACATTACCTGTTTTACGGGGTGATAAACCAGCGGTAGTAGGGGGTGGCGCTGTCTTGCGGCAAAACATCGCGAATATCCCGGCCCCAGGCATCGCGGTCGCCGTCGTAGGCATGCAGGCTCGCGCGGTAGAACTGCAGCAGGCGTTGCTGCTCGGCGGCCACGGTGCGGGTGAAGGCTGCATCGGCGTTGACCAGCGGCGCCGGCACCCGCAGGTCGAGCAACGCCGGCAGCACCCGCGTGATCTCCTGGCTGCGCACCCATGGCGCGTATTCGATGCGCGGCTGGTCGTCGGTGACCGGCAATGCATCGGCAGCCATTGCGCCAGCAGGCCCTGTTTGCCCAGGCGCGTGGCCGCCAGTTGGTAGAAGTCTTGGGAATACAGGTTGACCATGCCAGCGGCGGAGGGCAGCGGCGGTTCCAGGGTGATCAGGTCATAGGTTTGCGGGTTGCGCAGCAGTTCCTGGCGACCGTCGCGCAGGCGTACCTCCACGCCCGGGTCACCCGCCGTTGTGCTTGATGCCGTCGAAGAAGCGCGCATTGTCGAACGACGCCGAGACATCCGCGTACGGCTGGATGAACTGAATGGCGCTGTTGCGCCCGTCAATGCCGAATGAGCGCGCGTAGCGGAACAGGTAGAGGTCGGCATTCAACGACAGGCCGGTGATCGGCAGCGTGGTGTCGATGGGGGTGTTGGTGTCGACCCGGTTGTAATAGCCGAACACCATGTTCAAGTCGGTGGGCGTGTTCTGCCAGTCCCTGGCGTTGTCGGCAAATCCCATGCCTGGCATCAGGGCCAATGTCGATGCACAAAACGCACTCAGTCGGCCACGTGAAATCATGGCGCTACTCCTTGTCGGCCTGATATCTGGGGCTACATGCCCGGTCTACCCCTGTTGCGACCGGGCAGGCAGTGCTACTTCAACGGGGTCAAGGGCGGCAGTTTCCATTGACCATTACCTACCTCAGGCTTGGGCAGGTAAATCCGCAGTACCGCGTAAAACGGACCGGGTGGGGCCGGCAGCCAGTTGCTCTGCTCGGCCTTCGGTGGTTCGTGATGCTGCAACGCCAGGGTCAGGCCGCCATCGGTGTCCAGCTTGAGGTTGGGCAGCATGCGCGAATTGATCAGGTAGCGTTTCTTGTGGTTGGGCACCAGCAGCTTGGTCTTGCCGTCGTACATGGTCAGCGACCAGAACGCGTCGGCCGGTGGCAGCTGGTCCTTGGCGAAATGCACGGTGTAGCTGTGGCGTGCGCCGTTGGCCGGCTTGCCTTCGCTGTCGACGAAGTAACCCAGGTAGGCGGCCTCATCGGTGGAATTGCCGAAAATCCCCATGTCCGCACCGGCGTAGCGGTACAGGTAGTTGTTCTGCAGGTGATCGCGGCTGCCGAACAGGTCACCGCTGCTGACCTGGTGGGTGTCGACCTTGTCTTTCTTGAAGGCGGCGAATTCGGCGCGGGCGTCGGCAATCCCTTCTTCCAGGGACTTGCGCTGTTCAGCCGTCAGGTCCTTGACCTTGAACGGCGCGCCGGGGGCGATACCGATCTTGGCAAAGCGCGCCAGCAGGTCTTTTTCACTGTCCTGGGGGGCGGCGAAGGCCAGCATGAAGTTCAGGTAGCGAAACAGCTGCGGGCCTTCGGTCATGGTCGCCATGGGCTTGGGCCATTCGATCTTCGGTGCCTTGGCCGGCGCCGCTTGCTTCACGTAGCTGCTCAGCGGCTGCACCTTGTAGCCATTCTGGATCTGCTTGACCTTGTTCAGGTCCTTCTCGTCAAACAATTGCGTGCGGTACAGGGCGTAGGCGATGTTGCTTTCGCTGTAGACCACGCGGTCGATGTCGACCGGCTGCTGACCTTTCCAGTCCGGGCCGGCGATCATGTAGTGGCCGCCGTTATTGCCGGTGCTGCGCGTGCCCAGGTAAGCGAAGTTCTGCGTGTAGAGGTCGATCAGCTGCACCGAGTAGTAACGGTTGTCTTCGATCTTGGGCAGGGTCAGCACTTGTGGCTCGCTGCGCAGGTCCAGCCAGACAAAGGAGTAGGGCGTGTCCGAGTTCGGGGTGACGAAAGCGCTGTCCTTGGGCGTGAAGACCTGGGCGGTGTTGCCGATGTGGTTGAACGGTGCCTTGAAGTTGGCACCGCCCTTGTCGACGGCTTGGGTGTAGAGCGTCTTGTACATTTCCACCACCGGGTAGCCATACAAGTAGGCTTCCTTGGCAATGGCCCGGGCTTCGCTGGGCGTCGCGGTGAAATCGGCCCAGGCGCCGGTACTCATGAGTATCGAGAGGCTCGCCAACAGCAGGCGCGTCGGTTTTCTGATCATGTTGTTGCGTCTCTTAGGGAACTGGGGTGATGTCGTCGAGTTTCCAGCTTTTATCGAAGTAGGCCTCGGTCGGCGCGTACAGTCGGAAATAGCTGAACCAATGTTTGCCGGGGAGAGTTTGCACCCAGTTGCTCTCGAAGTCTTTTGGCGCGTGCGGTCCGAAGTAAAGATCGATCGATCCATCGGGGTTTTTCTGTAAATCCTGGCGTGAAGACAGGTCGGCTTTGCGTTGTGGGTTGTCGATCAGGCAGCGGCTGTCGATGTCGTAGACGGTCAGTGACCAGAATTGCCTGGCGGGTGGATTGGCGCCTACATGCAGCGTGTAGTGTTTGCCGCCGTCTAGCCATTGGCCGTCTTTATCGGTGTAGGCGCCGAGGTAGGTCTGGCCCAGGCCCGGGGTCTTGGACACCATGCCCTTGGTGTTGGTGACCGCCTCGTAGAACCAGGCGCTGCGTTCCCATAGCTGGTCGTAGTAGCCAAGATGCTGGGAGGGTTCGACGATGTTCAGCACTGTGTCCCACTGCCGGTCTTGAGCAGGAAAATATCGAACAGGTTGAGGTCGCCGATGCCGGTGCTGTAGCCACTGTGCGGATCCGGGCGGGTGCTGATCGGCAGCGTGGCACGCAACAACTGCGGCACGCCGATGAAGTCCGACGGTGCAATCGGCAATGTATCGCGCAGCAACAGGTCATTGGTGTGCGCGTTACTGTCATACAACCTGGGCGTGTAGTAGTCCTGCAAGTTGGCGCCCGGTGCCAGATTGAGCGGGTTGTTACTCTTGTTGGCGGTATCGGCGGTATCGGCGTGTGCAGAAAACGTCGGCATGGTGAACGCTGCCAGCATCAATGCCGGAACAAACGGTGATCTGGACATGACAATTCCCCAATTCCATGGCGACTTGCCCGACTACATCTACGTGCTCGGGCTGCCCTGCGTCATAAACGCTGTAGGACCTGTCGATTGAAATTAGCAGCTATATCCAGACGCGCTAGCAACCCGAATGAATTAGTTGTTTAGAAAGGGGAAGAGCAGTGGCCTACCGCTCCAAGGAGTGATAGGCGGCAACGGGGAAATGTCAGGCTGCCAGTATGGCTTTGACTTTGTCGCGCAGTTGATCGATGGAAAACGGCTTGCCAATCACGTGCATGCCCGCGGGCACATCGATGCTGTCGGCATAGCCGCTGGCAAACAGGATCGGGAGGTCAGGACGCAGTTCACGCACTTTGGTCGCCAGTTGCTTGCCATCCATGTCCGGCAGGCCGACATCGGTCATCATCAGGTTGATGACATTGTTGGAGTCTTTCACCACTTTCAGGGCCTCTTCGGCGTCGGCGGCCTCAAGCACCTGGAACTCCAACTCTTCAAGCACATCGACGATCAACATGCGCACGATGGCATCGTCTTCGACGACAAGGATGGTGGGGGCGGTGGCGGACATAATGAGGGTTCCCGAAAAGTGAGGTGCAGGTCGTGCTCAGTGCAAAGACCATCTTCTAATGAGTGGCTTCGATCCTGGCAAGTTCCCGCAGCAGGTCTTCATTGTGAAGGCAATGGACAAGAATGTCCCGCTCGGGAGAGGACCCTGCGCCTCACGCGGTCGAGTGAGGCGAGGGCTATTCACGTGCCAGGCATTATAGCGGCGTCATCAACTGCGCTACGGCCGCACCGTCAACCTTGTCGGCAGCCAAATCGCGCGCTTGGAATTCGCTGACGTTGTAGGTCAGCGTGCCGTGTTTTTTCCCATAGGGCCTGCGCGTCACCGCAGTCAGCCCGCTGCTTAACGCTTTATCCAGGCCTTCCTGCATCGATTGCAATGTTTGGAATTTCACCAGCCCTGCGTCCGGGTCATAAAAAACCATTCTGTTTCTCCGTTCTTGACCTTGATGCCGGCTAACAGCCCATGATCTTTCTCACCGATCCTCAGGGTTTTCGAGGTGGGGGAGTTGGTCAGGTCTTCGATGATTTGCGCGGCCGTGCATTTTGTGACGGTTTGGTCCAGGTGAAAGCTTTTTTTGTCGCCGACCACATCTTGAAAAGTTCTCAGGGTCTTGATGAAGGTTTGCGATTCGGGGGTCAAGGGCGCGTCGGCGGCGCGGTACAGGTTGGTGAGGAACACGTCTTCTTTGCCATGCTCGATCGCCAGCGCCATCGTATTTGCCATTGCCGCGCACTCGCCGCGGGAGGCGGGGTCGACATGCGCGTGGTAGTGGGTCTGTGACGCCGGGAATAACCGCACACCCGGTGCATCGACGTCACAGTTCAGAAGATGTGAGGCGTGTTGTGCATTCTCAATTGCCTTCGACTTGATTTCCTTGGCAAGCATGCCAATTTCTTCCGCAGTCCGGCCGGGCTTGGAAATCAGTTCGATGAGCCCTTGCGCGCTGATATCTGGGTAATAATCGCGAAGACGGGTCACATCGCCACTTTCAAAGCCGCGATTGAAATCGGCGCGATTATGCGGCCACTGCGCACGCTCGAGGTTGTTCTTGAAACCTTCGTGATGAGGCCCGATCGGTGCTCCAGCGTCGATAGGGCCTGGCCTGCCATTCAGAGGGGTGAAGTGCTGCAAGGGCGCGCCAAATGCCTCCTGCTTGAGCGGATTGTAGGCGTACCAGTTGCCATTGCGATGGACAGCGACCCCGTCGACTGAACCCTCGGCGACTTTATACGACCCCAGGGCTGCCGCCCCATATTCCTTGTTGGCCGCCTTCAACAGGTCATAGCTCCCCGATGCGCCCCGAACCTTGTTGATCAGCCATTGGCCTGAATGGCTGAACATTCTGGCGCCCTGGGTCGCCAATGCGGCTGTACCGATGGCCAGGCCCTTGGCGCCGCTCAAAGGGTTGAGTGCGCTGATCAGGGCGCCGCCGATGATGCGTCCCGCGTGCGCAGCCTTCACCGCAGCGGAGGCACCCGTCGAGGCTACCTTGGCGACTTTTGCGCCGGCTCCGTAGCCCGCGGTCAAGAGACCGAACGCATCCAGGCCAAGGTCGATAAGGCCCGCCTCGTAGTCACCCTGGCGAAAATTGACAATGGCCGACCTCAAGGGAATCAAATTGAGGAAAAACTCCTTGACGCGCTCACCCCCGGCTTTCTGCTGATCCAGTGTCGTGGTTCCAAAGGCTTGCGTGCGTTGATCATGGCCACCGATATCCAGGTGTTTAAAAAAGCGTCGGCGAGGTAGTGTGTGCGCGCGGAAGTAAAGCTCAAAGGGACTGGCGCCGAATCCAGCGGTGTTTTTTCAGGCGCTTGGCGGTCATGGTCATCCGGTATGAATTTTTCTATGCGGGTCTGGATATTGCTGTTGCGTTGATCGCCCCGGGTAATGGCCGCCTCCGAGCGCTTGATGATGCGGCTGTTTAAAATGTCCACTTCATACACGCACACCTGCGGTTTTCCATCCACCATTCGCTGCGTTTTTATCAGCAACTCATTGCGTCTGGAGCGAAAGACGGGCGGGTTTATAAACCCTGTATCAATGACATATTGGTTTTTTTGGTAAAGATCAATTTTACCCAGTTCGAGGTTTTTTCGATCTTCCAGGGGCAGTTCAGAGATCAAGTGCCTTATTTGGGTCTTGACGCCTTTTTCCAGGGAGTCGACAGCGGTTTCGTACTGGCCGAGAAACTCGCCGTTGACGTTAAGCCTGGGCCGCTCGTTGATCGCGTCGATGGGGATTCGGCTATCGTCGGTTTTCCAGCGGACATTGATCCCCATCATCGCCATGTCGAGCATCGAATGCTTGCCATCCAACTGCTTGGATTTGTCATCCGAAACCGTCGTGAGACATTTCTCCTCGAACGGTAGGCCTTCGCCAAACTGTTGCTTGAGCTTCTCCAGGGCAATCGCTTTGCGACTTGGAATGCTGGCCCCGAGTAATTCAGAGGCCGTGGTTCTTTCGTTGATTTGCTGATTGAACGCGGTCCTGACGGTTTCCACCTCCTGCGGGGTGTAGAGCGCGTCCTCTTTCCTGGCGACAAGGCCATTGATCACGCCCCAATCCAGCAGCAAGGCCTGGGTGATGTGGTCCGGGGGATCATTCAGCGCTTGTGCCGCGCTCATCACATGGCCGTAGCTCATCTGTGACGCCGTTCCCGGCGCAATCGCCTCGATCTTGGCCACTGCCCGACAGAAATTGACCCAGGCCTGGCTGCCATTGACCACGCTGCCGGGAATATCCTGGACCAGCAACTGCGGCGCCACGCGTGCCAGCAACACGTGGGTGGCGAGTTTGGCTTCGGCCTGCGTGACCCGGCCGGCAGTCACCAGATGGCGAATCAGCCCATCGACGACAGTGGCCGCGGGCATGCCCCAATACGCTTCCTGACCCAGATCAAAGCCGGCGACCGACTGCCGGCGGGGTTGCTCGACGGACTCACGATCCAGGCCAATGTTAATGGCGGCCATCACGTAATCGCCGAGGCTGGTGGGCGTGGCAATGCCATTCAGGCCGTCCTGCACGGCTTGGCCTATCGCCTGGGCCTTGGGTGACTTGAGCAGGGTTTGCAGGGCCTGACCCGGTTCCTGCAATTGGGCCTCCGACAACGAGGCGGCTTTTATCAGCGCACCCAATGCGCCTCGGGCCAATTGCGTCTGGGTGTCGGAGGAGGGGGTCTGGTTATCACTGCGCAGGATGCTGGAATCGACAATGACCCGGACCTTGCGTTGCTCCTCCTGCGTCAGGGGATGGGGCCAGGACAGCGCTCCGCCGAGATTGCCCTCTGGCTGTTGCAGGGCGTGAGCGTGAGCGGCTTCGGCCAGGTGAGCCAGGTCGGATCGGGTCTGAGGGATGGGCAAATCATGATGCTTGATAAACATTTCGAGGCTGACAGAGGGCGCGCCGCCCAAGGCGTTGAACCGATGATCGTCGGAGCGCGCATCAATCGCGACCTGAGTGTTTTTCAAATGGGCCAGCACGGCAGAGGGCGCCGCGTCCTCGGCCAGGCTTTTAGCCGCGCGGGTCAGTTGTAGTGCCAGGTTCTTCCAATTGTGTGCATTTGCTTGCGCACGCGCCTGGGATGAATCCGATGGGGGCGTACTTGGCGTGTTCGCCGGGGGGTGTCGTTTACGTCGGCAGCCGTGTGGGTGGATTGCGCTGACGTTGCAGGATGGGCGTGCTCTGTGACTCGGGGCTGTAGTTGCGAAACGGACGAAGACATCATCGTTATCACCTTTGCAGATTAGGATAATCGCCTACAAAAAAGCCTCACTGCGCGTGAGGCCTACTGCAAATGAGTGACAAGCCGAACTGAGCAGTTCCGGTGGGACCGCCTGCAAAAATGTCATAAATGTTTTGGTTGGACGGATGTAACAGACTTGGCGGGCGGCACAGGTCGTGGCGCAGGAATCTGTACGCTTAATCCTCAATACACATTAGAAACGTAGCCCTGTACCGCCACTTTGGGGCAAACTCCCGGTTTTTCCATACTTGGCCAAGGCATGCCCATGACTCCTGCGTCGTCCGTCGATGAAAAGAGCTTTCGTACACTGCTCAGCCGAAACGTGGCTTTGCCCCTGGGTGTGGGCGTGCTCAGTGCGGTGTTTTTCGTCTGTCTGATCACCTATTTGCTCTCGGTTATCCAGTGGGTGGAGCACACCGACCGGGTCATCAACAACCTCAACGAGTCGTCCAAGCTGACGGTGGACCTGGAAACCGGCTTGCGCGGCTTCCTGATCACCGGTGACGAGCATTTCCTCGACCCGTATGAAGTGGCCAAGCCGCGCATCATTGGTGATTTACACAATTTGCAGGAGCTGGTGGCGGATAACCCTCAGCAAGTGGATCGGCTCAAGCGCCTGGAGGCGATGCAGGCCGAGTGGAACAAGTACGCCCAATCGATGATTGACCTGCAGCGCCAGAGCGGCGATTACCGGGGGGCGGTGAAGTCCGGTCGCGGCAAGAGCCTGACCGACGCGATTCGCCAGGAATATGCAGACGCCGTGGAGATGGAGCAGCAGTTCCGTGTCACGCGCAATCAAGATGTCACCCGCACCACCGTGATCAGCGTGACCGCATACCTGGCTTTCGTGCTGGGCCTGAGTGGTTTTCTCGCCTATATCGGTCGTAAGAATTTACTTGCACTTTCAGATAGTTACAGCGCAAACCTTGCGTCACAACAGAAGATCGCGCGACGCCTCGAACAACAAGCCTGGCTGCGTAACGGCCAGACCGAACTGGCCGAACAGGTGCTGGGCCAACTGACCCTGAACATGCTCGGGCGCAACATCCTGCAATTCTTCGCCCAGTACATGGGCTCGGCCGTCGCCGCGTTGTATGTGCGTGAGGAACACGGCGGCCTCAAGCGCGTGGCCACTTATGGCTTCTCCCGCGAGCAGGAACAGTTGGAACAGTCGATCTACAGCGACGAGGGCATCGTCGGCCAGGCTGCCCAGATGGACCGCCTGATTCGCCTCGACGACGTGCCGGTGGATTACTTCAAGGTCAGCTCCGGCCTTGGCGATGGCCCGACCCGCAGTGTGCTGGTGGTGCCGACCAGCGACGACGACCGCGTCAATGGGGTGATCGAGCTGGGGTTCCTGCGCCCGTTGGAAGAGCGTGATGTAGAGCTGCTGGAGCTGATTGCCGGGAACATCGGCACATCCATCGAGGCCGCGCGTTATCGCCAGCGTCTGCAGGAAGTCCTCGCCGAAACCCAGCAGCTCAACGAAGAACTGCAGGTGCAGCAGGAAGAGCTCAAGACCGCCAACGAGGAACTGGAAGAACAGTCGCGCATCCTCAAGGAGTCCCAGGCCCACCTGGAAACCCAGCAGGCGGAGCTGGAGCAGACCAACGAGCAGTTGGCCGAACAGACCCAGACCCTGGCCGAGCAGCGCGACGCCATGGACCGCAAGAACGTCGAGCTCAACCAGGCCCAGCTCGAGCTGGAAGACCGCGCCGAAGAACTGCAGCGCTCGAGCAAGTACAAGTCCGAATTCCTCGCCAATATGTCCCACGAGCTGCGCACACCGCTGAACAGCTCGCTGATCCTGGCCAAGTTGCTGGCGGAGAACCCGCAGGAAAACCTCAGCGCCGAACAGGTCAAGTTCGCCGAGTCGATCTATTCGGCCGGCAATGACCTGCTCAACCTGATCAACGACATCCTCGATATTTCCAAGGTCGAAGCCGGCAAGCTCGAAATGCGCCCGGAAAATTCCAGCGTGGCGCGCCTGGTCGACGGCCTGCGCGGCATGTTCGAACCGCTGGCTGCCGACCGCAAGCTGGGTTTCCAGGTGGAGGTCCAGGAAGGCACACCAGCGATGCTGTTCACCGACCGCCAGCGGCTGGAGCAGATCCTCAAGAACCTGCTGTCCAACGCGGTCAAGTTTACCGAACAGGGCCAAGTGAGCCTGTCGGTGTACCGTGCCGCAGGCGAAGGCATTGCGTTCAGCGTGCGCGACTCCGGCATCGGCATTGCCCCGGACCAGCAGGAAAGCATCTTTGAGGCCTTCCGCCAGGCCGACGGCACCACCAACCGCCGTTATGGCGGCACCGGCCTGGGCCTGTCGATCTCGCGCGACCTGGCCAGCTTGCTCGGCGGCTATATCAGCGTGACCAGCGAGCCTGGCAAAGGCAGCGTGTTTACCCTGGTCTTGCCTGAGCAGTACGTCGAACGCCAGGAAGACTCCCCGCCTATCGAGCAGCCGCGCCAGGTGGTGGCCGCCCCTGCGCCCAAGCCCATCGCGGTGTCGCCGCTGCCGGTGGCCGATGCGCAACAGATCCCGCGGTTTGCCGATGACCGCGACAAGGCACCGTTCACCACGCGCTGCATCCTGGTGGTGGAGGACGAGCCGAATTTCGCCCGTATTCTCTTCGACCTGGCCCATGAACTGGGTTACCACTGCCTGGTGGCCCACGGCGCGGACGAGGGCTACAGCCTGGCCGAGGAATACACTCCGGACGCGATCCTGTTGGACATGCGCCTGCCGGATCACTCCGGGCTGACCGTGTTGCAACGCCTCAAGGAGCACGCCAATACCCGCCACATCCCGGTGCATGTGATTTCCGTGGAAGACCGCGTCGAAGCCGCCATGCACATGGGCGCGATCGGTTATGCGGTGAAGCCCACCACCCGTGAGGAGCTCAAGGACGTGTTCGCGCGCCTGGAGGCCAAGCTGACCCAGAAGGTCAAGCGCGTACTGCTGGTGGAAGATGATGACCTGCAGCGCGACAGCATTGCCCGCTTGATCGGCGACGATGACATTGAAATCACCGATGTTGGCTATGCCCAGGCCGCCCTCGACCTGCTGCGCACCAATATCTATGACTGCATGATCATCGACCTGAAGTTGCCGGACATGCTCGGCAACGAATTGCTCAAGCGCATGGCCACCGAGGATATCTGCTCGTTCCCGCCGGTGATTGTCTACACCGGGCGCAACCTGACCCGCGATGAAGAAACCGAACTGCGCAAGTATTCGCGCTCGATCATCATCAAGGGCGCGCGCTCCCCAGAGCGCCTGCTGGATGAAGTCACACTCTTTCTGCACAAAGTCGAATCCCAGCTGTCCCATGATCGCCAGAAGATGCTCAAGACCGCCCGCAGCCGCGACAAAGTCTTCGAGGGGCGCAAGATCCTGCTGGTGGACGACGATGTGCGCAACATCTTCGCCCTGACCAGCGCCCTGGAGCACAAAGGCGCCGTGGTGGTGATCGGGCGTAACGGCCGCGAGGCCATCGACAAACTCAACGAAGTCGAGGACATCGATCTGGTGCTGATGGACGTGATGATGCCGGAAATGGACGGTTACGAGGCCACTGCCCTGATCCGCCAGGACCCGCGCTGGAAGAAGCTGCCGATCATCGCCGTGACGGCCAAGGCCATGAAGGACGATCAGGAACGCTGCCTGGCGGCGGGTTCCAACGATTACCTGGCCAAGCCGATTGATCTGGACCGCCTGTTCTCGCTGATTCGCGTATGGCTACCGAAGATGGAACGCATTTAAGTGGAGCGAAGTTTTTTGGAGAAGAGCAGCGATATTGAGCTGCGCCTGTTGATCGAGGCGATTTACCTCAAGTACAGCTACGACTTTCGCGACTACTCCGGTGCGTCAGTCAAACGCCGCGTGGCGCACGCCTTGCGCCAGTTTGATTGTGCGACCATTTCGGCGCTGCAGGAGCGGGTGCTGCACGATCCGGCAGCGTTCATGCAACTGTTACAGTTCCTGACGATTCCGGTAAGCGAGATGTTTCGCGATCCGTCGCACTTCCTGGCAATCCGTCAGGAAGTGGTACCGCTGCTGAAGACCTACCCGTCGATCAAGATCTGGATCGCCGGCTGCAGCACGGGGGAGGAGGTGTACTCCATGGCCATCCTGATGCGCGAAGAGGGCTTGCTGGAGCGCACGATCATCTACGCGACGGACATCAACCCGGCGTCCCTGGACAAGGCCAAACAGGGCATCTTTTCCCTGGAGAATGTGCGGGCCTACACCGCCAACTATCAGCAGGCCGGTGGCCAACGTTCATTTGCCGACTACTACACCGCAGCTTACGATTACGCGATCTTCGATAAGTCGCTGCGTGAGAACGTGACATTCGCCGATCACAGTCTGGCGACCGACAGCGTGTTCTCAGAAACACAATTAATTTCATGTCGTAACGTATTGATTTACTTCAATAAAAAATTGCAGGATCGAGCATTCGGATTGTTTCATGAGTCGCTGTGCCATCGCGGCTTCCTGGTGCTGGGCAGCAAGGAGACCCTGGATTTCTCCGCCTTCGGCAAACAATTCGAACCCTTGGTCAAACAGGAACGGATCTACCGAAAACTATGACTCAAGCGACTGCCAACCCGCCATTGGTCGCGGGTATAGAGGCTATCGTCATCGGTGCATCCGCCGGTGGTGTCGAGGCGTTGCTGAAGGTTTTTGCCGAACTGCCCAGAGGGTTCGGGTTGCCGATCATCACGGTGTTGCACCTGCCCGATGAGCGCCGCAGCCAGTTGGCCGAAGTGTTTGCCCGCCGCCTGGCCATGCCGGTGGTGGAAGCGCGCGACAAGGAAGTGATCCAGCCTGGCACTCTGTATTTTGCCGGCCCCGGCTATCACCTGTCGGTGGAGCACGATCGCAGCCTGTCGTTGAGCCAGGAAGAGCGCGTACACCATTCGCGGCCCGCGATCGATTTCCTGTTCGAGTCCGCCGCCGATACCTACGGCCCGGGCCTGCTCGCCATACTGTTGACCGGCGCCAACCAGGACGGCGCGCGTGGCCTGGCCCACGTCAAGCAACAGTGTGGAACTACCGTGGTGCAAGAACCCACTGAAGCACGTGTTGCCATCATGCCCCGTGCAGCCCTGGCGCTGCATACACCTGACCACATTCTTACGCTGAGCCACATTGGTTCACTGTTGGCTTCCCTGGAATATTCCCCATGTTAAGTACTGTCCAGGCCAAACTGCTGATCGTTGACGATCTGCCGGAGAACCTGCTGGCCCTCGAAGCGCTGATCAAGCGCGAGGATCGCCAGGTCTTCAAGGCATTGAGCGCCGATGAAGCCTTGTCCCTGTTGCTGGAGCACGAATTCGCCATGGCGATTCTCGACGTGCAGATGCCCGGCATGAATGGTTTCGAGCTGGCCGAGCTGATGCGCGGTACCGAAAAAACCAAGAACATCCCGATTGTGTTCGTCAGTGCCGCCGGCCGCGAACTCAATTACGCCTTCAAAGGCTACGAAAGCGGCGCCGTGGACTTCCTGCACAAGCCGCTGGATATCCATGCGGTGAAGAGCAAGGTCAATGTGTTCGTCGACCTGTATCGCCAGACCAAGGCAGTCAAGCAGCAACTCGAAGCCCTGGAGCGCGCGCGTCGTGAGCAGGAACTGTTGCTCACGCGCCTGCAGGCCACCCAGGCCGAACTGGAGCAGGCGGTGCGCATGCGCGATGATTTCATGTCGATCGTCGCCCATGAAGTGCGTACGCCGCTCAACGGCCTGATCCTTGAAACCCAGCTGCGCAAGATGCACCTGGCGCGGGACAATGCGGCCGCGTTTACCCTGGACAAGATGCACGCCATGGTTGACCGCGATGAACGGCAGATCCAGAGCCTGATCCGCCTGATTGAAGACATGCTCGACGTGTCGCGCATCCGCACCGGTAAATTGTCGATTCGCCCGGGGCGTTTTGACCTCGCGCAACTGGTGCGCAACCTGGTCGAGAACTTCGCGCCGCAAGTGGCGGCGGCGGACTCGTCCATGCACCTGGTGGCTGAAGAACCGGTGGAAGGCAACTGGGACGAGTTCCGTATCGAGCAGGTGGTCACCAACCTGCTGACCAACGCCTTGCGCTACGGGGCCAAGAGCCCGGTGGATGTGCGCGTATACCGCGAGCATGGCGAAGCGCGGGTAGAGGTGCGCGACCGTGGCATCGGTATCAGCCAAGAGAACCAGAAGCGTATTTTCCAGCAGTTCGAGCGGGTTTCCGCCAGCCAGGTGGCGGCGGGCCTGGGCCTCGGGTTGTTTATTTCAGAGCAGATCGTTGCAGCCCATGGCGGCACCATCGAGGTCGAGAGCCAGATAGGCGAGGGCGCCTTGTTTCGGGTGTGCCTGCCCCTTGAGCCGTCGGTATGAAATCAATCGTCACCCCGACGCAACCTCTGCGTGACCCCATGGTCGTAATTGCAGCAATTGACCGGACAAAGGCTTCCCATGAGTGAAGATGCACAAGATGTCGTACTGATCGTCGAGGACGACGAATCCATTATGTTTGTGCTGGGTGAGTACCTGGCAGGCCTGGGCTATCGGGTGTTGAAGGCAATTGACGGGGAGCAGGCGTTCCAGATCCTGGCGACCAAGCCGCACCTGGACCTGATGGTCACCGACTACCGCCTGCCGGGCGGGATTTCCGGCGTGCAGATCGCTGAACCGGCGGTCAAGCTGCGCCCGGAACTGAAAGTCATCTTTATCAGCGGCTACCCGCAGGAAATCCTCGACTGCAACAGCCCGATCACGCGCAATGCACCGATCCTGGCCAAGCCGTTCGATCTGGATACGTTGCAGGAGCATATCCAGCGCTTGTTGGCTTGACTCTATTCGCTGTTTTTACATGTTTTTGAATCCCAGTTACGCGTCGTCCGCGCACCACGGACGACGCGGAGCTGTTTTCGTACACACCGATCTAACGCGCTAGCCGGCAGTATTCCATGGTTTTTTGCCGTAGAACGCGGGGCGATAGTTGATCACTTGTTTTACCTGTTTGTTGCCAGATAGTCCGTCGCTGACGATGTCGACTCGCTTGTGTTCATTATCGACTTTTAGGATTCTGTCGACTTTTCCTTCGAAGTCTCTTTTGAGTTTCTCTTCCGCGATGGTTAAAAGAGCGTTCTCATCGAGCTTTGGATTTTTGATTTTAGCGATGTGCAGATTAGTTTTAAATGGTATCTCGAAATCATTGATGTTGACCGTGACGGTGCCTTCGAAGGCTGCCACAGGCTTGCCGGTCAGCTCACCAAACTTGGCCGCAAAAGAATGGGTACCGGCCTCGCCAGAAAAACAGGTAACAAATCGTACGCTGTCGTATTTCTTCGGGTCGATACCGTGTTTCCCAAGTAGTTTGAGAAATTGTGCTGGCGTGTAAGAGTGCTCGGCGAAGTCTGATACAGTCGAGCCAAGATTGAATAATTTTTTTAGCGGGTTTCTTTCCCAACCATGCGCAACTATCGTCAATCGGGACGTGCCTTGAACGTCGTTTACAAAAGTGAATATTTCTTTGTCAATCGCTTTTATGTCCCTCATCGTGCCGCCCATATCCACGACGTTGTCAACTGCCAGTTGCCTTCCGAGTAAAGAATAGCGGTCATTCGCGCCGCCGGGGTTCATGCTGAAGCCCTCGAGCGGTCGCCCATAAACCTTATCCGCCTTGGCCGAGTAGCGGTAAACTTTTCCGGTACGGGTATCCACTTTGGCGAGTGTCTTGTACTGGCTCACCCCATTGGCCCCCTTCACCGTCAGTTCGGCGACATCCGCTCTCGTCGCCAAATGCAGCAAGTCCGAGTTGCGAATGGCACCACTCAAGGATTTTGCGCCCTTGCCAGCCAGCTTGGCACCTCCAATCGCCAAGTCACCCAGCCCGTCGAGGGGGTTAAGGGCGCCAATGGCCCCTCGGCCGACTATTTTGCCCACATGAAGCGTTTTGCCCAGCAATGAGGCGCCGACTTGCAGGGCTTTGGCGCTCTTTGCCGCAGCACCTATCCCCGCCATAAATCCAAATATGTCCAGCGACAGATCAAGAATACCCTCGCCAATTTTCCCTTCCTGAAAGTTGATAATTGCCGATCGCAGCGGAATCAGGTTGAGCATGAACTCTCGAAACTTCTTGTAGAAGGGCACTTCGGTATCAAAGGTCGTCAGTCCCTGCGCTTCTTTTTCAAAAGTTTCGATATCCGAGTTGGTTATAAATGCATCCGCTATGTAGGACGTCCGCTCACTGCTGTAGCTGTTGGGAACCACGGGAGCGTCGTGTTTTTCATCGGTTAAGCCTGGGGGGTACGGACGTGACGAAACGGGTTTTACTTCTACGAAATTTGTGCCTGGGTGGGTGTGATCGAGTGGAAACTTGCCAGGCTGGAAATCTCCAAGGTCAGCACGTTCGAGGATTCGATCATTCTTTAGGTCCACCTCATAGGTGCGAGGCGCCTTCCCGGTTCGTTCAATTTTGAACAGCAAGTTATTATCGGTATTTCTCTTTGGTATCGGCCCCATTGAGTAGGGTGTGTAGGTTATGCTGTCCTCTCGGACAATAGTGATTTTGCCTTCCTCAAAATCTTTCCGAATGGCCAACGGCTGTTTAGCTATCAAGCTTTTGAATTGGACGCCGAGGCTTTTCTTGATTGCCGTACTGTAGTCTCGAAACGTTGCTTTGAAACTACCCGACACATCAGGCAGTTCTTTTAAGACGGCCAGCACGCTGCGGGTATCAATATCAGCGGATGAAGAAACTAATGCAGCGACGACGTCACCGGTATTATGACGAATGTTATCGCTGACGTTGTTTCGTACAATCGGTGCATCCTGCACACTTCTGCCGTCGAGATACAGGTCCATGATCGAGTAAGGCCCTGGGAAATCGGGCACGTCAGGTTCGAAGCTCATGCATTTTTTATCAAACAGCGCCGGATCCATGTCAGGCAACGCGTTCTTCAACGCTGCCAATGCGATGTCCCTTGCGATCGGCATCGGAGTACGTTGCGCCTGGGAAGCAGCGCTCAGTTCTTGAATCTGGCGATTGAAAGCGTTACGCACGGTCTGCATCTGTGTGTCGTTCTGGGGGTATCCCAGGCCATTGGCCAGCGCCCAATCCTTGAGGGCATTTTCCTGGGCAACATATTCAATCTGACGCTCCTCGGCAGAGACCGGTGCAATGGATGCGTGGAGCATGACCTGCGCATAGTTCATGGTTGCAGTCGAACCGGGTGCGCTGGCTTCAAGCCGATCTACGGCCGTGACAAAGCTGACCCAACTGTGAGTGCCATAGATCAGCTTGTCAGGGATGTCCTTGACCAGAAACTCAGGCGCCCGGGTCGATAGCAGCAGGTGTACTTGAATCTTCGCCTTCTCGGGCGACGAGGCTCTGCCCAAGGTTGTGACAATTTCCTTGATTATTTCTGCGGCGTTCTTACCGTAATTGTACGAGGTTGCCAGCATGCACCCGCCAAGGTTGGCTTTTGGTGACACGCCCGGTGGGCTTCTGCGAAAGCTCTCATCAATGCTCAAGGCTGCCAGCAACCAATCTTCGGCACTGCCTTTGATCGCCATCGTTTCGAACTCGGCCATGATCGCTTCGCCCAATGCCTGGCCTTTCGGAGACTGGATCGCCCGGTCGATCACCCGTTGCGGGTCCTGCAACTCGGCGGGCTCAAAGTTCATGCCCTGCATCAAATATTCCAGCACGTTATTGAAACGGCTCACATCTGGGTCTGTCCTGAGGTACGTCAGCAGTTGCTGCTTGCCGTTGCGATCAAGCGGAACCGACCAAGTGAGTGCGCCCCCATAGTTTCCATAAGGTGAGCTTTTGGGTTCTGGAGCGAGCAGGGCACTCACAAGGTTTTCCACCTGCAGTCCAGTGGTTGGGATATCCCAGCCATTGGTTTGCAGGTACTGCTTAAGGCTGATCTCACCTGATGTGCCAGCAAGCGTTTTCGCATAGGTGCTGTCGGGATCGACCGGGATTGTATTCTTCTCCAGATGCTCACCGATCAACGACGGTGGCAGGTCTCCGGTTTCCAGAAAGGTAACCATCTGCATGAAACCCTGGGCTGCGTGTCGCTGCGTATTGTGGTTAGCCAGTACCGTCCTCTGCCTGTCGAGGCTTTCTTCGCTGCGGGTTTCATGAAGACTGGAAAATTGCTCCAGGGGCAGTTCGTGGAAGGCCTTGTCCCGCTCCAGCTCTGCGACCCGCTGTGGCACTTCACCGGGCAGCGTTGCACGCTCCCGATAGAAACGCCCCACGAGCCATAATGGCGCGCTGTTGCTATTTTCCGACAAGGGCGGCTTGAATTTCGAAAACCCATAATTCGCGGCAATGACTTTGCCGGCCTGCATGACCGGACCGCTCACCTCTGCCCAGCGCTTGTCGTCTTGCCCACGGCTCTGCAGTACAGGATTGGAGGTAATGTGATGCTGAACCTTGTAGGAAATTTGGCCTGTTTCAGGAGATATCTGAACCGTGCGCGTATCGATCCCCACAGATCTCATCCAGTCGCCTACATCCGGGGACTGCATGGCGCGCCCCAGTTGTGCCCACCACTGGCCAAAGGTGGAATGTGGCGGAATGTTTTCCAGCATAAGCTCGCTGTCCCGGCTGGCGATACCGGTGATTTGTGGCAGTGTGCTGGCATAAAGCGCCGCCAGTTGAGTGTCGCCAGTGGCGCGAGAGGTACTCGAAAACGTGGAGGGTGTCGGGGTATCGCTTTCGGGGCCGATGCCAATGCCCGTAGTCGGCTGATCAACGGGAACCTGGGGGAAGGTGGAATTCTGGGTAGGTGTGCGAGGTGTCTGGGCTGCGGAGTTTGGCATCATCATCGGTGTGGTTCATCCAGGTCCTATTCAGAGGGTACCAGGGGTACATTTCATACCCTCAGGTACAAACCTTCGTACCCAAACTGTGATGAGTAATTCCACGCTTCGCCTGGCCAATGATTGCAGGCTATGTTCGTGATGGGCGGTGACCCTGCGAACGCAATCAGGCCCGAATCATCTCCCTCACCTTACGGATGTATAGGCAGCATCAGCGCGTTTTTCCGGCACGGTTGCCTGGCAATCGTTGGCTCAGTAGGCTCGGTACCTACCGGCGGGGCTGAGGATCAGGCTGCTGGAGCCAGTCTCAGCCCCGCCGGCCAAAGGCGCGGGAACACGTGAATGCAGTCCTGCATTGTTGGCTTGATGGAGGGGCGGCGTCGAAAGCTCGACGCCGCTGATTTCACAGGTTCAAGGTGCCAATTTTTTCACATTGGCATTAAGCGTGCTGGCGGGTGTGTAGGCAAATTGCCAACCCGGTTTGCCCCCGAGCCCATCGAGGAAGTCCTGCAGGCCTTTGCTTTTGCCATTGCTAAGGGGGAACACTGACATCCCGCCACTATATTCCGGCGGATTGCCATTTCTGATCATCGCCACGTCCAGGTCCGGGCTATTGATATTGAAAAGAAACAACTCATCGTTTTTTGTTTTTTGAATGTAGACGGTATGCCCGAATTCTCCGCCTTGGTTGGTATGCTTGAAATTAATCAGCCCAGACTCTGTGATGTCTTCGGCATTGAAGGTCGCCTTCAGACTGTCTTGTTTGATGCCCATCAAGTCCAGATAGCGTCGTGAGTAATTAGTGCCCTCACCATTTGTACTTGCTATGACCGCGGTAAATACTTCGGGCGAAAGGGTTTTTTCAGATTGACCGATGAGCACGGAAGACTCGTAACAGATTCGCTGTTGATTGTCCGGCGCCTGATAGAGAATTTCCCAATTCTTCCGCAATTCTGCGTTAGAGAGGGGCGTAGTGCCAGAAAGCGCTAGGGGGTTTTCATACAGTTTTTTGACATCTGCGCTGAACACACTGTTTTTTTGCTGCCAGGCATCGTCATGGTCAAAAACCTTGAAGGTCAGCTTGTTGGGGTCGGTGTCGTGGGTTTTATATTGCGGTTTCAGCTTTTTATCGCGGGTCAGTTTTTCAAGCCCCTTTTGCATGGCCTCTGCACTGCTGAAGTCGGCGAGACCAAAATTAGGATCGTAGAAGTAATAGGATCTGCTGCCATCCTGGATTTTTACTCCTGCCGCCATGGCGTGCCCCGGCGAGTCGATCATCACTGACTTTGAAACAGTAGCGTCTGCCAATTCCTTGACCATGTCATTGACTGAGAGCTCCCGTACAGGCTGTCCTGCGTGAAAAGCACTGCGGGCACCCACTTGATTTTGCATCTTGCTCAGTTTGCCAATGAATTCTCGTGAGGCTGGATCCGTTGGAAAGGCCGCTGCGCTAAACATGTTTTTAATCAGTTGCCCTTCCTTTCCTTGCTCCATTGCGGTGGCCATCACGCGTGAAAGCGCAGCGCATTGCCCATCAGACAGTTGCGCGGTCTTGGAAAAGTAAACGACCTGCGGCATCGGGTGCACGTTGCCAAAACGTGGTTCGATGACGTCGATAAACTTCGCTGAACCATTGCGCCCCAGTTCGTAGGCGACGTCGTCGTACTTTTTGACCAGCATCCCAACCTGCCTTGCTGTGAGGTCTCTGTTACCCGCCAATTTCATGATATCGGGGGCTTTCATATTATTTGAGAAGCCCTTGATCGTTTCTGGGTTTCCAGAATAATACCCGCTCTCAAACGCCTCTTTTTCCGGCCCTTCGCGATGTGTCCTGACCGTTCTTTTCCAGTTATTGACAACGGCCTCATCGACTTTCTTGACGGTGCCATCGGCCGTCGTCCATTTCCCCAAGTCTTCCGTATTGAGTCGAGCAGAGGGCAGGAAGTCCCTCACCGCAGGGCCGTAGGCTTGGCCGGTTACCGTGTTGTAGCGATGCCATTTGCCATTTTGCAGGACAACGGGACCTTCCACTAACTCAGCGTTCACTTTGAAGGTGCCCAGAGACGATGCATCAAAGCGTTTGGCGGCGAGTAACAAGTCATAACTCCCAGCGGAGTTCGTCAGGGTGTTCAAACGGTGAGACACCGCGTTGAAACTGATCACGTTCGAGGATTGACTCCCCGACAACAAATCCCCAGGCAGAGCAGCTCTTTTAGGGTGGTTGGCTAAAGAGGGAAGCAGTCGTCGGGTGATTTCATCTTTGATTTGCTCACCGGTTAAATGTGCGGTGTTGGTAGGGACACTTCTTGAAATTTCGTTGATAGCGTCCGGCGACAGATTCGCTTGCAGAGGTCCTTGGAAGGCCTTGACTTCACGCTTGATCAATCCCCCGAATTGCTGCCTGAAAGAATCGACGCTGCCACTGGCAGGGTCGCACATTAACAGCCGCACGTTATTAAAACTTTCTGGATTTATATTGGAAGCCTTGAGCGTCGCCAACAGTTCAGCGGGTGTATTGTTCTTCCCGTTGTAATATATTTTCATCGGCTCATCGAGCAACAGGTCTGCGGCATTTGGGTCAATGCCATGCGCGCAAACGTTAAGTCGCTCAACGCCTTTGTATTCATCTACATAAGTAAAAATACCCGTCCCCGGCGAATTAAAATCCTTAATGTTTCGCCCAAAATTTATACTGTTGTCTTTGGCCAAACTCCTTTCCAGATGGTTTTCATTAACTCTTCGCGCAGCACTGTTGGAATACCTCGCCGTTTCAGGTGTAAAGTTATCAAGGGGCTTACCGTAGACCCTGTTCTTGATAACATCGTAAGGCAACCATTTGCCCGCAGCGTCATTGTATTTGGCCGCGACGCTGACAGGCTCGGTACTGCCCGCTACCTTGTAAGTTCCCATTGCAATATCGTGTCGGTTAGACAATTTCACCAAATCGACGTTATCCGTAATGCTCATCACCTTACCGAAACGCTGAGCCCCTATGACAGTGAGCTTTTGTCCGCCTTTTCCCACCAGGCGAACCAAGTCATCCAGGCCACCTACCGGGTTTGCTGCGGCAAGAATGCCTGCGCCGGCCATTTTGGCAATGCTCAAGGATTTGAGCGCCCCGCTGGTACCTATTTTGCCGATATTGCTGGCGACCTTCCCCGCAGGGACCACGAAACTCAAGCCATCCATGACAAACAGCATGGCGGCCTGTGCAGCGTCCCCGTCAATAGCTGCTTCGATGGCGTTCTTGAACGGAATCAAGCCCAGCAGGAACTCTCGTCCGGCGATGTGTTGTCGGGTGGTTTCCTCCAAGGCGCTTTCCCCGTGGGCAGCATTCTTGAATGTTTCATAGTCAGGTGTGAAATGTTGGCTGGCCGCCAGTTCCGCAAGGTATTCGGACTTCCCACCGAAATAAGACATCGGCATGGCGTTGACCGAACTGTCCTGAGGGGGCGGCACCCATTCTTTCTCTGGCGTTATGCGATGCAGCTGTATTTGCGAGGTGGTCGACTCGGCCCGAGGCGGTTTACCGGTTTTGTAGGCATTCCAATCAAGGCGGTGAGTTTTATTTATTTCGGTATTCACCAGCGGTTTCACACCGCCGAGTTCCAATTGACGGGGAAGATCCGTGCGTTTACGAATCAGCATGCTATTGGGGAAAACTTCGTAATGGCAGACATTGCCCTCGTGCTCAGAGCGAATTAACAATCCACCTAATCCTTTCGCAACGATTTCATCCGCCGAGGGGATGAGATGTGAAGCATAGCCGGTGATGGCCGGGCGTAAGTAATATAATTCCTGCTTACCAAACTCAAGATGCTTACGGTCCTCCTCGGGTAACTTCGAAAACATATTCTTCAGCAGGTTTTTATGGCTGACTTTCAAATCATGGTGGTAGGCATCGAATCTCGTTTTGAAAGTGAAGTTCGGGTCCGTCATGCCTTTGCTGGTAAGGTCATTAGCCGACAGGCTTGAATCGATAGACCTCCAGCGCCCAGGACGCAACTCGTTTGACATATAAACATCGACCGGCGAGAAATAACGATTGTCGCCGTATTGCTCGTTGGCCGATTGCAGGTAGTTCCTTTCTAGCGGTAGCGTCTCGCCAAACACATCCTTTAACTTTTCCAGCGCTATGTCACGGCGAGTCGGCATGGGCGTCATGAGGTGCTGGGAGACTTTCGACAACTCTTCAACTTGCTGATTAAAATGTGTCTGGCACAGCTTTAAATCCTCCAGTGAGGGAGTATCGCCCGCTTGATTGCCGATGACGCTATTGAGCTTCCCCCAGAGCATCAGCGATTCATTGGTAAACACGTTCCTGAGCGCTTGCTCATCACTGCTGAGCGGTGTCAGGTTGGCGCGCTCCATAATCTGAGTGAAGTTCATTTGAGCACTGGCCCCAGGCGCCTGTGCCTCAATGAACTTGACCGCAGCCCTCAAGTGCATCCACGAATTGGAGCCATAGGTAACGCTACTGGGGATGTCCTTGACCAATAGCTCCGGGGCGGCACGGGATAGCAGCAGATGCGTTCCAATGGGGGCTAGCCGTGCCGACGTTTTGCCGGTGGCGACCAAGTGGTCCGACAGTGCCTGCTTTACGCCCGCCAAGGGTTGACCGTAGAGGCGGTCGGCCGATAGATCGAACCCCGCCGTATGATGCTGTTTAGGCGCAAATACAGATTCGTTGTCCAGGGTGGTCATGATCGCGGTCAAGGCCCAATCCTGGAAGGTCTCCTCCGTTACTGCGGCGCCCATTTTTTCTTGAAGCGCCTTGCCCAACTCAAGCGCCTTGGGAGAGCCGAGAACATCCTCAATGACTCTGCGGGGGTTACGCAGGTCGTAAGTCTCAAGCGGCATCCTCTTCATGAGGTAATCCAGTGCGCCCTTCTTTCTGACAGTGGAGTTTCCCCCGTCCAGACCAGGAAGCTTCAAGTTATAGAGGACATGGCTGTAAACGTGTGTCTGCGACTCCAGATCCAGCGGTGGGGACCAGGATAATCCGCCGCCGAAGTCTCCATGGGGAGGCTCTTGCATTGGCGGTATATCCAGTACTTCAATCAGATTGTTCAGTTCAACGCGGCTTTTGGGTAGCTGCCATCCATTACCCGAGATAAAGGCTTCAAGGCTGACAGTGTCGCTGACTTGCTCCTCTTGGTTAAGGCTGTAGCTGGACAGGGGATGAACCTGCAGCAATGTGTCTTTCAAATACCTGGCGATTTGCGCTGGGTCATCGTTGGGGAGGGCACGCAGCTTGGCCCCCAGGACGTGTTTATCCTGGGCATCTCCCAGCGCTGTCTGCTCATGCGCCAAGGCTTCATCAGAGCGCTCATGAGCCCGCTTGGCCAGATCAGCCGGCGGTATCGGCTCAAATATTTTTGTGCGCTCCAGTTTCGTGGCGCGCTCTGCCAAGGTACCCATCGACCAAGGCCGCCTGGGCTCGCCATAGAACTTGCCGATTGTCTCCAAGGGGGCGGATGAACCGGAGGTGGGCGCTGTAATCGCTGTCTTTCCAAGCCCCAATACGCCCGCAGCTTTCATGACAGGCGCCATGAAAACAGGCCACAACTTATCCTGCTCGGGGCCCCATAAGGATTTGCGTTCGCCATGAATGTAGCAGGAGATCTGGTCGAAACCCGGATAAATCTCGATGGGTTTCGATAGATCGATATGTTTGCTTTTGGCCCACTCGGTAAACTGTGGGCTCTTGATCGCGTCATGAAGATGCGACCACCATTTGCCGAACGACGAATCTTTAGGAATATTATCTAACGACTCCTGCAGGATCCCGTTTTTAATGCCATCGCGCAGGGCAGTGGCATAGAGTCCGGCGAGCACACTATCTGCTTCAACGTATCCGCTAAGATTCGAACTTTCAGGCGTTGTCTCTAACGGCCTACTCCTGCGCTCGGGTGTCGAGCTGTTCGCCTGAATTCCCCCTGACACTGCATTGACTGGAAGGGGTCTCAGGGAATTGCTGGTTGATAACATGCTCGCCTCGCTTCGCGTACTAAAAATATGGCCGTGTCATATGTCATGGTATGGCCCTATAAGTTGTTCAGCTTGGGCGGCGGGTTCCACAGCAGACATAGAAAGACTTATATGTTTACTGATAGGCGGATATACCCCTTGGGGCGGGCGGTTTTTAAAGAGAATTGATGAGCCCGAAGTTTAAGTCGCCAGGTATTCGGGCTGAGTGCGCTATTGTCAGGTAGGCAGACAGGTATATAGCAAGTTGGCAGCCGTCTTTTTCTTTTACATCTGCAGATAAATCCTGTGCGGCGTTATAGTTGCCGCAGCGGCGTCGAAAGCCCGACGCCGCTGATTTCATAGGCTCAAGATGAGAGGTGCCTTAGCTCACCATAAATGCCGGCGGTATGTCGCCTTTGACATAAAACACCTCTAACTCCTGCCCGTTCAATTTTTCAACGGCTTGCAGAAGGGTTGCCTTAGTGATTTTTTTATCCCTGACCAGTCTTTCACCGTCTTTGAGAACGATATCGACCACCGTCCGAAATGCGTCCGGGTCTTGGGTGGTGTCGACCGTAAAGACGGGCACCTTCTTCGTGGGGGTTGAGTATTGGGTGGCAAAACTATTGGCTTTGGCCTTGCTCGCGCTGAATGACATGACTTCACCGCCACTGCCTGATGTTCTCGCCGTATGTTGGATAATCGCAGCCAGATAGTCGTCGCCGGACGAGTCCGTTCCCGCTGCACGCCTGAGACCGGTCGCGAGAGTATCCCCGGTAGCTGTATGCCCCCGGAATATTTGGGTTGGGACGGCGAAGTCAAATTGCTTCAGTTCCTCAAGGGTTCGGACACTTGCCTTGGCCCCGGGCGTGGCAAGATGTTCACTGAGTAAACGAACCATGAACTTTTCAGCACTTCTTTCGCTGTCTGGTCGGATGGCCAGTCGTGCGTCATAGAGCTTTTTAACATCCGTACTCAGCACACTGTTTGTTCGCTGCCACGCGTCAGTATGGTCGAAGACCTTGAACTCCAACTTCGCGGGGTCAGTGCTATGAGTCACGTAGCCTGGCTTCAGTTTCGTGTCGCGAGTCAGTTTCTCCAGGGCCTTTTCCATGTCCTGCGCATTGGAAAATTTCGCAAGCCCATGATTAGGGTCATAGAAGTAGAAACTCTTTCCTGTGTCATCAACCCTTACCCCGGCGGCCATGGCGTGACCAGGAGAGTCGATCATTATTGACTTGGATACGCTGGCGTCGGCCAGCTCATTCACGATGCCTTGAATCGTGTCCTGACGCACTGTCTGCTGAGCATGGAAAGCACTTCGTGCGCCGACTTGGGTTTGGATCTTGCTCAGTTTGGCAGTAAATTCCCTGGAGGCCGGATCGGCCGGGTAGGCCGCTGCACTGAGCATGTTTTTGATCAATAACCGTTCTTTGCCTTCTGCCATGGCGTCCGCCATGACGCGTGACAGCGCGGCACATTGGCCATCGGACAATTGCCCGGTCTTGGAAAGGTAGATGACTTGAGGCATAGGTATTACGCTGCCGAGCCCGGGTTCTATGGCGTCGATAAAACGAGCTGAGCCACCTCGACCGAGTTGGTAAGAGAGATCGTCGAAGCGCTTGAGCAGCATCCCGACCTCCTTGGCAGTAAGGTTTTTATTGCCAGCCAGGGTGATGATATCTGCGGGCTTCATGGAATTGGAAAACCCCGCGATAGTTTGCGGGTTTCCTGATTGGTATCCGCTTTCAAACTGAGCTTTTTGCGGTCCAGTGCGATGGTCGTTAACGGTCTTTTTCCAGCTTTTGACAACGGCCTCATCGAGTGTCTTTCGGGGGCTGTCCGCAGTCGCCCATTTCCCCAATTCTGCCATTTGGGCCTGCAGCGACGGCAAGAAATCCTCCAGCGGTGCGCCATAAGGTTTCAGTGACAAAGGATCAAGTGCGTACCACTTGTTATCTTTGAACGCTGCCGCGCCCTGCACAATTTCGCCTTGATGCTTGAAGGTACCCATCGACACGCTGTCCAGGCCGTTAGGCGCCGTGAGCAAACCGCGGCCAGACAACTGCAGAGAATGAACACCGTCATAGAGTGACGATGCTGCGGATTTCGCACCTTTGGTCAACAAGCGCGTCAGGTCCGCTACGTCAGCGAAAAGATTGGCGTCTTTCAGCACGGCGCCGCCGAATTTTTTAACGCCTGTCAGCAGCCCTAAGGCGGTTTTTTTACTGGTTCTGTTAACAATGCCACCGCCTTTGGCGCCAGGATTATAAAGCGATATCAGATCCAGCATGGCATCGCCGATGGCTTCGTCCCATTTACCCTCAATCGCGTTTTCGATAGCGGACTTGAACGGAATAATGACATTCAGAATGCCGTTGTTGAGTTGATGGTTTTCCCGGTATCGCTTCTCAAAGTTTGTTTCACCTGAAGCATCTGTCTCGAAACTGTCCTTGTCGCTGAAAAAATGCTCGCTGACGGTCGTGGCAATCGCATCGGTCTTAGTGGTGAAAAATGTCTTGAGGGGGGCCGTTGTCGAGTTCGGTTCGTCGGCGCCGGGGGTACCTGATGCGGGCTGGATCTTGACCCGATCAATGATGACGGGGACTTTTGGCGGTGGCAGCCCTCCGTGCCCGATCCCATACTTATCCAGATCGAACGGCAGCCGTGTAAACCCTTCGATATATTTATCGCCGTCTACCCCACGGGCGATATGGGTTGCACCGATTGGCAGTTCTTCAGGCAGGTCGGTTTTTTTGCGAATGGTCTGATCGCTTATAGAAAACTCATAGTAGGTGGTTTCCTCGCCACGCACCGTTTTAAACAATAGGCAACTGCGCCCAATATTTTTGTATTGTTTTTGACTGATGTCATCGTCGCTATCCTCACGCAGGGGGAGGCGGACGGAGTAAGCCGTTACGCCGCCGAATTCAAAGTTTTTTCGGTCTTCTAAAGGGAGTCGTGAAATTTGACTCTTTATGCGTGAGGTAAAGGCTTTTTTTACCCCGTCGAAATAAGGCGTGAACGTTTCCTTAAATACTTCTTTGATATCAGGAAGCTCATCGAATTTAGGCTCGACTTTTTTTAGAAGCTCTTTGTCAGAGTCAGACCTGAGCGAATCGGTCTTGAGCCGACCCGACATATATAGATCAATAATCGAGTACGCTATGCCACCTCTGTTTTGGCGGCCCAGCTTGATGAATTCTTTCTCCAGAGGGACGTCATCGCCCAGTACTTTTTTGAGTTCGGCTTCTGCCAAGGCTTTTCGGGTCGGCAGCGGTGAGGAGAACACCGCGAGGCGTGTACTGAGCTCTGTTATCTGCTCGTTGAATTTGCCCTGCGTGTGTTCAATCGCTGCCGGGTCGTAGTTGTCATCGTCATTCTTGATCAGAAAACCATTGACGATACCCCAGTCAACCATGGCGTTGCGTCGCGCAAGGGCGGCTTGCACCGCTTGGCGCTCGCTAACCGGAGAGGTGTTGCCGAACTCGATCACTTGGTCAAATGTCATGGTCGCCGCAGTACCGGGCGCCTGTTGCTCAATGCGCGAGACGGCAGCACTGAACACCGCCCACTCGTTGGAACCGTACACCAGGTTCTCAGGCAACTGTTTGACCAGAAACTGCGGCGCTACCCGCGAGAGCAGGATGTACCCCCTTAGGTCAGGGACATCGGCGTTTTGACGTTCCAGATGGTCATTGACCGCTGCGATGATCGCCGAAGCGGGTTTGCCCCAATTGTCGGGCTGGTTCAGGTCATAGCCTGCGATACGGTTGCGTTGTGTTTCGGGCGTGATGCCCAGTTCCAGTGCCAGCGCTGTCATCAACCATTCATTGACACTGGTTGGGGTTGAAATACCCTGCAGTTCGGCTTCCAGTTTCTGACCCAGTGCCTGCGCCTGGGGGTTTGCGATCAACTGATCAAGTACCTTGCGAGGGGTTACGGGTGAATCCGTGTTGGTGACAGCGTGTGTGATCAAGGACTGAATGCTGGTATTGGCTGATTCGTTGACGATAGCGCGCACGCGGTCTTGCTGGGATTGAGCCAAGGGTATGGTCCGACCCAGCAGCCCCCCGAAACCACCCAGCGCAGGCGGTGCGGGCAATGGCATGGCAATTTTCTGGGTCAATCGCAAGGTCTCTTGCCAACTGGTGGGTAACGGCAAGCCCAGCGCCTGGATGAACCGTTCAGCGCTTATGCTTTGCCCTTCGACAAGGTTGTTCTTGCGCGCAATGTAAGAGTCTGGTGGCAGGGTTATCTGCAGCGATCTAAGCCGCCGTTCAGTGCCATAGTATTGATGTTTCTGCAATTCACCTGTTTTAGTCAGACCGTCGATAAGTGCTTGTTGACCCATGGCATCAGCCGCCGTCATCGAATGTTTTTGCGGCGGTGGTGGCAGCTGGTTCTGGACACTGTGTTGGGCGAGCAGCGATCCTTGCCCGATGCTCCGAATAGATCGTTGATTAGGTACGGGATCGATGCCCCGCTCGGAAGAAGATTCAGCAAGAGGCACTTGGGGCGAAGGGGAAGTGGGTGTTTGCGGGGCGTTCTGAAGATGCGGGCGGGGAAGAGTAACGCTATCAGGTGAAATCATGGGTGGCATTCTCTGAGAGGCAAATGAACATACCCCGGGTGTTGTAACTGCGCCCGCGGTATAACACTTGGTATTGGCATCAGCCTCTAGCGTTCCAACTCTACCCTTTGCCGGAAGTTTCTATGTGCGCTGTCGACGCCGATACAAACGGCGCCACTGCGTATTAGTGCCTAATTCATCGCCATCAACGTAAATAGCTCGTCAGCGGACCCGGTCGGTGCCCAGTGTTTTGTTTAACCTGCGCCTCATTCCCTTATCTGCAGGTGAATCATCTCCCGCACCTTCGCCGTCAACAAATCAAAGGTAAACGGCTTGGTGATCAACTGCATGCCCGGGTCCAGGAAACCGCCCCGTACCGCCGCATGCTCGGCATAGCCGGTAATAAACAAAACCTTCAAGTCCGGGCGAATTTGCCGGCCGATTTCGGCCAGCTGGCGGCCATTCATGCCTGGCAGCCCCACATCGCTGATCATCAGGTCGATGCGCTGGCTGGACTCGATGATCGGCAGCGCATTGTCGGCATCGCCGGCTTCGACGAAGGCGTAGCCCAACTCGCTCAGCACCTGGCTCACCAGCACGCGCACGGCGGGGTCGTCCTCGACGATCAGCACGCACTCGCCGGCATTCGCGAAAGGCAATAGAGCGGAGTCCAACGGCGTATCAGCCGTCAATTCACCGACAAAACGCGGGAGAAACAGGCTCACGGTGGTGCCTTTGCCCACCTCACTGTGGATGGTCACATGGCCATGAGATTGGCGTGCAAAACCGTAGATCATCGACAAGCCCAGGCCGGTGCCCTGGCCGATGGGTTTGGTCGTGAAGAACGGGTCGAATACCCGCCCTATGAGGCTTTCCGGAATCCCGCAGCCGGTGTCGCTGACGCTCAGTTCCACGTAGTCGCCGGGGTTCAAGGTGCCATACGCGGCGGTGAACACGCTGTCGAGGTGGCGGTTGCTGGTTTCGACGATCAGCCGGCCGCCGTCGGGCATGGCGTCGCGGGCATTCAAGACCAGGTTGAGCAGGGCGCTCTCCAGCTGATTGGGGTCGGCTTCGGCGGTCCACAGCCGGTCCTCCAGGCGCATGTCCAGGGCAATGCTCTCGTTGATGCTGCGTTGCAGCAGTTCGCCCATCGAAGTGACCAGCTCGTTGATCTGCACTGGCTTGGAATCCAGCGACTGGCGCCGTGAAAACGCCAGCAGGCGGTGAGTCAGGCCGGCAGCGCGGTTGGCCGAAGTCACGCCCAGGTCAATCAGGCTGTCGAGGTCGTCCAACTTGCCGCGCGACACACGCCGCCGCAACAGCTCCAGGCTGCCGATAATGCCGGTGAGCATATTGTTGAAGTCGTGGGCGATACCGCCCGTCAACTGCCCGACCGCTTCCATTTTCTGCGATTGGCGCAACGCTTCTTCGTTGCTGCGCAACTGCGCCGTGCGCTCCTCGACTTGTTGTTCGAGGGTTTCCAGGGTGCGCTGCAGGCGCAGTTCGCTCTCGCTGAGGTCAATCAAGCGGTCACGCGCGTCGTATTGCCGGCGGCGACCGCGCAGGGCCGCGCTCACCAGGCTGATCAGGGTGATGGGGTGGAACGGCCGCTCAAGGAACGTGACATTGCCGAGCAGGCCACTCAGGTGCGAAGAACCATTCTGTTCGCTGCCGCCGTGGTGGGTCATCAGCACGATGGGCAGGTCCGACCAGGCTGGCTGCTGATGCAAATGCTCCAGCAACGGCTCCAGGTCCGCGCCCCGCAGCGCTTCGGCCGCAATGATCAGCAGGCCGGCACCTTGCTCCAGGGCCTCGCACAGCATCGGCAGGCTGCTGGCAACGATGCCGCTGTAGCCAGCCTCGTTGAGCATCATCAGCGCCAAAGTACCGTCGCGGCCCATAGGCGCCAGGACGATGGCGCGCTCGGATACGGGTGAAATAGCCGTCACACGCCCTCATCCTTGAGCAGAGGCGAGCCTGCGCCCATGTAGGTTGGAATGCCACGCAACACGCCCTGGAAATTATCCAGCGGTTCGCCGACGGTCATGCCGCGGCTGCTGATACGGTATTCGCGGATGGTCGACTCGTGGGAGCCGGTGCGTTTCTTGATGATCGAGATGGCACGGCGCACCTTGCCCAGCGCCTCGAAGTAACGCAGCAGAATCACGGTGTCTGCCAGGTAAGTGATGTCGACCGGTGCCTGCATGTCGCCGACCAGCCCGTGCTGCGCGACGGTCATGAAGGTGGCCGCGCCCCGGCGGTTGAGGTACAGCAGCAACTCGTGCATATGCAGGATCAGCGCGTTCTCTTCCGGCATGGCCGCCTGGTAACCGTTGATGCTGTCGATGACCACGGTCTTGATCCCGCGCTCGTCGACACAGCGGCGTACCCGGTGCGAGAACTCGCCGGGGGACAGCTCGGCGGCGTCCACTTGTTCGATCAGCAGGTTGCCGGTGGCTTGCAGGGCGTCGAGGTCGATGCCCATGTTTTTCATGCGCTCGAACAGCAGGCCCAGTTCTTCATCGAAAATGAACAGCGCGGCTTTTTCGCCACGGGCCACGGCAGAGGCGGCAAAGATCATCGAGATCAGCGATTTGCCGGTACCGGCCGGGCCGAGGATCAGGCTGCTGGAGCCGGTCTCCACGCCGCCGCCCATCAAGGCGTCCAGTTCTTGGATGCCGCTGCTCAAAGTCTGGCGCACGTAGCCGCCGCGATGCTCGGCGGCCACCAGGCGGGGGAACACGTGAATGCCATCCTGCATGATGGTGAAGTCGTGAAAGCCGCCACGGTATTTCTGGCCGCGGTACTTCACTATGCGCACGCGACGGCGTTCGGCGCCGTAATTGGGTGTCAGTTCTTCCAGGCGGATGACGCCGTGCGCCACGCTGTGCACGGTTTTGTCGAGGGATTCGGTGGTCAGGTCATCCAGCAGCAGTACGGTGGCGTCATAGCGCACGAAGTAGTGTTTGATCGCCAGGATCTGGCGGCGATAGCGCAGCGAGCTTTGTGCGAGCAGGCGGATTTCCGAAAGGCTGTCGACCACCACGCGGGTCGGCTTGACCCGTTCCACCACTTCGAAGATCTGCCGGGTGGCTTCGCCCAGTTCGAGATCGGAGGAGTACAACAGGCTCTGCTGGTGCTCGGCATCCAGCAGGCTCTCCGGCGGGGTCAGTTCGAAGATATGGATATTCTCGTCCAGGTCCCACCCGTGGGACTTGGCGCCTTGGCGCAATTCGCGCTCGGTTTCGGACAGCGTGATGTACAGCGTTCGCTCACCTTCTTTCGCGCCGGCCTGCAGAAAGTGCAGGGCGACCGTGGTTTTACCGGTGCCAGGTTCGCCTTCCAGGAGAAACAGATGGCTGCGCGATAGCCCGCCGGAAAGAATGTCATCAAGACCTTCGATGCCGGTGGCTGCTTTTTCGGATAACAACGCTTTGGATGTAGACAAGAAGTGCCCTCAGGTCACATACGAGTAGAGGATGCGCGCCCTGGTGGACGCGCCATGTTCTCTTGACCGTAGCGCTTTGCGGCGGTTCAACCTGTTCCAGGAAAATACGGCCGGTGATGTCTACAGACCCTGTTGCAGGGCCGGATCGTCGGGGTTTTGCTGTTCGAGCTGGGCCAGCAGCACCTGCACGTTCTGCAATTGGCCGCTTTCTTTCCAGTATGTGACGAGCAGCACCCGCGCCTTGCGATTGGCCGGGTGGCGCTGGATGATTTCTTCCAACTGGCGCTGGGCCGCTTCCTGTTCCTGCTGGGCGTGCAGGGTGGTGGCCAGGTCGTAGCGGTAATCCTGATTGTCCGGCTCCAGCTCCACGGCCTTGGACAGGCCCAGCAGCGCATAGGGGCGCTCGCCGTGGTGCAGCAGCCACATGCCCAGCGCATGTTGCAGGTAAGCCGATTCAGGGTGCGCCGCCAGTTGCCGCGCGAGCAGTTGACGGGACTCGTCGGTCTTGCCTTGCTTATCCAGCAGCTCGATCTGCGCGACCACCGCCTGCAAGTTGTCCGGCTGCAGGCGCATGGCCTGTTCCAGCGCATTTTGTGCATCGGGCAGCAGGGCGCTGTGGATGTACAGGCGCGCCAGTTGAATCCAGCCCTCAGCCGTTTCCGGCTGGGCCTTGAGCTTCTTCACGAACTCATCCAGCACCTGCTGCAAGGGCCCGAAATACAATCCCAAGGTGTCGGGCGAGAGACCGAGCAAGGCATTGGCGGCGGCAAAGCGCACGCCTTGTTCGGGGTCATCCAGGGCAGGGCCGAGCAACAGCGTGCGCTGGCCCGTGGGCACCAGGCCGACAATGCTATGGATAGCGGCTTCGCGTACCAGCGGCGAGTCGCTGGCGAGGTCTTTATCCGCCAGCTTCAAGGCCTGGGGGCTGGGGTAGTTGGGCAGTTCGGCATGCAATGCGGCGCGGCGCTCGGGCGACAGGTCCGGCCGGCCCAATTGCTGATAGAGCACGCGCGCCGCGCCCGGCTCGCCGTTATGCGCCTGTTTCAGCGCTTTCGCGTAACCATGGGCAATGGCGGGTGGCACGGCCACCGGTGTGGAACGGGAGAAATACCAGGTGATCAGTACAATCAACAACAGGGCGCACAGGCCGACGATGGAGTAACGGCGTGACTTTGACATGCAGGCGTCCGAAAGCTTGGGCAGCTAGAGCAAAGCCATCAGCTTCGGCCAGACCAGGGCAGGTGTCAAACCCGCGTCAGGTCAGCACGTATTCCACCGGCTCGAGCGGCGGCGGCAAGTCGGTTTCGCCGAGGGCCGCGAGAATCTCGCGCTCCAGGGTGCGCAGGATTGCGTTGCAGGGCAGGTCGTTTTCGTCGAAGCCGAAAGGGTCTTCGAGATCATCGCCGATCTCGTCCAGGCCAAAGAAGGTGTAGCTGACAATGGCGGTGAACACCGGCGTGAGCCAGCCCAGGGGCTCGGCCATGGCGAACGGCAACAGAATGCAGAACAGGTAGATGGTGCGGTGCAGCAGCAAGGTGTAGGGGAAGGGCAGCGGCGTGGCCTTGATCCGCTCGCACGAGGCCTGCACCTGGCTGAGGCTGACCAGCCGGGTCTCCAGTTGGGTGTAGCGCCATTCGCTGAGCACGCCCTGTTCGGTCAACACGGAAAACCGCGCGCCGACCTGCTGCAGCAGCTTGTCGGGGAGGTTGGGGTGGCGGGTGTCGACGTCGCTCCACGGCTTGATTGCCAGCGCTTCATCTTCATGCCGCAGGCGGGCGACCAGGCCGTGCGCAAAACCACCCAGCGCGCGCAGCAGGCCGGCGCGCTCGGCCGGGTCACTGAGCACCTGGGTCTCGCGGATCAGCGAGCGTACATCGATGATCATCTGCCCCAGTTGCTTGCGGCCTTCCCACCAGCGGTCATAGCAGGCGTTATTGCGAAAGCTCATGAAGATCGACAGCGACAGCCCCAGCAGCGTGAATGGCGTGGCGTTGACCTTGGAGAAATACGCCGGGTGCAGGGTTTCCACCAGCACGATCACCGAGGCCAGCAACGTGACCAGCAGGCTGCGCAGGGCAATGCGCTTGGCTATCGAGCCTTTGAGGGAGAACAGGATACCCAGGAGGTTGGGTTTGGGACGCACAATCATCGGCGGGACAGGGCTTCTTCGGAGACGCGGCTTCAGGAGTGTAGCCCCTCAGATTAGAAGCAAGCGCGACAGGCGTCCAATCGCTTGGACTGACTGGCCGATAAGCAGGATTGATGACTGGCCAAACCAGTCAAGCAGGTTGAAAGCTTTGACCATTGCTGCGCCAGCGTGCGGGAGCGACTATTTCCACGATTCGGTCCTTCTGGTTCAAGGAAACAATAATGCAGATTGAAAACAAGATCTTCCTGGTCAGCGGCGGCGCGTCAGGCCTGGGCGCGGCCACCGCAGAAATGCTGATTGCCGCCGGTGCCAAGGTGATGCTGGTGGATTTGAACGCCGACGCGGTGACCGCCAAGGCCAAGCAGTTGGGCGAGAACGCACGCAGCGCCGTGGCCGATATCAGCCAGGAAGCGGCGGCCGAAGCCGCCGTGCAAGCGACCGTTGCCGCCTTTGGCGGCCTGCATGGGTTGGTCAACTGCGCCGGTGTGGTGCGTGGCGAGAAAATTCTCGGCAAGAACGGCCCCCACGGGCTAGCCAGCTTTGCCCAGGTGATCAACGTCAACCTGATCGGCAGCTTCAACCTGCTGCGCCTGGCGGCAGCGGCCATTGCTGAAAGCGAAGCGAATGCCGATGGCGAGCGCGGCGTGATCATCAACACCGCCTCGGTTGCAGCGTTTGATGGGCAGATCGGCCAGGCTGCCTATTCCGCCTCCAAAGGCGCGATCGCCAGCCTCACGTTGCCGGCCGCTCGCGAGCTGGCGCGCTTTGGTATCCGCGTGATGACCATCGCCCCGGGTATTTTCGAGACGCCGATGATGGCCGGCATGACCGCCGAAGTGCGCGACTCGCTGGCCGCAGGCGTGCCATTCCCGCCGCGCCTGGGCAAACCTGCGGAATACGCGATGCTGGTCCGCCACATCATCGAAAACAGCATGCTCAATGGCGAGGTGATCCGTCTCGACGGCGCCTTGCGCATGGCCGCCAAGTAAGGAGAACTTCCATGACTGATCCCATCGTAATTGTCAGCGCCGTGCGCACCCCCATGGGCGGCTTCCAGGGCGACCTCAAGGGTCTGACCGCGCCGCAGCTGGGCTCTGCCGCGATCCGTGCAGCGGTCGAGCGTGCCGGCATCGCCACCGATGCTGTCGATGAAGTGCTGTTCGGCTGTGTGCTGCCCGCCGGCCTCGGCCAGGCCCCGGCGCGCCAGGCGGCCCTCGGCGCCGGGCTGGACAAGTCGACGCGCTGCACCACCCTCAACAAGATGTGCGGTTCGGGCATGGAGGCGGCGATCCTGGCACATGATTCGCTGCTGGCCGGCAGCGTCGACGTGGTGATTGCCGGCGGCATGGAAAGCATGTCCAACGCGCCTTATTTGCTCGACCGCGCCCGCAGCGGCTACCGCATGGGCCACGGCCGCGTGCTCGACCATATGTTCCTCGACGGCCTCGAAGACGCCTACGACAAGGGCCGCCTGATGGGCACCTTTGCCGAAGACTGCGCCGCGCACAACGGCTTTACCCGTGAAGCCCAGGACGCCTTCGCCATCGCCTCGTTGACCCGTGCGCAAGAAGCGATCACCCATGGCAGCTTCGCCGCCGAGATCGTCCCGGTGCAGGTCACGGTCGGCAAGGAACAGAAGACCGTCCAGCACGACGAACAACCGCCCAAGGCCAAGCTGGACAAGATCGCCAGCCTGAAACCGGCGTTCCGCGAAGGCGGGACCGTGACGGCGGCCAACTCCAGCTCGATTTCCGACGGTGCGGCGGCCTTGTTGCTGATGCGCCAGTCCGAGGCGCTCAAGCGCGGGCTCAAGCCGCTGGCGGTGATCCATGGTCACGCGGCCTTTGCCGATGAGCCCGGGTTGTTCCCGGTGGCGCCGGTGGGCGCAATCCGCAAGCTGATGAGCAAGACCGGCTGGAGCATCGACGAAGTTGACCTGTTCGAGATCAACGAGGCCTTCGCGGTGGTCACCCTGGTGACGATGAGCAAGCTGGAAATCCCGCACGCCAAGGTCAACGTTCACGGCGGCGCCTGTGCCCTGGGCCACCCGATCGGTGCTTCCGGCGCGCGAATCCTGGTGACCCTGCTCGCGGCCCTGCGCCAGAAAGGCCTCAAGCGTGGCGTGGCCGCGATCTGTATCGGCGGCGGTGAAGCCACGGCCATGGCCGTTGAATGCCTGTATTAAGGAAACCCTATGCTGCCCAATGACGAACAACTGCAGATCAGCGACGCGGCCCGGCAATTTGCCCAGGAGCGGCTGAAACCGTTCGCAGCCGACTGGGACCGCGAGCACCGTTTTCCCAAGGAAGCGATCGGCGAAATGGCCGAACTGGGCGTTTTCGGCATGCTCGTGCCGGAACAGTGGGGCGGCTGCGACACCGGCTACCTGGCCTACGCCATGGCCCTGGAAGAAATCGCCGCCGGCGACGGGGCCTGCTCGACCATCATGAGCGTGCACAACTCGGTGGGCTGCGTGCCCATCCTCACGTTCGGCAACGATCAGCAGAAAGAGCAATTCCTCAAGCCGCTCGCCAGTGGCGCCATGCTCGGCGCGTTTGCCTTGACCGAGCCCCAGGCCGGTTCGGATGCCAGCAGCCTGAAGACCCGGGCGCGCCTGGACGGTGATCACTACGTGCTCAATGGCTGCAAGCAGTTCATCACCTCCGGGCAAAATGCCGGGGTGGTGATTGTGTTTGCGGTGACCGACCCGGCCGCCGGCAAGCGCGGCATCAGCGCGTTCATCGTGCCCACCGACTCCCCGGGCTACAGTGTGGCGCGGGTCGAAGACAAGCTCGGCCAGCACGCCTCGGACACCTGCCAGATCCTGTTCGAGGACGTGAAAGTGCCGGTGGCCAATCGCCTGGGCGCGGAGGGCGAAGGCTATCGAATCGCCCTGGCCAACCTCGAAGGCGGTCGCGTGGGTATCGCCTCGCAGTCGGTGGGCATGGCGCGCGCTGCCTTTGAAGCCGCCCGCGACTATGCCAGGGAACGCGAAAGCTTCGGCAAGCCACTCATCGAGCACCAGGCCGTGGCGTTTCGCCTGGCCGACATGGCCACGCAAATCGCCGTCGCCCGGCAGATGGTGCAGTACGCGGCGGCACTGCGTGACAGCGGCAAGCCGGCGCTGGTGGAAGCGTCCATGGCCAAGCTGTTCGCCTCGGAAATGGCTGAAAAAGTCTGTTCGGCCGCCTTGCAAACCCTGGGCGGTTACGGTTACCTGAGCGACTTCCCCCTCGAGCGGATCTACCGCGATGTGCGGGTCTGCCAGATCTACGAAGGCACCAGCGATATTCAACGCATGGTCATCTCACGCAATCTCTAAGGAGCCGATACATGAGTTACGAAACCATTTTGCTCGAAGTCCAGGGCCGCGTCGGGCTGATTACCCTCAATCGCCCGCAAGCCCTGAACGCCTTGAATGCCCAGTTGGTCAGCGAGCTGAACCAGGCGCTGGACGGCCTGGAAGCCGATCCACAGATCGGCTGCATCGTGCTGACCGGCTCGAAGAAAGCCTTTGCCGCCGGCGCCGACATCAAGGAAATGGCCGAGCTGACCTACCCGCAGATCTACCTGGACGACCTGTTCAGCGACAGCGACCGCGTGGCCAACCGCCGCAAGCCGATCATTGCCGCGGTCAACGGCTTCGCCCTCGGCGGGGGCTGTGAATTGGCGTTGATGTGCGACTTTATCCTCGCCGGTGACGGCGCCAAGTTCGGCCAGCCGGAAATCAACCTCGGCGTGTTGCCGGGCATGGGCGGCACTCAGCGCCTGACCCGCGCCGTGGGCAAGGCCAAGGCCATGGAAATGTGCCTGACCGGGCGCTTTATCGATGCAGTGGAAGCCGAGCGCTGCGGGATTGTCGCGCGCATTGTGCCGGCGGATGAATTGTTGGAAGAGGCCTTGAAGGTTGCCACATTGATCGCCGGCAAATCGGTTCCGATCAGCATGATGGTCAAGGAAAGCGTGAACCGCGCGTTTGAAGTGAGCCTGTCCGAAGGCGTGCGCTTTGAGCGCCGGGTGTTCCATGCCGCGTTCGCGACCCTGGATCAGAAGGAAGGCATGGCGGCGTTCGTGGCCAAGCGTGCGCCGGCGTTCAAGGATAAGTAAGCCCCCATCACTTACACCGATGATCCAAATGTGGGAGCGGGCTTGCCCGCGAATACGGCTAATCAGTCACTGCAGCTTTGACTGACCTGGCGCATTCGCGAGCAAGCCCGCTCCCACATGGGGGTTGTAGTCTTTCAGTTAGAGGGGATAGTTCTTCAGTTCCCTGGCAATCACCATCCGCTGTATCTCGCTGGTCCCTTCGTAAATCTGCGTGATCCGCGCATCGCGGTAGTAGCGTTCCACGGGATAATCTTCCAGATACCCATACCCACCGTGAATCTGCATCGCCGAGGAGCAGACCTTTTCGGCCATTTCCGAGGCGAACAGCTTGGCCTGGGAGGCTTCCGACAGGCACGGTTTGCCGGCCGAGCGCAGGCGCGCGGCGTGCAGGATCAACAAGCGCGCGGCATTCAGGCGGGTTTGCATGTCGGCCAGCAGGTTCGCCACGCTCTGGTGCTCGATGATTGCCTTGTCGAACTGCACGCGGTCGCGGGCGTAGACCAGCGCAGCTTCAAACGCCGCGCGGGCGATGCCCAGGGCCTGGGCGGCAATGCCGATGCGGCCGCCTTCCAGGTTCGACAGCGCAATCGCCAGGCCTTTGCCGCGCTCACCCAGCAGGTTGGCCTCGGGCACGCTGCATTGGTTGAGGGTGACGGCACAAGTGTCCGAGGCGCGAATGCCCATCTTGTGTTCGGTACGGTCGACGACAAAGCCTGGGGTGTCAGTGGGCACCAGGAATGCGGAGATACCTTTCTTGCCCAATTGCGGGTCGGTCACGGCGAACACAATAGCGAGCTTGGCGCGCTTGCCGTTGCTGACAAATTGCTTGGCACCATTGATCACCCATTGGCCATCGCGCAACTCGGCGCGGGTGCGCAGGTTGTGCGCTTCAGAACCGGCCTGGGGTTCGGTGAGGCAGAAGCAACCGATTGCCTGGCCACTGGCGAGGTCGGCCAGCCAGGTCTGTTTCTGTTCCTGTGTGCCGTAGTTGAGAATGGGCCCGCAACCAACTGAATTGTGGATACTCATCAGCGCGCCGGTGGCGCCATCGCCGGCGGAAATTTCCTCGACGGCCAAAGCATATGCGACGTAGTCGACATAGGTGCCACCCCATTCTTCGGGGACCACCATGCCCAGCAGCCCGAGTTCGCCCATCTTCGCGACCAGGGCATCGTCGATCCAGCCGGCTTTCTCCCAGGCTTGGGCATGGGGGGCGATTTCGCCACGGGCAAAGTCACGCGCCATGTCGCGAATCATCACTTGTTCTTCAGTGTATTCAATGTCTTGCATGGCTTAGTTCGCAACCTTCTCGAAGTGATGGAAGAAGCTCTCGACATGGGTGTTGTCCAGGCCGTGCAGCGTGGGTGGATTCCAACGCGGGGCCTTGTCCTTGTCGATGATCAGCGCACGAACGCCTTCGATGAGGTCGCCGCGTTCAAACCACTGGCGGTCAAGGTGCAGTTCCAGGGCAAAGCAGCGTTCCAGCGGCAGGCGCCGGCCGCGACGCAGCATTTCCAGGGTCACGGCCATGGCCAGCGGCGAGCGGGTGTGCATCAGTTGGGCGGTAGTGAGCGCCCATTCATGGCTGTCGGCGACCGTCACCTGCTGCAATTGCTCGACGATACTCGGTATATCCGGCAGGCCGAAGAAATGGTCGATGGCCGGGCGCAAGGCGGCCAGCGGCGCGTCGGGCAACTGTTGCACGGCGAGTTTGGCCAGTACGCCCTGCAGGTCCTTGAGTGGCGACTCGTGCCATTGCAGGCGGTCGAGCTTGTGGTCGAGGTCGGCCAGCTTTGCGCTGTCCAGGTACCAGTCGGCGAGGCCGCAGTAGAGGGCGTCGGCGGCGCGAATCTGCACGCCGGTGACGCCGAGGTAAATCCCCAGCTCGCCGGGAATGCGCGGCAAGAAGTAGCTGCCGCCAACGTCCGGGAAGTAACCGATTGCCACTTCCGGCATGGCCAGGCGGCTGCGCTCGGTGACCACGCGCAGATCCGCGCCCTGCACCAGGCCCATGCCGCCGCCGAGGACAAACCCGTCCATCAACGCGAGGACAGGTTTGCGGTAATGGTGGATGGCCAGGTCCAGCGCGTATTCCTCGACGAAGAAATCTTCGTGCAGGGTGTCGCCGTTTTTGAAGCTGTCGTAGAGGGAGCGAATATCACCGCCGGCGCAAAAGGCCTTTTCGCCGGCGCCGCGCAGCACCACGGCATGCACCTGCGGATCGTCGGCCCACGCCTGCAGCTGGCGGGCGAGGCTGCGGACCATGTCCAGGGTGATGGCGTTGAGGCCGGCAGGGCGGTTGAGGGTAAGGTGGCCGATGTGGTTGCGCACTTCGGCCAGGACGTCGTCTTGAAGGATATCGGCGCTGCTTGCTTGGTTTGAAACCTGAGCAGTCATCTGTAACTCCCTGCTTTTATTGTTCTTTATCAAGAGGTTCAGCGAAGAACCATCTCGCGATCGTACCAGTGCAAATTTGCCCAGTACAACCTTCAATCATGCAGGTCGTTTTTGCATTTATGCAGCAGGCCGCGTGTCTGCGTCAGGGGATGCGGCTGGCCAGGACTTCACCAATACTGCGGCGCCGCGCGTGGGTTTCGGCGGCGTGGATCAACTGTTCCAACTCGCTGGGGGCGACATCGTAGAACTGCTCCATGTCGGCCAGCGCGAGCTTCAGGTCGGCAGCGGTAATGGCCGGGTCTTGAGCGGCCCGGGTGTCTGGCAGGACCACCACGGGAGCCTCGACGGCGCCCTTGGGGTAGCGGGTGCGCGTGGCATTGTTGTAAGCCAGTGCACAGGCGAGCAGGGCGCCGGCACCCAGCAACACCGCGCCCATCTCATGCCAGCCGAGGGCGGCCGAGGCCGGGTCGGCCAGTACCAGAGTCATGGCCAGGCCACCGGCAGGTGGATGCAGGCAGCGCAGCCAGCACATCAGCACCACCGTCATGCCTGCCGCCAGGCACGCACCGCCCAGGGTGCGCCCAAGGACGCGGGCCACCAGCAAGGCCACCACGCCGGCACACAGGTAGCTGCCGATGATCGACCAGGGTTGCGCGAGCGCGCCGGATGAGACCGCAAACAACAACACCGCCGAGGCCCCGAGTGGCCCCAGCAGGTGCAGGGCCACGTCCATGCCAAACACTTGGGCACATAACCACACGCTGAACAGCGTGCCGAGCGCCATGCCGATGGCGGCACGACTCCATTCAGTGGGACGGGTATTGATAGCAGCAGGGAACCAGCGAGCGAGCATTGACAGGCATTCCATAAACGACAGGCAAAAAAAAGGCTTGTCTGGTTGCCCGGAAAAGCCCTTTGAAAGTTCCAACATTGGGGGAAGGAACCTGTGCAGTGTGCCGTGCCTGTCGACACCGCGCCAATGCATATTAATGCAGGTTAAATCCAGAAATAATGCAGTTAAGTGAGACTGCCACACTTACAAAAGCGGGACCTGCACACTGAGCTTGCCCAGGACGCGATCATCGGTCTCGTCGTTGAACAAGCGTTTTCGCAGATCCGCCTGCAGCCCGGTATCACTGGCAAGCGGGCCCTTGAGCGCCACCAGCGCGTCGCGTAATTCCATCAGCCGCTCCAGGGGCGGGACTGGCAAATAGCCAACGTGAACGAGATCGGGCTCCGGGGTCGCGTAGACGCCCGGCGAAACATCATCTGACACGGCATTGTCCTCTTATTGGATAGGCTGCGGCGTACACCGCGGGCCTACAGCTTCCTTGTTGTTATGCATGACCCGTGGCGGTAAATGATTACCACACATGGCATTCGAGTTTACCGTTGGGTTTCGGGCGCGGGGAAGGGCAATGGTCGCAGCAATTACGCATAGCTGCGTAGGAGTTTTCTGCGTCGGGAGCCCCGACGCAGAGCACTCAAGGGTGTGGGGCCTGGGCCAGGTGCAGCAGCACGTAGGGGTTGCGGTCGAACTCACCGCTCAGGGTCGGCGTGAGGGCGCGAAAGCGCGGGTCTTTCAACCCTTCGAAATCCGCCTCGCTCATCACCAGCCAGGCCGGCCCCTGTATCGGGTTCAGGTCAGCAGGGTTCTGGGTGAACAACGGTACCTGGTCGCAATCAAGGTTGACCATGTATTTGATGGCCTTGGCGTCTTTACCCAGGCCGTGCAATACCACGGGCGCGCGCTGCTGCATGACCTGCTCGTGCACCTGCAAGGTAAACGTGCGGGTGTCGTAGAGGCTGCGCTCCAGCGGCTCGACCACGCCGATATAGCTGGCCCACACCGCCAGTACACCGGCCAACGCCGGGCCCAGCGGGCGCAGTTGCGCCTTGAACAACGCCAGCACAGCCACGACCTGCAGCGCGCCCAGCAGGCCAAACATTGGCCCCAGATGCTCCAGCTGCTGCGGATAACGTGTGCGTGCGAACAACAACCCGGCGATCAGCAGCGTCGGAAGCAACGTCCAAATGCCCAGCATCAGCCTGCGCAACCCGGCAAACAGCCGACCCTCGGCAACCTGGAACGGATAGGCCGCAATGATTGCCGCCATGGGCAACATCGGCAGCACATAGCGCGCCTTTTTCGCCTGTGGGATCGACAGGCCAAGCATCACCAGCAGGCCGGCGGCCGCGCAGTACAGCACCAACTGCAAGGCCGGCCCCGGCGTACGCCGGCCGCCGAGGGCGATTGCCAGCAGTACCAGCAGCGCCACGGGATAGGCCATGGCGTAATTGCCCAGCGAACTGGTGAAGTAATACAGCACGCCGCTGGAGCCTTCGCTGCCATCCATGCGCCCCAGGAACTGCATGCGGATCACGTCCTGCATGAAGCTCTCACCGCCGCTGAGCTTGGCCATCAGCAACAGCAGGCCGACACACGCCACCAACAGCGCCAGCGCCAGCAAGCCAAAACTGAACAGCTGCCGCCATTGCCGATTGATCAGGTAGTAGCTGCACAGCACGCCGGTGGGTATCACCAGGCCAATCGGACCGCGAATCGCAAAGCCGAGGATCAGCAGCAGGTACAGCCAGTGCAGGCGCTTGCCAGCACCGAAGTGGTCATGCGCGTAACCCAGGTAGAACACCGCCAGGGCAATCGCGGCGAGCATCTGGTCGAGGGATACCGAGCGGGTTTCACTGATGAAGGTACTGCTGAGCAGCAATACCGCGATGCTCAGCAGGCCCCAGTGCCGGGAGTAGGGCGCCGTGAGGCGATACACCAGCACCACGATCGCTGCCGAGGCCAGCGCCGTGGGCAACCAGGCCGTGAGGCTGGTGACCTGGCCCAGGGGCAACGACAGCAACCAGGTCAGCAGTGTCGAGGTGGCCAGGTAATCCGCATACGGCTGCCCGTAGGTGGTCGGGAAAAAGCCCGGCCCGTGGCGCAGCATCTCCTGGGCAAACACCACGAAGCGGGAGTCGAAGCCGATAATCGCCTGGTGCCAGCTGCCAGCGATGAATAACGCCAGCGCCAGCAACCCCAGCAGTAGGGATTGGCGGCGAATCGTCGGGCTCAGCAGGGACGGTTGAGCTTTGTTCACGTATCAGGCTTCCACGACCTGTGGCACCCACTGTTGCTGCGGAATCGGCAACTGGCACGAGTCGCCACGGCCCATCGGGAAGTACTGGAAGCCTTTGCGCGCCAGGCGCTCGCCGTCATACAGGTTGCGGCCGTCGAAGATCACCGGGGTTTTCAGGCGCTGGTGAATCAGGTCGAAGTCCGGTGCCTTGAACTGCTGCCATTCGGTGCAGACTATCAGCGCATCGGCGCCGCTCAAGGTCGACTCCGGGGTGCCCATCAGCATCAGGCGCGGGTCATCGCCGTAGATGCGCTGGGTTTCCTGCATGGCTTCCGGGTCGAACGCGCGTACGTTGGCGCCGGCGGCCCACAGGGCTTCCATCAATACGCGGCTGGGGGCATCGCGCATGTCGTCGGTGTTCGGTTTGAACGCCAGGCCCCAAAGGGCAAAGGTCTTGCCGCGCAGGTTGCCCTTGAAGAACGCATTGATGCGCTCGAACAGCTTGCTCTTCTGGCGCTGGTTGATCGCTTCCACGGCTTCCAACAGGTCACTGGAGCAGTTGGCCTGCTTGGCACTGTGGATCAGCGCGCGCATGTCCTTGGGGAAGCACGAACCACCGTAGCCGCAGCCAGGGTAGATGAAGTGGTAGCCAATGCGCGAGTCGGCACCGATGCCCAGGCGTACGGCTTCGATATCCGCGCCCAGGTGTTCGGCCAGCTCGGCGATCTGGTTGATAAAGCTGATCTTGGTCGCGAGCATGCAGTTGGCGGCGTACTTGGTCAGCTCGGCGCTGCGCAGGTCCATGAAGATGATGCGGTCATGGTTGCGGTTGAACGGCGCGTACAGGTCGCGCATCACGTCGCGCACTTCTTCGCGCTCGCAGCCGATGATGATGCGATCCGGGCGGCGGCAGTCGGCCACGGCCGAGCCTTCCTTGAGGAATTCCGGGTTGGAGACGATATCGAACTCCAGGTGCCGGCCCGCCAGGTGCAGGGCCTTCTCGATGTGCGCGCGCAGGGTGTCGCCGGTGCCCACCGGCACGGTGGATTTTTCCACCAGGATCACCGGCTCGATACGGTGGCGGGCCACGGCATCACCTACCGACAGCACGTATTTCAGGTCGGCCGAGCCGTCTTCATCCGACGGTGTGCCCACGGCAATGAACAGCACTTCGCCGTGTTCGACGGCCAGCTTTTCATCAAAGGTGAAGTGCAGTCGCCCGCTCTCCAGGTTCTCCTTGACCATCGCGGCCAGCCCCGGCTCGAAGATGCTCACATGGCCTTGCTGCAGCAGCTTGACCTTGTTTTGATCGACGTCCATGCAGATGACATCGTGACCGACTTCGGCCAATACGGTGGCCTGCACCAGACCGACGTAACCACTACCAAATACACTGATTTTCATGGGGCATTCCTGGGACTTGTAGCGCTAGCACGGCGAGAGTTGATAACCAGCACACCGAGGATGACCAAGGCCACCCCCAGGGTTTTTGAAACCGAAAAGTGTTCGTTGAAGACCGGCAGGCTGGCCGCCAGCAGGTACACCAGCGCGTAGCTGATGCTCAGCAGCGAATAGGCCCGGCCCAACGGCAGATGTTTGAGCGCGCCGAGCCAGCAGAGCATCGACAGCGCATAGGCGAGGATCGCCAGCAGCACCACAGCCAGGGCGCCGAGGTCGATCTGGGCCGTCAGCCATTCGTTGGGCAGCGGCAGGCGCGTCATGCTCCAGCGCATGCCCAGTTGGGCCGCGCTGACCAGTGCGACGCTGCCCAGGGCCAGGGCAAACCCCTGGACCCGGCTCATACGTGACGCCCCAGCAGCACGACGCCGCCGATCACCAGCGCCACACCCAGCCAGTGACGGCCATCGATGTGTTCATGGAACACAAAACGCGCCATCAGCGTGACCAAGACAAAATTCAGGCTGAGCATCGGGTAGGCGATGCCGACCTCCAGGCGCTGCAGTACCAGCAGCCACACCAGCAGGCCCAGGCCCAGGCACACCAGCGCCGCCCACAGCCACGGCGAGCGCAGTTTCAGCGCCCAGCCGTCCGGCAGGTCACGCCAGCTTTCCACGGCGAACTTTTGCGAGACCTGGCCCATGCAGGTCAGCAGGCAGGCGGCCAATAGCAGGAGGAGGGTGATCACGGCTGCACCTGCGGGAAGATCAGAATCACGATATTGCCTTGCTCATAACGCTCGCCGTCGGTGGGCAGCAGCGCCACTTCGGCGATTTCATCGTCGCCTTTGACGCGCATCACCACACCCACCGGCCCTTGTTTGCGCGCCTCGCTCATCCATTGCTGGACCTGGCGGGTGTCGACCTTGTGATGCCCGGCATCCGGGTAGGCCAGGCCGTATTTCACTTCGCCGACCGTGTTGTACAGCGTCACATCCGGGCGCTGCAGGCGCCACGCCAGGGCCGACGCCGCGCCGAGGTCGTTGCTGAGCAAGGCTGTGGTCGGGCGCAGTGCCTGCAGGTGGTCGATGATGAATTGATCCGGGGTCTTGTTGTAGACCACCGAATGCGGCAGTGCGGCCGGCAGCAGGGCGACCATCAGCCAACTGCCGATCACCGGCGCGGCCCACAGGTGCAAGGGCCGTGCAGCCTGCAGCAGGTTGACCAGGATCCAGCCGAACAGGAAGACAAACACCAGCACCAGGCTGAAGGTTTCCTGGCCATGTTCGTACAGCGGCTTTTTCAGTTGGAACCAGCTCAGGGCGAGCAGTACCACCACGCCGAGAACCAGGTTCAGCCAGCCGTTGAGGCGCAACGCGCGACCGCGGCCCTGGGCCAGTTTATCCGCCAGGGTGTTGCCCATCAGCAAGGCCAGCGGCAGCAGGCACGGCATGATGTAGGAGGGCAGCTTGCCTTTGGCCAGGCTGAAGAAGGCCAGGGGCATCAGCAGCCACAGCAACACAAAGCCGACCTTCGCCGTGCGCTTGTCTTGCCACGCCTGCTTGAGGGTGGACGGCAGCAGGGCGACCCACGGCAGCGAGAACGCCACCAGCAGCGGCAAGTAATACCAGAACGGCTCGGCATGCTGGGCGTCGTCGCCGGCAAAGCGCTGGATATGCTCGTGCCAGAAGAAGAAATTCCAGTAGTCCGGTTCCTGCAGGTGCACGGCCAATGCCCACGGCACGCTGACCACAATCGCCACCGCTACGGCCACCAGGCCATAACCCAGCAGTTCGCGAAAACGCTTCTGCCAGATTGCGTAGGGCAGGGCGATCAACACCGGCAACAGCCAGGCCAGGAACCCCTTGGTCATGAAGCCCATGCCGCATGCCAGGCCCAGGACTGCCCAGGACCACAACCGGCCGCTGCGCGTGGTGCTGTCGAAGCAAAACCACAGGGCCACACCGGTGAGGTTGACCCAGAAGGTGAACTGCGGATCCAGGTTGGCATAGCCGCCCAGGGCCGCGACGCTGACAAAGCTCATGTACAGCACGGTGCTGATCAGGCTTTTTTGCGGGTCATTCCACAACCGGCGTGACACCAGGTACACCAGCAGGATGCTCAGGCCGGTGCTCAATGCCGACGCAAAGCGCACGCCGAACAGGTTCTGCCCGAAGATCGCCTGGCCCAGCGCGATCATCCAGTAGCCGGCCGCAGGCTTTTCGAAATAGCGAATACCCATGAAGTGCGGCGACGCCCATTTGCCGGTCAGCAGCATTTCCTGGCTGATCTGCGCATAGCGGGTTTCATCCGGAATCCACAGGCCGTGGGTGGCCAGCGGCAGCAGATAGAACACGCCGAACGCCAACAGGAGCAGGGGCAGGGCCCAACGGCGGATCATGCCTGTTGCACTCCGAGCCAACCCTCACGGCCGCTCAGGGCGCCGCGCACCAGCTGTTGCTGGGGCAGGGTGGTGACATCGGCAGGCAGCAACTCGCCCAGCGGTTGGAAATCGATGCCGCGCTGCCCTGCCTGGGCCAGCAACTGGCGAAAATCATTGGCCATCAGAATCCCTTCTACTTCTGCGTGGATGGTGTAGACGTTGAGCTTCGACTCCGCGAAGCGCTCGAGGATGTAGCTATTGAAATCCTTGGCAGCCACCACCGGCCCGACGACTTCGTCGAAGGTCGGCAGGTCGACCGGAATCTGTGGGGTGCCCGCGCTGCCATCGGCCAAGGTCGGCCTGAACAGGCTGGTGCCCCGACAATCACTGTTGTAGCGGAAGTTGAAGCCTTGCTTGGCCTGCACCACGCGTTCATCGGCGCGCCAACCGGCGGCCGCGGAACAGTCGATGCGTTCACCCAGGATATCGCTCAGGGTGTCGACGCCGCGCCGAATCTGCTCGACCAGCTGTGCGTCGCTCCAGCGCCCGGTGTTGGCCTGCCAGCCATGGTGATCCCAGGCATGCAGGCCGACTTCATGGCCGGCGGCCTTGGCCTGGCGCATCAAATGCCCCAGGTCACGGCCGATCGGCTTGCCCGGCCAGGCAGTGCCGGCGAGCAAAATATCCCAGCCATACAGGCCGGCAGCGTTGGAACGCAGCATCTTCCACAGGAACTGCGGGCGGATCAGGCGCCACAAGTGGCGCCCCATGTTGTCCGGCCCGACACTGAAGAAGAACGTCGCCTTGACCCCGGCTTCATCCAGGGATTCGAGCAGTCGCGGCACCCCTTCACGGGTGCCACGGTAGGTGTCGACGTCAATGCGCAAGCCTGCCTTCATTACTTCTTGTCCGCGATTTCGAGCATGGCTTCACGCAGGAAGAAGTCCAGGGTGTTGCCGATGGTCTCGCTCATCTCCACGGTCGGCTCCCAGTTCAGCAGGCGCTTGGCGTTTTCGATGCTTGGCTTGCGGTGTGCCACGTCCTGGTAACCGGTGCCGTAGAACGCCTTGCTCTCGACGTCGCGGAAACCGGCGAACGGGGGGAAGTTGCCACGCAGCGGATGCGCTTCGAACTGACGCAGCAGCTCTTCGCCCAACTGGCGGATGCTGGCTTCGTTTTCCGGGTTGCCGATGTTGATGATCTGGCCGTTGCAGACATCGTTGTCGTTATCAATGATGCGCGCCAGGGCTTCGATGCCGTCGGCGATGTCAGTGAAGCAACGCTTTTGCTCGCCGCCGTCGAACAGGCGGATCGGCGTGCCTTCCACCAGGTTGAGGATCAACTGGGTGATCGCGCGGGAGCTGCCGATACGCGCCGAATCCAGGCGGTCCAGGCGCGGGCCCATCCAGTTGAAGGGACGGAACAGGGTGAAGTTCAGGCCCTTGGCGCCGTAGGCCCAGATCACGCGGTCGAGCAGTTGCTTGGAGACCGAGTAGATCCAGCGCTGCTTGTTGACCGGGCCGACCACCAGGTTGGAGGTGTCTTCGTCGAAGTACTGGTCCTGGCACATGCCATAGACTTCGGAGGTCGACGGGAAGATCACGCGCTTGTTGTACTTGACGCAGTAGCGCACCAGCTTGAGGTTTTCCTCGAAGTCCAGCTCGAACACGCGCAGCGGGTTACGCGTGTATTCGATTGGCGTGGCGATGGCCACCAACGGCAGGACCACGTCGCACTTCTTGATGTGGTACTCGATCCACTCGGTGTGGATGCTGATGTCGCCTTCCACGTAGTGGAAATTCGGGTGGCTGCGCAGGCGCTCGATGGCGTCGGAGCCGATGTCCAGGCCGTAGACTTCGTAGCGGTCGTCACGCAGCAGGCGCTCGGACAGGTGGTTACCGATAAAGCCGTTCACACCGAGGATCAGCACGCGGGTACGGCGCGGCTTGCGGCCGGACTCGGCGCCACGCAGCACGGAGCCGTCGACCAGGCCGAGTTCATTGGCCAGGGATGGGCCGGCCAGGTACAGGCCGTTGTCATTGCGCTGGCCGAACTTGACCACCAGCGAGTCTTCACCACAGGCGATGCGCAGCGGGTTGACGCTGATCACGCGGCCCGGCGCCAGGCCTTCATTGCCCTTCACCACCTCGGCCTGCCAGACGATCAGCTTGTGCTCGCCCACGGCGCAGAAGGCGCCCGGGTACGGTTGAGTCACGGCGCGAACCAGGTTGAACAGTTCTTCAGCCGGCTTTTTCCACTCCAACTTGCCGTCGGCAGCGGTGCGACGACCGAAGTAGGTGGCCTGGCTTTCGTCCTGGGCGGTTTCAGTCAGCTTGCCGGCGGCCAGTTGCGGCAGGGCGTCACGCAGCAGGTTGCTGGCGGCGTCGCGCAGTTTGGCGTGCAGGGTCAGGCCGGTGTCGGTGCGCTCGATGGCGACCTTCTGCTGGGCCAGGATCGCGCCGGCATCGGCACGCTTGACCATGCGGTGCAGGGTCACGCCGGTTTCGGTTTCGCCTTTCACCAGCACCCAGTTGGCCGGTGCGCGGCCACGGTATTTGGGCAACAGCGAACCGTGCAGGTTGAACGCGCCTTTGCTGGCGGTGGCCAACAGGGCTTCGCTCAGCAGGTTGCGGTAGTAGAAGGAGAAGATGAAGTCCGGTTTGAGCTTGGCAATACGCTCGATCCACAGCGGGTGGTTGGCGTCTTCCGGCGCGTGCACTGGAATGCCGTTACGGGCGCACAACTGCGCGACGGAACCGTAGAAGTTGTTTTCCTTGGGGTCGTCGGCATGGGTAAACACGGCAGCAATGTCGTAGCCGGCAGCCAGCAGGGCTTCAATGCCTGCACAGCCAATATCGTGGTAAGCGAAGACAACGGCGTTTGAATTCATGACGAAACCTGATCGGAAGGAGAAGTAGAAGTGGTATGGGAAGACACCAGGCCGTCGACGACGACCAAGGGTGCCGGTGCTGCCGGTTGGTTGCGCAGCACTTTTTCAATGAAGAACCGGGGGCGGGCACGCACGTCGCTGTACATGCGGCCCAGGTATTCACCCAGCAGGCCCATGCCGATGAACTGGCCACCGGTGAACACGAACAGCACGGCGAACAGCACGAACAGGCCATCACCGGCCCAGTCGGCACCGAATGCCAGGCGCATGACGATCAACGCGAAGGCGAAAAAAACGCCCAGCGCCGCCAGGCTGAAGCCGACGATGGACAGCAGCCGCAGCGGGGTGGTGGTCATGCAGGTCAGCAGGTCGAACATCAGGCTGATCAGGCGCATGGCGCTGTATTTGGATTCGCCGTGCTCGCGCTCGGCGTGGTGCACCAGGATCTCGGTGGTGTGGCGGGCAAAGCCGTTGGCCAGGATCGGAATGAAGGTGCTGCGCTCGCGGCAGGCAAGCATGGCGTCGACGATGGTGCGCCGGTAAGCGCGCAGCATGCAGCCGTAGTCGGTCATGGCCACGCCGGTGGAACGTTGCACCGCCAGGTTGATCAGGCGCGACGGCCAGCGGCGAAAGGCCGAGTCCTGGCGATTGTTGCGCACGGTGGCGACCACGTCGTAGCCCAGCGCGGCTTGTTCGACCAGGCGCGGGATTTCTTCGGGAGGGTTCTGCAGGTCGGCGTCGAGGGTAATCACCACCTCGCCCCGGCACTGCTCGAAACCGGCCATGATCGCGGCATGCTGGCCGTAGTTGCGGTTGAGGATCACCGCGACCACCTTGCTGCCGTCTACGGCGGCAGCGTCTTCCAGCAGTTGGGCCGAATTGTCGCGGCTACCGTCATCCACCAGGATGATTTCGTATTCGTAGGCCAGTTGCTGGCACGCTGCGGTGGTGCGACGCAGCAGTTCAGGCAGGCTTTCTTGTTCGTTGTAGACCGGGATGACGATCGACACGCAATGAATAGGGTAGGGTTTCAAAGATTCATGACCTCGGGGGTTAGCGCAACTTGGAGCGTGGAAACATCAATAAACAGTGGGCAAACGTCTAGACCGTAGAAGCAGGGGCGGTGCTAAAGGTGAAGCGTAATCAACAGGTTAGACGGTGTTGCGCAATTTGCTATTAAGTTTCACGTTCAAGATTAAGCGCAAAAATGTTGAACAGATATGAAAGGCAGATGAAAAACTCGTTTATTTGACAGGTAGACAGCTAGGGTTCAGCTAAACATCCACGGCGTTGTCCGTTGAATTGGCTGGCGAAATAGGAACGGCCGCGCAGGTGTTTGGTTCAACGCAAACGTGCGTCCTGTGCGTTGGCACTTTATTCAAGAATCTTCTCTGCAATGCGCCCCAAGTGCCGGTAAAGTAAGCCGTCTCTTGCCAGGGTGATCGGATGAATAGCGTGCAGCTTTTACGCGGCCAGTTGCGGCCAGTGTTGATGGGATTGTTGATGACCGTGGCGTGCGTCACCACGGTGCGCGCCGACGACGGCGTGGCGCTGACCAGCATCGACCAAGTGCCGGACGGGGTGGAAGTGCGCGGCAAGCAGATCGCCGCGTATACCTGGGACGATCGCCTGGGCAAGAACCTGCTGGTGCTCGCCGAGCAAGTCAGCGAGCGCGACGATGACGGGACCCAGTCGGCCTTCGTCTACGCGGCTCAGTACCTGATCGATGGCAATCGCCCCAAACGCGTGTGGATGCTTTACGACGACGTGCAGCACTGCGAATTCGACGCCGCCCTGCGCTTCGACCGGGAGGCGACCAAGGTCACCGACCTTGCCGGCGATGGCATCACCCAGGCGACCGTGGGTTACTCGCGCACCTGCACCAGCGACGTCAGCCCCAATGAATTCAAGTTGATCATGCACGTGGGCAAGTCGCAGAAGTACCGCCTGCGCGGTGTCGACCGGGTCGGCGCCAGTTGGTGGGACGAAGAAGCGGGCGCCCTGCGCGGCATGCCGTTGCCCAAGGATTGCAGCGTGGCCGGGCAGCAGGCATTGGTCAGCCAATACAAGGAGCAGGGCACCGAGTTGCCCTTGCCGGGTTGCTATGGCGATGAGAAGGATTTTGCCAAGGCCCCCGAGGCGTATCTGACTTTCATGCGCCAGCACTGGTTCGCGCTGATGCAGAAGCAGGACACGGATTGGAGCCAGGCCCAGACTCAACCGCAAGACCCCACCGAGGATGACGACAGCGCCCCGTGATGTGGTGCGAGGGCTCTTGCTGGGGTAGACTCAGGCCTCGCCAATTCACTAAATACCTCGATTAAACAATGGCTTGTTCGAGGTATTTAATCCAAAGGCTGATTTACCTTGACTGAGTCTATCCGCAACCCGCTGACCCTTTACCTCACCCGCCTGGCGCCCTCCAGCCAACTGACCATGCGCTACGTGCTGCAGGACGCCGCCGACCGCCTGGGCTTCGAGGACATCAACCTCGAAGACATCGACTGGCACCTGCTGCAGCCTGAACACGTGATCGCCCTGGTCGCCGCCTTGCGCGAGGACGGCTACGCGCCCAACACCTCATCGTTGTATGTGAACGCCGTGCGTGGGGTGATGAACGAGGCCTGGCGCCTGAGCCTGATCAGCCAGGAACACCTGCTGCGCATGCGCACCGTCAAGGCCGCGCCCGGTACCCGCCTGGGCCAGGGGCGCAACCTGCGACGCACGCTGATCCGCGAAATGATGGAAGTCTGCGCCGCCGACCCACGGCCACAGGGCCTGCGGGACGCGGCGGTGATCGGCATCCTGTACGGCTCGGGCATGCGCAAATCGGAGTCGGTCAACCTTGACCTGGCGCAGATCAATTTTGCAGAGCGCAGCCTGCGGGTGATCGGCAAGGGCAACAAGGAGCTGGTCAAGTATGCGCCGGACTGGGCCTTCGCCAAGTTGCAGGCCTGGCTGGCGTTTCGGCGCGAGCAGCTCAAGGAAGGTGAGCAGGACGACAGTTTCCTGTTCAATCGCATCCGTCGCGGCAGCCATATCACCCGCGAACGCATCACAAAACACGCGATTTACTACATTGCCCGCCAGCGCGGCGAGCAGGTGGGCGTGAAGATCATGCCCCACGACTTCCGGCGCTCGTTCATCACGCGGGTGATCGAGGAACATGATCTGTCGATCGCACAGAAGCTCGCACACCACACCAATATCCAGACCACCGCCAGCTATGACGTGCGTGACGACAATGAGCGGCGGCGGGCGGTGGATCGGTTTGATCTGTAGAGCGTTTTTTGTGGGAGCCGGGCTTGCCCGCGATGCAGGCGCCCCGGTCTTCCTGGGAAGCCGAGAGGCCGACACCGCCGGCAAGCCAGTTGCTACAGGATGGGTTTGCCGCCGGTGACGGCATAGCGGGAACCGGAGATGTAGCTGGCTTCATCCGAGGCCAGCAGCACATAGATCGGTGCCACTTCCACCGGCTGGCCAGGGCGGCCCAGCGGGGTTTCGCTGCCGAAGCTCTGGACGTCTTCGTCGGGCATGGTTGCCACGATCAGCGGCGTCCAGATCGGCCCAGGTGCCACGCTGTTTACCCGAATGCCCTTGCTGCCGAGCAATTGCGCCAGGCCGCCGGTGAAGTTGGCAATCGCGCCCTTGGTCGCGGCATAGGCCAGCAGGGTCGGCTTGGGCATGTCGGAATTGACCGAGCTGGTGTTGATGATCGAGCTGCCGGCCTGCATATGCGGCAGTGCCGCCTTGCAGATACGAAACATCGCGGTGATGTTGATATCGAAGGTCTTCACCCATTCCTCATCCTCGATCTCTTCGAGGGTTTCATGGGTCATCTGGAACGCCGCGTTATTCACCAGCACGTCAATGCGGCCGAACTGTTCGACCGTCTTGTCGACAAGTGCCTGGCAGTTGGCTTTCTGCGCGATATCACCGGGCAGCAGCAGGCACTGGCGGCCCGCTTCTTCAACCCAGCGTGCGGTTTCCTTCGCGTCCTCGTGTTCGTCCAGATAGGCAATGGCAACATCGGCACCTTCGCGGGCAAACGCGATGGCCACCGCGCGGCCGATGCCGCTGTCGGCACCGGTGATCAGGGCGATCTTGTTCGCCAGTCGGCCGGAGCCCTTGTAGCTCTTCTCGCCACAATCGGGATAAGGCTCCATTTTCTTCTGGGTGCCGGGCACGGCTTGGGCTTGAGGGGCGAAGGGTGGGCGTGGATAGTCAGTCATTTCAATCTCCATAGCGCATCAAGGGTGCTATGGGGTTAGTAGTTTTGGCGGCAGCGATAGTTGTAATGGATGCCTGGCGGGCCCGACGAATGGTCTCAACCCGTGGCGGGTAAAAACACCAGGCCCGGCAGGTCGATGGCCGGGATATGTCCGCTGAGCGCATCGCGCAGCGCCTGCACTTGCTGGGTGTGCCGAGTCTCTTTCGGCCACACCAGGTAGTAGCCATCACCGGAGGCGACGGCCTTGCCGTACGGCAAGCCGATCAACCCGTCGCGGACATCGTCGGCCACCAGGTGCAGGTCGCCGATGGACACACCGTGGCCGCGCATGGCCGCCGAAATGGCCTGGTCGAGCGTGTCGAAGACCTTGCCGCGATCCAGGTTGATCCGGGCTTCCAGCGGCAGGGCCGCCAGCCAGCGGCGCCAGTCGCGACGGTCGGGAGTGGGATGGATCAGTTCGGAGTGCGGCAGTTCGACGTCGATCTTGCCCGGTGCGCAGATGGGGATCAGCCACTCATCAAACAGCTTGTACGCCTGCACATCGGCACCGAAATGGCCGTTGCCAAGCAAAATCGCGCAGTCGTAGGGCTCGGCGTAGAAGTCCACGCTGTCGAAATCCATCCAGACACTGGCCAGTTGCACGGTCAGCTCGGCCTTGAGAAGGTCCAGCGTGTGCAGCAGCCAGCGCATGGTCAGCGTGGAGGGCGCCTTCAGGCGCAAGTTGCCGGTGCCGGCACGGAACGGTGCACAGGCTTGTTCGATGATGCGAAAGCCAACCTTGAGTTCCTGCGCCAGCCGCTCACCGGCCGCGGTCAGTTGCAGCCTGGGCCCGTGCCGCTCGAACAGCCGGCAGTCAAGGATGCCTTCGAGGGTCTTGATATGGCGACTGATCGCACTTTGAGTCAACGACAGCTCTTGCGCCGCGCGGGTAAACGAAGAGGAGCGTGCCGCGATTTCAAAGGCGCGCAGGGCATACAGTGGCGGGATGCGTTCGGCCATGGCGATTATTCATTGTGATAAATACTCATAGTAGGTCACAGGCTTTTGCGTTTTTCAACGCCTGCCTGATGCCTCACGCTGCCAGCCCCTGAACCCCACTAGGCTGTGCGCACCATGGACACTTCATTACTGCTGGTCTACCTGCTCAGCGTCTTCATGCTGATCGCCACCCCGGGCCCGGTGGTGGCGCTGATCATCACGACCAGCCAACAGGCCGGCACCCGACATGCGTTGTGGACGGCCGTGGGGACCAACCTCGCGTCGCTGACCCTGGCAGTACTGGCAGTGCTGATTCTGGCGGGCAGCCTGTCGGTCAGCCCGGCACTGTTGAACGGCATCAGTGTTATCGGCTGCCTGTTTATCCTCTACCTGGGCATCCAGGGCCTGCGTAGCCCTGCAAGTCAAGCGCCTGCGGCCGGCCGTCGCGGTGGCACTGTCGGCACCGGCTTCCTGGTGGGTATCTCCAACCCCAAGGACATCATTTTCTTCGTGGCGTTTTTCCCGCAGTTCATCCAGGTAGCCGATTCGTTCAGCCGCAGCGTGACGCTGTTGACCCTGGCGTGGGTGGTCATCGACTTCCTGGTGCTGGCGTTCTACATCGCCATTGCCCGCAGGCCGTTTGCGCTGAAGTACCGCGACGGCATCAACCGGGTGGCCAGCCTGGTGTTGCTTGCGGTGGCGCTGGTCGGCATCGTGCATTCGGTTGCAGGCATGGCCAGTATTGCCTAGCCCAGGTGCCATGCCCGCAAAGTCGGGTCTTCACTGAGGCGTGTGCGGCACGCTGGACGCCAGATGCGGGGGCAGGCGCTGCAAGGTCCACAGTGTCGTGAGCAGCGCCGCGACCGCGCACAGTGCGATGCCGATCAACATCGGCGCCGGCGTGTGGTCGGCGAACACGCCGACCAGGGTCATCGACACGGCGGCGGTTACCATCTGGATGGCGCCCAGCAGTGCCGACGCCGAGCCCGCCACCGCGCCATGGTCTTCCAGGGACAACACGCCGGCCGCTGGCAACAACAGGCCGAGAAAGCCGAAGCCGATAAACAGCAGCGTCATCATCAGGGCGAGGTTGTCGCTCCACAGGGTAGTCACAGCGAGCAGGATCATCACCGCCGCGACGCTGACCACGGACCAGCGAATCAATGGTGCCAGGCCGAAGCGCGCACTGAGGCGTGCGGTGAGCTGGCTCATGGCAAAAAACGACGCGGCGTTGAGAGCAAAGCACAGGCTGAACTGGGTCGGAGTCAGGCCGAAATACTCGATGTACACGAACGGCGCGCTGCCGATAAACACAAAGAATGTCGCCAGGCCAAACCCGCAGACCACCGACAAACCGGTGAAGACCGGGTCGTGGAGGAGGGCGCCGTAACTGCCGAACGCGCTGCCCAGGGTCTTGCCCAGACGCCGCTCGGCGGGGTGGGTTTCCGGCAGTTGTACGACGGTCATCACCAGGCAGAGCACAGCCACCACAGCGAGCACGACAAACACTTCACGCCAGCTCCACAACGAAATCACCAGGCTGCCGGCCAGCGGCGCAAGGATCGGCGAGACGCTCATTACCAGCATCAGCAAGGCCATCAGGCGCGCGGCTTCGTGGCCGGTGTACAAGTCGCGCACGATGGCCCGCGGGATCACCATTCCGGCGCACGCCCCGAACGCCTGCACCGCGCGAAAGCCAATCAGCACTTCAATGCTCGGGGCCAGCGCGCAACCGATGCTGCCCACGGCAAAGATCACCAGGCCGGCATAGATCGGCAGCTTGCGCCCGAACACATCGCTGATCGGGCCATAGAACAGTTGGCACACGCCGACGATGATGAAGAACACCGTCAGGCTCATCTGCACCGCCGCCGGCGACGCCTGCAGGCTGGCGCCGAGGGTCGGCAGGGCCGGCAGGTAGATGTCAATGGCGAAAGGTCCGACGGCGGTGATCAACCCGAGCAGGAGGGCGAGGTGGGCAATACTTCGAGACATGGAATATCCGGGCTAGGGCGTGCAAAAGAGCGTCAGCTTAAGTTTCGTACCGCTGGCACACAAGCAAGATTGACGCTGGCGAAGCGCTCGCGTTGAATGAGCCCCTTCATAAGCCTGCACTCAGGGAATTGCTGTGCTCAGAAATGTCACGGACATGGATTTGCGCCTGCTGCGCATTTTTGCCGTAGTGGTCAGGTGCGGCGGGTTCACAGCGGCCCAGGCCGAGCTGAACATGAGCCAATCGAACATCAGCACGCATATCTCCGGCCTGGAAAAACGCCTCGGTTATCGCATTTGCGAGCGTGGCAAAGGGGGCTTTCGCCTGACCGAAAAAGGCCAGCGCATTCTCAAGGCGTCCTCGGCGCTGTTTGGGGCGGTGGATGCGTTTCGTGATGAAGCCCAGGATTTGGCCGGGCGCCTGGTCGGCGACTTATACCTGGGCCTGGCGGACAATATTGCGACCTTGCCCACGGCCCGTATCGACGCGGCGATTGCGCGGTTCTATGCGCGCGAGCACGACATGCACCTGCACATCTTCGTGAACTCGCCGACGGAGCTGGAATTGGCGGTGATCGATGGGCAACTGGACATGGCCATCTCATATTTCAGCCGGCCATTGCCGACCCTGGACTACCAGCCGCTCTACAGTGAGGCGATCGGCATTTTCTGTGGCCGCACGCACCCGCTGTTCGGCGTCGATTCGCCGAGCGTGGACCAACTGCAAGCCTGTGACTGGATCAAGCATGGCTTTCTACCCGCCGACCAAGTCCTACCGGTCGTGCCCACGCGCGCGTCGGCCACTGCATACCACATGGAAGCGGTGGCCCACGGTGTCCTCGCCGGGACACACTTGGGGTATCTACCGGCGCATTACGCGGCGGCCTGGATCGCCAGCGGCCACATGCGGGCGCTGCACCCCGACACCCTGCATTACGCGGTGCAACACAGCATGATCACGCATATCGGCCACCCACGCAGTGAGGCGGTGCGCGCGTTTATCGAGGATTTACGCGTCGAGCACGAGCGCTAATTCGCCATGCACCGCGTTGCGGAAGATCTGGCTGTATTCATCGGCGCTCAAGGGACGGGCATTGGTGTCGGAGGACGAAATATCGGCCACCGCCTGCTCACCGACCCACGGCGCGGCGTCTGCCTCCAGGCCGATCTCGCCGAGTGAATGGGGAATGCCCAGTTGCCTGCGTAGCTGCAGTATCCAGCGCAGGAAGCCATCGAAGTCCGCTTGGGGCAGTTCCAGGTAGCGCGCCAGGCGGGCGATGTCATCACTGATCACCGCCCGATTGGCCACCATTACATAAGGCAGCAGGATCGCATTCAACAAGCCATGGTGGCGGTGGTACCGCGCACCCAGCGGATGGGCGAGGGCGTGCACACCGCCGAGGCCTTTCTGGAATGCCACTGCGGCCATGGCGGACGCGACCAGCATGCCTTCGCGCGCCACCATGTCCTGGCCATCCGCGCAGGCGGCGGCCAGGTGCTGCTGAATCAGGCGCACGCCCTCGACGGCGACCCCGGCCGACATCGGGTGATACAGCGGTGAGCAGAACGCTTCAATGTGGTGGGTGAGGGCGTCCATGCCTGTCGCGGCAGTGAGCGCCGGTGGCAGTCCACGGGTGAGGATCGGGTCGAGAATCACCGTGGCAGGCAATAGCTCCGGGTGGCTGATCACCTGTTTGATGTTGTGTTCGCTGAGGGTCAGCACCGCTTCCCGGCCCAGTTCCGAACCGGTGCCGGCGGTGGTTGGCAAGGCAATCAGCTTCGGCAACTCCAGGCGCGGAAAGTCCGCCAGGCTTGGGTAGCGCTCGATCACCTGGGACCACTCGAAGCGTTCGAGACCATGCCGATCGACAGCCGCGAGGCTGATGCCTTTGGCCGCGTCCATGGCACTGCCGCCGCCGAGGGCAATCAACGAATCATGGCCGCCGGCCTGGAAGGCGCTGACGCCGCGTGCGACGTCCTCCAGCGTGGGGTTGCTGTGAATGTCACTGAACACGGCGAAGGAAATATCCGCCTCGATCAGGTGCGCCTTGAGTAAGGCCAGGGGTTCCAGGGCGAGCATGCCCGGGTCGGTCACCAGCATAGGTTTGCGCATTTCGAGCAAATTGCAGCGTTGCGCGAGGACCGCCAGCGCGTCGGGCCCGCAGAAGATTTCGGTGGGGTAATTCCAATAGTGAAGGGCTGACATCTGAAACTCCGTGTCCAGTTTATTGAGCGCGCAATTGCACGGTGACGCCGCGTTGATACGGCTTGGCCCAGAACAGGTAGATCAAGCCGAGCACGGCCAGTACCGAGAACACCAGGACCACCGCCCATACCTGGAACCACGGCGCGTCTGGCGGTGCCAACGCCACCCGCGGCCAGGCCACGTTGATGCTTTCGAATATCAGCCAGGCAAAGGCCGCGACGTTGACCGGCAGGCCCCAGCGCCCAAGGCTGAAGGTGCCGGGCTCGGGTTTCCAGCGGCCGCTGAGGCGAGCGAGCAGGGCGCAGGTCACCACGATCAGGAAGACAAAGAAGAACCCGCCACTGCCGAACGCGATCAAGGTGCCCACGGCGGTTGCGTTCAATCCCAGGGCCAGGCCGAAGCTGGCGAACAGCGTGCTGAAGACCATCGCGGCGAACGGAACCTTGCGTTTATCCACCCGCCGCAGCAGCGCAGACGCCGGCAGGATTTCGTCGCGGGCCATGCCAAACACGGCGCGACCGATATAGGTCTGGACCGAGACGACGCAGGCAATGAACGCCACCAATACGATCGCCACGAAGGGACGCTCGGCCCAGGCGCCGAACGCATCGACCACGGCGGGCGTGACCGGATCGATCACCTGGCCGGAGACCATGGCGGCAGTGTCGGTATAGGACAGCGTCACGGCGAATGCGGTAAGCATCACGGTCAGGCCCACCAAAATCATCGAGCGCAGGATCGCGCGGGGCGTCGAGGTGCGGGCGTCGGCGGTTTCTTCAGAGACTTGCGAGCACGCATCAAAGCCCAGAAACGCCCAGCCGCCGACCGCCATGGCGGTGAGGAAACCCGAGAAGTAGGTCCCGTCACTGGTCGACGTCGCGCTCAGGCCTTCCAGCAATATCGAAAACGAATGGTTACGGAAAAACAGCAGCAACAGCACACCAATACCAATCGAGGCGATGGCTTCCGCAACGATTCCTGCGTTGACGAAATACTTCAGCGGGTTGATCCCGAACAGGTTCACCCCCAGCCCCAGCAGTAACAGCACTGCGCCGCTGAACACCTGGGCATTCGCCGCCGGCGGTTCACCGGTGACGAACAGCCACAGCCAAAACCCGCCCAGATACGCCACGGTGGTCAAGGAAGCCAGGGCGGAGGCGAGGTACATGAACCCGGTAAACCAGGCCAGGCGTTCGCCAGCCAGGCGCTTGACCCACTGATAGCAGCCACCGGCCAACGGGTACTGCGAGGCAAGCTCGGCGTAAACCAACGCCACCAACAACTGCAGGGCGAGACACAACGGCACGATCCATACCCAGGAAGGGCCGGCATTCATGGCGCCCAGCGACATCACCGAATAGATACCCACCACGGGGGAGACCGTGGCGAAACCGACCGAAAACGACGACCACAGCGACAGGCCGCGATGCAGTTGCTGGTCATAACCCTGGCTGTGCAGCAGGCGCTCATCGGCGTTTTGCCGGTCAGACAAATGAGAGGACATAGGTATTCCTTGGGTCGGCAGACACATTATTTTTAGGATCGCCCTTGTGTTCAGGGCGTACCGACGACGCATCCTCCATCACGGGGAGGAGTGAGGAGAGCTTAAGAGAGGCAAACATTTGGGAAAATCCATATGTTTGTAGGCTGGCATCTGGATTTTTTGATGTTTACGCGGTGCGGGGGATTGCAGCCAAGCTTGTGATTATTTCGTAACTATATGATTTAACTCAACTAAATAGTCATTTAGTTGAGTTGGCTATCGGGGCAGGGCTCAGGCCTGGGAGAGGGCGGCGGTACGCCGTTCGCTGATGCGTTCGACCGTCTGCATATGCTCGGTACCCCAGGCACACAGCCCACCCAGCGCCGTGGCCAGGGAACGGCCGAACGGTGTGAGGGAGTATTCGACCTTGGGCGGGATCTCCTGGAAGTCGACGCGCGCAATGATTTCATCACGCTCCAACTCCTTGAGTTGCTGAATCAAGACCTTATCGGTCACGCCTCCAATCGCACGTTTGAGCTCGCCATAGCGGTGAACATTTTGCGCCAGGTTGAACAGGACCAAGGGCTTCCATTTGCCGCCAATCACCGCCAGCGCAGCTTCAAGCCCGCAGTTGAACGAATTGTTTGCCATGAGGGTGGTTGCTCCCAATGGGTACTTACTTAAAGGTGCATACTATTCAAAATAATAGCGCAGATCTACAGTTGGGCTTCAACATTCCCCGGAGTTCATCATGAGCAGGCTCAACGGCAAAATCGCAGTGGTTACCGGCGGCAACAGCGGCATCGGCCTGGCCAGCGCCATACGCTTTGCAGAAGAAGGCGCCCAGGTCGTTATCGTGGGGCGTCGCCAAGAGGAACTGGACAAGGCGTTACAGCTGATCGGCCCTGGAGCCATCGCGATCCAGGGCGATATTTCCAACCTGGCGGACCTTGATCGCATATACGCCCAGGTCAAAGCGACCAAGGGCCGGATTGATATCGTGTTCGCCAACGCAGGGCTCGGCGATTTCCAGCCCATCGGCGCCATCACTGAAGCGTCGTTTGATCGCACGTTTGGCATCAACGTCAAAGGCACGTTGTTCACCGTGCAAAAGGCCTTGCCACTAATGAGCGCAGGCGGCTCGGTGATCCTGACCGGTTCAACCACAGCCACCATGGGCACGCCGGCGTTCAGCGTGTACAGCGCCACCAAAGCCGCACTGCGTAATTTCGCCAGGAGCTGGGCACTGGACCTCAAAGGCACCGGCATCCGCGTCAACGTACTTTCACCCGGGCCAATCTCGACACCGGGCCTGGACCTGGCGCTTTCTGGTACAGGACAGAAAGATGCGATCATCGACGCGATGGTTGCGCAGATCCCACTGGACCGCATCGGCAAACCTGAAGAAGTCGCAGCAGCGGCGTTGTTCCTGGCGTCGGATGAAAGCAGCTTCATGACAGGCAGCGAAATGTTCGTGGATGGAGGCTTTGCGCAGGTTTGATCCAGAGAGGGGTTTTGCCCGTTGAAATCTGATGGGCACTGCCCCTGATTGCGTAACGTCGTATTGCGCATAATGTATATTATGTTAAACGATAAGCCATGTCATAAACGTTCATGAGCTGCCTAAGCCACTGATTCAGCGCACCTGCGCGCTATCCAGGCTTTTTACACCTATGCCAAAAGCCGTGACCTAAATATTGATGAGGCCATTTTGGCCTGCCACTTCGAGGCGATTCTTGCGTTACTGGACGGTTACGCCATCTGGCTCCAAAGTCGCCGCCAAGCCGACAACCTGGTGGCCCGAATTGGCAAAGCTGACACTGTATTTTTTCAGCAGATCGGTTCACGAACACGTGACCAGTACCTGCGCTTGCTGAAGAAATACCTGTCTTGGTGCGTGACCCGTTACCTCCCGCGCGCCCGTCAGAACTCAGCCACACACGCTGACATCGACGTGGTATTTGCCGATGCCGCCGACGTCATTGAGCGGCGATTTGAGAGCCATATCATCAATGCTCGTCCCGACCGCACTCGTTACCGCAGCCTGACAGATACGCAACTACAGATCGTTCGGACACTGATTCGCCCTGGCGCTGCGGAGAATCCATTCCCGGAGCGTTTGCAACTGCGTAATTGGCTAATGATTGAATTGCTCTTGGAGACCGGTATCCGTCGCGGAGAGCTTCTGAAGCTCTACACCTATGAGGTCTACGAGCACTATATCCAGAGCGAGCGGCGCCCTTGGCGTGACGGTAAATCGATTAATCGGCGATGCCACGCCGTTAGCCGTTATGCGAGTCGTTACCTCGCTGAGTCGGCCAACCGACACAACGCCCAGCGCACCTCGGCAGCCTGGAGCCGACTTGACACTTAAAGAGATTCGCCGTGAACAAATCAGCCGATCAAGAATGCGCGTCACCACCCTCCTCTTTGCCAGCTTACGTGTTCAGGGGCCCCGCTTACGTTGCGATTCGAACTCGTACTAATGACCAACCACGATATGTCGATACCCAACTGATCATTCGAACAACCATCCAGACGGTGGCTTGCAACACGGCTAGGTAGGCGGCAACTCAGCTGGCAGATCCCTGGCTCGCTCGCGGTCAGCAACGCTCACTACGCAGCGCTCGATGAACTGGAGCTCTTGGGTGAGCTCAATGGCGCGCTTTTCCAGCGCCTTTAATCCGGCCTGATGTTCTTGCTGCACCTCTTCCGGAGCCCTGGCGAGTCCTACCAATTTCCTGCGGCCCTTCTCGATTTTTTCATTCACCTCTGCAAGGTACCTTTCTCCTGACTCTCTCTTTTTGTCCATGAAGAGGGGCTCCACTATTGGAGTTGTCGTTGATTAGTCAACTTAGCACTTTAGGCCGTGCGCCCTCCCCGGCTTCTGTGGCTTACGAAGACTGAAGTCGCCCGAAAACGGTGATCTACAACCTAAAAGTTCAGTGGCAATTCCCGGTTCTCTGAATTTCACAGACGAATGACCGACTGCCTGGCTAGCCGTAAAATTCCTAGTATAGTAGCTTTGAGCTACTACACCTCGCCACCCAAACTGCCGCGCAGGCAGCGTGGAATGCCTATTCCCGATGAGATGTGTTAGCGATTTGGAGAGAGGCATAACTCCGGCGAGCTCCCCCCCTTAGTCTGATATGGATATCAAATGCCAAATCTGATTTGCACCGATTCAGTCGACCAATCCCTCATTGAGCAATTTTCTGTTGATGGGGTCGGTTTCCCAGACCACGCCATGTTAAATCCTGAAACCGGTGAGCTCGACGCCTCCGTACTTGAAAGGATGATCGGCATGTCCAGGGCTCTTCGCCGAATCGAGCAGGCGAAAGTGAAACCCGGTTCTAGGGTTATGGACTTTCAAAAGACCTCTATAGGTCGCCTAAAGCTCCTACTCAGAGACTTGTTCAACATCCAGCAGCGCCTGCTCAAAAAGTCGAAAAGAATTGACGGCTACCGCAGCTGGGAAAGAGTCGTTTTGAACGACATAGACCCGACTTGGCATGAACTCAAAGGCGCAGTTGCGGAACGTTTCGGTGAGCTCACCCAGGAAGACCAGGACACTTTGAGCACCATGCTCGAAAAACGGCTTGGTTGGGTTGATAACGGAAAAAACTGGGAAGCCGGATTAAAGGACTTCATTAAGGGGCGCACGTACGTAAATCAGCTGGGCGGAATGGTGGGCATCCTGCTCGATCAACTGGCGAAATGGGACAGACTCAGCAATGACGAGCGGCGTGCGTTGGCGGATGGTGTCTACGCTTTGGCCACGCCTTTCGGCAATGAGCTCCTGGGTGTTTTCTTGACGTGCCAACCGGAGCTGATGGGATACTATTCCACGATGCTGGAGGATGTGAGGAAGGCTAGACAGGTGGGCGAGATCGCCTCGTTAGACGAGGTAGATCAGGCAGAAACAGCCGTCGAGCCACCGGCAGTAGATGCCTCTGCCGCTCCCTTGAGCCTGTATGACCTTTATACCGAGTTGTTCCAGCTAGCTGAGCGCGCAAAATCCGATTTAGGCAACCTCCACTATGCCGAGCAAATCGAGGCGCTGATCACCTCAAATCTTCCTCGTCTGAAGGAGGAATACTCACTCAGCGATGACGCGGTTCGCAAGATACTTGGCGAGTGCATCGACGTCCTGATCAAGATTGGTCGTGAGCTGTCACTACAAGATTTCGATGACGAAGAGTTCCTCATAGCCTTTAGAGCGGCCTGGCTGGAGTTTTTCAACGAGCGGTTGCAGGATGAGGTACCGGAAACCTTCTTGGCTGATTTGACCGAAGAGCGAGAGGTAGGGTCAGTCACAATCAAAACTCGCCTTGATGAAGAACAAGCGCGTTGCGTCCAAATCGAGAGCGATCTGGCTGATTTCAACGAGAGGCTCAAGGTTGCCAATTTTCGTGAGAAAGGCGAACTGCGCAGCAGCATCACCGAGGCAGAAGAGTCTCGCGTCAGAAGTATTAGGCTGCATCAAGAGGTAGAACAGCAAGGTTGTGACCTGCTGCTGCCACCTGGCTATCAGCTCGATACACTCTCAGCAGATGGCCAAGATGTCGATCTGACACCGGAGGCTTTCCACCCTTCAACCAAGGCTGCCATTACCGCTTGGTCAAGACCATCTTTTGATGATCTGGCCACGTTCGCGCTTCCCGACCAGCCAGATACACAAAGTAAAATCCTTGCTGGCGATGTATCTGCGATCACTGCGGTGGATTTGGACGCGGATGGAATTGATGCAGGCGATGAAGAGCCTGTGGCCCCTGACGAGCCGCAACAAATGGCTGTTTCCGAGCCAGCCCCAGAGCCGAAGCCTCTTACCGAGTCTGAAATCAACGTAGCGTTTGACCCAGCCGTCAATCCTGTTTATCAGGTTGAGGAGCAAGAGGTAGCCTCAGATCCGACCTTCATCAGTATCGAGAACGATGTAGCTGATGAGTCAGCTACACAGCAAGCGACGGAAGATGAAGTCAAAGTCTCTCGATTCTTCAGTCAGCCAAAGGAAGCCCTAGAGCGGTTGGAGCATTGTCAGCAGACGATGAATGTCGTTCCCGCGATTGCCGTAGAAAACATCGCATTGCTTTGGATGAAGCGCGGGCAGCTTCCAATGGCCAGCAAGACGCTGGAAATTGCAGGTCGAATGGGCCTAGCGGGTGATCTGCTGTCGTTGCCACTGGTTCAGGCGGCTTACCATGGAATGCACGTTTGGCGAGGTGACTCTGCGACCGTAACCCGAGTTCAGCAGAACCTGCATCAGCTTTCTTCGGAGGTCATCGAGAGCTGGATTTATCGACGCCCAGGAGGCCGTGTTGTTCCCTACCTGGTGTTAGCCGCCACACTTCAGCCCACGTTGTTCTTCGGAATGATGACCAACGCTCCCCGCTTGCTCGCCTCTGTCCTTGGCAACTTTGATGGCCCTGTCTCCCGATTGATCGAAGAGGTGGTCAATTTCTCCAGCCACAATACTCGTCTGGATGTAGATACCCTACGTGAGCAACCCACAAGCAACGACAAAGAGGCGCGTGACAAACTCGCCGCCCGTCTTGTTGAGTGGCAAGACCGCATTTTGAACAAGCAGACCGGATGGGCTCCGGCTCGCAAAGCCATGAAGGAATGCTTGGCACGTGAAGACTTTGATCTCACTTACGAGAGCATCACCAAAGATGATGCTTCACGGATAGACGAGGTTCGTGCGTTTGCCGATCTGTATCGAGACAAGGATGAGCAGTCTCGGCTGATGACGGCTGAAATTCACAAGATGATGAACGAAAGCACCTCCGCTCCGCAGATCGAAGGCAACGCTAAAAATTGGTTCCTAAGGTCAATCGACGAGATCGTTGACGTCGCCGATCGGTGGGTCGAAGGCCATAGCCTGCTAGGTCGACGAACCAGCGAAGTCAGTAAGTTCGCCCCACGCTTCCTCACGATGCTTACGGCGGCTTCCGCCCACCTGGAGCAGCGCCTCCAGAACACCGAAGATCCAGAACAGCAAGCCGGCTTACTACTCGCCATCAATGTGCTCCAACGTATCAACAAAGTGGCAGAGCGACATGAAGAAACGATTTGGGAGATCTCCCGAATCAATGGATGGCTTCAGTGGCCTTCGGAATGGCTGGCCACCTCGCCAGACGACAATCCTCATCATCAATTGGCCCTTTTAACGAGCCTGCTTGAAAAGGGCGTCAGCGATCTGGAACTTGCCGATCAAGCGCTGGAACGTAAGAACTTCCGTCATGCACTGCTTCTGACGCTCAACCATGAAGATGTCCACAAGGGCTCAATGGCGGAGAACATCGAAGCGATCAAGCGCTCGTTCTCGGAAGATGTTCGCCAATGCAACCTGCGAAGCGATCAGATAAGGGGGTTGCTGGATAACGCGAACATCGCCTCGCTGATCGACGATGAACGGCACTACCAACTGCGTGGCGAGCTTGAGCACCTTCAGGATCAACTCAAAAGTCTCAAGGCGCTGGATGACATTGGCGAGATTCACCACAGCTTAGACACCCTTGAGTCAAGCATCGCAACCAAGTTTACGACCAAGAAACAGGAGCTTGAGGCATCCCTGGATTCACTGGTTAACCAAGCTTTGGTTGATCGCGGGGTGGATTGGATACCCGCAGTGTGGCAGGAACAGATCCGCTCGGCGCTCAATACACATGACACGACCGTCGCAGAGGAGATGCTTGAACATCTCAAGCACTCGTTAGACAAAGGCGAGGCGCTGCAAAGCGATACCGAATCTGGAACTGAGCTGCTCAAGCGTTTTCTCCTGCTTGAACCACAGCTCCATTCAATGCTGAGTCAGAATCGCAATCCTCGTGAAGTGATCCGCCATGTTTCTAGCGCAAGCTTGAAAGGTTTGTCTTTGGACACCTTGCCCGCCTATTACAAACTGGCCATCGAGGATCTGATCAGCCTGCGCCGCCGAGTCAAGTCATTGGACAAAGCAACCTACGAAGAGCTGGTACGTATTCTATATGCCTTAGGTCTTGAGGCCGTAACGCCCTCCTTCAGCAATGCGACCTCGCAGCGTACCGCCTTCTCCTCGCGAAGCCACATTGCCCACCTCACCCTGAACGTGAAACGGCATGATACGGGGCGTGGGATTGTGTTCTTCAACCAAAAATCTGAAGAGCAGGCCATCAACGTATTGATTGCCAACGGCGAGTGGACGCTCACAGAGCTTCGCACACTGCTGACCGAGCAGACCCAGTTCCTGCACGAACGCACGGTGTTGATATCGGCAAAAGAGCTTTCGAACGATGAGCGCAATGAGTTGGCCAAGTTTTCAAAACAGCAGAAGCATGCGCTACTCCATGTCGATCCCGTCCTGATGACCATGTTGGCTGGTCTCAACGTTTCGGATCACCAACGGCTCAAGACCTTCCTCCAACTAAGCTTGCCATGGACGTTCAGTAACCCGTACACCGGCAACCAGATGCAGCCGGCACCGCCGGAGATGCGCTATGGACGCCAAAAAGACATCAAATCGCTGACCACCATGCGTAATGGCGCGGCCATGATCTTTGGTGGTAGACAACTGGGTAAAACAACGTTGCTCAACGAAACACAGCGTTTGTTCAACAACCCTGGGCAACGTCGCCATGCGTTCCTTTACCAAATGGATGGAGACCTGGATCGTGCCAACCTCTCTGGTAACGAACTGGAAAAAAACCGATATCGGGTTTGGCAATCGATTCACAACGCTGCCGTCACAAGTGGTCTAGTCAAAAATTCGTACCCCTCAGACGCTGACGGGATGGTCGATGAGTTGCGGAATTATTTCTCCAAAGACAATCCAGATGCGCTCATGGTTTGCCTCGACGAAATTGATCCGATTCTGGGACTCGATGCTGCCAACGGCTTCCGTATTTTCCGTGAGCTCAGTGGCCTGGTGAACAACAGCAATGGTCGGTTCAAGGTCGTAATTGCGGGTCTGGAGAACGTACGCCGATTCGCTGATGCCCCGAACTACCCACTGCATCAGCTCGGCAGCGCAATCCAGGTCTCGATCATGAGCCCTGCTGAGGCGCTTCAGCTCATTCGCGAGCCATTGGGGCATTTGGGTTATGAGTTCGAATCTCCCTTGCTCATGAACAGGATTCTTGTCGAAACAAACCGCCATCCTGGCCTGATTCACATTGTCTGCCATGAACTGATCCAGACCCTGAATGCACGCCACAACCGTCGCGTGGGATCGGTCACCATCACCGCTGAAGACATCGAGCAGATTCGAAAGGATCCGAACATTCGACAGCTCATCTGCGACCGCTTTGACATCACGCTGAACCTCGACCTGCGTTACAAGTTGATTGCCTACAGTCTGATCTCGCAAAGCACCAGCAGCTTCTCTCCCAGCCGCGCGAAACTCATTGTCCAGGAGTGGGCTCCGCATATCTTCGAGCCGATGACCGATGCGCAGTTTGAAGCGTTTCTGGATGAGCTGTGCGGCCTAGGCGTACTTCAGTACATGAGGCGCACCGAGGGCGGCAAGGAATACGCTCTGCGCAATACCAACATCATGAACTTGGTGGGCGGCCAACAGAACATCGAAGACAAACTGCTGGCTGCAGTAGATGCGATCAATGAGAACGACCCATTGTCCGCGCACGCATATCCGGTTAACGCTACACGCCCATCCCCGCTTACGCTGCGAGACGAGAAATTGCTCATCAGCGAAGAGGTGCGTGAAAAGCCTACATTTGGTGCCATTGAGGCGCGCTCTTCAAACTACTCCGTCGGCATCATCACAGGGTCGGAGGCCTTGGGGCTGGATCCTCAGTGGATGCTTGAGTCTCTCCTGGCGATTGGGGAAGAGGAGCCTGCCCTGACCACCAACCAGAACTCTGGCCGCTACGTTCCAGCTCACAAAAGAGACACCGATCTCGGCTCAGCCAGTGAGTTCAAGAAGCTGTTGGTCGAGAGTGTCATTGGTGTTCAGTCGCTTCGCAAGAACATCATGTTCTTCGTTGAGATTACAGGTGAACAACCGATCAGTCTGACGTTGGATCTGCTTGACGTTGCACACGAAGCACGACTGAACACCAACGCCAAACGCAACCGCGTTCGGGTCATTTTCCTCATGTCGCCGCGAGCCCTGTGGCAGTGGGAGTCTAATCCACAGCTCACCCAAGGCCGAGAAACCATGCAGCCCTTCATCGCCTTGGATGTCTGGAAGAAGACCGCAATGGCGCACCTGCTGAACAAGCTTAACCTTGAGAACACTTCAACATCGACCAACACCTTGGAAAGCTATAGCCAGGGGTGGTACTTCTCCTTGGACAGGCTGTTGGCTGCCAAGAAAAAGAAATCCGATGTAGTCAAGGTGAGCGGCTTCGGTGCGGCCTACACATCTGTGCTTCAAGCCAAGCCTAAGAGCATGGAAGAGTTCCTCGGAAAGACCGGCGTAACCGCTGTGAGCTGGGGGCGGCAGGTGCTGAGCGCGCTGTGTGAGCAAGAGCGCTTCGATGAAGAAGATATTGAGTTGCAGCTCATGGATGACTATGGGGATGTCGATCCACAGCAGGCACTTCGTTGGTTGACCCGCTTGCGCCTCATCGTTCCTTGCAGAGTGGCTAAGAAAAATTTCTATCGCATTCCTGAAAGCATCAAGGCTGCCCTGCTCAGCAAGGCGCCTCAAGAGGCCAAGGCCTAATCATGACCCAGCAAACAACAGGTCAATCTGGCTGGGTGCAGGTGATGCAGGGTGCGTGGGGAGCAGTTCCCGCTAGTGAACTGCTCCACCCCAACTCAGAAGCGTGGTCATCAATCAATTTGACCGCTCCTGATGTAGCCGAATGCACGAGTTTCGCGGTGGCGGGACGGGCTCTGAAATACGGTCAGTCAGTGGCGATTGCGCTGCCATTGATGGGTGGGGAAGGTATGACCCGACTGATGGTATATCTGCAACGGATCCGGCTGGATTCACTGCAAGGGGGGATACGTTCGCCTTGGCTCAATCCGGGCAACATGGAACAGTGTCCGGACATCGTATTTATCTCCCGACCCCGTAACGGTTTCCACGATCTCTCGCGTGTAAAGGCCTTGCGTGCTCGCGTACTGCGAGCGTCTGACCTCAAGCGCAACAAGGCATCCGCCTCCCAAACGCTAGTTGTGGATGGCTCCACGGACGTAATGGAGCTGGTTGAAGCGATCAGCAAAGCAAGCAAGCCTTTCGTTCTCGTCATAGATGGTACGCTTGGAGGAAATGAAAACTTCGCTGCCGTGGATAGCGCACTGTCAGAGAGTTTCCCTGAGGTACCTCGAATCACGCTGCTATCGCTGGGTGACAGCGAATCTCTGGACAGGATGCGCTCGAACGGAACTCGAAGCCATCTATGGGTGATGCGGCTCGGCGATACAGCTGTATTGACTTCACCTGCAGGATCCGACGCTCGGTTCAAACTGACGGTGATCCAAGATCGAAGGGCTAATTCTGAGCTGGGACTGATCGCTGACCGGTTCTTCGGTTTACGACGCGAACTGGATCGAAAGGATTTCGTGCTGAGGGAACGCCTGGCCATTATCGGCAAGGTTTTTCGCAGCCTCAACGAGTTGTCCCTCCCCCTTCCCTACTTGGAAACGACATTACAGGCAGCGACCCGCCCGGGTCTTTTCCCAATTCGTTGCCTGGAGCGATGGCTGCAAATTGCCGACAAAGGAAGCTGCCTGTTCGGTGAGTCAGATGTGGCTTCACGCAACCTGATTCAGCAGTTGAGGGACTGGCACCAATTACTTATGCAGTCCATCACAGGCAAGGCGGGATGGCTGCTCAAACACCTCAAGGATTCGTGCACGAACAAGACTGATACGTTGGTGCTGTGTGGCAGCTCCCATGAAGTAGCAGCCCTGGAACATTGGTTCGACAATGAACTCGACGAAGGCTGGAACGAGACCATTCAAATCACCGCGATGGATGGCGTGAAAGCCTATCGACGGTTCTCTGGGGTAGTCGAAGAAGTCGTCATCATAGGAATGCTACGGCCAAATCGGCAGCACTGGTTAGCAACCCCATGTCGCCGTCTGACCATCCCAGCCTACGAATATGAGAAGCCCTTTGTAGAGCGCATGCTCCATCTATGGTGGTCTAAGCATGGCGTTCAAAGCCGTATCGATGGCGACAAGCTGACTCACTGGCAGCTCGGCTGGAATGATCGTCGATGCGACGATATCGATACGCTGCAGCCGTCCTTGGCCCTGGAAACGTTCACCCATCCCGATTGCAGTCTGTATCCGGCAAAAGAACGTGCGGTCTCTATTCCGTTGGCAATGGAGTTCAATAATTGGCTGGATCTGATGATGGAGCAGCCCGTAGAACCTATGGCCTCTGTGCAGAGCGGCGAGGCCTTGGTTCAGGATCTTGTCTGGATCTGCCTCGAAGAGGCGAAGGCAGAGCTGCCTTGGAGCAAGACCCGTCCAGTGCTCGTGCTGCGAGAGGAAGAAATTCATCCAACGCCTCCCGATGAGCTGACTGAAGGTGATCAAATCATCCTGCTCCGACACACTGACGAGCGTATCGCCACTCAAGAAAAGCTCTTCGAGATGGTGGCTCTTTCCGAGGGCATGCAGCAGTTCCTCAGGGCCGCCAACCGCTGGAGAACAATGGTCGATACCGTCTCCGCACAAATGTCAGTCGCCCAGGTGCAAACCCAGTTGCGCAAGGAAAAGGTGAGTGTGTGCGACGCAACGGTGGGCAACTGGTTTCGTCACAAGGTCTACGGGCCCCGTGACCGAGCGGCGGTCGCGGTATTCGCACGTCTTTCCGGTGCCAAAAATCCCGAGAGAGCGACACTCTACATAGCCAATGCCATCGAGCAGGTGCGAATCGCTCATCAGCAGATTGGCAATCAGCTTCGCAGAGCCATTCTGGAAAGAGCTGCAGGTGCTACCACTGTCGAGATCGGCCAACTTACGCTAGACGGCTGGGCCTTCGACGACATGATCGAAATCTCGGTGGTGAAGTCGATCCGGACGGCCCCAAAGCAGGTCATCTCGTCAAAAGAGGAAGGTTTGATCGACATCGCCAATGGGGTTGCGGACACACATCCTGGGCGTATTCACATGACCAACCCGGCTCTCAAATCCCTGCGTGACTCGGTGTACCGTGACCATGGAAAATTCCGGGCTTGCCTGTCACTGATGGCGACAAAGTTATACGACCACTACAGTGAAAAAGCGGGTCGACTCCATGACGTGCTTGAGCATTTTAAGCTGGAAAGCATCGACTTCGAACCAAAAATGTCCCCAGTGACGATGGGTATGTACGCAGACAACCGCAAGTACAAGGGTAAGCCTGCGAACATGAACAGGCACTTCTGCCTTGGGAACGCCCGCGATCCCTCACGCACATTGCGCATTCACTTCGACTGGGACGCAGATGACAAGTTACTCGTCATCCATCACGCCGGTAAACATCTGGAAACCACACAATCTTAAGGACGAACCATGGCTCTCAATTACCGAGAAGAAATGGGCCTGACGGCTGCATTTCTTGAAGAGATGCGCCTGCGACTGAGTGACAAGGACGTAGATGTACTGCCACAAGACGGCAAACTGTATGACGGTATCGAACCGAGCCGCATCAGCCTGGTTGGTTGCTTGGGCGCAGCGCCCGACCCAGCCTATACAGGCCCACAACCTCCAAACTCGATCGGCATCGTGCTGTTAGTCTCTCCCGATGAGGAGGGTTGGCTCAAATGTGAGCTGAGCGGCCAATTCGATGTAGTGCATCGCTACATTCCAGACCTGCGCAGCGTGGAAGAAAACCTGGTGCTTGATGCAGGTTCGCCAAGAAGGGGCCAAACCCTGCCCATGGCGTTCAAGCGCTACACGGTAAGTTTCTCATCAATCATGCTTGATCTTGATCCCCACAAGCCCAACGAATGGGTCTCAGGGAAAGCTGCAATAGACGCTGTGCTGTACGCGGAACAACAACGTTGGATGAACGATTCTCGGGTCATGCGGCGCTGTCAAACGAACGCTAATGGCAACGCGAAATTCAGCTACAACTGGAGCGACACCGCACTGGCCGATCAGACGAGCCTGAACCGCACCGTTCATGAGCAGATCGTGAGTGACCGAAATGCGATCCTCAACTATGCGATAAACCTGCGTGCACGTCTTCGCCCCACCCCATCGGCATTCGGTACGAGCGCCCAGGGCAGCTTCCTGCTCGAAGTGTTCTTGGAAAACCAGACGACCACCGAACACGCCCGAGCTTTTGGCGTTGACGCTCCATATCTGTTGGATGCCCGCCTGGTCACCAAGCTCGTTGCTGGCGAGAGCTATAAGGTGCCCCATCGCCTGCAGCCGGAAGAATACCGCTACCGCGATAATGACGGCCTTCCTGGTTACGGCATTAGCTGCGCGGTCGTTGAGGTAGAAAAAAAGCTGTTCATGACGGATGGGATGCCTACCTACGCTCAGCCCCGGGTTGATGCTCCATTGCCTGCCGAAGTGGGAATGGACTCAGCTCCGAGCTATGAAATGCTCGCACGCGATCCAATTCTGATTTGCGACAGCTTCCTGAAAACACAAGAACGCTACCTCGATGAGTGGGCAATTCGTATCAGTGCGTTGGAATCAGCAGGGCTGATGGCGGATAAGGATGTTGCTATCGCTGACCGCAATGCCTTTCAGGAGGAAACTACCCGGATCCGCGACGGTGTTGAGCTTCTGCGCAAACATGACGACCTGCGTCAATGCTTCCAGTGGATGAACGAAGCAATGGGCGCCGCCATCAAGATTCAGGGGAAAAGGTTTACCGGATGGCACCTATTCCAGCTCGGTTTTATTCTCTCGCAGATACGCTCGATCTACGAGCGGCATGCCACCTCGGCTGAACTCCGAGGCAGCATGGAAACAGCAGACGTACTCTGGTTCGCCACCGGCGGCGGTAAAACTGAGGCATACCTCGGTATTATCAGCATGGCGTTGCTCTATGGCCGGCTTAAGGGGCGCAATTACGGCACGACTGCCTGGCTCAGATTTCCATTGCGGATGTTGTCCGTTCAGCAATTCCAACGGCTTTCCTTCGTGCTCGCCCAGACCAACATACTGCGTCATCGTGAGCGTCTTGGAGGATGGCCATTCACAATTGGCTATTACACCGGTGAAGGTACGCCAAACCGAGTTAGCAGCACCTATGGCGAAGATTTGCAGAAAGGCTTTCTGCCATCTTTCAGCAACGAACGCCTTAAATCCTACCAGTTCATCTCTGATTGCCCTTATTGCGGCACCGCAGGTTCCATCAGTATTGCGACCGATATGGCTCGCGCACGCATCAAGCATGTCTGTAAAAACGCAGAATGCTGGTCAAACTGCGAAGCCGATTCGGGAGAGCATGGACAGGGCATTCAGGGGGAGATTGGTATCTATGTCTCGGACGAAGAATGCTACCGGTATCTGCCTTCAGTACTGGTGGGCACGGTGGACAAACTCGCCGTCATAGGCCACAACCATCGCTTCGTGAACTTCTTTGGTGGGGCGCGTTACTTCTGCCCTGAACACGGCTTCTCTCAGAGATCCAAATGCGAACATCGTCGCATTGAGCAGCGAAGAGAGAAATGGGAGGCCCTCGACTGCGGCAACAATACCCGCACTAGCGTGGTCAGAGTGGTGCCCACCTCCCCCATGAAAGACCCAGGTTTCTCACTGCTGGTTCAGGATGAGCTGCACTTGCTTCGCGAGTCTCTGGGCAACTTTGATGCTCATTACGAGACATTGCTCAGTACCCTGCAGATCAGTCACGGCGGTCGGGCGCCCAAAGTGCTCTCGGCAACAGCCACCATCAAGGATTTCGAAGACCACATCCATCATCTGTACCTGCGCAACGCCGTTCGCTTCCCTGCCCCAGGCGTCAACCAGGGAGAGTCGTTCTATGCCCGTAAAGCGAAGGATGACGAGACAGGCTCACAACTGATTCGTCGCTGGTTTGCGGGAATTCTCCCCATTGGTCGAGGTCGGGTCGCCATGAAAGCAGTGGCGGAAGCCAGCTCGCGTTTTCTGGATCAGGTAGATGACTGGCGAGACAAGCTTGCAAACGGTGACGTTCAGCTGCTCAAGGCGATCGGCCTAACTAATGGCCAGAGTCAGGATGCCCTGCGCTACATCGAGAAAAACCTGAACACCGACCTGGTGTATGCCAACAGCAAACGCAGCATCACCGAAATCATGCGGTATATGGAGGAGGTCAACAGCAAGACCGATGTGGAGCGTAAAGCACGATTACTTGATGGCGAGACTCGCCTGGACATGATCCTCGACGCAATTCGCCATGTTGAAACCAAGGATGCGAACGACACCTGTCGGCACATCATTGCCACCAGCGTTGTGTCGCACGGCGTCGACATCGCGGAATTAAACTTCATGATCGTCGCTGGCTGGCCAAAATCGACGGCGGAATACATCCAGGCCTCTGCTCGGAGTGGGCGCGTGCACCCGGGCATAGTGCTCTGCGTGCTTTCATCACATCAGTTGTTTGAGTCTGGTGTGTTCATGAACTTCGGCGACTACCACACGTTCCTTGATCGCCTGGTGGATTCGGTGCCGATCAACAGATTCGCTCCCAACATTATCGACCGCACACTGCCCGGAGTTATGTCGGCGGTACTTCTCAACTGGGCACCACAGCAGAGATGGGGAGGCGACCTTAGCCACAGGGTGACCGACCTCGTCACGCTGCTGCGAAGCGACATGGGAAAGGTCGCTGCGGCAGAAATCAAAACCGTCGTGATCAATTCGCTGCGCATCCCGGCAGTGCTGAGCGATACGTTCGACTCGCGAGTTACCGCCGGCTTCGACATCGCATTGATTACCCGTGTGGACAATGCGTTCTTTGAATTAGAGCGGTGGCCGGGAAGCAAGAACGAACAGACGTTGAGCGAAGCATTGGGTGACATCTTCGGGTATGCCCCCTTCCGCTCGTTCCGCGACATTGAAAACCAGATTGTGATCAAGCCCGTCAACAGCGCGGCTGATCAAGTATTCATGGCAATAGCCAGGTGAGGGAGGAAAAATGGACAAGGAATATGTGAGTCGCAGCCGTCTTTTCAGGGAAGCCTTCCTCCCAGGGGCCTACATTCGCCTTAGGAACCAAGCGTACGGGCGTGTTATGGGCATCCTCAACAATAGCGGGTCAGCCCTGGAAGGGGTTGATAAGCCACAGTTGCGCGAAGCTGTCCTGACATTCGTACACGACTGGGAAAGCGCCGGTGGAGAAGTCGACCCAACCTTTTTGACCGCCGCAGAAAAGAAGCGTCTGGAAATCCAATCCCCATCTGAAATTTTTGTATCGCCTGCCCCCCTGATCCTCACCTGCAAGCGGTGCAAAGTGCTTGATTACTACGATGCGCGCGAACCAGATGACCGGACGCTTTCAAAAATGCAGTCACGGATCAGGGAGCACAATGGCAGGGGGTTCATCCCTTGCAAGCGCAAAGGTTGCTCGGGAGAAATGATCCAGCTTCCTTACGTTTCGGTTCATCGGTGCGGTTATGCGAGCCCCGTCCACATCCCACACCCCGCTCGTCGATCCACCAGCATCGGCTACCGAGATGCTGGCTCGTTCTTCCACTCATCGTTTTTTGATGTGGAAACCGGCGATAAGCTGTCGGGTTCATATCAGGACGAGTGCCCTGCTTGCAGTGCTTTGTTCGGCGCCGAAATCCAAAAGCGTGGAACACCACTCACCAGTGGTGAGTCCTTCTACGCCCAGAGTACCCAGTACATCGCGCTGAGCGAAGACAAGGGCAAGCTCATCGCCAACCTCTTGCAGTGCTTGCAAGACGCGCGCGAAGGCGCCGAGGGCATGGCCCAAGACGTTTCCGAAGGTGTAGCGCTCACCTTGCTGAAAAAGATGTCTGGCCGTGAGCTGGAGCAAAAGCTGTCTCTGCTGCTCTCGGCGAATGTTGGCGATGCAAATGAACAAGCAGCCCTGCGTACGCAACTAGAGAGGAAAAAGCTCAGCATCGCAAAATACGAAGTGATGGCTGAAGATGATGAAGATTTGGCGCAGATGCTTGATTCAACGCGAAAAGAGGTCGCTGAGATCGAGGCAAAGCTCGCCACATCCACCGGTTGTTTCAGCGCCGTACGCAATTTAGTTCCGGAGCTCAGCACCCTGATCGAATTGGTCAGTAATAGACGAACGCTCGAAGCCGTTTTCTTGCCCCATGATGTCCAAGGCAGAACGATCGAACAGGAGATCGAAGAAACCGTAGATATCGCGCAAAAGGATATGCTTGCCGGTCAGTGGCAGAGCATACAGGAGCGTTATGGAATCGATTCGATCACGCACATCCCAGACCTTCGAGTTGTCTTGGCCACACTGGGATACTCACGGGAAAGAAGCGCCCCTTCGATCAACCCTGATGCTCCGCCGGTAGTGCTCAACGCCTTTGCCGATCGCGTAGACGAGGGCATGAAAGGCAAAACGTCCATCTATGCAATGTCCGCGAAAACAGAGGCTTTGTGGATCCGACTGGACCCTCGGAAAGTGCTTCGATGGTGTATCGATTCGGCATACCTCGAATCACCGGATGAAGATGTACTCAATGACAAAGCCCGCAGTCATGCGTACCTACTGAGCCAATATCACGTGTTGGCAATGCTTCCTGGCAAAGCAGCGAGGGAAATCCCGTCGCGTAACCCCGAAGACGGTGCCCCTTTCAACCTGCTGCACTCAATCAGCCATGCGCTCATGCTCACCGCGCGCCGCCATACCGGGTACGACTCCAAGAGCATTCAGGAATACCTGATACCCATGGATTTGTCGGTCATCCTGTATGTTTCGTCTGTCCAGAACTATACCGCCGGGGGGTTGCTTACGTTGTTCCAGCACTACCTGCTGCCTTGGTTTGATGACGCTAGCATGTTCGCCTTCAACTGCGCGTTTGACCCCGTATGCACTGATGTTGGGAACTCCTGCAGTGGCTGTGTACAGATAGAGATTGGCTGCGAAACTTTCAACCAAGGATTATCCCGAGCTTACATTCACGGCGGCCCTGCCAATCGCGAGTGCTCGCTTACCATCAAGAAAGGTTTTTGGGAAAGGTTGTAGTGGGATCCTAAACTGGCGGAAGACACCAAGAGTTGTCCCCATAAGCAATGAGCCCCTGAAGACTAGAAATAGCCTGCGGACTTTTTTGCAGGCTGCTTCTATTCAATTGTGTCTCCATTGTCTTAAACCAATCGATCAAGAAAAGCACTTTGTAAACTTTTCGCAGAGTGAATCAGCCTCCCAGTACTAGTCGCTCCACGAGATCAATCACATCCCTGCGACCCTTGCCTTTCAACAAATGAAAGCACTGGAGCAAATGCGCTTCTTCGTTGTTTTCGCAGTAAAAATACGGCATCGGCAAATTCAAGACAGCAGCAATCTGCTTCACAATGCTTTCGCCTGGCTGATGAACCCTCTTCTCATACTGATTCATCCTCGCCGACGCTGACGCTGGCTCAATCCCGGCGTCTATTCCCAATCGTTCCTGAGAGACTCCTTTTGCCTTGCGCGCCTCTTTCAAGCGCTTGCTAAACGTTGTCATTTCTCATCGCCGAATAGAGGTAAGCGTCTGCCGAAGGCACCTTGTCCAAGCTGAAGTATCCAGTGCTCTGGAAGGTGGTCAGATCTTCATGAGCAACTGTTCTTGGAGCCACTCCAGTAGCGCGTGCACTTCGATCCGTTCATCTCCGCTATTTTTTTTATAAACAGAAATTGCATGGGGCAAAGGAACGCTTTCTGCGCAGGGTTGCATCAAAGCACCCTCTTCAATAAGTTTTCCGGCAGTTCGACGCCATCCTAATGCAATGCCATGCCCCGCGACTGCCGCCTGAAGCATCAGCGGGTAGCTATCAAACACCGTACCTCGCGGATGATCTGCCATCGTATTTCCAAACGCCTGCAACCAGTCTTCCCAAGCCATGAAGTCTGGGGGCGTAGAGCGATAGTGCAAAAGATTGCGCGGACGAAGCTCTTCAAGGCTCAGCAACTTGCCAGTCGCAAGGTAGCTCGGGCTGCACACTGGGAAGACTTCGTCGGCAGCCGTAAATACTAGAGCATACGAGCCGCTAGCGCGTCCGGTGCTTTGCAGGGCAACATCGAAGTGGTCATTGAATTCGGTAATAGGCCGCGTCGATGTCACTACTTGAACCTCGATTCCCGCATATTGATCTTGGAACGTGGAGAGGCGAGGCATCATCCAATAAAAGGCTTCACATAATTGGCAAAGTAAAACGACACGATTTTTGCGATGTGTTTTTCGAAGCGCCACAGCACCGTCGCTGATACTTCCCAATGCCGCGCTCACCACTCCTCCAAACTCCCGTCCTTCCTCCGTCAAAAAGACAGCTCGATTACGGCGGATAAAGAGCTTCAAGCCGAGATCTTCTTCAAGACCGCGGATTTGCCGGCTGATGGCGGCCTGGGTGATGTGCAACTCATCAGCGGCCTTCGAGAAGCTTTCCAGCCGGGCAGCCGCTTCAAAAGGCAGCAAACTGGTCAGCGGAGGCAATGTCTTCCTAAGCTTATTCATAATCAGCCGTTATGCATCCAGACCTGAGAACTCGTTTGTAACACACCTGCGACGGTGGGCAATATGAGCGGAACACATACTGGATTTAAGCTAATGGTCACCGCCCGTTCAAATATCATCGCCGGAGTGATACTCGCCGTTTTCGCTACGCTGGCTTGGGCTCTTAACTTCATAGCCCCTTACGTCACTGGCGCCTACAGCATTTACGACCTTACGATCATCAGGTTTCTAATCGCGGGTGCCTTGGGGGCATTAGGCGTGATCCTATGCCGCGCCCAGAGGCGTTTATTGCAACGCTCCCAGCAGTTGCTCGCCGCAGGGCTGGGCGCAATCGGATATTTAGGGTACAGCAGCTGTATTGCCGCAGGCGTAATCTTCGGTGGCCCCGTGCTGACGGCAGCGTTTGTTGGGTTCGTACCTGTTCTACTCGCCTTATTTGGCAATGCGAGAGAAAAGACGGTGCAGTGGCACAGTCTTGCCCTACCACTGACTTTCTTGATGGTTGGGCTCGTCCTTTCAAATATCAGCAGCATGAATCTGCCGCAGGCAGGTAAGACGTCTTGGCTAGCGGGATTATTCTTTTCTGTCTTAGCAGTGACCCTGTGGTTAGCCTTCAGTCTGCTGAATCAAAGCGCCATGGGGAAACTTCCCCGTGCTGCAACAGGCATCTGGACAGGGTTGATGATGGCGGGTGCTGGCATGGGCACCTTGTGCCTGATACCCGTTGTACAAGCGCTAGGCCTCTTTAAACTCCCGAGCATTGGTTTCAGCATCACCTTGGCGGGACATCTTTATACCTGGAGCTTGGTCATTGCGGTTATGTCTTCGGTGATCGGCGCTTGGGCATGGAACGCAGCGACACGACGGCTCCCGATGGTGCTTTCCGGTCAGTTGATTTCGCTGGAGTCTTTGTTCGCAGCTTTACTCGGCTTGCTCTTTAACGGCAGGCTTCCAACTCCCATAGAGGCGTCAGGTCTTATTGCCGTGCTCATAGGTGCAGGAATAGCGGTTCACAGCATTCTCAATGTAGATGATGCGTCTGCCAAAGGTAGATGACTCAAACTCGCCCGCTCGAATTAGGAAGGGATCCAGTGATGCGGAAGCAATTGACCTATTTCATTCGCTCGCTGCGTCGGCAGGCGCGTGAGAACGTCCTTCAAGTAAGCATACGGATCATGTCCATTCAATCGCGCAGACTGTATCAGGCTCATGATCGCCGAAGCCCGTTTTCCACTGCGTAGCGACCCTGCGAAAAGCCAGTTCTTGCGTCCAAGAGCCCATGGCCGGATTTGGTTCTCTGCCCAATTGTTGTCTATGGGTACGGCCCCGTCATCAAGGTAGCGCGACAACGCTGCCCGGCGTTTCAGGCTGTAATCCAGCGCTCTGCTGATAGCCGAACCTTCAGGCACGAGATCGCGCTGGGCCACCATCCAGGCATGCAGCATATCCATCACTGGCACGGCTTTTTCTTGCCGTATTCGCCGTCGTAAATCCGGCTCCAGGTCGCGCACTTCGCCCTCGATTTCGTACAGCAACTGGATGTAACGCAGGGCCTGTTCGGCGAGCAGGCTCTTGTTAGTTGCGTGCAATTCGAAGAACTTGCGCCGCGCATGGGCCATGCAGCCGATTTCGGTAACACCCAGTTCGAAACTGGCTTTGTAGCCGCCAAAATCGTCGCAGACCAGCTTGCCCCTCCAGTCTTGCAGAAAGTTACGAGCATGCTCACCGGCGCGGCTGGGGCTGAAGTCGTAAACCACCGCCGCCGTTTCGCAGAACTGGCTGGTGGCGTAGGCCCAGACATAAGAGCGTTGGGTTTTCTTAGATCCAGGGGCGAGCATCTGTACCGGTGTTTCGTCGGCGTGGATGACCTGCTGTCCGAGGACTACGTCGCGCAGTGCATCGACCAGCGGCTGTAACTGAACGCCAGTCATGCCAACCCATTGAGCCAATGTTGAACGTGGAATTGACAAGCCCGCTCGACCAAAAATCGATTCCTGACGGTAAAGCGGCAAATGGTCAGCAAACTTGGCAATCATGACGTGTGCAAGTAGGCCCGCAGTCGGGATGCCCTTATCAATAACCTGCGCCGGAACCGGTGCCTGGATCAGCGTTTCGCAGTCATCGCAGACCCACTTGCCACGGACATGGCGTTCGACGGTGAACACGCCGGGCGTGTAGTCCAGCTTCTCGCTAACGTCCTCACCGATGCGCTTGAGGGCGCAGCCGCATGGGCAGTGAGTGTTGTCCGGTTCGTGATGGATCAGTGTGCGTGGAAACTCAGCCGGTAATGCAGTGCGCTTGGGTTTCTGCTTTTTCTCGGTCGTCGCTGGCATTGTCTGCAAAGCCTGAAGCTCTGCTTCAATCGCTGCGATATCGGTATCGATCAGGTCATCGAGCAAACTGGCCTGCTCAGGATTCATCTGCTCGCTGCGCTTGGCAAACTTCAAACGCTTGAGCTGGGCGATCTCGACGGTCAGTTTCTCGATGACTGTTTGATCACGGTTTATTTTCTTGCCCATCGTGTCGACTTGCGACAGCAACTGCGCTGCCAAAGCACGCAGTTGGTCGGGGGACATTTGGTCGAGATTGGACAAAGAAGTCATGCGCTGGATTTTGCCAGAGCAGGCGCTTTGCGGCGATAGGCCGATGGGCTAATGGCAACCGCTAAAGCAGTGTGATCGAGCCTCGATAACCTACGCGTTGCCATGGCAGACCCAGCACCAATGCCTGAAGTTGCTCGGTATCCAGCTCCATCTCAGACCCATAACGAATGCCAGGCCAGTGAAACTTGCCTTGGTTCAACCGGCGCGTCGCCAGCCATACTCCGAAGCCGTCATGCACCAGCACTTTCATTCGATTGGCGCGGCGGTTGGCGAACAGATAAGCACAGTGCGGCTGCGCCGCACCGAACACCGCGACCACCTTGGCTAACGCAGTTTCGGTACCAGCGCGCATGTCCATCGGCGCGGTGGCGAGCCAGATGGCGTCGATGCGGATCATCGTAAAAGGTCTCGAAGAAAGGTCGCGCATGCAGCAGCATTTTCAGTGGGCCAGTTCACTTTAACGGTACCGCGTGGGTGCTGGATCTCAACACAGATATTCGATGACGCTGCGTGCGAACTTGCTGCGGCCACCGGCACGGGTAATGGGATAAATGCATGTTGTAGCACGGCGCTTTTGTGCGTGTGCACCCGAATCCATTTGTGGACGAGGTTTGCGTTGAGGCTATGGCTGAGAGCGATGCTGGCAATCGAAGCACCGGGCTGGGCACACTCTTGAATGACCTGGGCCTTGAAGGATTTGGAATAGGAACGGCGTGTTGGCTGCATGAAATACCCGCTTAAAAGGCTAGAACTGGTGCCCACTTAAATTTAAGTGCACACCATGTCTTGGCTTTGCGGGGCTGGGTAGATGACTTGGCCGGACGCATACGAATAGAGGTGTCTGATGACCAAACAACGCCGTACCTTTTCCGCTGAATTCAAACGCGAGGCCACAGGCCTCGTGAGCCTGGAGAGTGTCTAGAAAACCCGGGGCGATTCAGTCAGAGGTCGGGCGATGAGGCTAAGGATGGCGTGGGGAAACTAAGTCTATGAACATCAATCGATGAACAACAACACTATATACGAGAACATTGAGTCAGCGGCCTGCGGCCCGTGAGCTACTTATGAACATCTGACATCGCCCACTTGTTAAATCATGTATCTGGTACGGTCTGCGCTCGGGCTGTTCACTCCCACTCGCAATGCCTGTTTTGTATTCACGTCTTTCTTTAAGGACCATCAAGATGCCCGCCATAGCGGGCATCGCTGATTATCTTTCGATCATTTCCCGTCAAAAAAACCTACCACGAGCGGTTCGACCAGCGAAGGGCACTCTTCCATCAACCAATGCCCACAGCCTTCCAGCACATGGCCTTGTACATTCGAAGCGTACTTGTTCATCTGATCGATTTGAGTCTGGCCCAGGCTAACACGCCCGTTTCCTGCCACAGCCAGTAGCGGCATGCTCAGTTGGCCTTGGGCCAACAGCGCTTTGTTTTGCTGTACCGATTGTGGCAGTGCGCGGTAATACTCGAATGCAGCGTGCAAGGTTTGCGGTTTTGCATACGACTTTGCGTAAAGCCCCAACAGCTCATCGGTAAACACTGACTGCTTTTCTGCATGTTTTTTGATGAAGTGTGAGAGAAACAGCTTTTCTTTGCCGGCGATTAAGGTTTCCGCCAGCCTGTCGTCCGCTGAAAAGAAACTGAAGTGCCAAGCGGTTGACTCACCTTGCGGGGTAAACGCGGGAAAGTTATACATCAGTTCATCCGGGATGACTGACTCAAGATAAGCCACCTTGGTAATGTCTTTTGGATGTTGCGCCAACATTGGGTATGTCGCCCAAATACCGATGTCGTGCGCCATCAAATTGAACGGTGCGTCGGGGCTGAAGCGTTTGGCAAATGCGTAGATATAGGGTGAGACTTCCTGCCCGCTGTAAGTTGTCTTAAGCGGCTCCGACATCCCGAGGCCAGGCAAGTCGACGGCGATAACCCTGGCACGCGCGGTGGCTGCAGTGCAGGGTCTGCCCCTTCGATGTCACCCACATCGGCACCACAGATACCGCAGGCCTCAACAGCAATCAGCACTTGGCCAATACCGGGTGCTGTTGACGGACGTTCCACCAGTTCAAGAACACCCGGTCGGGTGACTTGCATGGCACGGTATGTAGCGTTCATAGCCGTCGCTCCTAAAAATGATGAATAACGGGAGATACCGGCACTGCTGATCAGTGCCGCCTTGCCTCGCGATCTCACGTCAACGCTTCGATGGACTCAACGCAGGCGCAGCGGCACGTTCAGCCAATGCCTTCACGCCCAGGCCGGCGGCCTCGACGGCACCGGCCACATAGCCCGAAAATTGCGGAGACCACTCACTGGCGATGCCTGTCAGGTACCCTTGCCAAGGTCCCGAAGTTGCGTTGGCCGAGGGCGCCCGGGCGTGCTGGGGCGCCGCATTTACATCGACTGCAGTGGCCGTGAACGGCTCTTGCGCCCAGTCCTTGATGGCCTCGGCCTTAGGCGTCGCCGCCTGGGGACCAAACATCCGGACGAGTTGCGAACGGCAATGGGTGCGCAGTACCTCGTCGGAGACCGTGCTGCGCACTTGCGCCGGCACACCCAGAAAGCCAAACAGCGCCGCGCTGCCACCGGGCATGGAGGCGTCATGGATTTCACCCAGCGGCCCACGTGCACTGCGGCCTTCCCCGGACAAACCCTGCTCCCGCCAGAACGGCGTGTCATAGAGGGCGACGTACTTGGCTTGGGGCGCCATCCACGTTCCCGTTTCATGCCACTGTTGGGCCAGGGATGCAGGCAAGGCTGGTTCGAATACGAGGGTGCTTTCAACCAGGCGAGGCGGCAGCGCCAGCAAGACATGCTCAGCCTGCCAGGCCTTGACATGGCCTGCGGCATCTTCGCTTTCGAGTTCGATATGACCGTCGTATTTGCGCAGCCGGCGCACCGTGTGGCCGGTGATAATGTTTGCTGGGGCCAGTTTCTCGCGCAAGGCTTCGATCAAGCTCCCCATGCCACCGACCAGGCGCATGGACGCGGGCGAGTTTACGTAACCACGCATGCGCACAGGGTGCTCCTCGGGCGAACGCTCCACCACCATGTCACCCTCCTCGAACTGCTCAAACCGCTCCAGGCCCAAGGCCTCCACGAGCCGGTCAAGCTCGCGTTGGTAGTCAGGCCAGAACCAGGTGGGGCCCAGGTCGAAACGGTCGATGCCGTCAGTGTTCGCGGTGGTGTGTGTGACCGCCTGGCCGGTGGCGTCGATAGACGCAATCCGACCGCCGAGGACTTCCCTCCCCTCCAGCAACACATAATCGGTAATGCCCTGGCGCTCCAGCAGGTAAGCGGCATACAGGCCGCTCAAACCAGCACCAACGATAGCGATGCGTACAGTGTGCATGCTTATTCCTCGACCGCTACATCGGCCAGATGGCCAGTTTTGAGATACACAGTGGCGCCTTGGTCTCCAGCGTGGAGGTTCGCAGACTCGCCGGCGGGCAGGCGCAGCCAGCTGCCGCGTTCGTAGGCCTCTCCATCCAGCGTCACGTTGCCCGCCAGCACCAGTAGTTCAGCGCCGTCAGGCGGTGTTTCGAAAATCGCTTCGCGCGGTGTCAGGCGTTGCAGACTGACCTGCTCTGTTTCATCGCAGAACAACGCGCAGATCTCGCGTTGACCCTTCCGACGCCACGCGGCAGGGTCACGGGTATCAATGCGCACAGAGCGCTGCTCGCCTCCGTGCATCTGCTGAAGCTTGACGAAAATGACGGCGCCCCCGGCACTGGAGGGTTGGTGGCTGGACCCGGGGGGATTGCGCAAATACCAGCCAGCCGGGTAGTCCCCACTCCCGTCAGAGAAGGTCCCCGACAACACGAGAATCTCCTCTCCCCCGGGATGGAAATGGCGAGCGAAACAGGAGTCAGGGGCATACCGCACAAGGCTGGTGGCACGGGCTTTTTCAGCACCCACGCGATCCAGCATCACACGCTCGACGCCATCCTGGGGCGAAGCCACCCATTGGCACTGCTGGGACGCCACGATGGCGCGGCGCGTGAAGTCGGCATTGATCAGCATGAGGGTTATCCAAACGGGGCAAAGACACCGGCCAACCCGTCCGTGGGTGGTCGGTGCTTATCGATAGGGCTTACTGACTGGGCAGTTGTTGATAGGCCTCGACGACGCGTGCCGAGTACGTCAACGCAGCACCCGCGTTCAGGGCAATCGCTACACCGAGGGCCTCGGTGATTTCTTCAAGCGTGGCACCGTGCTCGACCGCTTTTTTGGTATGGACGGAAATACACCCGTCGCAGCGCGTGGTCACCGCCACGGCCAATGCGATCAGTTCGTGGATCTTCGGCTCCAGATGCCCCGTCTTGACCGCCGAATTGTCGATCATCATCAGGCCACGCATTACGTCGGGGCTTTGTTTAGCGTAGTCGCCTACGCGCTCCATCAGGGAGTCGCGGTAGCCATTCCAGTCTTGCATCATGGTCTTTCTCCAAAACAGATTGAAGCCAGGTGTCGGGTCACGCCTGGCAAAGAACTCAGTGCCTCAGCAACGCTTGCAGCAGCGCAGGTCAGTTACGACCGGCCATCACACCGCCATCGACGTCCCAGACAGCGCCAGTGACCCAGCCCGCCTTGTCCGACAGCAGGAAAGCGACCACTTCGGCGACGTCCTGAGGCGTGCCCACGCGACCAATCGGGTGGAAGCTATTGAAGCCTTGCAGCGCACTGTGCACTTCGGCCTTTGGAATGAAGCCTTCGTAGATAGGGGTCTGCACCACGGCAGGCGACACCGCGTTAACACGGATGTTCTTGCTACCTAGTTCCATCGCCAGGTGCTGGGTCAGCGAGTGCAGGCCCGCCTTGGCCATCGAGTACGCAGAAGACGGTGTGGCTGCGATCGCCTGCTTGCCCCACATCGAACCAATGTTCACGATCGCACCGGGGCGGTTGTTGGCGACCAGGTTGGCGGCAACCTTTTGCGTGATGAAGAAGGTCGCTTTGTTGATCGACATGTACTGGGCGTAGTCAGCTTCCGAATGCTCCAGGAATGGCTTGGGGAAGAACACGCCGGCGGCGTTGACCAGCAGGTCGATATCCGAATGCTGCTCGTGCAGGGTTTTGATCAGCGAAGCTACGGCGGCGTCGTTGGACAGGTCGGCAGTCAGTGCCCACACCTGGCCCAGTTCAGCCAGCTCCTTGCGGGCTGCTTCGGTTTTTTCCGGGCGGTTGCCCACGATGACTACGCTGCCGCCCTCGGCCAGTACGGTGCGCGCGGTCTGCAGGCCCATGCCGCTGGTGCCACCGACGACCAACAGCTTCTTACCTTTGAATTGATTGCTCATCTTTAAACTCTCTCCGTGCGCCCGCTTTCCGGCAGGACTTGAGTGGAAGAAAAACTATTGGTTCCAATGGTGTTCACGTGCCTATGCCCTCACCCATAAAACAGGTCGGCAGTCGGCATGGAGGTGATTTTTCTCTTCTTTCAGGCCGCAGACAAACGAGATAAAGTGTCAAACCCTGAAAGAAAAACTTTATCGCCATGAAATCACCGATCCATCTGAACGCTTTGCGTGCCTTCGAGGCCAGCGCCCGCCATCAGAGCTTTTCTGCGGCGGCGGCCGAACTCAACGTCACACCGGCGGCGGTCGGTCAGTTGGTACGCACGCTGGAAGATTGGCTGGGTAGCCCGCTGTTTGTGCGCGGCAACAGCGGCCGGGCAAGGCTTGTACCCACGGAGGCAGCCGAGCGCGCGTTGCCCGACATACGCGCAGGTTTCGACAGGCTGACCCTGGGGATGGAGCGACTGCGGGAAAGTTCGATCAACGGCGTACTGACCGTGGCGGTCAGCCCGGCCTTTGCCGCCAAGTGGCTGTTGCCTCGCATCGACCGCTTCCAGGCGATGTGCCCCGAAACAGACGTGCGCCTGGATACCAACCTCAAACCGGTGGACTTCGTTGCACAGCGGATCGATATCGGCGTGCGTTATGGCACGGGGCGGTGGCCGGGGCTGACCGCCGAAAAACTGATGGATGAAGAGGTCTATCCGGTGTGCTCGCCGCAACTGTTGCGCGAGCACTCGCGTTTGCAGAAGCCCAATGACCTGACACAGGAGACGTTGATTCACGACCTGTCGATGGATAGCCATACCGGTTTTCCGACCTGGGAAACCTGGATGCAGAAAGCCGGGGCGAAGGACGCACTCTCTCTGCGGGGCATGCAAATCAACAATTCTGCCGCCGTGTTGCAAGCTGCGGTTGAGGGGCACGGCATCGCGCTGGCCCGCAGCGTCATGGCCCACGATGACCTGGCAAGCGGACGCCTGGTGCGGTTGTTCCCCGACATCAGCTTTGCATCGGAGCTGGCCTACTACATCGTTTATCGGCCTGAGTGCGCCAGCTTGCCCCGGCTGACGACTTTTCGGGACTGGTTGTTGGCGCAAGCGCAGCAGACGGAAAATCGCTGACTTTGAAGATGATTTACGGTACCCGCACGCGCCCCCTACACCACGTTTTCGCTCTGTTCTCGTGAGCCGCGAAAAGTAATATTTCGCCAAGAGAATTTGTTCGAGAGTTTGGGCTACCCGATAAGTCTCCAGAGATGCCTGAATGGCTCATATCGTGGTCAGGTGCCTGTGACGCCATGAGTTATCAACTCAGGGAAGAAGAAGGCATCTGGAATCAATAGCAGGGATAAGCTGAGCAATTAAACGGCTTATAGCTATCTTAAAAAGAAGGTCTTCTGATCGAAGACCTTAAACGCAGTGCTAAATCGCGCAACGGGAAGCAGTCAGACCCATTTAGCGCCGATCACCTTTTCGATAGAAAAGGTCAGAATCTCAATCAGCTTGTCGACGTCAGCATTGGTGTAATTCAGAGAGGGAGCAAAACCGAGTATGTCGTCGGCAAAAGCACGGAATACAAGCCCCTCGCTAAACGCATGGGCCAAGATTTTCTGACCGATTTTCAAGCTCGGGTCAGGCTTGGCTCGTGTGTGCTTGTCTGTAACAAGTTCAACGCCCGCCAGCATACCCTGCCCCCGCACCTGTCCTACTACGGCCAGCGCCTCAAGGCTACGCAGCCTTTCCTGGAAATACTCACCAACAGCTTTGCCATTTTCCAAGAGACCGGTTTCGTACAGATCCAGCGTGGCGTTGGCAATTGCCGCGCTGACAGGATGTCCGGCGTAGGTTTGGCCATGACCAAACGGAGTACCATCAGCGCCGGCCTCCGCGATTGCGGCATAGATGCTGTCGGAGATGATGGTTGCGCCCATGGGCGCATACCCTGAAGTAAGGCCTTTGGCGAGTGTCAAGATATCTGGACTAACACCTTCGTGCTCGCAGGCGAACATGGGGCCAGTACGACCAAATCCAGTAATCACCTCATCAACGATCAGCAGGATGCCAAGCCTGTCACAGGTCTCGCGCATTGCTTTCAGATAACCAGCAGGAGGAACAATTACCCCACCAGAGCCAATGATGGGCTCGCAGATGAACGCGGCCACTTTTTCCTTGCCAATTTCTCGCACTTTACTTTCAAGTGCCGCAACGGTCGCTTGCAGTACCGATACCTCATCTGGGCCGGCACTATGACGGTAAGTGTAAGGCGCTTCAATGTGGTGCTGGGTAGGCGCAGGTACATCAAAATAGCGATGGAACACGGGCAGTGCGGTAAGTCCGCTGCCCAAAGCTGAGGAGCCGTGATAGCCACGCTGCACTGCAATGAAGTGCTTTTTTTCAGGCTGTCCGATCGCGTTGAAGTAGTAGCGTACCGTTCGGATCGCTGTGTCTACCGCATCAGATCCGCCCTGCCCGAAAATGACGTGGTTCAAACCAGAAGGCGCCAGGTTGGCTAAACGATGGGCTAGCTCAATCGCAGGCTCGCTACCGAAGCCGAAGTAACCGGTCGCGTAAGGCAGGACTTCAAGCTGCTTCCTTGCGGCCTCGATGATCGTCGGCTGTCCGTAACCGGCGTTCACACACCAGAGGCCCGAGAAGGCGTCTTGGACTCGATGACCATTCACATCCACCAGGTGAATCCCATCCGCACTTTTCCAGGCACATACGCCCTTTGCCTGGTGATCCATCAGGGCGGTCACAGGGTGAACCCAGTGTTGATCTTTTTTCTGAAGGTTGTTCATACGATCTCTCAATAAACACACATAGCGGATTCTCTCCGCCTCAAACAGGTTTGAGTAAAGAGCTCACTCATCAAAGGTCGGGAGTCAATCCAGGCCGCCTTGGCAGACATATTTGATGTGCATGTATTCCTCCAGGCCATGTACGGAGCCTTCTCGGCCATAGCCCGAATCCTTCACTCCCCCAAACGGAGCGGCTTCGGCGGCTATAGCACCTTCGTTCACGCCAACAATGCCGCACTCCAGCGCATCAGTAACCCGGTGCACACGGCGCATGTCGTTGGTATAGAAATAAGATGCCAATCCAAATGGCGAGTCATTGGCCATCTTGATGACCTCTTCCTCGGTTTCAAACCGAGTGATGGGTGCAACCGGCCCGAAGGTTTCTTCATGGAAGCATTTAGAGGAAGGATCTACGTCCGCCAGGACGGTTGGCGCGTAGTAAGTGGACTCGGCACGCTGTTCGGTAAAAAGACGCTTGCCACCCGTGAGGACTCGAGCACCACGCGCGACTGCATCATTGACGTGCTCCTCGATCTTGGCGATCGCTTTGGCGTTGATCATAGGGCCAATCTGCGACGTCGAATCGCTGGCAGGGCCAACGACCAGGGCCGACACGCGGGCGCTGAGTTTCTCCAGGAAATTGCCGTAGATTTTCGACTGAACGTACACACGGTTTGGACACACGCAGGTCTGGCCGCCGTTACGGAATTTAGCCACCATCAAACCTTCTACTGCGGCATCGATATCGGCGTCCTCGAACACGATGAACGGCGCATTACCGCCCAGCTCCAGCGCCAATTTCTTCAAGGTACGCGATGATTCGTGGGCCAGGTGCTTACCGATCGGCGTCGATCCTGTGAAGGTGATTTTGCGAACACGGGGATCATCCAACCAGACATCCGCTACCGTCTTTGAGGCGGAAGTGTTGACGATGTTCAAGACCCCAGCCGGGACGCCCGCCTCCTCCGCAAGCTTCACCAATGCCAAAGCAGTCAGAGGTGTTTCCGCCGCTGGCTTACAGACAACAGTACAACCTGCGGCCAGAGCCGGAGCGATTTTCCGAGCGATCATCGCTGCGGGGAAGTTCCAAGGCGTGATGGCCGCTACAACGCCTACCGGCTCCCTGTAAGCAGCCATTTTACGTCCGCGTACGGCTTGAGGAATGATGTCACCGTTCGCCCGGGTGGCTTCCTCAGCAAACCACTCTACATAACTTGCGGCGTAGGCGATTTCGCCAACGGCTTCAGCAAGGGGCTTACCTTGCTCAGTAGAAATGATCTTACCCAAGTCTTCAGCGTTAGCCATGATCAAGTCATTCCAGCGCTTCAAGATCACAGCTCGCTGCTTGGCGGGTGTCGAGCGCCAAGCTTCAAACGCTTGCACTGCAGCGTCAACTGCAGCCTTTGCATCCTTTTCGTCGCTATCGGCAACGAGGGTTACGCGCTCTCCCGAAGCTGGGTTGTTGACTGGGAGGGTTGCGCCAGTGACTGCGTCCTGCCACACACCCGCGATAAAGTTCTTGGTGAGTATCAACTCTTCGCGCTGCAGCTTAAAACTCATAAAACCTCCAACGAGATTCGTAAAAAATGAAAAGAAAATACCTTCGTGACTACACCACGAAGGAACAGGTATTCATGTACCGTCGATGACTAAGCACTTAGAGCCATGGTTCAATCCACTACGCCTGCAGGCCGTCTTTGGGAGGCGTAACTTCAACCATTCATCTTGGGTAAATCCTAAGCAACGAACTCAGTGTCAGCTACCGATCCCGAGCAGGATAAACAGGGGTGTTTTTAGTATTTAAAGTATTAATCATTTAAGCCTTGAAGTGCCCCCTGGTGGTTTCGAGAACGGGGGAGATACTTCAATATGAATATGAGGGCATGGGCAGGCTACCAACACGTCGTCATCTTTCTCGGTAACAGGCCTTGCCAAACAAAAATCCCGAATGGCGACTAGCATGCTGATGAATAGACTTTTATTGTTATTCATTTAATGCCCCGTACAAGATTAGTCATTCAGAGGGTGATTTTTACGATTAGTCAAATGAGCACTGAAAGGTTAAGTGCTGTTATGAGGGGACGGGATCCATTGCCACCCTTCTTTCGCAAAGGGTGGCTTTCTTCTGATAAGCACAACATTCACGCGGTCTGCTGAGTGTGAGTCTATGGTCAGAGTCTTACGTTGTGTTCCTGGCGCTTCAAGCGATTACAACGTCGCTGATGCAGGATTCCAATCAGCACCAAAGCGAGACCTGCACTGCCTGTCGACACTACCAGGACCTGGTACTCAGCCATGAACGACATCACCGCCAAACACGCCACGATGAAGATAATCACCGCCCAGGTCAGCCAAGGAAACAGCCACATTTTCAGCGGGATTTCACTGCCCTTCAGCTCCAGCTTGCGGCGCATTTTCAGCTGAGAGCACGCGATAACCAGATACACCAGAAGCGCGATAGTACCGGTCATGTTCATCAGCGTATCGAGCACATCCTTGGGTCTCAGCGCCTCGCTGAAATTGATCAGTGCCAGAATCACAGCCACCAGACAGGATCCGACGATGGCATAGAGCGGAACACCCGTTCCTTGTTTTGTAAACTTGAAGAATGACGGGGCGTCGCCGCGAGTGGCCAACGAATAGAGCATGCGTGAAGCTGTGTAGTGCGCGGAAATCAAGCAGCTGCTCACCGACGTCAGCACCACGAAATTCATCAGCACTTCTGCACCAGGCACCCCAAGCAGCTCCAGCGTGCGGCGGTAGGCCCCATAGCCTGGCACACCGAGCATGGGGTCATTCCATGGCACCAAGCACACAATCAGGAAAATCGAGCCCACGTAAAACAACCCTACGCGCCAAACGACCGACTTGGTCGTCTTGATGATCTGCTGGGACGGGTTCGCAGACTCAGAAGCGGCAATAGTCGCGATCTCTGCCCCGAGGAACGCAAACATCACTCCCAGCATGGCGCCGACGACAGGGTCTATGCCGTTCGGCATGAAACCGTGCGCCGTCAAGTTGGTGATGCCCCTCACCTCCCCCAGCGTCCAGATATTGGCTACAGCGAGGCCACACACTATCAAGAAGCAGAAAATCGCCACGACCTTGATCAGTGCAAACCAGAACTCAAATTCGCCGTAGTTTTTCACGTTGAAGAAGTTGATGCTGATCAGTACCAGAGTGGTTGCCAGAACGAAGACATTGATACTGATCGATGGAAACCAGCCGTTAAGGATCTTACCTGCAACGTAGGCCTCCCAAGCCATGAGGCTTACCCAGTAACCCCAATAAAGCCAGCCAATGGTAAACCCGGCCCACCGGCCAATCGCCCGATCGGCGTAAGTTGAGAAAGACCCCGTATCAGGAGAGGACGTCGCCATCTCACCCAGCATTCTCATGATAAGCATCATCAGAATACCGCCGACCAGAAATGCCAAGACGGCAGCGGGACCTGCAGTATGGATGATACTTGCCGACCCTACGAACAGAGAGCCACCAATGACCCCCGCGATAGACATCATGGTGAGATGCCTGGACTTGAGCCCCGTCTTGAGTTGACTATCTTGGATCTTCGGGTTTTCGATACTTATATTTGTTTCAATCATCGAGTCACCTCTATTTTTACCAACGACATTTCTGCCAAGCATCTGCGGCGCTGCGCACTTGGATGTTCTACTTCGATAGTTCAGGCATATAAAAAAGCCCCCAGCGTGACGGGGGCAAGGTTAAATCGGCGAATATGAATAGAATGACCTGTTCTATTTCTTCACCTTATTGACGCGGGCGCACAATCAATAACGTTTACGAAGTTGCTCTTCTCGACATTATCATCGAGCAAACAACTAATCCGGCGCCTACCCAGATGTACCACTGCATGCCGACCTGCAGGTAGATGGCCAAGAATGCGGTGGACAGCACAGGTGTGGCATAACTGAGGACGGCTACCTGCTCATGATTGGCCTTTTTCATGGCATAGTCCCAGAGGTAAAAGGCTCCACCCATAGGCCCCAAGCCCATGTAGACAATTGCCCAGGTCTCACTAGGGGTGAGCGACGGCCATTGCGCGCCTGCGCGATAAACCAACAGGCACGCAGCGCCCGACACAAGACAAAACAGCCCAACCGATGCACTGCGAACCCCCGTATATTGCTTGGCAAGTAGCGAGTAAGCTGCCCACAGGATGGCCGAAACAAATGCCAGGCCATAGCCAAGCCAGTTACCCTCACCCAGAGAGTGATCCGGATTACAGCTGATCACTGCGCCAACAAAACCCACGAGCCCGGCCAAAATCGATCTCGTGGTGAGTCGTCCGCTCGACACAAAGAGTGGAGCCATCACCACGATCAGCACAGGCCAAAGGTAGTGCAGCAGACTGACGCCGATCGGATCAGCCAGTTGGAGCGCGTAAAAATAAATGACGTGGTAGGCCAACATGCAGAATGTGCCCAGCACAAAGAGCCTGCGCGGCATAGCCCAGAGCCTGAACCACGGAAGGCCGATGAGCCCACCAATAAATAGCGCAGCACCCGTTATAAACATGGGAGACACGTTCTGGCAGTAGGTAACACTCACTGCCAAGGTGCTCCAGATGATCACTGAGACTACCGCTGGGATAATCCCGAACTGAGATCTTGAGACAGTTGAATCATACGAACTCATGGCAGTCTCGCTGTTAGTTCAAGTTCAGCGGAATATACCGGCGACCCGCAAAAGTCGCCGGCATCGGTATTAACCCTTAAGCGCTTGCTTATGGGCCTCAGCCATCTCGCCCATGCTGTTGAAGCGGAAATCGATGTTGGGCATACGCGACGGAACGTGGGTCGCACCGTAGCCTTCTTTACCGTGACGGCGGTAGATCCAGGCCGAAGCCAGACCTGCGTCGTTGGCGGGGATATGGTCGTGGTAAAGGCTTTCTGCAGTGTGCAGGATATCGCCTTTCTCGATGCCAGCTTGAGCCAGTGCATCGATCATGAAGGTAAAGTTGTTTGGGTTTGGTTTGTACGAACCCACATCCTGAGCGGTGATAATGTGGTCGAACTCGACACCCAGCTTCGCATTGCTCAGTTTGAACTCATTGCGGTCGATGTTGGACAGGATGACCAGCTTGTAATGGTTCTTCAGATACTGCAAAGCTTCCACCGTATCTGGGAATGCAGGCCAGTTCTTCACAGAGGTGCCGAACTCTTCACGCTCAGCAGCCTCAGGTTGCAGGCTCCATTCTTTGGCGATGCGGTCATACACAGCGCGCAGAATGTCCTGGTAAAGCGCACCAGGGGTCTCGGTTTGCTGAGGCGACTCGTTGCGACCAAACACTTCCAGCAGCTCGTCAGAGGTGAAAGACTTGCCAGTGCGCTTGGCCAGTGGTTGGAGGGCGTTGACGATACCGGTTTCCCAGTCGATCAGGGTGCCGTAGCAGTCGAAGGTCAACGCTTTGAAGTCGGTCAGTTGCATCTTGATATCCTACTTTAGGTTTACTTGTTTTGAATCAGCCGCGGTATCGCAGCACAGCGGCTAGAGGGTTAAAAAATCTTGCTACCGAGTGGAACAGGCCGCTCTGTGGTCAGGTAAACAACCTCACCCGGCTCACGATCGACACCCAACATCAATACTTCGGAGGTAAAGCCCGCAATCTTCCTGGCGCCCAGATTGACGGCGCACACCACCTGCTTACCGACAAGCTCCTCAGGGCTGTAGAGCTTGGTGTACTGCGCGCTGGTGGTTTTCTCGCCCAACTCACCAAAATTGATCCAGAACTTATAAGCTGGCTTGTTTGCTTTTTCATTGAGCTCCACTCGCACGACCTCGCCGATACGAATGTCAACCTCATTGAACGCTTCAAACGGGGACATAACCACTCCAGTATTATTGCGGTGTAAATCGATAAAACCTCAGCCTTATGCTTCGGCGACAACCAGCGCACGCTCAAACATGCCCAAGGCTTCAGCCACATCCTGCTCGGAAATGACCAGTGGGCAGATGAAGCGGACAACATTGCGGTACACGCCGCATTTGATCACCAGCAACCCCTCTTCACGGGCAGCATCGATGATCCGTTGCGCCAGAGCCGCATCTGGCTCTTTTGACTCACGATCAGAAACGAACTCAACGGCTGCCATTGCACCGATCGCACGCACGTGACCGATGCCTTTGAAGCGGCCTTCCAGGGCTTTGAAGCCTTCCAGAAGCTGGGCGCCGATCGCGCGGCTACGCTCCGTCAGGTTTTCCGACTCGAAGATCTTGATGACTTCCAAGGCTGCAGCGCAACCGAGCGGGTTGCCACCATACGTACCGCCCAAGCCACCTGGTTGTGGGGCATCCATGATTACGGCACGACCTACGACACCAGAGATCGGCAGACCGCCGGCCATGCTCTTGGCAACGGTTACCAAGTCAGGCTGGATGCCGGAGTGCTCGAAGCCGAACATCTTGCCGGTACGGCCGAAGCCGGTCTGAATTTCGTCGCAGATCAGGACGATGCCCAGCTCTTGGGTTTTCTTGCGCAGAGCACGCATGAACTCGACCGGCGCGGCGATGAAGCCACCATCACCCTGGACGGGCTCAATGATGATTGCAGCGACGCGATCAGCAGCGATTTGAGTATCAAATACCTCCTGCAGAGCGGCCAGTGCTTTCTCGGTGGTCACCCCACGGTACTCGTTCGGATACGGCGTATGGTAGATATCCGGAGCGTACGGGCCGAAATTCTGACGGTAAGGCTGGCTCATACCAGTGAGGGTCATACCCATCAAGGTACGACCGTGGAAACCGCCACGGAATGCGATCACACCTGGACGATTGGTATGGCCACGCGCGATCTTGATGGCGTTCTCAACAGCTTCAGCACCGGTAGTCAGGAACACTGACTTGTAGTGCTCCGAGCCACCCACCAGGTTGTTCAGCTTTGCGGCGAGGTCGGTGTATTGGTTGTAAGCCGCGACCTGGAAGCAGATGTGCGAGAAGGTATCCAGCTGCTTACGTACCGCTTCGACGACGCGTGGGTGGTTGTGACCGACGTTCAGCACGCCGATACCACCCACGAAGTCCAAGTATTTCTTACCTTGGTCATCCCAGAGGTAAGCACCAGCAGCGCGGCTCACGGTGATCGGGTGAGCAACCGCAACACCATTGGATACATGTTGTGCGCGAGGCGATACGGACAGTTTTTGTTGAGAAGACATGGTATTCACCTTTGTGTGTCAGTGTGGCAATCGTAACTACACCCTCACACTCAAAATACGTGCGAGAACTAGGAAGACTGATTGATTTTTTCGTACTAAAAGTAGATACAGAAAAGATGGGGCTCAGGGCAGGAAAGCAAGACAGCAACAAGCCGAGCCCAACTATTCCGTTGGCAACTGTCGGCCAAGAACAAGGGGGCACGCGCCCCCGCCCGCCCCCACCCTTCTTGAATAACCTGGATCTGAAATAGGTCAGCGGCGGTTATTGCTGACGAGACCCTGAGACCAATTCGCCGCGTTGCTACGGCGCTTGGTGTAAACACCAGTGGCAACGATCACGAGTGCCAGCACCGCCGTCGACGCCACCTCATAAGTGTGTTTAGGGAGCGTCAGCATCAGGCACAGCGCGGCCGTAATGAAAATGATCACAAGCCAGGTCAGCCAAGGGTAAAGCCACATCTTGAAGCCCAACTCCTGGCCGTCAGCGACCAGCTGCTTGCGCATGCGCAACTGCGAAACCGCGATAACCAAGTAGACCAGCAATGCAACTGCCCCCGAGGTTGCCAGGAGGAATGCAAATACTGTCTCAGGGGCAAAGTAGTTAATGGCAGTCGTAACGAAGCCAATAGCCGTACTGGCCAAGACCGCCCTGCGCGGGACATTTGAGGCAGTTGTGGCCTTGAGCGCTTGTGGCGCATCACCGCGCTTGGCCAGGGAGAACATCATCCTGGAAGCGGTGTAGATGGCCGAATTGAGACAGCTCGCTACAGCGACGAGAACCACGATATCGACGATCAGCTTGGCGTAGGGAATTTGCAGCAGCTCCAGCGCACGCTGGTACGACCCAACCACGGAAAGCTGGGCGTCGTTCCATGGCACGATGGAAACCACCATAAAGATCGAAACAATGTAGAAAATACCGATGCGCCAAATAACAGAGTTTGTAGCCCGGGCGATCTGCTGAGACGGGTTTTTCGATTCTGCTGCAGCGATCGTGACGATCTCGGTACCCATGAAGCTGAACATGGTCGTCAGCAAGGCACCCAGCACCGGCCCATAGCCATTCGGGGCGAAACCGCCATTTGCGTGCATGGTAGCGACGAAGCCTTCAACCTCCCGACCGGGCAGCCCTCCCACGAGAGCGACTGCAACCAAGATGATGAATGCCATGATTGCGACCACTTTCGACAACGCAAACCAGAACTCAAACTCGCCGTACTTAGCGACGCTGAAGAGATTTGAAATGGTCAGAAGTGCAGTAATCGCCAACGCGAACAACCAGGTATCAATAACCGGGAACCATGTGTTCAAAATGGCAGCTGCTGCAATGGCCTCCAAGGGGATAACGAGAACCCAGAACCACCAATACAGCCAACCGATTGAAAATCCGGCCCATTGACCGATGGCCCTGTTCGCATAGGTGGAGAATGATCCGGTATCGGGAGAGGCTACTGCCATTTCGCCGAGCATTCGCATCACCAGCACAACAAGCGTACCGGCTGCGATATAAGAAAGAAGCACCGCCGGGCCAGCAGCAGCAATTGCATGACCCGAGCCAACAAACAAACCCGCCCCGATGACACCCGCAATCGAGAGCATCGTGACGTGGCGCTGTTTTAAACCAGTGGAAAGGTTTGATCCTTCAGCAGTAGCTGAATGGACTGAATGAGAGGGTTGGGACATCTTGAAAAGCCTCGAGTTATTATTAGGCAGGCGTACATATCTGGATCTAACTACTCGGTTCGCACGACCGGCAGGCCCTTTCCCTGGGACTTACAGGGAATCATTGAACAGGAGGGGGACGAAAGAGACTACCTACTCGACAAACGAATTCGCGATCGTTTTTTGGGTCGGCTGATAGCACACAGCCGTAATAGAGAAGAAAAAGATAAGTAATATTAAACAGCTACTTTTTGCCCGATCCCTTTCTTGTGATTATCCAGTAAAGTCAGCAGGAACGAATCCAACAATGTAGTGCAGGCTCCACGACCACCGGCACTCAGTCCCACGATAGGAACAACCCCCCTATCGGTCAACTCACACAAGACGCCTGCCAACTGCTGGCCTCTGAGCGCGTTGTGAAAAACTACGGCGTCTACTAGAACTTGAGCCGCCACCTCACCACCGTTGTTAAAGCACTTCTCCCACTCAGCCATGAGCCTGGTCTGAGATACAACCATCGCAGCATAGCCCGCACGGTAGACTTGACCACCTGAGCATCCAGCCCCGGCAGACGGAGGTTCACCCACGGCGACGACAACGCGGTTGCCAGCAGCCTTTAAATCAATAGCCGTTCTGGCCAGCGCAACTAACTCAGACTGCACTACCCCGCCGTCGAGATCAAAGAGAGTATTTTCAGACTGCGATACCAAACGCAGCCCGCATGAAGTTTTCGTCACACGCCTAGACACATAGCCTCCCACGCTTTGGGACAGGCAATTAATAGCCGCGCCCCAACACGCAATATTTTCTAAGAGTTCTCGTCAGCGGCCAAAAGATACATTTGAGCGGCTACTTGAAGCTTGAATTTGTCATCAGGGTTATCGAGCGAAATACCCAACATCATCTCAATACGCTCTACCCTGTAGCGCAACGTACTAATATGGATATCCAGTGCCTTGGAGGTATTCAATAACTGGAAGCCTTCCTTGGCCAAGGTAAGAGCCGTTTCGATGAGCGTGTTGCCACGCTTGGGATTGCCCAGCGGTTCAATCATTTTCTCTACCAGCAAGCGTCGAGCATCCGCATCGCCCATCAGCGCCCTGGGAAATAGAACCTCATCAAAATCATGCAACTTACCTGGCTTGAGCAAAGGCAGAAGCGCAGATACATCTTCTGCGCCATGAGCCATACCGGTCACTCCTTGATGAGTCCGACTGACCGCCATTGCACAGCCCTCGGTGCGCACAGCCCGCCATAACGCGTCCGGCGCAATTTCCGACGGCAACAAGAAGCTCACCTGGTTCAGAGACACGGACATGAGCGGCGCCACACCCAGACTCTGCATTGCTTGCGAGATTCGATCCGCAGTTCTTGAACGCCGAGTGAAACCCTCGATAGAAAGCGGAATCGGCTCATTCAAGAGCACCAGGCAAACCCTGTAGTTTCTATTTTCACTCCAACCCGAAGCTTGAGCTCGCTCGATAGCGCTAGGCGTGGCCGAAAATTTTCCCTCCAACAAACCCGCTACAAATGCGTAACCCAAGCGAGTTTCTTGATCAGACAGCTCTCGCTGATAGGTCAGGTGCAGAGCTGCAATAACCGCAGCATGCTCCAAGGCGCGGGAGTCTAGCTCTTCAAACTCGCGCTCATCACTTCCCAGCCATACGATTCCAATGACCTCGTTCCTTAAACGGATGGCTCCACCCAACCTGGGCTTGGCCACCCACTCCGAAACCACTTTAGGGGCATTGGACTCGAAAAATGCTGTGAGAGGCTCCAGTTCGGTGAGTTTTTTAACCAGCAGTCGTTCGCAGGCTTCATCTGCGCTGGGGTCGGACGCCCCCAATATCGTCCCGTCCACGGAAACGACGGTAGCTGATTTGTCGAGTGCCGCTTTCAAAGCCTTAGCCAGCCCCTCCAGGTTTTTCCCCTCCAGCGCAGCTTCCGTCAATGTGCGATGGATGTGGTCAGAGCGGCGAATCGTCTCGGCCTGGATATTGATGATCCGTGCCAACACATCGTGCATGATGTCGCTGAACGGAATCTCCCAAGGCAATTCAAGCAGAGGCAGATTGCAGAGGTTGGCTTCTTCGATTGCCGCTTCAGTGAAGTGCTCCCGAAAATGCGGGACTGCCAAAACGACTCCTGCCAAGCCGATCTCACTGAGGCGACGCACCATGCTTCGGCTTTCATCGTCATCCACCGGCCAGTTGTAACCGGTAGTCAACAGCAGCTCGCCTGGTTTCAACCAATTGGTGATCTCAGGGTGATCGACGATATGAACCCACGTTATTTCGCGATCCATGGCATTTGCCCCTGCAACAACAGAGGCTTCGCGCAACACAGTGTTTTCAATCGCAGTATCGAGCTTCATGACCAACCTACTCCACTCCATAAGTACCTACACGCTGGCATCCACTGACTGCCGGGACACAGGCCCCAGCAGCCGAATGCATGAGAATGCCGTGCCTGGCGCGACTAGCCCAGAATTTTCGCGAGATACTCAGCCAAGTGCATGGCCTCTCGACCACTCACGTTTCGGATCTGACCCCGGCAGCTGAATCCATCGGCGACCACCGGAGTTTCCTGTGGGATTTTGTCGATATGGGGCTTGAATTCTTTTTCACCGATGATCTTGGCTATCGGAGCCGTTTTGCTGTGGTAGGCGTAGGCTCCAGCAACACCACAGCAACCGGAATTGATCACCTGGCCTTTACCACCGAGCTTCTCCAGGACGCCTTGCTCGCCTTCCATGCCGCCACAAGACTTCTGATGGCAATGACCATGAATGCGGACATCTTCATCAATCAGGGGCAATTGCAAGCCACGACTCTTGATGAACTCACTAAGGGTCATGATCGACTCCTCGAGTTGCTTGGCACGCGGGTCTGCTGGGAACAAACTGGGCATTTCGTCTCGGAATACCGAAAGACAGCTTGGTTCCAGAACAATGACAGGCATGCGCTCCTCCAACACCGGCTCCAACTGAGTGAGGATCTGCTCCAGATTAGCCTTCGCCTGATCAATCATCCCCACGTCGTAGTAAGGCCGGCCACAGCACACATGACGCTTCATCAGCTTCACATTGAAGCCGAGCGTTTCCAGGACAGTCACACCCGCCTCCAACACCTTGGGCGTGAACCCATTGTTGAAGCTATCTACCCACAACAGCACTTCAGTGCCTGTGCGCTGGCCTTGGTTTTTCAGGATACGCTTGGCTGTGACACCACTGCGAAAGCTCTTCGCCGCGATCTTGGGAAATTTGGCGTGGCGCGCCAGGCCGAAATATGAACCTGCTGTGCGCACCAGCGGGTTTCCCATCGCGTAATTGAGTACAGGTGAAAACTTGGTGGCATGGGGCAGCCATTCACCAATTCGGCCAATCATCGCATCCATGACCGGGCGACGCTTCTCGCTGTAGTAACGATTGAGGAATTCGGTTTTATATCGCGCGATGTTCACATTGGTAGGGCAGTCGGTCTTGCAGCCTTTACAGCTCAAGCACAAATCAAGCGAGTCTTTGACCTCTTCGTTCTGCCAGCCATCCTCAATCACCTCGCCCTTGAGTAACTCGAAGAACAGGCGCGCACGACCCCGCGTGGAGTATTTTTCGTCGCGTGTAGCCCTGAAACTCGGGCACATGGTTCCACCTTCCAGGGAGCGGCACTTACCCATTCCAATGCAGCGCTCGGATTCGCGAGCCAGGCCTTTGTCGCCGAGACGAGGGTCGTATGTGAACTGGCTGGGGATTTCTCGACGCTTGTAATCTGGACCCAAGCGAAGGTTGGCATCGACAGGCATTGCATGGATCAGCTTGCCTGGGTTCATTTTGTTGAGCGGATCCCAGATAGCCTTGAACTCGGCAAAGGCATTCATTATCTCGGCGGAGTACATGATGCGCAGGTACTCACCCTTTGCCTGGCCGTCGCCGTGCTCGCCGGACAAAGAGCCGCCGTAACGGACAACCAAGTGTGCAGCCTCGTCGAGGAACGCCCGCCAGTTGTCCAGGCCATCTTGAGACTTCAAATCGAAGGTGATCCGAGAGTGGATGCAACCATCGCCGAAGTGGCCATAGAGATTCGTTTTGTAGCCATAGTTGCTGACTAGGCTCTTGAACTCGCGCAGGTACTTCCCCAGGTGCTCTGGCTCAACCGCCGCATCTTCCCAACCCACGACAGGATCAGGTTCGTTGGGGTCCAACCCCAGGGAAGTGGCCGAAGCCCCGGTCTCACGAATTGTCCAAATCCGGTTCATCAAGCCGGCATCCGTAACCAGCCGGACGCTTGGACGCCCTGGCAGCTCTGGCGCTATATCGACGGCTTTCTGAGCGAAAGCGATCGCATCTTCGGTTGAGAGCGCGCCGAACTCAATCATCAACCAGGCATTGCCGGCAGGCAGCTCCGCAATGTCAGCGAGCTTCATACCGCGCTCTTTGAGTCCATCGATAATGCCGTCGTCCAGCCCCTCCATGGCGATAGGGTTGAGCGGTAGCAACTGAGGGACCGAATCGGCGGCGTAGTAGATCTCCTCGTAACCCAATACCAAAAGGACACGATGAGTTGGATTCTTCACCAGGAGGGTCTCGGCCTGGAGCACTGTCACGCAGGTACCCTCCACACCTACCAGTGCTCGAGCAATGTTGAAGCCATTCTCCGGCAACAACTGATCCAGGTTATAACCCGAGACTCGACGCTTCAGCTTAGGAAAGCCTTGACGAATTTGCTCCTCGTTCTTATCTACCAACGCTTTCAAGGAACGAACGATTTCGGCGCGACGGCCGCCGGCGTTGATATGCTCCTGATACGCGGCCTCATCGGTCGGCCCGACCCAAAAACGCTCGCCGTCGTAGGTGAGGATTTCCAGCCGCTCCACGTTCTCTACCGTCTTGCCGGCCATTACCGAGTGAGCGCCGCAGGAGTTGTTCCCAATCATGCCGCCAAGGGTGCAACGGCTATGAGTCGCGGGATCAGGGCCGAAGGTCAAGCCCACCTTTGCAGCTTCGCCTTTGAGCTGATCGCAAATAACACCTGGCTCAACCCTGGCCAGGCGTCGGCCCGGATCGATCTCGTGAATTGCATTGAGATATTTAGACGCATCAATGACCACCGCAGCGTTGACGGCTTGGCCACACATCGAAGTACCAGCACCACGCGGAAGAATCGGAATCCCGGAATCCCTGCAAACTCGCACCGTGGCGATGATGTCGTCGATGCTTCTAGGGATCACGATACCGATTGGCAGTTGACGGTAGTTCGATGCCTCAGAGGCGTAGATCGCACGAGTCGCAGCGTCGAACCTCACCTCCGCCGAGGTCTCAGCCTCCAGCTTGGAGCGCAGACTCATGAGGACATTGAGGTCGAAGGGGATAGGATTATTTTTTGTCATTTGGAAAAGCCTGGTCTCGATCAGCAGCACGGGAACACAACGTGAAGCCCTACGCGGAAGACCGGAGGTAGAGCGACGGAGGTTAGGTACTGTAAGCCGAGAAAGCGCGCAGCTCTACCAACTCAAAGAAGGATAAAAGCATTATTTTATCCTGCTCAAAATAGGAATTAAGCAAAGACAAAATTTCAGATGAGATGGCCCAATACACAGCAAGAACGCCGGGTATCGCATAAGCGACCCCGGCGCTTCATCGATCAGCGACGACCAGGCTGCCGATAACCGAGCATTACACCTAGAAAACTGAACGCTGCCGCGATCATCACATAGAAAGCTGGAGCAGTAACCGAGCCGGTAACACTGATAAGCCAAGTGAGGATCAGCGAGGCAAACCCACCAAAAGTCATCACTGCAAGGTTGTAGGCCAAGGACAGGCCCGTCGACAGCACCTTGGTGGGAAAGGTCTCTGAAAGCGCAGCGAGTATCGGACCAGTGTAAACCGCGATCAGGACACCAAACACCGCCTGGAAGATGCAGAGTGTGTAAAGCGAGGGCGAACTGGCGATCATATTGAACATCGGCCAAGCCACAAGAAGTATCACCGCCGAGGCTCCAGCCAGCAGGTACTTGCGACCAACCTTGTCAGAAATGTAGCCCGTGATTGGAGAGCAGAACGCAATTACGCCGCCGCCCACCATAGCGGCAATGAAGGATGCAGACTGAGGAAGCTTCAGCACCTTCACAGAGTAGGTTGGCATATAAAACAGAATGACATAGATGCACACCGTCCAAAGTACGATCATGGCGAAGCTAGCGACCGCCTGCCGTGGATACTCGCGGAGGACGTCTCGCAGCGGCGTCTCGGTCAGCTCGCAAGACTCTTCAAACACCGGTGACTCATGCAGGTTGCGGCGAATGAAGAATCCGATAGGGCCAATCAGGATGCCGAACAGGAATGGAATTCGCCAACCCCAGCTCTCGACCTCCTCCGGGCTCAAGCCAAGTGTAATGCCGGTACCGAAACAAGCACCGAGCAGAACTGCAAAGCCAATACTCGTCTGGATCCAGCTTGAGTAATAAGCCTTCTTCCCTTCAGGTGCTTGTTCAGTCAGATAAGCCGTGGCCGCGCCCATCTCACCCCCCGCAGATATACCCTGGAGCAGTCGCGCAAATACGATGATACATGGAGCGAGCATACCTGCCTGCTCATAGGTCGGCGCCAAACCAATCAGGGCCGTACCAGCCCCCATCAAGATGATGGTCAGAGACAACGCCCCCTTTCGGCCATAGCGATCAGAGTAGATGCCGATCAGCACACCGCCCACAGGCCGCACCAAAAACCCGACACCAAAGGTTGCCGCCGAAAGCATCAGCGACGTCAAGTCATCTCCGGTAGGGAAAAATAACTTACCGATGATAATGGCAAAGAAGCCATACACCATGAAGTCAAACCACTCGAATCCATTCCCTAGAACAGTGGCGATGATAGCTTTGCGCCGCATTGCGCTCGTATCCACCGCACGACCAACATCCAAACTAATTGCACTCATTTTCAGATTCCCTCGAGCCTTCTGTGAAAGCCGCGCCTTTTGTCGTTGTTGTAGGGTTCGTCAATTGAGCGCCTGGGAACGTCGCGCTTCTACCACACCAAAATAGGAATTTGAGGCAAATAAATCCTATTTCGAGCACTTCAACCTATTCCGAGTCGGAATTTAACCGTCTCGCTTCGACTCCAGACACTAAGAAATGCAAGAGCTGCAGGGATAGGATGGGTGTAAGGGCAAACCCTCCAGCCGTACATCCAAGCCGCGCCACCAGATGGCTGAGATAGGCCCTGTAGAGCCTGAGCAAAGGTCACAAAGACCACCCGATTCAGGCCGACTTTCTTACTGCCCATCTGCCTAGGGTGCTGTGGTAACTCCACACCCCTGAGTGGCTCGACATCAGCGTCTAAAATGCTGTGAGCCCCTGCTCAACTCCAACAGGCCCGCCACTAGTCGTCGCTGGTCGGTAAATAAAACAATAGGAGGCTATGTGAAGACGAGCCCTGCTACGTCAATTGAGGTAGGCGAAGAAATGGTCGCCGGCTTCGCCAAGAAAGGCCTTGGCCAAGTCAAACCCGCCACCAGCAACGAGCGAGGCAATGGACCATACTCCCGCCTGGTGCTTCGAGGCATCACGGTCATTGATGGTACCGGTGCCCCACCTTGGGGGCCTGCCGATATCGTTATCGAAAATGGCCTCATCACTGAAATCGCAGCGGTTGGCGTCCCCGGGCTGCCGATAAACCCCGCCCGTCGCCCCGCAGAAGGCGTTCGCGAGATCGACTGCCATGGCAAGTTCGCTACGCCAGGTTTCATTGATTGTCACGCTCACGTCGGCACACCCTTTCACGCAGAAAGCGGTGAGATGCTTTCAGCCGATTACGTATACAAGCTCTGGCTGGCCCATGGCGTCACCTCGGTGCGAGAGGCCGGCTGCATGAACGGGCTCGCCTGGACATGTGAGCAGCAACGTGCGTCAGCTGATCACACCATCGGGGCGCCCAATCTCTACCCGTACGTCTACTTCCCTGCTGTGAACGATTACCTGAAGGTGATCTACAGCCCAGAGCAAGGACGTGAGTGGTTGCGCCAGGTGCGCGAGAAAGGCGCCTGTGGTGTGAAGTTCTTTGGCTCTCCACCCGCCATTATGGAAGCCGCTTTGGACGAGTGCCGAAACCTCGGTCTCAAAACCTGCTGCCACCATGCCCAGCTTTCAGTCGGCCGCATGAACGCGCTCAAGACAGCGAAGTGGGGACTGACCAGCACAGAGCATTCCTACGGCCTCCCCGAAGCGCTGATGGAAGGAAGTACCCTTCAGTTCATTGATGACGACTACAACTACAACGACGAGTACATCCGCTTCGCCGCCGCCGGCAGAACATTCCTGCAGGCAACAAAACCAGGTAGCCAGAAGTGGAATGAGGTGCTCGAAGCATTCCTTGAGGTAGGCCACACCTTTGTTCCGACGATGAATGTCTACGACAGTAACCGTGACGTAATGCGAGCTCGTCGCGCTGACTGGCATCAGGAGTACACCGACAGCACCTCCTGGAACTACTTCCAGCCTCAACGAGGTGGGCACGGCGCCTACTTCTTTCGCTGGTCAACCAAGAATGAACTGGAGTGGAAGGAAAGCTTCAGGATCTGGATGCAGTTCTTGAATGAGTACAAAAACCGAGGGGGCCGGGTGTGCCCTGGCAGCGATTCCGGATTCATGTTCCAGGTCTATGGCTTCGGCTATGTACGTGAGCTTGAGCTTCTACAAGAGGCAGGATTCACGCCACAGGAGGTGCTGCGTGCTGCCACCCTGCAAGGGGCCGAACTATTGGGTATTGAGCACAAGACTGGCACGCTGGAGGTCGGAAAAGAGGCCGACATCCTCATTCATAACCAGAACCCCTTGTCGGACTTCAAGCTGCTTTACGGGACTGGCGCCGTGCGACTCAACGATGACACCAACGTAGCCGAACGTAAGCGCTGCCTTGATTACACCCTCAAGGGCGGCGTCATTTTTGATACCGGGGAACTGCTCGCCGATGTCCGCGAGATGGTTGACGAAACCTGGAACGGCGAACATAAGCCAACCCTGTAGGAGGCGGATATGATTTCTCCTGCAAAGGGTATCGATTTCTTCATCTTGACCGGCCCGCTGGGCAGCGGCAAAACCACCCTGCTGGAACAGCTTCTCTACACCGTAGAAGACAGCACCGGCACAGCGGTAATCGTCAACGAAGCCGGTGCCGTCAACATCGACGGCGCGGTACTCGTCGATTCGACCAATGGGCTGGTCATCGAAACACTCAGCAATGGGTGCGTTTGCTGCAGCCTTAACAATGACTTGGTCACCACGGTGCAACATCTAGTCGAATCCAGGGCACGGATGGATTTACCGCCATTTGAACGAATCATCCTGGAGTGCAGCGGGCTGTCCATGCCCGGTGAAGTGGTGCGCTCCCTGGCTGGCTTAGCCGACCTGCAGATGGCCGTTTCGATCATCTGCACCTACGACTGCACGAGACCTTCCTTACTAAGCACCCAGTTCGATGCAGCAGCCGCTCAACTTAGTGCAGCCCAAACTGTAGTGCTCACCAAGATTGATTCAGCGTCACAGCAGGAACTGTGCACTGCAATGGCAACAGCAGAGCGAATCAACCCGTTCGCAATCATTGTCGAAGAGATATCGCAAGCCAAGAGGAGCCATCGCGCTTTTCTGAACGCGACCCCACGCTCCCTTGATCACACCCTCCCCCAACGCAAGCTCGTTCAAGCCACCGCTCACCCACGCATACACGTATACCAGGCTCAGCTAAATGAGCCAGACCCGGGCGATGCCATCGACTGGCTTGAAAACGTCACCGGCTGTCTCGGCGAAAAACTGCTCAGAAGCAAAGCACTGATCTGTACACCAGAGAGGGATTTTCTGATGCAGACAGTCGGCACAGCGTTTTCCGCGCCACGGCTACTTCGTACAAAGTCTGGAGGTCGATCGGTGGCCATCTTCATCACCCAGGACTGCGAGTTAAATGAGCTGACAAGGATTCCGTCGAGCCTTTCTATAGAGTGGGAGCAGGAAGCCAACTGAGCGATGAAGATCAGGCCAGTTCAACGCCCCTCCTACGCTTTGCCTGACTTCATTCCACTTGTCGCAAACGCTCGCTAACTCTAACTGCAATTGAATCACTGCGAGATTAAAGGGTCATCTGCTAGCAAGGCTGATTTCGCCGTGACTTTAGAGAGTCTAAGTCCGAGTTCAAGGCGGCTGGAATGGGCCATATAACGCTCTAAGTCAGCCATGCTTTAGCCGAGAATGGCCCCAGAACGAAAATGGCGTTAGCATTCCGCCTCACTCGGCTTAAACAGCCTGTTTTTTCAGATCAGGGTCGCAACGTGGAAAAGCTAAAACGCCTCCAAAGTGGAATCGAAGGGCTCGATGCTCTGCTCAAGGGAGGGCTGGTCGCAGGCGCTTCATACATAATCCAAGGCCGCCCGGGATCTGGAAAAACGATCCTCGCCAACCAACTTGGGTTCCATCATGCGAGCAATGGAGGCCGGGTTCTGGTCGCCACGCTACTGGCCGAGTCACATGACCGCCTGTTTCAGTTTCTTTCTACGCTAAGCTTTTTCGACTCGTCCAAAGTCGGCGCCGAAATTCAATTTGTCAGTGCTTTTGACACCCTGGAAAACGAAGGCCTGGATGAAGTAGTAAAGCTGCTTCGGCGCGAGATAAGTCGCCAAAAAGCCACCGTGATGGTAGTTGACGGCTTGCTCAATGCGCGCTCAAAAGCCGATTCGCACATCGACACCAAGAAATTCATTTCAGAGTTGCAAGGGCATGCGGCTTTCGCCGGTTGCACCGTCCTGTTTCTTACCAGTTCGCGACTCGATGACGGCAGCCCTGAGCACACGATGGTAGACGGCGTGATTGAGATGGGTGAAGAGCTATATGGCACTCGCTCGGTGCGCCGTATTCAACTGCGTAAAACTCGCGGCAGTGGGGCAATGACAGGCCTTCATGAATGTGAGATCACCGACAACGGATTGGTGGTTTACCCTCGACTCGAAAGTCTTTACAGCCACCCGTCCGCCCCAGACAGCGCCGACATGACGCGCATTGCCAGTGGCATTGACTCACTGGACGACATATTGGGCGGAGGCCTTTACAGTTCCAGTGTGACTCTGGTCATTGGCCCATCAGGAATTGGCAAAACCACGCTGGGCCTCAAATTCCTGGCCGAATCGACGGTGGAGGCTCCGGGACTGCATTTTGGTTTCTACGAGAGTCCACAGCGGTTGCGGCTTAAAGGCCAATCACTGGGTATCGATATCAAAGGTATGGAAGACAGTGGTGCCCTGAATATTGCCTGGCAGCCGACTACCGAAGGCCTGCTGGATGGCCTGGGGGCACGATTGCTGAGTATCGTTGAAGATAAGGGCATCAAGCGCCTGTTCATCGATAGCCTCAGCGGTATGACACGGGTCTCGACAAATCCCGCGCGTATTACTGACTTCTTCAGTGCGCTGATGAACGAGTTGCGATCCAGGGGCGTTACGGTATTTGCGTCCTGGGAAATGCGCGATCTTTTTGGCTCAGAGGTCAGTGCACCGAACTCTGACCTGTCCAGCATCGTCGACAATCTGATGCTGATGCGGTTCTCTGAGAATCACTCTGAACTAAGCCGGACGCTATCCATTCTTAAAGTAAGAGACAGCTCTTACGATCCCTCTCGATTTGAGGTCGTCATCCGTGATCATGATGTTTTCCTGAAAAAGGCTTTAAGACATGAACCCTCAGTCCCCACTGATTCATGCCCCGGTTCAACTTTTTAAGCTTTTGAGCAGGTTGTATTAACATGACCACCATCCTGGTCGTCGACGACGAGTATTTGATCGCTGATATTCTCTGCTTCGCGCTGGAGGATGAGGGGTTCATGGTGGTGACCGCCAGCAATGGTCAAAAAGGCCTCGAGGTGCTCAATAGAGAACAGCCAGCCTTGATCATTACCGACTTTATGATGCCGGTCATGGATGGCCTGGAATTCGCCACAGCTGTCCGAGCCCTCCCGTCCGCTGGCCATTTGCCGATTATCTTGATGAGCGGTGCTCAGGCACATATCGGCATGCAGAGATCAGATTTGTTTGATGCTGTATTGGCCAAGCCATTCGATATCGACTTGATCATCGCCGAGGTTCGAAAGCTCCTGGCGAACAGGCCGTGATGTTCTGGATGATCAATCACAGCTGACAACTACCCAGCGCCGCCGTAAGAGGCCTCTACGACGCGGCGAGCCAGCGAGATCAGCAGCGTGGATGCCTGCCTGAATCGCCTCCCTCCCCCTCTCCTGCTGGGAAGCCCTGGAGAGTCAGAGGGAAGGTTTCGGACAAGCTATTGACGGCCTACTCCTGGCTTAGCGCCGCAGGAGACGGTCAAGCACCAGCAGTGCTACTGCACCGATTGCCAGTGCGGCAACAGGCTTCTCTTTAACGAACGTCGAAACACTGTCCAGTGCGTCGCCGTAAGTCTGGGTCAGCTGACCTGCCGCTTGGCGTCCGGCGCCTTCGGCTTCCAGCTTCGAATCACCGAACAGTTTTCCCACGGCGCTTTGTGCCTTGCCAGTCAGCTTTTCTGCAACACCTTCTACCTGTTCACTTTTCATGATTCATACACCTTCGTGTCAGTGGAAACTCAAATTAAGCCAACTGCTCTGGCGACCAGAGGAATAGGCGTCTCATCGGGACAAAAAAGTTGACCGGTGGGGATGAGCGGGAGTTCCACTTTTTATGACCACCGCTGGTCATTGACGCCCACAAAAAAGAGGCGCTGCGAAAAGCGCCTCTCTGCTTAGGCTTAGTCGTTAGACGCTGAGTCAGACAACGCGAGGGTTTTGCGCAGGAAACTCCAGGCGAAAGCTTGTTCCTGATGAGCGGCTGTCTACGGTCACCCGGCCGCCATGTAACTGCATGATTGAATGCACGATGGCCAACCCCAGGCCCCCGGAATCATCCGGCTGATTGCGTGACGGGTCGCACCGGTAGAAGCGCTCAAAAAGTCGTGGTAGGTGCTCCGCGGCAATGGGCGGGCCCTGGTTGTGTACAGAGACTTCGACCCCAGCCTCGCGCACCACGCTGCGGATAATCACCCCCGCCGCGGGAGAACCGTAGCGCAGGGCGTTGGCCACCAGGTTAGCCAAGGCTCGGCGGATCAAGGTCGGATCGGCACGCAGCTCAGCATGGGCCTGATTAATCAGGGTGACGTCGCGTTCTTGCGCCACGCCTTCGAAATACTCACACAGTTGCTCGACCAGTTCATGCAGGTTGATGAGTTCGTCATGCACGGATGCTTGCGGCTGCTCAGTCCGTGCGAGGAACAGCATACTGTCGATCATCCGCGCCAGACGCTCATATTCTTCCTGGTTCGACACCAGCAGGTTCTGATAGTCCTCGATGGAGCGGCTATGCCTCAAGCTTTGCTGGGTATGCCCCATCAGGTTGCTCAGTGGCGTACGCATCTCGTGGGCGAGGTCTTCCGAGAACCGTGAAAGTTGGGCGAACCCGTCTTCAAGGCGTGCAAGCATTTGATTAAGCGCATGGCTGAGCACTTGCAGCTCACTCAGCTCGTTGAACTCATCCAGCCGCAGATGCAGATGCTGCACATCAATCGCGGCGGCGCGCTGAGCCAGCCTGCGCACAGGCTGCAAGCCTCGCCGACTGACCCACCCGCCGAGCACAAAAGCCAGCAGCGCGCCGACTGACAGGGCGAGCCAGAGCTTGAGACGGTAAGCCGCCAGCATCTGCTCGCGCTCACTCAACAACTTGCCGGCAATCAGCGTCAAGCCGCGACCACCCTGCATGACATGCTGCCAGGCAAGCCGCACTGGCACCGAAGAGTCGCCGTCACCGAGCTGAGCCTGGGCCGCAGCCGGTAACGTGGGCAAGCGCATGCTGACGGGGTTGATTTCGATCAGTACCTGGCCGGTGTCATCGAGAATCCACAGCAGGTTGTCGCGATTGCCCAGCATATTTTCGTAGAGCTTGGGCCGATTTCTGAGTTGCTCGACGCTGACACTGTCGTTGATCAGTGCTTGCATGCGCTCCAGGCGCCCGAGCAGCGCCTGGTCATCGCGCCACGCGATCTCTCGCTGTAGCGACTGATAAAGATAAAACCCAATGGAGCCCAGCAGCAACGCGCTGACCAACGCGAACATGATCGCCAGGCGCAAGCTCAGGGTACGCGGAAACAGTTTCAGGATTGCACCTCAAGCATGTAGCCGATGCCCCGCACGGTGTGTATCAACTTGAGCGGGTAAGGATCGTCAACCTTGGCGCGCAGTCGCCGAATGGCGACGTCGACCACATTGGTATCGCTGTCAAAGTTCATCTGCCAGATCTGCGAAGCAATCGAGGAGCGAGATAGCACCTCGCCTTCCCGACTGACCAGCAGGTGCAACAAGGCAAACTCCTTGTTGGTCAGGGTCAGCCGTTCACCCTGGCGCGTGACCTTGCGGCGCAACAGGTCCAGGCTCAGGTCTGCAACCAGGAACTGCTCGACTTCACGGGGCGGCCCCCTGCGCAGCAGCGTACGTACGCGCGCCAACAACTCGGCATAGGAAAAGGGTTTGACCAGGTAATCATCGGCGCCTGACTCGAGCCCTTTGACCCGATCCTCCACAGAATCCCTGGCGGTCAGGAAAAGCACCGGGGTTTGCCACTTGCGCCGAATGATCTGGAGCAGTTGCCAGCCGTCCAGGCGCGGCAGCATGACGTCCAGAATGATCAAGTCGAACTCACTTTCCTGCGCCAGATACTGGCCCTCCAGGCCATCCAGGGCGACTTCTACCACGTAGCCCGATTCAGTCAGGGCTTTGTGCAGGTAATCCGCGGTTTTCGCTTCATCTTCAACAACCAGGATACGCATCTTTTCCTCCAGAACTGGAGCATAGGCTAGCGCGCCTGAGCGTTTTGGCACATTACATCTTGGTAATCATCAGGCAATCATTCTGACGGCCCGCACGCGTCATCCTGCCCGACTACGACTCAGCCAGACCAAACAAAGGAAAAAGCATGCGGACAAGCCTATCGAACTTATTGCTGATGCCACTCGCAATGAGCTCTGCGCTCGCGGTTGCATCTGCGGATCAAGTTGTGCAGCGCAACGACGTATCACTGGCAATCGCCAATGATTTGCTGAATGCCGCGCTGGCAGCGTGTCATGCCGATGGACGTACAGGTGTAGCAGCAATTGTCGACCGAGGAGGCAATTTAGTCGCCCTGCAGCGTGACGATAACGTTGGCCCACACAATACATTGGCAGCCCAACGCAAGGCCTATACCGCCCTATCGACCAAGACCCCGACACGGCTATTGGCAGAGCGTGCTCGCAGCACCCCCGATGCGGAAAACCTCAACACCCTGCATGAGCTATTGCTGCTAGGCGGCGGAGTGCCATTGCTGTTTGAAGGGCAAGTCATTGGCGCCATAGGCGTGGCCGGCGCCGGTGGTGCAGCAAACGATGAAGGTTGCGCATTAGCCGCTATCAACAAAATTCTACCTACCGTCAAAAACTAAGGACATCCTCATGACTGGATTAAAATCGTTGTTCGCTGGCGTTGTATTGAGTGTCGCCTCTTCGCTGGCATTCGCGGCAGGAAACCCGCTCAGCGTGCATGTACTCAACCTGCAAGATGGTCTGCCCTCCCCTGGCGTCAATGTCACGCTGGAAAAACAGGATGGCAACAACTGGAGCCTGCTCAACAGCGCTGCGACCAACGAGCAAGGGCGTATTCCCGGCCTGTACCCGGAGGGTAAGGCCCTGGAGAAAGGCACCTACCGTGTCACCTTCAAAACCGGTGAGTGGTTCAAGGCTCACAAAGTCTCGAGTTTCTTCCCCGAAGTACCGGTCATTTTTGAAGTAGACGGTACCCTTGCGCACTACCACATCCCGCTACTGCTCAGTCCCTACGGTTTCTCGACCTACAGAGGCAATTGAGCGTCGCCCCAGCGCAGAGGCAAGGCCGCCCTTACCAGATGGGCGGCATTTGTGCCTGACACCGATTCGATCAAAAGAGCCGTTGGGAAAATGCAGCGACATCTAAATGCCCGCGCGCATCAGATGTTGAGCGCTCTACGGGTATCAATAGGTGTGGGATTTGCCAATAGAACTGGAAAGGAGAGCAACACCACTAAGCTGCACGCTGAATAAGTTTGGAGCCATGGTATGAGTTGTGTCCCTCCCGGCAATCGCGCTTCGATAGCGCCGCTGATGATCTGCAACACTAACGACCCGATTCATGCTGCTGTGGCCCGCCGCGATAGCAAGCAGGTGTTGCAAGCGCGCATCGAAGGCATGCGCGCCGACGTGCTGGATAGCGAACGTCGCTCGCCTATCGATGTGCTGGAGAGCATGCGTGACCTGGACAAGCGCAGCCTCTCCCGCATGCGCATTGCCTTGTTGCAATCCTTAAACCCTACTGCGCCTCTGGGCTACATCAAGCCCGAAGCCCTGCATGGTTCCCCCTGGGGCCTGGAAATACTGACCTCTGGCTCGCTCAAGGGCGGCGTCAATGATGCCAAGGGGGGCTCACAGTCGTTGAATGGTCGGGTATTTTTCTCTGATCGAACGCCTGAAAGTGCCACGGATGCCACGACCCGTAAAAATCTGCGCACCAAGGCCCGTACCTACTCACGAGGTCTCGGGATTGTGCCCTCTAACGCGTCATCCCGCGCCCAGCAACACCGTTTGACCCAGATCCTCACACACTCAACGGATCGAGGTTCGCCACTTTCGCTGACTTACAAGCCGGTGACGCTCGCTATAAAAGATCCCCAGGCTATTGATGCTGAGGGTAGCGCGTGGCTGCAGAACTTTCTGCATGATGCCTATATCGTTTCCGGTGCTGCCAGCAAGCTGCTCACCGCGCCCCCTGAGCACAGCGTCAACGCGGTGAAACTTCCTCGCAGCTTAACGTTTAAGTTCGAAAACGCCCCCGACCGTGTGCTCGAAGGTAAAGCGCTGGAGGTCCTGTATACGCAGTGGGCTTGCAAACTACGCGAGGCGTTGGAGCAGGGTAAAGCGCCTTATTTGAGCCTGCTCAATAAAGGCACGGTAATACCGGTAGTGTTTGGTTTTGAAAAACTCAGGAATCTTTCCTCCCACCCTATTCATGACCACTCGGGCAACGCCACCAAGCTCTATTCATACCAAAATCAGAATCACCCACTGTCAGGTGGTGCAAACGGCGGCAAACTTAAGGAAATAGAAGTGCGCAGCCTGGCAGATCTGGCCACTTTACTGCTCGGATGCGAAGTTAAAAGTACTCAACTACCAGAAGAGGTGCTGGTCCGAATCAAGGGTAAGAGGGAAGACAAAGCCGAGTACCTGACGCCTGCCCAGCTTAGCCAGTTTCGGCAGAGCGTCTTGGCTCAGGCTGCCCTCCATGCCCCCCAAGGCTCAAGCCTGGCTCTGGCGTCCATGAGTCACTTGCAGCAGATCAATGCGATCGTGCGTAGCGGAAATCTCCAAAATCATTGGGTATGAGAGCGATAGGAGACATCCAGCGTGAAGACACGCGCCTTATGCCAGGCGGCTGGGTGACAACCGCCCTCCTCCTTGCCAACTCCCGGCCTCTTAACCATCCGTAGAACGCGTCAGTGCCTCCCAGTGACTAATATCGCGCAGGGATTGCTCAAGTTTTTCGCGCACGTATCCCAGCGCGTCACTGCCCAGCAGCAGGTGGGCCGGTGGATTGTCGCTGGCGATCAACTGCAGCATGGCGTGCGCAGCCTTCTGCGGGTCGCCCAGTTGGTGGCCGCTTTTGGCTTCGCGCGCCTGGCGCACCGGATCAAAGCTGGCGTCGTAGTCGGCAATGCTGCGCGGCGTACGCTGCATGGAGCGGCCGGCCCAATCGGTGCGAAACGAGCCCGGCGCCACCGCGGTCAGGAAGATATTGAACGGCTTGAGCTCCTTGCTCAGCGTGTCGGAGATGCCTTCGAGCGCGAATTTGCTGCCGCAGTAGTAGGCGATCCCAGGCATAGTAATGGTGCCGCCCATGGACGTGATGTTGATGATGTGTCCGCGGCGACGCCGGCGGAAATACGGCACAAAGGCCTTGGTCACGGCAACTGCGCCGAACACGTTGACGTCGAACTGGCGGCGCATTTCTTCCAGCGACGATTCTTCGAAAATCCCCTCGTGGCCGTACCCTGCGTTGTTCACCAGGACGTCCACCGGGCCGTAGCGAGTCTCCATCTCGGCGACGACGCTGTCGATCCGCGCAAAGTCGGTGACATCCAGAATCACCCCATGGGCACGTGCCGCAGACAACGCCTCGAATGCTGCAAGGGCTGCCTCATTACGCACGGTACCGATGACACGGTGACCGGCCGCTAATGCCTCGGTCGCGAGGGCCTTGCCAAAGCCGCTGCTGATGCCGGTGATGAACAGGGTTTTGTGAGTGCTCATGCATATGCCTCTCGGTTGATGAGTACTGATGGTAGTCATGTCACCGCTGCCGACCTATGCCGGATCATCTGTGAGGCTTGCCTATTCCTATCAGCCCTGCGAGGAATGGATTGGCATTGCTGGCAGGCTGTGGAGATGCGCTGCACGTCCCAGCTGGAATGACGGCGCCTGATCTGTAGCGCCCCGCGGCTTGGCTGAACAATCATTGGTTGCAGGCCTACCCCTTTCTGCCGGCAAAATAGGGTAGAAATCTCCGGCCAACCATGGCCGGGATATGCCGCGTAGCCGGCCCCTTTCTCAGAGCCAACAGGTACCTTATGCACACCTGCGTCACAATCATCGGGGCTGGCCTGGGCGGCCTCATCCTGGCGCGTGTCCTGCACGTCCACGGCATTGCCGCCACGGTCTATGAAGCCGAGCCGTCGGCAACCGCACGCGCACAAGGCGGGATGCTCGACATCCACGACTACAACGGCCAACTGGCTGTGCAGGCGGCGGGCCTGACGGATGAATTCCGCGCCCTTGTCCTGGAAGGTCGCGAGGCGACTCGAGTGCTTGATTGGGACGGCACCGTTCTGTTGGACCAACCCGACGACGGCACCGGTGGGCGTCCCGAGGTCATGCGTGGCGAGCTGCGCAAGATGCTTCTCGATTCACTGCCTGCCGGTACCGTGCGCTGGGGCCACAAGGTCAATAGCGTGCGTGCCCTGGGCGCGGGTCGCCATGAGGTGACCTTCGCCGACGGCACTCACGTTGTCACCGACCTGCTGGTGGGGGCCGACGGTGCCTGGTCTAAAGTCCGCCCGCTGCTCAGTACCGCCGTCCCCGAGTACATGGGCCGCTCGTTCATTGAAACCTACCTGTATGACAGCGACACCCGCCACCCCGCCACCGCCCAGGCGGTAGGGGGCGGTGCGATGTTCGCCCTGCAACCCGCAAAAGGCATCCAGGCGCACCGTGAGGCGGGCTCCACGCTGCACACCTATGTCGCCATCACCGCACCCCAGGAGTGGTTTGCCGCAATCGATTTCACTCACACGCCAACAGCGGCAGCACGGATCGCGCAGGTATTCACAGGCTGGTCCCCTGCCCTCACGGCACTGATTACCCACAGTGACACCGAGCTGGTATGGCGCCCGCTCTTCACGCTGCCGGTTGAACACCACTGGAACCGAGTGCCGGGCGTGACGCTGGTGGGTGATGCCGCACACCTTGCAGCCCCGAATGGCGAAGGTGCCAACCTGGCCATGTACGATGGCGCCGAACTCGGCAAAGCCATCGCCTCACACCCGGATGACGTCGAAGCCGCGCTGCATGCGTACGAACAGGCGATGTTCCCGCGCAGCGCGCAAACGGCTGCAGAGTGCAATGAACTGCATGAGTTGCTGTTTGGTGACGACGCACCGCACAGCCTGGTGAGCATGTTCAACGGCGCAGGTACTTGAACACGGGACGCTTCAGTCCTATCAAACGCCTGCTGCTGGGCTCACGCTTGCACCGGTGAGTTCTTCAATCAACAGAACCATCGGCGCCGTGTACTCCACATCGGCCCGCGTCACGATTTCATAGGGCTCGCTGGTCGACTGAATGGTCAACGCCAGCTTGACCAACATGCCGTGGTCGAGTGCCATTTGCGCCACATCGTTCGGCATGACGGCGACCAGGCTCGGGTCCTTGAGCAACAGCGACAAGGTGGTGAATGTCGATGAGGTCTCGATGGCGTACAGCGGGAAGCTCAACCCCACTTGGCGAAACTCGCGTTCCAATGTCAGGCGCATGGGCATATTGACCGGGAAGACTACCCAGTGGCTGTCCATGAGGTCGGCGAGTTGCAGCGTCTGCGCGCTGGCCAGTCGATGCCCCGGGTTGGCCACCACGACCAGCGGTTCCTGTGCGCGGAAACGGGTTTGGTAAGCCGTCGGGCGTGGGCTGACGCTGGTTCGACAGATCGCCACATCCAACCGCCCCTGATCCAGCAAGCTCAATAGTCGCGAGCTGGTGTCCTCGACAATCGCAATCGACAGCTCCGGCTGTTTATCGCGAAGGCGCGCCAGGCTCTCCACCAATGCCGGCACGGCTCCCATGATGGTGCCCACCGCCAGGCGTCCACCGTGTCCCTTGAGAATGCCGACCATTTCCTCGCGAAGGTGCTCGAGGTCGGTGTGAATCAAACGCGCATAACGAATCACGCAGCGGCCAAGGTCGTTGGCTTCCAAACCTTTGCTCGTGCGTTCGAAGAGGCTTGAGCCGAAGATGGTTTCGATTTCCTGCAATGCCTTGGTGGCACCGGGTTGAGACAGCGCCATGATCTCCGACGCCTTGCGCACCGAGCCGTGCTCGTCGAGGGCAATCAAGAGGCGCAATTGCTTGAGCCTCAGGCGAGATACGATGGATGAGAAGGACGGAAGCATGGGTATACCTGAAAGTTATCGCTCGGGTCGTAACTCTCATTAGGCAGCAACAGCCTGGAAATTTAAAGTGGCCCCAACGATAACAACAAGCTGAGGCTCCTCCATGCGATTAATCCAATTTGAAGACTCCACCGGCCAGCGTGGAGTCGGCGTCGTCGAAGGCGACGCGATTCAAGTCGTCAACGGTGCATCCAGCACCCGCACGCTTGCCCTCGCCGCGATTGCCAATGGTCGCAGCCTGCTCAAGGAAGTCGAGGCCAGGGGCACCACCCTCGGTCCTGAAGGTTATACCCACGTGCTGGAAGCCCGCCGAATCCTGCCGCCCCTCGACCATGAAGACCCCGCGCACTGCCTGATCAGCGGCACTGGCCTGACCCACCTGGGAAGCGCCTCCACCCGTGACCAGATGCACCAGCAAAAGGTCGACGACAAGGCCGCACTTACCGACACCGCCAGAATGTTCCAATGGGGCCTCGACGGCGGCCGTCCGGCGGCAGGTACGGTGGGCGCCCAGCCGGAGTGGTTCTACAAGGGCGACGGTTCAATTGTGGTACGCCCGAACCAGGCCTTCCAGTCGCCGGACTTCGCCGAAGATGCGGGGGAAGAACCAGAGCTGACCGGCCTCTATGTGATCGGCGAAGACGGCAAGCCCTACCGCCTGGGCTTTGCCTTGGGCAACGAGTTCTCCGACCATGTCATGGAGCGTCGCAATTACCTCTACCTGGCACACTCCAAGCTGCGTAACTGCTCCTATGGGCCAGAGCTGCGCGTGGGCGAGTTGCCCCGGCACCTGGCGGGGACCAGCCGGATCTGGCGCGACGGCACCGTGTTATGGGAGAAAGAGTTCCTGAGTGGCGAGGACAATATGTGCCACAGCCTGGAGAACCTTGAGTACCACCACTTCAAGTACGCCCAGTTCCTGCGTCCAGGCGATGTGCATGTGCACTTCTTCGGCACCGCCACCCTGTCGGTAGCCGATAACATCAAGACCCAGCCGGGCGACCGTTTCGAAGTCAGCATGCGTGAGTTCGGTGAACCGCTGTGCAACACCATCGAAGTGGTTGCACCCGCCTTCAGCACTGGAGAAGTACAGACGCTGTGACCGATGCGGCCCTTGATCGGGCCTCAAGCAAGGCTGCATTTCATAATAAACATAAGAGTGAGATGAAAATGACCACTGGCACTGCACAGGTCGTTACCGCTACGACAGCGAGTCCCGCCATCACCGCCCGCCCGACCACCGTACGTTGGAGGATTTTCCTGCTCCTGCTGCTGCTCTCGGCCATCAACTACATCGACCGGGCGTCACTGTCGGTTGCACTGCCGCTGATTTCAGCTGATTTCAACATGACGCCGGCGCTTGAAGGGTTGATGCTGAGTGCATTCTTCTGGTCGTACGCGCTGATGCAGATCCCCGGCGGCATGCTGCTCGACCGTTTCCAGACGCGCAATATCGTCGGCATTGCCACGGTCGGCTGGGGCCTGTTCCAGGCCTTGGCGGGCGGCGCGCACAACTGGATCACGTTGCTCATCACACGCATCGGCCTGGGTGTCGCGGAGTCGCCGATCATGCCGGCCGGCGCCAAGCTCAACGGTGCCTGGCTGACGCCCAATGAACGCGGGCGCGGCGCCACCCTGGTTGACGGCGGCGCGCCGCTGGGCACTGCACTGGGCGCAATCCTGATCGCAGGGCTGATCACCTGGTTTGATTCCTGGCGGATCGCATTCGTTATCGCGGGCGTCGGCACCATGGTCGTGGGCATATGGGCGTGGTGGTACATCAGGAACCATCCCAGTGAACACCCGAAAGTCAATGCTGCAGAGCTGGCCTACATCACCGATGCCAACGAAGCCGCGAAGAAAGCCACCGGTGGGCGCAAGGCGGTCCTCAAGGACCTGCTCAAGAGTCGTTCGGTACTGGCCATGTTTGCGGGGTACGCGTGCTACAACAGTGTGTTCTACGGCCTGCTGACCTGGATGCCGAGCTACTTGCACAAAGCCCATAACCTCGACATCAAGGCCATGGGCGGCGCCACCTTCCTGATCTTCATATGCGGCTTCATCGGCGAACTGTTTGGCGGCTGGGTGTCGGATAAATGGAAGGCTGCCGGCGGCCAACCCAACACGGTCATGCGCAGCATGTTCGCAGGCTCCGCCGCGATTGCCGCGATCTGTATCCTCGCCGTGGCCTACAGCAGTGATGCCGTCGTGGTTATCTCGCTGCTCTGTGTCGCGCTGTTTTTCATTCGCTGGTGCGGCATGTACTGGTGCCTGCCCGCCATTCTCGGCGGCCAGTCCAAAGCCGGCGTGTTGGGCGGCAGCATGAACTTCTGCGGCAATATGGTCGGGGTGATCGTGCCTATCCTGATCGGCCTGATTGTGCAATTCACCGGCTCGTACTTCCTGGCGCTGATCTTCTTCGTCGTCATGGCTTCAGGATTGATGCTGTTCTCCAGCCTGATTGATTATCGCGAGCGTGGGTTGGCCTGACCTGCCCGACTCCATAGCGCTCCCTGAAAAACCGAGGCAATCGTCATGCAACTCATAACTACAACAGGCAGCGAGACCGCTGCCAATGCCGTGATCAGACTCAATGTGCTCGACGATGTATTGATCGCGCGGCAACCGCTGATCAAGGGCCTGGAGCTCAAGGCCGAAGGCATCCAGGTACTTGAGCCGGTGCCCTCCGGCCACAAAGTCGCTGCGCGTCATATCGACGTGGGCCAACCCGTGCGCCGCTACGGGCAGATCATCGGCTTCGCGAGCCAGCCAATCGAAGCGGGACAACATGTGCACGTTCACAACGTCGCAATGGGCGATTTCTCTCGGGACTATGCCTTCGGCGTCGATGCCAAAGGCAGTCCTGCGCCCACCGCAGAGACGTTCATGGGCATCGTGCGCGCCGATGGCCGTGTTGCGACCCGCAACTACATCGGCATTCTGACCTCGGTCAATTGCTCGGCGACGGTGGCGCGTGCGATTGCCGATTACTTCCGCCGCGACATTCATCCTGAAGCGCTGGTCGAGTACCCCAACGTCGATGGTGTCGTTGCACTCACCCACGGCGTTGGCTGCGCAGTCGACCCCGGCGGCGAGGCACTGGCCATGCTGCGCAGGACGCTGGGCGGTTATGCCGTCCACCCCAACTTTGCCTCGGTGCTGCTGATTGGGCTGGGCTGCGAGACCAACCAGATCCCCGAATTGCTCGCCGCCCAGGGCCTTGAAAGCAGCGATTCGTTGCGCACGTTTACCATCCAGGGCACCGGTGGCACCTCCAAGACCATTGCCAGTGGCATTGCTCAAGTGAAGTCGCTGCTGGCCGAAGCCAACCAGGTCAAGCGTGAGCCGGTCAGCGCCAAACACCTGATTATCGGCCTGCAATGCGGTGGTTCGGACGGTTACTCGGGCATCACCGCCAACCCGGCACTGGGCAATGCCGTGGACCGCCTGGTGGCTGCCGGCGGCACCGCGATCCTGTCGGAAACCCCGGAGGTCTACGGCGCCGAGCACTTGCTGACCCGTCGCGCCGTCAGCCAGCAAGTGGGTGAAAAACTCATCGCGCGCATTCATTGGTGGGAAGCCTACTGCAAGCGCATGGATGCCGAGCTGAACAACAACCCGTCGGCGGGCAACAAGGCCGGTGGCCTGACCACCATCCTGGAGAAATCCCTCGGCGCCGTGGCCAAGGCCGGCTCGACCGATCTGGTCGACGTCTACGAATACGCTGAAACCGTCAGGGCCCACGGCCTGGTGTTCATGGACACCCCCGGCTATGACCCGATCTCCGCTACCGGCCAGGTCGCCGGCGGCGCCAATCTGATTGCCTTCACCACGGGGCGCGGATCGGCTTATGGGTGTGCACCCTCGCCGTCGATCAAGCTCGCCACCAACAACCGTCTGTGGGAAACCCAGGAAGAGGACATGGACGTCAACTGCGGCGGGATTGCCGACGGCACCATGACCATTGAGGAGCGCGGCGAATACATCTTTCGCATGATGCTGCGCATCGCCTCAGGCGACAAAAGCAAAAGTGAACAGCATGGCTACGGCCAGAACGAATTCGTGCCCTGGCAGATCGGTGCGATCACTTAAGGCCCTGCATTCACTTCGACACACCGGCTCCCGTCGTCCCGCACGATGCGGAGCCGCTTTAGTTTGCCGGTGTCGAGCCTGGCATTTCTCTTCATCCTCCAATCAGGAACCCTGACATGACTCAGATTCTCGGTCAGAACTACATCGGTGGTCAGCGACTTGGCGCGGGCAACGTGCAGCTGCACAGTTTCGATGCGACAACCGGCGAAGCCCTCCCGGGCCACTTCATCCAGGCCACACAAGACGAGGTCGACGCGGCGGCCAAGGCGGCCAGCGCCGCCTACCCGATTTACCGCAACCTGCCAGCCGCGCGCCGCGCCGAGTTCCTGGAGGCCATCGCCGACGAGCTGGATGCCCTCGGCGACGATTTCGTCAGCACCGTCTGCCGTGAGACCGCCTTGCCTGCCGGGCGTATCCAGGGTGAGCGTGGCCGCACCAGCGGGCAAATGCGCCTGTTCTCCAAGGTACTGCGGCGAGGCGACTTCTACGGTGCGCGCATTGACCGTGCCCTGCCGGACCGGGCGCCCCTGCCCCGCCCTGACTTGCGCCAGTTCCGGATCGCGGTGGGCCCCGTCGCCGTGTTCGGCGCGAGCAACTTCCCGCTGGCGTTTTCCACTGCCGGTGGCGACACCGCTTCTGCCCTGGCAGCGGGCTGCCCGGTGGTGTTCAAGGCTCACAGCGGCCACATGGCGACCGCTGAATGGGTCGCGGACGCGATCATGCGGGCCGCGCAGCGCACCGGCATGCCCGCCGGCGTGTTCAACATGATCTATGGCGGGGGCGTCGGCGAGTGGCTGGTGAAACATCCCGCCATCCAAGCCGTGGGGTTCACCGGCTCGCTTAAAGGCGGCAATGCGCTGTGCAAGATGGCCGCGCAACGTCAGCAGCCGATTCCGGTGTTTGCCGAGATGTCGAGCATCAACCCGGTGATCATTCTGCCCCAGGCCCTGCAAGTGCGCGGCGAGACCATCGCCAAGGAGCTGGCTGGTTCGGTGACCTTGGGTTGCGGGCAATTCTGTACCAATCCCGGGCTGATCATTGGCCAGAGATCAGCGGATTTCAGCGCCTTCCTGCAACGCTTCACCGCGCAGATGCATGACCAGCCGGCCCAGACGATGCTCAACGCAGGCGCCTTGGCCAGCTATGCCAGCGGTCTGCAACACCTGCACGCGCATCCGGGCGTGGAGCACCTGGCGGGCAATCCTCAGCAAGGGAAACAGGCCCAGCCACAATTGTTCAAAGCCGATGTCAGCCTGCTGCTCACCGGTGACGAATTGCTCCAGGAGGAAGTGTTCGGCCCTGCCACCATCGTTATTGAAGTCGCCGACCAGGCACAACTGGTCGCCGCACTCAATGGACTGCGCGGGCAACTGACGGCCACCGTGCTTGGCGAAGCCGATGAGTTGCTCGAATACAGCTGGTTGACCGGCTTGCTGCAGGAGAAAGTCGGACGGATCCTGTTGAACGGCTATCCAACCGGCGTCGAAGTCACCGACACCATGGTGCATGGCGGGCCTTACCCGGCGACGTCCGACGCGCGCGGCACGTCGGTGGGAACCTTGGCGATTGATCGCTTCCTGCGTCCGGTCTGCTTCCAGAACTACCCCGACGCCCTCTTGCCCGAAGCGCTTCAAGATGCCAACCCGCTTGGCATTGCGCGCTTGGTCGACGGCGAACACACGCGTGCTGCCCTGGGCAACTAAAGCGAGCGGGGAATAAAAACGCTTCAATAGAGAACCCGACCGCTGTGTCGGGTTTTCTGTTTATGGCGGATTGTCAGTCCATCCCTTTAAGCCTATCTTGTTAAAAACTTATACAAGGACATAGGCTATGTACAACAAATCGCAGTGGTCGGCGATGTTCTGCAATGGATAAGACTCACCGACTGTGCCTGGTCCTGGGCGACCAGTTGTCTTTTGACCTGGCCTCCTTGAAGGCGTTGGATGCCGAACACGACACGGTGTTGCTGGTCGAGGTGATGGAGGAAGCCAGCCACGTGGCCCATCACCCGCAGAAAATCGCACTGATCTTCAGCGCGATGCGCCATTTCGCCCATGCGCTGCAACAGCGGGGCATCCGCGTGCACTACGTTACCCTTGATGATCCGTACAACAGCGGCTCGGTGCCGGGCGAGTTGCAGCGCTGGCAGTCGCTGCTGCAGCCCGACTCGCTGCATCTGACCGAGTGCGGTGACTGGCGCCTGGAGCAGTCCCTCAAGACATGCGGCTTGGCCATCCAGTGGCATACCGATAGCCGCTTCCTCTGCACCCGGTCCGGATTCTCGTCCTGGGCCGCCGGCAAAAAGCAGCTGCGCATGGAGTTTTTCTACCGTGAGATGCGGCGCAAGAGCGGCCTGCTGGTCAATGGCGACGGCAGTCCGGTGGGCGGCGCCTGGAACTTTGATGCCGACAACCGCAAGGCGCTGCCCAAGCAGGTGAGAGCGCCCTTGCCGATGCGCTTTACCGCAGATGCCATCACCCAGGAGGTGCTGGCGCTGGTGGCGAAAAACTTCACCGAGCATTATGGCGACGTAGGCACCTTTGACTACCCGGTGACCCACGCCGACGCCCAGGCGCTGTGGGAGTATTTCCTCGACTGGGGGCTGGCGGCGTTCGGTGACTATCAGGATGCCATGGCCAGCGATGAACCCTTCCTGTTTCATGCCCGGATCAGCGCCGCGCTGAATATCGGCCTGCTGGATCTGCGCCAGCTGTGCCAGGACGTCGAGTCGGCGTATTGGGCGCAGAGGATTCCCCTCAACGCCGCCGAAGGTTTTATCCGCCAACTCATCGGTTGGCGCGAATATGTCCGCGGTGTCTACTGGCTGAAAATGCCGGACTACGCCAGCGGCAACCTGTTTGGCAACAGCAGGCCGCTTCCGGAGTTCTACTGGACGGGCGAGACCCAAATGAACTGCATGCGCCAGGCGATCGGCCAAAGCCTGAAGCATGCCTATGCCCACCATATCCAGCGGCTGATGGTGACCGGCAACTTTGCGCTACTGGCCGGCATCACGCCGAATCAGATTTGCGACTGGTACCTGGCGATTTACATGGACGCGTTCGACTGGGTCGAGTTGCCCAATACACTGGGCATGGTCATGCACGCGGACGGCGGCTACCTGGGCTCCAAGCCTTATTGCGCGAGTGGCCAATATATAAAACGCATGTCCGATTATTGCGGCAACTGCGCGTACAAGGTCAGTGAAAGCACCACTGACGACGCCTGCCCGTTCAATGCGCTTTACTGGCACTTCCTCATGCGTCACGGCGACCTTCTGCGCAGCAATCCGCGCATGGGCATGGTCTACAAAAACCTCGACCGAATGACTGAGCCCAGACAACAAGCGCTCTGGGACCGCGGCCAGACACTGCTCGCCAGGCTCGATGCCGGGGAGTCGTTGTGAAGAAGAGCGAACTCCCGGTCAAAAAATGCGTGGTCTGCGGATTGGATTTCGCCTGGCGCAAGAAATGGGCGCGCTGTTGGGACGAGGTGCGCTACTGCTCGCAGCGTTGCCGACGACACAAGCCGTCAGCACCGGGCAGCCACCCGCCCGCCTGAACAGCGCTTGGATCGCTAGCCGCCGCGTGCAAACCGAGGAATGTCCAGCCCCAGGTTTTCACGCAGTGTCGTGCCTTCGTACGCCGTGCGGTACACCCCTCGTTCCTGCAACAACGGAATGACGTCCTGGGTGAACCGCTTGAATTGCTCTGGGTGCCCGATATAGAGGTTGAAACCATCCACGGCGCGCGCCTCGAACCACTCGGCCATTTTCCGCGCGACGGTGTCGGCGGTGCCCACGAAGGCACCCGGACGCAGTTGTCGACCAAACTCAACGGCCTGGCGCAAGGTAAAACCCTTATCGCGCGCCTGGTCGGCAATGCGTTTGGCTGCGGTAAAGAAGCTGCTGCGCGCAGCCTCCAGGCTTTCTTGCGGAAACGGCGCATCCAGGTCGTACTGGCTGAAATCATGCCAACCGAAGTTGCGCCCAAACTCCTTCAGGGCGAGTTCAAAACTATGGTCGACGTGATGGTAATGCTGCTCGATTTCACGCGCGTGCGCGTCGGTGTCGCCGACATAGACTTCTGCGCCGGGCATCACCAGCAGGTGCTGCGGGTCACGGCCCAGCCGCGCTGCCCTGCCCTTCACATCCTGGTAAAACGCCTGGCCCTGCTCGATGCTGGCGGCGTGGGTGAAGATCACGTCGGCGGTAGCGGCACCGAGGGCGCGGCCTTGTTCCGAATCACCGGCCTGGAAGATCACCGGCTGGCCCTGGGGTGACCGCTGGATGTTCAGCGGGCCGACCACGGAAAAATGCTCGCCCTTGTGGTTCAGGCTGTGCAGTTTGCTCGGGTCGAGGAACTGGCCGGTGGAGCGGTCGCGCACGAAGGCATCGTCTTCATAGGAGTTCCACAACCCCTGTACCACCTGCACGTGTTCAGCGGCGCGGCCGTAGCGGGTGTCGTAATCGTAATGCTCGTCGCGGCTGTAATTGCCGGCAGTGCCGGCGTCGCCGCTGGTGACCACGTTCCAGCCGGCGCGGCCTTTGCTGATCAGGTCCAGCGATGCCAGGCGCCGCGCGACGTTATACGGCGAGTTATAGGAAGTCGTCAGCGTGCCGACCAGGCCTAGATGCCGCGTGCTCACGGCCAGCGCCGATAACAGGGTCAACGGCTCCAGGCGATTGAGGTAATGGGAGGGCGACCCCGGTGTGATGAACTGGCTGTCGACGATAAACATCAAGTCGAACAGCGCTGCCTCTGCCTGGCGCGCAATGTCGATATACCAGTCGACGTTGACACTGGCATCGGCCGGCAGGTGTGGGTCAAGCCACAGGTTGTGGCGCCCGGGCCCACCGCAGCCCATGGTCAGGGCGCCCAGTTTCAGCTGTCTTTTGCTCATGTCCAGGTATTCCAGCCCAATTGACTAAGGGCGCATACAGTGAGCGACTCGCCCCGCTGTGTAAAATACCCACAATGCATAACCTAATGCATTAACAATGCCGAAAGCGCATTTAATGCGCCTGCCGTGCCTGTGCGACCCCATGCACTGACATTGCGCAGCGCCTGGCACCACCTACACTCATCTGAATCCGGCGACGCCGCGCCCTTGTTACCCGGCCGGTCCGTTGCACCTGCACGCATTGCTCGACAAAAAAAGCAGTTAACCAACTGATTAATAGAGTAACTATGAAAGAGCACCCGCGGCAGCGTGTAATCAGACCGCAACAGGTGGCACACCTTCTGGCGCCCTTGAGCCTGCTATGCCTCGCCCTCGCCGGCTGTACGGTCGGGCCGAATTTCGTGCGCCCCGATGCGCCGGCGAATGCCGACTACTCTCGCGAAAAGCTCAGCACCACTGCCCAGGCCGATATCGACACCGGGGGCGCGGCGCAGCGGTTGATCGCCGGGATGGATATTCCCGGTCAATGGTGGGCGCTCTTCCGTTCGCCAGCCCTCAATGCCCTGGTTGAAGAGGCCTTGCGTGCCAACCCGGACGTGAGCGCCGCGCAAGCCGCGCTGCGCCAGGCCAACGAGTTGGTGTATGCCGACCAGGCGTCTCTGTTTCCCTCGGTCAGTGGCAATGTGCAAAAAGCCCGCGAGAAAGTCTCCGGCGTCACTTCGGGGCTGCCGGAGTCGCCGATTCTCACCGTCAGTTCGGCCTCGTTGAGCGTGTCCTATGCGCCCGATGTGTTTGGCGGTACGCGCCGGCAAATCGAAGCCACCTCGGCGCAGGCCGAGTACCAGCGCTTCCAGCTGGAGGCGACGTACCTGACCTTGACCGCCAATGTGGTCAATACCGCGATCAGCCTGGCGTCGGTGCGAGACCAGATCGCCGTCACCGAGGAAATCATCCGCCTGCAGGGCGGCCAGCTCGACTTGCTGCAAGCCCAGCGGCGCCTGGGCGCCATCAGTGATGCCGACGTGCTCACGCAACAGACCGCGCTGGCACAGTCGCGCGCGACCTTGCCGCCGTTGCAAAAGCAATTGGCGCAGACGCGCAACCAGCTGATGGCCTACCTCGGTCGCTTCCCCAATCAGGATCAGGATGAGCGTTTCAACCTGGCCTCCCTGCAACTGCCGCAGGCACTGCCGGTCAGCCTGCCTTCCGACATGGTCGCGCAGCGGCCGGATGTGCGCTCTGCACAGGCGCAATTGCACCAGGCCAGCGCTGACATTGGTGTGGCCGTGGCCAACCAACTGCCGCAGTTCAGCATCACCGGGTCATTGGGCTCCACGGTGGCGGGCGGCACCAAGCTGTTTTCGTCCGGCTCCGGCGTGTGGAGCCTGGCCGGCGCGATCACTCAGCCGCTGTTTGATGCCGGCGCGCTTGAACACCGCAAACGCGCGGCCGTGGCGGCCTATGACGAATCGGCGGCGCGCTATCGCGGCACCGTGCTGACTGCGTTCCAGGACGTGGCCAACGCGCTCCGGGCGCTGGAAGCCGACGCTGACGCACTCAACCAGCAGGTCGTGGCGGAACGCTCCGCGCAAGCCAGCCTGGATCTGGTGCAAGCCCAGTTCCGTCTCGGCGCCGTGGCGTACATCAACCTGCTCAACGCCCAGCAAACCTACCAGAACACTGCTTTGGCACGTGTCAGGGCACAGGCTGCGCGCTACAGCGACACCACGGCGCTGTTCCAGGCACTGGGTGGCGGCTGGTGGAACCGCACGGATGTGGACCCCGCGACAAAGGGCCGCCCGGATCGCTTCGGCCTGCCGTCGTGGCAGGAAATCATGCCGGCCACGAAAAAGCCTGCGCCCAGCGACTCGGCGCGGTTCGACTGAACTGAATCATTGAAACAGTGAGATTCTCCATGGCTGACGTCCAGACTGCCTCTCCCCTGCCTCCCGAACCCAGCGCACCGGGCAGCCCACGCAAGCGCCGGTTATGGCGGCCGATGCTGATCATGGTCGCGGTGGTGCTGGTGATCGTGGCGATCATTGCCGGGGTGAAATTCGTGCAGATTTCGGCACTGATCGCCCAGTCCAAGGCGCCGTTGCCCGCCGCCGTAGTGACGGCCATGCACGTGCCGTTCAGCGAGTGGCAACCCAGCGTCTCGGCCGTGGGGTCGATGAAGGCGGTTCGCGGCGTGGATGTGACCACCGAGGTCGGCGGTATCGTGCGCACCCTCGGATTCAAACCTGGCCAAGAGGTGCCGGCCCAGGCCTTGTTGGTGCAACTGAATGCCGATTCCGACATCGCGCAACTGCATTCGCTTGAGGCCACGGCCGACCTGGCGGTGATCGTGCTCAAGCGCGACAAAGCCCAACTGGCGGTCAACGCCGTGTCCCAGGCCCAGGTCGACACCGACACCGCCGACCTGAAGGCCAAGCAAGCGGCAGCCGAGCAACAGCGCGCGCTGGTGGCGAAGAAAACCATTCGCGCGCCGTTTGCCGGGCGGATCGGCATTACCAGCGTCAACCCGGGGCAATACCTCAACCCCGGCGACAAAATCGCCACGCTGCAGACGTTCGACCCGATCTACATCGACTTCACCGTGCCGCAAACCCAGCTCGAAGCCATCGCCATCGGCCAACCCGTCGCAGTGACCGCCGACGGCCTGTCCAACCAGACGTTCACCGGGCGCGTCAGCACCATCGATACCCAGTTCGACGCGACCACGCGCAACGTCACCGTCGAAGCGACCGTCGAGAACCCCAGGCAAAGCCTGGTGCCCGGCATGTTCGCCCGCGCCGTCGTGACCTCCGGGACGCCGCAGCGCTACCTCACCGTGCCGCAGACCGCGGTCACCTACAACCCTTACGGCACCACCGTATTCATCGCGACGTCGGCGAAGAACGACAAGGGCGAGGACGTGCTGACGGCGCAGCAAACCTTTATCCAGACCGGGCCGACCCGTGGCGACCAGGTAGCGATCCTGTCCGGCGTGAAGGAAGGCGACCTGTTGATCACCAGCGGCCAGATGAAACTCAAGAATGGCTCGCCGGTGAAGGTCGATAACAGCGCGGCACCGCTCAATGACCCGGCCCCGACTCCCCAAGAACATTAAAGGTGTCCCATGAAGCTTACCGATACCTTTATCCAGCGACCGGTGTGGGCCGTGGTCGTGTCACTGTTCATCCTGATCCTGGGGCTGCGTTCGATCTTCGAATTGCCGGTCAACCAATGGCCGCGCACCGAAAATACCGTGGTGACCATTACCACCTCCTACTACGGGGCGGACGCGTCCACGGTCGCAGGCTTTATTACCCAGCCGCTGGAGTCGGCGATTGCCCAGGCCCAGGGCATCGACTACCTGGCCTCTTCAAGCATCACCGGGATCTCGACCATCACCGCCACGCTGCGGCTGAACTACGACGCGAGCAAGGCGCTGACCGAAATCAACACCCAGGTCAACTCGGTCAAGAACCAGTTGCCGGCCCAGGCCCAGGAACCGGTGCTGACCATCGCCGTCGGGCAGACCACCGATGCGATGTACCTGGGCTTCTACAGTGACACCCTGCCGACCAACAACATCACTGACTACCTCGTGCGCGTGGTCAAGCCCAAGCTGGATTCGATCCAGGGCGTGCAGACCGCCGAAATCCTCGGCGGACGCCAGTTCGCCCTGCGCGCCTGGCTCGACCCGGACAAACTGGCGGCGCATAACGTCACCGCGCAGGACGTGTCGACGGCCTTGGCCAACAACAACTACCTGTCGGCCGTCGGCTCCACGCGCGGGCAGACCGTGACCGTGGACCTCACCGCCGGCACCGATCTGCACACGGTGGATGAGTTCAAACAGCTGGTGATCAAGCAGAAAGGCGATGCACTGGTGTATCTGGCGGACGTGGCGACGGTCACCCTCGGCGCCGAGAGCTATGACAGCAGCGTGGCATTTTCCGGCAAGCGCTCGGTGTTCATCGGCATCAAGGTGGCCCCCACCGCGAACATCCTCACGGTCGCCGACAGCGTGCGCCAGGCGTTCCCCGAGCTGCAATCGCAACTGCCCACCGGCGTGCGCGGCGACATCGTGTATGACTCCACCGCGTTCATCAATACCTCGATCTACGAGGTGGTGAAGACCCTGGTGGAGGCGATGATCATTGTCTCGGTGGTCATCTATCTGTTCCTCGGCTCTTTCCGGGCGGTGATTGTGCCCCTGGTGGCGATCCCGCTGTCGCTGGTCGGTACCTTCTTCGTCATGTACCTGCTCGGTTACTCGATCAACCTGCTGACCCTGCTCGCGCTGGTGTTGGCGATCGGGCTGGTGGTCGACGACGCAATCATCGTGGTGGAAAACGTCGACCGGCATATCAAGGAAGAAGGTAAAGGCGTGCTGGAGGCCGCGTTGGTGGCGGCGCGCGAACTGGGCGGGCCGATCATTGCGATGACGGTGGTGCTGATTGCTGCGTACGTGCCCATCGGCTTGCGCAGCGGCCTGACGGGCGCGCTGTTCAAGGAGTTCTGTTTTTCGCTGGCGGGCGCGGTCACCGTATCGGCCGTGGTGGCGTTGACGCTGTCGCCGATGATGACCTCCAAGCTGTTCAAGACCGGCCAGGAGGAAGGTCGCTTCGCGCGCCGCCTCGATCAGTATTTTGACTGGCTGCGCGGGCGTTATCACCGCGTGCTGTCCGGCGGACTGGACATCTGGCCGGTGCTGGTGACGTTTGGCTTTGTGCTGTTCCTGCTGGTCGCCGCCAGTGGCATGACCGCCAAGAGCGAGCTGTCGCCGACCGAAGACCAGGGCCTGGTGTTCATGCAGATCAAAGGCCCGCCGACCGCCTCGCCGCAGCAGATGGAGCGTATCGCCGACCAGGCGTTCCAGATCGCCAGCAAGGAGTCCGAGTACGCGCAAATGTTCCAGCTCACCGGCCTGCCGGCGCTCAATCAAGGCCTGGGCGGCGTGCTGCTCAAGACCTGGGACGATCGGACCCGCTCCCAGGCCCAGCTGATTCTGGACCTGCAGCAAAAGTGGAACCAGGTGCCCGGCGCAACCATCGCCGCCTTTCCGTTGCCGTCGCTGCCGGGTGCCCAAGGGTTGCCGGTACAGTTTGTGATCACCACCACTGATTCGGTGGAAAACCTCAATGAGGTCGCGCAAGCGGTGATGGCCGAGGCGCAGAAGCAGCAACTGTTCTGGTTCTCCGACATGGACCTGAAACTCGACAAGCCCCAGGCGCGACTGGTGGTCGACCGGGAAAAAATCGCTGCATTGGGCATGACCCAGGCCGATGTCGGCGCGGCGCTGTCGGCGGCCCTGGGCGGCAACTACGTCAACTACTTCTCCACTGCCGGGCGCTCGTACAAAGTCATTCCCCAGGTGCTGCAGGTCAACCGCCTCAACCCGGAGCAGATTCTCGATTACTACATTCGCACGCCCGCCGGCGCCATGATCCCCGCGCGCACCGTGGCGCACATCGAGACGTCGACGCAGCCGGAGTCGATCAACCACTTCCAGCAACTCAATTCGGCCACGCTTTCCGGCGTGAGTGGCGTGGCCCAGGGCGAACTGCTGGCCAAACTCAATACGATCCTCAACAACGTGGCACCGTCCGGCTATACCTCCGACTTTTCCGGCGAGTCGCGGCAGTTCATGCAGGAATCCGGTGGCTTCGTCGGGCTGCTGATGTTCTCGATCCTGATCGTCTACCTGGCGCTGGCCTTCCAGTTCGAAAGCTTCCGCGACCCGGTGGTGATCCTGTTCTCGGTGCCACCGGCGCTGTTTGGGGCATTGGCGTTTATCACCATGGGTTACGCCTCGATCAATGTGTACACCCAGGTGGGCCTGGTGACGCTATTGGGGCTGATCACCAAGCACGGGATTCTGATTGTGCAGTTCGCCAACGAACTGCAGCGCGCAGGCCACAGCAAACGTGAGGCCATTGAAGAAGCGGCCGCCGTGCGCCTGCGGCCGATCCTGATGACCACGGCGGCCATGGTCCTGGGCGTGGTGCCGCTGGTTTGGGCCTCCGGCGCCGGGGCTGCGGGTCGACATGACATGGGGCTGGTGATCTTTGCCGGGCTGTCGATCGGCACGCTGTTGACGCTGTTCATGGTGCCGGCGATGTACCTGTTTATCGGTGCCACGCACCATCGAGAGGTCGAACAACCGGTGTATGAGAGTTGAGCCAGTGCACAGCCCGCTGTGCACTGACGCGCTTACAAGATCGAGATCGGGTACTGAACGATCAGGCGGTTCTCGTTGAAGCTGTTGGTGTTACCAAAGCTTCGACGCTGCGTCGCATTGCGCCAGCGCAGGTTCAATGAGCGCAACGGCCCGCTCTGCAGCGTATAGCCCACTTCGGTTTCGCGCCCGCGTTCGCGACCATCACTCACGGCGCCGGCGTGCACATTGCTGCCCTTGATGAACCTGTTCATCAGTGTCAGCCCCGGCACTCCGACGGCCGCAAAGTTGTAGTCATGCCGCACCTGCCAGGAACGCTCGTTGGCCAGGTCGTAACTGGAGCCATAGCTGTCGTTCGCCAGGGTCGCCCCACTGGTGCCGGCAACCCGCTGCAGGCCGGTTTCACCGGTGAGACGTTGCAGGCCGACGTAGAAGGTGTGGCCGCCGGTCTTCAGGGAAAACAGGCCCGACAGCGTGCGGTTGTCCTCGCTGCCGGCCAGCGCGGCGCCATCTTGCGTGCCGATGAAATAGCCAACATTGGCACCGAGGCTGATGCTCTCGGTGATCGTCTGGGTATGCAGCAGCTGGAAGTATTGCTGCTGGTAGACGTCTTCGAGTTGGCCGTACCAGGCCGCAACCACTGTGTGTTCGTGGTTGAACGTATAGTCGCCGCCAATGAAATTGAACGCATCCGATTCGATGCTGTTCCTGCCGTGCAACACCGTTCCGACGCTGTTCTGCGACAGCTTCTGCATGCTGGCGTCGTTACGCTGGCTGTTGCCGCGAAATTGGCCGCCGTACAGGTTCACGTTGGGGATTTCTCGCGAGGTGATTTGCGCGCCTTCGAGGGTCTGCGGCAGTGAACGGCCATCGTCGGCACGCAGTATCGGCAGGACCGGCATCCACTCGCCGATTTTCAGCTCGGTCTTGGAAAACCGCGCCTTGCCGGCGACAGCCAAGCGGCCAAAGTCATCAGCCGGCCGGTTGCCGTCGTGGGTCGGCAACAACTGCGTGCCGTAAGTGCCCCGGCCGCCGTCGAGCTTGATCGCCAACATGCCCAGCGCGTCCAGGCCAAAGCCGACGGTGCCCGAGGTAAAACCCGACTTCGCATCGAGGATAAAGCTTTGTGTCCACTCCGCGGCCTGGCCATGCCCGGTAGACCCCGGCAGGGCTTTGGAGGCGCCGTTATCGACAAAGTCACGGCTCATGTAGAAGTTGCGCAGCACCAGGTTGGCCTTCGCATCCTCGATAAACCCATCGGCCTGCACCAGGCCCGAGAAGCCCAGTGCAATGACCACGACGTTGCTTTTCACACGCTGAAAATTGAGGCTCATTATTATGCTTCCCATTGTTTTTTGAGCGCAGCGATCCCGTCCCCGACTACCGTCGCCGGGGCGGTTTACACAGAAAAGGTCAGGTGTTGGCAGGCAGCGCCGCCAGTGACGAGGGGCGTCGTGGACGCCGTGCCACCCAGGACAACAGGCAGGTCAGCAGCACCGAGCCGATGGCCGCGCCGACCCACAGTTGCGAGAGGGTGTTGAAGTCGTAGAGTTTGAGGCCGGTGGCCGACAGCGTGGTGCCGCGCTGAATGATGACGCCGGTCAGCATTTCGCCGGCTGCAGCGCCGATGTAGCTGACAATCCCGATCATGCCCAATGCCGCGCCAGCCGCCGCCTTGCCGGCGATATCAACGGCCATCAGGCCGCCGAGGAAGCACAGCAATGCCCCCAGCGAACTGCCGAATATCACCATCGACAGCACGTCCATCCAGTAATGCCCGGCCGGGCCATACAGAAACAACGCCAGGCCCCCTGCGTTCATGACGCCGAAGACCACCGCCAGGCCATGGCGGCGGCCGGCGAAAAAGCGATCGGAGATCAGCCCGCTCAAGCCCGTACCGGCAATCCCGCAGATGCTCGCCACGGAAATCAGCGTGGACGCGGTCAGGGTGTCGTAGTGCTTGGCGTTTTCCAGGAAGAACACGCCCCAGGAGTTGACCGCATAGCGACCGACATACATCAGGCACGAAGCGAGTGCCAGCAGCCAGAGCGCCGGGCTCTTGAGCAATAACCATTGAATTGCGGCAACGCTGGTGACGGTGCCTTTGATTTCCAGTGCGGGCTTGGAATTGACCGGTGCAAAGCCTTCGCTTTCCGGCGAGTCGGCCATGAACGCAAACACCAGCACAATGCCGAGCAAGCCCATGGCGGTCGCCAGCCAGTAGCCATACTGCCAGCCCCACGTGACCACGACAGCGGCGACGGCGACATACGTCAGCGCTTCGCCGAGGTTGTGCGCAATCGACCAGAAGCCGTAATAGGTACCCCGCTCCCGGTCGCCATACCAGCGCGCCAGGGACACCACGCATGGCCCGACGCCCATCGACTGCGCCCAGCCATTGATGCCCCAGGCCAGGGTCAGGATCACCGCGTTGGTGGTCAAGCCCATGCAGGCGTTCACCAGCGCACTCAGGGCCAGGCCAAGCATCATGAAGCGGCGCACATTGGCATGGTCGGCGAGAAAGCCGTTGACCAATTTACCGATGGCATAGGTGAAGAAGAGCGCCGAGCCGATCATCCCCAATTCGCTGGGGCTGAGGATGTCCTGGGACACCAGCGCGGGCTTGACCACGTTGAACGACAACCTGCAGACATAAAACAATGCATAACTGAGTGACATCGACAGCAAGGTTTGCAGGCGGATGCGCCTGAAGAGTTTGGGGTCGATTTCGGGCTCCAGCGCGCGCGCTGGTGCAGCCTTGAGCAAGCTCAATAGAGATTTCATAGCCGACAGTTCCTGTTTTTATTGTGCTGTACGTGCTTTAAAAGGTGCTGCTGCGATCAGGCGTCCAGGGCATTCCCAAGCATCGAGGCGACTTGGGCGTAGACCTGCGGGTTGGCCACCAGCAACGGATTGCCCTCGGTCAGGCCGTGGTTGCGCAGAAAGTCATTGCTCACGCCGCCCGCCTCCTTCACCAGTACCAGCCCGGCGAGGCAGTCCCAGCTGTTGATGTGGGTTTCGTAGTAACCGATCAGCCGGCCTGCGGCGACGTAGGCCACCATCAGCGCGCCCGAACCATTGCGAATGAAGGTACCGCCCTCCTCCAGCAACTGCGCGATAAAGGGAATGAAATGTTGCTTGCCGCGCCGATGGGAGGTGCCTACGCCCATCACGCCATGAGCAATATCGGGCGCCGTGTGCACGCTCAGCCGCTGCTGATTGAGCCAGGCACCTTGGCCGTTGCAGGCATGGAACAACTCGTCGTGCACCGCGTCCGCCACGGCGCCCAACCACGGTTCGCCGTCGACCATCAGGCCGATGGACACGCACCAACTGTGCAGGCCGTTGACGAAACAGCTGGTGCCATCGATGGGATCGACCACCCAGATGCACTGCGCATCAAGGGTCGCGCCGCCTGTCTCTTCCCCCAGAAACCCATCCTGCGGAAACCGCTCGGCCAAGCGTTGTTTGATGTAGGCCTCGGTGTCCTGGTCGACGATGCTCACCAAGTCCTGAAGCTGGTCGCCCTTGTGGCTGACGACCAGTGTGTCGCGCTGCCGGTAAGGCCCGAGTGCGCGCCGCGCGGCTTGCATGGCCAGCTCCTGCGCACAGGCATAACGCTGTTGCAGGTCTTCAGGACTCAGCGGTGTGCAGCGCTGTTGGCTACTTTGCATGGGCTACCCCCTTATTGGATGTGTGAATTTCAGCGTGTTGCACACGTGTGCAAAGTGGATGCAAAAAAATGGCGGACCTGCCGCCATTCACACTGAACCGCTTTATAAGGCACGAAAAAAATATTCGTTTCAACACATTTTTAAACTATTTATTCCAGCGTGCTGCGCCGTTGAATCAACTGCACCGGCACCACGAAAGGCTGCTCCACTGCCGCGTTGAGCGTGGCGGCCACTGCGTGCCGGGCCAACGCCTCGGGGTCCTGGCGGACGGTGGTCAGGGCGTAGGCATCGTGGCCCGCCTGGGGAATATCGTCAAAACCGACCACCGCCACATCCCGGGCAACCTGCAGGCCCAGCTTGAATCGCAGGGCATCCATCACCCCCAGGGCCAGCAGATCGGTGGCGCAAAAATCCCGTCGGGGCGCGTCGGCTGTGCAAACAGGGCCAGCGCGGCGTCCACGCCTGCAGCGTAACCCCCGACGGCCTCGTAATGTTCGGCCAAGGGCGCCAGGCCGGCCTCGGCGACGACCTGGCGAAATCCCTGCAAGCGTTGTCGTGAGCTGTAATTGCCCTCGCTCTGGCCGACGAAGGCCAGGCGCGTCGCGCCGCTGCGCAGCAATTCACGCGCCGCCAACCGGCCCCCTTCGACATGATCGCTGACCACCAGGTTGGCACCCTGCAGGTGCGCATCGCAATTGATCATGGTCAACGGCACTTGCCGATTCAGGTAGCGCTCCACCTGTTCGCTCGACGCTGCCGCCGAGGTGAGGATCACCCCGGCCACTTGATAGCTCAGCAACTCCTGCATCGAGCGTTCGAGTTGTTCCGGGTCATTGGCGTTCATCAGCAGCGGCATCAAGCCGTGCAGGCTCAGATGGTGCGTCAAGGGCCCCAGCAGGCTCGCGAGGAAAGGGTTTTCAAACCCGGCGGTGATGATGCCGACAAAATTGCTGCTGCCCTTGTTCATGGTCCTGGCAATCAGGTTGACCTGGTAACCCAGCGCCTCGGCAGACTTCATCACCCGTTCGCGCATGCGTGGCGACACGCTGGCGCCCGGCGTGAAGGTACGGGAGACGGCAGAGCGTGAAACCCCGGCATGCAGGGCGACGGCTTCGGCGTTGATAATGTCCGGGCTAGGCATGTAGGCAAAGTCGGCCTGAAGGAGAAGGCAGCATTCTGGCAGCGCAAAAACCTGAAGTCGACGGCAACGGCGCAGTTGCTGGCAGGAAAAAACACAGGCTAACCTATGTGCTAGAGGCATAGCCCATTCTCAAACGTCATAATCCTACGTTTTCCTACATGGTAATCTCACATCCCTACCAATAGGCATTGATCGTTTGTCGACAATGGCCCCAACCAGGAAAGATCATGCCAAGAAAGTCACACTCAGCCCTGCGTCGTAATTTCCGTGAATTGCTTGCAACGCCTACGTGCGTTGAAACCGCGTCTGTATTCGACCCGATGTCGGCGCGTATCGCCGCCGACCTGGGTTTTGAGGTAGGTATCCTGGGGGGCTCCGTCGCCTCGTTGCAGGTACTCGCCGCCCCCGATTTTGCCTTGATCACGCTGAGTGAGTTCGTCGAACAGGCCACCCGCATCGGCCGCGTCGCCCAGTTGCCGTTTATTGCTGACGCCGACCACGGCTACGGCAATGCCCTGAACGTCATGCGCACCGTCGAAGAACTCGAACGTGCCGGTGTCGCCGCGCTCACCATCGAAGACACGTTGCTGCCCGCGCAATTCGGGCGCAAATCCACCGACCTGATCTCCATCGAGGAGGGCATCGGCAAAGTCAGGGCAGCCCTGGAAGCACGCGTCGATCCGGAGTTGGCGATCATCGCCCGCACCAACGCCGGCGTCTTGCCCACCGAAGCCGTGATCGAGCGGACCCTGGCCTATCAAAAGGCCGGTGCGGACGGGATCTGCATGGTCGGTGTCAGCGACTTCGAGCACCTGGAGAAAATCGCCGAAAACCTCACCGTGCCGTTGATGTTGGTGACTTACGGTAACCCCAAGCTCAATGACAGCCAACGCCTCGCAAGCCTGGGTGTACGCGTGGTCGTGGCGGGTCACGGCGCCTACTTTGCTGCGATCAAGGCCACCTACGACAGCCTGCGCGCCCAGCGCCAGTTGACTCACAGCACCTCCAACCTCAGTGCCACCGAACTGACGCACACCTACACGTTGCCGGAAAACTACGTGGCCTGGGCGCAAGAGTTCATGGACGTCAAAGAGTAATACCCGGGCGGAACGAGGGGGTCACCCCCTCCTCCACACCCCGCTTCAGCTGAAGAACCGGTTGCCCGGCCGTGGCAATCCCAGGTTCTCGCGCAAGGTTACCCCTTCATACTCGCGCCGAAAAATCCCCCGCGCCTGCAACTCAGGCACGACGTTGTCGACGAAATCATCGAGCCCGCCCGGCAGCCACGGGAACATCACGTTGAAGCCATCACTGCCCTCCTCCTCCAGCCATTGCTGCATCTCGTCAGCAATACTCTGGGCGGTGCCCACGAACGACAGGCCGGCATACCCGCCAAGGCGCTGTGCCAATTGGCGCACGGTCAGTTGTTCGCGATCGGCCAGGGCCAGCACACGTTCGCGCGAGCTCTGGCTGCCGTTGGTTTCGGGAATTGCCGGCAGGTAGCCGTCCGGGTCGAATTTGGACGCGTCCGTACCCAGCGCAACCGACAGCGAGGCAATTGCGCTCTGCTCATGCACCAGGCTGTCGAGGTGCGCACGAATGCGGCGTGCGTCTTCAAGCGTGTCGCCCACCACCACAAAGGCGCCAGGCAGGATCTTCAGGTGGTCGGGGTTGCGCTGGATCAGGCGCATGCGCCGCTTGATATCGGCATAGAAGGCCTTGCCCTCCTCCAGGTTGCCCGGCGCGACGAAGATCACTTCGGCGGTTTCTGCCGCCAGTTGCCGCCCAGGCTCGGAGGAGCCGGCTTGCACGATCACCGGCCAGCCCTGTACCGGGCGGGCAATGTGCAGCGGGCCGCGCACGTTCAGGTAGCGCCCCTTGTGATCGAGGGTGTGCAGCTTGTCGGGGTCGAAGAACACGCCGCTGTCGGCATCGCGAATAAACGCATCGTCGGCCCAACTGTCCCACAGCCCGGTGACCACGTCGTAGAACTCGCGGGCACGGGCGTAGCGCTGATCATGCGAATAGGCCTCGTCCAGGCCGAAATTCAGCGCGGCATCCGGGTTGGCGGTGGTGACGATATTCCAGCCGGCGCGGCCATTGCTCAGGTGGTCCAGGGAGGCAAAGCGCCGGGCAATGTGGAAGGGTTCGTCATAGGTGGTGGACGCGGTGGCCACCAGCCCGATGTGCTCGGTCGCCTGGCTCAAGGCCGACAACAGCGTGAACGGCTCGAACGAGGTCGCGGTATGGCTGCGCTTGAGTGCCTCGGTGGGCATGTTCAGCAAGGCCAGGTGGTCGGCCATGAAGAAGGCGTCGAACCGACCGCGCTCAAGGGTTTGCGCAAAGCGCTTGAGGTGCGCGAAATTGAAATTGGCGTCACGAAAAGCGCCGGGATAGCGCCAGGCGCCGGTGTGGATACTGGCCGGACGCATGAACGCGCCCAGCTTGAGTTGGCGTTGTGCAGTCATGAAGCACTCCCAGGAAATAGTCCTCAAGCATCGTCCGGCTGGACTTTTGCTGTCCAATAATCAAACGTGCTGGCTTATTCCTTGAAATACAACCGTGCCAGTCGTGAGGTTTAGCATGCAGACCGTTTTTCACTTTGCCTTCAATGTCACCGACCTGGACCGCGCCAGGGCCTTCTACGGCGGCGTGCTCGGTTGCGAGGAAGGCCGCAGCACCGAGACGTGGGTCGATTACGATTTCTTCGGGCACCAGCTGTCATTGCACTTGGGCACACCGTTCAAGACCGAAAACACCGGGCATGTCGGCAAGCACCTGGTGCCGATGCCGCACTTCGGCCTGGCCATGGCCCTGGAAGACTGGCAAGCCACCGCCGAGCGCCTGACCCACGCCGGCACCGACTTTGTATTGCAACCGCAAGTACGCTTTGCCGGTGAGCCCGGCGAGCAGTGGACGATGTTTTTCCTCGATCCGTTTGGCAACCCTATCGAGTTCAAGGGGTTCAGGTCGATGAGCGCGCTGTATACGCGTTGAATTCCAATTGAGCCACGCGGGGTTTAAATAGCCATTGGTTAAGTGCCGCGTTATATAAGTTATTCGACCGCGCATAAAAAATCCGCCGCAGAGTCTGCGGCGGCAACCAAAGGTTTTTGTCGAAGCAGAGCGGCTAAGACAGGGCCAACGCTACACCCCTGCTTGATTAAATAGTGTGAAGTTTAATTAATCGAGTTTAATCCAGCGCCTGGCTGCAGGCCGCGTGAACTGTGCTTAGAATCAACCTCGGCAAACTCGCCGAACACAATAAGAATCGTAACGCCTCACCTGAAAAACATCTGCCAATACGCTCTTATGCGCCATCCAGTCAGTGCGATGTTTCTGTGCGCGTTAATTATTCCGGGGAAGTCACAACATGATCAAACAGTGCAGCCTGTTAGCGCTGGCGGTGTGCGCCAGTATCAGCCAGTTCGCGCAAGCCGACGCCGTCTCCGACCAGGCCGATTCCAAAGGGTTTATCGAGGGCAGCAGTGTCACCGGGCTGTTGCGCAACTATTACTTTGACCGCAACCGCGAAGGCGGCAGGGCCGACAACCGTGACTGGACCCAGGGCGCGATGCTCAATTACGCCTCGGGCTTTACCCAGGGCACCATCGGTTTCGGCGTGGATGCCTACGCCTACGGCGGGCTGAAACTCGACGCTACCCATGCGGACGCCGGCACCGGCAACCTGCCGACCGACCGGCATGGCGATCCCGAAGATGCCTACGGCTCCGTCGGTGCCGCGGTGAAGATCAAAATCTCCAAGACCCAGCTCAAGTTCGGTGACATGCAGCCCACTGCACCGGTGTTCGCCACCGGCGGTACGCGCCTGCTGCCCCAGACCGCCACCGGCTTTGACCTGACCAGCAGCGAGATCGCCGGGCTGGACCTGGAAGCCGGGCACTTCACCAGCACCAACAGCGGCATGACCAGCGACCATGACCACGATATCTACGCCACCTACGCCAACGTGCCGGCCAATAGCGCGAGTTTTGTCGGCGGCAAATACGCCTTCACCCCGTCCCTGAGCGCGACGCTGTACGCCAGCGAACTGGAAGATATCTGGCGTCAGTACTACACCAACCTCAACTACGTCATCCCGCTGGGCCATGACCAGTCGCTGGCCCTGGACGGCAACCTGTACCGCACCCTCGACACCGGCAGCGCCAAGGCCGGCGCGATCAACAACACCACGTATTCGGTCGCGGCGGCGTATTCGTTCCTGCAGGCCCATACGCTGACGCTGTCGTTCCAGAAAGTGCACGGCGATACGCCCTTCGACTACATCGGCACCGGCAACAACGGCGCGGGTGAAGGCGGCGACTCGGTGTACCTGGCCAACTCGGTGCAATGGGGCGACTTCAACGGCCCGGGCGAACAGTCCTGGGGGATCCGCTATGACTTGAACATGGCCAGCTATGGTGTGCCGGGCCTGAGCTTCATGGGTCGTTACATCAATGGCTCGGACATCAACGGCACCCATACGCCGGTCAACAGCGCGTATGCTGGCGACTATGGCGCCGATGGCGCTCACCACGAGACTGACCTTGAGGCCAAATACGTGATTCAGAGCGGCCCGGCGAAAAACCTGTCGGTGCGCGTGCGCGATGCGATCGTGGCGTCGAACGCCGACCAGCGCGACGGCGATTTGAACGAGTTGCGACTGATCGTCGACTACCCGTTCACCCTGCTGTAATCACTGCCCGAATGACTCCAGCCGCTCGCGCATCCCCGCGCTGGCGGCTGGACCGGCCTGCAACGTGCAGGCATCCATGGGCACCACCTGCCCATCGGCATCAGCCATCATCGGCTGCACCAACCGCCCTGTCCCGCGCTCCACCACCTGCACACTGGCGCCTTCCTCGGCGTAGTGCCGGTTGCCCCACGCCACCAGCGACATCAGCACCATACGAAAATCCTCGCCCTTGGCCGTCGGTACGTATTCGTAGCGCGGCGGCCGTTCGCTGTAGGCCTTGCGCTCGAGCATCCCGGCGTCGACCAGGGCGGTGAGGCGGCGCGTGAGCATGTTCGGTGCGATGCCGAGGCTGCGCGAAAACTCATCGAAACGGCGCAGGCCTTGCAGCGCGTCGCGCATGATCAGGATGCTCCACCACTCCCCTACCCGGTCGAGGCTGCGGGCGATGGGGCATTCGTCGCGGGTCAGGGACTTGCGTTGCATAGGGGTTCCTGTGAGTCGCTATAAAGTTGTGTGACGCCATGTTACTTTCATCATGATAGTGACGTCCATAGGGTCTGTACCCTCAACACAACCGGAGTCGATTGATCATGAGTAAACGTATCGTTGTGACGGGCATGGGCGCCCTGACGCCGCTGGGCGCCAGCGTGGAAGCAACCTGGCAGCGCCTGTTGAAAGGCCAGTCGGGCATCCGTCGCCTGCCTGAAGAATTGATTGGCGACCTGGCGGTCAGCATCGGCGGCCAAGTCCAGAGTGCGCAGCAGGATGCCGAGGCGGGCTTTGATCCTGATCGGCTGTTGGCGGCCAAGGAACAACGCAAGATGGACCGCTTTATCCTGTTCGCCCTGGCGGCGGCCGACGAGGCGTTGAAGCAAGCCGGCTGGGCACCGAAAACCCCGGAAGAACAGGAACGCACCGCGACCATCATTGCTTCGGGCGTAGGCGGTTTCCCGGCGATTGCCGATGCGGTGCGCACCACTGACAGCAAGGGTCCACGGCGTCTGTCGCCGTTCACTATTCCGTCGTTCCTGAGCAACATGGCCGCCGGGCATGTGTCGATCAACTACGGTTTGAAAGGCCCGCTGGGTGCACCGGTGACCGCCTGTGCGGCCGGCGTGCAGGCGATTGGCGACGCCGCGCGGATGATCCGTGCCGGTGAAGTCGATGTCGCCGTATGCGGGGGCGCCGAAGCGGCGATCCACCGGGTCAGCCTCGCCGGGTTTGCAGCGGCGCGGGCGCTGTCCAGCGACTTCAACGACACCCCGGAGCGTGCCTCGCGGCCCTTCGACCAGGCGCGCGACGGCTTCGTGATGGGCGAAGGCGCCGGCATCCTGGTCATCGAGGAACTCGAACACGCCCTGGCACGCGGCGCCCAGCCGATTGCCGAGCTGGTGGGCTACGGCACCAGTGCCGATGCCTATCACATGACGGGCGGCCCGGAAGACGGTGACGGCGCGCGCCGGGCCATGACCCAGGCCTTGCGCCAGGCCGGAATCGAGGCGTCTGCGGTGCAGTACCTGAACGCCCACGCCACCTCGACGCCCGTGGGCGACAAAGGCGAGTTGGCTGCGATCAAGACGGTGTTCGGCGCCACGGGCAGCCCGGCGATCAGCTCGACCAAATCCGCCACCGGCCACTTGCTGGGCGCTGCGGGCGGCATCGAAGCTATCTTCACCGTCCTCGCCCTGCGCGATCAGATCGCCCCGGTCACCCTCAACCTGGACAACCCTGACGCCCTCGCCGAGGGCCTGGACCTGCTGCGCGGTGAGGCACGGCCGATGGCCATTGAATACGCGCTGTCCAACGGCTTCGGCTTTGGCGGCGTGAATGCCAGCGTGCTGTTCCGCCGCTGGCACTGACCCGCCGGTTTGCCCCTGTTGTGATTTTCGGGGACCATGGGCGCCTTTCCTTGACTGCCAACCAGAGGCGCCCATGGCCAACCACGACCTGTCCTACACTCCCGATCCGGATGCCGATTCGATTTCCTCCGACGTCATCGGCTTCAACGGCATCCTGGTCTCCACCCAGATCCCGACCCGCGCCGACGGCAGCCTGGAACTGGGCGATATCACCGCGCAAAGCGAATGCACCCTGCAGGCCTTGAAAGTCGCCCTGGAAAAAGCCGGCAGCTCGATGGACCGGGTGATGCACCTGACCATTTATCTGACCGACATGGCCGACCGCGCCGCTTTCAATGAAGTCTACAAACGCTTCTTCGCCAAGCCCTGGCCCGTGCGCGCGGCTGTTGGCGTCGCCGCCCTGGCGGTCGACGGCATGCGTGTGGAAGTCACCGCGATGGCCGCTCAAGCCTGAAGTGATGCCGGTCAGGCATTTCACGGCTACAATGCGCGCCTCAACCGTGACAAGCCTGACTAAAAAAACTATGTCCTTGCCCAAGCATCACCTGGAATTGCTCAGCCCTGCCCGCGATGTCGCCATCGCGCGCGAGGCTATCCTGCATGGCGCCGACGCCATCTACATTGGCGGCCCGAGCTTCGGCGCCCGCCATAACGCCTGCAACGAGGTGAGCGATATCGCTCAACTGGTGGAATTCGCCCGCCGTTACCACGCGCGCGTGTTCACCACCATCAACACCATCTTGCATGACAACGAACTGGAACCTGCGCGCAAGCTGATCCATCAGCTCTACGACGCCGGTGTCGACGCGTTGATCGTGCAGGACCTGGGCGTGATGGAGCTGGATATCCCGCCTATCGAGCTGCACGCCAGTACCCAGACTGACATCCGCACCCTGGGCCGCGCCAAGTTTCTCGACCAGGCCGGTTTCTCGCAGCTGGTATTGGCCCGTGAGCTGAACCTGCAGGAAATCCGCGCCATCGCCGACGAAACCGATGCCGCCATCGAGTTCTTCATCCACGGCGCCCTGTGCGTGGCGTTCTCCGGGCAGTGCAATATCTCCCACGCGCAGAATGGCCGCAGCGCCAACCGTGGCGATTGCTCCCAGGCCTGCCGCCTGCCGTACACCTTGAAAGATGACCAGGGCCGCGTCGTGGCCTTTGAAAAGCACCTGCTGTCGATGAAAGACAACAACCAGAGCGCCAACCTGCGCGCCCTGGTCGAGGCCGGCGTGCGCTCGTTCAAGATTGAAGGCCGCTACAAGGACATGGGCTATGTGAAGAACATCACCGCCTACTACCGCCAGCGCCTCGACGAGATTCTTGAAGACCGTCCGGACCTGGCCCGCGCCTCCAGCGGCCGTACCGCGCACTTCTTCCTGCCCGACCCGGAAAAAACCTTCCACCGGGGCAGCACCGATTACTTTGTCAGCGACCGCAAGATCGACATCGGCGCCTTCGACACTCCAACCTTCACCGGCCTGCCGGTGGGTGTGGTGGAAAAAGCCGGCAAGCGCGACCTGCAGGTGGTGACCCATGAGCCGCTGTCCAACGGCGACGGCCTCAATGTGCTGGTCAAGCGTGAAGTGGTGGGTTTTCGCGCGAACATCGCCGAGCCCAAGGGCGAGTTCGAGGAAGACGGCGAGAAACGCTATCGCTACCGCGTCGAGCCGAACGAAATGCCGGCCGGCCTGCATCAACTGCGCCCGAACCATCCGCTGAACCGCAACCTGGACCACAACTGGCAGCAGGCCTTGCTCAAGACCTCGGCTGAACGCCGGATCGGCCTGTCATGGGTGGCGCGCCTGCGTGAAGAGCAGTTGCACGTCACCGCGACCAGCGAAGAAGGCATCAGCGCCAGCGTCACCCTGCCCGGCCCGTTCGGTGTGGCCAACAAGCCGGAACAGGCGCTGGACACCCTGCGCGATCTGCTCGGCCAACTCGGGACCACCGAATACCACGCGACCAACATCGCGCTGGATGCACCGCAGGCATTCTTCATCCCCAACTCGCAGCTCAAGGCGTTGCGCCGCGAAGTGATCGAGGCCCTGACCGCTGCTCGCGTCGCGGCGCACCCGCGTGGCGGGCGCAAGGCCGAAACCACGCCGCCGCCGGTGTACCCGGAAGCGCACCTGTCGTTCTTGGCCAACGTCTACAACCAGAAGGCCCGCGACTTCTATCATCGCCACGGCGTGAAGCTGATCGACGCCGCGTTCGAAGCCCATGAAGAAACCGGCGAAGTGCCGGTGATGATCACCAAGCACTGCCTGCGTTTCTCGTTCAACCTGTGCCCTAAACAGGCCAAGGGCGTGACGGGCGTGAAAACCAAGGTTGCGCCGATGCAACTGATCCATGGCGATGAAGTGCTGACCCTGAAGTTCGACTGCAAACCCTGCGAGATGCACGTGGTGGGCAAGATCAAGGGGCATATTCTCGGCCTGCCGCAACCGGGCAGTGGCGTGGCGCATTTCGACCCCGAAAACCTCATCTACCAGGGCACGCACTGACGCTGCGGGAGCGGGGCCACCACCAGCCCCGCTGCAACCCTGCCGCTGCCAGCAGAATCGCCGCCACACCCAGCCATTGCAGCCAGCCGAGGCGATGCCCGAAGGCGATCCAGTCCACCAGGATCGCCGCAATCGGGTAGATGAACGACAACGCGCCGGTGATGGCCGTGGGCAATTTCTGGATCGCGCCGTACAGCAGCACATACATCAACCCGGTATGTACCACCCCGAGCGTGATCAAGGCCGACCAGGCGTTGGTCGATGCCGGCAGGCTGTTCCAGGGCACCAGCGGCGCCAGCAGTACCGCGCCGGTGGTGACCTGAATCAACGCCATCAAATGCGGCGGCACTTCTTTCAAGCGCTTGATAATCAGTGCGGCAATCGCATACAAAAAGGCCGCGCCCAAGGCCAGGGCGATCCCGGCGAGATAGTCGCCACCACCCGACGTTTGCTCGCCATGGGCCGTGACAATCGCCAGCATCCCGAGGAACGCCACGCTCAACCAGGCCAGCTTCTGCATGGTGATCTTTTCACCCAGAAACAGCGCCGCCAACAGCACCAACATGAACGGCTGCACGTTGTACACCGCCGTGCTGATGGCGATCGACGCGTGGGAATACGACTCGAACAACAGCAACCAGTTACCGACGATGGCCACGCCGCTGAGCATCGCCAGGCCGAGTTTCGTCCAGCTGAGCAGGTCGCGCCGCAGGTAGCCCAGCAGCGCGCACACCAGCAGCAGGGCCAGCCCGCCGATCACGCAGCGCCAGAACACCACTTCGATCACTGACACGCCCGACACCAGTACAAACCAGCCGATGGTGCCGGAGATCAGCATGGCGGCGACCATTTCCCACGAACCGCGACGGATAGATGTGTCCACGATGGAGGCTCCTCAAATGAGGCTCAATTATGGCAATCTGCTTGGCAGCCGCTCCAGCGACTAAAAAAGGCAAAACCTCGTATTCACCTTTACTAATTAGGCGCATCCCATGATCGACACCATCGACCAGCAACTGATCGCCGCCTTGATGGACGACTCGCGGCTGTCCCTCAAGGCTTTGGCCGGCATCACCGGGTTGTCCTCGCCGAGTGTCGGCGAACGCCTGCGCCGCCTCGAGGAACGCGGCGTGCTCACCCACTACACCGTCGACATCGACCCCAGACACTTCGGCTACCTGCTGCAAGCCATCGTGCGCATCCGCCCGTTGCCGGGCAAATTGCAGGAGGTTGAACGCCAGATCCAGGCGATCCCCGAGTTCACCGAGTGCGACAAGGTCACCGGCGATGACTGCTTTATCGCACGCTTGCACGTGCGCACCATGGACCACCTCGACACCCTCCTCGACCGGCTGAACGCGTATGCCGAAACCAACACCGCGATCGTCAAGAAAACCCCGGTCAAGCGACGGCTGCCGCCGCTTGCGGATTAGTGACCAGGCGTCATCAACGCAGTGACCGGATCGCTATTCTGTCAACATTGGCCGATCTTTATGCTGGGCTCCACTCATTGGAACCACAGGTATAAAGCTCATGTACGTCATTACTGGAATCACAGGCAAAGTCGGCGGCGCCCTGGCGCATCACCTCATCGAAGCGGGCCAACCGGTGCGCGCAGTCATGCGTGACGCGGGCAAGGCGAACTATTGGGCGGAACTGGGCTGCGAGATAGCATTGGCGCGAATGGAAGATGCCCAGGCCCTGACGGAGGCCTTCCGGGGCGCGACGGGGGTGTTCATCCTACCGCCTTCGGATTTCGACCCGCTGCCGGACTTCCCCGCAGCGCGCGCGGTGATTACCGCCGTCAGCCAGGCACTCCAGGCAGCGGCGCCAAAGAAAGTGCTGTGCCTGTCCACCATCGGCGCCCAGGCCCGCGAACTTAACCTGCTGACCCAGCGCACCTTGATGGAACAGGCGCTGAGCGCTCTGGACCTGCCGGTGACCTTCCTGCGCCCGGCCTGGTTCATGGAGAACGCGCTTTACGATGTGATTGCCGCCCGGGAAACCGGCGTCATCCATAGCTTCCTGCAACCCCTGGACAAGGCCGTACCGATGATCGCCACCGCCGACATCGGCGCCCTGGCGGCGCAGTTGCTGCAGCAGGACTGGGCTGGCCGCCGCGTGGTCGAACTGGAAGGCCAATGGGTCAGCCCCAACGACATCGCCCGCAGCCTGACGCAGATCCTCGGCCGTGACGTACGCGCCGAAGTGGTCGAGCGTGAGAGCTGGGAAGCATTGCTGCGTGCCCAAGGCGCACAAAACCCAACACCGCGCATGCGCATGGTCGATGGGTTCAACGAAGGCTGGATCTGCTTCGAGCACGATCAGGTGCTCAAGGGCAGCACCTCACTGGACAGTGTGCTGCGCAAGTTGGCTGGCTGAATAGGTTTGTTGTGGTTACAACACTTTATGTGGCCAGCAGGTTTGTTGTGGTGAGCAAACGCTATGTGGCATACGCCCTTTGTGGTGAGCAGGCTCTTTGTGGTGAACAAACTCTCTGTAGCAACCAGGCTTGTTGTGGAGAGTGGGACCTACATGGTGAGCAGGCTCTCTGTGGTGAGCAGGCTTGCCCTGCGTTGGGCTGCGCAGCAGCCCCAATACAGTCACCACATGTTTCCAGAAAAACTCAATCGTCTGGCCAAGGGGCCGCTTCGCGCCCCAACGCAGGGCAAGCCTGCTCACCACAAAGTTTTTGCTCACCACAAGATTCTGCTCACCACAGAAGGCCTGTTCACCACAAGGTTCTGCTGACCACAAAAGGCCTGCTCATCCCAACAACCCCGTCTGTCACATGAAGCCTGCTTGTCACCTGAAATCAACTTGCCACAACAAGCCATTTGCCACGATGAAACAGGCAGACACGGATCTCCCCATGCGTACTCCACCTCCGCTGCTAACGTGAAAGTCTCTCATCCCTGCAAGGAGCAACGGATTGTTTCGTCAGCCGAATTCTCACCTTTTACGCCGGGGCCGATACTCGGAAACCGGGCGCGCTTACCTGGTCACCGCCGTGGTCCATCCACGCTTCCCCCTGTTCAGCGACTTTCACCTGGGCCGATTGCTGGTCGCTGAACTCAAAAGAGCCCACGACAGCGGCATGGTCAATTCGTGGGCATGGGTGATCATGCCGGATCATTTCCATTGGTTGTTCGACCTCAACGACGCGACGCTGGCGGATGTCATGCGCCAGACCAAGTCACGCAGCACATTGAGCGTGAACCGGGCGCGGCGCAGCCGGGAAAGGTTCTGGCAGCGTGGCTACCACGACCGCGCGGTTCGGGTGGAGGAAGACCTTCGCAAGATGGCTCGCTACATCATTGCCAATCCACTGCGGGCAGGTCTGGTCGAGCGTGTTGGCGATTACCCGTTGTGGGATGCGGCTTGGCTGTGACCCTGGCCTCTGGGCAAAGAAGGCGTGTTGGGGGTGAACAGCTTTGTTGGGGGGAGCACTCTTTATGGGGTGAGCAGGCCTGTTGTGTGGTGAGCAGCCCTGTTATGGGGTGAGCAGGCTTTATTTGGTGAACAGCCCTTTTATGGGGTGAGCAGGCTCTATGTGGTGAACAGGTTTCCTGTGGTGAGCAGGCTTGCCCTGCGTTGGGCTGCGCAGCAGCCCCACAGGGTTATCCAGACACCCCGGGGCGCTTGGACCAGGGGCCGCTTCGCGCCCCAACGCAGGGCAAGCCTGCTCACCACAAGAAACCTGCAAGCTACAAAGCCTGCTCACCACAAGAAACCTGCAAGCAACAAAGCCTGCTAATCACATGAAACCTACTTCCCACATAAAGCCTGCTCACCCCATCAATCCCGCCAACACCCCTCAGTCATGCAACCCCCTCGCCGCCGCAAGCAAGCCCTTAAACTTGGCATAGCGAGCCTGCAGCACCGGTTGCTGCGTCGGGTCGGGTTGATACCGGGCCTTGACCGGCAGGCCCACCGCCAGCTGGGCGCCCTGCCCGATGGCCATGAACCCCAGCTTCGCCGCACCAATACAGGCGCTCAGCTCGCTGCCGTGCAGGGTGTAGATTTCTCGCTGGAGGATATTTGCCAGCAACTGCGCCCAATACACGCTGCGGGCGCCGCCGCCCACCAGGGCGCAGGCCGTCACGTCGGCGCCGGTCGACTGCACCGCGCGCAACGCGTCGAGCAGGCCGAAACCGACGCCTTCCATCACCGCATACCCAAGCATCGCCGGGGTGCAGTCATGGCCAAGGTTCATGAAACCACCGCGCAACAACGGATCGTTATGCGGGGTACGCTCGCCGGCGAGGTACGGTAGAAACAATGGCGTATCCAGTGCAACCGGTTGGCCGATCGGCAACTGCGCCTGGACCTGGTCCAACAGTGTCTGTTCATCGGCCAGGCCCACCAGCCGCGTGACCCAACGCAAACAACTGGCACCGGCGAGCATGGCGCCCATGGTGTACCAGCGGTTCGGCAGCGCGTGACAGAAGCTGTGCACCGCACTCGCCGGGTTGCCGGCGGCGTGGTCGGTGATCGCGACAATGGCCGCGCTGGTGCCGAGGGTGATGAAGCCATCCCCCGCATTGATCGCACCGATACCGACGGCCGCCACCGGATTGTCACCGCCACCGCCGGCAATCACCACGTCGGGCGTCAGGCCCAAGCCGGCGGCGACCAGACGACCACTCGGCGCGCCGCCTTCGATCAACCGCGGCATCTGCGCGGGCGTCAGGCCGGTGGCGCGCAGCATCGGCTCGAACCACTCACGTTTGGCCACCTCCAGCCACAGGGTGCCGGCGGCGTCCGACATCTCGCTGACGCGCTCGCCAGTCAGGCGCAGGCGCAGGTAGTCCTTGGGCGACAGCACACAATCAATCGCCTGGAACACCTCGGGCTCGTGCCGTTCCAGCCACAGCAATTTGGGTGCGGTGAGCCCGGCCATGGGCAAGCTGCCGGTGGCGTCGGCAAACGCCATGCCGAGGTGTTCGGCCTCGGCCACGGCGCGCGAGTCATCCCAGAGGATCGCCGGATACAACACGCGGTCGTCATCCCCCAGCAACACGGCGCCATGCATCTGCCCCGACAGGCCGATACACGCCACGCGGGCATACGCTGGGTGGCGGCGCAATTGCTCCAGCACTTGCAGGCACGCCTGCCACCAGTCTTCAGGGGCTTGTTCGGACCAGCCACTGTGGCGCCGCGACACGCTCAAACGCACCCCGGCATGGGCCAGCAAGGCGCCGTTTGCATCCATCAGGATGGCTTTGAGTTCCGAGGTGCCGAGGTCGATGCCGAGGGAAACAGGGGTGTTCATACGCGGGTATTCCAGTCAGAGACAGCCACATGAATTACGCAGTTGCAGGCTCGGCGCCAGGCGCACCGTTTCCGGTGGTGCCTGGGGTGAAGCCATGCGTTGCAGCAGCCGGTGCACTGCGCGCGCCCCGAGTTCCTGGACCGGCTGGGCGATCAGTGTCAGGCGCGGCACAAAAAAATCCGCCCAGTCAAAATCATCGAAGCCCACCAGGGCCATCTGCCCCGGCACCTCGACCTGCGCGTCACGCAGCGCGTGCATGGCGCCGAGGGTCATCAGGTTATTGCCGGCCATGATTGCGGTAGGTGGCACCGGCAAGGCCAGTAGTTGCGCGGTGGCCACGCGGGCCGGTTCACTGTTGGAGCCGCCGTTGACCAGCAGCTGCGGATCGAAATCCACACCCGCCGCCTGCAACGCCGCACGGTAGCCGGCGACGCGTTCATCGGTGGTCCCCAGGCCCGCCCGCCCGGCGATGAAGCCGATGCGCCGGTGCCCATGTTCGATCAAATGCGTGATCAGCGCCTGGGTGGACAACGTGTTCTCGACCCCGACCTGGTCAAACTGCGGGCTCATCATGCGGTCCACCAACACGGTAGGCACCTCATTGGCCTGCAAGTAGTGGAGCGCCATCGAGCCGGTCGACGGGGCCAGCAAAATCCCGTCGACGCGCCGGTGATGCAGCGCCGTGACCACCCGCAGCTCCTGCTCCGGGTCATCATGGGTGTCGACGAACAGCATCATGTAGCCGTGCCGGGCGCACTCGGTTTCAATCGCGTGCACGGTCTCGCTGAAGTAATGGTTGGACAGCGCCGAAATCGCCACGCCAATCGTGCTGGTACTCGAACGGGCCAGCGAGCGCGCCAGGGTGTTGGGGATATACCCCAGCTCCTGGATCGCGCGCTGCACCGCCTGCACCGTCGCCGGGCTGACTTTGCGTGTGCCGTTCAATACGTGGGACACGGTCGACGACGACACCCCGGCCCTGCTTGCCACGTCATCCATGGTGACCACGACGCTGTTCCTCTCAATGAATCAATGTTTGCTCGACCAGCCGCTGTACGTGCCGACGTTGTCACGGGTGATCAGTTTTGGCGTGAGCAGGGTAACCGCTTCGGCCGGGGCTTTGTCGTTGAGCAGGTCATTGCCGACATTCACCGCCGTCTGCGCCATGGCCCAGGGGTCCTGGCTGGCGGAGGCCTGGATCTGCGAGTCGGTCTTCAGCGCGTTCTCGATATCCGGCGCGCCGTCCACCGAGGTAATGATGATACCGCTGCGCTTGAGCTGCTTGGCCGCCAGGTCGCTGCCGATGGCTTGCGGGTCGTTGATCGCGAACAGGCCGTCGATTTTCGGGAAGCGCGTCAGGTAACCCTGCATCGCGTTCAGCCCGCCTTCGCGTGAACCTTTGCCGTCCTGGTCGTCGGACAGCACCTTGATGTCCGGGGCCTTGGCCAGCGCGGCCTTGCAGCCTTTGACGCGGTCGGTCACGGCGGTCACTTGCGGGCCGTTCTGGATAATGACGTTGCCCTTGCCCGCCAGCTTGTCCACCAGGTATTGGCAGGCCAGCTTGCCGGCTTCGACGTTGTCGGTCTGCACCGTGGCGTTGACGCCCTTGGCGTCCACATCCACCGCCACCACGACGATGCCGGCATCCCGCGCTTTCTTGATCGCCGAGGCCATGGCCGACGGGTCGACGGCATTGATCAGGATCAGGTCGACCTTGGACGAGATGAAGTTGTCGATCTGCGAGAACTGCTTGCTCAAGTCATAGTCGGCCGACACCGAAGTGACCTTCACATTCGGGTTCAGCTCCTTGGCCCGGGCGCTGGCGCCATCGGCCAGGGTCACAAAATACGGGTTGCCCAGCGAGCCCATGCTGATGCCCAAGGCCTTGAGTTCGCGGGCTTCGACGGCTTGGGACATCAGCGCAGCCAAGGCCATGACGGGAAAGATGCGTTTAAGGTTCATGCGGGTCTCTCTTGTGATTGTTATGGGGGTGAACTCAGGTCCGTGCACCGGACTGGCGATAGCGATCCAGCGCGACCGCGCCAATGATCACGATGCCCTTGATGATGTATTGCCAGATATCCGACACCCCCAGCAGCACCAGGCCGTTGGTGAGGACCGCAATGATCAGCGCGCCGATCAAGGTGCCGCCGATAGTGCCGACGCCACCGGTAAAGCTGGTGCCACCGAGGATCACCGCGGCAATCGCATCCAGCTCATAGGATTGTCCGAGTTGCAGGCCATTGGCGGCGAACAGGCGCGAAGCACTCATCACCGCCCCCAGCCCGGCCAGCGCGCCGGACATGGCGTAGACGAACAGCAGCACCTTCCACACCTTGATCCCGGAAAGCCGTGCGGCTTCGGGGTTGCCGCCGACCGAATAGATCTGCACGCCCATCACCGTGCGGCGCAGGATGAACCACGACAGCGCCACCACCGCCACCGCAATGACCACCAGCCAGGGCACGCCGAGGATCGAGTCATTGCCGATAAACGCAAACGGCAGATCGGGGTTGAATACGGTTTTGTCATCGGCCAACAGCCGCGCCAGGCCACGCATCGCGGTGAGCGCGCCGAGGGTGACGATAAACGGCGGCAGACGCATGAAGGCGATCAAGCCACCGTTGACCAGGCCCAGCAACAGGCCAAAACCGATGCCGGCGGCAATCCCGAACATGCCGAACTGCGGCGACATCGACGCTTGCAGCGCCACCACGGCCGAGGCTGCGAGGATCGCGCCTACCGACAGGTCGATACCTGCGGTCAGAATCACAAACGTCATGCCCGCCGCCAGCACCACGTTGACCGACGCCTGCTGGGTGATGATCGAAAGGTTCTGCACGGTCAGGAAGTTCTCGCTGGCCAGGGCAAAGCCCACCAGCAGCAGGATCAGCACCGGCAGCATGCCCACCGTGCGCATCAGTTCGCGGGCGCGCTCGGCCTTGCCGGGTGTTGCAATCATCGAATCAGCCATGGGCAACCACCTGATCGCCACCGGTGGCGAGGTCAATAATACGTTCCTGGGAAATGACGTGGCCGGAGGCCCCGCCGACTTCGGCCACCAACTGGCCTTCACGCATGATCAGCACGCGGTCGCAGGTACCGATGATTTCCGGCAGCTCGCTGGAAATCACCACGATGCCCACGCCCGCTTGCGCGAGTTGATTGATGATGCGGTAGATCTCTGACTTGGAGCCGATGTCCACGCCCCGGGTGGGCTCATCGAGAATCAGCACGTGCGGCTTGACCTCCAGCAGCCGCGCCAGCAAGACCTTCTGCTGGTTGCCGCCGGACAGCGCGCCGACATTGACCTTGCCCGATGCCACGCGAATCGACAGTGACTGGATCGCAGCCTTCGCGCGTTGCGCGGCGTGGCCACGGTCCAGCACGCCCCCGGCATGCGCGTCCGGCACGCAGGCGCAGACGTTGATGTTGTCGGCCACGCTCATGTCCAGGAACAGGCCCTGGGCCTTGCGGTCTTCGGTGAGGTAGACCACGCCGGCGCGAATCGCGTCCGCCGGGTTGCGCAACTGGGTGACGGTCTTGCCGACCACTTCGAGGGTCCCGGAGGTGCGCGGGTCGGCGGCGAAGATCAGCCGCGCCAGCTCGGTGCGCCCTGCCCCGACCAGCCCGGCGATGCCCAACACTTCGCCGGCGTGCAGGTCGAAACTGCAATGGCGCACACGCTTGCCATCGGCCATGTCACGTACGCGCATCACCACGTTGCCAGGGTTGTACGCCGCGTGCTCCTTCTTGTAGAAACCGGAGAGGTCGCGGCCGACCATCATCTTCACCAGGACCTCGGCCGACAGCGCGTCGCGGGTCAGTTCGCCGATGTACTGGCCGTCCCGCAGTACCGAGACGCGGTCCGACAGCTCGTAGATTTCGGCCATGCGGTGGCTGATATAGATGATTGCCAGGCCCTGGCTGCGCAGTTGCTTGATCAGCGCGAACAACCTGTCGGTCTCGCGGGATGACAGTGGCGTGGTCGGTTCGTCCATCACCAGGATCCTGGCGTGGGCGTGCAGCGCGCGGGCGATTTCCACCAACTGGCGCTCGGCAATCGACAGGCTGCTGACCGGGGTGGCCGGGGTGAACTCCGCGCCCAGGCGTTGCAACACTTCGCTGCAACCGGCCTGCATGCCCTTGCGGTCGATGGTCCAGCCACGCCGCAATTCACGGCCCAGGTAGATGTTCTCGGCCACGCTCAGGTTCGGGCACAGGCTCAGTTCCTGATAGATCACGGCGATGCCGAGGGCTTTGGCGGTAGCGGGTGTGAAGGTGGCGACGGGCTGGCCAGCGATGCGGATTTCGCCGCCGGGGTCGGCCTGGTAAGCGCCGGAAAGGATTTTCATCAACGTCGATTTGCCGGCGCCGTTCTCCCCCATCAAGGCGTGGATTTCGCCGGGGTAGACTTTCAGGCCGACATTCTTGAGCACGCGCAGACCGTTGAAGGTCTTGCTGATGCCCTGCATCTCAAGCAAGGGTTCAAGGCTCATGAATGAGCTCCTGCGTTTATTATTTTTGTAGTCGAGTGCTGCCGACTCTATGTCAGATACATTTGCTTACGCAAGCGCTTGCGTCGGCCATTTATCGGCAGGTGAAACGTTTAATCATGGCGATCTGCCAGAAACGCCCCTACTGCGTGCTATTGAGCGCGAAAGTTTCACGCGGAGTGGTAGTCGTGCCAGTCCGGGAAAGCCTGGCCTGATCGGCGCAATGGAAGGCTGCTTGATCGAGAGCGGCTAAGGGAGGGGTTTGGCTGAGGGAAAACGGGCGTTAGCCGTCTGCTGACAGTTGGTCGCGCAGGCAGTCGATCAAGCCTTGATGGGTGGCGCTCAGGCGTTCCACACCACTGACCAGCGCCAGTTCCGAGGGCGGCACTGGCGGTAGTTCGGTGCAGATGCGGTGAGTCGGCAGCACCGCGCTCCTGGGCAGGATGCTCAGGCCCAACCCCGAGGTGACGGCGGCTTGGATCCCGGTCAGGCTGTGGCTACCGAACGCCACGCGCCAACTGCGCCGGGCCTTGTCCAGCGTACGAATGGCCCGCTGACGATAGATACAGCCCTGGGGGAACAATGCCAGGGGCAGCGTTTCGACCTGCAGGTCCTGGCCGTGTCCGCAGACCCACACCAAGGGCTCCGGCCAACTGGCGTGACACTCGCCGCTGCCGGCTTCGCGCTTGACCAGAGCGATGTCGATTTCTCCGTTCTCCAACTGGCGGCGCAGATCGGTGCTCATGCCGCTGACTGTTTCCAGCCGCGCTTCCGGGCGCGCGCGCACAAAGCCGGAGAGCATCGAGGCCATGCGCGTGGCGTCGAAATCCTCCGGCACGCCCAGACGCACCGGTACCAGGCGGGCTTCGGTGTTCAACGCATCGCGGGCTTCACGGGACAGGTTCAACAGGCGTCGCGCGTACTGGGTGAGCAATTCGCCGTGCTCGGTGGCACTGACCTGCTGGCCGGAGCGATCACGCACCAGCAAGACCTGGCCGACGCTGTCTTCGAGCTTGCGAATCTGTTGGCTGACCGTGGACTGGGTGCGATGCACACGCTCGGCGGCGCGCGTGAAGCTGCCCTCGTCCACCACGCAGACCAAGGTATGCAGCAATTCTAGATCCAACATGCTGGCGCCCCTCATATCGATAATTCAACTGAGCTGGAGAGGTTAATTTAATTTCCAACTGACCGCCAGGTTTCCTAAGCTGACCCGGTCACTCACTCTTTTCGACAGGTGCCCCATGCCACTTGAACATTCCCCGCGCCCGCTCTGGCTGACCTTTGACTGCTACGGCACGCTGATCCAGTGGGACGAAGGCCTGCGCGCCGCCATTGAGCGCATCCTTGCGGAAAAAGGCGCGCATTCGGTCGACCCCGACACGCTGCTCAGCGTGTATGACCGCCACGAACACACCCTGGAACAAACCCCGCCGCATCGCAGCTTCCGCACCCTGGCGGGCTTGAGCCTGCAGCTGGCCTTCAAGGAACTGGGCCTGCCCGCCAATGACAGCGACAGCGCGTTGCTCACCGACAGCATCAGTGCCATGCCACCGTTCCCGGAAGTGCCGGGCACGCTCCAGCAGCTCAAGGCGCTGGGCTACAAGCTGTGTATCGTCTCCAACACGGACGACGATGTGATTGCCGGCAACGTCGCGCAACTGGGTGGCCACATCGACCGCGTCATCACCGCCCAACAGGCCGGCGCCTACAAGCCCAATCGGCGCTTGTTCGACTACGCGCATGAGCAGCTCGGCGTCAGCCTCGACCAAGTGGTGCATATCTGTGCCAGCCCGCACCTGGACCACGCCGCCGCCCGGGACATCGGCTTTCGTTGTGTCTGGATCGACCGTGGCACCGGTCGCCAGTTGCTGGCCGACTACACGCCGGACGCCATCCTGCCGACCCTCGACGGCGTGCCCGGGCTGTTCAAGTCCCTGGGGTGGTGAGCCATGGCACATACCTTTACGCCCTCCTCCCTGGGCCCGCGTGCCGGGCGCTTCAACCTCGACAGCGTGGCTGCCATCGACGCGCGGGTGGAGTTGGCCGCGTGCCTGCAACTGGCGGCGCTGCACGGTATGGAAGAAGGTATCTGCAATCACTTTTCAGCGACGGTTCCGGGGCATGACGAGCTGTTCTTCGTCAACCCGTTCGGCTATGCCTTCGAAGAGATCACCGCGTCCCAGCTGCTGGTGTGCGATTTCGCCGGCAATGTGATCGATGGCGAGGGCACGCCGGAAGCGACAGCCTTCTACATCCATGCGCAATTGCACCAGCAGCAGCCGCGCATCAAGGCCGCGTTCCACACGCACATGCCCAATGCCACCGCATTGTGCCTGTTGCAAGGCCCGCCGCTGTTGTGGCTGGGGCAGACCGCGCTGAAGTTCTACGGACGCACGGCGGTCGACGCGGACTACAACGGCCTGGCCCTGGACCACCGCGAGGGTCAACGCATCGCGGCGGCGCTGGGCGATGCCGATATCCTGTTCCTGAAAAACCACGGGGTGATGGTGGTCGCGCCGACGATCGCCGAAGCCTGGGATGACATCTACTACCTGGAGCGTGCCGCCGAAGTACAGCTCAAGGCCATGGCCAGTGGTCAACCGCTGAAGCCGATTGACCCCCAGGTGGCGCAGATGGCGTATGCACAGATGCGCGAGGGCGATCCGGCGAGCGCGCGGGCGCACCTGGACAGTGCCATGCGCCGCCTGAAACGGCGCGGCTCGCACTTCGACCTCTGATCGCCTACGGGTCCAGCACGCCGCCGCTGTAGCTGTCGGACAAGCGCGTGCCGGTGAACTTGGCCACCACCGAGCCCTGGGCGACCAGGCGCTCACGGTGGCCGGTGACCATGCGTCCGCGCTGCGCCGCGTGCAGCAACACTTCGGAGCCAGGGTCGCCGGGACGCCCGATGATCCGTGCGAAGCGCTCGCCCTCTTCGACCCAATCGCCGAGGTATTTTTCGAACACCAGCACACCGGTACGTGGCGCGAGGATCGTCTCCATGCAGCCCATGTCCACCACCTCGCCCTGCCATTCGCCGATGGTCGCGACCGCATCGATCACGCCGCTGATGCACAGCCAGTTCCATAAGGCGTCGGCGTCCTGGCGCGCCAAGGCATCGCTGACATCGGCCTGCCCGCGCAACTCGAGGGTGGCGGCCAACTGCGGCGCGGCGTGGTTGATGATGGTTTCTTCGAAAGAGCCGTCGCCGCCGTCATCCCAGACGATCACCACGTCCACCTGCAACGCCGCCGCCAGCGCCAGGCCCTGTTCCGGCCAGAAGCTGCGGTGGATATAGAGGTACGGCAAGGCTTCATCGTCGGTGTGCAGGTCCAGCACCAGGTCGGCGTCGGCGGCCAGTTGCACCAGGCTTTTCTGCCACTGCGCGAGGTTGCTGGCCGGGCGCTGCATGGCCAGCGAATGGTCGAAGGCGCGGTTGAAGTTCTGCCCGGTGGCCTCATGAAAACGCCCGAGTAATTTGCCTTGGCGAAACTGGCCGATGCCGAACGGGTTGGCCTGCGGCACCACTGTCACGCAGCCCCTGAGAAGGCCTTGGTCCTGACACGCCTGCAAGCGCGGCAGCAACTGGTGCAGCACCAGCATCCCGGCGATTTCGTCGGCGTGCACGCCGGCCTGCAGATGCACCCGGGGGCCACTGCCGTCGCCTTCAAAGCGCCAGGCGCCGATGTGCAGCAGGTTGCCGGCATCACCGGGCACCTGCCACGAAAGGTCTTTTGCCATGCCTTGCCCTCCTCTGATCAATTAACCGCTAGAGATTGAACACATGTTCAACTAACCTGAGCCTTCTGGTCTTTCCTCAAGGGCATTGCCGTGACCACACCCCCTGCAAAATTGCGCCGTGCCGACCCTGACGAACGCCGCGACCTGCTGATTGCCGCCACCCTCACCTGCCTTGCCCGCGACGGCCACGCCGGGATTTCGGTGCGCCGGATTGCCGCCGAGGCCGGCGTGTCGGTGGGCTTGCTCAACCACCACTTCGGCAGCATCGACGCGCTGATCGCCGAGACCTACCACAAGCTGGCCAATGAGTTGACCAGCGCGCTGTGGGCACAGGTCGAACGGGTCGAAGGCGCCGCCGCGCGCCTGGATGCGTTCCTCAGCGCGTCGTTTTCGCCACGGGTCATGGACCCCGACCTGCTCGGCGTGTGGGTGGTGTTCTGGAGCCTGATCCGTCACTCGCCCCACGTGAACCAGTCCCACGAAAACAGCTACCGCGCCTACCTCGGACTGATCCAGCAACTGCTCGACGACCTGGCCCGCAGCGAGCAGCTGGTGATCCACGACAGCCACCTCGCCGCCATCGGCCTATCGGCGATGCTCGACGGACTCTGGCTCGAGGGGTGCCTCAACCCCGGCACCTTCAGCCCCGCCAACGGGCTGCACATCTGCCGCTGCTGGGTACAGGGGTTGCGTCACGGAGCATTCGGCGCCGACCACGTCCTGTGACACCGGGTGCCGTGCACTGAGCATGGCCAGGGTGCCGCTGACGGCGATCAACACTGCGCCGATGATCAGCGAGATATCCATCGAGGTGCCCCAGATCAGGCTCGACAACAGGAACGCCCAGATCAGCCCGGTGTATTCGAACGGTGCGAGCAGCGTCGCGGTCGCGCGGCGGAAGCTGGCAAACAGCAGGAACTGGCCGATACCGCCGACCAGCCCCGCCGCCAACATGCCCAGCCACGACGGCAACGGCGCGGGCGTGTGGGTCCAGGGCAAGGTCACGGCCATGCACACCACAAACACCACATTGGTGATCAGCATCTGCTCCAGCACCGAGGTGGTCGGATCGACCTGGCGCAGCTGGATATAGGTAAACGCCCAGCACAGCGCGGCCGCCAGGGTCAGCGCGATCGGCAACGGGTCGACCATGTTGCTCGGACGACAGGCAATCACCACGCCGACAAAGCCGATCAGCAGCGAGATCCACTGGCCACGGCTGGCGCGCTCCTTGAGGATCAACGCCGCGAGCAACGTGACCATGATCGGCGCGGAGAAATACAACGTGGTCATTTCCGCCAGGGTCAGGTCCTTGGCGCCGGTGTAATACAGCAGCCAGGCGAGCAACGACAACAGCCCGCGGATGATCAGCAGCCGGCGGCTCACCGAAGTCCACGCCCGGCGCAACAAGCCCATGCGCCCGGCGACCACGCACGCCGCGACCACCACCAGGCTGCGCCAGAACAGAATGGTGAACACCGAATAATCGGCCACCAGCCATTTGATCACCGCGTCCTGCAGCGCCAGGAACGCATAGGCCAGTGAGCACAGGGCAATCCCCTGCAGCGAGCGATCCGGGCTCATCCGACTGACCTGCGCAGCGGCGTGCCACGGCGTTCGGCGATGGCATAGACGCCTTCGATGAGGAAGGTCAGGCACAGGTAAACCCCGGCCACCAACAGCAACGGCTGATAGATCTGCAAGGTTTGCGCACGCACTACGTTGGCCGCGCCGAGCAGGTCGACCACGGCGATGGTCGAGGCCAGCGCGGTGGACTTGAGCAGCATCACCGTTTCCCCCGCCAGGGTCGGCAGCAACAGGCGCATCGCGCGTGGCAGGCGCACCCGCAGCAGGGCCTGGCGCGGGGTCATGCCGAAGGCCGAGGCGGCTTCCATCTCGCCCTTGGGCACCGCCAGCAGCCCGCCGCGAATCACCTCACCCACATAGGCCCCCACCGACAGCACCAGGGCGAACACGATGTACCAATAGCCGTCGCGCAAGAACGGCCAGAGAAAGCTGCCCCGGATCATCGGAAACTGCGCGAACAAGCTGCCCAGCCCGTAGTAGAAAATGTAGATCTGGATCAGCAGCGGCGTGCCGCGCAACACGCTGGTGTAGGCCAATGCGGCACGTGCCAGCCATTTGCGCCGCGACAGGCGGGCCAACGCCACCCCCACCGCCAGGGCAAAGCCCAGCAGCGCGGAAATGACCAGCAGCGACAAGGTGGTCTGCAAGCCCTTGGCGATCAGTGCGGCGTAATAACTTATCCATTCAGGCATGGGCGGCTCACTCGACAACCGGCATCCAGCGACGAATACGTCGCTCCAGGCGCCCGGACAGGTAGTTGGAAGCCAGCGTCACCAGGTAATACAAGGCGGCGGCCGCGAGGTAGAACAACAGGTATTGCCGGGTCGAACCGGCCGCCTGCTTGGCGGTGTAGAGCAATTCGTTGGTGCCGACCACGCTGATCAAGGCGCTGTCCTTGATCAGGTTGATCCACAGGTTGGACATGCCGGCCAAGGCGTACGGCGCCATGATCGGCAAGGTCACCCGGCGAAACAGGCCAAACCCGCTCAAGCCAAAGGCCCGCGCCGCTTCGATCTGGCCATGGGGAATCGCCAGGATCGCCGCGCGAAAGATCTCCGACGCGTACGCGCCCTGCACCAGCCCCAGCACCAGGATCGCCACCAGCGGACCGCTGATGTTCACCTGCGCAAACCCCAGCCACAGCATCAGCGCGTTCAGGCCCATGGACCCGGCGTAATACAGCAACAGGATCAGCAGCAGTTCCGGCACCGCACGAAACAGTGTGGTGTAGCCGCGCATCAGCAAGGCAATCGGCCGGGGTGCACTGAGCTTGGCGCAGGCCACCACCAGGCCGATCAACAGCCCTACCGCAAACGCGCCGGCGGAGATCTGCAGGGTCATCCACAAGCCCTTGAGCAGTGCATTGCCCCAGCCTTGATCGCTGAAGCTCAGGAGATCGAACATCGGCTTACTCCACGATTAACGAGGGTTGTGTGATTGCCCTGTGGCTAGGTTTTTCTTGTGGTGAGAGGGTTTATCCATTGGCTTTGGTTTTTCTGTAGTGAGGGGGCTTGTCCCCCGTTGGAGTGCGCAGCGCTCCCGCTTTTCTTGGGGCCGCTACGCAGCCCAACGGGGGGCAAGCCCCCTCACCACAAAAGCCAGCTCACTATAAAAACGCCCTCACCTCCCACTTCTCCAAACCTATTGCGCATACGGGCTCTCACACACCTTGCTGACATACGCCGGCGTGTCGGTGCGTTTGCACGGGCTGACCGACAGGCCGAAGTAATGCTGGGACAGGTCGTCATAGTCCTTGCTCACCAGCAGTTCGCCGATGGCCTTGTCCAGGCGCGCCTTGAGCTCGGTGTCTTCCTTGCGCAGCCCCGCGCCGACGCCCCGGCCGATGATCGGGTCGTACGGCACACTGGCGATATGCGCCAGGCCGCTGGCTTCCGGGGTCTTGACCATCATGGCGATGGCAGTGTCGTCGGCCATCATGTAGTCGATGCGCCCGGCGATCAGGTCGGCGTTGGCCGATTCCTGGGTGTCGTAGTACTTGAGGTCAGCGATATTTTCGTAGTACTTCTTCAGGTAATTGGCACTGACCGTGGAGATCTGCACGCCGATCAACTTGCCTTTGAGGCCCGCCGGGGAAATCTCCACTTCACTGCCCTTGGGCCCCGCCACGCCCAGCAACGAGTCGTAGTAGGCGCGGCTGAAGGCGATCTGTTTTTCGCGCTCGTCAGTGACCGACATCGACGAGAAAATCACGTCGATCTTCTTCGCCAGCAGCGACGGGATAATCCCATCCCACGCCACTTCCTTGATCTGACACTCGGCTTTCATGCCCTCGCACAGCTTGTGGATCAGGTCCACTTCAAAGCCGGACCACTGGCCGTTGCCGCCTTTCACCGTGAACGGCGGATAAGGTTCGGCCGCGACGGCAAACACGATAGGTTTCTCGGCCGCCAGCGTAAAACCTGCGGCCAACATCAATACTGCTCCGCCCAACCAGCTTGCCATGGGTTTGAATGTCATGATTTGCCCCGTCTTTTTATGGAGTTAGCGAGTTTGATGCGCGTTGACGAACTGTCGGCAACGTTCACTGCGTGGATCGATGAACACCGAGTCCGGCGAGCCGGTTTCCTCGATCATGCCTTGGTGCAGAAAAGCCACTTTGGAAGACACATCCCGGGCGAAGGCCATCTCGTGGGTGACCAGGATCATGGTCCGGCCTTCTTCGGCCAGGGAGCGGATCACCCGCAGCACTTCACCCACCAGTTCCGGATCGAGGGCCGAGGTGGGTTCGTCGAACAGCATGACTTTGGGACGCATGGCCAGCGCGCGGGCGATCGCCACCCGCTGTTGCTGGCCACCGGAAAGGAACGCCGGGTACTCGTTGCGCTTGGCGGCCAGGCCGACGCGGTCGAGCAAGGCTTCGGCGCGCTCGATGGCTTCGGCGCGGCTTTCGCGCAGCACCTGGGTGGGCGCCTCGATAAGGTTTTCGAGCACCGTGCGGTGGGGCCACAGGTTGAAGTTCTGGAACACCATGCCCAGGGTCGAGCGGATGCGCACCAGTTGCCTGGCGTCCGCCACCAGTGGCGCGCCGGGGCGGCCGTAGTTCAACTTGATGCTTTCGCCATCCACGTGAATGCTGCCCTGGTCCGGCACCTCGAGCATATTGATGCAGCGCAGCAAGGTGCTTTTGCCCGAACCACTAGCGCCGATCAGCGAGATCACGTCGCCTTCGTGGGCCGTGAGGGAAATGCCCTTGAGCACTTCGATATTGCCGAAGCGCTTATGCAGGTCGACCACTTCGATCATCTTTTTCGCTTGTGCCGGCGGCGCCACTTCGACAATGGGCGCCGGCGCGATACGCGGCTCACCCGCGAGCCGCGTGACAAACGCTGCGATGCGCCGGCAGGCGTCGGCCAGGCGTTCTTCACTCAAGGTAAAGGACAACCGCACGAACCCCTGGGCCGGCTCGCCGAATGCCGCCGCGTCCAGCACCGACACACCCGCTTCACGCAACAGCCGCCAGGCAAAGTCCAGCGAGCCCAGGCCGGTGCCGCGCACATCCACCAGCACAAACATGCCCGCCTGTGGCGCCCGCGCCTGGATCCCGGGGCAAGCGCTCAGGCCACTCACCACCAGGTCGCGACGGCGCCGGTAAATCTCGCGCATGCCCGCAGTGACCTCATCGTGGGCGAGCACCGCCGCCGTGGCGGCCTCCATCACAAACCCCGGCAGCCCGTAGAGCATGCTCAGCACCAGGGTTTCGGCATGCACGATCAACGCGGGCGCGGCCACCAGCCAGCCAATGCGCCAGCCGGTCATGGCGTGGGACTTGGACAGACTGCCGATCACCACGCAGCGCTCGGCCATGCCCGGCAGTGCGGCAAGGCTGTGGTATTCGCCATCGAACACGAGGCTTTCGTAGACTTCATCCACCACCACCCACAGGTCATGGGCGATGGCCAACGCGGCGATGGCCTGCAGCTCCTCGGCATTGAGGACCACGCCGGTGGGGTTGTTCGGGTTGGAGAAGAAGATCGCGCGGGTGCGCGGCGTGATTGCGGCGGCAAGCAGTTGCGCGTCGAGGCGAAAGCCGGAGGCCGGCGAGCACGGCACCCGCACCAGCGTCGCGCCGCTGGCCTTGAGGGTGGCTTCGTAGGTGACGTACATCGGGTCGAGCACCAGCACTTCATCGCCGGCCTGCAACAGGCATAGCGAAGCGACGAACAAGGCATTCTGCGCACCGGCCACGGTAATCACGTTTTCCGCGTTCAAGGGTCGCGCCAGGGTCTGGCTGTAGCGCGCAGCAATCGCCTCGCGCAATGCCGGGCGGCCAGGGATTTCGGTGTAGTGAGTGTCGCCCTCGCGCAGGGCGTCGACGGCGGCGTCGGTGATGAAGGCTGGCGTGGCGAAATCCGGATCGCCCACGCTGAGGATGATGATGTCTTCGCCCTGGCTGGCGGCTTGGAAGGCGGCGTGGTGAATGTCCCAGGCCGCTACACCCTGGCCCGCAATTCGCTCAACAAAAGGGGAAAACCGCATGCCAGAGCCTCTCGTTCAAGAAGAAACAGCGCGAACCCGTCTGTGTGCAAACGGGTGGATGCGGTCAACATAGTTGAAACTGAACAGTCGTTCAATGGATAGATTCAGGGCGATGTCGTTTATCGTGCGAACAGGTCGCGAATGCCAATCCTGCACCGAGCAAGGCTCGAAGTCTGGCCGCCGACATCGCTGGCGCAGGGCTACAACGGCGCGCCGAGCGGATCTTTTATGGTGCTGGCGAGGATACCGTCGATATTCGTCAGGTCTTCAGGGGTCAGTTGCCAGCCAAACGCTTCTTCAAAACCGCGCAATTGCTCGGGACGCCGGGCTCCCCACAACGCGATGGTCGGGCCTTGGTCGAGCACCCAACGCAAGGCCAGGGCCAGCACCGATTTGCCGTGGCGCTCGCGCGCATAGATACCCAGCGCGGCCACCGTTTCCAGGTATTGCTCGAAACGCGGCGCCTTGAATGTCGGGTCGAGCGTGCGCACAGCGTCCCCGGCAAAAGGGGGCTGCGCATGCAGGTTGCCGCTGAGCAAGCCGCGGCACAGCGGCCCGTAGGCCAGCACCACCAGGCAATGCTGCCTGGCATACGGCAGGATAGCGCTGTCGATGCTGCGTTCGAACCGGTTGTACGGCGGTTGCACTGTGGCCGCCGCAGTGTGCTGGCTGAAAGTATCCCTGTGCGTGGAGGCATAGTTGCTCACCCCGACGGCAAGGATCTTGCCCTCGCGGCGCAGACGCTCCAACTCATCGGCGGTTTCTTCCTGGGCCACCGGCGAGTCGGGCCAGTGGATCTGGTACAGATCGATGTAGTCGGTGTCCAGGCGCACCAGCGAGTCTTCGAGCGCTTTGCGGATGCGCCGGGCCGTGGCGTTGCACCGTGGCGGGCCGTCGTCCCAATGCAGCCCGGCCTGGGTCGCGATCACGGCGCTGTGGCGCACGCCGCGCAGGGCCTTGCCGATCATCTGTTCGGATAAACCAAAGCCATACACCGGCGCGGTGTCGATCAGGTTGATTCCGAGTGCCAACGCATGCCGAAGGGTGCGGGTCGCCTGTTCGTTGTCGGCGCCGCCCCACAGGTGCCCGCCCATCGACCAGGTGCCGAGGGCTATTCGCGAGACCGGTGTATCGATACCGGCGATGCGGATGGTCTCAACGTACATGAAATAAAACCCCTGACCGTCAACATGCTTAGAAAAGCAATTACTCTAGGTCATCCCAGGTTGAATAGGGCTCAACGCCGCATTCAACCAAAGCCCCACTAAAGAGACTTGAAATGGCTGCCTTCAACCGTTCCGAATTGGCCGATCTCAACGTGTTCATGGCAATCATCCGCCGCCGCAGCTTTCGCCATGCCGCGCATGAACTCGGCGTGACCACCTCCGCGCTGAGCCACACCATGCGCAACCTGGAAACCCGCCTGGGCGTGAAGCTGCTGTACCGCACCAGCCGCGCCGTGGAACCCACCGACGCCGGCACCCTGCTGGCGGAAAAACTCAGCGTGGGGTTCGCCACGATCCAGGACGGCCTCGACACCCTGGAGCTGTACCGCGAAGCCCCCATCGGCCGGCTGCGCCTCAACGTGCCACGCGATGCCGCGGTATTGCTGCTGGCGCCGATTCTCGGGGACTTCTGCGCCGCCTACCCGCAGCTGCGCCTGGACCTGATCGTGCAGGACCAGATGATCGACATCGTCGCCGAGGGCTACGACGCCGGCATCCGCTACGGCGCCACCGTGCCCCAGGACATGGTCGCCGTGCCGCTGACGGGCGCGTTGCGCTGGATCACCATCGCCTCCCCCGCCTACCTCGCCCGGCGTGGCACGCCACAGCAACCCAAGGACCTGCTGCAGCACGCGTGCATCCGCATGTACCTGGGCGACAAGACGCCCTACAAATGGGAGTTGGGCAATGGCCCGCGCCAGCAGCGCATCGACGTGCCAGGCCACTTCAGCGCGGCGGATACCGAAACCATCGTGCATGCCGCCCTGCAAGGCGTAGGCATTGCCTACTGCCTGGCCAACCGCGTGCAACAGGAACTGGCGGACGGCCGCCTGGTAGATGTCATGCCGGACTGGGCCTGCGTGGGCGAGCCGCTGTGCATGTACTACCCGAGCCGCCGGCAATCGCAGCCGGGACTGCGCCAATTGATGGACATGATCCGCCTGAAAACCATCGGTTCGCAGTTGATGGAATCACATTGAACCTGCGCCGGGCCGTCACTCTCAAACCTGGATAGACCACGGCCCGGTAACTGCTCGATGACTTTTATTCTATGGATGGCCGTCCTCGGCGCCGTATTGCTCACCCTCGCCCTCACCTCCTCTTACCTGCGCTGGATGCCGGTGACCGCCTCGGCCGTGTGCCTGCTGCTGGGCGTCGGCATCGGCCCGCTGGGGGTGGACCTGTTGCACCTGGATATCCAGCACTCTGCACGCTGGATGGAGCACCTCACCGAGGTCGCGGTGCTGTTTTCGCTGTTTGTCAGCGGCCTCAAGCTGCGCCTGCCGCTGCGCCATCGCACCTGGCGGATTGCGTTCGGCATGGCCGGCCCGGTGATGCTGTTGAGCATCCTCGGCATCTGCCTGGCCTTGCACTACCTGTTTGAACTGTCGTGGGGGGTGTCGCTGTTGGTGGGGGCCATCCTCGCGCCGACCGACCCGGTGCTGGCGGGCCTGGTGCAGGTCAATAATGCCCAGGACTACGACGCGCTGCGTTTCGGCCTGTCCGGCGAGGCCGGGCTCAACGACGGCACGGCGTTCCCGTTCGTGATTTTCGCCCTGGTGTTCATGCAGCACGGCGGTTTTGACGGTGACTGGCTGGGCGGCTGGGTGCTGAAAAACCTGCTGTGGGCGGTGCCGGCCGGGCTGTTGATCGGCTATTGGATGGGGCGCGGCATTGGCCGCGTAACGCTGTGGCTGCGCATCACCAACAGCGACAGCACGCTGTCGCCGAATGACTACCTGACCCTCGCCCTCATCGCCCTGGCCTATGTGGCGGCCGAGGCCGTTGGCGGTTACGGCTTCCTGTCGGTGTTCGCCGCCGGATTGGGGCTGCGCCAGGCCGAATTCCGCTCAACCGGCCATTCACAGACGCCGTCGGAACACCTGGCATTGCCGGTGGTGGGGCATCTGGAAGTGGAGCCGGAACGCGCACTGCAAGGCGACACCAGCGGGCTGGAGGATAGCCAGATCGCCGCCGGCGTGATGATGGGCGACATGCTCTCGTTCGGCAGCCTGGTGGAGCGTTCGATGGAGGTGTTCCTGGTGACGGTGCTGGGGATTGTGCTGATCAGCCATTGGGATTGGCGCGCACTGCCGTTGGCGGCGTTGCTGTTCTGTGTGATTCGCCCGCTGAGCGTCTTCGCCATCCCGTGGGGCAGCCTGATCGATCGCCAGCAACGCGGCTTGATGGGCTGGTTTGGGATCCGTGGGATCGGCAGCATTTACTACCTGTTCTACGCGCTCAACCACGGCTTGATCGGGACCAGCAGCGCGGTGGCGGTGAACCTGACGCTGTCAGTGATCGCCTTGAGCATCGTCGTTCATGGCCTCAGTACCCAGCCGATGCTGGCGTGGTATGAACGACGTGCCAAGGGCAAGGCTCAGTCCTGATTTTCGGTGTTGCCGACATCGGCGGCTTCATCCAGGTCATTGAGCGGCACTTCTGCATCATCCATCAACGAACCCGGGTCTTCATTGCCGGGGTCGTTGAGTTCTTCTTCCAGTTCTTTGGACATGACCGTCTCCTCTAACCACCTTGGGTGTCGATATCGGCATCGGTTTCAGGCTTGACCTCGGGCTCAGGCTTGAAGTCTGGACTGTAGTCGTTTTCCTTGGCCTTGGGATCACTGGCAGGCTTCGGATCTTTGGGCGCATCGGCCGCCGTACCTGGCGCCGGCTCGCCGCCGTCGATCGCCGGGTCGTTGCGGTTGCTGGTTTGCGGATCGTTGTCTGTGCTCATGGGTCACCTCGTTGAAAAAACGCAGACTGCGTAAAGATAAGGTCCCGCGCGGGTAGCCGAAGTTCAACTTGCTTAAGAGCCAGGATTGTCCACCTGGATGTAAAACGCGTACGCCCCCAGCAACACCCAGAACACCATGAACAACCACGGGGCGCGCATCGAGAACAGCAGCGACTTGCGGTAGCCCTTGTGGGACGACTCCATCTCGGAAAACAGCGGCGACTCGTCATAGGCCATGCCCATTACCGGTTCACTGCGCAGCAATTCGCTCTGCTTGTAGTGCCAATGGTCGATGATTTCGTAAGCGGCGCGGATGCCTGGCCAGGCGTTGAGGGAACTGAGGATCCCCAGCGCGGCCAGGAATACCGGCACGACCACGGTGAACAACTTGCCCCATTCCGGATTGAGGTTGCCCATGCCGGAGACGAACGCGATCACCAGGAACGATTGCGCGGTGAGGTAGGCGTCGGTGCGGTTGGCGAGAATCGTGGTTTCGTACTGGATTTCGCGCCGGTAGAAGTCCAGGCGGTCCTTGGGCGAACCGAAGATCTTGGCGTTGTGTTCGCTGTGATCGGTCAGGTTCGATTCCGGGGTATCGGGTGAGATGATTCTGGGCACGTCCGTGCTCCGTGCTGGGGTGAGACCTGTTAGAAGAATCGGCAGGGGGCGAAGTTCAAGTTTGTTCATGCACCAGCGTGGTGCGCACCCTGCCCCTTTGTGGCCGGCCATCGGAGCCCGGAAAAGCAATCTTCCTGCTGTGAGCAGGCTTCCCATCGTCAGCGGCTACCCGCGAACGGGTAAATACCCCGCGTATGCCCAATCCGGCACAGGCATTGCTTTATCCATTCATCTGCCCGGATACAGGAGCATTCGTTACCCCCCGACCCAGAGCCGACCCCATAAGAAAGTAAGGACCAGGCCCAGTGGCACCGTCAGCCACGGGCTCATAAAAAAATGCGTTTTTTAAAGCGGCAGTGCCACCCCATGCGTCCCTCGGCACTGACAAGGTACTGGAATGGCTCGATCTTTCTTTGATGAAATGAATGACGCAAACGGCGTGTGCCGTGCGCATTATCAGGATTTCTCCCGCTGGCTGGCCAACACGCCACCGGAACTGCTGGCCCAGCGCCGTCGCGAAGCCGATTTGCTGTTCCACCGCGCGGGGATCACCTTCACCCTCTACGGCGACGAACAAGACACCGAGCGCCTGATCCCCTTCGACATCATCCCGCGCAGCATCCCCGCCAGTGAGTGGAGCGTGATCGAGCGCGGCTGTATCCAGCGCGTCAATGCGCTGAACATGTTCCTCGCCGACATTTACCACGACCAGCGCATCATCAAGGCCGGCATCATTCCGGCAGACCAGGTGCTGGGCAACGAGGGGTATCAGAAGGCCATGGTCGGCCTCGACCTGCACCGCGATATCTATTCGCACATCTCCGGCGTCGACCTGGTGCGCGACGGCGACGGCACGTACTACGTGCTCGAAGACAACTTGCGCACGCCCAGTGGCGTGAGCTACATGCTCGAAGACCGCAAGATGATGATGCGGCTGTTTCCCGAGGTGTTCGCCAAACAGCGCATCGCGCCGGTGGACCACTACCCCAACCTGTTGCTCAAGACCCTGAAAAGCTCCAGCCGCCTGGACAACCCCAATGTGGTGGTGCTGACGCCGGGCCGCTTCAACAGCGCGTTTTTCGAACACGCGTTCCTGGCCCGGGAAATGGGCGTGGAACTGGTGGAAGGCGCCGACCTGTTCGTGCATGACCTCAAGGTGTTCATGCGCACCACCGACGGCCCCAAGGCCGTGGACGTGATCTACCGCCGTATCGACGACGCGTTCCTCGACCCGCAGGCGTTCAACCCCGAATCGATGCTCGGCGTGCCCGGCCTCGTAGCCGCCTATTGCGCCGGCAACGTGGTGCTGGCCAACGCCATCGGCACCGGCGTGGCGGACGACAAGTCGATCTACCCTTACGTGCCGGAAATGATCCGTTTCTACCTGGATGAAGAGCCGGTGCTGCAAAACGTGCCAACCTTCCAGTGCCGCAAGCCCGACGAGTTGTCCCACGTACTCGCACACCTGCCGGAACTGGTGGTCAAGGAAACCCAAGGCTCCGGCGGCTACGGCATGCTGGTCGGCCCGGCGTCCAGCGCGGCTGAAATCGAGGATTTCCGCCAGCGCATCAAGGCGCGTCCACATGCTTATATCGCCCAACCGACCCTGAGCCTGTCCACCTGCCCGACCTTTGTCGAAAACGGCATCGCGCCGCGGCACATTGACCTGCGGCCCTTCGTGCTGTCGGGCAAGGAAACCCGCCTGGTGCCCGGCGGCCTCACGCGGGTGGCCCTGCGTGAAGGCTCGTTGATCGTCAACTCGTCGCAAGGCGGTGGAACCAAGGACACCTGGGTGGTGGAGGGCTGAGTATGTTGAGTAGAACCGCCGCAGATCTGTACTGGATGTCGCGTTACCTGGAGCGCGCCGAGAACCTCGCGCGCATGCTCGAAGTCAGTTACTCGTTGTCGTTGATGCCCCAGGCCGGGCGCAGCGATGGCCTGGATGAACTGGCGATGTCGTTGCTCAGCAGCGGCACCCTCGACAGTTACCTGGAGCGCCACACGCAACTGGACGCCGAGCGCATGTTGCACTTCTTCGCGCTCGACGAAGAAAACCCCGCCAGCATCTACAACTGCCTGCGCGCGGCCAGGGGCAATGCCCATGCGGTACGCGGGCGCATCACCGCCGACATGTGGGAAAACCTCAACGCCACCTGGCTGGAAATGCGCAGCATCGCCGCCGGCGGCCTGGCGCGACATGGCATCAGCCACTTCTGTGATTGGGTCAAGCAGCGTTCGCACCTGTTCCGGGGCGCCACGTCCGGGACCATCATGCGCAATGACGCCTACCGGTTCATTCGCCTGGGCACCTTCGTCGAGCGCGCGGACAACACCCTGCGCCTGCTGGATGCGCGTTATGAAATGTTCGGCGAGGAATCAGAGGAAGTCAGCGACCTCTCGGCCCGTGGTTACTACCAGTGGAGTGCCCTGCTCCGCGCGCTGTCATCGTTCGAGGCGTATACCGAGCTGTACCCGAATGCCTTGAACGCGCGCTCGGTGTCGGAGTTGCTGCTGTTGCGCAGTGACGTGCCGCGCTCGCTGCATGCGTGTATCGAGGAATTGAGCCATATCCTCGCCGACCTGCCCGGCAGTTACGGGCGCACGGCGCAGCGCCTGGCGGCGGAGTTCGAAGCGCGGCTGCGGTACACCGGGATCGATGAGATTCTCGAGGATGGGCTGCACAGCCGGTTGACCGAGTTTATCGACACCGTGCGTGAATTGGCGCGGGCGATCCATAGCTCGTATCTGGAAGTGGTGTAGCCACGCAGCAGATCAACAAGTGCGAGCGGGCTTGCCCGCGAAAGCGGTATGCCCGTCACAGCAGTACTGACGGATCCACCGCATTCGCGGGCAAGCCCACTCCCACAGGGGGTTACTGGTTTTTGACCAGCACCGGCTCGGCGCGGTACTGGTCGGGAAACAGCTTCTTGAGTTGTGCGACTTTCGGCAGGTCATTGATCACGATGTAGGGATAGGACGGATTCTCCGTGAGGAAGTCCTGGTGGTAGGACTCTGCGGGGTAAAACGCCTTGCCCATCTCGATTTTAGTCACGATGGGTTTATCGAACGACTTGGCCGCGTCCAACTGGGCGATGTAGGCCTGGGCAACTTTTTGCTGCTCGGCATTCTGCGCAAAGATCGCCGAGCGGTACTGGGTGCCGGAATCCGGACCCTGGCGATTGAGTTCGGTGGGGTTGTGGGCCACCGAGAAGTAGATCTGCAGCAGCTTGCCGTAGCTGACTTTGCCAGGGTCGTACGTCACTGACACCGATTCGGCGTGGCCGGTGTCGCCGCCGCTGACCGACTCGTATTGGGCCGTGTTCGCCGCGCCGCCGTCATAACCGGAGACGGCGTTTTTCACCCCTTGCACATGCTGGAACACGCCTTGTACGCCCCAGAAGCAACCACCGGCGAACACAGCGGTTTGCAGGTTGCCGGGTTCGGCGGGCAGGTCCAGCGCCGGTGGCGCGATGGCGACGGCGTCTTCGGTGGCGCCGAAGGAAAAGGCCGAGCTTTGGCCCACGAACGCGGCGAAAGCCAGGGCGGGCAGGATCTTGAGCAGTTTCATCACAGTCACTCCAGTGCAACTGAATCAACGGGGTCAACCGGTGGGAGCGGGCTTGCTCGCGAATACGCTGTGTCAGCTAACGCATTCGGCGACGGTTTCAGCGCCTTCGCGAGCAAGCCCGCTCCCACATTGACGGGGTTATCCAGTCAAAAAATCAGTTAGCCGAAGGTGAAGGCGTAGGCCGACACGTGCGGGTCGAGAAATTCGATGGTGAACGTGCGGTCCTTGACGGCGCCGGGTTGGCGCACCAGTTGGTACAGGCGTTGTTCGGTGACGGTGCCGCTGCCATCCGGGGCGACGTCGGTGCCGTGGGCATCGCCAGGTGCCTGGCCGTCGATGCTGACCTTGAAGCGCACCGGCTTGCCATCGGTGCCCGGGCCGAGCACCAGGTGCAGGTCGCGGGCATGGAAGCGGTAGACAATCCGCCCATTCGCCTGGTCGAGGGTGGCTTGCTGGCCGCCGACATTCCAGTGGCCTTCCAGGGTCCAGTTGTTCAGGGCCAGGTTGCCGGCCGCCGGGTAGTTCGCCACCTGGTTGGTGGCCAGGGTGCCGGTGGTGACAAAGTTTTCGGCGCGCTGGAAGCCCAGGTAGGTTTCCGGCGACTGCACCTCGTTCATGTCCGGCGCCTGTTGCACGCCCTTGGCGTCGGCCTCGATCAGGCCACTGGCGACGTTCTGTGCGCCGGCCTCACGCAGCAACTGCTGGATCACCCGCTCCGACTCGGCATAGTCGCCTTCGCCAAAATGGTGATAGCGAATCTGGCCCTTGGCATCGGCGAAGTAATGCGCCGGCCAGTACTGGTTGTTGAAGGCGCGCCAGACCTTGTAGTTGTTGTCGATGGCCACCGGGTAGGTGATGCCCAGGTCCTTCATCGCCTGGGTGACGTTGTTCACGTCGCGCTCAAACGCAAACTCCGGCGCATGCACGCCAATCACCACCAGGCCCTGGTCGTGGTACTTCTCGGCCCAGGCTTTGACATACGGCAGGCTGCGCAGGCAGTTGATGCAGGAGTAGGTCCAGAAATCCACCAGCACCACCTTGCCCTTGAGCCCTTCGGCGGTCAGCGGTGGACTGTTGAGCCACTGCACGGCGCCGTCCAGCGAAGGCAGCGCACCTTCTATCGGCAACGTGTCGCTGTGGTTGGCGGCGGCCATCATTGCGCCCCCAGCCATCATCGCCCCGCCCTTCTGCTCAGGCTTGGCGCTCAGCGTGTTCACCAGGCTTTGCTCCAGGCCACCGGTGGACGCGGTCGACAGCCGCGCCAGCACGCCGGTGTCGAGACCCAGTGCGATGGCCGCGACGCCGGCCAGCATCAAGGCACCCAAGCCACGGCGCAGCCATTCACCGGCACCGAGCGAGCGCTTCATGAAGCCGAAGACTTTACCGCCGACCAGCAGCGCCAAGGCCAGGGAGGTGGCAGCCCCGGCGGCGTAGGCCAGCAAGAGCAAGGTAGTACCGATGCTGGCGCCCTGCAGCGCGGCGCCGGTCAGTACCAACCCGAGGATTGGCCCGGCGCAGGGTGCCCAGAGCAGGCCGGTAGCCACGCCGATCAGGAACGAGGCGCCCGGACGCGGCCTGGCATCGGCCCCGGCGGCTTCCGACAGGCGACTGCCGGCCGCCACCAACGGACGCGTCAGGCGCTCGGACAGTTGCGGCAACAGGAGCGTGAGTCCGAACAGGGCCACGCACAGCAACGCGAGCCAGCGCCCGTACTGATTGACTTGCACCACCCAGCCGCCGCCCACCGCCGCCAGCGAGGCGACCAGGGCGAACGTCACCGCCATCCCCGCTAACAGCGGCAAGCCACTGCGCAAAAACGGCTGCCCGGTGCGAGCGAAGACAAAAGGCAGAACAGGCAGGATGCACGGGCTGACGATTGTCAGCACGCCGCCCAGATACGCGAGAACCAGAAGCCACATGGGATCTTCCCTTAGACAGATAAGTAAACATCGGCTTAAGCCGCAGTGAAGGTCATGGCGGCACCATTCATGCAATAGCGCAAACCGGTGGGGGGCGGGCCGTCATCGAACACGTGCCCCTGATGGCCACCACACCGGCGGCAGTGAATTTCCTTGCGCACCACGCCGTAGGAAGTGTCGGTGTGGCTGGCCACGGCGTTGTCGAGCGGTTGCCAGAAACTCGGCCAGCCGGTGTGGCTGTTGAACTTGGTTGCCGAGGAGAAGAGTGGCAGCGCACACCCGGCACAGGCGAAGGTGCCCGCACGGTGCTCGTCGTTGAGGGCGCTGGTGTAGGGGCGCTCGGTGCCCTCCTCGCGCAGGACATTGTATTGCTCGGCGGTCAGCAGGCTGCGCCATTCGGCGTCGGAGTGGTTGACCTCGAACGTCTCGGCGGCCTCGGCTGCGGTGACCAGGTTGATCTGTCTCAACAGGCCACCCGCCAGGACCGCGACACCCAGGCCGCCACCGGCCAGCAGAATTTGTCGACGTGAATACATGCTGTTCTCCTCGATCCATACCGTCCATTGGGCGACGATTACCCTGTGGTGCGCGGGCTTGTGTGGTAGCCAGGTTTCTGTGGTGGGCAGGTTTCTCTTGTAGGCAGGTCTCTGTGGTAAGTGGACTCTGTGGTAAGCAGGTTTCTGTGGTGAGGGGGCTTCTGTGGTGAGCGGGCTTGCCCCGCGTTGGGCTGCGCAGCGGCCCCAAAAAAAGCGGGAGCGCTACGCACTCCAACGCGGGGCAAGCCCGCTCGCCACAACCACAACCACTGCCACAACCACTGCCAGAGTCACTGCCACAACCACAATCCCTGCCACAGCCAAAACCAGAACCACCACAACCCGCACTCTTTCGATAGGCAGATGTTGGAGGATTTACGGTCGCGGAATCCTCACGCAGAGTTAAACAATTCGTGATAACTACACTGTTGCAAAAGCCGCACAATGCGCGAACGACAAGCGAAGGTTTCTCTTACATGGATCAGCCCAAACGTGTCCTGGTGGTCGAGGACGATGCGCATATTGCCGACCTGATCTGCCTGCACCTGCGCGATGAGCAGTTCGACGTGGTGCACAGCGCCGACGGCGACGAAGGCCTGCGCCTGCTTGAGCAAGGCGGTTGGGATGCATTGATACTCGACCTGATGCTGCCCGGCGTCGACGGTCTGGAAATCTGCCGGCGCGCCCGCGCCATGACGCGCTACACGCCGATCATCATCACCAGCGCGCGCTCCAGCGAACTGCACCGCATCCTCGGCCTGGAGCTGGGCGCGGATGACTACCTGGCCAAGCCGTTTTCGATGCCGGAGCTGGTCGCGCGGGTCAAGGCACTGTTGCGCCGGGTCGATGCAATGGCACGCAACCTGAAGATGGACGCCGGCAGCCTCGACCTCGGCCAGTTGTTCATCAACCCGCTGACCCGTGACGCGACGCTGCAAGGCCAGCGCCTGGACCTCACCCCACGGGAATTCGACCTGCTGTATTTCTTCGCGCGCCAGCCCGGCAAGGTGTTCTCGCGCATGGACCTGCTCAACGCCGTGTGGGGCTACAGCCACGAAGGTTATGAACACACGGTGAATACCCATATCAACCGCCTGCGCGCCAAGGTCGAAGCCGACCCGGCCAACCCCGCGCGCATCCTCACGGTGTGGGGCCGTGGCTACAAGTTCGCCGAGAGCCCGCCATGAAGCTGACCCTGACCCAGCGCCTGTCGGTGGTGTTCGCCGTGCTTCTGGTGATCTGCAGTGGCACCTCGGCCTGGCTGCAAGTGCGCTCCAACCGCATGCACGAGCTGGAAGTGGTGCAAGGCCTGTCCCGTGACCTGGCCGCACATATCGCCCGTGACACGCAGTTGATGGACGCCGATGGCCTCAAGCCCGACGCCGTGCGCAACCTGTTCAGCCAGTTGATGCTGGTCAACCCGAGTGTCGAGGTGTACCTGCTCGACATCGACGGCCGTGTGGTCGGCAATGCCGCACCCAGCGGCCACCTGCTGCGCGACCAGGTTGACCTGGCACCGATCCGGCGCTTCCTCAGCGGCGCCATGCTGCCGATCCTTGGCGATGACCCGCGCAGCGTCGACGGGCGCAAGGTGTTCAGCGCCGCGCCGCTCAAGGCCAACGGCCAGCAAACCGGCTTCCTCTACGTGGTGCTGCTCGGCGAAGCCCATGATGTGTACGACGCCAAGGACGCCACGGGCATGGCGCTGAAGATCGCGCTGTGGTCCATCGGCCTGGTGGCCCTGTTGTGCCTGCTGGCGGGGCTCATCGCCTTCGCGTGGATCACCCGGCCATTGCGCCAGCTCACCGACAAGGTCGGTCAGTTCGATATCAACGGCGCGCCGAAAACCCAGGCATCGGCCACCCCGGAACTCGACAGTGGCGACGAAATCGCCGTGCTCGACCACGCTTTCGTGCAGATGGAAAACCGCCTGGGCGAACAGTGGCGGGCCATCACCCACCAGGACCAGGAACGCCGGGAAATGGTCGCCAACATCTCCCATGACCTGCGCACGCCGCTGGCGTCCCTGCATGGTTACCTGGAAACCCTGACGCTCAAGGATGCCAGCCTGAGCCCCGAAGAGCGCCGGCGCTACCTCGGCATTGCCCTTGACCAGAGTCGCAAGGTCGGTGGCCTGGCCCAGTCGCTGCTGGAGTTGGTGCGCCTGGAACACGGCTTTGTGCAGCCAGTGATCGAAGGCTTCTCCCTGCCGGACCTGGTGCAGGACATCTTCCAGAAATTCGAACTCACCGCCGAGGCGCGCGCCATCACCCTGACTGCCACCCTACCCCCGCAGGTGCCCACCGTGCTGGCGGACCTGGGCCTGATCGAACGCGTGCTCACCAACCTGCTGGACAATGCCTTGCGCCATACACCGGTGAATGGCGAAGTCGAGGTGATCCTGTCGCCAGCCGCCGATGGCGTGGCGGTGACCGTCAGCGACAGTGGCCCAGGGATCGACGCCGAACTGCGTGAAGGCTTGTTCCTGCGCGCCTTCACCATCGGCGGCGCGCGGCGCGACGGTGGCCTGGGCCTGCGCATCGTGCACCGCATCCTGCAATTGCACGGGCGCAGCATTCGTCTGGTCGACCGCCCAGGGCACGGCGCGACCTTTACGTTTTCCCTAGAAACCCGAGCATCAACGCGTTGACCCGCTGAGCTTGCTCGTTCTGGATCCAGTGACCGCAATTGGCCAGGACCTGCTGCTCAAGGTTCGGCACCGACTCCGGCATGCGCTTGAGGGTGTGGGCTTCAAACACGCCGACGGGGTCGCGGTCGCCGATCAGGAACAGCGTCGGTTGCAGCACCTGCCGGCCGGCCAGGAACTCGCTGCGTTGCCAGTTGCGCTCAAAGTTGCGATACCAGTTCAGCGGGCCACGAAAGCCATGCTCGGCGAAGGTCTGCACGTAGACGTCCAGGTCTTCTCGTGAACACCACGCCGGTAGCGGACCAGGGGGCTGCGCACCGTCGAACAAGCTTGAGTCGGCGGACCGCTTCTGCAAAAACAAATCTTCATCCTGCATGAACAAGCGCAGCGTACGTTCGATATCCGCGTCCAGTTCCTGCTCGGCGACGCCGGGTTGCTGGAAGTACACGATGTAATTGAAGCGGTCGGCGTACAGCTCACGCAGGATTTCGATCACCGGCCGCCGCGCACGGCCGGCAAACGGCACCGACAACGTGATCAAGTGCGTAATGCGCTCGGGTTCGAGCAGCGCCAGGTGCCAGGCCACCACGGCGCCCCAGTCATGGCCGACCATCACCACCTGTGCATGGCCGAAGTGATCCATGGCCTGCTGGATATCGGCGCACAGCGTCAGCACGTCATAATCGGCAATCTCGGGCGGCGAACTTGATTGGCCGTACCCGCGCATTTGCGGGACAAACACCCGGAACCCAGCCGCCGCCAGCGCGGGGATCTGTTCGCGCCAGGAATGCCAGCACTCGGGAAAACCGTGGAGCAGCCAGATCGGCCGGCCCTGCTCCGGGCCGGCGATGTACACACTCAACTCAATCCCGTTGACCTGGATCCTGTCCTGCTCGATAGCGTTCATCACTGGCCTCCTTGTGTAGGTTTCGCTCGGCGCTTCAGCGCGACACAGGCGCGTGGAGTGGCGCTCAGGCAGAGTGATAGAGCCACAGGATTTTCACCAGCATCATTTGCGCCAAATGCGCGGTCATCAACGCCGCCCCAACGGCGGGCAGGCACATTCCCAGGCCCTGCGCTCCCGCGTGGCCAGCCGCTCAGGTTACCGTCGCCGGCGCCCACCAGCGCGGCAGCAACTGGCGCACACGCGCTTCGCCGAAGCGGTCATCGATCAGCATCACCACGCCGCGGTCATGCTGGCTGCGGATCACCCGGCCCGCGGCCTGCACGACTTTTTGAATGCCGGGGTACAGATAGGTGTAGTCGTAGCCGGCGCCGAAAATTGCGCCCATGCGCGTTTTCATGTGCTCATTGACCGGGTTCAATTGCGGCAAGCCCAGGGTGGCGATAAACGCGCCGATCAAGCGGGCGCCGGGCAAATCAATGCCCTCGCCGAATGCGCCGCCGAGCACGGCGAAGCCGATGCCCTGGCTGTGCTCGGTGAATTGGTCGAGAAACGCCTGGCGTTCGGCTTCGGCCATGCCGCGTGACTGCTGCCAGAGCGCAATGTGCGGGTGTCGTTCGGCCAGCCGCTGTGCGACCTGCTGCAGGTAATCGAAGCTGGAGAAAAACGCCAGGTAGTTGCCCGGTTGCTGTGCGAACTGCTGGGCGATCAGTTCGACGATGGGTTCCAGCGAGGCGTCGCGGTGCACAAACCGGGTCGAGATGGCATCGACGATGCGCACACGCAGCTGCTCGGCCTTGAACGGTGATTCGACGTCGATCCAGGCGGTGTCCGCCGGCAGGCCCAGCAAGTCGGCGTAGAAGTGGCGCGGGCTCAATGTCGCGGAAAACAGCACGCTGCTGCGCGCCGCCGTCAACCGGGGCCGGATGAATTCGGCGGGCACCACATTGCGCAGGCACAGGGTTGAACTGCTGCGCTTGCCACTGAACTGGCGCTTGCTGATATCGAAAATGAAGTGCTCGTTGAACAGCTCGGCGACCTTGGCAAATTGCAGCGCTTCGAAGTAGAAGGCTTGCAGGTCACTCGCCAGCGCCTCGGGATGATCATTGAAATAGTCGCCCATGGCACTGGCGCACAGGCTCAGGGCCTGCAGGAGTTTTTCCGGGCGGGCGGCATAGGCCTGGTACGGCGCAAGTTGGTCCTTGTGCAGCGCATTCCATTCACGGTTCAGGCGCTGCAGGGGCTTTTTCAGGGGCTCGGGGGCGATGTCGCGCAGGGTCTTGAGGCTGTATTGGTCGAGGCTTGCGCTGTACATCGAACGGGCACGCTCCACCAGGTTGTGGGCTTCATCCACCAGCACCGCCGCTCGCCATTGGTTGAGTTGGGCCAGGCCGAACAGCATGGCGCCAAAGTCGAAATAGTAGTTGTAGTCGGCGACGACCAGGTCGGCCCAGCGCGCCATCTCCTGGCTCAGGTAGTACGGGCATACCTCATGGGCCAGGGCCACCTCGCGCAAGTTGCGCTGGTTCAACAGGCGCACCTTGGACGCGGCAGTACGCGCGGCGGGCAGTCGATCATAGAAACCCTTGGCCAGCGGGCAAGAATCACCATGGCAGGCTTTGTCCAAGTGTTCGCAGGCCTTGTCGCGCGCCACCAGTTCCAACACGCGCAATTGCAGGTCGGGGCTGCTGTCGAACAGCACCTGGGAGGCGTCGAGCGCGAGTTTGCGCCCCGGAGTCTTGGCGGTCAGGAAAAACACCTTGTCCAGCTGCTGCGGCGCCAGCGCCTTGAGCAGCGGGAAGACCGTGCCGATGGTCTTGCCGATCCCCGTGGGAGCCTGGGCCATCAGGCAGCGGCCAGTGCTGACCGCCTTGTATACCGATTCGGCAAGGGTGCGCTGGCCGGCGCGGAAGTCGGCATGTGGAAAGGCCAGGCTTTGCGCCGCCAGGTTGCGCGCGTCGCGGTGCTGCATTTCCTGCTCGGCCCAGCCGAGGAACAGTGCGCATTGCCGGTTGAAGAACGGCTCCAGCTCGGCGGCCTGGAAGCGCTGGTTGAGCAGGGTTTCGCCCTCGCCGACGATGTCGAAATACACCAGCGCCAGGTCGATCTCGGTGAGGCCGAGCTTCTGGCACATCAGCCAGCCATACACCTTGACCTGGGCCCAATGCAGCTGCCGATGGTTGGCGGGCTGGGCGTCGAGATCACCGCGATAGGTCTTGACCTCTTCCAGGCGATTGGCGTCCGGGTCATAGCCGTCCGCCCTGCCCCGTACTCTGAGCTGCTGGTACTCGCCCTCCAGGGCCACTTCGTTCTGATAGTGCGCGCTGCGCCGCGAGGCCACGGTGCGATGGCCGAGAATGCCTTCCTGAGCACTGGGCGATGGGGTAAACCGCAGGTCGAGGTCGCCCACTTTGGCGGTGAACTCACACAAGGCGCGCACGGCCACGGTATAGCTCAAGCGGCGTGCTCCGCCCAGCGCACATAGCAGACGGTGACCGGCATCTGGTATTCACCGCAGAACTCCAGCCAACGCAGCTGGTTATCCTGCAGGCGGTCGCCGGGGCCCTTGACCTCGATCATGCGGTAGGTCTTTTGCGCCGGCCAGAACTGGATGAGGTCCGGCATCCCGGTACGGTTGGCGCGGATATCCAGCAACAGCCGCTCGAACCAGTAGCGCAGGTGCTCGGCCGGTAAACAGGCCAATGCCTGCTCCAGCAACTCTTCACTGAGCAGGTTCCAGAACACGAAGGGTGACTGGATTCCCCATTTTTGACTAAAGCGCTGGCGGATGGTGGTCTTGTAGCCTTCATCCTGCAGTTGCGCAAAACACGCAGCGAACAATGCCGCGCGTCGCGGGTGGAAGTCTTCGCTGTGCAGGTCCGCCGGGCCGCGCTGGAACGGGTGGAAAAACGAACCCGGCAGCGGCGCGAAGATCGCGTCCCAGCACAACAGGCCGAACAATGAATTGATCAGCCCGTTCTCGACGTAGTGCACCGGCGCATCGGGCTCGCTCAGGTGCGCCTGCACGCAGTACTCCACCGACATCATCGGCTCGGGCAGCGCGAGGGCCAGGTCCAGGCGCGTGACAGGCCGTGGCTTGGCCTTGGGCAACGGCGGCGCGCCGAGCTTGCGCCGCAGGCGTGGCAATACGCGCAACAGGTGCTGCTGCTCGGCGGCGCTTTCCGGCGCCTGTTGCGCGGCACTCGCCAGGGCCATGGCCTGGGCGTAGTCCTCCTGGCGTTCCAATACGCGAATCAGCCGCGCGCGGGCGCCCGGATAGGCACAGCCCCGGTAGATCTGCTGCGCCAGGTCCAGTTCGGCGCTGCGCTCGCAATACTGGCCGATCTGGAACAGCAGCTTGGCCCGGCGTTTTTCCAGCCACGGGTTGTCGGTGTGCAGCGTCGCCACTTGCGCCAGCACCTGCGCCAATGCTTCGCCGGCCTCAAAGGCTTGCTGGCATTGGTGCAGGAACAGGAAACCGTGCACGTCGTCGCGGCTGCGCAAGCCCCGGGACTCGGCGCAGAACTCGACTTTTTCGTAGGTGTAGATGCCCAAGTCAGCCAGCACGAACTCGGACCAGTCCTGGTGCAGGTTGCCGAAGAACATCAGGCGCAGGCGGTCGCACAACTCCATGACGGTGAGGCTGTAGAGGCGGTCGGCAAGGTCGGGGCACCAGTCGGCAAAACTGCGTGCCTCGCTGAACTGGGCGGCCAGGCCCTCCAGCCAATCGGCTTTCTTGCCCCTGGGCTGCTCGATCCAGGGCTTGAAGGCGCCCAGCAGTTCGCTTTTTTGCAGCAAGGCGAACAGCTCCTCGAAGGCCAGCAGGCATTGCGCATCCACCCAACCGAGTTCCAGCAACGGCTCGGCGGCGGCATGCGGACAACCGACCTCCAGGTAATTGAGCTTGCCTGCTCGAAAATGCACACCTTTGCGCATCACCATGCGCACCAGCAACGCCTGGGAGGCTTGCGGCAACCTGTCAAATTGCTGAATGAAATGCTGTTCGTCAGTATCCAGCAGGTCGGCATAGCGTTGCTCCAGCCAATGCAGGACCTGGCGGAAGTTATGCAGGTAATAGAGCGGGTCTTCGAGGGGATTGGCCATGGCGCGCTTTGATCAAATACTGTTTATGCATACAGAGTGCCGGCGCAAAAGCCTGGTGGCAATCGCTAATAGATAAATGGCGCAGGCAACTTTTTGTATAAAAGTGATCAGATGGGTGAGTCGATGGCGTAACATTTGTGGCCCACGCCCCTGGCGTGGTTTTTTCAGGGTTAAAGGTAAGGGTTATGAACATGAAGAATTTGGGTCTGCCACTGGTTGCACTCACTTTTCTGCTAGTGGCCGGTTGCGCGACGCAAACCGTAGTGACGCTGCAAAACGGCACGCAGTATTTGACCAAGGACACCCCCAAGACCAAGACCGCCGACGGTTTCTACGAATTCACCGACATTGCCGGCAAGCACATCCGGGTCAAGGCCGATGACGTCGCCACGGTGCGCAAGGAAGACTGAGATGAAAAAGCCCCGCAATGCGGGGCTTTTTGTTGGGACCGATCAATACCGGTAGTACGGATGGTAGTAATACGGGCGATAGTAAGGATGGTAATAGTAGGAGTGGTAGTAAGGGCGGTAGCAACATGGGCCTGGATAGGCCGGGTACACCGCACACCCACTCAACCCCAATACCACGGCACACAGCAACAATCGAAGTCGGGACATGCTCAAACCCTCGTACGGCAACAGGCGATACACCTCGCAGGTAACCGTTAAACGCATGGACCGCCGATAATCCGTCGCGCCCTCCTCAACTGATCAGCACACCCTCGCTCCACAGGCCGCCCAGCCCGACCCCGACCAGGGTCACCGAGTCGGCGCCAAAACTCAGTACCGTATCGGCCCCCACGGCCTTCGCGTGGTCGCGCAGGTCGGTGCTGCCGTCGGCGCCCTGGAACACCAGCTTGTCGGTCGGCTGGTAGCCGATAATCCGATCCTGGCCAAAATTCCCGCTGAACAAAAAGGTGTTGTGCCCGCTGTTGTCGCGGATCGTGTCATTGCCCTTGCCGCCTTCGATGAAGTCCGCGCCCTTGCCGCCCTGGATCAGGTCATTGCCGTCGCTGCCGATGATGAAGGTATTGCCCTTGTGCGGCTCCGCATTGCGGTTGAGGTCCTGGACCCAGGTGTTGGCGCGCGCCGGGTCGGACAGGTTGGCGACGATAATCGTCGAGTCACGGGTCATCTGCTCGTAGAACCCCGATTCCAGCACACGCGTCATGCCGTCGCCGTAAGCGCTGGGCAAATGCGACACCCAGGTCGACAGGTTGGCGATGGAAAACGGCAGCACATTCCACAACGTCGAGGCGTAGTGGTCGTTGAAGCTGACGATGTTGTCGGTGGTCGACTCGTGGGGCTTGTCATGCACGCCGAGGGACGACAGGTTGAAGGCGGAGCCGTCCAGCGCACGGAACACCGGGTCGTTTTCGTAGCCGATATTCAGGACCTTATCGCCGGCGCTCTGGGTGGGCGAGGCGTAGGCCAGGTAGTTAGCGTCCTTGTAGAAACCCGCCCATTTGCTGGTGCTAAGGTCGGCCATGCTGTTGACCGCCAGGCCGCCCAGGCTGTGGCCGCTGACCAGCACATCCTTGCCACTCAGGCCATGGGCGCCGGCATAGTCGGCCACCGTCTTGAGCAAGCCGCCAAACGCTTCGCCGGCATAGTTTTTCGCATAGTCCTTGGGGCCCAGCGCGGCGAGCAGGTCGCTGACCAGATCGCCGATGGAGTCGGTAATCAGGCTTTCCCGAGGGCCCGAGGTGCCACGAAAACCGATGCCGATCTCGAGCAGTTTGCCGGCGTCATCGTACTTGCCCAGCACTTCGGCCTGGGCCGTGGTGTAGCCGGCCTTCTCGCCAAAAAAAGTGCCCCGCGCATCCACCTTGCCGCCGTAGCCCAGTGCGTTGGCGCTGATTGGCGTCCAACCGGCTGTGTGCACCGCGTCCAGGGCGGCCTTTTCCGAGTCGGGGTTCCAGGGAATGCCGGGGATCACTCCCTGGGAGTCTGTGCTGCCGAGCAACGCCCCGACCAGTGTGGCCGGCAGGCCGAGCCCCAAGCCATGTTGCTGATAGCCGACTGCGAAGCCGTTATCCAGGTTGTGATAGGTATACAACGTGATTGCGGTGGCATCGGCGAACAAGGTTTTGCTGGCTTCGGTGCCGAGGTTCTTGTAGTCAAATACACCCATGGTCTTGTCTCTCTTGTTGTTGGAATTGGCCGGAGATTGTGCGTGTGGTTTTATTGGGGCTGCTGCGCAGCCCAACGCGGGGCAAGCCCGCTCGCCACAGGGGGTCGGCTTGCCTCAGGCGGTTTGTTTGCAACAGGGAGTCGGCTTGCCACAGGGGGCTTGTCTGCAGCGGGAGGCTCGGCCCTCTTGGGCCCGAAGGCTTCGTCTACCTTGGCCAGGTCGGTGTCGCGCAAATTGCCGGCGTAGTAATGCAGCTTGGTCCAGGCCATCAAGTAGTCATACCGCGCCTGGGCCAGGTCTCGGCGTGTGCTGTACAGCTGCTGCTCGGCATTCAACGCATCAAGATTGACCCGCTCACCGCCAAGGATGCTTTGCCGGGTCGACACCACCAACGCTTCGGCCGACGTCAGCGCCTTCTGGTACGCGCGCAACTTGCTCACCCCGGACAAGCACGCGCTGAACTGGCGACGCAGCTCGATCAAGGTCTCGCGTGTCTTGCCTTCCAACTCATACTCGGCCTGCTCCATGGCGCGGCTGGCCTGGCGAGTGGACGCCGAGACGCCGCCACCGGCATACAACGGCAGGCTGACTTCGACGCCGATGGTGTTGGTGTCATAGCGCTGGTTGTAGGTGTTGCCGCTGTCCGACTCCTGCTGGCGCGAACTCGCATAGGCGGTGACTTTCGGCAGGTGCCCGGCGCGGTTGCGCTCCACTTCGTAGCGCGCCACTTCCAGGGCCTGGCGCTGGGACGCCAGCGTGGGGTTATTGCTGATCGCCAACTCGTGCCAGGTGTCGTAGTTGGCCGGGCTCAAGCTGAAGGCGGCGAAACCAGGACTCAGCGGCGCCAGGTCGTCGATGTTTACGCTCTGTACTCCGATCAACGCCCCCAGCTCGCGCAGGGCGGCGTCCTGCTCGTCCAGCGCCTCGATCTCCTCGGCCGTGGCCAGCTCATAACGCGACTCGGCTTCGAGAATATCGGTGCGGGTGCCCTCGCCCTGCTCGAACAGGTGTCGGTTCTGCTGGAACTGCTGTTCGAAGGCCTTCTTCTTGGCGCGGGCGATGTCGATCTGGTCCTGGGCAAACAGCGCCTGGGTGTAATAGGTCAGCACCCGCACCAGCAGCGCCTGGCTCTTGTCGCGAAAGCTTTCATCGGCGAACAACGCCTGGGCCACGCCTTTGCGGTAGTTGGCGTAGGCCTCGTAGTCGAACAGCGGCTGCTGCAGGCTGAAGGTCGAGCCGTAACTGTTGTAGTTGCGGTCGTCGTGATAATTGCCGCCGCGCCCGTCAGGCAAGGTGGCCTGGGAATTGTTGCGACCCTTGTTGTAGTTGTAGGACAGCTTGGGCAGCAGCCCCGCGCGGCCGATGGTGCGATTCTCCAGGCCGGCGTCGCGCTCCTTGATCGCGCCGAGAAACACCGGATCGTTGCGCAGGGCCTGCTCGTAGACGTCGAACGGGCCCATGGCGGCGTGAGCGCTGGCGCAGCTGAATAACACGGCAATAAGCAGCGATCTCATGCTCATTCCTCGGTCAGCGCGGAGCCGGCGCGGTCCAGCAGCGGCTTGAACAGGTAATTGAGCAGCGAGCGCTCGCCAGTGCGCACGAACATCTCGGCCGGCATGCCCGGCTTGATCACCAGGCCCTGCAGTTTTTGCTCGGCCGCGTCGCTGAGCGTGGTGCGCAGCACGTAATACGGCGCACCGGTTTTTTCATCGAGCATCTGGTCGGCGGAGATCAGGCTGACCTCCCCCGGCACGCGTGGTGTGCGGCTCTGGTTGAAGGCGGTGAACAGGATGTCGACCGGCAGGTGCGTGCCGACCTTGTCCACCAGGTGCACCGGCAAATGCCCCTCGACTTCCAGGCGCGTGCCCTGGGGCACGATTTCCAACAGGGTTTCACCGGCGCGCACCACGGCGCCTTCGGTGTGCACGCCGAGGTTGACGGCAATACCATCGGCCGGCGCGTTGATTTCACTGTGTTGCAAGTCGAACCCGGCCGAGGTGAGTTGCTGTTCCAGCGTGAGGCTGCGCAGTTGAGCGTCGGCCAATTGGCTGCGCACTTCCTTTTGATATTCCTCGCTGTGCTGCTGCAGTTTCAGGCGCGATTCGAGAATGCCCTGCTCGACGCGGCCGCTTTCACCGGTGTTCTGCGCCAGGTCCTGCTGCACCTGGGACAGCTGGCGCTGGTACTCCATCAGGCGGTTGCGCGGGATGTAGCCATTGTCGGCCAGCGGCTGCAGGTTGCTCAGTTGATCACGCAGGGATTGGGCCTGGGCGGTCAGGTCGCTGCGCGCCCGGCGCATGCCGCCGAGTTGCGCAGTGGCGCCGTCGATGTTCGCGCGGATCCCCGCCTGTTCACGGGCAAAGGCTTCGCGGCGGCTGCTGAACAGTTGGCGCTGGCCTTCCAGCACCAGGGCCAGGGCCGGATCGGGGTTGCTGCTCAGCTCGGCGGGAAAGCGGATGCTGGAACGGTTGTCGCGCTCGCTCTGCCAACGCGCCACGCTGGCCCAGGCCAGGCGGTACTGGGCTTGCAGCGACTGCACATCAGCCTGGTTCTGGGTCTGGTCGAGGCGAAACAGCGGCTGGCCTTGTTTAACCGTTTCGCCCTCGCGCACCAGAATTCGGCTGACCACGCCCGGGCTGAAGGTTTGCACCGCTTTGCGCTTGCCCGAGACCACGACGGTGCCCTGCACCGGAATGCCCTGGTCCAGCGGCGCCAGGCTGGCCCAGAGGAAAAATCCACCGGCGCCGACCACGGTCAGCAACCAGCCCATGCGCACGAAGAACCGCGCGTCACGTTGTTCAAAAGTGAGACTGCTCATGCGCCTGGATTCCTTCCCGCTTGATACTGACGACTGAAACTCACACCGGGCCTTTCCTTCGGTGCTTCCGGCTGGCCGGACAATGCGCGCAACACCTCCTGGCTCGGGCCGAACGCCTGCAGGCGGCCTTCGTTGAGCACCAGCAATTTGTCGGCCTGGGCCAATGCCGAAGAGCGATGGGTGACCAGTACCACGCTGCTGCCTTGGGCTTTCATCTGCACAATGGCGCTGGCCAGGGCCGCTTCGCCGACGGTGTCGAGGTTGGAGTTGGGCTCATCCAATACGATCAGGCGCGGCCCGCCATACAGGGCGCGGGCCAGGGCCACCCGCTGCTTCTGCCCACCAGAGAGGCCGCCGCCGTTGTCGCCGAGCAGCGTGTCGTAGCCGTGCGGCAGGCGCAGAATCAGCTCATGCACGCCGGCCTGTTGCGCAGCCTGCACGACCAAGGCCGGATCGGCCTGGCGAAAACGCGCGATGTTGTCGGCGATGCTGCCGCTGAACAATTCGATGTCCTGGGGCAGATAGCCAATGTGCGGGCCGAGGTCTTCGCGGTCCCAGCGATGGATGTCGGCGCCATCCAGGCGCACGGTGCCGCCCAGGGTTGGCCACACCCCCACCAGCACGCGGGCCAGGGTGGATTTGCCGGAACCGGAGGCACCGAGCACGCCGAGGACTTCGCCGGCGCCCAGGGTGAAGCTGACCTGATGCAGGGTCGGCGTGCGCCGTCCGGGCGGCCCCGCGCTGACCTGCTCGAAGCTCACCTGGCCCTGCGGCGCCGGGAGTTTCATCGGCTCGCTGTCGGGAGGGAATTCACGCAGCAGATCGTCCAGGCGCTGGTAGGCCAACTTGGCCGAACTCCACTGTTTCCACACCGCGATCAACTGGTCGATGGGGCTCAGTACGCGGCCCATCAGGATGGAGCCCGCGATCATCATCCCGGCAGTCATGTCGCCCTTGATCACCAGCAATGCGCCGAGGCCCAACACCAGTGATTGCAGGCACAGGCGCAGGGATTTGCTCAAGGACGTGATCACCGAACCAGTGTCGCTGGCGGTGTTCTGCAACCCCAGAAATTGCGAATGCACGGCAAACCAGCGTTTGCGCAGTGCACCGAGCATGCCCATGGCCTGGATGGTCTCGGCGTTGTGCAAATGGCTGGTGGCCAGTTGGCTCGATTGCTGGGAATAGGCGCCCGCCTCACCCAAGGGCTTTTTAGTCAGGTATTCGTTGAGGCACGCCAGGCCGATCAGCAGCACCGCACCCGCCGTGGCCAGGACCCCGAGCCACACGTTGAAGAGGAAAATCACCAGCAGGTAGAGGGGAAACCATGGCGCATCGAAAAACGCGAACAGCGCCGGGCCGGTGATGAACTGGCGCAACAGGGTCAAGTCGCCCAGCGCCTGGCCGGCATGCCCCTGGCCGCGTTGCAGATTGCGTTCAAAAGCGGCCTTGTACACGCGCAAGTTGAAACGGCGTTCCAACTGGCTGCCAATACGGATCACGATAAAACTGCGGATAACTTCCAGTGTGCCAATAAACGCAAAGAACCCCACGACCATCAGCGTCAACATGACCAGGGTGGTTTCATTCTGCGAGGACAGCACGCGATCATACACTTGCAGCATGTAAATCGACGGCACCAGCATCAACAGGTTAATCAGCGCGGTAAAACAGCCGACACTGATCAGGATGCTCTTGTATTCACCCAGCGCCTTGAATAAAGGCGCCACGGCAATAGGCTTGGCCATAGTGGTTTATCTTCCTTGAACCAAACGACACGCAATAGTTGCCCGCACCCCCGATCAGGAGCGGCCAACTAATAAACTTGGGTTATAGCGTTATAACGGCAACTAAGGCGCGCGGTGTAATACCACCACGACGCCGGACGCCGTGCGCCCCTGGTATTCGCCTTCTTTCTGGCGATTCAAATGGGTTATCCCGCTGCCTTCGGCGTTCATCAGCCAGATGCCGTCGGGGGTCGGCGACCAGGTCCGGGGCGTGTCCCCCAGCCATTGCGCCACGCACGCCACGTCGCCGCCCAGGGCGTTGGCCTGTTCCAGCAGGTCGAGGGCGCAGACCTGATCCGCCTGGTGCAACTGCCAGTGCCCGGCCAGTTGGGCGCTGCTGGGTAATACAAGACTGCTCGCCATTGCGTGGGCTCCTGCCGACACGACTATCACCTGCACAGCGCAGGCGATCGATTGATAAAAACCTTTCATTGAGCGGCTCCATCCTCAAAGCGCGGCGCCGAAGCGCCGCGCTCGTGCATCACGCCACGATGTCGCTGACGGCCGCCTGGCCTACGGTAGTGACGAGGAAATCCGCCACGCCGTGTCCGGAGAAGTCGACCGCCAGGGTCCCCAGGTTGGTGCCTGCCGCGTAGGTCAGTACAGCATCGCCGGCATGCCCGGTGAAGGCATTGACGAAGGTCAGGCCTGCGCCTTTGGTGATGCCGCTGAGGTCGATCTTGTCCGAACCCGAGGTAAAGTCAAAGATCTTGTCTGCCGCACCCGGCTTGGAGTCGGAGCTGGCGCCGAACACAAAGGTGTCATTGCCCGCGCCGCCCCACAGTTGGTCGGCACCGCCACCGCCGTAGATGATGTCATTGCCGGCGCCACCCTTGATCACGTTGGCCGCGTTATTGCCGATGATCAGGTCGTTGCCGGCACCGCCGAACGCGTTCTCGATGGTCACGCCCTTGGCGATGGACACGTTGCCCACCAGGCCGCCGACATCGGAGAACGACGCCTCATTGAGGTTGATCTTCTGGTTCTGGGTAAAACCGGAGAAGTCCAGGGTATCGTTGCCGCCCCCGTCCCACACCGAGAACACCAGCTTGTCGGCATTCGAGGTGGCGCTGTAGAAATCACGCCCGGTGTTGGAGTTGAAGCCGTAGGTGGTGTCGCCGGCGCGGGTGTTGTAATTGGCACCGTAGAGCTTCTGGATCGCCGCAATGTCGTCCAGCAACGGGCCCGACGCATAGGCCTCGACCCCGCCTTTGCTGAAGTTCTGGTTGGTGTTGCTCTCGCTCCAGTAACTCATGACGCTGTAGCCGCGCGTGTCCTGTCCATAGGTCGCGTCGTTGTAGGTCGGGTTGCCATTCCCGGCGTTGTAGTCGCCAGGGTGAGCCAGGCCCAGGGTGTGGCCGATTTCGTGGGTCAGGGTCTGCCGGCCGTAGTTGTTGAGGTCCGGCGTCTTGTTGGGCGTGTAGCTGCTGTTGGTCAGGTACCACGAGGTGCCGTCGTAGCCCGCGCCGGTGCCGGGCAGGTAGGCGAAGGCCGCCGCGCCGTCCTGGCCGCCGCTGTAGTTGCCGAAGGTCATGTGGGTATCGCCGCCGGTGGCCTTCTCAGTGAAGGTCACGTTGGCCACGTCCGACCAGGATTGCATCGCCAGTACCGCCTGGTCTTTCTGCTGGGCGTTGAACTGGCTGAAACCCGAGATCCCGTGTTTGTTCAGGGTGCTCGAGGAGGCCGAGGTCAGGAAGGTGTAGGTCAGGTCGATCTTGCCGTTACCGTTCACGTCCCGGTATGCAGCGCCGTCGCGCAGCAGCTGGGTGGCTGCCTGATCGACGGAATAGGACGGTTTGCCATTGACCGTGAGGTTGCCGCCACGGTCGTACAAATGGCTGAAGCTATCGATTTGCGAATACGCCGTGCTGACTTGCGCCGCCGACACAATAGCCTGCTCTTTTACTTTTGACATAAACGTACTTCCTTGTTTGCAAATGCATCAGTTTTGATCGATAGGAACCCCGCGGGCGAGATCGTCCTATCACTCGCCTCTTTTGAAGGCGTAAGAAAACTGACACAACTTGAAATCTTTCGTCCACTTGTATTTCTTTGGCAAAACAGTGGCACGCCAGCAACTTTCAGAAGTTCAAGGCCGTATTTATTGGGCCGGCGAGTTTTTGTCGGACAAAAGACAGCGCCGGTTATTTAAATATTAAATAGCAGTAAAGCCGCCCAACTTGGGCGGCCTGCTTAATTAATGGATCCAATATATTGGCAGGGTGTCATTCACAACACTAAATAGCCATTATCTTAACGTATTAATCCTGCGTGTCCCGTATTACCGGGGCAGACGCCAGCCGGTCTTGCTGAGTGCTTCCAACAGTGTATCGGCGCCCAGTCCAGGCACTTTCACGCCGGCGTCGGTCAACATGTCCTCCCCGGCCAGGATCGCGTTGATGATGGCTTCCTCCACCGCCTCGGCGGCCGCGCTGAACAGCGGCGAAATATGATCGTTGTTGACCATCTGCAGTGCGCTGCTCAGCGGCAGGTCCTTGCGCGCGTAATCGGCGGGCGGCAAATCGTGGTTGCCGGTGGCGAACGCCAGGAACAGGTCGCCGCTGGAATCCTCGGTACCGCCGCCGGTGCGCGCGATGCCGATGGATGCGCGTTGCGCCAGGCGCTGGCACTGATGCGGCAGCAAGGGTGCGTCCGTGGCGATGATCACCACGATCGAACCCATCCCCGGTGTGCCGCGCTCGGCAAACGGCGAGGGGATATCCAGCAGCTGGCGCCCCACCGGGTAACCGTCGACGCGCAATTCCTGGCGTTTACCATGGTTGGCCTGCACCAGCACGCCGACGGTCCAGCCACCCTGCTCCGCCGGCAAGCAGCGCGAGGCGCTGCCGATGCCGCCCTTGAATTCATGGCAGATCATCCCCGTACCACCGCCGACGGCACCCTCCTGCACCGGGCCACCGGCGGCGTTATCCAGCGCCTCGCGCACATGCGCAGGCTTTACGTGCTGGCCCCAGATGTCATTGAGCAGGCCATCGTAGGTTTCCATCACCACCGGCATGCACCAATACACCGCCGGGTCCGCCAGGCGCTCGCGCTCCAGGGCGATCAAGGTGTCGCGCACAATGCCGATGCTGTGGGTGTTGGTGATGGCCAGCGGCGTGGTCAACAGGCCCGCCTCGCTGATCCACTCCAGGCCGGTGGCATCGCCATTGCCGTTGAGCACGTGGTAACCGGCGAAGCACGGTTGCTGGCGCGCCTCCCCGGCCCGTGGCTGCACCACGGTCACCCCGGTGCGCACCTGCTTGCCATCAATGCGCGTGTTGAGCGTACTGTGGCCGACCCGCACCCCGGGTACATCGGTGATGGCATTCAATTCGCCGGGGACACCCAGCCCCAAAGTGATGCCTAGTTGACGTGCACGCATAACCACTCCTTACAATTTCTGGAACGCCGGACTCAACCGGCCACTGATGCAATACAGAATCACCGACAAGGCCAGCAAGCCGATGATGATCATGATGTCGCGCACCGAGGCTGCCACCAGCAAGGTCACCAACAGGTACCCGGCGCCCAGCACGGCCACCAGCGCCGGCAGCGGCCACAGCGGCATGCGATAAGGGTGCTCGCGGTCGCGCAGCAGTACGCGGCTCATCAACGCGCTCAACGCCACCACCAGGTACACCAGCATGATCAGCAGCACGCTGAACGAGGTGAGATCGGCCAGGTTGGAGCTGAAGCTCAGCAGCGCCGACGGGATCGCCAGGAACAGCGTGGCCAGCCAAGGCGAATCCCAGCGCGGATGGATGCGGGTGAACAGCTTATTGATGGTAGGCGTCCACAGCGCATCCCGCCCGCTGCTGAACACCACGCGACCGATCTGGATCACGATGGCGACGATGGCGTTGAACACCGACAGGAAGATCCCCGCGCTGACCAGTCGCGACAGGGTTTCGTTGCCATGGCTGGTCAGCAGATAGCCGATCGGGTCCGGGCTGCTGATCATCGCGCTCAGCGACGGCGCGCCGATCAACAGCGCGGTAATCGGCACCAGCTCGATCACGACCACCAGGCCCAGGGACCACAACACCGCCTTGTGCACGCCCTTGCCGCCGCACTTCATGTCTTCGGCGAGCAACACCGCCGGGCCATAGCCGTTGTAGGAAAACAGACCAATGCCCACCGCACCGATCACCAAGGCCCAAGGCGCCAGGTGCAACGCGCCGTTTTCGACGATCTGCGGTTGGAACAGCACACTGGCGGGCTGCACCGGATTGCCAAAGCCGATCACCACGATCACCAGCAACGCCGCGACTTCCAACAGCAGGCACGTGCCGGTGATCCAGGCATTGAGCTTGATATTGAGGATGCCCAGCGCGTAACTGCACACCACAATCACCAAGGCGACGGTCTGTGCGTCGAAATGCGTGCCCAGCGCGTTGTTCAGGTAGGTCGCGGCGCCCGTGGCCAATACCGGCGGGATAAACAGCAACATCACCAGCACCGTCAGAAACGTCGCATAGCCGGCCATCCCCCCAAACACCCGCTTGGCATACACATATTCACCGCCCGCACTGTTGTGGGCGCGGCCCAGTTCGGCGTAGCAAAAGGCGAACATCAGCGCCAGCAGCCCGGCCATCACAAACGCCAGGAACACCCCGCTGCCGGCCTGTTGGATGGCAAAGGGCGCAATCACGAAGACGGAACTGGCGGGCGTCACCGCTGACACGGTGATAGCCACCACATCGAAGACACTCAGGGTCGGTTTCAGCACGCCGTCGGGCGTGGGTGAAGTGCTCATATCGTTATCCTCTGTCGTTGTTCTTGGTGTGAGGCAGAAACGAAAAGTCTGAATATCGCGGGATATGTTTCCCACTGGATATGGCGAAGGTAAACGCTGGGTTTATGTCAGCCAATTCCCCTATTGGCGTACTCCCCTTGACGGCACCCGACAAAAGCCGAACCCTTGGCCGATCTTTTGCTGGCGGGAGCCTGTTACATGAGCCTGTTCCGGGAAGTCGGCATGCACGCAGGGCTGGGCCGCACCGTCGCGCACATCGGCACCGAGCGTTTCTGGAAACAGCTGGTGCTGTTGCTGCACCAGTGTTTGCCGTTCGATAACGCCCTGGCGATTTACTATCCCGTGGAGGGCGCCCCCCAGGCCCTGGAAGAATACGACGCCCAGCCCAGCAGCAAGCCGGCCTCGATGCTGGTGTACCTCAATGGCTTGTACCTGCTCGACCCGTTCTTCCAGGCTTGCCGCGAAGGCTACGCCAGCGGCGTGTACCGCCTGGAAGAAGTGGCGCCGGACCATTTTCGCCAGAGTGAATACTTCCTCAATTACTTCCACGACAACGTGCTGGAAGACGAGGTGCAATTCATCCTGCAACTGCCTGGGGCGGGCACGTTGTCGTTGTCGCTGGGGATGCAAAGGCGCTTCAGCGCCGATGAGACCGGGCTGATGACTACCTTGGCGGCGTGGGTGTTGCCATTGATGCAACAGCACTGGCAGCAGAGCACCGAGCGCGCGCCGGCCATGGACAGCCAGATTCGCGATGCACTGAGCCAGTTCGGCTGCGGCGTGCTGTCGGACCGCGAACTGGAAATCGCCCGCCTGGTGCTGCGCGGGTTCTCTTCCAAGGCTATGGCGGAAAGGTTGAACATCTCGCCGGACACGGTGAAGGTGCACCGTCGGCATCTGTACGCGAAGCTGGATATTTCGTCACAGCCGGAGCTGTTTTCGTTGTTTATCCAGTCGTTGGGGCATGATCTGGAAAATCCCTGAGCCGCGGGGCTCAGGGATGAATGGGCGGGGTGTTGTTTAAGGTGGGGTCGTTGTCGAGAGTGGCCCTATTGCAGAAGGTGGCCTTTCCTTTCTTTTGTGGTGAGCGGGCTTGTCCCGCGTTGGGCTGCGAAGCAGCCCCAAAACCAGCCTCAGAGGAGTACCTGATACACCGCATGCTCACTGAATGGGGCTGCTGCGCAGCCCAACGCGGGGCAAGCCCGCTCGCCACAGTAAAAAACCCGCTCGCCACAACAACCCGGTTCACCACAGCAAATGGGTTCACCACACTAAACAGGCTTGCCGCAGTAGCCACTCCCCCCCAATCTTCAGCGCCCGGTACGAATGGTGTTCCACACCCGCGTCCGAATCCGGTCGATGTTCAGCGGCATGGCTTCCAGCGCGAACAGCTTGCCCATCATCTCGGGGCTCGGGTAGACCTTGGTGTCGGCCTTGATCGCCGGGTCCACCAGGCTGTCGGCGGCCTGGTTGCCGTTGGCGTAGTGCACGTAGTTGGTGATGCTGGCCATCACTTCCGGGCGCAACAGGTAGTTCATGAACGCATAGCCGGCTTTTTCGTCGGGCGCATCGGCGGGCATGGCGACCATGTCGAACCAGATGGCGGCGCCTTCCTTGGGAATGTTGTAGCCGATGTTCACGCCGTTCTTGGCTTCCTTGGCGCGGCTTTCGGCTTGCAGGATGTCGCCGGAGAAACCGACGGCCACGCAGATATCACCATTGGCCAGGTCAGCGGTGTATTTCGAGGAGTGGAAGTACGCCACGTAAGGCCGCACTTTCATCAGCAGGTCTTCGGCCTTCTTGTAGTCTTCGGCCTTCTTGCTGTGGTGCGGCAAGCCCAGGTAATTCAGCGCGGCGGGCAACAATTCCGGGCCGTTATCGAGGATCGCCACTCCGCACTTCTGCAACTTGGCCATGTTCTCGGGCTTGAAGATCAAGTCCCAGGAATCCACTGGCGCGTTATCGCCCAGCACCGCCTTGACCTTGTCGATGTTGTAGCCGATGCCGGTACTGCCCCACAGGTACGGGAAGCCGTGGGCATTGCCCGGGTCGTTGTTTTCCAGGGCCTTGAGCAGCACCGGGTTGAGGTTCTTCCAGTTCGGCAACTGGCTCTTGTCGAGCTTCTTCAGTGCGCCGCCCTGGATCTGGCGGGCCATGAAGTGGTTGGACGGAAACACCACGTCGTAGCCGGATTTACCGGTCATCAACTTGCCATCCAGGGTTTCGTTGCTGTCGTAGACGTCGTAGGTAAAACCGATGCCGGTTTCTTTCTGGAAGTTCTTGGTGGTGTCCGGCGCGATGTAGTCCGACCAGTTGTAGATTTTCACCGTCTCGGCGGCCTGGCTGATAGAGGCCACCAACATCAAGGGCAACAGGGCAATGACTTTCATGGTTCGATTTCCTGGCGGTTTTAGGGCTGTTTTTATGGCAGGCGATCAAGGATCAAAGCGTTACAGAATCAATACGTAGGTCTTGCGCACGGTTTCCTGGATATCCCAGATACCGGTGCTGTTGGCTGGCAACATCAGTGCGTCGCCGGCTTTTATGTGAATGGTTTCTCCGTCGTCCGGGGTGAAGGTGCAGCGGCCCTGGATAAAGTGGCAAAACTCCTGGGATTTGATCTGCCGACGCCAGCGGCCTGGGGTGCACGCCCAGATGCCGGTTTCAACGCCGTCGTTGCGCTCCACGCTCAGGGTCGAGGCCACGGCGATGGGCTCGCCCAACGGCACGGCCACCGGTGAGGCGTCGGGCAAGTGGGCATTCAGCGTGTCTTTGAATTGAGTGATGCTCATGGGTTTTCCCGTGTGAGTGAAACGACTTAGTGCATGAAACCTTCCATGAACTCGGCCATGCCGGTCGCCAGCTTGCGGCGCCAGGGCGCGGTGTTGGGGTTGGCCAACACCTGATCTTCATGGACAAAACTGCGAATGATCGCGTTGTACCCCAGCCAGCGGCAGGGTTCCGGTTCCCAGGCCTTGAGCGCGTCCAGGCCGCGCTCGCGGATCACCCAGGGTTGCTGGACCAGCGGCGTGTCGCGGCCCAGGATCAAGTCGGCCAAGGTGCGGCCGCCCAGGTTCGTCGCACCGACGCCCTCCCCGCCATAGCCGCCGGACAGCGCGATGCCGGTCTTGTGATCGCAGAGCATGTGCGGGCGGAACCGGCGCGACATGCCGAGGTTGCCGCCCCAGGAGTGGGTGATCCGCACGTTCTTGAGCTGTGGGAAGAGTTCGCCGAACAGGTAGCGACGCAGCTCGACCTCGCTGTCGGTCAAATCGAAGTTGTGCCGCAACTTGCCGGCGAACTGATAACCGCCACGGGCGCCGAACACCAGGCGGTTGTCCGCCGAACGCTGGCCATAAGTGACCTGGCGGCTGCTTTCACCAAATGCCTGGCCATGGTTCAGGCCGATTTGATCCCAGGTGCTGGCAGGCAGCGGCTCGGTGGCAACGATCAGGCTCTGTACCGGCAATTGGTACTGGCCCAGAGGCGGCAACGTCGTGGCATACCCCTCGACAGCCGGCACCACCCAGGCGGCGCGCACACTGGCCTTGGCGGTGCGCAGGCTGCCGGACTGCCAGTGGGTGACCGGGCTGTTTTCGTAGATCGCGACGCCCATGCCCTCCACTACCCGCGCAAGGCCGCGCACCAGCTTGGCCGGGTTGATCGTGGCGACATGCGGTGCATAAATACCGCCATAGGGCTTGGCGATGCGAATCTGCTCGGCCAATTGCTGCGGGCCGAGCCAGCGATAGTCGGCCTCCGTCAGGCCCTGGGCATGCAATTTATCCAGGTAGCGGCGCAGGCTGCCTTCCTGCTCGGGGTAGCGCGCGGCACAGTACAACGCGCCGCCCTTGCGGTAGTCGCAGTCGATGCCTTCATGGGCCAGCACCTGCGCCACTTCGTCGGGAATGGCGTGCAACAGGTCAAACGAGGCGCGCCGTTGTTCGGGCGCCAGGCCTGCCAGCAGGCGGTCTTCACCCAGCAGGTTGCCCATCAGCCAGCCGCCATTGCGGCCGGAGGCACCGAAGCCGGCGGTTTGCGCCTCGATGATCGCGATTTTCAGTTCAGGCGCCTGGCGTTTCAGGTAATAGGCGGTCCACAGGCCGGTGTAACCGGCGCCGATAATGGCGACATTGACGTCCAGGTCATGCTCAAGGGAGGGCCGCGCGGTCAGCGGGTCGTCCAGCTGGTCCATCCATAAACTGATATTGCGCCATGCCGGCATGCCAAGCTCCCCTACCTCGTTTCGATAGGCTGGATCCTAGAGCGCGGCGTTATTGGCTGTCTTGCGCGCGTGCACGCAGGGAAATTTGTTTGACGTAGGCCTTGGGCGATTGGCCTGTGTGCTGGCGAAAGGCGCTGTAGAACGCCGACAGCGAATTGAAGCCGGCCGCAAACGCCAGGTCATCGACCTTGATCGGCGGCACCGCGCTGTCCAGGGCTGCGAGCAAATGCTGGAGCCGCGCCTGGTTGACGTAGCGGTAGAAGCTTTGCCCCAGCACCTGGTTCAGCAGGTAGGAAATCTGATTGCGGCTGTAGCCACACTCCTTGGCAACCCGCTGCAGGTCCAGCTCCGGGTCCAGGTAGGGTTGCTTGCGCTCGAAGTATTGCTGCAGGTCATTGGCCATGTGCCCCAGTTGCTGGGGCGACAGGCCCAGGCGGCTGACCGTGGGTCGCGTCGCCTGCGTCGGCTGTTCATGCACCAGCGACGCGTATTCATTGACCCGCCAGATCAACCCGTCCCGCACCGTGATGGCCTCGCTGGTACGAAACGACACCAGGCCCTGGCTGCCCCGCAGCGTGATGCGGTACTGGATAAACGCGGTGTCGCCATCGGCGCGAATGCGATCGGAGTGTTCAATCGCCTCGTCCGCTTCTCGGGGCATGCTGGCCTGCAGGTACTCACGCAACTCGGCATAGCCGACCACCCGGTTCTGGAAGAAGTCGTGGTACTGGATATCCGCGTGGTAGTAGGACATCACCCCGTCCAGGTCCCGATGCCGCCAGCACAGGTGGTGGCGCAACACCAGTTCACGCGTGGCGTGGGAACACTGGCTGTCATCGTCGGGGCTGAGGTCGGGCATGAAGAGCTCTGCGGCGGGTAAACCCTGGAGATTGCCGAATTTTGGCGGCGCGTTCAATGGACGGTGGCAACTTCTGACTAATGGCCTTTTGCCTAATGTCTTGTAAGCCGTGATCCATATCAAACGAATCGAAAACAACCGCCGAACGGGGCTAAAAAAGTCTCCTTGGGCTTACGAACGAATGCTATTTTGAAGTTCTCCGACGCCACGACCAGTGAAGGTCATGGCTCCCTGCCGCGAGCTAAAGGGAGCGCTCAATGTACAAGGTGGGCAATATGAACAAAGTGACGTTCCCCAACGCCTGCCAGTTGATGCGCTGGCATTTTCATCCGATGGGCTTCGAGGCGAGCATGGACGCGCCCGGCAGTATGATCGCCCGCCTGTTCGACCGTGTCAGCGGCGAAACCTTGATCGCCATTGCCGGCATCCCGTGTGCCACGGTGATGAACGCCGCCGACGTGGAGCGCATCATCGAGGCGGTGGAGGATGAACTTGAGTCATTCGTGCCGCCGCTGTCGTTGCGGGCCTGACAGCTCATCCATCAAACAATGGGTCAACGATCTGGGTAGGCATCGCCGGCAAGCCGGCTCCTACACAAGGATTCGTTGGTCGTCGAAGAATGCTTTCCTGCCATCCACCCGCTCCGAGGCCTTCGGCACATTCACTGCCGGACCTTCCGGTTTCTCCACATACCAATAGCAGTGGCTCACCGCTCGGGTAATACCGACATAAGCCAGGCGCAGCACTTCGTCCTTTTGCGCTGTGTCATAGGGCTCGCTGTCACCGTCCTTGCCCAGGCCCGCCATGCGATAGACCTGGTTCTTGTAGGGCGAGCTGGTCACGTGCTGGCAATCTCCAAGCAGGAATACCGCATCCGCCTGCAGGCCCTTGGCGCTGTGATAGGTCAGCTGTTTCAAACGGCGCGCCTGGACTGGCAAGCTAGAATCCACATTAACTACTGACTGAATGTGCTCTTGAATCAATAGTTTATCGCTGCTTTTTCGATACAACATTAACACTGAATCGCCCTGCTGATAGTGCTCCAGCAGCTTGCGACCCAAGGCGGCGTCGTCACGTTCGAGTACGGTGACCGGCACCAACGCCTTGGGTGTGCCAGCCGCCTTGGCTTTCTTGCCAGGGATCGCCGGTGCGGCCCGCACAATGTGTTCGGCAGCATCAATGATGTGCTGATGGCTGCGGTAGTTCTCACCCAGCATCACCCGCGTGGTACTCGGCGACGGGAACTCCTGGTTGAATGCCATGAAGTACTTCGGCGAACTGCCGCGCCAGCCGTAGATCGACTGCCAGTCATCGCCCACGCACAACAACGACGAGCGTTGCGCCCCACGCCCGACATGCATCGCCGGGCCGCGACTGCGGATCTCGCGCAGGCTGGCGCGGAGCCACGAGACGATCTGCGGCGACACATCCTGGAACTCGTCGATCATCAGGTGCGACATCGGGCGCAACAGCGGATCACTGAGCAGCTTGAGGTTTTCCGGGGTATTTTCGCCGAACAGCGAAAACATCCGGTTGTAGGTCATGATCGGCGGGGATTGATCGAGCAGATGGTCTTCCAGAGCTTTCCAGAAAATGCTCAGGGCCTCGAAGAAGAAGCGGTCGGGATCGTCCTTGGCAAAGGTCATGTTGCCGACGGCGGTCGGCACGTCGAGCCCCAGGTTCTCGATAAACCCCGCCGCCATGACAAAGCTGTCCAGCAACGGCGCCGAGGCCAGCTCACCCTTGACCTTGTAATCAAAGCCGGGCCCGGCACTGGCGTCACCGGCGAGGCTGCTCAAAAGACGCTTGGACGAATCGTAACTATCCAACCATATCAATGGCTTATGACAGAAAGCTTGAAACAGGGTGCGCTTTACCGCCCACTCTGCACGCACCGACAGTTTTGCATTCGGCCGGCTGATCTGCGCGTTCTCCCGCGAGTCGAAGCCCAGCACTACCCAGGCATCCAGCTCCGGGATATAGCCATGGCAGTGAAACTGCGCACCATTGATTTCGAAGGTCTGGCGGCTGGGCTCAATGCCCTTGATCGGCCACGCGCCGGCACGGAACCACAGGTCCTCGATCAGATCACAGAGCTCTTCATCACGCTTGGCAGCCAGTTCGGTCACTGCCATGCGCTTCTGCACATCCGGATGGTCGCGCTCCAACTCCTTGAGTTGCAGGCCTTGTCGGGCCAGCGGTGTCATCAGCTCGCGAAATCGCGCGTGGCGGCCATGCAACTGGTGATAGCAGGCATTCATCTGCTGGCGCTGGGCATCACCGATACGCAGGTCGAACGGGTTGCTGTCAGCCTCTTCGAAACCCGCGCTGAGGTTCTCGAACGCCTGCAGACGCTCAAAACCCGGCAGGCTGCGCACCATCGGCAGGATGCGCGAATGAAAGGTGCGCACCACGGCCTGGGCTTCTTTAAAACCAAGGGGTTGGCCCCAGAGGTTGAGGATTTCCATGAGCTTGTTGATGAAGTCTTTGCGCGACTCGCGGGTGAACGTCACGACGGTCATCGAGCTGAGTTCAAAGCCCAGGTAATGGGTGAGCAGCAGAATCCGCAGCACCAGCGAGGTCGATTTGCCCGCGCCGGCGCCGGCAATCACCGAGGTTGACGGCGTATCGCTGAAGATCATCTTCCATTGCGCCGCGCTCGGTTGGGCATGGGCCGGCAGGAGTCGGGCAACGTCGGCCTTGATACGCTTCTTGATATCGGCCGTGAGCGGCAGGCGCCAATCGTCGAACAGGCTGTCATCCACGCCCGGCGCACGGTGCTCGTCCGGGCGGAAGTCGCGGATCAGCAGGACTTGGCGGCCTTCTTCAAGGCCGTCCGCCTTGCCCTCGCGATAGCCGTACTCCACCCCTGCTTCATGGCCGCTGCGAAAACCGTCGGCCTGGCCATGCAACCAGGAAAACCGGTGCTGGGCACGCAACCGGGTCAGGCCATGGCCAAACAGACGAGCGGCGAGGCGTTTCAACAGGGGCATTTCTGCCAGGGGGCGCAGTTCAGGGGGCAGATCAGGCTTGTGTTGCGGCACGCGGACTCCTGCGATGAGCTGAGTTTCAACAAGTTCGCCATGGTCGCCGGAATTGCCGTTCAGTTCCACCAATTGCTTTGCCGTCATGCAGTTAGGCGATGAACTGAAAGTACAAGCGCCGGCTACCAATCTAATCGACTGATAGGAATCAGGCATTTTTTACGCTTTTTATCGATTATGCCCTGCTGGATCATAGGCGCCATCAACAGGAGACGATCATGCTTGAACTTCGACCTTTTACCACCTTGGGCGGCGCCCACCACGGCTGGCTCGATGCCCATCATCATTTTTCATTTGCTGAATACCATGATCCCAAACGCATGCACTGGGGCAACCTGCGGGTGTGGAACGACGACATCATCGCCCCGGGCACCGGTTTCCCGCAGCACCCGCACCGGGATATGGAAATCATCACTTATGTGCGCGAAGGTGCCATCAGCCACGCTGACAACCTGGGCAACAAAGGCCGCACCGAGGCCGGTGACGTACAGGTGATGAGTGCCGGCACCGGCATCGCCCACAGTGAATACAACCTGGAAGCGACACCCACCAAGATCTTCCAGATCTGGATTATCCCGAACGAGGCCGGTTTGCCGCCGTCGTGGGGCGCTAAGCCGTTCCCCAAAGGGGATCGAGAAGGCTTTGTCACACTGGCCAGCGGCAAGGCCGGAGACAGCGAAAGCCTGCGCATTCGCGCCGATGCACGCCTGGTAGCGGCCAATCTGAAGGCTGGGGAAACTGCGCAGTACCGTCTGGACCACGGTCGCCGGGCGTATCTGGTGCCGGCGACGGGCGTGATTGAAGTCAATGGCTTGCGTGCGCAAGCGCGAGACGGGGTTGCCGTGGAAGATGAGCAGGTGTTGCAGGTGACGGCAATTGAAGACAGCGAGATCGTGTTGGTCGACCTCGCTTGACCCCTGGCCGGCCGGCGATGGCGGTCTTGCGAGCGCTATCGCCGGCAGGCCGGCGCCTTCAGCGGATTATTCGCTGATAGCGCCGTCAACCAGCACTTGTGCCTCTTCTACCAGCTGCTTGAGGTGATCTTCGCCGATAAAGCTCTCGGCGTAGATCTTGTAGATGTCCTCGGTGCCGGACGGACGCGCGGCGAACCAGCCGTTTTCGGTCATCACTTTCAAGCCGCCAATCGCCTGATTGTTGCCCGGCGCATGGCTGAGGATCTGCTGGATGCTTTCGCCGGCCAGTTCGGTGGAGGTCACCTGCTGCGGCGACAGCTTGCCCAACAGGGCCTTTTGCGCCGGCGTCGCCTTGGCGTCGACGCGAATGGCGAAGGGTTCGCCCAGCGCATCCGTCAAGCCACGGTAGATCTGGCTCGGATCCTGACCTTTGCGCGAGGTCATTTCTGCCGCCAGCAGCGCCGGGATCAAACCGTCCTTGTCGGTGCTCCACACCGTGCCGTCCTTGCGCAGGAACGAGGCACCGGCGCTTTCTTCACCGCCAAAGCCCAGCGAACCCTCGAACAGCCCATCGGCGAACCACTTGAAGCCCACCGGCACTTCGTACAGGCGTCGACCGATGCGGGCCGCCACGCGGTCAATCAGGCCGCTGCTGACCACGGTCTTGCCCACGGCCGCGTCGGCACGCCAGTCGGGACGGTTCTGGAACAGGTAGTCGATCGACACCGCGAGGTAGTTGTTGGGCGCCAACAGGCCGCCGGACGGGGTCACGATGCCGTGGCGGTCGTGGTCCGGGTCGCAGGCGAAGGCAACGTCGAAGCGCTCCTTGAGGCCGATCAGGCCTTGCATGGCGTAGCTGGAGGACGGGTCCATGCGGATCTGGCCATCCCAGTCGACGCTCATGAAGCGGAACGTCGAATCGACTTCGGTGTTCACCACGTCCAGGTTCAGGCGGTAATGCTCGGCAATCGCCGACCAGTAGCGCACCCCTGCTCCGCCCAGCGGGTCTACGCCCAGGCGCAGGCCGGCGCTGCGGATGGCGTCCATGTCGATCACATTGACCAGGTCCGCCACGTAGCTATTGAGGTAGTCATGGCGATGGGTGGTGTCCGCCTTGAGGGCCTGCGCGTGGGTGATGCGCTTGACGCCAGCCAGCTTGTTCGCCAGCAGTTCGTTGGCCTTGGCTTCGATCCACTTGGTGACGTGGGTATCAGCCGGGCCACCATTGGGCGGGTTGTACTTGTAGCCGCCGCTTTGCGGCGGGTTGTGCGACGGCGTGATCACGATGCCGTCGGCCAGGCCGCTGGTACGGCCGCGGTTGTAGCAGATGATGGCGTGGGAAATCGCCGGCGTTGGTGTGTACTCATCACCTTCGGCCAGCATCACGTGCACGCCGTTGGCGGCCAGCACTTCCAGGGCACTGGCGCCGGCTGGCGTCGACAGTGCATGAGTATCCAGGCCGACAAACAGCGGGCCGTTGATGCCCTGTGCTTCGCGATACAGGCAGATGGCCTGGCTGATGGCGAGCACGTGCCATTCGTTGAAGCTCAGGTCGAACGAGCAGCCCCGGTGCCCGGAGGTACCAAAGGCCACGCGCTGGGTGGAGATTGCTGCATCAGGCTGGCCGGTGTAATAGGCCGTGACCAGTCGCGGGATATCCACCAGCAACTGGGCTGGCGCCGGCTTGCCCGCAAAAGGACTGATTGTCATGCATGAACCTCGGAAAGAAGGAATCGGAAAAGTCGCAGTTTACTGAGTGTTCGACTGCTGCGCGACGGTATCGATCCTACAGCATCAAGAGAAAATTCACGTATTCACTCCATCTGTGCCTGCCGCAGCGCGTCGCTCAATGCAGCCAGGGCAATATCCAGGTTGGTTTGCCCTTCAAAGGTATGGCTGATGCGCAGGTGCTGGCGATGCAGGCCGCTGACACTGAACAGTTCACCCGGGGCCATCACCACGTGTTCAGTCAGCAGGCGCTGGAACACCTGGCGCATGTCGACCGGCCGGGTGCAGCCCAGCCAGAACGTCGCCCCGGCGGAGGGCGCGCGGTAAGTCACCTGGTCCCCCAGGTGCTGGTCCAGGCGCTGGCCCATTTCGGCGGCCTGCTCGCGCAATTGCTGGCGCAGTGCGCGCAAGTGCTGATCGATCCGGCCGCTCTGGTACAGGCGCGCAATGGCACGCTGGCGGATCGACGACAAGCGAAATGAACGCAGCAGAAACTGACGCTGCAATTCACTGCTCATGCGCCGGGACAGCAGATAGCCAAAGGGGGCCTCCGCGCCCAGGACCTTCTCGAACGAAGAAAACACGATCAACCGTTCGGGGTTCACCAACTCCCGCAGGGGCGCTTGCGCCCCCTTGAAACCCAGCTCGCCGAAGGTGTCGTTCTCCAGCAGCCAGCAGCCGTATTGCTCGAGCAACTGCGCCACGCCCAGGCGTTCGCTGATCGACATCGCCACCCCCGAGGGCAAGCTGACCGCCGAGGACAGCAACACCAGGTGCACGGGCTCATCACGTAACAGTTGATCGAGGGTCGCCATGTCCAGGTGTCCGTCGGGCGTCCAGGGCAGCTCGATGAGGTGCACCCCGGCATCCTGGAACAGACGCAGGATCAGCCAATCACACGGTGACTCCACAATCACCGTGGTGCCCCGCAGGCCCAGCACCTCGATCAGAATGTCCAACACCCCGCGCAAATCGGCACCGATATACACCTCGTCGGCGTGCCAGCAGCGCGTGGGCGATGTGGTGTAGCGCGCCGCCAACGCCGCGCGCAACTCCCACACGCCGCACGGCTGCGACCACGGCTGCAACGGGTGCGGATAGTGACGCACCAACTCGCGCTCCAATCGCAACAAGCTGCTATCCAGGGATGCCAGCAACGCCGGCTCATCGCCGCTGAGCACCAGCATGCCGGGGCGACGGGCCGCCGCGTAGAGCCGATCGAGCAAATCGCCGCCCGCCCAGGCCGACGGGCTCACCGACAGCGGCCAGGCGTAATAGCCCGATTTCGCCACCGAATAGACCCTGCCCTCCTTCTCCAACAGCGAATACGCGTATTGGATCGTCGAGATCGATACGTTCAGGCGCCCGGCCAGTTGGCGCAAGGACGGCAGTTTTACCCGGGCATCGGTACTGACCTGGTTGATCAGGCTGATCATGTAGCGATAGACCGCCTGATACGCGAAGTCAGCCTGCCGCTCGCCGCGCAGGCTCATTGACCGGACAATTGCAGGGCCTGCGCAGGGTTGCGGGCCGTTGCGCGGGCGCCGCGCGGTTTACTGCCCGTAATGACCAGCGGCCGTTTCTGGTACAGGTGCAGCAACAAAGGCAGCGGCAAGCCACTGGTGTCCACCACCCACTGCTGCAGCATGTCGGCGCAGGGCTTGCCCTGCAGCAGTTTGTGCAGCTCAGGCAGGGCCACCAACATGCCGGGATGGCACTGGCGCAAATAGCTTTCGAGCCTTTCGCCATGATGGATAAACGGCGAGAACAGCAGGCAAGTCAGCTGGGTTTCATCCAGGCCGAAAAACTGGTTGGCCTGGGTGGCCGACAAGGTGCGGCCGTCACTGGTGCAAGCTTCGGCGAACATCGCCTCGCTCAGGTGCAGGCGGCGCATGAATGGCGCCACCTGCTGGATAAAGCCTTCGACGCCCATTTCGTAGTCCAGCGTGCGCAGGCACTCGGCCTGCAACCCACGCAGGTGAGCCATCAGCAAGGGATGGGAAAAGGCCGGATGGCTGAAATGAAAGCCCAGGGCGTCAGGGGTGTGGGCCATGAACTCGGTGAGCAAGGACGACGACCGGGGGTCGACGCCATCGAGCAGGTCGGCAATGCCGATGTACGCCAACTGGCGGTGGCCGGCGAGACTGGGCGTGACGCGCGGCGCATGTTCTTCGCCGTACAGGTCGTCGTAGTAAGCGGTGCTCCATTCTTCCATGCGCGCGAACAAGCCGTTGAGCGACTGCGGCCAGGCTTTGGGCGCAGCGACACCGGCCCCCAGCGCGGTCTTCTTCAGCCAGGCAAGCAAGTGGCTCTGTTTGCGTGGCGAATCGCCACTGACCAGCGCATGCACACCGCCGCGCCAGGTGCTGGCCCGCTGGTAGAAATCCCCCAAGGCCAGGTAGGTGTCATTGCTCAGCGCCGCGCGACAGTCTCCAGAGGTCATGTGCCCCACCATCACCCGATTGCGCTGGCTGATTTCGCGCCCGGCGGCATTGGCCGGGCGAAGGTGGTTGAAGGGGTGAACGTCGTGGTTTTCCACCATCAACAACTCCACGCGCGGGTCGTCGTGGAGAAACAGGCGGCTGTAGCCTCGATTGAGGGTGTCGAGCCTGCTCTCGGTCATGCCGGGGTAGCGCAGGGTCGCGACCCGCAAGTGAAAGGTACGCGGGGCCCGGCCGGCAATACTCAGTTGCGCAGCGCGCAGCAGCGCCAGGGTGTAGCTGCTGACCTCGCCGCCGCCGTGGGCGATCAGCACCTTGTAATCGCCCACCTGTTCCATGCCACCCGCCGCGACCACGATGCGCTGGATCAACAATTGAAGTGCAGTACGTTCAGCGCGATTAAAGTGTCCGATCAAGCGTTGCAGAACTTGCTGGTAAACATACGTCATGGCTTGTTCGTGAATAGTGCTCATCATTCTACTACCTGAGTTGAAATATCAGTTTCAAGCAACTGCTGACAGTGTTTGCTTGAGCTATTGCGCAGATAAGAAGTTCGCCCGCCGCCAGGTGCACCGATGAATAGACACTAGCACCGCGCAACAATACGACACGGATCTCCTCGGGCATGGCTCACGCCTGGAAAACGCACAGACAGCCTTTATTACTGGGCCGAAGCGCGCCGAGGCGGCCATCCTAGGACTATTCCGACGCCCTCCTACGCACCTTTATCCAACAACTTGAAGAAACATCCGACAAATTGATTCAAGCAACTTCCGGCTGTCCACACTGTGAACTTCCCCTGCAAGTAAGTGCTCGCCCTGCACCACGTCTCGGCTGCGCGATGAGTTCGAAGCCCTCGCGGATGACGCATCAAATAGTCAATCATTGCTCAGTCCTTGAGATGAAAGTGAAGGGCAATTATCAGCGCTGGAATAATGATTAATAGATACAGAAGCTGGCCGAAAACCAGTGCAGATAGACAACGCCGCAGGCGTTAATGACGCGCACACGACAACGCCGCGCTGGAATTCAACGCGGCGTCAGGGGGAAAGCCAGGAATCAGGGGCTCAAATGCAGGGAGGTCAACTTGAAGCCTGCGCGGCTTCAGCCCTGTCAAATGGCGCATTTGCCCCATGCGCCAGCGGTCAGAAACACTCGTTTGCGAATATTCCTACGCCTTAAACAGCTTCAACCTGCAGTGCCACACGCTCGCGGCACGGGCATTCGTCCATATAGCGGTGTGCTTCCACGAACTGATTGAATGGAAACACCGTGGTTTTCAGCGGTACCAGCACGCGGTCAGCAGTCAGCTGGTTGATATCCCGCAAGGCGCGCTGCAAGGCGACCTGGTCCTGGATGATGCCCAGCTCAGGCTTGCCGGTGAAGTTACCGATGCAGTGCACAAAGAACTGAATGTTCTTCTGGAACGCCGCGCAGGCCGGGAATGGCGTCTGGTTGCCACCTTGCAGGCCATAGAGCACCAGGCTGCCACGTGGCGCCAGCACATCACCGAGCAGCGACATCTGCGGGCCGCCCAAGCCATCGAACACCACGTCCACGCCGCGGTTGTCGGTGAACTTGTTGATCTGCATCAGCAGGTCCTGTTCTTCGGTGACGATGACTTTCTCCGCACCGAGGGACAGCAGGTATTCGCGCTCTTCGCTGTCCTTGGTGGCGGCAATCACCCGCACACCCAGGGCTTTGCCCAGTTGCACAAAGGAAGGACCGGCGCAGTGGCTGGCGTCCGTCACCAGGGCAAATTGGCCGGGCTTGACGCGTGCCAGGTCCACATACGCAAAGTAGGCGATCAGCAGCGGCGTGTAGTGCACGCTCGCTTCAATAGGGCTCAAGACATCCGGGTAGCGGGTCAGGGCCGAACGGGGCAGGACGATCTGTTCGCCATACACAGGGTAATCATTGGGGCTCTCGGCCGGAAAACTGGCGACTTTATCGCCGACGGCCAAGTCATCCACGCCATCGCCTACGGCAACCACGACACCGGCCATCTCATGACCAAGGCCGGACGGCAGGCGTGCATGGGAAGACGCCAGGTTCTGGCGCCACAGAATGTCATACCAGCTGATGCCAATCGCTTCGACACGCACCTGCACTTCGCCCGGTGCGGGCTGCGCGGCTGCATGCTCTTCGCATTTGAGCACCTCGGCCGGACCAAACTTGTGAAAACGGATCGTGCGGGACATCGCAAACCTCGTCAAAGTAACCTCTAATGCCATGAACTCTATCTGGGCTTTCCAGGTAAGACCACCGGTCGCCGTTAATAGTCGACATGTCTGTTATTGATTCCGCAACTGAGGAATTGACCTCAAGTATCGTAGGAAAACTCAATTATCCTGTGCAGAGTACCAGCCTTTCCCCGTAAGATTCATGCCGGTCATTGTTCCTATGTGGCCGCTCTCGTCAAGTTTGCTGACTCTTCCAGGACACAAGATGAACCGTAACGACCTGCGTCGTGTCGACCTTAACCTCTTGATCGTATTCGAAACCTTGATGCATGAGCGCAGTGTGACCCGCGCTGCCGAGAAATTGTTCCTGGGCCAGCCGGCGATCAGCGCGGCATTGTCGCGCCTGCGTGGGCTGTTCGATGACCCGTTGTTCGTACGCACCGGCCGCAGCATGGAACCGTCGGCCCGCGCGGTCGAAATCTTCGCCCTGCTCTCCCCGGCCCTGGACTCGATTTCCACCGCCGTCAGCCGCGCCGCCGAGTTCGACCCGGCGACCAGCACCGCCGTTTTCCGTATTGGCCTGTCCGATGACGTCGAATTCGCCCTGCTGCCCCAACTGCTCAAGCGCCTGCGCGCCGAAGCCCCCGGCATCGTGCTGGTGGTGCGCCGCGTCAACTATATTCTGATGCCCGGCCTGCTCGCTTCCGGCGAAATCTCGATTGGCGTCAGCTACACCGCCGACTTGCCGGCCAACGCCAAGCGCAAAGTCCTGCGTCGCAGCCTGCCGAAACTGTTGCGCGCCGACAGCGTGCCGGGTTCCCTGAGCCTGGACGACTTCTGCGCCCGCCCCCACGCGCTGGTGTCGTTTGCCGGCGACTTGAGCGGGTTCATCGACGAAGAACTGGAAAAGCTCGACCGCAAGCGCCACGTAGTGCTCGCCGTGCCGCAGTTCAACGGCCTGGGCACCTTGCTCTCAGGCACCGACATCGTCGCCATCGTCCCCGACTACGCCGCCGAAGCCCTGACCGCCGCCGGCGGCCTGCGCGCCGAAGAGCCGCCGTTGCCGGTGCGCTCGTTTGAACTGCACATGGCGTGGCGAGGGTCGCAGGATAATGATCCGGGGAGCGGTGGTTGCGGTCGCGGATTCAGATGTTTTTTGGGGATCCGGATAGCTTGTAAAGGAGGGTTTAGCGGAGCGCTGAACAACCACATATTGCCTGCCATTGGTAGAAGGCAAAGGCTGGGTGTTCGTCTCGCCGGTCTATCCGGGACCTCCCATAAACCTGACCTCCATGCTCACGTCCTTTCAGCGTATCTGGCCAGAGTACGACATCACTGCCCACGCCTTTCGCGCCACCTACCGGACCTCTACCTCGACGAGCATTTGCATAGATCCGTCGTTTCACCAAATGCCAGGTGTGATCGAGGCAGTTTATGCGCGCAACTCCTAGTGCAGAGCCAGAAGGCGACTCGACAATGGGCTGATTAGACCCATTGCGGCAAAATAATGGTGGACGCCCCAACCTCCCCGCGTAACGGCGTAGACCCTCAGTTATAAATATCGATAGAACCCAGCACGACAGCGGCTACAAACATCACCAGGCAGGTACCGATGCACCAGAAAATGGAGGCGCGCTGGTTGTCGCCGTAGTCCACATCCAGGAGGCCGCACAGCAGATAAGTAGAGGCTACCAGTGGGCTTAGAAGGTGCACCGGCTGACCGATAAGGCTCGCAATCGCCATCTCCTGAGCTTCGATGCCGTAATGGCTGGCGGTCTCGGCCAGGATCGGCAGAATGCCGAAATAGAAGGCGTCGTTGGTCAGGACATAGGTGAATGGCATGCTGATGAAGGCGGTGAACACCGACATGAAATGCCCGGCGGAATCCGGGATGACCATGATCAGGCTTTCGGAGATAGCTTTGACCATGCCGGTACCGGACATGATGCCGACAAAAATACCCGCCGCAAAAATCAGCGAGGTGACGGCCATGACGTTGTCGGCGTGCTTGCCGATCACCGCTTTCTGCGCCTTGAGCGTGGGAAAGTTGACCATCAGGCCCAGGGCAAAGGCGATGGTGAACAGCACCGGCAGTGGCATCAGGTTGAGCATCATCAGCGCGATCAGGGTGATGGTCAGCGCGGCGTTGAACAGAAAGCGCCAGTCACCCAGGCGAAACTCTGTGAACTGATCCATGAGCTCATCGTTGTCGAGCGTCAAGATCCCGAGGCGGCGTCGCTCTTTCAAGCCAAGCCAGAATGCACTGAAGATCACCCAGCCAAGCCCCGCGATCATGATTGGGATCATCTCGATAAACAGGTCGGTAATGTCGACGTGCATAGCACTGGCCGCGCGGGAGAACGGGCCGGCCCACGGCAGGATGTTCATCACACCAATGGTCAGGATCAGCACTGTCGCCATGACTTGCAGACTTATACCCGTACGGCGGTAGAGCGGGAGCATCGCTGCTGTGGTGATGATGTACATCGTTGCACCATCCCCGTCGAGGCCCACGCAAATGCCAAGGATCGCGGTGCCCACCACGATTTTCAGCGGGTCGCCCTTGACCAGCTTCAGGATCAACTTGATCAGCGGGTTGAACAGACCTGCGTCCGTCATCATGCAGAAATACAGGATGGCGAAGGTGAGCATAATCCCCGTCGGGGCGAGCATTTTCATGCCGTCGAGCATCATCGGGCCCAGGGCGGTGGAAAACCCGGCGAGGCAGCCGAACACGATAGGCACCAGCACGAGTGCAACCAGTGGTGACAGTCGCTTGCTCATGATCAGGTACATGAAGCAGGCGATCATTGTGTAGCTGAGGATCGTAAGCATGTGTCCCTCTTCTTATTGGTTTTGTTTGGGCAAAGCGCAGCCATTAGCGCGGTTCGAGGCGAATCGAATCCACGCGCCTTTGGCTTGCGTATCTGTAGTTACGTAGTGGCGTGCGAGAACATCGGCTTGCCAGGATGCTCCATGGCTATCTTGAGGATGTGGCCGGTTGAAGAGTCGGTGACGAACAGGTGCCGGTTGCCTTCACCGCCAAACGCCAGGTTGGTCAAGGTCCGTCCTTCGGTGCAGGACCGCAGGCGATAGAGAGGCACCGCATGGCGATCGAAGACCCATACGCAGCCATTACCCGCATCGCAAACGAACAGGTTGCCCTGGTCATCCAGTGCAATGCCGTCCGCGCCGCTCACCCCGCCTGCCATCGCCGTGAACACTCCGACCTTGGACGTCGTGCCGTCCGATTGAATGGGCAGGCGCCAGATCGAATTGCCCCGGGTCATGGCCACAAGCAATGCTTGCTCGTGCAGGTCCATGACCAGGCCATTGGGGCTCGCTCCGTTATCCAACAGACAATCCAGACGTTGGCTTTCCAGGTCATAGCGAAACACACGGCCACTGGGGTCGTGCATGCCGGTCTGGCCCTGGTCGGTGAAGTAGAGACGCCCTTCATGATCGAAAAACAGGTCATTGACGCCCTTGAAGCCCTCGCTGCGGCGGTGGGTAAGGAAAGGCTCAATGCGCTTGCTTAGCGGGTCCAGGACCAGGATGCCGCGCTTGTAGTCGGCAATGAAAATTCTGCCATCACCATGAATTTTCAGGCCATTGGGCCAGCCGTCGTACTCCACGACCAACTCCCACTCCCCCTGCGGTGAAATGCGAAAGATGCGGCCGTAGGGGATATCGGTCACGTAAAGATTGCCGGCCCGGTCGAAGGAGGGTCCTTCCAGAAAACTGGCAACCTTCTGGCCCGGTTTGTTGGCACGAACCCAATCCGAGTCGCCGTTGCGCCAGAACTTCTCGGGCAGCCGGGTGAAGACCTCGGTGGTCCTCTCCTGAGGTGGGGGATACAGGCTCATGGCAGCACTCCGCGTATCAACTGGCATCGTGACAAGGAAGGCGAACCTAATTGCTTCAGGTAACGCCTTGCCGTCCAGATGCACAGAGGTTTTTGTTTTTATTTGTTCTGTCTGATAGAACAACATTCCTTCTAGCGGAATAACTTTCCAAGCATTTTGATTGCCTGTCAAGCGCGAGATTTCGCTGGGGCGTTGCGCGCGCAGAGCAAAAATTATTCCGCGGGATAACCAGAAACCCTTTGAAAGCGCCAGAGGCATGGGGGTGTGAGTGCATCAAGACAGCCGTTGACAGCAGGTATTTTCAAGGCCAATACTAGGAATAGAACAATATTCTGCCTGACAGAACAAACATAACAATACGTGCTTTTCCTAACCGCCGCATTGCGTGAATGTTCAACAGGCTGTCCCGCAGATGAGGAGAACCTACTGTGAAAGACGCCACTGAAATCGACATCCTGGTGAGTGAAGTGGGGCCGCGCGATGGCCTGCAAAGCGTCAACGCCATCATGTCTACCGAGCTCAAACTGGAATGGATAACGGCACTGGCAACAGCAGGCCTACGCGAGATCGAAGTGGGTTCGTTTGTGCCTCCCAAGCTGCTGCCGCAAATGGCGGACTGTGCGCTCGTCGTGGCCCATGCGCTGACACTGCCGAACCTGCACGTGACCGCCCTGGTGCCTAATCTTCGTGGGGCTGAAGCGGCCTTTCACGCCGGTGTACACAAGATCACCCTGCCCATCTCTGTCAGTGAGCAGCACTCGATCTCCAACATCCGCAAGACTCACGCGCAGGTGTTCGAAGAGGTGAAGGCCGTGGTTGCGTTGCGCAACGAACGCTTCCCCGGCATCCAGATAGAAGCAGGCGTCTCCACGGCTTTTGGCTGCACGCTTCAAGGCGTGGTCACGGATGACGAGACCCTCGCCATTGCCGTGAAAATGGCCGAACTCGGTGTAGATGAGGTCGGCCTGTCCGACACCGTCGGCTATGCCAACCCCACTCAAGTGCGCCGCCTATTCATCCGGCTACGCAACGAAATAGGCGCACTCAGCGGCAGTGCGCATTTTCACAATACCCGCGGGCAGGGCCTGGCCAATGTCGTGGCGGCACTGGAAGCTGGCGTCACTACGTTCGATGGTTCCCAAGGCGGTATTGGCGGCTGCCCCTACGCGCCTGGCGCCTCGGGAAATATCGTTACCGAAGACCTCGTTTACCTGCTCGAATCGATGGGCCTGCGCACCGGCGTTGACCTTGACCGCCTGGTTCATGCACGGGATTGGCTGGTTAAAGGGCTGCCGGGTGAACCGCTGTATGGCTTCATTCCCGATGCCGGCGTGGGCAAGAACTTCACCTATGCCAAGGAGCGCGTATGAACCAGCCAGAAGAAAAACAGCTGCCACTGGCCGGGATCCGCGTGATCGAGTTCGTCCACATGGTGATGGGCCCAACCTGCGGCCTGCTGCTCGCCGATCTTGGTGCCGAGGTGATCAAGGTTGAGCCCGTGCCGGAGGGCGACAACACCCGCCGCCTGATGGGCTCCGGCGCGGGCTACTGGATGACCTACAACCGCAACAAGAAGAGTTTTGCGGTGGATATCAAATCCGACGAAGGCAAGGAAGCGGTGCGAAAACTCATCGCCACCGCCGATGTGGTCATCGAGAACTTCCGCCTCGGAGCCATGGAAAAACTGGAACTGGGCTATGAACAGGTCAAAGCCATCAAGCCGGACATCATCTACAGCTCGATGAAAGGCTTCTTGCCGGGCCCCTACGAAAACCGCACCGCCCTCGACGAAGTCGTGCAGATGATGACCGGGTTGGCCTACATGACAGGCCCTGTCGGGCGCCCACTGCGTGCCGGTGCGTCGGTCAACGATGTGATGGGCGGCATGTTCAGCGCCGTCTCCATCCTGGCGGCCCTGCTCCAGCGCAAGGAAACTGGACGCGGTCAATTCGTCCAGACCGGGCTCTTCGAGAACTCGGCGTTCCTGGTAGCCCAGCACATGATGCAGAAAGTGGTCACGGGCGCATCCGCCGCCCCCATGCCCAGCCGCATTTCTGCCTGGGCGATCTATGACGTGTTTGATACGGATCAAGAAAACGAACAGGTCTTTATCGGCGTGGTGAGCGATAGCCAATGGCAAGCGTTCTGCACCGCCTTCGACTTCCAGGAACTGGGCAACGACCCGGCTCTTGCGCGTAATAACCAGCGTGTGATTGCTCGCGAGCAGATTATGCCATTGGTACGTGAACGCGTTGCCGGCATGAGCAAGCAGGCGGTGATGAAGCTGTGTGAACAGGCCGGCCTGCCCTTCTCCCCGATTCAACGCCCGGATGACCTGTTCGACGATCACCACCTCAACGAATCCGGCGGCATGACAGAACTGGCGCTGCCCAACGGCGAGACCGTGAAAGTGCCGATGCTCCCTTTCGAGATGGACGGCCAGCGTTTTGGCGCACGCCTGAATGTTCCGCAAATGGGTAGCCACTCTCGGGAACTGTTGGAACAACTCGGTTATACCGCCGAGGCGATCGACGCCCTGGAGGCCACAGGCACGATCAAGAGCGCCTGACCGGCGCTACGGCGGGCCAACCTGGGCCCGTTGCGGCTGCCGATAAATCTGACGCGCCGAGGGAGGCTCGGCGTGAACCGCAGAACGGAGTGCCGGAACCGCACGAAATCCTGCCAGAACCGTCGGCGTGTCCCGCCACGGTATCCATAACAACAATACCGAGGATACAGTCATGGCTAACGTCACGACCACGACTTCCCACTTGCCCCAGTCCCAGCCTGAAGTGCATTCGGGACTTCAACGCCGAGCGATGAAAAAAGCCGCCTGGCGCTTGATTCCCCTGCTTGCACTGGCCTATTTCTTCAACTATCTGGACCGCACCAGTGTGGGTTATGCCGCGCTGCAGATGACCGATCAGCTCGGTCTTACTGCGGCCCAGTTCGGACTGGGCGCCGGCATTATGTTCGTCGGCTACTGCCTCTGCGAAGTGCCCAGCAACCTGGCGATGTACCGTTTCGGGGCCCGGGTGTGGATGGCCCGCATCATGATTAGCTGGGGCCTGGCCGCAGCGGCCACAGCCTGGGTTATCGGCCCTTATAGTTTCTATGCCGTGCGCTTCATCCTGGGTGTGGCGGAAGCGGGCTTCTTTCCTGGCGTGATTTTCTTCCTGACCCTGTGGTTCCCCGCGCAATACCGTACACGGGTATTGGCGTGGTTCACCGTGGCTACCCCTATTTCCTTTCTGGTCGGCGGCCCGCTGTCAATCTGGTTGCTACAGATGCACGGCATCTGGGGCCTGGCCGGCTGGCAATGGATGTTCCTGATCGAGGGCATTCCGGCGTGTGTGCTGGGTTTGATCACATTGAAGGTCCTGGCAAACCGCCCCAGCGAAGCAAAATGGCTGACGCAGGAAGAACGTGACGCCCTGAACGACATGCTGGAAAAGGAAGCCGGCAAGGATCAGAAACGCCATGACTTCGGCGTTGTACTCAAGGATCCACGCGTGTGGATCCTCAGCTCGATCACCTTCAGCTTCACCATCGGCACGTACGGCATTGGCATCTGGCTTCCACAGATGCTCAAGGCGCATGGCGTGGAAATCAGCATGATCGGCTGGGTCGCCGCCATTCCGTACTTTTTCTCCACCCTAGGCCTGCTGTTCTGGGCCAAGTATGTCGACCGCACAGGCAGAGGCATCCTTAACCTGGTGATTGCGCTGGTGCTGGCGGGCTTGGCGTTGATGTTCGCACTGAACATGAACGCATTGGCCCCGGCGCTGATAGGCATCACCCTGGCCCTGGTCGGGACGATTTCTGCGAAAACCATCTTCTATACCTTGCCGGCCAAGTTCCTTTCGGGCCGGGCCGCCGCGGGAGGGATTGCGCTGATCAATACCTTTGGCGCGTTCGGAGGCTTCGTCGGCCCCTACCTGATGGGCTATCTGAAAGACGCCACGCAGTCGTTCACCGCGGGCCTGATGGTCATGGGTTGCGTACTGTTGTTTGCCGCGCTGATGGCCGTGTCACTGCGTTTCTTCATGCGTGACGCTTGAGCAGCGAATGCTAAGGGCCAGAATGATGTGCTGCCAGACAGACTAGTCGGCGAGTAGGCGCTGCGGGTAAGGTATCGTCAAATTGCTCACCCGTCGCAGGGGTGAGCTTACTCACGATGATGGATTTGCAGCCCAATCACTGGCCGAAATGACCATGAACAGTAACGAAAAACCTGAGAAAGATCCCGCTGACGGCGGCGTTGCCGCGGTGGACCGCGCCTTTGCCATACTCGGCGCCTTCGACACGCAGTGCAGCGTGTTGCCACTGGCGGAATTGGCGCGCCGCACCGGTCTCTACAAAAGTACCATCCTGCGCTTAATGATCTCCCTGGAAAGAGCCGGTTACATTCGTCGATTGCCGGACGGACAATTCGCTATCGGCCACGAACCCCTTCGGCTGGCACCGCTTTACCAAAGTTCATTTCGCCTGCGCGACATCATCTACCCAATACTCGAAACGCTCTCGCAAGAGAGCGGGGAAACTTCCTCGTTCTACGTCATCGAAAACGACAGTCGGGTGGTGCTTTTCCGCGTCGAACCCAAGCGTTCCGTGCGGGTTTCCATTCACGAGGGTGATCGTTTTTCACTTAACGCCGGGGCTTCGGGAAAGATTCTGCGGACTTTCGGCCCGTCTGTTGCTGATGCGCTTGCCAATGTTCGCGAGCAACTCTGGGCGAGTTCTTTTGGCGAACGCGATCCCGATACCGCAGCGGTGTCGGTACCTGTGTTCGGCATGAATAACGAACTCAAAGGCGCCCTGACCCTCTCGGGGCCCTCCGAGCGTTTCAACGAAGACGCCATTACGAGTGCGCGCAAGATGCTGTTGAAACTGGCAGCCCAAGCCACCGGTGCGCTGGGGGGGGACGCTCGGGAGTTACAGCAGGCCAGTGCAAAGATCGAGGGGTGAACCGTTCCACCGAGGCTGACGCGACCATTGAGCCGTCAGCGTATCGCAGCACCCTCCACAGGCCCGCCCGAGCGCAGGTTAGGTGCTGCTATCTGCACTGGCAGTTGGGCTCTGGGCAAGGCTGCCGGGAGTCACCCGCTCTGCTATGACTACCTTCCTCCTGCGCTGCAGCGTGAACCATGGCAGCTCAAATCTTGGCGGGGTCCGGTTACATCGTACAGATCTGCCCGGAGTGGCGACCAGCAGCGTATGCCAACCCTCAACGTCATATGACAGCGCGTGCCACACCAGCCACAGGTGACCGAGTTGAAACATCGCCCAAGTCAATCCTGGCGACCACGGCGGTCAGTCAGCGCGATTATCTGCGGCCCGGGACGGCGCAGTGACCAACCGAAGTTCATGCCCGCCGCCGCCAGCAGAATGGCGCTCGCGCCAATCACTTGCAGGCTGCTGAGCGGATGCGCGAAGGCCACCCAGTCGACCAGGATGGCGGCGATCGGGTAGATGAATGACAGAGCCCCGACCAGGGCCGTGGGGATTTTCTGGATGGCGCTGTAGAGCAGCGTCGACATCAGCCCGGTATGAACCACGCCGATAATGATCAGGTAAATCCAGGCATCCCCGACCGTGTCGCCCCTTCCAAAGTCCACGAATGGGGCCAGCACCAGCACGCCGACCACCATCTGGATCAGCACGATCAGGTGCGCGGGCACCTCCTTGAGACGCTTGGTGATCGCTGCTGCCACCGCGTAGAAGAAGGCGGAAGACAGCGCCAGGCAGACGCCCAGCAGGTAGTCGGCGCCGCTGGCCTGCCCGCCGCCCTTGGCGAACACGATCAGCATCAGGCCGACGAAGGCCACCAGCAGCCAGCCGAGCTTGGCGATGCTGAGGCGTTCGGCGTAAAACAGCGCACCCAGACCGACCAGCATAAACGGCTGGACATGGTAGACCACCGTGGCAATGGCGATTGAGGCGTGCTGGTAGGCACTGAACAGCAGCACCCAATTGAGCATCAGCGCCACCCCGCCCAGGCACCCCCAAATGAACTGCCGGGCAGTGATCAGCGGGCGACGCAGCACCCCCAGCATCAGGCACGCGACCAACATCGCCAACGCGCCGAACACGCAACGCCAGAAGACCACGGCCTGCGGGCTCTGCCCCGACATGATGACGAACCAGCCCACCGTGCCGGAGATCAGCATGGCCGAAATCATTTCTAACGTTCCACGGGTTTGCGCCTTCATCACTCACGGCTTCCTTGCTGTCGACATTGCCGTGACCCAGGCCGCCGTTCGCGGGAGGATTCGACAAATAGAACTCTATAATGAACTAACGACCACTATAATGAACGCGCGAACCCAGAGCGTCAATTCTCAATCGGATGATTTGAAGAACAAATGACTGACATAACGAACAGCTCCATGAGCCATAATCCCAGCCGAATCGATCTGCTGGCGCTTTCAATCAAGCGCGAACGCCTGGCCGCCGGGCTGTCCTTGACCGAATTGGCGAAGCGCGCCGGGGTGGCGAAATCGACCTTGTCTCAATTGGAGTCGGGAATCGGTAATCCCAGCATCGAAACCTTGTGGTCGTTGGCGATGGCGATGGGCTTGCAAGTCACTCGCTTCTTCGAGCAGCCCCAACAAACCCTGCGGGTGATCCGCGCCAACGAGGGCATGACGACGTATGCCGAGACGGCCAATTATGCCGCGACACTGCTTGCCGACTGCCCGGCCGGAGTGCGGCGCGACCTCTACCGGTTGAAGGTACAGCCTGGCGATGTCCGCCTGTCTCAGCCTCACCCGGCAGGCACCGTAGAGCACGTAGTGCTGTGCAGTGGCAGTGCCCGCATCGGCCCGGCGGACGGACCGGTGTTGCTGAACGCGGGCGACTACATAAGCTACCTGGCGAATGCGCCTCATGTGTTCGAAGCGCTTGAGGCCGACACTACTGCGGTGATGGTGATCGAGCATCTTTGAGGTGGCGACCAGGGACACGGCACGAACAACCGGCCACGCGCCGAAGTCACCGGCAACGTGCCAATGCTCCGCGAACACGCAGAGGCTGCTTTCCAGACATTATCCGTCAGCCGTCATAGGCCAGCTCGGCGGATCGGTTGATCTTTCGCTGCACTGATCCCTGCACCTGTGGGCTTTCAAGCGTGATCCCGAACCGGCCAGACAGCGCTTCCCGCCCCTTGGTTGTCAATCCAAGTGCGCGACTGTCGAGGTCTTGAATAACCCACTGGCGGCTCAGGAGCATCTGCAGGAAAGCCGCACCGAGCGCTCCCGCCAGATGAGGGCGGCGCATGCTCCAGTCCAGGCATGAACACGCGAAACGACGTCGTTGGGCCCTGGCCTTTTCCACCTCGATACCCAACCCCGTCATGGCTGTTTCGCCGCTCGCCGTAAGCTGATATAGGACGTCCCCGGCAACCGCCACGGTCAGCCAGCCTGACGCGATGAAATGGTCGTGCAGCTGCACGGCCAATGATCCTGCCATGTGGTCATAACAGGTACGCGCAAACTGCAATCGGCTCGGCGTCGTGGAAACGTAGCGCGTGTCCGCGTTTTGGCTGATCACCATGAGGGCCTCGATCGCCTGGGCCACCTGCGCGTCCGCCAGGCTGTAGTAGCGATGCCGACCCTGCGTATGCAGCCTTACCAAGCCGGCGTCTTTGAGCCGTACCAGATGCGCACTCGCCGTAGATGCACTCACGTCGGCGATCACCGCCATTTCGGTACTGGTACGTGCGTGGCCATCCATCAGCGCACACAGCATTTTGGTCCTCGCAGGCTCGGCAATGGCGCCGGCTACCCGAGAAATCGCGCTGTCATTGCCTTGGGCATCCATATTTCGTTCCTGAGCGAATCGTCGGCATGAAAGGTGTTCGATAGTAGCCGTTCTTTGTGAACAGGACTCCAGGAATGACGCCTTTTGAAGCCGCGACCCATGCCGATCCCTATCCTTATTACGCCTACCTCAGGCGACAAGGTGGGCTGTACTTCGATACCGACCTTCGGTTATGGATTGCAAGTAGTGCCAGCGCGGTCGACGCCCTCCTCGGGCACCCCGACTGTCGGGTGCGTCCGCCGGACGAGTCGGTTCCCGCGGCCATTGCGCAAGGCGCCGCGGGGATGATTTTCGCTCGCTTGATGCGCATGAACGAGGGCCCGCAGCACATGTGCCCGAGGATGGCCATCGAACCGGCGTTGGCCGCTGTCGAGACAGAATGCATCGCAGGCCTCGTGGCACGCCTGGTCGAGACCCTCCCCGTCGAGCACCTGGATGAATTGATGTTCACCGTACCGGTGTGCGTCATTGCAGCGTTGATAGGCTTCCCAGCCAGCCAGCTACAGGACGTCGCGAGGCTGACGCGGGATTTTGTTGCCTGTCTGTCGCCCCTGAGCGACGACATTCAACTCGACAGCGCCCATGGCGCGGCGACTCGACTCAGGCAATTATTCAGCGCGCTGCTGAGCGACGCCAATGACAGTAGCCGCTTCTTGAGCCACGTCCAAAGCGCTTGCGCAGCCACCGCCTGGAGAGACCGCGAGGCATTGATCGCCAACCTGATCGGCTTGTTGTCGCAGACCTGCGAAGCCAGCGCAGGCTTGATCGGCAACAGCCTCGTGGCGCTGCATCGTGAGCCTGGACTGCTTGAAGGCGGGCTGCAGGTTGCAGACCTGGTGGCAGAAGTGGCGCGCTACGACTCACCGGTGCAAAACACCCGGCGATTCGTCGCCCAGCAATGCAACATCGAGGGCAACGTACTGGCGCCAGGCGATACCGTTCTCCTATTGCTCGCCTCAGCCAACCGAGATCCCGGCGCGAACCCGGAGCCCGATCGCTGCTTGCTCGAACGAACCCAGCGACGAACCTTCAGCTTTGGCGCGGGAAGACATCAATGTCCAGGCCAGCCGCTTGCCTTGGCGATCGCCGCCGAGGCGGTCTCGGCATGGCTGCGCCGACAGCCAGCCGCGTCCGTGGGTGCTTTTCGCTGGCGGTATCTGCCCTCCCTCAATGGTCGCATTCCCAGGTTCCATGGTGATCGGGACACCCAGCGATGATCGCAGGGTTTGCTCAGCCCGCCACATCAACGCTGTGCCCAATGCCCCGGTTGTTCCACCACCCCGACGTACTCGGCCAACAACGCCGGCAGGCTGGCCTGCAAAAACGTCACCCACGTGCGCACCTTGGCGTCCAGAAAGCGCCGCGAAGGGTACACTGCGAAGATAGTGCGCTCACGCAGCCGATATTCCGGCAGCAGGCGTAGCAGCGAGCCGTCCTGCAAGGCCGGGGCAGCGCTGAAGAACGGCAACAGGCTGATGCCCATGCCCTCTTGCGTCGCCTTGACCATGGCGTCGGCCACATTGGTCCGGAAGGCGGTGCCGGGGGGCACGCTGAGGTCTCCCGCCTCGCCCTGGAAGCGCCACTCATCTTCCTGAAAATCCTGCAGGTGCAGGCGCCGGTGTTGCAGCAGTTGCTCGGGATGGTCGGGCACGCCATGGTTTGCCAGGTAACGGGGCGCCGCGCACGGCACGCTGAACAGCTGGCCGATGGTCTGACTGACGAGGGCCGAATCCGGCAGCGCGTGGGCGATGGAGATCACCACATCATGCCCCTCCTCGAGCGGATCAGGGGTGTGCTGGGACAAGCTCAGCTCCATCGACACCTGCGGGTGAAGCTCGCTGTAGCGTGCGATCAGCGGGGTGATCAGCACGCCCAGCCCGCTCATGCAGTGCACGCGCAGGCGTCCGCGCGGGTTGAGGTGGGCGCCGCTGGCTTCGGCGCTGGCGTCTCGGATGTCGTCGAGGATGCCGCGACAGCGCAGCAGGAAACGCTCGCCCGACTCGGTCAGGCTCAGGCGTCGGGTGGTGCGCTGCAGCAGGCGCGTCTGCAGGTGCTGCTCCAGATCGGCGATCAACCGTGAGACGTGCGCGCCGGAGAGGCTCAACACCTCTGCCGCCGCCGCGAAGCTACCGCTGTCGACCACCTGCACAAACACCCGCATGCCATTGAACACGTCCATCAGCGTCGGGCCTTGATTGCTACGCAATACGTACGGGTCATTTACCGGTTCCTGTCTTTAATACGGCGCTGCAGCCACTACACTGGAGCCTGTTGATAGAGGACGACACCATGAAAATTCGATTGCTCGGCGTTGCTTTGCTGCTCACCGCCACCGGCGCTTTCGCCGCCGGCGGCAATGACAGCCAGGGGCTGGATATCCAGCAGATTGTTTCCGTCACAGCGGTGCCCGGCAGTTGCCAGGTCGAGCCCGCGACCCTGGTGTATCTCGACAGCCAGGGCGTCAGTCACACGGTCAACTACAGCGTGATGGGCACCTGCCAGGGCGGCGTTTAGAGCAGCTTCCAGGTGTAACTGAGGATCAGCCGGTTCTCATCGATGTCGCTGCGGTAGTTGGAGCGCGCCATCACATTGCGGATGCGGATGCCCAGGCCACTCAGCACGCCACTTTGCACGGCGTACCCGATGTCGAGGTCGCGCTCGCGGTCCTTGCCCTCGTAGCCGGCACCGGTCTTTACGTTGTCGCCGGTGATGTAGCGCACGGTGGTGGTCAGTCCTGGCAGGCCCAGCGCGGCAAAATCGTAGTCGTAGCGCACTTGCCACGAGCGCTCGTCGGTGTAGGCGAACTCATAGGTCGGCACCTCGTTGCCCAGCGGGCTGATGTTGGCGAAGACGCGCGGAAAAGCGCTGTCGCCGTACATCGCTTGGTAACCCACATAGACCGTGTGTGCGCCGCGCTTGGCCGACAACAACGAGAAAAACGCCTGGTTGTCGATCTTGCCGAGCAACCGGTCGCCGTCTTCGCGCGCAGTGTAATAGCCAAGATTGGCGCCCAGTACCCAGGTTCCAAGCGGCTGGCTGTGCTTGAGGCCGATGAAATCCTGGGCGTAGATGTCCTTCAACTGCCCGTGCCAGTAACTGACGCTGGTGCGCTTGCTGTTGAAGGCATAGTCGCCGCCCGCGTAGTCGAAGGCATCACTCTCGGCCCCGCGCTGCGGTACATGGCCGAGCATGGCGATCATCTTTTCGTCACCCGCCTCGTTGCGCAGGCTTGTGGTGCTCAAGTGCCCGGCCTGCAACGCCAGGCCGTTGATCTCGCTGGAGCTGATGCCCACGCCCTGGTAACTCGGGGGCAGCAGGCGGATGTCGCTGAAGGCCAGCACTGGCAGGTTGGGCTGCAGCTCGCCGACCTTCAATTCGGTGTTGGACAGCCGCGCCTTGAAAGTCAGCCCCAGGCGGCTGTACTCGTCGGCGGCGCGGCCATCGTCCTTGACCGGCAGCAAGCCGGTATTGACCCGGTCCGGGCTGCTGTCGAGCTTGAGGCCCAGGGTGCCCAGCGCATCCAGGCCGAAGCCCACGGGGCCTGGGGTGTAGCCGGACTTGTAGGTGAGGATGAAGCCCTGGCCCCACTCCTCGGCCCGCGATTGCCGATTGGCCCCGACGATGTCGGAGAAGTCGCGGCTGAAGTAATAGTTGCGGGCCTGCAGGGTGGCCGTCGAGTCCTTGAGAAAACCACCCTCGTCAGCCGTCGCCGCAAGGGGCACGCCCAACAGGGCGAGCCAGATACGTTGTGTGTGCATGTCGTTGCTCTTCGTTATTGTTGTTATCGACGGTTCGGCAGGTCACAGCGCCTGGGCGGTCGGCAAGACGACACGGGTGCGCCGCTCATTCAGGGCAAACACGGTCATCGCCAATGCGGCGATGGCACCGGGAATCGCAAAGGCCATGAAGTTCAGCTGCAGCGGCAGTTCAATCGCCATCAGCGCACCGCCCAGCAGCGGGCCGACGATGGCACCGTTGCGGCCAATGCCGGACGCCCAGCCCAGGCCGGTCGCGCGGATAGACAAGCCATACAATTGCGCCGCCCCGGCATACAGCAGGATTTGCGTGCCGATGGTGGTCGCGCCCGCGATGAAGATCAGCAGGTAGAGCACCGGCATCGGGCTGTTGATGCCCAGCAGGCTGATCGAGAACACCCCGGCGATAAAGAAGCCGATGGTCACGGTCACCAGATTGAGGCGATCACCCAGGCGCCCGCCGATCAACGCGCCCGCCATGCCGCCCAGGTTCAGCGCCACCAGGAACGACAGGCTCGACCCGAGGCTGTAGCCGGCGCCGGCCATCAGTTTGGGCAGCCATGAACTCAATGCATAGACCATCAGCAGGCAGCAGAAAAACGCGGTCCAGATCATTGCCGTGCGCACCGCCAGGCCGTGGCGGAACAACTCCACCACCGAGGCGCCCTTACCCTTGATGTCCGCGATGACCAACTCGTCGTCGGCATTGATCGGCGTGCCCGGCGACAGCCGCGCGAGCAGTGCCCGTGCCTGGTCCGTGCGGCCCTGGCGGATCAGGAAACCAATCGACTCAGGCAACCAGTACACCACCAATGGCAGCAACAGCAGCGGGATGACCGCGACAAAAAACATCGACGACCAGCCATAGGCCGGCAGCATGAAAATCCCCACGCTCGCCGCGAGCATGCCGCCCAAGGAGTAGCCGCTGAACATGAAGGCCATCAAGGTACTGCGGACTTTTTTCGGTGCATATTCGTTGATCAGCGCGGCGGCATTCGGCATCAGCCCGCCACAACCGAGCCCGGCGATAAACCGGCAGATCCCGAACTCGGTCGGGCTGCTGGCGAAGCCGTTGATCACGGTGGCGATGCTGAACAACGCAAAGCAGAACACGATGCCTTTCTTGCGGCCGAAGCGGTCCGCCAGGGTGCCGAAGATCAACGCGCCGAACATCATGCCGAACAGCGCATAGCTGCCCAGGGCGCCGGCCTGCAAGGGGGTGAGCCCCCACTCACGCATGATCGACGGCAGGACCACACCGTAGATAAACAGGTCATAGCCGTCAAAGATCAACAGCACCGCACACAGGCTCACGATCAGCCAGTGAAAGCGGTTGAACGGGGCATTATCAATTATCGAATGGACATCATGGGTACGCATGGCAGTGCTCTCTTTATTGTTGTTGTGAGTCAATGTCTGCAGGTGGAACACGCAGGTGAAAGCGGGCAGTCAGCCGAGGTCGCCACCCCCTACCGGCAGGGTTACGCCTGTGATGTAGGACGCCTCGTCGGAGGCCAGGAACAGAATCGCGCCGGCCTGTTCGTCGATGCTGCCGTAGCGCTTCATCGGGCTGCTGTCGAGGGTCTGGTCGACGATCTGCTGATACCACAGGCGTTCCTGCTCGCTCTGTGGCTGGCTGTTGCGCGGGATACGCCGTGGCGGCGCCTCGGTGCCGCCGGGCGCGGTGGCATTGACGCGGATGCCGCTGCCGGCGGTTTCCAGGGCCAGGCAGGCAGTCAGTGCATTCACCCCGCCCTTGGCCGCGCCGTACGGCACGCGATTGAGCCCACGGGTGGCCACCGAAGACACATTGACGATGGCGCCGCTGCCCTGCGCCAACATGTAGGGCAGCACGCAATGGCAGCACCACAACGTCGGGAACAATGAACGGCGCACTTCGGCTTCGATTTCGCTCTCGGCGTAGTGCTCGAACGGCTTGGCCCAGATGGTCCCGCCGACGTTGTTGACCAGAATGTCGAGGCGCCCGAACCGCGCCTTGGCGGCGGCCATCACCCGCGCGCATTCGGCGTGCTGTTCGAGGTCGGCGGTGAGCAACAGCGCGCGCTCATGCTGCAACTCATGCACGAGTTCCGAGCGATCCACCGCCACCAGCCAGGCGCCCTCCTCCAGCAACCGCTCGGCAACACGGCGGCCGATACCCTGGGCCGCGCCGGTGACCAGCGCGACTTTGTCAGTGAAACGTGAAGTCATGCGTATGTCCTCAGGCGGCATCGCAGCTGGCGCTGACGTTGGGGGTGAATTTTTCGTAGTGGAAGCTCGCAGGGTTCACCCCCTGCGTCTTGAAGTGCTGGCGCACGGCATCAACCATCGGCGGCGGCCCGCACAGGTACACGTCGACATCACCGTCGTTGAGTACTTCGCTGGCCATGTGCTGGGTGACATAGCCCTGGCGTGGATGCGCGGTCTGCGGGTCGGCCACGCAGGTGACGAAGTTGAAGCTCGGCAGCCGTGCGGCAAACGCCTGCAGTGCCTCGACCATGACAAGATCCTGGTCGCGTGTGACCCCGTAGATCAGTGTGATCGGGCGGGTTTCCTGGCGCTGCGCTAGCACTTCGAGCATCGACAGGAACGGCGCCAGGCCGGTGCCGCCGGCCAGCAACAGCAACGGCCGCGCCACTTCGCGCAGGTAGAAACTGCCCAGCGGGCCGGTCATGGTCACGCTGTCGCCCGGTTGCGCGCGCTGCAGCCAGCCGCTCATCAATCCGCCCGGCACGTGCTTGATCAGAAAACTCGCGCCGGTCTCACCGGGGCGGCTGCTGAACGAATACGCACGCGTCTGGCCGCTGTCGGGCACGCCGATGTTCACGTACTGGCCGGGCAGGAACACCGGGGCCTGATCCAGTTCGAAACGCACCTCCAGCGCCGCATCGGCGTGGCGGGTAATGCCGGTCAGCGTCGCGGCAAATGCGGTGGTGCCGGTCTTGCAGGCGCTGGACGGCAGCGGCACGGCAATCACGCAATCGGACTGCGGCACCATCTGGCAAGTCAGCACCTGGCGCTGCTGCGCCTCGTCTTCGCTCAGGGCGTCGTCGATGTAGTCGTCGCCCAAGTCATAGGCGCCGGTTTCGCAGTGGCATTTACAGGTGCCGCACACGCCGTCCGAGCAGTCCATGGGCAGGTTGATGCGTTGGCGGAAGGCAGCATCGAGCACCTTCTCACCCGCCTTGCAGTCGATGAAACGCGTGACCCCATCTTCGAAGTTCAGGGCAATGGCATACGTCATGGCGGTGTCCTCAGATGTGGTAGATGTCGATGACCTGGTGGATGTAATCGTTTTTCAGCACGACTTTTTTGCGTGTGATCAACGGCTGCTCGGCGCGGGTATCGAGGTGGTAGAACGAGGTGCCGAAGTAACTGTCGGTGGTCTTGTAGCGATGGCTGAGGGTGTGCCAGTTGAAGCGCAGTTCGACCTGCGCGCCGTCGTCGGCCAGCACTTCGAGGTTGCTGAGCAGGTGCACGGTGCGCGGTTCCGGTGTACTGGCGCTGGAGCGCTCGGTCTTGATCCGGAAGATGCGGTCTTCGAGGCCGTCACGGCTGGGGTAGTAGATCAGCGAGATCTCGCGCTGCGGGTCTTCGACGAGGGTGTCGTGGTCGTCCCAGGCCGGCATCCAGAACTCCGCCTTGGGTGAATAGCATGCCAGCCATTCATCCCACTGACGGTCATCGAGCAAGCGCGCTTCGCGGTAGAGAAAGTCGAGCAGGCGGTCACGGGACAGGCTCATCACACCGCCTCCCGGTCGCTGGCAATCAGGCCTTGCTGCTCACGTTCGATCGCGCGCTGCAGGCTCGCGGCCCAATGCGCGTGCTGGCGCACGAACAGCCCTTCGTCTTCGGTTTTGACCCCGCTGAGTTGCGGGTGCATGCCCATGGCCCTGGCGTTTTCATCAGCGCCTTCGACCCATTGCTTGGCGCCACGGCTGAGGTCGTTCCACAAGGTGCTCGCGCCTTGGTAGCCGGTCTGGCAGGCGCGGAATTCCTCCAGGTCGTCCGGTGTGCCCATGCCGCTGACGTTGAAGAAATCTTCGTACTGGCGGATACGCGTGGCGCGCTCCTGGGCACTTTCGCCGATGGGCGCCATGCAATAAATCGTCACTTCGGTCTTGTCCACCGCGAGCGGCCGCACCACCCGGATCTGCGTCGAGAACTGATCCATCAGGTACACATTCGGGTAGAGGCACAGGTTGCGGGTCTGGTCGACGATAAAGTCGGCACGCGCCTGGCCGAGGCGCTCGGCCAGCGCCTCGCGATGGGCATGCACCGGGCGCACGTCCGGGTTGAGCAGGCGTGTCCACAGCAGGATATGCCCGTGATCGAAGGCGTAGACGCCGCCAAGGCTTTTCGACCAGCCATTGGCGTCGACGGTGCGCGTGCCCTCGGCCTCATAGTTGCGCCGGCCCATGGTCGCCGAGTAATTCCAGTGCACCGAGCTGACGTGGTAACCGTCGGCGCCGTTCTCGATCTGCAGCTTCCAGTTGCCGTCATAGACATACGTCGAGCTGCCGCGCAGCACCTCCAGGCCCAAGGGCGCCTGGTCGACCATCTGGTCGATGATCACGCGGGTTTCGCCGAGGTAGTCGCTCAGTTCAGGCACGTCCTCGCCGAGGCTGCCGAACAGAAAGCCGCGATAGTTTTCAAACCGCGCCAGGCGCTTGAGGTCATGCGAGCCGTCACAGTCAAAGCTGTCGGGGTAGGCCCCGGTCTTGGCGTCCTTGACCTTGAGCAGCTTGCCCGCATTGCTGAATGTCCAGCCGTGGAACGGGCACGTGAACGAGCCCTTGTTGCCTTGCTTGCGCCGGCACAACATGGCGCCGCGATGCGCACAGGCGTTGACCAGGCCATGCAGGCTGCCGTGCTTGTCACGGGTGATGACCACCGGCTGACGCCCGATCCAGGTGGTGAAATAGTCGTTGATCTCGGGCACCTGGCTCTCATGGGCCAGGTAGAGCCAACCGCCTTCGAAGATGTGCTTCATCTCCAGGGCGAACAGGTCAGGGTCGGTAAAAATGTCGCGGCGGCAGCGGAACACGCCGTTGGCGGGATCTTCCTGCACGGACTCGCGCAGTTGTCGGGCGAGTCGGTCGAGTGTACTGGTCATGGGGCAAGCCCTCCGTTGTTCTTGTATCAGGCGCCCTCACCGTACGTGTCCGACATGTTGTCCAATATCCCTTTTCTGCAGATCACTATCCGCCGAGCGCACGAAGCTCAGCGGTGGCGCTTCCAGGTCTGCGAGGGCAACTCGCCAAAGCGTTGGCGATAGGCCTCGGAGAACCGTCCCAGGTGCGTGAAACCGTGGTCCAGCGCCACCTCGGTCACGCTGCGCGTGCTGCTCAGCTGCAGGCGGGCATGCACCCGTTCAAGCTTGCGCCGCCGTACGTAGTCACGCGGGGACAGGCCGACCTGGCGCTCGAACAGGCTGTACAGCGAGCGCTCGCTGACCTTGGCCACTGCCATCAGTTGTTCGAGGCTGATGTCGTCGGTGAGGTGCTGTTCGACAAACTCACGCACCGCTTCGAAGCCGCCACCGTATGCAGGCTGGGGGATCACCCGCAGCACATTGCTGCCCAGCAGGGCCAGCAACTTGGTCGCCACGATGCGCTCGTACAGGCTCTGCATATGCGGTTCGGCAGCGTTTTCCGCCTCGTGGCAGATCAGCCCCAGCAACGGCAGGAACCCGCCCATTTCGCTGAGTGCATGGCGCGCGGTCGCAAAGCGGATACCCGGCTGCGGCAGCGCCCATTGCTGCTCCAGGCAAGCGTTTTCGAGCAGGCGTACGGGTAATTTGATGATGAATTTTTCGCAGTCGGCGGAATACGTCAGGTCCACCGGATCATCCGGGTTGATCAGCAGGATCTCGCCAGGTCCGAACACATGCTCCACGCCTCGCGAATGCGAGCGGCAATGCCCGCTCAGCAGGATCTGCAAGTGGTAGATGGTTTCCAGCGCCACCGACGTGACCCGCACCGGCGCGCCGTAACTGATGCGGCACAGGTCCAGGCTGGAAAAAGTGCGGTGGCTGATGCTCGCCTGCGGCCGGCCCTTGGGGGGCAGGCGAATGCAGTGGCTGCCGACATGCTGGTTGACGTAGTCCGACACCGCATAGGCGTCGGCACCCTGGAAAATCTGGCTGCGCTCACTCAATAGCACGGTCATGGTTGCGCCTCTTTTATAGTTATTGGCCTCAGGCTGACGCCTGGTGTTGCGACCGTCCAATATGGATAAGGTCTGAATGAATACCCTGCAGGTATGGTCGAGGGATAACACGCATAAGCCCGCGCACCGGCGCACGGGCGGCGAAACGTCTTGATACCTATTAGCCGACTCATGAGATCAGCTCATGAGACCTCGCGGTTTTGCACGACTAATCATCAGGTGCTGCTGCCTCTAAAGTGGGCACCCCCGCTTTGAGGAAATCCCATGAAGGAAGTCACCGTAGTCATAGGCGCCGGCTCGATCGGCCAGGCCATCGCGCGGCGCGTCAGTGCCGGCCAGCACGTCGTGCTTGCCGACCTGCGCCAGGACACCGCCGAGGCGGCAGCAAAAGTCTTGAGTGATGCCGGTTTCGAGGTGACCACCGCCCAGGTGGATGTCGCGTCGCGAGAGTCGGTCGTAGCGCTCGTCGCACTGGCTGCCGGCCTTGGCGAGATCACCAAGGTGATCCATGCCGCCGGTGTGTCACCGTCCCAGGCATCGCCGGCGACCATCCTGCGGGTCGACCTGTACGGCACGGCGCTGGTGCTGGAGCTGTTTGGCGAAGTGATTGCCAAGGGCGGTTCGGCCATCGTCATCGCCTCGCAGTCCGGGCACCGTCTGCCCGCGCTGAGTGCCGAGCAGAACAAGGCGTTGGCGCTGACCGCGACGGAAGCGTTGCTGGCCCTGCCGATGTTGCAGCCTGCGCAAGTGACCGACTCGCTGCACGCCTACCAGCTGTCCAAGCGTGGCAACGCGCTGCGCGTCGCAGCGCAGGCCGTGCGCTGGGGCAAGCGCGGTGCGCGTGTGAACACGATCAGCCCGGGCATTATCTTCACGCCGTTGGCCCGCGATGAGCTGAACGGCCCACGCGGGGATGGTTACCGTCGCATGATCGAATCCAGCGCCGCCAAGCGCGGCGGAACACCCGATGAAGTCGCGGCCGTCGCGGCCTTGTTGATGGGCCCGGAAGGCACCTTCATCACGGGCAGCGACTTCCTGATGGACGGCGGTGTCACCGCGCACTACTGGTACGGCGATGACCAGTGATACCGCGCGGTCTAGCTGACCTTGCGCCCTTCCACCGGGTAACCCGGGTCAGTAAAGCCATGGGTCGAGGCATGGCCGGGCACGACCAGGCTGTCGACCAGCGCTTCGTCCTCTGGCCCCAGTTCCAGGCCCAGCGCCTCCAGGTAGCTGTCCCACTGCGCTTCGGTGCGCGGGCCGGCGATCGCCGCGCTGATCAAGCGGTTCTTCAAGACCCAGGCAATCGAGAACGCCACGGAAGTGGTACCCCGCGCTGCCGCATGCTCGGCAATGGCCTTGGCGATCTTCAACGACTCGGGGCGCCATTCGGTCTGCTGGATCCGTTTGTCACCGCGCCCGGCGCGGGTGTCCGCCGGTGGCGGCGCGTCCACCGCGTATTTGCCACTGAGCACGCCACGGGCCAGCGGGCTGTAGGGCACGACGCCAATACCGTAGTGGCCCGCCACCGGCAACTGCTCGACCTCGGCGACGCGGTTGACGATGTTGTACAGCGGCTGGCTGACGGTCGGGCGCTGGATGCCCAGCGCGTCGGCAATGCGCACCATCTCGGCGATTTTCCAGCCGTGAAAATTCGACACCCCGTAATAGCGGATCTTGCCTTGGCGAATCAGGTCGTCGATGGCGCGCAGGCCCTCTTCCAGTGGCGCATCGCTCAAGGTCCGGTGGAAATACACGATGTCGATGTAGTCGCTGCCCAGGCGTTTTAGGCTGGCGTCGACCGCCTGCATGATCCACTTGCGCGACTGGCCCTGCTGGTTCGGGCCGGCCTCGGCCGACGCCGGATAACCGAACTTGGTTGCCACCACCCATTGGTCACGCTGGGCGGCAATGGCGCGGCCGACCACGGCTTCGGAGCGCCCGGCGTGATAGGCATCGGCGGTATCGATAAAGTTGACGCCAGCGGCGCCGGCTTTGTCGATGATGCGTTTGGCGCTGGCTTCATCGGCCTCGCCGCCGAACATCATGGCCCCCAGGCACAGGGGCGACACTTTCAAGGCACTGCGGCCCAGGTAACGGTAATTCATGGCTCACCCTCAACGGCGTTGGAAACGTAGACGGATCCTAGGCCAATGCGCATTGATGATTAAGGCGCTAAAGAAGGATACGGCCATGAGCCTGTCTCATGAGTGATCAAGTGTTATAGCGCAGCGCCTCCACCACCAGGCTCAACGCCCGCGAAGATTGGCGTCGACTCGGGTAGTAGATGTGCAGGCCGGGAAAAGTCGGAAACCATTCTTCAAGCACCCAGCACAGGCGACCCGCCACCACGTGCTCTTTGGCCAGGTCTTCGGGCAGGTACGCCACGCCGCAGCCGTCCAGCGCCGCCGCCAGCATCGGGTAGGTGCCGTTGAACGTCAGTTGGCCCTGCACCCGCACTTGCACTTCGCGGTCGCCGTTGGCCAACTCCCATGCATAGCAGCCGCCGTGGGTCGGCAGGCGCAGGTTGATGCAGTTGTGCGCGGCCAGCTCGTCCGGGGCCTGCGGCGCCGGGTGGGCTTGCAGGTAGGCCGGCGACGCGACCATGGCCATGCGCAGGTCGGGGCCGATACGCACGGCGATCATGTCCTGGGCCACCTGGTTGCCCAGGCGCACGCCAATGTCATAGCGCTCGGCGACGATATCGGTCAGGCCATAGTCGGTGATGATTTCGACCTTGATGTCGGGATAGCGCGGCATGAACGCTGACAGGCGCGGCCACAGCAGCGCATTCGCTGCGTAGTCGGTGGCCGAGATACGCACCGTGCCGCGCGGCGAATCGCGCAGTTCGAGGACTTCGGCCAGGTCCGACTCGATCTCGTCAAAGCGTGGCGCCAGCTTGTTGTACAGCTGCTCGCCGGCCTCGGTCGGCGCCACGCTGCGGGTCGTTCGCGTCAGCAGGCGCACGCCCAGTCGGGCTTCGAGCGCCCGCACGGTATGACTCAGGGCTGATTGCGAAACGCCCAGCTGAGCGGCCGCACGGGTGAAGCTGCGTTCACGCGCGACCGCCACAAAAGCCAACAGGTCGCCGTAGCCTTCGCGTGCCATTGATGAACCTCATTCATAGGGTGATGACGGTGCAGCGTATCGCAGATCAATCCGACCTCGCGATGAATTGATGAGCCGGACTCATAAGCGCATGCCGGTTATGCGGCTTAATCAATGCCAGCCAGCTGCCTACCATGGGGCTCACCTGCTTAAGGAGCGCCCGATGAAACTGTTGACCGCCACCACCTTCGCCACCCTGCTCTACGCGGCTGTCGTAGATGCCGATCAAGCCCAGCCGCGTCCGGACCCAAAGCCCTCCTCTGCGGTGCTGGAAGTCACGCCGCAACTGTATGCCTACACCACCGAGCTGTTATTCGGTGAGGTGTGGAAACGTACCGAGCTGGCCCCGCGTGATCGCAGCCTGATCACCGTGTCGGCACTGATCGCCAACGGGCAGGTGCCGGCACTCGCGGACCACCTCAAGCTGGGCCTCGACAATGGCCTCACCCCCAGCGAGATCAGCGCGCTGATCACGCACCTGGCGTTCTATTCAGGCTGGCCGAACGCGATGTCCGCTGCCGCAGTCGCCAAGCAGGTGTTCATCGAACGAAACATCCCGGACGAGCAGATCTCGCCGCCGGCAGGCGCCGTGCTGACGCTGGACCCCGACAGTGAAGCCAAGCGCCGCGCCGCTGTCGACGCCGGTGTCGGCGGTGTGGCCCCGCAGCTCGCGCGCTACACCAATGAAGTGTTGTTCGCGGACCTGTGGCGCCAAAGCACTCTCAGCGCCCGCGACCGCAGCCTGGTCACCGTCGCCGCGTTGATCGCCCAGGGCCAGGCGGCGCAACTGCCCTTCCACCTCAACCGCGCGCTGGACAACGGCCTGAGCCAGGCCCAGGTCGCCGAGGGGGTGACGCACCTGGCGTTCTACGTGGGCTGGCCGAAGGCGATGTCGGCGGTGCCGGTGCTCAAGGAGGTCTTCGCCGCCCGCGGGCAAGGTTGATGCACACGACATAATAAAAATAGATGATCTTATTAATTCATAAGATAACAATGTCTAATAATTAGCTTATTCCAAAAAAGACTTTCACTCAGGTTTTTTATAGGAATATCTTCGTATCACAGACCGACCCCATGCCTGGCGGAGGACGTACCCCGACCACCAGGAGCCTCCCGCAGGCTGAATGGATCCTTCTCGATATGCCAGATATTCAATTCCCTAAACCGCTGAAAAAATTCCATTGGTCATTGGTGACCAGCTCCCTGCTGCTGGCCACCGCGCCCTCCTTCGCCGACACCACCAAGGAGGATGCCAAGCTCGGCACCGTCACGGTGATCTCCACCGGCCTGCGCGGCCAGGAGCGCACCGTGGCCGACAGCCCGGCGCCGATTGATGTGATCAACAGCGAGCAGTTGCTCAAGACCGGCCGCGCCGAGTTGTCCGAGGCCATCGCCAAGCTGCTGCCGTCGTTCAACTTCGGCACCAATATCGCCGGCTACAACTCGGTGACGCGACCCCTGAGCAACCGCAGCCTCGGCCCGGCCTACACGCTGGTGCTGGTCAACGGCAAACGTCGGCACAACGGTGCCACCGGCCAGCGCGGTTCGATCGACAACAGCGGCGCGAATGCGGTGGACATCGACCTGATCCCGGTCAGCGCGGTGGACCATATCGAGGTCCTCAAAGACAGCGCTGCCGCGCAGTACGGCTCGGACGCGGTAGCCGGCGTGATCAATATCATCCTCAAGTCCACCAACAACGGTGGGCACCTGGAAACCAGTTACGGGCAGCTGTATTCGGGCAAGGGCGAAACTATCAAGGTCGCCGGCGACCAAGGCTTCAAGCTTGGTGATGGCGGGTTTTTCCACTTCTCGGCAGATGCGCGCAAACGCGGTGAAGCCTCATGGAACGACAAGGCCGACAACAGCGTGCGCGCATTTGCCGACCCGGCAAAAGAAGCGGCGTGGGATCGCGTGGCGATCAAGAACGGCGACCCCGATCTCAAGGCCTTCAACCTCGCCTACAACGCCGAGTTGCCACTCGAAGACCTGACCCTGTATTCGTTCTCCACCTACGGCGAGCGCGATGCCGAGGCTGCCAACTATTTCCGCCTGCCAACCGGCACGGCCGCCGTGCCCGAGGTGTTCCCCGACGGTTATTTCCCACTCAACAACATCAAGGACCGTGACTACCAGCTGCTGTTCGGCGGCAAGGGCCAGGTGGCCGACTGGAACTGGGACCTGAGCACCACCTACGGGCGCAACAACGTCCACCATTCCAGCGACCTCAATATCAACCCGTCGCTGGGCACCGCCTCGCCGACCAAATTCGACAACCTTGCCACCTTCCGCTTCGAGCAATGGGTCAACAACCTCGACTTCACGCGCCGCTATGACAGCCTGTTCAACCTGACGTCGCCGGTGCAAGTCTCGGCCGGCCTGGAACACCGCTGGGAGCATTTCAGTACCTTTGCCGGCGACCGCGAAGCCTACATCACCGGGACTTACCCGGCGGCCTCTGGCGCGCAGGCGGCGGTGACGATCCGTCCTGAAGATGAAGTCAGCCTGATCCGCAACAACTACGCCGGCTACCTGGACCTGGGTTTTGACCTGACCGAGCGCTGGTTCCTCGACCTCGCCGGTCGGGTCGAGCACTACGACGATGACTCGGGCAACACCTTCGGCCTGAAGGTCAACTCACGCTACGAACTGACCGACACCGTGGCGGTACGCGGCACGGTTGGCACCGGTTTCCGCGCGCCGTCGCTGACGCAGATCGGCTATACCGTGGCCGACAACCGCGTGGCGACCGATGTGAACGGCAACGTGGTGCCCGCCGTGACGCGCCTGACACCGTCCGGCAGCAACCTGGCCAAGGCGCTGGGGGGCGATGATCTCAAGCCGGAAAAATCGCGCAACCTCGGCCTCGGCCTGACCTGGCAACCGGCGCCGCGCACCAGCATTACCGCCGACGCCTACCTGATCGACATCGATGACCGCATCGCACTGACCAGCAACATCTACGACCGTGGCAACGGCGCGATCAACGCGATCCTCGCCGCACAAGGTGTGCCCACCGGCACCTGGGTCAACTACTACACCAACGCGTTCGATACCCGCACCAAAGGCCTGGATGTGGTGGCTGACCACACCACGCCGCTGGATGCCTGGGGCGACGTGCGCTGGAGCCTGGGCTTCAACTGGAACAAGACCACCATCGAAGGCACCCCGGACACGCCGGCGGCGCTGGCCAATTCCGGCGTGACCCTGGTCGGCCGTGATCGCCAGGGCGACCTCACCGATGCCACGCCCAAGACCAAGTGGATCCTGGGCGCCAACTGGAAGGTCGACGACCTCGCGGTCAACCTGCAAACCGCCCGCTATGGCGCGGTCAAGACCCTGGCAGTCAACCCCACCGGCGACCGCAGCTTCGGCGCCAAATGGATCACCGACCTCGACGTCAGCTACACCTTCGTCGACAGCGTCACCGTCAGCATCGGCGGCACCAATATCTTCGACGTGCGCCCGGACAAGCATGCCGTCTACAGCAACCTGGGCCTGGCGCCCTACGGCAACCCGCCGTTCTACCCCGGCGGTGGCTACTGGTACACCAAGCTCGCCTACGACTTCTGATCCACACCTTGCATGCACACGCATCGCCACATGAGGGCAACCCATTGAATACCTCCAACTTGATGAGCCGTCTGCTGGCCCCGTGCGTCCTGGCGCTGAGCCTCGCCGCCTGCTCGCCCGGGAATGACACCCAGGCGGGCAAAACCCTGAACATTGCGTTCTTCGGCGATAACACCACCCTGGTCAGCGTCGATCCATTCCAGGTCTACTGGCTGGAACACCGCGTGCTGCTGCGCAATGTCGCCGAGTCCCTCACCGACCAGGATCCGGAAACCGGCAAGATCATTCCCTGGCTGGCCAAAAGCTGGGAGATCAGTGACGACGCGCTGACCTACACCTTCCACCTGCGCAATGACGTGACCTTCAGCAACGGCGAGCGCTTCGATGCCAAGGCGGTGAAAACCGCATTCGACAGCGACAAGGCGCTGGCCACCGAGCTGCCGGCCACCTTCGGCGCCACCTACCTCGCCGGGTTCGATCACGCCGAAGTGGTCGACGACTTCACCGTCAAGCTGGTGCTCGCCAAGCCCAACGCAGGGTTCCTGCAAGCGACGTCCACCACTAACCTGGCGATCCTCGCGCCCGCCTCCTACGCGCTGACGGCCAAGGAGCGCTCCCTGGGCAAAATCATCGGCACCGGGCCGTTCGTGCTCGCCAGCTACACGCCGGAAGTCGGCGCGCACCTGACCAAACGCAAGGGCTACGCGTGGCCGTCCGCCAATATGAAAAACCCCGGCGAGGCGCACCTGGAGACCGTGGACATCAGCTACATCCCCGAAGAGAGCGTGCGCAACGGCCTGTTCCTGCAGGGCAAGGCCGATATTCTGTGGCCGCGTAATCCGTTCTCGGAAGTCGACCTGAAGCTGTTCCAGTCCAAGGGCGCGACCATCCAGAGCCGTTCGCTGCCGGGCCCGGCACTGAACCTGTACCCCAACACCCGTGGCGAACGCATCCTCGCGGACCAGCACGTGCGCCTGGCCGTGCAGAAGTCCCTGGACCGCAAGAGCTACGCGAGCACGGTCTACAACGCCGAATTCCCGGTGGTCGACGGCATCTTCGATGTGACCACGCCCTACTTCAAAAGCCAGGGCAACAAGCTGGCCTACGACCCGCAGGGCGCCGAGCAACTGCTGGACCAGGCCGGCTGGGCCAAAGGCGCCGATGGCTACCGGCAGAAAAACGGCAAGCGCCTGACCCTGAGCTACAACATCAGCCCGGCCGAAACCGCCGGTGACGTGCTGATCCAGGATCAACTGCGCAAGGTCGGCATCGAGTTGAAACTCAGCGTGGTCACCCGCGCCGAATGGGTCGCCAACAACTCCGCAGGCAACTATGACCTGACGATCAACTACATGACCCGCGCCGACCCGATCATCCTGCAAACCATCCTCGACCCGCGCAGCGCCAACAGCTCGACCGTGGCCACCAACACCTATGAACCGGCAGTCCTGGAAAAGGCCAAGGGCCTGTTCGATGCCGGCATCACCGCGACCCAAGGCCCCCAGCGCGCCGCGGCCTACGGTGACCTGCAGGACCTGCTGATTGATCAAAGCTCGGCGTTCCCGGTGTATGAGCGCGTGTGGCAAGCGGCGACCTCGGCCAAGGTGAAAAACTTCCGCTGGACCGCCGAGGGCTTCGCGCTGCTGGGTGATATCGAGGTCGGCACGCCATGAGCCGCTACCTGATCGGCCGCGTCGGCCAGGCCCTGCTGGTGCTGTGGGGGGCCTACAGCATCACCTATTTCATTTTGTACCTGCTGCCGGGTGACACCCTGTCGATCATGCTCAGTGCCTCGGGCATGGAAGCCGATTCGCTGTCGGTGGCGGACCTGGCCAAGGCGCGCGCCTACTACGGGCTCGACAAGGGCGTGTTCGAGCAATATTTCGACCTGCTGCTGGGCGCGCTGCGCGGCGATTTCGGCCAATCCCTTTCGCTCAACCGCCCGGTAGCCGCGTTGCTTGCCGAGCGCCTGCCGCAGACGTTGTCCCTGGCCGGCCTGGCGATTGTGCTGTCGCTGATCGGCGGGGTGGGCCTGGCCTACCTGACCGCCTACATCCGTTGGCAGCCGTTGAAAAAAGCCCTGGCGCGCCTGCCGTCCCTGGGTTTCTCGGTGCCGGTGTTCTGGATGGGCCTGCTGCTGATCCAAGTGTTCGCGTTCGGCCTCGGCTGGTTCCCCGCCACCGGCAGCCGGGGCGTTGAAAGCCTGGTGCTGCCGGCGATCACCCTGGCGATTCCGAGTGCGGCGGTGTACGCCCAGGTGCTGCAGCGCAGTTTCCAAGGGGTGTGGCAACAGTCGTACATCGTCACCGCCTACGCCAAGGGCCTCACCCGTGGCCAGGTGCAGGCACGGCACGGATTCAAGAACGCCGCCCTGCCGATCCTCACCCTGATCGGCCTGCAAGTCGGCAACACGGTGTCCGGTGCGGTGCTGGTGGAAACCATCTTCGCGCGCTCAGGCATCGGCCGCCTGGCCCAGGAAGCCGTGCTGCGCCAGGACATTCCGGTGGTGCTGGCGATTGTCGCTGTCTCGGCGGCGGCGTTTGTACTGGTCAACCTGTTGGTCGACCTGCTCTACCCCTGGCTTGACCCGCGAATCTCCCACACGCCAAAGGTGTCGTAGACCATGACCATCCTCGAGCAGAATCTTGGCCGCAAAACCCTCGCGGCCAGCCCCGTATGGCGTCGTCGCAGCCGCCTGCAGCGTGCACAAGCCAGCGTGTTGCCGTTGTTGCGCCGGCCGGGTTTCAGCCTGGCGGTGCTGATCGTGCTGTTCGCCCTGGTCGCGGCCGTCGCGCCGCACTGGCTGACCCACTTCGACCCTTACGCCACCGCGCCGGCGGTCAAGCTCAGCGCGCCAAACCCGACGCACTGGTTCGGCACCGATGAGCTGGGGCGTGACCTGTATACCCGCGTGGTCTACGGCTCCAGCCTGTCGGTGCTGGCGGCCTTCCTCGCGGTAGGGATCGCGTTGCTGGGCGGGCTGGGCCTGGGGATTGTCTCCGGCTTTGCCGGTGGTCGCATCGACGCAGTGATCATGCGCTTTGTCGACGTGCTGCTGGCCCTGCCGGGGCTGTTGCTGGCGTTGGCGATCGTCACCGCGATCGGCTTCGGCACGGTGCCGGTGGCCATCGCGGTAGGCGTGGGGATTATCCCCGGCTTCGCCCGTACGACCCGCGCCGAGGTGCTGCGGGTCAAGACCCTGCCCTACGTCGAAGCCGCACGCCTGGGCGGCGCCAGTTGGCGACGGACCTTGCTGCGGCACATCCTGCCCAACGCCTGGGGCCCGGTGGCAGTGTTGGCCACCCTGGATTTCGGCGCGGCCATCCTGGCCACCGCCGGCTTGAGCTTTCTCGGTTTCGGCGCCGCACCACCTGCGGCGGAATGGGGCACGCTGATCGCCAACGGCCGGCACTTCCTGATCACCGCACCGTGGGTCTCGCTGCTGCCCGGCCTGTTCCTGGTCGCGGTGGTGTTCAGCCTTAACCATATCGCCCGCACCTTCGAGGAGATCCAGCGATGAGCGCCCTTCACCCATTAGTCGATGTGCGCCAACTGAGTGTCAGCTACCGACACGGCCAGACGGCGGTCAATCGCCTGTCGCTGAGCCTCGCCAAGGGCGAGACACTGGCGATTGTCGGCGAGTCCGGCTCGGGCAAGACCACCCTGGCCAATGCAATCCTCGGCCTGTTGCCGGACAACGCGCAGATCAGCGCCGGCGAACTGTGGATCGACGGCACCGACCTCACCCACGCCAACGAGCGCCAGAAACGCCAGCTGCGCGGGCGTACCATCGGCCTGGTGCCCCAGGACCCGATGGTCAGCCTCAACCCGACCCTGCGCGTCGGCCGGCAGATCGGCGAAGCGCTGGTGTTGGCCAAGGGCAAGCGCTACCCCGGGGTTGACGCCGACATCGTCGAGTTGCTGCAACAGGTCGGTATCGACAAGCCGGTGCTGCGCGCACGCCAGTATCCCCATGAGCTTTCCGGCGGCATGCGCCAGCGCGTGCTGATCGCCATCGCCCTGGCCGGCAACCCACGGCTGATCATCGCCGACGAGCCGACCAGCGCCCTCGACGTCACCGTGCAGCGCAAAATCCTCGACCACTTGCAGCGCCTGGTCAGTGAGCGCGGGATTTCGCTGCTGATCATCACCCATGACCTGGGCGTGGCGCTTGACCGCGCCGACCGCATCCTGGTGATGCAGCAAGGCGAAGTGGTCGAGCAAGGCCCACCCCGGCAGATCCTCGTCGCCCCCCAGCACGACTACACCCGCGCACTGATCGCCGCAGCGCCGGCGTTCGCCAGGCGCCGTGAGCCGCCTATCCACATTGATCCCACCCGGCAGCCGATCCTGCGCCTGCAAAACGTCGGCAAGACGTTCGTGCTGCCCAAGGTCAAGGGTGAAGACCCAGCGTTTGTAGCGCTGGAGGACCTGAGCCTGCAGGTCTACCCCGGACAAACCCTGGCCATCGTCGGTGAGTCGGGCTCGGGCAAGAGCACCGCGCTGCGCATCGCCCTGGGGCTGGAGAAGCCCAGCCGTGGCCGGGTCTGGTTCGAGCAACAGGACGTGACCGACCTCAGTTGGCGCGACTTCCGCCCGCTGCGCCAGCGCCTGCAGCTGGTGCAACAAAACCCGTTCGCCGCGCTGGACCCGCGCTTCACCGTGTTCGACAGCATCGTCGAGCCGCTGGTGTCGTTCGGTCTGCTCAAGGGCCCCGCCCTGGAACAGGCCGCGCGCGAGTTGATCAGCCGTGTGCACCTGCCGGTCAGTTATCTGGACCGCCTGCCCCGCGAGCTATCCGGCGGCCAGTGCCAGCGGGTGGCCATCGCGCGGTCGCTGGCGCTGAAACCCGACCTGTTGCTGCTGGATGAGCCGGTCAGCGCGCTGGATGTGTCGGTGCAGGCGCATATCCTCGACCTGCTCGAAGAGCTGCAGCGGGAGATGGGCATTGCCTACGTGCTGGTGTCCCATGACCTGTCGGTGGTGGCCAACTTTGCCCATCAGGTGCTGGTGTTGCGCAACGGCCGGGTGATTGAACAAGGCTCGGTGGAGCAGATTTTCAACACGCCGGCCAGTGACTACACGCGTGAATTGATTGCCGCCATCCCAGGGCGGCAGGTCACGGCGACGGCGGCGTGATCAGCCGCCTGACCGCTCACGCAGCAAACTGACCCTGGGTGTGAGGTTGATCCGCACCCGCTGCCAGTCGACGAATTGAGCCGCCTTGCCGGCCCAGATCGACCTTGCCGTCGGCGGCGCATGCAGGCTCATCTGCGGCGGCATGCGATGGACCCGGCTGGCGCGGGTGAACCAGCAGAGTCTGGTGTAGCGCGGCAGCTCATGAAGTTTGGCCGCGTGCACAGCTACCGGGCAAATCAGCAACAGGTCGCCGAATGCAAACAGCTGGTACGCGTCCACCTGCACGCGTGCGTCGTCGCGCAGGTGTGTGTGCCATTGCAGTGAATCCAGATCGCCCAATTTGACCTGGTCTTCCAGGATGAATCGGGCGGCGTGGTTCTGGCGGATTTCCAACGTGCCCGCGACGATGTAAGTAATGCTCGACATCGGCCCGCGCGCGGACAGCAGGAACAGGACGAAGAACATCACCACCGATGCGGCCACTGTGGATACCCGGCGCAACAGGCTGCCCTTGACCACGAAAAACAACAGCGCCGGGATCAGGCTGAACACAAAGGAACCAATCGAGAACAGCGCGACAAACCTGACCGCCGCGGCATCGTCCTGGCCGACATAGCTGTCGAGGATCAACAGTGTCGGCAATGTCCCGGAGACCACGGTAAACAGCAGCATGATGGCAAGGGGGACGTACACCCACTTCCGATGACCACGGGGCGCCCCTTGCGCGATCAGCACCCGCACCCGCCTGATCCGATTCAGGCCGAACAGCGCCAGCAAGGTCATGCCCGAAACAATCAGCAGGGCCTGCCCGGCGCCGACGTCTTCGTTCCAGTAAAACGCCAACGCCATGAAGGTGGAGAACCCGACCACCAACGGCACCAACAGGCACAACGCGATGCATCGGGTGCTGTCGCGGCGGCTATAAAGCAATGAAACCGACATGCCATACAACCACGCCGACACCATCAGCACCGCCAACTGCAGGGTCATCATGAACATCACGACGAGCACCCACACCAGCAGGGCCGACTTGGCATCCAGCGTGGACATGAAAATATCCGCGCGGCCAATCGCCTTGGTGTAGATGTAAAGGCTGAGCATGCCAAAGCCCGTGCCCAGAAAAATCACCGTCACCGTAAACGGTGTCCAGTGCTCAAGCAGGTGTTTGAACCCTCTGCGAAAAAATACCTGGAACGTTGACGCGGTCGCTGCGGACATCAGATCTCCTTGAAGTAAACCATCCCGGGGGGGCTGTTTTAATCCACAAAGCGCTGCACCGCAAACAGTCTCGACCTGGCCTCCTTGCCGTGGGCCGTCGGCAGCCGAAACCTTCAAGTCCCAAACACGCGCGGTTTTACCCGCGCCAACCGTTGATAGGCTGACGCAGCCAGCATGCCGATAGTGCTGGTGGCCTCACCCGCCAGCCGTAACGGCTTGAGCGGCTGCCGGTCGGTAAGCGCGCCACTGGCGGGCACTCGCACGTATCTGCGCATCCAGCGCCTGGCAGTCGGACTCGCTGCCCGGCGGCTGCCCTGGAAGCAGATGCGGCAGTACCAGCTCGATGGACACATCGCCGCTGAAACCGTTGGCCACCAATGCCTGGTACTGGGCGGCGAAGTCGATGTGCCCGGTGCCGATAGCGCCTCGTCCGGAATCCGAGATGTGATAGATCGCGGTGAAGTGCGCGCAGTCGCGCAGCGTCTGCACCGGGTCGGGCTCATTGATGTTCATGTGGAAGCTGTCCAGCACCATGCGCAGGTTGGCACTGCCGACCGCGCGGATCAGCTCCCGGCATTGCTGCGCCGTATTGATCAACGGCAGTTCAAAATGGTTGCACGGCTCGTACAAGGTGGGCACGCCGCGGCGTTGGGCATAGGCGTCGATCACCTTGCAGCACGCCAGCAGTCGCGCGTGCGCCGAGGCAGCATCCGGGCAATTACGTGTCCACAGCGACAGGCCTTGCAAGGTCACGGGCACGCTGCCCAGCTCGGCTGCGAAATCGATGACCTTCCGGTAGTAATCCACGGCCAGGTCCTGCGTGGCGTCGGCGCTGTGCTGCGGCCCGGCATTGATCGGGTCGACCGCGAGAATCGTGATGCCCGCCCGGCGTGCCTGCTCACGCAGGTCTACCGGGCAGGCGTCGCGGTGATCACCTGAGTACTGGATGCCGTCCAGCCCCAGCGCGAGCGCCTTGGCCAGCACCGCTTGCGGCTCGCTGAGCCCGAGTGTCCAGGTCACTACAGCCAGTTTCATAGACATCCCCTCAGCCTTTTGGATGAAACTCGATTGCCAGCCAGATCGCATCCGAATCCGACCAGTAGCGATGCCACGGATAGGTAGGACTGCCCTCGCTATCCACGTGGGTGAAGGGGTCGTGCGTGTAGCCCGGTGCCATGCTGATCTGCCGGTACAGCGTGCTTGCGTCGCGCTCGCGGAATAACTGGATGCGCCCTGCCCCGTGGATCTGGGTATGAATTTCCACAAACGGGTGTTCATTGTGCAAGTAACAGTCGGTGTTGGTCGGCGCCCACCACAGGTTGAGGCGAATCGTGTACTCGCGTGCATCCACCACCGCCTCGCGCTGGTTGGCGAAGGCAAACGGGTCCAGGCGCACGGTGCCAATCTCGTCGTAGCGCGAGATGTACAACGGCGTGGTGCGCGGAAACTTGGCAAAGCGGTTGCCAAACCAGTCCCACTCCCCCAGCACAATGCCGCCCAGGTCGACCTCGCTGCGCACGCGGAACACCGCCATGCGTGCGGCCTCGGCGACCACGGCGTTGAACAGCACGGTGGATTTCCACGCAGGCACCACACTCGGTACCGGGCCGCCGATGCTCATGGGGCGGTGATCGAGGTTGACCACCACGCCCGCCTCGACGGTAAAGTCTTTTACGTTCTCGACCAGGTAACACTCGACGAACTGGTCACTGAATTGCAGCGCTCGCTGTTGATTGAATAGTGTCACTTCGCAGGCCCTATCGGTTCTGGAATAAAGCCCCGCGCTCGTCCATGAGCGCAGGGAGTTGGCATCAGCGCATCAGAAACCGCGGTTCTTCACATACTCGTCGCGGTACTCGCCCAGGTAGTCGGGCACGGTGATGTCCCACCAGCCGGTGGGGTGCATGTTGCTCCAGGGGCGCTCGATCGAGCAGATCGCCTCGATCACGTAGGGTTGATTGGACGCGAGTGCGCGGTCCACCGCGGCGCCGATCTGCAGCGGGTCGGTCACCCGCTCGGCGGCGGCACCCAGCGACTTGGCGAAATCGGCAATGTTGGCCGACCAGGACGCGCCGTCCGGGGTGCGGAAGTCGGTGATGATTTCGCGGTCCTCGCCGAACATGTTCAGTTGCAGGTTGCGGATCGCACCCCAGCCACCGTTGTTGATGATCAGGAAAATCGCCGGAACGCCCATCATCACCGCCGTTGCCAGCTCCTGGCCGGTCTGCAGGAACGCGCCGTCCCCGCAAATGGCAACCACCGGCTGATTCGGCGCGCCCATCTTCGCGCCAATGGCGGCTGGCAGCGCAAACCCGATTCCGGAGAAACCACCCGGCGTGATGTGCTGCTTGGGACCATACACCGGAAACTCGTTGAACACCTGGTTCTGCGGGTTGCTGGAGTCGGTCACGACAATGGTGTTGCGCGGCAGGATCTTGCGCGCTTCGAACAGCACCTGGGACACCGTCATCGGCGACTGATTGCAGGTACGCAGCGGCGCCAGGTGTTCCTCCCACTTGGCCTTCAGGTGCTGCAGGCGCTGGAACATCGGCGAGGTGCTGTAGTCACGCGCCGCCCCGCTGTCACGCAATGCGGCCAGCAGCGCCTGCAGGATCGGCCCGGCATCGCCGACGATGCCGACTTCCACCGGGTAGTTCTTGCCCAGCTCGAAGCCATCGATATCGATCTGGATCAGTTGGGTCTTGTTCGGAATATCGAAGGTCACGCCGGGCCGGTAGGAGGACGTGATTCGATCACTGAAGCGGCAACCGACGGCGAGGATCACATCGGCCTCGCGGGTCATCGCATTGCCGGGGATCGAGCCGAGGTCGCCGCACGGCCAGGCATACAGCGGATGGTCCTCGGGGATCGAGCCTTTGCCCATGAAGGAGGTGGTCACCGCGGCGCCCAGGTGTTCGGCGATGGCGACCAGGTCGTCACTGGCGTTCGCGGCGATCACGCCGCCGCCCGCCATGATCACCGGACGTTCCGCCGACATCAGCAGGTGCACGGCACGCGCGATGTCGGCCGGGTCGCCGTGCAGGCGGCCGTGGCCACGGTGCGTCTGCGGCGCTGGCAACTCGATTTCCGCACATTCGGCCTGCAAGTCCTGCGGCAGGTTGATCAAGGTAGGGCCACGGCGCCCTTCGAGCATCACGTTGAACGCTTGGGTCATCACCCCGGGCAACTGCGCCACCGTGCCCGGTTGCCACCAGCGCTTCACCACGGGTTCCGCCATGCGCGGGAAGTTATCGCCGTGGGGACGGTCGAGTTCCTGCAGCACGCCTTTGCCCAGCATGTAGGTGTGCACACCGCCGCTGATCACCAGTTGCGGCAGCGAGTCGGCGAACGCGGTGGCGATCCCCGTCAGGGTATTGGTCGCCCCCGGACCGATGGAGGCGCAGACAGCCGCGATTTGCCCGCTGGAGCGGTAGAAGCCGTCAGCCATGTGTGACGCACCTTGCTCGTGCATGGCCGGCACCAGGGTGATCTCATCCTTGCGGTCGACAAAGGCGTCCAGCAGCGCGGTATTGCCATGCCCCGGGATCCCGAAGACATAGGGCACTTTCTCGCGGATAAGGTACTCGACCACGATTTGCCCACCGGTCATTTTTTTTGTTTTCGTATCAGTCATGCTGCGCTCCTGCTATGGCGTAAAGAGAGAGTGTCGCGGCCTGCTGTTCATCAGGCCGCCGGATAGAGGTGATGCCGAATTCCGTCGCGAGAATATGTTCCGCAGCCCGCAGCGCCTGGGCGGCGATGGTCAAGGCCGGGTTGACCGCGGCGGACGACGGCATGAATGACGCATCGATCACGAACAGGTTCGCGTGGTCATGGCTGCGGCAATAGATGTCCAGGGCCGAGGTCGTCGGGTCGCGACCAAATCGCACGGTGCCGCACTGGTGAGAGGTGGAGTGCTTGAGCAACGGCTTGGTCAATACGATCGGGTAACCGCTGGCACGCAGCAGCGCCACCATCTTCTTGATGAACCGACGGTGGGGGCGCAGGTTGTTGCGACGGATCGCCATCTGGATCTGGCCGTCCTTGATCAGGATGCGGCTGTCGGGGTCCGGCAGGTCTTCCGAGAAGGCAATCCAGTCCATGCTGTGCTTGGCCATGGTGGCGCCGACCACCTTGGGCATGAACGGCACATTGGCCGAGAGCATCCCGCCCTGGAGTTTGCCGAGCATCTGCGCATGGCCCAGTGGGAAGGGATAATCCGGCGCGCCGAAGTAGAACTCGTTCATCGACACGGTTTTCTGGAACACCGTGTCGTTGGGGCGCGGCGACAACCCCATCAATGCGGTCTGGTTGTGTGCCATGTAGTAACGGCCAACCACGTCCGAGCTGTTCGCGACGCCATTCGGCGCGGCTTCGCACGCCGACCGCAGCAGCAAGGCCGCACTGTTGACGGCGCCACAGGAGACCACGATGAGCCGGGCGGTCAGTACTTCAGTCTGGCCGTCACTTTCCACCACGACCCCGGTCACTTGCTTGCCGTCCTGGCTGAGCAGCAACCGCTTGACCAAGGTGTTGGTACGCAGGGTCACATTGCCCGTTGCCAGCGCAGGCTGCACCAGTGCGGTCTCTGCCTCCATTTTTGCCGAAATCCGGCAAGGAAAGCCGTCGCAGGTCTTGCACAGGGTGCAGTGGCCGTCAGCCGAATAATCGACCGCCAACGGCATCGCCGAGGTGCGCGCGCCCGCCGCCCGCATGCCCTTGCACATGTGCTCGACGATAGGCGCCGACGCCACCGCAGGGTACGGATACGGCTTGCTGCGCCACGGCGCCGACGGATCGTCGCGGTCGTCACCGTGCACTTTGAAAATCTGCTCGGCCTGGGTGTAATACGGTTCGAACTCGGCGTAACTGACCGGCCACGCCGGCGACACGCCCTCCTCGTGCTGCAGCACCTCGAAATCCCGCTCGCGGTAGCGGATCATCGAGCCGCCATAGAACTTGGTACAGCCGCCGACGTTGTAGTAGATGCTCGGGCGAAACGGCTTGCCTTGGGCATCCAGCCAGGTGTCGTGGGCGGTGTATTTCTTGTCGAAGAACACCGAGGCCACACGCCAGTTGTCCGCTTCCTTCGGCACCCAGTCGCCACGCTCGAGCATCAGCACGTTCACCCCGTGTTCGGCCAGGCGGCGGGCGGTCATGGCGCCGCCGACACCGCTGCCGATCACGATGACTTCAGGAGTGGCTTGCATTTAAATCTTCGCCTCGCTGTTGTTGGCAGCTGCGGATGCAGCCGGATGGGCCGCCGAGGCGCCGGGTTTGACTCGCATCAACAGCGGGCCGAAGATCGCGATCAGGCTCATGAGCACCAGCGGCATGTAGAACAGCGCGCCGATGCCGTAGGTGCTCACCAGGTACGAATAGACCGCCGGGCCACCGAGCATGCCGCCAAATCCGATGCCGTTGACGATGCCGACATTGCGGCCCGAGTTGGCCGGGTCCTTGCGCCCCGCCGCCGACAGCATCAGCGGCGCGATACACGCGAGCCCGAGCCCCAGCAGGGCAAAGCCAGCCATGCCCATCACCGGGGCGTGACTCAGGGTTGCCAGGAAGATGCCGACAATCGAGATCGCGCCGCAGCAGAACACCATCGCCGCCGCGCCGATACGCTCGGCCAGCCAGTCACCGGTCATGCGCGCGATAAACCCGGCGCCGGTAAAGAAGCTGATGGCGAGGCCAGCGGTCGAGATGGTCATGCCGGTCTCGCGCACCAGGAACTCCTGGCCCCAGTCGCTGACCGAGCTTTCACTGATCATCCCCGCAATCAGCAGCGCTCCGAAAGCCACCATCAACATCAGCACTTTCCAGTTACGCGCGGTGGGCGCGGCGGCGCTGCGAGTCGGTTCGTGGTTGACCGGCAGCAGCTCGTCCTTGCCGAGCATGAACTGACTGGTCAGCAGGCTCAGCAGCGCCAGCGAAACCCCGGCCACCGTGAAGGGAATAATCGCGCTGTCGGAAGAAAAGCCGGCGAGGTAGCTGGCCAGGATTCCAAACAGAAAGCCGCCCAACGAAAAGTACGCATGAAACGCCGACATGATGGAGCGTTGATAAAACCGTTCGACCTGCACACCGTGCGCATTCAGGGCGGTGTCGACCGACCCGCGCAAGGCGCCCAACAGGCATCCGAACATCAGCGCGAAGGTGTATTGCGAGGCAAACCCCAGGGCGATGAGCGAGAGTGGATAGGCCAGCAAGGTGGTGCGGATTACGGTCCGTGGGCCGAACCGGTCGACGAAATACCCGACGATGAATGCACCGAAGGTGCCGCCGATGGCAATCCCCAGGGCGACCATGCCGAAGTTCAGGTCGCCGAGGCTTCCCTCCATGCCTAAATGGTTTCGAAACGCGCTCACCCCGACCGACCAGGTGTAAAACAGCGCCCCCATGATCATGAAGCCCGCGAACGTGGCCATTCGCGCTTTCTTGATTCTGGGCGTAACCAGGGAGTTGTCGCGTTTGCTCGATAACATGGATCACCTGTCGAGGGGCTGAGGCCCCTTCGTTATTGGAATTAATGGCCGCTGGCCATCAGTATTTAGACAGTGATGTTGCAAGGTGCCCCACGTGGAAGGTCGCTCTTGATGGCTGACATGCACGCGCTCATGGACTGCCGGCGAGCAGGCCACGTGGACGTTTCGAGTATCGAGAGATCGTGCGCGCGGCTCAATTTCGCAGATGGCTGTGGTGTGACGCAGACCGACGCACATGTGCAGCAGCGACAGTCCGGCAAGTGCGTGCTGGACGCTCGGTTGCAGACTATCTAGCATGCTCGGCATGCAGCTCACGCCTGATCCGCTGCCCGAAAAAAAAACTAAAAAAGCCGCTTGCGAGGAGATCCACGCCCCCATGTCAGTTGTAATCGCCCCCTCCCATGGAGAGCGCCATCAAGTGCGCAATGACCTGCAAGGCAACGTGCAGAGAAACCTCGCCACGCTGGTGGAGTCGTGCCGGTCAGTCGCTGACATGTGCCGCAAGATCGATGTGAACCGCCAGCAGTTCAACAAGTACCTGGCCGGCCAGCATGTGCCGTCGCAGAAGATCCTGCAGAAAATCGCGCGGTATTTCATGATGGAAGCCGAGGACCTGTTTCGTCCCCCGGCCGACTTCAAGCAGTTCTACGAAGGGTTTGAAAACGAGCTGCCGATCGGGCTGCGTGCCTCCGCGCAGTTCAATCATTTCCTGCCACTGGCCAAGGCTTCGGCGCACGCGCTGGACGACTACCTGGGCGTGTATTACCGCTACCACAACTCGTCGATCTATAAAGGCCGGATCCTGCGCTCGGTGACGTGCCTCTACCGCGCGGACACGATGGTGCAGTACGTGACCGTCGAGCGCTTCCCATTGCAGGATGGCAGCGGCAAGACCGGCTACTCGTTCACCTATCACGGTTTCTGCCTGTTGCTGGGCGACCGGTTGTTCATGGTGGATTTCGAGGGCAAGCAGCGCAACGAAATCACTTTCTCGATCCTCACGCCGCAGCACCGGCGGCCCATACGCTTTCTGCATGGGCTGGTCACCGGGGTGGCGTCATCGTCCTATCGCCAGCCCTTCTCCACCCGGCTGACGTTGAACTATGTGGAAAAAGGCCTGATTCGCAAACGGCACTTGCGCGCGGCAACAGTGCTGCTGCCCGCCGACCTGTCACTGCCGGTGGAGGTGCGCGAGTACATGACGGGAGACAATGCGGCGATTGTCTGGGGTGGGCAGGACTAGAAGCAACGCCGCCCTGCTGCCCATTGCGGGCAGCAGGGCGTGACTCAAGCGGTGGTCTTGTAGCGACGGATGCGGATATCCGCCTGCTCCTTGTGGCCGGCAAACCCTTCCATCGCGCAGAGTCGCGAGCAGTACTCGCCCACCAGCACTGAGGCCTCATCCGTCAGCACGCGCTGGTACGTACAGGTCTTGATGAACTTGCCCACCCACAACCCGCCGGTGTACCGCGCAGCTTTGGTGGTCGGCAGGGTGTGGTTGGTGCCGATGACTTTATCGCCATACGAGACGTTGGTGCGCTCCCCGAGGAACAGCGCGCCGTAATTGGTCATGTGCTCGAGGAAATACAACGGATCACGGGTCATGACCTGGACATGCTCGGAGGCGATGCGATCGGCCTCCTCCACCAGTTCCTCAACACTGTCACAGAGGATGATTTCACCGTAGTCACGCCAGGCGATGGCAGCCACCCCGGCCGTCGGCAGGACCGCCAGTTGGCGCTCGATCTCGGCTGGAATCGCCTCGGCGAGTGCACGGCAGTTGGTCAGGAACACCGCCGGAGAGTTCACCCCATGCTCTGCTTGCCCCAGCAGGTCGGCGACCACCAGTTCTGCATCGGAGGTTTCGTCAGCGATAACCAGGGTTTCGGTGGGGCCGGCAATCAGGTCGATACCGATCTTGCCGTACAACTGGCGCTTGGCTTCTGCCACATACGCGTTACCGGGGCCGACGACCATGTCGACCGGCGCAAACGTGTCGGTGCCCAAGGCAAGCGCGGCAATGGCCTGCACCCCGCCGAGGCAGTAGATCTCGTCAGCGCCCGCCAGGTGCATCGCCGTGACGATGGCCGGATGCGGGCGGCCATCGAACGGCGGCGCCACGGCCACCACGCGCTTGACGCCGGCGACCTTGGCAGTCAACACGCTCATATGCGCCGACGCCAACAGTGGGTATTTGCCGCCGGGGATATAGCAGCCCACCGAGTTCACCGGAATGTTCTTGTGCCCCAGGATCACGCCCGGCAGGGTCTCGACCTCGACATCCACCAGCGCAGCCTTTTGCACCTGCGCAAAGCGGCGCACCTGCTCCTGGGCAAAGGTGATATCGCCGATCTCTTGCGCCGAGAGGCTGGCGACGCAGGCGGCAATTTCCTCATCGGTCAGACGAAAGCTGAGCGGGTCCCACTGATCGAACTGCCGGGAATACTCACGGACCGCGGCGTCCCCCTGGCGACCGACGTTGGCAATGATGTCAGCCACCACATCGCGAACCTGGCTCGCGATCTCGGCCTGTGCAGCCACCGGTTTGGCAGTCTTGAGGTATTGAATCATGTCTTGCTCCAGTTTAAGTACGCGTCGTCAGCCAAGCCTCGAAGCACGGGCGTGCTCGACAGATACCTGGCAACTGGAGTCGATTTTCCGGGCTGCACGGCCCTGTCCACAATTTCGCACTGACGGCCCAGGTGACGCACGATGACGCACGGCGCCCCCAACTTGATTGCGGCAACAGGCGCGCCGGGGGATGACCGTCTCGCACAGTCCGGCAGGTAGCAATTGATAACATTCCGCTGTCGGAAAATTGGAATCAAACCTCACGGTGACTCACTCACGCTACGAGCCCAGTCGATAAAACCCGCGCTGGGTGACTCTGCCTGAACCAGACCGCGAGATAACACTGCATGAGCCTATCAGCGACCGTCACCCAGCCGACTGTCACGCCAGCACGCCCTCTTCCGCCAACAACCGCCATCCCCCCTCTCCCGGCAGCCGGCACCGGCAACGCGGCACACACCGCCGATCAAGCCCCGGACGCCCGCCCCGAAGCCAAGGGCGACAAAGACCTCGCGCTGTTATTTGCCACGGCCGCGCAGAACATCGCCCGGAACGGGCCTTCATTTGACGGTACGGACACTATCAACGGCATACCGCCGCAATCGACATTCGGCCAGTGGTGGGGCCACCTGCACAAACTGCTTGAAAACCCCCAGTTCGTGGAATGGGCGAGCGCCAAACATATTGATCTGTCCAAGCCGCTGTCGATCAGTTCCTTCGGCCATCTCACCGCGACTGCCAGTGGCCGTCGCGAGACGTTCAGGGCCGCGGATAAAGACCCGTTATGGGACACGCTCGTTGCCCCCGTGCTGCGCGCGGCAGGCGTTGTGGCGGCAGGCAACAACCCCTTGATCGTCACCCCCGGCAGTCACTCATCCGCGCCTCTGTTTGTCGTGGCGAATTTCTATGGAGAAGACGCCAATGGCAATGCGGCGCGAGCCAATGAGTTGGCGCAGACCCAAGTGTTCCGGAAAAACGCGGCTAACGATCCAGACAGTCAAATGGCACCTGCAGCCGACCTGGGCATACTTGACGACGAAAAAACTGCGCGAGGTGATCTCGCCGATATGCACGGGTTGTCCGCCAAATTGACGCACCTGGTGAACAGTGGGTCTCGCCAGGTCGAAGAGGCCTTGAAGAACACCACGATGGCGGTGGATCCCGACTCGTCGTTCAGCCAGCAGAGACAATTGGGTGACACCACGGCGCCGACCCTCGAGCAGTTTATGCTTGCGAACAATTGGATCCTGCCAAAAACCGTGGCAGAACTCGAGAACGTCAGGAACGTCATCAGCAGCGCACCGCTGCCGGTCTCGAAACTCGGCAGCCTCGGCGGAGCCTTGTCCTGGCCCGTGCCGCTGGAGAATTACGAACAAAAAACCGTCTACAGCCACTTCAACTACAACCTTAACCTGCCGACCCTGAGCAACGATGGGACGTCACGTCCGGATCGACGCGGTGCGCTGGGCTACCTGGCGAAAAACATGCAATTTTCCACCAGCGAATTGCGCAATCCTCTGCAAGTCATAGAAAAAATAGTCAATACGCCCAAGGCCCGCGAACTCGAATCCGCCCTGAAGGCCAAGATGGGCGACACCTGGAAAACCAGCACGCCCCATGACTGGGTCCTGACCGCCATTGCGACCACCCTGGACAAGGAAAGCCTGTTTCATCCAAAGCCAAACCATGTGGCGGGATACAACCTGGCAGACGACCGTTTCAGTGGAAAGCCTCTGGTGACGATCAAACAGGGCCTCGCCGACCATCTCGTCCAGCTCAACCGGGTATCGCCCGAGTTGGCACCCGTGGCCGCGCACCTGCTGCTGGCGCGGGCGGCGCCTGAGCTGCTGGTCCAGAACATTCCCAATGACGTGAGTTACGGCTCGACTGCCTGGGTCGCGTTCAAGGCCGCAGTGGCGCGCATTGAAACCTACAGCCCTGGCGCCACCGCAGATATGACCTTTGCCCAGGTGTTTGCGCAGGATGCCAAGGACCCGATTACCGATTTCGGCCAAGCCATACAGGAGGGGACATCCCGCCTGGCGTTGATCGAATGGGGGAAACTGCACGGTACGCTCCCGCCCCGGGAGGACGGCGACTATCCGCAAGCGCAGATCGATCAGACGAAACAAGCATTCAAGGACAAAACGTCGACGCTGGAAACAACCCTCGGACACCTTGCCGCCAAGGTGCCGACCCAACGAGAGCTTGCCTTGGAGGCGCTGAAGAAAAAATTCGGTGTCGAATTGCCTTACGAACTCAAGTGTTTCCGGGATAACGGGCCTGCAGGGCGAGCCCACGGTGCTCATGCCTATCTCACCCCAATCAGATACTCATTGGTGGATTTCTATCTTTCAAATCCTGAGTCAAATGTCTTTTCACGCTGGATTTCCGAAGACCGCCGGTTCCCCACCAGCATGCTCACTCAACTGGCAGACCGACCCGACCCAATACTCGAGCATAAAAACAAGTTTACTGCCTACAAAAACAACCTCATCGGCGCACACGCCACCGTTATAAAAAACCAGATATCCAGGCTGCCTCTGGAAGATCGAAAAAATCTCGAGTTCGGGAAAATTCGAGTGTTCGTCGAAGGCCAAGTCAGTAAGACAACGGTGTTCACTCGCGCAGGCAGACAAGAAGATGAAGATCTCACGCCGGCGCAACCCATGGACAACCGCAGGCTGATTGTCCATACCCTGCGTGACGGCAACCCGGAATTCTATGAAATGTCATCGCAGAAAGGCCAAATAACCAAGCGCGACGACCTGAAAGAAAACTTCAAGGAAGGCCTTCAAGGCGAATGGGTCGAAACCCCCACTGATGTTGGCCAAGCCTGGGAAAGCTCGGCGATCCAAGAGCTGACCCCTTCGAAGGATCAAGCCGCCAGGCAAGCAGCCAGCCCATTACCCGTCACCATCCCGGCGTCCTTCACCAGCGCGCGCAGCAACTATATTGCCGAGCGGGTTTCCAGCCATTCCCTCCCCTCCTTCAGCTTCGATAAGCTGTTCGAGTTGACCAAGACAACCAGCACATTCGAGGACGAGGCGGCCAAGGACAAGGCCAGGCTCAAATTCATCACTGGCCTGGCACCCGGTGGATCCGCCGCCATGAACCTTGTCAACGGTGATTGGCTGGCCGCGCTTAGCGATGTGATATTCGATGGTGTCATGTACATGACAGGTGCGGCATTCGGCAAAGGCGCGGGGGCGCTGCGTGGGGCAGGACGAAGTGTGCCGGCCGGGGCTGCCCGCGGGGTTGGACGGGCCGGAGCGGCAAGCAGGCCATTTGGTCGCGGTGTACTGGGGAAGGCACCCGGCCTGCCAGCCAGCCAAGTGCCAAATGCCGCAACCGGAAAATTCCCCACTCTGCGCAAGTTGCAACAAAGCGGGATGAACAATGCGCAGTTCAATGAGTTCGTCAAAAGAGCGGATATTGCTGAAGGTACCTATAAAGTTGGCACGCGCACTGAACGGATCAAAACGACTGCCATACAGGATGAGAAAACCGGTGATTGGTTTCACTACGACGCTGCCAGGAACCGTGCCTACGGGGCAAAGATAGAGCACTTCGCCGCTCAGGCAAATGACCCGGTCTCGGCCACCGCTTCCGCGTCTGCGTCCCCGGGCAATAACTTCCAGAAAAGCCTGACCAAAGACAAAGCCATTAAGCCGAATCACATGCAAGACCTCAAAATGATCGCCAACGAAGTGCATACCTATGTTGACAACTACAAGGGGCCGCAGCGTCTTAACATTGTGGCCCACGGGCATGGGCGCGACTTTGTTGACAAGTTGCTGAGACAAGGCACCCATGTGGTTATCGACCAAACGCAGTACTCCGCTAAAGAGTTGGTTGCGTTATTAAAAAGCAAGGGTGTTGACCCCTCGAGTTACGACAACATCAGGTTGTTGATTTGCCACTCCGGTGAGGGCGGAAGTCATTCGTTTGCTCGATTGCTACAGCAAGAGATCAAGCGCCCCGTCAAGGCTTTCGAGGGCACGGTGACCATGAACTATGGTTCCACCTATATGACCCAGAGGCGAAACGAGCTGGCAATCGGCCGTCAAGATAAGTTACCTGGCCTTTCTGCCGAAGGTGCCGAAAGATGGGCGAACGATAAGCTCAAAAATGACCTGATTAACAAGATCACCCCAAAAGTCACCAAAACGCATGGCGTGAAGCAAGAGTTAAATGTGGCAGGTTTAGGCGAAGAGCCACGCTACGTGACCAAGACAATTTCCTACAAGCCGGTGTATTTCCAATAGGGCCGGCCGCTCACTCGGGCGATTCATCACCCGCTGCTATGCCCGCTCCCGGCATACTCGGCGGGTTTGGCGTCGATCAATCTGGTGCCACTCGACTTCCAATGGGCATCACAGGCCTATTCGCCCAGCCGCTGTGGGGCCACCTATTTAGCGCTTCCATGCGCACGCTGCACGGAACACCGAGACCTAAACCCCCCTGGAAATCCTGAGTTGCACCGCACGCAATAGTGTTTTGTCATCAAGCCCATTGATAGCCCCCTAACGAAACCCCCATGCTAGAGGGCTAATCTCGCGCTTATATCATTCCGAATGATAGTTACCTTTGCTTCATTCGATTCGTGACATAGCACAGCGCCGCGCATGATCCGCCCATCTCAAATACATTGGCGGATGCACCTCATGGAACAGTCACTCAAACATTTGCGCTTTCCCCTGGCGATTTTGGCCGTGGTGGTGATGAGCGCATGCGGCAAGACCCCGGAACAAGCGGCCGCCATGCCAGCTGCAAAAGTCAGCGTGGCGAAGGTGCTGGAGCAACCGGTCAACGAGTGGGACGAATTCACCGGTCGCCTGGAGGCACCGGAAACCGTGCAGATTCGTCCACGCGTCTCGGGCCAGATCGATCAGGTGGCCTTCATCGAAGGCGCCCTGGTGAAGAAAGGCGACCTGCTGTTCCAGATCGACCCGCGCCCGTTCCAGGCTGAAGTGCGCCGCCTCGAAGCCCAGCTGGCACAAACCAAAGCCGCCGCCTCGCGCAGCGACAATGAAGCCCAGCGCGGCGAACGCCTGCGCCAGAGCAATGCGATCTCCGCCGAACTGGCCGACTCGCGCACCACCGCCGCCCAGGAATCGCGCGCCGCCGTCGCCGGGATCCAGGCGCAGTTGGACCTGGCCAAGCTGAACCTGAGCTTCACCCGCGTGACCTCGCCGATCAGCGGCCGCGTCAGCCGTGCCGAAATCACCGCCGGCAACTTGGTGACCGCCGACGTCACCGCGCTCACCAGCGTGGTCTCCACCGACAAGGTCTATGCCTACTTCGACGCCGATGAGCGCGTATTCCTCAAGTACACCGAGCTGGCTCGCCAAGGCCGTCGTGGTGCTACCACCCCTGTCTACCTGGGCCTGTCCAACGAAACCGGCAACCCGCACCTGGGCCAGATGAACTTCGTCGACAACCAGGTCAACCCGGCCACCGGCACCATCCGGGGTCGCGCCGTGTTCGACAACAGCAAGGGCGAATACACCCCTGGCCTGTATGCGCGCCTGAAACTGGTCGGCAGCGGCACCTACTCCGCCGTGCTGATCAACGACGAGGCCGTGGGCACTGACCTGGGCAAGAAGTTCGTGCTGGTGATGGACGGCGACAAGCCGGCGTATCGCTCGGTGGAACTGGGGCCGAAGATTGAAGGTTTGCGCATCGTACGCAGCGGCCTGAACAAGGACGACACCATTATCGTCAAGGGCCTGCAGCGCGTGCGCCCTGGGTCGCCGGTCGCTCCGGAAACCATCCCGATGGCCAGCAAGGAAACCCTCGCGGCCTTGGCACAACAACGACAAGCGCTTGAAGCCAGCAACCTGGAGCAAGTGGCGCCGGAAAAAACCGCGCCCAAGCTCGCAGCCGTTGCGACTCCACGCGGTTAAGGGATACGACTCAAGATGAATTTTTCCAAGTTCTTCATTTCGCGGCCGATCTTCGCAGCGGTGCTCTCGCTGTTGATCCTGATCGCCGGCGCGATCTCGCTGTTCCAATTGCCGATCAGCGAATACCCCGAAGTCGTGCCGCCGACCGTGGTGGTGCGCGCCAACTTCCCGGGCGCCAACCCCAAAGTCATCGGTGAAACCGTGGCCGCTCCGCTCGAGCAAGCCATCACCGGCGTCGAGAACATGCTGTACATGTCCTCGCAGTCGACCGCCGACGGCAAGCTGACCCTGACCATCACTTTCGCCCTGGGCACCGACCTGGACAACGCGCAGGTGCAGGTACAGAACCGGGTGACGCGGACCCAGCCGAAACTGCCTGAGGAAGTGACGCGCATCGGTATTACCGTGGACAAGGCCTCTCCCGACCTGACCATGGTGGTGCACATCACCTCCCCGGACCAACGCTACAACATGCTCTACCTGTCCAACTACGCCATCCTCAATATCAAGGATGAGTTGGCACGCCTGGGCGGCGTGGGCGATGTGCAGTTGTTCGGCATGGGCGATTACTCCCTGCGTGTGTGGCTGGACCCGAACAAGACCGCTTCGCGCAACCTGACCGCTACCGATGTGGTGACGGCCATTCGTGAACAAAACCGCCAGGTGGCCGCCGGTGCATTGGGCGCGCAGCCTGCACCGAATGACACCAGCTTCCAACTCTCGGTCAACACCCAGGGCCGCCTGGTCACTGAGGAAGAGTTCGAGAATATCGTCATCCGTGCCGGCGCCAACGGCGAAATCACCCGCCTCAAAGACATTGCGCGGGTGGAGTTGGGCTCCAGCCAATACGCCCTGCGCTCGTTGATCGATAACCAGCCGGCCGTGGCGATTCCGATCTTCCAGCGCCCTGGCTCCAACGCCATCGACATCTCCAATGAAGTGCGGGCGAAGATGGCGGAGCTCAAGCAGAGCTTCCCGGAAGGCATGGATTACCGCATCGCCTATGACCCGACCGTCTTCGTGCGCGGCTCCATCGAGGCAGTGGTCCACACCTTGTTCGAAGCACTGATCCTGGTGGTGCTGGTGGTGATCCTGTTCCTGCAGACCTGGCGCGCCTCGATCATTCCATTGGTGGCGGTGCCGGTATCGTTGATCGGTACGTTTGCGGTGATGCACCTGTTCGGCTTCTCACTCAACGCGCTGTCTCTGTTCGGCCTGGTATTGGCCATCGGTATCGTGGTGGACGACGCCATCGTGGTGGTGGAGAACGTCGAGCGGAACATCGAATTGGGACTCGAACCGTTCCCGGCCACTGAAAAGGCCATGAGCGAAGTGACCGGCCCGATCATCGCCACCGCGTTGGTACTGTGTGCGGTGTTCGTTCCAGCGGCCTTCATCAGCGGCTTGACCGGACAGTTCTATAAGCAGTTCGCCTTGACCATTGCGATCTCGACGGTGATCTCGGCGTTCAACTCGCTGACCCTGTCGCCCGCGCTGGCAGCGGTATTGCTTAAAGGTCACGACGCACCGAAGGATCGCTTCTCCAAGTTCCTCGACAAATTGCTCGGCGGCTGGTTGTTCAAACCGTTCAACCGCTTCTTCGACAAAGCCAGCCATGGTTACGTCGGCACCGTACGCCGGGTGATTCGCGGCAGTGGTATTGCGCTGTTCCTGTACGCCGGCCTGATGGTGCTGACCTGGCTGGGCTTCGCCCACACGCCGACCGGTTTCGTTCCGGCCCAGGACAAGCAATACCTGGTGGCCTTCGCGCAATTGCCGGACGCCGCGAGCCTGGACCGCACCGAAGACGTGATCAAGCGCATGTCTGACATCGCTATGAAACAGCCCGGCGTGGAAAGCGCTATCGCCTTCCCCGGCCTGTCGATCAACGGTTTCACCAACAGCCCGAACAACGGCATCGTGTTCGTGACCTTGAAGCCATTCGAGGAGCGTAAAGACCCGAGCCTGTCCGCAGGTGCGATTGCCGGTGCACTGAACGGCAAGTACAGCAGCATCGAAGAAGCCTACATGGCGATCTTCCCGCCGCCGCCGGTACAGGGCCTGGGGACGATTGGCGGCTTCCGCCTGCAGGTCGAAGACCGTGGCAACCTGGGTTATGACGAGCTGTACAAAGAAGTACAGAACATCATCACCAAGAGCCGTGGCGTACCTGAGTTGTTCGGCCTGTTCACCAGCTACACGGTCAACGTGCCCCAGGTCGATGCTGCCATCGACCGTGAAAAGGCCAAGACCCACGGCGTGGCGATCAGCGACATCTTCGACACCCTGCAGATCTACCTGGGTTCGTTGTATGCCAACGACTTCAACCGCTTTGGCCGCACTTACCAGGTCAACGTGCAGGCTGAGCAGCAGTTCCGCCAGGATGAAGACCAGATCGGCCAGCTGAAAGTGCGTAACAACAAAGGCGAGATGATCCCGCTGGCGACCTTTATCAAGGTCAGCGACACCTCGGGCCCGGACCGCGTGATGCACTACAACGGCTTCATCACCGCAGAAATCAACGGCAACGCCGCACCGGGCTACAGCTCCGGCCAGGCCCAGGCAGCGATTGAAAAACTGTTGAAGGATGAACTGCCCAACGGCATGACCTACGAGTGGACCGACCTGACGTATCAGCAAATCCTCTCGGGCAACACCGCGCTGTTCGTGTTCCCGCTCTGCGTACTGCTGGCGTTCCTGGTACTGGCCGCCCAATACGAAAGCTGGAGCCTGCCGTTGGCGGTGATCCTGATCGTACCGATGACGCTGCTGTCGGCCATCACCGGGGTGATTATCTCGGGCGGCGACAACAACATCTTCACCCAGATCGGCCTGATCGTACTGGTGGGCCTGGCGTGTAAGAACGCGATTCTGATCGTCGAGTTTGCCAAGGATAAACAAGCCGAGGGTCTCGACCCACTGGCGGCGGTACTCGAAGCATGCCGTCTGCGTCTGCGGCCGATCCTGATGACCTCGTTCGCCTTCATCATGGGTGTAGTGCCCCTGGTGTTGTCCAGCGGTGCCGGTGCCGAGATGCGTCATGCCATGGGTGTGGCGGTGTTCTCCGGGATGATCGGGGTGACCTTCTTCGGTCTGTTGCTGACACCAGTGTTCTACGTACTGATCCGACGTTATGTGGAGCGCCAGGACGCGCGCAAAGCGGCCAAGGCCTTGAAGCTGGAGACACAGCAATGAGCGTGAAAATATTCCTGCCGAGCCTCCTGGTACTGGCGCTTGCCGCCTGTGCCGTGGGCCCGGACTACAAGACCCAGACCCCGGAGGCGGCCAATATCACCGCCGCCGTGGACGCCAAGAACTACGATCACGCCAAGTTCGAAGGCATCTGGTGGCAGCAATTCGAGGACCCGACCCTCAACCAGTTGGTGACTCAGTCGCTGCAAGGTAACCGGGACCTGCGCGTCGCCTTTGCCCGCCTGCGTGCTGCCCGTGCGATCCGCGATGACGCCAGCAACGACGCCATGCCGGTAATTACCAGCCGCGCCAGCAGTGACCTGGGCAAAGGGCAGATCCCTGGCCAGACCACCAAGCGCGTCAACAGCGAGCGTTACGACCTGGGCCTGGACATGGCCTGGGAACTGGACCTGTTCGGCCGCATCCAGCGCAATCTGGAAGCCACCGACGCCGACCAGCAGGCTGCCGAAGCCGACCTGTACCAACTGCAAGTCACCATGATTGCCGAACTGGTGGACGCCTATGGTCAACTGCGCGGCGCACAATTGCGTGAACGCATTGCCCTGGACAACCTGAAGAACCAGCAGGATTCGCGCACCATCACCGTCAGCCTGCGCGATGCCGGGGTCGGCGACCAACTCGACGTCGAGCGTGCCGACGCACGCCTCGCGGCGGTGGAAGCCAGCGTGCCGCAACTGCAGGCCGAACAAATGCGCGAGCGCAACCGCATCGCCACCCTCCTCGGCCAGCGCCCCGACAAGCTGACCGTCGACTTGAGCCCCAAAGACCTGCCGGCGATTGCCAAGGCGTTGCCGATCGGCGACCCGGGGCAACTGCTGCAACGGCGCCCGGACATCCTCAGCGCCGAACGCAAACTGGCCGCCGCCACCGCGCGTATCGGCGTGGCCAAGGCCGACCTGTTCCCACGGGTCAGCCTCAGCGGTTTCCTCGGCTTTACCGCCGGGCGGGGTTCGCAGATCGGCTCATCGGCCGCCAACGCCTGGGCCCTTGGCCCGAGCATCACCTGGGCCGCATTTGACCTGGGCAGCGTGCGCGCACGTTTGCGCGGTGCCGATGCACAGGCCGATGGCGCCCTGGCGACCTACGAGCAGCAAGTCCTGCTCGCACTGGAAGAGTCCGAAAACGCCTTCAGCGATTACGGCAAACGCCAGCAACGCCTGGTCTCGCTGATCCGTCAAAGCGAATCCAGCCGCGCCGCCGCCGACCTCGCGGCAATCCGCTACCGCGAAGGCACCGTGGACTTCCTGGTGCTGCTCGACGCACAACGTGAACGCCTGGCCGCCGAAGACTCCCAGGCCCAGGCCGAAGTAGACCTGTATCGCGGCATCGTGGCGATCTACAAAGCATTGGGTGGTGGCTGGCAGCCGGATACGGTGGTAGCAACCGCCAAGTAATTTAAGCGCTCCTTTGGTTGGTCGCATCCAGCCAATTTTTAGCCCCGTGGTCCATTCGGTCACGGGGCTTTTTTTGGCTGGTTAAGCTCCGAAACAATTTGATAAGAATTAATTGGCACGTTATGGACAGCTAAACGCATATCAATAGGGCTCATTGTTAAACACCCAGCATGCAACCGCATAAAAGACTGTAAGAAAAAACACCGTACATTTTCCTACAAATACAGCTTAACTTTCACAGAATACCTATTCGAAAACCCCATAAACTCCACGCTTTTGCATTGACAACACTGCTAGTCAATTTTACCGTTTCTTGCGCCTAGCCATTTTGCGAAGGCGGTACTTTGAGGAACTAATCATGAAAAGAGTAATGATTGAACCCACCTTAAAAAATCAATCGAATGATGCCTACAACAACCCACACTTCACCATTAAGATGGTCACTATCCCAACCTACTCATTCACACCCACACCGAGTACAACTAAGGTTCTCGATCGCCGACACGCTGTCATCAATCGTTGATTTATCGCCTGGACTACGGTCCAGGCATCCATCAATCAACAGGCAAAAAGAACGGTAACTCACTATGCGCACTAAAACAAAAAGATGGCTATCCAGTGAGATATTTTTGATCTTTAGAGAAGGATCAGCATTTTTATGGGATTATAAAAATCACGCTCAATATGAAGTGAATACCGGAGAGTTCGAGAGACTTTTAAAATTTTCGGCGGGTGATTACGTAATGGATACGACCGACGATAGGTCTATCCAAGAGTCTGGGGTGCTGCTACACGCTAAACCGATCGATGAGTGGGGCTGGGATGTGCTATCCAAGATATTCCATCTCGGTACATGCCATCCAAATCCGCCCTCCCCTGACCTGCCAGAAATGTACATAGAATATGCAAGAAGTTACTTGGAATTTTGTGAATCGCTCCATAAAGATGAACCCGTAATGTGCTCGATAAAAGGAGGCCAGCAAACGCTGTTACCGCCTCCTGACATTAATGCGATTCAAAAAGCAAGCCTTTGGGATACGCTCTTGGCTCGTAGTACCTGCAGAGATTTCTATGACAGTCCTTCATCACTACTGGCACTGGCCACTGTACTTTACGGGACGTTAGCTTACAAAAAAGAAACTGATTATGACGCACCTGTGGGAGCACAAAAATTCGGTTTCAGAAGAACGTCACCGTCGGCGGGGGGACTTCAAGCTACGGAAGGATATGTATGGGCGCGAAATGTAGAAGGCTTGGCCCCCGGTCTTTATCACTATATAAGCGAACAACACATTCTTGAATACGTAACCCCCCTTCCTTCAGAACCCATAGCCTCTTACTTATGTGGCCAGCATTGGGCAAACAACCTAGGTTTTGCGGTGCTTTTCACCTCCCGGTTTGACAAGTTGTGGTGGAAGTACCCACATTCTCGTGCTTACCGCCCCATGCTCCTTGACGTCGGACACCTCTCGCAAACGGCAAACCTATTGATCACAGCGCTGGGCCTCCAACCTTGGTTAACTGGCTATTTCCACGACAAAGAAATCAATGAACTCCTCGCACTGAACACCTCCACAGAACACATTATTTTTTTAGTGGGTGCGGGCCACGGAAGCGGGAGTTCCTACACGAAAGAAACAAGGTCGCTGATAGAAGGTACGCGATAACAGGGGCATACAGATGAAAGGTTCTCAAAGTGAAGGCATCGCAATTCTCGGCATCAAAGATGGTCACGATGGAGCAATAGCCTTAATTGAGGGCTACCGTTTAAAGTTTTGTATTGAGGCAGAAAAAGACAATGGGCTACGTTTTTCAAGCATAACCCCTGATATGCTGCTAAAAGTCATGAGTATGATCGATGGGCCACCGGACGTTATTGCGCACAGTGGATGGAGTAGAGCGACGGCCGCTGGGTGCGATGCAATTGGTGCAGGTTACTCTGGACTTGATAAGATCATACTTCATCAACATAGCCTGTTGGGTCAAGATATAACTTACTTCTCGTCTTCACACGAACGCTCTCATCTTTTATGCGCTTACGGCCTCTCTCCATTCCCTCAAGGTCAACCCTGCTACGCGCTACTTTGGGAGGGCCATTTTGGAGCGTTTTATTGGATAGATGAGGATATAAACATTACCTGCCTGGGGCGAGTCATCGACAATCCTGGGGATAGATTTGCATTTTTATACGGCCTCGCCGACCCCGCTTTCAACCTCGGGCCGGGCCAAATCCGCCTGAGCGATGCAGGTAAGCTAATGGCACTTGCTGCTTACGGTGAAGCGACTGAAATAGACATAGAAGGGCAATACATTATTGAATATCTACTAGACAAGAATTTAGACTTTAGAAAAGTCAGAAAGGATCAATTTAAAAATAGTCCATATTACAATATAGGACTTGAAGACTCCAGATTCGCTTCTCTTGCCTTTCATTTTTCGAATGCGGTGTTTGAAATATTTCATCAGTTTGCAATAAAAAATGTAGTGCCTGACAAGATCCCTCTATTGATTGCAGGTGGTTGCGGGCTGAACTGCAACTGGAATAGCAAGTGGATCGAAACAGCGCTCTTCTCTGATGTATTTGTCCCTCCGTGCGCAAACGATAGCGGGTCTGCAATAGGTACCGCGATTGATGCTTTACTGCACACTAAAGGGATTGCAAAGATCACGTGGTCCCCCTATGCAGGCGAGTCACCACGTGATGACATTAAGAATCCGGGCAGCTTCACTCAAGAAAAATATGACTCTCGCCATGTAGCAGAATTGCTCAACAACGGTTACATATTGGGCTGGGTACAAGGGAGGTGTGAAATGGGCCCCCGAGCATTGGGAAATCGATCAATATTAGCGGCACCTTATCCACGGCAAAACCTAGTGCGTTTGAACAGAATCAAGAACAGAGAGGGGTTTCGCCCCATTGCACCCATCTGTCTGGAGGAGAATATGGGTGATTATTTCCAACCTGACCGCCCCTCTCCCTATATGCTAGAGTTCCGAAAGGTGGTTTCGAATATCATACCTGCTGTCACACACGTTGATCAGTCAGCACGTCCGCAATCGGTCAACGCATCTCAAAATCCGCGCATGCATCAGTTGTTGACTGAGTATATGAAAATTTCTGGTATAGGAGTGCTCTGTAACACCTCACTGAATTTCAACAGTCGCGGCTTTATAAACAGATTAAGCGACCTTTCTCAGTTTGCTATTGAACATGATCTTGACGGATTCGTATTCAACGACACGCTATTTTTAAAAACCGGCTCAACACAATGAAAGCTTCAGATGAGCTTATTGTTGTCCAAGCGTTATCCAGCCTGGCATTATGGTTAGATATTTTTCTCATATTTACTGTGCCCGTTTACCTGTGGAGTATAGCTCCATCCTCGGTAGCACTATTGGCATTTTGCCTGGGTGCTCCTATGCTGTTTCTGGGACCAATAGTCGGAACACTAATTGACCGGCAAGACATTAGAAAAACATTATTATGGGGATCTTTTCTTCGTGCCACTTCCACTGCTGCGCTCGTCTACTCGCCAAATTTTGATGTGTTTTTAGTGCTGGTGATTCTGAAAGGAATGTCGAATTTAATATATTTCCCCTCAATGACAATAGCAGTGCGAAAACTAGTCAATCAGAAAGAACACAAGTCATTTTTCAGTTATACAAGTCTATTTGATCAAGTATCAAAAATCACCGTACCGCTGTTGGCCGGACTGCTCACTATAGTTCTTCACCCTAAAGACGGCTTCTTTTTTTCCGCTGCCGCTGTACTTATTACTCTTCCCTTCCTAATATCCCTCTCTGCGAAAATTCCAACAAGGGCCGAGTCTTCGGGATCAGAAATTTCGACACTATCCCTGTACCGTGACCTACTGAGGGGATTCTCAATATTTAAGTCATTGCCATTTCAACTACGCATTGGATTTTTATATTCCTTACTTACCTCGATCGCTTTAGGCATCTATGATCCTCACCTGGCATCCTTTCTGGCACATGAAGGTTATCCCCCCATCGTGTTTTCACAGGTTATCTCAGCAACTGCCGGAGGGGCTGTTTGCGCTGCCCTGCTGGTAAAGTTCAAATTCAAGAGTATTAACGAAATTCTGCTTCGATCCTACGCGCTGATTTTTTTCTCATCCGCGTTAATCATGACCTCGGCGATAGTGCTTTTTGATATACCTGGCAAATCAATACTTTACCCAGCCACATGGTTTATCAACGGCCTTGGCTACGAATTATTAATTATTTCTTCAAGCATCATCCTTCAACAACTTTGCCCCCCTGAGAGCATCGGCAGGGTATCCACTTCTTTTAGAAGCGTTCAAATGCTATGCGTTATTACTGGGCCCGCTATAGGCACGCTACTTATAACAGCATACGGTCGGCCTGCACCTTTTTTCACCGCCGCCTTCGCGGCGTCGTTCACAGCATCAATTTCACTCGCAATCTATTATTTGCGCGACAGAAAAGCCGTCGCAGGCCTCAAATGAAGCTCTGCAGTGCTACTTAAACTCATTCAAAATCAAACTCCGATAATGCCCCGGATTCGATCCGCTCCATTTACGAAACGCCTTATAAAACGAACTGGTATCGGCAAACCCCAGCCGCTCGGCAATCTGCGCGAAGCTGATCTGCGGTTCTGCCAGCCAGACAATCGCCAGCTCCTTGCGCACGCTGTCCTTGAGGCCTTGGTAGGTCTGCCCCTCTTCCGCCAGGCGCCGGCGCAGGGTTGATGCAGAGATACACAGGCTGATAGCGAGGCCCTCGGTTTCCGGCCAGGTGTCGGGGGGCATTCGGCGCAGGTCGTGCTTGATGCGGTTGGCCAGGCTGTCGGGGTCGCGGTATTTGACCAGGATGTTGGCCGGCGCATGGGCCAGGAAACGTTTGAGTTCCTCTGCGCTGCGCTTGATCGGCAGGTCGAGGCAGTCGGCGGAAAAGATCATGCGGGTGCGTGGCCGATCAAACCGTAGGTTGTCGGAAAACATCACCTGGTAGTCATCGCAGAAATCCGGCCGGGGGCAGCGCAGTTCGATGGCCAGGATCGGGATGCGTCGCCCCGCCAGCCAGCAGGCCACGCCGTGGACGATCATCCAGTAGGTGAAGTAGGTAAACGCCCGCTTGGGCTCGACCTCAGGCTCCAACAGCACGATCTCGGCCAGGCTTTGCTGGCGCACCAACTGGGCGGGCAGTTGCTCGAACATCAAGGATAAAAACCCCAGGCCGGTTTCCAGGCTGGCGTCCAGGCTCGTTTGCGCCATGGCTGCGCGACACAGGAACGCCAGGCTGCCGGATTTGAGCTTGCGTGGGTCCATGCCGAAGAACTCATCGTCCAGGCGACGCGCGAGCAGGCGCCACAAACGTGCGTAGGTGGTGGCCGACACCCGTGCAGCGGGCTGGTCAAGCAGTGCCGGGTCGATGCCGACTTTGTTCAGCACTTCAACGCTGGCCGCACCCGGCGCGCAGCTCTGCAACAAGGCTTCGCGCACGAGGTGGATGGAAATGGTGTCTTTTTCCGACATGGGAGGTTGGGCAATCCGATCGCGCACAAGATGGCCTGCATAATAAGGGCGGTTGCGCTTCGCCACCACCGTTCAGCCGCTGTTCAGCAAACGTCAATATTCCTTGTTTAGTAATGAGTATCATTATGTTACAACTTAGCCTCCTATCTAGTTATGATGCGGTGCCGAATGCTTGTTCCTTTTCTCATCATGCTGCGCGAAGGCATTGAAGCCGCGCTGATCGTCGGCATCATCGCCAGTTACCTGCAACAGACCGGCCGCGGCCAGTGGATGCCCGCCGTCTGGATCGGCGTCTTCCTCGCCGCCGCGCTCGCGTTGCTGGTGGGTGGTGGCCTGGAACTGGTCAGCGCCGAATTCCCGCAAAAACAGCAGGAATTGTTCGAAGGCATCGTCGGCCTGGTCGCCGTGGGCATCCTCAGCTCCATGGTGTTCTGGATGCGCAAGGTCGCGCGCTCGATCAAGCACGCCCTGCATGAATCTCTCGACCACGCGCTGGCCGGCTCCAGGCACCAGGTCACGGCGCTGATCCTGATGGTGTTTTTTGCCGTGGCCCGTGAAGGCCTGGAAACCGTGTTTTTCCTGCTGGCGGTGTTCCAGCAGAGCGAAGGCCCGGGCGCTCCGATTGGTGCCCTGCTCGGCCTGATCCTGGCGATTGTCGTCGGCTTCCTGATCTACTCCGGCAGCATGCGCCTGAACCTCGGCGCGTTCTTCCGCTGGACCGGCCTGTTCATCCTGGTGGTGGCTGCTGGCATCCTGGCCAACTCGGTGCAGGCCCTGCACGAAGCCGGCGTGTGGAACCACTGGCAGACCGTCTTGTTCGATTTCAGCGCCGTGCTGCCGATGGACAGCCCGCTGGGCTCGGTGCTGGCCGGGATGTTCGGCTATCAGGAAGCACCGACCATCAGCACGCTGGGCGCCTACCTGATTTACCTGGTGGTGGCCCTGGTGATGTTCTTCCTGCCTGCGGCACCGGCCAAGCCTGCCGCCACCTCCTCTTCCGTTTCCAGCCATTAAGGACCGTCTCTTGTCCAACCCAACTCCTCAACCGGCTTCGCCACCCCGCGCCTTGCGCTGGGCCGTGGCGGGCTCGGTGGTCGTGATGATCGCCGCCGGCGGCCTGTTCTATTACGCCTCGCAGCTGGCTGCCAGCAAGCGCCAGGCCAACCACAATGAAATCGCCGTGACCATTCATGGCCACGCCTGCGAGCCGAACGAGCTGACCGTACCGGCTGGCCGTGCGAGCTTTCGCATCATCAACCGCTCGGACCGGGCGGTGGAATGGGAAATCCTCGACGGCGTGCTGGTGGTCGAAGAGCGCGAAAACATTGCGCCGGGCCTGAGCCAGGTGATCAACGCCAACCTATTGCCCGGCGATTACGCGATTACCTGCGGCTTGCTGAGCAACCCGCGCGGCACCTTGCATGTGACGCCAACGGCGGAGTCCGATGCCCAGGCCAAGGCCAAGCCGTCGATGGTGGCGTTTATCGGCCCGCTGTCGGAGTTTCGCGTGTACCTGAGCATCCAGGGCAGCGCGCTGGTCAAGGCGGTGACCGCCCTGCAGCAGGCAATCGACGCCGGTGACCTGGCCCAGGCGCAGGCCCTGTATGTACCGGCCCGCGAGGCTTACCAGCGCCTGGCCCCTGCTTCGCAGCGCCTCGCCGAGTTGGACAACGCCATCAACGCGCGTGCCGATTACTTCGAAAAGCGCGAACAGGACCCGGCCTTCAGCGGCTTCCACCGCCTCGAATACAGCCTGTTCCAGCAACGCACCGTCGAGGGCCTGGCCCCTGTTGCGCAGCGCCTGCTGACCGACGTTACTACGCTCAAGCAGCAGTTGCTGGCCCAGTCGCTGCCGCCGGAGCAACTGGTGGGCATCGTGGTGCGCAACCTCAACAGCCTCGCCGACGTGCGCGCCCTCAGCGGTGAGGAAGAGCGCTACAGCCATATCGACTTGAATGGCTTTGCCGCCAACCTCGAAGCCGCGCACAAAGTGGTCGAGCTGATGCGTCCGCTATTGACCAAATCCGCCGCTGACTTGCTGCCGAAAGTCGACAGCGCCCTCGCCGCCTTCGATGCCGAGTTGCAAGGCTTCAAGGTCGACAAAAGCTACGCGACGTATGACAGCGTCACCGCCGATCAGCGCAAGCAGATCGCCGACAAGGCCAAGGCTCTGGCCGCTGCACTCGATGGAATTGACCCAGCCCTTGGCCTCTCCGGCCTGCAGTGAAGACGAACGTACCCATGAGTGATTCAGAACAATTTTCCGCACAGCGCCGCCGTGTCCTGCTGGGCATGGCCGCGACCGGCGCCGCGATTGCCGGCAGTACCCTGACCTGCCCGGCCATGGCGGCCGCCGCCGAGCAAGTCACCACCGCACCGCGCAGTGACAAGACCCAGGACCACCACGATTATTTCGGCAAGCACCAGAGCGGCATCGTCACCCCGCGCCCGGCCTGCGGGATGCTGGTGGCATTCGATGTATTGGCCAGCGACCGCGAGGACCTGGAGCGCCTGTTCCGCACCTTGAATGAGCGCATCAGCTTCCTGATGACCGGCGGCACTGTGCCGCAAGTCGATCCGAAGTTGCCGCCCACCGATTCCGGGATTCTCGGCCCGGTGGTCACCCCGGACAACCTGACCATCACCGTGTCCGTTGGCGAATCGCTGTTCGATGAGCGCTTTGGCCTCACCGCCGCCAAACCCAAGCGCCTGAGCCGCATGGTCGGTTTCCCCAACGATGCGCTGGAACCGGCGCAGTGCCATGGCGACCTGAGCCTGCAGTTCAGCTCGAACACCCCGGACACCAATATCCACGCCCTGCGCGATATCGTGAAGAACCTGCCCGACCTGCTGCTGGTGCGCTGGAAGCAGGAAGGCAGCGTGCCGCCCCAGGCACCGAGCAAACCCGGAGAGCCCGCGCAGAGCGCGCGCAATTTCCTCGGTTTCCGTGACGGCTCGGCCAACCCGAACTCCAACGACGACACGGCGATGAACCAGATCGTCTGGGTGCAGCCCGGCAGCGACGAACCCGCCTGGGCCGTGAATGGCAGCTACCAGGCCGTGCGCATCATCCGCAACTTCGTCGAACGCTGGGACCGCACGCCGCTGCAGGAGCAGGAAAGCATCATCGGCCGCGTCAAGACCACGGGCGCGCCCATGGACGGCCATCAGGAAACCCAGGTGCCGGACTACAGCAAGGACCCCGAAGGCAAGTTGACCAAGCTCGATGCCCACATCCGCCTGGCCAACCCGCGCACCCCGCAGACTCAGGCCAACCTGATCCTGCGTCGGCCGTTCAACTACTCCAACGGCGTCAATAAAAACGGTCAGCTGGACATGGGGCTGCTGTTCATCTGCTACCAGGCTGACCTGGAGAAAGGTTTTATCAGTGTGCAAACCCGGCTCAACGGCGAGCCCCTGGAGGAGTACCTCAAGCCGGTCGGCGGCGGGTATTTCTTCACCTTGCCAGGCGTCACCGGGCCCAAGGATTTCATTGGGCGCACGCTGCTCGCTGCAACGCATCCTCAAACCACTGCCAACACCTAAAACAAACCCAGAGCGGAAACCGTCCCATGAAGAAGTCGACCCTCGCGTTGTCGTTGTTTATGACCCTCTCGCCGCTGGCAGCCTTCGCCGCCACGGCGCCGTTGGACCTGGTAGGCCCGGTTTCGGACTACAAGATCTACGTCACCGAAGAAATCGGCGAGCTGGTGACCCAGACCCAGGCGTTCACCGACGCCATCAACAAGGGCGACCTGGCCACCGCCAAGAAGCTCTATGCACCGACCCGTGTGCATTATGAGTCCATCGAGCCGATCGCCGAGCTGTTCAGTGACCTGGATGCCTCGATCGACTCCCGTGTCGACGACCACGAGAAAGGCGTGACGGCCGAAGACTTCACCGGTTTCCACCGCATCGAGTACGTGCTGTTCTCGCAGAACACCACCAAGGGCCTGGAGACGCTGACCGCCAAGCTCAACACCGACGTCAATGATCTCAAGACCCGCGTCGATGGCCTGACCTTCCCACCGGAAAAAGTCGTCGGCGGCGCCGCAGCGCTGCTGGAAGAAGTCGCCGCGACCAAGATCTCCGGCGAAGAAGACCGCTACAGCCACACCGACCTCTACGACTTCCAGGGCAACATCGACGGCGCGAAGAAAATCGTCGACCTGTTCCGTGGCCAGATCGAGAAGCAGGACAAGGCGTTCCTGGCCAAGGTCGACAAGAACTTCGCCACCGTGGACAAGATCCTGGCCAAGTACAAGACCAAGGACGGCGGCTTTGAAACCTATGACAAGGTCAAGGAAAACGATCGCAAGGCGCTGGTTGGCCCGGTCAACACCCTGGCCGAAGACCTGTCGACCCTGCGCGGCAAGCTGGGCCTGAACTGATCAGGCGCACCTGACCTCCCGCGCCGGGCGCGGGAGGTCGGCGGCTCAACGGGCCGGCTGGAACCCGTTCAGTGGTGTGCCGAAAGGTTTGCCACTGCGCGGGTCAATCACCTACCAGCGGCCATTGTAGGGTGCCGCGTGCACGTCCACCGCCTCATAGCGCCCAGCCCTTCCCGCTGTCGGCATGCCGCCAGATGCTTCAGTACTGCTCGCCTGCCCGGCAGCGATGAGTAAATAGGCGCGCAACTTCTCCTCGGCCGTGACCATATGCGGCATCACCTTGCCCCACTTCAACGCGCCCCCGGCCAGCAATACCGGCAACTTCACCACTCCCTTGATCGCGGCATTGATCAACTGCGGGTAACCATCCAACGGATTCAGCGCCGCACTGCTGAACAAAGCGGACTGCCGGACGAAGTCGAACGCACGATCGCTGAAGCTTGCTGCAGACTTTAACGGCGCCAACGTTACAGCAGCAGGCTTGAACCGCGTGGCCAGCCGACTCGGCACCAGGGCCTTGGCCGAGCGGATCAGCCCACGCGCTTGCCCGCCCGCGCCAATGGCCACGCCGACAACATCCAGCGCCAGGTTAGCCAGGCCGGCACCGATATTGCCTTGCTTGAACTCCTGATACGCGCCCACGAAGGGTACGAACCCCAACAGAAATGCATGCTCGCGGGCCCGCTCTTCGCGGCGTCGCTCCAGTGGCAGCGGTTCGCTTGCGCGTTGCAACATCGACTCGGTGGATTGGTAAAAATTGTCCTGGGCAATCCTGTCGGCAATGCTTTGCGTCTTTCGTGAGGCATAAGTGTCCGGCACGTAGGATTGCGCCGTATGGTTGGCGGGCAATTCGCGCGCAGGAAACTGAGGTCCCAACCGCTCCACGATGACCGTCGAGGGCTTCACATTGGGTCCTGTCGGAGCGCCGCCGGCATAGGCCTCGAGATCGAGAGACATCTGCGTACCGCGCACCACCGGCAAATACACAAAGCCACGCGGAGATGGATAGCGCTCACGACGAATGACGCCATCCAGCTCGATGGTCTTGGGCAAATCCGTGCGCTTGATGATCTTGCCCTGGGCGAACAGCTCGAAATACACCACCTCGGGTCCATGCTCCACACGCATCAAGGTGCCTTGTCGCGCCCTGCGCGCGAGTCTCAGCGCTGCGGTTTCGCTGTGTTCGGTCACACCGGTTTCGGCACGCAAGGTGAACAGCTCGACCTTGCCCAGTTCCAGCAACCTTCGATCATCCAGCGGCAATTCGGCCAGCATCAGCTTGAGCTTGATGGCATAGGCCTGCTGAAGCTGATACTGATGCTGGCCGACTGAAGTCTTCAGCGCCCCGTCGAGTTCAGGCAGGCGACGAATAAGCGTGTCGAGCCGGGTGCGCGCCGCTTCGGGAATCTGCGGTGTGCTGGCGGGCTGGTAAGGTGTCTTGGCCGCAGGCGGCGATGCGGGCATGTCTTCGCCGAGCACCCATTTGCCCGGCGTGAGGTCGCCCGTCATGTAGGTTTCGACCAACGAGCGGGTGCGCGGCTCCGAGATCGGCAGGTTGCGCCGGTCCTCGGCGCTGGCCAGTTGCACACTGAGGTTTTCCAGCTCGGCCGGGGTGGTGCCAGGAAACACACGCAGCAGCTCCTTGACGGCCAGGGCCCTGCGCGTCGGCAGCGGCGCGCTCGCACGCGTGAAGGCGCCGGCGGCCTCTTCCCGCTGTTGGAAAAATGCCCGCGCGGCGTCCTCGATATCCGCCTGCGAGTATTCACCGTCACTGCGCTGCCTGACGCTGCCGTTCAACACCCCCAGTCCGCGAGGATCTTCAGCGCATTGAGTTGCATCAGCGTGGCCTGCTCGTCGCTGGTGGGCGCCAGCGTGGTCAGGGCACTGACCTGTTGCTCGTTCATCCTTCTCGACGTCCCCGGCGCGTGGTGATCGGCCAGTGCGCAGCCCAGGCGCAATTCCATCCAGGCCGGGGTGCCGAGGTGCACCGATTCCGGCACATCGTGCACCAGCATTTCCGGCGCTGCCTGGGCCAGGCAGAGCTGGGTCGCCACGACCGCCAGCTTGGGGTCCAGACCTTTGTGCTGCAGATGAAGCTCGATATCACGGCGCACGGCGCTGAAACTGCGGCCCATGTTCGAGGGCTGGTAGATCGAATAACCGCCGACCTCGCCAGGCTTGCCGGGCATCGCGGGGTCGACCTGCAGCTTGATCGCGGCAATCACCAACTGTTGGCGCAACACCTTGGGCAACGCCACGGCACCGCCTGGACCGACCGGCCACTGCAGCGCGCTGGCCAGCTGTTCGGCGAATGCCAAGGCGTCCGGGCTGTCGAGCAGCCTGTCCAGGTGGGCCTGCGGATCCGCCTGCAGCGCTTGCAGCGTGACATTCGACAGTGCACGAAACTGCGCGCCGCCCAGGCGGGTACGGGCCATCGCACTCACATTTTGCCGGTCCTGCTCGGTCAGGGCGCCGGGCGTCCATGGCTGCGTGAGCAAGGCGCCGTAGTCCCCCAGGGGTGGCGGCGTCGGCAAAGAAGTGCGTAGCCAGGCAATCACATTGTGGGTTTCTTCCACGTTGCGCGGCGAGCCCAGCCCCTTCATATCCAGCAGTTGGCGAATATCCTGACGGGGCGTCGAATACACGCTATTGCCCAACGGCACGCTGAGTGCGGTCAGCGCCTTGAGTTCCTCGCCCAATGCGCGCTCTGCGTCGATGTGGTGGGTCAAGTCCAACCAGCCGCCGACCGGGCTCAGGCATTCCAGGCGGCCCTCAGACACTCGAAACAGCGCGTCCGGCCAGGCGACACCTTCGCGCTCAAACAGGCGGGTCATGTCTGCGCGCGCGACGAACTGCTGCAAGCGCTGCATGGCAGCCTCGCTGTTCCGCGGCAAGGCCGAGGCCGGTGCGACTTCGCTGGCATGGCTCGACCAGTCCGTGCGCGCTGCCGGCGGCAGATGCTCAAGCTCGGCTTCAAGGCGATCGGCCAGGTCATCGCGCTCCTCCAGTTCGCCGATCACCTGCCACGTCTGCTCAAGGGCACCTGCGTTGACGTGGCTGACCAATGGGTGCGGCAGCCATAGCGCGTCGTCTTTCCCGATAAAAGGCAGCCCCTGGTCGGTAGGGTCGAGCAGTTCGCGAAGCGGCCGCAAGGTGCGCGAAACCTCGTTCCAACCGGAGTTGTCGGTCAGGCTGAAGCGGACTGCGCTGCGCACGCCCTCATGGTCGGCATAGCCCTCGACATGGTCACGGTGGAACGTCAGGGTTGCCGGTTCAAGGCGCTGCTCGACCATCCATTGCTGCAACAGTGGGCGATTGAGCAACTGCTGGTACACGCGCAGCGCAGGGCCCGGGCGGCTGTCCGGCGGCACCTCGACCAAGGTGTGGCCGCTGATTTCAGCGGCAGCGATGCGCTCAGCCAACTGGGCGTCGACAGCGGCGGCACGGCCGCGATCCTGGGCGGGTAATCGCGTCCACTTGTCATCGGGTATGGGCGGCTGCGCGACAGCGGCGCGCCGCCGGCGAGGGCTGGAGGGTTGAGCCCAGGCGGGCTCAGGTGCAGCAGTCACTGCGCTCGGAGGCAGCGCAGCGTGAGGAATGGGAAGAGGATTGCTCAGCGACATCAGCATAGGACAGGGCTCTCTCGGATACGGCCATAAGGACCAGGTCCGCCCATCCGTGAACGGTGAGAGCCACTGTAGGGAAGCTACGCGCTAGCTGACTGTAAGCGCTATCCGATGCCCTTTACCTGTGCATTGCTGATGATTTCAGCGCAGGCCTACAGGATTCGGTACAACAACCGCTCGATCCGCACGCGGCTGACGCGACGCAAAAACTTGCCCACCGCTTCCGGATAATCCACCAGTGTCTGCAGATCCTGATAACGCTCGATCCGCGTGGTGTGCTGGAAAATCTGCGCCAGTTCGGTCCGCCGTGGGCCGAGCCACTGGCCTTGCGGGTCGTCGAGCAGCAAGGCGTTTTCCAGGTCGAGACGGAAGGCCCGTGGGTTGAGGTTGTTGCCGGTGAGCAAGGTGTAGCGCTGGTCGATCCACATGCCCTTGAGGTGGTAGGTGTTATCGCCGTCTCGCCACAGGTGCAGGTTCAATTGGCCGCTGTCGATCATCGGCTGATGGCGCTTGGCGAAACGGCGCAGGCTGATTTCATACAGGTAAGGCAGGGCCGAGATCACCTTGAATGGCTCGCTCGGCGGAATGTAGAAATCGTTGGCGGTCTTGTCGCCCACGATAATGTCGACCTTGACCCCGCGCGCCAACGCACGGTTGATTTCCCGGGTGACCGGCAAAGGCAGGTTGAAGTACGGCGTGCAGATGGTCAGTTGATGCTGGGCGCTGGCGATCAGCTCGAGAATCACCCGGTTCAGTGGGTTGTTCTTGCCCACCCCCAACAGCGGGCTGACAGACAGGTGGCCATTGGGCAATTGCCCCGCCGTGGTGTCGTAGGCCGCGTGTTTGAGACGGCTGCGCAGGTCGCCGATGTCGTTGCGCAGGCTGCGCGTCGTCGGCGGGTTCGGCAGGTCCAGGCGATGCACGGCCTTGGACGCCACCAAGCCATGCTCCACCAGATGTTGCATGGAGTCGGCCAGCGGTTGGCTGTGGATCAGGTGGTAGCGGTCGAAGCGGTATTTGTCGAACTTGTGCAGGTACACGTTGTTGAGGCTGGCGCCGCTGTACAGCACGCTGTCGTCGATCACAAAGCCCTTGAGGTGCAACACACCGAACAGTTCGCGGGTTTGCACCGGCACGCCGTACACCGGTACTTCGCTGCTGTGGCTTTGGGTCATGGCCTGGTACCAGGCGCTGTTGCCCGGTTGTTTGCCGGCGCCGATCAGCCCGCGCTGCGCGCGCAGCCAGTCAACCACCACCACGATGTCCAATTCCGGCCGCGCCGCCTTGGCGGCGTGCAGGGCGTCGTAGATTTCCTGCCCCGCTTCGTCCTGCTGCAAATACAGCGCGACGATGTAGATACGCCGGGTGGCCCGGGGGATCTGTTCCAGCAGGCAGCGGCGGAAGGCGTCCGCGCCGGACAGCACGTCGATAGCGTCGGGAGAGAGAGGAAAACCGCGCAGTTTGGGCAACAGGGAGCGTTTGAAGAACGACGGCATAAGGCTCGCAATGGGTCGAATCCGAAGAGGCCCCGAGCTTACACCATGGGGGTGCTCAGGTCTCGTCGTCGCCGATGGAAAAAATTTAATTGACCAAGAAGAACGATCGTTCTACTGTCCGTCACATGAACGACTCACTGCGCAATGATACCCGCGATATTATCCTCGACGTCACCGAGAAGTTGATCTATCGCCATGGCATCGCCGCCACGGGCATGGACTTGCTGGTGAAAACCGCCGGGGTCTCGCGCAAAAGTATTTACCGTTACTTCGCCAATAAAGATGAACTTGTCATTGCCGCCCTGCACCGCCGCGATGAGCGCTGGATGCACTGGTTGCGCACTGAAGTGGAACGTACCGAGGGCAGCGGCGAACGCCTGCTGGCCGTGTTCAGCGCGCTTGAAACCTGGTTCGGCTCGGCGGACTTTCGCGGTTGCGCCTTTATCAATACCAGTGGCGAAACCGGCGACCCGCAAGACCCGGTCCGCCTGCTGGCCAAAGCGCACAAACAGAAACTGTTCGAGTACGTACTTGAACTGTGTGAAGCACATGGCACCCCCGACCCCGAACGGCAGGCCGCGCACTTGCTGATCCTGATCGATGGCGCCATTACCGTGGCATTGGTCATGGGCGATTCAACGGCTGCCGATAACGCGCGCTGCATGGCGCGAACGTTACTCGGGCTTTAATCCCCCAGGTCCGCCACTTTCGATCAATCCGTCCAAGGAGCTGCCCCCATGTCTTCTGCCGCAGAATCACGCCCACCGTTGCCACCGTTCACCCATGCCTCGGCCATCGAAAAGGTGCGCCTGGCTGAAGACGGCTGGAACTCCCGGGACCCGCAACGCGTGTCGCTGGCCTACACGCCGGACACCCAATGGCGTAACCGCGCCGAGTTCGTGCACAACCGCGAGGAAGCCCAGGCTTTTCTCACGCGCAAATGGGCCAAGGAGCTGGAGTATCGGCTGATCAAGGAACTGTGGGCTTTTACTGATAACCGCATCGCCGTGCGCTATGCCTATGAATGGCACGACAACTCGGGCAACTGGTTCCGCTCCTACGGCAACGAGAACTGGGAGTTCGACGAAAACGGCCTGATGGCCAACCGTTTTGCCTGCATCAATGACCTGCCGATCAAGGCAAGCGAGCGCAAGTTCCACTGGCCGCTGGGCCGGCGCCCGGATGAGCATCCGGGGTTATCGGAGCTTGGGTTGTAGGCCCGACGCTGCCCACCTGTGGGAGCGGGCTTGCTCGCGAAGGCGATGGTTCAACCAACATCTTTAGCGACTGACGCAGCGCTTTCGCGAGCAAGCCCGTTTTCACATTGGTATTTGCAGTGCCCGTCAGTCCTGGTTCAGACCCACCCGATATAACACGCCGTTATCTTCATCCGTGAGCACATACAGGTAGCCATCCGGCCCCTGCCGCACGTCGCGAATCCGCGCCTTCAAGTCGCCGAGCAAACGCTCTTCGTGGATCACCTTGTCGCCATCGAACTGCAGCCGGATCAACTCCTGGCTGACCAGTGCGCCAATAAACACGTTGTGCTGCCATGGTTTGAAGCGATCGGCATCATAGAACGCCATGCCGCTGATGCCCGGTGATTTTTCCCAGACGTGATGCGGCGGCACGGTGCCTTCCACAGTCTTGCCCTGGGCCTCGGGGATCGGTGTCAGCGAGTAATTGATGCCGTGGGTTGCCAGCGGCCAGCCGTAGTTCTTGCCGCGCTCGATGATATTGATTTCATCCCCGCCGCGCGGCCCGTGCTCGTTTTCCCAGATCGTGCCGCTCCACGGGTTGAGCGCCAGGCCCTGAGGGTTGCGCTGGCCGTAGGACCAGATTTCAGGGCGTACCCCGGCTTGGCCGACAAAGGGGTTGTCGTCCGGCACGCGGCCGTCCGGGTAGATGCGCACGACCTTGCCCTGCAGTTTGTCGAGGTCCTGGGCGGTCGGTCGATCGTTGTTTTCACCCAGGGTCACGAACAGGTAGCCATCGCGGTCAAACGCCAGGCGCGAACCGAAATGGTTGCCGGTGGAGAGCTTCGGCTCCTGGCGCAGGATCACTTTGAAATCGGTCAAGCCGCTGAGGTCTGGCGCCAGGCGGCCACGGCCGACGGCGGTGCCGGCTTTACCGTCCTTGCCGCCGCCTTCAGCGTACGAAAGGTAGACCAGTCGGTCCTGTTTGAAGTCCGGCGACAGCACCACATCGAGCAAGCCGCCCTGCCCCTTGGCCCACACCTGCGGAACCCCCGTCAAGGGTGCCGACAACTTGCCGTCCGGGCTGACAAAGCGCAGGTGGCCTGGCCGTTCGGTGACCAGGAAGCCTTGCTTATCCGGCAGAAACGCCACCGCCCACGGATGGTCGAGGCCCTTGGCGATAGGGGTGGCGGTGATGCTGCCTTGTTCACTGGGGAACTGCTGGGCATCGGCCGCATACACGGCGGCCAGTGGCAGCAAAGTGGTTGCGCACAGCGCGGCTAACAGGGTTTTACGTACAAACATAAGCAGAGTCCTTACCGGCGATTGCCGTTGGCATCATAGGTGGGGGCTTTGGTTTCGGTGGCCGGACGGCTCGGCGCGGCGTTGCGTTGGGAATAGCGATTGCCGATGCCACCGTTTTCCAGGGTCGGGGTGCGCTGGGTCGGGCCGGTCTGGATACCCCGGGTCAACGGCGCAGTGGGCTGGGTGCCCTGCATGCTGTTGGGGTTGGCCCGGTGAATCGGGCTGTTATTGGAGTCGCTTGAGCCGGGCAGGCTTTGCGCCTGGGCCAACGGCAGCAGTGCCAGGCCCAACGCCAGCACTGCAAGGTGACGCACACAGCTGTTCATGACAAAGCCTCTCTGGGGCGAGGGTTACGTGCTTTCGATAACACGCTACGCCTTGGGTTCGGCTTTCGACACTAAATACTTTCTCATCAGGTGTAACACGATCTGTCCGCGTATCTGGCGGGGGAAACTTTTCCCGCGACCTTCGAGTCACCAGAACACAGCCCCTGCTTAAGGAATCGTACGTATGCCACGCTCTATCTGGAAAGGTGCCATCAGCTTCGGCTTGGTACACATCCCGGTGTCACTGGTCTCGGCCACCTCCTCCCAAGGTGTGGATTTCGACTGGCTGGACAAGCGCAGCATGGACCCGGTCGGCTACAAGCGCATCAACAAGACCACGGGCAAGGAAGTCACCAAGGAGAATATCGTCAAAGGGGTGGCCTTCGAGAAAGGCCGCTATGTGGTGCTCAGTGAGGACGAGATCCGCTCGGCCCACCCCAAGTCGACCCAGACCATCGAAATCATCGCCTTCGTCGACAGTGACCAGATCCCCCTGCAGAACATCGATACGCCCTACTTCCTGGCCCCGGACAAACGCGGCGGCAAGGTCTACGCCCTGCTGCGCGAAACCCTGAAGAAAACCCGCAAGGTCGCCCTGGCCAATGTGGTGCTGCACACCAAGCAGCACCTTGCCGCGCTGATGCCCCTGGAGTCGGCGCTGGTCCTGGTGATGCTGCGTTGGCCCGCCGAAGTGCGCAGCCTGGATGAACTCGAACTCGGCAGCGACGTGACCAAGCCGAGCCTGGCCAAAGGCGAGCTGGACATGGCCAAGCGCCTGGTGGAAGACATGAGCGCCGACTGGCAGCCCGAGGAATACCGCGACAGTTTCCAGGAAAAAATCATGGCACTGGTGGCGAAGAAGGCCAAGGCCGGCAAGATCGAAGATGTGGAATCCCAGGAAGGCAGCGAGGAGCGCAAGTCTGCCGACGTGATCGACCTGACGGAATTGCTCAAGCGCAGCCTGGCCGGCAAACCGGCGGCGAAAAAGCCGGCCGCGAAAAAATCCACCAAAAAGGCTTCTTGAGCCTGCCATACGCTGGAGCACGCCATGGCAAAGCCTTTGAGCGAATACAACTGCAAGCGCGATTTTGAAATCACCGCTGAACCGTCAGGCAGCACGCCGACCGGCAAACGCAAGGCCTCGGCGCTGAGCTTCGTGATCCAGAAACATGCCGCGCGCAACCTGCACTATGACTTTCGCCTGGAACTGGACGGTGTGCTGCTGAGTTGGGCGGTCCCCAAGGGCCCGAGCCTGGACCCGAGCCAGAAACGCCTGGCGGTGCACGTTGAAGATCACCCGCTCGGCTACGGCAGCTTCGAGGGCAGCATCCCCGCCGGCCAGTACGGGGCCGGCGATGTCATCGTATGGGATCGCGGCGTGTGGCAACCGCATGACGAGCCGCGCAAGGCCTACGCCGCCGGCAAGCTCAAATTCACCCTGGTCGGTGAAAAACTCTCGGGCGACTGGACGCTGGTGCGTACGCGCCTCAAAGGCAGCGGCGCCAAAGAACAATGGCTGCTGATCAAGGAAAAAGACCCGCAGGCACGCCCTGCCGCCGAGTACGACATCGTTGCGGCCGAGCCTGACAGCGTCCTCAGCGACGCATCCCTAGGCACTCCGAAGCCAACCGCAAAACCCAAGGCCAAGGCCAAAGCCAAGCCGAAGAAGGCTGCAACCGCCCTCCCCGAGCAATTTTCCCCGCAGCTGGCGACATTGGTCGACCGCGCCCCCGAAGGCGACTGGCTGTATGAAATCAAGTTCGATGGCTACCGCATGCTGGCGCGCATCCGCGATGGCGAGGTGCGCTTGTTTACACGCAACGGCCACGACTGGACCGAGCGCCTGCCGCGCCAGGCCAAGGCCTTGCAAGCACTCAAGCTCAAGGACAGCTGGCTCGACGGCGAAATGGTAAGCCTGAATGGCGACGGCCTGCCAGACTTCCAGGCGTTGCAGAACGCCTTTGATGTCGGCCGCAGCCTGGATATCGTCTACTACCTGTTCGACGCGCCATTCCTCAACGGCGCGGACCAACGCGAGGCGCCGGTGGAGCAGCGCCGGGCCGCCCTCAAGACTGCGTTGTCCGGCAGCCGCAGCAAACTGCTGCGTTTCTCCGAAGCGTTCGCCGCCAACCAGCGCGATATTTTCGAGAGTGCCTGCGACCTGGCTCTGGAGGGCGTGATCGGTAAACGTGCGGGCAGCCCTTATAGCTCCAGCCGCAATGCCGACTGGATCAAGCTCAAGTGCCGGCTACGCCAGGAGTTCGTGATCGTCGGCTACACCCGGCCCCAGGGTTCGCGCAGCGGCTTTGGCGCCCTGCTGCTGGCCGTCAATGATGACAGCGGCCTGGTCTATGCCGGGCGGGTCGGCACCGGCTTTGACCAGGCTGCGTTGAAAACCATCTACGCCCAGCTCACGCCCCTGGAACGCAAGGCCTCCCCATTGGCAAAACCCCTGACCAGTGCTCAGGCGCGTGGCGTGCACTGGGTGGAGCCGACATTGGTCGGCGAGGTGCAATTCGCCGAGTGGACCCGCGAAGGCGTGGTACGCCAGGCCGCGTTTGTCGGGATGCGCAGCGACAAGCCCGCCGCACAGATCATCCATGAGCAGCCGCGCACGGCGAAATCGCTGAAAGCCCCCAAGGCCTCCAGTGCGAAAAAAACCAGCGACGGGGTGAACATTACGCACCCCGAGCGGATCATCGACACCCAAAGCGGCACGCAAAAGCAGCAACTGGCCGCGTTTTACCAGAGCATCAGCGAGTGGGTCCTGCCCTTCCTGCGCCACCGGCCCGTCTCATTGCTGAGGGCACCCGAAGGCGTCGACGGCGAGCAGTTCTTCCAGAAGCACTCGGAGCGCCTGGCCATTCCCAACATCAAGCAGCTGGACCCGTCACTGGACCCAGGCCACGCCCGCCTGATGGAAATCGACAGCCCTCGCGCGCTGCTCGGGGCCGTGCAAATGGGCACCATCGAGCTGCATACCTGGGGCGCCACCACGGACAAGATCGAGACGCCAGACCTGTTTGTGCTGGACCTCGACCCGGACCCCGCACTGCCGTGGAAAACCATGCTGGAAGCGGCGCAGCTGACCCTGTCGGTGCTTGACGAACTGGGCCTGGAGGCCTACGTCAAGACCAGCGGCGGCAAGGGCTTGCACCTGATCGTCCCGCTGGCGCGACGCGATGGCTGGGACACGGTGAAAGCCTTCGCCAAGGCTGTCGCGCAGTTCATGACCGCACAACTGCCAGAGCGTTTCACCGCCACCTCCGGGCCAAAGAATCGTGTCGGCAAAATCTTTATCGATTACCTGCGCAACGCGCGAGGCGCCAGTACGGTGGCGGCCTATTCCGTGCGGGCACGCCCGGGCCTGCCGGTATCGGTACCGGTGAGTCGCGAGGAGTTGAAGGGGTTGCGCGGTGCGCAGCAATGGACGGTGGCCAATCTGCAGGAACGCTTGAACAGCCTGAAGAGTGACCCGTGGGCGGGCTATGCCAATCGGCAGAAGATCACCCGCAAGATGTGGGACAAGCTGGGCGCGACACCACCGGAGTGAGTCGTGCCCTTGCCCGGTGTCAGATCAGCACGAAGATCAACGCCAGTGCAGCGAAGATCGCCCACTTTTCCAGGTAGTAGCGCGTACGGTTGCGCTTTTTCAGTTCCTTGCCGCGCAGGCGGATCTTGTACAGGCGCGTAAACGCACGGTTCAGCCCGCCGGTCTTGTCCCCATCGTCGTTGGGCGAGCCGGCGGCGGCCATCACGTTACGGCTGAACCAGCGATTGAAGGCGGCGGCCCAGCGGTATTTCATTGGCCGCTCGATGTCGCAGAACAGGATGATGCGGTTCTGCTGCGTGGTGTTTTCGGCGTAGTGAATGTAGGTCTCGTCAAACATCACCGGCTCGCCATCGCGCCAGTAGTAATTCTCGCCATCCACATTGATGTAGCAGCCAGGATCGTTCGGCGTCTCCAGGCCCAGGTGGTAGCGGTACGACCCGGCATACGGATCACGGTGACGCACCAGTTTCGAGCCTGGTGGCAGCTCGGCGAACATGGCCGCCTTGATCGAGCCGATGCTCTGCACCAGTTCGGTGGTGCGCGGGCACAGCTTCATCGCCGACGGGTGGCTGTCGCCATACCACTTCAGGTAGAAACGCTTCCAGCCAGACTTGAAAAACGAGTTGAAGCCGACGTCGTTGTATTGGTCGGAACGCTTGATTTCGCCGGCCCGCATCAGGTTCTGGCCTTCCTGGCGGATTTCCTCCCAGTGCTCCTGCAACGGGCTCAGGTCGGGAAAATCACTCGGCGACAGGTACGGTCGGCTGGGCAGCTTGGAGAAGAGGTAGAGAAAGCAGTTGATCGGTGCAAGGAAGGTCGAGTGATCGCTGAGCTGACGGCCCAGCTTGTGCCGCACTCGACCGCGCAGGTGTACATACGCGATGGAGGCAACGTAGAGAACAACAATGATGAGTTTCAAGGGATTTCGTCACAAGTCAGAAGAGAACAGGCTGCTCCTGCGCGCCCACAACGGCCGAGGATGGATAGCAGCACCTGAAATCACAATTCACACAATCGGCACCAAGCCTGGTTGACAACCTGGTTCGTGGCCATTGGCAGTTATTTAGCCACAAGTTGTAACCAAAAGTTAACTAAGAATTGTGAAAAGCTGTCTTGTGAATGTGATGGCCGACGACCTCGGCGGGCAGGCTTTACAGCCCGCCCGCGAGGTTTCTGGCCCGCGCTAGCGCAGCGGGAGACGGCGATCGGCGGTCACCGAAAAAGGCCCGTTTTCACGTCGCACCTGCGCGAAGTGGGTAATCAATGCCAGCAATATACCCAGCAGCAGCCCGGCCACCACGCTAAGGGCGATAATCAACGCGCCCTTGGGTTTTATCGGGTTCAGCGGTTCCTGGGCCTGGCGGTCCACCGTCACCAGTTTCAACGTACTCATGTCGATGTTGAGGCTGCGCAGCCGGGCCTCTTCTGCCCACAAGGGCTCCACGTTCTGCAGGAATATGTCTTCATTCTTGCGATCGTTGAGCACCTCGACCTCACGATTCACATCAAGCATGCGCAGTTCCTTGCTGATCTCGGCGACACGACTGTTGGTGAAATCATCGTTGGTACGCCGTTGCAGTGCCTTGCGCTCAGCTTCCAGGACTTCCGTGCCCATGAAATACAGCGGCAGCTTCTGGTTGGTCACCACGGTGCGCATGACCTGGCTGGATCTACCGGAAGCATCAGCGCCCATGGCCGAGGGCGCAGTGGGAGTCCGGATGCCGACAGCCCTGGCAATCGAGATCGCCTCGTCGAGTTCCGCCAGGTGGCTGGTACGCTCCATCTTCAGTTGCAAGTGCAAGGCGCTGAGTTCGTCCTGCAGTCGCGCGCGCTTGACCTTATCGTCCTCCAAAAGCCTGGCGATTTTCGCCGCCTTGGCGGTTTCGTAATTGCCCCGCGCCGCGTCAATTTTGCCCTTGAGCTCATTAAGACGATTGTTGACGATCACCTTGAAATCCGCGCCCACTTGGCTGCGCTCCTGCGCAATCGCGTAGTCGACGAATCCGTTGAGAATCGCCACGCCGTCAATGCCCGTGGGGTACTGCATTTCCAGCCGGATGGAACTGTCGAGGGGGGCGGATTTTTTTGGATCCGGCAAACTCAGATTGATGGCATTGCGGTTGAACGCTTCAAAGCTCTGCTCCAGGCTTCGCCCTGGACGCTGGAACGCTTCGAACAGTGCCGGGTTAGCCCGGAAAAAACCCAGGCGGGCCTCGTAAGAGTCCAATTGCATGCCCACCTTGGCCAATGCCTCGGCGGGTGGCAGCCGGTAGACGTCAGAGCGATTCAGGGCATCCAATTCATTGATCGCTGCAGGCCGAAGCACACTGCTCACCTGGTAAACCCTGGGTGCCAGAAACGCGTAGCCTACTCCCAGAAGGCCCGCCAGAATCGTGCAACTGATGACCCGTTTCTTTTGCTTCCAGATCGCGTGAAACAGTTCAAATAGATCAATCTCGTCCGACGGTAAATGTTGATGAAGCTGGGGAGTGTTATTCAAGATTCATACACCCTGATGAGTTGAAATCCAGTGCCCAAAAAATCAAACCTGGATAACGACTGAATAAACAGGGGGCAACGTCCGGGCACACGATACACATGGCCCTCTGCCGGCAGAGGGACCACCCAATTGATTGAACCTTCACACCTGACGGCGTGACGTTTCATTTCAGTTACCCGGGTGTCATGACTGGCAGACACCCGGAGCATAGACGGTCCGTTACGAGACGTTACCCGGCGGCCAGGCAAAGTAACGCTAATTGCCTGTCGGGAAAGGAAAAATTACATTTAAACCTGAAAAATAAGACAATTCCTACACGCGGTTAAGCTTCTGGTACGCAAACCTGCCACATTGTCCCTAACGATCAGCGATTGGTCCTTCAGCAAAAAGGAATTTGTATGTCATCCATTTCAGACCCGGATTTTCTAGCCCTGCAAGGTGCCTGGGAGCAGACCTCACTCGAAGACAACGGCGTGCTCAATCCCCCCGACGCCCACACCGCTCCAGGCGCAATCACCACGATTACCGGCGAGCACTTCGAAGTGAAGACCGTCAGTGGCGAGGTGTTGCTGGCTGGACGGTTTTCCCTGGACAGCACCACGGTTCCCAAGAGCATTACCTGGGTGGACTCCATGGGAGAGGATGCCGGCAAACAATTGCCCGCCAGTTATCGCCTCGAAGGGGATGAGTTTGTGTTTATTGCCGCAGATGAAAGTATGCCCAGGCCCCTCTCGTTCAGTACTGGCCCAGGTCAAACCATGCGCACTTTCGTACGCCGTACTTGACCCCGGCTCATCCGAACTTTCGACAGCATTTTCACAAAGCCTTCACTTGCGGGTCTATAGGGTGAAGCCTACCTACTCCAGTGAATCCCTTAGCCCGCCTCTCCTCGCGGGCTTTTTTTGGCCGCTCGGAAAGCCCCGAATCAGGGAGCACGCTTGGTCGCGGCGAGGGTAAAACACAGGGGTAATTGCGCAGGCTGGTGCTCGTACTGGTCGTAGAGTTCTTCGCGATTGGAGTGGCCGTATTCCTGCAGGTGGCTGATCTGCAGCTGCGCGTCAATCGCGGCACTGACCACATCCCCCAGCGTATGCACATACCAATAGGAGGTCGGCCCGGCCACTTCGCCCTGCCCTTCATAGACAATCGACTCCTGCAGCACAAACGGCTCACGCTGGAAGTACGAATGGGCGGGCAGCAGCGGATTTTGCGCGCGGGGGTCGAACACCTCCAGGAACGGATGGGTTTCATACATCACCAGCGTGCCGCCGGGCTTCAAGGTGTCGGCGACATGGCGCATGAACAGTGCCACATCCGGCATCCAACCCAGCACACCGATGGTCACCAGGGCAATATCAAATCGCCCGTGCAGGTGGTGCGGCAACTGGTGAATATCGCTTTCGATAAATTCCGGGCTGTGCGGAGAAACCGCAGCCAGCTCATGGGCCTGCTGCAAAAACGCCCGGGATTGGTCGACTCCCACCACCGAACGCGCGCCGAGGCCGAACAGTGAGAGGCTTTCGCGACCGTTGTTGCAGCACAGTTGCACCACGTCCTTGCCCGCGACGCCGATGTCGTGCAGCAAGCCGGTGATGGTGGGGTCCAGGCAGGAAAAATCCGCAGCGCCGACCCGGCTGAGCAGCGCGTTCCAGGTGTCGGTGGTCCTGTGCAGGCCGGCGGATTGGTCCCAGGCATCCTTGTTAGAGGTGATCGCCTGCTGAGCTGAGGGCATGTCCATTGCGTCTCCAGATAATTGTTACAGCGAGGGACTGAAAATAAGCCAAGAGCCTGCGGATTAAAACCCCGGAAGACGTACGAAACTTAACGCAAACCTTGCAGGTCACTACGCCATGCAGTGTTCAGCCGTTGAACACCCTCTGCGAAGACCGCGCCATGGCCAAGCCCTCCGATCTGCGTAATACCCTATCCCTGGACGGCCTGAATTTCTTTCTGGCAGATGTGCGCGACGGCCTCGGTCCGTACCTGGCGATTTATCTGCTGGCGGTACACAAGTGGGACCCGGCCAGCATCGGCGTGGTCATGACGCTGGCGGGGATTGCCGCGCTGATCACTCAAGGTCCGGCGGGCGCACTGATTGATCGCACGCGCAGTAAGCGTGCGGTCATTGCAGTGGCGGCGATTTTGGTGACGGTCAGTTGCCTGCTGCTGCCATTTGTCAGTTCTTTCAGCCTGGTGGCCGTTACCCAGGCGGCCAGCGCCATTGCTGCCTCGGTCTTCGCCCCCGCCATCTCTGCCATCTCTCTGGGAATCACCGGGCCGCGCGCCTTTACTCGCCGCACCGGGCGCAACGAGACCTTCAATCATGCCGGCAATGCCGTGGCCGCGTTACTGGCCGGGGGCCTGGCGTATCTGTTTGGTCCGGTGGTGGTGTTTTACCTGATGGGGTTTATGGCGGCAGCCAGTATCGTTGCGGTCAGTTGCGTCTCGGCGAAGGCGATCGACCATGAGGTCGCCCGTGGTTTCGACCCGGCCCACTCCAATGACCACGAACAGCCGTCCGGCATTAGCGTGTTGTTGGCCAACCGCCCCCTGCTGGTGTTTGCCATTTGCTGTGCGCTGTTTCACCTGGCGAATGCCGCCATGCTGCCGTTGGTCAGCCAGAAGCTGGCGCAAATCAACCTGCAGATGGCCACGCCACTGACGTCGGCCTGCATCGTCGCGGCGCAATTGGTGATGGTGCCGATGGCCTGGCTGGTGGGCCTCAAGGCCGATGTGTGGGGACGCAAGCCGCTGCTGCTCGCCGGTTTCCTGATTCTGCCCTTGCGCGCAATGCTCTATACGCTGTCCAACGACCCCTATTGGCTGGTGGCAGTGCAAATGCTCGATGGCATCGGCGCGGGGGTCTTCGGCGCGCTGTTCCCGGTGATCGTCAAGGACCTGACCCAGGGTACCGGACGCTTCAACGTCAGCCTGGGCGCGCTGTCGACTGTTTTTGGCCTGGGCGCGGCATTGAGCAGCAGCCTGGCCGGCCTGGTAGTCCAACAGGCTGGCTACAACGCGGCGTTCCTGACCCTCGCGGGCGTGGCTGCGGTGGCCTTGGCGCTGGTCTGGCTGGCGATGCCGGAGACCTTGGTGAAAGCATCTTTCGCCTGCCATACAACTGTCGCCTGACATATGCGACAATGCGCGCCAAATTCCAACACACATCCCCCATTTTTTGCTCAGCGACCGGGTTTCGCGCCTTGATGTCGCTGTTGATGCATGCCTGAAGGCTCCTGCCGCCACGCTCGCAACCCATTGATAGGTAAAGTAATTGATCTCCACAGCTAACATCACCATGCAGTTCGGCGCCAAGCCGCTCTTCGAGAACGTTTCGGTCAAGTTCGGCGCCGGCAACCGGTATGGTCTGATCGGTGCCAACGGTTGCGGCAAGTCGACCTTCATGAAAATCCTCGGTGGCGACCTCGATCCGTCGGGCGGCCAGGTCATGCTGGAGCCGAATGTTCGCCTGGGTAAACTGCGCCAGGACCAGTTCGCCTACGAAGAATTCACCGTACTCGACACCGTGATCATGGGCCACGAGGAACTGTGGAAGGTCAAGGCCGAGCGCGACCGCATCTACTCGCTGCCGGAAATGAGCGAAGAAGACGGCATGGCCGTCGCCGAGCTGGAAACCGAGTTCGCCGAGATGGACGGCTACACCGCCGAATCCCGCGCCGGCGAACTGCTGCTGGGCCTGGGCATTCCCCTGGAACAGCATTTCGGACCGATGAGCGAAGTGTCGCCCGGCTGGAAACTGCGCGTGCTGCTGGCCCAGGCGCTGTTTTCCGATCCTGAAGTGCTGTTGCTCGACGAACCGACCAACCACCTGGACATCAACACCATCCGCTGGCTGGAAAACATCCTGACCCAGCGCTCCAGCCTGATGATCATCATTTCTCACGACCGTCACTTCCTGAACAGCGTGTGCACCCACATGGCTGACCTGGACTACGGCGAGTTGCGCCTGTTCCCGGGCAACTACGACGAGTACATGACCGTGGCGACCCAGTCCCGCGAGCAGCTGCTGTCGGACAACGCCAAGAAGAAAGCGCAGATCTCCGAACTGCAATCGTTCGTCAGCCGCTTCTCGGCCAACGCCTCGAAAGCCAAGCAGGCCACCTCGCGTGCCAAGGCGATCGACAAGATCCAGCTGGCCGAGGTCAAGCCTTCGAGCCGCGTGAGCCCGTTCATCCGTTTCGAGCAGAACAAAAAACTGCACCGCCAGGCGGTCATCGTCGAGCGCATGGCCAAGGGTTTCGACGGCAAGCCGCTGTTCAAGGACTTCAGCTTCCAGGTTGAAGCCGGCGAGCGCGTGGCGATCATCGGCCCGAACGGTATCGGCAAAACCACCCTGCTGCGCACCCTGGTCAACGAACTGACCCCGGATGCCGGTAGCATCAAGTGGACCGACGCCGCGGAACTGGGCTACTACGCCCAGGACCACGCGCATGACTTCGAAGACGACGTCACCCTGTTCGACTGGATGGGCCAGTGGACGCAAGGCGAGCAGATGATCCGTGGCACCTTGGGTCGCATGCTGTTCTCCAACGACGAGATCCAGAAGTCGGTCAAGGTGATTTCCGGTGGTGAGCAAGGCCGCATGCTGTTCGGCAAGCTGATCCTGCAAAAGCCGAACGTGCTGATCATGGACGAACCGACCAACCACTTGGACATGGAATCCATCGAAGCGCTGAACCTGGCGCTGGAGAACTACCCGGGCACGCTGATCTTCGTCAGCCACGACCGCGAGTTCGTATCGTCCCTGGCCACCCGCATCATCGAGTTGAGCGCCACCGGCGTGATCGACTTCAGCGGCACCTACGACGACTACCTGCGCAGCCAAGGCGTGGTGTTCTAAATCGCGTCGTTGTGGTGAGCAGGCTTGCTGTGACTTGCAAGCCTGCTGTGACTGACAGGCCTATTGTCGCTGACAGACTTATTGTGGTGAGCAGGCTTGCCCTGCGTTGGGCTGCGAAGCAGCCCCTAAATTCAAACACCGCGCTCTGTCTGGCAGAACGCGGTGTTTTTTATAGGGGCTGCTTCGCAGCCCAACGCAGGGCAAGCCTGCTCGCCACAATAAGCTTGCTGACCTCAAATAAGTTTGCTCACCTCAAATAAGCCTGCCACCTCAAATAAGCTTGCTCACCACAAATAGGCCTGCACACTACAAATAAGCTGACTCACCAAAATCTAAGCCCCACTCCTCTTCAAACAAAGTAGTTAGCCTGCTTCCTTTTCCCCCTGCCCCTTGCCATCATGCCCTCACCGCCCGCCCGCGAATGAGTGATCATGTCTGACGCCGCCCCCAGTTCCCTGTCGATCACCCTGCAGATCGTCTCGATTGTCTTCTACACCTTCATCGCGTTCATCTGCATCGGCCTGCCGATCGCGGTCATTCCTGGCTATGTGCACGAGCAACTGGGGTTCAGCGCAGTAGTGGCCGGCGTGACCATTGGCTCGCAGTACCTGGCCACCCTGCTCAGCCGCCCCATGGCCGGGCGCATGTCCGACAACGTCGGCACCAAGCGCGCGATCGTACTGGGCCTGGCGGGCATTCTGCTCAGTGGTGTGCTGACGTTTTTCGCCACGCTGGCAGAAAGCCTGCCCAACTTGAGCCTGGCCATCCTGATTGCTGCCCGGCTGCTGCTGGGTGTGGCCCAGGGCCTGATCGGCGTGGGCACCATCAGTTGGTGCATGGGCGCGGTGGGCGCCGAACACACCGCGCGTTCGATTTCCTGGAATGGTATTGCGTCCTACGGCGCCATCGCCATCGGCGCACCGCTGGGGGTGGTGATGGTCGCCGACTATGGCTACAGCAGCCTGGGCATCGCCCTGACGGTACTCGCGGCGTTGGGCCTGGTGCTGATCCGCAACAAGCCTTCGGTGCCGGTGGTGCGTGGCGAGCGCCTGCCGTTCTGGGCCGTGTTCGGGCGCATCGCGCCGTTTGGTGCGAGCCTGTGCCTGGCGTCGATCGGCTACGGCACGCTGACCACGTTTATTACCCTGTATTACCTCAACCGCGGTTGGGCCGGCGCGGCGTACTGCCTCACGGTCTTTGGCGTGTGCTTTATCCTGTCGCGGCTGGTGTTTATCTCGGCGATCAGCCGCTTCGGCGGCTTTCGCGCGGCCATTGCCTGCATGACCATCGAGACCGTGGGCCTCACGCTGCTGTGGCTTGCACCCTCCACTGGCGTGGCCTTGATCGGTGCCGGGCTGACCGGTTTCGGCTTGTCGCTGGTGTACCCGGCGCTCGGCGTGGAAGCCATCAAGCAAGTGCCCAACAGCAGCCGGGGCGCGGGTTTGAGTGCCTATGCGGTGTTTTTCGACCTGGCCCTGGCGATTGCCGGGCCACTGATGGGCGCCGTGGCGCTGAACCTCGGCTACGGCTGGATTTTCTTCTGCGCAGCGCTGCTGTCGGTCACCGCCCTGGGCTTGACGGTGTCGCTCAAGCGTCGCGCTTACTGATCGGCAGTCTGCAACCCGGCGCGAGTGGATTGGCCGAGGGTGTGGCCGAAAAAGCGCCCGGCCTCGGAGATCAGGTCACGGTGGATGCCTTCGCGGTCGACGCCATCGGCATCGGTGCAGATCGCCGGCATCGCCGCCAATTGATCGCTGTCGCACGGCGCCATGAACACAAAATGCCCGGCCCCTGCCAGCAGCTTGAAGTCCGGCGGCTCCGGCAACTTGCGCGCCAGGGCCGCGGCGTTCTTGTCCACGGCTACCAGCTTGTCGCCGTCGCCGCTGTAGAGCAACACCGGCACATGCACATCAGCCAATGTCTGACGGCCGAACATCAAGCTCAGCGGCGCCATCAGCATCAAGGCATGGATACGCGGGTCGGATTGCGGTTGCAGGTCGTCACGGTCAACCACCAGCTCACCTTTGGTGGTGCAGGCGTCGCGGTCTTCCGGGCGCTCCTGGCAATAGCGGCGCAGGCGGTCGAAATCCGGCTTGGCCCCCGCCAGGATCAACGCGGTTTCACCCCCGGCCGAATAGCCGATGACCCCGACCTGATTGACGTTGACGAACGGCGACAGCATCGGGTCGCCCAGGGTGGCGGTGATGGCTTCGGAAATCTGGATCGGCCGGCCATACAGGTTGCTCACGGTGCCAAGGCGGCTGTGGTCCTTGTAGTTGTCACCCGGGTGCAGCACCGCCACCACTACAAAGCCTTTACGCGCCAGCGAGGTGGCCAGGTCATGCAGGGCCAGTGGCGTACCGGTGTTGCCATGGGACAGCATCAGCATCGGGAAACGCCCGATGGCGATCTTCGCATCTTCAGTGGCCGCGACATGGTAGGCGCCCAACTGCGTGGTGTGCTCAAGCCCGGTGGAGGGGTAGAAGGCGACGGCTTTCATCGGCTGCAGGTCGAGCGGGTCGAGAAACGTCATGCGGTGGAAGCCCACACTCCAGTGCGGGTGCGGCGCAGGCGCGGCGTGCACTGAAATCAGGCCGCCCAGCAGGAAAAGAACCATAACAGCACAAAGACGCATCATGAGGATGTCCACCTTTGCTGCATTAAAACCGGCATGTCTGATTGAAAAGTCCATGGTTCAAGGTACTCGCACCGGGTGGTAAACCCATGTGTGCATAACCTGGGCCAAAGTAAAGACAGCGGGCAAACGAAAAAACTCCGTACTCCGGTCGTTTTCAGGCGGCCAGAATACAGAGTTTAGGCGCCCCGCTTCAGATTGAAACGGGGCAGAGACGAAATTTACACAAGCCTTACGCGGCGGCGAACAACTGTTGGTTGATCTGTGCGTTGGCGTCGCTCAAGGACTTGCTGCGCACTTCGTCACCGTAGGCCAGGCCTTCGGCGCGCACGATTTCGATGTCAGTGATGCCGAGGAAGCCAAACAGCAATTTCAGGTAGCCTTCATGGGCGGCGCCCGACGCCTGGCCAGCATGCAGGCCGCCAGCGGTGGACACGATGATGACTTTCTTGTTGCCGCACAGGCCTTCCGGGCCGGCTTCGGTGTAGCGGAAGGTCTGGCCGGCGACCGCGATACGGTCGATCCAGGCTTTCAACTGGGTTGGAATGGTGAAGTTGTACATCGGCGCACCGATCACCACGGCGTCGGCGGCGAGGAACTCGGCCAGCGACGAGGCGCTCAGTTCGGCCTCGTGCTTTTGCGCGGCGTCGCGCAATTCGGCGGCGGTGCCCAGGGCGCCCAGGGTCGCGCCGGAGAAGTGGTTGATGCCTTCGCTGGCCAGGTCGCGGTAGGTCACTTCCACACCGGGCTCGGCCGCTTGCCAGGCCTTGACCACACCAGCGCTGAGCTGACGGGAAGCCGAGTTGTCGCCGAGGATGCTGGAATCGATATGCAACAGTTTCATGCGGGATCTCCAAGTGAGGATCGCGACAGGGCGATCAAGTGAGGTTGATCCTACAGGTGAAGCCAATGATCGATTAGAGGGTTGAAATGCGACTGTTCGTCTCGTCAGCGGGACAGTGCACTGTCTCAAGCCCGCTTCACACTCAATGGGACGACACGTAAATCGACCCCGACGCAGGCGCGGGGAGCGCATAGGTCCGCTTCATCCACTGGATCTCCTCCTGCGGCGTGCGGCCGAAGAAGCGCTTGAACTCGCGACTGAACTGCGAGGCGCTTTCATAGCCGACCTGGGTGCTGGCCGTGGCCGCGGTGATATCGCTGCGCAGCATCAGCAGGCGCGCCTGGTGCAAGCGCGTGGACTTGAGGTACTGCATCGGCGAAGTGTCGGTGACGGTGCGAAAATGCGCGTGAAAACTCGGCACGCTCATCATCGCTTCCCTGGCCAGCGCCTCCACGTCCAGGTGCTGGTGATAACACCCATGGATCTTGCGAATCGCCCGCGCGACCTTGCCGAACTGCCCCTGGCGATTCAGCGCGGCGCGCATCGAACCGCCCTGCTCCCCCGTGAGGATCCGGTAATAGATCTCGCGCACCAGCGCGGGCCCAAGGATATGCGCCTCCATCGGCACACTCATGGCCTCGAGAAAGCGCAGCAGAGACGCGCTGAGCGGCTCATCCATCGGCGAGGAGTACATGCCCCTGGGCTCGGCTTCGCCCTGCGCCGGGAAGTCATCCAGCGCCAGCATCAACTCCGCCGCCAGGGTGAAATCCAGGCGCAGGTATACCGCGAGCATTGGCGCTTGCTCAGTGGCCTCGGTTTCCATGGTGAACGGCACCGGCACTGACACCACCAGGTAGTGCTGGGCGTCGTACACGTAGATGTCCTCGCCGAGGTAACCGCGCTTGCGCCCTTGGCACACGATCACGATGCCCGGATCGTAGAGCACCGGCACGCGGTGCAACGGGCGGTTGGAACGCAGGAAGCGCACGTCATCGAGTGCGGTCAGGTTATAGCCTTCGACAGGCGCCAGGCGGCCCATCAACTCGATGATTCTTTCGGTGCGGCCCATGCTGGCTGGCTCCAGAGCAAAAACACACGGTATCGCGCCAGACCGGCTGACGCTACGCCCTGATAGGAATAGGCAATCAGTACAGTGGATCCGTGCAAAAAAACCAGCGTTCAACTGCTGCTGGCTTTTTTCGGGGTGGATTTGCCTCGCGCAGACGCGGATGATTCGTCCCATCGACAGGACAACAGGCCGACCATGCAAGACCTCAACGACCTCTACTATTTCGCCAAAGTCGTCGAAGCCGGTGGCTTTGCGGCCGCCGGGCGGCTGTTGGGGATTCCCAAGTCGCGCCTGTCCCGGCGCATTGCCGAGCTGGAAGAGCGCCTCGGCGCGCGCCTGCTGCAGCGCACCACCCGCCAATTGACCCTGACCGCCGTCGGCGAGCGCTACCTGCGCCATTGCCAGGCCATGCTGCTGGAAGCGGAAATGGCCGATGAAGCCGTCGCCAGCATGTCCAGCGAACCGCGCGGGCGCTTGCGGGTGAGTTGCCCGGTGGGCATGGCCCAGCACATTCTGCCGGAACTGGTGGCCGGGTTTCTGGCCGCCCACCCGCTGGTCCAGCTGGAAATGACCCTGGTCAACCGCCGCGTCGACCTGGTCGCCGAAGGCATCGACGTGGCCCTGCGCGTGCGCGAACTCGGTGACGAGGACCCGCTGCTGGTGACCAAGCGCCTGCGCCAGGCCCAGACCGTGCTGGTCGCCAGCCCCGCCCTGATGCTCGGGCGCCAGGTCAGTACCCTCGACGACCTCAAGCAGTTGCCGATACTCGGCGCGCTGGAGGCGGATCGCCTGGTACACCAGCGCATCCTCGACCCCCAGGGCAACCCGCACGAGCTGGCGATGGAAGCCCGGCTGGGCATCGACGACTTCATTGTGCGCAAAGCCAGCGCGATCATGGGCCTGGGCTTTACCGTGCTGCCGATGATGTACTGCGAAGAAGAACTGGCCAGCGGCCGCCTGGTGCAACTGCTGCCGCAATGGTCCCTGCCGGGTGGCTGGCTGCAAGCCGTGTACCCGCATCGACGCGGCGTGCTGCCGGCCATTCGCGCCTGGATCGATTACCTCGAGGAAGGGTTCAAAGGCTGTGGAGATCGCCTGCTATGAAGATGACCGAAGCCCACGTCGCAGACTTCTGCCTGAGCCTGCCCGGCGCGCGGGAAGACTACAAATGGGGTGGCGTGCGGGTGTTCTCGATTGCCGGCAACAAGATGTTTGCCCTGCAGAACCTGCGCGGTGACTCGTTGGCGTTCAAGGTCGACAAGGAGCTGTTCCTTGGCCATGTCGACCGCCCGGGCATTCACCCGGCGCCGTATTTGGCGCGGGCGCAGTGGATCATCATGAACACGCCCTACCCACTGGGCGCCGAGGAACTGCGCGGTTTGTTGCAGCGTTCCCACCAGTTGGTGGTGAGCAAGCTGCCCAAGCGCACGCAGATCGGTTTGTTGCTAGAGGACTGAAACCAGCGTGCCGCCGAGGAACAACTGGTCGAGCCAGAACACCTGGTGCAGCAACACGATCACCCAGAACAGCACCTGGTACGACACCTTGCGGGTCTTGTGGCGAAACACCTGCTGCGCGATCAGCGCCCCCGGCCAGCCGCCCGCCAGTTCCACCGCGTGCAGGATGTTTTCCGGGGTGCGCCAGCCGTCGGTACGCGCCTTGCGCTTGTCGCTCCAGTAGAGGAAAAACGCGACCACGCTGACCACGCCATACGCCACCAGCGGGATCAGCGTTTCACCGCGCAGCCACACCAGTACCGAGCCCAACCCGGGCGCCGCGCACAGCAGCACGAAGATCAGCGCCTTCAGGCGCGGGTGCTGGATCATCATGCCTTGGCGGCCGCCCAGTCGATCCAGCCGAACTGCCAGGTCGCCAGGATCAGCAGGCCGAACGCAATGCGGTACCAGGCAAACGCCGCATAACTGTGGCTGGCGATGAACTTGAGCAGGCCCTTGACCGCGATCATCGCGAAGATGAACGAGGTGACAAAGCCGATGGCAAACACCGGCAGGTCAGCCGGCTGGAACAGGTCGCGGTACTTATAGCCCGAATACACCGCCGCACCGACCATGGTCGGCATCGCCAGGAAGAACGAGAACTCGGTGGCGGTCTTGCGCGACAGGCCGAACAGCAACCCACCGATGATGGTCGAGCCCGAGCGCGAGGTGCCCGGAATCATCGCCAGGCACTGCGCAAACCCAACCTTCAGCGCGTCTTTCCAGGTGATCTCGTCCACGCTTTCGGCGTGCACTTCATGCTGGCGCCGTTCGGCCCACAACATGATGACGCCGCCCACCACCAGGGCCGTGGCCACGGTGATCGGGTTGAACAGGTAGTGGTGGATCAAGTCGGCAAAGATCACCCCGAGCACCACCGCCGGCAGAAACGCGATCAACAGGTTGATCGTGAAGCGCTGGGCGTTGCGCTGGGTCGGCAGGCCGGTGACCACGTCGAGGATCTTGCGGCGAAATTCCCAGACCACCGCGAGGATCGCGCCGAGCTGGATGATGATGTTGAACGCCATGGCGCGTTCGCCGCCGAAGTCGAGCAGGTCGGCGACGATAATCTGGTGGCCGGTGCTGGAGATCGGCAAGAACTCCGTCAGCCCCTCCACCACGCCGAGAATCAATGCCTGTGCGGCGGTCCACAAATCCATACTTCCCCCAAAGGTCATGCTCAATCGCATGCCTGGTTTATCTTTTAATGTTCACTGACGGGCACACCCAAGGCCCGGCGTTGATTCTCAACGCCGGCCTGCAAAAATTCCGTGAAAAATCAGGCAGTACTCAGGTTTTGCGATTGCAGGCCGAAAGCCTATCAGACAAGGCGTAAAAGTCGATGCAGCACCCACAATTATAAAAAGCACGGAGTGACAGGACGATGAACAGTTTGCGCAATATGTCGATCAGTCGGCGCCTCTGGCTGATCCTGATAGTCGCCGTGCTGATGCTGTTTGCCCTGGGTTTATTGATGCTCAGGCAGATTCATGACGACCTGTACCAGGCCAAGCGCCAGCAGACCCAGCACGTGGTCCAGACCGCCAGCGGCATCCTGACGTTTTATCACAGCCTCGAAACCACTGGCGTGATGACCCGTGACGCTGCGCAGAAGCAGGCCTTGAGCGCGGTGCGCGGCTTGCGCTACGACCATGACGACTACTTCTGGATTAACGACCTCACCCCCGTGATGATCATGCACCCGGCCAACCCCAAGCTGGACGGCCAGAACCTCTCGGCCATCCGTGACCCCGATGGGTTCGGGGTGTTCAACGAATTCGTGATCCTGGCCAAGGCCAAGGGCGCCGGCATCGTCAACTACCGCTGGCCGAAACCCGGCGCCGAAGCGCCGGTGGCGAAAACCTCGTATATCCAGCTGTTCGAGCCATGGGGCTGGATCATCGGCTCCGGCGTATACGTGGATGATGTGCAGGCCGAGTTCAGCGGCCAGGTGTGGAAAGCCTCGGTGATCGGCCTGGGCATCGCGCTGGTCATGGCCCTGCTGGTCACGCTGATCGCCCGCAGCATCGTGCAGCCGTTGCAGGCAGCGGTGAACGCCATGGGCAACATCGCCAGCGGCGAAAGCGACCTCACGCGCAGCCTCGACACCCACGGCGACGACGAAGTCACCCAACTGTCCCGGCACTTCAACAGCTTCACCGCCAAGCTGCGCCAGGTGGTCAGCCAGTTGCAGGTGTGCGCCAATGCGCTCGGCGAGTCGTCCAGGGAGCTGGGCACCAACGCCACCCAGGCCCATGCTCGCAGCCAGCAGCAGTCCCAGCAGATGGAACTGGTGGCCACCGCGATCAATGAAGTCACCTATGGCGTGCAGGACGTGGCCAAGAACGCCGAACACGCCGCCAGCGAAATGCGCGACGCCCAGGTCCAGGCCCAGCAAGGCCAGGTCAATATCGACGGCAGCCTGCAGCAGATCGACCACCTCTCCGGCACCATCCGCCAGGCCGTCGAAGTGATCCGCACCCTGTCCAGCGAAAGCACGCAGATTGGCGGCGTGCTGGAGGTGATCCGCTCGATCGCCGACCAGACCAACCTGCTCGCGCTGAACGCCGCGATTGAAGCGGCGCGCGCCGGTGAACAAGGCCGTGGCTTTGCGGTGGTAGCCGACGAAGTGCGCCTGCTGGCCCAGCGCACACAGAAGTCGACTGCCGAGATCCAACTGATGATCGAGCGTTTGCAGGGGCATTCGGAAGCGGCGGTCAAGGTCATCAGCGACAGCCACAGCGCATCGCAGCTGACCATCGAACAGGCCGGCCAGGCGGGGGCCAGCCTCAATGCCATCGGCCAGGCGCTGCGCAACCTCAACGGCCTGAATGCCTCGATTGCCAGCGCCACCCTGCAACAGGCGCACGTAGTCGAAGACATCAACCAGAACGTAACCCAGGCGGCTGGCTTGTCCCACAGCACGGCGCTGGCGGCGGAACAGTCGAGCGCCGCCAGTGTGCAGTTGCGCGGCTTGAGCGAACAACTCGACGGCCTGCTGCGCCAATTCAAAGTCTGACTGTAAGTGCCGGCTGGCCGGCGATGAGGCCCTTGGGATCCATGCGAGACTCAAGGGCGCCATCGCCGGCAAGCCAGCTCCTACAATGGTTGATCTTTGGTTACAATCCCCGCCCTCTGCCATTCGCCCAAGGAACCACCATGTCCGCGCTTGAACTGTTCGCCGCTGCCCTGGGGGTGATTGCCGTGTGGCTGACGGTCAAGCAGAACCCTTGGTGCTGGCCGATCGGGCTGATCATGGTGTTGCTCTACACCTGGGTATTCTTCGACGTGAAGCTGTATTCCGACATGCTCCTGCAAGTCGTCTACGCGGCCCTGCAAGTCTACGGCTGGTGGCAGTGGACCCGCGCCGGCGAGGTCAAGCAGGGGCGCCAGGTCACCAGCCTGGGCGTGCCGGCGATCATCGCCAGCCTCGCAGTGGGCGCGGTCGGCAGCCTGTTGCTCGGCGCCGCCATGGCCCACTGGACCGACGCCGCCCAACCCTGGCTGGACGCCGCCCTCACCGGTTTCAGCCTGGTGGCGCAAATGTGGATGGCGCAAAAACGCGTGCAGTGCTGGCCGCTGTGGATTGCCGTGGATGTGATCTTCGTCGGGCTGTTTCTCTACAAAGGCTTGTACCTCACCGCCGCGCTGTATGCGCTGTTCACCGTGATCGCCGTGCAGGGTTGGCGTGAATGGCGCGCCGATCCGGCGTTACACGCATGAAAGTGGTCGTACTCGCCGGCCCCGAGTCCAGCGGCAAAAGCTGGCTGGCGGCGGAGTTGCAGGCGCACTTCGGCGGGCTGATGGTCGGTGAATACGTGCGCTATTTCATCGACCATCACCAACGTGACACCACCCTCGCGGACATCCCCGCCATCGCCCGTGGCCAGCTGGCCTGGGAAGATGCCTCCCGCGCCCAGCAGCCGCGCCTGCTGATTCTCGACACGCACCTGCTGACCAACAAACTCTGGAGCCAGACGCTGTTCGGTGACTACCCGGCATGGCTCGACGATGAGTTGCTGGCGCGGCATTACGACCTGCACCTGCTGCTGTCTCCCGACGACGTCGAGTGGACGGCGGACGGGCAACGCTGCCAACCGCAACTGGCCGACCGACAGGCGTTTTTCCAGGCCAGCCTCGACTGGATCGAGCAGCACCAGCAGCCCGCCCTGGTGATCGGCGGCAATTGGCAGGAACGCCGCGCCAAAGCCGTCGCCGCCGTGGGGCTAGTGTTGGAATAACGACCGACCATCGGGTCAACGCAGTCCATCGTCCTGCTCGCCAGTCAATCCTCTAAAGGAGATTGGCCCATGAACATGCGCATCGTTGCCCGCCTGATCAACCTGCCCGAAAACCGTGGTGTTCGTGTCGAAACCGCTGCCCACCCCGTGCTGCTGGTGCGCGTCGGTGACCAGGTGCGGGCGTTCGAGGCGGACTGCCCGCACGCTGGCGCGCCGCTCGAACAAGGCGTGATTTGCAACGGGCATATCGTGTGCCCGTGGCACAAGGCGGCCTTTGCCGTGGACAGTGGCGCGGTGCGGGAACCCCCGGCACTGGTCGGGCTCAAGCAATACCCGGTGCAAGTGCATGATGGCGTGGTCAGCGTCGGCGATACCGCTCTGTGCGCCGAGCCCACGCCACTGCCCCACGATTCACGCTGCTTTGCGGTGATCGGTGCCGGCGCGGCAGGTGCAGCGGCCGTGGCCAGCCTGCAACGCGACGGGTTTGCCGGGCGCCTGCTGTGGATCGACCGCGAACCGAACCCTGCCTACGATCGCACCGCCCTGAGCAAGTTCGTGATTGCCGGCCAGATGGCTGCCGATGACACGCCTGCCCTGCTGGACGAGGCCGTGGTGATTCACGGCGAGGTGCAGCGCCTCGACGCCGCGGCCAAACGCATCGAACTGGTCGACGGCCGCCACTTCGACTACGACGCCGCGCTCGTGGCCACCGGCGGCGACGCCCAGCGCCTGGACATCCCCGGCGCCGTGCTGAATAACGTGTTCGTGCTGCGCAGCCGCGACGATGCTGCACGGATCAGCGCGGCGGCGGCCTCGGCGACGTGTGCAGTGATCATCGGTGACAGTTTTATCGGCCTGGAGGCAGCGTCGGCCCTGCGTCAGCGTGGTCTAGTGGTGCAGGTGGTCAGCCGCCACGCCATCCCGCTGGCCGCGCAATTGGGGCCGCGCATTGGCGCCGCCATCCGCCAGTTGCATGAAGACCACGGGGTAATCTTCCACAGCAATACCGAGCCCGAACGCCTGGACGGGCATGGCGCCGTCAGTACGGTGCTGTTGAAAAATGGCAACCGCCTGGCCGCCGACCTGGTGCTCATCGGCGTCGGCGTACAACCGGCCACCGCCTTTATCGACGGGGTGCAAAAAGCCGAGGACCACTCACTGCAGGTCGATGCGCACTTGCAGGCTGCCCCGGGCCTGTGGGCCGCCGGCGACAACGTGACCTTTACCTGGCAACAGCATCCCACGCGCATCGAGCACTGGCGCGTGGCCCAGCAACTGGGGGTGCTGGCGGCGCGCAACATGCTCGGTGAAGCCCAAACGTATGCCGACGTGCCGTTCTTCTGGACCTACCACTTCGACAAGACCTTCGAGCTGCTCGGCCACCCGCGACACTGGAACCGCCTGCACCTGGAAGGCGACCTGCAACACCATGACTTCATCGCCCTGCTCTGCCATGACGACCAGGTTGAAGCGGTGATCGCCTGCGAACACCAGCAGGCCATGGCCGACCTCTCACAGCGCATGCAGCAGCCCCTGGGCAAAGCCGAAGCCTTGGACATCATCCGCCGCCGTTAACGCTTTTTGCGCGTGCCCAGTTGAATCCACGTCGGCGCATGGTCGCTGGCGTGCGGCTCGTTGCGCACCCAGGCATCCACGCCGGCATCCTTGAGGTACGGCGTGAGCGCGGGGTTGAGCAGCAGGTGGTCGATGCGCAGGCCGGCGTTTTTCTGCCAGTGCTGGCGAAAGTAATCCCAGAAGGTATACACCCGTGCCTCGGGATACAGATGGCGCACGGAATCAGTCCAGCCCTGCTCCAGCAGGCGCTGGTACGCGGCGCGGCTTTCCGGTTGCAGCAAGGCATCCTTGAGCCAGGAGCGCGGGTTGTAGATGTCCAGGTCGGTGGGCACCACGTTGAAATCGCCAGCCAGCAGCACCGGATGCTCACTGGCCTGCAACGCTTGGGCATAGGCAATCAGCCGTTCGAACCAGGCCAGCTTGTACTCGAATTTCGGCCCAGGCTGCGGGTTGCCATTGGGCAGGTACAGGCAGCCGACCAGCACACCGTGCACGGCGGCTTCGAGATAACGGCTTTGCGTGTCGTGCTCGTCACCGGGCAATCCGCGCCGGCTCTCCAGCGGCTGGGCATCGCGCGCCAGTATCGCCACGCCATTCCACGACGCCTGGCCCAGGCAGATCGCCCCGTAGCCGGCGGCTTCGAAGTCGGCATAAGGGAACAGGCTGTCGGGCGCCTTGAGTTCCTGCAGGCAGACGATGTCGGGCTGATCGCGCGCCAGCCATTGCAGCAGGTTGGGCAGGCGGGCACGAATACCGTTGATATTGAACGTGGCGATTTTCAGGGCTTTCATCGCAGCGGATCCTTGCAGGGCTCTTGGGGTAGAGCCTGCAAGGCGTGCAGATGTTCAATCCAGGTCGGTCCAGCGCGTGATACCGACAGCCAGGGGCAGCCTTGCGCTGTCCCTGGCTCACCGGCATCAGCACCTCAGGCCTCAGTAGCCCAGGGACAGACCGGTATTGCGACGCGGGTCGTTGGCACCGTAGAAGCGGTTGTTACCCACCGGCTTGCCGTCCAGGGATGGCGCGCCGACCAGGATAGCGGCCAGGTGGTTGGCATCCTGCGGACCGGCAAACTTGTGGCCCCAGCTTTCCAGGATCTTCTGGGTGTCCGGGCTGACCGCGAAGGTCTCGAGGTTGGTGGTGTCCGGCATCCACTGCTGGTGGAAACGCGGCGCGTCCACGGCTTCCTGAATGTTCATCTTGTAGTCGATGACATTGAGGATGGTCAGCAACGTCGCGGTGATGATGCGGCTGCCGCCTGGCGTGCCCACCACCATCACGGCCTTGCCATCCTTGGTCACGATGGTCGGGCTCATCGACGACAGCGGCGCCTTGCCCGGCGCGATGGCGTTGGCTTCACCCTGGACCAGGCCGTACATGTTCGGCACGCCGACCTTGACGGTGAAGTCGTCCATTTCATCGTTGAGGATCACCCCGGTCTTGCTCGCCATCACGCCCGCACCGAACCAGTCGTTGAGGGTGTAGGTCACCGACACCGCGTTGCCCCACTTGTCGACGATCGAATAGTGAGTGGTGTTGTTGCCTTCATGCGGCGACACGCCCGGCTTGATTGCCTGGGAGTCCCCGGCCTTCTGCGGTTCGATGGCGGCGCGCAGCTTGGCGGCGTAGTCCTTGTCCAGCAGATGGGCGATCGGATTCTTCACGAAATCCGGGTCACCGAGGTAGCTGTTGCGGTCCACGTAGGCGTGGCGCATCGCTTCGATCTGGTAGTGCAGGCCCTGGGCCGAGTGATAGCCGAGGTCAGCCATCGGGTAGCCTTCGAGGATGTTCATGATCTGGCAGATCACCACGCCACCGGAGCTCGGAGGCGGTGCCGAGACCACGTGGTAGCCACGGTAGTCGCACTCGATGGGCGCCAGTTCACGGGTCTTGTACTTGTCGAGGTCGGCCTGGGTGATGATGCCCTTGCCGGCCTGGCTGGAATCTACCAGCGCCTTGGCGACCCAGCCTTTATAGAAGCCGTCGCTGCCCTTGGCGGAAATTTCCTTGAGGGTCTTGGCCAGGTCTTTCTGCACCAGTTTCTGGCCGACCTGCATCGGCTGGCCGTTGTGCAGGAAGATCCCGCGCATGTCCTGGTCTTTTTCGAACTCGCCGGTGGCGGTGTGCAGCAGGTCGATATCACCCTGCTCCAGCTCGAAACCGTTTTCCGCCAGCTTGATCGCCGGGGCAATCACCTGGGCGCGCTTGAGGGTGCCGTATTTGCTCAGGGCCAGTTCCATGCCAGACACGGTGCCGGGCACGCCGACGGCCAGGTGGCCTTTGGCACTGAGGCCTTCGACGACATTGCCGGCCTTGTCCAGGTACATGTCGGCGGTGGCCGCCAACGGGGCTTTTTCGCGGAAGTCGAGGAAGGTCTTGCGTCCGTCGGCCAGCTGCACGGTCATGAAACCGCCGCCACCGAGGTTGCCGGCCGCCGGGTACACCACGGCCAGCGCATAGCCGACTGCCACGGCCGCATCGACCGCGTTGCCGCCGGCCTTGAGTACATCCACACCGACATGAGTGGCCAAATGCTGGGCCGTCACCACCATGCCGTTTTCACCGGCCACCGGGGCCTGGGACGCGGCGTGAACGCCACTGACCGTCAACACCAGTGCAGTGGCAATCAAGGTACGGCTGAAGGGTTGGTATTTCATCCATGGCTACTCTAGTTATTGAGACGCACCAAAATAGCCCGTCGCGGGTTTAATCCCCAGTGCAATGGCGTTTTTATTACAGAACTTGTCGGTCACAGAACGGCCGGCAAAATGCCCATGCTATATTTCGCGCCAAACTGTCGTCGAAGGCGCGCTGGCATGGCAATCAAGAAGACCGGGATCCGAGCCCAACAGGCGGACCAGACGCGCGCGCGCATCTTGCAGGCGGCGATCAAGGTGTTTACCCGCGACGGCTATTCCGGCGGGCGTGTCGACAGCATTTCCAAGGAAGCGGACTCCAACGACCGCATGCTTTATTACTATTTCGGCAGCAAGGAGCACCTGTTCGTCTGCGTGCTGGAACACACCTACGAGCAGTTCAACAAAGCCGAAAGCACGCTCAAGCTGGACCTCGATACGCCGGTGCAGGCCCTGCGTGAACTGGTGGCGTTTATCTGGAACTACTACGTCAAGCACCCGGAGTTCGTGGCGATCCTGAGCATCGAGAACCTGCACCAGGGCAAACACGCGCAGCAGTCCGGCGAATTGCGCCGGTTGTCCGGGAAGCAGTCGGCGTGCTGCGCCCGATCATCGAGGCCGGCCAGGCCCAGGGCGTGTTCCGCGAGGATGTCGACCTCAAGCACGTGTACCTGATGATCGCCTCGCTCTGCTACTTCTATAACTCCAACCGCCACACCCTCAGCTCATTCCTCGGCGAGGACTTGTCGAACAAGCAACAGCAGCAGGATTGGCTGGGGTTTATCAGTGACTTGGTGGTGCGGGGCGTCACCCCGGTCGCCGTGTAGAAACCCATTCCAACTGTGGAAACCGGGCTTGCCCGGCGCCCACGGTTGATCGGCTTATCGCCCGGGCTATTTAGTGCGTACCTGGGTTCGCACGCAAGTGAGCGACCTTCTGCTCCAGGCCATTCCATGCCGGCGCGTTCGGCGCAAACTGCCCGCGCAGATAGCCGACCAGTTCCGCCACCTGCGTGTTCGACAGGCTGTCCTTGAAACCCGGCATGTATCCCAGGTCCTTGGTCGCAGGGTTGCTGATGCCTTGCAAAATCACCTTGATCAAATTATCCGGCTGATCACTGTGCACATTGGTATTGGTCGCCAATGAGGGGCTGACCCCAAACAACTTCGGCCCCAGGCCGTCGGCATGGCAGGCCTTGCACGAGCCCTCGAACACGCGTCGGCCATTCGGATTCGGCACCGTCACTGCGGCGGCGACCTTGGCCTCGGCCGCCGCCTCGCCATTCAGCGACGCCAGGTACACCGCCATCGCGCGGATTTCCGCCTTGGGCAACTTCGCCAACTCACTCACCACCGGGCCCATCGGGCCGGCCGCCACCCCGTGCGCCTCGGAATAGCCGGTGCTCAAATAGGTGAACAACTGCTCTTCGGTCCACGGCGTCGGCGCCTTGGACAACCCCGTCAATGCCGGCGCTTCCCAGCCATCCACTATGCCCCCCGCCAGGAACGACTGGCCGCCCTTCTCCGCGCCCATCAGGTTACGCGGCGAATGGCAGGCGGCGCAGTGCCCCAGGCCATTGACCAGATAGTTGCCACGGTTCCACTGCTCACCGCGTTCAGGCTGTGGCGTGATCTCACCGCGCCGCAGGTTCAGCGCATTCCAGCCCGCCATCAACGGCCGGATGTTGAACGGAAAGCGCATGGCATTCGGTGTCGGCGCCTGGCTGACCGGGGCCTGGGACATCAGGTAGGCATACAGCGCCTGCATGTCGGCATCGTCGATATTGCGAAACGCGGTGTAGGGAAACGCCGGGTAGAGGTTGCGCCCATCACGGCCAATGCCGTCGCGCATCGCTCGCTCGAACGCCGGGTACGACCAGGCGCCGATGCCGGTTTTGACATCCGGGGTGATGTTGCTGCTGTACAGCGTGCCGAACGGCGTTTGCATTGCCAGCCCACCGGCATTGGTCGCGCCACCGGGCGCCGTGTGGCACACCGCGCAATCGCCGACGGCCGCCAGCAGGCGCCCGCGTTCCAGGGTGGCCTTGGACCAGGTGCCGGCGCTGGGCGGCGCTATCGGCGCGATCTCGGGGTGAAACGGCCAGGCCGTGGCCAGCAGCGCGCCCAAGCTCGCGAACAGCGCACCGAACCACCATTTACGGCGTTTTTGCGGCGACTTGGCCGGCTCACCCAAGGTGCCGGCGTTCAGCGCCGCCAATACGCGCTCCGGGGTGATCGGCAACTCGCGAAAGCGAATCCCGGTGGCATCGTAGATCGCGTTGGCTATCGCCGCCGCGCTGGGCACCGAGGCGGACTCACCGGCGCCCATCGGTGGCTGGTCCTGGCGCGGCATCATCAGCACGTCGATCTGCGGCACCTGCGGGAACGTCAGGATCGGGTAACCGCCCCACTCTTTGCTCGCCACCGTCGACTCTTCAAAGGTCACGCGCTCCTTGAGCACGCGACTGGTGGACTGGATCACATTGCCGTGGATCTGATGCTGCACCCCCGCCGGGTTGATCATCATCCCCGAATCATGACCGATCACCACCCGCGTCACCGACACATCGCCGGTCTGCTTGTCGATCGCCACGTCCGCGACCCAGGCCGCCCATGCCGCGCCGAAGCCGGGAAACTTGCTGTGGATGTAGCGCGCATAGGCAAAGCCACGGCCACGCAGCAGGTGGTCTGGATTGGCGGTCTGCATCGGCTCGGTGCGCGGCGACCAGTTGGCGCGTTCGGCGGTGGATTTCACCAGGTCGATGGCGCGCTCGTCCTTGAGGTAGCGCAGGCGGTATTCCACCGGGTCGACGCCAGCGGCAAACGCCAGTTCATCGATATAGGATTCATGCGCGAAGGTATTGGGCAACGCCGACACGCCGCGCATCCACGACGCACGCACGATGGGCGCCATGTCGTTGATGGTCACACGCATGTTGTCAATGTCGTACGGCGGGATCGAGGTGCGGTCGCCCATCTCGAACATCGCCGCCACCGGTTCCACGCGCCCCGTCAGCAGCAATGCCAGGGTTGGCGCGCCGTTGGACGGGTAGCTGGTTTCGAAGTCATAGGCGGCGATGCTGCCGTCGGCGTTGAGGCCACCGTCGACGTCCATCAACTGCCCGGTGCCCTTGGGTTCCCACAGGTGTTCCTGCTCGCGGGTTAATTGCACGCGCACCGGCTTGCCCACCGCGCGCGACAGCAGCAAGGCGTCGGCGCAGACATCGTCAGCGCAGTTACGCCCGTAGCAGCCGGAGGCTTCCATGCGGATCACGTCGATCAGCGCCTCATCGCATTCGAGCAGCCACGCGAGGTCAGCGCGCAACAGGTGCGGGTTCTGGCTGCCGGACCAGACGCGACTGCCGCTGGCTTGATAGTCCGCCACGCCACAGGACGGGCCGATCGAACCGTGCATCTGGTAAGGCCACAAATAACTGCGCGACAGGCGCTGGCTGGCACCCGCCAGCGCTTCATCGACATTGCCCTGGTCGAGGACGGTGCGGCGCACCCGTGGATTGTCACGGATGGCCTGTTCCACATCGCTCATGTCCGGCAACCCATTGTTCCAAGGTTTCCAGTGCACCTGCAGCGCTTCGGCGGCCTTGATCGCCTGCTCCTCACGCAACGCCACCACGCCGACAAAATCGCGGATCACCACGACTGCGACGATGCCGGGGATATGCGCGATGGAGGCCTCGTCCACGCGCAGCAGGCTGTTGCCGACAAACTCGCCGCAATCCAGGCCGGCGTACGGCGGGCGGATCACCCGCCCATGGAGCATGTCGGGCACGCGCATGTCGTGCACATAGGTCAGTTCGCCGGTGGCCTTGCCGGGGATATCCACCCGCGCAGCGCCCTTGCCTACCAGGCGGTAATCCTCGACGGCCTTGAGCGGTGCGTCGCCGCTGATGCGCAACTGGTCGTGCTGGCCGCTGACCAGTTCGCCGTAGGTGGTGGTGCGCCCGTCCGCCGCTTGAATCACACCGGCGTCGACCTTGAGGCTGGCGGTGCTTACTCCCCAGCGCCCCGCCGCCCGCGCCAGCAAGAAGCGCCGCGCTTCGGCGGCCGCATTGCGCAAGGGCACGGCGGAAATCTGCAAGGTCGCGCTGGCAATCGTCGCGCCCTGGTTCGGCACGCGCTCGGTGTCGCCAAGCACCATCTTCACCTGGTCCATGCCCAGGTCCAGTTCTTCGGCGACGATCTGCGCCAGCGAAGTGCGGATGCCGGTGCCCAAATCCACATGGCCGTTGAATGCGTACACCAGGCCGTCGTCGTTGACGGCGATAAACAGCCCCAGTTCCTTGGGCTTCACGGTCGGCGTACCGCCCTTGGCCACCGGGCCCGAAGGCGGCAGCACGTCATCGACGATCAACAGGACGCCGGCCTTGGCCAGCCACTGGTCACGGGAAAGCGGAGTGTCGGTCATGGTCATCAATCCACGGTCATGAGGCGAGCGGCACGCAGCACCGCGCGGAGGATTTCGATATGGGTGCCGCAGCGACAGAGGTTGCCCGACAGCTCGTTGCGCACCTGGGCTTCGCTGGGGTTGGGGTTACGGTCGAGCAAGGCCTTGGTGGTCATGATCATGCCGTTGAGGCAGTAGCCGCATTGCGCGGCCTGCTCATCGATAAAGGCCTGCTGCACCGGATGCGGCGCCTGGCGCGTGCCGAGGCCTTCCAGGGTGACAATCTCGCGCCCCACCGCGCCGGACAGCGGGAACACACAGGAACGCGCCGCCACGCCATCGATGATCACCGTGCACGCACCGCACTCGCCCAGGCCGCAGCCGTACTTGGGGCCGTTGAGCTGCAGGTCATTGCGCAACACCAGCAACAGCGGCGTATCCGCCATGGCGCTGACGTCGCTTTGCTGCCCGTTGACCTCAAGCGTTACCGTGATGTGCTGGCTGATCATTCGCTTCGCCCGTAACAGTTGGTGAAGTAGTCACTACACTAAACAGTCAAAAAAAAGCGCCGCGGACCTGGGGTCTCACGACACACTTGACTGATGAAGTGACTGCTACATCAACCTGGAGCAAAAACGGTGCCAATGGGGGGAAGTGGTTAACGAACTAACTGTGGTGAACTGACTTATTGTGGTGAACAGACTGCCTGTGGTGAGCAGCCTTCTTTGTGGTGAACAGACTTCCTGTAGTGAGCAGCCTTCTTTGTGGTGAACAGACTGCCTGTAGTGAGCAGCCTTCTTTTGTGGCGAGCGGGCTTGCCCCGCGTTGGGCTGCGTAGCAGCCCCAAAAACCAAACACCGCAATTCTTCAGCAATAACTCAGCATGCTTGAAAGGGGCCGCTTCGCGCCCCAACGCGGGGCAAGCCCGCTCACCACAGGCAAGCCTGCTCAACATAAGCAAGCCTGCTCAACACAAGCAAGCCCGCTCACCACAGGGAAGTCTGCTGAGCACCGCTGGCCAGCTCACAACCCTGCCGCCCTACTCCTGCGGATCCTCGATCATCTTGCGCAACAGAAACAGCACTGCCACGCGTTCGGCGGGGTTGAGGTTGCTCATGGTCAGCTCGCTGATCTGTGCAGCACGCGGCGCGGTTTGCGCGACCAGTTCGGCGCCGGCCGGGGACAGGTCGACCACGACTTTGCGCTTGTCCTGCGGGTCGGGCTCAAGCGTGATCAATTCCTTGGCCTTGAGCCGCTCGACGATACCGCGAATGGTCGCCTGGTCCACTGCCGTGGCCTTGACCAGTTCAGTCAGCGAACTTGCACCGTGATCGCGCAGCGCACACAGGGTGACGAACTGCACGGCGGTGAGTTGGGAGTCGCCGACATTCTGCTGAAAAATCGCCAGGTGACGCTGGTAAGCCTTGCGCAACAGGTGGCCAACTTGCTCAGAAAAAACGTAGGAATCAGGCACGGCGAAGCTCGGTGGGTGGCTAGCGATGGGGAAGCATGATGGCGAGGTTGTCGCAATGACTCAAGGATCTCATTGCCGGAACGCAGTCGAAATGTGGGAGCGGGCTTGCTCGCGAATGCAGTGTGTCAGGTGGCGCATTGTTGACTGACGTAGCGCATTCGCGAGCAAGCCCGCTCCCACAGTGGGGATTCAGCGTGCCAGGGAGGCTGGCGGTGCGACCACATCGCCGGCGATGACGACGGCCTGGTCATCCAGGTACACATCGCAATTGCGCAGCGGAATATCCATGTGGCACGGCGTCTTGCGCGTCCCGCCCACTTCAGTGTTCGGCCCGGTGGAGAAGAGGAAATTGCCGTAGAACGCCCGCGCGTCCATGCACATGCCGTCGTTCTTGTCGTGCAGGCCCATGGCGGTCCACTGCGCCCGAGGCTGCAGGCCCCAGCCGATGTGGGAGATGCCGTACACCTCGGGGTCGTTGAAGTACTTCATGTAGTCGCGCAGGTACTCGGCCTCGAATCCCCCATGGATACTTGTGATAAAGCCCTTTTCGATCTCCAGGGTGATTTTCTCGCGGGTGTAGGTCTTGAACGGCAGCAGGATGTCGCCGATGTCCAGCACCAGCACGCCCTCGGCGGTTTCTTCGTTGGGCCAGGAGAACAGGAAGCCGCTGGGCCAGTGGTCCCAGCGCCCAGGCTCGTCGGCAAATCCGTACTCGGTCACCGACGGGTATTGCCCCAGCGCAGCGCGAAAATCGCTGCCGGCACGCGACTTCACATGAATCGAGCGCGCCTGCTTCAACAGCTGCTCGGCAGCCAGCACACGCACCTTGTCTTCCTCGGTAGGCAGCATCCGCGCCAGCACTTCCGGCGGCTCCACGGCCAGCAGGATACGTGTGCCGGTCTTGAGGATCTGCTCCTGCTCCGGCGAATGCAGCAACATCATCGTGTCGACAATCAGGTCGGCCGCTTCCAGCGCGCGTTGCGCGGCGATATTGCCGGTCAGCGCCGTGTCGCCGCAGTAGGCGGTCATGTCATTCCCCATCGCCCGTGGGTGATTGAACGATGGCAACTCCACCGCATACACCTTGGCCCCCAGGCGCTGCGCCGCGTCCATTGCCGCGCGCACGGTGCGCGGGTCGGAGTAATGGCTCTTGAGCACCGCGACGCTCTGCGTCGGGTCGACCTTCGACAGCGTCAGCACGTGTTCAAACATCTGGGTCAGTTCGCAATCGCTTACCGGCATTTTCCTGTCTCCTGTGGGGCTGCACCACGTTCAGGCACTGCGCTTCACTCTGGTGCATTTTTATAGCGTATACGCCATTTAATAACGATAAGACCTGAATTGAAGGCGAACTGCAAGCACCACAACAAAACGTTACCTTTCCACACAAACCCAACAGATAAAGGATAAAAAGCGTTACAGATGAAAATCACGGCTGGAAAATAAATTTTTAAAGGTGGGCTTCCCATTTCAAAAAATGAGCGTATACACTTTAAAAACCTTGCGGACAGACGCCGCCGACAATCAACAAGAGAGAGGATCACGCCCCATGGGAAGCACACAAAAAATCGCCATCGTCGGTGCCGGCCTGGGCGGCGCGGCTGCAGCCACCCTGTTGCAGCAGGCCGGTTTCGATGTGGACGTGTACGAGCAGGCACCGGAATTTTCCCGACTGGGCGCGGGGATCCACATGGGCCCCAACATCATGAAAATCTTCCGCCGCATGGGCATCGAAAAGCAGCTGGACCTGATGGGCTCGCACCCCGAGCACTGGTTCAGCCGCTGCGGCGAAAGTGGTGACTACCTCTCGCGCATTCCACTCACCGGCTACGGCGCGTCCTACATCACCGTGCACCGTGGCGACCTGCACGCGCTGCAGATGTCCACCCTCAAGCCCGGCACCCTGCACTTCAACAAGCGCCTGGAAACCCTCGAAGAAACCGACACCCAGGTGCGCCTGACCTTCGCCGACGGCGAAGTGACCTACGCTGACATCGTGATCGGCGCCGATGGCATCAATTCGAAGATCCGCGAAGAACTGCTCGGCGTGGAAAAACCGCTGTACAGCGGCTGGGTTGCGCACCGCGCGCTGATCCGTGGCGACCAGCTGGCCAAGTACGACCTCAAGTTCGAAGACTGCATCAAGTGGTGGACCGAAGACCGCCACATGATGGTGTATTACACCACCGGCAAGCGCGACGAGTACTACTACGTGACGGGCGTGCCGCATGCCGAATGGGACTTCCAGGGCGCGTTCGTCGACAGTAGCCGCGAAGAGATGTTCGATGCGTTCAAGGGCTACCACCCCACCGTGCAGGCGCTGATCGAATCCACCGAAAGCGTGACCAAATGGCCGCTGCGCAACCGCAACCCGTTGCCACTGTGGAGCCGTGGTCGCCTGGTGCTGCTGGGCGACGCCTGCCACCCGATGAAACCCCACATGGCCCAAGGCGCCGGCATGGCCATCGAAGACGCGGCGATGCTTACCCGCTGCCTGCAGGAAACCGGGATCAGTGACTACCGCACCGCGTTCCAGCTCTACGAAGCCAACCGCAAGGAGCGCGCCTCCCGCGTGCAGGCCGTGTCCAACGCCAATACCTGGCTGCGGACCCAGGAAGACCCGGCCTGGGTCTACGGCTATGACCTGTATGCCCAGGAACTGAAGTCGGGGGTGGCCGCGTGAGCACCTACCTCTACGGCGGCAACGTCCAGGCCAACGGTATTCGCCAGCACTACCTGCGCTACGGCGGCAAAGGCCCGGCGCTGATCCTGATCCCCGGCATCACCAGCCCGGCGATCACCTGGGGCTTCGTCGCCGAGCGTCTTGGCGCGCAGTTCGACACCTACGTGCTGGATGTACGCGGTCGCGGCTTGTCGTCGACCGGGCCCGAACTGGACTACAGCGCCGACACCTGCGCCGAGGACATCGGTGCCTTTGCCGACGCACTCGGCCTCGAGAGCTACCACCTGATGGGCCACTCGATGGGCGCGCGCTTTGCTGTTCGCAGCGCCGTGCTGCATCCCCAGGGCGTCAACCGCGTGGTGCTGATCGATCCGCCCGTCTCCGGCCCGGGTCGCCGCGAATACCCGAGCAAGCTGCCGTGGTATGTCGATTCGATCCGCCAATCGCAGGTTGGCATGGATGCGGAGGCGATGCGCGCCTTCTGCGCCACCTGGACCGACGAGCAGCTGCAGCTGCGCGCTGAATGGCTGCACACCTGCTACGAGCCCGCCATCGTGCGTGCCTTCAATGACTTCCACACCGTCGATTTCCACCAGCACCTGCCCCATCTGAAGGCCCCTGCCCTGTTGATGGTGGCCGGGCGTGGCGGCGTGATCCTCGATGACGACATTACCGAAATCCAGGACCTGCAACCCGGCATCCAGGTCGCCCGCGTGCCGAATGCCGGACACATGATTCCCTGGGATGACCTCGACGGTTTCTTCCACGCCCTCGGCGACTTCCTCGAACAATAACCATGGAGACCACCATGCAGAAGCCTTACCGCATCGGCCAGATCGTGCCGAGTTCCAATACAACCATGGAAACCGAGATCCCGGCGATGCTCACCGCCCGCCAGGCGATCCGGCCCGAGCGTTTTACCTTTCACTCCAGCCGCATGCGCATGAAGCAAGTGCGCAAGGAAGAACTGGCGGCCATGGACGGCGAGTCCGACCGTTGCGCCGTCGAGCTGTCCGACGCCAAGGTCGACGTGCTGGGCTACGCGTGCCTGGTGGCGATCATGGCCATGGGCCTGGGTTACCACCGCAATTCCGAACAGCGCCTGCGCAAGGCCACTGCTGACAACGACGCCAACGCCCCGGTCATCACCAGTGCCGGCGCGCTGATCGAAGGCCTCAAGGTGATGGGTGCCAAGCGCATCGCGATTGTCGCGCCGTACATGAAGCCGCTGACCGAACTGGTGGTGAACTACATCCGTGAAGAAGGCTTCGAGGTGGTGGACTGGCGCGCGCTGGAGATTCCCGACAACCTCGAAGTGGCCCGCCACGACCCGGCCAACCTGCCGGCCATCGTCGCCGGGATGAACCTGGAAGGCGTCGACGTGATCGTGCTATCGGCCTGCGTGCAGATGCAGTCGTTGCCAGTGGTGGCCAAGGTCGAGGCGCAAACCGGCAAACCAGTGCTTACCGCCGCCATCGCTACCACCTACGCCATGCTCAAGGCCCTGGACCTGGAACCCATCGTCCCCGGCGCGGGCGCCCTGCTGTCTGGTGCTTATTGAGGGAGCGAGGGAGTGGCTGAGACTTTTGTGGTAGGCGCGCTTGTCGTGGTGTGAGCGGGCTGGTTGTGGACTGTCGGCTTGTTGTGGTGACTGGTTTTTTGTGGTGAGCGGGCTTTTTGTGGTGAGCAGGCTTGTTGTGGTGAGCGGGCTTGTTGTGGTGAGCGGGCTTGCCCCGCGCTGGGGGCGAAGCCGCCCTGAAACCAGGCACTGCGGACTGCCTGAAAGACTTCAGGGCCCTATTGGGGCGGCTTCGCCACCCAACGCGGGGCAAGCCCGCTCACCACAAAACACCCAGTCACCACGAAAAAGCCTGCACTCCACAACAAGCCACTGACCACAACAACCTGCTCACCATAAAAAGCTCGCTCACCACAAAAACAGAGCCTGTGCACCACCCATCAATGAGGGTCGAACATGACTGAACAATCCGCCAACGCCAACTATCAAGGCGTCTGGGGCAACCGTATCGGCTTCGGCAAAAAAGCCGCATTGCTGATGATCGACTTCATGCAGGGCTACACCACCGAAGGCGCGCCGCTCTATGCCCCCGAAGTGGTGATCGCCGTGGCGGAAAGCGTCGAGCTGCTGGCCACCGCACGCCGGCACGGGATTGCGGTGGTACACACCAATATCCGTTACCATCCCGGCCATTTCGCCGACGGCGGCATCTGGGTCAAGAAGGCCCCGGTGATGAAAGACATGGTCGAAGGCAACCCGCTCGCGGCGTTCTGCGTCGAGGTGCTGCCCCAGGCCGATGAAGTGGTGATCACCAAACAATACGCCAGTGCGTTTTTCGGCAGCAGCCTGGCCCCGATGCTGCACGCCCAGGGTATCGACACGGTGGTCCTCGCCGGCTGCTCCACCAGCGGCTGCATTCGTGCAACGGCGGTGGACGCGGTGCAACACGGGTTCCGCACCATCGTCGTGCGCGAGTGCGTCGGCGACCGACACCCCGCGCCCCACGAAGCCAACCTGTTCGATATCGACAGCAAGTACGGCGACGTGGTGAGCAAACAGGAGGCCATGAGCAAATTCAGGGAGCAATAAGACGGTACCGAGAACCGCGCCATAGAGCGCGGTCTTGAAAAACTGAGGCCCAGGCCTTGGAATGCAGTCCCCTGTGGGAACCGATCCCTGTGGGAGCCGGGCTTGCCCGCGATGCAGACGCTGCGGTGTATCAGCTACACCGCGTCGATGTCATCGCAGGCAAGTCTGCGCCCACCCAAGCCGGTTCCCACCCGTGATCGCCTCCAGGCCCCCTCAGTCTTCTGACACTGCCTTTGGAAGTCGCTTCTACAGCACTCCGAAGTGCTGAAAGAAAAGCGGCTGTATAAAAACCATAAGTCACCGCCAGGAGACACCCCGATGCCCATTGCGAATGCAGCGCCCGCGACCACGGTCGCCGACCCGGTCAACACGCTTTACCACAAGATCACCTGGAAGCTGATCCCGTTCCTGTGTTTCTGTTATCTGGCCGCGTACCTCGACCGAATCAACATCGGTTTCGCCAAACTGCAGATGCTCGACCAGTTGCAGTTCAGCGAAACCGCGTTCGGCCTTGGCGCCGGCCTGTTCTTTGTCGGCTATATCCTGTTTGAAGTCCCGAGCAACCTGGTGCTGGAACGGGTCGGTGCGAAGATCTGGATCGCGCGCATCATGATCACCTGGGGCCTGCTGTCGGCCTGCACCATGCTGGTCACCTCCACCACCCAGTTCTACATCCTGCGCTTTCTGCTCGGCGCCGCCGAAGCCGGCTTCCTGCCGGGCGTGCTGTACTACCTGACCACCTGGTTCCCCACCTACCGGCGCGGGCGCATCATCGCGCTGTTCATGATCGGCCTGCCGCTGTCCAGCGTGATCGGCGGGCCGTTGTCCGGCTGGATCATGGGCCACTTCGACCACATGGCCGGCCTGCGCGGCTGGCAATGGCTGTTCCTGATCGAAGCCGTGCCCAGCGTGCTGCTCGGCGTACTGACGTTCTGGGCACTGCCCAACACCTACCAACAGGCCAAGTGGCTGTCGGACGAAGAAAAGGCCCTGCTGGAAACCGAGCTGCGCAAGGACGACGCCGACAGCAACGGCAGCAAGCACAGCTTCCGTGACGGTTTCTTCAACCTCAAAGTGTGGATGCTCGGCGGTATCGACTTCTCGATCCTGCTCAGCGCCTACGCCATGGGCTTCTGGATGCCGACCTTCATTCGCAACGCCGGGGTCACCGACACCTTCCATATCGGCATCCTCACCGCGCTGCCAAGCGTCGCTGCACTGCTGGGCATGCTGCTGATCGGTGCCAGTTCGGACAAACACCGCGAACGCCGCTGGCACATCATCGTGCCGTTTTTCATCGGCGCCGCCGCGATGGCCACCAGCACGTTCTTTACCCATAACGTCGCGGCCACCGTCGCCTTGTTCGCGATTGCCTCGGCGGCGATCATCGGCGCGGTGCCGGTATTCTTCAGCCTGCCGGCGACCTTTCTCAAAGGCACCGCCGCGGCTACCGGCTTCGCCCTGGCCTGCTCGCTGGCGAATATCGCCGGCCTGGTGAGCAACTCGTTGATGGGGGTGGCGATCGACGTCACAGGCAGCAGCGCGGGTGCCTTGTGGTTTTTCGCCGGCTGCCTGATTCTCAGCAGCTTCCTGGTCATCGCCTTGCCGGCGAAACTGGTGAACCGTTGATCACACCCACTCTTTCGGATGAACCACCATGCAAGGCTTTCTGAAACGCTGTGCCCTGCTTGTCGCGGTCGGCCTGTGTGCCGGCACCGCGCAGGCAGCGGAAAAAGTCATCTTCGACACTGACTTCAATGTGCTCAACGATGACGGCCAGGCCTTCATCATGCTCGCCCAACTGCACGCGCAAAAACGCATCGACCTGCTGGGCATGACCTTGGTCAGCGGCAACGCCTGGGTCGACCAGGAACAGGTCGACGCCCTCAAGGCCGTGGAGCGCATGGGCGTGGAGAAAGAGGTCGGCGTGTATTCCGGCGCCGCCTACCCGCTGCTGCATGACTACGCCACCTACGAGGCGGAAAAAACCCTGTTCGGCTCGGGCTGGCCGGGAGCCTTCAAGAACCCGCGACCGACCTCGCCCTCCCAACTGGTCGCGCCACCGGATGGCCTGGCGACCCACACCCAGCTGCGCAAGGAAACCGCCGCGCAATTCATCGTCGACAGCGTAAGGGCCAACCCGCATCAGGTGACGATCCTGGCAGTCGGCCCGCTGACCAACGTCGCCCTGGCGATCCGCTCGGCGCCGGACATCGTGCCGCTGATCAAGCGCATCGTGTACATGGGCGGCGCCCTGGAGATTCCGGGCAATACCACGCCGGCAGCGGAGTTCAACTGGTGGTTCGACCCGGAGGCGGCGAAGATCGTGTTGCGCGCTCCCATCGAGCACGTGATTTTCCCCAACGACGTGTGCGAGAAGGTCACCTTCGACAAGTCGGTGTACCAGCGCGTGATTGCGCAGAAAGGCGCGATTGCCGACCTGTACAAGCATGAGTTCGGCCCGTTGTTCGACAAGGACCCCAGCTACCACAGCTTCACCTGGGACAGCCTGCCGGCGCTGTATCTGGTCAACCCGCAGATCGTGACCGAGTCACGCGAGTTGTGGGTGGATGTGGACGCCACCTTTGGCGCCGACTACGGCCGCGCACTGGGCTACAAGAAAGGCGCCCCGGTAGGCACGCAAAAGGCCAAGGTAGTGTTCGGCGTCGATCAGAAGACATTCTGGGACGGCTACGTCAACCTCGTGACCCTGCCGACACCGGTCAAGCACTGACCGGCTGCGCGCTCCCACCTTGCATGGGAGCGCGCAGGCCTCAACCTGCCAGCGCAAACCCGCGCTGCAGGTCCTCGATCAGCGCCGCCACATCTTCCAGGCCGATATGCAAACGCACCACCGGGTTCAACGCCCGGTCGGTTGCGCTGTCGCGGTCCTGGGTGTCGGCCACGGTAACCAGGCTTTCATAGCCGCCCCACGAAGCCCCCAGGCCAAACAGCTGCAAGCCGTCGATAAAGCGTTCGACGTAGCCGGCATCGGCACTGGCCAACTCAAACGACAACAACCCATTGCTGCCAGTGAAGTCGCGACGCCACAGCGCATGCCCCGGATGCTCGGGCAGCGCCGGGTGGAACACGCGCTTGACCTGCGGCTGCGCCTGCAACCACAGGGCAATGTCCACGGCCTGGCGTTCGTGCACATCCAGGCGCGACGCCAGGGTACGGGCACCGCGCAGGATCAGGTAGGCATCGTCGGCACTCACCGAATTGCCGAAGGTGTCACTCATTTTGCCCAGCGCCGGCCATGCGGCCTCGGTGGTGCACACGCTGCCCATCATCACGTCACTGTGCCCGCCGAGGTATTTGGTCAGGGCCATGATCGAGATGTCCGCGCCCAATGCCAGCGGCCGGTACAGGTAGCCTGAGCCCCAGGTGTTGTCGACGGCCAGCAGAATGTTGCGCGGCTTGCACAGTGCCGCAAGCGCAGGCAAATCGCACAGCTCATACAGCAGCGAGCCCGGCACTTCGGCGTAGACCAGCCGGGTATTGGCTTGCAGTTGCGCCTCCAAATCCTTGCCATCCGGCGAGAAGTAACTCACCTCGATGCCGAAGGGCTGGAGAAACTCGCAGGCCAGTTTGCGCACCGGCGAGTACACCGCATCGGTGATCAGCACATGATCGCCGGGGCGCAGATAGGCCAGGAACACCTGGGCCGCTGCCGCCAGGCCCGTGCCGTAGAGACGCGTGCGATAGCCACCTTCGAGTTCGCTCACCAGATCTTCCAGCGCGTGGGAGGTCGGGTTGCCGCGCGCGCCGTAGGTCAGCACGCGCTCGCTGTCGCGGCGGGCACGGGCGTCGCGCATTTGCGCCAGGTTGTCGAACAGCACCGTGCTCAGGCGGGTGATCGGCACATTGACCGCGCGGCCGCCGTGGCCCTTTTCGGTACGTGCGGCGTGGATCAACCGCGTGCGCACGCGTGACGGCGGCGCCAGGGGTTTGAGGCTGGCGATTTCCGCCTCACTCATTTGCGCCAGCAGGCCGATTTCCCAGGCCAGGTACTGGCGGGCGGCGTCCTTGTTGCCGCTATGGCGGTCGTGGGTGAAGAACAGGAAGTCGATGCACTGCGCGTCGGGCGGGTTTTGCGGGTCTTCGTTGACCGGCAGGCCAGCCGCTGCCCAGGCAGTGAGGCCGCCGTCGAGCAATCGAGCCGACAGCCCTTGGGCTGCGAAGGCCGCTACTGCAGGGTCATCCGCCACCAGCACCAGCGGACGCTGATCGGTTTTAAGCTGCGCACGAATCGACCAGGTGGAACCGGCAATATGCCCCTTGCGATACACCATGCTCGGGCGCAGATCGACCAGGTTTACTTCACTCAATTGCGCCGCCAGCGCCTCGGGGCTGATCAACGGCAACGGCTCATACGCCACCGGCTGCAACACCGGCAGGGCCAGGCCACTGTCGATACCGCCGCTCAGCACGTAGGCCTCATGCCCCAACTGCCGCAGCCAGCTGGCGACAATCGGTGCGCGCACGCCATCGCTGTCCACCAGCACAACGCGCGCCTGGCGCACGCCGATGTACAGGTCGGTGGACTGGATCAACTGCCCGCCCGGCGTATGTTGCGCGCCGGGCAACGTGCCCAGGGCAAACTCTTCGCCAGTGCGCACATCACACAGGAACAGGCTGCGTTGCGCGTCATCGGCCCATTGGCGAACCTGATCCGCCGACACCGTCGTCACCCCTGCCCGCTCAGCCAGTTGCCGTGCAGCCTGGCGCTGGGAGGCCAGGTCGCCGTTGACCTGCTCGGCGTAGCGCCGGGTGCTGCCATGCTCCAGCTGGAAGTCTTCCAGGTACCAGCCCTGGGTGCCGTTTTCCAGGGCGTAGATCGGGTTTTTCAAGCCCAGGTTGATCAGCGTCTGCGCACCGATAATGCTGCGCGTACGCCCGGCGCAGTTGACCACGATCGGCGTGCGGTCATCCGGCACCAGGTCATGCACGCGATAGCCGAGTTCGCCGTTGGGGCAGCAGATCGAACCGGGGATGGTCATCTTGCGGTACTCCTCGAACGGCCGCCCGTCGAGCACCACCAGCGGCTCGCCACGCGCCTGCCACTCGGTCAGTTGCCGCGCGGTGACGTGCGGCGTGTGGCTGGCCTCCTCGACCAGTTCGCCAAAGGCCTTGGACGGCACATGCACCCCGGCAAACAGCTGCAAACCGGCGGCCTGCCAACCCTGCGCGCCACCCTCAAGCACATGCACGCGGCGGTAGCCCAGCGCCTGCAGCCGCGCCGCCGCCAGTGCCGCGACTTCACCGCCATCCTGGTCGTAGATCACCAGGCGCACCTGCGGGTTGGGCGCCAGGCGGCGTACCTCCAGCTCCAGGCGGCTATAGGGCAGGTTCACCCCATGGAACAGGTGGGCCTCGCCGTATTGCCCGTGTTCGCGCACGTCGAATACGGCGATTTCCTGCCCGTCGAACAGCCATTGCTGCAGTTGACTCGGGGTGATGGTCTGGCTCATGGAAGTCCCAACAAAGTAAGAAAAGAGTTACTGCAACGCCAACGAACGTTCGCCCGGTGCCACTTCGCGCCCCTTGGCATAGGCACGCTGCACCGCCGGCCGCGCCTGGATGCGCAAGCGCCAGGCCTGGATATGCGGGTAGTCCGCCAACTGCTGGCCCTGGCGCAACGGCTGGATCCACGGAAAAATCGCCATGTCTGCCACCGAGTACTCGCCGGCCACATACGGCACTTCGGCCAGGCGCTGCTCCAGCACCCGGTACAGGCGCGTGGCTTCGGCATTCAACAGGTCGAGGGCGAAGGCAATCGGCTCGGGGGCCTTCTCCTTGAACAGCTGCAACTGGCTGAGATACGGGGTGATATGCCCGACCTGCCAGAACAGCCATTCCTGGACCTTCTGCCGCTCGGCAGTGCCGGCCGGTGGCAGGAATTGCCCGGCGCTGTCGGCCAGGTAATTGAGGATCGCGCCGGACTCGAACAGGCTCAACGGCACCTCGGGACGGTGGTCGACAATCGCCGGGATACGCCCGTTGGCGCTGATGCGCTGGAAGTCGGCGTGCTTTTGCTGGCCTTCACGGATATTTACCGGCACCAGGCGGTAATCCAGGCCCAGCTCTTCGAGCAGGATCCCGACCTTGAGGCCGTTGCCGGTGGGCCAGTAGTACAGATCAATCATAAAAACCCCGCCCTTTGATCATTCCCACGCTCTGCGTGGGAATGTCGTTTGGGACGCTCTGCGTCCCGGTGTCTGGCGTGACGCAGAGCGTCACAACCTGCGTTCCCACGCAGAGCGTGGGAACGGTCCTCAGGAGTGCTTACAAATACGCCTTGATGGAAGGCGCCATCTGCGAGGCGTTGTAGTTGAGGATGCGGCCGTCCGCTTCCACGCCATACCGGCCGTTCAGCGACTCCAGCGGCAAGCCGTAGAGATGGAAGTGCAACGTCGCCTGCTCGCCTTCAACCTTGATGCCGTGCAGGTCTTCACCGAGGAACGAAATCGAGGTGCCTGGTTGCACGATCACTTCTTTCTCAAGCGTCAGGGTGGTGAAGCCCGGCTCACGGCCCTCATCACTGCGGGCGTAGACGTAGTTGATTTCCTGGCCTTCCACCGCACTGATGATTGCCCACGTCTCGTGGTTATGCGCGATTGTGCTTTTGCCCGGCAACAGCGAGTTGAGGTACAGCGTCGGGGTGTCGCCATCGTCATTCAGGCGATAGCGGAAAGCGGTACTGCCCTGCCCCGGCACTGGCGCGGGGAATTCATCGAAGTTGAACAGGTCGCGCCGCTCGGCGAGGTTTTCCAGCAGGCCGACGATTTCCACCAGGGCCGCGCGGTCTACGCCGCGCTGGTTGATGACGCGGATTTGCTGCAGGAACGCTTCGATAACAGCAGCACGGTTTTCGCTACTCATGACGGTTTTCCTCTTATCAGACTGACAGGCTGTAACGGCTCAAATTGGTCAACAGGTACGGATCATGGGCGATCGGGCCACGGCGCCCGGAGTCGCCCAGGGCATGGCGCAGGAACGTCTGGGTGCGTTCGCTGGCCGGGTTCTGGAAAATCTGCGCAGCGCTGCCATGCTCGACAATCACGCCGTTTTCGGTGAAATACACGACGTCGCTGATCTCTTCGGCGAAGCGCATTTCGTGGGTGACCAACACGCAGGTCATGCCCTCCTCGGTCAGCTCGCGGATCACCGTCAGCACTTCGCCGACGGTTTCCGGGTCGAGTGCCGAGGTCACTTCGTCGAACAGGATCAGTTCCGGGCGCATCGCCAGGGCACGGGCAATCGCCACGCGCTGCTGCTGGCCACCGGAGAGTTGGCCGGGATAGGCATCGGCCTTGTGCTCCATGCGCACCTTGGCCAACAGCGCCCGCGCGTCTTTTTCTGCATCGGCACGATTGCGCCCGAGCACCTTGCGCGGGGCGATCACCAGGTTCTCCAGCACCGACAAGTGCGGGAACAGGTTGTATTGCTGGAACACAAAGCCGACGCGCTTGCGCAACTCGATGCGCTGAGCCTCCTGGGCCAGCGTGTCGACCTGGGTCTGGCCGACGCGGATGCTGCCGCGCTGGGGCTGCAACAGCCCGGTGATGCAGCGTAGGATCGTGGACTTGCCCGAGCCCGACGGGCCGATGATCGACACCGCCTGGCCGCGCAGCACCTCAAGATCGATGCCCTTGAGCACCGGGTTGGCGCCGAACGACAGGTGGACATCCCGCAGGCTCACCAGGGGTTCAATAGAAGGCATAGCGGCGCTCCAGGTGTTGGGTGAGACGGGAAATCGGGTAGCAATAGGCAAAGAACAGCACCAGCAGGCTGAGGTAGATCACCACGGTAAAACCGGTCATGTTCACGGTGTTGCTGGCAATCTGCGCGGTGTCGATCACGTCATGCACGCCCACCAGCGACGCCAGCGCGGTGCCCATGGTGACCACCGCGTAGAGGTTCATCCACGGCGGCAGCATGCGCTTGAAGCACTGCGGCAGGATGATCGAACGGAACAGCTGGCCACGGGTGAACGCCAGCGAACGCGCGGCTTCCCACTGGGTGCTGGGGATCGAGCCGATGGCGCCGCGAAAGATTTCCGCGACGTTGGCGCTGGCCGGCAGGGCCAGGCCTATCGTGACCTTGATCCAGTCGGGAAACGACACGTAGCTGCTGCCGATATGAATCTCGAACGGAAACACGTAGGTGGTGAAATAGATCAGTACCAGCCACGGCGCATTGCGAAATACCTGCACCCACAGCCGCGCAACTGCCGCCAATGGCGATAGCGCCAGCGCGCCGATCAACAGGCCCAGCACCGAACCAATGCCAATCGCCAACAGGCTGATGAGGATGTTCTGGCCAAAGCCTGCAACCAGCGCCGGCGACCATTGCAGCAAGGCCGACAGCACCGGGAATGAATCAATGGCCATAGCCGGGCATCCTCAGGCGCGCTTCGAGCCAGCGCCCCACACAATTGACGATAAAACTCAGCAGGCCGAAGAAGCTCAGGATCAGGATCATCAGTTCCAGCACGTTGTCGCTCTGGGTCCAGATCATGATCGCGGCGTAGGTGATATCACCTACCGCAATCGCCGAGGCCACGGCGGTCATCTTCACCAGGTCGATCAGGTTGTTGATCAGCGACGGCAAGGCAAAACGCAGGGCCAGCGGCAACTGCACATTCCACAATAATTGACGGCTGCTGAAGGCCAGCGAACTGGCGGCTTCGAGAGTCACGGCGGGCACCGCCTCGATGCCGGCGCGCAGGGCCTCGGCATGGAATGCGCCCTTGTGCAGGGAGATGACGATCACCACCCAGGCGAACGGCGTGAGCGGGTTGGCCGCGCCGACCGCCTGGGTCAGCAGCATGTTCAGCACCAGGAACGCGCAGTACAGCTGCACCAGGGTCGGCGTGTTGCGCGTGACCTCGATAAACACCCGTGCCGGCTTGGCCAGCCACGGGTTGCCGGACGTCAGCATCGCCGCCAGGCTGATGCCCGCGAGCAGGCTGCCGATAATGGTGAACAGGCACAGCAGCCCCGTGGTCAGCGCGCCCTGCACCAGCGTGCCTCGCTGATAGGCATCGAGCAGAAAGTTGTAGTTCAGGCCGATACCGGCAGCCCAGTGGACAAACAGCTCCATCATTGCAACTTCCCGCAGGCGGTCGCGATCCGCCGCCCTGCTTCGGCGACACTCTCGGTCGCGGTGGCAATCGACAGGCGAAACCACGGTGACAACCCATAGGCGCTGCCTGCCACCCCGGCCACGCCCTCCTCCAGCAACCAGGCGACCACGTCGCCGTCGTTGTCGATGCGCTGGCCGTCGGGACGAGAACGCCCCAGCAGCCCGGCGCAACGCACGAAGACGAAGAAGCCGCCCTGGGGTTCCAGCACTTGCAGACCGTCGACGTTTTCCAGCGCGGCGACCAGGATGTCCCGGCGCAATTGATACGCTGCAACCTGCTCGGCGAGAAAATCCAGCCCGCCGGTGTACGCCGCCAACGCCGCCGCCTGGCCGACCGAAGAAGCACCGGAGGTCGATTGCGATTGCACCACCGCCATGGCGTCGGTGAGGGTTTTCGGCCCCGCGCCAAAGCCGATGCGCCAGCCGGTCATGGCGTAGGTCTTGGACACGCCGCCCACCAGCAGGCACCGGTCCTGCAGGTCCGGGGCGACGTTCAACAGGCTCTGGGCCGGGCGACCGTCGAAGCGGATGTGTTCATACAGTTCATCCAGCAGCACCAGCACCTGGGGATGGCGACGCAGCACCGCGGCCAACGCCTGCAGCTCGGTGGTGCTGTACACCGCGCCGCTGGGGTTGCCCGGGCCGTTGAGAATCAGCCAGCGCGTGTGCGCACTTATGTGCTGTTCCAACTGGGCCGGCAGCAGCTTGCAGCCCTGCTCCAGCCCGCATTCGATCAAGACCGGCTCGCCCCCGTTGAAGCGCACGCTGTCGGGAAATGACGGCCAGTACGGCGTCGGCACCAGCACTTCATCGCCGTCATCCAGGGTGGCGGCGAAAGCATTGAAGATGATCTGCTTGGCGCCGTTGGCGATCACAATCGACGCCAGCGGATAATCCAGGTGGTTTTCTGCGGCCAGCTTGCGCTGCACCGCCACCCGCAAGGCCTTTACGCCCGGCGTCGGCGTGTACTTGGTGGCACCGCCAGCGATGGCCGCATAGGCGGCCTGCTTGATGTGCTCCGGGGTGTCGAAGTCCGGCTCGCCGGTGGTGAGATCGAGGATGTCACGACCGGCCTCCCGCAGTTCGGTGGCGCGGGACTTGGCGGCGGCATTGGCGGACAGCGACACCTGCTGCACGCGCCGGGACAGGCGTACGGTCATGGCTGCACCTCGAGGACTTTGCCGGGATTGAGCAGGTTGTGCGGATCCAGCGCCTGCTTGATGCGGCGCATCAGGTCCAGTTCCACCGCGCTTTTATAGCGACCGAGCATGCCCACCTTGCGCTGGCCGATGCCGTGCTCGGCACTGATCGAGCCGCCATGCGCGTGGGCGCTGTCGTGCACCATCGCGCTCAACTCGGCGTACTGCGCCATATGCGCCTCCACCGTCGAATCGAGTGGATGCGCCACGTTGTAATGCAGGTTGCCGTCGCCGAGGTGGCCGAAGGTGAAGTTGCGCACGCCGGGGAAATGCTGCTGGAGCACGGCATCCGTGTGCGCAACGAAGGCTACCACCTGGGAAATCGGTACCGAGATATCGTGCTTCATATTGCGCCCGGCGCGCTTTTGCGCCTCGCTCATGTTCTCGCGCAGCAGCCACAGCGCTTCGCTTTGCGCCAGGCTTTCGGCAATCAGCGCGTCTGCGATCAAGGCCTGCTCGAAGGCTTCACCGAGCACACGTTCAAAGGCTTCGCGGGCATGCTGTTCGCCGTGGTTGTCGGAGAGTTCGATCAAGGCAAACCACGGCTGGCTCGCGCCCTTGAACGGCTGCGGGCCGTCCGGGAACTGCTCGCGCAGCAACGCCAGGCAATCGGCGCTGAGCAATTCGAAGGCCGTGAGATTGGCGCCAAAACCGGCGCGGGCGTGGGACAGGAACGCCACGGCCTGGGCCAGTTGATCAAAGGCCAGCAACGCGGTGGCCTGGGCCAAGGGCTGCGGGAACAGCTTCAGGGTGGCCGCGGTAATAATACCGAGCGTGCCCTCGCTGCCAATGTACAAATCGCGCAGGTCGTAGCCGGTGTTGTCCTTGCGCAGACCGCGCAGGCCGTGCCAGATCTCGCCTTCGGCGGTCACCACTTCCAGGCCCAGGGTCAACTCACGGGTGTTGCCGTAACGCAGCACGGCCGTGCCGCCGGCATTCGTGCCGAGGTTGCCGCCAATCGTGCAACTGCCCTCGGCACCGAGGCTCAGGGGAAACAGGCGACCGGCAGCGCGGGCCACGTCCTGCACGTGTTGCAGGATGCAGCCAGCTTCCACCGTGAGGGTGTCATTGTCGGTATCGACCTGGCGCACGCGGTTCATGCGGTCGAGCAGCAGCAACACCGAACGCCCGCTGGCATCCGGCGTGGCACCGGCCATCAGGCCGGTGTTGCCACCCTGCACCACGATCGGTGCCTTCAACGCCACGCAGGCGCGCACCACCGCCGCCACTTCCTCAACGTTCGCCGGGTGCACCGCCGCAATCACCTGCCCGGTGTAGCGCCCCTGCTTGTCGGTGAGGTACTGCGCCGCCTCGTCATTGCAGTGTACATGGGCCGCGCCGAGCAGTTGTTGCAAGGTGGCGAACAACGCATCACTCATGGCTGTAGTGCTCGTGCAGGTCGCGCAGGGCCTGGGACGGCGCCATGCCGGTACGCTCGCCGAGGGCGATCAGGAAGCCGCTCTTGTGCCAATCGCGCACAATGGCATCGAGCTTGGCCTGGGTGTCGTGTTCGCCCTTGCGAATCCAGATCACCGATTTGGACGGGATCAGGTCGCCCGGCAACGGGATCTCATAACCGGCCCACTCGGCATCGCTGAGCAATGCGTGCATGGTCGGGCTGACGTGCACCGCCGCCACGCAGCCATTGCCGCGCAGCGACAACAGCGATTCGGACTGGCTGCGGAACGCCTTGATCTGCGCGCCGTAGGTCTCCTGCAGTGGCTTGATGAAGTTGCTGCCCTGGGACACGCACACCGGCTTGTCCTTGAGGTCGGCCCACTGGGTAATGCCCGCGCCCTTGCGAATCAAGGCCGCGCCGCCGACTTCTTCATACGGCGTCGGCACGTAGTCGAGAATCTCGGCGCGCTCTTCGGTGAACTGCATATTGGCGATCAGGATGTCGACCTTGCCCTGCTGCAGGAACTGCACGCGGTTGGGCGCCAGCACCGAGACTGTCCGGGTCTCGACGCCCAGCGCCTGGCCGATGCCCTTGGCCAGTTCGACGTTGTAGCCCAGGTGCTCGCCGGTCTTCGGGTCGAGGGTGCCGAACGGCGGACCACTGAGAATCACACCGACGCTGATGGCGTGGCGCTGCTGGATCTTGTCGAGGGTAGCGTCGGCGTGTGCGAAGCCGGCGCACAGGGCCAGGCCGAGTGCGGCCAGGGTTTTGATCTGCATGCTCAGGCGCCCTTGAACTGGTTTTGCAATTCCACCAGGGCCGGCGACGCCGGGCTGATGCGGTTGCGGGTCTGGGCGTCGATCAGCCAGCCACTGCGGTGCAGTTCCTTGACGATCGGGTCGAGCTTGGCCTGGGTATCGTTTTCGCCGCGACGGGTCCAGATCACCGACGGTGCCGGGTTGAGTTCCGGGCTGATCGCGCGGTAATCCTTCCATTCGGCGCTGTCGTTGATCAGCGGGTTGATCAGCGTGGAGTCATGCACCGCCGCCACGCAGTTGTTGCCACGCAGCGCCAGCAGCGATTCGGAGGAGCTCTTGAACGCCTTGATCTGCGCGCCGAACTCGGTCAGCGGCTTCACATAGCTGCTGCCCTGGGAGGTGCAGACGGGCTGGTCCTTGAGGTCTTCCCAACGGGTGATCTTGCTGTCCTTGAGCACTGCGGCGGTGCCGCCGATGCGGTAGAACGGGGTCGGGACAAACCCGAGGATTTCACCGCGCTCGGCGGTCCACTCCATGTTGGCGATCAGCAGGTCGACCTTGCCCTGTTGCAGGAACTGCACGCGGTTGGCCGGCAACACCGGCACCAGTTGCACCTGGGCCTTGAGTTGACGCCCCAGCTCGTTGGCCAGGTCGACGTTCAAGCCCTTGGGCTGTTGCGTGGTCGGGTCGATGCTGCCGAACGGCCCACCGGACAACAGCACGCCGACCACCAGCACATGGCGCTGCTCGATCTTGTCCAGGGTCGCATCGGCCTGCGCCGCCACACTGCCGCCCAGGGCGATCATCGACCCAAGGGCCACCGGCAACCATTTCTTCAACATCATTGGACTTCCCCCTGGCTAATGATCGGCGTACCCCGACCTGATGGAGGGGCATGCTAGGGAGTGTGCAGGGGCAACGGAAATGCAAATATCTCATATCGTTATAACTTGCCGTATCGGCAGGACCTGCAGTTTCGGCATAACCCATGATTTACTGGGCGCGGTAAAAATCTGCTTCACGCATACATAAATATCTGTAATGTTTAACTTCACACCCTTGATGTAAAACCGCCCCTGGAACCGGCCATGTCGACCCTCGACCTTGAACTCCTGCGCACCTTTATCGCCGTGGTCGACCACCACAGCTTCGCCGAAGCCGGCACGCACCTGTCTCGCACCCAATCGTCCGTGACCCAGCACATGCAGCGCCTGGAGCAGCAAGTGGGGGTCAGCCTGTTCGAGAAGCGCGGCCGGCAGAAACAGCTGACCGAGCCGGGCCTGCAGCTGCTGCGGCATGCGCGGCAGATGCTGTCGCTGAATGACGACGCGCTGAATTCGCTGCGCGAGAGCAGCCTGAGCGGCGTGCTGCGCATTGGCTCGCCGCACGATATCGCCGACACCATCCTGCCGCCGATCCTCAGCCATATCGCCCGTTCCGCGCCGCGCCTGCGCCTGGAAATCGATGTGGGCCGCAGCCCGTTCCTGATGGATGACCTGCACCGCGGCAAGGTCGACATGGTGATTTCCACCCGCTCCGACCCCAACCTGGAAGGCTTCGCCCTGCGCACTTCGCCGGTGTGGTGGATCTGTTCGGCGCAATACATTCATTCGCCCAGCGAGCCGTTGCCGCTGATCCTGGTGGATGAGCCGAGCATCTATCGACGCTATGCGCTGGAGGCCTTGGAGCGGGCGAACATCCCCTGGCGCCAGGCGTACCTGGCGTCGAACTTGATCGGCATCAAGGCCGCCACTCGCGCGGGCCTGGGCGTGACGCCACGGAGCATGGAGATGCTCGGGCCGGACATGCGCGTGCTCGGGGAAACGGATGGATTGCCGCGCTTGCCGGAAGTCACCTACTACCTGTGGATCCGGCCGAATACGGCAAACCCGATTGCGCGCAAAGCGTATGACCTGATCCGCGGCAGCCAAGGCCTGTGAGGGAGGCCTGGCTCGGCGTGAGCGACCCTTACGCCGAAACCCTACTCCAAACTCCCTGCCCTGCCTGCACCCCGCAATCGACGCTGCTCTTGCAACCCTTGGGTGCAACGCTTTTTACCTGATCGACCGGTCGACTTGTTACCCGCCCAAAGCCCGCTTGATTTTGTAGGACATAACCTAAGGATTAAGGGTTGTCCTTATACTGACATCATTACGCCATCGCTATCATCCGCCGATCTGACACCCTGCAACGGAAGCTGGCGATGCGCATTTACCTTGGGGCCTGGCTCGGCCTCGCATTGGCAACCATCGGATTGGTTGTACCCGTCCACCTGCTACCCCACGCCGGACTGCTGCTGAGCAGCCTCGCCCTGCTCGCCCTGCGCCCGAGAAAAACTGCCAGAGCCGCTGCTACCAGTCATTCCCAGACGACGGTTGAATCGGTCGTGACGCACGCCAGCGCTGGCGACTGGCAACTGATCGAGGGCGTCGCCCCGAGCTGGCGCGACAGCCTGGGGCAAACGCGGGCATTGCTGCAAAGCAATATCGGCGAGCTGTTCCAGCGTTTCCACAACATCGCCCAACGCCTCGAACAGAGCCTCGACAACTCCAACGACGTGCTCGGCAACGGCGGCGTCGGCGAAAGCCTGCGCGATGCCAACCAGCGCCTGCACGAAGTCACCGAATCGTTTCGCGCCAGCAGCCAGCGCCAGCATGCACTGCTCGACACCATCAGCCACCTGGACAGCTACGCCAGCCAGTTGCAGCACATGGCCCGACGGGTCCAGGAGATTGCCAAGCAAACCAACCTGCTGGCGCTGAATGCGGCTATCGAGGCGGCTCGGGCCGGTGAGTACGGCCGCGGTTTTTCGGTGGTCGCCGATGAGGTGCGCAAGCTTTCCACGCTGTCGGCCGAGACCGGCCTGGCCATGGATGAGAAGGTCGGCGAGATCACCCACGCGATCCAGACCACCATCGAGGCGGCCGCCGAACTGGGCACCAGCGAACAGAGCAACCTGGATTTCCTCAGCCAGTCGGTGAGCGGCGTGATGAGTCGCCTGGGCGACAACCTCAACCAGTTGTCCGACGCCTCCCACGCGCTGCAGCACGATGCCCGCGAAACCCAGCACGACATCCAGGCAATCATGGTCAGCCTGCAGTTCCAGGACCGCACCGACCAGATGCTCGAACACGTACAGAGTGACCTGCAGGACCTGCTCGACGCCATCGTCGCCAACGACCCGCGCCTGCACGACGCTCCTGCCTGGCTGGACCGGCTACGTCAGCGCTTTACCACTGATGAAGAACGCCATGGCCAGCCCAAGACCCCTTCCAGCGCCGAAGTGACATTTTTCTGAGGCGACGACTTTCCAGTTAATTTCACTTTCGAGGGAGCCGAACATGGCCAAGACCATACTAATCGTCGATGACTCGCAGTCCATGCGCCAACTGGTCAAGATGACCCTCACCGGCGCCGGCCACCAGGTCCTGGAGGCCTGCGACGGGCGCGATGCGCTGAGCAAGCTGACCGGGCAGAAGATCAACCTGATCATCAGCGACGTGAACATGCCGAACCTCGACGGCATCGGCCTGGTGAAAGCGGTGAAGGCGCGCAACGAATACCGCTTCACGCCCATCATCATGCTCACCACCGAAAGCGAACAATCGAAAAAAGCCGAAGGCCAGGCAGCCGGCGCGAGGGCCTGGATCGTCAAGCCGTTCCAGCCGCAGACCCTGTTGGCGGCCGTCGAAAAGTTGATGGGCTGAGCCCATGTTCACGCTGACCCCTTCCGCTTTCGGCGGCCCGACGCGCATTCGTATCGACGGTGACCTGAGCATTTATCAGGTCAGCGAGGCGCGGGATGCCTTTGTCGCGCTGTTGCCGCTCAACGCCGACGCCTGGCAGCTTGACCTGGCCGGTATCGGCGATTTCGACAGCGCCGGCCTGCAATTGCTGCTGGTGATCCAACGCGCGCTCAGCCAGGGCGGTAGCCCGGTCACCGTGGTCGATGCCGCCCCTGCCGTGCGCGAAACCCTCGCACTGCTGCGCCTGGAATCACTGTTTCCCAACGCTCGGATCGAGGATTGACCATGCTCACTGGCGAACAGTGGAACCAATTGCTCCAGGGCTTCCTGAGCGAAGGCCGGGACTTGCTCAAGGATGCCGAAGACAGCCTGCTCCAACTGGAAACCGTCCCCGAAGACAGCGACGCGGTCAACGGCTTGTTCCGCGCCGTGCACACGTTGAAGGGCTCGGCGGGTATTTTCTCGCTGACACCGCTGGTCAATCTCACCCATCACCTTGAAAGCCTGCTGATGCAAGTGCGCGACGGCCAGCGCACGCTCAATGAAAACCTCACCTCGTTGATGCTGCGCTGCATGGACGAACTGCGGCGGATGCTTGAAGCCGTCGACCCCGTCACCGGCGAGATGCACACCGACCTGGCCCAACAGGCACTGTTGCTCGACGCCCTGGCGCAGGCGCGTGGCCTGAGTGACGACACGCCCGTCGTCGACAGCGTGCCGGCCGCGCCGACTATCAGTGCCAATACGCAACTCTGGCAACTGTCGATCGACTTCAGCGAGGCACTGTTGCGCAACGGGTTCGACCCGGCAGCCTTCCTGCGTTACCTCAGCCGCCTGGGCGAAATCGTCACCCTGCACACCCGCACCGATCGGCTGCCGGGCCTCGACAGCTTCGACCCCGAAGCCTGTTACCTGGGCTTTACCTTGACCCTGCGCAGCGCCGCGAGCCGCGAGGAGATCGTCGACGTCTTCGACTTCATCGTCGACTTCTGCACCCTCACCCTCGAACCCTGCGCCGAGCCTGCGCCCACCCTGGCCGCGCCCGCCGAGAAAAAATTACCGGCCCGCGACCGCCGTCCGCAAGACACCAGCATGGTCAAGGTCCCTGCGCACAAGCTCGATGAGCTGATCAACCTGGTTGGCGAGCTGGTCATCAGCACCGCCGGTGCGCAGATGCAGGCCAAGCGCACTGGCGACAATGCGTGTATCGAAAGCGCCTTGGCCGTGCACCAGCACGTCGAGCAGATCCGCGAGAGCGCGCTGAAACTGCGCATGGTCGAGGTCGGTGAAACCTTCAACCGCTTCCACCGCGTGGTCCGCGATGTCAGCAAGCAACTGGGCAAGCACATCCAGCTGGACATCCGTGGCGGCGACACCGAGCTGGACAAAACCGTGATCGACAAGATCGCCGATCCGCTCACCCATCTGGTGCGCAACGCTATCGACCATGGCATCGAGTCGGCCGCCGAACGCCTCGCAGCCGGCAAGCCCGCCGAGGGCAACCTGCAGCTCAACGCCTACCATGACTCCGGCATGATCGTGCTGGAAATCAGTGACGACGGGCGCGGCCTGAATACCGCGCGGATTCGCGAAAAAGCCATCGGCAAAGGCCTGATCGAGGCCGAGGCGGTGCTCAACGAGGCCGCAATTCACCGGCTGATTTTCGAAGCCGGCTTTTCCACTGCCGAACAGGTGTCCGACCTCTCCGGGCGCGGCGTTGGCATGGACGTGGTGCGCAGCGCCATCGAGCAATTGCGCGGCAGCATCGAGATCGAGTCGCAGCAAGGCCTGGGCTGCACCTTCCGGATTCGCCTGCCGCTGACCCTGGCGATCATTGACGGCTTTCACGTGGGCGTGGGCCAGGACAGTTTTGTCATCCCGCTGGACATGGTCACCGAATGCATGGAGGCCAGCGCCGCGTCGCTCACCAGCCAGTACGGCTACCTCAACCTGCGCGGCACGCCGCTGCCGTGCATAGCCCTGGATCAACACTTCGGGCTGCCCGCGAGCACTGCCCGGCGCCGCAATATCGTGGTGGTCAGCCAAGGCCGGCAGCACGCCGGATTGATCGTCGACCACCTGCTGGGCGAGCTGCAAACCGTGATCAAGCCACTCGGCCAGATGTTCCAGCACCTGCGCGGCATCAGTGGCTCGACCATCCTCGGCTCCGGGCAAGTGGCGCTGATCCTGGATGTGCCCAGCCTGTTCCGACAGCTGCAGGCCCCTGCCGCCCTCGACGTATCCCTTTTAGAACCCCTTGCCTAGCCTTTTCAGGAGAAACCGCATGCAATTTGTTCGCAACATGAAGATAGGCATCCGACTCACCGCCGGTTTCCTGGTGGTCGTCGCGTTGACCGCGATCATCGGGTTTATCGGCATCCGCAACCTCGAACAGGTGAATGGCCTGTCCGACCGCATGTACGAGCTGGACGTCACGGGTTTGAGCACCCTGCAGGAAGCCAATATCCAGCTGATCGTCGCCGGCCGCTCGATGCGCCAGAGCCTGTTGTCGACCAACCACGCGGCGCGTGAGCAGGCGGCGAACCAGGCCAAGGCCGCGCTGGATAAAACCCGCACGCTGATCAACAGCGCACGCGCCAGCTTTATCACCAAGGAAGGCATGGCGCAGATCGACCAGCTGGAAACGCCGCTCAAGGACTACGAAAACCTGGTGCACCAGGTGTTGACCCTGCATCAGCAATCCAGCCAGCTGCAGGAGACCAGCGACGTCACCGACCTGCTGCCCAAGGCCGTGGTCAGCGGCGAGCAGATCGACCGCCTGATCGGCGAAGTCAGCCGCTACAAACAGGAGCGCGCCAAAGAGGCCAATCAGCAAATCTCCGATATCGCCGACCGCTCGCGCCTGCAAATGATCGCGCTGGTCCTGGCTGCCACGCTGTTTGGCGTGGTCATTGGCGTGCTGGTCACGCGCAGTATCACCAAGCCGCTCAACGGTGCGGTGGCCGCCGCCAACCGCATGGCCGCCGGCGACCTGAGCCAGGACCTGCAGGCAGACAGCCGCGATGAAACCGGCCAGTTGCTCGCGGCCATGCAAAACATGACCGAGCGCCTGCGCAGCATCCTCGGGGATGTGCGCAGCTCCGCCGATTCACTCTCCTCGGCCTCCGAGCAAGTCAGCTCCACCTCGCAGTCACTGAGCCAGGCCGCCAACGAACAGGCGGCCAGCGTCGAGCAGACCAGCGCCTCGGTCGAGGAAATGTCGGCATCGATCGCCCAGAACACTGAAAGCGCGAAAATCACCGACGGCATTGCCGGCAAAGCCGCCAACGACGCGGTGCAAGGCGGTGGCGCGGTCAGCGACACGGTGCTGGCGATGAAGCAGATTGCCGACAAGATCAGCATCATCGACGACATCGCCTACCAGACCAACCTGCTGGCGCTCAACGCCGCCATCGAAGCGGCCCGCGCCGGTGATCACGGCAAAGGCTTCGCGGTGGTCGCCGCCGAAGTGCGCAAGCTCGCCGAACGCAGCCAGGTGGCGGCCCAGGAGATCGGTCAAGTTGCCTCCAGCAGCGTGCACCTGGCCGAACAGGCTGGCCGCCTGTTGAACGAAATCGTCCCGAACATCCAGAAAACCTCGGACCTGGTGCAGGAAATCACTGCCGCCTCGCAGGAACAAAGCAGCGCCGCCGGGCAGATCAATATCGCCATGGGCCAGATGAACCAAATCACCCAGCAAAACGCCGCCGCCTCGGAAGAGCTTGCCGCCACCGCCGAAGAAATGAACGCCCAGGCCGGACAATTGCAGGAGCTGATCGGCTTCTTCCGCTTCGAACAGGACGGCCCCGCACTCAAGCGTGGCCTGCCGCGCAGCCAGGACAACTACCCCAGCGCGTCGCCAAGCTGGTCCAAGGGCAGGACGACGGTCGATGAAGGCCAGTTCGTCAGTTTCAATTGAGCACCGCGCCCATGACTTCCCTTGCCAACCAACGTTTTCAAACCGTCGACTCACTGGCCGAACCCCTGAGCATCCAGCACTTGTCGTTTCGCGTGCGTGACGCGGACTATGCGCTGCCGATCGAACTGGTGCGCGAGATCATCGAATACGCACAAGTGACGGCCGTGCCGATGATGCCGGCGTTTATCCATGGCGTGATCAACCTGCGCGGCAATGTCGTGCCGGTGCTGGACCTGGCTGCGCGCTTTGGCTTCGAGCTGACCCGCGCGGGCAACCGTACCTGCATTGTCATCATCGAACTGGCCTTGAGCGACAGCACCCAGGCCATCGGCCTGGTCGTGGATGCCGTCGACGCGGTGCTCGACATCGACCCGCAGCAGGTGGTCCAACCGCCGCCGTTCGGCGCCGGGATCCGCACCGACTTCATCGCCGGCATGGCCCGCAATGAAGAAGGTTTCACGATCATTCTCGATATCGCCCAGGTATTGTCGCTGGATGACATCGCGCAATTGAGCCTTGCCGTCACGAACGGCCTTTGAATGTCTGCACTTTTAACCCTGCCGAAACTCGCCGAATACGAGTTTCGCCGCTTGCAGAAACTCATGGCCGAGGCGTCGGGCATCCAGTTGGCGCCCAACAAACGCCCGCTGGTCGCCGGCCGCCTGATGAAGCGCCTGCGCCACTATCGGCTGGGCAGCTACGCCGATTACTTGCAGTTGCTCGACAACCCGTTGTTCATCAAGGAGCGGCGGCTGGTGGTGGATTTGCTCACCACCAACGAAACGTACTTTTTTCGTGAGCATCCGCACTTCGATTTCTTCGGCGAATGGTTGGCCCGCCAGCGCGGACCGCAGAAGATCTGGAGTGCCGCCTGTTCCTCCGGCGAAGAGCCTTACAGCCTGGCAATGGTTGCCAGCGAAAACGCGCGCACGCAGGACTGGTCCATCGTCGCCAGCGACCTGAGCCAAAGCATGCTCGCGCGGGCCCGCGACGGCATCTATGACATGGCCCAGGCCAAGTATTTTCCCGAGGGTTGGCTCAAGCGCTATTGCCTGAACGGCGTCGGCGACATGAGCGGGCGATTTCGCGTGCAGGCCGCGCTGCGCGAGCGCATCACCCTGCGCGAGATCAACCTTACGCAACCGCTGCCAGAGGCACTCGGGCCTTTCGACGTGATCTTTTTGCGCAACGTACTGATCTATTTCAACAACGAAGAGAAACAGCGGATTGTCCGGCGCCTGATTACCCAGCTGCGCGTCGGCGGCCTGCTGTTTATCGGGCACGCGGAAAGCATCCACGGCTTTGATCTGCCGATGCGCCTGACCTGCCCTTCGGTCTACGAGCTTTTATGAAACCTTCGATATTCCTGAACCCCGGCGATTACTTCTTCGGGACCCACGACGGCGTGGTCACCACCTTGCTCGGCAGTTGCGTCGCCGTAGTGCTGTGGCACCCACACCGACGGCTGCTGGCGGTCTCGCACTTTCTGCTGCCCAACGATCCGGGCGCAGGCACACGCCTGGACACCCGTTACGGCGAGTCCGTGTTCAAGCGCATCCACGCCGACATGGCCCGCCACGGCACGCAACCTACGGAGTACCGCAAGGGCATTTTCGGCGGTGGCAGCCTGGTGCGCTTCGAAGGCAACCCACGGCGCAGGGTCGGCGCCGGCAACAGCGCTTTTGCGCGGGAACAGTTCAGCCTGCGCAATTGGTCGGTCGACGCCTGGGACCTCAACGGCGACCATTACCGGCGCCTGCAGGTCAACGGCCGCAGCGGGGCAATCGAGTGCCTGCGCAACGGCCTGCCGTCGCCGCCGGTACGGAGCCTGCCGCGATGATCAAGGTGTTTATCGTCGACGACTCGGCGCTGGTGCGCCAGGTGCTCACCAGTTGCCTGGCCAGCCACCCACGGATCACGGTCATCGGCCAGGCGGCCGACCCGCTCTACGCCATCGAGAAAATGCGCCGCGACTGGCCGGACGTGCTGGTGCTCGACATCGAAATGCCGCGCATGGACGGCCTGACCTTCCTGCGCCAGCTCATGCGCGAACGGCCGACGCCGACCATCATCTGCTCGACGCTGACCGAGCAGGGCAACAGCGTCGCCGTCGAGGCGCTGTCGGCAGGCGCCGTGGGCGTATTCACCAAGGCGCGGCTGGGGCTCAAGCAAAGCCTGGAAGCGTTGTCGGCCGAGTTGATACGCAAGATCGAGGACGGCGCCAAGACCCGTCCACGCGCCCTGCCCGCGACGGTGACGGCGCCTGGCGAGGACAGCCGGATTGCACCGGTCAACCGGCTGCGCACCACCGAAAAAGTCGTCGCGCTCGGCTGTTCCACCGGTGGCACGCAAGCCCTCGAATTTGTCTTGCGCCAATTGCCACGTGACTGCCCGGGGATTGTCATCGTTCAACACATGCCGGAAAAATTCACCGCCGACTTTGCCCGGCGCCTGGACAAGCTCTGCCAGATCGAAGTGCGCGAGGCCAGGCATCTGGATCGGGTGCACAGTGGCCTGGCATTGTTGGCCCCCGGCGGCTTGCATATGCAACTCAAGCGCAGCGGTGCGCACTACCAGGTCGAGGTTGTGGACGGCCCGCCGGTTAACCGGCATAAACCTTCGGTAGACGTGCTGTTTCGTTCGATCGCCAGGCATGCCGCGCCCAGCGCCTTGGGCATGATCATGACCGGCATGGGCGACGACGGCGCGCGCGGGCTGCTGGCAATGCGTGAAAATGGCGCGCAGACCATCGCCCAGGATGAAGCCAGTTGCGTGGTCTTTGGCATGCCCAAGGAAGCGATCAAACTGGGCTCGGCCCAAGCCGTTGAACCGTTGAATAAATTCTCCCGCTTGATCCAGGAGTTTGGCGATAACGCGCGCCACGGCTGAAAAGTCTTCACACTCTAAGACCTGCGCGTTAACCCCTGTAGACACGGACGCTACACAGTAAATTACAGCAGCGAGATCAACGCTGCCTCTTGTCTCTGCGATTTGGGCTGAAGCCTATGCGTTGTCGAATCCTTGTAGCGAATGTATATCCCCTGTTACGTGCCGGCCTGCGTGCACTCCTGGAGCAAAAAGAGCCCTACGAAGTCATCGCGGAAGCCGACAGTGAGAGCACCACCCTCGAACTCGCCTCGAGCCTGCAACCGGACATTATTGTGTTCGACATGGATATCGAACGGGTTGCCTGCATGAAACTGCTCAAGAGCCTGTCGATCAGCGCGCCGGCCAGCCGCATCCTGATGATCTCGACCCACAAGGATTCCAGCTTCGTGATGCAGTGCCTGCAACTCGGCACCAAGGGCTATCTGTTGAAAAGTGCCAGCGTGCTTGAGCTCGAACTCGCGCTGGAGGCGCTCAAGAGCGGCGGCCAGTACCTGTCGGTGCCGGTTGTGTCGTTGGTGGTCAGCCAGGCCGTCAAGCAGACTCGCGAGGAAACCAAGCCCATCTCGCACTCGAAACTGACCGTGCGCCAACTGGAGATACTCCGGTTGATCGCCCGCGGCGAAACCACGCGCAATATTGCCCAAGGCCTGCGGCTGAGCATCAAGACGATCGAGGCACATCGCTCGCAGATCATGCATCGCCTGCACATCCATGATGTCGCCAGCCTGGTGATGTTTGCGGTACGCGAAGGGATCGTGCAGATAAACGACTAAGACCGGCCTCCCCGCCCGGTGATCCGGCTCCGCCACGCACGCCTCGCGCACTGCACTTCAACGCCGCCCCACAGGCGCTACGCCTGATCATGTCCCAGGCCACTTGTCCATTCATGCCCCTGTTGGTTCGCCTGGCTACCCGCGAAAATGGCGCCTCTCTTGCGTGCCACCAGGAACTGCCCATGCCTTCTCGCCTCAACAATGCCTTCGCCACTTGCGCCTGCCAGGCGTGCCAGGAGCACTTCAACCATGCATGACTCAGTCGAGTTCGTAGCGATGCAAACCGAGGCCGAGTGCATCGCCAGCTTTGCGCTGATGCAGCAACTGCGCCCTCACCTGACCAACGCCAGCGCCTTCGCCGCGCAGGTCCAACGGCAACGGCAAAACGGCTACCACCTGTTGGCCGCGCGCGAGCACGGCAAGGTGATTGGCCTGGCCGGCTACCGGCTGACGGAAAACACCCTGTATGGCCGGTTTATCTACGTCGATGATTTAGTCGTGGACGCCGCCCTGCAGCGTCGACGCCTGGGCGAACAACTGCTCGAGCGGGTCCGCGAAGAAACCCGCGCCCGTGGCTATCGCTGGCTGGTGCTCGACACCGGCATGCACATGGCCCTGGCCCAGCGTTTCTATTTCCGCCAGGGCCTGTTGCCGCTGGGCATGCATTTCTCCCAGGACCTGAGCCAATGACCCGCGCCCTGTTGCTGAGTTTCAGCCCGCATGGCAAGGCGGCGCAGACCTTCAAGCTGGCTCGTGCGCTGCTGCGCGACCTGGTACCGGACGCCGCAGTGACGGAGCGCGACTATGGCGGCCAGGCCCTGCCACCGCTGAGCCGCGAATACGCCAACGCCCTCACCACCCCGGGCGGCTTGAGCGGCAGCGCCACCGCGCGGTCGGAGGAGTTGATCGTCGAGCTGGAGGCCTGCGACCTGCTGGTCATCTGCACCCCCGTGCATAATTTCAGCGTGCCGGCGGCGCTCAAGAGCTGGATCGACCATGTGGTGCGCATCCAGCGCAGCTTCACGGTGAATGCGCAGTTCGAAAAAGTCGGCTTGCTCAAGGACCGCCGCACCTTTGTGCTGGTCAGTTCCGGCAATGCCCGCAAGGGCCATGAGCCGGACTTCCTGACGCCGTACATGCACGCCATCCTGGCCACGGTGGGCATCCACACGGTGGATTTCATCTACCTGGGCGCGATGGTGCGCGGCGCGGAAGCGGTCAACCGCGCGGTGGAACTCGCCCACCGGCAACTGTCCGAGGCAATCAGCTCTGGCCTATAAAAATAATGGCGCTAGAATCAGCGCCATTCTTGCGCCCGCCTCCCTGACACGAGCCTCCCATGAGCTTTGATTTCGACACGATCCACCCCCGCCTCGGCACCGGCAGCACCAAGTGGAACCGTTATCCGTCCGACGTTTTGCCGATGTGGATCGCCGACATGGATATCGCCGCGCCACCTGCGGTGCTGCAGGCGCTGCGCGCGCGCCTCGACCAGCAGATCCTCGGCTACAGCGTGGCCGGTCCGGATGTGCGCGAAGCCATCGTCGCCGACCTGTGGGCCAAGTACGCCTGGCGCGTGCAACCGGAAGAACTGCTGTTTTTGCCCGGCGTCGAACCGGGCTTCAATATGGCGCTGCACGCCTTCGTGCAACCCGGCCAGCCGGTGGTGCTGCAGACCCCCAACTATCGCCCGATCCGCCTGGCGCCGGGGCATTGGAACCTGCCGCGTATCGAAGTGCCGTTTGAATTGATCAACGGTGAATACCTGACCCCGCTGCCGGCCCTGCGCCAGGCACTCGACGGCGCCGGCGCGCTGCTGTTGAGCAACCCGCACAACCCGATGGGCAAAGTCTTTCCGCGCGAAGAACTGCTGGCCGTGGCCACTGCCTGCCTGGAACAGGGCGCGCTGATCATCAGCGACGAGATTCACGCCGAGCTGTGCTTCGACGGCCGCCGGCACATCCCCACCGCCAGCCTCAGCCCCGAGATCGCCCAGCGCACCATCACCCTGATGTCGGCGAGCAAGGCCTATAACGTCGCCGGCCTGAAGACCTGCTTTGCGGTGGTGCAGAACGCCGAGATTCGCGAGCGCTTCAACCAGGCGCGCTGCGGCATGGTAGACAGCGTCAGCCCCCTGGGCCTGGAGGCCACCCGCGCCGCCTACAGCCAGTGTGGCGACTGGCTGGAGGCGCTGGTCGGGTACCTGCAAGCCAACCGCGACTACCTGCTCGACGCGGTCAACACGCGCCTGCCCGGCGTCGTCATGCACGCCCCGCAGGGCACCTACCTGGCCTGGCTGGATTGCAGCGCCCTGGGCCTGGACGACCCGCAGCAGTTCTTCCTCGAACACGCCAAGGTCGGCCTGAGCGCAGGGATCGAATTCGGCGACGACAGCCAGCAGTTCGTGCGCCTGAACTTCGGCTGCCCACGCTCGATGCTCGAAGAAGGCCTGCAACGCATGGAGCATGCCTTGCGTCACCGCCGGGGCTGATTCGCGACGTTGACGGTACGCAAAAAAAATGTGGGAGCGGGCTTGCTCGCGAATGCACCGGGACAGTTAACGATGGGTTGACTGACACACTGCCTTCGCGAGCAAGCCCGCTCCCACATTTGTATGGGGTTCACAATTTGGCGATGGATACTTCGGTGGACTTCACAAACGCAATCACTTCACTGCCGACCTTCAATTCCAGATCGCGCACCGAGCGGGTGGTGATCACCGAAGTGACGATACCCGACGCGGTTTGCACGTCGATTTCGGACACCACTTCGCCCAGCAGGATCTCCTTGATCACGCCCTTGAACTGGTTGCGCACGTTGATCGCTTTAATGGTCATGTCGGGTTTCCTTTTGGCTGTTGGGTCAATCCGCACGAATGCGCAGGCCCTCAAAATGCGCTATCACGGAGAACATTAAAAGGAATAAATAACTCTTTATTTATATGATTTAGAAATATACCAACTGTTCGCCTGCCAACAGTGGTTCAACAATCTGCTGCACCCACCAACAGCCTGACCTGTCCAAACCCCAGCAAATCCGGCCTCGCGCAAGATGGCACAGAGACTGCATATTCCTATAAAGCATGATGGAACATGCCATCTCAGTTTTCTGAATATAAGAAAAGCCTTCTCTCAACGCCTTGTCCGGAGCTGTTCCATGAAACCTTTGACCCAACGTCTACTCGGCGCCTGTGCCCTCGCCCTGTGCCTGCAATCGCCGGCCTTCGCCGCCGAGACCGACCCCGCCGAAGTCAACCTCGACTACGCCTACTACTCCCCCGTCAGCCTGGTGCTCAAACACTTCGGTTGGCTGGAACAAGCCCTGCCCAAGAGCAAAGTCGGCTGGGTCCTGAGCCAGGGCAGCAACCGTTCCCTGGAGTACCTCAACAGCGGCGGCGTGGACTTCGCCTCCTCCGCCAGCCTCTCGGCAGTGTTGAGCCGCGCGAATGGCAGCCCGATCAAATCGGTGTACGTCTACAGCCGTGCCGAGTGGACCGCCCTGGTGGTGCGCAAGGACTCGCCGTTCAAGAGCGTGACCGACCTCAAAGGCAAGAAAATCGCGGCCACCAAAGGCACCGACCCGTACCTGTTCACCCTGCGCAGCCTGCAATTGGCCGGGCTGAAAAAAGACGACGTCGAGTTGGTCCACCTGCAGCATCCGGATGGCCGCACCGCGCTGGAAAAAGGTGACGTCGATGCCTGGGCCGGTCTCGACCCGCACATGGCCGCCAGTGAAATCCAGGCCGGCTCGCGCCTGCTCTACCGTAACAAAGACTTCAACAGCTACGGCGTAGTCAGCGTCACCGAAAAATTCGCCAAGGAGCACCCACAAACCATCACCAAAGTACTCGGTGCCTATGAAAAAGCCCGCGACTGGGCAGTGAAGCACCCGGATGAATTCGCCAAGCTGCTCGCCGACGAATCCGGCCTGCCGCTGGAAGTGGCCAAGCTGCAACTGTCGCGCACCGACCTCAGCACCCCGCTGCTGAGCAGCAAGGATGTGCAGTCGTCCAAGGCCGCTGCGCCGATCCTGGTGTCCGAAGAGTTGGTCCGCAAAGGCGTGAATGTCGACCAGGTGATCGACCAGTTGATCGATACCTCGTTCGGCCAAACCCTGCCCAAGCCATAAGGGGTCTGTGATGACCAGCAAAACCCAAGCACTACCGCTGCCTGCGCCGGTGATCAACCCGCGCAGCGCCTGGCCGCGCCGGCTCAAGGGGCTGGTGTTGCCGGTGGCGATCCTGTTGATCCTCGAAGTGGTCGTGCGGGTCGGCTGGCTGCCCTCCTACCAGATGCCGGCGCCAAGCGAGATCGCCGTGACCCTCACCGACCTGGCCGAAGGCGCGTTGTGGAAGCACATCAGCGCCAGCCTCGGCCGGGTATTGCTGGGCTTTGCCATTGGCGCCAGCCTGGCACTGGTGTTCGCCGCCTGGGTCGGCCTCAGCCGTGAGGCCGAGGCCTATCTGGAACCGACCTTCGCCGGGCTGCGCTCGATCCCGAGCCTGGCCTGGGTGCCGCTGTTGCTGCTGTGGCTGGGCATCGATGAAACCTCGAAAATCGTGCTGATCGCGATTGGCGCGTTCTTCCCGGTGTACCTCAACGGGGTGGCGGCGATCCGCGATATCGACCGCAAGCTGGTGGAGGTCGGGCAAATGTACGGCTTCAGTCGGCGCCGGCTGGTGCGGCGCATCCTGCTGCCCGCCGCCCTGCCCGGCCTGTTCACCGGCTTGCGCAGTGGCCTGAGCCTGGCGTGGATGTTCCTGGTGGCGGCCGAGCTGATCGCGGCGACCAAGGGCCTGGGTTACCTGCTCAGCGATGGGCGCGAAACCTCGCGGCCGGACATCGTGCTGGCGGCAATCATCGTGCTCGCGCTGTTGGGCAAGGTCAGCGACGGCCTGCTCGCCGCGCTGGAAAAACGCTGCCTGGCCTGGCGCGATACTTTCAATGGCCAAGGAGCGCAACCATGAGCCAGCCGTTATTGGAGATTCGGGTGGAGCGTAAAAGCTTCGCCAGCACCACCGTGTTGAAAGACGTGCGCCTGGCCTTGCGACCTAGGGAAGCCGTGAGCCTGCTGGGCCCCAGCGGTTGCGGCAAGAGCACCTTGCTGCGCATCGTCGCCGGGTTGGAAAAGGACTTCCAGGGCGAACTGCGCAGCCCCGATGGCGAAGTGGCGTTCGTGTTCCAGGAACCTCGGCTGATGCCCTGGCTCACCGTGGAACAGAACATCGGCTTCAGCGACGACAGCCACTACGACAAGGCCTGGGTCGCGCAGTTGATCGAGGAAGTCGGCCTCAAGGGGTTTGCCCAGGCGCTGCCCAAGGCGCTGTCCGGCGGCATGGCGCAACGCGTGGCCATCGCACGCGGCCTGTATTCTCGTCCGCAGGTGTTGCTGCTGGATGAGCCGTTCAGTGCGGTGGATGCATTCACGCGCATGAAACTGCAGGACTTGCTGCTGCAACTGGCCGCGCACCATGCCATCGCACTGCTGCTGGTGACCCATGATGTGGACGAGGCGCTGTACCTGAGTGACCGCGTGCTGGTGATGGACAACCGCCCGAGCAGCATCCGCCAGGAACTGACGGTGGAGCTGCCGCACCCACGGGACCGACGCGACCCACTGCTCGCCAGGCTCAAGGTCGAGTCGCTGACTGAGCTGCAACGGGCGCATGTGATCTGACATTGATGGCGATGGAGGGAGGAGTTGCTGGTCTGTCGTTACCACAGAGCTTTATGTGCCTGCTGGGCTCATTGTGACTTCGGGAATTTCTGGGGCTGATGAACTGATTGTGACCACTGGAATTTCTGGGGCTGATGAACTCATTGTGACCCCTGGGATTTCTGCGGCTGATGAACTCATTGTGGCCCCTGGGATTTCTGGGACTGATGAACTCATTGTGACCACTGGAATTTCTGGGGCTGATGAACTCATTGTGGCCACTGGAATTTCTGGGGCTGATGAACTCATCGTGCCCCCTGGGATTTCTGGGGCTGATGAACTCATCGTCACCACTGAAATTTCTGGGGCTGATGAACTCATTGTGACCACTGGAATTTCCGGGGCTGATGAACTCATCGTGACCACTGGGATTTCTGCGGCTGATGAACTCATCGTGACCACTGGGATTTCAGAAGCTGATGAACTCATCGTGACCCCTGGGATTTCTGGGGCTGATGAACTCATTGTGGCGAGCGGGCTTGCCCCGCGTTGGGCTGCGAAGCGGCCCCAGAACCTGACACCGAGGATTGCCTGACACACCGCATTCTGCTGGATTGGGGCTGCTGCGCAGCCCAACGCGGGGCAAGCCCGCTCACCACAATTAAAAACGCAGCAGCCATATAACTCCAAGTGGCAACCACCACCACACCCCTCAAACAGTCGTGTCCCGCGGTGCCAGGGTCACCCAATAGCGGGTACGTGAGTGCAGCTCCAGCCCCAGCGTCGAAGCCAGCAGGCTGAGGATGCGGTCGGTGTCGTCGAGGCGGAAACTGCCGGTGACCCGCAGCGATTCCAGGCGCGGATCCCAACGCAATACACCCGGGCGATAGCGCTCCAGTTCACGCAGGAAATCCCCCAGCGCCTGGTTCTGTGCCGTCAGCACGCCGTCGCGCCAGCCCAGTTGCAGCACATCGAACGGCACCCAGGCACCCAGCCCGCTGGCGTGCAGAGACGCTTGTTGACCGCCTTGCAGCGTCGCCAATTGCCCTTTCAGATCGCGTACCTGCACCGCACCCTTGAGCACCGAGACCCGGCAGCCGGAAGCCAGTTGCCGCACACACACCTCGGCCTGGCTGACGCGCAATTGGCCATAACGGGTGTCCACGGTCAGCGCTGCCGTACCCGGCACCGTCAGCGCCAGTTCGCCGTCGACCAGGGTCACGCGGCGTTGCGCCAAGTCCACGTCCACCGCCGTCGCGGTGTTGAGCTGCAGGCTGGCGCCGTCCGCCAGTGGCAGGCGCTTGCGCTCGCCGGTGGCGGTGCGCAGGTCGGCACGCCAGGCGTCGAGGGGCAACTGGCGGCTGATCAGCCAGGCCGCCGGCACCAGCGCCGCCACACCCAATGCGCGCTTGAGCACCGCGCGACGCCCCGGTTGCGGGCGATCGAGGCTGGCCATGGCCAGTGCCTGGGGCAATTCACTGAAGCGCTGGCGCAGGCTTTGCGCGCGCTGCCAGGTCTGTTCGTGCTGGGGATGGCTGTCGCGCCAGTGCTGCAGGGCGGCGTGATCACGCTCGGTGGCGGCGCCGGATTCCAGCAGTGCCAGCCACTGGGCGGCCGCACGCGCGACGTCACGGTTCACAGCTCCACCAGCAGGCAATGTTCATAGGCCTGGGCCATGTAGCGCTTCACGGTGCGCTCGGACACTGCCAGGCGCTCGGCGATCTCGCGATACCCCAGGCCTTCGAGCTGGCTCCACAAGAACGCGCGGCGGACCACGGCCGGCAAGCCATCGAGCAATTCATCCAGGGCCTGCAGGGTTTCCAGCACCAACCAGCGTTGTTCGGGCGACGGAACACAGGCTTCGGGCAAGGTGGCCAGGGCATTCAGGTAGGCCTGTTCGAGGCTGCGGCGCTGATGAAAATTCACCAGCAGGCGCTTGCCGACGGTCACCAGGTAAGCCCGCGGTTCCTGCATCTGCGCGATCGGCTGGGCACTCGCAAGCACCCGCAGGAACGTGTCCTGGCTCAGGTCGGCTGCATCCCAGGCATTGCCCAGGCGCCGCCGCAGCCAGCTTTCCAGCCAACTGCGATGCTCGCGGTACAGGCACGACAAGGTCAGTTCGGGGGCGTGCGTAGGGACAACAGCATCATTCATGGCGAGCAACCTGCACGGGCGCGATTATGTCTCAAATGAGATTCATTCTAATTAATATCCCGCCGCGACACCACGATCTTTTCAACCTCGCGTTTATATCGGCGCCTCGGCGTCGAACACCTGCCCTCGCCCAATCACGCTGGCAGGCGCCAACACCGCCCCCGGGGCCAACACAGCATTGGCACCGATACGGCATTGGTCACCGAGCAACGCGCCGAACTTGTCGCACCCGGTGCGCTGCAACAGGCCTGCGACGCGCACCTGCACTTCCTTGTCATCGCGCTCGTTACGGTAGTTGGCGACGATGCTGCCCGCCTCCAGGTTGATACCGTGGCCGAGCACCGAATCGCCGACAAAGTTGAAGTGCGCCAGCTTGCTGCCGCTGAACACGAAGGAAGTTTTCAACTCGGCGCCAGGGCCGATGATGCAGTGCGCATCCAGCCAACACCCACCGCGCAGCAGTGCGCCGCTGGCGATAAAGCAATCGGCGCCAATGATCAGCGGCGGCTTGAGCAAGGCGCCCGGTTCGACGGTGGCGCTGCGGTGGATAGCAATTTCGCCTTGCACGCTGTAGTCGTCAGCCGGCAGGTCGGCCAGCAACTGGCGAACCACCGCAGGTGCCTGGGTCACCAGCGCCCAGGGCGACAGGTCGGCCCAGGGGGCCAGTGCGGAGCGGGAAATATCGGCGATGTAATCGGTCAGTCGGATCAATGTCGAGCCCTCTACGGTTCAGAGAAGCTCGAAACGCTAACACCCGGTTTACTGGCCGTCGAGCAGCGCAGGCTTGCCCAGTTCGCCGATCTTCTCCAGCCGCGCACGCACGATATTGCGGCTGATGTTGAGCAGGCGCCCGGTCTGCAACTGGTTGCCGTGGCAGTAGCGATACGCCGCGCGAAAGATCGTCTCTTCGATGTGTTCGTAGAGGTCTGGAATGTTCTGCTCGAACAGCGCGTTGAGCGCGCTTTCCAGGTCGACCGGGCCGCTGATGGCCGGCGGCGCATGGTTGGCTTCGTCCTGGCGAATGCCCGATGAACGCATGTCCACCAAGTGCAGATCGGCCGGTTGCACACGCTGGTTGCGGCACACCAGCAAGGCATGGTGAATGGCGTTTTCCAGCTCGCGAATATTCCCCGGCCAGCTGTGTTCGAGCATTTTGCGCTCGGCCTCCAGGCTCAGGCTGGCGCGGTTGTAGCCCAGGCGCTGGCAGTGCTCTTCAAGGAAGAATTCGGCCAGCGGCAGGATGTCACCGGGGCGTTCGCGCAGCGGTGGCAGGCGGATCGTCGCGACGTGCAGACGGTAGAATAAATCCTCACGAAAATGCCCCGCCACTACCGCGTCCGCGAGGTTGACGTTGGTCGCCGCCACCAGCCGCACGTTGATCGGGATGGGCGTTCGCGACCCCAGGCGCACCACCTCGCGCTCTTGCAGCACGCGCAGCAATTTCACCTGCATGTTCAGTGGCAGGTCGCCGATTTCATCGAGGAACAATGTGCCGCCGTTCGCCGCTTCAAACCAGCCAGCCTTGTGCGTGGTAGCGCCGGTGAACGCGCCCTTTTCATGGCCGAACAGTTCGCTCTCCACCAGGGTTTCGGCGAAGGCACCGCAGTTCACCGCGACAAAGGGCTCGCGTCCGCGTCGACTCAAATTGTGAATGTGCCGCGCGACCAATTCCTTGCCGGTGCCCGTCTCGCCAATGATCAAGGTGTTGGCCTCGCTGGGCGCGAGGCGCTCGATACGCGCCAGCAGTTCCTGCGAGCGCGGGTCCTTGAAGACCAGCACGGTGGCACGCACCGACTTGGTCAATTCACGGGCGTTGGGATGGGTGATCAGCGACATGGTGCATTCCTGGCAGTAAAAGCGCGTGCTCAATAGTGCATGAAGTTTTCTAGACCATTTAATTATTAATTAATATTTATATATTCCCTGATCGAATATACCAGCAGCGACACCTGGCACTGCTGCTGGAGCAGCAACCGGCCAGCACTAGCGTGTTCGCCCATCAGCAACCAGCCTTTCGAGCGACCCTTCGACGAAACCCTGCAGGCCTTGCAACACGCGGGCTAGAGCGCTTTTTTCGCTGGCTGGCATGCAATCTGCTCTGTCCCTCCCAACACGATCTCCGTGCAGGAGCCGACGTGCTGGCGATAGCGTCTTTTCAGGCGCTGCAAGGCTCAAGAGCCGCATCGCCGGCCAGCCGGCTCCTACCGGGGTTGTCAATTCAGGTAGGGAGAACGCCCATGAAAAACCTCTGGCGCAAGACCATCGCGGCGCTGTTCGGGGTACTTGCAATCAGCACCGTCCACGCCGCTCCGACCTCGCTGAAAATCGCCATCGTCGCCTACACCCAAGGCGGTAAACCGGTGTTTGGTGGCATCGCCGGGCGCGTGATCGAGGAGGGCTGGCTTGAAGCGCAACTGCGCGAGCGCGGGGTCAAGCTGGAATGGATCGCCCTGCCCCACGCCGGCGCCGGCCCACAGATCAACGAGGGCTTCAGCAACAACAGCCTGGACTTCGCCGTGCGCGGCGACCTGCCTTCCGTCATCGCCGGTGCCGGCGGTGTGCCGGGCAAGCTGATCGTGCCCGGGGGCAGCGGCAACAACATCTACCTGGTGGTGCCCGAAGGCTCCAGCGCCAAGACCATCGAAGACCTCAAGGGCAAGCGCCTGGCGCTGCACCGTGGCCGTCCCTGGGAGTTCGCCTTCAGCAACTTCCTGGCCAGCAAGGGCCTGAAACTCGACGACTTCAAGATCGCCAACCTCAACCCGCAGGTCGGCGCCGCAGCGGTCTCGGCCGGCAAGGTCGATGCGGCCGTGCTGCTCAGCGAAGCCTACGCCCTGGAAGACAAAGGCGTGGGCAAGATCATCTGGTCGACCAAGCAAGGCAGCAACGACTGGCGCCTGGTCTCGGACCTGTGGGGCACCGACGCGTTTGTGCAACAGAACCCGGACATCACCCAACTGCTCGCCACCGCGTGGGTCAAGGCGGCGTGGTGGATTTCCCAGCCGCAGAACCAGGACGCCTATTACCAGCTGTCTTCGCGCGCCGGCACCGCCGAGAGCGTGCTGCGCCGCGACGACCAGAACGACCCGGTCGCCTGGAAAGACCGCTGGGCACCGAAAAGCGACGCGCAACTCAAGGCCCACTACCAGGCGCTGACCGCCTACGCGCTGGCCAACCACCTGATTCGCGACACCTACGACATCGGCCCGTCACTGGCCACCGGCTTCACCAACCAGGCCCTGATCGACCTGAAACTCACCGACTACTGGCCGGCCCTGCGTGGCCAGGTCAGCACTAATCCTTGATAGGGAAATGACTGATGAAACTGCCGCACTCCTTCGCCTTCGGTCTCAGCGTACTGGCCTTGTCCATGAGCGCCTTCGCCGCCGACGTGCACGCCCCCAAGCCCGACCCGCTGCAAGGCGATGGCCGCGTCTCGGCGTTCTACACCTGGGAAAAAGTCATTCCGGCCACCCCCGGCAAACTGCTGCGCAGCGAACCGCTGGACAAGACCCTGAGCCTGGCAAACGCCGCCAGTGCCCAACGCATTCTGTACACCTCCACCGATGGCATCGATAACAAGACGCCGATCGTGGTCTCCGGTGCGCTGTTCCTGCCCAAGGGCAAGGCACCGGCCGGCGGCTGGCCCGTGGTCAGCTGGGGCCACGGCACCGTAGGCGTGGCGGACGTGTGCGCGCCGTCCTGGCAAGGTCGCTCCTACCGCGATGTGACCTACCTCAACCGCTGGCTGGAAGAAGGGTTTGCGGTGGTCGCCACCGACTATCAAGGCCTCGGCGTGCCCGGCGGCCATCCATTGCTCAACAGCCGCATGGCGGCCTACGGCATTCTCGACGCCGCCAAGGCGGTGGTCGCCGATGTGCCGGGGCTGGCGGATAAAGTCTTGATCGTCGGCCAGTCCCAGGGCGGTGCCGGGGCCTTTGCCGCCGCAGCCTATGCCGCCACCTATGCGCCGAACCTGGGCGTCAAGGGCAGTGTGGGCACCGGCGTGATCTACACCCTCGACTACGCGAAGAACCCCAGTGAAGAAGTGCGCAACAAAGTCGACCCGACCCTGGCCTACGGTTTCTACACCTTGCTGGCGGCCCAGCAATACGACCCGAGCATCAACCCGGCCGACTTCTACACCGACAAGGCCCTGCCGCTGTTCGAACAGGCGCGCACCAGTTGCCTGTTTGCCCTGGAAGGCGACGTCGAAGGCCTCGGCTTGAGCATTGCCAACACCAAGAAAGACTACAAGGGCAAGCAACTCGCGCCGTGGCTCGCGCAAATCGCCTACCCGACCCTGAAGACCTCCAAGCCGATCTTCATCGGCACCGGCGCCGAAGACACCACCCCCGCTGCCGCCACCCAGGTCAAGCTGATGCAGGACGCCTGCAACGCCGGCTCCATCGTCGAAGGCCACCTGTACAAGGGCCTGGGCCACAGCGCCACGGTCAATGCGTCGCTCAAGGACTCGATCCCGTTTGGCCACAAGGTCATCAACGACCAGCCGATTACCCCGGTGTGCGCCCCGAGCGCGCAATAAGCAGGAGGCTTGCATGAGCATCGAATTCTTCACCCGCCTGCCGCTGCACGGCGAAACCCAGTTCCTGCCCGGAGATCCACGCAACCGTGGCGACTGGCATCGCGGCGGCGCCAACAGCACTGGCGCAGTGTCCGGGTTCAGCGTGGGCGACCACTTCACCTATATCGACTACCTGGGGCAGATCGCCAAGGCGGCCGAGATCAACCAGTTCGGCGGTGCGTTGATGGTCAACGCGCCGACCGGTGAAGAACCCTGGACGGTCTGCTCGCTGCTCGCCCGCGAGACCCGCACCTTGCAGTTCGTCACGGCGTTCCAGCCCTACCACTACACCCCGTGGGTGGCCGTGCAGCAGGCGGCCACCTACCAGCGCGCCACCGGCAACCGGCTGGTCTGGAACATCATCAACGGCGGCTCGGACGCGATCCAGCGCCAGGTCGGCGACTACAGCGACCACGATGAACGCTACGCGCGCGCCACCGAGTTCATGGACGTGGTCAAGGGCTATTGGCACAACGAGACCTTCCACTACGACGGCAAATTCTACAAAGCCGATGGCGGTGGCCTGCGCGGGCCGCTGAAGAAGGCCCAGTTGCCGCTGATCTGCACCGCCGGCTCGTCGATTGCCGCCCGCGAGTTCGCTGCCAAGCACGCCGACTTCTACCTGATGCGCGCCGAGCACCCGGATGAAATCGCCGCGCTGATCGCCGACCTGCGCCAGCGCGCCCTCAAGTGGGGACGCACCGACATTCGCTTCGGCCTGTCGATCGACGTGATCACGCGCGAGACCGAAGACCTGGCCCGCACCGAGGCCAAGCGTTTCTTCGACGAAGGCATCGCCCGTGGCGCGGTCAAGGCCGTGGCCGCGCATGCCGGGCTGCGCACCGCGCGCAAACTGAGCTATGAGCATGGCTTTGCCGAGAAGAACGAAGCCCAGGGCTTCGACGACTTCTTCATTCACCCCAATGTGTGGACCGGCTTCGGTTATATCGGCATTCCGCCGGGCTGCGCGCTGGTCGGCAGCTACGAGAACGTGGTGGCGCGGATTCGCGAGTACAACAGCATCGGCATCGACCTGTTCTTCCTCGCCGGCTACCCGCACCTGGAAGAAGCCTATCGCCTCGGCGAGCATATCCTCCCGCACTTTCGCAGCGAGCGGGTCGAACTGAGCCGCACACAGGAGCCAGTGCGCGAACTGCACTCGGCCAATGGCGGGGCCTGACGCCATGACCTTACTGCTCAGCCGCCGGGACTTTCTCGGCTACAGCGCAACCGTCGGCGGCGGCCTGCTGCTGGCGGGCTGCGGCCCCAGCGATACACCCGGCGCTGTCGCCGGTAACGACCAGCCACGCTACGGCGGACGCCTGCGCCTGGGGATTCTTGACGGCAACCAGAGTGGCAACCTCGACGCGCACAAGCCGATTGGCAGCGGCATCGTCCGCGGCTTCGCGCTGTACAGCAAGCTATGGGAATGGGACGAGCAGATGCAGCCGCGCCTGGCGCTGGCCGAATTCGCCGAGCCGAATGCCGACGCCAGCGCCTGGACCCTGCGCCTGCGTCCGGGCCTGGAGTTCCACAACGGCAAGACCATCGATGCCGATGACCTGATCTTCTCGATCCGGCGCCTGACCGATCCGCAACTCGCCTCGCCGTATGCAGCGCTGTTGCACTGGGTGGACCGCGACAACCTGGTCAAGCTCGACAACCGCACCGTGCGCCTGGGCTTTCGTGACGGACGCAGTTACCTGCCGCTGGCGGAAACCTGGGTCAACTTTGGCGGCATCGTGCCCGTGGACTATCACCCGGTCACCAACCCGGTGGGCGCCGGCCCCTACAAACTGAAAAGCTTTACCCCCGGCCAGCGCTCGCTGTTCACCCGTTTCGACAACTACTACAAGGACGGCAAGCCGTACGCCGACGAGCTGGAAATCATCGACTTCAAGGACCAGGTCTCACGCCTCGCGGCCCTGCGCGCCGGGCAGATCGACATGGCCAACGTGATGCCCACCGAGCAACTGCCGATCCTGCAAAAGGACCCGCGCCTGCAGGTGATCAAGTCGGTGACCGGCAACTGGCTGTCCTTCGACATGAACCTGGACAAACCGCCGTTCAACGACCCGCGCGTGCGCGAGGCGTTTCGCCTGATGGCCGACCGTGAGGAACTGGTGCGCCGTGCGCTCAACGGCCAGGGCCGCGTGGCCAACGATTTGTATGCGCCCAGCGACCCGACCTTCAACCACGACCTCGGCCCTCGCGCCCACGACCCGCAACGCGCGGCGCAATTGCTCAAGGACGCCGACCAGGAAAACCTCGAGGTGGAGCTGATCACCACCCCGGGCCCCGGCTTGAGTTCGGCGCTGGTGCTGGCCGAACAAGCCAAGCGCATCGGCGTGACGCTCAAGGTCAAGCAGGTGGACCTGGCGACGTTCCAGGGCCCGCTGAAAAACGACTGGACCCTGAGCACCGGCGGCAGCATCGGCGCACCGTTCCTGGCCAGTGCGATTCACACGGATGCACCGTTCGCGGTGTCGAACAAGACCCACTTCAACGACCCGCAGTTCAGCGAACTGTTCCTCGCCGCCATGGCCCAACCCGACCTGGAAAAACGCAAGGCCCTGGTGCATCAGGTGCAGCAAATCCAGTACGAGCGCGGCGGCATGTTGATCTGGGGCTACGCCGACCTGCTCGACAGCGTGTCCACCCGCGTCGGTGGTGCGCAATCGGAAGAGTCACTGTTCAGCACCTGGCGCTTCGAGAAGCTCTGGCTCAAAGACACCGCCTGAATCACTGACACCGCCTATCCCTGTAGGCGCCGGCTTGCCGGCGATGACGTCCGTCAGGCCGAGGCCAGGCGGGAAGCCCTCATCGCCGGCAAGCCGGGCGCCTGCAAGGGCACACCGCATTGATCCAATTTTCGACAGGAGGCATTTCTGCCATGCATGCTATCGCCTTGCGTTTACCCCTGCTGCTGGCCGCAAGCCTGCCGCTGCAGGTCTTTGCCGCTGATACTCAACTGCAGACCGTCACGGTGCAGGCCAGTAGCAGCGAATCGGATGACGACGCCCTGCCCACTCGCCCACCGACTTCGGTGTACGGCGGCATCGAAGCCAGCGTGCTCGACACCCCGCGCTCGGTGGTACAGGTGAACGCCGAGCAATTGGCCAACGGCTCGATCCACAGTGCCGACGACCTGGTCAAATACGCGCCCGGGATTACTCGCGGCGGCGGCCAGAACGCCGGGATTGCCCCACAGTTCCGGGCCCAGGGCTCGGAAATCTTTCAGGATGGCCAGCGCGCCTATGGCGTGCGTCATCCGGCAAACTTCAACGCCTATGAAAGCGCGGATATCGTCGCCGGCCCGTCCTCGGTTACCTACGGGTCGGTGTCCGGCAGCGGCGGCTATGTCAACTACCTGAGCAAGAAGCCCAACTTCACCGAGTTCAAGACCAAGCTCAGCGGCGAACTGGGTTCGTGGGTTCCGGACGGCACCTCGCGCAGCTCCAACAAGTTCAGCATCGACAACACCGGCCCGGTGAGTGACAACCTGGCGTACCGCGTGAGCATCACCAAGCAGCGCCAGCAGGATTTCTACGACAACGTCGACAACAACTTCGACGCATTCTACGGCGCGCTGGCCTGGCGCAACGACAACGTGCGCGTGGACTGGAACGCCAGCTACGACAACTACTACGACTACAACATCACCCACGGCTGGAACCGTGCGACCCAGGACCTGGTGGATCACGGCAAGTACTACGCCGGCCGGGCCACGCCAATTTTCCAGAACGGTAACACCCTGTGGTCACCCGTGCTGGCCTCCGGCGCCGCCGACGCACCGACCGTTGGCTGGGTGCAGCGCCAGCGCAATGCCCAGGGCCAATACAGCGTGGTCGACGGCAGCTTCCAGACCGCCTCGCCCAACACCCAGGCCAGCCCCGGCAGCCTGCGCGGCTGGGTGTATGACCCGACGCTGGCCGGCAATGGCGAGCAGTCGCTGTCGTCCCAGGTCGGGCAACGCAAGGAAGACGAAAGCAGCTCGCGGCGCTTTACCACGCAATTGCGTATCGAGGCTGACCTGTCGCCGACCATCACTGTGGCAAACAGCACGTTCTACCAGCGTTCCAGGGACATCACCGATGCCGTCGGCGCGTTCCAGGTGCAGTCCAAAGACAATATTTTCGACAACCGTTTCGAATTCCGCTCGCGCAATGAAACCCAACTCGGTGGCTGGACCCTGCGCGACGAGAGCAATACCGGCCTGATCTACCGCCGCGAATTCAACCAGTCGATTGCCGCCAACAACAGCTTCGGCTCGACCATCAATGCCTATGACTTGACGCAAAATCCCTCGGGCAAGAACCCCGGCGACCTGCTCGGCCTCGACGCCAGCAACCCGGCCGGCGGCAACGGCGCGTGGATCGGCCAGCCCGGCGTGCCGCAGTACTCCAACTATTACGGTTGGCTCAACCTGGCAGCGATGTACCCCGCCGGGCACGGGCTGTATGCGGAATCCGTGGCGCCCTACACCGCTGAAAGCACCTGGTCCACCCAGACCCTGTTCAGCCAGCACAACCTCAAGTTCGGCGATTATTTGGGCCTGAACATCGGCGCCAGCCGCAGCTGGATCGACGCCGAGATCGACAACCCGTTCGTGCTCGCAGGCGGTAACAAGCGCAAGGACAGCGACAACTATCGGCTCTTCGCCTTCCAGGTCAGCCCCTATGTGAAACCGACCGAGAACACCACGCTGTACTACACCTTCGATCGCTCGCTGGCGGTCAACACCGGGTTCTTTTCCAACGGCCTGGGCTGGGGCAGCGGCACCGGTGCCAACCAGCTCAACCCACTGGCGTTCCAGAGCCTGAGCGTGCTGCATGAAGTCGGGGTGAAGGTCGAGGCGCTGCCCAACCAGCTGTTCATGACCCTGGCCGCGTTCAAGCAGGCCCGTGACCAGTCCCCCGACAGCAATAACAACATCGCGCGCCTGCAGATCAAGGGCGTGGAAGCCACCGTGCGCTATCAACCCGATGACCACCTGCGCAGCGGCCTGAACCTGTCCAAGCTGAGTGCCTACAACGAGTTCACCTCCCAGGCCGGCTTCGCCTCCGCCGGGTTCATTGCCGACAACGGCACGGTGTTTGGCGATAACAACAGCCTCAACCAGCGGCCATCCGGGCGCTACGACGCGGTGCAGATTCCCGAGTACACCGCCAGTGGCTACGTGGACTATCGCTTCGATTCGGGCTTCGGTGCCGAACTCTCCGGCTGGTGGACCAGCAGCTGGTACCTGAACCTGAGCAAGACGGTAAAGATCCCCGACGAATACAACCTCGACCTCGCCCTGTACTACCGCCAGCCGCAGTGGAGCACCACGTTGCGCGTATTGAACCTGACCAACGAGCTGAACTTCGTCAGCGGCCTGGCCGGTTCCACCAACACCTTTTTACAACCCATGCCTGGCCGCACCTTGCTGGCCCAGGTCGACTATCAATTCTGATCCACCACCGGAGCCTCCCATGTCCATTGAATTTGTCGGCATGATTTTCCCGCGCCAATGGTCCGAAACCCGTGGCGTTCGCAGCCCGGATTTCGACCTCGACTTCATCCGCCACCACGCGCGCGCCCACGAGCACGCGGGCTTTGACCGCGTGCTGATCGCCAGCGGTCCCGGCAGCGCCGACAGCCTGCAGATCGCCGCCTATGCGGCGGCCCACACCGAGCGCCTGGGTTTCATGATCGCCCACCGCCCAGGCCTCACCGCGCCGACGGTCGCCGCACGCGCCTTTGCCACGCTGGACCACACCACCGGCGGCGGACGCATCCGCCTGCACGCGATTACCGGCATCACCGCCGAGCCGCAGGAAGGCGACTTCCTGCTGGACAAGACCGAGCGCTACAAACGCACCGATGAATACCTGGAGATCGTGCGGCGCACCTGGACCGCCGAGGAGCCGTTCGATTTCGAGGGCCAATACTTCAACATCAAGGGCGCGTTTTCACCGGTCAAGCCGCTGCAGCAGCCACACATCCCGATTTCGTTCGGCGGGTCTTCGGACATCGCCTATCAGATCGCGGTCAAGCATGCGGATTTGTATGCGCTATGGGGCGAGCCGTTGAGTGGCGTGGCAGAGCAGATTGCCAAGCTCAAGGCCGCTGCATCGGCGGCCGGGGTTGCCGCGCCGCGGGTGAGTCTGTCGGTGCGCTTGATCCTTGGAGCCACGGAGGAACTGGCCTGGCAACGCGCCGAGCAGATTCTGCAGCAGATCAAGGCCAACCCGCAGTTTGCGGCCGGCAGCCCGTGGCAGAAACGCATCAAGGGCACCGGCTCGGAACGCCTGCTGGCCGCCGCCGCCCTGGGCGACCGCCACGACCGTGCGCTGTGGATGCCCACCGCCACGGCCGTCGGCGCCTACGGCGACACCACCGCACTGGTCGGCACCCCGGAAACCGTGGCCCAGGCGTTGCTGGATTACGTCGACTTGGGCGTGACGACCTTCCTCAACCGAGGCTACGACCCGCTGTATGACACCGTGGATTACGGACGGTGGATCATTCCGGCGGTGCGGGAGGAAGCGCAGCGCAGCGCAGGAAAGGATTGAACTAGGACCCTTGGGGGAGCTGTATGTGGTTGGAATTTCAGCCACGACACCGCCCAACTGTGGGAGCTGGCTTGCCTGCGAAAGCGGTGTGTCAGGCACCTGATGCATCTACTGACACACCGCCTTCGCGGCCTCGCTAAAGCTCGACGGCTCCCACACGGAGGGGTGCTGAGTGGCTGGGATTGGAGCCACCACGGGTTTCGCTCTGTGGCTGGGATTTGAGCAAGTGCCGGGTTTCGCTATGGGGTTGAAATTTCAGCCACGACACCGTCCAACTGTGGGAGCTGGCTTGCCTGCGAAAGCGGTGTGTCAGGCACCTGATGCATCTACTGACACACCGCTTTCGCGGCCTCGCTAAAGCTCGACGGCTCCCACAGGGGGGTGTGCTGTGTGGCTGGAATTGGAGCCACCACGGGATTCGCTATGTGGCTGGGATTGGAGTGAGCACCGGGTTTCGCTATGGGGTTGGAATTTCAGCCACGACACCGCCCAACTGTGGGAGCTGGCTTGCCTGCGAAAGCGGTGTGTCAGGCACCTGATGCATCAACTGACACACCGCCTTCGCGGCCTCGCTGGGGCTCGACGGCTCCCACAGGAGAGCGCCTGTGTCTGGGGGGGATTCAGCACTGATCCAGCGCCCATGCATGGATCGAAGTCGGGTCACCCCAGCGTCGGCGAATGCTCCAGTAATGTGCGGGTATATGCCGCCTGCGGCTGGTCCAGGACGCTGTCGACTACGCCCTGCTCCACCACTCTGCCGACTTTCAAGACCAGCACCCGGTCGGCGATTGCGCGGACTACGCCCAGGTCGTGGGTCACGAACAGCAACGTCAAGCCTTCGCGCTGCAACTGGCGCAGCAGGTCGAGGATCGAGGCTTGCACCGACACGTCCAGCGCCGAGGTGATTTCGTCGCAGATCAGCAGCCGCGGTTCGCACAACAGGGCTCGGGCGATGGCCACGCGCTGGCGTTCGCCGCCCGACAGGCTGTGAGGGTACAGGTCGGCCACCGACGCCGACAGCGACACGCGCTGGAGCACCGCCTCGACCCGCTGGCGCGCCGCCGCGCCTTTGATCGCGAAGAAGTGCTCCAGCGGCGCGCTCAAGGTCTGGTACACGGTTTGCCGTGGGTTCAGCGCACGGTACGGGTTCTGGAAAATGTATTGGATCTGGTGGCGCAAGCCCGCGTCGCGCTGGCGCGCCTGCAGCGGCAAAGGCCGGCCGGCGTAGCTCAACTGCCCTTCGGCATTCTCACCAAGCCCGGCGACGGCCCGCGCCAGGCTGGTCTTGCCCGAACCGGACTCCCCCACCAGCGCCAGGCATTCACCCGGCTGCACCTGCAACGTGATGTCGAACAACACCTGCCGGTCATAGGCGACGTTCAAGCCGCTGATCGACAACAACGGCGCCTGCGTCTGCGTCGTGAGCGCCGCAATCGGGGTCAACCCACGTACCTGCAACGGCTGGTCATGCGCATTCAGGCACGCCACCGCGTGCCCGGCGGGCAGCGCCTGGAGCGGCGGCTCGGCCACCGCGCAGGCTGAAGTAAACCGGTCACAACGTGGCCCGAAGCTGCACCCCTGCGGCCGTTGCCCCGGCGCCGGGGCCTGCCCGGCGATGGCTTGCAGTTCGCGCCTACCGGCCATATCCGGGATCGCCGCCAGCAAGCCGCGGGTATACGGGTGCGATGGCCGGCGAAACAGCACCTCGCGCGTGGCCATTTCGACGATACGCCCGGCGTACATGACCATTACCCGGTCCACCAGGTCCTTGATCACCGCCAAGTCATGGGACACATACACCGCCGCCACCCCCTGGCTTTTGCACAAGCGGCGCAAGGTCGCGAGGATATGCGCCTGGGTGCTGACATCCAGCGCGGTGGTCGGCTCATCCAGCACGATCAGGCGCGGGCGCAGCACAAAGGCCAGCGCCAGCATCACGCGCTGCTGCTGGCCACCGGACAATTGATGAGGAAAGCGTCGCAGAAAGTCGGGATCGTCCGGCAGGCCGACATCGCGCAGGGTCTCGCTGATGCGTTGCTGCTGGGCAGCGCGGTCCAGTTGCAGCGGATGCACCGCCAACGTCTCGCGCAACAGGTTGCCAATGCGCAGGGCCGGGTTCAGCGCCGTTGCCGGGTCCTGGGCGACGTAACCGATCAGGCTGCCACGCGCCCGGCGCAAGGCCTCGCCCTCCAGGCTCAACAACGCCTGGCCGTCGACCTGCACCTGGCCCGCGACGATGCGCGCACCGCGTCGGGCGTGGGCGAGCAAAGCGGTGGCCAGGGTGGTCTTGCCCGACCCCGACTCCCCCACCAGCCCGAGGATTTCGCCCGCGTGCAGGCTGAACGAAATGTCCGACACCACATCCACCTGCGCCGACAATTCCACCCGCAGGTCGTGCACCTGCAACACCGCCGTGTCGATTTCAGTGATCGCGTTCATGCCTGTTTCTCTCCCATCCGTGCGCTGCGCCGGCCGATGCCTTCGGCGAGGATATTGGTACCGTAGGCAAACACCCCGATCAGTACCGCCGGGGCCAACACCGCCCAGGGCTGTACCAGCAGGCCTGCCTGGTTTTCATTGATCATCAGGCCCCAGTCCGCCGTGGGCGGCGCGACCCCATAGCCGAGAAAACTCAAGCCCGAGAGCATGCCCACGCCCCAGGTCAACATGTTGCCGAAGTGCACCAGCAGCGGCGTGAGGATGTTCGGCAGGATCTCCTTGAACAGAATGCGCCGCCGCGAATACCCCATCATCTGCGCCGCCTCGACAAACTCCTGCCCCGCCACCGCCACCGCACTGGCCCGCGCCAGGCGGATGACGCCGGGGATGAACGCGATGGACACGGTCAAGACAATCAGCCACGGCGCGCGACCCAGCATCGACACGATCAGCAGCACCAGGATCAGGTCGGGAAACGCCAGGGATACATCCGCCGACCACGTGATCAGCTGGTCCAGACGTCGCCGCGAGAGCCCGGCCAACAACCCCAGCGTACTGCCCACCGCCAGCGCGATACTCGCCGCCGCCACCGACATCCACAGCACCGACAGACCGCCGCTGAGCAGGCGCGACAGCACGTCGTGCCCAAGGAAGTCATAGCCCAGCCATGCGCTGCCCATCGGCGCGCCGTACACCGGGCCGACCATGTCGGTGGTGCCATGGGGCGCCAGCCACGGGCCCAGCACGGCAATCGCGATCACCAGCGCGGTGATCAGTGCACCTTTGCGAATTTGCGGCTCGTTCATGCCTCACCTCGGGAGCGGCGCCACCACGGGGTGATGCCCCGGCGGTTGCGTTGAATCATCCTCACGCGCCGTGCCGTGCGCAGCTTGGGCGTGAGCAATACGGTCAGCAGGTCGGCCAGCAGGTTGATCAGCACCACCGCCAGGGTGATCACCAGCACAATCGCCTGGATCATCGGCAGGTCGCGCATCTGGATGGCCGCGTTGAGTGCGGTGCCGATGCCGGGGTAACTGAAGATCACTTCGGCCAGCACCGCCCCACCGATCAGCGTGCGCAAGGTCAGCGCCACGCCTTGGATCGCCGGCACCAGCGCGTTGGGCAACGTGTGGCACCACACGATGCGTCGGTAGGGAATGCCGCGCAGCCGCGCCGCGATCACGTAGTCGGACTCCAGCGCCTCGATCATCGCCGCACGCACCATGCGTGTGAGATAGGGCAACGCGGTCAGGCTCAGGGCCACGACGGGCAGGATCAGGAACTTGAGCTGGCGCAGCAGCGACTGGTCCGGGTCGAGAATCGACACCGCCGGCAGAAAGTCCATGTGCGGCATGGAAAACAGCAGCACCAGGCCAATCGCCAAGAGGAAACCCGGCGTGGCCTTGAGAAAGATCAGCAACGACAGGCTCCAGCGATCCAGGCGGCTGTCGCGGCGCAACGCCAGCGCCACGCCCAACGCGAGCGCCGCCGGCACCACCAGTGCGATCACCCCGGCCAGCAGCGCCAGGGTATAGCCGAAACGGCCCCACAGGAGGTGGCTGACCGGCGCGTTGGAATCCAGCGACACGCCAAGATCACCACTCAAGGCCGCGCCCAGCCAGCGCAGGTATTGCCACAGGATCGGCTGGTCGAGGCCCAGTTGGTGCTGCAGGGTGAGGATACTTTCCAGCGGCGCATCCGGGCCGAGGATCACCCGCGCCGGGTCCGATGGCAGCGCCTGGGTGGCGATAAACACCACCAGGCTGATCACCCAGGCGGTCAGCAAACCGTAGCCCAGGCGCCCGACGAACCACGACAGCCAGGCCGGCGTACGCGGGGTTTTGCAGTGCGACTCAGACATGGTTCAACCACAACTCGTCAAAACGCCAGGAGGCGAAGGTGGTCTGCTCGGGGTTCAGGCCGCCGACCTTCACGGACGCCGCGTCGAGCACATCACTGAAGCCCCAGATCAGCAGGCCGCCACGTTCGTGCTGGATCTGCTGGGCTTCGTGGACCAGGCCGGTACGCAATGCCAGATCGGGCTGGGCCAGGGCCTGGCGGTACAAACTGTCGAACTGTGGATCATGGAAATTGCTGCGGTTGTAGATCGCCAGCGGCGCGTCGTTGTGCAGGGCCGAGGCCAGAAAACCGCGCGCCGGGGTCGAGCCCGGCGATACCTGCCATTGCTCGCGCTGCGGGCCATTGAACACCGCGCCGTCAACCTGGGTGACACGCACCTGTACACCGGCCTTTTTCGCTTGCTGGGCGAACACCAGCGCAGCATTCACTCCAGGGCCTGGCGTGGTGGTCAGCTCGACGCGCAGGTCAGTCTGCCCGGCCTGGCGCAACAGCGAGCGCGCCTGCTCCAGGTCATACGGGCGCTGGGCAATCGCATGGTTGTAGGTGGGGTCATGGGGCGAATACAGGTCGTTGGCGATGCGCCCGAAGCCATTGAGACCACGGTCCACCAACTCCTGGCGGTCGGCGAGCAGACGAAACGCCTGGCGCACGCGCACATCGTCGAACGGCGGCTTGGCCAGGTTCAAGTTGAAACCGGTGAATGAAGTCGTCGGTGAGACGCACAGCGACAGGCGCGAATCGGCCTTGAGCAACGCGCTGTGCTCGGCCTGCACGCCGCTGGCCACGTCGATCTGCCCGGCGCGCAATGCGGCCACGCGCGAGACCTGGTCCTTGAACTCGATGATTTCCAGCTCGTCGGCATACGGCTGGCCGGGTTTGTAGTAGTTCTCGAACCGCGTGTACAGCGAGCGCTGGCCGGGCACGAAGCGCTTGAGCTTGTAAGGGCCGGCGCCCACCGGGTTGGTGATCGGGTCATAGTCGGTCGGCACGATGCCGCCAAAGCTGATCAGGGTTTCATCCAGAGGGAAGAAGCTCTGGCCCTGCTTGAAACGAATTTCGATGGTGCGCTCATCCAGCTTGCGCAGCGCGTTGCGATCGATCGCCCCGACCAAGCCGGCAAACGGTGAAGCCAGTTTGGGGTCGGTCAGGCGCAACAGCGAAAACAGCATGTCGTCGGCACCAATGGTCTTGCCATGGTGAAACTCCAGGCCGGGCTTGATGCGGATGGTCCAGGCGCTGGCGTCGGCATTCGGCTCGGCAAACTCGGCCAGGGCCAGGCGCGTGCTGACATCGGTGTTCCATTCCCAGAACTTGCTGTACAGCGCCCAGCCACGGATGATCCCGCCGCCCACCGGTTTATGCGCATCCAGGTTGCCCGACTGGTCGCCGTCGATAATGCCGATGCGCAGGCGCCCGCCACTCACCGGCTTACCCGTCAGGACCGCCGCGCCCTGGCTCGCCGCACCGCTGTCACAGCCCCCCAGCAGCAGGCCGCCGCCGACCACCAGGCTGTTGCCGAGAAACACCCGGCGGGAAAATCCGTCACTCATCACTCAAGCCTCTTCGCGCTGTACAGCCTTGTGGGTGACGCCCAGGCGCGGCACTTCAAAGCCGTGGTCCAGGTCCAGCAACGGGAACAGCAAATCGGCAACCCGATGGGCTTCGTCGATCAACGGGAAGCCCGAGAGGATGAATGCCGAGGTGCCTTGCGCCTCGTATTCGCGGATGCGCTCGGCGACCTGCTCGGCACTGCCCACCAGATACGTGCCGGCAGCCGGGCCGAGGATGTTGAAGCCGAACAGGCTGGGGCCGAGCCACACGTTGGGGTAGATTTCCAGCTCACGCGCAGTGGGCAGGCGCCCGGCACGCACCGTCTCGACATTGCGCTGGGTTTGCGGGTCGTCGCTGTGAAAATCCTCCAGGCTCACCCCCGCCGGCAACTGGCGCTCAAGCGCATTGCGTGCGGTCTGCAGCGAGGTGCGCTGCAGCAGTTTTTCCGCGTGGGCCCAGGCTTCTTCCTCGGTCTCGCGCACGATGATTTGCAGGCGCGTGCCAAAGGTCAGTTCGCGGCCGATCTTCGCGGCCTCGGCGGCGACCTTGCGGAACTTGTCGCCGAGTTTCGGCGGGGTGTTGGCGAAGCTCAGGTACACATCGAGCAGTTGCACCGAATGCTCGACCCCCGGCCCCGACGTGCCGGCGCCCCACAACGGGATACCCGGTTTCTGGTACGGCGGGTGCCAACCGCCCAGTGGATGGCTGGCGGCGCCCGGCGCACGCGGGGCGAGCTTGACGTACTCACCTTCATAGCCACGCGTATCACCGGCGTAGAAGCCCTGGAACGCGCGCCAGTATTCAAGGCTGAAGGCGTAACGCTCGTCATGCGCGTAATGCACGCCCAACGTGGCCAGGCCGGCGTCATTGCCGTTGACCACGTTGAACAGCAGGCGGCCATTGGAGAATTGGTCGAAGGTCAAGGCCCATTTGGCCAACACCGCCGGCGACAGCTCGCCCGGGTGTTGCGCCACGAGGAAACGCAGGCGCTCGGTGGCGTCGATCAACGACGCGGCCACCGCCAGGCTTTCATTCGGGCTGGAGCCCAGCAGCGAGCCGTAATAGCCGAGGCGATCACTGGCGACCGCCAATTGCTTGAGGTGTTGGAAGTCGGTTTTCCAGCGCCCTTCAGGCTCCCACGGATAAGGCCCATCGGGCGTGGTGAGGTACCAGAGAATCTTTACAGCCATGACAGACATCCTTGAATGGAACCGCCCCTTGCAGGCGGCGGCTTGCGTCGCCTGCAGGGGTCGTGGTGGTTTCAATCACCGTGATGAGGGTATGTTCAGTTTTTGCGGTCGATGGCCGGGACCAGGCCCAGTGCGGTGGCGTGTTCGAACAGGCCGCTCATTTTCCACTGCTGGGTCAACACGCCCGGCCCGTAGGGACGCGATCCACCCAGGGCGTCGGCGAGCAATTGCAGCTGGGCGCCCTCCTCCAGCAACAGGATGAATTCGGCGGTAGCCCGCAGCCCTTGCTTGCCCCACACGGTGGAGCCGCCGTTGGCCTCGAGGATGGCCAGGTTGAACGGGTTTTCAGCGATCTTGTCGAGGATGAAGTCGACTTCCTGCTGGCGACGGTCGATGTACACCGGCAGCTCCCGCGCCAGCTGGTAGCGCTGCACCGGCACGTAGTGGAATGGCAAGGTGCGGTGGGTCTGTGCCCAGGCGCCGAGGTACGGCGAATGCACGTGGGACACGGTGGTCACGTCCGGGTGCTGCTGGAACAGCTTGGTGTAGCGGCCCAGGCCACCTTTGCCTTTGCCGAGAATCACGTTGCCGGCAAAGTCGGTGACCGTGGCTTGCAGCGGCTTGCGGTAGTTCCACGGGCCGCCGTAGTTCACCGACACCAGCAGTTCCTGGCCGGGTACACGCTCGATGAAACCGACGGTGCCGTTGGCGGTGATAGTGTTGGTTTCACGGAATACGGTGAAAGCCTCTTCGGCCTCCAGCAGCACCTTGTCGACAAAGGCCTGCAGTGCTTGATCGAGGGGTTGAGCGTGAGCAATGGCAGTCATGGGGCATTCTCCAGGTTCAGGCGCGGCGCTTGGCCAACAGTTCATGGGCAGCTTGCAGGGGGCGCGGATCGACCCAGTCGGCGATCGAGAAATCGCGCTCCAGGAAGCCGTGCAGGTACAGGAAATCTTTCTGGACACCGAGGAAATCCAGGCGCTGGGCCGACAAATCCGGGGCCAGGGTGGTATGGAAATCACCGCGATAAGCCTCGGCCACACCGGCACTGCCGGCGCGGGTTTCTTCTTCGAGAATCGCGTTCAGGCCATCGCGGTTGTTCGCCGCCCAATCCGCCGCACTGAGGGTCTGCGCCAGGAAGCGCACCACCAGGTCAAAGTGGTTGTCGAGCAGGCTCTGGTGCACGGTGATTGGCCGTGGCGTGCCGTTGTTGATGCGATAGCGCGGCTCGGCGATCAGGTCCAGGTCGATCCCCACCACCAGCCCCAGGCGCCGTGCGGCGTCGGCCGCCGAAGCGCCCTTGACGTACACCGCATCCACCTCGCCACGCACCAGGTAATCCAGGCCCGACCACAGGCGTTGCAGGCCTTGTTGTGGATCCGGCGCTTGCTCCTGGTCCTGCAAGGCCACTTCCACCAGTTCGACATCGTCAAAGCCGAGGCCGGCCAGGCTCAATGCGCCCTTGTAGCCGTGCAGGCTCATGGCGCGTGCAATGCTGCCAGGGCGGCTGTCGCCCCAGGCCGGCAGGGCCAGGCGCTTGCCTTTGAGATGCTCGGGGCGGCTGATGCCGGAGTCCGGGCGAACCAGGATGGTCTGCCATTCCTCGATCCAGGTCAGGCCGATCAGGCGGCTCGGTGCGCCGGCTGCGCGAGCCGCCAGGGCCGGCACGTTACCGCCTTCGCGAAACAGCCCAGGCAGGTCGTGATCGTAATGGTGACGGCCCAGTTGGCGAGCCTCCTGCAACGTCGACACCGGCAAACCATCCGGCGCGAACTCTTCGGTCAACCACCCCAGCTTGTAGGCGATGCCGGAGGCGGTCGGCACCGGGCAGCGGGTAAACCAGATCTGCTCAAGCTCAGGCGTGGGCAGGACAGCGGAAAGGGTCATGGGCAGCTCCATTGAATTGGGCAAGTCAGTGGAGGAGGTATTGCAGAGGCCGTGCCAATCGACGCGGGCCAGGGTTTACAGGGCTGTCGCGACGAACCCGGCCACGCGACTGCTGACCTGCCAACAGCACTGCTGCTGCGCCAGCAGTCGCCTGCGAGCACTGCTGCCCCAGCAGCAGCCCCGCCCGCGCAGCCCCCACACAGTGGGGCTTTTCACATTGGCTTGGAACTTGCTCAAGCCCCTGCCAACACCGCAACCCCTGGGGAAGCGAACCCAAACAGAAGGATGAATGCATGACTACGTTTGAACAGGCGCCTGTACGCCAACTGCACAGTGAAGCCGAGGCCATCGCCGCGGCCAAGGACATCGCGGTGGAGATCGCCGCCATCGCCGCCGACCCCGAGCAGAACGGCCAACTGCCGTGGCGCCAGGCACAGCTGTTATCCGAAAGCGGCATCACTGCCATCGGCGTGCCGAAAGCCTTTGGCGGGCTGGGGGCTTCCGTGCAGACCATCGTCGAGACCGTGCGGATTATCTCGGTAGCCGATGGCGGCGTCGGCCAACTCCTGCAGATCCACAACGTGATGCTGCGCGGGATTTTCAACGGCTACCCGGATGCAGTGCGGGATCGGCTGGTCAGCGATGTGTTGGCTGGCAAACGCTTCGGCAACGCCCTGGCCGAGGTCGGCGGCAAGAACAAGTTCGCCCTGAAGACCCGCGTCGAACGCCGTGAGGACGGCGCCCTGGTACTCAATGGCAGCAAGTTCTACTCCACCGGCTCCTACCTCGCCGAATGGATCTCGCTCACCGCCGCCTCGGACGACGGCGGCGCCGGTGTACTGCTCAACCGCAACGCACCGGGCCTCACGCTGGTGGATGACTGGGCCGCCTTTGGCCAGAAAAACTCGGTCAGCGGCACGGTGAATTTCGACAATATCGTGCTGGACGAAGATTACGTCTCGCGCCGCAAAGGCCCGATGAAACGCACCGGGCTGACCTTCCCGCAGATCCTCCACGCGGCCATCGACACCGGCATCGCCGCCGGCGCCCTGTCTGCCGCCGTCGACTACCTCAAGCACCACGCGCGGCCATGGGTGGAAAGTGGCGTCGACCACGCCAATGAAGAGCCGCACATCATCAAGCAGATCGGTGAATACGCCGTCGCGCTGCGGGCTGCCGAATCGCTGCTGCGCGACGCCGCACGCGTGTTCGATGCCCATGAGCAAGACCCGGAGAACAAGGAACTGCAGGACGAATTGATTCTGTCGGTCGCCACCGCCCGCGCGCATTCCGACAGTGCCTCGCTGAAGATCTCCAGCGATATCTTCTCGCTGCTGGGCGCCAGCGCCTCGCTGAGCAAGTGGAACCTGGACCGCTTCTGGCGCAACGCCCGCGTGCACACCACCCACGACCCGATCCGCTGGCGCCTGCACCACGTGGGCAACTACTACCTCAACGACGTGGACCCAGGCGAATACACCGCGATCCTGAATGCCAAGGAAACCCAGGGCGCCACCCGTAAATAAAACCCTGCCGGCGATGGCGTCTTTAAGGGCGCCATCGCCGGCAAGCCGGGCTCCTGCAAGGTCCGGTATCCCCCGTTTATGTCTATGAGCTTTTCATGATTGAACAACACCCTCTTTTACGCAGCTTGGCGATCTACCGGGAAATACCCTGGCGATTCAGCCTGGTCGCGGCGCTGTACGTGGCGATCAACCTGGGGCTGGTCTGGCAGCAATGGCTGATCGGGCATGCCGTCAATGATGTCAGTGCCGGCCGCGCGGTGGTGCGCCTTGCGGATGGCAGCCTGGAGGCCGGCCTCGGCTGGTACTGGCTGGGGCTGATGCTCGCCGTGGCCCTCGGCCGTGGCGTGCTGCAGTACATCGCCAGCGTGCTCTCGCTGGTGATCAGCCAGGAACTGCTGACGCGCCTGCGCGAACGCATCCTCGCCCAGGTGCAAAGCCTGCACCTGGGCTACCACTGGCAGCACGGCATGGGCGAGATGATCACGCGCACGACCCGCGACGCCGACAAGGTCCGCGACGCGCTGATCACCTTCTGGCGCCAACTGGTGGAAACGCCGCTGGTGGTACTCGCCACGGTCGGCCTGCTCAGTTGGTACAACCCGCTGCTGGGGCTGGTGCCGTTGTTGCTGACGGTCACCGGGCTGTGGATTTTCGTGCGCCAGACCGAGCGCCTGGTGGGCCTGGATCGGGCGGTCGGCAGCGCCTACGACCGCGTCAACCAGGACCTGAGCGAAGGCATTGGCGGTGTGCGCGTGATCAAGTCATTTGCGCTGGAGCAGCGACGTATCCAGGGCTTCGCCGACCAGGTGGCGGTGTTCGCCGGCCTCGCGCGCCAGGCGTTGGCGTATTCCAGCTCGCGCATTCCACTGCCCCAGGCCGTGGTTGCGTTGGGGCATGTGTGGATCCTGGTGTACGGCGCGCACCTGGTCGCCGCCGGACAACTGAGCATTGGCGAACTGGTGACCTCACTGTTGATCGCCACCACCCTGGTGTTTCGCATCGAAGGGATCGGCCGGGTGATGCAGACCTTCGCCGATGCCCGCGCCAGTGCCGAGCGCATCTGGCAATTGCTCGACGCACCCGCCGCTATCCGCAGTGGTACTGCCACCCTGCCCGCCACGCCGCTGGGGCTCAAGTTGGAGCACGTCAGCGTGACGGCACCGGGCGGCGGTCGCGACATTTTGCAGGCGTGTTCGCTGAGCATCCAGCCGGGTGAAATCGTCGCACTGGTCGGCGCCACCGGTACCGGCAAAAGCCTGCTCGCCAGCTTGTTGCCGCGCCTGAGCGACGTGACTGCCGGGCGCGTATTGCTCGGCTCGGACGCCAGCGGCTGGCAGGACATTCGCGAGCTGCAACTCGGCCCGCTGCGCCAGCGCGTGCATGTGGTGCCGCAGGAAAGTTTCCTGTTCGCCGGCACCCTCGCCGCCAACCTGCGCCTGACCGCGCCCAGCGCCACCGACGCCCAGCTGCGCGATGCGCTGCACAGAGCCGCCGCCGACGACATCGTGCAGCGTCTGCCCCAAGGCCTGGATACACCCCTGGGCGACCGGGGCGTGACCTTGTCCGGTGGCCAGCGCCAACGCCTGTGCCTGGCCCGAGCGCTGTTGGGCACCCCCGACATTCTGTGCCTGGACGACGCCACCAGCGCGCTCGACGCCATCAGCGAGCGCCAGGTGTTGCAGAACCTGCGGCAACTGCGTGGCACCACGGTGCTGGTGATCTCCAGCAAGCTCTCGACCATTTTGCTGGCCGACCGCGTGTTGATGCTGGCCGACGGCAGAATCACGGCCATGGGCCGCCACACCGACCTGCAATCAACCAACGCGCACTACCGCGACCTGCTGGGGATCGACCATGGCTAACCCGCTGCCAGGCAAAGCCTTGAGCGATATCGAAATCGAAGAAATGCTCGCCAAGAAGGCCCTCGATCGCAGCATGTTCAAGCGGCTGCTGCCACTGCTGCGGCCGATCCGACGCCAGATCGCCGCGGTGATCGGCATTGAAATTGTGCTGGTGATCACGGTGTTCCTGCGCCCCTGGTTTGTGCGCGAACTGCTCGACCGCGGGCTGATCCAGCAGGCTGACCATTGGCTGCTGGATGAGCGCCTGGTGCTGTGGCTCGGCCTGGGCCTGGCAGCCAGTTGGCTGGCGCGCTTCCTGTTGGCCGGGGTCTCGCAGTTCGTCGCCGGCGGCGCGGCGATCCGGGTGCTGAACGCGTTGCGCGTGCAGGTGTTCGCACACGTGCAGGGCCTGAGCGTGAGTTACTTCGACCAGACGCGCGCCGGGCGCATCATTTCGCGGGTCGACCGCGATGTCGACGCGCTGGAGCCGCTGGTGATCCAGGGCCCGCCGGAACTGCTCGGCGCCCTGCTGCGCTGCGGCCTGGCGTCGGTGATGCTGTGGCGTATCGACCCCCGGTTTTTCCTCAGCCTGGTGGCGACGGTGCCGCTGCTGGTGCTGGCCACGTGGAGTTTCAAGCGCATCTCGCAGCGCAACTGGGCCAAGGTCGCGGAGAACCGCAGCCGCTTCACCGCGCACCTGGTGGAAAGCGTCAGCGGCGCGCGCCTGTTGCAGCAATGCGCGCAAGAAGCCCCCAACCTGCGGCGCTATCGCGGGCTGCTGGATGACTTCAACCAGGCGCTGATTCGCGGCAGCCTGCGCTCGTCGTGGTTTGCGCCCTTTACCGCGCTGCTCAGCTCGGCAGGCATCGCGCTGTTGCTGCTGGTCGGCGCCTACGGGCTGGCGGCGGGCGAAGTGAGTGTGGGCCAGGTCGCCGAAAGCCTGTTCTACGTGTTTTTGTTCCTCGGGCCGCTGCAGGAGCTGTCCGACCTGTTTGAGCGCTACGCCACCGGCTCGGCCTCGGCGCAGCGGATTTTCCTGCTGCTCGACACCACGCCGCAGATCATCGACCGTGCCACGCCGCATACGCTGGAACGGGCTCGCGGCGAAGTGCACTTCGACCAGGTCGGTTTCAGTTACGGCCAGGCGCCCGTGATCAATGGCCTGGACCTGCACATTCCGGCCGGTGAAGTGTTGGCGATCGTCGGTCCGTCCGGGCACGGCAAAAGCACCCTGGTGCAGTTGCTGACGCGTTTCTACGACGTGCAATCGGGCGCGGTGCGTCTCGACGGCATTGACGTGCGCGACCTGGCGCAACACACCCTGCGCCGTCACGTCGGCGTAGTGCTGCAGGACAACGTGCTGTTCAGCGGCAGCATCCTCGACAACCTGCGCCTGGCCGCGCCCCAGGCTGACGACGCCACGCTGATCGCCGCCGCCCGCGAACTCGGTGCCGATGAAGTGCTGGAGCGCCTGCCCCACCAGTACCACACCGAAGTCGGGCCGCTGGGCGCGCACCTCAGTCATGGCCAGCGGCAGTTGGTGTGCCTGGTGCGTGCGTACCTGGCAGACCCGGCGGTGCTGGTGCTGGATGAGGCGACTTCGGCGGTGGATATTCATACGGAGCGGCGGATTCAGTGGGCGTTGCGGCGCCTGTGCGAGGGGCGGACGGCGATCATCATTGCGCATCGATTGGCGACGATTCGCGATGCGGACCGGATCGCGGTGATCCGGCATGGGCAGGTGGTGGAGCTGGGGCCGCATGCGGGGCTTATTGCCCAGGAGGGGGCGTATGCAGGGTTGTATCGGAGTTATTTGCTTGGTGCTCGGGTGGGGGGGCGGAGGTGGTGCTTTTGTAGAGGTGAGGTATATCCGTTATTGGGGGGATGGCTGGCTATGGTTCCGCCCTTACGGCGGGTCACTTTTGAACAGCGCAAAAGTAACCAAAACGCTCTTGCCCCAACACTCGGCACCTCGCCTAGGCTCGGTGTGCCCTCACTCCGGCTTGAATCCGTGGGCCGCCGCAATGGGCCATCCCTGGCCCAGTGCGGCTAACCCGGCGTCCTGCCGGGTTACCCACGGATTCAAGCCTGCGTTCGGCCAGCGTGTTTAATGGGGCGCCTAGGATCAAGATCAAGATCAAAAGCGGCTCGCTTCGCATCGTGGGTTGTGTTTGTTTACGCCAGGCCGGTATTGAGGCCACACTGCCGATCCCTTGTGGGAGCCGTCGAGCCCCGGCGAGGCCGCGAAAGCGGTGGGTCAGGCACTAAATTCATTGGCAATGCCGCCGCCTTCGCGGCCTCGCTGGGGCTCGACGGCTCCCACATTTGATCCTTTGGGGCGGCGGATTGCGGGTGCGACTCAAGGCTGCTTGCGACAGACCGGTATCAAGCCAACACCGCCGATTCCCTGTGGGAGCCGTCGAGCCCCGGCGAGGCCGCGAAAGCGGTGCGTCAGGCGCGAAATTCATTGGCAATGCCGCCGCCTTCGCGGCCTCGCTGGGGCTCGACGGCTCCCACATTTGATCTTCTGGGTGGCGGATTATGGGGTGTGACTCAAGGCTGCTTGCGACAGACCGGTATCGAGGCTAACACCGCCGATTCCCTGTGGGAGCCGTCGAGCCCCGGCGAGGCCGCGAAGGCGGTGGGTCAGGCACTAAATTCATCGGCAATGCCGCCGCCTTCGCGGCCTCGCTGGGGCTCGACGGCTCCCACATTTGGTCTTTGGGGCGGCGGATTATGGGGTGTGACTCAGGCTGCTTGCGACAGGCCGGTATCGAGGCCGACACTGCCGATCCCCTGTGAGAGCCGGCTCCTACAGGTTCCTGCTTTTGATCTATCCACTCAGGCCGGCTGTCAGGCCGCCGTGCTTCTGCTTTTGATCTTGATCTTGATCCTAGGCGCCCCATCAAACACGCTGGCCGGAATTCGATATTGATTTGGGGGGTAAACCGGCAGGGATGCCGGTTTAGCCGCCCCGCGCCATGGATGGCGCGTGGCGGCGGCCCCCCAAATCAATGTCGGATTACGGGCACACCGAGCCTAGGCGAGGTGCCGAGTGTTGGGGCAAGAGCCCTTTTGGTTACTTTTGGGGCTCCTTTCCAAAAGTGACCCGCCGTAAGGGCGGAACCATAGGCCGCCATAACCGCAGCAACGGATATGCCCCCACCCCCTGCTGCCCCCTGAACACCCACTGCTGCAAGACTGCTGCCACAGCAACACCCCTCCCCCAAAATCCCCCCAACCCCCGCAACCATTACCCCCAACCCCAATGGCATGCCCGTTGCACACATCCCCTCAATCAGGTCCACGCACCTTGCACGACTGAAATCAGGAGCACCCATGAGCACTGAATTTTTCTGGCGCCTGCCATTGGGCACCGACGGCCCGCAGCTGACCACCGACAAGCACAACCGGGGCAACCCGGACTACCGCCCCGGCCATATCGCCCCCGGCCGCCTGCCGAATGGCGAGCCCGATGACTTCACCTACATCGACTACATCGCCCAGGTGGCCAAGGCCGCCGAACTCGCAGGCTTCGAAGGCGCACTGCTGCCCACCGGCCCCGAGCCGTGGATTGCCGCCGCGGCACTCGCCCGGGAAACCCGGCGCATCAAGTTCCTGATCGCCTTCCAGGCCACCTGGACCCTGCCCGCCTATGCCGCGCAGCAAGCCGCGATCCTGCAGAACCTCAGCCGTGGTCGCCTGGAGTGGAACATCATCACCGGCGGCAACCCGGCCAGCCAACGCGCCAACGGCGACTTTCTCGAACATGACCTGCGCTACAAGCGCACCGGCGAGTTCCTCGACATCATCCAGGGCCTCTGGGAAAACCAGAAATTCTCCTATGACGGCGATATCTACCAACTGGAAAACGGCTCGCTGCCCGCCGGCCTGCACAACGAACGCAAGCCGGGGGTGTATTTCTCGGGGTTCTCCGAGGCCGCGCTGGGTGTGGCCGCCCGACATGCCGACGTCTACCTGAACTGGGCCGAGCCGATCGACAAGCTCAAGCCGCACATCGACCGGGTGCGCGAACTGGCCGATAAACAGGGGCGTACCGTGCGTTTCGGCCTGCGCGTCGACCTGTTCGCCCGCGAAACCGAAGAGCTGGCCTGGAAAGACCTGCGCCGCCAGTTCGACAAGCTCGATGGCAAGACCAGTGCCGTGGCCAAGGGCTTTACCAGCGGCTCGGACTCGGTCGGTGCCGCCCGGCAAACCGCCTACCACCAGAACGTCGACCGCTTTGATGACCTGATCATCGGTCCCAACCTCTGGGCCGGTTTTGCCAAGGCCAAGCCGGGCCCGACCGTGGGCCTGGTGGGCAGCCACGAAAACATCGCCGAGCGCCTGGTGGAATACCGCGACGCCGGTTTCTCGACCTTTATCCTCGCCGGCAATCCGCACCTGGAAGAAGCCCTGCGCATTGGCCAGGAAGTCTTGCCGCTGGTGCACCAACGCCCGGCCGTCCAACCTTTGAAAGCCAGCGCCTGAACGCTGGGGGAGCCCCTTTGATGACGCAACCTCTCGACACCCTGTGGTACACCCGTTGTCCTGTGCCGACCGGCCTGGGCATTGCCGTGCAAAAAGGCTGGCTGCAAGACACTGTCGGTGCCCTCGGCACCGAGGTGCAGTCGCTGCGCGAGTCGAATGACAAGGCGGTGCGCGAGTCGCACTTCGACCACACCCTGCAGAATTCCGTGCGCCACGGTGGCAATATCCCGGCGATCTGGGCCCGCGCCCAAGGCCGTGAAACCCGTGTGATCGGCCTGTCCTGGGCGGACGAAGTGCAATTGATCCTGACCCGCCAGGACAGCGGCATCAAGACCGTCAAGGACCTCAAGGGTCGTACCTTCGGCCTGCCGGACTGGGTCGGCGCGCAGATCGACTTTACCCGCGCCCAGGCCCTGCGTGGCCTGGAAAACGCCCTGTCGCTGGAAGGCCTGAAGGTCGGCGACGTCAAGCTGAAGAACTTTCAATACGGCGGTACCTTCAGCGACAGCGCAGTGCGCAACGTGGCCGGCACACCGGTGACTGCGCAGACGACTGGACGCAACCTGGAGCTGATCGGCCTGCTGCGCGGCGAAGTTGACGCGATCTTCCTCAAAGGCGCCAGCGCGGCGCAGCACGCGCATGATTTCGGCCTGTACACGGTGATCGACACCGGCGCCCACCCCGACCCGCTGATCCGCAGCAACAATGGCACCCCGCGCACCCTGGCGGTCGACCTGAACCTGCTGGACCAGCATTTTGACGTGGCCACCGGCATTCTCGACTCCGTGCTGCGTGCCGAGCAGTGGGCGCACACCCACCCGGAAGACACCCGGCGCTACCTCGCGCGGGAAACCAACAGCAGCGAATACTGGGTGACCGCCGCCTATGGCGACGATGCCCACCTGCGCCTGCGTACAGGGCTGGATGAACAAGCCATTGCGGCCTTGCAGGACTTCACTCACTTCCTGCACCGGTGGCGCTTTATCCCGCAAAGCTTCGATGTGCGCGAATGGATTGACGCGCGGCCGTTGCATGCCCTGCTCGAAGGCAACACCGCACTCGCCGGCTAACCCCTGTAGGAGCCCGCTTGCCGGCGATAGCGTGTTTGCGGACGCCATCGCCACCCAGCCAGGCGCCCACAGAAGACTTCATGGATTGGAACGAAGAATTTTATGAGCAAACCACTCGATACTCTCTGGTACACCCACAGCCCGGTGCCCACCGGGCTCGGCATTGCGGTGCAGTCCGGGCGACTCGCCGAAGCCTTCCTGCCCTATGGCACCAATATCCAATCGCTGCGCGAGTCCACCGAGCGCGAAGTGCGTGAAGCGCACTATGACCATCACCTGCAGAATTCGGTGCGCCACGGCGGCAATATCCCGGCGATCTGGGCCTATGCCAGCGGCGTCGAAACCCGCGTGCTGGGGCTGTCGTGGAGTGATGAAGTGCAGTTGATCCTGACCACCGCCGAAAGCGGCGTGAAGAGCGTGCGCGACCTGAAGAACCGGCGCTTCGGCCTGCCGAAATGGGCCAACGTGCAAATCGACTTCACCCGTGCCCAGGCGCTGCGCGGGCTGGAAAATGCGCTCAAGCTCGAAGGCCTGGAGGTCGCGGATGTGGAGCTGGTGGACTACCCCTACGGCGGCACCTACAGCGACAACCAGACCTCCTACGTCTATGGGCCGGAAGTCAGCCTGGGCGTCAGCCGTTTCAGCCGGCGCAATAACGAACTGATCGGCCTGCTGCGCGGCGACATCGACGCGATCTTCCTCAAGGGCGCGCATGCCGTGCACCTGGCCAACGAGTTCGGCCTGCATGTGGTGGTCGACACCGGTTCGCACCCGGACCCGCTGATCCGCTCCAACAACGGCACGCCCCGCACGCTCACGGTGGATATCCACCTGCTGCAGGAACACTTCGATGCCAGCGTGAAGATCGTCGACACGGTGTTGCGCACCGAGCAGTGGGCCTGGGCCAACCCGGACGAAACCCGGCGTTTTCTCGCCAAGGAACTCAATACCAGCGAGTACTGGGTCACGGCGGCGTATGGCGAGGACGCGCATCGGCGTCTGCGCACGACCCTCGACTCCCGTTCGATTGAAGCACTGCAGGATTTCACCGATTTCCTGTTCCGCTGGAACTTCATCCCACGCCGTTTTGATGTGCGCGACTGGATCGATTTCAGCGTGCTGGAAAAAGTCATCGGTTCCACCTCTCGCGTCGCCGTGTAACCCTCGCACCGGCGATGGCGATCTCGATGACGCCATCGCCGCGCTACGACGATTCGACAAGCCGGGCTTCTACAAATCTGCTGAAACCAGGGCCAATTGTGTTGGCCTGGCAACACCTCTCCTGCTGCTCCAGCAGCACCCGCCAAGCATTTTCTGCTGATTGTTCCACAGGCCTGTCCCGAGGACTTTTTTCGCCTGCTTATTTCCACCCAAACCTGTTTTTTTAGTGTTTATATTCAACAGCTTATGCGCTTGTATCAACACTGAAATCCTCTTGGCACGATCTCTGCTCTAGCCCCTTCAAGGACACTTTTCCGGGGGAGACTGCAATGCATAAAATCAATCCAATCACCAAGGGCTTATGGCTGGCTTTACTGGTCGCCGGTGGCGCGCACGCCGCTGAAGAAGACACCGCTAAAACCGAGCCGTCACTCAAGACCGTCACCGTCACCGCACAGCACCGCGAGGAAACCCTGCAAGAGGTTCCGGTGGCCGTGTCGGCGGTCCAGGGCACTACCCTGGTCGCCGACGGCGTACGCAATATGGGCGACATCACCACCTTCATTCCCAACGCCTCGGCGAAGAACCCGGACGGTGACGGGCGGCCGCGCTGGTACATCCGTGGGCTGGGCACCGGCGATACCGGCGCGGCGACCGTCTACCCGGTGGGCATCTATGCCGATGACGTCTACCTGAACGCGCCGATTGCCGGCGGCGGGCCGCTCTGGGACCTGGAGCGCATCGAGATTCTGCGCGGACCACAGGGCACGCTGTACGGCAAGAACACCACCGCGGGTGCGGTGAACATCATCTCCAAGAAGCCGACCTTCGACACCGACGGGTTCGGCACTATCGGCTTTGGCAGCAAGAACGAACGCATCCTCAGCGGCGCCCTGGGCGGCGCCCTGGTGGATGAAAAACTCGCCGCGCGGATCTCGCTGTACTCCGAGGAACGCGACGGCTTCCAGAAGAACCTGGTGGACGATCACACCTACGGCGACGTGAACAAAAAGGCCGTGCGCCTGCAATTCTTCGCCCAGCTCAATGACGATCTCGACGCGTTGTGGAAGATCCACGCCCGCGAGTTCAAGGGCGATGGTGCCAACGGTGCGCTGACCCTGGGCCGTTACTACAACGTCGGCTACCAGCGCCCGCTGGGGCGCAATATCGCGCTGAACGTGAAGGACGATTCCAAGCTCGACCACGACGGCACCTCGCTGACGCTCAACTGGCACCTGGGCGACTACACGCTGACGTCGATCACGGCCTACGACTACATTCGCGGCCAGTCCAGCGGCGACGCCGACTACACCCCGTACGAGGTCAACGGCACGTCCACCGCCGACAACAAATACACCCAGTATTCACAGGAAATCCGCCTGGCCTCGCCCCAGCAGGAAACCCTGCGCTGGCTGGCCGGCGCCCATTACTTCCACGAAGACCTCGACAGCAGCGCCGGGCGGTTTATCCAGCCTGGCCCGACACCGAACGGCACCGGCTCCAACCAGATCAACGGCGCCACGGACTTTCGTGACCTGAGCTACGACCACAAGACCGACAGCTACGCGCTGTTCGGCAACCTGACCTACGACTTCACCGACAACTTCAGTGTGACCGGTGGCCTGCGCTGGACCCAGGAAAAGAAAGACATCGACCTCAACCTCGCGCAGCTGACCCGCGCCACCGCCAACGGCCCGTTGATCCCGCTGGCCGCTGCCGGCAGCAACGGCAATCGCCAGGAAAACAAGACCTGGGAGGCCTGGACCTACGATCTGACCCCGGAATACCGCATCAACGACAACGTGCGGGTGTTCTTGCGCTATGCCCACGGCTTCCGGTCCGGCGGCTTCAACACCGGGCTGTCGACCAGCCTGTCGCAGTTGACCACGGTGGATCCGGAACAACTCGACGCGTATGAATTCGGCGTCAAGTCCGAGTGGTTCAACCACCGCCTCACGGCCAACGCGAACATCTTCTACTACGACTACTCGGACATTCAGGTGAACCTGCTGACGGTCAACAACGGCGTGCTGACCACGGCGCTGACCAACGGCGCCAAGGGCAAGGTCAAGGGTGCCGAGCTGGAACTCGAAGGCCAGCCGACCGACTACCTGCACCTGCGCGCGGCGGTGTCGTTCCTCGATACCGAGTACACCGACTTCAAGAACACCAACCCGACCACGGGCGCGGTCACCGGCGACTACAGCGGCAACAGCTTCGTGCGTTCACCGCGCAACGTGGTGTCGCTGGGCGGCGACTACACCTTCCCGCTGGAGATCGGCGGCAAGCTGGTGGCCGGTGCCGACGTGAGCTTTCGTGACAAGGAATACTTTCTCGCCGACCGCCAGAGCAGCGCCGACAAGGACTTGAGCCAAGCGCACTACACCTTGGCCAACAGCCGCCTGACCTGGTACAGCGCGGATGAAAAACTCAGCGTCACCGGGTTCGTGAACAACCTCACCGATCGCCGCTACCAAGTGCATGGCCGGCCCAACGGTGGCCTCGGCCAATACGTGATCACCTATGGCGACCCGCGCACCGTGGGCCTGAGCGTGACCAGCCGCTTCTAAGCCAAACGCTGGAGGGTATTTATCCGCCTAGCAGGATCAATGTGGGAACTGGCTTGCCAGCGCCCACAACTGGCCCCCATTGCTTGAGCCACGACACCCGGCCCGCCATCGCCACTATCCAGTCATTCTATTGTTGAAAGGACCACTTCCATGTTCCAACGTACTCCGTTGGCCGGCGCCATCGCGCTGGTCATGGGCAGCCTTGCCCTGCCCGTCGTCGCGGCAGACGACACCCAACCGACCGTCAAAAACGATCACCTCGACACCGTGGTGGTCCTCGGCACCCGGCGCAGCGACCTGACCGCCCTGCAAAGCGCAGCACCGGTGGACGTGCTCTCCGGCGAGCAATTGCAACAGACCGGCGCCACCGATTTGTCCGGTGCCCTCACCGCCCTGTCGCCATCGTTCAACTTCCCACAGTCGCCGCAGGGTGCCTTCGCCGGTTCCATCGCCCAGGGCGCCTCGTTGCGTGGCCTGGCCTCGGACCAGGTGCTGGTGCTGGTCAATGGCAAGCGCCGTCACAGCAGCGCCAACATCACCCGCCAGAGCCTGGTGAACGGGCGTGGCGCAGCGGCGGTGGATTTGAGCCTGATCCCACTGAGCGCGATCCAGCGCGTCGAGATCCTGCGCGACGGCGCCGCCGCTCAGTACGGCTCGGATGCAATCGCCGGGGTGATCAATATTGTGCTCAAGGAAAACGATGACGGCGGCAACCTCGGCTACCGCTTCGGCGGCTACGACAAGGGCGACGGCATCCAGCGCAAGCTCAGCGGCTGGAAGGGTTTCGCGTTGCCCAACGACGGTTTCCTGACCCTGAGTTTCGACGCCGGCAGCCAAGACCCGGCCAGCGATACCAACCCCGACAACCGGATCTTTTACCCCGGCGACACCAGCATCAACACGCCCCGCGAGCAGAACAACCGCTACCGCACCTGGCGCTGGGGCGCGGGCAATGTCTCGGACCAGTACAATTTTGTCGCCAACAGCGAAATCGGCGTCGGCGAGGGCCTGACCGCCTATGGCTTTGCCACCTATGCCCACAAGAACACCGACGCCGAAGGCTTCTTCGACCCGCCGACCACCCTGCGCAACAACTACGGCAGCACCGCGTTGCAGCGTTACCCGGACGGTCGCTTGCCGATCACCCGCTACAGTCTGGAAGACTACGCCGTCACCGGCGGCCTGCGCTTCGAGAACGACCAACTGGGCAAGTTCGACCTGGCCCTGAACCATGGCAACAACACACTTGAGTCCGCTGACCGCAATGCGATCAACCCCAGCTATGGGGTCAACAGCCCATCATCGATCTACACCGGCAAGCGCGAAAACGACCAGACCAACCTGACCCTGGACTGGGTGCGCGACTTCCCCACCGACCTGCTGTTCAAGCCGCTGACCCTGTCGGCGGGCCTGGCCTGGCGCAAGGAAAACTACCAGTTGAGCGCGGGCGAAGCCGCCGGCTGGCAGAACGGGCCGCTGTTCAACACCATCGACCCGATCACCGGGCGGCGCATTCCGGGCTATTACTCGGGCATCACCCAGGTCGATGCGGCCTCGCTGGACCGCAAGGTGCTCGGTGCCTACATCGACGTCGAAGGCCAGATCACCGAGAAATTCCAGGCCGGCGTGGCGGTGCGCACCGAGCACTATTCGGACTTTGGCGACACCACCAACGGCAAGCTGTCGCTGCGCTATGACTTCACCCCACAGATCGCCGCCCGGGCCACCGCCAGTACCGGCTACCGCGCGCCGTCGCTGGTGCAGAGCGGCATGTCCTCATTCAGCGTGCAGGTGGTGGAGCAACCGCCGGGCAGCGGCAACTACGCCGAGGTGCAGCAACGCACCCTGCGTGCCAATAGCCCGGAGGCCCAGGCACTCGGCGGCAAGGCGCTCAAGCCCGAGGAGTCGACCAACTACTCCCTTGGCCTGGTGTGGCGCCCACTGGAAAATGCCTCGGTGACGGTGGATGCCTACCGGATCAACATCAATAACCGCATCACCCTCTCCGACCAATTGCCCGCCAGCGTGGTCTCGCCGATCTTCGCCGGCACGCCCTACGCGAATATCCAGAGCGCGGCGTTCTACACCAACGTGGCCGACACCCGCACGGACGGCGTCGAGTTGACCGGCAACTACCAGTGGGACCTGCAGCAATGGGGCCGCCTGAACCTGAGCAGTGGTTTTGCGCAGAACAACACCACCATCACCGGCTTGCGCGACGTCGGCAATATCAAGGGCTCGCAAATCATCGGGCGCAATACCCAGGGCCTGATCGAAGATGGCACCCCGCAAAACAAGCTGACCCTGAGCGCCAACTGGCTGTATGAAAACTGGGGGCTGACCATTGCCCAGCGCCGCTACGGCGAGTGGAAAAGCCTCAACGCCACCAACCCCAACCTCGACCAGACCTACAGCCCGCAATGGGTGACTGACCTGGACCTGTCCTACACCTTCCACAAGGGCGTGAAGGTCTCGGTGGGCGCGATCAACCTGTTCGACTCGCACCCGGACAAGGCTGACGGCGCGCAGCTGTATGGCGTGCCCAAGTACTCGATCACCAGCCCGGAAGGCGCGCAGGGTGCGTTCTACTACACCAGTGTGAGCTACGACTTCTGAGAAGACTGCTGAATGGGTGCTGCTCCAGCAGCACCCGATCACCATTTCCCAGCGACCACCCCCTGTAGGAGCCCGGCTTGCCGGCGATGATGTCTCCGCAAATGCGCACACCTGCAGGCCCCATCGCCGCCAAGCCAGCGCCTACAGGAAGATTCGGTGATGTGGCACATGTCTTGCGATAGCTGCTGGGTATTCAGCTGAATTAAGACTTGCCATGCGCCTGCTTCGATACCTCACCTGGCTTATCTCGCCCGTGGCCCTGCTGGCCGTCTGGACGCTGGTGGCCCACCTCGGGATTTTCCCGCGCAATCTGCTGGTACCGCCCGCCCAGGTGCTGCAGACCTTCGAAGACCTGCTGGCCAGTGGCGAGCTGCTCGAGCACCTCGGCAACAGTCTGTCGCGCCTGGGCCTCGGCTTTGGCATCGGCTCGCTGTGCGGGTTGGCCTTCGGCGTGCTGATGGCGCTGTCGAAAAACGTCGAGGCGTATTGCGGCCCGCTGTTTCATACCCTGCGCCAGATCCCCAGCATCGCCTTGATCCCGATGTTCGTGCTGCTGTTCGGCATTGACGAAACCTTCAAGATCATCATCGTCGCCAAGACCGCATTCTTCCCGGTGGCACTGGCCGCTGGCGAAGGTGTACGGGGCATCCCGCGCAGCTATTTCGAAGTGGCGGACGTGTATCGCCTGCGCTGGCCGACTTTTGTGCGCATGGTGGCCCTGCCCGCTGCGGCGCCGCCGATCATCACCGGCTTTCGCATCAGCCTGACCCGCGCCTGGGTGGTGCTGGTGGCAACTGAGTTGCTGGCCGCCGACAGTGGCCTGGGCCAGATGATCGAGATGGCGCGGCAGATGCTGCGCATCGACGTGGTGATGGTCGGCGTGGTGGTCACCGGAGTGATCGGTTTTACCCTCGACTATGGCTTTCGCCGCATCGAACAACGCCTGTTCCGCTGGCAAACCCGCTAGGAGTTCCGATGGTGCCTGTATTGAAAAAAGCCCGTGGGCTGTTGCTGCCGCTGCTGCTGATCCTCGCCTGGGAATATGCCTCTCGCCAGGACGCCGCCGGCGCGTATGCGTTCGTGCCACTGTCGGCAATTGGCTCGGCGCTGCTGGAGATGCTTGGCAACGGCGAACTGCTGGTCAACCTGCTGGCGAGCCTGGCGCGCACCAGCAGTGGCCTGGCCCTGGGCATTCTGTTCGGGGTGACGCTGGGGGTGCTGATGGCGCTGTCCAGCGTGGCCAACCGCTTGATCGGTCCGTTGTTCCATGCGATTCGCCAGGTGCCGATGCTCGGCTGGATCCCGCTGATTGCCATGTGGTTCGGCAATGGCGAGTTCTCCAAAGTGCTGATCGTCAGCCTGGCGACGTTTTACCCGATGGTGCTCAACACTTACCAGGGCTTCAGCCACGTCGAGCGCCGCTACCGCGAAGTCGGCCAGGTGCTGGTCCTCACCCCGCTGCAGCAATTTACCCAGGTGCTGTTGCCGGCAGCCTTGCCGAGCATCGCCACCGGTGTCCTGCACGCGCTGGCGTTTGCCTGGGTAACGGCGATCGGCAGTGAGCTCTTCCTGTCCTCGGGTGCCGGCCTGGGCAACCTGATGATGAACGCCGAGGCCGGCTCGCGCATGGAAGTCATCGTGCTCAGCGTGCTGTGCATCGGCTTGCTCGGCTACCTGATGACCCTGTTGTTCACCCTGCTGAGCCGCCACCTGCTGCGCTGGCGCAACCTCCGTTGAAAGGCCTCGATATGAATGCAATCGCCCACGCTTCCCTTCATCAACACGTGCAGACCGGCGCCCTGCAGATTCGCGGCTTGAACAAAGCTTATCGAATCGAAGGCCGCGCCTTGCCGGTGCTGCAGGACATCCACCTCGACGTACGCCCGGGTGAATTCGTCAGCATCGTCGGCGCCAGCGGCTGCGGCAAATCCACCTTGCTGCGCCTGATCGTCGGGCTGGAAGCCGAATACGAAGGCGACATCCTGCTCGACGGTAAACGCATCGCGTCCACCAGCCTGGAGCGCGGCATCGTGTTCCAGGACCACCGACTGTTCCCGTGGATGACCGTCAGCCAGAACATCGCCCTGGCGCTGAAAAACCACGCGCTGCCCGCGGCCGAAAAAGACCGCCAGGTCGCCGAACATATCGCCCTGGTCAACCTCAGCGGCTTTGAAAACGCCTACCCGCACCAGCTTTCCGGCGGCATGGCCCAGCGCGCAGCCATTGCCCGGGCGTGGATCAACAAGCCCAAGGTGTTGCTGCTGGACGAGCCCCTCGGCGCCCTCGATGCCCTGACCCGCGTGCACCTGCAGCGTGAGTTGCAACGCATCTGGGTGCAGCAGCGTTGCACGGTGATCATGGTCACCCACGACATCGAAGAAGCGCTGTACCTGGGCGACCGGGTGATCGTGATGGATGCCCATCCGGGGCGGATCAAGCATGAAATCCAGGTCGACCTGCCGCACCCGCGCGACCGCGCCTCGCCGGTGTTGCAGGGCTACAAGGAGCAGTTGCTGGAAGAATTGGTCGGGCACTGATCTGTCCTGCCCCTGAAAAGTGTGGGAGCGGGCTTGCTCGCGAAAGCGGTGTGTCAATCGCTGGAAGTGCTGACTGATCCACCGCTTTCGCGGGCAAGCCCGCTCCCACATTCGGGAATGCATCGGCCACTGATGCGGCGCAAGGCCCGGCAATTTCAGCCACGCCGCTAAAATCCACGCCTCACACCAATCAAAATTGTGGGAGCGGGCTTGCTCGCGAAGGCGGTGTGTCAGTCGCTGGAAGTGCTCACTGAGCCACCGCTTTCGCGAGCAAGCCCGCTCCCACATTGGGGGATGCATCGGCCACTGATGCGGCGCAAGGCCCGGCCATTTCAGCCACGCCGCCATAATCCAGGCTTCACACCAATCAAAAATGTGGGAGCGGGCTTGCTCGCGAAGGCGGTGTGTCAGTCGCTGGAAGTGTCGACGGATCCACCGCTTTCGCGAGCAAGCCCGCTCCCACATTGGGGGATGCATCGGCCACTAATGCGGCGCAAGGCCCGGCCATTTCAGCCGCGCCGCCATAATCCAGGCTTCACACCTATCAAAAATGTGGGAGCGGGCTTGCCCGCGAAGGCGGTGTGTCAGTCGCTGGAAGTGTCGACGGATCCACCGCTTTCGCGAGCAAGCCCTCTCCCACATTGGGGGATGCATCGGCCACTGATGCGGCGCAAGGCCCGGAAATTTCAGCCACCCCGCCAAAATCCAGGCCTCACACCAATCAAAAATGTGGGAGCGGGCTTGCTCGCGAAGGCGGTGTGTCAGTCGCTGGAAATGTCGACTGACACCTCGCTTTCGCGAGCAAAGCCACTCCCACACTCAAGCATCCTCGAGAATCAGGTCAGCGCCCTTCTCTGCCACCATCAGCACCGCCGCGTGGGTGTTGCCCGAGGTCACGTTGGGGAAGATCGATGCATCGACGATGCGCAAGCCCTGCAGGCCGTGCACTTTCAAGCGTTTGTCGACCACCGACACCTGCGGGTCCGAGCCCATGGCGCAGGAGCCGCACAGGTGGTAGATCGAGCCGCTGTTTTCGCGGAAGTACTGCAGCATCTGCTCATCGGTCTGCACCGCATCGCCGGGCAATACTTCGGCCACGGTGATGCCCTTGAGCGCGGGCGCCTGCATGATCTTGCGCATCAACCGGCTGCCCTGGATCACCTCGTCGATGTCCTTCTCGGTGCTCAGGTAGTTGGGGTCGATCAGTGCCGCGTCCCGTGGGTTTTTCGAGGCGATGCGAATGGTGCCGCGGCTGGTTGGCCGGCACGGGTTGAAGCACAGCAGGAAGCCGGAATACGGCTCGGGCTTGAGGCTGGCCTTGTTGTTTTTCGGGATCTGGTACGACAGCGGATTGAAGTACAGCTGCAGGTTCGGGTCCTTCTGCGCCTCGTTGCCGCGAAAGAATCCGCCCGCCTGGTTCACGCTCATGGCCAGCGCGCCCTTGCGGGTCAGCAGGTACTTGAGGCCCAGTTTCAACTGGCCGAACAGCGAACTGAGTTCGTCGTTCAGGGTCGGGATATTGGCCTTGTAGTAGTAGCTCGCGCACAGGTGGTCCTGCAGGTTCTCGCCCACCGCCGGCAGGTGCTTGACCAGCGGGATCGCATGCTCGGCCAGCAGGTGCCGGTCGGCAACGCCGGACAATTGCAGGATCTTCGGCGTGTCCACTGCACCGGCGCACAGGATCACTTCCTTGCGCGCGCTGAAGGTGCGCGCCACGCCGTGCTGGGTGACGGCAATGCCGGTGGCGCGCTGCTGGTCGTCGAACAGCACGCGGTCGACCAGTGCATGCAGCTCCACCGTCAGGTTCGGCCGGCCGAGCGCCGGGTGCAGGTGCGCAAAGCTGCTGGAGCAGCGTTCGCCGTTGCGGGTGTTGACGTCATACAGGCCAGCGCCTTCGAAGTGCGGGCCGTTGAAGTCGTCGCTGTGGGCGTAGCCGAGCTGTTCGCAACCCTTGAGGAATACGTCGCAGATCGGGTGGGTCTGGCCCTTCATCGGCGTGATGCTGATGGGGCCGCTGCCGCCGTGGTACTCGGTGTCGCCCAGCGGATGATTCTCCAGTTTGCGAAAGTACGGCAACACGTCCGCAAAGCCCCAGCCGTCGTTGCCGTTCGCGGCCCAGTCATTGAAGTCATGGGCCTGGCCGCGCACGTAGATCATCGCGTTGATCGAGCCCGAGCCGCCCTGCACCTTGCCGCGTGGCGCGTAGATTTCGCGCCCGGCCAACTGCTTTTGCGGCTGGCTGTAGTACATCCAGTTGAAGGTCGGGTTGTAATACATCTTGGCGAATCCGACCGGGATCTTGAACCACCAGGAGCTGTCCTTGCCGCCGGCTTCGAGCAGCAACACCGAGTATTCGCCCGAGGCGGACAGCCGGTTGGCGAGGATGCAACCTGCGGCGCCAGCGCCGGCGATGATGTAGTCATATGTCATTCACGGTTACCGCGTAAGTCGTTTTTTTAGCCCTTGGCGGGCGAAGTGTCTTTGACGTCAGCCGGCGTCGGCGCCATTTGCAGGTGCAGGCGCTGACCGCTGTACGGCGTGTGTTTGCGCACCACGTCCATGTTCAGTTCCACGCCCAGGCCCGGCTCGGTGGACGGGATGATGTAGCCGTCCTCCCATTGCAGCGGCTTGGTCAGCACTTCTGCGTGGAAGCCGCCCCAGGTCATGATGCTTTCCTGGATCAGAAAGTTCGGCGTGCAGGTCGCCAGCTGGAAACTCGCCGCCGCGCCAATCGGCCCGTTGTACAGGTGCGGTGCGATCTGCGCGTAGTACGCCTCGGCCATGCTCGCGATTTTCTTGGCTTCGAGCAGCCCGCCGCAGCGCGCCACGTTCATCTGCAGGATCGACGCGCCGCCGGCCTGCAGCAGCTTGAAGAATTCATACTTGGTGGTCAGCCGTTCGCCGGTGGCAATCGGGATACTGGTCTTGGCCGCGACTTGGGCCATGGCGTCTTCCTGGCCGGGTGGCACCGGCTCTTCGAACCACAGCGGGTCGTATTTTTCCAGGCGCTTGGCCAGGCGGATTGCCGACGACGGCACCATCTGCCCATGGGTGCCGAACAGCAGGTCGCATTTGTCGCCCACCGCTTCGCGGATCTTGCGGCAGAAGGTTTCGCAGCGTTCCAGCACTTCCAGCGAAATCTGGTGGCCGGAGTACGCGGTGTAAGGGCCGGCCGGGTCGAACTTCACGGCGGTGAAGCCTTTGTTCATGTTGTCGATGGCGCATTCGGCGGCCAGGTCCGGATCGTCGTAGTCGTACTCGCCTTTGCTATTGACCGGGTACAGGTAGGTGTAGGAGCGCAGGCGCTCGTTGACCTTGCCGCCCAGCAGCTCGTAGACCGGCTTGTTGGCGGCCTTGCCGATGATGTCCCAGCAGGCCATCTCCAGGCCGCTGACCACGCCCATCATGGTCAGGTCCGGGCGCTGGGTGAAACCGCTCGAGTAGGCCTGGCGGAAGAAGCGCTCGATATGGTGCGGGTCATGGTCGAGCAGGTAGCGTTCGAACACATCCTCGATGATCGGCAGCATGGCCTTGGGGCCGAACGTCGCGGCGTAGATCTCGCCGACACCTTCGATGCCGCAGTCGGTCTTGAGTTTGACGAACAGCCAGTACATGCCACCGATGTGCGGCGGCGGGACAGCAACGATATGGGTTTCAAGGGCGACGATTTTCATCTCAGGCACCTGTCTGGTTGAATTTTTTACGGTTGATTCGGGCGCGCAGGGTCAGGGCCGCAAGGGTGCCGAGCACGCCGATGAAGGCGATGTAGCCGAAATACAGGTTGTAGCCGGCCTTGCCTGGGTAGGTGTCGGTCAGGTAGCCGTTGATCAGCGGGATAAAGGTGTCCGGCAGGTACCCCACCACCGAGACAATGCCGATGGCCAGGCCAGTGATGCGCAGCGGAATGTCGCAGCTGTCGAGGATGGCCCAGTACAGGCCGCGAATCGCGTAGGTCATCAGGCCGATGAAGATCACCGTACCGATCAGCAGGCCCAGGCTGTTGAAGGCCGGGAACACGATCAGCCCGAGCATGGCCAGGGTTACCAGGGCCAGCGCGACGATCAGTACCGAGATATTCGAGAACTTGTCACCCAGCCAGCCGCCGCCGATGCCGCCGATGGGGCGCATCCACAGCTTGATGGTGGTGATGGTGCCGGCCATCACGGCGGTCATGCCGCTGCCTTGCAGGTAGTCCGAGAAGCTGTAGGTGGCCCAGAACATGTGGTAGCCGCAGAACACAATCGCGGTGACCAGCCACAGCTCGGGGATCTTCACCAGGGTCGCCAGGTCGGCGATCAGGTTGAACTTGCCCTTCTCGACCGCTGGCGTTTCAGCCATGGATTTCGGGTCTTTCAACAGCACCAGCACACAGCCGATGGCGATGCAGGTGAAGGAATACAGGTACACCACCTGCTTGAAGCCCTCGCCCGCCGACTCGCCCCGGGTTTCGGTGGCAAAGGCGAACAGGCCCAGGGCCACGGTCGCCAGCAGCGCTTCCACCAGGCCGCGACCGCCATCGAGGATGCCGAAGAAGCGGCCCTGCTCGCTGTGGTGGGCAATCATCTTCACGCGCTTGAGCACCGAGGCCCAGAAGGTCAGGCCGGTGGTCAGGCCCCAGCAGCCGAAGATGATCATCAGGCCGGTCATGGACGGCACGCTGGAGTACCACAGGCCCAGCGCACCGGTGGCGACCAGTGAGAAGAAGATCAGAAAGCGCGGCGGCAGTCGGTCCGCCAGCCAGCCGCTGGGCAGGTAGCTGAGCAGAAAGATCGTGCCGAGCATCGAGTACAGGTAGCCCAGTTGACTGTGATTGATCTGGAATACGTCGAGCATGGTGGTCTGGTAGACCTGGCGCAGGTAGAGGATCGGGTAGATCGCTCCGGCGGCGAGAACCAGCAACATCAATTGGAAGTAGCGACTGGCAGTGTCGCTGTTTTTTGCCGCGGGCACGGCAGCGAAACCCGGGGCAACGGGTGCAGGCTTGGACATCTTGATGACCTCGGGCACCCACTGTGCGGATGCCCTGATAATTGTTTTTATAGAGGCAGCTGCCAGCCTCAAGCTTCAGGCGGCCAGTAAATCTTGCGCGCCTTGACTTGGAGCTTGCAGCTCAACACTTGTAGCTGCTTGGCTAGTACTTCATGACCACCAGGCGGGTCTGGGTGAACTCCAGCATCCCGTGCTTACCGTCATCGCCGCCCAGCCCTGAGCGTTTCCAACCGGCGTGGAAGCCCTGGTACGGGTCCGCCGGGGTGCGATTGACGTACAACTCGCCGGCCTCGATGGCATTCGCCACCTTCATTGCCGTGCGGTAGTTCTCGGTATAGAGCACCGATGACAGGCCGAACTGATGGTCGTTGGCCATCGCCAGGGCTTCGTCGATGTCGCGGTACTTGAGCACTGGCAGCACCGGGCCGAAGATTTCCTCCTGGATGATCTCCATGTCCTGGCGGCAACCGCTGAGCAAGGTCGGCGGGTAGAAATGCCCCGGGCCGTCTGGCAGTACACCGCCGCTTTCCAGTACAGCACCGGCGGCGACGGCGCGCTCGACCATGGCATGGACAGTCTTTTGCGCGCTGGCATTGACCAGCGGCCCCATCAGGCTTGGGTCCTGGGCGCGGTCGCCGAATTTCACCGCGCTGATCCTGACTTTGAGCAAGGCAAGGAAGCGGTCGTAGACGGCTTCGTGCACGTACACGCGCTCAACCGCCGTACACAGCTGGCCGCAGTGGGTGGTCTTGGAGGCGACGATGGCGCTGGCGGCGGTTTCAAGGTCGGCGTCCGCCTCAATGATCGCCGGCGTCTTGCCGCCCAATTCCAGGGACGGCTTGGCAATATTGGCCTTGCAGTAGTCCAGCACGATGCGCCCGGCATTCACACTGCCGGTGAGCGTAATCAGCCCGACCGCCTTGTGCGTGCAGACGCTGGCGGCAGTGGCGTGGTCCATGGTCAGGATGTTGATCACCCCGGCTGGAATCCCGGCCTTGACCACTGCCCTGGCAATCGCAAACGCCGACAGCGGGGTGTTGTTGCTCGGGCGCACCACCACGGTATTGCCGGCGATCAGCGCCGGGGCGATTTTGCGCAACAGGGTGTAGACCGGGTAGTTGAACGGGATCAGGCAGGCGACGACGCCAATCGGCTCGCGTTGCAGGAACAGGTTTTCGTCCGGGGTATCGCTGGGGATGATCTCGCCTTCGATGCGCCGCGCCCATTCGGCGTGGTAGCGGGTGATCTGCGCGGCGTAGCGCGCTTCGTTGCTGGCGTCGCTGAGGCTTTTGCCCGACTCGCTGGCCAGCGCTGTGCCGATGGCCTCGGCACAGGCATCCAGGGCATCGGCGAATGCCCGCAGGTGTTCGGCGCGTTCGATGCTGGTGAGTTTGCCCCAGGTTTTCTGCGCGACGGCGGCGGCATCGACGGCGGCAATCGCCTCATCGGCGGTGGCGGCACTGACATGGCCGACCACGCTTGCAGTGGCCGGGTTATACACGGCGATCAGGGCATCGCTGGCAGGTTCGACAAAGTGACCGTTGAAAAAATTTCGCTCGAGTTGCATGTGGTTCGCCCAACGTTGTTGTTATCCGAGTGACATGCAGTTTTGTCATCGGCCAGCCGTTGGACAAACGATTTATTGCGCGGGGTAACGTGCGAAAAACGCAGGTTAGTCGGTTTTACACCTCACAGGCCGCGTTGGCGCAGCCACTGCAGGAAGCCCTTCTTGGCCGGCACCACCGGCGCCTCCTGGGTCAAGGCCTGCGCGGCGTGGACGCGGAAATCCAGCAGCGCCTTCATGGCTTCGCTGATGTCATGGCGCGCATCCAGGCACGGCTTCAAGTATTCCTTCTCGATGCGGTACAGTGTGCAAAAGGTCTTCGCCGAAAAGTCGGCCAACGCGGCCTCATCCGACAGGATCCCCGCCTCGCCAATCACTTCGCCCGGGCCCATGCGCCCGGCTTCGAATTTGCGCCCGCCCTTGGTCAGCATCACCGAGACCACCCCCGACTCGACGATAAACAAATGATCGCTGACCTCCCCGGCCGGCAGGATCATCTCGCCGGCGCGGTAAGTGTGCAGGGTCATGTTCTGGCTGAAGGTGTCTTTCTCCTCCTGGCGCAAGGTCGAGAAAATCGACGAACGCTCCAGCAACGCCCGCGCGGCGGACATGGCCGGTGGCGCGCCGCTTTCCGTGGCCGACAGCAACCCCACGCCCGCCGCCTGCAGGTGCCGGAACGCCAGGTCGTAGAGCTGGTTGCGCACCTCGCGCTTGAGGGCCATGGCCGGCACGAACCCGCTGATTTCATACTCGACGCCGCCACTGGCGGAGGTCTTGAACGCGACGCTCGGCGCGGGCGTCGACAACAGCGGCCGGCAGCCCTGCATTGCGCGCTCGAGTGCTTCGATCACGGTTTGCGGGCGTGCATGGGGGCTGACCTGCAGGCTTACCGCGAGGCCGAACATGTCCGCCGGGCGCGAGAAATTGATGATCTTGGCCTTGGCCGCCAGCGAGTTGGGGATCACCGCCATGCTGCCCTGGGAGGTTTGCAGGCGCGTGGCGCGCCAGTCGATATCGGTGACGCGGCCTTCGGTGCCGTCAATCGAGATCCAGTCATCGATCTGATAGGGCTTGGTGGTGTTGAGGACGATCCCGGAAAACACATCGCTCAAGGTGCTTTGCAAGGCCAGGCCGACAATGATCGCCACTGCCCCGGACGTGGCGAGCACGCCCTTGACCGGCAGGTCGAGCACGTAGGCCATCGCGGCGATGATCGCGATCAGGAAAATCACCGCGCCCATCAAATCCTGCAACAACCGCCCGGTATGCCCGACCCGTTGCATCATCACGGTGCCCAGCAACACCGTCAGCGTGCGCGCCGCAAACAGCCACCAACCGATCTGCAAGGCCGTGGCGGCCAGGTGCAAGGCGGTGTTGTCGGTGTAGGGCGCGAGTTGCATGGGGTTCATGCCGTCGTTGAACAGCACGGCGCTGAACACCGCGAAGATCGCCAGGCGCGCGGCGAGCTTCCAGTTGGCGAGATTGGCGGAGATCAGGCGCCACACGGCGATGTCGATAAAGATCAGCGCCACGGCGCACAACATCGGGTGATCAGCGATAAATGAGGGCATCCAGGCGACTCCAGGGCGAATGACGGGAAGATCGCATGAAATCGGAACGCTGGAAACAAAATGTGGGCGCTGGCTCGCCGGCGATGCAGGCGCCTCGGTGTATGCGTTACACCGCGCTGATGCTATCGCCGGCAAGCCAGCTCCCACAGGTTTTTGCAGCGGGTCGTCAGGCGTGCATCTGCCCGAACTTGCCCGAGTGGAAATCCGCAAATGCCTGATGGATTTCCTGCTCGGTGTTCATCACGAACGGGCCGTGGCCGACGATCGGTTCGTCGATGGGCTCGCCGCTGAGCAGCAGCACCTTGGCGTCGTCATTGGACTCCAGGGTGAGTTGGCTGCCATCACGCTCGAACAACGCCAATTGGCCTGGGCGCGCAACCTCTTCGCCGTTGATCAACAGCGTGCCGCTGAGGATCACCAGGGCGGTGTTACGTCCTGCGTGCAGCACCAATGTCACGGGTTTGCCGGCGTTGAGGCGCAGGTCCCACACGTCGATCGGGGTGAAGGTGCGTGCAGGCCCACGGGAGCCGGCAAACTCACCGGCGATCAGGCGCAGGTGCCCGGCGTCGTCGGGCAGCGGCAGCACCGGGATGTCACCGTCGACAATCGTCTGGTAGCCCGCGTCGGCCATTTTGTCCTTGGCCGGCAGGTTGACCCACAGTTGCACCATCTCCATCACCCCGCCGCTGCGGGCAAAGGCTTCGGAATGGAACTCTTCGTGCAGGATGCCCTTGGCGGCCGTCATCCATTGCACGTCACCAGGGCCGATCTTGCCGCCGGCGCCGGTGGAATCACGGTGCTCGACTTCACCGTCATAGACGATGGTCACGGTTTCAAAGCCGCGATGCGGGTGTTGCCCGACGCCACGACGTTGCTCGGTCGGGGTGAAATCTGCCGGTCCGGCGTGGTCCAGCAGCAGGAATGGGCTGATGTGTTTGCCCATCGAATCGTAGGAAAACAGCGTGCGCACCGGAAAGCCGTCGCCGACCCAATGGGCGCGCGGGCTGGTGTAGATGCCGATCAACTTTTTCATGGTGTACCTCCAAAGTGAGTACACCATAAGTCCACAAAGTGTTGAGTACTAGCCGGCAAAAGCGGCCCTGAACGTCCTATGTATAGGACAATCCCTTGGCCGGACGTTGGCGCAGCAGGTGGAAAGCCACGAATGCCGTCAACGCAAAACACGCCTGGATGATGATCATCGGCGTGGCACTGCCGTCGCGCCACTGGCTCAGCAAAAGGCCGCTGCCGGTCGCGCCGAACATCTGCGCAAAGCCCATCAGCCCCGCGGCCAAGCCGGCGCGGTGCGCGTTGGGCATCACCCCGCCGGTGACCGCACCGGGCAGTACCAGGCCACCGCCGAGGGTCACCAGGGCAATCGGAATATCCAGCCCCAGCACAGACAGGCCGAACGCCGCATAAATGCCCATGGCCGCGATACCGCCAATGGCCACCAGCGTCACGCCCATCGCTACAATCCGCTGCGGTCCCAGGCGCAGGATGTTTCGCCGGGTATAAGTGGAGCCGACGATCAGCATCGACACGATCAGGCCGAAATTGATGCCGTACTCCAGGCTGCTGAAGCCGAGCAGGTTGATAAACACCGCTGACGACCCGGCGATCACCGCAAACATGGCGCCATAGGTGCACGCCAGGGCCACGGCGAACGCGCGGTACTGGCGGCCCTTGAGCAAATCCAGGTACTGCCCCCCGAGGGTGCGCCAATGGCCGGCCTTGGGGTCAAGGTAGTGGTTGCTTTCGCGAAAAAACATCAGGGCCAGCAGCAACACCACGCTGCCAATCACCAGCGCCAGCAGGATCGGTGCGTGCCAGCCCAGCAGTTTGATCAGCAGGCCGCCAACCATCGGCGCCACCACAATGGCGTAGAGCATGCCGATCATGGTCAGCGCCAGGGCCGGCCCCGCTTCGGCCTTCCACACGTCACGCACCACCGTGCGCGCCAATACCAGTGCAGCGCAGGCGCCAAGGCCTTGCACCACGCGGGCCGCGATAAATTGCTGGATGTCGCTGACCAGCAGCATCGACAAGGTTGCCAGCACATACAGCACCAGCCCGCCGATCAGCACAGGACGGCGGCCGATGCGGTCCGACAGCGGCCCGAACACCAGTTGGCCCAGGCCGAATGCGGCGACAAACGCCGACAGCGCCATCAATGCCGAACCCGGCGGTGCGACCAATGCCTGCTCGATCACACCCAGGCCCGGGATGATCAATTGGGTCGAGACTTCACCCAGGGCCGTCAGGGCCACCAGTAAAAACAGCAGGCTTCGCGAGGGTGCCGGGGCGTTTGCCATGGGGAATATCCGGGGGCTGGATTAATTTATATTTCGACCATAATATGAGTAAAAAATTATGTCCATAATTTTTTCCCCACAGGTTTTCCCCGGAGCCCGCCATGCACCCTCTCCCCCTGCGTCTTCTCACGCCCCTGGCCCTGATGATCGTCATCAGCGGCTGTAACAGCAAAGCCGACACCGCCGCCGAGGTGCCCCCACCGCGCCCGATTCTCGCCGCCAAGGTCGAGGCTGCCGGTACGCAACAGAACGCTTACACCGGCGTGGTCGCGGCGCGTACCGAGAGTGACCTGGGTTTCCGCGTCAGCGGCAAGGTCATCGAGCGCAAGGTCGACCCCGGCCAGCACGTGTCCCGTGGCGATACCCTGCTGGTGCTGGACATCGGCGACTTCGAGCTGGCCCTGCGCTCGGCCAAAAACCGCGTGAATGCCGCCCAGGCGCAGCTGCGCCAGCGCCGCGATGATGAAAACCGCTACCAGCGCCTGGCCAATACCGGCGCGGTGTCGCGGCAGATCTTCGACCAGTCGGCCACCAACCTGCGTGTCGCCGAAGCCGAATTGGCCGCGGCGCAATCCGATGCCAGCCAGATTGAAAACCGCCGCACCTACTCCGTGCTCAAGGCTGACGGGGACGGCATCATCACCGACGTGCGCGTGGATCGCGGCCAAGTGGTCGCCGAAGGGCAAATCGTCGCGCGCCTGGCCCATGACGGCGCGCGCGAAGCCATCGTCAATCTCCCGGAAAACCAGCGCGACCTGGCCTCGCAGAAAGCCCTGGCCTTCCCGTTTGGCGCCCCCGACCAGGCGGTGACCGCGACCTTGCGCGAACTCTCGGCCAGCGCCGACCCCGTGACCCGTACCTACCGCGCCCGCTATGTGCTGCACGGCGCTGTCGACCGCTTTGCCCTCGGCTCGACCATCACCGTGCGCCTGCAAGGCGACGGCCAGGCCCAGCAAACCCGCGTGCCGATCGGCGCACTGCAAGACGCAGGGCAAGGCACTGGCGTGTGGCTGATCGGCGCTGATGACAAGGTCAGCTTCGCCCCGGTGAAAGTCGCCAGCCTCGGCCAGGAGGATGCCCTGCTCGACAGCGGCGTGGCCCCCGGCCAAACCATCGTCGCCCTCGGCGCGCACCTGCTGCACAGCGGCGACGCCGTGCGCCTGCTGCCCGCCCAGGTATTGGCCCTCAACCGCAAACAGGACCACTGAGCATGCGCGGGATCAACCTCTCCGAACTGGCGGTCAAGCACCGTGCGGTCACGCTGTTTCTGATCATTGCGATCCTCGCCGCCGGGATCTTCTCCTTCGGCAAACTGGGGCGCGCCGAAGACCCGTCGTTTACCGTCAAGGTCATGACCATCACCGCCGCCTGGCCTGGCGCCACGGCCCAGGAAATGCAGGAGCAAGTCGCTGACCGCCTGGAAAAACGCCTGCAGGAACTCGATTACTACGACCGCGTCGAGACCATTGCCCAGCCGGGTTTTGTGTCGATGCGCATGACTTACAAGGAGTCCACGCGCCCCAGCGAAATCCAGGACCTGTTCTACCAGACGCGCAAAAAGCTCAGCGATGAAGCGGCGAAACTGCCTAAGGGCGTGATCGGGCCGTTTTTCAACGATGAATATTCCGATGTGTACTTTGCCCTGTACGCCCTGGAAGCCGAGCACCTGCCCCATCGGCAACAGGTGCAGATGGCCGAAGACCTGCGCCAGGGCCTGCTCAACCTGCCGGGCGTGAAGAAGGTCAATATCCTCGGCGAGCAGGCCCAGCGGATCTTTGTCGAGTTTTCCTACGAACGCCTGGCGACCCTGGGCATCAAGCCGGACCAGATCTTCGCTGCCCTCGCCGCGCAAAATGCCGTGGCACCGTCGGGCTTTGTGGAAACCGCCGGTGCGCGTGCCTATATCCGTATCGACGGCGCGTTCGACAGCCTGGCGCTGATCGAAAACGTGCCCCTGGAAGTCAACGGCCGCGTGCTACGCATCGCCGACGTGGCCACCGTCAGCCGCGGCTATGAGGACCCGCCCAGTTACCGCATCCGCCACCAGGGCGACCCGGCGCTGATGCTCGGCGTGATCATGGAGAAACACTGGAACGGCCTGGAATTGGACAAGAGCCTCAAGGCCGAGGAAGCCAGAATCCAGGCGGACCTGCCGCTCGGCGTGAACTTCGCCAAAGTCTCCGACCAGGCAAAAAACATCAGCCTGGCGGTGAACGAATTCATGCTGAAATTCTTCGTCGCCCTGGCGGTGGTCATGGTGATCAGCCTGTTGGCGCTGGGCTTTCGCGTCGGCCTGGTGGTGGCCGCTGCGGTGCCCCTGACCTTGTCGGTGGTGTTTGTGATCATGCTGCTTACCGGGCGCGAGTTCGACCGCATTACCCTCGGCGCGCTGATCATTTCCCTCGGGTTGCTGGTGGATGACGCGATCATCGCCATCGAGATGATGGTGGTGAAACTCGAAGAAGGCTTCGACCGCATCCACGCGGCCACCTTCGCCTGGAGCTCGACAGCCGCGCCGATGCTGACCGGCACGCTGGTGACCATCATCGGCTTCCTGCCCGTGGGTTTCGCGCGTTCCGGCGCCGGGGAATATGCCGGCAATATTTTCTGGATCGTCGGCTTCGCGCTGATTTCGTCGTGGCTGGTGGCGGTGGTGTTCACGCCGTACCTGGGGGTGAAGTTGCTGCCGCAGATCAAGCCGGTACCCGGCGGCCACGACGCGATTTATGCCGGGCGTTACTACCAGACACTGCGCAACCTGGTGCAAACCTGCGTGCAGCGGCGCTGGCTGGTGACGGGACTGGTGGTCGCGGCGTTTGTGTTGTGCGTGCTGGGCATGGGCGTGGTGAAGAAGCAGTTCTTCCCCAACTCTGATCGGTCCGAGCTGATTCTTGAGGTGTACATGCCGCCCGGCAGTGCCTTCAAGAGCACCGAGGCGGTGGCCGCGCAGCTGGAAAAAGCGCTGCTGCAAGAGCCGCAGACCCACCTGGTGGACACCTACGTGGGCGGCGGCGCGCCACGCTTTTTCCTCTCGCTGAACCCCGAACTGCCGGACCCGGCGTTTGCCAAACTGATCGTGCAGACCCCGGATTCCCACGCCCGCGACGCACTGAAATTGCGCATGCGCGAGCGGATTGCCGCAGGTGAGTTTCCAGCGGCACGAGTGCGCGTGACGCAACTGCTGTTCGGCCCGCCGGTGCCGTTCCCGGTGGTGTTTCGCGTCAGCGGCCCGAACCTGGATGTACTGCGCGGGGTGTCTGAGCAGGTACGCAAGGTCGTCGCCGCGAATAAGCTGACCAAGGACGCGTTCCTCGATTGGGGCGAGCGCACCAGCGGCTATCGCCTGGTCCTCGATCAGGACCGCCTGCGCCTGCTCGGCTTCACGCCGAACGAGGTCAAATCACAGCTCAACGCCTTGCTCAGCGGCAACCCGATCACCGAGGTGCGCGAAGGCAACCGCACGGTGTCGGTGGTCGCCCGCGCCCAGGGCAACCAGCGCGAGAACCTCGGCAATCTCAACAACATGACCCTGACCAACAGCGCGGGCACTTCGGTGCCGCTGGCCCAGGTCGGGCATTTCCAGGCGGTGATGGAAGAACCGATCCTCAAGCGCCGCAACCGCGCGACCACCGTGGAAGTACGCGCCGACATCATCGACGGCGTGCAGCCGCCCGACGTGGAAATGGCCGTGTACAAAGACCTGCAGCCGCTGATCGCGCAGCTGCCTGCCGGTTACCAGATCGACATCGGTGGCCCGGTAGAAGAAAGCGCCAAGGCCAACGTCGCGCTCGCGGCGCTGTTCCCGATCATGATCCTGCTGACCCTCACGGTGATCATGTTCCAGGTGCGCTCGTTTGGCGTGATGTTCATGGTCTTCGCCACTGCCCCTCTGGGCTTGATCGGCGCGGTGCCGACCTTGCTGCTGTTCAACCAGCCGTTCGGGTTTAACGCGATCCTGGGGCTGATCGGGATCGGCGGGATCCTGATGCGCAACACGCTGATCTTTACCGACCAGATTCGTCAGAACCAGGACCACGGCATGCCGATTCGCGAGGCGATCATCGAAGCCACCGTGCGCCGTGCGCGGCCCGTGATATTGACGGCACTGGCGGCGGCACTGGCGTTCATTCCACTGACGCTGTCGGTGTTCTGGTCGTCCCTGGCGTATGTGCTGATTGGTGGGGTGCTGGTGGGCACGGTGTTGACGCTGCTGTTCCTGCCGGCACTCTGCAGCCTGGTGCTGGGCCGGGAGAAGACAACTGCCGCTGAAACATCCCACCTGACTGCCGGATAAGCACTACAGATATCACTTAAAAACCGCTGCAAAGTCCCTCGCCTGATCACACAGTGCGAGGGATTGCAGATGTTTTTTTTCGATAGCCCCGCCGTTTTGGTGGGTGCGCCTTGATCAACGCCACCAGCCAAACCATCGGCCTCCTGCTGCTGACGGCCATGGATGCCAAGACGCGTGACGTCGAAGCCGTGCTCAGCGATTTCAGGCGCTGCCTCAATTCCTACGAAACCTTGGCGCAAAGCGTCCTCAGCTCTTCGGCGCTGGATGTCGAGCAGGTATTCAAGGTCGGCCGTGAGGTGGCGCTTGTCGCCCCGATCAACCGTTCGATCCTTCCCAGCAGTACCGTCGCCGCGTGCCAGGCCAACGGCACATTGACGCTGGTGCACATGTTCCAGAGTTCGAGATTCGTGCCCATCGGCAATACGCCCGTGATGTTGCAGCGTATCGACCCACACGGCGGCCCGCTGGGGGCGCCCATCCATAAAACCATCGGGCCCAGCGGCATTCTGGAAGTTACCGAGTGCGATCGTAACCAGCAGTACCGCATCAGCTTCTTCCCCAACGTCTCCAAAGAGCATTTCAAGGCGCTGTATGCCTCCTATCAGTCGGTCATCGGGCCACTGGAGGGCTGGCTGCGCAGCGAGTGGGACGCCACGTTTGCACCGCTGTGGGCGAACTACTCCGAGGCCAATTTCCTCAAGCGCTACCTGATGCTGCACCGAGCCTACGCCCGGGGATTTGGCAATGCGCTGTATGAGCTCTGGGATTCCCTCAAGCAGCTGCTTCAGTGGCTTATGGACCCGCTTGCCAATGCCGAGAAGCTGCTGCATTACCTGTCCCGCGCCGAACTCGAAAAGCTCCTGAACCTCAGCGCCGAAATTCTCGCAAAAGGCATTTTGATACTCAGCGATGAGCCGCTGCTGTTCATTTACTTGTCGGTATTGGTCAGTTGGATGCGGATGATGCCGCCGCCGTACATGAACGAATTGCTCGGGGAAATCAGCGCCGAAGTGCTGATCAACCTGCTGCTGGCCCTCGCCACCGGTGCGATGGGCGTGGCGATAGGCATGAGCGCCAAGGTCCTGGACGGCATCAAGTCTCGTCGTGCGCGCCAGTGGTTCAAACAGGTGGCCAGGCAATTTGGGAAATCTCGTGTGCAGGGCCATGTCGAGGCGGCCACACCGTTGTTGCTGAGGAGCGCGGCGACGCCGATCAAGGTGATTCCGGATGTGCCGTTGAAGGCTGGGGATCAGCTGATTTCCAACCCGGTGCCGGCGGTTCGCGGCAAGACGCAGCGGACGACGTTGATTCGGCAGGAGCATGTCGACGATGTGCCTGCTGCTGGCAAGAATCCAAACGGGGACTCGGCGGCGCCTGCGGATAAGACCGCCACTAACGGCTGTCCGGTGTCGATGGTTACCGGAGAGGAATTGCTCACTCTCACCGATGGCACGTTGGATGGGATCTTGCCGTTTGAGTGGACAAGGGTGTACCGCACCAGTGCGGTGGAAATGGATTGCGGGTTGGGGTTTGGCTGGAGTCACTCGTTGGCGCATCGGCTGAGTGTTTCCGGTGATTCGGTGGTGTGGACCGATCATGAAAACCGCTCGACCACCCTGCCCTTGCCATCTGTTTCTCGCCCCGCAATCACCAATAGCCTGGCCGAAGCGGCGATTTACCTGGGGACGTTGCCGGATGAACTGGTGTTGGCGCAGGCGTCGCGCTTTTACCACTTTCGCGACGGTGTGCTGACGGCTATCAGCGATGCGTATGACAACCGCCTGCGCATTGCCCGGGATCTTTTGGGGCGCATTGAGCGGCTGGATAACGGTGTCGGGCGTTCGCTGTTCCTGCGTTATGAGTTGGGTCGCATCGTGGCGGTGGACTACCAGATCCAGCGCGCCAAGGGCCACGGTCCTTTCGAGTGGATGACTGAGCACAACGTTGTTTCCTACGTCTACGACGACGCTGGCCGACTGGTCTCGGCGACCAATGCCGTCGGCGAACGCGAGGTTTATCGGTACGACGATCAGCACGTCATTCTTGAGCGGCAGTTGGCCGGTGGCGCGAGTTTCTTTTGGGCGTGGGAACGCGCTGGCAAGGCCGCGCGCTGTGTCCGCCACTGGGCGAGCTTTTCGCAGATGGATACGCGTTATGCCTGGGATGACCACGGGCAGGTCACGGTGTTTAACGCTGATGGCAGCCAGGAAGTCTACGTGCATGACCAGCGGGCGCGGCTGGTGCAGCGCATTGATCCGGATGGTGCCGAGCATTTCAGATCCTACGACGACAAAGGCCGGTTGACGGTCGAGCAGGATCCGCTGGGGGCGGTGACGGCGTATCAGTACGACGACGCCGGACGTTTGGTGGCGGTGTTTCCGGGGGACGATGAGCCGACGTCCTACGAGCATGACAATGGGTTCGTACGGGTGGTAAGGCAGGGCCTCGCCGCCTGGAAATACGAGCGTAATGACCAGGGCGATATCGTTCGTAAGACTGATCCCGACGGCAACGTAACGGACTACAGCTACGACAAGCAGGGACAACTGACCGGGGTCTGGTTTCCCGACAACAGCTGCCATCGACTGGTGTGGAATGAGCGTGGTCATCTGCTGGAAGAACAACTGCCAAATGGCGGCGTCAAGCGCTACCGCTATGACGATCTCGGGCGGCAGGTGGCGCGTGAGGATGAGCATGGGGCGCTGACCGAGTATCAGTGGGACAGCGTCGGTCGATTGACTCGTGTCATGTTGCCAGGTGGTGCGGCGCGGGAATACAGCTACAACCCCTACGGAAAGATCACCTCCGAGCGTGATGAGCTGGGGCATGTCACCCGCTACGAATATGCCGATGGCTTGCACCTGATCAGCCGGCGCATCAATGCCGATGGCAGCCAGGTCAAATACCGTTACGACAACGTGCGGCTGTTGCTCACCGAGATCGAAAACGAGGTTGGCGAGACCTACACACTCGACTATCACCTCAATGGCCTGATCCAGCAGGAAATCGGCTTTTACGGCCAACGTACGGCTTATGCCTACGACCTCAACGGCAACCTGCAGGAAAAAACCGAGCACGGCGACGATGGCAGTCAGTTGGTTACCCGTTATGAGCGAGACCACGCTGGCCGTCTCGTAAGAAAAGTACTTCCCGATGCCAGCGTCGTCGATTATGCCTACGACCGCCAAGGCAACCTCCTTAGCGTCGACGATGGCCACTGGGCGCTCGCCTACGAATACGACCCACAAAACCGCCTCATCGCCGAACACCAGGGCTGGGGCACCTTGCGCTACGGCTACGATGCCTGCGGGCAGCTGCAACACTTGCGTCTGCCCGACAACAATCGCGTGGTGTTCAATCACGCCAAGGGCGGCCACCTGTCCACCGTCGAACTGAACGGTGAAGTCCTTACTGTTCATCTATTCAAAGCTGGCCAGGAACACCAACGCCAACAAGGCCAGTTGATCAGTCACTACCACTACGACGACCAGCAGCGCCTGCACGCCCATGCCGTCAGTCAACAGCAGCACACCCTTTACCAACGCCAGTACGACTACGACAAATCCGGCAACCTCACCCGCCTGCTCGACACCCGCAAAGGCGAACACCACTACCACTACGACCCCCTCGCCCGCCTGACCCGCGCCGACCACTCGCAAGATGTGCAAGAACGCTTCGGCCACGACCCGGCCAGCAACCTGCTGATGCAAGACCGCCCAGGGCCGGACATCGTTGCTGGTAACCGGCTGATGATCCAGGGCGACCGCCATTACGACTATGACGCCTTCGGTAACTTGATTCGCGAACGACGTGGCCGTGGGCACGCGCTGATCACCGAATACCGCTACGACTGCCAGCACCGCCTCATCGGAATCACCCAACCCAACGGCCAAACCGCGAGCTATCGCTACGACCCGTTTGGGCGGCGGATCAGCAAAACCGTTGATGGGACAACCACGGAGTTTTTCTGGCAAGGCGACAAGCTGATTGCCGAACATCACGCGGATCGTCATCGCAGCTATCTCTACGAACCTGACAGCTTCCGCCCGCTGGCCCTGTTGGAAGGCTTCGGCCCAAAAGAAACCAAGGCCTATCACTACCAACTCGACCACCTGGGCACCCCACAGGAACTCACCGCCCCGGATGGTGAAATCGTCTGGTCCGCGCATTACCGTGCCTACGGAGAAATCAGCCGCCTAGACGTCGGAAAAGTCGACAACCCACTGCGTTTCCAAGGCCAGTACTTTGACCAGGAAAGCGGGCTGCACTACAACCGCCATCGCTACTACAATCCGGATGTTGGCCGCTACCTGACGCCGGATCCGGTGAAGCTGGCGGGAGGGATTAACGCCTACCAATACGTGCCCAATCCTACGGGATGGGTTGATCCGTTAGGGTTAAGCTCATGTCCTGGGGGAGAGGGTTGCAAGCAAGGCGCCATTTCTCAAAGTTCTGCGCCAAACGTCAATGACGGAGAGCCTGCTTTACCACAACTAACGCACGCTGAGCGTCAAGCAAGAATTGATGAGCTGGCTGAGTCAAACATTCATCGGCGATTATCGGAGCTTGAGACATCAATTCCAGGAGCACACTTTTTGGAAAAACATGGAGCTCAAACCACTTTGGAGTCTCAACTTGAGCGGGTAACAACCGCTAGAAATCCGACTACGGGCGAGATCGAGACCTTTGACAGAGGAAGAAGAGCAGGCACACCAAGACCACCAAGTGCTGCCACGCATTTTCTGAGTCACAGAGATCAATTTAATGCAATTGAGCGAGCTGTTCTGATATTTAAACTCAATGGCCGAGCAGGAACCTCAAGACCCATGGACATAGGGAAAATTATCGGCGAAGGATATAAAAGAGAAGGACTAGAATATGGAAAGCAAACTAAAGCAGTCGTGCATTTAAATACAGATGGAAAACCGATCACAGCCTATACGGAATTCGACAGATGAAAAGAAAACCAGACCTCGCGATCTTGCAAGGATTATTATTTACTTACAGCACAGAAAACACCAAAAACCTAGAAAGAGAAGAAGTCATAACTTCAAAAAATGTAAATAGCACAACTGAACTTTCAGAGCTATTCGACATTTTAACCAAGCCGGAATTCCTCTCCTACAAGGAGGATGAGCAGGTTTGGTTTATAGAAACTATTGAGCATTACCTATCGAAAGAGGAAGATTTTGAATCTGTCTTTTATCTATTTGACACATACTTCGAAGACAACATAACTAACAAAAGAGCGTTCATGACAGTATTGCTTGAACGCCTCAAGAGTTACCGCAGCAAGACAGAATCACATAATCAAATAAACGTAGGAAATGAATAGTATTACCTCAAATAGCAAACCTCGAAGACCGGTCAACTTAGTACCAACCTTCGCGTGCTCACGTTGGGCCGCGAAGCGACCCCAGTGCAGGCAGTGGGTACTTTCAGGTAAATCAGTATTTGTCGATTCTGGGGCTGCTGCGCAGCCCCACGCAGGGCAAGCCTGCTCACCACAAAAGAGAGTCGCTCAGCGGAAAATCAGCGCTTCGACAGCTCCATAATCATCCGGCTCAGCAGATAAATACGCGGCGCCACGCTTTCCACTTCCGCGTATTCCTCCGGTGTGTGGATATTCCCGCCAACAATCCCAAACCCATCCAGTGTCGGGGTGCCCACGCCGGCGGAAAGACTCGCATCCGCCGCGCCGCCGCTACCTTCAATTGTCAGCTTCTTGCCCAATTCCCCATAGATGCCCTGGGCAATCGCGACCAGTTTGTCCGACTCCGGCGTCTGCGGCATCGGTGGCAGGCCCCGCAACAGGCTGGTCTTCACTTCGGTGTCGGGGATCAGCTTGTTCGCCGACACTCGCGCGAGGTCTTTTTCGATCCGATCAAACTCTTCCGGCAGCGCCGCGCGTACATCCGCCTTGGCCGTGGCCTGGTCGGGGATGACGTTGACGCGGTCGCCGGCCTTGAGCACGGTGAAGTTGATGGTGGTTTTCTTCTCTTCGTCACCCAGCTTGCCCAGTTGCAGGATCTGGTGCGCGGCTTCCATGGCTGCGTTGCGCCCCAGTTCCGGCGCGACGCCGGCGTGGGCGGCCTTGCCTTTGACTTCGACCACGGCGGTGGCGCTGCCTTTGCGCCATACCACCAGGCCATCCGCCGGGCGCCCGGGTTCGAGGTTGAGGGTCACGTCGTGGGCCTTGGCGGTTTTGCGGATCAGGTCCGAGGCGGCGTCGGAACCGGTTTCTTCGCTGGCGTCGAGCAGGAAGGTGATTTGCGCGTAGTCCTTGAAGCCCTGGTTTTTCAGGACTTTGAGCGCATAGATGCCGGCGACGATGCCGCCCTTGTCATCCATCACGCCGGGGCCATAGGCGCGGCCGTCCTTGATATGGAACGGGCGCTCGGCGGCCGAGCCTTCCTTGAACACGGTGTCCATGTGCGCCATCAGCAGGATCCTGGCCTTGCCGGTGCCCTTGAGGGTGGCGATCACATGGCTGTTATTGGCGGCCTTGTCCGGCACCAGCTCAATCGTGAAGCCCAGTTGCTTGAGTTCATCAACGGCGATGTCGCGCACTTGGGTCAAGCCCGGCTCGTAGCCGGAGCCCGAGTCGATGTTCACCAGGCGCTCCAGCAGTTTCAGGGCCTCGGCCTTGTACTGTTCGGCGTCTGCCTGGATCTGTTTGTGAGGTTCGGCACTGTAGGCCGGCATCGCGAAGGATAAGGCCAGGGTGGCGGCCAGGAGGGTACGTGGAAAGTTGAAGAGCATGGACCGATCCTTGTTTTTTATTGGGAGGTGCCGCCACACCCTACCCCACTAGATCGATCGCAACCAACTCCCTTGTACGGAACTGACGCGGTTACGCCCACTGCTCTTTGCCTCGTACAACGCCTGGTCGGCGTCGTTCAGCCAACTGGTGGAATCGGCGTGGGCCGAATGATACGGCGCCAGGCCGATGCTCAGGCTGACACGCAGGGTCGGGTCCTGGGCGTAGGCCAGCGCATTGAAGCGATCACGCAAGGCGTCCATCACTTCGGTCGCGCGGTTGAGCGGCATGTCCGGCAGGATCACGCAGAATTCGTCCCCGCCATAGCGCCCGGCCAGGTCAGTGGCGCGCAGGTTCTGGCGCAGCACCTTGCTGAGTTGGCGCAGGACGATATCGCCGGTGACATGCCCGTAGGTGTCGTTGATGACTTTGAAATGATCAATGTCGATCAACGCAATCGCGGCGCCCTGTTGCTCGCGGCGGCAGCGTTGGAATTCGATTTCCAGGTGGTCTTTCCAGGCGCCGTGATTGAGCAGGCCGGACAGGCTGTCGGTGCGGCTCAACGCCAGCAGCTCACGTTTGTGACGGGCCAGCGTCACCGCCTGGCGATAGCAGATCCAGCCGAGGGCCAGCGGGTAGAGCATCAGGATCGGCAGGCACGCGTAAAGCTGGGTCTCGGTGGTCACCGCAATAAACGCCGGGGTCAGGATCAGCAGCGAGCTGCCAATACCCAGTGCCTGCGCCACCCAGCCCGCGAGCATGAAACGCGGGCCGCCGATGGCCACGTTGTTCATGGTCATCATCGACAGCGTGGTCACGCTGGGCAGTGGATTGAAGTGCATGGCGCCGACCCAGAACCCGCCACAGAAGGAATCGAACAACAGGTTGCGGCGTTCACTGCGCAGCGTTTGGGCGCTGCGCAGCGAGAGTTGAAAGGCCAGGTGCGGCCACGCGAACGCGTTGATCAGCATCCAGGCCCACAGCCATGCAGGTGGGTTCAGCGGATACATGCCGAACACCACGCAGACGAAACCGAGCGTCAGCCCCAGGGTACGGGATTTGTACAGCCGTGAAGCGAGCGGAAGTCCGTTTCCTTCTGCAGCTGACATGGTGGGGTGAGATCCTGGAGGAATGCCTGGAGTCTATCAGGGCACGGGCAGATCGCCACTACCGCTCATAAGGCTGTCACCGTCAGTGTGCAAAGCCGCGCGCCAGCATCAGCGCCACCCCCAGCAGCAATACTGCCGTGACCCGCTGCAACAGCACTCGGCGCCGGGGATTTTCCAGCAGGTGCTTGATGCGTTGACCGAAGTAGCAGTACAGGCAGCCGCTGGCAAATTGCAGCAGCAGAAACGTCAGCCCGAGGATGGCGATGTCCGTCATCGAGCTGTGCTCCCCTGCCCCGGCGAACTGTGGGAACACGGCACTGAACATGATGAGGGTCTTGGGGTTGGAAAACCCGGTGAGCAAACCCTTGCCGAACAGGCCGCGCGCGCCGTCCACGGCGCCCATCCGGTCTATCGACACGCCGCTGCTGGTCCACTGCCTGTATGCCAGGTAAAGGATGTAGGCCACGCCGACCAGCTGGATTCCTTGGGTGATGGCCTGGTTGCCCTTGATCAATTCCGAGAAGCCCACGGCAAAGACCAGGATCGAAATCAGGTACGCCACACTGGCGCCGAGCTGCGCCGGGAGTGAACTGCGCAGGCCGGCCTTCAGGCCCAGGCTCAACAGCAGCAACGTCATGGGGCCAGGGCTGAAGGTCATGGTGGCGCAAAACAGCAGGAAGTAGAGAAACGAAGAAAGCGTCAATGCGCTGGTCATGGCGTGGACCTTGGGTAAGAAGACCTGCAGTCTAGGCAAGCAGCCGTGTACAAGGCAGGTAAAGTAAGGCCTAATCCGCCCTGACTTTACCGGTGAAATCACCAGCAAACACAAGGAAGGTCCATGTTGGTATCCGCCATCGCCTTTGTACCGGGCGTGCCCAAGGTGCAGCAGATCGTCGAGGCGTTCAGCCAGGCCATCGAGCACGGTGAGTGGGCGCCTGGCAGCAAGTTGCCGTCGGTGCGTGAACTGACCCAGGTGCTGGGCGTCAGCAAGTTCACCCTCAATGAGGCGCTGGACCGCCTGCGCGGGCGCAACCTGCTCACCTCCAGCCAGGGCCGTGGTTTTTTCGTGGCGATAGACCGCGTGCGCCCGGCCTCGGCGGCCTGGGTCGAGCTACTGCCCCAGGACCTGCTCAGCGTGTTGCGACGCCCGCTGGCCACCGCCGGCGGCGATCTGCGCCCCGGCGGCGGCCACTTGCCGGAGGAATGGCTGGACGCCGAGCCGATTCGCCAAGCCATGCGCAGCACCGTGCGTGCGCCCTCGTTGCGCATCGCCGGGCTGGGCACGCCGGCCGGGCTGCTACCGTTGCGCCAGGCCCTGCAACAGAAGCTGCACACGGAAGGCCTGTCGGTGCCGGTGGAACAGATCATCACCACGCCCAATACCGTGCAAGGCCTGGACATGCTCATGCGCCTGCTCGCGCGTCCCGGCGACACGGTGCTGCTGGACGCACCCTGCTACTTCAATTTCCACGCCAACCTGGCCTTGCATGGGGTCAAGGTGGTGACCCTCGAACGTCGCCCCGACGGGTTCGACTTCACCGCCCTCGAACACCTGCTGGCCGAACACCGTCCCAGCCTGTACTTGACCACCAGCGTGCTGCACAACCCCACCGGCCATTCGTTCAGCCCCAGCCAGGCGTTTCGCCTGCTGCAACTGACCCAGCAGTACCACTGCCATATCGTCGAGGATGACCTCTACGGCGACCTGCACCCCAATCCGCCGCCACGCCTGGCCGCCCTCGCCGGCCTGGAGCAGGTCACCTACCTGTCGGGGTTCTCCAAGATTCTCAGTGCCAACGCCCGCGTCAGCTACGTGGTGGCCGCGCCGCAACTGGCGGCCAACCTGACCAATATGAAATTGATGAGCGGCGGCGTGACTTCAGAGCTGTTCGAGCAGATCGTCTACCGCATGCTCAGCGAAGGCAGCTACGGCAAGCACCGCAAGCGCATGGTCCAGCGTTTGATGGAAGCCGGTGGGCGCGTCGAGCAATGGCTCAAGCGCTGCGGTTGCGAGCTGCCAATGGGGTTTGAAGGCGGGATGTTCATCTGGGCGCGGCTACCCGCCGGAGTCGACGGCGAGCAGTTGGCCCAGGCCGCGCTGAAGCAAGGCATGGTGTTGGCACCGGGCACCTTGTTCGGCTACGACCCGGCGCACCGTGATTCGATGCGTTTCAATGTGGCCCACAGTGACGAGCCACGGGTGCAGCAATTGTTCGAACAGTTGCTCAGGGCTTCGCGCGCCCCTTGAGCATGCCGTGATTGACCAGCAGCGTGCGCATCGCATTGCGGGTAATCCCCAGCAAGTCGGCGGTTCGCAGTTGGTTGAAGCCACAGAACGCAAACGCCTCGCGCACGATCAAGTCTTCGATGTCGTGCAGCAAGGTATCCCCCGGCACCTCGAACAGGCGCAGCAGTTGCTCGCGCATCACCTCCTGGGGGATGCGCGGCGCGCTGCTGTTGGCACTCGAATGCAGGGCACTGAGCCCGGCGGAAAACTTCAGGTGGTTGGGCATGATCGGTTTGTCGCCGGCCACCAGCAGTGCCAGGTGCACGACATTTTCCAGCTCGCGGATATTGCCCGGCCACGGGTAATCGAGCAGTGCCTGGGTGGCGGACTCGGAGAGCATCGGCTCGGCGATTTTCAACTTGGCGCTGTACAGCCGGCGGAAGTGCTCCACCAACGGCAGGATATCCAGCGGCCGTTCGCGCAGCGGCAGCACCTGCACCTGGGCAACGTTGATGCGGTAGAACAGGTCGAGGCGGAAATTGCCCGCTTCCACAGCTTGCTCAAGGTCGATGTTGGTCGCAGTGACCAGGCGGATATTGATCTTGATCGGCTTGCGCGAACCGACGCGCACCACCTCCTGTTCCTGCAACACTCGCAGCAACTTCACTTGCAAAGGCAGTGGCAGGTCGCCGATCTCATCGAGAAACAGCGTGCCGCCATCCGCCTCCTCAAACCAGCCGATGCGCCGCCCGGATGCCCCGGAAAACGAACCGGCTTCGTGACCGAAAAACTCACTCTCGGCAAGGTTCTCGCTGATCGCGCCGCAGTTCACCGGCACAAAAGCGCCGGTGCGCCCGCTGGCACTGTGGATGTAGCGCGCCACCAACTCCTTGCCGGTACCGGTCTCGCCATTGATCAACACCGGCGCTTCGCTGGGCCCGACACGCTTGAGGTAGTCGAGCAATTGCAGTGAGCGCGGGTCGGAAAACACCAGGGCCTTGGCGCGAATCGACAGCGGATCCTTTTCGCCCTGGGGCAAGGTCAGGATCGGCGTGGGGTGCCCGTGGGGACGGCTCATGAACAATTTCCCGGCGGCAAGGATGGAAGATGAAGCGTGACTGTACTGACTCCTCGTTATAACCGAAAATATTTAAAATTCATTAGCAAATAACCATAAGCCCTAGACGCTGGCTGGCCTGCGATAGCCGCGCATCCCCCTCAGCGACGGTGCGCCAATGAGCGTACACACCGATCACCCAGGCTTTGCACGCCCTGCACCAGCACCACCAGCACAATCACCGTGACCACCATGATCTGATTGTTGAAACGCTGGTAACCGTAGCGGATCGCCAGGTCGCCCAGCCCGCCGCCACCGATCACCCCGGCCATCGACGAAAAGCCGATCAACATCACCAGCGTCAAGGTCACCCCGGCCACCAGCGCCGGCAGCGCTTCGGGCAACAGCACCTTGAGAATCACATGCCGGATATCGCCGCCCATGGCCACGATGGCTTCGATGCGGCCCTTGTCCACTTCATCCAGCGCGGTCTCGACAATCCGCGCAAAAACGGAAACGCGCCGATGGTGATCGGCACCACCGCCGCCGTGCTGCCCAGGGTGGTGCCGACGATCAGGCGGGTCAGCGGAATCAGCGCAATCAACATCACCACGAACGGCAACGAGCGCCCCAGGTTGATCACCCCGCCGAGCACACGATTGACCCGAGGCAACGGCAGCAGTCCGCCACGCCGGCTGATAAACAGCAGCACGCCCAGCGGCAGGCCGATCAGCAGGGTGAACCACCCCGCGAGCAGCACCATGTACAGGGTTTCGCCGGTGGCGTTGAGGAGCAATTGCAGGATGTCCTGCCAGTCGGTTTTCATACGGCCCTCACCACTTGCAGGCTGGGGGCCAGCGACCTGCCCAGGCGCGAGGATGGGTCGGCCTGCAATTGCACCAGGCTGCCGCTTTCCACCACGCGCCCATCGGCCAGGGACACGGCGCTGTCGCAAATCGCCTTGACCACCTCCAGCTCGTGGGTGATCAGCACGATGGTCACCCCCAGTTGCCGGTTGATGTCGCGCAACAATTCGAGGATCGACGCCGTGGTTTCCGGGTCAAGGGCGCTGGTGGCCTCATCCGACAACAGATACGCCGGACGCGCCGCCAATGCACGGGCGATGCCGACGCGCTGTTTCTGCCCGCCCGACAGCTGCGAGGGAAAGGCCTGGGCCTTGTCGCTCAAGCCCACCAATGCCAGCAACTCGGCGACTCGCACGGCACGTTCAGGCTTGGGCATATTGGCGATTTCCAACGGCACCGCGACGTTATCCGCCACGTTGCGCGAATGCAGCAGGTTGAAACCCTGGAAGATCATGCCGATGCGCTGGCGCTGCTGGCGCAAACGCTTGTCGCTCAGTTGCGTGAGGTCCTGGCCGTCCATGAGGATGCGTCCGGAGGTCGGCCGCTCAAGCAGGTTGAGGCAGCGCAGCAAGGTGCTTTTGCCCGCGCCGCTGCGCCCGACGATGCCAAAGATCGAACCATCGGCAATCTGCAACGACACGTTATCCAGCGCCGGTGGCTGGCCATCGGCGTAGGTTTTGCTGACCGCCTCGACGACGATCATTCGGCCGCCACCGGGATCACGGAACCGGCGTATTTCTCGCTGATGAACTTGGCCACCGCCGGTGAGCGCAGGTCGTTGGCCAGCTGCTTGATGCGCGGGTCTTCGAGCAATTTCGGCGTGGTCACGAGGATATTCGCATACGGATTGCCTTCGGCCTTTTCCAGCCCCAGCGCATCCTTGGCCGGCTGCAATCCGGCTTCCAGGGCGAAGTTGCCATTGATCACCGCCAGGTCCACGTCATCCAGGGCCCGCGGGATCTGCGGCGACTCGATTTCGAGGATCTTCAAGTGCCTGGGGTTCTCGGCGATGTCCTTGGGCGTGGCCTGGTCCTTGGAGGCGTCGTTGAAGCCCGGCTTGAGTTTGATCAGTCCGTTGGCTTGCAGCAGGTACAACGCGCGGCTGAGGTTGGTGACGTTGTTCGGCACGGCCACGGTGCCTTTGTCCGGCACCTGGGCGAGGCTGGTGTGGCGATGGGAGTAGATGCCCAGCGGCTCGATATGCACGGTGGCCGCCACCGCAAACTTCTGGCCGAGCGCCTGCTCCTGGGAATTGAGGTACGGCAGGTGCTGGAAGTAATTGGCGTCGACATCGCCATGCGCGAGCAACTCGTTGGAGTTCACGCCGCTGGGGATCTCGATGATTTTCAGCTTCAGGCCCGGGTCGAGCTTTTGCACGTATTCAAGGATTTGCGCGTGGGGAATCGGGTCGGCAGCCACGCGCAAGGCGTCGGCGGCCGACACGCTGAAAGAGGCCAGCAACGCCGCCAGGGTAAGTGCAGATTTCTTCAACATAGTGATCTCCTGATCAGGCGGACAGTGCGTGGGGAAGCGTGGCGTCGGCGTAGAAACGTTGGGCGACATCGGGGTGCGAGCGCAGGCGGCCCTTGAGGTAATTCCAGCCGACCTCGCGCAGCAACGGATTGCGCGGATCGCTCGTCGGGCCATGGGCGTCGCGCAGCAGCTCTGGCGCCAGTGGGAACACCGGCACCACCGCGTCGAGTTGCGCACCGAGGAAGAACGCCAGCGACAGGCGCTCGCTGCCCACCGGCGGCGATACCACCCGGTGCACGGTGGCGCGCAGGTAGCCATTGCTGGCCAGTTCCAGCAACTCGCCGATGTTCACCACCAGTGTGTCGGGGCGCGGCGACGCATCGATCCAGCGGCCCTCCTCGACTTCCACCTGCAAGCCGGGCTGGTCCTGCAGCAAAAAGCTCAGGAAGCCGGAGTCCTTGTGCGCCCCCACCCCTGGCGGCTTTGCTGGGCGTGACGACCGGGGTAGCGGATCAGCTTGATGTGCTCGTTGGGCTTGTCGCCGTACAGCGGGTCAAAGGCGTTTTCCGGCAACGACAACGCCTGGGCAAAGGCACGCAACAGGCGTAGCGCCATCTGCGTCATCGCCTGCTGCCAGCCGAGCACCAGCGGCTTGAGTTGCGGCAAGGCTACCGGCCATTGATTAGGGCCTTGCAGGCGCGCCCAGGCCGCCGGATGGTGGCCCGCATCAAGTGGCTCGCGCTCGGCGCCGACGTCAAATTGCTCGCGCAGGTCCGGCTGCCCACGAGTGATCTCCGAGGCCGCGCGGTTATAGCCGCGAAAGTGCGGCGAATTGAGCATGCCCACCGCCAGCTTGTCGGCCTCGGGCAAGGCGAAGAACGCGCGCGCCTGCTGCTGCACTTCGGCCAGCAACACTGGGTCGATCCCGTGGCCGGTGAGGTAGAAAAACCCGATATGCCGCGCCGCCAGGCGCAACTCGTCGAGGAACTGCTGGCGTTGCTGCGGGCTGCCATCGAGCTGCGACAGGTCGAGCAAGGGCAACGTGGTGATGGACTGCACGTGGGACATCGGCGGCTCGCTCCTTGAATAGAATCCTTGAGAAGCGTCCAAGCTAAACGATCTTAAAAACCCGCAATAAATATCTTTTTAGAATTAGCTTAGGCAGGTCGACCCACCTTCCGCGCTGGTTTTTTGCTTCGTCGTGTATCTCCTTATCGCCAGATACACTGCAATACAAAGGGCACAAGGCAAGCGCGCCGACACTGGCTAGACTGCCGCCCATAAGTATTTAACGAGGAAGGCAGCATGGACCATGTCGATCACATCCTGATCGTCGATGACGACCGCGAGATCCGCGAACTGGTGGGCAATTACCTGAAAAAAAACGGCATGCGCACCACCGTGGTTGCCGACGGCCGCCAGATGCGCAGCTTCCTCGACACCACCCCCGTCGACCTGATCGTGCTGGACATCATGATGCCCGGCGACGACGGCCTGCAGCTGTGCCGCGAGCTGCGAGTGGGCAAGCACAAGGCCACGCCGGTGCTGATGCTCACCGCGCGCAACGATGAAACCGACCGCATCATCGGCCTGGAAATGGGCGCTGACGATTACCTGGTCAAACCCTTCGCCGCCCGCGAGTTGCTTGCACGCATCAACGCAGTGTTGCGGCGCACGCGGATGCTGCCGCCGAACCTGGTGGTCAGCGAAACCGGGCGCTTGATCCGGTTTGGCCGTTGGCGCCTGGACACCACCGCGCGCCACCTGCTCGATGAAGATGACACCCTGGTGGCGCTGAGCGGCGCCGAATACCGCCTGCTGCGGGTGTTCCTCGACCACCCCCAGCGAGTGCTCAACCGCGACCAGTTGCTCAACCTGACCCAGGGCCGCGATGCCGACCTGTTCGACCGCTCCATCGACCTGTTGGTGAGCCGACTGCGCCAGCGCCTGCTGGATGATGCGCGCGAGCCGGCCTATATCAAGACCGTGCGCAGCGAGGGTTATGTGTTTTCCCTGGCGGTGGAAATCCTCGGGGCCGATCAATGACCTTCAAACTCGGCTGGCCACGCACCCTGGCGTCGCAGTTGTCGCTGATCTTCCTGATCAGCCTGGTGTGCGCCCATGGCCTGTCCTTCAGTGCGCAGTTCTACGAGCGCTATATCAGCGCGCGCACTGCCATGCTCGGCAACCTGGAAAACGACGTGTCCACCTCGGTGGCGATCCTCGACCGTCTGCCCGCCAACGAACGCGCGGCCTGGCTGCCGCGCATCGACCGGCAGAACTACCGCTACCTGCTCAACGCCGGCGAGCCAGGCGAGCCGATGCGCAACGATGACATCCCGATGGCCGCCACCTCGATCGCCGAGGCCCTGGGCGAACAGTACGCCCTGACCTTTCGTACGATCCCTGGCCTGCAGAAGCACTTCCAGGCGCACCTGACCCTGGCCGATGGCAACCCCATCACCCTCGACGTACGCCCCGCCGCCCTGCCCGTGGCCTACTGGCTGCCGGTGGTGCTGGTGCTGCAACTCGCGCTGCTGCTGGGCTGCACCTGGTTCGCCGTGCGCCTCGCCATCCGCCCGCTGACCCGACTGGCCCGCGCCGTGGAGACCCTCGACCCCAACGCCCATCCGACGCCGCTGGATGAACACGGCCCGACCGAAGTGGCCCACGCGGCCGCCGCGTTCAACGCCATGCAGCAGCGCATCGCCGAATACCTCAAGGAACGCATGCAGATCCTGGCGGCGATTTCCCACGACCTGCAAACCCCGATCACGCGCATGAAACTGCGCGCCGAGTTCATGGAGAATTCGGCTGATCGCGACAAACTCTGGGGTGATCTCAGCGAAATGGAGCACCTGGTGCGCGAAGGCGTCGCCTATGCCCGCAGCGTGCACGGCGCCACCGAAGCCAGCCACCGCATCCACCTCGACGCCTTCCTCGACAGCCTGGTGTTCGACTACCAGGACATGCACAAGCAGGTGAGCCTCAGCGGCAAAAGTGCGGTGGTGCTCGACACCCGTCCCCACGCGTTGCGGCGGGTGTTGGTCAACCTGGTGGACAACGCCCTCAAATTTGCCGGCGCCGCACAGCTGGAAGTCGGTTCGACGACCGAGGGCGAGCTGTCGATCAAGGTGTTGGACAACGGCCCCGGCATCGCCGAAGACGAACTGGTGCAGGTCATGCAGCCGTTCTACCGCGTGGAAAGCTCACGCAACCGTGGCACCGGCGGCACCGGGCTGGGGCTGGCGATTGCCCAGCAACTGGTGGTGGCCATCGGCGGTTCGCTGACCTTGAGCAACCGCCCGGAAGGCGGGTTGTGCGCGCAGATCAAGATCAGCTTGTGAGATACCCCGGCAGGCGCTGGCTTGCCGGCGCTGCGATCGCCGGCAAGCCCGCGCCTACAGAAAATCCGTCAGTTCGCCGCCGTAGACGGCTCCAACTGCCGCTGCGCCAACCAGATCTCTTCCTGCAACCACTGGCTGAACACCTGCAACTGCGGCAAATCCGTCTGCTCCGGCCGCGTCACCAGCCAATAGGACTGATGCCCCTCCACATGCACGTTCAACACCTGGGTCAACTGCCCCGATGCCAACTCCGCCGCGACCATATGCCAGTCGGCAATGGTGATCCCCAACCCATCGGTGGCCGCGCGAATGGCCAGGTCCAGCAAGTCGAATTCATACCCGCCCTGGGTATCCACACCGTGGATGCGCGCCGCGTCCAGCCAGTGTTTCCAGGTCAGATAGCGCTGGTCTTCGCTGGCCAGCACATGCAACAAGGTCATGCGGTTGAGGTCCACACCCTCGTCGCTGCACTCACGGGCATACAGCGACGGCGCGCACACGGCGATATGCCGCTCCTGTATCAGCAACGAACTGTCGAGGCCATCCCATTCGCCGTTGCCAAACCGAATCGCGCAATCCAGCGTGCTGGTCTGCGCCAGGCTGTCCTGCAAACAGGTGGTGATGCTCAATTCCAGCTCCGGATGGGCCTCGCGCAGGCGGCCCAGACGGGGCATCAGCCAGCGGCTGGTGAAGGTCGGCGGCGCGTTGACGTGCAACCGGTTCGAATGGGTTTTCTGCTGGATGCTGCGCACCGTCAACTCGATCTTGTCGAACGACTGGTGCAACGCGCGCAGCAACACGCGCCCGGCGCTGGTCAGTTCGAGGTGATGGTGACGACGCTCCAACAAGTTCTCGCCCAACTGCTCTTCCAACTGCCGGACCTGGCGGCTGACCGCGCTCTGGGTCACGTTCAGCAGCTCGGCAGCCCGGGTAAAACTGCCGGTACTGCCGGCCACTTCGAAAGCCTTGAGGGCATTGAGCCCGGGCATTTTGCGTTTCATGGGAAGCACTCGAGGACGACTGACGAGGCGCCAAGCATCCCATGAGCCAGCAGTTTTTTCCTAGCCAACATGATTTTTTGTATCGCGCAGTAACGATCGCCACGCCAGCGGCGCGTCTATCTCGACACACCGCCACCGCCACGCCGACTAACATGCGTTTAAGGAACGTTTAACCGCTGAATTTATCGTTTGTCGATCGTCGCACCGATGACAAAACTGCGGGCATCTCTAATAAAAACAACATGAGAGCAGCCCCATGTCCGATTCCAACGTTTTAGCGACCCTGGACGGTAACGCGCCGCACCCGGCCGTCGAAGCCCTGTGCAATCAGGTGCAAAGCGGCGAGATCAACCGCCGGCAATTCCTGCGCACCGCCGCCCTCCTTGGCATCACCGTGGCCAGCGCCAGCAGCTTTATCGGCTCAGCCCTGCTCGGCAACGATGCCCAGGCCGCCGACGGCACGCCGGCCCGCCAAGGCGGCAGCCTGCGTTTTGCCTGCGCGATCCAGGAAATCCAGGACCCGATGCTGATCACCTGGATCGAAGCGTCGAACCTGCTGCGCAATGCTCTGGAATACCTGACCTGGGTCGACGCCGACAACATCACCCACCCGTACCTCGCCGAAAGCTGGAGCCCGTCCGACGACCTCACCACCTGGACCTTCAACCTGCGCCAGGACGTGAAGTGGAGCAACGGCGACAGCTTCAACGTCGACGATGTACAGCACAATATCCAGCGCTGGATCGCCGCCGACTCCAAGTCGGTCAACCGCACGGCGTTCCAGGACATCAAGGCCTTCGAAAAAGTCAGCGACTATCAGTTCCGCCTGCAACTCAAGCGGCCGATCCTGGCGATCCCGGAGATGCTCAACGCGTTCACCTGCGCCATGGTCCATCGCAGCTTCAAGGCTGGCGATGACTGGGCCAAGAACCCGCTGGCGACCGGGCCATTCAAGCTGGTGTCATTCGCGGTCAACAAGCAGGCGACGTTCGCCAAGCGCGCCGACTATTGGGGCAAGCCGGCCAACCTCGACGAGCTGCGCTATATCGACATGGGCACCGACGTGTCCACCCACCTCGCCGCCCTGCAGGCCGGCCAGGTCGACGTGCTGTACCGCGTGACCGTGGCCGAACTCGACCTGGCCAAGCGCTTGCCGGGTGCGCAGCTGCTCAGCTGCAAATCCGCGCAGACCGTGGTGATGCGCATGGCCTGCGATCAGAAGCCGTTCACCGATGTGCGGGTGCGCAAGGCGGTAGTGCTGTGCGCCGACAACGCGCAAATGCTCAAGGTCGCCTATCGCGGCATGGGCACCCTCGGCGAAGACCACCACGTGGCGCCCTCTCATCCCGAGTACTTTGCGTTGCCCAAGCGCGAGCGCGACGTGGCGGCGGCGAAAAAACTGCTGGTCGAGGCCGGGTTTGCCAATGGCCTGGACATCGACCTGATCGTCGGCAACACCCAGGGCCGCTATGAGCAGGATTGCGCGCAGATCCTGCAACAGAACTGCCTGGAAGCCGGCATCCGCATCAACCTCAAGGTGGTGCCCGCGGCCCAGTACTGGCCGATCTGGGACAAGGCCGCGTTCAGCCTGACCTATTGGGCCCACCGCCCGCTCGGGGTGATGTCCCTGGAGCTGGCCTACCGTGGCGGCGGCGCCTGGAACGAAAGCCACTACCACGACCCGGCCTTTGATGCGGCCCTGGACAAGGCCATGGGCATCATCGACCCCAAGCAACGCGCGGCGGCCATGCAGGACGTCGAGCAGATCCTGCAGGACGCGTGCGTGATCGTGCAGCCGTTCTGGGGCGATAAGTTCACCGCCGTGAGCAAAAAGGTCCAGGGCTTCCAGGTCCACCCCTCCGACTTCTACCCCATGGGCAGTGTCTGGCTGAGCGCCTGATCGACAGGCGCAACACCCCTTCCCATCCCCCCGTCGGAGCGTGCACCTGATGGCTCATTTTCTACTGCGCAAATTGCTGATGCTGCTGGCGACCCTGCTGTCGGTATCGCTGATTGTGTTCCTGGCGCTGGAACTGAATATCGAGGACGTGGCAATCAACGTCCTCGGCCCCTACTCCGCCGCCGACCAGCGCGCCGCGTGGCTGCTGGAACACGGCTATAACCAGCCGTTCGCGTGGCGTTACCTGGTGTGGTTGAAGGATTTCGTCAGTGGCGACTGGGGCACTTCGGTGTACTTTCGCGAATCGGTGCTCAAGCTGCTGCTGCCCAACCTCTGGCAAACCCTGACCCTGGCCGGCTTGGCGCTACTGGTGATGGTGCCGGTGGCGCTGACCCTGGGCGTCCTCGCGGGGATCCGCCAGGGCTCGCCGGTCGACCGGCTGGTGTCGTTCCTGTCGATCGTCACCACCTCGATCCCGGACTTCGCCAGCGCCGTATTCGTCTCGGCGATCTTTGTGTTCTGGCTCAACTGGCTGCCCGGTGTCAGCAGCATGAGTGACGGCTTCAGCGCCGTGGAACTGGTGCTGCCGCTGATGGTGCTGTGCCTGTTCGGCATCGGCTACCTGGCGCGTATCACCCGCGCGTCGATGGTCGAGGTGATGCAGGCGCCGTACATCCGCACCGCGCGCCTCAAAGGTGCCTCCACTGCACGCATCGTGCTGCGCCATGCGCTGCGCAATGTGCTGATCGCGCCGGTCACGGTGATCATGCTGTACATCCCCTGGCTGCTGTCGAACGTGATCGTGGTGGAAGTGTTTTTCGCCTACAAAGGCTTCGGCTCGCTGCTCTATACCGCTTCGCTCAACCATGACGTCTACCTGATCGAAGCCTGCGCGATGATCAGTGGCGTGGTGGTGGGCATCAGCAAGATCTTTTCGGACCTCGCCTACACCTGGCTCAACCCGCGCATCACCCTGCGCAGTCTCGGCGGAGGCCGCCCATGAACCTGCTCAAATCCTTCAAGCATCCGCTGGCGCTGCTCGGCCTGCTGCTGGTCGGCGGCTGGGTGCTGATCGCCCTGTGCGCGCCGTGGCTGGCGCCGCATGATCCGCTGGAAAGCTTCACGCCACTGCTGACCCCGCTGACTGCCGGCGATGACGGCGCGCGGTTCCTGCTGGGCACCGACATGATTGGCCGCGACATTCTCTCGCGGCTGATCTGGGGCACGCGCACCGTGCTGTTCTGGTCGATCCTCGCCACCCTCACCGCCTTTGCCGTGGGCATCGCCATGGGCCTGTGCGCCGGTTACTTCAATGGCTGGGTCGACGCGGTGCTGTCGTATGTGGCCGACACCGTGCTGTCGTTCCCGGTGCTGGTGCTGTACATCGTGATCATCATCGCCCTCGGCGCTTCGGCGCTGAACATTCTGATTGCGGTGACCTTCACCAGCGCACCGGCGATCTTTCGCATCATGCGCGCGCTGACCATCGACATCCGCTCGCGCGACTACGTGCTCAGCGCCATCACCCAGGGCGAAGGCTCGCTGCGGATCATGCTGGTGGAAATCCTGCCCAACTGCGGCGGGCCGCTGATCGTCGATTTCTGCCTGCGCATTGGCTACACCGCGATCATGATCGGCGCCCTCGGGTTCCTCGGCCTCGGCCTGCCGCCACCGACCCCGGACTGGGGCGGCATGATCAATGACGGCCGCGCCATGGCCATTTCCTTCCCGCACCTGGTGATCTTCCCCTGCATCGCCATCTCCACCCTGATGCTCGGCCTGAGCCTGCTCGCCGACGGGCTGGATGAACACGCGCAGCAAGGCGCAAGGAGTTGAGCATGAGCAGCGAGCAAACCGTATTGCGGGTCGACAACCTGTCCGTCGAACTGCCCAAGGGCGCCGACCGCAGCCACGCCGTGCAAGGCATCAGCCTGGACGTGCGCAAGGGCGAAATCCTCTGTGTGATCGGCGAGTCGGGCTCGGGCAAGTCCGTGCTGTCGGCGGCGATCATGGGCGATTACGCCAAGGGCCTGCGACATGCCGGTGGGGTCATCGACTTTCTCGGCGAGGATATCTGCCGCCTCGACGACGCGCGCCTGCGGGCACTGCGCGGCAACCGCATTGCGATGATTTTCCAGGAGCCGATGGCCGCACTCAACCCGGCGATTCGCATCGGCAAACAAGTCGAAGAGATCTTCGACATTCATGCGCCGCAGATGCCCGCCGCCGAGCGCCGCGAACGCATGCTTGCGCTGTTGGCGTCCACGCAACTGCCGGACCCGCCGCGCATCGCCAACAGCTTCCCGCACCAGTTGTCCGGGGGGCAATGCCAGCGCGTGGTGATTGCCATGGCCCTGGCGATGAACCCGGACCTGTTGATCGCCGACGAACCCACCACCGCCCTCGACGTGACCACCCAGGCCCAAGTGCTGAAGCTGGTGCGCGACCTGCGTGGGCGCGGGCAGCACGGCATCCTGTTTATCACCCACGACTTTGGCGTGGTGGCGCAGATTGCCGACCGCATCGCGGTGATGGAAGGTGGCCGCCTGGTGGAAATCGGCGCACGCGACCAGGTACTGAATGCGCCGGCTCATGCCTACACCCGCACGCTGATTGCGGCGGTGCCGGCACTGCACCCCGAATTGCATGTGCCGAGCGAGGACGGCGAAATGGCCTTGCGCATCGAGCACCTGACCAAGACCTACACGGTCGGCGGCAGTTCGGTGGCGGCGCTGCGCGATGTGTCGCTGAACCTGCCGCGCGGCAAGACGCTGGCGATTGTCGGCGAATCCGGCTCGGGCAAAAGCACGCTGGTCAAGGCCGCGATCCGCCTGGTGGACAGCGACAGTGGCCATGTGTGGGTCGGCGACACCGACTTCCTGGCCCTGCGCGGCGCGGCACTGGCCGCCAATCGCCGGCGTATCCAGATGATTTTCCAGGACCCGTATGGCTCGCTCAATCCCCGCCACCGTGTCGGCGACATCATCGCGCGCGCCGCGCAATTGCGTGGGCTGTCGGCCAAGGATGCCTGGGCCGAAGCCGGCGACCTGCTCGAGCAGGTGGGCCTCAAGCGCGATGCCCTGCAGCGCAAGCCTCGGCAGTTCTCCGGCGGCCAGCGCCAGCGCATCGGCATTGCCCGCGCCCTGGCGATGCGCCCGGAAGTGCTGATCGCCGATGAGAGCGTGTCGGCGCTGGATGTGTCGGTGCAAAAGCAGGTACTGGAATTGCTCGCCACGCTGCAGCAGCAGTTGAACCTGAGCATCCTGTTCATCACCCACGACCTGCGCGTGGCGGCGCAGATCAGCGACCACATCGCGGTGATGCGCCAGGGCGAGGTGGTCGAATACGGCACCGCCGAACAGGTGCTGCTGCGCCCGCAGAACGTCTACACCCAGGCATTGCTCGCCGCGGCTCCCGGCGCGTCGCAATTGCCGGCGGCCGGGCCGCCGCTACGGCTGATCCGCCCCGCCGCGCACTGAGTTGAAACCTTTTCCCCGCGTCGCAGCGTTCGCTGCGGCAACGGGCTGCTGTTGCCAAAAATAACTAAAAACGAGAGTAAAACCATGCGACCAACGATGCGCTACTTCACCCTTATCCCTGTGCTCGGCGCCCTCGCGGCGCCGGCCATGGCCGTGCAAGTCACCGATAACCTCGACCTCGGCGGCGCCATCCGGGCACGCTGGGACTATGACCCGGACCGCGACATCCAGAAGTTCGGCCTCGACACCGTGTACCTCAGCGCCAAGTACAACTCCGACAGCTGGATCGGCGAAGCACAGTACCGGTTCTACGGGCGCTCGTACCCCTACCAGTACACCAAGAACTACGGCGATATCCAGTTCGCCAAGTTCGCCTGGGTCGGCTACAAGTTCAACCCCGAGCAACAGGTGCAAGTCGGCCTCAACACCGTGCCGTTCGGGCTGCAGCCGTACTTCGGCAGCACCTTTTATGAAACCCTCGGCAACGTGATCGGCCTGGAAGACGTGCAGCAGGTCGGCGCCAAGTACGTGCAGCAGACCGGCGACTGGAACGTCCAGGCCGGCTACTACCTGCGTCCGGCCTGGCAAGGCAAAGGCACCAGCAAGGGCGTGACCTATTCCAGCGTGGTCTCCGGCGCCGACAGCTACGTCGCCGACGGCAGCGACAACCAGGAACGCAACACCGTGGTGCTGCGCGTGGCCAAGGCCCTCGACCTGGGCGGCTGGAAGTCCGAAGTCGGCGTGTCCGGCCTGACCTCCACCCTGGAAAACAAAGACACCGGCAACGACGGCCGCCGCAACGCAGTAGCCGTCCACTACCTGGGCAAGAACGGCCCGTGGGGCCTGCAGCTGCAGGCAGCGCGCCAACAGATGTCACCGCGCAACCCGGGCACTGACAGCGTGGTCACGTTGGGCGGTTATGACGGCACCTTCAACGTGGCCAGCCGGGGCAATTTGTATGTGGCGGACCTGAGTTATGACGTCGGCGGCAAGTACCTGTTCGACCAGGTCAGTGGGGTGAAGCTGTATGCCAACTACAGTGCGTTCGATAAATCCGAGGATCAGTTCAAGACCTCGCAGCGGGTGATTCTGGGGACGTCGTTTTCGGTCAGCAAGTTGTGGGTGGCGACGGAATGGTTGATCGGCAAGAACGATCCGTACATTGGTGGGAGCAGCTATACCCAGAGCTTGGGGGCTGGGGGTAGTAACCAATGGGAAAATCAGCTGTACATGAACATTGGGTATTACTTCTAATAGGCGGCGTCATTACTGACGCCTTCGCGGGCAAGCCCGCTCCCACAGTTTGAATGCATTCCCCTGTGGGAGCGGGCTTGCCCGCGAAGAGGCCGCCAAAAACACTATAAAAACAACCGGTGTGGAATCCATTTCATGCGCCAACTACCCTCCCTCAACATGCTCCGCGTCTTCGAAGAAGTCGCCCGCCACCGCAGCTTCAGCCAGGCCGCCGTCGGCCTCAACGTGACCCAAGGTGCGGTCAGCCGGCAGATCAAGCAGTTGGAGGACTACCTCGGTGTCGCTCTGTTCATCCGCACGCCGCAAGGCCTGGCCCTGACCGAAGCCGGCTTTGCCCTCTCGCCGCACCTGAGTGACGCCTTCGACCATATCGAGCGAGCCCTGCAGGCCGTGCGCGTGCCCAACCTGCGCCAGCGCCTGCGCATCGTCGCGCCGCCGACCTGGGCCACGCGCTGGCTGTCCGCGCACTTGCGGCGCTTTTGCGAGCGCTACCCGGACATCAACCTCAGCGTCACCCATCAAAACAGTCACGCAAGCCTGGCGGAAATCGACTGCCAGATCCGCTTCGGCCTGGAGCCGGCGCTGCATTGCAGCAGCGAATTGCTGGTGATGGAACGCCACATCGCCGTGGCCAGCACGGAGCTGTTCATCGACGGCCAGCCGCCCGACCTGCGCCGCGCCCCGCTCCTGCATATCCTGCACGACGGCAAGCGCTTGAAGGTCTGGGAGAACTGGCTGGCGGCCATGGGCCGGGAGGACATCGATGCGGACCAGGGCCTGGAATTCAGCACCCTGGACCAGGTGATTCACACCGCGCTGGCAGGCGGTGGCCTGGCGGTGATCGACCGGCAGATGATCGAGCGGGAATTGGCCAATGGCAGCCTGCTGCCGATCACCCCCGTGGAGGTGATCGGCCCGTATGGCTATTGGCTGGATGTGGCGCCGGACAAGCTGGGCTTATCCAAGGTTCGGCTGTTTACGCAGTGGCTGGGCCAGGTCAGCAATCCCTGATGGCACGGGCGCCTCGGCCTTGCACGCCTGGCTCAAGGTCAACGCCTTGGTTTCCGGCGCCCATGCCCAGGAGATGAGCGCGCCCAGCACCAGGATCGCCGAGAGAATGCCCATGGTCGGGCTCAAGCCGATGCCGGCCACGCTCACCGGCAGCAGGAAGGTACTGACCGCCGAGCCCAGGCGGCTCACCGCCGTCGCCAGGCCGATACCGCTGGCACGCACTTCGGTGGGGAAGCTTTCTGCCGGGAACACCCCGACCAGGTTGCTCACCGCCGACAACACCAGGGTGAACACGCCGAAGGTCAGCACCATCAGCCAGGCCATGCTGCCCGGCAACACCGCGAGCAGGAACAGCGCGACGGCGAGGATGATGAATGAGTTGATCAGGAAGCCCCGGCGCGAGAACTTCACCGTGCACCAGATGCCGATCAGCGCACCGACAATCAGCAACAGGTTGAGCAGCAGTTCGGTGCCAAAGCCCTGGGACAGGCCCATCTTCTGCAGGATCGACGGCAGGAACGTGTAGATCGCAAAGTACGGCATCACGATGCACACAAAGAACAGGCAGTTGAACGCCGTGCGCTTGCGGTATTCACGGCTGAACAGGACGCCGTAGCCCGAACGGGTCGGCGTCGACGGTTCTTCATCGAGAACCACGTGTTCGCCGAGGTGCTTCTTGACGATGGCGCGGGCTTCGGCGATGCGCCCACGGTTGATCAGCCAGCGCGGTGATTCCGGGGTGCCAATACGCGCGATCAGGATCAGCCCGGCGGGAATCGCCGAGGACGCCAGCATCCAGCGCCAGGCATCGTCACCCAGGCTGAGCATGGCCGTGCCGACAAAGGTTGCGGCCACGTAGCCGAAGGTCCAGATCACACTGAATGAGCCCAGCAACACGCCGCGATGTTTCTTCGGCGAGAACTCCGCCAGCATGGCATGGCCGACACTGAAATCACCGCCCAGGCCAATGCCGATGAGGATGCGGCACAACAACAGGCCCATGGCTGTTTCGGCATAGAACTGCATGACCGAGGCGACAGTGATCAACACAAAGCTGACCAGGAAGATTTTCTGCCGGCCGAGGGTGTCGGAGATCCAGCCGAAAAACAGGCTGCCGAGGAACAGCCCGATCAGCGCCGAGGCGCCGATCAAGCCTTGCCACAAGGCATCGAGTTGCATCTGCGGGCTGAGCAGGGTGAAAGCGATACCGATCAGGCCGAGGATGTAGCCATCGGTGAAGTGCGCGCCAAAGGTCAGGCCGGCGATCTTCAGGTGAAAGCGGCCGATCGGCAGGTCGTCGATATTGACGGGTTGGGCGGTCATGGTGTTCTCCCTATTGTTGTTTTTGATGGAGTAACGGTGGGCGTGCGCCTTGTGGTGCGAGCAGTGGATCGGTCGAAGCATGGGTCGCTGGCGTACCGCTGTCGCAGGCAAGCCAGCTTCCACAGTCGACCTGTGCTGTTTGCAGACCTGGGGGTCTACAGCCCGCCCATCAACAGGTATTTGATCTCCAGGTAATCATCCAGGCCGTACTTGGAGCCTTCGCGGCCGAGGCCGGATTCCTTGATGCCGCCAAACGGCGCGACCTCGGTGGAGATGATCCCTTCATTGATGCCGACCATGCCCGCCTCCAGGCCTTCGGCCATGCGCCACACGCGGCCAATGTCGCGGCTGTAGAAATAGGCCGACAAGCCGAACGGCGTGTCATTGGCGCGCTGCAGTACCTCGGCTTCATCGCTGAAGCGGAAGCACGCCGCCACCGGGCCGAAGGTTTCTTCCTGGGCGATCAGCATCTCGCCGTGGGCTTCGGTGAGGATGGTCGGCTCGAAGAAGGTGCCGCCCAGCGCATGGCGCCGGCCGCCGCACAACAGTTTGGCGCCCTTTTCCAAGGCGTCGCCCACATGGGCTTCAACCTTGGCCAGCGCGGCGGCGTTGATCAGCGGGCCTTGCTCGGTGTCGCCGTCCAGGGCGCTGCCGACGCGCATGGCCTTGACCGCCTCGGCAAGTTTGGTGGTGAACGCGTCATACACGCCGTCCTGGATAAAGAAGCGGTTGACGCACACACAGGTCTGCCCGGTATTGCGGAACTTGGACGCCATCGCGCCTTTGACGGCGGCGTCGAGGTCGGCGTCGTCGAACACAATGAACGGCGCGTTGCCGCCCAGTTCCAGCGAGACTTTTTTCAGCGTGTCCGCCGCCTGGCGCATGAGCAGTTTGCCGGTGCGCGTGGAGCCGGTGAACGACAGCTTGCGCACCACACTGGAGGCCTGCAGCGCGCCGCCGATGGCCACGGCGTCACCGGAGACAATATTGAACACACCGGCCGGAATGCCGGCCTGCTCGGCAAGGACCGCCAGGGCGAAGGCCGACAGCGGGGTTTCTTCCGAGGGCTTGAGGATCATCGTGCAGCCCGCCGCCAGCGCCGGGCCTACCTTGCGGGTGACCATCGCCAGGGGGAAATTCCAAGGCGTGATCGCCGCGACCACGCCGGTGGCTTCCTTGGTCACGATGATGCGGGCATCGGCCTTGTGGCTCGGAATCACGTCGCCATAGGCACGCTTGGCCTCTTCGCCAAACCACTCCAGGAAGCTCGCGGCGTAGACCACTTCGCCCATGGCTTCGGCGAGGGGCTTGCCCTGCTCGAGGCTGAGCAACTGCGCGAGGTCTTTCTGATGGCTGAGCATCAGCTCGCTCCAGCGCTTGAGACGCTGGCTGCGCTCCTTGGCGGTGAGCGTACGCCAGGCCGGCAACGCGCGGTGGGCGGCGGCGATGGCCAGGTCGGTGTGCTCAGCGCCGGCGCGTTGTACGTCGGCGATCAGCGCGCCATTCGCCGGATTGAGCACCGGGTAGGTCGAGCCACCGCTGGACCATTGGCCATCGATGTAGTTGCCAGTACGGATCAGCGGGTTCATGCCACGGCCTCGATCAGGTTGAAACGGTCCAGGCCCGGACGGGCCGCACGCAGGATGCGCTTGCCGGCGGTGTAGTCGTTGATCACATCGCACGGTGTGTAGTTGCGTTCCAGCTCATGCAGTTCTTCGGCATCCAATTGGGTGTCGAGGGCGGCCAGCGCGCTGTCGAACTGCGCGGTGGTGTCGGCGCCGACCAGCATCACATCGACACCTGGATGGTTGGCGACCCACGCCTGGGCGATCTGCGCGTTGGACACGCCACGGGCACGTGCCACGCGCTGCACCGAATGGGCGATATCGAACGAGGTTTGGTCGCTGTACATCTGCTGGGTGAAGAAGTCGGTCTGGTTGCGCGTCGATTGCACCTCGCCGGTGAGCAAGCCGCGCGCCAGCGGGCTGAACACCGACACGCCGAGGCCCTGGTCGCGGCAAAACGGGATCATCTCGCGCTCTTCCTCGCGGTAGGCGCAGTTCAGTTGCAGCTGCATGTTGATCGGCTTGACCCAGCCATTGCGCTCGCAGGCCAGGAGAATTTTCGCCAGCTGGCCGGTGAGCATGGTCGACACGCCGATGTAGCGCGCCTTGCCGGAGCGCACGATGTCATTGAGGGCGCTCATGGTTTCTTCGACCGGGGTGTTCACGTCGAAGTAATGCAGCATGAACACGTCGACGTAATCCATGCCCAGGCGGCTGAGGGATGCGTCGATGCTGTCCATGATGTGCTTGCGCGAATGGCCGCTGGCGTTGATGCCGCTGCGGGTGCCGTAGCCGACCTTGGTGGTGACCACGATCTCGTCACGCCGGGCGACGCGCTTGAGGATGCGCCCTACCACTTCCTCGCCGACACCGGCGGAATAGAAGTCGGCCAGGTCGATGAAATTGACGCCGTTGGCCAGGGCGTGGGCGACGATCGGCTCGCTTTGCTTCTCGTCGAAGATCCACGGTTTCCAGTCCGGGGTGCCCATGTTCATGGTGCCCAGGCACAGGCGCGAGACTTGCAGGCCGGAGTTGCCCAAACGAATGTATTGCATGGGGATGTCCTCAGGCTTTAGGCGTGTAGAAAGGGTTGCTGATCTGGTTGACCACGTCCGCCAGTTGCGCGGTGTACGGCGTGCCGGTGAGGGCTGCGCGGATCGCGGTGCGGCAGGCGTTGTAGTTGTTCAGGTAGACGGCATCAAGGTCGTCGCAGGCCGGGTTGACCCAGTTGGCGGTGACGATGGCCCACTCGTCTTCGGCCTCGGCCGGCAAGGTGCCGTCCAGCAACGCTTCGAGCACGGCCTTGGCGATACCGGCCTGGGAGGCGCCCCAGGTGGCGTTGCCGTGCAGGTCGCTGCCGATCGCGGCCTTGTTGACGTAGAGGGTCATGGGCTTGACCGGGATGTTCGGCTGGGCGATCACCATGAACGGGCAATGCCCTTGGCTGGGAGACGCCAGGCTGTTGGCGAACGCCTGGCCGGCCGGGCCGTTGCGCGGGCCGATCAGGATATTGATGTGGGCCGCGTTGACGCCCGGGCCTTCAAAGCCTTCGCCGATGTACAGATCCAGTGTTTTCATTTCGCAAACGCTCTTTGTTGTTATGGGGAGCTGGTTGGCGATTTTTTAGCACTGGCGCTGAGGGCGGGCGTAACCATTAAAAGTCATGGGGCTGTGAGTTTTTCTCATGCCCGCGGAAAAGCGCGCTCCATCTTGATGATCTCGATGCAAACCGGGCTGTTGCCACGGCTGAAGGTGCCTTCGCCAATCTTGCGAAAGCCGCTCGCGGCATAGAATTTTTCGGCGGTGAGGGTCGCTTCCAGATACGCCTTGGCATGACCGGCGGCTTCGATGCGCGCCAGCGCTTCGCGGAGCAGGCGAGCCCCTACGCCCTGCCCGGCGGCCTGGCCACGCACAAACAGTTTGCTGACTTCGTGGCCATCGATTTCCACGAACCCCTGGATCACGTCCGTGCAGGCCAGCCACACATTGCCGGCGACGATTGCCTCGCGGTACGTCTCGGGCGAGCGGCCATCCAGCCACATGCTGATCTGGGTGGGGCCGTAATCGGCGTGGCAGAGGCTTTCGACGGAGTTTTTGTGCACCTGGAAAATGCCTTCGGCGTCTTCCAGACGGGCGGCGCGGATCAATAAATGGCTCATTCCCTTGAGGTCCTGCTTCGGGTCAATAATCCCGGTCTTTATAGCTGACCCACGTCACGCCAGCCACTCGAGAGCGTACATCTTGTGCGTTGACCATCTTTGTTACACACCATATAGTGTGCCCACAAACAGAACAGACCACTACATAGTGTGCAGAATCGATATTTACCGACCACACTACGCGCAGTATTTCAATGCCTAGTAGCCTGCAAATTGCATATTTTTGGACGGGTTCACACGCCGTCAGAACAGACCAGGAAGGAGTATTTCAATGCTGAGTTGGGATGAAGTCGACAACGAAGACACCGGTGCAGCGGTGATCAAGGGCGCCAACGCCGGCCACGCCAGTGAAGCCAACATGGACCGCCTGGATGGCGCAGGCGCCGCCGCCGCGCTCGAAGCGCGCAACGTGACGGCCAACGACTCCGCCGCGATCATCCGCGCCAAGGCCGCCCTCGACAAACTCGACGTCGCCGAAGGCCTCGCCGAGCTGGAAGGCTCCGCCGCCCGCGTCGCCGTTGACGAAAAGCGCATGATCAACTGCCGCGCCGACCTCAACCAACTCGTGCCCTTCAAGTACGACTGGGCCTGGCAGAAGTACCTCGACGGCTGCGCCAACCACTGGATGCCGCAAGAGGTCAACATGACCGCCGACATCGCCCTGTGGAAAAACCCCGAAGGCCTGACCGACGACGAACGTCGCATCGTCATGCGCAACCTCGGCTTCTTCTCCACCGCCGACTCGCTGGTTGCCAACAACCTGGTCCTGGCCGTGTACCGCCTGATCACCAACCCGGAGTGCCGCCAGTACATCCTGCGCCAGGCCTTCGAGGAAGCGATCCACACCCACGCCTACCAGTACTGCATCGAATCGCTGGCCATGGATGAAGGCGAAATCTTCAACATGTACCACGAGATCCCATCGGTCGCGAAAAAAGCCGCCTGGGGCCTGAAATACACCCGTTCGATCTCCGATCCGAAGTTCGAAACCGGCACCGTCGAGACTGACAAGGAGCTGCTGCGCAACCTGGTCGCCTACTACTGCGTCCTGGAAGGCATCTTCTTCTACTGCGGCTTTACACAGATCCTGTCGATGGGCCGCCGCAACAAAATGACCGGCGTCGCCGAGCAGTTCCAGTACATCCTGCGTGACGAGTCGATGCACCTGAACTTCGGTATCGACGTGATCAACCAGATCAAAATCGAAAACCCACACTTGTGGGATGCCGAGATGAAAGAAGAAGCGACCCAGATGATCCTGCAAGGGACGCAGCTGGAGATCGAATACGCGCGCGACACCATGCCGCGCGGCGTGTTGGGCATGAACGCGGCGATGATGGAGGACTACCTCAAGTTCATCGCCAACCGTCGCCTGTCGCAGATTGGCTTGAAGGAAGAATATCCAGGCACGACCAACCCGTTCCCTTGGATGAGTGAGATCATGGACTTGAAGAAAGAGAAGAACTTCTTCGAGACCCGTGTGATCGAGTACCAGACTGGCGGTGCGTTGAGCTGGGACTGATTGATCTTGTGGACGCTATCGCCGGCAAGCCGGCGATGGCGCCCTGAAGACCGACATCGCTCTTCAGTTGGAAACCTGCTCCAGAAAGATCAGCTTCAACGGCTCGCTGAGCAGCTCATCCGCCGTCGCGGCAAACCGCTGAAAGTATGGCGTCGCAAAATGCGCATCGAGTGCCGCCTGGTCCTTGAACGCTTCACGCATGTAGAACGTGCCGGGTTCGTCCCGCAGTTCATACAGCACATAGTCAAGGTTGCCGGGTTCTGTGCGCGTAGGCTCCACCAGCGCCAACAAGCCTTCCTTGAGCGCCTGTTGTTTGCCTGGCTTGGCCTTGAGGACTGCGATCGATACCAGCTGTTTGTTCATGACGGTAACTCCGTTAGAGGGCGGACTTGCGAAGACGCTGCTCGCAACGGCAATCATCACTGCGCAGAGCCAGTATCCCAGGGGTTTGAGGGTGAGTTTCATGATCGGTACTCGGTGTGGAATGCGCCCATCTTTGCCCGCTCAGCCACAAAGAAAAACCGACAAAACGCGCTAACACTTTCATCACCAGATTGAAAATGAGCCCACGTTTTCTTGATTAGAAAAGCAGTCGCTATTTATGCCCAATCAAACCATCAAGACGCCCTGCGTCGGCCTGTGCTCTACCGTCTACGGTGACCTGGTCTGCCGGGGGTGCAAGCGTTATCACCATGAAGTCATCCAGTGGAATGGCTACAACGCCGATGAAAAGCAGGCGGTGTGGCTGCGCCTGGAACAGCTGTTGGTGCAGGTGATGACCAGTAAGCTCGAAGTGCTTGACCCGCAGCGCCTGCGCCAGCAGCTGGAAGACCGCAAGATTCGCTTCATGCCGCATCAGTCGCCGTATTGCTGGGCCTACCAGCTGATTGCGCGGGGTGCGCGGGTGATTTCCAAGCTGGATGCGTATGGCCTGGCGTTGCTGCCGGAGTTTCGCGAGCGCAGCCTGGCGGATTTGCGCGATGCGATTGACCGCGAGTTTTTCCTGCTGTCCGAGGCGCATTACGAGCGGTATATCGCCCCGGTTTTCTTGAAAGAAGCGTTTGGGCCGGCCCTGATCGCCACCCTCTGACCAACACCGCTGCCCCGTAGGAGCCCGGCCAGCCGGGCTCCTGCAGGTTCAGCGGGTCCAGGAAGCTTCGCGTTCCGCCTGCAGGCCGTACCGCTCAATCGCCTGCTGGCACACCTGCGGCTGCAGGCTCCCCTGCTCCACCAACGCCGTCAGCGCTGCCAGCACCAGGTGATGGCGGTCCACTTCAAAGAAATCGCGCAACGCCGCACGCGTATCACTGCGCCCGAAACCATCGGTGCCGAGCACGGTGTAGCGCGAGTCCAGGTACGAGCCAATCATCTGCGGCACTGCGCGCACGTAGTCAGACACCGCGATCACCGGCGCGCCGGTGGGCAGGCAATCCGCGAGGTGGCTGCTGCGTGCGGCTTCCTGCGGGTGCAGGCGGTTCCAGCGTTCCACTTCGCGCGCTTCACGCGCCAGTTCGCTGAAACTGGTCACGCTGAACACTTCGCTGGTCACCTGCCAATCGTCTGCCAGCAACTGCGCCGCAGCCTGCGCCTCACGCACCAGCGTGCCCGCACCGAGCAGGCGCACCTGGGCGCCGGCGGTGCCTTGCAGGCGATACAGGCCCTTGATGATCGCCGCTTCAACCCCTTCCGGCAGGCTTGGCTGCGGGTAGTTTTCGTTCATCAGGGTCACGTAGTAGAACTCGTCCACGTCGTGCTCCAGCATCTGGCGCATGCCGTGGTCGAGGATCACTGCAAATTCGCCGGCAAATGCCGGGTCATAGGCGCGGCAATTCGGCACGGTGGCGGCCGTGAGGTGGCTGCTGCCGTCCTGGTGCTGCAGGCCTTCGCCGCCGAGGGTGGTGCGCCCGGCAGTGGCGCCGAGCAGGAAACCGCGGGCGCGCTGGTCGGCGGCGGCCCAGATCAGGTCGCCCACGCGCTGGAAGCCGAACATCGAGTAATAGATGTAGAACGGCAACATGCGCAGGCCATGCACCGAGTAGCTGGTGGCCGCTGCGACCCAGGAGCTGATGGCGCTGGCTTCGCTGATGCCTTCCTCCAGGATCTGCCCGTCCGTGGCCTCGCGGTAGCTGAGTATCGAGCCGATGTCTTCCGGCTCGTAGCGCTGGCCGACGCTGGAATAGATGCCGATCTGCTTGAACAGGTTGGCCATGCCGAAGGTGCGCGCCTCATCCGCCACAATCGGCACGATGCGCGGGCCCAGCGCCTTGTCCTTGAGCAGCTGGGTGAGCATGCGCACGAAGGCCATGGTGGTGGACATTTCCTTGCCGTCGGCCGCCGTGGCGAAACCGGCATAGCCCGCCATGGGCGGGATGCTCACCGGCGCAGCAAGCTGGCTGCGGCTGGGCACATAACCGCCTAGGGCCTTGCGCCGCTGATGCAGATAACGCAATTCCAGGCTGTCGTCCTCGGGCTTGAAGAAGCTCAGCGACTCGGCCTGTTCATCACTCAGCGGCAACTGGAAGCGATTGCGAAAGGCGATCAGCGCCTCGCGATCAAGCTTCTTCTGCTGGTGCGTAGTCATCTTGCCCTGCCCCGCCTCGCCCATGCCGAAGCCCTTTTTGGTCTGGGCGAGGATCACCGTGGGCTTGCCCTTGACGCGGCGCGCGGCGTGGTAGGCGGCGTGGATCTTAACCATGTCGTGGCCGCCGCGCTTGAGACGGTCGATCTGTTCGTCGCTCATGCCCTCGACCAGCCTGGCCAAGGCCTCGCTCTGGCCAAAGAAGTGTTCGCGGTTGTAGGCACCGTCCTTGGCGGCGAAGGTCTGGAATTGCCCATCGACGGTGTTCGACAGCGTATCGACCAGCGAGCCGTCGGCGTCCTTGGCGAGCAAGGCATCCCAATCCGAACCCCAGACCAGCTTGATCACGTTCCAGCCGGCGCCGCCGAACAACGCCTCCAGTTCGTCGATGATGCGCCCGTTGCCGCGCACCGGCCCGTCGAGGCGCTGCAAGTTGCAGTTGACCACCCACGTCAGGTTATCCAGGCCTTCGCGCGCGGCCAGGGTCAGCGCAGACATGCTCTCCGGCTCGTCCATTTCACCGTCGCCGAACACGCCCCACACGTGGCGGTCGGTGGTGTCCTGCAAGCCGCGATGCTGCAGGTAGCGCATAAAGCGCGCCTGGAAAATCGAGCTGATCGGGCCAATGCCCATGGAGCCGGTGGGGAATTGCCAGAAGTCCGGCATCAACCATGGGTGCGGATAGCTGGAGAGCCCGCGCGCACCGGCTTTTGGCCCGCCGAGTTCCTGCCGATAGTGGGCCAGGTCGCCCTCGTTCAGACGCCCCTCGAGAAACGCACGCGCATAGATGCCCGGCGCGGAATGCGGTTGGTAGAACACCAGGTCGCCGCCAAACCCATCGTTGCGGGCACGAAAAAAGTGGTTGAAGCCCACTTCGAACAAATCTGCCGCACTGGCGTAGCTGGCAATGTGGCCGCCGAGTTCGCCATACGCCTGGTTGGCGCGCACCACCATGGCCAGCGCGTTCCAGCGCACCAGCGAGGCCAGGCGCTCTTCCGTCGCGAGGTCACCGGGGAACGCCGGCTGCTGCTCGACGCTGATGCTGTTGATGTAGGGCGTGCCGTGGCGCGGTGTCCAGTCGATGTGCGGCGCACTGGCGTCGCGGGCCAGCAGGTCGAGGATCTGGCGGGCGCGCTCGGGTCCGGCGTTGGCCACCAGCGAGGCCAGGGCATCGCGCCACTCGTCCTGCTCCAACTGATCCGTGGCTGTGTGATTGACTGCACTCGCGAAACCGTTCATGGGCACCTCCGGGCTTTTTTTCCAGTTTATGTGGGTGCCGGAGGATTTTTTGCCTGTTATCAGGCGCAGACAGCAGAATTTTGAGCATGAATCACTGCCAATCCTGGTTTTACCAGCACGTTGTGCTCAGCCAACCCGCAAGCCCGCAAGTGTGTTTAAAATGCCGCCCGCTCAATGACTGACGTTTAACGATGACCCCAGACGCCCTCGCCACCCTGCACGCCCACCTGCTCACCGCCCTGGCCACTCCGCCGAGTGAAACCCGGCGCCTGTTCCACGGCCGTGGCCGTTGCTGGCCGGGCCTGGAACAATTGACCGTGGACTGGCTGCAAGGCGTGCTGCTGGTCGCGCTGTTCAAGGAGCCCGAGGCCGCGCACCTGCAGGCCCTAAAAAACCTGCTGCAGGCTGAATTCGGTACCCATACCATTGCCCTGCAACACCGCTACCTGCCGCACAGCACCACCGAATGGCTGGCGGGCGACGCTGTCGACGAGAAGGTGATTACCGAAGGCGGGCTGCGCTACCTGATCGACCTGGGTAAAAAACAGAATAGCGGGCTGTTCCTCGACATGCGCTACGGGCGCAACTGGGTGCGCGAACAGGCCAAGGGCCAGCGCGTGCTCAACCTGTTTGCCTACACCTGCGGGTTTTCCGTGGCGGCCATCGAAGGCGGCGCCGATCATGTGGTGAACCTGGACATGGCGCGTGGCGCGCTCAGCCGTGGCCGCGACAACCATCGCCTGAATGGTCACGACCTGAGCAAGGTCAGCTTCCTGGGCCACGACCTGTTCAAGTCCTGGGCCAAGGTCACCAACAGCGGCCCTTATGACCTGGTGATCATCGACCCGCCGTCGTTCCAGAAAGGCAGCTTTCTGCTGACCAAGGACTACCAGCGCGTGCTGCGTCGCCTGCCGGACTTGCTGACGCCACAGGGCACGGTGCTGGCGTGCATGAACGACCCGGCCTTCGGCGAAGACTTCCTGATCGACGGCGTAACCCGCGAAGCACCGGGCCTGCGCTTTGTCGAGCGGCTGCAGAATCCGCCGGAATTTCCGGATATCGACCCACAAAGTGGCTTGAAGGCCCTGGTGTTCCGCCAGGGTTGATGCCGAAACGTCCTACGCTTGCTACGCTAAGCAATACACCGGGGTGGTGAACCTTATCCCCCCTTCCCGGTCGATACCTGCATTCCCCGGCCAGACCCGACGGTGTCACACCGTCGGCTGCCCCGTTTCACCTTTTGGAGAACCGCCCGTGATATCGACCCTGCATGTAGCCAGACTCAAAGCCTGGGGCGCCCACGGCTTTACCGCCACCGGCGTGGTACTGGCCTTCCTGGCCACCCTGGCGCTGCTGGAAAACTCGCCCAAGGCCTGCCTGCTCTGGCTCGGCTTCGCGCTGGTAGTGGACGGCGTCGATGGCTCCCTGGCGCGACGGGTCAATGTCAGCACGGTGCTGCCCAGCTTCGACGGCTCGGTGCTGGACCTGGTGATCGATTACCTCACCTACGTGTTTATCCCGGCACTGTTTATCTACCGCTATATCGACCTGCCGGAATTTACTCACCTGTTCACGGTGTCGGTGATCCTGGTGTCGTCGCTGTTCTGCTTCTGCAACGTGAACATGAAGAGCAAGGACAACTACTTCGTCGGCTTCCCCGCCGCCTGGAACGTGGTGGCGCTGTGCGTGTACATCATCCAGCCGGAAGCCTGGGTGACCTTGCTGACGGTGATCGGCCTGGCACTGCTGACCGTGACCCCGATGAAGTTCCTGCACCCGTTCCGGGTCAAGCGGTTCATGCCGATCAACATCGCGGTGACCACCATCTGGCTGCTGTGCAGCTTTTTGATGGTGATGGATTACCCGAATACCAACCCGTGGACATTTGGGTTGTGGTCGTTGATGTCGGCGTACTTCCTCGGGATTTGTATCTGGCGTACGGCACTGGAGTGGCTGGGCAACCACAAATAGCCGCGCCCACAACGTTCAATTACAGGGGCCGGCTTGTCGGCGATTGCGGTTCGTCAGCTCCAGAGAGAGTGGCTGATGTTGCGCTATCGCCGGCGAGCCGGCTCCTACATTTGGATCTGTGTACAGCAGGCAGGTAAGATGCAGGCCTTCGGTGTAGCCCCTTCGCTGCGCCCTTCCAAGAATAAGCCCTGCCATGCCCTTCGAACTCAGCGTTGACCTGACCACCCTCGCCATTCTCGCCGTCGTTGCCTTTATCGCCGGTTTCATCGACGCCATCGCCGGCGGCGGTGGCCTGCTGACCACCCCGGCACTGCTCACCGCCGGGATGCCGCCACACCTGGTGCTGGGCACCAACAAGCTCAGTTCCACCTTCGGCTCCGCCACCGCCAGTTTCACCTTTTACCGGCGCAAGCTGTTCCACCCGCGCCAGTGGGTGCATGCCATCGTCGGGACGTTGATCGGCGCCCTCTCCGGCGCCGTGGTCGCGCACTACCTGCCTGCCGAAACCCTGAACAAGATGCTCCCGGTGATTGTGTTCGGCTGCGGCCTGTACCTGTTGTTCGGCGGCACGCCCAAGGCGCCGCTGGACGCCGATGCGCCGATCAAGAAGAAATGGCAATCCACCCAGGGCTTTGGCCTGGGTTTCTATGATGGCGTGGCCGGGCCCGGCACCGGGGCGTTCTGGACCGTCAGCACGATGCTGTTGCACCCCATCGACCTGGTGAAGGCCAGCGGCGTGGCGCGCAGCATGAACTTTGTCAGCAACGCGGCAGCGCTGTCGGTGTTTATCTTCAATGGCTCGGTGGACTGGATCGTCGGCCTGGTCATGGGCTTCTCGGTGATGGGCGGCGCGTTTTTTGGCGCACGCAGCGCTATCAGCGGCGGCGCCAAATTCATTCGCCCGGTGTTTATCACCGTGGTGCTCGGGCTGACAGTGCGCCTAGCCTGGCAACACTGGTTCAGCGTGGCCTAGGCGCCGAGCCACATAGAGGTCGATCAGGTAACGCGCAATCGAACGTGACGCCGGCAGCGGCGGCAGGTCGTGGATGTTGAACCACTGCGCGTCCTCGATCTCGTCGGCCTGGGGCACGATGTCGCCGCCGGCGTACTCGGCGTGGAAGCCCAGCATCATCGAATGCGGGAACGGCCAGCACTGGCTGCCCTGGTACTCGATATTCTTGACCTCGACCTGCACTTCCTCGCGAACTTCGCGGATCAGGCAGTCTTCGGCCGACTCGCCCGGCTCGGCAAACCCTGCCAGCGTGCTGTAGACACCGGTCACAAAACGCGGCGAACGCGCCAGCAGGATTTCGTCGCCACGCGTCACCAGCACAATCATGCTCGGCGAGATCCGTGGATAGCTGCGCAGGTCACAGGCCTGGCAAAACATCGCCCGTTCCCGTGGCACCTGGACCATCGCCTGGCCACAACTGCCGCAGAAACGGTGTTCGCGCGCCCAGGTACCGATCTGCGCGGCGTAGCCGAGCACTTTGTACAGGGTGTGATCGCCTTGCAGCATGAAGCCGCGCAGGCCTTGCCAGCTGCAGTCGGGCACTTGCGCCGCCGCGTCGAGTTCCAGCAGGTACACCGGTTCGCCATCAAGGTGACCGATGCCGTGTTCGGCGAACACAGCAAGGTCCTGGCGCTTGAGCCATTCCCGGGGGAACAGCGGGCCGTTGGCATCATGCAAAAAGCCGTCGCGGCTGCGGGCGACGGCCCAGCCGCCAGGGGCGTCGTTGTCCAGCAGCGTTGTGGTAATCCAGCCTGGGGTCATGTCAGTCAATCCACGAATTCGGGTTTCTGCTTACTCATATGGGCCGCAATGGCCACGCGCAGGTCGTTGGATTGCAACATAGCCGAGTTCCAGGTGGCAACGTATTCCAGACCATCATTGACCGTATGGTCACGCATGTAGCTGATCATCGCCTTGGTGCCGGTCACCGCAATCGGCGACTTGGCGGCGATTTCATGCGCGATTTCGAAGACTCCGGCCAGCAGGCTGTCCTGATCGGCATACACCCGGTTGACCAGGCCGATGCTGCGCGCTTCCTCGGCGCCGAACTGGCGGCCGGTGTAGGCCAGCTCGCGCAACATGCCGTCGCCGATAATGCGCGGCAGGCGCTGCAGGGTGCCGACGTCGGCGGCCATGCCGATGTCGATTTCCTTGATCGAGAACTGCGCGCCCTCGGCGGCGTAACGCATGTCGCAGGCGCTGATCAGGTCGATGGCGCCGCCGATGCAGTAACCCTGGACCGCCGCCAATACCGGTTTGCGGCAGTTGTCGACGGCGTTGAATGAGGCTTGCAGCTCGAAGATCTTGCGGCGCAGCAAGCGTGCGTTGCGCCCCACATCCTTGCCGAATTCATTCGCGACCGAAGCCAGCATCATCAGGTCGATACCCGAGGAGAAATGCTTGCCGGCACCACTGAGCACCACCGCGCGGACGGCGTCGGTGTCTTCGATCCATTGGAAAATGTCGATGATCTCGGTCCAGAACGCGGCGTTCATCGCGTTGATCTTTTCCGGGCGGTTGATCTGCACATGGGCAACGTTGCCGGTGAGTTCGACGACAAAAGCTTGGTATTCGGACATGGCAGTGATCCCTGACTGGCGAGTGATAAGGCCCGAACTATAACAAGGGTACGCCACGGCGCATCGGCCAAAACCGGGACTGGCAAAGGTAATGGAATGTTGTGAGGACGCGCTGCGTGCAGTGCCGATACATTTCATCCGTAAGGTCCGGTTTATCGGCTATACAATCAGGGCCACTGCCTGGAGCCGCCTATGCCGACCACGTTTCGCTCATCCTTGATCCTGGCCCTGGTGGTCGTGCTGACCGGCATCGGTGCCGGCTTGGGCGGGATGCTCCTGGCGTTGCTGCTGCATGGCATCCAGCACCTGGCTTACGGCTACAGCCTCGACAGCCTGGTCAGCCATGCAACCTTTTTATCCGGCGTGACCGCTGCAGCGCCCGAACGGCGCCTGCTGGTGCTGGTGGTGTGCGGGCTGGTCGCGGGGCTGGGCTGGTGGACGCTTTATCGCTACGGCCGCCCGCTGGTGAGCATCCGGCAGGCGGTGTCCGAGAAGATGCCGATCATGCCGCCCAAGACCACCCTCGCCCACGCCTTGCTGCAGATCATCACCGTGGCCCTCGGCTCGCCGCTGGGGCGTGAAGTGGCGCCGCGTGAAGTCGGTGCGCTGGCGGCGACGTGGTTGTCGCAGCGGGCGCGGCTGGAACCGCACATGCATCGCCTGATCGTCGCCTGCGGTGCAGGGGCCGGATTGGCGGCGGTGTACAACGTGCCATTGGGCGGCGCGGTGTTTGTGCTGGAGGTGCTGGTGGGCGCGTTCAGCTGGCCGGCGGCGATCATCGCCCTGGCCACCTCGGCGATTGGCGCGGCGGTGGCCTGGATCGGGCTGGGTGCCGAATCGCAGTACGTGGTGCCGCACTTCGTGCTGAGCCCGGCATTGATCGCCTGGGCGCTGGTGTGCGGCCCGGTGTTCGGCGTGGCGGCGTATGGCTTCACCCGCCTGACCGGTGCGGCGCGGGCCAACGCCGCGCGCGGCTGGCGCCTGCCGGTGTGGTCATTGATCAACTTCACCCTGATCGGCGGCCTGGCGATGCTGCTGCCGCAGATCCTCGGCAATGGCAAAGGCCCGGCGCAACTGGGTTTCGACAATGAACTGACGATTGGCCTGGCGGCGCTGTTGCTGCTGGTCAAGGTGTTGATCACCACCAGCAGCCTGCGCGCCGGCGCCGAGGGTGGCCTGCTGACGCCGGGCCTGGCGAATGGCGCGCTGCTGGCGATCATCCTCGGTGGCGCCTGGAGCCTGGCCTGGCCCGGCGTGCCGCTGGGCGCGTTCGCGATCATCGGCGCCGCAGCGTTCCTGGCCGCGAGCATGAGCATGCCGCTGACCGCGATCGTGCTGGTGGCGGAATTCACCCGGATCGACCATGACTTCCTGGTGCCGATCATTCTGGCGGTAGTGGGCGCGGTGTGCGTGAGCAAACTGTGCCAGCGGTTCGGCTAAAAACCCTGCAAAACGCTGGATAAAAACCGCCTCAAGCGCCATCCTTTGCGCTTTAAGCCGCCCCATCAGCGGCGCTCGACGCTCAAGGAAATGCCATGCACGCCCAACCCCTCACCGCCGCCGATTTCGACTTCATCGAAGAGACCCTGCTCAAGTACGGCGACGACCACTCGGTGCTGAACCTGGCCGAACTCGACGGTTACTTCACCGCGCTGGTCTCCAGCCCAGCCCAGGTCGACGTGGCCGAGTGGTTCCCGGCGATATGGGGCGGGCAGAACCCGGAGTGGGACAACATGGACGAAGCACAAAGCTTCCTCGAACTGTGCGTGCGCCACCTCAACACCCTGGCCAGCCAACTGACCACCGACGCCCGTGGCTTCAAGGCTCGCTTCGACGAAACCGAACACCAGGGCCAGAACGTCACCCTGGCCGAAGAATGGTGCTTTGGCTACATCCGCGGCGCGACCATCGGCAACTGGCCGGAACTGCCGGCGGAACAAGCCGCACTGCTGGAAAAAATCTCCTGGTGCGCCGAACAGGACAACTTCGAATTACCCGCCGACCTCGACGTGCAAACACACCAGCAGCGAGTCAGCGAACTCGAACCCGCCGCACGCGCGCTGCATGACTACTGGTTGGCAAAACGATAAAAAGCTGCAGAGCCCATCTGAAACCCCGAGTCGGCAAGCCGGCTCCTAAAGGTTTTTGCTTTTGATCTAACCACTCAGGCCGGCTATCAGGCCGCCGTGCTTTTGCTCTTGATCGTGATCTTGATCTCAGGCGCCCCATCAAACACGCTGGCCGGAATTCGATATTGATTTGGGGGTAAACCGGCAGGGATGCCGGTTTAGCCGCCCCGCGCCATGGATGGCGCGTGGCGGCGCCCCCCAAATCAATGTCGGATTACGGGCACACCGAGCCTAGGCGAGGTGCCGAGTGTTGGGGCAAGAGCCCTTTGGTTACTTTTGGGGCTCCTTTCCAAAAGTGACCCGCCGTAAGGGCGGAACCATAGCCCGCCGTCACCACAGAAACGGATATACCCCCCACCTGATCCCCCCACAGTGACACCAAATCCCACCCAATAAATATCAGCAACCACGACCCCAAGCTCGACAAGCACCGCATCTATACCCGATTATTCAAGTCCGCCCCGTCGGCCACTCCGTGCCACCTCGCCTAGAATCAGGAGCCTCGTACCTTGAGTTCGCAGAAAACCGTGACCGTGACACCGCCCAATTTCCCCCTCAATGGCAAGGTCGCGCCCCCCGGCTCCAAATCCATTACCAACCGCGCCCTGCTGCTGGCGGCCCTGGCCAAGGGCACCAGCCGCCTGAGCGGCGCCTTGAAAAGCGATGACACCCGCCACATGTCGGTCGCCCTGCGCCAGATGGGCGTGACCATCGACGAGCCGGATGACACCACCTTCGTCGTCACCGGCCAAGGCAAACTGCAGTTGCCGACGCAGCCGCTGTTCCTCGGCAATGCCGGCACCGCCATGCGCTTTCTGACCGCCGCCGTCGCCACCGTCGAAGGCACCGTCGTGCTGGACGGCGACGACTATATGCAAAAACGCCCGATCGGCCCGCTGCTGGCCACCCTGCGCCAGAACGGCATCGCGGTCGACAGCCCGACCGGTTGTCCACCGGTCACCGTGCACGGTGCGGGCAAGGTCGCGGCCAAGCGCTTCGAGATCGACGGCGGCTTGTCCAGCCAGTACGTGTCGGCCCTGCTGATGCTGGCGGCCTGCGGCGAAGCGCCGATTGAAGTGGCGCTGACCGGCAAGGACATCGGTGCACGCGGCTACGTCGACCTGACCCTGGACTGCATGCGCGCGTTCGGCGCACAGGTCGAGGTGGTCGACGACACCACTTGGCGTGTGGCGCCGACCGGCTACACCGCGCACGACTACCTGATCGAACCCGACGCCTCCGCCGCCACCTACCTGTGGGCCGCTGAAGTGCTGACCGGTGGGCGCATCGACATCGGCGTCGCCGCGCAGGACTTCACCCAGCCGGACGCCAAGGCCCAGGCGGTGATCGCGCAATTCCCGAACATGCAGGCCACGGTCGTCGGTTCGCAGATGCAGGACGCCATCCCGACCCTGGCGGTGCTCGCCGCATTCAACAACACCCCGGTGCGCTTCACCGAGCTGGCCAACCTGCGGGTCAAGGAATGCGACCGCGTGCAGACGCTGCATGATGGCCTGAATGAAATCCGTGCGGGCCTGGCCACGATCGAGGGCGATGACCTGCTGGTCGCCGCCGACCCTGCGTTGGCCGGCACCGCGTGCAACGCGTTGATCGACACCCACGCCGACCACCGCATCGCCATGTGCTTTGCGCTGGCCGGGCTGAAGGTTGCGGGCATCCGCATCCAGGATCCGGACTGCGTGGCCAAGACCTATCCTGAGTACTGGAAGGCCCTGGGCAGTCTCGGGGTCCAACTGACCTACTGAGGCATCGGCGCCGGAATGGGGAGGCAATGCACATGACAATTCGCCAACCCTGCCCACCCGGCGCCTGCGTCTGCGAACGTGAACAACTTCTGGAACGTCCCGGCGCCGACCTGCGCATCCTCAGCCTGACGCGCCAGGAAGAAAAACGCCTGGTCGAACGCCTCGAAAACCTGCAGAGCCTGCAGGACCTCGAACGCATGCAGCAGCGCATGTACGAACTCCTCGGAATCCGCGTGCACATCGCCCCCGGCCACGCCGAGGTCAAGAGCATGCGCGGCATCCAGATCGTCATCGACGACCTGCCAGGCCTGTGCCGCAAGACCCGCCAATCGATCCCGGCGGCGATTCGCCGGGGCATGGAAAAACACCCCGAGATCGCCTACCGCCTGCTGGATGCCCACGACCTGTTTCGCGACGATTGAACCGCGCTCGAACTAGCGGTTGCCGCGTTCCGACGGATTCGCTGGTACATGGCACTGGGCACACTTGATTCAAAGCAACCTGGAACAGGCTGGCGCTCAGGCGTTCTCTCGTACCTGACGCGGGACAAACAACTGCCGGCCGAGCTTCTCGGCGGTGCGTAAATGGCTTTGCGCGCTGTCGCTTTCCGACTCCAGCAACAGCTCGGACGTCAGCACCTGCGCTCCACAGTAGTCAAAAATCCCGTAGTCGATCTGCGTACGCATCGCCTGGGCATAACCATGCCGTTCAAACGCGCTTTCATCAGCGGCGCCAAGCGCCAGCAGATGCACCTGCAAGTGCCGCAGCTTTTTCACCACCGGCGTGTCCGGGCCGTAGTCGATGGCCCAGCCGTTGACGAACACCCGATCGACCCAGCCCTTGAGTAGGCCCGGCAGCGACCACCAGTAGATCGGGAATGCCAGTACGAGCGCATCGGCGCGGTCGATACGCGCCTGCTCGGCCAATACGTCGGCCGGTGGCGTGGCGCGAGTGCGGTGTACGCGGTGGTCGGCGGCGGTGTAGCGCGGGTCGAAGCCTTCGGCGGCGAGGTCGGCGATTTCCACGGTGTGGCCGCTGGCAGTCAGGCCGGCGGCCACCTGCGCCGAGACGGCGTGAGTGAGCGATTGTGGGTCGTGGTGCGCGACAACGATGAGTGCATGCATGACATTGACTCCCTTTGGGCTTAAGCTACGTTTAGTAAGTTACAGTCACTAAGTTACTTTTGGTATATAAGCATGTCAAGCAGTCAGTCCCCTGCCCCACGCCGGCGCTTGAGCCGTGAAGATCGTCTGCGCCAGTTGCTCGATGTGGCCTGGCAACTGGTCCGCGATGAAGGCACCGAAGCCCTGACGCTGGGGCGCCTGGCGGAACTCGCGGGAGTGACCAAGCCGGTGGTCTATGACCATTTCGTCACCCGCGCGGGGTTGCTCGCCGCGCTGTATGCCGACTTCGACGCGCGCCAGGACAAGGTGTTTACCCAAGCCATCGAGGCCAGCGATGCCACGCTGGAGGGTCGCGCGTGGGTGATCGCCTCGAGTTATGTCGATTGCGTGCTGTTGCAGGGCCGGGAGATTCCGGGGGTGATCGCCGCGCTGAGCAGCTCCCCGGAACTGGAAACCCTCAAGCGCGAATACGAGGCGATTTTCCTCGCCAAGTGCCGCGACGCGCTATCGCCCTTCGCGCCCGGCGGCACGGTGTCCCAGGTCGGCCTGCGAGCGGTGCTGGGCGCGGCGGAAGCCTTGTCGCAGGCGGCAGCCAGTGGCGAAGTCAGCCGTGAAGAGGCGCAGCAGGAGTTGCTCGAGACCCTGCTGGCGATGGTCAATCGCGGGCGCGGTTGACGGTTTACGCCGGAAGGTTCTGGACGAACAACCGCACCTTGCGCGTCAGTTGATCCAGATGCCGGTCGCGCTGTTTCTCGGCGTCGAGCATCGCGCGCTTGCCGTGCTTTTGCAGCAAGTACGTGTGGATCTGGCGCACTTCCAGCGAGCTGTAGATCGACGCCACGTCCAGCACGCCCATCAGGCCATCAGTGCCGTAGTCGCGGGTATTCATCAGCACCTGGGTGCCGCGCGCGCCCCGCACCTGAAAGCCCATGCGTTCAAAAGCCGGTACTTTTTCTACCGAGCACGCGAGTTCCGCATGGGGATAACGGCCCAGCACATCGCGCATCATCGCGCGCGCCACACCCTGGCGCCGATGGCCGACCTGCACGGCCATGAACGCAATCCCACAGGCTTGCGGATCGTCCTTGACGGGCAGGTACAGGCAAAAGCCAAGCAGTTTTTCCGCGTCCATCGCCACGACCAACTCGACGGCAATCCCCTTTGAACCGTCCAGGGCTTCCAGGTACAGGTGCACTTCAAAACCGATGGCGTACTGGTAGATGTTGTAGAGCAGGTTACTCGGCGGCAGCGCGACGCTGCTGATGTCGGTGAGGTTGTCCACCACCATCTGCAGGACCTGCGCGTTGATGGGCTCGGGGCACGGTGTCGTGTAGCGGGTAAGGCTGTACATGCAAATTCCTGGGGTTTCGCGTCAAGGCAGCGGCGATTGTACCTGTTGCGGCAAGTGTATGGCCTGCAGGCCGCACCCAAAAGCCACGCCGATATTGACAAGGTAAAATCGTAACGACTATTGTCTGACAACCTGATCAACAAGGTTTTCCCATGCTTGAGCTTCAACGCCCCGATTCGCTGGTCGTCCGGGTTGTCAGTGCCATCCGCGCAGAAATCGACTCCGGCCAACTGCCGCCCGAGTCGCGCTTGCCCACGGAACAGCAACTGGCCGAACAACTCAACGTCAGCCGCTCCGTGGTGCGTGAAGCCATTGCCCAGCTCAAGGCCGATGGCGTGATCACTGCGCGCCGGGGCCTGGGCTCGTTTATCTCGCAGACGCCAGCCGGTACGGTGTTCCGTTTCCCGCAGCCGAATGGACGACGCCCCGACCTCGCGCAGATGTTCGAAGTGCGCCTGTGGATCGAGACCCAGGCCGCCGCGATTGCCGCGCAACGCCGCGACGAAGCCGACCTGCAGCGCATGAAAAGCGCGCTGCAGGACATGCAGGAGCACCGCGACAACTTCGAAGCGGCCGCCCTCGCCGATGTGGAGTTCCACCGCGCCATCGCCGACGCCAGCAAGAATGACTACTTCGTGGCCTTCCATGACTTCCTGCGCAGCCAGTTGGCCAGCGCCCGCAAGACCGCTTGGGAAAACTCCGCCTCGCGTTTTGTCACCGGCTCTGCCGACGCCACCCAGGAACACCAGGCACTGTTCCAGGCGATTGCCGACGGCGACGCCCAGCGTGCCGCCGCGAGTGCCGAGGCCCACCTGCGCGCGGCAGCACGCCGCCTGAGCCTGGAACTGCCCGCCAAACATTGACCGAATCCACCCTTTTGCAGCGTGTCCCCGACACGCCATTTTTTTAACCAAAACATTAGTCTGACAACCTGATAAGCAGACTGATGTGCAACCGCAGGTACCCCACGCAATGATTCACGACTTTTGCATCATCGGCGGCGGCATCGTCGGCCTCGCCACCGCCATGGAGCTGCTCAAGCGCCAGCCGGGCGCCTCGCTGGTGATCCTCGAAAAGGAATCGGTGCTGGCCAAGCACCAGACCGGCCACAACAGCGGCGTGATCCACGCCGGCATCTACTACGCGCCCGGCAGCCTCAAGGCCGACCTGTGCAAGCGTGGCGCCGAAGCCACCAAGCAGTTCTGCACCGAGCACGGCATCAAGTTCGAGGTGTGCGGCAAGCTGCTGGTGGCGTCCAGCCCGCTGGAAATGCAGCGAATGGAAGCGCTGCATGCCCGCGCCCAACTCAACGGCATGCAGGTCGAGCGACTCGATGCGGACCAGTTGCGCGAGCGCGAACCGAACATCGTCGGCCTGGGCGGGCTGTTCCTGGATGCCACCGGCATCGTCGATTACCGCCAGGTGTGCGAGACCATGGCGCGGGTGATTCGCCGCAGCGGTGGCGAGATCTGCCTGGAACGCACCGTCACCGGCATCCATGAAGACACCGACACCGTCACCATCAACACCCTTGGCGAAACCTGGCAGGCGCGTCATCTGGTGGTGTGCGCTGGCTTGCAGTCGGACCGCCTGGCGACCCTGGCCGGGATCAAGATCGACCACCAGATCATCCCGTTCCGCGGCGAATATTTCCGCCTGCCGCCGGAAAAAAACGGTCTCGTCAATCACCTCATCTACCCGATTCCCGACCCGGACTTGCCGTTCCTCGGTGTGCACCTGACCCGCATGATCGACGGCAGCATCACCGTCGGGCCGAACGCCGTGCTGGGCCTGGGTCGCGAAAACTACCGCAAGTTCTCGATCAACTGGCGCGATGTGGCCGAGTACGCGCGCTTCCCCGGCTTCTGGAAAACCCTCTGGCAGAACCTCGGTTCGGGCACCACCGAGATGAAGAACTCGTTGTTCAAATCCGGCTACCTGGAGCAGTGCCGCAAGTATTGCCCGTCACTGACCCTCGACGACCTGCTGCCCTATGAAGCCGGGATCCGCGCCCAGGCGGTGATGCGCGACGGCAGCCTGGTGCACGACTTCCTGTTCGCCCAGACCTCGCGAATGCTCCACGTCTGCAACGCGCCCTCACCGGCCGCGACGTCAGCCATGCCGATCGGCGCGATGATCGCCGACCGCCTGTTCACGCCCCAGTAACACCCGGCAATACGCCTCCATTTGACAATAACTACAAAGACTCAGAAGGAAGTACAGCATGACGGCATCTGCCTCCATCCCCAGCACCGAAACGCCTGAACAAACCCGCAAGCGCCTGCGCAAAGTCGCCGCCGCGACCATCTTTGGCTCAATGCTGGAGTGGTACGACTTTTACCTGTACGCGACCATGGCGGCGATTGTGTTCTCGAAAATCTTCTTCGATAACAGCGACCCGAAGACCGCCACGCTGATGGCCTTTTCGACCTTTGCCATCGGCTTTATCGCACGTCCGTTCGGCGGCATCCTGTTTGGCTACCTCGGCGACAAGTTCGGTCGCAAGCAAGTGCTGGTACTGACCTTCTGCCTGATGGGCGTGTGCACCACGCTGATCGGCCTGATCCCCAGCTACGCCTCCATCGGCATCTGGGCGCCGATCGTGCTGGTGTTCATCCGCATCATCCAGGGCCTGGGTGCGGGGGCCGAACTGTCCGGCGCGGCGGTCACCTCCTATGAGCACGCTGCGCAGGGCAAGCGCGGCAGTCAGGGCGCATGGCCGGCGCTGGGCCTGAACCTGGGCCTGTTGCTGTCGTCGCTCACCGTGTACCTGCTGACCATCAACGGCAACGAGTTCCTGCTGGCCGGCGGCTGGCGTATTCCCTTCGTCTGCAGCATCGTGCTGGTGGGCGTCGGCCTGTGGGTACGCAAGAGCATTCCGGAAACCCCGCAGTTCAAGGAGCTGAGCAAAGAAGCCGCCAAGGCCAAGGCCTCGCCGCTCAAGGCCCTGTTCAAGAACGACCTCAAAGGCCTGGCCGTAGTGTTCTTCGTGGCCATCGGCTACAACGCGCTGAGCTACATCTTCAAGACCTTCTCCCTGGCGTACCTGACCCAATTCAAAGGCGTGGATGTGCACGTCACGTCGCTGTCGGTAACCATCGCCAGCCTGATCGCCATCGTCGCCGTGCCTTGCTTTGGCTGGCTGTGTGACAAGTGGAGCAGCAAGCACGTGCTGATCCTCGGCGGGCTGTGCTCGCTGCTGTTCGCCTACCCGTTCCTGGCCCTGCTCAACAGCGGCGAAAGCCTGATGATCTACATCGCGATCGGCGTCGGCACCGGCCTCCTCGCACCGATGATGTTTGCCCCGCAGGGCTCGTTCCTGAGCCGGCAGTTCCCGACCCAGACGCGCTCTTCCGGCTTCGGTACCGGCCGTGAAATCGGCACCGCCATCGCTGGCGGCCTGGCGCCACTGGGTGCGCTGTCGATGGTGGCGGCATCGGCCACCCACTCCACTGATGGCGTGGTGATAATCCTCGCCATTTCGGCGCTGCTGGTGGTGGTGTTTGCGTTGTGTGACCAGGGCCGCAAGCACTCGGCATTCAAGAACTGAGGAAAAAAGTTCGGACCAACGGGTGCATGGACGCACCTACATCGCGCATCATGGGCACTTTCAAGCTCAAGGGTAACGTCCATGCGCGTTCTGTCATTGATGATGGGTCTTACGACGCTGGCCGCCAGTACGGTGTTCTGCGCCAGCGCGATGGCGAATGAAGAAATCCAGCTGGTGCAACAGATCAACGACTACCGCAGCCAGGTACAGCGCTGCGGTGACCAGGGTTCCCAGGAACTGCCACCTTTGGCCAGCGACACCCGCCTGGTGCTGCCGGCCACCAATGTCGGCGACTTGCAACAGGCCCTGGCCCGGGCGGCATACCCGATGGTGAATGTGCAGGCCATCAGCCTGTCCGGCCCCAAGGATGCCCAGGCTGCCATGAAGGCGGTGCGCGAGAGTTTCTGCCGCGTGGTGCTGGACCCGCAATTTGTCGATATCGGTGTGAGCAACAGCGGCCAGGACTGGCGCATCGTGCTCGCCCGTCCACTGCTGTCCAGCGGCCTCGGCGACTGGCAGACCGAAGGCAAGCAACTGCTCACCCTGATCAACACCGCGCGCGCGCAACCGCGCCAGTGCGGCACCCAGGCATTCAGCGCGACCACCCCGCTGTCCTGGAATGACGACCTGGCCGGCGCCGCCAACAGCCACACGCGCAACATGGCCAACGGCAATTTCTTCGACCACCTCGACCACGACGGCCGCACCCCCGGTGACCGCGCTGAACTGGCCGGCTACCCGGCGAAAAACATCGGCGAAAACATCGCCGCCGGCCTGGACACGCCGCGCAAGGTCGTCGACGGCTGGCTCGCCAGCCCCGGGCATTGCGCCAACCTGATGAACCCGCAGTTTCGCGAATTGGGCGCGGCCTATGCCATGGACCCGAAAAGTGACGCAGGGATCTACTGGACCGGTTTGTTCGGCACATCGCAGTAAAAACAGCGCCCGGATCGCGGAATATTTATCTATTCAAATGGATGCAGCATCAAATTGCCATCTCGTGGATAATTCCGCTGAACTGGCAACGGTCATTCCGGTCTGTTGCTTGTTAGCCTGACCTCTTCAGGCGCTCGACCGATTGTGGCAAACAAGGTGTTCTCCCAATGATGAATTGGCTGCAAAGCAGCAGCGACATGGCTGAGCGGGTACGCCAGCATGATTGGGCAAGTACGCCCCTGGGCCCGCTGGAACAATGGCCGGATGTGCTCAAGACCACGGTAGCGTTGTGCTTTGCCTCGAGCTTTCCCCAGGCCATCGTCTGGGGGCCGCACCTGATCACGCTCTACAACGATGCGTTTGTGCCCATCCTTGGCGATAAGCCCTACTCGCTGGGGCGACCATTCAGCGAAACCTGGCACGAAGTGTGGGACCAGGTCGGCCCCATCGCGGGCGCGGCTTTCGAAGGGCATGCCACCTACGTCGAGAACTTCCCGCTGCTGATCGAGCGTGGCGCGGGCCCCGAGCAGGCCTACTTCACCTTTTGCTACAGCCCCATCCGCGATCCGCAGGGCAAGGTCGTCGGCTTGCTGGACACGGTGACCGAAACCACCGCCACGGTATTTCTTGCGCGACGCCTGGCGGTGCTGGATGCGATCGGCAACGCCGTGACCAATGCCACCGACGCCGAAACCATCATGTCCACCACCACGCGCCTGCTGGCCGAGCACCTGCAGGTGTCCAACTGCGCCTATGCAGACATGGACGCCGATGAAGACGGCTTCACCATTCGCGGCAATTGGGCGGCGCCCGGCTCGCCGAGCATCGTCGGACGCTACAGCCTGGCCTCGTTCGGTGAGTTGGCCGTACAACGCCTGCACGCCGGCGAGCCGGTGGTGGTGCAGGACAATCGCATCGAATTCGAGCCGCACATCGCCGCCAGCTACCAGGCCCTGGGCGCGTTGGCGACCGTGTGTTTCCCGCTGATCAAGCATGGCCGGCTCACCGCGCTGATGGCCGTGCATCACAAAGCGGCGCGCGTGTGGTCGCCCTATGACCTGGCCCTGGTGGGCGAAGTCACCGAACGCTCCTGGGCACATATCGAGCGCGTGCGCGCCGACGTCGCCGTGCGTGAGGGCCTGGCCGCATTCACCGAGCTGAATGCGACCCTGGAACAGCGGGTGGCGGAACGCACCACCGCCCTCTCCCAGGCCGAAGCCGCGCTGCGCCAGTCACAGAAGCTGGAAGCCATCGGCCAGTTGACCGGCGGCGTCGCCCATGACTTCAACAACCTGCTGACGATCATTCGCTCGTCGGTGGATTTCCTGCGCCAGCCCGGTCTCTCCGAGGAGCGGCGCCAGCGTTACATGGGCGCGGTGTCGGACACCGTCGAGCGGGCGAGCAAACTCACCAGCCAGCTGCTCGCCTTCGCCCGGCGCCAGCCATTGAACCCGGAAGTGTTCGATGTGAGCCTGCGGGTCAAGAATATCGGCGAGATGCTGGAAAGCCTCACCGGGGCGCGGATCCAGGTGCGCGTCGAGTTGCCCGACAGCCCGTGCCATGTGCGCGTCGACTCCAGCCAGTTCGAAACCGCGCTGATCAATATGGCCCTCAACGCCCGTGACGCCATGAACGGCCAAGGCACGCTGACCCTGCGCGTGGCCACCGTGGCGGCCCTGCCGCGTATCCGTGGCGACGCCGAGTCGCGCCAGCCCTTCGTCACGGTGTCCCTGGCGGACACCGGCAGCGGCATGGCCAGCGACAACCTGGAGCGCATCTTCGAGCCGTTCTTTACCACCAAGGCCGTCGGCAAAGGCACCGGGCTGGGTTTGTCCCAGGTGTTCGGTTTCGCCAAGCAGTCCGGCGGCAACGTCGACGTGGCCAGCACGCCGGGCCAGGGCACAGTATTTACCCTGTACCTGCCGGCCGTTGAATCCCAGGCAGTCCAGTTGGCGCACCTGCAGCAAGCCGCGTGCCCGGACCATGACCCGTCGCACCGCCATATCCTCATCGTGGAAGACAACCTCGACGTGGGCCGCTTCGCCAACCAGATCCTCCAGGACCTGGGTTACCAGACCACCTGGGCCACCGATGCCGAACAGGCACTGGCGATGGCCGGCGCGGACGCCATGGCCTTCGACGGGGTGTTCTCGGACGTGGTCATGCCGGGGATCACCGGCGTGATGATGGCCAGGGTGCTGCGCGAGCGCCGGCCGGACCTGCCGATAGTTCTCACGTCGGGCTACAGCGAGGAGCTGGCTGACAGCGGCTATGAAGGCTTCGAGTTCCTCGCCAAGCCCTACTCCGCCGACCAGGTCGCACGGGTGCTGGCCAAGGCCATGCTCAAGGACTGAGCCTATTCCGCTACGGCCACTTGATTGCGACCCAACGCCTTGGCGCGATACAGCGCCTTGTCGGCGGTGTTCATCAGGCCGTGCAAATCCTGGTCAAGGGAATGGGTGGAGGCCACGCCGAGGCTGGCGGTCAAGCCATGCACCGGCTCGGAGACCAGGCCGGAGATCGCCTTGACCAACTGCTCGGCAATGTCTCGCGCCGCCTCCAGCGAGGTATTGGGCAGCAGCACCGCGAACTCCTCGCCCCCCAGGCGGCCGTACACATCGGCCTGGCGGAACGAGGCACTGATCACCCCGCCAATCTGGCGCAGCACTTGGTCACCGGCCTGGTGACCGTAGGTATCGTTGATCTGCTTGAAGTGGTCCATGTCCAGCATCAGCGCGCACAGCGGCTGCTGGTTGTGGCGGCATTGCGCGTACAACACCTGGGCATGTTCGAAAAACGCGCGACGGTTCATCAGCCCGGTGAGTTCGTCGGTCTGTGCGGCGCGTGTAGAGATGTTGTGGGCCCGTTCCATTTGCCGGGTCAGGCGAAAGGCTTTTTCCAGCGCATCCGACAGCTTGCGCGTGGCGCTGACCACAAAGGTGGAGAACACCAGCACGGCGACTGCCACCCCGACTTGCATCGACGACGGCTGGAACAACAGCCACAGCGTGCACGGCAGCAGCACCAGGGCCAGGGACGCCAGGGTCATGTAGCGATACGCGGAATAACACGAGACGGCACTGACCGACATGCCCACGGTAAACAGCATGACCAGCACCTGCGACACTCGATCGTCGGTCGGCATCACGGCCAGTGCGCCGGCGCCCCAGACGCCGGCAGACAGCATCAGCGTGATCCAGTAGCGACGTTCCCAGCGCTGTGGGGTGCGCTCGCCGTTGGGACAGCGGAACCACTCCATGAACATCTTGACCCGCAGCAATGACGTGGCCGCCAGCACCAGCAGCCAGACCAGCATGACCGTGTGGTCAAAACGCTCCCAACACAGCCAGCAGAGCATCACCGCAGCGAGGTAACTGCCGAAAATCGCGGCAAAGGACTGCCGAAACAACTGATGCAAACGGTCAGTCCGCACCTGTTCCTCTATAAAGCAATCCTGGTCCTGCCTACGCCCAAGGCCGTTCATGAAATTCGCCTGATTCAACTGCCACGACAAGGGTGCCATTGTGGCACCCTGCCAGTAGCGCGGACAACAGAATCCAGCCGTGTAGAGCGCTTTAAAGCGCTTGCGGCCGCAGAATCAGCACCCCCAACGGCGGCAGATTCAAGGACAGCGAGACCGCCTGCCCATGGCGCGGCTCATCACGCGTGGAAACGATGCCACCGTTACCGTAATTGGAGCCCGCATACAGGTCGGCGTCGCTGTTGAGCACTTCGCTCCAGCTCCCGGCAAACGGCACGCCGACGGCGTACGCCTCACGCGGCACCGGGGTGAAGTTGGCAACCACCAGCACCGGCTTGCCATCCTTGCTCCAGCGCAGCCAGGCATACACGCTGTTGATCGCATCGTCGCCGATCAGCCATTGGAAGCCTTGGGGCGCGTCGTCCTGTTCGTGCAGGGCCGGTTCCTCGCGGTACAGGCGGTTCAAGTCGCCTACCAGTTTCTGCACGCCGCGGTGTTCCGGGTATTGCAGCAGGTACCAATCCAGCTGCTGGTCGTGGTTCCACTCGCGCCACTGGCCGAATTCGCAGCCCATGAACAGCAGTTTCTTGCCAGGGTGCATCCACATGAACGCCAGGTAAGCCCGCAGGTTGGCAAATTTCTGCCAGCGGTCGCCGGGCATCTTGTCGATCAACGAGTGCTTGCCGTGCACCACTTCATCGTGGGAAATCGGCAGGATGAAACGCTCGGACCAGGCATACACCAGGCCGAAGCTCAGTTCATTGTGGTGATGGGCGCGGTACACCGGGTCCTGCTGGATGTAGTGCAGCGAATCGTGCATCCAGCCCATGTTCCACTTGTAGTTGAAACCCAGGCCGCCCTGTTGGGTGGGCTGGCTGACGCCGGGCCAGGCGGTGGATTCTTCGGCGATCACCAGCGCGCCAGGCGCCTCCAGGGCGACCACGTCGTTGAGGTGGCGCAGGAAGTCGATGGCTTCGAGGTTCTCGCGACCGCCGTGGCGATTGGGCACCCATTCACCGGCCTTGCGCGAATAATCGCGGTACAGCATCGACGCCACGGCATCCACGCGCAGCCCATCGATGTGGAAGTGCTTGAGCCAGTGCAGCGCCGAAGCCAGCATGAAGCCGTGGACTTCGGTGCGGCCCAGGTTGTAGATCAGCGTGTCCCAATCCTGGTGAAAGCCTTCGAGCGGATTGGCGTATTCATACAGCGCGGTGCCATCGAACTGCGCCAAACCGTGTGTATCGGTAGGAAAATGCGCCGGCACCCAGTCGAGAATCACACCAATATCCGCCTGATGCAGTGCATTGACGAAGTAGGCAAAGTCTTCCGGCGAGCCAAAGCGTGCCGTCGGGGCGAATTGCGACAGCGCCTGATACCCCCAGGAGCCGCCGAACGGGTGCTCCATGATCGGCATCAGTTCAACGTGGGTGAAGCCCAGTTGCTGCACATAGGGCACCAGCCGTTCGGCCAGCTCGCGCCAGTTGTATTGGCGCGAGACCTCGCCCGCCTCGTCCAGCTCGCACTGCCAGGAACCCACGTGCAGCTCGTAGATCGACAGCGGCGCGGTGGTCTTCTGGCGCTCGACGCGCGACTGCATCCACGCATGGTCCTGCCAGTCCACCTGCAATGGCGCCGCGACCTTGGAGGCGGTGTCCGGCGGCAGTTGGGTCGCCAGCGCCATCGGGTCGGCCTTGAGCGGCAGGATCCCGTTGGCAGCGAGAATTTCGTATTTGTAGGCTGCGCCCGGTTGCAGGCGTGGGATAAAGATCTCCCATACACCGGACGGATGACGCAGGCGCATCGGGTGCCGACGCCCGTCCCAGATGTTGAAGTCGCCGACCACCGACACACGCCGGGCATTCGGCGCCCACACGGCAAATCGCACGCCCTCCACGCCGTCGACGCTGGTCACCTGGGCGCCCAGGCAGCTGCCGAGGTCGCGGTGATTGCCTTCGGCAAACAGGTACAGGTCCATTTCACCCAGCAGCAGTTGCTGGAAGCTGTACGGGTCTTCGGTGATCTGCTCACCGCCCGCCCACTGGATTTTCAGCAGGTAGGCCTGGCGAGTCGCGAAGTGCCCGACAAACAAACCCGGCACCTGGGTCGCATCGAGGCTGCCGATCTGCTCGCCGCTGTCGCGTGCCAGCACCTGCACACTGAGGGCTTCCGGCAGGAAGGCGCGGATAAACTGGCCGCCCTGCTCGTCATCGTGCGGCCCCAGGATCGAGAACGGATCATGGTGCTCGGCGCGCACCAGCGCTTCGACGTCGTTGGACGCCGGCAATGCAGTCAATTTCGGCTGCAGCGGTTCTTTATGTGTAAAGCTCATGACGTCTCCCCACCGCGTACAGTTTTCGATATAGGTACAAGCCCACTCAGCAAGCCGTGCAACCCTTGCAGGGGCACTGGCAGCCAGGTCGGGCGATTTTCCGCTTCGTAAGCCACTTCATACGCGGCCTTCTCGAGGCTGAACAACGTCAGCGCAGCGTCCTGGCCCTTGGCATCCTGCCAGTCATGCGCCAGTGTAGACGTAGCTGCCTGATAAGCCTGTATAAATGCCTGGCGCGCTTCTTTCAGGTAACGATCGGTCACGCGCTTGCGGGCAACGTCCGCCTCCGACGAGTGATCCACGCCCTGCACATTCAGCGCCATCGCCGCCGCGTAATCAAAGGAACGCAACACCCCGCTCACATCCTTGTACGGGCTGTGCTTGCCCCGGCGCTCATGCAGCGGCCGCGCAGGCTCGCCTTCAAAGTCGATCAGGTAGGCATCGCCCTTCACCACCAGCACCTGGCCCAGGTGCAAATCACCGTGGACACGAATGCGCAGGCCGCCCAGCGTGGCTTTCGCCAAGGCCTGCACATGGCTGGCGATGGCTTTTTTCTGCGCCAGCAATTCACTGACCAGCGCCTGATCGCCAGGGTTCAATTGGCTTTGGTGCAGCTTGAGCAATTGCAGCGCACGGTCGATCTGTGCACCGACATCCTTGGCCCAGGCCTGGGTGTCCTTGACTGTGGTGACCTCGGGCTTGAAGTCTTTGTTGGTGGTCTTCGCGCCCAGTACCCCATGCATTTCGCCCAGGCGCTGCCCGAGCAATCCGGCAAAGTCGGCCAGTTCGCCCAGGGCGTTGTAGTGCTGTTCCTGCTCGGAAATGGCTTCGGCGAGTTCGTCGCGGATCGCGCGTTCGAGGTTGTTCTGGGTCCAGCTCCAGGCATCGCCCTGGTTGCTCAGGTAGCCTTGGGCAATCATCAACAGGTTGTCGTCGCCCGCCGAATCGCGGCGCACCATCGAGCCCAGCAATGGCGAAATGTTCGGGTAGTCGGCGGCGGTCAGGTAGGCGCTCATTTCCAGCTCCGGGTGCACCCCGGCGCTGACTTTGCGGATCAGTTTGAGCACCAGGCTTTCGCCCACCACCACTGAACTGTTGGACTGCTCGGCCGACAGGTAGCGCACCACCGACTCGTCATTGAGCTGCAACTTGGCCAGGTGCGGCGTGGCTTCAAAACGCAGGTCGCCATCGCTGGTGTTCAGCACGGTGCCGGCTTGCAGGCCCTGGATGACCGCGCGAATGAAGTGCTCAAGGCTGAAGGCATCCGTCACCAACCCGACCTGGCGCACACGGCGCACGCGGGCCAGCGCCAGTTGCTGCGGCAAGGCGCTGGTGAACTGGTCTTCGCCGAGAAAGCCGAATGGCAGCTGATAACGGTTGACCTGGCCACCGGCGGTCACCTCAAGCTCGCTGAGCAACACCGGGTGCTGCGGGTCGCCAAAGCGTGCGCCATAAACGATGCGCACGCTGTCGATGGCCGTGTCCTTGCCGGCAAACCAGCGGCGCTTGGGCAGCCAGGCCGGCAGCGAGGTCTGCTCAAGGGTCGTGCGGCACGGCTCTTCGAGCAGCTCTTCCATGCGTTTTTTCAGCACCAACGTGGTGAAGTCCGGCATGCTTTGCGCCGGTTCCACATGCCAGCTCGGCATCTGGTTTTCCGCCGCCAGCACGAACCAATAGAAGCCATATGGCGCCAGGGTCAGCAGGAAATTCAGCTGGCCAATCGGCGGGAACGCATTACCGCCCAGCATCTCCACCGGTACCATGCCGGCGAAGGCCGACAGGTCCAGTTCGGCCGCCTGGGCACTGCGCGACACGTTGGCCACGCACAGGATGATTTCGGTGCGCCCATCGTCGCCGGTGAATTCGCGGGTGTAGGCGAGGATGCGGCGGTTGCTTGGCGAGAGCATTTTCAGGCTGCCACGGCCGAACGCCTTGGACTGCTTGCGTACCGCAAGCATGCGGCGGGTCCAGTTGAGCAGCGAGTGTGGGTCCTGGGCCTGGGTTTCGACGTTGACCGACTGGTAGCCGTATTGCGGGTCCATGATCGGCGGCAACACCAGGCTCGCCGGGTTGGCCCGGGAAAAACCGCCGTTGCGGTCGATGGACCACTGCATCGGCGTGCGCACCCCGTCACGGTCGCCCAGGTAGATGTTGTCGCCCATGCCGATTTCATCGCCGTAATACAGGGTCGGCGTGCCTGGCATCGACAGCAACAGGCTGTTGAGCAGTTCGACACGTCGACGGTCGCGCTCCACTAACGGCGCCAGGCGCCGGCGGATACCCAGGTTGATCCGCGCGCGGCGGTCAGCGGCGTAGTAGTTCCACAGGTAATCGCGTTCTTTGTCGGTGACCATTTCCAGGGTCAGTTCATCGTGGTTGCGCAGGAAAATCGCCCATTGGCAGTTGGCGGGGATCTCCGGGGTCTGGCGCAGGATGTCGGTGATCGGGAAGCGATCTTCCTGGGCCAGCGCCATGTACATGCGCGGCATCAGCGGGAAGTGGAAGGCCATGTGGCACTCGTCGCCGTCATCACCCTTGCGGTCACCGAAGTACAGCTGGGTGTCTTCAGGCCACTGGTTGGCCTCGGCGAGCAGCATGCGGTCGGGGTAATGCGCGTCGATCTCGGCGCGGATCTGCTTGAGCACGCCGTGGGTTTCAGGAAGGTTTTCGTTGTTGGTGCCATCGCGTTCGATCAGGTAGGGAATCGCGTCCAGGCGCAGGCCGTCGATGCCCATGTCCAGCCAGTAGCGCATCACCGACAGCACGGCTTTCATCACCTGCGGGTTGTCGAAATTGAGGTCCGGCTGGTGGGAATAGAAGCGGTGCCAGAAGTACTGGCCGGCGACCGGGTCCCAGGTCCAGTTGGATTTTTCGGTGTCGAGGAAAATGATGCGTGTGCCGTCGTACTTCTGGTCATCATCCGACCACACGTAGAAGTCCCGCGCCGCCGAACCGGGCTTGGCCTTGCGCGCGCGCTGGAACCACGGGTGCTGATCCGAGGTGTGGTTGATCACCAACTCGGTGATGACCCGCAATCCGCGCTTGTGGGCCTCGGCGATAAAGCGCTTGGCGTCGGCCATGGTCCCGTAGTCGCTGTGCACGCCCCGGTACTCGGCAATGTCATAGCCATCGTCGCGGCGCGGCGAGGGGTAGAACGGCAGCAGCCAGATGGTGTTCACGCCCAGGTCGGCGATGTAGTCGAGCTTGGCGATCAGCCCGGGAAAGTCACCGATGCCGTCGTTGTTGGAGTCGAAATAGGATTTGACGTGAACCTGATAGATCACCGCGTCCTTGTACCAGAGCGGGTCTTTGATAAAGGTGGCAGCCTTGGGTTTCTTCGCCATTGGAAACTCCTGAAATGCGTGAACATCCACTTGAAACACCGCGAGCCCTTGTCGGAGCCGGCTTGCCGGCGGTCGCGGTGTTTCAGGGAAAAAAAGGTGTCAGGCCCGCTGCCATCGCCGGCGAGCCGGCGCGTGCAGGGGAGACGGTCTCAGGCAACAGTGATGCGCCAGATCCCGAACGGCATATGCGGCTCCAGGCGGGTCCACTGGTTTTTGCCGTACCAGGTCCAGCGATGGCCGTTCATCAAGTCTTCGCCTTGGGTCTGGGCATCGTCGGGCAGGCCCAACTCCCATAGCGGCAGCTCGAAATGCGCTTCCTGGGCGTTGAACGGGTCGAGGTTGACGGCCACCAGGATGAAGTTGCTGCCATCCTCGCTGCGTTTGCCGAAATACAGGATGTTGTCATTCCAGGCGTTGTAGAGCTTGAGGCCCAAGTGCGTGTGCAAGGCCGGGTTCTGTCGGCGGATGCGGTTGAGTTGGGCGATCTCGGCAATGATGTTGCCGGGCGCGGTGAAGTCCCGTGGACGGATCTCGTATTTCTCCGAGTCCAGGTATTCCTCTTTGCCCGGCACCGGCGCCGCCTCGCACAGCTCGAAACCCGAATACATGCCCCACAGGCCAGAGCCCATGGTCGCCAGTGCGGCGCGGATGAGAAAGCCCGGCCGACCGGATTCGTGCAGGAAGCCGGGGTTGATGTCCGGCGTGTTGACGAAGAAGTTCGGCCGGTAGCATTCACGCCACGGCGACTGGTTCAGCTGCGTCAGGTACTCACCGAGTTCGGCCTTGGTGTTGCGCCAGGTGAAATAGGTGTAGCTCTGGGAATAGCCGACCTTGCCCAGGCGCGCCATCATCGCCGGCGTGGTGAACGCCTCGGCGAGAAAGATTACGTCGGGGTACTTGGATCGCACGTCGCTGATCAGCCATTGCCAGAACGGCAGCGGCTTGGTGTGAGGGTTGTCGACGCGAAAGGTCTTCACGCCCTCTTCCACCCAGCCCACCACGATGTCGCGCAATTCGGTCCACAGGCTCGGGATCGCGTCGGCGGCATAGAAGTCGACGTTGACGATGTCCTGGTATTTCTTCGGCGGGTTCTCGGCGTATTTGATCGTGCCGTCCGGGCGCCAGTTGAACCAGCCCGGGTGTTGCTTGAGCCACGGATGGTCCTGGGAGCATTGGATGGCGAAGTCCAGGGCGATTTCCAGGCCGTGATCGGCGGCGGCCTTGACCAGGCGCCGGAAGTCATCGCGACTGCCCAATTGCGGATGGATTGCCTCATGGCCGCCCTCCTCGCTGCCGATGGCATACGGGCTGCCCGGATCCTCCGGGCCGGCGGTCAGGGAATTGTTCTTGCCCTTGCGATGGCTGCGGCCGATGGGGTGGATCGGCGGGAAATACAGCACGTCGAACCCCATGTCGTGGATCATCGACAGGCGCGAGTGCACATCGTTAAAGGTGCCGTGGCGGGCGGGATCGTCAGTGATCGAGCGCGGAAACAGCTCGTACCAGCTGGCAAATTGCGCCGCCTCGCGCTCGACATCAATCGGGTAGACACGGCTGATGCTCAAATAGGCACGGTGGTCGGCCTGGGTCATCAAATGTGCACTGTCTTCGTGCAGGAACTGCGCGACCTGCTCGGTTTCCAGCAGGCCGGAGAGTTCGTGGTGCAGCAGCATCAGGCGGTCGCGCAACTCGTTGTCGCTGCGTTCGGCGGCCTGCAGCACCAGGCTGCGGCCTTCCTGCAACTCCAGGCTGACCGGTACCCCGGCCTCATGTTTCTTGCGCAGTTCGTAGCAGAAGCTGGCGAAGGTATCGATCCAGGCTTCAATGCAGTATTCGTGGGGGCCTTGGTCACTGACGGTAAACCCGCCCTCCCAGCCATTGTTGCCCACGTCGTTCATCACCACGCTGTGCCAGTGTTCCTGGTGCAGCGGGCGCCAGCGGATCAGCACCGCCAGCTTGTCGTGGCCGTCGGCAAAGACTTTGCTGGTGACGTCAATGCGCTGGCCAACCACCGCCTTGACGGCGAATTCGCCGCCATCGATCACGGGGGTGGTGCTTTCGATCGCGATCCTGGGCAGCAACAATGCCTGGGACAGCGGCAAGAGGGATTCTTCTGGAACCTGTGTTTCAGCAGTCATCGAGCATCTTCCCCTTACGCCCTGTGGACGCTCTTTGCTTGATCTGAATTCTGAGACGACGCCGCTCTCCCTGAGCAGGGCCGTATAAGGTCCGAGCCTGCCTCACCGGGAAAAGTTCAGGTGGATGTGCGGCCATTGAGCGGGAATCAAATCGCCCCGGCGGCTGTCCACCGATAGAGCAAAGCACAAAGGAGGCCACACCGATGAATATCCCGATCCCGGCAGAAACCCCGGACCCGAATATCGACAACCCGACGCTGCCACCCACCGAGCCGGAGCCGATTCCGGAACAAGACCCGCCCCAAGACCCGCCACCCGTGGAGGAGCCGCCGACCACCATGCCGCCCGTGATTGTCAGCCCTTCTCAAAGCGCTTGACGATTTTTGGCATCACGCTGAACACCAGCAGAGCCAGCAAGGTACTCAGCACCGCTGTCGATTCCCGGCCCAACCCGGCCGAGACCCCAATCGCAGCGGTCATCCACAGGCCGGCGGCGGTGGTCAGGCCCTTCACGTGCCCTTCTTCCTCGTCCTTGCCCTTGATGATGGTCCCGGCGCCGAGGAAGCCAATCCCGGCAATCACGCCCTGGACCACGCGGCTCATGGCATCGGCCTGATTGCCGGACATCTGCGGCACCATCACGAACAGCGCCGCGCCCAAGGCCACCAGCATGTGGGTGCGCACGCCCGCGGCCTTGCCCTTGCTCTCGCGCTCGAAACCGAGAATGCCTCCCAGGACCGCAGCGATCAGCAGGCGCACGGTGATTTGGGTGAGTTGTTTCGCATCGCCGATATCGGCAAATTCAGCTTGCAGGGTTTGCCACACTTCTTGCCACCAGGCGTCCATGGATGCCGTCCTTTTTGTCTTTATGGGTCAACGATGGACAGCGGCGACCGCCAGTCAGTTGCCTTGAACCCGCGCACATCGCTGCGCCCTAACGTTCATAGCCCATGAGAAAGGAGAACGGCATGCCCATTCGTATCGAAAACCAGCTGTGCTACTTCATGCTCGATGACAATGGCCAGGAACAGAGCGTGCCGGCGACACGGGTCAATATCGTCACCGACACCGACAAATCCATGTCCTATGTGGAATTGGCGGCCGAGCGGATCTATATCACTGAAGCCGAGGCCGATGCGCTCACGGTCGCCGGCGCCCACGACGGGCGCCAACATGTGAAGGCCGAAGAACCTGGTTCGTTGATTTAATTGATCTGTATCAGCTCGCCCAGGATAGCGCTGCACCCCTGATGCAACGGGGTGCAGCACATTGTCGCAGCGGCACTCGAAGCCCCTATCTGATCCGCTTTTTATCGCCCTAGCTGAGTCTGTTATGCACACAGCACCACGCGCATAGTTCATCCGCCTGATGGAGGCTGATGAGCGAACGACCATGAGCGAAAGAATCCCCACCGTGGAAACCTTTGTGCCCATACACCCAAAGAAGGTGAAGGCCAAATCCAGCGACAACCTGATTCATACCCGCAGCTTCACCGGCCTGTTCCGCACCTTGCGTATCGGCGGTGCCGGCTTGCTGTTCCTGGCCTTCTTCGGCACCGTGTGGCTGAACTGGGGCGACCGCCAGGCGGTACTCTGGGACCTGGCGCAGAGCAAATTCCATATCTTTGGCGCGACCTTCTGGCCCCAGGATTTCATTTTGTTGTCGGCGCTGCTGATCATCTGCGCCTTCGGCCTGTTTGCGATTACCGTGTTCGCCGGCCGCGTGTGGTGCGGCTACACCTGTCCGCAAAGCTCGTTCACCTGGCTGTTCATGTGGTGTGAGAAAGTCACCGAAGGCGAGCGCAATCAACGTATCAAGTTGCAAGCGGCGCCGTGGAGCGTGAACAAACTGGCGCGGCGGGCGGCCAAGCACACCCTGTGGCTGGGCATCAGCGTGCTCACCGGGCTGACCTTTGTCGGCTACTTCACGCCCATCCGCCCGCTGGCCACCGAGCTGCTGACCTGGCAAATGGGCGGCGTCAGCCTGTTCTGGGTGCTGTTCTTCACCGCCGCCACTTACCTCAACGCCGGATGGCTGCGCGAAGCAGTGTGCATGCACATGTGCCCGTATGCGCGCTTCCAGAGTGTGATGTTCGACAAGGACACGCTGACCATCTCCTATGACGCCGCCCGTGGCGAAAGCCGTGGCCCGCGCAAACGTGAGGCCAAGCCAGCCGACGTCGGCCTGGGGGATTGCATCGACTGCCAGCTCTGCGTGCAGGTGTGCCCCACCGGTATCGACATCCGCGACGGCCTGCAAATGGAGTGCATCGGGTGCGCGGCCTGTGTCGACGCCTGCGACTCGATCATGGACAAGATGGGTTACGCGCGCGGCCTGGTGAGCTACACCTCCGAACATCAACTGCAAGGTGGCAAGACTCATCTGCTCAGGCCACGCCTGATCGGCTACAGTGCCGTGCTGCTGGTGATGATTGCCGCGCTGGTGGTGGCCCTGGTGGGGCGGCCGATGGTGTCGCTGGATGTGACCAAGGACCGTGGCATGTTCCGCGAAAATGCCCAGGGCCTGATCGAGAATATCTACAGCCTCAAGGTCATCAACAAGACCCAGCAACGCCAGGATTACCGCCTGGAACTGGTGGACGGCGAAGGCTTCCAGTTGCAGGGCAAGACCGAGATCAGCCTGGCGCCTGGGGAGATCAGCGATGTGCCGGTGTCCGTGGCCCTGCTGGCCGACAAACCGGCCAGCAGCTCGCAGACCTTGCGTTTCAAGGTCACGGATGTGGATGAACCCTGGATCTACAGCGCGGCCGACAGCCGTTTTGTCGCCCCGCTGAACCGCTGAGGTCTATCCGATCCAGTGGCGATTCAACTGTGGGCGCTGACTTGCCGGCGCCTGCCATGGACTTGCGTACACTTTCAAAAAGCTGATTAGGCCCCCATGAAACGCTACGAAAAATTTGCCGACGACATTGCAGAACTGATCCGCTCCGGCGTGCTCGGCCCCGGCCAGCGTGTGCCTTCGGTGCGCTACGCCAGCCAGACCTACGGCGTCAGCCCATCGACAGTGTTCCAGGCGTATTACCTGCTCGAGCGACGTGGGCTGATCCGCGCCCGGCCGCGCTCGGGTTACTTCGTCAATACCCACGCACCGAGCCCGTTTTCCGAGCCGGTGGTGAGCGAGCACGTGCACGAGTCCACTGAAGTGGATGTGAGCGAACTGGTGTTCTCGGTGCTGGACTCGATCAAGGACCCCAACACCGTGCCGTTCGGCTCGGCCTTCCCCAGCCCGATGCTGTTCCCGCTGCCGCGCCTGGCCCGCTCCCTGGCCAGCGCCAGCCGCGAGATGGACCCGCGCCTGGTGGTCACCGACATGTCGCCGGGCAACCCGCAACTGCGTCGGCAGATTGCCCTGCGCTACATGGTCGGCGGGCTGATGTTGCCCATGGAAGAACTGCTGATCACCAATGGCGCCCTCGAAGCACTCAACCTGTGCCTGCAGGCCGTGACCGAACCCGGCGACCTGGTCGCGATCGAGGCCCCGGCGTTCTACGCCTGCCTGCAAGTGCTCGAACGCCTGAAACTCAAGGCAGTCGAAATCCCCGTGCACCCGCGCGACGGCATTGACCTCAACGCGCTGGCACAAACCCTGGAGCGCTACCCGATCAAGGCCTGCTGGACCATGACCAGCTTCCAGAACCCGATGGGCGCGACGCTGCCAGAGGCCAAGAAGCAGGCGCTGGTAGAACTGCTGCGCAGCCATCAGGTGCCACTGATCGAAGACGATGTGTACGCCGAGTTGTATTACGGCCAACACGCACCGAAACCGGCCAAGGCGTTTGATACCGAGGGCCTGGTGATGCACTGCGGCTCCTTCGCCAAGAGCCTCGCGCCCGGCTATCGCGTGGGCTGGGTGGCCGCCGGGCGCTATGCGCAGAAAGTCGAACGCCTGAAGCTGATGACCTCGCTGTGCCCATCGATGCCGGCCCAGGCGGCGATTGCCGATTATCTGCAGCACGGCGGCTACGACCGGCACCTGCGCAAATTGCGCTATGCCCTGGAGGAACAGCAAAGCGCCATGCTCGCCGCCATTGCGCGTTACTTCCCGGCCCAGACCCGCGTCAGCCAACCGGCCGGCGGCTATTTCCTGTGGCTGGAATTGCCGGAGCAAACCGACTCATTGAAGTTGTTCCAGATGGCGCTGGCGCAAGGCATCAGCATTGCGCCGGGCCCGATCTTCTCGGCTACCCAGCGCTTTCGCAACTGCATCCGCCTGAACTACGGCAGCCCGTGGACTGAAGCGTCGGAAAAAGCCATGGAGACCTTGGGGCGGATCGTCCGCTCCTTTTGATCCCGATGCCTTGTGGCGAGGGCGCTTGCTCCCTCACTTCAACATCAACGGCCGCCGCCCAGGTCCAGGAACGTACCGGTGGCATACGAGGCCTTGTCCGACAGCAACCAGATAATCGCTTCCGCGACTTCATCCGGGCGTCCGCCACGGGCCATGGGGATACCGGATTCGAGTTTGCTGACGCGGTCCGGGTCGCCGCTCAAGGCGTGGAAGTCGGTGAAGATATACCCCGGGCGTACCGCGTTGACGCGAATGCCCTCGCCCGCGACCTCTTTGGACAGGCCCAGGGTAAAGGTGTCGAGTGCCCCTTTGGAGGCCGCATAGTCAACGTACTCCCCCGGCGAACCCAGGCGCGCCGCCACCGATGACACGTTGACGATACTGCCGCCCTGCCCGCCATGCCTGGGCGACATGCGCAGCACCGCGTGCTTGGCGCAGAGGATCGGGCCGAGCACGTTGGTCTTCATGATTTTCAGGATGCGGAATTCAGACATTTCATCGACCCGCGCCTTGTGCGCGACGGTGCCGGCGTTGTTGACCAATGCGGTGACACGCCCCAACTCGGCATCCACCCGGTTGAACAGCGCGATCACCTCATCTTCAATGCTGACATCCGCGCGCACGGCAATCGCCTGGGCGCCCAAGGCACGCACCTGTTCGAGGACGCTGTGGGCGGCGGTTTCATCGGACTGGTAGTTGATGCAGATGCGATAGCCCTCGCGAGCTGCCAGCAGTGCCGTCTCGGCGCCAATCCCGCGGCTACCCCCGGTGATGATGACAACTTTGTCCATGCGTGCGGTCTCCTGATCCAACCTGATGGTTATGGTTGGATCCAATACTAACCGTCACGCACGGCTTTTGTCAGGCGCGACTGCCTCTTCGGCACGCTGGATGTCGAGCATGAAACTGTCGGCCGGCAGCGGATGGCCGAGCAGGTAGCCCTGCAGGGAATTACACCCCAGGCGGGTGAGGAAATTCTGCTGCACATCGGTCTCCACCCCCTCGGCGACAATCCGCAAGCCCAGGGCCTGGCCCAGGGCAACGATCGCCGAGACGATGGCGGCATCGTCGCTGTCGTGCTCCAGGTCACGCACGAAGCCGCGGTCGATCTTCAGCTCGTTGGCGGGCAAGCGCTTGAGGTACATGAGGCTGGAATAGCCGGTGCCGAAATCGTCAATGGACAAATCCACGCCCATTTCCGACAACTGCTGCAACACCGTCATGCTCGCATCGGCATCGCTCATGGCGGTGGTCTCGGTGATTTCCAGGGTCAGGCTGTTGGCCGGCAACTGGTGCCGCGCGAGTGCCGTGGCGACACTTTTGACCAGCCCGGCATGGCAGAACTGCAGCGCCGAGAGGTTCACGGCGATGCGCCAGTCTTCATAGCCCTGCACATACCACAGACTCATCTGGCGGCAGGCCTCGTCGAGCACCCACTCACCAATCGGAATGATCAGGCCAGTCTTTTCCGCCAGCTCGATAAAGGTCGCCGGCAGCAACAGGCCCTGTTGCGGATGCTCCCAGCGCAACAACGCCTCGGCACCGACCGGGATGCCACTGACCGCATCGAACTTGGGCTGGTAGTACAGGCGAAATTGCTGCTGCTCGACGGCATTGCGCAGGTCCTGCAGCAACTGCAGCTGCTTGCGCGCATTGGTATTCATCGACACATCGAAAAAGCTGTAGCCGTTCTTGCCCATGCCCTTGGCGTGGTACATCGCGGCGTCGGCGTTCATCAGCAGTTCCTGGGGGCTGCTGCCATTGCCCGGGAACATGGCGATGCCGACGCTGGCGGAGATTTTCAGTTCATGCTCGGCCACCTGGAACGCGCGGTTGATCAGTACCACCTGGCGCTCAGCAAGGCCCAGGGCGTCATCCGGCTGGGTCAGTTGTACGAGCAACACAAACTCATCCCCGCCGATGCGCGCCAGTGTGTCCTGGCTGCGCAGGTCCTCGCGCAGGCGCAGGCCGACTTCGCGCAACAGTTGGTCGCCCATATGGTGACCAAAGGCATCGTTGACCGGCTTGAAGCCGTCGAGGTCGATAAACATCAGCGCGAAGCAACCGCCCTGCTCTTTGACCGCTTGCATGGCCTGTTGAATGCGATCCGCCAGCAACGTGCGATTGGGCAAGCCGGTGAGCATGTCGTGCAACGCCAGGTGGGTGAGTTCCTGATTGGCCAGGGTCAGCGAGTCGGCGAGTACGGCCGTGCGGGCTTCCAGGCGCGCGTCGAGCAGTGAGGTCAGCAACGCGATGATCAACACCGCCAGTGAGGTCACCAGCACCAGGTTATCCAGGCCCTTGCCGCTCAAGCCGCTCAACGCGGCGCCGCAGTAGCTCTCATCGGCAAATTGCGCCGCCGCCATGCCGGTGTAGTGCATGCCGACGATGGCGATCCCCATCACCACTGCCGCGCCGCCCCGGGCCAGGCGCACGTAGGGGGTGTTGCGGCGCAGATTGAACGCAATCCACAGCGCAGCACCGGAGGCCACTACCGCGATCAGCAACGAGGCGCCAAACAAGGTGGGGTCGTAGTCGATGCCGGGGGTCATGCGCATCGCGGCCATGCCGGTGTAATGCATGCTGGCGATGCCGGCCCCCATGATCAGCGCGCCCAAGGCCAGCTGCCACGCGGGCAATCGTGGCTGGCTGACCAGCCACAAGGCAAAACCACTGGACAACACCGCGATCAATAACGACAGCGCGGTAATGCCCAGGTCAAACCCCAGGGCAAACGGCAGGCGCAGCGCCAGCATGCCGATAAAGTGCATGGACCACACACCTACCCCCATCGCCAACGCCCCGCCGGCCATCCATAGGTAAACGGCGCGTCCCTTGGCCGTCGCGAGACGACCGGTCAGGTCCAGAGCGGTGTAGGAAGCGAGAATCGCGACAAACAGCGAAATCACGACCAGCGAGGGGGAATAACTACCGATGAGCATGGGACTTCTCGTACACAACGGGCCCGAGAGACCCGTGCGAAATGGCAAAGCGGGCGATTGTAGCGAGATTAATTCTTGAGCACTTGATTAATTATCAGAGCGCCATTAGTGGCAATTTGACGCCAATGATCTGGCTCGCGGGCGCTGCGCAAGGCACTGCAGACGCCGCCTTTGCAAGCCGGCGCCGACAGTGGATTGGGGTGGGTCAGTCCTTTTCGGCGATGGGCGTTTGCCCATCCCAGCCACCGCCCAACGCGGCGATCAGTTGCACGCTGGCCACCAGGCGTGTCTGCAGCAAGGTCAGCACGGTGCGCTCGTTGCTCAGCGCGGTGGCCTGTACCGTTACCACGTCCAGGTAGGCAATCAGCCCGGCCTTGTACTGGTTCTGGGTCAGGCGCAGTGACTCGCGCGCGGCGTCCAGTGCTTCATTGCTGACCACTGCTTCCTCTTCCAGCACCTTGAGCTGCACCATGTAGTTTTCCACTTCACGGAAGCCATCGAGCACGGTCTGGCGGTACTTGGCCACGGTTTCGTCATAGGAGGCCACGCTGCGGTCGACTTCCGCCGAGCGCTGGCCGCCGTCGAACAAGGTCATGGCCAGCTTGGGGCCCACCGACCAGAAGCGGTTCGGCAGGCTGATCCAGTCGGCGTAGGTGCTGCTGGAATAGCCGCCGGCCAAGCTCAGGCTCAGGTCCGGGTAGTAGGCTGCCTTGGCCACGCCGATATTCGCGTTGGCGGCGATCACCGAGCGTTCGGCCGAGGCGATATCCGGGCGGCGTTCCAGCAGTTGCGACGGCAGGCTCACCGGAATCTGCGGCAGCGCCGGGATGTCCTTGCTCACCGCCAGGTTGAAGTTGGCCGGAGCCTCGCCGATCAATACGGCAATCGCGTTTTCCAGCTGGGCGCGCTGCCAGATCAGGTCGATCAGGCTGGCCTGGGTGGTCTTGAGCTGGGTCTGCGCCTGGGCCACCGCATCCTTGCCGGAAACGCCGGCACGGTATTGGTTTTCGGTCATTTGCAGGGAGCGCTGATAAGTCTCCAGGGTCGCTTGCAACAGGCGCGTCTGCTCATCCATCACGCGCAGTTGCAGATAGCTTTGCACCAGTTCCGACTGTTGGCTAAGGCGCATCGCCGCGAGGTCGGCCGAGCTGGCCTCGGCACTGGCTTCGTTGGCTTCCAGGCCACGGCGCAACTTGCCCCAGATATCCGCCTCCCAACTCACGCCCAACTGCGCATTGAGGGTGTCGCGGATGCCACTGCTGGAACTGCTGAGGCTGGCGTTACTGCTGCCGGTGCCCTGGCTCGCGCGGGTTTTGCCGGCGCTCAGGTCGACAGTGGGGTAAAACGCCCCGCGCGAACTGCGCACCAGGGCCTGGGCCTGGCGAAAGCGCGCCTCGGCCTGGGCCACGGTCTGGTTCGAGTTGTTAAGGCGCAACACCAGGTCATTGAGTTGGCGATCGCCGTACAACTCCCACCAGGCGCCACGGGCCAGGGAATCGCTCGGCGTGGCCTGGCGCCAACCCTGGGCTTCCTTGAACTGTGCTGGCTCGACCACTTCCGGACGCTTGTAATCCGGGCCGACGGCGCAGGCGCTGAGCAGCAGCGCAAGCCCCATCGTAGGCGCGAGTTTGTTCGCGAAGGTCGCCAACGATAACGCGCCCAGCCGGGGCACACGCGGTGTCCAGGGTTTTTTCGCCGGCAAGCCGGCGCCTGCGGAGCAAGGCGCGTTGTCGAGGTCCGCCACGGCAACCGGATGCGGTGCGTTGGCGTTGATTGAGTCAGTCATAGCGCAGTGTCCAGGGCAGCATCGGTGCGCACGCCGCGCCAGGCGTTGAAACGGTGGCGCGCGCGGTCGAGATAGAGGTAGACCACCGGGGTGGTGTAGAGGGTCAGGACCTGGCTGAACACCAGGCCGCCAATAATGGTCAGGCCCAGCGGGTGGCGCATTTCCGCGCCATCGCCGGTGCCAAGCAGCAACGGCAAGGCCCCGAGGATGGCCGCCAACGTGGTCATCAGGATCGGGCGCAAACGCAGCAGGCAGGCACTGCGAATCGACTCCAGCGGCCCCATGCCGTCGTTGCGTTCCAGTTGCAGGGCGAGGTCGATCATCAGGATCGCGTTTTTCTTCACCACACCGATCAGCAGGAACAACCCCAGCAAGGAGATCAGGCTGAACTCGCCCCCGGTCAGGTAGATGGCGAGCATGGCGCCAACCCCAGCCGAGGGCAGCGTCGAGAGGATCGTCAGCGGGTGGATGTAGCTTTCATACAGAATGCCCAACACCAGGTACACCGCCACCAGCGCGCCGAGGATCATGAACGGCTGGCCTTTCTGCGTGGCCGCGAAGGCATCGGCAGTACCGGCCATCTTGGCGATCACGTCTTCCGGCAGGCCGACCTTGGCAATCGCCCGCTCGATGGCGGCCGTGCCCTGCTCCACCGTGACGCCGGGCGACATGTCGAAGGCGATGTTTTCCGAGGCGAACTGGCCTTCGTGGCTGACGCGGTCATCCGCCAGGCTGTTTTCATAATGGGCAATGGTCGACAACGGCACCCGTGCGCCCGTGGAGGTAATCACCTGCATCTGGTTGAGGGTGATCGGGTCCTGGGCGTATTTGGGGTTGACCTCCATCACCACCTGGTACTGGTTGAGGCTGTCATAGATGGTCGAGATCTGCCGCTGGCTGTAGGCGTTGTTGAGCACCGCCGTGACCATGTTCATATCGATGCCGAGGCGCTTGGCCTGGTCGCGGTCGACAATCAGCGTGACCTGGGCCGCGCCGCGCCCTTCGCGGGCGTCGATGGCAGTCAGCTCCGGCAGCTCGCGCAAGGCGGCGACCACTTTCGGGTACCACAGGCGCAACGCGGCCAGGTCACCACTTTGCAGGATGTAGGAGTACTGCGCGCTGGTCTGGTCGCGGCTGCCGCCAAATTGCAGGTCCTGGTCGGCCATCAGGAACAGGCGCCCGCCCGGCACCAGCGGCACATCCTTGCGCAGGCGCTCGATCACCGCCTGGGCGGAAATCTTGCGCTCGCTGATCGGTTTGAGCCGCACCAGCATCACCGCGTTGTTGGTGCCGTTGTTGCCGCCGATAAAGCCGGCCACGCTGAGCACTGCCGGGTCCTTGAGCACGGCCTTGCGGAAGGTTTCCATCTTCGGCTGCATGACGCTGAACGACAGCCCATCATCACCGCGCACAAAACCGATCAACTGGCCGGTGTCCTGCTGGGGCATAAAGGTTTTCGGCACCACCACGTACAGCGCCACGTTCACGCCGATGGTCAGCAACAGGCTGAGCAGGGTCAGGCGGCGGTGGCGCAGCACCCAGTCGAGGCTGGTGGCGTAGCCGGCGACCATGCGGTCGTTGATCTTCTGGCTCCAGCGCTGCAGGCCGGTCATTTGCCCTTTCACATGCGGCTTGAGCCAGCGCGCGCAGAGCATCGGCGTCAGGGTCAGCGAAACAATCAGCGACACAATGATCGCCGCCGACAAGGTGATGGAAAACTCGCGAAACAGGTTGGTGACAATGCCGCCCATGAACAGGATGGACAGGAACACCGCCACCAGCGACACGTTCATCGACAGCAAGGTGAAGCCCACTTCCTGGGCGCCCAGGTACGCCGCCTTCATCGGCGGCACGCCGTCGTCGATATGCCGGGAAATGTTCTCCAGCACCACGATGGCATCGTCGACCACCAGGCCGGTGGCAAGGATCAGCGCCATCAGCGAGAAGTTGTTCAACGAGAATCCGTACAGGTACATGATCGCGAACGTGCCCACCAGCGACACCGGCACCGCCAGGGTCGGGATAAGCGACGCACGGAAGTTGCCGAGAAACAGGTAGACCACCAGGATCACCAGCCCCACCGCAATCAGCAAGGTCATCTCGGCTTCATGCAACGTGGCGGTGATCACCGGCGAGCGGTCCATGGCCAGGCTGAGCTTGACGCTGGATGGCAGCACCGCCTGCAACGCCGGCAGTTGCGCCTTGATCTGCCTGACGGTCTCGATGATGTTGGCGCCGGACTGGCGGTTGATCACCAGCAGCACCGCCGAGTCATTGTTGAAGAAACCACTGTTGTAGCGGTCTTCGACGCCGTCGCTGATCTTCGCCACGTCGCCCAGGCGCAGGGCCGCGCCGTTCTGGTAGCGAATCAGCAGCGGCTCATAGTCCTTGGCTTTTTCCAGCTGGTCGTTGGCCTGGATCTGCCAGTTGCGCTCGCTGTCTTCCAAGGAGCCCTTGGGCCGCCGCTGGTTGGCGTTGGCGATGGTGTTGCGCACGTCGTCCAGGGCCACGCCGTACTGGTCGAGGGCCTTGGGTTCCAGCTCGATGCGCACCGCCGGCAGGGAACTGCCGCCGATCTGCACTTCGCCCACGCCCGGCACCTGGGACAGGCTTTGCGAAAGGATGGTGGACGCCAGGTCGTACAACTGGCCCTTCTGCAACACGTCCGAGGTCAGCGACAGCACCATGATCGGTGCCTGGGACGGGTTGATCTTCTTGTAGGTGGGCATGCTGCGCATGCCGCTGGGCAGCAGGTTGCGTGAAGCATTGATTGCCGCCTGCACTTCTCGCGCCGCGCCGTTGATGTCGCGGTCGGAGTCAAATGCCAGGATCACCCGCGTGGAGCCCTGGCTCGACGAACTGCTCATGGTGGTGATGCCAGCAATCGCGCCGAAGGAGCGCTCCAGCGGCGTGGCCACGGTGGACGCCATCACCTCGGGGCTGGCCCCCGGCAGGCTGGCCGACACCACGATCACCGGGAAGTCGATCTGCGGCAACGGCGACACCGGCAGCAGGTTGAAGCTCACGCCCCCCAGCAGCATGATCGCCAGGCTCAGCAGCATGGTGGCTACCGGCCGACGAATGAACGGTCCGGACAAATTCATGACTCAACCGGCTCCAGGCTTTGCGGCTCTTTGCGCCAGCGACGGCCCAGGCGATCGAAGTACAGGTAGATCACCGGCGTGGTGAACAGCGTCAATACCTGGCTCACCAGCAAACCGCCGACCATCACCAGGCCCAGGGGCTGACGCAGTTCGGCACCGGAACCAGTGGCCAGCATCAGCGGCACTGCACCAAACAGCGCGGCCAGGGTGGTCATCAGGATCGGCCGGAAACGCAACAGCGCCGCCTGGTAGATCGCGGTCTGCGGGTCGAGGCCCTGGTTGCGTTCGGCGTCGAGGGCGAAGTCGATCATCATGATCGCGTTCTTCTTCACGATACCGATCAGCAAAATGATGCCGATGATCGCGATCATGCCCAGGTCATTGCCGCTGAGCAGCAACGCCAGCAAGGCTCCCACCGCCGCCGACGGCAACGTGGACAGGATGGTGATCGGGTGAATGTAGCTCTCGTAGAGCACGCCGAGCACGATGTACATGGTGACCACCGCCGCCAGGATCAGCAGCAAGGTGCTCGACAACGACGCCTCGAACGCCTGCGCCGCGCCCTGGAACTGCGTCTGCACGCCGACCGGCATGCCGATGTCCTTCTGCGCCTGGTTGATCAGCTCCACGCCTTTGCCCAGCGCGACGCCAGGGGCCAGGTTGAACGACATCATCACCGCCGGGAACGGGCCGATATGCGCAATCGCCAGTTGCGCCTGGCGCTGCTCCACATGGGCCAGGCTGGACAGGCGCACCTGGCCGCCATCGGTGGTTTTCACGTGGATCTGGTTCAACGCCGCAGGGCCGAGGGTTTCCCCGGACTGCGCCTGCAGCACCACGCGGTACTGGCTGGCCTGGGTATAGATGGTCGAAATCTGCCGCTGGCCGAAGGCGTCATACAGCGCGTCGGTGATGGTCGACACACTGACACCCAGGCGCGAGGCCGCATCACGGTCGATTACCAGGTACACCTGCAGGCCTTTGTCCTGCAAGTCGCTGGCCACATCGGTAAGTTCCGGCATCTGGCTCAGGGCGTGCACCAGCTTGTCGCTCCACAGCGCCAGCAGGTCGGCGTCCGGCGAGGACATGCTGAACTGGTACTGCGTGCGGCTGACGCGGTCTTCGATGGTCAGGTCCTGCACCGGCTGCATGAACAGGCGGATGCCGACCATCTTGTCGATTTCCGGCTGCAGGCGGGTGATCACCTGGGCCGCGCTCAGGTCGCGCTGGCCATGGGGCTTGAGGTTGATCAGCAGGCGGCCGCTGTTCAGCGTGGCGTTATCGCCATCCACGCCGATATACGACGACAGGCTTTCCACCGCCGGGTCGGCGAGGATGATCTTCGCCAGCTCCTGCTGGCGCTGGCTCATGGCCGCAAACGAAATCGACTGCGGGGCTTCGGAAATCCCCTGGATCACGCCGGTGTCCTGCACCGGGAAGAAGCCCTTGGGCACCACCAGATAGAGAACTACGGTGAGGCCCAGCGTGGCGATGGCCACCAGCAGGGTCAGCGGCTGGTGCTTGAGAACCCACTGCAACTTGCGCCCGTAGGCTTCGATCAACCAGTCGATCCAGGCGCCGCTGGCCTTGTAGAAACGGCCCTGCTCCTCTTCCTTGGGTTCACGCTTGAGCAGGCGCGCGCACATCATTGGCGTGAGGGTCAGCGACACCACCAGGGAAATCAGGATCGCCACGGCCAGGGTGATGGCAAATTCGCGGAACAGCCGCCCCACCACATCAGCCATGAACAGCAGCGGGATCAATACCGCGATCAGCGACAGGGTCAGGGAAATCAGAGTGAAGCCGATCTGTTTGGCGCCCTTGAGCGCAGCATTCAAGGGTGTCTCGCCCTCCTCGATATAGCGCGAGATGTTCTCCAGCATCACGATCGCATCGTCCACCACAAAGCCGGTGGCGATGGTCAGGGCCATCAGCGTCAGGTTGTTAATCGAAAAACCGGCCAGGTACATCACGCCGAAGGTACCCACCAGCGACAGCGGCACGGCAATGGACGGGATGATCGTGGCGCTGACCCGGCGCAGGAACAGGAACGTCACCATCACCACCAGGGCAATGGCGATGAGCAATTCGTGTTGCACATCGGTGACCGAGGCGCGGATGGTCTGGGTGCGGTCGGTCAGCACCGTCACATCGAGGCCGGCCGGCAGGTTGTCGGTGATGCTCGGCAGCAGCGCCTTGATGCGGTCGACCACCTCGATCACGTTGGCACCCGGCTGGCGCTGGATATTCAGCAGCACGGCCTGGTTTTCATTGGCCCAGGCGGCGAGGCGCTCGTTTTCCGCACCGTCGACAATTTCAGCCACGTCTTTAAGGCGCAGCGGCGCGCCATTGTTGTAGGCCAGGATCAGTTCGGCATATTGCTGCGGCGAGACCAACTGGTCGTTGGCGTCCAGCATCGACACTCGCGTGGGGCCGTCGAAGTTGCCCTTGGGCTGGTTGACGTTGGAGGCGGCGATCAGGGTGCGCACGTCCGACAGGTTCAAGCCGTTGGCCGCCAGGGCCTCGGGGTTGACCTTGATGCGCACGGCCTGGCGCTGGCCGCCGGCGATGCTGACCATGCCGACGCCGCTGATCTGCGCGATTTTCTGCGCCATGCGCGTGTCGACCAGGTCGTTGAGCTTGGGCAGCAGCATGGTCTTGGAGGTGATCGCGAGCGTCAGCACCGGGGTATCCGCCGGGTTGACCTTGTTGTACACCGGCGGCGCCGGCAAATCCTTGGGCAGCAGGTTGGTGGCGGCGTTGATCGCGGCCTGCACCTGTTGCTCGGCGACATCCATATTAATGTCGAGGTTGAAGCGCAGGGTCAGCACCGACGCGCCGCCGGAGCTGGTGGACGCCATCTGGGTGAGACCGGGCATTTGCCCGAACTGGCGTTCCAGCGGCGCGGTCACCGCACTGGTCATCACATCGGGGCTGGCGCCGGGATACAGGGTCATCACCCGGATGGTCGGGTAATCCACCTGGGGCAACGCCGATACCGGCAACAGGCGATACGCGATGATGCCGGCCAACACAATCGCCAGCATGCTCAGCGTGGTGGCGACCGGGCGGAGGATAAACAGCCGCGACAGGTTCATGAACCGACCTTTTGCGCCTTGCCGGCGGCGGCGCCGGTCTCCCCTTTAGCTGCCGGCTGGCCCTGCAGGTGTTCGGTGGGGGTGGTCGGCACGTCGCTGCTGTTGTTGACCACTTCGATTTCGCTGCCGTCCTTGAGGCGGTCGGTGCCTTCGAGCACCACACGGTCGCCGGCCTTCAGGCCTTCCTTGATCACCGTGTTGTCGCCGTCGGTATCGCCGACCACCAGGGGCTGGACCTTGACCTTCTTGTCACCGTCGAGCACGTAGACAAAGGTGCCGGTGTTGCCGAACTGGATCGCCGCCGACGGCGCCAGCACCACATTGTGCAGGGTGTCGGCCAGCAGGTGCACATTGACGAACTGATTCGGGAACAGTGCCTGGTCCTTGTTATCGAACCGCGCCTTGAATTTCAGGGTGCCGGTGGTGACATCGATCTGGTTGTCCAGGCTTTGCAGCACGCCTGTGGCCTGCTGCTTCACGTCGCCACGGTCCCAGGCTTCGACGGGCAGCTTGTTGCCGGCGTGGTAGCGAGCGAGCACGGTTTCCAGGGTGTTTTCCGGCAGGGTGAACGCCACGCTGATCGGCTGGGTCTGGGTGATGACCGCGAGGAACGTGGTGTCGTTGGCCGCGACCAGGTTACCGACGTCGACCTGGCGCAAGCCGACGCGGCCACTGATTGGCGCGCGGATCTTGGTGAATTCGAGGTTGAGCTTGGCGTCGTCCACCGCGCCCTGGTTGGTCTTGACCGTGCCCTGGTATTGCAGGACCAGCGCTTCGGCGGTGTCCAGGGTTTGCTTGGCGATACTGTCCTGGGCGTACAGGCCGCGATAACGCTCGACGTCGACCTGGGCGTTTTTCAGCTGGGCCTGGTTCTGCATCAGCGTGCCCTGGGCCTGGAGCAAGGCGTTCTGGTAGCTGCGCGGGTCGATCTCGGCCAGCAGGTCGCCCGCCTTGACCATCTGCCCTTCTTCAAAGGCGATCTTCACCAGCTCGCCGCCCACCCGGCTGCGCACATTGATGGTATTGAGCGCCGTCACCGTGCCCAAGGCCTTGTAGTACACCGGGAACTCCCCCAGCACCGCAGGCGCCACACGCACCGGGATCGGGCCGGTAGACCCGCCGAAGCCCGGGCGCATCATCCCCGACTTGCCGGCATGCCCAGCCGGTTTTTTCGCGTCGGCTTCCTTGTGGCTGCCGGGCCAGAATTTCCAGCACAGGCCGGCGATGACCAGCAGCACGAGCAGGCCGAACAGCCAGCGGCGGGAGTTGCGGGGGAGGATTGCATGGAGTGATCAACCATTGGGCGCGAGAGCTTCTTCTTTGGGAGGCTGAAAGATAAGCACTGGAGCGCTTTAAGAAAAGCGCCTTTACCGGCTATTTACCTTGGGCTTACAACTTTTAACTTCTGACCTTAGTCCATTGCCTATTTCGCTAAGCGCCTGAACGACAAATAAAAACGGCCTGGACTAGGCCAGGCCGCAATCATGTAGCACGCGTGTTACTGCAAAACGACAGTAATGCGCCGAAACAGTTACTTCAAAACAGCCAGGGCGGCTTCGTAGTTGGGTTCCTGGCCAATTTCGCTGACCAGTTCGCTATGCAGCACCTTGTCGTGTTCATCCAGCACCACCACGGCACGGGCGGTCAGGCCACGCAGTGCGCCTTCGGCGATGGAGACGCCGAAATCAACGGCGAAGCCCGGGTCGCGGAAGTCCGACAGGTTTTTCACGTTTTCCAGGCCTTCAGCGCCGCAGAAGCGCGCCTGGGCGAACGGCAGGTCGCTGGAGATGCACAGGACCACGGCGTTGTTCAGGTCATTGGCCTGGGCGTTGAACTTGCGAACCGAGGTCGCGCAGGTCGGGGTGTCGACGCTTGGGAAGATATTCAGCACTTTGCGCTTGCCGGCGAAGGTCGCCAGGGTTGCGTCCGACAGGTCGCCGGCGGTGAGGATGAAATCCGGAGCCTGGGAACCGACTTGCGGCAGCTCGCCTTCAACCTTGATTGGGTTGCCACGGTGGGTGACTTGAGCCATGAACAGAATCCTTATGCTGGGTTTTGGTTAAACGAATTCGAGAGGCCGAAGTTAACCACAAAGTGCCGTGGCTACCTACCACCAGACGCAAATTGTCATGCCACCGGGTTGTGGTTTAATTGCGCGCTTTTGCCCTGCCCTTAAAGGAAGCCGTTGTTGATGAATCAGCCTGCCACCAAAGTCCTGGTCATTGGTTATGTCTGGCCGGAGCCGCGTTCTTCGGCGGCGGGCGGGCACATGATGCAGATCCTTGAGAGTTTTCTGACACAAGGTTGGGACATTACCTTCAGCAGTCCGGCGACCATCGGCGAACACAAGGCGGACCTGCCCGCCCTCGGCATCCGCGAATGCGCGATCGAACTGAATAACAGCAGTTTCGACGATTTTATCCGCGAACTGGCCCCGGACATCGTGCTGTTCGACCGTTTCATGATGGAAGAGCAGTTCGGCTGGCGCGTGGAGAAATGCTGCCCCGACGCCCTGCGCGTGCTTGAGACCTCCGACCTGCAAAGCCTGCGGGACGCGCGCCAGCAGCGCTTCAAGGAGCACCTCAAGGCCCATCCCGACACTGACGACTTCAGCGCCCTGTTCACCCCCGCGCTGCGGGAGGAATTCCAGTTGATGGCCGACACCGACCTGGCCAAGCGCGAAATCGCCGCGATTTATCGTTGTGACATCAGCCTGATGATCTCCGACGTCGAAATCCGCCTGCTCACCGAGCAGTTCAAGGTGCCCGCCGCCCTGCTCCACTGGTGCCCGCTGATGCTGCAGCCGCCGACCGCGGCGTTTGTGCCGTTTGAAGACCGCGCGCACTTCCTCAGCATCGGCAACTTCCGCCACGCGCCCAACTGGGATGCGGTGCTGTGGATGAAAAACAGCCTGTGGCCGCTGATCCGCCAGCAATTGCCCGGCGCCCAGTTGCATATCTACGGCGCCTACACCCCGCCCAAGGCCACGGCCCTGCACAACCCGGCGCAAGGCTTCCACGTGATGAACTGGGCCGAAGACGCGCTGCAAGTGATGACTGCTGCACGCATCTGCCTCGCGCCGCTGCGCTTTGGTGCCGGTATCAAGGGCAAGCTGGCCGATGCGATGCTGTGTGGCACGCCGAATATCACCACGCCGATCGGCGCCGAAGCCATGGGCGACGAGCAGCCCTGGCCCGGCGTAATCGCCGAGGATGCGCAGGCATTCGCCGCTGCGGCGGTCAGCCTGTACCAGGACCGCGAACGCTGGACCCAGGCGCAGGAACGCGGCCGCCAGTTACTGGCCAGCCGCTATGACCAGGACCTGCATGGCCCGGCACTGGTGGCCTGCCTGGAACACTGCCGCAGCCACCTTGCCGCCCATCGTCGGGATAACTTCACCGGCAGCATGCTGCGCCATCACGCGCATAAAAGTACGCAGTACATGTCCCAGTGGATCGAGGCCAAAAACCGCCTCGCCTGAACACCGGTGCTGGCGAGGTCGCGCGCGAGGGGGCATTATCCCAGGCAGCAACCACAATAAAGCGACGGCAGCATGACCCGAGCAGCGCGAATCACCGACCCTTCCTACGAGCTGATGGACGATCACAACGGTCTGTCCATCATCTATCGCCAACACGGCTTCCCCTGCCCGCTGGTGCGCTGGCATTTCCACAAGGAATACGAGCTGCACCTGATCGTCGCCAGCTCGGGCAAGGTGTTTATCGGCGACTACATCGGCAATTTCTACCCCGAAAGCTTGTTTCTCACCGGCCCCAACCTGCCGCATAACTGGATCAGCCAGGTCGAGGAAGACGAAGTGGTGCCCAAGCGCGACATGCTGGTGAACTTCACCGATGAGCTGTTCGAGCACGGCAGCCATATCTTCGCCGAACTCAAGACGCTCACGCCGCTGCTGGAACGGGCGCAATACGGCATCGAATTTCGCTGCAAAAAGACCATCGCCCAGGCCATGACCCTGATGCAGCGCATCGAGGATGCCCAGGGCATGGCGCGCCTGGGGCACTTTTTCATTCTGTTGGAGGTGCTCAGCGCGTGTGAGGACTACCAGTTGCTGTCGGGGGTAAATACCGCGCACCTGGCAGACGAACACAGCGTGGACCGCACCAACCGCGCGGTGGACTACATTTTCGCCCACTACGCACGCGAGTTGCCGCTGGAGGAAGTCGCGGAATACCTGGGGATGAAGCCGACGTATTTTTCCCGGGTGTTCAAGCAGGCCACCGGCCGCACGTTTATCGAGTTTGTGAACCGGTTGCGCATCAGCAAGTCCTGCGAACTGCTGGCCGATGGCGACAAGGCGGTGACGGACGTGTGCTTTGAGTCGGGATTCAACAACATCTCCAACTTCAATCGGCGTTTCCAGCAATTGAAAGGCATGACCCCTTCCCACTATCGGCGCCTGGCGGTGCAGCGGCTCACCGAGCAGAACCTGGCCTGAACCGAGCGCTGCGCGGTCCCGTAGCAGCCAGCTTGCCGGCGAACTTCCCACAAACGCCGCGTTTATCCAGGTTTGCGCGTAATCGTCTACGAGCATCGCCAGCCAGCCGGCGCCTGCCCGGGGACACACTCGGCGAATCGTTTCAGCTGCTTTCAACGCGAGTGCAAAAAAGTATCAGTGCAAGTGCGCCCAAGGATTTGTCATAACCCCATTTGAAGGCTGTAATCAACGCACACTCTTCCTGGCCGTTCGTGGGAAGACACAACAACAATAACTGTCCTTCTGCAGCCCCTGGGCGCAGAAATGGAGTGCGCGATGAAGTTCACAGCAAAAACTCTGCTTGCCTGTTCTTGCATGACTGTATGCATGACCCTCAGCGCCGTCAGCTTTGGCGCGCAAACCCTGACCATTGCCACCGTCAACAACAGCGACATGATCCGCATGCAAAAGCTCTCGAAAACCTTCGAGACCGAGCATCCGGATATCAAGCTGAACTGGGTGGTGCTTGAAGAAAACGTGCTGCGCCAACGCCTGACCACTGACATCGCCACCCAAGGCGGGCAGTTCGACGTGTTGACCATCGGCATGTACGAAGCCGCACTCTGGGGCGCCAAGGGCTGGCTGGAACCGATGAAGGATCTGCCGGCTTCCTACGACCTCGATGATGTATTCCCTTCGGTGCGTGACGGTTTGTCCGTCAAGGGTTCGCTGTATGCCCTGCCGTTCTACGCCGAAAGCTCGATCACCTATTACCGCACCGATCTGTTCAAGGACGCCGGGCTGAGCATGCCCGAGCACCCGACCTGGACCCAGATCGGCGAATTCGCGGCCAAACTCACCGACAAGAGCAAAGAGCAATACGGCCTGTGCCTGCGCGGCAAAGCCGGTTGGGGCGAAAACATGGCGCTGATCACCACCCTGGCCAACGGCTACGGCGCGCGCTGGTTCGATGAGAAGTGGCAGCCGGAATTCACCGGCCCCGAATGGAAAGACGCGCTGAACTTCTACGTCGACAACATGAAGAAATCCGGCCCGCCGGGTGCCTCCAGTAACGGTTTCAACGAAAACCTGGCGCTGTTCAACAGCGGCAAGTGCGCAATCTGGGTCGACGCCAGCGTGGCCGGCTCGTTTGTCACCGACAAGACCCAAAGCAAAGTGGCTGACCATGTCGGCTTCACCTTTGCCCCGCACGAGAAGACCGACAAGGGCACCTCGTGGCTCTACTCCTGGTCACTGGCGATCCCGACCAGTTCCAAGGCCAAGGACGCCGCCAAGGTGTTCACCAGTTGGGCGACTTCCAAGGAATACAGCCAGTTGGTGGCCAAGACCGACGGCATTGCCAACGTACCGCCAGGTACGCGCAAATCGACCTACAGCGACGAGTACATGAAGGCCGCGCCGTTCGCCAAGGTGACCCTCGAATCGCTGAAAGTCGCCGACCCGACCAAACCGACCCTCAAGCCCGTGCCGTATATCGGGATCCAGTTGGTGACCATTCCTGAATTCCAGGCGATTGGTACCCAGGTCGGCAAGTTCTTCTCGGGTGCGCTGACCGGTCAGCAGACGGTGGATGCTGCATTGACCGCCGCGCAGACCACCACCGAGCGTGAAATGAAGCGGGCGGGTTATCCCAAATAAAGCCGGCACACCGCCGTAACTGCTTTATGTGGGAACTGGCTTGCCGGCGATGCAGGCAAGCCAGCTCCCGCCCTGACCGCGCTCCGATTCTCGTTCTGCATGTACCTGACTGGTCCTGATCCTATGAATACCACCACTGCCCAAGTGCAAACGACCACGCCTCACACGCCACGCAAAAGCCGCCTGGCCAACCCCGGCTGGTTCCTCGTCACCCCTTCGGTCGCCATGCTGCTGCTGTGGATGATCGTGCCGCTGGGCATGACCCTGTACTTTTCGCTGATCCGCTACAACCTGCTCTACCCTGGCGAAAACCAATTCGTGGGGCTGGAGAACTTCACCTACTTCATCACCGACTCAGGCTTCCTGCCGGGCGCCACCAATACCCTGTTGCTGGTCGGCAGCGTGCTGTTGATCAGCGTGGTGTTCGGCGTGTTGATCAGTGCCTTGCTGGAGGCCAGTGAGTTCCTGGGCCGTGGCATCGTGCGGGTGATGCTGATTTCGCCGTTCTTCATCATGCCCACCGTCGGTGCGCTGATCTGGAAAAACCTGATTTTCCACCCGGTGTCGGGAATTCTCGCCGCCGTCTGGAAGCTGTTCGGCGCCGAGCCGGTGGACTGGCTGGCGCACTATCCGTTGCTGTCGATCATCATCATTGTGTCGTGGCAGTGGCTGCCGTTTGCGATCCTGCTGCTGATGACCGCCATGCAGTCCCTCGACCAGGAACAAAAGGAAGCCGCACGCCTGGACGGCGCCGGCGCCATCGCGATCTTCTGGCACCTGACCCTGCCCCACCTGGCACGCCCGATTGCCGTGGTGGTGATGATCGAAACCATCTTCCTGCTCTCGGTGTTCGCCGAAATCTTCACCACCACCAACGGTGGCCCGGGCTACGCCTCGACCAACCTCGCCTACCTGATCTACAACCAGGCGCTGGTGCAGTTCGACGTGGGCATGGCCTCGGCCGGCGGCTTGATTGCCGTGGTCATCGCCAATATCGCGGCGATCATCCTGGTGCGGATGATCGGCAAAAACCTGACTGACAAGCCTTGAGGGCCGCGCCATGACGCTTCAACAATCCCGTCGCCTGCAAAGCCTGTTGCTCGGCACTTTGGCCTGGGCCATCGCGATCCTGATTTTCTTCCCGATCTTCTGGATGGTGCTGACCAGCTTCAAGACCGAAATCGATGCGTTCGCTACCCCACCGCAGTTCATCTTCACGCCGACGCTGGAGAACTACCTGCACATCAACGAGCGCAGCAACTACTTCAGCTACGCCTGGAACTCGGTGCTGATTTCGTTCAGCGCCACCGCCCTGTGCCTGCTGATCTCGGTGCCGGCCGCCTACTCCATGGCCTTCTACGAGACCAAGCGCACCAAGGGCACGCTGCTGTGGATGCTCTCCACCAAGATGCTGCCACCGGTGGGCGTGCTGATGCCGATCTACCTGCTGGCCAAGAGCTTCGGCCTGCTGGATACGCGCATCGCGCTGATCATTATCTACACCCTGATCAACCTGCCGATTGTGGTCTGGATGGTTTACACCTACTTCAAGGACATCCCCAAGGACATCCTCGAAGCCGCGCGCCTGGACGGCGCCACCCTGTGGCAGGAAATGGTCCGGGTGCTGCTGCCGATCGCCAAGGGCGGCCTGGCGTCCACGGTATTGCTGTCGCTGATCCTGTGCTGGAACGAAGCGTTCTGGTCGTTGAACCTGACCTCGTCCAACGCAGCACCGCTGACCGCGCTGATCGCCTCCTACTCCAGCCCTGAAGGCTTGTTCTGGGCCAAGTTGTCCGCCGTCTCGACCCTGGCCTGCGCGCCGATCCTGATCTTTGGCTGGATCAGCCAGAAACAGCTGGTACGCGGTTTGTCCTTCGGCGCCGTGAAATAACGGCCTTTCAATAAAAAATTCAAAGCGGAGGCCCATCATGGCCAACCTGAAAATCAAGAATCTGCAAAAAGGCTTCGAAGGTTTCTCGATCATCAAAGGCATCGACCTGGAAGTTAACGACAAGGAGTTCGTGGTCTTCGTCGGCCCCTCGGGCTGCGGTAAATCGACCCTGCTGCGCCTGATCGCGGGCCTGGAAGAAGTCACCGAAGGCACCATCGAACTGGACGGCCGCGACATCACCGAAGTAACCCCGGCCAAGCGCGACCTGGCGATGGTGTTCCAGACCTACGCGCTGTACCCGCACATGAGCGTGCGCAAGAACATGTCGTTTGCCCTGGACCTGGCCGGCGTCGACAAGAAACTGGTCGAGAGCAAAGTCAGCGAAGCGGCGCGCATCCTCGAACTCGGCCCGTTGCTGGAGCGCAAGCCCAAGCAGCTGTCGGGCGGTCAGCGCCAGCGTGTGGCGATTGGCCGGGCGATTGTGCGTAACCCGAAAATCTTCCTGTTCGACGAACCGCTGTCGAACCTCGACGCCGCCCTGCGCGTGCAGATGCGCCTGGAGCTCGCGCGCCTGCATAAAGAGCTGCAGGCGACCATGATCTACGTGACCCACGACCAGGTCGAAGCCATGACCCTGGCCGACAAGGTGGTGGTCCTCAACAGCGGCCGTATCGAGCAAGTGGGCTCGCCGCTGGAGCTGTACCACCAGCCGGCCAACCTGTTTGTCGCGGGTTTCCTGGGTACGCCGAAGATGGGCTTCCTCAAGGGCAAGGTCACGCGCGTCGAAGGCCACGGCTGCGAGGTGCAACTCGACGCAGGCACCACCATCAGCCTGCCGTTGAGCGGCGCGACCCTGAGCGTGGACAGCGCGGTGACCCTGGGCATTCGTCCAGAACACCTGGAAATCGCCACGCCGGGCCAGACCTCCCTGACCGTCACCGCCGACGTCGGCGAGCGCCTGGGCAGCGACACCTTCTGCCACGTCATCACCGCCAATGGCGAGCCGTTGACCATGCGGATCCGGGGCGACATGGCCAGCCAATACGGCGAGACGCTGCACCTGCACCTGGACCCGGCGCACTGCCATCTGTTCGACACCGACGGTGTAGCCGTGGCCCGCCCACTGCGCGCTGCCGCCTGATTTCGCGAGAGTTGTGATGAAACTGAATAAGCAGAACCTTACCCAACTGGCGCCGCACGTGAACATCCCGGCCTATGCGATTGCCAGCACCTCCCAGGGCATCGCCCATATCGGCGTCGGCGGTTTCCACCGTGCGCACCAGGCGTACTACACCGATGCGCTGATGAACACCGGCGAAGGCCTGGACTGGAGCATCTGCGGCGTCGGCCTGCGCAGCGAGGACCGCAAGGCCCGCGACGACCTGGCGGGCCAGGACTACCTGTTCACCCTCTATGAACTGGGCGACACCGACGACACCGAAGTGCGTGTGATCGGCTCGATCAGCGACATGCTGCTCGCCGAAGACAGCGCCCAGGCACTGATCGACAAACTGGCCAGCCCCGAGATTCGCATCGTCTCGCTGACCATCACCGAAGGCGGCTACTGCATCGACGACAGCAACGGCGAGTTCATGGCCCACCTGCCGCAGATCCAGCATGACCTGGCGCACCCCGGCGCACCGAAAACCGTGTTCGGCTTTATCTGCGCCGCGCTGACCCAGCGCCGCGCCGCCGGCACCCCGGCGTTCACGGTGATGTCCTGCGATAACCTGCCGCACAACGGCGCCGTCACGCGCAAGGCGTTGCTGGCCTTTGCCGCGCTGCACAATGCCGACCTGCACGACTGGATCAAGGCCAATGTGAGCTTTCCGAACGCCATGGTCGACCGCATCACGCCGATGACCAGCACCGCCCACCGCCTGCAGTTGCACGACGAGCACGGCATCGACGATGCCTGGCCGGTGGTCTGCGAACCGTTTGTGCAATGGGTGCTGGAAGACAAGTTCGTCAACGGCCGCCCGGCCTGGGAGAAGGTCGGCGTGCAGTTCACCAATGACGTGACGCCCTATGAAGAGATGAAGATCGGCCTGCTCAACGGCAGCCACCTGGCCCTGACTTACCTGGGGTTTCTCAAGGGCTACCGGTTCGTGCACGAGACCATGAACGACCCGTTGTTCGTCGCGTACATGCGCGCCTACATGGACCTGGATGTCACGCCGAACCTGGCGCCGGTACCGGGTATCGACCTGACCGACTACAAGCAGACCCTGGTCGACCGCTTTTCCAACCAGGCGATTGCCGACCAGTTGGAGCGCGTGTGCTCGGATGGCTCCTCGAAGTTTCCCAAGTTCACCGTGCCGACCATCAACCGCCTGATAGCCGATGGGCGCGAGACCGAGCGTGCGGCGCTGGTGGTCGCGGCCTGGGCCTTGTATTTGAAGGGCGTGGATGAGAATGGCGTGAGCTATAAAATCCCCGACCCGCGTGCGGAATTCTGCCAGGGGCTGGTGAGTGATGAGGCGCTGATCAGCCAGCGACTGCTGGGCGTGGAAGAGATTTTTGGCACGGCTATTCCCAACTCGCCGGAGTTTGTGGCAGCGTTCGAGCGTTGCTATGGGAGCTTGCGTGATAACGGCGTCACCGAAACCCTACAGAACCTCCTGAAGAAACCGGTTTAAATGTGGGAGGGGGCTTGCCCCCGATGAGGGTGTGTCAGGCAAATATCCTTCACTGCCCCACAGCCATCGGGGGCAAGCCCCCTCCCACACTGGACCGGGTTGCCAATCCAAAAAAATAACACCGCTGAGCACACCCTCATGACCCAGCAAAACCTGTTCCTCGGCATCGACTGCGGCACCCAAGGCACCAAGGCCATCGTCCTCGACGCGTCCAGCGGCAAGGTGCTGGGCCTCGGCGCTGCGGCGCACACACTGATCAGCGGCGCGAATGGCCGTCGCGAACAGCACACCCAGGAGTGGCTGGACGCCTTTACCGAAGCCACCCACCGCGCCTTGCAACAGGCCGGCGTCGACGGCCAGGACATCCTTGGCATCGGCGTGTCCGGCCAGCAGCACGGGCTGGTGCTGTTGGATGACAGCGGCCAGGTGCTGCGCCCGGCCAAGCTGTGGTGCGACACCGAAACCGCACCCGAAAATGATCGTCTGCTGCAGTACCTGGGCGGCGAAAGCGGCTCGCTGGAGCGCCTCGGCGTGGCCATCGCGCCGGGCTACACCGTGTCCAAGTTGCTCTGGACCCGCGAGCAGCACCCGGACGTGTTCGCGCGCATCGCGCATATCCTGCTGCCCCACGACTACCTCAACTACTGGCTCACCGGCCGCGCCGTGGCGGAATACGGCGATGCCTCCGGCACCGGTTACTTCAATGTGCGCACCCGTGAATGGGACGTGACGCTGCTCCAGCACATCGACCCCAGCGGTCGCCTGCAAGCCGCGCTGCCCGAACTGATTGACGCCGACCACGCGGTGGGCACGATCCTGCCGGCCATCGCCGAACGCCTGGGCATCAACCCCAACGCGCTTGTCTCCAGCGGTGGCGGTGACAACATGATGGGCGCCATCGGCACCGGCAATATCGCCCCCGGCGTGATCACCATGAGCCTGGGTTCCTCGGGCACCGTGTATGCCTTCGCCGACCAACCCAACGTGAGTGCGCAGGCGTCGGTGGCGACTTTCTGTTCCTCCAGCGGCGGCTGGCTGCCGTTGATCTGCACGATGAACCTGACCAACGCCACCGGGGTAATCCGCGAGCTGTTCGAGCTGGACCTCAACGCGTTCAACGCCTTGGTCGAAAAGGCCCCGATCGGCGCCGACGGCGTGAGCATGCTGCCGTTTCTCAACGGCGAACGCGTGCCCGCCCTGCCCCACGCCACCGGCAGCCTGCACGGCCTGACCATGACCAACCTGACCCGCGCCAACCTGTGCCGCGCCGTGGTCGAAGGCACCACCTTCGGCCTGCGCTACGGCCTCGACCTGCTACGCCACACCGGCCTGCAAAGCCTGCGCATCCGCTTGATCGGCGGCGGTTCGAAAAGCCCGGTGTGGCGGCAGATGGTCGCCGATATCATGAATACCGAGGTTATCTGCACCGAACAAAGCGAGGCTGCGGCCCTGGGCGCGGCGATCCAGGCGGCGTGGTGCCAGTCCGGCGAATCCCTGGCCAGCCTGTGCGACCGGTGCGTGAGCGTCGACCCGGCCAGCCGTACCCTGCCGGTGGCAGCCAGCGTCAGCGCCTACCAACAGGCGTACGCGCGCTATCAACAGCTAGTAGCAACCCTTTAAGAGCGAACGACTATGTATCTGGTGTGCGGTGAAGCGCTGTTTGATTTTTTCAGCGAGGAAGATGCCAGCGGGCAGGCTTCCAAGGTCAATTACAAGGCAATTGCCGGTGGCTCGCCGTTCAACGTGGCGGTCGGGCTACGCCGCCTGGGCATCGATGCCGGGCTGTTCGGCGGGCTGTCGACCGACTTCCTCGGGCGGCGCTTGCTGCAGGTGCTCAAGGATGAAGGCGTCAGCGAGCAGTTCCTGGTGGAGTTTGCCGCGCCGACGACGTTGTCGATGGTCGCCGTGGGCGCCAATGGTTCGCCGCAGTACAACTTCCGCGGCGAAGGCTGCGCCGACCGCCTGCTGGAACTCGCCCATCTGCCGGCGCTGGGCGCGGACATTCGCGGCCTGCATGTCGGCTCGTTCTCGCTGGTGGTGCAGCCGATCGGCGACACCCTGCTCAGCCTGGTCAAGCGCGAAAGCGGCAAGCGCCTGATCAGCCTCGACCCCAACGTACGCCTCAACCCCCAGCCGGATATCCAGCTGTGGCGCGAGCGCGTGGCGGAGCTGGTCAAGCACGCCGACCTGATCAAGGTCAGCGACGAAGACCTGCACCTGCTCTACCCCGACCAGTCGCCGGAAAGCGTGCTGCAAGGCTGGCTGCAGCACCGCTGCCAGCTGGTATTCCTCACCCGTGGCGGCGACGGTGCCAGCGTCTTCAGCCGCCAGCACGGCAACTGGTCGCAACCGGCACAGAAGGTGGTGATGGCCGATACCGTCGGCGCTGGCGACACCTTCCAGGCCGCCTTGATTGCCTGGTTGACCGAGCAGAACCTGGATTCGGTAGAGGGCCTGCAACAACTGACGCGCACGCAGATCGACACGATGCTCGGCTTCGCCATCCGCGCTGCCGCGTTGACGTGTGGCAAGACTGGGCCGGATTTGCCGTATCGTGATCAACTCGGCTGAATCCAGCCTTTATGAAGGTTTTGTCAGCCAGGCAAAAATTAATCGACGGTTAATCCCGCAAGTCGAGAGTGAAAGTGTAATCACTTGCGGAGAACCACCATGAAACTGCGCACTTTAATGCTCGGCGGCGCGCTGGCGCTGGCGGCGGTGTCGGGCCTGGCCCAGGCTGCCGATCAAACGGCGACTGTCACCCCCGTGCCCTACCATTACGGCATGCCGATGAACATCGCCAAGGTGCTGGCCATGAACGAGGCCCAGACCAATGACTGCAAAGTCATCAAGGCGGATATCAAGTTTGTGGACACGGCCGGCAAGGTCGAAGACGTGAGCTATCGGAAAATGTCCGAAGCCTGCGATTTCCAGAATTGAGCCGGTGAAAGACCCAGGACAGGCCCGCACAGGAAGGAGTAGTCTTGCGGGCTTGTCATACGGCTGAAGGGATTCGCCATGCAGTTGAGTTTCCGCTCTCTCGCAACATTCACCGCCCTGCTCTGCTTCGCCCTTGCACTTGTCTGGGGCCTGCGTCCTGACCTGCTGCTGTGGTTATGGAGTGTCGAATATTCCAGCGCCACCGGGCTGGTGTCGCGCCGCAATGCCGCGCTGTTCCTGGCCATCGGCCTCATGTTCTACCGTGCTCGCCTTGCCCCACCCTCAGACACACGCCGCGCCCTGACCAGCGGGTTTATCGCCGGCTGCCTGGTGCTGGCCGTATTGGGGTTCGGGGAGTGGATCAATGGCAATGCAGGCCCGGGGATCCTGCTGGCGGTGGCAACGGAAACCGTATTGGGCCTGGCGTTTATCCAGGCCCACAGGTCTTCGGTCACTCACTCTCAAGCGTCGATCTAGTACAGGTTGCGCGCACTTGCTCGTTGCAGCGCGGGTGCATGGCTGTGCTTGAGGTCTTCACGCAACCCGGTGATCAGGTTGCACAAGGCTCGACTGCTGTCGAGTTTGTCGGCGTTGATACCTTTGACTTCCAAATCCACCCGGTCACGGTCGCGGTCGTCATAGACCTTGATCGTCAGCGAGGCATCTTCGGCTTTGGTGCATTCGCACCGTTTAGGCAGGAAACTTCCTTCGATAATACTGCGAAGTTCTAATTCCGAAAGCATGGCCAACCTCTCCTTTTCTGAGACTGCCAATCGATTTTTTTAGTCTGGCAAGCGTGTGCCTGCCGCGTCTTGCCGCCCCTGGAAGACGCTTACCATCACCAGCCTACTCGGCAAAATCCAGCCTCGTTGTAACCATTCCTCATAAGCAACCAGCGCCCTTATATAAGCTTGGCCGGATAGATGAAATAATCGTCGAACCGCTGCGATTAATCGTTTAACCCCACGCCTGGTATCAAACTGCGCCTTGCGCGACCACTCTTTCAGCAACATATCGCAAACTATCGAAGTTGATGTTCGCGCCGGAATTAACCGCTACCAATGTCTGCCCCGCTATGCCACGCGTTGACACGTATTGGCGAATGCCCGCGACCGCCAAGGCACCGGAAGGCTCGGTGATGGAGCGGGTATCGTCGTAGATCAACTTGATTGCGCTGCACAGTTGGTCATTGCTCACGGTGATCACTTCATCCACCCACTGCCGGCAGATTTCAAAACCAAACGCACCGATCTGCGCGACCGCCGTGCCATCGGCAAACCCGTCGACACTCGGCAACACCACGCGCTCACCGGCGCGCAGGGCCGCCAACAGGCAACTGGAGCCTTCGGGCTCGACGCCGATGATGCGCACTTCGGGCCGCAGGTATTTGACGTAGGCCGCGATCCCGGCAATCAGACCGCCGCCGCCGACCGGGACGAAGATCGCGTCCAGCGGCCCTTGCTGCTGGCGCAGGATCTCCATGGCCACCGTGCCTTGGCCGGCGATGACGTCCGGGTCGTCGAAGGGCGACACGAAGGTATAACCGGAGGCGTCGGCGAGTTGCAGCGCGTGGGCCAGGGCAAAGGGAAAGCTGGCACCGTGCAACACCGCTTCGGCGCCCCGGGAGCGCACGCCCAGTACCTTCAATTCCGGCGTCGTCGCGGGCATCACGATTCGCGCCCTGATCCCCAGTTCACGCGCCGCCAGCGCCACCCCCTGGGCATGGTTGCCCGCCGACGCGGTGACCACGCCCCGCGCCTTCTGCTCGGCGGTCAGTTGCACGAGCTTGTTGTAGGCGCCGCGAATCTTGAAGGAAAAGGTCGGCTGCAAGTCTTCGCGCTTGAGCAGCACCTGGTTGCCGAGCAATGCCGACAGCGCCGGCGCGGCTTGCAGGGGCGTGCGCACCGCCAGGTCATAGACCGGGGCGGCGAGGATCTTTTTTACATAGTGTTCAAGCAGGCCTGCATCAGCGCGGGGAGGAACGGGACAGCTGCTCATGGGTGTCTCCTGGTGTGTGTAGAGCCCGGGAGACGGAAAAACAAAACCCGCCTCAAGGGCGGGTCTGGGTGCAGCCGTGTGCTATCCCGCCAAATGAGGAATGGCGGTAATAATAATGCTTGGCTGGCTGCGGAAGGCTTGGAAGGTCATGCCAGGAAATTAACCGGCCATCCGGACCAAGTCAACATCCTGTTTACTTCAAGCATACGAAACATATACGATTCGTATATCAATCCAGCACAGTGAAGACCATGGGCATCGTCAAGATCAGCGACCAACTGCACGAACAACTCCGCCTGGCCAGTGCGGCCATGGACCGCTCCATCAACGCCCAGGCCGAGTTCTGGATCAAGGTCGGCCTGCTCGCCGAACTGAACCCCAGCCTGCCCTACCACGAGTTGATCAACAAACTGCTGCTGGACAAGCCCGACCTGATCCGGGGGCGCAGCTGATGATCAAGACCGCCGCCCAATTGGCTGTCATGCGCGAATCCGGGCGCCTGCTGGCGAAAGTGTTCGACATGCTCGACGGTTTTGTCAGCGCCGGCCGTTCCACCCTGGAGCTGGACAGCGCCGTCGAGGCCTTCATCCGCAACGAACTGAAAGCCCGCCCCGCCAGCCTCGGGCAATACGACTACCCGTTCTCCATCAACACCTCGATCAACGAGGTGGTGTGCCACGGCATGCCCAGCGCCAAGGAGATCCTCAAGGACGGCGACATCATCAACATCGACATCACCCTGGAAAAAGGCGGCTTTATCGCCGACTCCAGCAAGATGTACATGATCGGCACCGTCGCCCCCAAGGCGCGGCGCCTGGTGGAAATGACCTTTGAGGCGATGTGGGCCGGCATCCGCCAGGTCAAGCCAGGCGCACGCCTGGGCGATATCGGCCATGCAATCCAGAGTCACGCGCAGGCCAACGGCTACAGCGTGGTGCGTGAATACTGCGGCCATGGCATCGGCAAGCAGATGCATGAGGACCCGCAGATCCTGCACTTCGGCCGCCCCGGCACCGGCATGGAACTGCGCGAAGGCATGGTGTTTACCATCGAACCGATGCTTAACCAGGGCAGTTCCAAGGTGCGCAGCCTGAAAGATGGCTGGACGGTGGTGACCAAGGACAACAGCCTGTCGGCGCAGTGGGAACATACCGTGGCCGTGACGGCGGATGGCTTTGAAGTGCTGACCCTGCAAACACCGCCAGGCGAATAACCTGTGGCGAGCGGGCTTGTCCCGCGTTGGGCTGCGCAGCAGCCCCAAACCAGGCGCAGAGGCGTGCCTGATGCATCGCCACCTTTACATCGCCGCGCCCGCCATTCGCTTGAGCACGAGCACCATCAAGCCTGCCCCCAACCCCATCGCAGCCAGGAACAACGGGTACGACACCCACCACGGCGTACCCGCCGTCATCATGCTGAACTCCGACATCCCACCCACACTGGCAATCAGATTGAGCGGCAGGAACACCACGTTGATCAGCGTGAGCTTGCGCAACAGGTTGTTCATGCTGTTGTTCATCAGGTTGCCGCGCGCATCGATCAGCCCGGAAAACACATTGGAATAGATCTCGGCCTGTTTGTAGCACTGATGGTTCTCGATGATCAGGTCATCGATCAGGCCGAGGATTTCCGCGCCGAAGTGCTCCTTTTCCGCGTGGTTGCGCAGCCGCGACAGCACAGCGCCGTTGCTGTGCAGCGCGTTGATGTAATAGATCAGGCTTTCACTGAGGTTGAACATCTGCATCAGGTGATGGTTGCTCATCGACGCGTTGAACTGCTGCTGCAACTCGCGCGCGACCAGCTTGATCACCTTGAGGTGGCCCAGATAGTGGTGGATGTTGTTGAGCAGCAGGTCGAGCAGCACGTCGAGCGGCGTGTGCAACGGCCGGCGCTGGCCCAGGCCGCTCAGCGGGGTTTCATCGGTGGCGATTACCAGCAGCCGGCCGGGTGAAAACAGCAGGCCGCAGGACGACACTTCGAATACCAGGTTGCCGCCGCCGGAATAGTTCTCCGGGCGCTTCCAGATCAGGAACAGGTTGTCGGGGTGAAACTCGATGCGCGAGACCTCGTCCGGGTCCAGGGCCGACGCGAGTGCATGCTCATCCAGCTTGTGATGGTCACGCAGCCATTCACGCTCGCTCGGGTCAGGGTTGTTGAATAACAGGATCGGGGCCGAGGCGCTGTCCACGCCCAGCAGTTTTCCATTGATTAGCTCAAAACGCTGGATCATCGCGACTCACCAGACCTGGCCCTGGCGTTTCAACTCCAGGCGCCGCACGAATTCCTCCAGCACCAGGCCATACAGGTCTTCCTGCAAATAGGCGTCTTCGATGCCCGCATCCAGGTTGGGATTGTCGTTGACCTCGATCACCACCACCTTGTCGCCGGACTGCTTGAGGTCGACGCCGTAGAGCCCGTCGCCGATCAGGTTGGCGGTCTTCACCGCCAGCTCCACCACCGCCTTGGGCGCTTCGTGGACCGCCAGGGTCCGGCACTCGCCGTTGATGTCCGAGCCGATGGCCTTGTGGTTGTAGATCTGCCAATGGCCCTTGGACATGAAGTACTGGCAGGCAAAGATCGGCTTGCGATTGAGCACGCCGATGCGCCAGTCGTATTCGGTGTAGAAGAACTCCTGGGCCAGCAGCAGCACCGAATGTTCGAACAGCTCGGCAGTGGCCTTGAGCAAGGCTTCCTGGCTTTCGACCTTGATCACACCCCGGGAGAAACAGCCATCGGGGATCTTCAGCACCAGCGGGAAACCCAGGCGCTCGCCGACCCGTTCGAAATCTTCCGGTCGTTCCTTGTAGAGAATCTCGGTGGCGGGCATGCCCAGTTGATGGCTGTTGAGCAGGTCGGTGAGGTAGACCTTGTTGGTGCAGCGCAGGATCGAGGCCGGGTCATCCATCACCACCAGCCCTTCGCTCTCGGCTTTCTTGGCGAAGCGGTAGGTGTGGTTGTCGACGCTTGTAGTCTCGCGGATCAGCAAGGCGTCGTATTCGGCCAGGCGCGAGTAGTCCTTGCGCTCGATCAACTCCACATCGATGCCCAGGCCCTTGCCCACGCGGATGAAATTCTCCAGCGCCTTGGCATTGGACGGCGGCAGTTGCTCCTGGGGATCGTGAAGAATCGCCAGGTCATAACGGGCCAGGCGACGTGAACGGGGCTGGCGCCAGATCTTGCGGCTGAAGTTGTCGAGGGCGTGGGCGAATTGATCTTCCTGGTCATCGCGCAACTTGTGCAGTACGCCGGACTTGACCCCTTCAATGTGCCAGCCGTTGTTCTTTCTGAATTCAACTAACAGGATCGGGCACGGGAACGCTTCAAACAACTGGCGGGCCAACTCCTGCAACGGTTCAATATTGGTTCGACCAAAGTAAAGGGTCAGGGTAAAGCCTTCGGTATTGCTGTAGAGATGATGACTCAAGGCTTTATCGAGGGTTTTATCCAGGTCATCCAGCGCCAGGCCGTAGAGTGACTTCTTGGTCAGCTCGCTGATGGTGCGCACCGACGGAATCACCTTGTGCCCGCGCGCTTCGGCCAGCAACGAACAGTAGTAGCCGTGCCCCAGGTACTTGTAGCTGCGGCACAGGTTGATCACCTGCACACGCTTGCCGGTCTCGCTTTCGCGGGTTTGCTCCAGGTATTCCTGCGCGGTGACGATGTCTTCGCTGGGGAAGTAGGAGGCCCAGTCTTCCTTGCGCTCGACAATGATCACAACTTGACTGGCGCCTTTGGGGGGTGCGGAAAAATAACCCTTATTGGTTATTGTCGCCGCGACAGTTTGCTCGGATACTTCACGCCAATGACCTTGTACCGCCGACATAATATTTGATCCGCTTTAGAGAACTCGACCTTTTCTATTAAGCACGATCTTTTAGAGAAGTCCCGTTTCGTTACGCAACTTTTACGGCGGTCATATGGCTCTTTTCTTTCGCGTTGCAGCCCCCGAGGACGTGCCTGAATTAGTGGCACTGGAACAGCACTGTTTCACCACTGACCGGCTGTCACCGCGCAGTTTCCACTGGATGGTCAGCCGCGCCCATGGCCGGTTGCTGGTGGCGGAACAGGACGGGCAATTGCTCGGCTATGCGCTGGTGCTGTTCCACCGTGGCACCTCGCTGGCACGGCTGTACTCCATCGCCATCGCCGAGCACGCGCGCGGCATGGGCCTGGGCAAACAGCTGCTGAGCCGCATCGAGGCCTGCGCAGTGGAACACGACTGCGCCTACCTGCGCCTGGAAGTGCGCACCGACAACCCCGGTGCCCTCGCCCTGTATGAACGCAACGGCTACCGCCGCTTTGCCCTGATCAACGACTACTACGAAGACCACAGCCCGGCCCTGCGCCTGGAAAAACGCATCCTGCAGCACCAGGATGCGCGCTCGCACAGCGTGCCGTATTACCAACAGACCACCGACTTCACCTGTGGCGCCGCCTGCCTGTTGATGGCCATGGGCGCGCTGGTGCCGGAGCGCCCGGCCCTGCGCCGCGAAGAGCTGCAGATCTGGCGGGAAGCGACCACCGTGTTCATGACCGCCGGCCATGGCGGTTGCAGCCCGCAAGGCCTGGCTCTGGCGGCGTGGCGTCGGGGCTTTCGGGTGCGGATGCAGGTGAATGTGCGCGGGCCGTTGTTTCTGGATGGCGTACGCAATCCGCATAAAAAGGACGTCATGCGCGTGGTGCATGCCGCGTTTGAGGAAGAGTTGGCAGGCAGCGACGTCGAGCAGGTCTTCGGCGGCGCCCTGGACTTGCCACGGCTGTTGCAGGAGGGCGGGCAGCCGCTGGTGTTGATCAGCAGCTACCGCCTCACCCGCTCGAAATCCCCGCATTGGGTGATCGTCACCGACTGCGACGACGACTTTGTCTACCTGCACGACCCGGATGTGGACCACAGCCAGCACCGCCAGCCCCTTGACTGCCAGCACCTGCCGGTCAGCCATGCGGAATTCGAGCGCATGTGCCGCTTTGGCAATAACAAGCTGCGCGCGGCGGTGGTGGTCTTCACCCGGTGAATGCTCAGGCCACCTGCTTGATCGCGGCCTTGGCCTCCAGCTCGCGCACCAGTGGCAACACGCGCTGGCCGAAGTACTCGACCTCTTCCTGGAAGTGCAGGAAGCCGGCCAGTACCAGGTCCACGCCCACGGCCTTGAGCGCGACGATGCGCTCGGCGATCTGCTGCGGGGTGCCGATCAGGTTGGTCTTGAAGCCGTCGTTGTACTGCACCAGGTCTTCGAAGCTGGACTTGGCCCAGTTGCCCTCGCCTTCGGGGGAAGCCTTGCCGGCCTGCCGGGCCGCGTCGCCGAACGCATTCACCGCCTCCGGATCGGCCTTGTCGATGATTTCCGCGAGCACGGCGCGGGCCTCTTCCTCGGTATCCCGGGCGATGATGAAGGCGTTGACGCCGACCTTGACCGAATGGTCGTTCGCAGCGGCCTTGGCGCGAATGTCATCGACCTGGGCCTTGATGCCTTCCGGGGTGTTGCCGTTGGTGAAGTACCAGTCCGACACCCGCGCCGCCATGTCGCGCGCCGCCCGCGAACTGCCGCCCTGGAACACTTCCGGCTGGCCCAGCGGCTTGGGCTTGAGGGTGTATTGGTTGAAGCGATAGAAGTCGCCCTTGAAGGTGAAGTTGTCCTGGGTCCAGATACCCTTGAGGGCGCGGATGAATTCCTCGGAACGGCGATAACGCTCGTCGTGTTCCAGCCAGTGTTCGCCGATGGCCTGGAACTCACCCTTGAACCAGCCACTGACGATGTTCACGGCGATGCGGCCGTTGGTGAGCTGGTCGATGGTTGCCAGTTGCTTGGCCGCCAGCGCTGGTTGCCATGGGCCGGGCAGGATCGCGGCAATCACTTTGAGCGTGGTGGTCGCCGCCAGCAGCGCGTGGCTGAACGCCACGGATTCATGCTGGTTCTCGGCGCCGTAGCCGGCGGTGAAGCGAATCTGCGTCAGGCCATATTCGAAGCCGGCGGCTTCGGCCAGTTGCGCCAGTTTGCGGTTGTAGTCGATGCCCCAATGGGTGCGCTGTTCGATCTTGCTCACCACCAGCCCACCGCTGACGTTGGGCACCCAATAGGCAAATTTCACGGCTTGCTGACTCATCGATCACTACCTCGCACACAGGGATGTACCGAGGGGTTGAGCAGCAAGCGTGCCAGCCGCGGGGAAACGCACGCGCCGTACGGGCTACGGCGGCAAACCCGGCCGGCGATCAGGCGAAGACGCCTGTCACGGATCGTGGCGGTTTGTCGGTTCACTGTTGCTGGGGCAACAGCTGGCGCAGCATCTCCCGCGTAAACATGGGCCCGGACACCCGGCACGGAGTGTGCAATCACCCTTGGCATTGATCACTGCCCTGGAGCTTTTGCCCATGACCGAACAACACGTCATCAACCCGCTGTCCACCGGCGTCGACTACACCACCCTCGCCGCGCGCTTTCGCCCGATTTTCCAGCGTATCACTGCGGGTGCGGTGGAGCGCGAGCAAACCCGCACCCTGCCCCATGAACCGATCCAGTGGCTCAAACACGCCGGTTTCGGCGCGGTGCGGGTGCCGGTGGAATACGGCGGTGGCGGCGCGTCCCTGCCGCAGTTGTTCGAATTGCTGATCGAACTGGCTGAAGCCGACTCCAACGTGCCCCAGGCCCTGCGCGGGCATTTCGCGTTTGCCGAAGATCGCCTCAACGCCGCCCCGAGTGCCGGCCGCGACCTGTGGTTCAAGCGCTTTGTCGACGGCGATATCGTCGGTTGCGCCTGGACTGAAATCGGCACCGTGGCCATCGGTGAGGTGGTCACCCAAGTCAGCCCGGATGGCGATAACTGGAAGCTCAACGGCGAAAAGTTCTACAGCACCGGCAGCATTTTCGCCGACTGGATCGACGTGTACGCCCAACGCAGCGACACCGGCGGCGATGTGATTGCCGCCACGCGCGCGCGCCAGCCCGGCGTGGTGCACAGCGATGATTGGGATGGTTTCGGCCAACGCACCACCGGCAGCGGCACCTCGCGCTTTACCGATGCGGTGGTGGAGGCGGACAACGTCATCGACTTCGCTACCCGCTTCAAATACCAGACCGCGTTCTACCAGTTGGTGCTGCTCGCCAGCCTCGCCGGTATCGGCCGCGCCGCGTTGCGCGATGTCGCCCATCAGGTGCGCAGCCGCAAACGCATCTACAGCCACGGCAATGCGCCGCATGTCAGCCAGGATGCACAGGTCCAGCAGGTGGTGGGTGAAGTCGCGGCGCTGGTGTATGCCGCCGAAGCCAGCGCGTTGAAAGCCGCAGCGCCGGCGCAACAGGCTTACCTGGCGCGGTTTGGCGGCGATGATGCGGCTGAGCACGCGGCCAATCTGGCCGCCGAGATCGAGTCGGCCACGGCGCAGGTGGTGGTGTCGGAATTGATCCAGCGCGCCACCAGCGAACTGTTCAATGCGCTGGGGGCGTCGGATGTGCGCCAGGGCAAGTCCCTGGACCGCCACTGGCGCAATGCGCGCACGGTGTCGTCGCACAACCCGGTGATCTACAAGGCGCGGATCGTCGGCGACTGGGTGATCAATGCGACCGAGCCGCCGTTTGTGTGGCAGATCGGTAATGGCCCGGCGAAAGCCTGAATCAAGGTTGATCGCAGTCAGCATGTGGGAGGGAGCAACCCCCTCTCACCTTTGGACCCTGTTTATGTCTTAAAAGGCCAGTTTGTAGCCGATGGTCATCAACATGATCGCCAGGCATGGGCGCAATACGCCGTCCGGGACTTTGCCGGTCATGTGGCTGCCCAGGTAAATGCCCGGCAGCGAGCCCATCAGCAAAAAGCCCAGCAGGTGCCAGTCCATATTGCCCATGCCGGCGTGGCCCAGGCCCGCCACCAGGGTCAGCGGCACGGCGTGGGCGATCTCGGTGCCCACCAGGCGGCGGGTGGCCAGGAACGGATAGAGGATGAACAACGCGACGGTGCCCAGTGCGCCGGCGCCGATGGAGGTCAGCGCGACCATGGTGCCCAGCACAGCACCGGTCACCACCGTCAACGCATTCAGGTTGCGCGGGTTCATGTGGTAGCCATCGCCGGCATGGCGCTGGGCGAAGGCCAGCAGGCTTTTCTTGAACAGGATCGCCAGGGCCGTCAGCAGCAGCACCACGCCGAGGGCCTGCTTGATCACCGCGTTCATGGCGCTGGGGTCAGTGTGCAGGCTGGCGAGGAACCACAGGGTCAGCAACACGGCAGGCACGCTGCCCAGGGTCAGCCAGCCGGTGATGGTCCAGTCGATGTTCTTGTTCTTGCTGTGTACCAGCACGCCACCGGACTTGGTGATCGCGGCGTACAACAAGTCAGTGCCGACCGCCGTGGCCGGATTGATGCCGAACCACAACAGGATCGGCGTCATCAACGAGCCCCCGCCCACGCCGGTCATGCCCACGATAAAACCAACGATCAGGCCCGCGACTACAAAACCAACATTACCCACATCCATTACAACTTCCCGCGGCCTTATAAATTTCTGGCCGCAGGATAGCGATTTTTCTTATAACGACTTATATCAATATGATCTGACTTTATGCCTTTTAGCTCAATCGACGGCAGACGTACGCCTGAGTCTGGTACGGGAAGGCCACGGTGTCACGCCCGCGCAGGTCTGGATGGGTGTCGATCAAGTCCTGCAACTGCGCGGTCACCTTGGCCTTTTCCGCGTCCGGCAGCGCGGCAATAAAGCTCACCGAGAGGAAGCGATCCATGATCACCTCTTGAGGGCTGCCGACATGGCTATACGGGAAGCAGCTGAGTTCAGGCGCGGAAAAAAGCTCGCCGGTAAAGGCTTCGCGCCAGCGCCCGGTATGAAAGCGCGGCGTGTCGCCCTCGTAAGGCGTGATGATCGCGGTGATCGCCGCGACCCAAGCCACCGACTCATCACGCACATTCCACACCAGTCCGAGCCGGCCCTCGGGTTTGAGTACACGGTGGATCTCCTGCAGCGCCGCCTGGGTCGAGAACCAGTGGAACGCCTGGGCGCAGACCACCGCGTCGGCACTGGCGGCGGCCAGGGGCATGGAGTCGGCGGTACCGTCGACCAGGCGCACGTCCGGCAACAGCTTGCTCAACTGCGCGCCCATCGCCTGCACCGGTTCGACGGCGATCAGGGTCGGCGCCAGGGTGCTGAGCAAACGCGTGAATTTGCCGGTGCCGGCGCCCAGGTCGATGACAGTTGACTGCGCGTCAACGCCGAGCGCCTCCGTGAGCCAGCCGGTCAGTTGCCGTGGATAATCCGGCCGGCCCTGGGCGTAGGTGACAGCCTGGGTGGAGAAACCTTGTTGAGCAGACGCGTGGACACCAGTCATTGCCAATCTCTCCTCGGATAAAGCGGGGACACAGTGTGCGCCTTCATGACTTTATTTTCTAATCGCTGCATCCAATCGTGCGCGTCATGGGTAGTCCTTCCAGTACCCCCGCTGTTTGACTGAATGGAGAAGCACCGATGAACGCTAAAACACTGCTCTGCCTCACCGGTTTGTTGTTCGCCGCCCCCGCCGCTTTTGCCCAGTCCGGCCTGCCCGACAGCATCAAAGTGCCGGCGGGCCACAAGGTCGCGCTGGAAACCACCGGCGTTGGCGAAATCACCTACGAGTGCCGCGACAAGCCCAATGCCGCCGGCCAGACCGAGTGGACCTTCGTCGGCCCCAAGGCCGTGCTCAACGATCGCAGCGGCAAGCCCGTCGGCACCTATTTCGGCCCACCGGCCACCTGGCAGGCCAAGGACGGTTCGAAAATCACCGGCACCCAGCTCGCCGTGGCGCCGTCGGGTGCCGGCAACCTGCCCTATCAACTGGTCAAGGCCAACCCGGCCGAAGGCAAGGGCGCGATGAGCGGCGTGAGCTACATCCAGCGGGTCGCGCTCAAAGGGGGTGTTGCCCCGAGTACCGCGTGCAGCGCCGCCAACAAGGGTGAGCAGGCGGTGGTGAGCTACCAGGCCGATTACATTTTCTGGTCCGCCAGCTGAGCAAAGTCAGCTACGCTGCCCCCTGTGGGCGCCGGCGTGTCGTGGCGAGCACGCTTGCTCGCCACACAGGGGCCGTGGCGGTGGTTAATTCAGTGCCAGGAATACAACGTTTTGCCTGAGACCCTCTTTGATTACCCAGCCTGCCTCTCGGCCTGTGCCCGGGGCGACCAACGCGCCCTGCGCCAGTTGTATGAGCAGGACAGCAGCCGTTTGCTCGGCGTCGCATTGCGCATCGTGCGGGACAAGGCCCTGGCCGAAGACATCGTGCACGACGCGTTTATCAGGATCTGGCGCGGCGCCGGCAGTTTCGACCCCGTGCGCGGCTCGGCACGCGGCTGGGTATTCAGCGTGACCCGCCACCTGGCGCTCAACCACGTGCGCAACCAGCATCGCGAGGTGGCGCTGGGCGAGGAACACCAACAACTCGCCGCCGACACCGAGACCTTTGAATTTCCCGCGCGCTCGGGGCAGATGCACACCTGCCTGGAGCAACTCGACCCGGCCCGTCGCACCTGCATCCTGCATGCCTATGTCGACGGTTATTCCCACAGCGAAATCGCGCAAAAACTGGGCACCCCATTGGGCACTGTCAAAGCCTGGATCAAACGTAGCCTCACCGCGTTGCGGGAGTGCATGGCATGAACGAAACACTCGACGAACTGGCCAGCGAATACGTGCTCGGCACCCTACCCATCGAGCAGCGTGCCGAGGTGGAACGCCGCCTGCCGCACGATGCCGAACTGCGGGCCGCGGTGGATGCCTGGGAGCAACGGCTATTACCCCTGACAGCCCTGGCAGCACCGGTGCCGCCCTCGCCTCACCTGTGGCGGCGCATCGAGCGCACCCTCGCACCCGCCGCCAGCGGCGTGCCGTGGTGGAACCTGCTGGCCGTGTGGCGCGGCCTTGCCGGTGCCGGCCTGCTGGCGAGCCTGGTGCTGTCTGCGTTGCTGCTGACCCGCCCACCCGGCGCCGCGCCGAGCTTCGTGGTGGTGCTGGTGGCGCCACAGAGCCAGGCGCCGGGCTGGGTGATCCAGGCCAGCCACAATCAGCAGATTCAGTTGATTCCATTGGGGGTGATGGAAGTCCCGGCCGACAAGGCCCTGCAGTTCTGGACCAAGGGCGACGGCTGGCAAGGGCCGGTGTCCCTGGGCCTGGTCAAGCCGGGACAGACCCTCTCGGTGCCGCTGGACAAGCTGCCGCCGCTGACGCCAAACCAGCTGTTCGAGCTGACCCTCGAAGCCCCGAGCGGCTCACCCACCGGCAAACCCACGGGGCCGATCCAGGCAATCGGCCGCGCCGTCAAAGTGCTCTGATCAGGCGATGCAGGGCAGCCACACGCGAAACCGGGCACCGCCCAATGGCGAGGCCTGCGCGGTTAACGTGCCGCCCTGGGCTTCGAGGGCGCGCCGGCTGATCGCCAGGCCCAGGCCGAAACCACCGGTGGCGCGGTCGCGGCTGCGGTCGAGGCGGTAGAACGGTTCGAAGATGCGCTCGCGCTGGTCCAGCGGAATGCCGATGCCGTCGTCGTCCACCCAGATTTCACAGCCCTTCGGGCAGACCTTGACCCCGACCTGGATGCGTTTTTCGCAGTAACGCGTGGCGTTGCGCAGCAGGTTCTGCAAGGCCCGGGCGGTGAGGCGCGGGTCGAGGCTGAAGCGCTCCACGGCGCAATCGAGTGCCACATCAATAACGATTTCGGGGTTTTCCAACTCGTCATCGACACTGCCGAGCACGCTGTCGATGAATTCGTCGAGCACCACCTCGACGCGTTCGGGCAATTGCGCCGGGTTTTGCAGGCGGCTGTAGGACAGCAATTCCAGCACCAGTTCATCCAGCTCGCGAATATGCGCCACCAGGCTTTGCAGGCGCTCGCGGCTGGCTTCGGGCAGGTCTTCGGAGAGCGCCAGGGCGAGGCCGAAGTCCAGGCGTGTCAGCGGTGTGCGCAATTCGTGGGAGACGGCGTTGAGCAGGTCGCGCTGCTGGTTGAGCAGGTGCTCGATGTCGCCGGCCATGGTGTCGAAGACCGAGGCCAGGCTGCCGATGTTGGAGCTGGGGGCAATCCCGGTACGCGCGCTCAGGTTGCCGCGACCGAGTTGGGTGGCCGTGCTTTTCAGGCGCTCCAGGTCACGCCAGTGCGGGCGCAGCCAGACCAGCAGGCACGCCAGCAGCGCGATGCCGATCAACACGTTCATCGACCAGTACAGCAGGTTCATGTCCAGCGAATCGGGAGGGATGGTCAGCTTGACCACGAACTGGTCGTTGATCGGTGAGCTGACCTCCTCCATCCACCCCCACTCCCCCAGGCGGATCACCGGCTTGCCCTGCGCCAACTGCAAGGCCTCCGCCGGGGTGTAGCGCGCGTCCTGACGCAGCAGCAACTGCACTTTCAGCGGCGCGAAGTCGCGGTCCAGTTGTTCGGTGACCTGCGACCAGCGCTCCACCGGTGCGCGCAGGTACTGCTTGACGATGAGCTTTTGCATGCCCCGCGACTGCTCGACGTTGTAGTCGAGGTAGCGATGCTCGAACAGTTGGATCACCAGCTTGGGAATCAAGAAGATTGCCGCGCTGTAGGTGATGATGATGATCAGGGAGAGGCGCAGCAGTACGCGAAACATGGATCAGCATTCCCACTCGGAACGACTGAACAGGTAGCCCTTGCCCCACACCGTCTTGATCTTGCGCGCTTCGCCGGCGTGGTCGTCGAACTTGCGGCGCAGCTTGGAAATCGCCACGTCCACCGAACGGTCGGTGCCGTTGAACTCGATACCGCGCAGGCGTTGCAGGATCTGGTCGCGGCTAAGCACCTCGCCGGCATGCCGGGCCAGCACCACCAGCAGGTTGTACTCGCCGCTGGACAACTCCACCGCCTGCTCGCGCCAAGTCACGGTGCGCTCCGACAGGTCGATGCACAGGTTGCCCATGAGGATCTGGTCATTGGCCACCTGGGGTTCGGACAAACTGCTGCGTCGCAGCAAGGTGCGCACCCGCGCCAGCAGCACGCGTGGCTCGCAGGGTTTGGTCACATAGTCGTCGGCACCCATTTCCAGGCCAAGCACCTGGTCGTGGCTGTCATCGCGGGCGGTGAGCATCAGAATCGGCAAGCCCGCCGAGTCGGCGCGCAGCAGGCGGCAGACTTGCAGGCCGTCGAGGCCCGGCAACATCAGGTCGAGGATCACCAGGTCCGGCGGGTTGAGCCGCGCGCGCTCACGCACGTGGTCGCCACGGCTGAGCACGCTGACGTGGTAGCCATTGCGCTCCAGGTAGCTGGCAATCAGCTCGGAGAGTGCGGCGTCGTCTTCCACCAGGAGGATGTTGGGCATAAAGGTGTTTCCAGAAAATACAGTTATTGGTCGTACACAAATCCCATGTGGGAGGGGGCTTGCCGCCGACAGCGGTGGGTCAGTGAAGGCTGTTTCGACTGATACACCGCGATCGGGGGCAAGCTCCCTCCCACATGGGATCTCCAGTGCTTGCAGGATTGTGCAAGGATATACGCCCTCTGCCGAACTATGGGTCGCACCTTACATTTCTTCACAGACCACCTACACAGCTTCACAGCACCACGGCGCAGGTGACCTTAGGATGCGCCAGTCAATATTGGGATAAGAGCATGTCAAAGAATCTGTTTGCGCCGTTTTGCCTGCTGGCCCTGACGCTGGCACTGAGTGCCTGCGACAAGTCGGCCACGCAAGCGCCGGAAATGCCGCTGGCCAAAGTCCGCATTGAAACCCTGCAGGCCAAGCCCCTGTCCATCAGCAGCGAGCTGAGCGGGCGCATCGCCGCGCCGCGCATCGCCGAAGTGCGCGCGCGGGTAGCCGGTGTGGTGATGCAGCGGGTGTTCAAGGAAGGTCACGACGTCAAACAGGGCGACGTGCTGTTTCGCATTGACCCGGCGCCGTTCAAGGCTGACCTCGACAGCGCCCAGGCCAACCTGAGCAAGGCCGAGGCCAATGCGTTCCAGGCGCGCCTGCAGGAGCAGCGCTACAGCCAGTTGGTCGAAGGCAACGCCATCAGCGGCCAGGACTACGACAACGCCCGCGCCGCCGTGCGCCAGACCAACGCCGAAGTCGCCGCCAACAAGGCGGCCGTCGAGCGCGCCAAGCTGAACCTGGGCTACGCCACCGTGACGGCACCGATTTCCGGGCGTATCGGCCGCGCGCTGGTCACCGAAGGTGCACTGGTCGGCCAGAACGAGGCCACGCCCCTGGCGATCATCCAGCAACTGGACCCGATCCACGCCGACCTGACCCAATCCACCCGCGAACTGAACGACCTGCGCCGCGCCTTCCGCGCCGGCAGCCTGAAGCAGGTCGGCCAGGACCAGGCCAAGGCCACGCTGATCCAGGACGATGGCAGCCTCTACCCACTGCCGGGCAAATTGCTGTTCGCCGAAATCAGCGTCGACCCCGGCACCGGGCAGATCATCCTGCGCAGCGAATTCCCCAACCCGGACCTCGATTTGCTCCCTGGCAGCTTTGTGCGCGTGCGCCTGGAGCAGGCCGTCGATAAACAAGGCATCAGCGTGCCGCAACGCGCCATCGTCCGCGACAGCGCCGGTATCCCCATGGTGCTGCTGCTGGACGCCGAGCAAACCGTGAGCCAGCAACCGGTGGAGCTGGGTGCGGTGGTCGAGGACCGCTGGATCGTCAGCAGCGGCCTCAAGCCCGGTGACCGCATCGTCGTCGAAGGCCTGCAACACGCGCGCCCCGGTGAAAAAGTCCAGGTGGATGACAGCCCCGTGCCACTCGCCCAGGCACCCGGCCAATAAGGATTATTGAGAATGCCGCAGTTCTTTATTGATCGCCCGATCTTCGCCTGGGTGGTCGCCCTGTTTATCCTGCTCGCCGGCTTGCTGGCGATCCCGCAGTTGCCGGTGGCACAGTACCCCAACGTCGCGCCGCCCAAAGTCGAGATCTACGCGGTGTATCCCGGTGCCTCGGCCCAGACCCTGGACGAAAGCGTGGTCAGCCTGATCGAGCAGGAGCTCAATGGCGCCGACCACCTGTTGTATTTCGAATCCCAGAGCAGCCTCGGTTCGGCCACCATCACCGCGACGTTCCAGCCGGGCACCGATCCGGAAATGGCCCAGGTGGATGTGCAAAACCGTCTCAAGGCGGTCGAGCCGCGCCTGCCGCAAGCGGTGACGCAGCAGGGCTTGCAGGTGGAGAAAGTGTCCGCCGGTTTCCTGCTGCTGGTGACCCTCACCTCCAGCGACGGCAAGCTCGATGACGTAGCGCTCAGCGATTATCTGGCGCGCAACGTGATGAACGAGCTCAAGCGTCTCGACGGGGTCGGCAAGGCGCAGTTGTATGGCGCCGAGCGCGCCATGCGCATCTGGATCGACCCGCAGAAGCTGATCGGCTTCAACCTGACCCCGGCGGACGTGAATGCCGCGATCAGCGCGCAGAACGCCCAGGTTTCCGCTGGCAGCATCGGCGACTTGCCGGGCACCAGGACCCAGGAAATCACCGCCGCGATCCTGGTCAAGGGCCAGCTGTCGACGCCGGCGGAATTCGCCGACATCGTGCTCAAGGCCAACCCGGACGGCTCCACCGTGCGCATCGGCGATGTGGCGCGGGTGGAAATCGGCAGCCAGGAGTACCAGTTTTCCACCCGTCTGAACGGCAAGCCGTCCACCGCCGTCAGCGTGCAACTGGCGCCGGGCGCCAACGCGTTGAACACGGCGACCCTGGTGCGGGCGAAGATGGACGAGCTGTCGCGCTACTTCCCGGCCAATGTCGAATACAAGATTCCGTACGACACCTCGCCGTTCGTCAAGGTCTCGATCACCAAGGTGGTCTACACCCTGCTCGAAGCCATGGCGCTGGTGTTTGCGGTGATGTTCCTGTTCCTGCAGAACGTGCGCTATACGCTGATCCCGACGCTGGTGGTGCCGATCGCGCTGATGGGCACCTTCGCGACCATGCTGCTGCTGGGGTTCTCGATCAACGTGCTGACCATGTTCGGCATGGTGCTGGCCATCGGTATCCTGGTGGATGACGCCATTGTGGTGGTGGAGAACGTCGAGCGGATCATGGTCACCGAGGGCCTGTCGCCCAAGGAGGCGACGAAGAAAGCCATGGGCCAGATCACGGGCGCTATCGTCGGGATTACCCTGGTGCTGGTCGCGGTGTTCCTGCCGATGGCGTTCATGGCCGGTTCGGTGGGGGTGATCTACCAGCAGTTCTCGCTGTCGATGGCCACCTCGATCCTGTTCTCGGCGTTCCTGGCCCTGACCTTGACCCCGGCGCTGTGCGCCACCCTGCTCAAGCCGATCGCCAAGGGCGAGCACCATGCCAAGGGTGGTTTCTTCGGCTGGTTCAATAAACGTTTCGAGCAACTCACCGATCGCTACGAAGGCTGGGTGGCCTATGCGCTCAAGCGCAGCGGCCGCTATCTGCTGGTCTACCTGGTGTTGCTGGTGGGCCTGGGGCTGATGTTCAGCCGCCTGCCCTCCTCGTTCCTGCCCGTCGAAGACCAGGGCTACACCATCACCGATATCCAGCTGCCGCCGGGTGCGAGCAAGAACCGCACGGTGCAGGTCGCCGAGCAGATTGAAGCGCACAACGCCAGCGAGCCAGGGGTGGGCGATACCACCATGATCATGGGCTTCAGCTTCTCCGGCTCGGGGCAGAATGCGGCGCTGGCGTTCACCACGCTCAAGGACTGGTCGCAGCGTGGCAGCGATGACTCCGCCGCCTCGATTGCCGACCGTGCCAACGCGACGTTCAGCGAGCTCAAGGATGCGATCGCCTATGCGATCCTGCCGCCGCCGGTGGATGGGCTGGGCACTTCCAGCGGGTTCGAATTCCGTCTGCAGGACCGAGGGGGCGTCGGCCACGCCGCATTGATGCAGGCCCGTACCGAGCTGCTGGCGGCCGCGGAAAAAAGCCCGATCCTCGCCAACGTGCGCGAAAGCGCCCTCGCCGAGGCGCCGCAGGTGCAGTTGGAAGTCGACCGCAAGCAGGCCAATGCGCTGGGCGTGTCGTTTGCCGATGTCGGCAACGTGCTGTCCTCGGCCATCGGCTCGGCGTATGTCAACGATTTCCCCAACCAGGGCCGCATGCAGCGGGTGGTGGTGCAGGCCGAAGGTGACCAGCGCAGCCAGGTCGCCGACTTGATGAAGATCCACGTGCGCAACAACGCTGGAAAGATGGTGCCGCTGTCGGCGTTTGTCGAAGCCAAGTGGACCCAGGGCCCGGCGCAGCTGACCCGCTACAACGGTTATCCGGCGATTGCCATCAGTGGTGAGGCCGCGCCGGGCCACAGCACCGGCGAAGCGATGGAAGAAATCCAGCGCCTGGTCAGCCAGTTGCCGGCGGGCCTTGGCCAGGAATGGACCGGGTTGTCGTTGCAGGAACGCTTGTCCGGCTCGCAGGCACCCTTGCTGTTGGGGTTGTCGCTGCTGATCGTGTTCCTGTGCCTGGCGGCGCTGTATGAAAGCTGGTCGATCCCGACCTCCGTGCTGCTGGTAGTGCCGTTGGGCGTCCTCGGCGCGGTACTGGCCGTGACCTTGCGTGGCATGCCCAACGATGTGTTCTTCAAGGTCGGCTTGATCACCATCATCGGGCTGTCGGCGAAGAACGCGATCCTGATCATCGAATTTGCCAAGGACCTGTATGACCAGGGCGAAGACCTGATCGATGCGACCCTCAAGGCCGCGCGGCTGAGGTTGCGACCGATCATCATGACCTCGCTGGCGTTCATCCTCGGCGTGGTGCCGCTGGCGATTGCCACCGGCGCCAGCTCGGCGAGCCAGCAGGCAATTGGTACCGGGGTGATCGGCGGGATGATTACCGCGACGTTGGCGGTGGTGTTTGTGCCGGTGTTTTTTGTGGTGGTGATGAAGCTGGTGCGCAAGAAGGGCTGATGCGGGCGGCGCTTCTTGTGAGGAATGCTTAGATTTTTTTGGCTGGTTAGCTTGTTGTGGCCAGTGAGCTTGTTGTGGTGAGCCGGCTTGTTGTGGTGAGCCGGCTTGTTGTGGTGAGCGGGCTTGCCCCGCGTTGGGCTGCGAAGCAGCCCCAATAGTCTCACCGCGGTTTTCCAGATATTCCGGGGTGGATGGTTTTGGGGCTGCTTCGCAGCCCAACGCGGGCAAGCCCGCTCACCACAACAAGCCTGCTCACCACATTAAGCCATCTTTAACACATGAAGCCATGCTCACCACATGACACCCGTTCACCACATGAAGCCATCTTTACCCCTTGCCCCCAGTTCACCACATGAAGCCAGTTCACCACATGAAGCCAGTCCACCCCATGGAGCCATCTTCACCCCATGAACCCATGCTCCCCCCATACCCCCCGCTCCCCATAAGCTCACCATTGGGCCAGCCGCTTCAGAATGCGCTAAGGTGCTCACAAATAGCCATGTGTGAGCTGCCATGCCGTTTCTAGCCCGTACCCACCCTCGCCTCTCTTCCGCCGCCGTGCTTGGCCTTGCCGTAGGCATCCTGGCGCCGGCGGATACTCTCGTGAGCAAGATCCTCATCGGCTGGAACGCCGGGGTCTGGACTTACCTGGTGCTGATGCTGTGGCTGACCATCCGCGCCAAGGCCCAGGATGTAAAACGCATCGCCGAGATCGAGGATGAAAATGCCGGGCTGGTGCTGTTCATGGTGTGCATCGCGGCCATCGCGAGTTTGGCCACCATCACGTTCGAGCTGGTCGGCAGCAAGGACCTGGCCACGTCCGAGCGCTTGCTGCACTACGGCTTTACCGGGCTGACGGTGATCGGTTCGTGGCTGCTGATCGGGGTGATTTTCAGCGTGCATTACGCCCGCCTCTATTACACCTGGGAGGGCAAGGAGCCGGCGCTGCGTTTTGCCGAAGGCTTGCTGACCCCCAACTATTGGGACTTCCTGTATTTTTCCTTCACCATCGGCGTGGCGGTGCAAACCTCCGACGTCGGCGTTGCCACCCGGGGCATGCGCAAGGTGGTGCTGGGCCAGTCGTTGATCGGGTTCCTGTTCAACACCGCGATCCTGGGTTTCTCGATCAATATCGCCGCCGGACTGTTCGGCTAGCTGCACAAACCTTCTAGACGCCCTGGAGCCGCTGGGCGCTAATACCCTTACACATTCCGTCCCGGTGTCTTATGGCCGCACGCAATTGGATCGACCTGTCCCAGGACGCCGACACCGGCATCGAGACCCTGCGCGCGCATTTCGAGGGGCATGCCTACGACCCCCATTGGCACGACAGCTACCTGGTCGGCGTGACTGAACAAGGCGTGCAGCAATTCAACTGCCGTCGCACCCGCCACAACAGCGTGCCCGGCCAGGTGTTCCTGGTCGAGCCCGGCGAGTTGCATGACGGCGATGCGCCCACGCCGGACGGCTTTACCTACCACATGCTCTACCTCGACCCGCAGTGGCTGGCGCGGGAAGTGAGTGCGGTGTTCGAAGAGGCGCCGCTCGACAGCCAGCTGGGTTTCGCCCACACCTTGACCAGCGACCCGCGCCTGGCCATTGCCACCAGCCAGGCGTTCCAGACCCTGCACAGTGGCGAGTTGCGCATCGTGCGGCAACGGGCCATGGACCAGTTGCTCGAGCGCCTCACGGCCCAACTGCACTGGCGCAGCCGTTACCGCGAGGATCCGCGCCTGCCGCGGGTGGCCCACAAGGCGCGGGAATACCTGCACGCCCACCTGCATCACGACGTCGGCATGGATGAACTGGCGCTGGCCTGTGGCGTCGACCGCTTCCGCCTGACCCGCGCGTTCAAGAGCGCCTTCGGCCTGCCGCCGCATGCCTATCTGGTGCAACTGCGCCTGGCGCGCGCCCGGCACTGGCTGGCCAAGGGCGAGCAACCGGCCGATGTGGCAATCGCCCTGGGCTTTGCCGACCAGAGCCACCTCGGTCGCTGGTTCGTGCGCGCCTACGGCCTGACGCCCGCCGCGTACCGCAAGCGCTGCTCAAATCTTCCAGACAGGTAACCTGCGCGCTGGTGAAGATCGACTCCATCCATTGGTTTACCGGAGTCACCCACCATGTTGCCCACGTTGCTGCCGTTCATGCTGTTCGCCTTCGTCGCCTCCATCACCCCCGGCCCCACCAATATCCTGGTGCTAAGCAACAGCGCGCGGTATGGCTTCAAGGCCGCCTTGCCGATCATCCTCGGGGCCTGCGCCGGCGCGGCGGGAATCGTGCTGCTGGTGGGAGCCGGCGTGGGCCAGTCGCTGGTGCAACTGCCCAGGGTACAAAGCGCGATGCAGTGGGCTGGAGTGGCGTGGCTGAGTTACCTGGCCTGGCAGATTTTCCGCGCACCGACAACTGCGATAGACCCGCAATCGGCACACACACGCCTGGGCTTGACGGGCGCCGCCAGCCTGCAATTGATCAACCCCAAGACCTGGATGATGGCATTGGCGGTGGTCAGCGTGTTCGCCGGCACTGGCGCAGACCGCCAGCACCAGGTGCTGATCCTGTCGCTGGTGTTTTTCCTGATTTCCCTGCCCTGTCTCGGCGCCTGGGCGATGCTGGGCGCAGGCTCCAGCCGGGTCTTGCGCTCGGCGCAGGCCATGCGCCGTTTCAACCAGTGCATGGCCTTGCTCCTGCTGGGTTCGACCTGGCTGGGCGTACTGATCTGAAGGCACAAAAAAGGGGAAGCCCAAGCTTCCCCCTGTTCAAGTGCGTGTGTGCCTTAGAAATCGTAGCGCACACCGAAGTTGACGCCCCAAGGCTGGTCGATCTTCTTGCCTTTGCTGGTTTCAATATCCGCATGCAGCTTGACGTTCTTGGACACCGACATGGCCAGGCCTGCCGCCAGCTCGATCCGCGAGCCCGACAGATCATTGTTGAAGCTCTGATCGTTGACGAACACCTTGTTGCTCTGGTCGAACTCATGGGCGAGCGCGGTGCGCAGGTACGGCTGCAACACACCGCCGCTGTCCAGCTGGATGTTCTTGCCGGTGGTCACGCCCACCTTGCCGACCACGGAGCTGGAGCGATCACCTTTGGCTTGCAGGCCGTTGGACAGCTCATAGCTCTGCGCCTGGGTGATGGTTGCCGACAACTGGCCGTAGGGTTCGATGAAGAAGTCGTTGTCCAGTTTGATATGGCGACCCAATTCCGCCGATGCCCCCACGGCGTTTTGCGCGTAGCTGCCCTTGGCTTTCTTGCCGTCGCTCATGATCACATTCACGTCGTTGTGCAAGCGGTTGAGCTTGGCAACACCGTCGAAATACAGACCGCTCTCATCGTCCAGCCACGTGGCGTAGGCACCCAGGTAGTAGCTCTTGACCTCGCCTTTACTGCCACGGGTGAGGTTCAGGTCCGAGCTGCTGTGACCGGCCATGACACCGGCCAGCCACTGACCATCACCGCTGGACAACGGCGCGTCGGCGCCAATCGTGAAGCCCTTCTGGGTTTGCGCATAACCGGCACCGTTTTTATTGGCGGCCACCTCATATTTGTTGCCGTAGCTGCGCATCCACAGGCCATTGTCCTTGCCATCGCTGAAGCGCAATTCACCCATGCGGGTGCGCAGGATGGACGACTCGCCGTACAACACGGTTGGCGCACTGTTGAACAACGCCAGTACCGAGTGGGCGCTGGTGCTGGTACCGCGACGCGTCGGGTCGAGTTCCCAGTCGTTGCCGTCCTTTTGCAGACCATAGGCATAGGCGCCGATGTCCACGGTGTCGCCCACCAGGGAAAAGTGTGCGTCGCCGCCTTCGGTATGCACCACCTTGATCGGCTTGCCGCTGGCCAGTTCCGAACCGGTGGCGTCCAGCAACAGGCGGTGGTTCCCCTCGGCCTTGCCTTCCACGTTGAGGAAGTCGGTCTGGTGAGTGGCAAAGTCGGTGTGCATGATGAACGTGCCGTTGCCTTCCAGGCTCTTGACGTCCAACTGGTAGAACTCATCCGGCCCACCAAAGTGCACGGCGCCGCCGCCCATCTTCAAGGCGTCGACATTGCTGTCGCCCACCAATACCCAATTGGAGGCATCGTTGACGCTCAACTCGGCGACGTTCTTCAACTGGCCGGTCAGCCAGGAGCCATTGTTGAGCTGCACTTTCGCGCTGCCGCCCTCTTCGACCACGATGTCACCCACCAGGAAGCTGCGGTCGACGTTCATGTTGGCGCTGGCGCCGCCGGTGACTTCCAGGATATTGCCGTTGCCGCCGCTCAAGGTCGAGCCGTTGAGCACGTGGATATCCGCCTCGGTCGTGCCGTATTCGTCGCCTTCCACCAATAGCGCGGCACCGTTGCGACCTTCGACATGCGAGCGGTTCAATACCAGGCTGCTGCTGTTCATGTCCGCACTTTCATAACTCAGGCGTACACCATTCTCGCCACCGGTAATGACGCTGGCGACCGCACTGGCGGCCCCGCCCAGCAACAATACGCCGATGCCATCCTCATCGGTTGCAATGACATCCGAGCCAAAGAAGTCGAGTTGGCTGAATGAGGTGGCCCGCGCACCTTCAGTCGAGCCCAGGATAGTGCTGTCGAAAACAGTGGCTGTCGAACCCTCATCAGTGAGGAAGTTACGTGCAGCCAAGAGGCCGACACCGTTGTGATTGATGACCTGGCTGCCCCTGATCTGGGCGTTGCTGCCTTGCAGGTTGATGGCAAAGGCGGCGGTACCGCGGGCTTCTACCGATGCGCCGTCGAGGTTGATTTGCGAACCCTGGGTCGCATAAATGTCCTGCGCCTTGCTACCTGCGTTCAGGGTCAGTGCACCGGCAGTCACTCGCGACTGAAGCATCTGGGCACCGTTGGACGTCAAGTGGGCATTTTCGCTGATGATCCAGTCGTCCACCCGTACACCGGCCTCGATAGTGCGTTCCAAGCCTGGGTGCAATGTGGTGGTGGCATGGGTGAAGGTGGCGCCCAGCAACAGGAGGCCGACAGCAGGCACCTGGAGCGCCAGGGCCAAAGGATGTTTTTTGAACCGTGCATCGATAGTCATTGCATGTATACCCGTAAAGAACCTTCCCGAAAGGGAACGAATTGACCGGCACCAAGCGAGATAGGCCCAGGTCATGACGGGGCGCAGGTTAGTGAGGAAGGGGGAATGGGTATGTAGGACTTATCTGCGATTAATAGCTGAGTTGCCCGACGCCTGAATGGTCAAAAAAAAAGAGGAGCCAGGCTCCTCTTTTTAGTACGACATAGGCCCGCTCTCAACTCGGCCAAGGTGAACCGTCACAGTAGACCGGACCTGGGCGAATCCCTCTCACCAACAGGATGGCTTCGGCGGAAAGAACAGGAGATGGGGTACCAATGATGGGTACGGTGTAGGTGATATTGACCGACCCCATATCCAGCGCTGCCGCACTGATGGGTTTCACGTAGGTCTCGTAAGGCCTGACGGGGACAGTGAAGCCCAACTGGGTCTGCTCGAAGTTCAATGGCCCGAACAGAAACGGCCCGCTCGCCGCAGGAATAGGGACTGCGCCATCATTGTCACTGCAGCCCGTCCAATTCAGCGTGATAATCATGCCGACCGCCAACAGTTCATGAGGTGGCACAAATACATGCACCTCGCGATCCGGTCCTTGCAACGTGCTGCACACGATTTCTGCAGGCGCACTACCTGGGATCTCTTCCAAGGCCTTAGGGACCCGGGGTGGAGGGAACGCAATCACGTTGGCATTGACGTTGATGTCCTGGGACGGTGATGAAACCCGGTTGGTGGTCCCACTGATCTCGATTTCCCAGCGCAGTGGAATCACATTGTTGGAATGCTTCTGGATGAACGGAAATGGCACTTCCATGTCGATCTCATCACCGGGCATGGCGGTCGCGGGGTCCACCTCTTTTCTATCGACCAGTTCGTTTTGGTAGAACAGATTGATCCAGAAGCGCATTGCAGACGGCGGCGGAGCACCACTCCACAGGCGTACGACGACATCGGCATTCATCTGTGAGTCGCGTTCATCCAATTCGTTGGTCAACCCTGAGCCACGCCCCGTCAGGATTGGCAGTGGCAGGTTGGGGTTGATCAGCTCAGGCTCCCAAGGGTTGATCGGCCCCCCCACCTGCAGGTCGAGGTCGATATTGGTAGGCGTGGGGACCCAATGCATCACCCCCCCTCGATCCACCGCATATTCCACCCTCAAGTTGATCCTGCCGGTACTCGTAGCGTACAAGTCGACCAGCGTCTGAAAGCCCACATGGAAGTTGTACGGCAGTGCAGACCCACCCAGTGGGTAGGGGCCTACGTCCCGGGAACCATGCGTGGTGGTCAGGCGCACCAGCAGTTGATCGTTCGCACGATCAGCGTCGTAATTCGGAATAATCACAAACATGCCGGAAGAGGCGGCGGTATCGATACGGTTAATCAGGCGGTCACCCACGCCCGTCAAGGAAAGCGCATCCCTTACACCCGGCGGGCTGAGTACTGGCGCAGGTCGCAACCCCACCGTGATAGGCAGTTCGAACGAAGCGTCGCTGATATTGCCGGCGACATCGACCAAGCGGTACCTCAACCTACGAGGGCCATCCCCCATATCGGCCAGGGCCTGGGTGAAGCGCACCACGCTGTCGGGGAACACCGGACCCTCCGCAAGAACCTCCAGTGAGTCGCCGTTGTACAGGCGCCATCTGTCACCGGGCTGGGCCCCCTCCGCGACATACGCTGGAATCCCGAAGGGTACGCCGGTGGGGTTTGCGTCCAGCAGCGTCTGAGTGACGCTGCCCGCCCATCCAGGCGGTAGCGTCAAACGGCGAGGCCCGTCGGGAATGCTGTCGTAGGGAGCGGTTCGGTCGATGACCAGCGGCGCCTCAAACGAGCCTGAGTCATTCCCGGAGCCCTGGATGACTCTGTAGCTGAGCGTGTGATCACCTTCAGTGAGGAATCGCCGCGCAACATTGATCGTATAGAAGGCTGGAATGGGCGGTGTGAAAAATACCGGTTCACTGCTGATGCGCCCGGTCGCCAGGAAATCAGGGAAATCATCAAGATGGATATCCAGGGTATCGGGCCTTAACGGGTTGGTAGGCGCGGGAGACCACAGCGGAATATCCACTTCAAGAAAGTTTTTATCCGCCGCTTCTCTGAAAATCAGGCCCGGGTATTCGACCGGATCAACCAGCCCGGTAATAGTCGGAGCAGTCAGTACAACGGGAACCGGGGTGGACTCCACACCTGTTTGTTTGGACTTGGGAACTATCTTTTTCATGTGAGTCACTCTCTTTGGTATAAAAGATTACTCTGTCGAGCGCGCGACGACGCCCATAGATCCACACAGCATGTGCAACTTTCTTATTATCCCTACCGCTACTCACCGACAAAAAAAGTTCAAGCGATTCCGCAACCGAAGTGTATCCACGGCTGAATGATGGAGACAGGCTCACTCAAACAAATCAGTGGGTTCTAACTTCCCTGCAATCATCCCTGACTGTTCGGGCATTCATCGTCCAGTGAATCACAAAAACCCTCATCGCCTGGCTGACAAATCTTTCCTGAACCGGGATACACGCGATCAATACGCACCAGCTTCTGGGCGGACTGGCCTATCACAACACCCCGCCGGAGCACGAAAAACCTGGCGATCGCCGATGCAAATCTACGCATCGGTTCAATCTTCGTGTCCCACGGCCACACCCTGACCGCTTGCCCGTTGGCGACATAATTAACCGTTACGCTGAAGTCAGTATCTGCAATCGGCTCTTCGCCGTTATTCTTTGTATAACCTTGCCAAAAAAATTGAATTTCATCCCCCGTTTGAAATCGACTGTCATCGCGTATGAACCAATACACGCCATGGCAAATAGCCGGGCGCGATTCGCAAGTAAGATAGTTGACAGGACCGTGCAGGGTATGTTGTATCAATGGGGCATCAAACTGAATCAGCGGCGCCGCATGAACATTGACGGGCGTCGAGTCTGAATGCTGTTCGTTCACCCCGTTACTGGTGGTGTAATACACCGGCAAGTCCGGTAAATTACCACCGCTGACAATCACGTTACCGGGCACATCCGTGAACGGTACCGGCTGGTCGAACATATCTCCCGGCTGCACTTCATAGTGGGCCACCGGCCCCACGCCGTTCCAATACAGCTCCAGCCGCTCTCCCGCCACCGGGTTCTGGTAGAGGCGTACCCATACCTCAGCGCCAGCCGTCGCATCACGAAAATCGAGTTCATTGTGTAATCCAGAGCCTTTGCCGTACACATCCACCCGCTCCAGCGTGGTATTGAGCAGCGCGGGCGCATTGGCGTGATCCTGTCCGGCGATAGTCAGGTCGACCCAGAAAAAACTCGACGGCGAAGGCACGGGTGGGCGCCCCGCACGTTGAATCTCGTACCTGACTTGCACCTCGGTACGCGCCAGAGGGCCGGACCCGCGCAAGATATCCCAGGGTATCTCGACCGGAAATGGGAAGCCGGTGATAGGTATTGCCGGCAGCACAGGGCGACCGTCACAGAACATCACGACACGGTCGCCCGCTGCAAAATCATCGTATTCACGGGGAATCCGCGCCGCGACCCGCGCTCGCGCATCATCACGCTTGATCAGGAAGTCCAGATAGGCAGGAGGACGAATATCGGGCGCAGGCAAGTTGCTCGGGTCAGCAATCAGATTCACCTGGAAATCCATCGGAGCACTGAACGCCAACGTAAAGTTTCCGGCGCGATCATATAAGCGGTATTGCAAATAGGCGATCCCGTTACTGAGGCCGCGAAAATGCTCGGCAGGAATCCGCAGAATCAGCGGATCGGTGATCAATGGAAATTCCTGCCTGCCCGTCTGGATGGGCGGAAACGGCGGTGTGTTATTGCTCAGGTAATAACCGACCAGATCACGAGCCGCGCGGCCAATGTAGGCCAGTATCTCGACTTCGATGAACGGGTTGGCGGCCAACACGGCTTCGGTGATGCCGGACGCCTCTATGGCAGGGTCGACAAACCGCGCCTTGTCGTCCGGATCCTGAAACCTTGGCGGGTTGTTATCCACCGTCAGCGTCCAGGGAAACGATGGCGTCGCGAAGCCGCCTTCATCCGTCACCGTATAAAACGCCTCTACCACCGCATCGAGTTCCCGCATGAAGTCGACAGGGACATATAAGGAGTACGGAAAAAGCGCCGGATCCAGCGGCCCGGTAAACGACTGCGAGTCAGCTTCGACACTCACGCCGCGCACCCGCCACCACAACGTGAGGACATGGGTTCTGCCCACTGAGGGACCTGGCACCCACTGGGGAATACGGCACTGCAGCGGTTGCAGCGATACCGGCAGAGGAATCAGCCCTTCCGGGTCCGCAGGATCGACCCCTACCACCTCGTCGAAAGTCGGCAATACGCGAGCCTCTCCCTCCTTGGTAGACCGTACACCCGGTTGGGCGGCTGGTTTGTGTGAGCTGGGCATTTTCTCTTCCCTCGCAATTATCCTGGAGAGAATTAAGCGCTCAAACGCACACCTCCGATACTGTCAGAAGTAACAGGTACTACTCGCCATTCGTCGGATTGGTTCGGGATGAAGACCAGGACTATCGTCACCCGCCCTTGACGGAATGGTCGTCGATGGTGTTTCCTGAAACCGGTTTCAGGGCCAGCACCACGGTCACTGGAGCCCTTGACTCGAATAAAAAGGTGCAACCGTCGTGAATTCATTTTCCGCCGCCCAGCGCAGCCGTGTGACCATGCTTGACGTGGCCGAGCGCGCGGGTGTGTCCAAGGCCAGCGTGTCGCGTTTTATCGGCGATGACCGCGCCTTGCTCTCCGATGCCATCGCCCTGCGCATCGAACAAGCCATCGACGAACTCGGCTACCGCCCCAACCAGATGGCGCGTGGCTTGAAGCGTGGCCGCACGCGCCTGATCGGCATGCTGGTGGCCGATATCCGCAACCCCTACTCCGTTGCCGTGATGCACGGTGTCGAAACCGCCTGCCGCCAGCACGGCTACAGCCTGGTGGTGTGTAACACCGACCGCGATGACGCCCAGGAGCGCCAGCACCTGGCAGCACTGCGCGCCTACAACATCGAAGGGCTGATCGTAAATACGCTCGGCCATCACCTCGACCAACTGCTGGAACTGCAACGCGAAATGCCCCTGGTGCTGGTGGACCGCAAGCTCGAGCCGCTGCACAGCGACCTGGTCGGCCTGGATAACCCGGCGGCGGTGCGCATGGCAGTGGAGCACCTGGAACAGCAGGGTTACCGCGATGTGTTGCTGGTGAGCGAAGCCACCGATGGCACCAGTTCACGCCTGGAACGCCTGGACAGCTTCAAGGCCGAAATCGCCCGGCGTCCGGCATTGACCGGCGCCATCGTGGAACTGGATGACCAGTTGCAACAGCGCCTGCAGCGCTTTCTCGCCAAACCCGGCCGCAAGGCTTTGTTCTGCGCCAACGGCATCGCCGCACTGGCCTGCACCCGCGCCCTCAAGGCATTGGGCTGCGAGCTGTTTGCCGACGTCGGCTTGATCGCCCTCGATGACCTGGACTGGTACCCGCTGGTAGGCACCGGCATCACCGCCCTCGCCCAACCGACCGAGGCGATCGGCGCCAGCGCCTTCGACTGTCTGCTCAAGCGTTTGCGCGGTGACACCGAGCCGACTCGCACCCTGGATTTCTTGCCCCAACTGATTGTCCGAGGCTCCACAACCCCCACGTAGGAGCCGGCTTGCCGCCTCCTGCAGCGTTGATTTGCGTATAAAAATGAAACCGGTTTCAGAGGTAGACAACAATGCATAAATACCCCGTCTCCATCAGCCTTTCCAGCTACGGCGCCGACCTCGTCCGCCAGCAGGGCCAGTTGAGTTTTGTCCAATTGCTGGCCTCCGCCGGTGCCCAGCGCATCGAATGGCGTGAAGAACTGCTGACCCACGAACAACCCGCGCAACTGGCCGAAGCCGCTGCTGCGCAGGGCCTGGAGTGCGTGTTTTCATCGCCGCTGGAACTGTGGGTCGCCGGCCGTGCGCAGCCGAATGCCGAATTGAGCGCGACCCTGGACCGCGCCCAGGCCTTCGGGGCGCGCTGGCTGAAAGTCTCGCTGGGTTATTTCACCGACACCAACGACCTGGAAAGCCTGCACGCGCTGCTCAACCGTCACTCGGTCAAGCTGTTGGTGGAAAACGACCAGACCCTGTACGGCGGGCGCATCGAGCCGATGCAGCGGTTTTTCACCGAGGTCGAACGCCAAGGCCTGCCGGTGAAGATGACCTTCGACATCGGCAACTGGCAGTGGCAGGACCAATCCGCACTGACCGCCGCGCGCCTGTTGGGCCGGCACGTCGACTACCTGCACTGCAAGGCCGTGGCGCGCCGCGCAGACGGCAAGCTGGTGGCGCTGCCGCCTGGCGCCACCGACCTGCATCTGTGGGAACAACTGCTCAAGCACATGACTCAAGGTATTACACGGGCCGTGGAATTCCCGCTGCAGGGCGATGACCTGGTCGCGGTCACCGCACAGCAGGTCGCCACCCTCGCCCACCTTGGCCAACCGCCTGCGGAGAATGCGCATGTCTGAGATCGATATCCTCTCGTTTGGTGAAACCATGGCGATGTTTGTCGCCGAGCAGACCGGCGACCTGGCCCAGGTGGCGCAGTTTCACAAACGTATCGCCGGGGCCGACAGCAATGTCGCCATCGGCCTGTCGCGCCTGGGTTTCAACGTGGCCTGGCTGAGCCGGGTGGGTAATGATTCCCTCGGGCGCTTTGTGGTCGACACGCTCAAAAATGAAGGCCTGGATTGCCGGCATGTGGCGGTCGACCCGCTGCACCCGACCGGCTTTCAACTCAAGTCCCGCGAAGAAGCCGGCGCTGACCCGCAGGTGGAGTATTTCCGCAAGGGCTCGGCGGCCAGCCGCTTGTCAATCGCCGCCATCAGCCCGGCGCTGCTGCAGGCGCGTCACTTGCACGCCACCGGGATTCCGCCGGCGCTTTCTGACGCTACCCACGAGCTGTCCGTTGAACTGATGACCCAAATGCGCAAGGCCGGACGCAGCGTGTCGTTCGACCCGAACCTGCGCCCTTCGCTGTGGGCCAGCCAGGCGCAGATGATCAGCGCCATCAACGCGCTGGCGGCCCTGGCCGACTGGGTCCTGCCGGGCCTGGGCGAAGGCCGCTTGCTCACCGGTTATGACGACCCGGCCGATATTGCCGCGTTTTACCTCGACCAGGGCGCCGAAGCCGTAGCGATCAAGCTCGGCCCGGACGGCGCCTACTTCCGTACGCAGATGGACAAAGGCTTTGTTGCCGCCGTGCCGGTCGAAAAGGTCGTCGACACCGTGGGTGCCGGCGATGGCTTTGCCGTGGGCATGATCAGTGCCCTGCTGGAAAACCTCAGCTTTCCCGAGGCGGTCCAGCGCGGCAACTGGATCGGCAGCCGCGCCGTGCAGAGTCGCGGCGACATGGAAGGTTTACCCAAGCGCGAAGAATTGCCCAACCGATCCGTTGCCTGACCCATCACCTGTTGCCACAACTACAACAAGCTCAGGAGCAACCCCATGGAAACCGTGAAACTCGCCACCCGTCGTTGGTGGTACATCATGCCCATCGTTTTTATCACCTACAGCCTGGCGTACCTGGACCGCGCCAACTACGGCTTCGCCGCCGCCTCCGGGATGGCCGAAGACCTGATGATCACCCCCGGCATGTCATCGCTGCTGGGCGCATTGTTTTTCCTTGGCTACTTTTTCTTCCAGGTGCCGGGGGCGATCTACGCGCAAAAGCGCAGCGTTAAAAAACTGATCTTTGTCAGCCTGATCCTCTGGGGCGGGCTGGCCACGCTGACAGGCGTGGTGTCCAACGCCTACATGCTGATCGTCATTCGCTTCATGCTTGGCGTGGTCGAGGCCGCCGTGATGCCGGCGATGCTGGTGTACCTGTGCCACTGGTTTACACGTGCCGAACGCTCGCGCGCCAACACCTTCCTGATCCTCGGCAACCCGGTGACCATGCTGTGGATGTCGGTGGTCTCGGGGTATCTGGTGCAGCATTTCAGCTGGCGCTGGATGTTCATCATCGAAGGCCTGCCGGCGGTGCTCTGGGCGTTTATCTGGTGGAAGCTGGCGGATGAAAAACCCGCCGACGCCAAGTGGCTGAGCGAGCAGCATAAAAAGACCTGGAAAGCGCGTTGGCCGCCGAGCAGGTCGGGATCAAGGCGGTGAAGAACTACGCCGAAGCGTTCCGCTCGCCGAAAGTCATCATCCTCGCGCTGCAGTTCTTCTGCTGGAGCATCGGCGTGTACGGCTTCGTGTTGTGGCTGCCGTCGATCCTCAAGAAAGGCTTGCAGATGGACATGGTCGAGGCCGGCTGGCTGTCGGCCCTGCCTTACCTGGCGGCGGTGATTGCCATGCTGGCGGTGTCCTGGGGCTCGGACAAACTGCAAAAGCGCAAACGCTTCGTCTGGCCGCCGCTGCTGATTGCCTCCATCGCGTTCTATGCGTCCTACGTGCTCGGCGCCGAACACTTCTGGTGGTCCTACACCCTGCTGGTGATTGCCGGCGCCTGCATGTACGCGCCCTACGGCCCGTTTTTCGCGATTGTGCCGGAAATCCTCCCGGCCAACGTCGCCGGGGGCGCCATGGCGCTGATCAACAGCATGGGCGCCCTGGGCTCGTTCGGTGGCTCGTACCTGGTGGGTTACCTCAATAGCAGCACCGGCTCGCCCGGCGCTTCGTACCTGCTGATGAGCGGCGCGTTGCTGCTGTCAGTGGTGCTGACGATTTTCCTCAAGCCCGGCGCCAGCGACCGTGAACGTGCGCCGTTGCCCACTCTTGAATTGAAGGCCAAAACCTCATGAAAAAATCCGTCGTGCTGTACAAGAAACTCTCCGCCCCCTTGATGGCGCGCTTGCATGAGCAGGCCGACGTCACCCTGATCGAAGCGCTGGACCAGACCGGCCTGGCCAAGCTGCGCGACGCCCTGCCCGGCGCCCATGGATTGCTCGGCGCCAGCCTGCGCCTGGATGCGCAATTGCTCGACCTGGCGCCGCAATTGGAAGCGGTGGCCAGTGTGTCGGTGGGCGTCGACAACTACGACATCGACTACCTGACCCAACGCGGCATCCTGCTCAGCAACACCCCGGACGTGCTCACTGAAACCACCGCCGACACTGGCTTCGCGCTGGTCCTGGCCACCGCCCGGCGCGTGGTCGAATTGGCCGACATGGTGCGAGCCGGCCAGTGGAACAAGAATATCGGCCCGGCGCACTTCGGCACTGACGTACACGGCAAGACGCTCGGCATCATCGGTATGGGCCGCATTGGCGAAGCCCTGGCCCAGCGCGGGCATTTCGGCTTCGGCATGCCGGTGATCTACCACAGCCACGCGCCCAAGCCCGCCGTGGAAAAGCGCTTTGGCGCGCAGTACCGCAGCCTGGATGAGTTGCTGCAACAGGCCGACTTTGTCTGCCTGACCCTGCCGCTCACGGCCGAAACCGAGAAACTCATCGGCGCCGAGCAGTTCGCGCGGATGGGCCCGGAGACGATCTTCATCAATATTTCGCGGGGCAAGGTGGTGGACGAAGCGGCGCTGGTCGAGGCGTTGGAAAAACGCACGATTCGCGCGGCGGGACTGGACGTGTTCGAGCGCGAGCCGCTGGATCACAACTCGCCGTTGCTGCGCCTGAACAATGTAGTGGCCACGCCGCATATCGGCTCGGCCACCCATGAAACCCGCGAAGCGATGGCTCAGTGCGCGGTGGACAATCTGCTCGCGGCGTTGGCCGGTGAACGGCCGAAGAACCTGGTCAATCCCACGGCCTGGAAGCAATAAACGGTCTGAATAATGGCTCGCGCCCACCCCTGCAGGAGCCGGCTTGCCGGCGCCTACCAGGGTTGACCGTACGTCCAATCAGATTACAAACCTGGCAACCATCCCGTTCAAATCAACCGCCAGGCGCGACAGCTCATGGCTGGCCGCGCTGGTCTGGTTGGCACCCGCCGCCGACTGCGTGGCCAGGTCGCGGATGTTCACCAGGTTGCGGTCCACTTCACGCGAGACCTGGGCCTGTTCTTCCGATGCGCTGGCGATCACCAGGTTGCGTTCGTTGATCAGGCTGATGGACTGGGTGATCTGCTCCAGGGCCACGCCGGCGGCGCGCGCCATTTCCAGGGTGTTCTGGGTGCGTTGGTTGCTCTGCTGCATCGACTGTACGGCTTCACCGGTACCGTTCTGGATGCCGGCGACCATCTTCTCGATTTCCTGGGTCGACTGCGCCGTGCGATGGGCCAGGGCCCGCACTTCGTCCGCCACCACCGCAAAGCCGCGCCCCGCCTCACCGGCACGTGCCGCTTCGATCGCGGCGTTGAGCGCCAGCAGGTTGGTCTGCTCGGCAATCGCGCGGATCACGTCCAGCACCTTGCCGATATCCCGGCCCTGGGAGGCCAGGCCTTCGATCAGCACTGCCGTGTTTTGCACATCCTGGGTCATGGTCTGGATCGCACCGACGGTTTCCACTACACGGTCGCGCCCTTCCCGCGCGGCCTGATTGGATTGGCCGGACGCTTCGGAGGTGGACACCGCGTTGCGTGCAACTTCTTCCACGGCGGCGGTCATTTCGTTGACGGCCGTGGCGGCCTGGTCGATCTCATTGTTCTGTTGCTGCAGGCCACGCGAAGCTTCCTCGGTGACTGCGCTCAGCTCTTCCGCTGCCGAGGCCAGTTGCGTCGCCGAGCCGGCGATGTGCTGGATGGTCTGGCGCAGGTTGGCTTGCATGCTCGCCAACGCGCTGATCAAGCGGGCGGGTTCATCCTTGCCGTCATCCGCGATCACTTTGCTCAAATTGCCGCCGGCGATGGTTTCCGCCACTTCCACGGCCTTGCGCAACGGGGTGACGATGCTGCGGGTCAGCAGCCAGGCCAACAGCACGGTCATCAGCGCAGCGACCACCGACACAATGATGATGCCGCTGACGGCTTGCTGGTAACTGCCCTCGGCTTCGCGGCCAGCCTGGTCGGCATCGGCACTGTTGATCGCAATCAACTTGTTCAACTGCTCGCCCATCAGGTCGGTACCGTCCTTGATCCGCGTGTTGATCAGGGTGCGCATCTCATCGACTTTGTTTTGCTGGGACAGCGACATCATTTCAGCCTGTGCGGCGAAATAACTGTCGAGCGTCGCCGCGAAGGTCTTGTACAAGGCCGCTTCTTCAGGGCCGGCCGGCATCACGGCGTAGGCCGCCTGGGCCTGCTTGACCTTGTCCATCAGCACCGCCACGCGGGTCTTGGCCTCGTCCAGGGCCGCTGGCTCGCGATTGATCAGGATGCGAAAGGACAGGATGCGCAGGCGCAGGACGTTTTCGGTCATGGTGCCGAGAAACTTCACGCTGGGTAACTGGTTGGTCCCCATGTCCAGCGACGACTGGCGAATCGTGGTCATGCGGTTGACCGCAAACACACCCAGGATGATGACAAGCAACGCAATGAACGCAAAACCGAGGAAAGCGCGGGGAGCAATGTTCAGATTACGGAGGGACATAGGGGTGCTCTCAAGAAGTAGTGTTGGCGAGCGTCCCTGCCGCGACACGATCCGTCAGCGTCAACGCGCTGTTCGGACCTCTGGCACCACTGTTGTAATAAGTGTGTGGGGCCTGTCCAGGCTATCGGCCGACTTGAGAAATTAATGCGGGTGTTTCGAAATATATTTACACACTTCTGACGACCGGCACTTTCTGGCATCCTGCGCCTCCATTTCCCAGCCTGGCCCGTACTTTGTCTGACGCTCAAGCCCCCCGCCCCCGTTATAAATCCGACCTGATCTACGGCCTGGAAGACCGCCCGCACTTCACCGCGGCGATTTTTGCGGCGTTGCAGCATGTGTTGGCCAGTTTTGTCGGCATCATCACCCCGACCCTGATCGTCGGCGGCGTGCTCGGCCTGGAAAGCGAAGTGCCGTACCTGGTGAGCATGGCGTTGTTCGTGTCCGGGCTCGGCACCTTTGTGCAAGCGCGCACATTCGGCCCGATCGGCTCCGGACTGCTGTGCCTGCAAGGCACCAGTTTCTCGTTTATCAGTGTGATTCTCAGCGCCGGCTTCATGGTCAAGGCGCGCGGCGGCGGCACCGACGAGATCCTCTCGACGATCTTCGGCATCTGCTTTTTCGCGGCGTTTATCGAAGTGGTGCTCAGCCAGTTCATCGGCAAGCTGCGCAAGCTGATCACCCCGGTGGTGACCGGCACCATCATTACCCTGATGGGCCTGTCGCTGATCAAGGTAGCGGTCACCGACATGGCCGGCGGATTTGGCGCGAGCGACCTCGGCGCCGCCAGCAATATGGGGCTCGCGGCCCTGGTGCTGCTGACCATCGTGGTGCTCAATCGCTTCAATAACCCGTTCCTGCGCCTGGGCTCGATCGTGATCGGCCTGACCCTCGGCTTTGTCGTCGCCTGGTGGCTGGGCCGCGTCGACATGGCTGCCCTGCCCCAGGTGCCGCTGATCAGCGTGCCGGTGCCGTTCAAGTACGGCTTTTCGTTTGACTGGGTGGCGTTTATCCCGGTGGCGGTGATCTTCCTGATTTCGCCGCTGGAAGCCGCCGGCGACCTGACGGCCAACTCGATGATTTCCCAGCAACCGGTCAAGGGCCCGCTGTACATCAAGCGCATCAAGTCGGGCTTGCTGGCCGACGGCCTCAACTCGGCCATGGCCGCTACCTTCAACAGCCTGCCGATGGTGACTTTCGCGCAGAACAACGGCGTGATCCAGCTGACCGGCGTCGCCAGTCGCTACGTGGCGTACTTCATCGCCGGCCTGCTGGTGCTGCTGGGGCTGTTCCCGATGATCGGCGCAGTGCTGCAACTGATGCCCAAGCCGGTGCTGGGCGGCGCCACGCTGATCATGTTCGGCACCGTGGCCGTGGCCGGCATCAAGATCCTCGCCGAAGCCGGGCTGCATCGGCGCAACGTGCTGATCGTGGCGATCTCGCTGGGCATGGGCCTGGGCGTCGCCGCCGTGCCGGAAGTGCTGCGCGAGCTGCCAAAAGCGCTGCACAACATCTTCGAGTCGCCGATCACCGTGGGTGCGTTCTGTGCAATCCTGCTGAACATTTTCCTGCCGGAAGAGTTCATAGAGCTGGAAGAAGATGAATTTGATCCGGAGTCCTCTACCCTCAAGGTCATGCAGGATCCGGACGTCACCCAATAGGAGCCCCTTTCAAATGCGCAAGCTCATGGTTGTATCGCTGTTGCTGCTGACCTTGAGCGCCTGCGCGCTGTTCCCCAACCGCGACCCGGTGAACATCAACGTGGTCGGCATCGAACCGCTGCAAAGCCAGGACCTGGAAGTGCGCTTCGCCGTGAAGCTGCGGGTGCAGAACCCCAATGAAACGGCGATCGACTACACCGGCGTGGCCCTGGACCTGGAGGTCAATGGCCGGCCGCTGGCGTCGGGGGTGAGTGATCAGAGCGCAAGCATCCCGCGGTTTTCCGAGACTGTTCTGACGGTGCCGGTCAGCGTTTCGGCGTTTTCAGTGTTACGCCAGACCCTCGGCCTGAGCCAGACCCAAAGCCTCAATAACCTGCCCTACGTGCTGCGCGGCAAACTCGCAGGCGGCCTGTTCGGCACGATGCGCTTCGTGGACCGGGGCACCCTGGACCTGCCGAACACCGCGACCTGGTAACCGCCATGCAGCCGACGCTATTCACCGAACGCCTGATTTTGCGCCCGCTGACCCTGGACGACGCCGACGGGATCCAGCAGCAATTCGCGCATTGGGACGTGGTGCGCTACCTCAACGCCCTGGTGCCCTGGCCCTACCCGGCCGACGGCGCGCGCACCTACCTGGAACAGATCGCCTTGCCCGCCATGGCCCGTGGCGAGGAATGGCACTGGTCGATCCGCCTGAAAGAAGCGCCTGGGCAACTGATCGGCAACGTCAGCCTGATGGACGAGCACGACAACAATCGCGGTTTCTGGCTGGGCCCGCAGTGGCAGGGGCAAGGGTTGATGACCGAAGCCAGCGCGGCGGTGACCGACTACTGGTTCGGCGTACTCAAGCGAGCGGTCTTGCGCGTGCCCAAGGCTGCGCCGAACCTGGGGTCACGGCGGATTTCCGAGCGCACGGGCATGCGTTTGATCAGGACCGATCACGGTGAATTCGTCGAAGGCTTCTTCCCACGCGATATCTGGGAAATGACCCGTGAGGAATGGCTGGAAAGCAAATCTCCTCAACGCTGAACAACCCCTGTGGGAGCGGGCTTGCTCGCGAAGGCGGCGTGTCAGTCACTGGTGATTTAACTGACCCACCGCATTCGCGGGCAAGCCCGCTCCCACAGGGGTTAGCGCAAGCGAGGAAGAACTTTGTCGGCCTGGAGAACTCGCAGCTCATGATTGTCATTGGCTCTTGAGCGATTGGCATCCAGATCCATGAAGAATCGCTGGGCCACAGTCGCCACGGTCCAAAAATGTGGGAGCGGGCTTGCCCGCGAAGGCGGCATGTCAGCCGCTGGTGATTTGACTGACCCACCGCATTCGCGGGCAAGCCCGCTCCCACAGGGGTTAGCGCAAGCGAGGAAGAACTTTGTCGGCCTGGAGAACTCGCAGCTCATGATTGTCATTGGCTCTTGAGCGATTGGCATCCAGATCCATGGAGAATCGCTGGACCACAGTCGCCACGGTCCAAAAATGTGGGAGCGGGCTTGCTCGCGAAGGCGGCGTGTCAGCCACTGGTGATTTGACTGACCCACCGCATTCGCGGGCAAGCCCGCTCCCACAGGGGTTAGCGCAAGCGGGTAAGAACTTTGTCGGCCGTGGAGAACTCGCAGCTCATGATTGCCATTAACTCTGGAGCGATTGGCATCCAGATCCATGAAGAATCGCTGGACCACAGTCGCCACGGTCCAAAAATGTGGGAGCGGGCTTGCTCGCGAAGGCGGCGTGTCAGCCGCTGGTGATTTAACTGACCCACCGCATTCGCGAGCAAGCCCGCTCCCACAGGGGTTAGCGCAACGCCTGTGAAGTCCATGCCCATCATTGGCGTTGGAGCGATTGGCATCCAGATCCATGCAGAATCGCTGGACCACAGTCGCCACGGTCCAAAAATGTGGGAGCGGGCTTGCCCGCGAAGGCGGCATGTCAGCCACTGGAAGTGTTGCTGACACACCGCTATCGCCGGCAAGCCGGCTCCTACAGGGATTACCGTGTGTTAGTCGGTGATGTAGCGCACGCCTGGCTTGGCGCGCTCATCCACTACCAACTCGAAAATATCCGGACGCGCGTAGTGCCCTACCACGTCGTAGTCATATCGCGCGCGCACCAGGTCATCGGTGTCGATCTGGGCTGTCAGCAGCCCGGCGCCTCCCAGCAATGGCCCGGCCAGGATGTCGCCCATCGGCCCGACAATCACGCTGCCGCCCGCGATCAGCGGCCGCTCCGCCGGCCAGTTGGCAACCTCGATGCCCAACGCCTCGGGCGAGGCCTGTACCTGGCACGCACTGACCACAAAGCAGCGCCCTTCATGCGCCACATGACGCATGCTGACCTGCCACATCTCGCGCTCATCCACCGTCGGCGCGCACCACACCTCCACGCCCTTGGCGTACATCGCGGTGCGCAGCAGCGGCATCATGTTTTCCCAGCACACCGCGCCGCCGACGCGGCCGACCGCGGTGTCAATCACCGGCAAGGTCGAGCCGTCGCCCTTGCCCCAGATCAGCCGTTCGGTGCCGGTGGGCATCAACTTGCGGTGCTTGGCCACCAGGCCGCCGGTGGGTTCGAAATACAGCACGGTGCAATACAACGTGCTGGCGCTGCGTTCGATCACGCCGATGACCAGGCTGGCGCCGGTACGCGCCGACAAGCCGGCCAAGGCCTCGGTCTCTGTGCCAGGCACGTCGATGGCATTGGCGAAATAGCGGGCAAAGGCTTCGCGGCCCTCGGGCAGGCGATAGCCCAACTGGGTGCCGAAGCCTTCGCCTTTGGGGTAGCCACCGAGCAAGGCTTCGGGCATCACCACCAGCTTCGCGCCACTGCGCAGGATCTCGTCCTCATAGCCCAGGATCTGCTCAAGGGTCTGGGCTTTGCCGCCCGGCAATGAGCCAATTTGCAAAGCGGCCACGGTAGAAACAGGCATCACGATCACTCCGAACAAGGGGGGGTTGCCCATTCTTGCGTCAGGCTCGATCATGAATAAAGCCCACCTCAGTGCTGAATGATATGAGCCAGATAAATATCACCCAGGTCGACCTGAACCTGCTGAAAACCTTCGAAGCCCTGCACGACGAGTCCAGCGCCAGCCGCGCGGCCTTGCGCCTGGGCGTCACGCAATCGGCCATCAGTGCAGGCCTGCGGCGTTTGCGCGAGGTGTATGACGATCAACTCTTCGTGCGCACCGGACGCGGCCTGGCGCCCACGTTGCGCGCCAATCAGTTGAAGCCGGTGATCAGTGAGGCGCTGGAGCGTTGCCGGCAGAGCCTGGCGATGGTCCATCCGGACAATCCGCATTACCAGGGTCGCTCGGTGGTGCTGGGGCTGTCCGATGACTTCGAGATTGCCTACGGTCGTCGTCTGATGGACGCGATTGCACTGCGGTTGCCGAAGCTGCGGGTGATTTTCCGGCAGACGCACAGCCAGATCGTCGCCGGCGCCCTGCTCGACCGGACCCTGGACCTGGCAATTACCGCCGGAGGGTTCGCCCACGGCCGCTTGAGTCGGCAGGTGCTGGGGGAAGGCGATTACCGCTGCCTGGTGGATTCGGACCAGGCAAGTATCAGCCTGGAGGAATTCATCCGCCGTGAGCATGTGCTGGTGTCATCCGGCGGGTTTATCGGCATCACCGACGAAGCCCTCGCCGCGCGGGGGCTGAATCGACATGTGTGTGCGTCGACCAGCCACTTTGCCGCGCTGCCGTATCTGCTCAAGGGCAGCCAGGCGGTGGCAACCATCCCCGGGCACGCCGCGCAGGCCATCGCCGGGCTGACGGGTTTGCGCATGCTGCCCTGCCCGCTGGCATTGCCGCGTTACCCGGTGGAGCTGGGCTGGCGCACCCAGGCCCAGCTGGACCCGATGCTGCTTAAAGTGCGCGAGGCAATTGTCGAAGGCTTTACTTCGCCGCTGCCATCAGCTTGTTGACTTCACTGCGCACCATGTTGGAGAACTCCGGTGGCGACATGCCGTCGAGTTCCGCGCGCACCCATTCAGCCCACTTGCCCTTGCGCTTGGCGCGCTCACCGAACAACCGCGCCGCTTCGCCCTTGGCCTTGCCCAGGTTGGTTTGCCACAGGTCGTAGAGGCGCGACTTTTCATCTTCCAGCTCGGCGCGTTCGGCGAGGGTCTTGTTGGCGAGATTGAAGCTCATGTTGAATTACCTGCTGCACAAATAGGCGACATCTTACACTGTAGGTCGAATTTTCCGGATTCGGATTTTCCCGGCAAGCACGTCCAGGCAAAAAAACTGCAACTTTTGCCGCCGCCCGGCACTCCATTGTTCACTGTCACATTCACCTGCAAGGAGTCACACCCATGGCCCGCAAAACCGCCGCCCAAGCTGTTGAAGATCAAATCAAGGATCAAGCGTTCAGTGAACTGACGGCGCTGATCGAAGAATCGGACAAACTGCTCAAAAGCAGCGCTTCGCTGGTAGGTGAGGAAGGCGAAACCCTGCGCGAACAGGTCGCCATCAAACTCAAGCAGGCGTTGGACTCGGTGTCCAACGTGCGCGAACGCAGCAAGCCGGTAGTGGATGCCACCGAAACCTACATCGGTGGCCACCCGTGGCAGACCGTGGCCATTTCCGCAGGCTTCGGCCTGGTGGTTGGCCTGTTGCTGGGTCGCCGCAACTGAGGCGCCGGGGCTGCGCCGCGCGCAGCCCCTCCTACCCCTGCGCCAGTTCCTGTAATTGCCGCAAATCCTTCGCTTCGATCTCGATCCCTGCCGCCTGCGACTTCGCCCGTGTGCGATGACGTCGATCTCCGGGCAAACGCCGCAACCCCGCCGCATGCATCTGCCGCACCAGTTCCTGGCTGCGCTCGGCAAAACTTTGCCCGGCGGTTTTGCTCGGGTCGATCACAATCAGCAACTGCCCGGTCCAGGGTGTACGTGCGCCCGGATGGTCCGCCCAGTTGAACTCGAAGGAAAAGTTACCGCCGGTCAAGGCTGCCGCCAGCAGTTCGACCATCATCGACAGCGCCGAGCCCTTGTGCCCGCCAAACGGCAACAATGCACCGCCTTCCAGCACCGCCTTGGGGTCCGTGGTGGGCTGGCCGAGACTGTCGACGCCCATGCCCGGCGACAAGCGCTCACCCTTGCGCGCGGCAATCTGCACGTCGCCGTGGGCAATCGCGCTGGTGGCCAGGTCGAAGACAATCGGCAGGCCGTCGGCACGCGGGGCGGCGAACGCGATGGGGTTGGTGCCGAACAGTGGCCGGTCGGCGCCGTGGGGCACCACGCAGGTCATGCTGTTGACCACGCTCAAGGCCACCAGCCCTTCTTCGGCGAAGGGTTCGACATCCGGCCACAGCGCGGCAAAGTGATGGGAGTTGTGGATCGCCAGCAGCGCGATGCCGGCACTGCGGGCCTTGTCCACCAACAACGCACGCGCCGCTTCAAGTGCAGGCTGCGCGAAGCCGTTGCCGGCATCCACGCGCACGAAGCCGGAGGCGACGTCGGTGACCACCGGCGTGGCCTTGCCGTCGACCCAGCCACTGGCCAGGGTGCTGAGGTAGCCGGGGATACGAAAGATCCCGTGGCTATGGGCGCCGTCACGCTCGGCGCTGGCGCAGTTGTGCGCCAGGATCGCGGCGACTTGCGGCGACGTGCCGTGCTTCACGAACACGGCGTGCAGCAACCCCACCAGGTCGTCAAAACCGATGAGCGCTGTTGCGTTGTCAACTATCGGGGACTGGGCAGACATCTGTAGCTCCGATTTTATAATTGGAAGAGACAACAAGAATCCAGACCGCCGATTAAACAACGCCTCCCGTGCCTGCTGTCAACGGGCGCTTGCAGTACGCGCCAGTTATCTACCGCCCTGCCCACCGTGCCAGCCCCTACTTTTGGGCCTCCTACCCGCTGCAACAACGGAGAATGCACCATGGCGCGCGTTACCCCACCGTACTTTTTCGATGAGTTCCTTCGCCCGACCCGCCGCAAGGAACCTACGCCACGAGAGCGCGCGCTGGGGTTCACGGTCAGGGACCTCGAGTGGCTGCACACGCTGTATTACGCCACCCACGCGGCACGCCAGGACGCCACGGTGCATGGCTTTCCCATGCAGGTCGACAGGTTGCTGGTCAACCTCAGCGGCCAACCCGCCATCGTGCTGGCGGGCGCGTTCCTGATGAGCCCGACGCCCGACGACGGCAAGGCCGTGCTCTACACGCCTTACGGCGGACTCGAGCTGTTCGACCACCGCACCACCCTGATCAGCACGCTCGAAGAGCGCCTGACACACCCCAGCCAGCGCAGTGAGTTACTGCAATTTGTGTCCATCGACACCCGTGACGCGCTGCCGGCCGGTGCGCGCCTGGCGGTGACCACGGCCATCATCCAGGGGGCGGTGATGCAGGATCAAGAGCAGGCGATCCGCGCCAGCCAACAAAAAAACGTCGCGGCAATGCTCAGCCAATTGCGCCAACTCCCCAGCCTGCGCGCGATGCTCGACACCTTGCTCGGGATCATGGCCCACCCTCATTTTCGTCGTCTGAAGCAGGCCGACACACGCGTGAATTCCTTCACCGTCGTGGGCGGGCACTGGGTCGCCTCTGAGCCTTTGCGCGACACACTGTTGCGTTTTTATGTGCAACAGGCCTGGCCGGCAGGCCAGACGCACACGTATTTCAATCTCGCGCATGACACCAGCGCCTTCACTCCACAGCAACTGGCCGAGGACCAACAGCGCTGGGACAACGTGGTCGAACACACCAGCGCGATCCTCTCAACGTTATTGAGCAGCCTGCTGCAGACCTACTGGAATGAAGACTTCGACGGCGCGCAGTCACGCCTGCAGTTTTTCGCGCGGGTGATCAGTGACAAGTTCCGCGCCGACCTGCTGCTCAAGCACCAGGCATGGATCGTGTCCACCGAGGAAAACCAGAAACTGCGCGCGCTGTTCCTGCCGGACCAGGCCGCGCGCAGCGCCTTCGATCCGCAGCTGAATATCGAGAAGGTACGGGTGCATGCGCCTTTTCAACATTACGTCGACCTCGCCAGCACGCTGATGATCAGCAACACCCACGCGTATCTCTACACCCAGACACGCGGTTTGCAGGTGCTCGCGAACCTGCAAGACCTCGACAACGCGCTATTGGCCATGCTCAAGGCCGCCGGGCACGAGGATGAACTGCTCAATTTCCTCTCCGTGGAGGAGCGCAGCGTGTTTATTGGCATGGATGAGGTCCAGGTGACCGGCAAGCCCGTGGTCGGCGATGTGTTTCAGGAGACACTCGAGGACATTGTCAGCAAGCAGCTCGACAACCTCGAATATGCGCTGGGGCTGTATCGGCGCAGTGGCGGCGACGTCGACCTGGCGGCGTTGCTCGACAGTGCCCTGGATGTGCGTGCCATGCTCGACAGTCGGTTGCTGGCCGAGGAAACCGACGGGCGCTGGAGCGTGCATCCCGTCACCAGCGGCAACGGCCGCCCCACTACAGTGCTGGCGGAAAAAGCCAAGCGGCACCTGCAGCGCCTGCAGGCCATCGAGGCCGCCATGGCCGAGGAACGCAAGCGCCATCCCACCTTGCGCAGCCTGGCAGCCCACGCGCTGGCAGACGAATTAGACAGCAGACACTTGGTGCTGCAGCCCGACGCCGTCTTTATCAATACCTATCCCACCCCTGCCCTGGAGCGCGAAGAACGCCTGCCCCTGGCGTCGTCCAGCATGGTGCAGCACTTGATCGCCCGCCTGGCCCGGCAAGCCACTGCGCTGAGTGAATCGTCGCTGACCTGGTTCTACGGACCATACACCGCCGGCGCCGCCTACCAGTTGCACAACCTGGGCCTGGTTACCTTCAATGCGATTATCGACGAGGTTCTGCGCACGTTTGCCGAAAACGACCTGCGCACCCTGCCCAACCTGCTCCTGGAGCAAAACCAGGCCCACCTCAGCCAGGCGATGTTGCAGGGGCTGCGGGGCGAGGCGCAATTGCGCTGGCTGCACAAGAGCCTGTCCGCCGAGAGCGTGGTGCTGCTGGACAGCGTGCTCAACGCCGACGGCATGAGCCGGCTGACCCGCCATGGCCTGAACGGGTTCATACCGGATGCGTACGGCCTGACCTTGAGATTCGGCACAGACAACACGCCGCATGCCTTGGCTAATTGTTTTGTCTTGACCGAGCGCGGCGGCATTGATCCGTTCAACTCCGGCGTGGCGCTGCTATGGACCCCGCGCAGTGGCTACGAGTCATTCGGGTCGATCAAGGCGTTGTGCGACGCACTGGTGCGACGCCTGCGCGATCCCCTCAAGCGTCTGACCCTGGTGGAAAACCTGCCGGTCTCGCAGTACATACCCCATCGGGTCTGCCTGCTCGGTCCGCTGCGACGCATCGACGATCACCTGCTGCACAACCGGCAACAGACCTACAGCGACTTCATGCGTGACGAGATTGACCATCTGTTCTCGATGCGATTGAGCGCAGAGCGCTTTCAGGACTGCATGGACAACCTGATTCGACGACCACCGCCGACCAACCTGCCGCGCGCCATCGCGATCGCGAAGGCCATCACCTATCAGCAGGCATTGCCGGTGTGGTTGGGCATGGCAGCACCCCGTGAGCAGATCCTGCAGGCCGAGCTGTTGGAACAGTATCGCGTCAGCGCACCGGACGAACGCGACTACCTGCATGGCATCACGCCCTTGCGCAATGAGGTCATGCCCCTCCTCTCGGACCTGCTCAGCAAGCGCTTTCCGGGGCAGGTGATCAACCCGGAAGGCATCTTGATCCCCGGTCGTATCGACCTTACGGGCAATGTCCAGACCCTCGTGGACTTCGCGCTGCGCCACTTGCCCCAGCTGAACGGTGACGATATCCGCCCGCGTTCGCGGACCGCCACGCCATTACCGGCGGAACTGGACGGCAACGCCGTGGTGCAACTGGTTCGGCAAGTGGGGTTGAAAAACCTTTATCAGAAGAAACTCACGACGCTCCTCGCAAGTGACACCGAGGACAGCCGCCAGCGGCGCCAACTGTTCTGTCGGCAGTTGCCCTGGCAGTTGCTGCAATACGCCCATGAACAAACCCTCGAGGAGCGATTGTCCGCATCAGCCTGGAGCTACATCCAGCAAATCTTTGATATGCCGGATGCCGTGGCGCGCGACGCGGTGGCGGGCGTCAATGCAACCATTCGCCCGCTCGAGCTGATCGCCACCCCGGGCGCAGCACCGGTCAAAGCCCTGGGCTGCTACCTGATCGGGGCGAAAACCGGAACTGCCGGGCCCCTGATCCTGTACGCGCCCTACAGCCCCAAGCACCTGCTGAAGGAATACGCGCATGAAGCCGCCCTGGTCAACGCGATCACCAGCCCCGGCACCCTGCAGGACTGGGTCGTCGGCCAGATGCAGGAGCCCCATCAGGCCACCTACCGCAATTTGCTCGGCGAGCGTTGGGGCCGTGGGTTCTCGGAAATCCGCCTCGGTGCCGCGACCATCGACGGCAATGTGCTGGGCCGGCTGTATCAGGACAACCTCCAGATGCTGCAGCAGATGCTCGACACGCAGTTTTCCCCCGCGTGCGAGGCACAATGGGACGCCATCACCAGCCTGTTCACCGAGGGCATCCCCAAGGGCTTGCAGTTCATGGCCGGAAAGCTGGCCTACCCGCTGGTGGTATGGCGCAGCTACCAGCAATTCAAAATCTCCGCCGAGGACTTGCAGCAACACCGCTGGCAACACGCGCTCAGGGCCTTTGTGTGTGGCGTGGCGCAACTGGCGTCACTGCGCAAGGAGGTGGATAGGCTGCTGCCCCAGGCCCCGGCCATTCAGAGCCAGGTCAGGCCGTCGTCGGGCGAACTGACGCTGGCCGACCTGGACCTCACCGGGCCCTTGCGTACGCAACTGCAAGCGTTTGAAACCCACGATTTTGCCCTGAGCGAACTGGAGCTTCGTGCGCTGACCCTTCCCTACCGGGATGCAAGCGGCGAGCATCATTTCGTGCCATTGGCAGGCAAGGTGTACCCGGTGAAACCAGCAGGAGAGCACTGGCGCCTGAGCATAGGCGACCTGCACGGCCCCTATGTGCAATGCGATGCCCAGGGCGTCTGGACGCTGGATTTCAACCGGCGCCACCCGCGCTACGGCAAAGTCCTGAGTCGCTTTACCGGCAAGCTCTACACACTGGCGGCCGAACGCGACGCGATCAATATCGAAGCGGTGGGCCTGCAGGAAATCGAGGCGTTATCCAGTTGGAAGGCGCAGTGCATTGACGAGGCGCTCAACGTCGCGACGTACTATGCGGTCAACTGCAAGCGCAACCTCCTGCACTTCAAGCCGCTGCGCGATCCCAACAGCCGGCTCGGGCAGTTCTTTGGTGAGTTGTTCGGCGTGGTCACGATGACGCCCGCGCAGGTGCAAAGGGTCGAGCGGCGCGTCGATGAGGTGCTTGATGAGTTGACCAATCCCACGCTGATCGGCGCCCACTCGACACGCTTTGTCAGCGGCACCCATCGCTACAATCCGCAAACCACGTTTGCCTTTGTCGTGCCCGAAGACCACGACCACAAGATTTACTTGCTGGACCGTTTTTTCGACCCGCACATGGACGTCTATCAGAACCGCCTGAACGCACCGTTCGACATTTCCGCCCACGCGCGGGCAACCGTGTTGATCCACGAGATATCCCACCTCAAGTCCCTGACCGAAGACCTGGCTTACCTGGACAGCATGCGACCGTTCCCGGACCTGATCAACGTCAAGGCCAGCGGTGCCTGGCAGATGAAGACCGAACTCGACGACCTGCGCCAGACCGCCTTCTCGATCTCTACACCGGCCAGCATCCTGTTCAAGGTGTGGGATGAGTTCAGCCAGGAATGGGAGGATTTCGGCAGCCACAATGGCACCCGGATTCTCAAGGATAAAGTGCTGAGCGCCACCGGTGCGCGCAGCCTTGCGCAGGCCCGGGATATTTTCATGAGCGATGCCGACAAGCGGATCGACACGATCCTGGCCAATGCCGACTCGGTGACCTGCATCATCAGTGACCTGGGGCGCAGGCTGGAGACGGGAGCCTGAACAGGCTCCCGGCGGGTATATCAGTCTTTCTGGTCGCGCAGGATGTTGCCGGACGCCCCGTCGATGCGGGCTTCATACACGGTGCCGTCGGACTTGCGCCCTTTGACTTCCCAATAGCCGTTGTCATCGGCTTCCGCCGCGTAGACCTCGACGTAGCCGGCCTTGGTCTTGGCCACCTCGATAGCCTTCTCGATGGTGATCCAGCCTGCGCCCGGCTTATCGGCCAGGGCGGCGCCCGCGCTGAGCAAAGCAGTGGTTGCACACAGGGCGACTAAGGTTTTCTTCAGCATGTTCGTACTCCATTGTGGGAATGACGGACTCGTGTCCTCAGTTTTCTGATGTTTTCAAACGAGAATAAGTTCCAATTGATGTGCAATCGCCATGATGGCTGTTCTCGCCGTCCGCCTCGGGAGGTTAGAATGTGCGAAATCAGGATGAGTTAATGAGCGAAAAGTCCCTTTCAGAAGCCGAATATGACGCCATCACCGACGCCGCCGCGCATTGGTGCATGCGCCTGCACGCGAGTGATTGCACGCCGGCTGAACGTCAGGCTTTTACCCAGTGGCACGATTCCCACCCGCTGCACGCCTTTGAATACGCGGCGATGCTGGAAATCTGGGACGTCGCCGACCACCTGCCCCGCCATGAACCGACGTCGGTGGTGGTGCCGTTCAAACCGCGCAGCCGCCTGCGCACCTACGCGGTAGCGGCGGCGATCTGCCTGGCCGCCCTGCCGCTCGCGGCCTTTACCGGCTGGGAAGCGGGCTGGCTGCCCAGCTCCTATGAACGCTTCGAGGCCACCCAGCAGGGCCTGCGGCAGGTCACGCTCGGCGATGGCAGCCAGGTGGAACTCAACCTTGGCACCGAGCTGGTCTACAGCAACTACAAGGACCAGCGCCGGGTCACGCTGAAAAAGGGCGAGGCGTTCTTCAAGGTCAGCCATGACAGCACTCACCCGTTTATCGTGCGCGCCGGCCAAGGCCAGGTGCGGGTCACCGGCACCCAGTTCAATGTCTGGACGTATGAGGATCAGGTGCGAGTGATGCTGCTCGAAGGCTCGGTGCAGATTGCCAGCGACCAGGTGCACGGCAGCGTGCCCCTCACCCCCGGCATGCAGGCCAGCTATCAACTGGGCGATGCCACGCCGCGCATACGCCCGATCAGCCCGAATGACACCGCACTGGCCTGGCGCCAGGGCAAGCTGATCCTCGACAACCTGGCCCTGGCCGACGCGTTGCCGCTGATCAATCGCTACCTGAACAAACCGGTGATGCTGGCCGACGCCAACACCGGCGCGATCCGCATCGGCGGCATCTACAACATCAATGAGGTCAACAACCTCATTCCCTCCCTGCCCAAGGTTTTGCCGGTCTACCTGACCCAGAACCAGGACGGCAATCCCGTACTCAATTCCATCCCGCGTAAAGCCCCGAAAGGCTGAGCCGGCCCGCGCCGGTGAGGGCCTCGCTGCGCGCGCAGTGTCCATTTTTTTTACACCTGGACGCGCTGGACCGCCCGTACTGGGCGGCGTCCTGCGTTTACCCGGCAAGGTGTTACGCCGCTGATACAGCCAGGTGAAGCGTTTGCGCAGGGGTGCGTTCAGTGCGCGTGTGCAAGGGCCTGTTTCATGGATGAAACAACGGTGACATCACTTTGCCGCTAACTAATCTCAACCCCCTGAATAACAAAGGTAAATAAAAAGCGGCACGCCTTCTGCTCTATCCCCTACAGCGCTGTTTAGGGTCAGCGTGAAGAATAAGGAATAGTGCCGTGGTCACTCACACTCAAGGTTCATTGAGCCTCCTCCTGGTCAGCTGCGTGCTGGCAACCAGCGTCAGCCTTCCAGCGCTGGCCGACGGTAACGGTGTGATTGTGATTGATCGCCATGTGAATCCTTACGCAATCGGCCGCACTCGCGGCGTCGACCCCTACCCCACCACCGCCAATGCCAATCCGTCCGCACAGATCGCCACGGTGACCAGCGTCGTCCTCAGCGACAACGACTTTGCGGGCATCACCACCGGCGCCAGTATCACCCGCAGCATCATGCCCAACGGCGATATCACCGGATTGAACAATATCGGCGGCGGTATCGGCCTGGGTGCAGGCAGTGCGCCCGGCCACAGTGGTGGCGGCATCTCGGGCACGATCAACAGCGCGGTCTCACGTGGCCTCGAACCGCTGAACGGTATCAGCGGCATGGTCGGAGGAGCGATGAAATGAACCGTTCATGGATGCTTCTCGCGGTGCTGGGTTGCAGTGTGGCAATGGCCGACAGCAACAACAACGCCACCCTGGATAACTCGGGCAAGCAATACAACGGCGTGGTCATGCTTAACCAGGCCGCCGGTGACCAGCAGCAATTGAGCAACAACGTCGCCATCGCTACAGGCCACAACGCCCAGGCGAACATCAACGTCACGCAAAGCATCAGCGGCGTTCCCGCCGATCGCTCCCTCAACGCCAACGCGGCGATCAAGGGCACCTCTTTCAGCAACGGCAACGGTGTACTGAGCATCAATCAGTCGGCCGGGGCCCAGAACCAGATGATCAATGCCGTGCGGATCAGCATCAACGCAGGTCCGCAAAGCATCGACGACAGTGTCATGTCGCAACAGAACGTTGCGCTTGCAACAGACTCAGGATTGACCCCTACCACTGGCAGCCGCCAGGTCGTTACCAGCGACCAGGCCTTCACCGGCAGCCGTGGAGTGGTACAGGTCAACCAGAGCGCCGGGGTGGGGAACCGAGTGGCTAACACCCTGAACTTACGACTCAACTGATGGAGCTGGGTCGATAGCTAGACCGTACCAACACTTAACCAACTAATTAGAAGCAAGGAGATACACCATGAAAACTACAATGGCTCTCAAACCACTGGCTTTCGCTCTCGCTGCGCTCATGGCTGTTGCTGCTCAAGCGGGTCAACCTCCCCATGGTGGTGGCGGCGGTCCACAACCAGCCCCTACCACGGCTGCCGCGACGACTACAGATGGTCAAAGCAACCACTCCAACGTGGTGATCAACGACAAAACCAAAAACAACGCTTCGGCCAATGACTCCTACAACCACATCAGTGGCGTAGCGAACGGCAACGTGCTGAGCGGTGACAACAACCAAGGCAAAAACGACGTGGCCATCGTTTCCGGCGATGCCGACTTCGTGTTCGCCAGCACCGGTACCGCACAATCGAACACCGGCAACTTCGTGCTCAACAGCGGCACCAAAAACAACGCGTCGCTCAACGACAGCGGCAACAACTCTTCGGGCGTCATCCAGCTGAACGCCGCATCGGGCACTTCCAACCAGGCCAGCAACAGCGTTGCAATCGCCTCGGGTAATGGCGACGGCGGTGCTGCATCCGCAGTCGGCGTGCAGGATGTGTCGGGCAACCTGACCCTCAACCTGAGCAGTGGCCATGGCTGGAGCGCCAAACCAGTGGTCAACAACGCCAGCGTGAACAACTCGATGAACTACAGCTCCGGGGTGTCGAACTCCAACGTTCTGTCGGGTAGCAACAACCAAGGTCAGAACAACGTAGCAATCACTCGCTTCTGATCCTGATAGGGCCTTGGCAACAAGGCCCTTTTTTATTCCAGTGTCCAACAGGTCATACGATCATGCGCCTCGTTGCCCTCTTCCTGCTGCTAGCACTCACCGGCCCGACCTGGGCGGGGCAAATGGCCGTGGTCATGCCCGGTGGTGGGTTGATCTACAAAAAGGTCGAGAGCATCCGCGAGCGCAAGTTCGCCAACCTGGTGGAACAGAAAACCGATTTCAGTTGTGGCGCCGCCGCACTGGCCACCATCCTGCGCCAAGCGTATTGGATGGACGTGGATGAAGAGCACGTGATCAAGGGCATGCTGGTCAACGCCGACCAGGACCTGGTGCGTACCCAGGGCTTTTCCATGCTCGACATGAAGCGCTACCTGGAAAGCATCAACATGCGTGCCAAGGGCTACCGGATCACTCCGCAAGTGCTGCTCACCGTGAAAGTGCCTGTGGTCGTACTGCTGGATATTCGCGGCTACAAGCATTTCGTGGTCATGCAGCGCGCCGATAAGGACTGGGTGTACATCGGCGATCCCGTACTGGGCCACAAGCGCTACGCCACGGACGATTTCGTCAAAGGCTGGAACGGCATCGTATTCGCCGTGCTGGGTGAAGGCTACGACAAGGCCAATGCCCTGCTCGACCCGCCCACGCCACTGACCGCCAAGAACCAGCTGAACGAATTCAGCCCGGTACGCGACAGCGAACTGATGGACTTCGGTTTTATCCAGAGCGACTTCTTCTAGAAGCGCAATAAGGAGCAGGACGCTCCAGGAGCAGACGATGAACACTCTCGGTTGGCTGACGGTCATGTGCCTGACAGCCTCAGCACCTGTTTATGCTTCGTCGGCGTTCAAGCCGATCGAGCTCAAGGATTCAGAAATGGCCGACCTGCGCGGCCGCTACGTGATGCCCGGGCGAATCGTGAGCTTTGGCATCGTCATGAGCAGTACCTGGACCAACGCCGCCGGTGCCACCGTCACCGGCACCGCCAACATGCAAGTCAACGCCTCCACCATCACCCCGCAGTTCTACGTGCAGATCACCGGCAACGATGGCAACGGCGTGATCCAGCAGCCCAACGGCACCGGCACGGTCGTCGGTGGCGCCGGCCTGGGCACCGGCCAAGGTGTTGTGCAGAGCGTACGTGCCGCCGGTGACGGCAACACGGCCACCAACGGCGTCGATATCAACGTCAGCAAGAACGGCTTGGCGCCCGCCAACTTCGTCCAGTCCGGCCAGGCCTTGATGGCCGGCCAGCCGATTACCGGCGGCACCGCAGCGGGCCAGGTCACGGTCACCGCCAAGAATGGCGGGTTGCAAATGGCCCTCCAGGCCAATAACAACCAAGGCAATGTCGTGCAGCAAATTGGCGGCGGCAACGTGCTGCAAGGCACGATCATCCAAGGCAACAGCAACTTCGTGAACAACCTGACCCAGCTCAACGTGGTGCTGGGCAACAACGGCCTGAACAACATCACGCAAAACCTCAATCTGGATCAACTCAAAGGCCTACGCCCTGCCGGTTATTGAACTACGCTGAGCCACGACACTTACGCATTAGAAAGGGACGGCTTACTTCATGCATCGATCTTTATCGTTACGTGCCGTGGTTTGTTTGAGTACGCTCCTGCCTGCAACGATGCTGTATGCAGCGCCGGACGCCGATATTGAATCGCTGAAACAGGAACTGCTGGAGCTCAAGCAACGCTACGAAGTGCAACAAAAGGCATTGGCGGTATTGGAACAGAGGGTGCGACAGGTAGAAGACCAGCCCGCGACGCCTGCGCCCAAGCGCCTGGCCAAGTCGCCCGCCGACTTCAGTAAAAGTACCACCGTGGCCGGTGCGCCCGGCGTCGGTGCCGCGGCGGCATCGGGCGGTGCCGGCGGTGGCGGCAGTTCCTATGGGCAAAGCCTCAAGGACGACTCGGCCCCCGCCCAGAGCGTGAGCAACCTGTACAACGAGGCCAGTGGCTTCTTCGGCAACGGCAAGTTCAGCTTCGAAACCGGCATCACCTATGCCCGCTACGACGCCCGTCAATTGTCCCTCAACGGCTTCCTGGCGCTGGATTCGATTTTCCTCGGCAACATCAACCTCGACCGGATCAAGTCCGACAGTTGGACCCTGGACCTTACCGGGCGCTATAACCTGGACAATCGCTGGCAATTCGACCTGAACGTGCCGGTGGTGTACCGCGAGTCGACCTACCAGTCCGGCGGCGCCGGCGGCAACTCGAATGCCACCTCGGAAGGGACGGTGACCCGCGACCCGACCATTGGCGACGTCAACTTCGGCATTGCCTACAAATTCCTCGACGAAAGCGCCAGCCTGCCGGATGCGGTGGTGTCGGTGCGCGTCAAGGCGCCGACCGGGCAAGATCCGTATGGCATCAAGCTGATCGAACAACCGGGCAACGACAACCTCGCCGTGCCGGAAAGCCTGCCGACGGGCAACGGGGTGTGGTCGGTGACGCCGGGCATCTCCCTGGTCAAGACCTTCGACCCGGCCGTGCTGTTCGGTTCGTTGTCCTATACCCACAACTTCGAGGACTCGTTCAGCGATATCAGCCCCAACGTCAACCAGAAAATCCCCGGCAAGATCAGCCTGGGTGACAGCTTCCAACTCGGCGTAGGTGTCGCCTTCGCCCTCAACGAGAAGATGAGTATGTCGTTCTCCGTCTCCGATCTGGTGCAACGCAAGAGCAAGGTCAAGCAGAGCGGCCAGGACTGGCAATCGGTGGTCTCCAGCGACGCCAACGCCGGGTACTTCAACGTGGGCATGACGATTGCGGCCTCGGACAACCTGACGATCGTGCCGAACCTGTCGATCGGCATGACGGACGATGCGCCGGACTTTACCTTCAGCCTGAAATTCCCGTACTACTTCTAAGCAAGCCATCGCCGGCAAGGGATGGAAAACCCACAAGGAAAAGCCCCGCAACGATAAGGGTCGTTGCGGGGCTTTTCGGTTTACCCGCCCTAGCGGATCTGGTGTTTGTGCAGCAACCGGTAGAACGTGGGCCGGGAAACCCCCAGCACGCGGGCCGCGACACTCAGGTTGTCGCTGTGCCGGTTGAGCACATCGCACAGCGCCTGACGCTCGGCGCGGTGCTTATAGTCTTCCAGTGTAGCCATCGGCAACGAAATTGCCTGTTCACCCTGCAATCCCAGATCAACGGCCTCGATCTGCCGCCCTTCAGCCAGCACCAGGCCACGACGCACGCGGTTGGCCAGTTCGCGGACATTGCCCGGCCAAGGGTGCTGCCCCATCGCTACCAGCGCGTCTTCACTGAAGCTACGCGGTCGCCGTCCGGTTTCCTGGCTGTAGAAGCGTGAAAAATGATTGGCCAGCATCGCCACATCGCCATGCCGTTCACGCAGCGGCGCAGTGACCACTTGCAACACATTCAGCCGGTAATACAAATCTTCGCGGAAGGTGCCCTTTTCGACGGCGGCCTCAAGATCGACGTGCGTGGCGGCCAGCACCCGCACATCCACCGCAATCGGCTGGCTGCCACCGACCCGCTCGATCTGTTTTTCCTGCAGGAAACGCAGCAAATTGGCTTGCAGTTCCATCGGCAGGTCGCCGATTTCATCGAGGAACAAGGTGCCACCGTTGGCCGCTTCGATACGCCCGACCTTGCGTTGGTGGGCGCCGGTGAACGCGCCCTTCTCATGGCCGAACAATTCCGATTGGATCAGGTGCTCCGGGATCGCCCCGCAATTGATCGCGACAAACGGCTTGGCGTGACGCTGCGATTGACGGTGCAGGGTCTTGGCCACCAGCTCCTTGCCGGTGCCGCTGTCCCCACGGATCAGCACGGGAGATTCGGTCGGCGCCAGCTTGGAGAGCAATTTGCGCAACTCGCGGATCGGTCGACTGTCGCCCAGCAGTTCGTGCTCCGGCTCATCCACCTGGGTGTGGCCTTTGCCACGCAGGCGCGCCATGCCAAAGGCGCGGCCCAGGGTCACCTGTACACGGGCGACGTCGAAGGGCAAGGTATGGAAGTCAAAAAACCATTCGCAGACAAAGTCTCCGACATTCTGCAGGCGCAATACGTCCTGGCTGAGCACCGCAATCCACTCGGTGCCGCTGCGGCCGATCAGCTCCTTGACCGCCTCGGGGCGCTCCAGGTGATAGGGCTGTAAACGCAACAGGCCGACGTCGCAGGACCGATCGCCGACGGACTCCAAGGCACAGCTGTCGACCTCCCACCCGGCCGTGCGCAAGCCGGGCAGTAGCCCGTGACAATCGTCACACGGGTCGACCACAAGCAAACGGCGCTGCACGGGTGTAACAATCATGACTATTCCTTGGCGTCAAAATTGTTAAAGTTATTTTAAAACAACGGTTTGTGACGCTTGGGGCTAACACTAGCAAGGTCTTGACGCAGCGCTTGGACCGTTTTGCTATAAGTCTGGGCAAAAAGCCACTTACCGGTCTCTGCCGGCAAAAAGTTGCGCGCCGTGGAAACTTTCATTCAGCTTTCAAAACAGCTGCTTACATGACGTTAATCAGGGAAAGTTAAAAAATCTTGCTCTAGCATGTGACCCGTACCCCGTCATCGTGCATCAGTACAAGTAACCCGCCGTTTGGCTCGCCCAACCAACGGCATTCACTTGAATGGGCAATGAGAGAGAAGACCCACATGAACGCCCCGCTCCGCATCAACGAAGCTCTTTTGATCGCAGACCGTGCTTTCCAGCCCTTTCAGTGCGTGGCCTGGCACGATGGCAACGGCGCCCTCAGCCTGAGCGTCATCGACCGCACCAATACCCGTATTGGCAGCAAACAATTGTCGTCGAGTGCATATACCGACCCGGCGCAATTGGAAAACCTGTTGTTACAGGCTCGCGCCGAACTCGATAAAGACGGCCACCAATTGCAATCCTGGGCAATGCCGAAGTAAGTCGAGAGTAACTTGCGCTCATTAACGGTGTGACACACCCTTCATGAGCGCAAGTTCAGCCTTTATTGCGCGGCCAGAATAAACCGTTCAATCGCTTCGGCCGCGCCGTCGTCAATATTGCTGCCAGTGACCACACTGGCTTGGCGCTTGACGGCTTCTTCTGCCTGGCCCATGGCAATCGACAACCCGGCCACTTGAAACATGGCCGGATCATTGCCGCCATCGCCGATGGCCGCCGTCTGCTCCAGGGGCACGCCCAGGTGCGCGGCCAGGGTCTTGAGCGCCTCGCCCTTGTTGGCCAGCATGGCCGTCACGTCGAGGTACACCGGCTGCGACCGTGACACATGGGCCAGCCCTTGCACCTTGGGCTGTAACTGCGCTTCCAGCTCAACCAGCAACTGCGTGTTGTGACTGGCAGCGACAATCTTGTCGACCCGGTCCAGGTACGGCTCAAAACTCTCCACCACCACGGGTCCATAGCCCAGGCCATCGGCTTCGCGCTGCTCCATCGGCCCCGGCGAGTCACGGCGCAGCCAGTCGCCGTCGGCGAACACCCAGACTTCCACGTCCGGCTCGCTCGAAAACAGCGCCAGGGTCACCAGCGCCGCCTCCGCCGGCAAATGGTGAGCCACCAGGATGCTGCCATCCGGGTTGATCAGCGTACCGCCATTGAAGCCCGCCACCGGCACATCGATGCCAAAGGTCTCGATCAGTTGCAGCATGGCCTTGGGCGGTCGCCCGCTGGCCAGGCTGAAATGAACGCCGGCGTCCCGCAACGCGCGCACCGCATCGGCGGTGCGCTGGCTCAGGCTGTGGTCGGGGTGCAGCAAAGTGCCGTCGACGTCACTGAGGATAAAACGGATGGGATGAATCGCGGCATCACTCATCCGAGGCTGTGCCAGGCGTGGCCATCGCGGGCCAGCAACGCATCGGCGGCTGCCGGGCCGTCTTCGCCTGCCTTGTAGGTCTGGATCCCGTCATCTTCCTTCCACGCATCGAGGAAAGGCTGCACCGCACGCCAGCCGTTCTCGATGTTGTCGGCACGCTGGAACAAGGTCTGGTCACCGGTCATGCAGTCGTAGATCAGGGTTTCGTAGCCTGTCGACGGTTGCATCTCGAAGAAGTCCTTGTAGGCAAAACCCAGCTGGATGTTAGCCATATCCAGGGCCGGCCCAGGCTTTTTCGCCAACAGGTCGAACCACATGCCCTCATTGGGCTGGATCTGGATCTTCAGGTAGGTGGGCTTGAGCTCATCGACCTCGGTGTCACGGAACTGCGCATACGGCGCCGGCTTGAAGCAGATCACGATTTCAGTATCGCGCACGCTCATGCGCTTGCCGGTGCGCAGGTAGAACGGCACGCCGACCCAGCGCCAGTTGTCGATCATCACCTTGAGGGCGACGAAAGTCTCGGTACTGCTGTCAGGGGCAACGTTGGCCTCTTCGCGATAGCCGGGCAGCAACTTGCCGCCGATTTCGCCGGCGGTGTACTGGCCGCGCACCGAGTTGGCCCGGGCTTCCTCGAGCGACCAGGGACGTATCGCGCCGATCACCTTGGCCTTCTCACCGCGCACCGCATCGGCGCCAAACGCCGCCGGCGGTTCCATGGCGACCATCGCCAGCAGCTGGAACAAGTGATTGGGCACCATGTCACGCAGGGTCCCGGTTTTTTCGAAGAAATTGCCCCGGGTCTCGACGCCGACGGTTTCGGCAGCGGTGATCTGCACGTGGTCGATGTAATGGTTGTTCCAGAACGCTTCGAACAGCACGTTGGAGAAACGGCTGATCAAGATGTTCTGCACCGTCTCCTTGCCCAGGTAATGGTCGATGCGATAGATCTGCTTCTCGCTCATCACCTTGAGCAGGCTGGCGTTCAGCGCTTCGGCGGTGGCGAGGTCGGAGCCGAAGGGCTTTTCGATCACGACGCGGCGAAAGCTGTCTTCGGTTTCGGTCAACAGCCCGGCACTGCCCAGGCGCTGCACCACGTCACTGAAGAAACGCGGCGCGGTGGCCAGGTAGAACACCGCATTGCCGGTGCCACTGTCGGCAATTTTCTTGCCGATGTCGGCGTAGGTGCTGTCGTCGAGAAAATCCCCCTCGACGTAGCTGATGCCCTTGGCCAGTTGCGCCCACAGTTGCGGGTCGAGGGCGTTATCGCCATTGCCCTTCACCTTGCTGGCGGCCTCGGTGCGAATGAAATCCTCGAGCTTCTTGGCGAAGTCGGCATCGCTGATGGCGTTGTGATCAACGCCGACGATGCGCAAGCCGTCGCCCAGCAACCCGTCGCGACTGAGGTTGTACAGCGCCGGCATCAGCAGGCGCTTGACCAGGTCGCCATGGGCGCCAAACAGAAACAAGGTGGTGGGTGGAGCGGGTTCGGCCTTGGTTTTTTTGCCGTTGGCGGTCATTTTTTGGAAGTCTCCACGTGACCACCAAAGCCGAAGCGCATGGCAGACAGCATCTTGTCACCGTACGTGCTCTGCTGGCGCGAGCGAAAGCGGGCGAACAGCGAGGTGGACAGTACCGGCACCGGCACCGCTTGTTCCATGGCCGCTTCGATGGTCCAGCGACCTTCGCCACTGTCGGCCACGGAGCCGGAGTAGCCGTCGAGTTTCGGGTCGGTTGCCAGGGCATCGGCGGTCAGGTCCAGCAACCACGACGACACCACGCTGCCACGGCGCCAGACTTCGGCGATATCGGCGACGTTGAGGTCGAAACGCTGGTCTTCCGGCAGGTTTTCCGAGTTCTTGGTCTTGAGAATGTCAAAACCTTCGGCGAACGCCTGCATCATCCCGTACTCGATGCCGTTGTGGATCATCTTGACGAAATGCCCGGAACCCGCAGGGCCGGCATGGATGTAGCCGTGCTCGGCGCGGCTGTCGGCGCTGGCGGAACGGTCCTTGGTCCGCGGGATGTTGCCCAGGCCCGGCGCCAGGCTGGCGAAGATCGGGTCGAGGCGCTGCACGGTCTCGGCGTCGCCGCCGATCATCATGCAATAGCCACGTTCCAGGCCCCAGACGCCGCCGGAGGTGCCGACGTCGACATAGTGCAGGCCCTTTTCCGACAAGGCCTTGGCGCGGCGCACGTCATCCTTGTAGTTGGTGTTGCCGCCGTCGATGATCACATCACCGTCTTCCAGCAGCTCGCTCAATTCATTGATGGTGTTTTCGGTCGGGTCGCCTGCCGGCAACATCACCCAGATCGCGCGCGGCTTCTGCAGCCCGGCGACCAAGGCTTTCAAGTCGGCAACGCCGGTGGCGCCCTCCTCGCTCAACCCTTTGACAAATGCTTCGTTACGGTCGTAAACAACGGTGGTATGCCCATTGAGCATCAGGCGCCGTGCAATATTCCCGCCCATGCGGCCTAGTCCGATAATCCCCAGTTGCATGTGCTGATGCTCCTAACTGCTAAATAAATGTGTGACATAGTTTATAGCGCAATGAGGCTAATGAGGGTTAGTCCAGAGCGGATCCGTGTAGTTTCATGACAAAAAGTTGCCATCACTTCAGCATCACGACACAAAAAGTCACACGACCGCCAAAAATAAAAAAGTTCCATTGCCCGCAAAAAGAATTCAGAATTGTCCCGACTGCTGCCGAGAACCTCGACTCAAGCGTTCTGGCACACCGCGACACACCGGCTATTTGCGAGGTAAGCAATGAGCACTGCACAGATGACCCGTCCTCCACAGACCCTCTACGTCTCTATCCGTCGCGACGAGCTGCGCCAGTTGAAAGACGAACGCGAGCTGCTGCAGCAGGAAGTCATGCGCCTGCGTGCGCACATCATTCAAGCTCAGCTGGATCAGCCTGCTGGCGCACAGCCTGCGCTCTGCTAAGCCCGGTCATCGCTTTGTAAGATAACCGCTACAAAAATCTCACAAAGTTTTCACACGCCCCTCCCGATACTCCCGCCCGAACGGCCACCCCATTCCCGGGTGGCCTCTGTTGCGCGCGGCCCTGCGCGTCGACTGCAGCATTATCGGGTTGGAGCGCTGAATGGCTATGTTCAAACGCAGCACTAAGTCTGCGAAAGGCTTTGATTGGGCCGGCCTTGCCTGGCTTTTCGTGTTCTTCTGGTACTTCTCGGGTATTACCCAACTGCTGATCCAACTCAGCGGCACCTCCGGCTTCAGCGGCTTTCGCCAAGCCTTCTTCATGAGCGCGATCTGGCTCGCCCCCCTGCTGATTTTCCCGCGCCGTACTCGCTTGCTTGCTGCCCTCATCGGCGTGGTGCTGTGGGCCTGCTCCATGGCCAGCCTGGGCTATTTCTTTATCTACCAGCAGGAATTTTCCCAAAGCGTCATCTTCATCATGTTCGAGTCGAACATCTCTGAAGCCGGCGAGTACGCCACCCAGTATTTCGCCTGGTGGATTGTGCTGGCGTTCATTGCCCACACCGCCGTGGCGGTTTTCCTCTGGACCCGCCTGCGCCCGGTGTACCTGCCGCGCGGCCAGGCGCTGCTCGCGGCGACGGCGATCCTGGTGGCCATCGTCGGTTACCCGCTGGTCAAGCAGATCGCCCGCAGCGACACCCTGGACGACGCCATCGACCGCTTCGAATCGCGCATCGAACCCGCCGTGCCGTGGCAGATGATCGTGGCCTACCGCCGCTACACCGAGCAACTGGACAACATGCAGGGCATGCTCGACAGCGCGAGCCAGATCCCGCCACTGACCAACCTCAAGGACACCATGGCCGGCCAGCCCTCGACCCTGGTGCTGGTGATCGGCGAGTCCACCAACCGCCAGCGCATGAGCCTCTACGGCTACCCGCGCAACACCACCCCGGAGCTGGACAAGCTGCGCGATCAACTGGCGGTGTTCAACAACGTCATCACCCCGCGCCCCTACACCATCGAGGCGCTGCAACAGGTGCTGACATTTGCCGACGAGGAAAACCCGGACCTGTACCTCAAGACCCCGTCGATCGTCAGCGTGATGAAACAGGCCGGCTACAAGACTTACTGGATCACCAACCAGCAGACCATGACCAAGCGCAACACCATGCTCACGACCTTTTCCGAACAGGCCGACGAGCAGGTGTACCTTAACAACAACCGCAACCAGAACGCCCGCCAATATGACGGCGACGTGCTAGCGCCATTCTCCAAGGCGCTGGCCGACCCGGCCGAACGCAAGTTCATCGTGGTGCACTTGCTCGGCACCCACATGAGCTACCAGTACCGCTACCCGCCGACGTTCGACAAATTCACCGATCGCCAGGGCGTACCGGCCGGCATCAGCGACGATCAACTGCCGACCTACAACAGCTACGACAACGCGGTGCTGTACAACGACTTCGTGGTGTCGAGCCTGATCAAGGACTACGCCAAGACCGATCCCAATGGCTTTTTGCTGTACCTGTCGGACCACGGCGAAGATGTCTTCGATTCGACTGGCCACGACACCCTGGGGCGTAACGAAGGCAAGCCGACGGCGCCGATGTACACCATTCCGTTCATGGCCTACGCCTCGCCAAAATGGCGTGAAAGCCACGACTGGAGCTTCGCCGGCGACTTGCAGCGCCCTTACAGCAGCTCGCAGTTGATCCACACTTGGGCCGACCTGGCCGGTCTGAGCGCCAAGGAACTGGACCGCAGCAAAAGCCTGGTCAGCGACAGCTTCAAGCCACGCCCGTTGATGATCGGCAACCCGTACCTGCGCCCGCAAAAGCCGCTGATCGACTTCAGCCTGATCAAGCCGAAAAAGGTCAATCCCACGGATGTGGTCCTGCAGGAATCCTCAGGCTTGTAACAGAAAGATAACAATCATTCTCGTTTAAGCCTAAAGTTCATCGCCTCCTTTCGTCTTTGAGCCAAGGCCTTCCCTTTCCGGGGTGGCCGCAAAGACGACAAGGAGTCTGCCGCGATGATCGCGCCTTTTACCCGTTCCATGACCTTCACGCTCGGCCTGTTCAGCGTGGCTATGAGCCCGGACCTCTGGGCTGAAACCGACCCCGAGCCAAACAAGACCCTCGAGCTGGGCGCCACCAGCACACCGCTGAAGGCCTGGGCGCCACCACCGAGCACACCGGCGCCTACACCACCGGCTCGATGAGCACCGCCACCCGCCTGAACCTCTCCGTCAAGGAAACCCCGCAGTCGATCTCGGTGATCACCCGCCAGCAGATGGACGACTTCAACCTCAACACCTTGACCGAAGTACTGCGCCAGACCACCGGGGTCAACGTGCAGCACAATGACTCCGACCGGGTGTCGTATACCTCCCGCGGCTATAGCATCACCAATTTCCAGATCGACGGGATGCTCAATACGTTCGGCTACATGAAGACCGACGGCGACACCATCATCTACGACCACATTGAAGTGGTGCGCGGCGCCACAGGCTTGACCACCGGCGCCGGCGACCCTTCCGCCACCGTCAATATGGTGCGCAAACGCCCTACCGCCCACTGGCAGGCGAAAACCGGGATCAGCGGCGGCAGCCATGACAACTACTACAGCTACGTGGATGTGGGCGGCCCGCTGGCATTCGACGGCAAGCTGCGCGGGCGCAGCGTGCTGGCCTATCGCGACAGTCAATCATTCCGTGACCATTACGCGCTGCAACGCGCGGTCGGTTACGGGATTCTCGAAGGCGACCTGTCGGACGATACCGTGCTCGCCGTAGGCTTCGACTACCAGGACAAGGAAGTCCAAGGCACCTCATGGGGCACCGTGCCGTACTGGAACAGCCAGGGCGGCAAGGCCAAGCTGCCGCGCTCGACCAACATGGCGGCGCACTGGAGCTCCTGGCCGCTGACCGACAAGACCGCCTTCGCCACGCTCGACCATCGCCTGGGCGGCGACTGGCACGTGAAGGCCGCCTACACCCATCGCCAGAGCGACACGGACGGCAAGGTGTACTACGGTGGCGCGGGCTTCCCCAACGACGATCGCAGCGGGATGCAGGCGTGGGCCAGCCACATGCGCGGCACCTCGAAGATGGAGGCGATCGACCTCAACCTGGCCGGCAGCTATGCGCTGCTTGGCCGCGAACACGCGTTGATGATGGGCTATGGCGAGGCGGCGCAGCGCGATGCCTCGCCCTTCATGCGCAGGGGTACCACGCCTGACGGCTACAACACGATTGATGACTGGAAATACATGGGCGGGATCGGCAAGTTCCCCGACACCGTCACCGACCTCAAGGGCGAACACGGCAGCAAGGAACAGAAAGCCGGCTACCTGGCCACGCGCCTGAGCCTGACCGACCGCCTGCATGCAGTACTGGGCAGTCGCTATGGCAGCTGGCAGCAGAAAAGCGCCACGCCTGAGTACGACGCCAATGACCAGTTGACCGTAGCCGGCAAGACCTCCCAGACCCACAATGATATGTGGACGCCCTACGCCGGGCTGCTCTATGACGTAACGCCGGTGTACACCGTGTACGCCAGCTACACCGATATCTTCAAGCCGCAAGGCCTGCGCGATGCCAACAAGAAGTACCTGGAACCGGTGGTGGGCAGCAACTATGAGGTCGGCCTCAAGGGCAGCCTGCTGCAAGAGCGCCTGAACGTGGCGGCGGCCTATTTCTGGAGCACCCAGGACAACGTCGCCGAGCGGGACTATTCCGTCGCGCCGAACCCGGTCACCGGCGAGGAGTTCTACAAGTCGGGCGGCAAAGGCAACAAGGTCAACGGCTTTGAGCTGGAGGTCGCCGGCGAAGTCATGCCCGATTGGAACCTGACGGCAGGCTACACCTATACCCACTCGGTGAACGGCACGGACAAGCGCAACAACACCGGCCAACCCTTGAACCTGCTGAAGGTGACCAGCGCCTACCGGCTACCGGGCGCGTGGCGCAAGCTGACGGTGGGCGGCGGCGTGAACTGGCAGAGTGAGATTTATGATTTCAGCAACCGGCCAACGGGCGAGCGCGATGGCGGAGGTAACTTGATCACCACCCGGGCGAAAATCACGCAACAGGCCTACACCGTGGTCAACCTGATGTCGCGTTATCAATTCGACGACCATGTTTCGGCGTCGCTTAATATCAACAACGTATTTGATAAAAAATATTACGAAAGAGTCGGCTTTTATAATGGCGTTTACTGGGGCGACCCGCGCGCCGTCACCCTCGCGCTGGACTGGCGGCTTTAACCGTGGAATCCAACATTAACGAAATCGTTAACTTTGCATCAGCGTCACGTTAACTCCCACTTAATAAGATCGCTGCATAGTCGCTCCATGAATCTGATCAAGGAGCGACCGGATGCCGATCACTCTTAACGGGAACACTGCCATGAAACTCTCCACCCTGATGCTTGCCAGCCTGATGACCCTGACCTCCGCCGCCGCCTTTGCCGAAGGCGGCTCGGAGCGCTCGAAGGAGTTTTACAACAACTTCACCTTCATGCAGCAAAAGACCCACGGCACCACCGAACAAACCGCCTCTGCCGACGGCAAGGACTTCAAGAAAGTAACGGCAGAACAATCCACCGACGAGAAACAACCGAACAGCTGATTCAACCGTACTCTCCTTAGTCATTCCGCTCCTGTGACCAAGGCTAACTTGGCGCCATTTAATGGCGCCTTTTTTTTGCCTGTTGGTTATTACAGCGCCTTGCTCCAGAACAACATGCGGCCATACGCCGGATCAAACTTCGAATCATCAAAGCCAAACTTGCGGTACGCCGACTGAGCCACCGCATTGCCCTCAAGCACCTCCAGGGTGATCTTGCAGCAGCCCCGCTGGCGGGCAATTTCCTCGACCTTCTGCAGCATTTTCTGACTCAGCCCCAGGCCACGAAACGCGCTCATCACCGCCACATCGTGGACGTTGACCAGTGGGCGGCAGGCGAACGTGGAAAACCCTTCAAAGCAATTCACCAGGCCCGCGGGCTCACCGCCGACAAACGCCAGCACACTGAACGCATGGGGACGCTTGGCCAGCTCAGCCGGCAGCTGTTCCAACAGGTCGGCGGACAGGCTATGGCCACCGCCCATCGGGTCTTCGGCGTAATGGTTGAGCACACGGCCAATGGCGTCGGCGTGCACGGGGTTGGTGTAGCTGGCTTGCAGCACCAGGATATCCGGGGTTTCCATTGCCTTCCTCGATCGCGACTACAAGGGAATCGTCTCCCTTTGAAGGTCACGATTGTAAGCGTGGCGTCGGCTCCAGATGAAGGAGATTAACTACAAATCTGCGCCTGAAAGTGCGAAGAGTCTGCGATTAAAAAAGCCCAATCCGTCAGTTGCGCGAAATTTTCGTACAGGCGTTAGCCAAAGCGCTGCAGCTGCATTTCCTGCAACCGGCTCAGGGTACGGCGGAAGGGAAACGCCAGGTAGCCTTCGGTGTACAGGCTTTCCAGCGGCACTCGGGCCTCAATGAACAACGGCACCTTGCGGTCGTAACACTCGTCGACCAAGGCGATGAAGCGCCGCACGCTGTCATCGTGCACCGACAACTGCGGCAACTCACGATCACCGGCGACCACGCGCTCGGCGCCATCTTCTGTGCCACGGGCAATGCGCCCCGGACGCGTCTGCGCGCTCAGGTTGGGCACCTCGCCCAGCAGGATCACCTTGAAGCGATCGCAGAGCAGCATGAAGTCCATCGCCGCCAGGGGCTGCTCGCACAGGTCGGCATAGCGACACCAGAGCACACGGTCACTGAACTGCACCGTCGCGATGCTGCGGTGGCCGACAGACACTGGCCCGCTGTGCACCGCCTGCCCTGCGGCCAGTTGGTTGAATACGCCGGCCAGTGCATCGGGCTGATTCACCCAGTAGCGCTGCAGGCCAACCCCTGGGTGCAGGCGATGATCCTCGGCGCCCTCCACCGCGACCACCTGCAGGTGCTGCTTGAGTGCCGCGATACCCGGCAGGAATCGGTCCCGGTTGAAGCCGTCGGCGTACAACTGGTCGGGCGGCTGGTTGGAGGTGCAGACCATCACCACGCCCTCCTCGAACATCACCTGGAACAGGCGGCCGAGGATGATGGCATCACCGATGTCATTGACGAACAACTCGTCGAAGCACAACACCCGCACGTCCCGGCTCAGTTCGCGTGCCAGCGCCTGCAGCGGATCGTGGGTGCCGGTGAGCTGGAACAGGCGCTGGTGCACCCAGCCCATGAAATGATGAAAGTGCTGACGCCGCGCCGGCACCCGCAAGGTTTGGTAGAACTGGTCCATCAACCAGGTCTTGCCACGGCCCACCGGCCCCCACAGGTAAACCCCCTGGATCGGCGCGCGGCCTTGATGCAACGCGGTATGGCAGGCTTGCAGGGCGTCCACCGCGCGGCGCTGGGCAGCGTCGACGACGAAACCCTGCTGGGTGATGGCGTGTTGGTAGGCAGTCAGCGGCGAGTCGAAAGTCATGCCCGCCAGTATGACTTACAGCGAGATATCCAGCCGCGAAATCTTGCCCTGCTCATTCAGGCGAAAGGTGTAGCGCAGCTCCAACGGGCTGCCGGGGAAATTGCCCGAGACCACATTGCTGACCAGCACTTTGCCGGTGCGATGCTGCACCTTGAGCACTTCGACCCGCGGCTGGTAGCGCCGCCCGGTGTCCTCCATCCAGCGTGCAATGGCAGCGCTGCCGACTTGGTGCTGGCCTTCGTCGAAGACATTCGCGTCGTCGGCAAAACACTGGGTGATGGCTGCGGTGTCGCGGGAATTGGTCGCCGCGATATAGGCCGCGATGGCTGGGGCCAATTCAGGCATGGACATGGCAAAGCTCCTTTTTGAGTGGTTGTAGGGCCATGCTAAGCCAGGGTTGTGTCAGTTTTTGTCAGGAGTGAACGGACCTTTTTCATGCGACTCCATCAGTTTGCGCCAGGCCCGCAGCCAGTCACTGCGTCGCCCCGGATAACGCCCGCCGCTCTCGCGAGCGCTGGCCACGCGGTCGGTGCGAAAGGTCCGATAGGCGCCACGCAATTCACACCAGGCCACGATCACCCGCACCTCATTGAGAAAGCCCAGGGCCAGCGGCCAGATCAGGCGCTCGCTGTGGGTCTGGCTGGCATCGGCGTAATCGATCTGCAGCTTGGCCTGGTGCCTGATGGCCTCGCGAAACACATCCAGCGGCACGCGGTTCTCCGGGTAACCGAACCCGGGTGGCCCCGGCAGTAAAGTGGGGTTGCGCAGCGCCTCCTGGGCGGCCGGGTCGAGCACGTCGGCGATTTTCGCCAAGGCATTGGCGGCGGCGCGGCTGAGCACATCGTCGCCACGCTGGTCCACATACCGCAGGCCCAGCACGATGGCCTCGGTTTCCTCGGCGTTGAGCATCAACGGTGGCAGGAACAACCCACTGCGCAGCACGTAGCCGACCCCCGCCTCGCCGAAAATCGGCGCGCCCAGCGCGGTCAATTCGGCAATGTCGCGATACAGCGTGCGCTCGGACACCTCCAACTGCGCCGCCAGCACAGCGGCGGTTACCGGGCGTTTCTTGCCCCGCAGGGCCTGCAACAAGGTCAGTAGACGAGTGGTGCGCGACACGTTGATCCCACCGAACAAACAAAAGTGCCGCAGCTTACCAGAGCCCCCTGTCAGTAAATGTCAGCAGTAAAAAGCCTCTTGACCGTATAAATTATCGCGATCATATTAAATACATGTTTCCAAACATGTAAGACACATCACTGCCTCTGGAGTCCTTGTATGCGCAATAAAGTCTTTGGCCGCCGTAGCGGTCTGCAGGTATCTGAACTGGCCCTGGGCACCGGTAATTTCGGTACGGGCTGGGGCCATGGCGCCGAGCGCGATGAAGCCAAGGCGATCTTCGATGGCTACCTTGAAGCCGGTGGCAACTTCCTCGATACCGCCAACGGCTACCAGTTCGGCCAGGCCGAAAAGCTGCTGGGGGAATTCATCGCCAGCGAGCGCGACAGCCTGGTGGTGGCCACCAAGTACACCCTGCGCACCCAACCGTCCGATGAGGGCACGATCAGGCTCGGCAACAACCGCAAGAACCTGGTGCGCGCGGTCGAAGAAAGCCTCAAGCGCTTGAACACCGACCACATCGACCTGCTCTGGGCGCACATGAGCGACAACGTCACGCCCATGGAAGAGATCCTGCGCGGCTTCGACGACCTGGTGCGCGCCGGCAAGATCCACTATGCCGGCCTGTCCAACTTCCCGGCCTGGCGCATTGCCCGCGCCGACCTGCTGGCTGAAGTGCGCAACTTTGCACCGATCATCGGCATCCAGGTGGAATACAGCCTAGTCGAGCGCACCGCTGACCGCGAGCTGCTGCCAATGGCCGAGGCGCTGGGCCTGGGTGCCACATTGTGGTCGCCGTTGGGCGGCGGCTTCCTGACCGGCAAGTACCGAGAAAGCCAAGGCGACACCCGCGCCAGCAAAATGGGGATTCTGGTCCACGCAGAAAAAAGCGCGCGCGAAACCGCCGTGCTCGACACCCTGCTGGCCGTCGCCGCTGAACTCGACGCCACCCCGACCCACGTCGCCATCGCCTGGCTGCGCGAAAAGGCGCGACGCTCGACCACGGCATTGATCCCGATCCTCGGCTCGCGCACGCGCGCACAACTGGACGCCACGCTGGGCGCATTGAGCGTGCACCTGTCGGCCGAACAGGTCACCCGCCTGGACACCGCCAGCGCCATTCCGCTGGGCGTGCCGCACGGCATCATTGCCGAGCGTTTCCCTGTCGATATCGGCGCGGATACACCTCGACCACCGGTAATTTGAAGCAAAAAAAAACGGCCTATACAGGCCGTTTTTTTATTCAGGCGACTCAGGCAAGGCTCTTGCTGACCACCTCGAACACATCACTCGACAACTCACCCGAGCCACGAATGCGCTCCAGCTCCGCCTTCATCAGCGCCTGGCGCGCGCTGTCGTATTTACGCCAGCGCGTCAGTGGCGCCAGCTGGCGCGAAGCGATTTGTGGGTTGAAGCCGTTCAGCTGGATAACCAGGTCCGCCAGGAAGCGATAACCCGAACCGTCCGCCGCGTGGAAGTTGATCAGGTTCTGCCCGGCAAATGCGCCGATCAGCGCGCGCACTTTGTTCGGGTTCTTGAGGTTGAACGCCGGGTGCTCCATCAACGCCTTGACCCGTGCCAGCCCGCCCGGCAACGTGCTGCCGGCCTGTACACTGAACCACTGGTCCATGACCAATGGGTTGTCCTTGAAGTTCTCCGCGAACACCGCCAGCGCCTGGGCTTTTTCCGCTTCGAACGGCGAATTCACCAGCACTGCCAGTGCGGTGAGGCGTTCGGTCATGTTGTCGCTGGTGTCGAACTGATCCAGCGTCGCCGCCAGGACTTCTGGCTTGCCGCTGAGCATCAGGTACGACAACGCGATGTTCTGCAGGGCACGACGGGCGAAGTGCTCGGCAGCCGCGACATACGGCGTCTGCTTGGAAAGCTCGCGATTGGCCTGGTAACGCAGCCACAACCCTTCGAACAGATGGTCGGCCAGTTGCTTGCGGGCAAATTCGCGCGCGGCGTGGATCGCATCGACATCCGCCACCTCGCTGATTTCCGTCAGGTAGGCTTCGCTCGGCAGCGAGAGCATCTCGGCGACCATGGCCTGGTCCAGGGATTCATCGCTCAAGACGGTGCGCAGCGCGTCGATCAGGCGTTGGTCCAACTTCAGCGGCTGGCCCGCCTGATGCTGGCCGATCAGTTCCTGCAGCACCTGCACCGACAGTTGCTGGCCGGCATCCCAGCGGTTGAAGCCGTCGCTGTCGTGCTGCATCAGGAACATCAGCTGGTCGCGGTTGTACGGGAAGCTCAGCTTCACCGGCGCCGAGAAGCCACGCAACAGCGAAGGCAACGGCTGTTCGGCGATATCGACGAAGGTGAATGTCTGCTCGGCTTCGGTCACCGAGATCACGCGGGAGGTGGCGCCAGCCGTCGCTTCACCGGCCAGGCGCAAGGCGATACCGGCGCCCTTGGCGTCCAGCAGGCCCAGCTCCACCGGAATCACAAACGGCAGCTTCTCGACCTTGTCCGGGGTTTGCGGGCAGCTCTGGCGGAACGTCAGGCTGTAGGTCTTGGCCGCGGCGTCGTAGGACTCGCTCACCGCCAGGCGTGGCGTGCCTGCCTGGCTGTACCAGCGCTTGAACTGGCTGAGGTCGGCACCGTTGGCGTCTTCCATGGCCTTGATGAAGTCGTCGCAGGTCACGGCCTGGCCGTCATGGCGTTCGAAATAGAGGTCGCTGCCTTTGCGGAAGCCTTCGGCGCCGAGCAAGGTGTGGATCATGCCGACCACTTCCGAGCCCTTTTCGTACACGGTCAGGGTGTAGAAGTTGGAGATCTCGATAAAGCTGTCCGGGCGTACCGCGTGGGCCATGGGCCCGGCGTCTTCGGCGAACTGGTGGGTCCGCAGGTACGCCACGTCCTGGATGCGCTTGACCGTGGCCGAGTTCATGTCGGCCGAGAAACCCGAGTCGCGGAACACGGTGAAGCCTTCCTTGAGCGACAGCTGGAACCAGTCGCGGCAGGTCACGCGGTTGCCCGACCAGTTGTGGAAGTATTCGTGGGCGACGATCGCCTCGACCCGCTGGTGCGCGGCGTCGGTGGCGGTTTCGGCGCGGGCCAGCACGGCACTGGAGTTGAAGATGTTGAGGCCCTTGTTCTCCATGGCCCCCATGTTGAAATCGTTCACGGCGACGATCATGAAGATATCGAGGTCGTACTCACGGCCGTAGGTTTCTTCGTCCCAGCGCATGGATTTTTTCAGGCTGGTCATGGCGTGCTGGCACTTGTCGATATTTTCCGGCTCGACATAGATGCGCAGCGCCACTTCACGCTGGGTCATGGTGGTGAAGCTGTCTTCGACGCACCACAGGTCGCCGGCCACCAGGGCGAACAGGTACGCCGGCTTCTTGAACGGGTCCTCCCAGGTCGCCCAGTGACGGCCGTCCTCACCGGGGCCGCTGGCGATCGGGTTGCCGTTGGACAGCAGGATCGGATAGCGATGTTGCTCGGCGATCACCGTGGTGGTGAAGGTGCTCATCACGTCCGGGCGGTCGAGGTAGTAGGTAATCTTGCGGAAGCCTTCTGCCTCACACTGGGTGCAGAACATGCTGCCGGATTTGTACAGGCCTTCCAGCGCGGTGTTGGTTTCCGGGTGGATACGCACGCTAGTGTCGACCGTGAAGGTTTCGCGGGTCGGGTGCAGCGTGAGGTGGCTGTCGGTCAGTTGGTAATCAGCGGCCGTCAGTTCCTGGTCGCCGAGGTTGACGGTCAGCAACTCCAGTTGCTGGCCATCGAGCACCAGCGGCGGCAAGCCGGCGCCACGCGCAGGGTTGCGGCGCATCACCAGCTGCGCGTGGACCAGGCTGTGGTCCTCGAACAACTCGAAGGTCAGGTGCGTCTCTTCGATCAGGTAGTCCGGCGCCTGATAGTCCTTCAGGTAAATCATCTTCGGTTGTTCGGTGCGCATGGATGGCATCCTTCTACTGATGCACGGCGAGCTGGTAGGCCGTGTACTTACGAATATTGATAACGCCGGTGTCGAAGATCAGGTATTGGCCCTTGATCCCCAGCAGCGTGCCTTCGGCAATCGGGTTCTTGTCCAGGTTGAAGCTGACGATCTTGGTCGGATACTGCTCGACCGGGTAGCGGATTTCGATCGGCTCGATGTCGGCAATCGTTTGGATGGCCTGTAGGCCAAAGCGTTCCTGCAACGTCACCAGGCCTTCGGCGCAGGCCGCGAACAGCTCATCACGCACGTGCTTGAGGTCCACCGATTGCGCATCGCCTTTGAGCAGCGCTCGCCAGTTGGTTTTGTCGGCCACTTGGCTGCGGAACAGGTCCTCGACAAAGCCGGACTGCTGGCGAGTGGCAACGCGCATGATCGGCAGCGCCTGGCTCGCGCCCTGGTCCAGCCAGCGGGTGGGTAATTGGGTCGCGCGAGTGATGCCGACCTTGATCCCCGACGAGTTGGCCAGGTACACCACGTGGTCGGTCATGCAGAACTGCTCGCCCCAGCCCGGATCGCGGCAGGTGCCAGCGTCGTAATGGCAACGCTCGGGGCTCATGATGCACAGGTCACACTGGGCCAGCTTGGTCATGCACGGGTAGCAATACCCCTGGCTGAAGCTGGTCTTGGTCTTGCGGCCGCAATGGCTGCAATGGATGGCACCGAGGTATTCCAGGCGCACGTGAGTACCGATCAGCGGGTTGACCGGCACCTCGACATCGCCCAGGCGAAACGCGTATTGAACGGTCGGCTCACCGAGTTGCGCCGACATCTTGCTGACTGCACCGCGACCAATTTCAATCAATGGATCGCATCCGACTTGAACAGGATGTTCGGCACCGGTGCCGACTTGGACGCGCACTCCTGCGGGCCCATGTAGCCGGTGCGCTGGTCTTCCGGCAGGTTCTGGATTTCCCAGGCGATCACCGCCTGCAGGGACAGCTCGCGCTGCTCGGCGGTGAGCTTGCGGCCATCGGACCACTTGCCGATTTCCACCGCGAGCTTGAGGCTCTCGTAGATATCGGGGGTGATGTTTTCGATCATTTCAGCAAAAGAGGACATGAGGCTCTTCCTTATCAAAGAGAGGATTTGCGACGGTTGTACAACCCGCCGAGCAAACCGGTAAGGCAACCGATGACCAGGCCGCCGACATGGGCAGCGTTGGCGATTTCGCCGAAGCCGATCATCGAGACCAGCCCCGACAGGCACAGCACCAGCCACACCAGCATCATCACCAGCACCCCACGGGGCAAGCGATAGGCCGGGTTGGGCGACAATAATTGAAAGATCCAGCAATGCCCGAGCAAGCCATACAACACGCCGGACAACCCGCCAAACAGGCCGGGGCCACCGTAGGCGTATTGAGCGTAGTTGGAGACCAGGCTGAACAACAGGGTCAAGCCGAGCAGGTTGATGCTGCCCTGGCGCACTTCGATGCGCCGGCCCAGCTCCCAGTACCACATGCCATTCATGGCCAGGTGCAGGATGCCGAAGTGGATCAGCATCGGCGTGACCAACCGCCACCACTGCCCTGAAGCCAACATGTCGGCGAACGGGGTGAACTGGATGTACTCGCCCATCACCCGAAACGGCAGGAACGTCAACCAGCTCATGGCTTGCAGGTTCTCACCCAGCAAGGTCACCGCGCCCACGATGATGCTCGCCAGCAGCACCAGCGCCGTTACCGGGCTGTGGCGCACTTGCTGGATAAAACCGGAGCGCGAAACCGACGCCTGCTCGGGAATATCCAGTTGCTGGTCTGGATCGCCGGCGGGAAAGCGTTGGTACAACACGCGCACGTCTTCACTGATGGTTTCCGGAACCCACAACACTTGCTCACCCGCCTCCTCGCTGACGCGATGGGGCACTTGCATGCGTTGCAGCAATTTTACGAAACCACCCAGGTCGACGCTCAGGGGCAGGCGCAATACAGCCACGGTACTCATTTAATGACCTCAGGTCGCTCAACGTCGACCCAGACGAATTTACGCGGATCCAGTTGGGTTTCCTGGTCCAGGCGGTACGCCACCAACTTGCCGTACAGCACGGCGCTGTAGTCCAGGCAGGCCAGGTTCGGGCGGATCGGCGCCGGTTTGCCGCTGCGCCAGTAATGGCCGACGAACAGCAGGGGCTCGTCGACGCCATAGCGCAGCAGGGAATTTTTTTGCGTGGACGACAACGGGGTGCGCGCCACCGGCTCCGGCAAGGCGTCGGGCTGGAACACGATGTCGCCGTAGGTTTTCGGGTCGTCTTCCCAGAACTTGGTGCGAAAGAACGAACGCGTCAGCCCATCGCCGCCGGTCAGCGTGAGGCCATCGGGCAGGCGCATGTCGGTGCCGCGCAACAGGCGGTCGAAGGCATTGCAGGCAAAACTGCCGGGCACGGCGGCGGCCTGCAGGAAGTGCGGGTCGATGCAGCCGTCCGCGAAGGTCGCGCGCAGCGGTTGGATAAAGCCGTCATCCCAGCACGCATGCACCACGCGAAAACGTCCGGCATCGACAAACAGCGGCATGTCGTAGAACCAGTCGAGGAAGTCGTGCCAGTCGCCCGGGTGCTGCTCGAACTGGGTCAGGGTTTCCTGGATCAACCGCGCATGCCGTGGATTGTGCTCGCGCACGAACTGCTTGCCACTGCCCGGCGGCGCCGGTGTGGTCCAGCCCAGGGCATTGAACTCGTGGTTGCCCATGATGCACAGCGCCTGACCGGCCTCGGTCATGTCATGGACGATATGCAGCGCCTCGCGAATGCGCGGGCCACGGTCGATGATATCGCCGAGGAACACCGCCATGCGCGACGGGTGGCGCCAGGTACCCCCTTGCTTGTGGTAGCCCAACCGGTCGAGCAGGTGCTCAAGGGTATGGGCGCAACCGTGCACGTCACCAATCAGGTCGTAGCTGCGCGCGGGATCGAGCATCAGTCGCCTCCACCCCCCAAGCGGCTGCCCCAGCCCAACTTGGTGCGGCACACTTCGTAGTAGTTGTGATCCAGCGGATGGATCAAGCGCAACTTCTGCGCCTTCTTGCTCACGGTGATGGTGTCACCGGGGGCGCAGGTGAAATGGTTCTGCCCGTCGCAGGAGACTTGCGGGTAGATCTGCATGTCTTTGGACACCACGATTTTCAGCTCACTGTTGCCATCGACCACGATTGGCCGGCTCGACAACATATGGGGGTACATCGGCACAATCACAATGGCATCCAGCTTGGGATGCATGATCGGGCCGCCGGCCGACAGCGCGTAGGCCGTGGACCCGGTCGGCGTGGCGACGATCAGGCCGTCGGCCTTCTGGCTGCACACGAACTGGCCGTCGATATATAGCTCGAATTCGATCATCCGCGTGGATTTGCCGGGGTGCAGCACCACATCATTGAGCGCATCGCCCTGGCCGATGGCCTCGCCGTGGCGACGTACTTCGGCTTGCAGCAGGAAGCGGTTTTCCACCAGGTAATGGCCGTCGAGGACCTTGGCCACTTCGACTTCCAGCTCATCGGGACGGATATCGGTGAGGAACCCCAGGCTGCCACGGTTGATCCCCAGCACCGGCACGTTATGCCGCGCCAGGGCCCGGGCGGCGCCGAGCAGGCTGCCGTCGCCGCCGACCACGATGACCATGTCGCACACTTCGCCGAGCATCTTGCGGGAGGAAGTCTGCAGGCCGTGGCCGGGGAGAATTTCGGCAATGGTGTCTTCGAGGATCACATGCAGATGGCGTTCCAGCAGGAATTTTTTCAGCCGGCGGACGGTGTCCAACACCTGGGTACTGCCCAGGCGACCGATAATGCCGATATTGCGAAATTGCTCCATGGGGCTCCTGCGGGATTTGGGGTGTGGCAAAAAAGAAACGATTATGGGCGAAAGGCCGCCTGAGGCAAAATCCTTTGTCGCCGTGAAGCCTTGATGACAACGGTTCTCAGCCACCTGCGCGGCGGTTAAAAGGCTATGCTCGGACTCATGACTGTGTTCCCGGATTTGCACAACCTGCCCCGCCAACTGCGCCACCCCGAGGTGCGCGACCTGGCGTGGGTGATGCTCGCCCCGCCGATGCTGGCGCAGACGCCGTGGCCGCAGCGCCACCCGCTGGCCGGCAGCGACTGGGTGCAAGCGCCCGAGCGGCTTGAACACTGGCTACGCACACTCGACCGCGACAGCAGCGCCTTGCAGCACTGGCTGAGCCTGTCGCGCACGCGTCGCCTGGGCCTCTACTACGAACGCCTGTGGCAGTTCGCCGTGCAGCATGCGCCGGGCGTCGAGCTGCTGGCTGCCAACCTGCCGATCCGCCGCGCCGGGCACACCCTGGGCGAGCTCGACATGCTGCTGCGCGACCGCGAGGGCGTGCACCACCTGGAACTGGCGATCAAGCTCTATCTCGGCCCCCAGCACGGCAACGGCGAGGACACTGCGCAGTGGCTCGGCCCGGGCTGCCATGACCGGTTGGATCGCAAGCTGGCGCACCTGGCCCAGCATCAACTGCCGATTTCGGCGCGGACGGAAAGCCGTGAGGCGCTGGGCGCCTTGGATATCCAGCAGTTCGACGCGCATTTGTGGCTTGGGGGGTATTTGCTCTATCCCTGGCCGGGCCAGGCGGAGCCGCCCCGAGGGGCCCATCCGCAGCATTTGCGCGGGCGCTGGTTGCATCAGCGTGACTGGCAGGAGTTTGTCCGCACCACCCCGCCTGGGCGCTGGCAGCCCCTGCCCCGGCACGCATGGCTGGCACCCGCGCATTACCGCGCGGATGAGGTGTGGAGCGCGGAACAAATGCAGGGCTGGCTCGCGGAGTTGAAGCCGATGGCGCCGGCGCAGCTACTGGTGCGCATGGTGCAAGTCGGTGAGGACTGGGAGGAAGCCGAGCGCTTGTTCCTGGTGGCTGATTTGTGGCCGAACGTGCCGGGCAGCACCTGATGATTTTTGCGGGGTGGCTGATGGCCTCTTCGCGAGCAAGCCCGCTCCCACATTTGGAGCGTATTCCAGGCTGGTTATTGGGTTGGCTGTGGGGTCTGGGTGAGGGTTTTGGGGCGGGTTCAAGGGACCCATCGCAGGCAAGCCAGCTCCCACACTGGAGCGTATTCCAGGCTGGTTATTGGGTTGGCTGTGGGGTCTGGGTGAGGGTTTTGGGGCCGCTTCAAGGGACTCATCGCAGGCAAGCCAGCTCCCACATTTGGAGCGTATTTCAGGCTGGTTATTGGGTTGGCTGTGGGGTCTGGCTGAGGGTTTTGGGGAGGGTTCAAGTGCCCCATCGCAGGCAAGCCAGCTCCCACATTTGGAGCGTATTTCAGGCTGGTTATTGGGTTGGCTGCGGGGGTTTAGGGCAGGCTTGAGGGGTCCATCGCGGGCAAGCCAGACCGACATTTCAAGCGCGCTGCTTATTAATGTGGGAGCTGGCTTGCCTGCGAAAGCAATAGTCCAGGCACTACAGCCTATCGATATGCCGATATTCCAGCTGCAACTCGGCCGCCAGTTCCTGCGCGCGCCCCAATCGGATCGGTCCTCGCTCGATATCCACCAACAGCCCCGGACACTCCAGCAACGGCAGCCCGGTAATCGTCTTGAGCCGCCCATCGGTGATCACCAGCAAGCGCTGCTGCTCGGTCGGATAGCGCTTGCGCCGTGCCGCCAACCAATGCCCCGCCTCGGTCAACGCCGCCAGCAACGGCGTACCGCCACCCGCGCCCAGCTGTTCGAGCCAGCCCGCCAGGCTTTTCGCCGCCTTGAGCCCCTGCACCTGCCATGCGGGCGACTGTCCGCTGGCCGTCAGCAACGCCATGCGTGCCCGTTGGCGATAAGCGTCATCAAACAATTGCGCCAGTAAGCCTTTGGCGTCGGTCAATGCACGGTGCCGACGGGTAGACGCCGAAGCATCGACGATCACCAGCCACAATTCATGCGCCGAACGGCTGCGCAGGTGGTAGCGCAAGTCTTCACGCGATTGCGGTCGGCCACCGAGCAAAGTGCCCGGCCAGTTGACCGCGCCCTGCTTCGCGCTGCGCGCCTTGCCCTGCCTGCCTCTGTCCAGTCGCCCCGCGGTGGGACGGGCATCCGCCCCCGCGTCAGGTCGGGGGCGGATGCCTAGGGCTTTTTGGCCAGCTGGGCACGTCTCGGCGGGCGCCCGTGGGCAGGGCCGGTGCGGGCATATCGCCCCATTGGCCTTGACCAGGCGAGGTATCCGACGGCTTGGGCGCCTGGCCTTCAGGCGGCGGGCTGGCCGCTGGGGATTGCGCTTGACGACGATGGCGCAAGGCAAATTCCGCCACCGCGTCTATATCGTCCTCGGCAATCGCGGTCGCCCCGCGCCACGCCGCGTGGGCCCTGGCGCCGCGCAGCCAGACCAGATCAGCGCGCAAGCCATCGACACCCGCAGCAAAGCAGCGCTCGGTGATCTGCGCCAAGGCCTGATCATCCAGCGCGATGCTCTCCAGCCGCGCCCGCGCCTGGGTGCAGCGCTCACGCAACGCGGCCTGCTGCTCGGCCCACTGCGTGCAAAACGCCGCCGGGTCACTGTCGAAATCCAGACGACGGCGGATGATTTTCCCTCGCTCGGCCGGCAACGTCTGCCCGCTCAATGCCACATTGAAACCGAAGCGATCCAGCAACTGCGGTCGCAGCTCGCCCTCCTCCGGGTTCATCGTGCCGATCAGCACAAACCGCGCCGAGTGCCGATGGGAAATACCGTCGCGTTCGATCAGGTTGGTGCCGCTGGCGGCGACGTCCAGCAACAGGTCGACCAGGTGATCGGGCAGCAAGTTGACTTCATCGACATACAGCACGCCCCCGTCGGCCTTGGCCAGCACGCCGGGGGAAAACTGCGCGCGGCCTTCACCCAGCGCAGCGTCCAGGTCCAAAGTGCCGACCAGACGTTCTTCGGTGGCGCCCAACGGCAAGGTGACGAACTGCCCGCTGGCGAGTAAGTCGGCCAGGCCGCGCGCCAGGGTCGACTTGGCCATGCCGCGCGGGCCTTCGATCAGCACACCGCCAATCTTCGGGTCGATGGCAGTCAGGCACAGCGCCAGCTTCAAGTCATCGGCGCCGACCACGGCGGACAGCGGAAAATGGGGAATATCAGTCATGCCTATTTCTCGTTAAATTCTGCGGCACAGGCGGTTTCCTGTGGTGGTCGAGCGTGTTGTGACCAGTAGGCCTCTTGTCAGCCAGTGGGCTTGCTGTGACCAGCAGGCCCCCTGTCAGCCAGTGGGCCTGTTGTAACTAGCAGGACCCTCTCAGCCAGTGAGCTTGTTGTAACTAGCATGACCCTCTCAGCCAGTGGGCTTTTTTGTGGCGAGCGGGCTTGCCCCGCGTTGGGCTGCGCAGCAGCCCCATTAAAGCCAACGCATTTGTTTCTGACAAACCGCAGCGTGCGGTTTTGGGGCTGCTTCGCAGCCCAACGCGGGGCAAGCCCGCTCACCACAAAAAGCCTGCACACCCTCAGTAAGGCGACTTGCCACAAAAAGCCTGCACACCCTCAGTAAGGACACTTGCCACAAAAAGCCTACTCATCCTCAGTAAGGACACTTGCCACAAAAAGCCTACTCATCCTCAGTAAGGACACTTGCCACAACAAACCTACTCACCCTCAGTAAGGCTACTTACCACAGCAAGCCCACTTGCCACAGACAGCCTTAGCCGTCTTCTTCTATATCCAACAACAGATTTTCCAACGCTTCCTTATACGCCCCCGGTTCCTGCCACTGGCCACGCTGCTGGGCTTCGAGCATGCGTTCGGTCATGTCGCGCAGCGCTGCAGGGTTGTGCTGCTGCACAAACGCGCGGGTGTCGGGGTCGAGCAGGTAGGCGTCGGCGAGCAAGGCGTATTGGTGATCGTCGATCAGCGCGGTGGTGGCGTCGAACGCGAACAGGTTATCCACGGTCGCGGCCATCTCGAACGCGCCCTTATAGCCGTGGCGCTTCACGCCGTCGATCCACTTCGGGTTGGCGGCCCGTGAGCGGATCACGCGGTTCAGCTCTTCCTTCAAGGTACGGATCCTGGGCAAGTCCGGCTGGCTGTGGTCGCCATGATAACTGGCAGCCTTGTCGCCACTCAGGGTTTCCACGGCAGCGAGCATGCCGCCCTGGAATTGGTAGTAGTCATTGGAGTCGAGCAAGTCGTGCTCGCGGTTGTCCTGGTTCTGCAACACCGCCTGCACCTGGCTCAGGCGCTGGGCAAATTGCTCGCGGGCGGCAGTGCCTTCATCCGAGCCGCCGTAGGCATAACCGCCCCAATTGAGGTAGACCTCGGCCAAGTCCTCGCGGCTTTGCCACAGGCGCCCGTCAATCGCGCCCTGCACGCCTGCACCATAGGCACCGGGCTTGGCGCCGAAGATACGCCAGCCCGCCTGCTTCGCGGCTTCGGCTTCATCCAGGCCGGACTCGAGCAGCGCCGCGCGCTCACTGCGCACCTTGGCGGCCAGCGGGTTCATATCATCCGGCTCATCCAGCGCCGCTACCGCCTGCACGGCTGCGTCGAACAGGCGGATCAGGTTGGCGAAGGCATCGCGGAAGAACCCCGAAACGCGCAGCGTCACGTCCACGCGCGGGCGGTCCAGCAGGCTGACCGGCAGGATCTCAAAGTCATCCACGCGCTGGCTGCCCGTGGCCCATACCGGGCGCACGCCCATCAGCGCCATGGCCTGGGCGATATCGTCGCCGCCGGTACGCATGGTCGCGGTGCCCCACACCGACAGGCCGAGCTGGCGCAGGTGGTCGCCATGATCTTGCAGGTGTCGCTCAAGAATCAGGTTCGCCGACTGAAAGCCAATGCGCCAGGCGGTGGTGGTCGGCAGGTTACGCACGTCCACGGTGAAAAAATTGCGTCCCGTCGGCAGCACATCCAGGCGCCCGCGACTCGGCGCCCCACTCGGCCCGGCCGGCACGAAACGGCCGCCCAGGGCGTCGAGCAAGCCGCGCATTTCCGCCGGGCCACAGGCATCCAGGCGCGGTGCGACGACAATGCGCAGGCTTTCGATAACGGCCTTCACATCCTCCCAACCGGGCTCTTCCAATTGCTCCAGCGGCCCTTCCAACGCCTGCTCGATCAAGCGCGTCGCATACAGTTCCAGGCGCTCGCGGGTGTCACCGGCGGTGCGCCACAACTGCGCGTCGATCTTCTGCAAGACCATGGGGCGGCGGCCGGTCCAGGGTTCGGCGAGGGCGCAATCGAGCGGGTCGAAGCCCAGGTCGAAGGCCTTGGCCAACACCCGCAACAGGCTCGATTGCGGACCACGCCCATCGCCACGCGGAATGCGCAGCAATGCGAGCAGAGTGTCGATGCGCAGGCGGCCTTCGGGCGACTCGCCAAAGATATGCAGGCCGTCGCGGATCTGCGACTCCTTCAGGTCACACAGGTAAGTGTCCAGGCGCGGCAGCCATACCGCTGCGTCGGCGTCGTTGTCGAGCTCAAGTTCCTGGTCGATGCGGGTTTCGCGCACCAACTTGAGGATGTCCTTTTGCAGCTCAAGCGCCCGACGCGGGTCGAGCAGCTGGGCCTCGTAGTACTCGTCCGCCAGCAATTCCAGGTCTCGCAACGGCCCATAGGTCTCGGCGCGGGTCAGCGGCGGCATCAAGTGATCGATGATCACCGCCTGGGTGCGGCGCTTGGCCTGGGCGCCCTCGCCCGGGTCATTGACAATAAACGGATAGATATTCGGCAACGGCCCCAGCAGCGCGTCCGGCCAGCAGTTTTCCGACAGGCCCACGCCCTTGCCCGGCAGCCATTCGAGGTTGCCGTGCTTGCCCACATGAATCACGCCATGGGCGCCGTAGGTATGGCGCAGCCAGAAATAGAACGCCAGGTAGCCGTGAGGTGGCACCAGGTCCGGGTCGTGGTACACCGCGCTGGCGTCCACCTGGTAACCGCGCGCCGGCTGGATACCGACAAAGGTCAGGCCCAGGCGCAGGCCGGCGATCATCATGCGCCCGTCGCGGCACATCGGATCGTGGTCCGGGGTACCCCAGCGCTCCAGCACGGCCCGGCGATTGGCCTCGGGCAGGCGGTTGAACATCGCCTGGTAATCATCCAGGCCGAGGCTTTGATGGCAGGGGCGCAGGTCGAGGCTGTCGAGGTCGTTGGTGACACCGCCCAGCAGTTCATGGATCAACGCAGTGCCGCTCTCCGGCAACTCAGCGGGCAGCGGATAACCCTCGGCGTGCAGGGCACGCAGGATATTCAGCGCAGCAGCAGGCGTATCCAGGCCCACGCCGTTGCCGATACGGCCGTCGCGGGTCGGGTAGTTGGCGAGGATCAGCGCGATGCGTTTTTGTGCATTCGGCACACGCGCCAGTTCGACCCAGCGTCGGGCCAGTTCGGCGACAAAATCCATGCGCTCGGGCGCGGCGCGGTAGCACACCACGTCCGACTGGCTGCGCTCACTGCGCCAGGCGAGGTCCTTGAAGCTGATCGGCCGGCTGATGATGCGCCCATCCAGTTCCGGCAAGGCAATGTGCATGGCCAGGTCGCGCGGGCCCAGGCCTTGTTCGCTGGCTTCCCAGCCGGGCTGGTTGTCTTGGGCGCAGATCGCCTGGATCACCGGGATATTGCGTCGAAACGGCCGCAGGTGCGGGGCTTCCGGGCTGGACTGGGCGAAGCCGGTGGTGTTCAGGATCACCGCCGCGCCGACCTCGTCCAGCAGGTCCTCGACCACCGTCAGGCAGCCGGGCTCTTTCAAACTGGCCACCGCCATCGGCAACGGGTTGAGACCCGCCGCCTGCAGGCGCTGGCAGAACACATCGATAAAACCGGTATTGGCCGCCTGCAGGTGCGAGCGATAGAACAGCACCGCCGCCACCGGCCACTCCGCGCGCCAATCCGCCTGCCAGTCATTCAGGCGCGGGTTGGCAGTGTGCGGGTGATAAATCGCCGTGCGCGGCAGGGTTTGCGGCTCGTTCCAGGCGTAGCTGCGGCCCAGGTAACTGCTCGCCAGGCAACCGTAGAAATCCAACGCGTTGCCCAGGCCGCCCTGGCGCAGGAAGTGCCACAGGCGGTCGCGTTCCGCCGCCCCAACGGTACTCAGCCCGCTGAGTTCCGGGTCGGGGCGATCATCCCCCGGCACCAGAATCAGTTGCACGCCGCGCTCGGCCAACTCCACCAGGCGCTCGATACCGTAGCGCCAATAGCCGATGCCGCCGTGCAGCGAAATCAGGATGACCTTGGCATGGCGCAGCACCTCGTCGACGTACAGGTCGACCGAGGCATGGTTCTGCACCTGCATCGGGTTGGCGAGGCGAAAGCTGGGGTAATCCTCGGGCAACTGCTGGGCAGCTTCGGCGAGCAGCGCCAGGCTGGAGTCGCCGCTGCACAGGATCACCAGTTCGGCGGGCGTTTGTCCAAGGTCGGCAATATTGTCGTCCGAGACGAAACCACCGGGCTGGGTCCTGAGCAGGTGCATGGTTTAAACGCTGAGGGCAGCGCGCAATTGCGCTTCGAGGCCAGCCGCATCCAGCTCCTGGCCGATCAGTACCAGGCGCGTGATGCGCGCTTCATCGGCCGCCCAGGCGCGGTCGAAGTGCTTGTCGAACCGCGTGCCCACGCCCTGGATCAGCAGGCGCATCGGCTTGTTCGGGATCGCCGCGAAGCCTTTGACGCGCAGGATGCCGTGTTGCACCACGAGTTGGGTCAGGGCGTCCAGCAGCAGCGCTTCGTCGGCTTGCGGCAAATCGATGGAGATCGAGTCGAACGCATCGTGGTCGTGATCGTCTTCACCTTCGTGGTGATGATCGTGGTGGCTGTGGCGACCGTCGATGTGCTCTTCGGAGCCGGCGCCCAGGCCGATCAGCACGTCGAGCGGCAGGCGCCCGCTGCTGGCTTCGATGATCTTCACCGCCGGCGGCAGTTCTTCGGCGACTTCCAGGCGCACACGGGCCAGGTCTTCGGCGCTGATCAGGTCGGATTTGTTGAGGATCACCAGGTCGGCGCTGGCCAGTTGGTCGGCGAACAGCTCGTGCAATGGCGATTCGTGGTCCAGGTTCGGGTCGAGCTTACGCTGCGCGTCGACTTGATCCGGGAAGGCGGCGAAGGTGCCGGCGGCCACGGCCGGGCTGTCGACCACGGTAATCACCGCGTCGACGGTGCAGGCACTGCGGATTTCCGGCCACTGGAAGGCTTGCACCAGCGGCTTTGGCAGGGCCAGGCCCGAGGTTTCGATGAGGATATGGTCGAGGTCACCGCGACGGGCGACCAGTTCGCGCATCACCGGGAAGAACTCTTCCTGCACGGTGCAGCACAGGCAGCCGTTGGCCAACTCATACACGCGGCCGTTGGCTTCTTCCTCGGTGCACCCGATGGAGCATTGCTTGAGGATTTCACCGTCGATGCCCAGCTCGCCGAATTCGTTGACGATCACGGCAATGCGACGGCCCTGGGCGTTATCGAGCATATGGCGCAGCAGCGTGGTTTTGCCCGAACCGAGAAAGCCGGTAACGATGGTGACGGGGAGTTTGGCCAGTGTTTTCATCGGATGCCCTTTGGGGCGGGCATACGGGACGATAGGCCCTGCGGCGGCGCGCAGCGGCAGATTTCGTCACCGGATCACCCCGCCCGGTTGAAGTGGAAAATCGGTTGCGAGGCAGGTCTCCTGGCTTGGGGCTTGCGGGTCGTGCGACCGGCGCCGGCTGCGCCTTCCCGCCTGGTGGCAGTGGCGTGGCAGTCGGATAAACCCTTTACAGTTGCGGGGGCAGCCGCGGATTGGACCGCGTTCCCTTCTTAGCTTCGGCCTGGGCTGAAGAACCTCGAGGGTGCAAGGCTACGCAGTGGTGGGGGGATGGTCAATGATGGGGTTGGGTTGGTGTACATATCCGTTTCTGCGGTAATGGCGGCTATTGGTTCCGCTCTTACAGCGGGTCACTTTTGGAAAAGAGCCCCAAAAGTAACCAAAAGGGCTCTTGCCCCAACACTCGGCACCTCGCTCACGCTCGGTGTGCCCGTAATCCGACATTGATTTGGGGGGCCGCCGCCACGCGCCATCCATGGCGCGGGGCGGCTAAACCGGCATCCCTGCCGGTTTACCCCCCAAATCAATATCGAATTCCGGCCAGCGTGTTTGATGGGGCGCCTAGATCAAGATCAAGATCAAAAGCAAAAGCGCGGCGGCCTTAAAGCCGACCGGATTCTTATCTCGAACTCGGTCAACCTGTGGGAGCTGGCTTGCCTGCGATGGTCGTTAACGATGATGCGAAGCACCAGAACCAACGCGGCGTCCTCACTTTTTTTCGCCGGCAGCCGGCTCCTAAAGAGATCAAAAAGCGTACCAACGATGCGAAGCGAGCCGCTTTTGATCTTGATCTGAGGCGCCCCATTAAACACGCTGGCCGAACGCAGGTTTGAATCCGTGGGTAACCCGGCAGGACGCCGGGTTAGCCGCACTGGGCCAAGGATGGCCCATTGCGGCGGCCCACGGATTCAAGCCTGCGTGAGGGCACACCGAGCCTAGGCGAGGTGCCGAGTGTTGGGGCAAGAGCGTTTTGGTTACTTTTGCGCTGTTCAAAAGTGACCCGCCGTAAGGGCGGAACCATAGGCGGCCGTTACCCAAATAACGGATATGCCCCCACAACCGATTTGACTCCCCTCCCACCCCCATGCTCTCCTACACACCTTGTTTCGGGTGCCCTTCACAGGGTGAAACGGGAAACCGGTGAGTCATCACATGACGAGTCCGGTGCTGCCCCCGCAACGGTAAGCGAGCGAAGCGTCAGATCCACTGTGCCAAGGGCATGGGAAGGCGACGCTTTCAGGACTCCCCCCAGGAGCCCCCTCGCAAGCCCGGAGACCGGCCCGAAAAAATCAGATAACAAACCCGCGGTGGGCGGGCGCTGTTCAGAACCCTGCGTGCCTGGCTCGCGGGGTTTTCATGCGCTCGTTTCACCCTGACACCCAGAAGGGACGCGCCATGTCGATCATCAGCAGCACCTCGCACACCGCCAGCAGCTCCGCCACCCTGAGCCAACGCCTGACCGCCGCCATCGGCGCGTCGATTCTCGGCGCGTGCCTGGTGTATTTCGCCGGTTTCTCGCACATCGAAGCGGTGCACAACGCTGCCCACGATACCCGCCATAGCGCCGCGTTCCCGTGCCACTGAGACCTGCCGACATGATCAAGCGTATTGCGCAAACCGCAGGTTTCACCGGCCTCCTGGCCGCCCTGCTGCTGACCCTGCTGCAAAGTTTCTGGGTCGCTCCGTTGATTTTGCAGGCGGAAACGTTCGAAAACGCCCCGGCCACTACTGAAGTGGCACATCAACATGCCGACGGCGCCGCCGCCCACAGCCACGACGCCGAGGCCTGGGAGCCGGAAGACGGCTGGCAACGCGTGCTCTCCACCACCGGCGGCAACCTGGTTGTTGCGGTGGGTTTTGCCCTGATGCTCGCCGGCCTCTACACCTTGCGCGCGCCTACTCGCACCGCCCAAGGCCTGCTGTGGGGACTGGCCGGTTATGCGACCTTCGTACTGGCACCGACCCTGGGCCTGCCGCCTGAGCTGCCAGGCACCGCCGCTGCCGATCTCGCACAACGGCAGATCTGGTGGATCGGCACCGCGGCCTCGACGGCGGCCGGCATTGCGCTGATCGTGTTCGGTCGCAACTGGCTGCTGAAAATCCTCGGCGTGGCGATCCTGGCGGTGCCACACGTGATCGGCGCACCGCAGCCGGAAGTGCATTCGATGCTGGCCCCGGAAGCCCTGGAAGCGCAGTTCAAGATCGCTTCGCAGCTGACCAACGTGGCGTTCTGGCTGGCCCTGGGCCTGATCAGCGCCTGGCTGTTCCGCCGCAACCGCGACGATCAATACTCAGCATGACCCTGGTGGTCGGCCTGGGCTGCCAGCGCGGCTGTGAGGTTCACACCCTGCTGGACCTGCTGGACAGCGCCCTCGCCGAAGGGGGGATCGAGCGCCAGCGCATCACTGCGCTGGCAAGCATCGACCGCAGGCAGGATGAACCGGGCCTGGTCGCCCTGTCCCGCCTGCTTAAGCTGCCGCTGCAGTGCTTCAGCGCCGACCAACTGGCGGTGTATGAAAACCGGCTGAGCCACAAATCAGCCGTCGCGTTCGCCCACACAGGCTGTCATGGCGTCGCCGAAAGCGCCGCCCTGGCCCTCGCCGAATACCTCGCCAGCGGCCCTGCCCGCCTGCTGATCACCCGCCGAAAAAACGCCCAGGCGACCTTTGCATTGGCCTGCGCAGGCTAAAACCCCGATAATTGCCTGCCCTGAACATGAACAATGTTCATACACGCCCGCTTTTAAACAGGAAATACCATGACCGTCTACTTTATCGGCGCAGGCCCTGGCGATCCGGAATTGATCACCGTCAAAGGCCAGCGGCTGATCCGCAGTTGCCCGGTGATTATCTATGCCGGCTCGCTGGTGCCGGCGGCGGTATTGGAAGGCCATCAGGCGCAGCAGGTGGTCAACAGCGCCGAACTGCACCTGGAACAGATCATCGACCTGATCAAGGCCGCCCACGCCAATGGCCTGGATGTGGCACGCGTGCACTCCGGTGACCCAAGCCTGTATGGCGCGATCGGCGAGCAGATCCGCTATTTGCGCGAGCTGGGCATTCCATTTCAGATCATCCCCGGCGTGACCGCGGTGGCGGCGTGTGCAGCGCTGCTGGAGACCGAATTGACCCTGCCGGACATTGCGCAGAGCGTCATCCTGACCCGCTACGCCGACAAAACCAGCATGCCCGCCGGCGAAGCGTTTGACAGCCTGGCGCAACACGGCACGACCATGGCGATCCACCTGGGGGTCAATCACCTGGAGAAGATCGTCGCGCAACTGCTGCCGCACTATGGCGCCGATTGCCCGATTGCCGTGGTGCACCGGGCGACCTGGCCGGATCAGGATTGGGCGCTGGGAACGTTGAATGACATTGCCGAAAAGGTCGCCGCCAAGGGATTCAGGCGTACCGCGTTGATTGTGGTGGGTCGGGTGCTGGCGAGTGACAGTTTCAGCGAGTCGTCGCTGTATCGGGCTGGGCATGCACACCTTTATCGGCCTTAATGCTTAACCTCATTAATCAAATATAAGACACTGATTTAAATGAATAAAATATAAATCAAAAATATGGGAGCGGCCTTGCTCGCGAATGCGCTGTGTCAGTCAACTAATTGAGTGACTGGGGCACCGCATTCGCGAGCAAGCCCGCTCCCACTCTTGATCTAATTTGTCAGATAGATAGCGTAAATCAATGAATTTAAAGCATAAAAAAACGGCGCTCACGGGGCGCCGTTTTTTTGTTCGCAGTGAACGCCTTACTCAGTAGTAGGCGTTTTCTTTCTGCGTGTGGTCAGTCACGTCGCGTACACCCTTGAGCTCTGGAATACGTTCCAGCAGGGTGCGCTCAATGCCTTCGCGCAGGGTCACGTCCGCCTGGCCGCAGCCCTGGCAGCCGCCGCCGAATTTCAATACGGCGATACCGTCTTCCACTACATCGATCAAGCTGACCTGACCGCCGTGGCTGGCCAGCCCCGGGTTGATCTCGGTTTGCAGGTAGTAGTTGATGCGCTCGTTGACCGGGCTGTCAGCATTGACGTTCGGCACCTTGGCGTTCGGCGCCTTGATGGTCAACTGGCCGCCCATACGGTCGGTGGCGTAGTCGACCACGGCGTCGTCGAGGAAGGCTTCGCTGAAGGCGTCGATGTACGCGGTGAAGCTTTTCAACCCCAGCGCGGTGTCTTCAGGTTTCTCTTCCCCAGGCTTGCAGTAGGCAATGCAAGTCTCGGCGTATTGGGTGCCGGGCTGGGTAATAAAGACGCGGATACCGATACCCGGGGTGTTCTGCTTGGACAGCAGGTCGGCCAGGTAATCGTGGGCGGCGTCGGTAATGGTTATGGCAGTCATGGAAACTCCTCACAGGCTTGCGGGCAGTTTACGCCAAATCATTACAGAGGTACAAAGTCCTAGTATTTTTGTCGGGATAAATTTGACCGTTGGTCGCCATCGAACCAGCCCTTGAGCAGGCGATAACTGCCCTTTTCCAGCCAGCGGTAGCTGCCCAGGGCACCCAGGCCGATGATCACCACGCACACCGCCAACACGGCATACGGGTTCAGGCCGTAGCGCTGGGCGGCGTAACCACCGGCGGACAACACCAGCACGTGCAGCAGATACACCGAATAGGAACAGTCCCCCAGCACTTTAAGCAATCGATTGTCCGCGAAGAAGCGCTCCAGCGCCATGCACGCCACCACCAGCACCGCGCTGGGCAGGCCCCAGGTCAGCGCCCGTGGCGAAGCCGGCCAATGGTAGATCGCCAGCAGCGCGGCGGCGACGCCCAGCAACGGCAGCCACACGCCGGGGCGAATCCAGCCCTTGCGGTAGAGCATGCCAATGCCGATGCCCATCAGGAACTCGACCACGATATCCGAGCGGTAGAACTCGCTGATCCAGCCGAATGACGTCCAGGCCTCGCACACCGCGAACAACAGCGCCGCGACCACCAGCAATCGCCACTGCCGACGGAACAGCAGCGCCCAGGCGAACAGCAGGTAGAAGAGCATTTCGTAGTTCAGCGTCCAGCCCACGTTGAGCGTCGGGTACACCCCATAGCCGCCGGGGTTCTCGGAAGGGATAAAGAACAACGACATCAGCACATGGGCTGCATCGACGCTTTGATCCGGCAGCATCGGCCGGGCAACCACCACCAACAAAGCCATCAGCAAGGTGTAGAACCAATAGGCCGGCACGATGCGCAACAGGCGGTAGAGCAGGAATCGCCAGGGCGGCAGATCCTTGTCCTGGGTGGACAGGAAGATCACCAGGCCGCTGATCACGAAAAACACGTCCACGCCCGCCGCGCCCTTTTCCACGAACAGCCGGCCCAGGGCGGTGTCCGCCTTGAAACCGAAGAAAATCTGCATGAAGTGGTGCCCCACCACTGTCCAGGCCGCCAGAGCGCGCAGCGCCTGTACCGAGATCAACATTGTCCGCCACCCTTCCCAACACCGATGCCTGAAGTTGGGACCATGGCGGGCGGACAAAGGTCGATCAAAGATTCTCGTAGCGGTTCATATCCAGCACACCCTCTTCCACCGGCGTGGTTTCGTGGATGTAGCGCGACAGATCATGGAAGTACTGCCAGAACAACGGATGGCTGCGGCGCACGCCCCAGCGGTCGACAATCTTCTCAAAGCGGTTGGCGTCCTTGGCCTGCTCCATTTCGGCGACGAACTCGGGGACTTCCTGCGCAGGAATGTTAAACATGAAGTTCGGGTAGCTGCTGAGCACGCCGGGGTAGATGGTCACGGTGTCCAGGCCCGGCTGATAGCGGTAGGCCTCACCCAGCAGGAACGCCACGTTACTGTGCGCGCGGTTGCGCAACATGCTGTAGACCACGCGCTTGCCGCGGGTGGTCTCGATCCGCAGCATCGTCGCCTCAGGCAACTGGTCGATGACCTTGAGCCCGGCTGCCGGGCGCGCCGTCAGGCGACTCAGGGCCTGCTCGGCATCCTGCAGCGCCGGGTCGATCCCGTCACGCGAGCAAAAGGCGCCGTCACAACGGTTGATCGGGTCCGGACTGGCATTCAGGTCGCCATATCGCGCGAGCAACTGGTTGGCAAAGTCACGTTTGGGGTCCTTGGCATCCAGGTGCAGGCCGGTGGGCGTGTCGTCGTCGATGGCCTCGTAGTCCAGCCACAACTTGAGCTTGCCGCTGTTCTGGTACCAGTCGTCGAGGAAATCCTCGCGACTGTCGGCCGGCATCAGGCGCAGGAAGTTCTGCTCGGCACCGTTGCGGATCAAGTCGAAATACAGGCGGGTCTGGGCCTGGTGCGACACATTGCCGAACACATCGAAGTTCACCGCCAATTGGTAATAGGTGCGTTCCAGCAGCGGGTAGTCAAACAGCCACATCGTCTGTGGCACCTCACCGATCAGGCCCTTGGTCACCGAGGCGCTGTCGAAGTGGCGGAAGATACTCAGCAAGGCATTGTCATTGCCGGCCCACAGGCTCGACCAACTCGGCGGCGGCAGATCGGCGTAACTGTCGCGGCGCAAGGCCTCGTATTCATTGCGTTTGTCGCGGTAGGCCAGCCACAGGCTCAGCACGCTGCCGACGTCATCGTTCTGCCCCGGCATCGCCAGCAGCGGCGTGGCCTGGCCGCGATAACGCGCATCGGTGATGTACAGGTCGTGCTCGGGGTCCTGGAACAGGGCCCAGAAGTTGTCGCGGATCACGTCCGTGGCGATCTGCCCACGGCACACCGGCCCGCGAATGAAGGTGCGCACGAAATACTCGGCGTTATCGAGCATGAACTGGTAGCGCGCCTTGGCCGGGATCGCCTCGAAGGTTTCGAACGGGTTGGCACGCCGGCCCGGCCCGTAACCCGGCAAGGCGTCGACCTGCCAGTTGCCGGCGTAGAACAACTCCTTGATGTGCGCCATCTTCGCCGCGCTGAACGGGTACGTGATGTGGGTTTTATGCACGATCACGCCCTGCACTGGCCACAACCGGTAGTACACCTGGGTGCCGGGGTCGTCATTCGGGCGGCGCGTGGCGATCAGGTCGATGGGCTGGCCGCTTGGCGTGCGTGAACGCACCCATTGGAAGAAATGCCCCGGCTCGCCGTTCTCGAAATAGATGTGCGCGAGGAACAGATGTTCGAACAACCAGCGCGCCACCAGGCTTTCGCGGGCACCCGGCTGGTTGAAGAGGTTTTCCCACTGCTGCACCTGCAGCGCTTCCCTGGCGCTGGGCGCCAGGCCCTGCTCGTCAATCGGCGCGCCGGAGGCCAGCCAGCGTTGCAGGGTCTGGTATTGCTGGTCGGTCAGGCCGGTGACGGCCAGCGGCATGCCTTCCTTGGGATGGGCGCCGGCATAGGCGTTGAATTCGCCGGGCATTGCGCACATGTTCTCGCGGTTCAGGCCCAGCACGATCTCTTCGGGCAACTTGGCATTCGGCTGCAGCGGCGCGTTATGCCCCAGCTCCAGCATGCGCGCCATCAGCGCGGCCTGGCTGCCCTGGGCATCAAGTACCGAATAGAAGCCCTTCTGCTGCCAGGCCTGCTTGCCGAAGGCGTCGTAGAACAATCGGGTCGTCGGCGTGGCCCGGCTGCGTTCGCCGTCGTACACCGGCACTTTGGTAGCCCCGCGCGCCGCGCCCTCGGCGCTGCCCAGGTTCAATTGGCAGGCGGAGTCGTAGCAGGCATGGCAGGCCACGCATTTCTCGGTGAAGATCGGTTGGATGTCGCGGGTATAAGAGATCGCCGGAGCGGGACCTTCTGCCGTGGCAGTACTGGCTATCAAGGCCAGGACGGCGCTGACGATAAGACGAAGTGACATGTATCCGGTCCCGATTCAATGCGTGCGCTGAAAAATTGCCGACAAGTCTACCGATGTCGACGCGCCATCAACGTGAGCGATATTCATGCAAAAACCTTGCATGCTCTAAAAGCGCACAGGTTTGCTATGATCCACGCCCTCCGTAATGCCTGAACTAGAGTAGTCCCATGCCCGATCGTAGCGCTCGCCTGCACGCCCTTCACCAAGCCCTCAAGGAACGCATCCTGATCCTCGACGGCGGCATGGGCACGATGATCCAGAGCTATAAGCTCGAAGAGCAGGACTACCGTGGCAAGCGCTTCGCCGATTGGCCAAGCGACGTCAAGGGCAACAACGACCTGCTGGTGATCACCCGTCCGGACGTGATCGGCGGCATCGAAAAAGCCTACCTGGATGCCGGTGCCGACATCCTCGAAACCAACACCTTCAACGCCACGCGCATTTCCATGGCCGACTACGGCATGGAAGAACTGGCCTACGAATTGAACGTGGAAGGCGCACGCCTGGCGCGCAAGATCGCCGACGCCAAGACCCTGGAAAACCCGGCCAAGCCGCGTTTCGTCGCCGGCGTGCTCGGCCCTACCAGCCGCACCTGCTCGCTGTCGCCGGACGTGAACAACCCCGGCTACCGCAACGTGACCTTCGATGAACTGGTGGAGAACTACACCGAGGCCACCAAGGGCCTGATCGAAGGTGGCGCCGACCTGATCCTGATCGAGACCATCTTCGACACCCTCAACGCCAAGGCCGCGATCTTCGCCGTGCAAGGCGTGTTCGAGGAGTTGAATGTCGAGCTGCCGATCATGATCTCCGGCACCATCACCGACGCATCCGGCCGTACCCTGTCGGGCCAGACCACCGAAGCGTTCTGGAACTCCGTGGCCCATGCCAAGCCGCTGTCCGTCGGCCTCAACTGCGCCCTGGGTGCCAGCGAGTTGCGCCCGTACCTGGAGGAGCTGTCGAACAAGGCCAACACCCATGTGTCCGCGCACCCCAACGCCGGCCTGCCCAACGAATTCGGCGAGTACGACGAACTGCCGTCGCAAACCGCCAAAGTCATCGAGGAATTCGCCCAGAGCGGCTTCCTGAATATCGTCGGCGGCTGCTGCGGCACCACGCCGGGCCATATCGAAGCCATCGCCAAGGCCGTGGCCGGGTATGCGCCGCGCGTGATCCCGGACATTCCCAAGGCCTGCCGCCTGTCGGGCCTGGAGCCGTTCACGATTGATCGCAGCTCGCTGTTCGTCAACGTCGGCGAGCGGACCAACATCACCGGTTCCGCGCGCTTTGCCCGCCTGATCCGTGAAGACAACTACACCGAGGCCCTGGAAGTCGCCCTGCAGCAGGTCGAAGCCGGCGCCCAGGTGATCGACATCAACATGGACGAAGGCATGCTGGATTCGAAGAAGGCCATGGTGACCTTCCTCAATCTGATTGCCGGCGAACCGGACATTTCCCGCGTACCGATCATGATCGACTCCTCGAAGTGGGAAGTCATCGAGGCTGGCCTCAAGTGCATCCAGGGCAAGGGCATCGTCAACTCGATCAGCATGAAGGAAGGCGTCGAGCAGTTCATTCACCACGCCAAGCTGTGCAAGCGCTACGGCGCGGCAGTGGTGGTGATGGCGTTCGACGAAGCCGGCCAGGCCGACACCGAGGCGCGCAAGAAAGAAATCTGCAAACGCTCCTACGACATCCTGGTGAATGAAGTCGGCTTCCCGCCGGAAGACATCATCTTCGACCCGAACATCTTCGCGGTCGCCACCGGTATCGAGGAGCACAACAACTACGCCGTCGACTTCATCAACGCCTGTGCCTATATCCGCGACGAGCTGCCGTACGCGCTGACCTCCGGCGGAGTGTCCAACGTGTCGTTCTCGTTCCGCGGCAACAACCCGGTGCGCGAGGCAATCCACTCGGTGTTCCTGCTGTATGCGATCCGCAACGGCCTGACCATGGGGATCGTCAACGCCGGCCAGTTGGAGATCTACGACCAGATCCCGACCGAGCTGCGCGACGCCGTGGAAGACGTGGTGCTCAACCGCACCCCGGAAGGCACCGATGCCCTCCTCGCCATTGCCGACAAGTACAAGGGTGACGGCAGCGTCAAGGAAGCCGAGACCGAGGAATGGCGTGGCTGGAACGTCAACAAGCGCCTGGAACACGCACTGGTCAAGGGCATCACCACCCACATCGTCGAAGACACCGAGGAATCCCGCCAGTCGTTCGCGCGCCCCATCGAGGTGATCGAAGGCCCGTTGATGTCCGGCATGAACATCGTCGGCGACCTGTTCGGCGCCGGCAAAATGTTCCTGCCCCAGGTGGTCAAGTCCGCACGCGTGATGAAGCAGGCCGTGGCCCACCTGATCCCGTTCATCGAGCTGGAAAAAGGCGACAAGCCGGAAGCCAAGGGCAAGATCCTGATGGCAACGGTGAAGGGCGACGTGCACGACATCGGCAAGAACATCGTCGGCGTGGTGCTCGGTTGCAACGGCTATGACATTGTCGACCTGGGCGTGATGGTGCCGGCGGAGAAGATCCTGCAGGTGGCCAAGGAGCAGAAGTGCGACATCATCGGGCTCTCGGGCCTGATCACGCCGTCCCTGGACGAGATGGTCCACGTAGCCCGCGAGATGCAGCGCCAGGACTTCTACCTGCCGCTGATGATCGGCGGCGCGACCACTTCCAAGGCGCACACGGCGGTGAAGATCGAACCCAAGTACAGCAACGATGCGGTGATCTACGTGACCGACGCCTCGCGCGCGGTGGGCGTGGCCACGCAGCTGCTGTCCAAGGAGCTGAAGGCCGGCTTCGTCGAGAAGACCCGCCTCGAATACATCGACGTGCGTGAGCGCACCTCCAACCGCAGCGCGCGCACCGAACGCCTGAGCTACCCGGCGGCCATCGCCAAGAAGCCGCAGTTCGACTGGGCAACCTACACGCCGGTGAAGCCGACCTTTACCGGCTCCAGGGTGCTGGACAATATCGACCTCAAGGTGCTGGCCGAGTACATCGACTGGACCCCTTTCTTTATCTCCTGGGACCTGGCTGGCAAATTCCCGCGCATCCTCGACGATGAAGTGGTCGGCGAAGCCGCCACCGCGCTGTATGCCGATGCCCAGGAAATGCTCAAGAAGCTGATCGACGAAAAGCTCATCAGCGCACGTGCGGTGTTCGGCTTCTGGCCGACCAACCAGGTGCAGGACGATGACCTGGAAGTCTACGGTGATGACGGCCAGCCGATCGCCCGGCTGCACCACCTGCGCCAGCAGATCATCAAGACAGACGGCAAGCCGAACTTCTCCCTGGCCGACTTCGTCGCACCCAAGGACAGCGGCGTGACCGACTACATCGGTGGCTTTATCACCACCGCTGGCATCGGCGCCGAAGAAGTGGCCAAGGCCTACCAGGACGCGGGGGACGACTACAACTCGATCATGGTCAAGGCCCTCGCCGACCGCCTCGCCGAAGCCTGCGCCGAGTGGCTGCACCAGCAGGTGCGTAAAGAGCACTGGGGGTATGCCAAGGACGAGCAACTGGATAACGAGGCGCTGATCAAGGAGCAGTACAGCGGCATCCGCCCTGCCCCCGGCTACCCGGCCTGCCCGGATCACACCGAGAAAGCCCAGCTGTTCCAACTGCTCGACCCCGAGGCCCGCGAAATGCACGCCGGGCGCAGCGGTGTGTTCCTCACCGAGCACTACGCGATGTTCCCGGCGGCGGCGGTCAGCGGTTGGTACTTCGCCCACCCGCAGGCGCAGTATTTTGCCGTGGGCAAGATCGACAAGGACCAGGTCAGCAGCTACACCGCACGCAAAGGCCAGGACCTGGCCGTGACCGAGCGCTGGTTGGCCCCTAACCTGGGCTACGACAACTGACGCCTGGGGGATTGTCTATGCTGTCCCTCACACACCTTGTGTCGAGGGATGTATGGACGATCCAGCCAACAACAAGCCGCCAACCTTCTGGCAGATGCTCCACAGCGTGATGGCGGCCGCCTTTGGCGTGCAGAGCGGCAAGAACCGCGCCCGCGACTTCACCCACGGCAAGCCCAGCCACTTTGTGATCCTGGGCATTCTGTTCACGGCGGTGTTTGCGCTGACGCTGTTTGGCATCGTGCAACTGGTGCTGCACGTGGCTGGCGTATAAACCCAACCTGTCTGTCAGAGCTGGCAAGCCAGCTCTTACAGGGGTCCGTACCTATAACTACTGGTGGCTGACCCAGAACACGGCAGTTCCAACCACCAGGATTATCAAGAACAGAATAGCCCAGGCATCAACGGTACTGTCGGGTTTACGGGCTTTTGTCGAATTGCTCATCGCATCGCCTCTTGTCGGTTTTATAGGTGATCACGTTCAGACACGATCACAGTAAAGTCGACGATTGCCCGCATGACAAATGTGGGTATCGCGATAACCGTTCTCATTAGTCATTTTGGTTATTTGCATATACTCAAACATCACTTTTGCGCATAAACGCAAACTGGTATCGTGCGCCGGCTCCGTTGGGAGTGCGCGGCCGTGCGCGCAGATTTGCCGAGAACAGGACCTATATGTACGTATACGACGAATACGATCAGCGCATCATCGAGGACCGCGTCAAGCAGTTCCGTGATCAGACCCGACGCTACCTAGCAGGTGAACTGAGCGAAGAAGAGTTCCGCCCTCTGCGCCTGCAAAATGGCCTTTATGTTCAGCGCTTTGCGCCGATGTTGCGAGTTGCCGTGCCCTACGGCCAGTTGACCTCGCGCCAGATGCGCATGATGGCCAAGATTGCCCGCGACTTCGACAAAGGCTATGCCCACATCAGTACCCGCCAGAACGTGCAGTTCAACTGGCCGGCGCTGGAAGATGTGCCGGACATCCTGGCTGAACTGGCGACCGTGCAGATGCACGCCATTCAGACCAGCGGTAACTGCCTGCGCAACGTGACCACCGACCAGTTTGCCGGCGTTGCCGCCGACGAACTGATCGACCCACGCCCCTGGTGTGAAATCGTCCGCCAATGGACGACGTTCCACCCAGAATTCGCCTACCTGCCGCGCAAGTTCAAGATCGCCATCAATGGCTCGACTTCGGACCGTGCGGCCATCGAAGTCCACGACATCGGCCTGGAGCCGGTGTACAACGCCGCCGGCGAGCTGGGCTTCCGCGTGCTGGTGGGCGGTGGCCTCGGCCGGACCCCGGTGGTCGGTGCGTTCATCAACGAATTCCTGCCGTGGCAGGATCTGTTGAGCTACCTCGACGCGATCCTGCGGGTCTACAACCGCTATGGCCGTCGTGACAACAAGTACAAGGCCCGGATCAAGATCCTGGTCAAGGCGCTGACCCCTGAGGTATTCGCCCAGAAAGTCGACGCCGAGATGGAACACCTGCGCGGCGGCCAGACCACCCTGACCGAAGCCGAAGTACACCGTGTGGCCAAGCACTTCGTCGACCCCGAGTACAAGGCCCTGAGCAATCAGGACGCCGAGCTCGCCGCGCTCGACCAGCAGCACCCAGGCTTTGCCCGCTGGCGCACCCGCAACACCCTGGCGCACAAGCGTCCTGGCTATGTGGCCGTGACCCTGTCGCTGAAACCGACCGGCGTTGCGCCGGGCGATATCACCGACAAACAGCTGGACGCCGTCGCCGACCTGGCCGACCGCTACAGCTTCGGTCAACTGCGTACTTCCCACGAGCAGAACATCATTCTCGCGGACGTTGAACAGAGCCAACTGTTCACCCTGTGGGGCGAGCTGCGCGAAGGCGGTTTCGCCACGCCGAACATCGGCCTGTTGACCGACATCATCTGCTGCCCGGGCGGCGACTTCTGCTCCCTGGCCAACGCCAAGTCGATCCCGATCGCCGAATCGATCCAGCGCCGCTTCGACGACCTGGACTACCTGTTCGACATCGGCGAGCTGGACTTGAACATCTCCGGTTGCATGAACGCCTGTGGTCACCACCACGTCGGCCACATCGGCATCCTGGGCGTGGACAAGAAAGGCGAAGAATTCTACCAAGTGTCCCTGGGTGGCAGCGCCAGCCGCGATGCGAGCCTGGGCAAGATCCTCGGCCCGTCCTTCGCCCAGGAAGCCATGCCCGAGGTGATCGGCAAGCTGATCGACGTGTACATCGAACAGCGCACCGAAGATGAGCGTTTCATCGACACCTACCAGCGCATCGGCATTGACCTGTTCAAGGAGCGCGTCTATGCAGCGAATCATTAAGAACAACGAAGTCGTCGACGAAACCTGGCACCTGCTGCCCAAGGACGCGAGCTTCGATGGCATTTCCAACTGCGACGACCTGATCGTGCCGCTGGCCCTGTGGCGCGAACACGGTCACGCCCTCAAGGCCCGCGACGGCGGCCTGGGTGTGTGGCTGGACGCCGATGAAGAGGCCGAGGAAATCGGCGAAGACGTGGCGCACTTCCAGGTTATCGCCCTGAACTTCCCGGCCTTCACCGATGGTCGCAACTACTCCAATGCCCGCCTGTTGCGTGACCGCTACGGTTACAAGGGCGAGCTGCGGGCGATTGGCGACGTGCTGCGCGACCAGCTGTTCTACCTGCACCGCTGCGGCTTCGATGCCTTCGCCTTGCGCGCCGACAAAGACCCGTACGAAGCACTGGAAAGCCTCAAGGATTTCTCGGTGACGTACCAGGCTGCAACGGATGAACCGCTGCCGCTGTTCCGTCGCCGCTGAGTCTGCACAAATGAAAAAGCCCTGGCATGCCAGGGCTTTTTTTATGAGTTGAGTTTGATCGACGCCAGCACCTGTTTCTGCCCCATCGAACACGGCACACCTTCCGGTTGCGCGCGTACCGCGTCGATCACCCCGAGTAACTGCGCCTTGCTGTGCGCCAGTTGCGCCTGCATCGCTTCAATCTGCTCGACCTTGCGCTCGAGCGCCTCCATCAGCTCGTCGCGCTTGTGCTCGCCGGGGGCCGGCATCAGCGCCTTGAGTTCCTGCAAGGTGAAGCCGGCCTGCTGGGCGCTCTGAATCAAGCGCAGCGTCTGCAAGGCCTCCGGTGCATAGCGGCGATAGCCATTGGCCTGGCGCCCCACCTGGCTGATCAGCCCTTCGGCTTCATAGAAACGGATACGCGACGCCGCCAGCCCACTTTGTTTGGCCAACTCACCAATATTCATCGACACTGCCTGCTTGACATTAAAGTTAACTTTAAGCTTAGCCTGAGGCCTCCCCTGCTCAGGAGTCAACCCATGTCACCCTTTGAACCCTTGCAACTGCCCAATGGCCAAGTCATCGCCAACCGTATCGCCAAGGCCGCGATGGAAGAGAATATGGCGGATGCCCAACAGGCCCCGTCCCGCGAATTGAAGCAGTTGTACAAGACCTGGGCAGACGGCGAACCGGGCCTGCTGCTGACCGGCAACGTGATGATCGACCGCCACGCCATGACTGGCCCCGGCGGCGTGGCCCTCGAAGACGAACAGCACCTGGACAGCTTTCGCGAATGGGCCGATGTGGCCCGCGCCAAGGGCGTGCATTTCTGGGTGCAGCTCAGCCATCCGGGCCGCCAGACCATGGCCAACCTGGGCCAGCAGGCAATAGCGCCTTCCGCCGTCGCCCTTGACCTGGGCGGCTTTTCCAAGATGTTCGCCAAGCCCAGGGCCATGACGGAGGAGGATATCCAGGACGTGATCAAGCGCTTCGCCACCAGCGCCCGCCTGGCTGAAAAAGCCGGCTTTACCGGGGTACAGATTCACGGCGCGCATGGCTACTTGATCAGCCAGTTTCTGTCGCCGCTGAGCAATCGGCGCACCGACCGTTGGGGTGGTTCGCTGGAGAACCGTGCGCGCCTGCTGCTGGAGGTGATCCACGCAGTGCGCGCCAACGTCAGCGCGTCATTTTGCGTAGCAGTCAAACTCAATTCGGCGGACTTCCAGCGCGGCGGCTTCGACGAGGCCGACGCACGCGCCGTGATCGAGATGCTCAACCCGCTGCCCGTCGACCTGCTCGAGCTGTCCGGCGGCAGCTATGAAGCACCGGCCATGCAGGGCGAAGCACGCGACGGCCGCACCCTGGCGCGTGAAGCCTACTTCCTGGCGTTCGCCAGCGAAGTGGCCGCCATCGCCAGGATGCCGGTGATGGTCACCGGTGGCATCCGCCGCCTGCCCATCGTGCAACAAGTGCTCGACAGCGGCATCGCCATGGCCGGCATCGCCACCGCACTGACCCTGGAACCGCAACTGATCAAACACTGGCGCGAAGGCCGCGACCTCAATCCGCAACTGCAACCTATCGACTGGAAGCGCAAACCCCTGGCCGCCCTCGCCATCCTCGCCGTGGTGCGCTACCAGATGCGCCGCCTGAGCCGTGGGCACCGGCCCAATCCCAAGGTGATCGCATGGACGGCGCTGGTCCGCGACCAATGGTTTATCGCGCGGCGTACTCGGCAATACCGTGCGGCCATGACGCAATCTTCACATTAAGCGCGGAGCATTCGCCGTGATCGAACTGTCCCCTATTGATCAGCAATTTTTAACCTCACTGACGATTGGAGTTCTTCATGGCGAAAATCAACCTGGCCCAGCAATTGGCGACCACCCTTGAACAGGCGGGCATCAAGCGCATCTGGGGCCTGACCGGCGACAGCCTCAATGGCCTCACCGACGCCCTGCGCACCATGGACAGCATCGAGTGGATGCACGTGCGCCACGAAGAAGTGGCCGCCTTCGCCGCCGGTGCCGAGGCCGCCGCCACCGGTGAGCTGACCGTGTGCGCCGGCAGCTGCGGGCCGGGCAACCTGCACTTGATCAATGGCCTGTTCGACTGCCATCGCAACCATGTGCCGGTACTGGCGATTGCGGCGCAGATCCCTTCGTCCGAGATCGGCCTGAACTACTTCCAGGAAACCCATCCCCAGGAGTTGTTCAAGGAGTGCAGCCACTTCATCGAGCTGGTCACCAACCCCGAACAGATGCCGCACGTGCTGCACCGCGCCATGCGCTCGGCGATCCTCAATCGCGGCGTGGCGGTGGTGGTGATTCCGGGGGATGTGTCGCTGCTGGAGGTCGAAGACAAACTCAAGCCCTGGCCGGCCCTGCACGCACCGCGCACCCTGCCGGCGGAACAGGACCTGCAGCGCCTGACCGAAATCCTCGAGAGCAGCGAGAAAGTCACCCTGCTGTGCGGCAGTGGCTGCGCCGGTGCCCACGATCAGGTGGTCGCCCTGGCCGACGCCCTGGGTGCCCCAGTGGTGCACGCCCTGCGCGGCAAGGAGCACGTGGAATGGGACAACCCGTTCGACGTGGGCATGACCGGCCTGATCGGCTTCAGCTCCGGTTACCACGCCATGCTCGACTGCGACACGCTGATCATGCTCGGCACCGACTTCCCGTATCGCCAGTTCTACCCGACTGACGCGAAGATCATCCAGGTCGACCGCAACCCGCAGGCGCTGGGCCGTCGTGCCACACTGGACCTGGGCATCGCCGCCGACGTCAGCGAGACCCTCGACGCGTTGCTGCCACGCCTGACCCGCAAGACCGATCGCAGCTTCCTCGAGACGTCCCTGAAGCACTACGAGAAAGCCCGCCAGGGGCTGGATGACCTCGCGCAACCGTCGAAGGCCAATCGACCGATTCACCCGCAGTACGTCGCGCGCCTGCTCAGTGAACTGGCCGATGACGATGCCATCTTCACCGCCGACGTCGGCTCGCCGACCGTATGGGCCGCGCGCTACTTGAAGATGAATGGCCGGCGCCGGCTGATCGGCTCGTTCAACCATGGTTCCATGGCCAATGCCATGCCCCAGGCCATCGGTGCCCAGGCGGCATTCCCCGGGCGGCAAGTGATTTCGATGTCGGGTGACGGTGGCTTCGCCATGTTGATGGGGGATTTCATCTCGTTGGCACAGCTGCAGTTGCCGGTCAAAGTCATCGTGTTCGATAACTCATCCCTGGGCTTTGTCGCCATGGAAATGAAGGCCGCAGGCTACCTGGATGCCGGCACCGAGTTGAAAAACCCGGACTTCGCGGCGATGTCCAACGCCATGGGCATCCTCGGCATTCGCGTGGAGCAATCCGAAGACCTGGAACCGGCCCTGCGTCGTGCCCTGGCCCATGATGGCCCGGTGCTGGTGGACGTGGTCACCGCGACCCAGGAACTGGTGATGCCACCGACCATCAAGCTGGAGCAGGCCAAGGGCTTCAGCCTGTATATGCTCAAGGCGGTGATGAGCGGGCGCGGCGATGAAGTGATCGAACTGGCGCGCACCAACTGGCTGCGATAAAGCCGGCTGGGCGGGGAGCGGGCGTGCCTACTCCCCCGTTTGGCTCGGGTTATCGGCTCAGGCTGTCTGTTTTTCTACCCACTGGCCGTAGGCATCAATAAAGGCCTGCAGGAACGGCTTGGTCTTGTCCGAGACCTTGCCGGACTCATCGAACACGCTGCCCGCGCCACCCAGGTAGGCCTCCGGTTGCTGCATGCACGGCACATTGAGGAACACCAGCGACTGACGCAGGTGGTGGTTGGCGCCAAACCCACCAATCGCACCCGGCGACACGCTGATGATGGCGCCCGGCTTGCCGCTCCAGGCACTTTGGCCGTATGGGCGCGAACCCACGTCAATCGCATTCTTCAACGGGGCGGGCACGGAGCGGTTGTACTCCGGGGTCACAAACAGCACCGCGTCGGATGAGCGTACTTGCTGACGGAAAGTACTGTACGCTGCCGGCGGCGCAGCACCGTCGATGTCTTCGTTGTAGAGCGGCAAATCGCCAATTTCCACAATGTTCAACTTCAGGTTGGCAGGGGCCAGTTCGGCCAATGCCAGGGCGACCTTGCGGTTGATCGAGTCTTTTCTCAAGCTGCCAACCAGGACGGCAATCGTGTAGACCTTGCTCATTGGGGTTTCCCGACGTCTGACTAAAGGAGCTTGTAGTTATAGAGTCTTCGCGGCGCGTTCACCAGAAGGTTTTGATAATCCTCCAGGCGTTTGTCTCGCAGCCCAATGCGTAGGAAGTGTCTGAAAAGGTCAGCGAATAGTATTTTTTTTCCATAGGTAAACTACCCCGCTCTATGACGGTCTACACCACCGCAAATCGAGTGTTTATCTCCAGAGGTTCTAAACAGATGGCAGCAGTACTAGTCGGACAGTTTCATGCCAGAGACGCAGAAGGACGTGTGTACTCGGTGCATGAGTTCCAGGAATCCAACCCGGCGCAAGGCGACCTGGCTGGCTCGGCACCCACCACCACCTACAAGCTGGCCATTGGCGACCGTGTAGAAAAACTGGAAGGCGATGAGTTCAAGCTGATCCAGTCGGGGACCATCATCGTGCGCGAATCGCAGACCACCCTCGCTTCATAAGCCTGATCCCCCGAACGTACCCGCTCAGTCCCGGCCATTGACGGCATTGACTGGGCCGGGCGATCACGGCCGACGGATCTCGGTGATTTCCAGCCCCGGCTCCCCGTCGACCTGCTTGAGCGTCACCATCAACCTCCCCCGCTCGCCCTCCACCGCATACATCAGGCGCGTGTAGCCCGGCGAGTTGTACGCGGGATACGCCACCACCTGCCTGACCAGCGTCATGTCCAGCACCGTACCCACCTGCGCGCCCACCTGTTCCTCGGCACGGATAAACGCCTCCAGGGCAAGGTTTTGCGGTTTGATTTCGTCATGATTGCTGAAGAGATAAGCGGCCACGCACCCTACGGTCACCAGGACCAGCAGTGGCTTGGCCGTTACCCCGAGGAATATCGAGGGCAAACGCATATGAGACCAGACCTGTTTTTGTTGTGTGTGCCGGTCACCGGCTTTGGTCGTTGTCGATCAGACGAGCCATTCTAATCAGGTCGATGGGTAATGCCAGATGATTTACTGGTCGCCGTAGGTAATATCCTTGTTCTCACCCACGCCCCCCAGTGTGCGGTCCTTGCCGAACGAAAACAGATCGAACGGCGTTCGCGTCTGGGTGGGCGGGAAGTGGTACTGATAGGCAACGCCCCAGGGATCGCTCAGCAGGTCCTCGTCGACATAGGGCCCCTTCCATTTCGTCTCGCCCGCCGGCTGCGTGGCCAGGGCCTCAAGGCCCTCGCTGTCAGTCGGGTAGCGGCCGGTGTCCTGGTGGAACCGCTCGATGGCTTCACCGAGCGTGGCCACCTGGGTCTTGGCCGTGGAAATTTCCGTCAGCGCCACATCGCCAAACAATCGCGGGCCCACGGCAAGTGCGAGCAAACCAATGATGACGAGTGCCACCAACACCGCCCACCGGGTAAAGCCGTGTTGGCGCTGGAGGGTGTTGACCCTGGTACTTCCCGGCATGGTAAGGCTCTCCGTCATCGCGCGATTGAACACTCTTTATACAGCCTGCTGGTTGCAGTTGCGTGCATGATTAACGGTAGTCGACGCCAATCAACGCCCCAGCTCTTTTTTGCCCACCCATTGAATCCCCGTCCTCCTGACCCTAGACTCCGGCCATGCGTTTACGTCATATCGAAGTGATTCAGGCCATCTTGCAGACCGGACACCTCGGCACGGCCGCCGAATGGTTGCAACTGCCTGTGGGCGATGTAGAGGCGACGCTCAAGGATGCCGAGCAGCAAGTGGGTTTCATGTTGTTCGCCAGCGTGCGCGGGCGCTTGCAGGCGACCCGCGAGACCCTGGAGCTGCAGGTCGAAATGGCCCACCTGCAGGAAGCGCTGGAACCGGTGCAACGCCTGGCCAGCCGTTTGAAACACCATCACGCTCCGACCTTGCGCGCCCTCTGCACCCCGCCGCTGGCCAACCAATTGTTGCCACACAGCATTGCAGTGCTGCGCCGACGCTTCCAGGACACACCGTGCAACCTCTCCAGCCAGCCGACGCGGGACATCGTCAGGAGCCTGCTGCTGCATGAAGCTGACGTCGGCTTGAGCCTGCATGACCCGCAGCACCCGCAAATCCACTGCAGCGTGCTGGCCCAAGGCAAGCTGCAACTGCTGGCGCCCCATGGCTGGCTCAAGCCCAAGCAAAAGTACATCGCGCTGCAGGACCTGGCCGGCCAATCGATGATCGGGCTGGAAGGACAAGACCCGCTCAGCCGTCTGCTGGACGCCAAGCTGCAAGCCTTGCGCCCACTGCCGGTGGTGCAGACGCGGGTACAGACTTACCAGATGATGCGCAGCATGGTGGAGGCCGGCGAAGGCCTGGCGATTGTCGACCCCTTCACCGCGTTCGGTGCGCGCGAGGCCGGGCTGGATGCCTGCCCGGTGTCGCCGCCGATCATGGTCAGCCTGTATGCGCTGACCCTCAAGGAGGGCGTGGCCTCACCGGCCCTGAATGCGTTGCTGGAGATCGTCACGCAAAAGGCCGAGGGCCTGCTCGCCAGCGACACCAAACCCCTCGCCCCTACACCTTGAACAACCGATACCAGAAAATCGCCACTTCGCGGGTCTGCGGATCAATGCCCCGATAGCGCAGGTGGTCGATCCCGCCCATCACATAGCCGCAACGCTCATACAAACGGCAGGCGCCCAGGTTGTTGTTCTGGGTTTCGAGCATCATGCCCGGCAGGTTTTTCTTGCGGCTCCAGAACTGCGCCACATCCAGCAACGCCTTGGCCACCCCATGGCGTCGCGCGGGCAACGCCACCGCCAACTCGTCCACGTGGGCAAAGCCGTTCCAGTTGGTACTGATCACGATATGCCCGACCGCCCGATCATCCAGGTACGCCATGAAGATCGCACTGTCCGGCGCATCGCGAAAACTGGCGAATTCCTCCGGGTCGATGCCATAGCACTTGCGGTACGGCACGATGCGCTCCACGGGCCATTGATCGACCCGCTTGCCCATCTGCGGCTCACCGTAGGCAACGACCTCGAAGCTGAAGTCATTGCCCCACACGTAGGCGTCAAAGCCTTCGTCGGCGACCCGTACACTGAGCCCCGGATACTTCGGGTTCATTACAGCTTGCATAAACATTCTTAACCCTTGATGCAATCGACGGTGTAACAACGACCACTGCCGTCGTCTTCGTGTTGCAATCCATGAACATCGGCGACAAAACCGGGAAAACTGCTATCGAACGTCCGGGCAAAGGCCAGGTAGTCAATGATCGATCGCGTCGACTCGGTAAAGCGCTCGCCCGGCATGATCAGCGGGATGCCGGGCGGATAAGGCACCAGCATCACCGCGGCTATGCGCCCTGGCAACGCATCGATAGACACCGCTTCCACCTCGCCCCTGACCAGCTGGTCGTAGGCGTGCGCCGGTTTCATCGCGATTTCCGGCAAAACCGTGTACATCCGTTTGAGGTGCTTGGCGGTCGCGTTGCTACGGTAACAGCTATGCAACTGATCGCACAGGTCACGCAGGCCGAGGCCCTGATAGCGCAACGGGCCCTGTGCGAACACCGATGGCAAACAACTGGCCAGGCTGGCATTGGCGTCGTAGTTGCGCTTGAACTCCAGCAACTCGGTGAGCAAGGTACTCCATTTACCCTTGGTGATGCCCATCGAAAACAGCACCAGGAAGGAATACAACCCGGTCTTTTCCACCACCAGCCCACGTTCCCAGAGGAATTTACTGACCACCGCCGCAGGAATGCCGCAGTCGCTCAGGGCGCCACCGGCGTTGAGTCCCGGCATCACCAGGGTGACTTTGATCGGGTCCAGCAGCACATAGTCCTCAGCCACATCGCCGAAGCCGTGCCAATCATCCTGCGGCTGCAACAGCCAATCCGCCGTCGCCACGCGGTCGATACCGGCCACCGAGGGCGGTTGCCAGATGGAAAACCACCAGTCCTCAGCGGCAATGTGCTGGCGCAGATTGGCCAGCGCGCGACGAAAGCTCAGGGCCTCGTCGAACATTTCCTGCAGCAGCGAACGCCCGGCGGGGCCTTCCATCATCGCCGAGGCCACGTCCAGCGAGGCGATGATGCTGTACTGCGGCGAGGTGGAAATATGCATCATGAACGCTTCGTTGAACCGATCACGGTCCAGCTGGCGGGCGCCGCCGTCCTGCACATGGATCATCGAGGCCTGGCTGAACGCCGCCAACAGCTTGTGCGTTGAGTGGGTGGTGAACACCAGCGGGCTGTCCGGGGTCCGCGAGGTGCCCATGCCATAACGGCCGGCGAAGAACTCGTGGAAGGCGGCGTAGGCGTACCAGGCCTCGTCAAAGTGCAGCACCTCGACACTGTTGCCCAATTGCTGCTTGATCAGCTCGGCGTTGTAGCACAGCCCGTCATAGGTGGAGTTGGTCACCACCGCCAGCTTGACCTTCGCCGGTCGACCACGGGCCAGCGGGCTGGCCTCGATCTTGGCACGGATCGATTCCGGGCTGAATTCACTCAGGGGGATCGGGCCGATGATCCCCAGTTCGTTGCGTTCCGGGCACAGGTACAGCGGGATGGCACCGGTCATGATGATCGAATGCAACACCGACTTGTGGCAATTGCGGTCCACCAGCACCAGGTCGTCGCGCCCGACCATGGAGTGCCAGACGATCTTGTTGGCGGTCGACGTGCCGTTGATCACGAAGAACGTGTGATCGGCGCCAAAGTTGCGCGCGGCGCGGGCTTCGGCTTCGGCCAGCGGCCCGGTGTGATCGAGCAGCGAGCCTAGTTCGGGCACCGAGACCGACAAGTCCGAGCGCAGGGTGTTCTCGCCAAAGAACTGATGAAACGCCTGCCCCACCGGGCTCTTGCGATAAGCCACGCCGCCGCCATGGCCGGGGGTGTGCCAGGAATAATTGGAGTCGGCGGTGTGCTGCACCAGCGCCTTGAAAAACGGCGGCAACAAGCCGTCCAGGTAACTGCGTGCCGCACGCGCCACTTGGCGGGCGAGAAACGGCACGGTGTCTTCGAACAGGTAAAGAATGCCACGCAGTTGGTTGAGTTCGCTCATGGCATCGGCCGGGGCGTTCTCCAGGGTGACTTGCTCGCCCAGGGCAAAGATCGGCAGGTTCGGCGCCCGCACCCGCGCGAGGCGGATCAGCTCGACCATGTTCTGCAGCAGGTGGGTGTTTTCGCCGGCGCCTTCAGCGGCAATCAGCATGCACGCCAGGCCATGATGGGTAGAGGCCACCAGCCGGCCTTCGGCGTAGTCCACCGCGGAAAAGATACTGAAGCCCTCTTGCTCCAACTCCCCGGCGATGCCTCGAACCCGATCACCGGCAACGGTGTCGGCCTTGATGTCACGGTGCACGATCAGCACTGGGAACTTCAGGTCTTTGTACATGGGTGCGGGCAGTCCTGAGGGCTATGCACTCAGGGTAGAAGCTTGCGGGCAATGGCGCGAATGAAGATTTTGAAAGCGATGCACATCAGCTGCAGGCGCCGGCTTGCCGCCGATAGCGTCGAGCCAGCCGCGTTATCCATGGCTGATACATCGCTATCGCCGGCAAGCCGGTTCCCACAGGGGGACCGGTTATTGCTGGGTCAGTTGAGTCCACAACGCCGGCGCGCCCGCCGACTTGGCAATCGCCTCCAGGCGCGCGGCATGCTCGGCCAGGTCTTGCTCGCTGGCACGGATGATCGTGGTGGGCTTGCGGTCCGCCGGCAGGCGACGGATCTCCGAAGGCCGGTTGCCCGAGCCTTCCGCCGAACCGCTGCCATCGGACGCGTTGCCTGCGAGGGACAGGCTGGTTTGCCCGCCCGTCATGGTCAGGTAAACGTCGGCGAGAATCTCGGAGTCGAGCAAGGCGCCGTGGAGTTCACGGCCGGAGTTGTCGACGCCATACCGCTTGCACAACGCATCGAGGCTGTTGCGCTGGCCGGGGTGACGCTCGCGGGCCATCATCAAGGTGTCGAGGATCGAGCAGTGCTGGGAAATGTCCGCGCGATCCGTCTGCCCCATCAGGGCAAATTCATTATTGATGAAGCCGACGTCGAACGCCGCGTTATGGATGATCAGCTGGGCGCCGTTGATGAATTCGAAGAACTCGTCCGCCACTTCGGCGAATCGCGGCTTGCCCTTGAGGAACTCGTCGGTGATGCCGTGGACGCCGATTGCGCCTTCGTCACTGTCGCGATCCGGTTGCAGGTAGACATGGAAGTGGCGACCGGTAAGGCGGCGACCCATCAGTTCGACACAGCCGATTTCAATGATCCGGTGGCCGTCGGTCACCGGCATGCCGGTGGTTTCGGTATCGAGTACAACAGATCGGATGGCCATCAGGGTTCAGCTCTCAACGGTGTGGTGTGAATCAAAGGGCGCGATGTTAACACGTCAGCCGGCTTCAACTCTGCTTGTAGCCGCGCACTTCATCCACGCCCCGGTTGGCCAGCTGGTCGGCGCGCTCGTTGCCCGGATGGCCGATGTGACCGCGCACCCATTTCCAGGTGATGTCATGGCGGTTGCATTGTTCATCGAGCAATTGCCACAGGTCGGCATTCTTCACCGGTTCCTTGGCCGCGGTTTTCCAGCCACGCTTCTTCCAGTTGACCATCCACTCGTTGATGCCCTTCATCACGTATTGCGAGTCGGTCACCAGCAGCACGTTGCAGCGGCGCTTGAGTTCTTCGAGGCCGCGAATCGCGCCCATCAGTTCCATGCGGTTGTTGGTGGTGTTGGCTTCGCCGCCCCACAACTCCTTCTCCACGCCCTTGCACACCAGCAACGCGCCCCAGCCGCCAGGGCCGGGGTTGCCCTTGCAGGCACCATCAGTGAAGAGTTCTACGCTATCGGTCATCGGTTGCTCGGTCTGAAATCAAAAAAGTTTTACGGTTCGCTTTGCTTGCGGTTGACCTTGGCCATCGGCATCGGCACCAGCTTGCCCATGGACTGGCGTGGTACCTGGCGCACGGGACGCAGCCCGACCACGATCTTGCGCGCCACCAATAAATAGAAGCCGCCGCCAGACAACTGCCAGGCACCCGCGCGGCGTTCCCAGCCGGCCAGGCGGCCTTGCCACTTGGCGGATGCAAGCGGCGGACGATAGCACCCGAAGCGGCGTTTCTCCAGCGCGAAGCCCAGCAGGTTCAGCCAGTCGCCAACCCGTGACGGCGAGATGCAGCGTGCCTGGCGCAAGCCGTCATGGGCGAACACATGGCGCAGGCCCCAACTGCTCCAGGGGTTGATGCCGACAATCAGCAAATGGCCACCAGGGCGCACACTGCTCGCTGCTTCGCGCAACAAACCGTGGGGCGACAGGCAGAAATCCAGGCCGTGCTGCAACACCACTACATCTGCGGCGTGCTCGCTCAACGGCCAGGCCTGCTCCTCGCAGACGATCTCCACCCCCGGCAACGGCGCCCCCAGGCGCACGTTGCGTTGCACCTGCGGCGCGGCAGGCGGTGTCTGGGCCGACGGGCCGTAGTGCACCAGGTAGCCGCCAAAGAACCGGCCCAACTCGTCTTCGAGCATGCGCCGCTCTTCATCCAGCAGAAATTGCCCGATCGGCCCGGACAGCCATTCGCGGGCGGCGCTGATCAGTGCCAGCCACTCAGGATCGGCCTGGGCGAACGCTTTATCAGTCATTGCATTCTCCAACTCGCCTAGACGTTCTAAGATGCACCAATGTGTTCAGCTTGGCGAATCGAAGAATGATACAGATCAGTGCCCTGCCCGCCTTCACCGATAACTACATCTGGGTGTTACAAGACCCCGAGACCAACCGCTGCGCCGTGGTCGACCCCGGCGATGCCGCGCCCGTGCTGGCCTGGCTCAAGCAGAACCCGGACTGGACCCTCAGCGACATCCTGGTCACCCACCATCACCATGATCACGTCGGCGGTGTCGAGCAACTCAAAAGCGCGACGGGTGCCAAGGTCTACGGCCCGGCGAACGAAAAGATCCCGGCGCGGGATGTCGCCCTGCAGGATAACGACCGTATCAGCGTGCTCGGCTGGGATTTCGACGTGTACACCGTGCCCGGCCACACCCTGGGCCATATCGCCTTTTATCACCAGGGCGTGCTGCTGTGTGGCGACACCCTGTTCGCCGCCGGTTGCGGGCGGCTGTTCGAAGGCACGCCGGAGCAGATGCACACTTCGCTGCAACGCCTGGCCGCCCTGCCCGCCGACACGCGGGTGTATTGCACCCACGAATACACACAAAGCAACCTGAAGTTCGCCCAGGCGGTGGAACCGGACAACGCCGATATCGCCAAACGCGTGGAAAACGTCCGCCAACTGCGTGACCGCGGCGAGATGACGCTGCCGTCCAACCTGGCCCTGGAGAAACTCACCAACCCCTTTTTGCGTACCGCTGAAACATCCGTTAAACAAAAAGCGGACGAACGGAATGGCCGCGACAACCGCACTGGGGCCGAGGTGTTTGCTAGCTTGAGGGCTTGGAAAGATAAGTTCTAACGGGATGCAATCTGATACGCAATTTCTGAATGGTTGACCGGAACCAAAGTGCTTTCTAGAATCGCCCGACATTTTTGCCCGGAACTTACTTCCAGCCAATGTCGTCATCTATTCGTAAATCCAACCATTCAGACGCATTGACCCGCCTGGCTCAAGCCGTGGCGGTGGCCGTGTCCGCGACTCTGGCGGGCTGCCAATCGACAAACTTCGCTGCACAATCCACCGTGCAACCCAAACCCAATCTTGCCGCCAAGATCAAGCAAAAACCTATTTGGCTTTCAGAGAAGCCCAGCCCCGAAGTGCCCCAGGATGTCTGGGAACGCATGCGCCGGGGCTTTCAATTGCAGGACGGCCTGGGCGTCAACCCACGCATCGAGCAACAGCGCCTGTGGTTCGCCAGCAACCCGTCCTTCCTGGAGAACGCCGGTGAACGCGGCAGTCTCTACATTCATTACATCGTCGAACGCCTTGAAGAGCGCAACATGCCCCTGGAGCTGGCGCTGCTGCCAGTGATCGAAAGTGCCTACAATCCAATGGCCTATTCGCGCAGCGATGCGGTCGGCCTGTGGCAGTTCATCCCCTCCACCGGTCGCTACTTCAACCTGCGCCAGACCCGCGCCTATGATGGCCGCCGCGATATCACCGCCTCCACCACCGCCGCCCTGGACTATCTGACCCGTCTGCACGATATGTTCAACGGCGACTGGCTGCTGGCGCTGGCCGCCTATAACGCCGGCGAAGGCACGGTCAGCCGGGCCATCGAGCGCAACGAGAAGCTCGGCCTCCCCACCGACTACTGGAACCTGCCCCTGCCCCAGGAAACCAAGGACTATGTGCCCAAGTTCCTGGCGCTGTCCCAGGTGGTACTGGCCCCGGAGGCCTACGGCGTCAACCTGAACCCGATCGCCAACACGCCGTATTTCGAAGTGGTGGAAGTCAAGCAGAGCATGGACCTGTCCCGGGTCGCCGCGCTGGCCGAGATCGACGAAGACGAACTGTTCCAGCTCAACCCGGCACTCAAGCAGCGCACCACCCTGGATGGCCCGCAGCATCTGTTGGTGCCAAGTTCCAAGGCGCAACTGCTCACCAGCAGCCTTTCGGCGATGAAGCCCGAGGAATTGCTGGCGCTGCGTCCGAAGAAGCCGGTGTTCGACGAAGTTGAAACGGCACGGGTGGCCGGGCGTACCCGCAGCTACAAGGTGCGCAGTGGCGACAACCTCACGCTGATCGCCAAGGCGAACAAGGTCGATGTGCATGATCTGCAGCGCTGGAACAAGCTCAACGGCCAGGCGCTCAAGGTCGGCCAGACCCTGGTGATGCAGGACACGCGCAAGTTGGTCGCCAAGGCCGACAGCAAGAAGCCGGTGCAATACAAGGTCAAGAAAGGCGATTCGCTGTATATCGTCGCCAAACGTTTCAACGTCGAGATGCAACATCTCAAGCGCTGGAACCCGCGCACTGGCCAGGCGTTGAAGCCGGGGCAGATGCTGGTGGTTTCCGGGCCCCGGTAACCGGCTCACGAGCGGGCGTAGGTGGGAGCTGGCTTGCCGAGGCTGCGAAGGCGGCGGCATTGCTGGCATTCTCTTCGCCTGAGACAGCGCTTTCGCAGCCTCGCTGAAGCTCGACAACTCCCACAGGGGATTGCGGTGTCGCCGTTATTTCAATCCCCTGTGGGATCGCAATATCCAAAGCGACGTGGCCCAAGTGTGGGAGCTGGCTTGCCTGCGATGCAGACACCTCGGTGTATCGGTGATACCGAGCCGATGCTATCGCAGGCAAGCCAGCTCCCACATTTGTCAGTCATACCGCTCAAGACCTAGCCGGCCCTCAGTCAGCCCCCGCAACAGCCTTTTTCCAACCGGAACAAGCTGTTACTGTACCGATCATAAAGCCCAAGCTGCCTGGATCGGATTCCTGACTTGAAGCGTCCCCTCCTTTTACTAATAAGTCTGGCCTTGAGCTTTGGTGCGAACGCGACGATTACCGAGAGCCACGGTTACACGCAGTTCGGCACGCTCAAGTACCCGGCCAAATTCACCCACTTCGATTGGGTAAACCCTGCAGCGCCGAAAGGCGGGACCTTGCGGGTCATGGCATTTGGCACGTTCGATACGCTCAACCCCTACACTTTCAAGGGCTCCAGCCCGGTTTCCACGCCCAATTTCCTCCAGTACGGCGTCAATGAGCTGAACGAGCCGTTGATGGTCGGCACTGGCCAGTACGCGCCGTCCGGCGATGAACCCACTTCCAGCTATGGGCTGATTGCCCAGTCGGTGGAGTACAGCGAGGACCGCAGCTGGGTGGTGTTCAACCTGCGCCCGGAAGCACGCTTTCACGATGGCAAGCCGATCACCGCGTATGACGTGGCGTTTTCCTATCGCACCCTGCTGACCGAAGGCCACCCCCAGTACCGCACCAACCTGCAGGAAGTGGCGCGGGTCGATATCCTCAACCGGCACCGCATTCGTTTTGTATTCAAGCGCGCCGGCAATCCGCTGCTGATCCTGCGCCTGGGCGAGTTGCCGGTGCTGCCCCAGCACTACTGGAAGAATCGCGACTTCAAGGCCACCACCTTCGAACCCCCTTTGGGCAGCGGGCCGTACCGCATCAGCAAGGTCACTCCAGGGCGGCAGTTGGTGTTCGAGCGGGTCAAGGACTACTGGGGCAAGGACCTGCCGGTCAACCAGGGTTTTTATAACTACGACAAGGTCGAAGTGGAGTTCTATCGCGACAGCGACGTGGCCTTCGAAGCATTCAAGGCCGGTGAGTTCGATATCTATATCGAGCACCAGGCCAAGAACTGGGCGAATGGCTACAACTTCCCGGCGGTCAACCGGGGCGACGTGATCAAGGCACAGATCGCCCACCAGATCCCGACCCAGAGCCAGGGCCTGTTCATGAACACGCGCCGGCCGACCTTCAGCCAGACCAAGGTGCGCGAAGCCCTGGGCATGATGTTCGACTTCGAGTGGACCAACCGCACGCTGTTCAGCGGCGCCTATAAACGTACCCTCAGCTATTACCCCAACAGTGAATTCGCCGCCACCGGGGTGCCCACCGGCCATGAATGGCTGATGCTCTCGCCCTACCGCGACCAGTTGCCGCCCAACCTGTTCACGCAGGCCTTCAGCCTGCCCCAGACCGACGGACGCGGCATCCCCCGCGAAACCATGCGCCGCGCCCTCGCCCTGCTCGGCGACGCCGGCTGGAAGCTGTCGGGGCAACGCCTGCTCGACAAGGACGGGCAACCGCTGCGCTTCGAGATCCTGCTGGTCAACCCGAACCTGGAGCGCATCCTGCAGCCGTACGTCGAGAACCTGATCAGCATCGGCATCGACGCGCGCCTGCGCACGGTTGACCGCGCGCAGTACAAGCAGCGCCTGGACCAGTTCGACTTCGACATGATCCTCATCACCCTCAACCAGACCTTGAGCCCCGGCCTCGAACAATGGCAGTACTTCCACTCCAGCCAGGCCGCCATCAAGGGCAGCAAGAACTACGCAGGCATCAACAACCCCATCGTCGATCACCTGCTGGAACAACTGCTGGCGGCCAAGACCCGCGAAGAACAACTGGCGGCCGGTCGCGCCCTGGACCGGGTGCTGCTGTGGCAGCACTACAGTATTCCCAACTGGTACCTCAACTATCATCGCTTGGCGTACCGCAACCGGTTCGCCTTTGTCACCACGCCGCCCTATAGCCTGGGTTTGAGCGCGTGGTGGCTGAAAGCTTCGGAGAAAGCCCAATGATGTATTTGCGTACTGCCCTGCTTGGCGGCCTGTTGCTGTGCACCGCGGCCCAGGCCGCCCCGCAACATGCGTTGACGCTCTACAACGAACCGCCGAAATACCCCGCCGACTTCAAGCACTTCGACTACGTCAACCCGGACGCGCCCAAGGGCGGTACCTTCCGCGAGTCGAGCATGGGCGGCTTCGACAGCCTCAACCCGTACATCAGCAAGGGCGTGCCTGCCGACAACCTGGGGCTGATCTACGACACCCTGGCCATGCAGAGCCTGGACGAACCGATCACGGAGTACGGGCTGGTCGCCGGCAAGATCGAAAAGGCCCCGGACAACAGTTGGGTGCGCTTCTACCTGCGCCCCGAAGCGCGCTTCCACGACGGCCACCCGATCCGTGCCGAAGACGTGGTGTTCACCTTCCAGACCCTGCTCAAGGAAGGCTCGCCGATCTACCGCACCTACTATGCCGACGTCGACGAAGTGGTCGCCGAGGACCCACTGCGCGTGCTGTTCAAGTTCAAGCGCACCAACAATCGTGAATTGCCGCTGATCCTCGGGCAACTGCCGGTATTGCCCAAGCACTGGTGGGCCACGCGCGAGTTTGCCAAGGGCAACCTGGAAGTGCCGCTGGGCAGCGGGCCGTACCAGGTCGCCGAGGTCAAGGCCGGGCGCATGATCCGCTACGAGCGGGTCAAGGACTACTGGGCCAAGGACCTGCCGATCACTAAAGGTTTCTACAATTTCGATAACCGCATCACCGACTACTACCGCGACAGCACCGTCTCCCTGGAAGCGTTGAAGGCCGGACAGTTCGATTACTGGCTGGAGTTCAGTGCCAAGAACTGGGCCAACGCCTACAACATTCCGGCAGTAGCCCAGGGCCGGCTGATCAAGGAAGAAATCCCCAACGGCAACCCCACCGGCATGCAGGGCTTTGTGTTCAATACGCGCAAGCCGATGTTCCAGGATGTGCGCGTGCGCAAGGCGATCAGCCTGTTGCTGGACTTCGAATGGAGCAACAAACAGCTGTTCAACGGCGCCTACACCCGTACCCGCAGTTATTTCGAAAACTCCGAAATGGCCGCCACCGGCCTGCCCGGACCGGATGAGCTGAAGATCCTCGAGCCGCTGCGCGACAAGATCCCCGCCGAGGTCTTCACCCAGGCCTTCGAACCGGCCAAAACCGACGGCAGCGGCATGATCCGCACCCAGCAGCGCGAGGCCTATCAACTGCTGCAGGAAGCCGGCTGGCGCATCGTCGACGACAAGATGGTCGACACCACCGGCAAACCGGTGACCATCGAGTTCCTGCTCGCCCAGACCGAGTTCGAACGCATCCTGCTGCCATTCAAGCGCAACCTCGCCGACCTGGGCATCGACCTGGTGATCCGCCGGGTCGACGTCTCGCAGTTCGTCAACCGTATTCGCTCGCGGGACTTCGACATGCTGGTCGGCAGTTTCCCGCAGTCCACCTCACCGGGTAACGAGCAGCGCGAATTCTGGTCGTCGTCCAGCGCCGACAAGCCCGGCAGCCGCAACTACATGGGGCTCAAGGACCCGGCCGTCGACCAACTGGTGGAAGAGCTGATCGACGCCGACTCGCGCCAAAGCCTGGTGGCCCATGCCAAGGCCCTGGACCGTGTGCTGCAGTTCGGTTACTACGTGATCCCCAACTGGCACATCAAGACCTACCGCGTGGCGTACTGGGACCACCTCGGCCACCCGAAGGTCTCTCCGCGCTATGACGTCGGCACCGCCACCTGGTGGGCCAAGCCCGATGCCAAGCCGGCGGTAACCGTGGACACCACCCAGACCGCCGATCCGGCGAGCGGAGGCGATTGAATGCTGGCCTATATTATTCGCCGCCTGTTACTGATCATCCCCACGCTGTTCGGCATCCTGCTGATCAACTTTGTGATCATCCAGGCCGCGCCCGGTGGGCCGGTCGAGCAGATGATCGCCAAGCTCGAAGGCTTTGAAGGCGCCACCAGCCGCATCGCCGGCGGCGGTGCCGAAGTCGCGGTGGCCGGCTCCAGCTACCGTGGCGCCCAGGGCCTGGACCCGGCGCTGATCAAGGAAATCGAGAAGATGTACGGCTTCGACAAGTCGGCGCCGGAACGCCTGTGGATCATGGTCAAGAACTACGCCACGCTGGATTTCGGCGACAGCTTCTTCCGCGACGCCAAGGTCATCGACCTGATCAAGGAAAAGATGCCGGTGTCCATCTCCCTCGGGCTGTGGAGCACGCTGATCATGTACCTGGTGTCGATCCCCCTGGGGATCGCCAAGGCCACGCGACACGGCAGCCATTTTGATGTGTGGACCAGCTCGGCGATCATCGTCGGCTACGCGATCCCGGCGTTCCTGTTTGCGATCCTGTTGATCGTGGTGTTTGCCGGCGGCAGTTATTTCGACTGGTTCCCGTTGCGCGGGCTGACGTCCAACAACTTCGACGAGCTGAGCTGGGGCGGCAAGATTCTCGACTACTTCTGGCACCTGGCGCTGCCGATCACCGCGCTGGTGATCGGTAACTTCGCCACCATGACCCTGCTGACCAAGAACAGCTTTCTTGACGAGATCAACAAGCAGTACGTGGTCACCGCCAAGGCCAAGGGCTTGACCAACCGCCGCGTGCTCTACGGCCACGTGTTCCGCAATGCAATGTTGCTGGTGATCGCGGGCTTCCCCTCGGCATTCATCGGCATCTTCTTCACCGGCTCCTTGCTGGTCGAAGTGATCTTCTCCCTCGACGGCCTCGGCCTGATGAGCTTTGAAGCGGCCATCAACCGCGACTACCCGGTGGTGTTCGGCACGCTGTTCATCTTCACCCTGCTGGGGCTGATCGTGAAACTGATCGGCGACCTCACCTACACCCTGGTCGATCCACGCATCGACTTCGCCAGCCGGGAGCATTGAGATGAATCTATCCCCCCTCAATCGCCGCCGGTTCGAGCGGTTCAAGGCCAACAAGCGCGGCTGGTGGTCGCTGTGGCTGTTCCTGATCCTGTTTGTGCTGAGCCTGGGCGCGGAGTTGATCGCCAACGACAAGCCGCTGGCCGTGCACTTCGATGGCGACTGGTATTTCCCGGCGCTCAAGCGCTACCCGGAGACCACCTTCGGCGGCGAATTCCCGCTGGAAGCCAACTACAAGAGCCCGTATATCCAGGAATTGCTCAAGGCCAAGGATGCCTGGACCTTGTGGGCGCCTATCCCGTTCAGCTACCAGAGCATCAACTACGACCTCAAAGTACCGGCCCCGGCGCCACCGTCCGCGGTGAACCTGCTGGGTACCGATGACCAGGGCCGTGACGTGCTCGCGCGGGTGATCTATGGCTTTCGTGTGTCGGTACTGTTCGCCCTGACGCTGACCGTGCTCAGCTCGATCATCGGTGTGATCGCCGGCGCCCTGCAGGGCTTCTATGGCGGCTGGGTCGACCTGGCCGGGCAGCGCTTCCTGGAAATCTGGTCCGGGTTGCCGGTGCTGTACCTGCTGATCATCCTCGCCAGCTTCGTGCAGCCCAACTTCTGGTGGCTGCTGGGGATCATGCTGCTGTTTTCCTGGATGAGCCTGGTGGACGTGGTGCGCGCCGAGTTCCTGCGCGGGCGCAACCTGGAATACGTACGCGCGGCCCGGGCACTGGGCATGCAGAACGGCGCGATCATGTTCCGCCACATCCTGCCCAATGCCATGGTCTCGACCATGACCTTCATGCCGTTCATTCTCACCGGCGCCATCGGCACCCTCACCGCCCTGGACTTCCTCGGCTTCGGCTTGCCGGCGGGCTCACCGTCGCTGGGTGAACTGGTGGCCCAGGGCAAATCCAACCTGCAGGCGCCGTGGCTGGGCATGAGCGCGTTTGCCGTGCTGGCGATCATGTTGAGTCTGCTGGTGTTTATCGGCGAGTCCGCTCGCGATGCCTTCGACCCGAGGAAATGAGATGAATCAGGACAATCTGATCGAAATCCGCGACCTCTCTGTCGAGTTCGTCACCGGCGAGCATCACCACCGTGTGGTGAACAACGTCAGCTTCGACATCAAGCGCGGCGAAACCCTGGCGCTGGTCGGCGAAAGCGGCTCCGGCAAATCGGTGACCGCCCACTCGATCCTGCGCCTGCTGCCCTACCCGTTGGCTCGGCATCCGTCGGGCACCATCGAGTACGCCGGGCAAGACCTGTTGACGCTCAAGGAAAAAACCCTGCGGCACATTCGCGGCAACCGCATCGCGATGATCTTCCAGGAGCCGATGACCTCGCTGAACCCGCTGCACAACATCGAGAAGCAGATCAACGAGGTACTCGGCCTGCACAAAGGCCTCACCGGCAAGGTCGCCACCCAGCGCACCCTGGAACTGCTGGAGCTGGTCGGCATCCCCGAGCCGCACAAGCGCCTCAAGGCCCTGCCCCACGAACTCTCCGGCGGCCAGCGCCAGCGGGTGATGATCGCCATGGCACTGGCCAACGAGCCGGAGTTGTTGATCGCCGACGAGCCGACCACCGCCCTCGACGTCACCGTGCAGTTGAAGATCCTGGAGTTGCTCAAGGAGCTGCAGGCACGCCTGGGCATGGCCTTGCTGCTGATCAGCCACGACCTCAACCTGGTGCGGCGCATCGCCCATCGGGTGTGCGTGATGCAACAGGGCTGCATCGTTGAACAAGCCGATTGCGAGACACTGTTCCAGGCGCCGCAGCACCCCTACACGCAGGAGCTGCTGGCAGCCGAGCCCAGCGGTGGGCCGGCCGGCAACGCTATCGGTCCGCCGTTGCTGGAGGTCGATGACCTCAAGGTGTGGTTCCCGATCAAGAAAGGCTTTTTGCGTACCACCGTCGATTACGTCAAGGCGGTGGACGGCATCAACTTCAGCCTGCCGCAGGGGCAGACGCTGGGCATCGTCGGTGAAAGCGGCTCGGGTAAATCCACCCTGGGCCTGGCCATCTTGCGCTTGATCGCCAGCAAGGGCGGGATCCGCTTTGAAGGCCAGCAACTGGACACGCTCAGCCAGCAACAGGTACGCCCATTGCGCCGCGAAATGCAGGTGGTGTTCCAGGACCCGTTCGGCAGCCTCAGCCCACGCATGTGCGTGAGCGAGATCGTCGGCGAAGGCCTGCGCATCCACAAGATGGGCACACCGGCCGAGCAGGAAGCGGCGATTATCGCCGCGCTCAAAGAGGTCGGCCTCGACCCGGCGTCGCGCAATCGCTACCCCCACGAGTTCTCCGGGGGCCAGCGTCAACGCATCGCCATCGCCCGCGCGCTGGTGCTCAAGCCACGCCTGATCCTGCTCGACGAACCCACCTCGGCGCTGGACCGCACCGTACAGCGCCAGGTGGTGGAATTGCTGCGCAGCCTGCAGGCCAAGTACAACCTGACCTACCTGTTCATCAGCCATGACCTGGCGGTGGTGAAGGCGCTGAGCCACCAGTTGATGGTGGTCAAGCAGGGGCAGGTGGTGGAACAAGGCGACGCCCAGGCGATTTTCGCCGACCCGCAGCACGCCTACACCCGGCAGTTGCTGGAGGCTGCCTTCCTGGTACCGGCCTGACGCACTGCACTCCCAGGTGGGAGCCCGCTCCCACCTGGAAGCAAACCAATATCATTTGCGCACCTTCCCGCCCTTTGCTTTAATCGCGACCAATTCTTATTTACGCCAATTCTTTTGCGCTGGATGGATATTGTGTCGACCTCTTTCACCCACCTCTACGGTTCCCACCACAGCTGGTTGCTTGGCCTGTTGCGCCGACGCCTGAACGACCGCTGGGATGCCGCTGACCTGGCTCACGACACCTTTATCCGCATCCTCAGCCGGCCCCCGCCGAGACCGATCACGTGCGCCAGCGCTCTTACCTGGCCACCATTGCCCGCGGGTTGTGCATCGACCACTGGCGTCGTCGCCAGCTGGAGAAAGCCTGGCTCGACAGCCTGGCGCTGTGCCCGGAGGCGACGCAGCCATCGCCGGAACAGCGCGCCATCATCGTCGAGACCCTCTACGAAGTGGATGCCATGCTCGCCCGCCTGCCGAAAAAGGTCAGCCAAGCCTTCCTGCTCGCGCAACTGCATGGCCTGCCCTACAAACAGATCGCGCAACAGTTGGGCGTGTGCGAGCGCATGGTCAAGAAGTACATGGCCCAGGCCTTGCTGCATTGCGCGATCCTCGAAGCCGAGCTCGACGGGATGCTGGTGCAATGAGCCCCACCGGCAAACTCAGCCACGCGAGCCTGGAACAGGCCGCGCAGTGGTACGTGCGCCTGCAGGACCCGAACGGCGCCCAGGAGCAGCAACGCTGGCAATCCTGGTTGATGCAGAACCCCGAGCACCTGGCGGCCTGGCACTATGTGGAGCGCGTCAGCCAGCGCTTCGCACCGTTGATGGAGCATTCCCAGGGCGCCGGCCGTGCACTGCGCAGTTCACGGCGCCAGACCCTCAAGACCTTGCTGGTGCTGTGCGCAGGCTCGACGCTGGCCTGGGGCACCTGGCGCAACACCGCCCTGCCCCGGCTGGTGGGCGGCTGGAGCGCCGACTACGCCACTGCCAGCGGCGAAACCCGCGACGCCTTGCTGGCCGATGGCAGCCATGTATGGCTTAACGCCCTGAGCGCGCTGGATGTGCGCTTCGATACGACGCAACGCTTGCTGCGCCTGCGCTTTGGCGAAGTGCTGATCGACACGGCCAAGGACGCTAGCCGCCCATTCCTGGTGGACACCGAATACGGCCGTCTGCAGGCGCTGGGCACCCGCTTCAGCGTGCTGCAGGGCGACGAGCATACCCAGCTCAACGTGTTCGAAGGCCGGGTGCAGGTCAGCACCCTCAACCAGCAGGTGCGCATCATCGAGGCAGGCCAGCAGGTCCGGTTCGCCCGCAACGGTTTCGACCCCACCGCCCCGGCCTCTCCCGCCCGAGAGGCCTGGAGCCGTGGCGTGCTGCTGGCCGACAACCTGGCGCTGGGCGAGCTGGTCGCCGAGCTCAACCGTTATCGTCCCGGCCACCTGGGTTGCGACCCGGCCGTGGCGCAGTTGCCGGTAATGGGTTCATTCCCGCTCAAGGACAGCGACCACGCCCTGCGCCTGCTGCAAGCCGCGTTGCCGATTCGCGTCGACCGGTTGCTGCCGTGGTGGGTCACCGTCAGCCCCCAGTAAAAAAATCTTCAACCGCCAGTGCCCTTTTTCAAAACTCGTTCGGTTAACCCTGCAGACGCTTTCAATTCGCCGATCGATTTGATCCAAAGGGAAACATTCATGCCGCAACCTGCTCGCTTCGCGCTGCGCCCACTGGCGTTGGCCACCTCGCTGTTTTGCCTCGGCGCACCGACGCTGCACGCCGCCGAAACGCCATCGACCCAGGAAGCCGCGCGCAGCTACCGTATTGCCGCCGGCACCCTGGTCAATGTGCTGAACAGCTTCGCCGAGCAGTCGGGTATTTTCATCGCCGGGCACAACAGCCTCGCCGCAGGTAAAACCAGCCCAGGCCTGAATGGCAACTACACCCCGGCCAGCGGCTTGCAGCGCCTGTTGCAGGGCAGCGGCCTGCAAGCCCTGCCCCAAGGCAACAACGGCTACGTACTCGAACCGATCCCGGCCAACACCGGCGCCCTGGAGCTGGGTGCTACCACCATTTCCGGCCAGGACCTGGGCGCCACCACCGAAGACACCCACGCCTACACCACAGGCTCCATGGCGTCGGCCACCGGCCTGCCGCTGTCGATGCGCGAAACCCCGCAGTCGGTCACCGTGATCACCCGCCAGCAGATGGACGACCAAGGCTCCAACAGCATCGCCGACACCCTGCGCCGCGCCCCGGGCGTCAGTGTGCAGAACTACGACAGCGAGCGCTGGGAGTTCTCCAGCCGGGGCTTGCCGATCACCAACTTCCAGTACGACGGCGTCAACTCCACCTATGACGGCGTGTACGACTACGGCACCACCAGTACCGACATGGCGGTGTACGACCACCTGGAAATCATCAAGGGTTCGGCGGGCCTGTTGAGCGGCTCCGGCGACCCCTCGGCCACGGTCAACCTGATCCGCAAAAAACCCACCCGCGACTTCAAGGCGTCGGTCACCCAGACCTTCGGCTCCTGGGACAACTACCGCACCGAAGGCGATATCTCCGGCCCCCTGACCGAGTCCGGCAATGTGCGCGGGCGCTTTGTCGGCGTGTACCAGGATCGCCAGTCGTACCTGGACCACTACCAGAACACCAAGGACATCGCCTACGGCATCCTCGAAGCGGATCTCACCCCCGACACCCTGCTGACCTTCGGTATCGACCAGCAGGACACCCGCTCGCGCGGCGCCAGCTGGACCGGTTTCCCGATGTATTTCAGCGACGGCTCGCGCACAAACTTCTCGCGATCGTTCAACCCGGCCGCCGACTGGAGCCGTCGCGACTTCCAGAACCAGACGATCTTCGCCTCGGTGCAGCAGAAGCTCGCCAATGACTGGTCGCTCAAAGTCAGCCTCGACCGCAAGCGCAGCCAGCACGACACCCTGCTCGCCTCCGCGAGTGGCGGCAATCCCGATCCGGTCAGCGGCGAGGGCATGTACATGTTCATGGGCAAGTACAAGGGCGACCAGGTGCAGAACACCCTGGACGTCAACCTCAGCGGGCCGTTCAGCCTGTTCGGCCGCGAGCACGAATTGATCATGGGCTTCATGGCCACCCGCTCGAAACAGGACGTGCCGGTATACGGTTCGATCTACCCACCCGTGGGCGGCAGCATCTTTGACTGGCACGGCGAATACCCCAAGTCCGACATCCCACGCAGCGGCCAGAACGATATCGTGCAACGCCAGACCGGCGCCTACCTCGCCACTCGCCTGAAACCGACCGATGACCTGGCGGTGATCCTCGGCGCGCGCGTGAGCAATTTCAGCGGTACCGACACCACCGATTTCTTTGACCCCGCCCAGGCCGACAACCGCGCCACCTACCACCAGAGTGGCGTGGTCACGCCCTATGCCGGGGTGGTCTATGACCTGAACGACACCTGGTCGGTCTACACCAGCTATACCCAGATCTATCGCCCGCAAACCAGCAAGGATGCCGACCGCAAGCTGCTCGACCCGGTCGAAGGCCAGACCTATGAAGCGGGGCTCAAGGCTGCGTTCTACGGCGGCCGCCTGAATGCCAGCTTCGCCGCGTTCCGCATCGAACAGGACAACGTGGCCGAGTACGTCTCGGGCTTCGAGAGCGACTCGATCTACCGCCCCATCGCCGGCGCCACCACCAAAGGCTTCGAAGCCGAGCTGTCGGGCGAAGTGCTCGACGGCTGGAATATCTCCGCCGGCTACACCTACCAGCACACCCGCGATGCCAATGACGGCTACGTCTACAGCTCGGTGCTGCAGACCACCACGCCGCAACAAGTCATACGGCTGTTCAGCGCCTATCGCCTGCCGGGCGCCCTGGACAACATCACCGTGGGCGGCGGTGTGAACTGGCAGAGTGAGTTCTTCGGCAAGGTGTTCCAGCCGGACCCGAATGACACGGTCAACTTCGGCCACGATTCGCGCATCACCCAGGACAGCTACTACCTGGTCGACCTGATGGCACGCTATCGCTTCAACGACCACCTGAGCACCACGCTGAACGTGAAGAACCTCTTCGACAAGAAGTACTACACGGGCCTGGGCAACTTCGGCACCGGCTTCTACGGCGAACCGCGCAGCCTGCAGCTGGCGACCAAGTGGGATTTCTAGGCTGACGCCCCGGGCGGTCTGTGCAATCATCCCTTTCACTCGCTCAAGGGATGGAACTGCCGCCATGTCGCTGAACAGCCTTGCTCACCCTTCGCACTCGCCGCGCTTCTGGCGCGACGAGCGCTTGCCGTTCATCGAAGCGCGCACCATCGCCGATGGGCGCAAGGTCACCTACACGCGCCATGCCCACGAGCACTTCTCCATCGGGGTGGTCACCACGGGGCGCAGTTATTACCACTACGGTGCAGAGACGTTCGAGATCAGCGCCGGCACGGTGGTGTTGATGAACCCCGGCGATGTGCACGCCTGCAATCCCATCGACAACGAGCGATGGTCCTACAAGATGCTGTACATCGACACGCCCTGGCTGACCGACCTGCAGTACCAACTGGGGTTCAGCACCGACCAGGGTTACCGGCCATTCAATACGCCTTACACGCGCGACCCGGTGCTGTACGAGGGCTTGCTGGAGCTGTACCGGACGCTGGTGGATGAGCAGGCCGAACACCTGCAAAAGCAAAGCGCGCTGGTGAGTTATTTCAGCGAAGTGCAGCAACGCCTGAACCCTTCACCCGCCCCGATGCGCGAGGTCAACCACAAGCTGGAACGGGCCGCCGACTACATCCGCGAACACTGCACCCAGGCCCTGAAGCTGGAAGATATCTGCCTGGCCGCCGAGCTGTCGCCGTCGTACCTGATCCGCGCCTTCAAACAGTATTACGGGCTGACCCCGCATGCCTTCCTGGTCAACCGGCGCATCCAGTTTGCACGCACCCAACTGCGCAACGGCAAGCTGATCGCCGATGTCGCCCTGGCCGCAGGCTTTGCCGACCAGGCGCATTTCCAGCGCGCCTTCAAGCAGCATTTCGCGGCCACGCCGGGGCAGTACCGCGACGTCCTCAAGCCATCAGCAAATAACCCACACTGGCCACCAGCAACGCGGCCATCGAGCGGTTGAATACACGCACACCCTGGGGGTTGCCCAGGTAACGGCGCAGGAACGTGCCGGCATAGGCCCAGCACGCCACCGACAGGTAGCAGATCACCAGGTAAAGGCCGGCAAACAGCCAGACCTGCCGAGCATCGCCGTCCGCCACAAACAGGCCCATGCCCGCCACGCAGGCCAGCCAGGCCTTGGGGTTGAGCCATTGCATGATCGCGCCGTAGAGCATCGACGGCGCCGTCGCGCTGCCGTCCGCGTCCAGGCGGCCATCGTCCACCGCGAGTTTCCAGGCCATGTAGAGCAAGAAGGCCACCCCGCCCCACTGGATCAGCTGCGTCAGGAGCGGCCAGCGCACCAGCACTTCATGCAGCCCAAGGCCGATCAACACCAGCAACAAGGTGAAGCCGACGGCGGCGCCGAACACGTGTTTCTGGCTGGCGACAAAACCGAAGCGCGCGCCTGAACTCAGGGCCACCACATTGACCGGTCCGGGTGTGATCGAGGTGGCCAGTGCGAAGGCGGCCATGGAAATGATCAAGCTCATTGCAGTTCCTTTTTATTCGGGCAGATGACAATGGAGCCACGTTAAAGGGCAAGGCACGCGGGGTATTGAACAAAATGACCCTTGTCGAAGTATTTTGTGTGCGCCCCTGGAGTCGGCCTCGCACCGCTCACGGCGCGGGACAGACAACGGCGGCGAAACCGTTCTGGCCTGGGCGCTTTAGACGCTTTTATTCCATTGATATAACTGCATTTTTTCTTTCAGAATGCCGATCTCAATAGGCAAAAATGCGTATTTCCCACGCCTGGGCCGGTGCTAGAGTTCAGCGCCTACTCACTGCAATCAAAGGAATCGCCATGTCACGTCGCCTGCTGGCAACTGCCTGCCTGTTGCTGTCTTTCTCTGCGGTCCAGGCCGCTGAACGCTGGGAAACCCTGCCGCCGACGCCTGCCCCGGTGGCCGGCGCCAAAACCGGCTACGCCGCCGTCAACGGCATCAAGGTCTACTACACCCGCACCGGGCATGGATCGCCGGTGGTGCTGCTGCACGGTGGGCTGTCCAACTCCGATTACTGGGGCAACCAGGTCAAGGCACTGGCGGCCAAGCACACAGTGATCAGCCTCGACAGCCGTGGCCACGGCCGCAGCTCGCGGGACGATAAACCCTACGGCTACGACCTGATGGCCGATGACGTGGTGGCCGTGCTCGACAGCCTGAAGATCCCGCGTGCCGATATTGTCGGCTGGAGCGACGGCGCCATCATTGGTATCGACCTGGCCCTGCGTCACCCGGACCGGATCGGAAAGGTGTTCGCGTTCGCCGCCAACACCCAGACCGCCGGGGTCAAGGACGGCGTAGAGAAAAACCCGACCTTCGCCGCCTTCATCGAACGCGCCGGCAAGGAGTACGCCAAGCTGTCGCCGACGCCTAAAGAGTACGATGCATTCGTCGAGCAGATCAGCCATATGTGGGCCAGCCAACCGAACTGGACCGACGCCCAGCTGGCGAGCATCAAGACGCCAATCCTGATTGCCGACGGCGACCATGACGAAGCGATCAAGCGCGAGCACACCGAGTACATGGCGGCCACCATCCCAGGGGCCGGCCTGCTGATCCTGCCGAACACCAGCCACTTTGCCTTCCTGCAGGACCCGGCGCTGTTCAATGCGGCGCTGCTGGGCTTCCTCGATAGCAAATAGACCCTGCCCCCTGTCGGCGCGCACTCACTGCGCGCCCACAGATCACATAGACGTCAATCGCGCCTAGCTGACCTGCGTGACGATATCGTCGAGGCCCAGCACCCGGCCATCCTCGGCCAGGATCTCGACCTTGCGCAGCGGCTTGAGCGAGCGCGCATCCAGCACGCGCGCGCCGGCCTGTTCGGGTTGCGTGTGCGCCTCCCCCCACTGCGCCAGCGTCACCAGCACCGGCATCAGCGCGCGGCCCTTGTCGGTCAGCTGATATTCACTGCGCGCACCGACTTCGCTGGTTTGCAGCAGGCCCTGCTCGACCATGTCCTTGAGGCGCGTGGCAAGGATGTTTTTGGCCACGCCCAGGTGCTTCTGGAAATCACCGAAGCGCGTCACGCCGGCGAATGCATCGCGGATGATCAACAGCGTCCACCAGTCGCCCACCACGTCCAGGGCACGGGCAACGGGGCAGCCATCGCCTTCCAGGCATTTGCGTTTCATCGTCGGGCCTCCCGGCATTGAAAAATCTGGTTGCATTATAGGACCAACAGCCTCAGGATAAAAACGGTTTCATTATTAAACCTAATTCGCAGCCTGGAGTTCATCATGGATATTCGTGGAAAAGTGGTATTGGTCAGCGGCGCCAATCGCGGCCTGGGTAAAGCTTTCGTCACCGCCCTGCTGGCAGCCGGCGCCGCCAAGGTCTACGCCGGTGCGCGGGATCCGCGCAGCGTGGACATTCCCGGCAGCACCCCGATTGCCCTCGACATCACCGACGCGGCCAGCGTGCAGCACGCCGCCGAGCAGTGCGCGGACGTCAGTGTGGTGATCAACAATGCGGGCTTCCTGAAGTACGGTTCGTTGCTGGCCGAAGACAGTGTCGAAAACCTGCAACAGCACTTTGACGTGAACACCTTCGGCACCCTGCGCCTGAGCCGTGCCTTTGCGCCGATCCTGGCCAAACAGGGCGGCGGCGCGCTGATCAATATCCTCTCGGTGCTGAGCTGGCTGAGCCCGCCGGGCGCCGGTGGCTACAGCACTTCGAAATCCGCCCAGTGGGGCCTGACCAACGGCCTGCGCGGCGAGTTGCGCGAGCAGAACACCCTGGTGATCGGCGTGCACCCGGCCTACATCGACACCGACATGGTCGCTGATGTGCAGGCGCCTAAAAGCACGCCCCAGGAAGTGGTCGCCCTCACCCTGCAAGCCCTGGGCGAAGACCGCGAAGAAGTGTTGATCACCGATATGACCCACGCGGTGAAGGCGTCGCTGTCCACCGACAGCCCGGTCTACCTCAACCGCTGACCAGCGAAAAATGCGCGCCGACCCCGGCGCGCACACCCTCGGCCACGGCCAGCGCCACGGAGCCGGCGGCGAAGGACGCGTCACCACAGGCAAACACGCCCGGCACTGAGGTCTGGCGCATGTCGTTGGTGTGCAGGTAAGCGCCGCTGGGGCCATCGGCCAGTGCACAGCCCAACTGCGCGGCCAACGGGCTGAGCCGGGTCCGCGACATCGTGAAGATACCGTCGAGCTTGAACACCTGGCCGTCATCCAGTTCGAGGTCGGCACGCTCGCCGCTGATTCGCCGTACGCCGGCGCTTTGCACACTGACCCCACGTCGCGCCAACTGCGCCTGCTGCTCGGCATCCGGGGTGAATACGCCGTTGGTGAACAAGGTCGTGGCGCCCCAGTCCGGCAGCATCAATGCGTGGTGCATCGCCAGCGAAGAAGTGGCGAGAACACCGATACGGCCTTGGTCCAGCTCATAGCCGTGGCAGTAAGGGCAATGGAACACCCGTGTGCCCCAACGCTCTTGCAGGCCTTCAATGGCGGGCAATTCGTCGACCACGCCGGTGGCCAGGATCAGGCGCTTGCCCTGGAACGTACCGTTGAATTCAGTGCCCAGGCTGAAGCCCTGCGGTTCTACCGTCGCCTGAACCACACTGCCCTGCACCCAGGTGACCGTCGGGTACTCCATCAACTGGCTGCGCCCGTCGGCGGCGATGGCCTGCGGAGACTGGCCGTCCTGCCCAAGAAACCCGTGGGACGTGGCCGCAAACCGGTTGCGCCGCTGCCCCGCATCGATCACCAGCACCTGGCGCCGCGCCCGCGCCAATTGCAGGCCCGCTGACAAACCGGCGTAGCTGCCGCCGACAATAATCACGTCGTAGATCATGAGAGTGACCCTATGGTGAGTGCACGCGGTTATCCGCGCGCTTTCACGACACACCATAAGTTACGTAAAAATACCGCGTCAAGACTCTCGCAACTTTTTAGGTTACGAACGATACTTTGGCGCGAATCGACTTGAGGTTTTTTGATGAGAAACGACACGCGCCTGTCGCGCATGCTGCATGTGCTGATCCATATGGGCCGCCATGAAGAACGCGCGACTTCGGAGACCATCGCGCAGATGCTCGGCACCAATCCGGTGGTGGTGCGGCGCACCCTCGGGTTGCTCAAGGAAAAAGGGTATGTGCGCTCGGAAAAAGGCCATCAGGGCGGCTGGAGCCTGGGCAAGTCCTTGAGTGAAATCACCTTGCTGGACATTCACAACGCCCTGGGCACGCCGTCGATCTTTGCCATCGGCCTGTCCACCGATCACCCGGAATGCCTGGTGGAACAGGCCGTGAACGCGGCGCTCACCGACGCCTTCGAACAAGCCCAGGCGCTGCTGTTGAAGCGCCTCGGCAAGGTCACCCTGGCGCAGTTGGCCGAGGATTTTGATGAGCGTTATCGCGTGGCGATGCTGCCCTAGCGCTGGGCCGGAATGCGGATTTCACCCTCGCGGCACTGGCTTTTGACACTGCGCGGACAGCCGGCGAAGGCCAGGTCCTTGGTCAGGCACACCCGCACCTCCGACAGCACCTTGCCTTTGCAGATGACCGCCACACCGTGATTGCCCATGCGCGGGTTGCTCTGGCGAAACAGCGCCTCGATCTCGCGAGCCGGCAAGGACGGCGGTGTGTTGAACGGCTGCAATTGGTGTGGAATGGCAACCACGCCCAACGCCGCGTCGGTTTTTTCCAGGTACGCCAGCGGTTCAAGCCCGCTGCAGGTGCCATGCTTGGCCCATTCGTGCTTGAGCAGCGCACGCGTGGGGAACAACGTCGCGCCCTTGTCCATTGCTTCCCGGCTCAGGTACGACTGCGGCGCACAGCTCGCCGGCCACCCTCCTCGCGCGTACTGCGGCCACAGGCCGTGCAGCACAAACCCGTAGCCCTTGCCCGAGCACTGTTCGTTGTCCGGGTGCGTCAGGCAAAACGTCGGCGACCACGACAACGACAGCACATAGAAATCAAACTCCCCCGGCGTGCCCTGTTCACGCGGGGCCGCCACTGCGCCGGTCGCCAGCACCAGCCACACCACCATCCAGTATTTCATCGGCCTGTTCCTTGAAAAAAACCTTTTTATCGCGACTACCCAGGATGGTGGGGGTTGCGTAATAGCACCTTGTCGAGAATCCGATCAGTCTTCAACGCCTCGATGGCCAGCGAAGGATGCTCGGCCTCGCCGCGGATGTGCGCATTCATCGCCAGCACGTGGTGCCACTGGATATGCGCGTGGCACGGTACTTCGAGCACTTCCTGGGTCTCGGCTTCCAGGCGCAGCGGCTGGTCTTCGAACACCGAGAACTGAATGCGACCACGGCTGCCGATCAGCTCGACGCGGTCTTCCTTGCGGTCCGCGACGAAGTTCCAGCAGCCCATGCCCAGGGCGCCCGAGCCAAAGGTCCAGCAGGCCGTCACTGCATCTTCCGCCGCATAGCGCCCGGCCTGGCGCGCGGTAAAGCCCGAGACCTCGACGATATCCCCGGCCAGGTACTGGAACAGGTCGAAGCCGTGACTGGCCAGGTCGGCAAAGTAACCGCCACCAGCAATCAGTGGGTCGGTGCGCCAGTTGGCTGCGCTGGCGTCGTCGGCCCCCGGAGGTTTGCACAAGGTCCAGGTCAGGTGGCGCAGTTGGCCGATGCGTCCCGCCTGCAGCCACTCGCGTACCTGCTGGAAGCGCGGCAGCGAGCGACGGTAGTAGGAGACAAACAGGTGCAGCCCGGCCCGTTCGAACGTGCGCTGCATCAACGCGCTCTGCTCGGCATTCAGCGACATGGGCTTCTCGACACAGCAATGCTTGCCGGCCGCCGCCACCATCAGGCTGTACTCGAGGTGGCTGTCGGGCGGTGTGGCGATATACACCGCGTCCACTTCAGGGTCGTCGATCAGTGCCTGGGCGTCGGTATAGAAACGGGCAATGCCATGGCGCGCCGCATAATCGCGCACGGCTGCCTCGCGGCGCCCCATCACGGCGACCAGCGCCGAACCTGGCGCTTTATAGAAGGCGGGTCCACTCTTCAGTTCAGTGACACTGCCACAGCCGATCATGCCCCAACGTACGGTGTTCATCTGTTGTCCTCGTCCGTTTTCATCAATCAGGCAGTATCCACATCCCCAACCCGGTACGCCATAACCACTTAGCATGACATTTGCATTACACTTTTATGACACTCATCCCGCTGCGGGGTCACAGACGATGAAAATACGCGCAACGGTCATTTGCGAACACGAGGGACATATCCTCTTCGTGCGCAAGGCCAGGTCAAAATGGGCATTGCCGGGCGGCAAGGTCGAACGGAACGAGCGCCCGGTCGGCGCGGCCGAACGCGAGCTGGAAGAAGAAACCGGGTTGAATGTGGACGGCTTGCTGTACCTGCAGGAGCTCAAAGCCCGCGACACCGTACACCATGTGTTCGAGGCCTCGGTGGTGAACATCGCCGACGCGCGGCCGTGCAACGAAATCATCGATTGCCAGTGGTACGCCTATGGCGCCGTGGATGAACTGGACACCACCGACGCCACCCGGCACATCGTCAAATCCTTTCTACGTCGCCTGTAATTCAGCGCTCTGCCCGCTGGCCTCGAGACCTCGCTTTACCACACCCTTCTCTTTCTGCCGTTCGACAAAGGACCTGACGAACGCGGCAGCGGCTGCATGCGCCACCGGTACCGCCATGGCTTGGCGGATGGTCATGAAGTCATCCTCGACCAGGCGCCATTGCGCGCTCACCCGGGTGCGCAGAAAGTCCCGCACCCCCGCCGCCGCATCCAGACCTTGCGCGATAAACCAGTCCACCGCTGCTGCCGACGTAGGCGCCCGTACCAGCTCGGCGTGCGCCACCGTACGGCTCAGGTACAGGTCGTAGGCTGCGCCTTGGCCGACGGCGATGCGTCGACCCGCTGCATCCAATTGGGCGACGTGGGTAAAGGGCGAATCCGTCGCCACGAGGTAGGTGCCCTTGATCGCCACGTAGGGCGCGCTGAACGCGATCTCCTGCTCACGCACCGGCTCGATGGCCAGGAACGCCACGCGCCAGGCATCCTCGGCCAGCGCAGCAAAGACCTTGCCCGCCGCCTCGAAGGTGATCAGCGCCAACTCGACACCCAGCTCTTCAGCCAAGGCCTTGGCCAACGCCACGGACACCCCCTGCGGCTCGCCGCCCGCGCCGCGTTGCGCCAGTACCGGGTTGCCGAAGTTGATGGCGGCACGCAGCACGCCATCGGGGGCCAGTTGTTGCAGTACAGCGGGATCAATCATCGAGCGCTCCTGGGCGGGTTCGTTGCACGGTCTTGCGGATCACAAACGGCAGCACGCCGCCGTGCTCAAGGTACCCAAGCTCTTGCAACGAGTCGAGGCGCAGAACCAGCCGGTGCGTGACAACACGGCCATCGGCGCGATCGATCTGCAGGGTGATCAGGTTCTCGCCAACCTGCAGGTGTTCCAGCCCCAGGAACGTCAAGCGCTCGCTGCCATCCAGCGCCAGGCCCTGCACCGTCGTCCCGGCGCTGAACACCAACGGCAACACGCCCATGCCGATCAGGTTACTGCGATGAATGCGTTCGATACTGCGCGCCACCACCGCCTTGATCCCCAACAGGCTCAGCACTTTCGCCGCCCAATCCCGGCTGGAACCGGCGCCGTAGTTGCTCCCGGCAAACAGCACGGTGGGCGTGTCGGCGTAGCTCTGTGCGGCCAGGTACAACGGCTGGTAGTCCGTGTGGTCGGCATTCCACGCCCACACACCTCGGCGTGGTGTTTGTGTCGGGTCCAGCAGGTTGTTCAGGCGCGGGTTGGTGAAGGCCCCGCGCACCATCACTTCGTGGTTGCTGCGCCGTGTCGAGTACTGGTTTAAATCCGCCTCGGCCTCACCCCTTTCGCGCAGCCAGGCACCGGCCAGGCTCTCGGAAGGGATAGTGCCCGCCGGTGAAATATGGTCCGTGGTGACGTTATCACCAAGCACCACCAACGCCCTCGCGTTGCGCACCGACAGGCTCGCCGCCGGCACGGGCGGCACCTGCGCCAGGTACTGCGGGCGGCGCAAATAGGTGGAATCCGGGTTCCAGGCAAATCTCACGCTGGCGTCGGCCTCAAGCGCCTGCCAGTGCGCCGTGCCCTGCCAGAGCAGTTCACTGCGTTGCTGGAACAACACCGGGCGCACCACCTGCGCCACGTGCGCCGCCACCTCGGCATCACTGGGCATCAGCTCCTCCAGGTACACCGGCGTGCCTTGGGCATCCATCGCCAGCGGACTGCTGGACAGGTCGATATCGATGCTCCCGGCAATCGCATAGGCCACACACAGCGCCGGCGAGGCCAGGTACCCGGCGGGGACCTTGGGGTTGACCCGTCCTTCGAAATTGCGATTGCCCGACAGCACCACCACACCCTTGAGGCCTTGCTCGGCAAAGGCCTCCACATGGGCCTCCAGGCTTCCGGAATTGCCAATACAGGTCATGCAGCCAAAGCCCGCCAGGTCGAAGCCCAGCGCCGCAAAATCCTCCAACAATCCCGCCGCATCCAGATAGTCCGCCACCACTCGCGAACCCGGCGACAGCGAAGTCTTCACCCAGGGTTTGCGCCCCACGCCGCGTGCCCGTGCACGACGTGCCAGCAATCCGGCCTGGATCATCTGCGCCGGGTTGGCCGTGTTGGTGCAACTGGTGATCGCCGCCATTACCACCGCGCCGTGGGTCAACGGCGCTTCAAAGGACGGCTCGAAGAATTGCTGCCCGGCCTCAGCGTGCACATGCTGATGAAACGAGGCGCCCGCCTGCGCCAGCGACTGGCGCTGATGGGGTTGGTGTGGCCCGGCCACACTGGGTTCAATCCGGGCCAAGTCCAGCTCGATCAATTCATCGAACTGCGGCTCGGGCTCGCCGGCCTGGCGCCACAGCGACTGTGCCGCCATATAGGTCGACACCTTGGCCAACAATGGCGCCGGCCGCGCACTCAATTCCAGGTAGGCAAGGGTCTCGTCATCAAACGGGAAAAACACTACCGTCGCGCCATACTCCGGCGCCATGTTCGCCACGGTGCCCCGCGCCGCCCAACTCAACGACGCCAGCCCCGGCCCGGTGAACTCGACAAACTTGCCGACCATGCTGCGCTGGCGCAGCAACTCGGTCACGCTCAAGGCCAGGTCCGTCGCCGTCACACCGGCCCGCAAGGCATTGCTGACGCGAATCCCCACGACCTGGGGAAAGGCAATCGGCACCGGCTCACCGAGCATCGCCGCCTGCCCTTCGAGCCCGCCCACGCCCCAGCCCAGCACGCCGATGGCATTGATCATCGGCGTATGGCTGTCGGTGGCAACCATGCAGTCCGGGTGCAGCAACACGCCCCCCTCGGCGGCCGGGCTTTCCCAGACCACCTGGGCGATGGATTCCATGTTCATCTGGTGGATGATCCCCGTCCCCGGCGGGATCACCTTGAAGTTGTCCAGGCTGGCCTCGGCCCATTTGATAAACCGGTAGCGCTCGCTATTGCGGCGAAAGTCGATGTCGAGGTTGGCGTCCACCGCGCCGGCTTCGGCGTAGTGCTCGACAATCACCGAGTGGTCGATGGTCAACACGGCCGGGATCGCCGGGTTCACCGCCGTCGGGTCGCCACCCAGTTCCGCTACCACATCACGCATGCCGGCAAAGTCCGCCAGGGCCGGCAGGCAGGTGGTGTCGTGAAACATCAGGCGGTTGGGCTGGAACGGTACCTCGCAGTCCGGCCCGCTGCCGGTGGCTCGCGCCAGCACCGACGGCAATGAGGCCGGGGCACAGCGGGCGATGTTTTCCACCAGGATGCGCAGGCAATAAGGCAGCCGATGCAGCTGCACCGGGGTCAGCAGTTTATGCAGATCGATATAGGCGTAACGCTGCCCGCCGATGTCCAGATGGTTGAGAACGTCGCTCATAGTTGGCCGAACACCCGTTCGATACGCGCCAGGCCCCAATCCAGTTCCTCACGGGTGATGGACAACGGCGGCGCGATACGCAGCACGTTTTCATGGGTCTCCTTGGTCAGCAGGCCTTCGGCAAGCAACGCTTCGCAAATCGGCCGGGCATCACGGTCCAGCTCCACCCCCACCCACAAACCGCGACCACGCACCTCCCGGACCGCCGGGGAATTCATCGCCCGCAGGCGCTCCACCAGGTAGTGGCCCAATTGCGCGCTGTTATCGATCAAGCCTTCATCTTCCAGCACGTTAAGGGCTTCCAGGCCGACGGCCGCCGCCAAGGGGTTACCGCCAAACGTCGAACCATGGCTGCCGGCATCGAACAGGTCCATGATCGAATGGTCCGCGACAAACGCCGACACCGGCATGATCCCGCCACCCAGCGCCTTGCCAAGGATCAGCGCATCCGGGCGAATGCCTTCGTGCTGGAAGGCAAACCACTTGCCGGTGCGGCCCAGGCCCGACTGGATTTCATCAAGGATCAGCAAGGTGTTGGTGGCGTCGCACAGTGCACGCAGCTCACGCAGGAACCCGGCCGGCGGCACGCGAATACCGGCTTCGCCCTGGATCGGTTCGATCAGCACCGCGCAGGTATCAGCCGTGATGGCCTGGCGAAAACTCTCGATATCGCCAAACCGCGCTTCGGTGAAGCCGTCGCAGAACGGACCGAAGTCCGCCTTGTAGTCCGGCTCGGACGAGAAGCCGACGATGGTCGAGGTGCGCCCGTGAAAGTTGTTGTCGGCCACCACGATCTTCGCCTGGTTCGCGGCGATGCCCTTGACCCGATAGCCCCAGCGACGGGCGGCCTTGATCGCGGTCTCCACGGCTTCGGCGCCGCTGTTCATCGGCAATGCCGAATCGAAGCCGCTGATGCGGCACAGCGTCTTGAGGAAGTTACCCAGCGGCTCACTGTAGAACGCGCGCGACACCACGCTGATCTTGTCGATCTGCGCCACGGCGGCGGCGCGGATACGCGGGTGTACATGGCCATGACTGACAGCTGAATAGGCCGACATCATGTCCAGGTAGCGCTTGCCATCATCGCCAATGGCCCACACGCCCTCGCCCTTGACGATGACCACCGGCAGCGGCGAATAGTTGTGGGCGCAGAATTGGTTTTCGAGGGTGATTGCCGGGTTGGGGTGCATGGAGTGTCCTGCCTGATAAAAATCTAAAAATAGTGAGGATCTACTGCAGGCGCTGGCTTGCCGGCGCCTACAGTGATCGCCTTTCAATTCACGCACTCAGCAGCTTGCCGCTGCGGATCGGCGTGGCGCCGGAAACGCGGCCCAAGGGATCGCCCGGCTTCACAAAGCGCACATCGCGGCGCATGTACAAAACGCCGGTGGTATGGCTGCTGATCGTCACGGTCTTGCCACTGTGGGGATCGACGATATCGAACAACGCCTGCCCCGCTTCAATGCGACTGCCCACCGCAGCACGGTGCACCAGCACCCCGGCGCTCGACGCATAGAACTGCTCACTGCCCGCCAACGGCGTGGCCGGGTTGCGCAAGGCGGGCAACGGTCGTGGGGTGCCTTCGATGGCGCCCAGGTGGGTCAGGTAATCAATGATCGCAGTGGCGTCATGGTCTGCCAGTTCATACGACACATCACGCTGGCCACGGTGCTCCACGGTCACGGCGATGCTGCTGTCGGGGATCGGGAATCGCTCGCCAAACCGCTCGCGCAGATTCACCCACAGCAGGTAGAGCGCTTCATCAAAGGAATTGGCCTGGGAATCGGTAGCCAGCAGGGTCGCTTCGGCGCCGATGTAGCGCGCCAACGGCTCGATGGTCGGCCACACCGATTCGCCGGTGTAGAGGTGCATGGCCGCTTCGCGGGAGCAGTGCAGGTCCAGCACGATGTCGGCATCGTGGGCCAGCAGCATCAGGGTCTGCTGCAGCGACTGGTATTCGTCCATCGGCTGGGCGGCGCGCAGGCATTCGCCCCAGGCTTGGCGGATCAGTTCACGGTTGGCGTCGATGTCCTGGCTGAGCAGGTGTTCGATCCGGCTGGCGATTTCCGGGTATGGCACCGGGAAACCACGGTTGTAATTGCGCCCACTGCCCAGCTCGAAGCGTCCGCTAGGTGCGCCCATGATGTATTGGCCCAGACCGGCCGGGTTGGCCACGGCCACCAGCACGATCTGCGCATTCAGGCGGCCGGCATTTTCCAGCGCGGCCAGTTGCCGGCGCAGGTGCGCAGCCACCAGCATCGCTGGGGTTTCATCGGCATGCAGCGCCGCCTGGATATAGATTTTTCGACCCGCACCCACTGCACCGTAATGCTCGCTTTCCACGTGCCTGTGGGTACCTTGTGTCGCTTGCAGCAAGGGGTGTTGATTAAGTTTCATAACGCAGGAGTCTCGATATTCGAGTGATGGTTCTGGAGAAAAGATGCTGTTGAAAAGAGTATCGAGACCGGGTGATCGCCTGTAAGGGCGGCCGGGGCTATCTTGATCTGCAAAACCGATCAGTTGTGATGCCGATCGGGGACAGTGTGATGAGCGGGCTTGCCCCGCTCATCACAACTAAGCCTCAGACACACGCTTACCAGAGCGCCAGGGTGTAGCCCAGCAGCACGCGGTTCTCGTTGACGTCGTTGTAGAAGTTGCCCTTGGCCAGGGCGTTGCGCCAACGCATCGACACCCCCTTGAACGGGCCGGTCTGCACCACGTAGCTGATGTCCAGATCGCGTTCCCATTCACGGCCTTCGCCGTTGAAGCCGATCACCTCGGCCGAATCACCCTTGGCATACTTGATCCCGAACAGCAGGCCCGGCAGGCCCAGGTCGGCGAAGTTGTAGTCGTAGCGAGCGTGCCAGGCGCGCTCCTTGGTCTGGGTGAAGTTGGTGAACTGGTACTCGGTGAACAGGTAGCTGATCGAACCATCCAGGTAGGTGAACGGCGTGGTGCCGAACTGCCGCTGGAAGCCGCCGCCGATGCTGTGGCCGCCATACTGGTAGGTCAGGCGTGTACTCAAGGCGCGGTTATCGACATCACCCGCGAGGCCAGCGCCGTCCTTGTCGGCCTTGAAGTAGCGCACGTCGGTCTTCAGGCTGCCCGGCCCCAGGCCAAAGCTGTTCTTGAAGCCGCCGTATTGCTGGTGGTAGATGCTGTCGAGCGCGGCGTAGTGGTAGCTGAGCAACGTGTTGGGGGTCAGCGAATAATCGCCGCCGGCGAAGCGGAACTGATCGCTCAGGGCCGTGCTTTTGTAGACCTTGCTGACCGTGGTCAGCTTCATGTCTTCGTAGTTGGTGGAATCGCGGTCCTTGGCCTGGTCCAACTGACCGAGGCTGAGCTTGAGGTTGCTGATGTCATTGGACACCAGCTGTGTGCCACTGAACGACTGCGGGAACAGGCGGCTGGTATTGGGTTGCAGGGTCGGAAGATCCGGCACCAGGTAGCCCACGCGCAGTTCGCTCTTGGCGAAGCGTGCCTTGGCGGTCACGCCGAGCTTGGAGTAGCTGTCGGAAGCGCGCTTGTCGCTGTCACGTTGCAGCAAGCCGGTGCCGGATTTGTCCGGGCTGGAGTCGAGCTTCAAGCCGAGCATGCCCATGGCGTCCAGGCCAAAACCTACCGTGCCCTCGGTAAAGCCGGACTTGATCCCCAGCAGAAAGCCCTGGGCCCATTCGGCGCGCACCGACTGGCTGGCTTCTTCGCGGTAGTCACGGTTGAAGTAGTAGTTCTTCAATTCCAGCGTACCGCTGCTGTCCTTGATGAAATCTGCATGGGCGGCGAACGGGATCAACCCGCTGCTCACGACGCCCACGCCGGTGATGAGTTGAGTCAGGGATTTTTTCATTTTTTAAGCTCCTGGCAGTGTCATGGTTGGGGGTTTTTATTGTTCTTCGGGCATGGCTTCGCCGTTCGCGCAAATCGGCGATTTGCGCGGCGGGTGACGTCAGTCCTGGGTTACAGCGCTAGCGGTACAGGGCCTTGGCGAATGCGGTAGCCACCGTTTTCAAGTTTCTCCAAGGGGCTGGCAGCTGCCAGCAGCTTGCGGGTATAGGGGTGCTGCGGGCGGTCGAAGATCTCATCGCGCGTGCCCATTTCCACCACCCTGCCCTCGCTCATCACCGCCACCCGGTGGGCGATGCGCTCCACCGCCGCCAGGTCGTGGGAGATGAACAGGCAGGCGAAGCCGTACTGCGCCTGCAGGCGTTCGAACAGCTCCAGGATTTGCTTCTGGATGGTCATGTCCAGGGCCGAGATCGGCTCGTCGGCAATCACCAACCGTGGGTGGCGCACCAGCGCGCGGCCAATGGCGACACGCTGGCGCTGGCCACCGGACAACTGATGCGGGAAGCGGTCGACAAACTGCTCGGCCAGGCCGATATCCACCAGCGTCCTGGTGACGCGCTCACGCTTGTGCTCGGCGCTCATGCCCGGTACATGGCGCAGCGGTTCGGCGAGGATGTCGCCGATCTTCATGCGCGGGTCGAGGGACGAATACGGGTCCTGGAAAATCATCTGGCATTGCAAACGGTGTTCGCGGTTGCCGGACTTGAGGATGTCCACGCCCTCAAACTCGATGGCGCCGGCACAGGCTTTGTTCAGGCCGACAATCGCGCGGCCCAGGGTGGTCTTGCCGGAGCCGCTGCCGCCCACCAGCGCCAGGGTTTCGCCCGGTGCGATGCTGAGGTTGGCCGAATGCACCACGCGCTTGAACGGCGTGCGGCCCCACAGGCTGCGCGGGCCAGGGTGTTCGATGCACACGTCGCGGACCGTCAGCAGCGGGCCGTCGGCCTGGGGCAAGTCCGCCAACACGCCACGGCGTGGCAAGGCTTCGAGCAACTGGCGGGTGTACTCGGCCTTGGGCGCCAGCAGGATCTGCTCAATGGTGCCCTGCTCCACCGCACGGCCTTCGCGCATCACCACCACCTTGTCGGCGTAGCGCGCCACCAGGGACAGGTCATGGCTGATAAACAGAATCGCCGTGCCCTGCTCGCGGGTCAGGTCGAGCATCAGCTTCAACACGTCCAGTTGCGCCAAGCAGTCCAGGGCCGTGGTGGGTTCGTCGGCAATCAGCAGCGCCGGGCGCAGCAGCATCACCGAAGCGAGCATGATGCGTTGGCGCATCCCACCGGAGAACTCATGAGGGAACGCCGCCAGGCAACGTTCGGCGTCCTTGATGCCGATATGGCCGAGCATCTCCAGGCTGCGTTCGCGGATCTGCGCATCCGTGAGCTTGGTGTGCAGGCGCAGGCCCTCGGCCATTTGCTCGCCGATGCTCATGGACGGGTTCAACGACACCATGGGTTCCTGGAACACCATGCCGATCTTGGCCCCGCGCAGTTGGCGCAGTTGCTCGGGCTTGAGGCTGTTGAGGTCATGGCCCTGGAACCGCACCTGGCCGCCGCAGTGTTGCAGCGGTGGCGGCAGCAGGCCGATGGCGGCGCGGGCGGCCATGGTCTTGCCGCTGCCGGACTCGCCCACCAACGCGACGATTTCCCCCGGCGCGATGGTGAAGCTCAGGTCGTTGACCGCCAGCGGGCCGTGGGTGCCGACGCGGATTTTCAGGTGATCGACTGCCAGTAATACATCAGTCATGGTCATTTACTCATCCGTGGATCAAGGCGGTCACGCAAGGCATCGCCACACAGGTTGAACGCCAGCAACGCCATGGCGATGCAGACACCGGGAAACAGCCCCAGCCAACTGGCCGTGGCGATATACGGCCGGCTGGCCGCGAGCATGTTGCCCCAGGTCGCTGCCGGTGGCGGCACGCCCAGGCCGAGGAAGCTCAGGGAGCTTTCCGCGAGGATCGCCCAGCCGAACATGCTGGTGGCCAGCACGCACACCGGCGCCACGCAGTTCGGCGCAATATGGCGCAGCATGGTGTACAGCTCGGAGTTGCCGATCACCCGCGAGGCCTCGACAAACTCCTTCTCGCGCAGCGACAACACCGTGCCGCGCACCACCCGCACCACCGACGGCGTATAGGCCAGGCTCAGGGCGAAGACGATGCCGTACAGGCTCGGACCGATGATCGCCATCAAGCCCAGAGCCAGCAGGATGCCGGGGAACGCCAGCAGCGCGTCGTTGATCATCATCAGGCCACGGTCGACCCAGCCGCGCAGGAAACCGGCCAGCAAGCCGAGGAAGGTGCCGGCGATAATCGCCATGCTCACCGTCAGCACACTCACCCACAGGCTGGTGTGCGCGCCGATCATCAACCGGCTCAAGACATCGCGACCGTATTCATCGGTGCCCAGCCAGTGCGTGGCGGTCGGCGCCTGCAACCGCGCCAGCAGGTTCAGCGCCAGCGGATCATGGGGCGTCCATACCAGGCCGAGCGCGGCCATGATCAATAGCAAGCCCAACAGGAACGCACCGATCAGCGCATTCAACGGCGGCACGCGCCAGGCCCTGGGGGCACGCACCGGTGCAGGCAGTAGCACCTCGGGTGCAACAGGCAGTGGCTTATTCATAACTTAACCCTGGGGTCGAAGAGCGGGTACAGCAGGTCCACCAACAGGTTGACCAGCACATAGACAAAGGTCACCAGCAGCAGGCAGCCCTGCAGCACCGGGTAGTCACGGGCGTAGATGGCATCGACCATCAGGCGGCCGATGCCCGGCAGGGTGAACACGGTTTCCAGCACGGCAATGCCGCTGAGCAGGTTGCCGAGGATCAGGCCGATAAGGGTCAGGGTCGGTGCAAACGAGTTGCGCAACGCATGGCGCCACAGCACCGCACGTTCCGACAGGCCCTTGGCGCGGGCATGGGTGATGTACTCCAGGCGCAACACCTCGATGGCACTTGCCCGCGCCATGCGGGTGATTGCACCCAGCTCCACCAGGGTCAGGGTAACGATCGGCAACACGATGAAACTCAAGGCCTGCCACGGTGACTGGCCGAACGACACGTAACCCACCACCGGCAACCAGCCCAGCTTGATGCCAAACGCATACAGCAACAGCAGGCCGAGCCAGAAACTGGGGATCGACAGCAGCAGCGTGGCGGTCGACACCACGCCAAAGTCCAGTGCACTGTCCTGCTTCCACGCCGACAGCAAGCCGGCCGGCACCGCAATCAAGGCAGCCAGCAACACCGACACCAACACAATCCCGGCACTCACCTGGAAGCGATCGAGGATCAACGGTAGCACCGCCTCATTGGTGGTGATCGAATGCCCAAGGTCGCCGCTGAGCACCGCCTTCAACCAGATTACAAACTGCACTGGCAGCGGCTGGTCCAGGCCCAGGGACGCACGCGCGACCTCCAGGCTATGGGCGTCGGCCATGTCGCCCAGCATCAGCAGGGCCGGGTCACCAGGCACCAGGCGGATGATCGCGAACACCATCAGCGAGATCAGCAGCAAGGTCGGGACAGACATCGCCAGGCGTTGGGAGATAAAACGAAACATCCTCAATTGCTCCCGGAAGCAGGGACGCTGACGGTCCACAGGCGCGGCTTGGACACCGGCCAAGTGCGCAGGCCCTTGACGTAGTCACGGCTGGCGGCAATCGCGTTGCCGTTGTACATCGGGATCATCGGCACATCCTTGATCATCTGTTGGTGCAGTTGATCGAACAATGCCTGGCGCTTGGTAATGTCGCCTTCGCGCTGGGCTTCACGCAGCCATTCACGGGCCTGGGGGTTGTCCCAGACCTTGCGGGCTTCCTTGTCTTTGTCGCCGGTCATCGAATCGAAACTCAGGGCCGGGTCGAGGCGCTCGGAGTACGGGAACGCCATCATCTGGTAGTTGCCGCTCTGGTAGCGCTCCAGTTGCGTGCCCCACTCCAGGGTCTCCAGCTCCAGGTTGATGCCGCTGGCCTTGGCCATGGCCTGCACGAATACGCCCATGTCGAAAATCGCGGCGTAGCGTTTGTTGACGATCAGTTTGATCGGCTCGCCCTTGTAGCCAGCCTCACGCAACAACTGCGCGGTCTTGGCCGGGTCGAAGGTGTAGCCCTGGTCTTCGATGGCCGTGTGGTAATGACTGCCGCTGGCGACCATCGAGTTGTTGGCCTTGGAACGCCCCCCGGTGAGGGCTTCGACGATTTGCGCCGAATCCAGGGCATGGGCGATGGCCTGGCGCAGGCGCACATCCTTGAGCAACGGGTCGCGGGTCTGGAACAGCAAGGCGTTGACCGACATGGTGCCGCTGGAGGTCACACGCACGCCGGGGTTGGCCGCCAGTTCGGTGGCGTCCAGCGGGGTGACGTCGATCAGCAAGTCGACGTTTTTCGACAGCAAGGCGGCTTTGGCGGCGGCCGGGTCCGGGATCACCAGCAGGCGCACGCGGTCGAGGGTGGTGGATTTGTTGCCGGTGTAGCCATCGGGCTGTTGTTCATCGCGGGCGCTGTAGTTGGGGTTACGCAGCAGTTCGACGTATTGACCGGGCTTCCACTCGCCCAGCTTGAACGGGCCGGTGCCGACCGGGGCTTTCCAGCTGCCATCGGCGTTGAGCGAGTCCGAGGAGAGGATGCCGCTGCCGCCACACTCCGGCAGTGCGGTACTGGTAAGGAACAGGCCATTGGGCTTGTCGAGGGTGAACACCACGGTGAGTGGGTCCGGGGCGCTCATGTCGACGATCTTGGCGCCACCATGGCCATCGAATTCAGGCGCGCAGCGCCATTGGGTCTTGGGGTCGAGGAAGCGCTTCCAGGTCCACAGCACGTCAGCGGAAGTCAGCGCCTTGCCATTCTGGAACTTCACCCCGTCGCGCAGGTGGAAGGTGTAGCGCAGGCCGTCGTCGGACACCTGCACGTCCTTGGCCAGCAGCGGGCCGACGGTGGCGTCTTCACGAAAGGCCACCAGCCCTTCGGTGAGGTGCATGATCACCGCGTCGGAGTTGGTGTCACGGTTGACACCGGGGTCGGTGCTGCGGATATCGGCGTTGAGCGCCACCTTCAACACACTTTCGGCGTGGGCAGTACCCGCCAGCGCCGCAGACAAAGCGCCTGCCAGGATTAAAGTCTTGTTCATGGATAAATGCACCTTAAATGATCCTTACGCTTGGGGTTCGGACGCTGGCAGGACCCAAAAAGAGGCACGGCCGAACACCTGGATAGTTGTTGTTGTTTTAGTCGCCGTCACGGTCGGCGAATGTTCCTGGACCGATCTTATTCTTCACGCGGCAAGCTTGAGAAGAACGCTCCAGGTGATCAGGCTCGGCTTTTCCGATCACCTACCGAGCCGTTCACAACCTGCCCCCAGCCTACCGAAATATCAGGGCCCGGAGCTGTTTGCGCGCGTTCAAAAATAATGAACCTGATCGGCCAAACCGATCTGTGCGCACCTGGAGGCATCAGATAAGCTGGCGGGTATTCAATGGTTCAAATGCTCAAACCCGAGGCCGTCCTTCATGACACTCACCCATCTTCGTGCGTTCTGTGCCGTGGTCGAAAAAGGCAGTTTCCGCTCTGCCGCGCGCCAGTTGGACGTGGCACAAAGCACCCTGACCCAATCGATCCAGACCCTCGAAAAAGAACTCGGCGTGGTCTTGCTGCAACGCTCGAACCAAGGCATCAACCTGACGTCGGCTGGCGAAGTGTTCCTGGTGCGCGCCCGTTCCATCACCCTCGATTGCGAACGCGCGCTGCTCGACCTGCAACCCTGGAAAGGCGAGCCCGAAGGCCATATCGACCTGGGCGTGACCTCCGAGCCCCTGGCCGAGCTGCTGGTGCCGGTGCTGAGCAACTTCACCCAACGCTTCCCGCGCATCCAGGTGCACGTGGCCAGCGGCACCACCAAGGGCCTGGTCGAAAAGGTCCGCGATGGTCGCCTGGATTTCGTACTGTGCCCGCTGGCACCGAATGTCACCGATATCGACCTGTCCATCGACCGTCTCTACAGCTCCAGCGCCGGCATTATCGCGCGCAAGGGCCATCCGTTGGGCCAGGCCAGATCGGTGCGGGAACTGGTGGACTGCCAATGGATCAGCGTGCGCTCCACCGGTGTCATCGGTGGCGCGGAAAACCGCCTGGTCCAGCTGTTCCGCACCCAGGGCCTGGCGCCGCCGAAGATCGCGATTACCACCGACTCGCTGCTGGAAACCCTGCACATCGTCTCGGAAACCGACTACCTGACCATCGAACCGCGCATGCTGCCGGGGATGAAGCTGTTTTCCAGCGCACTCACCACCATCGCCATCGAAGAACCCCTGGCGCCCCGTGATGTGTGCCTGATCAGCCGCCGTTCAGCGCCCCTCACCGGGGTCAGCCAGGAACTCACCAGCATGCTGATTTCCTATTCCCGGCTGGTACACCGCAGCCGTTGATCGCCACCCTTGCCGAGCCTTTTCATGCCCCTGACTTCCTACGATGGTCTGCCCCGCGCCAGCGCCAGCAGCCTTGGCATTGACCCCGACCGTTTGATCGCGTTTCTCGATGCGGTCAAGGCCGCCGACCTCGACCTGCACGGCTTCATGCTGCACCGCCACGGCCACGTGGTTGCCGAAGGCTGGACCTGGCCGGTAGACCCCAATGAGCCACGCGTGCTGCACTCCATGGCCAAGAGTTTTACCGGCTGCGCCATCGGCCTGGCCATCCAAGAAGGCTTGCTCAATCTCGATGATCGGCTGGTGAGTTTCTTCCCCGATGAAGTCCCCGCGAACGCCGACCCGCGCCTGGCCGACATGACTGTCGAACACCTGCTGACCATGCGCACCGGGCACGCCAGCAACACCTCCGGCTCAGTGTGGCGCAGCATCAGCACCAGCTGGATCGCCGAATTCTTCAAGATCCCCCTGGCCTACGCGCCGGGCAGCGAATACGTGTACACCAGCGCGGCCAGCTACATGCTCTCGGCGCTGATCAACCGCGTCACCGGCCAAACCCTGCACGACTACCTCAAGCCGCGCCTGTTCATCCCCTTGGATATTTACAATGAAACCTGGGACATCGGCCCGGACGGCGTGAACCCCGGCGGCAACGGCCTTACCGCCCCCGTGTCGGCGGCGCTGAAACTGGCGGTATTGCATGCCCAGAACGGTGTCTGGAACGGCCTGCAGGTATTGCCGGCGGCGTGGGTCCAGGCCGCTACCCAACCCCAGGGCGGCCCCGACAGCCGCTACGGCTACCACTGGATGATGAAACCGCGCCCAGCCTTCAGTGCGCTGGGGGTGTTCGTGCAGATGGCCGCGGTGTACCGCGAACACAACGCAACCTTGGTGCTGGTAGGTGGGATGAAAAACTCGGCAGAGATCGTGCCGTTTATCGAGCGTTATTTTCCCGCAGCCTTCAGCGAGGATTGCAGCGTGAAACCCGAAGCCGATGCACGGCTGGAGCAACGGCTGGCGAGCATGGCTGAGCAGCCTCTATTGGTTTCAGACTGCCCAGCGCCCGAGGATTCGATGCGCGTATTTGCCATGGCCGAAAACGGGCTTGGCGTGCGCCAACTGTCGTTCGCGTTTACAGGCCATGTACTCACCTTCGAACTGACCGACAGCCAGGCCACCCATCGCTTGCAGATCGGCATCGACCACTGGCTCACGGGCCTCACCAGCATGCCGGGTCGTGCGTTGCACCATGGTTATGAATTCAACCACGCACAGATCGTGGCCGGTGCCCGCTGGTTGGATCAAAAGACGCTGGAGATGACCTGGATCTATCCGCAGACCGCATTCAGGGATCGGGTGAAATGTGTGTTTGAAGGCAACAGCGTGAGCCTCGCCCGCACGGTGAACGTCAACAGCGCAGAGCGAGAGCAGGAAGTGCTGGTGGGCAAACGCCTGTAAGTCAACCCGCTCACTACATAAAATCTTAGAACCTGGCTGGGCGTAACACCCAGGTGCCGGCATCGCCGACAAGCCAGCTTCTAAAGGTTGACCGTGGTCGCCATGCGAGCCCTTGGGTTACGTTGGGCTGGGCCGGCATTCCGGCTCCTTTCCAAAGTGACCCGCTGTAAAAGCGCAACCCATGGCAACCGCGACCGCAGCAACGGATATGGACTCAAGACCGAGGCTTCTTCCCCCGCTCCTGCCCGCGCAGGTACAACGCCTCCACCAGTTTCTGCCGTTCATCCTGCGGCAAGGTCCCGGCAAACTGCGCCAGGGTGCCATCCACCAACGCCCTTAGCGCCGCATCCGCCTCGCGCGCCTTGGCCAACTCGGCCACCAACACTTCATGGTCCAGCGTGGGTGCCTCCAGCTGCTTGATCACCCCCATGCGCGCCTCACGTCCGGCCATGATCAACGGCTGGCTGTCGGCACTGTTGCGTCGCAGCAACTGGCGCAGTTCCCTGCGCCGCTCAGGTGGCAGCTTGATCATGGCCTGGCGCAGGCCGTGCTGGTTGACCAGCACTTGCGCCGGTTTGGCGCTGGCCATCCAGTGGTAAAGGCCACCGCCGACCCCGCCGATCAAGAACACATTGAGCAACACCGAAACGAACAACCACGGTTTAAGGGATCTGACGGTCATTGCTCGGTTTCCTCAGCGTTGACGGTGAAGACGACTTCGGCGTCGCCCTGGTCGAAGACGCTGGGCAGCACTTCGGATGACAACATGGGCAACGGCACGCTCATGGACGCCACCAGCATCCCGGTGACGATGCCGGCGATGCCCACGCCGACCAGGCCGGCGGGCGATAACCAGCTGGCGTAGCGTGACCAGAATGAGCGTGGCGCGGATTGACGTATCTGCCGCACCAGCGCCGGGTCGGGCAACGCGAGTTGATGGCTGTCCAACTGATGGTCGAGCCAGCGCGCCTGCTGCAGGGCGTCGCGCGCATGCAGATTGCCGCTGTCGAGCAACGCCTGGGCGGCGCGCTGTTCGGTGTCGGGCCAGCGCTGCAGGTCCGCCCCGTACACGTCGGCCAGATAAGCAAAGCGTTCGGGTGTCATGATTTTCCCCTTCCTGGGCGGGCAAGCCCGGGTGTGTCGGCAAGTTGACTGCGCAACTGGCGTCGGGCCCGCGACAGCAGGCTCTCCAGTGCCTCGACGCTGATATTCATCAGGGCCGCGGCGTCGATATTCGACAGCTCCTGGTAGTACTGCAGCACGATGGCTTCGCGCTGGCGTTCGGGCAAGGCCGCCAACGCGGCGGCCATGCGGGCACTGCGGTCCAGGGTTTCTAGCTGTTCATCCGGTGGCGGCGCACTGTCCGCCAGTTCTGCCGTGTCCTCGTCGCTCAGCGGGCGCTCCTTGCGCCGGCGCAGGCGGTCGTGACACAGGTTGAGCGCGACCCGGTGCAACCAGGTGTCAAAACGCGCCTCGCCACTGCGCCAGTTGGCCGCCTGTCGCCAGATGCGCAGGAAGCTTTCCTGGGCCACGTCCTTGGCCTCATCGGCATCGCCGAGGATCCGACTGGCGAGCGCCAGCAAACGCGGGAGCTTGCGCGTCACCATTTCGTTGACGGCGGCAGGTTCGTTATTGCCGATACGCGCCAGCAGTTCAACGTCCGGATCAGTGTCTTTCAATCGGGTAGTTCTCGGGGCCAAGGGTCAAGTTTCAGCGGATCCAATGCCCTTCGCGCCAGTACCAGTTCGGACCATGGGCTTCCCAGTGGCCGGGCTCCCAACGCGCATTGCGCATCACCGGCTGCCAGTGACCCGGCACCCAACCGTAGCCGCGCCCTTCCCAGCGCCAGTGGCCTCGGTCCCAGGCGTAGCCGGGGCGCTGGGCGGGAATCACTTCCACACGCTGCGGCGGGGGTGCCTGCTGGATGATGATTTCGGTCTGGGCAAAAGTCGGGGTGCTCACAAACGCGGCGAGGGCCAGCGGAGCAAGCAAGGCAAAACGCAATTTGGCCAGGGGTCTCATGGCAACTCCTTCATGCAACCGGCGAAAGTGCGGGTTGCTGATGGGTTGAACGGCGGGTGCGCAAAAAATCCGTCGCCGGCCGCGCGGATTTATTTTCGGGCAGTGCTCGCCAGCAGTATTGCGCAGGGGATGAGAGGGCTTGATGAAATTTCTGAAAGCTTCGCGACGGATTTACGCGGGTGGCCGCGTTGAAGGATTAACGCAGGTAAAACCAAGAGGAAACACCATGTACCGTCGCCTTACCATGCTGGTTGCCGCCCTGCTGATCGTCAGCCTCAGCGGTTGCGTGATCCTGCCGGAGCACCGCCATTGCTGCTGGCGCTACTACGGCGCGCTCGACACGCCCAGCCACACCGTCGACAGCTAACTGACCGCCGCAAATCCACGGCGCCCGGCCTTGAGCTCGGTGCGCAGTTCGCCGATCAGGTTTGCGATGGAACGGATGCTGTCCAGACCCTCGGGGGACACGCGCGTCAGCAGCAGGTCGACGCGTCCGGACACTGGCTCGAACACGCTGATGCGCAGCGAACCGTCGCTGTTCACCGTGCAATCGCACGCAAGCGGCAGGAAGCCGGAGGCCATGATGCGGTTGAATTCGATGATGGAAATCATGATAAGTCCCCTTCCCTGGGCCTCACCCGGTAGTTGTGATGCAGACAGAGTAGATGAGGTTTTGCAGGGGATGGGGCTATTCGCGCAAAAGTGCCAACCCTGACTCATTTTGCCCCGAAACCGCCGGTCCGCTGGCGTCAGAAAAGCGGTTAACCAGACCTCTCGTCTACTGCCAAAGCCTGGACTTGACTCCAGGCGTGGATCAAAAGACGCTCTTGGCTTTTGGCCATCATCTCGAGCATTCCAGCATGCGCATCGCCCCTCCGAGCCAGCCCGACAGTGACGTGTACAAGACGCTATTGGAGTCGACCAAGGCCATCCCCTGGCGCATCGATTGGCAGACCATGACCTTCAGCTATATCGGCCCGCAGATCGAGGCATTGCTCGGCTGGACCCCGCAAAGCTGGGTCAGCGTCGATGACTGGGTCGAACGCATGCACCCGGATGACCGCGAATACGTGGTGAATTTCTGCGTGTCGCAATCGCGCGCCGGCGTCGACCACGAGGCCGATTACCGCGCGCTGACGGCGAATGGCGACTACGTGTGGATTCGCGACGTAGTGCATGTGGTGCGCAAAGAGGGTGAAGTCGAGGCACTGCTTGGCTTCATGTTCGATATCAGCGAGCGCAAGAAGACCGAAGAACATCTGGTGCGCCTGCAGAAACAACTCGAGGAATATTCCTACCAGGACGGCCTCACCGGCATCGCCAACCGGCGCATGTTCGACACTGTGCTGGAGCGCGAATGGGCCAGCGCCCAGCGCAGCCAGTTGCCGCTGTCGTTGATCATCCTGGATATCGATTTTTTCAAGCAGTACAACGACCACTACGGGCATATCAAGGGTGACGAATGCCTGCGCCAGGTGGCACGCACACTGTCGCAGGCGGCCAATCGCCCACGGGATTTCATTGCGCGTATCGGCGGTGAAGAGTTTGTGTGGCTGCTGCCGGAAACCGACGCGGCGTCGGCCCGGCAAGTGGCACAACGCTGCCTGCATCTGATCCGCCAGCAGCAGATCGAACACGGCTTTTCGCCCGTCGCCAACCAACTGACCTTGAGCCTGGGTGTCGGTACGCGGATCGTCACACCCGAGAGTGCGATGCTGGGTTTTGTCGAAGACGTCGACAAGTTGCTGTATCAAGCCAAACGTAATGGACGCATGCGCGCAGAGTTTGCCGAGGGTGAAGTTTGACGCCGAGGTCAAATCACAGGCAAAAAAAATCCCAAGTAGCTGATGGAAACTTGGGATTTAAAAATGCATAAACCGTGGGAGGTGAACGCCCGGCAATATTACCGATTGTAAAAAGCCGTAACAAGATTATTTTAATCCTTTCGTCGGATTAAAAGTGTTGTAAGTCATTCAATAACCACACTTTTTTAAAGGGAGTCAGCGGCATTAATGCCACTTTTTGGTGCAACTTCCGCTATATATCCACGTATAAGAAAGGGTTATTGATTAATTCGGTGCGCCTCTGCTGATCGACTGTTCGCTCAACTGTTTGCAGCTATCGCGAAGTTCAAGGCTGCCGGACACTGCCACACTGGCAACCCGCTCAACTTGCCGACACAGTGCCAGGCGCTCGGCGGCCTCCTCGCGCTGGCGATCCGCCTTGGCGTTGAGCTGCATGAAATACCCCCCGAGCAGCACCGCCACGCACAGCACCCCGACCGCATAGTAGCGCAGGCTGTTGGACGGCTGCGGCTCAAGGGGCCTCATGGTTTAGTCCACCCTGCTCTTTTCATAACGCACGTCGTCACCCTCGACCCGGCCCACTACCGACCAGCCCAGGCGTTGGTAGAAACCGTTGGCGCGAATGTCGGCACCACCATCGGTGATCAGGAACAGTCGCTGGTGATGCTTGAACAGCGCCGCCTCGGCCACGGCCATCAACTGGCGTCCAAGGCCAAGGCGCTCGTGCGACGGCAAGACGAACATTGCAAACACCTCTCCCTGCGCCAGGTCGACCATGGCAAACGCCACCGGCTGGCCCTCAACCTCGGCAATCCAGACACAGGGCGCTGCCTGGATAGTGTCGGCCAGCACCTGCGGCGTGATGCCCAGGCCGGCCATCTGCTCGCGGCTCAGGTGGTTCTGCACCACCGAGGTGCGGATGGCAAAAAGCGTGTCGATGTCATCCGTCGTCGCCACGCGGATAAGTGTTTGCATACTGGCCTCCCTGATGAAGTGCGCAATTGTATGCAAATAGAAACACACCGATTGTCGTGGATTTGTAAAACGCCTTAACGGGCGGCGGCAAGCCGGCCGCTATGCAGTGGATTGACGCCTGAATTGCCCCGGCGCCATACCGTGAGCCTTGCGGAAACAGCGGGAAAAGTACGCCTCATCGGTAAACCCACAGCGATGTGCAATCACGCCAATCATCTGCGTGCCGTTGAGCAACAGCGTGCGCGCCAATTGCATGCGGCGGTCGAGCACCAGTTGCGAGAAAGGCTTGCCGGTTTCCTTGCGCAGCAGGTGGGTCAGGTAGTTGGGCGACAAAAAGGCCGCGGCGGCCGTATCGGTCAGGTTGAGGGTCGGTTCATGCAGGTGCTCGCGGATATGCGCCTGCACCCGCGCCAGGGCATCCTTGCGCCCGCGTCGGGTGGCGTTGTTGGCAGCGAACGCCTGTAACGGCTCGGCGTATTGCTCGCAGACCAGGCCGATCAGCTGGAACAGATAGCCCTTGAGGCGCTCGCGCGCGCCGAAAGTGCGATGGGCATCCAGGTCGCGCATATGCGCCAGCCAGGTTTTGACCTGCTCGAACGTGGCATCGTCGAGGATGAAGTCCAGCTGTTCCTGGAAGCGAAACGGCGACAGTTCCGGCGCCTGGCCGATGGGGATGTCTTCCAGGTCCAGGGGATCGCACGTCAACTGCGGCAGGAAAAACGCCTGGCTGAAGTTGATCAACAAGAACTCGCCATCCTCGGGATGCGGGATCACATGCAGCCGATGCGGCAGGATGAATGCCAGGGCGTTACGCGGGAACGGCCGCACCGCGCCGCCGATATGCTGCACGGTGTCGCCGCCAAGGTTGATCTGGATCTGGAAATACTCATGGCGATGAGGACTGGTCAGCGCCGCCCTGCCGCGTTTGTCGCGGATGTAGAAGTCGGGGCGGTCGCTGCGCTGCTCCATGCCGTAAGTGGTGACGCGGGTGCCTGGCATAACGGTCTCTCGGATGGCCTGGGCACCACTGTAGCCTCAACCCTGGCCGAGGGTGAAACGCAACTCGCCAAGGCCGTCGATGCCGGCGCTGAGCACATCACCGCGCTGCACCGCACCGACACCGGCGGGCGTGCCGGTGAAGATCAGGTCGCCGGGCTTGAGGGCTGCGGATTTGGAGGCGTGGCTGATCACTTCGCTGACGTTCCAGATCAAGTCCGCCAAGTCGCCGACCTGACGGAGCTGACCATTGACCTTGAGCCAGATTTTGCCGCTGGACGGATGCCCGACGGCGCTCACCGGTTGCAACGCGGTGGTCGGTGCGGATTCGTCAAAAGCCTTGGCCCATTCCCACGGACGCGAGAGCTTTTTCGCCTCGGCCTGTAGGTCACGGCGCGTCAGGTCGATGCCGACGCCATACCCCCAGACGTGGGACAAGGCGTCTTCAGGATTGATGTCCACCCCACCCTTGCCGATCGCCACCACCAGTTCGACTTCGTGATGCAGGTCGGCGGTCAGCGGCGGATAGGCGATCACGCCCTCGGCCGGCACCACCGCGTCTGCGGGTTTCATGAAGAAAAAAGGCGGTTCGCGGTCCGGATCGTGCCCCATTTCGCGGGCGTGTTCGCTGTAGTTGCGGCCGACGCAAAAAACCCGGCGCAAGGGGAAGCGCGCGTCGCTGCCCTTGACTGCCAACGAGGGGGTTTGCGCGGGGGTGAAGACATACTCGGTCATGGTCTGTGCCTCTTGGTTTGCCTGGCACCAGTATGGCGAGGGCGTCCGCGACGAAGTTGGACAGGCTTACGCAGATTTTGCACTGGACGGTGTTTGCTCCTGCGGCGCACTGCCCGGCATCATTATTCGAGCCTGCGCAGTTCATGCACTTCAAGCTGTGCTGGCGCGCCGTTGAATACCTGTCCCAGGCGAACCGGTGGTTTATCACCACGGCGAACGTATTTTTCCATGACGATGCCGGCTCACCGCAGTCGTTTTAAACCGCCGGAGGTTATTTGCGCGCCACTTTATAGCGTACGCAATCCTGGTAGAAACTCTGGCGAATCGCCTCGGGCTTGAGCCGTGAACGGCTGTCATAGGTCTGTTCGGTGATGCCCATGGCCATCATGCGCATCCACGATTTGCTGAACTTGATGGTCTGGATCTTCTGCCGCGCGGCATACAGCGACACGCCCGACAGCTTGAGTTCCTGGGCCCTGGCGGCAGTGCCGGCGCCCCAACTGCACATGTACTTGTCACCCTCGCGCAGCTCCCGTGCCTGCACGGCAGCCGCGCCGCCGGCCAATGAGCAGGCGATCAGCATGATTCCAACAGTGCGCATTTGCTTCCTCACCTAACCACCTGAAAATAAAAGTGATTTTGGCGAGGATTTGCCTACAGGGGGGCCATTAAATTGCCTTCTTGCGCAATGTTTCAGGCCGCCGCTGCCGGCGTGGTGCGAAAGGTGACGCCAAGGCGGTTAAAGGCGTTCATCAGGGCGATGCCGTAAGTCAGGTCAGCGAGTTCCTTGGCATTGAATTCGGCGGCGGCGGCGGCGTAGTCCGCGTCCGACACATCACTGCGGGTAACGGCTTCAGCGAAGGCCAGGGCGATGCGTTCCCGCGCGGTAAACACGTCGCGGGCATCGTGCCACACTGGCACCAGTACCAGTTTATCCACGGCCAGGCCTTGCTTGAGCAGGTCCCGCGAGTGCATGTCGATGCAGAACGCGCAGCCGTTGATCTGCGAAACGCGCAGGTACACCAGGTCGATCAGCGCCTTGGGCAGGCCGCTGTTCTGCAGGTAGACGTAGACGCCGCCGAAAGCCTTGTAACCTTCCGGGGATGCTTGGGTGTAATCGAGGCGAGTGGTCATGGTAAATCCTGTTGCAGTTGAGTGAAGGGACCATCTTGCGGCGCCATGGCTCACCTCTGAAGAGCCAAGAATGGCGCTGATGCATAGACCATGATGGCCTGGTCATTAATAGCAGTTATGGCACTTGGGAATGGGTCATGGCCCCGGTAGAGTGAGATCAGCCACGACCTGGAGCCAGGCCCCATGTACACCCTGCCCCCGCCGGATCTCACCGACGCCGAACCGATCTACCGCCAGCTTTACTGGCGTTTTCGCAGTGCCATTGCCGAAGGGCTGCTCAAGCCGGGCGAGCGCGTACCGGCGGCGCGGGCCCTGGCCAAGGAGCTGGGGCTAGCGCGCGGCACCATCGACAGCACCTACTCATTGCTCACCGCCGAGGGCTATCTGGAGTCGCGCGGCCAGGCCGGAACAGTGGTGGCCCAGGGTATTGAGGCCGCACTGCCCACGCGCGTGGTGGCCGCGCCCTACCACGCGGTGCGCCGTCAGCAGCCGGTGCTGCCCTTCCAGATGGGCCTGCCCGCGCTGGATGCCTTCCCGCGCAAGATCTGGTCGAAAATCGCCGCCCGCTGCGTGCGCGCCACGCAACTGGCCGACATGGCCAACCCGCCGGTCCAGGGCCTGCCCGCGCTGCGGACCGCCATCGCCAGCTATTTGCAGGTGGCCCGGGGTATCTACTGCACGCCGGAGCAGGTGTTTGTCACCGCGGGCTATCGCAACACCTTGAGCCTGATCACCCACGCATTGCTCAAGCCCGGCGACCGGGTGCTGGTGGAAGACCCGGGCTACCCGCCGACACGCTCCCTTCTCGAGTACCTGCACATCAACACCGTGCCGCTCCCGGTAGACGCCGATGGCCTGTGCGTGCGCCAGGCCGGCGACGCCCGTGCGGTGATCGTCACCCCCGCCCACCAGAGCCCGCTGTGCGTGTCGCTGTCACTGCCGCGTCGCCTGGAGTTGCTGGAGTGGGCCACACGCCAGCAGGCGTGGATCATCGAAGACGATTATGACGGCGAATACCGTTATGTCAGCCGCCCGCTGCCTGCCCTCAAGAGCCTGGACCGCGAGGGTCGCGTGCTGTACGCCGGCACGTTCAGCAAAGTGCTGTTCCCCGGCATTCGCCTGGCCTACCTGGTGGTACCCTCCTCCCAGGTTGCGCACTTTGCGCAGGTGAGCCAGAGCTTTCTCGGCCATTGCCCGGAACTGACCCAGGCGATCGTCGCCAGCTTTATCGCCGAGGGGCATTTCGCCCGCCATATCCAGCGCATGCGCAAGCTCTATGGCGAACGCCGCGACGCCACCGCCAACGGCTTGCGCAAGGTGTTGGGCGAGCGTATTTGCATCGATGCGCAGCCTGGCGGGATGCACCTGGTCCTGCGGCTCAAGGCTCCACTATCGGACCGTTTGCTGGTGAAGAAGCTGGCCGACGCCGGCATTTTTGCCGAGGCCTTGAGCGAATGGAGCATGGTGCAGCAAACCGGCCCCGGCCTGCTGCTGGGCTTTGCCAATATCGATTCCCAGGCCAGCGCCGAGGCCTTGGGGCAACGTCTCCTCGAATGCCTTACGGGCTAGCGTTCACGCGCGCCCTGACAAGCCTTGGCGATGCTGCTCGCGTACGTGTTCGCCAAGGCCTTTGTTCAGATCACCACTGGTAGGTCGCGCTCGCCTGCACCGTGCGCTGCGAGCCATACCAGCACCACGAGTACGAGTAGCAGGAGGCGACGTACTCTTTGTCCGCCAGGTTAGTGGCGTTGAGCGCCAGGCGCAGGTTGTCCTTGAGGTTGGCGATGTTCGGGATGTCGTAGTGCACCGCCGCGTCGAACAGCGTGTAGCCCGGCACCTTCAGGGTGTTGGCGGTATCGCCCCAGGACGAACCGACATAGCGCGCGCCGGCGCCGACGCCGAAGCCCTTAAGGTGGCCGTCGTGGAAGGTGTAGTCGGCCCACGCCGAAGCGGTGTGGCGCGGTACCGCGTAGGTGGTGGTGCCTTCGGCGTCGATGGCAGGGCCTACGCCGATGTCGCTGATCGGTGCATAGCGCACGGTGCTGTTGGACTTGCTGATGCGGTTATCCAGGTAGGCATAGGCCGCGGTGATATCCAGGTTGTCGTTGAGGCTGGCCTTGCCTTCGAGTTCAAAGCCTCGCGACTGCACTTCGCCGTCCTGGCTCTGGCAGCGACCGGAACCGCACAGGTGGGTCGGATCCGGGTCGGTCGTGAGTACATTGGTCTGGCGCAGGTCGAAAATCGCCGCGGTGATAAAGCTGTTGCTGCCCGGCGGCTGGTACTTGATGCCGATTTCGTACTGTTTGCCTTCCGTCGGCTTGAACACCGAACCGCCATACCCGGTTCCCGACTGCGGGTTGAATGACTCCGCATAGCTGGCATACGGCGCCAGGCCATTGTCGAAGAGGTAGACCAGGCCGACCCGGCCGGTAAACGCCTTGCTGTCCAGGGAAGACTTGGTCTTGGCACCGGTGCTCAGGGTCTGCGTGCTGTTGTCGGTGCTTGCCCAGTCATAGCGACCACCCAGCAGCAGCACCCACTTGTCCCACTTCATCTGCTCTTGCAGATACACGCCGGTCTGTTCACTGCGCGAGGTGCCATCCGTGGTGTACGCCGGTACCGGGACGGCCGCGCCATAGACCGGGTCGAAAATGTCGAGGGTCGGCCCGGCGGTGTAAACGCCCGAACCGGACTTGGTGTCGGTGCTGGTGTTCTGGTAATCGAGGCCCATCAACAGCGTGTGCTGCAACGGCCCGGTGTCAAACTTGGCCTGCAGCTGGTTGTCGAGGGTGTAGGCATCCATGTCGACGTCACTGGCGATGGTCGAGCGTCGGATGGTGCGGTAGTCCGTCAACAAGTAGTTGCTGTAGAGGCTGCGGTACTGGCCCTCGGTGCGCAGGTAACGCGCGTTCTGGCGCACCGTCCACACATCGTTGAAGTGATGTTCGAACGCATAACCGAGGGAGTAGTACTCGCGGTCGCTTTTTTCGAAATTCTTCTCGCCGTCGTAGAAATCCACATCGATCTTGCGCCCGGTGGGGCTATGCAGCACCGAGCCCCACGCCGGGACCGAACCGTAGGACGCGCCCTTGGGGTCCTTCTGGAAATGCCCGAGCAAGGTCAGCGAGGTGTCCTCATCCGGGCGCCAGGTGAATGCGCTGGACAGCGACTGGCGGCGAGTCTCGGTGTGTTCGACCTGGCCGTCCGCATCATCGAAAAGGCCGGCGACGCGGTAGGAATACACGCCTTGATCATCGATCGGGCCGCTCAGGTCGAAGGTGGTGCGTTTCTTGTTGAACGTGCCGTATTCAACGCCCACTTCGTGGAACGGTGTATCCAGCGGGCGCTTGCTGACCATGTTGACCACCCCGCTCGGCGTGCCCTGCCCGTACAGCACCGAGGCCGGGCCGCGCAGCACTTCGACGCGCTCCAGGTCGAACGCGTCTTTTTGTGGCAAGGCGTCACGGCTCGATGGCATCCGCAAGCCGTCCAGGTAGGTGGCCGGGGCAAAGCCGCGAATGGTCAGTTGGTCCAGGCGCGACGCGGTGGCGCCACGGGTTTCCGGGATTACGGCGGCGCTGTAGCGCAGGATCTGGTTGAGGCTCTCGGCATTCTGCGCGCGCATCTGGTCTTTGGTGACAATCGAGATCGACTGTGGGGTTTCAATCACCGCGGTATCGGTCTTGGTCCCCGACAAACTGCGCGTCGCGACATAACCGGAGACCGGCCCGGTGGGGCTTTCGCTCTGGTACGCGCCGCTGATGGTGGTGGCCTGCAACTCCATGGCGCTGCCGCTCTGCGCGATGGCCTCCAGGCGGTAGCGATCGGCGGAGAGCTTCAGGGCCTGCAGGCCGCTGCCGGCGAGCAACTGGGTCAGCGCCACGTCGATATCGTATTGCCCGCTCAGGCCGTTGCTGTGCTTACCCCGCGTCAGGCTTGCGTCGAATGCCAGCACCAGGCCCGCCTGCTCGGCCAGGCTGTTGAGAGCCTGGCTCAAGTCGCCAGCCGGAATCTGAAAACCACGCACCGCGCGGCTTTCTTCGGCGAAGGTGGTCTGGACGGTCAGCAACGGCACGGCAGCAAAGGCTATCGCCACTGAAAGGGCCAGTGGATGCAAAGGACGAGCGAGGCGCGACATGGGAAATCCTGTGTAGGAGAGGTTCTATAAACCATGACGGCCATGTCCGGAAATCGGGTAGTAATGAGAGAAGTTTTTATTTGAGATTCATTCTGCCAACGCAGCTGCAATCAGCTGCGGCGCTTTTTTGTGTGGCTTCGGGGAGTGTTTTTTTGAGGCTTTTTCCCTCGATGGGTGGGCCTTTTCTGATTTTTTGAACCGCTCGTCCAGCGGTTTGTCCTGCGCAGAATCCGACGCCTTGCCCTTTACCGAGACGTCACGGAAGCTATCAAGTACGGGTGCAAGGCGATGGTTCTGCGCAACAGCTGGACGCTACGTTTTCGCGCCCTACGCAGAGCCAAGGAACATTACGATTTCAGGATAAGAATGAAATACTGGAATGAACTAGAGAGAAATATAGTCTTCGAGAAGTTATTCATCAAACCTGTAGAGATTGGAAAAATAGCATTATTTTCTTTGCAGATAGAATAGGAGGGCAAAGGCTATCACACTTGCAGAATGGGGATTGATTGCCATGGCATTCGCGACTTGAAAATAAAAAACCTACCCATTCGAAAAGTATTTTTCTTGAACATCACACGCAATGAGGATCAATTTTACTTTCAGGCAATCAACAAAAACGCATCAATTGAATTCAAGGCCAAATACATTTCACTTTGCGATCCAACTATTTATATAAACGGAGCTGATGATTATTTTTTTTGAGTTCATAAATACATGATGGGCTTCCTATGCCCCGTAGCCAGCCTCCATCCCTCCTCACCTAATGCCATTTTTGATTAAACCACTCCGCGCAAGCCGCTCTAGCATTGGTGTTACTCAATGAATTGCTTAGAAACAGAGATTGATGAAGCTTTAGAGAAGCTATGGATCAAAAACAGAAGACTTAATACCGATGAGTTGAAGGTATTAATAATATATCTTTGCGAAACTTTTTACGCCGCTGGGTGCGATTTTCCCGACCGATCGAAAACCCCCGACAACTTGAACATATTTTATCTGAAACGACGGGATATCCATTTAGGATGACGGACATAAGTTTGTCGTTCTTGATTTACATGGACGACCATGACTGCGTCAGTTGGGCTTAGGCTAACGAAGCCAAGTTCACCCCCACGCCACCACCAACAACCCTACCCCCAACACCAGACACAACGGCGAATAAAAATACGTATCCAGTCGCGCAAACCTCGACCCGCCGACTTTTTTGAAGAACCCCACCAACTCCGAATCCCCAATCGCCCTGGCAAACATCACCACGGCAATCGCGCTGATTCCCCATTGCAACGCCCCATGGGACACCGCTGAGAAGTACAAGCCCGCTCGCAGGCACACCAGCAACGCGATCGCCACCAGCCCCATCGCTACCAGAAAGGTCCCCAGCGCCGAGGGTTTGAATGCCGGGCGTGGGCCGCTGGCGAATTCACCGGGTAGTTGGGGGATGGCGGCGAGACTGCCGAGTTTGCCGCCGGCGGCCCAGTACAGGTGCACCATGCTGATGCAGGTGAATACGCCGACGATCCATCGTGCGATGACAAAGCTCATGACGGTTCTCCCTGAAAAGATGCGAGACAGGATAGTCGCCCTGAGATTTTTGCAGGCATTTCGTCGGCGGCTGATGGTAAAGTGCCGCCCCATGAAAATCGCTCGTGCCGACCGCTCGCTCATTGCCTGGATGCTGTATTGCTGCGTCCTGTTCAATGTGTTCGCCTGCAGTATTGGTCATGGGCAGATGGTCGGGATGCAACTCAACGGCATCGGCGGGCAGTTCTGTACCGTCGACCCGCGTACCCAGGCACCCAAGCCGTCCAACTCCGCCGATGAGCAGTTGCCGACGCTGTCCAAGGCGTTTGGTTGCCCGTTGTGTTCGACCGGCGGCATGGGCCCGGCGCTCAATTCCAGCCTGAATGTGGCGGTGTTGCCGCAACCCCATGCGCCACCACCGGCGATCGTTGCTGCCGCTGACATCCCTGCTCGTTTCACCTGGCCCACGGCCCATCCGCGTGCGCCACCCGCCCTCGCCTGATCCTTCGCGTTCCGATCTGCACTGACCACCGTTTCCGCAAGGAAGGACGGGCGGCCGTGCGTTGTTTTCGAGCCAAGTTTTTCAGGATTGAACATGAAACATTTACCTCTGTTGGCGGGCCTTTTCGGCTGCCTGCCTGTCTGCACCTGGGCCATTGAACTGGCGCCTACCACCGTTGATGGCGAACAAACCGCCGAGCCCGGCCTGGCCCTGGACCAATCCAGCGGCGTCGCTTCGCGGCTGGGCTTGAGCGTGCGGGAAACCCCGGCGTCGGTGGCGATTGCCAATCGCAACGATATCGAGCGCCATGGGGCGAAGACCTTCCGCGATGCGGCCAACACCCTGCCCGGCGTCAACGCCAGCGCGCCGCCGGGGTTTGGCGGATTTGTGTCGTATCGTGGCTTCACCAGCAACCAGATCACCCAGATGTTCAATGGCATCAACGTCGCCACGGGCCTGGCCCGACCGGTGGATGCCTGGATTTATGACCGAGTGGAATTGGTCGGCGGCCCCTCCTCCCTGATCAACGGCGCCGGCTCCGTGGGGGGTCGCTCAACTACGTGACCAAGTTGGCCACCCGTGAGGAACAGGCCGCCGAGGGCCAACTGACCTACGGCAGCTACGACACCGTCGGCATGGCCTTGGGGGTCAACCACGCGCTCACCGACCCCGGCGCCGACGTCCAGCACTACGCGCGCCTGGATGTGAGCCGCAATACCAACCACAGCTACATCGATCGCGACCAGCGCGACGCCTGGAGCCTGGCGTTTTCCCTGCTCAGTGATCTCACCCCCAATCTTTCGCACACGCTGGCCCTGGAATATCAGGATGAACACGAGGACAGCCCCTATTGGGGCACCCCGGTGCTCAACCCCAAGGCCGGCGAACTGAAGATCGACAAGCACAATCGTTTCAACAACTACAACGTCGCCGATGGCCGTTACGAGCAACGCACGATCTGGGCGCGCTCGATCATCGACTACCGTATCAACGACAGCACCACGCTGAAGAACACGCTCTACCACCTGGACAGTCAGCGCGATTACCGCAACCTGGAAACCTACCAGTACAACGCCGACAACAGCGCGGTGAACCGCTCCACGGCCTATCAGGTGCGTCATCAGGGTGAACAGCACGGCAACCAGTTCGAACTGCGCCACGAAGACAGCCTCTTCGGCTTGTCGACCACCTGGTCCGGCGGCTTTGAGTACAAGGTCAACAGCACCACCAACACCCCGCTGAATGTGTCGGGCAACAGCACAGTGGATCCGAACAATTTCGATCCAGGGCACTTCTACGACATCCCGCGCACCCGGGAAAGCTTCGGCAAGGACAAGACCAGCGAAGTCACCACCAAGGCGCTGTTCGTGGAGAATCGCCTGGGTCTGACTGACAAATTGTCGCTGCTGACCGGTCTGCGTTATGACGCCATCGACCTGGATGTCACCAACCACCGCGCGGTGACCGCCAGCAACCCACGGCATTTCACCCGCAGCTGGGAGCCGGTGACCGGCCGTGTGGGCTTGACGTACCAGTTCATCCCCTCGGCCAATGTCTACGTGCAATACAGCACCGCTGCCGAGCAACCGAGTACCACCACGCAAGTGTTCGATGTATCGACGGGCAAACAGTGGGAAGTGGGCAGCAAGTTCGATTATCTGGACGGCCGGGGCTCAGCCACCGTGGCGGCCTACAAAATCGAGCGCAAGGACTTTGCGGTTACCGATCCGCAAGACCCCACCAGCAGCATTCCGGTCGGCGCGCAGTCGTCCAGAGGCATCGAACTGGCCAGCTCCTTGCGCATCACGCCAAGGCTGCTGGCAGAAGGCAACTTCGCCTGGGTAGATGCCGAGTACGACGAGTTCAACGAGAAAATCGCCAGCGGCGCGGTGGTCTCGCGCAAGGGCAATACGCCCACCAACGTGCCCAAGCGCGTGGGTAATGTGTGGCTGACGTATGATTTTGCCGAGGATTGGCAAGGCGGCGTGGATGCACGGTACGTGGCGCAGGTGTACGCGGATAACGCCAATACCCAGACAGTGCCGGCTTACACGCTGTTCGGGACGTTCCTGCGCTACAAGGTCGACGCACACACCTCGATCACCGGTCGCGTGCGTAACCTGACGAATGAGGTCTATGCCGAGTTTGCCCATGTCTCCCCGGCGTACTACCTGGGCGCGCCGCGCACGTTTGAGCTGGCGGTACAGACCAAGTTCTAGCCTTGGAATACACCCCAAATGTGGGAGCGGGCTTGCTCGCGAAGGCGGTGGGTCAGCCACTACCTTCAGTGACTGGCGCACCGCTTTCGCGAGCAAGCCCGCTCCCACAGTTTTGATCGCTGTTTGGGCTTGGGGCTAGCGGTGCTGCACCGGCATTTGAGCAGTCGGATCAACCTGGTTCCAACCTTGGAATACATCCCAAATGTGGGAGCGGGCTTGCTCGCGAAGGCGGTGGACCAGTTAGCATATTCATCAACTGACACACCGCTTTCGCGAGCAAGCCCGCTCCCACAGTTTTGATCGTTGTTCGGGCTTGGGAGTCGCGGCGCTGCACCGGCATTTGAGCGGTCGGATCGACCCGGTTCCAACCTTGGAATACATTCCAAATGTGGGAGCGGGCTTGCTCGCGAATGCGGTGGACCAGTTAGCATATTCATCAACTGACACACCGCTTTCGCGAGCAAGCCCGCTCCCACAGTTTTGATCGTTGTTCGGGCTTGGGAGTCGCGGTGCTGCACCGGCATTTGAGCGGTCGGATCGACCCGGTTCCAACCTTGGAATACATGCCAAATGTGGGAGCGGGCTTGCTCGCGAATGCGGTGGACCAGTTAGCATATTCATCAACTGACACACCGCTTTCGCGAGCAAGCCCGCTCCCACAGTTTTGATCGTTGTTCGGGCTTGGGAGTCGCGGTGCTGCACTGGCATTTGAGTTGCAGGTACAACCCGATTCCAACCTTGGAACACATTGCAAAATGTGGGAGCTGGCTTGCCTGCGAAGACGGTGGGTCAGCCACTACCTTCAGCGCCTGACACACCCCCTTCGCAAGCAACCCCGCTCCCACATTGTCGATCATTCTCCGGACTTGATGCCCAAGGTCTACTTGAGACTAGCCTCGACCTTCTGTGCCACATCCTCGGGCAGCCACGCCTTCCACACTTCCGGGTGTTCCTTGAGGAACACCTGCGCAACTTCTCGAGGCGCGGTGTGATTTTCGCTCATGGTTGCCAGGGCTTTGTTCAGCGGGTCAATCGGGAACTCGACCTTCTCGAAAAAGCTGGCAATCTGCGGATGTTCCTTCTGGAATGGCGTGGACACGCCGATACTCAATTTGGAAGCCAACGAGCGAGTCGGTTTGGGATCAGGGTTGTCCGCGTCGGTCAGCGTCTTCCACGCCTCGGCGTCAAACGGTGGCTCTTCCAACTGGATCAGCTTGTAGCGCCCCATCAACGGCGTCGGTGACCAGTAGTAGAACAGCACCGGCTTGCCACGCCGAATAGACGAGGCAATCTCGGCATCCAGCGCTGCGCCGGAGCCGCTGCGGAAGTTCACGTAGCTGTCATCCAGGCCGTAGGCCTTGAGTTTCTGCTTGTTGACCACTTCGGAGGTCCAGCCGATGGGGCTGTTGAGAAAGCGTCCCTTGCCCGGGGATTCCGGGTCCTTGAACACGTCCTTGTATTGCGCCAGGTCCTTCACGCTCTTGAGGCCCGGCGCCAGCGGCTTGATGCCCTTGGCCGGGTCGCCCTTGACCACGTATTCCGGCACCCACCAGCCTTCGGTGGCTCCTTTGACCGTATCTCCCAGGCCCACCACTTTGCCTTCGGCCTCGGCCTTGACCCACACCGGGCTGCGGCCGGCCCACTCTTCGCCGATGACCTGGATATCATTCTTGGCCAGCGCGGTTTCCAGGGTGATGGTCGTGCCAGGCAAGGTGTCGGTAGGCAAGTCGTAGCCCTTTTCGACAATTACCCGCAGTACTTCGGTAATCAGGCTGCCGCTTTCCCAGTTCAGGTCGGCGAAATGTATCGGCGCCTCGGCTGCGGATACCGGCAACGCCGCCACGGACAGGCCGAGGGTCGTCAGGGATGCAGCCAACAACGTTTTCAATCCTTTCATGCCTTCGCACCTCGCGATAATGCAGCAACCAGCGGGCGGCTTTGCTGACTATGCGCGAAGCCTCTGAATAGTTAAGTCAACTCAACTGTAGTAGAGGTTCCGGGAGACAACGGATGTTCGTGGTATGGGCGGATTACTCGCTGGCCTTAAAGGTCACCAGTTCACCCTTGCGCCACTTGGCGGCCTTGCCGGTCACGGCCTTCAGGGTTTTGGTCAAGCCTTCCTGCAGTTGCTCATTCGCGGCAAACACCAGCATCACGCTGTGGCCTTCCTTGAAGACGATGCCCTGGCCGTCGGCCGAAGACACAAAGGCATAGTCGCCCAGGCCATACACCGTCAACTTGATGTCGCGAAACTTCAACTCAAACTTGCCGCCTTCACGACTGGGCAATACTGCCGCGCGGAAATGATCACCCACTTTGAGTTCCAGGCGGGGTTTGTCATCCACCACCATCGCCGCTTCGGTATCGATTTCGGCGATGTAGATGCCTTCCGGCGTCTGTTCAGTGATGTAGACAAAACGGGATTGAAACTGCTTGACCAACTTTGCGCGCAAATCACCCAGCACAAATAACGCGTGCATATCCAGATTACTGACTGCCAAGGAAACGCCCCCACATCGAAAAGAGCGCTGTCCGCCAGAGCGGGCAGCACAAAAAAACGGCCATCACGGCGCGTGCATACAACACATTCACATTGAAAAAACTGAAGAAGATCCCGCTGTCGCGCCATAAGACTAGTACAGACGTACGCGATGGACCTTGTGCAAGGTCATCAGGCACCACAGGAGATCACAGGTTCCACGGCCCGAGAATACGGACCGACCAACTTCAGAAGATAACCCAGTTAAAAATGCAGTTTTCCGACACCCAACACAAAAATACATACCTGGCATGGAACCGCGCGCCAGCTGCCGACGACAATACTAAAACAGCTGCACCGATCAAAACTACTCAAAACGCTGCAGATGGGTCAACCGAATTGATCGAAAGGAACAGTCCATGCAACGACCAACCTACGACACTCTGTCCTCGAACACTCGTTCATCATGCCAGGACGAGGCGCAATACTACCGCTTGCGCGGCTACGACGGGTACTCGGATTCAGTTCTTTACCAAGTGGTACCGGCCGGCCGCAACTTCTTTCATATCCGAGAAGTGCTAAGCGGTCGAATCAGAGGCTTTCGCAGTAACCATATCAAGGCGTGCGAACTGGCCAAAGAGCTCGAGGCCGTCCTGCATCAGCCGCACGGAGGCATCGTTTCGTCACCTTGATGACTTTACTGCGCCGCCGACCCGCAACAACTGCCATACTGGCCCGTCCACTGAACTTTGTCCCTCCGGGCCAGGTTTCACCAGTGCAGTTATCTCCAAGGGAAGGCTATACGTGACGGAATTTGATATCGGCGAATTTTTCATCCATGGCGATGCACGAGAGGTAGACGGTGAGTTTCAAGCGGTGATCGTGATGCGGGCCAAGCCACCGCTGACCACTGTCACCACCCACCAGGTGGAAAAAGACCGCTGGTTCAAAACCGTGGACGCCGCCGCCATTGCTGCCAAGGACGCCGCCAAGGCGCTCAAGAGTGCAGTCGATGCCGGTGCGCTCAACTCCTGAGCAACAAATTCGAACTCCGCCGCGCCACGAACCTCCCATGCATAACGACCACCCTGCATGGAGAACGATATGGACGCGCCAATCCCAACACTTGAAACCCTGTTTGATCAACTGGGCCTGGACTCATCCCCAGAAGCCATCGATACGTTCATTGCCAGCAACCCGTTGCCCGAGGACGTGAAACTGATCGATGCTCCCTTCTGGACGCCCCAGCAAGCGGCATTCCTCAAGGAAGAGCTGCGCGATGACGCCGAATGGGCGATCGCGGTGGATGAGCTGAATCAACGCCTGCATCAACCTCACTAAGCGCAGATCAATGCAGGCTGTCGGACTGCTCCAGGCGCAACAGCGCCTGCCAGGCCGCCCTGCATTCCTCGGCTTCATCACGGCTGGCGAACGCCGTGCCGCGCTGCTCACCGTTGAGCAATACGACCCAGCAGGCTTTCTGACCCAGTGCCCGCAGGGTCGGCGGTACGCCACTGCCAATCATCACGGCGACATCGACTTTGGTTTGCATGGAGTTTCTCCGCAACATTAGTTAGCTGGCTAACAATGTTGGCCATGCTACGGTTTTCTTCCAGTAGGAAAAAGCTATCCCCGGAATAGCTCCCTTGCATAAACCGCAATAATCCTCAACGCCCGCCCTTCACGCCCTCGGGTTTATAGCCCAGGCGCAAGCCGCCCCAATGCCGGCCCTTGACCATGATCGGCACCGACAGGTCATGCATCAGCTCACCGGTATCGCGGGTGTAAGTCTGCAGCAAGACTGCCTGCTGATGGCTGCCGCAGCGAATCCCGGTGCGGTCCTCGAATTTCCGCTTGGTGCGATTCTGCACCGCATCCACTTGGACATCGCCGGTCAGCGCCTGGGAAAACGCCTTGTTGTGCGTCGGCACATAGCCTTGCGGCGTACACGCAATGGCGAATACCAGGCCTTCATGACGTGGCAGCAACGCCTCCTGGATTGCCGGCAACACTTGGTCGGTGTAGCCATCGAAACGGCTGTGGTACTTGCTTGGCTGGGTGTTGGGAATCAGCGTGTAGCTGCGGTCGAACAGGTCATCCAGGCTGATACGGTTCTGCTGCACATCAGCCTCGAATTGCGCGGCAATCCGGCTGGCGCCTTCGCGCGCCAGGTCGTAGATGCGCTGGTGATAGTCATCCAGCCCGACTTCCGCCAGGCGTTCGCTGATGGTTTCGGCCTGGCCTTCCATCTGCACGGCAGCCTCGGCCAGTTGACGGGTTTGCTGGTCGCTCACGGCCAGGTCGCTGCGCATCTGTTCCACGGCATGGAACAGGCTGTCGAGCTGGGTGCGGTTGGTGTCGGTGCCCTGGGCGATTTCATTGACCTGGCCTTCGACACTGGCGGCCAGGCTGGCAATGTTGTGCAAGTGCTCACCAGCATGCTCCACCTGCTCGACGCCGGTGTGCAAATCCGCCGACAGCTGGCGAATCTGTTCCACCACCTGGGCCGTGCGTTGCTGGATATCGGCCACCATCACCCCGACCTCATCAGTGGCCGTCGCCGTGCGACCGGCGAGCCCGCGCACTTCATCGGCCACCACCGCGAACCCGCGCCCATGCTCTCCGGCACGCGCGGCTTCGATGGCCGCGTTGAGCGCCAGCAGGTTGGTCTGGCTGGCAATGGACTGAATCACCAGGGTCACCCGCTGGATTTCCTCGCTGCGCTGGCTCAAGGCTTCGATCAGCTCGCGGCTGGCATTCGCGCGCTGGCTGAGCTGGTGCATGCGGGTGATCGACTCGGCCAGTACTTCCCGGCCTTCAGTGCTGCGTTGATGGGCCTGGCTGGCCGCCCCGAGGGCTTCGCGGCTGAGTTGCGAAGTGAGCTTTTCGGTGCCGATCATCACTTCGGCACTGCTGACAATCTGCTTGGCCGCGCCCAGTTGCGACTGCAGGCGCGCCGCCAGTTGCTTGACCGAATAGGCCACGCCGGCTGCGGAGAGTGCGTTATGGCTGGTGGTGTAGGAGAGGTCGCGCGTCAGCTCGCCCATTGCATCGATGGTGTCGGCCGTTGCCACCTGGGGTGTACGTTTTTTCAGGCTCGGCAGCCAGATCACCAGCAGCGCCAATGCCAGGCAGAGGTAGATCGGCAGGCTGGCGAACGTCAGGCCCAGCAGTACCAGCACCAGGGCGGCGCTCTGCAAAAGTGGCGTCAGCCAGCCGGGCAACCCGCGCACCACCGTGTGGGGTGGCACCGCTGCGCCCATCAGAGATCCGTCTCCAGCCATCTTCGTTACCCCACTGCTTGTCGTTATTGTCGCTGCATTAAACGCCACTATCGGGCCATTATCCATGGGCCTTTAGTGGGGTGGCTTGCAGCAGATCAATAGACGGGGCGTAACGGGTCTTTCTCCGGGGAACCGCGCAGGCGATCCCCCGCTTCAACGCATCAGGCTTGGCGCTGGTGCTTGTCGATCTGCTCGTGGCGCTCTTGCGCTTCGATGCAGTACTTGGTGGTCGGGCTGATCAGCAGGCGCTTGAGGCCGATAGGCTCGCCGCTGTCATCACACCAGCCGAAGGAATCTTCCTTGATGCGTTCCAGGGCACGCTCAAGCTGCGGCAGCATGCGCTGGTCGCGGTCAATGGCGTTTACCAGCCAGGTACGCTCTTCTTCTACAGAAGCGGCGTCAGCCGGGTCGGCCGGGGTGTCCAGGCTTTCAATGGCGATACGGTTCTGTTCAATGCGCTCGTGGTGTTCCACTTTCATGTCTTGCAGCAGCTGCTCGAAAAAAGCGTGCTGTTCGGCATTCATGTAGTCATCCGCCGGCATGGCCAGCAACTTTTCCTTTGTCATTGATTTCTCTATAAAAAATACGTGCATTAAGGCGAATAAGGGAGCGTTCCGGAAGGCCTGTGCAGGTCTCGGAAAGGCGCCGTCCATTTCAAGCGCCACCCGGCACTCAATTTACGAGGGGCGGCAGTCTAAGGCCGACTTGAGGGCTCAGCAACTGAAATGACAGGCATTTTTTCCGATATAACCCCAAAAGGCACCAGGACGGGCTTGGCGAATGGTTATCGGAGTGCGTTTATAGCAGGAAATTTCATAAAGCAGCTATAAGCCGCAAGCTGCAAGCGACAAGCTGTAAGGCTCATTCAACTGGCAGCGTGCGACTTATCGCTGGTAAGGGCCGTTCAGCGTTTGAGTTTGCGCTTGTTGCGGTACTGGTCGATCACCACCGCGACCACGATGATCAGGCCCTTGATGATGTCCTGGATGTACGCGTCCACCCCGACAAAGGTAAACCCGCTGGCCATCACCCCGAGGATCAGCGCGCCGATCACGGTGCCGGTGATGCGCCCTACCCCGCCCGCCAGGCTGGTGCCGCCGATCACCGCTGCGGCGATCGCATCCAGCTCATAGGACATGCCCATGCCGGCCTGGCCGGTGGCGGCGCGCGCCGAGGCGACCACGCCAGCCAGGCCTGCGAGCAACCCGGCAATGCTGTAGACGATGATCAGGTGGCGCTTGACGTTGATCCCCGAGGTGCGCGCCGCCTGCATGTTGCCGCCGATGGCGTAGGTGTACTTGCCGTACTTGGTGTAGCGCAGGGCGATATGGAAAATCACCGCCACCACCAGGAAGATAATCACCGGCATGGCCCCGTGACCAATGGCCGTGTACGAATCCGAGAGCATGCTCACCGGCTGGCCTTCGGTGTAGTAACGCGCCAGGCCACGGGCCGAGACCATCATGCCGAGGGTGGCAATAAAGGGCGGGATACCGGTGACGGCAATGATGCTGCCGTTGATCGCACCCGCCAGCAGCCCCACGCCCAGGCCCATTGCCACCGGAATCCACACCGGCAAATCGGTCAGCGAAGGGAACACCGCGCGGGAAAAGTCGGAAGTCTGCGCCAAACTGGCGGCAATCATCGCCGACAGCGCCAGCACCGAGCCCGAGGACAAGTCGATCCCCGTGGTGATGATCACCTGGGTCACGCCAATCGCGAGCAGACCGATGATCGATACCTGCAGGATCATCAGCACCAGGCGCTGGGAGTTCATCAGGAAGCTTTGGTCACGCACGATCCAGCCGAACAGTTCAAACACCAGGCCGATACCAATCAGCACCAGGAAGATGCTCAGTTCGGTCGGCAGCCGCCGACGATGCTTGGTCGGGACCGTCGCAGGCTTGTTATCTGTTATCGCGTTCATCACCCATCACCTTCTTATTCTGTGGCACGGGCCAACCGCAGGCCCGCGCTGGCTATGCTTCAGTGGACCGCCGTCATACCGGAGGCCAGCTGCATGACTTTTTCCTGGGTCGCCTCGGCGCGGTCCAGGGTCCCCATCAGTTCACCTTCGTGCATCACCATCACCCGGTCGCTCATGCCCAGCACTTCAGGCAGCTCGGAGGAAATCATGATCACCGCCATGCCTTCGCTGGCGAGGAAAGAGATCAAGCGATAAATCTCAGCCTTGGCACCCACGTCGATGCCGCGGGTCGGCTCGTCGAGGATCAACAGCCGTGGGTTGGTCATCAGCCAGCGCGCCAGCAAGGCTTTCTGCTGGTTGCCGCCCGACAGCGTGTCGATGCACTGCTCCAGGGACGGCGTCTTCACCCGCAGCTTCTTGCACATGTCTTCGCACAGCGCACGCAGGGCTTTCTGCTGGATAAAACCGTTGCCCGAATAATGTGGCAGCACGGCCATTTCCATGTTTTCCAGCACCGACAGGCACGGGAACAGGCCACTGAGCTTGCGGTCCTCGGTCAACAGCGCGAAGCCTTTTTCGATGGCCATGTGCGGGTCGCTGATGCGCACCGGCTTGCCGTCGAGTTCAATCTGCCCGCCGTCGCTTGGGGTGATGCCGAAAATGGTTTCCGCCACATTGGTGCGGCCCGAGCCCATCAGCCCGGCGATGCCGAGAATCTCGCCGGCATGCAAGTCGAAGGACACGTCCTTGAACACGCCATCCAGGCGCAGGTCGCGCACCGACAGCAGCAGCTCGCCAATGGGCGTCTCGCGCACCGGGAATAGCTGGCTCAGCTCGCGCCCCACCATCATCGAGATCAGGCTGTCGCTGTTCATGCTGTCGGCACGTTGCAGGCCGATGTACTGGCCGTCACGGAACACCGCGACTTCATCGGCGATGGCGAACACTTCATTCATTTTATGCGTGATGTAGACGATGCCTTTGCCCTGGGACTTGAGGTCGGCAATGATCGAAAACAGGTGGGCCACTTCCTTTTCGGTAATGGCTGAAGTCGGTTCATCCATGATCAGGATGTCGGAGTCATAGGACACGGCCTTGGCAATCTCGACCATCTGCCGTTCGGCGATGCTCAGGTTGCCCACCTGTTCCTCAGGGTCCAGGTTGATGCGCAGACGCGCCAGCAACTCGGCGGTGCAGCGGTGCATTTCGCGGTGGTTGACCATGTGCAGGCTGTTGAGCTGCTCGCGGCCGATCCAGATGTTTTCGGCGATGCTCATGTGCGGCATCAGGTTGAGTTCCTGGTGGATCATCGCGATCCCCGCCTTCTGCGCCGCCAGCGGTGTTTCAAACACGATCGGCTTGCCACGCAGGCGGATTTCCCCGGCGTCGGGCTGGTAGATGCCGGCGATGATCTTCATCAACGTCGACTTGCCCGCACCGTTCTCGCCCATCAGCGCCAGCACCGAACCTGGGCGGACGCGCAATTGCACATCGGCCAGGGCCACGACGCCGGGAAAGCCTTTGCTGATATTGAGGATTTCCAGCAGGTAGGGTTCTTCCGGCAGCAGGGGCTGGAGACCGGGCGGCTGCACGACAGTGGCTTGAGCAAGCATAGGGAGGTACTCCATCTGCAGGGCGGCCAACGCCGCCCTGCCGGCTTATTGTTGTTATGTCAGGGCTACTTGAAGTCTTTGACGTTGTCCGGGGTGATCAGCTGGAACGGGATCACCACGTTCTGCTCGATCGGCTCGTTCCTGGCCATCTTGCGCGCCGTCTCCACCGACTTGTCCGCCTGGCCCTTGGCATCCTGGAAGGCCGACACGGTCATGTCACCCTTGGTGATCGCATTCAAACCGTCCGGCGTGCCGTCGACACCGGCGATCAACACGCCCTTCTTACCCGCCGACTTCAAGGCCATGGCGGCGCCGATCGCCATCTCGTCGTTGTTCGACAGCACCGCCTGGAAGTCGCGGCCCTGGGTCAGCCAGTCGTTGACCAGGGTCATGCCCTTGTCACGCAGCCAGATCCCGGTCTGCTCCTGTTCGACCTTGATGCCTGGGTACTTGGTCAGGACTTCCTTCACGCCCTTGGTACGGTTGGTGGTGGAGTTGTTCGCCAGGTCACCCAGCAGGATCACAATGTTGCCCTTGCCGCCGAGTTTTTCCGCGATGTACTGCATCTGCAGCTTGCCGGCCTCGACGTCGTCGGAGGTCACTGCCGCGACACCTGGGGCCAACGTTGGGCTGTCAGGGCGGCGGTTGACGAACACCAGCGGGATTTTCGCCGCCGTGGCGGCCTTGATGATGTTGCCGGTCGACGCGGTGTCGACCGGGTTGACGATGATCGCGTCGACTTTCTGGCTGATAAAGTTCTCGACCTGGCTCAATTGCTTGACCACGTCGGCACGGGCGTCTTCGAATTGCAGCTGCACGCCGTCACCCTTGGGGTAGGACTTGGCTTGCTTGTCCATGTCCTCGCGCAGGTACGTCAGGAAGGTGTCATCGAACGCCGACATGCTCACGCCCACCTTGATATCGGCAGCGCTGGCGAAACCACTGGCGAGCAGCATGGACAAGGCCAGCGCGGTATAACGGATCGGGGTCTTCATGAACGGTCTGTCTCCACTTTCTTGTTGGTTTTTTGGACGTTGCGTTTATCAGAGCGAGGATGACGGCAATCGAACGATCGGTGCACCCGGAATACAGCAGACCAGCGCGCCTTTGTTCTCGACGCACAGCACATTGAGGAAGGAGAAGTAAAACGGCCGGGCGCGGGGCAGGCCGCGTGGCGTGTGGGCAGGGCGTAAAACTCGCAGTACAGCGTTGAAGATTTTCATCTGACGGTACCTGGTTGTTTTTGATCTTGTTTTTGTCGAGTCGTCCGAAGCGGGTTCGAGACGTACTTTATGCAACCTGGAAAAGACTTTATTGGAAAATAATTTCCATATCAACCTGTTTTAGAATTTTATTCTATTTTTGTTGAAACCACCTGCTGGCGCTCGGCGCTTAGGCGTGCAGCGTCCAATATACGGGTGGTTTCCAACGCGTCATAGGCATCCACCGGCAATGGCCCCTGCCCTTGCACGGCGGCTTGCAACTGGCGATAGAACTGCGTCCAGCAGCCCTTCTCCGAGGGCACGCGCTCGCGCTCCTCACCCTGCTCGAACCAGCCCCAGCGCCGATGCTCCTCGGCGCCCCAGTGCTCGCCTTCGGTCTTCGGCGATTTGCCCGCCATCAGCGCTTCTTCCTGGCCGTCCAGGCCTTCGACGGTGTAGCAGCCCAACGTCCCGCTGACGCGAAAGCGCGGGGCCTGGCTGTTTTGCAGGGCGTTGCCCCACAGGTGGGAAACCACGCCATTGGCATGGGTCAGGGACACGAAGAAACCGTGGTCGAGGCTGGGATATTCCGGGCTGAACTGCAATTGCGCGAAGACCCGGTCCACCGGGCCGAACAACTGCAATGCCTGGTCCACCAGATGGCTGCCGAGGTCACGCAGCCAGCCGCCCCCGCTGGCGTTGCCGACTGCCTGCGGGCTGTAGCGTTCGACGCGGGATTCGAAGCGGGTGATCGCGCCCAGGGCGCCGGCGTCGATCAGCTTGCGCAGGGTCAGGTAGTCCGAGTCCCAACGCCGGTTCTGATAGACGCTGAGCAGCACGCCCTGGCGCTCGGCCGCGGTGATCAGCGCCTGGGCCTGTTCGGCATTGCTGGCAAAGGGTTTGTCGCTGACCACCGCGACACCGTGCTCGATGGCTTCGAGCACCAGCGCCGGGCGGCCTTTGAGGGTGGTGGAAATCACCAGCGCGTCGACACCGGCTTCGACGATCTGGCCGATGCTGTCGAAGGCCTTCAGACCTGGATGGTCAGTGCTCAATTGCTGGCGGCGCTCGGGTGAGCGCGTCACCACGCCGACAAAGGTGGCGCCTGGCAGCGTGGCAATCAGCGGCGCATGAAAGAAGCGCCCTCCATGGCCGTAGCCGACTAGTCCGATTCGCATGATCAACTCCTTGATTGAAGTGCAAACCCAATCAACTGTGGGAGGGGGCTTGCCCCCGATGGCGGAGTGTCAGTCAACCAGTTGTTATCTGACCCACCGCTATCGGGGGCAAGCCCCCTCCCACATTGACCGAGTGTTAGCCGTAGAACGCAGGGCGATCCGGCAGGCTGACCTTCACAATCTGCTCACTGCCCTGGGCCTCGATACACGCATCCGCCGCCACGGCGGCGGCAAAACCATCCCACGCCGACGGCCCGCCGACGTGTCCCGCCCGCACGCTGTCGATAAAGGCCTGCAACTCGACGTCATACGCACCGATAAACCGGTCCTTCCAATCCATCAGAATCGCATTCGACAGCTTGGCGCCACTGCGCAGTTGTACCTGGGACGGCTCCGGCAATTTGGCGATACCGGTCTCCCCCACCACTTCGCACTGGATGTCGTAGCCGTACTGGCAGTTCACAAACACTTCGACGTCGATGCGCGTGCCCTTGACCGTCTCCAGCAACACGATCTGCGGGTCGCGCAGGTGGGCCAGGGCCTTGCTGGTCTTGCGTGGGAACACCACTTGGACCGACACGTAGTCGTCGTTGAGCAACCAGCGCAACACATCCAGCTCATGGATCAAGGTGTCGGTAATCGCCATGTCGGTCTTGTAGTTCTCGCCCACCGTCGGGTTGCGGTGCGCGCAATGCAGCATCAACGGCTCGCCGATCTGGCCGCTGTCGATCACCGCTTTAAGGGCGCGGTAGCCTTCGTCATACGGGCGCATGAAGCCGACTTGCACCAGGCGTTTGCCGTAGGCGACTTCGGCATCGACGATCTTGCGGCAGCCTTCGGCAGTCACCGCCAGCGGTTTTTCGCAGAACACCGGCTTGCCGGCGGCGATGGCGGCGAGCACAAACGCTTCGTGGCTCGGGCCCCAGGAGGTCACCAGCACCGCCTCGACCTGCGGCGAGTTGATCAACGCAAGGCCGTCCGGGTACACCTCGGCGGTAAGCTTCAGCTCCGCGACCACCTTGGCGGCCTGCTCCAGGTTGATGTCGGTCACCGCCACCACCTGGCTGTTGAGCAGGGTCTGGCTGCAACGGCGAATATGGTCGCGGCCAATGGCGCCGGTACCGATCACTCCAAGCTTCAAAGACATGCAAACACTCCTCTTGTTATTAGTACTGCCGGGCCTTCGCCAGGTGTTCATTGAGTTTTTTCGCCGCCGCGTTCGTGCGTTCGCTGGTCGACACCTGCGCCACGCCGACGCGCCACCACGACAGGTAGCCGTGGACCATGGTCTTGGGCAGGACCTTGATATCGATCAGTGTCGACACGCTTTGCGTGCGGGCATCGGCCAGGGCCGCTTCCAGTTGTTCAACGCTGCTGACCTTGTAGGTTTTGCAGCCATAGGCCGCCGCGCTCATGGCGAAATCCACCGGCACCAGGCCGCCATCGAGCTTGCCGCTCTCGGGGTTGCGGTAGCGGAATTCGGTGCCGAAGCTATCCATGCCATTGCCGATCTGCAGGTTGTTGATGCACCCGAACGCCATGTTGTCGAGCAGCACCACATTGATCTTGCGCCGCTCCTGAATCGAGGTGGCCAACTCCGAGTGCAGCATCATGTAGGAGCCATCGCCGACCAGCGCATAGACCTCCTTGCTCGGCTCGGCCAGTTTCACTCCCAGGGCTGCGTTGATCTCGTAGCCCATGCACGAGTAGCCGTATTCGACGTGATAGGTGTTCACACCCTTGCTGCGCCACGCGCGCTGCAGGTCACCGGGCAGGCTGCCGGCGGCGGCGACGATGATTGCGTCGTCGGCCAGGCGCTGGTTGAGCACGCCGAGCACGCGGCTCTGGGTCAGGCATGAGCCGGTCAGCTCGATAAATTCGCGCAGCACGGCGCGGTCCAGGTGGTCATCCACTTCGGGCACGAAGTCGTCGCCCTGGTATTCGACCTGGTGCACACGATCGACTTCGGCGTCCAGCTGGGCCTTGGCGTCGCGTACCTGCTCGCCCCAGCCGGAACGGTAATCACCGAGGGCCTGGGCCAGGGCTTCGAGGCCCACCTTGGCGTCGGCCAGCACTTGCACGCCGTCGAGTTTCACCGCGTCGCAGGGGCTGATATTGAGGTTGAGAAACTTCACGTCGGCATGCTTGAACAGCGACTTCGACGAAGTGGTGAAGTCGGTGTAACGGGTGCCGATGCCGATGATCAGGTCCGCCTCGGGCGCCAGCAGGTTGGCGGCCAGGCAGCCGGTTTCACCGATGCCGCCGACGTTCAGCGGATGGCTGGAGACCACCGCGCTCTTGCCGGCCTGGGTTTCGGCGAAGGGAATGTCAAAGCGTTCGGCAAACGCCTGCAGCGCGGCATTCGCGCCGGAATACTTGACCCCGCCCCCGCAGATGATCAGCGGTTTGCGTTTGCCCCGGAAAGCCGCCAGCGCATCGCCGATCATCGCCGTGGTCGCCGGACGGCGGTCGATACGGTGCACGCGTTTTTGCAGGAAATAATCCGGATAATCCCAGGCTTCAGCCTGCACATCCTGCGGCAGGGCCAGGGTTACCGCGCCGGTTTCCGCCGGGTCGGTGAGCACGCGCATGGCGTGGATCGCCGCGGTCATCAGCTGCTCGGGGCGGTTGATGCGGTCCCAGTATTTGCTCACCGAACGGAAGGCATCGTTGGTGCTGATGCTCAGATCGTGGAATTGCTCGATCTGTTGCAGCACCGGGTCGGGCTGGCGGCTGGCGTAGACATCGCCAGGCAACAGCAGCAGCGGGATGCGGTTGGCCGTGGCGGTCGCGGCGGCGGTCAGCATGTTTGCCGCGCCCGGCCCGACGGACGCGGTGCACGCGTAGATCTTGCGGCGCAGGTGTTGCTTGGCAAACCCGATGGCGGCGTGGGCCATACCTTGCTCGTTGCGGCCCTGGTGCACCACCAGGTCACCGCTGTCCTGCTCCAGCGCCTGGCCGAGGCCCAGCACATTGCCGTGGCCGAAAATCGTGAACACGCCGGCCACGAACTTGCTCTGTACGCCATCGACTTCGATGTATTGGTTATCCAGAAACTTCACCAGGGCCTGGGCCATGGTCAATCGTGTTGTACTCATGTTCGCACCTTGTGTGAATGCAAATCTGTCGATCAACAGTGATCCAATGTGGGAGCGGGCTTGCTCGTGAATGCGGTGTGTCAGCTACACAATCTTTGACTGATACACCGCGTTCGCGAGCAAGCCCGCTCCCACCGTTCTGTCGGCGTCAGGTCCGGGAGCCTTGCAAGTGCGCGATGCTCGCGCCCAGCGCCTGCTGGATATCCGCCAATGCATGCACGCTTTCGGCAAACGGCTCGAACGACAGGTAGCCGCTGTAACCGCTGCTGAGCAAGGTGTCGATCTGCGCCGCATTGCCGAGGATGTCGCCCTCGCCCACCAGCACGCGGTGGCCGTCACGGATCGAATTCAGCGGGGCCTCGGCATCCTCCACCCCGGAGATATGCACCAGGCCGGTCAACTGCGGGAAGAATTCCTGCTCGCTCGCCAGGTGATGGTGAAAGGTGTCGTGCACCAGGCGGAATACATCCAGCCCGCCGATGGACTGGATCGCGTCCACCGCCACGCGTTTGCGGCGCAGCGCACACTCTTCAAAACCCAGCGGCTCGATAAAACCGAGGATGCCGTACTCACGCAGAATCGGCGCCAGTTCGCTCAATGCGGTGCGCAACCCGGCAGCGCGCTGGGCCTCGTTGCGGCTATCGCCGCGCTCATTCAATGGGCACATCACCAGGCCCTGGGCGCCGCATTCGCGGGCATAGGTGGCGAGCGTGATCGCCTGGGCGCGGCGCTCGTCGTTCCACACATCAAAGGGATACAGCGCGTTGATCGACAGCACGGTGATGCCCTGCACCGCGCAGAGTTCACGCACGCGACTGGCCGGGGTGCCGTATTCGATGTCGTGGCCCTTGAGGTCGTTACGGATCTCGATGGCATCGCACTTGAGGGACGCCGCCAACTGGATGAAATCCGGCAGGGACAGGTTGGGCGCAACCATGCGATTCAGGGCAAAACGTAGAGGCGACTTCATTATTGTTGTTCTCCGCTCAAACCGATTAGAGATCCAGCAGCCAGCTGTGCTGCGGGTCGTTATGGAAATGCCAGGCGCGCTTGGGGCCGGCCATCACGTTCAGGTAATAGGATTCATAGCCATACGGCACGCTGACCGGGTGATACCCCTTGGGCACTACCACCAGGTCGCTGTTTTCCACGGCCATGGCCTGGTCGATGCTGCGATCGTCGGTGTACACGCGCTGGAACACGAAGCCCTGGGGCGGGTTGATCTGGTGGTAATAGGTTTCTTCCAGGAAGCTCTGGTGCGGCAGGTCATCGGTGTCGTGCTTGTGCGGCGGGTAGCTCGACGAGTGCCCGGACGGCGTGCGCACTTCCACCACCAGCAGCGAATGGGCCGGCTCGCTGTCGGGCAGGATGTCGCACACATAGCGAGTATTGGCAGCCTTGCCGCGCACGCTGCGCTTGCAGTCTTCAGGCCGAATCAGGCGCGGGGTGTAGCCGCTGGCACCCGGCGCGGCGCACACCGCGATCTGCACATCGCTCAAGGCGGTGACCTGGGCGTCGGTGCCCGGCGGCAGGTAGGCGGCGAACGGGGACTTGTCTTCGAACACCGACTGGCGATCGCCGAGGTTCTGCCAGCTGAAGCCCTCGCCTTCAATGTTCACCCGCCCGCTGAGCAGCACCAGGCACAACTCCTGGTCGCCGGCGGTGACCGGCAGGGTTTCGCCCAGGCTCAGGCGGTAGGCGGCAAAGCCCACGTACTCCAGGCGGCCCTCTTCCAGGGCAACCATGGTTTGTCCGCGTTTACTGCTTTTGACCAGCAAGCTCATGGTGCAGTCCTCTCGCTCAGAAGTGCGCGCAAGGTGTCGTAACCCTTTTTCGCATAGATATAGCTGGGCGCCACGGCCGGGTCCTGCTCGGCCTCCACCACCAGCCAGCCCTCGTACTTCGCGGCCAGCAGCTCATCGAGCAATGGCGCGAAGTCGATATCACCGTCGCCCGGCACGGTGAAGGTGCCGTTGACGATGCAGTCGGGGAAGCTCCACATCTGGTTGCGCGCCAGTTGCACCACGGGTTTGCGCACATCCTTGAAGTGCACGTGGCAGACGCGGTCGATGTGCTTGCGCAGCACCTCGAGGGGTTCGCCGCCGCCCATGTAGCAGTGACCCGAATCGAACAATAGGCCGACTTCCGGGCCGGTGCGTTGCATCAATTGGTCGATGTCTTCCGGGGACTCGACGTAGGCGCCCATATGATGGTGGTAGGCCAGGCGCACGCCCTGGGACAGGGTAAAGCGTGCCAGCTCGGTGAGTTTGTCGGCATAGTCCTGCCAGGCCTGCTCGCTGTGAAAACGCGGGCGTTCGATCAGGCGGATGCGTGAGCCCTGGATCGAGTCGGCGACTTCACCGTACACCAGCACCTTGGCGCCATTGAGTTTGAGCAACTCGACATGCCCGGCGATGGCTTCGATTTCTTCAGCCACCGAGCGGCGGGCCAGGCGGCTGGAGTACCAACCGGAGACCAGCGCCAGGTCGTAGGGGCGCAGCACATCGCCAACGCCCTTGGCATCCTTGGGGAATTTGCCGTTGAGTTCAAAACCTTCGTAGCCGATGTCCTTGCCTTCGCTCAAGGCGGTGCTCAGGGGCGTTTCTCCGCCCAGGGCCGGCAGGTCGTCGTTACTCCAGGAGATCGGGTTGATGCCAATTCGGATTGCGGGCATGGCTGCACCTTTATTATTTTCAGGTATCACTGAGATCTGCTTTATATGGGAGCTGGCTTGCCGGCGATACAGGCAACTCGGGCCTTCAAATACACCGAGTTGATGCCTTCGCAGGCCAGCCAGCCCCCACATTGGACTGCATTTCAAATGGGCGGCTGGGTTCAGCCCCTGGCACTGCGCCAGGCGTTGATCAGTTGTTCGAAGGTGGCCTGCACTTGTTGGATCAGCGTTTCATCGTCGATCTCCCCCGCCATCCACGCGCGGCTTGGCTCCTGGAAGATCGTGCGACCCACGGCGAAACCCCGGCAGGTGGTGCTGTGGCTGGCTTGCTGGAAGCCATCGGCGAGAAACTCGGCCGATGCGTTCAGGCCCAGCAGCACCACACCACGGCAGTACGGGTCGCGCTCCTGGATCAGTTCGTCGAGCTTTTTCCAGGTCGCGGCCGACTGCGCCTCGATCTTCCACCACGCCGGGTAGATCCCCAGGTTATACAGGCGCTTGAGGCTGCGGTAGAGCACATCCGGGTACGTCGACGGGTGATCCTTGGGCGGGATGACTTCCAGCAGCAGTTCATGCCCGCTGACCAGCGAGGCCTCGTACACCGCCTTGAGTTGCGCCTCCTGTTCCAGGCGCAGCAGCGGCTCGTCGTCGGGGTGGAATTGCACCAGGCACTTGATGATCTGTTCCTGCGGCCAGGCGATCAGGTTGCTGCCGACCGAACGGCCGTGCTCGAACGCCAGCGGGCGCGAGTTCTGCACTTCCACCGGGCGTGCGATCCACCAGCCCCGGCCGCTGGCGGCGTTGAGCGCGTCCTGGCCGAAGCGCTGGTCGGCCAGCAGGCCCACATCGGCCTCGATACCTTGCTCGGCAAGCTTGTGTTCCACGCGTTCAATGGCCTGGATAAACAGCTGCTTGATGTCACTGATCCGGCTCGGGTCCTGGCCACCGCGTTGCGCCAGGTCCACCAGCTGCCAGCGGTGGTCGAAGGCAAACACGAACAGCTGCTTCCAGGTCTTGCGCGGCACGCTGACACGGTGCAGGCGTTGCAGGGTCACGTCCTGGTCCGGGCGGGTAATCGGCACCGGGCTGTTGAACAGGTATTCCAGCTCCGCCGGGGTCGGCATTGCCGGGGCGCAGGCGTGCCGGGACACCACCAGGCCACCGCAGGCATTGGCCAACTGGCTGCAGCGTTCATCGCTGGCATCCTTCAGCCAACCGCTGAGGAAGCCGGACATAAAGGCATCGCCGGCGCCGAGCACGTTGAGCACTTCAACGCGCACGCCGGGGTAAATCGCACCGTCCTCCAGGCGCGCGGGGATGGCACCGTGGATCACCGTGCAACCCTGCGGACCGAGCTTGACCACCAGGGTCGCCGGGGTCAGTTCACGTACGGTACGCAATGCCGTGAGCAGGTCTTCACTGCCGCCGGCGATGAGGAATTCTTCTTCGGTGCCGACGATCAGGTCAAAACGCGGCAGGATTTTCTGCACGTGCTGGCTGACATTCTGGTCGGCGACAAACCGGGTCTCGCCATCGGCCTTGCCCGCCAGGCCCCACAGCACCGGGCGGTAGTCGATATCCAGCACGCGCTTGACGTTGTGCTTGGCTGCATAGTCGAGGGCCTGGATGCTGGCCTTGTAGACGCCCTCGGTGGAGAAATGCGTGCCGGTAATCAGCAAGGCCTTGCTGGAGGCGATGAAGGCTTCGTTGATGTCTTCGGCACGCAACGCCATGTCGGCGCAATTTTCGCGGTAGAACACCAGGGGGAAGGTTTCGCGGTCCTTGAGGCCGAGCAGCACCAAGGCGGTGAGGCGTTCCGGGTCGACCTTGATGCCGCTGACATCGCAGCCCTCGCGGGCCAGGGATTCCACCAGGAAGCGGCCCATGTGGTCGTCCCCGACCCGGCTCAGCATCGCTGACTTGAGCCCAAGCCTGGCAGTGCCGAAGGCGATGTTGGCGGAGGAACCGCCGAGGTATTTGGCAAAGCTGGACACGTCCTCAAGCCGTGCACCGACTTGCTGTGCATAGAGGTCGACGCCCAGGCGCCCGAGGCAAATCAGATCCAATTGACGCCCACTGGCAAAACGAGTCTGGCCCATGCTGGCTCCTGTTATTTTTATCAGCCTGCGTTGTGCCGCCGTGGCGACGGCAAACGCTCTTGGTGGGAGCAGACTAGAACGTCCGGCGGCCGCAATCAATATTTATTCCATAATTATTTTTAGTGGAATATTTTTTCCAATACGCCAGCATAGGGGCACGCCAGCCCCCGTGCATCGTTTCAGCAGGCCACCGGGGCCGTGATGCCGGGGTATTTTTTGCGCCTACCCTGTAGACTTGCGCCACCCATCAGCGCATCAGAAGAACACGCCAGAAGGATTGCCCATGTCCCGCACCGATCCCGAGACCACCCTGGAAGGAACCATCGCCAGCCCTCCGATCAATGCCGAACGCCTGTTGCAGCTGATCACCGACGAATACGAAAGCCTGCCGCGCCAGCTCAAGCGCATCGCCAGCTACATGAGCCAGCAGAGCGACCGGATCATGGTCGACCGCATCAGTGATATCGCCCGTGAATGCGAAGTGCATCCGTCGGCCATCGTGCGGTTTTCCCAGCGTTTCGGCTTCAGCGGGTTCAGTGAAATGCAGGCGCTGTTTCGCGAGGCCTACACCCACAAGACCACGCCGGTGCAGAACTACCAGCAGCGCATCCGCAGCATGATCGCCAACAAGTCGCAGAAGGCCAGCGGCGGCGACCTGGCGCGTGAATGCGTAAATGCCACGCTGTCGGGCATCGAGCGCCTGGGTCTGGAGCTGGATGACACGGCCTTCGAGAAAGCCGTGGACCTGGTGGTCAACGCCGACAATATCTACGTGGTTGGCGTGCGCCGCTCCTTTGCGGTCGCCGACTACCTGGTCTACAACCTGCAGCACACCAACAAGCGCATCCACTTGATCTCGGGGCTGGGCGGCAGTTACCGCGAGCAGATGCGCAGCGTGCGCGCCAATGACCTGGTGATTGCGATCAGCTTCACGCCCTACGGCAAAGAGACCCAGCACTGCCTGCGCATTGCCCAGCATCACCAGGCCAAGACCCTGATCATCACCGACAGCAACCTGTCGCCGCTGGCCAAGCGAGCGAACGCGGTACTGTTGGTGAATGAGGGGTCGTCGTTTGCGTTCCGCTCGTTGAGCGCCACCTTGTGCCTGTGCCAGGCCTTGTTTATTGCGGTGGCCTACCGGTTGGAATTGAAGGTGGATGAGATCCACGAGCAGGTCGGGTTTGATGACTGATCCCAACGGCACGGGGATTGTGCTGGAAACCGGGCTTGTTGTGGTGAGTGGGCTTGTTGTGGCGAGCGGGCTTGCCCCGCGTTGGGCTGCGTAGCAGCCCCAAAACGGATCACCAAGGTATAACCTGGCACACCGCATTCTGCTTGATAAGGGCTGCTACGCAGCCCAACGCGGGGCAAGCCCGCTCGCCACAAAACCGATTCCCCCAACAGGCCAGCGCTCCACAGCCATAGTGGGTGTACTTATCGCTGATTTCGGCGCATCAGGCGGTACGCCGCAGGAATGACAAACAGCGAGAGCAACGGCGCAGTGAGCATGCCGCCGATCATCGGCGCGGCGATGCGGCTCATGACTTCACTGCCAGTGCCGCCGCCGAGCAGAATCGGCAATAGCCCGGCGATGATGACCGCCACAGTCATGGCCTTGGGGCGCACGCGCATGACCGCGCCTTCGGTGATCGCGGCCAGCAGGTCATGGTCCTGGCGCTCGGCCCAGGCGTTTTTCAGGTACAGCAGCATGATCACGCCAAACTCCGCCGACACCCCCGCCAGCGCGATAAACCCCACCCCGGTAGCCACCGAGAGGTTGTAGCCCAGCGCATACAGCAACCACACGCCGCCGGTCAGCGCGAAGGGCAAGGTGGCGATGATCAGGAGCGCCTCGTCGATCCGCCGGAACGTCAGGTACAGCAACACGAAGATGATCAGCAGCGTGGCCGGCACCACCAGTTTCAGGCGTTGGTTGGCGCGCTCGAGGAATTCGAACTGCCCCGAGTAGCTCAGGCTCATCCCCGGCTGCAGTTGCACCTGCTGGTCGATTGCCGCACGCAGGTCCTTGACCACCGACGCCAGGTCGCGGTCACGCACGTCGATGTAGACCCAGCCCGAAGGCCGCGCGTTTTCGCTCTTGAGCATCGGCGGGCCATCGTTCACCTTGACCTGCGCGACAGTGCCGAGCGTGATCTGGCTGCCCAACGGCGTGTAGATCGGCAGGTTGCGCAGCGCCTCCAGCGAGTCACGCCATGCCTTCGGATAGCGCAGGCTGATCGGGAAGCGCGCCAAGCCTTCCACGGTTTCGCCGATGGTCTCGCCGCCCACTGCGCCGGACACGATCGCCTGCACATCCGCGATGTTCAGCCCATATTGCGCCGCAGCAACGCGGTCGATGTCCACGTCGATAAAACGCCCGCCGGTCAAGCGCTCAGCCAGTGCCGAACTGACGCCGGGCAGCGTTTTGGCGACCTTCTCCACCGCCTGGGTCACCGCATCGATCTGCATCAGGCTGGTGCCCGCGACCTTGACGCCAATCGGGCTTTTGACCCCGGTGGCGAGCATGTCGATGCGGTTGCGGATCGGTGCAATCCAGATATTGGTCAGCCCCGGCACCTGCACCACGCGGTCCAGCTCCTTGACCAGTGCGTCCGGGGTCATGCCGGGGCGCCATTGATCCCTGGGCTTGAACTCGATGGTGGTCTCGAACATCTCCAGGGGTGCCGGGTCGGTGGCGGTTTCGGCACGTCCGGCCTTGCCGAACACATGGGCGACCTCGGGCACACTCTTGATCAGGCGGTCGGTGCGTTGCAGCAGCTCGCCAGCGGTTTGCGTCGACAACCCCGGCAGGGCCGAGGGCATGTAGAGCAGGTCGCCTTCATCCAGCGGTGGCAGGAATTCGCCGCCAAGCCTCGACAGCGGCCACAACGCACTGGCCACCACCAGCAAAGCCACCAGCAGGGTCAGGCGCGGCCGGTGCAGCACTGCATCGAGGGCCGGTTGGTAGAGCTTGATCAGCCCGCGATTGAGCGGGTTGCGCTGTTCATCGGGAATGCGCCCGCGAATCCAGTAGCCCATCAGCACCGGGATCAAGGTCACCGACAACCCGGCCGCCGCCGCCATGGCGTAGGTCTTGGTGTAGGCCAGCGGGCCGAACAGGCGACCTTCCTGGGCTTGCAGGGTGAACACCGGGATAAACGACAACGTGATGATCAGCAGGCAGAAAAACAGCGCCGGCCCGACCTCCACGGCGGCCTCGGTCATGACCTGCCAATGCTCCTCGCCCTTGAGCGCTCGCCCCGGATGGGCGTGGTGCCAGGCCTCGATCTTCTTGTGGGCGTTCTCGATCATCACCACCGCCGCATCCACCATCGCACCAATGGCAATCGCAATGCCGCCCAGGGACATGATGTTGGCGTTGATTCCCTGCATCTGCATGACGATAAAAGCGATCAATACCCCCACCGGCAGCGAGATGATCGCCACCAGCGACGAGCGCAGGTGCCAGAGGAATATCCCGCACACCAGCGCCACCACCAGGAACTCCTCCAGCAGCTTGTGGCTGAGGTTGTCCACGGCGCGGTCGATCAATTTGCTGCGGTCGTACGTGGTGACGATCTCCACGCCGGGCGGCAGGCTGCTTTTCAGTTGCGCCAGCTTGGTCTTGACGGCGGCGATGGCTTCGCGAGCATTCTTGCCGCTGCGCAGGATCACCACGCCGCCCACGGCTTCACCCTCGCCGTCCAGTTCACCGACGCCGCGGCGCAGGTCCGGGCCGAGTTGAATGCTCGCCACGTCGCCGAGGGTCACCGGTACGTTGTCGGTGCCCAGGCGCAACGGAATCGCGCGAAAGTCCGCCAGGCTTTTCAGGTAGCCGGAGGCGCGCACCATGTATTCGGACTCGCCCATGTTCAGCACCGAACCGCCGGTTTCCTGGTTGGCCTTGCCGATCGCCTCCGTGACCTGTGCCTGGGTGATGCCGCGATTGGCCAGGGCCAACGGATCGAGCTGCACCTGGTACTGCTTGACCTGGCCGCCGATGGTCGCGACTTCCGCCACATTGGGCAGGGTCTTGAGTTCGAACTTGAGGAACCAGTCCTGCAGCGCGCGCAGTTGTGCCAGGTCGTGCCGACCGCTGCGATCCACCAGCGCGTACTGGTAGATCCACCCCACGCCGGTGGCGTCCGGGCCCAACGCGGGCTTGGCCGACGCCGGCAAGCGTGCCTGCAATTGGCTGAGGTATTCCAGCACCCGCGAACGCGCCCAGTACAGGTCGGTGCCTTCGTCAAACAACACATACACGTAGCTGTCGCCAAAAAACGAAAAGCCGCGCACGGTCCTCGCACCCGGTACCGAAAGCATCGTCGTGGTCATCGGGTAGGTGACCTGGTTTTCGACGATCTGCGGCGCCTGGCCCGGGTACGGCGTGCGGATGATCACCTGCACATCCGAGAGGTCCGGTAGCGCATCCACCGGCGTGTTCTGCACCGCCCACAGGCCCCACGCGGTGACAAACAGCGTGGCGAGCAGGACCAGGAAACGGTTGGCCACCGACCAGCGAATCAACCGCGCGATCATGGCTGGCTCCCCGGTTGCAGGCTCATGTCAGAAGGGCCGGACGAGGGGGTACTTATCCCGCGCAAGCTGGCCTCGGAATCCAGCAGGAATTGACCGGAAGCGACCACCTGCTGGCCTTCCTGCAACCCGCTGATGATGACGCTCTGGTCCTGGCTTTCTGTGCCGACCTCGACCTCGACCGGTCGATAGTGCCCGCCCTCCTCGGCCAGCATCACCAACACGCGCTTGCCGGTGCGGATCAACGCCTCGCTCGGCACACGCAACACCGATTGTGTGGAAGATTGCGCCAGGCGCACCTGCGCAGTCATGCCTGGGCGCAAGGCGCCCTCGGGGTTGCGCAGCTCGACGCGCACCTGCACGGTACGGCTGTCTGCGGCGGTGGCTGGCAGGATCGCGCTGACGCTGCCGTTGAAGGTCTTGCCGGGCCACCCGACAAATCGACTCTGCACGGTCTGTCCCACCGCCACTCCCGCCGCCTGGGCCTGCGGCACCGCGACTTGCAGCCAGACCGGGTCCACGCCGTTGATGCGTGCCAGGGTCTGCCCGGCCGCGACCGTCATGCCTTCGCGCACGTCCAGGGTCTGCAACGCACCGGCCAACGGGCTGGTGATGGTCAACACCGATTGCACCCGGCCGCTGCGTTCCATGCGCGTGATCACGTCGGCGGGCATGCCGCTCAGGCGCAGGCGCTGGCGCGCAGCGGCCAACCAGCTGGCATCACCGCTGCGGCGCACGGCCAGGAACTCCTCCTGGGCAGCCGCCCACTCGGGGATCAGCAGATCCGCCAACGGCGCGCCGGCCTGGAGTACATCACCCGGCGCGCGGGCGTACACGCGCTCGACAAAACCCGTCGCACGCGCCTGCACCACGGCAACGTCACGCTCGTTGAACGCGAGGATGGCGGACAGCTCCAGCGTCGGTGTGAGCGCGCCCCGGCTCACCGTCGCCAGGCGCACACCGAGGTTCTGTGCCACCTGCGGATCGATCTGCACGGCATGGTTGTCGGCGGTGCTCTCGGCATAGCGCGGCACCAGCTGCATGTCCATGAAGGGCGACTTGCCGGGCTTGTCGAATTTCTGCTGCGGGTACATCGGGTCATACCAGTACAGCGCGGCTTTATCCGGCAGGGCGGCGGCAGGTTTCTGCGCCAGCCAATAGCCCGCCCCCACGCCTGCGGCCAGCAGCGCCACAGCGAGCAATCGATTAATCATTGGCGGGTTCCCCATAGGCAAAATACAACTGCGCACCCACCAGGGCACGTTGTTCGATGGCATCGATCTGCTTGAAACGCGCGTCGACCAATTCGCGACGGGCACTGACCAGCGCCATCAACTCGGTCTTGCCGGCGCGATAGCCGGCCAGGCTCAAGGCGACCTTCTCCTCGGCCAGCGGCACCAGGCTGTCCTGGCTACGCTGCACGGCGCGGTCGAGGCGCTGATAGGTGGCCAGGTCGTCGTCGAGCACCTGGGTGTGTTCGCGGGTGGCGGCTTCGCGTTCGGCATCCAGTTGGTCCAGCTCGGCCTGCCGGGCGGCAATCCCGGGGTTTTGCCGGCGGCCGGGGAAAATCGGCAGGTCGAAGCTCAATTGCAGGCTGACCATGTCGCCGTACTCGCGACCGCGATGCTGGTAATCCACTTCCCAACTCCAGTCCGAGGTCTTTTGCGCCTTGGCTTCGCGCAGCCGTGCCTCGGCCTCGCGGGTGCGCGGCGCAAAGGCTTGCAGTTCGGGGTGCTGGTGCAGGTTGTAGGGATGGGCGAGTGGCCAATTCGGCCATTGCCCGCTGGGGGCTTCGCTCGCCGCTGCACCGATCCAGCGCTTGAGGGCGGCGCGGGCCTGGGCGCGCTGTTCGGTCAACGCGTCCTCGCGCTCGGCCAGTTCAGCCGCCTCCTGGCGCGGGATGACCACATCCGAGGGCTGGCCACGGCCGCCGGCCAACTGGGCACGGATGCTGTCCTGCAGCAGGCGATTCTGTTGGTAGAAGTCCTGGAACAAGGCGTCCTTGCGCTCCACCGCATAGGCGCGAATCCACGCCTGGGCAGTGGCCTGGCGCACATTGAGGCGCTCGACGCGCCCTTCGGCCGCCGTGCGCGCCACGGTCGCGTCGGCCAGTTCGACCCGCGCCTTGCGCTTGTCACGGCTGGGCACCTGTTGCTGGATACCGACCATTTGCTCGGTCATGTCATCGCCATACAACGTGCCGCGATCGGGCCCGCCGATGGGGAAGTTTTGCAGGCCTACGACGAGTTTCGGGTCGGGCAATTCACCGGCCGGAATCGCCGCCTGCGTCGCCGCCTGCAGCTTGGCCGACTCGGCCGCGAGCGACGGCGCGGTGGTTTGCGCCAGGCGCAGGGCGTCATCCAGGGTCAGCGCGGACGCCAACAGCGGCCACGCCAGCACGCCCACCGCCAGGGCGCGCATGTAGAGGGAATTCATGCTGAAGATTCCTGTTCTGTTCCACTGCGCGCCGGGTTATGCGGCGCACAGCAAGGCCATCCCGAAGGCGGGATGAGACTTCAGGTGCAACAGGAATCAGTAGCGGGGTGGGCGCCAGACGCCGGACGGCGTGCGGTCGGGGATAAAGTCCGAGGTGGTGCTGAAAAGCTGCGCCGACGCCAGGGTCACAGGCGCCTTGAGCAGCGGCACCGACAGTTGCAACAGGCCGCCGGTCTTGCACTCCTGGCCGGGCTTGCAGGCCTTGCCATGATCCACGCCGTCCTGGCAGCAGTCCGGGGTCATGTCGGTCATCATCGGCATGTCCGCCATCTTCATCGGGCAAGGCTCGGTGCTCGACGGCACGCCCGCCATCCCGGTCAGGGGAAGCGTGAGGCTTAACAGCAGGACCAGGATCAAACGCAGAAGGCGGCTCATGGGGCGCGAGTCTAGCCAAGCGGGCGTTAAGCCGCCATTAACAATTTCGCCAACGCGCGGCCATGGAAGCGGATCTGCGCGAGGGTCAACGCGGTGTAGCCGATGATCACCGCCGGCGGCAGGCGCGCGTCCCGGCAGAACGTGCCCAGGGGCTGCAAGGTCAGGCCGACAGCGGCGGCACGGGTGCAGAAGTCTGGCTCTTCGACCCCCGCCGGCAACCACAGTACAAAGTGCAGGCCTGCCTGCTGGCCGCTGACCCTGAACTGCCCGCCCAGGCACTCCAACAGCGCATCGCGCCGCGCCTGGTAAGCCTGGCGCGATGCCCGCAGGTGACGCACGAACGCGCCGCTGCCGAGGAACTCCACCAACCCCGACTGATCACCCGCCCCCACCGAATGCCCGGTGAGTTGCAGCGTGCGCAGCAGCGCTGGACGCAGCGCCTTGGGCACCACCATGAAGCCCACGCGCAGGCCGGGGAACAGGTTCTTGTTGAAGCTGCCGCAGTAGATCACCCGGTCGCTGGAGTCCAGGGACTTGAGCGCGGCCAGGGGCGCGGCGTTGTAGTTGTACTCGCTGTCGTAATCGTCTTCGACCACCCATGCCTCGGCACGGGCGGCCCAGTCCAGCAGCGCCAGGCGGCGCGACACCGACAGGGTCATGCCCAACGGGGCCTGGTGCGCCGGGGTCACATAGGCCAGGCGCGCCGTGTCGGGGAGTTGGTCGGTGTCGAGGCCTTCGGCGGTCACCGGCACCGCATGGATATGCGCACCTGCCAGGCTGAACAGGCGGCGTGCCGGCGGGTAGCCAGGGTCCTCGACACAGGCGGTGTCGCCGGATTTGAGCAGTGTGCGGGCGATCAGGTCGAGCGCATGGCGAATGCCGGTGGTGACGATCACCTCGTCGGCCTCGCACTGCAGGCCACGGTAGCTGCGCAAGTAATCGGCGATCTGCGCGCGCAGCTGCGGCAGGCCCGCAGGGTGCGCGGCCTCAAGCACGCCGGGGCCCACAGACAGCAGCCCACGGGAAATACAGCGGGCCCAGGTTTTCAGGTCGAACAGGCTCGCGTCCGGCCGCCGCGCGACAAAAGGCACGTGGCTCTGCACGCCGGCGTCCGGCTGATCCGGCACCACGGCGCGACGCGGCGCCTGCGTCACCGTCGGCGCGGCCATGAATTGTTCGGGGATCACCGCGCAGACCCGCGTGCCGGAGCCGGCCACCCGCTGCACATAGCCTTCGCTGTGCAGGCGCTCGAATGCCGCTTCCAGGGTGCCACGCGACACCTGCCAGCGCTCCGCCAGGCTGCGCGTGGACGGCAAGCGACTGCCTGCCGGCAACTGCCGATTGAGGATCGCACCCCGCAACGCCGCGTAGGCACCTTGTTGCTTGCTCGCATCGAGGCCATCGGGACGGGGCAGGTCAAGGGCGGAAGCAGCTTTTCCTCGGCTCATAGTGGTCCACTCTTTCCAGGCATAAATGGCCCACAGGATTAAACCACAAAGCCGCTAGAGTTCGGGCTCTACTCATTGCAAAGAAGCGTGCCATGACCCAACGCGCCCTCTCCTCCTGGTTCTGGCTGGTGCTGCTCACCGTGCTGATCGGCCTGCCCCGCATCACCCTCGACATGCACCTGCCGGCCCTGCCCGCCATGGCCGACTATTTCCACACCCGCGACAGCCAGTTGCAGCTGATCCTCACCCTGTACACCCTTGGCTCGGCGATTTCCCTGCTGGTCAGCGGTCCGCTGACGGATCGCTTCGGCCGCCGCCCGGTGTTGCTGGCGGGCTTGTTCACGTACGTGGTCGCCACCGTCGCGTGTGCGCTGGCCGACAGCCTCGGCGTGCTGATCATTGCCCGGTTGTTCCAGGCCCTGGGCGGGTGCTGCACCACGGTCATTGGCCGGGTGATCGTGCGCGACTACTTCGACCGCCATGAACAGGCGCGGCTGCTGGGCCTGATCTCCATGGCCATGGCCGTCTCGCCAATGGCCGCGCCGGTGCTGGGCAGCCTGCTGTTGCCGCTGGTGAATTGGCGCGGGCTATTCGTGCTGCTCGGCCTCATCGGCACGGTGCTGTACCTGGTGGTGTATCGCCGCCTGCCCGAAACCCGCCCGCCGGAGGTGGCCGCCGCGCCGCCGAGCAACCTGCTGCGGATTTATGCCCAACTGCTGCGCGATCGCTACTTCCTGCGCTATTCCCTGGCGATCGGCTGCGTGTACAGCACCTATTTCCCCTTCATCAGTGAGTCGTCGGCGCTGCTGCAACGTGGCTTTCACCTGACGGCGACCGCCTATGCGCTGGTGTTCGCCGCCACCATCAGCGGCTACATGCTCGGTGCCAACCTGTTCCGTCGGCTGGTGCAGCGATTCGAACCGGATCGCCTGATCAACGCGGCGATCGCCCTGAATGTGCTGGGCAGCCTGCTGCTCGCACTCGCCACCCTGGCGTTGCCACAGCAATGGCTGGCGATTGTGCTGCCGATGGTGGTGATCATGGTGTCGGTGGGGATGGTGATTCCGGCGTGCCAGCTGTCGGTGCTGCAGCCCTACGGCGCAATCGCCGGGACGGCGTCAGGCCTGTTCTTCTTTACCCAGATGTTCCTGACGGCGCTGAGCAGTTGGGTTACCGGCCTGCTGTCCAACGGCACCTCGCTGCCTTTGGTGATCATGACCGCGCTGGCGAGCGGCTTGCTGCTGACCAGTTGGCTGGCCCTGCGCACAAATAAACGTGGGAGCGGGCTTGCCGGCGAAAACGTTGTGTCAGTCAACTCATGAGTCACTGACACCGCGCATTCGCCAACAAGCCCGCTCCCACGTATTTACCGATTAAGACGGCAATCAGTGCATAAAGATCGCGATCAGGATGATCACCGGAATAGGCACACCGAGGAACCAAAGCAGTAATGAGCGCATGTTGTTCTCCTTGAATTAACGAACGAAGTGTTCAGTTTCGACATACACCACCGCATCCCGGCGACGACCGCCGAAGGTTGCAGCGAAGCTGGCGAAAAACGCACCGATCAGCAGGGCCACGAACATCCACAGGGACGTCCAGGCAGCAACTTTGGCGGCGGTATCAGCGGCTTGCTTGGCTTTGAGCTTGGCGTCTTCGAGAGCTTTACGGGCGTCACCGTAGACCTTGTCGATACGCGCCTCGGCGTCAGCCTGGCTGAGGTTGGTGCGCTGGCTGATCAACTGGGCCAGGTAGGCACGGTCTTCAGGGGCCAGTTGGCCGTCGTTGCTCAGGGTGCGGGCAAAGATGCGCGCAACCACGCCGTGGACCGCGTCATCACTGACGGCGGCTGGGCGGTCGTCACGGAACAGGCTGTCGACGTAGTAGCCGAAGTCCTGGCCGTTGGCACCTTTGGCCGCACTGCCGGCGGCCTGGGTGACACCGCTGGCAGCACCGGACGCCACACTGGCACCCGCTTGCACGCCACCGCTGACCACGCTGCTGACCGAGCCGACCACCAGGGTCGCGGTAATCAACGTGGCCACGGCCCAGGCCAGGAAGCCATGGGCGGTGTCGCGAAAATACACCTCATCGCCGTGCATATTGGCCCATTTCACGCGCAACCGGCCGGCGATGTAACCGCCCAGGCCGGACGCGACGATCTGGGTAAACGCCAGCCAGATAATGGTGGAAATGCCAAGCCCCTTGGCGCTGATGCCGCTATCGGCCCACGGCGACACCGCCGAAAAGCCCAGGCCGAAACCCAGCAGTACCAGAATCAGGGACAGTGCAGCCGCGGCTGCGGCCCCGGCAAAAATCGCCCCCCAGGAAACCCCGGAGAGCGCGCTCGACTCTTGCAGCGTGGATGAGGATGTGATCATTGTTGTTTTGCTCCCGGCAGGAAAAATAGTGTTACAACTCTCAAAAGGGACAGTGCAGGCAGCGTGCCAGTCGCTCGAAAATTTAAAATCCTTATATTTCAACAAGTTAACTAAATTGAACTAATTTGAACCATGCAACTTGCAAGAAATGACCGAACAAGGCGGGCGTTATGCAATCCCAGTTTGAGCACTCACCTGTAGGCGCCGGCGTGCCGGCGATAGCGCGATGCCCGGCGCCCAAAGCGCTGACGGACACACCCCTATCGCCAGCAAGCCGGCGCCTGCCGGATCGCATGCCAAGTGATGAAATTTTTGTCAGTTTTGCCAACATGACGTTTTATTTAGGAAGCGTTCAGCCATTTATTGGCAAAATGCTCCCACTTCTGTAGGCGCCGGCTTGCCGGCGATTGCGGTTTTCCTGTGTGAAAGGTAATCCCATGACCCGTATTTTGACCATCGAGGATGACGCCGTAACGGCCCGCGAGATCGTCGCCGAGCTGAGTAGCCATGGACTGGACGTAGATTGGGTGGACAACGGCCGCGAAGGCCTGGTCCGTGCCGTGAGCGGTGATTACGATCTGATCACCCTCGACCGCATGCTGCCCGAACTCGATGGCCTGGCCATCGTCACCACCCTGCGCACCATCGGCGTGTCCACGCCGATCCTGATGATCAGCGCCCTCTCCGACGTCGACGAGCGCGTGCGCGGCCTGCGCGCCGGCGGCGATGACTACCTGACCAAGCCTTTCGCATCGGATGAAATGGCCGCCCGCGTAGAAGTGCTGCTGCGGCGCAAAAGCACGGTCAAGGAATTCGAGACCGCCCTGCGCGTGGCCGACCTGGAACTCAATCTGATCAGCCGTGAAGCCAGCCGTGCCGAACAGCCGCTGAGCCTGCTGCCGACCGAATACAAACTGCTCGAATTCCTGATGCGCAACACCGGGCAGATCCTGTCGCGGATGATGATCTTCGAGGAAGTCTGGGGGTATCACTTCGACCCGGGCACCAACTTGATCGATGTGCACATCGGTCGCTTGCGCAAGAAAATCGATCCACCGGGCCTCACGCCGCTGATCCGCACGGTACGAGGTTCCGGTTATGTCATTGCTGAACCCCTCTAAGGGCTGGCGCTCCTCCAGCAGCCGCCTGCTGGCGCTGTACAGCTCGTTGTTCGTGGCCTGGAGCTGCATCCTCATGGGGGTGCTGTACTACGAAGTGTCGGGTTACCTGGGTGATCTGTCGCGCCATTCGCTGATGCAGCGCCAACATTTATTCCAGCGTTTCGACGGCGAGGAACTGGTGGAAGCCCTGACCACCAGCATGACCTTCGACATGAAGGGCGTGGACGCCTACGGCCTGTTCGACGAGCAGTTTCGCCCCTTGAGCGGGCCGATCCGCGCGATTCCGCCCGACTTGCCGCTGGACGGCAAGATCCACGCCCTGGCCAACTGCGTCGATTCCGACGACCCCAAACTGCCCAAGGACAGCTGCGACGCCGTGGCCACCCACACCGACGACGGCCGCTGGCTGGTGCTGGTGCGGGCCAACGGCTCGTTGTTTGGCGTGACGCGGATCATCTGGCACGCGCTGTTGTGGGCGCTATCGCTGACGATCATTCCCGGCGCCGCTGGCTGGCATTTGCTGCGCCGCCGCCCGTTGCGCCGGATCCGTGGGATCCAGGCCAGCGCCGAAGCCATCGTCGCCGGCGACCTCACTCACCGCCTGCCGCTGTCCAACCGGCGTGACGAGCTGGACATGCTCGCGGCCATCGTCAACGCCATGCTCGACCGCATCGAGAAGCTGATGAACGAGGTCAAGGGCGTGTGCGACAACATCGCCCACGACTTGCGCACGCCGCTGACCCGCCTGCGGGCGCAGCTCTACCGCATCCGCCAGGAAGCGGAGGCCGACTCGCACTACGCGGTAAAACTCGACGATGCAATTACCGAGACCGACACCCTGATGGCACGCTTTCGCGGGCTGCTGCGGATCTCGGAATTGGAGGACCACCAGCGCCGCTCAGGCTTCCTGGTGATGGACCCGCTGCCACTGTTGCGCGAATTGCATGACTTCTACCTGCCCCTGGCAGAAGAAGGCGAATTGCAGCTGCGCCTTGAAGTCCCCGAGTCCTTGCCGTGGATCACCGGCGACCGCGCACTGTTGTTCGAAGCGTTGGCCAACCTGCTGAGCAACTCGATCAAGTTCTCCCCACCGGGTGGCGAGGTGATCCTGCGGGGTCTCAACGATGCCGGCAGCACGCGCATCGAAGTCCACGACTCCGGCCCGGGCATCCCGGCCGCCGAACGTGATGCGGTGTTCCAGCGCTTCTACCGCGTGGATGAAGGCGACCAGCAAGGCGGGTTTGGCTTGGGCTTGTCGATTGTGGCGGCGATCATCAACCTGCACGGGTTCAAGCTCGAAGTCGGCAGCAGCGAGCAAGGCGGCGCCCGCCTGATTCTCGAATGCCGCCAGCAACTGATGCCGGAAGCCTGAGGACGGCCGCCAGGCTTGTGTGGGAGCTGGCTTGCCTGCGATAGCATCGCCTCGGTATGACTGATACACCGAGCTGCCTGTATCGCGGGCAAGCCCGGCTCCCACACAGAGCCCCCTCCACAGTGAGGCGTTGATCAGGCCGGGAAATTGGCCCGCAGCGCCTCAAGCCCGCCGCTGTACACCCCGGCAAACAACTCTTCCACCGCCGCGTCCGTGGTCCCCGCCGCCGGCGTGAACACGCCGGACCAGGTCACTTTCGCCGACGATTCGCCAAGCGCCTCGACCTGCAAGGTCGCGAGGTAAGCACTCACCGGAAACGGCGATTGCTCAATGGTGTAGCTGTAAGTGCGCCCGACGTTATCGAAGGCCTGCAGGCGCTCGACCACCACGCCGCCGTCGGCAGTCTGCAGGTGCCGCACGCGGCCGCCATCGCTGGGCTCGCTCTTGACGATGAACGGCAGCCAGTCCGGCAGGCTGTTGAAGCCGCCCACCAATTGCCAGACCTGATCGGCCGACACCGGAATTTCAATCACAGAAGACGCTGTTGCCACGATAAATACTCCAGAAGGTAAAAAATTCAGATCGCCATGCTGTCGACGACACCACCATCGACCCGCAACGCGGCACCGGTGGTCGCGGAGGACAGGGGTGAAGCAATGTACGCCACCAGGTTCGCCACTTCATCCACATTCGCTGCGCGCTGGATGATCGAGGTGGGTCGCGCGTTTCGCACAAACACATCGGCCTCGTCCCGTGCACTGCGCCCGGACTTCGCGGTGGCGTCCTTGAGCATCTGCTCCAGGCCGTCGGTGAAAGTCGGGCCCGGCAGCACCGCGTTGACGGTCACGCCAGTGCCGGCCAGGCGCTTGGCCAGGCCGTGGGACACGGCCAGGTTGGCGCTCTTGGTCACGCCGTAGTTGATCATGTCCGCCGGCGTTGCCACCCCGGATTCCGAGGACAGGAAAATCACCCGCCCCCAGCCCTGCTCGACCATGCCCGGCACGTAGTGCCGCGCCAGGCGCACACCGGAGATCACGTTGACCTCGTAGAAGCGTGTCCATTCGCTGTCCGGCGCTTCGAAGAAATCCACATCGTTGAAGATGCCCAGGTTGTTGACCAGGATGTCGGCACGCGGTTCGGCGGCGAACAGTGTGTCGGCGCCCTCAGCGGTGCCCAGGTCCGCCACCAGCCCGCGCAGGTTGGCGCCGGGCACCGCCTGGCGAATGCTCGCCAGTGCGTCATCGACCTTGCCCGCTTCGCGCCCGATCACCACCACGGTGGCGCCGGACGCTGCCAGGGCCTGGCTGATACCCAGGCCGATGCCTGCCGTGCTGCCGCTGACGATGGCTACTTTGCCGCTTACATCAATCTTCATGCTTGAATCCTCGTATTAGAGCGGCAGTGGTGCGCGGTCCGACACCAAGTGGGCATCGCGCAGGGCCTGCCAGAAGGCTGCCGGAATCTTCTCTGACAACGCCGCGACGTCTTCGGCAATCCGCCCCGGACGACTGGCGCCCGGAATGACCGCCGCTACGGCAGGATGCGCCAGGGAGAACTGCAGCGCCGCCGCCTTCACACTCACGCCAAAGGCCTGGGCAATCGCCTTGATCTGCTCGACCTTGTGGATGATCGCCGGGCTCGCCGGCTGGTATTCGAAGTGCGCGCCCCCGGCGAGGATCCCCGAGCTGTACGGGCCACCGACGACGATTTCGACCTGCTGCGCCAGGGCGGCGTCCATCAAGCGCTGCAGGGCGCGGTCGTGGTCCAGCAAGGTGTAGCGGCCGGCCAGCAGGAAACCGTCGGGTTGGGCTTCGGCAAGGTCCAGGGTCAGCTCGCAGGGCTCGACGCGATTCACGCCCAGGCCCCAGGCCTTGATCACGCCCTCTTCACGCAGGCGGGTCAGCACCTTGAAGGCGCCGGTACGGGCCTGGTTGAAGTAGTCCAGCCACTGGTCGCCGTAGAAGTCCTGGGCGATGTCGTGAATCCAGACAATATCCAGGCGATCGGTCTGCAGGCGGTTCAGGCTGTCTTCGATGGAGCGCAAGGTGGCATCGGCGCTGTAGTCGTTGACCATCTTGTTCGGGCGACCGTGTTCGAACACGCCGCTTTTTTCACCGAGATCACGCGCGCTTTCTTCGACTTCGTCGAGGATCAGGCGGCCGACCTTGGTGCTGAGCACGAAGTCGTCGCGACGGTATTGCGACAGGGCCTGGCCCAGGCGGATTTCCGACAGGCCCGAACCGTAGAACGGCGCGGTATCGAAGTAGCGCACGCCCTGGTTCCAGGCGGCCTCGACGGTGGCCTGGGCTTCTTCCTCAGGGATGGCGCGGAACATGTTGCCCAGTGGGGCAGTGCCAAAGCCCAGTTGGCCGGGCAATTTGTCTTTCAAGCTCATGGTGGATCCTCAATCGGGTTCAGGGTCGCTGTGACCGTTGAGCAGATCGTAGATTGCGTAGATCGGACCGTCCAAGACATACTGCGACCAACTTGAGTCCCAAGAGGTCTTACATGATTGATCTACGCCAATTGCGCTACTTCGAAGTGGTCGCTGAAGAAGAACACGTCGGCCGCGCCGCCGAGCGCCTGCATATCTCGCAGTCGCCGTTGAGCCGGCAGATTGCCCAGCTCGAAGAACGCCTGGGCCTGACCCTGTTCGAACGCAGCCAGCAACGCATCCGCCTGACCCGCGACGGGCAGACTTTTCTCGCCGAAACCAAGGCCCTGCTGACCCATGCCAATCGCCTCGAATCCCTGGGCAAGCGCCTCGGCCGTGGTGAAGAAGGTGGCCTGTGCATCGGCTACATCGAGAACGCCATGCACGCCGGCGTGCTGCCTAATGCCTTGCGCATCCTGCGGGACGACCGGCCCACCGTGCACATCAAGCTGTACAACCTGCCCTCCCTCGAACAACTCGAAGGCCTGCGCCAGCGCAGCCTGGACATCGCCCTGGTGGCGGAACCACCGGCGGCCGATGACCCGGACCTGACCGCCCTGCAAGTGCTGGACGACCCGATGCTGCTGGCCCTGCCCGAGCATCACCCGCTGGCCAGGCAGACTGAACTGCTGCCCGAGCACCTGGCCGATCAGGAGTGGATTGGCGTGCAGCGCAAACCCGGCGCCAACCCCGCCGATGACTTTGTCGCCGCCTGCATCCGCGCCGGCTTCACCCCGCAGATTCCCATGGAAGCCAGCGAGCCGTTCACCGCCTTGGGCCTGGTCGCCTCCGGGTTGGGGGTGGCGATGGTGCAAAAAGGCCTGAGCCGCAATGCACCGCCGGGCGTGGTGCTGCGCGAACTGCCCTGGCTGACCTACACCACGCCACTGTGGGCGGCGTGGCACCGGATCAACCTGCGCCCGCTGGTGGAAACGTTCCGCAAGGTACTCACCGAACCCACGGGCGAATAGGACTCCAACCGTCAACGGCTTCAGCCACGACGCCAAACCTGAGCCCTGCATACATGCAAAATGTGGGAGCGGGCTTGCTCGCGAAGGCGTTGTTCCAGCCAATACATCCGGTGACTGACAGACCGCATTCGCGAGCAAGCCCGCTCCCACATTTGGAGGGCGGCGTCGGCTAGATCCATTCCTTCAGGCGATACCACAGCATCCCCAACGCCAGCAGTGGCGAACGCAAGGCCTTGCCGCCGGGGAAGGTCATGTGCGGCACCTGGCTGAAGATATCCAGCCCCTTGCTGTGACCGGCGTGGATACCTTCGGCCAGCAGCCGTGCGCACCAGTGAGTGACGTTGAGCCCATGCCCGGAATAGCCCTGGGCATAGAACACATTCGGGTACTGCTGCAAGCGCCCGACCTGGGGAAAACGATTGGCCGTGATGCCGATCTTGCCGCCCCACTGGAACTCGATGGCCGTGTTGGCCAGTTGCGGGAATACCTTGAGCATTTTCGGCTGCATATACGCGGCGATGTCCGCTGGATCGCGTCCGGAGTAGTGACAGGCGCCGCCGAACAGCAGGCGGCGGTCGGCGGACAACCGGTAGTAATCCAGGCCGACTTTCTGGTCGCACAGCGCCAGGTTCTGCGGGATCAACTGGTTGGCCATCTCCTCCGACAACGGCTCGGTGGCGATGATGTAGCTGCCCGCCGGCAGTACCTTGCCGCTCAGGCGCGGCTCCAATTCGTCCAGGTGCGCATTGCACGCCAGCACCAGGTTGGCGGCGCGCACGGTGCCGCCGGCACAGCGCACCTGCACCGTGTCGCCGTGGAGCAGTTCCAGCACTTCAGTGTGCTCGAAAATCCGCACGCCGAGGGACTCGGCCACATGCGCCTCGCCCAGCACCAGGTTCAACGGGTGCAAATGCCCGGAGCCCATGTCCACCAGGCCCCCGGCATACAGTGTCGAACCGACCACTTGCTGCATATCCCCAGGGCCGACCAGGCGCGTTTCATGGGTATATCCCAGCGCTGCCAGGTGCGCCTGCTCGCCCTTGAACGCGGCGAACTGTGCCGGCGTATTCGCCAACTCACAAAAGCCCCAGCGCAGGTCGCAGTCGATGCCGTGCGCGCGAATCCGCTCGCCCACCAACGCCACCGACTCGATGCCCGCGCGCTCCAGGTAACGCACGCCCTCCTCGCCCACGTACTTGGCAAACCCCGAGACGTCATGACCAATCCCGCGAATCAACTGCCCGCCGTTACGCCCGCTGGCGCCCCAGCCAATGCGCCGGGCCTCCAGCAGGATCACCGAGAGCCCGCGCTGGGCCAACTCGATGGCGGTGTTGACGCCGGTGAAACCGCCGCCGATCACGCACACATCGGCCGTCAGGTCGGCGCCCAGTGACGGGCGCGCCGGCAGGGTGTTGGCCGAGGCGCGGTAGTAGGAACGGGCGTGGTCACTGGATGGGATCATTTATTGGTCTTCACTTTGCTCCAGGCGCGGGTCATCAGGCGCATGGTCGCCGGGGTCGGCGTGGTGGATATGTAGAGTTTGTCGAGCACTTCCTGGGACGGGTACACCTCAGGGTTGTTCACCAGTTCCGGGTCCATGAACGCCTTGGCCGCGGGGTTGGCGTTGGCATAGCCGACCGAGGCACTGACTTTGGCGATCACTTCGGGGTCGAGCAGATAGTTGATGAAGGCATGGGCTTCCTTCGGGTTGCTGGCATCGGCGGGAATTGCCAGCAGGTCGAACCACAGGTTGGAACCTTCCTTGGGAATCGAGTAGGCAATGTTCACGCCGTTCTTGGCTTCCTTGGCGCGGTTGGCGGCCTGGAAGACGTCGCCGGAGTAACCGAAGGCTACGCAGATATCGCCGTTGGCCAGATCCGAGATGTACTTGGAGGAATGGAAGTAGGTGATGTAGGGACGCAGCGTCAGCAGCTTGGCTTCAGCTTCCTGATAGTCCTTGGGGTTCTCGCTGCGTGGGTCCTTGCCCATGTAGTTGAGGATTGCCGGGAACAGCTCATCTGCCGAGTCGAGGAACGCCACGCCGCACTGGTTGAGCTTCTTGATGTTCTCTGGCTCGAACAGCACCGCCCACGAATCGATATGGTCGATACCGAGCACTTGCTTGACCTTGTCGACGTTGTAGCCAATGCCATTGGTGCCCCACAGGTACGGCACCGAGTGCGCATTGCCCGGGTCGTTTTTCTCCAGCAGCTTGAGCAGCTTGGGGTCGAGGTTCTTGAAGTTGGGCAGCTGCGCACGGTCGAGCTTGAGGAACGCGCCGGCCTTCACCTGGCGTGCCAGGAAGTGGTTGGACGGCACCACCACGTCATAGCCGGTGCGCCCCGCGAGCAACTTGCCCTCCAGGGTTTCGTTGGAGTCGAACACGTCGTAGATCACCTTGATCCCGGTCTTGGCCTGGAAATCGGCCAAGGTGGTCTCGCCGATGTAGTCGGTCCAGTTGTAGACGCTCACTGTCGGCGCGGCCTGGCTGGCACTGCTGAACGCGGCCACCAGGGCCAGCGGGAGAAGCTTTTTCACGAGACGCATATCGACACCCCTTTTTTGGTTTTTTAGACGCTCAGCAACAGGAACTCACGTTCCCAGGAACTGATCACCCGCTTGAAATTCTCGTGCTCGGCGCGCTTGACCGCGACGTAGCCGCGCACAAACTTTTCGCCCAGGTACTGCTTGACCGTGTCGCAATCCTCCATGCGCGCCAGGGCGTCTTCGAGGGTGAACGGCAAGCGCAGGTTGCGGCGCTCATAGGCACGGCCTTCGACCGGCGCACTGGGTTCGATCTGCTCGATCATGCCCAGGTAGCCACACAGCAGACTAGCCGCAATCGCCAGGTAAGGATTGGCATCGGCGCCCGGCAGGCGGTTTTCCACGCGCATCGCGTCGGGGCTCGAGGTCGGCACGCGCAGGCCGACGGTGCGGTTCTCTTCACCCCACTCCACGTTGACCGGCGCCGAGGTGTCCGGCAGGAAGCGGCGGAACGAATTGACGTTCGGCGCGAACATCGGCAACAGCTTGGGGATGTATTTCTGCAGGCCGCCGATATGGTGCAGGAACAGTTGGCTCATGCTGCCGTCGGCGTCGACAAACACCGGCTTGCCGGTGGCGATGTCGACCACGCTCTGGTGCAGGTGCATGGCGCTGCCCGGCTCGTCGGCCACTGGCTTGGCCATGAAGGTCGCGGCCACGTTGTGCTTGAGCGCGGCTTCGCGCAGGGTGCGCTTGAACACGGTGATCTGGTCGGCGAGGTCGAGGGCGTCGCCGTGGCGGAAGTTGATTTCCATCTGCGCCGGGCCGTCTTCGTGGATCAGCGTATCGAGGTCCAGGCCCTGGGCTTCGCACCAGTCATAGACGTCTTCGAACAGCGGGTCGAACTCGTTGGCGGCGTCGATGGAAAATGACTGGCGCCCGGTTTCGGCGCGACCGGAACGGCCAATCGGGGTCTTCAATGGCAGGTCCGGGTCCTCGCAGCGCTGGGTCAGGTAGAACTCCATTTCCGGCGCCACGATCGGCTGCCAGCCCTGGTCGGTGTAGAGCTGCAGGACCTTTTTCAGCACGTTGCGCGGCGACAGCTCGATAGGATTGCCCTGCTTGTCGAAGGTGTCGTGGATCACGATCGCGGTGGGTTCGATGGCCCAGGGCACCACATAAGTAGCGTTGGATACCGGGCGGCAGATCATGTCGATGTCAGCCGGGTCGAGCAGGTCGTAGTAGATATCGTCGTCGACAAAGTCCCCGGTTACCGTTTGCAGCAACACACTTTCCGGCAGGCGCATGCCTCGCTCATGCAGGAACTTGTTGGTGGGTGCAATCTTGCCGCGGGCGATGCCAGTCAAATCACTGATCACGCATTCGACTTCGGTAATCTTGTGTTCTTTCAGCCAGGCGGACAGCTGATCGAAGGGGGCGTTCATAAGGACCTCGTCATGGGTTGGGTGCATGCGCCGGCTTGTACTCCTGGCGCATTGAGGTCTATCTTGGGCCAGCCTTCACAGGCCATCTATCCACTTTGCACGAACCACAACGCACCAATAGAGTGCGCACGGATCACCCATGACACAGGCAGCAGCTTTGCGCGTACAGGCCTTCACCACCGGTGATGTGGCCGCTCAATGCAGTGCGACACCCGGCTGGGTGCAGCAGTACCAGCAGATGTCCCCGGGGCATTTTGCCGGGCAGATCCGCTACCTCGACCTGCAGGGCGTCGAGGTCTACGAAGAGTGCATGAACACCCGCGTGGAGCAGCACTTCAACGCGCCACCGGGCTCGCTGGCGTTCTGTTTCGATGGCAGCGACAACGCGCTGTACATGCTCAATGGCGAGAGCCGTAACACCTGGATCACCCCGGAAAACTACCGTGAAGTGGCGGTGGTGTTCGGCCCGCAGTTCGTGCAGCGCCATGGCCTGGACGTGGCGAAACTCGAAGGCTTGTTCATGGCGCCGCTGACCTGCCAGCAGAATGCGCTGTTCACCCGCTGGCTCAGTGGCACGCTCACGCGCCTGGCCACGGTGATCGATCCGATCAGCCGCGATGCCCTGACCCAGCAGTTGCTCGACGATTGCCTGTTCATTCTCGACAACGCCTGCGTGTGCCTGGACCGCAGCTCGTTGCAGCGGCGCAGCGAAGAACGCCGGTTGATGGCACGCATTGGCGAGTGGGTGGCAGATGCGCCGGATGAGACCATCAACCTGCTGGAGCTGGCCCAGATTGCCGGCGTGCCACTGCGTCAGTTGCAGCAGGGCTTCAAGACCTACACCGGGATGAGTCCGGCGCAGTGGTTGCGGTTGCGTCGGTTGAATGGTGCGCGGCGTGAACTGTTGAGCTCAGCGGGTTCCACCGTCGCGGAGGTAGCGATGAACTGGTCGTTCTGGCACCTGGGGCGGTTTTCCAACAGTTATCGGGCGTTGTTCAAGGAACTGCCCAGCGAAACCCTCAAGCGTCATGGTTGATACACGATTAACCCCGTGGGAGCGGGCTTGCTCGCGAAAGCGCTGTGTCAGGCAATCAATGTCTGACTGACCCACCGTATTCGCGAGCAAGCCCGCCCCCCCATTTGATTGCTATCAGGCTTGAGATTTGAGGAACAGACTCAGCAACTGATTCACCTGCTCCGCCGCCTCCAACTGCACCATATGCCCCTGCCCCGGCACAATCTCCACCTGGGCCTGCAACCCCTCGGCATGGCTGGCCGGGATGATTGCATCGTCACTGCCCCAGATCACCAGGCTCGGCTGGCGACCCACCACGCTGCGCAAATCCCGCGTCTGCCGCCCCCATCAAACAGCTGCGCATTCAGTTGCCGCAGGGCCTGGTCCACGCCTTCCAGGCGCTTGAACTTGAGCATGTCCTCGAGCATTTGCCGCGTCACCAGCGCGGGGTCGCTGAACAGTTGCACCAGCTGCGGCTTGAGCGCGTTGCGGTTGTTGGCCTCGGTGAACCCTTGCAGGTAATCGCCGTTGATGTCCGCCCCCAGGCCGGCACTGGCGATCAGGCTGAGTGAGGCAACACGCGCGGGGGCCTGGTCGGCAATCGTCAGCGCAACCAGCCCGCCCATGGAGTGGCCGGCCAGGTGCACGCGGTCGAGCCCGAGGTGATCGAGCAAGGCCAGCACGGCCTGGCTCAACTCTTCGGCATCGCCGTTGTGCAGGTGTTTGCCCGACTCGCCATGCCCCGGCAAATCCAGCGCGATCACGCGCCGCTCGGCCGCCAAGGCCGGTTGGTTGAACAGCCAGTTGTTCAAGTCGCCGCCAAAGCCATGCACCAGCACCAGCGGCGTGCCGCCCTCACCCAGGTCGAGGTAACGCAGCAAACGCCCGCCGACCTCGACCTTCTGCGCACTCGGTCCCGACGCTTCGGCTTCGGCGTTGCTTGAGACGAACCCTGCATTGAAACGCGCCACCACCGCATCGATCTCTTCTTCGGTGGCTTCGCCCTCCACCACAATCGCCAGCAGCGCGCCCACCGGCAGGGTCTCGTCACTCAGCGCCAGCACCCGGCGCAGCACACCACTGAACGGCGCTTCGACACTGCTGGAGATTTTGTCGGTCTCCACATCCAGCACTTCCTCGCCCTTCTCCACGCGGTCGCCCGGTTGTTTGAGCCAGACATCGAGGCGGCCTTCAGTCATCGACAGGCCCCATTTGGGCATGGTCAAGGTATGAATCATGCGGCATTCCTCTTGTCGGCGATCTTCAGCACGGCAGCCTCGATCTTCGCCGCGTTGGGGATGTACAGGTCTTCCAGTGCATCGGAAAACGGCACCGGCGTGTGCGGCGCGGTGACCATCTCGATCGGCGCGCGCAGGAACGAGAACCCCTGCTGGGCCACCAGTGCGCTGATGTCGGTGGCGATGGAGCAACGCGGGTTGGACTCGTCGATCACCACCAGGCGCCCGGTTTTCTCCACGCTTTCAAGGATGCTGTCTTCGTCCAGCGGGCTGGTGGTGCGCAGGTCCAGCACTTCGCAGTCAATCCCCTGGCGGGCCAGGTTGGCGGCGGCTTCGAGGGCGACATGCACCATGCGCCCGTAAGTCACCAGGGTCACGTCGCGGCCTTCGCGGACAAAGTTCGCCTCGCCGAACGGCACCGTGTACAGCTCTTCCGGCACCTCGCCCTGCAGGCTGTAGAGCAGTTTGTGCTCAAGGAAAATCACCGGGTCGTTGTCGCGGATAGCCTGGATCAGCATGCCCTTGGCGTCATACGGCGTGGCCGGGCACACCACCTTGAGGCCGGGGATGTGCGTCCACATCGAGGTGAGCATCTGCGAGTGCTGGGCCGCAGCGCGCAGGCCGGCGCCGTACATGGCGCGCACCACCAGCGGCGTGGTGGTCTTGCCGCCAAACATGTAGCGGAACTTGGCGGCCTGGTTGAGCAACTGATCGAGGCAGCAGCCGATAAAGTCGACGAACATCAATTCGCACACCGGGCGCATCCCACGGGTCGCGGCGCCGACGGCCATGCCCACGTAGCCGACTTCGGACAACGGCGCATCGAGGACCCGCTCGGGAAATTCGGGGTACAGGCCCTTGGTGACCCCCAGCACACCGCCCCAGGCGTCCTGCTCGCCCGGTGAGCCGGTACCGCCGGAGACGTCCTGGCCGATGATGAACACGCTCTGGTCGCGGCGCATTTCCTGGGCCAGGGCTTCGTTGATTGCCTGCTGATAGCTGATTTTGCGAGCCATGAAATTCTCTCCGAGTATTGTTGTTATTAGCGGTAGGCGACGTACACGTCACTCAACAGATCGGCGGCCTGGGGCTTGGGATCGGACTTGGCCAGGCGCACGGCGTCTTCGATCAACTGTGCGACCTCGCCGTCGATACGCTCGAACTGCGCGGCATCGAGCCAGCCTTCGGCGCTGCACCGCTGGCGGAACAACGCCAGGCAATCGTGGGATTCGCGCAGGTTCTTCACTTCATCCGGGCCGCGATAGGTTTGCGCATCGCCCTCGAAGTGGCCGTAGAAACGGCTCAGCTTGACCTCCACCAGCGTCGGCCCCTCGCCCTTGCGTGCCCGCTCCACCGCGACGCCAAGCGCCGCATGCACGGCGAAGAAATCATTGCCATCGACAATCACCCCCGGCATGCCAAAGCCCACGGCGCGCTCGGCAATGTCCTTGCACGCCACCGACCAGCCGGACCCCGTGGCCTCGGCATAGCCGTTGTTCTCGGCGACGAACAGGCACGGCAGTTTCATGATCGCGGCCAGGTTCATGGCCTCGAAGACCGCGCCTTCGTTGGAACCACCATCGCCAAAAAACGCCACGGCCACGCCTTGGCTGCCCTTGAGCTTGGAGGCCAGCGCCGCGCCTGCGGCCAGCGGTGCACCGGCGCCGACAATGCCGTTGGCGCCGAGCATGCCCTTCTCCTGGTCGGCGATGTGCATGGAGCCGCCCTTGCCGCCGCACACGCCGGTTTTCTTGCCGTAGATCTCGGCCATCATGCCGAACACATCCACGCCCTTGGCGATGCAATGGCCGTGGCCACGGTGGTTGGAGGCGATGCAATCTTCATCGTTGAGGTGGGACATGACCCCGGCAGCGCTGGCTTCCTGGCCGGCGTACAGGTGCACGAAACCGGGGATCTCGCCGGTGGCGAACTCCACGTGCAAGCGTTCTTCGAAATCACGGATGGTTCGCATCACGGTGTAGGCATGCAGCAATTGATCGGTGGACAGGTGAGTGGACATCTTGTTGTTCTCCAGGTTGTCTCGACACACAAAAGGCTGGCGTCGGCCAGCTGCAAGCGGTTCAGCACAGCCTGTGCCAAGGCGCGAAAAAACCTGACAAAGCCTTGATCCAGAGCAGTGCCGTGCGGTTGTACCGGGGCGCGATGCCTGCGCAGAATGAGACGCGCCATTGCAGCCTGCAGGCTGCGTCTCAGGCCTGGTGAGACGCTGCGTCTCACGCCCGGCTGTTGGTCAGGCCGCCCTTGTCCGCCTGCGCCCATAGGCGCTTAATGGCCGGCATAACAACAAAGATCGAGAACCGGAGGCCTTATGCTCGCCGCGAACTCCAGAGAGCACGTCGACTGCGTCAGTCGCGTGGTCCGCAATGCCGATCGCCTGCCCCAGGCGCCGGTGCCGTCGCTGATTTTCGACTCCTGGCGCCGCTCCATGGAGCAACATCACCTGGACCCCGGCTCCCTGCAGGGGCCACGTATCCTCAGCGAACCCCTGCTCAAGGAATGCCGTGAGCGCGCCGAACTGTTCATGCGCATCGCCGGCGAAGCCGTCGGGCAACTGCACCACCGCGTGCGCCACGCCGACTACTGCGTGATGCTCACCGACGCCCAGGGCCAGACCATCGACCACCGCGTGGACACCGCCATTCGCAGCGACTGCCGCAAGGCCGGCCTGTACCTGGGCACGTGCTGGTCGGAAGCCGAAGAAGGCACCTGCGGCGTGGCCACGGTGCTGACCAGCAAGGCGGCGGTCACGGTGCACAAGCGCGATCACTTTCGCGCGGCCTTCATCGACCTGACCTGCTCGGCCGCACCGATGTTCGACCCGCAGGGCAACCTGCTGGGGGTGCTGGATGCCTCGGCGCTCAAGTCCCCGGATGACCGGCGCAGCCAGCACCTGGTGCGGCAGATGGTGGCGCAGAGCGCGCAGGCCATCGAAAACGCCTTCTTCATGCACAGCGCTCGCCAGCACTGGGTGCTGCAGGCCCACAGCACGCCGGGCTATGTCGACAGCCAGCCCGACCTGCTGCTGGCCTGGGACCAGGACGGTCGCCTGCAGGCCCTGAACAGCAAGGCACGCCTGGCGCTGCGTCGGCGCTTTGGCCAGGTGCCGGAGCATATCGGCGAGGTATTCGACCTGGATGCCCTGCGTGCAGTCACTGATCAATCGTCCCAGCACCTGCAATGGCTGGGCGAACCCGGCGTGCTGCACGTGCGCGTCAACACGCCGCGTCGCACGCCCGCGCGCGCGGTCGCGATCACCCAGGTCGACCCGCGCGTGGATGAACACCTGCGCCTGGCGGTGCGGGTCAAGGACCGTAACCTGCCGGTGCTGGTGCAAGGGGAGACCGGTGCCGGCAAGGAAGTCTTCGCGCGCCAATTGCATGAGCGCAGCGCTCGGCGCGAGGGGCCGTTCGTGGCGGTGAACTGCGCGGCGATCCCGGAAAACCTGATCGAAAGCGAGCTGTTCGGCTATGTCGCCGGGGCGTTTACCGGCGCATCCAGCAAGGGCATGCCGGGGCTGTTGGTGCAGGCCGATGGCGGCACGCTGTTCCTCGATGAAATCGGCGACATGCCGCTGGCCCTGCAGACGCGCCTGCTGCGGGTGATGGCCGAAGGTGAGGTGGCGCCCCTGGGTGCGGCGAAAACCCGTGCAGTGGATATCCAGGTGATCTGCGCCAGCCACCGCGACCTGTCGGCACTGGTGAGTGAAGGACGTTTTCGCGAAGACCTGTACTTTCGCCTCGGCTGCGCGCGTTTCTGCCTGCCGCCGCTGCGCGAACGCACCGACAAGCTGGCCCTGATCAATCGGCTGCTGGAGCAGGAGGCCCGCCACACTGGCATCGCGGCTGGCATCAGCCAGGCGGCGCTCGAAGTGCTGCTGGGCTACGCCTGGCCGGGCAATGTGCGGCAACTGCGGCACGTGCTGGCGTATGCCTGCGCGGTGTGCGAAGGCGGCATCCTGCAACTGGCGGATTTGCCGGTGGAAGTGCGTGGGGAACAGGTTGCGCTGCAGGCACAGGTTCAGCTGAGCCCGGAGCGCCAGGTGGTGCTGGATGCGCTGATCCGGCATCGCTGGAAGCCATCGCCGACGGCGCAGGCGCTGGGGATTTCACGGGCGACGCTGTACCGCCGCGTCAACCAACTGGGCATCGATATGCCTGGTAAACAGTGAACCTGTGGGAGCGAGCCCGCACAGTGGAATTGTGGCAGGCACAAGAATCAGTCCAGCCACAAATCAGTGTGGGAGCTGGCTTGCCTGCGATGGCGGTGGATCAGCTGCATCATGGTTGACTGAAACTGCGCCTTCGCGGGCAAGCCAGCTCCCACAGTGGAACTGTGTCAGGCACAAGAATTAGGCCAGTCCCTCCAAAACTGGGGGAACTGAGCCAGGCACAGGATTCAGTCCAACCGCAAATCAGTGTGGGAGCTGGCTTGCCTGCGATGGCGGTGGGTCAGCTGCATCAGGGTTGACTGACACACCGCTTTCGCGAGCAAGCCCGCTCCCACAATGGAACTGTGTCAGGCACAGGAATCAGGCTCCCCCTCCAAAATCTGTGGGAACTGTGTCAGGCACAAGAATCAGTCCAGCCCTTCCAAAAACTGTGGGAACTGAGCCAGGCACAAGATTCAGTCCAGCCACAAATCAGTGTGGGAGCGGGCTTGCTCGCGAAGGCGGTGGATCAGCTGCATCATGGTTGACTGACACTGCGCCTTCGCGAGCAAGCCCGCTCCCACATTTTTGACCGCGTCAGCCAAGCACGTCAGCGGTAGACAAGCCCGCCGTCAATCAACGGGGCTTGGCCGGTCATGTAGTCCGAATCCGGCCCGGCCAGGAAGGCCACCAGCCCGGCAACGTCTTCCGGCGTTTCCGCGCGGCCCAGGGCAATGCCCTCCACGTACTTCTTGTATGTCGCGCCGACGTCAGCGCCGGTAATCTCGGCCATGCGCTTGTCGATCTCAACCCACATATCGGTGCCCACCACGCCCGGGCAGTACGCATTGACCGTGATCCCGGCACTGGCCAATTCCTTGGCCGCCGCCTGGGTCAAGGCGCGCACGGCAAACTTGGTCGCCGAGTACACCCCGAGCAGCGCAAAGCCTTCATGGCCGGCGATGGAGCACGCGTTGATGATCTTGCCCTTCTGCTTGAGCGCCTTGAATTTCTTGCCGGCGGCCTGGATTCCCCACAACACACCCTGCACGTTGATGCCCAGCGTGCGTTCGACCTGTTCCGGACTGACGTCCAGCAGCGAATCGATCTGCGCCACCCCGGCGTTGTTGACGATGATGTCGAAGCCACCCAGGGTCTGGTGCGCATGTTCGACGGCGGCCACCACCTGTTCGCGCTTGGACACGTCGGCGACAAACACCGAGGCCTTGCGTCCCAGGGCGACCACTTCAGCAGCTACGGCTTCGAGCTTGGCGCCATTGATGTCCACCAGGGCGATGTCGGCACCGTCCTGTGCCAGGCGCAGGGCGATGGCCCGGCCAATGCCCTGCCCGGCGCCAGTGACCAGCGCGATTTTTCCAGCAATCCCCATGACGATCTCCTGCAATGATGAGAGAAGCCTTGTCTATCGCAGGTCGCCGGGGCGGCTGTCGAGGCGCGCAGCGATTGGCGTAGGGGCTGAGACGGGATGTCTCAGCGTGCGAATCATTCTCGAAAACTTGTAAAAGTACGCACTTATGCCTAGCTTATGCGCCCCCCGCCCTGCGCTTTAAGGCCCTGCCCCCATGGTTTTGCGTTTTCGTCCCGTCGTCACTTCACGTTTTGCCCTCGGCCTGCTGCTCAGTGGCGGCATCGGTCACAGTCTGGCGGCGGAGTTGGAGCTGCCAGCGGTGCAGGTCCAGGGCCAGGATGAGTCCGGCTATCGCGCTGAAACCGCCTCGGTCGGGGGCTTCGACGAGGCGCCGCTGCTGGACACGCCGGCCTCGATCACGGTGATCAACGCCGCGATGATCAAGGACCAGCAGGCGCGCCTGCTCAGTGAAGTGCTGCGCAACGATGCCTCGGTGGGCGACAGCTATGCGCCCATCGGCTACTACGAAAACTTTGTGGTGCGCGGCTTCTCGCTGAATGCCGCCAGCAGCTACAAAATCAACGGGCGCACCATCACCGGCGAGCAGAACGTCGCCCTGGAAAACAAGCAGCAGGTGGAAGTGCTCAAGGGCCTGGCGGGCCTGCAAAGCGGCATCTCCGAGCCCAGCGGCGTGATCAACTACGTGACCAAGCGCCCGGAGGACGTGCGCCAGGTGACGGTGTCCACCGATGATCGCGGCAGCGGTTATATCGCTACCGATGTCGGCGGCTGGTTCGGCAGCGAGCAGCAATTCGGCCTGCGTGCCAACGTCGCCCATGAAGACCTCAATTCCTATGTGGAACACGCCAATGGCCAGCGCGATTTCGTGTCCCTGGCCTTTGACTGGAACATCAGCCCCGACGCCGTGCTGCAGCTGGATGCGGAATACCAGGACAAGCAGCAACGCTCGGTGCCCGGCTACCAGTTGCTGGGCGGCACTGAAGTGCCACACGGCGCGTCGCCGAAAAAGTTGCTCGGGCACCAGAGCGGTTCCAAGCAGGTGGGCATCGATTCACTGAACCTCAACGGCAAGTTCGAATACCGCTTCAGCGACCAGTGGAAAGGCAACCTCAGCGCGGCGCGCAGCAAAGTGGTGATCGATGACTACAGTTCGTTTGCCTATGGCTGCTTCTACGTGACCGATTGCGGCACCGCCTTCTTCAGCCCCACTGGCGACTACGACGTCTACGACTACCGCAGCCCCGACGACACCCGCCGCGACGACGAAGTGCAGGCGGCCATGACCGGGCTGTTCGACACGGGCAGCCTGGGCCATGAACTGACCTTCGGCACCAGCGCCTTTCGCCGGGTGGTCGACAAGCGCAAGTCGGTCAACGAATACATCGGCAGCACCAATATCAACGTCGATGCTCCGACGTTCACCCCCACCGACAAGCCGCTCAACGACAGCCATCGCAACCTCGACAGCCGCCAGTACGGCCTGTTCGTCACCGACCGCATCCGCTTCAACGAGCAATGGCAAACCATCCTCGGCGGCCGTGAAGTGCGCCTGGACGAAAAAGCCTTCGACGGGACCACTGGCAACCAGGTTCGCCACACCCAGCAATACGTGTTCCTGCCGCAGGCTTCGTTGATCTACAAGCCAGTCGAAAACATCTCGCTCTACACCAGTTACAGCAAAGGCCTGTCCTTGGGCGGCCAGGCGCCGTGGACAACCACCAACGACGGTGAAACCCTCGCGCCGACCGTTTCGCGCCAGATCGAAGCCGGGGTGAAATACGACTGGCGCCGCATCAGCTTCGCCGCTGCCGTATTCCAGACGCGCCAGGCCTACCAGTACGCCAAGCCGGAAGGCGCCGATCAGTTCATCTATGTGCAACAGGGCGAGCAGAAGAACACCGGGCTGGAGTTGTCGGCCAACGGCTGGGCCACCGACCGTTTGCAGATCGCGACCAGTGTGGCGGCGATTCGCGCGCGGGTGACCGGCAGCGGTACGCCGGAATACGAAGACCACCAGGCGATCAACGTACCCAAGCTGCGCGCCAGTGTGTACGCCGACTATGCGTTGCCGTGGGTGAATGGATTGGCCGTGCTCGGCGGCGTGCAGTACAGCGCCAAGAAGTACGCGAACCGTACCGGGAATGTGGAGGTCGGGGATTATGCGGTGGTCAATGTCGGCAGCCGCTACACCACCAAGGTCGACGGCTACGAGACGGTGTTTCGCCTGAGCGTCGACAACCTGTTCGACAAGCGCTACTGGCGCGACGCGGGCGAGTACATGGGCGATGACTATCTGTTCCAGGGCGCGCCACTGACGGCGCGCCTGAGTGCTTCGGTGAATTTCTAAGGCTTACTTGGGCATCTTGCGAAAACCCACCGCGAGGCGGTTCCAGCTGTTGATGGTGGCGATGGCCACGCTCAGGTCGACCTGCTCCTGGGCGCTGAACTCGGCGGCGAGTGCATTGAAGTCCTCATCCGGCGCGTGGGTCTGGCTGAGCAGGGTCAGGCTTTCGGCCCAGGCCAGTGCGGCGCGCTCACGCGGGGTGAAGAACGGCGTTTCACGCCAGGCCGACACGGTGTACAGGCGACGCTCGGTCTCACCGCCCTTGCGGGCATCGGCGGTGTGCATGTCGAGGCAGAAGGCACAGCCATTGATCTGCGAAACACGCAGGCGGATCAGTTCCAGCAGGGGCAACTCGATGGACAGTTTGCCGACAGCGGCTTCCAGGGCGAGCATGGCTTTCATGGCGTCTGGGGAGGCGGTGTAGAAATCGGTACGCGCTTGCATGGTGGTTCTCCGGAACGGTGGGGGTTGATGGCTAGGTTAGTGACCGGAGGTGGTGGGAGGAATATCCAATTCCGGGGAAGAATGGGTGACCAATTCCTGGTGGGCTGGGCCCACCTCCTCAATCAAGCCCCCGCCATGTGCTCCGAAATTCTCGCCCGCAACCACCGCTCCGCCGGGTCATTGTCATGCACCCCGCTCCACACCATCGACAGCTCCGCTGCCTCTATCGCAAACGGCGGGTCCTCGGCCCGCAGCGACGTGCCCTCGGTCAACGCGCAGGCCGCGTAATCCGGCACTGTGGCGATGATCTGCGTGCCCGCCAACAGCGCACGCAACCCACTGAACTGCGGCACCGCCAGCACCACCCGGCGGGCCCGGCCGATACGCGCCAGGTCCAGGTCAATGTTGCCGCTCAAATCCCCCGAGAACGACACCATCGCGTGCGGCCGCTCGCAGTAGTCGTCGAGGGTCAGCGGCGCCACGCCGGCGTCGCCGCGCAGCACCTTGCAGGGAATATCGCGCAGCTTCTTGCGCTTGGCATTCGCCGGCAATTCAGTGGTGTAGCTCACCCCCACCGTGATCTCGCCACTGGCCAGCAGCGACGACATCAACAGGTAGTTGGCGCGACGCACCACCACGATGATGCCCGGCGCCTCTTCGCGCAGTTGGCTGAGCAACGGCGGGAACAGGCCGAACTCGGCGTCGTCGGAGAGGCCGATGCGAAACACCGCGCAACTGGTGGAAGGGTCGAAATCCTTGGCGCGGCTGACCGCGCCGGAAATAGTGTCCATGGCCGGTTGCAGCTCCTTGAGTATCGCCAGCGCCCGTGGCGTGGGTTCCATGCCCCGGCCGTTGCGCAGCAGCAACGGGTCGTCGAACAGGTCGCGCAGGCGCCCGAGTGCCGCACTGACCGCCGGTTGGCCCATGAAGAGCTTTTCGGCGACGCGGGTCAGGTTCTTCTCGAACATCAGCGCTTCGAAAATCACCAAGAGGTTCATGTCGACGCGGCGCAGGTCGTTGCGGTTCATGGGGCAATCCAAACGGCTGAAAGGCCCACAGATAAGCACGCGAGCCGCCCGTGGTATTGCATGGCTGTGCTGTCTTTTCCGCCGGTTTTTGCCGCCTGAGCTGGCAAAATTAACAACGATTAACTCGTCAGCCAGACGGTCCGGCGCCAAGAATGCAGCGGTCTACACTGCATCCATTCACCGGGAACGCTCCCATCGACTGCGGATATCTGTCATGGCCCGACTTGAGTACTGTGCTCCCCGCTTGCCCGCGACCGGCGGCCTCTGCCCCCGGCGCGAGCGCATTGCCAAGCAATTGATCCTCGCCAACCTCGGCGAAAGCCTGGCGATTGCAGACCTGGCCCAGGCCTGCGCGCTGTCACGCAGCCATTTCTCCCGCGCGTTCAAGTGCACCACCGGGCTGTCGCCGCAGGAATGGATTCGCCAGCAGCGCATCCAGCGGGCCAAGGAACTGATCACCGGTTCCGCCCTGAGCCTGACGCAGATCAGCCTCGAATGCGGCTTCTGCGACCAGGCGCATTTCTGCCATATGTTCACCCGCAGCGAAGGCGTCAACCCGATGACCTGGCGAAATCACCAATTGCGTCACAAGCCCGACGTGATCGCGGCCTAGTGGTGGCGGCGCACCTGGCCTATGCTGGCCGCACTCCTTTTTCCGAGCATGGCGCGCCATGAGCGACCTCAGCGACCAGGCCGTACATTTCGGCCCCTACCGCGTCCATCCGCGCCAACGCCTGGTGCTGGAGGCCGGCCAGCCATTGCGCCTGGGCCGGCGCGCGCTGGATATCCTGCTGATCCTGCTGGAGCAGGCCGGCAACGTGGTGAGCAAGCAGGCCTTGATCGCCCGGGTCTGGCCGCACAGCGTGGTGGAAGACGGCAACCTGCGGGTGCACATGGCCGCGTTGCGCAAGGCATTGGGCGACGGCCAGGCCGGGCAGCGCTATATCGTCACGGTGGCCCAGCGTGGCTACAGTTTTGTTGCGCCACTGAGCATCGAACCGATGACCTTTCCGGCTGATGGCACCCCGCAAGCCCAGGGCCATAACCTGCCACTGCGGCGCACCCGCGTGATCGGCCGCCAGGCCTTGATCGACCGCCTGGTGCAACAGCTGCCGCAACAGCGCTTTATCACCCTGACCGGCGCCGGCGGCATCGGCAAGACCACCGTCGCGCTGCGCGTGGCCGAACTGCTGATCGGACATTACCGCGACGGCATCCACCTGCTGGACCTGGCGCCCCTCAGCGCACCGGCACTGATCCTGCCCAACCTCGCCGCCCTGCTCGGCCTCACACACGTCGAGCATGAACCCCTGGACACCTTCGCGCGCCGCCTGCAGGAACGCCAGTGGCTGCTGGTGATCGACAATTGCGAGCACCTGCTGGACGACATCGCGCTGATCAGCGAAAGCCTGCTGCGCCATGCGCCCCGGCTGCATATCCTGGCCACCAGCCGCGAGGCCCTGCGCGCCGAGGGCGAGTCGGTGCAACGCCTCGACCCCCTGGCCTGCCCGCCCGCCACCGGCAATCGCGCCCAGGCCATGGGCTACCCGGCCCTGCAATTGCTGATCGAGCGAGCCAGGTCGCACCAGGACCGCTTTGAGCTGAGCGAAGCCGAACTGCCGTTGGCGATTGATATTTGCCAGCGCCTCGACGGCATCCCGCTGGCAATCGAGTTGGTGGCGGCACAGATCGCACGCTTCGGCCTGCCGCGCCTGCTGGTGCAGATGGAAGACAACTTCCGCCTGCTGACCCGTGGCCGGCGCAGCGCCCTGCCCCGTCATCAGACCTTGCGCGCCACGCTGGATTGGAGCTTCGACCTGCTGACCGCGTGCGAGCAGGTGTGCTTGCGCCGCCTCGCGGTGTTCCGTGGCGGTTTCAGCCTGGCCAGCGCCGCGGCGGTGATTGCCGGCGAGCAGATTGCACCGGCCGAGGTGCTGGGCTCGATCACCCAGTTGGTGGCCAAATCCTTGCTCAATGTGGAGCCGGGCGATGACGAGATGGTCTATCGCCTGCTGGACATCACCCGTACCTACGCCCTGGAAAAGCTCAGCCTCGCCAACGAGCTGCACGCCACGCGCGAGCGCCATGCGGTGCGCTGCCTGACGCTGATGGAGCAGGCGCAGGACGACTGGGAGTTGATCGCGACCAAACCGTGGCTCGACCGCTACGCGCCACTGCGCGAGGACGTGCGTGCCGCGCTCGACTGGGGCCTTGCCGAGGGCGGCGAACACCTGCTGGCGATCCGCCTGACGGTCAGCGCCATGCCGCTCTGGCAAGAGTTGTCGCTGGTCAGGGAACATGCGATGTATGTCGACAAGGCGCTGGCGCTGATGGCCGAGGCCAGTGCGCCCTGCACGCAATTGACGATGCAGCTGCAATTGGCCCTGGGCAGCCTGTCCTATCACGCGTTGGGCGGCGCACCGCGGACCATCGCCGCGTTTGCCAGCGCCAGGCGCCTGGCCGAGGAACGCCAGGACCTCGCCGGCCAATTGCGTGCGGTCTCCGGCTACATGGCGGTCAACCTGTGCGCAGGCCATTATCGCCAGGCACAGGCGCTGAGCGTGCAATTCGATCACCTCGACCCGCGCACCGAACCGCTGCTGGAGCTGAGTACCCAGCGCCTGCACGTGCTGGCGCAGCATTACACCGGCAACCAGGCACTCGCCCGGCACACGGCCGAACAGGTCATCCAGCGCATGGCGCACAGCGGCTCGCTGAATCGCTTTGCCTATCGCTTGGGCGTGCAATATGACCAGAGCGTCGCCTCACTGACGGTATTGGCGCGCATCCTGTGGTTGCAGGGTTTTCCCGAGCGCGCCTGGGCCGTGGCCAGCCAGGCGCTGGAGTTGGCGCTGCAGATCAATCACGGCACGTCGATCTGCTACACCCTGGCCCTGGCCGGCGTGGTCATTGCCCGCTACAACGGGGATGACGAGGCGGCGCAGCGCCTGCAGACGCTGCTGCTGGAGCAGTCCCACAAGCATTCGGTGCAGTTGTTCCAGACCTGGGCGGGGCACTACGCCGGGATTCCCGGCCACCAGGACCTGCAGGGCCTGGGGCTGATAGACGACATCCTGATCACGTTCGGCGCGCGTGTCGTCGATGAGCAAGCGTTCGAACGCGCCCGCACGGGGGCAGCCGGCTGGTGCGCCGCCGAAGTGATCCGCGTGCACGCCGAGGGCATGGCCGACACCGGCACCGCCGAAGCGCTGCTGCTCGAAGCCCTCGGCCTGGCTAATCAGCAAGGCGCGCTGGCCTGGGAACTGCGTTGCGCGACCTCATTGGCACAACGCTGGCAGCAGCAAGGTCGCCTGCAGCCTGCGCGCGATCTGCTCGGTTCAGTCTACGGGCGCTTTACCGAAGGCTTTGCCACCCGCGACCTACTGCGCGTACGCCGCCTGCTCGACGAGTTGCAGGACAAACGTCCGGCCTGAAAACGCCCCCAGATAATGCCCATACCCCTGCTGCAACCGTGCCACCTGCGCCGGATCGCGCAACTGCGCGAGGGCGTAGCTGCGGGTGCTGTTGAGCAAACGATAACGCGCGGGCCCCGGGCCCGGCTCGACGTTCAGCAATGAGGTACTCACCAGTCGCCCCAGCAGGTAGGCAAGGTCGGCGTGTTCCAGCTCGGTGCCGGCGACCAGCACGCTCAAGGACGGCAAGGTCACGGCCATTTTGAACAAGCCCAATTGCAGGAACAGCCAGCGCTCCGGCAGGCTCAGGCGCTCGTAGCTCCAGTCCAGGGCAGCGGCCAGCGATTGGTGGCGCTCCACGGCCGTGCGTCGACCGCGGCTCAGCGTCTGTATGCCGCTGCGCAGCTGCGCCTGTAAACCGCGCACGCCCAGGGCGTCGACCTGGGCGGCCGCCAGTTCCAGGGCCAGGGGAAGGCCGTCGAGGCGTCGGCAGATGTCGCGCAGGGGTGCCAGGTCCTGGGGGCGCAAATCATAGTCCTGCTGACTGGCACGTACGCGGGCGACGAACAGTTGCACCGCCGGGCAAGCCATCGCGTGGTCGACGCTGCCCAATACCGCCGGTGCAGGCACCGCCAGCGGCGGCACGCGCAGCACCCATTCGCCAGGCACGTGCAAGGCTTCGCGACTGCTGATCAGCACGCTGACCTGCGGCGCCTGCTCGTGCAGCGCGCGCACCAGATGCCGGCAGGCACCCAGCAGCGGGTCAACGCCGTCGAGCACCAGCAATAACTGCCGGCCCGCCAGTTGGCGGCATAGTTCGACGGGGCTACGGGTGGGCACCAGGTGCAGCACTGTGGCCAGGTGCTGTAGCAGCATTGTCGGCGCCTGCACGGTGGCGAGGTCCACCCACCACACGCCGGCGCGATAGCGTGGCAATACGCGCTCGGCCAGCGCCAGGGCCAGGGTGCTCTTGCCGACGCCGGCACAGCCGGTGAGGGTCATCAGACGCTGCCCGGACAGGCGCCGCACCAGCACACCGAGCAATTCATCGCGCCCCATCACCGGGCTGAGCCGCGTCGCCAGATTGTGCCGGGGCAACTGCGACGACAGCTCGCCGTGCACCGGCGCAATGAAACAGTAGCCGCGCTGGGGATCGTTGAGGATGCAGCGTTGCCCGTCGAGGGCACGGCGCAAGGCGGCGATGTGCACGCGCAAGTTGCTTTCCTCGACCACGCTGCACGGCCAGACGCGCTCGATCAGCGTGGCCTTGCTGATGAACTGCCCGGGCGCCTCGAGCAGCACCGCGAGGATATCCAGCGCGCGGCCGCCCAAGGGCACCGGCCACCCGGCCTTGCTGAGCAGCCGCTGTTGCCGGTGAAAGGCATAGGCACCGAAACGCACCGTGCCGTTCGCATCCATCGCCTGAAGGTTGTTCATCGCTGTCATCGCGCTGGAACACCCGGCCTTGGGCGTTTGCGCGTCCTGTTCCATGGGCCTGTGGCTATCTTGCCACTTGGCGATGACAGGACAATGCTGGCACGGGGAGCGACACGGACATTCGAGTGCGCGAGACGGACATCCTGACGCTAACTGAACTGCTGCCGGTATTGGGTCGGGTTGAGACCGAGCTTTTCACTGAACAGAAAACGCATATGCCGCACGCTGCCAAAACCTGCGTGGAAGGCCACGGTCTTCAGCGGCAGGTCGGTGGCCTCCAGCAACTGGCGCGCGCGGTCGATACGCGCGCCCTGCAGGAAGGCCATGGGCGTCATCTGCACCTCCTTGGCAAACAGCCGCGCGAAGTGGCGCGCACTCATGCCCGCCAGCGTGGCCATCGACTCGATGCTGAAGGGCTGGTCCAGGTGGTCGAGCACGTGCTGCTGCACGCGGGTGATCGCGGTTTCCTGGGGCGCGACGGCGGCTGTCATCGGGCTGAACTGGGCCTGGCCGCCCTGGCGCTTCATGACCACCAGCAGCACCTTGGCCACGTCCACCGCGACCTGCTTGCCGTGGTCCTGGGCCACAATCGACAGCGCCAGGTCGATACCGGCCGTGACCCCACCAGAGGTAATCAATCGCCCGTCCTGCAGGTAGATGCGGTCCGTCTCGACGATGGCCTTGGGGAAGGCCTTGATCAGGCGCTCGGTGTAGTGCCAATGGGTGGTCACGCGGTGATGATCGAGCAGGCCGGCATGCCCCAGCACAAACGCTCCGGTGCAGATCGACCCAAAGCGCCGGGCACGCGGCGCGGCCTCTTGCAGCCAGGGCAACAGCGCGGGATGGCATTCGTTATAGGCACCGGGCCCGCCGGGCACCAGCAGCAGGTCGTAGGCCGCGTGCGCCTGGCCCAGCGCCAGGTCGGCCTGCACCACCACCCCATTGGAGGCGCGCAACGGGCCAGGCTCGGTGCCGATGGTGAGTATCTGGTAGTGGTCGGCCGCAGGCAGGTAGCGGTTGGCGATGGAAAACACCTCGAGCGGCCCCGCCATGTCGAGCAGGAGGAAGTCCGGAAACAGCGCCATGGCCACGGTTTTCATCAAGCGGGAGACCTATAAGGAAGGGAAAGCGTCAGCCATTATGGCACGTCGATTACTGTCAACCTCAAGGAGACAGTTATTCAGATTTCATCTCCTTAATGAATCCAACAGTAACCAGTAACCTTCTTCTCAACGCCAGCGCCCTGCATCTCGCAGCCCGCGCTCACTTGAGGACACCACCATGCTGACCCTTCGCAAAGCTTCGGAACGCGGCGCCGCCAATCACGGTTGGTTGAAGTCGTTCCACACCTTCTCGTTCGCCAACTACTGGAACCCCGCCGAGCAAGGTTTTTCCGACCTGCTGGTGATCAACGATGACCGTGTCGCCGCCGGCAAGGGCTTCGGCCAGCACCCGCACCGCGACATGGAGATTTTCTCCTACGTGCTCGAAGGCGCCCTGGAACACAAGGACACCTTGGGCACCGGTTCGGTGATCCGCCCCGGCGACGTGCAACTGATGAGCGCCGGCAGCGGTGTGGCCCACAGCGAGTTCAACCACAGCCAGAGCCGTGGCGTGCACTTCCTGCAGATCTGGATCGTGCCCGCCGTGGCCGGTGCCGAGCCGCGCTATCAACAAGAGCATTTCAGCGCAGCGCAGAAACGCGGACGCCTGCAGTTGATCATTTCGCCGGACGGTGCAGACGGTTCCCTCAGCGTGCGCCAGGACGCACGGGTGTATGCCGGGCTGTTCAATGCTGACGAAAGCGCCACCCTGGACTTGCCGCCAGATCGCCATGTGTACGTGCATGTGGCCCGAGGCAGCGTTGAGGTCAACGGCCAGCGCTTGCAGGAAGGCGACGGCGCCCGTGTGCGGGATGAGCGGCAGATCAGCCTGGGCCACGGCGAGGATGCCGAGGTGCTGGTGTTCGACCTGCGCCCCAATGAGCTGCCGCAGATGCCATGACCGGCTCGGCGAAGGTCCGCGCAAGCGGGCCATCGCTGGCGTCGATAGTCACCATCAGCCCAATGAAGTTCTCTTAAAAAATCCAACGCGTAACATCAAACCCATACCGGCAACAACCCAACTAAAACACTCGGAGCACACTCACATGAAACGCCAAATCTTGCTTAGCCTCGCTTTCTCGGTACTTGCTGCAAACGCATTTGCTCACCCTGTCGTCGCTGAAGGCGGTGCGGATCGCCTGATCGAAAGCCGTGTTGCAGAGGGTGGTTCGGACCGCCTGCAAGGCAACCGTTTCGCTGAAGGTGGCGCTGATCGCCTGCAGGAACGCGGCCTGGCGGAAGGCGGCGCGGATCGCCTGCAGGAACGCGGCCTGGCTGAAGGTGGTGCGGATCGCCTGCAGGAACGTGGCCTGGCTGAAGGCGGTGCGGATCGCCTGCAGGAACGTGGCCTGGCTGAAGGCGGTGCGGATCGCCTGCAGGAACGCGGCCTGGCTGAAGGCGGTGCGGACCGCCTGCAGGAACGTGGCCTGGCTGAAGGCGGTGCGGATCGTCTGCAAGGCAACAACGCATAATCCCGCGCTGTTGGCGGGAACCCCAAACCGGCCTGATCAGCCGGTTTTTTTTCGCCTGTCATTAATCCAAGTCGCGGTCCACCCACAGCACCGCCTTGCCGATCTGTTGCCGAGCCTCGATACGCGCATGCACCTGCTGCACGGTTTCCAGGCGGTAGTAGCCTTCGATCTCCACGCTCAACGACCCTTCGAGCATTGCCGCGAACACCGCATTGGCGCGGCGCTGCACCGTCGCCCCGTCGGCCATATGGTCGGCCAGCCGTGGACGGGTCAGGAACAGCGAGCCGGCCTCGCCCAGCTCAATCGGATCGAGGTCGGTCAGCGAGCCCGAGACATTGCCGTAATTGACGATCAGTCCGCGTGTGCGGCAGGCGCGGAAGCTGTCACGCAGGGTACTTTTGCCCAGGGAATCGAACACCACGTCCACCCCCTGCCCGTCGGTGACTGCCAGGACACGCTCGACAAAGCCGCCATCATCATAGGTCCAGGCCTGGTGGGCGCCGCGCTGCAGGGCAATCGCGCATTTTTGTGCGGTGCTGCCCGTGGTGAACACGGTCGCCCCCACGTGCCGGGCCATCTGCACCAGCAACTGGCCGATGCTGCCCGACGCGGCGTGTACCAGGCAGGTGTCGCCCGCCTGCAAACGGGCCACATCCTCAATCAAGTAGTGGGCCGTGCACCCCTGGAACATCGCCGCAGCAGCCTGATCGAAGGTGATCGCGCTGGGTATCTGCGCAACCTTGTCGACCGGCACCAGCGCGTATTCGGCATACGCGCCCCAGGCGATGCACCAGGCCACGCGGTCGCCCACGGCCAAGTGATGCACGTCCGCGCCGACCTCCACCACGACACCGGCGCCTTCCATGCCCAAGGTACAGGGCAGGCGCACCGGGTACGTGACTGATTGGGCGTACTTGCCCTGGCGCGTGTGAATGTCCATGAAATTGATCCCGGCGCAGGCCACCTTGATCAACACGTGGCCCGCGCGTATCAGCGGCTTGGCCGCATCCAGCTGCAGTTGCGCGACATCCGGGCCGCCGTAGGTTTGCAAGGTGATGGCTTTCATCCAGGAATAACTCCAGTGCACGGGGAAGCGGCCATGGTAAAAGGACGCAATCCGTTGGAATATTCCCCAAACCATCCCAGCCTCTGTGCGGAAATAACCCGATGTTCGATTGGCAGGATCTGTATTACTTCACCGTATTGGCCCGCAGCCAGTCGCTGTCGGCCGCTGCCCGCGAGTTGCAGGTGGAGCACGCCACGGTGGGCCGCCGGGTCGACGCCCTGGAAAAAGCCCTGGGCGTGAAACTGGTCGACCGCTTGCCGCGCAGCCGCCCTCTCACCGCCCAGGGCCTGGCGCTGGCCGAACTGGCCGCCGGCATGGACGAGATGGCGACCCAGGTGCTGCGCCTGTCGCGGGTGGCGTCCATCGAAATGGCTGGCACGGTGCGGGTCAGCTGCCCGCCGTCCATTGCCAATTACTGCATCGCCCCGCATGTGGCGCGCTTGCGTGCCGAGTATCCGCAACTGAACCTGGTGCTGATGCCCTCCACCCACTTGGCCGCGCTGGACAAGGGCGAAGCAGATATCGCCCTGCGCACGCTGCGTCCCGATGAAGACGCGCTGGTGCGCAGGAAGGTCGGCGTGGTGCGCTTCGGGCTGTACGGTCCGCCGGTGCTCCAGCAACTGCCCACCGAACAGTGGACCTTCATCGCCTACGACAGCAGCCGCGACCACCTGCCCCAACAGGCATGGATGCACCAACTGCGCGGCCCGCGCGAGATTGCCTTTGCCGCCAGCGAGCTGATCACCCAGCAAATGGCGGCCAGGGCCGCAGTGGGTGTGGTGGTGCTGCCGACGCTGGTGGGCGATCACGACCCGCAATTGGTCAAGCTGCCGACGGCGACCGAGGGTCCGCAGCGCGATATCTGGCTGACGGTGTACCCCGATATGCGCCGCTCGCCGCTGGTGAAGGTGGTGATGGAGTTTCTGGTGGGGTGCATCGAGGGCGAAATACAGCTAAGACGGTGACCCGCCTGAGTGCGTTCTCATCGGCGCATCTTCCAGGAGCTGTGGGAACCCGTCTCAACCCCGCCGACTCACTTCAATAGCGGAAGGCGCCAGGCAGGCTCCTGATAAGCACGCTCGGCCCCTGACAGCGTCACCGCAACCCGGTTGAGCAACAGTTCGGCGTTGTATTTAGGCATCAGGGCGCAGACCAGCAACACCGCCAGGCCGGCACCGATGAACGCCGGGGACACCTTGACCTCGGTGGGTTCAATCCGCCACAGAAAGGCAATCGCCGCGACGCCACCCAGCACCGCACCGGCCAGGGCTTCATTGAGCGGATGGATAAAGGGGGCAACGTAGTAGGCACTGAACCAGAGCCCCAGTAGCAGGCCCACCAGCGCCGCCGGCCAGCGCAGGGCCGCGCTGAACTGACGCGCCAGCAGGCTTGAGCCCACGGTCAGCATCAGGCAGGTGTTCATGGCGTGGCCACTGAGTACGGCAATGTCCACGTGTTGAAAAGACAAGCCCCAGCCTTTGAACAGCAACTTGCTGAACGCCACGATCGAATACGTGACACCCACCGTCACGATCCAGCCCCGCAGTGCCCACGGGCTGGAATACCGTAGCCACACAGCAATGATGAGGGCAGCCGGAATCATCACGGTAATCCCGCCAAACTGCGCTAGTTCTGCTCGCATCATTGCCCAACCGTTGACGTGCCCGTTTCGGCGCCCATCAGACCTCAGGCCAGGCGAAATTACAACGTTAGGCTCGGTCAGCCTTTACCCATGCGCCACGCGCCGCAGGTTGATCGCCGGCGGACGCGCCGCCGGTGCATCGACTTCCACGCCGAGCAGGTTCAGCAAGCGCGCCCGGATCGCCTGGAAACCGTCCTGGCCGGTGTCCCGCGAACGCGGCAGATCGATGCGCAGTTGCTCGGCGATCTTGCCGTCGGCCAGCACGATCACCCGGTCGGCCAGCAGGATCGCTTCGTCCACATCGTGGGTCACCAGCAGCACCGCCGGTGTGTGCCTGCGCCACAGTTCGATGATCAGGCGGTGCATCTTGATCCGGGTCAGTGCGTCGAGGGCGGCGAAGGGTTCGTCCAGCAGCAACAGCTTGGGTTCGCGCACCAGTCCACGGGCCAGGGCCACGCGCTGGGCTTCGCCGCCGGAGAGGGTCGCCGGGTAGGCCTCAAGGCGATGGGCCAGGCCGACTTCCGTCAAGGCTTGCACCGCCCGCGCCTTGGCTTCGGGAATACGCAGGCCGAGGATCACGTTTTTCCAGGCGCGCTTCCATGGCATCAGGCGCGGCTCCTGGAACACCGCCGCCCGCGCCTTGGGCACCCGCAATTGGCCGCTGTCGATACTGTCGAGCCCGGCCAGGCTGCGCAGCAAGGTGGTCTTGCCCGAGCCGCTGGCGCCGAGCAAGGCGACGAACTCGCCGGGGGCGATGTCCAGGTCAAGCCCATCGATGACCCGTTGCTGGCCGAATTGGCGCACCACATTGCGCAACTGCACCGCAGCTTCAATCGTCGACATATCAGTTCCTCACAAAGGATGGGCGCCAGGCCAGGGCGAAACGTTCGAGGGTGCGGATCAGGCCGTCGATCAACAGGCCGAGCACGCTGTAGATCAGCAGGCAGATCACGATCACATCGGTGCGCATGAAATCGCGGGCATCACTGGCGAGGAAGCCGATGCCGGCGGTGGTGTTGATCTGCTCGACAAACACCAGTGCCAGCCACGAGATGCCCAGGGCATAGCGCAAGCCGACAAAAAACGAGGGCAACGAGCCGGGCAAGATCACATGCCAGATCAGCTCGCGACGGTTCAGGCCCAGGGTGTTGGCAGCCTCGATCAACTTGGGGTCGATGTTGCGGATACCGGCGAACAGGTTGAGGTACACCGGGAACGTGGTGCCGGTGACGATCAGCGCGATCTTGGTGAACTCGCCAATGCCGAACCACAGGATGAACAGTGGTACCAGGGCCAGCGAAGGAATGGTGCGCAGCATCTGCATGGGCGAATCGAGGATCACCTCGCCGCGCTTGGACAAGCCGGTGATCAAGGCCGCCACCACACCGATGCTGACGCCGATACTCAAGCCGAACAACGCGCGTTGCAGCGACACCAGCAGGTGCTTGCCGAGTTCGCCGGAGACGATCATCGCCCACAGCGTGCCGCCGATCTGCGAAGGCGCGGCGATCACGCGCGTGGGGATCCAGCCCAGCTGCGAGGCCAGCTCCCAGAGCAGCAACAGCACGATCGGGCTGACCAGCCGCAGCACCGCGTCGGGCGTGCGCCAGCCACGGGTCGCTTTCAGCTGGCCCTCGGCTTTATTGAGGGAAATCGTCTCGGTCATTGGCCTTCCTGTTCAAAACGTCACGGCCGGGAGCGCCGTTGCGGGTCTATGCTAAGCGCATAAAAAACCCTGGTGAAAGTCTTTCTGGGAATAACCTAATGCGATCAACATGCAAATTACTGATACATCAAATAATTTATGATTCTGTTTTTTAATAATTAGGTTAGAACCAATCGGCATTTTACAGGCCCCTTCCCTGCCCCTACTTTGGACGCGAATAACCGACCCCCTGCCCGGCGGAGGTGCAACCCGCGAACTCGACAAGGACAGACCATGAGCATTGAATTCATCGGCTACATCGGCGGCCACCACGCTTCCGAGATCCACCCGCGCAGCGGCCCGACCCTGCAACCGGACTACGTGGAAACCGTGGCCCGCGCCCACGAAGAGGCCGGCTTCGACCGCGCCCTGGTGGCCTTCCATTCCAACAGCCCGGACAGCACGCTGATCGCCTCGCATGCCGCCAGCGTGACCAAGAAGCTGCAATTTCTGATCGCGCATCGCCCAGGCTTTGCCCAGCCGACCCTGGCCGCCCGCCAGTTCACCACCCTCGACGTATTCAACGGCGGGCGCACCGCCGTGCATATCATCACCGGCGGCGACGACCGCGAACTGCGCGCCGATGGCAGCCATATCGGCAAGGACGAACGCTACGCGCGCACTGACGAATACTTGAGCGTGGTGCGCCAGGAATGGACCAGCGAGCAACCGTTCGACTTCACGGGCAACTACTACCAGGTCGAAGGCGCGTATTCCACGGTGAAGTCGCCGCAACAGCCGCATATCCCGCTGTACTTCGGCGGCTCCTCCCAGGCCGCGATTGAAGTGGCGGGCAAGCACGCCGACGTGTACGCGTTGTGGGGCGAAACCTATGAGCAAGTGCGCGAGATCGTGACCCAGGTGCGCGCCGAGGCGGCCAAGCACGGGCGCACCATCCGCTTCAGCCTGTCGTTGCGGCCGATCCTGGCCGAGACCGAGGAACTGGCATGGGCGCGTGCCGAGACCATCCTGCAGCAGGCTACCGCGCTGGCCGAGAAGAATGGCTTTGTACGCCGCGAACCGCCGAATGAAGGCTCGCGCCGCTTGCTGGCAGCGGCAGCACAGGGCTCGCGCCTGGACAAGCGTCTGTGGACCGGGATTGCGGGCTTGCTCGGGGCCCAGGGGAACTCGACCTCCCTGGTCGGGACCGCCGAGCAAGTCGCCGAGGCGCTGGTGGATTACTACGACTTGGGGATCACCACGTTCCTGATCCGTGGGTTCGACCCGCTCAACGATGCGATCGATTACGGCAAGCGGTTGATCCCGCTCACCCGCCAACTGATCGCCGAGCGCGAGCAAGCACAACAAGTGGCATAAACACACGCCCTGCAGGCGCAGGCAAGCCAGCCCCTGCAGGGGGCTGGCGCCGATCTGCAGATCAGTTCTTGTAGTCGGTATCGGTGCGTTCCAACTGCCGGATCAGCGCATTCCAATGCCGCGCCACCCCCGGTCCATCCCCCGCCTTGAATGCCTCAGCCTGCTTCTCGACTTTGGCCACCACCTCGGCCGGCGGGAAGATCAACTCTGCGTTGCCCGCCGCCTGCGCCGCGATCTGGATATTGCACGCACGCTCCAGCCCCTGCAGTTGCTGGAAGGCGTGTTCGACGCTGATCCCGGCGGTCAACAGGCCGTGGTTGCGCAGGATCATCACACTCTTGTCACCCAGGTCGGCGACCAGGCGCTCGCGCTCGTCGAGGTCCAGCGCCACGCCTTCGTACCCGTGGTAAGCCACGCGCCCGGAGAAACCGATGGAATGCTGGGAGATCGGCAGCAGGCCGTCTTTCTGCGCCGACACCGCGATGCCGTCGCGGGTATGCGTGTGCAGCACTGCTTGCAAGTCGTGGCGTGCGCCGTGGATGGCGCTGTGGATCACGTAGCCGGCGTAGTTGATGCCCAGGCCGGTAGGGTCGTCGACGATGGTGCCGTCGAGGTCGACCTTGACCAGGTTGGAGGCGCTGATTTCATCGAACAACAGGCCGAAGGCGTTGATCAGGAAATGCTCCTCCGGTCCCGGTACGCGGGCGGAGAAGTGCGTGTAGATGTGGTCGGTCCACTTGTACAGGGCCGCCAGGCGATAAGCGGCGGCCAGTTTGACGCGCACTTCCCATTCTTCCGGAGTGACGCGCTGGCGAACATTGTTGGAAACGCTGGAGATCGAGGTGACGCTGCTCATGGCAAAACTTCCTGGATGGCCTTAAGGACTTCCAGGCAAGCCTAGGGGATGCAAAAAAATAATAAAAAGCACATTTTAATCTAAGCTAATTATCATATTTTTTTATAACCCAACTGACACCATCTCCTCCTGCAGGAGCCCGGCTTGCCGGCGATGGCGTCCTTGAGCAATGCCCTGGTCTCGAGGGTCTCATCGCCGGCCAGCCGGGCTCCTGCACCGGGCGGGTCAGGCGGCGTTGCGGATCTTGTGCAGGGAATTTGCCACCAGCTTGCCGAACGCATCCACCGGCCCCTGCAGGTTGCCGAGGAAGTGCGGGTAGATCAGCCACAGGTCCATCACCGGCTTGAAGTCCTTGAGCGGCATCACTGCCAGTTGCTCGCGGTGCGCGCTGCGCTCCAGCAGAGGGCGTGGCACCAGGCCCAGGCCGAGGCCGTCCGCCACCAGGCCCAGTTGCAGCTCGGTGCCGAAGGTTTCCAGGTTGACCCGCAACGCCAGGCCCTGGTCCGACAAGGTGCGCTGCAACCCCGCGCGGAAGCCGCAACCGTCCGGGTTGAGGATCCAGCCGCTCTGGTACACGTCCGCCAGCTTGCAGGGTTTCTTCGGCAGTTGTGCCTTGGCACACACCACCACCAATTCCATCTTGCCGATCGACTCGCCCACCACGTTGTCCGGGAAAATCTTGCCGGCCGGGAACAGCGCCGCCGCGGCATCCAGCTCACCGCGCTCGATCTTGCCCACCAGTTGGCTGCCCCAGCCGGTGGCGACTTGGGCGCGCAGGTCGGGGTATTCGGTGCGCAGGTGCTTGAGCGCATCGAGCAGCACCACGTCGCCGATGGTCTGCGGCACGCCCAGGCGCAGCAGGCCGGTGGGCGGTGCGTCGGTGGCGACCAGCTCGCGCAGGGCATCCATCTCGCGCAGGATCAGCCGGCATTGTTCATAGACGCGGGTGCCGATCACCGTAGGCTTGAGGGGCTTGGTGTTGCGGTCGAACAACTCCACACCCAGCGCCTGCTCGAAGTTCTGCACACGGCGGGTAATGGCCGGCTGGGTCAGTTGCAACGACTCGGCGGCATGGCTGATGGACTGGCAACGAATCACTTCGACAAAGGCATCGATATCGTCAATTTTCATTTGGGCCGCACATAGAGAACAGTCATTAAGATGTGTGCGAAGCATAGTTGCAGGAACGCTATCTGGATAGCCCGCGCTGCAATCGATAACGTCTAACGCTATTCAGACCGGTTCTAAATTACCTGCAGCTATAAGCTAATCATTAAAAAATAGCATATTAACTATAAACATTATGCTTAGATAAACCCATCAGCACCCACCGATGGAATTGTCATGACCCAGGCCCGACACCCCGAGAGACTCAGAGCCTTCATAGGCGCCCTGGCGGAATTGATCGACGGCAATCCACGCGAAGGCGACCTGTTGCACCGTGGCGGCAAACTGCTCGCGCAACTGGTCAGCCATGATGACTGGCTCCCCGATGAATTTGCCCAACCCGACCCCGAGCGCTACCAGCAATTTTTGCTGCATGCCGATTCGCGCCAGCGCTTCAGCATCGTCAGCTTTGTCTGGGGGCCGGGGCAAAGCACGCCGATCCATGACCACCGAGTGTGGGGCCTGATCGGCATGTTGCGCGGCGCGGAATTTTCCCAAGGCTTCGAGCGCGCGCCTGACGGTCGCCTGGTCGCCGAAGGCAAACCGATCCAGCTGGTGCCGGGCCAGGTCGAGGCGGTGTCGCCCAAGGTCGGCGATATCCATCAGGTCAGCAATGCCCACAGCGACCAGGTGTCCATCAGCATTCATGTGTACGGCGCCAATATCGGCGCCGTGCGCCGCGCGGTGTACCAGCCCGACGGCAGCGAGAAACTGTTTATCTCCGGTTATTCCAACGCCTTCCTCCCGAATATCTGGGATTTGTCCAAAGAAAAGAGCCCTGCCCTATGAGTACCGTATCGACCCGTAGCTTCGCCCGGATTCGCCAGGCCCTGTTGGACCGTGAAGAAGTCGCCCTCGTAGACGTGCGCGAAGAAGCGCCGTTTGCCGAGTCCCACCCGCTGTTCGCCGCGAACATCCCGCTGTCCAAGCTGGAGCTGGAGGTGTACTCGCGCATCCCGCGCCGTGACACCCAGGTCACCGTCTACGACAACGGTGAAGGCCTGGCCGCCCGCGCCGCCGAGCGCCTGGTTGCGCTGGGCTACACCCAGGTGAGCCTGCTGGAAGGCGGGCTGGAAGGTTGGCGCCAGGCCGGTGGCGAGTTGTTTATCGACGTCAACGTGCCCAGCAAGGCATTCGGCGAGCTGGTCGAAAGCGAGCGCCACACACCCTCGCTGGCCGCTGAAGAAGTGCAGGCGCTGCTCGACAACCAGGCCGATGTGGTGGTGCTCGACGCCCGCCGCTTCGACGAATACCAGACCATGAGCATCCCCACCGGCATCAGCGTGCCCGGTGCCGAACTGGTACTGCGCGCCCGTGAACTGGCGCCCGACCCGGCCACCCGCATCATCGTCAACTGCGCCGGGCGGACCCGCAGCATTATCGGCACGCAGTCGCTGATCAACGCCGGCGTAGCCAACCCCGTCTCCGCACTGCGCAACGGCACCATCGGCTGGACATTGGCCGGGCAGAAGCTCGCCCACGGCCAATCGCGCCGCTTTGCACCGACCTCGGAAGAACACCGCCAGGTCGCCGCCGTCGATGCGCGCCGCGTCGCCGACAAAGCTCGCGTTGGCCGGGCCACCCTCGCCGATCTGCACGCCTGGCAGCAGCAAACCGCGCGCACCACCTACCTGTTCGATGTGCGCACCCCGGAAGAATTCGAAGCCGGCCACCTGCCGGGCGCCCGCTCCACCCCCGGCGGCCAGTTGGTGCAGGAAACCGACCACGTCGCCAGTGTGCGCGGTGCGCGCCTGGTGCTGGCGGATGACGACGGCGTGCGGGCCAACATGTCCGCCTCCTGGCTGGCGCAATTGGGCTGGGAAGTGCACGTGCTGGATGACCTGCAAGCGGCGCACTTCAGCGAAAAAGGCGCCTGGGTCGCCCCGGTGCCCGCGCCGCCCCAGGCCGAATTGATCAGCCCGCAGACCCTCGCCGACTGGCAGGCCCATGGCGACACCGTGGTGCTGGATTTCACTGCCAGCGCCAACTACGTGAAGCGCCATATCCCCGGTGCCTGGTGGGCCCTGCGCGCGCAGTTGCCCGAAGCCCTGGCCAAGGTGCCGGCCGCCCAGCGCTATGTACTCACCTGCGGCAGCAGCCAACTGGCGCGCCTGGCGGTGGCCGAGGTCGAGGCCATCACCGGCAAGCAGGTGTTCCTGCTGCAGGACGGCACCGCCGGCTGGATCAACGCGCAACTGCCGCTGGAGGAAGGCGAGACCCACCTGGCCTCGCCGCGCATCGACCGCTATCGCCGTCCATACGAAGGCACCGACAACCCCAAGGAAGCCATGCAGGCTTACCTGGACTGGGAATTCGGCCTGGTCGAGCAACTGGGCCGCGACGGCACCCACGGTTTCTATGTGATCTGATTGACCTGACCCGCCTGCACCCACCCCGGGTGCAGGCTCCCACATCCGACCCCTCTCCAGGCGGAGGCTGAACCCACACACGAGAGGACACCCGCATGACCCTGCATATCACCCGCCTGGAACCCACCCTCGGCGCCGAAATCGGCGGTATCGACCTGCGCCAGCCGCTGACCTCGGCGCTGCGCGATGAACTGCGCCACCTGCTGCTCACGCACAAGGTGCTGTTCTTCCGCGACCAGGCGATTAACACCGAACAGCAGATCGCCTTCGCCAAGGAATTCGGCGAGCTGTACGTGCACCCCACTACCCAGCAAAACGACCCGTCGCGCCCCCAGGCCCACCTGATCGAAGCCCAGGACGAGCGCAAGCTCTACGGCCCGCGCACCAGCGGCCGTTGGCACACCGACACCAGCTGGTTGCTGCAACCCACGCTCGGCGCCGTGCTGCGCGCGGTGGACTTGCCGGAAGTCGGCGGCGACACCCTGTGGGCCGACACCGGGGCGGTGTACCGCGCCTTGCCGGATGACCTGCGCGCCGAAATCGACAACCTGCATGTGGTCCACGACTTCAAGAAAGCCCTCGACAAGGTCGGCTACGACTACCCGATCCTCGCCCACCCGCTGGTGCGCACCCACCCGGAAACCGGCGAAGACGGGCTGTTCATCAACTTCTCGCAGAACCCTTCGGTGATCGGCTGGACGCCCCAGCAAAGCAAGCAACTGATCGACCGCCTGCTGCAGGAATTCAACAAGCCGGAGCACCAGGTGCGCTTCAAGTGGCGTCCAGGCTCGGTGGCGTTCTGGGACAACCGCTCGACCCTGCACTACCCGGTCTACAACTACGGCGACTACCCGCGTCGCATGGAGCGGGTGCTGATTGCCTATGACGACATTCCGCATCGGGTCAGAGCCGCTGACGCGGCCTGATCACCCTTTAAAAGTCCCACACAGATTCACTGTGGCAGCGGGCTTGCTCGCGAAGGCGGCGGTTCAGCCAGCTCATGGGTAGCTGACACCACCTTCGCGAGCCAGCCCGCGCCCAGACGGGATCTGCGGTGTTCTTTGCTCTCCTGGAATCAGCCCCCATGCCTCCATCCCGCTTTCAATACGGCGCAGTCGCGCTGACCCTGCTCGCCATGAATGTCCCGGCCCAAGCCGAAGACCCGGACAAAACCCTCGGTACCGTGGTGGTCACCGGCAACCGTGGCAATCAGGCGCGGACCATCGCCGACAGCCCCTCGCCCATCGACGTGATCAGTGCCGAACAGCTGCAGGCCAGTGGCAAGGTCGGCCTCAAGGAACTCCTGGCGCGCCTGCTGCCGTCGTTCAACCTGCCGGCGATCAATGGTGGCGGGACCTCGTGGTCGGTGCGCGGAGTGACCATGCGCGGGCTGTCCGGCGACCAGGTGCTGGTCCTGGTCAACGGCAAGCGCCGCCACAACACCGCGCTGATCAACAACCTGGCGCGCATCGGCACGGCGGCGGTACCGGTCAACCTCGACCTGATCCCGGTGTCGGCCATCGACCATATCGAAGTGCTGCGCGACGGCGCTTCCGCACAGTACGGCTCGGACGCAATCGCCGGGGTGATCAATATCATCCTCAAGGAAAACGACAGCGGCGGCAGCGCCGAAACTTCCTTCGGCCGCTACGGCGCGGGCGACGGCGACACCGTGCACCAGACCGTCAACTACGGCCTGGCGCTGCCCAACGACGGCTTCGCCAACCTGGCACTGGACAGCAAGGAACAGGAACCCTTCAACCGCACCGGCAGTGCCACCGGCCGCCTCTACGGCACCGCCGCCGCCCCCGACAGCCGCGACCAGACGGTCAACCGCCACGGCTGGAACCCCAGCTACGGCCTGGGTCGCGAGAAGGTCACCAACGCCAGCTACAACCTTGAACTGCCGCTGCAGGACGACCTCAAGTTCTACTCGTTCTCCACCGCCAGCTACATGGAAACCACCAAGGTCACCGGCAACTACCGCCCCAATGAGATCACCTCCCTGGCCGGCGACCCGAACACGCCCTACCCCGATGGCATCCACGCGCAACGGCGCAACCGCACCAAGGACTTCCAGGTGGCGGGCGGCTTCAAGGGCCTGGTCGGTGGTTGGGACTACTACATCAGTTCCACCTGGGGTGAAGACGATTCGACCCTCAACGCCAACAACACCCTCAACCCATCCCTGGGGCCGACCAGCCCGACCTCGTTCAACCTGGCCTCGCAGATCTTCGACCAGTGGACCAACAACCTCGACCTCAGCCGCACCTTCGATATCGGCCTGAGCCACCCGCTGCAAACCGCATTCGGCTTCGAGTACCGCTGGGAGAAATACCAGATCGAGGCCGGCGACTACGCGTCCTATACGCCCGGCAACTACGTGCTGCCCAGTGGTCCCTTCGCCGGCCAAACACCGTTGCCGGGCCTGGCGTCGTATAACGGCACCAGCACCGCGGATGCCGACGAGATCAGTCGCAGCAACGTCGCCAGCTATGTCGACCTGGGCCTGGACGTGACGGACCGCTGGTACATCGGCGCCGCCGCCCGCTACGAGCGCTACACACAGGACATCGGCAGCACGTGGAGCGGCAAGCTGTCGACGCGCTTCAAGCTCACGCCCGAGTTTGCCCTGCGCGGCACGATCAACAACGGGTTCCGGGCGCCGTCGCTGGCACAGACGATCTACGCCTCGTCGACCTTCACCTCCGGCGGCGTGGTCAACGGCCAGCAGGTCTCGGTACCGGTCAAGGTGCTGCCGGTGGACACCCCCGAGGCCCAGGCCCTGGGCGCGGAAAAACTCAAGCCCGAGAAGTCGCTGAACTACAGCCTGGGCTTCACCTACGAGCCGACCGCGAACTACCGGCTGACCACCGACCTGTACCAGATCGGCATTCGCGACCGCATCGTTTCCACCAGTCTGCTGGGCGGGCCGGCGGTGTCACAGATCCTGGTCGCCAACGGCCTGTCGCCGGGCCTGTACGCGCAGTACTACACCAACGCCGTCGACACCCGCACCCGTGGCATCGACATCATCAACGAATACCGCCAGCAGCTCGACCAGTACGGCCAGGTGCGCTGGAGCCTGGCCTACAACTGGAACCAGACCAAGATCGAAAAGCTCCAGGACACCCCACCTGCGCTGGCCAGCCTGGGCTCCAACTACCAGATCTTCGACCGCCGCCTGCAAAAGGACCTGACCGTCGCCACCCCGCAATCCAAGTTGATCCTGGCGGCCAACTGGAAGGTCAGCGCCTACACCCTCAACCTCGCCCTGACCCGCTTCGGCAGCTACATCGAGGGTGACAACAACCCGATCAACGATCGCAAGTTCAGCGCCAAATGGATCAGCGATGTCGACGCCGCCTACGACATCACCAAGCATTTCACCGTGGCCCTGGGGGCCAACAACCTGTTCAACGTCTACCCGGATAAAAAAGGCATCAAGGACTGGGCCGGCGGGTACGAGTATGGGCAGTTCTCGCCCTTCGGCTTTGGCGGCGCGTATTACTACACGCGCCTGGCGTACAACTTCTGAGGCGCGGGTGATGACTGAACTGAATAGCGATGTATTGATCATCGGCGGCGGGTTGGCGGGCACCTGGGCCGCCATCGCGGCGGCGCGCGAAGGGGCCAGGGTGATCCTCGTCGACAAGGGCTACTGCGGCACCAGCGGCGTGACCGCCACCGCCGGCCCCGGTCACTGGTGGGTGCCGCCCGACGCCCGTGAAGCGGCGATCGACAAACGCCTGGGCACCGCCTATGGCCTTGCCGATGCACGCTGGATGGCCCGCGCCATCGACACCACCTGGACCAGCCTGCCGGGGCTGAGCGGCTACTACGACTTCCCGCAGGACGCACATGGCGTGACCCAGTATCGCGGGCTGCGCGGCCCCGAATACCTGCGCGGCCTCAGGCGGCGCGTGCTGGACAGTGGCGTGACGATTCTCGACCACCACCCCGCGCTGGAACTGCTGCGTGACGATCACGGCGCAGTGGTCGGCGCACGCGGCTGGCGCCGCCAGGCCGGCGGTGACTGGCTGATCCGCGCCGGCGCGGTGGTGCTGGCCACGGGCGGCTGTGCGTTCCTGTCGCGCCTGCTGGGCAGCCACACCAATACCGGCGACGGTTACCTGATGGCCGCCGAGGCCGGCGCCGAACTGTCGGGCATGGAGTTTTCCAACTACTACTGCATCGCCGCCGCAGGCAGCAGCATGACCCGTTCGATGGTGTACAGCTTTGGCGAGTATTTCGATGCCGCGGATCGGCCGCTGGGGATTGCCACCGGTCCTGGCTTCACCGAAGACCTGGCCAGGGCGCTGCTCAACGGTCCGGTGTATTGCCGCCTGAACCGCGTGCCACCGGATATCCGCGCACAACTGCCGAGTATCCAGCCGAACCTGATGCTGCCGTTCGACCGGCGCGGGGTCGACCCTTATCGCCAGCGATTCGCCGTGACCCTGCATCCCGAAGGCACCATTCGCGGCGTCGGCGGTTTACGCCTGGTCGATGACGATTGCCAGACCACCGTGCCCGGCGTCTTCGCTGCCGGGGATGCCGCCAGTCGCGAGCCGATTGCCGGCGCCACCTCCGGCGGCGGCGCGCAGAATTCGGCCTGGGCGCTCTCCACCGGGCAATGGGCCGGTCGCGGCGCCGCGCGGCTGGCCCGCGAAAAAGCGCTGTATCACGGCGCGCTGCGTGGCTTTGACGGCGCGGTGGGCGGCAGTGCCGAACTGATCCAGCGCATCCAGGCCGAAGTCCATCCGTTGGACAAGAACCTGTTCCGCAGCGGCGCCCAACTGGCGCGCTCTCTGGGTGAACTGGACAACATCTGGGACCAGATCAGCGACAGCCCACCCTGCCCCAACAACCCATTGCGCGCCCGCGAAACCGTGGCCATGGCCGCCACCGCGCGTTGGTGCTACACCGCCGCCGCGTTACGCAAGGAAAGCCGCGGCATGCACCAGCGCAGCGACACACCGCGGCAGCATTCGCAGTTTGACGCGCATTTGCGGTTGGCTGGAGTGGGCCAGGTGCAGGCGCGTTTCGACCCCATCCATCAAGGCCACCCACAATGATTGAACTGATCTACTCCGACCTGTGCAACGGCTGTGGCCAATGTGTCGCCGTCTGCCCCACCAACGTGTTTGCCGCCGATGCCCTGGGCAAACCCGTGATCGCCGACCAGTTGGCCTGCCAGACCTGCTTCATGTGCGAACTGTATTGCAGCAGCGATGCGCTGTACGTCGACCCCGACTGCGAGCAGCTGCGCCACCCCGATCCCGTGGCAGTCCGCGAAGCCGGGCTGCTCGGCCAATACCGCCGCGACTCGGGCTGGGACGAATGGGCCGATGACCCTGCCCACCGCAACGAGCATTGGCGCATGGATGGCATCTTCGCCCTGGCCCGCAGCGCGCCACCAAATGCAATTAGAGAATAATCAACTTACACATAATCAAATATTTTAATAATTAACATATAACCAAAAAGAACTTCACAGCGAGTTTTTATGGGCATAACGTTAACCCCATTCACCGACCCCTTCTCCAGGCGGAGGTAACCGAACCCCTTCTTGATCTGCCTGGAGCCTGCATCCCATGGTCTTTACCACCCCTTCAAACGCTTGCTCCTGGGCGCCGCCCTTGCCCTCGGCCTGAGCGGCGGCGCCCACGCCGCCGACCTGCAGCCACTGCGGGTGGCCAACCAGAAATCCACCATCAAGGCTCTACTGGAAGTCTCTGGCGAAACCAAGAACGTCCCGTATGAAATCCAGTGGTCGGAATTCCCCTCCGCCTCGCCCCTGGGCGAAGCCTTGAATGCCGGCGCCGTGGACATCGGCGCCCTCGGTGATGCGCCCTACGTGTTCGCACTGGGTGCCGGTGCCTCGCTCAAGGTGGTCAGCATCATCCACGCCGAAGGGCGCAATACCACCGCGCTGCTGGTGCCCAAGGACTCGCCGATCAAGACTGTCGCCGACCTCAAGGGCAAGAAGATCGTCACCGGGCGCGGCTCAATCGGTCATTACCTGGCGATCAAGGCCCTGGCCACTGCCGGGCTGACTACCAAGGATGTGCAGTTCATTTTCCTGCTGCCCAGCGAATCACGCCTGGTGCTGGATAACGGCACCGCCGACGCCTGGGCCACCTGGGACCCGTACACCACCGTGGTCACCTCGCAAAGCCAGGCCCGCGTGCTGATCAGTGGCAGCAACCTGCTGAGCAACCACCTGTACCTCGCCGCCACCAGCCAGGCCATCGCCGACAAGCGCCCGCAACTCGACGACTTTGTCGCGCGTCTCGACCGCGCCTATGCGTGGGCCAACACCCACCCCAATGAGTACGCCGCCGCCCAGGCCAAGATCACCGGCCTGCCGCTGGCAGTCCACGTGGAAGTGGCCAAGGACACCCGCCTGAGCCCGGTCACCATCGACGACTCGGTGATCAGCGGCCTGCAAGCGACCGCCGACACTTATCAAAAAGAAGGCCTGTTGACCAAGCACATCGACGTGTCGCAAGGCTTCGACAAGAGCTTTAACGCCAAGCGTGTCCCCTTTTCCCAAGCATCGCGCTAACAGGAGCAGAACATGAGCAAGCCACATCCCTCCAAGCCACGCCATTTGAAACTGGGTGCCATGGTCCACGGTGTCGGCCACGGTTGGGGCGAATGGCGCCACCCGAACGCCCAACCGAATGCCAGCACCCACTTCGGGTTCTACAAGCAGCAGACTGAACTGGCCGAAGCTGCCAAGTTCGACTTCGTGTTCATCGCCGACAGCCTGCATATCCATGCCAAATCCAGCCCGCACTACCTCAACCGCTTCGAGCCGCTGACGATCCTCTCGGCCCTCGCCGCCATCACCACGAACATCGGCCTCGTCGCCACTGTGACGGTCAGCTACACCGAGCCCTACCAAGTGGCTCGCCAGTTCTCGTCGCTGGACCATATCAGCGGCGGCCGCGCCGGCTGGAACGTGGTGACCTCGTGGCTCAGCGGCACCGCCGACAACTTCGGCAAGGCCGAGCACCCGCCCCACGCCGTGCGCTACCGCATCGCCAAGGAACACGTGAACGTGGTCAAGGGCCTGTGGGATTCCTGGGAAGACGACGCCTTTGCCTACAACAAGCAAAGCGGCGAATTCTTCACCCCGGACAAGCTGCATGCACTGAATCACAAGGGCGAGTTCTTCGCGGTCAAGGGCCCGCTCAACATCGCACGCTCGCGCCAGGGTCAACCGGTGATTTTCCAGGCCGGTACCTCGGAGGATGGGCGCAACTTCGCCGCCGAAAACTCCGACGCGATCTTCGTGCACGTGGAGAGCATCGAGGAAGGCCTGGCCTATTCCCAGGACCTCAAGCGCCGCGCCACAGGCTTTGGGCGTGACGCCGACAGCCTGTCGATCCTGCCGGGTATCCGGCCGATTGTCGGCCGCGATGAAGCCGAAGTGGAACGCCGCTATCAGCAGGCCGTGGACCTGGTCACCGTCGAAGACGCGATTGTCGCCCTCGGCCGCCCGTTCAATGACCATGACTTCAGCAAGTACCCCCTGGACGCGCCCTTCCCTGAACTTGGCGACCTCGGCGCCAACAGCCAGAAAGGCGGCTCCGACCGGATCAAGCAACTGGCCAGGGACGAAGGCCTGACCCTGCGCGAAGTGGCGCTGCGGTTCTCGCGGCCCAAGCGTGATTTCGTCGGCACCCCCGAGCAAGTCGCCGATGCCATCCAGACCTGGTTCGAGCGCGGTGCCAGCGACGGTTTCATCATCAACTCGGTGCTGCCGGACGGCTTGCAGTATTTCACCGAACTGGTGGTGCCCGTGTTGCAACAGCGCGGCCTGTTCCGCACCGAGTACAGCGGCCACACGCTGCGCGACAACCTTGGCCTGGACGTGCCGGCCAACCGTTACAGCGTCGCCGCCGAGGTCGAAGCGCAACAGGAGGCGCTGGCATGAGCGAGTCCCTCAACCGTCAATTAGCGGATCTGCACGCCGAACGCGTGGCTTCCTGGGCACCGGCGGCATTGCAGGTCAACATCGACCAGCGCCAGCGCCTGGTCGATGAAGCACGGCCCGACGACTACGTGCAGGTCGGCGATGAACTGGACCCATTCACCCTGCTCAACGTGGAAGGCGGCGAACTCAACCGCGATCTGTTGCTGGCCGATGGGCCGGCGTTGCTGATTTTCTTCCGCTTTGCCGGCTGCCCGGCGTGCAATCTCGCCCTGCCCTATTACGAACGCCAACTCTACCCACGCCTGCGCGAACTGGGGGTGCCGCTGGTGGCGGTCAGCCCGCAGGTGCCTGAGCGGCTGGTGGAGATCAAGACCCGCCATAACCTGCAATTGCTGGTGGCCAGCGACACCGACAACAACCTCGGCCGGCGCCTGGGCATTCTCTACAGTTTCGACGAAGCCTCGCGCAACGCCGCATTGGCCAAGGGCAACCACATCGGCGACACCACCGGCACCGGGACCTGGGAACTGCCGCAACCGACGGTGGTGGTGATCGCCAGGGACGGCACCGTGGCATTCGTCGAAGTGAGCCCGGATTGGCTGGTGCGCACCGAGGCCGAGCCGGTGCTGCAGGTGGTGGAGCGACTGCTGGGCCAACAGCCCGTACGCATCGCTATCTAAGCCCACAACCCCCTGTAGGCGCCGGCTTGCCGGCGCCCACATTTTTGACCGAGTACATTGTTATGACCCAACCGTCTCTGCGCTCCGTGGAAGTCGCCAACTTCGAAGCCCTGCTCGAACGCCTCAGCGCCGAGCTGGCGAGCACCGCGCACCTGTATGACGAGAGCGGCGCGTTCCCGCATGCCAACTTCAAGTTGTTGCATGAACACGGCCTGGTCGCCCTCACCGTGCCCAAGGCCCTGGGCGGCGGCGGCGCCAGCCTGCCGCAGGCGCGCAAGGCGATCAGTGCGATTGCCAGGGGCGAGCCGTCCACTGCGCTGATCCTGGTGATGCAATACCTGCAACACACCCGCCTGCAAGACAGCAAGAGCTGGCCGGTCCACCTGCGTACGCAAGTGGCCGAGGACGCGGTGCGCGACGGTGCCTTGATCAATGCGCTGCGCGTCGAACCCGACCTCGGCACCCCGGCCCGTGGCGGCCTGCCGGCGACCACCGCAGTGCGGACCGCCGAGGGCTGGCGCATCAGCGGGCGTAAGATCTACTCCACCGGCAGCCATGGCCTGAGCTGGTTCAGCGTGTGGGGCCGCAGCGATGACGCCGACCCGCTGGTGGGCGCCTGGCTGGTGCCCAAGGACAGCCCCGGCGTGAGCATTATCGACACCTGGGACCACCTGGGCATGCGCGCCACCTGCAGCCATGAAGTGGTGCTCGACAATGTGCTGGTGCCGCTGGACCACGCCGTCAGCGTCAGCCCCTGGAGTGCCCCGCAGCCGGAGTTGGATGGCGATGGCTTCCTGTGGATGTCGGTGCTGCTGTCATCGGTATACGACGCGGTGGCTCACGCCGCGCGGGACTGGCTGGTGAACTGGCTGGAAGAACGCAAGCCGTCCAACCTCGGTGCAGCGTTGTCGACGCTGCCGCGTTTTCAGGAAACTGTCGGGCATATCGACACCCTGCTGTTTGCCAACCGCAGCCTGCTGGACGCCGCCGCCGAAGGTCATACCCCGGCGGCCAACGCGGCCCAGTTGAAGTACCTGGTCACCAACAATGCCATCCGCGCGGTGGAACTCGCCATCGAGGCCTCGGGCAACCCCGGCCTGTCGCGTCACAGCCCGCTGCAACGACACTACCGCGACGTGCTCTGCAGTCGCGTGCATACCCCGCAGAATGACGCCGTGCTGCAAGGCGTCGGCAAAGCGGTCTTCGCCCAACGCCAGAAGGAACGCACATGAGTCAGGTGATTATTGCCAGCCAGCTCGACGAGGATTACAACGACGTGATCCGCGAGCGCCTGCGCGCGCTGCACACCGACGCCGAAGTGATCGGCGTGCCGCCAGGGGTGCCGAGCGACCTGCCGCCGCAGGCGAATATCCTGTTGCTGCGCCCGATCAACGTGCGCGGCTACACCGCCCCGGATACCCCGCCACCGGGCTGGCCCTACGGTGCACAGTGGGTGCACCTGGTGTCGTCGGGCATCGATTTCTACCCGCAATGGCTGTTCAACGGGCCACCGGTGACCACCTCCCGAGGCAGCGCGGCCGACAACCTCGCCGAGTTCGCGTTGGCGGCGATCTTTGCCGCGTCCAAGCATTTGCCGGATATCTGGGTGAAGGACGCCCAGTGGCATTTCACCCCGTTGCGCCCGCTCAAAGGCACCACGCTGGGCATCCTCGGCTTCGGCGCAATTGGCGCGAGCCTGGCGCACAAGGCACTGGCCCTGGGCATCCAGGTCGTGGCACTGCGCCAAAGCCAGGCGCCGTTTGGCGTTGCCGGTGTGGAAGCGGCCAAGGACATCCACGACCTGTTCGCCCGCGCGGACCACCTGGTGGTGGCAGCCCCGCTGACCGAATCCACGCGGCATATCATCAACCGCGATGTACTCGGCAGCGCCAAGCCCGGGCTGCACCTGATCAACATCGCGCGTGGCGGCCTGCTGGATCAGGAGGCGCTGCTCGAAGCACTCGACAACGGACAGATCGGGCTGGCATCGCTGGACGTGACCGAACCGGAACCACTGCCGGATGGGCACCCGTTGTATACCCACCCGAGAGTCAGGTTGTCGCCGCACACTTCGGCCATTTCCACCAATAGCCGCAACGAGATTGCGGACACGTTCCTGGCGAATCTGGAGAAGTATGTCGCAGGGGCTGAACTGGCCAACCTGGTCAACACCTGACACAGCCACATTGCAAGGATCTACAGACTTACACCGTCTAAAAATGTGGGAGCGGGCTTGCCCGCGAAGGCGCCGTGTCAGTCAACAAACTCATCGACTGACCCACCGCTTTCGCGAGCAAGCCCGCTCCCACAGGGGACCCGGTGTTGACTGCGGGATATCATTTGATGCGGTAGTGGAAGGTGTTGCGCACCGCCGGTACGGGAACGGCTTTGCCGTCAACGATCCTGGGCTGGTAGCGGAAGGTGTTCGCCGCTGCCAGTGACGGCCGGATAAACAGGGGGTGACAGCCATCGAGCACTTTGGGGTTTTCCACGCGGCCCTGGGTGTTCACCGTATATTCCACCGAGCAGTCACCTTCGATGTTCTTGTCGAGGGCACGCTCGGGGTAGTCCGGCGCTTCCTTGCTCAAGGGCTGGTATTGGCGGCTGTCGAAGGCCGGTGCCGGCGCTGCTGCGGGAGCAGCGACGCGGGCTTTTTCGGCGGCCAGGCGCTGCTGGTCGAGGCGTTGTTGCGCCTGTTCACGGTTGCGCTGCTCGGTGGCCAGGCGCTGCTGTTGCGCCTCGATTTTCTGCTCTTCGACGCGCTTGCGTGCCAACGCGGCCTTCTCGAGTTTCTGCGCCTGGACCTGTGGATCGATCGTGGGTTTGACCGGCACGGGCACAGCCACAGGCTCCGGTGGCGTGAAGGCCACCGGCTCAGGTGCGGGAGCAGGCATGGGCGCAGGCGGCAGCATCACCAACTGGGTATGCATGACCCTGGGTGTGTCCACCGGCGCTTTTTCCGCCGACCAGCCCAGCATCAGCGCTGCCAGCACCCCTGCGTGCAGCGCTACCGCCAGGCTCGCCGCGACGCTGTTTCTCCAGAACCCGGACGGCTCCCGGGGCGCCAGCGTCAGCGTCTCACTGTGCATGATCATCGCCGTCATTGCGGGGCCTCGGTCACCAACCCCAGGTTGCTCACCCCGCCTTTCTGCAACACCGCCATGGCCGCGACCACACGCCCGTAACCGGCGTTGTCGTCGGCGCGGATGTACACCTGGGTGTCGCTGCGCGCCGCCACCACTTGCATGACCTTGGCGCCCATTTCGTCGAGGGTCACGGCGCTGTCGGTCTGGTGCTGGGTGTCGAGTTCGCCGCCAAGGTTCCAGTAATAGCCGCCGTCAGCCTTCACCGACAGCGTGAGGATCTGCTGGCGCGTGTCGGTGGCCAGCGCCTCGGCGGCGACCTTGGGCAGATCGATCTTCACGCCCTGGGTCAGCATCGGCGCGGTGACCATGAAGATCACCAGCAGCACCAGCATCACGTCGATATACGGCACCACGTTCATTTCGGCCTTGGGCCCGTGCTTGCGTTGCGGCCTGGTTAACATCGGCTTGCTCCTTGTTCAGGCGGCCACGGCCAGGTTGATCGGCGTACCGCGCAAAGTGCGGTGCAGGCGCACTTGCAGCTCGTTGCCGAAGGCGTAATAGCGCGTGAGCAGCGTCTGGCTGCGCGCGGCAAAACGGTTGTAGGCGATCACTGCGGGGATCGCCGCAAACAGGCCGATGGCCGTTGCAATCAAGGCTTCGGCAATGCCCGGGGCCACCGTGGACAAGGTCGCCTGTTGCACCTGGGACAGGCCGATGAAGGAGTTCATGATCCCCCACACCGTGCCGAACAGACCGATATAGGGACTGACCGAGCCCACGGTCGCGAGGAACTGCAAGCCTTTTTCCAGCTCGACTTCCTGCTCGGTGATCGCCACCTGCAAGGCGCGCTCCACACCCTCCAGCACCGCCGGGTCATGGCTGTGCAGGTGCTGGTATTCGTGGACCCCGGCGATAAAGATCGGCGCCACGCCGCCCTCACCTGCCTGCACGGTTTCACGGCACAACGCCTGCAAGTCCGGCGCCGCGCGAAAGCGCTGCACGAAGCCATTCAACTGGCGCTCCAGGCGCCGCAGCACACTGGCGCGCTGGATTATCAGGTACCAGCTGAGCAACGAGGCCAACAGCAAGGTGAGCATTACGGCCTTGACCAACAGGCTGGCGTCGCTGATCAAACCCCAGATCGTCATATGTTCCATCGTCGCGTGCATGGTGATGTCCTATTCGATTAAAAAGTGATGACCGGGTGATGACGGTTCAGGGCAATTTCAGTGCGCGGGTCACGTCGGCCCAGGGCACGAACTTGAAGTTCTGGGTCTGCTCGGGCATGCGCTTGCGCCCGTCCTGCACCACCAGCATGCCCTGGCTCCATGGCCCGCCGAGGTTGATGGCGGTAACTTCCAGGCCATCGGTTTCCGAGGCGCCATCGATGCCGGCGGCCGCGTTCAGGCCCACGCGGAAAGCGCCGTGTACGGCAAACGGCGGTTCGGCATCCACCACCAGGTAGCTGTCATTGCCTTGGCTGGAGATCACCAGGTAGTCGCGCTTGTCGCTCTGGTACAGCGCCAGGCCTTCGACGTCCGCGTGCAGTTGCGGGCCGACCTTGATCACGTTGGTCAGGGTCGCCGGTTGATCGGCGCGGGCGTCCACCGCCCACACGCCGACATCTTCCTCGCCGATAAACAGGCGCTGGCGCTGGTCGTCAGCCACGCAGCCTTCGGGTTGGCTGTCGACCTTGAACTGGCGCACCAGCTCACCCTGCGCACGGCCATCCGGCGCGCTGAGGCGGTATTGCAGGAAGGTGCCGTCCTTGCCGTTGGCGATCGCGTAGATCTCCCCACTCGCCGGCTGGAACAGGCAAATGCCGTAGATTTCCTTGAGCGGCGTCGGCACTTCACCGGCTTCGCGCAACTCGCCGCTCTGGCGGTCGATGCTGAACAGACTCAGGCTGTTGTGATCGCGATTGCTCGCCACGGCCAGGTCGACCGTGCGCTGGCCGAGTTTGAAGTTGGGGCGTACATCGACGTTGTTGAGGCGCCCGACGGCCAGCTCCTGCAGCAGCTTGCCGTCGAGGTCATAGGCGAGCAGGCCCTGTTTCTTGTTGGTGCCGAGCACGCGGCTTTTCGCCGGTTGCCCGGGGTGAATCCAGATCGCCGGATCATCCGCCGCATCACCCTGGCGGCCGACCGGGTCGGTCTGGCGCACGGCGGCGACTTCCGGCAGCACCGGCACCGCCGCCACCGGCTGGGCCTGCCAGTCGAGGGTGGCCTGGTAGAGCGCGCCGGTGTCGTCGTCACGCACCAGCAGTTGCCGGCCGTTGACCGTCAGTTGCTCCGGCTCTTTGAGGCCTGGCAGGCTCAGGCTCGATTGCTCGACCCAACGCTCGCCGGTGTGCTGGAACAGGTGCAGCTCGGAGGTCTTGGGATCCAGTGCGACCATCCCGCCGGGCACCGACGCGATGGCCCCGGCTTCGCGCTTGGGCGTGTCGAACAGCGCCACCGGCGTGCGCTTGACCTCGGCTTCCGGGTGCGCCGGATAGGCCCACCAACCGATGTTTTCTTCATTCACCAGCAACTGCTGGGTGGCGTCATCGACCTGGCAGAACTGCGCCGACGGCGGCAGCGGCACCCCGCGCACGCGCTGGGCCTCACTCAATAACGTGGCGCCATTGCCCACCAGCCATTGCTCGCCCTTGCCCTCTTCACCGACCAGGAACACAAACAGGTTGGCTGCCGCATCGCGGTAAAGGCACAGGCCATTCACCGCAAAGTCGCGGGTCGGCAAGTACAGCGGCTTGCCAAAGCGCTTGCCGGCGACATCCAGGTTGATCAACAGCGCCTGCTGGCGGTCGTTGTCGAGACTGGCGACCACCACCTGGGCGCCGGCGGCGCGGGTGTCGAGGCTGCTGAAATTGCCCTTGAAACGCGCCAGTTCCGCGCCTTGGCGATCGAGTAATTGCAGGCCGTCGCGGGTGCCGGCGGCCAGGCGCTCGGGGCCGTTGGGCAGGAAGGCCACGGCTTCAGCCTTGAGGCCCGGTGCCCACGGGGTCAGCGCCAGGTCGCCGGCCAGGGCGTGGCCGCAGGTGGCCAGGGCAATCAACAGGTACAGCTTGGACATTCTCATTAACGTGCAAATCCTTCGAATACGATGGAGATCAACTCCAGGCAAGCCAGCGCCTGCAGCTGGAATGTGTTGAGTTCAGAAATGGGTGAAGGTCAGGCCCAGCTTGTAGGTCGGGCCGTACTCTTCGTATTGGCCGTTGTAGCTGCGATGGCCGGTGTAGACGAAGTACGACTCATCGGTGAGGTTCTGCGCCTCGAAGCTGACCTGCAGGTTTTTGCTCAGCGAGTAGCGCGCGCTGAAGTCCACGAAGGTCTGCGCGTCGACGTGCAGGTCGTGGGCCTTGTCGTTGATCGAGGCGAGTTCATACAGGTACGCCGACTTGTAGTTAGCCGACACGCGCAGGCTGAGCCTGTCGTTTTCCCAACCGAGCATCAGGTTGCCGACGGTGTCCGACTGGTTCGGCAGGCTGATGTTGCGTTTGCGGTTACGGCCGCTGGCACTGTCGAAGCCTTCGATATCGGCGCTGGAGCGGCTGAACGTGCTGTTGGCACCGATCAGCAAGCCGTTCCACGGTGCGGGCAACCAGTCGAATTTCTGCGAGTAGGCCAGTTCCAGGCCGTAGAGCTTGGCGCTGTCGCCGTTGGCGTAGGTGTGGGCCTCGGTGAAGTTGGTCCAGGCGCCAGTACCGGCCAGGTCAGTGTTGTAGACAAAATTCTTGATGTCCTTGTAGAACACGAACGCCGACACGGTCCCGGCGCGGCCCATGAAATGCTCGATGCCCAGGTCCAGGTTGCTCGACTCCAGGGGCTTGAGGTCCGGGTTGCCGAAGGTGGCTTCGTCATCGTCGATGACAAACCCCGGCGCCAGCTGGCCGAAGGTCGGGCGCACCACGGATTTGGTCCAGGCGGCGCGCAATTGGGTGTTCTTGTCGATCTGGTAGCGCGCATGCAGGCCGGGCAGCCAGTGGTGATAGCGGCGCTTGGTTTCGGTGGGCGTGAACACTCCATCGGTCGCGCCGGTGCCCTTGGCTTCGAACTCGGTGCCCTCGTAGCGCAGGCCGGCGATAAAGCGCCAGTCGTCGATATCGACGGTGTTCATCAGGTAGCCGGCATTGATGTCCTCGCGGATGGTGAAGTCGTTGACCCGCGATTCAGTCTCGTCATAGAAATCCGCCGGGTTGAGACTGCCGATCAACTGCTTGATCGCGCCAGGGCTGATGCCGGGGCCGTAGTTGCCGAGGCGATAGTCGACAGAGCCTTTCTGAAATTGAGTGAGGTTGAGCTGGTCGGCGGTGAAGCCCAGGGTGTCGAAGTCTTTGTAGACCCAGGCCTCCAGGTCGTTGTCCTTGTTGCGACGGCTGACCTTGCCGCCGAACTTGACCTGGGACGCGTAGCCGCCGAGGTCATAGTCGCGGGCCAGGTCCAGGCGCAGGTTTTTCTCGGTGTCCTTGGTGTTCTGCTTCTCCCAGTCGACCTTGTCGAGGGTGAAGTTGCTCGCGTCGTAGAAACCGGCGCCGATGATCGGGCGTGGCTTGTCCTTGTCATAGAAGCCGCTGTTGGCGAAGTCGCCGCCGTCAAAAGTGGCGCCGGCAATGTGCGCCGGGCTGTCTTCGCTGGACTGGCTGTAGCCGGCCTGGCCGCTCAAGGTCCAGAGGCCGAGCATGCGCTCGCCGCCGAACACGTAGGACTGGATCTCCTGGGTTTCCTCGCGATTCTTCAGCTTGCGCTTGCCCTCGGCATCGCCCAGTTCGCCGGGCGCCTGGGGGTCGGCAAACTCGATGCTGGTGGAGTTGCGGGTCTCGCTGTCCTTGTAGCGGCTGTAGAGCGTGCGCAAGTAGTAGCTGCTGAGGTCATCGGGCTTGTAGTCGAAGTTCAGGCCACCCCCGGCGCGTTCGCGGCTGATGTCGTAGTCGCGCTGTTCGAACTCGTTGAGTCTGGCGCCATCAGTGAAGTCCCAGGCGCCGCCGGTCTCGACGTTGTCCGAGCCGAAATCGCGCTTCTGCCAGCTGAGGGCGGCGGCCACGCCAAAGTTGTCGATGCCGTCGCCAAGGCTGAAACGGTTACTGGCGGCGCCGGAGAACTTGGGGCTGGTCTGGCGGGTGTTCTTGTCGTAGCTGGCTTCGCTGCTGCCGGTGTAGAACAGGCCCTTGTGGTCGAAGGCCGACAGGCTTTGCACGTCGACGGTGCCGCCGAGGGAGTTGGCGTCCATGTCCGGCGTGAGGGTCTTGATCACCGACAGCGATTGCACCAGTTCCGAGGGCAACACATCGAGCGCCACCGCGCGGCGCGCGCTTTCCGGTGCGGGCACCAGGGTGCCGTTAATGGTCACGCTGTTGAGGTCCGGGCCCAGGCCGCGCACGCTGACAAAGCGCCCTTCACCCTGGTCACGCTCGACGCTGATGCCCGGCAGGCGCTGCACCGCTTCGGCGACGTTTTCATCCGGCAACTGGGCCACGCCGTCGGCATGCACCACGCTCTTGATGCTGTCGGAGCGGCGCTGCTCCTTGAGCGCCTGGTCCATGGCGGCAGCCTGGCCGACCACTTCGACGTGCTCGGTGGTGGCCGCCTCGGCAGCGTTGAGCCGCTCGCTGGCCATCGCCAGGGCCAAGGCAGTGAGCGTGAAGCTGACGAGCCCGGTGCGCTTGTACATGCAATCCTCCCCAAGAATCCATTGGCGCCAGGCAAGAGGCCCGGCAACTGGGAGGGCAAGCTAGGGGTGGGGGATGACGGTTCTGTGACAAGGGTTGGCACGAAGGCCCGTAAACCGGGCTTTTGAGGCCATATGCCGGGGCAAATGAGCTGATATGACCTCGATTAAGTGTGGGAGCGGGCTTGCTCGCGAAAGCGGCCGTTCAGGAACAGATGGGCCAACTGACGTAACGCTTTCGCGAGCAAGCCCGCTCCCACATTTGTTCGGCGTTTGGCGGGAAATTTTATTTATCCCATGAGCTGATTCGACCCTCCCCCACCGTCATCCAACCGTCACATTCATCTGCTGTGCTGGCGCCCATCGCTCATTTGCCCAAGGACTCGCGGCCATGTTCTCCGTGCTCAAACCCCATCGCTGGAAACTCGCGCTGCTGCTGGTTGCCGCCAACCTCGGGCTGATCCTGCACCTGGCCTGCGGCGAGTTGAAATACGTCAGTGAATGGGCCTGGCTGGACATCTTCGGCGAAGGCGGCTCGGCTCTGTTGGCACTGGTGTGGCTGGGCCTGGTGCTGAAAAGCCGACCCGCCGGGCGCGTCACCAATTACCTCGCGCTGGGGCTGTCGTGCATCTTCTTTTCCTGGTGGATCGACAGCCTCGACGAATTTATCCGCCTGCCCGACAGCATCACCTGGGACCACTGGCTGGAGTCCGGGCCGATGCCGGTGGGCATGATCCTGCTGACCATCGGCATCTACCACTGGCACCGCGAACAACTGGCGATCAGCGCGCAGATGGAGAAGCGCGAACGGCTGTTTCGCGAGCATCGGCTGTTCGACAAACTCACGCCGCTGGCCGGCGCCGACTACCTCAAGCGCCAGTTGGCCGACAGCCTGCAAGACAGCCGCGAGCAACAACAACCGCTGTCACTGCTGGCCCTGGACCTGGATAACTTTGCCGCTATCAACCAGGCTTTCGGGCACGTCGAGGGCGACGCGGTGTTGCAGGCCCTGAGCCATTTGCTGTTGCTCAACCTGCGCCGCCAGGACTTGCTGTGCCGCCTGGCCGGCGACCGTTTTGTGGTGCTGTTGCCCAACACCGGCGAACGCCAGGCCCAGGTGCTGGCGCTGGAGTTGCAACAGGCCGTGCGCGGCCTGGCCCACAAGACCCGCCAACAGGGCGAACGCCTGCAATTGGCCGCGACTACGGCGGTGGTGATGGCCCTGGACGAGTCGCCCCACGACCTGCTCAAGCGCCTCAACCTGGCGCTGGCACGGGCCAAGCAACCGCTGGCGAAAAGTGCCTGAGATGGCCGTCAAGACCAGCTGGTATGAAAGCGACACGCGCTTTATCCCCGGGCATTACCAACCCGCTACCTTGATCGACCTGGCCTTGTCCCGCGACATCGACAGCCATCGCCTGCTGCGCGGCACCGGGCTGTTCCACGAGGACATCCTGGCCGGCAACGCGCGGTTGAGCCCGCAGCAGTTCCTGGCCCTGATCGGCAACAGTCGCAAACTGCTGGATGCCGACGACAGCAGCTTCCTGTTTGGCCAACGCCTGCTGCCCGGCTACTACGGCGCCGCCAGTCACGCCCTGGGCCACGCGCAGAATCTGCACCAGGCACTCGAACTCCTCATCCAGCAGCAAGTGCTGCTCAGCCCATTGGTCAGCCTGCAACTGGAGCTGGATGAGCACCACGCCTACCTGTATTGGCTCGACAGTTGCGGCGCCGGCGAGCACTGGCGTTTCCTGCTGGAGGCCAGCGTGACCTCACTGGTTGCCATGAGCCAATGGCTGAGCGGCCAGCGGCTGCCGTGGGCGTGCAGTTTCAGCCACGCCGAGCCGCGTTATGTCGAGCAGTACTGGGTGAACCTGGGCGAAAGCACGCGCTTTGCGCGCCCGCTGGACATGCTCAGCATCCCGCGCGAATACCTCACCCACCCGTGGCCGGGTGCCTCGGCCACTGCCGGCCAGGTCGCACGTCGCCAGGCCTGCGAGCAGATCGAACACTTGGGCTTTGCCGGCAGCTTTCTCGACTGCCTCTACGACTACCTGCGCGATCAGGTACGCCAGCCGCCGAGCCTGGAACAGGCGGCCCAGGCGTTTGCGATGAGCCCGGCGACCCTCAAGCGCAAACTGCACAAGCATCACACCGGTTTTCAGCAGCAGGTGGACCGCGTGCGCAAGCAGGTGGCGTTGCACCTGTACCAGGTCAAGGGCTACAGCAATGAGGAAGTGGCGGCGTACCTGAATTTCAACGACGCAGCCAACTTCCGACGCTCATTCAAGCGCTGGACCGGCAGCACCCCGAACCTGATCCGCCAGTTGTTCAACAGCCACTAGCCAGGCGTTCGCGCAAGAACTCCACCAGCGCCTGGACGGGCCGTGAGCTTTGCCGGTGCTGCGGGTACACCGCCGACAGGGTCAGGGCCTCGGGGGCGAAGTCGTCCAGTACACTCACCAGGCGCCCGTCCTTCAAGGCCTCGCCGACGATAAAGGTCGGCAAGTAGGTGACGCCCAGGCCGGCAATCGCGGTGTCGCGCAGCAGGTCACCATTGTTGACGCGCATGCGCCCGCTGACGTTCAGCGCCTGCAGCTTGCCCTTGAAGCGCCACTGCACCTGGCGGCCATGGCCGTAGGGCAGGCAGTCGTGGTCGGCAAGATCGTCGGGTTTCTGCGGGGTGCCGCGCAGGGCCAGGTAATCCGGGCTCGCGCAGTAGACGCGCGGGATGCTGGCGATACGGCGGGCAATCAGGGTGGAATCTTCCAGGGTGCCGATGCGCAGCACCAGGTCGTAGCCTTCGCCGATCAAATCCACCGGGCGGTCGCTGAGGTCGACTTCCACCGACACCTGGGGATAGCGCTGCAAAAACTGCGGCAACAGGCAGCCCAGGTGCGCCATCGCAAACGACAACGGCGCGCTGAGGCGCAGGGTGCCGCGCGGTTCGCTGTTCTGGCCGGCGATGCCCTGCTCCACTTGCTCGACTTCGGTGAGCAGGCGCAAGGCGGATTCGTAGTAACTCTGCCCCAGGGGCGTGACGTCCAGGCGGCGGGTGGAACGGTTGAGCAGGCGCACGCCGAGGCGATCTTCCAGTTGGATCAGGCGGCGGCTGACAAACTGCTTGGACAGGCCGAGCTGTTCGGCGGCGGCGGTGAAGCTGCCGGATTCCATGACCTGGCAGAACAGGCGCATGTCTTCGAAGGGGTTCATTGTCGCTTCTCGGTGGACAGTTTGCTGATTTATAGCGGGTCGGTCGCCTTACTACAAATCAAATGTGGGAGCGGGCTTGCTCGCGAATGCGTTGGATCAGTCGCTGAAAGTATGGACTGACACAGCGCATTCGCGGGCAAGCCCGCTCCCACATTGAATGGCCTGCACCTGTTGGAAATCGCTTATTTGGCAGTAAACGCCGAGTAGCTGTTCATCAGGTTGCGGTAGTTGGGGATGCGCGGCGACAGCAGGTTGGCCAGGCCTTCCATGTCGTTGCGCCAGTCCACTTGCAGCTCACAAGCCACGGCGAACCAGTTCACCAGTTGCGCACCGGCGGCGGTCATACGGGCCCAGGCGGCTTGTTGCACAGTTTCGTTGAAAGTACCGGAGGCGTCGGTGACCACGAACACCTCGAAGCCTTCGTCGAGGGCGCACAGGGTCGGGAACGCTACGCACACGTCCGTCACCACGCCGGCAATGATGATCTGCTTGCGACCGGTAGCCTTGACCGCCTTGACGAAATCTTCGTTGTCCCAGGCGTTGATCTGGCCAGGGCGGGCGATGTACGGCGCGTCCGGGAACAGTGCCTTGAGCTCTGGCACCAGTGGGCCGTTAGGACCGCCCTCAAAACTGGTGGTCAGGATGGTCGGCAGGTTGAAGAACTTCGCCACATCGGCCAGGGCCAGCACGTTGTTCTTGAATTCGTTGGGGGAGAAATCCTGCACCAGGGAGATCAGGCCGGTCTGGTGATCCACCAACAGCACCACCGCGTCATCTTTGTTCAAGCGCTTGTAAGTCATGGGTTAACTCCTTCGGGGGTTTAAAAAGCAAAACACGAGCAGCCAAACGCGCCCCAGAAACCCTGGAAGTCGCTGACCGGCACGCTGCTGAGGCGCGCCTTTTCATGGCTGTGGGAATGCACGCCGCACGGGCCGCTGCACTGGTGAACCTGAGCCTGCACCGGGGAAGTCGGGCGCCAGTGACCCGGCACCTTGACCACCGGCGACCAGTCCGGCAGCACCGGCACACGCGGTGGCGCGACATCGTCGAAGTCGCCGGCGCCGTACACCACCTTGCCGCCGACCACGGTCAGCACCGATTCGATCCACTTGATGGCCTCTTCATCGACGCTGAAAAAATCCGCCGACAGCGCCGCCACGTCCGCCAACTGGCCGACCTTGATCTGGCCCTTCTTGCCCTGCTCGGACGAGAACCAGGCGCTGCCATGGGTGAACAGTTCCAGCGCGGTCAGGCGCGGCAGGCCTTCGGCGTGCAGCTCCAGGCCGCCCACGGTGCGGCCGCTGACCATCCAGTACAGCGAGGTCCACGGGTTGTAGCTGGAGACCCGCGTGGCATCGGTACCGGCGCCTACCGGCACGCCTTCGGCGAGCATGCGCTTGATCGGCGGCGTGGCTTCGGCCGCCTTGGCGCCGTAGCGCTCGACAAAGTATTCACCCTGGAACGCCATGCGGTCCTGGATCGCAATACCGCCGCCGAGGGCGCGCACGCGCTCGATATTTTTCGGCGTGATGGTTTCGGCATGGTCGAAAAACCACGGCAGGCCATTGAACGGAATGTCGCGATTGACCTTCTCGAACACGTCGAGCATGCGCGAAATGGACTCGTCATAGGTGGCATGCAGGCGGAACGGCCAGCGCTGCTCCACAAGATGGCGCACCACCGGCTCCAACTCCTGCTCCATGGTCAACGGCAAGTCGGGACGCGGTTCGAGGAAGTCTTCGAAGTCGGCGGCCGAGAACACCAGCATCTCGCCGGCGCCGTTGTGACGCAGGTAGTCATCGCCCTGGTGCAGGGTGACGCTGCCGGTCCAGTTCTTGAAGTCGCTGAGTTCTTCCTTGGGCTTCTGGGTGAACAGGTTGTAGGCGATGCGCACCGTCAACTGTTGATCCTTGGCCAGTTGCTCGATCACCGCGTAGTCATCGGGATAGTTCTGGAAGCCGCCACCGGCGTCGATGGCGCTGGTAAGGCCGAGGCGATTGAGTTCGCGCATGAACTGGCGCGTCGAATTGACCTGGTATTCCAGCGGCAATTTCGGGCCTTTGGCCAGGGTCGCGTAGAGGATCATCGCGTTGGGCCGCGCCACCAGCATGCCGGTGGGGTTGCCGTGGCTGTCGCGCACGATCTCACCGCCCGGCGGGTTCGGCGTGTCCTTGGTATAGCCGGCCACGCGCAGTGCCGCGCGGTTGAGCAAGGCGCGGTCATACAGGTGCAGCACGAACACCGGCGTGTCGGGCGCGGCCTGGTTGAGTTCGTCGAGGGTGGGCATGCGTTTTTCGGCGAACTGGAATTCGTTCCAGCCGCCGACCACGCGTACCCATTGCGGCGTCGGGGTGCGATCAGCCTGGTCCTTGAGCATGCGCAAGGCATCGGCCAGCGACGGCACGCCTTCCCAGCGCAGTTCGAGGTTGTAGTTGAGCCCGCCACGGATCAGGTGCAGGTGCGAGTCGTTGAGGCCGGGAATCACGGTGCGGCCCTTGAGGTCGATGACCTGGGTGCCACTGCCGCGCAGGGCCAGGGCTTCACCGTCGGTGCCGACGACGACAAAGCGGCCTTCATGGATAGCGACGGCGGTGGCGCGCGGGTTTTCACGGTCCACGGTGTGGAACTGGCCATTGAACAGAATCAGATCGGCGTTCATAGGGTTTCCTTTACTGAGGCTTCAAGCCAGGGAGCGAACAGGCGGGTGGCGGCCGGCATCAGCAGGTAGACCACCAGCAGCACGATGGTCAGCGTCACCAGGAAGGTCGCGACCACGTAGTTGGATAAAAACGGGTGCAGGCGCAGGACCGGGCCCCACACGATGGGCACCAGCAGGGTCAGCGGCAGGATCACGCACAGGGTGACCACCGCCTGCTTCCAGCGCGGCGGCTTGGCGGCACTGTCGGCCAGGGGCGTGAACCAGAACTCGTTGACCGCGCCGATTTCGGTGTTGTCGCCGTCCGCCAGCATGGGTGTGGCTTCGGCGATGAGGGTTTTGCGCTCGGCGGAATCGAGCCAGGTTTGCAGGTCATCGGTGGAGCGGTAGCGCAATACGCAGGTGAACAGCGCCAGGCCGTTCTGTTTGCTGCGCACGACGTCGACGCCGAGGTGCCCGGGGCGCGCGCCGGCGATTCGTACGATGTGGCGTAGCCAGGTTTCGTAGTTGGCTTCCTGGCCGGGTTTGATCAGGTGTTTGACGACCAGGGTGACGACTTCGTCGGGTCCGGTTTTGGGTGCTGGGTGCATGGGTGCCCCTCTGCCTTGATGGTTTGGCGGTGAGAGGAGTTTGGGGGGATGGGGGGTGGGGAAAATTGGATGTACGTGCTGTTTGGTGGGGACGTTGAGATTGAGGTTGAGTGTATATCCGTTATTTGGGTCATGGCCGCGTATGGTTCCGCTCTTACAGCGGGTCACTTTTGGAAAAGAGCCCCAAAAGTAACCAAAAGGGCTCTTGCCCCAACACTCGGCACCTCGCCTAGGCTCGGTGTGCCCTCACTCCGGCTTGAATCCGTGGGCCGCCGCCACGCGCCATCCATGGCGCGGGGCGGCTAACCCGGCGTCCTGCCGGGTTACCCACGGATTCAAGCCTGCGTTCGGCCAGCATGTTTGATGGGGCGCCTAGATCAAGATCAAGATCAAAAGCGGCTCGCTTCGCATCGTGGGTTGTGGTTGTTTACGCCAGGCCGGTATTGAGGCCGACACCGCCGATCCCTTGTGGGAGCCGTCGAGCCTCGGCGAGGCCGCGAAAGCGGTGGGTCAGGCACTAAATTCATTGGCAATACCGCCGCCTTCGCGGCCTCGCTTGGGCTCGACGGCTCCCACATTTGATCTTCTGGGCGGCGGATTATGGGGTGTGACTCAAGGCTGCTTGCGACAGGCCGGTATCGAGGCCAACACCGCCGATTCCCTGTGGGAGCCGTCGAGCCCCAGCGAGGCCGCGAAAGCGGTGTGTCAGGCACTAAATTCATCGGCAATGCCGCCGCCTTCGCGGCCTCGCTGGGGCTCGACGGCTCCCACATTTGGTCTTTGGGGCGGCGGATTATTGGGGTGTGACTCAAGGCTGCTTGCGACAGGCCAGTATCGAGGCCAACACCGCCGATTCCCTGTGGGAGCCGTCGAGCCCTGGCGAGGCCGCGAAAGCGGTGGATCAGGCACTAAATTCATTGGCAATGCCGCCGTATTCGCGGCCTCGCTGGGGCTCGACGGCTCCCACATTTGGTCTTTGGGGCGGCGGATTAGGGGGTGTGACTCAAGGCTGCTTGCGACAGGCCGGTATCGAGGCCTACACCGCCGATCCCCTGTGAGAGCCGGCTCCTACAGGTTTCTGCTTTTGATCTAACCACTCAGGCCGGCTGTCAGGCCGCCGTGCTGTTGCTTTTGATCTTGATCTTGATCTAGGCGCCCCATCAAACACGCTGGCCGGAATTCGATATTGATTTGGGGGGTAAACCGGCAGGGATGCCGGTTTAGCCGCCCCGCGCCATGGATGGCGCGTGGCGGCGGCCCCCCAAATCAATGTCGGATTACGGGCACACCGAGCCTAGGCGAGGTGCCGAGTGTTGGGGCAAGAGCCCTTTGGTTACTTTGGGGCTTTTCCAAAGTGACGCGCCGTAAGGGCGCAACCAATAGCAGCCGTTACCCAAATAAAAGAATGCAAACCCGACCGTCACCCCGGCAACGGAATCACCCGCAACGCCCGCACCGACTTGTAGGAAAAACTCGAATAAATCTCCTTCACACAAGGCAGCGTCTGCAACACCTCCCGCGCAAACTCCCCGAACGATTCAAGGTCCCTGGCCACCACTTCAAGCAAAAAGTCATACCGCCCCGACACGTTATGACACGCCACGATTTCCGGGATTTCAAGCAGCCGCTGTTCAAACGCGCGGGCAATTTCCTGGGTGTGGCTGTCCATCATGATGCTGACAAACGCCGTCACGCCATACCCCAGCGCCTTGGGCGACAGGATCGCCTGGTAACCACTGATCACGCCGCTCTCTTCGAGGTTGCGCACGCGGCGCCAGCAGGGCGAGGTGGTGAGGGACACCCGCTCGGCCAGTTCGGCTACGGTGAGGCGCGCATTGCCTTGCAGTGCGTTTAAAAGGGCCTTGTCGGTACGATCGAGACTCACGGGCATATCTTGCCTCTGATTGTTGTTTTTATCGGGTTTTCATCCCGGTACGCGGGATTTGGCAGCAAACTTTGCAACGTTCATCTTTGGTTATGAGCATAGCATTGTAGGAAATAAGGAGCGTCCGACATGAACAATAAACACAATGCATTCGGCTTTTCTACCCGCGCCATCCACCACGGCTACGACCCCAAGGACCACCACGGCGCGCTTGTCCCGCCCATTTATCTGTCGGCAACGTTCGCCTTTCCCACCGCCGAATACGGCGCCGCGTGTTTTGCCGGCGAAGCCAACGGGTACTTCTATACGCGTATTTCCAACCCGACCCTGGCACTCCTGGAAGCACGCATGGCCAGCCTGGAAAACGGCGAGGCGGCAGTGGCCTTCAGCTCGGGCATGGGCGCGATTGCCGCGACGTTCTGGACCCTGCTGCGCCCCGGTGACGAGGTGATCGTCGGCCAGACCGTCTACGGCTGCACCTTCGCCCTGCTGCATCACGGCATCGGCGAGTTCGGCATCAAGGTACGGCACGTCGACCTGACTGACCTGGCCGCCCTGCAAGCGGCAATCAGCCCGGCCACGCGCATGATCTACTGCGAGACCCCGGCCAACCCCAACCTGCAACTGGTGGATATCACCGCCGTGGCCGCCCTCGCCCATCAACATGGTGATATCACCGTGGTGGTCGACAACACCTACTGCACGCCCTACCTGCAACGCCCGCTCGACCTCGGCGCCGACGTGGTCGTGCACTCGGCCACCAAATACCTCAGCGGCCACGGCGATATCACCGCCGGTATCGCCGTGAGCAGCCAGGCCCTGGCCCAGCGCATCCGCCTGCAAGGCCTCAAGGACCTGACCGGCGCGGTGATGTCGCCGCAGGACGCGGCCCTGCTGATGCGTGGCCTCAAGACCCTGGCCCTGCGCATGGACCGTCATTGCAGCAACGCCCAGGCGCTGGCCGAAGCCCTGCAGGCACACCCGGCCGTGGAGTCGGTGACCTACCCGGGCCTGCGCTGTTTCCCACAATACGCACTGGCGCAGCAGCAAATGAAAATGTCCGGCGGCATGATCGCCTTCGAGCTCAAGGGCGGGATCGACACCGGCCGGCGCTTCATGAATGCGCTCAAGGTGTTCACCCGCGCGGTCAGCCTCGGCGACGCCGAGTCACTGGCCCAGCACCCGGCGAGCATGACCCATTCCACCTACACCCCCGAGCAGCGCGCGCACCATGGCATCAGCGAAGGGCTGGTGCGCCTGTCGGTCGGCCTGGAGGATGTCGCCGACCTGCTGGCGGACGTGCAGCAGGCCCTGGCCAAATGCACCCGCGCCCTGCCCCGGCAGCCGGTGTTGGCGTCGCAGTCTGTGAGATAGGGCTTACGCGGGCTGTAGGGGTTTTAATGCGGCTTTTTGCGGATTGGATCCCCATCACCCCGCCAGGCTGTACTAGCATACGTCCTGCACCCGAAACTCATGGACGAACTGATGAACTCACACCTGTTCCCACATATAGGCAAGGTCATCGCAAGCACCGGCAGTCGCCATTTCCCACGCATGCTGCATGACCTGATCCTCACCCAACTGGCAGTGGACGCCACCCATATCACCCAACTGCGCGTCAGTCACGAAGGCCACACCCGTCGCCAGATCAGCCCGGTCTATACCGACTCCGTGGCGACCCTGGGCGTGGAACAACCGGCCGCACAATTGCACCTCACCCGCCACAAGGACGACGTGCGCTACGTGCTCTCGGTGTACCGCTCGCACCAATCCGAAAGCTTTTCGCCGCAGGAACGCAGCATGCTGCAGGACTTCTCCACGCTGCTGCTGCCCATGGTCGAAAAACACATCACCGCGCTCCACCCGTGCCGCCAGGACAGCGACCCGGTACCCGCACAGAACCAGGGCATCGACACCCTGCGCCGGCGCATCGAAGAACGGCTGGTGCAGTCGGGGCTGACCTTGTCCAACCGTGAACTGGAAGTGTGCGTGGGCCTGCTGGCCGGGCGCACGGCACCGGAACTGGCCGAGCAGTTGGCGTTGAAGGTCAACACCATCGAAAGCTACCTCAAACGCGCGGCGATCAAGCTCGGGATCAGCGGGCGGCACTCGTTGTTGCGGTGGATGTATGCCACCAAGGATGAAACAGCCCCTTAGCCCCCGCTGTGGCGAGCAGGCTTGCCCTGCCCGCCACAGGTCCACCTCGACCTCGGGCACTCAATCGCGCGCCAACGCCTCGATCGGATCCAGCCGCGCCGCATTCCTTGCTGGCACGAAGCCAAACACAATGCCAATCAGCGTCGAACAGGCAAACGCGGTGACGATCGAGCCCACCGAAAACACCATCTCCCACTCCTTCACAAACAGCGAAAACAGCAAGCCCAGCCCGTAGGACAGCGAGATCCCGATCACCCCGCCGATCAGGCACACCATCACCGCCTCCACCAGGAACTGCTGGCGAATGTCCGACTGTCGCGCGCCCACTGCCATGCGAATACCGATTTCGCGAGTGCGCTCGGTGACCGACACCAGCATGATATTCATCACGCCGATTCCGCCTACCAGCAGGGAAATCACCGCAATCAACGACAGCAGCAACGCCAGCGAGCGGCTGGTTTTCTGCACGGTCTGCATGATGCTGTCGAGGTTGTTGGTGAAAAAATCCTTGGTGCCGTGGCGTTGCAGCATGAGCTTGTTGACGTTCTCCTCCACCACCTTGCTCGGCTGGCCGTCCTTGATGCGCACCGTGATGCTGTCCAGATGGCGCTGGCCCAGCAGCCGCCCCGCGGCGGTTTCATACGGCACCCAGACGTTCAGCGCCTTGCTGGCGGCGAACATGTTTTTATTCTCGGCCGTGACACCGATCACCGTGCACGGCAGGTTGCCCACCAGGATCACCTGGCCCAACGGGTCGACAGTTGGCCCGAACAGGCGCTGGCGGGTGTTGTGGTCGATGACCACCACCTGGGCCTGGCGCCGTGCATCGCTTTCACTGAAGGCGATCCCGGCCTCGAGCTTCAAGCCCTTGACCTTGAAGTAGCGATCACTGACGCCATTGACCTGCGCATCCAGGTCGATGTTGCCAAAGCGCAGCAACAGGTTGCGGCCCACCACCGGGGTCGCGCTGTCGACGTAATACAGCTGGTTCAACGCGTCCACATCCGACGGCATCAGCGTCTCGATGGCCGACGCGCGACTGTCGCCAAAACTGGTGCCGGAAAAGATATCGATGGTGTTGCTGCCGATCGCCTGGATGTCCTTGAGCACATAGCGCTTGGCGCCTTCGCCGATGGCCGAGATCGACACCACCGAGGTGATGCCGATGACAATGCCGAGCATGGTCAGCAACGTGCGCATGCGATGGGACACCAGCGCGACCCACGCCATGTTGAAAGCTTCCTTGAACAACCCCAGGCTCGCCACCAGGCGCCGCGCACCGCTGCGCCGTGGCTCGACGGGCGCTTCCGCGGGCAGCTCCAGGCCGCTGCTCTGGTTGGCCTTGTCGCTGACAATCTCGCCATCGCAGACCTCGACAATGCGCTGGGCATTCGCCGCCACCTTGGGGTCGTGGGTGACGATAATCACCGTGTGCCCGGCGGCGTGCAGCTCGGCGAGGATGCGCATCACCTCCTTGCCGCTGTGGGTGTCGAGGGCACCGGTGGGCTCGTCGGCGAGGATCACTTCGCCGCCGTTCATCAAGGCGCGGGCAATGCTCACCCGTTGCTGCTGCCCGCCGGAGAGCTGGCTGGGCCGGTGGCTGGTGTGGCCGGCCAGGCCCAGCCGTGCGAGCAGCTCCCCCGCGCGGGTATGCCGCTGGGTTTGCGCGGTACCGGCATAAATTGCCGGCATTTCCACGTTGTGCAAGGCACTCAGGTGCGCAAGCAAATGGTAGCGCTGGAAGATAAAGCCGAAGTAGTCGCGGCGCAGTTCCGCCAGTTGCTCATCGCCGAGTGAGCGGGTCTCGATGCCGTTGATCCTGTAACTGCCGGCGGTCGCGTAATCGAGGCCGCCGAGGATGTTCATCAGGGTCGATTTGCCCGAGCCCGAGGCCCCGATGATCGCCACCATCTCGCCGGCTTCGATGGTTAGGTCGATGCCCTTGAGCGCAATGAATTCACGCTCGCCGGCGATAAAACTGCGGGTAATGCCCTTGAGTTCCAACAGTGGCTGGGTCATGGCTCAGTTCCCCGCCACGGCCGGCGAGGCATCGCCGATCACGACTTTATCGCCCTCGGCCAGGCCCTCCAGGATCTGCACCTTGACGTTGTTGTTGATGCCGGTCTTCACCTGCCGCGACAGCGCCTTGCCCTTGGCGTCGAGCACCCGCAGCGGGTAGCTGCCATCGGGGTTGCGCGGACCCAGCGCGGCCACCGGCACCATCAGCGCGGCCTCGGCGGTGTCGAGCACGATGCGCACCTGGGCGGTCATGGCGATGCGCAGGCGATGGTCAGGGTTGGGCACGTCGAACAGCGCGTTGTAGAACACCGCCGTGTTCTGCTTGGGGGTGCCGGCGGTCTGGGTCTCGAGGAAGTTCTGCGGCGCCGGCTCAGTGCCGCGCAGCTTGGCGTAGTAGCGCTTGTCGGCCTCGCCGAGGATGGTGAAGTACACCTGCTGGCCGGGGCTGATATGAATCACATCGGCCTCCGAGACCTGGGCCTTGACGGTCATGGTGTCCAGGTCCGCCAGCTTGAGCAGCACCGGCGCCAGCTGGTTGGCAATGACCGTCTGGCCTTCCTGGGTGACGATGCCGACCACGTCGCCGTCGATGGGCGCGACGATGCGCGTGTAGGCCAGGTTGACCTTGGCCGTGTCGATCTGGATATGCGCACTCTTGATCTGCGCATCCAGGGACAGCAGGTTGGCCTGCTGCACCTGGAACGTGGACTCGGCGTCTTCGAAATCCTGGCGCGACACCGACTCATCATCCTGCAGGCCCTTGTAGCGTTCATACACCGACTTGGCCTGCTTGAGCTGGGCCGCCGTGGCACGGCGCTGGGCCTGCAGGTTTTCTTCGTCGACCTGGGCCTTGCGCAGGGTGTTCTGCAGGATCAGCGGGTCGATTTCGGCCAGCCACTGGCCCTTTTTCACCTTGTCGCCGACCTTGACCTTGAGCGACTTCAACTGGCCCGAAACCTGGGCGCCGACGTCGACCTGCTTGATGCCTTCAAGCACGCCGGTGGCCAACACGGCATTCTCGATATCGCCGCGTTCGACGCTAGCCGTGAGGTATTGGGGGGCGTCGGCGGGAGCCTGGACGGCATACACCACCAGGCCAATAGCGGCCGCCAACGCCAGGCACATACCGGTTTTGCGCCACTTCACGACACCACCTCCGCAACCACCACACCGTCCAGCCACCAACGTGCCAGCCCGTGAACATTCGGGGCCTTGAGCAACGTGAAGTGATTCCCGCCGCCGTACCACACCTGCAACCCGTTGCCGTGGCGTCGCCACCCTTCAATCATCAGGCCCTGCTCACGCTGATTGCCTGCTGCATCCAGCGCCGGGTCCAGGGCCAACACCAACCGCACCACCCCCTCGAACCGCCGCGCCGGCCGATACACCGTGCGCAACGCCGCCGCATAGGTACGCGCCGGGCCGTCCATCGCGTCCACACTGGCCCGTGCCGGCAGCAAGCCAACGCCGACCATGCCCGCGTGCAGCCATTGCCGTTGCGCGATGTCATCGCGCGCGGCGAAGTCCAGGGGGTCAATGCCCAACGACTTGCCGGCCGACAACTGCATCGCTTCGATCAGGCGCAGCAGTGCCGCCGTGGTGGTATACGGTTTGCCCGCGCCGCCTGGCGCCTCGCTGTCGATCACCGTCAACGACGCCACTTCACGTCCGGCCGCCTGTAACTGCAGCGCCAGCTCCAGCGCCACCCAGCCACCGAAGGAATGCCCGGCCAGGTGCACCGGCCCGTGCGGGTACTCCTGCTCCAGCGCCGCCAGGTAACAGGCCGCCGCCGCTTCGACCTGGCTGTGCGGCACTGCCTCACCGTCGAGGCCGCGTGGTTGCAGGCCGAACAGCGGCCAATCGCGCCCGAGCGCGTCGCTCAACCCCACGAAGCCGGTGACGCTGTCCCCCGCCCCCGGCACACAGAACAGCGGCGCATGCCCTTCCCGGCCGCTCTGGATACGCAGCAGCGGCTGGTGCGGCGCCTGCTTCTGTGGCGAACACGTCGCCAGGGCGGCGCTGATCGCCGCGCCCAACGTGCGGATATGCGGGGCCTGCATCATGCTCTGGTGATCGCCAGGCACCTCGATGCGGCGCAGTTGGCCCGGCGTCAGCGCGTCCTCCCAACCCAGCGATTCACTGCGCCGCGACAACTCGGTCGGGCGCTCCAGCGCGCTGAACAGATGCACCGGAATCGGCAGCGGGAACAGGCTGTAATGCGCCAGCGCATGCCCATGCCCGACTTCGCGCTCGATGAAGTTCAAGAGGTCCGCGTCCGTCGCCGCCGCCATTTGCGCGTACAGCAGACCTTGATCGCGACAGCGTTGCAGCAGGCCTGCAAAGTCCAGCTGTCCAATGCCCGCCGCCAACTGTTCAAGACTCGCCAACTCATGTGCACCTCCCTGTGCGTTCCAATAGGCCGTGCACTGCAACAACAGGTGCCGCTTGAGCGCGTCCGGCCCGCTCCAGCGCGCCTTGCCCTGGTCGGTCATGCGCGGCACATAGCTGTCGATCAAGCCGAGAAACGCCACGAGCTCATCCAGCCCCAGCAATTGCATGGCGACCTCATAAGCCAGTACGCCGCCAAACGACCAGCCCGCCAGCCGATACGGCCCGTGGGGCTGGCGCTCGCGAATCAGCCCGACCATGCGCGCCGCCAGGCCTTCCATGCTGTGCAGATGCGCTTCACCGAAGGGCACGCCGGGCAGGCCGAAAATCGGATAATCACCGGGCAGGTGCTGGCCCAGCGCCGGGAAATAGACGTCCATGCCACTGAACTCATGGATCAGGAACAACGGCGGTTGCGTACCGCTGCTGCGCACCGTGATCACGCCGGTGTCGCGTAGCGGTGCCTGGGTGCGTGCGCGCAACAGCGCGGCGACGCACGCCACGCTGGCATGCTGGAACAGCTCGGCGAGGGACACCGGCAGACCCGCTTCTTCCAGCAGGTTTACCAGCCGAATCGCCAGCAGCGAGTGTCCGCCCAATTCGAAGAAGCTGTCATGCCGGCCCACCTGTTCCAGTTTCAACACCTCGGCCCACAGCCGCGCCAGGGTGTGCTCCAGGGCATCGCTGGGGGCTTCGAAGTCGCGGCGGCTCAAGGCGTCCCACTCAGGTGCCGGCAGCGCCTTGCGGTCGACCTTGCCGTTGGCAGTCAACGGCAAGTGCGCGAGCGCCACATAGGCCGAAGGCAGCATGTATTCCGGCAATTGCGCCTGCAGGTGTGCACGCAGGGCGTCGATGGCGGCAGCACCGGTAAAGTACGCCACCAGGCGCTTGTCCCCCGGCGCGTCTTCGCGCGCCAGCACCACCACCTCCTGGACATCGGCAAAGGTTGCCAGGCGCGCTTCAATCTCGCCCAGTTCGATGCGGAAACCGCGGATTTTCACCTGGTCGTCATTGCGCCCGATGCACTCCAGCAACCCGTCCGCCGTCCAGCGGCCGAGGTCGCCGGTGCGGTACATCAGGGCGCCTGGGACAAAGGGGTCCTGGACAAATTTTTCCGCGCTCAGCTCAGGGCGATTCAAGTACCCCTTGGCCACGCCATCGCCGCCGATGCAGATTTCACCGCTGATCCCCAGCGGCACCGGCTGCAATTGCGCATCCAGCACATGGATCCGGGTGTTGGAGATCGGCCGTCCCACCGGCACGCTCTCGGCGTCATCGGCCAGCGCGCGCACTTCATAAGTGCTGGCATAGGTGGTGGTTTCCGTCGGCCCGTAACAGTGCACCAGGCGCAGCGCGGGGGCCGCGGCCAACAGGCGGCGAAACGCGGCCGGGTCGGCCCGCTCGCCGCCGCACAACAGAATGCGCAGGCCCGCCAACGCCTGGGGAATCATCTGCACGTATTGATTGAACAGCGCCGTGGTCACGAACAGCACCGTCACCTCCTGCAAGGCCGCGCCGAACGCGCTCGGGTCGAGCACGGTGGCATGGTCGATGACCTGCACCTGGCCGCCGTTGAGCAACGCGCCCCAGACGTCCATGGTGCTGGCGTCGAACGCCGGGTTCGAGGCGAAGGCCACGCGGTCGCCGGCATTGAAATCGGCATAGCCGTTGTTGAGCACCAGCCGTGTGATGCCGCGATGGGGCACCAATACGCCCTTGGGCGTGCCCGTGGAGCCGGAGGTGTACATGATGTACGCCACGCTGTCCGAGGATTGCGACACGTCCGGGTTATGGCTCGGTTGCGGGTCGAGCACCAGGGTGTCGAGGTCCAGGCGCCGGACCGGGTACCCGACCACCGCATCGCTGTGGGTCAGCAGCCAGCTCGCGCCGCTGTCCTGCACCATGAAGCCCTGGCGTTCGGCCGGCGCGTGGATATCCAGCGGCACATAGGCGCCCGCGCACTTGAGCACTGCAAGCTGGCTGACGAGTAAATCCAGGCAGCGCGGAAGCAGGATCGCCACGCTGTGCCCAGGCCGCACGCCAAGCTCGATAAGGTGATGGGCCAGGCGGTTGGCGCGGCTGTTCAGTTCGCCGTAGCTCAGGCTGTGTTCGCCCTGCAGCGCCGCCACGGCGCCAGGCCGTGCCTGCGCCTGGGCTTCGAACAAGCGCTGCACCGTGTGCTCACGCGGGAATGCCCGGGCAGTGGCATTCAACGCCAACAGTTGCTGGCGCTCGGCAGCGGGCAGGATCGGCAAGCGGCCGATGGCAATCTCCGTCGCCCCTTCCAGCGCCTGCACCACCTGCTCCACGGCGATCTGCAGGTAGTCGCACAACCGCCGCGCGCCCGGCCCCACGGCTTTCAGACCGAAGCCGTCGCCGAGGTCGTCCACACTCATCGACAAGCCATAGTTGCTGGATTCCTCGGCCTTGAGTAGTTGAATGCCCTGCCATGCCTCGGCCACACCCGCGCCGCGCGGCGCGCTATGGCGATAGTTGAACAACACGCTGAACAAGGGCGTGCTCGCCGGTACCGCGCTGCACCGCTGGGCCAGTGCCAACGGCGCATGTTCGTGGCTGAGCAGTTGGGTGAGGCGCACATGCGTGGCCTGCACGGCAGTGCGTACCGACTGTTCACCGAGGTCGACCCGCAACGGCAAGGTGTTGATAAACACCCCCATGGCGCGCTCGGCACCCTCGCCGCCTTGCAGGCGGCCCAGCAGCACGGTGCCGAAGACCACCGACTCACGCCCACTGACCTTGCCGAGTACATGAGCCCACGCCAGGTGCATCAGGCTCGCAGTGCTGACCCCTGCCTGGCGCGCCTGGGTACGCAGGCGTTGACCCAACGCAGCGTCAAGCGTCACCCGCGCCTGTGCAGCGGAGCCCAGGTCCTGCACCACCGTTGGCTCATCGATGTCCCCCAGCATCGCGCGGAAAAAATCCTCGTGGGTCTCGGCGCCCACGCGGGTCTGCACCACGTAGTTGCGATACGGCACCGCCGCACCCAGCTGATCCTGGGCACCCAACAGGAAGGCCTGAAGTTCATGCTGCAGGATCTCCAGCGCCAGGTGGTCCATTACCATGTGGTGGAACAGCAAGGTCGCGACCAGCCGCTGCGGCGTCTCGGTATACACCAGGCGCATCAGCGGCGCCTGCCCGAGGTCGAGGCGCGGCGGCACCGGCCCGGTTTCGACGCGCAGGCTCGCCTCACGCCACACCACTTGCAACGGTTCCTCCAGGCCTTGCCAATGGAAGGAAGAGCGCAAAATGTCGTGCCGCTGGATCACCGCCTGCAAGGCCTGGGCAAACGCGTCGAAGCGCTGGCGACTGTCGAAGGCAAATTGCGCCTGCAGCAGATAGGCATCGGCGGCCTGCTCGGCGCGATGGTGATAGAGCATGCCGGCCTGCAACGGCGCCAGCGGGTAGAGGTCCTGCACATTCGCCACGCCACCGGGGATGCCGGCGAAGATACGCGCGATGGCTGGCGAGTCCAGCGGGATCGGCGGCAACGGCGCGGCTTGCGCGCTACCGCCCAGTGCTGCGGCGAAGGCACACAAGGTGGGTTGGCCGAACAGCACTTTCACCGGCGCCGCCAACCCCAGGTGGCGCAAACGGCCCATCAGGCTGACCGCCAGCAGCGAGTGCCCGCCCAGTTCGAAGAAGTGATCATGGCGCCCCACGCGCTCTACATCGAGCAGCTCGGCCCACAGCGCAGCGATGATCATTTCGCGCTCGCCCTGAGGCGCTTCGTAAGCGCGCACCGCCACCGCATCCGCCCCCGGCGCCGGCAGTGCCTTGCGGTCGAGCTTGCCGTTGGGGCTCAACGGCAGCGCCTCCAGATGCACGAACACCGCCGGCACCATGAACGCCGGCAGGTGCCGCAGCAGTTGCGCACGCAGTGTGTCGATCGGCGTGCGCACGCCGGTGTAGTACGCCACCAGGCGTTCATCGCGGGCGACCACGGCAGCCTCGCTGACCGCAGCACATTCGGTCAGCCGTGCCTGGATTTCCCCCAGTTCGATACGCAGGCCACGGATCTTCACCTGGTCGTCGTTGCGCCCCAGGTATTCGAGGGTGCCGTCCGGCCAATAACGGCCGACGTCGCCGGTGCGGTACATGCGCCCCTCGGTAAACGGGTCTTGCAGGAAGCGCTCGGCGGTCAGCTGCGGACGGTTCAAATAACCGCGCGCCACTTGCACGCCGCCAATAAACAGCTCGCCGACCACGCCCAGGGGCACCGGTTGCAACTGCGCGTCGAGCACGTACAGGCGTGTGTTGGCAATCGGCTTGCCGATCGGCGTGTTGTCCGGCGTCACGGCTCCCGCGCAGTTCCAGGCCGTCACGTCGACGGCGGCTTCGGTGGGGCCATACAGGTTATGCAACTCGCTGCCGGGCATCTGCTGCTTGAAGCGCCGCACCAGGCTGCCGGGCAAGGCTTCGCCGCTGCACATCACCCGCACCACGCCGGCGGCCTGGCTCACGTCGCCATGGGCGAGGAAGACGTCGAGCATCGACGGCACGAAATGCAGCGTGGTGATCTGCTCAGCCGCGATCACGGCGCACAAATAGGCCGGATCCTTATGCCCTTCAGGTCGCGCCATCACCAGGCGCGCGCCGGTGGACAGCGGCCAGAAGAACTCCCACACCGACACGTCGAAGCTGAACGGGGTTTTCTGCAGCACCGCGTCGTCGGCCGTCAGCGCATAGGCGTCCTGCATCCACAACAGGCGGTTGACCACCCCGGCATGCTCATTGATCACGCCTTTGGGCTGGCCGGTGGAGCCGGAGGTGTAGATCACGTAGGCGCTGACGGCCGCAACCGTGGGGTTGTCGAGCGGCTGGTGCTGCCAGCACGGCTGGTCCAGGTCGACCACCGCCACGTCCCCCAGCAGCCCACGCGTTGCCGCCTGGGCCAGCACGGCGACCGGCGCGCTGTCCGCGAGCATGTAGGCAAGGCGCTCCAGCGGATACGCCGGGTCCAGCGGCACATAGGCGGCGCCGGCCTTGAGGATCGCGTACAGGCCGATGACCATGTCCAGGCCGCGCTCGACGCAGATCGCCACCCGCGAACCGGGCTGTACACCCAGCGCCAGCAAGTGATGCGCCAACTGATTGGCCCGCGCATTCAGTTCGGCATAGGTCAGTTGCCGCTCGCCGGACTTGAGCGCAATCGCGTGCGGAGTGCGCGCCACCTGCGCTTCGAACATCCCATGCAGGGTCTGTTCGAGGTCGTAGTCGACCGCCGTGGCATTGAAGTCGAACAGCAGCTGCTGGCGCTCGCGCTCGTCCACCAGCGGCACCTGCTCCAGGACCGCCTGGTCGTTGTCGACCATGGCCCGCAGCAGGCGGGTGAAGTAGCCGACATAACGGCGCACCGTCGACTCATCGAACAGCGCCACGGCGTATTCCAGCGCGCCGATAATCGTGCCCTGCACTTCGCCCAGGTCCAGCGACAGGTCGAACTTGGCAAAGTGGCTGTGTTCGACAATGCGCTCCAGGGCCAGGTCGCCGAGGGCCAGGGTCGGCGCACTGCTGTCCTGCCAGGTCAGGAGGGTCTGGAACAGCGGGCTGTGGGCCAGGCTGCGCAGCGGCCGGGTGATTTCCACCACCTGTTCGAACGGCAGGTCCTGGTGGTCCTGGGCCGCCAGTGTCAGGCCCTTGACCCGTGCCAGCAACGCTTCGGTGCTCAACGCGCCGGAGGTGTCGATACGCACTGCCAGGGTGTTGACGAACAGGCCGATCAAGCCTTCCACCTCACTGCGCGTGCGGTTGGCCACCGGCGAGCCGATCACCACGTCGTGCTGGCCGGACAGCCGCGAGAGCAAGGCAGCCCAAGCGCTCATCAAGGTCATGTACAACGTGCTGCCGTGGCGTTGGCTCAAGGCCTTGAGACCAGCGGTGAGGCGTTCATCCAGGCGTACCTCGACGCTGCTGCCGGCGTAGTCCTGCAGTGCCGGGCGCGGGCGGTCGGTGGGCAGCGTGAGCAAGGCCGGCGCACCGTCCAGGGCCTGCTGCCAATAGCGGCTCTGGCGCTGCAGCACTTCGCCGCTGAGCCACAGGCGCTGCCACACGGCGAAGTCTCCATACTGGATCGCCAGCGCCGGCAACGGGTCTGGCAGGCCGTGGCTGAACGCCTGGTACAACGCCGTCAGCTCACGGGTCAGCACGCCCATGGACCAGCCATCCGAGACGATATGGTGCAGGGTCAACAGCAGCACGTGGTGATCGTCGGCCATCACCACCAGGCGCCCGCGCAGCAGCGGGCCGCGCTCCAGGTCAAAGGGGGCGGAAGCCTCGCCCTGGATCAACGCATCCAGCGCCTGCTGGGGTTGCGGGTGGCGGCGCAGGTCCTGCACTTGCAAGGGCAGCACGTCTTCGGCCGGCACACTGAGCACCTGGGCCACGTCACCGTGCTGGGCAAAACGGCTGCGCAGGGTGGCATGCCGCGCGACAATCCGCGCCAGCGCGCGTTGCAACGCCTCGACATGCAACTGGCCACGCAGGCGCAGGCCGATGGGAATGTTGTAGGCGGTGTTGGCGCCTTCCATCAACGCCAGGAACCACAGGCGCTGCTGGGCAAAAGACAGCGGCACCGGCTCATCGCGGTTGGCCGGCAGGATCTGCGGCAAGGTGCTGCGGCCGGCCTGGGCCAACCCCTCGGCGACAGCGGCCAGTTCGGCATTGGCGAACACGTCGCTGAGCAGCAACTCCACGCCCAGGCGCTGGCGTACCTGGGAGACCATGCGCATCGCCAGCAACGAGTGCCCGCCCAGCTCGAAGAAATGATCGCGGCGCCCCACGCGCTCGACCTGCAGCACCTCGGCCCAGATCTGCGCCAGCACACTTTCGATCTCGCCCTCGGGGGCTTCGTATTCACGGGTAAACACCGCGGCCATGTCCGGGGCCGGCAAGGCCTTGCGGTCGAGCTTGCCGTTGGCGGTGAGGGGCAGCGCATCCAGCTTCACGTAGGCGACCGGGACCATGTAGTCCGGCAGGTGTGTCACCAGGTGGGCACGGAGGTCGGCCACGGTCAGTGGGTCGAGCTGCGGGTTTTCCGTGTAGTAGGCGACCAGGCGCTCGTCACGCACCAGCACCACCGCTTCCAGGAGACTCGGCAGGTGGTTGAGCTGGGCTTCGATCTCGCCCAATTCGATCCGCACGCCACGGATTTTCACCTGGTCATCGTTGCGCCCCAGGTACTCGAGGGTGCCGTCCGGCAGCCAGCGCGCCATGTCGCCGGTACGGTACATGCGCCCCGCGTTGAACGGGTCGTGCAGGAAACGTTCGGCCGTCAGCTGCGGGCGGTTCAGGTAGCCGCGCGCCACGCCCTTGCCACCCACATACAGCTCGCCCGCCACGCCCAGCGGCACCGGCCGCTGCTGCGCATCCAGCAGGTACACGCGGGCATTGGCGATGGGCTTGCCGATGTGCAGCGGCTGGCCGGCCTCGACCTTGCCCGAGGTGGCGACCACCGTGGCTTCGGTCGGGCCGTAGTTATTGATCAGTTCGAAGCGTTGCGCACGCGCGAACTGGCGCAGGCGGTCGCCGCCGATCAGCAGGGTGCGCAAGGTCGGGTGTTCGATCTGCTGGCTGAACGCGTACTCGGCCACCGGGGTCGGCAGGAAGCACACGTCCAGCGGCTGCGCGCACCACCAGGCCAGCAGTGCGTCAATATCCTCGGCGCCGTCCGTGGCCGGCGGCAGGTGCAGGGTCGCCCCCACGCACAGGGCCGGCCAGATCTCCCAGGCCATCGCATCAAAGCCAAACCCGGCGACGCTGGCGGTGTGGCGCCCGGCGCACAGGTCAAACGTGCGGCAGTGCCAGTCCACCAGGTTGGCCACGGTGTGGTGTTCCACCATCACGCCCTTGGGCTGGCCGGTGGAGCCGGAGGTGTAGATCACATAGGCGAGGTTCGACGCGGTCATCGCGACCATCGGGTTGCTCGCCGAATGATGCTGCCAGGTGTAGCGGTCAAGGTTGATCACCGGCACGTCGAGCACCGGCAGGCGGGCAAGCAACGCGTGCTGGGCCAATACCGCGACCGGCGCGCTGTCACTGAGCAGGTACTCAAGGCGCTCGGCCGGGTGGGACGGGTCCACGGGCACATAGCAGGCGCCAGCCTTGAGGATCGCCAGCAACCCGGCCAGGGTGTCCAGGCCCCGACGCGCGACAACCGCAACGCGGTCATCAGGCTTGACCCCCAGGGCCAGCAGGTGATGCGCCAGCAGGTTGGCCTGCTGGTTCAGCTCGGCATAGGTCATCTGCCGCCCCTGGTGCACGGCGGCGATGGCGTCGGGCGCCAGCGCGGCCTGGGCTTCGATGCGGGCATGCAGCGTGGTGCCCTGGGGGAACCCCGCCTGGGTGGCGTTGAACTGCTGCAACAAGCGCTGCTGCTCGGCGAGCGGCAGCACCGACACGCGGTTGAGCGCGGTGTCCGGCGCCTGCTCCAGCGCGTCCAGCAGGTTTTCCAACGCGGTCTGCAGGTAGGCACAGACGCGGTGCGGGTCCACCAAGGTGCTGGCGAGCAGGCTCAGGCCAAAGCCTTCACCCAGGTCATCGACACTCAGGGTCAGCGGGTAGTTGGTGCGTTCCTCGGCACTCAGCGCGGCGATACCGTGCCAGGCCGAGACCGCCTCGGCGCTGGCGGCCGGGGCGCTGTGGCGGTAATTGAGCAACGCACTGAACAACGGCGTCGGCGCCACCACGCCACTGCAGCGCTGGGCCAGGGCCAGCGGCGCATGCTCATGGCGCAGCAACGTGGTGAGCCTTGCGTGGGTGGCCTTGACCCCGGCGCGCACGCCCTCGTTGCCCACGTCCACGCGAAACGGCAGCGTGTTGATGAAGATCCCCAGCGCCCGGTCCGTGTCATGGCTGCCCTGCAGGCGGCCCATCAACACGGTGCCGAACACCACCTGCTCCTTGCCGGACAACACCCCCAGCACCTGCGCCCAGCCCATATGGAACAGGCTGGCGGCGCTCACCCCGAGTTGCCGCGCCTGCACCCGCAGCCGTTGCGACAACGCCGGCGCCAGTGCCAGGTGAACCTCGGCAATGCCGCGTGCATCGCCTTGTACATCGTGCAGGCCAAACGGCAAGGTCGGTTCGCTGATGTCGCCGAGCATCTGCCGGAAAAAGCTTTCGTGCTCCTGTTCGCGGGTCCCCAGCCGCGCCTGGGCCACATAGTTGCGAAACGGCACCGCCTGGCCGAGCGCTGCGCCCTGCCCCAGCAGGCACGCCTGCATTTCATGGCACACCACTTCCAGGGCACTGTGGTCGAGGGCCATGTGGTGGAACAACAAACTGGCGACGATGCGCTGGTTGGCCGGATCATCCGCGCGCACCAGGCGCAGCAGCGGCGCCTGTGTCACGTCGAGACGATAGTGGCGGGCATCGAACAGCGCATGCAGTTGCGCGGCGATATCGCCCTCGGCCGCCGGCAATTGGAGGGCCTGCACCGGCAGGCGCGCGGTGCGCCACACCACTTGCGAGGGCTCTTGCAGGCCGTCCCACACCACGCCGGTGCGCAGGATATCGTGGCGATCCATCACCGCCTGCAGCGCCTGGGCAAAGGCGTCGAAGCGCGCCAGGCTGTCGAACGCGAATTGCGCCTGCATCACGTACGGATCGCCGTGCTCGGCGCTGACGTGGTGAAACAGGATGCCTTCCTGCAACGGTGCCAGCGGGTAGATATCCTGGATATTCGCCACCCCGCCGTCGACGCTGGCGACGACTCGGTCGATCTCCTCCTGGCTCAGGGTCGACAGGCTCAGCATGTCCGGTGTGATGCGCTCGGCGCCGGCCGGAATGCCATTGGCCGGTACCTCGACGGCGCCCGCCTGCGGCGCCGAGTACTCACCGGCCTGGATCAGCGCGATCAACGCCGGTTTGTGTTCACGCAGCGCGGCGATAATCGCCGGGTCACTCAAGGCTTGCCTGTTGCCCTGCACCGACAACTGATCGCCCTTGAGCGCCAGTTGGATGTCCTTGGTTTTCAGCGTCGCCAGCAGTTGGTTGATGCTCACAGGACGATCTCCATTCGTTCGGTCATTGCGGCGTAGCCGGCCAGTGTCGGCTGTTCGAACAGCGCGCGCACATCGGCTTCCATGCCTTCCTGGCGCAAGCGCCCGATCAAGCTCACGGCGAGCAGCGAGTGCCCGCCCAATTCAAAGAAATTGTCCTGGCGACCGACCCGCTCGACCTTGAGCAGTTCGGCCCACAGCCGCGCCAGGAGCTTCTCGGTGTCACCTTCTGGCGCCTCGTACTCACGCGCCACCAACGCGTCCAGGCCCGGGGTTGGCAAGGCCTTGCGGTCAAGCTTGCCGTTGGGACTCAACGGCAGCGCGTCGAGGTGCACAAACAGCGCGGGCACCATGAAGTCCGGCAAGTGCCGCAACAGCTGTTCACGCAAGCTGTCGACGGGCGTCTGCGTGCCGGTGTAATAGGCCACCAGGCGTTCTTCGCGGGCCACCACCACCGCGTCCTTGACCGCTGCGTGCTCGATCAGGCGCGCCTGGATTTCCCCCAGCTCGATGCGCAGGCCACGGATTTTCACCTGGTCGTCGTTGCGGCCCAGGTATTCGATATTGCCGTCGGCCAGGTAACGCCCCACATCCCCGGTGCGGTACAGGCGCCCGTCGCTGAACGGGTCCTTGATAAAGCGCTCGGCGGTCAGTTGCGGACGGTTCAGGTAACCGCGCGCCACCTGCACGCCGCCGATGAACAGTTCACCGACCACGCCCAGCGGCACCGGCTGCAATTGCTCATCCAGCAGGTACAGGCGCGTGTTGGCAATCGGCTTGCCGATCGGCGTGTTGTCGGGCACCTCGGGGCGCGCGCAGTTCCATGCGCTCACGTCCACCGCGGCTTCGGTCGGACCGTACAGGTTGTACAGGCCGAGGCCCGGCAATTGCTGCTTGAAGCGCCGCACCAGGCTGCCCGGCAAGGCTTCGCCGCTGCACATCACGCGCCGCAAGCCGGCGGCCTGGCTGACGTCGCCATGCGAGAGGAACACGTCAAGCATCGACGGCACGAAATGCACGGTGGTGATCCGCTCGGACTCGATCACCTCGCACAGGTACGCCGGGTCCTTGTGCCCGCCCGGACGCGCCATCACCAGGCGGGCGCCGGTGAACAGCGGCCAGAAGAACTCCCACACCGACACGTCGAAGCTGAACGGGGTTTTCTGCAACACCGCGTCCTCGGCCTTGAGACCGTAGGCGTCCTGCATCCACAACAGGCGGTTGACCACCCCGGCGTGTTCGTTGATCACGCCCTTGGGCTGGCCGGTGGAGCCGGAGGTGTAGATCACGTAGGCCTGATGGCGCGCATTGAGGTCGGCGACGTGGGGATTGGTCGCGGGCTGGTGCTGCCAGGTGCAATGGTCGAGATCGATCACCGGCGCGTCCCCCAGCAGCGCCAGGGTCGCGCCCTCGGCCAGCACCACCACCGGCGCGCTGTCCTGCAGCATGTAGGCGATGCGTTCCTGCGGGTAGGCCGGGTCCAGCGGCACATAACCGCCACCGGCCTTGAGGATCGCAAACAGGCCGACGACCATCTCCAGGCCACGCTCCACACAGATACCTACCCGCGCGTCTGGTTGGACGCCGCGTTCACGCAGGTGATGGGCCAGGCGATTGGCGCGCTCGTTGAGTGCCTGATAGGTCAAGTGTTGCTCGCCGGCGGTGACCGCCACGGCCTGCGGTGTGCGCACCACCTGGGCTTCGAACAAACTGTGCAGGGTCTGGTCGAGGTTGTACGGCACCTCGGTTGAGTTGAACTCGACCAGCAGCTTTTTGCGCTCCTCGACGCCCAGCACCGGCAGGCGGTCGAGCGCCCGCTGCGGCGCCTGCTCCAACGCGTCGACCAGGCCGGACAGGGCCACTTGCACATAGCCGCATACCCGCTGCGCGTCGGTGCGCGCCAGGGCGGTGATGGCATAGCCATCGCCCAGGTCATCCACGTTCAAGGTCAGCGGGTAGTTGGTGCGCCCGTCGTTGACCAGGGTCTGCATGCCTTCCCAGGCCTGCTGCGCCTCCTGCGAGCGCGTGGCCGCGCCGCGATGACGGTAGTTGAGCATCGAGCTGAACAGCGGCGCCGGCGCGGCCACCCCACTGCAGCGCTGGGCCAGCGCCAGGGACGCGTGCTCATGCCCGAGCAAGGCGCTGAGGCGCTCATGGGTGGTACGCACGGCAGCGCGGGCGCCCTGCGCGTCGATATCCAGGCGCAGCGGCAAGGTATTGATAAACACACCCAGCGCGCGATCGGCACCCTCGCCGCCCTGCAGGCGGCCGACCAACACGGTGCCGAACACCACGCTGCGCCGACCCGAGGTGACCGCCAGCACCTGTCCCCAGGCCAGGTGGAACAGGCTCGCGGTGCTCACGCCCAGCAGCCGGGCCTGGGCGCGCAGGCGGCGGTTGAGGTCGCTGTCCAGGCGCAAGTTGTGTTCCTCGATGGCGCTGCCGTCGCCGCGCACATCCTGCCAGCCGAAGGGCAAGGTCGGCGCGTCGACATCAGCGAGCATGCCGCGAAAGAACGCCTCGTGTTCCTGCTCGCTCACCCCCAGGCGGGCCTGGGCCACGTAGTTGCGGTACGGCATCGGTGCCGTCGTTGGCGCGGGGTGACCCAGCAGGTAGCCCTGCATTTCGCGCAGCACCACGTCGAAGGCGGTGTGGTCGAGGACGATATGGTGATAGAGCAACACCACGACCACACGTTGGTTGGCCGGGTCCTGTGCATACATCAGGCGGATCAGCGGGGCCTGGCTGATATCCAGGCGATAGCGCCGCGCGTCGAAACGCGCATGCAACTCGGCCAGTACGTCGCCGTGCAGGTGCAGTTCCTGCACGCTCAATTCGGCGCTGCGCTGCACCACTTGCAGCGGCTGTACGAGACCTTCCCAGACCACCCCGGTGCGCAGGATATCGTGACGGTCGATCACCTGTTGCAGTGCCTGGGCGAAGGCCTGCAGGCGCTCGACGGTGTCAAATGCCAGGTGCGATTGCAGCAGGTACGGGTCGCCCTGTTCGGCCGTGATGTAGTGGTAGAGGATGCCCTCCTGCAAGGGCGCAAGCGGGTAGATGTCCTGCACATTGGCGGCACCGCCGGGCACACGGCTCACCACGTGATCCAGCGTGGCCTGGTCCAGGCTCACCAACGAGAGCATGTCGGGGGTGATGCGTTGGCAGTCGACGGCAATGCGGTTGGCCGGCACCGGCACTTCGCGGCCACTGCCGACGGCGGCTGCCAGCGCCGCCAGGGTGGGTTGGCTGAACAGCACCCGTACATCGGCGCTGAGGCCAGCCTGGCGCATGCGTTCGATCAGGCTCACGGCCAGTAGCGAATGCCCGCCCAGTTCGAAGAAGTGATCATGCCGACCGACCTGCCCGACCTGCAGCACTTCGACCCAGATGCGCGCCAGGGTGGTTTCGACCGCGCCTTGGGGGGGCGCATAGTCACGGCTCGACACGGCGTTGTGATCGGGCTCCGGCAAGGCCCTGCGGTCGAGCTTGCCGTTGGCGGTCAGCGGCAATGCCTGAAGTTTCACGTACGCGACCGGCACCAGGGCTGCGGGCAATTGCGCTTGCAGCTGCGCACGCAGTGCGTCGATATCCAGCGGCTGCTGTTCGGTGAACCAGGCGATCAAACGGCCCTCGCGCACCAGCACCACGGCGTCACCCACGCCGGGCAGTGCGGCCAGGCAGCTTTCGATTTCGCCCAGCTCGACGCGCACGCCGCGCACTTTGACCTGGTCATCATTGCGGCCCAGGTAGTCGAGGTTGCCATCCGGCAACCAGCGCACCCGGTCGCCGGTGCGGTACATGCGCCCCTGGTTGAACGGGTCCTGCAGGAAGCGTTCGGCGGTCATCTGCGGGCGGTTCAGGTAGCCCCGCGCGATGCCGCTGCCGCCGACATACAGCTCGCCGGCAACCCCCACCGGTACCGGGCGCAAGTGCGCGTCCAGCACATAGGCGCTGGCATTGGCGATCGGCCGGCCGATATGCAGCGCCTGCCCGGCGCGCACGCGGCCGGAGGTGGCGACCACCGTGGCTTCGGTCGGACCGTAGTTGTTGATCACCGCAAAGCGTCGCTCCTGGCTGAACTGGCGCAGGCGATCACCGCCGATCAGCAGGATGCGCAGGGTTGGGTGCTGCAGGTTCTGACTGAAGGCGTACTCAGCCACCGGCGTCGGCAGGAAGCTCACGTCCAGCGGCTGCGCCAGCCACCAGGCGAGCAGCGCGTCGAGATTTTCATTGCCGACCTGTGCAGGCGGCAGGTGCAGGGTGGCGCCTACGCACAGTGCCGGCCACAGCTCCCAGGCCAGCGCGTCAAAGCCGAACCCGGCGACACTGCTGGTGTGGCTCCGCGCATCCAGGCCAAAGGCTTCGCAGTGCCAGTGCAGCAGGTTTTCGACGCTGCGGTGTTCGACCATCACGCCCTTGGGCTGGCCGGTGGAGCCCGAGGTGTAGATCACGTAGGCCAGGTGCGCCGGGGTCAAGGCGCTGATGTGCGGGTTGCTGGCGGCCTGCTGCTGCCAGCGCGGGTCGTGCAGGTCGATGCTGGCGACCGCGCCCAGCAGCTCGCGGGTGCTCGCCTCGGCCAGCACCGCCACCGGGGCACTGTCCTGCAGCAGGTAGGCGATGCGCTCGGCGGGGTACGCCGGGTCGATGGGTACATAGCCCGCGCCAGCCTTGAGAATACCCAGCAGCCCCACCAGCATCTGCGGGCCACGTCGGCAGCAGAGCGCGACGCGGTCGTCCGGTTGCACACCAACTTGCAGCAGGTGATGGGCCAACTGGTTGGCGCGACGGTTGAGTTGCGCATAGGTCAGCGATTCGTCGCCCTGCACCACGGCGATCGCCTCGGGTTGGCGTTCGGCCTGCACCTCAAAGGCGCCGTGAACCGTCTGGCCCCGGGGGAAATCGTGGGCGGTGGCATTGAAGTCGCGCAGCAGGGTGTCACGCTCCGCCACCGACAGAATCGGCAGCCGGTTGAGCGGCGTATCTGGCGCACTTTCCAAGGCCGCGACCAACTGCTCCACCGCGCCGAGCATGTAGCTGCACAGGCGCTCGGCACCGATCTGCGGCAGCGCCAGGACATTCAGGCCAAAGCCGTCACCCAGGTCATCCACGCTCAAGGTCAGCGGGTAGTTGCTGCGTTCTTCACCACCGAGCAACTGCACGCCCGTCCAGATGCCGTGGCCGTCGCGCGCCATTTCGTCAGGCATGGTGTGGCGGTAATTGAGCAAGGCGCTGAACAGCGGCGTGGAGGCCGCCACGCCGCTGCAACGCTGGGCCAGCGCCAACGATGCGTGCTCGTGACCGAGCAAGGCACTCAAGCGCGCATGCGTGGCCCTGACCGCCACGGCGGCGCTGGCCGCGACATCTACCCGCAGCGGCAAGGTGTTGATGAACATTCCGAGCGCCCGGTCGGCACCTTCGCCGGCCTGCAGGCGGCCCATCAATACGGTGCCGAACACCACGTCGTCACGCCCGGACACCAGCCCCAGCACCTGCGCCCAGGCCAGGTGCATCAGGCTCGCCGCGCTGACACCCATCTGCCGGGCCTGCCCGCGCACGCGCCGGGCCAACGCTGCGTCCAGGGCTTGCTCGGCCTCTTCGATCGCACGGCCATCGCCCTGCACATCCTGTACGCCAAAGGGCAAGGTCGGTTCGTCGACATCGCCGAGCATGGCGCGAAAGAAGTGTTCGTGCTCTTGCGCGCTGACACCCAGGCGAGCCTGGGCGACGTAGTTGCGAAACGGTGCGGGCGCCGGCAAGTCCTGCGCCTGGTTGAACAGGAACGCGCGCATTTCCTGGCCGACCACGGCCATGGCGGTGTGGTCCAGCGCCAGGTGGTGAAACAGCAGGATCGCCGCCACCCGCGCGTTGCCCGGGTCCTCGGCGTAGACCATGCGCAGCAACGGCGCCTGGGTGATATCCAGGCGGTAGTGACGGGCATCGAAACGCCCGTGCAACTGCTCGATGATGGCGCCGTCCGCCGGGTCCAGGTCGACCGCCTGCACGCTCAGCCGTGCCTCGCGCGCCACCACTTGCACCGGGCTGTCCAGGCCTTCCCAGACCACGCCGGTGCGCAGGATGTCGTGACGCGCCACCACCTGCTGCAACGCGCCCATAAATGCCTGCAGACGCTCGACGCTGTCGAATGCCAGGCGCGATTGCAGCAGGTACGGGTCGCCCTGCTCGGCGCTGATGTGGTGGTAGAGAATGCCTTCCTGCAACGGCGCCAGCGGGTAGATATCCTGCACATTGGCCGCGCCCCCGGCACGCTGCCGACGATACGGTCGATGGCATCCTGGTCGAGTTGCACCAGGCTCAGCATCGACGGGGTGATACGCGTACACCCCAATGGAATGCCGTTGGCCGGCACCCGCACTTCGCGCCCCTCGCCCACCGCTGCCGCCAACGCGGCCAGGCTCGGCTGGCTGAACAGCACGCGCACGTCCGCGCTGAGGCCGGCCTGGCGCATGCGCTCGATCAAACTGACTGCCAGCAACGAATGCCCGCCCAGCTCGAAGAAATGATCATGGCGACCCACGCGCTCCAGCTTGAGCACGTCCTGCCAGATCTGCGCCAGCAGGGTTTCCACTGCGCCCTCCGGCGCCTCGTAGCCACGGCTGAGCAGCGCGCTGTGGTCGGGCACCGGCAGACCCTTGCGATCGAGCTTGCCGTTGGCGGTCAGCGGCAACAGCGCCAGCCAGACATAGGCCGACGGCACCATGTAATCCGGCAACCGGCCTTGCAGATGGGCCCGCAACGCTTCGATCTCCAGCGCCGCCTCGGCGGTGTAGTAGGCCACCAGGCGCTTGTCACCGGGCGCATCTTCGCGCACCACGACCACGGCGTCGTTCACACCGGGGAAGCTCGCCAGGCAGGTTTCGATTTCGCCGGGTTCGATCCGATAACCACGGATCTTCACTTGCAGGTCATTGCGGCCCTGGTACAACAGGATGCCGTCGGCCCGCCAGCACGCCAGGTCACCGGTGCGGTACAGCAAGCCCTCGCCGAAGGGATTGGGGATAAATTTTTCGGCGGTCAAGTGCGGCTGGTTCACGTAGCCCGTGGCCAGGCCCGCGCCGCCGATATACAGCTCGCCGACCGCGCCCAGCGGGAGCAGGTGCTGGTGCGCATCCAGCACATAGGCCTGGGCGTTGGCGATCGGCCGGCCGATGGGAATACTGCCCTCGCCCGGCGCTGTGATCTCATAGGTGGTGGAAAAGGTGGTCGCCTCGGTCGGGCCGTAACCGTTGAGCAGGTGTTGCGGTTTGCCGTGCGCGAGCACGCGGCCAATCACCAGCGGGTCAAGCACATCGCCGCCGACGATCAGGTAACGCAACTGGCGGAACACCGGCATCAGCGCATCGGCATACTGGTGGAACAGCCCGGCGGTCATCCACAACACGCTGACGGCCTGCTCCTGCAAGAGTGCGCCAAACGCAGCCTGGGACAACAGTTCTGCCGGCTCGACCACCACCACGCAACCGCCATTGAGCAGCGGCGCCCAGACTTCCAGGGTGCTGGCGTCGAACGCCGGGTTGGAGGCGAACGCCACGCGGTCCCGGGCGTTGAAGTCGGCATAGCCATTGTTGAGCACCAGGCGCGTGATCGCACGGTGCGGCACTTGCACGCCCTTGGGCGCGCCGGTGGAGCCGGACGTGTAGAGGATGTACGCCACACACTGGGCTGTCTGGAACAGGTCGGGATTGCGCGGCGACTGCGCGTCCAGATTCAGCTCGGCGAGATCGCCAAGCACCCGGTGCGCACCGCTGTCCTGCACAATGAACGCCTGGCGCTCGGCCGGCGCGTTGATGTCCAGCGGCACATAGACTGCCGCGCATTTGAGGATGGCCAGCTGGCAGATCAGCAAGTCGATGCTGCGCGGCAGCGCGATGGCCACGCTTTCCCCCGGCTGTACACCCAGAGTGATCAGGTGGTGGGCCAGGCGATTGGCGCGGCGATTGAGGTCGCGGTAGCTCAGGGACACACTGCCCTGCACCGCCGCCACCGCTTCAGGACGTGCCAGTACCTGGGCTTCGAACAACTGGTGTACGGTCAATTGCGACGGGTAGGCGCGCGTCGTGGCGTTGAATTCCACCAGCAGTTGGTGGCGCTCTGCCGCCGGGATGATCGACACCGCCTGCAACGGCGTGGTCGGCGCCTGTTGCAACGCACTCACCAGGTGGCGCAGCGCGGTCAGCAGGTAGTCGCCCACTCGCTGCACATCCAGGCTGGCTACGCCTTGCACCGTCAGGGCAAAACCGCTGCCGAGGTCATCGACATTGAGCACCAGCGGGTAGTTGCTGCGCTCTTCGGAACTGAGGATCTGGATGCCGCTGGCCGCAAACGGGTTATCCCCCGGCGCTTGGTCCGCAGCGCTGTGACGGTAGTTGAGCAAGGTGCTGAACAACGGCAGTGAGCCCGGCACGCCACTGCAGCGCTGGGCCAGGGACAACGATGCGTGCTCATGCCCGAGCAAGTGTGCGAGCCGTGCATGGGTGGCGCGCACACCGGCCAGCACCAAGGTGTTGCCGAGGCTGACCCGCAGCGGCAAGGTGTTGATGAACATCCCCAGCGCGCGGTCGGCGCCCGCGCCGCCTTGCATGCGGCCCAGCAGCACCGTGCCGAACACCACCTCTTGCTGGCCCGAGACCTGCCCCAACACCTGGGCCCAGGCCAGGTGCACCAGGCTTGCGGTGCTCACCCCGAGTTGCCGCGCCTGTTCACGCAGGCCCAGGTTCAAGGCCGGTTCCAACGGCAGGCGTGCCTCGAGAATGCCGCTGCCGTCGCGGTTCACATCCTGCAAACCGAAGGCCAGGGTCGGTTCGTCAATATCGCCGAGCATCTCAGTGAAGAACGCTTCGTGTTGCGCCTGGCTGACCCCGAGGCGCGCCTGCGCCACGTAGTTGCGGTACTGCACGGCCTCCGGCAGTTGCGCGCTGCTGCCGGACAGGCTGGCGCTCATCTCTTGTACCAGCACTTGCAGGGCGGTGTGGTCGAGCAGGATGTGGTGCAGCAGCAGGATGCCGACGAGGCGACCCGGTTCTGCGCAGTAGGCGAAGTGCATCAGCGAGGCGCGCGTGAGATCGAGACGGAAGTGCCGTGGGTCGAAGCGCTGTTGCAACTGCGCCAAAGCATCGGCGCCCAGCCCCTCTATGCGCTCGACCGCCAGTGGCGCCTGGCGACACACCACTTGCACCGGCTCGTCGAGGCCTTCCCAGAGGATCGCGGTGCGCAGGATGTCATTGCGCTCGATCACGCTGTGCAGCGCCTGGATAAAGGCATCGACCGCCGCTTGATCGTTGAAGCCGAACTGCACCTGCAACACGTAGGGATCGCCTTCGCGGGTCGCCAGGTGGTGGTACAGAATGCCCGCCTGCAGCGGAGCCAGGCCGTAGATGTCCTGCACATTGCTGATGCCGCCGGGCACGCGCTGGATGATGTGGTCGAGGGCGGCCTGGCTCAGCTCCACCAGCGGCACCATGTCCGGGGTGATGTGCTGCGTGGCCGCCGTGATCAGGTTGGCCGGCACCTGCACCTGCTGCTGCCCGCCGACTGCGGCAGCGAGTGCCGCCAGGGTCGGCTGGCCGAACAGCACGCGGACGTCGGCGCCCAGCTCGACCTGGCGCATGCGCTCGATCAGCTTGACCGCCAGCAGCGAATGGCCGCCCAGTTCGAAAAAGTTATCGTCACGGCCGACGCGCTCGAGCTTGAGCAGGTCCTGCCAGATCGCGGCGATGGCGTTTTCCACCGCGCCCCGGGGCGCCTGGTAGCCCCGCCGCGCCAGGGCTGTGGCATCGGGCACGGGCAAGGCGTTGCGGTCGAGCTTGCCGTTGGCGGTCAGCGTAAAACGGTCCAGCAACACGAAGGCGCTGGGCACCATATGCTCGGCCAGACTCAGCAGCAGGTGGTCGCGCAAATCCGCGATATTCGGTGCGCCGTCGGCGATCACGTAGGCCACCAGGCGCTTGTCACCCGGTTCGTCTTCACGGGCAATCACCACCGCGTCACGCACGCCCGGAGCGCTGGCGAGGCGCGCCTGGATCTCGCCGAGTTCGATGCGGAATCCGCGGATTTTCACCTGGTCATCGTTACGCCCCAGGTATTCGACGCTGCCGTCGGCGAGCATTCGGCCGAGGTCACCGGTCTTGTACAAACGCAAGCCGGTGGCCGGATCAACCAGGAAGCGCTCGGCGGTCAGCGCATCGCGGTTCAGGTAACCGCGCGCCACACCGGCGCCGCCGACGTACAGCTCACCGACCACACCGAACGGCAGCGGCTCGCGGCGCTCGTCCAACACATACAGCTGCAGGTCGGGAATGCGCACACCTATCGGGCTGGCGCCGACCCGGTGCGCATCCGCCGCCTGCAATGCACGGTAGGTGACGTGCACGGTGGTTTCGGTGATGCCATACATGTTCACCAATTGCGTGCCGGCATTGATCGCACGGGCATACCAGGGCTTGAGCATCCCCGGTTCCAGCGCCTCGCCGCCGAAAATCACCTGGCGCAGGGAATGCGCCTGGGGGCTCTGGCCCTGGGCGGCGATCAGTTGACGGAAGGCGCTGGGGGTCTGGTTGAGAATGCTCACCCCCGCTTCGCAGAGCAGCGTGTAGCACTCGTCCGGCGAGCGGCTGACCCGTTGCGGCACGATCAGCAGTTGCCCGCCATGCATCAGCGCGCCCCAGATTTCCCACACCGAGAAGTCGAACGCGAAGGAATGGAACAGCGCCCACACGTCGGTGGGGTTGAAGCCGAACCAGTGTTCGGTGGCGGTGAACAACCGCGCGACCTGGCGATGCTCGATCATCACGCCCTTGGGCTGGCCCGTGGAGCCGGAGGTGTAGATCACATAGGCCAGGCTTGCCGGGCTCAGCGTGATCCGCGGGTTGACGATGGACTCGCCCCGCAGGCCGTTGAGATCGATCTGCGCCCGGTCGCCCACCCGATGACGGGTGTTGGCCTGCACCAGCACGGCCACCGGGTCGCTGTCGGCCAGGGTGTAGGCGATGCGCTCAAGCGGATAGGCCGGATCGATCGGCACATAGCCCGCGCCGGCCTTAAGGATGCCCAGCAGGCCGATGATCATCTCCACACCGCGTTCCACGCAGATCGCCACCCGATCATCCGGGCGCACGCCTTGGGCGAGCAAGCGATGGGCAACCTGGTTGGCACGTTCGTTGAGCTGGCGATAGCTGAGGCGTTGGTTGTCGAAGCGCAAGGCAATGGCTTCGGGCTGGGCGGCGGCGTGGGCTTCGACCTGCTGGTGGATCAGCGCGCTGTCGGCGAAGGTCTGCGGGGTGTGGTTGAGGGTGTGCAACAGGGCATGGCGTTCGGGGTCAGGCAGGATGTTCAGGCCGCTCAGCGGCATCTCCGGTCGTTGCTCCAAGGCTTCGGCCAGGCTCGCCAGCCCCGTGTGCAGGTAGCCCGCCACACGCTGCGCGCCGATGGCCGCCGCGACCATCACCGTCAGTGCAAACGCTTCGCCGAGATCGTCCACGTTCACCGTCAGCGGGTAGTTGGTGCGTTCCTCGGCACCAAGGACCTGGATCCCCTCGGCGACGTCAATCACCTCGGCCATATCACCCGCAGCGCTGTGCCGGTAGTTGAGTATCGCGCTGAACAACGGCGTCGGCGCGGCCACGCCGCTGCAACGCTGGGCCAGCGCCAGGGACGCGTGCTCATTCTGGAGCAACGCGGTCAGCCGTGCATGGGTGGCCTTGACGCCGGCCCGCACACCCTGCGCGCCCAGGTCCACGCGCAGTGGCAGGGTATTGATGAACATGCCCAGCGCCCGTTCACCGCCCTCTCCCGCACCCATGCGGCCGAGCATCACCGTGCCGAACACCACTGACTCGCGCCCGGACACCACGCCCAGGACCCGCGCCAACGCCAGGTGCAGCAGGCTTGCCACACTCACACCCTGCGCCCGCGCCAGGCTGCGCAAGCGCAGGCCCAGGCCTGCGTCGACGGGGATGCGTACCTCGTCGATACCCTGGCCGTCGCCCTGCACATCCTGCAAGCCGAACGGCAGTGTGGGCGCCTCGATATCCGCCAGCATCTCGCGGAAGAACTGCTCATGGGCCTGCTCGCTCACGCCGTGGCGCACCTGGGCGATATAGCTGCGAAACGGCACCGGCGCTGTGGCCTGGTCCTGCTGGCCCGCCAGGTACAACTGGATTTCATCGCGTATCACATCCAGCGCGGTGTGGTCGAGAATGGTGTGGTGAAACAGCAACATGGCAACCACGCGCTGGTGGGTCGGGTCCTCGGCAAATACCAGGCGCAGCAGCGGCGCCTGGCCCAGGTCGAGGCGGAACGTGCGCGCGTCATAGCGGTTCAGCAAACGGTCGAACGCATCGCCCCCACTGAAATGCGCTTCTTCACAGGCCAGGGTCGCCGTGCGCCACACCACTTGCAGCGGCTCGTCGAGGCGCTCCCAGGCCATCGACGTACGCAGAATATCGTGGCGGTCGATGACCCATTGCAGCGCCTCGGCAAACGCGTGCAGGCGAGGACGGCTGTCGAATACAAACTGCGCGTGCAGCACATACGGATCGCCCTGCTGCGCCGACAGGTGGTGATAGAGCATGCCCTCCTGCAACGGCGCCAGCGGGTAGATGTCCTGCACATTCGCCGCACCACCGGGGATCGCCGCGACGATCCGGTCGATGGCCGCCTGGTCGAGGCTGACCAGCGGCAACATGGCCGGCGTGATCCGATAGGCCGGGCTCAGCCAGTCACCGCCATGCTCGGCCACCAGCGCGAGCAACCGGGGTTTGTGGGCGATCAATTGATCCCACAGCGCGTCATCCAATGCCTCATCGTCACCCAGGACAATCAGGTCGTCTGCTTCCCTTTGCAGACGGATCGCATGGGTGGAAATCGCTGCCAATAATTCGCTGAACTGCATGGAGGTAACCTGCCTGATAAGTCACGGTGGAGAAGAAAGTCCGTTTTCAGCTGCCGTTTGCAATCGTCTGTGCTGGGCGCCCGGTGAAAGAAACACGGGCACAGCCGGGGGCCTGGAAGGCTTCCGGCAGGGTTGGGAAATTAAGGGATTTGACCGCAGGGAGGTGACATGGGAAGCGGGGACAAGGGCGCCAGCCCTGGGATCGGGCTGAGCAGCGGTGTGGTTTTAACGCGCAGGCGCGCCAGCGATGGCGCGGTGTCAGGCAGCGACGAGGGTCAGGCTTCGCGCGCCTTGACCTTCAAATGCCGCGCATACCAGGGCCGCTTCGGCACGCGCTTGAACAAACCCAGCAGCGCATCGTCCTCGGCACCGAAGGTGATGCGCAGCGCGAGCTTCATGGTCTCCGGATCCATCTCCATCGACTTGCCCATCTGCAACCCCGGCGTGGTGCTGCAGCCATGGGTGTCCGGGCCCAGCCACGGGTCAGCGACTTCGACCCAGCGCCCCGGCGCAAACCAGGCCACGCCGTTGACCTGCATGCGGCTGACCTCGCCGGGGTTGAAGCGCTCATGGGCACGAAACCAGTCTTCGATGCGGTCGTCGATCCAGCCGTGGAAGTGCCAGAACACCGGGTTCACGTGGGACGAAAACGGGTCGCCGAGGAAGTCGTTTTCCGCCGCATACCAGCGCGGGGCGAAGTCTGCCGGGTCGCGGGCCAGGGGCACGGGCGCACCGTTGGAAGGGTCACGGGGTACCGAGGCCCAGCGCATGTGCAGCCAGTCATGCAGGCCCAGCTCCATCTCCGAGCCCAACTGGCCGAGGCTCAACCTGGCCAGGTAACGCGGGTCGCGGTACTGGGATTCCCAGACCTGGAAATTGCCGTGGTAGGTCTCGGCGGCCTTGATGTCGCTGACCCACTGGGTGTATTCGCTGTCATCCGCGGCCCACCAGGTGGGCGGCAGGGCGAAACCATCGTGGTTGTCGAAGTACCGCAGGAAGCCCAGGCGATCGCGCTCAAGGGGCGGTTGCGGCGCGGGGAATTGCGGCCATGAGGGCAAATCCTGCATTGAGCGCGCGGTGCCGAGCATGTGCCGGTGCATGAAGAAGAAGTCGATGCCCGAGCCGTTGCGGTCCTTGTGCTTGCCACGCGCATCACGCTCGTTGCCCCGTGGGCCGGGTTGCCAGCCGATGCCGCGCAGGGCCTCGCGCTTTTCTTCGGAGAGCTTGTGCCACTGGTCCCGGGTGGCGTGCCACAGCTGATGGAACAGGCGGTGCTCGGGCGCGATGAGCCAGGCCAGCAGCGTCGGGTTGAGGCCGATGCGTTGGCGCGCTTCGGGAAACCAGTGTTTGTGGGCAATGAAGCGGTTGTCGCGCTCGGTCAATGCCAGCGGGCGATCCAGGTCGAGGATCTGCCCGCTGAGGGTGCTGCTGCCGGCGTTGGCAAAGTCCGCCCAGACCTGGTCGAGGGTCATCTTGAATTCATAGGCGGGCCTGCCGTCGGCGGAATCGCGGTCGATCAGGCGCCAATAGAGCAAGGCGCTGTCGCCGCTCACCAGGTCACCGAGTACGCGATAGCGCGGCTCGCCTTCAGCGCGCAGGTTGGCGGCAGTGTCCAGGTAGCCACGCACGCCGCGGCCACGCGGGGCGATGTCGAGCAACAGTTCCAGGCCTTCCAACGGCAGGCCCTTGAGGCCGGCGTCGCGACCTTCCAGGCGCAGGCTCCACACGCCACGCAAGGTGTTGGCCAGGTGCTGGCCGGCAGTATCGGCCAGCGCCACCGTGGCCTCGCCGGGGGTGATGGGGAATTCTTCTTCGCGCGTCAGCTCGCGATGGGCATAAAAGGCCGCCGGCACAGCGGCGCCGGTGAGCGCCAGGCCGGCGATGAACCCACGTCGAGAGATGGTCATTGTCTACCTTAGGAAACGGCTTTATCAGAGCTAGAACGTTTGCAGCCCGGGGAAATTTACCGCGCTGTCGGCGGCGCCTAAATTTGCGCGCCCATCACTCGTTCTTCCCTGATAGCGAAGGCCTCAACTGACTGAGATGGCAATGACAAAACCACGTTCGAAAAAGGCGCTGTATATCGGCCTGCCGCTGGCACTGGCCATTGGTGCCGGGGCCGGTTTCCTGGTCTGGGATCACTGGTTCAAGGGCAATGCCGGCTATCCGCTGGAGGTCATCAAGCAGGCCAATGAAATGCAGGACCGGCTGCTGTCGTTCGACAGCCATATCACCGTGCCGGTGGATTTCGGCACCGCCGGCAACGAGGCCGACAAGGACGGCAGTGGCCAGTTCGACCTGGCCAAGGCCGCACGCGGCCGCCTGTCCGGTGCCGCCCTGACGATCTTCGGCTGGCCGGAAATCTGGAACGGCCCCAACGCACCGCACAAACCCACCGACGGTTTTGTCGAAGCCGCGCGCAATGAACAGGAAGTGCGCTACAAAATCATCAGCGGCATGGTCCGCGACTACCCCAACCAGGTCGGCATCGCCTACACCCCGGACGACTTCCGGCGCCTGCATGGCGAGGGCAAGTTCGCGATCTTCATCAGCATGCTCAACGCCTACCCGCTGGGCAACGACCTCAACCAGCTGGACCTGTGGGCTGCGCGCGGCATGCGCATGTTCGGCTTCAGCTATGTGGGCAACAACGCCTGGTCCGACTCGTCGCGCCCGCTGCCGTTTTTCAATGACTCAGTGGATGCCCTCGACGGCCTCTCGGACATCGGCAAGCAAGCGGTGCACCGCCTGAATGACCTCGGCGTGATCATCGACGTGTCGCAGATGTCGACCAAGGCCCTGGAGCAGGTGGCGCAGTTGAGCCGTACGCCGATGGTGGCATCGCACTCGGCGCCACGCGCGGCGGTGGATATCCCGCGCAACCTCAGCGACAAGGAACTGCAACTGATCAAGCAGAGCGGCGGCGTGGTGCAGATTGTCGGGTTTTCCGCCTACCTGCGCCCGCTGAGCCAGCCGACCCAGGACAAGCTCAACGCCCTGCGCGCCCGTTTCGACCTGCCACCGCTGCCCAACCTCGCCGTGGCCTTGATGCCGGGTGACGCGATCATCGCCGCCTGGCCCGAACACAAGTTCGGCGAGTACGCCGGCGCGCTGTACGCGATCCTCGACGAAGAGCCCAAGGCCACCCTCAAGGACCTGGGTGACGCCATCGACTACACCGTGCGCAAGATTGGTATCGATCACGTCGGCCTGGCGTCGGACTTCAACGATGGCGGCGGCATCCAGGGCTGGAACAACGTCGGGGAAGTGCGCAACGTCACCGCCGAACTGATTCAGCGTGGGTATTCCGAAGCCGATATCGCCAAGCTGTGGGGAGGCAACTTCCTGCGCGTGTGGGACCAGGTCCAAAAAGCTGCCAAACCCTTGGCCAACCGCTAATCACCTAGAAGTATGTCCATGACCGACCGCCGTACTTTTCTCAAGCAGGCCGGTGTTTTCGCCGCGAGCCTGCCGCTGGGCACCGCCCTGCTCCCCCAGGCAATGGCTGCCGACAGCACGAACGACCCATGGACGGGATTCAAGCAACTGTTCAACCAGGACCCGAGCTACCTGCACTTTTCCAACTTCCTCGTCGCCTCACACCCCAGGCCGGTGCGCGAGGCCATTGAACGTTACCGCGCACAGATCGACCGCAACCCGGGCCTGGCGATGGACTGGGACCTGCAGGAGACCTGGAAGCGCGAAGGCCAGGTCCGCGAATGGGCCGGCCGCTACCTGAAGGCCACGCCCGCGCAGATCGCCCTCACCGGCAGCACCTCCGAAGGCCTGGCGATGATCTATGGCGGGATCAAGGTGCGCGCCGACCAGGAGATCCTGACCACGGTGCACGAGCATTACGCCACCGAGTTCAGCCTGGATTTCCGGGTACGCAAGGAACAGACCCAGGTCCGCAAGATTCGCCTGTTCGACGATGCCCACCGGGTGTCCGCCGATGAAGTGCTGGGCAATATCCAACGCAATATCCGCCCCAACACCCGCGTGCTCGGCATGACCTGGGTACAGTCCGGCAGCGGTGTGAAGCTGCCCATCGGTGAGATCGGCAAGCTGGTCGAGGAACACAACCGCGAGCGCGATGACAAGGACCGCATCCTCTATATCGTCGACGGTGTGCATGGCTTCGGCGTGGAGAACCTCGATTTCCCGGACATGCACTGCGACTTCTTCATCGCCGGCACCCACAAGTGGATGTTCGGGCCGCGCGGCACCGGCCTGGTGTGCGCCCACGACCCCGAGAACAAGTACGTGACGCCGATGGTGCCGACCTTCTCCGAGGACAAGGACTTCGCCACCATCATGACCCCTGGCGGCTTCCACGCCTTCGAGCATCGCTGGGCGGCGGACGAGGCCTTCAAGCTGCACTTGCAACTGGGCAAGGCGCAGGTGCAGGCGCGCATCCATGCGCTGAACACCGAATTGAAAGATCAATTGCTAACGCACCCGAAGATCGAACTGGTTACCCCACGCAGCCCCGAGCTGTCGGCCGGCTTTACCTTCTTCCGGGTCAAGGGCCAGGACAGTGATGCCGTGGCGGCCTACATGATGAAAAACCGTGTGGTCATCGACGCGGTGGACCGCGATGTCGGCCCGGTGATCCGTACCTCCCCGGGCCTGCTCAATTCCAGCGAAGAGATCCAGCGCTTCATGACCCTGCTGAACCAGCGGGCCTGAGGCCCGCCCTTTTTCCTTTGAACGAGATGCCCACATGAATCCATCCCGACTCAAGCCCCTGGGCGCCCTGGCGCTCACCGCCCTGTGCGCCGCGCTGCTGCCCAACCTGGCCCAGGCCGCCACGCCGCAACCCGGCAAAGTATTCAAGGACTGCAAGGACTGCCCGGAAATGGTGGTGCTGCCCGCCGGCACCTTCACCATGGGCACGCCGGAAGATGAAGTCGGCCGCGAGCCGGATGAAGGCCCGATGCACGACGTGACCTTCGCCAAGCCGTTCGCCATGAGCCGCTTCCATATCACCGCCGGCGAATGGGACAGCTATATCCGCCAGACCGGCGTGAAGATCGCCGATGGCGACACCCGCCCCGGCCGCGAATGTATCGCCAGCAAGCCACGCTACCCGCAGGGCCCGCGCCAGCCGGCGGTGTGCATGGACATGGACGACATCAAGCACTACGTAGCCTGGCTATCGAAAAAGACCGGCCATCAATACCACATGGTCAGCGAAGCCCAGCGTGAATACGCTGCCCGCGCCGGCTCCACCGGGCCATTCCCCTTCCCGTTCGATGAAGGCAAGGGCTACAGCATTGCCGAGCACGCCAACACCTACGGCCCGGCAGATGGCTACAGCTATTCTTCGCCGGTGGGCAGCTACCCGCCGAATGCATTCGGCATGTACGACATGCACGGCAACGTATACGAACGAGTTGCCGACTGCGAGCACCCCAACTACATCGGCGCGCCGACCGATGGCAGTGCATGGATGGAGCCGAACTGCGAGGGTTATCAGATTCGCGGCAATGACTGGGGCGAGGCGCCAGTGTTCTCGCGCTCGGGCAACCGCAACAACATTTTCCCGCAGACGCGCGGAGACTGGATCGGTTTTCGGGTAGTGCGCGATCTCTGACAACACAGGAGATCCCGTGTGGGAGCGGGCTTGCTCGCGAAGGCGGTGGGTCAGCCACCCTCTTCAGCGACTGCCACACCGCTTTCGCGAGCAAGCCCGCTCCCACAGTTTTGATCGCTGTTTGGGCTGGGATTCGGGGTGCTGCACAGCATTTGAGCTGAAGGCACAACTCGGCTCCAACCTTGAAATACACCCCAAAATGTGGGAGCGGGCTTGCTCGCGAAGGCGGTAGATCATCCACCCTCTTCAGCGACTGGCACACCGCTTTCGCGAGCAAGCCCGCTCCCACAGTTTTGATCGGTGTTTGGGCTGACGGCCGAGGTGCTGCACTGGCATTGGTGGGCGGCAAACCCCATTCCAGCCTTGGAATACATGTCAAATGTGGGAGCGGGCTTGCTCGCGAAGACGGTAAATCAGCCACCCTCTTAAGCGACTGGCACACCGCCTTCGCGAGCAAGCCCGCTCCCACAGTTTTGATCGGTGTTCGGGCTGGAGGCCGAGGTGCTGCACCAGCATTTGAGCTGAAGGCACAACTCGGCTCCAACCTTGAAATACATCCCCAAATGTGGGGGCGGGCTTGCCCGCGAAGACGGTAGATCAGCCACCCTCTTCAGCGACTGACACACCGCCTTTGCGAGCAAGCCCGCTCCCACAGTTGGCACCGTGTTCGCTTTAGATACCCTTCTGCGCCAACAACTCCAACCCTTCATGCAACGCCGGGAACAGGCTGTTGTTGAAGTTGTTCCAGCGCAGTTCGAGGATGGTGTCGTCCGGCGCAATCTCGGTCTTGAGCACGTCGTGGAACACTTCGCCGGAGTCGATGCCATTGTCGACGTAGTGGAACGACGCACCCGTCAGGTACAGCGGCTCGGACGGGGTGGTGGCCTTGGTGACCCAGTCCGTGACAGTCAACCCACGTGCGCCGTACAGCGCATTCCAGGTGGCGTAGGCGCCACGGCGCTCGTACGGCGACTCGATGCGGGTAATCCCCGGATGAATGTTCATGATCCGACGCGCAAACGGCGCACCCGGGCGCACCAGTTCATCGAGGATTACCAGCAGCCCATCGAGCACCACGATATCGGCCTTGAGCTCCACCAGGGTGTCATGCAGGCGGCGTTCGAAATCCTGCTTGCCGGCGATGTGTTCCGCACTGCCGCGTGGCAGGCGGCGGTAGGTGGACGGCACGCTCAGCAGCAAATCATTGACCAGGCGCCCCTGCACCCGCAGGTCGGCCGGGTACAGCCACTGGCGGCCCGGCTGGTAGGCAAAGCCGTAGTCGCTGACCAGCTGCTGGTCACGCGGGTTCTGCTCGTCATCGTCGTACACCACGCCTACCAGGTTGTAGGCCTCGCCCAGCGGCGTGTCGTTGAGCGACCCCACCAGAAACTCCAGCACCGACTTCATGTAGCGCTCATGGTCCTTGTAGGCCACAGGCTGCCCGGCCTTGTCGGCGGCGGCATTGCGCAGGGACCACACGTACACCAGATTCTTTTTCGTCATTGTTTCGCTCTCGCTGGATAGATCAGGCACGCGCCCATACGCGTGCGCCTACCCAACAAGAACGAACCAGGCGCCGGGCAATTTATCCGCCGCCGTCACCGCCGGGCACGCCGAGCTAAATAGTCGCGCCAATCCTTCGTTTGTCATGGGTAAGGGTCTGTGTGCCCAGCCCCCTCTATTCACTTTCCGGGAAGTACTTATGACCGACCCCAAGCGCGGCGCCTTCAAGGGTTTGCTCGCATTGCTCAGGCCTTTTCGCACCATCGTGACGGTCTCCGTCGCCCTGGGCATGGCCGGCGGCCTGGCCATCACGTTGCTGCTGGCGACCATCAATAACGCCCTGCACTCCGCCACCGGCATGACGCACGGGGTGATTCTGACGTTTGCCGCATTGTGCCTGCTGGCGCTGACCAGCTCGATTGTCTCGGATATCGGCACCAACTACGTCGGCCAACGCATCATTGCCGCGCTGCGCAAGGACCTCGGCGAGAAGGTGCTGTCGGCGCCCATCGAGCAGATCGAACAGTACCGCTCCCACCGGCTGATTCCGGTATTGACCCATGACGTCGACACCATCAGCGATTTTTCCTTCGCCTTCACCCCGCTGGCCATCGCGACCACCGTGACCCTGGGCTGCCTGGGCTACCTGGCGTACCTGTCGGTGCCGATGTTCCTGATGATGGTCGTGGCGATCATCATCGGCAGCAGCGTGCAATTCATCGCCGGCGCCAAGGGCATCCGTGGCTTCGACGAAGCCCGCGACCAGGAAGACGAACTGCAGCGCTATTATTCGGCGATCGCCTCGGGTGCCAAGGAGCTGCGCATCCACCGGCCACGGCGCTACCGCATGAACACCCACCGCATCCAGGAGACCGCCGACCGCATCAGCGATATCCAGGTGCGCTCGGTGAACATTTATATCGTCGCCAAGACCTTTGGCTCGATGCTGTTCTTCGTGGTCATCGGCCTGGCCCTGGCGATGCAGGCCTACAACCCCAACCCGGACCCTGCGGTGATCACCGGCTTCGTACTGGTGCTGCTGTACATGAAAGGCCCGCTGGAACATGTGGTGGGTTACCTGCCGATCATCGGCAAGGCGCGCATTGCGTTTGCGCGGATCACCGAACTGTCCGAGCGCTTCTCGTCCCCCGAGCCCCACTTGTTGATGGACGGCAGCGAAGCCCCGACTCCGATGGTCAACAGCCTTGAGCTGCGCGGTGTGACCTACAGCCCGCCGCCGGTGGAAGGCAGCCAGCCGTTTCACCTGGGGCCGATCAACCTGAGCATCAAGCAGGGCGATATCGTATTTATCGTCGGCGAAAACGGCTGCGGCAAGACCACCCTGATCAAGCTGCTGCTCGGCCTCTACCAGCCCCAGGCCGGCGAAATCCGCCTGAACGGCGAAACGCTGACCGCTGCAGCACGCGACGACTACCGCCAGTTGTTCACCACGGTATTCGCCGACTACTACCTGTTCGATGACCTGGTCCAGGGCAGCGCCACCCAGTCGCTGGACAGTGCCGCCAAATACCTGGAACGCCTGGAAATCGCGCACAAGGTCAGCGTCAAGGACGGGGTGTTCAGCACCACCGACCTCTCCACCGGCCAGCGCAAGCGCCTGGCACTGGTCAATGCCTGGCTGGAAGAACGCCCGGTACTGGTGTTCGACGAATGGGCCGCGGACCAGGACCCGGCCTTCCGCCGCGTCTTCTACACCGAGCTGCTGCCGGACCTCAAGCGCCTGGGCAAGACCATCATCGTGATCAGCCATGACGATCGTTATTTCGATATCGCCGATCAGTTGGTGCGCTTGAGCGCAGGGAAAGTCGTGGCAGAACTGGAGCCCGCATAAATTTTTCCGGTTTATGCGAGTGGGAACGTCTCATATGCAGCAATGAGAATTAACCGCATTAACCACCTATTTGCCAACACTTAAAAAGAGAAACACACCATGCCCGTACGGCTTGCCCTCAGCCCATTGAGCACCGCACTTTCCATGCGGCGGGCTTTGAAATTCAACGTTCTGCCCAACGCCCTGGCGCTGGCAATCAGCCTGCCCGTAGCAGGTTATGTGCAGGCGGAAGAATTCGAATTGAACATTCCGGCGCAACCACTGAGTACTGCGCTGCAGGTATTCGGTCAACAGACCAACCTGCAAATCCTGTACAGCCCGGAAACCGTGCAGAACAAACACAGCACGGCGGTCAGCGGCAAAATGGACCCGGTACGGGCAATCGAGCGCCTCCTGGGGGGGACAGGCGTGAGTTACAGCCTGCAAGGCAGCTCGATGATCATCAACGCGCCAAGCTCGGGCACCGGCGCCGTGGAGCTGGGGGCCACCCAGATCAACGCCAACCAGCTCGGCACCATCACTGAGGACAGCGGCTCCTATACGCCGGGCACCATCGCCACTGCCACCAAGATGGTACTGACACCGCGGGAAACGCCCCAGTCGATTTCCGTGGTCACCCGCCAGACCATGGACGACTTCGGTCTCAACGGCATTGACGACGTGATGCGTCACACACCGGGCATCACCGTGTCGACCTTCGACAGCGAGCGCACCAACTACTACGCACGCGGATTCCCGATCCAGAACTTCCAGTACGACGGCGTGCCGACCACGCGCAACGACGGCTACTCGGCCGGCCAGACCCTCAGCGACATGGCGATCTACGACCGCGTCGAAGTGCTCAAGGGGACTACCGGCCTGATGACCGGCGCAGGCGGCCCTGGCGGTACCATCAACCTGGTGCGCAAGAAACCCACTGCCGAGTTCAAGGGCCATGTCAGCCTGGGTGCCGGCTCGTGGGACAACTACCGCTCGGAGCTGGACGTCAGCGGCCCGCTGACCGACAGCGGCAACGTGCGCGGGCGCGCCGTGGCGGTGCATCAGGACCGCCATTCGTTCATGGACCACTATGAACGCAAGACGGATGTCTACTACGGCATCCTCGAATTCGACCTGACGCCCGACACCCTGCTGACCGTCGGCGCCGACTACCAGAACAACGACCCGAAAGGCTCCAGCTGGTCGGGCAGCCGTTCCCTGTTCGATGGCAACGGTAACGAGATCAGCTTCAACCGCGGCTACAACAACGGCCCGAAATGGAGCAGCTGGGGGCAATACAGCCGCAGTGTGTTCGCCACCCTGGAACACGCCCTGGATAACGGCTGGGTCGCCAAGGCCAACTACAGCAACCAGCTCAATGGCTACAACGCGCCGCTGGGTTACGCATCGCCCATACCGAATTCCAGCGACCGGGCGTCGGTCTATGGCTCCAAGTTCACCGGCAAGACCATCAGCAACAACGGTGATTTCTACCTCTCCGGGCCGTTCAGCCTGGGTGGACGGGAGCATCAACTGGTCGTCGGTTCCTCGGTCTCGCGCTCGCACTGGCAAGGCAACGACTATTACGGCTACGAAGCGACCTACAGGGACGGCAATAATTTCCCGCTCTATGAGTGGGACGGTGACAGCCTCGAACCGCAATGGGGCCCGGCCCACGAGAAAGACGACATCACCCGCCAGGCGGCCGTCTACTTCTCGACTCGCCTGAGCCTCACCGACGACCTGTCGCTGTTGCTCGGTTCGCGCCTGGCCGACTACCGGCTGACCGGCACCAACGACTCGCGGGAAACCGGCAAGGTCATCCCTTATGCCGGCATGGTGTACGACCTCAACAAGAATTTCTCGGTGTACGCAAGCTACACCTCGATCTTCATGCCGCAGATGCTGCGGCCCGACCGCAACAACAAAATGGTCGAGCCTGACGAGGGCGAGAACTACGAGCTGGGTCTGAAGGGCGAGTTCTATGACGGCCGCTTGAACGCCAGCCTCGCCTACTTCGAGATTCATGAATCGAATCGGGCCGAGGAAGACACCGAGTACAACAACAATATGCCGGCCAACTCGCCCGTCGAGTGGGCCTACATGGGAGTCAAGGCCAAGACCAAGGGCTATGAAGCCGAGATCTCCGGCGAATTGGCGCCAGGCTGGCAGGTGCAGGCGGGCTACACCCACAAGGTGATCCGCGATGACGACGGCAAGAAATTCTCCACCTTTGAGCCTCAGGACCAGTTGAACTTCTATACCAGCTACAAGCTGACCGGCGCCCTCGACAAGCTGACCCTCGGCGGCGGCGCGCGCTGGCAGGGTGAGGTCTGGCAGGATGTCTACAACCGCGGCAAGGATGTGACCCAGCGGTTTTCCCAAGACCCGTACTGGCTGGTGGACGCGATGGCGCGCTACCAGATCAGCAAAAACCTCTCGGCCACGATCAACGTCAACAACGTGTTCGACAAACGCTATTACACCAACATCGGGTTCTACACCTCGTCTTACTCCGGCGACCCCCGCAACGTGATGCTGTCGACCCGCTGGGACTTCTGACCCCCGCCTAGGCAATCCCCCAACACCCTGTGCAGGCACCCTGCACAGGGTGTTTTTTTTGGCGTGTGGTTCGTCTTGGCTGCCGTTGCCGTCCGCGCATCAAAAAGCCCCAGCACACATCACGTGGGCTGGGGCTGTCTGGTCAGGCGACAGTTACTCCATGGCGGCTACAAAGCTGCGTACGAACCCGGCGTTGTCAATGATGCGCTCATGGTCCACCTCGATGACCTCCGAGCGCACCACACACGCCGCGCCGATCACCCGCTGCATGCTCGCCTCAATCAATGCCTTGTGTTGGCCAGCACGGCTCTTGGCCGCCCACCAGCAACTGACCGGCGCCTTGAGCGGCTTGAAGTCCGCCTGTTCCATGCGCTTGAACAACGCACGGTCGACCTCCCAGGAGACCTGTGCCTCATTGCCGCCCAACAGTTCCTGCTTGATGTCCTGGAACGCTTGGCCCAGGGAGGCCTCGGCCCATTCGACGAAGCCTGCCCATTGCTGGTCTTCAGCGATGTGGGTGGCCTGCAAGCCTTCCCAAGCGCTGTGGATCGCCTCTGCAGAGGCCGGGAACATCACGCCGAGTAATGCCACGCGTCGTTCGTTGTCCGAGAACTCGCTGTCATCGCTGACGACTGCCGCGTCCCAGTACTGCGTGAGCCAGCGCGGTGGCGAGGAGTCGATCCAACCGACAAACTCCACCTGCCGACCCGCCTGCTCCAGGCCATGGGCCACTTCGACCGCCAGGTTGCCGCCCAATGACCAGCCACCCAGACGGAAGGCGCCTTCGGGTTGAGCCTCCAGCAACTGTGCGGTGTAGTCCTCGACCATCGCGGCCCAGGACGGCACTTGCGCGCCCTCCTCGGCCAATGCACGGCAAATCACACCGACCACCGGCCGCTGATCGCGCAGCGCCAGGGCAATGGCCTTGTAGCAATGCACTGAACCATAGCTGGGGTGGAACAGGTAGAGCGGCGTGCCCTCGGTGCGGCTATTGAGCGGCACCAGCAGCGACCGGCGCGCAGTGCCTTCCAGGCAAGCAACCTGGGCACGCACGGTCGGGTTGAGCATCAACTGACTGACCGAAAGGCCGATGCCGCTGGCCTTGCGAATCCGCTCCTTGAGCATCAAGACCAACAGCGAGTGGCCGCCGAGTTCGAAGAAGTTGTCGTGGACACCCACCTGCTCGACGCCGAGCACCTCTCGCCAGAGGTGCGCGACCGTGTGCTCCAACGCGGTCTGCGGCGCTTCAAAACGCTGGCTTGCCTGTGTGTCCGGCTTCGGCAGGGCCTTGCGGTCCAACTTGCCGTTGGGACTCAGGGGCATCTGTTCCAGCACCAGCCATTGCGCCGGCACCATGTAATCCGGCAAATGAACGGCCAGGTGTGCACTGAGGATTTCACGCCAGTGTTCACCCTGCTCCTGCAAGACCAGGTAACCGACCAGGTGCTTGGCGTCCACCGCCAGCACCGCTGCCTCACGCACCGAGGCGTGCTCCAGCAGCCGCGCTTCGATTTCGCCCAGCTCAATGCGCAAGCCGCGCAGCTTGACCTGATGGTCGATACGCCCGGCGTATTCGATCACCCCATCAGGGCGATAGCGGGCCAGGTCGCCGGTACGGTACAGGCGCTCACCCGCGATGAACGGATGAGCGATAAAGCGCTCGGCAGTCAAGCCCGGGCGACGGTGATAACCCCGCGCCAGGCCAACGCCGCCGAGGAACAGCTCGCCGAGTACGCCGGCCGGAACCGGCTCGAAGTTGTCGTCGAGGACGTAGCAGCCGAGGTTGGCAATCGGCTTGCCGATAGGCACCGCGTCGCGACCTTCCTCGACGCACGTCCAGTGCGTCACGTCGATGGCGGCTTCAGTTGGGCCGTACAAGTTGTAGAGCCCGGCATGAGGCAGCTTGGCGAAGACTTGCTGCTGCGCATCGACGGGCAACGCCTCGCCACTGCAGACAATACGCTGCAGGCTGGTGCAGGACGCCACGTTGGCATCCTGCAGGAACGCTTGCAGCATCGACGGTACGAAATGCAGGGTGGTGACCTGCTCGGCGTTGATCAGGCTGACCAGCCTGGCCGGATCACGATGATCGCCTGGCGCCGCGACCACCAGGCGTGCGCCGGTCATCAGTGGCCAGAAGAACTCCCACACCGACACGTCAAAACTGAACGGGGTTTTCTGCAACACGGTATCGCCGGCATCCAGCGCGTAAGCCTCCTGCATCCAGCACAGGCGGTTGGTCAGCGCCACATGACGGTTGCCGGCGCCCTTGGGCTGGCCGGTGGAGCCTGACGTGTAGATCACGTAGGCGAGGTTTTCGCCGTTCAGCACAATACCGGGGTTGGCGTCGCTGTAGCCTTCGAACCCGGCGTCACCCAATATCAGCGTTTCCAGGCCTTGAGGGACCGGCAACTGCTCACGCAGATGGGCTTGGGTCAACAGCAGTTTCACCCCGCTGTCTTCGAGCATGTAGGCCAGGCGCTCACGCGGGTATTCCGGGTCGAGCGGCACATAGGCGCCACCGGCCTTGAGCACCGCGAGCAAGCCGACCACCATCTCGATGGAACGCTCCAGCGCCAGGCCGACCAGTACGTCCGGGCCCACGCCGGCTTCCAGCAAACGATGGGCCAGGCGGTTGGCGCGTCGGTTCAACTCGGCGTAACTCAGGCGCTGCGCCCCATAGGCCAGGGCCGGAGCCTGCGGTGTCAGCGCGACCTGGTCCTCGATCAGCTGATGCACCGTGCGTTGCAACGGGTACTCGCGCGCCGTCGCATTCCAATCCTCGACGATCAACGTGCGCTGCGCGTCCGGCAGCGATGGCAGGTCCGCCAGGCGCTGCACCTGCGGCAGGGTCAGGGCCTGCAACAGCTGCTGGAAGTGCTCGGCCAGGTGGACGATCGCCTGTGCGTCGAACGCGGCGCGGTCGTAGTTGAACTCCACGGCCAGGCTGTCGCCCATGGCCAGCAACACGGTCAACGGGTAATGGGTCTGCTCCAGGCTGTCCATCGCGCCGAAGCGCAAGCCGGCTGGGGAGCCCTGCTCCAGCGCTGCAGACACCGGGTAGTTCTCGAACACCAGAATGCTGTCGAACAACGCTTCACCACCGAGGCCCGCCCAACGCTGGATATCAAAGAGTGGCGTGTGTTCTTGTTCGCGCAGGCGCAGGTTTTGCGTCTGCACCGTCTGCAACCAGGTCTCCACGCTCAACTGCGGGCTGGGCGTCGCCACCACCGGCAGCGTGTTGATGAACAGGCCGACCTGCTGCTCAATCCCCGGCAACTCGGCCGGACGCCCTGCCACCGTCGCACCAAATGCCACGGTGTCGAGGCCGGTGTGGCGTTGCAAGAGCAGCAGCCAGGCGCTTTGCACCAGGGTATTGAGGGTAACTTTGTGGCGTTGGGCAAACGCCTTGAGCTGCTCGGTCGCCGCCGGTGCGAGTACCGACCGGTGAACCCCGTTGACCTGGGCCAGGTCTTGCTCGCGCTGGATCCCGCGCGACAGCCGCGTCGGCTCCTGCAGCCCCGCCAATTGGGCCTTCCAGAAGGTTTCGCTGATGACCGGATCCTGCGCCTGCAGCCAGGCGATGTAGTCGCGATAGCGCCCGCTCGGTGCACGCAGCGACTCGCCGGCATACTGCTGCATGACTTCGCCAAACAGCTGCGAGGCACTCCAGCCATCCATCAGGATGTGGTGATTGGTGTAGATAAGATGGTGACTGTCGGCACCAGTGCGTACCACCACCAGGCTCAGCAGCGGCGCCTGCTCCAGCACAAAACCTTCGGTGCGCGCGGATTCGGCCAACGCATCGAGCGCCTCGGCGCGGTCCGGGCGGTGCTGCCAATCGTGCTCGATCAACGGCACTTGTACCGTCTTGTAGACCACCTGCAACGGCTGCTCCAGCTCGGTCTGCCAGAGGAATGCCGTACGCAGGATGTCATGGTGTTCCAGGGCCACCTGCCAGGCCGCCGCGAACCGTGCAACATCCAGCCCTTGCACGTCGACGCGCAACTGGTTGATGTAGTCGCCGGAGCCCTGGCCGTACAAGGATTGAAACAGCATGCCTTGCTGCATAGGCGACAACGGGTAAATGTCCTCGACGCGACTCAACGGCAGCGCCAAGCCATCCAACTGCGCCTGGCTCAAGTGCGCCAAGGGGAAGTCCGACGGCGTCGCGCCGCTGTTTTCGGGCTGGCAGCAATGCTCGATCACCGCCTTGAGCTCAGCGGCATAGTCGTCGGCCAACTGCTGGATGCTCGCCGGGTCGAACATTTCCTGGCTGAAACTCCAGCTCAGGTTCAACTCGCCGCCATACACCTGGCCATTGATTTCCAACCAGTTGCCCAGCGACGCTTCGGGGCTTTGATCGGCCCCGGCCGCATCACCGGAAGGCATGAACAGGCCCTGCTCGTCACTGCTTTCGAAGCTGGCATCGAACTGGCCGAGGTAGTTGAAGGTGATGCGTGGCTGCGGCAGATGCGCCAGGGTTTCACGCACTTGCGGCGGCCCCAGGTAACGCAAGGCGCCAAAGCCGATCCCCTTGTCGGGAATGCCGCGCAGCTGCTCCTTGATGCCTTTCACCGAGCCCCCCAGGGTCAGCGCCGGGGTCAGTTTCACCGGGTAGAGACTGGTGAACCAGCCGACGGTGCGGGTCAGGTCGATGTCTTCGAACAGGTCTTCGCGGCCATGTCCTTCGAGGCGGATCAGGGTCGAGGCGTGACCGGTCCAGCGTCCGACCACACGGGCCAGCGCGGTCAGCAGCAGGTCGTTGATCTGCGTGCGATAGGCCGCCGGTGCGTCCTGCAACAGCCGACGGGTGTGCGTGGCATCCAGGTGCGTGGTCGCACTGGCGGCATGCCGGTTGCTCAGGCTCGCACCCGGCTGGGCGCCCGGCAGATCGGCCTCGACGCCATGCAGTTGGGTCTGCCACCACGCCAGCTCTTGCGTCAGCGCGTCACCTTGAGCGTATTGCTGCAGACGTTGCGCCCAGTCGCGGGTCGAGCTGGTCTTGGCCGGCAATGCCACCGGGACGCCACGGTCAACCTGGCGGTAGGCGGTTTGCAGGTCTTCCAGCAGAATCCGCCATGACACGCCGTCCACCACCAGGTGGTGGATGACCAGCAACAGGCGCTGCGAGCCATCGTCCAGCTCGACCAGCACTGCGCGCATCAACGGGCCTTGGCCAAGATCCAGGCTGCGCTGGGCTTCTTCGCCGAGCGCTGCCAGCTCGTCAACACTGCGCAGTGCGGTTTGCCACAGCACGGCATCGGCCTGATGCTGCTCGGCGCCGCGATACACACCCTGCCAGCCATCAGCGCCTGCGAGGAACTGCGAGCGCAAGGCATCGTGATGCACGAGCAACGCCTGCAGGGCCTGGGTCAAGATTGCCGCGTCGAGACGCGCATGGGGTTGCAGCACCACCGACTGGTTCCAGTGATGACGTTCGGCAATGTCGTCGGCGAAGAAGGCCTGCTGGATCGGCAACAGCAGCGTCTCGCCGCTCAATGCAGCCTGGCTGATCGTCAGCCCTTCGACGCCCTGGCGCGCGACACCGGCCAGGCTCTGTACAGTCTGGTGCTGGAACAGGTCTTTGGGCGTGAAGCGGATACCGGCCTGACGCGCACGGCTGACCACCTGGATCGAGATGATCGAGTCGCCGCCCAGCTCGAAGAAGTTGTCGTTCAGGCCCACTTGCGGCAGGCGCAGCACATCCGCCCAGATCGTCGCGAGTTGCTGCTCCAACTCACTCTGCGGTGCCACATAGGCTTGTTGCAGCAGGCTCGCATCCGGTTGCGGCAGGCCCTTGCGGTCGAGTTTGCCGTTGGGGGTCAGCGGCATCTGCGCGAGGAACATGAAGTAGGTCGGCACCATGTAGTCCGGCAGGCGGGTTTTCAGCGCGCGACGCAGGCTGTCGCGGAACTCGGCCTGATCGGCCAGGTTGGCCAGGTTGGCGTCGGCCGGCACCACATAGGCCACCAGCTGTTTGCCGGTCGGGCCTTCCTGGGCCACCACCACGGTTTCGCCGACATTGTCCTGCTCACGCAGGCGCGCTTCGATTTCGCCCAGTTCGATGCGGAAACCGCGGATTTTCACCTGATGGTCGACGCGGCCGAGGTAGTCCACCACGCCATCCGGACGACCGCGGGTCAGGTCGCCGCTGCGATACACGCGGCTGCCCGGCTTGCCGAATGGGTCCGGCACGAAGCGTTCGGCGGTCAGCGCTGGACGCTCCAGGTAACCGCGCGCCACGCCCTCGCCACCCAGGTACAGCTCGCCAGCGACACCGATCGGTTGCAAGTTGAGCTGCGCGTCGAGCACGTAGCCGCTGCGATTGCCCAGCAAGGTGCCAATCGGTGCATAGACCGCGCCGCACGGGTCGCCTTTACGCGCTTTCCACAGCAGTGGCGTAACCACCGTTTCCGTCGGCCCATAGCCGTTGAACAGGTAGGTCGGCTTGAGTGCACGCCAGGCCAGGTCGTAGCTGGCCTGCGCCACCGCGTCACCGCCGAAGCAGTACACACGGACCTTCGGTGGATTACCGTCGCGCTCGGCATGTTCGGCCAGCTGTTGCAGGTACACCGGCGGGAACACGGCCATGGTCACGTTGTGACGGTGCATCTGTTCGTAGGTGTACTCGGGCAGCCACAGGCTGTCATCGCGGATCAGCACGCTCGCGCCGTTGATCAACGGGTGCATCCAGCCTTCGTGGGAGCCGTCGAAGGCGAACGACATGAAGTGCAGTTCGCAATCGGCCGGCGAGGTTTCATAACGCTCGCCGGTGGCGATGATGTGCGCCACCAACGGGCCGTGGGACACCGCCACGCCCTTGGGCATGCCGGTGGAGCCGGAGGTGTAGATCACGTAGGCGAGGTTGTCGCCGTCCAGCTTCACATCGGGCGCCGTGTCGCTGAACCCCGCCCACTCCTCAGTGCGATCAATCGCCAGGCTGGTCAATCCTGCCGGGATCGGCAGTTGCTGCAACGCGCGGCTGTCGGTGAGCAGCAATTGCGCGCGGCTGTCCTGCATCATGTACAGCAGGCGGTCGCGGGGGTATTCGATATCCAGCGGCACATACACGCCGCCGGCTTTCATTACCGCGAGGAACGCCACCATGATTTCGGCACTGCGCGGCATGGCGATGGCCACGCGCACTTCCGGGCCGACACCACGGGCGATCAGCGCATGGGCGAGGCGGTTGGCCTGACGATCCAGCTCGCCATAGCTCAGGGTTTGTGCATCGAACTTGACCGCCACCGCCGCAGGATTTTCCCGCGCACGCTCGGCGACCAATTCGTGCACCAGGCGCTGGGCCGAGAAGCCGGAACCCGTGCGGTCCCACAGTTGCAGGATCTGTTGGCGCTCATCCGGGTCGAGCAGGTTCAACTGGCCGATACTCTGCTGTTGATCCTCGACCATGCCTTGCAACAGGTTCTGCCAGTGGCGCGCCATGCGCTCGATGGTCGAGGCATTGAACAGGTCGGTGGCGTAACCCAGGGTCGCCCAAAGACTGTCGACGCCCTCGTGCACATCCAGGTCGAGGTCGAAATGGGCCGTGTGACTTTCCCACTCCAGCCCTTCGACGCGCAGTGTCGATAATTGATGTTCGCTGCCGCCCAGGCGTGCTTCGGTCTGGTGGTTGAACATCACCTGGAACAGCGGGTTGAGGCTCAGGCTGCGTTCGGGCTGCAACGCCTCCACCAACTGTTCGAACGGCAGGTCCTGGTGATCCTGGGCCTCCAGCGCCCGCTGGCGCGCCTGCTGCAACAGCTGCGTGACCGTAGTCTGCTCATCGATATCGGCCTTGAGCACCTGGGTGTTGACGAAGAAGCCGATCAGCCGCTCGGTTTCGACCCGGTTGCGGTTGGCAATCGGCACACCGACACGCACGTCTTCCTGGCCGCTGTAGCGGTGCATCAGCGCCTGGAACGAGGCCAGCAACAGCATGAACACGGTCACGCCTTCGCGTTGCGCCAGGCCCTTGAGGTCCGCGACCAGTGCGCACGGCAATGGCACAAACAGACGCGCACCGCAATGGCTTTGCTCGGCTGGGCGCTGATGGTCGAACGGCAGTTCCAATACCGGTTGCTCGCCGCCCAGCAAACCTTGCCAGTAGGCCAACTGCCGGGCTTTTTCACCCGCGTCCATCCACTCGCGCTGCCACCGGGCGTAATCCGCGTACTGGATCGGCAAGGCCGGCAGTTGCAGTGACTGGCCCTGGCTGTAGGCGCTGTACAACTGCACCAGCTCATCGACCATGATCTGCATCGACCAACCGTCGGAGACGATATGGTGCTGCACCAGCACCAACACATGCTCGTTCTCACTCAGGCGCAGCAAGCGGGTCCTGAGCAACGGGCCGGCGAGCAAGTCGAACGGGCGGGCTATTTCAGCTTCCACCTGGGCCTTGAGACTGGCCTCATCGGTTTGCACCACGGTGATCTCAACCCTGGCCTGTGGCGCAATCACCTGCAGCGTTTGCGCGTCGTCTTGCTGCAAATGCGTGCGCAGGCTGGCATGGCGCGCCACCAGACTATCGAAGCTGCGTTGCAGCGCGTCGAGGTCCAATTGGCCCTTGAGGCGCAAGGCACTGGGCACATGGTAGGCGGCGCTGTCGGGGTCCAGCAGCCACAGGAACCACTGGCGCTCCTGGGCGTAGGACAACACCAGCGGCAGCTCTCGCGACGCCGGCACCAGCGCTGGCGCGGTCGAACCGCCCCGCTTGCCCTCGGTATGCAGGGCTGCGATAAAGCCGTCCAGGCGCGGTTGCTCGAACAGTACCCGTAGCGGCAACTCGATCCCCAGGTTATGCCGCAGGCGCGACGCCACTTGCATCGCTAGCAACGAATGGCCGCCTCGTTCGAAGAAGTGGTCGGTAAGGCCAATGCGCTCGGCACCGAGGATATCCGCCCAGATTGCCGCGACCTGCTGCTCCAGCACGGTGACCGGCGCCACCCAATGCGGCGTCGCGTGGCTTGCCTCCGGACGCGGCAAGGCCTGGCGGTCGAGCTTGCCGTTGGGGCTCAGTGGCAAGGCGTGCAGGAACATGAAATGCGCCGGCACCATGTAGTCCGGCAGTTCATCGCGCAATGCGCTGCGAATCTGCTCACGCAGCGCATCCTGCTCGGACGCCGCCTGCGACGTGACCACGTAGGCGATGAGCTGCTGGTCGGCCGCAATCACCAAGGCTTCGCGCACGCCCTCCTGTGCCAGCAGGCGGGACTCAATCTCGCCGAGTTCGATACGGAAGCCACGCACCTTGACCTGATGGTCGATGCGCCCGATGTACTCGATCACACCATCGGCACGATAACGCGCCAGGTCACCGGTGCGGTACAGGCGGCCGCCACCTGCGGGGTCGAAAGGGTCGGGAATAAAGCGCTCGGCGCTCAAGGCGGCGCGATTGAAATACCCGCGCGCCAGTAGCGGTCCGCCAATCACCAGCTCACCGGCCACGCCCACGGGCACCGGGTTGAGGCTGGCATCCAGCAGATAGATGGCGCGCCCCTCAAGCACACGACCAATCGGCATCATTTGCGTCACGGCTTCGCTGCCATCCACATAGCCTGCGCAATCCAGGGCCGTGACCGTGACGGTCGCCTCGGTAGGACCGTAGGTGTTGAGCAGGCGGACATGGCCCAGCCCGGCCTCGCGCCACGACGCCAGCCCTTCCGGCGGCATGGCCTCGCCCCCCGCATGCACCTGGCGCAGACGTGCGTAATCACGTACGCCACGCTCGGCAAAGTCACGGGCGATCAGGTGCCAATACGCGGTGGTCAGGTCGACCACCGAGATCTCATGTTCGATCAGTTGCGTGTAGAAGGTGTCGCTGTCCCACAGCTCGCCGCCCCGCACCACCACGCCAGCGCCGCAGCACAGCGCCGGGTAGAGTTGCTCGACGAAACCGTCGAAGTTGAACGTACCGAACTGCAGTACACGGTCGGCGGCAGTCAGGTCGAACACATCGATAAACACCTCGACGTGCCGCGCCAGGGAGGCCTGGTCAATCCCGACGCCCTTGGGCCGCCCGGTCGAACCGGAGGTGAACATCAGGTAGGCCAGGTTGGAGGCGAACGCACGCGCCGGTGGATTGCTCGACGGGTACTCGGCCAGCCAGTCCGGGTCGGACTCCAGGCAGATCAACGTGAGGTCCGCAGTGATCGGCAAGCGCTCGAGCAAGGGCTGCTGGGTCAGCAACAGCTGCAAGCCGCTGTCTTCGATCATGCATTGCAGACGATCGCGTGGGTATTGCGGGTCCAGCGGCACATAGGCGCCACCGGCCTTGAGCACGGCCAGCAGCGCGACGATCATTTCCAGCGAGCGGTCCACGGCCACGCCGACCAGGCTGTCGGCGCCCACGCCCTGCTCGATCAGCCGGTGCGCCAGGCGGTTGGCGCGCCGGTTGAGGTCGGCGTAATCCATGCGCCGTTGATCCATGATCAACGCGACCGCCTCGGGCCGGCTGGCCACCTGCTGCTCGAATTTGCTCAATACGCTGCCGTGGGCGGCCCGCGCCGGTTGCGGCGGGTTCCACTCATAAAGCATCTGCGCCTGTTCGCTGCTGCCCAGGATCGGCAGGTCGGCGACACACTGTCGGGCAGCGCCAGCCACGCTCTTGAGCAGGTTCTGCCAGTGCCCGGCGAAGCGCTGCAAGGTGCTCGCGTCGAACAACGCGGTGGCGTAGGTCAGCGAGGCCAACAGGCCATCGGCGGACTCCTCGGTGTCCAGGCTCAGGTCGAAATGGGCGGTGTGGCTGTCCCATTCCAGCCCCTGCACCTGCAGGCCCGGCACGTGTTGCCCGGCGCGATTGGCCTGGGCATCCGACTGGTGGTTGAACATCACCTGGAACAGCGGGTTGTGGCTCAGGCTGCGCTCGGGTTGCAGGGCCTCGACCAATTGCTCGAACGGCAGGTCCTGATGATCTTGCGCGCCCAGCGCCTGTTCCTTGACCTGTTGCAACAGCTGGGCAAAGGTCATGTGCCCGTCGATCTCGGCCCTGAGCACCTGGGTGTTGACGAAAAAGCCGATCAGTTGCTCGGTTTCCAGGCGGTTGCGGTTGGCGATAGGCACACCGACACGGATATCCGACTGGCCGGTGTAGCGGTACAACAAGGCCTGGAAAGACGCCAGCAGTACCATGAACATCGTCACGCCTTCGCGCTGTGCCAGGGCGCGCAGGCCCTCGACCACGCCGGGCTCGACACGCAGGTCCAGGCGCGCACCGTCATAGCGCTGCAGGGCCGGGCGCGGACGATCCAGCGGCAACTCCAGCACCGGCTGCACATCGCCCAGGCGGGCACGCCAGTAGGCCAGCTGGCGTTGTTTCTCGCCCGCCTCCATCCAGCTGCGCTGCCACTGCGCGTAGTCGGCGTATTGAATCGGCAGTGCCGGCAGCTGCGGGTCGAGGCCCTGGCTGTAACCGGCGTAGAGACTCACCAGCTCATCGACCATGACCTGCATCGACCAGGCATCCGACACAATGTGATGCTGCACCAGCACCAGCACATGTTCGCGCTCGCTCAGTTGCAGCAGGGTGATACGCAGCAACGGGCCGGCCTGCAGGTCGAAGGGCCGGGCGATTTCTGTCTCTACCAACCTTTGCAATTCAGCGGCGGTGGCCGAACCCAGGCGCCGGTGCTCGATAACCGGGCTGGCTTGTTCGAGCACACGTTGAACGGTCTGCTGCACATCGGCGAAAAACACTGTGCGCAGCGTTTCATGGCGCTGCACCAGCGTATCGAAAGCCCGTTGCAAGGCCCCGTGGTCGAGTGTGCCCAGCAGGCGCAGCGCGGCGGGAATGTGATAGGCCGCGCTGTCGGGTTCCAACTGCCAGAGGAACCACTGGCGCTCCTGGGCATACGACAACGGCAACGGCCGTTCACGATCGGCCCGCGGGATCTGCGCCACCTCGGCGCCCGCCTCCCCAGCCCACGCACGAAGGCGCCCAGCACCGGTTGCTCGAACAGGCTTTTGAGCGCCACCTCGATCCCCAGCGCCTGGCGGACACGCGACACCACGCGGGTCGCCAGCAGCGAGTGCCCACCGAGTTCGAAGAAGTGGTCTTCCAGGCCCACCTGCGGCGTGCCCAATACGTCCGCCCAAATGGCCGCGACCTGGCTCTCGCGCTCGCTGACCGGCGCCACATAGCGTTTTTGCAGCAGGCTGGCGTCCGGTTTCGGCAGCGCCTTGCGGTCCAGCTTGCCATTGGGTGTCAGCGGCAGGCGCAACAGGAATTGCATGTGTGCCGGCACCATGTAGTCCGGCAGTACCTCACGCAACGCGACCTTGCACCGCTCGCGCAACGCGCCTTGATCGGCCTGTGGCGTCGGGCTGTCGGTCACCAGGTAGGCCAGCAACTGGTCGTTCTCGGCCACCACCACCGCTTCGCGAATGCGGCTCTGCTCGCGCAGGCACGCCTCAATCTCGCCCAGCTCGATCCGGAAACCGCGCACCTTGACCTGATGATCGACGCGGCCGATGTACTCGACCACGCCATCCGCGCGATAGCGCGCCAGGTCGCCGGTGCGATACAGGCGTTCACCGTTGCCGGCGAAGGGGTTGGGCACGAAGCGCTCGGCAGTCATCGCCGCCCGGCCGTGGTAACCACGGGCCAGGCCAACCCCGCCGATCAACAGTTCGCCGGCAGCGCCGACCGGGCACGGAGTGAGGTCGGCGTTGAGAATGAACAAGGCGGTATTGGCGATTGGTCGACCGACAAACGGCAGCGGCTCGACCAGCTTATGGGCGGCCGACCAGATGGTGGTTTCGGTCGGGCCGTACAGGTTCCACACCGTACCCTGCTGGGCCAGCATGCGCTCGGCCAGGTCGGCCGGCAGCGCCTCGCCGCCGCACAGGCACTTGACCCCGTGCAGCAAGGTGCGGCGCTCGCTGTCCAGGAGCATGCGCCAGGTTGATGGCGTGGCCTGCACCACGTTGATTGCCTCGCGCTGCACCCGGTCAAGGATCGCCTCGGGGTCCAGCGACACGTCCTTGTCGGCCAGCACCACGGTCGCGCCTACTGCCAGCGGCACGTAGAGCTCCAGGGCAAAGATGTCGAACGAGAACGTGGTCAACGACAACAGGCGCGCGTCGGCGCCGATGGCCAGGGTCTCGGCCATGCCGTGGGTGAAACTGCTCAGCGCGCCATGGCGCACCATCACACCCTTGGGCTTGCCGGTGGAGCCGGAGGTGTAAATCACATACGCCAGGTGCTCGCCGGTCAGCTCGACGTCAGGGTTGGCGTGGCTGTAGCGCGCGTCTTCCTGCGCGTCCATGAACAGCACGTGCTGGCCGGCGGCCAGCGGCAGCCGCGTGTGCAGTTCGCCAGCGGTCAGCAACACGCGGGCACGGCTGTCTTCGAGCATGAAGGCCAGGCGGTCGGCCGGGAACTGTGGATCGAGCGGTACGTAGGCGCCGCCGGCCTTGAGCGTGGCGAGCAATGCCAGCACCATCTCGACCGAACGGTCCAGTGCCACCGCCACCAGCACGTCAGGGCCCACACCCGCTGCGCGCAGGCGATGGGCCAGGCCGTTGGCGCGCCGGTTCAACTCGCCGTAGCTGAGCGCCTGGCCGTTGCACACCAGTGCCGTGGAATCAGGCCGCGCCTGGGCCTGGGCTTCCAGCAGGCGGTGAACGCCCACGTCGTGGGCGAAGGTTTTGTGCGTGTGGTTCCAGCCGTGTACCAGTTGCTGCCACTGGTCATCGTCCAGCAACGGCAGCTCGCCGACACGGCCACTGCAATCCTTGGCCACCGCTTGCAGCAACCGGTGCCAATGGGCGAGGAAACGCTCAAGGCTCGGCGCGTCGAACAGGTCGGTGGAGTAGGTCAGCGAGGCCTGGATGCCGTCGGCCGATTCCTGGGTGTCGAGGTTGAGGTCGAATTGCGCGGTCTTGCTGTCCCACTCCAACCCTTGCACCTGCAGGCCCGTGACGCTGCCACCACCGCGCTGGCTATCGGTCTGGTGATTGAACATCACCTGGAACAACGGGTTGTAGCTCAGGCTGCGTTCCGGCTGCAGGGCTTCCACCAACTGCTCGAACGGCAAGTCCTGATGGGCCTGGGCGTCGACGGCGCGTTGCCGGGTTTGCTGCAGCAGGTCGCGGAAGGTCATCTGGCCGTCGATATCGGCCTTGAGGATTTGCGTGTTGACGAAAAAGCCGATCAGGCGCTCGGTTTCCACCCGATTGCGGTTGGCCACCGGCACGCCGATGCGGATGTCGTTCTGGCCGGTATAGCGATGCAGCACTGCCTGGAACGATGCCAGCAACAGCATGAACAGGGTCACCCCTTCGCGCTGTGCCAGGGTCTTGAGACCCGCGACCAGCGAGGCTTCCAGCGTCAGGTCGAGGCGCGCGCCCCGGTAGCTCTGCACCGCCGGCCGTGGGCGGTCCATGGGCATTTCCAGCACCGGCTGTTCACCGCCGAGCAGGCCTTGCCAATAGCCCAATTGACGCTCGCGCTCGCCGGCTTCCATCCAGCTGCGTTGCCACAGCGCGTAGTCGGCATACTGGATCGGCAAGGCCGGCAGTTGCGGGTCGTGGCCCTGCACGTGGGCGGCGTACAACTGCACCAGTTCGTCGACCATCACCTGCATCGACCAGCCATCGGAGACGATGTGATGCTGCACCAGCACCAGCACGTGTTCCTGCGGCGCCAGGCGCAGCAGCTTGACCCGCAACAGCGGGCCTTGCTGCAAATCGAACGGCTGGTCGATCTCGGCCTCGACCAGCGCCTTGAGTTCTGACTCCTGGGCATCGACCAGCGCAATGTCGACCCGCACCTGGTCGGCGATGACCTGCAAGGCGCTGTCGCCGTCCTCCTGCAAATGCGTGCGCAGGCTCTCATGGCGCTTGACCAGCGCGTCAAAGCTGCGCTGCAACGCGGCCACGTCGAGGTGGCCGGTCAGGCGCAACGCCCGGGGTACGTGATAGGCGGTGCTCTGCGGCTCCAGCTGCCACAGAAACCACTGCCGCTCCTGCGCATAAGAGAGTCGAAGCGGCTCGCCTTCCTGGCGCTTGAAAACCGGGGCAATCTCAAACAGGTTGATGCCTTGCTGCTTGAGCATTACCGCCAACGCTTTCTTCTGTTGCGCAGAAAGTGAACCTACCGACTCGATTAATGCTTGCACGCCACGCCCCTCAGGAAATCAATTTATCCAAATCTTCTGCTGATAGACGTTTGAGGGCCTCCAAGGATTTAGCCAATGCGTCCTGCACCGGCGAATTATTTGTCTGCTGCGCCGCCACGTAGGCGCTGAAATCGACCAGGGTCGGGGTGGTGAAGATCGATTTCACATCGAACTCGGCGTGCAATTGCTCGCGCAGGCGCACCACCACCTGCGTCGCCAGCAGCGAATGCCCGCCCAGTTCGAAGAAGTTGTCGTGCAGGCCCACCCGCTCCACGTCGAGCACCTCGGCCCAGATGGCGGCGATCTGCTGCTCCAACTCGCTGGACGGCGCCACGTAGGCGCGTGCCTGCAGGTTGGCATCGGCCTTGGGCAGCGCCTTGCGGTCGAGCTTGCCGTTGGGGCTCAGCGGCATCTGCTCCAGTAGCATCCACTGCGCAGGCACCATGTAGTCCGGCAGGTGCTGGGCCAGGTGTGCGCTGAGCACATCGCGCCAATCGGCGGCGGCGTCGTGCAGCACCAGGTAGCCGACCAGGTATTTGCCGTCGACGGCCAGTACGGCGGTCTCGCGAACCCAGTCGTGTTCGAGCAGGCGCGCTTCGATTTCACCCAGTTCGATGCGCAGGCCGCGCAACTTGACTTGATGGTCGATCCGCCCGGCGTACTCGATCACGCCGTCTTCGCGGTAGCGTGCCAGGTCGCCGGTGCGGTACAGGCGCTCGCCGTCGACAAACGGATGCGCGATAAAGCGCTCGGCAGTCAGCGCGGGACGGCGATGGTAACCCCGCGCCAGGCCCACGCCGCCCAGGTACAGCTCGCCCAATACACCCACCGGCACCGGTTCGAAGTTGCTGTCGAGGATGTAGCAACCGAGGTTGGCAATCGGACGCCCAATCGGCACCGCATCGCGGCCTTCATCGATGCAGGTCCAGTGGGTCACGTCGATGGCCGCCTCGGTCGGGCCGTACAGATTGTAGAGCCCGGCCTGCGGCAGTTTGGCGAACACCTGCTGCTGGGCATCCACCGGCAACGCCTCGCCGCTGCACACGATACGGTGCAAGGTGTGGCAGGTCGCAACCGCCGGATCCTGCAGGAATGCCTGCAGCATCGACGGCACAAAGTGCAGCGTGGTGACCTGCTCGGCATTGATCAGGTTGACCAGTTTGGCCGGATCGCGGTGATCCCCCGGCGCCGCGACCACCAGGCGCGCGCCGGTCATCAATGGCCAGAAGAATTCCCACACCGACACGTCGAAGCTGAACGGGGTCTTTTGCAGGACCGTGTCGCTGACATCCAGGCCATAGGCTTCCTGCATCCAGTGCAGACGGTTGGCCAGGGCCGAGTGACGGTTGCCGGCGCCTTTGGGCTGGCCGGTGGAACCCGAGGTGTAGATCACATACGCGAGGTTTTCGCCGTCCAGCACGATGCCTGGGTTGCTGTCGCTGTAGTCTTCAAAGGCAGACTCGCCCAGCACCAAGGTTTCCAGGCTGGTGGGAATCGGCAGTTGCTCGCGCAAGTGCGCCTGGGTCAGCAGCAGCTTCACGCCACTGTCGTCGAGCATGTAGGCCAGGCGCTCGCGTGGGTACTCCGGGTCGAGCGGCACATAGGCGCTACCGGCCTTGAGCACCGCGAGCAGGCCGACCACCATCTCGACGCAACGCTCCACGGCCAGGCCGACCAGCACATCCGGGCCCACACCCGCCTCGATCAAGCGATGGGCCAGGCGATTGGCGCGACGGTTCAATTCGGCGTAGCTCAAGCGCTGCTCGGCGAATACCAGGGCCGGCGCGTCCGGCGTTCGCGTTACCTGCTGTTCAATCCGTTGATGCACACAGTCCTGCAGGGGATAGTCACGCGCCGTGGCATTCCAGTCCCGCACGACTTGCTGGCGCTCGGCCGGGTCGAGCATGGCCAGCTCGCCAAGGTGTTGTTGCCCGCCCTGGAGCATGGCCTGCAACAGGTTGACCAGGTGGCGCGCATAGCTGTGCACCATGGCCGCACTGAAGTGCGCGCGGGCAAAGCCGAACTGCACTGACAGCGTGTCGCCGACGTCCACCAGCACGGTCAGCGGGAAGCTGGTCTGCTCGTGGGAATGCGGCGTGCCGAAGCGAATGCCGCTGCCGCCGCTCTGTTCCAGGGCCTTGGATACCGGGTAGTTTTCGAACACCAGAATGTTGTCGAACAAGGCCTCGCCGCCCTGCCCGGCCCAGCGCTGGATGTCGTACAAGCCGGTGTGTTCATGCTCGCGCAGGGCCAGGTTCTGCGCCTGCACCGCTTGCAGCCAGTCGGCTACCGATTGCTGGCCCTCCACCGCGCTGATCACCGGCAAGGTGTTGATGAACAGGCCGACCTGTTGCTCGACCCCGGCCAATTCGGCCGGGCGCCCGGCCACGGTGGCGCCGAAGCACACTACCGCCTGCCCGCTGTGGCGTTGCAACAGGATCAGCCACGCCGCCTGAATCAAGGTATTGAGCGTGACCTTGTGGCTGCGCGCGAAAGATTCCAGGCGCGCGGTCAAGGCACGGTCCAGCTGCAGTTGATGCTCGCCATGCCCCTGTGCGGCCAGCGGCTGACTGCTACCCAGGCGGGTCGGGGTGTGCAGCACGGCCAGTTGTTCGCGCCAGAAGGTTTCGGTGGCCTGCGCGTCACGCTGTTGCAGCCAGCCGATGTAGTCGCGGTAACGCCCGGCGGCCTGCGGCACGGCGACGCCGGCATAACGTTGCAGCACTTCACCGAACAGCCGCGAATTGCTCCAGCCGTCCATCAGGATGTGGTGATTGGTGTAGATCAGCTCATGGCGTTGCTCATCGGTGCGCACCAGCACCAGGCGCACCAGCGGCGCCTTGGTCAGGTCAAACCCCTGGCGGCGCTGGGCCTCCTGCAGGTTTTGCAGCTCCAGCTCACGCTCGGGCATCGCTCGCCAATCAAGCACGTCAATCGGCAACCGCGCCTCGCGGTACACCACTTGGCATGGCCACTCCAGCTGCCCTTCCCAGAAGAAACCACTGCGCAATACGTCATGAGCCTGCACGGTGGCATCCCAGGCATGCTGGAAGCGCGCCACGTCCAGGTTGTCGACGGTCACGCGGATCTGGTTGATGTAGTCGCCCGCGGCCTGTTCATACAAGGTGTGGAACAACATGCCCTGCTGCATCGGCGACAAGCTGTAGATGTCTTCGATGGCGTCTGCGGCCAGCGGCAAGGACTCCAACTGCGCCTGGGTGAGGCGCGACAACGGGAAGTCGCACGCCGTAAAGCCGCGGTTGCCAGGCGTGCAGCAATGCTCCACCAGGGCATTCAATTCCTCGGTATAGGCCACGCTGAGCGCCTGGATCGCGGCGGGGTCGAACATCAGCGGGCTGAAGGTCCAGCCCAGTTGCAGTTCACCGCCATACACCTGGCCGTTGAGCGTCAACCAGTTGCCCAATGGCGCCTCGGGGCTTTGTTCGGCGCCGGCGCTTTCTGCCGACGGGATGAACAGGCCGTCCGGCTGGTCGAAACTGGCGTCGATCTGGCCCAGGTAGTTGAAGGTGATGCGCGGCACCGGCAAGCCACTGAAGGCCTCGCGCGTGGCGTCATCGCCCAGGTAGCGCAGCGCGCCGAAGCCCAGGCCTTTGTCCGGGACAGCACGCAGCTGTTGCTTGATCTGCTTGATCGACGTGGCAAGCGACTCGGCCGGGGTCAGGCGCACCGGGAACAGGCTGGTGAACCAGCCCAGGGTGCGGGTCAGGTCGATCTCGTCAAACAGGTCTTCACGGCCGTGCCCTTCCAGCTGGATCAGGCTCGAAGCGTGCCCGGTCCAGCGGCAGATCACGCGCGCTAGCGCGGTCAGCAACAGGTCGTTGATCTGCGTGCGATAGGCCGTCGGCGCCTGCTGCAGCAGCTGCCGGGTGCGTTCGGCATCCAGTTGACTGATCACGGTCTGGGCCAGGCGGACGGGGCGCGCACCCTGTGGATCACGGCAAGGCAAGTCGGTCGGCAGGCCTTGCAGCTGTTGCAGCCAGAAGTCTTTCTCGGCACGGATCGATTCGCTGCGGGCATGGGCCTGCAGACGCTCGGCCCAGGCCTTGAACGACGAGGTCTTGGCCGGCAGCGATTGGTGGCGGTACAGGCTCTGCAGGTCTTCGAGGAACACCCGCCAGGACACGCCGTCCACCACCAGGTGGTGCATGACCAAGAGCAGGCGCTGGGAACCGTCGGCCAGTTCGGCGAGAACCGCGCGCAACAACGGCCCCTGCTGCAGGTCGAGGCTGCGCTGGGCGTTTTCGCACAGGGCGGCCAGTTCATCGGCATCCTGCACACGGGCTTGCCACAGCACCGGCGTAACGGCTGCGGCATGCTCGGCTTGCCACCCCGCGGTGTGCGGGCTGAAGCGCAGGCGCAAGCCATCATGGTGCGCGATCAACCCTTGCAAGGCCGTTTCCAGGCGGTCGCCCTCCATCACCTCGCGCGGGGTCAGCAGCAGTGACTGGTTCCAGTGGTGTTGCTCGGCCAATTGCATCCCGAAGAACAGTTGCTGGAACGGCAGCAACGGCGTCGTGCCCTGCACCGGCCCCTGGTCGATGACCTGGGCCACCTGCAACTGCGCCACCCGCGCCAGGCTGCGCACGGTCTGATGCTGGAACAGCGCTTTGGCGGTGAAATGAATACCGGCTGCCCGGGCGCGGCTGACCACCTGGATCGAGATGATCGAGTCGCCGCCGCGCTCGAAGAAGTTGTCGTTCAAGCCCACGTGCTCGATGCCCAGCACCTCGGCCCAGATCGCGGCAATCTGCTGCTCCAGGGCAGTGTGCGGCGCTTCGTATTGCTGCGTGGCCTCGGGCTTGGGCAGCGCCTTGCGGTCGAGCTTGCCGTTCGGGCTCAAGGGCATCTGGTCGAGTACCACCCACTGCGCCGGCACCATGTAGTCGGGCAGGTGCTGAGCCAGATGAGCACCGAGTACTTCGCGCCAATCATCGCCGGCGCTGTGCAACACCAGGTAGCCGACCAGGTATTTGCCGTCGACGGCCAGTACGGCGGTCTCGCGAACCCAATCATGGTCGAGCAGGCGCGCTTCGATTTCACCCAGTTCGATACGCAGGCCGCGCAACTTGACCTGATGGTCGATACGCCCGGCGTACTCGATCACGCCATCTTCGCGATAACGCGCGAGGTCGCCGGTGCGGTACAGGCGTTCGCCCTTGATGAACGGGTGGGCGATAAACCGTTCGGCGGTAAGTGCCGGACGACGGTGATAACCACGGGCCAGGCCAATGCCGCCCAGGTACAGCTCACCCAGCACGCCAACCGGTACAGGTTCGAAGTTGCTGTCGAGGATGTAGCACCCAAGGTTGGCAATCGGACGGCCTATCGGCACCGCATCGCGCTCTTCATCGATGCAGGTCCAGTGGGTCACGTCGATAGCCGCTTCGGTCGGGCCATACAGGTTGTAGAGCCCGGCCTGGGGCAGTTTGGCGAAGACTTGCTGCTGCGCATCCACCGGTAACGCTTCGCCGCTGCACACAATGCGCTGCAGGCTTTGGCAACTCGACACCGCCGGGTCCTGCAGGAATGCCTGCAGCATCGACGGCACAAAGTGCAGCGTGGTGATGCGCTCGGCATTGATCAGGCTGACCAGCCGGGCCGGATCGCGATGATCCCCCGGCGCGGCAACCACCAGGCGCGAGCCGGTCATCAGCGGCCAGAAGAACTCCCACACCGACACATCGAAGCTGAACGGGGTCTTTTGCAGCACGCTGTCGCTGACCTCCAGGCCATACGCCTCCTGCATCCATTGCAGGCGGTTGAGCAATGCCGAATGACGGTTGCCGGCACCTTTTGGCTGGCCGGTGGAACCCGAGGTGTAGATCACGTAGGCGAGGTTTTCGCCGTCCAGCGCGATGCCTGGGTTGGTGTCGCTGTAGTCCTCAAAGTCGGACTCGCCCAGCACCAGCGTTTCCAGGCCTTGGGGAATCGGCAACTGTTCACGCAGATGCGCCTGGGTCAGCAGCAGTTTCACCCCACTGTCGTCGAGCATGTAGGCCAGGCGCTCACGCGGGTACTCCGGGTCCAGCGGCACATAGGCACCACCGGCCTTGAGCACCGCGAGCAGGCCAACCACCATTTCAATGGAGCGCTCGACTGCCAGGCCGACCAGCACGTCGGGGCCGACACCGGCTTCGATCAGGCGATGGGCCAGGCGGTTGGCACGACGGTTCAGTTCGGCATAGCTCAGGGACAGCTGGTTGAAGCGCACTGCCGGTGCGTCCGGCTGCGCCAGCACCTGCGCCTCGATCAACTGATGTACCCACTGCCCTTGCGGATAATCGCGCGCGGTGGCGTTCCACTGGTCAAGCATCTGCTCGCGCTCGTTGGCGCTGAGGGTCGCCAGGTCCTGCACCGGCAACGCGCTGTTCGCCACGGCGGCACGCAGCAGGCTCAGCCAGTGCTCGGCCATGCGCGCCACGGTGGCGGCGCCGAACAGGTCGGTGGCGTAAGTCAGGGAGGCCCAGATCGCGTCGCCGCTCTCCTGAGTGTCCAGGCTCAGGTCGAACTGGGCGCTGTGGCTGTCCCATTCCAGGTTGGCCACGCGCAGGCCAGGCAATTGCTGCTCTGCTGTGTGTGAGTGGGCCTGGTGGTTGAACATCACCTGGAACAACGGGTTGTGGCTCAGGCTGCGTTCCGGTTGCAGCGCCTCCACCAATTGCTCGAAGGGCAAGTCCTGATGAGCCTGGGCCTCCAGCGCGCGGCGCTTGGTGTGCTGCAGCAGTGCGGTAAAGGGCATGGCGCCGTCGACGTCGGCCTTGAGCACCTGGGTGTTGACGAAAAAGCCGATCAGCGACTCGGTCTCGACACGGTTGCGGTTGGCAATCGGCACGCCGACACGGATGTCCGATTGCCCGCTGTAGCGGTACAGGAAGGCCTGGAACGAGGCCAGCAGCAACATGAACATCGTCACGCCTTCACGTTGGGCCAGGGCTTTCAAGCCTGCAACCAGGGCCGGCTCCAGCGCGATGTCCTGGCGCGCGCCGCGAAAGCTCTGTTGCGCCGGACGCGGCTGGTCGAACGGCAGCTCCAGTACCGGCTGCGCGCCGCTGAGCAGTTCGCGCCAGTAGTCCAATTGACGGGCCTTCTCCCCGGCCTCCATCCAGCGGCGCTGCCACAGCGCGTAGTCGGCATACTGGATCGGCAGCGGCGCCAGCACACAGTCCTGGCCCTGGCTGTAGGCGGCGTAGAGTTGCATCAACTCCTGCACCATCACGCCCATCGACCAGCCATCGGAGACGATATGGTGCTGCACCAGCACCAGCACGTGCTCGTCTTCGCTCACGGCGAGCAAGCTGACCCGCAACAATGGACCTTGCTGTAAATCGAAAGGCCGGGCGATTTCCGCTTCGACGCGGGACGTGAGCTGGGTCTCGTCGACTGCGCTTTCAGCGATCTCGATCACGGCGTGGGCCAGCACCTCCTGGGCACGTTCCTCGGCGTCCAGGTGCAGGCGCGTGCGCAGGCTTTCATGGCGCGCCACCAGGGTGTCGAAGCTGCGTTGCAGGGCGGCCTTGTCCAACTGGCCACTCAGGCGCAGGGCGCCGGGCACGTGATAGGCGGCGCTGTCCGGGTCCAGTTGCCAGAGAAACCACTGGCGCTCCTGGGCGTAGGACAATGGCAGTTTCTGGCCGTCCTCGCGGATCGAGGCAATCGGCAGTTGGGCGAAACTCATGCCACGGCTTTGCAGGCGCTGGTAAAACTGCTGGCGCTGTTCCAGAGGCAGGCGAAGAAAGCGCGAAACCAGATCGATATTAGGGTTGGAAAGCATGGGTCAAATCGCCTCTAGTTCGCTCAGAAAGTCACGAAGGTCATCAAAATCTTCCGCACTGCCGGCGCGGAAAGTGGCGGCGGCCTGTACGTAGGCACGCAGCGTTTCGGTCTGGAACACTTCCACCAGCGGCACTTCCAGGCCCAGTTCGGCCTGCACCCGCGAGGTGATCTGGATCGCCAGCAAGGAATGACCGCCGACTTCAAAGAAGTTGTCGTTCAGGCCCACCTGCGGCAGGCGCAGCACCTCGGCCCAAATCGCGGCGATCTGTTGTTCCAGCTCGCTTTCGGGGGCCACATAGGCCTGTTGCAGCAGGCTTGCATCCGGCTCGGGCAACCCCTTGCGGTCGAGCTTGCCGTTGGGGGTCAGCGGCATCTGCGCGAGGAACATGAAGTGCGTCGGCACCATGTAGTCCGGCAGGCGGGTTTTCAGGGCGCGGCGCAGGCTGTCGCGGAACTCGGCCTGGTCGGCCAGGTTGGCGTCGGCCGGCACCACATAAGCCACCAGCTGTTTGCCGGTCGGGCCTTCCTGGGCCACCACGACGGTTTCGCCGACATTGTCCTGCTCACGCAGGCGCGCTTCGATTTCGCCCAGTTCGATGCGGAAGCCACGGATTTTCACCTGATGGTCGACACGACCGAGGTAGTCCACCACGCCATCCGGGCGCCCACGGGTCAGGTCACCGCTGCGGTACACGCGGCTACCCGGTTTGCCGAAGGGGTCCGGCACGAAGCGCTCGGCGGTAAGTGCCGGACGCTCCAGGTAACCGCGCGCCACGCCCTCGCCGCCCAGGTACAGCTCACCGGCGACGCCGATCGGTTGCAGGTTGAGCTGCGCGTCGAGCACGTAGCCGCTGCGGTTGCCCAGCAAGGTGCCAATCGGTGCATAGACCGCGCCGCACGGGTCGCCTTTACGCGCTTTCCACAGCAACGGCGTGACCACGGTTTCGGTCGGGCCATAGCCGTTGAACAGGTAGGTCGGCTTGAGTGCACGCCAGGCCAGGTCGTAGCTGGCCTGCGCCACCGCGTCACCGCCGAAGCAGTACACACGGACCTTCGGTGGATTACCGTCGCGCTCGGCATGTTCGGCCAGCTGTTGCAGGTACACCGGCGGGAACACGGCCATGGTCACGTTGTGACGGTGCATCTGTTCGTAGGTGTACTCGGGCAGCCACAGGCTGTCATCGCGGATCAGCACGCTCGCGCCGTTGATCAACGGGTGCATCCAGCCTTCGTGGGAGCCGTCGAAGGCGAACGACATGAAGTGCAGTTCGCAATCGGCCGGCGAGGTTTCATAACGCTCGCCGGTGGCGATGATGTGCGCCACCAACGGGCCGTGGGACACCGCCACGCCCTTGGGCATGCCGGTGGAGCCGGAGGTGTAGATCACGTAGGCGAGGTTGTCGCCGTCCAGCTTCACATCGGGCGCCGTGTCGCTGAACCCCGCCCACTCCTCAGTGCGATCAATCGCCAGGCTGGTCAATCCTGCCGGGATCGGCAGTTGCTGCAACGCGCGGCTGTCGGTGAGCAGCAATTGCGCGCGGCTGTCCTGCATCATGTACAGCAGGCGGTCGCGGGGGTATTCGATATCCAGCGGCACATACACGCCGCCGGCTTTCATTACCGCGAGGAACGCCACCATGATTTCGGCACTGCGCGGCATGGCGATGGCCACGCGCACTTCCGGGCCGACACCACGGGCGATCAGCGCATGGGCGAGGCGGTTGGCCTGGCGGTCCAGCTCGCCATAGCTCAGGGTTTGTGCATCGAACTTGACCGCCACCGCCGCCGGGGTTTCCCGGGCGCGATCGGCCACCAACTCGTGAACCAGGCGCTGGGCCGAGAAGCCGGCGTCGGTCTGGTCCCACAGCTGCAGGATGTGCCGTTGCTCATCCGCACCCAGCAGGTTGAGTTGGCCGACAGTCTGCTGCTGATCGGCAACCATCGCCTGCAACAGGTTCTGCCAGTGGCCAGCCATGCGTTCGATGGTTGCCGGGGCGAACAGGTCGGTGGCGTAGCTCAGGGACGCACGCAGCGCGGCCTGGCTTTCTTCTACGTCCAGCGCCAGGTCGAACTGGGCGACGCCTTCATCCCAACCGAGTACTTCGACGTCGAGGTCGGTCAAGCCCTGCAGATGCAGGCCGGCAGAGGTCACACGGTGGTTGAAGAGCACCTGGAACAACGGGCTCAGGCTCATGCTGCGCTCCGGTTGCAGGGCCTCGACCAGTTGCTCGAACGGCAGGTCCTGATGGGCCTGGGCCTCAAGGGAACGCTGGCGCGCCTGCTGCAACAACTGCTCGACGCTCATTTGCCCATGGATGTCGGCCTTGAGCACCTGGGTGTTGACGAAGAAGCCGATCAGCCCTTCGGTTTCCAAACGGTTGCGGTTGGCAATCGGCACGCCGACGCGCACATCTTCCTGGCCACTGTAGCGGTGCAGCAAGGCCTGGTAGGACGCCAGCAACACCATCGGCAAGGTCACCCCGGCGTCGCGCGCCAGGTTGCGCAAACCGCCCAGCAGCGCGGCCGGCAGCTCAATCCCCAGGCGCGCCCCGCGATGGCTTTGCACGGCCGGGCGCTGGTAGTCGAACGGTAATTCCAGCACCGGCTGCACGCCGCCCAGCAAACCTTGCCAGTACGCCAGCTGACGCGTCTTTTCTCCGGCCTCCATCCAGTGGCGCTGCCACACGGCGTAGTCGGCGTACTGGATCGGCAACGCCGGCAGGTCCGGCGTCTGCCCCTGGCTGAAGGCCGCGTAGAGCTGCACCAGCTCTTCGACCATCAGCTGCATCGACCAGCCATCGGAGACGATATGGTGCTGCACCAGCACCAGCACGTGGTCGTCCGTGGCCAGGCGCAGCAGTTTGACCCGCAGCAACGGCCCGCGCAGCAGGTCGAACGGCTGTGCGACCTCGGCGGCGACCTGCGCCTTGAGCCCGGCTTCATCGGTGTCGGCCAGCTCGATGTCGATCAGGCCCGAGTCTTCGATGACCTGCACCGTGGCCGCCGCGTCCTGGCGCAGATGGGTGCGCAGGCTTTCATGGCGGGCGAGCAAGGTGTCGAAACTGCGTTGCAGTGCCGCCTGGTCCAGCGTGCCCTTTAAACGCAAGGCGCTGGGGATATGATACGCGGCGCTGTGCGGGTCCAGTTGCCAGAGGAACCATTGGCGCTCCTGGGCATAGGACAGCGGCAGCGGTTGGTCGCGATCAACCTTGAGCAACGCCGGCGCAGCCACGCGCTCTTCGCCCAGGGACGCGACAAAGTCGCCCAGCAAGGGGTGTTCGAACAGGCACTTGAGCGCCACTTCCAGCGCCAGCGCCTGGCGGACCCGCGACACCACCCGCGTGGCCAGCAGCGAGTGCCCGCCCAGCTCGAAGAAGTGGTCGTCGAGGCCGACCTGCGGCACATCCAGCACGTCGGCCCAGATCGCCGCGACCTGTTTTTCGCGCTCGGAGACCGGTGCCACATGGCCTTTGCGCCACAGGCTGGCATCGACCTTCGGCAACGCCTTGCGGTCGAGCTTGCCGTTGGGGGTCAGGGGCAGGCTGTCGAGGAACATCAGGTGTGCCGGCACCATGTAGTCCGGCAGGCGCTCGCGCAAGGCGGCTTGGTACGCCTGCGGGGCTTGCGCCGCCGAGCTGACCAGGTAAGCGATCAAGCGGTCGTCGTCGGCCAGCACCACGGCTTCGCGAACGCCAGGCTGCTCGCGCAGGCAGGCTTCGATTTCGCCGAGTTCGATACGGAAACCGCGCACCTTGACCTGGTGGTCGACCCGGCCGATGTATTCGACCACGCCGTCGTCACGGTAGCGCGCCAGGTCGCCGGTACGGTACAGGCGTTCGCCCGGTGCACCGTAGGGGTTGGGCACGAAGCGCTCGGCCGTCAGCGCTGGCCGCGCGTGGTAACCGCGTGCCAGGCCGACACCGCCGATCAGCAGTTCGCCGGATGCACCCAACGGGCATGGCGTGAGCCCGGCGTTGAGGATGAACAAGGTGGTATTGGCGATGGGACGCCCGACAAAAGGCTGCGCCTGCGACAAACGATGGGCCGCCGACCAGATCGTGGTTTCGGTGGGGCCATACAGGTTCCACACCGGACCTTGCAGGTCGAGCATGCGTTGGGCCAGATCGGCCGGCAGGGCTTCGCCGCCGCACAGGGCCTTGATGCCGCGCAACTGATCGGCACGCGGGCTTTCCAGCAGCATGCGCCAGGTCGACGGCGTAGCTTGCAGCACATTGGCGGACTGGCTGTGCGCGAGGTCGAGAATGGCCTCCGGGTCGAGGGCCATCGCCTGATCGCTCAACAGCACCGTGGCACCGACCGTCAGTGGCACGTACAGCTCCAGGGCGAAGATGTCGAACGAGAACGTGGTCAGCGACAGTACCCGCGCCTGCGCACCCATGTCCAACGTCGTGGCCATGCCGCAGGTAAAGCTGCACAGCGCCTGGTGCCGCACCATCACGCCCTTGGGTTTGCCGGTGGAACCAGAGGTGTAGATCACGTACGCCAAGTGCTCCGGCGTGACGCTAACCTGCGGGTTGTAGTCGTCGGCATCGACATCGTCGACCAGCAGCACCTGCAGGCCCTGCGGTTGCGCCAGGCGCCCGATCAGGTGCGACTGGGTCAGCAGCACCCGGGCGCGGCTGTCCTCAAGCATGAAGGCCAGGCGATCCGCCGGGAACTGCGGGTCGAGCGGCACATAGGCGCCACCGGCCTTGAGGGTCGCCAACAGGCCGACCACCATGTCCAGGGAGCGCTCCACATGCACGGCAACCAACACGTCAGGGCCGACACCCGCCGCGATCAGGCGATGAGCCAGGCGGTTGGCGCGGCGATTGAGCGCGGCGTAGCTCAGGGCTTGGCCGTTGAAATGCAGCGCGATGGCCTGAGGATGCGCCAGCGCCTGCGCTTCGAACAATTGCTGCACACAGCGCTCGCGCGCAAATTCGACGGCGGTGTGGTTCCACGTTTCGAGCAGTTGCCGGGATTGCGGCGCGCTGAGCATCGCCAGCTCATCCAAGACCTGAGCGGCATCGCGTACCACGGCGTGCAGCAGGTTCTGCCAGTGACCGGCCATGCGCTGCAGGGTCGCGGCGTCGAACAGGTCGGTGGCGTAGGTCAGGGAGGCCCACAGGCCGTCGGCGGACTCTTCGGTCTCCAGGTTGAGGTCGAACTGAGTGGTGTGGCCGGCCCAGTCCACCGGTTGCAGGTCCAGGCCGGGCAGTTGCACCGCGCCTTGGCGCAGGTTGTCCTGATGGTTGAACATCACCTGGAACAGCGGGTTATGGCTGAGGCTGCGCTCCGGCTGCAGGGCTTCCACCAGTTGTTCGAACGGCAAGTCCTGATGGGCCTGGGCGTCCAGGGCGCGTTGCTTGACCTGGGCCAGCAACTGGTCAAAGCGCATCTGCCCGTACAGGTCGGCCTTGAGCACCTGGGTGTTGACGAAAAAGCCGATCAGGCGTTCGGTTTCAAGGCGGTTGCGGTTGGCAATCGGCACGCCGACACGGATCTCGGACTGGCCGCTGTAGCGGTGCAGCAGGGTCTGGAACGAGGCGAGCAGCAACATGAACAGGGTCACGTCCTGACGCTGGGCGAGTGCCTTCAGTTCGGCGACCAGGCGGGTGTCGAGATGGATCTGCTGGCGCGCACCGCGGTGGCTTTGCACCGCTGGGCGCGGGTGGTCCAGGGGCAATTCCAGCAGCGGATGCTCGGTACCCAGGTGCGTGCACCAGTAATCGAGTTGACGCTGGGTTTCCCCGCCCGCCATCCAGTCGCGCTGCCAAACGGCATAGTCGGCGTACTGCAGCGCCAGGGACGGCAACCGGGCGTGGCCCTGATACAGCGCGACCAGTTCGTCGACCATCACTTGCATCGACCAGCCATCGGAGATGATGTGGTGCTGGGTGATGACCAGCACATGGTGCTCGGCGTCGATCTGCAGCAGTGCGACGCGCATCAGCGGGCCGTTGACCAGGTCGAACGGGCGCTGGATTTCCTGCGCCACGGCGTGTTCGATATCCGGCGCCTCGACGCGCTGGCGCTCGATGGCAATCGCCAGGTCCGGGTGAATGACCTGCCAGGTGTGCTCGCCCCTTTCCGCAAACGTGGTGCGCAACGGCTCATGACGTTGCACCAGCGCCTGGAAGGCGTTTTCCAGCGCGGCACTGTCCAGTCGACCGCGCAAGTGCAAGGCGGCGGGCACGTGGTAGGCAGCGCTGCGCGGGTCCAGTTGCCACAGGAACCATTGGCGCTCTTGGGCGAAGGACAGCGCCAGCGGCTGCTCACGCCCGACCGCCAGCATCGCGGGCGCCGTGGCAGCACGGGTGCCCAGTGCCGCGACGAAATCTGCCAGCACCGGCTGCTCGAACACGCTCTTGAGTGCCACCTCGATGCCCAGGCCATGCCGCACGCGGGACACCATCTGCGTGGCGAGCAACGAGTGCCCACCCCTCTCGAAGAAGTGATCGTTGAGCCCTACCCGCTCGGCGCCCAGCACCTGGGCCCAGATCGCCGCGACCTGTTGCTGCACCTCGGTAACCGGTGCCAGCCAATCGACCCGCGCCTGGTTGGCATCCGGCTTGGGCAGCGCGGCGCGGTCCAGCTTGCCGTTGGGGCTCAGCGGCAGGTGCGCGAGCAACAGCAGGTGCGCCGGCACCATGTAGTCCGGCAGCTCCGCGCGCAGCGTGGCCTTGAGCTGAGTGAGCAACTCGACTTGCTGGGCCTCGTCCAGTGCGTGGCTGGCGACGATGTAGCCCACCAACTGGTTATCGGCGGCGACCACCAATGCTTCGCGCACGCTGGGTTGGGCCAGCAGGCGCGCTTCGATTTCGTTCAATTCGATACGGAAACCGCGCACCTTGACCTGGTGGTCGATACGGCCCACGTACTCGATCATGCCGTCGGCGCGATAGCGCGCCAGGTCGCCGGTGCGGTACAGGCGCCCGCCACCGTCGGTGCAGAACGGATCGGGAATGAAGCGATGCGCCGTCAGGTCGGGACGGTTGAAGTAACCGCGCGCCAGCAATGGCCCACCGATCACCAGTTCGCCCGCGACACCCACCGGCACCGGGTTGAGGTTGGCGTCCAGCAGGTAAATGGCGCGGCCATCGAGCACCCGCCCGATCGGCATCATCGATGGCAGGGCTTCGCGGCCATCGACGTAGGCCGCGCAGTCCAGTGCCGTGGCGGTCACCGTGGCCTCGGTCGGGCCGTAGGTGTTGAGCAGGCGTACAGGCTGCAGGCCCGCTTCGCGCCAGGCGCTGAGGCCTTCCGGCGGCATGGCTTCGCCACCGATGTGCAGTTGGCGCAGACGGCCGTAGTTGCGAGGGCCACGCTCGGCAAAATCACGCACCAACAGCAGCCAGTAGGCGGTGGTCAGGTCGACCACGGAGATATCGTGGTCGAGCAGTTGTTGGTAGAAGGTGTCGCTGTCCCACAGGTCGCCACCGCGTACCACTACCGCTGCGCCACAGCACAGCGCCGGGTACAGCTGCTCGACGAAACCGTCGAAGTTGAAGGTGCCGAACTGCAGCACACGGTCATGCGGCTGCAGCGTAAACAGTTCGCTGAACACTTCCACATGCCGCGCCAGTGACGCCAGGTCGATGCCCACGCCTTTCGGCCGGCCCGTGGAGCCAGAGGTGAACATCACGTAGGCAAGGTTCGCCGGCTGTGCCCGTGGCAACAGGTTTTGCGCGCTGTAGTCGCTCAACCAATCGTGCCGGTCTTCCAGGCAGACCAGGCTCAGGCTGGCTGTGATCGGCAATTGGTCCAGCAGCGGTTGTTGGGTCAGCAGCAACTGCAGGCCGCTGTCCTCGATCATGCATTGCAGGCGCTCGGCCGGATACTTGGGGTCCAGCGGCACATAGGCACCGCCGGCCTTGAGCACCGCCAGCAGGCCGACGATCATGTCCAGGGAGCGGTCCACCGCCACCCCCACCAGGGTGTCGGCGGTCACGCCCAGTTCCACCAGGCGATGGGCCAGGCGGTTGGCGCGCGCATTCAGCTCGGCATAGCTCATGCGCTGTTGATCGAGGATCAGCGCGATGGCATGCGGCTGAGTTGCCGCCTGCTGTTCAAAGCGCTGCAATACGCTCGCCTGGGCCGGTTGGGCGGCGTGAGGCGGGTTCCACTCGGTGAGTACGCGCTGGTGTTCAGCGGCCAACAGCAGCGGGATCGCGCCTAACGCCTGCCCGGGCGCATCGACAAACTGCTGCAACAGCCCTTGCAGATACGCCGCGATGTGTTGCACGGCGTCGGTGGCAAGGTCCGCGCACAGGTACTCCAGGTGCAGGCTCAAACGCTGCCCCCCGTGCACGGTGAGGGTCAGCGGGTAGTTGGTGCGTTCCTGATGACGCACGTGACTGAAACGCAGGCCGCCCTCGCCCGCTTGCTCCAGGCTCTTGGCGACGGGGAAGTTCTCGAACACCACCAGGGTGTCGAACAGCGCTTCGCCGGCCGACCCGGCCCAGCGCTGGATATCGAACAGCGGCGTGTGCTCGTGCTCGCGCATTTCCAGGTTGAGCGCCTGGACCGTTCGCACCCAGTCGCTGACGGATTGCGCCGGATTGGCCGCTGCGATCAGCGGCAAGGTATTGATGAACAGGCCGACTTGCTGCTCGACATTCGCCAACTGCGCCGGACGCCCGGATACCGTGACACCGCAGGCGACGCTGGATTGACCGGTGTAGCGCTGCAGCAGCAACAGCCACGCCGACTGCACCAGGGTGTTGAGGGTCACTTGGTGGGCACGCGCGAAATCAGCCAGGCGCCGGGTCTGGGCCTCATCCAGTTCACAGAGGATTTCAGCGTATTCACTGCCGTGGGGTGCTGCGGTCTTGGCCACGCTGCGCGCCAGGTGCGTAGGTTCGTCGAGCTGCGCCAGGCGTTCGCGCCAGAAGGTCTCGCCGATGGCCGGGTCCTGTTGTTGCAGCCAGGCGATATGCTGGGAAAACGCCGCGCCCACCGGCGGCAGTGCGTGGCCCTTGCAGGCTTGCAGCACTTCGTTGAGCACCAGGGCGTTGCTCCAGCCATCCATCAGGATGTGATGGCTGGTGTAGATCAAGTGCCAACGGTCCTCGGCGCTGCGCACCAATGCCACGCGCAGCAACGGCGGACGCGCCAACTCGAAGCCCTGGCGATGGTGATCGGCGGCCAATTCATCCAGCGCCGTGGCGAGGTCCTGACGCTCGCGCCAGTCATACTCGGCGAACGGCATGTCGACCTGGCGATACACCACCTGCAGCGCCTGGCCCTGGTCGTCCTGCCAGACAAAGCCGGTGCGCAACATGTCGTGTCGTGCCAGCACCTGTGCCCAGGCGCGCTGGAATTGCGCCACATCGAGCCCCTGCACGTCGGCGCGCAATTGGCTGACGTAGACATCCTCTTCGCCCTGTTGATAGAGGCTGTGAAACAGCATGCCCTGTTGCATCGGCGACAACGGGTACAAGTCCTGCACCTCGCGTGCGGGCAGCGCCAGATCGTCCAGCTGGGATTGGGTCAGTCGGGCCAGGGTCACGTCGGCCGGTGTCAGGCCGCCCTGTTTCGGATCGACGCAATGGGCGATCAACGCCAACAGTTCATGCCGGTAATCGTCCACCAGGCCTTGAATGGTCGAGGCCTCGAACATCTGGCGGCTGAAGCCCCATTGCAGCGACAGCTCCCCGCCATACACCTGCCCTTCCACGGTCAGCCAGTTGGCCAACGGTGCTTCCGGGTCCTGGGCCTGGCCGCTGCCCTCGGGCGCCGGTACCAACAGCGCCGACTCGTTGAACTGGCGGTCGAACTGGCCGAGGTAGTTGAAGGTGATGCGCGGCACGGCGAGTGCCGACAAGGCGTCGCGCGCAGCAGGCGTGCCCATGTAGCGCAACAGGCCGTAGCCAATGCCTTTATCCGGCACCGCACGCAGTTGCTCCTTGACCGATTTGATTGCACTCGACAACTCACCACCCGCCTGCAGGCGCACCGGGAACAGGCTGGTGAACCAGCCGACGGTGCGGGTCAGGTCGACGCTGTCGAAGAGATCTTCACGGCCATGCCCTTCGAGCTGGATCAGCGCAGCGGGCTGCTCGCTCCAACGGCTGATCACCCGCGCCAATGCTGTCAGCAGCAGGTCGTTGACCTGGGTGCGATAGGCCGCCGGGGCGTCCTGCAGGAGTTGGCGCGTCTGTTCGGCACTGAGGCGGATTTCGAGTTTGCTGCCCACGCGGTTTTGCAGGCCGCCCTGCGGGTTGTCGCAGGGCAAGTCGGCGTCCGAGGTCTGTGCCTGCCAGTAAGGCAACTGGTGATCGAGGGTCTGTGCATGGGCCTGCAACTGCTGCCCCCACACTTGGTAGGCGCTGGTCTTGGCCGGCAGCGGCGCGGCGCCATAGGCGTGCTGCAGGTCTTCCAGCAGGATGCGCCAGGACACGCCGTCCACCACCAGGTGATGGATCACCAGCAGCAGGCGCTGGGTGCCGTCGCCCATGCTGACCAGCACGGCGCGCAGCAGCGGGCCGTGTTCAAGGTCGAGGCTGCGTTGGGCCTCGTCGCAGAGGGCGGCCAGTTCGGTTTCATCGCCAGCACGGGATTGCCACAGCGCCGGGTCGGTGATCGGCGCGGCATGGGCTTGCTGCCAGCCCTCGGCCTGCTGCACAAAGCGCAGGCGCAGCGCATCGTGATGGTTGATCACCTGGATCAACGCCGCCTCAACGCGCGCGGGTTCCAGGGCTTCACGCGGGGTCAGCAGCAGCGACTGGTTCCAATGCTGGCGCGCCGGGATCGCCTGCTCGAAAAAGCTGTGCTGCACGGGCGTGAGGATTACCTCGCCACTGACGGGCCCCTGGTCGATGACCGTCGCGTGCTCGACGCTCGCCACCAGCGCCAGGCTGCGCACGCTCTGGTACTGGAACAGGTCGCGCGGGCTGAGACGAATCCCGGCCTGGCGCGCTCGGCTGACCACTTGGATGGAGATGATCGAATCGCCGCCCAGCTCGAAAAAGTTGTCATCCAGACCGACATGCTCGACCCCGAGCACATCGCTCCAGACGGCAGCCAGGGCTTGCTGCAGAGGGTTTTCCGGGGCGGCATAAGCCTGCTGCGCGGCAGCATCCGGCACCGGCAGCGCCTTGCGGTCCAGCTTGCCGTTGGCGGTCACCGGCAACTGGGCCAGGTAGACCATATGCGTCGGCACCATGTACTCCGGCAGACTGCCGAGCAGCCAGGCCTTGAGGTCGCTGGGCGCCTCGCCTTCCAGCACCAGGTAAGCCACCAGTTGCTTGCCGCCCTGCACTAGCACGACGGCCTCACGCACGCCAGGGTGTTGCAGCAGGCGTGTCTCGATTTCACCCAGCTCGATGCGCAGGCCGCGCAGCTTGACCTGATGGTCGAGGCGACCGAGGTATTCAATCACGCCGTCGGCCCGTTGACGCACACGGTCGCCGGTGCGATACAGGCGTGCGCCATCGCCAAACGGACTCGGCACAAAACGCTCGGCGGTCAATGCCGGTCGCCGGTGATAACTGCGCGCCAGCCCGGTGCCGCCCAGGTACAACTCGCCGCACACACCGGCAGGGACCGGGTTGAGCTGGGCGTCGAGTACGTAGGTGCCGAGGTTGGCAATCGGGCGGCCGATGGGCACGCTGTCGGCGCCTTCGTCGACGCAGGTCCAGTGGGTCACGTCGATGGCCGCTTCGGTGGGGCCATACAGGTTGAACAGCCCGGCATGCGGCAGCTTGGCGAACACCTGGACCTGTGCGTCCAGCGGTAAGGCTTCACCGCTGCAGACGATGCGCTTGAGGCCGGTGCAGGCCTGCACGCCCGGTTCATGGATAAATGCCTGGAGCATCGACGGCACGAAGTGCAAGGTGGTGATCGCGTGCCGGCCGATGGTCTCGATCAAACGTGCGGGTTCGCGGTGCTCACCTGGGGCCGCCACCACCAGGCGCGCACCGGTCATCAGCGGCCAGAAAAATTCCCAGACCGACACGTCAAAGCTGAACGGGGTTTTCTGCAATACCGCATCATTGGCCTCCAGCCCGTAGGCCTGCTGCATCCAGCACAGGCGGTTGACCAACGCTCGATGGCTGTTGCCGGCTCCCTTGGGCTTGCCGGTGGAACCGGAGGTATAGATAACGTAGGCGAGGTTCAAGGCGTGGATGGCCACGCCGGGCGATTCGCTGCTGTAGCCGTCGAGCCACAGCGCAGGTTGGTCCAGGGCAATCACGCGGATACCGGCGGCGGGCAGCGATGCCAGCAGGCGCTGCTGGCTGAGCAGCAGCTCAATGCCGCTGTCTTCGATCATGTAGGCCAGGCGTTCCTGCGGATATTCGGGGTCGAGCGGCACGTAGGCGCCGCCGGCCTTGAGAATCGCCAGCAGGCCGACCACCATCTCGATCGAGCGCTCGACGCAGATCCCCACCAACACATCGGGGCCGACGCCCTGCTCGCACAAGGCATGCGCGAGCCGGTTGGCGCGGGCGTCGAGCTCGGCGTAGGTCAGCGTGGTCGTGCCGAACACCAGCGCCGGTGCGTCGGGGGTGGCCTGCACCTGGTCTTCGATCAGCTGATGGATGCCGCGCTCGGTCGGGTAGGTTGCGGCGGTGTTATTCCAGGCGTGCACCAGGATCTGTTGCTCATCGGCAGCCAGCATCGGCAATTCGCCGATGCGCTGCTCGCCATCGGTGACCATCGCCTGCAACAGGCGGGTCCAGTGGCGGGCCATGCGCTCGATGGACGGCGCGTCGAACAGGTCGTTGGCGTAGGTCAAGGCGGCATGCAGGGTGCCGGACTTTTCGTAGGTGTCGAGGGTCAGGTCGAACTGGGTGGTGCGCCCCTGCCACTCCACCAAGGCCAGTTCCAGGCCGGAGGCGGTGCTGACCGAGGCGATGTCGGCCACCACCGGCTGGTGGTTGTACATCACCTGGAACAAGGGGGTATGGCTCAGGCTGCGCTCGATCTTGAGGGCTTCCACCAGGCGTTCGAAAGGCAACTCCTGATGCGCCTGGGCGCCCAGGGCATGCTCCTTGATGCCTTGCAGCAGCTCGGTGACGCGGGTTTGCCCGGTGAGTTCGGTGCGCAGGACCTGGGTGTTGACGAAGAAGCCGATCAGCCCTTCGACTTCGGTGCGGTTACGGTTGGCAATCGGCACGCCGACGCGGATATCGCCCTGACCGGTGTAGCGATGCAGGAGCACATTGAACGCGCCGAGCAACAGCATGAACAAAGTGACGTTGTGTTTTTGCGCACAACTGCGCAGCTGCGCGGCGAGCGCCGGGTCAATCGCGAAGTTATGCCGCGTGCCCTGGTAGCTGGGCATGGCCGGGCGGGCGTGGTCGGTCGGCAGTTCCAGCACCGGGTACTCATCGCCCAGGCGCGCCTGCCAGTACTCCAGCTGGCGGGCCTGCTCCCCGGCTTCCAGCCAGCGGCGTTGCCACAGGGCATAGTCGCTGTACTGGATCGGCAGTGCCGGCAACTGCGGCACCTCGTTGCGCTCATGGGCGTCGTAGCAGCGGATGAACTCGTCGATCAGCACGTTCATCGACCAGCCGTCGGAGACGATGTGGTGCAGGGTCAGCAGCAGCACGTGTTCCTGCGCATCAAGCTTGAGCAACTGCACACGCAGCAGCGGGCCGTGCTCCAGGTCGAACGGCAGCAGCGACTGGTGGGTCGCCGCTTCATTGACGGCCTGCTCGCGTTCGGCGACGGCCAGCGTGCTCAGGTCCAGCTGTTCGATGGCCAGTGACGGCTGCACCGCCACCTGCAACAGGCGCTCATCGGCCTGGCGCTGGAACACGGTGCGCAGGGTTTCATGGCGCGCGACCAGGCTGGCAAACGCCTGCTGCATCGCGTCCAGGTTCAACGCACCCTTGAGCCGCACCGCGCCCGGCAGGTTGTAGGCGCCGCTGCCCGGGTCCAACTGCCACAGGAACCACATGCGTTGCTGCGCGTAGGACAGCGCATCGCGATCCTCTACCTCGACCCCGGCCGGAATCGGAAACCGCGAAAAATCCACTCCTTCTTTCTGCAGTGCCTGCAGGAATAGCTGGCGCTTTTCCAGGGGCAACCCGATAAACCGGCGAGCAAGTTTCAAGGAGTCTTCAGCATTCATTTCTTGGAGTCCGGAGCAATAGGCAGGAAGCACAAAGGCACGTCGTCCCTATAAAACGAACCGCAGAGGGAAAAATTAGCGAGGGGATGGGAGGCGGATATCCGCGGGGAATGCGGGCTGGCGTGATCGGCGCTACAAGCGCCTTACCGGCGCGGTCGACGCATGGGTCAGCGATGAAGGGCAAACCGAACATGAATGGGAAGCCGCCTCTCGCGAGGCGGCAGAGGACTTACTCAGTGGCGGATACTCAGCCCAACCGTCGAAACCCCAACACCGCTGAGCCCAGCACCACCGCCCCCGCCGCCAGTGCCACCCAGAACCCACTGGCCGCGCCGGAGTGGTCGATCATCCAGCCGGAGCTGGCGGCGCCGATGGCCACGCCGATGCTCAGGCCGGTGATCAGCCAGGTCATGCCTTCGGTGAGGCGGCTGGGGGGACGATTTGTTCTACCAGCGCCATGGACACAATCAGCGTCGGGGCGAAGAACAGACCGGAGATGAAGATTGCCACGGCAAGGCCGGGGATGTTGGTCACCAGCAGCAACGGCAAGGTGGTCAGCGCCGTGGCTACGCCGCAGTACAGGAACTGGCGGGGCAACGGCGCCTTGAGCTTGAGGGTACCGAACGCCAGCCCGGCCAGGCACGAGCCGATGGCATACACCGACAGCACGATACTCGCCGCCGCCGGCTGGCCCTGCTGTTGGGCGAAGGCCACGCTGACCACATCGACCACGCCGACAATCACGCCCATGGCCAGCAGCAGGATCATCAGGATCAATACCGAAGGCGACGCGATCAGCCAGCGGCCGTGATGATCGTGGTGTTCGTGTACCGGCGGTTCGGTCTCGCGCTGCAGCACGAACGTGGTGACGCCTACGGCCAGCAAGAGCGCCGCGACCAGCGGCCCGGCTTCCGGGAACAGCACCACACTGAGGCCCACCGAAATCGGCGGGCCGATGATAAAGCACACCTCGTCAAGCACCGACTCCAGGGCAAACGCGGTTTGCAACTGGGGCTGGCCGCGGTACAACTCGGTCCAGCGTGCCCGCACCATCGCCGACATATTCGGCATGCAGCCGGCCAGGGCCGCGAACACGAACAGCGTCCAGTTCGGCGCCTGCAAACGGGTGCACAGCAACAACAGCAGCAACGCCCCGCCACCGATCAACGCGGCGACCGGCAGCACCCGACCCTGGCTGTAGCGGTCGACCAGGCGCGACACCTGCGGCGCGCAAAATGCCGTCGCCAGGGCAAATACCGCCGCCACCGAACCGGCCAGGCCGTAGCCGCCGTGCACCTGCGAGAGCATGGTGATCAGGCCGATGCCCGCCATTGACACCGGCATGCGCGCCAACATGCCCGCGAGTACAAAAGCCCGGGCGCCGGGGACCTGGAACAACTCGGCGTAGGGGTTTGCCATCCTGCTCTACCTCTTCCTGAATGCCCTGCAACTTGCTATCTGCAATGATCAAGGCAAAATACATACGGTGCGTATGTGACAAAGCATGCGTAACATACGCAGCGTATGTCAATCCTTCACTTGCCGATTGCGAGCCCTATCCATGAGCCGAGCCCGTGCTGAAATAATCGAAGACACCCGCGCCCGGCTGATCGCCAGCGCGCGCCTGGCCTTCGCCACCCAAGGCTACGCGAATACCTCGATGGACGACTTTACCGCCCGCGCGGGCCTGACGCGCGGGGCGTTGTATCACCACTTTGGCGATAAAAAAGGCCTGTTGGCGGCGGTCGTTGCCCAGCTCGACAGCGAGATGGACGCCCACTTGCAGCGCCTCAGTGACGAAGCTTCGGACCCCTGGTCGGGCTTTTGCGAACGCTGCCGCGCGTATTTGCGCATGGCCCAGGACGCGGAGATCCAGCGCATCGTACTGCAGGATGCGCCGGCCGTATTGGGTGACACCGGCTCCCAGCAGCACTGTGTGGAATCCCTGCGCCAACGGCTCGATGCCTTGATGCACAACGGTGTGATCCCGCAGGCACCGAGCGCCGCGCTGGCGCAGTTGATCAATGGCAGCCTGGTCAACACCGCGCTGTGGATCGCCCGGGATGCACACCCGGGCGAACGCCTCGAAGAAGGCCTGCAGAGCCTGGAACTGCTGTTGCGCGGCTTGAAGCAATAAACCGCGCTAGACCAGCCGCTTGATCTGCTTGTGCCGCCACACCAACCGGTAATACGCGGTCTGCAAGCCCAACATCGCCAGGTAGGTCACCGGAAACGCCATCCACACGCCTTCCAGCCCGAAGTGGGCGTTGAGCAGGTAGGCCATCGGCAACTCGACGCACAGCACGCAGAAAATCGAGATGACCACCGGCATCAGCACCACGCCGCTGGCGCGCATGATCCCGCCGATCACCGCCTGGAAACCGAATACCAGGATGCTCCACAACATGATGTGCAACAGGTGCTCGGCATTTGCCCGCGCCGCGTCGTCGGTGATGAACAAACCGAGCAACCAGTGCGACAGGACATACCCCAGCACAATCAGGCCACCGGTGAGGCAGGTGTTGATCAGCAGCCCGGTGCGCAAGATCGGCCCGATACGCTCCAGGCGACCGGCGCCAATCGCCTGGGCACCGAGGATCGAGGCAGTGATGGCAATCGACAGCGCCGGGAACTGCACGTAGTTGACGATTTGCGTCACCGCGCCATAGGCCGCCGTCGCCTGCGAACCATGGCTGTTGACCAGGGCAAGAATGACCAACTCCGACAGCGATAACACCACCATCTGCAGGCCGGTAGGCAGGCCGATGCGCAGGACCTTGGCCAAAATCGCACGGTCCAGGCGCAAGGCCGCCAGCAGTTCACGGTCCGGCGCCATCACGTGGTTTTTATGCCGCAGGCGCAGGATCAGGAACAGCATCGCCGCGGCGTTGCCCACCAGGCCGGCGTACACCGCACTCTGGATGCCCAGGGGCGGCAGGCCGATCCAGCCGCGAATCAGCGCCGGGGTCAGCAGCAGGCCGACCAGGGTCGAGACCATCAGCGCCAACAACGGCGAGATCGTGTCGCTGACCCCGCGCAACAACTGGGTGTACAGGATGAACACCAGCAACAGCGGCATGATCAACATCATCATCTGGGCGTAGCCCACCGCGTCGTCGAGCACATCCACCGGGGTGCCCAAGGCTTGCAGCGCCGGGCGGGCGAACAGGCTGCCCAGCACCGCCGCGACCAGCCCCACCAACGCGCCCAGCGTCAGGGTGGCGCCGGTAATCGCCTTGACCATGCCGGTTTCCTGGGCGCCCCAGGCCTGGCCGATCAATACGGAGGCGCCCGCCCCCAGGCCAATCACCAGGGCAATGAAGAAGAACACGATGGGGAACATCCCCGACACCGCCGCCAGCGCCTGGGTGCCGAGCATTTGCCCGACATAGATACCATTGAGCGTGCCGGAAAAACTCTGCAGGAAGTTGGACAGCACCATCGGTGCCAGAAAGATCAGGTAGACCTGCCACAGCGGGCGTTGCATGGGGCTTTGCATGAAAAACGGGGCCTCGAAGAGCGAAAGCGTCCGAGGGTTATACCGTAATTGGATCCCCGCTTCCCGTGGTTTATCCGCCGCTGCACGCAACCACCAGGCAACCCTGGTGAAGCGTCGCATGCAGGTGCCGGGCTTCGCCGCGCAATACACACTCGGCAATCGCCGGCTCCAATTCGACACGCAGCCTGCGCGCCAATGCCCGCGCGCCAAAACGCACATCATGCTCGCGACACAACCACGCCCGCGCCTGCGCATCCACGCTCAATGAGCGCTGCTGCGCCGCGAGGCGTTGATTGAGTTTGTTCAACTCCACGTCCAGCAAAGCCTCCAACCACTGGGCGTCGATGGGCTCGAACATCAGGATGCGGTCGATGCGATTGAGAAACTCCGGCTCGAAATGCCCGTGCAGTGCGTCTTCGAGCACCGCCGCCTCGCCACGCGCAAACACCCGCAGCACCCGCCGCCAGCCCTGGGCAAAGCGCTGGCGATGCCGGCGCGCCTGTTGCGCGCCGATGTTGCTGGTCATGAAGATCAGGCTGTTGCGAAAGTCCAGGGTGCGCGTGCCACCGGCCAGGGTCAGCTGGCCGTTTTCGAGAATGCCGAGCAGGCTGCGCACGACCTCCTGGCTGGCCTTTTCCAATTCGTCGAACAGCACGATGCCGGGTCGACTGTAGGTGCCCTGGATCAATTCACTGTTGAACAGGCTGATGCCTTCCTTGCTGCCCACATAGCCCGGCGGTGCGCCAGTCAGTGCGGCGGCGTAATGCTCCTGGGCCAGGGTGTGCATGTCGATGCGGCAAAAACCGTCGGCGCGCCCGTGCAGCGCCTGGGCCAGCAGGCGCACGATTTCGGTCTTGCCGACCCCGGTCGGCCCCATGAACAGGTTGACGCTGAGCGGCCGGTCACGCTCGCCGATGTCGGCCTTGACCACCTTGAGCAAGCTTTCCACCTGGGCCAGCGCCGCCTGCTGGCCGACGATGCGGCTGCGCAGCAACGCCATGACCTGGGCCGGTTCGAAGGTAAAACGCATGCCCTACCCCTGCGTCTGTTCTTTACCGCCATGGGGCAATTGCCCCACCGGGCATTCGGCGACACCCACCGTGCTGCGGGTGATTTTCTCCACGTTCTCCTGGGCCTTTTGCGCATCCAGCACCCAGGTGCGGTAGAACTCGAACGGGCAGTCGGCCACGCCCTTGTCGCCATCGCCCGAGGCGTGCATGCCGGTGTAGCCACGGTGCAACAGCTTGAACAGGTGGTTCTGCGACTGGTCATTGGCCCGCGCATCGCGGATCTGCGAAACCGACAGCTGGGCGTACTGGATGCCCATCTCCTCCTCGCCGCACTCGCCCAGGGTGCGCCCGTCGAAACCGATGATCGCCGAGTGGCCGAAGTACGAATACACCCCGTCGAACCCTGCCGCATTCGCCACCGCCACATAGCAGTTGTTGGCCCAGGCCATGCTCTTGGACATCTGCACCTGTTGCTCCTTGGCCGGGTACATATAGCCCTGGCAACGCACGATCAACTCCGCGCCCTTCATTGCACAATCGCGCCAGATCTCCGGGTAGTTGCCGTCGTCGCAGATGATCAGGCTGATCTTCATGCCCTTCGGGCCTTCGCACACATAAGTGCGATCGCCCGGATACCAGCCCTCGATGGGGCACCAGGGAATACACTTGCGATAGCGCTGCACGATCTCGCCGAGATTATTGATCAGCACCAGGGTGTTGTAGGGCGCCTTGTGCGGATGCTCCTCGTGGCGCTCGCCGGTCAGGGAGAACACGCCCCAGGTGTTGGCCTGGCGGCACGCCGCCGAGAAAATCGCGGTCTCCTCACCGGGGATGCTTGCGGCGGTGGCCATCATCTCGTCGTGGTCGTACATGATGCCCATGGTGCTGTATTCCGGGAACACCACCAGGTCCATGCCCGGCAGGCCCTGTTTCATGCCGACAATGATGTCGGCGATCTTCCTGGCGTTGTCGATGACGTCGGCCTTGCTGTGCAGGCGCGGCATCTTGTAGTTCACCACCGCTACACCGACGGTGTCCGGGCTGCTGGAAATGTCGCCATGGCGCATTGCAACTCTCCTAGTGACTGATCATCCACGGCCGGGGGCCGGTCTTGGTCTTGAGGCCCAGCGGGTTGGCCTTGCTCGGCAGCACCGCCTTACTGGTGCCGCAGCAACTGCAACCCGCCGGGTGCCGGCGACTTTCCTGGTATTCGCCGACAGTCTGCGGCGCGTGGGCGCTGCGCTCGTTGCCGGCGATGGCCTTGCGTTGGTTGGCCGACAGCGTTTGCAGGGCTGGCGCCGACACCAACAGCTGCCCGCCGGGCCCGGCACAGTACGGGCACTGGCTGGGCGCGTGGCGCTGGGCAATCGGCCGCAACTGGGTGAAGGTGCCGCAGGTGTCGCAGGCGTATTCGTAGGTCGGCATGGCTACAGGTCCGGGGCAATGGGCAGGTCGATGCTGCCGTCGAGGAAGCGCGTCGGGCCGTTGGCGTTGGGGTTGATATCGAACTCGAAGATCTCCGTGGGCAACCACAGGGTCGCGCAGGCATTCGGGATGTCGACCACGCCGCTGATGTGTCCCTGCACCGGCGCCGAACCGAGCAGCGCATAGCCCTGGGCCGGCGAGTAGCCGAACTTGGTCAGGTAGTTGATCGCATTCAGGCACGCCTGGCGGTAGGCGACGTTGACGTCCAGGTAGTGCTGCTGGCCCTGCTCGTCGACCGAGATGCCTTCGAAGATCAGGTAGTTCTTGTAGTTCGGCGTGATCGGGCTCGGCTTGAAGACCGGGTTCTTGATGCCGTACTTGGCCATGCCGCCCTTGATCAGCTCGACTTTCATGTGCACCCAGCCGGCCATTTCGATGGCGCCGCAGAAGGTGATTTCGCCGTCGCCCTGGCTGAAGTGCAAGTCCCCCACCGACAGCCCGGCGCCGTTGACGTAGACCGGGAAGAAGATCTTCGAGCCGCGTGACAGATCCTTGATATCGCAGTTACCGCCATGCTCGCGCGGCGGCACCGTGCGAGCACCGGTGGCGGCGGCATCGTCACGGGCCTGGCCCTTGAGCTTGCCCATATGGGCGGTGGCGGCCAGCGGTGCGTTGGCCAGCGGTGGCACGCGGGTCGGGTTGGTGTCGATCAGTTCCTGCTCGCGGCGGTTCCAGTCGGCGAGCATCACCGGGTCAGGCAGGCAGCCGATCAGGCCGGGGTGGATCAGGCCGGCGAAATTCACCCCCGGAATGTGCCGCGAGCTGGTGAACATGCCCTTGAAATCCCAGATAGCTTTTTGTGCGCTGGGGAAGTGATCGGTGAGGAAACCGCCGCCGTTCTGGCGCGAGAAAAAGCCGTTGAAACCCCACTGGGAATCGGCCTTGGCGCCGATATCGAGCAGGTCCACCACCAGCAGGTCACCCGGCTCGGCGCCATGCACGCCCACCGGGCCGGAGAGGTAATGCACGGTGGACAGGTCGACGTCGCGCACATCGCTGGCGTCATCGTTGTTCTTGATGGCGCCGGCGGTCCAGTCGTAGGTTTCCAGGATGAAGTCGTCGCCCGGCTTCACCCAGCACGCCATCGGGATATCCGGGTGCCAGCGGTTGTGGATCTGCTCGTTCTCGGTGACGGGTTGGTTGAGGTCGACTTTGATCAGCGTTTCGGTCATGGGCTGGCTCCTGGACGGATGACATTGCGTTCAATCCAGTCTCATCGGGCCAGCCCAATCGGGAAATACGTTGGATGACGTATGGGCTCAGAGCTTGTCGCGTTTCATCTGCATGGTCAGGGTGAAACGGTCGGCGGGGTAGACCGTTTCCGACACCGCAATCACAGCCCCGGCTTCATCGCGGTATTGGCGGATGATGTTCAACCCCAGCGCGCCGCCCTGCGCCTTGAGGCTGGCAGCCAGCTCGGCGGGCAACTGCACCGGGCGCACCTGTTGGTCAACCACCTCGATAGGCCGCGAGAAGGCCTTGCCGATCAGCGCGGCAATGAGTTCGTCGGGGTGCTTGCGCGCGTCGGGGATCACCTCGGCAAACGCCTGTTCGGCGTACACATCGGTCCAGCACAACGGCGCATTGCCGGCGCTGGCATCGACCTTGATGCTCGACACACAGAAATAATGCCCGCCCGGTTCCAGCCCCAGGCGCCGGGCCAGGGCGATATCGGCGACAAACTCCCGCACGCCCTGGATATCGCGGATATGCGTCTCGGCCACCTGCACCAGGTCGGCCACCGAGGCCATTGCCTGGGAATAGCCGCCCTGCGGCGAGGCGGCTTCGACCCGCGTGCCCACACGCTTGCGGCGCGAGACCATGCCCTGCCCCTGCAACTGGTCGATGGCCGCGCGCACCGTGTGGCGGCTGACCGCGTACAGCGAGCACAGCTCGAATTCAGTCGGCAACAACGACCCTACCGGGTAATGACCGCTGCCGATCTGCTCGATCAAGTCCTTGGCAACTGCCGCATAACGCCTCTGGCTCACGCTTTCCATTCTTACCCTCGCTGTCGAGTTGACAGTGTATCAGTCCAGGCGCAATCATAATGTACGGACATATTAAATATGTATGGTTTAAAAATAACAAATAGGGTTTTCCCATGTCGAGTACCGTTTTTGATTCCGCCCTGTTCCGTGACATGTTCGGCACCGCCGAAATGCGCGGTGTGTTTTCCGATAAAGCGCTGATCGAGCGTTACATCGAAGTGGAAGTGGCCCTGGCCCGCGCCGAGGCGCGTTGCGGGGTGATCCCTGCCGAGGCGGCCGAGCAGATCGCTGCGCTGTCGCAGTACCAGGCGCTGGACCTGGCGCTGATGCAGCACGAGACCGAGATCGTCGGGTACCCGATCCTGCCGCTGGTGGAGCAACTCTCGAAGATCTGCGGCGAAGCCGGCCGATACGTACATTGGGGCGCCACCACCCAGGACATCATGGACACCGCCGTGGTCCTGCAGGTGCGCGCTGCGCTGGCCATCGTCGAGCGTGACATCCAGGCGGTACGCGGCCTGCTCGCCGGCCTCGCGCAGCGCTACCGCGACACGCCGATGGCCGGCCGTACCCACTTGCAGCACGCGCTGCCGATCACCTTCGGCTACAAATGCGCGGTCTGGCTGAGCATGTTCGACCGCCACGCCGAGCGCCTGGTGGAACTGCGCCCACGCGTCGAAATCGGCCAGTTCGCCGGGGCCGCCGGCACCCTCGCCTCCCTCGGCGACAAAGGCCTGGATGTGCAGGCAGCGCTGATGGCCGAACTCGGCCTGGGCGTGCCGCAAGCCACCTGGCACGTGGCCCGCGATGGGCTGGCAGAAACCCTGAACTTCCTTGGCCTGGTCACCGGTTCCCTGGGCAAGATCGCCCTCGACATCATGATGATGATGACCAGCGAACTGGGCGAAGTGTATGAGCCCTTCGTCAAGGGCCGTGGCGCCAGCAGCACCATGCCGCAGAAGCGCAACCCGATTTCCTGCGAACTGATGTACGCCGCCGCCAAGGGTGTGCGTCAACACGCCGGGCTGATGCTCGATGCGATGATCCAGGATTTCGAACGCTCCACCGGCCCGTGGCAGGCCGAATGGATCGCCATTCCGGAAGCCTTTGCCCTCAGCGCCGCGTCCCTGGGGCAGGCAACCTTCATGCTCGCCGGCCTGGAAGTGCGCCCCGAGCGCATGCGCAAGAACCTCGACATGACCCAGGGCCTGATCGTCGCCGAAGCCGTGATGATGGGACTCGCCCCGGCGCTCGGCCGCCAGGTGGCCCACGACGTGGTGTACGCCGCCTGCCGCATGGCCAACGACCAGGGCACCAGCCTGCTCGACGCCCTGCTCGCCCAGGGTGAAGCCACCGCGCAACTGGACCTCGCCGAACTGCAACGCCTGACCGACCCGGCCAATTACCTGGGGCTGGCGCCGCAGATGGTCGATATCGCGCTCGCGCGCCAGGGTGCGGTAAAACGCTGACCTTGCAGGGGCCGGCTTGCCGGCTCCCGCAGGGGGTTACCTGCGCTTTACGTCGCCGAACCATAACAACAATGAGATCACAGACATGTCATCCACCCCCGCAAAAAAACCGCTCTACAAGGACCTGACCTTCCAGGTCGTCGCCGCGATGTTCCTGGGGATCGCCTTCGGCTTTCTCGCCCCGGAACTGGCTGCCAGTTTCAAGATCCTTGGCGATATCTTCCTCAAGCTGATCAAGACCGCCGTCGCGCCGCTGGTGTTTTTCACCGTGGTCCACGGCATTGCCTCGGCCGGCGATATCAAGCGCGTCGGCAAAGTAGGCCTGCGTGCATTGATCTACTTCGAAGTGGTGTCGACCATCGCCCTGGCCATCGGCCTGTTGTGGGGCAACCTGCTGCAGATCGGCTCCGGCATGCATGACGCCCACCCGAGCGCCGCTGCCGCTGCCGCCACCACCGCCGCGGTGGCCAAGGGGCACGCACCGGCCTCGACCATGGACTTTATCTACGGCATTTTCCCCGACAATTTCGTCGGCGCCTTCGCCGGCGGCCAGCTGTTGCAGGTGCTGGTGATCTCGGTGTTGTTCGGCTTCGCCCTGCTGGCCCTCAAGCCCGAGCGCCGCGAAGTCATCGAAGATGGCCTGAACCGCATCTCGGAGTGCTTCTTCGAGTTCATCAACCTGATCATGAAGTTCGCGCCGCTCGGCGCCTTCGGCTCGGTGGCCTATGCGGTCGGCAGCAACGGCACGGCGGTGCTGATGTCCCTGGCCAACCTGGTGTTGATGTTCTACGTCGGCATCGCGTTCTTCATCTTTGTGGTACTCGGCGCGGTGTGCCGCCTGAGCGGCTTCAGCCTGTGGCGCTTCCTCACGTATATCAAGGATGAAATCTTCATCGTGCTCGGTACCGCATCGTCGGAAAGCGCGCTGCCACGCCTGCTGCAGAAGCTCGAGAAGTTCGGCTGTTCCAAACAGAGCGTCGGCCTGGTGCTGCCCACCGGCTATGCGTTCAACCTCGACGGCACCTCGATCTACATGTCGCTGTGCGTGCTGTTTATCGCCAACGCCTACGGCGTGCCGCTGAGCTGGGAACAACAGCTGGGCATCATCGCGATCATGCTGGTGACCTCCAAGGGCGCGGCGGCAGTGTCGGGTGGCAGCTTCGTGGTGTTCGCCGCCACCGTCACGGCCATCGGCGTGCTGCCGGCCGAAGGCCTGGCGCTGTTGTTCGGGGTGTACCGCTTCATGTCCATGGCCATCGCCACCTGCAACACCATCGGCAACAGCGTGGCCACGGTGGTGGTGTCGAAATGGTCCGGCGAGTTTTCCCAACAGACCGCCCAGGATGAATATCAACGTGTCCTCGGCCGCCCCGCCGGCGCGGCGCTTTAACGGAGCATAGGGATGTCCAGTACACGAATCGAACACGATGCGTTCGGCCCCGTCGAAATCCCGGCCGACCGCCTGTGGGGCGCACAAACCCAGCGGGCCCTGCAGGTCTTCGGCAGCAAGCAGCCGTTTCCCGCCAGCCTGATCCGCGCCTTCGGCCAGCAAAAGCGCGCCTGTGCCCGCGCCAATGCGCGGCTCGGCACACTGGCCCCGGCCCTGGCGGACGCCATCGAACAGGCGGCCGAGGCCTTGGCCGACGGCGCTTTCGACCAGCACTTCCCGCTGTCGATCTGGCAGACCGGCTCCGGCACCCAGACCAACATGAACGCCAACGAGGTGATCGCCAACCGCGCCAACCTGATGCTGGGAGGTGAACTGGGCAGCAAGTCACCGGTGCACCCCAACGACCACGTGAACCGCTCGCAGTCGTCCAACGACAGCTTTCCGACGGTGATGCACCTGACCACCGTGCTGGAACTGCGCGGGCGCCTGCTGCCCGCGCTGGGCCAGCTGCACAACGAACTGAAGGCCAAGGCCGACACCTGGCAGGACGTGCTGAAAATTGGCCGCACGCACCTCATGGATGCCGTGCCGATGAGCCAAGGCCAGGCATTTGGGGCGTTTGCCCAGCAGATCCAGCACGGCATTGCACGCCTCGAAGGTTGCATGCCGCGCCTGTGCCTGTTGCCCCAGGGCGGCACGGCGGTGGGGACCGGCTTGAATACGCCGGTGGGATTCGATGTGGCGTTCTGCGAAGAAATCAGTCAGCTCACCGGCGTCGCCTTTGCAACCAACCCGTGCAAATTCGAAGGCATGGGCACTCACGATGCGTTGGTGGAAGCCTCCGGCGCGCTGAACGTGCTGGCCGTGTCACTGACCAAGATCGCCAACGATATTCGCCTGCTCGGCTCGGGTCCGCGTTGCGGCCTGGGGGAATTGATCGTGCCGGACGATGGCCTGACCTCCTCGATCATGCCCGGCAAACGCAACCCGACCATCGCTGAAGTGCTGGTGCAGGCGGCCATGCAGGTCATGGGCAATCACACCACCATCACCCTGGCGGGCGCGTCGAGCACGTTCGAGTTGAATGTGGCCAAGCCGGTGCTGATCCACAATCTGCTGCAATCGATCGAGGTGCTGACGGACGCCGTCAGCCTGTTCAGCCACAGGTTGCTCAGTGGCCTGGAGGTCAATCGCGCGCAACTCGCGCACAACGTCGAGCATTCGCTGTTGTTGGCCACGGCACTCAACCCGGTGCTGGGCTATGACCGTGTGGCGCAGATCACCCGCAAGGCTGCGGACGAGGGGCTGACACCGAAGGAAGCGGCGGTCCGGTTGGGGTTGATCAGTGCCGAGGCATACGCCCAGCACGTACGGCCGGAAGCCATGATCCGCCCAACACCCTAGCGGGCGGCGACGCCTGAAGGACGCGAGGTGCCACCGACGTGATCGGCGGCACCCTGCGCAGGTCAACGGGGGCGCTCGTCGTCCCGCTCTTTCTTGATCATGTACTTCAGGTTGTCCAAATCGAATCGCTGGTCCTTGTACCCAGGATTACCTTTGTCATCCACGCCGATATCGGTGTCTTCCAGAAGCTCTTTGCGCTGCAGAAACTCAGTCGCTGCCTGGCGCGCTGCTGGGGTGTAGGTTTTATTCGAAGGCACTAACCCAGCGGCTTGTTTCAGTTCCTTGAAGTTGACATAGTTATCACCATCACCGTACTCGACAAAGTGCTTTTTAATCGTTTCAAGCAGCTCTGAGTTACTCATGTTTTCGAATCGATTGGAGGCATTTGCCAGGTCCTGCCGAGTAAAACTGCCATCCAGTTCGCCGGTTTTACCTTCATCATATTCTCTAAACCAACTGCCATTATCCAGCAATGCCTTTGCAATATTCATCTCATCCTCAGTCGCCGGGGTACCGTCCAGGCGGTGACCTGCAGCCACTGCATTCAGCGACCTGTCGGTGATATAGCCCGGTTTGCCCGGGTCTTCCAAGGAACTGAAGCGGGTGAGTACTCGGTTGCTGAAGTCTTCCTTATTAAGGTCGCTATACGAGTTGCTTTTATCATCCGGCATCCCGTAACCCGGCGCGCGCTGGTAGCTAGGCCGCTGCGGCGAGAAGCCTGGATCTTCATAACGCGGCGCGGGTCCGGAATATTGCGAGGGAAATTGCTGGTTGACCCTGTGTTGTTGCATGGCGCCGTTATATTGGCCCCCGCGCACCGGCGGCATGGACAGTGCCTCCTGCGCCTCAAGAACATCAATAGCAGCAGATACGTCGCCGTGACTGATATACCCATCTTCCTGGCCGCCATGATTAACTGAATCGAATAACGTTGCTATTTCCGGAATGCCGAGAATCACTTTAGCCAACTGGGTCATATCATTGTCCCAAGGATTTCTCATCGGGGCACGATTGGCCTTTTCACTGAGTGAATCTATCGTGACAAAACCCGATCTACCTGCGGTGAAATAATTAAAATTATCTGAAGATTTCTGCGCGATACCGGACCACGGAGCATTCGCATAAGGGTTATAAGAACCCCTCATTCCACCATCAGGGGGGACTGACATTAAGCCCATGCCGGAAACCGCCCGACAGTGGGGTTGTTGGGGATAACACAGGTCCATAGTTACACCTCAGGTCATGGAGTCGATAGATGCCAATCCAATAAAGCTGCTCGACGGATTAACGTCCCACTCTGTGGCCACTGACAACACGCCAGTTCCAAAGACCCGAGGCAAACAGACAACTCAGCACCGGAAAAGGACTCGGACAGGCTCAGCATACGGCCCGAGCAGCACGCCGATAAAACCTGGCATGGCTGTAGGAAAACGCCTGGAACAAACACGCTTCCTCGCAACCCAACGATCACTTTTGCAGCCGCAGTTCACACCGACAAATACCGGCTGATGGTCGCTTCATCTACCCTATCCCGCGTCTCCTCAATCACAAACCGGCCCTTCTCGATCACCAGGAAACGGTCGGCGATCTCCAGGGTAAACGACAGCACTTGCTCCGACACCACTATGGTCAGGTCGCGCAGGTTGCGAATCTCCTTCAGCGTGCGCGCGATGTCCTTGATGATCGACGGCTGGATGCCCTCGGTCGGTTCATCCAGCAGCAGCACCTTGGGATTGGTCGCCAGCGCGCGGGCAATCGCCAGCTGCTGTTGCTGGCCACCGGACAGGTTGCCGCCCTTGCGCGACTGCATGTCGTAGAGCACCGGGAACAGCGCATACAGATCCTCCGGCACCTTCCCGCGTGCCGACGCCGGCAGGCCGGTCTGGATGTTTTCCAGCACCGTCATGCTCGGGAAAATCATGCGCCCCTGCGGCACATAAGCGATGCCGCGTTCCACCCGCTCATGGGTTTCCAGCGCCGACACATCGTGCCCATCCACGCTGACCTGGCCTTTCCACTGCGGCAGGATGCCCATCAGGCTCTTGAACAAGGTGGTCTTGCCCATGCCGTTGCGGCCCATCACCGCGACGATCTCACGCTTGGCCACGTTCAGGTCCAGGTCGTGGAGGATCTGGCTCTGCCCGTAGCCGCAGGACAACTGGTCGATCTTGAACATGCCCGCTTCCTCAATGGCCCAAATACACTTCGATGACTTTAGGGTTGCTTTGCACCGACTCCATGCTGCCCTCGGCCAGCACCTTGCCCTGGTGCAGCACGGTGACCTTGTGGGCGATGCTCTTGACGAACTCCATGTCGTGCTCGATCACCAGCACCGATCGGCCCTGGCTGATGCGATTGAGCAGCTCGGCGGTCTGCGCGCGTTCGTTGACACTCATCCCGGCCACCGGCTCATCGAGCATCAGCAACTCGGGGTCCTGCATCAGCAGCATGCCGATTTCCAGCCACTGCTTCTGTCCGTGCGACAGCAGGTCGGCCTGTTGCTGCAGCAGGTCGCCGAGGAAGATTTCCCGCGCAACTTCTTCCACCCGCGCGATCACCTGGGCGTTGCGTTTGAAGAACAACGCGCCCCACACCTTGCGCCCGGCCGGGTAGGACATCTCGAGGTTCTCGAACACCGTGAGGTTCTCGTAGATCGACGGGTTCTGGAACTTGCGCCCGACGCCGGCGCGCACAATGTTGTACTCGCGCATCTTGGTCAGTTCCTGGCCGTCGAACTGGATGCTGCCGCTGGTGGCGCGGGTCTTGCCGCAGATCAGGTCGAGCACCGTGGTCTTGCCGGCGCCGTTGGGGCCGATCACCACGCGCACTTCGTTGCGGTCGATGTACAGGTTGAGGTTGTCGACCGCCTTGAAGCCGTCGAACGACACGGTGAGGCCTTCGATGGCCAGCACCGGTTTTTTCATTTCAAAGCCGACGGCGGTCATGGCTGGGTCTCCAGGATCTTGCTTTTAGCCTTGGATTTAACCGACGGGCTCGCCGGAGTCGCCGCTACGGGTTTGCGCCGCAGCACTTTGGCCAGCGCCTGGCGCCCATGGCTGTCCCACAGGCCGGCCAGGCCGTTGGGGAAGTACATGACCACGGCGATAAACAGCCCGCCCATGAGGTACAGCCACAACTCGGGGAAAGACTCGGAAAAGTAGGTCTTGCCGTAGTTCACCAGCAGCGCGCCATACACCGCGCCGAGCAGTGACATGCGCCCGCCCACCGCGGCGAAAATCACCATCTCGATCGACGGCACGATGCCCACGAACGACGGCGACATGAAGCCCACCTGCAAGGCAAACATCGCCCCGCCGATCGCCGAGAACGCGGCGGCTACGCAGAATACGAAGATCTTGAAGCTGGCCACGTCGTACCCGGAAAACCGCACGCGTTCTTCCTTGTCGCGCATCGCCATCAGCAGCCGGCCGAGCTTGGACGCGAGGATGAAACGGCCAATGAAGATGCAGCCGAACAGCAAGCCGGCGTTGATGAAGTACAGGATCAGCTTTGCGCTGTCGGTGCGCAGGTCCCAGCCGAGCAGGGTCTTGAGGTCGGTGATGCCGTTGACGCCGCCGGTCAGGCCTTGCTGGCCGACGATCAACACGGTGAGGATCAGCGCAATCGCCTGGGTCACGATGGAGAAGTACACATCGCCCACGCGCCGCTTGAACAGCGCCATCCCGATGATGAACGCGAGCAGCACCGGCACCGCGATCACCGCCACCAGGGTAAAGCTGAAACTGTGGAACGGCTGCCACAGCCAGGGCAGTTCGGCGATCTGGTTCCAGTCCATGAAGTCCGGGATGCCAGGGGTTGACTGGATCTTGGTGCTCTCGGGGTCCGAGGCTTCCAGCTTGAGGAACATCGCCATGCAGTAGCCGCCGACGCCGAAGAACACGCCCTGCCCCAGGCTGAGAATGCCGCCATAGCCCCAGCACAGCACCAGGCCCACGGCGACGAACGCGTAGGTCAGGTATTTGCCGACCATGTTCAGCCGGAACGCGTCGAGGGTCAGCGGAAATACCACAAGGATCAACAGCGCCAGCAGCACGATGCCGATCAGGTTTTGCTGGCCGCCCAGCAGCTTGTCTAAAGCCTTCATCTGCTCGCCTCTACTTGCGCACTTTGATGGAGAACAACCCTTGCGGGCGCAGCATCAGGATCAGAATCACCGAGGACAGGGTGAGTACCTTGGCCATCGAGCCACTGAGGAAAAACTCCGACAGCGATTGGGTCTGGGCGATCACGAACGCCGAGGCGATGGTGCCGAACAGGCTTTGCGCGCCACCGAACACCACCACCAGGAAGGTGTCGACGATGTACTGCGATCCCGCCGTCGGCCCGGTGGAGCCGATGGTGGTGAACGCCGCGCCCGCCACACCGGCGACGCCACAACCGAGGGCGAAGGTCATGCGGTCGACCTTGCGCGTGTTGATGCCCACCGCGCGGCTCATCAGGCGGTTCTGCACCGTGGCGCGCACCTGCAGGCCCCAGCGCGAGCGGTAGAGCATGATGAAGATCGCACCGGTCAGCAGCAGCGTCAGGCCCATCATGAACAGGCCGTTGCGCGGGATCTCGATGGCATCGGTGAAATTCACCGAGCCCATCAGCCAGGCCGGTGGTTCGGCGCTGACCTCACGGGCGCCGAACACCGAGCGAAAGGTTTGCTGCATCACCAGCGACAGGCCCCAGGTGGCGAGCAAGGTGTCCAGCGGGCGCTTGTACAAGCGGCTGATCATCGCCCATTCCACCAGCCAGCCGATGGCCCCGGCCACCAGGAATGACAGGCCGATGGCGAAGAAGAAGTAATAGGGTTGGAAGCTTGGCGCAAAGTGCGCGGTGAGGCTGGAGCACACGTAGGTGGTGTAGGCGCCGATGGTCAGGAACTCGCCGTGGGCCATGTTGATCACGCCCATCTGCCCGAAGATGATCGCCAGCCCCAATGCCATCAGCAACAGCACGCAGAACACGGACAAGCCGTTGAACCCCTGCATCGCCGCGATGGCTCCAAATTCCGATAGCCATTCCATGATGATGGTCTCCTGAGCGGGAGGTAATGATGAAAACCAAGGTCTGCTTTTGATTTATGTGGGAGCGGGCTTGCTCGCGAATGCGGTGCATCAGTCAAACCATCTGTGAATGACACTGCGCTTTCGCGAGCAAGCCCGCTCCCACCTTTAGATCAGCGCCAGATCCAGGCTTATTGATAGCCCTTCGGAAACGGGTTCGGCTCGATCAGATCCGACTCGTAGATCACCTTGAACTGGCCGTTGGGCTGCACTTCACCGATGCGCGACTTGCTCCACAAGTGATGGTTTTCGTGGATCTTCACGTAGCCTTCCGGCGCGGTTTTCAGCTCGATGCCCGGCGAGGCGGCGACGACTTTATCCACGTCGAAACTGCCGGCCTTCTCGACCGCTGCTTTCCACAGCCATGGGCCGAGGTAGGCCGCCTGGGTCACGTCGCCGATCACCGCGTCCTTGCCGTACTTGGCCTTGAAGGCTTCGACGAAGGCTTTGTTGTTGGGGTTGTCCAGGCTCTGGAAGTACTTCATCGAGGCATAGAAACCGGCCATGTTTTCGCCGCCGATGCCGAGCAGTTCGTCTTCGGTCACCGACAGGGTCAGCAAGGTTTGCTTGGACGAATTCACACCTGCCGCGTTGAGCTGTTTGTAGAACGCCACGTTGGAGCCGCCGACCACCGCCGCGAAGACCACGTCCGGTTTCTTCAGCTTGACCTTGTTGATCAGCGAACCGAACTGAGTGTTGCCCAGCGGGTAGTAGTCTTCGCCGACCACGGTGCCGTGCAGCACGTTTTCAATGTGCTTGCGCGCGATCTTCATCGAGGTGCGCGGCCAAATGTAGTCGGAGCCGACCAGGTAGAACGTCTTCGCGCCCTTGGTCTTGGCGATCCAGTCGAGGCTGGCGAGGATCTGCTGGGTGGCTTCCTGCCCGGTGTAGATCACGTTTTTCGACTGTTCCAGGCCCTCATAGAAGGTCGGGTAGTAGAGCAGGCCGTTTTCTTTCTCGAAGATCGGCAGCACAGCCTTGCGCGAGGCCGAAGTCCAGCAGCCGAACACGGCGGCGACCTTGTCGTTGACCAGCAGCTTCTTGGCCTTTTCGGCGAAGGTCGGCCAGTCGGAGGCGCCGTCTTCCTGAATCACCTTGATCTGCCGTCCCAGGATCCCGCCCGAAGCGTTGATCTGCTCGATGGCCAGGCGTTCGGCCTGGATCGAACCGGTTTCGGAAATCGCCATGGTGCCGGTGGCCGAGTGCAACTGGCCGACGGTGACTTCAGTCGGGGTCACGGCCAGGCCTTCGTTATCGGCCAGCACGCCCTGGCTGAACAGTGCGGCCGCCAGCAAGGACAAGGCCAACAGGGGTTTGGAGCGGATCAATCGTGGTGCCATGGGGCGACTCCTCTGCAATGAGGGGTCCAGCATGGCGGCGGCCGGCCAGCACGGGTATACGCAGCCTGACGTAACGGCATACGTCATTTGACGTATGCCACTGCGCACCATTTTCGAGCAGGATCCCGCCCGCCCTGACAGCACCGATCAATGCGGGAGCTGGCTGGCCTGCGATGGCGGTGTATCCATCGACTTCCCATGCCTGACCTACCGCCATCGCAGGCAGGCCAGCTCGCACATTTTGAATCGGGGCACGGAACTTGCTCATCCACCTTGCCCACTCCCCGGAGCCATCCCACCGTGCACCCCTCCCCGGCACCCAGCGCATCGTCAAGATCCGCCGCGACTACAACACCTGGGTCGCCGACGAGACCATGGAAGACTACGCCCTGCGCTACACCCCCAAGTCCTTTCGCAAATGGTCGGAGCTGCGCATCGCCAACACGGCCCTGGGCGCGGTGTCCTTCCTGGCTCTGGAAGCCATCGGCGGCGTGCTGGCCTTGAGTTACGGCTTCACCAATACGTTCTGGGCGATTCTCGCCATCAGCCTGGTGATCTTCCTCACCGGCCTGCCCATCAGTTACTACGCGGCGCGCTATGGCGTGGACATGGACCTGCTGACCCGTGGCGCCGGCTTCGGCTATATCGGCTCGACCATCACCTCACTGATTTACGCCAGCTTCACCTTCCTGTTCTTCGCCCTGGAAGCGGCGATCATGGCCCTGGCGCTGGAGCTGTATTTTCATATCCCGCTGGCGATCGCCTACGTGATCTGCTCGCTGCTGGTGATCCCGCTGGTGGCCTACGGCGTGACGTTGATCAGCCGCCTGCAGCTGTGGACGCAACCGGTGTGGCTGCTGTTGCTGGTGCTGCCCTATGGCTTTGTGTGGTGGAAAAACCCCGACGCCTTCAGCGACTGGACCAGCTTCGTCGGACGCAGCGGCGATGGCGGCGGCTTCAACCTGCTGGCGTTCTGCGCCGCCTGCACGGTGGCGCTGTCACTGGTGACGCAGATCGGCGAGCAAGTGGACTACCTGCGCTTCCTGCCGGAAAAAACCGCCGCCAACCGTAAGCGCTGGTGGGCCGCCCTGCTCTGCGCCGGCCCTGGCTGGATCATCCCCGGCGCGTTGAAAATGTTCGCTGGCGCGTTCCTCGCGTTCCTCGCCTTGCAACATGAAATCCCCATGGAACGCGCCGCCGAGCCGACCCAGATGTACCTGGTCGCATTCCGGTACGTGTTCAGCTCGCCGGAATGGGCGCTGGGCGCGATGGTGCTCTTCGTGTTCATCTCGCAGATGAAGATCAACCTGACCAATGCCTACGCCGGCTCCCTGGCCTGGTCGAACTTCTTTGCCCGCGTGACCCACAGCCATCCGGGCCGCGTGGTGTGGCTGGTGTTCAACGTGGCCATCGCGCTGATGCTGATGGAGCTGGGCGTGTTCGATGTGATCGACCAGGTGCTGGGGCTCTACGCCAATATTGCGATTGCCTGGATCGGCACGCTGGTCGCTGACCTGGTGATCAACAAACCGCTGGGGCTGTCGCCCAGGCACATCGAGTTCAAGCGCGCGCACCTCTACGACATCAACCCGGTGGGCGTCGGCTCGATGCTGGTCGCCTCGTTGCTGTCGATCCTCGCGCACTTCGGGCTGTTCGGCAGCCTGGCCCAGGCCGCGCCGCCGTTCGTGGCGCTGGGCACGGCCTTGATCATGGCGCCGCTGTTGGCCTGGCTGACGAAAGGCAAGTACTACATCGCGCGCACCAGCGACCTGCAACTGATCCACCCGGTGGCGCCCGCCACCCACGCGGTGTGCGGACTGTGCAGCAACCCGTTCGAAACCGCCGACATGGCGTTCTGCCCGGCCTACAGCACGCCCATCTGCTCGCTGTGTTGTTCACTGGACGCACGTTGCGGCGATCGCTGCAAACCCCACGCGCGCCTGGTCACCCAGTTCGAAGGCGTGTTGCGCTGGCTGCTGCCGACTACCCTGATGCCGCGCCTGCACACACGGTTGGCCCATTACCTGGGGTTGCTGCTGGTACTGGAGCTATTGCTCGCCAGCGCCCTGGCGTTGATTTACGTGCAGGCGGCCCAGGGTTTGCCGCACTCCGAGACCTTGTACCAAGCGTTCTTCAAGGCCTTCCTGACCCTCTCGGTACTGGCCGCCGTGCTCGCCTGGTGGGTGGTGCTGACCCGCGAAAGCCGGCGCGTGGCCCAGGAAGAGTCCGACCGCCAGACCTTGCTGCTGATGCACGAAATCGACGCCCACAGCCTCACCGACCAGGCCCTGCAACACGCCAAGGAAGCCTCCGAAGCCGCCAACGCCGCCAAGAGCCGCTATGTCACCGGGCTGTCCCATGAGCTGCGCACGCCGCTGAACAGCATTCTCGGCTTTACCCAAATCCTGCAGCGTGACGGCGCCATGCCCGAGCAGCACCAGGACGCACTCGCGACCATCCTGCGCAGCGGCTCGCACCTGTTGTCGCTGATCGACGGCCTGCTGGATGTGGCCAAGATCGAGGCCGGCAAGCTGCGCCTGGAACTCACCGAAATCCCCTTCCCCGAACTGATCCATGACCTGGAGCAGATGTTCACGCCGCAAGCCCAGGACAAGGGCCTGCGCTTTCGCCTGGACTGCGTGGGCAAGATCCCGGCGGTGGTGCGCGGTGACGAAAAGCGCGTGCGCCAGATCCTCATCAACCTGCTCGGCAATGCGGTGAATTTCACCGACAGCGGCGAGGTGTGCCTGCGGGTCAGCTACAGGCGCGAGACTGCCAATTTTGAAATCATCGACACCGGCATCGGCATTGATCCGGGGCAGATCGAGCGGATTTTCCAGCCGTTCGAACGCGGCGACCTGATGCGCCAGGACAAGGGCGTCGGCCTCGGGCTGACCATCACGCGCATGCTCACCTCCTTGATGGGCGGCGAGCTGCGCGTGACCAGCGAACTGGACAAAGGCACCTGCTTCCAGGTGCGGCTGTTTCTGTCCCAGGTGCGCGCGCCGCAGGCGGTGGTGCATGTGGAACACGACATCATCGGCTACCAGGGCGCGCGTCGGCGCATCCTGGTGGTGGACGACCATGTGGACCATCGCAAGGTGCTCAGTGGCATGCTCACGCCGTTGGGCTTTGAGGTGGTGCAGGCCAGCAACGGCCAGGATGCGATTCGCCAGGTGGCGCTGCTGGCCCCGGACCTGATCCTGATGGACCTGTCGATGCCGACCCTGGACGGCTACGAAACCAGCCGCCTGATCCGGCGCAATGCGCTGTGCACCGCGCCGATCATCGTGATCTCCGCCAACGCCTTTACCGACGACCGCGAGCGCAGCATCGCCGCGGCCTGCAACGACTACCTGGCCAAGCCGGTGCGCACCCCGGAACTGCTCGGGCGCCTGCAACAGCACCTGGACCTGCAGTGGCTGCGGCGCACCAAGACCTTCACCGCACCGCCGCCGCCCAGCGTATTGCCCAGCCCTGAAGACCTTGCCGCCCTGGCGGAACTCAGCGCCATCGGCTATGTACGCGGCCTGCACGCCAAACTCGACACGATCCTTGCACACCGCCCCGATGCCGAACCGTTCATCACCAAGCTGCGCGGGCTGCTCAAGGGCTTTCGCCTGGATGAACTCAACCGAACCCTCAAGGAGGCCGCAGATGAATGCACTCACCCACAGCACTGAACCCGGCGTGGTGCTGATCGTCGACGACACCCCGGACAACCTGGCATTGCTCTGTGACGCGCTCGACGACGCCGGCTACATGGTGCTGGTGGCCCTGGACGGCCTCAGCGCGTTGAACCGCGTGCAACGCCGGCGTCCGGACCTGATCCTGCTGGACGCGATGATGCCCGGCCTGGACGGTTTCGAAACCTGTCGCCGGCTCAAGGCAATGCCGGCCAGCGCGGATGTGCCGGTGGTGTTCATGACCGGGCTGACCGACAGCAAGCACGTGGTGCAAGGCTTCGAGGTGGGTGGCAGTGACTACGTGACCAAACCGATCCAGACCGATGAGGTACTGGCACGGGTGGCGGCGCACCTGCGCACGTCACGCATCTTGCTGTCGGCGCGGGAGGCGACGCAGCCGAATGTGCTGACGCTGGAGGATGAGCCGGCACAGCGGCTGCTGTCGGCCAGGTTCCAGTTGACCGAGCGTGAGGTGGAGGTCTTGCGCTGGGTCGCGTGCGGCAAGACCAATCGGGATATCGGCGACATCCTGGGGTTGAGCCCCAGGACGGTGAACAAGCATCTGGAGCATGTGTATGTGAAGTTGGGGGTGGAGACCCGGACGGCGGCGACATCCGTGGCCCTGGCCGCGATCTGAACAATGGGGGAGCGGGCTTGCTCGCGAACGCGGTGTGTCAGTGGACATATCCATGACTGACCTGTCGCATTCGCGAGCAAGCCCGCTCCCACACTGGTTCTTCATCGTGGCGGAGAGGGGTTACCCACCGAAGGTCTGCGACGGCCTGCGCAGGGTCGGATCGAACGGGTTGATCCTCGGCCCAATCGCCGCGGCTTCGCGCTTGAGCAATTCAACCACCATTGGCAAGCGGCTCGGCCCCAACCGATCACTGATGGTCGCCACACTCAGCGCCGCCACCGCGTGGCCGTCGCGATTGAGGATCGGCACCGCCAGGCCCGCCATGCCTTCCAGCACCCCGGTATTGCGCGCCGCATAACCCAGGTTGCGCACGTTCTCGACCTCCGAGCGCAGCAGCACCTCGTCGTACAGGTGAAAGTCCTTGAGCCGTGGCAGGTTGTAGCGGATCACCGTCTCGCGCTCTTCTTCCGGCAGGAACGCCAGGATCGCCAGGCTGCCCTGGCCCACGCCCAGCGCCACCCGCCCGCCGATGTCGCCGGTGAAGGTACGGATCGGGTACGGCCCTTCGCTGCGGTCGAGGCAAATCGCATCGAAGCCACTGCGCGCCAGCAGGAACAGCGAATCACCCAATGACGCACTCAGGCGCAGCATGCTCGGCCGCACCAGGTCGCGCAGGTTGCCGGTCTTGCCCGCGTTCGCCGCCAGCGCAAAGAACTCCAGGCTCAAGCGATAGCGCTTGCTGCGCGCATCCTGCTCGACCATGCCCTCATCCATCAGGCTGCGCAACAGGCGGTGAGTGGTGGGCTGGGACAGGCCAACCTGTTGCGCAAGTTGGGTCACGCGTTCGCCACCTTCCGGCACCTCGCCCAGGGTGCGCAGCAGCGCAAACAGTCGGGGGACTCCGCCGGCGCCGACTTCCCGGGCATTTTTATTCCGCTCAGTGGAATCCATATCACGTGATCTCTTAGAAAATTCTGGTGAGTGAATAAAAACGAAAAAAGTAGTTCATTGAGTGAAATTCCATCTTCCGCCCATCCTAGTCTTCGTCCTAATCTGCGTCCACAGGGGCGAAATGAACAACTAACGGCAGCCGACTCAAGATCGAGCGCCAACGCACCGGCAACACCTCATTCGCATCTGCCCAAAACAAAAAAGCGCGTTTCGACGCGACTCAAAAAAAGGTGGAACGCAGACATGGCATTTCTCCAACTCAACGCCTTGAGCAAACGCTACGGCGCCGTCGACGCGGTGGTCGCCACTGACCTGGCGGTGGAAAAAGGCGAGTTCGTTTCGCTGCTCGGCCCTTCCGGCTGCGGCAAAACCACCACTCTGCAAATGATCGCCGGTTTCGTCGATGTCAGCGCCGGGCAGATCCTGCTCGACGGGCGCGACATCACCCACGCCAAGCCCGCCAGCCGTGGCCTGGGGGTGGTATTCCAGAGCTATGCGCTGTTCCCGCACATGACCGTGCGCGACAACGTCGCCTTCGGCCTGAAGATGCGCAAAGTGCCGTCCGCCGAGATCGCCAGCAAGGTCAAGACCGTGCTCGAACTGGTGCGCCTGGCACCCCACGCCGAGCGTTACCCACGGGAGCTGTCCGGCGGCCAGCGCCAACGCGTGGCCCTGGCCCGCGCCCTGGTGATCGAACCACCGGTATTGCTGCTCGATGAACCGCTGTCCAACCTCGACGCCAACCTGCGCGAAGAGATGCAGTTCGAGATCCGTCGCATCCAGTGCGCCGTCGGTATCACCACGTTGATGGTGACCCACGACCAGGCCGAAGCCCTGTCGATCAGCGACCGCGTGGTGGTGATGCAGGCCGGCCGCGTGACCCAGATCGACGCGCCGTACAAGCTCTACGAACACCCGCGTACGCGCTTTATCTCGGACTTCGTCGGCAAGGCCAACTTGCTCGCCGGTGATTACGATCAACTGGGTATCCCGCAAGTGCGCCACGAAAGTGGCGACGGCGAACTGGTCCTGAGCCTGCGCCCGGAAAAGATCAGCCTGGTGCAAGCCGGTGCCGGGCGCTTGCAGGGCAAGGTGCTCGACCGCTACTTCTTCGGCAGCCAATGGCTGTACCGCATCCACACCCCTCTCGGCGAAATCACCGTGGTGCGCAGCAATGACGGCAGCGCGCCGCTGGGCTGCGGCGCGGCGGTCGGCCTGGAGTGGCAGGCCGAGCTGCTGCGGGTACTGGCGGCGGATGAGGTGCACGCATGAGTCGCGGCTACTTGCTTTCGCTGCCGGCCCTGCTGCTGTTTACCGGGCTGCTGATCCTGCCGCTCGGGCTGACACTGGTGCTGTCGTTCAACGTGTTCGACTACCAGGTCGGCGTCAAGGGCGATGAATGGACCCTGGCCCACTACCTGGCGCTGTTCAGTGACTCGTACTTCTACGAGATCTTCTGGCGCACCTTCTGGATCAGCGCGCTGGTGACCCTGCTGTGCGTGGTGATCGGCGTCCCCGAGGCTTACATCCTCAGTCGCATGGGCACGCCATGGCGCTCTATCTTCCTGATCCTGATCCTCACGCCGCTGCTGATTTCGGTGGTGGTGCGCGCCTTCGGCTGGAGCCTGCTGCTGGGTGCCGACGGGCTGGTCAACCAAGTGATCCAGGCCCTCGGCGGGCGCCCGGTGAAGCTGCTGTACACGCCATTCGCAGTGATCATCGCGCTGGTGCACGTGATGCTGCCGTTCATGATCATTCCGGTGTGGACCTCGCTGCAAAAGCTCGACCCGTCGGCTGAACAGGCCGCACTGTCGCTGGGTGCAAGCCAGGCCACGGTGATGCGCAGGATCGTGTTGCCCCAGGTGATGCCCGGCGTGCTGTCCGGCACCCTGATCGTGTTCGGCCTGGCCGCCAGTTCGTTTGCGATTCCCGGCCTGCTTGGCGGACGACGCCTGAAAATGGTCGCCACCGTGGTGTACGACCAGTACCTCTCGGAACTCAACTGGCCCATGGGCGCCACCATCGCGGTGGTGCTGCTGTTGGTCAATCTGCTGATCATGCTGAGCTGGAACCGCATGGTCGAAGGCCGCTATAAAAAGTCCCTGGGGGTTTAAGCGCATGTCCAGAAACGGTCCTTTGGCCCTCGGCTTTCACGGCCTGGTGGTGCTGTTCATGATGGCGCCGCTGGTGGTGGTCTGCCTGGTGGCCTTCACCCCGGAAAACACCTTGAGCCTGCCCACCTCGGGCTTCTCCCTGCGCTGGTTTCGCGCAGTGTTCGAGCGTGCCGACTTTATCCAGGCGTTCTACAACAGCCTGATCCTGGCGTTTACCGCCGCGACCCTGGCCACCTTGATTGCCGTGCCGGCGGCCTTGGCGATCAGCCGATACTCGTTCCCGGGGCGCAACTTTTTCAGCGCGTTGTTCCTGTCGCCGATCATCATTCCGCACCTGGTCCTGGGCGTGGCGATGCTGCGCCTGTTCGCGCTGATGGGCGTGAACGGCAGCTTCACCTGGCTGATGCTCGCGCACGTGGTGATCATCACCCCGTATGTGCTGCGCCTGGTGCTGGCAGCGGCGATCGGTATTGACCGCAGTGCCGAACAGGCGGCGGAGTCCCTGGGCGCCGGGCGCTTCACGCTGTTTCGGCAGATCACCCTGCCGATGATTTTGCCCGGCGTCGCCGGTGGTTGGCTGCTGGCCTTCATCAACAGTTTCGATGAGGTGACGCTGTCGATCTTCGTCAGTTCGCCGGCCACGCAGACCCTGCCGGTGCGCATGTACGTGTACGCCACCGAGTCCATCGACCCGATGATGGCGGCGGTGTCGGCGTTGGTGATTGCGCTGACGGCGGCGACCATGATTCTGCTCGACCGGGTCTACGGCCTGGACCGCGTGCTGGTGGGGAAACATTGATGGCCTTGTTCAAACGATTGGCCGAAACCACGCGCCCTGCCCTGGCCTTTACCCTGGATGGACAACCCGCCACCGGCTTGCTCGGCGACACGTTGCTGACCGCCGTACTGACCTGCGCCGAGCACCTGCGCGGCAGTGATTTCAGCGCCGAACGCCGCGCCGGATTTTGCCTGATGGGCGCCTGCCAGGATTGCTGGGTGCGGCTTGAGGATGGGCGCCGCGTGCGGGCCTGCTCGACGCTGCTGGAAGAAGGCCAGGCGATCAGCCGCGAGCCGGGGCGCCAGCTATGAAGCCGGTGGTGATTGTCGGTGCCGGCCCGGCAGGGATCAGCGCTGCGCGCACCCTGCTCGACCATGGCATCAAACCCTGCCTGGTGGATGAAAGCCTGCGCGGCGGCGGGCAGATCTATCGGCGCCAGCCGGCAAACTTCCAGCGTACGGCCAAGCAGATCTACGGGTTCGAGGCGCGCAAGGCCGAGGCCGTGCACCGTACGCTGGATGAACTCGCGCCGCTGATCGACTACCGCCCGCAAACGCTGGTGTGGAACGCCGAGGATGGGCGCCTGGACATGCTCAATAACGGGCGTGCCGAGAGCGTCGAGTATGCGCGGATCATCGTCGCCACCGGCGCCACCGACCGCATCCTGCCAGTCCCGGGCTGGACCTTGCCGGGGGTGTACAGCCTGGGCGCGGCGCAAATCGCCTTGAAGTATCAGGGCTGCGCGATTGGTGAACGGGTGGCTTTTTGTGGCAGCGGACCGTTGCTGTATTTGGTCGCGTACCAGTACGCCAAGGCCGGCGCCCAGGTGGTGGCAGTACTCGACAGCGCGCCGTTCAGCGCGCAATGCCGTGCAGTGCCGGCGCTGCTCGGGCAACCGCTGACCTTGGCCAAGGGCTTGTATTACCGCGCCTGGCTGACCGCTCACGGCGTGCCCGTGCACCAGGGCGCGACGCTTCAACAGATCGACGGCGAGCAACGCGTGCGTGGCATCCGCTGGGACCAGCAGGTGCTGGAATGTGACGCCGTGGGCTTCGCCCATGCCTTGCGCAGCGAGACACAGCTGGCGGACTTGCTCGGCTGTGAGTTTGCCTGGAGCGCGTTGAATCGCGCCTGGTTGCCGCAACGCGACGGCGCCGGACGCAGCAGTGTGAGCGACGTGTACCTGGCCGGCGATGGCGCTGGAATCATGGGGGCAGACGCGGCAGCAATGGCCGGCGAACGCGCAGCCTTGGCGGTGCTGGAAGATTCAGGCATTGCCATCGATCATCGCCGCCCGGCTGAGCTGGAACAGCGACTGGCGGCTATCCAGCGCTTTCGCCATGGCCTGGAAACCGCGTTCCCGTTCCCTGAAGACTGGGCTGCGCAGGCGCCGGATGCGTTGATCCTGTGCCGCTGCGAGGAAGTCAGCGTCGGTGATGTGCGCGCCGTGGTCGATGAAGGGCATTGGGAAATCAATCGGGTCAAGGCGCATTGCCGCGTCGGCATGGGGCGCTGCCAGGGCCGCATGTGCGGGCTGGCGGCGGCGGAAATCGTCGCCGAGCGCAGCGGTCGCGCAGTTGAAAACGTCGGCCGCCTGCGTGGCCAGGCTCCGATCAAGCCGTTGCCGTTCGGCGTGGAGGTGCAGCCATGATCGACGTCATCGTACTCGGCGGCGGCATTGTCGGCGCTTCGGCAGCCTTGATGCTGGCGCAGAAGGGCCAGCGCGTGGCCCTGGTGGAGCGGGATTTTTGCGGTTCGCATTCCAGTGGTGTGAATTACGGCGGCGTGCGCCGACAAGGCCGGCCGCTGCATCAGTTACCGCTGTCGCAACGCGCCCATGCGCTGTGGTCCGACTTGCCGGGATTGATCGGCATCGACGGCGAGTACGTGCGTTCCGGACATCTGAAACTCGCGCGCAGCGCGGCGGATTTTGCTGCGCTGCAAGCCTATGCCGAGCACACCCGAGGCTTTGGCCTGGGCTTGCAATTGCTGGACTACGCCGAGCTGCGCGCACGCTTTCCCTGGGTCGGCGATATCGCCGTGGGCGCTTCGTTGTGTCCGGAAGACGGGCATGCCAACCCGCGACTGGTGTCTCCGGCTTTCGCCCGTGCCGCGCAACGCCTTGGCGCGGCGGTCCACGAGCAGGCCGAAGTGCTTCAGGTCGAACATGACGGCCAGCGCTTTCAGGTGCGCTGCGCCAACGGCCTGCACTTACAGGCGCCGTGGTTACTCAATTGTGCCGGCGCCTGGGCCGGCACCGTCGCTGCGCACTTTGGCGAGCCGGTGCCGATTACCTCGGCGCATCCGGCGATGCTGGTCACCGAGCCATTGCCGATGGTGATGAACGTGAGCACCGGCGTCGAAGGCGGCGGGATTTATGCGCGGCAGGTCGCCCGCGGCAATTGCATCCTCGGTGGCGGGCGCGGTTTTGCCCTCGGCCCGCTGACGGCGCGCCCTGGCCAGGCCGCAGTGCTGGAGATTCTGCGCAATGCCGGCGAGTTGTACCCGTTCCTCAAGGGCGCCCAGGCGATTCGCACCTGGAGCGGCACCGAAGGTTACCTACCCGATCACGAACCGGTGATCGGTCCCAGCAGTACCCAACCGGGCTTGCTCCACGGTTTCGGCTTTGCCGGCGCCGGGTTCCAGCTCGGCCCCGCGGTCGGTGAAGCCCTGGCAGAGATTGTCTGCGACGGGGCCAGCCGCCAACCCATCGAAGCGTTTTCCATCCGTCGTTTCCAAGCCTGAGAGGAAAAACCTCCATGAACCTCCGTATTGCGCTGTCCTGCTTGTCCCTCGCCTTGCTCACCACCACCGCAAACGCCGCGCCGACGCTGTACCTGGGCATGAATGGCGGCACCATGGAACGTGTGTACGCCGACAAGGTGCTGCCCGCATTCGAGAAGGCCAACAACGTCAAGGTGGTGATCGTGCCTGGCACCTCGTCGGACATCCTCGCCAAGGTCCAGGCCAACAAAGACAACCCGCAGATGCACGTGATGTTCCTCGACGACGGCATCATGTACCGCGCTATCTCCATGGGCCTGTGCGACACGTTGGCGCCGAGCCCGACCCTGGAGCAGATCCCGGCCAAGGCGAAAATCAAGCAGCAGGCCGTGGCCGTGACCCTGGGCGTCACCGGCCTGGGCTACAACGCCAAGATGTTCAAGGAAAAAGGCTGGGCCGCGCCCACCTCGTGGATGGACCTGGCCGACCCGCGCTTCAAGGACAAAGTGGTGTTCCAATCCCTGGCCTCGTCGACCTTCGGCCTGCACGGCTTCTTGATGTTCAACCGCATCCAGGGCGGCGATGAAACCAACGTCGACCCGGGCTTCAAGGCCTGGCCGAAAACCGTTGGCCCCAACGTACTGGAATACATCGCCAGCTCGGCGAAAATCTCCGAGATGGTGCAGACCGACGAAGCGGCGATCTTCCCCCTCACCCCGACCCAGGTCACCACCCAGAAGTTGCTCGGCGTGCCGATGGAATATGCGCAACCGAAGGAAGGCGCGGTGGTGCTGAACGTGGCTGAATGCGTGATTGCACGCAATGACCAGCCGGAACTGGCGCAGAAGCTCGCAGCATTTTTGCTGACCGCCGAGGCCCAGGCACCGGCGCTGGAAGAAGGCGACCAGATCCCGTCGAACCCCACCACACCGACCACCGACAAGACCCGCGCACGGGTGGAGGCGATGCAGGGTTACTTGCAGACGGCGATTTCGATTGACTGGGACCAGGTGAACCAGGCGCGGCCGGAGTGGAATGCAAGGTGGAGTCGGTCGATCGAGCGGTAACGCCTTATAACCGCTCCTGGCGCCGATTCTTCTGGCGTTGGGTGCGGATTATTCTACCGATACGTTGGCGTTCTTCGCGCAGTTCTACCCACTCGTTACGGGCTTCCCGGTGGCGTTTACTGTTGAGCAATAGCAGGGCGAGCAGTGGGAACAGGATGCCTGACACATAGAAAACTGTGTGAGGGCGATAGGCGATAGTCGGGAGAACGCCGACCAAGCACAAGAGCATCAAGATGACCGGAATGTAGATCCATCCTAGATAGCCACGGACAACCATGAAGTTGCAGTGGGCGATAAGAAAAGACGCAACGAGTACTGAAAAATAGGAATACCTGAGGCTTTCGCTAACAGGTAGCACTTCAAAGTAACTGTCGATCATCATCGGTATGCCGATGACGAGAGTGAGCCCCTGAGCAAAAAGTGCCCCCATAGAAACAGGAAAATAGCGCTTCAAATAACGCAAGAGTTCCTTATAGGTCATCAGAAATATCATTCTTCAAACGCCTCATATAATCCCACGGCAATCGTTCGGAAATTGCCATTTACAATGCTACCCCCCGAAGTCAATGAGGCACCTATGACATCCTTGATCTGGGTAACAGTGGCATGACGAAGACTCGCAGGGGTAAATCGCTTGGGTAAATCACCTGCCAGCTGTTTCAACTTCATCATTTTCGAAGTCAACTGCGGATGTTGAATACTCAATAACTCCTTCGTCAACTTTGCTCTTTCCTGTCGAGTAAGCCCCCTGAGTACTTGATACCAACCTTTGCCTGTGGCTGCCTTCGTCAAATTGACGAGTTTGACAGTTGTTAAGAAGGAGGTACCAGCACCTACAAGCGCAACAGCGTCCAACGCAGCGGTCGCGTGTTGATACCAAGGATCACTGTCCAGCAAATGATTTTTCGAGGGATCGGTCAACTCGTTGTATACACGGTACCCACCCACAACGCATTGAACGAAACTGGCCGTCGCAGATGTGTAGCCAACAGCCGCAACCACCGAACTGATACCGCCAGTAAATGGAATTGCAGCGGTACCACTGACAGCCACAAGCCAACCTAAAATAGCACTGCCGCATGCGAACCCCATCCCTAACGCCTCAAACACGAGTTGCGATTCCCTAGGCTCCTGCTCCAACCGCCGGACAAAATCCAACCGCGCCATCGACCTCGGCATCTCGCGCAAAATCACGCGTTTGGGCAGCACACTGCAGATCGGTTGAAACTCGCGCAACGTCACCGGCCACAACTGTGAATCGAGGTACACCACCCCTGCCCCGGCAATCGCCGGATCAGCGTCGATCACAGCAAACAATCGACGCAGGTCAATGCTGCTTTCTACCCGCTCACGGGTGGTGAGGTGGGCCTTGGGGAATCCGTCCTTCAATACGCTGGTAGCCATTCCTTTACTCCAGAATTCTCAAGAGCGCAGAGCGTAAAGAATCAATATCCACCAGGAATGTAGGAAGGTTTCCTTTTTCAAGACAGGCACTTCTCGATCTCGCCTCAGAGCCTTGTAGTCAATCCTGGGAATGGGAAAAGTACGCCCCGCGCCACTACCGGCGAACGATCAAACAAGGACCGAAGATGGCGATCGATATGTTTTTGAAGCTGGGAGATATCAAGGGCGAGTCCAGGGATCAGGCGCATCGGGATGAAATCGATATCACCCGCTGGGGCTGGAGCCTGTCTCAGTCTGGCTCGATGCACAGCGGCACGGGCGGCGGCGCCGGTAAGGTCAATATGGCGAATATCGCGATTGAAAAGAGCCTGGATAAATCCACGCCAAACCTGATGATGGCCTGTGCTACCGGCAAGCATTATCCGGAAGCCCGCATTGTGGTGCGCAAGGCTGGAGGCGACAGCAGTGTGGAGTATCTGCTGATCACCTTGAAGGAGGTTATGGTTGCCTCTTACGAGACACGCGCAGCGGCGTCCAACGATGTGCTTACGGAAGAAATCAGCCTTAACTTCGCCAAGTTGGAAGTCAGTTACCAGCCGCAGAAAGCCGATGGCGGCAAGGATGGCGGGCCGATCCGGTTCGGCTGGAACATTCGCGAGAACAGCAAACTGTAGGCGCGGCCAGCGAGAAACGACAACGATAACGCGGGCATGCTGGAAGTGCGCGGTGCCGATGGGTTTTTCGCTGGCGAGCCGGCGCCTACGAGGGAGTGATGGGCAGTGCGCGTTTGTGGGCGGTCTTGAGGTAGGCCTGCTCGATAAGGCTCCTCACTCGTTCGCTCACCGGCTCGCCCATCAGGTAGGCGTCAATCTCTGCATAAGTACAGCCGTAGGCGTGTTCGTCCGGTTTGCCCGGCACCAGCTCTTCCAGGTCGGCGGTCGGCAGTTTGTGCACCAGCATCGCCGGGGCACCGAGGGCGCTGGCCAGCAGGCGTACCTGGGTCTTGGTCAGCCCCGAGAGCGGCGCCAGGTCGCAGGCGCCGTCGCCGAATTTGGTGAAGAAACCCATCAGCGCTTCGGCGCCATGGTCGGTGCCGACCACCAGGCCGTTGTGCAGGTTGGCCACCGCGTACTGGGCGATCATGCGGGTGCGGGCCTTGACGTTGCCCTTGATGAAATCCACGTGGCTGGCGCTGGCTTGGTTGGCGTCGAGGCTGGCCATCAGGCCGTCGACGCTGGCGGCGATGTTCAGGGTCTCGATGTGGTCCGGGGCGATGAAATCCAGCGAGGCCTGGGCATCGCTTTCATCGGCCTGGGTTCTATAGGGGAGGCGCATGGCGATAAAGCGCGCGGCGTAGTCCTCATTTCGCAGTTGCTCTACCGCCAACTGGCACAGGCGGCCCGCGGTCAGCGAGTCGACACCGCCACTGATGCCCAGTACCAGGGCCTTGCAGCCCGACTGGCGCAAGGTGGTCTTGATGAAGTCGATGCGCCGCTGGACCTCTTTGGCTTCATCGCCCTCGCCCAGTTGCCGATCGATATTCAGTTCCTGCGCGATACGTTCTTGGGTTTGCATATCACACCTCTGTATTGCCGGGATTGACCTGTGGGAGCGGGCTCGCTCGCGAACACGACGTGTCAGTCGACACCGTCAGCGCTGATCCAGCGCATTCGGGAGCACGCCCCCTCCCACAGAAAATACCTGGGCCGCGTACTGCAAGAACGACGGGTCTTCGCAGACGTTCTTGATCGGATCATCGGAGAATTTCACCACCGGCTCGCCGTGCACCCGCACCAGCTTCATCACGATGCTCAGCGGCTCGATGCCCTCCACATCGCAGGCCAGGCTGGTGCCCATGCCGAAACCGAACTTGGCCTTGCCCCGGATGTGCCGCAGGATCGGCAGGCATTTTTCGAAGTTCAGGCCGTCGGAAAACATCAGGTCCTTGGTCATCGGGTCGACGCCCAGCTGTCTGTAGCGGGCCAGCACCTTGTCGGCCCAGGCGATAGGGTCGCCGGAGTCCTGGCGCAGGCCGTCGTAGAGCTTGGCGAAGTACAGGTCGAAATCCTTGAGGAAAAAGTCGGTGCTGATGCAGTCGGTCAGGGCGATGCCGAGGCGGCCCCGGTACTCGCGCACCCAGTTTTCCAGCGCCGCGTTCTGGCTTTCACGCAGGCGGCCCAGTTGCTGGTGCACCATCAGCCATTGGTGGGCCATGGTGCCGATCAGCGGCAGGTCGAACTCATAGGCCAGGTGCGCATTGCTGGTACCGACGAACTGACCGGGGAAGTCGCGGCGCATGATGTCTACCACTTCGCGTTGGGCCTTGAACGACAGGCGCCGGCGGGTCGAGAAGTCCGACACACGCAAGTCGGCCAGCTCCTCGCGGCTGAGGTTTTTCTCGAGCCAGTCGAACTTCTGGTAGAGCTTGCGGGTGACGTCTTCCAGGCTCACGTCGGGGTATTTGTCGCGGTTGCGCAACTCGCTGACCAGCGCCAGTACCGGCTGCTCGAACATGATGCAGTGCAGCATCGGGCCGACCACGCGGATGTTCAACTGGCCGTCGATCTCACTGACGTGGATATAACGCAGATTGAAGCGGAACAGGCCGAGGAAGCGCTCGTAGTCCGGGGTCAGGTATTCGCGAAAACGCGGATTGAACAAAAAGCGCAGCTCGCCTTCTCGCATCTGCAGGCCGGCCATGTTCTCCAGCTCGGCGCGCAACGCGGGAATCAGGTGGCCGAGCTTTTCCCTGGAGCGGACGATGAAGTTGTATTCCACATCGACATTCGGGTGCTGGTGCAACACCGCCTGCATCATGGTGAAGGTGTAGTAGTCGGTGTCGAGCAAGCCCTGGATCACCGGGGATTCGTAGTCGTAGGCACTTTCCATGGTGGTTCTCCTTAACGCGTGGCCATCGCGGCCAGTTCTTCGCGGGTGCTGCTGATGCAGGCACCGGCCTTGAGCAACTCGTTGACGGCCTGCACACCGCCCTCCTCGCTGATACTGCGGCACGCCGGCACGTGCAGGACCACCTCCAGCCCGGCCTTGAGCAGTTGCAGGGCGGTGGTCTTGACGCAGTAGTCGAGGGCCAGGCCGCCGACGATCACGCGGCTGACACCTTGGGCCTTGAGGTACTCGATCACGCCGGTGGAGAGCTTGTCGAGCAGGTCGTGGTAGCAGGCGCCGTAGGGGTGCAGGTCGGGTTCGACGCCTTTCCAGATGAAGTAGTCGTAGTCATAGGGCGTGGGCAGTTCGTCGAGCAAGGTAAAGCCCTCGGTACCCGGCACGCAGTGGCTGACCCAGGTGACATCGGCGTGGACCAGGCCGGTGGGCTGCAGCATCTCGCTGTGCTGCGTGACCACCCAGGGTGCATGCGGGGTATGCGCGTCCTTGCTGCCGACGCGGTGGCCGGCGAGGCTGGCCATGAAGTTGAGTTCGGCACCGATCTGATCACCACCGACCACCGGCAATTCGTTGGGACACAGCGGCGTGAAGCTCTTCTGGGCATCGACGTCGAATGAAGCAATGGCGGTTTTCGCGAGGGTCATGGCGGATCTCCTGTGGCCTGGAATCAAAAGTACACGTCATGTACTTTCATTGCAAGAAACATTTAGATATCTATCCCGGGCCCAGTACATGACATATCTGTTCGATCCGCTAGACTGTGCCTCATCGTTGTTCAGAAGGACGTCACATGCCCCTTAGCCCCTACCTCCATACCGTCGACCTGTGCGTTCTGTGCTATTGCCGCACGGGCGGCGAACTGAAACTGCTGCTGAACAAGCGCGAGGCCGAGCCGTTTGCCGGGCACTGGGCACTGCCCGGCGTGGTGGTGAATGGCGACGTGCAAGATCTGAGCCTCCAGGCTGCCGTGGAGCGTTTGCGCACCAGCGACAAGGTCGGCCTGGCGTTGGCCTGGAGTGAACAAGTGGGCACGGTGGGTGACGCGTTTCGCGATCCGCGTTGCTGGTCGTCGTCGACCTTTTACCTGGCGATCGTCGCGGATGAAGTCAGCCTGGGAGAGCACCAGGGCTGGTTTGCGCTGAAGGCAGTGGCCGATGGCAGCATCAAGCTGCCGTTCGATCACAACAGTATCGTCGCGGCGGTGCAGGAACGGTTGCTCTCCAAGTCGCTGTACAGCAGCTTGCCGCTGATGTTCCTGGGCAATGAATTCAGCGCACCGGAAGCGACCACGATCTTTTCCCTGGTGCTGGAGCGGCCGGTATTGAAGACCAGTATTCGCCAGCGGCTATTGAAGCTGACAGAGGCGGGGTATCTGCGTGAGACGGGGCGCAAGAAGCACGGTGAAGGCGGCCGGCCCCAGGCGACGGTGGAGAACCTGAAGCCCGGGGCGGTGTATTTTTTTGATCGCAGTTTCGCCGAGTAAACCACCCCTGCAGGCGCCCGGCTTGCCGGGCGCCTACCAGGATCAGTTCATCCAGTTGCCACCGTCGACGTTGTAGGTCTGGGCCACCACATAGTCGGCCTCTTTGGACGCCAGGAAGATTGCCATCCCGGTCAGATCCTCTGCCGTACCCATCCGCCCGAACGGCACCTCACCCCCTACCCGCCTCTTCTTCTCGCCAGGCGGCAAACCTTCATGCCTGGCGAACAGCGCATCCACCCCATCCCAGTGCTCGCCATCCACCACACCGGGGGCGATGGCGTTGACGTTGATGCCCTGCTTGATCAGGTTCAACCCCGCCGATTGCGTAAGGCTGATCACCGCCGCCTTGGTTGCGCAGTAGACCGCCACCAGCGGCTCACCGCGCCGCCCGGCCTGGCTGGCCATGTTAATGATCTTGCCGCCGTGGCCCTGGCTGATCATCTGTCGCGCGGCAGCCTGCAGGGTGAACAGCGTGCCGGCGACATTGATCGAGAACAACCGCGCGTAGCTGTCGCGGGTGATGTCGACGATGGGCGCCAGGTCGAACAGCGCGGCGTTGTTGATCAGGATATCGAGCTTGCCGGCCTGGGCGACCACGGCGGCAATCGCGCTGTCGATGGAGGCCTGGTCGGTGACGTCCATCGCCACCGCGTAGGCCTGGGGGCCCAGTTCGGCTGCAGTAGCCTGGGCGCGTTGCAGGTCGATATCGGCGATGGCAACGGTGGCGCCTTCGGCAATGTAGGCCTGGGCAAACGCGCGGCCGATCCCGCGCGCCGATCCGGTGATCAGCGCGCTCTTACCTTCGAGTCGTTTCATTGAGGTGTCCTGTCAAAACTATTTCGGGTAGCCGGCGCGTTTCATCTCGCGCTCGGTGGTGGACTGCGCCTGCTGCAACGCCTGGTCAACCGACATGCCGCCGGTGAGCGCCGCCGAGAACAGCTTGCCGACGGAGGTGCCGATGGCCTGGAACTCGGGGATGGTCACGTACTGGATGCCCACGTACGGCACGGGTTTGGCCGAGGGGTGCGCGGGGTCGGCGTGTTTCATCATCTCCAGGGTCACCTGAGCGAACGGTGCAGCCTTGAGGTACGCCGCGTTGTAGGTGGATTGGCGGGTGCCCGGCGGTACGTTGGTGATGCCTTCTTTATCCGCGACCAGCTGGATGTACGCCTTCGACGTCGCCCAGGCGATAAACGCCTTGGCGGCGTCCTTGTGCTGGGAGGTGGCCGGGATCGCCAGCGACCAGGCGTAGAGCCACGAGGAGCCTTTGTCGGTGACTTCGGTGGGGGCAGCCGCGAAGCCGACGCTGTCGGCGACCTTGCTCTGGCTCTTGTCGGTGGTGAAGGAGCCGGCGACGCTGGCATCGACCCAGATTGCGCATTTGCCGCTATTGAACAGCGCCAGGGTTTCGTTGAAGCCGTTGCTGGACACGCCCGGTGGGCCGTATTGCTTGAGGGTGTTGACGTAGAAGTTGGCGGCGGCGGTCCATTCGGGGCTGGTCAGCTCGGGCTTCCACTGCTCATCGAACCAGCGCGCGCCAAAGGCATTGGCCATGGTGCTCAGCAGTGCGATGTTCTCACCCCAGCCGGCCTTGCCGCGCAGGCACATGCCGTATTGGCCTTGGTCCTTGGCTGTGAGCTTGGCGGCGAACTCGCCGAGCTGCGTCCAGGTCGGGTGCGCGGGCATGCTCAGGCCAGCCTGCTTGAACAGGTCGGTGCGGTAGTAGGTCACGGTGCTTTCGCCGTAGAAAGGCAACGCATAGAGGGTGTCGTTGACCGACAGGCCCTGGCGCACCGACGGGAAGATGTCGTCGGCGTCGTAATCGGCCGGCAACTGGGTCAGCGGCTCCAGCCAGTGCTTGGCGCCCCACAGCGGCGTCTCATAGGTGCCAATGGTGAGCACGTCGAACTGCCCGCCCTGGGTGGCGATATCGGTGGTGAGGCGCTGGCGCAGCACGTTTTCTTCCAGTACTACCCAGTTCAGCTGGATGTCCGGGTGTTGCTGCTCGAACACCTTGGACAGGCGCTGCATGCGGATCATGTCGCTGTTGTTGACGGTGGCGATGGTGACAGTGTCGGCGGCCTGACTGGGCATTGCCACTGCCAGGCCGGAAAGCAGGAACAACGCGTGCGGGAGCTTGAACATGGCGGTTTCCACCTGTTGTTTTTGTTGTTGAGCGCCGATTACAGCAGCTTGGCCAGTCCCCCACAAACGCAGGGCGAATGCTCGACTGATACTTTTTTAACCGCCATTCCAGGATCAAAAAAGTACCAGTACCGGGCGAAACCAGGGGTAGCGCAGAGCTTGCCAACCCGCGTATTTTGAGCCGATCCAACAAGTAAAAGAGGCATCACCATGCCCATCAGCCGCGCCCAACTGTTCGAACACCGCCCTGCCGAGCTTGAAGTGATCCTGCCTGAGCCGGACCACTGCTTTCGCTGGTTCGAACATGACTACCCCTATGACCTGGCGCGCTGGAATCACCACCCCGAATTTGAAATCCACCTGATCCGCCAGGGCAGCGGCAAGCTGGTGGCGGGCGACTATATCGGCGCGTTCGGTGCCGGGCATGTCGCGCTGATCGGCCCGGACCTGCCGCACGACTGGATCGGCGAGCTGGCTCCCGGTGAATACCTGAGCGGCCGCGACGTGGTGCTGCAATTTGACGGCGCCGCCCTCCTCGCCTTGCGCAAGACCCTGCCCGAACTCGGCGACTTGCAGCCGCTGTTCGAGCAAGCCCGGCGCGGCCTGGAGTTCACCGGCGCAACGGCGCTGCAGGCTGCCCGCCTGATGGAAGCCATCGGCAGTGCCCACGGCCTGCAGCGGTTGATCCTGTTCCTGCAACTGCTCGACACCCTGAAAAATGCCCCGCCCCCTCAGGTAACGGCGCTGGCCAGCCCCTGCTACGCGCCGACCCTGGACGCACGCAGCGCCGAACGCATCAACAAGGCCTTCGACTACTTGATGACGGAGCTGACCGGCGACGTGCGTCTGTCGGTCATCGCGCAACAACTGGAGATGAGCGAACCCGGCTTCTCGCGCTTCTTCAAACGCAACACCGGCCATGGATTTATCGACCTGATGCGTAAATTCCGCGTGCAACGCGCCTGTCGGTTGCTGCTGCAGAGTGAGATGTCGGTGGCAGATATCTGCTTTGAAGTGGGCTACGCCAACCTGTCCAACTTCAACCGGCATTTTCGCATCGAGATGAACCAGACACCGAGTGAGTATCGGCGCGAAACCGCGATGCACCTGTTCAATCGCATCGAGAAAATGACACCCAGCCAATTTTGACCAAAAGGTCGATTAATCGCGCTTTTTTCCATTTAGCTCAATCCCTTGAACAAAGTTGGTACGCCACGTGCAAACGTTTGCGGAACGAACTTGCCAGCCAAGTTCACCACTACCCGCAGAATCGGGTTCCAACCGCGTACGAATAGGGATTTTCAATGCACCCCACCTCAAGGCCTCGTGCTTGCTTTGGTGTTTCCTTGCTACTGGCTGCCGTTACGGGAGTACTCAGTGCACCCATTTTGGCGCAGCAAAAACCCGTGGATGACTCGGCACAGGGCGAAACCCTCAGCCCCGAAGCCAGCCCGGCTAAAAAAGGCGTGTATTGGTCGGACTGGTTCAACCAGGACCTGACCTTGATCGGCAGCAAAGACATCAGCTTCGGCCCCAAGCCGCAGGACGACGTGTACCTGGAATACGAGTACTTCGGCCGCAAGGGACCTTTCGAGCTGTACGGCTACATCGACGTGCCGAAGATCCTCACCATCGGTAACAGCAATGACAAAGGCGTGTGGGACCATGGCTCGCCGGTGTTCATGGAGCATGAGCCGCGTATTTCCATCGACTACCTGGCGGGGCGCAGCCTGGCCATCGGCCCGTTCAAGGAATGGTACGTGGCGTTCGACTGGATCTACGACCACGGCAGCAACAAGGACAACCGCGCCAACACCCTGTACAGCGGCCTCGGCACCGATATCGACACCCACTCGCGGGTAAACCTGTCGGCGAACTTCTACGGGCGTTACCAGTGGGAAAACTACGGCGCCAGCAATGAATATTCCTGGGATGGCTACCGCGCGCAGATGAAATACATCGTGCCCATCAGCAGTTTCGACAACGGTGCCTCGCTGACCTACATCGGCTTCACCAACTACGATTTCGGCTCGGACCTGCACAAGGACAACCCGGCGCGCACCGCCAATTCCCTGGTGGCAACCAACGTGCTGCTGTACTCGTTCACGCACCTGCGCTTCACCCTGGTCGGTCGTTACTTTCATAACGGCGGCAACTGGGAGGATGGCAGCGAGCTGAACTTTGGCGAGGGCAACTTCCGCGCCCGCTCCGACGGCTGGGGTTACTACGCCGGCGTGGGCTATCAATTCTGATCAAGGAGCATTCGATGAAAGCGTTTACCCGTCTGTCACTGGCCATCGGCCTGGCGCTGCTGCCCCACGTGGTGCTGGCTGATACACCGGCGCCGATCAAGCCCAAGGTGATGCTCATCACCATGTTCGCCCCCGAGGCGCAAACCTGGATCGACCGCCTGGCGCTCAAGCAGGAAGTACGCGTGCCGGGCCTGTCGGCCGAATACCCGGTGATCCGCTGCAACACCGAGGACGTCTGCCTGCTGGTCACCGGCATGGGCCAGACCAACGCCGCCGCGTCCACCCTGGCACTGGCCCTGTCGCCCAAGTTCGACCTGCGCCAGAGCTATTTCCTGATCGCCGGGATTGCCGGCATCAGCCCCAAGCACGGCACCCTCGGCACGGCGGCGTGGGCGCATTACCTGGTGGAATTCGGCACCCAGTGGGAGCTGGACTCGCGGGATGCGCCCAAGGAGTGGCCAACCGGCTATATCGGCATCAACACCAAGGGGCCCAACGAGAAACCACCGTTGGACTACAAGACCGAAGTGTTTGAGCTGAACCCGAAGCTGCAAGCCAAGGCGTTTGCGCTGTCGCAAAAAGTCGAGCTCACGGAAAGCAAGGAATCCAGCGCCTGGCGCAAACACTACCCCGCCGCGCCGGCCAACCAGCCGCCGCAAGTCACCCGCTGCGACACCCTGGCGGGTAACACCTGGTTCTCCGGCACGCGCCTGAGCGAGCGCGCCGAAGTCTGGACCCAGCTGCTCACGGACAATAAAGGCGAGTACTGCACCACCCAGCAGGAGGACAACTCCACCTACGAGGCCCTGCTGCGCGCCAGTCGCGAAGGGTTGGTGGATATCCAGCGCCTGGCGGTGGTGCGTGCCGGTTCCGATTTCGACCGCCCTTATCCTGGCTACAGCGAAGTGGACAACCTGCTGAAGTACGCCGATCAAGGCGGCTTTGTACCGGCGCTGGAGAACCTGTACCGCACGGGCAACCCGCTGGTGCAAGCGATCCTGAAGAACTGGTCGGCGTGGGAAAAAGGCGTCCCCGAAGCCTGACGAGCGTTGACTTGTGGGGGGGCTGGCTTGACTGCGATGGCGGTGGGTCAGCCAGCTTCGCCGCTACTGATCCAACGCCTTCGCGGGCAAGCCCGCTCCCACAGTGGAGCTGCGCCAGACACGGGACTCAGGCCTTCACTCGATCAGTGTGGGAGCTGGCTTGCCTGCGATGGCGGTGGGTCAGTCAGCTTCGCCGCTACTGATCCACCGCTTTCGCGGGCAAGCCCGCTCCCACAGTGGAACTGCGCCAGGCACGGGACTCAAGCCTGCACTGGATCACTGTGGGAGCTGGCTTGCCTGCGAAGGCGGCGGGTCAGCCAACTTCACCGCTACTGATCCACCGCCTTCGCGGGCAAGCCCGCTCCCACAGTGGAGCTGCGCCAGACACGGGACTCGAGCCTGCACTCGATCAGTGTGGGAGCTGCGCCAGGCACGGGACTCAGGCCTGCACTCGATCACTGTGGGAGCTGGCTTGCCTGCGATTGGGCTGGGTCAGCCTGCTTCGCCGCTACTGACACTCCGCCTTCGCGGGCAAGCCCGCTCCCACAGTGGAACTGCGCCAGACACGGGAATCAAGCCCGCTCCCCCTTTTTTGACCGTGTCAGGGCAGGAGGATGATCTTGTCAGCGCTGCCCTGGTTTACGTCTTGATAGCACTGCACACCGTCGGCCAGCGCCACTTCGCGCAGGCCGGTGGGCAGCGGCAGCAGGCCTTCGTCGAAGAAGCGTCCGAACTGCTCGAGCATCACCGCGCATTGCTCGCAGTTGTAGAGCAACGAATTGATCCCCACTACCGAGCCACCCTTGCGGTACAGGGCCAGGGCCGGCAATTGCACGTGGCCGTCCACCGGCGCGGCGATGATCGCGATGCGACCGAATGGCGCCAGGCCCGCCACGGCCGCCGGCAACCAGAAACCGGTGGTGTCGAAGATCACATCGGCACCGCCCTTGAACACTGCGTTCACCTGCGCGCCCAGCTCGTCCGGCGTGCCCAGGGCAATCGCGTCGACACCCTGCGCCTGCAACACCTCGACCTGCTCGACCTTGCGCACCGCCGCCAGCACCTGGGCCCCGCGAATTTTCGCCAAGGCCAGCGCCGCGCTGCCGACCGCACCATTGGCACCGATCACCAGCAGCCGCGTGCCTTTGCCGACGCCGCTGCGTTCCAGGGCATCCCAGGCGGTGGTGTACGGCACGCCAAGGCTTGCGGCCTGGGCAAAACTCAAGTGGCTGGGTTTATGCGCCACGCCCTTGGCGGACACGGTGAGGTACTCGGCGTGGGAACCATCGGCGAAAAAGCCCAGGTCGCGTCCGGTGCCCCACACGGCCTGACCGACCAGCGCCTGCGGCCCCTGCACCACCACACCGGCAAAATCGCGGCCCGGAATGCGCGGCAAGGTGGTGTAGGGGAAGCGGCCGAGCACGTTTTTTACATCGCTGGGGTTCAGGCCCGCGGCCTTGATCTGGACCAGAACTTCACCGGCCGCCGGCACCGGGGTAGCGACGTCGACGAAACCCAGGGCGTTAAGGTCGCCGGTAGCGGAAAACTGCAGTGCTTTCATGACGCAATCCTTAGGAGGGAAAGAAAATCAGGACAACCAACCGCTGACCAGTTGCCGCCCCATGGGCCACAGTTGCTCGCCGAGCAGCATGCCCATCAGGCCCACCAGGGCGATGGCCGGCGGCGCGGGCGAGCGAAAATCCAGCGCGCCGTAAATCACGCCGACAAACAGGCCGATGGCGAGGGAGATCAGGTAGTTCATGGGGGCTGCGCCTCAGGGGGTTGATGGGCTCAGTGTAGAGAGCCCATTTCTGAAGCATCGGCCAAGTGCTTCAGGATTTCGGCCAACCCCTCAGCCGACGTATTGCGAAGGCGCCACACCGAGTTCGCGGCGAAACATGTCGCTGAAACTGCTCGGCGAGTACCCAAGCGACCGTGCGATCGCACTCACAGACTGGCCCTGGATCAACTCCGCCACCGCCGTGGCCAGTTGCACCTGGCGGCGCCACTCGGCAAAGCCCATGCCCAGGTTGTGCTGGAACAGCCGCGCCAAGGTGCGCACGCTGGCACCGGCCGTGTCCGCGTGCTGCTCGAAGGGGATTTCCAGGGACGGCTCGGCCATCACCGATTGGCATGCGTTGATCAGGCGTCGGTCGGCCTCGACCGGCATGGCGATGCGGATCTGCGAGCGACGCGCCCGTTGCAGCTCCAGCAGGGCCAGGCCGACCACCGCGTCGTAATACGCCGCGTCACCGCTGTCGCCCTGCTCCACCAGCGCGACGATCAGCTCACGCAGCAGCCCGCCAACCTCAATTACCTGCACCTGGCTGTCCAGCGTCGCCGCCAATGATGGGCGCAGGTAGATATTGCGCATCTGCAGGTCCGACACCACCCGGATCCCGTGCTCCACCCCAGGCGGCAACCACACGGCACGCTGGGGCGGCACCACCAAGGCTTCGCGGGGGGTCTCGACCCACATCACGCCGCTCATGGCGTAGAGCAATTGTCCCCAGTCGTGACTGTGCGGCTCCACGTACAACCCACGCGGGTAAGTACGCGCCAACGGCTGCACGGGGACGGCGTGATCACTGAGGTCGGGGGGCGCAGCCAGGGCCATGGGGGGCACATCAATCAAGGGTGAGCCGCCATGGTAATGACCACCGCTCGACAATCCGAGTGAATTTTTAGCGCCCGCGAGGATCACTTGCTTTACACCACCAGGGTTGATGGGCCAATGAATAACGCAAAACTGTTCGTGATCGACTACAGCCTCCATGGCGAGCCGAAGTCATTCATCATCCGCCTGGAAAAGCTCGACACCCTGGAAGCCTGGCATTGGGCAAGCTGTGATGCCGGCGTGGGCCGTATCGGCCGTTTCGCCCGTGAGCAGGTCAAGAAGACCAGCCGGGAGCAGGCCGAGAAGTTCGGCATTACCAACGTGCAATGGCGCCGCTCGGATGCGCGCGCTCAGGCTTGATCAGGGAGAAAACCATGGATTCAATCAATGGCAGGGCGCGCATTGATTACACCCGCGACACTTTGTTCGGGCCGCTGGCCAAACAGGCCGAGTGTCAGGTGAGCCTGCAACACGCGCCAGGCTGGCTGGTGCTGAAGGTCTTCCAGCCGCTGCCGAATGATCTGCATGACGCGCAAACCGTGGTATTTGCGCTGGAGGGCCGCCGTACCAGCGGCGTGGTGAAAGACCGTCAACGCCTGCCCGATCATAGCCTGCGGCTCGAACTCGAACGCCAGTGACCGTAGAAACTGCGTAGGAGCCGGCTTGCCGGCGATGGCGACCTCAAGATTCGTGCAGTCCTTGGGGGCGCATCGCCGGCAAGCCGGCTCCTATGGGGGGTTAGCCTTTAGCCGACTTGGCGCATTCGCAGCCAGTGGCCGCCGCACACGGCTCGCCATGGGCATGATGCTCGGCACAGCCCTGGCAGCAATAGCCCTTGCCGTCCTTCATTACCGCATCAGCTCCCAGCACACACTTGCAGTGTGGGCAGGCACAGGTTTTATCGGGCATGGTCAGACTCCTTCTTCATGGTCGTCCCGGTGCGGCGAGCGCCGGCACCTTAAGCAGTGACTGCCGCCCGCCGTCGATGGTTCAAACCATCAGTCGGTGCGCGTATTGCTGCGGTACATGAACACCAAAGCCAGGGCCAGACACGCCATTGCAACGATCCGGGCGCCCGACAATTCGATCGCCGGGTTGCCCAGCCAGCCGAAGTTGTCGATCAGCATGCCCATGCCCAGCTGGCCGAGGATCACCGCCACGGTGGCGACCGCCGTACCGACCACCGGCACCGCGCCGACCATCACCATCATGTACACCACACCAAACAGCGCACCGGTCAGTTGCCATTTAGGCACGTCCAACAGGGTCACGGGATAGGCCGGTTCGAAGAACAGAATCATCAGCGCGGTAACAATCGCCCCGACCACGAAGGTCACCAGGCTGCCGCGCAATACGCCCACCGCCTGGCCCAGGCGACCATTGATCGCGGCCTGCACGCTCAACACCGCCCCTGCGGCAATCACCAGTACCAATAACAGAATCAGATTCATCGCCTTAACCTCGTGCAATCAAAACAAGTGCCACCACAATCAACGCCAGGGCAATCCAGCGCTCGCCATTCACGCGCTTGCGCGCCGTGCCGAACCAGCCGAAATGGTCGATCAGCACGCTCTTGCCGACCTGGCCCGACAGAATCGCGATCATGGTCATGGCAATCCCGATATGCGGCGTGGCCAGGGTCAGCACCACCACGTACATCGGCCCCAGGAAGCCGCCGATCAATTGCCAGCGCGGCAGCTCGGACAGGGCCGGACCCTTTTGCGGGCCGCTGAACAACAGCAGCAAATACAGGATCGCCGAGCCGACGCCGAAGATGCTCAAGGTTGCCCACAAATGCCCGACTTGCACGCCCAGCGGCCCGAGCAGGCCGGCTTCGACCGACAGCCCCATACCGGCCAGGATCACCAACGGCAACAGCAGCAGCCGCAGGAGGTTTTTTTTCGGCTTGGCTTGCGCCACGCCCTCGATAGAACTTGCTTGCATACATCACCTGCACATCAACAAAGGATTGGATGACGCGCATTATCCGGTGGTCGTCCTGTGCGATAAATGGGAGCATACGGACAACACCTTTGCGCATTACGCACAACCTGGAGGCATGATGCAGGGCTTGAATGAATTGAGTTTCAAGGCGCTACGCCTGTTCGTCGCGGTGCTGGACCATGGCAGCTTTTCGGAAGTGGCACGCCGCGAGAGCCTGGCACCCTCCTCGATTTCCCGGCAGATCCAACTGATGGAACAGGCCCTCGGCCAGCAATTGCTCTATCGCCACACCCGCGCGGTCAGCCCTACCGAGGCGGGGCGTTTGCTGGGACGCCACGCGCGCTTGATGCTGGAACAACTCGAAGCCGCCGGCCAAGCACTGCAGGAGCAGGAAAGCGAACCCAGCGGCCTGGTGCGCATCAACGCGCCGATGGTCTTTGGCCAGCGCCACCTGGCGCCGTGGCTGGGCGAGTTGTGCCGGCGCTACCCGAAGCTGCAACTGGATATCCAGCAGACCGACACCTACGTCGATCCGCTCCAAGACGGCACCGACCTGATGTTTCGCATCGGCGTGCTCAACGACTCCAGCATGCAGGCACGCATCTTTGCCCCGCAGCGTTTTCGCCTTGCCGCCAGCCCCGCCTACCTGGCCCTGCATGGCACGCCGACCCACCCTGACGAACTGATCGACCACCAATGCCTGGCCTACAAGGGCATTACCGGCCAGCAACGCTGGTTCTTCCGCAAGGGCCAGGGCGACTGGAAGCCCTACAGCGTCAAGGGCCCGATCACCGGTAACCACGCCGACACCCTCACCCACGCCGCCGAGCAAGGCCTGGGGCTGGTGGTGTTTCCCTCCTGGTTGATCGGCGAAGGCCTGCGCGCCGGCACGTTGCAGGCGGTGCTGACGGACTATGAGGTGGCGACTACCCTGGAGCCCCAGCAGATCGCCGCGTTGTGGCCGGGGAGCCGGCGGTTGTCGCTGAAGGTGCGCACGGTGATCGATTACTTCGTGGAGTGTTTCGGCAGCGTGCCGTATTGGGATCGGTGAGGTGGGTTGAGTGTGCAGGACGTCGCTGCTGAGTATTTTTCCCACCCAATGAGGTAGGCCCGTTCTGTTTTTCCGGGCCAGCATTTTCCAGCACGGCAGGCTCGGGCAGACTCCCAGCAGATCTTTTTTTTGGGGAAACGCCATGGAAGTCGTGCATTACAAGAAAGTTTAAATCATCCCAATGGCCCCGCAGGCTTGATCAAAACACCCACTGGCCAATCAACCACGCATTCGCCCCACTGATCACCGCAAACAGGAACCACGCCAGCATCCTGGTCGGCAGCCGATTGACGAACGGTCCCATCAGTTGCTTGTCGCCGGTCATGCGAATCAGCGGGTACAGCGCGAACGGCAGCTGCAGGCTGAGCACCACCTGGCTGAGAATCAGCAGTTTGCCGATGGCGTCGTCGCCCATCAGCCATACGCCCAGGAACGCCGGGATCAGCGCCAGCCCGCGGGTGATCAAGCGACGTTGCCAGCAAGGGATGCGCAGGTTGAGATAGCCCTCCATGATCACTTGCCCGGCGATGGTGCCGGTGAAGGTCGAGCTTTGCCCGGACGCCAGCAAGGCGACACCGAACAGGATGCTGGCGAAGGCGCCGCCCACCAGTGGGTCCAGCAGGTGATAGGCGTCCTGGATCTCGACCACATCGGTGTGCCCGGTTTTGTGGAAGGCCGCGGCGGCGAGGATCAGGATCGCCGCATTGACCAGCAACGCCAGGGCCAGCGAGCCGATGGTGTCGATCCGGGCCAGCTTCACCGCGTCCTGTTTGCTGGCGAGGTCTTTGCCGATCAGCCGGGTTTGTACGATCGAGCTGTGCAGGTACAGGTTGTGCGGCATCACCGTGGCCCCGAGGATGCCGATGGCCAGGTACAACGGCGCAGCGTCGCTGATGGCCGACAATGAGGGCGTGAAGCCGCTGAACACGTCGGGCCAGTAAGGCTTGATCAGCACCAGCTCGATGAAGAAACACACGCCGATGGTCGCCACCAACGCCAGCATGATCGCTTCCAGGCGGCGAAAGCCCCGGTTTTGCAGGGCGAGGATCAGCAAGGTGTCAAAGGCAGTGATGACGATGCCGGTTGTCAGTGAAACCCCCAGCAGCAAGTGAAACGCCAGGGCACAGCCAAGCACTTCGGCGAGGTCGGTGGCGATGATCGAGACTTCCGCCAGCAGCCACTGGGTGCGTGCCGAACGCGGGCTGTAGCGCTCGCGACACAGTTGCGCCAGGTCCTTGCCGGTGGCGATGCCCAGCCGCGAGCACAGGCACTGCACCGCCATCCCGGCGAGGCTGGCCAGCAGCACCACGAACAACAAGTTGTAGCCGTAGCGCGACCCGGCCTCGATGGCCGTGGCCCAGTTGCCCGGGTCCATGTAGCCGATGGAGATCAGCAGCCCGGGGCCGGCAAACATGAGGATGCGCTTGAAGAACGACGCGTTGGGATCAACGGCGACGGAGCCGGCCACTTCCGGTGGGCAGAATGGAGCGGTAGCGATTTTCGGCAGGCTGAATTTCACGCGGTATCCCAGGCAAACACACAAGACAAGGGCGCAGCTTATCAGTCGGATGCGACCGTGCGCATCACCGTGTCCCGAGGCAGGTCAAACGTCTCGACCACCTGCACCACCAGGTCGATCTCCTGGTTCAGCGCTTCACGCTCCATGCGTTGGCGAATCAGCCCGACCACCAGCACCGCCAGGGTGGTGATCGAATACGCCGGGCCGGAAAACGCACGCACCCCGCTCACCAACAGCATGGCGGCGGCCAAGGCCTGGCCCACCACCGGGATCGCCGTGGCCGCCCCCCGGCGCAGGATAAACCCGGTCAATCCGGCCAGTGCCGTCCCGCTCAACGCCGCCGTTGCAGAGCGGCCGACATCGAAACGGCTGAACACGCCCTGCTCCTTCTGCGCTGCCGCCTTGAGTTCAGCGTCGAACACTTGGCGGTCGGCCGTGCTCAGCTTGGCCTTGTACTGCTCGATCAGTTTTTCCGCGACTCGTGCTTCGACATCAGCCAAAGCCACCGTCTCCAGTGGCTCATCGAACTTGATCCCCAGGCGCTGCGCGACATCTTCGGCGATCTGGCGGTAATTCACGCCATGGCCACGGGCCAGGTTCATGAAGCTGTCGCCGCCCATGCGCTGCAACTCGATGGCCAGCTTCAGCGGCTCGCGTACCGTAGCATCGATCGAGGCGCTGCGTTTTTGTGCCATCAACTCGGCGAGGAACTTCACTTCTTCCGGCCGCGCCTGCACCAGGGCCGGGAACAGGTCTGCGTCCTCCTCGGCAAAGCGCACCTCGCTGCTGCGCTGGTCGGCGCGGATCATGCCGCGCCGCTCCTGCAACAGGTCGGTGTACTGCACCACGGTCTGCAACTGCGGCCAGTAAGCGGCGTGATCGAAGCTGGCCAGGTGCACATTGGTGACCTTGGCCTTGAGCGCCGGGGTCACCGGGATTGCGTAACGACCAATGCAGCGCTCGGTGTCAGGTTTCATCGCCAAGGCCCAATCCTTGCTCGAGTGACAGTTGATCACCCGTCCCTTGAGCGGCGCCGAGACCTCGTCCCACGGGCTCGACGTACAGATCGCGCCGCCCATCAGCAGCAGGTTGTCCAACGGCAGCTCGCGAGCGGTTTCGGGGTTGGCCAACAAGCTCTTGACCAGAATGCGCGCGCCCAGGGAGTGGCCGATCAGGTTGATACGCCGCACTTGCAGCGCTTCCCCGTGCAGGTAAGCGGCGAGTTCCGGCAGCAGGCTCCTGGCCACTTCGTCGACCCGGGCCTCGACACTTTTGTAATGGTCGAGGAAATAGGCAATCGCCTTGCCCACCCCCACGGTCGCCGCGCCGAGGCTGCCACCGCCAAGCATCGCGGTGATCACGTCCTTGAACGGCGCAAACAGGTTTTCCAGGAAATGCCCCGCCGGCCAGAACAGCATCAGGTTGGTCGAGCCTTCGATCGCCGCCAACTGTTGCTTGAAATTGCCCAGTTGTTGCTGATTGAAGAACGCCGAATAACCGTGGACATAGAGATTGAGCACCTCCCCCTGCGGCTCGCCACACAACACGAACGTGGGCTTGCGAGTGCGGTGCATTTCATCCCACTGGTGCTGCATGGGGCGGTGACTCCTGGTGACAAGGGACGGCGATAGTAACAAAGGGTGAGACTCAACGCCGTACCGCTGGGGGGAAAGGCACCAGGTTGGCGCCCTCCTCCTTTCAGAACATCGACGCCGCCTTGGATTTGGCCAGGTAGCGCGCCGGTGAATCCCCCAGGTTGCGGCGAAACACCGAGGTGAATGCGCTGGAACTGCTGAAACCCAGCTCGAAGGCCACATCGGTGATCGACGAGCCGTGACTGAGCCGCGCCGTGGCCTCCAGCAGGCAGACCTGCTGGCGCCACGATACAAAGGTCATGCCGGTGCACTCCCGGAAGTTACGCGTAAAGGTGCGCCGGCTCATGCTCGACCAATCGGCCATTTCGCCGATGGAGATTTTCTGCGTCGGCGCTTCGAGAAACCGCTGACAAGAACGGGCCAGTCGCGACTCGGAGGGCAATGGCGCGCTGAGCGGCAGCTCGGGCATGGCGCCGATCTCGTCGATCAACAGGGTCAGCACGCAGCGGTCCCTGACACTCGGCGACGCCGACGGCCCGATGGCCAACGCCGCTTCCAGCAAATGCCGCAGCAGCGGCGACACCCCGAACACCTGGCAGTAATCCTGCAAACCGGCACGCGCGGCCGCATCGTCGTCCAGGTAGGTGTTGAGCATCACCACATCGCCGCGCATGTGCATCTCATGCGCCACCCCGCCCGGCACCCAGATCGCCCGTTGCGGCGGGACCACCCAGTTACCCAGGTCGGTGAACATCTTCAGCGCCCCCGTCGAGGCATAGGCGAACTGTCCCCGACGATGGGTGTGGCGTGGAAACACCGTGCCGGACGGGTACTCCCGCAGCGTCACCACCGCTTCGGGGCTGTCGAGTTCGTAAGGAGAAAAAGTGAAGGTCGGCGGCATGGCCCGATTTTGTCAAAGTATGACCTGACATAGCAAGCGGGCCATTACTCTGCCACCTAGAATCGTTGCTCCCCAAGTTGGGTTCATATCGAAGGGATACTCGGAAAATGACGATCAAAAACTACTTGGACGTACGAGTAGATGGCGCGGTGTTGATGGTGGGCCTCAACCGCCCGCAGAAGCGCAACGCCATGTCTCTCGAGGTCATGCATGAACTGCGCGAGACCTTCAGCAACCTGCCTGAAGGCATTGGTGCCGCCGTGCTCTACAGCACCAGCCAGCATTTCTGCACGGGGCTGGACCTGTCGGAAATCCGCGACCAATCGGTGATCGACAACGTCCAGGCCTTCCGTGAGTGGCATAAAACCTTTGAACTGATCCAGTTCGGCAAGGTGCCGGTCGTGGCCGCCATTACCGGTGCCGCTATCGGCGGCGGCCTGGAAATCGCCACGGCCTGCAGTATTCGCGTGGTCGATGACAGCGCATTCTTCTCGCTGCCCGAAGCCATGCGCGGCCTGTATGTGGGCGTCGGCGCCTCGGTGCGCTTCCCGCGCATCGCCGGCATCGCCCTGATGACCGACATGATGCTCACCGGCCGCACGCTCTACGCCAAGGAAAGCTACGAGCGCGGCGTGGCGCAGTACCTGGTCCCGGTCGGCCAGGCGGTGCTCAAGGCGACTGAACTGGCGCACAAGATCGCCGGCAACCTGCCCATGACCAACTACGCGGTCACTCACGTGCTGCCACGCATCGTGGATCAAAGCCAGCAGGACGGCCTGATGACAGAAGCCTTGATTGCTGCAGTGGTGTCCTCCGACACCCGCACACAGGATCGCCTGGCGGATTTCCTGGATCGCAAGAAGGACAAGATCCAGACCGCCCCGGCGGTGTAACTCGCGGTCGTGAATGTTGCCGAGCTGCCTCGGCAAACCATGGATGGCCTTCACAACTCACTATCAACCCGGTGAAACCATGTTTCAGCACAGCACTCAAGACGATCTTTATCGCAGCAATGACGCAGCCGATGAACGATTGATCAAAATCGAACGCAGCTGGCACAAACGCGCACAGATCAAGCTCGAATCCCAACGCCCGGATATCCAGCTCGACCTGCAGGCCCCGGACTTTCTCGAGGCCCTGTTACCTTTCGCCCATGACCCGCACTACCAGCACTACCCCCACGCGCTGAAACTGCTGATCCTGTCGGCGGGCTGGGTGATCTACAACCAGAAAACCATCGCCATCGAAACCGAGATCATCTGCCCGTCCTGCATCGACCTGCTGCAACTGGGCTCGCGCCTGAGCTCAGCCAGCGCCGCGACCATTTCCGAAACCCTGGCGGATGAGGCCTACCACACGCTGTTCTCGATCAACATGTGTGAATTGGCGATTACCCAGCGCGGCATGCGCATCAAATGGCCGGAGCTGGAATTGACCCGCCACTTGAGCCAGGCCCAGGCGACGATGTCCGAGGCGGACTTCAAGATCTACCGCCTGGCCTTCTCGCTGGTGTCGGAAACCTTCATCAGCGACTACCTGGCCGACCTCAGCGACGCACCCGAGATCCAGCCGGTGTTCCGTCACGTCGTGGCCCTGCACAAAAAAGACGAACTGGTGCACAAGCACATCTTCCCGCTGTTCGTTCAGCAGGTGGTCGGCGACTTCACCGCGCAACAAACCACTTTGTTTACCCGCGGCATCGCCAACTCGATCCGGATTTTCCCGATGCGCGAGATTTCCGCGTGGCGAATCATCCTGCCGCAACTGCTTGAAGTGTTCGGCGATCGCTCGCTGCTGCTGCCCACCCAATTCATCGAGACCGGTGAAGCGGACTACTCGGCCATGCCCGAGATCCTCAACTCGATTGGCATACACCCAGCCTCGGTGCTGCCTGAGTTGCAGTTGATGCCGGAACCGGCAACCACCGTTTGAACACCAGCGTGCCGCTGACCAATACAAATTCAATAGAGTAAATCTTATGTGTGGATACATTGGCGTCTTTGCCAAACACCCTCGTGCGTTCAACCCGAACATGTTCGATGCAGCCCTGCGCGCCATCCATCATCGTGGCCCGGACAGCTCCAGCCAATGGTTCGACCCCAAGGGCCAGGCCGCTTTCGGGTATGTACGCCTGGGCCTGGTCGGGCTGGGCAATGGCACCCAGCCGATCGTCGCCGATGAAGGCGACCTTGTGATGATGGTCAACGGCGAGTTCTATGACTATCAGCGCATTCGTGCAGAACTGGAGGGCTACGGTTGCCGCTTCAAGACCTCCTCCGACAGCGAAATCGCCATGCACCTGTACCGCCGCCACGGCGTGCGCGGGCTCAAGCAACTGCGCGGCGAGTTCACCATCCTGATCTTCGATCGCCTGCGCAGAAAGCTGTTTGCCGTGCGTGACCGGGTCGGCGTCAAGCCGCTGTACTACACCGAGCATGAAGGCGCCTGGTACTTCGCCTCCGAAATCAAGGCGCTGCTGGCAGCCGGTGTGCCGGCGCAGTGGGACCACGAAGCCTACGCCAGCCGTGGCTTTATCCTGCGCGACCGCACGCTGTTCAACAATATTCGCAGCGTCAAGCCGGGTTGCTGGATCATCGCCGACGAAAGCGGCCTGCAGACCGAGCAGTACTGGGACTGGGACTTCCCCGACGCGCAGGCCACCGAGCAGCGCAGTGAAGCCGAGATCATCGACACGCTGCGCAGCACCATCGAGGAGTCCGTACGCCTGCGCCTGCATGCCGACGTACCGGTCGGCGTCTGCCTGAGCGGCGGGCTGGACTCCTCGGCAATGCTGGGCATCGCCACCGAGCTGACCGGCCAGCCCCTGCAGGCCTTCCACTTGTCCTTCGAGGGCGAGCAGGCCTACGACGAACGCCAATACGCCGAAGTGGCTGCCCGGCATAACCGCGCCCACCTCAACGTGTTGTCCGTGAATTCCTCTGACATGGCGGACAACTTCGAAAACGCGCTGTGGCACGCCGAGATGCCGTTCGCCAACGCCCACAGCGTGGCCAAGTACCTGCTGTGCAAGTTCGTGCAGGGCCAGGGCATGCGCGCGGTGCTGACCGGCGAAGGCGCCGACGAAGTCTTCGGCGGCTATCCGCACTACCGCCGCGACATGCTGCTGTACAACCACGAACACCAGGACCCGGCGGTGATCGCCGAACTCACCCGACGCCTGCACAGCAGCGAAGATCGCTACCTGCCCGGCGGCAAGAATGACGTTAAGTGGGTGCAGGACGAACTCGGCCACGGCGTGTCGTGGCTGCAGACCCAATCCGCATTGTTCGGCCCGCTGGCACAGCTGTACACCGATGAGTTCCGCGAGCGTTTCTGCGACGTGGATGCCTATCGCCAGTTCTACGACCGCCTGAGCCCCCGCGCGCTCGAAGGCTGGGAGCCGGTCAACCGCTCGCTGTACATGGTCGCCAAATCCAGCCTGCCAAACGTGGTTCTTACCTCGCTGGGCGACCGCATGGAAATGGCCGGCAGCCTCGAAGGCCGCCCGCCGCTGCTGGACCACCAGGTGATCGAAGCCGCCTGCCGCCTGCCGGTGAACATGAAAGTGCGCGGCGCCACCGAGAAATACGCGCTGCGCGAAGCCATGCGCCCGTATGTGCCGCAGGCGGTGCTGGATCGCAAGAAACAGTACTTCCGCGCGCCGCCGGCGTCCGAAAGCCCGCAGTCGAAGCTGTTCGAAATGATCCACGACGTCCTGAGCGGCCCGGCCTTGAGCAACGTACCGTTCTTCGATCCGCGTAAAGTGCGCGCCTTGCTGGCTACACTGCCCAGCCTGTCGCCGGCCCAACGTGCTTCGGCCGACAACCTGCTGATGGAAATGGCCGGGCTGTGCCTGATGCAACAACGCTTCGCCCTGAACTGATTTGCACGCGGCGCACCGCGATTGCGGTGTGCCGCCTGACCCAAGGAGGGTCCATGCTGAAAAAACATTTGTCACTCGCCGTTCTCGTCACCCTGGTCTGGGGGGTGAACTTCCCCATCACTAAACTGGGCCTGCGCTCGATCGATCCGTTTGTGCTCACGGGCATCCGCTTCGCCCTCGCCGCCTTGCCGCTGGTGTTCTTCATCAAGCGCCCGGCCGTGAAGTTCAGCTATGTCGCCGCCTACGGCTTTATCTTCGGGCTGGGCATGTGGGGCGTGATCAACTACGGGATCCAAGTGGGCGTGAGCCCCGGCATTGCCTCATTGATCATTCAGCTCAGCGTGTTTTTCACCATGGGTTGGGGCTTTGTGTTGTTCAAGGAAAAAATCCGTGGCGCGCAGATGCTCGGTGCACTCCTGGCCCTGATCGGCCTGGCGGGGATCATCTCCACCCAGGAAGGCAACCACGCGGTACTCGGGGTCATGCTGATCGTGCTCAGCGCGGTGGCCTGGAGCGTGGGCAACGTGATCATCAAGAAATCCGGGGTCAAGGAGATCTTCTCGTTCATGGTGTGGGCCAGCCTGATCCCACCGATCCCGCTGTTTCTCACGGCCTGGCTGATGCACGGCAGTGCGCCGTTCGAAAGCCTGCAGGCGAGCCTCGACCTGACGGCGATCCTGTCCATCCTGTTCCAGGTGTACCTGGCCACGCACTTCGCCTATTGGGGCTGGAACTCGCTGCTCAAGCTGTACCCGGTGTCCACCGTGGCGCCGCTGTCGTTGCTGATTCCGGTGTTCGGGATCACCAGTTCGATGCTGATTATCGGCGAGCGTATTTCCACGCCGAACCTGATTTCGATCGGCATCATCATCGCCGGGCTGGCCGTGGGGCTGTATCGCAAGCCAGCGAACCTGGCTCCTGTAGAGCCGCAGCCGATTGTGCATATGGATAGATAGTCATGGCATGAATTCGGGATTTTGTTCGCCCATCCAGTGCTCTAGCCTGGGTCCGGTCTTGTACTGAACCCAAGGAAACACCATGAGCACGCCCGAATTCTTTGTCACCCCAGGCTATGGCGACTACCTGCGCGAGCACCTGCACTACTCGCAAGCGGTAAAGGTCGGCAATCGCGTGGAAACCTCCGGCCAGGGCGGCTGGGACGATGAATTGCAGATCCCCGCCGACCTGGGCGAGGAAATCGCCCAGGCGTTTCACAACCTGGAGCGCACCCTGGCCACCGCCGGCGCCGGTTGGGAGCACGTGATCCACGTCAACTCCTACCACGTCGGCGGTTTCCCGCCCGAGGTCAACGAGGCGATGGTCAAGCACTACCGCCAGTACATGCCCAACCATGCGCCGATCTGGACGCAACTGGGCGTCGAAGCGCTGGGCTTGCCGACCATGCGCGTGGAAATCCGCGTGACCGCGATCATTCCCTGACCCCGAACGTACCAATCACCCAATCGGCGAATACCTTGAGCCGCGCGCTCTGGTGCCGGTTGGGCGGGTAAAGAATATGCAGCGGTGTGGCCGGGCGTGACCAGTGCGGCAACACGCTGACCAGTTGGCCGGTGTCTACGTAGTGCTGCACGATTGCCTTGAAATGCTGCCCGACGCCCGGGCCGGCGAGCAGCATTTCCTTGAGGCCGTTGCCCTCGTTGGTGGAAAACGCGCAGTTTTCCACCTCGATGCGCGTGTCGCCCTGCTCGAAAATCAACGGCTCCGGCTTGCCCGAGCCGGCGAAGAAATAGCCGACGTTGTGGTGATGTTGCGCCAGGTCCTGCGGGGACACCGGTACACCTCGGCGCTCCAGATAAGCCGGCGCAGCGCAGGTGAGGTACTCAAGGTCCGTGACCTTGCGACCGATCATCGCCATGTCCTCCAGCTTGCCGGCGCGGATCACGCAATCAACCCCCTCCCCCACGATATTCACTGAGCGATCACTGATGCCCAGGGCGACCGTGATATCGGGATACTCGCGGTGAAAATCCACCAGCGCCGGAATCAACAGGCAATTGGCGAACGACGCCGGTGCGTCTACCCGTAAATGGCCGCTGGGCTTGAGGGTTTGCCCGCGCACGGCGCTGTCGACTTCATCCAGCTCTGCCACCAGGCGCCGGGCATGGCGGTAATACTCCAGCCCTTCGGACGTCGGCGCCAGCGCGCGCGTGGTGCGGTGCATCAACTTGATGCCCAGGTGCATTTCCAGGTCGTTGATCAACTTGCTGGCGGTGGAGCGCGGCAATCCCAACTGGTCGGACGCACGGCTGAATGAGCCGGTTTCGACCACACGGACGAAGGCGCGCATGGCGAGAAGCTGGTTCACGAGAGCGGCCCTTTAACGACTACCCGGCGCATGGCCTGGCGATTGCCAAACACCCTGCTGGACTTCAGCACGCGAAGTTTTCGATCTTGACCTGGCCGTCGGGAAACGTCGCGATGATTTCCAACTCGCCGCCCATCGCGCGGATATAGTCACGCAACGTACTGATGTACATATCGGTGCGCCTTTCCATTTTGGAGACGGCGGCCTGGTTGATATTCAATATTTTCGCCAGGCTTTCCTGGCTCAACTGCTGAGCCTTGCGCAGTTCGTGCAGCGGCATTTCCTTGAGGTGTTGCTCAAGCAACTGCTCGGCTTCGGCACGCGCCTGCGGCGTCATGCGAGCTTGGAGTTCGGCGAATTTCTTAGCCACGGTTACGGCCCTCTTTACGCAATATCTCTAAATGCACGTCGTTCAGCTTTTCTGCCACGGCGACGTGCGTTTCATACCATCGATGTTGCCCGGTCTTATCACCGCCCATCAGTAACAACGCACATCGTCGCGGATCAAACGCGTACAGCACCCTATAAGGCCGCCCCGCGTGCTGGATGCGCAGTTCTCGCAAGTTGCCGTGCCGAGAGCCCCTGATGTCGCTGCTGTGGGGAAAACTCAAACCCGGCCCGAAGAGGCCCAGCAGATCAACGCTGGCCGACACCGAAACCTGCTCTTTTTCACCCAAATGTTGCCACCAGGCTCCGAATTCATCCGTGTATTCAATTTCCCAGCTCATGCAAATATGCCATCCAAGGAATATAAACTCAAGAGCCTGAAAACTAGTAGATAAACCGGATGAGCTGCCACCCGCCAACCTCGGGAAATTGTTTGTACATCCTTCCTGCGTGGCGGCGGAATAGTGCTTACGCAATAGAAATGGCGCCCCATGCACGGTAGCTCGCTGCAAAAACACAATTATCGAAATGTAAAAAGCGCTCTAATACCCGCCTGTTGACTGGTTTTGAAGATCCTGGAGTTCGCAATGCCCCATGAAGGCAACCTGTTACAAGCAGCCGTGGTGTTCCTGCTCGCCGCCGTGCTGACCGTGCCCCTGGCCAAACGCCTGCAACTGGGTGCGGTCCTGGGCTATCTGTTTGCCGGTGTGATCATCGGCCCCTCCGTGCTGGGTTTGGTCGGCAATCCGCAAAGCGTGGCGCAGTTCTCGGAGCTGGGCGTGGTACTGCTGCTGTTTATCATTGGCCTGGAGTTGTCGCCCAAGCGTTTGTGGGTGATGCGCAAGGCGGTGTTCGGGGTTGGCCTGGCCCAGGTGCTGTTGACCGGCCTGGTGATGGGGGCCGTGGCGTTGTGGCTGTTTGGCCAGCCCTGGAACAGCGCGATCGTGCTGGGCCTGGGCCTCGCGCTGTCGTCCACCGCGTTTGGCCTGCAGAGCCTGGCCGAGCGCAAGGAGCTGAACCAGCCCCACGGGCGCCTGGCGTTTGCCATCCTGTTGTTCCAGGACATTGCCGCGATCCCGCTGATCGCCATGGTGCCGCTGCTGGCCGGCAGCGATCATCCGACCACCGAGGCCCAGGGCCTGCAACACGTGCTGCAGATCCTCGGCAGCATCGCCGTGGTGATCATCGGCGGCCGCTACCTGTTGCGGCCGGTATTTCGCATCGTCGCCAAGACCGGCCTGCGTGAAGTCTCCACCGCCACCGCGTTGCTGGTGGTGATCGGCACCGCCTGGTTGATGGAACTGGTGGGCGTGTCCATGGCCCTCGGCGCCTTCCTCGCGGGCCTGCTGCTGGCGGACTCGGAGTACCGTCACGAACTGGAATCGCAGATCGAGCCGTTCAAGGGCCTGCTGCTCGGGCTGTTTTTCATCAGCGTGGGCATGGGCGCCAATCTCAGCCTGTTGCTCAGCTCGCCGCTGGTGGTGATCGGCCTGACGCTGCTGCTGATCGGTCTGAAGCTGCCGCTGCTCTACGCCGTGGGCCGCATGGTCGGTGATCTCAACCGCGAAAGCGCGCTGCGCCTGGGCGTGGTGCTGGCGGCAGGCGGGGAATTCGCCTTCGTGGTGTTCAAGATCGGTCGCGACCAGGGCCTGTTCGAACCGCACCTGTACGACATCCTGGTGCTGACCATTACCCTGTCCATGGCCGTGACGCCGCTGCTGCTGTTGGTGTGCCCGAAGCTGTTCAAGCCCAAGGTCAAGCCGGTGGAAGTGCCCGAGGAATACCGCGCCATCGAAAGCGATGCACCGCGCGTGGTGATCGCCGGCATGGGCCGCATGGGGCAGATCGTGGCGCGGATCCTGCGTGCGCAGAACATCTCGTTCATCGCCCTCGACACTTCGGTGGAAACCATCGAGCTGACCCGCAGTTTCGGCGGCATGCCGGTGTTCTATGGCGACCCGCAACGCCCGGAAATCCTGCATGCCGCCAAGGTCGACCAGGCGGAATTCTTCGTGATCGCCATGGACGACCCGGAGATCAACATCAAGACTGCCGAGCTGGTGCGCAGCCTCTACCCGCACATGAAGATCATCGCCCGCGCGCGTAACCGCCAGCACGTGCACCGCCTGGTGGACCTGGATGCCTCGCCGGTGCGCGAGACCTTCTACTCCAGCCTGGAAATGAGCCGCCGTACCTTGGTGGGCCTGGGCTTGAGCCAGGCCCAGGCCGATGCGCGCATCACCCGTTTCAAAAACCACGACTTGCAAGTCCTCGCCGCCCAGCACGCGGTGTACGACGATGCGGCCAAGGTCATGCAGACCGCCCAGGAAGCCCGTGCAGAACTGGCGCGACTGTTTGAGATGGATCGGCTCGAGGAGGAGTCCGACAAGGTGTAAGGCTTCGGATGAACGATATTGCGAAATTTCTGACAGAATATGCCGCAATTTCGTTCATCCCTGGAGCGCTTCATGGCCACTTTCACCAAGACCGCCGTCCTGCTGGCCCTTGCGCTTACCGCCGGCAGCGCCTTCGCTGCTGCCAAGCCTGCCACGCAAACCCTCTCCACCCTGGGCGGTAAGTTCACTTTCAGCCTGCCCAAGGCCTACGTCGCCGACACCCTGCCGGCCGGCAAGGCCGAAGATGGCACCGCCGACACCCAAGGCACGATGTACGCCAACCAGACCACTAAAAGCGTGGTGATCGTCGCCGAAACCGTGCGTAACGACGGAGTTACCATCCAGGACAACGACACGCAGTTCCTCGACGGCGCCGTGGCCGGCTTCGTCAAGGACCAGACCGCTGCACTGCCCGACTTCAAGAAACTCAGCGAGAAGAAACTCACGTTCAAGGGCCTGGGGTTGCGCCAGGTGGACAGCACCGCCACCCAGGGCGGCGGCAAGACCTTGAACTCCACTTTCCTCGGCGGTTCGGGCAACCATTTGCTGGTGATCCAGGCCATCTCGCGGGCCGATGATGTGAAGGGGCATGCGGAGTTGGTGAAGCAGATCACCGGCGGCAAGTGAGCCGATCTTCCTGACGCCACCAACAAATGTGCGAGCTGGCCAGCCAGCTCCCACACTTAGCCAACGTCAGTTCAGGCTTTTTTCCAGCCAAGCCTTCAGGTCCTGCACCTCCGCCTCGCTGATGGTATGCGGCATGCCCGGATAGCCATGAAACTCCGGCGTCAGCCCCAACCCCGTCAGCACCTCATTCGCGCGCGTCGCCGACGTATACGGCAGCGCCTGGTCCAGGGTGCCGTGGCCGATAAAGATCGCCAGCTGTTTCAGGCGCTCATCCGGCTTCAGCTCGGCCTTGAGCACCGGCAACACGCTGCCACTCAACGCTGCAATCCCACGCACAAACGCAGGCTTACGCAAGCCCACCTCGTAGGACATGATCGCACCCTGGCTGAAACCGACCAGGAACACCCGGTCACTCTGGGTGTGGTATTTGGCGGTGGCCTGGGTCACGAAGTCTTCGAGCAGTGTGGCGCTGCGCTGCAAATCAGCAGTTTCGCCGTTGTACTCGCCGTCGCCCGGGGTCTTGGTAAACCAGCGAAAACCATGCGGGTCGACCGGCATCGGCGCACGGGCCGACAGGTAGGTCCAAGTGGAGGGCAGCGCGTCCTTGATGCCAAACAGGTCCTCCTCGTTGCTGCCGAACCCGTGCAGGAAAATCACCAGTGGCTGGTTGCGCGCATCGCCCTGGGTCTGTTCCAGGTATGAAAGCGGCAAATCGGTGTGCAGGCTGGTATCGGCCTGGGCGGCACCGGCCACCAGGGCCAGCGCCAGGGCAAACAGTTTGAGCATGGGACGTTACCTCAGGGTTTGCGCAACAAATAAGTGTCCATGATCCAACCATTCTCCAGGCGCGCCGCCTTGCGCACCCGTTCAATTTCTCCAGCCACTTCGCTGACCTTGCCGCTGATCAGGATTTCATCCGGCGTGCCCAGGTAGGCGCCCCAATAAATATCCAGGCCTTGATCCGCCACGCTGCGGTAGGAATCTTCGGCGTCGAGCATCACCACCAAGGTATCGGCATCACTCGCCTGCCCTGCGGCCAAACGGCGCCCGGTGGTGATTTCGACGGACTTGCCGATGCGGTTCAGCGCCACCTTGTGCTGGGCCGCCAGGGCTTGCACGCTGGTGATGCCGGGGATGACTTCAAACTCAAAGTGGCAGCGGCCACTGGCCAGGATCGCCTGCAGGATACGAATGGTGCTGTCATACAGCGCAGGGTCTCCCCAGGCCAGGAAAGCGCCGACTTCACCGTCAGCCATTTCCTCATTGATCATGCGTTCGAACGTCGCCTGCTTGTCGCGGTTGAGGTCCTGCACGGCCGTGGTGTAGTCGATATCCCCGCGCACACGCTCGGGGCAGTCGGCCTCGACGAAGCGGTAGCCGGGCTCGGTGATGTAGGTCTCGCAGATCTCGCGACGCAGGTCGATCAGCTTGTCCTTGCTCTGGCCCTTGTCCATCAGGAAAAACACGTCGGTGCGGTTCAGCGCTTTCACGGCCTGCATCGTGATGTAGTCAGGGTTGCCGGCGCCAATGCCGATGATCAGGATGCGTTTCATGGGTTGCTCTCAGTGCGGGGCGTGGATTTTGCCATGTTCATGCGGCCAGGCGTGAGTTTCCAGGCGCAGGCGCCAGACAGTGTTGAAGCGCAGTTCGGTGGCGCAGAGTGGCTCGACGTCGATCCGGTAGAACATCGCGACGGGCAACTGCAACACGTACAGCATCGCGGCGCGGATGACAAAGGGATGGGTGATAGCCACTACGTGCCCGGGCTGTGTTTCGAGGGTTTTCATCCACTGTGCCACGCGTGCGCAAATCTGCTCGACCGACTCGCCACCGTGGGGCGCACTGGCACTGTTGGTCATCCAGTCCTGCAACTGGCCATGATCCAACTGGCTGATGGCCTGGCCCTTCCAATCGCCGAAGTTGCCATCGCGCAGAGCTTCTTCAATCACCGGCGCGCTGCCGAACAAACCCGCCGTCTGCCGGGCGCGAGCCTCGGGTGCGCAGAGCAGGCGCAGGTTTTTCGGGTAGCGCCCGGCCAGCGATGAAGCGGCAGCTTGCCAGTCCATCGCCACCGATTCGTCATCGGGAAAGCGCCCCTGCTTTTGCAGCGGCGTGATGGCATGGCAGATAAGGGTCAGACGGGTGGCCTGCATCACAATTTCACTCTGTTTCAGCGCGCAGTCAGCGTAGACTGGCGAAGTTGTTTCAACATGTTACAACGAACATGAAAGAGGAAGCCGGTTCGATTCCGGCGCGGTCGCGCCACTGTATTCGGCCCAATAGCCGTAAGCCAGACCCTGTTTCAGCCCCTTCGCTATCCATTTCGGGACGCGTCATCCCTGGAGGTTCTCATGGCTAACATTGCTGCAACCCATCCTGATGTCTATGTGCCGACGATCCCGCTGGGCGAAATCCTGCCCTGGGCGATCTTCGGCGGCCTGCTGCTGATGCTGGCGATTTACTTCGTCGGTGCCGAGCAAGGCGCCACTGCGGTGTTCAAGGGCATGTACGTGCACGAGTTTGTGCACGACGGTCGCCACCTGCTGGGTTTCCCCTGCCATTAATTCATAAGGGAGACACACCATGACAGGGCAATTACTCGTACGTGGGATGCTGGTGGGCCTGCTCGCCGGCGTGTTGGCCTTCGGTTTCGCCAAGGCCTTCGGCGAGCCGCAGATCGACAAGGCCATCGCCTTTGAAGACCAGATGGCACAGATGCACGGCGATGCGCCGGAAGAAGAACTGGTGAGCCGCGAGGTGCAAAGTACCTTCGGCCTGTTCACCGGCGTGGTGGTCTACAGCGTGTCCCTGGGTGGCCTCTTCGCCCTGGTGTTCGCCTACGCCCTGGGCCGCATCGGCAAGGTCGGCCCGCGCGGCCTGGCGGCGCTGCTGGCATTGGCGGCCTTTGTGACGCTGATCCTGGTGCCCGGGCTCAAATACCCGGCCAACCCGCCTTCGGTGGGGGACCCGCAGACCATTGCACAGCGCACCAGGCTGTTCTTCCTGATGCTGCTGGTGTCGGTGGCGGCGGCGGTGATCGCGATCAACGCCGCGCGCAAGCTGATTGCCCGCCGTGGCGTGTGGAGCGGCGCGATCCTCGGCGTGGCGCTGTACATCGTGATCGTCGCGGTGGCCGGCAGCCTCTTCCCGGTGATCAACGAAGTGCCGGAGCAGTTCTCGGCCGTGCTGCTGTGGAAATTCCGCGTGGCCTCGTTGGGCATCCAGCTGGTGCTGTGGACCACCCTGGGCCTGGTGTTCGGAGCGGTGGCCGAGCGCAAGCTCAGCCAGCCAAAAGCCCGATTCAACTCCTGAGTCAAATCCCGGGATGGGCCAGGTAAAACACCTGGTAGCCCGTCCCGGGATGGTCCACCTCCAGCGCCTTGGCCGACAAGGTGATCCGTACCAGCCGCCAGGCCTGCACATCCAGCGCGAGGAACACCGCAAAGGTGTCGCCGCTATCCGCCAACTGCTGGTTGCGACTTTTCTCCTCGGCCAGGATCGCCGCCCTGTCCGCCCCCGGTTCCAACGCCCAGTCCTCGCGGTACAGGCTCAGCGCGGTCTGCGCCGGCCCACGTTGCACATCCAGCGGCAACCAGCTCTCGATATACGGCCGGCCGAAGCTGTCGAGCACCTTCTGAAAGCGCTCTCCGAGCAGAAAATCGGCGGCCTGCAGTGGGTCGGACCATAGATACACCGAGGCATACACGTTGCCTGCGTGCTCCTGGGCGATAAACGCCTTGAACAGCAACCCCTCGGCGTGATCCCACAAAGGACCCAATTGCGCGGCGCGGCGGCGGATCACGGCCATGTCGTAGTCGGCAGGCAAGCGGTGTGAATACTGTTTGGCAAACATGAAGAAGCTCCCGTGCAAGTTGAGGGTTCAGCTTGCGCAGCGCCTATGATTTCAACAAGATATCAGCCGATATATGTGCGATAATGATTGGATATGACTGACACGCCCAAACCGCTGGATATCGACACCGTGCAGGCCTTTGTGCTGGTCGCCGACTTCGCCAGTTTCACCCGCGCCGCCGCAGCCCTCGACACCTCCCAGGCCGCCATCAGCCTCAAGCTCAAGCGCCTGGAAGAACGCCTGGGCTATCGCTTGCTGGAGCGCACGCCGCGCCATGTGCGGCTGTCACCGCAGGGCGAACACTTTATCGTCGCCGCGCGCGCCCTGCTCAATGCCCACGAACGCGCACTGGGCGATATGGGCAGCCAAGCGCCCCGGCGCCTGGTGATCGGCATCAGCGACCATGTGGCCGGTCCCGACCTGCCAACCTGGCTCAGCCGCCTGGCCGCCTATGACCCTTTGGTGATCCTTGAAGTACGTATCGCGTCCTCCCGCGACCTGGTGGCCGCCTTCGACCGCAATGAGCTGGACGCGGTGATCGTGCGCAATGAGGGCGAGCGCCAGGACGGCGAAGTGTTGGCGGTGGAACGCTTTGGCTGGTTCGCCGCGCCCACCTGGCAACACCGCCCCGGCACGCCGCTGCGCATGGCAACCATGGCCGCGCCCTGCGGCGTGCGGCACCTGGCGACGCGCGCGCTGGATGCGGCGTGTATCGACTGGACCGAGGTATTTGTCGGTGGCGGGGTGATGGCCGTGGGTGCGGCAGTCACCGCCGGATTGGGCGTCGCTGCCCTCGCCCACCGCGTGGCCCCGGCCGGAGCGGTAGAGGTGAGCGAGCAATACGGCTTGCCGGCCTTGGCCGTGAGTGAGGTGGTGCTCCATAGCCGCATCAGCGACACGCGTTCGCGGGAAACCTTGCGGGCCCTGAGTGCGACCTTTCGTGGCGTGTTGCAACGCTGATCAGCCTTTCTGTGGGCGCTGGCTTGCCTGCGATGCAGGCACCTCGATCCATCAGGCACACCCGCTCTGAGCGCGCGACCGCCAGCAGCCGCTACCCGGACAACGGATAGGCACTCAGCCAAACCACTCCCGCCGCCCCTCAAACGTGCTGACGATCAACTCGACAATCATCTGCACCGCCTGCGCATGCTGCACCTGCGCATTCACCGCCAGCCACACCTGGCGTTGCATGCTGTCGGCCAGCAACCCCGGCAGTGCCACCAGCCCACGGTCGAAACTGCTCATGTAGTGCGGCAGCAAACCGATGCAGGCGCCGCAGCGGATCATCTCCAGCATCAGCGAATAGGCCTGCACCTGCACCACCGCCGCCAGGCGTTGCTCCACCACTTGGTTCCACGCCTGCAGGGCGTCGACCTGTGCATCGGGTTGCCATTGCACCAGCATGTAGTCATTCAGGTCGTCGACGCTGTCCGGGCGCGTGGTCAGGCGCGAATAGCGCTTGGCGATATGCGGCAAATATTCCAGGCGGGCCAGGGCCCGTGGCGGTTCGGTGGCGAAGCTCGGGCCGGGCACCGGGCCGTCGGTGTCGGAGAGCCACACCACCACATCGACGTCCACCGCTTGCAGGGACAATTGGCTGTCGAGGGAGATGATCTCCAGGCGCACGCTGGCGTTGCGGCGCAGCAAGGCAATCAGGTCACGGCCGAGGATGTCGTGCAGGATCGGCTCGGCCACCGCCAGGCGAATCAGCGGCTGTTCCAGCACCGGCAGGCGCCGCTCATGGGCCAGGGCTACCAACTGGGCCTGCAACTGCAAGCCGTCGCGGCTGAGCACCAGGCCGTTGCCCTGATAACTGAACAACGCATGGCGCAGGTGCTCCTCCAGTTGCGCCAGGCGCTTGCGCAGCAGCGTCGCCTTGATATTCAAGCTGCGCGCGGCCTGCATGAAACAGCCGCAGCGCGCACTGACCAGGAAGTAGCGCGCCACCTCCGGATCAATCTCGGCGGCCAGGGCCAGCCAGGCGCCACGTGACTCGGATGGCGCGCGATAGGTTGAAGGCCCTTGTTGGCCGGACGGTTCCAGTAATGCCATGTGAGACTCCCTGTCTGTCGGTCGGTGCATCCAATGCGGGTGGTCGCGGATTACTCCAGCACTTTGTTCAACTCGGCACCGTCGATACTCAAGGTCGCGGTGTTGAGCATGCCTTCCAGGTAGGCCTTGGCGATCTGTTCCTGACGCTGGGCACGCAGGGCCTGGGTCAGGCGTTCGCGCAGTTCGTCGAGGCTGGCGGTGCGCGCCGGCTGTTGGCCGGTGAGCTTGAGCACATGAAAGCCCGCCGCACTCTGCACCGCGTCCGATACCGCGCCGACCTTGAGCCGCGACACCGCGCCGCGCACCTCGGGCACCAGTTGCTGCAACGGCTGCAGACCCGAATCACCGCCGCGCGCAGCGGTCTCCGGGTCCTGGGAAAACTGGTTGGCGAGGGCGGCGAAATCCCCCGGTGCGGCCTGTGCCCGGCGGCTCAGTTCCTGGGCTTGGCGGCGCACCGTGTCGAGGTTTTGCGGGTCATTCACCGCGAGGAAAATCTGGCTCACCCGGTACAGCGGCGGCGTCACCCATTGCGCCTTGCCGCTGTCGTAGGCCTGCTGCAATTCAGCCGCGCTGGGGTAGTCCGCCGGCACCTGGCTGACCGAGAGCATGTAGTCGCGGAACACGATCTGCTCGGTGGCGGCGCGGGTCTGCTGCTCCACCTGCGGGCGCTGGCGCCAGCCCTGGGCGTCGGCCTGTTCGAGCACGGCCTTTTGCGCCAGCCGTGAGCGAATCCAGGTTTCCAGCGCGCCACGGTTGCCGCGCAGTTGCTCGCGAGACTCGGCTGGCAGGCTCGCCAGCACGCTCCTGAGTTCGACCAGGTCGATCTGCTGATTGCCCAGGCGCGCCACCGCGGGCCCGGCCGGCGCCGGATCGAGCAGCGGTGCCGGTTGCTGGGCGGCCACCGGGTCGCTGCCCGGACGCAGGCACAGCGCCACGGCCACCACCAGCACCGCCAGCGCGCCGGCGCTGACCATCAGGGTTGGCTTCTTCACAGGACGGGTGCCTCTTCGCCGACCGCCGCAGCCTGGGCCTGCAACTGCGCGGCCTGCTGGCTGTATTCACGCAGGTAGACGATGAACTCCTGCAGCAAGCGGTCCCACAGTTCCAGCTGGCTGCGCAGGTGCGAGGCGCCGACGCCGGCCACCACCACGTCCATTTCCATCAGCAAGAATTCGCCCTGCAGCGACAACCGCGCAAAGCGCCGCGAGGCGTTCCACACCTGCGCCAGGCCTTCGGGCAACTCGCCCTGCACGCGCAGTGCGCAGCTGTAGGTGAAGTCCACGTAGCTGCCCTGCTCCGCCGCCGGGTTGCCGAAGCGCACGGCAAAGCCGATGCCCTGGCTGGCGCTGAGCAGTTGCACGATGCCGTTCTGTTCGCTCTGGTTGACCCGGTAGCCGGCTTCCTGCAGCAACTCGGTGAGGCTCTGGGGGGTGACGCTGGTGATCAATTCGTTCATGTGCGGTTCTTCCTTGTGATCAATGGTTGACGCCCGCCTGGGGCGCATCGAAACGGCTCTTGTAGAGATCGTCGCCAAAGCCCTGGGCCAGTTCCTCGAACTTGACCCGCGCGCTACTGGCGAAGGGCTGGCGAATACTCATCACCTCAGCCACGTCAATCTTTTCGTAGGCCGTGAGCAATTGCTGCGCCACGCCGTACATCTGTTGATTCTTGACTGAACATTGCTGCACTTGTGTGTCACGTTCGCTCAACTGTGCCTGCAAGCGGGCGCGCTCGGCTTCCTTGCCTTTGGCCAGGACCAGCAGTTCCTCATACGCCTTCTTGAACTTGCCGATCTGCTCATGGCTGGCCGCGACCTGGGCTTGCGCCTGGCTGTGCAGGTTCTGTTGCTGGCCGGCCAGTTGCTCGGCCGTGCCACGGGCCTTTTCCAGCTCGGCCGTCAGTTGCTTGATTTGCGCCTGGGCCTGCTTGGCCTGGGCCTCAGCGGCGACACGCGCCGCACTGGCCTGGGCCTGCTCGCTTTGCAGCGCCTGCAATTGCTGGGTGGTGCTGCGCAGTTGCGTACGCAGGCGTTCCTCCATGCCTTCGGCGCAGGCGCCGCTGGCCACCAGCAGCAACAACAGCCCGCAGATTCGCGTGTTCATGTGGCATCTCCCTGCGCATCAAAAGCGCGTGTTGAGTTCCAGTTGCATCACATCGACTTCGAACGGCGCGCCATACACTTCGGACGCGCTCAACCAACGCGCACTGGCGTAGATGTTCTTGTCGATGCCGTAGTTGCCGCCGATGAAATAGCCCTTGGCGTTGGTGCCGCCCAAGTGGAACGACGAATCGTTGAAACCGTCAGGCAAGGCGTCGGGCTGGATGTACTTGTAGCCAGCCAGCACGTTCCAGTCGCCGCGCTTGCGCATCTCCAGCGCGCTGCCGAGGGTCATCTGCACCATCAGCGCGTTGCCACCGCTTTCGAACTGGCCCTTGCTGTTGATGTTGTTGACGATCTCGCCTTCGCTGCGCTTGAGCATCTCGCCCTTGTCGTAGGCCAGGTTGTGGATGAAGTTGCCCTGGGTGCGCAGCTTGAAGTCGCTGGGCAACTCGGCATCCCACGCCAGGTTGAGGTCGAGCACGTCGAACTTGGACGCCAGGCCGACAAACTGCGGTTGCGGGGTCAGGCCGGGCGTGGCCGGGTTGGGGGTGATATCGCGCAGCAGGAACACGCTGTTGCCCTTTTGCATGAAGGCCAGGCGCGAGCCGTCGCTGTCACAGGCCGGCTGCCCGGCCCAGGGTTCGCAGGCGCCGGAGCGTTTACCTTCGATGTCGTCGAAGTGGTAGTACGCCACCGCGCCCTTGAGGCTGTTGCCGCGGTTGAGCTTCCAGTTGGCGCCGATCTGCCCGCCAAACAGCCATTTGGTTTCGCTGTCCTCCTTGTCGAAGCCGTTGCTGCTGGCCGAGTCGGAGGTGTACTCCACCGGGAACGCGCCGAGGGTGCCGAACAGCCCCCATTCGCTGTTCAGGGCATGGTTGAAATTGGCGGCGATACCGTCGAAGTTGAGGTCGCCCGAATACATCATGTCGGTGGAATAGAACGGGTTGGCGAAGCGCCCGGCCGTGAGGGTCACGTCTTGGCTGGCCTTCCAGCTCAGGTAGCCCTGGTCGAGCCAGATGTCCTTCTTGCCGAAGCCACCGCCGAGGGTCTGCGTGGTGGACACCGGGTTATTGTCGGAGCCGGTGCCGATGCGGATACCGGCAGTCCATTCCGGCGAAATCACCGCCTTCATGCCCAGGCGGGCGCGCAGGCGGAACAGGTTTTCGCGGTCCTTGGTGGTGTTGAGCAGCGGCGGCAACTTGGTGTTGGTGTCTTTGTTGGTGTCGTACGGGCCGCTGTCGTTGAGCTTGGCGTAGTCGACGATTTCATTGCTGTTGTTGCCCGAGAAATACCGCGATTCATCGCGCAGGCGTATGTCGCCGTCAAAGGTGATACGCGAGACCCAGTCCGGGAACGTATTGGGCTGGGCCCAGTTTTCCTGCTTGGCAGTGGCCATGACCTCGGCCTTGACCTGGTCACGAATCTGATCTTTTACCGCCTGCGGCACGTACTGCACCCGCACATCACCCGGTGCTGCCGTGGGGCCGGCGGCCACCACCGGCGCGGCATTCGCCTGACGGGCCTGCTGGGCTTCCTTTTCGGCCTGGGCGATCAGCCCATTGGCGGTATCCTGGGTCAGCACACCTTGCTGCACCAGCAGGCGGATCAGGTTGATAGTGACGTTTTCCGAGGGGGCGACCGGGGCTGCCGCCGCCTGGCCGACCAGGGTCGCGATGACCATGCCGACCGCCAGGGTCAGTCGATTCACGGGGGAAATCATGTGTACGCAACTCCTGTAAAAATCCGTGGATAAAAGGTGTCGATCAATCCGGACGCCGGCCCTTGAGGGACAGGCGCAGGGGCAGCGTCAACGACGCCGGCGGTTTCTGGGTGGCACGCGGTCCCTGGATCAAGGCGAGCATCTGCGCGTCGGTCTCGGCATCGCCGCTGGACTTGGCCACCAGCGCCTTGGTGACCTGTCCATCGGCGCCCAGCCACAGGTCTATCTGTATCGAGAAGGCCTTCTTGCGCAGCGCCGGGTCTTCGCGCATCAAGCGCTGGTAGGTGCCGGCCAGGTACTGTTTGTACGTGCCGGTCCCCAGCCCGCCGCCACCGCTGCCGGCCATGCCGCCGCCCTTGCCGGCACCGATGTTGAAACCATCAGTGCCGGACTGCGCGTCGCCATCGATCTGCATCGGGTTGGCCAGGTCTTCGTTGGGTGACGGTGGCGCTTCCTCGGCCGGCTTGACCTCTTCGGGTTCCGGGCTGGGCACCGGCTCCGGGACTTTTTCCTCGACCTTGGGCTCGGGCTCCTTGGGCTTTTCCGGTGGCGGCGGCGGTGGTGGCGGCAGCGGGATAATCGTCGGCACCTTCGGCGCTTCACGGCGTACGCCACTCATGTCATTGGCCCACTGCCACAGAAACCAGGCAGCCACGGCGCCCAGCAACAACCCGGCGCCCCACTTCAACGGGCGCAGGGGCGGCTTCTTCTTCACCGGCAACGGCGCAATCGGGATCTGTGCAGTCATGGCTCAGCCCTGGCTCGGTTTGCCGGTGACCAGCCCGACCTGGGACAGCTCCAGCCGGCGCAACAGGTCGAGCACTTCGATAACCTTCTGGTACTGCACCAGCGCATCGCCGCGCACGATCACCGGGAAGTCCGGATTCAGTGCTTTTTCGATGCGCAGGCGCTCTTCCAACTCACCCAGGGTCACCGGGTAGGCGTCGAGGAACACCTGGCCGCCGTCATTCACGGAGATCGCCTTGGTCTTGGCCTCCGACAGCGACACCGAGGCGCTGGCCTTGGGCAGGTGGATCTGGATGCCCGAGACCTGGGCGGTGGCGGTGAGGATAAACATCACCAGCACCACCATCAGCACGTCCACCAGGGGCGTGATGTTGATGCTGTCGACGGCGGCATCATCGTCATCGTCGTGGGAGGCATTTACGGAAGCCATGGCGATTCTCCTCAGGCCGGAACCGATGCGTGGTGTTCGCGGCGGTGCGCCGCTTCACTGTGCTGGCTTTCGCCGTGCATCTCGGCCAGGCGCGTGATGAACTCGTCGACAAACACGCGCATGTCGGCGCTGACTTCCTTGTTGCGCGTGATCAGGCGGTTGTAGCCAAACAGCGCAGGGATCGCGACGAACAGCCCCATGGCCGTGGCCAGCAAGGCCGCCGCCATGCCCGGGGCGATAGCGTTGATGTTCACGTCACCGGCCATGGCCGTGCCGAGGAACACCACCATGATCCCCAGCACCGTGCCGAGCAGGCCGATATACGGCCCGCCGGCGATGGCGTTGGAGAGGGTCGAGAGCTTGGCACTCAGTTGCTGGTTTTCGCGGGTGCGCACGCCGTCCATGGAGCAGCGAATCGCCTCGATCGTCGCCGCCGAGACCGACGAGGTGTCGGCCCCCTGCGCGCGGCGGGTGCGGATCTCCTTGACCGCCACCAGGTACAGGCGCCACAGCGAGGAATGGCTGAGGCGCTCACCCAATTGTGCGTCGTCGGCGTACATCTCCAGGCGCGTGCCGATCTGTGCGAAGTGCTCGCGGAAAATCTCGTTGGCACTGCTGACCCGGCTGACCTGGCGGTTCTTGCGCAGCATGATCACCCACGATTGCACCATCATCGCCACCAGCACCAGGATGATCACCCACGCGTCCACCGGCACGGCGTTGAGCAGGAAACCCAGGCTGCCGAAACCGAAGCCGGACTGTTCTTCATCCACCCCGTAGGCCACCAGTTTCGACTCGGCCCCCTGTGCACTCGCATCGGCCAGCAACAGCGCAGCCGGACGCGCCACTTTGGACAGGCGCAGCTCATCGATGGCGCCGGCGAATGGCAGGTGCGTGCTGGCCGCTTCCGGCACGTCGGCACCGATCGCCAGTTGCGAATTGAAGGCCGGCATCGCCACGGCCAGGGTCGCGGTTTCGCGGCCGTTCACATATAAGCTGAGCTTGTCGCCTTCGGCGGTGAATGCCAGGTGCTGCCATTGGCCAGGGTTCAGCGGCTGCGTCGACACGGCGCGCTGGCCGTCGATGTCCACGAACGGCATGCCCTGGTTCAGCCCCAGCAGCAAGCTGTGCGGGCCGTCACGGCGGGCCAGCACCACTTGCTCGCCACTGGCCTGGTCCAGGCGCAGCCAGGCGCTGAAGGTGAACGCGGCGCCGGCGGCGTGTTGCAGCGACGGACTGGCCGGCAGCAGCAATGGCTGGCCACTCAACTGCAGGGCGCGGCCGATCACACCGTCGATGCTCGCGCCGGTGGCGTTCACCGACGTGTTGGCATAGGCGGTGGTGTCGCGGGCCGGTGTGCCGTTGGCACCGTCAAAGTGGTAGAGCGCGGTGTAATTGGGGTCGAACGTCAGCTGCCCATTGGCGGTGGCCGGGGCCTTCTGGTTGCCGTAGTACATCCACAGGTCCTGGCGTTGACCCCCTTCGACCTTGGGCACGTCGACCCAGATCAGCGCCATGCCCATCAGCGGGTCGAAGCTTTCGATCTGGTGATTGAACACGGTCTTGTCGTCGGCACTCACAAAGCGCAGGTCGGCGCCGTCGTCCTTGACCCCGTCAAAGGTGAAGTTGCCGGTGTGCAGGCGCACCAGCAGCGCGGTGCGGCCCAGGGCCTGGCTGATGGCGGCGCCCTGGGCGGTGGTGTCCACCGAGATCTGCTTGCGGTAGTGCCAGTCGTCCTGCCACCAGGCATGGGCGGTGGCCGGGAGCGCGAAGCCCAGGCAGATCAACAGGCTCAGAAATAGGCGTTGCATGGGTGAAGTCTCCGGAAGAAAAAGTCAGAAAGTCGCCTGCACACTGAAGTGCAGTCGCGCGTCCTGTTTCTGGGTGTTCGGTCCATCGAGCAGCGGGTAGCCCCAATCCAGGCTGCCGGACAACCACTTGCTCAAACTGGCGCGGGTGCCGAGGCCGACACTGGCCAGGCTGTATTCGTCTTCCTGCTCGGGCAGCGGGTCGTGCAGGCGCATGCGCGCGCCTTCGGCGAACGCGTAGAAGCGCCACTCCTGCACGTAACTGCCAAGGAACTTGGCCAGGGACGGGGTGCGCAATTCCTGGGAGAGCAGATAGCCCTCATCCCCGGTGCGCTCGGCCGCCAGGTAGCCGCGCACCGAGGTGGCGCCGCCGGCGGAATATTGCTCGTTGGACACCAGCGGTCCCGAGGCCAGCTGGAAGCCGCCCTTGGTCGCCGACTGCCAGTCGTTGGCGAAGGTATAGGTGTAATTCAGGTCGCCCTTGAGCACCGCGAAACTCGCGCTGGCCTTGTAGCGCTTGTACTCGAACTCCTCGGCGTCGCTGCCGTAGCCGAAGAACGCGCGCGTGCCCACCACCAGACTCAGGCCGAGGCCCAATTGGGATTGCTCGGTGTAGCGATAGCCGTTGTAGCCAAAGGTCATCGGTGCGTATTTGAGGGGTACCTGGTCGCTGCTGGCGCCGAATTTCATCTGCTCGTCGAAGTCCTTGAAGTCGACCCCGAACGAGAACGAGTTGGCCCAGTTGCCCGTGGCCGGCAGGCTGTAGATTGCCGATACGCCGTAGGAATGCCCCTTGCCCAGCACGTTGCTGCCGCCGATGGTGGCGATGTTGCTGTCGGACTGGTAACCGGAGAACTGCAAGGCCCAGCGCTCATCCAGCGGCGCGGTGTAGGAGCCCGACCAGACCTTGGCGTTGTCGGTGTCCTGGGGCGCAGTGAAGTAGGTCAGGGAAATGCTGTGGCCCAGTTGCCACAGGTTGTCGTAGCCGACGGTCGCCACCGAGCGCAGCTTCTCGGTGTCGGCGCTGTAGTCGTTGTTCAGGCCGATATTGGCGTGCCAGGGGTTCTGGTCTTCGACCTGCAAATCCACGTCCATGGTGCCCGGGCGCTGGCCTTCGCGCACCAGCGGCGTGACCTGGCGCCCGGCGCCACGATTGAGCCCGGCCAACTGGGTTTGCACGGTGGCGAAGTCCGGCACCGCGCCCTCTTCCAGGGCCGGCACCTGCTCGCGGATTTCCACCGGCGAGTAATGTTTGGCGCCGACCACACGGACCCGGCCGACCTTGGTTTCGCTGACCTGCAGGTAGACGATGCCGTCATCGACTTTCTGCTCCGGCAACTCGACGAATACCGATTGATAGCCGCGCGCCTGGTAGATTTTTTGCAACGCGTCACGGGCGCCTTCGATATCGTCCAGGGTCTTTTGCGGGCCGAGAAACGGGTACACCGCCTCCTCGATCGTCGCCGCGTCGAGCACGGTATTGCCGCGCACGAAGTACTCGTTGACGTCGACCTTGCGCGCCGGGGCTTGCTCCCCCTCCTCGGCCCACGCCGGTTGCGCCAAGGCGCCCAGCGCCATGCAGCACAGCGCCAGCGTTGATTTGAACAGATGCTCCACACCGCCCCCTGACATTCTGATTATGTGCGCCGCCGCCGATGGCGCGACGTATGGCCAGCTCAATTACTGGCGATCGAGGTACTGCCGTGGCGTGCCAGCCAGGTGTGCAACAGCGCGAAGTTCAAGGAGAACTCCGGCGTGTGCAGCAAGGCGCCACAAAACACGTCACCGATGATTTTCTGGATGAGTTGCACCGCCCGCGGGTTGTTCAGCAGCGTGGCGATGTCGCGGGTCAGCGCGTGGATGCTCCAGACCTTCTGGTTCAGGTCCAGGCCGACGAACCAGCGGAACAGCAGGTTGTAGTTGAGCTGTTCATGCAATTGCTGCTCGCTGGGTACCGAATACAACAGTTGCAGCAGGAGGATCTGCAGCACCGTGTGCGGGGCGATCGACATCGGGGCTTCGGCCACCAGCCAGTCGCGATGCTGGTCGAGGATTTCATCGATCTGCGGGCGCAGCAACACCAGGGAATGGCCCGCCGGGATGAAGCTCGCGACTTCCTTCAAGGCGCCCTGCCAATCGTCCTGAGAGACGATCCACACCCACGGCGCGCCGTAGCGATACACCGAAACCGGCTTCTTGCGCGCCGCTTCGACGATCTTCGACAGGCGCTGGTCGAGCTCCTGCATGCCCACTTTCGAGTAACGTTCCATAGTTCCCATCGCCCCACTCCTGGCATCCTGCTTGCGGCTGAAAAGAACGCCTGTCTGGCGTCCTCAAGCGCGTTACACAGGAGAGACGGGAGTGGCCAAGGGCTACCGAACTTTTGTCATGAAAGCTTCATTTTTGCTTGAGTGGGTTACTGGGAAGGCTCGATCACGCATGCGCTTTTCTGTAGGAGCCGGCTTGCCGGCGATGCAGGCACCTCGGTGCAATCAGGTGATCCCATCGCTGGCAAGCCGGCTCCTGCACACGGTAGATCGGTTGTCTTCAAGGCCGCTAACCCGCAGGGAAGCCCACCCCTTGTAGGGGCAGTTCGTAGGATTTTTTAACCGTGCGTACCACCAACGTCGACGAATAAGTCCGAATCGGAATATCCCGGTAAGTCTCCAGAAACCGATAGATATACTCGGTGTATTCCGTCGCATCGCGAAACTTGGCAACCATCACAAAATCAAACTCGCCGGTCAGCAGGTAACAATCCTGAATCTCCGGGTGGCGGGTGAGGATGTGCTGCATCTTGCGGTCGATATCGTGGCTGTCCTTGTCCAGTTTGATCAGGAAAAACGCGGTCACCTGGATGCCCAGCTTGCGCTCGTCGAGCACCGCGACTTTTGCCTTGATAATCCCCACGCTTTCCATGCGGCGAATCCGCCGGTAACAACTGGTGGACGACAGCCCCACGCTGTCGCTCAACAACTCCAGGCTCTGGTCGCAATCCTTTTGCAACTTGCCCAGGATCTTCAAATCCATGGCGTCTGTCATCGGTTGTAAATCGTCCTTGAAAATTGCAATGAATCCGTCGCGAAGACGGGCCAATTTGCACAAATCCTGCGCAGCGGCTCGTTAACATCAATCCAGCTTAGCAGCCCAGCCAACACCTGGCCCGGGGCGGCATGAGAGGGATCTTATGATAGTCGCGAAACCGACATGGACCGCTGATATCCACGGCCTTTTCAGCGCCCCCTACTGGATACCGTCCGCCTCGCGCGCCGCCGTCGCCGCCACCTGGGCGGGCTGCATGAACGCCTACGACGTGTTCCTGGAAGACCCGGACTCGGTCAAGGCCTGGTCGCAGACCATTTACCAGCACCTCGCCTCGCGCAACATGCCGCTGACCACCGACCCACAGCAATTCTGGCCGATCGATGCGCTGGAAACCTTCCGCCTGTGGGTCAACCAGGGCTGGCGACTGGACGCCAGCTCGGCCTTTGACCCCGCCGAGCGCATCCCCCCACCGGCCCTGCCGCAGCCGGTCAAGCGCGTACGCCAGGACATCCGCGCCCTGAGCCCGGAGCAGTTGAACCTGTACCGCGCCCGCCTGGATGACGTGATGCACATCGGCGACCCGGACAGCGGCTCGCCCTGGCAGCGCTACGCCTACATCCACACCAACTGGTGCCTGCATTACCAGGAAGCGTTTGCCCTGTGGCATCGCGCCTACCTGCTGCACCTGGAAGCGCTGATCGACTGCGCGATTCCCTATTGGGACTGGATGGCCGCCGACGCCAGTGTCGATGGCAGCCCGCAGGCCGGGCTACCCCAGGCCTTCCTCGACGAGACCTACGTGCACCCGCACACCGGCGAAGTGCGGCGCAACCCTTTGCGCTATGCGGCGGCCAAGGACGGCTGCTCAAAAGTCTGCGCCAGCGCCAGCGTCGAGGGCGTGGACTGCCGCTATGTGCAGCGCAACCCGCTGTTCTACACCCAGGGCGAGGCGTTTCGTGTCGAGCGCACGCGCCTGTATGGCATGAGCCGGATCTTCCAGCAGCAAGTGCTGGATGCGCTCACCTTCACCACCTTCAGCCAGCCCCAGGGTGTGCCGGGGTATCCCTGGGCCAACATCACCACATTTGACCCGCCGCAGCCGGACAACCTGTACCCCAATCGCGCGCTGAATTTCGACGGGCTCTACGAGCAGCCGCACGACAACTATCACGGCTGGATCGGCGGCGACATGGCCGACAACGCCTACACCGCCTTCGACCCGGTGTTCTGCTCCTACCACGCCAATATCGACCGCATGCTCGAAGTGTGGATTCGCGCCAATCCGGCCGCGCAGTACACCACCCAGTGCCTGTTGCAGCCATTCGCCGGGCACCAGGCCGAAGAGGTCAGCTTCACCAGCGCGGATGCCTGGCGCTACACCACCCTGGGCGACATGGCCCAGGACAGCCGCCACATCGGCTACGACTACGGCACCCCGGTGGCGCCGCAGTTCGGTGCATCCAAAGCCTGCTGCGAGGCTCAGGCGACAGGGACCGGCCCGTGGGTGGTGTTCGACCATGTGCGCTGCACCCACGACACCTTCCTGATCGACGTCTTTCTCAATCAGCCAGACGCCACCGCACAGCACGTGAACGCAGACAACCCGCATTACGTCGGGCGTTTCAGCCGGATCGGCATGGGCCTGGTGGACGACAAGGGCCGCTGCATCACCCAGGGCGTGTCCCGTGCGCTGAATGCTGCGCGCAGCGTCAGGGCGCTGCACCTGGCGCCGACGGATGCCGCGCAGTTATCGCTGATCGTGACCCATCTCGAGAGTGGCCAGGTACTGACGCCCGATGCGTACGCGCCGCTGCCTGGCTTTATCGCGCAACTGGTGTGGGACGACCCACGCCAAACCACCGCCGGCCCCGCTGCGGGCGCCGGTTGCTGCTCCACGTCCCACCACACACCTGCTGGAGAACCGACATGAGCACGCCCTTCACCCAATTCACCTCCCCCGCCGAGCAGGCGCCCAAGGACTACAACAAGCTGGGCCTGGAAGACCAGCTGTCGACCTTCGAGACCAACTGGAACAACAACGTCACCGGCTGGACCCAGATGTCGGTCATCGGCAACCCCTGGTCCAACCTCAACGACGCGCCGCGCTCGGGCTACTACAACCCGATCGAAAGCGGCTACGGCACGCAGACGCCGATCACCATTACCTGGCAGCCGTTCCCCAACCGCCTGTGGACCTTCTTCTACAACAACGGCGCCGCCGTGGTGCCGCAGTTGAACGGCAAGGCCATGACCCTGGACCAGGTGATGGAACTCACCGACCACGGCCAGATTACCCTCGACGGCACACTGTTTTCATTGTACCCGGACCCGACCGCCACCCAGCTGCAGATCCCCAGCGTGCTGTGCAAATCAATCAACTGGAACGGTCCCTACGCCGACTTTTCGCCTTCGGGCCCACGGGGCTGGCTCGATGAATACTGCGAGTGGTCGATCACCCGCGACCCCGACGGCAATATGCGCAGCATCATGTTCACCAGCGAAAACCCGGCCTACTTCCTGACCATGTGGAACATCGATCCGAATGCCGTGCTGGGGCTGTACCAGGCGTATGTCGACCCGCAGGTGAAACTCGAGGACCTGTACCTGCGTTACACCGCCAACGGTCCGACCGGCAACGCCGGCGACCCGGTGATCGATGAAACCACCGGCCGCCCCGCCTACGACACCGTGAACAAATGGAACAGCGGCACCGTGCGCATCCCCGGCGTGTCGGGCGGTGCGATGCACCTGACCTCCGGGCCCAACACCCTGAGTGCCGAGATCTACCTGGCAGCCGCGGCCACCATCCTGCGGCCGATCCGCAGCAGCGCCAACCAGCAGAGCCTGATCTGCTGTGCCCAGTACGGGCAGAACTACCGCAATTCCGACCCGCACATCGGTTTCTCGGCCAACCAGGCGGCGGTGAACAACCTCATCTCGTTGACCAATCCGATCGGCCTGTACCTGCAACAACCCAAGTCCTTCAGCGGCTGGAAAGGCCCTCAAGGCCAGGATGTGAGCAGTTACTGGCGCGTGACCCGTGGCACCGCCGGCACCGGCCCGAACAACTCCGACCAGATCCTGCAAGCGGTCTTCGAGGTGCCGCAAAGCGCCGGGTTCTCGATCAACGACATCACCATCAATGGCACGCCGATCAATTACGTGTGGGTCATCGCCGATCAACTGGATGTGGCCCTCAGCGTGACGCCGGCGCCCCTCACCGCCACGCCCGAAGCCTGCGAATGTGTCGCGGCGAACAACACCGATACGCAACCCTGGCCCGTGCAGTTGCTGCCGCTGGACCTGTTCTACGGCCAGTCCCCCAGCGACTTGCCGGCCAGTTTTGCCCCCGGCACCTCGGCGCAGTTCGTGCTGGTGGTGCAAGGCGCCGACCCGCAGACCACGGTCGCCGACGCGCGGGTGCAGTTCTCCAACCCGGGAATCACCGCCCAGATCACGCAGTTCCTGCCGGACGCCTCGGCTATCCCGGGGCAAACCGACAGCGGCGGCACCCAGGGCTACATCATGACCGTCACGGTCAGCAGCAGCGCCGCGCCGGGACTGGTCAGCGTGCGTGCGCTGAACCCGAGCGAAGCCGCCAACCCCAGTGCCACCCAGCACCCGTGGGAAAGCGGCCTGGCCCTGGTGCCCGGCGCCTGACTGCCTGCGGCCGCCGCTGCCTGGCAGGGGTGGCCGCCCCCTGAGACTTGAGCAAGGAATGCGATCATGAACGGATGGCCTAGCCCGCTGCGCCGGGCACGCTTGAGTGTGTTCTGCTGGATAACCTGCGCCCTGCTGCTGGCCCCACCCGCGGCCAGCGCCGCAACGGACGCCCAGAGCTGCGTCAGCCAACTGGTGTTCGATCCCACCAGTGGCGGCTTCCTGCCGGTGAACAATTTCGGCACCGAGCAGGACTTTCTCAATTGTTTCGGCTGGCAGCTGTTTATCGCCATGAACTGGTCGGTCAACCCCGGCTGGCCCGCCAACCCGAGCCTGGCCGGCGAGCCGGACACGCAAAGCAGCGCGGCCCAGTTCGGCGTGCCGCCCACGCCCGGCCAGCCGATGAGCAACGCCCCGGTGTGGGCCAGCTACAAGGATGCCAGCGATATCTTCCTGCCCGGCGCGGCCAAGCCGTCCGGCTGGGGTGTAGAAACCCTGGTGCCGTCCAATTGCAGCGCCTCCAGCAACCTCAAGGCGTTTGCCAGCGGCGCGCGCAAATTCATCACCGCCACCTCGGAAAGCGCCATTAACCGCAAGCATCGCTTTCACCTGTCCAGCGGCACCCAGGTGACCCTGCCGGATTCGATCATGGAAGCCTCCGGCGGCTGGCTGACGGACCAGGCGGGCAACCTGGTGTTTTTCGAGCGCAAGGTCGGCAAGGCCGAGTTCGACTACATCGTCAATAACGGCCTGTACGATGCAGCCAACCAGCTGATCGTGGCGCAGAACAGCGACAACCGGCACCCCGCCGGCCTGTCACTGCCGGCAGGCAAGCTGGTGCGCGAACTGCCGGCCAAGGCCCTGCCCCAGGAAGAACTCGGCGCCCTGGAACTCAAGGCCGCCTGGCGCGTGCTCACCAACAAGCCCGAGCTGTACGGGCGCTACCTCACCACCGTGGCCTGGCTGCAACGCCCCGACACCCTGCAGTGCACCCAGGAAGTGGTGGGGCTGGTGGGCCTGCATATCATCAACAAGACCCAGACGCAGCCGAACTTCATCTGGAGCACGTTCGAGCAGGTCGACAATGTGCCCGATGGCGGCGCCGCACCGCCGGATGGCTACAGCTTCAACAACCCGGCCTGCACCGGCGCGGCCTGCACACCCAATGTGGCGCGCGTGCAATGCGACGCCAGCCATACCCCGCCCAACTGCACGCCACTGGAGCAGCCGGTGCAGGCCACGCGGGTGAACGCCACGCCCCAGGACCTGCAGGCGCTGAACACGGCGGTGCAGCAGACCTTTGCCGAGAAAACCCAGGGCCAATCGGTGTTCCAGTACTACAAACTGGTGAATGTGCTGTGGTCGAAGACGCCCAATGCCCCCAACGACCCGGGGCCGGGGCCGAACGTGAAGACGCCGCTGTCCTACGGGCCGTATGTCAGCGATCAGAATGGGGTGGTGGCCAACACGACCCTGGAGACCTACGTGCAGAACGACAACTGCAATGCCTGTCACCAGTACGCGGCGATTGCCGGCACCTCGGGGCTGGCCTCGGATTTTTCGTTTCTGTTCGGCAATGCCGACTCAGCGAAGAACACTCGGCTGATCAAGCGCGTGGAGGCATTCAAGACCCTCAAGGACAATCCATAGGCGACGCAGGTGCCTCTGCAGGCGCCGGCTTGCCGGCGATGCAGGCACCTCGGTACATCAGGCACACCCAGGTGATGCCATCTCAGGCAAGCCAGCACCCTACACAGGTCCGGGCAGCAGCCAAAAAAACGGGGCGATCATTGATCGCCCCAAAGGTACATCGAGAGGTCCTTCTGTAAATCTACAAACTGATCTGCTTGCGCTCCTCGTCGGTCAAGCGGGCCCGCGCCTGTTCACTCAGCGGCCCCGCGCCCAGGACCTGCACCGGGCTGTTGGGGTTGTAGCCCGAGGTCTTCTGCGCGGGCGCCGGTTCTTGCGGCAAGGGCTCGCTGCCCAGGCTCAACACTTCCACGGTCATGATCGACGGCCGGCCCTGCTTGGCCGCTGTCTGCTGGCTGCGCGCCGCGTCTTCCGCCGCCTGGGACGCCGCCGCCCCTGCCGCGCTGGCCGAACTCATGGCCCCGGTGTTGACGGTGGCCGACACCGGCACCCCGGACGACTTGCCCTGGGTCTGGATGTTGGCCGCGTTCACCACGTGCAAGGCAGCGATGTTGACGTTGCCCGACACCCGAATGCCCGCCTCGCCCGCATCGATGGTGCCCATCGGCGCAATCAGGTCGATATCCCCCGCCGGCACTTCCGGGATCGGGTTGAGCGTGGCGATCCCCGCACCGGTACTCGGCACCGATGGTGACAGGCCGACGTTGCCCCAGTTGTCATAGACACGCTTGGGCGGCGTGTACACGACGGTGGTCTTGGAGCCCCGACCGGCGTTGATGTCGCCTTCGCTGGTCCAGCCCATGATCGAGCCGCCGAAGGTGGTCATGATGCGGCTCTGGCCCAGCAGGATGCTGCCCAGGGAATACAGCTGGATATCGCCGGCCCCCTGGGTGATCACACCGGCGGTGGACGGCGGTGCGGCGCCTTCGATGCCAAAGGTCTGGCTGCCGCCCGGCGTGAGCATCTGGATCGAACCACCGAAGTTGGTGTGCACGCCCGCGCCGCCGAACAGGGTGATATCGCCCTTGTAGGTGAGCGGATTGCCGGCCACGTCCTTGTCCGGGAACAGTGCCGCAATCGCCGCGCGGCCACGCAGGTAGCTGCCCTGGCGCACGCTGCCGTCCTGGTTGTACTCGCGGCCGGCGGCCTTGAGTTCGGCGAAGTACACGTCGCGGGCAAACACTCGTTGTTGCTCGGCCGGCAGGCTGGCGTAGTAGGCGCGGGCCTGCTCGCTGTTGCCGACAAACCCGAAGCGCTCGGCCAGCCAGCCGACCAGTTCGTTTTCGTAGGTCTTGGCCACCTTGGCGCCCTGCAACGACTCGCCCGGTTGCGCCAGGTTGGCGGGGTTCAGGTACGGTTCGACGAAGCGGCGGTAATCCGGGCCGTTGGCGCCGACGCCGGCTTGCATCACGATGCTCGCGCCGGGGCGTGTGTCGCCCGCCGCCACAGCGCCCAGGCTGGTGATACCGACCTTGTCGTCCATCAGGATATTGCGACCGGCGCTCACTTCCAGATTGCCGGGGCCGGCGACGTTGAAGCTGCTGTAGAGGATGTCGCGACCGGCGCTGACGATGGAGATATCGGTGGGGCTGTTGTGCACGAACAGGTTGCCGGCGAAGGTGTAGCTACCGGTACTGTCGTCGCCACCGCTGGCCCCTGCCAGGCCGGTACCGCTGCTGACGATATCGCGCCCGGCCCGCATCCAGACCGGGCCTGCGCCTTCAAAATAGGTTTGCCCAAGACGCGGATCGTCGGCGGTGGTCATCGTCAGCGTACGCCCACTGTTGACCCCCAGCAGATCCCCCGTCATTGCATAGAAACGCGCGGGCTCCAGGGCATCCCCCCATTGGGTGCTGGCGGTGTTTGGACCAAAGGCAAACAGTGGGAACGAAATGCCCAGCCTGGCAACGTTGGCGTCGGTGGAAACGTTGCCGCTGCCCACGTCCGCTCGCCCGCCGATAAAGCCCTGGAAGGCCGGGTGCAGGATGCTCGCCAAGGTGTCCGGCGCCGCACTGGAACGGCTGATGGTCAGGTCGCCGCCATAGATCGAATCCCCCGCCAGCAGTTGCAACTGGCCGTTGGTCGACGGCGCCAATACCAGCGCCTTGAGCGGCGGCAATACGTTCGTGTTCAACGTCGAAGCGCGGCCGTAGTACAGGCTGCCGTTGGCCGCGACTGCACGCAGCGTCGCTGGATACACCGCCGCCAGATCCGACTCGGCGGTATCGGTCAGCGGCGTGAGATTGCCCCCGGCGGAGAACAGGTCGATGGCCGTACGGTCGGTCCACAGGCTGAACCAGCTCTGCCCAACGCCACTGACGCCATTATTCTCATACGCCAGGACATTCATCTGCGGCGCGCGCCCCGGATCGGCCACGTCCTGCAGCACCAGGTCCCCACGCGTAGACAAATTGAAGGTCGCATCCCCCGGCAGCAAGCTCCAGCCCCCGGTCGCGGCCGCAGACGTCGAGCGGCTCGGGTCGTAGGCGCGGATTTCGCTGGGGCTTTGATCCTTGGGTTGGCTGCCGTAGCGCAACGTCAGGCTACCCAGGGCGCCGCCCGTCATCTGTACATGCCCGCGCAGGTCGACCACCGCACCATTGAGATGCTCCAGCGCGATCTGGCTGCCAGGGTTGACCGCCCCGCCCACCCGCACGTTCAAGTCACCGCCCCCGGTGAGTTGCAGGCTGCCATCGGCCGCGACCCGCCCGGTGCTGCCTACCGCCAGCACCAGGCCCGTGCTGCGCGGGCTGACGTTGGCGGCCACGTAGCCCGTCAGCGGTTTGAGCATCCCCGCATCGCCACCGACCTCGACATTCAGGTTGCCGCCGCCCAGGGTGCCGAACCCGGTGAAGCCCACCATCCGGTCCGCGAGGCCCGCGACGGGCACCATCGCGCCAAAGTTAATCCACCATGCGGTGGATTGCGCCTGGCTCCCGCTCAAGCCGTTGCCCTGGCGCCACAGCCAATTGCCGACGTTGGCCGAATCCACCTCGCCATCGGTCGTCACCGGACGCCCGCCCGTGGAGCGCGCCTTGCTGGTTATGTTGCCGGTCAGGTTACCGCCGACCTTCAACAACAGGTTGCCGCCCCCCTCCGGGAACCAGGCGCCCGCCGGGCTGCCGGCTGTGGCGGTCGTGGCACTGCCGGCGGTGTAGACGCCGAACAGCGATTCCATGCTCAAATCCCCGCCGGCCAGCAACTCCAGGTCCGCCGCACCGGTGCGGATCACGCTGAAACGCGTGCTGCCGCCGACGATCTTGCTCGGGCCAAACACGCCGTAATGGCTGTCGGCCAGGCGCAGGTTACCGGCCTGCGGCTGCGGTTGCAGCGCTCGGCTATCGGCTGCCTGGGTGTCGGCACCGGCCACCAGGCGCATCGACCAGGCCTCGGAGCCCGCGGGCAGCATCGGCGCCGCCGCCCACAACTTGCCTTGCCCATCCGCCCCTGGTACACGCAGTTGCACCGAGGTGGCATTGCCCGGCAACTTGACGTTGGTGCCCACCGGCAACAACGCGCCACGGGGCAGCGGCTTGGTGCCATTGAGGATCACCGTCGCGGTGCTGCCCAATACTCCCGGCAACGGCACTCCCGCAGGCCAGGTCATGATGCGCACACTGGTGAGGCTGACCAGCACGGTGCCGGCGTCCAGGATGCTGCCCGCCGGCAAGCTCACGCGCTGGGTCAATATCGTACCCGCCGGGTACAGCACGGTCCCCGCGGCATTACGCACCGCGCCCGCCAACACGGTACCGGCCGGCAGTGCCAGGGTCGCATTGAGGGTCGCCGCCGCCGGCAAGCGGGTGCCGGCCGGCAGGCTGCGGGCCTTGATCGAGATGTCGAAGTTGAGGGCCACGCCGCCGGGGAACGTAGTGCCGTCCGCCAGCGTCACGCCGTTGCCAGGCACCACCACCGTGCCACCGGTGAAGTCGACACCGGCGCGCAGTACCCAGCCGTTGTCATCCGCAGTCGCGGCCGGCGCTGCAAAGCCATCGTTGATACTGCCGTAGATATTCAGGTCGCCACCGGCGCGCAGGGTCAGGCTGCCGGCCTCGGTCGGCTGGGTCGACTTGAGGCTGGCGTAGCGATACCCGGACAGATTCAGGTCGCCTTGCACGACCAGGTCGCCGTCAGCGCTGTTGCTGACGATTTCCACACCGGGGCGCAAGTGGAAGGTATCGCCGTAGGTCGCGTTGTTCAGGCCGGCCAGCTTGGTCTGCGTCAGGTTGGTATTGCTCAGCGCCGCATTGATGTAGGTGGTGCTTAACGCATGCAGGTCATCCAGGTATTGCTGGGTGACGACTTGATACGGCCGGCCGGTGGCCGTGGTGTCGGTGCCGACCGGCGCATCGGTGTAGGTGGCCATGCCGTTGAGGGCAATCGAACGTGCCCCCTGGATCGTCAGGCGCCCACTGGCGTCGATGGCGATGTCATTGGCGCCCACGCGGGGCGCATTCAGTTCCAGGGTGCCCCGGTTGCGTCCGTCATTGCCGGTGGCGGTTTCGGTGCCATGGCGCAGGTCGATGCGCATCCCGTCAGCCAGGGTCAACTGGCCAGTGCCCGACCCCAGGACCACGCTGGCGCGGTTCGGCGAATCGATGATCTTGCCGTAACTGTCGACGCGCAATTGCGTGCCATGGGCGTCGAGCACCGCCGTGCCGGCCAGCGTCAGGCCGTTCTTGCCGGCCAGGTTGATGTTGCCGACGCGTTCGCCGCTGGCGTCCACTCGGCCGGTGACCAGCAGGCTGCCATTGTCCACCGAGACATTGACGGTATTGGCCTTGAGACCATCGCCAATCGTCAGGTCGCCCTGCTTGAGCTGGAAGCTGCGCGCACCAAACACCTGGCCCTGGTTGAGGCGCTGGTTGAGGGCCGCGAACCGCTCGCTCAGGCTGCCGCTGCCGCCCAGGTGCTGGGCCTGGATCTCCACCGCGCCGGCCAGGTACGGCACCAGCGTGCCGCCGGCATCGTAGTAGCCGCTGCTGCCGGCGAGGATCTTGCCCGCGAGGTCGACGGTGCCCGCCGCGTCGCTCACCGCCACGGCGCGCAGCTTGCCCGCCTGGTTGAAGGTGGCCGAGAGGTCGATGGTCGAGCCCGTGGCCTGCCGCACACTGCCCGCGCTGCTTTGCAGCACCACGTCGCCGCCCGCGCTGTATTTGGTCAGGTCGTCGAACACGATGGCGCGACCGGACACATCAATCGAGGCGTTGTCGGTCAGCACCACATCACCACGGGCGCCCAGGGTCACCTTGCCGCTGGGCAGTACCACCGCGCTGGCCAGGCGCAGGCTGTCGCCCTGCAGCGACAACTCGCCGCCAAGCCCCTCCACCTTGCCCACCGGCCCCGACGAGGCGCTGACATCAATGGCGCCACCGGCGGTGATCTTGTTCACCGAGCCGGCTTCGCCGGTCATCAGTGGCGTGAGGATATTGAGGTTACCGCCACTGTAGGCAAAGCCCTTGATCGCGTCGTAGGCGCCCTGGCTCTGGTACACCGAGAGGCTGCCCTTGTGGTTGGCGGTGATGCGCTCGCTGGCATTCAGGTTGACGTTGGCAAAGCCCAGCGCCAGGCGGTTCAAGGTGGCGGTGGTGCTGGCCTGGGCGAACTCGCCATAGCCGAACGTAATGCGCTCGGCGTTGATGTCCAGGCGCCCGCTGCCGGTGCCGGCACCGCCAGCCACCACAGTGCCGGGGGCTGCCTCGGCGCCCTGCCAGATCAGGTTGGCGGTGTGGATGGTCGCCACATCATTCGCGCCTCCCGCGCCGTAGATCGCCGGGGTGGAGAGCATCAGGTTGTTCAACAGGGACTTGCCCGTGACCGCGTCGTAGGTGTCGAGGGTGGTCGATCCGTAGAAATTGAAGCTGTCGCGTGCCGACAGTTGCAGGGTCTCCAGGGCCGGGGCGCCAAACTGGGTGTCGCCGCGCAGCAGGCGGTCGAGTACTTGCTGGGTGAGGGTCAGGCCCGCCGGCAGGCGATTGGCCGCGGCAGCGTCAGCCAGGGCCTGCGGGCTGCCGACGTTGATGCTGGCGACGCCGAGGTTGAGGTGCCGGGTGCCGTAACGCACCTCGTCGCCCATCAGCAGGGTCTTGTCAGTCAAGGCGACGATGCTGCCCTCGGAGTAGAGAGCGGTTTGCCCGCTGCAAGGGTCGCTGGCACACGTGCCCAGCTTGATCCCGCCGCTGCTGCTACCCGCGGGCGCACTGACCACATTGAGCAACCCATTGGAGACCGCGAGCATATTGCCCACGCTGTAGACAAAACCATCACGTGCGTCATAGCTGGCCTTGCCGCGCCCGATCGTATTGATCGACGCGCCCTGCTCCACCACGATTTCCCCGTCAGCACTCAAGAGGAATACTTCCGGCGCGGCCAACGTCGCCCCCGTACGCAGGGTGACCGAACCGCTGGGCATATTCGCCAGGTTGATGTAGCCACCGTTCTGGCCATACGAGACCTGGGTCATGCCGCCAATCATCAGGCGTGCGGCACCCAGGGCATTGAGGCTCGCCGCATCCACGGTGACGCCAGCGAAATCCGGCGTGGCCGCATTGCCTGCCGCCACCACTTCGATTTCGCTGTTGTCCATGTTGAGCACCGCCACGGTACCGGCGTAACCGCCGGCAGCCGCATCGAAACGGCCGATCCCCTGGAACGAGAAGGCATCTGCACCGGCCCCCGGCCGCAAGGCCAGCTCCAGGGTCTTGGCGTCCCGCTCGAGCATCGCCCGAGGCACGCCGAGCCTGGCGGCGTCGGCCACCGCGAACTGCGCATAACTGGTTTCGTTGTACTGGGAATAACGGCGCAAGGTATCGGCCGACGTGAGGATCAACTGGCTGGCAATGCTGTTGCTGATCCCGGTATTGGCGATGGACAGCCGCCCCGCAGTCGACCACGAGCCGTTGCGCATGTGCTGGGTCGGCCCCACGCCTGCGGCCCCGGCCAAGCCGTTGATTTCGACTCGGAACGCGCCGGGCATCAAGGCATACGTCGACGGCATCAGGGTATAGGTGCCCGCCGCGAGCCCCGGCACCCCTGCGCCGATCGTGATTTGCTGGCCGATCAACGGGTCGACCGCGCCGCCCTCCGGCGCCACGGGTGCGTAGCCGGGCTGCACGCCGGGCACAATCGCGTAGACCGGGTTGGTGCCCAGGCCCGGCAGCACAAAACCGCCGTTGGCCCCGATCTGCATCAACGGGTTGTAGCGGGCGTCGGTAGAACCGCCGCGCCCGGAAATAAACCCGGCGCCGAGTAACTCGCCGCCGCCGGACAGGTCCACAGTGGCCTCAGGCAGCACCGCCACCGACTCACCGCCGAGGACCACGCCGACCTGCAGGCCACCGTTCAACGTCGGTATCCCGCCCTGCCCGAGGAACGTCACGGTCTTGCCGTTGTATTGATAGATCTGGCCATCCACCGTACCGCCGTAGGGCAGCACCAGGCCCCTGCCGCTCACCGAGGTCAGGCTGCCCGGCAGCAGTTCAACTTTGCTGGAGCCCAGGCTGCCGATCTCAATCAGCCCCAGCGGCGCACGCACCACCCCGCCCTGCTTGATGGTCGGGCCACCCAGTTGCAGGCGACCGAACGCCGAGTACGGCACGCCAGCGGTGCTGTTGCCGGTACGGGCAATGGTGAGGGTGCGTGTCGGGTCGTAGTTGTATCCCGTGGTGTCATTGTCAGCGTCCAGATAGCCCGCCATCACCCTCGCGCCGACCTCAGTCGCCGGGTACAGCTGCGCCGCGCGCAAGGTCATATCACCGCGCGTCATCAGTTGCGTGCTGATGCCGGTAGCGATCACATCCGCACCCGCCCCCACCAGAAACCGCAGGTCGCCCTGGCTGGTCAGTTGCACATCATCGAAGCCGCGACGGTCGATACTCACCTGACTGCTATCGCTCAGGGTCAGGTCACTCTTGTTGCTGAACAGCACATTGCCACGCACATCGACCAGGTTGCCGGAGGCATTGAACAGCGCCTGGCTGTCACGTTGAGACATGCCGCTGGTCAACACCGGATGCAGGTATTGTTGTTTGTTGGGGTCCAGCGGCGCGAGGATGCCCGCCAGCAGCAGGTAAGGCGCCGACAGGTTGATACGGGAATTGGCGGCCGCCGTTTCAGTCAGCCCCATGGCACCGCTGTACAGGCGCAGGCTCTGGCCCATGTTCAGCGACACATCACCGTCAAAACTCAGCAGGCCATTGCTGAGCAAGGCCAGGTTGTCAAAACCGCCGGCACGCACCTGGTCCACGCCCAGCGCGCCATGGCCGTACTCCAGGCTGGCGGCGGCCGCGTCGGCGCTGCCCGGCAATGCGCTGCCCTGGTGGGCTTGGCTGAGCACCAGTTCACGGACGTTAAGCACACGGTCGGTCACGGCGCTCATGGCGTAGTACGGGCTTTCCAGCGCCAGCGACAAGCTGCCGCCCGCCGCCCCTGCACCACCGGCACGCGCTACAAAGCTGCCATCCAGGTACAGGCCGTTGTTGGACGCAAAGCTGATGCGGCCGCCATTGCTTGCCACCTGCACCCGGCCCTGGCCCGGGATATCCAGGGCCGCCTGCGTACCGGAGGCGTCCAGGCGGGCGCCGTCGCGCACCACCACAAACAGGTCGCTGGCCTTGGCAATCCCGGTGGCCAGGTCGATGTCGCCGCCAATACTGATGGTGCCGCCATTGCGGACCTGGCCGTAGACACTGCCGCGATTGCTCACTGCCGTGACGGCCCGCGAGGCGACGTCGATCAGCGCGTTTTCGCCGACCCAGATCGAACGACCGTGGCCGCCAGCATTGACCAGTTCGGAAGCCGGAACCGTCAAGCCGCCCAGGCTGACACTGCCGCCCCAGGCGTTCAGGGTGCCGTCGAGGGTCAACTGGCCGACGCTGCGCAGGTTGATGCCCTGGCCAGGGTCGACGTTGATCACCGCCCCCTTGCCCACATTCAGCGAGGTCGTCGCCAGTTCGGCCGCCGTGGATTCCTGATGCCCTGCCGTCAAGGTCAGGTTGGCGCCGCGCCGTTGCGTCAACACGCCCTTGGTGGCGTCTTCCTGATACAGCGCCGGTGTCCAGCGCTCCAGGGCCGTGGCCGGGTCGCTGCCCGTGGGGCTGGCGGAGGTCTGCTCGCCCAGGCGATAGACCGGCGTGGTCACATCCACGCGCGTGCCGTCGGTGACCAGCAAACCTTCGTTGCCGGTGATGTCATAGGCCGAGAAGCCCTTGTTGAAGAAATCGCCCGCCAGTTTCAGTGTGTCGGCGGTCGGTGCGGTGGCGCTGTCGCCGATCTGCACCTTGCGTGCCTGCAACGCCAGGGTGCCGCCGCCGTTGACGCCATAGCCACGGATTTCACCGTCCAGGGCCAGGTTGCCGAGGGCGCCTACGGTCACGTCACCGCCCTTGCCGCCGACGAGCTTGCCGTCGAGGCCAAGGCTGCCACCGGAGGATGCATCCACCACGCTGCCGGCTGCCAGGTGCACATTGCCGGTGCTGCGCAACGACACCTTGCCGCCGTTCACCGAGGCCACGCCGCCCACGTCGGCAGGGTCCAGCAGCAGGTTGTTCCAGCGTCCGCTGGTGTCGAGCCTGACGCCGGCGGCCACGTCGAGGCGGCCGTTGCCCGCCAGGATCGTATCGCCGACCGCCCCCGCCTTGAGCGGGTCGACCTGGCTGAGGATATTGCCCGCATTGAGACTGCCACCATGGGCCGTGAGGTCGGCATTGATGGCTACGCCCGGCCCGAACAGGGTGATGTCGCCCCCGTCCACCACCTTCAGCGCGCCATTCACGGTGATCTGCCGGGTGGCGCCAACCTTGACCGCGCCCAACTGGTAGCCATTGAGCTGGTCACTGTCGAGCACCAGCGTGCCTTGGCGATCCGCCGGCAAGGCGGTGCTGAGGTCGAGGCCATCGGCAATCTTCTGCGTATTGCTGTCGATCAGGACCTGGTCGGTGCTGCCGCTGAGGGCATAGCGCAAAGTGCCGGTGGTCTTGTTATAGATCGGGATGTATTGGCCAATGATCAGTTGCGCGCGCTGGGCCCGGGCCTTCTGCGATTGCTGGTAGCCATCGAGGTTGATGTTCGGCGCCTGGGTCTGGCGGTCGCCCTGGAACACGTCGCTGATCAACTGGCCTTCGAGCACCGCGCTGGTGGTGCCGACCACCAGCTTGCCGGCGTCGCGTCCCACGGTATAACCGGCCTCGTAGCGGCGCTGTGGCGCGATCAGCGGGTTGTAGTAGTACTCGGTCTGGCCCCAGCGTGCGCTGGTGTCTTCATAGCCTTTGTAGAAACCCGAATAAAGAATGTCGCCCGGCGCCCTGGAGACTCCATACAGGCGGCCATTAGGGCCCTTGAGCCAGGTCTGCTGGATATAACCGGCCTGCACATCCACGGTGCCGCCGGACAGGTTGATCTGCGCGCCCTGCTGCGTCACCACCTCCTTGCCGGTAAAGGTCACGGTGCCGCCCTGGGCCATCCATTCACCCACCGAGTGGCCCTGGGTGCCGAGGTAGCCGCCGACTTCCAGCAAGCCGCCAGCGGTATACCAGCGGTCTGTGGCATAGCCGTTGGTGCCCGCCGGCACAAACACCAGCTCACGCAGGTCGACCCACACATCGTTGTTGATCAACTGGCCGCCATCGCGGTTGACCGGCGCATCGCGCTGCTCGTTACCCTGCACGTTGATCTTGATGTTGTTGGATTCCATCGACACCTTGACGCCGACGGCACCCGACACATCGATCATCGCGCCGTCGCGCACCAGGCTGCGCCCAGCGGCGCTGACCGCGACCTGGCCACCGGTGGCGAGGGTGATCGAGCCTTTCTGGAAGTCCACGGTGCCGCCGCTGACGATCTCGATCCGTGACTGGTCGGTGCGGTCGGCCACCGCGCTGAGATTGTTGAACGCGCCGGTGACCAGGTTGGCGGGCGTGCCATCAAGGTTGACCAGGCCATTGCCTTTCTGGCTGTTGAGCGCGGTGCTGCCGCTGCTGTCCAGCAGGATCGCAGTGGTGCTGCCCTCGCCCAGGGTCACGCTGCCGGAGGTGTCGGTGGCGGCGTTGAGCAAATGGACCGTGCCGCGGGTGTCCACCGAGGTGCTGGCCAGGACCACGCCATTTTGCTGCACCTGGTGCCCGGTCAGCGTGATGTCGCCGGTGGAGGCCATGATCAAGCCGCTGTTGGTGACCTTGCCGGCGCTGCTGCCGGCGTTGAGGCTGGTCGCCACTTCATTGCCACGGGTGGTCGAGCGGTCATTGCCGGTAGTGCCGACGCCCTTGCGGATGTAAAAACTGTCGCCGGCCGCCAGCGTGGCCTGGCCCTTGGCGGTGTTGATAGTGCCGGCGTTTTCCACCTCTGTGCCGAGCAGCAAGGCATAGCCGCCGGCATCGGTGGAGGTGGCCGGGCTGTGGGTCTGGATCAGTGCACCGCGCTGGACCTCGACCTTGCCCGCCGCATCGGTGAAGGTCGGTTGGGTGCCGGTGGCGTCCACGTAAATGCCACGTTGAGTGAATTGCTCATCGGTGATGTTCGCGGCGGCGGCCACCAGGTTGCGCACGTTGACCTGGCTGGTACCGCTGAAGACCACGCCGTTGCGGTTCATGATCATCACTGTGCCGGCGCCGGTGATCTGGCCCTGGATCTCGCTGGGGCGCGCGTTGGGGTCGTTGACGCGGTTGAGCACCGCCCAACTGGCCTGCTGCTGGAAATCCACGGTGGTGTTGCGCCCGACGTTGAAGGTCTCCCAGTTGAGGATCGCCTTGTCGGCGGTCTGCTCGATGGTCACCGTGGTCTTGCCGCCGGCCTGGCTCTGCACCGGGCCCTTGGCGTTGGTCCAGCCCTGGGTGAGGCTGTTATCGACCTGCAGGCCGCCCTTGCCCAGGCCATCGGGAACGGTCGAGACCTGGCCGAAGGCAGCCTGGCGCCCTGCCGCCTGCGCCGCTTGTTGCGCCGCAATCGCCGCGACGCTGGTGTTGAGCGTGCTGATCGAGCGCGACAACTGCTGCTTGACCCGCGCCTGCTGGTTCAGCGATGGAATCCCCGGCACCTGGCCCGCCCCGGTGCGCGCCGCCGTCGCCGCCTGGGACGCGCCCTTGTCGGCAAACCAGCCGGAACTGAAGGCTGTGGCCGCCTGGGCGTTGCCCGCCACCATCAACAGGGCAATGGCCTGGGCCAGCGGTTTGAGGCGCAGGATCGTCTGGGCGCTCTGGCCTTGGGCAGTGCGGTTTACCGGTGATTTGCAGCGGACCATCGGAGATCTTCCTTGTTTGTAATTCGCCAGGGGCAAGACACGCCCGCGTATGAGGGTTAGGCGGTTGGCGAGGGGCCGGACTGAACTTCTGTCATGGAAAGTTCACATGGGACTGGTAACGCAAAAAAATCAGCAACGGCACAGGCCGTTGCTGATCGGGTGTTGCAGGTCGGTGAAGGCGTGGGTTACAGCGGACGACCGATGCCGTTGCAGACGTTGGTTTTGCCGATGCTCAGACCGCTGGTTGCCGTCAGGAAAGTGTCGGTGATGGCAGCTTTCCAGTTAGCCGGCAGCGGCACGAAACGGTTGGCCGAAATCGCGGCGTCGTTGTTGGCAGTGGCGCCGAAGTGCTTGGTGAAGAAACCACGTACCTGGGAGGTCTGATCAGCGTTGGCATAGCACTGGCTGAAGATCAGGTTGGTGAAGCCAAGGATCGGGTAGCCCGAATCAGGGTACGGTTGAACGCCGGCAGCGCCCACTGGACCGAACACTGGCACCCAGTTGTCAGGGTTGTTGATGTCCAGCGGAGCGCTTGGGTCGTTAGGTGGCAGCACCTGGGCGATGGCGTCGGAAACGTTGCCCGGCGCTGGCGACACACCTTCGACGCCGTTGGCTTCGTCTTTACCGACGCGAGCAACCTTGGTGGCGTCGTCCAGGCCTTCCAGGGTAGAGGCCGCGTAGTCAGGGCTCATGTAGGTGATGCGGCCTTGGGCGGCGCCCAGGGCAGTCATTACACCCTGGCTGCCGGTGGCAGCAACGGCGCCGGCAGGCAGGCCACCGGAGAAGCTGTTGGCGAACGTGGTGGTAACGGCGAAGGAGCCGGTTTCAGCGTTGCACTTGGCGTTGAGGAAACGGGTGAACAGCTCGGTGGTGCCGCTGCTCTCGCTGCGATACACGATAACGATCGGACCGGTACGCCCAGCACCGGAAATCCCGCTCCAGTTCTTGATGCGACCGGAGAACACACCGCACAGCTCTTGCACGCTCAGGTCAACATTCGCGCTGCCGGTTTTGTTGAACGGAATGGCCACCGACGTTGCAACCGACGGCACCTGGATCAGCTTGCCCCAGGCCGGTTGTTTGGTAGATGCGTAGGTCGACAATTCAGTCGCAGTCAGTTTGGAATCGCTACCAGCCCAGTGCACGTTCTTATTGGTAACGCCGGCCACGAACTTGGTGTAGTCGTTGGTCAGGAAGGCAGCCTTGCCATTGCCGCTGCCGACGCCGATGTAGGGGGCGAAGCCAGTGGTGAGTACGCCGGCAGTCTGGTACAGCGGCTGTGGCAAGGTCGCGCCGCCGCCGTTTACGTCAGCGAATGCAGCCTGTGCCGAGCACAGTGCAGCGAGGGTCATGGATACCGCGAGAACGTTGCGCTTAAACATGAAGAAGCTCCTTTCGTCGTGTTTGTACGTTTGGGGTAGATGGCTCTTGCATGACGCCATGGCTTCGGTCCCAAGCCGTGATGCGGGGGTGGCGAGGGGTGAGGCCATGGGTAGGAAATTTCGCAGTTTCCGATGACAGCAATAGGAAAAAACCTCGGGAGGAACACCTTGATTTTTAAAAGATTCTCGGGTGTTTTGGTCATCGTTCTGAACGCTTTGGGCGCAGGTGACAGCGAGGTTTCAGCCCGCAATGGGTGGAGGCGGTACGGGCTGTGGCAAGGGCGATTGGATGTGACGGAATGAGGAACCCGAGGTTGGGCCTGGCGATGTCGGCCCGCGCCGAAATCAACTGAGCAGCCCCTTCCCAGCTTTCTTGACCGTATTCAGGTCACGAGTTGGTTGATCTCGATGATCGGCAACAGCACCGCCATCACGATCACCAGCACCACCGCGCCCATCACCACGATCATCAGGGGCTCGAGCAACGCGGTCATGCCCATCGCGCGCCGTTCGATATCCCGCGACAGCGTCTGCGCGGCACGCTCGAGCATCGGCGGCAGCGCGCCGGTTTTTTCACCGCTGGCAATCAGGTGGATCAGCACCGGCGGGAAGACTTTTTCCACCGCCAGCGCCGGGGCCAGGTTAACGCCCTCGCGCACCTTGGCGGTGGCGTCGTTGACGCATTGGCTCAGGCGGTCGTTGGAGAGGGTCTGGCGCGCCGCTTCCAGCGCGCGCAGCAGCGGCACGCCGGCCCCGCCGAGGATCGCCAGGGTCGAGGCAAACCGCGCGGTATTCAGGCCCAGCACAAAGCGCCCGATCAGCGGCAGGCGCAGCACGCGACTATGCCAGTTCAGGCGCGCCACGGGATTGCGCAGGTACAGGCGCCAGCTCCAGAAACCGCCGACAAGCGCACCGAAACACAACCAGCCCCAGGCGCGAATGAAGTCGCTGGCGTTGAGCATCGCCAGGGTCAGGCCCGGCAGGTCCTGGCGCGCCTGGGAAAACGCGCTGACCACCTGCGGCACCACGTAGCTCAACAGGAAAATCACGATGCCGATGGACACCAGCCCGACCACGCCGGGGTAGATAAAAGCCGTGAGGATCTTGCCGCGCAGGTTGTTGCGCTCCTCGATGTAGTCGGCCAGGCGCTCCATCACTTGGGCGAGGTCGCCGGACTCCTCCCCCGCCGCGATCAACGCGCGATAGATCGACGGAAAGTCCCGTGGCCGTGCCGCCAATGCATCAGCCAAGCGCATGCCGCCGCGCACATCGGCACGCACGGCGGCGAGGGTCTGGGCGATGTGCTTTTTCTCGGCCTGCTCCACTGTCGCGCTCAGTGCTGCCTCCAGCGGCAGGCTGGCGCCGAGCAGGCTCGCCAGTTGCCGCGTGGCCCAGGCCAGGTCGTTGTCCGACAGCTTGGCAGTGAACAGGCTGCTGCCGGCGGCATTCGACTGATTGCCTTCAACCTGTACCAACAGCGCGGTCAGGCCACGGCTGCGCAACGCGGCAAACGCGCCGCTCTGGCTGTCCGCCTCCAGGTGCCCGGCCTCGACTTTGCCGCTGGCGTCGGCGGCTTCATAGCGATAGCGATTCATCAGGCGTCCCGCGTCACGCGCAGGATTTCTTCGGGCGCAGTAGCGCCACTGCGCACCCAGCGCTCGCCGTCTTCGCGCATGCTCAACATCCCGGCGCGGCGCGCGGCCACGCGCAGGTCCTGCTCGCCGGCGCCCTGGTGGATCAGGCTGCGCACGTCGTCGTCGACGCAGAACAATTCATGGATCCCGGTACGCCCGCTGTAGCCGATCTGGTTGCATTGCGCGCAGCCCACCGGGCGCCAGGTGCCGGGCGCGGCCGGGTCTTGCTGCTTGCAATGCGGGCACAGGCGCCGCACCAGGCGCTGGGCCAATACACCCAACAGCGACGACGCCAGCAGGAACGGCTCGACCCCCATGTCGATCAGGCGGTTGACCGCCGACACCGCGTCGTTGGTGTGCAGGGTCGCGAGTACCAGGTGGCCGGTGAGCGAGGCTTGCACGGCGATTTGCGCGGTCTCCAGGTCACGGATTTCACCGATCATGATGATGTCCGGGTCCTGGCGCAGAATCGCGCGCAAGGCCAGGCCGAAGGTCATGTCGATCTTGGCGTTGACCTGGATCTGGCTGATGCCCGGCAAGTCATATTCCACCGGGTCTTCCACGGTGAGGATATTGCTGGTGCTGGCATCCAGCCGCGCCAGGGCCGCGTACAGGCTGGTGGTCTTGCCGCTGCCCGTGGGCCCGGTGACCAACACGATGCCGTGGGGCTGGCGGATCAGCGTATCGAGGCGCGCGAGCAACTGCGGCTCCATGCCCAGGGTTTCCAATTGCAGGCGCCCGGCCTGTTTGTCGAGCAAACGCATCACCACGCGCTCGCCATGCCCGGTCGGCACGGTCGATACGCGAATATCAATCGGCCGGCCGGCCACGCGCAGGGCAATACGGCCGTCCTGGGGCAGGCGCTTTTCGGCGATATCGAGCTGGGCCATGATCTTGATCCGCGACACCAGCGCGCCATGCAGCGCCTTGCGCGGCGACACCACGTCACGCAGGGTGCCGTCGACGCGGTAGCGCACCACTGAATGGGTTTCATAGGGTTCGATGTGAATGTCACTGGCCTCATCCCGCGCCGCCTGGGTGAGCAAGGCGTTGATCATGCGAATCACCGGCGCGCCGTCCTGGGTGTCCAGCAGGTCGGTGATTTCGGGCATGTCTTGCATCAGGCGGTCGAGGTCGACTTCGTTTTCGGCGGCGCCGACCACGGCGGCGGCGCTGCCGGTGTCGGCGTAGGCACTGGCGAGCAGGCCGTCGAGTTCGTCGTCGCGCACCTGTTCAAGGCGGCTGTGGCCGAACTGACGGTGTACCTCGCTGATGGACCAGCCGGGGGTCGAGGGGCATACGGTGAGTAGCCTGCCTTCCTCGCAGGGACGCAGGAGGATGCGTTGGGATTTGGCCCAGGCGTAGGGGAGCAGGCTCATGGCTTTTGCCCTGTTTGTAGGTGTACATATCCGTTGTTGGGGTCACGTCTACTTGGGGTTCCGCTCTTACAGCGGCTCACTTTTGAAGAGCGCAAAAGTAAGCAAAACGCTCTTGCCCCAACACTCGGCACCTCGCCCAGGCTCGGTGTGCCCGTAATCCGACATTGATTTGGGCGGCCGCCGCCACGCGCCATCCATGGCGCGGGGCGGCTAAACCGGCATCCCTGCCGGTTTAGCCCCCAAATCAATATCGAATTCCGGCCAGCGTGTTTGATGGGGCGCCTAGGATCAAGGTCAAGATCAAGATCAAGATCAAAAACAATGCGAAAGCAGGTGGGTTTTTCTGTGGGAGCTGGCTTGCCTGCGAAGGCCTCCACTCGGTGTGCATGCCGTACCGAAGTATCTGCAGCGCAGGCAAGCCAGCGCCCACCAAGAGCGCAACCATAAGTCACGGCCGCGCCCCTCCGGAAACCGGCACGGCGCGGATCACTGCCCGCGGCCCCTGCTGTTGTTGACCACCCGGGATCGCCTTCTCCACCGAAGGCAACTGCGGCGCCTGCACATCCGGCATCGCCCAGCTGTGCTCCGGTTGCAGCCCGCCCTGGGCGCGGCGCATGAACTCGTAGCGGTTCAGGGTGATGCTGCGCCCCGCCCCGCTGTCGCGGATGATGTAGGGGCGCAGGAACACCATCAGGTTGGTCTTGTTCACGCTGCGCTTCTCATTGCGAAACAATGCGCCCAGGCCGGGAATATCCGACAGCCACGGCACCGCATCATTGCTCTGGCTGTAGCCATCCTGCAGCAGCCCGCCGAGCACCATGATCTGCCCGTCATCCAGCAGGATGCTGGTGTCGATCGCGCGCTTGTTGGTCACCGTGCCGGCCTCCACTGAAGCCCGCGCATCCACGGTGCTGACCTCCTGGTAGATATCCAGCTTCACCGTGCCGCCTTCGGAAATCTGCGGGCGCACGTTGAGCTTGAGCCCCACCTCCTCACGCTGCACGGTCTGGAACGGGTTGTTGCTGGTGCCCCCGCCGCCGGTCACGTAGCTGCCGGTGACAAACGGGATGGTCTGCCCGACGAAAATACTCGCCGCTTCGTTGTCCAGCGTCAGCAGGTTCGGCGTCGACAGCACGTTGGTGCCGCCCTTGCTCTTCAGGGCGCGGGCCAGCACCTTGAGGTCGAGCACCTTGCCGATCCCGGGGATGTCTACGGTGCCGTTGACCAGGCCGACGTTGAGGCCCTTGGGCAGCACATCAATGCTGGTGGGGCTGGCGGGCTTGCCATTCACGCCGCTGCCGCCCAGGTTGACGCCGCCGAAGCCGCCCTTGCCACCGAGGTTGCCGGCCTGCCATTGCACGCCAAACTCGGTGGCGTCGTCCTCGCCGACTTCCACGATCAAACTTTCGATCACCACCTGGGCGCGGCGCTGGTCGAGCATGTCGATCACTTCGCGCAGGTTGCGGTACAACGGGTCCGGGGCGGAAATCAGCAAGGTGTTGGTGGTGGCGTCGGCCTGGATAGTCACGCCGCCGGCGCTGAATGCGGTGTCCTGGTCACTGGGAGTGCTGCCGGTGCCAGGGGTGGAGCCGCTGGCTTGCCCGTAACCCGACTGCACGCCGCTGCCGGTGGGCGTGCCGCTGCTGTTTTGCGCGGTGCCGGTGGCGGGGCTGTTCTTGCCATTGCCGCCCATGCTGCTGAGCTTGCCACGGGCATCGTCGCTCACCCCGGTATCGCTTTCGCCGGTAAGCAGCCCGCGCAGCGACTGCGCGAGCTTGCCGGCCTGGGCATTGCGCAGGTACACCACGTGCATATTGCTCGGGTTGCTCTGGGCATTGTCGAGCTTGTAGATCAGGTTGCGCGCCAGCTCCGTACGCTCTGGGCTGCCGGAGCGGATGATGATCGAATTGGAGCGCGGGTCGCCGATCACGTTGATCTTCTGGGTCTGGTCGGCGCCCTGGGTTTCCAGCAACTCGCTGACCATCGCGGCGATGTCCACGGCGATGCCGTTCTGCACCATCACCACGTCGGTGTCGATGGCGCTCGGGGTGTCGATACCATTGATGATCTGCGCGACGCGCGCGAGGTTTTCCGCATAGTCGGTGATGACGATGCTGTTGTTGCCGGGGTAGGCATTGATCGGGTTGTTCGGCGACACGATGGGGCGCAGCACCGGGATCAGGTTCACCGCATTTTCATACTGCAGGCGGAAAGTGCGCGTCTGCATGCCGCTGCTGCCGGCGCTGTAGATCGGCCCGCCAAGCAACTTCGCATCGGCCTCCGGCACCACCTGGGCCACGCCGCCCACATCGACCACGCTGAAGCCCTGCATGCGCAGCGCCGCCAGCAGCATGTCGTAGGCCTGGTGCGCGGGCACCTGGCCCTCGCTGACCAGGGTGAGGTTGCCTTTCACACGCGGGTCTACCAAAAATTGCTGGCCGGTGGCGCGGGACAAGGCGCGCACCACCGCCTGGATATCCGCGTCGACGAAATTGAGCTGCACCGGCTGGTCGCCCAGCGGGTTGCGCGCCTTGACCGGCGCCGGGGCCTGGCCGCGCGCACTGTGGGTGACCGGGTGTTGCACGCGGGGTTTGGGCGGGACTTCGCGCTGACGATCGAGCGGGGTTTCGCCGCTGCGACGGGTGTCGGCCAGAGGCTGGCCGAGTTCGCTGTCCACCAGCAAGGGCGTGTTTGGCTGCGGGCTGCTGCACGCGCTCAAGGCCAGCAACAGCAGCGGCGCGACCTTGCGAAAAGGCGCGTGATGGGGGACTGACCACTTCATGAAGCTTCCTTAGCGCCAAGCGCCTGATCCATGCGAACGGTCCCGGACACAGTGCCGGCCGAGCTATCGACAGCATCCGGCGCGCGCTGCAAGCGCGCCTCGGACACCTCCAGGGAAAACGAATGGGGATTGCCCAGCAACCAGCTCACCACGGCGTCTGCCGGGGCATTCTCCAGCGTGAGGCGCCAGCCGCCCGCATCCAGTGCCTGCAACTGGTAATGCCCCTGCAGGCCGGCGCCATCGAGGGCCTGGCGCAACGCGGCTTCATCGCCGTGGCGCGGCGCCGCGACGTCCTGCAACAGCACCTGCAAGGCCGCCGCCTGGGCGCGCAGCTTGGGGGTCTCGGCCTGCCAGTACTCGATCTTCTTCAGCGCGGGTTGCACCAGCACCAGCCAGGTCAACAGACTCGCCAGGACCAGCGCAGCGCCGATCAGCAGGCGTTTCTCGCGCAACGCCAGGCCGCTCCAGAACACCTGCGCCTGGCTGCGCACCTGCCGCCACTTATTCATCACCGGCCTCCGGTTTCTCGGCGGCCTGGGCCGGGCCGATGCTCCAGCCATGCTCATCGCGCTCGGCGACAAAGCCGGCCTGGGCCAGCGCGGCTTGCCAATCGCCCACGGCCGTGGGGCTGCGACTGTCGGCGAGCAGCGCCAGGTGCAAGCGGCCCTGTTCGAAGTCCAGGCTCTCGACGCTGCCGACCATGAAGGGCAGATTGCTGCCCGCCAGCTGCAACAGGCGGGTAAAGCGCTGGCCCGGATCGGCGGCCGCACCGCTCTGGCGCGCAGCCAACTGCTGGCGGGCCTGCTGCAATGGGTTGAGCACCACTGGCAATTCAGGAAATGCCTGGCGGACCTGCTGGCTCATCAGCGCCTTGAGCCGCTGGCCCTCATCCACCTGGCGGGCGGCATACAGGTTGAGGCCGACGGTCCAGATCGCCGTCGCCAGCGCTACACCGGCGAGCGCCCTGCCCCATCCGCCACGGGGTGCCTGGCTGAGACGCGCGTGCAAGCCCCAGGCCGGCACGGCACCGCTCCAACGCTGCTGCGCCTCCACCAGCGGCACATCGAGGGTCTGCAAGCCCAACGGGTGCACGGCGCCTTGCTGCAGGCTGTCACGGGTCAACAGATAGCCGTCGTCCAACGCTGCCGCGCCGACCGGCAAGGCATACGGCGCCGGGTACAGCCCGCGCAGCTTGAGCGGGGTCTGTGCGACGACCGCGGCGAGCCGCTCCAGGCCGGCCTTCGACAGCCAGCCGACCTGCACGCGCCCATCGCTTTCACGCGGGCCGTGGGCCACCTGCATCTGCTCCACCGGGCCGAGGATCAGCGCCTGGGCGGCACAAGCCACCGCCGCAGCAGTTTTCGCCGCGGGCAACGGCGGCAACTCAAGGCTGGTCAGCAGGCTGTCGCGCGGATGCAGGAAGCAATCCAGCGCCTGGCGGGTCTTGCCCAATTGCGCCAGGCTGGCGTGCCCTCCGTCCACCACCACGCCGCGCTCCAGCCAGGCAAACGTCACCTGGCTGTCCACGCTTAACTCATCGAGCGGCGGCAGGCCAATACGCAAGCGTTTCATACCCCCACCCGCGACCAGATCACCCGTGGCGGACGGTCTTCGGGCCGATGCAGCAGCGCGTCGAGGGTCACCCGACGCTGCTCGCGTCGTGCCTGGCCCTGCAGGCGAAACCACTCGCTGGTAATGCCCACCTGCACCGAATCCACCGCCACCTGGGGCAAGTGCAAGCGGTTGACGAAATCCCCGCGGTTGATAAACCAGCGGCCGCTGTCACGTTCGGCCAGCAACCCCCGGGCCTGGGCCAGGCTGAGCTGCGGCACCACCGCGCTGAGCACTTCGGCGCTGGCGGTGTTGCCGTTGACCCAGGTATTGCTGGGAAGCACGCTGATATAGGTGCGCAGGCGCCGCAACAGCGCCGGGTCCAGGCCGTCAATGCCGCTCAAGTCGTCGAGGTTGCGCAGCATCGGGTATTTGGCCGGCACACCGTTCTGCTCGTAGGAGGCGATGACCCGCTGGCTGATGCGCCGACTCACGGCCGAGTCGACCCCGATCAGGCGGCACAGGCGCTCGAAGGACTGCAATTGCTCGGCATCCGGCTGCTGGCGGTTGACCAGGTTGCGCAGGTTGAACTTGCCCTGCTCGTCCTCGATCTGCCCCTCGAACGCGCCGCCCTGGGCCTGCGCCCACGGCTGGTCGAGGCGCGTCAGCACCTCCTTCTGGCGCGCCTCCCAGAGCATCTGCCGGCTGCGCTCCAGGCCGCCTTGCAACAGCCACTGGCCCTGCACGCGTAATTGCTCGGCTTCCAGGCTGCGAGTGAACACACTCTGACGCGTGAGCATTGCGCCGGCCAGCACGGCCACCACCGCCGCGATCAGCAAGGCGCTGATAATCGCCATGCCGCGCTGCTTCGCCGCTGTGGGCGAATACCGTTTCATGGCGCGCCTTACAACTGCCAGGAGCCGATATCGGCATTCACGCCGTCGCCATCCGGTTGGCCGTCGGCCCCCAGCGAGAACACATCGACCTCACCATTGGCGCCCGGATTGAGGTAGTGATAAGGGTTGCCCCACGGGTCGTTGGGCAGGCGCTCGAGGTAGGCGCGCCAGTTGCTGTTCTTCGCATCCGCCGGGCGCTCCACCAGCACCTTCAGGCCCTGGTTCATGCTCGGGTAGGTGCCGTGGTCCAGCCGATACAGCTTGAGGGCTTGCATCAAGCCGCCGATGTCCTGTTTCGCCGCCGTGGCCCGCGCCTGGTCCGGGCGATCCAGGACCTTGGGCACCACCATCGCCGCCAGGATCCCGAGGATGACCACCACCACCATGATCTCGATCAAGGTGAAGCCACGCTGGCCGCGAGGCCCTGGCAATGGGGATTTGAGGCGCGCGATATCCATCTCGACATTCCTTGGCTTGAGTGCATTTCGTGGCGCAGTGTTGCAAGAACACATGTCAGTCGTATTGAAAATCCTCGGGAGTTTCGGTCGCCAATCGGTCAACTCCCGGCGCTAGTCTGCGGGCCTGTTTCCAGGCTTTCGAGACCCCCATGGACAGCCGTCGCAAGGCGCAAGGCTTTACCCTGATCGAGGTGCTGGTGGCGCTGGCGATCATTGCCGTGGCCATGGCCGCAGCCGTGCGCGTGGCCGGGTTGATGACCCAGAGCAATGGCCTGCTGCGCGACAAGTCCATCGCCTTATTGGCAGCGCAGAGCCGCCTGGCCGAGTTGCGCCTGGAAGGCCACTTGCGCAGCGGCAAAAAGACCTTCGACTGCGACCAGGGCCGCTTGCAGCTGCGCTGCGAACAAACCATCAGCGCCGATGGCGCACTGTTTCACGTGCATGTGCAGGTGCTCGACGCCCGCCGCGAAGCGCCGCCGCTGGCGCGCCTGGACACACAGGTCAGGGTCGAGTGAGCAGCGGCAGCGCAGGCCCGTCCGGCAACTTGTCGAGCTTCACGCGCAGCTTCTCGCCGCCGCGCTCGATCTCCACGCCGTCGCCTTCAATGGCCGTCAGGCGCACGCCGGGGCTGAGGCGTTCACCCAACAAAAAGCTGCGGGGCGGGCCGTCGTTGAGGCTGAGGATCGCCACGGCACCGCGTGCCCCGGCCAGCACACCCGAGACCTTGACCTGCACTGCCGACGGCGCAGTCGAGAACCATTGCAGCGCCGGGTTATCACTGCGCGCCGCGAGGGCCTGGGGCGTGGCCGCCGGTGTGTGGGATTCGGCCGACGTGAGCAGCAGCGGCGTCCAGACCGCCACACCGGCCAATGCCGCCAGCACCGCCAGTGCCTGCACCCCGTGGGCCGGTGAAAAACGAAGGGCAAATGCCATGAGTAGGACCTCCTGTTTGTCCGTGGCACCAGCCTACAGCTCAATTCGCACGTTTTTATTTCAGCTCCTCTCCAGTTCTCCAGGTGCCCTGCGATGAAACAACACGGCTTCACCCTGATTGAGTTGATGGTGGTATTGGTGATCATCGGCATTGCCAGCGCCGCCATCAGCCTGACCATCAAGCCCGACCCACTGCACCTGCTGCGCAAGGACGCCGAGCGCCTCAGCCAACTGCTACAAATCGCCCAGGCCGAAGCCCGCACGGACGGCCGCCCGATCACCTGGCGCGGGGATGCCGAGGGCTTTCGCTTCAACCGCCGCAGCGACGACGGCAGCGGCATCGAAACCTTCCAGGGCGACGACCCACTGCGCCCGCGCCTATGGGAAAGCACACCGATGCAAATCACCGTCGAACCGCGCCAGCGCCTGGTACTCGATGCCGAATGGATCAGCCCAGCGCTGCGCGTGGTGCTTTCCGACGGCCAACACAGCCTCAGCCTGCAACGCGACGCCCAAGGCTTGATGCGCGTGGTGAGCCAGCCATGAACACCTCCCAACAGGGCTTCACGCTGATCGAAGTAATGGTCGCGATCATGCTCATGGCGCTGGTCAGCGTCATCGCCTGGCGCGGGCTGGACAGCGTCACCCGCGCCGACCAGCACCTGCAGGCCAGCAGCGAACAGACCGAAGTGCTGCTGCGCGCACTGAACCAGATGCAACGCGACATCAGCCTGCGCGCCAGCGTCGAACTGAACGCCCCGGATCCCTCCAGGAACAACGAAGAAAAGGTTGATGGACTGGCGGCCGTGACAGTGCGCAGTTCCGACAGCAAAGGGTTTCGGCTGGACATCATTCGCAGCGCCCCCGTCGCCGGGGATGGCCTGCAACGGGTACGTTGGTGGCTCAAGGGCGACCGTTTGTATCGCGCTGCGGCGCCTGCACGGGATCGCTATCCGTTGCCGGCGGCGAAGGATGCGGTGGTGGTGCTGACAGGGGTCAGTGATCTGCAGGTGCGGGTGTGGGAGGCGGATAAGGGCTGGCGGCAGCTGAGCGGGAATCGGCGTGAGGATCCGCTGGGGATGGAGATCAGTCTGGTCCGGGAGACGCCCCAAGGTGCGGAGCGCTATCGGCAGGTGGTGGGGCCGTTGAAGTGATTAACTCAACAACACCACCCCACCCGGCAACTCCGTGCACTTGGCCCCATACGCATCCCGAATCAACAACGCCACTCCCGCCAACTGCTGCAGGCTGAACCGTGCCTGCACGCGGCGTTGGCCAAGTTGCTTGTTGAGCAGCACCAGCATGCCGGGGCGGTAGCGGTTGATCTCGTCCACCACCGTCGCCAGTGTGGCGTTGTTGAACACCAGCACCTGTTCGCGCCAGGCCACCACCGCCTGGGTATCCACCACCGCGGCTTCGCCCATGCCGGCGGCGCTGTAGGTGAGTTGCCGTCCACCTTCCAGGCGCACGCTGCGGCCGGCGACGTCCACCGAGAGCCAGCCTTCGATACAGGTCACGCAGACGGTCTGATCGGTGTTGCGCAGGTTGAAGCGTGCCTGTGCCGCACTCACCGCGCCTGCGCCGGCCAGGACCTGGAGTGGCTGCGCGGTATGGGCGAGCACTTCGACTTCGCCTTCAAGCAGTTCGATGCCCTGCCCCACTCGGCTGATGCGCGTCTGGGTGTTGAGTTCCAGGCTGATGCCGTCGCTCAACAGCACTTGTCGCTGCTCGCCGACCTCGGTGCGGTAGTCCGCCGTCAGGCCAGCGAAGCCGCCGGGCGAGCCGACGTGCACCATGACCACGGCTGCCGATGCGGCTATCGCGCCGCCGAGGAAAGCGCGCCGGCCGAAATGACGCGGCTGCGCCACTTGCGCGGCGGCCGGGGCCAGTTGCTGCCATACCACCTTGGCCTGCTCGAACGCCTGGGCGTGCTCGGGGCTTTGCGCGCACCACGCCTTGAGCGCCTTGGCGTCGGCCACGGTGGCACGGCCCGAGGTCAGCAGGACCAGCCAGTCGCGGGCTTCATCGTGCAGGGGGCTGGCGGCGGTTTCCCGGGCGGTGGAGAGGCTAAAAATATTCAAGCGCGCACATACTCACGGATTTATCAGGGACTCGACACTAAGACGGTTTTCCGGCCCCGGGACCGAACCGCTGGATCACTTTTCTTTCCAGGCGCTTGGCGCAGTGGCCGAGGGCGGCCTTGATTTCCTTCTCGACCATACGCGTGGAAATGCCGAAACGCTGGGAGATTTCCAGGTGCGGTGCCTCTTCCAGGCGCGCGGCGATGAGGATCTTGCGACGACGCGCCGGCAGCTCGTAGAGCGCCTTGACCAGGGACTGGATTTCTTTCTGGCCGCCGACCACGCGCGAGGGGTCCTGGGCTTCGTCGGCGCTTTGCAGCAGCTCTTCCACTTCACTGCCGGTGAGCAGGCGCGCATCGGCCTGGCGGCGGTCGGCGGCGATGTTCAAGGCCATGCGGTAGAGGTAGGCGTTGGGTTGTTGCAGGTTCGGCGGCACGTCCATGCGGTCGACCCGCAGATAGGTTTCGTGCAGGACGTCATTGGCCAGGTCTTCCGACCCCAGGCGCTTGCGCAAACGCACCTTGAAGTCTTCGTAGGAGGCCAGGAACAAGCTGACCATCGTGCTGTGCCCGGTATTTTTCATCCGCCCGAGGCTCCTTTGACTGCTGTGCATTCCATGCGCATTCCTGTTGTGTCGGGCATCAAAAGTAAAGTCACCGGCTGGCGCAGCGAGCTTGGCGCCGGGCGTTCCACCCGCGCCGTGCCCAGGCTGCGGACCAGTGCTTCATCGCGTTGTTCATCGCCGGTGGAGCTGACCAGCCGGCTGTGTTCGATGACCCCGTCAGGATTGACCCAGACCTGCACCAGCGCGCGAAAACTGCCGGGACGGGTCACCGGCGACCGGCACAGGCTGGCTTCGATGGCCTGCTGCACGGCGGTGGCATAACTGCTGTTGATCCGCGCCGCCTGACGGGCCGCCGCACCACGCGCTGCCGGCGGCTGGCTGACCTGCGGCACCTGCAAGGTAAACGCATCGCTGCGTGCGTAACGCGCCATCAGCCCGCTCCCTGTCAGCAACATCGCCAGCGCCTCAGGCGCCGTGAAGCGCCCGCGCACGCCGATGGAACGCCGGCCCCGGGTCAACTCGCGGTCGACCAGCACCGCCATGCCCGTGGCGCGGCTGTAGGCTTGCAGGGCGTGCTCGAGGTCTTGTGCCGGCAGGTTCAGCGCCAGCGGCGGTGTCTCGGCCCGCGCCGCGCCGCCGCCCGCCAGCAGCAACAGCAAGACCAGGACGCATCCGGCGCGCCTCCAGGCTCCCTGTTCACCCCCTGCTCTGCATCGCTGCACGGCCGACGCGCCCTAGAAAACCGTCATCCTGAGGCCAGTTTATGAACCTGATGTTACGGTGATAGCAAAAAAAACATCACGGTGACGAGAGGCCCGCTGCACTAGACTTGCCAGGCACAACGGCCCACACCCCGGGCCCGCCAGGAGGCACTGATGAAGCATTTACCGACCCTCGCCAGCCTGTTGCTGTGCGCCGCCCTGCCCTTGCTCGCCCAGGCCGACAATGCCCCGGGTGGCTGCGCCGAAGTCGCGGTGGATGGCTACAAGGCGCCGGACTACGGGTGCCTGAGCCAGCAGATGGGCAGCGAGACGAATGCAACCAAGGCCGCGCAGAAGAATCGCGAGGCGCAGAGCATCCCGGTAGAGCGGCGCCAGCCGAACAAGGTCGGCCTGGCCACTCCGGCGGCGACCAGCGTGCGCATGGGCAACACCTTCGGTACGTCGGTGAAGCCGCAGCGACCGTGAGGGATCACCTTCGATAGAACACGCCGCAGGAAACTTCCTTGTACAGGTGGTCGGTCCACCCTGAGTTGTGCACGTAGATCTGCCGGCCTGGTCGACAGTTGTTGATGCCGGAATCATTAACCATGTCCTCGTGCCAATTCGCATAGATCAGCAAGCTTTCGATTTCTCGGATGGTGCCCGGGTCATCCCGGCCCACCTGAAAAGTCGGCACACCCAGGCACAGGCTGAACGTGACGCCTGGATGGTTGGCGCGCAGCCTGGCCAGGCGCTGCACGTGGTCGGCCTGCCGATGACGCACGGCGGCGGTTTGCTTGTAGGTCATCCCGATGTAGTAAGGCCACCACTCTCGGTCGACCCTCGCGACGATGGCATAGAAATAGGCGTAGTCATTTTCCGGGATGCCGTTGGAAAACAGCAGGTCGTGGGGCGCGGGGGTGTCCAGGCAATGTCGACATTGACGTCGAAATAATCCGGCCAGGAAGCTGTAAACGTCTCGCCAATCATCTGATCTCCTATCGGGCCGTCCTCTCCGGGCACCGGCCAATACCGTCCATCTCTTTCCTGGCGCACCCCGCGCAGTGCCCGTGGCCGCCAGACGAAGGCCGGACAATAACCGAGATCATGGCCCTGAGCCACCACTGCTGGCACACTCCACGTTCCACTTGCAGCAGCACGGCCCGCCATGAACGACACACTGGTTTCTCGCAATGCACAACTTGATCAACTGGCCCTGATGCTGGTGGTGTTCAAGCACTACGTCGAGATGAAAAAAAATGCCCAGCTCCTGGACACCGCCCGGCTGGCCGAATCGGTGATCGCTGAGCTGATGTCGCACTTGTGCGGCATGGGCGGCTTCATCGACCTGAACAAGGACTACCCCAACCACCCTGGCATAGACCTGTTGTCCGACGATGGCACTGTGGGGGTGCAAGTCACCGTGACGCGCACTCCGCGCAAAGTCAAAGACACCCTCGACCACGTCCCGGCCCTGCCCGCCACGCTTCAAAAGCTCTACCTCGTGATGGTCTGTGGCCGGCAGAAAAACTACCGGGCGGCTTCGATCGCTCAACACGCTCATGCTGCCGGCATCTGCTTCGATCCCAAGACCGACATTCTCGATCTGGAGGGGTTGTTTGAAATGGCCCGGCACAACAGTCAGGCGCACATAGACAAAGCCATACAGCGACTCGAAAAAGAAATGGGCCACCGCGCGCTGAGCCTGCTGGGCAGTTTCAACAAAAATGCCGACCGTGTCCTGCAGGTGATCCTGGCTCACGGGGTGCGAGGACCGGCGTTCAATGAGCTGCTCGACATTGACCCCTGGGTCGCGCCGCCCCGCCTGACCACTCCCGATGCCCTGCAACCCTGGCTGACACCGGCCAATTGCGCGACCATCGCCGAGCAATTCAATGTGCCGCCGAGCTGGCTGGACGGCGCCGACGACCGCACGGGCGATTATTACGACAGCTCACCCTGGCGCACCTCGGGCGATGTCATGGGGCTGCTGGCAACGATCGCCGAACGCTACCGCAGCGCGCACTTCCATATCGTGATTGCCGACGACATCGACACCCCCTTCGACTGCTTCCACGAAACGTCGCCGGGGGAATGGGAGGTGCCCTTGCTGGTGTTCTACAAAGCGCACGGACCCTACGGCGATGTCTATGCGCATTTAGGGGTACAGCCTTGGAATGTGCTGCATCACCGTCAGGCCGCGTTCTTTCTGGCCACCGCCATTCGCGACTTTGCGCGCCAGGGCTTGGGCCATTTCAGCGTCGAGTGGGAGCAGTGGCCGCACGACGACATCCTCGCCAGTTGCACCGGTACGCTATTGGCCGAGCTGGTGCCAAACCGACGCGGGCGACCGCTGGACGAGCGCGACTGGATTCGTTTCGATGGCCGCTGGCAGTTCCCCGGCCGACCGGACCTGACCACAGCGTTCAACGATGAGTATCTGCCCACCGTGCTGCATGGATTCCAGCGCCTGCAACAGCGCCAGCACCGATTTCGCGTGCTGCAGGAATATGTCGATACCCAAGTCGCCTGGAGTGCCCTCGCGGCCCCGGCACCCGGCGCCAAGCGTGTCGACGGCTATGCGGCGTGTGACATCGCACAGATCTGCCACGTGCCCTTGCGCTGCGCCGACGCCCTGGGCAACGAGCATGAACTGTCGGTAGACAAGGCGCGCGAACTGATCGATGAGCAACTGGAGATGGCCGCTGCGGACCCGAAAAAGCGCTTCGTCTTCCTCGATATCCGCGTCGATCCGGCGCGCGCAGACAGTTAGCACCGGGCTCGGATTGTCTGGGGCGGATATCGGCAGGCACGCCGGGCGGCGTGCCTGCCGATCAGTGGCTTAGAGCAACGACAGCGGGTAGCTGATGATCAACCGGTTCTCATCGAACTCATTGGTGCTGAAGTCCCGGCGCAGGGTCGAATTGCGCCAGCGCACGTTGAGGTTGCGAGCCGGCCCGCTCTGCACCACATAGGCCAGTTCGGACTCGCGCCCCCACTCCTTGCCATCGGTGATCGCGCCGACATGCGCGTTGTCGCCACGGATATAGCGGTTCATCAAGGTCAGGCCCGGCAGGCCCTGGGCGGCGAAATCATAGTCGTAGCGTACCTGCCACGAGCGCTCCTTGGCCGCGTCGTAGCTGGAGTTATAGCTGTCGTTGGCCAGGCTGGTGCCGGCCGTGCCGTTGACGCGCATCCAGCCGTTGTCGCCGGACATGCGCTGGGCGCCCAGGTAAAAGGTGTGCGCGCCAGTACGCGCCGAGAGCATCGCCGACATCGCGCGGTTGTCCAGGTTGCCTGCCAGGGCCTTGGCGTTTTCTTCACCGGAGAAATAGCCGAGGTTGGCGCCCAGTACCCAGCTGCCCACCGGTTGGCTGTGGGTCAGGTTGAAGTAGCGCTGCTGGTAGATGTCCGCCAGTTCCGAGTACCACACGCCGAGCTGGGTCTTCTTGTCGTTGAACTGGTATTCGGCACCGCCGAAGTTGAAGCGGTCGGAGGTGGCATCGGGGCGCCCGGCCATGAACATGTCGTCCATGCTCGCGTCGTTGCGCGGGCTGTTGGCACGAAACTGGCCGCCGTACAGGCTCAGGCCGCTGATCTCCCTGGACGTCAACTGCGCGCCACGGAAGGTCTGGGTCAGCGAGCGGCCATCGTCGGACCGCAGCACCGGCAAGGCCGGCGCCCACTCACCGGCCTTGAGTTCGGTGTTCGACAGCTTGGCCTTGAGCGCCACGCCGAGCCGTCCGAAATCATCCGCCGGACGCCCGTCATCGTGCACCGGCAACAGCTGGGTATTGGCCGTGCCCTTGCCGCCGTCGAGCTTCACCGAGTACAGGCCCAGCACGTCGACACCCAAGCCGACCACGCCGGCGGTGTAGCCCGAGCGTGCGTCGAGGATAAAGCTCTGGGTCCACTCCTCGGCCTTGGCCTGCGGGTAGGCGCCATTGACGAAGTTGCGGTTGAGGTAAAAATTGCGCAGGTTCAGCGAGGCCTTGCTGTCGTCGATAAAGCCGTCGGCATAGCTGCTGCCGGCCGTGAAGACCAGGCAGGTGAGCACCACAGGGTTGGCACGTAAAAGGATCTTCATTGTTATTATTCCTTTTCGGGAGGCGAACGCCTCCCGTCGCAGATAACGGGTATCTGTTGGCTTGAGAGATAAGGTGAGGTGGAGCGGTTTAGTTGCCGGTCAACGCAATGATCGCCGGCACCGTCAGCACGGCGGTGTAATAGCCCATGAACTGCACGCCGATGTTGAAACCCAGGAAGCGTGCGAGGAAGCCGCCGAGCAGGCCCACGGTGACAATCACCATCAACCCCAGCAGCCCGCCTTCCCAGATACCGATCACCAGCACCAGGCCGATAAAGGTCGCGATCACCGCTTCATGGCTGATCTTGCGCACCACAAAGGCGGCGGCGCCGTGGGCAAAGTTCATCGTGAACGGGTACGCGACCAGGATCGCCACGATCACCGCGAGCATGCCGTAGCCGAGGAATTCCCAGGTGTTGAGCAGGTTGTGCAGGTTGTTGATCTCGCCGGTGGCGTTGTCGACGAAGAAGCGCGGCGGTGCGTTGAACAGTGGCGCGGCCGGGCCGGCGGCCACCGGGCTCAGCGGCAGCCCGAAGGCCATCAGCGGGATCAGGGTTTCGGCGATGTAGGTCGACTCGGTGACGCCGTTACGCGCGGTGATCACCGTGGTCAGGCGGTCATAGGCCTGTTTGATCCGCGAGCCGATCACTTCGCCCATGATCACCGTCATCGCCACCGGGCTGAACACGAAGGTGGCGCTGGAAACGCTGGCAGCCATGGCCGTGACGCGCACCTGGCGCGGGTTGATGACCTTGAACGGGTTGGGAAAGTAGCCGCTCCAGCCCTTCACGTCCGGGGCCAGGGAAAACACCCGGTAGTGGTCCCGACGCATGCGCTGGCGCTCACTGGGTGCCAACAGCGAGAACAGCGAGGCAATCAACGGCGCCACGGCGATGCCGAGGAAGTAACTCACCGACAGCTTGACCCCGTATTGCCCGGTCAGCGCCTGCAACGCGACGATCACCACCACAAACGGCACCAGCGCCAGCACGGCGGCCCAACGCCCGGCAGAGAAATAGGCAATGGTGAACGCCGCGCACAGGAACACCCACGGCGCGAACTGCTTGATCACCGCACCGAACGGCGCCAGCAGCACCGCGAACAGCACCGACAACGGCACGGCGATCAACGCCGCCACCGCGCCACCGGAGATCATCTTGCGCAGGGCAATATGCGGCACGCCGAGTTTGCGCAGGTAATTGGCATCCGCCAGCAGGGCCGTGGCCGAGGTATCGCCGGGAATCCCCAGCAGCGCGGTCGGCACGGCATGCGTCATGTGCTTGGCCACGGCGCCGGCCAGGAAGAATGTCAATACCCCGGCCGGCGGCGCGCCCAGCAGCACCACCAGCATGGTCAGCGGTGCGAGCGTGGTGGTCTCATCCGTGCCGGAGACCAGGCCGATGGCTGCGAACACCACCGCGCCGAGCAGCCCAAGGGCGAAGGCCATCATGATTTCATGCAACAAGACTTCCATCACCCGCGCCCTCCGCTGAGGCTGGGAGTCAGTGCCGGGGCCTGGGCGACCGGCACGTTTTCTTCACGGGCCTGGGCTTCCCGGAACAGCTCATACAACTCCAGCTCGCGCAGTTCGGCGATTACCTCGGCGGACAAGTCCTCGAGGCGCCCGAGGCTGCCGTATTCCTTGAGCAGGTCAGCCACCACTTGTTCGCGAAAGCTCTGGTCGGCGACGTTTTCCTGCACGTCGCGCTTGGGTGCAAACAGCCTGGCACTGATGGCGCCACCGGCCAGGCAGCCGAGAATGCCGATCAGCATGGCGTAGGCTCGCGCCATCTGCGCCGACTCCACCAGGTGGTGCAGCACTTGCTGCGCGGCGAAGTAGGCGCCCAGGCTGACCACCGCGCCAATGCCGATGGACATCGCCAGGTCACGGCCATCAATGGTGTCGCCCCAGACCTCGTAGAGGTTTTGCCTTTTCGGCGGTAAACGTTGCTGCATGGTGCCCTCCGGCCCTTTCGGGCTTGTTGTTTTTATAGGGGGGTGAAACGTTCAGGGTCGGCGCAGCGTGGCGCGCCCCACGGTGGTGGCCTGGCCCTGTTGATTGACGATCTGCAACGCCAGCGTGATGCGTTCGCCCTCCACGGCCTGGATTTCACCGTGGGCGGTCAACACGTCACCGACGTAGGCGGCGCGCCGATTGCTGTACTCGAAGGCCAGCAGTTCGTCGCTGTCCTCCATCCAGTCGTAGAGCAACTGCGTCAGCCAATCGCCCTGCAACGGGCCATCGACCAGCAACGCCGGATGGCCTTCCTGGTGCTGCGCGTACAGCAGGTCATAGTGAATACGGTGGGCATTCCAGATCGCCGCGTTGTACAGGAACAGTTGCACGGTGCCCGGCGTGTATTGCCGTGACGGCAAGGCCTGGCCGATGTCGAGGGTGGGCATGATTATCTCGCTATCCGGGTCAGGTATTCGGTCACCAGCGGCTCGCCCGCCTCGTTCTCGAAACGGTTTTCGAACACCAGGAAAATCAGCGGCCCTTCGGCGCCCTGTTTTTCGTGGATGTCCACCAGGGTCTGGCGGCACACCAGCACATCGCCGGGGTAAATGCGCCGATGCACTTCATAGCGGCTGCCGCCGGCGAGGATGCGCTTGAGCGGCAGCTCGGGCAGCAACGGGCTGTCCGGGCAATGGCCGTCTTCACGCAGGTGGTCGAGGGGCAGCACCGGCATCAGCACGCTGAACAAAAACATCAGCGGCGCTTCATCACCGGCGAGGAACCGCGCCTGGCGCTGCCCGGTGGCGACCGCGTATTTACGGATATCCTGGCGGTTGACTTGAAAACGCACCGGTGCCAATGCCTGGCCGATGCAGCCTGTGATTTCGGCGGTAAGCAGGCTCAAATCACACCTCGCCGGACCAGGTCCTCGTACTGCGCTGCGTCCAGGCCCAGCCAATCGCGGTAGACCTGCTGGTTATGCTGGCCGACACCCGGCGCGCTGGCGCCCTTCTCCAAGGTGCCGCCGGAGAGCTTCACCGGGTTGCCGAACACCTCGAAATGCGCGCCCTGGCATTCGACGCTGACCACCATGTCACGCTCGCGCACATGCGGATCGGCGACCACTTCATCCATGCTCTTGATCGGCGACAGCGGGAAGCGGTCGCCGGTCAGGGCTTCCAGCTCGGCCTTGGTGTGCGCCGCGCACCAGCCTTCGACGATGGGCTTGACCCGCCGCAGGTAAGTGGCCTGCTCGAAACGCTTGGCCATGGTGTCGATTTCCGGATCGCTGGCCAACGCCGCATCACCGAAGGCATGGCAGGCCTCGCGCCAGAACTTGTCCGTGTAGGCGCCGAAAAACACAAAGCCGTCCTTGCACGCATAGCGCCCGTAGGGTTTGACGAACGGATGGCCGTTGCCGGTCGGGCCGACCACTGCGCCGGTCTCGGTGTAGGTGACCAGGGCGTTTTCGGTCAGCGAGATAATCGAGTCCTGCTGGGATACGTCCACCAGTTGCCCCTGGCCGCTGCGCTCGGCCTCACGCAAGGCACCCAGGGTGCCAATCGCGGCATACAGGGCAGCGGACAGATCCCCCAGCACGGTGCCGACGCGCATCGGCTCTTCCACGGTGCCATTCATCGACCACAGCCCGCCGGCGGCCTGGGCGCTGCTGTCGAACGCCGGGCGCGACGAGTTCGGCCCATGCTGGCCGAAGCCGCTGATGGCGGTGAACACCAGCGCCGGGTTGACCGCCTTGAGCACCTTGTAGCCCAGGCCCAGCTTGTCCATGGTACCGGGGCGGAAGTTCTCGATGACGATATCGGCCTTGCGCACCATGTCGAGGAAAGTCGCCTTGCCGTCGGCGTGCTTGAGGTCCAGGCACACCGCCTGTTTGTTGCGGTTGAACTGGGCGAAGAAACCGCTGACTGGCGCGTGGCTGCTGCGGCTCATGGGCGGGAATTCACGGGTCAGGTCGGGGTCGGTGGGGTGCTCGATCTTGATCACCGTGGCGCCCATGTCCGCCAGCAGCATGGCGCAGTACGGCCCCGCCACTACACGGGTGAGATCGAGGATAGTCACGCCCTTGAGCGGGCCGAAGCCGGCCAGGGTGTCGGTAAGAGGGTTCATGGGTTCTCCACTTATTGTTATTGGGGACGTGCACGCAGCGCCTTGGCCACCCGCGATTCGCCGGTGCGTTGCAGCCGCTTATCAATAAAGACGGCTACCTCCAGCAGTTTTGCAAGGTCGACGCCGGTGGCGATGCCCTGCCCCTCAAATAGATACACCAGTTCCTCGGTCGCGACGTTGCCGGTGGCCCCCGGAGAATAAGGGCAGCCGCCCAGCCCCGAGACCGAGCTGTCGAACACCCGCACCCCGGCCTGCCACGCCGCCTGCACATTGGCCACGGCCATGCCGTAGGTGTCATGGAAATGCCCGGCCAGGGCACTCAGCGGCACTGCGTCGGCACAGGCCTGGATCAACCGCGTGGTCGCGCCCGGCGTGCCGGTGCCGATAGTGTCGCCGAGGCTGACTTCGTAGCAGCCCATGGCGTACAGCGCCTGGGTCACCGCGACCACCTGCGGCACCGGCACTGCGCCGTTGAACGGGCAGCCGAGCACACAGGATACGTAGCCACGCACCGCCACGCCGGCTTCCAGGGCCTTGGCCAACACCGGTTCGAAGCGCTCCAGGCTCTGGGCAATCGAACAGTTGATGTTCTTCTGCGAAAACGCTTCGGACGCCGCCGCAAATACCGCCACCTCACGGCAACCGGCGGCCAGGGCCATGTCCAGGCCTTGCAGGTTGGGTACCAGCGCGGTGTAGGTCACGCCATGGCGCTCGCCCAGGCCACGCAGCACGGCAGCGGAATCGGCCATCTGCGGCACCCAGCGCGGCGACACGAAGGCCCCCGCCTCAATGGTGCGCAAGCCAGCATCGGCGAGGCGTTCCACCAGCGCGATGCGGGTCTCCACCGACAGGCTGCGCGCTTCATTCTGCAAGCCGTCGCGCGCGCCCACTTCCACCAGCCGAACGCTGTTCATGCTCACTGCCCGCGCTTGTCGAGCAACAGCGCCCGGGCACTGTCGGCGCGCACGTCATGGGTGGCGACCATGCGCTCGACCAGCCACTGCACTTCGTCCCCACGGGCACCAGCGGACAGCGCCACATTGCGCGCATGCAATGCCATGTGCCCGCGCTGGATGCCTTCGGTGGCCAGCGCGCGCAACGCGCCGAGGTTCTGCGCCAGGCCGACCGCCACGGCGATTTCACCGAGTTCCTGGGCGCTTTTCACCCCAAGGATGCGCAGGGACAACTGCGCCAGTGGATGGGTCTTGGTGGCGCCGCCGACCAGGCCGAGCGGCATGGGCATCTCCAGGGTGCCGACCAGGTGGCCCTCGCGATCTTTCTCCCACGTGGTCAGCGACCCATAGTGCCCGCTGCGGCAGGCATACGCGTGCGCCCCCGCCTCTACCGCGCGCCAGTCATTGCCGGTGGCGACCACCAGCGGGTCGATGCCGTTCATGATGCCTTTGTTATGGGTGGCGGCGCGGTACGGGTCGATGGCGGCGAAGGTGTAGGCGTCGATCACCCCTTCGATCACCTCTTCACCGCTGTACTCGGCGGTGGCCAGGTGCTGCGGGGCAATGCGCAACTGGGCACGGCACAAACGCAAATCGGCCAGGTTCGACAGGATGCGCAGGCGCACCTTGCCGCCGGTAAGACGCTCCATCAGCGGCGCCACGGCCTCGGCCATGGTGTTGACCGTGTTGGCGCCCATGGCGTCGCGCACGTCGACGATCAGGTGCGCCACCAGCATCGGCCCGCGCGGGCTGTCGGCGAAGGTGTGCACCTCGATATCGCGGCAGCCGCCGCCCAGGGTGTTGAGCAACTGGTCCTTGCTGTTGGCCAGGGCGATGATTTCATCTTTGTTGCGCAGCAGGCTCAGCCGCGCATTGAACGGGTCGCTGATGCCGATGATCTGCACCTGCGCGCGCATCAGTGGCGCGCTGCTGGAAGTCTGGAAACCGCCGGCCGGGCGCGTCAGCTTGGCCATGAACGAAGCGGCAGCCACCACCGACGGCTCTTCCACCACCAGCGGGATCACCACGTCACGACCATTGATGCGGAAGTTGCTGGCCACGGCATACGGCAATTCGAATTTGCCGATGACGTTTTCGATCATGCCATCGGCAATTTCCAGGGGCAGCGCACCGGCGTCACGCAGCAGCGCCACATCGTCATTGCTCAAGCCGAGCAAGGGTTGCAGGTGTTCAAGACGCTGGCGCGGGGACAGGCTGCGGAAGTTGGGCAAGCGGGAATCGATGGGCATTAAGGGGCTCCTCAAGGAGTCATTTGTTATTGGATGCCGCCAAATTGCCCCATCTGTAGCCTTGAAAGAAGGTACAGTTTTGCCGGACAGTTCAGCCACTGTACCCATAACAAGAACCCACAAGGAATTGCAGCATGTCGCGCCCGACCCTCGCGCAACAGGTGGCCAGCGCCATCGCCCAGCAAATCACCGACGGCGCCCTCAAGGCCGGCGAGAAGCTGCCATCGCTGCGCGAATACATGCGCCTGCATGGGCATTCCAAGAACACCGTGATCACCGCCTACGAGCACCTGGCCGCCGACGGACTGGTGGAGGCGCGCCATGGCCAGGGCTTTTTCGTGATCAAGCGCGTGGCCCACACCAGCGAAGACGAAGAGAGCCAACCCTACAACCGCGCCCTCGACACCATCTGGATGATGCGCCAGCAATTTGTGCGCGACCCGGGCCACTCGCACCTGGGCGAAGGCTTCCCGCCGGTGGAATGGCTGATGGACATGCGCCTGGACAAGTTCCACCGCCAGGTGGTGCGCGCCGGGGTGACCACGCTGTTTCGCTACGGCACACGCCTGGGCAACGCCGGGCTGCGCGCACGCCTGGTGCAAAAGCTGGCGGACTACGCGCTGCCGGTGTCGCCGCGCCAACTGGTGACCACCTTGGGTGCCAACCATGCGATGGACTTGATCATCCGGCGCTACCTCAACCCCGGCGACCCGGTGCTGGTCGAAGATCCCGGCTACTACCCGCTGTTCGGCAAACTGCAGTTGCAGGGCGCGCGCATGTTCGGCGTGCCGCGCGAACCCGACGGGCCGAACCTGCAGGCGCTGGAGCAGTTGATCAAGGCCCATCGCCCGCGCCTGTTTTTCCTGCAGTCGATCGGCCACAACCCCACCGGCTCGGACCTGTCCCCGGCCAAGGCGCACCAGTTGCTGCGCATCGCCGAGACCTACGACCTGCTGCTGGTGGAAAACGATGCGATGGCCGACTTCAAGCCCAGTTCGGCGATCAAGCTGTCGGCCCTCGACCAGCTCACCCGCACCTTGTACGTCGGCAGCTTTTCCAAATCGGTGTCGGCAGCCCTGCGCGTGGGCTTTATCGCTGGCAGCAAGCAGCGCGTCGAGGAGCTGGCGGACATCAAGATGATCCTGCACAACAGCGGCGCCGAGTACAGCGAGCGCACCATCGACGTGATCCTCGGCGAAGGGCACTTCCTGCGCCACCTTTCGCGCCTGCAGGATCGCCTGCGCCACGCCACCGCCCGAGGCCTGGCACTGCTCGACGAACTCGGCGCCGAGGTGTTCTGCCGGCCCGAGCAGAGCCTGTACCTGTGGGCCCGCTTCCCGACTGTCGAGGATGCCAACGCCCTCACCCGCCTGTGCCTGGCCCAGGGCGTGATGCTCGCGCCGGGGGCGATCTTTTCCACGCAACCGAAGAACACAGTACCGTGGACGCGCCTGAACGTGGCTTACCTGGATGACCCGGTGTTCTGCCGGATCATCCGTGAACTGCAATAAGGCCTTTTGACAAATTTTTCATCTACGCTCGCCTAAGATCGCCCACCTCGTTGGGGAGTAACCTGCTTCTGATCCTGTCGGAAGCGTTCGTATCAACATATTCGGCAACCTGCCGTGGTGCGAACACCGTCTTTTCGGTTGGTGAGACCAGCGACACATCCATGCCTAAAGTCGGGCGTGTGGTTGTGTCGTTGTCTCATATAGCCCGACTGGAAGCCTGACCGTGAACCCCATTTCCCTGATCCTTCTCGCCCTTGCCATGTCCACGGACGCCTTCGCGGCGGCCATCGGCAAAGGCTCCAGCCTGCACAAGCCACGCCTGACCCAAGCCCTGCGCGCCGGCCTGATCTTCGGCGTGATCGAAGCCATCACCCCGATGATCGGCTGGGCCATCGGCCATGCTGCGACGCGTTGGGTGGAGAACTGGGACCACTGGATCGCCTTCACCCTGCTCGCGGTGCTGGGCCTGCACATGATCTACAACGGGCTCAAGGCCGACGATGAGGAGGCCGAAAAACCAACCCAGCATTCGTTCATGATCCTGGCGGTCACGGCATTTGCGACCAGTATCGACGCGCTGGCGGTGGGCGTGGGCCTGGCGTTTGTCGACGTGAATATCCTGGTGGCGTCCGCCGCGATCGGCCTCGCGACCATGACCATGGTGACCATCGGCATGATGCTGGGCCGGGTGCTGGGCACCGTGGTGGGCAAACGTGCCGAGATCGTCGGCGGCGTGGTGCTGATGCTGGTGGGTGCGACAATCCTGTACGAACACCTCTCAGCCTGAACAAAACTGCAGGAGCCGGCAAGCCGGCTCCTGCAGGGACGAGCCTCAGGCCGCGTGGCTTGCTTTCTTCAGGCTGTCCATATCGATCACGAATCGATACTTCACATCGCCCTTGAGCATCCGCTCATACGCCTCGTTGATCCCCTGGATATCGATCATCTCGATGTCCGAGACAATCCCGTGCTTGGCGCAGAAGTCGAGCATGTCCTGGGTCTCCTGGATCCCGCCGATCAACGAGCCAGCCAGGCTGCGGCGCTTGAAGATCAGGCCGAATACCGCCGGCGACGGGTGCGGACTGTCGGGCGCGCCGACCAGGGTCATGGTGCCGTCACGCTTGAGCAGGTTGAGAAACACATCCAGGTTATGCGGTGCAGCGACGGTGTTGAGGATGAAGTCCAGGCTGTTGGCGACCTTGGCCATTTCATCCGCGTTCTTCGACACCACCACCTGGTCGGCCCCCAGGCGCAGGCCGTCTTCGCGCTTGTTGGGTGAGGTGGTGAACAGTGTGACGTGTGCGCCCATCGCATGGGCGATCTTTACCGCCATATGCCCCAGGCCACCCAGGCCGACCACGCCGACTTTCTTGCCGGGGCCGACTTTCCAGTGGTGCAGCGGCGAGTAGGTGGTGATGCCCGCGCACAGCAGCGGCGCCACCGCTGCCAGGTTCGAATCATCGTGGGAGATGCGCAGCACGAACTTCTCCTTGACCACGATGCTGTCCGAATAACCGCCAAAGGTGTTTTCACCGCCGAACACCGGGCCGTTGTAGGTGCCGGTGAACCCGTTCTCGCAGTATTGCTCCTCGCCCTCGGCGCAGGACGCACAGTGCTGGCAGCTGTCGACCATGCAGCCGACGCCGGCGAGGTCGCCGACCTTGAATTTTTTCACGTTGGCGCCCACCGCTGTCACACGGCCGACGATTTCGTGGCCGGGCACCGAGGGATACAGGGTGTTGTTCCACTCATTGCGTGCGGTGTGCAGGTCGGAGTGGCAGACGCCGCAATACAGAATGTCGATCTGGACGTCCTCGGCCCCCGGCGCGCGGCGCTCGAAGGTGAAGGGCTTGAGGGCATCCTTGGCGTTCTGGGCGGCGTAGCTGTAAGTCTTGGCCATTTCGTTCACCTGTGTGATCTGACGGTAGAGGTCAGTGGACCAGCATAGACGCTGAACCGTTCAACCGAGCACACCGGTACAAGCCCTTCGTCCGGTTTCACGCAATAGTGCGCTAGAGTCTTTCAGCCCCCTCAACCAGGAGTTTTTGCATGAGCACATTTGTTGCAAAAGACGGTACCCAGATCTATTTCAAGGACTGGGGCAGCGGTAAACCGGTGTTGTTCAGCCACGGCTGGCCACTGGACGCCGACATGTGGGAATACCAGATGGAGTACCTCAGCAGCCGCGGTTATCGCACCATCGCCTTTGACCGCCGTGGCTTTGGCCGCTCGGACCAACCCTGGACCGGCAACGACTACGACACCTTCGCCGACGACATCGCCCAGTTGATCGAACACCTGGACCTCGAGGACGTGACCCTGGTGGGCTTCTCCATGGGCGGCGGCGATGTGGCCCGCTACATCGCCCGCCACGGCAGTGCACGGGTGGCCGGCCTGGTGCTGCTGGGCGCCGTCACCCCGCTGTTCGGCCAGAAGCCCGACTATCCGCAGGGTGTCCCGCTCGATGTGTTCGCAGGGTTCAAGACTGAGCTGCTGAAGGATCGCGCGCAGTTCATCAGCGATTTCAACGCACCGTTCTATGGCATCAACAAGGGCCAGGTCGTCTCCCAAGGCGTGCAGACCCAGACCCTGCAAATCGCCCTGCTGGCCTCGCTCAAGGCCACGGTGGATTGCGTCACCGCGTTCGCCGAAACCGACTTCCGCCCGGACATGGCCAAGATCGACGTACCCACCCTGGTGATCCATGGCGATGGCGACCAGATCGTGCCGTTCGAGACCACCGGCAAAGTGGCGGCGGAGTTGATCAAGGGCGCCGAACTGAAGGTGTACAAGGACGCGCCCCACGGGTTCGCGGTGACCCACGCCCAGCAGTTGAACGAAGACCTGTTGGCGTTCTTGAAACGCTGAGTTAATGTCTGCCTTTATCGGCCGGGCTTGCCCGGCCTTTTTTTTACGCGCTCGAATCTCGCGCGGTCGCCGGGCACGATCGTGCTGAACCGCCGCCCCCTCGCCACGGTCCCAACCCATACGTTCATCGCTGCAGGTAGGCTCAAATGACACTTCCCAAAGAAATGACCCTGATCGAAATCACCGCCCCCGGCGGCCCTGAAGTGCTGCAACCGCGCCGCGCCGATGTGCCGGTCGCAGGCCCCGGCGAGATCCTGGTCCGCGTGCATGCCGCCGGCGTCAATCGCCCGGATGCGTTGCAACGCGCCGGCAAGTACCCGATGAAACCCGGCATGAGCCCGATCCCCGGCCTGGAAATCGCCGGTGAAGTGGTGGCGCTGGGTGACGGTGTCAGCGAATACGCCGTGGGCGACAAGGTCTGCGCCCTGACCAATGGCGGCGGCTATGCACAGTTTTGCAGCGTGCCGGCCACCCAGGCGCTGCCGATCCCGCAAGGCATGGACTGGATTCAAGCCGCCGCCGTGCCGGAAACGTTCTTCACCGTGTGGGCCAACCTGTTCGGCCTGGGCGGCGCCCACGAAGGCCAGCGTGCGCTGATCCACGGCGGCACCAGCGGCATCGGCACCACCGCGCTGATGCTCTGCCGCGAGTTTGGCCTCCAGGCGTTTGCCACGGCCGGCAGTGCCGACAAGTGCGCCGCCATTGCCAAGCTGGGCGGCGAGCCGATCAATTACCGCGAGCAGGATTTTGCCCAGGTCATCGCCGAAAAAACCGCCGACAAGGGCGTCAACGTGGTGCTGGATATCATGGGCGGCTCGTACCTGAGCAATAACCTCAAGGCCCTGGCCATGGAGGGTCGCCTGGTGATGCTGGGCTTCCTCGGTGGCGGCAAGGGCAATGACGTCGACCTGCTGACCATCATGGCCAAGCGCGCGATCATCACCGGCTCGCTGCTGCGCTCGCGAACCAAGGACGAAAAGGCCGCGATTGCCGCGCAGCTGCGCGAGCACGTGTGGCCGGTACTGGCCGCCGGGCGCTGCCTGCCGATCATCGACAAAGTCTACGAATACACCGACGCGGCCCAGGCCCATGCGCGCATGGAAGGTGGGGACCACATCGGCAAGATCGTGTTGCGGGTGGAGTAATCAGCGGGCAACCCCTCCCGGATTGGCGGCGTGATTACCCGAGGTAGGTGGGGTAGTCGATATAACCTGCTTCTCCCCCACCGTACATCCCCTCTTCGCGCAGCGGATTCAACGGCCAGCCCTTGAAGATCCGCTGCGGCAGGTCCGGGTTGGCAATGAACGGCCGCCCGAATGCGATCAGGTCCGCCAGCCCGGTCTCGACCAGGCGCGCGCCGCGTTCGGCGGTGTAGCGCCCGGCGTAGATGATCCGCCCGCTGAACGTCTCGCGCACGGCCTGGCGGAAGCTGTCGGGCAGGTCGGGCGCGTTGTCCCAGTCGGCTTCGGCGATGGACAGGTAAGCAATACCGGACGCCTCCAGCACCTTGATCGCCTCGATATAGGTGTGATGCGGGTCTTCCTCGACCAGGCCGATGTACACGCGGTCCTGGTCGGTGCCGCTGAACAACGGCGAAAACCGCACGCCCAGGCGTTCCGGGCCGACCACCTGGCACACCGCTTCAACAATCTCGCGCAGGAACCGCAGGCGGTTATCCAGCGAGCCACCGTATTCATCATCACGCTGGTTGGCATGCGCCGAGATGAACTGGTTGACCAGGTAACCGTTCGCCGAGTGGATTTCCACCCCGTCAAAGCCGGCGTCCAACGCATTGCGGGCAGCCTGGGCGTACTGCGCGACCAATGCCTTGACCTCAAGCGTGGTCAAGGCGCGCGGCACCGGCGGTTGCTTCAGCTCGCCGACGCCAGGCCCGGTTTCGATAAAGGCCTTGGCCTGCAGCGCGGCAATCGCCGAGGGTGCGACCGGTGCCGCGCCCTCAGGCTGCAACGCGTTGTGCGACACACGGCCGACGTGCCACAGCTGGGCAAAGATCACCCCGCCGTCGGCATGCACGGCATCGGTGACCGTGCGCCAGCCATCAATCTGCGCCGCCGAATAAATCCCTGGCGTCCACGCGTAGCCCTGGCCACGGGGCTCGATCTGCGTGCCCTCGCTGACCATGAAACCGGCACCGGCACGCTGGCGGTAGTACTCGGCCATTAGCGCGGTGGCGATATCGCCAGGTTGCGCACTGCGCTGGCGGGTCAGGGGCGGCAGTACCACCCGGTTGTTCAATGTGTGGTGGCCGAGGGTGACCGGCGTACTTAAAACAGGCTGGGTCATGCGAAATTTTCCAAATTCAGGACGAACAAAAGCGTTGGCGACGCTTGCGCGTCGCCAAGGAGTGACTGCAGTTAATTAGCTCAGGCGGTGAGTTTCAGCAGGGCCTTGGCCACATCGCTGGAACTGGCAGGGTTCTGCCCGGTGATCAACAAACCATCTTCGAGGACAAAAGAAGCCCAATCAGCGCCCTTCTCATAGTGGCCGCCGAGTTTCTTGAAATCATCTTCGATCAGGAACGGCACCACGTCGGTGAGGCCCACTGCCGCTTCTTCCGAGTTGGAGAAGCCGGTGACGCGACGGCCCTTGACCAGCGGCTCGCCATTCACCGCCTTGACGTGACGCAAGGCCCCCGGTGCATGGCAGACAAAGCCGATGGGCTTGCCGGCACGTTCGAACGCCTTGATCAGCGCGATGGAGGTCGGCGATTCCGCCAGGTCCCACAGCGGGCCGTGCCCACCTGGGTAGAACACCGTGTCGAAGTCGTCCGCGTTGACCGTGTCCAGCTTGACGGTAGTAGCCAGCGCCTGCTGTGCAGCCGGGTCGGCGGCGAAGCGGCGGGTCTGCTCGGTTTGCGCATCCGGCTGGTCACTCACCGGGTCGAGCGGCGGCTGGCCGCCGGCCGGGGAAGCCAGCACCAGTTCGGCACCGGCGTCCTTGAACACGTAATACGGTGCAGCAAATTCTTCGAGCCAGAAGCCGGTCTTGCGGCCGGTGTCGCCAAGCTGGTCGTGAGAGGTCAGTACCATTAATACTTTCATTTTCCAGTGCCTCGATCGATGTGAATGTCAGGGTTTTCAGGGCGACCCAACAGCTGTCGGGTCAGCAACAACGCCTCGTCAAAAGGCGCGGGTGTGCGGGTGATCTTGCTCATGACGCTGGCGCCCAGCCATAACGCGTACAGCTGCCGGGCCAGGACCTGCGGGCTGTGTTCGAGCAACAGCGAGCCGTCCTGCACGCCGCGCTGCATGGCTACGGCGAGTAAATCGATGGTGCGTGAGGTGCCCCGCTGCAATGCCAGGCGCATGGGCTCTGATAGGTCTGACACCTCCGCACCGAGTTTGACGGCAAGGCATTTGCCGGCATCGGTGCAGCCCGTCTGGTTGTCGATCCAGCACTGCCAGTAGCGCATCAATTTGGCGTGCTGGGACAAACCCGACTGGTTGAACAGCTGTTCCATGCCCTGCACGTACTGGTCGAAGTAGGTGTCGAGCAGGACCACGCCAAACGCGTCCTTGGACGTGAAGTAGTGATAGAACGAGCCTTTAGGCACTTCGGCGGCTTGCAGTATTTCGTTCAGGCCGACCGCAGAAAATCCCTTGGCGCCGACAATCGGCCGTGCACTGTCAAGAATGATCTGCCGTGCACTTCTGGTTTCGTTGCTCATGTCTTCATCCCGTCCGATTAGACCAGTCGTCTCGTCGTTGGGTGAATGTTAGGGATGGGGCCAGGCGCTCACAATGTCATATCCGCAAGGATTCCGGACACGCCGCAAAGGCGGTTGCCGTTTTCCCGGCAGCCGCCGACAATCGCCTCTCCCACGCTTCTGGAGAGATGCGATGCACAGCGTTGCGTTGATGGTTTACCCGAACTTCGAATGCCTGAGTCTCAGCGTCGGGTCGGTGTTCGAGTGCGCGAACCTGCTGCGCGGCGAACCGGCTTATGAGTTTCACCTGGTGTCGGAGAATGGCGGTGCGGTGATGGCGTCCCAGGGTTTCTCGGTGAACACTACCCAGGTGCGCGCCGAAGGCTATGACACGCTGATTGTCAGCGGCTACATGGAGTTTCGCCTGCCGGAGCTGAGCCTGCTGGAACTGGTCAAGGCCGCCTCTGCGCAATCACGGCGAATCGCCTCGTTGTGCATGGGCATCTTTGTACTGGCCGAAGCCGGCCTGCTGGAGGGCAAGCGCACCACCACCCACTGGATTCACGCACCGGCCTTTCGCAAGCGTTACCCGGCTATCCACCTGGAAGAAGACAAGCTGTTCGTGGTCGACGGCCAGATCTGGACCGGCGCCGGCATGAGTGCCGGGGTCGACCTCGCGCTGGCGATGGTCGAGAACGACCTGGGCAGCGATCTTGCGCGGCGCATCGCACGCAAGCTGGTGATTGCCCAGCGCCGGGGCAGCGAGCAGTCGCAGCTGTCGGCCTTGCTGGAACTGGACCCCAAGTCCGACCGTGTGCAACTGGCCCTGGCCTACGCCCGCGAAAACCTCACCCACGACCTGTCGGTGGAAGCCCTGGCCGAGGTCGCCCGGCTCAGCCCGCGCCAGTTCAGCCGCGTGTTTCGCGAGGAAACCGGGCAGACGCCGGCCAAGGCCATCGAGTCGCTGCGCGTGGAAGCCGCGCGGGCAATGATGGAGACCAGCCGCCACCCGGTGGAAGTCGTCGCCCGCGAAACCGGCTTCGGCGACCGCGAGCGCATGCGCCAGGCCTTCCTGCGCGCCTTCGGCCAGCCGCCGCAGGCGATGCAACAGGCGTTGTTCAATCCGGGCTAGGCTGGTAGCCGAACAGCGACTTCACTTCCAGATAGTCCTCCAGCCCGAACACGCCCCATTCGCGGCCATTGCCCGACTGCTTGTAGCCGCCGAACGGTGCGCCGTTGTCGGCCTTGCTGCCGTTGAGATGGACCATGCCGGTGCGCAGGCGCCGGGCCACGGCACGTGCACGTTCCAGGCTACCGGCGGTGACATAGCCCGAGAGCCCGTAAGGGCTGTCATTGGCGATGGCAATCGCCTGGTCTTCGCTGTCGTAGGGGATGATCACCAGCACCGGGCCGAACACTTCCTCGCGGGCAATCGGCGTGTCTGGATCGACATCGGCGAAGATCGTGGGCCTGGCGTAGAAACCCGTCTTCACCCCGTGCGGGCGTCCCACGCCGCCGCAGACGGGCGGGCTGTCGACGGCCGCGAGCAACGCCTGCACCCGCTCGAACTGCGCCTGATTGGCCAAGGGTCCCATGGCCGTGGCCGGGTGGCTGTCGTCGAAGCAGACCTGCGCGGCGACTGCCTGTGCAATCGCCACCGCCCTCGCCTGCAACGCCCGTGGCACCAACATTCGCGTCGGCGCATTGCACGACTGCCCGCTGTTGCGAAAACAGCTGCTGACGCCATGGCGCACCGCCGCCTCAAGGTCGGCATCGGCCAGGATCAGGTTGGCCGACTTGCCGCCCAGTTCCTGCGACACGCGCTTGACCGTGTCCGCCGCCGCCTTGGCCACCGCGATGCCCGCGCCGGTGGAGCCGGTGAAGGACAGCATGTCGATACCGGCATGCCGCGCCATGCCGTCGCCGACCGTCGGCCCGTCGCCGTTGACCAGGTTGAACACGCCCTTGGGCACCCCGGCGCGGTGCAGGATATCGGCCAGCAGCATGGCCGACAGCGGCGCCTTTTCACTGGGCTTGAGCACCATCGTGCAGCCCGCCGCCAAGGCTGGGGCGAGCTTGCAGGTGAGCTGGTTGAGCGGCCAGTTCCAGGGCGTGATCAGGCCGCACACGCCGATCGGCTCGCGACTGATCAGCGTGCTGCCGTGGGCGCGGTCGAACGCGTAGTCTTCGAGCACCGCATAGGCCCGCTGCAAGTGGCCCAGCCCGGCCGGCACGTGGGCACTGCGCGCCAGTGACAAGGGCGCGCCCATCTCCTGGTGCACGCACTGCGCCAGGGCCTCGCTGTGTTCGCGATAGCCCTCGATGATCGCCGCCAGCAACGCCAGGCGCTGCTCCCGCGTCCACTGGCTGTAGTGATCAAAGGCGCGCCGCGCGGCAGCCACTGCCCGGTCGAGGTCGCCAAGCGTGCCCAGGCTGATGGTCGCGACCGCGCACTCGGTGGACGGGTCGATCACTGCCAATGTCTCGGTGCCCAAGGGCTTGACCCACTGCCCGTCGATATAGAAATCCCGGTGGTTCATCGCGTCGCCTCAAGGGCCTGCGCCAGGGTGTGGAAGATCAGCGCAAGTTGTTCCTGGTCGAGGATCAGCGGCGGCGACAGCACGATATTTTCTCCGGACGCGCGCACCAGCACGCCTGCATCGAAACAGCGCTGGGCCACCTCGGCCGCACGTGCCCCTGGCGCCCCGTCGCGGGGCTTGAGTTCGACGGCGCACAGCAGGCCAATCGCACGCACATCAAGCACCAGCGGCTGTTCGCGCAGGCCCAGCGCAGTGGTTTGCCACAGCGGGGCGATCTGCTGCACATGGGCGTTGATGCCCAACTCTTGATGCACTTCAAGGGTCGCGAGACCTGCGGCGCACGCCAGCGGATGGGCGGAATAGGTGTAGCCGTGCATCAATTCAATCGCCTGTTCCGGGCCTTGCATGAAGGCCTCATACACGGCGCCACTGACCAGCACGCCGCCCATCGGCACCGCACCGTTGGTGAGGCCCTTGGCCAGGGTCATCAGGTCCGGGGTCACGCCAAACGCCTGGGCAGCGAAGCTGTGACCGACACGGCCGAAACCGGTGATCACCTCGTCGAAAATCAGCAGCACGCCATGCCGATCACACAGCTCGCGCAGGCGCTGCAGGTAGCCGAGTGGCGGCGCATACACGCCGCCGGAACCGGTCACCGGCTCGACAATCACCGCCGCCACCGTGGCCGGGTCGTGAATCTCCAGCAGGTGCAGCAAGGCGTCCGCATACTGCACGCCTTGCTCCGGTTGACCGAGGCTGAAACGCGAGCCAGCATCATAGGGCAGCGGCAGGTGCGCGACGTCGCCGAGCAGCGGCCCGAAGTCGCGTTTCTGCCGGCCAATGCCCGACACCGACAGCCCGCCAAAGCCCATGCCGTGGTAACCCTTGGCGCGGCCGATCAGTTTGGTGCGGCGGCAATCGCCGCGGGCCTGATGGTAGGCACGGGCGATCTTCAGCGCGGTGTCCACCGCTTCCGAGCCGGAGTTGGTAAAGAACACTTTATCCAGGCCGTCCGGGGCGCTGGCCACCAGCCGATCGGCCAGGGTCAGTGCGGCGGGATGGCTCATCTTGAACGAGGACACAAAGTCCAGGCGCCCCGCCGCTTCGCGAATCGCCTCGACAATCCGCGCCTGGCCGTGACCGGCGTTGACGCACCAGAGCCCGGCCATGGCGTCGAGCACCTGGCGCCCATCAGTGGTGGTGTAATGCATGCCGGCGGCGCGATCAAACAGCATCGGCGCGCGGTTGAACGGGCGCATGGCGGTAAATGGCGCCCACAAGGAAGAGGTCATGGGTGTACTCCTTAAGACGCGATGCGCGTGCCGATCAGGGTCGGGCGCTGCAAGGCGCCGGCATTGGTATTGACGCCGCGCGCGAAGTGCAGGCGGCCGTGATGCAAGCGGCAACTGACGTGGTCGCCGAAGGCGGTTTCAACAAAGCGCCAGTCCATGCGCAACTCGCCCTCGGCAGTCCAGCAGGCCTGGGCGACCACCGGGGTCTGCTCCGGCTGGTATTGGTGGTGCAGGTAATTGCCGGTGAGGCTGGTGATCGACTCCAGCGGCTGCTGGAAACCCGCGCGCAGGTGATGGGTGCCACGGTGGTCGACGAGGGTGAAATCGCAGTGATCGGGATGGAAATCAAAAGCCAGTTCGCGCACGCCGTCTTCATTGGGCTCGATGCTGAAACGGCCTTGCAGGGTGGTACTGGCGGGCGAGCTTTTCAGGCCTTGCAACGTCGGCAGGTGCAGCTCGTCAATCAGCGAGTCCAATTGCGCCTGGCTGCCCTGGGCATCCGCACTCGCGCGGCCCAGCGCCGGGAACAGGTGTTGCCACAGCGCCTGGTGCAAGCGCTTTTCACCCAGGCGCAGGCCGCAGGTGAACACGATGACCGTGTCCTGTGCCGGCAGCACGATGCACTGCTGGCCGAACACGCCAGAGGCGTAGTAGCCACCGTGCTCGGTCATCCACCACTGGTAGCCATAGCCTTCGCGCTGGGCTTCGTTGGCCTTGTTCTTGTCGCGCGGCAGGTACTGCTTGCCGTCGAATTCGCCCATCCACACATCCTGCACCTGGTTGCGCGTGGCGTCGGCGACCCACTGTGGCGAGAGCAACTGGCGGCCCTGCCATTGGCCACGGTTGAGGTGCAGCACGCCGAACTTCAGCGAGTCTTCGCTGGTGCAGCTCAAGCCGTTGCCACCGGCGTTGAAACCGCCTGGCGCCAAGTCCCACTCCAGCCGGTCGAGGCCCAGGTGATCGAGGACGCGCGCCTGCAACAACGCGTGCAGGGTCTGCCCGGTGACCTGGGTGACGATGGCCGAGAGCATGAAACTCGAGGCACTGCTGTAGATGAACGACTGGCCCGGCGGCTCGTCCACCGGCTCCTTCAGAAACGCCTCGACCCAGCTGCTTTGCAGGTTGCGCCAGTCACCGCCGGAAATACCGCGGGTGTGGCCGGTGCGCATGGTCAGCAGATCCTCGACCGTCATCGCCGCAAGGTTCGCACTGACAGGTTGCGGGCACAGCTCGGGGAAGAAGCTCACGACCTTGGCGTCGAGGCTCAGGCGCCCGTCATCGATCAACAGGCCGACGGCGGTGGCGGTCCAGCTCTTGGTTGCCGAATGCTGCACGTGGGGGCGGTGCGCCGAATAAGGCCGCCAGAAGGCCTCGGCCACCACTGCGCCCTGGCGATACAGCATGAAACTGTGCAGCTCCAGGCCGGCCTCGGCCACGGTCCGGAGAAAATCGAGAATGCCGGCCGGGTCGACGCCGCGTTCGGTGGGCAAGGCCCGGGGCAGCGGGATGTAAGTCATGATGGGTCCTCTGGATGTTTTTATATTTCAAATAATGCAGATAAAGATTTGATCGACGCGGCGCTGATGTATTTGAGCCGCCTATAATTCAGCTTTTCCGGGTATCCTTGCCTCCCCTGTCACAGGAAAGACTTCGCACCATGGCCCCACTCACTTCGCTGCAGACCAAAGTCGCCGGACAGATCCTTGCCGCCATCGCCAGCGGCGACCTGCAACCCGGTATGCACCTCAAGGAAGTGGAACTGGCGCAGCGCCTGGGCGTATCGCGCTCGCCGATCCGCAGTGCGCTTTCCTACCTGGCCGAACAGCAGGCCATCGAGCCGTTGCCGCAGCAGGGCTATCGCGTCCCGCTGCAGGCAACCGATGGCCTGGCGCAGCAATTCAGTGAGTTGCACAACGAAGAGGACCAGCTGTACACGCGGCTGATCGACGACCGGCTGAACCAGGTGCTGCCCGACCAGATTTCCGAAAGTGATTTGCTGCGCCGCTACGGCGTTGGCAAAAGTGTGTTGCGCCGCTGCCTGCTGCGGCTCTCGGATGAAGGCGTGATGCAGCGCAAGCACGGGCATGGCTGGCAATTCCTGCCGACGCTGAACAGCCCGCAGACGCGCTTCGAAAGCTACCGCTTCCGCATGCTGCTGGAGCCGGCCGGGCTGCTGGAACCGACTTTCAAGATCCACCCGGAACACTTCCGCCGCTGCCGCGAGCGCCAGATGGAACTGCTCGAAGGCAAGGTCGACGGGCAGCGCTTTATCGAATGCAACGCCGAATTCCACGAACTGCTCGCAGCCGCTTCCGGCAACGGCTACATCCTGCAGGCGATCCAGCAACAGAACCGCTTGCGCCGGCTGACCGAGTTCCACACGGTGAACAACGTGGAACGCGTGAAAGTCTCGTGCCAGGAACACCTGGCGATCCTCGATGCGCTGGAGCAAGGCGATAACGAGTGGGCGTCGACGCTGCTGCATCGACACCTGGATGTGGCCAGCAAGTTGCGGGTGGCGCGCAACAAGGGGTGATGGGTTGCCCCGGTGGGCATCCCTGTTTCGCCTAGGCGCGCGGTTCCAGACCGCAAACCCAGGCGCAGGAATGGAGCGGTACGCCGACTTACCGCCATCGCAGGCAAGCCAGCTCCCACATTCAGACCGAATCGCCCCCACTCGCATCACCAGAGCGCCACGGTATAGCCAACAATCACCCGGTTCTCATTCATATCCCGGAGATAGTTAGCCTTGCTCAACCCATTGCGCCAGCGCAACGACACCCCTTTGAGCGCCCCGGACTGAAACACATAGCCCAGGTCAATATCGCGCTCCCACTCACGGCCCTCCCCCACAAATCCCTTCACCTCGGCCTGGTCGCCCTTGGCCCAACGCGTCGAAAACGTCAGCCCCGGCACGCCCAACGCGGCAAAGTCGAAGTCATACCGCGCATGCCAGACGCGCTCGTTGGTCTGCGAGAAGTTGCTCAACTGGTACTCGGAAAACAGGTAGGTATTGGTCCCGTCCACATAGGTAAACGGCGTCTCGCCATACTGCTCCTGATACCCCCCGCCAACGCTGTGGCCCTTGTAGCTGAACATCGCCCGCGTACTCAGCGCGCGGTTGTCGACCTTGCCTGCAAGGCCCGCACCGGACTTGTCCGCATCGAAATAGCGGATGTCGGTCTTGAGGGTGCCGCCGCCCAGGGCGAAACTGTTTTTCACCCCGACGAAATGCTGCTGGTAGATGTCCTCCAGTTGCGCAAAGTGATAGCTGAGGGTCATGCCCGGCGTGAGCTTGTAGTCGCCACCGGCAAAGCGGAAGCGGTCACTCTTGCCGGAACTTTTGTAGGCGCCGCTCTGGCTGGTCAGCGCCATGTCTTCGTAGTCGGTGGATTCGCGCTGTTTGGTCTGGTCGATCTGCCCACCGATCAACGCCAGCCCGGCGATGTCCGTCGAGGTCACCTGGGTGCCACGAAAAGTCTGCGGGAACAGCCGGCTGGTGTTCGGTTGCAAGGTCGGCAGGTCCGGCAACAGGTAGCCGCTGCGCAGTTCGCTCTGGGCAAAACGCACCTTGCCGGTCACGCCATACTTGGAATATTCATCGTGGGCACGCTTGGCATAACTCGGTTTGCCCGGCGTCGCGTCGTTGTCCCGCGACAACAGGCCGGAGCCCGAGCGGTCCGGGCTGGAATCGAGTTTCAGGCCGAGCATGCCGACCACGTCCACCCCAAAGCCCACGGTGCCTTCGGTGAAGCCCGACTTCAGGTTGAGGATAAAACCCTGGGCCCATTCCTCGCGCTTGGATTGCCCGGCGTCCTCGCGATAATCACGGTTGAAGTAGTAGTTCTTCAGTTCCAGATCAGCCTTGCTGTCCTTGATGAAGTCCGCCTGGGCCGGGACGCACAGCAGGCCCCCGCTCATGAGGCCGACGCCCTTCAGGATCAGGTTGAGGTTGTTGTTATGCATGTTCTTGGCTCCTGGCAGTCGTTATCGGTGAGTAGGTCTTATTGTTTTTCTGGGCACGACATTCCCCATCGCGCAGGGTTTGAAGGCCTGCACGCCGGGTGAAATCAGGGGGTTAAATCGCCGGTCGTATTCGGTAGCCGCCGTCCGGCAGTTTCTCCAGCGGGCTGGCGGCGGCCAGCAACTGCCGGGTGTACGGGTGCTGCGGATGGTCGAAGATCTGTTCGCGCGCACCCACTTCCACCACAGTGCCCTGGTGCATCACTGCCACCCGATGGGCGATACGCTCCACCGCCGCGAGGTCATGGGAAATGAACAGGCAGGCAAAGCCGTACTGCGCCTGCAGGCGTTCGAACAGCTCGAGAATCTGCTTCTGGATAGTCATGTCCAGCGCCGAAATCGGCTCGTCGGCGATCACCAGTTGCGGGTGGCGCACCAGCGCGCGGCCGATGGCGACGCGCTGGCGCTGGCCGCCGGAGAGCTGATGGGGGAAACGCTCGACAAACTGCTCGCCCAGGCCGATGTCCTGGAGGGTCTGCGTCACCCGCTCACGTCGCTGGGCGGCGTTCAGGCCGGGTTCGTGACGCAGCGGTTCGGCGAGGATGTCGCCGATTTTCATCCGCGGGTTCAGGGACGAATACGGGTCCTGGAAGATCATCTGGCATTGCAGGCGGTGCGTGCGGTTGGCGGCCTTGAGGATGTCCACGCCCTTGAAGCGGATCGCACCGGCGCAAGGTTTGATCAGGCCGACCAGCGAGCGCCCGAGGGTGGTCTTGCCCGAGCCGCTGCCGCCCACCAGCGCCAGGGTTTCGCCGGGGGCAATCACCAGGCTCGCGGAGTGCACCACACGGGTGTGCTGGCGCTTGCCCCAGAACGAGGTCGGCCCCGGGTGCTCGATGCACACCTGGTCCACTTCCACCAACGGCCCGTTGCTGGCCGGCAATGGCGCCAGTACGCCGCGCCGCGGCAACGCCTCCAGCAACTGGCGCGTGTACTCGGCCTTGGGCGCCAGCAGGATATCTTCAATCGTACCCTGCTCCACCGCCTGGCCGTGACGCATTACCACCACCTTGTGCGCATAACGGGCGACCAGGGACAGGTCATGGCTGATAAACAGAATGGCCGTGCCCTGCTCGCGGGTCAGTTCCAGCATCAGCTCGATCACGTCCAGCTGCGCCAGGCAGTCCAGCGCGGTGGTGGGCTCGTCGGCAATCAACAGCGCCGGACGCAGCAGCATCACCGAGGCCAGCATGATGCGTTGGCGCATGCCGCCGGAAAACTGGTGCGGATAGGATTCCAGGCAGCGCTCGGCGGCCTTGATGCCGATGCGCCGCAGCATGGTCAGGCAACGCTCGCGGATCTGCGGCGGGTCGAGGTCGGTGTGCAGCCTCAGCGCTTCGCTCATCTGCTGGCCGATCTTCAGCGCCGGATTGAGCGACACCATTGGTTCCTGGAACACCATGCCGATGCTCGCGCCACGAATCGCGCGCAGCTCCTCGGGGCTGACGCTGGCCAGGTCACGGCCCTGGAAATCCAGGCGCCCGCCGCAGACTTGCATGGGCAACGGCAGCAGGCCGATGGCGGCGCGCGCGGCCATGGTCTTGCCGCTGCCGGACTCGCCCACCAACGCGACGATTTCACCGGGCGCGATGCTGAAACTCAGGTCGTCGACTGCCAGCGGGCCGTGTTCGCCCACGCGGATCTGCAAGTGTTCGACGTTCAGCAAAACAGGATTGGCGGACATCTTCACTTCCTCATCCGGGGGTCGAGACGATCGCGCAGGGCATCGCCAAACAGGTTGATCGCCAGCAGCGTCAGGCAGATAAACAGCCCGGGGAACACGCCCAGCCACGGCGCCGAGGCGATATACGGCCGGCTGCTCGCGAGCATGTTGCCCCAGGTCGCTGCCGGTGGCGGCACGCCCAGGCCGAGGAAGCTCAAGGCGCTTTCCGACAGCAGCGCCCAGCCGAACATGCTGGTGGCCAGTACACACAACGGCGCCAGGCAGTTCGGCGCGATGTGCCGCAGCATGGTGTACAGCTCGGAGTTGCCGATCACCCGCGAAGCTTCGATGTACTCCAGCTCGCGCAGGGACAGCACGGTGCCGCGCACCACGCGCACCACCGACGGCGTGTAGGCGATGCCCAAGGCGAGCACGATCCCGTATTTGCTCGCACCGATGATCGCCATGATGCCCAGGGCCATGAGAATGCCCGGAAACGCCAGCAAGGCATCGTTGAACATCATCAGCACACGGTCGGTCCAGCCGCGCAGGTAACCGGCGAGCATGCCGATCAGGGTGCCGGCCAGCACGGCCACGCTGACCGTCAGCAGGCTCACCCACAGGCTGGTGCGCGCGCCGATCAACAGGCGGCTGAACACGTCGCGACCGAACTCGTCGGTGCCCAGCCAGTGCGTGGCCGAGGGCGCCTGGAAGCGCGACATCAGGTCGATTTTCAACGGGTCGAACGGTGACCACACCAGCCCCATCAATGCCAGCGCAATCAACGCCACCAGCAGCCCGCCGCCGATCAGGGCATTGGCCGGCGCCCACACGCGTCGACGCCTGGCCTGCACGGGCACGGCAATACTCGAACTCATAACTTCACCCTTGGATCGAACAGCGGATAGAGCAGATCCACACACAGGTTGACCAGCACGTAGATAAAGGTGATCAGCAACAGGCAGCCCTGCAGCACCGGGTAGTCGCGGGCGAAAATCGCATCCACCATCAAGCGGCCTATGCCTGGCAGGGTGAACACGGTTTCCAGCACCGCGATGCCGCCCAGCAGGTTGCCGAGGATCAGCCCCACCAGGGTCCAGGTCGGGGCGAAGGCGTTGGGCAATGCGTGTTTCCACAGCACCGCGCGCTCCGACAAGCCCTTGGCGCGGGCATGGGCGATGTACTCCAGGCGCAGCACCTCAATGGTGCTGGCCCGCGCCATGCGGGTGATCGCGCCGACTTCCACCAGCGTCAGGGTCACCACCGGCAGCACCATGTAGCTGATCGCCTGCCACGGCGCCTGGGCGAAACTGACGTACCCCACCACCGGCAGCCAGCCGAGCTGGATGCCAAAGGCATGCAGCAACAGCAGGCCGAGCCAGAAGCTGGGGATCGACAGCAGCAAGGTCGCCACCGACACCAGGCCGAGGTCGAGTGCAGTGTTCTGTTTCCAGGCGGCGATCAGGCCGATGGGCACCGCGATCAGCGTGGCGAACAATACCGCCACCAGCACGATGGTCGCGCTGACGCTGAAGCGGTCCAGGATCAGCGGCAACACCGCCTGCTTGGTGCTGATGGAAAAGCCCAGGTCAAAGCTCAATACCGCCTTGAACCAGATCAGGAACTGCGTCACCAACGAGTGATCCAGGCCCAGGGTGTGGCGCATCTCGGCCAGGCTCTGGGGGTCGGCCATATCGCCGAGCATCAGCAGCGCCGGGTCGCCCGGGATCAGGCGAATCAAGGCGAAGACCATCACCGAAATCAGCAACAGCGTCGGGATCGCCATCCCGAGTTTTTGCAGGATAAAACGCAACATGCTCAGGCCTCGTTAATGGGCAGCGAGGCTGACGCCCCACAACCGTGGCGACGACACCGGCCACGAATGGAAGCCCTTGACGCTGTCCCGCAGCGCTGCGGCGACCGTGCCGTTGTAGATGATCACCATTGGCGTGTCGTGGATCATCATCGTGTGCAACTGGTCGAACAGCGCCTGGCGCCTGGCCGTGTCACTCTCGCGCACCGCTTCGCGCAGCACCGCCTGCGCCTGGGGGTTGTCCCAGACCTTGCGCGGCTCCTTGCTCTTGTCGCCCATCAGCGAATCGAAGCTGGTGGCCGGGTCGAGACGCGACGAATAAGAGAACGCCATCATCTGGTAGTTGCCGCTCTGGTAGCGCTCCAGCTGCGTGCCCCACTCCAGGGTTTCCATCTGGATATTCAGGCCGCTGGCCACCGCCATCGCCTGGCTGAGCAGGCCCATGTCGAACATCTGCGAATAGCGTTTGTTGACGATCATCTTGATCGGCTGGCCGTGGTAGCCGGCCTCGCTGAGCAAGCGCTGGGCTTCCTGTGGGTCATAGCGATAACCCTGCCTGGCGGTGGCGCTGTAGAACGGGCTGGTCTGGGGGATGGCCGAGTTGTTCGGCTCCGAGGTGCCATTGGACAGGGCGTTGACCATTTGCCCGTAGTCCAGGGAATGGGCGATGGCCTGGCGGATGCGCACATCCTTGAGCAGTGGGTCGTTGGTCTGGAACAGCAAGCCGCAGATCGCCATGATCGGGCTGAACGAGATCTGCACACCCGGCGTGGTTTTCAACTCCTGGGCATCGCTGGCGCTGACATTGGGCAGCAGGTCGATGTTGTTGGACATCAACGCGGCCTTGGCCGATGACGGGTCGGGGATCACCATGAAACGTACGGCGTCGACCAATGCGGTCTTCGTGCCGGTAAAGCCATCCGGCCCGGCCTCGTCGCGCGGGCTGTAGTCCTTGAAGCGCGAGAGCACCACGTATTGGCCGGGTTTCCATTCATCGAGGCTGAACGGGCCGGTGCCGATCGGCGCCTTCCAGCTGCCGTCCGCCGCCAGCGAATCGCGGTGCAGGATGCCGCTGCCGCCGCAATCGGGGCGCGCCATGGAAGCCAGGAACAGGCCGCTGGGCTGGTCGAGGTGGAACACCACGGTCAGCGGGTCCGGCGCATCAATGCCGGTAATTTCCGCCCCGCCACGGCCATCGAATTCGGCCAGGCAGCGCCACTGGGTTTTCGGGTCGAGGTAGCGCTCCCAGGTCCACTTCACGTCGGCGGCGGTCAAGGTCGCGCCATTCTGGAAGTGCACGCCGTCGCGCAACTTGAAGGTGTAGGTCATGCCGTCAGCGGAGCGTTGCACCTCACGGGCCAGCAACGGGCCGACGGAGGCGTCTTCACGGTGGGCCACCAGGCCTTCGACGATGTGCAGCATCACCGTGTCGGTATTTTCGTCACGGTTGACGCCCGGTTCGGTGCTGCGGATGTCGGCATTCAAGCCGACGCGCAAGGTGGTCTGGGCCTGCGCAAGGCCGGCGCCGAGTGCGAGGGTGACGCACAGCGTGCCATTGAGTAAGCGATTCACGGGAGATGTTCTCCTTCGCTGAAGAGACCGGCCTGGGGCAGGAGCCGGCTTCAAGCCTGTGTTAGGTCGTTGTTGTTATGGCCTGGCCTGAGGTCAGTGCCGCGGATGTTTTTTGTTTTTTTAAATTCGCCGGGACATATTCACAGTACAAGCTCGGCTTGTAAATGTTTTTTTGTGCATATAAAAACATTGGCGACTAAGCGGTGTTTTTCTCCAGGCAACAAAAAAGAGGCCGAAGCCTCTTTTGGGGCAAACCCGCGCCTGCCCTAGCGGCAGTGGTAAGGACTTTCGCTCTTGAGCTCTTCGCCGGTGTTGAGGTCACGGATGGTCACCGTGGCTTTCGGGAAGTTCTGGCAGAACATGTTGCGCGACGAGTAGATGGCACTGCCGTGGCTGGTGATGACCATCGGGATCGGCGCACCGGAGACGTCGACGGCCGTGACGTTGTAGTCACCCGAGAGGGTCACGCAACCGCCGAGCATCAGCAGTGCGGCAGCCGCCGCCAGGTACTTGATCGAAGCAGACATAAGCATTTCGCATCCTTGTGAAATTCAGGGCCAGGGTGGCCGACGAGGCTAGGAGCGGCTTGGCCGCCTTGAGTTCAACCCTATGTTCAGTGCAGCGCCGCGCGGGTAATCAGGTAGCTCACCAGTTGCGGGTCATCGTCCAGCTCGAGGGTCTGCACCGGGCGTGGCAGGTTATCCAGCACCGTGCGCCAGAACGCCTGGGACACTTCGTCCTGGTCATAGAAGCGCACCAGCCAATTGGCGTGACCACTGCACAACACCTGCGTGGCGATGGCGCGGCCAATGCCTTTGCGGCGATAGCGCTTGAGGATAAACAGGTCGGCCAGTTCCAGGGCGTCGAGGCCAGGCAACTCACTGCCTTCGATCAGCAGGAAGCCGGCGATATAGCCATCGACCAGCAACAGGTTGGCGCTCCACTGCGGATCATGCCAGTAACGGGTCAGGTGTTCGTCGTGGATGTAGAAGCGGCCATCGGCCTCGACGTCTTCCTGCTCCCAGTCCGACGACTCGTAGGCGTAGTACTGGTAGAGATTGCGGATCAGCTCGGCGTCTTCGGGCCCGGTCTGGATCAGTTCAACAGTGGTTTCAGGCATGGGGGTCTCGGTGAAAAAACGCAGGGCGCCATTGTTCACAAATCCTCTCGCCAGGCCAATACATTGTCTAACCTTTCTGCTTGCTGAACCGAATGCGGATTTGTCTGGCGCGGCCTAAAACTTTGAAACATTTGGAATAAACTCCGCCAGCCCTCCCCTTTTTCTCCAAGGACATGCATTTTGACAAACGTCTGTTCCGCCGGCCTGGATGTAGGCTTTGCCTCCCTGGATTACCTGCAGATCTTTATCCTGGGCGTAATCCAGGGCATTACCGAGCTGCTGCCGGTGTCGTCCACCGCCCACATGCGGGTGGTGCCCGCCCTGCTCGGCTGGCAGGACCCCGGCTCGGCGTTTTCGGCGGCGATGCAGCTGGCGGCGCTGGCGGCGGTGGTCAGTTACTTCTGGCGTGATGTGCGCCAGGTGGTCACCGGCAGCATCGGTGCGGTGCGCCAGGGCGACTACGACAATCAGTGGTTCAAGCTGGCGGTGGCGATTGTGCTGGCGACCATTCCGATCGGCATTGCCGGCCTGGCCCTGTCTTCGACGTTGAACGCCTGCAACTCGCCGTTGCGCGGGCTGATGGTGATCGGCATTTCCTGCGTGGTGATGGCCGTGCTGCTGGCGGTGGCCGAAGTGCGTGCCCGGCATACCCGCGACATGAGCCAGATGCGCCTGCGCGATGCACTGATCGTCGGCATTGCGCAGATCGGCGCGCTGATCCCCGGCGTGTCGCGCTCCGGTTCGACGCTGACGGCCGCGTTGTTCCTCAACTTCAAACGCGAGGAAGCCGCGCGATTTTCGTTCCTGCTCGGCCTGCCCGCAATCGCCCTTGCCGGCTTGAAAGAGCTGTGGGTGCTGCTGCACGCCGACATGCCCGTACACGCCTGGCCGCACCTGCTCTTTGGCCTGGTGGTGGCCAGCGTCTCGGCATTCTTTGCGATCTGGGGCCTGATGAAGTTTTTGGAACGGTTCTCCACCTGGCCGTTTGTGATTTACCGCGCGTTGCTCGGGGTGTTCCTGATCGTCGCAGTCAGTACCGGCTTGCTGAGCTAAAACCGCTTCTGTAGTAGCCGGCTTGCCGGCGCCTACAGTTGGGATGCGTACTTCCTGGGTCGTGCTATTGCCCGATCGTTCGGTCGGCCAGCTCTTCCAGCAGGTCGGCCGAGGGCACGAAGAACAGGCCGCCGGTGACCGCCGTGCTGAAGTCCAGCAAACGGTCATAGTTGCCCACCGGGCGGCCGACGAACATGTTCTCCAGCATCAACTCCAGAGGCTCCGGCGAGCGCGCGTAGCCAATGAAGTAGGTGCCGAACTCGCCGGCACCCGGGCGGCCGAAGGGCATGTTGTCACGCAGGATTTTCACTTCCTCGCCGTTCTTGTCGGTGATGACCGTCAATGCGCTGTGGGAGTTGCTCGGCTTGGTCTCCTCATCCAACTCGATATCCGAGAGTTTGGTGCGCCCGATCACCTTCTCCTGGGCTTCGACTGTCAGGCCGTTCCAGGCCGTCATGTTGTGCAGGTACTTCTGCACCAGCACATAGCTGCCGCCCTCGAATTCCGGGTCTTCGGCGCCGACGATGGTGAACCCCACGGCCTTGCGGCCTACCGGATTTTCCGTGCCGTCGACAAACCCGATGATGCTGCGCATGTCGAAGTAGCGGAACCCCTGGACTTCATCCACCACCTTGACACTGTCGCCCAGCGCAGCCATCACGTGGGTGGCGAGTTCAAAGCACAGGTCCATCTGCTCGGCGCGGATATGCAGCAGGATATCGCCGGGCGTCGACACCGCCATGCGCCCTTCCACACCGAACTCCCGGAACGGGTGCAGCGCCGCCGGGCGTGGTGCGCCGAACAATCGATCCCAGGCATCCGCACCAAACCCGCAGACACAGGTCAAGTTGCCCGCCGGCACCCGCTTGCCCACCGAACGCACCAGCCCGGCGATGTCCGCGCACCAGGCGCGCACGTGGTCTTCACGGCCGGGAGTGACGGTGGCGACCATGAAGATCGCGCTGCTGGTGATCGGGTGGCAGACGGACTGCGGCTCAAGAGGCGGCTGAACGGAGGAAGTCGGCATGGGGCAAATCCAGGCTAAGGGCGAGAGTGAACCCGCGCAGATTAGCAGATCATTTCTGACACTCCTGCCACACATCGCGAATCAACGCCTTGAGCTTGAGCGCTTCGGCCCAGCGATCACTGATCTCGCGACCGTCGGCGCCGGTGATCGCATAGGGCGGCGGGCCGAGTTCGCAGGTGAAAGACAGGCTCTGCGGGGTGTCGGGACGCGCCAGCCAGTCCTCGATGCCGTAGCGCCACCAGCCGGCAAACCGCTCGACCCACGCTTGATGCTGGGGAAATTCGAGCGAGACCTGCACCTGCTCGCTGCTCGCCACGCGGCCATGAAAGCCCCAGCTGTGACGCAGGATCGTGCGTATCTGTTGATCATCCTCGACGGCCCCCGGCTCGGGCAACTCGCGGCCGACCACGTAGTGCGACAGGTCCGCCAGCAGCTTCAGGTCGGGCATCTGCGCCAGCAGGTCGAGGGTGAACAACAGGTCATTGGTGAGGCGATAACGGTGGGTTTCCAGCAGCACCGGAAAGTCCACCTGCTCGGCGAGGCGCTGCCAGCCTTCGACCAGCCTGGCGGCCTCGGCCTGGCTGCGCGGCCGCACATCGGCTTGCAGGGTCAGGTGATGGCAGCCATGACGGCTGATGACATCCAGCGCCGCCGCCAGATCATCCACGGTCTGCGGGAACAACTGACCTTCGATCTGCAAGCCGCGGGCGCTGGCGGCGGCGTGCAGGCGCGCGACATCCGCAGCTTTCCAGTAGTGGTCGGTGACGCCATCGAAGCCTGCGGCGGCGATACGCTCCAGCTGTGCTTCCAGGGGACCGGGCTCGGTTTGCATGGCCCACAGCGATTGAAATACCAGAAATTGGCGCATATCAGCCTCGCAGCAATTGTTTAAGCGACAGGTCGGGGTCGGCCAGGCTGGTGGGGTTGAGCGGGACGCGTGCACTGATCAGCCGTTCGCAGAGCTTGATGTCCTTGGCCACGCTGTTGCCCGGCGCCCAACCGCAGGCGCCTTGCAGGTGGTGCTCGGCATCCAAGTAGAACAGCAGCAGGCCGCCCGTGGGCAAGGGTCGGCTGACGGTCAGCGCGGTGCTCACGCCGACCGTCTGCAAGCCCCAGTCGTACTGGTCGGACCAGAAACCGGGAAGCGACTCGAACGCCAGCTCGCGCCCCAGCAGGTTCAGCGCGGCGTGCCGGCCCTGGGCCTCGGCATTGCGCCAGGTTTCCTGGCGCTGATACTGGCCGTCCAGGCGAAACTCGCAGACATCGCCGGCCGCGTAGACATTCGGCGCGCTGGTGCGCAAGTGCGCGTCGACACGAATGCCCTGCCCGATGTCCAAGCCTGCCGCTGCAGCCAATTCGATATTGGGCTGCATGCCGATACCGACCACCACCAGGTCGCAGGGCAACCGTTGCCCATCGACCAGCACCACCGCGTCAACGTCGATGGACTCCAGGGCCACATTCAAGCGCACCTCCACGCCGTGAAGGCGGTGCACGTCCAGCAGGGCTTCAGAGATGACCGGCGGCAGCACGCGCCCGGCCAGGCGTGGACCGGCCTCCAGCAAGGTGACGTCGCACCCGAGGCTGCGCGCCGTTGCCGCCACCTCCAGGCCGATAAAGCCACCACCGACCACCACCAGCCGGGCGCCAGGGCGCAACGCGGCTTTCAGGGCCAGCGCTTCATCGTGGGTGCGCAGGTACAACACATTCGCCTGGGCCTGGGGCAGGCGGCGCGCCCTGCCCCCGGTGGCCAGCAGCAACCCGGCATAGGCCAGCCACTGGCCGTCGGCCAATTGCAGGCGCTGCTGCGCGGGGTCCAATTGACGCACCGGGTTGCCGGCGATGTGTTCAATGTCCAACTCGGCCAGCCGCGCCTCGTCGCACAGGCTGCACCCCGCCAGGTCGATGCTGCCCTGCAACAACCCCTTGGACAGCGGCGGGCGCTCGTAGGGCAAATGCGCTTCATCGCCGATCAGGATCAGGCGCCCGCTGTAGCCTTCTTCGCGCAGGGTCAGCGCCGCACGGCCACCGGCATGGCCGGCGCCGACGATGATCAGGGCGTCGTTCATCCTGCCGCCGTGACGGCGAGCAACACCCGCCCCGCTTCGACCCGCACCGGATAAGTCTTGAGATTGACGCAGACCGGCGCGCCGAGGGCCTTGCCGGAGCGGTAATCGAAACGCCCGTTGTGCTTGGGGCACTCGATCACGTGGTCCATCACCAGGCCATCGGCCAGGTGGATTTTTTCGTGGGTGCACAGGCCGGCGGTGGCGAAAAATTCATTCTCGGCCGAGCGATACACCGCATAGGTATGTGGCCCGTGGTCGAAGCGCATCACGTCTTCTTCGTCTATTTCGCCCACGGCGCAGACGTCGATCCATTGATCGTTCATGGCGATTATCTCTTGTTTTTTAAAGGGGCTCAGCCTGCAGTGGCTTCTGCATGCACGGCGGTCGTGGCGGCGGGCTCGGTGCGCTGGCCAATCGGGCGTTGCACGAAGTACGTGGGATCGCTGCGCTGCTTCCAGATCGTCGGCAGGATCTCTTTGTACGCCTCGAGGATATTCGCGTACGGCGGCGGGCAGTCGCCGCGAATCTCTTCATGCAGCTGCGCCAGGGCGTGGTACGGCACCATTGGGTACATGTGGTGCTCGAGGTGGTAGTTCATGTCCATGTAGATAAAGCGCAGCACGCGGTTCATGTAGATGGTGCGGCAGTTGCTGCGGTGGTCCAGCACATCTTCGGCCAGGCCTACGTGCTGGGTGAGGCCGAACAGGTAGCCAAGCCAGGCCCCATAGAGGCTCGGCAGGCCCACCAGCATCAGCGGCAGCCAGCTGTGCAGGTACAGCGCAGTGCCAATGACCAGCGCATAAATGCCGACCCAGATACGCGCGGCGCGAAACACTTTGGGCCACTCGGATTCAGGGATGAAGTCCTGCTCCTGCGCACTCATCTGGCCGATGGCATGGCGGGCCACGCCACTGAAGGTTTTCCAGGCCAGCGGCAAGTTGAACAGGCTGAGAAACATCATCCACAGGCTGGGCGGGCGCGGCTCGACGATCTCCGGGTCGCGGCCGACAACGATGGTGTCGGTGTGATGCCGGGCATGACTCCAGCGCCACACATGGGGTTCGAAGATGCACATGAAGCTCGCCACCTGGTACAGCGCGTCGTTCATCCAGCGAGTCTTGAACGCGGTGCCGTGGCCGGTTTCATGCCAGCGCGGGTTGGACGCCGTGCCGTAGAGCACGCCGTAGGCCATGAAGAACGGTACGCAGGCCCATGAGCCCCAGAACCAGTAGCCGCCAAAGCCGGTGACCAGCAGCGCCGAGATCCAGAGGGCGGTGTCGAGCAAGGCCGGGCCGTCGCGGCGCTGCATCAATTCTTTCATGCGTTTACGCGAAATCGGCGATTGGTACCAACTGGCCGAGACCAGGCCTTTTTCCGCCGCGCGGGCAGCCTCAGGGCCGGTCAGGCTGTAGTCACGACGGGTGGGATGAGCGGTGTGTCCAGGCATTGTTATTGTTCTCCGCAAGCGTGGGTGTTCAGGTGCCTTGCGAAAGAAACCATAGAGCCTGGGTAAATCACCCTCAAGGCCTTGAATCCATTCCCTATCAAGCTATCATCCAGGCCCAGCGGGGCTTGATAGTTTTCTATCAAGACGCTCAAGGGGCCTGTCATGAACAACAATAAACGCCCGACCATCGCCACCGTGGCCGCCCAGGCGGGCCTCAGTGTGGCCACCGTCGACCGGGTCCTGAACGCTCGCGCGCCGGTCAACCCGGACACTGCCGAACAGGTGTTCCAGGCCGCCGAAGCCGTGGGCTATTTCGCCGCGCGACTGATCGGCCAACGCATTCGCGAACGCCGTCCCACCTACCGCTTCGGCATCCTGCTGCTGGGCACCGCCCAGGCGTTCTACGCTAACCTCGCACACTCGATCAGCGACGCCGCGCAGCACCACGCCACGGCCAACCTGACCTGTCAGTTCGACTACATCAACGACCGCACACCCAGCGCCATCGTCGCGCAGATCGAGCAACTCGCCGTGCAATGCGATGCGCTCGCGGTGGTCAGCTTTGCCCATCCGCTGATCAACGCCTGCCTGGCGCAAATCCGCGCAGCCGGCGTGCCGGTGGTCGCGTTGCTTTCGGATATCCATGAACACGGCGTCGAGCCCTATGTCGGCCAGGACAATCACGTGGTCGGACGCACCATGGGCTGGCTGCTCGCCCGCACCTGCGGCGCGCGCAAAGGCAGCGTCGGGATCCTGTTGGGCGGCCACCGTTTCCTCGGTCACCAGGCGCGGGTCGAAGGCCTGCACAGCTACCTCGCCGAACACGCGCCGGGCCTCAAGCCACTTGAGCCGCTGATCAACCTCGACAACTGCGACATCACCGAAGAAGCCACCCTCGACCTGCTCACCCGCCACACCGACCTGCGCGGCCTGTGCGTGGTCGGCGGTGGCGGCGACGGCGTGATCAATGCCCTGGCGCAACTGCCCAAGCGCCCGACGCTGTGCAGCATCCTGCAGGAGTCCACCGCGCTGTCCCGCCAGGCACTGAGCCAGGGCCTGATCGATGTGGTGATGGACTCACAGCCCCGGCAGACAGCGCACGCACTGGTGCAGTTGCTGGTGCAATTGCAAAGTGGCGAAGGGTTTGATCCGCTGCGGCATCGAGTGCATATAGCGCCGCAGATCGTGACGTCGGAGAACATGGGGGCTTGAGGGCTGGTGCTTGGGGGACGCGGAGCGTCCGTTGAGGCATTCCCACGCAGAGCGCGGGAACGATCGGTGAGGAGCGTTTTTTCATGGTTTGTAAGGGGCCAGCAAGGCCATCTGGAACAATCCTCGCCGCTGCTGGAATCGGTGGCCCGTCTGCGTTCAGGGTGGCTCTGTGTTCGGAGCATCTTGGGGTGCGCTGCCCCGCAGTTCAGCCAAAGACCGCGCCATCGATCCTTACCTGCCCACCCCTGCTGTGAATGCGCCGGCTTGCCGGCGATGGCGTCCTCGTTAGGGAATCGCCGGCAAGCCGGCGCCTACAGGGGGCTGCGAAAATCTGCGGCACTCAGGCCAAACCGGCTCATCTTGTTGTACAGCCCACCCCGCGACACGTTCAGTTGCCGCGCGGCCAGGCGGATGTTGCCGCGGGTGGTGGTGAGCGCGGCGACGATGGCGTGCATTTCGTGGCTGCTCAGGTCCTGGGCGGGCTGGGGTTCGTAGTGGCGCAGCGTGGCGCGCGGTCTGGTTTCCAGGGGTAAATCGGCCGCCTGGATCAGTTCGCCCGTCGCTAGGTTGGTGGCGCGCTCGACGCTGTTTTCCAGCTCACGCACATTGCCCGGCCAGGCGTAGGCCGAGAGCATTTCCAGCGCTTCGGGGGAAAAGCCCTGCACCGTTTTACGCAACGAACGCGCACAGCGCGCAAGAAAGTGTCGCGCCAGCAGCGGGATATCTTCACGGCGCATGCGCAGGGGCGGCACGGTCAGGTTCAGCACATTGAGACGGTAGTAGAGGTCTTCACGGAATGCACCCTCGGCCACTGCCTGGCTGAGGTTGCGGTGGGTGGCGGCAATGATGCGCACGTCCACCTGCCGCGAGTTCTTTGCACCGACGCGGGTGATTTCGCCCTCCTGCAACACTCGCAACAGGCTGACTTGGGCGTCGAAGGACATGTCGCCGATTTCGTCGAGAAAAATCGTGCCGCCATCCGCCAATTCGAACTTGCCCGCCGAGCCGCCACGGGCCGAGCCGGTGAAGGCCCCTTCGACGTGGCCAAACAGTTCGCTTTGCACCAGGTCCCGTGGGATCGCGCCGCAATTGACCGCCACAAACGGGCCATTGGCGCGGTCGCTGGCATTGTGGATGGCCTGGGCGAACAGCTCCTTGCCGGTGCCGCTTTCGCCGAGGATCAGCGTGGTGGACTCACTGCGACTGGCGATGCGCCCCAGGTGCAGCGCGTCCTGGATGGCCCGCGAGGTGCCCTGGATGGTGTCGAAGGTGTAGCTCGCCTGGGTGCCGACGATGCGCCGGGTGATCTCGCGGATGCGCCGATTTTCACGCAGGGACACGATTACCCCGCCCTGCTCCAGCGGGCACACCGAGACCAGGCACGCGAGCTGGCTGCGGTTGTGCAGGTGAAAGGTGCAGTCAAGATCGCGAACCGCCTCACCCAGCGCGTCGCTCAATTCACTGCGGCCCAGACGCTGGAACGGCTGGCCAAGCAGTTCCAGCCCCACGCCGAACAACTGCCGGGCATAACGGTTGAGGGCCTTGATACAGCCGCGCTCATCCAGTACCACCAAGCCTTCGTTGAGCACTTCGAGCACTGTTTGCTGTTCTTCCAACAACCCTTGCAGGGCCATTTGTCGCGACACTGCCTCGGCCGCCGCCTGCACCGTGCCCAGGGTATGAAAGTGAAACCAGCCGGGTTCGGCGGTCAGGGTCAGCATGGCCAGCGTCTGGCCCTGGGCGTTTTTGATCGGCGCCGCGGCGCAGTGCATGCGGCGCTGGCGCAGGCCGCTGGCGAAGTTTTCCTCGGCCAGCACGTACACCAGGTGGTCCTCGGCCAGCGCCAGGCCGGTGCAGTTGGTGCCCTGGACCGACTCGAGCAGGCGACTGCCAACGGGGGTGATATCTAGCCCACAGAAATACAGGGTGGTGCCATCGGCATCGGTGAGATTGATATGGCCGCGCGGGTTGTAGGCCAACAGCCCATGCATGACTTGCGCTGCTGCGGCGATCAGCACGCGATGGCTGGCCAGGGTGGCGGCAAGCGTATCGGCGCTGGCAAAGCGGTAGGCGTTGTCTGCCGGGTCGATCCCGGCCTCGACGCTGCGCCGCCATGAATCCCAAATCACCTGGCGGACCGCCGCCGGGCGTTCGACCTGGCCACTCCGGCAAGCCTGCCACGCGTGCTCCAGCGCGGCCACCGGGCCGTCATTGAGCGCCGCCGGGCCCAGGGCCGTGAGGTAGTCGAGGTCTTGCACGCTGAACGCCATGCTCATCGGATTATCCATGTGTAGATTTTTGACATGTCAGTATAGACATGTCATTTAAATGAACACATTTTGTTTATTTATATTAATTAATCCTTACACATCAATGACTTGTGAATTGGCACAGGCTTTGCTCCCGCCCCTGTGCCTGCCAGGACCGTCCTGGGGCCAACAATAAAAAAGGGGTCACTTCATGAGTACACAGAACATCCGCCTGGGTTTGATCGGTGCCGGTCGCATGGGCAGCTTTCACGGCCTTACCGCCGCCCGGCATATCCCCGGCGCCTGCCTGGCCGCCATTGCCGACCCGACCCCAGGCCAAGCCGCAAGGCTGGCGGCGGAACTGGGCGTGGAGAAGGTCTACACCGACCCGCAGCAGTTGCTCGACGACCCGGACATTGACGGCGTGCTCATCGCCGCCCCGGCCCGCAGCCATGCCGAACTGGTGATCCGCGCCGCGCGCGCCGGCAAGGGCATCTTCTGTGAAAAACCCATGGCCATCACCCTCGATGAAGCCGACCGCGCCATCGCCGCCGCTGCCGATGCGCAGGTTCCGCTACAGGTCGGGTTCAACCGACGATTCGCCAAGAGCTTTCGCACCGCGCACCTCGACGCGGCGGCCGGGCGTATCGGCACACCGCAGCTGTTGCGCTCGTTGACCCGCGACCCGGCGCTGAACAACCCGGCCAACTCGCCACAGTGGGTGATCTTCCTGGAAACCCTGATCCACGACTTCGACACCCTGCGCTACCTCAACCCCGGTGCAGAAGCGCTGCAGGTGTATGTGATGGCCGACGCGCTGATCGCCCCGGAATACAAAAGCAAAGGGTTCCTCGACACCGCCGTGGTTGCGATCCGCTTTGACAACGGTGCGATTGCCACCGCCGAAGCCAACTTCCAGGCGGTGTATGGCTACGACGTGCGCGGCGAAGTGTTCGGCAGCGCGGGCATGCTGAGCATGGGCAGCCTCAACGAGTCGGACCTGGTGCGCTACCTCGCCGAGGGCATCCAGGCCGACACGCAGCGCATGGACACTGACCTGTTGCGCGACGCCTACATCGCCGAGCTCAACCATTTTGTCGACTGCCTGCGCACCGGCGCCCAGCCCCTGGCCAGCGGCGAAGACGCGCGCGCAGCCCTCGCAATTGCCCGCGCCTGCATCGAGTCGTTCGAAACCGGCAAGGCCGTGGCCGTGCAGGGAGCCCGCCGATGATCCCGTTCAAACTGGCGATCAGCGCGGAGATGGTGTTTCTCGACCTGCCGTTTGTCGAGCGCGTACAGCGCATTCATGCACTGGGTTTCAGCGCCGAAATCTGGAGCTGGACCGACAAGGATATCGCCGCACTGGCGGCCACCGGTGCTGACTTCACCTCCATGACCGGCTATATCAGCGGCACCCTCACCGACCCCGACGGCATCCGGTCATTGCTCGACAGCGCACGCGAGTCCCTGGGCGTGGCCGCGCAGCTGAACTGCCCGAGCCTCAACCTGCACGGTACCGGACTGGGTGAAGGCGGCCTGCCGGTGCGGCCCGTCACCCAGACCACCGGGCGCATGTGGCTGAGCGCGTGCAAGACCCTGGAAAAAATCGCACGCCTGGGCGAAGACGCCGGTCGTGTGTTCCTGCTGGAAAACCTCAACACCGAGGTCGACCACCCCGGTGTGCCGTTCGCCCGCGCCGACGAGACCCTGGCGCTGATCGAAGCCGTGGGCAGCCCGCACTTGAAGATGAACCTGGACCTGTACCACGCGCAGATCGGCGAAGGCAACCTGATCGAACTGATCCAGCGTGCCGGCAGCGCCATCGGTGAAATCCAGGTAGCCGACGTGCCCGGGCGCCAGGAGCCGGGCACCGGCGAGATCCACTACCCGGCCATCGCCAGGGCCTTGCACGCCATGGGTTACACCGGCGTGGTCGGCCTCGAAGGCTGGGCCAGCGGCGACAGCGAGCTGGCCCTGGAGCGGTTCCGTCAAGCTTTCACCCTATAACAATAAAAGGAACATTCTCATGCATCGCTATTCATTGATCGTTGCCGCGTTTCTACTGCTGTTCAGCCAATGGAGCTTCGCCGCGTACCGCATCGGCGTGAGCATCGCGCGGGTCGACGATAACTTCATGACCTACGTGCGCACCGGCCTGGAAGCCGCCGCCAAACAACAGGACGTGCAGATCCAGTTCGAGGACGCCCAGGGTGATGTGGTGCGCCAACTCAACCAGGTCGAAGGCTTCCTCAACCAGAAAGTCGATGCGGTGATCGTGCTGCCGGTCGACACCTCGGCCACCGCCAACATGACCCGCGCGGCCGTCGCCAGCAAAATCCCGCTGGTGTACGTCAACCGTCACCCGGACGAACGCACGCTGCCCAAGGGCGTGGTCACCGTGGCCTCCAACGATATCGAGGCCGGGCAACTGCAGATGCGCTACCTGGCGGAAAAACTCGGCGGCAAGGGCAATGTGGCGATCATCATGGGCGACCTCGCGCAGAACGCCACCCATGACCGCACCGAAGGCGTCAAGCAGGTACTCAAGGACTTTCCCGGTATCAACATCGTCGAGCAGCAGAGCGCCGAATGGCAACGCAGCAAAGGCATGGACCTGACCAGCAACTGGCTGCTGGCGGGCACGCCGTTCGACGCAATCGTGGCGAATAACGATGAAATGGCGATCGGCGCCGCCATGGCATTGCAGCAGGCGGGCAAGGCCAAGGGCGAGATTGCGATCGTCGGCATCGACGGCTTGCCCGATGGCTTGGCCGCGATCAAGCGCGGGTTGCTCACTGCCTCGGTGTTCCAGGACCCCAAGGCCCAGGCCACCCAAGCGGTGCAATCGGCGATCCGGATGATCAAGGGTGAACCGATTGAATCGGAAGTGTGGGTGCCGTTCGAATTGATCAAGCCCGAGCAGGTGGCGGTGTTCGAACAGCGCTACAAATAGGCGGGTACATGAAGATCCACACGCGGAGGCGGTGGATCAGCTGCATCATGGTTGACTGACCCACCGCCATCGCGGGCAAGCCCGCTCCCACAGTGGAACTGTGTCAGGCACAGGAATCAGGCCTGCCCCTCCACAAACTGTGGGAACTGAGCCAGCCACAGAATTCAGTCCAGCCACAAATCAGTGTGGGAGCTGGCTTGCCTGCGAAGGCGGTGGGTCAGCTACATCATGGTTGACTGACACACCGCCTTCGCGGGCAAGCCCGCTCCCACAATGGAACTGTGTCAGGCACAGGAATCAGGTCAGCCCTCCACAAACTGTGGTAGGTGAGCCAGGCACAGGAATCAGGCCTGCCCCTCCACAAACTGTGGGAACTGAGCTAGACACAGGATTCAGTCCAGCCACAAATCAGTGTGGGAGCTGGCTTGCCTGCGAAGGCGGTGGGTCAGCTGCATCATGGTTGACTGACACACCGCCTTCGCGGGCAAGCCCGCTCCCACAGTGGAACTGTGCCAGCCACAGGAATCAGGTCAGCCCCTCCACACACTGTGGGAACTGAGCCAGGCACAAGACCCCGGCCGGCCACACGTTCACCGACTGTCAGTCCAGATCACTCGCAGCGTGCCGCTCTGCCAGCTGCTCTTCCGGCGCCCCGGACACTCGGTTCACCCGCCGCCCGCGCTGCACGGCAGGTCGCGCTTCGATCGCCTCGGCCCAGCGCAGTACGTGCTTGTACTCGTGCACCGACAAGAACTCTGCCGACTCACCATACAGGCGGCCTTTGACCAACCCGCCATACCAGGGCCAGATCGCAATGTCGGCGATGGTGTATTCATCCCCGGCAATGTACTCGCTCACCGCCAGGCGCTGGTCCAGCACATCCAGCTGCCGCTTGGTTTCCATGGCAAAGCGATTGATCGCGTATTCCATCTTGCTCGGCGCATAGGCATAGAAATGCCCGAAACCACCGCCCAGGTAAGGCGCGCTGCCCATCTGCCAGAACAGCCACGAAAGGCACTCGGCACGCGCGGCGGGCTCTGTCGGGAAGAATGCCCCGAACTTCTCCGCCAGGTACTGCAGGATCGCGCCGGACTCGAACACGCGGATCGGCTGCGCACCGCTGTGATCCATCAAGGCCGGAATCTTCGAATTCGGGTTGACCGCGACAAAGCCGCTGCCGAACTGGTCGCCGTCGCCGATCTTGATCAGCCAGGCGTCGTATTCCGCGCCGGTGTGCCCCAAGGCCAGCAGCTCTTCCAGCAGGATGGTGACCTTCTGCCCGTTGGGCGTGGCCAGGGAGTACAGCTGCAGCGGGTGCTTGCCCACCGGCAAGACCTTTTCGTGCGTCGCGCCGGCGATGGGCCGGTTGATACTGGCGAAGGTGCCGCCACTTTCGGTGTCCCAGGTCCAGACCTTCGGGGGTACGTAGTCGGTCATGCTTACTTCTCCTTGGTTTCAGTACTGTTCGATGTCGCCAGTTGGGCCACGTTCCATCCGCCGCCCAGGGCCTTGATCAGGCCCACATTAGCGCTCAATTGCTGGGTTTGCAGTTGCAATACGCTGCGCTTGGCGTCCAGCGCCGCCACCTGGGCGGTCACCACGTCCAGATAGGCCACCGCGCCCTGGCGGTAACGCGAGGTAGACAGGTCCTCGGCGTATTGCGCCGCAGCGGCAGCATCACGTTGATCCTCCAGGGCCGCGCCCAGGCCGGCGAGCTGCGACAGGTTGTCTTCGACCTGCTCGAACGCCGCCAACACCACGCCGCGGTATTTGGCCGCCGCTTCATCGGTGGCAGCCTTGGCAATGTCCACCTGGGCCTGGCGCGCGCCGCCGTCGAACAGCGTGCCCACCAGCGACGGGCCAATCGCCCAGAACAGGTTCGGCGCACTGAGCAGGCGGGCAAACTCATCACTTTGATAACCGCCCTGCGCACTCAGGGTGATCTGCGGAAACCACGCGGCCTTGGCCACGCCGATACGCGCATTGGCGGCCGCGATCCGGCGCTCGGCAGCGGCGATATCCGGGCGCCGTTGCAACAGGCTGGACGGCACGCCGGTCGGCACCGTCGGCAAGGCTATCGGCGCGACATTCACCGCCACGCTATAGGTCGACGCCGACTCGCCGAGCATCGCCGCGATCGAATGCTCGAGCAGCGCGCGCTGCACCTGGCTCTGGCTCAACTGCGACTTGACCGTCGACAGCTGCGTGCGCGCCCGCGCCACATCCAGCCCGGAGACGATGCCGCCGCCGTGCAGGCCTTCGGTCAGGCTCAAGGCCTTGGCGTAGGCGTCGCGGCTCTGCGCCAGCAGTTGGTTCTGCCAGTCGATGCCGCGCAGGCGCAGGTAACTGTCGGCCAGTTGCGCCTGCAGGCTCAGGCGCACCGAGGCGAGGTCGGCCTTGGCCGCTGCGGAATCACTGGTGCCCGCGGCGACGGTGTCGCGCACGCGGCCCCACAAGTCGACTTCATAGTCGACCTCCAGGCCCAGGGTCGCGGAGTTGTAAATATCCGGCGAGGTCGCCGAGCGCAGCGGCTTGGTGTCCGACTGGCGAATGCGCTGGCCGTTGCCAATCGCCGACACCGTCGGGAACAGCCCCGAGCGCGCCTGGGCCACATAGCCCTGGGCTTGCTGATAGTGCGCCAGCGCCGCGCTGAGATCCGGGTTATTGCGCAGCAACTGTTGCTCCATCGTCTCCAGCTGCGGGTCGTTGTAGAGGCGCCACCAACCGTCACGGTTGGCCTGGTCGTCGGGGCTGGCGACGGTCCATGGCCCTTGGGTGCGGAACTGCGCCGCCACCGGCGTGGGCGGCACCTTGAGTGGTGGTGCGAGGGAACAGGCGCCCAGGCCCAGGCAGGCGGCCAGGGCCAGCAACGTAGGCTTAGCCATGAGGTTTGACCTCGACAGGCGCGGCGGCCAATTGCACCGCATCATCATCGGCAAGGCCATCCGGCGGCGTGTCGATCACGCGGTCGGCGGCTTGCAGGCCACTGGCGATTTCCACGCTGTCGCCAAAGTCGCGGGCGATGCTCACGGTCTTGAAACGCACGTGGTCCTGCGCATCCAGGGTCGCGACGCGCATGCCCTTGTCATCGAACACCAACGCGCTGGACGGCACGCGCACCACGTCGGCCTGCACCGGCAGGTCGAACTGCACGCTGGTGTAGCCGCCGGGCAAGAGCCGTCCACCGGGGTTGTCGACCAGCAACTGCACAAGGGTGCTGCCGGACGCCGCGTTCACCGCATCGGCGGTGGCGATCACCTTGCCGGTGAAGGTTTCGCCACGGTATTCCGGCACGCTCAAGCGCGCAGTGGTGCCTTCGCGGATCTGCGGTGAGAAGGTCTGCGGCACTTGCACGTAGACGCGCAGGCGGCTGACATCGGCCACCGCGAACAGCTCTTTGCCGGCCGTGCCGCCGGCGCTGATCAACGCGCCGACATCCGTGCTGCGCGCGGTGACCACCCCGGCAAAGGGTGCCACCAGGCGCTGGAAGCCCTTGGTCGCGACCAATTGGTCGACGTTCGCCTTGGCCGCCGCCACCTTGGCCTGCTTGGCGGTCAGGTCACCGGTGCGCTCATCGACGTCCTGGCGCGACACCGAATCGGTCGACAGCATGGCCTGCCAGCGCTTGGCGGTGGTCTGGGCCAGGTTCGCATCGGCCTGGGCCGACGCCAGCGTGGCGCGGGCCTGCAGCAACTGCTGGTCGAGTTCGGGGGTGTCGATTTCAGCGAGCACCTGCCCGGCCTTGACGCGAGTGCCGATGTCGACGTTCCAGGATTTCAGGTAGCCATTGACCCGCGCAAAGATCGACGCGCGCGAATATGCCTCCATGCGCCCCGGCAGATTGAGCACCGGGCCCTGGGCGATGACCACCGGTTTGATCAGGGTCACGCTGGGCAAGGCCTGGGCGTCGGTCCAGGTCTTGAGGTCCCGCGATTCACTGGCGCGCACGCCGATGCCGACGCCAACGATAAGCACCACGACCACCCCGCCCACGATCAGCCACAGCAGGCCACGGGAAGACTTTGGTTTGGAAAGAGCAACGGACATGTCAAACCCCTTGGGTAACGGTGGTCGCAACCCGGGCGTGCTGGCGACGCCCGTGGACCAGACTGAAAATCAGCGGAACCAGAATCAACGTGGCGACGGTGGCAAACGCCAGGCCACCGATCACCGCACGGCCCAGCGGCGCGTTCTGCTCGCCGCCCTCGCCCAGGCCCAGGGCCATCGGCGCCATGCCGATGATCATCGAGATAGCGGTCATCAGCACCGGGCGCAGGCGGGTGAAGCCGGCCTCCAAGGCAGCCTGTACCGCATCGCCGTGCACCGCCAGGCGTTCACGGCAGAAGCTCACCACCAGGATGGCGTTGGCAGTGGCCACGCCCATGCACATGATCGCCCCCGTCAGCGCCGGCACCGACAGCGGCGTGTGCGTCACGAACAGCATCCACACGATGCCCGCCAGCGCCGCCGGCAACGCGGTGATGATCACAAACGGATCGGCCCACGACTGGAAGTTGACCACGATCAGCAGGTAGATCAGCACAACCGCGCCGAGCAGCCCGAACAGCAAGCCGCTGAACGCCGCGTTCATGGTCTGCACCTGGCCCTGCAGGATCACTTTGGAGCCGGTCGGCACTTCACCGGCGTGGGCCGCAATGATCTTCTGGATATCCGCCGCGACGCCCCCCAGGTCACGGTCCTGGATCGCCGTGAGCACCTCGACCACCGGCTGGATATCCGACTGGGTGAACACCGAGTTGCCGTGGCTGCGCTGGATGTTCGCCAGGCCGCCAAGGGTCTGGTCGGTGGCCGCGCCGGCGCTGCCGCTCAACGGCAGGTTGTGCAGCGCCGCCAGGGTGTCGAGGCTGTATTGCGGGGTCTGCATGACGATCGGATAGGAAATCCCGTTGGCCGGGTTCAACCAGAATGTCGGCGCCACCTGGCTGGAACCGGCGAGGTTGACCACCAGGCTGTTGGTCACATCGCGCTCGGTCAGCCCGACCAACTGCGCGCGGGTGCGGTCGACGTCGATATTGAAAGTCGGCAATTGCCGCGACTGCTGGATGCGCGCATCCACCACGCCGGGCACCCGGCGAATATCGCGCAGCAAGGCACTCGCATAGGTGAAGTTGCCCGCGAGGTTATTGCCGGTGATCTGCAGGTCGATAGGTGCCGACGAGCCGAAGTTGAGGATCTGCCCGACGATGTCCGAGGCCGGGAACGAGAACACCGCGCTGGGGAATTCCCGTGGCAGGGTTTCGCGCAGTTCGCGCATGTATTCGGCGGTCGGGCGGTGGTCTTCGTTGAGGCTGATCTGGATATCGCTGTCCTGGGAACCCACGGTGCCGGTGTTGTTGTACACCACGTTGATGCCGCTGATGGACAGGCCGATATTGTCGACCAGGGCCTTGAGTTCGGTGGCGGGAATCTTGCGCCGGATCGCGTTTTCGATATCGGCGATCAGGCGCGCATTGCTTTCCACCCGCGTGCCGACCGGCGCCCGCACATGCAGCAGGATCAGCCCGGAATCGACCTCGGGGAAGAAGTTGCGCCCAAGGAACGGCACCAGCGCGAACGACACCGCGACAAACGCCAGCAGGCCGATCACCACCGTGCGGCGATGGTGCAAGGCGGTGTCAAGGACACCGTGGTAACGCTCGCGAAACGCTTCGAAACGCCGTTCGAAACCGCGCTGGAAATTCACCAGCGGATTGCGTGACGGCGCAGGCCCGGCTTCGCCATGCACATGCGGCTTGAGCAGGTAGTTGGCGAGGGTCGGCACCAGGGTTCGCGACAGGATGAACGAGGCAATCATGGCGAAGATCACCGCTTCGGCCATCGGCACAAACAGGAAGCGCGCCACGCCGTCGAGGAAGAACATCGGCACGAACACGATGCAGATACACAACAGCGACACGAACGCCGGGGTGACGATCTGCGCGGCGCCGTCGAGAATCGCGGCCTCCACCGGCTTGCCCTGCTCCAGGTGCCAGTTGATGTTCTCGATGGTCACCGTGGCGTCGTCCACCAGGATCCCCACTGCCAGCGCCAGGCCACCCAGGGTCATGATATTCAGGGTTTCGCCGAGGGCCGAGAGCGTGGCGATCGAGGCCAGGATCGCCAGCGGAATCGAGGTGGCGATGATCACCGTCGAGCGCCAGCTGCCGAGAAACAGCAGGATCATCAGGCTGGTCAACGCCGCCGCGATCAGGCCTTCACGCGCCACGCCACTGATGGCCGAGCGCACGAACAGCGACTGGTCGCCGATCAGGTCGATATTCAGGTTGGGCGGCAAGGCGGCCTTGTTGTCGGCGAGTTTTTCCTTGATCCCGGCGACCACGCCCAGGGTCGACGCCGAACCGGTCTTGAGCACCGGCAGCAGCACCGAGCGGTTGCCGTTGACGTGCACGATGTTGGTTTGCGGCGGGTTGCCGTCGCGCACGGTGGCCACGTCGCGGATCAACACCGTGGTGCCGTCGGCGGTCTTGATCGGCAGGTTTTCCAGGTCATGGAAATCCGACGGGGCGTTATTCAGTTGCAGGTTGAACTCGTAGCTGCCGATCTTCTGCGTGCCCACCGGGGTGATCAGGTTCTGCGTGGCCAGCGCCGTTGCGACATCCTGCGCCGACAGGCCACGGGCTTGCATGCGCGCCGAATCGAGGTCGATCTGCACCTGGCGACTCTTGCCGCCGAACGGGTATGGCAAGGCTGCACCGGGCACGCTGGTGAGCATCAGGCGCACCTGGTTGAGGCCGATATCCCCGAGGCGCTGCTCGCTCAGGCCGGGGCCCGACAGCGCCAGTTGCACGATGGGCACGGTAGAAGCGCTGTAGTTGAGCACCAGCGGCGGTACGGTACTCGGCGGCAGTTGGCGCAGGATCGCCTGGGACACCGACGTCACCTGGGCGTTGGCGGTGCTGATGTTGACGCCCGGCTGGAAGAAGATCTTGACGATCCCGTAGCCGTTCATCGACTGCGCCTCGATATGGCGGATGTCGTTCACGGTGGTGGTCAGCACCCGCTCGAACGGCGAGGTGATGCGCCCCGCCATCTGGTCGGGCGGCAGGCCGGTGTACTGCCAGATCACCGCGATCACCGGGATGCGGATCTCCGGGAAGATATCCGTGGGCGTGCGCCAGGCCGCGAGCGGGCCGATGATCAGGATGAAAATAGCCAATACCAGGAAGGTATAGGGGCGCCGCAATGCGATGCGCACGAGGCTCAGCATAGAAGGTGATCCGGACAGGGGGTTGGATGAGCCAGCAGGCGTTGCCATGCCGTTTTCCCGCCTCGCCCCATGTGGATCCTGGGGAGTTTTCAGCGACATCCAGGTCACAAAGAGGCATACGCCACAATATCGAATTTAGTGGCGTACGCAACTAATTTGTTTCAAGCTGTCTCAGTATTCATCTAAAGGGCATCTCCGGTCTGAAAGGCCTTGTCCTGAGAGGTCTGGCAGGCATAATCGCCAGCGTCGAGTTTTGTATCAGAGAGTATCCGCCCTTGAAATCCGCCAAGCCTTGCACAGACAACCCCAGCGCCTGCGTAAACGGTGCCGTGCGCCGCACCTCGCGGCGCCTGGGCCAGATCTATGACGAGGCCTACGCGCCCTGCGGGTTGAAAGCCACCCAATACGCGGTGCTCAACCATATCGCCAAGGCCGGCACGCCGAAGATGGGCGAGCTGGCGCAAACCCTGGTGATGGACCTCTCGGCACTCGGCCACACACTCAAGCCGCTGGTGCGCGATGGGCTGGTGGAGTTGCGCGTGGACGAACTCGACCGCCGCACGCGGCGCGTGCTGCTGACCGAGCAAGGTGTGCAGACCCATGCGGCCGCCAAGCGCATTTCGAACAAAATGGCCGAGCGCTTTGACCTCGCCTTCGGCCGTGAAGCCGCGGCACAGCTGCGCCAGACTCTGGACCTGATTGCCTCTGATGCGTTTGCCCAAGCCTTGCTGGCCCAGGCAGACGACTGACGCCCACCCGGCCTAGACGTGCAGCGCCACACCTGCGGCGCCGGCGTGCCCCGGTACCTGTACCCGCAGCGCGATCAACCCGGCCGCCACCACCATCAGCACGCCGCCGGCGATAAACACCCCGTTGATCCCGCTGAGACTGAACATCACCCCTCCCCCTGCCGCCCCGGCGGCAATCGCCGATTGCACCGATGCCACCACCATGCCGCCGGCGCTTTCGGCCTGATCCGGCACGGCGCGGGCCACCCAGTTCGACCACGCCACCGGCACGCCACCAAACGCCATGCCCCACAGCGCCAGCAGCAGCGCCTGCCCCGGCAGTGACGCCGGCAGCAGCACCAGCGCCAGCGCGGCCACGCCCACCAGCAAGGGCATCAGCACCAGGGTGGTACGGGGATGGCGCACCAGCAGCCAACCGGCCAGTAACGTGCCGGCAAAGTTCGCCACGCCGAACCCGAGCAGCATCAGCGCCAGCCCTTCGCTGCCAACCCCGGTAGTGCTTTCCAGGAACGGCCGGATATAGGTGAAGAGCGCAAAATGTGCGGTGTGTACCAGCACGCAGCCGAACATGCCGATGGCGATACCCGGACGCAGCAGCACCTCCAGCACGGTGCGCAGGCGCGCAGTGCCAGTCGGCGCCAGGCGCGGCAACGTCAACAGTTGGAAGGCCAGCGTCACTCCCCCCACCGCCGCTGCGGCGAGAAACGCACTGCGCCACCCGTAGAGACCGCCGAGGTAGCTGCCCAGCGGCACGGCAACCACGGTGCCCAGCGCAATGCCACTGAATATGATCGACAGCGCACGCGCCAACAGCGCCGCCGGCACCAGCCGCATGGCGACGGCCGCCGCCATGCTCCAGAAACCTCCGAGGGCGATGCCGAGCAGCACGCGCATCACCAGCAGCACCCACAGGCTGGACGAGCACGCCACCAGCAGGTTGGACGCGATCATCAGCGTGGAAAACCCCAGCAGCACCACACGTCGGTCGATGCCACGGGTCAGGCCTGGCACCAGCAGGCCGGCGAACAACGCCACCACCGCCGTCACCGTCACTGCCTGCCCGGCCAGCGCTTCGGACACGCCAAGGTCCAGCGCCATCGGCGTCAGCAGGCTGGCGGGCAGGTATTCGGCGGTCAACAGGCCGAACACCCCCATCGCCAGGGAAAACACCGCCATCCACGCCGGGGTGGCCGGCTCGGCCCTGCTGTCGACAGGGGCATGGGACACACATTCGTTCATCACAGACATCCTCAGGCTATTAGCGTGGCGGCCAGTCTAGGTGTGGCCCTCAGGATGATCTATGATGCAAACCCTTGAGTTTTTGATCGAAACCCCGAACATGACCGCCCAGAACGCTTTTGACGTGTCCTCCGAGCTGATCAATGAACTGCTGCGCAGCATGCGCCTGAGCGGTGTGCAGTACCGGCGCATCCAGGCCGGGCCGGTGTTCGGGGTGAGCTTTGCGGCCAAGCCCGGGCATGCGTATTTCCACTTTCTCGCCGCCGGGTGCGCCACCTTGCGCCTGGAAGACGGCAGCCTCTACGAGCTGTCGGCGGGCAATGCCGTGTTTATCGCCCACGGTGGCGCACACGCGCTGGTCTCCAGCCCGCAGGCTTGCGTGCAGGACATCACCGACTTCGACGCCGCGCCGCTGGGCGATAGCGTCTGCGCGGTGAATGCCTCGCCCGAGACGCCCTCCTGCACCCTGCTGTTCAGCGCCTGCATGGCGTTCGAACTCGACAGCCTGCAAGGCCTCGGCAGCCTGATGCCGGCCTTGATGCTGATCGACGCCGGCGGCCAGCGTTACCCTGGCCTGATGCCGATCCTGGCGGTGATGGAGCGCGAAGTCTCCAGCGCGCGTATCGGTTACGCGGGGATTCTCGCGCGCCTGGCCGATGTGGTGGCGGCGATGATCGTGCGCGGCTGGGTCGAATGTGCCTGCGGCAATGCCTCGGGGCTGGTGGCTGCGTTGCGTGACCCGCGCCTGGCTGGCGCCCTGCTCGCCCTGCACCAGCAACCGGGGCGCGACTGGAGCGTGGCCGAGTTGGCGGCGCATTGTCATACCTCGCGCTCGGTGTTTGCCGATCGGTTCCAGGCCACCCTCGGCATCCCGCCGCTGCGCTACGTGACCGAGTTGCGCATGCGCCTGGCGGCCCAATGGTTGACCCTGGAGCGCTTGCCCATCGAAGCCGTCGCGTTGCGGCTCGGCTACACCTCCCAGGCGGCGTTCAGCCGCGCCTATAAACGCATCACCGGGCAACCGCCCGGCGCCAGCCGCCAAGGCTTGCGGAGCCCGGCATGAACGAGCGGCTCGAAGACATCCTCGCCGACCACCTGGACGTGGTGTTCTGCGGCATCAACCCCGGCAAAGGCTCCGCCGCCCTCGGCCTGCACTTTGCCAACCGCAGCAACCGCTTCTGGCGCACCTTGCACCTGGCCGGTTTCACCCCGCACGAAATCCGCCCCGAAGACGGCCCCACGCTGCTGCACTACCGCTGCGGCCTGACCACCGTGGTCGAGCGCCCCACCGCCAGCGCAGGCGAGCTGGCCCGGCATGAATTCACCGATGCGGCGACGGCCTTCGAAGAAAAAATCCGCCGGTATGCACCACATGTCGTCGCCTTCCTCGGCAAGGCCGGCTACAGCGCCTTGTCCGCTCAGCGCGAGATTGCCTGGGGGTTGCAGCCGCAGCTGCTGGGCGGTGCGTCGGTGTGGGTGTTGCCCAATCCGAGTGGGCGCAACCTGGCGTTCAACCTGGAGCAGTTGGTGCAGGCGTATCAGCAATTGCGCAGGGCAAGCGATTGCCCTTAATCTCTTCGGCCCATCACCCTGGTAGCAATGGAGGCTCAATGAAACTGATCGGCATGCTGGACTCGCCCTACGTTCGCCGCGTGGCCATTTCCCTGGAGTTGTACGGAATCGACTTCGTGCATGAGTCCTTGTCGGTGTTCCGCACCTTCGACGAGTTTGCGCAGGTCAACCCGGTGGTCAAGGCTCCTACGCTGGTGCTCGACGACGGCACGGTGTTGATGGACTCCAACCTGATCCTCGATTACCTGGAAGCGCTGGCCCCGGCCGGGAAAAAGCTGCTGCCCGAGCAGCCCACGGCACTCGCCCGGGACTTGCATGCGCTGGGCCTGGCGCTGGCGGCCTGCGAGAAAAGCGTGCAGATCGTCTACGAGCACAACCTGCGGCCAGCCGAGAAGCTGCATGCCCCCTGGCTTGAGCGCATCAGCGGCCAATTACTTGCGGCCTATTCGCTGCTCGACAAGCACTTGGCCGACACCGACAGTGAGGCACTGACCCAGGCCTCGCTGACGGCGGCAGTGGCCTGGTCTTTCAGCCAGCTCACCGTGGCGTCGGTAGTGAAGGCGGATGCCTTTCCCCATGTGCGACGTCACGCCGAGCGGCTGGAACAGCATCCCGCCTTCAAGCAATACCCGATCGAGTAAGCCCTCTGGGGCCTGGCATCAGACCCAGCCGCCGTCGACGATGAAGTTCTGCGCCGAGCACATCGCCGACGCGTCCGAGGCCAGGAACAACGCCATGTTGGCGATATGCTCCGGCAGCACGCTGCCCGGCAGGCACTGGCTGCGACTGATCAGGTCCCTGGCCGCATCGTCCACCCACATCGCCAGCTGCTTTTCGGTCATCACCCAGCCGGGCACCAACGTGTTGACGCGAATCCGGCTCGGCCCCAGCTCGCGCGCCAGGGCGCGGGTCATGCCATGCGCGGCGGCCTTGCTGGCGGCGTACACCGGGTAGCCGGCCGAGGCCATCATCCAGCCGACCGAACCGAGGTTGATGATCGACCCGAAGCCTGCGGCTTTCATCATCGGCACCACGGCCTTGGCAGCGAAAAAGGCGTGCTTGAGGTTGACGGAAATCAGTTTGTCGAAGGTATCCGAATCGACCTCCTCCAGGGTGTGACGTACGTCATTTGCCGCGTTGTTCACCAGCACGGTGATCGGCCCCAGCGAGTGCTCGAAACGCGCGATGGCCGCCTTGTAGGCGATCTCGTCGGTGATATCGCAATGGCCGAATTCGACGCTGTGCCCCTGTGAACCGAGCAGCGCCGCCAGGCGCTCGCCCTGGCTTTGGGCGCGATCGACAAACCCGACCCGGGCGCCCTGTGCAGCGAAGGCGCGCACCATGGACTCGCCAATCCCCGAAGCACCTCCGGAGATCAGTACGACCTTGTCCCTGAGGTCGGGATAAACAGCCTGCTGGATACTCATATCGCGCTTGCCTCGCCTAATTAGTCTTATTTTATTTTGCAAATACGTGGTTAAAGGCTATAAATCTGCTGTCTCAACCACGAAATATCGCACATTAGTAGAACTATTCCGACAAAACAACAAAAGGAAGTTCGACCATGAAGTACCCTCGATACCTGCTCTCGGGCCTGGCCATGTCCCTGCTGGTTGCCAGCGGTGGCGCCCAGGCCGCAGGGCTCAGCAGCGAACACAAACCCTTCGGCAAAACCAACGACGGCACCGCCGTCGAACAGTACATCCTGCGCAACAGCCACGGCATGCAGGCCACGGTGATCACCTACGGCGGCGTGCTGCAGTCGCTGAAAGTGCCGGACAAACACGGCAAGGTCGAAGACGTGGTGCTCGGCTTCGACAGCGTCCAGGGCTACCAGGCCGGCACGGCGTTTTTCGGCGCGACCATCGGGCGCTTCGGCAACCGCCTGGCCGGGGGCACCTTTGAACTCGACGGCACGCGTTACCAGGTGCCGCTCAACGATGGCCCAAACTCGCTGCACGGTGGTGCCCAGGGTTTCGACAAGCACGTGTGGAAGGCCGAGCCAGTCAACGACAACGGCTCTGTCGGGGTGAAGCTGAGCTACCTGTCCAAGGACGGTGAAATGGGCTTTCCCGGCAACCTGAAAACCGAGGTCACCTACCGCCTCAACGACAACAACGAGCTGCACATCGACTACCAGGCCACCACCGACAAACCCACGGTGCTCAACCTGACCAACCACAGCTACTTCAACCTGGCGGGCGCCGGCAACGGTGACATCCTCAAGCACGTCGCCACCTTGCATGCCAGCCACTACACGCCCGTCAATGCCACCTTGATCCCCACCGGCGAACTGGCACCGGTCAAAGGCACGCCGATGGACTTCCTGAAACCCACGCCGATCGGCCAGCACCTCAAGGACGATCACCCGCAGCTCAAGTTCGCCGAGCCAAAACAAGGCGGGTTTGACTTCAACTGGGCGCTGGATACCCGGGGCGACATCAAACAGCTGGCGGCCGACGTGCATGACCCGGCGTCGGGTCGGCGTCTGCAGCTGTACACCACCGAGCCGGGCGTGCAGTTCTATACCAGCAACTTCCTGGATGGGACGGTGAAGGGCAAAGCGGGCAAGACCTACGCGCACTGGAGCGGCTTCACCCTGGAAACCCAGCACTTTCCCGATGCGCCGAACCAGCCGGGCTTTGCCTCGACGCGCCTGGACCCGGGGCAAACCTACACCCAGCACACCGTGTTCAAATTCTCCGCCGATTAACCGCAGCAAGCGGGCCGGCTCGCGAAAGCGTGGTGTCAGTCACCCACGCCTTCGCAAGCCAGCCCGCTGCCACTGTTGATCGTCACACGGTGCCGCCCAGCCTCAGTTCCACAAGCCGATTTTTTCCAGCTCCTGCTTGAAGTTCTCGCGGGTGATCAGGGTCACCTCGTCCATCGCGGTGTACTTCGGCGGCTCGGTGCCTTTGGTCACCCACTCGTACATCATCAGCGCAGTGTTGTAGCCCTCAATGTGCGGGCTGGGCAGCATCGAGCCGAAGAAACCGCTCTCGGCCTTCTTAAGTTCACCGATGGCGTCGGTGCCATTGATGCCGATGCCGATCACGTTGGCGGCCTTGAAGCCAGCGCTTTCGGTGGCGCGTACGCCGCCAAGCACGGTGTTGTCGTTCATGCCGCCGATGATCAGGTTTTTCGCACCGCCAGGCAGCTTGACCAGGGCCGAGTTGGTGGCGTCCATGCTGCCTGGGACGTCGAGGGTCTTGGCCGCGGTGAACAGGATGTGATCCTTGGGCATGCCGGCATCTTCAAGAGACTTGACCGAGCCGTCGGTGCGCTTCTTGCCGGTGTCGAGTTCATTGAAGGTGTTGATCACCGCATAGGTGTCCTTCCAGTCCCAGCCGCGTTTTTTCGCCTCGGCGGCCATGGCCGCACCCTGCTTCTGGCCGACTTCGAAGGCCGCCATGCCGAGGTACGGCACGTCCTCCATGAAGTTGCCCTTGGCATCGACAAAGCGGTCATCCACGGCAATCACTTTCAGGCCATTGGCCTTGGCCTTGGCGACGATGGCCGGGCCCAGTGATACGTCCGGCGGGCAGATCACAAAGCCCTTGGCGCCGTTGGCCGCCAGGCTGTCGATGGCCGACAGGGTTTTCTCGCCATCGGGCACGGCGATCTTGATCACGGTGAAGCCGTGTTCCTTGCCGGCTTTTCCGGCGAAGGCCCATTCGGTCTGGAACCACGGCTCTTCAGCCTGCTTGACCAGAAAACCGATCTTCACCTCTTCAGCGGCCAGCAACAGCCCGCTCAAGCTCAGGGCCGAGACCGCCACAGCGGCGCAGCACAGGGAACGCAAACCACGACGACGATTCATACGGTGACTCCTTGTTGTTGTTTTTGAATGTCTGGGGTTAACCGGCAAAGCGGTGACAGGGCTTGCCTGGCACGTCGACCTCGATGGCGAGTACCGCGCCATCGAGGGGATGATCCAAGGGGCTGGCGGCGCTGGTGATGTAAAGCGTGGTCAGGTCGGGGCCACCGAACACGCAACTGGTCGGGCGGCTGACGGGCAGCTCGATGACGCGGTCCACCTGCCCGTCCGGCGTCAGGCGCAGCAGGCAGCTGCCGTCCCAGCGGGCGTTCCAGAGATAGCCTTCGACGTCCATCGCCGAGCCGTCAGGCCCACCACGCGCGTGCGGGCCGAACCACACCTGGCCCGGGTCGAGTTGGCCATCGGCCTGGATCGCGTGCCGGTACAGGGTGCCGTCCATGCTGTCGCCAAAATGCACCTGGCGACCGTCGTCGCTCCACAGCAAGGTGTTGGGAATACCCAGGCCGTGCAGCAGCGGCGTGACCTGCCCATCGGCGTCGATGCGAAACAGGCCACCGGAGCGACGGGTGATCGGCAGGTCTTCACCCTGCTCGCCGATATTGTTCTGCATGGTGCCCAGCCAGAGCCGGCCCAGGGCATCACAGCGCGCTTCATTGCCACGGTTGCCCGCCTGCGGGTCGGCCACGCACAGCAGGGTCAGGGCCTCGGTGGCCAGGTCGAGGCGATAGACCCCACTGCTCAAGGTCACCAGCGCATCGCCGCGTTCACACGGGATAAAGGCCGAGACATGCTCGGGCAACTGCCACACCTGCAGCTGCCCGCCCATCAGGCGCAGGGCCTGTTTGCCGGCGATGTTGACCCAATACAGCGCCTGGCTCGGTGCATCCCAGAACGGCGCTTCGCCCAATTGCGCACGGTGCGCGGTCACTGCGCTCAACGACATGAAACCTCCTGATCAGGGTTTTACAGCGACTCGCGTGATGGCGTGCCATCCACCAAGCGCTGGATACGCAACGGGTTGGCGTTTTTCAACGCGTCGGGCAGCAGGCTATCAGGGTAGTTCTGGAAGCACACCGGGCGCAGGAAACGCTCGATGGCCAAGGTGCCGACCGAGGTGCCCCGCGCGTCCGAAGTCGCCGGGTACGGGCCGCCGTGCACCATCGAATCGCAGACTTCGACGCCGGTCGGGTAGCCGTTGAGCAGGATGCGGCCGACCTTCTGTTCCAGCAACGGCGTGAGTTCGGCGAACTGTTGCAGGTCGTGCGGCTCGCCAATGATCGTCGCGGTGAGCTGGCCGTGCAGGCCTTGCAGGGCGGCGCTGAGTTGGGCCTGGTCCGCGACTTCGACGAACACCGTGGTGGGGCCGAATACCTCTTCCTGCAGCACTTCGTCACCGTCAATCAGCAGGCGCACATCAGCCTTGAACAACTGCGGCTGGGCCTGATTGCCCGCCTGGGCACTGCCGGCCAGGTGCTGGATGCCGGGGTGCGCCAGGAGCTTGGCCAGGCCGTTGCCGTAACTGCTCAAGGTGCCGGCGTTGAGCATGGTTTGCGCCGGCTGAGCGTCGATCAATTGCGCGACCTGCTGGGTGAACGCGGTGAATGCGGGCGAAGCAATGCCAATCACCAGGCCCGGATTGGTGCAGAACTGGCCGCAGCCTTGCACCACCGAGGCGGTCAGGTCGCGGGCGATGCTGTCCGCCCTCGCGTGCAACGCCTGCGGGAGCACGATTACCGGGTTGATGCTCGACATCTCGGCAAACACCGGGATCGGCTGCGGGCGCGCGGCCGCCATATCACACAAGGCGCGCCCGCCCTTGAGCGAGCCGGTAAAGCCCACCGCCTGGATTGCCGGGTGCTTGACCAGTGCTTCACCGACGCCGCCGCCGAAGATCATATTGAACACCCCCGCCGGCATCTCGGTGGCCTCGGCCGCGCGGAGGATGGCATCGGCGACGCGCTCGGCCGTCGCCATATGCCCGCTGTGGGCCTTGAACACCACCGGGCATCCCGCCGCCAAAGCCGCGGCGGTGTCACCGCCTGCGGTGGAAAACGCCAGGGGGAAATTGCTCGCGCCAAACACTGCCACCGGGCCCAGGCCGATGCGGTACTGGCGCAAATCCGGGCGCGGCAAAGGCTGGCGCTGCGGCAAGGCCTTGTCGATACGCGCGCCGTAGAAATCGCCGCGACGCAGCACGGTGGCGAACAGGCGCATCTGCCCGCTGGTCCGCCCGCGTTCGCCGTTGATCCGCGCAGCGGGCAATGCCGTTTCACGGCACACCAGCGCCACAAAGTCATCGCCCAACGCGTCCAGTTCGTCGGCCACCGCCTCCAGGAACTGCGCGCGGCGCGCGGCACTCAACCCACGGTACGCCGGGTAAGCGGCCGCAGCGGCCTTGGCGGCGGCGTCGACTTCCTGCGGCGTGGCCTGGTAGAAATCCTGCAGCAAGGCTTCGCCGGTGGTTGCATCCAGGCTTTGCAGCGTGATGCTGCCGAGGGCGCTGCGCTGGCCGCCGATGTAGTTGTGGCCGAGGAACAGGGTCATGAAACTCTCCTTAAAGACTGATGACGTGGCCGGGTTCGAATGCCGCGTCGGCGCTGCCGACACTGTTGACCAGCGGCGCGCCGAACTCGGCCTGGCTGATCTCGAACACATCGCCCGGTTGGGTACGTATACCGTCGGCGAATGACAGCGTGGCGGTGCCGAAGAAATGAATGTGCACATCGCCTGGCGTGAGGAATTGACGGTATTTGAAGTGGTGATATTCAAGATTGTCGAGGCTGTGGCACATATTCGCTTCGCCACTGAGGAATTCGTTCTGCCAGATCACCTCGCCGTCGCGCAGCAGGCGACTGGTGCCCGCCAGGTGCTGGGGCAACTCGCCCACGCGCAGCTCGGGACCGAAGCTGCAACTGCGCAGCTTGGAATGGGCCAGGTACAGGTAGTTCTTGCGCTCCATCACGTGGTCGGAGAACTCGTTGCCCACCGCAAACCCCAGGCGATAAGGCTTGCGGTCCGGGCCGATCACGTAGAGGCCGCCGATTTCCGGCTCTTCGCCGGCGTCGTCGGCAAACGGCGGCACCGGGAATGCCTGGCCGGGGCGCACGACAATGCTGCCGTCGCCCTTGTAGAACCACTCCGGCTGCACGCCCACCTCGCCGGCCGCTGGCTTGCCGCCCTCCACGCCCCATTTGAAGATGCGCATGGTGTCGGTCAAGGTGCTCTCGTCGCCGGCCTGGTGCATCTTGTCGCGCGCGGCGGCGCTGCCCAGGTGAGTCAGGCCGGTGCCGCTGATCAGCATGTGCGCGGGATCGGGATGATCCAGTGGCGGCAAAATCTTCAGGTCGGCCAGCAGTGTGGCGTAGTCGTAACGCTCACCCAGGCCCAGGCTATCCACCTGTTGCGCCAGGCCCACGCCAGCGTCGATGGCGGCCAGCGCCACCTCACGCACGCTGCGCGCGGTATTCACTTCGCGCACGTTGGCGCCTTCCACCACGCCGACCCGGCGCTCACCGTTGTGCAACTCGAACTGGACTAAACGCATGAAGCTTCTCCTCGATTAAGTACGTGTGGCGCCACGCGCACTGGCGGCAAACTGGTCGGCGGGCAGCGCATGCTTGCGCTCCAGCACGCGGTAGACCACGCCGGTCAAGACCAGCCCGAACACCATCACCGCGGACAAAAAGTACAGGCCCGACGCCAGGTTGCCGGTGTACTCCTTGAGCGCGCCGATCACGAATGGGCCGATGTAGCCGCCGAGGTTGCCCACGGAGTTGATCAAGGCAATCCCCGCCGCTGCACTCGCGCCGGCGAAAAAGCGCCCCGGCAAGGTCCAGAACACCGCCGTGCAGGAAAACAGCGCGAATGCCGCCAGGCTCAGCGCCGCCATTTGCAGCACCGGCGCACTCAGCCAGGCGCTGCAGAACAAACCGATGGCACCGAGCACGTAGAGCACCGCCAGGTGGCCGTAGCGGTCGTTCAGGCGGTCGGAACTGCGCGGGATGATCAGCAGGCCGATGATCCCGAAAATGTACGGCACCGCCGAGATGAAACCGGTGACCAGGTCGCTGCCGCCGAACTGCTTGATCAGGGTTGGCAGCCACAGGCCCAGGCCATAGATGCTCAGGGTTACCGGCAGGTAGAACAGCGCCAGCAGCAACACGCGTTTGTCCTTGAGCGCGTGCAGCGGGTTGCCATGGCGGGTCTGGCCGTAGGCTTGGAGGTCCTTGGCCAGTTCACCGGTGAGCCAGGTTTTTTCCTCCTCGCTCATCCACTTGACCTGCTGGGGGCCGTCCGGCAAGTAGCGCAACACCGGCCAGGTGAGCAGGATCGCCGGGGTGCCGATCACTATGAACAGCCACTGCCAGCCGTGCAGGCCGAGGATGCCGTCCATGCCCAGCAGGCCGCCGGACACCGGGCCGGTGATCATCATCGCAATCGGCTGGGACAGGATGAACAGCCCGAGGATCTTGCCGCGATGGCGCACCGGGAACCACTGGGTGATGTAGTACAGCACGCCCGGAAAGAACCCCGCCTCCGCCGCGCCGAGCAGGAAACGCATCACATAGAAACTGTGCGGGCCTTGCACGAACGCCATGCCGATGGTGATTGCGCCCCAGGTGATCATGATCCGTGCGAACCAGCGCCGCGCACCGAAGCGGTCGAGCATCAGGTTGCTGGGAATCTCGAACAGGAAGTAGCCAATGAAGAACAACCCCGCGCCCAGGCCATAGGCGGCGTCACCGATGCCGACGTCGGCGCCCATGTGCAACTTGGCGAAGCCCACGGCGGAACGGTCCACGTAGGCGATCAGGTACAGCAGGATCAGGAAGGGAATCAGTTTCAGCGTGATGCGCCGAATAAGCCGCAGCTCCTGGCTCATGGGGGTCGATCTCCGATTGTTGTTTTTATAGAAGCTCGGGGGACGCCTCTCGCGAAAATCCGCCAGGGCCATACCTCAGTTGGACCGACTATATAGTATGACTATTTGCAAAACAACACTTCCAAAGCTGGGTCTTTGCGCTTATGTTTAAGCCAGCCTAGAACATATAGTCATACAATAAGAGAATCGATCATGCCTGACAAAAAGCCCGGCCTACGCTCTGCCCAGTGGTTTGGTACCGCCGACAAAAACGGCTTCATGTACCGCAGCTGGATGAAGAACCAGGGCATCGCCGACCATCAGTTCCATGGCAAGCCGATCATTGGCATCTGCAACACCTGGTCGGAGCTGACGCCGTGCAACGCGCACTTCCGCCAGATCGCCGAGCACGTCAAACGCGGCGTGATCGAGGCCGGTGGCTTCCCGGTGGAATTCCCGGTGTTCTCCAACGGCGAATCGAACCTGCGCCCCACGGCCATGCTCACCCGCAACCTGGCGAGCATGGACGTGGAGGAAGCGATTCGCGGCAACCCCATCGACGGCGTGGTGCTGCTGACCGGCTGCGACAAGACCACCCCCGCCCTGCTGATGGGCGCCGCCAGTTGCGACGTGCCGGCCATCGTGGTCACCGGCGGTCCGATGCTCAACGGCAAGCACAAGGGCCAGGACATCGGCTCGGGCACGGTGGTGTGGCAGCTCAGCGAACAGGTCAAGGCCGGCACCATTACCCTGGATGATTTCCTCGCAGCCGAGGGCGGCATGTCGCGGTCGGCGGGCACCTGCAACACCATGGGCACCGCGTCGACCATGGCCTGCATGGCCGAGGCGCTGGGCACGTCGCTGCCGCACAACGCGGCGATTCCGGCGGTGGATGCGCGCCGCTATGTGCTCGCGCATATGTCCGGCATGCGCGCGGTGGAGATGGTGCGCGAAGACTTGAAGCTGTCGAAGATCCTCACCAAGGCAGCGTTTGAAAACGCCATTCGCGTCAACGCGGCCATCGGCGGCTCGACCAACGCGGTGATCCACCTCAAGGCCATCGCCGGGCGCATCGGCGTCGAGCTTGACCTGGATGACTGGACCCGCATGGGCCGGGGCGTGCCGACCATCGTCGACCTGCAGCCGTCCGGGCGGTTCCTGATGGAGGAGTTCTACTACGCCGGCGGCCTGCCCGCGGTGCTGCGCCGCCTGGGCGAAGCCAACCTGATCCCGCACCCGAACGCGCTGACCGTCAACGGCAAGTCCCTCGGTGAAAACACCAAGGACTCGCCGATCTACGGCCAGGACGAAGTGATCCGCACCCTCGACAACCCGATCCGCGCGGACGGCGGCATCTGCGTGCTGCGCGGCAACCTGGCGCCCCTCGGTGCGGTGCTCAAGCCGTCGGCGGCGAGCCCCGAGCTGATGCAGCACCGGGGTCGCGCGGTGGTGTTCGAGAACTTCGACATGTACAAGGCGCGCATCAACGATCCAGAGCTGGAGGTGGATGCCAACTCGATCCTGGTCATGAAAAACTGCGGGCCCAAGGGTTATCCGGGCATGGCCGAGGTCGGCAACATGGGCCTGCCGGCCAAGCTGCTGGCCCAGGGCGTGACCGACATGGTGCGGATTTCCGATGCGCGCATGAGCGGCACCGCCTACGGCACGGTGGTGTTGCACGTTGCGCCGGAAGCCGCTGCCGGCGGGCCACTGGCCACGGTGCAGGAAGGCGACTGGATCGAACTCGATTGCGCCAACGGCCGCCTGCACCTGGACATCCCCGATGCCGAGCTGGCGGCGCGCATGGCGGACCTGGCGCCGCCGCAGAAGCTGATCGTCGGCGGCTATCGCCAGCTGTACATCGACCATGTGCTGCAGGCTGACCAGGGTTGCGACTTTGACTTCCTGGTGGGCTGCCGAGGTGCGGAAGTCCCCCGGCATTCCCACTAATTGGGATGCTATGATGCCGCCTATTTAGCCAGAGCATCTTCCCAGTTATGGATCACCAGCCGTCCAAGCCGCGCAAGAGCATGCATGCCCAGATCGTCCAGGACTTGGGCATGCACATCGTTTCCGGTCGCTTCAAGCCCGAAGAACGGCTGCCCATGGAAGCCACGCTCTGCGAGGAATACAAGGTCAGCCGGTCGGTCTTGCGTGAGGCGACCCGCGTGCTCAGCGCCAAGGGCCTGGTGTATTCCAAGCCACGGGTCGGCGCAGTGGTGCGGCCGCGGCTGAAATGGCACCTGCTCGACCCGGATGTGCTGTCCTGGCTGATGCAGACCACGCCGCACAGTGAGTTCTTCAACACCCTGGCGGGCGTGCGGCGCATTCTCGAACCGGAAATCGCCGCCATGGCCGCGACCACCGCCACCGCTGAAGACATCGCCACCATCGAAAAAGCCTACCGGGGCATGGAAACTGCGCAGACCCACGAACAGCTGCTGCAGGCAGATCTGGACTTCCACCGCGCCATCGCCGACGCCACCCGCAACGACCTGCTCGCCTACATGTGCAACATGCTCTCGCTGCCGCTGCGCGAGTCGATCAACATCACCAACCGCCGCCCGGACATCCAAGGCCTGAGCCTGCCCCGGCACAAGGCGATTCTTACCGCGATCCAGAACCGCGACGCACTTGGCGCGCGGCATGCCTCGCTGGTGCAACTGGATGACACCCGTGTGGCGCTGGACACGGTCATGAATGTGCTGACCCCGCTTTAACCCCCCTCTCCGGATACCGCGCGCGCCCCAACGAGGGCGCGAGCGATCTGCGCCCTTTTTACCTGGCCAAAAGCCCCCCCGCTCGTGCGCGCCGCCAACGCCGCGCAGGCCAGAGTTTCAAGAATCCCGGCGCCCAGTATCAGCTATCGTGATACTCATCAAGCGTCTGCTGATTTCGTGAAGTGACCGCCCTAGACTCCTGCTCAACCGATGCCCAGGCACCGGATCCCACACCTATAAAAATGCAAGGGGAGAGACGAATGAGTGGTCAAGTAGCGTTCGAAGACCTTCCGCTGAGCCGCTTCCATATCCGAACGGTGTTCAGCGGCACGGGCGGTCAGTTCAGTGACGGGTTCGTGCTGGGTATCATCGGCATCGCCGTGAGCATGGCGGCGGGGCCGCTGCAGTTGACGGCGCTCTGGATGGGCTTGCTCGGCGCCGCTTCGCTGGCGGGGCTGTTCCTGGGCAGCCTGTGCGCCGGGCCGATTGCTGACAGGTTCGGCCGACGCACGATTTTCGCCTGGGACATGCTGCTGTTCGCGGTGATTTCCGCTTCGCAGTTCTTCGTCACGTCCCCCGAGCAATTGCTCGCGCTGCGCCTGTTGCTCGGCCTGGTGCTGGGGTTCGACTATGTCGTGAGCAAGTCCCTGGTGACCGAATTCGCCCCCCGCCGCTACCGTGGGCGCTTGCTCAGCGTCCTGGCGGCGGCCTGGGCGGCGGGTTATGTGGCGGCCTACCTGGTCGGGTTTGCGATCCGCGATATCGGCCCGGATGCCTGGCGCCTGATGCTCGCCCTCAGTGGCGTCCCCGCCTTGCTGATCCTGCCGCTGCGCCTGGGCGTGCCGGAATCGCCCATCTGGCTGATGGCGCGTGGGCGCAGCGAGGAAGCCCTGGCGATTGTGCGCAGCAAGTTCGGGCCACACGTCTACCTGCCCGCTCCGGCTGCCCAGGCCAACACGTCCGGACAACAAAGCCGCTGGGGCGAGTTGTTCAGCCGACGCTGGCGCAAGAACACCCTGGTCGGTTGCGTGTTCTACACCTGCCAGGTGATTCCGTTCTTCGCCCTGGGCACCTTCGCCCCCAAGGTGCTGGAAGCACTGAATGTGCAGGACAAATTTGCCGGCGGCCTGGTCTACAACGTGCTGTTGCTGGTCGGTGCCCTGCTCGGCCTGCTGGTCATCGACCGCCTGTCGCGCCGGGTCTTCCTGGTCGGCACCTTCTACCTCAGCGCAGCCGGCCTGGCGGTGCTTGCCTACGCCGGCTTCGGCCCACTGGGCACCATCCTCGCCTTCGGCTTTTTTGCCTGCGTGATGGCGGCCGCGGTGAACCTGGAATTTGTCTACCCGCCGGAATTGTTCCCCACCCACCTGCGCGCCTCGGGGATCGGCCTGGCCGTGGCCGCCAGCCGCTTCGGCTCGGCGGTGGCGACCTTCCTGCTGCCCGTCGCGGTGCAGCAAGTCGGCGTGCACGCGGCGCTGGGAGTGTGCGTCGGCGTGCTGGTCGTCGGCGGCGTGTTCTGCCATTTGTTTGCACCGGAAACCAGCAAGGAAGACTTGTCGGGCGTCACGCCCGATACCGACCCAGGGTTATCGCCGGCGCTGTCCACACCCGTGGGGCGTACGCCGAAGTAACCGTTGAAGCGCGTCAGCGAGCGAGGATGAAGATGTCAGCGAACAGGCTTATCGACATGTATGCGGTCCAGGTGTTCATCGCGGTGGCCGAGGAAGGCAGCATGTCGGGCGCTGCAACGCGCATGGGCATTTCCCAGTCCGGGGTGTCGCAGATGGTGCGCCAGCTGGAAGACGAACTGGGCGTGGTGCTGGTCGACCGCACCACCCGCCCGCTGGCCCTGACCGCGTTCGGCGTGGCCTTGCGCAATCGCGGCTCGGTGTTGAGCGAGGAGTTGTCCCACCTCAAGGCCCAGGTGATCGACGCCGGGCGCGGCGTCAATCCGGACCTGCGCATCGGCCTGGTGGACTCCTTCGCCGCCACCTGCGGTTCGGTGTTCACCCGGCAATTGCTCGGCAAGGTGGCGCAGCTGTCGATTCGCACCGGGCTCAGCCCGCAGCAAGGCGAGTCCCTGCTGCGCCGCGACCTCGACCTGATCGTCACCAGCGACCCGCTGATGGACGCCAACGACGTGATTCGCTACCGGCTGTTTTCAGAGAAGTACTTTGTGATCACGCCCAACCAGCTGCGCAGCGAGATCAACTCGATCGAGGATGTGCGCGCGCTGGCCAACGTGCTGCCGGTGGTGCGCTTCAACCGCATGTCCCAGGTGGGCCTGCAGATCGAGCGCCACCTGCGCAGCCTGAATGTGCGGGTGCCCAACCGCCTGGAACTGGATAACGCCGATGCGTTGACCTCGATGGTCGCCGAGGGCATCGGCTGGGCGGTGACCAGCCCGATGTGTTTTCTGCAGGCCGCTTCGTGGGTGGACAAAGTGACCGCGCACCTCACCCCGGACCTGCACCTGGAGCGCTCGCTGTACCTGGTGGCGCGACGTGATGAATACAGCGCCTTTTTCGCCGATGCCTGCGAAACGGCGCGCAATGTGATCCTCCATTCCTTCCTGCCCAGGCTCAAGACCCTGGGCACAGGGGTGGAGGCGTTAATTCAAATAGAAGAAGGTGATGCTCGTGAGTACTTTTGATGCTGCCGCTGCACGACTGGAAACCGATTACGTCGGTGAGGTGCACATTCCCGCAGGCAAGTTGTATGGGGTCAACTCGGTACGCGGGTTCGACAACCTCAGCGTGTCACCGTTGACCATCGCCCACTACACGGCGTTTCGCGACGCCTTTGCCCAGTGCAAGTGGGCAGCCGCCCTGGCCAATCGCGGCTGCGGCGTTATTGCCCAGCCGCAGTGCGAGGCGATTGTGCAGGCCTGTGGCGAAGTGATCGCCGGCCGCTGCGATGACTCGCTGATCGTCGATCTGCTGGAAGGCTCCGGCGGCACCTCCACCAACATGAACTTCAACGAAGTCATCGCCAATCGCGCGCAGCAGTTGCTGGGGCACGCGGCGGGTTCATACGAGGTGGTGCACCCCAACGATCACGTCAATGCCTCGCAATCGACCAATGATGTCTACCCGGCGGCCCTGAAGATCGCCACCCACGCGATGCTCGGGCCGCTGATCGATGAAGTGGCCCAGTTGGCCGCCCGCTTCGACCAGAAAGCCGAGCAATTTGCCGATGTCCTGCACCTGGGCCGCACCTGCCTGCAGGACGCCCAGCCGATGCGCCTGGGCCAGCTGTTTTCCGGGTATGCCGCCCTCACCCATCGCCTCGGTGCGGAGCTGGCGGCCGTGCGTGAAAAACTGCGGACCCTGCCTCTGGGCGGCACCGCCATTGGCACCGGGTTCGGCGCGCCGGCGGCGTATCGCGCGTCGGTCTATCAGCATCTGGTGCAGATCACGGGCATCGAGTACCAGGCCCCGGAGAATGCCTTCGATGCCATGCAGAACATGGATGTATTTTCGCGGGTCTCCGCCGAGCTGCGCACGTGTTCGGCATCCTTGGCCAAGATCGCTTCGGACCTGACCCTGCTATCGTCCGGGCCGGTGGGCGGGATCGGCGAATTGAAACTGCCCGAGGCCCAGGCCGGCTCCTCGATCATGCCCGGCAAGGTCAACCCGGTACTGCCGATGGCGATGATCCAACTGAGCTTTGCAGTGATCGGCAACGATGCGGCGGTGGCGCAGGCGGTGCAGGCGGGCCAGCTGGAGATCAACCACTATGAGCCGCTGGTGGCGTCCCGCGTGTTCGACAGCATTGCGCTGCTGACCCAGGGCATCCAGCGGTTTCGCGAAAAGTGCATCAACGGGATCACCGCCGATACGTCGCGCAACGAGCAGCACCTGACCGCGTCGATGGCCGTCGCCACCGCCTTGGTGCCGCAGCTGGGCTACGCCCGCGTCAGCCAGCTGGCACGCCAATCGGTGGCACAGGGGCGTTCACTGCTGTCGATCCTGGAAGCGTCCGGGCTGATGAGCCAGGCCGAGGCCATGGCCGCAATCGAGCGCTCCTCGCGGCCGGTGTTCGAGGCCTGACACCCGTTGGGCCGTTACACCGTCAGCGTCTACGCTCAAGGCTTAGCCGGAGGGTTCAGCCATGTGCGGACGATTGACGCAGTACCGGGGCATTCATGACTTTGTCGCGGCCTTGAGCATGCCCAATGCCTGGGTCGATAACGCAGGCGACCAGGCGCGCTACAACGTCGCGCCGTCGACGCCGGTTGCGCTGTTGCACCTAGAGCAGGATGTGCTGCACGCCGATCGGGTGCGCTGGGGCTGGCGCCCGCATTGGGCCAGGGACCGTGCGGCGCCCATCAATGCCCGCGTGGAAAAAGTCGCCCAGGGGGCTTTCTTCCGCGCGATCTGGCCGCACCGCGCCATTGTGCCGGTAGACAACTGGTTTGAATGGGTGGACGAAGGCGGCCCGAAAAAGCAGCCCTACCTGATCCGTCGCCGGGACGGCGCGCCGGTGTTGTGCGCCGCCATCGGCCAACTGCCCGACGCCGATGAAGGCGCGGGCGAGCACGACGGGTTTGTGATCATCACCGCTGACAGCGCCGGCGGCATGGTCGACATTCACGACCGGCGGCCGGTGGTGCTCAATCCGGCGCTGGCGCGTGAATGGCTCGACCCGGCAACGCCGCGAGCGCGTGCCGAGCAGTTGCTGTTGTTCCAGGGCGAACCCAGCGAAGTGTTTGAATGGTTCAAGGTCGGCACTGCGGTGGGCAATACACGCAACGACTGGCCCGGCTTGATTGAGCCCGTCGCCGGCTAGGCGGTTCGCCTCAGCGATAGCGTTCCAGCCAATGCGCGTAAGGCGCAGGCAAGGTCCAGGACGACTTCTCCACGCCCAGTTCCTTGGCGGCAAAGTAGGCCCAATGGGGATCAGCCAGGTGTGCTCGGCCGACCGACACCAGGTCCAACTGGCCGGCCTGCAATGCGCCGTCTGCCAGTTGCGGGGTGCCAAAGCCCCAGGCCGAGGTCACCGGGATACCGGCTTCGCGGCGGACGCGCTCGGCGATCGGGCCCATGAACGCAGGCCCCCACGGGATGTTGGCGTCGGGGGTCGAGAAGCCCACGCTGACGCTCAGAAGGTCCAGGCCACCGGCCTTGAAACGACGGGCCAGTTCGATGGACTCGGTAAGGGTCTGTTCGTCGCGGCCGTCGTATTCGATCACACCGAAACGCGCGGTCAGCGGCAGGTTTTCCGGCCAGACTTCACGCACCGCCGCGAGGGTTTCCAGGAGGAAACGGCTGCGGTTGTCGAAGCTGCCACCGTAGGCGTCGGTACGCTGGTTGGAGTGCTCGGAGAAGAAGCTCTGGCCCAGGTAACCGTGGGCGAAGTGCAGTTCGATCCATTCAAAGCCAGCGTCACGGGCACGGCGCGCGGCGTCGACGAAGTCCTGGCGCACCCGGGCGATGTCGTCCAGGGTCATGGCGCGTGGGACCTGGGGCAGGTTGGCACCGAACGCGATGGCCGACGGCGCGATGGTTTCCCAGCTGCGGGCATCGGAAGCCGGGATGTGGTCATCGCCTTCCCATGGGCGGTTGGCGCTGGCCTTGCGGCCGGCGTGGCCGATCTGGATGCCCGGCACGGAACCGGCGGCCTTGATGGCCTTGACCATCGGCACGAAAGCCTCGGCGTGGGCGTCGCTCCACAGGCCGGCGCAGCCGGGGGTGATGCGGCCTTCCGGCGCGACTGCCGTGGCTTCGACCACCAACAGGCCGGCACCGCCACGGGCCATGCTGGCCAGGTGCACGTGGTGCCAGTCATTGACGATGCCGTCTTCGGCCATGTACTGGCACATCGGCGGAATGGCGATGCGATTGCGCAGGGTGACGTCTTTGAGGGTGTAGGGTTCGAACAAGGCGGACATGGGGGACTCCAGGAGCGAGTGAGTGATTCGATAGTTCGATGGTAATCGAACTATGGTATTCGATGATACCCCCCTGTTATGCTTCGTTTCATGCGAGCCTTTAAACACCCCACCCTTGAAGACCTGACACTCGAGCGCCTGCTCTACGCGCTGAGTGATCCGGTGCGCCTGGAGATTGTCCGCTGCCTGGCCGGCGTGCCCGAGGCCAGTTGCGGCGAACTGGACGGCGGGCGTCCCAAGTCCAGCATGTCCCACCACTTCCGGGTCCTGCGCGATGCCGGCCTGGTACACACCCGCAGCGTGGGCACTACCCATATGAATTCATTGCGCGGCGAGGTGCTTGAGGAACGGTTTCCGGGATTGTTGCAGAGCATCCTGACGCAACGATAAAAGCCGGCTCAGTCCAGCAGCGCGATCAGCCGCGACTCGATCGTCAGCTCCTGCACCTCCAGCACCGCCAACGTCACCGGCAACTTGAAGCGCCGCCGCCCTGCACTGCCGGGGTTCACATACAGCGTTGCGCCCCGCCATTCGATCAGGGGCTTGTGCGAATGGCCGGTGATCACCAGCCGCGTAGGCGTGTCGAGTAAGGCGGGTACGTCGGCGATGTCATGCACCACCAACGTCCGCCATCCGTCCACATCCAGCAGCAGATGGTCGGGCACCTGCTCCGCCCACGCCGCGTCCTGGTCATTGTTGCCACGCACCACGTGCAGGGGTGCGATCTGTGCCAACTGCTCAAGAATCTCAGGGCTGCCAATATCGCCGGCATGGATGATCTGCTCGCATCCCTGCAAGGCCGCCACCGCTTCAGGCCGCAGCAGGCCATGGGTATCGGAAATCACGCCAACTCTGGACATCGTGGTCCTATTTTTTGGATGAAGGCGCAGCGAGCGATTGCGCTCTGTAGGTTGTGTAAATCTTTTGAACCTCAGGATTATCAAGGCTTTCGTAGGTAATCCTTTCCTTATCAAGCCCATCCAAACCTTTTAGACCACCTATCATTCCTGGCCATTCGTCACGATGTGCAATATCGACCACGAAGGGTTGCAGGTAATCATTCAGATGCCCTTTAAACGGCTCTTTGATTTCCGCACTGAGTGCCCGGAGGTAATCATCCTTGTTGGTTTTTGACCATTCAATGGCGAACTTGGCTCGATAACAAAGTTCCATGAAAACCAGCAGAATCGTGCGCCCATTGCCATCGAGAAAAGGATGCGCGAATGCCAACTGGCCCATGACGTCACCAGGGCGCTCCCTGAAGCGCTTCTTGTTCGACGCCAGCTCAAATGCATAGTCGACGGAGAGTTTGATCGATGCCGGATGCTCAAACGGGGTATGGTGTGGATCGTCTTGAGAACCTTTGAAAACGGCAAGATGTGGAACAAGCTCAGTTCGATCCTTACCCGCCCAGTGATAAAAATCAGAGAACAGGAGCTCGTGCACTTTGAGCACGGACGAGTAATCGATACTTTTTTTGGGCCAAGTACCGAAGCGCGTCTTCCATGCTCAGTTCGAACGATAGATGCTCTGACTCTTTTACTTCGATGGGATCTTTAAGCTGTAGAGCATTTTGAAGGTACCCAGCGGTCTCAAAATCGCCGAATGGATCAAAATTCATGCGCTTAACTTCTTCTTGGAGCGCCGCTTCTCTTGGAGATAGCTGCCCTGAAGCGCCAGGGTTTCCGATTTGCTCAGAACACCCTTCCTCTTGAGATTGACCAACAACTGCTCCACACCATCCAACTCGACCACATCGCCAGCCAGGCTAGTAATCGCAGCAGCCATTCGGCTTATGCCATCACGCTCAGCTGTAACATGATGAGCCCTGGCCAGGCGGCGCACGTGGCTGGCAATACTGATATCGGCTGTTTTAGTCATCTGAAATCCCTCAATTAGCTTCCAGAGCATAGCATGGTGCCCTCCTTCCACCTCAACCGAAGCGCACGCCACTTAAACGTTTCTGGTTCAGGGCGAACCTTCCCCGCAAGCCGGCGTCCGAGCTAAGGCACTCCATGGCAGACCGGCGCGCCATCCAAATACACGCGGTCCTTGCCGTTGCCCTTGGCGGCGTAGAGATTGCGGTCGGCACGCTTGAGGACCGCCGACATATCGTCCCCAGCCGTAAAACGCGTCATGCCCGCACTGCAGGTGTAGTGATGGGGCGGTGCGACACTGTAGCGAATCCCATGCAATAGCCGCAGCGCAAAATCGCTGGCGACATCAGAGTCATCGCCCACCAGCAGCACGCCAAATTCCTCACCGCCAATCCTGCCGAAACTGTGGCTGCCGGGGGTGGATTTCAGGCACGCGGCCATCGCGCAGAGAATCCTGTCGCCGACGTCATGGCCGAACTGGTCATTCTTCAACTTGAAACTGTCGATATCCAACATCATGAAGTAACCGGTATCACCGGCCTCAATCAGTTTGGCGAAACTCTCCATAAAGGCTCGCCGGTTCAGGATGGAGGTCAAATAATCCGTCTCGGCCAATTCCCGAAACTCACTCTCGACCAGTAACACGGAGCGCAGGTTTTTCAGGTAATAGACATTCAAGATAAAGCCGATCGCCACCGACGCGGCGCAAAAGATAACCACGTAGCTATCGACGCCTTCATAGAGGCTCAGTTGAATGCTGGGCCACGTCAGCAACCAGACCACAGCGGCGCAGAACAGAAAATCCTGGACCACGATAAACAGGATTGCGCTGCTCATCACCAAGGTCACGGCCAGCGGCAAGGCGAACACCTGCAACGCGGGGCGGGTGTGAACCACATAGGCAAAACCTGCGGTCAGCAGCACCATGTAGGCCACGCCCAGCGCCCGCCACAGCACATACTGAGTCACCACCCGGTGGACCCCATACACCGCGCACAGACCCATCGTGACCAGCGCGACCGGCCAGCCGAACATCTCTGCGCGATCAACCAGCAACACCGCCAGCCAGGCGAAAATCCCGATCAGTTCGGCCTGGGCAATGGCGGGCGACAACAGCCTTTGCATCCGTGGCCTGAGTTTCACATTAGCTGGCATCCCGTCACTCCCTGTGCATGAGTGGCCGCTTTGTTATCGACATGACTCAGTTGAAGACTGTGCAGGCAGGTCGCAAACGAATAAGCCATGAACCGCCTTACCAACACGATAAAAGGTGGCAGGACTTCAAGCAGTGTCTTGGAATGAACCTTGAAATAGCCCCGGTCGGCCCCCTCTTGCACCAGACGAATAACGTGGGTCTTGGACACCGAGAGTTGCTCAGCGATGGAAAGGTACGACGAAGACCTGAAACTTGCCCCTTGATAATCCAGCGCACACGCATCGTTATAGATCGCCAGCATCAACATATGCCCGGCATCGCGCTTTACCAGCCAGTAACAGTCGGGCATCAACAGGTCAATGGTCACGTTATGGCTCAGAAGGACCGAAAACCCTTTGAAATAACGTGCCAGATAGGCGCGATCATCCAACCCGTTCATTGAGCCGCACACTGCGGTTTCCGGGCACATCACGCCCAGCGGCTCGACCACCGACGTGAGCATCTGCCTGACCTCCTCGCAGGCTTGGGATGACGGGCTGAATACCCGCAAACGGCTGTCATCCGCATGCCTGGACACCGTCATGAACCCCAGCGCCCGGAACAGCAGAAAGATCGACTCCAGGCTGTTTCTGGAACAGAACCCACGCGCCATACAAAACTCTTTCACCTCGGACAGCAATGGCACCGGTTTGGAGAAATACGTGCTCAGTAACGTAAAGGACACCATCAAGCGACTGAACTTGAGTGCGGTCTTGTAGAAAAAGGGTCTTTTTGAATAGCACTCCAGCAAGATCGAATAATGGGTACGAATACACGCTTCAAAATCCACATGGCGCTCGAACGCCCGCGCCGACTGTTCCATCGCCAACTTCAACGAACCACTGCACATGAGAAAGAGCCCTGATCAAACAACTTGGATTCACTGATCTCAATTGCAGCACCGATAATGGCGTTTTGCCTTGGGCGCAATCTATCGTGATTAGCGCAGGGGACACCGTCGCTACCAAAATTGTTCCAAAAAGACCCCGATGGCTTAACCGTTTCAGTCGCTGCGGCGAACCTTCCCCGTAAGCCGGCGTCCGAGCTAAGGCACTGTCGCCGACCGCCGCCGCGAGGTTCTCGTTTGAAAGCCGCCATCATCAAAAAGTACCGCCTGATCATCAAGACCATGGGCTACGTGGGCTGGGCCCTGTTCTGGCTGTTGCTGTGGGACGTTGCCGTCACCGTGGACTTCATGCTGTTCCTGACCACCAAGATCAACCTGCCGCTGATGCCGCTGACGCTGCTGGGTTCGGCGCTGGTGGTGCTGATCAGTTTTCGTAACAGCAGCGCCTACAACCGCTGGTGGGAAGCCCGCACGTTGTGGGGGGCGATGGTCAACAATTCGCGCAGTTTCGCCCGCCAGGTGCTGACCCTGCTGGACGACCCCGACGGCGAAGTGAACCCGGTCAAGGCCACGCTGTTGCGTCGCCATGTGGCTTACGTGAACTGCCTGGCCGCGCACCTCAAGGGCGAGCCGTGCCCTGAAGAAGTGCGCGCGTTTATCCCCTCCGAAGAGTTCGCGCGCAACGGCGCCACCAACAATTTTGCCAATGACATCCTGACCGGCTCGGCGGCGCTGCTGGCCAGGGAATACAAGACCGGGCACCTGGACAGCATCCGCCTGGCGCGGCTGGAATCGACCCTGGTGGACTTGTCTAACGCCCAGGGCGGCATGGAACGGATCGCCAACACGCCCCTGCCCTACCCCTACGTGTATTTTCCGCGCCTGTTTATCTCGCTGTTCTGCCTGATCGTGCCGGTGGGCCTGGTCGAATCCCTGGGCTGGTTCACACCGCTGGCCTCCACGGTGGTGGGCTTCATGCTGCTGGCCATCGAGCGCATCGGCACCGACCTGCAAAGCCCGTTCAACTCCAGCGAGCACCAGATCCAGATGGAAACCATCTGCGAAACCATCGAGAAAAACCTGCAGTCCATGCAGCGTGATGCGCTGGGTGGCGACCGGATCGGTTGACCGCCCACTTCGGCCTCAAGTGCGTGCCCGCGCAGTCGATATACAGGGGGTACGCATGGGCAGCACCTCCCCGATAACAACACATGCGACGCTCGACGCTACTGTTTTCCCCTTGCCAAAACTATAAATACCCGCGGGTGAAGTCATGAATATCAAGCAGAAGCTGACCTGGGCCTTTGCGGCCATCGCGTGCCTGCCGGTCATCCTGGTGGCCGTCCTGGTGGTGCTGAATGTGCGCGAGGGGGCCCTGGCCAATTTCCTCGACAGCAGCGGCCGCGAGATCCGCCAGATCGACAATGGCATGAAGCAGTTCTTCGATGGCATCAGCCAGAACGTCGATTATGTGGCCAAGGACCCGCGCGTTGTCGCGGCCAAGGACCTCAAGAACTACGCCGGCGCCGACGCCGCGCAAATCCCCCTCACCCCCACGAACAAAGACCTGCTGGATATTTTCGACCAGTTCGCCAAAAGCCATCCCAGCACCGCCTACCTGTCCCTGGGCCTGAGCGACGGCGGCTACGCCAGCTGGCCGGACGACACCAAACTGAACAATTACGACCCGCGCGTGCGCCCCTGGTACAAGGCGGCCATCGCCGCGCCGGGCAAAACCGTGCGCACCGGTGCGTATTACTGGGCGCCGGACGACGTGGTATTGATTGGCACCGTGCACACCGTGGCCGATGCCACCGGCAACATCCTCGGCGTGGTCGGCCTGGACGTGTCACTCAAGCAGCTCACCGAACTGGTGCGCAACATCAAGCTGGGCGACAGCGGCTATCTGATGCTGGTGGAAGCTAACGGCAACGTGCTGGTGGACCCCAGCGACGCCAAGCACAACTTCAAGCCCCTCGCCGATCTCGGCGCCAACTACGCCGAACTGGCCAAGCGCGGCGACGGCGTGACCCAGGTCGACATCGATGGCGTGGTCTACATGGCCAACGTGGTCAGCTCCAAGGACCTGGGCTGGCGCTTCATTGGCCTGATCAAGCGCGACGAAGTGATGGCCGGTGCGACGAGCCTCACGTGGTTGATCGCTGCGATTGCGGCAGCACTCGCCGTGGTCTTCGCGATTGTCGGCGCCAGCTTTGCCAGCGTGATCGTGCGCCCGATTCGCGGGGTCGCCAACGGCCTGCAGGAGATCGCCGAAGGCGAAGGCGACCTGACACGCCAGCTCACGGTGCAGGGCAAGGACGAAACCGCCACCCTCGCGGGCTGGTTCAACCAATTCCTGGGCATGATCGCGCAATTGGTGCAGCGTATCGGCAATGCCTCCTCCGACCTGCAGACCGCCGCCGCTGACACCAGCGAAGTCGCGCACAACATGAACCAGGCCGCCGGCCGTCAACGCGAAGCGGTGGAACTGGTCAGCACCGCTTTCAACGAGATGGTGGCCACCGCCAACGAAGTCGCCCGCTCCTGCAGCGCCGCCGCAACCAGCGCCGATGAAGGTTATCGCGACGTGCACGACGGCCAGCAGCATATCGGCGAAGCGACCGGCAGCGTGCTCAAGCTCAGCGAAGACCTGCAGCGCTCGACCCAGACCATGCAGCAGCTGGAGCAGGACAGCAAAAACATCAACACCATCCTCGACACCATTCGCTCGATTGCCGAACAGACCAACCTGCTGGCGCTCAACGCCGCGATTGAAGCCGCGCGCGCCGGTGACCAGGGCCGAGGTTTCGCGGTGGTTGCCGACGAGGTGCGGGCCCTGGCACGGCGCACCGCCGACTCCACCGGCGAGATCGACAGCCTGTTGGGCAACCTCGCCCGCCGCACCCAGGAAGTCACCCAGCAGATGCAAGGCAGCCTGCTGGTGTCGCACACCAGCGTGGAGCGCATCCAGCAGGCGCGCGACAGCTTCGACAAGATCCGTGGCTCTGTGGATTCGATCCGCGACCAGAACACCCAGATCGCCACCGCCGCCGAGGAACAGCACCAGGTCGCGGAGGAGATCAACCGGCACATCGCGCAGATCCACGCCGATGCGCAGTTGGTCGAAGGCTTTGCGCATTCGGCGCAGACCGGTTCGGGTCGCCTGACCGATATTTCCGGCCAGCTCAAGGGCCTGGTGGGACGCTTCAAGTTCTGACCGGCCATGCGCGGCAATCGCCTGCAGGGAGCAGGCGAACGCCGCGCGTATTCGCTACTATGTGCAGCAGTTGCCCGCCCATAGTCAGATCGATCCGGAGCCTCAATGCCCAACCCCAAGGACACTGCCCCCGACAGCAGCGCCCCGATGATTCCCGAGCAGCGGCGTGAGTTGATCCTGCGCCAGTTGCGCAAGCATCAAGTGCTCAGCGTGCATCAGTTGATGGAGATGTTCGACTGCTCGCACATGACCGTGCGCCGCGACATCGCCCTGTTGGAACAGGACGGCCGCGCGTATTCGGTGACCGGTGGGGTACGTATTGCCAGCCAGCTGCACAGCGAGCCCAGCCATCAATCCAAAGCCGTCGTCGAATTGCCGCAGAAGCAGGCGATGGCGCGACTGGCCGCGCGGCTGCTGCACGCGGACATGACGGTGTACCTGGATGCCGGCACCAGCACGCTGGAGATCGTGCCCTATATCAAGGCGCTTTCGGGGATGACCGTGGTGACCAACGATTTCGGGATCGTGCAGGCCTTGATGGACGCGCCGCAGGTGACGGTGATCCACACCGGCGGGCAACTCGACCATGACAACCATTCTTCGGTCGGCGGCCTGGCGGTGGCCACCCTGCGCCAGGTGGTCACGGACATCGCGTTCGTGTCGACCAGCTCGTGGGACCTGCACCGCGGCATCACCACGCCCTCGGCGTTGAAGGTCGAGGTCAAGCAAGTGGCGATGCAGTCTGCGTCCCAGGTCGTGCTGGTGGCGAGCAGTTCCAAATACGGCACCTTCAGCATGTACCGCATCACCGGGCTGGAGCCGTTCGACATCATCATCAGCGACGACGCCCTCGCCCCGGCTGCCGCCGATGGCATCCGCAAGCGTGGCATCGAACTGATGCTACCCAGCGACCCGCCGCCCGCCTGACCCACCCCCTCGCCAGCAACCCAGCCCCTACTTGGTGATCTCTATCGCCAAACAAAAATCCCCAAAGCCCCGCCCCTTCCCCTGTGGGAGCCGTCGAGCCCCAGCGAGGCCGCGAAGACGCCGGCATGGGCGCTAGAGACCTACCTGCCCCCCTCGCCAGCAACCCAGCACCCACCTGGTGATCTCCATTGCCAAACAAAAATCCCCACAGCCCCCGCCCCCCTTGTGAGAGCCGTCGAGCCCCAGCGAGGCCGCGAAGACGGCAGCATGGGCGCTAGAGATCTACCTACCCCACCTCCCTCGCCTGCCGCCCCCCCCAGCTCAACGCACCTTCCAGTCCCGCAACCACTGCAGCCCCGCCGACGTATCGCCCCGCGGCCGGTACTCGCAGCCGACCCAACCGTCATACCCCAGTTGATCCATCAGCTCGAACAGATACGCGTAGTTCACCTCACCCAGGTCCGGCTCATGGCGGTCCGGCACGCCGGCAATCTGGATGTGGCCGATGCCGTCGAAGTCGCGGCGCAACTTGGTGGCCAGGTCACCCTCGACAATCTGGCAGTGATAGCAATCGAACTGCACCTTGAGGTTGCTCGCGCCAACTTCACGGCAGATGGCGTGCGCCTGGTCCTGGCGATTGAGGAAAAACCCCGGCATGTCGCGGGTGTTGATCGGCTCCAGCAGCACCGTGACGCCGACCTTGGCCGCCGCCGCGCTGGCGTAGGCCAGATTCTCCAGGTACACGGCGTGATGACGCTCGCGCAAGGACTCCGACGGCAACAGCCCGGCCATCACATGCACACGGGAATTGCCCAGCACCGCGGCATAGTCCAGCGCCCGGTCGAAGCCGCTGCGAAACTCGGCCTCACGCCCCGGCAGCGTGGCGATACCGCGCTCCCCGGCAGCCCAGTCGCCTGGCGGCGCGTTGAACAGCGCCTGCTCCAGGCCGTTGTCGCTCAGGCGCTGCTTGAGTGCCTCGGCGCTGTAGTCGTAGGGAAACAGATATTCCACCGCGTCAAAACCATCGGCCTTCGCCGCAGCGAAGCGCTCGAGGAAATCATGTTGCGGATACAGCATGCTCAGGTTGGCAGCAAAACGAGGCATAAAAGCTCCCAGGATTCAGACAAAAGGCCAGATCAGCAGGGTTATCAGGAAACCCAAAGTACCGAGCAACGTGGTGATCACCGTCCACGTGCGCAAACCGTCCGCGACGTTGAGCCCGGCAAGCTTGGTGAAGATCCAGTAGCCGGCGTCGTTGATATGCGACATCGCCAGCCCGCCACCGCCCATGGCCAGGCACAGCAGCGCCATGTGGTTGGGGGTGAGGTTGAGCGTCACGATCAGCGGGCTGATGATCCCCGCCGTGGTCACCAGGGCCACGGTGGTCGAACCCTGCACCGCGCGCAGCAACATGGTCAACAAGAAGCCCAGCGCCAGCACCGGCAGGCCAGTGGTGCGCAGCATGTCGGAGACTACCGCGCCGATGCCGGTGTCCACCAGCACCTTGCCGAACACGCCGCCGGCACCGGCGATCAGGATCACCATGGCCACACCCGGCAAGGCCGAGCCGATCACGTCGGACACCTGGCTGCGGCTCCAGCCCCGGCGCGAACCGAGCAGCCAGGCGCACAGCAACGTATCGATCAGCAGCGCCACCAGCGGCGCGCCGAGTACGGTCATGACCCCACGCAGGGTCGACTCGATCGGCAGCAACGAGGTCGCCAGGGTACCCAGCAGAATCAGCACGATCGGCAGCAAAATCAGGCCGACAATCAAGCCGAAACCCGGTGCAGGCGCCGCCGGCAGCTTGGCGGCGATGGCGCTGGTGGATTCCTCCAGGCCCATGTGCGACTCGGCCACGGCACTCTGTTGCACCGCCTGTGGGTTGCCGTTGGTCCAGGCGCGCAAGTCTTCATTGGTCACGTGCGGGCCGTACACTTCGGCGCGGATATCGTCGGTCATCGGGTAGAAACGGCGGGTCATGCGCCCCGCCACGCGGTAGCCGATGTAGCACAGCAACGCGGTGATCGGCAGGCCGAACATCAGCACGCGGCCCAGGTCGGCACCCAGTTGGCTGGCGGCGGCCACGGCACCGGGATGGGGCGGCAGGAAGGCATGCACGGTCAGCAGCGCCGCACACATCGGCAGGGCGAACACCAGCAGCGGCTTGCGCGCGCGGCGGGCCACGCCATAGGCCAGCGGCATCAGGATAATCACCCCGACCTCGAAGAACACCGGCACCCCAATAATGAACCCGGCGATGGTCAAGGCCAGCGGCGTGCGGCTATTGCCGAAACGCTCGATCAGCGACTTGGCCAGGGCCTCGGCACCGCCGGACAGCTCGATGATCCGCCCGATCATCGCGCCCAGGGCAATGATGATCGCGATATGCCCCAGGGTCTTGCCCATGCCGCCTTCGATGGTCGCGACCAGGTCAGCCGGTTTCACCCCGGCCACCAGCGCGACCACGATACTGACCAGCATCAGCGCCACAAACGGCTGGAATTTGTATTTGAGTACCAAAAACAGCAGCAGCGCGATGCCCGCGCCGGCGGTTAACATCAGAATCAATGGGCTCATGCGGGTAAGTCCTGTTGTTATTGTTTTTTTAAGCAAGCCGGGTCCGTCGAGCGTCAAACCAGGCGCTCGGGCAGCACTTGCGGTGTGTCTTGCGGGTTACCAGTGCGCGCCGAACGTCTCGCGCAATTCATCCAGTGCCACCTGATCCAGCGGCGCCGGCCGAGGGTTGCTCATCAACCACAGCCGTGCGGTTTCTTCCAACTCTTCCAGCGCGTAGCTGGCCTTGGCCACCGAGCTTTCCCAGACCACCGGACCGAGGCGTTCAAGCATCACCCCGCGCACGCGGTTGGCCAGTTGCGCGACTTGCTCGGCGACCTTGGGCGAACCCGGGCGCTGATAGCCGATCAGTGGAATGTGCCCGACTTTCATCACCTGATAAGGCGTGAGCGGCGGCAAGATATCGTCCGCGCGCCACACCCCGGCCAGGGTCAACGCCACCAGGTGGGTGGAATGGGTATGCACCACGCCGCCGACACTCGGGTTGCGGTCGTAGACCTGGCGATGCAGGGCCAGGGTCTTGGACGGCTTGTCCCCGGACACCCACTCGCCCTTCAGGTTGACCTTGGCAATGGCGCCAGGCGCCAGGCGACCGAGGCACACATCCGTCGGCGTGATCAGCCAGCCATCGTCGAGGCGCGCGCTGATATTGCCGGCACTGCCCACGGTGTAGCCGCGCTGGTACAGGCTATGGCCAACGTCGCAGATTTCTTCGCGCAGGGCCTGCTCGTCGGTGCCGCTCATTGCGCACCTCCGGCCAATTGCGCGAGGGCTTTGGTGAAGAAGTCGCGGCCACCGAAGTTGCCGGATTTCAGCGCGAGTGCCAGCGGCTCGGCAGAACTGCTGACGGTGGCCGGCACGCCCGGATCAATCTGCGCGCCGATCTGCAGCAGGTTGACCCCGAGCGCCTTGACTACCGCGCCGGAGGTTTCGCCGCCGGCAATCACAAAGCGTCGCACGCCTTGCTCGCGCAAGCCCGCCGCAATCGCCCCCAAGGCATTCTCCACCAGCGCGCCGGCGCGTTCGACGCCGAGCTGCTGTTGCACCGCCTTGACCTCGTCCGGGGTGCTGGTGGCGTAGATCAATACGGTGTGTGCACTGCCCTGGGCAAACGCCAGCGCCTGGGCCACCACCGGCTCACCGGCGGCCAGCGCCAGCGGGTCGATGCGCAGCGCCGGGCGCCCCGCTTCGCACCAGGCGGCGACCTGGCCGAGGGTCGCCACCGATGCACTGCCAGCCAGCACAACCTCGCCGCCGCTGATGCTTGGCAACGCCGCCGCGTCGAAATCACGCAGTTTGCCGGCGCGACGGAAATTGCCCGGCAAGCCCAATGCCAGGCCCGAGCCGCCGGTGAGCAATGGCAAGTCGGCGCAGGCACTGCCGAGGGTGTAGAGGTCCTGGTCCGACAGCGCGTCGGCGATGGCAATGCCCACGCCTTGCGCGCGCAGTTCGGCAATCTTGTTGCGCATGGCCTCGACGCCGGCAGCGATGCTGTCATAGCGCAGCAGTCCGACCGGCAGTTGGGTCTGGCTTTGCAGCACGCGCACCAGATTCGCGTCGCCCATCGGCGTCAGCGGGTGATGCTGCATGCCCGACTCGTTGAGCAGTTGGTCCTGCACAAACAGATGCCCGCGAAAAATCGTGCGGCCGTTTTCCGGGAACGCCGGGCAAGCCAAGGTGAAATCACTGCCCAGCGCCTTGAGCAAAGCTTCGCTGACCTGGCCGATATTGCCGGCGGCGGTGGAGTCGAAGGTCGAGCAGTACTTGAAGAAAATCTGCTCGCAGCCCTGCTCGCGCAGCCAGGCCAGTGCGGCCAGGGACTCCTCGACCGCCTCGGCGACCGGTGTCGTGCGCGACTTGAGCGCGATCACAATCGCGTCCGCATCCAGCCCGGCCGCGACTTCACGGCTGGGGATGCCGATGCTTTGCACCGTGCGCATGCCACCACGCACGAGCATGTTGGCGAGGTCGGTGGCGCCGGTGAAATCGTCAGCGATGCAGCCCAGCAAGGGGCGTGCCGTTGGGTTAGTCATGCGGCGTTCCTCACACAGGCTCAGGCTTGGCAGTCGGCAGGTCGATGCCGGGGAAAATCTTGATCACCGCCGAGTCGTCCTCACGGCCAAAACCGGCACTGGAGGCCTGCATGAACATCTGGTGCGCGGTCGCCGAGAGCGGCAGCGGGAATTTGCTCGCGCGGGCAGTATCCAGCACCAGGCCGAGGTCCTTGACGAAAATATCCACCGCCGACAGCGGCGTGTAATCGGCCTTGAGAATGTGCGGCACGCGGTTTTCGAACATCCAGGAATTGCCGGCGCTGTGGGTGATCACCTCGTACAAGGCATCCGCATCCACGCCTTCGCGCAGGCCCAGGGCCATGGCTTCGGCAGAGGCGGCAATGTGCACCCCGGCGAGCAACTGGTTGATGATTTTCACCTTGGAGCCCAGGCCATGCACATCGCCCAAGCGGTAGACCTTGCCCGCCATGCCGGCCAGCACGGCTTCGGCCTTGGCGTAGGCCGCTTGCGGGCCGGAGGTCATCATGGTCATTTCGCCGGCCGCCGCCTTGGCCGCGCCACCGGAGATCGGCGCGTCCAGGTACAGCAGGCCCTGGTCCGCCAGGCGCTGGCCAAGCTCGACGGCGTAGGTCGGGGCCACGGTGGCGCAGCCGATCACCAGGCTCGCCGGGCGCAACGCCGCCACCGCGCCGCCTTCACCGAACAGGACGGTTTCGGTCTGCTCGGCGTTGACCACCACGGTGATGATCACATCACAGGCATCCGCCATCAGCGCCGGCGACGCGCACGCCACTCCGCCTTCGCTGGCGAACTGCTGGGTCACCGCGTCGCGCACATCACAGGCATGCACATTAAAGCCTGCGCGCAACAGCGAACGGGCAATGCCCAGCCCCATCGCGCCCAGACCGATCACACCGACATTCTTATTATTCATGGGGTACTCCAGGGGTAAACGGCGGCTCGCGCTACACCGGCGAGCCGCATTGGAATTGCAGTCGATCATCCACCAATGAACGGATTATGTGAAGTTATTTTTCGATTTAACATTTATTAACATCGCAAGTGCTGACGCCCCCCTCATCGCCTCGCCCCACACGAACTCATCGCTTGCACTTGTGCTTTATGTATTATGGTATACCATCATACGAAATCCACTCGCATCAGACGGAGCAGCCCATGAGTTTCGAAATTCGCAAGATCGTCAGTTACGTAGAAGAAACCTTCATTGAAGGCGGCAAGGCCTCGGACACGCCGGTGACCATGGTCGGCCTGGCCGTCGTGTTGAAAAACCCGTGGCTGGGTCGCGGTTTCGTCGAAGACCTCAAGCCTGAGATCCGCGCCAATTGCTCCGACCTCGGCGCACTGATGGTCGAGCGCCTGGTGGGCATCATCGGCGGCGCCGATAAGATCGAAGCGTATGGCAAGGCCGCCGTCGTGGGCGCCGATGGCGAGATCGAACACGCGAGCGCAATCATCCATACCCTGCGCTTCGGCAATCACTACCGTGAAGCGGTCAAGGCCAAGAGCTACCTGAGCTTCACCAATAAGCGCGGCGGCCCTGGCACCTCGATCCAGATCCCGATGATGCACAAGGACGACGAAGGCCTGCGCTCGCACTACATCACCCTGGAAATGCAGATCGAAGACGCCCCGCGTGCCGACGAAATCGTCGTGGTGCTGGGCTGCGCCGATGGCGGCCGCCTGCACCCACGGATCGGCAACCGTTATATCGACCTGGAAGAACTGGCCGCCGAAAAGGCCCAGTAATCCCGGCGGCTAACACCCTAATAAAAAGGTATGCAGGAGCGCTCCATGATTCGGCTCACCGCTGAACGCACCCCGGCTGGCACCAGTTATCTGGCGACCGGCCAAGGCCAGCCTGTGGTTTTGATCCACGGCGTGGGCCTGAACAAAGAAATGTGGGGCGGGCAAGTCGTTGGCCTGGCCACGAATTACCGCGTGATCACCTATGACATGCTCGGCCATGGCGCCAGCCCGCGCCCGGCCGCCGGCACGCCGCTGCTGGGTTATGCCGACCAGTTGCTGGAACTGCTCGACCACCTGCAATTGCCTCAGGCCACGGTGATCGGTTTTTCCATGGGCGGCCTGGTCGCCCGGGCGTTTGCCCTGCATTACCCGCAGCGCCTGCAAGGCCTGGTGGTGCTCAACAGTGTGTTCAACCGCAGCCCGGAACAGCGCGCCGGCGTGATCGCACGCACTGCCCAGGCCGCCGAGCATGGCCCGGACGCCAATGCCGAGGCCGCGCTGTCGCGCTGGTTCAGCCGCGAATACCAGGCGGCCAACCCGGCGCAGATCGCCGCGCTGCGTGAAACCCTGGCGGGCAACGACCCCCAGGGCTACCTGACCACCTACGAACTGTTCGCGACCCAGGACATGTACCGCGCCGACGACCTCAAGGGGTTGCGCGTGCCGACCCTGGTCGCCACCGGCGAACTCGACCCGGGCTCGACCCCGGAAATGGCCCGGCAACTGGCCGATCGTATTCCCGGCGCCACCGTTGCGGTGCTGGCCGAACAACGGCATATGATGCCGGTAGAATCGCCACGCCTGGTCAACCAGCTGCTGCTGGGCTTCCTCGACACGGTGTACGCCCAAAACAATCCAATCAAGGGGATCGTTGCATGACACTCGCACGCTTCCAGATGTGCATCGGCGGTGAATGGGTCGATGCCCTGTCCGGCAAGACTTTCGACAGCCTCAACCCGGCCCTGGCCGAGCCTTGGGCGCAACTGCCCGACGCCGACGAAGCGGATGTGGAGCGCGCCGTGCAAGCGGCGCAGACTGCCTTCGACAGCCCGGCCTGGCGTGGCCTCACCGCCACCGCGCGCGGCAAGTTGCTGCGTCGCCTGGGCGATTTGATTGCCGAGAACAAAGAGCAACTGGCCCAGCTGGAAAGCCGCGACAACGGCAAGCTGATCCGTGAGACGCGCGGCCAGGTCAGCTACCTGCCGGAGTTCTTCCACTACACCGCCGGCCTGGCCGACAAACTCGAAGGCGGCACGCTGCCCCTCGACAAGCCCGACCTGTTCGCCTACACCGTGCACGAAGCCATGGGCGTGGTCGCAGCAATCATCCCCTGGAACAGCCCGCTGTACCTGACGGCGATCAAGCTCGCACCGGCCCTGGCGGCGGGCAATACCATCGTGATCAAGCCGTCGGAGCACGCCTCGGCGACCATCCTCGAACTCGCGCGCCTGGCCCTCGAAGCCGGGATTCCGCCGGGCGTGGTCAACGTGGTCACCGGCTACGGTCCGAGCACCGGCGCTGCCCTCACCCGCCACCCGCTGGTGCGCAAGATTGCCTTTACCGGCGGCGCAGCCACAGCCCGACATGTGGTGCGCAGCAGCGCGGAGAACTTCGCCAAGCTGTCTTTGGAACTGGGCGGCAAGTCACCGAATATCATCTTTGCCGACGCCGACCTCGACAGCGCCATCAATGGCGCGATTGCCGGCATCTACGCGGCGTCCGGGCAGAGTTGCGTCTCGGGTTCGCGCCTGCTGGTGCAGGATGAGATCTACGATGAGTTCGTCGAGCGCCTGGTGGCGCGCGCCCAACGCATCCGCATCGGTAACCCGCAGGACGACGCCAGCGAAATGGGCCCCATGGCCACCGCGCAGCAACTGGCCGTGGTCGAAGGCCTGGTGGCCGATGCCATCGCCGAAGGCGCGCGCCTGCGCACCGGTGGCAAGCGCCCGCAGAATCTCGGTGAAGGCTGGTTCTATGAGCCGACGCTGTTCGAATGCGACCGCAACTCGATGAAGATCATGCAGGAAGAAGTCTTCGGCCCGGTGGCCTCGGTCATCCGTTTCAAGGACGAAGCCGAGGCATTGGCGATCGCCAACGACTCGCAGTTCGGCCTCGCCGCCGGCATCTGGACTCGCGACCTCGGCCGCGCCCATCGCCTGGCGCGGGATGTGCGCTCGGGGATCATCTGGGTCAACACCTACCGCGCGGTCTCGGCCATGGCGCCCATCGGCGGTTTCAAGAACAGCGGCTACGGACGCGAAAGCGGCATCGATTCGGTGCTGGCCTACACCGAGCTGAAAACGGTGTGGATCAACCTCTCCCAGGCGCCGATGCCTGATCCTTTTGTGATGCGTTAAGAGACCCCGACCATGATCGAACCCGGCATTTACAAAGACGTCATGAGCTCCTTCCCTTCCGGCGTCACGGTGGTCACCACCCTCGACCCGGACGGCGGCATCGTCGGCATCACCGCCAGCGCGTTCAGCGCGCTGTCGATCGACCCGGCCCTGGTGCTGTTCTGCCCCAACTATGCGTCGGACACCTACCCGATCGTGCGCGACAGCAAGCGTTTCGCGATTCATCTGCTGTCCGCCGACCAGACCGCCGAGGCCTATGCCTTCGCCGGCAAAGGCAAGGAGAAGGCCAAGGGCATCGAGTGGCACCTCAGCGAGCTGGGCAACCCGCTGCTGGCCAAGGCCACGGCGATCATCGAATGCGAGTTGTGGCGCGAATACGACGGCGGTGACCACGCAATCATTGTCGGCGCGGTGAAGAACCTGATCCTGCCCGCGCAGCCGGTCACGCCGATGATCTATCACAAAGGCAAGCTGGGCCCGCTGCCCACCCTGGCCTGAGGAGCTGATTGATGAGCACTGAAAAATACCAGCAGGGCCTGAAGATCCGCACCCAAGTGCTGGGCGAGGCCTACGTGCAGCGTTCGATCGACAACGCCGATGATTTCACCCGGCCGCTGCAGGAGATGGTCACCGAGTACTGCTGGGGCCACGTGTGGGGCCGTGAGGGTTTGTCGCTTAAAGAACGCAGCATGATAAACTTGGCAATGATTTCGGCCCTCAATCGGCCCCACGAACTCAAGCTGCATGTGCGCGGCGCCTTGCGTAACGGGCTGAGTCGTGAACAAATACGCGAAATTCTGCTTCAGGTCGGTATTTATTGCGGGGTTCCCGCCGCCGTGGACAGTTTCCGACTGGCCCGGGAAGCGTTCGCCGACGCCGATGCCGAGGCCTCCAGTTAACCGTTACATTCAGAGCAGACCCCATGAAACGCCTGCCACTCGACGACAGCTTCAAGGTCAATCACAACCCGGTCACCCTGCGCGAAATCGTGTTGGAGAAACTGCGCAGCGCCATCATGAACTTCCAGCTGTTGCCGGGTGACCGCCTGGTGGAGCGCGACCTGTGCGACCGCCTCGGCGTCAGCCGCACTTCGGTGCGCGAAGCCTTGCGTCACCTGGAGTCCGAAGGCCTGGTGGAATTCGCCGATGCCAAGGGCCCGCAGGTTGCAATCATTACCTTGGCGGATGCCGTCGATATCTATGAACTGCGCTGCGTGCTCGAAGGCTTGATCGTGCAGCTGTTTACCCTGCGCGCCAAGGCCAAGGACATCAAGGCCCTGGAAAAAGCCCTCGAGGAAAACCGCAAGGCCCTCAAGGACGGCGAGCTGCAACAGGTGATCGATTCGGTGCAGGGCTTCTACGACGTGTTGCTCGAAGGCTCTGGCAACCACGTGGCCGCCACGCAGTTGCGCCAGTTGCAGGCGCGCATCAGCTACTTGCGCGCGACCTCGGTGTCCCAGGAAAACCGTCGCGGCACCAGCAACCAGGAAATGGAACGCATGGTCCAGGCGATCAAGAGCGGCGACCCGCTCGCTGCCCACCAGGCCTGCGTCGACCACGTACGCGCCGCGGCTGCGGTGGCCCTGGATTACCTCAAGCGCAAACAGGAAGAGACCGGCAAAGTCCCCGAGATCACCCTGCCCATCGCCCTCAAAGAACCCCGCATAGGTCACTGAGCGTGTTCAGCCCAAGCTTTTGCCCGAAATGTGGCGGCAGTGACCTCGGTCACCAGCGGCCACCGGGCGATACGCATGAGCGCCTGATGTGCCGTGGCTGCGGCTACATCCACTACATCAATCCGAAGATCATCGCCGGCTGCATCATCGAGCAGGACGGCAAATACCTGCTGTGCCAACGCGCAATCCCGCCGCGCCCCGGCACCTGGACGCTGCCCGCCGGTTTCATGGAAGGTGGCGAGACCACCGAACAGGCCGCGCTGCGTGAAGTCTGGGAAGAAAGCGGCGTACGCGCGGAGATCCTCTCGCCCTATTCGATCTTCAGCGTGCCGAAGATCAGCGAGGTGTACATCATCTTCCGCGCCATCGCGCTGGAGATCACCGGCCAGTTCGGGCCGGAGACCCTCGACTACAAGTTCTTCGCGCCCGAGGACATCCCCTGGGACAGCATCTACTACCCGGCCATCCGGCAGATCCTCGAACGTTACATCGAAGAGCGCCAGGCCGGGGTGTATGGCATCTACATCGGCAATGACGACAGCGGCAAGATCCACTTCATCCGCTGACCTCCAAGCCCAAACACAGATCAAAAAATGTGGGAGCGGGCTTGCTCGCGAAAGCAGTGTGTCAGGCACCGAATGCATCAACTGACACTCAGCCTTCGCGAGCAAGCCCGCTCCCACAGTTGAATCGGTTTATGCCCGATAGACCGAGGTCGCCAGGCCGAGATGCAGGGCCTCTACCACGGCAAGGCCCATTTCATCCGTCGACCTCCAAGCCCAGACACGGATCAAAAAATGTGGGAGCGGGCTTGCTCGCGAAAGCAGTGTGTCAGGCACCGAATGCATCAACTGACACTCAGCCTTCGCGAGCAAGCCCGCTCCCACAGTTGAATCGGTCTATGCCCGATAGACCGAGGTCGCCAGGCCGAGATGCAGGGCCTCTACCACGGCAAGGCCCATTTCATCCGCTGATCTCCAAGCCCAGACACGGTTCAAACATGTGAGAGCGGGCTTGCTCGCGAAAGCAGTGTGTCAGGCACTGAATGCATCAGCTGACACTCCGCCTTCGCGAGCAAGCCCGCTCCCACAGTTGAATCGGTCTATGCCCGATAGATCGAGGTCGCCAGGCCGAGATGCAGGGCCTCTAACACTGCAACGCCCATTTCATCCGCCGACCTCCAAGCCCAGACACGGATCAAAAATGTGGGAGCGGGCTTGCTCGCGAAAGCAGTGTGTCAGGCACTGAATGCATCAACTGACACTCCGCCTTCGCGAGCAAGCCCGCTCCCAAAGTTGAATCGGGTTATGCCCGATAGATCTAGTTCGCCAGGCCGAGAGGTAGGGCCTCTACCACGGCAAGGCCCATTTCATCCGCTGACCTCCAAGCCCAGACACGGATCAAAAAATGTGGGAGCGGGCTTGCTCGCGAAAGCAGTGTGTCAGGCACCGAATGCATCAAATGACACTCCGCCTTCGCGAGCAAGCCCGCTCCCACAGTTGAATCGGTTTATGCCCGATAGATCGAGGTCGCCAGGCCGAGAGGTAGGGCCTCTACCACGGCAAGGCCCATTTCATCCGCTGACTTCCAGACCGAACCGAGTCCCAGTGTGGGAGCTGGCTTGCCTGCGATGGCATCCACCGGGTTCACCGGATGTACCGAGGTGCTTGTATCGCAGGCAAGCCAGCTCCCACATTCGGACCCGGTTGGTTGATACAGCTAGGGCGCCAGGCCTTCCACAATAATAATCTGCGCGACCCCAGCCCCCTCCCGATGCCCCTTCGCCTCCTGGTACTCCACAGACTCATAACACGCCACCGCCTGCTCATAACTATCAAACTCGATCACCACGTTACGCTGGCGCGTCGGCCCGCCTTCGAGCGCGGTGCTGCGCCCGCCCCTGGCCAGGAACCGCCCGCCAAACTTCGCAAACGCCGCCGGCGCGCGTTGGGTGTATTGCGTGTACTGCTCTGCATCGGACACATCCACATGGGCAATCCAGTAGGCCTTCATCGCGACATCCTCTTGTTTGATTTTTGTGGTATACCATAATACATACAACCAACAAATCGAGCACTCTACATGGCCTTCAACAGCATCGCAGACATCATCGAGGACTACCGCCAGGGCAAAATGGTGCTGCTGGTGGACGACGAAGACCGGGAAAACGAAGGCGACCTGTTGCTGCCTGCGGCCTGCTGCACCGCCGAGACTATCAGTTTCATGGCCCGCGAAGCCCGTGGCCTGATCTGCCTGACGCTGACCGACGAACACTGCCAGCGCCTCGGCCTGGAACAGATGGTGCCGAGCAACGGCAGCGTGTTCAGCACCGCGTTTACCGTGTCCATCGAAGCCGCCACCGGTGTGACCACCGGGATCTCCGCCGCCGACCGCGCGCGCACCGTGGCGGCAGCCGTGGACAGCAACGCCGGGCCCGCCGATATCGTGCAACCGGGGCACATCTTCCCATTGCGCGCCAAGGACGGCGGTGTGCTGACCCGCGCCGGCCACACCGAGGCCGGTTGCGACCTGGCGCGCCTGGCCGGGCACACCCCGGCCTCGGTGATCGTCGAAGTGATGAACGACGACGGCAGCATGGCCCGCCGCCCGGACCTGGAGATTTTCGCGCGCAAGCACGGGATCAAGATCGGCACCATCGCCGACCTGATCCACTACCGCCTGAGCACCGAACGCACGGTGGTGCGCATTGGCGAACGCGACCTGCCCACGGTGCACGGCACGTTCCGCCTGATCACCTTTGAAGACCGCATCGACGGCGGCGTGCACATGGCCATGGTGATGGGCCAGCTGCGCCGCGATGAACCCGCGCTGGTGCGTGTGCATGTGATCGACCCGCTGCGCGACCTGGTCGGAGCCGAGTACAGCGGCCCGTCCAACTGGACACTGTGGGCCGCCCTGCAACGCGTCGCGGCAGAAGGCAGTGGCGTGGTGGTGGTGCTGGCCAACCATGAGTCGTCCCAGGCGCTGCTGGAGCGCGTGCCGCAATTGACCCAGACGCCGCGCCAGTTCAGCCGCTCGCAGTCGCGGATTTATTCGGAAGTCGGCACCGGGGCGCAGATATTGCAGGACCTGGGCATCGGCAAGCTGCGTCACCTCGGACCGCCCCTCAAATACGCCGGGCTGACCGGCTACGACCTGGAGGTGGTCGAGAGCATTCCCTTCACCGAATGATGGATAACCGGTAAGGCAAAATGCTTGCACAAAGTTTGGAATACCATAATATGATATTCCATAGACCGAACGCTTTCGCCAAGTGCGCCCGCCAGGGATAGCACCAATAACAGCCCTTGGCACGGTCGCCTTTTGGGGCCTCGAATAGGGGCCTCGATAAACCTACTGCTCCCGATAGGCGGGCATTACCAAGCCCGCTCAATAACAAAACAAATGAGGGCGTGAAAATGGTGTTGAACAAACGTGCAACCGCAGTGCTGTTCGCGGGCTTGCTGGCCACGGCCACTCACGCGGCCCTGGCGGCCGAAAGCGTCAATTTCGTGAGCTGGGGCGGTAGTACCCAGGATGCGCAGAAGCAGGCGTGGGCCGACCCTTTCAGCAAGGCCAGCGGCATCACCGTGGTCCAGGACGGCCCTACCGACTACGGCAAACTCAAGGCCATGGTCGAAAGCGGCAACGTGCAGTGGGACGTGGTGGATGTCGAGGCCGACTTCGCCTTGCGCGCCGCCGCCGAAGGGCTGCTCGAACCCCTCGACTTCTCGGTCATCCAGCGCGACAAGATTGACCCGCGCTTTGTCTCCGACCATGGCGTCGGCTCGTTCTTCTTCTCCTTCGTACTCGGCTACAACGAAGGCAAGCTCGGCGCTGGCAAGCCGCAGGACTGGACCGCGCTGTTCGACACCAAGACCTACCCCGGCAAACGCGCCCTCTACAAATGGCCAAGCCCCGGCGTGCTCGAACTGGCGCTGCTGGCCGACGGCGTACCCGCCGACAAGCTCTACCCGCTGGACCTGGACCGCGCCTTCAAGAAACTCGACACCATCAAGAAAGACATCGTCTGGTGGGGCGGCGGCGCGCAGTCGCAACAGCTGCTGGCCTCCGGCGAAGTCAGCATGGGCCAGTTCTGGAACGGGCGCATTCACGCACTGCAGGAAGACGGCGCGCCCGTGGGCGTAAGCTGGAAGCAGAACCTGGTGATGGCCGACATCCTCGTCGTGCCTAAAGGCACGAAAAACAAAGCCGCTGCGATGAAGTTCCTGGCCAGTGCCAGCAGCGCCAAGGGCCAGGCGGATTTTTCCAACCTGACCGCCTATGCTCCGGTGAACATCGACAGCGTGCAGCGCCTGGATTCAGTCCTGGCGCCCAACCTGCCGACGGCGTACGCCAAGGACCAGATCACCCTCGATTTCGCCTACTGGGCCAAGAACGGCCCGGCCATTGCGACACGGTGGAATGAATGGCTAGTCAAATGAAAATGACGGCAACCACGCCGACCGGGAGCGCCCTCGGCGCTGCCGGCCCGGTGTCCGGCAAGGCTTCGGCGCCGTCCCTGGCGCAGCGCTGGCGGGGGCGAGCAACCTGCTCCCGGCCCTGCTGTTTCTCGGTCTGTTCTTTCTCGCACCGTTGATCGGCCTGCTGCTGCGCGGCGTGCTGGAGCCGGTGCCGGGCCTGGGCAACTATGAACAGCTGTTCGCCAACTCGGCGTATGCGCGGGTGTTGCTCAATACCTTCTCGGTGGCCGGCCTGGTGACGCTGTTCAGCCTGCTGCTGGGCTTCCCGCTGGCCTGGGTGATCACCCTGGTGCCCCGTGGCTGGGGGCGCTGGATCCTGAATATCGTGCTGCTGTCGATGTGGACCAGCCTCCTCGCCCGCACCTATTCCTGGCTGGTCCTGCTGCAGGCTTCGGGGGTGATCAACAAGGCGCTGATGGCCATGGGCATCATCGATGCGCCGCTGGAGATGGTGCACAACCTCACCGGCGTGGTGATCGGCATGAGCTACATCATGATTCCGTTCATCGTGCTGCCGTTGCAGGCGACCATGCAGGCCATCGACCCGATGATCCTGCAGGCCGGCTCGATCTGCGGTGCCAGCCCGTGGACCAACTTCTTCCGGGTGTTCCTGCCGCTGTGCCGGCCGGGGTTGTTCTCCGGTGGCCTGATGGTGTTCGTGATGTCCCTCGGTTACTACGTCACCCCGGCGCTGCTCGGCGGTGCGCAGAACATGATGCTGCCCGAATTCATCATCCAGCAGGTGCAATCGTTCCTCAATTGGGGCCTGGCCAGTGCCGGCGCAGCGTTGCTGATCTTCATCACGCTGGTGCTGTTCTACTTCTACCTGAAGCTTCAGCCGGAATCCCCGGTTGGCGCCAGCAATGCGAGGTAAGCCGTCATGCTGCTGACTCCGAATGCCATGAGCCGCAGGATGCGCCTGGGCCTCTACACCACCACCGGCGTGATCGGCGTATTTTTGCTGCTGCCGATTGTATTTATCGTGCTGCTGTCGTTCGGTTCGTCCCAGTGGCTGGTATTCCCGCCGCCGGGCTGGACGCTGAAATGGTACGCGCAGTTCTTCTCCAACGCCGACTGGATGAACGCGGCGATGGCCAGCCTCAAGGTGGCGGTGCTGACCACGGTGTTTGCCGTGGCGCTGGGCTTGCCCACCGCATTCGCGCTGGTGCGCGGGCGCTTTCCCGGCCGTGAGTTGCTCTACGGCCTGTTCACCCTGCCGATGATCGTGCCGCTGGTGATCATTGCCGTGGCGGTGTATGCGCTGTTTCTCAAGCTCGGCTACACCGGCACGATGTTCGCCTTTGTGGTCAGCCATGTGATTGTCGCGCTGCCGTTCACCATCATCTCGATCATCAATTCGCTGAAACTGTTCGACCAGTCGATCGAAGACGCGGCAGTAATCTGCGGCGCCTCGCGCCTGCAGGCGGTGTTCAAGGTGACCTTCCCGGCGATCCGCCCGGGCATGGTGGCCGGCGCGCTGTTCGCGTTTCTGGTCTCGTGGGATGAAGTGGTGCTCAGCGTGATGATGGCCAGCCCGACCCTGCAAACCCTTCCCGTGAAAATGTGGACCACCCTGCGCCAGGACCTGACGCCTGTGATCGCCGTCGCCTCGACGCTGCTGATCGGCCTGTCGGTACTGGTCATGGTGATTGCCGCCGTCGCTCGTCGACGCACTGAAACCCGCGCTTGAGCGCCGAGGATTAAGACATGAGTGCAGTGATCAAAGACCCCGCCCAGAACCCTGGCCAACCCCTGGTCAGCCTGCGCAACCTGAACAAGTACTACGGCGAATTCGCCGCCGTGGACAACATCTCGCTGGACATCCAGGACGGCGAATTCCTCACCTTTCTCGGCTCCAGCGGCTCGGGCAAAAGTACCACCCTGTCGATGCTCGCCGGCTTCGAAACGCCGAGCAGCGGCGAGATCCTGGTCAGCGGCCAGTCGCTGGTCAACGTGCCGCCGCACAAGCGCGACATCGGCATGGTGTTCCAGCGCTACTCGCTGTTCCCGCATTTGTCGGTGCGCGACAACATCGCCTTCCCCCTGGCGATTCGCAAACTGGCCAGCGCCGAACGCGAGAAACGCGTCGACGCCATGCTCAAGCTGGTGCAGCTCGAACAGTTCGCGCATCGCCGCCCTTCGCAACTGTCCGGCGGCCAGCAGCAACGCGTCGCCATCGCCCGCGCGCTGGTGTACGAGCCACGCATCCTGCTGATGGACGAACCCCTCGGCGCCCTCGACAAGAAACTGCGTGAAGACCTGCAGGATGAGCTGCGCCAGTTGCACCGGCGCCTGGGCATTACCATCGTCTACGTGACCCACGACCAGGAAGAAGCCATGCGCCTGTCACAGCGCATCGCGATTTTCAGCCACGGCAAGATCGTCGGCCTCGGCAGCGGCTTTGACCTGTACCAGAACCCACCGAACGCATTTGTCGCCTCGTTCCTCGGCAACTCCAACTTCCTCAAGCTCAAGGCCCAGGGCAATGCGGCAGCGATGTTCGAAGGCCAATCGCTGTCGATCCGCCTGACCAGTGGCCTGCACACCGAGCAGGAGGTGCTGTTGATGGTGCGCCCGGAAAAAGCCCTCGCCCTCAGTGTCGAGCAAGCCGCCGAGCAGCCCCTGGCAGCGGGTTGGAATGAAGTCTCGGCAATGGTCGGCGAAGTGTTGTTCCTCGGCGAAAGCCAGACCTGCACGGTAAAAACCCTCGGCGGTACTTCGATGACGGTCAAGGCGTTGTCCGCCGCCGGCATGCCGCTGAAAGCCGGCGACCCGGTGCGCGTGCGCTGGGCCACGGCGGATGCGTGCGTGTACACCGAGTGGGCTGAGAGTGACCTGAACAAGGCGGCCGGCTCATTGAGTCACTAGGGACACGCCGAAACAATGTGGGAGCGGGCTTGCTCGCGAATGGGGTGGAACAGTCAAAGTCTGCAGCGACTGATCCGGCGCATTCGCGAGCAAGCCCGCTCCCACATTTTGAATGGCGTACAGACTCAACGCTTGCGCTCGAAAATCGCCCCCTCGATCCCCAGTACCTCACGGGTATCGGCATAAATCCCCACGCCCTTTTCCCACACGTGCTTGATCGACTGATCGGCGCAGCGAATCTGGTAATTGAGCTCGAACGGTTCATGCCGCGACAACGCGTTTTGCACCTCGCGCCACACGTAGTCGGCATCCTGCGCGAGGATCAGGCTGTTGTAGGTGAACTCATGGTTGTCCACCAGACGCTCGGCGGGATAGCCAGTGAGTTGCAGGCAACCGGCACTCACGAATTCCATGGTCCAGTCGCGGTTGTTGCGGCCGCGATAGATCAGCCCCGGCATGCTGTCGAGCAGGCTCACGCTGCTGCGCTGACTCGCCTGCAGGGCGATTTCACGGCGCTTGTGCGCGGTGATATCGCCGGCCACCAGGTAGAAGCCTTGCGGGCCGCGCTTGAGGCTGATCTCGAACCAGCGCAGTTCGCCACTGGGGTGCACAAAGCGCAGGCGCTGGTTGAAGCAGGTGTCGGGGCGCCGGCGCAGTTCGTTCAAGGCCTGGCGCCATAGCGGGCGGTCTTCCTGGTGCACGTAGTCGATCAGGTTGCGCTCCCCGCCCGGCGCGCCCATCAGCTCGGCCCAGGCCAGGTTGAAGTGGGCGATGTGGCCGTTGTCGCGCAGGTGCAGCAAGGCCGCGGGAAAACAGTCCATCAGGTCCATCGGCGGGAGCGCAAAGGCGTCGGGGCTGTCCCTCATCTAATGGCGCTCCTCGTGCTTGAGCAAACTGCCGCTGTGCACCCAGGCCGCCAGCTCCAGCCGCGAATGCAGGCCGAGCTTCTGCAACAGGCTGCGCACATAGATCTTGACCGTGCCGTCGCTGATTCCCAGCTCCCGGCCGATTTGCTTGTTGCTCATGCCGGCGGCAATCAGCGCCAGGGTCTGGCCTTCGCGCTCGGTAAGGTGGTCGTTGCCCGGGGCCTCGCTGTGCGGCGCCGGCTCGGCCTGGTCGGCAAGCAAGGCGATCAGGGTCGAGTCGAGCACAATCGCGCCCTTGTGGCAGTTGCGCATATACGCCAGCAACGCGTCGGGCTCGGTTTCCTTGAGCACATACCCGCTGGCGCCGAGGCGCAAGGCGCTCAACAGTTCGGCGCGGTCCATCGAGGCGGTCAGCACCACCACCTGGCAATCCAGGCGCAACTGGCGCAGCTCATCAAGCACCTGCAGGCCGCTGAGGCCGGGCATGTGCAGGTCGAGCAAGACCTGTTGCGGGGTCAGGCTCACGGCGAGGTTGATGCCTTCTCGGCCGCTGGCCGCCTGCCCCACCACTTCGAAGTCGCCACTGGCGTCGAACAACTGCGCCAGGCCTTTGCGAAACAATGGGTGATCATCGATCAGTAGTAAGGTCGTGCAGTCCATCGAGACTCCCCTGTGGCTGGTCGTGGTGGCGGCGCAGGCCAAGATGCACGCGCACGCCGTGCGGGCGGATCGCTTCAATGCTCAGGCGCGCGCCGATGCTGGCGGCGCGCTCGCGGATAATCGCCAGGCCGAAATGGTTGTGCTCGGCGCACGCCTGGCTCAGGCCGATGCCATCGTCTTCCACCGACACCGAGGCTTCGCCGTCCTGGGTCTGGCGCAGCTCGATGCGCACGTGACGCGCATGGGAATGGCGCACCGCGTTGGCCAACGCCTCGCGGATGATCTGCAAGATCTGCAATTCGGTTTCCGCGCCGAGGGCATCGTCGGCCAGGCGATTGTCCAGTTCGAAGACGATGATGCAGCGCCGCGAAAACTCCGCCACCGAGTCGGCCAGCGCCTGGCGCAGCGAGCGCCCGTCCATGGTCAGGCGTGCGCTGGTGATCAGTTCGCGCACCTGGCGTTGCAGTTGGCTGAGGCCGGCGCACAGGTCCTGCAGTGCCGGCTCGCCAAATTGCGCTTGCAGCCCATGGGCCTGGAACGACAGGTAGCCGAGTTGCTGCGCCACCGAATCGTGCAGCTCACGGGCCAGTGCGCCGTGGCGCGAGGTCGCCTGCTTGCGCTGTTGCTCGCGTTGCTGGCTGCGCAGGCGCACGGTCACGCCGACCGCCTGCGCCGCCTCTTCGAGCAGTTGGCGCCAACTGGCCCCGGCGCGCCTCGGAGTGTCGAGCAGCAATGTGCCCTTCTGGCCCTCGGGCAAGCCACACACCAGGCGGTGCACGCCGCGTTGCCGACACGGCCCGCAGGCCTGGGCAGCTTCCGTCACGCAGGCGTTGCGCCAGGGGCAGGTGGCTACGTCCTGGCAGCCGTCGATCAAGCCGCGCCGCGTCGGGCTCAATTCTTCGCCACCCAGTATCAGGTTGAGCTTCGCCGGGGGCAGCAGTGCGTCGAAACGGTCCAGCAAACCCGACAAGGCACCGTCAGCGTGCAGGGGCAAGCCGGCCAGCAGCCTGCGCACGCTGCGCGCCTGCTCGGGGTGCACAGGCCCCAACCAGAGCGGCCATGCCTTCGGTCGTATTTGCACGCGTCGATCACTCCCCATCCGGTTGCCCTGCGTGAGGCAAAGCCCAGCAACTTCCATGCCCCGAACGGCGGTGCCGCAAGGCTTATCTCCAAAGGCATAGCCCTTTTTCCAGATTGAGAAGATTTTCCCCATAGGAAAGTATCTCTCCCAACAGGAAACAAAACGTACCCTGGAGGAGCCCGCATGACGCACACCCTCAGCCGCCCCATCGTGGTGATGCAATCGGCAACCGCCTGCCCGCCGGTCATCGCAGAACTGGACCAGCCGCTGCTGCTCAATGGCGACCAGCCGGATTTCGCCCGGCGCCTGCAACAGGCACTCGCCAGCGCGACGGTGGGTTGCCGCCTCTACCTGCTGGGCGATGAAGCGTTTGCCTGGCGCATTCACGCCGAGGCACGCGCCGCCGGGCTGGAAGACGACGAGATCAGCATGACCTGCACGACGCCCGGCCTGCGCCAAGTGTATTGCGCACACTGTGGCCTGACCCAGGCGGCTGGGCCGCAAGCCGTATTGAACTGCATCGGCTGCCACGTCGGGCTGGAGGTGCGCACGCATTTTTCCCGGCGCCTGGGCGCGTACCTTGGCGTGTGCATCAATCCCGACCAGCCCTATGCGGGGTTCCAACCATGAGCGCAGCCCTCACGGTTCAGGTCAGCGCGGCCAGGATGCTCACGCCGGTGGTGCGCGAGCTGACCCTCAGCGCCTGCGACGGCGCCCTGCCCGGCTTCTCGCCCGGCAGCCACGTGCAGGTGCACCTGCCGCTCGCCGAGGGCAAGGTGCGCAATGCCTATTCACTCACCAGTGACCCGGCGCACACCCAGCACTACCGCATCGCCGTACGCCTGCAAGATGCCTCGCGCGGCGGTTCGCGCTACCTGCATCGGCAGGTGCAGGTCGGCGACACCTTGCAGATTTCACCACCGGCCAATCTGTTCGCGCCGCACGGCACTGCGCGCCTGCATATCCTGATTGCCGCCGGTATCGGCATCACGCCGTTCATGGCCTACATCGCCGCGCTGGAACAGCAGCAGGCCGCTTTCGAACTGCATTACCTGTTCCGGCCGGGCCTCAGCGACGCGTATCTGGATGAACTGCAACAGCGCCTCGGTCCGCGCCTGCATGCCTATGCCCGCCGCCCCGACCTGGGCCGGATCCTTGCCGACCGGCCGCTGGGCAGCCATGTCTACACCTGCGGGCCGCAGGCGCTGCTCGATGCGGTTGAGCACCACGCCACGCGCCTCGGATGGTCGCCCAGGCGCGTGCACTCGGAAGCCTTCAAAGGTGCACAACCGGGCCAACCGTTCGACCTGCACCTGCTGCGCAGCGGCCAACACCTGCGTGTCGAGGCCGAGCAAAGCCTGCTCGAAGCCCTGGAACACGCCGGCCTGCAGGTGCCCAACCTGTGCCGTGGCGGGGTCTGCGGCCAGTGCATCACGCGCCACCAAGGCGGCGCCATCGAACACCGCGACAGTTTCCTCAGCCCGGCCGAGCAGGCCGAATTTCTGATGCCGTGCGTCTCGCGCGGCAACGGCCCCTGCGTTTCGCTGGACCTATAGGAGTGAGTGCCATGCCCCTGCAATCGAGCCCCGTGCTGAGCTATCGCGATGACTTCAGCTTTCGCAACAGCCCGGCGGCGATCCGGCGTTTTCCCTTTCCGTTTGTCGAGGACAGCTACCTGTACTCGGTGAACATCGAACCGGCGACTTCACGTGACCCAGGCTCCATCTACGAGCACGCCTTCGACATCGACGAACACTACCGCTCGGAAATGGCCGAACGCGCGCTGGTACTGGACAAGGACCCGCGCCGCTACCTGGTGATGCCGCACATGCAAGTGGCCGCCTGGGATGCCCTGCAAATGATCATGCAACACCTGGCCGCCGACTACCCCCAGTCGTTCAGCCTGACGCAAAACGGCGAGCGCTGGCAGTGGCGCAATCACCTGCTGGACATCGACCAGCACTTTATCTTCGGCGACGCCACCAGCCTGCCCTGCGCACCGCTGGAGTACATCGGCCGCCAGGTGCAGGGCGACTTCGCCCTGCTCGACCAGCGTGACGGCGACCTGTACATGGACGCCGGCCTGATCACCAGCCCGGCCGACTGGTCGCTGGCCTTCGACGCCGGCATGAGTTTCAAGCAATGGCATGCGCCGGTGCCGATGGCCCACCAGATGGGCGTGTTCGAACGCGCGTTGAAATACCTGCTCAACCTGCAGGTCGGCCAGCCGGTGCGGCGCTTGAACTGGACACTGACGATCAACCCGCGCCTGGATTCCTCCCCGGAGACATTTCACGAATGGGGCGCCGATCGCGGGCGCATCACCGCGCAAAACGTCGGCCAGCAGGTGCACCTTCGGGTCGAGCTGCAAGTCATGGCGCGCCTGCCACGCAGCCACGCGGTGATGTTCAGCATTCGCACCTACCTGATCAGCCTCGACGAATTGGTGACGCAACCGGGCTGGGGCTGCCGCCTGCACCGCGTGCTGCGCGACCTGCCCGACCCCATCGCCGACTACAAGGGCATGACCCGCTACCGAAGCACGCTGGTCGAGTGGCTGAGCCAGTTCGACCCACACGCCTGACCCTCATTTTCCCGACAAGGACCTTCACATGACCCACTCCTGGCGCATTTCTGCATTGGCCGAGCGGCACCGCGCCCTCGGCTCTCGACTCGAAGACTGGAACGGCATGGGCACCGCCTGGACCTACAGCACCGAGCTGGCCGACCACCACCAGGCGATCCGCACCCGTGCCGGCCTGATGGACGTGTCGGGCCTGAAAAAAGTCCACTACGTGGGGCCGCACGCCGAGAGCCTGTTGCAGTGGGCGACCACCCGTGACATTGCCAAGCTCTATCCCGGCAAATCGGTGTATGCCTCGATGCTCGACGAGGACGGCAAATTCGTCGATGACTGCATCGTCTACCGCACCGGTCCCAACGCGTTCATGGTCGTGCATGGCGCCGGCACCGGGCATGAAATGCTCGTGCGTTCAGCCCAGGGCCGGCAGGTCGCGGTGCTGTTCGATGACGACCTGCACGACCTGTCGCTGCAAGGTCCGCTGGCGGTGGATTTCCTCGCCGAGCACGTGCCGGGGATCCGCCAACTGGCGTACTTCCACCACCTGCAGACACGCCTGTTCGACCGCCCGGTGATGATCTCCCGCACCGGCTACACCGGCGAGCGCGGCTACGAGATTTTCTGCAAGGCCGCCGACGCCCCCTTCCTGTGGGACAGCATCCTCGAACAGGGCGCGAGCCTGGGAATTATCCCGTGCGCCTTCACCGCGCTGGACTGGCTGCGGGTGGAAAGCTCGCTGATGTTTTTCCCCTACGACAACTCGCAGATGTACCCCTTCGCCGACCAGAAGGCCGGCGACACCCTGTGGGAAATGGGCCTGGACTTCACGGTTTCGCCCGGCAAGCACGCGTTCCGTGGCGCCGAGGAACACCTGCGCCTGCGCGGCCAGGAGCGCTTCAAGATCACGGGAGTGCTGCTCGAAGGCGTGCGCGCAGCCGAAGCCGGCGACACCGTGTGGCAGGGCAACCAGCAGGTCGGCGTGATCACCTGCGGCATGTATTCGCGCCTGAGCAAACGCTCGATGGCCATCGCGCGCATGAGCATCGCGTGCTCCGTCCCCGGCATTGCCTTGCAGGTACGCGGCAGCCTGGAGGCCAGCGCCACCACCCACGCCCTGCCCTTCGACGACCCGGAAAAAACCAAGCGCACGGCCAAGGGCTGAACCTTGCCTCACTGTATTCAGGAGCTTTCGATGGACGCCTCCCGCGAACATTACATCCTCAAGATCAACTGCCCGGCGGCGTCCGGGATTGTCGCCGCGATCAGCGCCTGCCTGTCTCGCCAGCAGTGCTACATCAGCGAGCTGGCCCAGTTTGACGACGAGTTCACCGGGCAGTTTTTCATGCGTGCGGTGTTCCGCTTCAACACCGGGGTCGACGGTGACATCGGCGCCCTGCGCGAAGGCCTCGGCGACCTCGCCGGCGGCTTCGACATGCAGTGGCAATTGTTCAGCTCGCAACGGCCGACCCGCGTGCTGCTGATGGTCAGCAAGTTCGACCACTGCCTCACCGACCTGCTGTACCGCCACCGCAAGGGCGAGATGGACATGCACATCACCGCCGTGGTCTCCAACCACCTCGACCTGCGCGCGATGGCCGAGCGCGAAGGCATCCGCTTCATCTACCTGCCCATCACCAAGGACACCAAGGCCAGCCAGGAGGCCGAGTTGATGCGCATCGTCGACGACACCCAGACCGACCTGGTGGTGCTCGCGCGCTACATGCAGATCCTCTCCGACGGCCTGTGCCAGCAGTTGTCGGGCCGCGCGATCAACATCCATCACTCGTTCCTGCCCGGCTTCAAGGGCGCCAAGCCGTATCACCAGGCCTATGACCGCGGGGTGAAGCTGATCGGCGCCACCGCCCACTACGTCACCAGCGACCTGGATGAGGGCCCGATCATCGAGCAGGAAATCCAGCGCGTCGACCACACCCACCTGCCCGACTCGCTGGTCGCCATCGGCCGCGACACCGAGACCGTGGCCCTTTCCAAAGCCCTGAAATACCACCTGGAACACCGGGTGTTCATCAACCAGGACAAGACAGTGATCTTTCGCTGAACCCCTCAGGAGGCACGCTCATGACTCTACGTGTTGCAATCATCGGCGCCGGCCCGTGTGGCCTGGCGCAACTTCGCGCCTTCCAGTCGGCCCGCGACAAAGGGGCAGACATCCCCGAACTGGTGTGCTTCGAAAAACAGCAGGACTGGGGCGGCATGTGGAACTACACCTGGCGCACCGGCCTGGATGAAAACGGCGAGCCGGTGCACGGCAGCATGTACCGCTACCTGTGGTCCAACGGCCCCAAGGAATGCCTGGAGTTTGCCGACTACACCTTCGAGGAGCATTTCGGCCGGCCGATCGGTTCCTACCCACCCCGCGAAGTGTTGTGGGACTACATCAAGGGCCGCGTGGAAAAGGCCGGCGTGCGCGACTACATCCGTTTCAACAACGTAGTGCGCCAAGTCACCTTCGACGAACAGACCCAGCGCTTCACCCTGCAGGCCCACGACTACACCAGCGACACCTTGACCAGCGAAGCATTCGACTACGTGATCAACGCCTGTGGCCACTTCTCCACGCCCAAGGTGCCGTACTTCGACGGCTTCGAGCAGTTCGCCGGGCGCATCCTGCATGCGCATGATTTTCGCGAGGCGCTGGAGTTCAAGGACAAGGACCTGCTGATTGTCGGCAGCAGTTATTCGGCCGAGGACATCGGCTCGCAATGCTACAAATACGGCGCGCGCAGCATCACCAGTTGCTACCGCACCGCGCCCATGGGCTACGCCTGGCCCGACAACTGGGAAGAAAAACCGCTGCTCAAGCGCCTGGAAAACAACCGTGCGTATTTCGTCGACGGCAGCAGCAAGCACATCGACGCCGTCATCCTGTGCACCGGCTACAAGCATCACTTCCCGTTCCTGCCCGATGAGCTGAGCCTGAAAACCGACAACCGCCTGTGGCCGATGAACCTCTACAAAGGCGTGTTCTGGGAAGCCAATCCACGGCTGATCTACCTCGGCATGCAGGACCAGTGGTACTCCTTCAACATGTTCGATGCCCAGGCCTGGTACGCGCGCGATGTGATCCTGGGGCGCATCCCGCTGCCCAGCCACGCCGAAATGCGCGCCGACAGCCGGCAATGGCAGGCGCGCGAACAGGTGCTGGAAACCAACCAGCAGATGTTCGAGTACCAGGGCGCCTACATCCAGCACCTGGTGGACGCCACCGACTACCCGAATTTCGACATTGCCGCCGTCAACGAAACCTTCCTGCACTGGAAGCACGACAAGGCGGAAAACATCATGGGCTATCGCGACAAGTCCTATCGCTCATTGATGACCGGCACCCAGTCACCGCCGCACCACACCCCCTGGCTGCAGGCATTGGACGACTCGATGGCGGCGTACCTCGGCGAGCCCGCGACCGCCATCAAGTCGGTCGGTTGAAGGTGCAGCCGATGATGAATGCACCGCGTATTTCGCGCCCGCGAGAACCCGGCTTGTTTGCCCGCGCGCCGAACCTGGAACGCTACCGCGTGGCCGCCGGCGGTGTGACGCTGGTCGACTTGCAGCCCGGCGACGGCCTGCAAGTCATCGACGTCGAAGGCCGCCAGGCCTGCACACTGCTGGCCCTCGACGCCGGCGGCCGCAGCGCCCTGGCCAGCTGGGGATTGCACGCGTCTATCGCCTGCAGCGTGCCCACGCGTATCGGCCAGGTGCTCGATCGGCGCGGCATAGAGGCGCAGCAGTTGCCGCGCGCCGCGTCGTTGTGGGACGACGACAGCCCGCCCGGCCACAGTCGCCATTTTGTCGCGCAGGACGCGCTGCTGGTGATCGTCGCCGCCCCTGCCGGCCCGACCGCTGTCGACCGGCAATACCGGCCCAGTGAACTGCGCCTGCTGGTCACCCGCGCCAACCCGTCGCCGCTCTGGGTGCCTGCCTTGCCTGAGCCGTTGGGCGAAGTGCTGGACGAGTTCACCCTGCGCGCCGGTACGGCCCATGCCTACACCGTCGCCAAGGGGCAGTACGTCCAGGTACTGGACGTCGCGGGACGCCAGTGTTCGGACTTCGTCGCGCTCGACCGCCGCGCCCTGGATCGCGGTATCGAACTGGACCTCGACCAGACCGTGACCCGTACGCTGAACGGCAGCGCCTACCCGGCACCGGGGTTGTTCTCGAAGTTTTTCGACCGCCAGATGCAGCCGATGCTCGAGGTGGTGCGCGACACCGTCGGGCGCCACGACTCGTTCGCCCTGGCCTGCGCGGCGCGTTATTACGAGAGCCATGGGTATTTCGGGCACGACAACTGCAGCGACAACCTCAGTCAGGTCCTCGCCCCCTATGGCGTGCAGGCGCGCAAGGGTTGGCCGGCGATCAATTTCTTCTTCAACACCGGTATTGATGCACACCAGCAGATGACTCTGGATGAGCCCTGGTCGCGCCCCGGCGACTACGTGCTGCTGAAGGCCATGACCGACCTGGTGTGTGGCAGCACCTCGTGCCCGGATGACATTGACCCGGCCAATGGCTGGAACCCGACCGATATCCATGTCCGCATCTACCGCGAGAAGGAGCGTTTTTCCATCGCCATGAGCACTCGAACCACGGCGGATGCCGACCCGATTCTCACCCGTGAGTCTGCGTTTCACTCACGCACCAGCGCCCTCACCGGCAGCTTCACCGACTACCGCAACTGGTGGCTGCCGCTGCGCTACGACGGCTATGGCGCCACCGAGGAATACCTGGGGTGTCGCGAGCGCGTGGCGGTGATGGACCTGACCGCCCTGCGCAAATTCGAGATCATCGGCCCCGACGCTGAAGCCTTGCTGCAGTACTGCCTGACCCGCGATGTGCGGCGCCTGGCGGTGGGCCAGGTGGTGTACTCGGCGATGTGCCACGCGCACGGCGGCATGCTCGACGACGGCACCCTGCTGCGCCTGGGCCCGGACAATTTCCGCTGGATCTGCGGCGAAGACTACGCAGGCCCCTGGCTGCGCGAGCAGGCACAGAAACTCGGCATGAAAGTCTGGGTCAAGTCCGCCAGCGAGCAGATCCACAACCTCGCCGTGCAAGGCCCGCTGAGCCGCGAGCTGCTCAAGCAGATGGTCTGGACCCCGCCCACCCAGCCCAGCCTGGAAACCCTCGGCTGGTTCCGCTTCCTGGTCGGTCGGCTGGACGGCTTCGATGGCTGCCCGTTGATGATTTCCCGCACCGGCTACACCGGTGAGCTGGGCTATGAAGTGTGGTGCCAACCCGAAGACGCCGAGCGGGTCTGGGACCGCATCTGGCACCTCGGGCAACCCCTGGGCCTGGTGCCGCTGGGCCTGGAAGCCCTGGACCTGCTGCGCATCGAAGCCGGGCTGATTTTCGCCGGCTACGAGTTCAGCGACCAGACCGATCCGTTCGAGGCCGGCATCGGTTTCAGCGTGCCATTGAAGAGCAAGACCGATGATTTTATCGGCCGTGAAGCCCTGTTACGGCGCAGTGCCCACCCCACCCACAAGCTGGTCGGCCTGCACCTGGGCGGCAACGAGGCGGCCCACCATGGCGACCCGGTGTACCACGGCAGGGCCCAGGTCGGGGTGATTACCAGTGCCTGCCGCTCACCGTTGCTAGCCAGCAATATCGCGCTGTGCCGGGTGGATGTGAGCTGCGCCGAGCCCGGCACGGTACTTGAGATTGGCAAAGTCGATGGCCTGCAGAAGCGCATCAGCGCCACGGTCAGCGCAGCGATTTTCTACGACCCGGACAAAAGCCGGGTGCGCAGCTGATCGTTCCGACACGCGTGTGCCACCCCATTTTGACTGCCCCACTTAAACGCTATTCAGACATGGGAATACAGAGATGGAAGCGACGACGTTCGAGGCAGTACCGCAGGCCGCCAGTTCGGTGGGCAGCCTGCACCGGAAGATCGATTGGCGCGGGGCGTTCTGGGTCGCCAGTGGCGTACCCGCCCTGGTGCTGTTCTCTATTGGCGCCATTGCTGCGACGGTCGGCAAGCCGGCGTGGATCGTATGGATCGTGTCGATCCTGTTCGGGTTTATCCAGGCCTTTACCTATGCCGAGATCGCCGGGCTGTTCCCGCACAAATCCGGCGGCGCCTCGGTGTACGGCGCGGTGGCCTGGGTGCGCTACAGCAAGCTGATCGCGCCGGTGTCGGTGTGGTGCAACTGGCTGGCCTGGTCTCCGGTGCTGTCCATCGGTTCGGGGCTGGCGGCGGGGTATATCCTCACCGCGCTGTTTCCTGCCGATGCGCTGATCAACACCTGGCAACTGACCTTGCTGGACCTGGGCTGGGTGAAAAGCGGCCTGTCGCTGCGCATCAACGCGACCTTCGGCATCGGCCTGTTGATCCTGCTCACGGTATTTGCCGTGCAACACGGCGGCATCCTGCGTTCGGCACGCCTGACCCTGGTGCTCGGTGTCACCTCGCTGATTCCACTGCTGCTGGTGGGCGTGGTGCCGTTGTTCACCGGGGATGCGGCCCAGGCCAACTTCCTGCCGCTGTACCCGCTGGCCCATGATGCGGCCGGGCAAGTCATCGATGGGCCCTGGGATATCTCTGGCTGGTCGCTGATGGCCGGCGGTTTGTTCATGGCCGCCTGGTCCACCTACGGCTTCGAAACAGCGGTGTGCTACACCCGCGAGTTCAAGGACCCCAAGCGCGACACCTTCAAGGCCATCTTCTACGCCGGCCTGCTGTGCATCCTGGTGTTCACCCTGGTGCCGCTGGCGTTTCAAGGCAGCCTCGGGCTGGGGCAACTGGTGACCCCGGCGGTGCTTGACGCCAGCGGCGCCATTGTTACACCGGCGGTGTACAGCGGCCTGTTGTCGCCAGCGATCTACAGCGGCATGGGCGTTGGCCAGGTGCTGGCCGACAGCATCGGCGGCGGCAAGGTGGTCGCCAATATCGTGCTGATCATGTTGGTGCTGGCGACGCTGCTGGCGATCATGACCTCGATGTCCGGCTCGTCACGCACGCTGTATCAGGCGTCGGTGGATGGCTGGCTGCCCAAGTACCTGGGGCGCACCAATGAACACGGCGCGCCGACGGCGGCAATGTGGACCGACCTGTCGTTCAACCTGCTGCTGTTGTTGATGTCGGACTATGTATTTGTGCTCGCGGCGTCCAACGTCAGCTACATCATCTTCAACTTTCTCAACCTGAATGCCGGCTGGATTCACCGCCTGGACCGCCCCGACTGGGTGCGCCCGTACAAAGCGCCCACCGTGCTGCTCGTGGCCGGTGGCGTGTTGAGTTTCGTCAACCTGGCCTGCATGGGCCTGGGTGCGGACATCTGGGGTGCGGGCACGCTGGTCACCGGCTTGCTCCTGGCGCTGCTGATCTTGCCGGTGTTCTGCTTCCGTCACTACGTACAGGACAAAGGTCGCTTCCCCGCCGCCATGCTCAGCGACCTGTATCTGCAGGTCGGCGACGGCCAACGCCGCGCCGGCTGGCTGCCCTATGCCACGCTGATTGCCGGTGCACTGGTGGTGTATGCCTGCCATCAACTGGTAGCCTGAGCCCACTGGACTGCTTATCGCTGAGGGATCTGTTCCCTCAGCGCCTCCCTATTTCTCCAGACAACGGTGACGCTTTTGACCAGCTCTCTCCCCACGCTTGCCCGCGATATCGACGGCAAGGCCATCTCTGCCCGGGTGCTCGACGAGGTTCGCGAAGAGGTCCAGGTGCTCGCCACGCAACAGATCTACCCTGCCCTGGCGGTACTGCTGGTGGGCGATGACCCGGCCAGCCATGTCTACGTGCGCAATAAACTGCTGCGCGCCAAGGAAGTCGGGATTCGCTCGCTTGAATACCGGCTGCCGGATGACGCCACCCAGGCGCAGGTGCTGGCCCTGCTGGCGCAGTTGAATGCCGATACGTCGGTCAATGGCATCCTCGTGCAGCTGCCGCTGCCGGGGCATATCGACGAGGCGGCGGTGATTCACGCGATTGACCCGATCAAGGACGTGGATGGCTTCCACCGCGAAAACGTCGGCGGCCTGGTGCAAGGCATCGAGGTGCTGACGCCCTGCACGCCCAGCGGCTGCATGCGCCTGCTGTATGAAACCTGCGGTGATTTGAGCGGAATGCACGCGGTGGTCATCGGCCGTTCGAACATCGTCGGCAAACCGATGGCGACCCTGCTGCTGCAGGCCAACTGCTCGGTCAGCGTGGTGCATTCGCGCAGTGTCGATGCACCGGCGTTGTGCCGCCTGGCCGACATCGTCGTCGCCGCCGTCGGCCGCCCGCAGTTGATCGACGCCAGCTGGCTGAAGCCAGGCGCGGTGGTGATTGACGTGGGTATCAACCGCATCAACACCGAGACCGGCACGCGGTTGGTGGGCGACGTCGATTACGCCAGCGCTCGCACGGTGGCCAGCGCAATCACCCCGGTGCCCGGCGGTGTCGGGCCGATGACCATTGCCTACCTGCTGAAAAACACCCTGGTGGCCAGCCAACTGCAGCGCACAGCCCGGCCCCTGGCCCTGGCCGTGCCCTGAACGCCCCCTGCAGGAGCTGGTTTGCCAGCGATGGCGGTGTGTCAGTCACCTTATGCTTTGACTGATCCAGCGCTTTCGCAGGCAAGCCAGCTCCCACATTTCTTCGAGGTGTCCGGTCGATTGTGGAGTGTGCCCGCTTGTTAGGCAGGCCAGGCCGGCAGTGATCTGAACCACAACACAAAACTCCTGTGGGAGCTGGCGGAGTCGCCCTTATTTCAATCCCCAGGGTGATCGCAATATCCGGCGCGACGCAGCCCAAGTGTGGGAGTTGTCGAGCCCCGGCGAGGCTGCGAAGGCGGCGGCATTGCTGGCATTTTCTGCGCCTGGCACACCGCTTTCGCAGGCAAGCCAGCTCCCACATTTGTTCGAGGTGTCCGGTCGATTGTGAAAGGCGCCCGCTTGTTAGGCAGGCCAGGCTGGCAGTGATCTGAACCACACCACAAAACCCCTGTGGGAGCTGGCTTGCCTGCGATGGCGGTGTGTCAGTCACCTTATGAATTGGCTGATCCAGCGCTTTCGCAGGCAAGCCAGCTCCCACAGGAAATTGGCGGAGTCGCCCTTATTTCAATCCCCAGGATGATCGCAATATCCGGCGCGACGCAGCCCAAGCGTGGGAGTTGTCGAGCCCCGGCGAGGCTGCGAAGGCGACGGCATTGCTGGCATTTTCTGCGCCTGGCATACCGCTTTCGCAGGCAAGCCAGCTCCCACATTTTTTCGAGGTGTCCGGTCGCTTGTGGAAGGCACCCGCTTGTTAGGCAGGCCAGGCTGGCAGTGATCTGAACCACAACACAAAACCCCTGTGGGAGCTGGCTTGCCTGCGATGGCGGTGTGTCAGTCACCTTCTGCTTTGACTGATCCAGCGCTTTCGCAGGCAAGCCAGCTCCCACATTTGTTCGAGGTGTCCGGTCGATTGTGGAGGGTGCCCGCTTGTTAGGCAGGCCAGGCTGGCAGTGATCTGAACCGCACCACAAAACCCCTGTGGGAGCTGGCTTGCCTGCGATGGCGGTGTGTCAGTCACCTTATGCTTGGGCTGATCCAGCGCTTTCGCAGGCAAGCCAGCTCCCACATTTCTTCGAGGTGTCCGGTCGCTTGTGGAAGGCACCCGCTTGTTAGGCCGGCCAGGCTGGCAGTGATCTAAACCACAACACAAAACCCCTGTGGGAGCTGGCTTGCCTGCGATGGCGGTATGTCAGTCACCTTATGCTTTGACTGATCCACCGCTATCGCCAGCAAGCCAGCTCTTACAGGTTCGGGTTGTGATCAGTGGTTGTACGCCCGCTCGTTATGCTCGGCCAGGTCCAACCCCATGTCTTCCACCGATTCATGGGCACGCAGGCCGATCAGGGCGTTGATGACTTTGAGGATGATCCAGCTGATCGCGAAGCAGTACACGGTGGTCAGCACGACCCCTTTGATCTGCGCCACGACCTGGCCGCCCATGGTCACGCCTTCGACCAGTCCGCCCATGGACGGTACGCAGAACACGCCGGTCAACACCGCGCCGATCATGCCGCCGATGCCGTGCAGGCCGAACACGTCGAGGCTGTCGTCGTAGCCGAAGCGGCGTTTCAATACGGTCACGCTGAGGTAGCAGAACACCCCGCACAGCAAGCCGATGGCCAACGCGCCGCCGACGCCCACATAGGCGCACGCCGGGGTAATCCCGACCAATCCGGCCAATGCGCCGCTGGCCAGGCCGAGGGCACTCGGTTTGCCGACCTTGAACCACTCGGTGAACATCCAGCCGAGGATCCCGGCACACGCGCCCAGTTGGGTATTGAGCATGACAATCCCGGAAAGGCCGTTGAGCCCGCCACCGGAGCCGATGTTGAAGCCGAACCAGCCGACCCAGAGCATCGCCGCGCCAACCATGGTCAGGCTCAGGTTGTGCGCAGGCATCGGCGCGTTCTGGTAGCCCTTGCGCTTGCCGAGGATCAGGCACGCGGCGAGCGCAGCCACACCAGCGTTGATGTGCACGGCGGTGCCGCCGGCAAAATCGAGCACGCCCCAGTTATGCATCAAGGCCCCCGAACCGCCCCAGACCATATGCGCCACCGGGGCATACACCAGCGTGAACCAGATGGCCATGAACCACAGCGCCGCCGAGAACTTCATGCGTTCGGCAAACGCCCCGGCGATCAGCGCGGGAGTGATGATGGCGAAGGTCATCTGGAAGGTCACGAACACCCCTTCCGGGATATCCCCCACCAGGCTTTCGGGGGTCATGCCGGCCAGGAACGCACGGCTCAAACCGCCGACAAAACTGTTGAACGTCACCTGCCCTTCGACCATGCCGGTGGTGTCGACCACCATGCTGTAGCCGTAGATCACCCACAGCACGCCCACCAGGCCGGCGATGCCGAAACACTGGGTGAACAGCGAGAGCATGTTTTTCGCGCGGACCAGGCCGCCATAGAACAACGCAAGCCCCGGCAGGCACATGAACAGCACCAGCACGGCGGCGGTGACCATCCAGGCGGTGCTGCCGGTGTTCAAGGTGGGTGCATCGGCGGCCTGTGCCAAAGGTGCGAAGGCACTGGCGGCCAATAACCCGAAGAGGGACTTGCCGAGAAGACGATTGACCATATTCAAAGCTCCTGCGAAAGAAATGGGATATGCCTGGCAGCGAGCAGTTGTTGTTAGGAGAGCCTCTTGGCGGGCTCCTTGATTTGCCGATCTGTCGTGGCGAGGGCGCTTACGCAGCCCTAAAACGCCGGCTGCAGCTGCGCTGAACGGCAGCAAGCGCCCTCGCCACAGGTATGACGCCAGGCTCAGTAGCCGGAACCGGGCACCCAGCTGGTTCCTGCCAACGGCACCCGGGCCATCGCCGCCGATTCCACAGTCAGCGCCACCAGGTCCTCGGGGTCGAGGTTGTGCAGGTGCGACTTGCCGCACGCCCGCGCCATGGTCTGCGCTTCCAGCACCATCACCCGCAGGTAGTTGGCCAACCGCCGCCCGCCTTCCACCGGGTCGAGGCGCTTGGACAGTTCCGGGTCCTGGGTGGTAATGCCGGCCGGGTCGCGGCCGTTCTGCCAGTCGTCGTAGTAGCCGGCGGCCGAGCCGATCTTTTTCAGTTCCGCATCCAGCCGTGGGTGGTTATCGCCCAGGGCAATCAGCGCCGCCGTACCGATGGCGACCGCATCCGCGCCCATCGCCATGGCCTTGGCCACGTCGGCCCCGTTGCGGATCCCGCCCGATACGATCAACTGGACCTTGCGGTGCATGCCCATCTCTTGCAAAGCCTGTACCGCTTGCGGGATCGCCGACAGAATTGGAATGCCGACGTGCTCGATAAACACTTCCTGGGTCGCCGCCGTGCCGCCTTGCATGCCGTCGAGCACGATCACATCCGCGCCCGCCTTGACGGCCAGCTTCACGTCGTAATAAGGCCGGCTCGCGCCGATCTTCACGTAGATCGGTTTCTCCCAGTCGGTGATTTCGCGCAGCTCGGCAATCTTGATCGCCAGGTCGTCCGGGCCGGTCCAGTCCGGGTGACGGCAGGCACTGCGCTGGTCCACGCCGATCGGCAAGGTGCGCATGCCGGCCACGCGCTCGGTGACCTTCATGCCGAGCAACATCCCGCCACCGCCGGGCTTGGCGCCCTGGCCGAGGACGATCTCGATGGCGTCGGCCTTGCGCAAATCGTCGGGGTTCATGCCGTAGCGCGACGGCAGGTACTGGTACACCAGGTGCTGGGACTGGCCGCGCTCTTCCGGGGTCATGCCGCCGTCACCGGTGGTGGTGCTGGTGCCGGCGATGGTCGCGCCACGGCCCAGGGCTTCCTTGGCATTCGCCGACAACGCCCCGAAGCTCATGCCGGCGATGGTCACCGGGATCTTCAGGTGGATCGGCTTCTTGGCGAAGCGGTTGCCGAGGATCACGTCGGTGCCGCACTTCTCGCGATAGCCTTCGAGCGGGTAACGCGACACGCTGGCGCCGAGCAGCAGCAAGTCATCGAAGTGCGGCAACTTGCGCTTGGTGCCGCCGCCGCGAATATCGTAGATACCGGTTTCGGCCGCACGCTGGATTTCCTGGATGGTCAGGCGGTCGAAGGTGGCCGACTCGCGCAGTACCGGAGGGGTTTGTTCACTCATGGTTGTAGCTCCTGATCAGTACGCGGAGGCGTTATCGACTTTGAAGTTGTACAGCTGGCGGGCCGAGCCGTAGCGCTTGAAATCCGCCGCCTGGTGGGCGAAGCCGGCACGGTCGAGCAGTTCCTGCAGCTCTTGCAGGTGCTCGCTGCGCATCTCTTTTTCGACGCAGTCCGAGCCCAGGGACTCCACCGTGCCTTTCACGTAGATGTGGGTCTCGTACAACGAGTCGCCCAGCGCATCGCCGGCATCGCCGCACACCACCAGGCGACCGGCCTGGCCCATGAAGCAGCTCATATGGCCGATGCTGCCGCCGACGACAATGTCGATGCCCTTCATGGAGATCCCGCAACGCGCGCCGGCATCGCCTTCAATCACCAGCAGGCCGCCATGGGCCGTGGCCCCGGCCGCCTGGGACGCGCTGCCTTTGACGCGCACCGAACCCGACATCATGTTCTCGGCACAGCCCACGCCGACATTGCCGTGCACGGTGATCGAGGCCTGTTGGTTCATGCCCGCGCAGTAGTAGCCGGCGTGGCCCTCGATATCGATGGACACCGGCTGGTTCACGCCCACGGCCAGGTTGTGCTTGCCGTTGGAATGGGTCACGCGCCATTCGTGGTCGAGCACTTGCGCGTGCAGCGCCTGGTTGAGGTCACGCACAGTGGCGGTGGAAAGATCGATGGTTTTCATGTGTGCGCTCCTTAAGCTGACTGGCGTTCCCAGATGTACAAAGTGGCCGGTGCCGGCTCCCAGATCCGCGCGTTCTCGATGCCCGGCAGGCTCGACAGCGCCTGGTATTCGGAGGCCATGGCCACGTAGTCGTCGGTCTCGGCGAGGATCGCCGGCTTGCACGCGATCGGATCGCGGATCACCGCAAAACCGTTGCGCGTGCCGATGGCGAAGGTGAAGAAGCCGTCGAGGTCCTGCAGGGAATGGTCCAGCGCCTCTTTGAGCGAATCGCCCTGTTGCAGGCGCCAGGTCAGGTAGCCGGCGGCGACTTCGGTGTCGTTGTCGGTCTCGAAATGAATGCCTTCGCGCTTGAGTTCCTGGCGCAGGCGGAAGTGGTTCGACAGCGAGCCGTTGTGCACCAGGCACAGGTCGGCGCCGGTGGAAAACGGGTGGCTGCCTTCCATGGTCACCGCGCTTTCGGTGGCCATGCGCGTGTGCCCGATGATGTGGCTGCCTTGCATGCCCGCCAGGCCGAAGCGCTGGGAAATCTCCTGGGGCAAGCCCATGCCCTTGAGGATCTCGATGCTTTGCCCGGCGCTCATGATGCGCACGCTCGGCGCCAGTTCGGCCAGGGCCAGGCGCACCGGCGCCTCGTCGGCGTGGATCTTCAATACCGCCGCGCTGGCATTCTGGAACCAATCCAGCGAGCAGCCCAGGCGCCCTTCGAGTTCGCCCATCAAGGTCTTCCAGTCGAAGGCTTCAGTGGTCGCCTGCAAGGTCAACTTGACCCAGCCGTCGGCGACCTCATCACCGTAGATGGCGAAGCCCGCGCTGTCCGGTCCGCGGTCGGTCATGGCCTGCAGCATCGGTTCAAACAGCTTGCCGAGCTGGGGTTCCAGTCGGGGATTTTTCAGGTACAGACCTACGATTCCACACATAAGAGCAGTCCTCACTTTGTTCTGGGTGGCCAGCTGCAAAACTGCAAGCAAGCCGGGTAGACAGATGACTTGGAGCGGCCCCTACCACCGCCTTGACTTGCAGCTTGCAACTCACAGCTGCCGCCCCTTGCCTCAGAAAAATTCGGTGTAGCGCGCGACTTCCCAGTCGCTCACATGACGGCTGTACTCCACCCACTCCATGCGCTTGAGCTTGATGAACTCGCCCACGATCTGCGGGCCGAGCACCTCGGCAAACAGCGGGTCGGCTTCCAGCGCGTCGCAGGCTTCCTTGAGGGATTGCGGCAGGGTCTTGATGCCGCGCTCGGCGATCTGCTCCAGGCTCAGGCTGTAGAGGTTCTCGTTGCAGACGTGGTCGATTTCCAGCTGGCGGTCGATGCCATCCAGGCCTGCCGCGATGATCGCGGCGCTGACCAGGTACGGGTTGCAGCCGGCATCCGGCAGGCGAAATTCCAGGCGACCATACGGCACGCGCACCATCGCCGAACGGTTGTTGGCGCCAAAGGCGATAAAGGCCGGGGCCCAGGTGGCGCCGGACAGCGAGTTGCCCACGACCAGGCGCTTGTAGGAGTTGACCGTAGGTGCGGCGAACGCACACAACGCCGGGCCATGGGCGAGCAAACCGGCAGCGAAGTGATAGGCCAGTTTCGACAGGCCCATGCCGCTCGGATCGCTGGCGTCATGGAACAGGTTTTTGTTCTCGGCGCTGCTGATCGACAGGTGAAAGTGCATGCCGTTGCCAGCGCGTTTCGGGTCGGGCTTGGGCATGAAGGAGCAGATCATGCCCAGGTCATTGGCGATCTCGCCGGCGGCCATGCGAAAGAAGGTAAAGCGGTCGGCCGAGGTCAGCGCGTCGCTGTAGGTGTAGTTGATCTCGAACTGGCCGTTGGCGTCTTCGTGGTCGATTTGATAGACCTCGAAATCCACCGCCTGCAAGGCTTCGGTCAGGCGCTCGAGGAACTCACGCGAACGCGACAGGCCCTTGTAGTCGTAGCAGGGTTTGTCGAGGTTATCGCTGGGGTCGACCAGTTGCAGCTTGCCCTGCTCGTCGCGGCGCATCAGGTTGAATTCGGGTTCCAGGCCGGTGTTGAGGGTCCAGCCCTTGTCCTGCAGGCGCTGCACCTGCTGCTGCAGCACGTAGCGGCTGTCGTAGGGATGGGGCTTGCCATCGACATGCCCGACGCACACCACGCGCCCATAACCCGGTTGCCACGGCACCGGCGTCAGCGTGGACAGGTCACCGCGCGCCATGAAGTCCGGACCGTGGGGCTCCATGCCCATGCCGCTGATGGCAAACCCGGCAAAGCCCGCACCTTCTTCGGCCACGGTCTTGAGCCCGCAAATCGGCACCGACTTGGTCTTGGCCGCACCGTGTATATCCACAAACTGCGCAAGTACGTACTTGATCCCGTGCTTGTCGATGATGCGCTGGGTTTCTGCTGGCAACATTGCGTGTCACTCCTCGCGAAAGGCAAAACCGTGTGGGTGGGCCTAGGCTGTCTTTTTATTCCTAAAAAGAAAGTTAGTTTCCTTACAGGAATGCAATACCCTTGCCAGATTCGCGAGCGGCGGATTGAACTGCCAGTGAAAGCGCTTTTGTGCTGTATATATGGGAAAATTGTTTTCCCCGCAGGAATACGCACAGCGGGATGGCCTTGAAGAGCCAGATCTTGCACTTTCCCAGTGCGAAAATAATATTACTGAACGGAAACCGTGCAGGAGCCGATGATCATGTCCACCGAAACCGCCCCGCGCCTCAAGCTCGAGCAATACCTGGGGCTGCAGATCAAACGCCAGCGCCAGGCCCAGGACCTGAAGCTGTCCGACGTGGCGAAAATCGCCGATATCAGCCAGGGCATGTTGAGCAAGATCGAAAACGCCCAGGTCTCCACCAGCCTCGACACCCTGAGCCGCCTGTGTGATGTGCTCGGGCTGCCGCTGTCGAAATTGTTCAGCGAATACGACCAGCAGGATGGCAGCGCCTTGCTGGTCAAGGCTGACCAGGGCATGGAAGTGGTGCGCCGAGGGACCGAGAAGGGGCATACCTATCACCTGCTCAACCATACGCGCGGGCCGAAAAAGAGCTTCGAGGCGTACATGGTCAGCATGGATGACGCCAGTGAAGAGTTTCCGACCTTTGCCCACCCGGGGACGGAGTTTTTGCACCTGCTCGAAGGTGAGCTGATTTACCGGCATGGGAACCAGCTGTACCGGATGGAAGCGGGTGACAGCCTGACCTTCGAAGGGGAGATTCCGCACGGGCCGGAGCAGTTGGTGCAGGTGCCGATCCGGTTGTTGTCGATCATGAACTACGGCAACGACAAGGAATAACGCAGGCACCGAGGTTGTTTTCTGTGGGAGCTGGCTTGCCTGCGATGCGGGCAACTCGGTCTGCCAGTGGCAGTGGGTGGATGCCTTCGCAGGCAAGCCAGCGCCTACATTTGATCGCATTCCAGCATAGGCACGCGTCGTAAAAATTCCTATCAGTTAAAAAACTTTCCCAAAACCCCTAGACGCCCCGCCCCCATTCCCCTATAAAGCCACTTCAGGAATATTTTATTCCTCACAAGAAAATGCGCTCACGGAACGAGCCCGCTGTCCTCAGACATTTTTTCGCTATGCGATGAGCTGCCGCCATCATCCCGAGGACGTGTCATGCAACACGAAAAAAACCATTTCATCATCAAGGTCACTTGTCCCGCGGTGTCCGGCATTGTCGCTGCCGTCACCACTTACCTGGCGGACAACGCGTGCTACATCGGGGAGATGGCGCAGTTCGATGATGACTTCAGCGGCCGCTTCTTCATGCGCGCCGTGTTTCGCTTCAACGACGGCCACACCGGCGATCTCGAACAGATTCGCGCAGGCTTCGCCGATGTCGCCCAGGCCTTCGACATGCAGTGGGAGTTGTACGACACCCGCGAGCCGATGCGCGTGATGCTGATGGTGAGCAAGTTCGACCACTGCCTCACCGACCTGCTCTACCGCTACCACAAGGGCGAGATGGACATGACCATCACCGCCATCGTCTCCAACCACCTCGACCTGCGGCCGATGGCCGAGCGTGAGGGCATTCGCTTTATCTATCTGCCCGTGTCGAAGGACAACAAGGCCGCGCAGGAAGCCGAACTGATGAAGGTGGTCGACGACACCCGCACCGAACTGGTGGTGTTGGCGCGCTACATGCAGATCCTCTCCGACGACCTGTGCCGGCAACTGTCGGGGCGCGCGATCAATATTCACCACTCGTTCCTGCCCGGTTTCAAAGGCGCCAAGCCCTATCACCAGGCCTACCAACGCGGCGTGAAGCTGATCGGTGCCACCGCGCACTACGTCACCAGCGACCTGGATGAGGGCCCGATCATCGAGCAGGAAGTGCAACGCGTGGACCACGTGTACAAGCCCGACGACCTGGTCGCCATCGGCCGCGACACCGAGACCGTGGCCCTGTCCAAGGCGGTCAAGTACCACCTTGAGCACCGGGTGTTTCTCAACCAGGACAGAACGGTGGTGTTCCGGTGAACGCGCACAAACTGATCGATGGCAAAGCCGCCGCCGCGCAGGTGCTGCTGCAGGTCCGCGAGGACGTCGCACGCCTGCATGAGCAAGACATCCTGCCCGCCCTGGCGGTGATCCTGGTCGGCAACGACGCCGCCAGCCAGGTGTATGTGCGCAACAAGATCCTGCGCGCCGAAGAGGTTGGCATCCGCTCCGTGGAGCACCGCCTGCCCGGCGACACCAGCACCGAACAACTGTTGATCCTGATCGGCCAATTGAACGCCGACCCGGCCATCCACGGCATCCTCCTGCAATTGCCGTTGCCGGCGCAGATGGACGAACTGCGCGCCCTGGAGGCCATCGCGCCGGACAAGGACGTCGACGGTTTTCACAGCCAGAACGTCGGCGGCCTCAGCCAGGGCCGCGCGGTGCTCACGCCGTGCACGCCGAGCGGCTGCCTGTATTTGCTGGAACAAACCTGCGGCGACCTGCGCGGCAAACATGCGGTGGTGATCGGCCGTTCGAACATCGTCGGCAAGCCCATGGCCGCGCTGCTGCTCAAGGCGGACTGCTCGGTGACCGTGCTGCATTCGCGCAGCCACAACGCCCAGGCGCTGTGCCGGCAGGCGGATATCGTGATCGCCGCCGTGGGCCGCGCACGCTTGATTGACGCCAGCTGGCTGAAGCCCGGCGCGGTGGTGATCGACGTGGGTATCAACCGTATCGACGACGCCGGCCGCAGCCGCCTGGTGGGCGATGTCGACTTCGACGGCGCCCTGCCCCATGTCGCGGCCATCACCCCGGTACCCGGCGGTGTCGGCCCGATGACCATTGCCTTCCTGATGAAAAACACCGTGGCCGCCGCCCTCGCGCAACACCACGCCCTACGCAGCCAATCGGAGGCCGTATGCCATTCAATCTATTGAAGTACGGGCTGAGTTCGGAGTACCCGGTGGAGGTGGATCTGCCCCCGCCCAAGGAACTCAAGGCCAGCTATGACGTGGTGATCATCGGCGCCGGCGGCCATGGCCTGGCGACCGCCTACTACCTGGCCAAGTACCACGGCATCAGCAACATCGCGGTGCTGGAAAAGGCCTACCTGGGCGGCGGCAATACCGCGCGCAATACCGCGGTGATCCGCTCCAACTACCTGACCAGCGAGGGTGTGCGCTTCTACGCCGAGTCGGTGAAGATGTTCCAGTCGCTGTCCAACGAATTCGACTTCAACATCATGTACTCCGAACGCGGCCAGCTGACCCTGGCGCATACCGATGCCACCGTGCGTTCGTTCCGCCAGCGTGCCGAGGTCAACAAGCACTTCGGCGGGCGCACCGAGATGATCGACCGCCAGCAGATCCGCGAACTGGTGCCCAGCCTCAACCTTGACCCCGGGCACTTGCCGGTGATCGCCGGGCTCTGGCATATCGACGGCGCCACCGCGCGCCACGATGCCGTGGCCTGGGGCTACGCCAAGCAGGCGGCCAAGCGCGGAGTGGAAATTCATCAACTCACCGAGGTGCAGGACCTGGTCATCGACCACGGCACGATTACCGCCGTGAAGACCAATCGCGGCACCATCAAGTGCGGCTGCGTGGTACAGGCGATTGCCGGGCACAGCTCGTTGCTGATGGCCAAGGCCGGCATCCGCTCGCCGATCCAGACCTTCCCGCTGCAAGCCATGGTCACCCAACCGTTCAAGCCGTTCCTCGACCCGTTGGTGAGTTCCTCCGCGCTGCACTGCTATGTACAGCAGACCAGCCGCGGTGAAGTGGTGTTCGGCGGCGGCTCCGATCCTTATCCGCTGTTCAACACGCGCTCGACCCTCGACCTCAAGGAAAGCCTGCTGGCCCACGCGATCGAAATGTTCCCGTTCCTGGCCAACGCCAAACTGATGCGCCAGTGGGCCGGGATCACCGACATGACCCCGGACTACAGCCCGATCATGGGCCTGTCACCGGTGAAGAACTACTACCTCGACGCCGGCTGGGGCACCTGGGGTTTCAAGGCCACGCCCATCTGCGGCAAGACCATGGCCGAGCTGGTCGCCAGCGGCGGCCAGGTGCCGGCGCTGATCAAGCCGTTCGGCCTCGAGCGTTTCTCGACCTTCCAGCAAGTCAACGAGATGGGCGCTACGGCGGCCAGTCACTGATGGAGAGCGGACTATGAAAATCATGACGTGCCCGCTCAACGGGCCGCGCAATATCAGCGAGTTCACCTACGGCGGCGAGTTCAAGCCGATGCCCGACCCCGTCCATTGCAGCGATGCCGAATGGGCCGACTACGTGTTCAACACCGACAACCTCGCCGGCGTGGTGCGCGAATGGTGGATGCACACGCCGTCCAGCTACTGGTTCCTCGCCGAGCGCCACACAGTCACCGATGAGGTCCTGCGCACCTTCGACCCCAAGGAACTGTTCACCACCCGCGTCGATTTTGCCGCTGCCAAGGAGATCGCCGGATGAACCGCCTTCCCGCGCCCATGGGCTTACTGATCCAGCGTGATCAAGCCCTTGATTTCAGTTTCGATGGCCAGGCGTACCAAGGCTTGCAGGGCGACAGCATCGCCAGCGCCTTGCTCGCCAACGGGCGTTTCCTGCTCTCGCGTTCGTTCAAATACCACCGCCCGCGCGGCCCGCTGAGCATGGCGGGCCAGGATGCCAACAGCCTGGTGCAACTGCCCCGCGAGCCCAACGTGCTGGCCGATGCTCACGCGTTGTCTGCCGGGTTGGCGGTGAGCGCGCAGAACGTCAACGGCTCGCTGGACAACGACAAGGACGCCTACCTCGGCAAGTTCTCCAAGTTCATGCCGGTGGGGTTCTACTACCGCTCGTTCTACAAGCCCAAGGGCATGTGGAAAGTCTGGGAGCCGATCATTCGCAAGAAGGCCGGCCTGGGTGTCCTCGACCTGACGTTCCAGCCCGAGTACTACGACAAGGCCTATCTGTTTACCGACCTGGCCGTCATCGGCGCCGGCCCCGCCGGCTTGCAGGCGGCGCTGACGGCCGCGAATGCCGGGGCCAAGGTGCTGCTGATCGAGCAGCAGCCGATCCTCGGCGGGTCACTGACCTATGCACGCTTCGATATCGCCGGTACCCGCGCCGACAGCCTGCGCCGCGAACTGGTGAGCGCGGTGCAGCAGCACGCGAATATCCAGGTGCTCACCGAGGCCACGTGCAATGCCTGGTTTACCGACAACTACCTGCCGGTAATCCAGGGCAAGCGCATGTACAAGGTGCGCGCGCAGCAGTGCCTGGTGTGCAGCGGCGCCTTCGACCAGCCGGTGATTTTCCGCAACAACGACCTGCCCGGCGTGATGCTGACCAGCGCCGCGCAACGCCTGATGAAACTCTACGCGGTCAAGCCGGGCAAGCGCGCGGTGGTACTGACCGGCAACGACGACGGCTACCTCGCCGCCCTCGACCTGCATGACCAGGGCGTGGAAGTCGCCGCCGTGGTCGACCTGCGCCACGCCCCGGCCGACAAAGCCCTGTCCGGCGCCCTGGCCCAGCGCAAGATCCCGTTGCTGAACAACAGCACCGTGTTCGAGGCCCTGCACGAGAAAGGCCTGCGCCACGTGAAAGGCGTAGACGTGCGCCAGATCACCGGCCAGGGCCAGGTCAGCGCCAGCGGGCAAGTGTTCGACTGCGATTTGCTGTGCATGTCGGCCGGCTACATGCCGGTGTATCAACTGCTGTGCCAGGCCGGCGGCAAGCTGGCCTATGACGACCAGCGAGCCGAATTCAGCCTCAGCGGCCTGCCCCGCAACCTCAAGCTGGCGGGCTCGGTGCACGGTCGGCATCAGCTCGAGAATGTGCTGGCCGACGCCGCCAACGCGGCGGCCGACATCGCTGTCGCGCTGGGCCTGGGCACCACGATTGCGCCGCTGCCATTGCACAGCGAAGCCCAGGTCAACTTCGGCTGGCCGATCTTCCCGCATCCCAAGGGCAAGGATTTCGTCGACTTCGACGAAGACCTGCAAGTGGCGGACATCGTCAATGCCACGCGTATCGGCTACCGCGATGTGCAACTGGTGAAGCGCTATTCCACGGTCGGCATGGGCCCGTCCCAAGGGCGGCATTCGGCGCTGCCGACCGCGCGCCTGGTGGCCTGGGCGACCCAGCGCAATATCAGCGAGACCGGGGTGACCACCGCACGGCCCCCTTTCGTCGCGGAGAAACTCGCGCATGTCGCCGGGCGCGCCTTCGACCCTTACCGGCAGACACCGATGCACGCGCGGCATGTGCAGGCCGGGGCGAAGATGATGCCCGCCGGTATCTGGCAACGCCCGGCCTACTACGGCCGCGCCCAGGATCGCGACGCCTGCATGCAAGCCGAGGCCCTGCACGTGCGTAACCACGTCGGGCTGATCGATGTGTCGACCCTCGGCGGCCTGGACGTGCGCGGCCCGGATGCCGCCGAACTGCTCAACCGCCTGTACACCTTCGCGTTCCTCAAGCAACCGGTGGGCCGATCGCGGTATGCGCTGATGACCAATGAGCACGGGGTAGTCATCGACGACGGCGTGTGCGCGCGCCTGGCCGACCAGCACTTCTACGTCACCGCCACCACCAGCGGCGTCGACCGCATCTACCAGCAGATGCTCAAGTGGAACGCGCAATGGCGCCTCGACGTCGACGTGGCGAACGTCACTGCCGCGATCTGTGCGGTGAACGTGGCCGGGCCGGATTCGCGCAAGGTGCTGGAACAGGTCTGCACTGACCTCGACCTCAGTGCCGAGGCCTTCCCCTACCTCGGCGTGCGCCCAGGCACGGTGGCCGGGATCAAGGCGCGGTTGCTGCGGGTCGGGTTTGTCGGCGAGCTGGGTTATGAAATCCACGTGCCTGCACGCCACGGCCTGGCGCTGTGGGATGCGTTGATGGAGGCCGGCAAGGCGTTCGATATTCGCCCGTTCGGTGTCGAAACCCAACGCCTGCTGCGCCTGGAAAAAGGCCACGTGATCATCAGCCAGGACACCGATGGCATGACCCACCCGGCAGAAATCGACATGGGCTGGGCGGTAAGCCGCAACAAGCCGTTTTTCGTCGGGCGCCGCTCGGTGGACATCCTCGAAGCCCAGCCGCTGAAACGCAAACTGGTGGGTTTCACCTTGCCCAAGGGCAGCGCGCAACCGCTGGAAGGCCACCTGGTGCTCGACGGCCCGGACATCAGCGGCAACGTCACCTCGTGCGAATACTCTGCAACGCTGGGCCGCATCATCGGCCTGGCCTACGCCGGGATCGAACAGAGCACACCGGGGCAGCGCATCCCGATTCGCGTCGAAGGCGGCATCGTCGTCCAGGCCGAGGTGGTGCCACTGCCGTTTTTCGACCCCACCAACCAACGCCAGGAGGGTTAAGCCATGACCAGTCTGAAAGCCCACGAACTCTTCACGCCGCCCTGCCAACTGGTTGACCAGACCGATCTGCCCCGGGTCGGCTTTCGCGGCGCGCAAAGCGCCGAGTACCTCAGCGCACGCGGTTTCACCCTGCCCGCCGCCCCCAACCAGGCCACCCCGCAAGCGGACGGCAGCTGGGTGGCGCGCCTGTCGCAGACCGAATACCTGTTGTTGGGTAGCCCACAGGATCAGGGCCAGCGCATCGCCGATGAAGAGGCCCGCTGGGAGCTGGACCACCGCGCCAACTACCTGCTGCCGCGCCAGGACAGCCACGCCTGTGTGTTGCTCAGCGGCGCGGTGATTGCCCACGTGATGGCCAAGCTCTGCGGGGTCGATCTCGGTTTCCCGGCCTTCCAGCCGGGAGCGGTGGCGCAGACGTCAGTGGCGCGGGTGAATGCGCTTGTGATCCACACCGGGAGTGTGGAGGCACCGGCGCTGCATATCCTCTGGGATCGCGCGTCGAAGGAATACTTCGTCAGTGCATTGCTGGATGCATTGGGCGAGTTTGGCGGCGGCACTCTGCTCAGCGCATGAAGCTGGCTTGAAGTCGATCTAGGTCCAACCTGTAGGAGCGGGCTTGCCCGCGAAGGCGTTGTGTCAGTCAGGACCTATTGGGCTGAGACACCGCATTCGCGAGCAAGCCCGCTGCCACATTCTGAAGCCTGTGGTGTGAGCAAAGGTCAGTCGGTGTAGCCCAACCGCGCCGCCCTGACCTTCTGGGTATGTTGACGTGTCGCCAGGCAGTAATACAGCGGGCACGTCACCACCAACCCCACCAGCCACGACAGGTCCGCGCCGTCCACCAGATTGGCCCACGGCCCCACGTACAGCGATGTATTGGCAAACGGCAGCTGGACAATGATGCCGATGAAATAGGCCACGATCGCATGCAGGTTGAAGCGCCCGTAGACCCCGCCGTCCGCGCGGAAGATCGAGGCAATGTCATACACCCCGCGCTTGATCACATAAAAGTCGATCAGGTTGATCGACGCCCACGGCACCAGCACCAGCAACAGCGCCAGGATCAGCCCGATAAACTGCGAGATGAAGTCCGCCGATGCGCCCAGCGCCACGAGGCAGCAACCGGCCAGGACCACGCCGGACAGCACCACGCGCACCTTGATGCTCGGGGTCCAATGGCTGGCGAAGGTCTGGATCGAGGTGATGATCGACAGCACCGCGCCGTACAGATTCAGGGCGTTGTGGCTGATGATGTTGAGTAGGAACAGCACCATCAGGATCGGTCCGAGCCAGCCAGTGGCTTGCTTGACCGCGACCATCGCCTCGGTGCCTTCGGGCGTGGCCAGTGCCGCGACCAAACCAAATGCGAACGACAGGATGGTGCCGAGGGTGGCACCCAGGTAGGTCGCGATAAACGGCCGGGTGATGCCGATATCCGCCGGCAGGTAGCGCGAATAGTCACTGGTGTAGGGCGAAAAGCTGATCTGCCAGATCACCCCCAGCGACACCGTGGCCAGCCAGCCGGCGGCGTTGAAACCGCCACGGGTGAGGAAGTCCGCTGGCAGGTCATGGGCGAAGATGTAGATGAAACCGGCGAGCAGCGCACTGCCCATCACCCAGGTGCCGATGCGGTTGAGGCTGTGGATGAAGCGGTAGCCGATCACGCCGATGGCGGTAGCGCTGAGCGCGCCGATCAGAATGCTCGCCGGCACCGGCACTGCGGGCACGATGCCGACGATGGATTTGCCGGCCAGCACGATGTTGGAAATGAAAAAGCCGATGTAGATCAGCGCCGCGAAGAACACGATCAGCAGTGCGCCGTAACGGCCGAACTGGCCCCGGCTCTGCACCATCTGCGGGATGCCCATGCGCGGGCCCTGGGCCGACGCGAGGGCAATCACGATGCCGCCGAGCAGATGCCCGAGGGCAATCGCCAGCAGCCCCCACACCAGGTTGAGGTGGAACACCTGGGCCACCATGGCACCGGTGACGATGGGCAGCGGCGCAATGTTGGTGCTGAACCATAGGGTGAACAGGTCGCGGGCCTTTCCATGGCGCTCTGCGAGAGGAACGTAATCGACCGTGTGATTCTCGATCAGGGGATCTTGCCGGGACATCTGGGGCATGGAAATGGACTCGCGTTTGTCTGATCTTATAGTTGTTTGACGCCATACCGGGGGCGCATCGTGGCGGCCCCTCAGATGAACACCATATTATGGTATTCCAACATTTTCACAAGACTGATCCGTAGTCTCAGCGCGCATCTGATCCGCAAGTGTGCCACATGGCCCTCGGCGTTTTCGCGCCTTTACCCCCGTATTTATTGGTTATAAGACCAAAGGTTGACGTTCATCGGCCGCCTGAAAAAGCTGTTGCATCGATTGTATTACGGTATACCATCAGACCTACAAATTCACAAAAACCCGCTCTACCGCCAGAGGACCGTCCCATGATCGATGCCGCTATCTACAAACAAGTGATGGGTTCGTTTCCGTCCGGGGTCACCGTGATCACCACGCTCGATGACGACGGGCAAATCGTCGGGCTGACCGCCAGTGCCTTCAGTTCGTTGTCGATGGACCCGGCGCTGGTGCTGTTCTGCCCCAACTACAGCTCCGACTCGTACCCGGTGCTGATCAAGAACAAGCGCTTTGCGATCCACGTCCTGTCCGGTGGGCAACAAACCGAAGCCTATGCCTTTGCGCGCAAAGGCAAGGACAAGGCACAGGGCATCGAATGGACACTCAGCGAACTGGGCAATCCGATCCTGGCGAACGCCACGGCGGTGATCGAGTGCGAGTTGTGGCGCGAGTATGAAGGTGGCGACCATGCAATCATGGTCGGCTCGGTGAAAAACCTGATCGTGCCCCAGCAGAACGCAGGGCCGCTGGTGTATTGCCACGGCAAGATGGGCGCCCTGCCCCTGGTTGCCTGATTAATTCCGATACACCGCAGCCAAGCCAGCATCCATAGATGAATGCATTTCAACGGTGGGCGCTGGCTTGCCTGCGATAGCGGCGGTCAGGTACGGAAGCGGCTGACCAGCTGGTTCAAGGTCTGCGACAACGCGGTCAATTGCTGCGCATCGCCACGTGTGGAGTCGGCCAGGCTCGCCACCAACTGTGCATCCGCGTGAATCTGGCTGATATGCCGGTTGATGTCTTCGGCCACCTGGTGCTGTTCTTCGGCGGCGGTAGCGATTTGCGTGTTCATGTCGCGGATGACATCCACCGACTCACGGATCAAGCCAAAGCTGGCGCGCGCATCGTTGATCGACACCACGGTTTCCTGGGACACCTCAAGGCTGGCATGCATCTGCTTGCCCATCTGATGGGTGCGCCGCGCCAGATTGCCAAGCAGTCCGTCGATTTCGCCGGTGGAGTCTGCCGTGCGTTTGGCCAGGGCGCGCACCTCATCCGCCACCACCGCGAACCCACGCCCCTGCTCGCCGGCCCGGGCGGCTTCGATGGCGGCGTTCAACGCCAGCAGGTTGGTCTGCTCGGCGATGGAACGGATGGTGCCGAGGATCGACTGGATGTCGTTGCTGTCTTTTTCCAACTGCTCCATGGCCTGGGCCGAGTGGCCGATCTCTTCGCTCAAGCGCCCGACACTGCTCACCGCCGCGTCGATCTGCTGTTGCCCGGTGTGGGCCTGGCGCTGGCCATTGTCGGCAGAGTCGGCAGCCTGGCTGCAGGAGCGCGCGACTTCGTTGGAGGTGGCGACCATTTCATGAAACGCCGTGGAGACCATGTCCACCGCTTCGCGCTGGCGTGAGGCGACGTCGGCCATCTCTATCGAGACTTCGGTGGCACTGCCGGAGCTGCTGTGGATTTGCGCGGCGGCCTGGCCGATGCGCTGGATCAGGGTGCGGATGGCTTCCAGGAACTGGTTGAACCAGCCGGCGAGCTGCGCCGTCTCGTCGCGGCCATTGACCGCCAGGCGCGCCGTCAGGTCACCCTCGCCCTGCGCAATGCCTTCCAAGCCACTGGCCACGCCACGGATCGGCTTGACGATCAGCCCGGCAAACCAGGCGCCCGCCCCGGCAAACAGCAGGCCACACACCAATGCGATAGCCGCGATCAACCAGGTCAGGCGTGCCGCGCCGGCCATCACTTCGCTTTCGCGCACCAGCCCGACAAAGCGCCAACCCAATGCCTTCGACGGCCACACCAGCGCCATGTAGCGCTCGCCCGCCAGTTCCACCTGCACCAGGCCTTGGCCGGCTTCGCTCAACTGCCGGTAGCCGTCACCCAACTCGCCGAGTTTCTTGAAGTTGTGGGACGGGTCATTCGGGTCTACCAGCACCGTGTTGTTGGCTTCCATCAGCATCAGGTAGCCGCTTTCGCCCAGCTTGATCTGCTTGACCAGGTCGGTCAGTTGCTTGAGCGACACGTCGATGTTGACCACCCCGCTCGCCTTGCCCTGGCGGTCGTTGAAGCTTTGCACGGTGCTCACCAGCACCACGTCGTCGGCCGCCCAGTAATAGGCTTCGGTGCGCAGGGTCTTGCCCGGTTGCGCCATGGCCGTCTTGTACCAGGGCCGCGTGCGCGGGTCGTAGTTGGCGAGGTTGGGGTCGCCGGGCCAGAACACATAGCCGCCATCCTCGGTACCGAGCGACAGGTAGGTGTAGGCCGAATGACTCTTGGCCAGGCCCTCGAACAACGCGAACAACTGCTGGTCGCGCTCGCCGGGAGCAATGTGCGCGGCGTCGCTGGCCAGGTAGCGTTTCACATCGCCCTGCAGGCTGCGCAACTGCGGGTGCGCAGCCAGGTAGGCGACGTTCTGGCTGATGCCTTCGAAGAACAGTTGCATCGCGTTGTCGACCTGGCGGATCTCGCGGCCACTGCTGTCGACAAAGCTGTCGCGGGCCTCATGGCGTACGTTGAGGATGATCAGCACAGCCACCAGAATCACCGGTAGGCTGGCGATCACCGCAAACGCCAGGATTAATTTTTGTTTTATGTTCATCGAGCTCGCCTTCCTTGTGAGGTGAGGGTGCAACCGTTGGAGAGAAAAGTTTTGCGGATATTCCGTATTATGGTATACCAACAATCAATCCGCCGAACAGCCGTTATCACTGGCAAGCTTCAAGGTGGCGAGAGTACTTAAGGGCCCGCAGTCGACAGGCCGATCACAATAGATCCGAGGTAAGCGTCATGAAGTTTTCCCTGTTCGTACACATGGAACGTTGGGATGAAAGCGTCAGCCACCGTCAGTTGTTCGAAGACTTGACCGAACTGACCCTGATGGCCGAGGCCGGTGGTTTCAGCACCGTATGGATTGGCGAACACCACGCCATGGAATACACCATCTCGCCGAGCCCGATGCCGCTGTTGGCTTACCTCGCGGCCAAGACCACCACCATTCACCTGGGCGCCGGCACCATCATCGCGCCGTTCTGGCACCCGTTGCGGGTGGCGGGCGAATGCGCATTGCTCGACGTGATCAGCAACGGCCGCATGGAAGTCGGCCTGGCCCGTGGCGCCTACCAGGTGGAATTCGACCGCATGGCCGGCGGCATGCCCGCCTCTTCCGGCGGCCAGGCCTTGCGCGAGATGGTGCCGGTGGTGCGCGCCTTGTGGAAAGGCGACTACGCCCACGATGGCGAGATCTGGAAATTCCCCACCTCCACCAGCGTGCCCAAGCCGATCCAGCAGCCCAACCCGCCGATGTGGATCGCCGCCCGCGACCCGGACTCGCACAACTTCGCGGTGGCCAACGGCTGCAACGTGATGGTCACGCCGCTGATGAAGGGCGACGAAGAAGTCCTCGACCTGAAAAACAAATTCCAGGCCGCCCTCGACAACAATCCCGACGTACCGCGCCCGCAACTGATGGTGCTGCGCCACACTCATGTGCATGCCGCCGATGATCCGGACGGCTGGAAAGTCGGGGCCAAGGCGATCTCCAAGTTCTACCGCACCTTCGATGCCTGGTTCGGTAATAAAGAGGTGCCGGTGAATGGCTTCCTGGCCCCGAGCCCGGAAGAGAAATTCGCCGCGCGCCCCGAGTTCGAGCTGGAAAGCCTGCACAAGACCGCGATGATCGGCACCGCCGAAGAAATCATCCCGCGCATCCGCTACTACCAGGAACTGGGCGTGGATGAGTTCAGCTTCTGGTGCGACAACAGCCTGCCGCATGCCGAGAAGAAGAAGTCCCTGGCGCTGTTTATCGAGCAGGTGGTGCCGGCGTTTCGTTGAGTGATCCGCAGCTAAACGTGCGAGCGGGCTTGCCGTGAGGGCAGGCTTGCTTGCACTGGGGGCCCAAAATGCCCCCAAAAGCCGGAGACTGCCGCGCAGTCAGTGCAAGTAAGCTCCCTTCCCACAGAAAGCCCGTGCCTGCAGTTGCCGCCTGCCGATCACCTACACTCATCACAGCCACGCGACATTTAGCCTCAGCCCATCATCGCAGCACCTGTAATAGTCTATTGCAGGACTCCAATGTACTAACTAGTTACTTATCTTGCTAAAATCGCGTCTTTGCCCTCTCACCTTCGAGTCCTGTCGATATGAAACGAGCATCGCGCGCCCATGGCGCCTCTAGATTCCTCCTGCTGGGTTTGGGCGTCATCATCGCCCTGCTCGGCCTCGCGCTGGCTGTTGGCGGCGCCAAACTGGTGAGCCTCGGCGGTTCCTGGTACTTCCTGATCGGCGGCGTGGCCATGGCGGTTTCCGGGCTGTTGATCGCCCGAGGCAAAACCGCTGGCGCGTGGTTGTTCGCAGCGTTCCTGGTGGGGACGGCGATCTGGGCAGTGGCCGATGTCGGGCTGGTGTTCTGGCCGCTGTTCTCGCGGCTGTTCATGTTTGCGGCCATCGGCCTGGTGGTGGCGCTGGTGTATCCGCTGCTGGCTGGCCGCCCTGCACGCGGTGCCTATGGCGTCGCCGCCGTGCTGGCGGTGGGTGTGGCGGTGGCGGCGGGCAATATGTTTGTCGCCCATCCGAGTGTCGCGCCCAACGGTACTGGCCCGGGCATCACGCCGGTGGCTGCAGCCGACGCGCAGAAAGACTGGGCGCACTACGGCAACACCGAAGGCGGCAGCCGCTTCGCCGCGCTGGACCAGATCAATCGCGACAATATCGACAAACTCAAGGTGGCGTGGACCTACCACACCGGTGACGTGGCGATCAGCGACGGCAACGGTGCCGAAGACCAGCTCACGCCCTTGCAGATCGGCAACAAGGTGTTTATCTGCACGCCGCACAACAACCTGATCGCCCTCGACGCCGACACCGGCAAAGAGCTGTGGAAGAACGAGGTCAACGCCAAATCGGCGGTCTGGCAGCGTTGCCGGGGCATGGCCTACTTTGACGCCACCGCGCCGATCGCCCAGCCGACCCAGCCCAACAGCTCGCCGATCATTGCCGCCAGCGTGCCTGCCGGCGCGCAGTGCCAGCGCCGCTTGCTGACCAACACCATTGATGCGCGCCTGATCGCCGTGGATGCCGACACCGGCAAATTCTGCGAAGACTTCGGCACCCATGGCCAGGTGGACCTCAAGGCCGGCCTCGGCGATGTACCGGACAGCTACTACCAGCTGTCGTCCGCGCCGTTGATTGCCGGCACCACCGTGGTGGTCGGCGGCCGCGTCGCCGACAACGTGCAGACCGACATGCCTGGCGGCGTGATCCGTGGCTTCGACGTGATCAGCGGCCAAATGCGCTGGGCCTTCGACCCGGGCAACCCGCAAGACAAGCAAGCACCGGCCGACGGCAGCACCTATGTGCGCAGCACGCCGAACAGCTGGGCGCCGATGTCTTACGACCCGCTGATGAACACGGTCTTCCTGCCGATGGGCAGCTCGTCCACCGACATCTACGGCGTCGAACGTACTCAACTGAACCACAAATACGGCGCCTCGGTGCTGGCACTGGATGCCTCCACCGGTGCTGAAAAGTGGGTGTACCAGACGGTCCACAATGACCTGTGGGACTTCGACCTGCCGATGCAGCCGAGCCTGATCGACTTCACCCCACCGGGCAGCGACAAGGCAGTTCCAGCGGTGGTGATCGGCACCAAGGCCGGGCAGATCTATGTGCTCGACCGCGCCACCGGCAAGCCGCTGACCGAGGTCAAGGAAGTCCCGGTCAAGGCCGCCAACATTCCTAACGAACCCTACTCGCCGACCCAGCCGAAATCGGTGGGCATGCCGCAGATCGGCGCGCAGACCCTGACCGAGTCGGACATGTGGGGCGCCACGCCGTACGACCAGCTGCTGTGCCGCATCGACTTCAAGGGCATGCGTTATGAAGGCCTGTACACCGCGCCAGGCACCGACAAGTCGCTGAGTTTCCCAGGCTCCCTGGGTGGCATGAACTGGGGCAGCATCTCCACCGACCCGGTGCACGGTTTTATCTTCGTCAACGACATGCGCCTGGGCCTGTGGATCCAGATGGTGCCGTCGCAGAACAAGGCGCAAGCCTCGTCCGGTGGCGAAGCGTTGAACACCGGCATGGGCGCAGTACCGCTCAAGGGCACGCCGTATGCGGTGAACAAAAACCGCTTCCTGTCGGTGGCCGGCATTCCGTGCCAGGCGCCGCCGTTCGGCACCCTCACCGCCATCGACATGAAGACCCAGAAGGTCGCGTGGCAAGTGCCGGTGGGCACCGTTGAAGACACCGGTCCGCTGGGCATCCGCATGCACCTGCCGATCAAGATCGGCCTGCCGACCCTCGGCGGCACCCTGTCGACCCAGGGCGGCCTGATCTTCATTGCCGGCACCCAGGACTTCTACCTGCGCGCGTTCAACAGCGCCAACGGTGATGAAATCTGGAAAGCCCGCCTGCCCGTCGGCAGCCAGGGTGGCCCGATGACCTACGTGTCGCCAAAAACCGGCAAGCAGTACATCGTCATCACCGCCGGCGGCGCACGCCAGTCCACCGACCGTGGCGACTACGTGATCGCCTACGCCCTGCCATAACCCCTGTGTTCGCGCGGTGCCCCCCGCACCGCGCTTTCGGCTTTTGGAAGACCGCGCATGACCCCCACTTCTCACTTTTTTCCCAACCGCCTGCTTGGGCGCCTGTTGCTGGGCCTGGCTTTCAGTGCCGCCCTGCCCGCCCAAGCCGACGACACCACCCTGACCGGCGACTGGGGCGGCCTGCGCCGCGAGCTGGACGAGCAAGGCATCCGTTTTACCGGCGACTACAGCGGCGAAACCGCCTATAACGCCCACGGCGGCCAGCACCGTTCGGCGCGTTATTCGCAGAACCTCAAGCTCGGCGTGCAGTTCGACCTGGGCAAGCTATACGGTTTCAACAATGGCGACCGCATCCAGCTGACCATCAATGACCGGCGTGGCAACAGCGCCTCCGAGGACCTGGTGGGCAACCGCCTGCCGATCCAGGAAAACTACGGCGGCCTCTACACCCGTCTCACCGAGCTGAGCTACGAGCGCACGCTGTTCACTCCGGCGCTGAATCTCAAGCTCGGCTACATGGCCATGGGCAATGATCTTGGCGGCCTGGACAGCGGCATTCTGTGCAACTTCATGAACGCCGGTTTCTGCGGGCACCCGCTGAACATGTCCGGCGGCAGCGGCTGGACCAACTACCCGAATGCGCGCCTGGGCGCACGGGTGAAGTATGACTTCTCGCCGTCCTGGCAACTGCGCGTGGCCGCTTTCAACGTGGACCCGGACAGCAACGGCAACTCCAGCCGCGCCTGGCACCTGGGCCCCAAGCACACCACCGGCACCGTGGTGCCGATCGAGTTGGTGTACAAGCACGCCGGCACCCTGCCGGGTGAATACAAGCTGGGCTATTACTACGACAGCTCGGATGTGAAACGCATCGGCAGCGACAAAGACGTCAGCGGGCGTGGCGGTCACTACCTGTTGATCGACCAGGCCGTGTGGGCCTCCAGCAGCTCCGCCGGCCGTGTGCTGCACGCCTTCGGCCAATACTCCGCCGCCAGCGAAGCGGCCTCGCCGTTCAGCAAGTGGTATGGCGCGGGCGTGGTGCTGTACAAACCGTTCGAAGGACGCCCGCGCGATACCCTCGCCCTGGGTTATGGCCGTGCCGTGCCGAACCCGCGCAGCCGTGACGTGCAGGAACTGGCGGCGTTCAACGCAGGCAACAGCTACCCCAACCTGGACAATGCCGAACAGCTGATCGAACTCAGCTACGGCTACCAGGCTACGCCTTGGCTGAACCTGCGCCCGGATGTGCAATACATCATCGAACCGGGAGCGTTTTCCGGCTCGGACATCGACAACGCGTTGGTGTTGGGCTTGCAGGTCAAGGCCGTGTTCTAAGCGTCTCAACAGTCAAAAAATGCAGGCGCTGGTTTGCCTGCGATAGCGGTAGTTCCAAGCAGGATCAATAAGCTGACACACCGCTATCGCGGGCAAGCCCGCTGCCACAATGACCTAGGACGTGCCCTGCTGATACTCGCGCGGCGTGCAGCCAAACTCGCGCCGAAACACCGTATGCAGGTACTGCGCGGACTTGAAGCCGCACTGCTGGGCAATATCGGCAATCGCCAGCGCCTGGTTTTCCAGGCCCTTGGCGGCGGCGGCGAGTTTGAAGCGCAGGATCTCGTCATGCACGCTGCAGCCGCGTTCCTTGCGAAAGTGCGACTCCAGTGACGAGCGCGACACCCCCACATAAGCCGCCACCTGCGCGGTCTTGATGCCCTGGCACGCGTACTGGCGGATAAACAGCAGTGCCTGCATCACATACGGATTCCCCAACGGCTGGTGCAAGCTGGAGGCCTGCACATTGATCGCCTCCGGTGGCACCAGGATCTGCGTTCCGGTGCAGGGCTTGCCGTGCAGCATCTGGTGCAGCAATGCCGCCGCCGTGCGCCCCATGGTTTCGGTGCCCTGGATCACTGAGCTGAGCGGCACCCGCGTGAGGGTGCGGGTCAGCGGGTCGTTGTCGATGCCGATCAACGCCACTTCCTCCGGCACCGCGATGCCGGCAGTCAAACAGGCTTGCAGCAATTGCCGCGCGCGGGCGTCGGTGACGGCAATGATGCCGATCGGCTTGGCCAGGCTCTGCAGCCAGGCGATCTGCTGCTCCACTGCGCTGTCCCACAGCGGCGCGCTGGTCCCCAAACCGCGATAGACCTCGACGTGCAAGCCGTCCCGCTGCAGCAGCAGGCGAAAGGCTTTCTCGCGCTCCTGCGCCCAGCGATTGGCCTGCGCCTCGGGCAGGCTGAAACAGGCAAACCGGGTCAGGCCGGCCTCGATCAGGTGTTCGTAGGCCAGTTTCATCAGCGCATGGTTGTCAGTGGCCACGTAAGGAATGCCGGTGGGATAAGCACGCGCATCCTGGTAGGAGCCGCCCACCGCCACCACCGGCAGCTTGATATTGGCCAGTGCTTCGCCAATCAACGGGTCGTCGAAGTCAGCGATGATGCCGTCCCCCTGCCAGCGCTCGATGCCCTTGAGGCGGCACAGGAAGTCTTCTTCAAGGAACAGATCCCAGGACGCGCGGGTGCTGCTCAAGTAATTGCCGATGCCGGTGATGATGCCCCGGTCGTAGATCTTGCTGCCGTTGAACAGCAAGGCAATGCGGTGCACGGGCGGTAGGGTTTTCATTGTTTTTGTCCGAAGGCCAGTCGCTACAGACTAGCCCCCGCCACTCAAAATCGCACCACACCTTGATGATTTTCATACTCGGCAGGCCAGGTGCCGTTGCTAGTATCCAGACACCGCCAAGAACAATAAGGAAAACGCCATGACGTACTTCCCCGGTGTCGAGAAGGTTCGCTTCGAAGGCCCCGACAGCGATGCTCCCCTCGCCTTTCGCCATTACGATGCCAACAAGCTGATCCTCGGCAAGCCCATGCGCGAGCACCTGCGCATGGCGGCCTGTTATTGGCACACCTTCGTGTGGCCGGGGGCCGACATGTTTGGCGTGGGCACCTTCAAGCGCCCGTGGCAGCGCAGCGGTGACCCGATGGAACTGGCCATCGGCAAGGCGCAGGCGGCGTTCGAGTTTTTCTCCAAGCTGGGCATCGACTACTACAGCTTTCACGACACCGACGTGGCGCCGGAAGGCAGCTCGCTGAAGGAGTACCGCAACCACTTCGCGCAGATGGTCGATCAGCTCGAGCGCCATCAGGAAGAGACTGGCATCCGCCTGCTGTGGGGCACCGCCAACTGCTTCAGCAACCCACGGTTTGCCGCCGGCGCCGCCAGCAACCCCGACCCGCAAGTGTTTGCCTACGCCGCCGCGCAGGTGTTCAGCGCGATGAACGCCACGCTGCGGCTCAAGGGGTCCAACTATGTGCTGTGGGGTGGCCGCGAGGGCTATGAAACCCTGCTCAACACCGACCTCAAACGTGAGCGCGAGCAACTCGGGCGCTTTATGCGCATGGTGGTGGAGCACAAGCACAAGATCGGCTTCAAGGGCGACCTGCTGATCGAGCCCAAGCCTCAGGAGCCGACCAAGCACCAGTACGATTACGACAGCGCCACGGTGTTCGGCTTCCTGCATGAATACGGCCTGGAACACGAGATCAAGGTCAACATCGAGGCCAACCACGCGACCCTGGCCGGGCACAGTTTTCATCATGAGATTGCCACCGCAGTGTCGCTGGGCATCTTCGGCAGCATCGACGCCAATCGCGGCGATCCGCAGAACGGCTGGGACACCGACCAGTTCCCCAACAGCGTCGAGGAGATGACGCTCGCCACTTATGAAATCCTCAAGGCCGGGGGTTTCAAGAATGGCGGCTACAACTTCGACTCCAAGGTGCGCCGGCAGAGCCTGGACGACGTCGACCTGTTCCACGGCCACGTCGCGGCGATGGATGTGCTCGCCCTGGCACTGGAGCGTGCGGCGGCGATGGTGCAGAACGACCGCCTGCAGCAGTTCAAGGACCAGCGCTATGCCGGTTGGCAGCAGCCGCTGGGCAAAGCCGTACTGGCGGGCGAGTTCAGCCTCGCGTCGCTGGCCGAGCATGCCTTTGAGCACGAGCTGAACCCGCAGGCAGTGAGCGGCCGGCAGGAGATGCTGGAGGGGGTGGTCAACCGGTTTATCTATCCCTGATGGCGAGCGGACTTCCTTTGGCTGGCGGACTTGTTATGGCAAGTGGGCTTGTTGTGGCAAATGGGCTTTTTGTGATGAGCAGCCTCTTTGTGGCAAGTGGGCTCTTTGTGGTGAGCGGGCTTGCCCCGCGTTGGGCTGCGAAGCGGCCCCAAGACCCGGCACCTCGGTGTGCCAGGTTGAACCCGGTCGCTTGCAATAGGGGCTGCTTCGCAGCCCAACGCGGGGCAAGCCCGCTCGCCACAACAAGCTTGCTAGCCTCAATAAGCCTGCTAGCCACAAAGAAGCTGCTCAACCCAATGAACCCACTTGCCACAAAGAGGCTGCTCAACCCAAAGAGCCCACTTGCCACAAAGAGGCTGCTCGCCACAAATACAGTGTTCGCCTAGAGTCTTCGCACAGTGCCTTTCCAACAACAATAAAAGGACGCACCACCATGAAAGCATTCAAACGCACGCTGCTCGCCACTGCCCTGGCCTTGCTCGCCCTGCCGGTGATGGCAGATCCTGCGCACCCGAAGATCGGTTTCTCCATCGACGACCTGCGCCTGGAGCGCTGGTCGCGTGACCGCGATTACTTCGTCGCGGCGGCAGAAAAACTCGATGCCAAGGTCTTCGTGCAGTCCGCCGATGCCAACGAGCAGAAGCAGATTTCCCAGATCGAAAACCTGATCTCACGCGGCGTCGACGTGATCGTGATCGTGCCGTTCAACGCCACCGTGCTCACCAACGCCGTCGCCGAAGCCAAGAAGGCCGGGATCAAGGTGGTGTCCTATGACCGCCTGATCCTCAACGCCGATATCGACGCCTACATCTCCTTCGATAACGAAAAGGTCGGCGAGATGCAGGCCAACGGTGTGCTGCAAGCGGCGCCCAAGGGCAACTACTTCCTGCTCGGCGGCGCGCCCACCGACAACAACGCCAAAGTGCTGCGCGAAGGCCAGATGAAAGTGCTGCAGCCGGCCATCGACAAGGGCGATATCAAGATTGTCGGCCAGCAGTGGGTCAAGGAATGGAATCCTACCGAAGCCCTGGGCATCGTCGAAAACGCCCTGACCCGGAACAACAACAAGATCGACGCCATCGTCGCCTCCAACGACGCCACCGCCGGCGGTGCGATCCAGGCGCTGGCCGCGCAGAAGCTCGCCGGCAAGGTGCCGATCTCCGGCCAGGACGCCGACCTCGCCGCCGTCAAGCGTGTGATCGACGGCACCCAGACCATGACCGTGTACAAACCACTCAAGTTGATCGCCACCGAAGCCGCCAAGCTGTCGGTGCAACTGGCGCGCAATGAGAAGCCGTCCTATAGCTCGCAGTACGACAACGGCAGCAAGCAGGTCGACACCATCCTGCTGACCCCGACGCCGCTGACCAAGGCCAATATCGACCTGCTGGAGAAGGACGGTTTCTATACCAAAGAGCAGATTGGCGGGCTGTGACCGCCATGGCTGACTACCTGCTGCAAATGAACGGCATCGTCAAAAGCTTTGGCGGTGTCAACGCGCTCAACGGCATCGATATCAAGGTGCGGCCGGGGGAATGTGTCGGCCTGTGCGGTGAGAACGGCGCCGGCAAATCCACCTTGATGAAGGTGCTGTCGGCGGTCTATCCGTATGGCACCTGGGAGGGCGAAATTCTCTGGGACGGACAGCCGCTCAAGGCCCAGTCCATCAGTGAAACCGAGGCCGCCGGCATCGTCATCATTCACCAGGAGCTGACGCTGGTGCCCGACCTGTCGGTGGCCGAGAACATCTTCATGGGCCACGAACTGACCCTGCCCGGCGGGCGCATGAACTACCCGGCGATGATCCATCGCGCCGAACAGTTGATGCGCGAGCTCAAGGTCCCGGACATGAACGTGGCGCTGCCGGTGTCGCAGTACGGCGGCGGTTACCAGCAACTGGTGGAAATCGCCAAGGCCCTGAACAAGCAGGCGCGCCTGCTGATTCTCGACGAGCCCTCCTCGGCCCTGACCCGCTCGGAAATCGAGGTGCTGCTCGACATCATCCGTGACCTCAAGGCCAAGGGCGTGGCCTGCGTGTACATCTCGCACAAGCTCGATGAAGTGGCGGCGGTGTGCGACACCGTCTCGGTGATCCGCGACGGCAAGCACATCGCGACCACGGCCATGGCCGACATGGATATCCCGCGGATCATCACGCAGATGGTCGGGCGGGAAATGAGCAACCTCTACCCCACCCAACCCCATGACATCGGCGAGGTGGTTTTCGAGGCGCGCAATGTCACCTGTTACGACGTCGACAACCCCAGGCGTAAACGCGTCGACGATATTTCATTCAGCCTCAGGCGCGGGGAAATCCTCGGCATTGCCGGGCTGGTCGGTGCCGGGCGCACGGAACTGGTGTCGGCACTGTTCGGTGCCTACCCCGGTCGCTACAGCGGCGAGGTGTGGCTGGACGGCCAGGTGATCGACACCCGCACGCCGCTCAAATCCATCCGCGCCGGGCTGTGCATGGTGCCCGAGGACCGCAAGCGCCAAGGCATCATCCCGGACCTGGGCGTCGGCCAGAACATCACCCTGGCCGTACTCGACACCTACGCGCACATGACCCGCATCGACGCCGAAGCCGAACTGGGCAGCATCGATCAGCAAATCACACGCATGCACCTGAAGACGTCCAGCCCGTTTTTGCCGATCACCAGCCTGTCCGGCGGCAATCAGCAAAAAGCCGTGCTGGCGAAAATGCTGATGACCCAGCCCAAGGTGCTGATCCTCGACGAGCCCACGCGCGGCGTGGATGTGGGCGCCAAGTACGAGATCTACAAGCTGATGGGCGCGCTGGCGGCTGAAGGGGTGTCGATCATCATGGTCTCCTCGGAGCTGGCCGAAGTGCTCGGCGTGTCCAACCGCGTGCTGGTGATCGGCGACGGCCAGTTGCGCGGCGATTTCATCAACCAGGGGCTCACCCAGGAACAAGTGCTCGCCGCGGCGCTCAGCCAACACAATAATAACGATCGGAAAACCGCGTAGATGAATCAGGTCAAACAGCTGTTTACCCGCTACAAAATGCTCGCACTGGTGATCGCCGTGGCGTTCATCTGGCTGTTTTTCACCTGGCAGACCGAGGGCGGTTTCCTCACCCCGCGCAACCTCTCCAACCTGCTGCGGCAGATGGCGATCACCGGGATCCTGGCCTGCGGCATGGTGCTGGTGATCATCAGCGGCGAGATCGACTTGTCGGTAGGTTCGCTGCTGGGATTACTGGGCGGGCTCGCGGCAATCCTGGACGTGGTCTATCACGTGCCGCTGCTGGCCAACCTCAGCCTGGTGGCGCTGTGCGGGTTGATGATCGGATTGGCCAACGGCTACATGACCGCTTACCTGCGCATCCCCTCGTTTATCGTCGGCCTGGGGGGCATGCTGGCGTTTCGCGGGATTCTGCTGGGGATCACCGGCGGCACCACCATCGCGCCGGTATCGCCGTCGCTGGTGTATGTCGGCCAGGGTTACCTGCCGCACGCGGTGGGCGTGGGGCTCGGCGTGTTGCTGTTTGCGCTGACGCTGTTCCTCACCTGGAAACAACGGCGCAACCGCGCACTGCATGGCCTGGCGGCGCACTCGCGGGTGCGCGACGTGCTGCGGGTAGTGCTGATCGGCGCGGTGCTCGCCGGGTTCGTTACCACCCTCAACAGCTACGACGGCATCCCGGTGCCGGTGCTGTTGCTCCTGGTGCTGCTCGGCGTGTTCAGCTATGTCACCAGCCAGACCGTGTTCGGCCGCCGCGTGTATGCGGTGGGCAGCAATATGGAAGCCACGCGCCTGTCGGGCATTAACGTGCAGGCGGTCAAACTGTGGATTTTCGGCATCATGGGCGTGATGTGCGCCTTCGCCGGCCTGGTCAACACGGCCCGCCTCGCCGCCGGCTCACCCTCGGCGGGCAGCATGGGCGAACTGGATGCCATTGCTGCGTGCTTTATCGGCGGCACCTCCATGCGCGGCGGCTCGGGCACGGTGTATGGCGCGTTGCTCGGGGCGTTGGTGATTACCAGTCTGGATAACGGCATGTCGATGCTGGACGTGGACAGTTACTGGCAGATGATTGTGAAAGGCAGCATTCTGGTGCTGGCGGTGTGGGTGGATGTGAGTACGCGGGCGGGGCGGCGCTGAACGCAAGCAAAAAAATGTGCGAGCGGGCTTGCCTGCGATAGCGGTCTATCAGTGACAAATGTCCTGACTGACCCTGCGCTATCGCGGGCAAGCCCGCTCCCACAAGGGGTCCTGCGGTGTTCCAACCGTCGTTACTTGGAGACCGGCATCGCAAACTCCGCGCCCTGCTCGATGCTTTCCGACCAGCGCTGCATGATCGACTTCTGCTTGGTGTAGAAGCGCACACCTTCAGTGCCATAGGCATGCATGTCGCCAAACAAGCTCTTCTTCCAGCCACCAAAGCCGTGCCAGGCCATCGGTACCGGGATCGGTACGTTGATGCCAACCATGCCCACTTCGATGCGCCGCGCGAACTCGCGGGCAATGTTGCCGTCGCGGGTGAAGCAGCTCACGCCGTTGCCGAACTCGTGGTCGTTGACCAGCTTGATCGCCTCGCCGAAGTCACTCACGCGCACGCAGGCCAGCACCGGGCCGAAGATTTCTTCGCGGTAGATGCTCATCTCTTTTGTCACGTGATCGAACAGGGTCGCGCCGAGCCAGAAGCCGTTTTCCAACCCCGCTTCGGTCGGCACATAGTCACGGCCGTCGAGCAGCAGTTGCGCGCCAGCCTTCACACCTTGTTCGATGTAGCCGCTGATGCGCTCCAGGGCGGCACGCGACACGATCGGGCCCATTTCGGCCTTGAGGTCGCGGCCATCGGTGATGCGCAGTTGCTTGGCGCGTTCGGTCAGGGCGGCGATGACTTTGTCACCGACATCGCCGACCAGCACCGCCACCGAAATCGCCATGCAGCGCTCGCCGGCACTGCCGTAGGCGGCGCCCATCAGCGCGTCGACGGTTTTCTCGATGTCCGCGTCGGGCATCACCACCATGTGGTTTTTCGCGCCGCCCAGGCCTTGCACGCGCTTGCCGTTGCGCGCGCCGGTTTCATAGATGTACTGCGCAATCGGTGTCGATCCGACAAAGCTCACAGCCTTGACGTCCGGGTGTTCGATCAGCGCGTCCACCGATTCCTTGTCGCCCTGCACCACGTTGAATACGCCTTTCGGCAAGCCGGCTTCATGCAGCAGCTCGGCCATGAACAGCGAAGCGCTCGGGTCGGTCGGGCTCGGCTTGAGGATGAACGTGTTGCCCGCCGCGATGGCGATCGGGTACATCCACATCGGTACCATCACCGGGAAGTTGAACGGCGTGACGCCGGCCACCACGCCCAGCGGCTGGCGCAGGGTCCAGTTGTCCATGCCTCGCGAGACCTGGTCGGAATGTTCGCCCTTGAGCAGGTTCGGGATGCCGCAGGCGAATTCAAGAATATCGATGCCCCGGTCGACTTCACCCTGGGCGTCGGTGAAGACCTTGCCGTGTTCGGCGACGATGATGCGCGCCAGGTCGTCCTTGCGCTCACGCAGCAGATGCAGGTATTCGAACAGTACGCGGGCGCGGCGGATTGGCGGGGTGTCGGCCCAACCGGCGAAGGCGGCCTGCGCAGCGGCGACGGCTTCGGACACGGTCTGGCGACTGGCCAGGGCGACGCGGGCGGTCACTTCGCCGGTGGCCGGGTTGTAGACGTCCTGATACCGGTCATCGCGGCTCACGCGCTGATCGTTGATGTAGTGCTCGATTGTTGTAGTCATGGCAATAGATCCCAGGTGGGTGGCGTTGGGACACACGATAGGCTTTCTGTTTGTTCCAAACCAGAGCAGAATCCAGAACTGATTGTCCTTATAAGCGAACAATAAGCGCATGGAAAAATCCGAGATCGAAGGCCTGTGGACCCACATCCACTGGCTGTCAGTGCTGGAAGAACACGGCACCTACACCGCTGCAGCGGCACGGTTGGGGGTGAGCAAATCGGCGGTCAGCCAGCGCATCAGCGACCTGGAAAAAGCCACCGGTACCCGTTTGGTGACGCGCACCACGCGCAGTGTGCGCCTCACCGATGCCGGGTTGTCGCTGACCCGTGAGGTGCGCGGTGCCTACGAACAGATCGCGCGCAGTTTTTCCTCGGTGCGCGACTCGGCCGGGGAGATTCGCGGGCTGGTGCGCCTCACCGCCCCGGTGGCGTTCGCGCGCCAGCAACTGGTGCCGCACTTGTCCGAATTCCTCCAGCGGTATCCGCAGGTGCGCCTCCAGCTGGATGTGTCGGACGCCTTGAGTTCGCTGGCCGCCGAAGGCTACGACCTGGCGGTGCGCCACGGTTTCCAGGTGCCCGAAACCCACGTGGCCTGGAAGCTCTGCGACACCGGCTCGGTGCTGGTCGCCAGTCGCGATTACCTGCAACGCCATGGCGAGCCGCGCGAACCCGGCGACCTCAGCGCCCACAACTGCCTGTTCTATCCACGCGGCAGCGACCAGCCCGCCTGGACCTTCGAACGCGGCAGCAAACACCTTGAGCGCGTCACCATACCGATCGCCGGCAGCTTCGCCACCAACAACAGCGAAGCGTTAAGGGATGCGGCCCTCAACCACCTGGGCATCGCCCTGCTCCCGGATTTCAGCGCCCATGCCGCGCTCGCCAGCGGCAAGCTGGTGCAAGTGCTCAAGGACTGGACGCTCAAGGGCGCATTTGCCGATGAGATTTACCTGATACGGCCCTATTCGCCCCACGTGCCGAAGTCGGTGAGTGCCTTGGTCGGCTTTTTGAAAGAACGGTTGTCGGGCGGGTTCCGATTCAAGGGCTGAGGTTTGCCTCTTGCCCAACAGAACAAAAAGTCCATAATGGACAAATAAGTTCAATAATCGGAGCGCCCATGTCCAGCACACCTCACGTCATCAACCACGCCCAGGCCCGCGAGTTACTTGCTCAGGTGGATGTACTGCAGATCCTGCGTGCGCTGTTTCGCGACCTCGCCGCCGGGCACGCAGTGCAACCGGCGCAACAGTTGGTGGAATTTCCCCACGGCGGCGGTGACTTTATCAACTACCTGGGGGTGCTGGCGCAGGACGGCGTGTATGGGGTCAAGACCTCACCCTACATCGTGCGCGAACAAGGGCCGCTGGTGACGGCCTGGACGCTGCTGATGTCGATGCAAACCGGCCAGCCGTTGCTGCTGTGCGATACCGCCGAGCTGACCACCGCGCGCACGGCCGCGACCACGGCGTTGGCGGTGGATGCACTGGCGCCGCCGCAGGCAAAGCGCCTGGCGATCATCGGCAGTGGCAAGGTCGCGCAGGCGCATCTGCACTATGTGAAAGACCTGCGGGACTGGCAGAGCATCAACCTGTTTTCGCCGAGCCTGGCCGGGAAAAAGTCCCAGCTCGAAAGCCTGGACCCGCGGTTGAAGATCGCCTCAACCTGCGATGCCGCATTGGAGGATGCCGACGTGATCCTGCTGTGCACCTCCTCGGCCGGGCCGGTGATCGACCCGGCGCGCCTGGGCAAGCCGGCGTTGATCACCTCCATCAGCACCAACGCCCCGCGCGCCCATGAAGTGCCGCCGCAAAGCCTCAACGACATGCAGGTGTTCTGCGACTATCGCCGTACCACCCCAGGCTCGGCCGGCGAAATGCTGATTGCCGCCGAGCAGCACGGCTGGGACATCGCCTCGGTGGTCGGCGACCTGCCAGAGTTGCTCAGCGAGCAGGTGCCGCGCCCATCCTACGACCGTCACGTATTCTTCCGCTCTATCGGCCTGGGCCTGGAAGACATCGCACTGGCTAATGCCCTTTGGAGACAGCTATGAGCCACGCAGACTTCATCATCATCGGCGGCGGCATTGCCGGCGCCTCCACCGGTTTCTGGCTGTCGCCGCACGGCAAGGTGATTGTGCTGGAGCGTGAATCCCACCCGGCCTACCACTCCACCGGGCGCTCGGCGGCGCTGTACACCGCCGCCTATGGCACCCCGCAGGTGCGCGCGCTGACCCTCGCCAGCCGTGAGTTTTTCGACCACCCACCCAGCGGTTTCTGCGAGCACCCACTGCTGACGCCACGCGGTGAAATGACCGTGGACTTCATCGGCGACCCGGATGAATTGAACGCGCAGTACTTGAGCGCCAAGGCCACCGTGCCGCAGGTCGAGCAACTGAGCGCCGACCTGGCCTGTGCGATGCTGCCGATCCTGCGCCGCGAAAAAGTCCACGGTGCGATTTATGACCCCACCGCCAGCGACATCGACACCGACGCCCTGCACCAGGGCTACTTGCGCGGGATTCGCCGCAATCAGGGCGAAGTGCGCACTGACAGCCACGTCCTCGGTTTGAGCCGCGACAGCGCCGGCCTCTGGCATGTGAATACCCAGGACGCCACCTTCACCGCGCCGATTATCATCAATGCCGCCGGCGCCTGGGCCGATCATATCGGCGGGCTGGCCGGCGCCGCCGCCATTGGCCTGCAACCCAAGCGGCGCTCGGCGTTTATCTTCGCCGGCCCCGAAGGCCAGGACACCCACGCCTGGCCGATGCTGGTGGCGCTCGACGAAGCCTTCTACATGAAGCCCGACGCGGGCATGTTCCTCGGCTCCCCCGCCAACGCCGACCCGGTCGAGGCGCAGGATATCCAGCCCGAAGAGTTGGACATCGCCATGGGCATCTACCAGATCGAAGAAGCCACCACCTTGACCATCCGCCGCCCGACCCGCACCTGGGCCGGGCTGCGCAGCTTTGTCCACGATGGGGATCTGCTGGCGGGCTTCGACCCGCAGGTGCCGGGGCTGTTCTGGGTCGCGGCGCAAGGCGGCTATGGCATCCAGACCTCCCCCGCCATGGGCCAGGCCAGTGCCGCACTGGTGCGCGGTGCGCCGCTGCCGGAGCAACTGACGCGGTTCGGCCTGGACGCTGGTATGCTCTCCCCCGCCCGCCTGGAGCCGCATTGATGAACACCGCCGAACACGACAAGGTCATGCAGAACTTCCGCGCGATTGCCGACGCAATCGCCACGCTGTTCTTTCCACACGCGGAAGTGGTGCTGCATGACTTGCGCACGCAAAAAGTCGATTACATCGCCAACAACCTGTCCAAACGTGGCGTCGGTGATGAGTCAGCGCTGGAGGACATGCTCAGCGATGACGTCAGCGAGGTGAATATCGGCCCCTATGAAAAACTCAATTGGGATGGCCAGAAGATTCGCAGCCTGAGCACCGTGCTGCATGACCATAACGGCCGCCGCCTGGCCGTGCTGTGCATCAACTTGAATATCTCGCTGTTCGAGAATGCCAAGGCGGCGCTGGATCTGTTCCTGTCGCCGAGCAAGTTGATCCCGCAACCGGATTCACTCTTTCGTGATGACTGGCAGGAGCGCATCAACACCTTTTTGCACGCCTGGATGCGTGAACGCCAATTGAGCCTGAACCTGCTGACCCGTGACCACAAGCGTGAGCTGGTGCTGGCGCTGCATGCCGAAGGCGCGTTCAAGGGCAAGAGCGCCTCCAACTATGTGGCCAATGTGCTGGGCATGGGGCGGGCGACGGTCTACAAGCACTTGAAGGAATTGAAGGGCTGAAAGCAGCTTTTGTGCAGGCGCCCGGCTTGCCGGCGATAGGGTCCTTGCGGTCGCCATCGCCGGCAAGCCGGGCTGCTGCAAGGGTCAATCGCCGTAGATATCAGACTTGAAGTACTGCTGCGAAATCTTCTGGTACTCGCCACTCGCGCGGATGCCATCGATGGCGCTGTTGAGTTGGCTGACCAACTCGGTATTGCCCTTGCGCACCGCGATCCCCGCGCCCTCACCCACGTATTTCGGGTCCTTGAGTTCCGGGCCGACAAACGCATACCCCTTGCCGCGTGGCATCGACAGGAAATCGCTCAGGGGAATGGTGTCGGCGAAGATCGCGTCCAGTCGCCCGGCCGCCAGGTCCATGTAAATCTCTTCGTTATTGCTGTAGCGCTTGACGGTGATGCCCTTGGGCTCGAACACCTCGGTGGCGTAGCGGTCGGTGGTCGTGGCGCGTTGCACGCCGACCGTCTTGCCCTTGAGGCTGGCGTACTGATCATCCACCACCGCGCCATCCTTCATCACCAGGCGCGACGAAGTGAAGTAATACTTGTGGGTGAAATCCACCGACTTCTTGCGGTCTTCATTGATGGTCATGGACGACAGGGCCATGTCGATTTTCTTCACCTTGAGGGAAGGAATCAGGCCGTCGAACTCACCTTCGATCCACACGCACTTGACCTTCATCTGCGCGCACAAAGCGTTGCCGATGTCGTAGTCGAAGCCAACGATCTTGCCTTCCTCGGTCTTGGACGCAAACGGCGGGTAAGCGGCCTCGATGCCGATGCGCAGGGTTTTCTCGGCGGCCAGCAAGTGGCTGGACGCGATCAGGCCAAGGGCCAGGACGGGAATGACGAAGCGTTTCTTCATGGTTGTGTCTCGCAAGTTGTTGTTGGTTTAGGCAAGCGCGAAGAAAAAATCAGACAAAAAAGAGCTTTATTTGTACTTATAATTCCATATTGGACTTTTATGTACACACCGTCAAATCGCCTCGCCACCCTATGACTTTTTTGCACAACGCACCGGTGTTTTTGAGCGTTCATCTCTAGATTTATGCGTGCCTATACTCGGTTCAGCCTCCCGGTGGAACCGAGGGGCCGCAGCATCACAGCCATGTCCCTACAACAATAATCAAGGACACCGACCATGACCCAGCCCTTCCTGGCCGCTCGGGATTTTTTGCTCGCTCACCGTACCGACTACGCCACCGCCGTGCGCGACTTCCGTTGGCCACACCTGGACGCGTTCAACTGGGCCCTGGACTACTTCGATGCGATGGCAGAAGGCAACGCGGCGGATGCGCTGTGGATCGTCGAAGAGGACGGCAGCGAGCAACGCTACAGCTTCCAGCAACTCGCGGCGCGCTCCAACCAGGTGGCCAACCACCTGCGCGCCCTGGGTGTGCGCCGGGGCGAACGCGTGCTGCTGATGCTCGGCAACGATGTCGCGCTGTGGGAAACCATGCTGGCTGCGTTCAAGCTGGGCGCCGTGGTCATCCCCGCCACTGCCCTGCTCAACCCCGATGACCTGAGTGACCGTATCGAGCGCGGCCAGGTGCGCCACCTGGTGGTCGGTGAAGCGCATGTCGGCAAGTTTGACGGCCTCGGCGCTGGCTGCAGCCGCATCTGCGTGGGCGCCGCCCCCACTGGCTGGGTCGCGCACAGCGCCGCCTTCGAATACCCCGAGCAGTTCGAGGCCGAAGGCCGCACCCTGGCCACCGACCCGATGCTGCTGTATTTCACCTCCGGCACCACGTCCAAGCCGAAAATGGTGCTGCACAGCCACCAGAGCTATCCGGTCGGCCACTTGTCGACCATGTACTGGATCGGCCTGCAGCCGGGTGACCTGCACCTCAATATCTCGTCTCCGGGCTGGGCCAAGCATGCCTGGAGCTGCCTGTTCGCGCCATGGAACGCCGGCGCCTGCATCTTTATCCATAACGTCGCGCGTTTCAGCGCGCCGGCCCTGCTCAACACGCTGGAACGTTACCGCGTGACCAGCCTGTGCGCGCCGCCCACCGTGTGGCGCATGCTGATCCAGGAGGACCTGGCCAGCTACAAAAACCGCCTGAACCTGCGCGAACTGGTGGGCGCCGGTGAGCCGCTGAACCCGGAAATCATCGAGCAGATCCAGCACGCCTGGGGCCTGCCGTTGCGCGACGGCTTCGGCCAGTCGGAAACCACCGCGCTGGTCGGCAACACCCCAGGGCAATTGCTCAAGCCGGGCTCCATGGGCCGGCCGCTGCCGGGCTACCAGGTGGCGCTGCTCGATGCCGACGGCGTGCCGGGCACCGAGGGCGAAGTCGCCCTGCCCCTGGCGATACGTCCGCTGGGCCTGATGCTGTGCTACGAGGACAGCCCGGAAAAAACCGCTGAGGTGATGCGCGACGGCTACTACCGCACCGGCGATACCGCGCAGATCGACGCCGACGGCTACATCACGTTTGTCGGGCGCGCCGACGACGTGTTCAAGGCGTCCGACTACCGCATCAGCCCCTTCGAACTGGAAAGCGCGCTGATCGAGCACCCGTCGGTGATGGAAGTCGCCGTGGTACCCAGCCCGGACCCGCTGCGCCTGGCGGTGCCAAAGGCCTTCCTGATCCTCGCCCACGACGCCCCCGGCAGCGCCGAGTTGGCGCAGCACATCCTCGCCTTCGCCCGCGAACACCTGGCGCCGTACAAGCGCGTTCGGCGCATCGAGTTTGTCAGCGAATTGCCGAAGACCATCTCCGGCAAGATTCGCCGGGTGGAATTGCGCCAGATGGAAGTGCTGCGGCGCCAGAGTGAAACGCGGGGTGAGCAGGAGCACTTCGAGGAAGATTTCACGTAAAAAAAGCCCGGTGGCACGCGCCACCGGGCAAAGCGAAGCGACCAGCCTCAGAATCGTGGTTTGACGGTTTTCCAATCCGGTTGATAACGCTGCATCTGCTTCACATCATCGCACTGGCGAATGCCACAGCTCAGGTACTGGTCATGCAGCTTGCCCAACTGGTCATGGTCCAGCTCCAGGCCGAGGCCCGGTGCGCGTGGCGCCGGAGTACGTGGAGGACGCACCGCCCTCGCGGGCGACTAGTCATACCAGATGAGCCAGATGACTGCGCCGGCAAGCCATATCGTCCCGAGGTTATACGGCCACAACGCCCACCGCTTGAGGGAGAGGGGGATAGATGCCAGTTCGGCCTCGCTCACCTCCCCGCTTTTGATATAGGTTTTGGGCATGCTCAATAATTGGACGATTAAGAGCATGCGATGAAACCTGTCTATGTGCTGGTTTCTGCCCCAAAAGCGCTTGTGATCGCAGACCATCTTGTTCTCGCTGAAGTAGCTTTCCAGCTCTTCAAGCTTTGTGTACTCGACGAATAAGGTGCCCCCCGAGCCCACGACGGCTCCTCCAACTGCAAAGATTGCAAAGATGATCTGAAAATCCATGGTCAGGCCCCCTCTGAGTGAAAGATCAAATCGCCATCTTTCTCCACAATTTTCCCGCCCAGAAACTCACCGCCCGTGCCAAAGGCCTTGCCTCCTGCATACCCTCCCGCAGCGCCGCCAATAACCGCGCAAGCCAGCTCACCGTTTCCGCCAGCCACCACGCCCAAAAAATCCTACAGCCGACACGGGCTAACCCTGCGCCAACCCAGGCTCTGCAGCAGGTCATAGTTGCAGATCACCTGGGGTCTAACGAGATTGTCCGGTTCGCGACGAAGACGGACTTGAACATCAGTGGGTTTGCCACAGCTACTAGCCATACCAGATGCTCCAGATGATCGCGGAGACAAACCATATCGTCCCGAAAGCGTAAGGCCACAAGACCCAACGCTTGAGAGATAGGGGAACGGAAGCCAGCTCGGCCTCGGTCACTTCCCCGCTTTTGATATGCGATTTGGGCATGCTCAACATATGATTGATCAAGAGCATGCGATGAAACCTGTCAACAGGCTTATTTCTGCCCCAGAAGCGTTTGTGATCGTTAACCACCTTGTTTTCGCTGAAGTAGCTCTCCAACTCTTCGAGCTTTGTGTATTCGACAAATAAAAAGAGCCCCGAGGTAATAAATGCCCCTGCGCATACAAAGATTGCAGAGATGATCTGAAAAACCATGGTCAAACCCCCTCTGGCTGAAAGATCAAATCGCCGTTGATCTCTGCGATTTGCCCGCCCAAAAACGCGCAACCAGCGCCACCTGCCTCGCCTCCTGCATACCCTGCCGCAGCGCCGCCAATAACGGCGTAAGCCAGCTCATCGTTTCCGTTAGCCACCACGCCCAAAAAATCCTACAGCCAACACGGGCTTACCCTGCGCCACCCCAGCTCTAGAGCAGGTCATAATTGTTGATCACATGGGATTCAACGAGATTGTCCGGTTCGCGACGAAGATAGGCTTGAACATCAGTGGGGTTACCACGGCTACCAGCCATACCAGATGTTCCAGATAATTGCGGAGGCAAACCATATCGTCCCGACAGCGTAAGGCCACAGGGCCCAACGCTTGAGCGATAGGGGGACGGAAGCAAGTTCGGCCTCGGTCACCTCCCCGCTTTTGATATGTGACTTGGGCATGATCAACAATTGGTTAATCAAGAGCATGCGATGAAACCTGTCAATGTGCTGATTTCTGCCCCAAAAGCGTTTGTGATCGTTAACCACCTTGTTTTCGCTGAAGTAGCTCTCCAACTCTTCGAGCTTTGTGTATTTGACAAATAAAAAGAGCCCCGAGGAAACAAATGCCCCAGCACATACAAAGATTGCAGAGATGATCTGAAAATCCATGGTCACGTCCCCTCTGGCTGAAAGATCAAATCGCCATCGATCTCTGCGATTTTCCCGCCCAGAAACGCACCACCAAGACCAGCCACACTCCCCCCGAATACCCCCCGCCGCGCCACCAATAACAGCGCAGGCCAGCTCACCGTTTCCTTTAGCCGCGATGCCCATAAAAATCCTACAACCGACACGGGCTAACCCTGCACCCAGTTCTCCTCCCACATAAGCGCCCCCAACACTGGTCACCAACTTCCCCGTCTCCACATACTTCGCCCGCCGACACTGCGCCTCCCGCCCCTCCACACACGCCTCCTTGATCTCCAATCCCGCCACGCCCACATCCAGCGCCAACCCCACATAGGTGCCCTTCCCCAACCACTTCGACGTCTGCGCAATCTCGCGGATTCGCTGGGCGTACCCGGCAATTTCCCCCTTATGCAAATAGCTCTTGGTGGAAATCCCCAACACCTTCTTCAACGCCTGATTGCCCCGCAACCCGGTGCCCAGCCGCGCCGCGCCTTGCAGTTGGGTATCCAGCAGGTCAAGCAGCACCTTGCGCTGGCGAAAAAACGCCTCACGCTCCAGGCCGCCCGCCCTTAGGCGTTGATGCAAATGCTCGATCTGCTCCAGGGTATGCGCCACCTCATCCAGATGCCGTGCCCACGCCGATGTCGCACTGCCCACGCCCAGCGAGGTATACCCAAGCAGGCTTTGCAGCAGGTCGTAGTCGTTGATCACTTGGGTGCCAGCGGAGTTGTCCAGTTCACGGCGAATGGCCTCGGCATGGCGAACCAACCAGGCTTCTTCCCTTGAGCAGGTCACGCTGTAGGCGTCGGGCACAATCACCAACTGCCCAGGGGCCACCAGCCCACGGCGCAGGTGTCGGTTCAACAGGTCAAAATAGTCGGAACGCTGCTGGCTGATGCCGTGCCCCATCAAACGGGATTTCAAGCCGTGGTAGTCCGTCGTACGCTCGTTGATATAGCCCTGCGCCATGCCCTGCATCCCTGAATGCAACGAAGATGGCGTTGGAATATAAGCAAGCGAATACGCTCAGGACACAAGCCCGGTGGGTCTCAATCACATTTGGGAAGTTGCCTACATACCAGAGAACAAGCGCCTACAAAAACGCCTTTCGCGACATCTGGCGGGTGGGGGTTAATGGCGTTTGGTCATGGTTTGTAAAGGGCCAGCAAGCCGTGTCTCTTTAAATTGCAGGACGTTTCCTAGACAATCCCTGCCGCCTTGTGCCTGTTGGAATCGGTGGCTAGTCTGCGATCCGTCACTGCTCATCAGTGATCGGGTTTAGTCGCTCGGGTCTTACATGGCGCATGTTCCTCCGTGAAGTTTTTATGGTGGCTGTGCGTAGGGCACCTTCGGGTGCGCCGGTTTTCCATGTGACCGGTCGACTAACCTGCGCACAGCCGCCACCCAACGTTTAGTCGCAACGGGTGTCAGCCCCAACCATGTGGAGTTACACCATGAAAAAAGTCGTCCCCGACCCACCCCGCCATTGCGTCAAAGACCGCGCCGCCTTCAACCGCGCCATCGACCATTACCTGCCCACCCAAGCGGTTCAAATCGAAGACCTGAGCTTCGAAGACGCCCTGCTCTACACCGCCAGCTTGCTCGACAGCGCCTGCGCCACTGCCCTCGACTGCAGTGAGCGATTGGAGAGCCCCCAGCGGGCGAAGATTCTGGCGGTTTGGCACTTGCTCGAGATTGCCAAGACCACCGTGGACCGCTCCATCGAGTGCGTGAACCCCACGAAACTGCCTGCCTGAACGATCCAACGCTGCCTGTGGTGAGCGGGCAACCCCGCTCACCACAAAAGCCGATTTGCCACTGGTGTAGCCCGAAAGCAGTGCAATCCTCTCGATTACTTGCCTGATCCTCCGATTTATCGACCATCGGATACCTGGCCCCTTGCGCGGTGGTCTAGAGTTCGACAATGAGCAGCCATCCCAAAAAGGCCGCCACTACCGTCGATCAGCAGGTGAATCATGGAATTGCGAATCAACCAGAAGACCTATCAGGTCGATGCCGACGCGGACACCCCCTTGCTGTGGGTGATTCGCGATGACCTGGGGCTGACCGGCACCAAGTACGGCTGCGGCCTGGCGCAATGCGGCGCCTGTTCGGTGCTGGTGGACGGCAATGTCGTGCGCAGTTGCGTCACGCCGGTGGCTGGGGTGGTAGGCCGTGAGGTCACCACCATCGAGGCGATCGAGGACGATGAAGTGGGCAAGCGCGTGGTCGCCACTTGGGTCGAGTATCAGGTCGCGCAATGCGGTTATTGCCAGTCCGGGCAGGTGGTGGCAGCCACCGCGCTGCTCAAGCACACCCCCGCCCCCAGCGATGCGCAGATCGAAGCAGCGATGATCAACCTGTGCCGCTGCGGCACCTACAACGCGATCCACAGCGCCATGCAGGCGCTGGCCAAGCCGGAGAGCGCCTGATGAATACGCGCAATAAAATGCTCGAGCTGCCGCTGGACGAGCCGGTCAACCTGTCGCGCCGGCACTTTCTGGTGGGCACGGCGGTGGGCGCGCTGGTGATCGGCTTTGGCCTGCCGCTGGGCTCGGCCAGGGTGCAAGCGGCCACGCCGGCCGAGCGCGGTACCCAGGTGCCGGCCTTTTTGGAGATTCGCCCGGACGGCAGCGTGCGCCTGCTCAGCCCCTTCATGGAAGGCGGCCAAGGCACCCACACCGCGATGGCGCAGATTGTTGGCGAAGAACTCGACGCCGACCCCGCCACCTTTATCGTCGAAGCCGCCCCGCCTGGCGACGCCTACGTGGTGATGGAAAACGGCATGCGCATCACCGGCGGCAGTATGTCGGTGCGCATGAGCTACCCGACCATGCGCCGCCTGGGCGCCCTCGCCCGCGCCATGCTGCTACAGGCCGGCGCCCAGCAGTTGGGTGTGCCGGCCGCCGAACTGACTACCCAACCCGGTCGCGTGGTGCACAGCGCGTCCGGGCGCTCACTGGGCTACGGCGAGCTGGCTGGCCGCGCGCTGGACATGCCGGTGCCCGACCCCGCCAGCATCACCCTGCGCGATCCGAGCCAGTTCCGCTGGATCGGCAAGCCGGTGAAACGCCTGGATGCCTACGACAAATCCACCGGCAAAGCGCAGTACAGCATCGACTTGAAGGTCGACGGCATGCTTCACGCCGCCGTGCAGCACGCGCCGCGCCTGGGCATGACCGTCGGCAGCCTGCGCAACCAGGCGCAGGTCGAAGGCATGAAAGGCGTGCACTCCGTCCACACGCTGCCCGGCGCGGTGGCAGTGGTGGCCGAACGTTGGTGGCACGCCAAGCGCGCAGTCGAGGCGATCCAGGTCGATTGGCAGGAAGCTGCCGCCGATTCGAGCCTGCGCGTGATGCCGGCGGATTTTTCCAGCGACAAGCACCGTGACTTTCTCGCCACGCAGCAGGGCCCGTCGCGCGATGACGAGAACGAAGGCGACGTGGCCGCCGCACTCGCCAAAGGCAAGACCCGCATCGAGGCCACCTACCACAACCAGTACGTCAACCATGCCCAGCTGGAGCCGCCGTCCGCCCTGGCGCGCTTCAACGCCGATGGTTCACTGGAGGTCTGGCTGCCCAACCAGGCGCCGGATATGTTTCGTGCCGACATCGCCAAGCGCACCGGCCTCGACCTTGCGCAGATCACCCTGCACTCGCCGCTGCTGGGCGGGTTTTTCGGCCGGCACTTCCTGTATGAATCGGCCAACCCTTACCCGCAGGCCATCACCTTGGCCAAGGCGGTCGGTCGGCCGGTCAAGCTGATCTGGAGCCGCGAGGAAGAATTCCTGCGCGATGTGTTGCGCCCAGTCGCGGTGGTCAAGTTCCGCGCGGCGCTGGATGACCAAGGCCTGCCGCTGGCGCTTGAAGCGGTAAGCGCCACCGAGGGCCCGACCGAAGGCCTGGCCGGCAAACAGGGTGACAAGATCGACCCTACCGCGTTGGAAGGGCTGTCGGGCAAGGCCTATGCGATTCCCAACAAGCGCATCGCGCAGATCTACGTGAAAGGCCCGGTGATGCTGGGCTATTGGCGTTCGGTGGGCAATTCGCTGAATGACTTTTTCTATGAAGCATTCCTCGATGAACTGGCGGACAAGGGCGGTCACGACCCGTACGAATTACGCCTGCACCTGCTACGTGACAACCCGCGGCTGACCACGTTGCTGCAGGCGGTGGGCGAGCTGTCCGGTGGCTGGAAGCGCGGGCCCTACACCGCCGAAGATGGCACCCGGCGCGCACGTGGCGTCGCCATGGCCTCGCCGTTCGGCTCGCATGCGGCGGTGGTCGCCGAAGTGTCGATCGACCAGGGCCAGGTCAAGGTGCACCACATCTGGGAAGCCATCGACCCCGGCAGCATCGTCAACCCGGCGATCATCGAGGCGCAAGTCAATGGCGCGGTGGCCCTGGGCTTGTCGCAGACCCTGCTGGAGGAAGCGGTGTACGTGGACGGCAAGCCACGGGCGCGCAACTACGACCTGTACCCGATCCTGCCGCCGTCGCGGATGGCGCAGGTGCATGTACGGATTGTCGAGAGCGGCGAAAAGATGGGCGGTATCGGCGAACCCCCGTTGCCGGCAGTGGCGCCAGCCGTGGCCAATGCGGTCGCACATTTGACTGGCCAGCGCATCCGCAGCCTGCCCTTGAGCCGCTATACCTTCAGCTGACCGACAAGGACCGCGCATGAACAACCCTCGCTTCGCAAGAACCGCAGGCTGGCTGTTGCTGGCCTGCCTGGTCGCAGCCGGCGTGCTGGCCTGGTACGTCACCCGCCAGCCAGCGACGCCCTTCGCACAGGAGTCGACCGCCAGTGCCGACCCCGCGCTGGTCAGCCGCGGCGAGTACGTCGCGCGCCTCAGCGACTGCGTGGCCTGCCACAGCCTGGCGGGCAAGGCGCCTTTCTCCGGCGGCCTGGAGATGGCCACGCCGCTGGGCAACATCCACGCCACCAACATCACGCCTGACCGCGACGCCGGCATCGGCACCTACAGCCTGGCCGACTTCGACCGCGCGGTGCGCCACGGCGTGGCGCCGGGTGGCAAGCGCCTATACCCGGCCATGCCCTACCCTTCGTATGCCAAGCTCAGTGACGATGACATCCGCGCGCTGTATGCGTTTTTCATGCACGGTGTGCAGCCGGACAAACAGGCGAATATCCCCAGCGACATCCCCTGGCCGCTCAACCTGCGCTGGCCCATCGCGTTGTGGAACGGCGTGTTCGCTCCCACCGCGCCGTATGCGGCCAAGCCCAATCAGGATGCGGTGTGGAACCGCGGCGCCTACATCGTCCAAGGCCCGGGCCATTGCGGCAGTTGCCACACGCCACGCGGCCTGGCTTTCAACGAGAAGGCCCTGGACGAGTCCGGCGCGCCGTACCTCGCCGGTGGCCTGCTCGATGGCTGGTACGCCCCGAGCCTGCGCCAGGATCCCAACACCGGCCTGGGCCGCTGGAGCGAGGCGCACATCGTGCAATTCCTCAAGACCGGGCGCAATCAGCATGCGGTGGTCTACGGCTCGATGACCGAGGCCTTCAACAACTCCACGCAGTTCATGGCAGACGACGACCTGGCCGCCATCGCCCGGTATCTCAAGTCACTGCCCGGCGACCCGCAGCGCGACGGCCCTCCGTGGCAATACGTGGCCGCTGATACCCGCCAGGACATTCCCGGCGCCCACACCTACGCGACCCGCTGCGCCGCCTGTCATGGCTCGGACGGCAAAGGCCAGCCCGAGTGGATGCCGCCGCTGGCCGGCGCCACCTCCGCCCTCGCCAAGGAAAACGCCTCGGCGATCAACATCACCCTCAACGGCTCGCAACGCATCGTCGCCGCCGGCGTGCCGGATGCCTACCGCATGCCGGCCTTTCGCGAGCAATTGTCCGATACCCAAATCGCTGAGGTGCTGACGTATGTGCGCAGCACGTGGGGCAACCACGCTGACGCAGTCGACGCCAAGGCCGTCGGCAAACTGCGCGGGCATACCGATCCGGCCAGTGCCAGTCCGATAATTTTGCAAATGCGCTAACCCAACTCGCGCTTGAGCTGCTCGCGATCCAGCGCACCGTCCCAACGAGCAATGAACAACGTGGCGACACCGTTGCCGATCACATTGATCAGCGCGCCGCCTTCGGAAATAAACCGGTAGACGCCCAGCACCAATACCAGGCCCGCTGCCGGTATCACGTCGATGGAGCCAAGGGTCGCGGCCAAAGTGATAAATGCCCCGCCGGTCACGCTGGCGGCCCCTTTGGAGGTCAGCAGCAGGATCAGCAGCAACGTCACCTGGTGATACAGCGACACGTCGATATCCAGCGCCTGGGCAATGAAGATCGCCAGTACCGTCATGTTGATGCAGCTACCGTCCAGGTTGAAGCAGTAACCTGACGGCACCACCAGGCCGACGGTGGACTTCTCGCAGCCGAGTTTTTCCAGCTTGCCCATCAAGCGCGGCAACGCCGATTCGGACGATGACGTGCCCAGCACCAGCACCAGTTCTTCGCGGATGTACTTGAGGAATTTCCACAAGCTGAAACCGGCCAGCCGCGCCACCAGGTTCAACACCACGAACACGAAGACCAACCCGGTAAGGTAGTAGCACACCAGCAGGTTGACGTAGGCACCCAACGATTGCACGCCGTACTTGCCCACCGTGAACGCCATGCCGCCAAAGGCACCCAACGGCGCCAGGTACATGACGATCTTGAGCATGCGAAAAAACGCCTTGGCCACCAGGTCGATGGTGCCGAGCAGCGGCTTGCCCGCCTCTCCCAACAGCTGCAGGCCGAAGGCGAACAGCACGGAGATGAACAGCACCTGGAGGATATCGCCGTCGGTGAATGCACCGAACACCGTGCTCGGCACGATATGTGTGAGGAAGCCGACGACGCTCTGGTCATGGGCGGCCTTGGTGTAGCCGGCGATGGCGGAAGCATCCAGCGTGGCCGGATCAATGTGCATGCCGGCACCCGGCTTGAGCAGGTTGACCCCGATCAAGCCGATTACCAGGGCGAGAGTGGTCAGCACTTCAAAGTAGATGAGTGACTTGAAACCAATCCGTCCGATGCGCTTGAGATCCTGCATGCCGGCGATACCGCTGACTACCGTGCAGAAGATGATCGGCGCAATGAGCATCTTGATCAGCTTGATGAACGTGTCGCCCAGGGGTTTCATCTGCTCGCCGAGGCCTGGGCTGAAGTGTCCGAGGATCACCCCCAGCACGATGGCGGCGATCACCTGCACATACAGATGCTGGTAGAGCGGTTTGCGCTGTGGATGCGGTTCGTCCACAGGTGTGACTGAAGAGCTGATTATTTTTGTCATGGCTCTGCCTTTGGGGGTAGGAAAACGGTGTTGAGGGGTCAGGTCACCACGTTGATCGGCTTGCCGGCGGCGAAAGCCTCGATGTTGGCCGCCAGCACCGCCTTGAGCCGCGCAACGCTGCTTTGGCTGGCCCAGGCGACATGGGGCGTGACCAGCAAGTTGGGGTGTTCGCAGTGCAGCAACGGGTGGTCGGCCTGCGGCGGCTCCACGTGCAGCACGTCAAGCGCGGCGCCGCCCAGCTGGCCGCTGGCTAACCCGTCGAGCACCGCGTTTTCATCCACCAGTGGGCCGCGCGCGGTGTTGATGAGCAGTGCGCCGGGCTTCATCCGTGCGATCTCGGCGGCGCCGATCAGGTATCGCGTGTGCGGCGTCAACGGGCAATGCAAGGTCAGCGCATCCGCCTGGGCCAACACCGTGTCGAACGCGGTGTAGCCGTCCCTCACTCGCTGCGCGCCACGGTGTTCGGCAAACAGCACGTGGATGTCCAGGGCCTTGGCCAGTCGCGCCACACGGCTGCCGATATCGCCACGCCCGACGATGCCCAGGGTCGAACCCTGCAGGTCCTGGATCGGCGCGCCATGCACGCAAAAGTGCGATGACAGCGACCATTGGCTCAACGAGGCCGAGCGATACGCCATTAGGTGACGACGCAACGCGAAGAGCGAACCAATCACCGCTTCGGCGACACTCACCGCGCTGTAAGCGGGCACATTGCACACGGTCACACCGTGGTCGCGGCAGGCAGCAATGTCGATGCAGTCGTAGCCGGTCGCGGCTACACAGATCAACTTCAAGCGCGGCAGTTGCCCAAGGCTCGTACGATCAATGCGCACCTTGTTGGTAATCGCCACGTCAGCCTCGGCCAATGCCTGCTGCACCTGCTCGTGGGTGGTTTTTTCACGCTCCGTCCAGGCGCTGGCCTGGGCCGGACGCACCAAGGGGGACGGCAGGCTGGCGGCGTCGAGAAAGACGATATTCATGCCGCCACCTGCTCGGAAATTTCAATCAGGTTCAGGTCCGGGTCACGTACATACACCGAGCGGATCGGGCCCGTTGCGCCGGTGCGAAGCACCGGACCTTCGAGAACAGGCCAGGCCTGGGCGTCGAGATGGGCGATCACCTCATCCAACGGGAGGCTGGCGATAAAGCACAGGTCCAGCGCGCCCGGCACCGGCAGATGCGCCTTGGGCTCGAACTCATGCCCGCGCTCGTGCACGTTGATTTTCTGGTTTGCAAAGCGAAACGCGATGCGTCCGCTGCCAAAGGTCTCCAGGCGCATGCCCATGACGCGCAGGTAAAAGTCTTTGCAGGCGCTCAGGTCGAGGGTGGTGAGTACCAGGTGGTCGAGATGATCAATCATTGCGGGCGCTCCAGTTCGGCATTGGCCACCTGCTTGCTCAGGCTGTGCACATGCGCGGGGATGGGATGCAGGTCCAGGCGTTTGCCTGCCTTGAGGATCTGGCTGGGAAGGTCATGGCCAACCAGGTCGGGCAGTTGCGCGGCGGCGGCGAGCACGCGGTCCAGCTGAACACCGGTGTCGTAGCCCATCAGATCGAGCATGTGCACCAGGTCTTCCATGCACACGTTGCCGCTGGCGCCGGGTGCATACGGGCAACCACCGAGGCCGCCCAGAGAGGCGTCGAAACGCTCGATTCCCGCCTGCAGCGCCGCCAGGGTATTGGCCAGGGCCATGCCTCGGGTGTTGTGAAAATGCAGGGTCAGCTGCAGCTCGGGAAAGCGCTCGCGCACCTGCCGCGACAAGGCCTCCACCTGTGTGGGATAGGCCATGCCGGTGGTGTCGCACAGGGTGATGCCGCGCACGCCCAGTTCGGCAAAGCGCGCGACCCAACCCAACACATCGTCGGTGGGCACCTCGCCCTGCATCGGGCAGCCGAATACCGTGGACAGCGACACATTCACCGCCACCGGTCCCTGGCCGATCACGCCGACCACCTTCTGGAGCTGGGCGAATGACTGTTCGCGGGTCATGCGCAGGTTGGAACGGTTGTGCGGCTCGCTGACGGACATCACCAGGTTGGCTTCGTCGATGCCGCAGCCCAGCGCACGCTCGGCCCCGCGCACGTTCGGCACCAGCACCGTGTATTCGACGCCGGGCTGGCGCCGAATCCCGGCCATTACTGTCTCGGCATCGCGCAACGCCGCAATGGCCTTTGGCGAAGTGAACGAGGTGACTTCTATCTTCGCGTAGCCGCACGCGCTGAGCGCGTCGATCAAGGCGATTTTGCGCTCGGTGTCGATAAAGGTCTTTTCATTCTGGAAGCCGTCACGGGTCGCGACTTCCTGCAGGTACAAGCGTTTCATGAGGTTGCTCCTGGTGTCAGATCAGGCCGCGAGCCCGCCAGGCTTCGCGGGTCGGTGCGTCGATGCCGATGCGTTCAAGCACCGCGTCGGTGTGTTGCCCCAGGGCCGGCGCGCGCGAGTGCACGCGACCGGGGGTGGCCATCAACTTGGGCACGATGCCGGGCAAGGTGACAGGCGTACCGTCGTCCAATTGGCTGGCGAGCAGCATGTCGCGCGCCTGGTAATGGGGATCGGCGGCGATGTCGGCGGCGTCGTAGATTTTTCCGCAGGGAATGTTCGCGTCTTTCAGCGCTGCCAGGACGTCGTCGAGGCTGCGCTCGGCGGTCCAGGTGGAGATTGCCGCGTCGATCCGCGCCACATGCCGCACCCGTCCGTCGTTCTGCGCCAGCTCAGGGTCGTCGGCCAGATCGAGGCGCTGGATCTTCTCCATCAGCCGCCGGTAGATGCTGTCGCCATTGCCGGCGATCAACGCATACTTTCCGTCCTTGCAACGGTAGGCGTTGGTCGGTGCGATGCCGGGCAAGCTGCTGCCGGCCGGCTCACGCACGCTGCCGAACACCGAATACTCGGGAATCAGGCTTTCCATCATGTTGAACACCGACTCGTACAACGCCACGTCGACCTGCTGGCCAGCGCCGCCGTGCTGCTCGCGGTGACGCAGCGCCAGCAGCACACCGATCACGCCGTGCAGCGCGGACAGCGAATCGCCAATGGACACGCCAACCCGTACCGGCGTGCGTCCTGGCTCACCGGACAAATGGCGCAGACCACCCATGGCCTCGCCGATCACGCCGAAACCGGGCAGGTCGCGGTACGGCCCGGTCTGGCCGTAACCGGAAACCCGCAGCATCACCAGCCCGGGGTTGATCGCTGACAGTTCATCCCAGCCCAGCCCCCATTTTTCCAGGGTGCCAGGGCGGAAATTTTCAATCAGGATGTCGGCGTCCTGGACCAGGCGCTTGACCACCTCACGCGCTTCGGCCTGGCGCAGATCAAGGGTGACCGACTGTTTGTTGCGCGACTGGGCGGCCCACCACACCGAGGTCCCGTCGTGCAGCAAGCGCCATTTGCGCAGGGGGTCGCCGGTGACCGGCGGTTCGATCTTGATCACTTCGGCGCCGAACTCGGCGAGGATCTTGGCGGCGAAAGGTCCGGCAATCAGTTGGCCCATTTCGACCACCTTGATGCCTTCCAGGGGCAGACTCATGACGGTATCCGTTGTTGTTGGAGGTGATGGCCGGATAATCCGCGCAAAAACACGCCGTGAGAATGTCAAAGATTTCCACTACTCTTTCCAGATTGGAAACACAGAGGTGGATATGTTCAATTTGCTGCAGCTTGATCTGGTGTCCCTGCGCCTGCTGGTATTGGCCGCTAAGACACAAAACCTTACCCAGGCCGCCACCAGTGCTCACATGAGCGTTTCCGCGGCGAGCAAAAGACTGGCCGAACTCGAACGGGTGACCCATTGCAGCCTGTTCACCCGCGTTGCCCGAGGCCTGCAACTGACCCCGGCGGGACGCGGCCTGGCTGAACACGCGCGAACCATCCTCGACGCCGCCGAGCAGATGGCCCATGACGCCACCGACTACGCCAATGGCGTGCGTGGTCATGTTCGGCTGTTTGCCAACACGTCGGCGGTGATCCAGTTTTTACCGCAGGATCTCGCGGCTTTTCTCGCGGCCAACCCGCAGGTGCGCATCGAACTGGAGGAGGTCCTCAGCGACCGCGCGATTCATGCAGTGGAAAAGGGTCAGGCCGAGATCGGCATCTTTGCCGACAACGTCGCCGCTCCCGGCCTGCACATACACCCCTATCGGCATGATCGGCTGGTGGTACTGGTGCCGCAGGGCCACGTGCTGGCGCAGCGTGCAAGCGTTGCCCTGGCCGAGACGCTGGACTTCGATTACGTCGCGTTGAATCAAGGCAGTTCGTTGTTGCGGCGTATCAATGATGCCGCCGCCAGCACCGGCAAACGCCTGAAGGTGCGCATTCAAGTCAGCAGTTTCGATGGCATCTGCCGCATGATCGAGGCGGGATTGGGGATCGGCATCCTGCCGCTGGGCTCGGTGCACCCGGGGTTACTTGAGACGAAGCTGCGCGCGATCCCGCTGGAGGGCCAATGGGCGTCGCGCACCTTGTACGTAGGGGTGGCGGATACGTCGCGCCTTTCGCCCGAGGCCGCCAACCTGTTCAGCTACCTGAGCAACCTTGAGGGATAGCCGGCTATCCCTGGCCTGCCGGGCTTACTGACTGTCCTTGGCCTTGCCCTCCTGCATCTGCACCGAAGATTTGCTGCCGCCAGTGTTGTCCTTGGTGGTGTTGTCGGCGCTGTCGAAGCACCCATGCAGCATGAACACACTGCAAAGGCTCAGGCACATAGTAAGTTTTTTCATGACCATTTTCCGTGGATAAGGTGGGCTGTCACTTATCTGTGTGGAACGAGCGCTGGCGCGTTCAAAAAATCCAAACAGTGCCTGACGAATGGTCACGCCGCGCCCTTGCACTAATTTGAACGTTTTTGCCCCACCATCGATCCATAAAGCAGGACACCCAGACACAGGAACGGCCTGTGTCAGTCCTTGCGCGAGCTACGATCCGCCTGCCCCGACCAGGGCGCCTGAATTTCGCTCGCCGATGACGACCTTGAGGTAAAGGCCATGGCCGCGAACACGTGCAAAACATCGAACCCTCTTGCCTCCCAGGATGCGCTTGCCCGCAATACCGAACTGTTCTACGAGGCAGATCGGCTGGAGCAAGCGGCCTACGCAATCATTGGCACCAGTCTGGCGAATGCCGACGCGTGGCTGCGCTTCAGCGAGGCAAAGCGGGTAGCCGATGCGAAACGCAGTGAGGCGCGCCAGGACCTGATGCGCCTGCGTCGAAGCGGGTTGTAGCCGCACAGCCTACCGACTCCGCGCTTGTCACTCACACAAGCTTGCAGCGGGCCTTCAGGAAAACACCTGCGGACGCCGCCGTGTCGGCGGCGCAAAGCTGAGCGGTTGCTGGCGGGCCAGTTGCGCCTGGACGTGCGCGACCGCGTCGAGCACGCGCTGTGCCCACTGCTCGTCCTGCGGGTCGACCACTACCACGCGAAAGCCGTGGTCATGGCCTTCACTGCGCACGCCTTCGGAATCGTCGACATGCAGGTCGATGTCGAAGGCCGGTGGAAATTTGGAGGGTGCGTTCGACAATCCGCGCACGCTGAGCGCACGGTTGTGCAGCACGCTGTTGACCACGCCGTCGACACGAATGCCGTACAGCAACAGCCAACGCCGGATGTAGGACGGGGTCCGCCCGGACGAGGTATAGACCCAGATGCTGCAGCCCTGGCGACGCAGTTCACGGGTCAGCGAGCGAGTCCCCACGCGCAGCGGTTCGCCCAGCCACCGGTGGACACAGGCCGGCAGCCGGCTGTGTTCGACCGCACTGTGGTGAAGCTGGCAGGCCAGCGTGTCGTCGATGTCGAACGAAATGCGGATACGCGGGCGATTGAACAGACGCCGAACGCTGTCGAGCACTGGATAACCCCCCATCACAGGCCTCCCCGAGCGGCAGGCACGGGTGTGTCGCCCAGGAAGAACTCCCTGGGATCCGGGGCCTGATCTTCCAGGAATGCCGCGTATTTTTTCTTGATCTTGGGCAATTCGTACAGGGCCTTGACGCCATGCTTGGCGGAGTTACGGATGACCGAGGACGGGTTGAAATAGCCCTCGGCGTTTTCCAGCGTGAGCACGAACGGCGGTAGCCCCGCGCGCATCAGCAGGTAGCTGACAATCAGCGAACCACTGCGGTTATTGCCCTCGATGAACAATTGCGGCTTGCTGAGGATGCGCACGTAGACACCGGCTGCACGCTTCCAGACCGACTCGCTGCGGTACGCGCAATACCAGTTGTACAAGTCCTTGATGCCACCCTCGACATTGTTGAAAAAGTGCTGCTCGGTCGCCGCCAGGTGCTGGGCGTATTCCAGCCGGCGCACCGGGTCCTTGCCGCAGAGCACGGTGGCATTGATCTCCAGCATCAGGTTGAGTTGCTGCAGGTCAAACAGGTCGACGCCGCGAGCGACATAGTCATCAATCAGGGCATAGCCTTCCAGCACATTTTCCAGCACCTCGTCCGTGAACGGATCGCGCGGCTCGGTAAAGTGGCGGCTGAGCTCGGCAAAGCGGCTCTGTACTTTACGCAGAGCGCGTTCGATCGCGGGCAAATCAAGACGACGTGTTGCAGACATTGGCAATCCTGGCAAACGGTGGAAAGGTCGATCAGCTGAACTTGCCGCTGATGTAGTCCTCGGTCATTTTTTCGCGGGGGCTGCCGAAAATCTGGGTGGTCGGGCCCATCTCTACCAGGTAGCCAGTACGCGTGCCCTGGGAAATATCCACCGAGAAGAACGCAGTGGTGTCAGCCACACGGATGGCCTGCTGCATGTTGTGGGTCACCAGCGCGATGGTGTAGTCCTTTTTCAACTCGACCATCAACTCTTCAACCCGGCGCGTGGCGATCGGGTCGAGCGCCGAACACGGCTCGTCGAGCAACAGCACTTCCGGCTCGGTGGCGATGGCGCGGGCGATACACAGCCGTTGCTGCTGGCCGCCGGAAAGCGACAGGCCACTGACCTTGAGCTTGTCCTTGACCTCATCCCACAGCGCGGCGCCCTGCAGCGCATGCTTGACGCGATCGCCGAGGTCGCCCTTGTAGCGGTTGAGGCGCAGGCCAAACGCGACGTTGTCGAAGATGCTCATCGAAAACGGGTTCGGTTGCTGAAACACCATGCCGATATAGCGGCGCACTACCACCGGGTCCACGCCTTTGCCATACACGTCCTGCCCGAGGAAATGCACGTGACCCTCGAAGCGGAAACCTTTGACCAGGTCATTCATCCGATTGAGGCTGCGCAGCACGGTACTCTTGCCGCAACCGGAAGGCCCGATGAAGCCGGTGATCTTGTTTTTCTCGATGGGTACGTGGCTGTCGCGCACGGCCATGAAGTTGCCGTAGAAAATCTTGTCGAGCTTGCAGTCCATGACCACAGGCGCCTGGGTGGTAAACGGAGCGGCTATTTGCGCAGTTGATACGTTCAAAATTCAGATGCTCCCTTGTTCAGTACTTGGGCTTGCCGAAAATGCGGCTGACAATGTTCACGACCAGCACGATCATCACCAACACCAGCGAAGCCGCCCATGCGAGTTCGAGCTGATTGTCGAAGGGCATGCCGGAGAAGTTGTAAATCAGTACGGCCAGCGATGCCGTCGGGTTCATCACCGCGAGGCTGCCGTCGTGGTAGATCCAGTAGTTGCTGAACAACGCGGTAAACAGCAATGGCGCGGTTTCGCCCGCAGCACGCGCAACGGCCAGCATCACGCCGGTGAGAATCGCCGGCATGCCGGTTGGCAAGATGATTTTCCAGATGACCTGCGAGCGCGTGCAGCCCATGCCGTAGGCGGCGTCCTTCATGATCTTGGGCACCATGCGCATCGACTCTTCAGCCGTCAGCACGACGATCGGCAGCATCAACACCGCCAGGGCAACGCCGCCGGCCGGTGCCGAGTAGGTGCCGGTGGTCATCACCACCAGGGCGTAGGCGAACACGCCGGCCAGAATGGACGGCAGCCCGGTGAGCATCTTGGCGGCAAAGCGCGCGGCGTTTGCCAGCTTGCTGTCGGGCCCCAGTTCAGCGAGGAAGACGGCGGCCATGATGCCGACCGGCACGGCAATGGCGGCGGCAATGCCGACCATCACAAAGGTGCCGGCCATGGCGTTGCCGAAGCCGCCGCCAGTCTCGAAACCGGTAGGCGGCAATTCGGTGAACACTTCCAGGCTCAGCCGTGCCCCGCCGCGCGTGATCAGCATGTACAGCACGGAAATCAGCGGCACGCTGGCGATCAGCGCACCCGTCCACACCAACGTGGTCAGCACCAGGCTGCGCAGGGCGCGCCCTTCGAACTTGCGCTGCAGGCTGGGCATGGCGCCGGCTGGCGAGGTCAAGCTGCTGGCAGGCGAAGTGAGGTCAGTCATTATTTGTTCCCCCGCTGGGCGTAGAGCATGATCATGGAGCCGAGGATGTTCACCAGCAGCGTGATAAACATCAGCACCAGCGCGGCGTACATCAACACCTCGATTTCGTTGGGGCCGGCTTCGGGGAAGTTCAGCGCCAACAGCGCGGCCAGGGTGTTGGCCGGCGCAAACAGCGAGAGCGAAATGTTGTTCGCATTGCCCACCAGCATCGCCAGCGCCATGGTTTCACCCAGCGCGCGACCCAGGCCGAGGACCAGCGAGCCGAAAATGCCAGTCGCCGCCGAAGGCACCATCACCTTGAGAATCGCTTCCCAGTGGGTGGTGCCCATGCCGTAGGCGGCCTGCTTGGTTTTCATCGGCACGCCAGTGAGCGCGTCCTGCGACACTGCCGCAATCGTCGGCAGAATCATGATGGCCAGTACCAGCGCGGCGGGAAGCAACCCGGGCCCGCTCAGGGACGTGCCGAAAAAAGGAATCCAGCCCAGTTCGCTGTTCAGCCAGGCGGTGAGTGGCCGAATCGCCGGGATCACCACGTAGATCCCCCACAGGCCATAAACCACGCTGGGGATGGCCGCGAGCAGCTCGACAATGGTGCGAAACACCGCTGCCAGCTTCGCCGGCAGGAAATCCTGGGTGAGGAAAATGGCCATGCTGACACCGAAGAAACCGGCGATCAGCAAGGCAATCAGGGCGCTGTACAGCGTGCCCCAAATGGCCGGCAGAATGCCGTACTTGCCTTGGTTAACGTCCCAGACACTGCCGAAAAGCACATCGAAACCGTGCTTTTCCATGCCCGGAAGGGCCTTGCGTCCCACCTCGAATACCAAGGCGAAGACCAACGCCAGAATCAGCACCACCCCAATTCGCGCAAGGGCACGGAAGGTGCGGTCAACCAGGAAATCCTTCGTGGAAGGCGGCTGGCAGGCAGAATCCGGGTTAACCGGTACGACAAAAGGTGTGTTCATTGGCTAATTCCGGAACAGGGGGGAAACTCCCTCGGCGCGGCTGGACGCACACACCGAGAGAGACCACACGGGTGTTACTGGATGTTGGCGGAAGCCTTGCGAACCTGATCGACAACCGATTGCGGCAGCGGGATGTAGCCCATCGAATCAGCGATCTTCTGCCCTTCGGTCAGGCTGTACTCGACCATTTCACGCATGGCCTTGGCCTTGGCCGGGTTGCCGTTGTCCTTGCGGAAGATCATCCAGGTGTAGGAGGTGATCGGGTAGGACTTGGCGCCATCCGGGTCCGGCAGCCAGGCCACCAGGCTTTCCGGCATTTTCACCGCGGCCAGAGCCTCGGCACCGCTTTCGGCGTTTGGCACGACGTAATGGCCGGCCTTGTTCTGCAACTGGGCGAAGTCAACCTTGGCCAGTTTGGCGAAGCCGTACTCGATGTAGCCGATGGCGCCCGGGGTCTGGCGTACAGTGGCGGTCACACCATCGTTCTTCGGCGACTTGATGAATTTGTCGCTGGCTGGCCAGTTGACGGTGTTGCCTTCACCCAGGTCCTTCTGGAACTGCGGGTTGATCGCCGCCAAGTGCTTGGTGAAGACGGCGGTGGTACCGCTGGAATCAGCACGCACGACCACGGTGATTGGCGTGTCGGTGAGTTTCAGGTCCGGGTTGGCGGCGACGATCTGAGGGTCGTTCCACTTGGTGATCTTGCCCAGGAAGATGTTGGAATAAACCTCGCGTGGCAGCTTCAGGCCCTTGGGGTTGCCCGGCAGGTTATAGGCCAGCACGATTTCGCCCGCCGTCATCGGCAGCAACTGCACGCCTTCGGCGACCTTGGCGATGTCTTCGTCTTTCATCGCCGAGTCACTGGCGGCGAAATCGACGGTTTTATTCAGGAAGTCCTGCACACCTGCGCCGCTGCCCTTGGATTGGTAATCCACGGTGACACCCGCGCTTTTCTTGCTGAAATCCTTGAACCAGGTGAGGTAGATCGGTGCAGGGAAGCTGGCGCCTGAACCGGTCAGACGGACGTTCTCGGCAGCAAATACCGAGGTGGCCCCCAGCGAAACCGCAACGGCGAGTGCAGCAGACTTCATCAGACGTTTCATTCAGGAGAATCCTTGTAATTACGGGCTCCCGAACTGTGCAGCAGAGTTGTTACGTTTTTATGAAAGTTGAATGGCAAACCACGCGCTTGTCCCCATTTACCGTCTCAATGTGGCCTTTAGCGGTCATTGGTTCGTAACAAAATGCGACTAGGACGCTTCGCGCGCCGCGCTGAAAAAGTAGCCAGCCCCCGAAAAGCCGGCTTTACTTCTCGCAAAGCCCCTCTCCCCCTGATTGAACCCTCTGGCGGGCGCGCGGGTCTTAGCGGCTTGGTTGCTCCCTCTCACACATCGATGGAAACAGCAGTGAAAGACCTGACTCGTGAAGAGCTGGAGGCGCAAGTCCTGCGCCTGCGTGCCCTGCTGACAGAGGCGGGCGTCGACCCCATGTCAGGCGCGCGCAGCGAAGATGTACCGCCGAATTCCTTCGAAGACACCCAGGCACGCTATCGCCAGGCGCTGCTCGACATGTCGAACATGCGCTCCGCGCACGTCGCATTGCGCCAGAGCGAAGAGCGATTTCGCACCATCCTGGAGACGGTCGAGTCGGCGTTTGCCATCGTCAAGGTCAAGTTCGATGCCGATGATCGGCCGATCGACTACCGGTTTGTCGAGGCCAACCCGGCGTTCGAGCGCCAGGCCGGGGTCGACCTGCGCGGCAAGTGGGTCACCGAGTTCGCCCCCGACCTGGAAAGTTTCTGGTTCGAGACCTACGGGCACGTGGCCAAGACCGGCGAGCCAGCCACTTTCGAAAGCTACGCTGAAGCGTTCAAGCGCTGGTTCGACGTGCGCGCGGTGCGTGTCGGCGACCCGGCCGACCGGCAGATCGCGATTATCTTCAGTGACGTCACCGAGCGGCGCAACGCGCAGGAGCGCCTGCGCATCAGCGAAGCAGTGGCGCGGCAAAACGTCGAGCGCGTGCAACTGGCGCTGGCCGCCGGTGCGATCATCGGCACCTGGCATTGGGACCTGCCCAGCGACCGCTTCACCATCGACGACGCGTTCGCCCGCGCCTTTGGCGTGGACCCGGCCCTGGGCCATGAAGGCCTGAGCCTGGCGCAGGTGATCACCTCGGTGCACCCGGAAGACCGCGACGGGCTGACCACCGCCATCAATGCCGCGATTGCCCGTGGCGGCGCCTACGCGCACCAGTACCGCGTGCTTCGCGCCGACGGCAAATACTATTGGATCGAGGCCAACGGCCGGGTCGAACTTGCCGAAGATGGCACGCCCTTGACCTTGCCGGGCGTGGTCATCGACGTCGAGGGCCGGCGCTCCGTGGAAGCCGAGCGCGACCGCGCGACCGCCGCACTGCGCGCCCTCAACGAAACCCTCGAGCAACGCGTGGCCGAGCGCACCGTCGAGCTGATCCAGGCCGAGGAAAAACTGCGCCAGTCGCAGAAAATGGAAGCCGTGGGCCAACTGACCGGCGGCCTCGCCCATGACTTCAACAACTTGCTGGCGGGGATCTCCGGCGCGCTTGAACTGACGGTGCTGCGCATCGCGCAGGGTCGCTGGGCGGAAGTCGACAAGTACATCACCACCGCCCAGGGTGCGGCCAAGCGCGCGGCGGCGCTGACCCACCGTCTGCTCGCCTTCTCGCGCCGGCAGACCCTGGACCCGCGGCCCACCGATGTGAACCTGCTGATGGACGACATGGGCGAGCTGATCCAGCGCACCGTGGGTCCCAGCATCAGTGTGGAAACCCTCGGCGCCAGTGGCGTATGGCCGACGCTGGTGGATGCCAGCCAGCTGGAAAACGCCCTGCTCAACCTGTGCATCAACGCCCGCGACGCCATGCCCGATGGCGGGCGCATCAGCATCGAGACCGCCAATGTGCGGGTGGACGCTGCCACTGCCAGCGCCCAAGACCTGAGCGCAGGGGAATACCTGACGCTGACCGTCACCGACACCGGTACCGGCATGACGCCCGATGTCATGGCCAAGGCGTTCGATCCGTTCTTCACCACCAAACCCATCGGCCAGGGCACGGGTCTCGGGCTGTCGATGATCTATGGGTTCGCCAAACAGTCCGGCGGGCAGGCGCGCATTGCCTCCGAGGTCGGGCGCGGCACCGCCATCAGCCTTTACCTGCCACGTTATTATGGACAGACCATTGAGCCCACGCCCGAGCAGGACAGTACCAGTGCCGCACCGGCGGAGTACGGCGAGACCATCCTGATCGTCGACGATGAACCCAGTGTGCGCACGCTGTTGATGGATGTACTCGGCGGCCTCGACTACAGCCTGATCGAAGCGAGTGACAGCATTACCGGGCTCAAGATCCTGCGCTCCGACGTGCACATCGACCTGCTCATCACCGACGTCGGCCTGCCCGGCGGCATGAACGGACGCCAGATGGCCGACGCCGGCCGCGAAGTACGGCCCGCGCTGAAAACCCTGTTCATCACCGGCTACGCCGAAGGCGCCATCATTGGCGACACGCGCTTGGGGCCTGGCATGCAGATACTGACCAAGCCGTTTGCGCTGGACACGTTGACGGCGCGGGTGCGGGAGTTGATCGAGTCGTGAGCGTCACGCGATGTCGCCGGCCCCGCAGGTTACTGTGGCCGACGTCAGCACATCCCCCCGCTGCACACGCGGGAGGATCAGCCCCGCGCCTTGATGATTGTTGATTCTTTCTCACAACACTCATTCCAGAAGGCACATTTATCGCCAGCGCGTCCCAGGTGATACTGCGCGACTCTCGCCTTAGGGATAAACACTGATGATGAAGACAGATTTCGCTGCCTGGTCCTGGACTGCAGGTGCGGGGATCGACGGTTTGCAGCTGGTCCGCAAAAGCCTGGATCAGCCCGGACCGGGTGAGGTGCTCATCGCCAATCGTGCCATCGCCTTGAACCCGGTGGACTGGAAGATCATCGAGTGGGGTCATGCGGCGTGGAAAACCGGACATGTGCCGGGCGTGGATGGCATGGGCATGGTGGTTGCGAGCGGTGCCGGAGTGCCGATCAAACCCGGTACGCGCGTGGCCTACCATCAGTCGCTGGATCGCGACGGCAGTTTTGCCGAGTTCTGCATACTCGATGCGGCGACGGTGATGACCGTGCCGGCGGCCCTCGATGATGCCTGGGCGGCCTCACTGCCCTGCCCCGGCTTGACGGCCTGGCAGGCGCTGGAAAAGATTCCGGGCAGTGCTGGCGAGGTGTTGGTGGTCGGCGCGGGCGGTGCGGTGGGCCTGCTGTTGGCGCAGTTGGCGGTACAGCGTGGGTTGCGTGTGTGGGCCACGGCGAGCACGGCTCATCATGCCCACCTGAAGGCATTGGGCGTGGTCGGTGTATTCGATTACCGCGACGCCGGCTGGCAGCAGGCACTTCAGTCAGCCCTGGGCGAACGCCGCCTAGACGCCGTGTTCGACACCGTGAGCGGTGCGCATGCAGCCACACTCGCGCCCCTGCTCGGCTACAACGGGCACCTGGTGTGCATCCAGGACCGCCAGGAAAGCGCGCCATTGCCGGCTTTCAGCACTGCGATTTCACTGCACGAGGTGGCGCTCAACAGCTTTCACGCCTACGCCAGCCTGAGTGATCGGCAGGCCTTGCGCCAACACGGCGAACGGCTTCTCGACGCGGTCCTGAACGGCAAACTGCGGGTACCTGCACAGCAGGTCTTCGACTTCCATGAGCTGCCGCAAGCGCTTCGTGCCCTCAAGCAAGGTTCCAGCAGTGGCAAATGGGTAGCGCGCCTCGCCGACTAAACCTCGGCCAGGCTTTCCTTCTTCTCCAACCACTCGATCATCAACTCTCCCCAGGCGATATCGGCCTGCAGCGCGGCCTTGGCTTTGCCCGAGTCGCGCGTGCGCAGGCCTTCAAGCACTTCAAAGTGCTTATGCTGGGCGCTCGCCAGTTCCAATTTCGGCACTTCCGCGTGGAAGCGGCTGAGCAGCGGCCCCATGATGACCCACATGTTCTCCAGGGTCTTGGACACCACAGGCATGCGCGCCGCGCTGATCAGGCCGAAGTGGAACTCGCGGTTGAGCAATGCCGCCTGCCGATGGTCGACCGAAACCGCCTTCTGAAACGCATCCTGGATACCTTCAAGATTGATCAGTTCCGGCACGGTAATGCGCTGCGCGGCGGCACCGGCAGCCTCACCTTCAAGCAGATGACGGATCAACTGGATTTCCCTGAGCTGGCTGACCGACAACTCCGGCACGTAGATGGACGTCGCGGCCTTCATGTCCAGCGCATGGTCGCTGACCAGCCGGAAGATCGCCTCGCGCACTGGCGTGATCGAGACCCCGAACTCTTCGGCCAGGGTGCTGATGCGCAGGCGATCGCCGGGCTGGTATTGGCCGTCCATCAACGCCGTGCGAATAATGGAATACACCCGCTCACTCAAGTTGCCTTTATCAATGGGCTTATGCACGGTCACTGTTACTCGATCTCCATGGTCGATGACGTGCGCCCGGCAGGCCTCGACGCCTGCGGCAGGGGCGCAGATCACGCATCATACATCATCATTTTACCCCTGCCACTCCGGCAGGCGCGTCCTTCAAATCCGTGCGTCGCGCCGTCCTACGCCCTGCAACAGCACGGCAATCACGATAATCGCCCCCTTGATAATCTGCTGTGGGTAGGCCGGTACACTCAGCAGATTCATGATATTGCCGATCAGCCCCAGCACCAGCACGCCGACCACGGTGTAGAAAATCGTGCCTTTGCCGCCGCTCAGCAGCGCGCCGCCGATGACGCACGCCGCAATTGCATCGAGCTCCAGCGCCATGCCCGCGCTGGGCGCCGCAACACCCGAGCGCGACGCAATCACCACCCCGGCCAATGCCGCCAGCCCACCACAGATGCCATAGGCCGCCAACTTGTAGCGTTCCACCGCAATCCCGGCCAGGCGCACCGCGGTTTCGTTGCTGCCGCTGGCAATCGTCAGTCGTCCGTAGGTGTTGTAACGCAGGATCAGCGCAAAGACGACCGTCACCAGGATCGCCAGCCACACGGGCCAGGGAATGCCCAGTACGCCATCGGCCAGGCGCCCGAAATCGCGCAACCACTGGGCACTGGTCAGCTTGTCATCCAGCCGTTGCGGCTGGCCGTTCGACAAAATAAAGGCCAGGCCGCGCCCTACCGTCATCATCGCCAGCGTGGCGATAAAGGGTGCCATGCGGAAGTAGGCGATAAACGTGCCTGTCACCAAGCCCATCAAGACGCCGGATGCGACCGCGACCGTCACCGCCAGCAGCAGCCCAAGTCCCCCTTCGACCGGCATCACGTTCAGGGTCATGGCCACCACGATCCCGCCCACGGCAGCCACCGACGCCACGGACAAATCGATCCCCGCCGTCAGAATCACGATCAACATGCCGATGCTCACCAGCAACAGCGGCGTCAATTGGCGCAACAGGTTGCCGAGGTTCTGATAGGTGAAAAAATCCGCGGACAAGACGCTGGCGACAATCGCCAGCAGTACCAGCATCACCAGCGCGTTGTGCTCAAGAAACAGGCGTTGCAGTGAGCGCCGGTGCGCACGCCCGGCATCGGCGTGGCTGTCGTGTTGCAGCGGTTCGGCCGCGGCCAGTTTGTAATCAGGGTTATTCATGGTGCTCGACTCCCATCGCCAGGCAAATCATCTGTTGTTCTTTGATGCGCTCACCCACCAGCTCACCGGCGATCGCACCTTCGCGCATGACCACAACGCGGTCACACATACCGATCACTTCGATCATTTCCGAAGACACCATGATGATTGCCACCCCTTGCTCGGCAAGGGCGTTGATCACCCGGTAGATTTCGGTTTTCGCACCCACATCCACGCCGCGTGTCGGCTCATCGAGAATCAGCACGCGGCAACCCGCATCGACCCACTTCATCAGCGCGACTTTCTGTTGATTGCCACCCGACAGGTCACCGACCCGTTGCTCGATGGAACGCGTCTTCACCGACAGTTGCTTGCGCAGGGCCTCGATGCCCTGGGTCTCCCTGCCGCTGGCGATCCAGCCCATGCGTCCGGTATAGGGGCTGGCGGGGCGCAGCGCGCCATTGACGCGGATCGACATTTCCAGCAGCACGCCCTGCTGCTTGCGGTCCTCGGGCAGCAGGCCAATGCCATTGGCGATGGCTTCGCGCGGCGTGCGGTTGTGCAGTTCGCGCCCATTCAAGCGCAGGGTCCCGGAGGTCTTGCGGTCGGCGCCGAAGATCGCGCGCATCGTCTCCGTGCGCCCTGCCCCCACCAGGCCGCAGAAGCCCAGTACTTCACCGACACGCACGTTGAAGCTCACGTTGCGCACCAGCCGCCCGGCGCATAGCTGATCCACCTCCAACAGCACCTCGCCGATCTGCGCGTTGCGCGGCGGGAACAGGTCGCTGAGTTCACGGCCGATCATCATCTCGATCAGCCCGCGTTCGGTGACATCCGCCAGGGCCAGGGTGCCGACGGTCTTGCCATCCTTGAGCACTGTCGCGCGGTCACAGATGCGGAAAATCTCATCCATGCGGTGCGACACGTACACAATGCACACGCCCTTGCGGCGCAGCTCGTCGAGGATCTTGAAGAGCTTTTCCGCTTCATGCGAGGTCAGCACGGCGGTGGGCTCATCGAACACCAGCACCGAGGAATTACGCGACAACGCCTTGCAGATTTCCACGGCCTGCTGGTACGCCACCGGCAAGCTGCCGACCGCTTGGCGCACGTCGATATCGCTGAAACCCAGCTCATCCAGAATCGTCCGGGCCTTTTTGCGCATCGCAGCCCACTGCACAACACCACGGCTCTTGCCCAGGTCGTCGATGCAGATGTTTTCCGCCACCGACAGGTGCGGGGCCAGGGCAAACTCCTGGTAGATGATCGAGATACCCAGCTTGAGTGCATCGCCCGGCTTGCGGATATCCACCGATTCGCCATTCAGGCTGACCGTGCCGGTATCCCGTACGTAGGCCCCGGCAAGGATTTTCATCAGGGTCGACTTGCCCGCGCCGTTCTCGCCCATCAACGCATGGATTTCCCCGGCATGTGCCGAAAACCCAGCGTTGCTCAGTGCACTGATGCCACCGAATTTCTTCGAGATATCGCGCATCTCTACGGCTGGTGTGGGCATCGCATTCATGTTCTTCACCCTCTATTGACTGTCGCCGGACAGCCCGCCCCCGTTGGCGCGGGCTGTTTGGCGGGCGTTACTTGAGGGCCGCCTTGATCTGCTCGATGGAGCGGAACGGCGGCACGTTGTCGGTGGAGGGCGGCAGGCTGTCAGCCTTGATATAGGTGTCGACGTTGTCCGGGGTAATCAGCGTGACCGGGAAATACGACGCCAGCGGCAGGTTGTTGGCATCCAGGCCTTTGTCGAGGATCTGGTGAATCAGCTCAATCGCGGCCACGCCGGTTTCAGATCCGCTGTTGGTGGCACTCACCAGCAACTTGCCCTGCTTGATCAAGTCCAGCGCCACACGGAAGTTGCCCGCGCCGGAGGCGACCGTCACCTGGGCCTTCTTGCCGGCGTTTTCCAGGGCGTTGATTGCACCGATGGCAATGAAGTCGTTTTCCGCCAGCACCAGGTTCAGCTTGTCACCCTGCGACGCCAGGATGTCTTCGGTGGCCGCAAGCCCGCCCTCTTCGGTCCAGTCACCCCGGCCCCAGGCCAACACGTTGAAGCCACCTTCCGGCCAACTGAAACTGCCTTTGGCTTTGATCTGCTGGAACAACTTGAAGCCCTTGAGCATCGCGTCCTCCTTGGACAGGCCCAGCTTTCGCTCCTCGGAACGCGCGTAGACAATCCCGGAGATCATGCCGTTGAGCCGGCTTTCGGAGGTGGAGTTGCCCATCACGCCGATAACCATGGCGGCGTTGATCACCTTGGCCGGGTCGGTCTTGGCGATCACATAGCGGCCCGCCTCGAAACCGCTGCCGTAGGGGTTGCCGGTGCTGGTGGTGATTACCGGAGCCCGGGCATCTGGCGCAGTGCCCACGGTAATCACCGGAATCCCGGCTGCCACGGCGCGTTCCACATCCGACACCGAGCCGAGCACGTCGGTGGGATCGATCACGATCAGGTCGACGCCCAGGGTAATGAAGTTGTCGACCTGGGCGCTTTGTTTGGCGACGTCACTGTCCGCCACTTGCAGCTCGATATCGTAGTTGTACTTTTTCGCGATGGTTTTCGCGTCGTCGAGCATCGACACGAACCAGGGATTGCCCAGGGTGATCTCGGTCCAGCCGATACGCAGGCGCTCGCCTTTCTTTTTCAACGGCAATGCCTTGTTGATCGCCGTGCGATCCGGCATGTCGGGGTCAATCACGCCCGACAGCGCGGTATTGGGCATCAAGCTGTAGATTTCATGCTTGCCGGCGGCCCAGGCCTGGCTGCCGATAAGGGCCGCCAGGGCGAAGGTGGTGATCAAACGCTTCTTCATCATTATTGTTCTCCAGTGCGCTGATGGGATCGGTGATGCCGGCGCCGTCCTCGACAGCGCCGTGGTGTGGGCTCAGGCCTGTAAATCGATCCAGGCCGACTTGAGTTCGGAGTACTTGTCCAAGGCATGCAGCGAACGGTCGCGACCGTTGCCCGACTGCTTGTAGCCGCCAAACGGCATGGTGATGTCGCCGCCGTCGAAGCAGTTGACCCACACACTGCCGGCGCGCAGGGCGCGGATCATCGAGTGGGCGCGACTGAGGTTGCTGGTCCACAGGCTGGCAGCCAGGCCATAGGGCGAGTCATTGGCGATGTGCACCGCGTGCAGGTGATCCGTGGCGGTGATCACCGACAGGACCGGCCCGAAGATCTCTTCGCGGGCAATGGTCATGTCGTTGGTGACGTTGTCGAAGATCGTCGGCGGGATGAAGAACCCGTCGGCCAGGGCGCCACCGGCACGCTCACCGCCGAGGATGATCTGCGCGCCCTCCTCTGCACCGGTGCGGATGTAGCCGAGCACGCGGTCCATTTGCGCCTTGTCGACCATGGCGCCCAGTTGCGTGGCCGGATCGAGAGGGTCACCGACGCTGATACCGCGCGCGACCTTCAGGACCTCGGCGACGAATTCGGAACGGATACCCGCCTCGACAATCAGCCGCGAAGGCGCTACGCAGACTTCACCCTGGTTGAAAAACATCGATTTCGCGGCGGTGGCCGCCGCTTTTTCCAGGTCGTGGCAGTCATTGAGGATGATGTTCGGGGTCTTGCCGCCGCACTCCAACCAGACCCGCTTCATGTTCGATTGCCCCGCGTACTGCAGGAACAATTTGCCGACTTCGCCGGAGCCGGTGAAAACCAACGTGTCCACATCCATATGCAGGCCCAGCGCGCGGCCAGCGGTAGGGCCGAAACCCGGCAGCACGTTGAACACGCCTGGCGGAATGCCCGCTTCGGCCGCAAGCGCGGCGATGCGCAGCGCGGTCAAGGGCGATTGCTCGGCCGGCTTGAGGATCACCGAATTACCCATCGCCAGGGCCGGGGCTACCTTCCACATGGCCATCAGCATCGGGAAGTTCCAGGGCGTGACCGCCGCCACCACGCCGATGGCTTCGCGGGTGATCATGCCCAGCGCACCCGGCCCGGAGGGCGCGATTTCGTCGTAGACCTTGTCACAGCATTCGGCGTACCACTGCAGGCATTCGAGTACCGCGTGCACGTCAAAACCACTGCTTTCCGCGACCGGCTTGCCCATGTCCAGGGTTTCGAGCAGGGCCAGCTCAGTCATGTGCTGCTCGAACAGCGCGGCGAAGCGCAGCATGACTTTCTTGCGCTCCTTGGGCGGACGCTGCGACCACACGCCACTGTCGAACGCCTGGCGCGCCACCTGGACGGCAACGTCGACGTCTTCAGCCTGGCAGGACGCGACGTGATTGAGCACCTGGCCGTTGCGCGGAGAGATATTGGCGAAGGTCTCGCCGCTCAGTGCATCGACAAAGCGGCCATTGATGAAGGCCTGGCCTGGCAGGTCCAGGGCGGCGACACGCTGCTGGACCGCAGCGATATCCACGAGTGTATTCATGCTGTTGTATCTCCTGTCTGGTTCAAGGGGTTAGAAGCTGACTTCGGTTTTCAGGCCGAACACCACCACGCTCTTGTCCCCGCTCAATCCGCCGGGGTTGACCACGTATTGCACGTTGGGCCGCAGTGTCAGGGCCGGGGTCACGCTGACGCCGTAGTACAGCTCCATCGGGTATTCGGTGTGCGGTGCCGCCACGGTGTAGCCACTGGTCTGGCGGATGCGCCTGGCGGATTTTTCATTCACTTCCAGGCGGCCCAGCGCCAGGCCGATTTCATCCTGCGGACGTGCGGCAAACGGACCGCTGATAAAGGCACCGGCATGCCAGACGTTTTCCACGTAGGACACGTCGCGGTCCGACTGAATGAAGTTGGCAAACAGATTGAGGCCGCGGGCACTGTTGTCCGGGTCCTGGTACACGCGTTGGTCGACCATGGCGTAGAAGCCGCGGGCTGAATCGTGCTGGTCGGGGGCTTTGCCGGTCAGGCCGATCGGCTGGCCATCGAGATCGCGGTACACGTCGTTGAAATCACCGGTGTTGCGCCAGACGCCCACGCGGTACGTGCCAGGCAGGCCGTTGAGCCTCGGCGTCCAGGCCAGTTCGCCCACGGCGAGGTAGCCGGTAGTGCCCGAGGGACTGCCGAAATTCAGGCCCTGGCCGTTCTCGGTAAAGCGCGGGTTGACCTGATACAGCGAGGCGTTGACGGTCAGCTCATCGGTCAACTTGCCCGCCACCGCCGCGCCCCACTGGCTGACCGGCCAAGTAAACCAGTTGGGGGTGATGTAGCCCGGCACCGTGCCGCAGAACGTCAGGTTCTGGAACTTGCAGGAAAACGGGAACACATCGCCGCTCATGGGCAAGCGGCCGAGCTTGACCACCAGTCGGTCGTCGAGCAGTTGCTGCTGGTAATAGAACTGCACCAGCCGCGTGACGCTGCCGTAGCCGTAGATTTCCTGGGCGGCCAGCAAGGTGTGAGTGCCCGCCTCGGCCGTCAGGCTTTCGCCGTTGCGGTTGCTGAAGGTCATGCGAAAACTCGCGCCCTGCCAACCGAGCAGCTTTTGCAGGTCGAAGTTGCTGTCGATCATCAGCTGATCGCTGTAGGTGCCTTTGTGCGTGTCGCCGCCCTGGGTGTTGTAGGCCAGCTCGTTGACGTACGTCAGCTGGAAGTCCACTCCCTGTTCATGCAGGCGCGTGCGTTCACCGTTCCAGTCGCCAAGCAGAAAGTTGTCCGGCGAATAACTGGCGGCAAACACGCCAGGGCCTACACACGCACTTAGAAGTCCTGCGGCAACGATGGTTTTATTGGTCATTGTCAGTGTTCCCGAAACTGTTTTTATTGTTGGTTTTAGTGTTTTTCGAGCATGCAGAATCCCGCCAACCCAACTGACGGGTCGGTGAAGCAACAGCGTTAACGCGGTGTGACTGAAACGTCGGTTAGAAGCACATCCTCACGATGGCGGCGACCTCCTCCTGGTTGTTGATCGGCTTAGGGTGGCAGGCCAGGTCCTGGTTGAAACTGGTCCAGACGGTGTGGGCAAATTCATCGACTTGCTCAGGGCGCAAACCGTAGCTGCAAAAGGTGTCGGTGACCCCCAGGGTGGTGAAGAGCTGTTCGAGGATTACGGGCAGGCGCTCAGCGCGCTCGTTGGTCGACAGGCCCAGGGTTTCCGGGCACAGGATCCCGGCCACGGTGGCAAACTTTTCGGCGGCGACCGGCAAGGTCCAGCGGATGACATGCGGGGTGCTCGCCGCCACCGTGCCACCATGGGGCGCGTCGGTCATTGCGCCCAAGGGCTGGCCCAAGGCATGGGACACGGTCACCCCGGCACCGGCAATAGCCATGCCGCCCAGGGTCGAGGCAAATGCCATGTTGGCGCGTGCCTCCAGGTCAGTGCCGTGCTCCACGCAGCGCTGGGCATTCGCCGCAAACAGGCGGATGGCTTGCAAGGCCACCATTTCCACCCAGGGTGTGCAATGGATACTGATATAGGCTTCGAGTGCATGACAGAAGGTATCGACCGCCGTCAGCGCGGTGAGTTTGGGCGGTTTCGACACCAGGATCTGCGGGTCGATCAACGCGACGTCAGGGTAGATGAACGGGTTGACGATGGCGCACTTGAGGCCCAGCTCGGGGTTGTTGATCACCGCAAAAGGCGTGGCTTCGGTGCCAGTACCGGAGGTGGTCGGCACCACCAGCAGCGGCAGGCCACGGCGTTGCGGGCGGCGTACCTCTTCGCCGAGGCGCTCGGTGTAATCCCAGCAATTGCCACCGTGCACGGCGACGAACGCCACGGCCTTGGCCGAATCGATCGCACTGCCGCCACCCATGGCCACGACCACGTCGCAGCCTGCGCGAAGCACTTGATCGACCGCGCGATCAATCGTGGTGTGACGGGGGTTGGGCACGATGTCGTAGAACTCGAGATATTCGATACCGCGCTCGATAAAGCTGGCAGTAACCTGCGCGACCCACTCGCTGCCTTCGAGAAACGGGTCGACCATCAGGAACACCTTGGTGCCGAACGGCGCGACTTTGTCGCCCATGCGCCGGATGGCGCCGACCTCGAAGTCCAGGGTGAGAGGCAGACTTGCCTGAAATGCGTTCATCAGTTCACCTTTGTTCTTATTGGAATGTGTGACCGGCCCGGCCTTATCGCAGCGCGCCGCCATATTTGTACAACTCGCCCAGATCGCTGGCGGCAATGAGCGCAGCTCTCATCTCATCGACAGTCACGGCGAAGGGCTCGACGTTGCTGGTCTGGTTCGGGTCGGCCGCGGTGCGGGCCACAGCATCGAGTTCCTGCGCGGTGATATCGGCCAGGCCGAGATCGCCGAAGGTCACCGGCAAACCAATGCTCAGGCAAAAGCGCAACACGGCATCCAGTTCACCGCTGGTTTTGCCTTCCAGTACCAGCATCACCAGCGTGCCGAACGCCACGTACTCACCGTGGTACATCGTGGCGCGGAGGCCCAACTCACTGAAACCGCAATACACCGCGTGGGCGGTGGCGACGCCATTGCTTTCAAAGCCGATGCCGCTCATCAAGGCGTTGGCTTCCACCACGCGGTTGAATGCCTTGGTCACGCAGCGCTGCTCGGCGGCGCGCTTGGCTTGCACGCCGTCTTCAAGCAGGACGCGGTAGCACAGCTCGGCAATCGCCATCGAGGTCAGCGTGGCCTTGGCCCCGCCGCCGCCCTCCTTCATGCCGCCGCCGGCATTGCCGAGAAAGTTGTCGCGGTAGCCTTCAACACAGGTGCGGGCTTCGAAATACGTCGACAGCGCATCGCCCATGCCGGCTACCAGCAGGCGCACCGGGGCCTGGGCGATGATCCAGGTGTCGACCACCACCACATCCGGGCTGCGCTGGAAAAACAGCACGTCGTCAAACGCGCCGGCTTCGGTGTACAGCACCGACAGCGAACTGGTCGGCGCGTCGTTGGAAACCACCGTCGGCACGATGCACAACGGCACCCGCGCCTGATTGGCGAGCGCCTTGGCAGCATCGAGCACTTTGCCACCGCCGATACCGATCACACCGTCGCACTCAAGCCCCTGCATCAACACCGCCAAGCGCTGGATTTCCTGGCGGGTCACTTCGCCGGAAAAAATCCCGTAGTGAAGCGCGGTGCGGGTGCTGGCGAAGCTGCTTTCCAGGGTTGGCTTCAGGCTGTCCAGGCGGCCCTGGGTGGTGATCACCATGAGGCGGCGACCGAACCAGGCGACGTGCAGTGCCAGGCGGTCGAGTTCTTTGTAGCCCTGGATATAACGACCAGGTGCGGCAAATATCTGGGTCATCTCAGTGTTCATCCTGGCCCCATCGAGGAGGCTTTTTGTTATTGCTTTGAGGACGTGGTCGAGGGGCAATACCGTCGACGGATCGATGATATATCATATTTAATTTTTTACTGCCAACCGCTTTTTCGAATGAAAAACCGCCGTGAAAGACAGGGATTGACGCTTGGGGGGATCGAAGATATATGATGCATGAAAACAAGAACAACGTTATTCGGAGACGACATGCACGATTACATTGTCATTGGCGGCGGGTCTGCGGGTTGTGCGCTGACGGGTCGTTTGATCGAGGCCGGGGCCTCGGTCCTGCTGATTGAAGCAGGCCCCCGGGACACGCATCCGCTGATTCATATTCCTGCCGGTTTTACCCGATTGCTCTCCAGCCCCCTGCTGTCTCGCCATGAGACACAGGCACAGACGGCCATGGACGGACGCAAACGCATTCTTCCCCAAGGCCGCGTATTGGGCGGCGGCAGTTCGGTGAATGCGTTGATCTACATTCGCGGCCAGCACGAGGACTACGACGACTGGGCTGCCACTGGCTGCAACGGCTGGTCGTTTCGCGAAGTGCTGCCCTACTTCAAGCGCGCTGAAGACAATGAGCGCTTCGATAACGGCTTTCATGCCACAGGCGGTCCGCTGGGGGTTTCGGACCTCAAGCAGGTGTGTGAATTGTCACGCGGCTTCGTGCGTGCCGCGCAGCAGGCGGGCATCCCGTTTACCGCCGACTTCAACGGTGAACGCCAGAATGGCGTCGGCTTCAACCAGATCACCGCACGCAACAATCGCCGTTGCAGTGCCGCCGTGGCGTACCTGCGCACCGCCGAAAAATCCGAGCGCCTGACAGTCATCACCGACGCCACCGTGCAGCGTGTGGTGCTCGAAGGCAATCAAGCGGTCGGTGTCGAGTACCGTCACAAGGGCCAGATTGTGCAGGCTCGCTGCAGCAAGGAAGTGGTGCTCAGCGCGGGCGCGATCCAGTCGCCCAAGCTGCTGATGCTGTCCGGTATCGGCCCGGCCGCTGAGCTTGAGCGTCATGGTATTGCCGTGCAGCACACGTTGCCCGGCGTCGGCCAGAACCTGCAGGACCATGCCGAAGTCGGCAGCATCGCCTATTGCCACGGCAAATACGGCTACTACGGCCAGGACAACGCATTCAACACCGTGAAAAACGGCCTGCAATACTTGATGTTCGGCAGTGGGCCGGTGAGTTCGAACGTGACTGAAGCCTGTGCCTTCATCAACACCGACCACCCGCAGGAACGGCCGAACGCGCAGATGCATTTTGTGCCCATCGTGTTTTTCGACCTCGACCAGGAGGCGATCAAGAAACCCGGCGCGACCATCAATACCTGCGTCTTGCGACCGATGAGCCGAGGCGAAATCCGCCTCGCCGACAAGCACGCCGACACCCCACCACTGATCGACCCCCGCTACTTTGCACACCCGGAGGACCGCCGTGTCGCCATCAAAGGGCTGAACCTGTCGCGGGAAATCCTCGCGCAACCGGCAATGCGCGCCTACACCGACGAAGAGGTATTCCCCGGCTCGAGTGTGCGCAGCGATGAGGACCTGCTGAGCTACATCAACCAGCGCGCGAAAACCGTCTACCACCCGGTCGGCACCTGCAAGATGGGCACTGACGCCATGGCCGTGGTCGACCCGGAATTGCGCGTGCACGGCCTGCGCAACCTGCGGGTAGTGGACGCCTCGATCATGCCTAACCTGATCTCCGGCAATACCAATGCACCGTCCATCATGATCGGCGAAAAAGCCGCCGACCTGATCCTCGGGCGCAGCGCATTGCTTGCGGCCCACGTCTAGAACACAGGAATCCAGCCATGCCTATCAGCGGTAAAACGCGCGTCGTCGTGCACTTGACCTACCCCGCCAAACACCTGCGGACACCCGAATTCTTCAACCCGTTGCTGGAACGCCTTGGCTACGACGGCGTGCTGGTGCCATGGGAAGTCTCGCCGGCGAACCTGGCCACTGCCTGGCAAGGTTTGCGCGGTATTGAAAACCTCGCGGGGGTGATCGTCACCGTGCCGCACAAGCTGGAGGTGGCAACCTTGTGCGATGAACTCAAAGGCACTGCCCTGCTGCTGAAAGTGTGCAACGTCGCCAAGCGCCTGGCGGACGGACGCTTCACCGGACGTATGTTCGATGGCGACGGTTTTGTCGCCGGCCTGAAAAAACAGGGCCATGACCTGGGCCGCAAACGCGTGCTGCTGTTGGGCGCCGGCGGCGCGGCCACCGGCATCGCCCACGCGTTGCTGGCCGAAGATATCCAGGAACTGGTGATCAGCAATCGCACACCGGCCAAAGCCGAGGCGCTGGCACTGGAATTGCGCCTGATGTTCCCCGGCAAAAGGGTCAATGCCGGCCCTGCGGATGCCAGCGGCTTTGACGTGGTGATCAATGGCACCGCCTTGGGCCTCAATGCTCGAGATCCGCTGCCGCTGCCCGTCGAGACCCTCGCCGCCGGCACGATTGTCGGTGAGGTGGTGATGAACCCAGACATCACGCCCCTGCTCACCGCAGCGGCCGAGCGTGGCTGCATCATCCATAAAGGTGCGCACATGATCACCGGCCAGGTGGACCTGCTCGCCGAGTTTCTGTTTTCCCAAGCGGGCGTTTGAGCGCCCGTTTTTACTCCCCAAGGAAAGACCATGAAAAAGACAGCAATCGTCACCGGCGGTGGTTCGGGTATCGGCCTGGCTACCGCGCAACGCCTGCACGCGGATGGCTATGAAGTGTTCACCGTCGGGCTGGGCGAGCCCGAGCAACACATTTCCGGCATCCACTATCAGGAACTCGACGTGACCGACGACGACGCGGTGAACCGCTTCTTCGCCCCGTTCGAACGCGTGGATGCCATCGTCAATGCCGCCGGGATCATCGACCACAACCGCGAGTGGGAGCTGGAAGGCTTCGGTCGGGTCATGGACGTCAACCTCAACGCCGTCCTGCGCATCACCAATGCCGCCCTGCCCGGCTTGAAAGCCGCACGCGGTGCGGTGGTGAATTTCGCCTCGATGTGGGGGATTTTTGGTTCGGCGAAAACCCCCGCCTACGCCTCGAGCAAAGCCGCGATCTCCGAGCTGACCCGCTGCATGGCGGTGGCCTGGGCGACTGACGGCGTGCGCGCGAATGCGGTGGCGCCCGGCTGGATCCTTACCAATCTGTCACGACGAGCGTTCGAAGACCCGGCCCGTTCGGCCGGAATCATGGCCCGCATCCCGATGAAAAGCTGGGGGGCACCTGAGGACGTGGCGAATGTGATTGCGTTCCTGGTCTCCGACAACGCGCGCTATGTCACCGGTACTACGCTGCCGGTCGATGGCGGGTATTCCGTCGCCTGAGTAGACGCTGGCTATTTGAGTGCTTGACCGTCTAAAAACATGATATATCATGCATCACTATAAGATCGAGACTGCGGCGACTGGCCGTCGAGACTCAAATAACAACGAGCAATACAGTGAGAGGTGCTGAATGAATCTGGTTTTCGGCTCGCCCGGACGGTACGTCCAGGGCACTGAAGTACTTGCCCAGGCGGGTACCTACCTGGCGCACTGCGGGCGCACTGCCGTGGTGGTCATCGACAGCTACGTGCTGGGCCTGATTCGCGAGCGGCTCGATGCCACTTGCGCTGAAGCCGACGTGGCATTGCACTACCTCACCTTCGACGGCGAAATCACCGCCGACGGGATCGCCGGTTTGCGCGCTGCCGCTGCAGGCATTGCGTTTGACCTGATCCTGGCGGTCGGCGGCGGCAAGTGCATCGACGCCGGCAAGGCCCTCGCCCATAGCTCGGGCCGTGCACTGGTGACCATGCCCACCGTGGCCTCCAACGATGCGCCCACGTCGAAAAACTATGTGGTCTATGACGCCCATCACCAACTCAGCGAAGTCGGCCATCTGTTAGTCAGCCCGCGCTACGTGCTGGTAGACACCGGGCTGATCGCCCAGGCACCGCGCGCATTCCTGCTGGCGGGGATCGCCGATGCGCTGACCAAGAAATTCGAAGCCGAGCAGTGCTTCAACGCTGGCGGTGTCAACATGTTCGGTGCACGCCCGGCGCTGTCCGGGTTGGTACTGGCGCAGGAGTGCTACCGCGTTATCCGTCAATACGCCGAACCGGCGCTGGCCCAAGCTGGCAGCGGTGAAGTGACGGTGGCCTTCGATCATCTGATCGAGGCCGTGCTGCTCATGAGCGGCCTGGGCTTTGAGAGCGGCGGCCTGTCCATCGCCCATGCGATGACGCGCGGCCTGTCGAAAATCCCTGGCGCACAACAACAGGTACACGGCTGGCAAGTCGCGTATGGCTTGCTGGTCCAGCTGATACTCGAAGACCGTGACGCTGAACTGCTGGGCGACATGCTGGGTTTCTATCAACGTATCGGCCTGCCCCGCAACTTGTCCGAACTGGGCGTGCCTGTTATCGACCGCGCGGTGCTGATGCAGGTCGCCGAGCCCACCTTGAAAGCGCCTCACGCCCGCAACTTTGCCACGGCCTCGGGCAACCCGCTGACGTGTGAAGACCTGATCGCGGCCATGCGCGCGCTCGAAGGATTGACCCACTGAGCCATCCACAACTGAACCCACACCCCACCCGTTGAAGTTCAAGCCCCGCGCCTGAAAGTCGACTTCAACACATTCATGCCTGTGATTGGAGGTAGAGATGTCTGCACCCCGAAAAACGCTCGAACAGTGGCGCGCCAGCGATTTTGTCCCCGATGCCGTGACCGTTGCACGGCTCAAGGACCGGGCGAAATTCGTTCGCCTGGAAACCATTCGCCTGATCGAAATCGCCAAGACCGGCCACTACACCTCGGTGTTCTCCGCCGCCGAGTTGTTTGCCGCGCTGTACTACGACGTGATGACGATTCGCCCCGAAGAACCGAAGTGGCCGGGCCGCGACCGCTTCCTGATGGGCAAGGGCCACGCTGCCGTGGGCCAGTTCCCGATCCTGGCGGACCTGGGCGTATTCCCCAAGGAGTGGCTCGATGAATACACCCGCCTGGGCAGCCCTCTGGGCGATCACCCTGACATGCGCAAAGTACCCGGTATCGACTTCTCTTCCGGCTCCATCGGCCACGCCCTTTCCGGCGGCCTGGGCATGTGCCTGGCCCAACGTTTCACCGGCGAAACCTATGACGTGTTCGTCATGCTCGGCGACGGCGAAATGCAGGAAGGCCAGGTCTGGGAAGCCGCCATGGGCGCCGCCCATCACAAGGCCAAGCACCTGATCGCGATTGTCGACCGCAACGGCTTCCAGCTCGACGGTTCGGTCGACGACGTCATCGGCGTCGAACCGCTGGATGAAAAATGGCGCGCGTTCGGCTGGGAAGTGCACGTGATCGACGGGCACAACATCGCCGAAGTCACCGAGACTCTGCGCCGCGTAAAAGCCGATGAGAGCCGCGACAAACCCGTCTGCATCATCGCCAAGACCGTCAAGGGCAAAGGCGTCTCCTACATGGAGACCGAGCCCGGCTGGCACCTCGGTTACCTCGACCCGGAAGATGCCAAACGCGCTATCGCTGAAATTGAAGCCATGGAGATCTGAACATGAACGCCCCTCTTTCCCCCAATTCTTGGCAGTACCGTGGCCTCAACGCGATGAACCCGGGCCTGTCGTTCCTGTCCGACGCGCTGATCGACCTGGCCCGCGAAGGCTACCCGGTGATGGCTGGCTCCGCTGACCTGCAGTACTCCAACGGGCTCAACAAGTTCGCCAGCGAGTACCCCGAGCGCTACATCCAGTTCGGTATTTCCGAACAGAACATGGTCACCGCCGCCGCCGGCCTGGCCACCTGCGGAGTCATGCCGTTCGTGGCAACCTTCGCCTCGTTCCTCGGCCTGCTGTGCTGCGAGCAAATCCGCATGGACGTGGCCTACTCGGCACAGCCGGTGCGCCTGATCGGCCACCACACCGGGATTTCCCTGGGCTTCTACGGCACCTCGCACCATGCCACCGAAGACATCGCCACCATGCGCTCGATTGCCGACCTCGCGGTGGTCTCGCCGGCCGATGGTGCGCAACTGGCGGCGGCGATCAAGGCGTCTGCCACCTATGACAAGCCGGTGTATTTCCGTATCGGCCGAGGTCGCGATCCGGTGGTCTACGACGCCGATGTGGTCTTCGAGTTCGGCAAGGCCCATGAGCACATCGAAGGCGAAGAACTCACAATCATCGCCTGCGGCATCACTGTGCACGCCGCCCTGGAAGCAGCCCGCAAGATGAATGCCGAAGGTCGTTCGGTGGGTGTGATCGACATGGCCTCGATCAAGCCGATCGACCGTGACGCGATCCTGCGCGCCGCCGCTCGCAGCAAACGCATGATGACCGTCGAGGAACACAACGTGCTCGGTGGCCTGGGCGCCGCCGTGGCGGAAGTGCTGGCCGACGAAGGTGTCGGCGTGAAGCTCAAGCGCCACGGCATCTACGACGAATACAGCCTGATCGCCCCGCCGACGCACCTGTACCAGCACTACAAACTCGATGCCGCCGGAATCGAGGAAGTCGCCCTGGCCCACCTCAACGCCTGACGCCTGCCCACGGGAGCGAGCGTGCTCGCTCCCACGCGGTACCCCATTTCTCGGAGCCAATAATGAATAACATCACCGAGACCCTGTCCGATCACGCGATCGGGCACGGCAAGACACGCACGTCCCTGCGCAAAAAATCATTGGTCGCCACTGGCGTTGGCAACTTGCTGGAGTGGTTCGACTGGACCATCTATACCGTGGCCTCGGTGTATATCGCCGCCGCCCTCTTCGACAAAAGCAATCCCACTTCCGCCCTGCTCAGTACCCTGGCGGTGTTCGCCGCAGGTTTTGTACTGCGCCCGATTGGCGGGATCTTCTTCGGCATCCTCGCCGACCGGTTGGGCCGACGCATGGTGCTGCTCAGCACGATGCTGCTGATGGCCGGCGCCAGCCTCTTGATCGCGTTTATTCCCTCCTATGAGTCAATTGGCAGCTGGGCCTCCGGACTGCTGTTGCTGGCCCGCTTGATCCAGGGCTTCGCCCACGGCGGCGAGACCACCACGTCGTATGCCTATATCGCCGAAATCGCCCCGCCGAAACGGCGTGGGCTGTGGTCCAGCACGGTGTTTCTCGCCGTAGGGTCCGGCTCGTTGCTCGCGACGTTCTACATGGCACTGCTTACCGGCTTGCTGTCCACCAGCGAAATGCAGGAATGGGGCTGGCGCCTGCCCTTCGCCACCGGTGGCCTGCTGGCGGTGTTTGCCTTGTGGTTGCGGCGCAACATGATGGAAAGCGAGCACTCGCCAAGTGTCGGTGCCGAGTCGTCGGCAGCGGCGTGGAGCCGTGGCAAGATCCTCCAGCACGGTGTACGCCTGTTCCTGTATGAAGCCGGCGCGACATTGACCTACTACACCTGGGTCACCTCGGCGTCGATCTACGCCATCAGCGTCAAGGGCATGGACCCGCGCAGCGCCTTCACCATGAGCTGCATTGCACAGGTGATCTACCTGGTGTTCCTGCCCATTTCCGGGTGGCTGTCGGACCAGTGGGGCCGCAAGATTTCCGCGTTGATTTCGCTGCTGGGGATTGCCGCCACGCTATTCCCGCTGTGGGGCTTGATCTCCAGCGAGCCGTGGACCTTGATGGTGGCGCAAACCGCCGGCCTGTTGTTGGTCGGGTTTATCACCGGCTGCAAGCCGGCATCGATTTCCGAACAGATTCCTACCCGTTATCGCACACGCATGTTCGGGGTATGCATCTCCCTGGGCGTGGCGGTGTTCGGCGGCACGGCGTCGTACCTGACCACCTGGCTGTACTCGGAGAATATCGGCTGGATGTTCAATATCTATTTGATCGTGGTCGCGGTCATCGCCAGCGCCGTGGTGTTGATGTGGAAGAACAACCACGGCGTGCCGATCGACAAAATCTGAAGGCGTCGGGAGCAGGCAAGCCCTGCTCCCCCGCTGCCGTCAGCCGCCCAGTGCGCTGACCAGCGCAGCCTGGTTCTGCCATTGCGCGGTCTTGACCTGGGCCAGCGCGTTCTGCGCCGCCAACTGCACCCGCTGCGCCTGCAGCACATCCAGAAACGGCGTTTCCCCGGCCTGCCAGGCGCGCTGAATCTGCTCGGCCGCCGAACTTGCCTGACTCGCCGCACTGGCCAGGAACTGTTGGCGCTCAGCATTGCGCTGCGCCGCCGCCAGGGCCGACTCCACCTCCGACACCGCGGTGAGCACCGTACGCCGGTACGCCAGCAACGCCTGCCGCGCCTCGGCATCGCGCAAGTCGACGACGTTGCGTCGCCGTCCGCCGTCGAGTACCGGCACGCTGGCATTCACCCCGGCCAGCCAGAATGTCGAGTTGGCCAGGCTCGCCGCACTCACGCCGTCGATCAACGAGCCAAGTGCCGCCGACAGGCTCAGGCGCGGCATCAGGTCCGCCTTGGCCACGCCGACGCGCGCATAAGCGCCAATCAGGCGCGCTTCAGCGGCACGTACATCCGGGCGACGACGCAACACGTCGGCCGGTGTACCCGCGTCAAGCAACGAGACCGTGGCCACCGTTGCCGGGGTCGCCGTGAACTGCTGGTACAGCGTCTCGGCAGGCTCGGCGAGCAACACCGACAGCCGATGCAGCGAGCGCTGCCAGCTGAGTTGCAGCGCCGGCACTTGCGCGGCGGTGGAACCAGACTGCGAACGGGCGCGCAGCAAGTCGGCTTCCGGGCTGCCCCCGGCGGCGTACAACTGCTCGGTCAGTTGCAGCGTCTCGGCCTGGCTCGCCGCACTTTGCTTGACGATAGCCAGCCGTTCCTCCAGGCCACGCGCCTCGGCGTAGGCCTGCACCACGTCGGTGATCAGTGCAATGCGCACCCCTTGGGCCTGCTCCTCGGTGGCATGGAAATCGGCGTCGGCCGCCCTCACCCCTTCACGAATACGGCCAAACAGGTCGATCTCCCAGGCTGCGCCCAGGCCAACCGACCTCGGCTCGGTGATCAGCGGGTCGCTGAACCCCGCCTGGTCGGCCGAGATCCGCTGGCGCGCGGCGCTGGCGTCCAGGTCCACCTGTGGGCTGCCGGATGCGTCAGCGATGTTGCGCAGGGCGCGCCCGGCATCAATGCGGGCCAGGGCCATCTGCAGGTCAAGGTTTTCGGCCAGGGCACGCGCCACCAGGCGGTTGAGCAAGGGGTCCTGATACAGCGTCCACCATTGTGCCGGCACACCCAGTGGCCGCGGGGTTTGTGCGTTGACGAATTGCGCGACCGGCGCCTCAATGCTCGGAGGCTGCACCGGTGAGGCGCAGGCGCTCAGCAGTGCTGCGCCGAGCAGCAAGGCCGGCGTACGTAGAAGATCATTCATGGGACAGCCCCTGTTGAAGTTGGATCGAGCGTTCGCCACCGGCCAGGCGGCGGATCAAGACATAAAACACCGGCGTGAACAGCAGCCCGAACAACGTCACGCCGATCATGCCAAAGAACACCGCCGCGCCTACGGCCTGGCGCATTTCCGAACCTGCGCCCTCGGACATCACCAACGGCAGCACACCGAGGACAAACGCCAGCGACGTCATCAGGATCGGCCGCAAACGCAGCCGACACGCTTCGACCACGGCGTCGACGATGCCCTGCCCTTCCTTCTCTTGTTGCCGCGCCACTTCGACGATCAGGATCGCGTTCTTCGCCGCCAGCCCGACCAGCACGATAAAACCGATCTGGGTGAGGATATTGATATCCAGGCCCATCAGGCGCACACCCCCGGCCGCGGCCAGCAGGCACATCGGCACAATCAACAGGATCGCCAGCGGCAGGCTCCAGCTGCCGTACTGCGCGGCGAGCACCAGGTACACGAAGATCACGCACAGCGGGAACACCAGCAGCCCCATGTTGCCGGCAGTGGTCTGCTGGTAGCTCAGGTCAGTCCACTGGTAGCTGATGCCGGCCGGCAGCGTTTCCCGGGCCAGGCGCTCCATGGTCTGGATGCCAAATTCAGAACCCAGTCCCGGCAACGTATCGCCATTGATTTCTGCGGTCGGGAACAGGTTGTAGCGCGGGAAGCGCTCCACCCCGAGAGCCTCATGCAGGCGGGTCACACTGGCAATCGGCACCATCTGGCCGGCGTCGTTGCGCACCTTGACCCGCGCCAGGTCTTCGGGCGTTACGCGGTACGGCAAGTCAGCCTGCGCCGTGACGCGATAGGTACGGCCTACCAGGTTGAAGTCGTTGATGTAGGACGAACCAAAGTAGGTCTCGATTGCCTGGTTGATCTGGCTGCTCGGTACGCCGAGCATTTCCGCGCGTTCACGGTCCAGTTCGACGAACACCTGCGGGGTGCGGGCGGAGAACGGTGAATACACGCCGGTCATGCCCTGGGTAGCGTTGGCAGCCGCGATCAGTGCATCGGTGGCCTTGGCCAAGGCTTCGGTGCCCAGGCCAGCAGTGTCCTGCAAGCGCATCGAGAAACCACCGGTACTGCCCAACCCCTGTACCGGCGGAGGCGTGGCGACAATCACCGTGGCGCCGCTGACAACTTTGAGGCGCTCACGCAGGTCTGCGGCGATCTTGTCTGAGGTCAGCCCGTGCTTCTTGCGCTCGGACCAGGGCTGAAACACCGGGGCCAGGCCGGCGGAGTTGGATGAACTGGTACCAGTCACCATCGAGAACCCGGAGAACGTCGGCACTCGATCCACCCCAGGCACCTGCAGCGCAATGGCTTCGATCTGCTGGGATATCGCGTTGGTACGTTCCAGCGACGCGCCGTCAGGCAATTGCACGATCACCACCAGGTAACCGCGATCCTGAATCGGGATGAACCCTTTGGGCGTCGACACCAGCAAGTACGCGGTGGCGGCGATCAGCACCGCATAGATCGCCAGCATCAATGGCGTCCGCCCCACCAGCCCGCGCACGCTGCCGGCATAGCTCGCCGAGAGTTTCAGGAAGCCACGGTTGAACCCATTCGCCGCACGCTTGAGCAGGCCGATGTTTGCCTGCTCTGCTTCAGGTGCATGCCGGCGCAGAATCATCGCCGCCAACGCCGGCGACAAGGTCACCGAATTGAACAGCGAGATCGCGGTGGCCACGGCAATGGTGATACCGAACTGGCGGAAGAACTCACCGGAGATGCCGGGAATGAACGCCGTCGGAATAAACACCGCACACAGCACCAGCGTGATGGCGATCAGTGCGCCACCGATTTCCTGCATGGTCACCAGCGTGGCGTCCAGCGGGCTCTTGCCATCGGCCAGGTGCCGCTCGACGTTCTCCACCACCACGATCGCGTTATCCACCACGATGCCGACCGCCAGCACCAGGCCGAACAGGGTCAGGTTGTTGATCGAATAACCGAGCATCGCCATCACGGCGAACGTGCCGACCAACGACACTGGAATCGCCAGGATCGGAATGATCGACGGCCGCCAGCCCTGCAGAAACACCATGATCACCAGCACCACCAGAATCACGGCTTCGTAGATGGTCTTGCCCAGCTCGCCGATACTGTCGGCGATAAAGGCGGTGGGATTGTAGCCAATGCTGTATTCGATGCCCTCGGGGAAGTCCTTGCCGATCTTCTGCATGGTCTCCTCGACCACTTTCATCGTCGCCAGGGCATTCGCCCCAGGACGCTGCAGTACTTGCAGACCAATCGCCGGATTGCGCAGGTAGTAGGTGTTGTTGACGTAGGCCAGCCCGGCGATCTCCGTACGCGCCACGTCCTTGAGCCGCACCAGGCGCCCGCTGGCCCCCGACTTGAGCACGATGTTGTCGAAGTCGGCTGGCTCCTTCAGGCGTCCTTCAAAGATCAGGTTCGGCTGGAATGCCTGGGAGGCCACCGGCGGCTGGGCGATCACGCCGCCGGCTACCTGGGTGTTCTGCGCACGCACTGCGGCGATGATGTCGGCCGGGGTCAGGTTGAAGGCCGCCACACGCTCCGGGTCGAGCCAGATGCGCATCGAATATTCGCGTGCCCCCAACGGGTTGATGTCACCCACGCCATCGATGCGCTTGAGCACGTCGGCGACATTGCGGATCGCGAAGTTCGAGACATACAACTGGTCGTAGGTGCCCTTGGGCGACGAGATGAAAATCGTCGACAGTTGCGTCGGCGACGACTTGCGCACCGTCACCCCACTGCGCTGCACCGGCTCCGGCAAGCGCGGGGTGGCCAGCGCCACTCGGTTCTGCACCAGCACCTGGGCCTTGTCCACGTCGGTGCCGCCCTTGAACGTGATGGTCAGGTTCAGGCTGCCGTCGGACGTCGCCTGGCTGTACATGTAGAGCATGTCTTCAACGCCGTTGACCTCCTGCTCGATGGGGATTGCCAGGGTTTCGGCCACGGTCTGCGCCGACGCCCCGGGGTAGGTCGCGGTGACTACTACTGTAGGCGGGGCGATGTCCGGGTATTCGGAGGTCGGCAACACCAGGTAGGCCAGGCCGCCGACAATCAGCAAAACAATCGACAGCACAATGGCCAGTACCGGCTGTTCGATAGAGGTACGTCCCAGGTTCATCGCTGTGCCTCCAGCGGCGCACTGGCGGTTGCGGTATCACCGGCGCGCACGCGCTGCAGGCCGTCGACAATCACGCGGTCCTGTTCCTGCAGGCCGGCGGCGATTTCGCGCAGGCCGTCATGCAATTTGCCCAGGGTCACCGGACGAATCTCGACCTTGTCCTGCGGGTTGAGCACGTACACCACTTTGCGCGTCGCATCGACACTGATCGCAGTGTCCGGCAGCAGCAACGCCGGGTAGGCCGCCTGGCTGGAGAATTGCACCCGGCCAAATTGCCCCGGGCTCAGCTGCAGGTCCTTGTTACTCACGCGAGCACGCTGGCGCAGGGTGCCGGTGGAGGGGTCGAGCCGGTTATCGATAAAGTCCATGCGCCCGCTCATGCTCGGCTCGCTTTCGCCGGGCAAGGCGATCCGCACCTGGCTCTGGTTGCCGCCGGTATGCGCCTGGCGCCGGTACTTGAGGTAGCTCTGCTCATCGATATCGAAGTAGATATCGATCGGGTCAATCGACACGATGGTGGTCAACAACGTCGCGCTGCTGTTGCCGCCGTTGACCAGGTTGCCCTCGCTGATCAGCTTGCGGCTGATGCGCCCACTCATGGGCGCAGTAATGCGGGTGAACTCCAGGTCCAGCCTGGCATTGCTCAACGCCCCTTCGGCACTCAACACTTCGGCCTGCGCCGCCTGACGCGCCTGCAAGCGCTGGTCGTAAAGGCTGCGCGCGATCGTCCTGGACTCGATCAGCACCTTGGCGCGGGCAAACTCCTGCTCGGCCAAGGCCAGTTGCGAACGCACCTGCGCCAACTTGCCCTGGGCCTGGACCACCGCCGCCTGGAACGAACGGGAGTCGATCACGAACAGCAGATCACCTTTCTTGACGATGGCACCGTCCTGGAACGCGACCTTTTCCAGATAGCCACTGACCCGCGAGCGCACTTCCACCGAGTCGGTGGCTTCGAAGCGCCCGGTGAAACTGTCCCAGTCGGTGATCACCGATTTCACCGGTTTGCTCACCGTTACCGTGGGGGCCACCGATGCCGGTTTCGCGTGGTCTGCGCCACAGCCGCTCAACGTCGCGAACACGGCCAGGCTGATGCCTGAAAGTGCCGCACTTTTAACCCAGTTGGGCTTTTTCAGGGACAAACAGCTCCCCTTCCCCTGTATAGAAGAATGCACGTCAGTTGCTCCGTAATGGAATGTTTTAAGAGAGGATCAAGAACAACAAGTTAACCCGTGACCCACTTTCATTTATTTGAATAGAAAGGAATTTTCCGTGACTCAAGGACTTAGATAAACCACGTTAAAACGAAAACAATATTGACCCCCAGGCAAATAACCGAGGTAAAAAAAGATGGCCTCTCAGCCACCTTTTTAAATAACCGGTATTAAAGCCCGCGCGTCAAAACTCAATCACCTGGCGTACCGCACTGCCGTCGTGCAAACGGTCGAAACCTTCATTGATATCGTCCAGTTTCAGTCGCCCACTTAGCAGCCGATCCACCGGTAGCCGGCCATCGCGGTACAGCGCAATGAAGCGTGGAATATCACGCAGCGGTACACAGGTGCCGATATAGCTGCCCTTGAGCGTGCGTTCCTCACCCACCAACTGCACGACGTTGACCGGCAGCGCCGAGCCCGGTGGCGGCAGGCCGGCGGTCACGGTCATGCCGCCGCGCCGAGTCATTTGCATGGCATTGTCCAGCGCACGGATGGAGCCGGCCATTTCAAACACATAGTCGGCCCCGCCGGCAGTCAACTGGCGGACTTGCTCGACGGCATCCGCATCGCCGCCATTGACCACGGCGGTCGCACCGACGTCCCTGGCCAGCGCGAGTTTTGCCGGCGACAGGTCGACCGCAATGATCTGGCTCGCCCCCGCCGCTCGCGCCCCCAGCACCGCCGCCAGGCCTACCCCGCCCAGGCCGATCACCACGGCCGTGGCGCCCACGCGCAGCTGCGCGGTATTCACCACCGCGCCGACGCCCGTCAGCACCGCACAGCCGAACAGCGCGGCCTCGACGAAAGGCAAGTCGCGGTCGATCTTGACCACCGAGTTGCGTGACACCACCGCGTATTCGGCAAACGCCGACACCCCCAGGTGATGATGCACCTGCCCGGCCGCACTGCTCAGGCGCACCGCGCCATTGATCAAGGTGCCTGCCGCATTCGCCTTGGCGCCTGGCTCGCACAGCGCTGGGCGGCCTTCGGCGCAGGGCAGGCAGTGGCCGCAACTGGGCATGAAGACCATGACCACATGATCACCCGGCTCGAGGTCGCTGACCCCGTCGCCCAAGGCTTCAACCACCCCGGCCGCCTCATGGCCGAGCGCCATGGGCATCGGTCGCGGGCGATCGCCATTGATCACCGACAGGTCGGAATGGCACAGGCCGGCAGCCCGGATGCGCACAAGCACCTCACCCGGCCCCGGCGGCGCCAGCTCAATGGTCTCGATGCTGATCGGCTTGCTCTGGGCGTAGGGCGGGGCAACCTTCATGTGTCTGAGGACAGCAGTTCTGACTTGCATAGGGTGTCTCCAACGCAGCGGGATCGATAATCAATGGACCCCACTATGCCCCATGCGATCCCTGGCAAAAATGCATCGCCGGGCGCAGCAGTTTGGAATTGAATTCGCAACGCGCCAGGGACGCCAGCTGTGCGTTGAGTTCTCAAATCTTGTGCCCGCGCGCAGCGTTCTCCGGCCACGGCTCACTGCTTATGCTGACCCCACACGATGACAGCACTGAACACAGTGCGCCTGACATGAGGGTTTCATGATGTCCGCAGCAATCCCCCGCAAAAAACTGGTCGAGGCCGCCCCCCATGCCTCGTTCGACCTGAATGCAATCGTCAAGACCTTCCCCGAGAACGCCGACACCCTGTTGGTGGACACCCGCCTGACCGACGAAGATGAAGCCAGTGGCCGTGTGTTCCGGGTGTATCACCCGACGCCGGCGCACTATCACGCCACCTGTGACGAGTACCTGATCATCCTGTCCGGCCGCGCGCGCTTTTTCATGGGTGACCGCGAACCGTTCGAAGTGGGTCCGGGCGAGATGCTGTTCTTCAAGAAGTTCACCATCCACGGCATGCCGGAAATCCTCGAGCATCCGCTGTTCATGGTCTCGGTCGACACACCGCGACGCGACCCCAGCGACATCATCTTCGTCGACCCGGCCGCCGGCACCGCCGCCTCCTTCGTGCAGGCATTGACATGAGCACCCAGGCCCTGGAGATCGTGGCGACGTTCCCGGTCGAGCGGCCGGGCAACCCTACCGTCATGCCGGATGGGCGCGTGCTGGTGTCCGTCTCGGCGATCATCGCGCCGCCGTTCTCGGTGCGTGCCGTGACCGTCGACGGCGAGCACCCGCCTTACCCGAATGCGCGCTGGGCGGGCAAGCCCGACACGCAGGGCCACGGTATGTCGGCGGTGATCGGCATCCGCACCGACCCACAGGGTATCGTGTGGATTCTGGACATGGGCGGCCCGCAGCAACAGCCACGCCTGATTGCCTGGAACGACCAGGAAAACCGCCTGCAACGCCTGATCGTGTTACCGCAGAATGTGCTGCGCCCCAGCTCCTTCACCCAGGATTTCGTGATCGACTGGCGCCAGCAACGCATCTACATCGCCGACATGACGCTGAACCCGGTGGGCACCAGCGACTACCCGGCGATCATCGTGGTCGACCTGCAAACCGGGTTGTCATGGCGTGCGCTGGAGTGCCATCCAGCCTTGATGCCGGGCGATGAACCGCTGCAAATCGCGGGGAAAACCCTGGCCCTGCGTACCCCGGAAGGCGAAGTGATCCCTTACCGCTACGGCCTGAACCCCATCGCCATCGACCCGCTGGGCCGCTGGGTGTACGTCGGCTCGATGTCGGCGCGCCAGGTCTATCGGATCGCCGCAACAGTACTCGCGCAGCCGGCCGATGCTGCACGACTGGACGCCGCCGTGGAGTACTGGTGCGAAAAACCCTGTTGCGACGGCTTTGACGTGGATGCCGAAGGCAACGTCTACGTGACCGACATCGCCAACAACGCCATCGGCCTGGCCTCCCCCGCGGGCTATCGCATCCTCGCCCAGGACGACCGGTTGCTCGGCTGGCCGGATGGCGTCGAACTGGATGCCCAGGGCCGCTGGCTCTACATCACCGCCAATCAACTGCACCGTCACCCCTTGCTCAATGCGGGCGAGGACGACAGTCGGCCCCCCTTCCATGTATTGCGTCTGCGAGTGGACGCGCCCATGAACCCAGAGGTAAAACCATGAGTGAAGTACGTGTCTCGATTGCCATTGCACGCCCGGTCGACGAAGTCTGGTCGGTGCTCGGCGGCTACAATTGGCTGCCGCGCTGGCTGGACGTCATTGCCAGCAGCAACCTGAGTGACGGTGGGCGTCTGCGCCAATTGAAAACCGCCGACGGCGCACTGATTGTCGAGCGTTTGCTGACGTTTGACGAAGACGCCCGGCAGTACAGCTACGCCTTGCTCGAAGGCCCGTCGCCGGTAATCGATTATGTCGGCACGATGGCGGCCAAGGACGATGGCAAAGGCGGCACACTGGCGAGCTGGTCCAGCACCTTTATCGTCCAGGGCGCGGAAGAGGCTGAGGTTGTCGCGCATTTCGAGGCGCTGTATGCCGCCGGGCTGCAAGGCCTCAAGCGCGTGGTCGAAGCCCAGGCTTAACCACGCGTCATAAACGCCTGCAGACGCGGCACCATGAAGTCGAGGAAGGTGCGGATACGCTGGGGCACGTGCTGGCCGCCCTGGTACAACGCGTGCACTTCCTCGCAATCATGCCCGTTGTGCGCCAGCAGCTCGACGAGTCGGCCCGCGGCGATATCCTCGTCGATATGAAAATCGGCCAGGCGCGCAATGCCCGCGCCGGCGATAGCCATGCGCCGGACCGTCTCGCCGTTGTTGGCTTGCAGGTTGCCCTGCACGATGCGATCGACGATGCGGCCACTCTGGTTCATCGGCCAGACCGGGGTGGCACGACGGAAGTTGAAGCTCAGGCAGTTGTGCTCGCTGAGGGCTTCGAGGGTTTCAGGCACGCCGTGCTTTTCCAGGTACAGCGGTGAAGCGACGATCTTGCGCCGCGCCACGCCGATGGTCCTGGCACGCAGGGTCGAGTCACTCAAGACACCAACCCGGAACGCGACGTCCGTGCGGTCCAGGTACATATCGACGATGTCATCGCACAGCGACAGGTTAATCTGGATATTCGGGTGAGCGTCCCAGAACGCCGGCAGGTTGGGCTCGATGGCCAAGGTGCCGAACGCCACCGAGGCATTGATGCGCACGGTCCCACGGGCTTTCTGCGCGCCCTGGGCCAATACCCGCTCCACATCATCGAGGTCAGCCAGCAAGGCAATGCTGCGCTCGTAGTAGATGCGTCCTTCGTCGGTCAGCGACAGCTTGCGAGTGGAGCGCTCCAGCAGGCGCACGCCGAGGCGCAGCTCAAGGCGAACGATCAGTTTGCTCACGGTCGAGGGCGTCATCAGCATCTGGCGCGCGGCCTGGGAAAAACTGCCAGCGTCCACCACGCGCACAAACACCGACATTTCACCCGCTCTGTTATCCACGTTCGTTGCTCCACTGGCTGATTAGTGAAAAATTATCACAAACGCCGAGGGTGCAGAGGCCGATAAACCGCTGCCTTATTCACTTGTCTTGTGAAACGGATTCACCTCACGGGTCAGGAAATCGATCAATGCCCGCGCCGCCGCCGACAGTTGGCGATGCGGTGCGAAGATCACCGAGAACGGCCGCGAACGCCCTGCCGCCTGTTCCAGCAAGGGCACCAGCCGTCCGCTCCGGATGCGCTCGCGCACAATAAACTCGTAGGTCTGGCAGATCCCCATGCCGTGCTCGGCCAGCGATACCGTGCCCAGGACATCATCGGCTACCAGCACAGTCGCCTGGGGCAGCCACTCTCGGTCAATTCCCTGTTCGCGAAATAGCCAGGGGCCGACGCGGCCGCTGCTGGGCATCACGAACGGCAGGCAGGCATGCGCAGACAGGTCATCCACGCTCAATGGAGCGGCCACGCGGCGCAGGTAGTCGGGCGCGGCGACCACGCACAGCGACGCATCTTCCAGCTTGCGCCCGATCAGGCCGCTGTCGGGCAAGGCCCCGAGGCGGATGGCCAGGTCATAGCCTTCGGCGACGAGGTCGACATTGCGATTGCTGATGCTCAATTCGATGCTGACCTGGGGGTACTGCCGGTGGAATTGGCACAGCAGGGGCGGCAACCGGAAGTGGCCGTAAGTGGTCGGCACGCTGAGGCGCACACGGCCGGTCAATGCGCCTTCCTGGCCCTGGATCGAGCGTTCGGCATTGTCGATCAACGAGAACGCCGCGCGGGACTGCTCGAGGTAGAGCACACCGGCCTGGGTCAGGCTCAAGCGTCGAGTCGTGCGCCGCAACAGCTGCACGCCCAGACGCGTCTCCAGGCGAGAAATCGCACGGCTGACCACCGACGGCGTCGTCGCCAAACATACTGCACCCGCGCTCAGGGAGCCTTTTTCCACCACGGTGACGAAGACTTCCACATCCGCAAGATAATCGAATCGACGGCTCACTTTTGCCTCCAACGAACAGGTTCTGTTCTCGCCAGCGAGTTTATCGCCACCGCAGGCATGAATATAGTGCGCCGAGCCTTCCGGCCCTCTCTTCTCAATCAGGAACGCCCATGCGCACACTCAGCCGAATCGCCCTTGCAATGACGGTATTCACCACGGCACTTCACGCCCAGGCCAGCAACGTGCTGGTGGTGCTGTCCGATGCCGACCACCTCGACCTCAAGGACAACAAAGTCTTCTCCACCGGGTTTTATTTGAACGAACTCATGCAGCCGGTGAAATTGCTGCTCGACGCCGGCCACTCGGTGACCTTTGCCACGCCCACCGGCAAGGCTCCGACGCTGGATAAATCCTCCACCGACGCGGCCTATTTCAACAACGATGCGGCGGCCCTGCAGGTGCACAAGGTGCTGCTCGAACGCCTGAAAATCACCTCGCCGGGTGAGTCGCCGGTGATCAGCCTGTCGCGCGTCGAACAGATCGGCTACGAGCAGTTCGATGCCGTGTACGTGCCCGGTGGCCATGCGCCGATGCAAGACCTGCTGCACAGTGCCGAGCTGGGCAAACTGCTGAAGCACTTCCATGCCAACCAGAAAACCACCGCGCTGGTCTGCCATGGTCCGATTGCCCTGCTCTCGACCTTGTCCGACCCGACGTCCTTCACCCAGCAGCTGGAAAACGGCAACCCCGCCACCGCGACCGGCTGGACCTATGCCGGCTATCAATTCACGGTCATCAGCAACCAGGAGGAAGAACTCGCCAAAGGCCTGCTGAACGGCGGCGCCATGAAGTTCTATCCCCAGACGGCACTGCAACACGCCGGTGGCACCTACAGCAGCAACACCTCGCCGTGGACCAGCCATGTGGTCATCGACCGTGAGCTGGTGACGGGGCAGAATCCGGCGTCGGCACTGGATGTGGGCAAGGCGATCCTCAAGCGTCTGCCGGCCAGGCCCTGACTACCCAGCTGTGCATTGCAGTCAAGAGTATTGTGCGCGCCAGCGCATTTTTCTCCCGACCTGCGGCAGGGATACTACGGCGCATCAACCGTAGTAATGCCCTGCCTTGCACAGGGCGCAGGAGACTGGATGAACACGCACTTTCAACGTTTGCTCGGCCCGACACAATTCTCGATCGGCCTGGAACTGCCACTGGACAATGACTGGTCCACTGCTGGCCAGCGCCTGCGCGTCACCGAGCAACGCCCCTTTGGCGTGCCCGACATCAAACAGCATGCCCAACTGGCGAAGCTCGCGGACACCGTGGGTTTCCGCGCGCTGTGGGTGCGCGACGTACCGGTCTACGACCCGCACTTCGGCGACGCCGCACAGGTGTTCGAGACCTTCTCTTACCTGGGCTACCTTGCCGGAATCACCGACAACATCATGCTGGGCACCGCCGCAGTGGTGCTGCCCCTGCGTCAACCGTGGCTGACCCTCAAGGCCGCCAACAGCATCGACGAGTTGAGTGACGGACGCCTGCTGCTCGGCGTTGCCAGTGGTGACCGGCCGATGGAATACCCCTTGTTCGGCGTCGACTACGAGCAACGCGGCGCGCTTTTTCGCAGTGCCGTCGAACTGCTGCAGACCCAAGGAGCCGGACGCCTGCCCCAGGGTGCCGAGTTGTTGCCGCAACGCAAGGAAGCTTTCCCGCTGCTGGTGGCCGGGCTTGGCCAACAATCGCCAAACTGGATCGGCGAGCATATGGGGGGCTGGCTCGCCTACCCCGGAACCGCCCAGGAACACCGGCGCCGCGTGCGCCTGTGGCGCGAAGTGGGGGGCGACAAACCCTACATCACCTTCCTGCACCTGGACCTTGAAGCCGACCCGCATGCACCGATGAAAACCTTGCGCTTCGGCGGGCGTGGCGGGCGAAACGCATTGATCGAAGAGCTGCAGGCGCTGCGCGAAGCCGGCGTGCAACATGTGGGCTTGCACTTGCGTCACAGTGCCAGGCCCATCGTCGAGGTCATGGAAGAGCTCGCCGAACATGTGTTGCCCCGGTTCCACGGCGCCGCCTGACAGCCGCTCAAGCCCCACGGCGTGGGGCTTGTTTCACACGATGGCGCGAATCGTGCCGCCCTCCACGCGCATTGCCATGCCGTTGAGCGCCGGTGAGGCCGCCAGGTGCAGCACGCTGCTGGCCACTTCCTGCGGCTCGATCATGCGGCGGATCAATGAAGTCGGTTCGGTTTCATCGAAGTAGGCTTGCACCACCTGCTCGGCAGTGATGCCCTTCTGCGCAGCGATTTCCCGGTGATAACACTTGACCGCCTCGGTGCTGGTCGGCCCCGGCAGTATTGAGTTGACCCGCACCGCGGTGCCTTTGGTCAACTCGGCCAACGCCCTGGAGATACCCAGCAGACAGGTTTTCATCGCGCCGTAGTGCACCATCCACGGTTGTGGCTTGATCGCGGACTCACTGCTGATAAACACAATCGAGCCATGCCCGCGATCCAGCATGGCCTTCATCACCAGGCGCGTCATGCGCACCCCGCTCATCACATTCACATTGAAGTAATGAAGCCACTGGGCATCGTCGGTTTCGAAAAAATCGCGGACCTCGAAGATACCCACGTTATTGATCAGAAAATCGATCGGCCCCGCCTCAAGCGCCAGGGCGACCAGGCGCTCCGGGGCACCTTGCGCCGTCAGGTCCGCGACCATCCCCCGACTGTGTTCACCCAGCTCCTGGAGCGCTGAGTCGAGCTCCTCCTGATGCAGGCCGCTGACGACCACGCGGGCGCCTTCAAGGATGAAACGTTGAGCAATGGCCAGGCCAATGCCGGTTGCGCCACCGGTGATCAGCGCGGTTTTTCCGGTCAGTTGGTAATCCATGTGTGCCGCCTTCTTTTGTTGTTTTGCGCACCATCATGCCCCAAGCCAGGAGCGAGGATTTTCAACCATTGGCGAAGACTCAATCCGCAAAGACTGAAGAAACGATCAGCGCCGTTGAGGCGACAACTGCGGCGCGAGCCTATCCAGCAGAAAGTCGATAAAGACGCGGACGCGGTGAGGCAGTTGCTGGCCGGGACCGATAAATACCGCATGAATCGCTTCGGTTTCACCGCTGTCGTAAGCCTGCAGAATCGGCACCAGGCGCCCGGCATCCAGGTCGTCCTGGATATGAAAGCTTGCCAGCCGGGCGATCCCCAGCCCTGCCAGGGCACAACGACGCAGGCTCTCGCCATCACTGACCAGCGTGTTGCCCTTGGGCTCGATCTCGACGCGCTGGCCATCGGCGCCTCGGAACACCCAGGCCTGGGAGTGCCGATGGAAGCCGAAACTGAGCCGATTGTGCCGTTGCAGCTCGTCCAGATTGTCCGGCTGGCCGCAGCGCGCAATGTACTCAGGCGACGCCACGGTGAGCAGGCGGCTCTCCCCAAGACGCCGCTGCACCAGGCTGGACTCCTTCATCGGGCCGGTACGGATGGCAATGTCGGCACGCCGCTCCAGCAGGTCGACGACGGTGTCGGTGAGTTCGATATTCAGGGTGATGTCCGGGTACGCGGCGAAAAAACCGGGCAGCAAGGGCAACAAGCAATGCTGCCCAAACGGCAGGTTGGCGTTGACCTGAATCAGCCCGCTGGGTTTGGCGACATTGGCGATGTCGCGCTCCGCCGAGTCGATCAGCTCCAGGATGCGCAGGCACTCGCTGTTGAATCGCTCACCTTCGGCGGTGAGTTCCAGGCGCCGCGTGGAGCGGTGCAACAGGCGTGCCCCCAGCCGCGTTTCCAGGCGTGCGATCAATTTGCTCACCGCCGACGGCGACATGTCCAATTGCCGCGCTGCCTCAGAGAACGTCCCGGCATTCACGACCCGTGTGAACACTTCCATCTCGCCGGAACGATTGACGTCTTTGATATTTAGCATGAAGTGAATTCACAGATATTTGTCATTCAAGCAGTCTAGCTCATATACAAGACCGACCGTATGGTTAAGCGTTCCAGTATCTGGAGCGCCTGTCCTTTGCGCCCGCGAAGGCCAGTCATCAAACAAGAAATGAGGAGAAGACAGTGAAGATTTTCGTGACCGGCGCGACCGGCTACATCGGCGGCTCCGTCGCCAAATACCTGGTGGATGCAGGCCATCAGGTCAGTGGCCTGCTGCGCAATCCACAGCAGCGCGAGGCCCTGCAGGCGCTGGGTATCACCCCGGTGCTCGGGACCCTGGATGACGCCTGCATTCTCAGCGAACAGGCACGCCTGGCCGATGTGGTGGTCAACGCCGCAAACTCCGACCACCTCGCCTCCGTAGAAACCTTCATCAAGGCGTTGAGCGGCAGCGGTAAAGTGCTGCTGCACACCTCCGGCTCCAGTGTGGTCGGTGACGACGCACGAGGTGCTTACGAACGGGCGGATATTTTTACCGACGAGACGCCCTTTACCCCGATGGACATTCGCAAGGACCGGGTCGAGATCAATCAAATCGTGCGCCGCGCCGGCGTCGAACAGGGCATTCGCAGCATCGTGTTCTGCCCCACGATGATCTACGGCGAATCCCTGGGCGTCGCGTCGAAAAGCGATCAATTGCCCAAGCTGTTCGCCCAGTCACGCAAATATGGCGCCGGTGCGTACATGGGCGCCGGCGTGCATCGCTGGTCCAATGTGCACATCGACGACCTTGCAGAACTCTATCGACTGGCCATTGAGAAAGCGCCATCGGCCTCGCTGTTTTTTGCCGAAAACGGCGAAGCCTCATTCCTTGAAATTGCCACCTCCATCAGCAAGGCCCTGGGTTTCAACGGCAATATTCAAAGTTGGCCTGCCACTGAAGCGATCGCCGAGCTGGGCGATTGGGCACGCTTCGCGATCGGTTCCAACAGCCGCGTGCGCGCGGTGAACGCGCGTGTCCTGCTGGGCTGGAATCCTCAGCGCGAGTCGATCCTGCAGTGGATCGAAAACAGTGGTGTGCAGTGGTGACAGCTGCACGCTCATTCGGTTGATCAAGAGCTCACTTCGGTGAGCTTTTTTACGCGCGTATAAACCCCGGCAGAAAAATCCCAGGCAAAAAAAAGCGTGCGACCAGCACGCTTGATTCAAGCGCCTCGTCGCACGCCAGGCCCAGCCGGGCCTGAAAAGAACACAGCCCGTGTGCCTTAGCCCAGTACTTCCAGGGCTACGCTTTCGATACCGGCGGCATCCAGGCGGTAATGCCGATACAAATGGGTCGGCGGTGCGATCAGGCTGTACTCATCGTACAGGCCATGGCGCCGCACCTTGACGCCGATCCCCTCCTCGGCAATGACTTCGCACACCGCCCCGCCCAGCCCGCCGATGATGTTGTGCTCTTCGACAGTGAGGATCGCGCGGCTATTGCGCGCCGCCGTCAACACCGCTTCACGGTCCAGTGGCTTGATGGTGGTCATGTCGATCACACCGACCGAACGCCCGGCGGCATTCAATGCCCGTGCAGCCTCGATAGCCGGGTGCACGGTCGAGCCGGTAGCGATGATGGTCAGCTCATCGCCGGTCAGGTGCACGGTGGCCTTGCCGAAAACGAAGTCCGGTACGGTGTCGTATACCACCGGATCTCGCCCGCGCTGAATGCGGAAGTAGATCGGCTGCGGGTAGTTGGCCGATGCCAGGATCGCCGCCTTCAGCTGGTTGCCGTCGGCCGGTGCGACGACCGTGATATCGGCGATCGAACGCATGATCGCGAGGTCCTCGGTGGCATGGTGAGAGGTGCCATAGAAGCCCAGTGAGATACCCGCATGGTGACCGATGAGGCGCACCGGCAGCGCCGAGTAGGCCACGTCCATGCGGATCTGCTCGCAGCACAGCAACGGCAGGAACGACGCAAAGGTCGCCACGAACGGCTTCATGCCCACCGCCGCCATACCGGCTGCGGCAGATACCATGTTCTGTTCGGAAATGCCGAACTGCACAAAGCGTTCGGGGTGCAGCGCGGCAAATTTCGACAAGCCGTTGGAGTACTGCAGGTCAGCGGTGCCGGCAACCACCGGCTCACCGCGCTCGACCAGTTCAATCAGGGCATCCGACAGGGCACTCAAACTGGGTGTCTGCTGGTTCAGTTGCCGGTACTGCCAGGAGTTGTTCGACAGCGGAGCGGAATTCATGGCTCAGATCACCTTGCTTTTGATTTCGTCGATAGCACGTTGCGCATCTTCAGGATCCAGATACCCCAAGTGCCAGCCTGGCTCGGTTTCCATGTACGAAACCCCTTTGCCCTTGACGGTATTGGCGATGACGCACACCGGTTGTGTGCGTGCAGTGTCGGCCTTCAGGCGACGCAGCAAGCCGGTGACTGCCGCGAGGTCATGGCCATCCACCACATGGGTCTCCCAGCCGAACGCAATCCACTTGTCAGCCAGCGGCTCGATGCCGATGACGTCATCGACATTGCCGTCGAGCTGGTACCCATTGCGGTCGATGATCGCCACCAGGTTGTGGACCTTGTGGTGAGCTGCACCGAGCGCGGCTTCCCACACCTGCCCTTCCTGCATCTCGCCGTCGCCGAGCATCACGTAGGTGGTGAAGGACTGGCCCAGCATCCGCCCGGCCAGGGCCATGCCCAAGCCGCCGGACAACGCATGGCCGATGGAGCCGGATGAAAAATCCACTCCCGGCACCTTGCGCATGTCCGGGTGGTCCCCCAATGGGTTGCCCAGGCGCGTGTAGTTGTCGAGGATCTCTTTTTCGAAAAAGCCCCATTCAACCAACACCGGGAACAGCCCGACTGCTGCATGCCCCTTGCCCATCATGAAACGGTCACGGTCGGGCCACTTCGGCTCGCCGAACCGCAGGTCCATCACGTCGTAGTACAGCGCGGCGAACAACTCGGCGGCGGAGAACACCGAGGTGTAGTGACCGACCTTGGCGATCTCGATCAGGCGAATGGTTTCCAGGCGAATGAACTGGGCCTTCTCGCGCAGTCGCGCCAGTTCCTGTTCGGTCGGCGTGAAGTCGTGCCCGGCAGTGGCGTGCAAATCAGTCATGTGCGCGCTCCTGAGCCTTCAGACGTGGCGTCATGTAGTCGTTGAGGCGCGGCATCACCTGTTGCGCGGTAAGTGCCATCGAACGGCGCCACAGCGCTTCATCGTCCCACTCGTGGAAGGTGGTCATCAGGGTGCCGAACGGGCCGGTCTGCTCACTGAAGGCCACCAGTTGCTCGGTGACCGAATTCACATCACCGTAAATCACCATCTCGTTGATGCAATGATCGACGGTGACTTCCTCGTCGGTCATGTCCGGGCGCGTCTTGAAGATCTTGGTGTAGTGGTTGGTCGCGAGGTTATCGATCATATAATCGAAGTAGCGTCGCAAGGTGCAGGTTTCCTGGGCCAGGTAGTCCTCGGCCTGGGCCTGGGAATCGGCCACGAATACCGAGCGGGCGACGCGCCAGTTGTTGGCATCGGGCTTGATCCCAGCGCCTTTAGCCCCCTCGCAGTACGCCTGCCAATGCGATGCCACGGTGGCAGTGGGGTTGAAGTTGGCAGACATCAAGTCCCAATCCTTGGCCCCCGCCAGTTTTGCGGTGCCGGAGAACGGACTCATCGCCGTGGTTGCCACCCGTGGGAAAGGTTTCTGGAACGGCTTGGGCATGTAACCGATTTCCAGCGCGTGGTGCACCGCGTCCTTGAGAAGGACCTGATAGTGCTCGGAGGTGAACGCGTAGGGGGCATCCGCGCCCCAGATCGCGCGGATCATCTCGTAGCAGTCGACCATCATCTGCCCGCGATCCTTGCCGTTGCTGCCATACACTTCGAAGTCGGAAGCCAGCCCGCCCGGGCCGATCCCCATGATGAACCGCCCCTTGGACATGTGATCGAACATCGCGGCATCGGCGGCAATCCGCGCCGGGAAATGATGGGGCAGGTTCAGCACCCCGGTGCACAGTTTCATGCGCTGGGTCAGCGGGATCAGCGTGGATAGAAATTGCAGCGCGTTGGTGATGGGCTCGGTACGCTGCGACGTGTGCTCACCGACCCAAAGCTCATCGAAACCGACGCTATCGGCGTGGACGGCGCAGGCAATATCCTGGTCGTACATCTCGTGATAGTCCCAGCCCTTGTGATGAAGTGGCTGCATAAACATAGCGAGTTTCATGACGTTCTCCTGCTGTTTTCAGTGGCCGGAGTGCTGCAGACACCATGGACGCAACACACCGTTTTCGTAACGTGCACTCGTTTCGCAGGCGTGCCAGTGCCGGCGCTGCAAGTGGCAACGTTCAAACGTGGGTTCAAATCGGCGCGATGCTCGACGCGCCAGTCGTTCAACTTCCGTGCAAGAGCCAGCCTCCGTCCACGAGCAGGTCGATACCGGTCACGTAGGACGACAGTGGCGAAACCAGGAACAGGGCGGCATCGGCGATTTCCCAGGGCTCGGCGGCGCGGCCCAACGGGATGTTGCCCAGCACATTGTTCTGTCGGTGTTGTTCAAGCAGCTGTGGTGCCAGGTTGCCCGGCGTCGCCGTCAACCCCGGCGAGATCGAGTTGACCCGGATCTTGAACGCGCTCAAGTCCTTGGCCAGGCTTCGCGTCATGGCCAGCACGGCGCCCTTGGACGCGTCATAGGTGCAGTGATTGGCCATTGGCCGGTGGCCGCACACCGATGACAGATTGACGATCGCGCCGCCGTCGCCCTGCCGGCGCATGTAGTGCTGCGCCGCCTGGGCACCGAGGAACACCGCACGCGTATTGATTGCATGCAGCCCATCCCAGAACCCTGCATCGATGGCATCAATCGCCTTCAGCGGGTAGACGCCGGCATTGTTGATCCAGATATCCAGCCGGCCAAAACGCTCGACTGCGACATCCGCCAGTTGACGGATCGCTTGCGGGCAACTGACATCGGTCGAGTGAAACGCCACGCTGAAACCGGCCTCGACCAACTCAGCACTGCGCTCCGGCGCCAGGCTGCCGATCAGCACATTGGCCCCGGCTTCGGCCAGGCGCCGGCTGATGGCAAAGCCAATGCCACTGCTGCCGCCCGTCACCACCGCGGTTTTTCCGGACAGGTCCAGCAGCCCGGCGAAGGGCTGGTAAGGCAAGGCTTGATAGGGTCCGGACATGTTCTCACCTGCTCTTTGTTTATCGTTGATCATGCGGTAGCCAGGGCCATGATGCGGTCCGGCGCAATCTGCGACCGCTCGAGGATGCCTTGGCAGCAACCGCGAGCCATGACCATGACGCGATGGGATAGGCCGATGACTTCCTCCAGGTCGGAACTCACGACGATCACCGACATGCCGGCCTTCGACAGCTCAATGATCAATTCGTAAATTGCCGCACGCGCGCCCATGTCGATGCCGCGGGTCGGCTCATCGAGAATGATCACCTTGGGATTGCGCGCGATCCATTTGGCAATCACGACCTTCTGCTGGTTACCGCCCGAGAGCTTGTCGAGCCGTTGCCCCGCCACGCCCTTGATCCCCAGCGCGGCAATACGCTCGTGGGCGAAGGCCGTCACGCGGTGGTTGGCGACGATGCCGCAGGCGCTGAGCCGGTCGAGGTTGCAGTACGCCAGGTTCTCGGCAATGGTCTGCGTCAGCACCACGCCTTCGGATTTGCGGTCTTCGGGAATCAGCACCACACCGGCGCCGATCGCGGCCAGCACGTTATTGGCCGGCAGCGGTCGACCGTTCAACAGCACGTCGCCGTGGCTGACGGCGCTCAGCCCGGCAATCGCCTGCACCAGCTCGGTACGGCCAGCCCCGACGATGCCGGCGATGCCGAACACCTCCCCGGCCTTGACCTCGAACGAGATGTCGCGAAAGCGTCCGGCCTTGTCCGACAGCTGCTCCACGCGCAGGACCACGGCGTCCTGCGGCGCCGGCAACTCGGGGAACAACCGTTCGATGGGCCGTCCGACCATCTGCGACACCAGCACACTGACCTCGGCCGCCCCGCTCTCGTGGCGAGCGATCAGGTGCCCGTCTCGCAGGACCACGACCTTGTCGGCGATCCGCGCAATCTCGTCCATGCGATGGCTGATGTAGATAAACGACACGCCCTGCTGCTTCAGGGTTTCGATCTGCTGGAACAACCGCTCGGTTTCTTCCTTGCCGAGGGCCGCCGTGGGTTCGTCGAGAATCAACAAGCGTGAATTGAGTGTCAGCGCACGCGCGATTTCGACCAGTTGCTGGGCGGCAATCTTCAACTCCCGTACCGGCGTCTGCGGCGAGATATCCAGCCCCAGGCGCTGCAATTGCTTGGCGGTCTCGCGGTGCAGGGTCTTGCGGTCGATGATTGCGCCACGCGTCGGCAGATGGCCGAGAAACACGTTCTCCGCCACGCTCAAGTCCGCCAGCAAATGAATTTCCTGATGGATCATATTGACCCCCAGCGCCATGGCGGCCGCCGGACCGTTCGGCGCGTAGGGCTCGCCCGCCAGGAACATGCTGCCTTTGGACGGCGTCAGGGCGCCGGCAATAATCGAGGAAAAGGTCGACTTGCCCGCGCCATTTTCCCCAAGCAAAGCCACCACTTCGCCGTAGCCGATATCGAGGCTGATGTCCTCCAGCACGCGCACCGAGTTGAACGATTTGCCGATCTGCGTGGCCCTGAACAGAGGTGCCGGGACCGTTGGGTGAGTACTCATGACGTGCCCTCCTGGATCCGGTTCACGGGTGCTGCTCAAGGAACGTCGCCACGTTGTCGCGGGTGGTGACAAAGGCCGGTAGCAACTGCGTCTTGGCCACCGGCTTGCCCTGTTGCAGGTCTAGCGCGGTACGCAGCGCCGTGCGGCCCATTTCCACCGCCTGCTGGGTGATGGTCATGTCCATCTTGCCGTCGCGAATCGCCTCCAGGGCCGAGGGCAAACCGTCGTACCCGAACACCCAGACCTTGTGATCGATATTGGCGACCTTGACGGCTTGTGCCGCCCCCAGCGCCGGTGCATCCGAACGGCCGATGAACACATTGATCCCGGGATTTTTCTGCAACATGTCCTGGGCGACTTTGAAGCCGTTGTCCTGCAGCCAGTCGGTGGGCTTGCGGTCGACGATCTTCATCCCCGGCGCGTCTTTCAACACCGCGTCCAGGCCCTGGGCCCGGGCCACTTCAGTGGAGTCGCCCAAGGTGCCCTGCAGCAGGCCGATTTCAGCCGTTCCACCGGTCAGCTTGATCATTTGCCGAGCCAGCTCCCCCGCCGCCGCGAGGTTATCGGTCGCGATGTACGCGTCGCATTCGACATTTTTCGGGAAGTTGTCGATGCAGATCACGGGCACACCCTGCTGCCGCGCCAGGCGTACCGGCACCGCCGAGGCCGCACTGCCGGTGGCGGTATAGAGCAGCACATCGATGCCTTTGCTGAGCATGTCCTGGATCTGGCTGACCTGCCGCGCCGGATCAGCCTGAGCGTCTGCCACCAGCACATTCTTGATCCCGAGTGCGTTGGCTTGCTGTGTCACGCCGTCACGTACCATCAGGTAGAACACCCATTGCAGGCTCGGGATCGACATGCCGACGGTGATTTCACCCACGGGCTTGGACTGGGCGTGCGCACTGATCGACATCAGGCAGCCAAGCAGAAGCGCGAGAGCACGCACTGGAAACGCTGAAAGCTTCATGGTTTTTATCCTTATTATTTGGGCTTGGAATCAGTCAGGGTTGCGCTTGAGCAGGTCAAGCATCACGGCAAACGCGATAACGGCGCCGATGACCACTTGCTGGACGAAGGGTGAAATGCCGGCCAGGTTCAAGCCGTTGCGTAAAACGCCGATGATCAGTACACCGATGAGAGTGCCGACCACGCTGCCGGCACCGCCCTTGAGGCTGCCGCCACCGATGACGACGGCAGCGATCACGTCCAGCTCATAGCCCACGCCCGCGCCGGCCCCGGCGGTGTCCAGCCGGGAAGTCATGATGATGCCGCCCAGGGCTGCACAGACTCCGGAGATGATGTACACCGCGCTGGTGTAGGCCTTGACCCGGATTCCGGCGAGCTTGGCGACTTTGCTGCTGCCGCCGATGGCGTACAGGCTGCGCCCCGCAACGGTGAACCTGAGGACAAACCAGAACAGCAGTGCGAGTACCACGAAGCACCCGACCGTCAGTGACAGCACGCCAGCGTAGCGAATCACCGAAAGGTTGCTGAACCACTCCGGGAAGCCGCTGATTTGCGCGCCATCGGTGACCATGTAAGCGAGGCCTCGCGCCACCGACATCATTGCCAGCGTGGCAATGAACGACGGCAAGCCGGCCTTGACCACCAGCAACGCAGTGGTCGAACCACACGCCGCACCGACGAGAATGGCACCGAGCATGGCGACCCACATGGGCAGCCCGACTACCTGACCGAGCCAACTCATGGCCATGATTGCCACGGCCAGTACGGCGCCTACCGACAGGTCGATGCCGCCAATCAGGATGACCAGGGTCATGCCCAATGCCATGATGCCGAGGACCGTGACCTGATCGAGTACATTGAGCAAGTTGCTCACGGTCAGGAAACTATGCGTCGATACCGTCAATACAACACACAACAGCAATAGACCGATCAACGGGCCGGCGACACTGGTGTCCAGGCCGACCCACTTTGGAAGCGATCCGGCCAGTCTGAACTTGCCCAACAACTGATTGTTCATACCCATATCCACTTATTATTTAATTGTTATAAGAACGAGCACTGCGCAACTAACGAATCAGTCTTGCAACTGACGGTACCGCCCACCCATGTACAACAGTGGGTCGTCGAGTGGCTGGGTGATAACCTCCAGGACATTGCCGATAAATACGGTGTGCGTCCCGTGCTCCAGGGTTTGCACCACTTCGCAGAAAATCGCCGCCTGGGCGTCGGCCAGGTACCGGATACCCTGCGCTCCCGTGCGCCATTGACCCTCTATAAAACGCCGTTCGCGCAGGTCGGGCTGGCTGAAGATCCTGCAGATCGGCTCATGCTGGCTTTGCAGCATGTTCACGCAGAACAGCCCGGATCGCTTGATCACCGGTGAAGCGCTGGCAGTGCGGTTGATGCAGATCAGGGCCGAAGCCGGGTCCATCGACACCGAGGAAAACGCGGTGGCGGCCAGGCCGTGGGGCCGGCCCTCATCGTCGAGTGTGGTGATCAGGGTCAAGGACGAGGCAAAGCGTCCCATCGCGGTTTTGAATGGGCCGGCCAGGTCGATCGAAGGGGCAGCCTCCTGATAATTAACACGCATCTTGAAACCCTCTTATTGTGTAGTGACTCACACGCTCGGTATTCATTATTCGCAATCTTCCCTACTTTTCTATTCACTTTTAAAAAATTGACTTTTCACCGACCGCGTAAGATGAAGCCAACAACAAAGACATTTGAATCACGTTCACATATCCCCTGAAATGCCCATGGCAAAGCCTTCGCGCCGGCGCAACTGCGCTCACGACTTACTTAACTAATGGAATTAACTGAAGAATCGTTTAATACTTTGCGAACAATTAGAAAACAGCCTCGTGAGATGAATCATCATGGTGGATCGACTACAGGACATGCGATTGTTTCGGCTGGTCGTGCAGACAGGCTCACTGTCTACCGCCGGGCGGCAGATGGGCCTGTCGCCCGCGGCCATGAGCGGACGGCTGAAGGCAATGGAAGAGTTTTATGGCCTGCGCCTGCTCAAGCGCAATACACGCAGCTTGAGCCCGACCGCTGAGGGTCACTTGCTTTTTGAGAACGCGCTGAAGATTCTCGAAGACGTCGATGCCCTGGACAACATCATCAAGAACGGTCACAGCGACCTGCTGGGTACCATCGGCCTGACCTGCCCCACGGACCTGGGTCGCCAATGGGTCAGCCAACTGGTGGATGCCTTCCTGCGCGACAATCCGCATGTCAGCGTTCGCCTGTTTTTCACCGACCGGATCCTGGACTTTGTCGAGTCCGGTTCAGACATTGCGATCCGCTTCGGCGACCTCCCGGACAGTTCATTGATCGCGCGTTCGCTGGGTGTCGATCGGCCGATGATTTGCTGCGCGCCCGAGTACCTCCACCGCTACGGCGCCCCGCTGACGCCGGAAGACTTGCACCAGCACAATTGCCTGGTGCAACTGCGCGCGGACTTTGCACTGGATCGCTGGAAATTCATCAAGGACGGGGTCTCGACCACCATCCAGGTCAAGGGCAACCGCCTCGCCAACGACGGTTTTACCCTGCGCCAGTGGGCGATCCAGGGCCTGGGGATTATCTGGAAGTCAGTCTGGGAAGTCGCCGACGATATCCAGGCTAAACGCCTGATCCCGTTGCTGGAAGACTATCAATGCCCAACGGCCGGCTTTCACCTGCTCACCGAAGGCGGGAAGAAATTGCCGCAGCGGGTCAAGTCGTTCGTGGAGTTCGCCGTGCAGTACTTCAAGCATCTCGACATGCCGGCCCGGCACGTCCTGGCACTCAACCAAGCGGCACAGCCTGCAGGTCGTCCAGAACCGGCTTGAGCGCTCCCGCCAGTCGTTCGTAGGCGCGGTGCATGCCCTCATAAAAGGCGCTGCGCGACGGGTCGGGCAGCGCGACGCTTTGCACCGGCGCACGCCAATCCGTGGCGGTCTGCTGCAAGTCGGCAAAGACCCCGGCACCATGACCCGCGAGCATCGCCGCGCCCAACACGCCGTATTCGGCGCTGGGCAGCTTGTGATAAGGCAAACCCAATACGTCGGCCTTGATCTGGCGGAACACCGGGCTGTTGGCACCACCTCCCAGGCTGATCACCCCACCCAACCCTGCGACGTTGTCGATGTCCCGCATGCAGCGCAGAAACTGCGCATATTCATAAGCGATCGACTCGAGCATCGCCCGGTATTGGTCGGTGCGGTCATGCGACCAGTCAAGGCCGACAAACGCCCCCGACAGCGACGCATCGAAGGGGGCATGCCGCCCGCCACAATGAGGCAGGTACAGCAGCTTGTTGCGGGCACACAGTGCCGCCGCCCTGGCTTCCAGTTGCAGGCATTCGTCCGGTGTGAGGCCAAACCCCTTGAGCGTCAGGCCAGCGCCACCCACATACGCCATCGAGTAGTACATGCCGGGAACGCAATGCCGGAACGTCGACAGGGTCTTGTGTTGCGCGTCCACGGCAAAGGTGTCGAGCAAGGTCGCGAGCACGGCTCCCGTACCGGCTATATCGAAGAGTTGCCCACTGGCGAACGCGCCGGTCCCGAGCAGGGAGGCCGCGATGTCGGCGCACCCGGCGAAAATCGGCGTGCCGACCGGCAATCCGCAGTCACGCGCCGCGCGTGCGCACACCGCGCCAATCCGGTCCCAGGGCCTCACCAGTTGGGGCAACCGTTCGGCGTCAAGGTGAAACTCATCAATCAACGAGGTATTCCATTGCAGCGTGCGGCTGTCGGCAAAGCTGTTGAAACCCAGGTAAGTGTCATCCATGAAGGCCGCGTCGGCCTCCAGCGCGGCCATGCGTCCAGCCACATAGGCCGCGGGCATGATGAGCTTGCTGACCCGTCGATACACCTGGGGCTGCTCATCGCGCCAATACAGCCACTTCGCCGCATGAGTGGCACTCACCGGGCCGCCCGAGCGCTCGATGATCTGTTGCTCGTAGGGCTTGAGTCGCTGCACCTGGCTGGCACACCGCATGTCCAGCCATGAGTCATACGGCGTGGTCGCTTCCCAGTGACGGCCGATCGTCGAGATGCCAGCCATTTGTCCGCATATCGCAATACCACACACATCACGCGCATTGATGGAGGGCTGGGCCAGTACGTCGGCGATGGCGAGCATGACCGAGGCGTACATTTCGTCCGGGCACTGCCCGTAGACCCGAGGCGCGGGGTTGGACAAACGCGCCGGACGGCTGGCAGCGCCCCGTCTTCGACCGCTTTCGTCAATGACGCCGACACGGGTGCTGGAGGTGCCCATGTCCACCCCGATAAACAAGGCTTTACGCTTCAAGAGTCACTGCTCGCAGAATCAAACGCCGAGGGTTGAGCACACAGAATACTGCGATCACGGCCGCTGCGGCAGAGGCCCCTCAGGGCCCCCCGGGACGCGGCGGTGAGGCTCAACAAGGCGGCTCATTCCGGGCCCGCAGCATGTCAGCGATAACCCTGGCCAATGCGGACTGATCAAACGGCTTGGGCAAACGCGTCAACGCGCTTTTGAGGTCCACAGCCACCTCTGCGAAGCCGGACGAAAGGATGATCGGCAGCGCCGGAAACAGCTGCTCGAGGGTGTTGGCGAGCTCGACCCCGTTCATCTCCGGCATCGCCATGTCGGTGATGACCAGGTCGAAGCGCTCTCCCTGCGTCAGGCACGCCAACGCAGCCTGCCCTCCCGCCGCCGGCGTGACGCGATGCCCGAGGTCTTCAAGCATCGCGCCGGTGCTGATCAGCACCAGCGGGTCGTCATCCACCAGCAGGATATCGAGGGGTTGCACGTGGAATGTGTCAGGCGGGCTTTGGGTTGATACCGGTTCAGTGGCAGCCGGCGAACTGTGCACCTCGGCAACCGGCAACCAGAGTTCGGCACGCGTGCCCTCGCCCACCACACTCTTGAGCACAAAGTGGCCCTTGGATTGCGCCGCCAGGCCATGCACCATCGACAGCCCCAGCCCTGTGCCTTTGCCCGCGCCTTTGGTGGTAAAGAATGGCTCCATCGCACGCTGCAGGGTCGCCTCACTCATCCCCGGCCCGGTGTCGATGACAGCGATGCAAATCAGCCGGTCGGAACCGGGCGGGCTGCCGGGAAACGAATCCTCCCTTGCCGAGATCAGAATCCGCCCCTCGCCGCCCATGGCATCCCGGGCGTTGATGACCAGGTTCATCACGGCCATTTCCAGTTGGCTCATGTCGACCAGCACAGGGCGCAGGACCAGCGGGAACTGAGTGTCGACGCGAATGCCGGCGCCGAGCATGCGGCACAGGAGATCGGACATGTTTCTGATCAGGCCGCCCACATCCACAGGCTGCGGATCAAGCTCCTGACGACGGGCAAAGGCGAGCATTCGCTGGGTAAGCGTCGCGCCGCGTTGAGCGCCCGCGATGGCGTTATTGAGCAATGACTGGACTTTTGAATCCTGTGGCACGCGCTTCCTGGCCAGCTCCAGGCTGCCGAGGATGACCATCAGGAGATTGTTGAAGTCATGCGCGATCCCGCCGGTCAGTTGACCCAGGGACTCCATTTTCTGCGCCTGGAACAACGCTTCCCTGGTCTCCTTGATCTCCTGTTGCGCCTGCACGCTTTCGGTCACGTCGCGGGTGATTTTCGCGTAGCCGATCAGCTCCCCCTGCTCGTTTCTGATCGGGTCGATCACCACATGGACCAGGAACCGCGTACCGTCCTTGCGCACGCGCCAGCCCTGCCCTTCGTATCGCCCCTCACTGACGACTGTGGCCAGGGCACGCTGAGGCACATGATTGGCGACGTCATCCGCCTGGAAAAACATTGAATAATGCCTGCCGATCACTTCGGCAGGCTCGTACCCTTTGATGCGCTGGGCGCCAGCGTTCCAAGTGGTGATGATGCCGTTGGGGTCCAGCATATAGAGGGCGTAGTCGGTGACGCCTTGCACGAGCAGACTGAACTGCTGCTCGCTCTGGCGCAGTGCCTGCTCTGCCGCCCGGCGTTCAGTCAAGTCGCGCGTGACTTTCGCGAAGCCGATCAGCGAGCCATCCTCTGCGCGTATCGGGTCGATGATCACCAGGGCCCACAGGCGCGTGCCGTCTTTCCTGACTCGCCACCCTTCGCCTTCAAAGCGGCCTGACTCATCCGCGCTCTTCAGCGCCCGGCCGGGCAGGTCGGATGCCAGGTCCTCCGGCGTGTAGAACAACGAGAAGTGCTTACCCAGCACTTCGCTCTGGTCGTACTGCTTGATCCGCTTGGCGCCCGAGTTCCAGCTACGAATCAGCCCATTCGTATCAAGCATGTAGATGGCGTAGTCCACCACGGCTTCCACGAGCAACCGATAACGGTCTTCCGGGTGGTTGGGCTGATTGGCAGGCGCGGATGGCATCAGGGTAGCCTCGAAGAAAAATGAGGGTTTCGACCTGATCAGTATGTCGAATAATCGGCTGCGCGAACCAGCTTAATCTGGGCCCTGCAGGAAAACCTCGAGGGCTGCGCCCACCGCATTGGCGCAACGGGCTGAGCGCGCCGATGGTCAACTCGAGTCGAAACCCACCGTCCGAATTTGATATCTTCCCTGAAGATGATGGTTAAACGGAGCTTTATCATGGACGACGGCGCCCCCCTTCCCCAGACAGAGTCAAAGCGCTTGGAACGCGTGGCGCAGCTGTGCGCCCGGGACACTCAAGAAGATCCCGTTTTCAATAAAATCGTGGCAATGACCAGTGAGTACTTCAACGCGCCGATCGCGCTGATCTCCATCGTCGATAAGCACGAACAATGGTTCAAGGCGCGCATCGGTATCGAGGAGTGTTCCACACCGAGAAGTGCCTCGTTCTGTGCCTACTCGCTGCTGGACAATCAGCCCCTGGAAATCCTGGATGCACGCAGCGACCCGCGCTTCAAAGCCAATATCCTGGTGACGGGCGCACCGTTTATCCGCTATTACGCCAGCGCCCCGCTGTTGACCGACGATGGCTTATCGCTGGGCAGCCTGTGCTTTATCGATACCGTTGCGCGTGCGCCGATGAGTGCGCAAGACGCGGCGATGCTCAACCACCTGGCCGAACTCGTGATGATGCGGATCATGGGCGTACGCTCCAGAAATTACATTGACCAGCCGACCGGCCTGTTCAACCGCTTGCGGTTCGAAGAGGATATCCGTGAGACGCTCACCCGCGAGGGCGCGATCCGGATTTACGCGGTGGATGTCACCTCCCCCAAGTTTCTCAACGATGTGGTCAAGGCCTTGGGCTACAGCTTTGCGCAGGACCTGATCCTTGCGATAAAACAGCGCTTGCACGCCCTCCTGCCGCCGGAGTGCCTGCTGTATAAAATCAGCCCGACGCGTTTCGGCTTCCTGATCGCGGGCAGGGTTGATCGAGAGGTCATCAGCCCGCGGATTATCGAGAGCTTCAAAACGGCCGTCGATTGCCACGGTATTCCTATCCTGATGCACGTCGGCATTGGCATCCTGCCGATTAACGGCAACGACGAGCAAGACTGGCTGCGCTTGGTCATCAGCGCTGCAGATGCCGCGAGAGACCGTGGCCTGGGTTATTTACTCTATGACCCCACGTTCGATGCCACGCAACAACGGGCCTTCACCCTCTTGAGTTCGCTGTCGCAGGCCATCCGCGCCGAGGATCAGCTCAGGCTGGTATTTCAACCGAAAATCAACTTGCCCAGCGGCAGATGCGAGGCGGTAGAAGCCCTTATCCGCTGGGATCACCCACTGCTGGGGACCATCAGCCCCGCAGAATTCATACCGCTGGCTGAAAAGACCGCATTGATGCCGTCCTTGACCTCATGGGTCCTGAACGCGGTGATCGATCAAGCCACTCTCTGGCGCAAACGGGGACTGGTGCTGAAAATCGCGATGAACGTCACGGTGGGCGACCTGGAAAGCCCCGCCTTCGTTGACACACTCATCGGGCGTCTTGAGGCTGAGCAACTCCCCGCAGACCGGCTGGAGTTGGAATTCACCGAAAGCACCCTCATGACCAACCCGACGGAAGTGGTTCAGCAACTCACACGCCTGCGCAATCTGGGTGTCGAAGTTGCCATCGACGACTTCGGTACCGGCTACAGCAACTGGATCTACCTGAGTACCTTGCCGACCAGCACGGTCAAGCTGGATCAGTCCCTGATCAGCAACCTGACAACCAATGAAAAAGATAAACGCCTGGTGAAAAACCTGATTGAACTGGCCAGCGGCCTGGGCTATCGCGTGGTGGCCGAGGGCGTGGAAAACCAGGACATTTTCGACCTCGTGAAAGCGTGGGGCTGCCACGAGGCGCAGGGGTATTTGATAGGCAAGCCAATGGCTGCAAAGGATTTGGAAGCGTGGGTGAACAGTCACGCGTTTACCGCGTGAACACCGGTGTCGGGCTGGAACCCCAGGGAACCGGGAGGAAATGAAAAGAGAGACCGAGGTCTCTCTTCATAAATCGCAGGCAAAAAAAAGCCACTCTATTGAGTGGCTTTTTCTTTGTGTTTGGAGCGGGAAACGAGACTCGAACTCGCGACCCCGACCTTGGCAAGGTCGTGCTCTACCAACTGAGCTATTCCCGCGTCTTGGTGGTGTGCATTCTATAGAATCCAGAACCCCCGTCAACCCCTTGATTCAAAAAAGTTTTATTTCTTTTCAACGGTGGTGCGCAGGTGAGGCCAGGCGGCGCGCAAATACTGGAGCATCGACCACAGCGTCAGGCCGGCGGCGATGAGCAGCAAGGCGTAGCCGAGCAGGACCCAGAACGAGAAGTCCGACGGGTTGGCCAGCAGGATCACCAGCGCAAGCATCTGCGCGGCGGTTTTCCATTTGCCCATGTTGGACACGGCCACGTGGGCGCGGGCGCCGATTTCGGCCATCCATTCGCGCAGGGCCGAGACGACGATCTCACGGCCGATGATCACGGCAGCCGGCAGGGTCAGCCACAGGTTGCCGTGTTCTTGTACCAACAGCACCAGAGCGACAGCCACCATCAGTTTGTCGGCCACCGGGTCGAGGAACGCGCCAAACGGCGTGCTCTGTTCCAGGCGGCGCGCCAGGTAGCCGTCAAGCCAGTCGGTGGCAGCCGCAAAGGCGAATACCGAACTTGAGGCCGCGTAGCTCCATTCGTAGGGCAAATAGAACAACAGAATAAAAATCGGAATGAGCAGGACGCGTAGAACGGTGATCAGATTAGGGATATTCATCGGCACAACTGGCTACAAGGTGGAAAGGCATTCTATTCGCTGTGCAGGTTTGCATAAATCAACTCAGCGAGCTTTTTACTGATACCGGGTGCTTTGGCTATTTCGTCAATGCTGGCACGGGATAGCTCCTGCAAGCCACCAAAATGTTTGAGCAAGTCGCGGCGTCGTGTCGGGCCTACCCCTGCAACCCCTTCCAGGGTTGAGGTTCGCCGGGTTTTGCCACGGCGGGCGCGGTGCCCGGTAATGGCGAAACGGTGCGCTTCGTCGCGAATCTGCTGGATCAGGTGCAGCGCAGGTGAGTCCCCCTTCAAAGTGAACTCATGGGCGGCATCATTCAAGTACAACGTCTCGAAACCGGCCTTGCGCGTAGCGCCCTTGGCCACGCCGAGCAGAATCAGGTCGGGCACCGCCAGCTCGTTGAGCACGTCACGGGCCATGGACAGCTGGCCCTTGCCGCCGTCCACCAGCAGGATATCGGGCAGCTTGCCCTCGCCGTCCTTGAGCTTGCTGAAACGCCGCGTAAGGGCCTGGTGCATGGCGGCATAGTCATCGCCGGCGGTCACGCCTTCGATGTTGTAGCGCCGGTAGTCGGACTTGATCGGCCCTTCCGGCCCGAATACCACGCAGGAGGCTACCGTCGCCTCGCCGCTGGAGTGGCTGATGTCGTAGCACTCCAGGCGCTGGGGCGGCTCGTCCAGGTTGAGGACTTCGGCCAATGCGTCGAAACGCGCGGCGACGTGCTGTCGATTGGCCAGGCGTGCGCCCAGCGCCTGTTCGGCGTTGGTCACGGCCAATTGCTGCCAGCGTGCGCGGGTGCCGCGTACACGATGGCTGATGTCCAGTTCGCGGCCGCGCAGCTCGTGGATCGCCTCGATCAAGGTCGGGAAGTCTTCATGCACCACGTTGACGATCAGCTCGGACGGCAAATCGCGCTCGGGGCTGCTGACGTAGTACTGGCCCAGGAAGGCGGCCATGACTTCGGCGACCTCCTCGTCGATACCGGTCTGCGGGAAAAAGTTCTTACTGCCCAGCACCCGCCCGCCCCGCACGCTGATCAGGTGCACACAGGCGCCGCCCGGGTTGACGAAGGCTGCGATCACATCGACATCGCCGGTGCCACCTTCCATGCTTTGCTGATCCTGGACGCGGCGCAGCAGGGAAATCTGGTCACGCAGCTCGGCAGCGCGCTCGAAATCCAGGGTACTGGCGGCCTGCTCCATGGCGCCGGAGAGTTCATCGGTCAGTGCATTGCTGCGCCCTTCGAGGAACATCACCGAATGGCGCACATCCTCGGCGTACTCCGCAGGCTCGACCAGCCCCACACACGGGGCCTTGCAGCGCTTGATCTGGTACTGCAGGCAAGGCCGGGTGCGGTTCTTGTAGAAGCTGTCTTCGCACTGGCGCACAAAGAAGGTCTTTTGCAGCAGGCTCAAACTCTCGCGGATCGCGCCCGCGCTGGGGTACGGACCGAAATACTTGCCCTTCTGCTTCTTCGCGCCCCGGTGAATGCTCAGGCGCGGAAAGTTGCCGTCGGATAAAAATACGTACGGGTAGGATTTATCGTCGCGCAGCAGGATGTTGTAGGGCGGCCGCCATTCCTTGATCAGCGTCTGTTCAAGCAGCAGCGCCTCGGTCTCGTTGGCGGTGATGGTGGTTTCGACCTGGGCGATACGCGCCACCAGCGCGGCGGTCTTGGGCGCCAGGCCGGTCTTGCGAAAGTAGCTCGCCAGGCGGTTTTTCAGGTTCTTGGCTTTGCCGACATACAGCAGCCGTGCCTCGCTGTCGAACATGCGGTACACGCCAGGGCGGCCACTGCAGGTTGAGAGAAAGGCACTTGGATCAAACGGTGTGCTCATGTCAGGCGCTGGCGTCCACCATGCCGTGGCGCACCGCGAGCAGGGTCAATTCAACATCACTGCTGATGGCGAGCTTCTCGAAAATGCGATAGCGGTAGGTGTTGACGGTCTTGGGTGACAGGCACAGCTTGTCGGAGATGGTCTGCACCTTCTGGCACCCGACAATCATCAAGGCAATCTGGATTTCCCGCTCCGACAGTGCGTCGAAGGGCGAGTCGCTGGTGGGCTGGAAGGATTTGATGGCCAATTGCTGGGCAATCTGCGGGCTGATGTACCGCTGGCCGGCAAATACCAGGCGAATGGCCTGGACCATCTCGGCCAGGCCCGCGCCCTTGGTCAGGTAGCCCGCCGCCCCTGCCTGCAACAGGCGGGTGGGAAACGGGTCTTCCTCGCACACGGTGACCACCACGACCTTGATGTCGGGGTGGCTGCGCAACAACTTGGTCGTGGCGCCAAGACCGCCGATCCCGGGCATCTTGACGTCCATCAACACCACATCGGGTTTCAACTCCCGGGCCTTGATCAGGGACTCCTCACCCGATTCAGCCTGGCCGACTACTTGCAGGCCATCGATGTCAGCCAGCATTCGTGTAATGCCTGTACGAACGAGATCATGGTCATCGACTACTAGCACCCTAATCAAGCAGACACCTCGCGATATGGTCTTATAGGTTGCTGAACACCTTAGCAAAAAACCAAGGCGCAGACCTAGTTGCAAGTGTCATATATATAGAGTTTCAACGCGCTGCGCCTGCCCGTCGAACCGCGAACCGCGCTGTTTATCGGGTTAAAGGTCAGGAATCCTGGGGTTGCGGCTTGGGTTTTCCGTTGCGTATGGATGAATGCTCGGCCAGCGTGGTGGTCAAGCGGCGGATTGCATCCTGGTCTTCCTTGAACATCGCTCGATAATTGCCCAGCACTTTTTCTTCGATCTGGCTCAGGTTATCCAGTTGGATCGGCGTGGGGCTGCCCGTCAACACGTACAGGATATCCACACCTCTTTGCGCCACGCGGGAAAGGTAGTCAGCCTTGGGTGCCCGACCGCCGTTTTCATATTTGCCTTGCGCGTTGGCTTCAACGCCTCCTATTTCACCAAACACTTTTTGCGACAGCCCTAGCCGCTCTCTTTCTTGCCTTAAACGCGAACCGATTCCACTCATTTGGATGTATGATCCTAAATTGGCACACCCCAAGAGGTGACACACTCATCTCTTCGTTAAACAAACTTGAACGGTTTTGAACTATGCCCGCAATCCGCACTGCTGCACAAGCCAAGGCTTGGCTTGAACACCAAGGAAAGTCAGTTCAAGCGTTCGCCCGGGAACACGGCGTGGACCCGGCAACCACTTATCAAGTGCTCGCTGGGCGCAAAAAGGGACGGCGTGGAGAGGCCCATAAGGTAGCGGTCCTTCTGGGCATGAAAGAGGGCATCATCCTGGCCGAGAATGAGCCCCTGAGACAGGAGCTGGACGTACTGTCCTGACCAGTATGCGCTTATTGAAGCGTTGTGCCTGTTTTGCCCGAATGAGTGTGCTATTCGCCCGCCAGCGTTGACCGACAGTCGAGTTCCATACGCCAGAAGCAGTCCTCTTCCCCCACGATGCTCAGGCCTCGGCGCTGATACAACCTTCTCGCCGGATTGGTCTTGAACACCGTCAAGCGTAGTAGCCCCAGGCCGTGCGCGCGCGCTTTCAGCGCCATCTGCTCCAGCACCCAACTGCCCGCGCCCTGCTTGCGACAACACTCGAGCATGTGCAACTCGCGGATATACAGGGCCTTGCTGTCCCGACTGAGGCTGACAAACCCCATCACCGCGTCATCGCGGCAGATCAGCCAGTTCTCACGCCCGGCCCAGGCGACGTCGAAGCCATCGTTGGACCACAGCAAGCCGTACTGCAGGTAGTAGCGGCTCATGGCTTCGTGGGTCAGGGTGCGGGCAAAGGGCAAGTCATTGGCCGTCGCGGCCCGTAGATGAAAGCTCATTTACACTGCTACCACTCGGCCAACCCAACGCCCACCTTCGCCCTGGGCGATCACCAATGCGTCGCCCACCCCTGGGGCGGCGGCAATCAAGCGGCCATCCGGCGCCCAGATCGCGCTGCGACCTGCGCAGGCCCAGCCACCCGATGGGCCACCATGGTTGGCCATCAGTACCAGCAGACCATGCTCGGCGGCATAGCCTTGGAGCAAAGCGCTGTCCGCCGCATAGCCGCCTTCGCTGACCAGCACACCCGCCGCATACACGGTCGCACCCGCTTCAGCCGCGCGACGAGGATGGCTGGCGTGGGAAAAGTCCGCACACACCGCCAACGCAATATGCTCATCTCCCTGCTCGAGGGCCGCGCCCCCCTGCCCGGCGACAAACGCCAACGCTTCGCCGGGGTGCAAATGCTGCTTGGTGTAGACGCCGAGGGAACCGTCCGCGCCCAGCACCAGCGCACCGATCAATACGCCCTCTTGCGAAGCCAGCCGGACCGGCATGCCCACCACCGCGGTCAAGCGCAGCTCGCGTGCCATCTCGCGCAGTGGCGCCAACACGGCAGCCTCGGGCTCTATGGCCAACTCAGCCGCCAGAAACGGCTCGTACCCGGTCAGCGACAGCTCCGGAAAGACCAGCACTTGCACGCCGTTGGCCGCCGCCGCGCGCATGAACGCCAGGTGCCGGTGGATGTTGGCCGGCACGTCGCCCGCGATGGAAACAGTTTGAGCAGCAGCAAGGGTCAAGGCGGTCATGGTCGCGTCCAAGCAATCATTAACAAGGTGTGTCCAGCATATCGGCAGTCCCTCATAGCCGTAAGTACCCCGCGGCAATAGAAATTACTGATTGAATCCACCGGTGTGCCTCTAGTAAGCTCGCTCCATCATTTGGAGACATACCATGTTGCAACTCACCCACCCTCAGGTTTGCCCTGCTGCCAGCGCCCAGCGCTCGGTGTCGGCTACCCGTGTGAACGGTTCGAGCGCACTGGTCAGCTTTTATTTTGGGTATTGGTTTAGCCACTGGCGCGCCTGATACCTGAAATCGGCGCCCACTACTCAAGGGGTCGCCTACCAGAGAAATCTAACCCCCGGTCGGCTCCCCGACCGGGGGTTTTGTTTTTTCAGGCCCTGAAAATTTCGTTGCACACCGGACACTAAAAAGGAATCAAGACATGAACTACGCCACCTATTACCGCTACGACACCTCCACCGCCTGGCGATTTAGCAAGCTCCGCTCGGGACAGCCTGCCGCCTCCGATCGGTCACCTATCGGTGGCAAGCCAACACACGTAGCCGATACGGCCAATTGTCGAACACCCCAGTAGGGCCAAGCGCGCGGGAACAGCCCGCCGCTTGCCCAGGAAGCCTTGAATATGAACTCTGCCACCGCCGCTCTGCCCGTTTCGAACCTGACCAGCGCCAACGAAGCGCTGACCCAGCGCCTGCCCAGCTCGCTTGAGCTCAAGCACCAGTTGCCCCTCAGCCCGTTCCTCAATGAACAGATCCACGCCCATCGCCAAGCCGTGCGCGCCATCCTCGATGGCCAGGACTCGCGCTTGCTGGTGATTGTCGGCCCGTGCTCGATCCACGACCCGGAATCGGCCATGGAGTACGCACGCAATCTGAAGAAGCTGGCCCTTGAAGTCAGCGACCAGATGCTGCTGGTGATCCGCGCCTACGTCGAAAAACCGCGCACCACCATCGGCTGGAAAGGCCTGGCCTACGACCCGCACCTGGATGGCAGCGATGACATGGCCGCCGGCCTCACGCTGTCGCGCGAGCTGATGCGCGAAATGCTGCGCCTGGGCCTGCCGGTCGCCACCGAGCTGCTGCAACCGATGGCCGCCGGCTACTTCGATGACCTGCTCAGCTGGGTCGCGATTGGTGCACGTACCACCGAATCGCAGATCCACCGCGAAATGGCCAGCGGCCTGGGCATGCCCGTGGGCTTCAAGAACGGCACCGACGGCGGCGTTGCGATTGCCTGCGACGCAATGCGCTCGGCCGCCCACCCGCACCGCCACTTCGGCGTCGACAGCCAGGGCCATCCGGCGATCATCCAGACCCCAGGCAACCCCGACACCCACCTGGTGCTGCGCGGCGGCCACCGTGGGCCGAACTACGATGCGCAGAGCGTGGCGCAGGTCAAGCACGACCTGGCCAAGTCCAAGGTGGCGGCACGGATCATGGTCGATTGCAGCCATGCCAACAGCGGCAAGGACCCGTTGCGCCAACCGGCGGTGTTCAACGACGTGCTGGAGCAGCGCTTGCAGGGCGACACGTCGCTGGTCGGCATGATGATCGAAAGCCACCTGTTCGAAGGCTGCCAACCGCTGAGTGCATCGATGAAATACGGCGTGTCGGTGACCGATGGCTGCCTGGGCTGGGACGGTACCGAACAACTGCTGCGCAGCGCGGCGCAGCGTCTGCGCGAACAACGCAATAGCACTGACTGATGCAGCTCAAAATGTAGGAGCGGGCTTGCCTGCGATAGCGGTGTGTCAGGCTACAGATCTGTAGCTGGTGTACCGCAATCGCAGGCAAGCCCGCTGCCACATTTGGCCGGTGACAAGTTCAAGAAAGGGGATACAGCGCCTCATCGAACTGCGCCATTTTCGGGAACACCAACGGCTGCTCATCCGCCAGCCCTTGCAGCCGCTGCTCGTACGCGATCAGAAATGCCTGCCGCGCCTCATCACTGATATACGGCACATGCCACGCCACGAACGGCGCCAGCACTTCATACCCGACATACGCCAAGGTCCCGCGCAGGATCGGCCGCAACATGTCCTCCAACGGCCCGTGAATCGCGCCCTCGCCGAACATGTGTTCACGCCCGCCCAAAGTCACCGTGACCAACGCACGCTTGCCCGCCAGCCCGCCCTGATCGTAAAACCGCTTGCCGCCATAACACACGCCCGACACCAGTACGCGGTCGATCCAGCCCTTGAGCATCGCCGGCACCGAGAACCAGAAGATCGGAAAATTGAGGATCAGCAAGTCAGCCCAGAGCAGCTTGTCCAACTCGCCCTGGATATCCGCCGCGATCGACTGCTTCTTCACCCCCAGGCGCTGCTCCAGGGCATACACCAGGTAGTCAGGGTTTTCCCGCGCGCAAAAGTCCGCGGCCGACGCCACCGGGTTCCACTGCATCGCGTACAAATCACTGACCTGCACCTCGTGCCCCTGCGCGCTCAACGTGGCGATGGCCTGATCACGCAAGGCGGCGGTAAACGACTGCGGTTCAGGGTGCGCGTGAACAATCAAAACCTTCATGTGAATTCCTCAAACAGTGGGCGCCGCCCGTTGGGCCAGCAAGTGATCGAGCCAGTCCGGGTCCATCGCAGGTTCGGATGAAAACAACAGGCCGGTGTAGTCCTGGTACGGCGGGGTGAAAATCGCGCTGCGGCTGCCCTGGTCCACCACCCTGCCCCGCTGCATCACCACCACTTCATCGGCAATCGCGCGGACGGTGGCAACGTCGTGGGTGATGAACAGGTAGGCCACGCCGAGTTGCTGCTGGAGGCGGTTGAGCAGTTTCAACACGCCCTCGGCCACCAGTTGATCGAGGGCCGAGGTGACCTCATCGCAGATGATCAATTGCGGGTCGGCCGCCAGGGCGCGGGCGATGCAGATGCGCTGCTTCTGCCCGCCGGACAGTTCTCGCGGCTGGCGCTCCATGTAGGTGGCCGGGTCCAGCTCGATCATTTCCAGCAGCTCGGCGACCCGCGCACGCAGGGCCTTGCCCTTCAGGCCCAGGTAAAACGTCAGCGGCCGGCCGATGATGTCGACGATGCGCTGGCGTGGGTTCAGCGCGGTATCGGGAATCTGGTAGATCATCTGGATGCGCCGCAACTGCTCCTTGCTGCGCTGGCGAAAGTCCACCGGCAACGCCTCGCCGTCATACAGCACCTGCCCGCTCGTGGCCGGGAGCAAGCCGGTGATCAGGCGCGCGGTGGAGCTCTTGCCGCTGCCGGACTCGCCGATCACCGCCAGGGTCTGGCCGCGATACAGCTTCATCGACACCTCCTGCAGCACCGGTTGATGGCCATAGCTGGCGCACACCTGGCGCACATCCAGCAGCGGTTGCTCCTGCACCGGGCACGGCTTGGGCTCGGTGCGAAAGCTGCGCACTGCCCACAGCGACTTGGTGTAGTCCTGCTGCGGCTGGCTGAGCATGCTGCGGGTGTCGGCCTCTTCCACCAGCTTGCCGTGGCGCAGCACCATGATGCGGTCGGCCATCTGCGCGACCACCGCCAGGTCGTGGCTGATATACAGCGCGGCGCTGCCGAAGGTTTTCACCGCATCGCGGATCGCCGCGAGGACTTCAATCTGCGTGGTGACGTCGAGGGCGGTGGTGGGTTCGTCAAAGATGATCAGGTCGGGGTGGCACGCCATCGCCATGGCGGTCATCACCCGTTGCAGCTGGCCGCCGGAAACCTGATGGGGATAACGTTGGCCGATGGTCTGCGGGTTGGGCAGGCGCAGCACGCGGTACAACTCCACCGCTTCGCGCTCGGCCTGGGCACGGTTGACGCCGCCGTTGATCACCGCCGTTTCGACGTGCTGGTCGATCAGCCGATGCGCCGGGTTGAACGACGCGGCCGCACTTTGCGCGACATAGGCAATGCGCAAGCCGCGTAACTTGCGCAGCGCTTCAGGCTTGGCCTGCAGCAGTTGAATGCCGTCAAAACACACCGAGCCGCCCGTGATGCGGCAACCGTCGCGCGCATAGCCCATGGCGGCCAGCCCGAGGGTCGATTTGCCCGCCCCCGACTCGCCAATCAGCCCCAGCACTTCGCCGCGCTGCAAGGTCAGGTCGATGCCCTTGATCAGCGGGTGCCAGGCGTCCTCGTAATGCCCCTCGATCTGCAGGTTGCGGATTTCCAACAAGGGCTTGTCCATCCTCAACACTCCTTCAGGCCGCTGGATTTATGCAGCATCCAGTCGACGACAAAATTCACGCTGACGGTGATCAACGCCACTGCCAGGGCCGGCAGCAACGGGCTGATATCGCCGAAGGTGATCAACACCGCGTTGTCGCGGACCATGCTGCCCCAGTCGGCGGTGGGCGGTTGGATGCCCAGGCCGAGGAACGACAGCGCGCTGATAAACAGAAATACAAAGCAGAAGCGCAGGCCGAATTCGGCAATCAACGGTGCGGCGGCGTTGGGCAGCACTTCGCGGGTGACCAGCCACCACAGGCCTTCGCCGCGCAGGCGGGCAGCCTCGACGAAGTCCTGCACCACCACGGTCATCGCCACGGCGCGGGACAGGCGAAACACCCGTGTCGAATCCAGCAGCGCAATCACCAGCACCAGCGAGATGGCGTTGGTGCCCACCACGCTGAGAATCAGCAAGGCAAAGATCAGCTGCGGGATCGCCATGAGAATGTCCACCACCCGCGACAAGCCCTGGTCGATCCAGCCGCCCTTGATCGCGGCGACCAAGCCACACAGGCCGCCGAGCAGAAACGCCAGGGTCGTGGTCAGGAACGCGATGCCCAGGGTATTGCGCGCGCCGTACACCAGGCGGCTGAACATGTCGCGCCCCAGGTTATCGGTGCCCAGCAGGAACTGGCCGCTCCACGGCGCAAAACCCTCGCCCACCACCTGGGTTTCGCCGTAGGGCGCCAGCAGCGGCGCAAACACCGCCACCACGATGTACAACACAATGATCAGCAGGCCGAACTTGGCGCTCAACGGCGCCCGGGCCACTTGGCTCAACAGGCTCATGGTCTACCCCTTCGGATGCATCAGGCGTGGGTTGCTGGCGATGGACAACACGTCCGCCCCGGTATTGAGCAGGATGTAAGTGGCGGCGAAGATCAGGCTGCAGGCCTGCACCACCGGAATGTCGCGCTTGGACACCGAGTCCACCAGCAACTGGCCGAGGCCCGGGTACACGAACACCACTTCGACCACCACCACGCCCACCACCAGGTACGCCAGGTTCAGCGCGACCACATTGACGATGGGCGCCAGCGCATTGGGCAGCGCGTGCCGCCAGATAATCCGCGACTGACGGATGCCCTTCAGGCGCGCCATCTCGATATACGGGCTGGCCAGCAGGTTGATCAGCGAAGCGCGGGTCATGCGCATCATCTGCGCGATCACCACCAGGCTGAGGGTGGCCACCGGCAACACCGAGCGTTCGAGAATGGTGCCGAAACTGGCATCCGGGGCCAGGTTCGACAGGCTGGGAAACCACCCCAGCTTCACCGAGAACACCAGGATCAACAGGTACGCGACGAAGAACTCCGGGAACGACACCGCGCTCAACGCCGAGGTGTTGAGCAGGCGATCGAACCAGCTGTTGCGGTACAACGCCGCCAGCATCCCCAGCACCAGCGCCGTCGGCACCGAGACCAACGCCGCCAACGCGGCCAGGCTCAAGGTGTTGCCCAGGCGCGCGCCGATCAACTCGGCAATGGGTCGCTGGTTGCCCAGCGAAGCGCCGAGATCACCGTGCAGCAGACGCAGCAGCCAGTGCGCAAAGCGCGTCAGCGGCGGCAGGTCCAGGCCCAATTGCGCGCGAAACGCCGCCACGGTCTCCGGCGTGGCGGACTGGCCGAGCATGGCCTGGGCGATATCCCCCGGGAGCATGCCCACGGCGAGAAAGATGATCACCGACACGGCGAACAAAGACAGCAGGCCGAGGGCCAGGCGTTGGAGCACCAGTTTGAATAAGCTATTCATGTTCGGTTCTCATGAGTTGGGCATGTTCTCGAAGGCGACAAATGTCCAATGTGGGAGCGGGCTTGCTCGCGAAAGCGGTGTGTCAGCCAATACAGATAGAGACTGACCCAGCGCATTCGCGAGCAAGCCCGCTCTCACATTTGGTTTGTGGCGTTTCTGAAGTATTCACGCCTGCCACCACCGCTCGATCAGCCTCAGCCCATCCAACTCGCCATACGGCGCGGTCTGCGCACCGTGCGCCACGCGGTTCGAACGCGCCGCCACCGAACTGGCAAACAGCGGCACGATGGCCCCGCCATCATCCCGGCACAGGGCCTGCATTTCGTTGTACATCTCCTGGCGCAACGGGGCGTTCATCTCGCCACGGGCCGCGGTCAACAGTTGGTTGAAGCGCGGGTTGTCCCAGTGGGTCTCGTTCCACGCCGCACCCTTGGCGTAGCCGATGCTGAACATGCGGTCGGCGGTCAGGCTGCTGTACCAGAACGAAGTGGTGAACGGCTGCTTCATCCACACGTTGGAAAAGAACCCGTCGGCCGGTTCGCGCACCACGTCGATGTCGATACCGGCCTGGCGCGCCTGCTCCTTGAACAACACCGAGGCGTCCACTGCGCCGGTGTAGGCGGCGTCCGACGCCTGCAGGCGGACCTTGAGCGACTCCACCCCGGCCTTGCGCAGGTAGAAGCGCGACTTGTCCGGATCGTAGGTGCGTTGCTCCAGGGCGGCGTTGATAAAGCGGCTGCCGGGCTGGATCGGGTGGTCGTTGCCCACCAGGCCGTAGCCGTACAGCACCGAGGCGAGCAAGGTTTCGCGATTGATCGCGTGCTTCATCGCCATGCGAATGTCGTTGTTCTTGAATTCGTTGCTGTCGCACAGCATCGGGAAGGTGTAGTGCTGCGCGCCCTTGGTTTCTTCGATCACCAGGTTGGCGTTGCGCTTGAGCAGGGCCACGGTTTTCAGGTCGACCTTGTTGATCACATCGACCTGCCCGGTGACCAGCGCATTGACCCGCGCGGCACCGTCGGCGATGGCCAGCAACTCGGCGCTGGCGAAATGCGCGCGACCGGGTTTCCAGTAGTCGGGGTTGCGCTCCAGGTCCATGCGCACACCCGGCTCGAAGCTTTTCAGGCGGTAGCCGCTGGTGCCGACGCCGGCCTTCCAGTCGGCGGCGCCATCCTTGGCGGGCATGATCACCAGGTGATAATCGGCAACCACGTAGGCAAAGTCGGCGTTGCCAGAATGCAGCTCGAACACCACCGCATCGTTGCCCTGGGCGCTGACGCTGGCGACGTCGCCGAGTACGGTCTTGGCGGCCGACGTGGAGTCCTTGCTCAGGTGATGATTGATCGACACCACCACGTCTTCGGCGCTCAGGCTTTTGCCGTTATGGAAGGTCACGCCGGGGCGCAGGTGGAAGGTCCACACGCGCGCATCCGGGGTCGATTCAAAGCGCTCGGCGAGCTCGGGAATCGCGCTGCCGTCGACGGCGATTTCGGTCAGCGTGTTGTACACCGCCGAGAAGCCGACAAAGGTGAAGGTGTCGACCCAGGAACCGGGGTCGCGCGAGTCAGTGGTGCTGCCTCCGGCCAACCCCAGGCGCAGCACGCCGCCGGGCTTGGGCGTCGCGTCCTGGGCCAATGCGTGCAGCGGCAGGCCCAGGGAAAACGCCGCTGCCACCGCACCGGCCACGGCGCTGTGTTTGAGGAAGTCCCGTCGGTGCATCGCTTGAGTCATTTTGTTGTTGTTTTCGCTCATGGTCTTGCTCCTCTAAAGATCAACAGGCACAGGCATGTTTCAGCTCGATCAAGGTCACGCCGTTGCGTTTGAAGGCGTTGCGCAAGTCCGTCTGCAATGCATCCAGGTCCTGGGGCTGGTTCACCGTGCAGCCGAACGCCTGGGCGAACAAGGCAAAATCCGGGTTGCGCGGCAGCACGCCGATCGGTTCGATCTCCAGGTCGAGCATGTCGTCGCGGATCTGGCCGAGGGCTTCGTTGTTCCACAGCAGCACCACCAACGGGCTGTCCAGTTCTTCCACCGCCGTCGCCAGTTCCTGCGCGGTGTAGAGAAAGCCGCCATCACCCACCAGCACCAGGCCGGGGCGCTGCGGCGCGCCGAACTTGGCGCCGATGCCGGCCGGCAAGCCGTAGCCCAAGGTGCCGTAGCCCGTGGGGTGCAGCCAACTGCGCGGGGCCCGGCTGCGGTAGGCGTAGTTGCCGGTGTAGGCCAGTTGGGTCATGTCACTGCTGATCACCGCATTCGCCGGCAATTCGGCCTCGATGCGCTCGAGAATCGCCTGGTGGATCGATTGCAACGGACCGTGTCCGGACTCGATGGCCTGCAGCACTGCCGCCACTGATCTGGCCGCCGCTGCAGCGTCGCGCGGTGCCGGCGGTAACCGTTGCAGCAGGGCTTGCACCGTCTGTTGGGCATCGCCTTTCAGCGCGACGGCGCACGGGTAGAAATCATTGAATTTGCGCGGGTCGATGTCCACGCGCACTAGCTCGCCATTCAGCGGCAAACGCTCGCGCCAATAGTCGGTGTCGGCCATTTCCGTGCCGACCGCGAGCACCACGTCGGCCTCGCTGATCAATTGCCAACCAGGTTCGACGCACAAGGTCGAGCCGGCATTCAGCGGATGCTCGATCGGCAACAGGCCCTTACCCGCGACACTGCTGAAAAACGGCGCCGCCAGTTGTGTGCTCAAGCGCTGCAACGCCTCGCCGGCGGCCAGCGCGCCGCCGCCGGCGATGATCATCGGGCGCTTGGCCACCGACAGTTTTGCCGCCGCTTGATCCAGGTCTTCCGCCGAGGGCAAACCGCGCCCTGGGCGGCGTACGACCTCGTTGCTCCAGTCTCTCTGGATCGGCGCAGCCAACACGTCGAGCGGCACCGAAATGTGCACCGGCCGTGGCCGCTCACTGTCGAACACCGCATAAGCACGCGCCACCAGTTCGGGCAAATCCTCGGTGCTCAAGGCCACGGCGGAAAACGCCGTGATCGGCGCCGTGATCGCGCGCTGGTCCTGGGTCTCATGCAAGATGCCCCAGCCCTTGCCGAGGCTGGCAGTGTGGTTGACGCTGGAAATCACCAGCAGCGGGATCGAGTCGGCGTAGGCCTGGCCGATGGCGGTTGCGGCGTTGGTCACGCCGGGCCCGGTGATCACAAAGCACACGCCCGGCTTGCCGCTGACACGCGCATAACCATCGGCCATAAAGCCCGCGCCCTGTTCATGGCGGGTGAGTACATGGCGAATGCCGCTGCCGGGCAAGCCGCGGTACAACTCCAGGGTGTGCACTCCGGGAATCCCGAAGACGGTATCGACGCCATAGTTGGCCAGCAACCGCACCAGGGCCTGGCCGCCGGTCAAGGTTTTATCGTGCATGTTGATCTCCTAGACGAATCAACGCGTCGACCGCCGTGGCGCCGTGGGCGTTGACCAGCAATGGGTTCACATCCAACTCCAGCAATTGCGCGGCGTTGGCGCAGGCGTAGTCGGCCACCGCACGGATGGCCGCGACCAGCGCGTCGAGATCCGCCATTTCGCGCCCGCGAAAGCCCTGCAGCAACGCGGCGCTGCGCAAGCTGAGCACGGCGTGGCGGATCGCATCGTCAGTGGTCGGCAGCAGCAGGCTGCGACTGTCCTTGAGCAGTTCCACGAGGATGCCACCAGCGCCGATCACCAGGGCCAGGCCGAAGTCATTCTCGCGCTTGATACCCACGATCAGCTCGGCCAACGGCGGGGTCGCCATGGACTCCAGCAGCAGTTGGTCAAACGCTACACCGGGCGCATACGCGGCGATCTGCCCGCGCATCAGCGCCAACGCAGACGTCAGCGCCACACCATCCTGCAGGTTCAAGGCGACGGCACCGGCCTCGGTTTTATGCGGTAACTGGGTGCTGACCGCCTTGAGCACCAACGGGTAGCCCAGCACATCGGCATCGGCAATCGCGCGTCCCGGCGTACTCAATACCGCCGCCGGCGTGTTCAGGCCGAACACGCGCAAGGCTTGCTTGGACGCCCACTCATCCAGGGCCAGGCCCTGGCCTTGCAGGGGTTGCGGGCACAGCGGCACGAGGCTCGACTCGCCGCGCGCCAGCAAGGTCCGTCGATTATGCTGATACTCGGCGATCCGCCCCCAGGCCGCGAGTGCATCCTCCACGCCTTGCAGCGCAGCAATGCCGTGGGCATGCAAGCGCTCGCGGGCATAGGCCGGCAGCAATTCGGGAAACGCCGAGGTGACAAACCCGGTCTTGCCATGCCGGTCGAGCGCGTCGCAAAACAGCCCGAGCAGCAGGTCGCATTCCTTGCGTTCGCCGGTGAATTCGGCCGGGTAGTCCAGCACCAGCATGGCGGCATCGGCCTCCGTGCGCAGGGCGGTATCGAGCATCGTGTCGAGGGCTTCGCGGTCACCCCAGATGGCGGTGGTGAAGTCCAGCGGGTTGACCAGGTTGGCGTAGCTGGGCAGCACCTGCGCCAGCTCTGCGCGCTGGTCTTCGTCGAGTGTCGGCAAGGCCAGTTGGTTGCGCTCGGCGTAGTCGGCGATCAGCCCCGCATCGCCACCGGAACAGGCCAGCGCGATCAGGCGGTTGCCGGCCGGCAGATTGCCGCACGCCGCGGCTTTCAAGGTCTCGACAAAACTCACCGGCCCACTCACGCGGATCACCCCGAGCCGGGTGAACAGGCTGTCGTACAGTGTGTCGGAGCCGGACAGCGAACTGGTATGACTCAGCGCCAGCTCAGCCCCGATCTGCGACACGCCGGTTTTCAACGCGATGATCGGGATGCCCTTCTCCAGCGCCTTGTGCGCGGCGCGGGCGAACCCCGGGACATTCTTCAAACCCTCCAGGTGCAGACCGATGGCGGTCACGCGCGGCTCATCGAGCAGTACATCCATCAATTCGGCCACGCCCAATTGCGCCTGGTTGCCGACCGAGGCCATGTAGGCCACCGGCAACGAGCGGTCGCTCATCGACAGGTTGTAGGCGAAGTTGCCGCTCTGGGTCAGCACCGCCACGCCCTTCTCCACCGCTTTGCCGCCGTGGGCCACCGGCCACAGGGCGGCGCTGTGCAGGTAGTCGAGCAGGCCGTAGCAGTTGGGACCGAGCAAGGCCATCTCGCCAGCGGCGTGCAACAACTGCTGCTGCAGCGCGGCACCACTGGCGCCGGTTTCGGCAAAGCCGGAGGCGTAGCAGATCGCCCCGCCGGTGCCGATAGCGGCCAGTTCAGCAACGCAGGTCAATGTCAGTTCACGGTTGGTGGCAATGAATACCGCATCCGGGCCGCACGGCAGGTCGGCGACGCGGCGCACACAGGGGATGCCGTCGAGGCTGTCATGCTGCGGGTTGACCAGCCACATCGGCCCGGTAAACCCGCCGTCGGCACAGCGCTTGAGGGCGCGGGCCATGCTGCGCCCGCCGACAAAAGCCAGGTGCCGGGGCGCCAGCAGGCGCTTGAGATTGTCGCGAATAGCCTGGGACATAAGCGTTCTCCGCGCCGATCAGCGCAACAGCGGCCGCAACAGTTCACGGGCGATGATATGGCGCTGGATTTCCGAAGTGCCTTCCCAGATCCGTTCGATCCGCGCGTTGCGCCAGATGCGCTCCACCGGCCCTTCATCCATCAAGCCCATGCCACCGAAAATCTGCACGGCCTCGTCGGCGACCTTGCCCAGGGTTTCGCTGGCAAACAGCTTGGCCATGCCGGCCTCGCCGTCGGTCATGCTGCCCTGATCCATTTTCCAGGCGGTGTGCAGGGTCAGCAGTTCAGCCGCGCGTATCTGCGTGGCCATGTCGGCGAGTTTGAAGCTCACGCCCTGATAGGTGCCGATGGGCTGGCCAAACTGCTTGCGATCCGCTGCCCATTGCAGCGACACCTCCAGCGCACGCTGGGCCTGGCCGACGCAGTTGGCGGCGACCATCACGCGCCCGGCGGTGAGCCAGGCGTTGGCCACGTCCCAGCCTTTGCCCACTTCACCGAGTACCTTGGAGGCTGGCACGCGGCAGTCGTCGAAGAACATTTCGTAGGTGTGGTAACCGCGGTTGCTCACACACTTGGGGCCCCGGCGAATGGTCATGCCCGGCGTGCCACGGTCGACCAGGAATGAAGTCACCGCATTGCGCTGGCGGCCGTTGTGCTCGTAGGTGTCGGTGACGGCAAACACGATGGCGAAATCGGCGTGCCCGGCATGGCTGATGAAGTGCTTGCTGCCGTTGATCACGAAGTCGTCGCCGTGGCGCACGGCGCGGGTCTTGATCGCGTTGGCGTCCGAACCGGCACCGGGTTCGGTCAGCGCGAAGCAGTCGATTTTCTTGCCCTGCACGCACGGCAGCAGATAGTCGCCGATCTGCGCGCCGGTGCAGGCCATGAGGATTTTCGACGGGCGCGCGACAAACACATGCAGGGCCCACGACACCTTGGACAATTCCCGTTCGATCAACGCCTGCGACAAGTAGTCGAGGCCACCACCACCGACCTCTTCCGGCATGTTGAAGGCATAGAAGCCGGCAGCGATGGCCTTGTCGCGGATCTGCGCGGCCAGCTCCGGTGAAACCTCGTCGGCGCGGTCCACCGCCTCCTCGTAGGGCAACAATTCCTTGGCAACAAAACTGCGTACCGCGTCCACCAACATGTCTTGTTCTTGGCTGAGTTGGAAATTCATGGCGCTACCTGCTCGGGGTGTCGTTGTTGTTATTTGCCGCAGAATGTCGGGAGGCGTTTTTCCATGGCCGCGCGCAGGGCTTCGGCGCCATCTGCACTGCGTCCGCATAACAGGCCGGCGGCCAGTTCGGCTTGCAGTTGCTCGGGCAGGCTGCGGTCGGCGCCATCGCGGATCAGGGTTTTGGTCTGGGCGAAGGCGAAGGTCGGGCCGTTGGCCAGGCGGGTCGCCAGTTCGAGGGTGTGGGCATGCAGTTGCTCATCGGCGACCACTTCACCGACCAGGCCGGCTGCCAGGGCGCGGTCGGCGCTCCACAGCTCATCAAGGAACAGCAGGCGCTTGGCCTGCTCGCTGCCGATCAGGCGCGGCAAATGCCAGCTGGCACCGGCGTCCGGGGCATACGCCATGCTGGTGTAGCCGGCCTTGAAGCGCGCCGACTGGGCCGCTACGCGCAGGTCGCAGCACAGGGTCAGGTCCATGCCGGCGCCGACGGCCGTGCCGTTGATCGCGGCAATCGTGGGCTTGTCGAGGCTGTGCAGGCGGGTCATGAGGGCGTGGGCGGTTTCGGTCCAGCCGTAGGTTTCCAGGGCGCCGCGTGCTTCGGCGTCGGCCCACTCCGCGAGGTCCGCGCCAGCGCAGAAGCTGCGGCCGCTGCCGGTCAACACCACCACACGCACGGCCGGGTCGCGGTTGAACGCGTCGAGCAGGCTGTGCAGGTGCTTGAGGGTCGGGATGTCCAGCGCATTGCGCTGCGGCCCTCGGTTGAGGGTGATCCAGGCAACGCCTGCCTGCACGTGGGTGAGCACGGACGAATCGGTAGTCATGGCTTCCTCGAATTATTTTATTTGGCGTGAGGGGTGCGACATGGGGCGATACTAAACGAGTGTTCAGTAAGGAGGCAATCGGCAAATCTTAAATTTTTTCAGTGCAGGAAAAACCGCCCCGGACCTTGCGTCCAGGGCGGCGAGGAAGGCTCAGGGCTTGAGCTGGTAACGCTTGCGACCGCCAGACTGCAGGCCGTCGACCCAGGCTTCGCAGATCTGGATCCCCTGCTCAGGGGTGAACGTGCCGGGGTTGAGCCCCGACTCCAGCCACAACCCGTCGAGCAAGGCGCTCAGGCCGATGGCCGCGAGGTCGGCGTCGAACTGCTCCCACCCTTCTTCGCGGGCCATGTCGGTCAGGGCCGAACGCATGATGGTGCGGTATTCGCCGTAGGAGTGTTCGTGGGCCAGGTTGATCGCCGGCGCCGTCTTCACCGCGCCCCAGAACACCAGCCACGCATCCAGCAACTGCGGGTCGAGCAACTCGGCGGAAAACGAGCCCCGAAACAGCGCCGACAAACGCTCCCGAGGGTTGGGCGGCGCCTTGGCCATGGTCTCGCGCAGCAGGCTCATGACCTGGCCGGTGATGGTGCGATAGGCCTCGGCCACCAACTCATCCTTGCCCGAGTAGTGGTGGCTGATCAGCCCTACGGAGACCCCGGCTTCGGCGCTGATCTTGCGGATCGAGGCGCCCTGGAACCCGTCACGCTTGAGGCAAGTCAGGGTCGCCTGGACCAGATTGGCCTTGCGCAATTCCGGCTCCATCCGGGAGAAACGGGTTTCCTGGGTCATGGCGCGGTGTCCTTCGGTTGAGTCGGCTGCACGACTCTACATCAGTCGCGGTACCCCGGCGACACCCGATCCAGCATGCGCAGCAACGCCGCCCACGCCAGTTGCATCGCATCCAGGTCAACCAACTCGCCCTCCTCCAGCGGGCGGCCGGGGTTGTTGAATTGCTGTTCGGTGTACTGGCAGACCTCGGCGGATGGCAGCACCAGTGGGCCACAGGCCTGGGCGGCGATCTGGATGTCGCAGGCTTTCTCCAGGTAGTACATGCGCAGGAATGCCTGGCTGACGGTTGCGCCTACCGTCAGCAAACCGTGGTTGCGCAGCATCAGCACCGGCTTGTCGCCGAGGTCGCGCACCAGGCGTTGCTGCTCGTCCAGGTCCAGGGCCACGCCTTCGTAATCGTGGTAGGCAACCTTGCCGTAGAACTCCATGGAAATCTGGTTCACCGGCAACAACCCGCACGCCAGCGCGGCCACCGCGCAGCCCGCGCGGGTGTGGGTGTGCAGCACACAGTGGGCATCTTCGCGGGCGCCATGGATCGCGCTGTGAATCACAAAGCCGGCCGGGTTGACCGCATGCAGCGACGGCTCGACCGCGCGCCCGTCGAGGCCGATCTTCACCAGGCTGGAGGCGGTGATTTCATCGAACATCAGCCCGTAGGGATTGATCAGGAAGTGATGCTCGGGTCCGGGAATGCGCACCGAGATATGCGTGAAAATCAGGTCGCTCATGCGGTAGTGCGCGATCAATCGATAACACGCCGCAAGCTCTTCGCGCAGGTGCTGTTCGGTGGAGTGAGGCATTTTTATTCTCCGGGCACGGGGTGGGTGAAGGCGACGCTAATCCAGACACCAGTAAAAAAACAAGTTGATTTTTTACTGGCGGCAGCCTCCTATAGAAAAATAACAATAACAGCGCCTGGAGTACCCGCACCATGTCGCCCTCTGCTTTCCCGCACCTGTTCGAGCCCCTGGCACTGCGGGGCAAACGCCTGAAAAACCGCATCATGTCCAGCGGTCATGACACCTCGATGCCCACCGATAACCGGGTCAACCCGCCATTGATCGCCTACCACCGTGCGCGTGCCGAAGGCGGTGTCGGCCTGATTGTGCTGCAGGTGGCCGGGGTGCATGACAGCGCGCGGTACACCTCCCATGTGTTGATGGCCACCGACGATGCGTGCATCGAGGGCTACCGCCAGCTGGCGGAAACCTGCCATGCCCATGGCACCGTGGTGCTGTCGCAGATCTTTCATCCCGGGCGGGAAATCATGGAGTCGGCGGATGGCCTGCTGGCGGTGGCCTACTCGGCCTCGGGGGTGCCCAATGAACGCTTCCGGGTGATGCCGCGTGCGCTGGACCAAGCGATGATCGATGAGATTGTCGCGGGTTACGCCGCCGCTGCCAGGCGCTTGCACCAGGCCGGGATCGACGGGGTCGAAGTGGTCGCCAGCCATGGGTACCTGCCGGCGCAGTTTCTCAACCCACGGGTCAATCGGCGCAGCGATGGCTACAACGGGGCGCTTGAGCAACGGCTGCGGTTCCTGACGGAAATCCTCGCCGCCGTGCGCGCGGCTACCGACGCGGACTTCATCATCGGCCTGCGCATTTCTGCCGATGAACGCGATGCCGAAGGGCTCACCGAAAGCGAATCCCTCGAAGCCGTGCAGAGCCTGCAGTCCCAGCTCGACTACGTGCATATCGTCGCAGGCACGTCGGCCTCGCTGGGCGGTGCAATCCACATCGTGCCGCCCATGGCGATTGCCGCCGCGTACCTCGCCGATGAGGCCGCGACGTTCAAGGCCAGCCTGTCGATTCCGCTGTTCGTCACCGGGCGCATCAACCAGCCCCAGGAAGCCGAATTGATCCTCGCGCGCGGCCAGGCCGATGTGTGCGGCATGACCCGCGCATTGATCTGCGACCCGCTGATGCCCGCCAAGACTCTCGACGGGCGCGTCGAAGATGTGCGCGCGTGCATCGCCTGCAACCAGGCCTGCATCGGTCACTTTCACAAGGGCTTGCCGATCTCGTGCATCCAGCATCCCGAGACCGGCCGCGAGCTGCAATTCGGCGAGGTGCAAGCGACACTCAAGCGCAAGCGCATCATGGTCGTGGGCGGTGGTCCGGCGGGTATGAAAGCCGCAGCGGTCGCGGCGCAACGCGGGCATGCCGTGACACTCTACGAGGCCAGCACCCAGTTGGGTGGGCAAGTGCTGCTGGCGCAATTGCTGCCACGGCGCAGTGAGTTCGGCGGCGCCAGCACCAACCTGCAACGCGAGATGCAACTGGCCGGTGTGCAGGTGCTGCGCAACACCCGCGTCGACCGCGCGCTGGTGGAGCGCGAGCAACCCGACCATGTGATCATTGCCACCGGCGCCGAACCCTATTGGCCGGCCTTCGAGCAAGGCGGCGAACTGCAGGTGGTGGATGCCTGGCAGGTGCTGCGCGACGCAGTGCCCCTGGGGCGTTCGGTGGTGGTGGTCGACTGGCGTTGCGACTGGATCGGCCCCGGCATTGCCGAGCGCCTGGTGCGCGCCGGGCATCAGGTACAACTGGCGGTGAATGGCACGCACTGTGGCGAGAATCTGCCGCTGTATGTGCGTGATCAACTGGCCGGCGAGCTGCACCGGCTGGGTATTCCGATCATCCCGTATGCGCGCTTGTACGGCTGCGACGACACCACGGTGTACCTGCAACACACCGCCAGCGGCGAGCCCATGCTGCTGGAAAATATCGACACGCTGGTGTTGTGCCAGGGCCACCAGCCGGTGGACACTCTCGGCGCGCAGCTGCAGGGCCTGGTGCCGTTTGACCGGATCGGCGACTGCCTGGCGCCGCGCACCGCCGAAGAGGCGATCTACGAAGGACTCAAGGTGGCATGGAACCTGTGAACGACCAACCCCAGCAACTGTTTCTCGGCACCCGCATCCGTGGTTTGCGCAAGGCCAGCGGCATGACCTTGACCGCCCTGGCAGAGGCCAGCGAACTGACCGCCGGCTACCTCAGCCAGCTGGAACGCAACCTGGCGTATCCGTCGATTCCGGCACTGTTCAACATCGCTCGCAGCCTGGGGGTGACGATCCAGTGGTTCTTCGCCAGCGAGACCACGCCCGCACCGGCAGACGCAGGCTACGTGGTGCGCAAGGACAATCGCCAGAGCATCCACTATGAAGACGGCATCGTCGACCAGTTGCTGACGCCCCTGCCCAACCATCAACTGGAAATGCTGCAATCGAGTTTCCCACCGGGCACCTACAGCCAGCAGAGCTACAGCCATGAAGGCGAAGAAGCCGGCTATGTGTTGCGCGGACAGTTCGAGCTGTGGGTGGGAGAGCGGCACTTCCTGCTGGCGGCCGGTGACAGCTTCAGCTTTGCCAGCAGCGAACCGCATCGGTATGGCAACCCCGGCAAGGTGGAGACGGTGGTGATCTGGGTGATCACGCCGCCGACATTTTAGGCCAGGCGCATTCGTGACCTGCGGTAAAGAGTCCTTTTCGGATTCGACGGTTTTTCCGAAGGAACGACGGGCGGATACTCGACTCCATTGTTCACACCTCTTCAGGAGTTACTGATGTCTATCCCCACGTCCAACGTACCCGCCTTCGGCCTCGGCACTTTCCGCCTGCAGGGCCAGGTGGTGATTGATTCCGTCAGCACCGGCCTGGAACTGGGCTACCGCGTCATCGACACGGCGCAGATCTACGAGAACGAAGCTGACGTCGGCCAAGCCATCGCCGACAGCGGTGTGCCCCGTGATGAGCTGTTCATCACCAGCAAGATCTGGATCGCCAACTTCGCCGAAGGCCAGTTGATCCCGAGCCTCAAGGAGAGCCTGCGCAAGCTCCAGACCGACTACCTGGACCTGACCCTGATCCACTGGCCGTCGCCGGAAGACCAGGTTCCCGTCGCCGAATTCATGAGCCAGTTGCTGGAAGCCAAGCGCCAGGGCCTGACGCGCCAGATCGGTATTTCCAACTTCACCATTGACCTGATGAAACAGGCCATCGCAGCGGTCGGCGCCGAGCACATCGCGACCAACCAGATCGAACTGCACCCCTACCTGCAAAACCGCAAGGTGGCGGAGTTCGCCAGCGCCCACGGTATCCAGATCACCTCCTACATGACCCTGGCCTACGGCGAAGTGCTCAAGGACCCGGTGATCCAGCAGATCGCCGAGCGCCATCAAGCCACCCCGGCCCAAGTGACGCTGGCCTGGGCCATGCAACTCGGGTACGCCGTGATCCCCTCCTCGACCAAACGCGCCAACCTGGAAAGCAACCTCAAGGCCCTGCAACTGACCTTGAGCGCTGCCGACATGGAACAGATTGCCGGCCTGGAGCGCGGCCATCGCTTGACCAGCCCCAAGGGCATCGCGCCGAAGTGGGACTAGGCGCCGGCCACCCGTGCGCGGGATAACTCGCGCAACCAGGGCAATACCCGCAGGCCCGCCGTGGCTGCGGGTGGGTCGATGATGTCCATGAAATGTTCGAGGTTGACGTTGTCCGGTACGCCGGGCAGCCGTACCAGCACCGCCGGTGTTGCGCCGGCAGGTGCGCCCAGGTCGAGGTGGTCGTAGACCAGCACGTGGCGTACCTGGGGCTGGGGCCCGCAGCTGTGCAGCGTCAGCCCCGCATTGATGATCAGCACGTCAAAGGGTTCGGCCGGAATGGCGGTGAGTATCTGGACTTCTTCGAAGGTCTGTACCGGCACGATCCGGTGGTACCCCAACTGATTGAGCATTTTTTCGATGTACAACCGTTGCAGGTGCTGTTCATCGGCAATCAGGATGGTCAGTGCTTTGTTCGGCATGGCAAACCCCTGGGCTGGCAGCGCTCGTCAGTGAGCGTCGCCCATTTTCCAGACATATCCCGAAGACAAAATCAGGCATGTTCCCCCTTCATGTAGGAGTTGTCCCAAATGCACCGAATGGCTGTCTACCTCGGTCACGCCTGATTGCAGTACTGCCCGAGGCTGTGTTGCAAGCCAGCGATAGCCCGTTCCACCGCCTGCACTGCTGCGTCCAATGCCTCGCCTTCGCGCCGCTCGCACAGCTCTTCCAAGGTCTCGCAGCTGGCGATCAACGCCTGAGACTTGACCAAGCGTGCGCCACCTTTGACGCGGTGGGCCAGGTCATGCAGCCTGGCGAAGTCCGTGCGATTTTGCTCAACACCCAGCCAGGCGCGATCTTCCTCCAGGCTGTCGAGTAACGGCGTCAGCAACTCGTTCAGCGCGACCTTATCGCTACCGGTCAGCGCGATCAGCGTGCTCAAATCAAACGTCGGCTCAACCGCCTGTATCACCTCGCCGACCGCGCGCGATGCCAACGCCGCGCGCAAGTCTTCAAGCCCGGTGGGCTTGAACAGGCAGCCATCCATGCCGGCTTGTCGGCAGCGTTCGGTTTCTTGTGGTTGAGCATTGGCGGTGAAACCCAGTAGCAGGCACGGCGTGAGCCCGCGCTGACGCTCCTGGGCACGAATATCCCGCGCCAACGTATACCCATCCTTGAAGGGCATATTGCAATCGGTGATCACCCCGTCGAACTGCCCGGCCTGCCACATGGCAAAGCCTTGGGCACCGTCATCGGCGGTGGTGATGCGGTGCCCCAGGAAGCTCAACTGGCGAGCCAGCAGCAGGCGGTTGGCCGGGTAGTCATCCACCACCAGGATGCTCAACGCCCGAGCCGCCGGAACAGGCAAGACGGGCAATGCATCCGGCACGCGGGTGGTCATTTCCAGCGACAGCGTCACATCCACCCGCGTGCCCTTGCCCAGCACGCTGCTCAAGTGCAATTGCCCGCCCATCATCTCGCACAGGTTGCGGCTGATGACCAGTCCAAGGCCGGAACCACTGCGTGCCGATTGTTCGTTATTGCTGCCCTGGATAAAGGGGTTGAACAAGCGCTGCTGATCGACAGCGCTGATGCCAATGCCGGTGTCCTCCACCCATAGCCGCAGGTCCAGTTGATCGCCGACCAATGCCCCCTGGGCCCCCACGCGTACCTGACCGTTGGTGGTGAACTTGATCGCATTCCCCAACAGATTGGACACCACCTGCTTGAAGCGCAGCGGGTCGATCAACACCGCATGGTCGATCAGCGGGTCGAGCTCCACTTGCAACACCAGGCCCTTGTCGCGCGCCAACCCTTCAAATACCCGTGCCACCGAGGCTAGCAGCTCGTGCGGATTGGCGGGCTCCAGGGCCAGTGACAGGTGGCCGGATTCAATCCGCGCAATGTCGAGAATATCGCCGATCAACTCCAGCATGCTGTGCGACGCCACCGAGGCCACCTCCAGCGCGGCGCGGTCGGCACGCCCCTGCTGGGCGTTTTCCAGGGCCAGCTCGATCATGCCGATCACAGCGTTCATGGGCGTGCGTATCTCATGGCTCATGGTGGCCAGGAAGGTGGTCTTCGCGCGGTTGGCTGCGTCGGCCTCCTCCTTGGCTTCCTGCAATTGGCCCAGCAAGCGCTGGCGCTCGCTGACATCGACCCAGCCGGCAATCATGCCCACGACGCCGCCGTTGCTATCCCGGTAGGGCAGCATCCACTGGTAGATGGTCAACACCCCGCCACCGGGAATCTTCAACACGCGGTCATGGATCTGCGGTTCGCCCTGCTCCATCAAGCGCAGGTAATCGGCATGGAACGACTGGGCCTGGGGAGGGTTGCCGGTATCGGTCTCCACCACGGTCTTGCCAATGACGTCTTCGAGCTTGAAGCCGAAGACATCGAGGTAGGCGTTGTTGCACGCCATCAAGCGGCCTTGGCGATCGCGCACGTAAATCGGGTGCGGAGTGCCGTCGATCAGCACGCTCATAAAGCGCATCTGGTCGCTCAAGGCCCGCTCCGCCTGGGCGCGCTTGCGAATCAGGTTACGCAGGTAGAACACCCAGCCCAGGGCGACCAACAGCAGCAGCGCGGCAAGGGCGAAGCCTTGGATAATCACGTTGCGGTGCCGCAGCCAGTAGCTGTCTTCGAGGATGATTTCACTGCGCCAATGGTTGGTCAGCTCGTCCATCTCTTCGGGGGTAATGCTCAGCAATGCCTTGTCGAGGATCGAATACAACTCCAGTTCACTGCGGTTGACCCCCAGGGTAAAACGCGCCGGCTCCCGGCCGACCGTGCTGGTGATGCGCAGGCGTTCACGGTAATTGCGCGCGATCATGTAGCGCGCGCTGATCAACGACACCGCGGTCGCCTCCACGGTGCCCTTGGCCACCAACGCCATGGCCTGCTCGGTGTTCTCGACTTCGACAAACACCACGCCTGGGTAGTCCTCGGCAATCTGCATCGCGAGGCTGTTGCCGCTGACCACCGCCAGGCGTTTGCCGGGCATGTCCTCCAGGGTGATCACGCGCTCATTGTCCGCGGACACCACCAGGGCATAGGGGTTTGACAGGTAGGGCCGGGTAAAGCGGATCTTCTCCGATCGCTCGATGCTGGGCGTCACGGCCGCCAGCATATCGACGCGCCCGGTGCTGACCGCGTCAACCAGGCGCGGCAGTGAAGTGCCCTGCTCGATGTCGAACTTCAGGCCCGTACGCAGGCTGATCCGCGACAACACCTCGGCGCTCAGGCCTTCGAACTCGCCCTTCTCGTTGAAAAACGACAGCGGCACGAACTTGTCGACCACCGCCACTTTTACCCGCGGATGCTTCTCCAGCCAGCGCTGCTCATTGATGCTCAAGCGCAGCCGGTCGGCCTCGGGAAAACCAATGCCACCGGCACTCCAACGGCGCAGGATTTCCATCTGCTGGTTGGCGGGAACAGCGGCCAGCGCGGCGTTGATGATCCTCAGCAGGCGTGTGTTTTCCTTGCGCAGGGCGAACCCGAACGGGTTGGCTTCCATGGCCGAAAAATCCGCCATGCGCACATTATTGAGATGGTTCTTGTTGATCAGATAGCGGGTGCTGATGGCATCCCCGAGGTACACATCCGCCTGGCCGAACGCGACGGCGCCGATGGCCTCGAAGGTCGAGCCAAACAACTGCAACTGCGCTTGGGGGTAGAACGCCTGGACGGCGTCGGGTGGCATGTAGTGGTAGAGCATCGCCACGCGCCTGCCCGCCAGATCGGCATTCAATGCAAGGTTGTCACCCGCGCGCGTCACCAGCACGGGTTGATCATTGGCGTAGGAGCGCGATAGCACCAACTGCGGGTCGGCGGCCTCATAACCGTTGGCCGAGCCGAGAAAATCCACCGCGCCGCTCTTGAGGGCGTCGATAACTTCATCGCGCGTGTCGTAGCGCCGAACCGTGACCGCGATATTCAGCGCCTGGCCGATCAGCGCCGCATAATCGGCGGTGATGCCTTCCAGTTCTTGCTTGTTGTTACTCAGGTCAAAGGGCGCGTAATCCGGCGCCGAGACCCCGATGATCAATGTGCGCTGCTCGCGCAGCCAGCGCCAGTCGGCTTCATCGAGCATCACGCTGGTGGGTTCAAGGGTTGAGTGGCCGAGTAGCCGCAGGCTTTGCGGTGCATCCACGGCCATCACCGCCGCAGGCAACATCCCCACGAGCAGGATGACCATGAGCTTGATCAACCGTGAGGGGTTCATTTCAGATCAGTTGATTGCGCTGCGCGAACTTGGACAGATGCACCACCGAGGACATACGTAGTTTCTCCTTGAGCCGCGTCTTGTAGGTACTGATGGTTTTGTGACTCAACAGCATGTCCTCGGCAATCTCCTTGTTACCCAGGCCCAGGGCCAGTTTTTGCAATACCGTCAGCTCGCGATCGGACAGCGCCTCCACCAACTCCTGCTCGGTGGATTGCAAGTCGTCGCGACGCACCGAACTGGTAGGCAGGCTCGGAAAGCAACTGTAGCCGGACCTGATGGCCCTGATGGCCTTCTGCAGCTCGTCGAGTTCGCCGGTCTTGGCGACAAACCCCATGGCACCGGCACGCATGCAACGGGTAGAAAAGAACACGGCCAGGTACGAAGTCAGTACCAGTATCTTGCAAGGCAGGTCCAAGGCTTTAATCCGACTGATCACCTCCAACCCACCGAGCTTGGGCATTGCCAGGTCGAGAATGACAAGGTCCGGACGCTCCTCACGGGCAACCTGCATGGCATCCGCGCCGTTACCTGCTTCGAAGATGGTGTCGAAGCCCTCCTGCTTCAGCAGGTGCTTGACGGTGGCGCGTATAAACGGGTGATCATCCACAATTAAAGCTTTGTTGCTCATAAGACTCCCCTGGGAGGATCAGTACGCTTACATATCACGTGAGTCCTATCTACCTGTGAAAAGTAACAGTTCCGACAAACGGTGCTGAGTACTCTGCGTGACACTTCAGGCAGTACGGGCCTCTCCTTTTGAAAAACACGATGAAAACGTAAAGCTGCGCCTGGGTTCCTAAATAGGCGCAAGCGCGCAACCTTAACAATGGCGTGCGGTTTCAAATGAAGGGATAGTCTCGAATGCTTGTAGGACTTTTCCTCTCAGTAGCATAGTCCGTGTTGAACAAGGCAAAGCCTGACGTCCGCGTACTACTCCGTGGTGCTTGGGCTCCAGAAGGCCTGCACCACCAGGGTCGACAGAGAAATGCGTGCCACCAGGGCATCCAGCTCGTCACCGTCCACCGAGGTCACCGCCAGGGTGGCTTCGATTTCGACTTCGTCAGTGCCGAAAGGCCGCACATCGACATCACTGGCCGGGTAGTTGCAACGCGCCAATTCGGCTTCCAGCAGTGCGAGCACGGCTTTCTGCTGGGTACGCCGGGCAATGACATAGAGGATATTGGTGACCTCCGCCGACACCACATCCAGCGGCTGGCGGTTGATGTTGTTGACGATCGGCCGCAGCAAGGTATTGGCCGCCAGCACAAACAGCGTGCCGAGCAGCGCTTCGAGGATCAGGTCGGCGCCGGCACAGGCCCCCACCGCCGCCGATGCCCAGAGCGTGGCGGCGGTGTTGAGCCCGCGCACATTGCCTTCTTCGCGCATGATCACGCCCGCGCCGAGAAAACCGATGCCCGAGACCACGTACGCCACCACCCGCACCGCGCCTTCTGCGCCGCCCAGGCGGTTGGCCATGTCGACGAAAATCGCCGCGCCCACCGCCACCAGCACGTTGGTGCGCAGGCCCGCCGTGCGCTGGCGGTACTGACGCTCGAAACCGATCAGGCCGCCGAGGATGAACGCGGCGGTGAGGCTGACCAAAGTGTCGATCAGCGAATTGAGGTTGATGTTGTTGATTGCTTGCATAAAAAATCTCCTTGAACGCCAGCGCCTGCAGGAGCCGGCTTGCCAGCGATAGCACCGTTACTGCCAGCCAAATTTACGGGTGTAGAAGCCTTTCACCGCCTGGGTCAGCGCCATATACGCCAGCTGGATCAGCGGCAGGAACACGAAGTACAACAACGGCAGCGCCTGCAACCCAGGGTACCCAGCAATTGCACGGCACTGCTGTTGCCGGCAGCCACCAGGGTCTGCGCCAGGGTCGGCGGCACTTCGCGGCTGACGCTGGTGTCGGTCACGGTTTCGAGCATCGCCAGGCGACGGAAATGCCGGGCGATGTGCCGATTCCGCAGGAAACCGGCAAACAACGCTTTGAGCAGAATGAGGCTCATGGTGTAACTCCTGCGCGAGGAAACCTGCAGGCAGGTACGACCGGCTGCACCCTGCCCGTTCTACAGGCACAGTCAGCTCGGCCCGCCTGCCGCAAAAAAGGCAGGCGCGTCCGTAGCATCCCGAGGTCAGTCAGGTGCTGGTCAGCGTCGATGAGAGGGATCGGACAGGCGCCAGGACTGGCTGCTGTCGGGATGCCGCTTCTCGCTTTGTTGGCGAGACAACGGCATCAGGAAAATGCGCGTTACCTTGCCAAGTATGTGCCGGTTACCGAAACCGGCCGACTACTGTCACTCGAACAAGTACCCACTGAGGGTCTCCGCTATTGATGAAAACGCGCGAAGCTTACGCCCCGTTTACGCGGGAGTAAACCGTAGGAAAGCTTCCGTAAGGTGGATAAGAGGATTCTTCAGGGAGGGTTCAGGAGCCGCCGAGGGGCCATTCAGCTACACCCTGGACGTCCATGGAACGCTGCCTTTTTTCAATGACTAGTCGACAAGCCTGAGCTTCACCTGGGCACCGTCGGGCAAATCCTTTATCTCCCGTGCCAGATCACCGCAGAACCGAAGCTGCTCAACATGATCCAGGCATCGCACATTGTCGATGACGTACTCGCCGCCCAATACCGGCGAAATAACCCAATGATAAACCTGGCCAGGCGCCAACGGCCCCAGGGCCTCCTCGGCCTGCTCCACCATGGGTTGCAGATACCAGTCGCGCAAAAATGCCTGATCCCTGGAAACCTCGTCCAGCACGGCACGCGTCTGCGCAATGACCTCGCAATAAAGCGCTTCAGGGCAAAGCCGCCAATAGCGTCCCTGCGTGTCCTTGATCATCACATTGCCAAAGGCGGTGGTCCCGACGACCTCGACGGGATCAATACCGACCCACCCCCAGCTGTCGCGAATAGCTTGAATCAATGGCATGCAGCCTCCCGGTTCACAAACACTTCAATCATCGCGCGTCAGCACTTCCAATAACTCAATCTCGAAGCACAGATTGCTGTTGGGTTTGATATGCGCGCCCATCGACCGCTCGCCATACGCCAGGTGCGCCGGGACAAACAGCCTGCGCACGCCGCCGACCTGCATGCCCATCAGGCCCTGGTCCCAGCCCTTGATCACGCGGCCGGTGCCGATCACACACTGGAACGGCTTACCCCGCTCCCAGGACGAATCGAACACTGTGCCGTCTTCCAGGGTGCCGGTGTATTGAGTGGTGATCAGCGCCCCCTTGACCACGGCTTTGCCGGTGCCTGGGCGGATGTCGGTGACCTGGAGTTCGTCGTTGCTCATGGCGGGGCTCGTTGAAGGCGTGAGGGGTGGGGTTTTCCCAGAATTGGCGGGGATTTGCAACCGCAAGAGCGGTCCAGGCTCTGCCAACCGATTTGCAGGAGCTAACTGACAAGTGTCGCAGAAGCGCCTGGCTTATCACCTTTCGCTCAATCACCTCTTATGCAAGGCCAACCACTTCGGTTGGATTTTTCAAGAGGTCACCTGTCATGCCCCAAGCCATCAGCCCCGTTCGCGTTTCTGTTGTGCAATTCGATCCCCAGGTGGGTACGGACCATCGGTCTGCCAACCTGCGGCGTAGCCTGGAATTGGCCACTGAGGCCGTGAACGGCGGCGCCAATCTGATCGTGCTGCCGGAGCTATCAAGCTGCGGCTATTTCTTTGCTAACCGCCAGGACGCCTTTGATCACGCCGAAGTCGTTCCAAACGGCCCAAGCGTGCGAGCCTGGATCGACTTTGCTTGCCGGCACCGGGTGTACCTGGCAGCGGGCTTGAACGAAATCGACGGCAGGCAACTGTTCAATACCGCTTTGCTGCTGGGCCCGGACGGTTTGATCGGCAAGTACCGCAAAGCCCATCTATGGAACCTCGAGAAGTTATGGTTCACCCCGGGAAACACTGGCTTCCCAGTCTTCGATACACCCATCGGGCGGATTGGCCTGCTGATCTGCTGGGACATCTGGTTTCCCGAAGTGCCGCGCATTCTCAGCCAACAAGGTGCCGATATCATTTGCAGCCTGAACAACTGGGCCTGGACACCTGCGCCGTTATTTGACGAAGCGGGCAAATGCATGGCGTCTTACCTGACGATGACGGCGGCGCACGTCAACAATGTGTTTATCGCCGCCGCCAGCAGAATCGGCGAAGAACGCGACGCGCGCTACCTGGGGTGCTCGTTGATCGCCGGGACCAATGGATGGCCAATTGGCAAAGTGGCCTCGGCTAATCGTGAGGAAATACTGTACGCCGACATTGATCTCAGCAGTGCGCGCAGTGCACCGATCTGGAATAGCCTCAACGACCTGCAGAGGGATCGGCGCGTCGACCTTTACGATCAGACGCTGGGGTATGTCCAGCACCGCGCGTTGCCGCGCTTACCAAAATGGCCTGGCGTACTCGCTCCTGTGGCGAGCGGGCTTGCCCCGCGTTGGGCTGCGCAGCAGCCCCCGCAACGCACCACTTGTTTGGACCGCTACGCGCCCCAACGGGAGCAAGCTCGCTCGCCACACCCAGCTTTTACGCCAACGGCACCCGACGCGTCGTCAGCGCCACACGCCCCACAAAGAAACTCAACGCCGCACCCAGCAGCAACATCGCCAAGGTGCTCCAGGCTGCGCGGGACAGTTGCTTGGCTGCGACTTCGCCTGCTTCACGGGCTTTCTGCTCGGCCTGTTGCTTGAGCTCATCGACCTTCTGCATGGCCTGCTGATAGGCCTGGGCGTAGTTGTCGACGATCTGCGTGGCTTCCTCTTTGCTCTTGCCGGTACGGGCGGCAACGATGTTGACCAGCGCGTCTTTATCGGCCGCGTTCAGCGCAGGCTCACCGGAGGCTTTGACGCGGTCGAACCACTGCTTGAGCGCATCACCGGCCAGGGCTGGATTGGTCGCGGCAGCCGTCGCCGATTGCTTGCCATCCGCTGCGGCCTGATCGGTTTTCTGCTCGACATTGGCCGGGTCCAATTCAGGCTTGCCGCTTTGCTTGAGCAGGGTATCGAGCTGAGCTTGCAGGCTGTTCCAGTCCAGGTGGATGCCCTGCTCGTCCAGTTGCTGCTTGACGCTGTCACTGATGCCCGGCGCTGCGGCGGCGATGCCACTACCGGCAGCCGACAGGCCTTTGCCCACCACATTGCCAGCGGTACCGACCACGCTCGCGGCCAGGCCTGCCAGCAGCCAGGTGGTGAATAACGTGGTCAGGGTCCAGGTCAGCACGCCGTGCAGGCCGCCGCGATCCGGTGCCGTACGCCCGGCCACAAAGGCACCCACGGCGATGGCGATCAGCGTCGAAACAAATAGCCAGATGCCGGCGCCCGTGCCGAAACCGCTCAACGGGTTGCCCGCTTGCATCGGATTGACGGCGCTGGCGCCAATGGCGGTGCCGAGGACATTGAGCACCAGGTAGGTCACCAGGGCAATTGCACTACCCGCGAGTACAGAACTCCAGGACACGCGAAACGGCGAACGGTTGGTTTCATAGACAGTGGTCATGATTGATCCTTTTGCAGTAATTGACCGTCTCAGTCTGGCCAGCCACGTGTCCGCTCGTCCCCGCGCAAATGCACCAGGCCATCTGGTGCATTCGCACCCCGGTGCAGGCAATTGCTCTGCACTATCCTGAACCCTGGGTGTCGTACTTTCATGCGTCCAAAACCCGGAGAAACCATGACCCAGGATGTCCTCGCCAAAGAAACCAACCGTCGCCAGCTGCAGCAGATCATCTCCGGGCTGTCCGACGGGATAATCCTCGCCGAGGTCGACCAGACTATCCTCTGGGCCAACGATGCCGCCCTGGCCATGCATGGGGTGGATGAGGTCGCGGCATTGGGCGCCGATACCCGCGAATACGCCGAACGCTTCAGCCTGCGCTATCGCAATAACCATCCCGTGCCGCTGGAAAACTACCCCCTCGCCCGTGCGGCGGCGGGTGATGAATTCAGCGATGTGGTGGTGGAAGTCACCCCCACCACCGACGAACACAAGACCTGGGTCCACCGCCTGCGCAGCCTGGTGATCAGCGATTCCCACGGCGAGCCCGAGTTACTGGTACTGATCCTCAGCGACGCCACCGAGTGGGCCAGCGCCGAGCAGCGCTTCGAGAAAACCTTCAACGCCAACCCGGCGCCTGCGGTGATCTGCCGCCTGAGCGACCTGCGCTATATCAAGGTGAACCAGGGTTTCCTGGAGATGACCGGCTACAACCGCGACCAGGTCATCGGCCGTTCGGTGTATGAGCTGGACGTTCTGGAGCAGGCCGATCGCAAGGACCTGGCCATCCAGCGCCTGGGCGAAGGCGCGACCATCCCGCAGATGCAAGCCGAGCTGAAGCTGCCCGAAGGTGGCAGCAAACTGGTGATCGTCGCCGGCCAGCCGCTGGACATGAACGAGGAGGAATGCATGCTGTTTTCCTTCACCGACCTGGAGCCACGCCGCAAGGCCGAGATTGCGCTGCGCCAGAGTGAAGAGCGCTTCGCCAAGTCGTTCCGCCTGACGCCTGTGCCGACCCTGGTGTGCAGCGCCGCCAACCGGCAGGTGGTGGACATCAACGAAGCCTTCATGACGATTACCGGGTACACCAGTGAGGAGCTGATCGGCAAGGCTATCGAAGAGATCCACTTCATCGACAGCGCCCCGGCGGCCGCCCAGGTGTTCGCCACCCTGGAGAAAGCCGGCAACCTCGATGGCCAGGACCTCAAGGTGCGCAAGAAAGGCAACGAAGTGATCGACTGCGTGCTTTCCGCCGACACCGTGGTCATCCAGGACGTGCCGTGCTACCTGCTGGTGATGATGAACATCACCGAGCGCAAGCGCTCGGAGCTGGAGCTGGTGGCTGCCATCGAGGAAGTGATGCAGGACGCCTCGTGGTTCAGCCAGACCCTCATCGAAAAACTGGCCAACGCCAAGAGCGTCAACAGCCCCAACCTGCCCAATGTGGCCTTCACCGACCTGACCGCGCGTGAGCGCGATGTGCTGGGCCTGATCTGCGAAGGCCTGGCCGACAAGGAAATCGCCTCGCGGCTGAAACTGGCACCCAATACGGTGCGTAACCATGTGGCCACGGTGTACTCAAAACTGGGGGTGCACAGCCGCAGTGCGGCGATTGTCTGGGCCCGTGAACGCGGGCTGTTTGCCGGTGAATTAAGGGTTAAAAGCAAGCGCTGAACATACAAATGCACTAGTCCAGCTAGTATGAATTCGCCTTATCGGATGGCGTACCGATCCCTAACCTTCAAGGGGTGAGCACAGGGCTTTGAACCTGTGCCGTCGTGAAACGACACCTTGAAGGAACCCTCATGTTTACGCTCTCTCAACTGCGAAATTGCATCGAAGAAGGCCTGGCGCCGCTGACATGCGAGTTCACCCTGTGCCGGGACGCCTCATTGACCCTCAAGGTCTATGACGCCGAGACCGGCCGAGTGGACCTGGTGGTGACGGGGATCAGCACCAACCGGCTGCAGACCCCGCAAGAAGTGGAAAAAATGGTGGAAGAACTGCGCTACGAACTGCAAAGCAACAACATGGGCAAGCTCACGCTGGATGACTTGCCTTCAACGACGAACCAATGAAGTAGAACACCCCACCCGCGACGATGAACGCCCCGAGCATGTAGAACATGTAGTGGGCCGGCAGGCTGGCCAGCACCAGCCCGCACAACACCGGCCCCAATGCCGCCCCCAGGTTGGACAGGTTCTGCGCCCCGTAGTACATGCCCCGCAGGTGATCCGGGGCAATCCGGTCGATAAACATGTACTCGGCCGGGAACACGATAATTTCCCCCACGGTGAACACCGCCATCGCCAGCACCCACCACAGCACGCTGGTGGACAGCGCGAACCCGATCAACCCCAGCATGAACATGCCCAGGCCGAAGATCAGCCATTGGCTGAGGTAACGGTGCGAGATGCGCCGGCCAATCACGTACTGCAAGGCAATCACCAGCACCGCGTTGGTGGTCAGCACCGCACTGATCACGGTGTAGGTGTATTCCGCGCTGGTGGTGGTCACCAGGTATTGCGACAGGTAGGCCGTGAACTGGCCAAACACCACGGCGCTGAGCAGGCCGCCGAGGGTGAAGCACACCAATCGATGGTCACGCAGCAACACACGGCCGACGGCCAGGAACGACACCGGCTTCTGCGCGACCTCGGCGGTGGCCAGGGTCCGATCGCCCCAGCGCCAGTACAGCAGGAAAAACCCCAACCCCAGCAACGCCGAAAGGATGAACGGCAGGCTGATATCCAGCTTGGCCACCATCGCGCCAAAGAACGGCCCCACGGCGTAACCGATGTTGGTCAGCGTGTACTTGATCGAAAACACTTCGCTGCGCGCCTCTTCGGGCAAGAGGCTGGCAAAGCCTGCCTTGACCGCAATGTCGATCACCGCGTAAGCCAGGTTGATCAGGATCAGGCAGCTGTAGAACGCCCAGATATTCTGCGCGAGTACCGTGCCGATAAAACCCAGCACAAACACCACGCTCAAGCCGAGCAGCAGCCGATAGCTGTTGATGCGGTCGACCAGGAAGCCGCCGTACACGCTGAGCAGCGAACCGACGATCAGCGAGCTGCCGATCACCAGGCCGACCTGACTGATGTCGAGGGCAAAGTGGCTGGTGAGGTAAATGACCAGGTAGGGAAAGGTGATGGCCTTGGCCAACGTCAGCATCAACGTGGCGGACAGCAACAGGTTCACGGTGCGAGGGTAGTTTCTTATTGTGGCAAGCATCCTGCTCTCTTTCGGTCAAAGGTAACGCGACGTTTTATGGCCGGTTACCTTAACGCGGAGCAAGCAAAAAAGCCGGGCTATTTTTTGACTGGGGTGATTTCGAGGATGGTGCCGTTGGTGGTTTTCAGCAGCACGAACTTGTCGCCGACCCGCGCCCATTGGCTGTCGGCTTCAGGTTGCTTGAGGCCACGCTTTTTCCAGTCGCTGACCGCCGACTCCTTGCGCATCAGGATGTCCGGGGCACGGTCGCCCTCTTTGAGATCGCGGGCGTTGATGTTGGAAGGCTGCACGGTTTCCTGGGGGTATCACCCGCCTGTGCGACAAAACTGGCGGTGGACAGGCTGGCAGCGACCAGCAGGCAGGCGGCGAGGGTTTTGGACTTCATAGGTGCTCCTTCAATGAATGACGCGTACCCAGGTTCGGACCACGGGCGCACGAAATCATTCATGCAAGAAAAGCCTGACCGGTATTTATCAGCTAAGATCGCCGGCTTTCTTGTAGCGATAAGGACATCACAATGATCCTCACTGTTTTCCTGGTCATTTTCATCTGCGTCTCAAGTGTGATTACGCTCTATTTGATCAGCCTCTACAACCAACTGGTGAGTTTGCGCAACCGTTTCAAAAATGCGTTCAGCCAGATAGAAGTACAACTCAAGCGGCGCCATGACTTGATTCCCAACCTGGTCGAGACCGCCAAGACTTATATGAGCCATGAGCGCGACACGCTGATGGCCGTCACCGAGGCGCGCAATGCTTCCGCAGCCTGCCTCAATGTCGCAGCGGCAGAACCTGGCAGCGCGCAGTCAATAGTGCACTTGGGCCAGACCGAGGGCCGACTCAACAGGGCCATGGATAAACTGAACATCTCGCTAGAAGCGTATCCGGACCTGCGTGCATCGGAAACCATGATGCAGTTGAACTACGAAATGACCAATACCGAAAACCGTATCGCCTTCGCCCGCCAGTTCTTCAATGACTCAGTGATGAACTACAACACCTTCCGGCAGAAATTCCCCACGGTGCTGATGGCGGAAGCGTTTGGCCATGGGGCAGACGCCACCTTGCTGGAGTTTGCCGACAGCGAGCAGATTCAAAATACTCCGGTCGTCTCCTTTATCTGATAGCCGCCACGGATGGCCGTATGAATTTTTTCGAAACCCAGGACCGCGCCAGGCGCGGCGCCAGGTATGGCATGCTGCTGATGGCCGCCATTGTGCTAAGCCCGGCGGTGTTTTGGACGTATTCAGTGCCATCGCTCGGTAAGGTCTACTGGTATGACCCCCTGTTTTTTTGCTTGGTGATAATTTTCGTCATGGCGGCAGCCTGTTGGTACCAGAGCCACAGGTTCTGTGATAGCAGCGACTCCATTTCCATGGATTTTGGCGGGCACCTTATCAGCCTGCAGCCAGAAGAAGGTGATCGCTGGGTGCTGGATATTGTCGAGGAAATGGCCATTGCCTCCGGCAGCCAGGTACCCATGGTTTACGTGCTTCTAGATCAAGAAGGCATCAATGCCTTTTCCCCCGGGTTCACACCGCAGGATTCAGCCATTGCGGTGACCTACGGCGCGACGGTTTTGCTTAACCGTGAAGAAATGCAAGCGCTGGTTGCCCATTTGTTCTGCCAGATTCATAACAACGACATGCGCATGGATATACGCATGGTGGGGCTGGATACGGGCGCATTGGTCTTGGCTTTCCTGATGGCGCTATCAACCGCCGGTAGTTTTTTACTGTTCGGATTCGGCTGGTGTGCACTCGTTCTTTTCGCCACATCCCGTATTGCTCGCCAGCGCAAATACCTGGCCGACGCCACGGCAGCACAGCTCACTCGCAACCCCCAGAGCGTGGCGAGTGTGCTGAAGAAAATTGAAGGATATGAATACGGGTCACTGCTCAGAGGCGAAGAGACATCTCTTTTCCTTTCGACGTTCTTTGCAGCCCCCTTCGAAACGTTCAGAGATCATTTTGCCTCGCCCCATCCTTCACTTGAAAAACGCATCAAACGCCTCGATCCGGGCTGGGACGGCGAGTACCCGTATGTCCCATCGCTGGCCTCGCTGGTAGGCAGCGATGAGGCTACCGCCGAGAATCGTCGCCGGTGGCAGGAGCTCGGGGCAATCTCTACGGCTGTCCGTCGAAAGGGCGAGGAAGCCACCGCAGCGCACCTGTACCAAACCCAGGTAAACCTGAGCAAGATTCCTGCAGAGGTGAGAGCAGCTGCACGCCACACCAGCGGTGCACAGGCGTTGATCTACCGGTTGCTGCTCTGCGCGAATGAGGACGCTCGAGCGCAGCAACTGAACTTTTTGCAAGGGGTTCCCGACCCGGAAGTCGTTCAGTTCTTGCAGGGTTTGAGCGAACCCATGAACGGCCTGGATGGCTACCTGCGCTTGCCACTGTTCGACTTGTGCATTCCCGCACTCAAGCATCTCGAAACCGACTCGTTCCAGCAGTTTACTCACAATATTTCGCTACTGATCCGAACCGATAACCGAACCTATCTGATGGGTCTGGCCCTGCTTCATATCCTCAATACCCAGGTTCTAGGTGCACCGAAAACCAAAGGCCGCTATCTGCTGCGCCAGTTTGAAAGGGATGTCACGCTATTGCTCAAGGTACTCGCGATCATCGGCCATAGAGGCGGTGCGCAGGCGCAGCTGGCTTATTCCCGGGCCTGTGAAGTATTGCCCTTCCATGTGCCCCCAACGAATAGGGTTGATGGCAGCGAAGAACTGGAGGCGGTAGAGATTGCCTTGAAAAGGCTGCCCGAACTCAAGCAACAGGATAAGGACATCCTGATGGACGCAATCGCTGTCTGTATTGAGCACGACGGTCGTATAACCCATGAAGAAATAGAGCTGATGCGAGCGATTGCCAACATTCTGGACTGCCCGATGCCGGCAAGGTTTCAGACGCCATCACTCAAAGACACTTGCGCGACGCCATTGCCTCCATGAAATTAATCCTGTAATTTTTCATGAAATTATTTGATATAAATTTCATGAACCAACAAGAAGAACTCGACGCCCTGGCGATCCTGATTCACGACCTGCGCAAACACAAGAAGCTCACCCTCGCCCAATTGGCGCAGAGGATCGAGCGTTCCGTAGGTTTCCTGTCCCAAGTGGAACGCGGCTTGTCGCGGCCTACCGTGGCCGACCTGACCGCGATCAGCCACGCCCTCGACGTGCCCACCACGTATTTCTACAGCCTGTCCAAACCCAAGGCCGTGAGCTGGGTGACCCGCCCCAATGAGCGGCGCACGGTGTATTACGCCAACGGCATCACCGACATCCTCGTCTCGCCGAGCATGAATGGCGCGTTCTCGATGCTCGACAGCCTGTTGGCCCCCGGCGCCAACAGCGGCGAGCAAACCATGAGCGACCGTGCCGAACAGGCCGGTTTTGTACTTGAAGGCGAGTTGACCTTGTGGGTCGAGGGTGAGGCTGACTCGGTCACCCTCGGCCCTGGTGACAGCTTCCACCTGGCCAGCTTTGCTCATTGCCGCTACGCCAACCTGACCGATCTGCCCGCCCGCGTGCTGTGGGTCTACAACTAGGAGCAACACCCGTGAAAAGCCAATCTTCCACGTTGCTGGCCGAAGTACGGACCTTTCGCCAGAACCACCCCGACGTGCGGTATGTGGACCTGATCGCCCTGGATATCCCAGGGCATTTCTACGGTAAGCGCTACCCAATAGAGATGCTCGAAAAGGTCGCCGCCGGCAGCCCCCTGAAGCTGCCACAGAACGCCGTGCTGCTGGGGACTCAAGGCGGGCTGTTCAAGATTGGTGACTATTGCTTCCATGACGGCGATCCGGACGCCAATCGCCGCCTGGTGCCGGGCACGCTCAAGCCGGTGAGCTGGGAATCGCAGCCGTTGGGCCAGATGCTGATCACCTCCGACGGCACCGACGCCCCGATCGAATTCGAGCCCCGTGAAGTCCTGGCCAAGGTGCTGGAACGCCTGCAGCACAAAGGCATTCACCCAGTGGTGGCGTTCGAACTGGAGTTCTACCTGTTCGACAAAAAACTCGACAACGGCCTGCCGCAATTCGCCCGCGACCCGCTGAGCGAGGATGCCGACGACCAGCCCAACCTGCATATCGACCGGCTCTCGCGCTTCAGTGAAGTGCTCGACGATATGGCGCAGACCGCCAAGGACCAGGGTATCGACATCACGGTGATCACGGCCGAGATCGGCCCCGGCCAGTTCGAGATCAATTTCGGCCACCTCGACGATGGCCTGCGCGCTGCCGACTGGGCCGCCCTGTTCTGCCGCAGCACCCGCGGCGTGGCGTTGAAGCATGGCCACCGCGCCAGCTTCATGGCCAAGCCTTACCTGCAATACCCCGGCAGCGGCATGCATGTGCATGTGAGCCTGTATGACGGCGCCGGCAATAACCTGCTGGCGGCCCATCAGCAGCAACCGCTGCGCCATGCGGTCGCCGGCTGCCTGGAACTGCTGCCGCACTGCATGCCGATCTTCTCGCCCAACCACAACGCCTTCCGCCGCCTGGGTGGCACGGTCAACGCGGCGACCCGCGCCAGCTGGGGCTTTGAGGACCGCGATGCGTGCGTGCGCATTCCCGAATCCGACCCGCGCAACCTGCGCATCGAGCACCGCCTGGCCAGCGCCGACGCCAATCCGTACCTGGTTCTGGCGGCCATCCTGGCCGGGCTGGAACATGGCCTTGAGGCCAAGCGCGAACCCATCGCGCCGTTGAACGAGGACCGCAACAGCGGCACCGACTTCCCCCTGGAAATGCTCGACGCCGTGCGCGCCATGCAGCATCAATCGGTCGTGCGCGATAAGCTGGGCGCCGAATTTGTCGACGTATACTGCGAAAACAAACGCCAGGATCACCTGGCCTTCCAACAAGAGATCAATGCGCGCGAATACCGCTGGTTTCTCTGACCCCATGGATAACCGATGACCGACCAAAGCGCCCCGGCCCTGAAGGAAATTTTCAACGTCGAACGCCTGCAGCACATCGCCCGCGAGATGAGCGCGGTGTACCCGGCGTTCGACGCCAAGGGTTTTCTCAAGCACGCCAAGGCCGGGCTGGCGCAGTTGTCGGTGATGCAGCGCATGGCGCGGGTCAGCGAGAGCCTGCACGCGGTGATCCCGCTGGAGTATGCGCAGACCCTCAAGCTGCTCTACGCGCTGGCCCCGCGGCTGAACAGCGCATTTGTCAGCCTGTTCCTGCCGCATTACGTGGCGAGTTACGGCCAGGCTGACTTCAAGCGCTCCATGGCCGCGCTCAAATACTTCACCACGTTTGGCTCGGCGGAATTCGCGATCCGCCACTTTCTGCTGCATGATTTCGCGCACACGCTGGCGGTGATGCAAGCCTGGTCGCTGGACGACAACGAACACGTGCGCCGCCTCGCCAGCGAAGGCTCGCGCCCGCGCCTGCCCTGGTCGTTTCGCCTGGCCGAGGTACAGGCCAACCCCGAGCTGTGCGCGTCGATCCTCAATAATCTCAAGGCCGACAGCAGCCTGTATGTGCGCAAATCCGTCGCCAACCATCTCAACGACATCACCAAGGACCACCCGGACTGGGTACTCGACCTGATCGAGGGCTGGAACCTCGACAATCCCCACACCGCCTGGATCGCCCGCCACGCGCTGCGCAGCCTGATCAAGCAAGGCAACACCCGCGCGCTGACCATCATGGGCGCCGGCGCCAAGGCCGACGTGAAGATTCAGCACCTGAGCGTCACGCCGGCAGTGATCACGCTGGGCGAACGCATCACCCTGTCATTCAGCCTGGAATCCACCGCCGCCACCGCGCAGAAACTGGTGGTGGACTACGCCATCGACTACGTCAAAAGCGCCGGGCACAGCGCGGCCAAAGTCTTCAAGCTCAAGGCATTCACGCTGGGCGCGGGTGAACAGCAACGTATCAGCCGCGAGCAACACATCCGCGAATTGACCACCCGCAAGCACTATCCGGGCAAGCATACCGTGCACGTGATGGTGAATGGTGAACGCCTGGGCAGTGCTGACTTCGTATTGCGCGACTGACGCCGGTGGGGCAACACCCAGGTCCACTGGGGGATTGGAGTAGGCCTAGGCACCCGGGTGTACGCAGGTCAAATGTGGGAGCTGGCTTGCCTGCTAAAGCGGTGGGTCAGGCACCGAATGCATCAACTGACAGCCCGCCATCGCGGGCAAGCCCGCTCCCACAGGGGGATCCGGGTATGCCTCGGGCTACCGGGTGTAAGCAGATCAAATGTGGGAGCTGGCTTGCCTGCGAAAGCGGTGGGTCAGTTGCCGAATGCATCAACTGACACACCGCCTTCGCGAGCAAGCCCGCTCCCACACGGGGATCCGGGTATTACTCTGGGCCTCGGGTGTAAGCAGATCAAATGTGGGAGCTGGCTTGCCTGCGAAAGCGGTAGATCAGGCACCGAATGCATCAACTGACAGCCCGCCTTCGCGAGCAAGCCCGCTCCCACAGGGGGATCCGGGTATGCCTCGGGCTCCCGGGTGTAAGCAGATCAACGGTAGGAGCTGGCTGCCTGCGAAAGCGGTAGATCAGGCACCGAATGCATCAACTGACAGCCCGCCTTCGCGAGCAAGCCCGCTCCCACAGAGGGATCCGGGTATGCCTCGGGCTCCCGGGTGTAAGCAGATCAAATGTGGGAGCTGGCTTGCCTGCGAAAGCGGTGGGTCAGGCATGCACGGCATCAACTGACAGCCCGCCTTCGCGAGCAAGCCCGCTCCTACAGGGGGATCCGGGTATGCCTCGGGCTCCCGGGTGTAAGCAGATCAAATGTGGGAGCTGGCTTGCCTGCGAAGGCGGTAGATCAGGCACCCACTGCGTCAACTGACACTCCGCCATCGCGAGCAAGCCCGCCGTTTTCGAGCCAGGTTCTTCAGGCAGATTCGCCAAGCAACAACCCCTGCTCCCGCGCGCACAACTCCACCACGTAATCCCACAACACCCGCAGTCGCACCGATTTGTGCAGTTCACGCCGCGAACTGATCCAGTAGCTGCGCTGGATACTCTCTGCCGGCAGCAACGGCACCAGGTCCGGGTCGCCAGAGGCCATGAAGCACGGCAGCACGGCAATCCCCAAGCCTGACCGTGCAGCCTGGTGTTGGGCGATGACGCTGGTGCTGTGGAACACCACCTTGGGGTTACGACAGAAGCTGCTGAGGAATTTCAGTTCCTGGCTGAACAACAGATCGTCGACGTAATCGATCCATGAATGGGCGGCGAGGTCTTCGCGCTTTTCGATCGGCGGATTGCGCGCAAGGTAGGCGCGGCTGGCGTAGAGCGCGAGGCGATAGTCGGTGAGTTTGCGCGTGACCAGTTGATCGACGCTGGGGCGTTCGAGGTGGATGCTGATTTCCGCTTCGCGGTTGAGGATGCTGACGAAACGCGGCACCGCAAGCAGTTCCACCTCCAACCCGGGATAGCGTTCGAACAGCCCGCCCATGCGACCGGCAAGGAACATTACGCCCAAGCCCTCGGCCACGCCGAGACGGATCTTCCCCAAGGGCGCGGCGGAATGGGTGAGTTCGTCTTCGGCCAGCAGCGCCACGTTTTCCATGGCCTCGGCATGCTTGAGCAAGGCTTCGCCGGCCGGAGTCAATTCATAGCCCTGGGCGTGTTGCACGAACAGCGCGGTGCCGAGGCTCTTTTCGATCGCCTCGATATGCCGGGCCACCGTGGCATGCGTCGTCTTCAAGCGTTGCGCGGCGGTGAGCAGGCGGCCGCTGCGCTGCAACTCGAGAAAATACCGCAGGTCATTCCAGTCGAACATTCAGCCTCCCTCCCTTGGGCATAACTCACTACACGACCGCGAAGACTGGCCCCGTGCCTGTGGCGAGCAAGCTTGCCCGCTCGCCACAGCGGTCGCACTGTTTAAAAACGCACAGCAGCTGGGTAAAAACTAACATTTTTAAGACGAAAACTAACAACTAGGATGGAACCAATAAGAAAAACAAGCGAGACCTCAGATGTCCATTGCAACTGCTGAATACGACTACGTGGTAGTAGGCGCCGGCCCCGCAGGCTGCCTGCTGGCCAATCGACTCTCCGCCAATCCGGCCCACCGCGTGTTGCTGCTCGAAGCCGGTGGCCGCGACAACTATCCCTGGATCCATATTCCCGTCGGCTACCTGTTCTGCATCGGCAACCCGCGCACCGACTGGTGCTTCAAGACCGAGGCCCAGGAAGGCCTGCAAGGCCGTGCGCTGAGTTATCCACGCGGCAAGGTGCTCGGCGGTTGCTCGTCGATCAACGGCATGATCTACATGCGTGGCCAGGCCCAGGACTACGACGGTTGGGCAGCGGCGGGCAATGCAGGCTGGGGTTGGAAAGACGTGCTGCCGCTGTTCAAGCAGAGCGAAAACCATTTTGCCGGCAGCTCGGAGTTCCACAGCGATGGCGGCGAATGGCGAGTCGAGCAACAGCGCCTGCACTGGCCGATTCTGGATGCCTTTCGAGATGCGGCGGCGCAAAGCGGCATCGCCTCCATCAGCGACTTCAACCAGGGCGATAACGAAGGCTGCGGCTACTTCCAGGTCAACCAGAAGGCCGGCGTCCGCTGGAATGCGGCCAAGGCGTTTCTCAAGCCCATCCGTCAACGCCCCAATCTCACCGTGCTGACCGACGTGGAAGTCGACCGCGTACTCCTGGAAAACGGCCGCGCCTCCCAAGTCGTCGGGCGTCAACACGGCCAGCAGTCGAGCTGGAGGGCGCGCAAGGAAATCGTGCTGTGCGCCGGCTCCGTGGGCTCGCCGGGCATCCTGCAACGCTCGGGCATCGGCCCCTCCAACGTCCTCAAGCCGCTGGGCATCGAGGTGCTGCACGAGCTGCCGGGCGTCGGTGGCAACCTGCAGGACCACCTGCAACTGCGGCTGATCTACAAGCTGGAAAAAGCCCGAACCCTCAACCAGATCGCCGGCAGCGTGTGGGGCAAGATGGGCATGGGCCTGCGCTACCTGTACGACCGCAGCGGCCCGCTGTCGATGGCGCCGAGCCAGTTGGGTGCGTTTGCCCGCTCGGGCCCGGAACAGACTTCGGCCAACCTTGAATACCATGTGCAGCCGCTGTCGCTGGAGCGTTTTGGCGAACCGCTGCACGCGTTCCCCGCCTTTACTGCGTCAGTCTGCGACCTGCGCCCGCAGAGCCGTGGCCGCATTGATATCCGCTCGGCCAATCCGGGGGATGCGCCGCTGATCCGGCCCAACTACCTCAGCCATCCGGAAGATCTGCGCGTGGCCGCAGATGCCATTCGCCTGACCCGGCGCATCGTCGCCGCGCCGGCCTTGAGCCAATTCAAGCCGGTTGAATACCTGCCCGGTGATTCGCTGCAGACCGAAGAGGAGCTGCACGAAGCCGCAGCGCGAATCGGGACTACAATCTTCCATCCAGTGGGCACCTGCCGCATGGGCACTGACCAGGACGCCGTGGTCGACGCACAACTGCGCGTGCATGGCGTACCGGGCCTGCGCATTGCCGACGCCTCGATCATGCCGCGCATTACCTCCGGCAATACCTGTTCACCGACGCTGATGATCGCGGAGAAAGCCGCGCAGCTAATCCTTTCGCCGAACACAAGGAACCTTGCCCCCGAGAGAGAAATGACCGCACCCGCATGACCAGCAGGCGTCCGGCCTGGCGATAGCGCATCCAGGGTTTGCATCTGGCTTTACGCCATCGCCCGGCCGGACACCGGCAGGAAGGACAACCGGCGCCAAGGTTGGCGCCGACAGTGGAACAACAATAAATAATCACTGTGAGGGTTACCCGATGTCAGAACATGCTCAACCCCTGGGCTCGGCGATTACCGCGAGTGCCGGCAACGATTCAAGAAAGGTCATCTTCGCCTCGTCCCTCGGGACGGTGTTCGAGTGGTATGACTTTTTCCTCTATGGCGCCCTGGCGGCCGTGATCAGCAAGCAGTTCTTTGCCGGGGTCAACGACACCACCGCGTTTATCTTTGCCTTGATGGCCTTTGCCGCCGGCTTCGTGGTGCGCCCGTTCGGCGCGCTGGTGTTCGGCCGCCTGGGCGACATGATCGGACGCAAATACACCTTTCTCGTCACCATCATCCTGATGGGCGTGGCGACCTTCTGCGTCGGCCTGTTGCCGACGTATGCGAGCATCGGCATCGCGGCGCCGGTCATCCTGATCGTGTTGCGCATGCTGCAAGGCCTGGCCCTGGGCGGCGAGTACGGCGGCGCAGCCACCTATGTGGCCGAGCACGCGCCCGCCGGCAAACGCGGCCTGCACACCAGCTGGATCCAGTCCACCGCCACCCTCGGCCTGCTGTTGTCGCTGCTGGTGGTGCTGGCGTGCCGTTACTTCACCGGCGACCAGTTTGAAGTCTGGGGCTGGCGGATTCCGTTCCTGTTCTCCATCGTGCTGCTGGGCATTTCCACCTGGATCCGCATGAGCCTGCACGAATCGCCGGCATTCCTGAAGATGAAAGAGGAAGGCAAGGCCAGTAAGTCGCCGATCCGCGAGTCCTTCGGCAAGTGGGAAAACCTCAAGGTGGTGCTGATTGCGCTGTTCAGCATCAACGGCGGCCAAGCCGTGACCTTCTACGCCGCGCAGTTCTACGTGCTGTTCTTCCTCACGCAGTTCCTGAAAATGGACCCGGCCCTGGCCAACATGCTGCTGATCATCAGCGTGGTGATTGGCGCGCCGTTCTTTATCCTGTTTGGCTGGCTGTCGGACAAGGTCGGGCGCAAGCCGGTGCTGATGCTCGGCCTGCTGCTGGCCACCGCGCTGTATTTCCCGATCTTCAAAGGCCTGGCGCACTACACCAACCCGGCGATGGACCAGGCCAGCCATCAGGCACCGATCACCGTCTTGGCCGACCCGGCCACCTGCACCTTCCAGTTCGACCCGGTGGGCAAGGCGCGTTTTGACAGCCCGTGCGACAAGGTCAAGACCTTCCTGGTCAAGCAGGGCCTGCCCTACAGCAGCGCCGCCGCCCCGGCGGGCAGCCCGGTGCAGGTGAGCGTGGGTGAAGTGCGCATCGACGGTTACGACGAAGCGGCCCTGCGTGGCGCCGTGACCCTGGCCGGTTACCCGACTTCGGCGGATGTAGCCCAGGTCAACAAGGTGATGGTGGTGGTGCTGATCGTGGCGCTGATCCTGATTGCCGCCATGTGCTACGGCCCGCTGGCGGCGCTGATGGTGGAGCTGTTCCCGACGCGTATCCGCTACACCTCGATGTCGCTGCCCTACCACATCGGTAACGGCTGGTTTGGCGGGTTCCTGCCAACCGTGTCGTTTGCGCTGGTGGTGTACACCGGCGATATTTTCTACGGGCTGTGGTACCCGGTGGTAGTGACCGGCGTGAGCTTGATTGTCGGGTTGTTCTGCCTCAAGGAAACCCGGCATGTGGACATCAATAACAACTGACTGACCCGTGCCCCCGTCCTTGACGGGCGGGGGCGCACACAAATTGCTGTATATCCATCCAGATAACAGTTGATCAAATCCCTTCTTTTGCCCATCCTGCTCCCCATTCAACTGTGTAACGAATGGGCTGAGCATGCGGCTTTACCTCTGTGAAAAACCTTCCCAGGCCAAGGACATTGCGGCCGTGCTCGGCGCCAGCCGGCGCGGCGACGGGTGCTGGCTGGGCAACGGGGTCACAGTCACCTGGTGCATCGGCCACCTGCTGGAAACCGCCCCGCCCGACGCCTACGACGCCAAATACAAACGCTGGGTGCTGGCTGACCTGCCGATCGTCCCGGAAAAATGGAAGATGCAGGTCAAGCCCAAGACCGCCAGCCAGTTCAAGGCGGTCAAGCGCCTGCTGGGGGAAGCCCAGGAACTGGTGATCGCTACCGACGCCGACCGCGAGGGCGAAATGATCGCCCGCGAACTGGTGGAGCATTGCCGCTATCGCGGGCCAATCCAACGGTTGTGGCTGTCGGCGCTCGACGATGCCTCGATTCGCAAGGCATTGGCGGCGCTCAAGCCCGGGGCTGAAACCTTCAGCCTGTACCACTCGGCCCTGGGCCGTTCGCGCGCCGACTGGTTGATCGGCATGAACATGAGTCGCCTGTTTACCCTGCTGGGGCGCCAGTCCGGCTATCAAGGTGTGTTACCGGTAGGCCGTGTGCAAACGCCGACCTTGCGCCTGGTGGTCGACCGCGACCGCAGCATCGCCGACTTCGTACCGGTGGCGTACTGGGCCATCGATGTCGACCTGCGCCATGAGCGCATGACCTTCACCGCCCAATGGCGCGCGGCCGAAGATGCCTGTGACGACCAGGGCCGTTGCCTCAACCCGCAATTGGCTCGCGACGCCGCCGACGCCATGACCGACGCCGCCAGTGCGCGGTTGGTGAAGCTGCGCACCGAGCGCATGCGCGAGGTCGCGCCCCTGCCCTTCGACCTCGGTACCCTGCAGGAGATCTGCTCGAAGAAGCTCGGCCTCGGCGCCCAGGAAACCCTGGATATCGCGCAATCGCTCTACGAAACCCACAAGGCCATCACCTACCCGCGCAGCGACTGCGGCTATCTGCCACTCAGCCAGCACAGCGAGGCACCGAAGATCCTCGCCGCGCTGGGCCGTGCCGATGCGGCGGTGGATGCGTTGATGCCGCATATCGACCCGCAGCGCCGTTCGCGGGCGTGGAACGATGCCAAGGTCAGCGCGCACCACGGCATCATTCCCACTGGTGCGGGCAAGGATGCCGGCCAACTGACCGGCAAGCACCGTGCGGTCTACACCCTGATACGCGCGCGCTACCTGGCGCAGTTCCTGCCCAACCATGAGTACGATCGCACCCAGGCCGATTTTGACTGTGCCGGCCAGGCTCTACGCGCGGTGGGCAAAGTGGTGATCGAGCCGGGCTGGAAACGCGCCCTGCCCGAAGCCCTGGCCCCGGCAAAGGGCCGCGAGGCACCGGCACCGCAGGCGTTGCCGACGCTGGTGCAGGGGCAGGACTACGCGGTGGCCAAGGTCAACCTCAAGGACCTGTGGACCCAGCCGCCCAAGCCCTTTACCGAAGGCGACCTGATCAAGGCGATGAAAAACGTCGCCAAGCTGGTGGAAGACCCGCTGCTCAAGCAAAAGCTCAAGGACACCACCGGGATCGGCACCGAGGCCACCCGCGCCGGGATCATTCAGGGATTGCTGGACCGGGGTTATCTGCTGAAAAACGGCAAGGCACTATCTGCCACCCCGGCTGCGTTCAGCCTGATCGATGCGGTGCCACGGGCGATTGCCGACCCTGGTACCACCGCGATCTGGGAACAGGCGCTGGACATGGTGCAAAGCGGTGAAATGAGCCTGGAGGAATTCGTTGCCAAGCAAGCGGCCTGGATGAGCAAGCAAGTGGCACGCTGCAACGGCATGCGCATGACCATAACCGGGCCAGCAAGCCCGGCAGGCCGGGGCGCTACACCGTGGAAAAAGAAGCGAAAAAGCGCGCCTCGCAAGACTACGGCCGCCCCCAAGCGCAGCAAAAAGTCGACTAATACCGGGTAAACGCCGAAAAAATCCGGCTAATGACGTTTTTCGACGGGTTTAACGCCGCTTTGGACCTTGCTCCGGCGTAGGCGGTCTAGGATTCTGTAGGGGACCCGCTGACTTCCTAACAACAACACCGGAGTGGCCGCCATGAAAACCGTCGCACAAGTGCTCAAAGCCAAGGATCAGAAAAACCAGGACGTGCACACTATCCAATGGGACCACACCGTGTTTGAAGCGCTGGTGCGGATGTCGGAGAAAAACGTCGGCGCCTTGCCGGTCGTCAAGGAAGGCGCGGTGGTCGGGATCATCAGCGAGCGCGATTACGCACGCAAACTCATCCTCAAGGGCCTGTCGTCGGTCACCACACGGGTCGATGAAGTCATGAGTTCCCCGGTGATAACGGTCGACACCCACAAAAGTGTCGAGGAATGCATGAACATCATGACCGACAGTCACCTGCGCCACCTGCCCGTGGTCGAAGGCGGCAAACTGCTGGGCCTGCTGTCCATCGGCGACCTGGTCAAGGAAGCCATCGCCGAACAGGCCGACCTGATCAAGCAGCTGGAGCAGTACATTCGCGGCGAATAGGGGAACCCATGCTCGACACGCTGGAACATCAAGAAGACCACCTCGACACCTTGTACCGGGCCATGGCCGAACGGCGTTTCCTGGTACTGACCGGGGCGGGGATCAGCACCTCATCGGGGATCCCCGACTACCGCGACAGTGAAGGTGTACGTCGGGGCAAGGCCCCAATGATGTATCAGGAATTCCTCGCCACCCCACAGGCACGACGCCGTTATTGGGCGCGGGCGATGCTGGGCTGGCCGAGGGTGCGCATTGCGCAGCCGAACAAGGCTCACCTGGCACTGGCGACCCTGCAGCAACGCCAGCGCATCAGCGGGCTGATCACGCAAAACGTCGATACCCTGCATGACCAGGCCGGCAGCCATGACGTGATCGAGCTGCACGGCAGCCTGCACCGGGTGCTGTGCCTGGATTGCCAACTGCGCAGCACGCGCGATGTGATCCAGCGGCAGATGGAAATCGATAACCCCTACCTTGCGCAGGTGCATGCGGTACAAGCGCCAGACGGTGACACCCTCCTCGACCCGACGTTTGAAGAACACTTCCAGGTGCCCCACTGCCCTCACTGCAACGGTGAACGGCTGAAGCCGGACGTGGTGTTCTTTGGCGAAAACGTCGCCCCGGCAACTGCAGCCAGGGCGATGGCGGCGGTCGAGCAAGCAGAAGGCTTGCTGGTAGTGGGCTCGTCACTGATGGCCTATTCGGCATTTCGCCTCTGCAAGGCGATGGTTGAACACGGCAAGCCCGTGATTGCCATCAACCTGGGCAAGACCCGTGGGGATGAGCTGTTGCAGGTGAAGATCGAGGCGTCGTGCGAGCAGTTGTTGCCTCTGCTGGCTGATCGTTTGAGATAACCCCTATGCCAGCTCCTACATGGCTGCACACCCATTTCATCCCCTCGGATCGACGACCCACCCCTCCAAAAAATGACGCCCAAGTCACGTTTTCCGGGATTCTCCCGTCCTCACAGGGATTTATGTAGTGCTTTAAAAAAATCACTACATAACCGTTGACGTAACGTTTTTGTCCTTGCATGATCTAGACGTCTCCCGGATCGGGAGCGTTGGTAACACGTGTTTTGAACAAGCTCGTCTGACCGCCGAGCTGTTTTTTCCGGATGTGCACTGCCCACAAGGCAGATTGATGAAGCTGACCGGCCCGGAAGGATCGGTACAAGGAGCTCAAACGCTGCTTGTCTTCGTTATGAAACCATTGCGTAGCAGTTCATCAGCAAGACTACATGCATCAGGTTCAAGACCCTGCCCGTATTCGGCAGACCGTCACTGACGCCCGGTTTTTGAAGCCGGAGACAACTAAGCAGTTTTAACGGAATCAACTGATAGATCGCCAACTGGTCAAGGGGCTTACACATGAATCTGAACAACCAACCAACTATCGATGAATTGGCTGAGATGTTCGCAGCGCAGAAAGACACACTCGACGACCATATCCTGTGGATTGGCAAATCGGGCGAAGTGCAAATTGACTGCCTGGCGCCCCACACCGAAGAAGCCGAGTTCGACCGCAATAACCGTGAACTGGCGGCGCGCCTGAAGATGTACCGCCGCGGCCAGGGTTATGTCGGCAAGAAGGCCGCGGCCGATCGCAACTTTATCGAGCAAGTGTTCCATACACTTAATACCGAATGGCAGCACCTCAAAGGCCAATCGCAGGTTAAAGTGATTGATAAATACTGCTGATAAAACTAATTAACACATTAAGTCCGCCCGGTTCGCCGAGCGGACTTTTTTATTGCCATCGTTATCTTGTTAACTGTGGGAACCTGCGTGCCGGCGATGTTTTGTTGATCACACCGCCGCCGGCAAGCCGGTTGCTACAGGGGCTATAGCGGAAATCGCCCTTTCGCCGCTTCATCGCAGAAAATATCAAACAGCACCTGCGCCGCCGCCGACAGTTCATGCCCCGGTTTGGTCAGCACCCCAATCGGCCGCTCGATCACCGGACCGTGCAAGGTGATGCAATGGGCGCCCGCCTCCTCCATCTGCCCCGCGCATAACGCAGGCACGGCGCTGACCCCCAGGCCATTGGCAACCATCTTGCCTACGGTCGCCAGTTGATGGCTTTCCAACGCCACGGGCAGTTTCATCTGCAGGGCGCCCAAGTGTTCTTCCAGCATCACGCGCACTGTGGACGGGCGCTGCAAGGTAATGAACGGGTGTTGCAAAAGGGTTTTCCAGTCGACGTCAGCCACATGCGCCAAGGGCGAATCGGCGGGCACCACGGCGATGAAGCGATCCAGGTACAACGGCGTGAACGCCAGCGATGTTTCTTCGGCAGGCTCGAACGCCACCCCCAACTCCACCTGGCGATCTCGCACCATCTCCAGGACCTGCTCGTTGATCAGGTCATGCACCGTGACGTTCACCTGCGGGTAACGCGCGCGGAATATCTTCAGGATCGGCGGCAACAGGTTGCCGGCGAACGACGGCATCGCCGCCACCGTCACGCGCCCGCGCTGCAAGGTGAAGCGTTGGCGCAATTCATCTTCGGTATTGTCCCAATCGGCAATCAATCGGCGGGCCAAGGGCAGCAGGGATTCACCTTCCGGGGTCAGCGCGACGTTACGGGTATTGCGGCTGAACAATCGCCCGCCCAGTCCTTCTTCCAACCCCTTGATGGTCAGGCTCAGCGCCGACTGGGAGAGGTGCAACCGCTCGCAGGCGGCGGCAAAACTCAGGGTCTGGGCCACGGCGAGAAACGCACGCATTTGTTTGACGGTCATAGGAACGTTCCAAGTGACGAGATGAAAGCTGCAAGTGAAAGCGGCCGCTGACTATGCTTGAAGCTTACGGACTGAAGCTTATTGTGCTGTTTTCTAAATCAATCAACCTAAAAAAACAACTTAACAAATCAATCCGTCGGCGCAACACTCGGTTCATTGGCTGGCCCACAAACAATAATAGAGGTGCATATGGCAGGTTTCGATAAACGCGTGGCGTCCTACGAGGAAGCACTGGCAGGCCTGGAAGACGGCATGACCGTGCTCTCCGGTGGTTTTGGCCTGTGCGGCATTCCGGAAAACCTCATCGCCGAGATCAAGCGCAAAGGCACCCGCGACCTCACCGTGGTTTCCAACAACTGCGGCGTCGATGGTTTTGGCCTGGGCGTACTGCTGGAAGAAAAGCAGATCAGCAAGGTCATCGCCTCCTACGTCGGTGAAAACGCGCTGTTCGAGAAGCAATTGCTCAGCGGCGAAATCGAAGTGGTGCTGACCCCCCAAGGCACCCTCGCCGAAAAAATGCGCGCAGGCGGCGCCGGCATCCCGGCCTTCTTCACCGCCACCGGTGTCGGCACGCCGGTTGCCGAAGGCAAGGAAACCCGCGAATTCAACGGCCGTCCGTATCTGATGGAAGAATCCATCACCGGCGACTTCGCCATCGTCAAAGGCTGGAAAGCCGACCACTTCGGCAACGTCATCTATCGCCACACCGCCCAGAACTTCAACCCGCTGGCCGCCACCGCCGGCAAGATCACCGTGGTCGAAGTGGAAGAAATCGTCGAACCGGGCGAGCTGGACCCGGCGCAGATCCACACTCCTGGCATCTACGTCGACCGGATCATCTGCGGCACCTTCGAGAAGCGCATCGAACAGCGCACCGTCCGCAAATAATCTGCCCCCAGCCCGAACAATAAGGACTCATAAAAATGGCACTTACCCGCGAACAAATGGCTCAACGTGTCGCCCGCGAAATGCAGGACGGTTTCTACGTCAACCTGGGCATCGGCATTCCGACCCTGGTGGCCAACTACATTCCCGAAGGCATGGAAGTGATGCTGCAATCGGAAAACGGCCTGCTGGGCATGGGACCGTTTCCTACCGAAGAAACAATCGATGCCGACATGATCAACGCCGGCAAACAAACCGTGACCGCGCGTATCGGCGCGTCGATCTTCTCCTCCGCCGAATCGTTCGCCATGATCCGCGGCGGCCACGTCGACCTCACCGTGCTTGGCGCGTTTGAAGTCGACGTACAAGGCAACATCGCCTCGTGGATGATCCCCGGCAAGCTGGTCAAGGGCATGGGCGGTGCCATGGACCTGGTGGCCGGTGCGGAAAACATCATCGTGATCATGACCCACGCGTCCAAGGACGGTGAGTCCAAGTTGCTCAGCCAGTGCAGCCTGCCGCTGACCGGCGCCAACTGCATCAAGCGTGTGCTGACTGACCTTGCTTACCTGGAAATCGAAAATGGCGCTTTTGTCCTCAAGGAACGCGCACCTGGCGTCAGCGTTGAAGAGATTGTGAGCAAGACCGCCGGTAAACTGATCGTCCCGGACCACGTTCCAGAAATGCACTTCCAGTGAGGACAGATTCCATGCAAGACGTCGTGATTGTTGCTGCCACCCGCACCGCCGTGGGCAGCTTTCAAGGTTCGCTTGCGAACATCCCGGCTCCGGAACTGGGCGCCGCCGTGATCCGTCGCCTGCTGGAGCAGACCGGCCTGGATCCTGCCGAAGTGGATGAAGTGATTCTCGGCCAGGTGCTCACCGCAGGCAGCGGCCAGAACCCGGCGCGCCAGGCCTCGATCCTCGCCGGCCTGCCCCACGCCGTACCCAGCCTGACCTTGAACAAGGTCTGCGGGTCGGGCCTCAAGGCCCTGCACTTGGGCGCCCAGGCTATCCGCTGTGGCGATGCCGAGGTGATCATCGCCGGCGGCATGGAAAACATGAGCCTGGCCCCGTACGTATTGCCTGCCGCGCGCACCGGTTTGCGCATGGGCCACGCCAAGATGATCGACAGCATGATCACTGACGGCCTGTGGGATGCGTTCAACGACTACCACATGGGCATCACCGCCGAGAACCTGGTGGACAAGTACGGCATCAGCCGTGAAGCCCAGGATGCCTTTGCCGCCGCGTCCCAGCAAAAAGCTGCGGCAGCCATCGAGGCCGGGCGTTTTGTCGATGAGATCACGCCGATCCTGATTCCCCAGCGCAAAGGCGACCCGATTGCCTTCGCCGTGGACGAGCAGCCGCGCGCCGGCACCACCGCCGAGTCCCTGGCCAAACTCAAGCCGGCATTCAAGAAAGACGGCAGCGTCACTGCCGGCAACGCCTCCAGCCTCAACGACGGCGCCGCTGCGGTGCTGCTGATGAGTGCCGACAAAGCCAAGGCCCTCGGCCTGCCCGTGCTGGCGCGCATTGCCAGCTACGCGAATGCCGGCGTCGATCCGGCGATCATGGGCATCGGCCCGGTATCGGCCACGCGCCGCTGCCTGGACAAAGCCGGCTGGAGCCTGGGCGACCTGGACCTGATCGAAGCCAACGAAGCCTTCGCCGCGCAATCGCTGGCAGTGGGCAAAGAGCTGGAGTGGGACGCGGACAAGGTCAACGTCAACGGCGGCGCCATTGCCATCGGCCACCCGATCGGCGCCTCAGGCTGCCGCGTGCTGGTGACCTTGCTGCATGAAATGATCAAGCGCGATGCCAAGAAAGGCCTGGCGACGCTGTGCATCGGTGGGGGCCAAGGCGTAGCCCTCGCCCTCGAACGCAGCTGATTCAAACAGCAACGGGGGAAACCGCCCGCGGTGGCGAGGGAGCTTGCTCCCATTGAGCTGCACGGCAGCCCCCGCTGATAAGAGCAACACGGAAACGGCCGGGCTCCACGAAAAGCCCGGCCTTTTCTTTAATGCAAAGGGTAGGCGCTGACGTGCCGGCGCTCCCCATCATCCCCGGTTGTCAGTCCGTACGGGGCACCGCAAACACCGCGTTCGCCCGTGCCACCACCTTCTCCCCAACCTGCAGACTCACCGTGGCAAACGCCATCTGCCGTCCACGCTTGTGATGTTCCAAGCGCACCACAATCCACTCCCCTACCTGCACCGCGCCCAGATAGTCCAGGGTCATGCTCGCGGTAATCAGCGGCAGCGGCGGCTCACTGGAGAATGCCATCGCGTAGCCCATGCCGATATCCGCCAGGGTCGCCAACACCCCGCCGTGCACGGTGCCACGTCCATTGGCGTGACGATTGTCGGCCCGCAGGCCGATTTCCAGCTGCAGGCCTTCACCTCGGCAGTATGCCGGGCCGAGCAAATCCAGCAGCGGGCTGCTGCGGGGCAACGAGACAAAACCTTCGGGGACGGCGTGGCTGATCATGGCGGATTCTTCCTTGGGATAAGACCTGAGGTGTACGCCAGCGCCCGCGCAGCAGCCATCACCATCAGCTACGCAAATCCTTCGCGATGCTTTGCGTTAATCCGACAGACCGGCTTTAATCGCGGTCAATTTCCCCGCACACCCCAAGGAATTGCAATGCGCCATCTGGACGGCAAACCTCACGCGCTTTTATGGATTTTGCTGGCCGGCCTGGCCCTGGTCGGCTGCTCGCCCAAGGATCACTCCCGCGCCAACGTGATCAACGGCGAGCAAGGCCGGGCCGGCGCACAATTGGCCTATGAACATGAGTTGACCCTGGCACTGCCCGGCGCCCTGCTCGCACCGCGCATGCAGGCCACCCGCGAAGCCTGTGAGTCGGCTCGCTTTGGTGCCTGCAATATTCTCGGAATCACCGAAGACGGCAACGGCGGCGAAATCATCCTGCGCATCGCGCCGACCGGCGTGGAACCGATGGTGGCCCTGGCCGCGGAAGGCGGAAAGCTCGGCCAACGCATCACCACTGCCGAAGACCTGGCCGACGCTGTCGCCGATGTGCAACGCCGCCAGGACCGCCTCCAAGCCCAGCAGCAACGCCTCGACGAATTGGCCAAGCGCAAGGACATCACCGTCAGTGACTTGATTGCCTTGAGCAAGGAGCAGGCCGGCATCGAAAACGAACTGCAGGCACTGGCCCAAGTCGCCGCGGGCCAGCAACGCCGCCTCGATACCAACCGCGTCACCTTGAACTTCCGCTCCTCCGACGGCGCGAACCAGGCGTCACGCTTCAGCCGGATGTTCAGCAACCTGGGCGACAACCTGGTCGACGGCACTGCCGATGCACTGGAACGCGCCAGTTATGTGCTGCCCTTCGTAGTCCTGGCGTTCCCCGTGTTGTGGTTGTGGGTATGGCTGTGGCGACGGTTGGTCGTGGCGAAAAGATCCAAGGTGGCAGATCAGCCTTCTGTGAACAGCTGACCGCTTGTGGCAGAAGGACGTCGTGGCAGGCCTGGTTCTTTTTGCTAGTCAGGCTCTTGTTGCAGGTCAGGCTCTTGTTGCAGGTCAGTCTCTTGTGGCAAGTCAGCCTCTTGTGTCTGGTCAGGCTCTTGTTGCAAGTCAGCCTCTTGTGGCTGGTCAGCCTCTTGTTTCAAGTCAGCCTCTTGTGGCTGGTCAGGCTCTTGTTGCAAGTCAGCCTCTTGTGGTTGGTCAGTCTCTTGTGTCTGGTCAGGCTCTTGTGGCGAGCGGGCTTGCCCCGCGTTGGGCTGCGCAGCAGCCCCATCAAGCAAAATGCGGTTTTTCAGTTATCACGCGGTGCCTGTTTTGGGGCTGCTGCGCAGCCCAACGCGGGGCAAGCCCGCTCACCACAGAGCCGCTCACCACAGGGCCGCTCGCCACAGTGCCTATTACTGCAGGGCCGATCACAACAGGTCCACTTGCCATAGGGTCGCTATCAGCGCTTCATGCAGCGCTGATAGCGCTCATCGACCCTGTTGGCAAACCACGCCGTCGTCAGGTTGCGGGTGATCTTCGGGCTCTTGAGCACAATGCCCGGCAGGATCGCCCGGGGCAGCGGTTTGCCGGCCGCCTGATCAGCCAGGGCAAACACGCGCTTGTAAAGGGTGGTGTCTTCAAAATCCAACTGCTCGCCTTGCTCAAGTTGGCTGCGGATGCTGGGGTTGCGCATATCCAGCTTCGCGCCGAGAGAGCGCACCGCCAGCTCGGTGCTGCCGGGTAGCAACGAGCCGTAACGAATCAAATCCCCATCCAAGGTCAATTCGGTGCCGGTGACACGGCTGACAGCCGCTTGAAACGCGGCGTTGCGACTGGCGTACCAGCCGGCATTGAAGTCGGCAAAACGGTACAGCGGCTGATCGTAATTCACCGGATAACCGAGCAAATGGGCGATGCCGAAGTACATGCCGCCGCGCCGGGTGAACACTTCGCGACGAATCGTGCCATCCACCGTGTAGGGATAACCTCGCGCCTGTTTCTGCGCAAAATCGATACTCACCTGCATGGGGCCTGCGGTGTGCACTGGATTGAAGCCACCAAACAGCGTGTTGCCCAGGGGCACCACGCTGATGAAATCATCAAAGATGCCGCTGAGGTCTTTCTCGGTGCGCGCGCCACTCAGGCGTTCTGCGTAGGTCTTGCCGGTGGGCGAAGTCAGTTGCAAGGCGCTGCGCACCACAAAGGCCGGCACGTGCACCTTGCCGGCACGGCGCAGGATTTCATCCTGGGCGATCTTGCCCATGTTCGGCACCGGCGGGTCGACCTGATAAGTGGACTCCTGCTCGGTCACCGCCAGCACGGCGCAAATATTTTCCGTGCTGGGGTAGATCTTCTGGGTATCAAAGGCCGTGTAGATATCTTGGGCCCATCCGTTGCGGTCCTTCACGGTTGCCGGCAGCAGGCGCACGATCTGCGCCTTCACCTCGGCCTCGCTGCGCTGCGGCTGTTGCGGGGCGCGCGTTGTAGAGCAACCGGCCAGCACCAGGAGCGTGGTGAGGCACAGGATCAGTCGGGATGCGGACATGGGACTTCCTTGAACGACAATGGGCCAGCTAGCGCTGATATCGACAGGTAAGTCTATCCGGCGTTCGCCGCCCTGCTGCACTCGCCAGCAAAAGACAAACGTGACAGGATCTGTCATCGACCATTCGTACAAGGAGTTTGAATGCCATGCTGAGCTTGAATTTCCTCGTCACCTGCCTGATCGTCGTGCTGATTCCCGGCACCGGCGTGATCTTTACCGTCTCCACCGGCCTCACCGCCGGCAAACGCGCCAGCATCTTCGCTGCGCTGGGCTGCACGGCGGGAATCCTCCCGCACTTGCTGGCTTCCATACTCGGGCTTTCCGCGCTGCTGCACACCAGCGCACTGGCGTTCGAAGTACTCAAATACGCCGGCGTGGCCTACCTGCTGTATCTGGCCTACGCCACCTGGCGTGACCGCTCGGCCTTCGCCATGAATGACACGCCCATCGTTGCCACCCTGCGCAGCCTGATCATTCGCGGTTTCCTGCTGAACATTCTCAACCCCAAACTGACGATTTTCTTCCTGGCCTTCCTGCCACAGTTCGTCACCCCCGGCAGCAGCGCGCCGGCCTTGCAAATGCTGGTGCTGAGCGGCGTATTCATGGCGATGACGTTTGCGGTGTTTGTGCTCTACGGCCTGCTGGCCAATGGATTTCGCCGCGCAGTCATCGAATCGCCACGCGTGCAGAATTGGCTGCGCCGCAGTTTTGCAGCAGCCTTTGCAGGGTTGGGGTTGAATTTGGCGTTCGCACAGCGCTGAACACTGGCTGGATCGTGGGGGCGCCCAGCCAGCCACTGGGCGCTTGGGCACAAGCAGACAATGTTTGCTGAAACGCCCCACCCCAATGCCGGATAAGCACTACAGATATCCCTTAAAAACCGCTGCAAAGTCCCTCGCCTGATCACACAGTGCGAGGGATTGCAGATGTTTTTTTTCGATAGCCCCGCCGTTTTGGTGGGTGCGCCTTGATCAACGCCACCAGCCAAACCATCGGCCTCCTGCTGCTGACGGCCATGGATGCCAAGACGCGTGACGTCGAAGCCGTGCTCAGCGACTTCAGGCGCTGCCTCAATTCCTACGAAACCTTGGCGCAAAGCGTCCTCAGCTCTTCGGCGCTGGATGTCGAGCAGGTATTCAAGGTCGGCCGTGAGGTGGCGCTTGTCGCGCCGATCAACCGTTCGATCCTTCCCAGCAGTACCGTCGCCGCGTGCCAGGCCAACGGCACCTTGACGCTGGTGCACATGTTCCAGAGTTCGAGGTTCGTGCCCATCGGCAATACGCCCGTGATGTTGCAGCGTATCGACCCAAACGGCGGCCCGCTGGGGGCGCCCATCCATAAAACCATCGGGCCCAGCGGCATTCTGGAAGTTACCGAGTGCGATCGAAACCAGCAGTACCGCATCAGCTTCTACCCCAACGTCTCCCAAGAGCATTTCAAGGCGCTGTATGCCTCCTATCAATCGGTCATCGGGCCGCTGGAGGGCTGGCTGCGCAGCGAGTGGGACGCCACGTTTGCACCGCTGTGGGCGAACTACTCCGAGGCCAATTTCCTCAAGCGCTACTTGATGCTGCACCGAGCCTACGCCCGGGGATTTGGCAATGCGCTGTATGAACTCTGGGATTCCCTCAAGCAGCTGCTTCAGTGGCTTATGGACCCGCTTGCCAATGCCGAGAAGCTGCTGCATTACCTGTCCCGGACCGAACTCGAAAAGCTCCTGAACGTCAGCGCCGAAATCCTCGCAAAAGGCATTTTGGTACTCAGCGATGAGCCGCTGCTGTTCATTTACTTGTCGGTATTGGTCAGTTGGATGCGGATGATGCCGCCGCCGTATATGAACGAATTGCTCGGGGAAATCAGCGCCGAAGTACTGATCAACCTGCTGCTGGCCCTCGCCACCGGTGCGATGGGCGTGGCGATAGGCATGAGCGCCAAGGTCCTGGACGGCATCAAGTCTCGTCGTGCGCGCCAGTGGTTCAAACAGGTGGCCAGGCAATTTGGGAAATCTCGTGTGCAGGGCCATGTCGAGGCGGCCAAACCGTTGTTGCTGAGGAGCGCAGCGACGCCGATCAAGGTGATTCCGGATGTGCCGTTGAAGGCTGGGGATCAGCTGATTTCCAACCCGGTGCCGGCGGTTCGCGGCAAGACGCAGCGGACGACGTTGGTTCGGCAGGAGCATGTCGACGATGTGCCTGCTGCTGGCAAGAATCCAAACGGGGACTCGGCGGCGCCTGCGGATAAGACCGCCACTAACGGCTGTCCGGTGTCGATGGTTACCGGAGAGGAATTGCTCACTCTCACCGATGGCACGTTGGATGGGATCTTGCCGTTTGAATGGAGCCGCTTGTACCGCACCAGTGCGGTGGAAATGGATGGCGGGTTGGGGTTTGGCTGGAGTCACTCGTTGGCGCATCGGCTGAGTGTTTCCGGTGATTCGGTGGTGTGGACCGATCATGAAAACCGCTCGACCACCCTGCCCTTGCCATCTGTTTCTCGACCCGCAATCACCAATAGCCTGGCCGAAGCGGCGATCTATTTGGGCGCTTCGCCGGATGAACTGGTGTTGGCGCAGGCGTCGCGCTTTTACCACTTTCGCGACGGTGTGCTGACGGCTATCAGCGATGCGTATGACAACCGGCTGCGCATTGCCCGGGATCTTTTGGGGCGCATTGAGCGGCTGGATAACGGTGTCGGGCGTTCGCTGTTCCTGCGCTACGAGTTTGGTCGCATCGTGGCGGTGGACTACCAGATCCAGCGCGCCAAGGGCCATGGCCCTTTCGAGTGGATGACTGAGCACAACGTTGTTTCCTACGCCTATGACGACGCTGGCCGACTGGTCTCGGCGACCAATGCCGTCGGCGAACGCGAGGTTTATCGGTACGACGATCAGCACGTCATTCTTGAGCGGCAGTTGGCCGGTGGCGCGAGTTTCTTTTGGGCATGGGAACGCGCTGGCAAGGCCGCGCGGTGTGTTCGCCACTGGGCGAGCTTTTCGCAGATGGACACGCGCTATGCCTGGGATGACCACGGGCAGGTCACGGTGTTTAACGCTGATGGTAGCCAGGAAGTCTACGTGCACGACCAGCGGGCGCGACTGGTGCAGCGCATTGATCCGGATGGTGCCGAGCATTTCAGATCCTACGACGACAAAGGCCGGCTGACGGTCGAGCAGGATCCGCTGGGGGCGGTGACGGCGTATCAGTACGACGACGCCGGACGCTTGGTGGCGGTGTTTCCGGGGGACGATGAGCCGACGTCCTACGAGCATGACAATGGGTTCGTACGGGTGGTAAGGCGTGGTGAAGCTGCCTGGAAATACGAGCGTAATGATCAGGGCGATATCGTTCGTAAGACTGATCCCGACGGCAACGTAACGGACTACAGCTACGACAAGCAGGGACAACTGACCGAAGTTTGGTTTCCCGACAACAGCTGCCATCGGCTGGTGTGGAACGAGCGTGGTCAGTTGCTGGAAGAACAACTGCCAAATGGCGGCGTCAAGCGCTACCGCTATGACGATCTCGGGCGGCAGGTGGCGCGTGAGGATGCGCATGGGGCGCTGACCGAGTATCAGTGGGACAGCGTCGGGCGGCTAACCCGTGTCGTGTTGCCAGCTGGTGCGGCACGGGAATACAGCTACAACCCCTACGGAAAGATCACCTCCGAGCGTGATGAGCTGGGGCATGTCACCCGCTACGAATATGCCGATGGCTTGCACCTGATCAGCCGGCGCATCAATGCCGATGGCACTCAGGTCAAATACCGTTACGACAACGTGCGGTTATTGCTCACCGAGATCGAAAACGAGGTTGGCGAGACCTACACACTCGACTATCACCTCAATGGCCTGATCCAGCAGGAAGTCGGCTTCGACGGCCAACGGACGGCTTATGCCTACGACCTCAACGGCAACCTGCAGGAAAAAACCGAGCACGGCGATGATGGCAGTCAGCTGGTTACCCGTTATGAGCGAGACCACGCTGGCCGTCTCGTAAGAAAAGTACTTCCCGATGCCAGCGTCGTTGATTATGCCTACGACCGCCAAGGCAATCTCCTCAGCGTCGAGGACGGCCACTGGGCGCTCGCCTACGAATACGATGCGCAAAACCGCCTCACCGCCGAACACCAAGGCTGGGGCACCTTGCGCTATGGCTACGATGCCTGCGGGCAGCTGCAATACCTGCGTCTACCCGACAACAGTCGCGTGGTGTTCAAACACGATAAGGGTGGGCAACTGGCGAAGGTCGAGTTAAATGACCAGACGCTCACCACTCACCTTTTCGATGCAGGCCGTGAACACCAACGAGGCCAAGGCAGGCTGCTCAGCAGTTACCAATACAACGCTCAAGGACGTCTGTTCGCTCACGGTATAAGCGACGTCGAAGGCGCGATTTACCAACGCCAATACGACTACGACAAATCCGGCAACCTCACCCGCCTGCTCGACACCCACAAAGGCGAACACCACTACCACTACGACCCCCTCGACCGCCTGACCCGCGCCGACCACTCGCAGGACGTGCAAGAACGCTTCGGCCACGACCCGGCCGGTAACCTGTTGATGCAAGACCGTTCCGGTCCGGACATCGTCGCCGGCAACCGGCTGATGATCCAGGGCGACCGCCATTACGACTACGACGCCTTCGGCAACCTGATCCGCGAACGACGTGGCCGTGGGCACGCGCTGATCACCGAATACCGCTACGACTGCCAGCATCGGTTGATAGGTATCACTCAGCCCAACGGGCGGACGGCCAGCTACGGCTATGACCCGTTTGGACGGCGGATCAGCAAAACCGTTGATGACATAACCACGGAGTTTTTCTGGCAAGGCGACAAGCTGATTGCTGAGCATCATGCGGATCGCCATCGCAGCTATCTCTACGAACCGAATAGCTTCCGCCCGCTCGCCCTGTTGGAAGGCTTCGGCCCGAAGGACACCAAGCCCTACCACTACCAACTCGACCACCTGGGCACCCCACAGGAACTCACCGCCCCGGATGGCAAAATCGTCTGGTCCGCGCATTACCGTGCCTACGGAGAAATCAGCCGCCTAGACGTCGGAAAAGTCGACAACCCGCTGCGCTTCCAAGGTCAGTACTTTGACCAGGAAAGCGGGCTGCACTACAACCGCCATCGCTACTACAATCCGGATGTTGGCCGCTACCTGACGCCGGATCCGGTGAAGCTGGCGGGAGGGATCAATGCGTACCTGTACGTGCCCAATCCTACGGGATGGGTTGATCCGTTAGGGTTAAGCTCATGTCCAGGTGGAGACGAATGCAAGCCTAACGCTCCTCCTATTTTTTTGAAGCCGAGCGTTAATGAAGGCGCGCCCGCTCTACCTCAACTGGCGCACACTCAACGACAGACGAGAATAGATGAACTGGCAGAGGCAAATGCAAAACAAAAAGTACTGGATTGGGAGCAGAAATACGATATGCACTCGGTTGAAAAGCATGGCCCAGAGATACCAGACAACGCTTTAAAGCAAAGATCTATTGATGGAACAAATCCGACCACTGGGGCGAGAGGAACTATTAATTCCAGCTCCCAATTTAAAACCTGGGGAATGCAGCTCCACGCTATAAATAAAGCCATGGGTAGGATGCAAAGCGACCCACCATTTCCTACAGGTCTTGATGGAAGAGGTAACCCCGTGGTTATAGTCGAGCTACCGGGAGCCGGGCGAGGCTACAAACCTAACCGCAGGGACGTAAACGATCCTAAGTACATTGAAAACATGGACAGAGCGGAGGTCAGATTTGACAGAAACAATCCAACTCGGCCATTCACTGCATTCCCTAAGTGAGTAGACAATGCTGAAATGCCCATTCATGAATACTCCTTACACTCCTAATATTTCTCATATATTGGGAGCTCTATCGATTTACGATCTTGAGGAGACAGCTGGCAAAGAACTATGGAAGTACGACCCTAACAACGAGAAAGACCGAGAAACAATCATAATTTCTTTTATTCTGAAGGACCTCATGTATCTGTCATATAGGCATCGCTTCGTATTGATGTCTGAACTCAGAGATGTGTTGAACAACCCCGACTTTGACTTCTCGAAAGAATTCGAAAGCGATTACGACGAGTACATAACTATGGCTTGGGACGAAACAGAAATCGCCGACCCTAGAGGCTTCTTCGCCGATATCTACCGTTTAGCCAATAAGGTCTGGAAAGACGACCTCGAAAAAGCCAGCCTCGAAGACCAGTCAACGTGGTAACACCGCCACTCTCCCTGACAACCCAAACCCTGTGACGAGCGTTTGCCCCCACAGGGTTTGCACTGCCCTTAGATCCCAGCCAACGCCAAATCCATCGCGAAGTAGGTGAAGATAAGGTCCGCCCCCGCGCGCTTGATCGACCCCAAGGTCTCGCGTACTACCCGCGCTTCATCAATCGCGCCCGCCTGGGCGCCGAACTTGATCATCGCGTATTCGCCGCTGACCTGGTAAGCCGCCACCGGCAGGCGCGACGCCTCGCGGATGTCGCGGATGATGTCGAGGTAGGCTCCGGCCGGCTTGACCATCAGGGCGTCTGCGCCTTCCTGTTCATCCAGCAGTGATTCGCGCACGGCTTCGCGGCGGTTCATCGGGTTCATCTGGTAGCTTTTGCGGTCGCCTTTGAGCGCGCTGCCGCCGGCTTCGCGGAAGGGGCCGTAGAGGGCCGAGGCGAATTTGGTCGAGTAGGCCATGATCGGGATATGCGTGAAGCCGGCGTCGTCCAAGGCGCGGCGGATGGCCTGGACCTGGCCGTCCATCGCCGCCGACGGGGCGATCACATCAGCGCCCGCGCGGGCGGCCGCCACGGCTTGTTTGCCGAGGTTGACCAGGGTCGCGTCGTTGTCGACATGCGCGCCGTGCATCACGCCGCAGTGGCCGTGGTCGGTGTATTCGCAGAAGCAGGTGTCGGACATCACCACCATTTCCGGCACGGCGTCCTTGATGATCGAGGACATGCGCGAGACCAGGCCGCGTTCCTTCCAGGTGTCGCTGCCGCTGGCGTCGAGGTGGTGGGACACGCCAAAGGTCATCACCGACTTGATGCCGGCACGGGCGTAACGCTCGATCTCGCTGGCCAGTTTCTTCTCAGGGATACGCTGTACACCCGGCATGCTGGTGATCGGCACGAAGTCGTCGATTTCTTCTTCGACGAAAATCGGCAACACCAGGTCGTTGAGGGTGAACTCGGTTTCCTGGAACAAGCCACGCAGCTCCGGGGAGCGGCGCAGGCGGCGTGGGCGGGCTTGGGGGAACTGGCTGGTCATGGCGGTCCTGACTGGGTGTAAAACAGTAGAGGCAGAAAACAATGGGGCGAAAGCTTATGCCCGCAGGCCCCGGCAACACAAATGCCAAGGGCCCAACAGTGTATTGCGTGGGGCGTAATAATTTATTGATCTAGAGCTGTAGACGCCCCGCGATGCACACCGCGACGGCGCCACCGATCCAGATTTCATCGCCCTGGCGCTCGACGTGAATGCGCCCCGCACGCCCAATGGCCGTGCCCTGGCTGACCACATACCGCTCAGGCGCCAACCCCTCGCCGAGCAGCCATTGGGCAACGCCGGCGTTCAGGCTGCCGGTGGCCGGATCTTCCTGGGCGCCGTCGCCTGCGACAAAGGCACGCACCTCAAACTGCGCGTCGACGTCATCATGCGCGGGGTTGCAGGGAGCGATCACACCCACGGCCAGCCCCAGCAGTTGCGAAAAGTCCGGCTGCACTGCCAGGACTTGCTGGCGGTCGGCCAACATCACCGCGAGCCACCCCGCGCCGTTATCGACCCACTGGCTGCGCACGATAGCCCCCGGTACCAGGCCCAACCCCAGGCGCACACGCTCCAGCAACGGCGCGTCGACTGGACCTGAACGCAACAGCGGCGGCGCGATGAACGCCAGCTCGTCGCCCTGGCGCCGGATGCGTACCAGGCCGATCTCGCATTCCTGGATGATCTCCTCGCCGTGGGGCGCGCCCCCGGCCTGCAGCCATGCATGGCAACTGCCCAGGGTCGGATGGCCGGCGAAAGGCAGTTCCTGCAAGGTGGTGAAAATGCGCACCCGGTAGTCCGCCCGTGGATCGCGGGGCGTCAGCAAAAACGTGGTTTCACTGAGATTGGTCCAGCGGGCGAAATCCGCCATTTGCGCATCGCTGAGGCTGTCGGCGCCGAGCACCACGGCCAGCGGGTTGCCCTTGAGCGCGACGTTGCTGAATACATCCAGCTGCTTGAAATCGAAAGTCGGCATGGGTCAGCTCGGTATGTTCAGGCCACGGATGACCGCCGGTCGGGCAACAAAGCCGTCCAGCGCGCGCAGTACGTTAGGGAAGTCGGCAATGCCCACCAGGTCACCGGATTCGTAGAAGCCGATCAGGTTGCGGATCCACGGAAAGGTTGCGATGTCGGCAATGCTGTACTCATCGCCCATGATCCAGGTGCGGCCCAACAGGCGCTTTTCCAGGACATCGAGCAAACGCCGGGATTCGGCGGCGTAGCGGTCACGGGGACGCTTGTCTTCGTAGGCCTTGCCGGCGAACTTATTGAAAAAGCCCACCTGGCCGAACATCGGGCCGATACCGGCCATCTGAAACATCAGCCACTGAATGGTTTCGTAACGTGTCGCCGGGTCTTCAGACAGCAACTGGCTGGTTTTTTCCGCCAGGTAAATCAGGATCGCCCCGGACTCGAACAGGGCCAGCGGCTGCCCGCTGGGGCCGTTGGGGTCAATGATCGCGGGGATCTTGTTGTTGGGGTTCAGCGAGAGGAATTCCGCCGACAGTTGGTCCTGGGTCTCGAAGCTGACTTTGTGTGCCTCATAGGGCAGCCCCAGCTCTTCGAGCATGATCGAGACTTTTACCCCGTTGGGCGTGGGCAGCGAGTACAGTTGCAGGCGCTCCGGATGCTGTGCAGGCCATTTACTGTTGATCGGGAAGGCGGCGATTGAGTTCATCGGGAAATCCCTGTGCGCAAAGCCTCCATGATAGCCAGCTGTCACCTGTCCTGCATGGGTCATCAATGCGCAACATCCGCTGGCTAATATCCCGCATGGGCGAACCAATAGGCCCAGGCACACTCTTAAGTGCGCTCTTACGGTGAATGGAGGCACCTCGCTTTATCGACAAGGAACACCGCAGGACGCCGGATGCGTCACTGGGGCCGGGCTTGTCCGCCTTAATCCGAAGCACCGAAGACTCGACACTCATGACCATCAAGCCTCTGTGCCTTGCGCTGCGCCTCAAACGCTACTCCTACATCATGTTGCCGCTGCTGCTGGTCGGCGGCGCCATCGGCCTGACCCTGGAATCGCGCATCAGCAGCGCCGAACAGGTCGACGGCGTGCAAACCCTGGTATTCCTGCGCCACGGAGAGAAACCCGCCGGTGGTCTCGGGCAACTCAATTGCCAGGGCCTCAACCGGGCGATGAACCTGGCCACGGTATTGCCGGAAAAATTCGGCAAGGCCAATTTCGTGTTCGCGGCCAACCCGACGCGCAATGTCGAGGAAGGCGAGCTGGACAACTCCTACAGCTACATTCGCCCGCTGATGACCATCAGCCCCAGCGCCATCAAGCTGGGCCTGCCGGTCAACATCAAGTTTTCGGCGAATGACACCAGCGCCCTTGCCGATGAGCTGGTCGAGGACAAGTACCACAATTCGATCATCTATACCGCCTGGTCCCACGGCTACCTGCCGGAGTTGATCAACAAAGTGGCCAGCGAGGCCTCGGGCGAAAAACACACCATCACCGACGACTGGTCGGGCAGCGACTATGACTCGCTGTACGTGCTGACATTGACCTGGCACAACGGCAAGGCCTCGCTGCTGAGCCGCAACTATAAACAGGGCCTGGACAACGGCGAAGAGACCTGCCCGCTCCCCACGCAGGTGAGCGCCGATAGCTGAGGGCGTATGATGCGCCGCTATTGACTCATCTGCGGATCATCCCCATGCCCAACCTCACCTCCTCCCAGCCCTCCCGGGGTTGGTCTTTCTGGTGGAAACCAGCGCTGTTCCTGCTGGTCGCCTGTGTCGGCCTCTACTACGTGAAGTGGTCGCCCTACTACCTCAAGGCGTTTGTGGCCGCGGATAACCACAACATCGGCGCCTCGATCCTCAATGACCAGCAAAGCTCGCCGCTGGCGGCAGCGCTGGCGTATGCCCAAGTGTATTTCCTGGCGATCTGGAAAGCCGCCGTATTGGCGGTGATCCTCGGCTCGCTGCTGCAGGTGCTGATCCCCCGCGACTGGTTGCTGCGCCTGTTTGGCCGCGCCGGGCTGGGATCGACCCTGCGCGGCGGGCTGTTCGCCTTGCCGGGGATGATGTGCAGTTGCTGCGCGGCACCGGTCGCGGCGGGCATGCGCCGCCAGCAGGTGTCGGTGGGCGCGGCGCTGGCGTTCTGGATCGCCAACCCGGTACTCAACCCGGCGACGCTGGTGTTCATGGGCTTTGTACTCGGCTGGGGCTTTACCGCCTTGCGGCTGGTGGCTGGCATTGTGCTGGTGGTCGGTGTGTCGCTGGTGGCGCAGCGCATTGCACGGCCGGACCAGGTGCCGGAAGCGGCACTGGAGGCAGTCGCCGACGTCAGCCAGGCGGATGCGCAGCCTTTCCTCGGGCGCTGGCTGAGCACCCTGTGGCAGCTGTTCTGGAGCACCATCCCGGTGTATATCCTCGCGGTGCTGGTGCTGGGCGCGGCGCGAGTGTGGCTGTTCCCGCATGTGGACGGCGCCATGGCCAACAGCCTGGTGTGGCTGGTGCCGCTGGCGATTGTCGGCACGCTATTCGTGATTCCCACCGCTGCCGAGATTCCCATCGTCCAAACCATGATGACCCTGGGCATGGGCACCGGCCCAGCCGTGGCCCTGCTGATGACCTTGCCGAGCGTGAGCCTGCCGTCGCTGTTGATGCTGCGCAAGGATTTCGACGCGCGAGTGCTGGTGACGGTGGCCGGGCTGACCATGCTCGTGGGGGTGGTATGCGGCTTGATTGGAGCGGTGATTCTTTAGCGTCTGAATGAAGCGCGAGCAGGCCCGCGCCTACATTTGACGGTGGTTACCCTGGAGGAACCCGGTCAAATGTGGGTGCAGGCTTGCTCGCGAACAGGCTTCTACCCGCCCTTTATTCGCGTCTGGCAACCCGTTCGCGCAGATACTCCAGCACCGCGCCCTGCTCCCCCGCAAACTCGATCCGCGCGCCTTTGCTTTCGCGCTGGAAGGCGTACATCGGGTCGTAATACTCGCGCAGCAAACACTCGATCCACACCCTGTGCAACTCCACGGCGCCACTGCGCACCTGTTCCGCCAGCGCCTCTTGCATGATCACCTGCAAGCGCTGGGAACGCTCACCGCCCAGGCGCTTGTGGATATTGGCCAGGCTCTGCGTCAGGCGCTCGGCAAACAATGCCTGGCCCTGCTCGCCAAACACCGCGATAAATTCCGCGCACAGGTCGACGACATAATCGCGCAGGATCCGCTGGACGCGGCCTTCGACGCTGTCCTCCAACCACACCATCGCAAAGGTCTGCATGCCCTTGTGCAACGGTAATGGCAGCGCGCAACTGCCGATCATGCGGCTTTCGTCCTCGACGACAAATTGCTCGATGCCCGCCGCGCGTTTTTTCAACAGGTCCACTGCCAGGCGGTTTTCGAAGTCGATGTTGGACGGTTGCGCCGTGGCCCGCTTGCCGAAGCTGGAACCCCGGTGGTTGGCGTGGCCTTCCAGGTCCAGTGCATTGCGCAATTGGCCGAGGACTTCGGTCTTGCCGGTGCCGGTCATGCCGCCGAGCAACACGAAATCACACTGGGCCGCCGCCTGGTCAAGGGTCTCCAGCAGAAAGGTGCGCATGGCCTTGTAGCCACCGCCGACGCGCGGGTAATCGATGCCAGCGTCGGTTTTCAGCCATTGCTGCACGATCTGCGAGCGCAGCCCGCCACGAAAGCAATACAGGTAGCCGTCCGGATTGGCCTGGGCAAACCGCGCCCAGTGCTCGATACGCTCGGCCTTGATCGCGCCCGATACCAGCTCATGCCCCAACACGATGGCGGCTTGCTGGCCCTGCTGCTTGTAGCAGGTGCCGACGCGCTGGCGCTCGTCATCGGTCATCAGCGGCAGGTTGATCACGCCGGGAAAGGCACCCTTGACGAATTCAACCGGCGCGCGGGTGTCCATCATCGGCCGGTCGTTGAGGAAGATGTCGCGGTAGTCGGTGATGTCAGTCGCCATCAAAACACCTCTACCGCGTGGGTCTGTCGCTCAACCAGTGTACCGATCGGCTCAAGGCTCAGGCCGAGTTCGGCGGCCACGGTGTGGAATTGCACGTCACCTTCCGGGGTTACCGCGATCAGCAGGCCGCCGCTGGTCTGCGGGTCGCACAGCACGCGCTTGTGCAACTCCTGCAAGCGTCCGATCTTGCTTGAGTAGCTGTCGAAGTTACGCAAGGTGCCGCCAGGCATGCAGCCCTGGTCCAGGTAGTCCTCGATCCCCGGCAGGCGTGGGACTTTGGCGTATTCGATGCGCGCCGTTACGCCGCTGCCGTCAGCCATTTCCACCAAGTGGCCCAACAGGCCGAAACCGGTGACATCGGTCATGGCGGTCACTCCCGCCAACTTGCCGAAGCGGCTGCCCGGCTTGTTCAGCGTGCACATCCAGTCACGGGCCAGGCCGATATCCGCCTCGCGCAACTTGCCCTTCTTTTCGGCAGTGGTGAGGATGCCGATGCCCAGCGGCTTGGTCAGGTACAGGCGGCAGCCGACGGTGGCGGTGTCGTTGCGTTTCATATGGCGTTTTTGCACGAGGCCGGTCACGGCCAGGCCGAAGATCGGCTCAGGTGCGTCGATGGAGTGTCCACCCGCCAGCGGAATCCCGGCTTCGTCGCACACCGAGCGACCGCCACGGATCACTTCGCGGGCGATCTCCGGCGCCAGCACATTCACTGGCCAGCCAAGAATCGCGATAGCCATCAACGGATCGCCGCCCATGGCGTAGATGTCGCTGATCGCGTTGGTCGCGGCGATCCGGCCGAAGTCGAAGGGGTCATCGACAATCGGCATGAAAAAGTCGGTGGTGGACACTACGCCGCGCTCGTCGTCGATGGCATACACCGCCGCGTCGTCGCGGGAGGCGTTGCCCACCCACAGGTTGGGGTCGAGGTTCTGCGCACCGCTGCCGGCGAGGATCACTTCCAGCACCTGCGGCGAAATCTTGCAGCCACACCCGGCGCCGTGGCTGTACTGGGTAAGGCGAATCGGCTCGTTCATGGTGGACCTCAATCTATCAAGTGGGCGGATTCTAGCAGACAGCAAAAGGCCGGCTGGGCTCTGGTGAGCACAGCCGGCCGGTTTGTTTCAGCGATTACTGGCGGGCAGCGAGCAAACGCTTGTGGCGGTTGCGTCGGGCGATGTTCAGGCACTCGATCACGGCCGAGAACGCCATGGCTGCATACACGTAGCCTTTAGGCACATGGGCACCGAAGCCTTCGGCGATCAGGGTCATGCCGATCATGATCAGGAAGCCCAGGGCCAGCATCACCACGGTCGGGTTGTCGTTGATGAACTTGGCCAGCGGCTCGGCCGCCACCAGCATCACGATCACCGAGGTCACCACGGCAATGATCATGATCGGCAGGTGCTCGGTCATGCCCACGGCCGTAATGATGCTGTCGATGGAGAACACCAGGTCGAGCATCAGGATCTGGCCGATCGCCGCGGCAAAACCGATGGACACGACATTACCGGTGGTCTCCTTTTCCTCCGGCTCAGGGTCCATGCTGTGGTGGATCTCGGTAGTAGCCTTCCACACCAGGAACAGACCACCGGCGATCAGGATCATGTCCTTCCACGAAAATGCCTGGCCGAGGACTTCGAACACCGGCGTGGTCAACTGCACGATAAATGCGATGGTACTCAACAGGCCCAGGCGCAACACCAACGCCATGCTGATGCCGATGCGACGCGCCTTGGCACGATGCTTTTCCGGCAATTTGTTGGTGAGGATCGAGATGAAGATCAGGTTATCGATACCCAGCACGATTTCCATCACGATCAAGGTCGCCAGGGCGACCCAGGCGGTGGGGCTGGCGGCCAGTTGTAAAAGGTAGTCCATAGGTCAGTCCTGACGTTGTGCTGGGAAATTAGGCTTCTTTGTTACTATTCGATTCTTCTTGCTCGTCTTCCTGCTTTTCAGGACTGATCAAGCCTTGGGTTGCTTCACTCAATGCCTGCTCGGCGGCCTTGTGCGTGTCATCGATGGCCTGCTTGGCCGACTCGGTGGCTTTGCCGATCACTTGCTGCGCGCTTTTTTCGACTTGATCGCAACCACTGATCATCACCAATGAAAGCGCAAGCAACGACGCCGCGCCCAGGGAATTGAGTTTCATGATGTATTCCTCGTTAGAACCATTGGGTCCAAATACTGGCCCCTCGATAGCGAGGCATTCTATGCAGGCGAACAGTTCAGGAAAATTCGTATTTTTCTCGCGTATACTTCGATTTTTACGAAGTGACGCACAGCATGCTCAATTATCGTCAATTGCATTATTTCTGGGTCGTGGCCAAGACCGGCAGCATCGTGCGCGCTTGCGAGCAACTGAACCTCACGCCCCAGACCATCAGCGGGCAGATCAGCCTGCTCGAACAGACCTTCGGCATCGCGCTGTTTCAGCGGGTCGGCCGCCAGCTGGAGCTGACCGAAGCCGGGCGCCGCGCCCTGCCCTATGCCGAACAGATGTTCCAGACCGGCAATGAATTGGAGGCGATGCTGCGCGCGCAACCGAATGAGCAGCAGATCCTGTTCCGGGTCGGGGTGGCGGATGTGGTGCCCAAGTCCATCGTCTATCGCTTGATTGCGCCGACCATGGAATTGAGCGAGCCAATCCGCATCACCTGCCGTGAAGACAAACTCGAACGGTTATTGGCCGATCTGGCGATCCAGCGCTTGGACCTGGTGATCTCCGACAGCCCTATGCCTACGCACCTGGACATTAAAGGCTACAGCCAGAGACTGGGGGAATGTGGCATCAGCTTTTTCGCCACCCGGGCGTTGGCTGACCGGTATGCGGGAGATTTCCCACAGTGCCTGCACGGTGCGCCGCTGTTGATTCCGGGTGCGGAAACCGTGGTGCGCAGCCGTTTGCAACGCTGGTTTGCCGAACAGCAGATTCAGCCGAAGATCATCGGCGAGTTCGATGACAGCGCCTTGATGCAGGCCTTTGGCCAATCCGGCAGCGGGATCTTCATCGCGCCCAGCGTGATCGCCGATGAGGTGGTGCGCCAGTACGGCGTGGTGTTGATGGGCCAGACCGACGCGGTCACCGAGTCCTTCTATGCGATCTCGGTGGAGCGCAAGGTCAAGCACCCCGGCATCGTGGCAATCACCGAAGGGGCACGGCGCGAGCTGTTTACCGCCCTGCCCGCGCCCACCTGAGTCAGCTGCAGGTCGCTGTAGGCTTGGCGGTCATCAGCCACAACGCCAGCAGGATCGACACCAGGATAAAGCCGGAAGCCGCGAAACCCAGGCTGCCCAGGCCAAGAGTGTCGATCACGTGCCCGCCGACCATCGCCCCCAGGCCGATCCCGAGATTGGCCCCGGCGATATTCAGCGACGCCGCAAACGCCGGCGCATGGGGCGCGGCCTTCATCAGCCGCACGTGGCTGACCAGGAACATCGCCGCCTGGGTCACACCCCACACGGCCATCGCCGCGGCCAGGCCAACGGTGGAATGAATCGCCGGCACCAGCGCAACCATGCCCGCGATCATGAAGCCGCAGAACACCATGGAGGCAATCAGCGGGTGCCGATCCACCGCACGCCCGCCCAGTGAGTTGCCGAGCAACCCGACCGCGCCAAAGCCCATCAGGCACCAACCCACCAGGGTGCCGTCGAAGCCGGCCAGGCGCTCAAGGATGTCGGCCAGGTAGGTGTAGGCGGTGAACATGCCACTGAACACCAAGATCGACAGCAGGATATGGCCCTGCATCAGCGGGTTGCGCAGGATCTTGAACTGCGAGCGCAACGTCACCTGGTCGTTCTTCGGCTGCGTCACCGGCAGGTAGATAAACAGCAGCACGGCCTTGGCCAGCGCGACCACGGCAAGGATGGCAAAGGCGGTGCGCCAGCCGAACATATCCGAAATCAGCGTACCCACCGGAATGCCGAACACCGTGGCGCAGACGATGCCAAAGCCGATTTTCTCGATGGCGCGCCCGGCGTATTCGGGGCCGACGATGTCCACCGCCGTTTCACTGGCCAGCGCCCAGAACACCGGCAGGCCCAAGGCCGGGATCAAGCGCGCCAATGCCATCACCCAGATGTTCGGCGCCAGCGCGGCCACGGTGTTGGCGACGCCGAACAGAATCAGGATGCTGATAAACAGGCGCTTGCGTGGGAAACGCGCGAAGTAGGCGGTCAGAAACGGGCCGAATGCGGCCACGGTAAACGCGAACAGGGTCACCAGCAGCCCGGCCTGGGACACGCTGACATTCAGGTCCCGGGCGATGGACGGCAGCAGGCCGACGATGACGAATTCTGTGGTCAGCACGGTAAAGCCGGCGGCCGACAGCAGCAGGATGGGAAACAGCATCAAAAACTCCAGAAACAGCAACACCAACGACAACCCGAAGGTTCGCTGGCAGATAGGATGAAAAAAGGATGCTGAATCTTAACAGAGTGTGTCGGTGTAGCCCATGGAAAAGCCCGGCGATGCCTGCAGGCATCGACCGGGCTTTGCGGCGTTACGACTTAGAACGCGCCCATGTAGTCGCGCTTGCCCACTTCCACACCGTTGTGACGCAGCAAGGCGTAGGCGGTGGTGACGTGGAAGAAGAACTGGGGCAGGCCGTAGGTCAGCAGGTAGGACTGGCCGCTGAAGCGCTTCTCTTTCGGCGTGCCTGGACGGGTGATGATTTCGATGCCTTCCTTGCCGTCGATTTGCTCGGGCTTGATGCTGTCGACAAAAGCCAGGACCTTGGCGATCAGCGCCTGCAGGTCGGCGAAGGTCACTTCGGAGTCCTCGTATTTAGGCACTTCGATCTCGGCCAGGCGCGCGGAAACGCCCTTGGCGAAGTCGACGGCGATCTGCACCTGGCGCACCAGCTGGAACATGTCCGGGAACAGACGTGCCTGCAGCAAGGCGTTGGGCTCGATGTTCTTGGCGGTGGCGTGGGCTTCGGCTTTGTTCAGCACATCGCTCAGGGCGGTGAGCATTTGCTTGAAGACCGGGACGGAAGCGGCGTACAGGGAAATAGTCATGGCAGTCTCATGGGTAATGGCACGGTTTGAACCAGCGGCGATTATAGACACGCCAGCCGCGCGCGCGGCTTGTCTTTTATTTTTTCAGGATTAGGCTAGAGCGCTCACTGCATAGGGAAAGCGCGATGACCGCCGAGCACGACACCGACACCCCTGAGCCGCGCCTGAACAGCACGGAAATCCGCGTCCTGGGCTGCCTGATCGAAAAACAGGCGACCAACCCGGAAACCTACCCCCTGACCCTCAACGCGCTGGTGCTGGCCTGCAACCAGAAGACCAGCCGCGAGCCGGTGATGAACCTCAGCCAGGGCCAGGTCGGCCAGAGCCTGCGGGTGCTCGAAGGTCAGGGCTTCACCCGCCTGGTGATGGGCAGCCGCGCCGATCGCTGGGAGCATCGCGTGGACAAGGCGCTGGAACTGGTGCCCGCCCAGGTGATCCTCACCGGGCTGTTGTTTTTGCGCGGGCCGCAGACGGTCAACGAACTGCTGACGCGCAGCGGGCGCATGCATGACTTTGAAGATGCCGAGCAGGTCGTGCATCAGCTCGAACGCCTGATTGCGCGCGGGCTGGCAGTATTGGTGCCACGTCAGGCAGGGCAGCGGGAAGACCGCTATACCCATGCGCTGGGAGATCCTGCGGATATTGAAGCGATCATCGCGGCCCGCGGGAATCCGGTGGAGCGCAGTACGGGGGTTTCTGCAGAGCGAATAGAAGAGCTGGAAGCACGAATTGCAGCACTGGAAGAGCGTCTGGCCCAGCTCGAACAGGGCTGAACCCATCTAGAATGTGAATACGCGGGATTGCTCGCGAAGGCGGCGGTGTGTCAGTTGATGCATTTGGTGGCTGATGCACCGCTTTCGCAGGCAAGCCAGCTCCCACATTTGATCTCCATACACCCGCCATACCCGAGTCATACCAGGATCCCCCTGTGGGAGCGGGCTTGCTCGCGAAGGCGGTGTGTCAGTTGATGCATTTGGTGGCTGATGCACCGCTTTCGCAGGCAAGCCAGCTCCCACATTTGATCTCCATACACCCGGGAACCCGAGCCATACCAGGATCCCCCTGTGGGAGCGGGCTTGCTCGCGAAGGCGGTGTGTCAGTTGATGCATTCGGTGGCTGATCCACCGCTTTCGCAGGCAAGCCAGCTCCCACATTTGATCTCCATACACCCGCATACCCGAGTCACACCAAAATCCCCTGTGGGAGCGGGCTTGCCCGCGAAGGCGGTGTGTCAGTTGACGCATTTGATGGCTGATCCACCGCTTTCGCAGGCAAGCCAGCTCCCACATTTGATCTGCGTACGCCCGCCATACCCGAGCCATACCAGGATCCCCCTGTGGGAGCGGGCTTGCTCGCGAAGGTGGTGTGTCAGTTGATGCATTCGGTGGCTGACCCACCGCGTTCGCAGGCAAGCCAGCTCCCACATTTGATCTCCATACACCCGGGAACCCGAGCCATACCAGGATCCCCCTGTGGGAGCGGGCTTGCTCGCGAAGGCGGGCTGTCAGTTGATGCATTTGGTGGCTGATGCACCGCTTTCGCAGGCAAGCCAGCTCCCACATTTGTTCTCCACACACCCGCCATACCCGAGTCATACCAGGCCCCCCTGTGGGAGCGGGCTTGCCCGCGAAGAGGGTGTGTCGGTCAATGAATGCTTAACGGATACTCCGCATTCGCGAGCAATCCCGATCCCACACTTGGCTCGGCGCCAGCTTTCAGCTTCGGGCGAAGGCTACGGCCGCCTCAAACTGCTCCTGCGTAGGCCGCACGCCGGTGTAGAGCACAAACTGCTCCAACGCCTGAATGGCGATGACTTCCAAGCCCGTGATCACTTGCTTGCCTTGTGCCCGACCGCGCACGATCAGCGGCGTTTCGGCGGGGATCGCAACGACATCGAACAGCGTTTGCGCGGCATCCACCGCTTGCGCCGCGAACGCCAGCGCATCCGCCTCGGCCCCGCCGGTCATGCCGATCGGCGTCACGTTGATCAGCATCTGGGGGCGCAGGTCACCCAGGTCGGCTTGCCATTCGTACCCAAGGTTGCGGGCCAATGCCTGGCCGGCTGCAGCGTTGCGCGCCACGATCACGCCATTGGCATAACCGCCGTCGCGCAAGGCACTGGCAACGGCCTTGGCCATACCGCCGCTGCCGCGCAGGGCGAAGGTCGATGCTTTCGGCACCGCATGCTTTTTCAGCAGTTGTTCAATGGCGATGTAGTCAGTGTTGTAGGCCTTGAGATGGCCGTCGGTGTTGACGATGGTGTTCAGAGAGTCGATGGCTTGAACCGAATCGTCGAGTTCGTCCACCAAGGCAATGGCGGCTTCCTTGAACGGCATGGAAACCCCGCAACCACGTATGCCCAACGCGCGAATACCACCTATCGCGCCGGGCAAATCCTGGCTGCTGAAAGCTTTATAGTAGAAGTTCAGACCCAGCTGTTCGTACAGATGGTTATGGAATCGCAGGCCAAAGTTCCCGGGACGCGCCGACAGTGACATGCACAGTTGGGTGTCCTTGTTGGGGTGCATCTGCATGGAAAACTCCTTTGAGTAAGCAAATCGGTACAGACCTTACACAACCTTTACCTAGCGGCCGTGCTGTTTTTCAGAAATACGTTGTCTTAAAAGTATCCCCGCGACATTACTTGAGTCTATTGATTGCAGACCACAAGCGCAGGGGCTAACCGAGGAATGACCATGATTCGTAAAATCCCCAAGATCGCCTTGCTTATCGGTGCACTCGCTATGGCCGGCCAAGCCTCCGCCCACGGTGGTGGATGGGGTGGCCCGGCTGTCTTGGGTGCGTTAGTCGGCGCAGCCGTCGTAGGCTCCGTGGTTGCCAGCCAACCCCGCGAAGTCTATGTGCAGCAACCGGTATATGTGCAACCTCAGCCGGTGTATGCCGCCCCACCGCCCGTCTATTACGCACCGCCACCACCGGTGTATGTGCAACAGCAGGTCTACTACCGCCCCGCACCGGTCTACTACGGTCCACCGCGTGGTTACTACGGCCCTCCCCACGGCTATTACGGCCGCGGCTGGTAACGCCCAATCGTCCTGTCTGAAACAGGCCTCGCTTATACGCGGGGCCTTTTTTTTGCGTGCAACGTCCGAATTTATGCGGCCAAGGTCGCTCTGAGGACAATGACACGGGTGAAATCGCACATGATTGAGGCCAATGTCTACTTGCTTGATGGGGCCTCGCGCTGTCATGTTTGTGTCACGACACACTCTCACTATCGATCCTGTCCACTCAATAACAACAAGGACGGCTGACCATGCCCACGCAAAACCCACATCGCACCGCTGGCCTGTGCACGTCCAGCAAGGTCTATAGCGCCCTCACCGAGCTCAAGCACCTGGAAGGCCATCGCAGCGCCAAGTTCCTCGCGCTGCTGGCTGAAAACCTGGTGCACAAGGGTCTGCTCAGTGAGCAGGAAGTGGTGAACATGCTCGATCAGGTAGTGGACTGACGCCTCACGTCGATGTCGACTATCGAGCCAGGTGATTTTTCCTACGGCTCCCGGCACCGTAAGGTGACCTCCATAGCGATTGGAGGTTCTTATGCCCACTGTTCAAATCATGTCCGTTATCGGCAGCGCCGTCCCCGCCCCTCTGCGGGAACTGGGGTTGCTCGCCTGCTGGTACCTGGTACGCGATGGCGAGGCCATCAGCGGCCCGCTCACCTCGTTGTCCGCCGCCGAACAGCAACTGCGACAGGCGTCGAGCTTCAGGCTCCACGCCTGAAACTCAAGGCAAGGGCAGCTTGACCCGCGGCTTGCTTTCGACAAACAGCGCCCAGGTCGACATGAACAGCGCCGCCACCAGCGGGCCGATCACAAAGCCGTTCAGGCCAAATACCGACAGGCCGCCAAGGGTCGAGATCAAGATCAGGTAGTCCGGCATCCGCGTGTCCTTGCCCACCAGGATCGGGCGCAGCACGTTGTCCACCAGGCCGATCACAAATACGCCAAACAAGCCCAGCACCACGCCCTGCCAGATCGAACCACTCAGCAGGAAGTACAGGGCCACCGGCCCCCAGACAATCCCCGCACCGACTGCCGGCAGCAGTGACAAAAACGCCATCAGCACCGCCCAGAGCAACGCGCTGGGAATGTCCAGGAACCAGAAGATCAGGCCACCCAGCGCGCCCTGGGTCACGGCCACCAACACGTTGCCCTTGACCGTCGCGCGCACCACCCGATTGAACTTGAGCTGCAGGCGGCGCTTCTGCGGTTCGGCCAACGGCACTGCCGTGCGCACCTTGCGCACCAGATCAGGGCCGTCGCGCAGCAGGAAAAACAGCAAGTACAGCATGATGAAAAAGCTCACCAGGAAATCAAACGTGCCCTGGCCAAAACTGAATGCCTGGGACGCGAAGAACTGGCTGCCCTGCATCGCACTCTTGACGATCTTCTCCCGCAGCCCTTCAAGGTTGCCCATGCCGAAGCGGTCGAGCAGGTGCTGGAAGTACGGCGGCAAAAAGTTCTTGAACTGCTCGATATAGCCGGCCACGTCGAGCTTGCCGCTCTCGACGTTTTTGTACAGCGTGGCGCCCTCTTGCACCAGCAAGGCACTGGTGATGATCACCGGCAAAATCGCGATCACCAGGCACACCGCCAAGGTGGTCAGGGACGTCAGGTTGCGGTTCCAGCCGAAGCGCTGCTGCAGGCGGCGCTGCATCGGGGCGAAGATGATGCCGAGGATGATCGCCCAGAACACTGCGCCGTAGAACGGCAGCAATATCCAGATGAAGGCGATGGTCACCAGGACCAGCAGTAACAGCAGGGTTTTGAATTGCAGGTTGGATTGATTCATGTCCGGTCCATGTCAGAAAAGCAGAGGGCCTGTGTAGGCCCTGTTGCTTAGTCCACTGCGAAACCTGGGAGTGCCATCCTTTATCCCACCAGCATAGACCGCAATCTTCAATGGCCCTCCGCCTCACGTAACAGCGCCTGGATCATGGCCTCCTGCGCGTCATACCGGCCCTCGCCGAAGTGGCTGTAGCGCACCTGGCCCTGGGCATCGATGAGGTAATGCGCGGGCCAGTACTGATTATCGAAATTGCGCCAGATCGCATAGTTGTTGTCGATCGCGACCGGGTAGGTGATGCCCAGCTTGCGCACCTGCTCCCTGACATTCGCGATGATGTGCTCGTGGGCATATTCCGGGGTGTGCACGCCAATGACCACCAGGCCGTCCCGTGCATACCGCTGGGCCCAGGCCTTGACGTGCGGCAGCGCCCGGCGGCAGTTGACGCAATCGTAGGTCCAGAAATCCACCAGCACCACTTTGCCCTTGAGCATCTCGGGTGTCAGCGGCGGTGAGTTGAGCCATTCGACCGCCCCGGCCAGCGACGGCATGGCGCCCTGGGGCTCGTTGCTCTCATTGCCTGCCACCTGGCTGGAAATCAGCGCGAAAGCCAGCAGCAGGCCGGCAAACACGGCCGTGATAAGTCGCATGGGGATGACCTTGTGGAGACGGGGAGCGCCATTGAACGCCCCGGAGGTATCACGTCTGTGTCCACACCTAGCTGGCGATACACAGCGATACAAAATCGCCAAAGGACGACCTGGATCAATAAACCGCCGGCCCACCTGCACTACCCTCGCGCCCTTTTGCGACCCACGCCCATGCTCCCTGCGATTGCCTCCCCACTGCCAGCCCCTGAACTGCTTGCCCCCGCGGGCAGCCTGAAAAACATGCGCTACGCCTTCGCCTACGGCGCCGATGCGGTCTATGCCGGCCAGCCGCGCTACAGCCTGCGCGTGCGCAACAACGAGTTCGATCACCCCAACCTGGCCCTGGGTATCGAGGAAGCCCACGCGCTGGGCAAGCGCTTCTACGTGGTGGTGAATATCGCGCCGCACAACGCCAAGCTGAAGACCTTCCTCAAAGACCTCGCGCCCGTGATCGCCATGCGCCCGGATGCACTGATCATGTCCGACCCGGGGCTGATCATGCTGGTGCGCCGCAACTACCCGTGGATGCCGATCCACCTGTCGGTGCAGGCGAACACAGTGAATTGGGCCAGCGTGGAGTTCTGGCAGCAGCAAGGCATCAGCCGGATCATTTTGTCGCGTGAGCTTTCCCTGGAGGAAATTGACGAAATCCGCCAGCAGGTGCCAGCCATGGAGCTGGAAGTGTTCGTCCACGGCGCCCTGTGCATGGCCTATTCCGGGCGCTGCCTGCTCTCGGGCTACATGAACAAACGCGACGCCAACCAGGGCACCTGCACCAATGCCTGCCGCTGGAAGTACCAGGCCACGCCGGCCGTGGAAAATGCCACCGGCGATATCGTCCAGGCATTCGAACCGACGCTGGGGATCGGCACCCCGACCGACCAGGTCTTCCTGCTGCAGGAAGCCAACCGTCCGGATGAGCAGATGCCCGCTTTCGAAGACGAACACGGCACCTACATCATGAACGCCAAGGATTTGCGCGCGGTGCAGCATGTGGCGCGCCTGACCCGGATGGGCGTGCATTCGCTGAAGATCGAAGGCCGCACCAAATCCCACTTCTACTGCGCGCGCACCACCCAAGTGTATCGCCGCGCCATTGATGATGCGGTGGCCGGCCGTGAATTCGACCGCAGCCTGATGACCGACCTGGAGTCGCTGGCCCAGCGCGGCTACACCGAAGGTTTCCTGCGCCGCCATGTGCACGACGAATACCAGAACTACCAGAACGGCAGCTCAGTCTCGGAACGCCAGCAGTTTGTCGGCGAGTTGACCGGCGAGCGGCGCGGCGAACTGGCCGAGGTCAAGGTCAAGAATCGCTTTGCCGTGGGCAACCACCTGGAATTGATGACGCCCACCGGCAACTTTCACTTTGACCTGGCCACCCTGCACAACGCCAAGGGCGAAGCCATCGAAGTAGCGCCGGGGGATGGGCACACGGTGTATGTGCCCCTGCCCGCCGAGATGGACCTGCAGTTTGGCCTGCTGATGCGCGACCTCTAGCGGGTCGCCAGGCAAAACCGGCGGATCGCTTCGCACGCCTGGCGCAAGGAATCCTCATCCAGCGCATAGGCAATGCGCAGGTACGGCGCCAGGCCGAACGCACTGCCGTGCACCACCGCCACATTGGCTTCGTCGAGCAACGCGTGCGCCACGTCTTCATCGGTGCGCAGCAGCGTGCCGCCAGGTGTGGTACGACCGAGCAGGCCGGCGCAGGACGCGAAGGCGTAGAACGCACCCGAGGGTTTCAAGCACTCCAAACCCGGCGTGGCATTCAGAAAAGCCACCACCCAGTCCCGACGCGCCTCGAACACCGCCCGCGACTGCTGGATAAAAGCCTGCGGGCCGTTCAATGCCGCGATGGCGGCCTGCTGGGAAATCGCACTGGCTCCCGAGGTCTGCTGGCCCTGGAGTTTTTCCATGGCCTCCAGCAACCAGCGCGGCCCGGTGGCGAAACCGATGCGCCAGCCGGTCATGGCGTAGGCCTTGGACACGCCGTTCATGGTCAGCACGCGCGGTGCCAACCGAGGTTCCACTTGCGCCAGGGTGTGGAAGGTTTGCCCGTCGAACAGCAAGTGCTCGTAGATATCGTCCGCCAGCACCAGCACATGGGGATGCTGCAACACTACCTGCGCCAGGGCCTGCAGCTCCTCGCGGCTGTACACCGCGCCGGTCGGATTGGACGGCGAATTGAGGATCAGCCAGCGCGTGCTGGGGGTGATCGCCTGGTCCAGCGCGGCGGGCGTCAACTTGAAAGCGTCTTCGGCACTGCACGCCACGATCTTCGCCGTGCCGCCGCACAACTCGACCATTTCCGGGTAACTGACCCAATACGGCGCGGGCACGATCACCTCGTCGCCTTCGTTCAGCGTGGCGGCCAGCGCGTTGTAGATCACATGCTTGCCGCCGTTGCTCACCAGGGTGTCCTGCCAGCTTACGTCCAGGCCATTTTCACGGCGGAATTTATCCGCCACGGCTTCACGCAAGGCGCGTACGCCGGCGACCTGGGTGTAGCGCGTCTGGCCGTTGCGGATCGCGTCGATACCGGCTTGGCGAATGTGCTCCGGCGTGTCGAAATCCGGCTCACCGGCGCACAGCGAGATGATCTTCGCACCTTCGGCACGGCGGGCGGCCACGCGGTCGATGATGCGGTACGTGGCGGAAGGCTTGGCCTGGGCCAGGCGCTTGTTCAGAGTATTCACGCGTCCTTCCTCTGCAAGGTGTGATAGCCCAGGGATTCACGGGCCTGCCTGAGGGTCTTGCCGGCTTCGATCTGCGCCCGGATCTGCGATTCGACGGCCTCGATCTGGCGGGCGGTACGCGCGACTTCCTCGGCACGCGCCCGGGGCACCACCAGCACGCCATTGGCATCGGCCACCACGATGTCTCGCGCACACACACGGGCGCCGCTGATAGCCACCGGCTGGTTCACCGCCAGGACTTGCACACGGTCCTTGCCGGTGCGCATGTAGCGGCCTCGGGTAAACAGCGGGTAACCATCGCCCAAGGCCTTGCTGACGTCGCGACACACGCCATCGATCACCGTCGCCGCGATGCCACGGCTGCCGGCGTACTGGGTCATGATGTCGCCCCACACGGTGCAGTCAGTGCGACCGGCGTTGGCGATCACCACCACATCCCCCGGCAACACGTCCTCGATAAAGTCGCCCACCGAACCCGGCGGCATGCTGGCCGGTACGTATTGCACGGTGAACGCCGGGCCCACCACGGTGCCGGGGTAATTATCCAGCGGTGCGATTCCCAGGCATTGGCCGGCGATGCCCAGTTTGTCCATGGCATCCGAGACGCCCGGGGTGTCGAGCCCTTCGAACAGGGCGACAAGCTGTTGATCGTTCATTGGGCAGGCTCCACGCGGATGGCTTCAAATTGGCGGTCATGCATCACGTCGGCGACCGAACGACCGCTGCGCACGGCATCGATCATCCCCGCTTCACGGGCGGCGATGCGCTCGCTCAACGCCAGCACCTGGTCGATCACCGCAGCCGGGATAAACACGCTGCCGCAGCGGTCGGCGATCACGTAGTCATCCTGCGCAACGTCCACGCCGCCGACGCGGATGGTCACGCCGGAATCGACCTGCACCACGCGATTGCGCGCGCTGATCATAGTCACGCCACGCCCGTAGACCGGGTAGCCGATGGACGCGCTGCCGTCGATATCGCGGCTGAAACCGTCGATCACCGAACCGCGAATGCCCTTGGCCACGGCGGCATTGGCGATGATGTCACCCCAGCACGAGATGCCATCGAGGCCCCCGGCGATCACCAGCACGCGATCATCCGTGGTGATTGCGTCGATCACCGGCGAGATCAGGTGCACGCCGGGCGCGGCGTCGGTCTTGGGTGCCAGTTTGACCGTGCTGGCGCGGCCGACCACCTTGGGGCAGTCCCACAACGGGCGGATGCCCACCACGGCGCCTGGCAGTTGCAGGAAGTCGAGGGCGTCGGAGACGGTGTTGGTGTCGAGTTCAGCCAGGCGCTGAAGCGGGTCGGGAGGTGACATGAGATGAGCCCCTGTTGTGGTTGGGGCTCAAGTCTCACTGAGGCGCTGTGATGGGTATATTCGTATTAACGTTAGGCAGACATACGCCCAAGCTATGGTTGCTCAGATGCGGAACTGCCCCACCAGTTGCCCCAGGCGCTGGCCCAAATCCGCCAGGCTGCGCGAGGTCTGGGCGCCCCGCTGGGTTTCATCGGCCACGCTGTCGACTGCCACGGCAATCTGATGCACGCTGCGGTTGATCTCCTCGGCCACGGCGGTCTGTTCTTCGGCGGCGCTGGCAATCTGCGCGTTCATCGAATTGATGGTGCCGATCAACTGGGCCATGGTGTCCAGCGACGCCCCGGCTTCATTGGCCTGGGCCGAGGTGCCGTCGCCCGCATCGCTGGAGCGGCGCATGGCGTCGACGGCAGCCACGGTGCCTTTTTGCAGACGGTCGATCATGCCCTGGATTTCCTGGGTGCTGGTCTGGGTGCGACTGGCGAGTGCACGCACTTCGTCGGCGACCACCGCAAACCCGCGCCCGGCCTCGCCTGCTCGCGCGGCTTCAATCGCTGCGTTGAGCGCCAACAGGTTGGTCTGTTCGGCGATCGAGCGGATTACGCCGAGCACGCTGACAATCGACGATACGTCCTGCTGCAGGCTGTCGAGGGATACGCCGCTGCTGCGGATGTCGCTCACCAGCGCATGGATCTGCGCAATGCTGCCATCCACCACGCGCTTGGCGGCCTGGCCTTCGACATCGGTCTGCTGCGCGGCCACCGAGGCGCCCTGGGCACTGCGCGCGACTTCCTGGGCGGCGGACGACATCTGATTGATCGCGGTGGCGACCTGGTCGGTCTCGTGACGCTGGCGCTCCATGGCCTGTTCCGAACGTTGGGCCTGGTCGGAGACCTGGCTGACCAGGCCGGTGAGTTGGCTGGTCATCTCGGTGATCTGGCGCACCAGGCCGTGGATCTTGTCGACAAAGCGGTTGAACGCGCCGGCCAGGTCGCCCAGTTCATCCTGGCTGGTGATGGCCAGGCGACGGGTCAGGTCGCCCTCACCGGCGGCGATGTCGTCGAGGTTGGCTTTCATCAAATGCAATGGGCGCAGGATGGTGTTGGCCAGCACCATGCCGACGGCGGCGATCACCAGCAACACCACCACCGCCACGCCGAGGATGCTCAGCAGCACGCCTTCCATGCGTTTTTCGACCTTGGCCTCGACCACCGCCACTTGGGCTTCGATGCCATCCAGGTTCACCGACGTACCGATGACCATGTCCCACTTCGGCAGGTATTCGGTGTAGCCGAGCTTGGGCACCAGTTCGGTCTGGCCGGGCTGGGTCGAGCTGTATTGCAGGTAGTGCGTGCCGTCCTTGCCGACCTTCACCAGGTCGCGGTTGACGTAGACACCGTTGGGGTCGCGGTTGTCCTTGAAGCTCTTGCCCACGCCGTCGGGGCTGTTGCCCTTGAACAGGCGAATGGTCTCGGAGTCGTAGCCGAAGAAGTAGCCGTCCTTGCCGTAGCTGGTGTTGGACAGCAGCTTGACCACTTGGGCCCGCGCGGCCGTGTCGCCGGGAGCCGCCGCGTCGTAGAGCGGCTTGATGGTGGTCATGGCCACTTCGACGTAGCTCTGCAGGGTCGCCTTGGCGTCGTTGAGCAGGCGCTGGCGGGTTTCATCCACTTCGTTGCGTGCCTGGCCTTGCAGGATCCACACGGTGGTCAGGCTGATCACCACGGCAAACAGCAACACCGGCACAACGGCGAGGGACAGGACTTTGGCCTTCAAACTCAGACGCATGGCTTTTCTCTCTTATTAGTGGCGACTTGAGAGGTTATCGGCCATGCGCCTGGGATCTGTAGGAGCCGGCTCCTACGGAACGGCGGTGTGTCAGAGGGTCATCGCGGCCAGCCAGCCGAACGCCAGCAGCGGGATGTTGTAGTGCAGGAACGTCGGCACCACGGTGTCCCAGATATGGTGGTGCTGGCCGTCGATGTTCAGGCCGGAGGTCGGGCCGAGGGTTGAGTCCGAGGCAGGCGAACCGGCATCGCCCAGGGCCCCGGCGGTGCCGACGATGCACACGATGGCCAGCGGGCTGAAGCCCAGTTGCACACACAGAGGCACGAAGATCGCGGCCAGGATCGGCACCGTGGAAAACGACGAGCCGATGCCCATGGTCACCAGCAGCCCCACCAGCAACATCAACAACGCGCCCACGCCACGACTATGGCCGATGAACGCCGCCGAGGCTTCCACCAGCGAACGCACGTCGCCGGTGGCCTTGAGCACTTCGGCAAACCCCGACGAGGCGATCATGATGAAGCCGATCATGGCCATCATCTTCATGCCTTCGGTAAACAGGTCGTCGGTGTCGCGCCAGCGCACGATGCCCGACACCGAGAAAATCAGGAACCCGGCCAGGGCGCCGATGATCATCGAGTCCAGCCACAGCTGGATGATGAACGCCGCGGCAATCGCCAGGCCAGCCACCAGCAGGGTCAGCGGGTTGTACTGCACCGCGACCTGCTCGACCCGCTCGATTTTCTCCAGGTCATACACGCGCTTCTTGCGGTAGCTGACAAACACCGCCACCAGCAGGCCAACGACCATGCCCAGCGCGGGCAAGCCCATGGCGTGGGTGACGTTGACCTGGCTGATATCCACCCCGCTCTTGGCCACATTGGCCAGCAGGATCTGATTGAGGAAAATATTGCCGAAGCCCACCGGCAGGAACATATACGGGGTGATCAGGCCGAAAGTCATCACGCAGGCGATCAGGCGGCGGTCCAGTTGCAGCTTGGTCAATACGTAGAGCAGCGGCGGCACCAGCAGCGGGATAAACGCGATATGGATCGGCAGAATATTCTGCGAGGCAATCGCCACCACCCACAGCAGGCCGATCAACAGCCATTTGACGTGACTGCCGCCGGTGGCTTCCTGGCGGTCGACCAGCAGCAGGGCCTTGTCTGCCAAGGCGTGGGCCAGGCCGGATTTGGCAATTGCCACCGCGAAAGCGCCGAGCAAGGCGTAGGACAACGCCACAGTCGCGCCGCCGCCCAAGCCGCCATTGAAGGCCTTGAGCGTGGCCTCGATACCCAGGCCACCGGTAAGCCCGCCAACCAGGGCGCCGACGATGATGGCGATGACCACATGCACGCGGGACAAGCTGAGCACCAGCATGGTGCCGACCGCGGCGATGACTGCGTTAATCATGGTTACCTCAAGCAGAAACATAAAAAACAGGCATGCCCGCGCCCGGGCGGCCGAGGGGTGGCTGCCAGCGTGCAGGCTTGAAGGAGGTCTTATTAGAGGGCGCGCACTTTGCAGCAGGCAGGGCTGCATGTCAAAAAACGACGCCGCTTTAAGCTTTAAATTGAACGTTTGAATAAAGAAAGTTCCACGGCGGCCGATACAAAGGCTCTCTGTGTTTTCAGGTTAAGGATGCTCCTCGATGTCCCTCAGACAGCTGTCCATTCAATGGAAAATCACCCTGCTCGCCGGCCTTTGCCTGTTGGGGATCGTGACCCTGCTGGTGGGTCTGTCGCTGTATCGCATGGCGCAGAGCTCCGAGCAGGTCAAAGCCTCCAGCATGCAAATGCTCGATGAGGCCGCCCAGGCGCGCATCGAGGCTCAGGGTGAAGTGCAGGCGCTGGGCATCCGCCAGCAATTCATGGACGCCTATCAATACGGCCATGGCTTTTCCCGCCAGGTACTGTTTTTGCGCGAGCAGGCCGAAAAGCGCTTCCTCGACGCCTTCGACACCCGCGAAGACCTGACCCGCCAGGTCAAGGCCGCGCTGCAGGCCAACCCGGACCTGCTCGGCCTGTCACTGGTGTTCGAAGCCAATGCGCTGGACGGCAAGGACGAGCTGTTCGCCAACCAGGCTGAACTGGGCAGCAACGACAAGGGCCGCTTTGCCCTGTATTGGTCGCAACCGACGCCCGGCAAGCTGACCTCGATGCCGCTGCCGGAAAGCGACATGTCCGACACCTCCGTCGGCCCCAGCGGTGAAAAGGCCAACGCCTGGTTCACCTGCCCGCGCACCACCCTCAAGCCGTGCGTGATCGAGCCCTACTTCTATGTGATCGACGGGCAGAACGTGCTGATGACCAGCATCGTGTTCCCCTTGATGGTCAACGGCAAAGTCATCGCCTCGTTGTCGGTGGACATCAACCTCAATAGCCTGCAGGCCATCAGCCAACGCGCCAGCCAGAAGCTCTACGACGGCCAGACCCAAGTCAGCATCCTCAGCCCGACCGGCCTGCTCGCCGGCTACAGCGCGGACGCCAGCAAACTCAGCCAGCGCCTGGACCAGGTCGACAGCGCCAGCGGTGCGCAACTGATCAGCGCCCTGGCCAGCAGCACGCAGATCCGCAGCCTGCGTACCGACCACCAACTAAAGGTGCTGGCACCGTTTGCACCGATTCCCGACGGCAAGCCGTGGGGTGTGTTGCTGGATGTACCGGAAAAAGTCCTGGTCGGCCCTGCCGAAGCGCTGAAAGCCCAGATGGACGCCGACAACACCCGGGGCACCTTGCTGGAACTGAGCCTGGGACTGCTCGCCGCCGTGCTCGGCCTGATCCTGGTGTGGCTGATGGCCCGCAGCGTGACCCGCCCGATCCTCGGCGTAGCGCACATGCTCGAAGACATCGCCAGTGGCGAAGGCGACCTGACCCGGCGCCTGGCCTACGACAAGAAAGATGAACTGGGCCAACTGGCGGGCTGGTTCAACCGCTTTCTCGACAAGCTGCAGCCGATCATCGCCGAGGTCAAACGCTCGGTGCAGGATGCACGTGGCACGGCCGACCAGTCCGCCGCAATCGCCACCGAAACCAGCGCCGGCATGGAACAGCAATACCGCCAGGTCGACCAGGTGGCCACCGCCTCCCATGAGATGAGCGCCACCGCCCAGGACGTCGCCCGCAGCGCTGCCCAGGCCGCCCAGGCCGCACGCGATGCCGACCAGGCGACCCGCGAAGGCCTGACGGTGATCGACCGCACCACCACCAATATCGGGCACCTGGCGGCAGACATGAGCACCGCCATGACCCAGGTCGAAGGCCTGGCCGCCAACAGCGAGAAAATCGGCTCGGTGCTGGAAGTGATTCGCGGCATTGCCGAGCAGACCAACCTGCTGGCGCTCAACGCCGCCATCGAAGCCGCCCGCGCCGGTGAGGCCGGTCGCGGATTTGCCGTGGTCGCCGATGAAGTGCGCAACCTCGCACGCCGCACCCAGGAATCGGTGGAAGAAACCCGCCTGGTCATCGAGCAATTGCAGAGTGGCACCACCGATGTGGTCGGCGCCATGGGCAACAGCTATCGCCAGGCCCAGGGCAGCGTCGAACAAGTCGGCGAGGCCGTCACCGCCCTGCGCCAGATTGGCGAGGCGGTCACGGTGATCAGCGACATGAACCTGCAGATCGCCAGCGCTGCCGAAGAGCAAAGCGCGGTGGCCGAGGAGATCAACAGCAACGTGGCCACGATCCGCGATGTGACCGAGTCGCTGTCCGAGCAGGCCAATGAATCCGCGCGCGTCAGCCAGGCACTGAACAGCCTGGCGAACCAGCAGCAGGGGTTGATGGATCAATTCCGGGTCTGAAGGTTGAAGTAGATCCGCTGTGGGGTATGTCTCGGGGTCTCGGGTGTATGAAGATCAAAGGTAGGAGCTGGCTTGCCTGCGAAAGCGGTGGGTCAGCCACCGAATGCATCCACTGACACACCGCCTTCGCGGGCAAGCCCGCTCCCACAGGGGATCCTGGTATGGCTCGGGTACGGCGGGCGTACGCAGATCAAATGTGGGAGCTGGCTTGCCTGCGAAAGCGGTGGATCAGCCACCGAATACATCCACTGACGCACCGCCTTCGCGAGCAAGCCCGCTCCCACAGGGGATTGGGGTATGCCTCAGCCCTGGCGTCTGGGCAGTTCGATCAGCGCCTTGAGCCCGCCAAGCTCGGACTCCTGCAGTTGTAACACCCCGCCCCACACCTCGACGATATCGCGCACGATCCCCAGCCCCAGGCCATGGCCGTCAATCTGCTCATCCAGGCGCGCGCCACGACTGAACACCTGGTCACGCTGGGTTTCCGGAATGCCGGGGCCGTCATCTTCGACCGCCAGCAGGTAACTCTGCGGAGTCTCACTGATGCTCAGCCGCACTTCGGCATCCGCCCATTTACAGGCGTTGTCCAGCAAATTGCCGAGCAGTTCGAGCAGGTCCTCACGGTCCCAGGGCAAATGCAGGCCTGGGGCCACCTGGTAGCTGAGGTCCAGGTGCTCGCCGTGGATCATGTTGAGGGTGGCGAGCAGGCCGGGCAGTTCTTTTTCACAGTCGAACAACGCACCGGGCAGGGTTTCACCGGCCAGGCGCGCGCGATTGAGTTCACGATTCAGACGTTGCTGCACCTGCTCCAACTGGTCACGCAGCAGCTTGCCCAGTTCGGGATGATCCTTGAGCGCCTCGCTTGAAGCTGCACTCAACAGCACCGCCAACGGGGTTTTCAGGGCGTGCCCAAGGTTGCCAAGGGCGTTGCGCGAACGCTTGAGGCTGTCTTCGGTATGCGCCAGCAGGTGGTTGATCTGTGCCACCAGGGGCTCCAGCTCCAGCGGCACCTGGGTGTCGAGCTGCGAGCGCTGGCCCTGCTGCAATTGCGCGATCTGGTTGCGTGCGGTTTCCAGCGGGCGCAAGGCGCGGCGTACGGTGACCCGTTGCAGGATCAACACCAGCAGCAACGCCGCCAGCCCGAGTACCAGGCCGATCTGACGCATCAGGCGAAAGCTTTCGCGCACCGGCGTGTAGTCCTGGGCCACGCTGATGGAAATCGGCTGGCCAAAGCGTTTGTAGTCCGAACGCAGCACCAGCAGTTGCTGGCCTTCCGGCCCCAGTTGCAGATTGCCCTTGAGACCGGCCTCGGGCAGTTGGGGCAGTTCCTGGTCCCACAACGAGCGCGAGCGCCAGTGGACATCGGCAAAGTCGATCCGAAAGTAATGCCCGGAAAACGGCCGTTGGTAAGCCGGCGACAGGCGCTGTTCATCCAGCTGCACGCCGTTGGGCCCACGCACCAGTGCCACCAGCAGGTTCTCGGCGTCGTTGCGCAGGCCCGCTTCCAGATAGCGCTGCAAGCCGGCTTCGAACAACCACAGGCTGGTCTGCGCCAGCACTACGCCGACGATCACCATCACGCTGATCAAGCCCAGGCTCAGGCGTCGCTGGATCGACTTCATGCAGGGCTGGCGCCAAATCGATAACCCTGGCCACGCCGGGTTTCAATCACGCTGCGCCCCAACTTGCGGCGCAGGTGGTTGACGTGCACTTCCAGCACGTTGGAGTCGCGCTCGGTTTCGCCGTCATACAAGTGCTCGGCCAGGTGGCTTTTCGAGAGGATCTGTTCGGGGTGCAGCATGAAGTAGCGCAACAAGCGGAATTCGGCGGCGGTCAGCTGGATCTCGTCGCCATCGCGCAGCACGCATTGACGGCCTTCATCCAGATGCAGGCCGGCGGCTTGCAAGGTCGGTTGGTTGGCCTGCCCATGGGAACGGCGCAACAGTGCCTGGATGCGCAGGTGCAACTCTTCGGGGTGAAAAGGTTTGCTCAGGTAATCGTCGGCGCCGGCCTTGAGCCCTTCGATACGCTCGGCCCAGGAATCACGGGCGGTGAGAATCAACACCGGGGTAGCCAGCGCGGCGGCACGCCATTGCGCCAGTACTTCAAGCCCGGGCAGCCCCGGCAGGCCGAGGTCGAGGATGATCAAGTCATAGGGTTCGCTGCGGCCCTGATAGACGGCGTCGCGGCCATCGGCCAGCCAATCGACGGCATAGCCCTGGCGCTGCAGGCCGGCGAGCAGTTCATCGGCCAGGGGTACGTTGTCTTCCACCAGGAGCAGGCGCATCAGTCTTCCTCGTCTTTGATCAGCACACCGGTACTTGCGTCCAGCTTGATCTCGCGTACCACCCCTTCGGTGGTCACCAGTTCGACTTCATAGGCATATTTGCCATGCTTTTTCTCCAGCTCAGCCTCCAGCAGCCGCGAGCCGGGGTAGCGCGCCATGGCCTGCTGCAACAGTTGCTCCAGCGGCAGGATCACGCCCTGCTGGCGCAGCGCCAGGGCTTCATCCTGATTGAGGTCGCGGGCCGCCAGGCTCGAGCAGAAAACCATGAGCACCAACGCCACTCGACTGCCGGCGGGTAAATTTACCTTCATTACGTATCCTGATGATTCTTGAGAACCTGCCCGGTGAGCGCGTCCAATTCAATATCCCATTCAATGCCGTCGGCATCTTTGAGTTCGACCTCGTAGACATACTTGCCGTAGGCCTCGTCCAGATCGGTGTCCAGCAGCGTCGAGCCGGGGTGCAGGGCCAGGGCCGTAGCGTCGAGTTGATCGAAAGCGACAATTGTAACAGTGGCGGGCACGGTCAGTGGTTTGTCCGGGTCCACGGCTCCGGCCCGGCTCGCCGTGATGGCGATGATAACGGCGGCGGCCAGAGCTGTGAGGCGCTTCATGAGGAGTCTCCGTTACACGATGTTTTTCCTACGCCGGTAACGGTACCTGCTGCAACTTAACTGAAACTGAATTGCCACCATGGCAATTTCGCCGGACTGCGTTTTTCCCACATCGGCTGAGATTTCCTATAATGCCCTGCTTGCTTCAACAGAGACCGGTATGACAGCCATCCACATCAAATTCCCCGCCCTGACGCTCAAGGCCGGCACCCGCGCCTTTGCGCGCATTCGTGAACGGGGCCTGGCGCCTGCGGATGTGGGCATCCTCCCCGGTGCGGCCGGCGGGCCCAAGGCGCTCGGAATCCAGGGCCTGGACCTGGCGCTGTTCGGCGACTGGCTGCCACGCGCGCCTCGCGAGCGCGCGCTGATCGGTGCGTCGATTGGCTCCTGGCGGTTTGCCAGTGCCTGCCTGCCCGACCCGGTGCAAGGCCTGCTGGACCTTGGCCGCCTCTACAACGAACAGCGCTTTGCCAAGGGCGTGACCATGGCCGAGGTCAGCCGCAGTTGCCAGCGCATGCTCGACGACCTGCTGGCCGGCCGCGACGCGCGGGTGCTGGACAACTCCGACTATCGCCTGAACATCATGGTGGTCAAGAGCCATGGCCTGCTCGCCGATGACCATCGCGGACGGCTGGGCCTGGGCCTGTCGTCGGTGATTGCCGACAACCTGCGCGGGCGTGCGCGGCTGGCGCGGCACTTCGAGCGGCTGATCATCCACGACCCACGCCAGGCGCCGCCGCTGCATGCGCTGAAGGATTTCCCGTCGCGCTTCGTCAACCTGGAACTCGGCAACCTGCGCCAGGCGCTGCTGGCGTCGGGCTCCATCCCTATGGTCATGCAAGGCGTGCGCGACCTGCCCGGCGCGGGTGCCGGCACTTTCCGCGACGGCGGCCTGCTGGACTACCACCTCGACCTGCCCTACCACGGCGACGACATTGTGCTGTACCCGCACTTCACCGACCGGGTCATCCCCGGCTGGTTCGACAAGGGCCTGCCGTGGCGGCGCAGCAATCAACAAGGCTTGCAGGATGTGTTGCTGCTGGCGCCGTCCCGGGATTACCTGGCACGCCTGCCCCACGGCAAACTGCCGGACCGCAGCGACTTCAAGCGTTTCATGGGCGACGACCCGAGCCGCAACAAATACTGGCAAACCGCAATGAGCGAGAGCCGGCGGCTCGGCGATGAGTTTCTGCGCTTGGCCGATAACGGCGAGCTGGGCGAACACCTGCAGCCACTTTGACCCAGCGGTATGCGCGGCGGCGAATCAAACTGTTAAACTCGCCGCCTGCCAGATACTGACCGAGCTGAAAATACTGTGGAAATCTTCAAAGAATTTACCTTCGAGTCCGCCCACCGCCTGCCCCACGTACCCGAAGGCCACAAATGCGGGCGCCTGCACGGGCATTCGTTCAAGGTGGCGATCCACCTGAGCGGCGACCTGGATCCGCATACCGGCTGGATTCGCGACTTCTCGGAGATCAAGGCGATTTTCAAGCCGCTCTACGAACGCCTCGACCACAACTACCTCAACGACATCCCCGGCCTGGAAAACCCGACCAGCGAAGTGCTGGCCAAATGGATCTGGAATGAGCTCAAACCCCTGCTGCCGGAACTCAGTGCGATCCGCATCCATGAAACCTGCACCAGCGGCTGCATCTATCGCGGCGAGTAAGCCGGCGAGATGAAAAAACCACCCTGGCGGTGGTTTTTTTATGCCCTGCTCCCTTACAGTCGTGGCTCCAGCCGACCAGGAGCACGCCGCAATGCTGCGCCCCGCCACGCCCCATGATGTTGCCGCCATTGAAGCCATCGTCGAGGCCGCTTATTCACCGTACATCGAGCGTATCGGCCGCAAACCCGGGCCGATGCTTGAAGACTACGGCCGGCGAGTCGAGGTCGGTGGTGTGCATGTACTGGACAACGACGGGCAGATCCAGGGTTTTATCATCCTGCAAGACACCGACAGCGCCCTACTGCTGGATAACCTGGCGGTCGCCCCGCAGGCCCAGGGCCTTGGTCTTGGCCGCGTATTGATGGACTTCGCCGAACGCCAGGCCATCGACGCGGGTTACAGCGCCATACGCCTCTACACCAATGAAGCCATGACCGAGAACCTTGCGCTGTACACCCGCCGGGGTTACGTGGAAACCCACCGGGCCGAGGAACAGGGCCTGCGCCGGGTGTACATGGCCAAGCCCCTTTAGGAGACAGGCATGGAAAACACCTGGCTGGCCCAAGCCAAACGCCTGCAGGCGCTGGCCTCCACGGGCCTGCATTTTTGCACCGATGATTTCGAACGCGAGCGCCTGGAGGAAATCGCCGAGATTGCCCACAGCATGTTGGCGCAACTCGGTAACGTGCCGCTGGAGCGCATCACCGGCTTGGTCTCGGATTTTGCCCAGCGCTATTCCACGCCAATGATCGACGTGCGCGGCGCGGTCATCGAGGGCGACCGGATTCTGCTGGTGCGCGAACTGACCGATGGCTGCTGGGCGCTGCCGGGCGGTTATGCCGATATCGGCTTGTCGGCAGCGGAAAACATCATCAAGGAAATCCGCGAGGAAGCCGGCTTGAGCGTTACCGCGCGGGCACTGTACAGCGTCACCCACAAGGCCAAGGGTTTGTATCGGCCGGATGTGCGCGACTTCTACAAGCTGTATTTCCTGTGTGAACGGGTGGACCAAGCGGCGCCAATGGCCGGGTTCGAGACCACCGACGTGGGCTTTTTCTCCCTGGATGATCTGCCGCCGCTGTCCCGGGGGCGCACCATCGAGAGTGATCTGGCGGCGGCATTTGCCTTTCATCGCGGCGAAACCACCCACACGCTGTTCGACTGATCCAATTTGTATCACGGCTGCACCGCTTTCGTGCCTGACTGGGCACAGCGAACACCCTCACTCGCGTTTCCTGCCTGTTTGGCTATAAATACTGTGCATGCTGCACAGTGCAGACCGTGCGCCTGTCACTGGGAGTGATTTGGCACGCGCGGTGCAATACGCCTGCGTCACTCATTCAGGGAGTACCGACATGACGCAGCAAGAACCGGGCAACGACTACCCCTTAAGCGAAGTCCCCATGCATGCGCGCAAAGGCCTGGCGTCTACCGCCATGGTGCTGCTGGGCTTCACCTTTTTTACCGCGACCATGTTCGCCGGCGGCAAGCTGGGGGTCGCGTTCAGCTTCACCGATATGCTCGGCGTGGTGGCGCTGGGTAACCTGCTGCTGGGTATTTACGCCGCAGGCCTGGGTTACATCGCGTTCAAAAGCGGGTTGAACTCCGTGTTGATGGGGCGCTTCTGCTTTGGCGAAGTGGGCAGCAAACTCAGCGACTTGATCCTCGGTTTCACTCAGATTGGCTGGTATGCCTGGGGCACCGCCACCGCCGCCGTGGTGCTTGGCAAGTATTTCGAACTGAGCCAGGGCAGTGTGCTGGCATTGATGGTGCTGTTCGGCCTGGTGTTTTGTGCCACCGCCTACGTGGGTTATCGCGGGTTGGAGATTCTTTCCTACATCGCGGTACCGGCCATGGGCATCCTGCTGTTTCTGTCGATGTGGGTGGCCACGGTAAAAGTCGGCGGGTTGGACGGACTGCTGGCGGTGGTACCGACAGCTGAGCTGGACCTGTCCACCGCGATCACGCTGGTATTCGGCACTTTTGTCAGCGGCGCGACGCAGGCGACCAATTGGACGCGGTTCTCGCGCTCGGCCCGGGTCGCGGTGCTGGCCAGCCTGATCGGCTTCTTCGTCGGCAATGGCTTGATGGTGCTGATCGGCGCCTATGGCGCGATCGTCTACCAACAGCCCGACGTGGTGGAAGTGTTGCTGCTGCAAGGCTTCGCCATGGCAGCAATGGCCATGCTGTTGCTGAATATCTGGAGCACCCAGGACAACACCATCTACAACTTCGCCGTGGCCGGCTGCAATCTGTTGCGCACCAAACGCCGCAAGACCGTGACCCTGGCGGGAGCAGTGATCGGCACCCTGCTGGCGCTGCTGGGCATGTACGACATGCTGGTGCCCTACCTGATTCTGCTGGGCACCGTGATTCCACCGATCGGCGGGGTCATCATGGCGGACTTCTTCTACCGCTGGCGCGGCCACTACCCGCGCCTGGCGGATGCACGCCTGCCGGCTTTCAATTGGCCGGGGCTGGCCGCGTATGCGGTGGGCACCGTGCTGGCGTTCAATTCGCCGTGGGTCGCGCCGTTGGTGGGCATCGTGGCCGCATCGCTGACTTACATGCTGCTGACCTCCGTGCTGCGCGCTCGCGCACCGCTGGCTGATGCCCCGGCATGAGCCTGACGATTGCCGATGTACTGGCCTTGCCGGGTCTTGCGTCCATGCGTCTGCGCGCCGCAGAGGCAGGCCTGGACAACGTCGTACGCTGGCCGTATGTGGCGGAAAACAGCGGGATCGCCGAGTGGGTGCTGGGCGGTGAGCTGGTGTTCGTCACCGGTATCAATCACCCTCGGGATGAAGCCAACCTGCTGCAACTGCTGGATGAAGCCTGTCAGCGCCAGGTGGCCGGCTTGGTGATCCTGACGGGGCCGGCGTATATCCAGGCGATACCCCAGCGCTTACTCGACGCCGCCGAGGCCGCCGGTATGCCGCTGATCGAGCAGCCCTACTCGCTGAAGATGGTGCTGGTCACCCAGGCGATCGGTTCGGCGTTGATTCAATCCGAACAATTGGGCCGCTCGCGCCACGATGTACTCGAGCGTTTGCTGACCGGCGATTACCAATCCCTGGATCTATTGCTGCACCGCGCCGTGCAATTGGGCATGTCGCTGGCCGGCCACTGGCAGGTGGCCCAACTGCAGCTCGAAGGCAGCGAGTTGCTGTTTGCCCAGGACGACGCGGCGCAGGTGGAGGCCCAGTTGGCTCGGCAGCACGACGCTATCAGTCGACGCTTGCGCCAGCTGTCGCCGGTGTTACCGGTACTCGGCCGCGCCGGACAATGGACGCTGCTGCTGCCGGCCGCGGATGCCGTCGCCGCCTTGGCCAATCGCCAGCAACTGGTCAATTGGCTGAACCCGCTGAACCTGCGCCTGGCGCCGCTGAAAGTGTTTATCGGCCTGAGCGCTGCCGCGCACCCACCTGCTCGCCTGGCCCAGGCTCACGATGAGGCGCGCCAGGCGTTGACGGCGGCACGCCGGTTCAGCGAACGCGCCGGGCTCTGCGTGTATGACGAACTGGGGGTGCTCAAGCTGCTCAGCGGTGTGCGTGATCGCGCGCTGCTCGACCAGTTCCTGAATGAACGCCTGGGCCCGCTGCTGCGCCACGACCTGCACCATGGCCCCAGCCTGATGCCGACCCTGGAGGCCTGGTTTCATGAGAATGGTAACCTTGTGGCCGCGGCCCAGCGCCTGGCCGTACACCGCAATACCCTGACACACCGCGTCCAGCGAATCGAAGCCCTGTGTGGCCTGACGCTGGAGAATGCCTACGACCGCCTGGACATCGGTATTGCCCTGATGATCTGGCGGCTGTCTGCCTGATTGTTGTTATCCAAGAGGAACTTGCCCATGCACATCATCAACGCCCGCCTGCGCAACCGTGAAGGCCTGCATGATCTGCACCTGGAACACGGCCGGATCGCCAGTATCACCGCACAAACCAGCGTGCCCGCAGTGGGCGTCGACGACCTCGACGCCGGCGGCAACCTGGTGATCCCGCCCTTTGTCGAACCGCACATTCACCTCGATGCCACCCTGACCGCTGGCGAGCCGCGCTGGAACATGAGCGGCACCCTGTTCGAGGGCATCGAATGCTGGGGTGAGCGCAAAGCCACCATCACCCAGGAAGACACCAAGACTCGCGCCAAAAAGACCATTCAGGCCCTGGCCGCCCACGGTATCCAGCACGTGCGCACGCACGTCGACGTCACCGACCCGGATCTCACCGCGCTCAAGGCCATGCTCGAAGTGCGCGAAGAAAGCACGCACCTGATCGACCTGCAGATCGTCGCCTTTCCCCAGGAAGGCATCGAGTCGTATCGCAATGGCCGCGAGCTGATGGAAGAAGCCATTCGTCTCGGCGCCGACGTGATCGGCGGCATCCCGCACTTTGAATACACCCGCGACCAGGGTGTGAGCTCGGTGAAGTTCCTGATGGACCTGGCCGAACGCACGGGTTGCCTGGTGGATGTGCACTGCGACGAAACCGACGACCCGCACTCGCGCTTTCTCGAGGTGCTGGCCGAAGAAGCCCGCAGCCGCGACATGGGCACCCGCGTCACCGCCAGTCATACCACGGCCATGGGCTCCTACGACAACGCCTACTGCGCCAAACTTTTTCGCCTGCTGGGGCACTCGGGCATCAGCTTCGTCTCCTGCCCCACCGAGAGCATCCATCTGCAAGGCCGCTTCGACACCTTCCCGAAACGTCGTGGCGTGACCCGGGTCAACGAGCTGCTGGAAGCTGGCATGAACGTGTGTTTCGGCCAGGACTCCATCGTCGATCCGTGGTACCCGCTGGGCAACGGCAATATCCTGCGCGTGCTGGAAGCCGGGCTGCATATCTGCCATATGCTCGGCTACCGCAACCTGCAGAGCGCACTCGACCTGGTGACCGACAACAGCGCCAAGGCCATGGCCCTAGGTGACCGTTACGGCCTTGAAGCGGGGCGCCCGGCCAACCTGTTGATCCTCTCGGCCAACAGCGACTACGAAGTCATTCGCAGCCAGGGCCTGCCGCTGTACTCGATTCGCAATGGCCAAGTGTTGATGAAACGTCAGCCGGCCCAGGTGGAGTTTATGTAAAGGCCCGGCTCAAACGATGGCGTCGATATCCAGCGGCTGCGCCCTGCCCCACTCAGTTTGCGTGGGAGCAGGGATGCTCGCGACTTGCGGCAGCGCGTGGTTTTCACGGTGGCTGAACCAACGCTTGAGGCTGGGTTGCAAGTGGGCGGCCTGGGCCTGACTGCCGTAGACATCGCGCGCTTCCAGGCGTCGCCAGCGCAGGGTTTCGAGGCGCTCGCGGCTGGTGTGCAAACGGTCGATCTCGGCGTTCAACGGCTCGTGGTGCTCATAGGCACGGGCGTTGATCGGCTGGCGACGGGCGAGCTCGCGGCGTTTATCGCGCAGTTGCTGACGCATGGTCTCCAGCGCATGGTCGAGCCATTCGAACTCCCGCGCGGTCAGCAGCGGGCTATTGCTGTCGACGGCTTGTTGCCAGCGGCGCAACGTCGCCCAAGCGGCAGGAATGTAGCTTGCGGTCATGAAGTGCTGACTGGCCTGGAACAGCTGTTTTAACAGGTTGTCACGATCAGGCATGTCGCCATGAAGCTGCAGCGCACGATTGCAGCCGGCTTCCTGGATCGACTCGCAACCCGGCTTCCACAACACGGAAGAGTGCGTGCCATCCGGCAGCACGATCGGCATGAAGTGTTGCTGCTCACCATGGTGCTGGTAGGGGTTACCGCCAAAACGCACCAGGCCAGCCGCGAACAGCAGCCCGCCTGGTGTGGGCAGGCTGAATAGCGTGATGGCACCGGGAACCCAGAGTTTTGCGGTGGTGTTCATCCACGGTGCCGGGACGCTGGGCACCGGGTCGTTGTGGTTGACGATACGGTGGTGGACGAGGGTCGAAGCGCCGTGGGTGAACTCGGCATCCGCGGCACGGGGGGCGCCGTAGGTGTAGAGAAGGATGTTGTAGGTACGATCGGGAGTACGGCGCAGCCCTTCTGCCAGCAGCAGCGCTATTGCCCCTCCAAGGCTATGGCCGCAAATGATCACGCGTTGCCCGATGTGAAATTGGCCGAGGTAATGCAGCACGAAATCACGCATGGCCCGATAAGCCTGATAAAAACCTTCATGGGCCTTGCCGACACCATCGGCGAACGCCACCTGATGGGCGTTCGCATCCCGCAGCACGTCTGCATTGCTGACGGTGCCTCGCACGGAAATCAGGATCACCTCCTCGTGGTGAGTGATGAAGGCCTGGGTGTCAGTGCCGAATTTTTCATCGTCGAAAAAGTGTAAGCGCGCGGGGTGCTCCTGCTCGTCCCCAAGCGCTGGACGATTTTGTGGGTACAACTCAGGATCAAAAGGCAGGATCTCGAATCGCCGGGAATAAGGTACGTCCTCATAGAGCGGATAAAAGCGCTGCGGGTGGTCCGGGTCGATCCGCCAGGCTTCCTGGTAGCCCGCCAACTGCTCGGCGAATAGATTTCCGACACTGGGATCGAGTGGAAAATGGACTTCATCAACGGGATGATTCGGCGGCGCCTGACCGAAATCGCAGTAACTCAACGCCGCGAACAAGGCCAATTGATACAGGTTCAAGGCACAGAATTCATCTTGCGTGGACAGGATCGGGCGCAGGGCTCGCAACGGGCGCACTTCGAGGACAGTGTGCCTGTCGGGGAACAGCACGACTCCCGCGAAGCTCGGCTGGGGTGGGCCGAAACCCAGGTCGGCCATCATTTTCAGTGCGTGACGCTTGGGGCGGTGGGGCGTGGGTGTCACCGGGGGAAGATGCGCGATATGCCGAACCAGATCGCTGACTTCTACCTGATAAAACTGGTCTGCTTTTTCCCCGGCAGGGTGACGCTCGGTTGGGCAGCCATTCGTGTTTGAGAAGCGTGTTTGTTCAGCGCGGATCTGCAAGTCAGTGATGGGTAATGGGTAGGTTTTACGCTGCTGCAATGTCGAATAATAGCCAACTCGCGTTTCGGATGAAGCATCAAAAACCAACACGACGGGACCTTTACAAAGCCCCTCTAACTTAGCAAAACCCCGTTCGGTCAAACGCCCTTTGTAACATCCCCCGGCACTGTCAAAAACCTCATACCTGAGTCCTCCGTAGGGTTTTCCATCCCCTGACTCATCCACCAGACAGAAGCTCAGCCAGGCGCCACTCAGTGCGCAAACGGGCATTTTTTCATTGAAAAAAGAGTGCTTCGATCGTTCTATCACCATGACTGGATATCCTTATTCAGTACAAGTTGGATATAGCTCGCAAATTCGCCCATCGGGCATTTTTATGGGTTTGAAGTCGACGGTATTGCCGTTGCAGAAAGCGTACAGGTCCTCAAAATTGTCTCCCAGGCAGCGTTTCCATCCATTAGGAAAGCGAACCCAATTGTCGCCCATGTAAGGCAGTTCCTCGGCGGCCAGGCTTATCTTTACCCGTACCTTTTTCCCTGCCAGCTCACCTCGTACCAAACCACCGCCCGTGCGGGACTTATCCGGTGGATCGACTGCACTCAAAGGGTCGCATTTAAGAACCTTGATAATCGCGTGCTGTGGCCCTGCCGTTCGAAACAACCATTGGCATTGCCCGGACAGCTCCTGGACGCCCGATTCCGGCATCCCCGGCCTATCCCTCTCCGAGAGATCGCGGATGGAAATTCCGCCAAAAGCCCCGCCGACATCCGTACTGCGCTTCCCCCACTTCGCATTGAAATCAAACGCCACATTGCGCAATACCAGTGGGCAACCGTCGACCGTTTCAGTAAGGGGAAGCTGGTAGCTCACACGACTGGCCACGGGCGTGAACTCGGTAAAGAACACCTTTCGCTCCGGCCTCTTGCCTCGACGCCGTGGCAAGGTGCAGAGCTCTCCGGTGGCAGGCCTATAGTTGGCGGCCGTTTTAAGTTCAAATTCCGCCGGCAAGTCCACCTCCAGCGTGAAACTGTCCACCGGCCTCGCCGTACACCCCCAAAGCCCCATCACACAGAGCGCCAGCCCTGCCCTGCAGATTTGCCTAAACATCCTGCTGCTCCATCAAACGCCACTGATTCACCATGCGGTCAAAGTGCTCGACGGGCGTTTCACCCACCCTTGGCGACCATTGGAAGACGCTGCTACGAATGGTTTCTGCCAAGCGCCTCACGACGAGAAATTCCAGCTGTTGCGGCCTGTCCCACTGCCATGCGCGTGCTTGCTCAAGCACTTGGCTCAACCAGTCTTTCGGGTCGTGGAATTCCACCAATGCCGCCAGGTCTTCACTGTGTTCAGCCAACAGGTAGCGCAGGATATTGGCGTGGAGGATGGCCCTGATGTTTGGATTTGGCGTGTTCAGCCAAGGGGCTGGATCGGGTACCGGGTAGTCACCGGGGGCTGGATTGTCGCGGCAGCGCCAGCCGCCTTCGTGCCAGTAGCACAGGCTGACCAGTGGCCCGAGGAATGCCGGCCAGTCCTCCGCCGGCAAATGATCCAATGCGCGTGCCAGCGTGCGGTTGTCGTGAAAGCGATACAACGCCTGGGCGCCCTTCGGTCCGATCAACAGGCGCTCGCGCCAATGGGCTGTCACGCACACCAAGTCCTCGTCCGGCAAGCTGCCCAGCCAGCCCCAGTTCGTTTCAGGCGTTTGTAGAAGGTTGAGTAAGGCGGGCTCGTCCATGTGCTCCAGCAGCATGATCACCGGACCTGTCTGCGCCAATTGCGCCACGGTGGTCTCGGCGTAGACGCGGCGATACTGCAACAGGCTGCGCACTGACAGCAGGGGTTGATGCGTCGTGTGGTCGCCCTCGAGAATCAGGCACAGCCGGCGTCCGGCCTGCTGCTGTTCGGCGATCCATTGGCCTGGCATGCTCGACATCAAGCGGCCCTCCCCGGAACATCACCCAGGCTTTCACGGCAACATTCGCAGACGGGGCAGAAATCGGCCCCCAACTGGCGCGCCAAGGCCATGATCACGCCCTGCTCCGCACTGGCTTTCGGCGCGTCCACGTGCTCTCCAGAAGCCGCCAACTGAATCGCGGACGGCGAGCCGCCAAGGGTGATCGGACGACTGCTGAAAATGCCGCCCGCCTGAATCACCAGGTGTTCCCCACCTGCCTGGAAGCTCAGCTGAGCGCCTGCTTGGATAACCAGACTTGCCCCCGCCTTCAGCTGCAGTTGTTGCCCAGCTTCGATCACCACGGTCCGGCCAATGTGAGTGCGGCTATCGCCCTGCACCTCCAGGTGATCGCTCGCCTTGAGGACAACCTTGCGATCACCGGTAACGTGACGATGCTCCTCGTTTTCCAAGTGAGTGGTGCTTAAGCCCCGGATGATTTCATGTCGCTCCCCCACCACCTCCAGACGGCTGTCATGGCCAACCTGCTGCTCCAGGTCGCGCTGGGCCCGCAGGTAGATAAGTTCTTCGCCACGCCGGTCTTCGAGGTACAGCTCGTTGGAGCCTGAATCGCCGACGACGCTGCGGCTGCGCAGCACACTGCGGGTCTTGTGCTGCGGCAATGGATAGGCCGGCCTGTTCGCCGCATTCGGCAGGCAACCGCTGATCAAGGGCTGGTCCGGGTCACCTTCAAGAAACGTCACCAGCACTTCCATGCCGACTCGCGGGATCATCATGGCGCCAAATCCGTCACCGGCCCAACTGGACGCTACCCGGACCCAGCAACTGCTCTTGTCATCGTCCTTGTCCAGCCGGTCCCAATGAAAGCGTACTTTCACCCGGCCATACATGTCGCAATGGACCTCTTCACCGGCAGGCCCGGTGACAGTTGCCGTCTGGCTGCCGTTAAGGAGCGGTTTGGAATGGTTGAGGGGCGGCCGGTGCAACGCTCGCCAAGGTGTCGCGGTGAAGCGATTGCGGTAGCCCGTAAATTGCTCAGCCTCTGAGGTCGCCTCCTCCAGAACCTGCGGTTGACGCCCCTCGTGGCGTACCGACGTGATCAGCCACAGATCATTGCACGCGGGGTCGGGATGATCGCGCAGCTCGAGGAAATGCCCACTGCGCAACGCCGGTTGATCACTCTTGCCGAGCACCCGATGGCGGTCGCGTTGATGACGCTCCAACGCCCGACGCGCCAATCGTCGGCCGTGGGCATACCCGGTAAACCCCGCCGGGTAGCGATAGTCCTCGAGGGGATGCGCCGAGGCTGGTCCCGCGTACTCCTGCAGGCGCAGTGCAGGGTGTTCGAAGTCGCGATCGCGGCGCACGGTTTTCTGGCTGCGTGTGGCCAGGCGCCTATCGAAACGCTGGATAACCTGCGCCTCGGCCTGTGGCCCGCCGGCCGCGCTGTAGCGCTGCGCGGGCAAGCGGCGAAATACCGTCTGGTCATCGCCGAATACCAGGAGGTGAGCGTCGGCGCTGTGGCGAAAATGATAGTGAATGCCCTCCTCCTCACACAGTCGCTGGATGAAGTGCAGGTCGCTTTCCGCGTATTGCACACAGAACGTGCGTGGCGGATACACCACGGGGCCCAGCTCGAACACGTAGGCGTCCGCCAGGATGCCGTGGTGTTCGAGAACGGCTGCAATGATCTGCGGCACGCTGCGGTGCTGGAAAATTCGCTGGTCGAACCGATGGGCGAGATTGGCCAGGCGCGGTGCGAGGGTCAGGTGATAGCGGGTGAGCCGTCGACCCGGATCATCCCGGCCAATGGCATAGACCTGCCCGTGCAAGCCTGCGCTCTCCTGTGCGAAATCCAGATAGGCAGGCTGCTGAAGCAGCCCCTCCAGGTCGACCGAAGGATTTTCACTGATCAACTCCACATGGATGAAAAACGGCTGATCCAGGACTTCAGTGCCTTTAAACGCCAGCACCTGGAAGTCGGTATTCATACCTGAAAGAATCAATTTGAAACGTGATTCGACAAACGCCTCGACCATCCGCTGTTACCCGCCATCCACTCATGCGCTGAAAGACTTTCTCTCTTCAAAAGGCCGAATGATCGCCGAGAAAAAGTACCTGAACGCCTTGAAGCTTAGCGATTTCGGGGGAAAGACAGACCATGCGAAAACAAAAAAGAAGTTTCGCACAATGAATCTGGAAGTATCTTTTACAAGATAAAAACATGAGCCAAATAGCCACTTCTTAATATCAAGAAATGCCCTACAACAACTTAGCCCGCATAACTAAGCAATAGAGAAACGCCCGACACCTTCTGCATATGTCGGGCGTTTGAAAAACTTACGTCTGCACGCGGGCCGTCCCGAAGAGGCTGACGCTCAGCAACGTTTCAGCCTGAGCCTGCAAACGCACTGGCGCGGTGCCACCCGGCATCACCACCGTGACATCACCACTCCCGATCCACCCCGCACGCCACGCCGCACATGCGACCGCGCTCGCGCTGGTCCCGGAGGACGCGGTAGGCCCTTCGCCCCGCTCGAATACCCGTGCGACAAGCCGATTGGCGGATTCGCGTACAACCCATTGCAAGTTGACCCCGGCCGCACACGGCTGCCCGCCTCCCGCAGGGGGCGCGAAGGCAATCGCCTTCAGCGCCTGGAACAACCCTGGCTGTTGCATCTGCAGATTGTCCGGCAAGCCCGACACCTGCTCGACCAGGGTCACACAATGGGGATTGCCCACCCGCACAAACTGACTGCGTGCCCACTGCGCATTGAGTGCCGACAACTCGCTCACGTGGCTCATTTCAGCGTCATTTAAAAAGGTCGATTCAACCCCCTGCGCGCCCACGGCCGATGGCCCGAACTCGGGCTGCCCCAACGCCAGCCAGAACCCGGCCTTCTGCTCATGGACTGCAGGTTCGATCCGGGTCGCGGTGGGCGTCGGCACATCCGATTTATCGTGATGCACGCGCAACTCACAGGCTTGCGTCATCAAGCCCTGATCCGTGAGCGCCTGGGCAAAGATCGTCAAGCCGTTGCCACTGCGCTCGGCCAGCGAGCCATCGGTGTTGACGATCAACAGATCAAATGGCGGGTCAGCCTGAAACGGCCCGACCAGCAGCCCATCGCAACGGTGGGCCTTGGCGTGCGCAGGTTTGGGACTCGCCCCCCAGCCACACTCGGATGCGATAGCGGCCGCCGTCCAACCCTTGCGCGCAGCCGCTGCCTGGGCCGCACTGTCGGGTACATCCACGCCTCGAGTGCGCAAAAACGCCGGGCTGACGACTGCATAAATGTTGCCGCGTGCGTCGTAGAACAGCGTCATAGCGCTGCGTGCCTGAGAATGTTCATCGGTTTATCCGTCTGGTTGCCTGCTTACACACTCGGCAGCGTATTACAGAACCTGACGTTTGTGGGAGACGGCCTGGAAGGTGGTAATCCACCGCAAGAGGCCCGGGGTTCACCAGTTCCCGCAGGGATTACACACCTTCAAGACCGTCTCCTACGCACTCGATAATCCCTGTGTGGTCGCCCACCTTGATTGCGTTCCGCGACTGTAAAAATAAAATTCACAACCGCCCATCCCAAGGGAACCCGGCTCGCTCCTCAAGGCCTGATGTGCAACGATGTCACGCCGGACATCGTTCGTTGAACGCAAAACCAAGGATTTTTCATGACTGCCATCCCCACCTCAGCGCCCGTGGTTCCCGGGCGACTGGAGCAAATGTCGACCCGTATCGCCTTCTTCATCGCCGGTTTCGGTATCGCCGCCTGGGCCCCCCTGGTGCCGTATGCCAAGGCGCGCGCGCAACTGAGCGAAGGCACGCTGGGGCTGTTGCTGTTGTGCCTGGGGGTGGGCTCGATCATCGCCATGCCGGCAGCGGGCGCATTGGCGTCGCGCTTTGGCTGTCGGCGGGTGCTGACGGCCGGCACGATCATGATCTGCCTGGCCTTGCCGATGCTGGCCACGGTCACTTCGATTCCGTTGCTGATGGCTGGCTTGTTCCTGTTCGGTGCCGGCCTGGGCACGGTAGATTCCACGGTCAACCTGCAGGCGGTGATTGTCGAGCGAGCCAGCGGAAAAACCATGATGTCGGGGTTTCACGGGTTGTTCAGCCTGGGAGGGATCGTCGGTGCGGCCGGTGTCGCCGGGTTGCTCGGGCTCGGCCTGTCACCCTTGCAGGCGACCTGGGTGGTGATCGCGGTGATGGTGGTGGCCCTGCTCAAGGCCGGCCCACACCTGTTGCCCTATGGCAGTGAAAGCTCAGGGCCGGCCTTTGCGGTTCCCCATGGCGTGGTGCTGTTTATCGGCTGCCTGTGTTTTATCGTGTTTCTGGCCGAGGGCGCGGTGCTCGACTGGAGCGCGGTGTTCCTCAGCGCCGAGCGCGACCTGGATGAAGCCTACGCCGGCCTGGGCTACGCGGCTTTCGCCTTGACGATGACGGCCGGGCGCTTGACCGGTGACGCCATCGTGCGGCGCCTGGGCGCGACCTGGGTGATCGTCGCCGGTGGCGCGCTGGCGGCGGCCGGTATCTTTATCGCCACGCTGTCCCCCGCCTGGGAAATGGCGTTGCTGGGCTACGCCCTTGTCGGCGCCGGGTGTTCAAATATCGTTCCGGTGCTCTACACCGCCGTCGGCAAGCAGAACGTCATGCCAGAGCACATTGCCGTACCGGCCATTACCACCCTGGGGTATGCCGGTATTCTGACCGGGCCTGCCGTGATCGGGTTCATTGCGCATGGCAGCAGCCTGGCAACGGCGTTCCTGTTGATCGGAGGATTGCTGGTTGTGGTGGCGGTCAGCGGCAAAATACTGCGGGTATGAAGGAAGAAAACATGAGCTTCCCGGGTCTGTCAGGAAGCCCATGCATGATTCATTTACCCTTTTCGTCCTTATCGTTCTTCAACCAGCGTTCAATGCTGTAGTTCTTCAACCAGTCATCAGCGTTATGGCTGCCGAAGATGTTGGTTCCGTTAGCCTTGGTGCTGTCCAGCGAGGCCAACAGTCCTGGTCGTTCGACCAGGTTTATGCCCACAGCTACTTGGTGCGCGCTGTATTTCTTCTTGGGGAGCAAGGTCGTTGGATCCAACACGACCTGACCATTCTTATCTGTTTCGTCAGGGTTCCTGCTCATCTCGATAATCTTATCTTTATGCACATACCGGTGCTTCTCGAAAAAGAAGGTGCGGTCTTCCGACGTATCCCGCAGATCATCAAACATGCCCAGGAATGCCTCTACAACCTGTGCGTTGGTTTTCGTATGGAAGGGGTTGAGGCTCTGGGTGTTGGGGTTGGTATTGCCAATAATCAAGCTGCCGACTTTTGCGAGGCTGTCCAGAGTGATCTCACCGCCCTTGCCAACAATGGCCTCCTCCAGTCGCGGACGATTGAGTATCTCCCGGACCAGCATGATTGTCCGGTCGTAGACCTTACTTTTGCCGGGTTCTTCATTAGCTATGTCCGTCAATGAACTCAGGGTCAGGCGACCATCTTTTTTGAAATCTCCCAACATCGAATAAACGTTACTCAACTTGGTCGCCAACAGGTGGTCCTCCGAGCCGACATAAGGGTTCCCCACGCTCGACATGCCCCCGTAGAAGTTTTGGCCGTCGAAAAACTGCTCGGAACCGTTCGCGAACCTACTATCGTGAGATTTGCCCAGCGCCCGCGCGTCTACCACAGTTTGGGCATAGCCATTCCCCGTCGGTATATTCACCCTGGGGAAGAAGCCCCTTGGATTATTGGTAGTCAAGTCCATAAATGAGCTCCAGCATAGTTAGATTCCACGGATCGGCTTCTGGTTGTTCGATCGGTGAAAACACCGCGAAATCAACAGCCAGCGATTAAGTGGTCGTCGCAAAACAGTGGTTCCGGAAAAAGACCAAATCGACCCGAGTAAAACTTGATTGTTTGTAACGATCGGGAAGGAGCCGTCGAAGGGGCGTCAGTCAACCCGGCAGATCAACTGGTTTTCTGCTTGCGCCACCAAGCGGCCAAGCTATTGAGCAGGCCGGTGTTTTTCAGCGAGGAGGCATCAGCATGGGCGCGCTTTTCCTCGGCCTGCATGCCCCTGGAAAAATCATCCGCGACGGGTGCCTGGAATTTGCGCTGGTCGACAAAAGCCTTCATCCGCTGGGTTTCGACCGCGTGTGTATTCGATGCAATGATCGGATCCCGCGCTGCGGCATCCGTTTCTGCCCCCGTCAGCGCCTCTGCAGGCGGGGTACGAAAAAGCTCTTGGCAGCCGGGCTGGGGAGAACGAAACGAGGTTGATGTCATTGGCGAGCCCTCACTGTGAATCTGAAAGCGACCGGCCTGATTGAAACCGGTAGGTACAGCCTGTGTGGCAAATTGGCGCAAACAGTTCCTGAAACAATTGAACCAGGCACCGCATCCGGCGTGCGGCGCCTGGACATGGGTCAGCGGGATAGATAACGCAGCATGGCCTGGGTGATTCGGTTACCGGAGCTCGCCAGGTTGAGCGCATTGGTACGCTTGAACATTTCCTGGGCCAGTTGGATGAGGTGATCCTTGGGGGAATCGCCGGTAAGGCTTTGGCCAGCCAGTTTTCGCAGATCGCTGACGGTCAGGTCTCGCCCGAATCGGCCTTTGAGCTGGTTGTAGTGTTCGAGCATTTCACCGAACAGGTCTTTGTCAGTCTTGAACTGGAAGTAGTTGGTTCCATTGATGACGGCGTTGAGACTGGTCCGGTCGATCAGCCCATCGAGTGCACCGGTGGAACCATGACGATCAAGCGCACTCATCAGCCCCGGGTCCCGTAGCAATGCTTTTGCCAGGCGAATGTTCTCGTTGACGGCCGGGTTAGGCGACCAGCCCTTATTGGCCATCGCTCGAATACTGTCAACGCTGACATACCCAGGGTTCCTGGGGTCCCTGAAGGCGCTGTATTTGGCACTCAACTGTGCAGCCAACTCATTACGACTCATTAACGAGTAGTCCAGGCCTGGCCCGCCGGGTACGGTGGGGAAAGGCCTGGGTGGCGGATTACTGATGACCGGCATCGGGCGTGGCGGTGGATTGCTCCAACCAGGATGCGGCCTCGGTGGTGGGTTACCCCAGCCTGGATGCAGGGGTGGACGATGCCCGCCAAACCATTGGCCCATCCAATGCTTGATCTGGCCCAAGGCGCTCGACGTCGCCACTGCGCCGCCATGGCGACTCGAGTCAGCCGCAGACGTCGTTGTAGCCGTGGCCGACTGAGGCGCGCCGAATACCGGTCCGGCGTGGCTTTCTCGAGACTGGAAGCTGACGCTTGCAGCGCTTTGCCCCATGAAGGTTGGCGCGGCAGGCGCCGGGCCACGGGCTTTGGCGTGGGGGCTGGATTTGGCCTGCGAAAGTTCAGGGCCTGATGAAGCAGGTGTGGGTTTATCGAGCATCGATACCGACATAGGTTTCTCCGTTACGGTGGGCGCGATTTTCAGCCTGTCGCTCCAACCACAATGTCGAAGCCCATCAGCTAGCTCATGTGTGGCGCTATGTCGGAATTGGTTCCTGATCAACCGGCAACATGTGCTGTGCAGGTGTAGGAAACAGGCAAAAAAAATCGCAGCCTCGGGGAGCTGCGATTTTTCCCAATCGATGCGGTTCAGAACCCGACGCTGGCCTGCACAAAGAACGTACGTGGCTCGCCCAGGTACAACCCGGAGTTGTTATCACTGGAACGGGTGTAGTGCTGCTGGTCGAAAACGTTCTTCACGCCGACGCCCAGTTTGAGGTTCGACAATTGCTCGCCGAAGTCATAACCACTGCGCACGTTGACCGAGACATAACCCGGGATATCACCGTACTGGCCGTCCGCCGTACCCTGGGTGATATAGGTGCTGGTGGTCCCCGGTGCGCGCTGCCCGGACTGGGCGTACACATCCAGGTTGTGGGTCCAGTGGTTGATGTCGTAGCGCAGGCCGAGGGTCGCCACTTCACGGGAATACAGCGGCAGGTCGCGGCCCTTGAACGGCACGTCACCTTCCGAGGTGGCTTTGGTGTAGGTGAAGCCGGCGTTGGCGGTCAGGCCGTCGAGGCGCGGGTCGAGGTTCGACAGGTCATAGTGGGCCGACGCTTCGATACCGGTGTGCTTGGTGGCACCCAGGTTGGTCCAGCCCACGTCGTTGCTGACGTATTGCAGCTCATCCGAGAAGTCGATGTAGAAGAACGTCAGCTCGCCGCCCCACACGTTGTCGTTGTAGCGCGTCCCCACTTCGTAGGTCTTGGCCTTTTCCGGGTTCAGGCCGTTGGCGGTCTGGTCGCCCGTGCCGCCCTGGCCCAACTGGAAGTATTGCAGGCTGCCGAACGAGGTTTCGTAGTTGGCGAACAGTTTCCAGGCATCGGACACGTGGTACATCACGCTCAGGGCCGGCAACGGCTCGTTGTTGTTAACCTCGCGGCGCTTTTCCGTCACGGCCTCGCCCTTGAGTCCGACCACCGGCCGGTCGTGCCATTCGGTACGAATGTCTTCAAAGCGAATGCCCGGGGTGATGGTCCACTTGCCGATATCGATCTTGTTGTCGATATAGAAAGCATTGGCCTCGGTGCCACCGGTGCGATCCTGATAGACGTGGCCATCGTTGAAGCCGACCGGCGTCGGTACGTTGTCGACCAGTTTCAGGCTGGTGGCCTGCTCGTGCATGCCTTCCTTGAGGTAGCGAAAACCCAGGCTGACTTCCTGGGTGCTCGGGCCCACGTCGAACACATGGGACACCCGCGGCTCGATGCCAAAGGTGTAGTAGGTGCGCGGGTAGGAGCCGATGCTTCCCAGGTCGCGGTTGGCGATGTTGCTGCCACGGAAACTGTCGGAATAGTAAGTGAGGACTTCGGCCTGGGTACGGTCATCGATCTGGCGGATGTACTTGAAGGACACGTCCTTGCGGCGGCCGCTGAAGTTGTCCCAGTCACGCACCGATTGGTACGGGTTGGCGTCGAACTGCTTCTGGGTCAGGCCGCCGGGCATATCGGCGCTGGCGTCGTAGTAGTGGAAGTTCAGCGAGAAGTCGTCTTGATCGGTCGGCGCCCAGTGGGTCTTGAAGATCACGTCGTCGATGTCATTGGAGTTGTTGCTGTTGCGATAGCCGTTGCCATTCACGCCGGAATACAGCAATGCCACGCCGATGCCATTGTCGGCGGTGCCGCCGATGAAAGCGTTATCGATGTGTTTCCAGCCGCCATGGGCGGACGTTTGCAGGGTGCTGCCGACTTCTCCGGAGAATTTCTCGGGGATCGCGCGGGTCACGAAGTTGATCACGCCGCCGACGTTCTGCGGCCCATAACGCACGGAACCGGCGCCGCGCACCACGTCGATGCTGTCCAGGTTGCCGGCGGAAATCGGCGCCATCGACAGCTGCGGCTGGCCATAGGGCGCGAACGCCGCCGGCACGCCGTCGATCAGCACCGTGGAGCGCGGCGACAGACGCGACGTCAGGCCACGTACACCGACGTTGAGGGAAATATCACTGCCGCCGGTGCCGTTGGATTCCTGCACCTGCACGCCGGGCACGCGGCGCAACACGTCACCAACGTTCATCGCGCCCTGCTCGACCATGGCTTCGCGGCGGATCACCGTGCGCGCGCCGGGGTGGTTCTGCACCACTTCGGCGTTGGCATCGCCGAGCCAGTCACCGACCACCTTGATGTCGGTGGCGCCCAGTTCCAGCGGCGAGCCGGCTTCACCAGTGCCGCTGTTCAACGGGCGCAAGGTCACGGAACCGGCGTCGATCTGGTAGTCCAGGCCGCTGCCTTGCAGCAATTGGCGCAAGGCTTGTTCAGGAGAAAGGTTGCCGTCGACCGCCGGTGCCTGCTTGCCAGCGACCATGTCCGGGCTGAAAAACACTTGCAGGGACGTCTGCTGGCCCAGTTGGCTCAGCGCTGCGCCCAGGGGCTGGGCCTGGATGTGGATGCCCTCGGCGGCGTAGGCGGCCGGCAGCGCGGCGCTGACAGCAAGCGCCAGCGCGAGTGGCGCCCAGCGAGAGATTTTATTGTTGTTCACGGCAAGTTTTTTCACGTCGAACCTAGTCCTGTGATCGCAAAAGTACGCGGCTGTTAATGCAAACCAGTTGCAGTTGCAGGAGAAGACGAAGAACTCGGAAAAAACCTGAATGTCAGCGTGAAATAATTTCCTGGCTGCCGTCCGGCAAGGTGCGCAAGGCCACCGGCAGGATATGTGGCAAGGCCTTGAGCAAGGCGTCGGTGTCGTTGGCCTTGAACACACTGGTCAGGCGCAGGTTGCCGACTGCCGGTGTGCTGACCCGCAGTGGCTGCTCGCGATAACGCGAGACTTCGCGTGCGACTTCGCCCAGCGGGGCGTTGTTGAACACCAGCTTGCCCGCACGCCAGGCTGTCAGCTCCTCGGCGTTCACCGCGTAGGCCGTTGCCACCTGTCCCTTGCGGTCGACATGCGTACCCAGGCCCGCCGTCAGTGTCACCACGGTGTCTGCAGCCTGCCCTTGCACCTTCACGGTACCGGCCTCGACCGCTACGCGGGTCTGGTCGTCATCGCGACGCACATCGAACCGCGTGCCGGTGACCGTCACCTGCCCTGCCCCGGCGGCCACCACAAAGGGCCGGCTGGTGTCGTGCTCGACGCTGAACATCGCCTCGCCCTGCTTGAGCTCCACGCCGCGCCGGCCTTTTTCAAAATGCACGGCGACGATGCTGCGGCTGTTGAGGTCCATCACGGAACCATCCGGCAAGGCCACCTGGCGATGCTCACCCAGGCGGGTGCTGAACTCGGCAGTGTAGGGTTTTGGATGATCGAGGCCGCTGAACAGCCCCAGCCCCACGGCCACGGCGACCACACTGGCCGCCACCGCATAACGCAACACGGCGCGGCGCTTGGAGCGCTCGGCGGGTGCTTCGCACAATGCCTGCAGGCGCGCCCTGGGCAGCAAGTCGGTGGCGCTCCACAATCCCTGAAGCACATCGAACTCGTATTGATGCTCGGCGCGCTCATTGCGCCAGGCGTCGAACCGTTGGCGCTCTTCAGGGCTCAGGTCGGCGTCTTGAAGACGTACGAACCATTGCGCAGCTGCATCGCGAGCCTCCTCACTGCCGCAGGCACGTTCAACGTTATCCATCATGGAAGGTCCTGTAAAAAGCGGGCGTGGGTCATGGGGCCATCGCGTCCAGGCGGTCACGCAAATGCCGCAGGGTGCGGATCATATACTTTTCCACCATGTTTTTAGACAACCCCAGGCGTTCGGCGATTTCCTGCTGGGTCAGGCCCTCGATTTTCTGCCAGATGAAAATCTTGCGGCAGTTGAGGGGCAGCTCGGCCAAGGCCCGTTCTATGGAGTCCGCCAACTGGATCGCGTGCATGAAATGCTCCGGGTCGCCGCTGTGGGGCGAGCTCTGATCACAGGTTTGCAGGGCCATGGCTTCGCGACGGTCTTCGCGCCGATAAGCGTCCACTGCAATATTGCGCGCGGTCTGGTGCAGGTAGGCGCGCGGTTGCTCGACCTCGGAAGATTTTGACTCAAGCACCCGCACAAAGGTGTCATGGGCCAGGTCTTCGGCCTGCTGACGGTTTCTCAGGCGGCGCGTCCATGTCCCGACCAACTCTTCGTAGTGTTCGAAAAAGCCTGTTCTGCGGGGCGGCTGAGGGATCATCGCGGGAGCACTGGGGAGGCGGGGCGTGAATAGTAATGCTTCCTATTAAGTCGAGCAATTGCTACCCGTCGCCCGTGGCACTCACTATGGCTGGCTGGCCACCTGCCGGAGACGGCTAAGCTTCTCCCGGCTGCCGCAGACGCTCATCTGGCACCACTTGCGCAGTTTGTTCTTGGAGATGTCCAGGAACACCCAATCGCAGTCGGTGGCCGTGCAACTCCTCAACGCCTGAAGATCACCGGACACCAGCATTTGCGTGGCCTCGATGGCAAGGCGGCCCAACACCATGGTGGTGAGTTCCTGCGCGGTGGTGCAGGGTTTCCACTCCCAGGCAGGCTTGCCATCCACCGAGCGCAGCAGTCGCCAGGCAACGCCCTGCTGGAATGCCAGGTTGATCTGCTGCAATGGCGCATCGGGCGCGGCCTGTTGCAATGACAACGGATAGAACACGGCGTACAGGCACTCCCTGAACGCGATGATCGCGTCCAGGTCGGGCTGATAGGAAATCGGCGACTCAAACACCATGGGCTTGTAGTCATCGAACTCCTGCGCCGAGATCAACGAGGCATGGAGCGCCCATTCGAAGAAGAACTGAAAACTGGTCAGCCGCTCTTCGGTCACCTTGAGGGTGGTGCCGGGACGCCGGCCATTGGTGGTATTGATAAAGTCCAACACCCGGGCCCCGCCAATCAGACGGATCGATTTTGCAGTGCCCGTAAAATGCGTCATGTCTGCTCCTTAGAAAACGCGGTCTTGCGGCGATGCCGCAGATTACCTTGTTTTCTGAAAAGGCTGACAGTGTGATACCGACGCAAAGACCAACGGCTACGTGCGCGCGTCGTTACGTGCGACCCAATCGAGGATCGCCTCGACGGACTGCTCGACCGACAGCGCCTGGGTATTCAAGTGGACTTCCGGAAAGATCGGCAGGTCATACCGCGAATCAATACCGGTGAAGTTCTTGATCAGCCCGGCGCGGGCCTTTTTATACAGGCCCTTGGGATCGCGTTGTTCGGCGGTTTCCAACGGCGCATCCACATGCACTTCCACAAACGACTCATTGCCGATGATCGAGCGCGCGTAGTGCCGGCTCGCCGCCGAGGGTGAGATCAGCGCGACGATCACGATCAGCCCCGCCTCCAGCATCAGCCGCGCCACTTCGGCGACGCGACGGATATTCTCCTCGCGGTCGTTGTCGGTAAATCCCAGGTCCCGGCACAGCCCGCCTCGCACGGAGTCGCCGTCCACGATGCAGGTAAATCGCCCCTGGGCCTGCAGGGCAATGTCCAGTGCATCGGCAATGGTCGACTTGCCGGAGGCAGAGATGCCGGTCATCCAGATGACCAACGGCCTTTGCTTCATGCGCGGGTGTTCGGCGCGTAGATGGCTGAACGCAAACGCATGCAGGTTCTGGCCTGGACCTTGCGCAACATAGCTCATGGCTGCTCTCCCGCCGTCATCGAAACAGGTTGTTTACCCAACATGAACACCATCACGCATTGCGCGAACAACAAGAGCGCAACCACCCAATAGACGCTTGAGAACGACCCCGTCAGGTCCTTGGAAAACCCGCCGAGGAAGTTACCGCACACGCCCCCCAGGCCGATCAGGACATTGGCGATGCCAAAGGCCTGGGTCAGGCGGCTGACCGGGACGATTTGCCCGATGTAACTGGGGACAAGCCCGAAGATCGGGTAGAACGCCAACGCGAACAAAAAGGCCGCGAGGTAGAACAGTGGAAGGCTGTTGAAACTGAATACCAGGGTGGCGGCAAGCCCCGCGCTCAAAAAGCACATCGCCAGGGATGCCCGCACGCCGACCTTGTCGGCGATCCACCCGACCAGAAACCCTGACGCCATGCCCACGGCACCGATGGTGGTCCAGATAAACCCGGCATCCTGCACCGACACACCCAGCTCATCGCGAAGAAAAGGCGCCAGGTATGTCTGGAACGGCAACAGTGCCATGCCGTTGAGAAAAGCGATGGCCCAGGTCAGGTACAGCGAACGACTCAGCCAGGGCCGATCACCGCCCGCCACTGCCGGGTGCTCCCCGGCAAAGCCGACATCCTGGCTCGCCCCCAGGTTACGCAACAGAAACCAGGCCACCAGGCACAACGCCACGGAGATCAGGCCGGCGGTGAGCCAGATCGAACGCCAGCCGCCGTTCAAGGTGAGAAACGAGACCAGCAATCCATTGATAAACACCCCGTAGCTGGTGCCACTGGAAATCAGCCCCATGACCCGCGAGCGATTCCCCGGGCTGAAGCCCTTGGTGACGATCTCGGCCAACGGGATATACACCGAGGCGGAACAGCCACCGAGCAGAATCAGCAGCGCGCCGGACAGCCAGATGTTGTCGCTGATGCTCAAGCCCAGCAGCGCCAGGGAGGTCATCACGGTGGACACCAGGCTGATTTTCCAGCCCTCGAAAAACCGGCTGATATAGCTGGTGACCGAGGAAAACAGCAGGAAGCCGACCTGCGCGCCGCCGGTGATCACGCCGACCGTGGTGTAGTCGAAGCCGATGTCCCGGCGCATGTCCACCACGAGGTTGGCGAACAGGTAGACGCCAAACCCATAGGTGCTGGCCACGAAGCCGGTCAACACCACCGCCAGCACCACACTGTCGAGGGTGCGGGGGTTGCTCTGTACGAGTGTACTCATGCTCTGACCCTCAGACGGCGCGCGCGGTGTGGATGACAAAGTCACAGGTCATCATGTCGTAGTCACGCTGGAAATCACCGTAGCTCTCATGCGCGCCAAACCCGGACGCAAGCACCTCGGTGGCCAACTTGCCCGGCAACAACGGATACACCTTCAAGCGATACTGTTCGGTCTCATCGAAGGTGTAGATGAACTCACACAGGTGTTGATCGACGTGCCCCAGGGTCACGCAGGCGTTGGTGCCGCAATAGTAGTAATTGCCGCTGGCCTTGAAGTTGCCCGCGCGAATCGCGAAGAAATTGCGCTGATCCACAATCAGCAGGCCGCCCGGCTTGAGCAGTGCCCTGAACTTCTCCAGCACCCGCAATCGATCATGGGCTTCAAAGACGTGGCACAGCGAACTGCCCAGGCACACCACCGCGTCGAACTTGCCCAGCACGGTGGGATCCAGCGCGAGCCAATCCATGTAGTGCGATTCGATCTCTAGGCCGCGTTGTCGGAAGTTCTCCCGCGCCTTGGTCAGCATGGTGCTGCTGCCGTCCGTGGCCACCACCTCAAACCCTGCTTCCTTGAGCTGGACCGCGTGGAAGCCGCTGCCCGTCGACACATCGATCACCGAGCGCACACCGTGCTGGCGCAACAGCTCTTCAAAAAAGCCGCTCTCCCCGGCCTTTCGTTTTTCCCAATCGATCAACTCGTCCCAACGCTCCACGAAGTCTGCGGAGTATTGCGTGGCATAACTGGCGACTTCGCTGTGTTTGCGCCCTGACATCTGATTCATCACACACCTACCAAGTTGAATTTTTGAAGGCCAGGTACTTGCTCGCCAATTCCCGGGCAAAGTCGGCGGACTGCTCGATGGACATGGTTTGCTTGGAGTACCCCAGCAGCGCCTGCATGACGGCCATGCATTGCGGGTTGTAGGTGACCGATCCGTCACAGTGGATTTCGTCGATGCCATCCTGGCCCTGGCAGATGCTATTGATGCGCACCGCCTCATCCTGGGGGCAGGCCTCGCTGAACTGCACATCGATCCGCCCCTCGTGCAACTTCACCGGATAGCCACCCGGCAGCCCAAGCGGGCCCGGTGCATGCGCCCACACCGGCGTGGGGGAAAACAGGCCCTCGATGACGGTGACCGCAGAGCAGGCCGTCAGGAACTGCCCATCGATCCCGCCCAGGCGGCGGAACTCGGACTTCACCGTGGAGAAGATCTCTGCGTCTGACAGGCGCGTCACTGGTGGCCGGTCGCGCACCTCGTATAACAAGCGGTAGCTGGCACGCGGCGGCAACCCACCGCGCGGCACGTAGTGGCTGAAGTAGTGCTGGGTATACAACTGCACCTGCACGTCCGCGGGCGCGCACTCGAGCAACCGCGCGATGGAAAGCTGCGTGGCCGGGATCAGGTTGGCCACGTTGCCTACGCCGATATCCGGCGCCAGGCCGACCCTGGCCAGAATCGGATTGACGGCATCGGGGAAGGCCGCATTTACGGTCCTGGCCGAGATGCCGGAGGCTTTTACCGCCTGCATCAGGCAATGCATCAACGTCAGGTGCATAGGCAACCAGGGACCGAATTGCGCCTGGTCGAGCTGCTCGAACGACAACCTGGGCAAGCCGGTAATCACCCGCCACGATTGCAAGGACGCGCAGTTCACCAGCATGTCGGGCGCTTCTTCACGCAGCACTCGCGTCACCTTCGGGATATCCGTCAGGTCGGCGATCACCGGCTTGATTGCGATGTACTGGCCCAACTGGGCGCAGGACAGCGCCACCAGGTTGCACAGCCGGACAGTCGACTCTTCGTTGCGCCCCAGCACCACAAATTCGAAGGCGTTTTTTGGCCCGAGAATCTTCAGGATCTGCAGGCACAGGTTGCCGGCGCCCACCAGCAGCAGTTTTTCTTGCGCAGGGACTGGCTCACCGTGGGTAGGCTCCGTTGTCCACGGGGATGACCTTGCCGGTCATGTGCCGGAAGCCCTCACCGATCAGCAGCAAAATCACCTCGGCCACGCCGCTGGGCAGGATGGGATCCTTGAGGATCTCTTGGCGTGCGTACTCCACACGGCGGTACTCGGGGATGGTGTCGTAGATCGCGGTCTCATGGATCAGCGCCGGCGAGACCGCGTTGACCCGCACAAACGGCGCGAAATTCCAGGCATTGGCCTTGGTCAGGCCGATGACCGCGGCCTTGGTCGCACCGTAGAGTGCGTCACAGCTGCCGACCTCGCCCGCTACCGAGGAAATATTGACGATGGCGCGCGGGGCCTCGTGCTTCATCTCGCGCTCGGCAAAATCCTTGGACAGATAGACCAGCGCCTTGAGGTTCACATTGAGGATTTCGTCAATCTGCTCATCGGAATAGGCGTAGACGCTTTTGCCGTGGTAGATCCCGGCGTTATTGACCAGCCCGTAGATCGTTGTATGGCGCTCATACAGCGCGGGGATAAACCCCTTGATAACGGCGGGGTCGGAGAAGTCGGCGACGTGGGTCTCCAGGACCTCGCGGCCATGAAGCCCCTGCAGCCGTTCCAGGCCCTGTCGGTCCTTGTCGGCCGCAATAACGAAGTAACCGTCTTTAATCGCCTGTTCGACAGTCGCCCGGCCGATGCCATTGGCCGCGCCGGTAATAATCAACTTCTTCATACCACAATCCTTATTGGCAAAATTCATTCATGCGCGCATAAAACGTGCGGTGGTACTCGTACAATTCCCGCAACTTCGGAAATTGATCGAGTACTGTCATATCAATCTGTTGTTTAGCCGGTGAAATAATCCGCTCACTGTTTTCTGCCGCCACGTGCCAACTTCTCCAGGTTTTCCACTGGGGCGGGCATTCACGTTTCCACGTCATGGCGTGAGGCAGGAATTCAATCTCCAGGTAATTACATAGTTTGCGTATTACCCGTTCCGGCTCAGCCGCCAGATCATCGGCATTGATCACATAGGGCACTGTTCCGGTCAGTTTGGTGACCACGCAAAAGATGTCATATAAGGCTTTATGCCCAATGGCCTGGATAGGCATATCGGGATGGACCCGATGATGGGAAATAATGCTGCTGGCCGGTTCACGAATAAGAAAAATGTTGGCTTGTTGTGCGAGGAACCCAAGATCAACTTTCAAGTCATCCAGACAGTGGTAGCACATGTCTTTATGAAACACATTGCTGCGCTCTTTAGCCGCCAGCAGGTGCTCTTTGATGCCCTCGTACGTGGTGGGCAAACTGTGGTCCCACTCATCCGAAGGAATCGCCGACGCCTCGGTAAACGCCATGTGCGCAAAGGGCTCGTGGAACACTTCAAAATCTCCACGCTCGATGAACACCCGTTCCAGCACGGTGGAGCGCGAACGTGGGTGGGCCCACAACCCGATCATCTTGTTCATGCGATCACCCCGAATTCGGCAGCGAGCAGCGCGGTGAGCGACCGCTTGAACGGCTTCGCCACCGGGCAGAGTCGCACGCAGTAATCGGCCAGCCGCCGGTGCGCGCTGTTGGCCTCATTGCAGGCGTTGATAAACGCCTCATGGTTGCCGAAGTCGTACGCCTCGATGCTGTCGATGAAATAGGCTTCGCAGAAGTACGGAATCCGGATCAGCTTGGTGAAGATCGACGCCGGCGGCGTCAACGGCTGCGTCGCCGGGACAACCGGCTTGCCGTGGCTCTCACGCTCGATCAGAAACTCCACCACGTCTGGCGTCAGCGTGTAGCAGGTCGCCTTCAGTCCGGTTTTTTCCAGGTGCCAGCAGTGCTTGTTGCCGCGCTCGTCGACATCGATCTTGATGCTGGACAACAGGGTCTTGACCGGCACCGTCGACGCCGCGACCAGCGCCTGGATCTGCTCGTAGACCATCAGTTCGGCCCAGCGCAGTTCCTCCGGGCTCAACGCCAGGCCGCGCTCTGCCGCCTGCAACGCAAATTCGGGCTGACAGGCAAACCGTCCGATCATGAAGGTAATCACGTGCCGGCAGTGACGGGTGTCGATACCGTGACTGCGTGCGGTCGCCATGCCCCGCTCGATGGCCTGCAGGCCGGCCTGGAACTGCGAGACCGTGAAGCAGAAGGTGATATTCACCGAACCGCCCCGGGCCACCAGGTATTCGACGGTGGCCATGCCCTCCAGGCTGCCGGGCACCTTGACCATCACGTTCGGCGCCAACTGCTGCAGCTCCAGCCCACGGGCCGTCATGCGTTCGATACAACGCACATCCACTGGGTCGACCTGCGCGCACATCCAGCCTTCGACCTGGCCCGACTGCACCCAGAGCGCCTGGAGCGCTGCGGCGCCCTCGGCGATCACTTCGTTGTAGAGCTTCTTGCGCAACTCGGCGGGCGACAGGCTCGCCAGGTTGAAGCGCGACGACCAATACTCGCGCTTGTCGAGAATCGCCGCGGTCACCAGCCGGGGGTTGGTGGTCACACTGCTGAAGCCGCTGCCCTGCGAGAACTCATCGGGCATCACCTGCTCGATATGCGCAATCGCCGCCGGGTACTTGTCCAGCAAGTGACTTTTAAAAGGCGCGTACACCACCGGCGATGAATCCCACCACACTTCTGAACCGGGGTCATTGGCCTTAAGCCGTTCTCTATAACCGTGTACGCTCACAACGCCTCCTCCCTGAGTAAGGTCAATGATTAATAAGGGACAACACTTCACGCATATCGGAAAACGGTAATGCCCCGGCCGCTGCCAACTGCGCGTGGCGACTGGGCGGGCCAAACCCCAGCACTTTTATATGCGCTGCCATCGCCGCCTGGACGCCGGTGACACTGTCTTCAACTACCCAGGCGTCAGCGGTGTCAATGTTGTAAGTTGCACAAGCGGTTAAAAACACCAGGGGATCGGGTTTCCAACGTCCCAACTCATAACAACTGAATATCCGCCCCTCGAAGTAAGGCAACAGCCCGGTAATGCGCAGGCAATGTTCTATCTTGTTGCGCGGCGCACTCGACGCCACGCAATAAGGCACCGTCAAGGACTGCAGGACTTCAACCATTCCATCAGTGGCTTTCAAGTTGAGTGTCAGTGCCGCCAGGGCCTGGTGTCGAAAGTGTGCTTCGAACTGACTGTCCAACTCGATATTTAATAACCCTTGCGCCTCGCGCAAACACTCAGCGATGCGACGACCGCGGAAGCGCTCGATATACGTTTCTTCATCCAGTTTGAAACTGCCCGTTACTTGGGCATTCAGCAGGGTAATCAACACAGACAGGGTGATTTCTTCACTGTGAACTAAGACACCGTCGCAATCGAAGATAATCAACTTGGGAGCGCGTAATAACGCGGCCCGTTTTTCCTGCTCTGGTAGTTCCCCTATAACGGCCGACAGGCACATACATTTCTCTTATAGGTGGCCCCGCGATGACATCCGAACTACCAACGGAGCGGGTTGAGGTGTGCCTATAAGACACGCGACAAAAAATCCTGTCAAACGCTTTTGAGCGGTTTTTTAGTATCTTATGGTTATTTCTTATTATTCTTTTATTCCATTTATCACCATGGTTGTAGTCGCTAAAATCACACGGATGAACTTCCGTTGCGCGGCGTCAGTCAGCTACTTGAACTCACGAATTTAAGGTCGGGTGGGCAATGCACATCTCGTTGGAGCAACAAGTGGCACTGGTGACAGGCGCCAGTTCCGGAATCGGCGCCGGCGCGGCCAAGGCGTTGGCCCAGGCAGGCGCCGCCGTCGTGCTCAATTACAACGCCCAGGCCGCACCGGCCGAAGCCCTGGCGGCCGAGATTAATGCAGAAGGCGGCCGGGCGATTGCCATTGGCGCCGATGTGTCCAAAGAGGCCGACGTAGAGCGTTTATTCGCCCAGACCCTCGAGGCTTTCGGTCACCTCGACATCCTGGTGGCCAATTCCGGTATGCAAAAGGACGCCAACCTGGTCGACATGAGCCTGGACGACTGGAACAGCGTGATCGGCGTCAACCTCACCGGGCAGTTCCTGTGTGCACGCGCGGCCGTGCGTATCTTCAATCGCCAGGGCCTGCGTGAAGGCGTGTCGCGGGCGGCCGGCAAGATCATCCACATGAGTTCGGTGCACCAGCTCATTCCCTGGGCCGGGCATGTGAATTACGCGGCGTCCAAGGGCGGCGTGGAAATGTTGATGCGCACCCTCGCCCAGGAAGTCAGCGAACAGCGCATCCGCATCAACGGCATTGCGCCCGGCGCGATCCGCACCGCGATCAACCGCGCCGCCACTGAAGGCGCGGCAGCGAAGGAGCTGCTGAAGCTGATTCCCTACGGCCGCATCGGCGATGTGGAGGACGTGGCCAACGCGGTGGTGTGGCTGGCCAGTGATGCCTCCGACTATGTAGTGGGCAGCACCTTGTTTATTGACGGCGGCATGAGCCTTTATCCGGAGTTTCGTGGCAATGGTTGATTTGAATGACGAGCAACAAAGCGCCATCGATGCCCACGGCATCATTGGCGACATGCGCAGTGCCGCCCTGGTTAATGACAAAGGCAGCATCGATTTCTTCTGCTGGCCGGAATTCGACAGCCCGTCGATCTTCTGCTCGCTGCTGGACACCCCCGGTGCCGGGATTTTCCAACTCACCCCCGACCTGCCCAACGCGCGACGCGAGCAGATCTACCTGCCTGATACCAATGTGCTGCAAACCCGCTGGCTCAGCGACGAAGCCGTGGTCGAAGTCACCGACCTGCTGACCATCAGCGAAGAAATCGACGACCTGCCCCTGCTGATCCGCCGCGTGCGTGTGGTCAGCGGCAAGGCCACCCTCCACCTGCGTTGCGCCGTGCGCCATGATTACGCGCGCGCGTCCACCCACGCCGCCCTCGATAACGGCACCGTGTGTTTCACCGCCGATGGCCAGCCAGGCCTGCGCCTGGCCGGCAGCCACCCGCTGCAGATCGAAAACGACGCCGCCGTGGCGCACTTTGAGCTGGGCCAGGAAGAAGGCGCCGAGTTCGTGCTCGGCGGCCAGGACGATGAGCGCGTGGACAGCGGCTGCACCGACCTTGCACTGGCCCATACCTTGAAGTTCTGGCGCGGCTGGATCGCGCAGTCGAACTATCGCGGGCGCTGGCGCGAAATGGTCAACCGCTCGGCCCTGGCGCTCAAGCTGCTGACCTCGCGCAAACACGGCGCAATCATTGCCGCCGCGACCTTCGGCCTGCCGGAAACCCCAGGCGGCGAGCGCAATTGGGACTACCGCTACACCTGGATCCGCGACGCCTCGTTCACCGTCTACGCCTTCATGCGCCTGGGCTTTGTCGAAGAAGCCAACGCCTATATGCGTTGGCTCAAGGGCCGGGTCAGCGACTGCTGCGGCCAGCCGACCAAGATCAATATCCTCTACGGCATCGACGGTCGCCAAGAGCTGCCCGAAACCCAGCTGGCGCATTTGAGCGGCCACGGTGGCGCCAAACCGGTGCGCATCGGCAATGAGGCGGTCGACCAGATCCAGCTGGATATCTATGGCGAACTGATGGACGCGGTGTACCTGGTCAACAAGTACGGCGAGGCCATCTCCCACGAGGGCTGGAAACACACGGTGGAAGTCACCGATCAGGTCTGCGAGATCTGGAACCGCAAAGACGTGGGCATCTGGGAAATGCGTGGCGAGCAGCATCACTTCCTGCATTCGCGGCTGATGTGCTGGGTAGCCCTGGACCGGGCGATCCGCCTGGCGTCCAAGCGCTCGCTGCCGGCGCCGTTTGCACGCTGGGACCAGACGCGCCAGGCCATCTACGCCGACATCTGGAGCAACTTCTGGAACGAGGAACGCGGACACTTCGTGCAGCACATCGGCAGCACGGCGCTCGACGGCTCGATGCTGCTGATGCCGCTGGTGCGCTTCGTCGCCGCCACCGACCCGCGCTGGCTCTCGACCCTGGAAGCCATCCAGAAAAGCCTGGTGCGCGATGGCATGGTCTACCGCTACCGCAACGACGACAGCCAGATCGACGGCCTGCAAGGCACCGAAGGCGCGTTTGCCGCCTGCTCGTTCTGGTACGTCGAATGCCTAGCCCGCGCCGGGCAAGTGGAGAAGGCCCACCTGGAGTTCGAGCAACTGCTGCGCTACGCCAACCCGCTGGGGTTGTACGCCGAAGAGTTCGACAGCCAGGCCCACCACCTCGGCAATACACCCCAGGCCCTGAGCCATCTGGCGTTGATCAGCGCGGCCACTTTCCTGGACCGCAAGCTCAGCGGCGAGAAGACCACCTGGCAACCCTGAGGTGGGCTGTGCACAATGGGGCGCCCCTCGACCCGTCACGGGAGCCCCATGCGCCAGGTACTGCTGATCATCGATGTGCAACCGTCCTTCAACCCTCCCGAGTGGCTGGTGGACGGCATCAATGCCCTGCTCGGGCGATTGCCGTCAGTGGCCACCGTGGAGCGCCATGACGAAAGCATCACGCCCTTCACCCGCCAGCTCGGCTGGCAACCGGCCCCGGATGACCGCAGCCTGATCGCGGCAGATCGCGTCTTCATCAAGCACGGCTATGCGCCGACACCCCAAACCATCGCCTACCTGAAAAGCCTCGCCCCCGAGCGCGTGCTGGTGTGCGGTATCCAGACCGACACCTGCGTATTGGCAGCAGGGTTTGCGTTGTTCGATGCCGGGCTGCAGCCGACCTTGATCAGCGACTTGACGGTCGGCTCGTCGCTGGATCGCTCGGGCAAGCTGGGCGTGGATCTGTGGCGGCACCACTTCAAACAGGTGCGCAGCAGCGCCGAGCTGGACCTGGACAAGTAACCCTACTGCCTTCAAGCGCGCCCTATCCCGTCACGCCCGTGGACTACAGTTGCAACACCGCTGACCAACCGACAGGAGCCCCCATGACCGCACTGCTCTATATACGTACCTCCATGCTCGACGTGGCTTATGAAGCCCATGGCCCCGCCGACGGTACCCCGGTGATCCTGCTGCATGGCTTTCCCTACGACCCGCGCGGCTATGACGCGATCGCGCCGGTGCTGGCCGCGCGCGGGTGTCGGGTGCTGGTGCCGTACCTGCGCGGTTATGGCCCGACGCGGTTTATCAATGAGCAAGTGCTGCGCTCCGGGCAACAGGCGGCGCTGGCCAAGGATTTGCTCGAGTTCATGGATGCGTTGTCGATCCCGCAGGCCACGCTTGCCGGGTACGACTGGGGTGGCCGCGCCGCGTGTATTGTCGCGGCGCTGTGGCCGCAGCGGGTGCGCGGGTTGGTGACCGGGGACGGCTACAACATCCAGGACATCGCCAAGTCGCTCAAGCCGCGCTCGCCCGTGACGGAGCATCGGTTGTGGTACCAGTTCTACTTTCATACCCAGCGCGGCGTGGACGGGCTGACCGCCAATCGCGCGCAGTTGTGCAAGTTGCTCTGGTCACTGTGGTCGCCGTCCTGGGCCGAGGGGCCGAGCCTGTATGACCAGACGGCGCCGTCGTTCGACAATCCGGACTTTGTCGAGGTGGTGATTCACTCCTATCGCCATCGCTTCATGTACGCACCCGGCGACCCGGCGTTGGAGCCCATCGAAGTGGCGCTGGCCCTGCAACCGCCGATTTCGGTGCCGAGCATTTCGCTGTGTGGTGCCGATGATGGCGTCGGACCAGCGCCGGAAGAGGACGACGATGTGGAGCACTTCAGCGGCTTTTACCGGCGCGAAGTGTTGCCCGGCGTCGGCCACAATATTCCCCAGGAAGCCCCGCAGGCGACTCTGGCAGCGATCATTGAGTTGCTCGACCGACGCTAGGGCGCAGCCGCAAGCCGGAAGCTGAAGACGCTGCCCTGCCCCGCCACGCTTTCCGCCCACAGCGTGCCGCCATGGGCCTGGATGATCCCGTGGGAAATGTACAAGCCCAGGCCGCTGCCGGTGGGGTTGCCCTCGCGGGACGTCCAGTAGCGCTCGAAGATGTAAGGCAGTTGCGCCGCGTCGATGCCCGCGCCGTTGTCGCAGACGCGAAACAGCACGTGATCATCCGCCGCCTGGGCGAGCACCTCAATTGCGCCGCCCAGACCGGTGAATTTCAGGGCATTGCCGAGCAGATTGGAAAACACCTGGAACAGTCGCTCCGGGTCGGCCTCGACGCGCAGCCCTGGCTGGGCCTGCCAGGTCAGGTTGACGCCCTTGGCCGCCGCCAGCGGCTGCCACATCAGGCCCAGTTGCTCCAGGGTCGTCACCACATCCAGCGGTTGCGGGGCCACCCGGTAACGCCCGGCCTCAATGCGCGAAATATCAATCAGGTCTTCGAGCAAGGTGTTCATGCGCGAGGTGGCGTTCTGCATGGTTTCAATCGCGCTGGTCAAGCGCAGGCTGGCCTTGGTGTCGTCGACGGGCACCAGCTTGCGCATCATGCCGCATTGCATCAGCAGAATGGTCAGCGGGCTGCGCAGGTCATGGGAGACCACCGCCACCAACTCATCCCGCGCACGCACGGCGGCGTGTTCGCGCTGTACCTGGCGCGCCAGGTCATGTTCCAGGGCGTGGCGGCGCAGGCTTTCCACCGCCAGCAACTCCGAGGGCGACCATTGCAGCGCCTTGCCGTCGACCTGCTGCTTCCATCGCTCAAACGACAGGCGCGGGCTCAATGTAGTCGTGCCCGCTTCGCGCGATTTGATCGGCTCGCCGCTCCAGTGCACGGTGGTCTGGACCTCGGGGCGGAACCACATCACCGCGTTATCCACCGGCTTTGGCAGGCGAAAAGCCAACAGGCCGCTGGCGATGGCTTGATAAGCCACCGCCGGCGGGAACTCCGCGCCCAATTGATGGCTGCAGACCACGCCCTTGCCCTGCGCCTGGATCCACGGATACAAGGCGCGGATCTCTTCCTCGGTGGGGCACACGCCAAACCGGTGCAGCCGCGCCTCCACCAGAATCGCCAGCCCATCGGCGGCCGTCAGGTTGAGCAAGGTCTGCGCGTGCGGGCGCAGGCTCTCCATCACGTCACAGGTCTGCAGCGCCATGGCAGTCGCCAGTGCATCGATCATGCTGGTTTTTTCCTGCTGCTGGCGGCGGGCCTCCTGCTCCTGGAGCAAGGTGATCTGCATCGACAGCAACTGGCCAATGCTGGTGCAGGCGGTGCGCAACTCATGGGGTACGCGCAAGGGCTCGCGGTGGCCGCAGGTGATCAGGCCCCAGAGCTGGTCGTCCTTGAGCAGGGAAATGCTCATCGACGAACGCACGCCCATGTTTTTCAGGTAATGGCAGTGCACCGGCGAGACACTGCGCAGCACCGCGAAACTGAGGTCCAGCGCCTGGCCGGTGTCGGGGCGCAGGGCCGGCAGGATCGGCACTGGCGTGTAGGCGGCATCGGGAATCACGCGAATCCAGTTCAGCCGGTACAGTTCACGCGCCTGGGGCGGGATATCCGACGCCGGGAAACACAGGCCCAGGTACGGCGGCATGCCGTCACTGAGGGACTCGCCGATCACCTTGCCGTGGCCCTCCTGCTCGAAGCGGTACAGGGTGACGCGGTCATAGCCGGTGAGTGCGCGGATCTCGGTGACGCAGATCTGGTACAGCCCATCGAGGCTCTTCGCCGACTGCAGGCGACGCAGGGCACGGGCGACATGCAGCGCGGCGGCATGCCGGGGTGTCACGGCGCGCTCCAGTTCGAGAAACAGCAAGCCCTGGTGCCGGTGCAGCAAGGCGTCAAAAAGATCACCGTTGAGCGTCACTGGGCGCAGCTCGTCTTCATCCGTGTCCAGGTCGACCAGCGCCAGGCGCACCTGGGCCAACGCGTCTGCGCCGATCAGGCTGCCCAGCGCCTGGCCGCACAACGACTCGCCGCCAAGGCCCAACACGGTATTGACGTTGGCGCTGGCCTGCAGCACCACCAGCGTCGGCTCACTGAGGGTCAGCAGCAACCCGTGGGGCTGGATCGAGCCGGGAATGTGAATAGGCTCGCTCGCGCAATCGTCCGACAGGGGGACGGCGCCGATCACAGGCAATGGCTTCATGAGCAGCGTCACGCCGGGGGGCGGAGGAAACAGCGGTGCAGCGGCGGGTGCTCACTGCGCAAGGTAGTCAGCCAACATAGCACCTTGGTACAGATGTGTACGTTTTCGTTCAAGCCGGATCGTAGAACCGCTCGCGGTAGGCCTGGGGCGTGACTTGCAGGGCGCGCAAAAAGCTGCGGCGCAGCGTCTCTTCACAGCCAAAACCGCAGTGCACGGCGATGCGCTTGATCGATGCGGTGCTGTCTGCCAGTTGCCGGCGTGCGGTTTCAACCCGGATCAACTCGACGGCGCGCGCGGGCGTCTGGCCAGTTTCGGCGCGGTAGTGACGCACGAAACTGCGCTCGCTCATGCCCGCCTGGGCGGCGAGCGTCGCGATGTTGAGGTCGAGGGTGAGGTTGTCGGCGATCCAGGCGTGCAGCTCGGCAAAGCGGCTGCCGGCTTTTTGCAGCGACAGGGTCACGCTGAACTGCGATTGACCGCCGGGGCGCTTGAGGAACACCACCAGGTGCCGCGCCACTTCCAGGGCCACGGCGCGGCCCAGGTCTTCCTCGACCAGGGCCAGGCACAAGTCGATGCCGGCCGTGACACCGGCGGACGTCCACACTGAGCCTTGCTGGATAAAGATCGGGTTGGACTCCACCGTCAGCGCGGGAAACTTGCGCGCCAGTTCCTCGCAGCGGGTCCAGTGGGTAGCGACGCGGCAACCGTCGAGCAAGCCGCTGGCGGCCAGCAGGAAAGCCCCGGTGCACACCGACGTCATGCGCCGGGTATGACGGGATTTTTCACGCACCCACTGCACCAGCGCGGCGTCTTCGGCGACGCCATACACACCCCAGCCACCGGCGATCACCAAGGTGTCGCAAGGTGCGTCAACAGGGGGCAGCGGCTGCGCCACCAACGCCAGGCCCGCCGAGGTCATGACCGGCTCTGCCTGGTCGGCGATCACGCTGACGGCGTACGGCAACGGCAAGCCGCGTTGGCGCGCCAGGTCATTGGCCGAGGCGAACACCTGCAACGGCCCGGTCACGTCGAGGACCTGGGCGTTATCGAAAGCGAGGACGTGGATGATTCTGGGCATGATTGGCGTGATTGGTGGGTTCAATGGCGTATTCGCCAAAGCCTAGGCCTCTAGAGTGAAGTCGTCCACCCCTTTAGCGGAGCTTCATTCATGACCTTGCAGATTGGCTTTCTGTTGTTCCCCGGCATCCAGCAACTGGACCTGACCGGCCCTTATGACGTGCTGGGCTCGCTGCCGGAGGTGAAGCTGCACCTGATATGGAAAGACCTCGCACCGGTCACGTCCAGCACCGGCCTGGTGTTCACCCCGACCATGACTTATGCCGACTGCCCTGCCCTGGATGTGATTTGCGTGCCCGGCGGTTCCGGCGTGGGCGCATTGATGGAAGACCCGTCCACCCTGGACTTCCTCAAGGCCCAGGCGCACACCGCGCGCTACGTGACTTCGGTGTGCACCGGCTCGCTGGTGCTCGGCGCAGCGGGTTTGCTGCGCGGGCGCAAGGCCACGACTCACTGGGCCTACCACGACCTGCTCGCCCCGCTTGGCGCGATCCCGGTCCAGGCGCGTGTTGTGCGCGACGGCAACCTGTTCACCGGTGGCGGGATCACCGCCGGTATCGACTTCGCCCTGACCCTGGCGGCCGAGCTGTACAGCGAAGCGGCGGCGCAGCTGGTACAACTGCAGATCGAATACGCGCCAGCGCCGCCGTTTGATTCGGGCAGCCCCGACACCGCGCCGAAGCACGTGCTGGAAGAAGCCCACAAACGCACCGCCGAGTCGCGCAAGACCCGGGGGGAAATCGTCGCACGGGCGGCGGCACGGTTGGGCTGAGGTTGAGCCTGGCGAGCTGGCGGTACCTGTGGCGAGCTTGCTCGCCATAACAGGCTCAGGCCGGACGAGACATCAGCGCCAGGCGCACGGCCAGCACGGTCAACACCGTCGCCAGGCCCCATTTCTGCAACGCCGCACCCGCTGAACGGCCGGCAAAAAACCGGCTGACTGCGCCGCCGAAAATCCCCAGCAACAGGTGAAAAACCGCGGCGATGACGGTCAGTACGCCGCCCAGCACCAGCAGTTGTATCGCGATCGACCCCGTCTCAGGGCGCACGAATTGCGGCAGGAATACCACAAAGAACAGCAGCGCCTTGGGATTCAGCAGGCTATTGAGCATGGCCTGCAAAAACACTCGGCCCAGCGGCACCCGCTCGACTTGGGCCTGCGCCCCACCCGGACGTTTCTGCAGCGTCTTGAACACCAACCACAGCAGATAGATCACCCCGGCAAAGCGGATCAAGTCGAACGACGGCGGCCAACTTGCGACCACCGCAGTGACCCCCGAGGCGGTCAACCCGGTCAACAGCAGGTCTGCCACGCCAATGCCCAGCGCCGAGGCCATTCCCCCGCGCCAGCCATGGGTCACGCCATGGGTGATGACAAACGCCATGTTCGGCCCCGGCGATAACAGCAACAGCAGCACAGCACCGGAAAACACCGCCAGGGTTGCAAGGTCGATCATGCTCGCGCCGTCCATGAGGAAAAGCCTGCAGATTAGTCGGCTCACCCCGGCCGAACAAAAAATTGTGCTGGATACATTGCGTGCCGGGAATTGCGAATGGCCACGACCACCGTCTAGAATGCGAAACATTATCAATTAAGACTGCTGCGCCAGGATGCCCATGTCGAGCGACCACCCACTGGACCATGCCGCCATCGGCCAGCTGTACCACGCCCATCATTCCTGGCTGCGTGGCTGGCTGAACCGCCGCACCGGTTGCCGTGAACATGCCGCCGACCTGGCGCAGGAAACCTTCGTGCGCTTGCTCAACGCGCGCAAGCAGCAGACCTTGCAACAGCCTCGCGCCTACCTGAGCAGCATCGCGCGCAGCCTGATGATCGACCAATATCGGCGCCGCGAATTGGAACGCGCCTACCTCGAAAGCCTCGCCCACTTCCCCGAGGTCGAGGTGCCGTCGGAAGAAACCCGGTGGCTGATCCTCGACAGCCTGGAACACATCGACCGCCTGCTCGACCAACTCAAGCCACGGGTGCGCGAAGCCTTCCTGCTGGCGCAACTGGATGGCCTGACCTGCGCGCAGATCGCCCTGCGCCTGGGCGTGTCCAAGGCTACCGTGGAGCGCGACCTGGCCAAGGCGCTGCACGCCTGTTATCGGTTGCGCTATGCCGAACTCTGACCCGCGCCTGGTGGACCAGGCCATTCAATGGATGATCAAGCTGCGTTTCAACGTGGCCGACGACGCCAGCACCGCCGCGTTCGATCGCTGGCTGCACACCAGCGCCGAGCACCAGCAGGTGTGGCAGCGGGTGGCGACCATGAACGATGATTTCAACCAACTGCCGGCCCAGGTCGGCCGCCATGCCCTGCAAGGTGCGCGTCAACGCATCAGCCGCCGCGAAGGCTTGAAGCTGCTCGGGCTGGTGGCCGGGGCAGCGGGATTGACCTGGCTCGGTCGCGACTACACACCGCTGCCCGGCTTGATGGCCGACTACCGCACCGCCACGGGTGAGCGGCGTTGGGTGGCGTTGGACGACGGCAGCAAGATCCAGCTCAACAGCGCCAGCGCCTTCGACGCCACGTTCAGTGCCGAGCGCCGCCTGGTGCACCTGCACCGGGGCGAAATGCTGGTGAACACGGGCGTCGACGACCGGCCACTGTGGGTACAGACCCGCGACGGTTACCTGCGTGCCCTCGGCAGCCGCTTCCTGGTGCGTGAAGAAGCCCAGGGCACGCTGCTCGCCGTCCAACAGGGCGCCGTGGCGTTATTTGCCAACAGCCGGGAGGCCAACGCGCGCCACGTGCTCAAGGCCGGCGAGCAGGTGCTGTTCGACCACACCGGCGTTCATGCGCCCATCGCCAACGGCCTCGATCCCTGGGGTTGGAGTGACGGCGTGATCAGTGCCCACAATATGCGCCTGGACGACTTCCTCAGCGAGTTGAGCCGCTACCGCAATGGCCTGCTGCGTTGCAGTGAAGCGGTGGCCGGGTTGCGCGTGTCGGGGACTTATCAGTTGAACGATACCGATCAGGTGCTGAGCCTGGTGGCGCAATCGCTGCCGGTCGACGTCACCTACCGCAGCCGTTATTGGGTGACCGTCAGCCCTCGCGTTTAACGCTTCGAAAAATAAATGAGGTGAATTCTCATTGCCGCTCGACCTGTAAGGAAAGGCCGATCAACAGGCCGGTTCTGTCCACTTCCTTCAGGAGCATCCCGCGGTCATGCAAGCGTTCCCCTCACAACGTTCTCCACTCAAGCGCGCGGTACAGGCCGCCTTGCTCGGTGCCTGCCTCAGTGGCGGCGCCGTGCCGCTGGCCGTGCTGGCCGACACCTTGGCGAGTGACACCCAGGCCCGCGACTGGAACATCGCCGCCGGCTCCCTGGCCAGTGCGCTGGACCAGTTCGCCCGCCAGGCCGGGATCAGCCTGTCGTACGACGCCACCAGCGTGGCCGGCAAGGCCAGCCCGGGCCTGAGTGGCCGCTTCGACCGCGAGCAAGCCCTCGGCCAGTTGCTGCGCGGTCAGGGCCTGCAAGCCCAGCGCCAGGGCAGCAGCAACTGGCTGCTGTTGCCGCAAGTGGCCGACACCGGCGCACTCAACCTGGGCGCCACCACCGTCACCGGCGACCGCCTGGGGGCAACCACCGATGGCACCGGGTCCTACACCACCGGCGCAGTCACCATCGGTAAAGGTCAACACAGCCTGCGCGAAACGCCGCAATCGGTGAGTGTGATGACCCGCCAATTGATGGATGACCAGAACCTCACCACCATCGACGACGTGATGGAGCGCACGCCCGGCATCACCTCCTATGAATCGCCGATGGGCGGCAAGTATTTCTATTCCCGTGGTTTCAAGATGCTTGGCCAGTACCAGTACGACGGCGTGCCGCTGGACATGGGCAAGGACTACGCACAGGCCGACAGTTTCAGCGCCAACATGGCGATCTATGACCGTGTGGAAGTGCTCAAGGGGGCCGCCGGCATGCTCAAGGGTGCCGGCACGGCCAGCGGCGCGGTGAACTTCGTGCGCAAGCGGCCACAGGCCAGCCCCACCACCAGCCTGTCGCTGTCCGCCGGCACTTGGGACAATTACCGCGCCGACGTCGACACCGGCGGCCCGCTGAATGACAGCGGCACGGTGCGCGGCCGTGCGACGGTCAGCCAGCAGAATCGTGGCTCCTACATGGACATCGCCAAGCGCCAGGACCAGGCCTTCTACGGCGCCCTCGACATCGACCTCAGCGCCGACACCACCCTCGGCCTCGGCGCCAGTTATGAAGATGTCGATGCCACCCCGTGCTGGGGCGGCCTGCCGCGCTACGCCGACGGCAAGAGTGCCAAGCTCAGCCGCTCGACCTGCCTGGGCCAATCCTGGAACGACTGGCAGAGCCGGCGCGCCACGTACTTCGCCGACCTCACGCAGCAGCTCAACGACGACTGGAAACTCAAGGTCGCGGCCGTGCACAGTCGCAACCTGCAAGACATCAAGTACGCCGCCAGCGAAGGCACCATTGCCTACGACAACCCAGCTCCCACCGCCGTTTCCTACGCGGCGCTGATGGATTACGACCACAAGGACTTCGGCCTCGACGCCTACCTCGACGGCAAATTCGAAGCCTTCGGCCTGCAGCACGAACTGATCCTCGGCGCCAACGGCAGCCGTGGCACCCAGGACGACATCTACGCGATCCAGAACCTGCCCACGCGCCAGAGCATTTACCAACCCAACCATCACTTCCCGGAACCGGCCGATAACACCTTCTGGCCCAACATGTACCGTGGCAGCACCATCAAGGAGACCGCGACCCAGTACGGCACTTACGCGACCTTGCGCCTGCGCCTGGCCGAGCCCTTGATGTTCATCGTGGGCAGCCGCGTGAGCTGGTACGAAAACCGTCGCCAGTCCTACAGCCTCGGTTGGGGCGAATGGTCGCTGCAGGATGCTCGCACGAAGGAAACCGGCGAGGTCACACCGTTCGCCGCGCTGATCTATGACCTCAACGAGCACCTGTCGGTGTACGCCAGCTACGCGGATATCTTCCAGCCGCAAAGCGCCTACGCCACCGCCGACGGCGCCGCGCTCAAGCCGAAAATCGGCGACAACTATGAGCTGGGCATCAAGGGCGAATGGTTCGAGGGGCGCCTCAACAGCTCCCTGGCGCTGTTTCGCTCCATCGAGAAAAACGGCGCCGAAACCGACTACCTGAGTTTCTGCCCGACCTCCGCCGATGGCTATTGCTACACCGATACCGGCAAGGTCCGCGCCCAGGGCGTGGAGGCCGAAGTCAGCGGCGAACTGCTCGAACGCCTGCAGGTGTCCGGCGGCTACACGTACACCCAGACCAAGACCCTGAAGAACATCGACAGCACCGCAGAAGGCGGTGTTTCCAACAGCTACGTACCGCGCCACATGCTGCGGATGTGGGGCGACTACCAGCTCGACGGCGCGCTGTCGAAATGGAGCGTGGGCGCCGGGGTCAATGCCCAGAGCAGCAATTACCGCGTACAGACCATCAAGCTGGAACAGGCCGGCTACGCGACCTGGAGCGCGCGCCTGGCCTACCGCCTCGACGACACCTGGACCGTGGCGGTCAATGGCAACAATCTCTTCGACAAAACCTATTACAACACCGTCGGAACTGCATCATGGGGCAACTTCTACGGTGAACCGCGCAATTTCACCGTTAGTTTGAAAGGCAACTTCTGATCCCGCGAAACCCCCAGTGGCAGGGCACTTAGTGCGCCCTGCCACGCCCTCTTTGTCCCCCCTTCCTACTGCCGCTGGAAAAAGGTTTGTCCTTTAAACAGGAAAAATCTCACATTTGTTCCTACACTCAAAAACACACCCATTTACCGAGTGTTCGGACAAGGAATGTCAATAAAATGCCACTTAAAAGACTGATTAACCTGTCTAGCACGCCACCTCCGCACCATCGTCAATTCGTTGACTAAGCACGAAAAGGGAACACTCCTTTAGTCACTATCGCCGCAAAATCCCTTCAAATGGATAGCTTCACTGATATGTGCATTTGGATTGGTAGTTGCGTATTACCCAGAGTAGCCGTAGTTCGAAGTGCTCTCTAACGCCATCGCGGCTTTATTGAAGCGACAACGAACAACAGCAACTGGAGTGCAATGAGGGATGTTTTATGCGAGAAAAGTCGTCCGTCGACAGCCTGTTTTTAACGCGCGCCGGTTTTGTTGAGTTCTTTGTCGTTTTCGTCAAATTGATCCATGGCCTCACGGCCATTCTGCCGCCGCTGGTCCTGGTGCTTTTCCTGGACCCGTTGGCCCCTGAGTTGCGCCCGCATTTCATCGGCCTGCTGGTATTTTTCGCAGTGCTGACCATCATTCTGTTCCAGGCCCTGGGCATCTATTCCGAGGAGCTGTTCAGCAACCGCCTGCGTCTCAAAGCCAAGATCAAGGCCTGGACCGCAGCGTTTTGCATCCTGCTGTTCATGTACCAGATCCTGCAGTTTTTCCCGCAGTTGAGCCCGCGCAACCTGGCCGCGTGGTACGTCGCCAGCCTGGGCCTGCTGTGCCTCGAACGCCTGGTCATGCTGCGCCTTTACCGCCGGCTGATGAGCGCCGGCAAGTACCTGCAACGCACGGTGATCCTGGGCTTTACCGACACGGCCGTGCACGTTGCCGACCACCTGCAGCGCAACGGTGATATCCGCTCCGGCCTGATCGGTTTTATCGACGACCGCACCGAGCGGATCCCCAAGGAGCTGAGCAACCTGCCCTTGCTCGGCAACACTCGCGACCTGGAAAAACTGATCCGCGCCGAGCAGGTCAACCAGGTCATGATCTGCCTGCCGTGGGCCGCCGAGCAACGCATCCACGGGCTGGTCAACCGTCTGCGGCAGATGTCGGTGAACGTGATGCTGGTGCCCGACATGGCCGCCCTGCGCTACGGCCACAGCCGCATCACCGACGTGGGCGGGATCCTGATGTTCAACACCTCGCAATTGCCCTTGCGCGGCTGGTCGCCGGTGATCAAGCGCTGTGAGGATTTCCTCCTGGCGAGCCTGGCCCTGGTGGCGTTGTCACCGGTGATGCTGGCGACCGCGATTGCGATCAAACTCGATTCCAAGGGGCCGGTGCTGTTTCGCCAGAACCGCTACGGCTATAACGACAACGAAATCCGCGTGTTCAAGTTCCGCTCGATGTTCACCGACCAGAGCGACTTCACTGCCGAGCGCCAGACCACCCGCCAGGACCCGCGCATCACCCGCGTGGGTCGCATCATCCGCAAGACCAGCATCGACGAGTTGCCGCAGCTGTTCAACGTGCTGCTGGGCAACATGTCCATGGTCGGCCCGCGCCCGCACGCCACCGCCACCAAGGCCGCGGGCATTCCCTTCGAAGTGGCGGTGAGCGAGTACAGCTCGCGGCACCGGGTCAAGCCCGGCATCACCGGCTGGGCGCAAATCAATGGTTACCGGGGTGAGACCGACACCCTGTTCAAAATCCAGAAACGTGTCGAGTACGACCTGGAGTACATCTCCAAGTGGTCGGTGTGGTTTGACTTGTACATCGTCTTCATGACGGTCCCAGCCGTCCTTTCCACCAAGGAAGTCTATTGATGAATACCCTCAACGGATTAATTCCCTGCATCATTTCCGGTGGTTCGGGCACGCGGCTGTGGCCGGTGTCCCGGCAGAACATGCCCAAGCCGTTCATGCGCATGCGCGATGGCCAGAGCCTGCTGCAAAAGACCTTCCAGCGCGCCGCCAAGCTGCCCGGCGTGGAAAGCGTGTTGACGGTGACCAACCGCGACCTGCTGTTTCGCACCCTGGATGACTACCGCCTGGTCAACAAGGCGCACCTGCCGCTGGATTTGCTGCTGGAGCCGTTCGGCCGCAACACGGCCGCGGCGATTGCCGTGGCGGCGCTGCATGTGCAGGAACATTTCGGCGGCGATGCGCAATTGCTGGTGATGCCTGCCGACCACTTGATCCTCAATGAAGTCGCGTTCGCCGCGGCGGTGACCCAGGCCCGTGACCTGGCCGAGGCCGGCTACCTGGTGACCTTCGGCATCCAGCCCGACCACCCGGAAACCGGCTTCGGCTATATCGAACAAGGTGAGCCGCTGAGCACCGGCAACCGGGTCAAGCGCTTCGTCGAGAAGCCCGACCTGGCCACCGCCCAGGCCTACCTCGACGGCGGCAAGCACCTGTGGAACGCCGGCATGTTCTGCTTCAAGGCCAGCACCCTGGTGGAGGAACTGGCCACCCATGCCCCCGACGTGCTGGAGGCCGCGCGCGCCGCGCTGGAACACAGCCAGAGCCTGCAGAACAAAACCTCGCGCCAGCGTGAGCTGGACGCCGATGCCTTTGGCAGCGCCCCGGATATTTCCATCGACGTGGCCCTGATGGAAAAGTCCCAGCAAGTCGCCGTGGTGCCCTGCGATATCGGCTGGAGCGACATCGGCTCCTGGGAAGCGCTGCGCCAGCTCACGCCCAGCGATGCGCACGGCAACCAGGTCAACGGCGAAGCGATCCTGCATGACGTGCACAACTGCTACATCGACTCGCCCAAGCGCGTATTGGGCGCGGTGGGCGTGCGCGACCTGATCATCGTCGACACCCCGGATGCGCTGCTGATCGCCGACGCCAACCGCAGCCAGGACGTGCGCTACATCGTCGCCGAACTCAAGCGCCAGAACCACCCGGCGTACAGCCTGCACCGTACCGTCACGCGGCCGTGGGGCACCTACACCGTGCTCGAAGAAAGCAGCCGCTTCAAGATCAAGCGCATCGTGGTCAAGCCCCAGGCCTCGCTGTCATTGCAGATGCACCACCATCGCAGCGAACACTGGGTGGTGGTCAGCGGCGCGGCGCAGATCACCAACGGCGAGCGTGAATTCCTGATCAACGCCAACGAGTCCACGTACATCCCTGCCGGGCACAAACACCGGCTGACCAACCCCGGCATCATCGACCTGGTGATGATCGAGGTGCAGAGCGGCGAGTATTTGGGCGAAGACGACATCGTGCGCTTCGACGACATCTACGGGCGCGCCCCTCTCGAGGCGAAGAAATGACATGCGCACTTCGCTGATCATCCCGACCCGAAACGCCTCCAGCCATCTGGCGCGCTTGCTGCCGGCGCTGAAGATGCAAACCCTGCAACCGGACGAGATGCTGGTAGTCGACAGCGCCTCCAGCGATGACACCGTGGCGCGTTTTCGCGAGTTCGGTGCGCGGGTCGAGGTGATCGACGCGCGTGATTTCAACCACGGCGGCACGCGCCGCTGGGCCAGCGAACAGGTGGGTGGCGACGCGCTGATCGTCATGACCCAGGACGCCATCCCCGCGACCCCGCAGACCTTCGCCAACCTGCTGGATGAATTGCAGCAGGACCCGCTCAACGGCGTGGCTTATGGTCGCCAGCTGCCGCACCCCGATGCCGGGGTGCTGGGCGCGCAGTCGCGGCACTTCAACTACCCGGAGCAGAGCCGCAGCAAAAGCCTGGCCGATGCGCCCGTGCTGGGGATCAAGACCTGCTTCAGCTCCGACTCGTTTTCGGTGTACCGGCGCAGCGTGCTGCAGGCGGTCGGCGGCTTTCCCGCCGACGTGATCGGCAGCGAAGACGCCTACGTTGCGGCGCGCATGCTGCTCGAAGGCTACAAGGTGCGCTACGCCGCCACGGCGCTGGTGCATCACTCCCACGATTACAAGCTCATGGATGAGTTTCATCGCTACTTCGACATTGGCGTGTTCTACGGTCGCGAACCGTGGATCAGACAGGCCTTTGGCGACGCCGGCGGTGAAGGCAAACGCTATGTGCTGGCCGAACTCGCGGCCTTGCGCAAAGCCGGTGCCTTGCACCGCGTACCCGAAGTGCTGGTGCGCAGCGCGTTCAAGTTGCTCGGCTACCGCCTGGGCCATCTTGAGCGCCGCCTACCGCTGGCCCTCAAGCGGCGCATCAGCATGTTTCCCGGTTATTGGAGGTGAGCAGCATGACCCACAGGAAGTCCCGCTTGATCAAACCCGCCGTGCTCGCCTTGGCCATGCTGGCCCTGTCCGCCTGCAATACGCCGGCACGCATCGTCCCGCCCGACGACCAGACTGTCGAGGACGGCAAGCGCGCCCTCGACCAACTCGCCCAACTGCCGCCGGCGGTGGAACGCATCCGCATCGGCGACCAGTTGCGTATCGTCCGCGACGCCGGCGAGATGCCGACGCTGTCGGCGTTCAACGTCAGCACCATCTACGAGCTGACGCTGTACACGGTGCAGAACGACGGCAAGATCAACTATCCATTCCTGGGGCCAATCCAGGTGGCGCATCGCACCCCCGCCGAGGTCGCCGCCGACCTGACCAAGAGCCTCGCGCCGGTGTACCGCGAGCCACGCGTGACGGTGAACATCAACCAGGCACCGGGCAACTCGGTGATTGTCGGTGGCGCGGTGAACAACCCGACAGCGGTCCAGATCGCCACGGCCAACACACTCGAGCAGGCAATCGTCGGCGCCGGCGGGGTCAACCCCTCGGGCAACGCGAGCATGGTCGCCTTGCTGCGTGAAGATGCCCAAGGCGCCTACCACGCCTACTTCCTGGACTTCAGCCAGTACCTCAAGACCGGCCCCAACGGGCGCAAACAAGTGCCGCTGCAACGCGGTGACGTGGTGTTCGTGCCCAAATCCAACGTAGGTGAGCGCATCCAGGGCGTGGATACCTACCTGAACCAACTGATCCCGTTCACCAAATCCATTGGGGTTGGCTACAACTACACCAGAACCAGCGGCGGCAATAACTAAAGGAGCGACATCCCATGATCGAGATCCGTTCTTTTCGTGATCTTCTGCGCCTGTTTTTCATCTTCCGCCACGAGTTCAAGCTGGCGGCCATCGCAGCGCTGGTGATTATCCTGCTCGGCGCTTTCCTGCTGCCGGCCAAGTACGAGTCCACCGCACGCCTGCTGGTCAAACCGGGGCGTGATTCGACCCTGCCGATCGAGATCAGCAACCGCCAGGCGCTGGTGATGCCCAGCACCCAGCGCGACCCGATCGTCGATGAGGAGCGCCTGCTCACCGGGCGTCCGATCGTGCGTGCGGTGGCCGAGCACTACCTGGAAGTGATCAACAATGCGCCGCCGCCCGAAGGCTTTTTCAAAAGCGCCAAGCATTACCTCAAGCAAGGCGTGGGCGCAGTCTTCGATGGCCTGCGCGTGGTTCTGGAAACCCTCGGCGTGGTGGAAAAAACCACCCCGGTGGAACGCCTTGCCGCCGGCCTGGAAAAAAGCTTTGAGGTGAGCCACGCCGCCGGCTCCACGGTGATGGACATCAGCTTTACCTGGGGCGACCCGGAAATTGCCCAGGCGGTGGTCAAGGACTGGGTCGAGACCTACATCAACGAACGCACCCAGGCCCTGGGGCGCAAGAGCCTCTATGCCTTCTACGAAGGCCAGGTGAATACCAGCGCCACCGAGATCAAGAGCTACAAGGAGCAGATCCTCAAGCACCTGAACGAGATCGGCGCGGCGAGCATCACCGACCGCCTGGAAGACTTGTCCGAGCGCATCAATGTGCTGCGCGGCGAGACCTTCAACACCACCCGCCTGATCGCCTCGTCCGACAGCGCCATCGAGAGCACGCGCAACCAGCTCAAAGGGCAGCCCAAGGAAGTCACCACGGTGCGCCAGATCGCACTGAACCCACAGCAGCAGGACTTGCGTCGCCTGCTCAACCAGAAGCTGCTGGAACGCGCCGACATGATGCGCACCTACACCGACAACGCGCCGCCGGTCAAAGCGCTGGATGCGTCGATCCGCGCCATGCAGGCCCAGGTTGCCAACGAGAGCAACACCGTGCAGGCCTCGGAGAACCGTGCGCCGAACACCCTGGAAATCCACCTGCAGCGGGTGCTGCTGGATGAGTCGAGCAACAACCTGGCCCTGCGCACCCAACTGGTTCAACAGCAGAAGCAACTGGTGAATCTCGAAGACCAGCGCAAGCAGGCCCTGGAGATCGAGCCGGAGCTGGCGCGCCTGTCCCGTGAGCTCAGCGCCACCGAGCGCAACTACGCGCTGTACGTGGACAACCTGGAAAAATCGCGCATCGACCGCGAGCTGGACAACAGCCAGATCAGCAACATCGCGGTGATCGAAGAAGCCACCCTGAACCCGGGTCGGATCTTCCCGAAAACCCTGTTGATGCTGGTGTTGGCGATTCCGTTTGCAATCGTCGTCGGCCTGCTGGTGATCTACCTCTGCTACCTGCTCGACCAGCGCATTCACGACGGTGGCCTGGTGGAACGCAAGTTCGGCTTGCCGCTGTGGACCACCCTGCCGGAGCTGGACACCACCACCGCGCAAAGCGCCAATGCCTTCAATGCGAGTATCTACCGGCTGTACAGCCTGTTGCAGCCCGACCGCATTGCCGAACGCGGCCTGACCCTGGGGCTGACGTCGGCGCGGCATGGCGAAGGCGTGACCTTTGTGGTGGAACAACTGCGCCTGTTGTTGCGCGAGAACGGCATCAATGTACGGGTCGGCGGGCTTGAAGCCGCCGCTCCGGGCGAAGTGGTGCTGCTTGACGCCTCGGCCTTGCTCGACAACCGCGAAGCCTTTATCACCTTGCGCCGCGCCGACCTGATCGGCCTGGTGGTGGAAGCACGCAAAAGTACCGTGCCGGTGGTCGAGCATGCGCTGTCGATCCTCAATACCGCGTTTGGCAAGGTCGACGGCATCATCATCAACCGTCGCAAGTTCGAAGTGCCGAGCAAAGTGCTGCAGACCATCGCCAAGTACCGGGGAGCGTTCTGATGCGTATCGCCCTGCTTGCACCCTTGCCGCCGGAAAAAAACGGCATCGCCGACTACGCGAACCACTTTCGCACGGCGCTGGAGCAGCTTGGGGTGACGGTGCTGACGCCGTTGGCCGGGGTGGCGGGCACTTCCGAGGCAATCAAGCACGCGGTCGCGACGTTCAACTGGCAGACCGTTGACCTGGTCCACGCCGAGCTGGGCGGCGGGCGCCTGGGTGAGTTCCTGGCCCTGCGCGAGTTGCGCAAGGCCTACTCGCACTTGCCGCTGACCGCCACCGTGCACGACCCGGAGCGCATTGTGTGGCGCCGTGAACGCCTGCCGTTTCCGCTGAACCTGCTGGAGCGCTTGCCCAGCCCCTTGCCGCAGGCGGCCGTGGTACTGGCCGACCCATTGACCCTGCGTGAAGAACGCCAGGTCGCCAAAGGCCTGACCCGCCTGGTGACGCTGACTCGCCTGGGCGCCGATTGCCTGCGCCTGCGCATGCAACTGCCGCCCGGCAAGGTGGCCGTGATCAACCATGCCAACCTCGCCGTGCCACCAGCCCCCCTGCCCGCGCTCGACACCCTGCGCCTGCTGTATTTCGGGTTCATCTACCGCGGCAAAGGCATCGAAGACCTGGTGCAGGCGCTGGCCGATGTCTTCGCACAGGCCCCTGAACTGCGCGGCCACGTGCGCCTGACGCTGGCCGGCGGCACGGCGGCGGAAATGGCCTTTGGCGCCGGCGGCAACTACCTGGAGCAACTCAACAGCCAGATCGCCGCACTCGGCCTGACCGACGCCATCGACTGGCGGCTGAACCTGCCGGCCGACGAGATTGCCCAGACCATCCAGGCCCATCATGTGATGGTGCTGCCCTACCGCGAATCGAAAAAACTCGGCCTGCTCGGGCGCCAGCGCGGCACCAGTGGCGCGCTGTCCTGGGCCGCCGCCTGTGGGCGCGGAGCAATCACCTCCGACGCACGCGCGTTCGCCGAGGAAGTTGCCAGTGGCAATGGCGCCATCTACCCCGAAGGCGATGTGGCGGCGCTGGCCGAACAATTGCTGCGCCTGGCGCGCACGCCGGCGCTGGCCAGGGACTGGGCCGAACGCGCCGGCGAGATCGGCCGCGAACGCCTGTGGCCGCTGACCGCGCAGAAGTTCACCGAAGTGTTTGCCGAAGCCATCGCAGGAGCCCGCCATGGCGCGTAGACAAACGTTCCTTGCCAGCCTTGCGGTGGTCGCCGTGCTGGGCCTGACCGCCGTTTTGTGGGGGCGCCAGGCGGATGCCGAAAGCCATGTGCTCAAGGGCAACAAGACCGTGGTGTGGAAGGACTTTTTGGGCGTGAACGCACAGTTCCTGTGGTTCAGCCCCCAGCGATACCAGATGCAGATCGACCGTCTCAAGGACTTGGGCCTGGAGTGGGTGCGCCTGGACCTGCATTGGGATCAGTTGGAGCCGGCGCAGAACCAGTATCAGGTGGCCACCCTCGATCAACTGGTCGGCAAGCTGCAAGACAATCAACTCAAGTCGGTGTTCTATCTGGTGGGTTCGGCGCCCTTCGCCACCACCGCGCCGGCCGGTGCGCCCTATCAGGACCAGTACCCGCCCAAAGACCCGAACGTGTTCGCCAACCGCATGGCGCTGCTGGCCCAGCGCTACCCCAGCGTCAACGCCTGGCAGGTGTGGAACGAACCGAACCTGCTGGGCTTCTGGCGCCCGGTGGCAGACCCGGCCGGCTACGCCACGCTGCTCACCGCCAGCGCCGCCGCACTGCGCGCGGTCGCCCCGAACACCCCGGTGGTGGCGGCCGGCATGGCGTTCTTCAGCGAAATGCCCAACGGCCAGACCATGTTCGACGCCCTTGCCGCGCTGGGCGTGGCCAGCCTGAACACCGTCGTGTCCTATCACCCCTACACCCAATTGCCCGAAGGCAACGATCCGGCCAACCTCGACTTTATCGCCAAGACCACCCAGCTCAACCAGGCCCTGCGCAACGGCGGCGTGCAAACCTTGTGGAGCACCGAGTGGGGCTGGTCGACCTACCCCGGCCCCAAGGACGCCCAGGACATCATCACCCAGCAGGGCCAGGCCGATTACGTGGTGCGGCGCCTGGCGCTGATGAGCGCGCTGGATTACGACCGCATCTTCCTGTTCACCTTGAGCGACCTCGACCAGCGCGCCAGCGTGCGCGACCAGTTCTACGGGCTGCTGGACATCGACGCCAACCCCAAGCCGGTCTACACCGCGCTGAAGTATTTCCTCGACGTCAGCGGGCCGTCGCTCACCCCGGGTGACCCGCCGGTCGCCGACGCCTTGCCCGACGGCCTGTTCAGCATTGGCTGGACGCGTGCCGATGGGCGCAAGGTGTGGTTCTTCTGGTCGGCCGAAGGCGGTAACGCGCACTTGCCCAACCTGGCCAGCGCCACCCTGTACGACCCGTTGCGCGGTACGCAAACCCCGGTAAGCGGCACCAACGGCCTGACCGTACCGGTCAAGCCGAACCTGCAAATCCTGTTATGGGACTGAGGCCTGCCATGCGCATTTTATGGATCCTGCCCTACTCGCCCTGGCCCGCCACCAGCGGCGGCAAGACGCGCCAGTTCCATCTGCTGCGCAGCCTCGCCGCGCGGGGGCACCGGATCACCTTGCTGCTGCATGACAAGCACCCGGTGTCGCTCGCCTACCGCCAGGTGCTGGAGGCGTTTCTCGAGCAACTGATCGTCCTGCCGCGCCGCCCGCTGCGCAGCGCCACGACCCTGTTGGCCGGGCTGTTTGCGCCCTACCCGCTGCTCGCCAGTGTGAATGGCCTATCGGGCGCCTTGCAGGACACCTTCAACAGGTTGCTGGATGAGCACTGGGATGTGGTGCAGATCGAGCACACCTACACCTTCCAACCTTACGAAGACGCGCTGGCACGCAAATCCCAACCGTTCGTGCTGACCGAGCACAACGTCGAATCGGCCCTCGGCGCCGCCACCTACGACCGTCTGCCGCGCTGGGCGCTGCCGTTCATTCGCTACGATCAATGGCGCTATGCACGTTGGGAGCGCCGGGTCATGCGCCAGGCCACACAGGTAATCGCAGTGACCGACAGCGATGCCCAGGTGCTGGAAAAAATCGCCGGCAAGCCGGTGCCGGTGGTGGTCAATGGCGTGGACTGCGACCACTTCGCCGCCGCCCGGCCCGACCCGTCGACACGCCGCGTGCTGTTCCTTGGCAACTACGAATACGCGCCGAACGTGGACGCCATCGAGTGGGCCCTGGATGACATCCTGCCCAAGGTCTGGGAGCGCTGCCCGCAGGCGCGCATGAGTGTCTGCGGCTTCGGCATGCCGGCCAGTTGGCGCGAACGCTGGCAGGACCCGCGGATCGAATGGCAAGGCTTCGTGCCCAACCTGCTGGCGCTGCAATCGAGCTGTTCGGTGTTCCTCGCACCGTTGCGCCATGGAGGAGGCTCCAAGCTCAAGGTGCTGGAAGCCCTGGCCGCCGGCCTGCCGCTGGCGAGCACCGCACAGGGCGTGTCGGGGCTGGACCTGGTGGAAGGCCTGGACTACCTCGGCGGGCAAACCGCGACCGCCTTGGCGGACGCGGTGGTGCGCCTGTTGCAGTTCCCCGATGCCGCCGAACCGATGGGTGAAGCCGGCCGCGCCTATGTACGCCGCGCCCATGACTGGAGCGTTGCCGCCAGCCAGTTGGAGCAGGTGTACGCGAGCCTTTTACCGCTCACATACAAGGAGCCCGCATGCGTGTAGGCCTGGATTACCGCACCGTCGGCACGTCGCCGCAATCGGGCATCAGCCGCCAGGTGTATGCGCTGGAAAGCGCCCTGCGCACCTTCCCAGGCATCGAGCTTGAGCGCTTTACCGTGGCGCCGCTGGGCGACGAAACCCGCTTGAAGGCCCATTGCCCGGCCTGGGGCTGTGCCAAGACCGCCATGCACCAACCGCAGAATCGCCTGCGTTTCGAGGCTGGTTTTTTGCCGCACGCCTTGCGTGAGCAGCACATCGACCTGTACATCAGCACCTTCAATATGGGCCTGCCGTTGCCGCCCAAGCCCAAGGGCCTGCGCAGCGTGGTGCTGTTGCATGACCTGTTCCAGATCACCTTGGACAACTACCACGCCAACCGCCTCAAGGCGCTGATCTACAAGACCAGCGATCGCCTGTCGATTGCCTACGCGGTGCACAGCGCCGACCGCGTGTGGACGCCGTCGCAGTACAGCGCTGATGAGACCGCGCGGCTGTTTCCCAAGGCTGCGGGCAAGATTCGCGTGTTGCCCAATCAGGTCGACGCCTTTGCCGAGCTGGCAGCGGACCTGTCGGCGCGCCAACTGCCGGAGCGCTACTGGTTGCTGGTGGGCACGCGCGAGCTGCGCAAGAACGTGCCGTTTCTGGTCGATGCCTGGCAGCAGGCGCGACGCCAGGCCCCCGGCGTGCCGGAGTTGGTGCTGGTGGGCAGCCTGGAACACCTGCCCGAATCCCAGCGCACGCTGCCGGGGATTCGGGCGCTGAGCGGCGTGTCGGATGCCGAGTTGCATGCGCTGTACCGGCAGGCGTCGCGCCTGTGGCAACCGTCTTACGCCGAGGGCTTTGGCCTGCCGGTGATCGAAGCCCTGAGCGTCGGCACGGCAGTGGCAGTGGCCAGCGGCACCTCGCTGGATGAAATCACCCCGCCGTCGGCGCCACGTTTTTCGCCTACCGACGGCCCGGCGCTGGTGCAGTTGATGGTCAGCCTGGCGCAGCAGCCTATTGAAGAATCCGCCGCGCAACGGCGCCAATGGGCGGAGCGTTTCAACCATCACGCCTACCGTCGACGCCTGGCCGAACTGATCGAGGAACTGAAGTGAGAGTGAACCTGGCAAGCCTCGTCGCGGTGCTCTTCGGCCTGCTGTTCGGCGCCCTCGCCCTGCTGCTGTCACCGGCCAAGGCCTTCCTCGCCGTGGTCGGCCTGGCGGGCGCGGTGACGATCCTGCGCTTTCCGTTCTGGGGCCTGTTGCTGTTTGCCCTGGTGGCGACGTTCATGCCGTTTTCGACGATCAACCTGGGCATCCGCAGTACCGTCAGCGAAGCGATCCTGGCGCTGACCTGGGGCGCCATCCTGTGGCACAGCTTTCTCGCGCGCCTGCCCGATACACCAGGCCTCGCGCGGCGCCCCACCGACCAGATGCTGTTGTGGCTGATGCTGTTCAGCGTGTTCCCGTTCATTGTCGGCCAAGTCACTATCCATGCCGACACCAGCGGCGTGGCCAACTGGCTGCGCTGGTTGCTGAACCTCTCCGGGGTGTTTATCGCGGCCAAACTGCTGGTGGACCACAAGCACCGGGAAGCGCTGGTGATCGCCCTGCTGCTGGGTACCCTGGCGATGCTGGTGCTGTCGATCGCGGTGTTTGTGCGCACCCGCTCCGGCGCCGGGATTGCGCCGATCCTGGCGCTGTTCAACTACGCCAACATCGACATGCTCAAATTCGGCCTGGAGGCGATGTCCTCGCGCATGGGCTCGCCGTGGACGCACCCGAATGCCATCGGCGGGATCATGGCGCTGCTGCTGCCGTTGGCGTTCTGTTTTGGCATGACCGAACAAGGCTGGAAACGCGCTCTCGGCCTGGGCGTGGCGTGCCTGGGGGCGGCCGCCTTGCTGTTGGCGAGCAGCCGCGGCGCGATGGTCAGCCTGGCGTTGGTGCTGATGTGGATGGCCACGCGGCGCGTGCCGTACACCGGGCGCCTGTTGATGATCGGCGCGGCGCTGACCGTGGCGCTGGTGATTGCCTACCCGCCGTTGCAGGAGCGCCTGGCAACGATTTTCTCTTCGGACAACGCCAGTACCGAAGTGCGTTTCGACGAATACCGCATGTTCCCGCAGGCGGTGGCGGCCTACCCGTTCGGCATCGGCTTCAAGGTCGACCCGCCGGTGCCGGGCACGCATTTCCTGGGGATTTCCAACCTGTGGCTGAACTACATCTACAAGATCGGCATCGTCGGCATGCTGTTCTTCGTCGCGGTGACCGTGCGCTGGTGGCGTGAGGCCCGTCCGGAAAAAGGCCCGATTCGCCTGACCAAGGACAACGCCCTGTGGCTGGGCACCACCGGTGGGATTCTGTCGGCGCTGGTCAGCGGTTTGTTTGACCACTATTTCAGCTTCGCAGTGGTGATGGTGGCGCTGTTCTGGTTGATGGTCGGCATCAATGTGCTGGAGGCGCGGCGCCTGTTTCCGGCGCGCCTGCCGCAGGTCAAGACGGTGGTGTTTCGCAAGCCGCTGCTTGATGGCGCGCGTCCCTGATGCTCGGCTCGGCCGTTTGGCTGACCCTGGCGACCCTGCTGGGCCTGTGCCTGGGGTTTGCGCGTGAATGGTTGCTGGTGGCGGCGTGGGGCGCGGGTGAACGCAGCGATGCGTTTCTGATCGCGCTGTTTTTACCGGAAGCGCTGCGCATGTCCCTGGCGGGTGGCGTGCTGAGTGCCGCCGCGCTGCCGCTGTACCTGCAGCGCAAGGACGGTGAGCGCCTGGATTGGCTGGCCGTGTTGTTCCCGGCGTTGATGCTGATCGCGCTGGTGACCAGCCTGCTGCTGACGCTGCTCGCGCCATGGCTGGTGCAACTGCTCGGCCCCGGCTTGGCGGCCAGCGCCACCGCCCTCGCCGCGAGCAATTTGCAGATCGTCGCCTGGTGCGTGCCGGGGTTGATGCTGCATGCGCTGTTCAGCATTCCGTTGCAGGCGGGCGAGCGTTTTGTGCTGGCGGGGCTGGGCTCGTTGCTGTTCAACCTGCCGCCCGTGACCTACCTCGCCCTCGCCGGCACCGCGACTCAACCGCACTCGCTGGCCCTGGCTTGCCTGGCGGGCAGCTTGCTGATGCCGCTGGCGTTGCTGCCGTCGGTGTGGCGCCAAGGCTGGCGGCCGTGGCGTTGGCAGCTGACCTTCGCGCCGCTGCGCGAGCTGGGCCAGCGCATCGGCCCGCTTTTGCTGAGCAACGGCGCCAGCCAGGGCCTGGCCCTGATCGAGCGCCTGGTGGCGTCGCTGTTGGGCGAAGGCGCGGTGACCTGGGTCAACCTGGCCCGCAAACTGATGAACCTGCCGCTGATTGCGCTGATGAGCCTCAATCAGGTGCTGCTGGGCATGATGAGCCGGCGCCAGGGCGATGAGCGCCTGGCCCTGCTCAAGCGCGGCCTGGAAACCGCCAGCGTGCTGACGCTGCCCGCCGGCGTCGGCCTGGTGGCGGCAGCGCCGAGCCTGGTGGCGCTGCTACTGCCCAAGCAATCGGCGGATTCGCCATTGCCGCTGCTGCTGGCCTGGTTCGCCGTACCGTTGGTATTCGGCGCCTGGAACGCCTTGCTCGCCCGCTACGCTTATGCCGCCGGCGACACGCGCCAGCCGTTGCGCTGCGAGTTGCTCGGGAGCCTGGTCAACGTGTTGCTGCTGGGCGCCCTGCCCTTTGTGTTTGGCCTGGCCGGAATCCCGCTGGCCGCGCTGGCCGGGGTGATCTGCACCGCGTTGCTGCTGATGCAGCGCCAGGCATTGCTCGACGCCCTGCCCTGGGTGCGCCAATGGCTGCTCAGTGCACTGGTGATGGGGTTGGCGGCGCTGGCGCTGTTTCGTATTGAAGGCGTGTGGCTGCAACTGGGGTTGAGCACCTTGGCCGGCATCCTGGTGTTGCTGGGGATGGGACTATGGCTCAAGCCGTGGCGCAAGGCATGACGGCGTGCCAGTTCCTGCCAGGGGCTGTGCGGTTCACAGAGGGAGGATGAACAGGTGAAACATCGTTGGATTCAAATGGATATCGCCAAAGGCATCGGCATCCTGGTGATCGTGTATGCCCACAGTTGGTTTGTCGCCACGTCCCCGGACCTGATGTACCCGATCCTGGCGTCGTTCGTGCTGCCGTTGTTCTTCTTTCTGTCCGGGGTGCTGTTCAAGCCGGAGCAGCCCTTCGGGGAGATGGCCGTGCGCAAGGCGGATGGCCTGCTCAAGCCGTTTTTCTTCACCATGCTGGTGTATGTGATCGTGCGCGATGTGCTGCGTGGCCAACCGCTGCTGCCGGACATCGGTGGCGTGCTGTATGCCTCGGTGGACACCATCCCGTGGCAAGCAATGTGGTTCCTGCCGCACTTCTGGGTGGCGATCCTGTTCAGTTGGGCGGTATTGCGCCTGATCCAGCACCTGCCGCTGGCGGTGAGTTGCGCGCTGACCCTGGTGCCGCTGCTGGTGGGCATCTGGATGCTGCCGTTTTTCTGGCAACTGCCGGTGACCCTGGGCGGACAAACCTGGGTGCTGCCCGGCCTGCCCTTCAGCCTGGATATCACCCTGATCAGCAGCGCCTGTTTCATCTACGGCTACCTGCTGCGCAATTGGCTGCGCACCCATGCGGGGTCGCTGCTGACCTTGTTGGTGTCGGTGGTGTTGTTCGCCGCCGTGTTCCTCTATCGGGGCGACACCATGGACCTGGCGCAGCGTCGCTACGACCACTGGCTGTGGACCAGCCTGCTGGCGGTGATTGGCGTGTACGTGTGCTGGGCGCTGGCGCGGGTACTGATGGTGTCGGCGCTGATCACGCGGGTGATGACCTATATCGGCCAATCGACCCTGATCCTGTTGATCTTCCATGGGGAGATCCAGCACAAGACGTTTGACCTGATGGAGCGCCTGGGCCTGCCGCCATTTGTCGCGGCCTGCATCGGTTTTGTGGTGGGGGTTGGGGTGCCGTTGTTGATCGGGGAAGTGATCAAGCGCGTGGCGTTCTTGCGGTTTTTCTACTTTCCGTTTCCGCAGCGTAAAGTTTCTGAACCGCGCACCTGAAGCCTGTGTGGCAAGAAAGCTTGCTCCGGCTGAGGTACGCAGCGCCGCCAAAACGCTTGCGGCTGCTGCGCCGTCGAGCGGGAGCAAGCTCCCTCCCTACATAAGCGCTTCGATCAGCGCTGGGTCAGCCAGCGCCTTGGGCGCAGGTCAATCATCCAGTTGCTGTTGCGGCGCGGCATGCTTGGCCGGCTTACCCGCCTTGGCGCCTGGCTTCGCGGCCGGGGCGGCAGCGGGTTCAGGCTCGGCCGGGGCGGCCATTTCTTTCTCGGCCATCGGCATCTGGTCGATCGCGCTGAAGAATTCCTTCAGGTCGAGGGTATCCGGTGGCACGGTCTTCTCGACTTTCTTCTCGCCATCCTTGCCAACCAGGATCACCTTGGTGCCGCTGCCGGCGCCCAGCTTGAGGGCACGGATCAGCGCATTGGTTTCAGGCGGCGTGAGTTTCTTGTTGTCCTTGGGGTCCTTGGCGAACTTCTCGCCCTCGGCCCCGATGCTGCCGAACTTCACGGTGTAGAACACCATGCTGCGCTCTTCAAAGGCTTGCTTGGTGGCCGGCTCTTCCAGCTGTTTCTTCAGGTCCGTCAGCGCGGCGTTGCCGGAGTCCAACTCCACCACCACCAGCGGCCGGGACTTGCCCAAGTCCTGCTTGAGCGGGTTGATATCATCAGCAGCCAACAGCGGCCCCGTAAAAGCCATCAAGGTAGCCAGGGTCAGCGACCGGATGAGCATGCGCACCTCCTTTGAATTCCATGCAGGGTTCTTGAGTTTCATGTCTGCGACAGTCAAATTCAAGGATGATTCCTACACCACTTTAAGAAAGCGTAGGCCAGGACGCCCGCTACGCAAGGGTTTGGGTAGGTTCAGGAGTCATTGTTTCTTCTGATTGCGGAAGCCCAGGCGCTGAGTTTTTCGCAGGCTGCCAGCGCGATCTGCTCATCTGTCTTGCCTGGATAGTGGCGGTCCACGGCGTATGCGGCGATCAGCCCGGCAATCAGCGGCGTGCCCACCGCATCGGTCAAATCCAGCCACTCGCCCCAATTGGCGGGCGCGTCGTACCAGCGCAGGTAGCCGTCCTCGGACGCCGGCCACCAACGCTGATCGAACTGCAGCACGACTTTTTCCAGGCGGCCCATGGTGAACCGCTCCAGGGCGTGGCGATACGTCGCCGGCAAGTCCGGGGTAAAGCTCAATTGCTTGAGCACCGGTATCGGCACCGTGCAGATGCAGGCATCGGCATCCCGATCATCCACGCGCACACCGTGCTCGTCCCAACTGATGTGCTGCACAGGGTGGTTGAGGTGGATATCCAGGCCGCTGGCAGCGTCTGCCAGCAGTTGCCCGTAACCGTGCGGCAAAAACTGGTCGCCATGGCCGACGCCCTCCTCGTCAAGCGTCTGGGTCGAAAGCTGGTCCAGGGGCAAACCGGCTTCGAGGATCAGGTTCGCGTCGATGGCATAGCGTGCCGCGCGGCGCTCGCTGGCGGTCAAGGTGGCCAGGTAGCGGTCGACGCCGGGCGCCAACGGTTGCTGACGGTCGATGGCCTGTTTGAGTCGGGCATAGGCGCGGTTGATGTCCGGCAACGGACCGTCCCACGCGGCGGCCAATGGCTGCGAGAAGTCTGTCGGGCGCCGCTCCAGGCCCAACTGCTCGGCACGCCGCGCCAGCGGGTTGATGGCATACTGCTGCAACCAGGCGGCGCCCACATCCACCATTTGCCCACCGAGGGCTACGCTGTGCACTCGCCCGCCGATGCGGTTACGCGCCTCGAGTACGCGCACCGCCACGCCCTGCGCCTGCAAGGCGCGGGCAGCGCCGAGGCCGGCAAAACCGGCACCGATGACAATCACCGTTCGAGCCGAGGTCGCGATCACCGCATTGGCGGCGCGCAGCCCGCTGTCCCAGGCGCTGTGGGTCATGGCCGAGTGATCGTGGTTGAAGGCTTCGCCAGCAAGAAACAGACGATTATCAATCGGCGTTGACAACAGGCGCCGCAGGCTCGGCTCGCCACCTGGCAACAACGCGCTGTAGGCGCCCTGGCTGAAGGGGTCATCGCACCAGCGCGTGACGTGCCAGGCGACAGGCCGCGGCGCGGTCATTGCGCGGGCCAATGCCGCGCGAATACGGGGGCCACGACGGGATCGGCATCCACTTGTGCAAGGCTCTGGGCAAAACCCGGCGCCAGGGCGGCCAGCGCTTCGCGCGCCGCGTCCCAGCGCGACACCGCCGCCGCCATGATGCCCAGCGCATTCGGCTCGCCGCCGGGCGCAAACAACTGGTCGGCAAACTGATCGGCAAACACCACCCAGGCCTGGTGCAGATAGCGCCGCGTGCCGGTGATCAACTGGTTCTGCACCACGGGTTCGGCCTCGCCCAGCCAGCGTTGCGGGTAGTCGATGATGCCAATGGCCGAATAACAGTTGGCGGCGATGTACACCAGGCCGCGCAGGATCTGCCCACGGTTGCCCACCAGCAGGTTGGCGTCGGGGTATTCCAGGCCCAGGTGGATCAGGATCGCCGCACTCTCCGTCAACACCTGGCCATCAGGGGTGACCAGCGTGGGGATCTGCTTGAGCGGGTTGATGCGGGCCAGGGCGTCGGTGCCCGGGCCTTCCTGCCAGGAACTGGCATCCACGCGGTGCCACTCGACCGCGCAACGCGCCAGGGCGATTTCGATCATGCAGGAGCCGGACTCGTCGGTACCGTAGAGCGTGTACATGGGCCTTTTCTCCTATCGCAGCAGCTTCGCCTGCAGGTTGGCTTTCACCTGCGGCCATTCCGAATCGATGATGCTGAAACGCACCGAGTTGCGCTTGCGCCCGTCGGGCATGATGCGTTCATGGCGCACGATGCCTTCCTGCACGGCGCCCAGGCGCAGAATCGCAGCACGGGATTTTTCGTTGAGTTCATCCGTGGTGAACTGCACCCGCACGCAGTCCAGCACCTCGAAAGCGTAGGTCAGCAGCAGGAGCTTGGCTTCGGTGTTGATCGCACTTTTTTGCGTCGACAGCGCCAGCCAGGTGTGGCCGATCTCCAGCTTGCGATTGACCCGGTCGACCTTCCAGAACCGCGTGCTGCCGACCACCTGGCCGGTGTCGCGGCGCACGATGGTGAACGGGATCACGCTGCCCGCAGCACGCCCGGCCAGCGCGGTATCAATGTATTGGTCGACGGTGCCGGGGCCCGGCACGTTGGTGACCTTGAGGTTCCACAGCTCGCCATCGGCGGCGGCGTCGAGCAAGGCGGCCTTGTGTTCGGGTTGCAGGGGCTGGAGTTCGACTATAGTGCCGGTCAAGGTAATGTGAGTCATGGGAGCTGCGCCGTCGGGTGGTCGTCAGTGACCAAGAGTGCAGGCTCGCGCAGTGCCTCGGCAAGTGTTTTAGAACAGGCCCATTTGCCCGCCGACCAGGGTGCCGAAATCGTCATTCACGAACGGCAGGATCGCATCGGCCACCGGCTGCAATTGCCGGGTGACGTAGTGGTCGTAGTCAATCGGCGCCTGGCGCACCTCCAGCGGTTCGGGGCCGTTGACGCTGATCACGTAGCTGATCCAGCCGCCGCGCTGGTACTGGCGCGGACGCCCGAGGCGGTCGTTGTATTCATCGGCCAGGCGCGCGGCACGCACATGCGGCGGCACGTTGCGCTCGTAGTCATCCAACTGGCGGCGCAGGCGCTTGCGGTAGATCAGCAGCTCATCGAATTCGCCGCTGAGGGTACGGCGTACGTAGTCGCGAATGTAGTCCTGATGGGGCTGGCGATGGAAAATGCGCTGGTACAACTCCTGCTGGAACTGCCGGGCCAGGGGCGACCAGTCGCTGCGCACGGTTTCCAGGCCTTTGTAGACCATCTCTTCGCTGCCGTCGCTGCGCACCACCAGGCCGGCGTAGCGTTTCTTGCTGCCCTCCTCCGCGCCGCGAATGGTCGGCATCAGAAACCGGGTGAAGTGGGTTTCGTACTGCAGTTCCAGCGCGCTTTGCAGGCCGTATGCCGTACGCAGGTGCTCACGCCACCAGGCGTTGACGTGCTGCACCAGCGCGTGGCCGATGCGGCTGGCGTCCTCTTGGGTATGCGCACCGCCGAGCCAGACGAAGGTGGAGTCGGTGTCGCCGTAGATCACTTCATAGCCCTGCGCTTCGACCAGCTCGCGGGTCTGGCGCATGATCTGGTGGCCGCGCATCGTGATGGACGACGCCAGCCGCGTATCGAAAAACCGGCAACCACTGGAGCCGAGCACGCCGTAAAAGGCGTTCATGATGATCTTCAGCGCTTGGGACAGCGGCGCGTTATGTTCGCGCTTGGCCTCTTCGCGGCCTTCGGACACCCGCGCGACGATGGCCGGCAGGCAATGGCGGGTACGCGAGAAACGCGCACCACGAAAGCCTTCCACAGAGGTGCTGTCGTCGGGGTGCTTGAGGCCTTCGATCAGGCCCACCGGGTCGATCAGGAAACTGCGGATGATCGACGGGTAGAGGCTTTTGTAGTCGAGCACCAGCACCGATTCGTAGAGGCCGGGGCGCGAGTCCATGACAAAACCGCCGGGGCTGGCCTCGGGCGGCTTGTCGCCGAGGTTCGGCGCAACGAAGCCCTGGCGGTGCATCAGCGGCATGTACAGGTGGGTGAACGCGGCGACGGAGCCGCCGTTGCGGTCAGCCGGCAACCCGGTGACGCTGGCGCGTTCGAGGAGGAACTTGAGCAGCTCGGTCTTGGCGAAAATCCGCGTGACCAGTTCACAGTCCTTGAGGTTGTAGCGCGCCAGGGCGGGCTTGTCCTCGGCGAACATGCGGTTGATTTCGTCCATGCGCTGGTACGGCGTGGAGATGTCCTTGCCCTCGCCCAGCAGGGTCTGCGCGACGTTTTCCAGGCTGAAGGATTCGAAGCTCCAGGTGGCCGAGCGCAGGGCCTCGATGCCGTCGATGATCAGCCGCCCGGCCGCGGCGGCGAAGTAGTGGTTACGGCTGCCATGCTCGCGCCAGGCCATCGGTTCGCCGCCGCGCCCGAGCAACAGCGGCACGCCCAGGCGCTGGGCATGTTCGTGGAGCACGCGCAGGTCGAACTGCACCACGTTCCAGCCGATGATTGCATCGGGGTCATGGAGGGCGAGCCATTGGTTGAGGCGCTCGAGCAGTTGGGCGCGGGTGTCGCAGTAGTCGAGCTTGAAGTCCACCGCGTCGGTTTTATTCGGCGGGCCGAGCATGTACACCTGGCGCTCGCCGCAGCCTTCGAGGGCGATGGAATAGAGATCGCCCTGGGCGGTGGTCTCGATGTCCAGCGACACCAGCTTCAGCGGCGGGCGGTAATCAGGCGCGGGTTTCATCTGCGCGTCAAGCAGCGTGCCGTCGGCATCGGCGACGCCGCCGAACCACACCGGGGCGGTGATGAAGCGCTCCATCATGTAGCGCTCGGGCGGGCGCACGTCGCCCTCGTAGACATCCACCCCGGCGGCACGCAGGCGTTTTTCCAGGTCCATCGCCTGGCGGTGCTGGCGCGTGTACAGGCCCAGCACCGGGCGATGGTGGAAGTCGCACAACTGCAGCGGGCGCAACTCGATATCGCGCTCGCCCTTGAGCAGCCAATCCAGCGGCTTGCGATGGGCCTCGGGGATAAACATCACCGAGGTCTGCACGGGTAGGCGGATACACCGTGGCCCGTGGTCGGTGGCCAGCCAGAAACTGACCTCCGTGCCCGCCGGGGTATCGCGCCAATGCCGGGTCAGGACAAAACCCTGCTGTAAATCCACCGTACCGCACCTCAGGAATCGCTTTCAGGGCGTGATTCTACTCGGCATCCGGGCAAACGCGATGGGCGATGGCATTTATCCGTCAACCCGCGCAGCAGGACACTGCGCGGGCCGCTGGTCGGCCGTCCGCGCAGGCACGCTCACGCGCTTCACAATTTTGTTGCAGAACATTAATAACAATCACTATCATTCGCACCGGAGTCGTATCCGCGCAGCGAGGACGCGCAACGTTGTTGCCCTTTTCCTCACCACTGACGGTTCGCCGTCCGGATCGACCATGCCCACCCGTACCCCATTCGCCGTGCCGTTTCGCCCGACCCTGCTCGCCCTTTGCTGCTCCCTGAGCCTTGCCGCTCACGCCGCAACCCCAGCCACCCCGCAGGATGCGAACCACAGTCAGGATGGCAACACGCTGGAACTGGGCGCCACCAACATCAACGCCGACGCCCCATCGCCCGGCGCCCTGCCCCCGGTATATGCCGGCGGCCAGGTGGCACGCGGCGGCCAGTTGGGTGTGCTGGGCAACCAGGACATCATGGATGTGCCGTTCAGCATGTCCTCCTACACCGAGAAACTGATCCGTGACCAGCAGGCCGAGACGGTTGGTGATGTCCTGCTCAATGACTCGTCCGTGCGCCAGGCGTCAGGCTTTGCAAACCAATCCCAGGCGTTCGTGATTCGTGGCCTGCCGCTCAACGGCGACGATATTTCCTTCAACGGTTTGTACGGCATCCTGCCGCGCCAGTTGATGTCCACCGACGCCCTGGAGCGGGTCGAAGTATTCAAGGGCCCCAACGCCTTTATCAACGGCGTGACGCCGAGTGGCTCGGGCATCGGCGGCGGTGTGAACCTGCAACCCAAGCGTGCCGATGACGTGCCTTTGCGCCGCTTCAGCACCGATATCAGCAACGATGGCCGCATCGGCGAACACCTGGACATCGGCCAGCGTTTTGGCGAAGACAATCGGTTTGGCGCACGGGTGAATATTTCCCAGCGCGAAGGCGATACCGGTGTGGACGACGAGAGCCAGCGTTCGAAGCTGTTTTCGGTCGGCCTGGATTATCGCGGTGATGCCCTGCGCCTGTCCGGCGACTTTGTGTATCAGAAGCAGCAAGTCAACGGCGGGCGTAACTCGGTGTTTCTCGGCCCGGGCCTGACCAGCATCCCCAACGCGCCCTCGGCGGACACCAACTACGCGCCGAAGTGGGACAGCACCAGCCTGGAAGACACCTTTGGCATGCTGCGCGGCGAGTACGACCTCAATGACAATTGGACCGCGTATGTCGCGGGCGGCGCCAAGCACACCCGCGAAATCGGCCGCTATTCGTCGCTCACCGTGATCGACGCGCAGGGCAATGCCACCGTGAGCGGCTCCAATATCGCCCACCAGGAAGACAACACCAGCCTGATGGCCGGCCTGAATGGCAAGTTCCAGACCGGCGCCGTCAGCCACAAGCTTAACCTCGGCCTGACCGGCACCTGGACCCAGGCGCGCAACGCCTTCGACTTTGCCTCCGGCACGCAAGCGACCAACCTCTACAACCCCGTCGATGTGACAGCGCCAGCCAAGGGTGGCTTCACCTCCGGCAGCGACCTGAACGACCCGGGCATCACCGCCAAGACCTTCGCGCGCAGCGCGGCGGTGTCGGACACCCTCGGCTTCATGGATGACCGCTTGCTGTTCACCGCCGGCCTGCGTCGCCAGGAGCTGGTGGTCCAGGGTTATGAATACGGCACCGGCTCACGCAACGCCAACTACGCCAAGGGCATCACCACGCCGGTGTATGGCCTGGTGTTCAAGCCGTGGGACCACGTGTCGTTCTACGCCAACCACATTGAAGGGCTGGCATCCGGACCCACCGCCCCGGAGACCGCGGCCAATAACGCCAGGGTCACCAACAACGGCCAGACCTTCGCCCCCGCGCGTTCGAAACAGACTGAAGCCGGCGTCAAAGTCGACATGGGCACCTACGGTGCGACACTCGGTGTGTATCGCATCGAGCAGCCGACCCAGGGCTATTCCCAGCTGAATTCGGACGGCACCGCGACCTATGTATTCCAGGGTGACCAGGTCAACAAGGGCGTGGAGCTGAATGTCTTCGGTGAACCTGTCCCAGGCCTGCGCCTGCTGGGCGGCGCCACTCTGATAAACACCGAAGTCAGCGGCACGGCCAACGGCACCAACGACGGCAACCGCGCTATCGGCGTGCCGTCGTTCCAGCTCAATGCCGGGGTGGATTGGGATGTGCCGGGCCTGCAAGGCGTGAGCGTGAATGGCCGCATGTTGCGCACCGGCGGCCAGTACGCCGACGCGGCCAACAACCTCAGCCTGCCGACCTGGAACCGGTTCGACGTGGGTGCGCGCTATAACTTCAAGGTCGATCAGCGGGATGTGACGCTGGGCGCCACAGTGGAGAACGTCGCCAATACCAAGTACTGGGAATCGGCATTGGGCGGCTACCTGACCCAGGGCGATCCGCGCGTGGCGAAGTTGTCGGCGACGGTGGACTTCTAAACGTCAACGGTTGGCAGCCTGGGCTGCCACCCGTTGCAGGCTACCAGTCGTAGGACACGGCCAACGATGCCGTGCGCTCCTGACCGTAATAGCAGCCAAAGGCATAGTTGCATGCCGAAACGTACTCGCGATCAAACAGGTTCTGCACGTTCAGGCTGGCTTCCGCGCCCTTGAGCGTGGGACTGACACGGCCCAGGTCGTAGCGGATGGTCGTGTCGTACACTACAAACGAAGGGGTTTTGAAGGTGTTGCCCGAATCGCCGTATTTCTTGCCGGTGTAACGAGCGCCCCCACCGACGGTCAGGCCTGCCAGGGCATTGCTCGCGAAGTGGTAGTCGACCCAGGTACTGGCGGTCCACGGTGCCTGGGACTCGTTGCGGTTGCCTTTATCACCATAATTGCTCTTGGTGTAGAACGAGTCCAGGTAGGCCACCGCGCCAATCACCTCGAACTGGCCAACACGCGTCTTGCCTTCGAACTCGACACCCCGCGAGCGCACCTCGCCTTCCTGCAACTGATACTCCGGGTACTCAATGTCGCCGGTCAGCACGTTCTTCTGCTTGATCTGGTACACCGACAACGTCAGCAATGAGCTGTCGTTGGGCTGGTATTTGACCCCCGCCTCGTACTGCTCGCCCTCCACCGGCTTGAACGCCGAGGCCCCGCGCTGTGGGGCCTGGCTGCCGATGCTGGGGAAGAACGACTCGGCGTAACTGACATAGGGCGCCAGGCCGAAATCAGTGAGGTAGGTCAAGCCGATTCGCCGGGTGAGTTTCTTGTCTTTCTGGCTGACCGTGCTGTCGGCCAGCAGGTCGCGGTTCTCGACTTCGGCCCAGTCTTCACGCAGGCCGACGGTGAGGATAAAGCGGTCAAGCTTGATTTGGTCCTGGGCGTACAGGCCGGTCTGCTTGATGGTGTTGTCCCACTTGGTGGTGAGGGTCGGCTGGCCCAGGGTGTGGTAGTTGCTGGGTTTATACAGCTCGATGATTTCTGCGCCGTACAGGTTGTAGCCCTGGTACCTGCGGGTGAACTGGCGATAATCGACGCCGGTCAGCAGCGTATGGTCCAGCGCACCAGTGGCGAATTTGAACTGCAGGTTGTTATCAATCGTGTAGGCAGAGTTGTGCTGGCGCCAGTCGAGCTTGGTGCGGGTGGCGCGGGTGTCGTCGATGCTGTTATCCGGGAGCGTGACGAAGCGGTTCAGGTAGAAACCTTTGTAGCGGTCGTTGACGTCGGTGTAGCGCGCCGTCGAGTGGTATTCGAGGTTGTCGTTGAAGGCGTGGGAGAAATCGAAGCCGAGCACGTACTGGTCGCGGATGTAGTCGTTCCAGTCCGAGTCGCCCAGGAAGGTGTCGCGGTCGATATGCCGGCCCTCGGCGCTGCGGTACAGCGTGCCAATGGCGGGCAGCGCCTGGTAGTCGGCCAGGGACTTGTCGCGCTGCAGCTGTGCGTAGACCGTCAGCGCCGTCTCGTCGGTCGGCGCCCAGGTGAGGCTGGGCGCGAGCAAGGTGCGGCTGTCGGTGGCGTGGTCGACCATCTCGTTGCCGTCACGGGCCAGGGCAATCAGGCGATAGCTCAAGGTCTTGGCCTGATCGATTGGCCCGCTGAAATCCAGCGCACCGTTGACCCGGTCATAACTGCCGATGCCGAACTTGACCTGGTGCCGCGCCTCGGTGGTTGGCCGCTTGGAGACCATGTTGATCATCCCGCCCGGCTGGTTTTGCCCGTACAACACGGATGCCGGGCCCTTGAGCACTTCGATACGTTCGAGGGTGTACGGATCGATTTGCGGGGCGCCGCCCAGGCTGCCGGCGTACGGCAGGTAGGCGCCGTCGAGGTACAACAGGGTTGGCGCGAAGCCACGGCTGGCGACTTCATCGGCAATGGTGTTGCGGTCGGTGTAGCCGTTGGTGTCGATGCCCGGCGTGTAGCGCAGGGCCTGCGTGAGGTTGCGTGCACCCTGGACCGCGACCTGGTCGGCCGTGACCACGTTGACCGTCTGCGGGATTTCCAGAATCGGTGTATCGGTCTTGGTCGCGGTGCCACTGCGCGTGGCGACGTAACCGTCTACCGGGCCCCAGGCATTTTCCGTGGCCGACCCGGTCACGGTGGTGGGGCTCAGGTTCAGCGAATTGCCTTCGGGCAGCAGGTACAGGCTCCAGGTGCCGTTGTCGGTAATGATCAAGCCCAGCCCGCTGCCGGCCAGCGCCTGTTGCACGGCCTGCTCCGGCGTCAATTGGCCCTGTACGGCAGCAGCCCGGCGACCTTGCAGCAAGGCCGGGGTCACCGACAGGGTGCGCCCGCTTTCACGGGACAAACGGCTGAGGGTGTCACCCAGCGCGGCCGCAGGCAGGTCGAAATAATGGGTGGTGTCCTGGGCCATCGCAGGTTGGCCGATGACGGCCAGCGTAATGGCCAGCGTCAGCAGGCAAGGACGAATCATCAAGGGTGCCATAGGGGTGGATACTCGTTGTCAGGTTGGCGTTCTCTAACCCTGACTCGCGAGACGTGCGATCCCCTCACGGCCTGTGAAAATAATCGTTTATTGCACGTCAATCAGCGTCAACCACGGCCCATAGCGGCGAATGCGCAACGGGAATGTCTGAGCAAGCGATTGCAGCGTTTGCTCGGCGTCATCCAGCGGGTACACCCCGTACACACGCAGCGCCGCCGCTTGCGGGCTGATGCGCAGCACGCCCCGGCGATACGGGCGCAAGGCATCGATCAGCGAGCCCAGCGGCTCGTCGCGAATGTCGACCCGACCGTCGCGCCAATCCACCCGCCCGGCTGCCGACAACGGTACCGGCCGCACCCATTCCTCGCTGAACCACGCCGCCTGCCCCGCTTCCACGCGCCGCTGGTGACCGCCCTGGGTGGTGACTTTCACACTGTGCAGTTGCACCGAGGTCAGGCTGCCAGCGGCTTCCTGGCTGACCATGAACTGCGTGCCGAGGGCCTGGACTTCGCCCTGCGCGGTGGTGATGACAAACGGCCGGCGGACATCGGCGGCGACATCGACAAACACCTGACCTTCACGCAGATGCACGACGCGGCGTTGCTCAGTGAACTGGATATCCACCGAGCTGCGCGCGTTGAGGCTCAAGCGGCTGCCGTCGGCCAACGTGAAGGTACTGCGCTCGCCGGTGGCGGTACGCCGGTCGGCCCACAACCCGTTGAGCGGTTGGGCACGGTCGAGCAGCGCAGCGCCACTGACGCCAAACAACACCAGCGCCAGGCCGCCACGCAGCACCTTGCGGCGCGACACGGTGTCGGGCGTCATCAGCGCCTGGGACGCCGCACGCAATTGGCCAGGGCTGTGCGCCTCGACCCGGTGCAGCGCGGCAATCGGTTGCTGCAACAGGTTGCCCACCCGCTGCCAGGCCGCCGCATGCTCGGGGCTGGCGTGCAACCAGGCGTCGAAAGCCTGGCGCAGGTCGCGGTCCTCGCCGGCCGCCTCCAGGCGCAGCAGCCAATCGACGGCCTCGCGGGTACAGGCATCCACCTTGGGCTGCGTCATGCCAGCTCCGCCGATTCCGCCAGGCAATGCAGGAACGCCCTGCGCAAATCGCGCTCGACAGTCGCCAGGGAGACATTCAGTTGCTGCGCGATCAGAGGTTGGGTCAAGCCTTCGAGACGACTCAGGATAAAGATCTGGCGTACCCGCGCCGGCAGGCCGTTGAGCAGCCGGTCAATGCTTTCCAACGCTTCGCGAACCAATGCAAGGTCTTCTTCGGAAGGGCTGTAGCACTCGGGCAGTAAAGCCAGGCTTTCTAGGTAGCTTTGTTCCAGGCGCTTGCGCCGCCAGAAACTGAACAACAGTCGGCGTGCAACCGTGCTCAAAAACGCCCGCGGCTCCTCAAGTTGGGTGAGCTGGCGCGCATCGAGCACGCGGATGAAGGTGTCCTGGGTCAGGTCTGCGGCATCCTGGGGGCACTTCAACTGGCGATACAACCACGCACGCAACCACCGATGGTTATCGTCGTAGAGCGCGGCTAAAAGGGCCTTGGGATCAGTAGGTGTGGACACGCAACACTGCCAGACGTTAATGATAATTCATCTCATTATCTGCGCAGACTCTGGCACATTGCAATCGTTAAAACACCCAGCCTGCAGCGCATTTGTGTATCTGCGCCCCTCCACTAGACTCAGGAGTTCCTCTTACATGGAAGTACCTTAAATGAAAGTAACGCGCCCTCTTCGCCACGCCATCGCCCTGGTCACACTGCTGGCCGCCGGCAACCTCACGGCCTTCGCTGCCGATATCCCGCTGTCCAAGACCCTGGAAGCCGACGAAGTCACCACCAAAGTGCTGGCCGTGGATGCCGCCAAGCATCAGGTGGTGCTGCAAGGCGCCGACGGTGGCGAGGTGCATGTGCAACTTACCGACGCCGCCAAGGACCTGGGTAATCTCAAGGTCGGCGACCAGGTCAAAGTGCTGACCACGCACTCCGTCGCCGCCGTGCTGGACACCGATGTGGACAAAAGTGCGCCGGATGCCAGCGAAAAAACCGGTGTGATCCGCGCCACCGCCGATAATCCCAACCCAGGCGGCGCAGCGTTCCGCCAGGTACAGGTGCAACTGAAGATCACGCACATCGACTTGAAGAAAAACCAGGTCACCCTGGAAAACCCGGCCGGTGCGAGCAAAGTGTTGAATGTCGAGAAACCGGAGATTCGTGCGGGCCTCAAGGACCTCAAGGTCGGTCAGAGTGTGCTGGTGACGTTTACCGACACACTGGAAATCACCACCGCTCACGAAGGCTGACAGCTATCAACGCGGGCATCAGTGATGATGCCCGTTGGGGTCAGGCCTGGCGGGCCTGGGTCAAATATTTTTCAATGTTGCTCATCTGCTCGTCCCAGCCCCGGGAGTTCATCTTGAAGGCTTTCTGCCGACGGGCTTCGGGCACTTCATCGAAGCCGGATTCGACGACCCGCAGCAAAATGCCCGGCGCGCGATCCTCGATGGTGAACTCCACCAGTGTCGGGGTTTCCTGGTCGTAGTCGACGCCCTCCTCCACCGCAAAGGGGTGCCACCAGAAAGAGAACAGTGTCTGTGGCAGGATACGTTCGATTTTGGCATTCCAGATCACATGCTCGTACCCCGGATAAGTGATCGGCGCCTTGATGGTTTCCCCCGCTGCAAAGGTTTTGCCCTTCAGGGCAATTCCGAACCAGTTGCCGAATTGCTCGGCATCGGTGAGTGCTTCCCAGACGTGTTTGCGTGAAACGTTCAGCAGGACTTTTCGTTCTATGCGATCTAATACGTGCATAAGTCACCTCCTCCATTGACAGTAGGCGACATCGAACAATGCGCAACCTTGGGTTGTGCGCGATGATGATGACCCCATCCTTGACCCGACATTACGTTATGACTGATGCGTTGAATGGAAGTTGCTTCTGCAAGGCCGTCCGCTACCAGGTGGAGCGCCTGGACATGCCCATCAGCCACTGCCACTGCGACAGCTGCCGCAAGGTGCACGCGGCCGCGTTTGTGGCGACAGCCGGGGTGATGCGTGAGCATTTTCGCTGGACGCAAGGCGAGGGTCTGTTGTCGTCATTCGAGTCTTCGCCGGGCAAGCTCAGGCATTTCTGCTCGCGCTGCGGCTCACACCTGATGGCCGAGCGTGGGCACCAGCCGCATGTGATTGTGCGGGTGGCGACGCTGGATGATGATCCGGGCGTGCGGCCCACCGCGCACATCTGGACGGCGCATGACGTGCCCTGGCTGGCCTACACGGGCGTAGACCAGTGGGACGAGTGGCAGGTGTGACTCAGACGTGCGGGTCACCCGGTGCTTTAGCCGGGGTCGCATACTGCGGCTTGAGGTGACCTTCCTGGTCGAGCAGCCAGGCGTCCATGATCTGCCGCACCACCGGGCCTGCCACCCGGCCACCGGCTTCGCCGTTTTCGATCATGACCGAGATCACGATTTTCGGATGCTCGGCCGGGGCAAAGCCGACGAACAAGGCGTTGTCGCGATGCCGCTCCAGAGTCTTGTCGCGGTTGTAGCGCTCACCTTGTTTGATCGCGACCACTTGCGCAGTACCACTCTTGCCGGCGATGCGGTATTGCGCACCTTGCGCGGCGGCCCGAGCGATGCCGCGCGGGTCATGCATCACCAACTGCATGCCATGGTTCACCTGCTCCCAGTCACGCGGGTCCTTGAGGACCACATTCGGCATCGGGTTCTCGTCTACGGGCGGCACGCCGTTGATGGTCTTGGCCAGGTGCGGGCGATTCCACACGCCCTTGTTGGCGATCAATGCTGTCGCCTGGGCCAATTGCAATGGCGTGACCTGCATATAGCCCTGGCCGATACCGAGGATCACGGTTTCGCCTGGGAACCATGGCTGGCGGCGGGTCGCACGTTTCCAGGCCTGGGATGGCATCAGGCCGGCTGACTCTTCGAACATGTCCAGGGAGACTTTCTGGCCCAGGCCGAACTCCGCCAGGTAGTCGTGCAGGCGGTCAATGCCGAGCTTGTGGGCCAGGTCGTAAAAGTAGGTGTCGTTGGAACGCATGATGGCGGCGTCCATGTCGACCCAGCCGTCACCGCTGTGGTTCCAGTTGCGGTATTTGTGATCAAAATCGGGGAGCTGGTAGTAGCCCGGGTCGAACACGCGGGTCTGGGCGGTCACCACACCGCTGTCGAGCCCGGCAATGGCCACCTCAGGCTTGATCGTCGAACCCGGCGCATAGAGCCCGCGCAGGACGCGGTTGAACAGCGGCCGGTCGATGGAATCGTGCAGCGCGGCATATTCCTTGAAGCTGATGCCGGTTACAAACAGGTTCGGGTCGAAACTCGGCTTGCTGACCATGGCCAGGACTTCGCCGGTTTGCGGGTCGAGTGCGACCACCGAGCCACGGCGATCGCCCAAGGCTTCCTCGGCGGCTTCCTGAAGGTGGACGTCGAGGCTGAGCACGATATTTTTGCCAGGGATCGGGTCGGTGTGCTTGAGCACGCGCAGCACTCGCCCCTGGGCGTTGGTCTCGACCTCTTCGTAACCGACGTGGCCGTGCAGTTCGGACTCGTAGAAACGCTCGATGCCGGTCTTGCCGATGGACTGTGTACCGCGATACTCCACCGAGTCGAGAGCCTTGGACTCTTTCTCGTTGATGCGCCCGACATAGCCGATGGAGTGTGCAAAGTGCGCACCCAGCGGGTAGTGCCGGACAAACTGCGGCTCTACGTCGACGCCAGGCAAGCGAAACTCGTTCACGGCCAGGACCGCGATCTGCTCTTCGGTCAGCTCGTAAAACAATGTCACCGGGACGAAAGGATGGCGTGCCTGCTTCAAGGCCTTGTCGAACACCGCACGGTCTTCAGCAGGCAGGTGCAGCAGGTTGACGATGGCGTCCAGCTCACCCTTGAGGTCTGTGGTGCGCTCCCGGGTGATGGTCAGGTTGTAGCTGGGACGATTGTCGGCGAGCACCACGCCATTCCGGTCGTAGATCAACCCGCGAGTCGGTGTTATCGGCAGGACGTGGACCCGATTATTCTCGGAAATCGTCGAGTGATAGTCGTATTGCACCACCTGCAGGAAATACATGCGGCCCACCAGGGCACAGGTGATGCCGATCACCAGCAGCGCGCAGGCGAGCAGGCGCTTGTTGACCAGGCGGTTTTCTTTTTCGTGATCCTTGATGGGTATTGGTTCAGGCATTTCTACAGCATCTCGTTGAAGAAGGTCGACGCCGCATCCTGCGGATAAAGATCAGTCCTTGTGAAAATGTGCTGCACCATACCAAAAATGCAGAAACACTTTGCATCGATTTCCCCGAACGGCATGCCGATAGCGATTTTTGTCATGAAAGCGTGGGATCAAGCCTCAGCAAGGCCTTCAGAGCAGGACGTCTATTCGTGACCGGGGAACGCGGTGTCCTCTACCGGGCGTGCTTTTCGACCGCCCAAAACAAAACCCCTGTCTGCGTTAGCAAACAGGGGTTCTGGAATTTAATCTTGACGATGACCTACTCTCACATGGGGAAACCCCACACTACCATCGGCGATGCATCGTTTCACTGCTGAGTTCGGGATGGGATCAGGTGGTTCCAATGCTCTATGGTCGTCAAGAAATTCGGGTACTGAGTCGTGACCAGATGGCCTCGCTTCAGCAAATTGGGTATGTGATAGCTTTCGGTGTTTTGTGAGCGTCGAATTTTCGGTTCATTTCGTCTTCACACACCGCAATCTGGTGCTCTTTTGCCTTTCAGCTCGAAGCAAGCAAATTGCTTGGGTGTTATATGGTCAAGCCTCACGGGCAATTAGTATTGGTTAGCTCAACGCCTCACAGCGCTTACACACCCAACCTATCAACGTCGTAGTCTTCGACGGCCCTTCAGGGAACTCAAGGTTCCAGTGAGATCTCATCTTGAGGCTAGTTTCCCGCTTAGATGCTTTCAGCGGTTATCTATTCCGAACATAGCTACCCGGCAATGCCACTGGCGTGACAACCGGAACACCAGAGGTTCGTCCACTCCGGTCCTCTCGTACTAGGAGCAGCCCCTCTCAAATCTCAAACGTCCACGGCAGATAGGGACCGAACTGTCTCACGACGTTCTAAACCCAGCTCGCGTACCACTTTAAATGGCGAACAGCCATACCCTTGGGACCGGCTTCAGCCCCAGGATGTGATGAGCCGACATCGAGGTGCCAAACACCGCCGTCGATATGAACTCTTGGGCGGTATCAGCCTGTTATCCCCGGAGTACCTTTTATCCGTTGAGCGATGGCCCTTCCATACAGAACCACCGGATCACTAAGACCTACTTTCGTACCTGCTCGACGTGTCTGTCTCGCAGTCAAGCGCGCTTTTGCCTTTATACTCTACGACCGATTTCCGACCGGTCTGAGCGCACCTTCGTACTCCTCCGTTACTCTTTAGGAGGAGACCGCCCCAGTCAAACTACCCACCATACACTGTCCTCGATCCGGATAACGGACCTGAGTTAGAACCTCAAAGTTGCCAGGGTGGTATTTCAAGGATGGCTCCACGCAGACTGGCGTCCACGCTTCAAAGCCTCCCACCTATCCTACACAAGCAAATTCAAAGTCCAGTGCAAAGCTATAGTAAAGGTTCACGGGGTCTTTCCGTCTAGCCGCGGATACACTGCATCTTCACAGCGATTTCAATTTCACTGAGTCTCGGGTGGAGACAGCGCCGCCATCGTTACGCCATTCGTGCAGGTCGGAACTTACCCGACAAGGAATTTCGCTACCTTAGGACCGTTATAGTTACGGCCGCCGTTTACCGGGGCTTCGATCAAGAGCTTCGCGTTAGCTAACCCCATCAATTAACCTTCCGGCACCGGGCAGGCGTCACACCCTATACGTCCACTTTCGTGTTTGCAGAGTGCTGTGTTTTTAATAAACAGTCGCAGCGGCCTGGTATCTTCGACCGGCATGAGCTTACGGAGCAAGTCCTTCACCCTCACCGGCGCACCTTCTCCCGAAGTTACGGTGCCATTTTGCCTAGTTCCTTCACCCGAGTTCTCTCAAGCGCCTTGGTATTCTCTACCCAACCACCTGTGTCGGTTTGGGGTACGGTTCCTGGTTACCTGAAGCTTAGAAGCTTTTCTTGGAAGCATGGCATCAACCACTTCGTTATCTAAAAGATAACTCGTCATCAGCTCTCGGCCTTAAGATCCCGGATTTACCTAAGATCTCAGCCTACCACCTTAAACTTGGACAACCAACGCCAAGCTGGCCTAGCCTTCTCCGTCCCTCCATCGCAATAACCAGAAGTACAGGAATATTAACCTGTTTTCCATCGACTACGCTTTTCAGCCTCGCCTTAGGGACCGACTAACCCTGCGTCGATTAACGTTGCGCAGGAAACCTTGGTCTTTCGGCGTGGGTGTTTTTCACACCCATTGTCGTTACTCATGTCAGCATTCGCACTTCTGATACCTCCAGCAAGCTTCTCAACTCACCTTCACAGGCTTACAGAACGCTCCTCTACCGCATCACTTACGTGATACCCGTAGCTTCGGTGTATGGTTTGAGCCCCGTTACATCTTCCGCGCAGGCCGACTCGACTAGTGAGCTATTACGCTTTCTTTAAAGGGTGGCTGCTTCTAAGCCAACCTCCTAGCTGTCTAAGCCTTCCCACATCGTTTCCCACTTAACCATAACTTTGGGACCTTAGCTGACGGTCTGGGTTGTTTCCCTTTTCACGACGGACGTTAGCACCCGCCGTGTGTCTCCCATGCTCGGCACTTGTAGGTATTCGGAGTTTGCATCGGTTTGGTAAGTCGGGATGACCCCCTAGCCGAAACAGTGCTCTACCCCCTACAGTGATACATGAGGCGCTACCTAAATAGCTTTCGAGGAGAACCAGCTATCTCCGAGCTTGATTAGCCTTTCACTCCGATCCACAGGTCATCCGCTAACTTTTCAACGGTAGTCGGTTCGGTCCTCCAGTTAGTGTTACCCAACCTTCAACCTGCCCATGGATAGATCGCCCGGTTTCGGGTCTATTCCCAGCGACTAGACGCCCTATTAAGACTCGCTTTCGCTACGCCTCCCCTATTCGGTTAAGCTCGCCACTGAAAATAAGTCGCTGACCCATTATACAAAAGGTACGCAGTCACAGAACAAAGTCTGCTCCCACTGCTTGTACGCATACGGTTTCAGGATCTATTTCACTCCCCTCTCCGGGGTTCTTTTCGCCTTTCCCTCACGGTACTAGTTCACTATCGGTCAGTCAGTAGTATTTAGCCTTGGAGGATGGTCCCCCCATATTCAGACAAAGTTTCTCGTGCTCCGTCCTACTCGATTTCATGACTAAGAGATTTTCGCGTACAGGGCTATCACCCACTATGGCCGCACTTTCCAGAGCGTTCCGCTAATCTCAAAGCCACTTAAGGGCTAGTCCCCGTTCGCTCGCCACTACTAAGGGAATCTCGGTTGATTTCTTTTCCTCAGGGTACTTAGATGTTTCAGTTCCCCTGGTTCGCCTCTTGCACCTATGTATTCAGTACAAGATAACCATCTTATGATGGCTGGGTTCCCCCATTCAGACATCTCCGGATCAAAGTCTGTTTGCCGACTCCCCGAAGCTTTTCGCAGGCTACCACGTCTTTCATCGCCTCTGACTGCCAAGGCATCCACCGTATGCGCTTCTTCACTTGACCATATAACCCCAAGCAATCTGGTTATACTGTGAAGACGACATTCGCCGAAAATTCGAATTTCTCATTTAAGAGAACTCACAAATTTTACCTTAGCCTGATCCGTTACCAGTGAAAGTAACGTTCAGTCTATCTTTCTATCACATACCCAAATTTTTAAAGAACGATCTAATCAAAGACTAGAAATCAATATTCATTAGTGAATATTCATTTCTAAACTCTAACAGCAGAAGCAGTTAATGGTGGAGCCAAACGGGATCGAACCGTTGACCTCCTGCGTGCAAGGCAGGCGCTCTCCCAGCTGAGCTATGGCCCCATAACAAAATTGGTGGGTCTGGGCAGATTCGAACTGCCGACCTCACCCTTATCAGGGGTGCGCTCTAACCAACTGAGCTACAGACCCAATTTCGAGCGCGTAACTGATTAGCTAAGAGCTATCAGCTTGGAGCTTAAAGCTGCTTCTATCGTCTTCTTCAATGAATCAAGCAATTCGTGTGGGAACTTATGGAGCAGCTGATGTCGTCGATTAAGGAGGTGATCCAGCCGCAGGTTCCCCTACGGCTACCTTGTTACGACTTCACCCCAGTCATGAATCACACCGTGGTAACCGTCCTCCCGAAGGTTAGACTAGCTACTTCTGGTGCAACCCACTCCCATGGTGTGACGGGCGGTGTGTACAAGGCCCGGGAACGTATTCACCGCGACATTCTGATTCGCGATTACTAGCGATTCCGACTTCACGCAGTCGAGTTGCAGACTGCGATCCGGACTACGATCGGTTTTATGGGATTAGCTCCACCTCGCGGCTTGGCAACCCTCTGTACCGACCATTGTAGCACGTGTGTAGCCCAGGCCGTAAGGGCCATGATGACTTGACGTCATCCCCACCTTCCTCCGGTTTGTCACCGGCAGTCTCCTTAGAGTGCCCACCATTACGTGCTGGTAACTAAGGACAAGGGTTGCGCTCGTTACGGGACTTAACCCAACATCTCACGACACGAGCTGACGACAGCCATGCAGCACCTGTCTCAATGTTCCCGAAGGCACCAATCTATCTCTAGAAAGTTCATTGGATGTCAAGGCCTGGTAAGGTTCTTCGCGTTGCTTCGAATTAAACCACATGCTCCACCGCTTGTGCGGGCCCCCGTCAATTCATTTGAGTTTTAACCTTGCGGCCGTACTCCCCAGGCGGTCAACTTAATGCGTTAGCTGCGCCACTAAGAGCTCAAGGCTCCCAACGGCTAGTTGACATCGTTTACGGCGTGGACTACCAGGGTATCTAATCCTGTTTGCTCCCCACGCTTTCGCACCTCAGTGTCAGTATCAGTCCAGGTGGTCGCCTTCGCCACTGGTGTTCCTTCCTATATCTACGCATTTCACCGCTACACAGGAAATTCCACCACCCTCTACCATACTCTAGTCAGTCAGTTTTGAATGCAGTTCCCAGGTTGAGCCCGGGGATTTCACATCCAACTTAACAAACCACCTACGCGCGCTTTACGCCCAGTAATTCCGATTAACGCTTGCACCCTCTGTATTACCGCGGCTGCTGGCACAGAGTTAGCCGGTGCTTATTCTGTCGGTAACGTCAAAACAGTTACGTATTAGGCAACTGCCCTTCCTCCCAACTTAAAGTGCTTTACAATCCGAAGACCTTCTTCACACACGCGGCATGGCTGGATCAGGCTTTCGCCCATTGTCCAATATTCCCCACTGCTGCCTCCCGTAGGAGTCTGGACCGTGTCTCAGTTCCAGTGTGACTGATCATCCTCTCAGACCAGTTACGGATCGTCGCCTTGGTGAGCCATTACCCCACCAACTAGCTAATCCGACCTAGGCTCATCTGATAGCGCAAGGCCCGAAGGTCCCCTGCTTTCTCCCGTAGGACGTATGCGGTATTAGCGTCCGTTTCCGAACGTTATCCCCCACTACCAGGCAGATTCCTAGGCATTACTCACCCGTCCGCCGCTCTCAAGAGAAGCAAGCTTCTCTCTACCGCTCGACTTGCATGTGTTAGGCCTGCCGCCAGCGTTCAATCTGAGCCATGATCAAACTCTTCAGTTCAAACATCTTTGGGTTTTTAAGAAACCCTAAACTTGGCTCAGCAATCGTTGGTTACATCTTTGATTTCTCGCGGAGTAACTTGTGATGCTGATAATCTTGTTGACTATCAGTCTGACTCCACAAGCACCCACACGAATTGCTTGATTCAGTTGTTAAAGAGCGGTTGGTTAAGATCTTTCGTCTCAACCGAGGCGCGCATTCTACAGCAGCCTCATTTGCTGTCAAGTGATTATTTTCAGAAGTTTTCGAAGATTTCTTCAACAACTTCAACCACTTGCGCTTCCGATCTCTCGTTAGCGGGAGGCGAATTCTACAGCGTTACACGCTGCTGTCAACACCTCTTTTTCTCCGCTTTCGACCGAGAGGATCGAAACGTTAATAGAGCCAACCAACCCTGCTCTACCAACTCTTTCTGGGCTTCAATGAACTGAAGCAAGTCGCTGTCGAATCTAGCGTAACTCTTTGTTTACCAAGGAGTTTTCCGTTTCGACTGCGCCGGAAGTGGGGCGAATTATAGACTTCCAGAATCTGCCGTCAACCCTTAATTTGGATTTTCTATCAACAAGCCGGAAAACCTCCGGTTTGAGGCTATATAGAGGTCATCAACGGAATAATTGAGCAATATATTGCTCAACCCTCAACACTTAAGCATCATAGCTGCTTGCGCTTCTCTTAATACGACCTCGGACGAACATCCCCAATGACCACCTCTCCCCGCAGCCTGGCCTCGGCATTGTTTCCTGTCGGCCTGCTGTTGATCGCCATGGCTTCCATCCAGTCCGGCGCCTCGCTGGCCAAGAGCATGTTTCCAATTGTTGGCGCCCAAGGCACGACCACCCTGCGCCTGATTTTCGCCAGCGTGATCATGCTGCTTCTCCTACGCCCGTGGCGCGCCAAGCTGACCGCCAAGTCCCTGCGCACGGTGATCGTCTACGGGATGGCCCTGGGTGGCATGAATTTCCTCTTCTATATGTCATTGCGCAGCGTACCCCTGGGGATTGCCGTTGCCCTGGAATTCACCGGACCGCTGGCAGTAGCGATTTACGCATCGCGCAGAGCGGTAGATTTTCTCTGGATTGCCCTCGCGGTCATCGGCCTGCTCTTGTTGATTCCCATGGGGGACGCCAGCAGCGGCATCGACTTGCTCGGCGCAGCCTACGCACTGGGGGCGGGTGTCTGCTGGGCCCTCTATATTCTGTTCGGCCAGAAGGCAGGCAATGACAATGGCGTACAGACCGCCGCCCTCGGCGTGATGATCGCCGCCTTGTTTGTGGCACCTATCGGCATTGTGCACGCGGGTGCTGCATTGCTGACCCCGGCCCTGATCCCTGTCGCCATCGGCGTCGCCATTCTGTCCACCGCCCTGCCTTACACCCTGGAGATGGTCGCGCTGACCCGCCTCCCCGCCCGCACCTTCGGCACGCTCATGAGCATCGAACCCGCATTCGGCGCGCTTTCCGGCCTGCTCTTCCTGCACGAGCACCTGACCTTGGCGCAATGGCTGGCCATCACCTGCATCATCCTGGCCTCCGTGGGCGCCACCGTGACGATGCGCAAGGAGTCAAAGCCGCTGGTTCCAGCGGATTGACGCTTCTTTGAATGTAGCTCTGGCATTTACCGCTCATTTAAGCCATGTTTAAGCCGTAAACGAATGTCATTCATGGAGAACGTCGACAGGGACAGCACGAACGCTAGACTCGAGAGCGAGTAGAGCCGGCTTCAAGCATTGCGGAAGCGGCTATTAAGGATAGGAATGAAGCGAATTTTGATACTGTTAATGGTCGTGGCCATCGGTGGCTGTGCCGCGACCACCAAGACAGAAGTGAAGCGGGGCAAAAAAGGGCTGCATATCAACTGTTCCGGACTGTCTTCCTCCTGGGACCAGTGCTACACCAGCGCAACCAACTCGTGCGGAGCCAAGGGCTACCGGGTGATCGCCAAGTCCGGTGACAATTCAGAGGAACCTGGGGATTACCCCTTCGGCCTCAACCCTGCGGGCTATACAAGCCGGAGCATGATCGTCATTTGCAAGTGATTGACCGAGCAGTCCCCCTCCGACTGCTCATATCAAACACCCACTACCCACCCGCCCTTTTGCGACACTGCGGCTAGACTCCTGTTCGACATTCGAGCCAACGGAGTTCCCATGACGCATAACAAGAAAATCGTATTGGTAGTCGGCGCCGGAGACGCAACCGGTGGTGCCATTGCCAAGCGCTTTGCCCGCGAAGGCTACGTCGCCTGTGTCACCCGCCGCACCGCCGACAAATTGCAGCCTCTGGTCGATAGCATCCAGGCAGCCGGTGGCGAAGCGCATGGCTTTGCGTGCGATGCACGAAAAGAAGAAGACGTGATCGCGCTGATCGAACAGATTGAAACGCAACTGGGCCCGATTGAGGCCTTCGTTTTCAACATCGGCGCCAATGTGCCCTGCAGCATCCTTGAAGAAACCGCGCGCAAGTATTTCAAGATCTGGGAAATGGCCTGTTTCTCCGGGTTCCTCAATGCACGTGAGGTGGCCAAGCGCATGGTCACCCGCCATCGCGGCACCATCCTGTTCACCGGCGCGACTGCCGGCCTGCGCGGGGCCGCCGGCTTTGCCGCATTTGCAGGAGCAAAGCACGGGATCCGCGCACTTGCGCAAAGCATGGCGCGGGAGCTGGGGCCGATGAATATCCATGTCGCTCATATCGTGGTTGATGGCGCCATCGACACAGACTTCATTCGCGACAATTTCCCGCAGAAATACGCGCTCAAGGATCAGGACGGCATTCTCAACCCCGAGCACATCGCCGACAACTATTGGTTCCTGCACAGCCAACCGCGCGACGCCTGGACGTTCGAGCTGGACCTGCGCCCCTGGAATGAACCCTGGTAAGCACGCCCCCACAACAATAATCAGCGAGCAGCGACCATGAGTAAAACCCTGGAGTTCTTCTTTGATCTCGGCAGCCCTGCCACCTACCTGGCCTACACCCAGCTCCCGGCCCTGTGCGCAGCAACCGGCGCAGAGTTGGTGTATCAACCGATGTTATTGGGCGGCGTGTTCAAGGCCACCGGTAACGCCTCGCCGATCACCGTCCCCGCCAAGGGACGCTATATGTTCGACGACCTGGCTCGTTACGCCCAACGCTACAACGTCACGCTCAAGTTCAACCCGCACTTTCCCATCAATACCCTGGTGCTGATGCGCGCTGTCACCGGCGTGCAACTGCACCAGCCCGAACGCTTCGACGATTTGGTGGGTTGCTTGTTTCGCGCGCTGTGGGCAGAGGGTCGCGACTTGGGAGATCCCGCCGTCGTGGCTACGGTGCTCAGCGAACACGGCTTTGAGCCGCAGGAGATACTGGCCTTGGCCAATGACGAAAGCGTAAAAGCCGCCCTCAAGGCCAAAACCGAGCAAGCCGTTCAACGCGGCGTGTTCGGTGCGCCCAGCCTGTTTGTAGGCAACCAGCTATTTTTCGGCCAGGACCGTCTGGAGTTTGTGCGCGAAGCCTTGAGTTGAATCTCGATCGCCAAGCGCCCCCGCCCAATCGGCGCCAGTCGCCCGGCTCAAGGCGTTAGTCGACTACATAGCCGACGCCTTGGCCGAGCGCCTGGACTGCAACCGATCAAATAGCCGCGGTACGCACCTGCAACCACTCGAGTGCCGCGCCATTGAGCAACGGGCTCAGGCGCTCGCGCACCTCGCTGTGGTAGCCGTTGAACCACTCACGCTCATCCGCCGTCAGCAGCGACGGCTCCAGGCAACGAGTATCGATCGGGCACAAGGTCAGGGTTTCGAACTTGAGGAACTCACCGAACTCGGTCTTGCCCGCTTCACGGTTCAACACCAGGTTCTCGATCCGCACGCCCCAACGTCCCGGACGATAAGTACCCGGCTCAATCGAGGTGATCATCCCCGGTTGCATCGCGGTTTGCGGCGCCGTGGCCGCCTGGTAGGCGATCACTTGCGGACCTTCGTGCACGTTGAGGAAATAACCCACGCCGTGCCCGGTACCGTGGCCGTAGTCCACGCCTTCAGCCCAGATCGGCGCACGCGCAATCGAATCCAGCAGCGGCGACAGAATGCCCTTGGGAAAATGCGCACGGGACAGGGCAACCACCCCTTTCAACACCCGGGTGCAATCGCGCTTTTGTTCTTCGCTGGGTGTACCGATAGGCACCATCCGCGTGATATCGGTGGTGCCACCCAGGTACTGGCCACCCGAATCGATCAACAGCAAACCATCGCCTTCGATCAGCGCGTGCTCTTCTTCAGTCGCGTGGTAATGCGGCATCGCACCATTGGCGTTATACGCGGCGATAGTATTGAAACTCAGCGACACATAACCCGGGCGACGGCTACGCGCGGCGGTCAGGTGTTCGTCAATGGTCAGTTCAGTGATGCGTTCGCGCCCCAGCGCGCTGTCCAGCCAGGCGAAAAACTCGCACAGCGCTGCGCCGTCCTGCTCCATGGCCTGGCGGATGTGTTCCGCGTCGGCCAGGCTCTTGCGCGACTTGGCCAGCGTGGTCGGGTTGAGCCCTTCGATCAGCTTGACGCCAGCGTCCAGGTTTTCCAGCAAACCTGCGGTCACGCGCGCGGGATCGACCTGCACACTGGCACCCGACGGCACGGCGCGCAGTGCATCAGCCACTTCGCTGTAGTCACGCAAGGTCACGCCGTCCTGCTCCAGCACCGCCCGCAGTTCGGCATCGACCTTGCTCAGCGCCACGAACAAGGTGGCCTGTTGTTGATTGATCAACGCAAAGGACACAAACACCGGGTTGAACGAAACGTCACCGCCGCGCAAGTTGAACAGCCAGGCAATATCATCCAGGGTGGCGATGAAGTGCCAGTCGGCGCCCTTCTCCTTCAAGCTGGCACGCAGCGCGGCGAGTTTCTCACCGCGGCTCACCGTGGCCTGCGGCGGCAGGTGTTGATAGATCGGCTGGTTCGGCAGCGCCGGGCGGTCTTGCCAGACTTCATCGAGCAGGTCGATGTCGGTACGCAGGGTTGCGCCGCGCTCGGCCAGCTTGCCGCCCAGGGTCCGTGCTGACGCCACAGCCATCACCGCGCCGTCCACCGCCACCACCCCACCTTCCGGGGTTTGCTCCGCCAGCCACTCCAATGGACCAGGCTGGCCCGGTTGCAGCTTCACCAATTCGATGCCGCTGCCCTTGAGTTCCTTGGTGGCCTGTTCCCAATAGCGGCTGTCCGCCCAGACGCCGGCAAAGTCCGCGGTCACGATCAGCGTTCCCACCGAGCCATGGAACCCCGACAACCATTGGCGTCCCTGCCAGTAACCCGGCAGGTATTCAGACAGATGCGGATCCGCCGACGGCACCAGCAGGGCGTGAATGCCCTCGCGGCTCATCAGTTCACGGGTATGCGCCAGGCGCTGGGGAACCGTTCCATGGGTCAAAGGCTGCGTGCTCATTGTGTCTCCTGCTAACCACGAATAATTGTTATGTGTTGCGAATGGATAAATTCAGACCGCCCAGAACGCCGGTGCGCTGGCAAGTGCGGCCTTGATCAACTGCACGGCCTCATCGATGTCCTGCTCGGTGGTAAACCGGCCCAGGCTCAAGCGAATCGTGCGGCCGGCGCTGCGCGCGTCATGGCCCAGCGCCAGCAGCACATGGGAGGGCGCGTTGCTCGCCGAGTTACAGGCCGAGGTGGCAGAAAACGCGATGCCCGCACTCAGCGCCGCCGCATTGAATTCACCTTCGCCAAACGTGAGGCTGAGGGTGTGCGGAATACGTTGGGTCGGGCTGCCGTTGAGGCGCACGCCGGCGATTGACGCCAGCTGATCCAGCAGCCGCTGGCGCAACGCCACAATCAGCGCCTGTTCTTCGGTAAACGATGCCGCCGCCAGGGCGAACGCCGTGCCCATGCCTGCAATCTGGTGCGTGGCCAGCGTGCCGGAACGCAATCCGCCTTCGTGACCACCGCCGTGGATCTGCGCCAGCACCTTCTGCTGCGCGCGCGGCCCCACATACAGCGCGCCGATGCCCTTGGGGCCATACAGTTTGTGTGCGGAAAACGACATCAAATCCACCGGCCACTCGGCCAGGTCGATCGCTACCTTGCCTGCGCCCTGCGCTGCGTCCACGTGCAACAACGCCCCATGTTCACGCACGCGTGCGCCGATGGCCGGGATGTCGTTGACGGTGCCCAGTTCGTTGTTCACCAGCATCAGCGACACCAGGAAGGTGTCCTCGCGCAGCGCCTGGCTGACTGCATCGGCACTGATCAGGCCCTGCGCGTCCGGCACCAGGTAGGTCACGGCCACGCCGGCTTCCTGCAATTGCCGGGCGGTGTCCAGCGTGGCCTTGTGTTCGATCTGGCTGGTGATGATATGCCCGCCTGCCACGCCCCGCGCCTGGGCCACGCCCTTGATGGCGAGGTTGTTGGATTCGGTGGCGCCGGAGGTCCAGACGATTTGCTCAGGTTGGGCACCGACCAGTTCCGCCACCTGGCAGCGCGCCTGCTCGACCGTTTGCCGGGCCGCCTGGCCGAACGCGTGGGAGCTGGACGCGGGGTTACCGAAATTGGCGTTGAAGCCCAGACACTCGACCATCACCTGGATGACCCGCTCATCCACCGGGGTGGTGGCGGCATAGTCGAAATACAGCGGACGTTTATTCATGACAATTAAGACTCGCAAAACAGGTTCCCGAGAACAGCGTCTCAGGGGCATCAGCCGGAACAGAGGTCGTCAGGTTTACCGGATCAAATGCCATTGAAGAAGGGCCACTTTATTTAAATGTGCGTAGGAACGCTCCTGAAATTCAGCTTAACAGGCTGAAGTCCCCGCATGGCAAACAAAAAGCCCGAGGTTCCTTAAGGGAATCCTCGGGCTTTTTGCTGCTGAGCGCGGGCTCAACTAGGACGACCATGCAATGTCACGCTGCGTTCGGCATTCATTTCGCCCTGGTGATCGAAGCCAAAGGATTTCTGTGGCTGGCCGGTCAGTGCGGCGCGCTGCTGTTGGTATTCATCAAACGACAAGCCACGACGACTCAGCGCCTCCAGGGCCAACTGTTTGGTTTCTTCTGCGGTGTAAGGCCGTAATTCGGGCGAAGCATGGGTCGCACATCCGGCGAGGACTGAGGCAACGACGAGTAAGCAAACAGCGAGGAATCGGTTCATGGCGGCGGCCCTGCAAAGGTGGTTTCGAGTCAATGAACACAGGCTACTCCCGCCCTTTGCCGGTGAAAAATCATCGTCCGTGATAGTCGCTATCAACCGCCAAGGCACCTGCGATAGCGGCCCCCTCATATTCCCCAAAGATCTATAAATATGGAAATACGTTCATTTACGGAATAAATGTAACCCTCTATAAATGGCTCTCAGCTGCCCGACACTGTTCGCCACGCAACTGTTGCCCCGGCAACAGTCATTCAACAAATCACCAATCAGACAACAGCAGCCGTTTTCACCCGCAAGGCCGCAGCCCGCGCCAATCAAGGCTTGCACCCGTTGGTACAGCTCTTGCTCAACACGTTGCACACACCTGCTATGAACCACTGTTGATAAAGGAACTGTTCATGACCCGTCCCCTGAATGTCGTAGCCGTCTCCGGCGGAACCTGGCGCCCGTCCCGTACCCTCGTATTGACCCAGGCGGTACTGGCCGAACTGGCCACCTTGCTGCCGATCCATACCCACCTGATCGAACTGGGCGACATTGCCCGGCCACTGGGCGGTGCACTGTCGCGCGATGAGTTGCCGGCCGAGGTCGAAACGCAACTGTTGGCGATTGAACAGGCAGATCTGCTGATCGTCGCGGCGCCGGTCTATCGCGGCTCCTACCCTGGCCTGCTCAAGCACCTGTTCGACCTGGTCGACCTCAACGCACTGATCAACACCCCGGTGTTGCTCGCCGCCACCGGCGGCAGCGAACGCCATGCGCTGGTGCTCGATCATCAGTTGCGCCCGCTGTTCAGCTTCTTCCAGGCATTGACCCTGCCGATCGGCGTGTACGCCACCGAAGCTGACTTCACCGACTACCAAATAACCAGTGAGCTCCTAAAAGCCCGTATTCAACTGGCGGCAGAACGAGCAGCGCCATTGTTCGCGGCGCATTCCCCTTCTCTGCTGAAAATCGCGTAAGGATTTGTCATGGATGTTTTCTGGTTTCTGCCCACTCACGGCGATGGCCATTACCTGGGCACCACCCAAGGTGCACGGCCGGTCACCCTCAATTACCTCAAGCAGGTCGCCCAGGCCGCTGACAGCCTGGGTTACCACGGCGTGCTGATTCCTACCGGCCGCTCGTGCGAAGACTCCTGGGTGATCGCCTCGGCGCTGGTGCCGCTGACCGAACGGCTGCGGTATCTGGTGGCCATTCGTCCGGGCATCATCTCGCCCACGGTCTCCGCGCGCATGGCTGCCACCCTGGATCGCCTTTCCAATGGCCGCTTGCTGATCAACGTGGTGACCGGCGGCGACCCCGACGAAAACCGCGGCGACGGCAGCTTCCTCGACCACAGCGAACGCTACGAAGTCTCTGACGAGTTCCTACGGATCTGGCGACGCGTGTTGCAGGGCGAATCGGTAGATTTCGAAGGCAAGCACTTGCGTGTGCAGAATGCCAAGGCACTTTACCCACCGGTGCAGAAGCCTTATCCGCCGCTGTACTTCGGCGGTTCTTCGGACGCGGCCCACGACCTCGCCGCCGAACAGGTGGACGTGTACCTGACCTGGGGCGAACCACCCGCCGCCGTCGCCGAAAAACTCGCGGATGTACGCGAACGCGCCGCCCGTCACGGGCGTACCGTGAAGTTCGGCATCCGCCTGCACGTGATCGTGCGCGAGACCGAAGAGGAAGCCTGGAAAGCCGCCGACAAACTGATCGAGCACATCAGCGACGACACCATCGCCGCCGCGCAAAAATCCTTCTCGCGCTTTGATTCCGAAGGCCAGCGCCGCATGGCCGCCTTGCATGACGGGCGCCGCGACAACCTGGAAATCGCCCCCAACCTGTGGGCGGGCGTCGGCCTGGTGCGTGGCGGCGCCGGCACCGCGCTGGTTGGCAACCCGCAGCAAGTGGCCGAACGCATCAAGGAATACGCGGACCTGGGCATCGAGAGCTTCATCTTCTCCGGCTACCCGCACCTGGAAGAAGCCTATCGGTTTGCCGAGCTGGTGTTCCCGCTGCTGCCGGAACCCTATGCCAGCCTTGCCGGACGTGGCGTCACCAACCTCACTGGCCCGTTCGGCGAAATGATTGCCAACGATGTACTGCCCACCACCAAGGCCTGAGTGCAGTGAGATCGGCTTTATGTAGGAACGGAGCTTATGTGGCGAGGGAGTTTGCTCCCGCTGGGGTGCGAAGCGCCCCCAAAAGCTGGCGACTGCTAGGCAGTCGAACGGGAACCCGTTCCCTCGCCACAGCAAGCCCGCTCCCACATTTAGCCTTCATTGCGAAATAGACATTGAGGAACCCCGCGTGACAGCCAAACCCCACAGCGTCCTGCCATCACCGCTGCAGACCGCCAGACTGCTGGCCGCCGAATTCGCCCTCACCGCCGTCGAGCGCGACGAACGCGGCGGTACCCCCAAGGCCGAACGCGACGCCCTGCGCCACAGCGGCCTGCTGGCCCTGAGCATTCCCACGCAGTACGGCGGTCTCGGCGCGCGCTGGAGCGACACCCTGGGCATCGTGCGCGAATTCGCCAAGGTCGACAGCTCCATCGCCCATGTCTTCGGCTTCCACCACTTGATGCTTGCCACCGTGCGCCTGTTTTCGCGGCCGGACCAATGGCAGCCGTGGTTCGAACAGACCGCGCGCAAGAACTGGTTCTGGGGCAACGCCCTCAACCCGCTGGACACCCGCACCGTGGTCAAGGATTTCGGCGGCTGGCGCGAGTTCTCCGGCAAAAAGAGCTTCTGCTCCGGCGCCAGCGACTCGGAAATGCTGATCGCCTCGGCTGTGGATGAAAGCGCCGGCGGCAAACTGCTGATCGCAGCAATTCCTAGCGGCCGCAGTGGCATCACCCTGCACAACGACTGGAACAATATCGGCCAGCGCCAGACCGACAGCGGCAGCGCCAGCTTCGAACGCGTACGCGTCGAGGAGTCGGAGTTGCTGCTCGACCCGGGCCCGTTGAGCACCCCCTTCGCCTGCCTGCGCCCGTTGATCGCGCAGCTGACTTTCACGCATATGTTTCTCGGGATTGCCGAAGGCGCCTTCGAAGAAGCGCGCAACTACACGCTGACCGAGACCCGCTCCTGGCACAAATCCTCAGCCGAGGACGTGCGCCAGGACCCTTACGTGCTGCATCACTACGGTGAGTTCTGGGTCGCCCTGGAGGGGGTGCGCCTGCTGGTGGAGCGCGCCGCCGAGTTGCTCGACCAGGCCTGGGCCAAAGGCCCCAACCTGACGGAAAACGAACGTGGCCAACTGGCTATTGCCATCGCCACCGCCAAAGTCGCCGCCACCCGCCAGGGCCTGGACCTGTGCAGCCGCCTGTTTGAAGTCACCGGGGCGCGCTCCACCCACGCGTCGCTGCGCCTGGACCGCCATTGGCGCAACCTGCGTACGCAAACCCTGCACGATCCGGTGGACTACAAACTCCACGAACTGGGGGACTGGGCGTTGAACCAGTCCCTGCCGATTCCCACGTTCTATTCCTAAGAGAGGTGCCCATGCAGCTTTTAACCCTACCGCCCTCGCCCGCCCTCGCGACCTCCATCCGCGCCACGGCCCAGGTTTTCGAAGACCCGAAATCCCAGGCGCTGCTCGACCACATCCAGCAAGTGGCGCCCAGCGAAGCCAGTGTGCTGATCATCGGCGAGACCGGGACCGGTAAAGAGCTGGTGGCGCGGCATATCCATAACCTCAGCGCGCGGCGTAACCGGCCGTTTGTGGCGGTGAACTGCGGCGCCTTCTCTGAATCGCTGGTGGAAGCCGAGTTGTTCGGGCATGAAAAAGGCGCCTTCACCGGTGCCCTCAGTGCCAAGGCCGGCTGGTTCGAAGAGGCGGATGGCGGCACCTTGTTCCTGGACGAAATCGGCGACTTGCCGATGGCCATCCAGGTCAAATTGCTGCGGGTGCTGCAGGAGCGCGAAGTGGTGCGCCTGGGCTCGCGCAAGAGCATTCCGATTGATGTACGCGTATTGGCGGCCACCAACGTGCAGCTGGAAAAAGCCATCAACGCCGGGCATTTCCGCGAAGACCTCTACTACCGTCTCGACGTGGTCAGCCTCGAACTCAGCCCATTGCGCGACCGGCCCGGCGACATCCTGCCGCTGACCCGGCACTTTATCGAAGCCTACAGCCAGCGCCTGGGCTACGGCCCGATCACCATCAGCCGCGAGGCCGAACACAAACTCAAGAGTTACAGCTGGCCAGGCAATATCCGCGAGCTGGAAAACGTGATTCACCACACCCTGCTGATCTGCCGCAACGGCGTGATCGAGCGCGACGACCTGCGCTTGTCGAACATGCGCATCGAACGCCAGGACGACAGCCAGAACAGCACCGACAACAGCGCCGAAGCCCTGCTGGAGCGGGCGTTTCAAAAGCTCTTTGAAGAAGAGGCCGGTGCCCTGCATGAAAAGGTCGAAGACGCGCTGTTACGCGCCGCCTACCGCTTCAGCCATTACAACCAGGTGCACACCGCCAACCTGCTGGGCCTGAGCCGCAACGTCACCCGCACCCGCCTGATCAAGATCGGCGAACTGGCGGTGAACAAGCGCCGCCCCGGGGAGAACGTCCAGGGCGAGCGGATGCTGCACCTATCCATTTAGGCGGCAGTGCAAGGCATTGTCATGGCTGCGCTCGAAACTGCGCAGCACCTGGAACGAACCGAAGGTCACGGCCGTGGCCTGGTGGGCGCGGATCAGCGTCCAGAAATCTTCCTCGCCGTGCTCAAAGCATTTGAACGCCGCCTCGCCGTCCTCGCGCGAGCGCCATTGCAGATAGCTGAGCACCCGCCGGCCATCGTCGCTGACCTGCACACTCGCATTGATAAAGCCGCCATGGCCTTGGGCCAGGCGCTCGCTTTGGGTAGACAAGGCGGCCACCAGGGCAACTTGCTGCCGGGGCTCGATGTGAAACTCGATCATTTGAGTGAAGCTGCGATTTTTCTCTGATACCTGCATGAACACTCCCCTTTCTCTGTAGGCAGAATCTTGCGATTCGATGCCACGCAGGGTAAAACCTCTAGTTAAGTCAAGGTCAAGCGTTGTCTCGGAGTTTTTCATGCTCAACAAACAACTCACCGTCGGTCAACTGGCGGCGCGCAGTGGCGTGGCGGTGACGGCCCTGCACTTCTACGAGGCCAAGGGGCTGATCAAAAGCAATCGCAATGCCGGCAACCAGCGGCGCTATCCTCGCGATGTATTGCGCCGCGTGGTGGTGATCAAAATCGCCCAGCGCCTGGGAATTCCGCTGGCGACCATTGGCGAAGCCTTGCAGACCTTGCCCGATGGACGCACGCCCAACGCACAGGATTGGGAGCGTTTGTCGGCGCTGTGGCGCCAAGACCTGGACGAGCGCATCAACAAGCTGATGCTGCTGCGCGACAAACTCAGTGGTTGTATTGGTTGCGGGTGTCTGTCACTGGAGGCGTGCCCGCTGCGCAATCAGGATGATCAGCTCGGTGAGCACGGGCCGGGGGCGCAACTGTTGGAACCCAGCCCTGCATCCTGACCCGCACACCCATACCCTGCAGGAGCCCGGCTTGCCGGCGATGCAGGCACCTCGGTAAACCAGTCACACCGTGGTGATGCTATCGCCCAGGCCAGCCCCCACATTTGATCGGTGTTGATCCTTAGAAACCGGGGGCGATCTGGCCTTTGTAGCGCGTCAGGATGAACTGGCGCACTTCATCGGAATTCAACGCCTTGGCGAGCTTCTGGATGCGCGGATCGTTGATGTTGTCCGGCCGCGCCACGAGGTACTCGACGTACAAAGATTTACCCTTCTCGACGATCAACGCACTGTTGGTATCAATCCCCGCTTCCAGCGCGTAGTTGGCGAACACGAAGGCCAGGTCCACCTGGCTGACCGAGCGGGCCAGCAAGGCGCCTTCCAGCTCACGAATCTTCAAGTGCTTGGGGTTCTCGGCGATATCACGCGGGGTGCTCATGGTGTTGCTCGGGTCCTTGAGCTTGATCAGCCCGGCCTCATCCAGCAGCACCAGGGCGCGGCCGGTGTTGACCGGGTCGTTGGGGATCGACACGGTGGCGCCGTCCTTCAGTTCCGAGATGTTCTGGATGCGCGTCGAGTACGCGCCAAACGGCTCGATATGCACACCGACCACCGGCACCAGGTCGGTGTGGCGGGTCTTGTTGTAGTCATCGAGAAACGGTCGGTACTGATAGTAGTTGGCGTCGATGTTCTTCAGCGCCAGCTGCTGGTTGGGCTGGATGAAGTCGGTAAAGACTTTGATCTGCAAGTCCACGCCCTCCTTGGCCAGCACCGGTTTGACGAACTCGAGGATCTCCGCGTGAGGCACGGGTGTGGCGCCCACGATCAACTTTTCATTGGCAAAGGCATTCATCGACAGGACAGCGGCCAAGATGGCCAGGGACTTTTTCATGGGTGCTCCAAAGGCAGTTTGTAAGAGGCATTAACGGCGGCTGTATCGCGCCACCAAACGATCACCGGTCATCTGCAGTGCCTGGACCAGCACCAGCAACAGCACCACGGTGACCACCATCACGTCGGTCTGGAACCGCTGGTAGCCATAGCGAATCGCCAGGTCACCCAGGCCTCCGCCACCGATCACCCCGGCCATGGCGGTGTAGTCCACCAGCACAATCGCGGTGACGGTCACCGCCGCCAGCAGCCCACCGCGGGCTTCCGGTAACAGCGTGTGGCGAATCACCTGCCAGGTACTGGCGCCCATCGATTGGGTAGCCTCCACCACGCCGCGATCGACTTCGCGCAGGGCGGTTTCCACCAGCCGTGCAAAGAACGGCGTGCAACCCACCACCAGCGGCGGGATGGTGCCCGGTACGCCGAGGGAGGTACCGACCAGCAAGGTGGTCAGCGGGATCAGCACAATCAGCAGGATGATGAACGGCAGCGACCGCAGCACGTTGACCACCACCGACAGCAACCGGTACACCACCAGTGCTTCATGCAACTGGCGCTTGCCGGTGAGAAACAGCAGCACGCCCAGCGGCAAGCCGAGCAGCACGGTAAAACCCAGCGCCGCAGTGAGCATGCTGAGGGTTTCCAGGCAGGCCTGGCCGATATCGGCCCAGTAGATGTTCTTGAATAATTCAGCCATGCATCACGACCAATCGTGGCGGGGTGGCTTGGCGCCGTTGAGCAGCCAGTTGCCCACCACGTGGTATTTCCAGCGCACCGGGTCATGCAGCGTGTGGACCCGCGCGTTGCGCCAGTGACGGTCGAAGTTGTGCTTTTTCAGGGTGGAGCGCGTGCCACCGAGCTCGAACAGTTTGTTACTGGCTTCGATGGCGATTTCGGTGGTCAGGACCTTGGCGCGGGCCACGGCCAGGGAGGCGTGGGCGACAGAGTCTTCATCCGGTGCCGGGCGAGCGGCATCAAGGGCCCGACCGGCACGTTCGAGCAGCGCCTCAGCGGCTTCCAGGCGAATATCCAGCGCGCCGACCTGGATGATGGTCAACGGGTCTTCGCTGGCTTTTTCCACCCCGGCGTCGATCCACGGCCGCGCGAATTGCTGCACGAACGCGACCGTGTCACGCAGCGCGGCGCGGGCAATACCGGCGTCGATGGCGGCAGTGGTCAGCTGTGCGAACGGGCCGGCCAAAGTCGGTGAATCGTAGGACTTGTGAGTAGGAAACAGATTGAACGCCGGCACCCGCAGGTCCTGCGCCAGCACCGTGCCGCTGGAAGTGGTGCGCTGGCCCATGCTGTCCCAGTCATCCACCACAACCAGCCCCTCGGTCCCCCGCGGCACAAAGGCCAACTGGGCATTTTGCTGCTCGTCGAGCGCCAGCACCGCCAGCCAATGGGCATACAGCGAACCGGTGCAATAACCCTTGCGCCCGTTGATCACATAGCCGTCGCCTTCGCGGCGGATCGTCGCCTGGATGTCCTGCACATTCTTGCCGCCGGTTTCCGACAGCGCATTGGCAAACCGATGGCCTTGCAGGGCCAGGCCGAAGAAATGCGCCTGCTGCTCGGGCGTGCCCTGCAGGCGGATATCTTCGAGCAGGCAATAGTGGTTCTGCGGGATCTGCCCCAGGGACGGGTCGGCCGCCGAAATAATCGCGATCACCTGGGCCAGCACCGCGTAGGACACCTGCGCCCCACCGAACTCGCGCGGCACGCTGATGCCCCAGAGGCCGCTGTTGGAATACAGGTCGACGACCTCGGCGGGCACCTGCCGCGTGCGGTCGCGTTCGGCGTCCTGCTCCAGCAACACCGCGGCGACACGGTGGGCGACGGCAATGGCCTGGGCTTCGTCGCGAATCAACTCGGCGTGGGGGCTGTGGATCGGGTAATCGGCAGATACAGGCAGTACAGACATACAACGCTCTCGGGCGAATGGTTTGCCTGAGGCATTGCAGCTTCTGTGCCGTGCCCGCAAACACACGGCCTGGCCCTGTAAAAGCGCCGCGACGGCGCTTATGGCGCAGCAATCTGCCCGTTCACTGTTGCCTGGCGAACACCTCGTCGGCTGCCCGCAGGCCGCGCGATACGTGGCCTATAGTGAAGAGGCCGTGCCTCCATAACCACCACCTGAGGAGAACGATATGAGCGTTAAACCCATTCCCGAGGGCTATCACAGCGTCACGCCTTATATGGGCATCGACAACGCCGCGCAAGCCATCGAGTTCTACAAGAAAGCCTTCGGCGCCACGCAGGTCATGCGCCTGGACATGCCCGACGGCAAAGTCGGGCATGCCGAGCTGCGCATCGGTGATTCGGCGATCATGCTCGGCACACCCTGCGCGGAGATGGCCCTGCGCAATCCCGACGCACACACCAGTGTCGGCTTGCACCTGTATGTGAACGACGTCGACGCGCAATTCAAACAAGCCGTGGCTGCCGGCGCCACGGTGGTGTCGGAGCCAAAGGACCAGTTCTACGGCGACCGCTCCGCGAGCGTGAAGGATCCGTTCGGCCACCTGTGGTTCCTCGCGACGCGCAAGGAGAACCTGACCGAGGAGCAGATCCGCCAGCGTGCCATGGAGATGTTCAAGCAAGCCTGAAATACCTGAGGCCATGGCGATCAAATGTGGGCGCTTGCCTGCGATGCAGACCACTCGTTTTGTCCGGCATACCGAGTCGATTTCATTGCGGGCAAGCCAGCTCCTACACACTTCATGAACAACCCCTCCACGCTTTCCCCCTTGCCGCGAACGCCGCGTGATTCCAGGATGCAGGCAATCATCACAAGGAGTCATTCCATGTTCGCCGGATTCCAGAAAGACCAGTGCCACGTCAACGGCGTGGACATCAGCTACCGCAAAGGCGGTACGGGTCCCGGCCTGCTCCTGCTGCACGGGCATCCGCAGACCCATGTCATCTGGCATAAAGTCGCCGAGCAGCTGGCCGAGCACTTCACCGTGGTCGCCGCGGACCTGCGCGGTTATGGCGACAGCAGCAGGCCGCCGGCCAATGACCATCACACTAATTATTCAAAACGCGAAATGGCCCGCGACGGCGTCGAGCTGATGCAGGCCCTGGGCTTCGCGCAGTTTTCGCTGCTGGCCCACGACCGTGGCGCCCGTGTGGCCCATCGACTGGCCCTGGATCATCCCGAGGCCGTGCAGCGCATGGTGTTGCTGGATATCGCGCCAACCCTGTCGATGTATGCACAAACCGACGAGGCTTTCGCCCGCGCTTACTGGCACTGGTTCTTCCTGATTCGCCCGGCGCCCTTGCCCGAAGCCTTGATCGAGAGCAACCCCGAGCTGTACCTGCGCAGCGTGATGGGCAGTCGCAGTGCCGGGCTCAAGCCGTTCACCGATGAAGCTTTCGCCGACTACCTGCGTTGCTTGAAGTTGCCGGGCAGCGCCACCGGCATTTGCGAGGACTACCGTGCTGCCGCCGGTATCGACCTTGAGCACGACCAGGCGGATATCGACGCCGGCAACCACCTGAACCTGCCCCTGCTGGTCATGTGGGGCGCCGAAGGCACCGTCGGCCGCTGCTTCGAGCCGCTCAAGGAGTGGCAGAAAGTCGCCACCGATGTTCGCGGCAAGGCCCTGCCGGCCGGCCATTACATCGCTGAAGAAGCCCCCGAGTTGTTGCTTGGCGAAGTCCTGGCCTTCCTTCGCTGAGCCGCATCACCCCGTGACCTGACACACCCGCCTCGCAGGCTGCCAACGGCCTGCGACGGGTTCGCTTTGCCCAAAACAACGTCTCGAGATAATAACAATGACAATCAGAAAACTGCTGGGAACCCTGTATATCCAGGTGCTCATCGCGATCGCGCTGGGCGTGTTGATCGGCCACCAATGGCCACAGATCGGTATTGACCTCAAACCCCTGGGCGATGGCTTTATCAAGCTGATCAAAATGATCATCGGCCCGATCATCTTCTGCACGGTGGTCTCCGGTATCACCAGCATGCACGACGTGAAGCAGGTGGGCCGGGTCGGCGGCAAGGCGCTGCTGTACTTCGAAGTGGTGTCCACCATCGCCCTGCTGATCGGCATTCTCGCCGCGCACCTGCTGCACCCGGGCGTCGGTTTCAACATTGATGTGAAGACTCTCGACAGTTCGGCGATCGCCGGCTTTGTCGGCCAGGCCGAGCATGGCGAAGGCATCACCGGGTTCCTGCTGCACGTGATTCCCACAACGTTTTTCGATGCGTTTTCCAAGGGCGAGATCCTGCCGGTGCTGTTCGTCTCCGTGCTGTTTGGCGTCGGGCTGGTGATGGTCGGTGAAAAAGGTCGGCCGCTGGTGGGCGTGATCAACCAGGCCAGCGAGGTGTTCTTCCGCATTGTCGGCATCATCAGCCGCGTCGCGCCGATCGGTGCGTTTGGTGCGATTGCCTTCACCATCGGCAAATACGGCGTGGGCTCGTTGCTGCCGCTGCTGAAACTGGTGGGCACCTTTTATATCACCGCGTTCTTCTTTATCGCCGTGGTGCTGGGCAGCATCGCGCGCTATGCCGGCTTCAGCATTTTCAAGTTAATGGGCTACATCAAGTCGGAACTGTTGATCGTGCTCGGCACCAGCTCGTCGGAGTCGGCGCTGCCGCAACTGATCCAGAAACTTGAAAGCCTCGGCGCATCCAAGGGCGTGGTGGGCATCGTGGTGCCGACCGGCTACACGTTCAACCTGGACGGCACCAACATCTATATGACGCTGGCGGTGCTGTTTCTGGCCCAGGCGACCAATATCCACCTGCCCCTTGAGCAACAACTGACCCTGCTGGCGGTGGCCATGCTCACCTCCAAAGGCGCCGGTGCGGTGGTCGGTGCCGGGTTTGTGGCATTGGCGGCGAGCCTGGCGGTGGTGCCGACTGTGCCGGTGGCGGCGATGGTGCTGATCCTCGGCGTCGACCGGTTCATGGCCGAATGCCGCTCGCTGACCAATATCATCGGCAACGCCGTGGCCGCCCTGGTGGTGGCCGCCTGGGAAGGCGAACTGGATCGCGAGAAGATGGCGCCGATCGCCCTCAAGCGCGGCCGCCATGCGCGCGCTGCCCAGGCGGCACAGGCGAAAATCGCCGCCGAGTAAACCCTGACGGTGGCGTGGGAGCTTGCGCCCGCCGGGCTGCGCGGCGGCCCCGAAAAAGATCGGAGCGCTGCACATTCCAGCGGCAGCACGCTGCCTCGTCACACCGGTGCTATTCTGGCGGCTCATGCCGCCACGCTTGTTTCTGATGACTCATAAGAAAGATACCGTGCCCCTACCCGAAGACCTGCGGGTGTTCCTGACCGTGATCCGCAAGGCCGGCTTCGCTGCCGCCGCCGATGAGCTGGGGTTGTCGCCGGCGTATGTCAGCAAGCGTATCCAGATTCTGGAAACCACCCTGGCCACCCGCCTGCTGCACCGCACCAGCCGCCGCATCGCCCTCACCGAAGACGGTGAACGGGTGCAGCGCTGGGCCGTGCGTATTCTCGAAGACTTCCAGCAACTGTCCGATGAACTCAGCGATGCCCATGACAGCCCGCGTGGCCGCCTGCACCTGTGCAGCAGTTTCGGCTTTGGCCGCAACCACGTGGCACCGGCCCTGTCGTTGTTGGCGGAGCAGTACCCGGACCTGGAAATCCGCCTGGACCTGTTCGACCGCGTGGTGGATATCGTCAGCGAAGGCTTCGACCTGGAGATCCGCGTAGGCGACGACATCCCCGGCCAGCACATCGGCCGACGCCTGGTGAGCAATCGCCGGGTGCTGTGCGCCGCGCCCGCGTACCTGCAGCGCCGGGGCATGCCGCAACACTTGAGCGACCTGGAGCAGCACGATTGCCTGGTGCTCAAGGAGCGCGACAACGCCTTCGGCATCTGGAACCTCGAGCACGACGGCGCCCAGGAGAGCGTGCGCGTGCGCGGTCCGTTGTCCTCGAACAATGGCGAGATCGTACTGCAATGGGCGCTGGATGGGCGCGGCGTACTGCTGCGCTCGATGTGGGATGTGAAGCCACTGCTGGAACAGGGCAAGCTGGTGCAGGTGCTGCACGCCTACACCCAGAGTGCCAATGTGTGGGCGGTGTACCCGACGCGGCTAGCGTATTCCGGGAAGTTGCGCGCGTGTGTGGAGTTCTTGCAGGAGCACTTCAAAGGGCTGTCGATCTAAAGCCATATTGCCGAGCAACGCCGCCCGACGGTATGAGCCGGCTTGCCGGCGATAGCGGTGGGTCAGTTTGCAATATTTGACACTGCAATCGCCGGCAAGCCGGCGCCTACTGTTTGGGGTGGGCCAAGCAAGGGTTTATTGCCTGGGGATGGCCGCTCTCCCGCCGTGCAAACCCGCTCACCCGTAGGAGCTGGCTTGCCGGCGATTGCGGTTCGAGTAGGTCAGTTGAGCCAGGGATTGGCGGCGAGGTGGCGGCGTTCGAAGGCTTTGATTTCTTCGCTGCGCTGCAGGGTGCTGCCGATTGCATCCAGGCCGAGCAGGAGCGCGGTCTTGCGCAGGGTGTCGATCTGGAATGCAATGACCTGGCCGTCCGCCAGGCGAATCTGCTGTTCTTGCAGGTCAACACTGATCTGCGCCTGGTCGGGCTGGCTGACGGTCTGGCCAAGGCGCTGCAGGACCGCCTCTTCCAGGGTGATCAGCAGCACGCCGTTACGCTGGCAGTTGTCGTAGAAAATCCCGGCAAAGCTGCTGCCGATCAGTGCGCGGATGCCCATCTGCTTCAGGCCCCATACCGCGTGCTCACGGCTGGAACCACAGCCGAAGTTCGGCCCCACTACCATAAAACTCGCGCCCTGCCAGGCGGGCTGGTTCAGCACGAAATCGGGGTTGGGCGCGCCATTGGGCAAAAAGCGCAGATCAAAGAACAGCCCACGGTCCAGGCCGCTGCGGTCGATGCCCTTGAGAAACTGCTTGGGCATGATCACGTCGGTGTCGATATTCGCCGCCAGCATCGGTGCGGCCTTGCCGGTGACCAGGGTAAAGGGTTGCAGGCTCATGGGCGGTCTCCAAAGTGGCGGATATCGGTGAGTCGGCCGGTGATCGCGGCCGCGGCGACCATTGCCGGGCTCATCAGGTGGGTACGCGCGCCGGCGCCCTGGCGGCCTTCGAAGTTGCGGTTGGTGCTGGAGGCGCAGCGGTCGCCGGGGGCCAGCACATCGTCGTTCATCGCCAGGCACATCGAGCAGCCCGACTGGCGCCATTCGAAACCGGCGTCGATAAAGATCGCCGCCAGCCCTTCGGCTTCGGCCTGGTCGCGCACTTCGGTGGAACCGGGGACGATCATCGCCCGCACGTGCTCGGCCACCTGCTTGCCGCGCACCACACTGGCGGCGTCACGCAGGTCTTCGATCCGCGCGTTGGTGCAGGAACCGATAAAGGCATGACTGATGACGATCTCGCTCAGCGGCATGCCGGCCTCCAGGCCCATATAGTTGAGGGCGCGGCGCATGTCCTGGCGCAGGATCAGGTCGCTGACGTCCTGTGGATCCGGCACCCGGGCGCCGATCGGCGCGGCCTGGTCGGGGCTGGTGCCCCAGGTGACCATGGGCTCCAGGGTGCTCGCGTCGAGGTGCACTTCCTGGTCGAACACCGCGTCGGCGTCGGAATGCAGTTGGCGCCAGCCCACCAGCGCCTGCTCCCACAACTCACCTGTGGGCGCGCGCGGCTTGCCCTTGAGGTAGGCGAAGACTTTTTCGTCCGGTGCCATGAATGCACCACGAGCACCCGCCTCCACCGCCATATTGCAGATGGTCATGCGCGCCTCGACGCTCAAGGCGTCGATGGTCGAACCTCGAAACTCGATCGCATAGCCGGTCGCACCGGACGCGCCGATCTTGCCAATCAGCGCCATGATCACGTCCTTGGAGGTCAAGCCCTTGGCCAACGCCCCCTCGACGGTGACGCGCAGGCTTTTCAGCCGCTTGTAGACCAGGGTCTGGGAGGCCAGCAGGTGTTCGATTTCCGAAGTGCCGATGCCGAAGCCAAAGGCGCCCAGGGCGCCGTATGTGGTGGTGTGGCTGTCACCGGCGGCGATCACCATGCCCGGCAGGATAAACCCCTGTTCCGGCGCGATCACATGTTCGATGCCCTGGCGCTTGTCGAGGATATCCAGCAGCTCGATGCCGAAATCCCGGCAATTCTCCGCCAGGTAAGACACTTGCCGTGCCCCGCCCGCATCGGGCATCGCCGCGATGCGCTGGGGCGTGGTGGGGTTCACATGGTCGACCACGGCCAGCGCCGTACCCGGACGCCACACGCCACGCCCGGCCTCACGCAGGCCACTGAAAGCCTGGGGGCTGGTGTATTCGTTGATCACCTGGCGGTCGATATACAGCAGCACGTGGCCCTGGTCATCGAGGGCGCACACCGTGTGGGAATCGATGTGTTTGTCGTAGAGAGTTCTGGCAGTCATTGTTCTAAAGGCTCGCTCAACGGTATGGCTCCATCCTACGCAGCCCCCTGCCCTCATCAATGCCACCTCGGTGATGGCTTGGAACATGTTTCGTGTTCGATCGCGTCGTTAATCCGTGTGAATGTGAATCTGAAACATTTACTTGCATGTTCGGATTAGGGTTTTCCCATTCTCATCCGTCTTAACTTAGATACAGCCCGTCGCGTCAGCAAAAGCTACGACTGGCCTTTTTCGGGCCTCCATCGCCCCCCTCCGATCAAGACCCTCATTCACATGTCGAAGAAGTCACGCTCCAAACTCTGGTTTCTCGTTCATAGCTGGCTGGCATTGCCCATCTGGTTCTTCGTACTGATCGTCTGCGTCACCGGCACCCTGGCCGTGGTGAGCCAGGAAATCGTGTGGCTGGCCAACCCGGACATCCGCGCGAGCAAACCGTCGGACGATGCCGAACCGCTGAGCTATGACCAGGTGATCAGCGCCATCAAGCGCGCCGAACCCCAGGTGATCGTGCAGTCGCTCAGCCGTCCGGACGAATCGCACTTTGCCCTGAGTGTCGACCTCAGCTACCCCGACGGCCGTTCGGTAGAGGTCTACGTCAACCCGTACACCGGGGCGATCCAGGGCATCAGCCCGTCGTTCGACTTTCGCCAGTTCACCCGCGCCTTGCACGGCTGGTGGCTGGTGCCGTTCACCAATGGCTACAGCTGGGGCTGGTACCTGGTGTCGCTGCTCGGCTTGCCGCTGCTGGCCTCGCTGGTGACCGGGCTGGTGGTGTACAAGCGCTTCTGGAAGGGTTTTCTCAAGCCGACCCTGCGAATCCGCCACGGCGCGCGGATTTTCTGGGGGGATTTCCACCGCCTGAGCGGTATCTGGTCGATCTGGTTTATCGCGGTGATCTCCATCACCGGCACCTGGTTCCTGATCCAGGCGATCCTGGGGGATAACCAGATTTCGATTTCCAGCGAGCCCATCGTCCCGGTGATCGCACGCGAGAAAGTCCCGACTTCGGCACCTGGCGTGCCGGCACCGATGATTCCCGTGGATGCAGCCATCGAGATCGCCACCCAGCGCATCCCGGGGCTGGAAGCGAGTTTCGTCAGCCTGCCGCTCAACGCCTACAGCCACCTGCAGATCGGTGGCCGGGGCTGGTACCCGCTGATGTACCAGACCGCACAAATCAACCCGTACGACGGTGAAATCGCCTCGTCGCACCTGCTCTCCGACCGCACCAAACTGGAGTTCGTCACCGAGTCCATGCGTCCGTTGCACACCGGCGACTTCGGCGGTATCTGGATCAAGCTGATCTGGGCGTTCTTCGGCCTGGTGCTGAGCATGATGGTGTTGAGCGGCCTGTTGATCTGGACCAAGCGCACCGCCCTCGCGACCCTCAATGCGCTCAAGCGCGAGGCCAAGGCGCAACGTGCGCCCGCGCCCATCCCGGCCCTGCAGGCTGAAACTTCGGAGGCCAACCCATGAGCAAGGTCGCTACCGCTACACCGCCTTCGCCGCTGCGGGCCTTCTGGCTTAAATGGCGTTTCCATATCAATGTCCTGCTGTTGCTGGTGCCGCTGGGCTTCATGCCCAAGTACTTCGCCGACGCCGCGCTGTTTAGGGGTGACACCGGCATCGGCGAACGCCTGGCCGGTGATGTGCAGGTCGGGCCCTGGAGCCTGAAACTCGCCGAGTTTCGCAACGAAGGCCCGCGCCCGGACCCGGCCGGCCCGATGAAGTTCTTCAACGCCGCCCTGTGCGACACCTGCGCCGACCAGGTCAAGGCCACCTACCTGCGCATCGGCAAGCCGCGCAGCCTGCGCGCCGCCGGGGTGATCTTCTTCGGCACCCCGTACCGCATGGGCGCCGCCCTTCCGGTGCCGGAGCGCACGCCGGTCGACGCCGAACTGTGGGTCACCATGGAAGGCTGGGACGGCACGATGCACCAGGGTTCCATCCCGCTGAGCCAGGCCTCGCCTGCCACCATTGCCTGGCTGAACAAGCAAGGAGTTAAACCATGACTTTGAAGCGCCTGACCCGCGCCTGCGCCGTGCTAGTGCTCGGTGCCGGTTTCAGTACCGTAGCCCTGGCCCACAACCCGATGTGCGAATGCAAGGAAATCCCCGGCGAGCAGATCGAGTGCAAAGGCGGCTTCTCCGACGGCAGCGGCGCCCCCGGAGTGACGCTGGATGTGATCGGCTATGACGAAACGATCCTGGTGCCCGGCAAGCTGGGCCAGGACTCGACCCTGACCTTCAAGAAACCCTCGGCCGAGTTCTATGTGCTGTTTGATGCGGGTCCCGGTCACGTCGTGGAAATCGACCAAGCGGACATCCAGCCGCAATGAGCACGACACAGGTTGTGCGCCCCGCCGGTGCCGGGCACGAGACCCTCTACGTCCTGCTGCTGTGCCTGATCATCCTCGCGGTGGCCGGCACGGTGGTGGCCTTGCACGGCGAATCCCAGGAGGTCGTCGCGGTGCCCAGCCACCAGTTGGACGCGCGCCGTGACCTCAGTGCTGCAGAACAGGGCATCTATGCCGACTTGCGCGTGACCCTGGATGAAATCCAGCTGCTGGCACAAGAGCAAAGCGCCCTGCCCACGCCCGAGCAACTGGCCGAAGAGGGCTTTGCGCCCTTCGCCCAGGACGCCAGCTCGGTCAGCCGTGGCGATCATCGCTGGCAGTTGCTGGCGCCTTCGGCCTACCTGGGGCTGAGCCAGGCACCTGCCACCAGTGGCTCGCTGCTGATGCGCGTGCACGGTGCCGAGCCGGATATCTGGCTCAATCGCAGCGCCGACCTGGCCGCCCCGTCCGACCTCTCTGACCAGGCGCTGATCGCAGCCGGCTGGCAGCAAGTGGTCGCGCAATTCGATGCCGGCGTCACCCGCCAGCACCGTCACTGAACGAGAAGACCGATTGCCCATGTCTATTTCATCTCCCCTGTTGCGCGTATTACTGGTTGGCCTGTTCAGCCTGATGCTGGCCCCGCTGGCCAATGCCGAGGCGGCCAAGCGCCTGCGGATCGGCATCACCCTGCACCCTTATTACAGCTACGTGGCGAACATCGTCGGCGACAAGGCCGAGGTCGTGCCGCTGATTCCTGCCGGTTTCAACCCTCACGCCTACGAACCGCGCGCCGAAGACATCAAGCGCATCGGCACCCTGGATGTCATCGTGCTCAACGGCGTCGGCCATGACGACTTCGCCGACCGGATGATCGCCACCAGCGAGCGCCCGGACATCCCGGTGATCGAAGCCAACGCCAACGTGCCATTGCTGGCCGCCACCGGCAATGCCGCGCGCGGTGCAGGCAAGGTGGTCAACCCGCACACCTTCCTGTCGATCAGCGCGTCGATTGCCCAGGTCAACAATATCGCCCGCGAGCTGGGCAAGCTCGACCCTGACAACGCCAAGACCTACACCCAGAACGCTCGCGCCTATGGCAAGCGCCTGCGCCAGATGCGCGCCGATGCCCTGGCCAAGTTGACCAGCGCACCCAACCCCGACCTGCGCGTCGCCACCGTGCACGCGGCCTACGACTACCTGCTGCGCGAGTTTGGCCTGGAAGTCACCGCCGTGGTCGAACCGGCCCACGGTATCGAGCCAAGCCCCAGCCAACTGAAGAAAACCATCGATGAGCTGCGAGCCCTGGACGTGAAGGTGATCTTCTCGGAGATGGATTTCCCGTCCACTTACGTCGAGACCATCCAGCGTGAATCCGGGGTCAAGCTGTACCCGCTGTCGCATATTTCCTACGGCGCCTACAGCGCGGAGAAATACGAAGTGGAAATGACCGGCAACCTCAACACCGTGGTCCGGGCGATCCAGGAGTCGGGAGCATGACCGCAGCGCAACGACTGGAGATGGCCAGCATTGGCCCGACCCTCGACTTCGACAACATCTCATTGACCCTCGGTCGCACCACGATCCTCGACGGCGTGACCTTCCAGGTACAACCGGGCAGCATCCATGCGCTGGTCGGCCCCAACGGCGGCGGCAAAAGCTCGCTGATCAAGACCTTGCTGGGCCAGACGCCGCATCAGGGGCGGTTGAGCCTGCAGTGGCCAAGCACGCCCGGCACCATCGGCTATGTGCCCCAGGCGCTGGAATTCGACCGTGGCTTACCGATGACCGTCGATGACTTCATGGCTGCCATGTGCCAACGGCGCCCGGCGTTTCTCGGGCTGTCCAGGCATTACGCCGGCGCAATCGGCGAGGCACTGGAACGGGTCGGCATGCAGGACAAACGCAAGCGGCGCATGGGCGCATTGTCGGGTGGCGAGCGCCAGCGCGTGCTGTTGGCCCAGGGGTTGATCCCGGCGCCGCGACTGCTGGTGTTGGATGAACCGATGTCGGCACTCGATGAGGCCGGTATCCAGGTGTTCGAACGCTTGCTGAATGACTGGCGCCTCGCCGGGATCACCGTGTTGTGGATCGAGCATGACCTGGAAGCCGTGGGCCGCCTGGCCGACCGCGTCACCGGGTTGAACCGCCGCGTGCTGTTCGACGCCACGCCGAAAGAGGCGCTGACCCCGGACCGCCTGCTGACCCTGTTCTCTACCCACCCTCGGAGCTCGGCGCAATGAGTTATGAAGCGTTTCGCTTGATGGTCCAGGGCTGGGCCTCTTCCGGCTATCTGCCGGAGGCACTGGCCTATGGTTTTGTGGTCAACGCGCTGCTCGCCGGCTTGCTGATCGGCCCGGTGCTGGGCGGGTTGGGCACGCTGGTGGTGGTCAAGCGCTTTGCGTTTTTCTCCGAAGCGGTCGGCCATGCCGCGCTGACCGGCGTGGCCGTGGGCATTCTGCTCGGCGAACCCTACACCGGGCCGTATGGCAGCCTGTTCGGCTACTGCCTGTTGTTCGGCATCCTGCTCAATTACCTGCGCAACCGCACCGGCCTGGCGCCAGACACCTTGATCGGCGTGTTCCTGTCGGTGTCGCTGGCCTTGGGCGCGAGCCTGCTGCTGATCCTGGCAGGCAAGATCAACGTGCATATCCTTGAAAACGTGCTGTTCGGCTCGGTGCTGACCGTCAACGGCAATGACCTGCTGGTGCTGGCGATTGTCGGCGCAGTGGTGATGGCCCTGGCGTTGCCGCTGTACAACCGCATCATGCTCGCCAGCTTCAACCCGCAACTGGCGGCGGTGCGCGGCGTGGCCGTGAAGACCCTGGATTACCTGTTCGTGATCCTGGTTACGCTGATCACCGTGGCGGCGGTCAAGGTCATCGGCGCGATCCTGGTCGGCGCGCTGCTGGTGATCCCGGCGGCGGCGGCACGTCTGCTCAGCCAGTCGCTCAAGGGGTTTTTCTGGGTCTCGGTGGTAATCGCCACCGTCAGCACCCTGTGCGGCATCCTCCTGCCAATCATCTTCGACCTGCCTGTTCCGTCCGGCGCCGCGATCATTCTGGTGGCCGGTATCGCCTTCGCCATTGCCGCCATTGCGCGTGGCACGGTGCCCAGCCTCAAAGGGAATCTTGGATAATGCGCCCTGTCTTTCGCCCACTGGCCCTGGCCATCGCTTGCTTGCTCAGCACCTCGGCGCTGGCCGCCGTTGACGGGTTCCAACCCCGGGACTTCGTCGCCAACAATGGCCTCGGCCATGCTGCACTGAGCAAGGCAAAATCGGTCAAGACCGTCAAAGTGCTCGCCTCGTTACCCATCACCTACGGGCTGGCCGAAGTGCTGCTCAAGGGCACCGATGTGCAGTTGGAGCGCGCAGCTCCCGCCAACCTGCCCGGGTCGCGCCAGGTGTCCTATTTCACCGGCCGTGGCGCGCCGGCGCTGAGCAAGTTGGCGGTGGACGCCGATGCAGCCATCGGCCTGCGCTCGCTGTGGGCGGATGACCCGCTCTACCCAGTGGCGCGCCGCAGCAACATCCGCATCGTCGAAATCGACGCGGCACGCCCGGTGGATGGCGGCTTGCCGGGGATCGCCGTGCAGCCGGGCAGTGCCGACGGGCTGAACAGCCAGCCGTGGCAATCGAGCAACAACATGGGGCGCATGGCCGATGTAATGGCCGCCGACCTGAGCCGCCTGGCGCCTCACGCCAAGCCGACCATCGACGCCAACCTCGCCGCCCTCAAGCAGCGCCTGCTCAAACTCAGCGCCGACAGCGAAGCGCGGCTGGCCAAGGCGGACAACCTCAGCGTGGTCAGCTTGAGCGATCACTTCGCTTATCTGGTCAGCAGCCTGAACCTGGAAGTGGTCAGCACCGACGCCCGCCCCGACGCCGACTGGACACCCGAGGCCTTGCAAACATTCAGCGCCGCGCTGAAGGACAACGACGTGGCCGTGGTGCTGCACCATCGTCAGCCAAGCGAAGCGGTAAAAGCCGCCGTGACGGCAGGCGGTGCGCAACTGTTGGTGCTGAACGTCGACGGAGAGCCGGTGACCGAACTGGAAACCAATGTGGATCAGGTGATCAAGACACTCACGCCCTGACATCTGAAGATCAGCCTTCTGTGGCGAGCAGAACTCTGTGGCGAGCAGGCTTGCCCTGCGTTGGGCTGCGCAGCAGCCCCCTACTAAGGCCACCCTAACCTGCCAGAAAATTCCCCATACAGATTTTGGGTCTGCTGCGCAGCCCAACGCAGGACAAGCCTGCTCACCACAACAAGCGTGCCTGTATTCCACAACAAGCCTGCCCGCATTTCACAACAAACCTGCTTGTCGGTGACGGCAGGTGCTGAACGTCGACGGCGCAGAGCCGAAAACCAATGTGGATCAGGTGATCAAGACACTCACGCCCTGACATCTGAAGGTCAGCCTTCTGTGGTGGGCAGGCCTCTGTAGTGAGCAGGCTTATGGGTGAACAGGCTTAGGTGGTGAACGAAACTCTGTGGCGAGCAGGCTTGCCCTGCGTTGGGCTGCGCAGCAGCCCCCTACTAAGGCCGCCGTAACCTGCCAGAAAAATCCCCATACAGATTTTGGGTCTGCTGCGCAGCCCAACGCAGGACAAGCCTGCTCACCACAACAAGCGTGCCTATATTCCACAACAAGCGTGCCTACATTCCACAACAAGCGTGCCTGCGTTCCATAACAAGACTGCTTGCCGGAGATGGCAGGTGCTGAACATCGACGGTGCAGAGCCGGAAACCAATGTGGATCAGGTGATCAAGACACTCACGCCCTGACATCTGAAGATCAGCCTTCTGTGGTGGGCAGGCCTCTGTGGTGAACAGGCTTATGTGGTGAACAGAACTCTGGGCGAGCAGGCTTGCCCTGCGTTGGGCTGCGCAGCAGCCCCTATCCAAGCCACCCTAACCTGCCAGAAAATTCCCCATACAGATTTTGGGTCTGCTGCGCAGCCCAACGCAGGGCAAGCCTGCTCACCACAACAAGCGTGCCTGTATTCCACAACAAGCCTGCCCGCATTTCAAAACAAGCCTGCTTGCCACACGGGTTAAACCACATCCACTCCGACATGAATTGCATCATGCCGCCAGAATTCCAGGTCGCAGTCGATCAGTCGCTGGTGCTGGTCATAATTGACCCGGGCAATCCGCAGGCCCGGGCTGCCCACCGACACGCGCAACGCGGCGGCGGCTTCCACCGGCAGTGAGGTCGGGACAATTTCGAAACGCACCCGCCCGTAGTGCAAGTCGTACTTGCGCGCGTACAACTCAGTCATTGACTGATTCAGGTCGCACTCAAGAATCCCCGGGAAATACTGCGGGTTCAGGTAGTGCTCCACATACAACACCAGTCGCCCGTCAATCCGCCGGCCCCGGCAGATCTGGATCACGCTGGACAACGCCGGCAACTGCAACCACGCACACACCGCCGCCGAGGCCGGTTGCAGCCGCGCAGAGATCACTTCGGTAGACGCCACCCGCCCCTGGTCGTTGACCATCGCGTGAAAGTGGCTGCGCTGCATCAGGTTGTAGGCCAGCCGTGGTGGCGAGACAAACCAGCCCCGGCGCTCCTCACGATAGATCTGGCCCTGGGCCTCCAGTTGTAACAAGGCTTCCCGCACGGTAATTCGAGTGGTACCAAACAACTCGCTGAGCTTGCGCTCGGCGGGCAGTTTGCTTGCAGGCGGCAACAGGCCGTGGTCGATCTGCTCTTGCAGCGCCAGGCCGATGGATGTCACCGCCTTGATTGCCTCATCACGCATCAACGTTACCTATCTGGACTAGACCAGCACCGTTCAGGTGCACAAAACGCGCTGTATTCGGGCTCCTGCCATTGCGTGCCAGCCTAGGCATTACAGATGACCGACAGATGACAGTCCATGTCGGGTCCCTCCAGCACACCCTGCAATACATCGGCCAAGTCCAGGCCCTGCGGGCACTTGAGCATGGTCTACGCTAAGTCTGTGCTGAGCGACACAAGCGATTTAAAAACGACATCGACATGAAACTGTCATCCATCCAGCCTAGATTGGCTCAGGTATTGCTGACCTAGACCAACACCACCGCAAACGTCGACAAAAACGCAGCGTTGAAAACGCCCAAAGGAGCTTCGGATGAAACAGCTTTTCCTGGCATCACTGTTAGGCTCGACCATTGCCATGTGCACCGCCGCCATGGCTGCTGATACCGATCTAAAAACCCTTGAAGCTGCCGCCAAGACAGAAGGCGCCATCAACAGCGTCGGCATGCCCGATGACTGGGCCAACTGGAAAGGCACCTGGGAAGACCTGGCCAAGACCTACGGCCTCAAGCACATCGACACCGACATGAGCTCGGCCCAGGAAATCGCCAAGTTCAAGGCTGAAAAAGACAACGCCAGCGCCGACATCGGCGACGTGGGCGCGGCCTTCGGTCCGATCGCGGTGAAGCAGGAAGTCACCCAGCCGTACAAACCGTCGACCTGGGCCCAGGTCCCGGATTGGGCGAAAGACAAGGACGGTCACTGGGCCCTGGCCTACACCGGCACCATCGCCTTCATCGTCAACAAGAAGCTGCTGCACGGTTCCGAAGTGCCAACCAGCTGGGCTGACCTGCAGAAAGGCAAATACAAAGTCTCCATCGGTGACGTGAGCACCGCGGCCCAAGCGGCCAACGGCGTACTGGCGGCAGCCATCGCCAATAAAGGCGACGAGAAAAACATCGCGCCGGGCCTGCAGTTTTTCACCAAGATCGCCCAGCAAGGTCGTCTCTCGCTGTCCAACCCGACCATCGCCACCATGGAAAAAGGCGAAGTCGAAGTGGGCATCGTCTGGGACTTCAACGGCCTGAGCTACAAGGCCAAGATGGCCAACCCGGATGACTACGTAGTGCTGATTCCTTCCGACGGCTCGGTAAAATCCGGCTACACCACCATCATCAACAAATACGCCAAGCACCCGAACGCCGCCAAGCTGACCCGCGAATACATCTTCAGCGATGCCGGCCAACTCAACCTGGCGCGTGGCAATGCGCGTCCGATCCGTGCTGAAACCGACCTGAAACTGCCGGCCGATATCGCCAAGAACCTGATCCCGGGCGAGCAGTACACCAAGGCCAATCCGCAACCGATCAAGGATGCCGATGCCTGGGAAGCGACCTCCAAGAAGCTGCCACAACAGTGGAACGAGCAAGTCATCGTAGAAATGAAGTAAGCGACGCAAAACCTGTAGGAGCCGGCTTGCCGGCGATGACGGTCGAACATTCGACATTGATGTCGGCTGATACATCGCCATCGCAGGCAAGCCAGCGCCCACATTTGATCCGGTTCCAACCGAACAAAAGATCCACATCCCCTGTTGCGGAGCCCCAGCCCCCATGAAGCACAATGTCATCCTTGTCGTGCTCGACGGCCTGAACTTCGAGGTTGCCCGACACGCCATGGGGCACTTGCAGGCCTATGTCGGCGCAGGACGCGCAGCCCTCTACAAACTGGAATGTGAACTGCCCGCCCTGTCCCGCCCGCTGTATGAGTGCATCCTCACCGGCGTGCCACCGATCCAGAGCGGCATCGTCCACAATCAGGTCTCGCGCCTGTCCAACCAACGCAGCATTTTCCATTACGCCACCGACGCCGGCCTGACCACTGCGGCGGCGGCTTACCATTGGGTCAGTGAGTTGTATAACCGCACACCCTTTATTGCCGCGCGTGATCGTCATACCGACGACAAGGCGCTGGCGATCCAGCACGGGCATTTCTACTGGAATGACCATTACCCGGATTCACACCTGTTTGCCGACGCTGAAAGCCTGCGCGTCAAACACGCGCCAAACTTCCTGGTCGTGCACCCGATGAACATCGACGACGCCGGCCACAAGCACGGTCTCGACACCGCGCAATACCGCAACAGCGCCCGCTCGGCCGACATCATCCTGGCTGACTACCTGCAAGGCTGGCTCGATGCCGGCTACCAGGTGCTGGTCACCGCCGACCACGGCATGAACAACGATCGCTCTCACAACGGCCTATTGCCGGAAGAGCGCGAAGTGCCGTTGTTTGTACTGGGCGAGGCCTTCAGCCTCGACATCCACGCCGCGCCGAACCAGACCGACCTGTGCGGCACCGTCTGCGAGCTGCTGGGCGTACCTCACGACAAACCTGTCTGCCGGGAGCTGTTGAAGTGAATTCCATGACTCGCGGCAAATGGCTGGCGCTGCTGTGCCTGGTGCCCTTCGCGCTGTTCTTTATCGTGTTCGAAATCGCCCCGCTCGTCTGGGTGTTGATCAACAGCCTGCAAACGGAAGAAACCGGCTGGGGCCTGGACAACTTCACGCGGATCTTCAGCTCGAAGTTCTACCTGCAAGCCATCCAGTTCAGCCTGGAGATCAGCTTCTACTCGAGCATCTTCGGCATCATTATCGCCACCCTGGGCAGTTACTCCCTGCGCCGGGTCGATTCGCCACTGCGCAATTTCGTCACCGCTTTCGCCAACATGACCAGCAACTTTGCCGGCGTCCCCCTGGCGTTCGCCTTCATCATCCTGCTGGGTTTCAACGGCAGCATCACCATCATGCTCAAGCAGGCCGGGATCATTCAGGACTTCAACCTGTACTCCAAGACCGGCTTGATCATTCTCTACACCTACTTCCAGATTCCCCTCGGCGTGCTGCTGCTCTACCCGGCGTTCGACGCGCTGCGCGAAGACTGGCGCGAGTCGGCGGCATTGCTGGGTGCCAATGGCTGGCAGTTCTGGCGGCATATCGGCTTGCCGGTGCTCACGCCGGCGTTGCTTGGCACGTTCGTGATCCTGCTGGCCAACGCGCTGGGCGCCTATGCCACGGTCTACGCGCTGACCACCGGCAACTTCAACGTGCTGCCGATTCGCATCGCCGGCCTGGTGTCGGGGGATGTCTCGCTGGATCCGAACATGGCCAGCGCCCTGGCCGTGGTGCTGGTGGCGCTGATGACCGTGGTCACCGTGGTCCATCAACTGTTGCTCAAGAGGAGCTACCATGTCTCGCGCTGAAGCCGGCCCGGCCTCCCTCTACCACCGCGTGGTGGTGTACCTGTTGTTTGCGATCCTGGTGCTGCCGCTGATCGGCACCTTCGTCTATTCGATTGCCAGCAGTTGGTCGGCAACCATCCTGCCCGCTGGCTTTACCGTGAAATGGTACGTCCAGCTGTGGAGCGACCCGCGCTTCCTGATGGCCTTCGGGCAGTCGTTGCTGGTGTGCGTGGGCGCGCTGCTGCTGTCGGTGGTGTTGATCCTGCCGCTGCTCTTCGTGGTGCATTACCACTTCCCAAGGCTCGACGCACTGATGAACATCCTGATCCTGCTGCCCTTCGCGGTGCCGCCGGTGGTGTCGTCGGTGGGCCTGCTGCAACTCTACGGTTCCGGGCCGCTGGCGATGGTGGGCACGCCATGGATCCTGATCGGCTGCTACTTCACCGTGGCGCTGCCGTTCATGTACCGCGCGATCACCAATAACCTACAGGCGATCAACCTGCGAGACCTGATGGATGCCTCGCAACTGCTCGGCGCCAGCACCTGGCAGGCGGCGATCCTGGTGGTGCTGCCGAACCTGCGCAAAGGCCTGATGGTCGCGCTGCTGCTGTCGTTCTCGTTCCTGTTCGGTGAGTTCGTGTTCGCCAACATCCTCGTCGGTACCCGCTACGAAACCCTGCAGGTGTACCTGAACAACATGCGCAACAGCAGCGGCCACTTCACCAGTGCCGTCGTGATTTCCTATTTCTTCTTTGTGCTGGTGCTGACCTGGGCCGCCAATATCTTGAACAAGGACAAAAGCCAATGAGCTTCGTCAGCGTCCAACACCTGCAAAAAGGCTACGCCGGCACCCCGGTGTTCAGTGATATCAACTGCGAAATCGCCAAGGGCGAATTTGTCACCCTGCTCGGCCCGTCCGGGTGCGGCAAGTCCACCCTGCTGCGCTGCATCGCCGGCCTGACCTCGGTGGACAGTGGGAAAATCCTGCTGGATGGCCAGGACATTGTCCCGCTGAGCCCGCAGAAACGTCACATCGGCATGGTGTTCCAGAGCTATGCACTGTTCCCCAACATGACCGTGGAACAGAACGTCGCCTTCGGCCTGCGCATGCAAAAGGTCAATGCCGATGACAGCCACAAGCGGGTACAGGAAGTGCTGCAACTGGTCGAACTCAAGGACCTCGCCGGCCGCTACCCGCACCAGATGTCGGGCGGCCAGTGCCAGCGCGTGGCGCTCGCCCGCTCGCTGGTCACCCGCCCGCGCCTGTTGCTGCTCGATGAGCCGCTGTCGGCGCTGGATGCGCGGATTCGCAAACACCTGCGCGAACAGATCCGCCAGATCCAGCGCGAACTGGGCCTGACCACGATCTTCGTGACCCATGACCAGGAAGAAGCCCTGACCATGTCGGACCGGATCTTCCTGATGAACCAGGGCAAGATCGTGCAAAGCGGCGACGCCGAAACCCTCTACACCGCGCCGGTGGATGTCTTTGCCGCCGGATTTATCGGCAACTACAACCTGCTGGACGCCGACAAGGCCAGCCAGTTGCTGCAGCGGCCGATCAGCGGGCGCATCGCGATTCGCCCCGAGGCCATCGAGCTCAGCCGCAGCGGCGAACTCGATGCCCTGGTGCGCAGCCACAGCCTGCTGGGCAACGTGATCCGCTACCGCATCGAAGCCCGTGGCGTCGAATTGGTGGTGGACGTACTGAACCGCTCGGCGGACGATCTGCACCCCGACGGCCAGCGCCTGGCACTTTCCATCGACCCCAGTGCACTGTGTGAAGTAGCCTGAGCAGCACGACTGATTGAGAGAGCGTAACGGATGGCATTGGTAATTTTTGATTTGGACGACACCCTGATCCACGGCGACTGCGCCACCCTGTGGAGCGAGCAGATGGGCCGCCTGGGCTGGGTCGACCCCGAGTCGTTCATGCGCAGGAACAACGAGCTGATGGACGCCTACAGCCAGGGCAAGCTGGCCATGGAAGACTTCATGGACTTCAGCCTCGAGCCGATGATCGGCCGCACCCCGGAGGAAATCGACCACCTGGTGGAGCCCTGGGTCGAGGACGTGATCGAACCACTGATCTACAGTGACGCCACCAAGACCATCGCCCGCCACCGCGCCAATGGCGACCGCATCCTGGTGATTTCCGCCTCGGGCACCCACCTGGTCACGCCGATTGCGGCGCGGATCGGCATCGATGAAGTGCTGGGGATTGATCTGGAAGTGAGCCATGGCGTGTACAGCGGCCGTACCGTCGGTGTACTGACCTACCGCGAAGGCAAGATCACACGCTTGCTGGAATGGCTGGAGCAGGAAGGCGAGACGCTGGAAGGGGCGTATTTCTACTCGGATTCGCGCAATGACCTGCCGTTGCTGCTGAAGGTGGATCACCCAAACGTGGTGAACCCGGACCCGGTGCTACGCGAGCACGCGGAAAAGGCCGGCTGGCCGATCCATCACTGGGTGTGACACTGCGCTCCTTGAATTGAAATCCAGTCCACTGTGGGAGCGGGCTTGCTCGCGAAAGCGGTTTGTCAGTGAAGAATGTTTCATCTGACACTCCGTTTTCGCCAGCAAGCCCGCTCCCACCGTTTGATCTCATTTCAGCCGGAGACCGGTGTCAGACCAATGTCTCGTCAATCACCAACACCAATTTCCCGGAAATCTGGTTGCTTGCCAAGGCTTCAAACGCCGCCTCGGCATCCTTGATCGGGAACGTCTTGGCCAATTGCGGGGTCAAGCGACCTTCAGTGAACAGCGGCCACACGTGCTGGCTCAAATCACTGAACAGGTCCGCCTTGAACTGATCACTGCGGCTGCGCAGGGTCGAGCCCAACAACTGCACACGCTTGCCCAGCACCTGGGCCAGGTCCAGTTGCGCCTCGCGGCCACCCATCAGGCCGATCAGCACCCAGCGACCGTCCAGGGCCAGCAGCTTGAGGTCCAGCGCGGCGTAGTTGCCGCCGACCGGATCGAGGATGACATCGAACGGCCCGAAGTCCCGCAGCCCTTCGATGCCGTCGGTACGTACCACGCCGCCCTGGGCGCCCAATTCTTCGCAATACGCCAGGCGTTCCGCCGAACCGACACTGACCCAGCACGGGCTGCCAAACGCCTTGCACAGCTGGATCGCCGCCGAGCCCACGCCACTGGCACCGGCATGCAGCAAGACTTTTTCACCCGGCTTGAGGCCCGCCAGTTGGAACAGATTGAGCCACGCCGTGCTGTACACCTCAGGCAATGCGGCCGCTTCGACCAGCGACAGCCCTTCCGGCGCCGGCAGCACATGCCGTGCGTCCACCACCACTTCTTCGGCCATGCCGCCACCGGCCAGCAATGCGCAAACGCGATCGCCCACTTGCCAGGACGAGCCCGCACCGACTTCGCTGATCACCCCGGAACACTCCAGGCCCAGCACATGGCTGGCGCCGGGTGGTGGTGGATAAAGCCCGGCACGCTGTAATAAATCTGCGCGATTGAGGCCCGCAGCCGCCACGCGAATGCGAACTTGGCCTACATCGCAGGTAGGACTTGGTTCTTCCAACCACTCCACATGACCTTCAACGCCTTGCAATGCTTTCACAGTGCCTCCATAGTGAACCTGGACTGAGCCCGTAGCAGTAGCGCCGGGCTTTTTGCATTATGCGACCGGACCATATGGAACCGGCGACTTCAAAGACGGCCTAATATGCGTTATCAATTGCCCCCGCGTCGAATCAGCATGAAGCATTTGTTCCCCAGCACCGCCCTCGCTTTTTTCATTGGTCTCGGCTTCGCGTCGATGTCGACCAATACGTTCGCAGCCAACAGCTGGGACAACCTTCAGCCTGATCGCGATGAGGTGATTGCCAGCCTCAACGTCGTCGAGTTGCTCAAGCGTCATCACTACAGCAAGCCGCCGCTTGACGATGCGCGCTCGGTGATCATCTACGACAGCTACCTCAAGCTGCTGGATCCGTCGCGCAGCTACTTCCTGGCCAGCGATATCGCTGAGTTCGACAAGTGGAAGACCCAGTTCGACGACTTCCTCAAGAGCGGCGACCTGCAGCCCGGCTTCACCATCTACAAGCGTTACCTGGACCGCGTCAAAGCGCGTCTGGACTTCGCCCTGGGTGAGTTGGACAAAGGGGTCGACAAGCTCGACTTCACCCAGAAGGAAACCCTTCTGGTGGATCGCAAGGACGCGCCTTGGCTGACCAGCACCGCCGCGCTCGACGACCTGTGGCGCAAACGCGTCAAGGACGAAGTGCTGCGCCTGAAGATCGCCGGCAAAGAGCCCAAGGCGATCCAGGAGCTGTTGACCAAGCGCTACAAGAATCAGCTGGCACGTCTGGACCAGACCCGTGCCGAAGATATCTTCCAGGCCTACATCAACACCTTCGCGATGTCCTACGATCCGCACACCAATTATCTGTCGCCAGATAACGCGGAAAATTTCGATATCAATATGAGTCTGTCGCTGGAAGGCATCGGTGCCGTCCTGCAAAGCGACAATGACCAGGTCAAGATCGTGCGCCTGGTGCCGGCAGGTCCGGCGGACAAGACCAAGCAAGTGGCCCCGGCCGACAAGATCATCGGTGTGGCCCAGGCCGACAAAGAGATGGTCGATGTGGTCGGCTGGCGCCTGGACGAAGTGGTCAAGCTGATCCGTGGGCCGAAAGGCAGCGTGGTGCGCCTGGAAGTGATTCCGCACACCAATGCACCGAACGACCAGACCAGCAAGATCGTGTCCATCACCCGTGAAGCGGTGAAGCTCGAAGACCAGGCCGTGCAGAAGAAAATCCTCAACCTCAAGCAGGATGGCAAGGATTACAAGCTGGGCGTGATTGAAATCCCGGCCTTCTACCTGGACTTCAAGGCCTTCCGTGCTGGCGATCCGGACTACAAGTCCACCACGCGCGACGTGAAGAAAATCCTCACGGAACTGCAGAAAGACAAAGTCGACGGCGTGGTCATCGACCTGCGCAACAACGGCGGCGGTTCCCTGCAGGAAGCCACCGAGCTGACCAGCCTGTTTATCGACAAGGGTCCGACCGTGTTGGTACGCAACGCTGACGGCCGTGTCGACGTGCTCGAAGATGAAAACCCGGGGGCCTTCTACAAAGGGCCGATGGCGTTGCTGGTCAACCGTCTCTCGGCCTCGGCCTCGGAGATTTTCGCCGGCGCCATGCAAGACTACCACCGTGCACTGATCATCGGCGGCCAGACCTTCGGCAAAGGCACCGTGCAGACCATTCAGCCGCTGAACCATGGCGAACTGAAACTGACCCTGGCCAAGTTCTACCGGGTTTCCGGGCAGAGCACCCAGCATCAGGGCGTGCTGCCGGACATTGATTTCCCGTCGATCATCGACACCAAGGAAATCGGCGAAAGCGCCCTGCCGGAAGCCATGCCGTGGGACACCATCCGTCCTGCGATCAAGCCGGCGTCCGATCCGTTCAAGCCGTTCCTGGCACAGCTCAAGGCTGACCACGACACCCGCTCCGCCAAGGATGCCGAGTTCGTGTTCATCCGCGACAAGCTGGCCCTGGCCAAGAAGCTGATGGAAGAAAAAACCGTCAGCCTCAACGAAGTGGATCGTCGCAAGCAGCACACCGACATCGAAAACCAGCAACTGGTACTGGAAAACATCCGCCGCAAGGCCAAGGGTGAAGATCCACTCAAGGAGCTGAAAAAAGAAGATGAAGATGCGCTGCCGGCCGAAGCCGAGAAAACCAAGCCGGAAGACGACGCTTACCTGGCCGAGACAGGCCGGATCCTGCTGGACTACCTGAAGATCACCAAGCAGGTAGCCAAGCAGTAAATGATGGCGATTTAATGTGATCGCTCCTTGGAGTGTCATCATATAGACATCATTCTGTCGTGAAATGAAGGACCGCAGGCGTCATGCCTGCGGTCCTTTTTTTTCGATCGAGATCGCCATGACCATGACCGAACAGCTGAATGCATTGGGCTCTATCCTGGCTCAAGGCAGTTTGCACAGCCTGTTCCAACCGATCATCTGCCTGTCTGAACGGCGCATTCTCGGCTACGAAGCCCTCAGTCGTGGCCCCTCGAACAGCCCCCTGCACTCCCCTGTCGCCCTGTTTTCGGTGGCCAGCCACGCGGGACGCCTCAGTGAACTGGAAATCGCATGCCGCGAAAGCGCGTGCCGACGCTTCAGTGAACAGAAGCTGCCGGGCAAGCTGTTTCTCAATATCTCGCCGGAATCCCTGATGGAAACCGCGCACCAGCCAGGGCGTACCCTGCAACTGCTGCGCGACTTTGGCATCCCGCCAAGCCAGGTGGTGATCGAACTCACCGAGCAGACGCCCACCGACGACTTCGACCTGCTGCAGACCGCCCTGCACCATTACCGCAACATGGGTTTCGCCATCGCACTGGATGATTTGGGCGCCGGCTATTCCAGCCTGCGGCTGTGGTCGGAGCTGCGCCCGGACTACGTAAAGATCGACCGGCACTTTATCGACGGCATTCACCAGGATGCGCTCAAGCGCGAGTTTGTCGGCTCCATCCTGCAGATCGCCAGGGCCTCCCGCGCCCAGGTGATTGCCGAGGGCATCGAACTGGCGGAAGAGCTGGCTGTGCTGACGGAGATGGGCGTTGACCTGGTCCAGGGCTACCTGCTCTGCCGCCCGCAGGAACAGCCGCCGCAAGAGGCGCGCCTGATGCTGCCCAAGCCGGACAACGCCAACATCGCCCTCAGCGAAGAAGGCAGCGACCTCAGCGCGCTGCTCAACGAACAGCCGGCGGTGGATCAGGACACCGCCACCGCCCAGGTACTGGAGTCATTCCGCCGCCAGGCCAACCTCAACTCGCTGGCAGTGCTGGACGGGCGCGGCCACCCGGTCGGCATCGTGCATCGGCATTCGCTGTCGGATGCGCTGCTCAAGCCGTTCGCCACCGACCTGTTTGCGCGCAAACCGATCAGCCGCTTGATGAGCGATGATTTTCTGGCGGTGGAGTTGAGCCAGTCGCTGCAACAGGTCAGCCGCCTGTTGACCAGCCGCGCGCGGCAGCGCATCGAAGAAGACTTCATCATCACCCTCAATGGCGACTACCTGGGGCTGGGCCGGGTGATCGATGTGCTCAAGCTGATCACCGAGCTGAAAATCCAGCAAGCGCGCTATGCCAACCCGCTGACCCTGCTGCCAGGCAACGTGCCGATCCAGCAATGCCTCACACGGTTGTTGCAGCAGCAGCGCGAGTCGGTGATCTGCTACGTGGACATCGACAGCTTCAAGCCCTTCAACGATATCTACGGTTATGGACGTGGGGATGAGGTGTTGCTGTGCCTGGCGCAGTGCCTGAACGACCGGGTCGACCCGAGCCGCGACTTTGTCGGACACATTGGCGGGGATGATTTTTTGCTGGTGCTGGGGCCGCAGGATTGGCGCAAGCGTCTCAACCAGTTGCTGGATGATTTCCATACCCAATGCCGGCGTTTCTATCGCGCCGAGCACCTCGACGCTGGCTGCTTCGTGGCGTTGAATCGCCAGGGCGTGCGTCAGGAGTTTGCGTTGCTGTCACTGTCGATCGGCGTGGTGCACTTATATCCACAGGCCTGTGGACAACTCGATGCCAGCCAGTTGGCCGAGATGGCATCGCAAGCCAAACACCATGCCAAGGATGTGGCCGGCTACAGCATTCATGTGATCGACAGCATGGACATGCAGCCCCAGGCGCTTTAAGCCTCGGCGGATTCGGGGTACTCGTATTCAAACACCCGCACCACCTCCGAGGCGTGCCAGGAGGCTGCGGCCACCCCATCGGACGGTCCGCTGAACCGGCCCAGGCGCTCCACGCATTCAAAAAAGCCGGTACGCGGCAGGCGACTCGCGCCCTGGCTGATCACCAGTGAGCTGCGCAACGGCTGCTCGGCCTTGGCATCCAGCGCCGCCAGGTGTTCCAGGGCCGCGGCCAGGGTTTGCATGGCCGGCGTCGGGAATTGCAGGCGCTCCAGCAGCGCGCGGTAGGTCAGCAGATGGCGCTGGCGGCGCGCCTGGTCCAGTTCGTTGAGTAACCCATCCCAGTGTTGACGGCTGATACGTAAGCTCAAGATTCATCCCTCCAACCTGCAACGCCCAATTCCCAGGCCAGGCTGCGGCGAATCGCGGCATCCGGCTGGCGTTCACCACTTTCGATCAATCCAAGATACGAGGGGCTGATACCCACGGTGCGGGCCAGGGTCTCGATGGCCAGGCCCTTGGCCTCGCGCAAGCCGCGCAGGTCTGCGAGCGGGCGCATATCCTCAGCGGGGGCGGCGTGGGCAGTAACAGCAGGAGGCGGTGCGGGGTGTGGCTGACCGGCAGCTTTTAGCAGCGCCTGGTACTGGTCCCATGGCAAAACCGCGTATTCGGGCTCGCCATTGCGTGAAATTATCTGAATATCCATGACTGCCCCGTAGGATCACAACACTTACAGCGTAAGTTCTTTCCTTAGGAGTGTAATCCTAACAGCCACAAAGGTCGCAGGGTGATATCCGTATGATCAGTTTTTTTGCGGGTTTTCCTTGGCGAGCAAGGCAGGCGTGGCTGGCAGTCGCTCGACCACCGCGAGTTTTTCCGGACGCTGCGCGTCGCGCCAGGCGCGAAAGGCGCTCAACTCACCGTCGAGGGTCTTCATGACCCACGCCAGCACGGCGATGTCATCGAGCATGCCGAACACCGGAATAAAGTCCGGGATCGCATCGATCGGGCTGAGGAAGTACATCAACCCCGCGACTACCGAGATCAGCGCCTTGGGGCTGATCGCACGGTACTCGCCGCGCCAATAGGCCAGGCACAGGGCCTGGAGCAACTTCAGATCATCCTTGAGCTTGCCCAGGCGATTACCCTGGCTCGAGCCCTTGGCGGCGACGGCGAACAGCAGGGTCGGCAACCGCCCACGACCAAGCAAGCGGGCGGCCATGGGCAAGAAGCGGGTGAAATTGAAGGGTGGTTTCATTCGTCACTCCAGTTCCAGGCGACATAAAAGGTTATCCACACAAATTGTGGATAACCTTGTGAACAGAGCCTATTTTTCCGGCTGAAAGCCACGCAGTACAAGGCTTGCAGTCAGATCGGGCGTTTTTTGCGCACATTAAAAAAACCCAAGATTTCATTGACTTGGCGTAGATGTGCGGCTACCCGTACTCGAGTCTTATATCAGACTCCACGACCCATCATGGGTTCGATCAGATTTCTGCAGGTACTGGCTTGCCAGCCATGAGTGTCAACGATTACGCCAGCATTCTGGAGAAAATGCAGTGGCTCAGCGCTTTTCGTCGACAAGCCGACTCCTCAGGGAAGCACGCGTTTTCCGACGGCCAGAAACAACAACGCCCCGTCGAGACGGGGCGTTGAGTGTTCAGGTGCCGATTACTTCTTGGCGGCAGGTGCTGCAGGGGCTTCAGCCTTGGCTGGGTCCTTGATGGCCAGCAGCTCCAGGTCGAATACCAGCACCGAGTTGGCTGGAATCGCCGGGCTCGGGCTCTGGGCGCCGTAGGCCAGGTCGGACGGGATGTACAGCTCGACCTTCTCGCCTACGTGCATCAGTTGCAGGCCTTCGACCCAACCCGGGATCACGCCGCTGACCGGCAGGTCAATCGGGCTACCGCGATCCACGGAGCTGTCAAAGGTGGTGCCGTTGGTGAGCTTGCCGGTGTAGTGCACAGTCACCACGTCAGTCGGCTTAGGCTGAGGGCCGTCGGCTTTCTTGGTGATCTTGTACTGCAGACCGGAAGCGGTGGTGACTACGCCGTCTTTCTTGGCATTGTCTTCGAGGAATTTCTTGCCGGCGGCTGCCGACTCTTCGCTCATCTTGGTCATGCGTTCTTCAGCACGCTTCTGCAGTGCGGCAAACGCTTCAACCAGCTCGTCGTCTTTGAGCTTCTGCTCTTTCTTGCCGACGGCATCTTCGATGCCCTGGGCTACCGCTTTGGAATCCAGGTCATCCATGCCTTCCTGGGCAAGGCTTTTGCCCATGTTCAGGCCGATACCGTAGGAAGCTTTCTGCGCCGGGGTTTTCAGCTCTACGCTGGTCTGCGAATCACAACCCGCAAGTACCAGGCTAACCAGGGCCACCGCCGCCGCCAACCGATGCTGTTTCATGCTATTTCCTTGTTCATGCGCCAAAAGGGCATTCGAATAAAGTCGCGAGCTTATCAGGCGGCCACGACCAATGGCTACCGGCATGTGAGCAGGAAACTTCCGATAAGTTCACGTGTTTAAAAGCATTTTCATTCATTATGGGGACCCGCGAAGGATCGTGGGACCGCCTACTACCAGGCTCATGGCCACTTGCCGCACTTATGGCGTAGTGGCATAACAACGCGACAACTCGACAAGGATAGTTATCTTGCGCATTTTTTCCCGTGTTTTACTGTTGATATTCATCGTGCTGGGGCTCGCCCTGGCCGTGGTGATCTATTACACCCTCAACCCCAGGCTGCCGGAATACGTGCCCGTGGAGCAGGTGCACTACCAGGATCAATGGAGTGCCGCCGACCGCCAGACCTACTACTTCACGCCCCAGGGCACCCAGGTCAAGGGCCTGCATTACAACTGGTTCACTGCCCTGGAACTGCCGTTTTCCGAACAGCGCTTCGCCACGCCGGAGTACCTGGCGCGCTTCGGCTTCCTGGTCGATCCCAAACAGGTGCCCACCGCGCAAAACCCCGGCAACCTGCCGGTGGGGTTTGCCCGGCACACCAACGCCGGCAGCAGCGTTGAATACCTGGACATCACCTGCGCCGCCTGCCACACCGGCGAGCTGCGCTTCAAGGGCCAGGCCCTGCGCATCGATGGCGGCTCGGCCCAGCATGTGCTGCCGTCCAGTGTGCCCACGTTGCGCGGCGGCAGTTTCGGCCAGGCCCTCGTCGCCAGCCTCGCGGCAACGTATTACAACCCGTGGAAGTTCGAGCGCTTCGCGCGCAAGGTGCTCGGCGATCAGTACGATGCCCAGCACAGCCAACTGCGCCAGGACTTCAAGCAGTCGCTGAACCAGTTCCTGAAAGTTGCCTGGAACGACACCCACCGCGGCCTCTACCCCACCGAAGAAGGCCCGGGCCGTACCGACGCGTTCGGCCGCATCGCCAATGCCAGCTTCGGCGACGCGATTTCGCCGGACAACTATCGCGTCGCCAATGCGCCAGTGGACTACCCGCACCTGTGGGATATCTGGACCTTCGACTGGGTGCAATGGAACGGCTCGGCCCAGCAGCCGATGGCGCGCAATATCGGCGAAGCCCTCGGTGTAGGCGCCACCCTGACCTTCTTCGACAGCGCCGGCCAACCGCTCCAGGGTGACGCGCGCTACCCATCGAGCGTGCGCGTACGCGACCTCAACCTGATCGAAGAAACCCTGCAACGGCTCAAACCGCCGACCTGGCCGGAAGACCTGTTCGGCGCCATCGACAAGCCCCTCGCCGCCCAGGGCCGCGCACTGTTCGCGGAAAATTGCGCCGGTTGCCATGTGCCGACCGTCACCCAGGAAAACGGCCGCCCGGTCCAGCAACTGAAAATGCTCCCGGTGGAGTACATCGGCACCGACCCCGGCACCGCCAGCAACATTGCCGACCAGCGCTATGACCTCAGCGCCCTGCAGTGGGACCCGGCGGAGCTGGCCAAGTTGAATGTCGAGCTGCACCCCACGCCGACCGAGCCGCTGGACCTGAAAAAAATGTCCGTGGCCAAGGGCCTGGCCTACGTCACGGCGTTCGTTGAAGAGCACGCCTATCGCGCCGCCGGCGTCACCCCCGCCGAGCGCCCGCAGCTGGATGGCTATGGGCTGCCCATCGGCGTGCGTGAGCTGCGCGCCTACAAGGCCCGTCCGCTGGCCGGCGTGTGGGCCACCCCGCCGTTCCTGCACAACGGCTCGGTGCCGACGATCTACCAATTGCTCTCGCCCCAGGACGAGCGCAGCACCACCTTCTATAAAGGCACGTTCGACTATGACCCGCGCCACCTGGGCTTCCAGACCGCCGTGTTCAAGAACGCCTTCCTGTTCGATACAAAACTCACCGGCAACCACAACAGCGGCCACGAATTCCGTGCCGGCCAACGTGGCAACGGCGTTATCGGCCGCGGCTTGCTGCCGCAGGAACGCTGGGCGCTGCTGGAATACCTGAAAGTGCTGGGCGGCCCGCTGGAGCAACAACTGCCATGATTATTCGATCTCAATACGACCGACCTTCCCTGCTCTCCCGTCTCTGGCTGCGCCTCGGCGCGTGGCTCGGCAAGACCCTGCTGTGGCTGGTCGGCCTGGGCCTGCTCGGCTGGCTCGCCGCGACCGCCTGGTACGCCTGGCAGCACAGTGGCCCGGTCTCACCGAACGAGCAGGTCCCGCCAGGTGAAGCGGCGATGACCCAGGGCATTATCCAGACAGCAGTGCGCATCGTTGACCAGCACCGCGAAGGCACGCGCTACCTGCGCGATGCCCACGCCAAGGCGCATGGCTGTGTGAAGGCCGAAGTCAGTGTGCTGGCGGACCTGGACCCGGCCTTGCGCCAGGGCGTGTTCGCCGAGCCGGGCAAGACCTGGCAGGCGCTGATTCGGCTGTCCAACGGCAACGCCTACCCGCAGTTCGACAGCATCCGCGATGCCCGCGGCATGGCGCTGAAGTTGCTGGATGTGCCGGGCAAACAACTGCTGGCGGATCAGCAAAACCGCACAGAGCAGGACTTCGTGATGTTCAGCCACCCGAATTTCTTTGTCAGCGATGTGGCGGAATACGCGCAGAACATCGGCGCACAAGCGGATGGCAAGAAAGTCCTCGCGTTCTTCCCCAAGGTCGACCCGCGCAGTTGGCAGGTACGGCATCTGTTTATCGCCCTGGCGACCCTGGCACCCGCCCCTGCCAGCCCGACGCAGACCACCTATTTTTCGGTATCGCCCTACAAGTTCGGTGCGGCCAACGCCAAGTTCCGCGTGGCACCCGATCCGCAGGATTGCCCGGAATACGTGCTACCCAAACAGAACCAGGACCTGCCCAACTTCCTGCGCAGCGCCTTGAGCCAACAGTTGTCCACCGACCGCGTGCCGGCGTGTTTCGTGCTGCAGATCCAGCGACAGAACCCGCAGAAATTCATGCCGATCGAAGACACCAGTATCGAATGGCAGGAGAGCGATGCGCCCTATGAGAGCGTGGCCAAGGTGCGCATCCCGGCCCAGGATTTCGATACCCCCGAGCAGAACCTGGCGTGTGACAACCAGTCGTTCAACCCCTGGTTCGGTGTGGCGGAGCATCGCCCCATCGGCGGTATCAACCGCTTGCGCAAGGCGGTGTACGAAGCGATCAGCGATTACCGTCACAGCCGCAACAACCCGTAAAGAGTGCGTAATAACGGGCCCGGCGCCGTAAGGATTGCGTCGGGTCTATTGAGCCATTTTCGGCGCGAAACTACCGTGGATGCCTACTCCATCACGTAGGCATTTTCCATGGAAAGCTCAACCCTCGGCATGCTCGTCCTGACCATAATCGCCGTGTTCGGCACCGCCTCATTTTGCTTCGAGCACCTGGCCACGCGCCAGACGCGCAAGAAAAAAGCCAAGTAGGCGTCAGGCTCGGGTATCGGGTACCGGGTCGTTGATCACCAGTTCTTCGGGGATCTCGTCCACCCGTGGGTCGAGCACTGCAGCCATGGCCCCCATCGGATGTTCCGGCATGGCCACGTGGTGCAACGGCGCGCCTTCGACCCGATACTCGCCGGTGACCTGCTTGGGCTGTACACGCCAGATCAGCAACAGCGCGCAGGCCGAAAACAACATGTAGAACGCACCGTGGCCGTAGCTGTTCATCAGTGCGCCGCTGAGCATCGGCCCCAGGCACGCGCCAATCCCGTGGGTCGCCAGCATCATCGCGCTCAAGGGCACGCGCCGGGGCTGTTCGACGTTGTCATTGGCCAGCGCTACCGCCAGCGGGTACAGCGTGAACAGCAGCAAACCGCTGAGAAAGCCGAACACCAGCAACAAGGCATACGGCAGTTGCACCAGCCCCCACAGCGGAATCACCACCAGCCCCAGGGCCAGGGCGCAGCTACGGATCAACCGGGACCGATCAATGCGATCCGACAGCCAGCCGATCGGCCACTGCCCGCACAGCCCGGCAAAGATCGACACCGCGACGAAGGTGCTGGCCTGGGCCGTGCTCAGGCCGTTGCGCGTGGCGAATACCGGTGCCAACGCGTAAAACGCGCCGATCATCAGGCCGGTGACGAACACGGTGGTCAGCGCCTGCGGCACCCGCCGCCAGAAAAACCCCACTTCCAGCGGCGCCGCCACCAGCTTGGCCGGGTGCAGACGCTTGGTCATGGTCACCGGCAGCAGGCACGCGGCAAAGCAGATCGCCACGATTATCAGCGGCTTGAAATCCAGCTCCGGGCGCCAGATCAATACGCCCTGCCCCAACATCAAACCCAGGGACACCGCCACCATGTAGCCAGCAAACACCGCGCCGCGCTGGTTGTTTTCCGCCTGCTCGTTCAGCCAGCTTTCAATGACCATGTACTGGTTCATCATGACCAGGCCCATCACGAATCGCAGCACCAGCCAGAACGCCAACTGCTCGAACAGCACATGCAGCAGCACGATGATGGTGGCGACGCCTGCACACGCCACATACGAGCGCACATGCCCGACGCCCGCGATCATGCGGTGGCCGAACTTGGCCCCGCAGACCATGCCACCGTAGTACGCCGCCGTCAGCGCGCCGATCCACAGCTCGTTGATGCCCTGACTGCTCAAGCGCAGGCCGATAAAACTGAAAAACAGCCCGTTGCCGGTGAGCATCAGGATGGTCGCGCTGTACAGCGCGGGGAAGGTCAGGAAAGTCAGGTTCATGGTGGCAAGTCGAAAGTTAGAGGGTGTCGTTCATATGGCTGGCCTGGGCCAGCAACCATTGGCGAAAGCTGCGCGCAGCCGAGGGCAGGTTGCGGTGGTGCGGTTGCATCAGGTGCAGGCGACCCCGGCTGTGCATGGTTTGGGGCAAGGCCATCTGCAGGCGACCGGCAGCCAGTTCGCCCATCAGCAAACTCTTCCAGCCCAGGGCCACGCCGTGGCCCATGACCGCCGATTGCATCAACAGTTGATAGCTGTTGGTGCGCAATGCATGACGCGGGGTGTGGTAATGGGCGCCGACATCGGCGAACCAGTCGGTCCAGGTCAGCCAGTCATGGGAGTGGTCCTCGACGATCAGCAACGTATGGGCATGCAGCAACTGTTGCACGTCGCTGATCGGGCCGTGACGCTCGATATAACCGGGGCTGCACACCGCGATGACCTGCTCGCGCGCGAACACCGGCGACAGTTCCAGGTCGTGGGGTGGCGGCAGCTCATCGAGGTGATAGAACAGGCCCAGGTCGTACTCGCTCACATCCAGATGATCAGGACTTTCGCTGCACAGGATGCGGATATCCAGGTCCGGGTGTTCGCGCTGGAACTCCGGCAGCAGGCCGGCGAGCCAGATCGAACTGATGGTCGGCGTGCTGGCCAGGGTCAATTGGCGATCGGCGCCGCGCCGACGCAACTCGGCGGACTCGCGGTCAAGTTCGCGCAACAGCCGCTGGACGGTCCGAAAGTAGCGAACCCCGGCGGGCGTCAGGCTCAATCCCAGCGCCAGCCGGTAGAACAACGGGCGCGCCAGGTCTTCTTCCAGACGCTTGATCTGGCGGCTGACCGCGCTCTGGGTCAGGTTCAGTTCATGGGCAGCCTGGGTAAAACTCAGATGACGGGCCGCCGCTTCGAACGTCTGCAGGCAGTTGAGGGGCGGAAGGTCGACGTTTCGGCGTGACATAAGCGGTTCCAATGGCAGAACGGGCCCGGGTTTGGCCGGGCCCGCAGAGATCACGTGGCCAGGCATCCTGCCAGTTGCTGACTCACAGCGCGACCCTGGCCACGCGCTTGCTCCATTGCCGACGGTGTTCCAACTGGCCGTTCTCCCAGGCCGTCTGCTCCGCCTCGACGTAGAACCACTCGGCATCGGCGTGCACGCTCAGGCGGCTTTCCACCTCCACCTCCCAGGCATCGCGGCCCACCCGATAGTGCCACTGGATATCGGCACGGGTGGACAGCGGGTCCCAGGGCAAGGTGCGATATTGCTCGGTGCAGCGCTGGTCCACGGACAGGCCGTGATCGGTAAAGCGCACGGCCCCCAGGTCGTCTTCGATCTTCACGCAGACTTCGCCACTGCCGACGTCTTCGATCAATGTGCGTTTCGGCGCGGCGGCACGCAAGACTTCCAGGGCCGCCGGGGGTGCCGATTGTGGCGCCTCGAACGGGCAGTCCACCGCTTCGCCGACGAATACCGGCAGTTGCAGGCTTTGCACACCCGGCAGCAGGGTCAGCGTGGTCAGCTCGCGACTCGGCCACAGCAACGGGAAACTCGCGGTGCTCAAGGCCAGGCGCAAGCGATAGCCGGCCGGCAAACGCATGCCGATATGATCGAGGCTCAGCTGCACGTCCATCGCTTCACCCGGAACTACCGGTGTGACGTGGGAAAAGTCTTCGCGAAGAGTGAGATTAAGTACGGCATAACTGATCTGCGTGACCTGCCCATCCGGCGCCACCGCATTCAGGCGCGCGACCAATTGCCCGCAGGTTGTATCGCTGGCCAGGCGCAAAGTGAGGCGTACATCGCCCAACAGCGCCAAGGGTTCGGTCAGCGGCTGGGAGTCGAAGCACAGCGAATGGGCATCATCGCGACGCTGGTCCGTCGGCCCGTCGGGGCCAAACCAGATGGCGCAGTATTCACCCTGGTGCAAGCCAGTGGTCAACGGCGAACACACGCTGCGGGGCGCGGCCAATGCGTGATTGCCGGGCGTGAGGCCACGCTCGTCGAGACTGAAATCGCGCCACTGCACTTGCGGGTCCGGCCAGCCCGAGGTCTGCACCCAAATGCCGGGACGCTCGGCGTAACTGCCTTTGGGTGACAGAATATCCTGTAGGTAAAAGGTGCATGCGGCAGTGTCCATCACGCCATTTTCGATACCTTTAAGCCAGTAATCCCACCAGCGCAGGGCTTCTTGCAGGAACCCGATAGCCGGATTCGGCACGGCAAAATGCGGATACTTGTGAATCCACGGGCCAATCATGGCCTTCCTGGGGCCCGGCAGGTGCTCCATCAGGCGCGAGACCGTGTTGCGGTAAGCGTCGCCCCAGCCACCGACGGCGTACACCGCCGCCTTGATCTTCGAATAGTCCTCGCACACCGAACCGTGGCGCCAATAGTCATCGCGGGTCTGATGTTTCAGCCAGGTTTCGGCGAGCAGCGGCATGCCCTCCAGGCGCTGGTGCCAGAGGGTTTTCCAGGCGTCGCCCACCAGCAGGGGATCGGGCACCGCGGCGCTGAAGTTGAGCATGGTCGCGGCCCAGCCGAAGTTCTCCATCAGCAGGTTGCCGCCCTTGTAGTGGATGTCGTCGGCAAAGCGGTCATCGGTGGAACACAAGGTGATGATCGCCTTCAACGCCTCGGGCTGGCGCGCTGCGACCTGCAGGCCGTTGAAGCCGCCCCACGAGATGCCCATCATGCCGACGTTGCCGTCGCACCAGGGTTGCCGGCACAACCAGTCGATCACTTCGAGGGCGTCGTCCTGCTCCTGCAGCAGGTATTCGTCGGCCATCAGGCCTTCGGATTCGCCGTTGCCACGCATGTCCACGCGCACACACACATAACCCTGGCCCGCCATCCACGGGTGGGTCAGCGCATCGCGCACGGCAGTGCCGTCGCGCTTGCGGTACGGCAGGTATTCCAGGATCGCCGGAAAGGTCTGCAAACCGGCGACTTCCGGCAGCCAGATGCGCGCGGCCAGTTGGGTGCCGTCCTTCAAGGGGATCAGGCAATGCTCGATTTCACGGACCTTGTAGGCAAACTCGGTAACGATTTCCATCGGTAGCTCCAAACGCGTTTATTGCAAACAAACGACTCCCCCGCGCCCGCCAGGGAGCGCGTGGGGAGGCACACAGTTTCATGAGTTAGCGGGCGTATGCCGCGACGGGGTCGACGTCACGCACGTCGGGCTCGCTGACGGGCTGCTGGCGTTTCACCTCGAGTAACGCGGGGTTCTTCAGCCAGAAGATCAGCGAGGTACTGGCCAGCAGCACCAGGATCATCCCCGGTAGACCGCCGAGGTTGGAGAGCATCTTCACGCCGTCGATGCCGATGAAGGCGACCATCACCCACGACACCGTGCCGATAATCACCCCCCACACAATCTTCAATGTCGGGTTGCCGTCCAGGTCGGAATCGGCCGTCACGCCTTTGCTGCACAGGTTGGCGATCACATCGGTGCTGGAGTCTGCGGCGGTAACGAAGGAGATGAACGCCACGAACAGCAGGAACGCGACCATCAAGGCGCTGGCCGGCAATTGCTGGAACATCTGGTACAGCACATGCTCCACGCCCTGCTCGTTCAGCACGCGGTTGAGGCTGCCGTCGCCCAGGGCGTCGAAGTACAGGCTGGTGCCGGAGAAGATGCAGATCCACACCGCAGTGAACAACGCCGGGTACAGCATGTTGATATGAATGAATTCGCGCACGGTGTAGCCGCGGCCGATCTTGCCGAGGAACAGCGCGCTCACCGGTGCCCAGGCAAACCACACCGACCAGTAGAACACGGTCCAGCTCTGTGGCCAGGTGTCGCCGCTGGCGGCGCCGGTGAACAGGCTGCGGCTGAAGAAGGTGTCGAGGTAGATGCCCAGGGACTCGACGCCCAGGCTGAACATGTACAGGGTCGGTCCGCACAACAGCACGAACAGCCCCAGGGCCAGCATGATCCAGGTGTTGAACGACGACAGCATCACAATGCCGCGCTGCAGGCCGCTGGCGGCCGAGGCGACAAAGGTGATGACAATGATCGCGATGATGATCGCCAGGCGCAGGGGTGTGGTTTCGCCGCCGATGTACTGGCTCAGGCCACCCGACAAGGTCAGCGCGCCAGTGCCCAGGGACGAAGCCATGCCGGCCACCAGGGCAAACATCGCCAGGGTGTCGATCAACCCGGCATAGCGCTTGACCCGCGCCTCGCCCAGCAGCGGCTCGAGCATGGCACCAATCGAGAAGTTGCCGCGGCGGTTGTAGAACACCAGCGCAAACACCAGCGAGGGCACCAGGTAGATGGCGTAGGGGGTGATGGTCCAGTGCAGGAACATCGTCGACATGGCAAAGCTTTTGGCCGCGCCGCTGCCTGCTTCGATGGGCAGGCTGGTGGGGGGGCCGTAGAGGTGATAGAGCGGTTCAGCGGTGGTCCAGAACAACACACCGACCGCCAGGGTGGTGCACAGCGCCACCATGAACCAGCGCCACTTGCTCAGCAGGGGCTGGGCATCTTCGCCGCCGATACGCACCCTGCCCAGCGGCGACAGGTAGACAATCGCAGTCAACACCACCATGGCGAACGAGCCGGCGCTGAACAACCAGGAGAAGTTGTTCAGGATCAGGCTGTTGAGCTGTTTGCTGACCGTCAGGAACGCATTCAGGTCAATGTAGCTGGCGATCACTGCCGCCAGCAGGATCAGGAACGTTGGCCAGAACACCAACGGACGCAGTGGATATTTCATCAAGTGCCATTCCCCTTGCAGACTATTTTTATCGCCTTGACAGGCCATTGTTAGAGAGCGGGCACCACAGCGTCCTGCTGCGGTAGCTCGCCTGGAAGTCTTCGCGTGGCTATAGATAACCGTTTAAGCGGCAGGAGGCGCAATCGACCAATGGGCATGGGGGTATTCCGCCACGTCATGGTGTACCCACCGCTCAGGATGAACCTGCAGTGCACATGGCAAGGTAGCGGGAGGTCAAATCGCAGGCAAAAAAAAGCCCGCTCAATGAGCGGGCTTCTTGTGGCGACCTGGCGTTCAGTGTTCCAGGTTGCCGAATATGGCGCAGCGGACGGGACTCGAACCCGCGACCCCCGGCGTGACAGGCCGGTATTCTAACCGACTGAACTACCGCTGCGCGTAACACTTGAAGCGAATGGTGGGTGATGACGGGATCGAACCGCCGACCCTCTGCTTGTAAGGCAGATGCTCTCCCAGCTGAGCTAATCACCCTTCGTTTCGGTGTGGCGCGCATTCTACGGAGCGCCCCTGGGTCTGGCAAGCACTTTCTTAAATCTTTTTTTTGAGGCCTTCCAATGGCTTAGGCAGGGTTGGCCTCAGGCGATATCAAGAGAATAATGCCCCCCTTTGTATAAAGGAGAGACTCACCCCATGTGGTTCAAGAACCTGCTTATCTATCGCCTGACCCAAGATCTGCCTGTTGATGCCGAGGCGTTGGAAGCGGCAATGGCCACCAAGCTGGCGCGCCCTTGTGCAAGCCAGGAGTTGACCACTTACGGTTTCGTCGCGCCTTTCGGTAAAGGCGAAGACGCTCCTCTGGTTCACGTCAGCGGTGACTTCCTGCTGATTGCCGCGCGCAAGGAAGAACGCATCCTGCCGGGCAGCGTGGTGCGTGACGCGCTGAAAGAGAAAGTCGAAGAGATCGAGGCCGAGCAAATGCGCAAGGTCTATAAAAAGGAACGCGACCAGATCAAGGATGAAATCATCCAGGCCTTCCTGCCCCGCGCCTTTATCCGTCGCTCGTCGACCTTCGCCGCCATCGCGCCGAAACAGGGCCTGATCCTGGTCAACTCGGCCAGCCCGAAACGTGCCGAAGACCTGCTCTCGACCCTGCGTGAAGTAATCGGCACCCTGCCGGTACGTCCACTCACCGTGAAGACCGCACCGACCGCGATCATGACCGACTGGGTCACTACCCAGAAGCCGGCCGATGATTTCTTCGTCCTCGACGAATGCGAACTGCGCGACACCCACGAAGACGGCGGCATCGTGCGCTGCAAGCGCCAAGACCTGACCGGCGAGGAAATCCAGCTGCACCTCACCACCGGCAAAGTCGTGACCCAACTGTCGCTGGCCTGGCAGGACAAGCTGTCCTTCATGCTCGACGACAAGATGACCGTCAAGCGCCTGAAGTTCGAAGACCTGCTGCAAGACCAGGCGGAACAGGACGGCGGTGAAGAAGCCCTGGGCCAACTGGATGCAAGCTTTACCCTGATGATGCTGACGTTTGGCGACTTCCTGCCGGCGCTGGTGGAAGCACTCGGCGGCGAAGAGACTCCACAAGGCATCTAAAGCCATGTGAAGATCAAAATGTGGGAGCGGGCTTGCTCGCGAAGGCGGTGGATCAGTCAGCAGATGGATTGACTGGCACACCGCCTTCGCGAGCAAGCCCGCTCCCACATCTGATCGCATTTGTACTTCCGACTTCTAATAACAAGGACATCTCCATGCGTGCACTCGCTGCCTTGAGCCGCTTCGTCGGCAACACCTTCGCCTACTGGGTGTTGATTTTCGCCGTCGTGGCCTTCCTCGAACCCAGCTGGTTCATTGGCCTGAAAAGCGCCATCGTCCCGCTGCTGGGCCTGGTGATGTTCGGCATGGGGCTGACCCTCAAACTCGAAGACTTCGCCGAGGTCGCACGCCACCCATGGCGCGTGGCACTGGGCGTGGTCGCGCACTTTGTAATCATGCCGGGCGTGGCCTGGCTGCTGTGCCAGGCTTTCCACCTGCCACCGGAAATTGCCGTCGGCGTGATCCTGGTCGGCTGCTGCCCGAGCGGCACTTCGTCCAACGTGATGACCTGGCTGGCTCGTGGCGACCTGGCGCTGTCGGTGGCCATCGCCGCCGTCACCACCTCCTCGCCCCGCTGCTCACGCCGGCGCTGATCTGGCTGTTGGCGTCGGCCTGGCTGCCGGTGTCGTTCATGGAGTTGTTCTGGTCGATCCTGCAAGTGGTGCTGCTGCCGATCGTGCTCGGTGTGGTCGCGCAACGCCTGCTCGGCGAGCGGGTGCGCCACGCCGTGGAGGTGCTGCCGCTGGTCTCGGTGGTGAGCATCGTGATCATCGTCGCGGCGGTGGTGGCGGCCAGCCAGGCGAAAATCGCCGAGTCGGGCCTGCTGATCATGGCAGTGGTGATGCTGCACAACAGCTTCGGTTACCTGCTGGGCTACTTCACCGGTCGCCTGTTCAAACTGCCATTGGCGCAACGCAAGTCGTTGGCGCTGGAAGTCGGCATGCAGAATTCCGGGCTGGGCGCCGCATTGGCCAGCGCACACTTTTCGCCGTTGGCGGCGGTACCGAGCGCGCTGTTCAGCGTCTGGCACAATATTTCCGGGGCATTGCTCTCGACGTATTTCCGCCGCATGAGCGAGAAGGAAGACCGCCGCGCGCTGGAGAACACGCCGCAAACTTGATCGCCTGATCAATTTTCGGCACTCTACCGAGCTTCGCGGGGACGACCCCGCGACGCTATCGAGGCGCATACTCCGGGGACGACCCCGCCTATAAAAGCGAGGTCATCATGTCCTGGATCATTCTGTTTTTTGCCGGTTTGTTTGAAGTCGGCTGGGCCGTCGGCTTGAAGTACACCGACGGTTTCAGCAAGCCACTGCCGACCGCCCTGACCATTGCCGCCATGGCCATCAGCCTCGGCCTGCTGGGCCTGGCCATGAAGGAACTGCCATTGGGCACCGCGTACGCCATCTGGACGGGCGTGGGTGCGGTGGGCACGGTGATCGCCGGGATTATCCTGTTCGGGGAATCCATGGCGCTGTTCCGCCTGGCCAGCGTGGCGTTGATCATCTGTGGACTGATTGGTCTCAAGATCAGCACATGACCGCTTGCGGCGATAGCGCCTGAACGGGCGCCATCGCCGGCAAGCCGTGCTCCTACAGGACCGTGCCGCGCAGTTGCGTGACCTTCTCCTGCAACTGCGCCGGCGTCGCCGACTCGACCGATACCGGCTCACCTGCCACCAACACCACCCGCGACCAGATGCGATGGAACCAGCCCTTGTTCGGATCGCGGCTGAAGAAACTCCCCCACAACCCCTGCAGCGCCATCGGAATCACCGGCACTGGCGTCTCTTCCAGAATGCGCGTCACGCCACCACGGAACTCATTCATCTCACCGTCGCTGGTCAATTTGCCTTCCGGGAAAATGCACACCAACTCCCCGTCCTGCAGGTACTGCGCAATCCGCGTGAAGGCCTTTTCGTAGATCTGGATATCTTCGTTGCGCCCGGCGATCGGAATCGCCCCGGCCGTGCGAAAGATAAAGTTCAGCACCGGCAAGCGGTAGATCTTGTAGTACATGACAAAGCGAATCGGCCGACGTACCGCGCCGCCGATCAACAGTGCATCGACAAACGAGACGTGGTTGCACACCAGCAACGCCGCGCCCTCGTCCGGAATCAGATCAAGGTTGCGATGCTCCACGCGGTACATGGAATGGCTGAGCAGCCAGATCATGAACCGCATGGTGAACTCGGGAACGATCCTGAAGATGTAGGTGTTGACCGCGATGTTGAGCAGTGACACCACCAGGAACAGTTCGGGGATCGACAGCTTGGCCACGCTCAGCAGCAGGATCGACACGATCGCCGAGACCACCATGAACAGCGCGTTGAGAATGTTGTTGGCGGCGATCACCCGCGCCCGCTCATTCTCGGCGGTACGCGACTGGATCAGCGCGTACAGCGGCACGATGTAAAAGCCGCCGAATACACCCAGGCCGAGGATATCGAACAACACCCACCAGGCCTGCCCATAGCTCAACACCGCCAGCCAGTCATTGGCCTGCACATTCTGTGGGAAGCCGCCGGAGTGCCACCACAGCAACAGGCCGAACACGGTCAGGCCAAACGAGCCGAACGGTACCAGGCCAATTTCCACCTTACGGCCCGAGAGTTTTTCACAGAGCATCGAACCGAGGGCGATGCCCACCGAGAACACGGTCAGGATCAGCGTGACCACGGTTTCGTCGCCGTACAGCCACTCCTTGGCGTAGGCCGGAATCTGCGTCAGGTAAATCGCACCGACGAACCAGAACCACGAGTTGCCCACGATCGAGCGCGACACTGCCGGGGTCTGGCCCAGGCCGAGGCGCAAAGTTGCCCAGGATTCGCTGAAGATATTCCAGTTCAACCGCAACTGCGGGGTCGAGGCCGCCGCGCGCGGGATGCTGCGGCTGGCGAGGTAACCGAGTACCGCCACACCGACAATCGCCACCGACACCACCGGCGCGTAATGGGTGGACGACATCATGATCCCGGCGCCAATGGTACCGGCCAGGATCGCCAGGAACGTGCCCATTTCCACCAGGCCGTTGCCGCCCACCAGCTCATCGTCATGCAGCGCCTGGGGCATGATCGAGTACTTCACCGGCCCGAACAGCGCCGAGTGCGTGCCCATGGCAAACAGCGCCAGCAGCATCAGTTCCAGGTGATTGAACAGGAAACCCGTGGCGCCGACGGCCATGATCACGATCTCGCCGATCTTGATCGCGCGGATCAACGCATCCTTGTTGAATTTTTCGCCAAACTGCCCGGCCAGCGCCGAGAACAGAAAGAACGGCAGGATGAACAACAGCGCACACAGGTTGACCCAGATGGCCCGATCGCCGTCGATGGTGAGCTTGTACAGAATGGCCAGGATCAGCGATTGCTTGAAGATGTTGTCGTTGAACGCGCCCAGCAACTGGGTGATGAAGAACGGCAGGAAACGCCGTGTGCGCAGCAAGGTGAATTGCGAGGGGTGGCTCATCGTCCGTGTTCCTGCGTGGCCTGTTATAGATTCAGGCCACGACTTTACCTAACTCCGCTTACTTATTCGCTAGTCCTGCAATGCACGGCGATACAAAAAGCTCGCCTTTATAGGCGCCCTGCACGGTGCGCGTAGCAACGATCAGCCACATCAGCGCCAATGCCACCACCAGCACGCAACCAAACACACTGAAGAATCCCAGGTTCAACAGGCTCGCCAACTTCAGCGTGGCCAAGGCATACACCCCCAGCGGAAAGGTAAACCCCCACCAACCCAGGTTGAACGGAATGCCGGCGCGCAGGTAACGCAGGGTGATCAGTACCGCAATCAGCATCCACCACAGGCCGAAGCCCCACAGGGTAATGCCGGCCACCAGGCCCAGGCCGTTGGCCATCTCGCCCACACCCGGCAAGCCGTTGGCCGCGAAGATCGCCGGCGCATCGCCCCCCAGCAGCAACATGCCAAGGGCGCCGGTGCCGATTGGGCCCAGGGCCAGCCAGCTCGAGGCAGCCATATTGGCGTGGGGCAATTTGTGCAAGGCCATGCGCAACATCAGGATGGTCAGGATGCTGAATGCGACCGGCAGGGAGAACGCCCACAACACATAGCTGGTCACCAGCATCACCAGTTGCGAATGGGCGTCGGCCAGGTGCGGCGCGAGCAGGCCACCACTGGCGGCGGCGACTTCAGCGGCTACCACCGGCAACAACCACACGGCTGTCATCTGGTCGATGCTGTGTTCCTGGCGGGTGAACATCATGAACGGGATCAGCACACCGCAGGCCAGGGCCATCGCCACATCCAGCCACCACACCGCTTCAGCCAGCGCGATCACCTCGTTGCCCCAGCGTGGCAGGCCGAACAGCAGCAGCCCGTTGAGAATCGTGGCCAGGCCCATGGGAATGGTGCCGAAGAACATCGAGACGGTGGAGTGCCCGAAAATACGCCGCGCCTCGTGGAAAAACATCACCCAGCGCGCCGCGTACAACAGGCTGAACAGCACAAACAGGCCAATGGTCAGCAGCCACAGCCCTTCGGCGATGGCATGCAGGCCAGGCAGGTTGACCGGCAGCTGCGCCAGGGCCAGCGCGAGCACGCCGGTGCCCATGGTCGCGGCAAACCAGTTGGGGGTGAACTGGCGAATCACTTCCCGGGGACGGGTCAGGTGACTGAAGGGTTTGTAACTGATGGTTGTCGAGCAGGTCATGATGGCAATCCTCTTCCTCGCATGAGGTTGAGACCATGATAGAACCTGATCGAATATCTATATAACGGGTAATATCTCTAACTGTTATCTATTTTACCAATATAAAAGTCGGACTCAGTGGCCTGCCGTGGCCCTGGCTCGCGCCGAGTCCTGCAGCAGCAGCCCTAACAACGCGCCCAGCGCCAGCAGAATGAGGATCGCGCCGTAGCCATCGGTGGTGGCGATCAGGCCGAAACTGCGGATCAGGTTGCCCGCCAGCAGCGAGGGCAAGCAGAACGCCAGGTAACTCAGCACATAGAACGCCGACATCAGGCCCGCACGCTCATGGGGCAATGCCAGCGGCACCACGCTGCGCAAGGCGCCGAGAAAGCCCGCGCCAAAACCGCTGCCGGCGATCAGCGTGGCGATGAAGAACAGCGGCAGGCTGGCGCTGTGCACGGCGGTTAGGATCAGCGTCACACCGATGGCGAGCAAGCCGGCCCCGAGGCGCAGCACCTTGTCGGCCGGGCGATTGCGCAGGGTGAAGATCATCAGCGCGCCGCTCAGGGTCAGCACGGCGACCAGGCCGCCACCGATCAGGTTGGAGGTCGAGCCGGTGGCGGCGCGCACCAGCGAAGGCGCCAGGGAGAGATAGAAGCCGCCCATCGCCCACACTGCCACATCCACCGGCAACGACAGCCACAAAGCGCGGCGCGCCTGGGGCGGTACATGCAAGGTGGGGCGCAGCGACGCCAGCGCGCCGGGGATGCGGCTGACGCTTTCCGGCAAGCGCCACACATACACGGCCTGCAACAGCATCAATGCCAGCAACGTCCAGTAAATCAGTTGGGTCGGCAATGGCGCGAACTCCACCAACAGACTGCTGCCCATCGCGCCGCAGGCCATGCCCAGCAAAGGCGCCACACTGTTGACCAGCGGGCCTTGCTGGCGATCGGTATCCAACAAGGCGGCGCCCAACACTGCGGTGGCCATGCCCGTGGCGAAACCCTGCAAGGTGCGCGCGGCGATCAGCCAGGCGACGCTGTCTTCATTGATAAACAGCAACATTGCCAGCATATCCAGGATCAGCGCGGCAAAAATCACCGGCTTGCGCCCCAGGTAATCTGACAGCGATCCGACGGTCAACAGCGCCGCCAGGAGGCTCAAGGCGTAGACCCCGAAGATCAGCGTGAGCATGCCCGCCGAAAAATGCAGGCCCTCCTGATACAGGTGGTACAACGGCGTCGGCGCACTGGAGGCCGCGAGAAACGTCAGCAAGGTGATCGCGAGGAACACCAGGCTGGAACGATGGGAAATAGGGCTGGACATGGGCACGCTCCGCTAAAGCTAATATTTTGCTTTTGCGGAGTGTGCTACTCGCCAGCGCTTAAAGCAAATTCTTTGTGTTAAGGTCACAAGCATGGCGATAAAAGAAGGCCTCCGCCCGGGGGGCCGCAGTGCCCGGGTACAAGAATCGGTCCATTCGGCAGTGCGTGAATTGCTGGAAGCCCATGAGCGCTCCAGCGTCACCGTACCGATGATTGCTGCGCGCGCGGGCGTCACGCCCTCGACCATCTACCGGCGTTGGGGCGATTTGTCGGTGCTGCTCGCGGACGTGGCCCTGGCCCGCATGCGCCCCGACAGCGCGCCCGCCGACACCGGCAGCCTGCGCGGCGACCTGCAAGCCTGGGCCGAGCAATACCTGGATGAAATGAGTTCAGAGCCCGGTCGCAACATGATGCGCGACCTGCAATGCATGATCACGCCGGGTTACTGCGTGAGTATCCTGAGTGGGCAGTTGCAGGCGATTGTCGACCGCTATCCGGACCAATCGCCACCGAGCGTGGACCACTTGATCAATCTGCTGGCGGCGCCGACGGTGTTTCGGATTCTCTTCTCATCCGCGCCGCTGTCGGTGCAAGAGCTGCACGGCCTGATCGAGCTGGCACTCAAACCCTGAAGGCACACTGCAAAAACCAATATGGGAGCGGGCTTGCTTGCGAATGCGGTGGATCAGTCAGAGATGTATCGACTGACAGACTGCATTCGCGAGCAAGCCCGCTCCCACATTTTTGACCGCGTCGAGGTTACGTACGCATCCCACGCCCGCTCACCAGCAACCGAGCACAACCGATGTACAGCACCACGGTCGCCACGAGCATGAAGGTGATCGCCACGCTGATCTTGATGTCCGACACGCCCAGGATGCCGTAGCGGAAGGCGTTGACCATGTGCAGCACCGGGTTGGCCAGCGACACGGTCTGCCAGAACGGCGGCAGCAAGGTGATGGAGTAGAACACCCCGCCCAGGTACGTCAGCGGTGTCAGCACGAAAGTCGGGATGATCGAGATGTCATCGAAGTTGCGCGCAAACACCGCGTTGATGAAGCCAAGCAGCGAGAAGATCGTCGCGGTCAGCACCACCACCAGCAAGGTGACCCCGAGGTGATGTACCTGCAGGTGGGTGAAGAACAGCGACAGCAGCGTCACAATCACCCCGACCATCAGGCCACGCAGCACGCCGCCCAGGGTGTAGCCGATCAGGATGGTGTGCGGCGAGACCGGCGAGACCATCAGCTCCTCGATGGAGCGCTGGAACTTGCTGCCGAAGAAGCTGGAGACCACGTTGCCGTAGGAGTTGGTGATCACCGACATCATGATCAGGCCCGGCACGATGTACTCCATGTAGGTGAAGCCACCCATGTCGCCAATCTGCCGGCCGATCAGGTTACCGAAGATCACGAAGTACAGGACCATGGTGATCGCCGGCGGCAGCAGGGTCTGCGGCCAGATCCGGGTAAAGCGCTTCACTTCGCGGTAGACGATGGTTTGCAGCGCGACGATGTTGGGTTGCAGTTCGGAACTCATACCGCCACCTTCGCCAGATTTTTCTCCACCAGGGACACGAACAACTCCTCGAGGCGATTGGTTTTATTGCGCAGGCTCAGCACTTCAATGTTCTGGGCCGCCAACTGGGTGAACAGCGCGGTGATGCCCATGGCCTTGTCCACCTGGACTTCCAGGGTATGGCTGTCCACCAGGCGGCTCGGGTAGCCGAGCAGTTGCGGCGAGACCGACAGGTTGTTCTTCAGGTCGAGCAGGAAAGTCTCCACATGCAACTGGCCCAGCAGGTTACGCATGCTGGTGTTCTCGACGATGGTGCCATGGTCGATGATGCCGATGTTGCGGCACAGCTGCTCAGCCTCTTCCAGGTAGTGGGTGGTGAGGATGATGGTGATGCCCTTCTGGTTCAGCTCGGTGAGGAAGGTCCACATCGAACGGCGCAGCTCGATGTCCACGCCAGCGGTGGGCTCGTCGAGGATCAGCAGGCGCGGCTCATGGACCAGCGCGCGGGCGATCATCAGGCGCCGCTTCATGCCGCCGGACAGCGAGCGCGAAGGCACGTCGCGCTTGTCCCACAGGCCCAACTGGGTCAGGTACTGCTCGGCGCGTTCCTTGGCGACTTTCGCCGGAATGCCGTAGTAACCCGCCTGGGTCACGACAATGTCGAAAGTCTTTTCAAACTGGTTGAAGTTGAATTCCTGGGGCACCACGCCGATCGAACGCTTGAGCGCCGCCGGGGATTTGTCCAGGTCATGCCCGAAGATATTCACCGTGCCGCTGGTCTTGTTGACCAGGGTCGAGAGGATACCGATGGTGGTGGATTTGCCGGCACCGTTGGGGCCGAGCAAGGCGAAGAAATCACCCTCGGCAACGTCCAGATCGATACCACTCAGGGCCTGGAAACCGTTGCCGTAGGTTTTGGTTAGCTGCCGGATGGACAGAGCGGAACTCATATCGGATTACGCACCAAAGAAGGGAATAGAAACAATAGATGAGGGCGCAGCCCACGTAGTTCAACGGCGGCGCATGACAAGCATGGTGCTTGCCCGCGCCGCACAAGTACAGTCACCCGTATTAATAGTGGGTATTAAGTCAACGCAGTCATGACCGCCTTGCGGTAGGCCGGACGCTGTTGCAGGCGCTGGTACCAGGCCTCCAGGTGGGGCATCGAAGGCCGTTCGATGGGCATTTCAAACCAGGCGTAGATGAAGCTGCCCAGGGGAATATCGCCGATGCCGATTTCATTGCCCGACAGATACGGCTGCACTGCGAGCGCCTGGTCGACGGTCTTGAGCACATCGATACAGGTCTTGCGCCCGGCGTGGATGGTGTCCCAGTTCTGTTTGTCCGCGGGGGTGCGCAGCACGCCCCAGAACACGGTCCTGAACGGGTCGGCGAAAGTCGACGTGGTCCAGTCCATCCACTTTTCAGCGTTGGCCCGCGCCTTCAGGTCGGTGGGATACAAGCTGGATGCCTGCTTGGCACACAGATAACGCACGATGGTGTTGGATTCCCACAACACGAAGTCACCGTCTTCGATCATCGGCACCCGGCCGTTGGGGTTCAACGCCCGGTATTGCGGCGTGTCGACCACACCAAAAGCCCCGCCCGCATCAATTGCCTCATAGTCCAGGCCGAGTTCCTCGGCGCACCAGAGTGCCTTCCTGACGTTTGATGAATTTTTACGACCCCAGATTTTCAGCATGACCGCGCCTTATTGTTGATGAACATGGCTAGATGAACGCAGCAGCATACGCCGGTTCACGCGCGGCTCAAATCACTCTGCATATCGCCCAGCAACGTCGGCATGTCCTCGGCGAACAAGTGCGGGTAACACTGCTGGATATGGGCGAAGAAAAATGCCTCGGGCACGTCGGGAAATTGCCCGTGGTCCACCACGTACTCCATCGAGCGCTGGCCCTGGCGATTGAACGCATGGAAAACACTGTCGTGGAGGCCATCGAACTCCAGCGGCGGCACATCGAACAACTCGCACAACTGGCTGTTGAACGCCGGCGTCGCCTTGACCCAGCGACCGCGCAAGTACAGTTCGGTGTAGCCGTGCATGGCGAACACGTCGCTTTTGAGCAACGCGATCAGGCGTGGCGTCGACAGGTGATTGCGCACGTCGGCCAGGCCGATGCGTGCCGGGATCCCGCAGTGGCGGGCACAGGCAGCGAGCAAGGTGGCCTTGGGCACGCAGTAGCTTTCGCCGGCAGCCAGGGCATAGCTGGCGCTCAGGGTGTCTGGGTCGCGACTGAAGGTGTAGGGGTTGTAGCGAATCGCCTCACGTACGGCGTAATAAAGACTGACCGCCTGGTCACTTAAATCCGCGCTGGGACCGCGATGTTTTTCGGCGAACTCCACCACCGCAGGGTGGTCACTATCGATGAAGCTGCTGGGACTCAGGTACGTATCCATGAGCTTGATCTCCGAAGGAAGCCTTGAGTTTAACGACAGGTCCGCCACAGAGATAACGACGATTCGGCCAAATGTCGGCGCCTGAAGATGGGTGCTTCCAGCACAACTCGTTACACCCTGATCACCCCGCTTGCTCGGATGCCGACTAAGCTCGTTGGTGGTTTCGCCCCTGGTTTCACGGAGGATTGAATATGCTGTTGTTGTGGATACTGGTTCTGGTGGTCGGCATTGCCTACCTGGCACACCGGCGCACCGCACCCCTGCCCGCCCTGGGCGTGGTCGCCGTCTACCTGTTGGCGATGGGCGCCTGGAGTCACGCTCCCGGCTGGTTGCTGCTGATCTTCTGGGTGCTGCTGGCCGCCGTCGCGGCGCCGTTGTTGCTACCGGACCTGCGCCGCCAATACTTCACCAAGCCGCTGTTCAGCTGGTTCCAGAAAGTCCTGCCGCCGATGTCCGAGACCGAGCGCGATGCCATCGACGCCGGCACCGTGTGGTGGGACGGCGAACTTTTCAGCGGTCGCCCGGACTGGGACAAGTTGCTGGCCTATCCCAAGGCGCAACTGACCGAAGAAGAACAAGCGTTCATCGACGGCCCGACCGAAGAACTCTGCGCCATGGTCAGCGACTGGGAAATCGGCCAGGCCATGGACCTGCCGCCCGCTGCCTGGGAACACATCAAGACCCACGGTTTCTTCGCCCTGATCATTCCCAAGGAATACGGCGGCAAGGGCTTCTCCGCGTATGCGCACTCCCAGGTCGCGATGAAACTCGCCACCCGCAGCGGCGACCTGGCGTCGACCGTGATGGTGCCCAACTCACTCGGCCCGGCCGAATTGCTGCTGCACTACGGCACCGATGAGCAACGCAACCACTACCTGCCGCGCCTGGCGCGCGGCGATGACATCCCCTGCTTCGCCCTGACCGGCCCGCTGGCCGGCTCCGACGCCGGCGCCATGCCCGACACCGGCGTGATCTGCAAAGGCGAATGGGAAGGCAAGGAAACCCTCGGCCTGCGCCTCAACTGGGAAAAACGCTACATCACCCTGGGGCCGGTCGCGACCTTGCTCGGCCTGGCCTTCAAGGCACATGACCCGGACCACCTGCTGGGCGAGGAAGAAGACCTGGGCATCAGCCTGGCGCTCATCCCCACCGACACCCCCGGCGTGGAAATCGGCCGTCGCCACCTGCCCCTGGGCGCTGCCTTCATGAACGGCCCCAACTCCGGCAAGGACGTGTTCATCCCCCTGGAATTCCTCATTGGTGGCCAGGAAATGCTCGGCAAGGGCTGGATGATGTTGATGAACTGCCTGTCGGTCGGCCGTTCGATCTCCCTGCCCGCTGTCGGCACCGGCGCCGCCAAGTTCACCAGCCTGGTCACCGGCCAGTACGCCCAGGTGCGTGAGCAGTTCAACGTGCCGCTGTCGGCCTTCGAAGGTATCCAGGAAGCCCTGGCGCGCATCGGCGGCAACGCCTGGCTGATGGACAGCGCGCGCATGCTCACCGCCAACGCCGTCGACCTGGGCGAAAAACCCTCGGTGCTGTCGGCGATCCTCAAGTACCACCTGACCGAGCGCGGTCGTGAATGCATCAGCCACGCCATGGATGTGCACGGTGGCAAGGGCATCATCATGGGCCCCAACAACTACCTGGGCCGCAGCTGGCAGGGTGCGCCGATCTTCATCACGGTAGAAGGCGCGAACATCCTCTCGCGCAACCTGATGATCTTCGGCCAGGGCGCCATCCGCTGCCATCCGTTCGTGCTCAAGGAAATGGCCCTGGCCGGTCGCGAAGACCATGACCAGGCACTCAAGGAGTTCGACGGCCTGCTGATGCAGCATATCGGTTTCGCCGTGAGCAACGCCGCCAGCACCCTGGTGCTGAACCTGGGCGTGGGTCACTTCGAAAAAGCCCCGGGCAACCGCCTCAGCCAAGGTTACTTCCGCGCCCTGAATCGCCAGGCTGCCGCCTTCGCCCTGCTCGCCGACCTGAGCATGATGTTGCTCGGCGGCGAGTTGAAGCGCCGCGAACGCCTGTCCGCGCGCCTGGGCGATGTGTTGAGCCACATGTACCTGGCCTCGGCAGCACTCAAGCGTTATCACGACCTGGATTCGCCTGATCACCTGGAACCGCTGTTCGCCTGGGCCATGGAAGAAAGCCTCGGCGAGTCGGAGCGCGCACTGGATGAACTGCTCAGCAACTTCCCGAACAAGGTACTGGGCTGCCTGCTGCGGGTCATCGTGTTCCCGTTCGGGCGTCGCCATACCGGGCCGTCCGACGCGCTGGATGCCGAAGTGGCCGCGGTGATTGGCCGTGCCAAAGGCGACCCGACCCTGGAAGAACTGCTGGCCGGCTGCTACCGCCCACAATCGGCGGAAGATCCGGTGGGCGCCCTGCAACATGCCTACGACCTGCTGGGTGCCAGCCACCCACTGCAGAAAAAACTGCACAGCGCGCTCAAAAGCGGCCAGGTCAAGCCGACTGCCGGCGAACATGCGATCGACGCTGCATTGCACGCCGGCGTGCTGCAACCGGCTGAAGCACAGACCCTGCGTGACGCCGAGGCGGCGCGGCGCAAGGTGATCGACGTGGATGATTTCAGCAAGGAAGAGCTGGAACACACCGAGGGTAAAGTCCGCTGAGTCCAGCGGTCATATAAATACGGGCGCGAGGGCTATATACTCTCGCGCCCGTTTTTGCTTTAGAGGACTTATCTCGTGTCCAACGTCGTTGCCGATCATCTCGTCTTGCTCGACCACTTGCGCAGCATCCTGGTTGCCGTCGGCGAAGCCGAACAGGTACCCGAGGAAAGCCACACCCTGTTCCTGGAGCGCTTCGACGAATTGCGCGCCCTGCTGCCGATCGACCCGATCGAAAGCCAGTACCTGGGCCAGGACCTGATGAGCCAGGTCATCCTGCGCTACCCACAGATTGCCCACCTGGTACCGCGCGACCTGCTGTGGTTCTTCGGTGGTGACTGCCTGCACTTCATGCCTGACGAAGAACTGGACCTGTACCAGGCCCTGGAAGAGCGTCGCTTCGAAGCCGAACAGAACGACGAACCGTTCGACTGGAACCAGGAAAAGCAGCTGCTGGCCATGCCGCAGGACCAGAGCAAGCACTGATCAACCCCCACGATTTCCCTTGCAGGAGCCGGCTTGCCGGCGATGGCGGCCTTGAGTCCAGCGGTGGCTTCAAGGGCCAATCGCCGGCGACCCGGCTCCTACCAGGTGTTGTCGGCGCAATGTCGGCTCCTTCGCCATGCATTCCACCAGATAGTCGATAAACACCCGCAACTTCGGCGACAGGTACCGCGTCGGCGAATGCAGCAACCACGCTTCGCCATGGTAGGACGCAATAAAATCCCATGCCGGCAACACCTGCACCAACCGCCCCTCCTCCAAAGCATGCCGCGCGGTGAAATACGGCAGACTGCCAATCCCCACATGCTGCAACACCGCATCCAGGCGTACCCCGGTGTGGTTCGCCGCATAACGCCCGTGCACACCCACCGTTACCGCCTTGCCCGCCTGGCGAAATTTCCAGCGTGAGTCCGCCGGGGTTTCACCCAGGTAGATGCAGCTGTGTGCGAGTAAATCCTGGGGATGACCCGGCGTGCCGTGCTCGGCCAGGTACTGTGGGGTCGCGCACAACAAGTGCTCGATGGGCAACAGCTGCCGTCCGACCAGCCCCGGCGGCGGGCTGTCGGTGATGCGGATGCTCAGGTCCACGTTGTCATCGATCAGGTCCACGTGCCGGTCCTCGAGGATCAGTTGCACATCGACCTTGGGATAGCGCCGCAGAAACTCCGGCATATGCGGGTGCACCACAAACCGCCCCACCGCCTTGGGTACACTGACCCGCACCTGACCTTCGGCCTCATGGGTGAACTGGCCGCTGATCTCCATGACCGAACGCGCCGCGTTGACCATCTCCTGGCAACGCTTGAACACCTCTTCCCCGCCCTCGCTCAGGCGCAGTTTGCGCGTAGTGCGTTGCAGCAAACGGGTGGCCAGGGCCTTTTCCAGGCGCGAGATACTGCGACTCACCGAAGACGGCGAAGCCCCCATCTGCCGGGCCGCCTCGGAAAAGCTGCCGGCTTCCACTACCTTGACGAAAATCGCCATTTCACCCAGCAGCGGCAAGGGAAGATTGATGCTCATAGCGCACAGGTCCATTGAGAGTTGAGCGGATTATCACCCATCCACGCACTATTTATACTGCTCGCAGAACCTTGATGCGGATGTAGATAATGACCGAGCGCCTGTTTTTCACCCACGATCACCTGACTGCCGAGCTTGAAGTGCTGGACTGCACGCCGCACGAAGACCTCTTTGCCGTCACCCTGCAGTCAACCCTCTTCCACCCGCAAGGCGGCGGGCAACCTTTCGACACCGGCTGGCTCGGCGAGGCCAATGTCCTGCGCGTCACCCAGGAAGCCGATCGCGTGGTGCACTACACCGACCGCCCCGTGGCGCTTGGCTTGATCAGCGCACGGGTCGACGAGCAACGCCGCGCCCTGCACACACGCCTGCATTCCGCCGGGCACTTGATCGGCAACGTTGGCGAGACCCTGGGCTGGATGCCGATCAAGGCGCATCACTGGCCGGGCGAAGGCAAGATCACGTTTATCCGCGGCGACGCCGCCCAAGTCCTCGAGGCCGAGACGATTCAACAGCAAGTCAACCAGTGGATTGCCGCCGACTATCCGCGCCATATGACCCTGCAAGACGGCACCCGCGAAGTCGGCTTCGGCGAACTGCCGGCCTACGCCTGCGGCGGCACGCATGTACAGGCGCTGAGCGAACTGGGCCAAGTGACCATCCTGGCCCTGTCGGAGAAAAAGGGCGCACTGTCGGTGCGTTACACCCTCGACTGAAGCGCTACGCCCGGCTTGCTGGCTGAGATTTGCCTACCCTGGCAGGTGTGTTCTCTCTGGTAGATGCACCCACAGTGACAGGTGTGCTCCATCTGACAGGTTCCCCCCCCGTGGTGAGCAGGCTTGCCCTGCGTTGGGCTGCGCAGCAGCCCCAATAAGGCCGCCGCGGTTTGTCTGGGAAAAACTCCAGTCAGGTTTGGGGGCTGCTGCGCAGCCCAACGCAGGGCAAGCCTGCTCACCACAACAATCCTGTACACCACAACAAGCCTGCTCAACATGACAAACCTGATTGCCACAGCATCCCCAACTGGTCGCTGCGAAAGATAAGCCACTGTGTCAGGTGCACTCGCTGTGATAGGCAAGCCCACAGTGTCAGGTTCACCCACCGTGACAGGTGCACTCCACCTGGCAGCCTTCCCCCTGTGGTGAGCAGGCTTGCCCTGCGTTGGGCTGCGAAGCAGCCCCAATAAGGCCGCTGCGGTTTGTCTGGAAAAATTCCAGTCAAATTTGGGGGCTGCTGCGCAGCCCAACGCAGGGCAAGCCTGCTCACCACAACAATCCTGTACACCACAACAAGCCTGCTCAACATGACAAAGCTGATTGCCACAGCATCCCCAACTGGTCGCTGCGACAGATAAGTCGCTGTGTCAGGTGCACTCGCTGTGATAGGCAAGCCCACAGTGTCAGGTTCACCCGCAGTGGCAGGTGCACCCACTCTGGCAGGTTTCCCCCTGTGGTGAGCAGGCTTGCCCTGCGTTGGGCTGCGAAGCAGCCCTAATAAGGCCCCCACAGTTTGTCTGGGAAAAACTCCAGTCAGGTTTGGGGGCTGCTGCGCAGCCCAACGCAGGGCAAGCCTGCTCACCACAACAATCCTGTACACCACAACAACCTGCTCAACATGACAAACCTGATTGCCACAGCATCCCCAACTACCCGCTGCGACAGATAAGCCACTGTGTCAGGTGCACTCGCTGTGATAGGCAAGCCCACAGTGTCAGGTTCACCCGCAGTGGCAGGTGCACCCACTCAGGCAGGTTTCCCCCTGTGGTGAGCAGGCTTGCCCTGCGTTGGGCTGCGCAGCAGCCCCAATAAGACCGCCACAGTTTGTCTGGGAAAAACTCCAGTCAGGTTTGGGGGCTGCTGCGCAGCCCAACGCAGGACAAGCCTGCTCACCACAAGAATCCTGTACACCACAATAAGCCTGCTCAACCACAACAAGCCTGCTCACCACAACAGCCTGCTCAACATGACAAACCTGATTGCCACAGCATCGTGCTTGCCACAACAAACCCTATCGCACGTCACCAGGCGATGCCTCAAGCTGTCATCACACCCGCCCTGCCCGGCTCCGTCACAAACGACTTGAGAGTCGACACGCCAGCCTGTGGATCGCGCGGGTCGCTGATCGCGCGAAACTCCGTCAGCATCTGCCGCGCCTCCAACTGCACCGACACGTACCCGCGCTGGCGACTGTCGAAAAACTTCACGTGCGGGTTGAGTGGCAACAACTGGGAAAACGCATCATAGGGCGGGCCGTCGGACGTCACCGATGAGCCGACGAATTCGGTGGCCACGATCGGTGAATCCAGATCATTGCCATCGACGTGCAAGTCCGTGGCCCAGAACGAATGGATATCACCGCCCCAGAACACCGGGTTGTTGACGCGATGGCGCTGGATCGATGCGAGCATCCGCGAACGGTTGGCCATGTAGCCATCCCAGCCATCGGTCCAGCGCCCAAGTGCCTGGCTGGTCGGGTCGCGCTGGGTCAGCGGCGCCACCAGCAAGTCCTGGGCGATCACATTCCACTGCGCCCGCGACTGCGCAAAGCCCTGGTCCAGCCAGGCCTCCTGCTGCCAGCCGAGCATAGTCCGCGCGGGGTCGCGCAGGTCGGCGCAGGTGTTGGCGGCGATATGCCCCTGGTGGCTGCCGTTGGCCGGAATGCACGGTTGTTCGGAGCGATACTGACGGCCGTCGAGCACGTGGAAACGCGCCAGTCGGCCGTAGTCCAGGCGCCGATAGATGCGCATATCCGGGCCTTTGGGCACGCTGCTCACACGCAGCGGCATATGTTCATAGAACGCCTGGTAAGCCGCCGCGCGCTGCTGGAGAAATTGCGCCACCGGGATCTTGGGATCCTGGGACCAGCGATTGGCGTAGTCGTTCTGCACTTCGTGGTCGTCCCAGGTCGCCACGCTGGGTGCGGCGGCATGCAAGGCCTGCAGGTCCGGATCGGTTTTGTACAAGGCATAACGGTTGCGGTAATCGCCCAGGCTCACCGCATTGCCGCTGCCGTGGGCGCGAATGATTTTGCCCGAGTCTGCCGCGTAGGAGCTGTCGTAGATATAGTCACCGAGAAAAAACACCAGGTCAGGCTGCTCTGCCGCGAGGTGACGGTAGGCGCTGAAATAGCCGCGCTCCCAGTGCGAGCACGAGACAAATCCCAACCGCGCCGACGCCAGCGCCTGCACGGCGGGCGCCGTACGTGACTGCCCCACCGGGCTCTGCGCGCCGAGGCCTTCGAACTGATACCAATACGGCCGGCCCGCCTCCAGCCCGGCGACTTCCACGTGCACCGAATGGGCAAACCGCTCGCTGGCCATGACCTCGCCCTGTCGCACGATGCGGGTCATCGCCGCATCGCTGGCGACCCGCCAACGCACCGCCACCGAACGGCTCAACCCACCCCGGCCATCCACTGCATTGAACAGCGGCGCCAGGCGCGTCCAGATCACAAAGCCATCCGGCAACGGGTCGCCCGACGCCACGCCCAGGGTAAACGGATAGTCGACCCCGGCACTGCGCGCGAACGGACTGAGGATCGAAAACGTGGTGGCCACCGCCAGCCCGGCGAGTACCCGGCGCCGGCCGTGGTCGACGCCGCCGCTCACACCCGGTACTCCCACACCTCACGCACCGTGGCGAACACCAGCAGGTCTTCATGCACGCCGTTCTTGAGGAACGCGCCGCGCATGCAGCCTTCATATTGCAGGCCGATTTTCTCCATGACCCGCGCCGATTCCTTGTTGCGACTGAAGCACTGGCTGCCCACGCGATGCAGGCCAAGTTCGGCAAAGCCGTAGTCCATCAATGCTGTCGCCGCCTCGGCCGCGTACCCCCGGTTGCGCGCATCCGCCGCGACCCAGCCGCCCAGGTGCCCGTAGCGATGAGCAGCATTGATGCGCAGGCTGACGATACCGATCAACTCGCCATTGTCACGCCGGTGCATCCCCAGGCTCAGCAACCCCGTCGAGCGATATTTCGCCTGCATGCCGTCAATGAAATCCAGCGCGATTTCCAGGGTGTAGGGCGATGGAATACTGGCGGTGTTATCGGCGATCTTCGGACCGTTGGCGAGGGCGCACAACGTCTCGGCCTGGGGTTTTTCCAGGGCGCGCAATAGCAGTCGCGGGGTGGACAGATGGGGCAAGTCGCTGCTCATTTCCGGGGGGCCTCGATGTAAAGTTTTTGAGAATGGCCGCGCTTCGTTTCAATTCTGTTACGTCACAAAAATGACTTGTTAATGCCCTGTAAGACGCGTCCTAGAGCCCTCAAAACGTCAATTAAAGTTAACCATTCGGTCATTTTTGGTTGTTAGCGTGTCGCCCCTAATTCAATGACGGGGTAGCGGAATGAGAACCTGGGACGAACCGAAAAAACGCAAGGCGCACATCGAGCTGATCCCGATGATCGACGTGATGATGTTCCTGTTGGTGTTTTTCGTACTCGTGAGCCTGAACGTGATTCCGGCCCTCGGCATGAAGACCCAACTGCCCAGCGCCAGCAGTTCGCAGCAGCTCAAGCCGCAGAACAAATTCATCCTGACCCTGGGCCTGGAAGGCCAGCTGCAACTGGATGGCAAGGACCTCACCGTCGATGCGCTGGTGCCGGCCTTGAAGGCGGCCGAAAAGCCTGACACCAAGTCGACGATCATCGTCAACAGCGACAAGGGCGTGGAAGTTTCGCGCCTGGTGGAGGTGATGGACACCCTGCGTCTGGGTGGCTTTACCTCCGTGTCCATCGCCACGCGCAAGTCGTGATCATGTACGTCCTGTTTCGTGCGCGACAGCTGCTGGGCAGTGTCCCGGCCCTGATCGCCCTGGTGCTGATTGCACTGGGAATCCAGTCCCAGACGTTGAAGGTTGAACCGGTGTACGACGAGTCGGCGGTCGAGCTGGCGTTGGTCGAGCCCGAGCCGCCAGTGACCCCGGAGCCGGTGGTGGAACAAGAGCCACCGCCGCCGGTGATCGAGGATGAAGAGGCCGAGCCGGCCCCGCCGCCACCGCCGCCCAAGCCGTTGCCAAAACCTGAGCCCAAGCCCAAGCCGAAACCTCAGCCAAAGCCCGTGGTGGCCAAGCCATCGCCCGTGCCGACACCGCCGCCGGTGGCCGCCAAACCGGCCCCCGCCGTGGCGGCCCAGGCCGCGCCAACGCCGGCACCACCGGCCCCGCCGAAAGTCGACGGCCAGGCACTCGAAGGCGGCTATCTCAAGGGTTTGCGCAACGAGTTGGACACCTACAAACAGTACCCCACCGGACGCCAGGCTTCCCTCGAACGCCCGACCGGCGAAGTCGTGGTCTGGCTGCTGGTAGACCGCCAGGGTCGCGTTCTGGACTCCGGCCTGCAAACCCAGGCCTCGAGCATGTTGCTCAACCGGGCCGCCACCAACAGCTTGCGCCGTATCAAGCAAGTCAAGCCGTTCCCCGAGCAAGCCTTCGGGGGCCGCAATGAGCAGCGCTTCACCGCCACCTTCAACTACAGCGTGCAATAAGCACCCGACACCAGGACGACAGTGATGAGGTTCACACGTATTCATCTGGCACTTGTTGCCGCAAGCATGGGCCAGGGCATGGCCATGGCCGACACCGGCAACAGCGACGTCGGCACCATCGGCGTCCAGGGCAAGGCCACTGCGGGTGGCGGCTACATGGTGCAGGAAGAAAGCATCAAGGGCCGCTCCACGGTGACCAAGGAGGCGCTGGATAAACAGACCGCCACCGGCAACGCCATCGACAAGCTCAAGTACACCCCGGGCCTGAACATTTCCAGCGAAGACAACACCGGCCTGTCGGGCTTTCGCTTCACCATGCGCGGGCTCAACTCCGACCAGGTGGGGATGTCGGTGGACGGCATGCCGATCAACGACTCGGGCAACTACGCGCTGTATTCCAACCTGCTGGGCGACCCGGAAAACATCGACCAGATCTTCGTCACCCAGGGCTCCTCGGAAGCCGACGGCCCGCACATCGGCTCCAGCGGCGGCAACATCGGCATCGTGACGATTCGCCCGACCAAGGAAACCGGCGCCTTCGTCAAACAGGTGATGGGCAGCAACGCCACCCGCAAGACCTTCGCGCGGCTGAACACCGGTGAAGTCAACGGCCTCAGCAACTGGCTGTCGGCGTCCCACACCGAAGGCCAGATGTGGCGCGGCTCGGGTGCAGTGCGGGCGGACAAGGTCGAGTGGAACAGCTTCTTCGATGCGGGCGACGGCAACACTGCCAACCTGATCCTCAAGTACCACGAGCAGGACAACAACAGTTACAGCCAGCTGACCAAGGCGCAGTTTCAACAGAACGGCCGCAAGTACGACCCCTACCCGGCAACGCCGACCGTGGGTGCCAATGGCAAGTACAACAGCTATTACGCGCTGGCGCAGAACCCGTTCCAGACCTTCACCGCCGTGCTCAACACCCAGCTCAAACTGGCTGACAACCTCGCGCTGTCGGTGATTCCGTACTACTACTGGGGCAACGGCAGTGGCGTCGGCTCGTCCAGCTATGCGCTGAACAGCGGCTCGAACCAGGGCGGCGTGTTCAACCTGGGCAACCTGCCTACCGGCGCGCAGTACAACGCCGATGGCACGCCGAACAGCGGCGTGTACTACCGCCCTTCACGCACGCAAACCTGGCGTCCGGGGATCACCACCAAACTGAACTGGGACCTGGGTGATCACAGCGTGCAATTTGGCTACTGGTACGAACGCGCGCGCCAGAGCCAGACCCAACCGTTCATTCCGCTCAAGTCCAGCGGCAAACCGGTCGACACCTGGCCAGACTCCAACGACGCCGTGGTCGATGCCAATGGCAACACCATCCAGGGTCGCGATCGCTTCACCATCACCCCCGCCCAGAAGGTCTGGGCCCAGGACACCTGGTACATCGACCCGGACTGGACGCTGGTGGCAGGCCTCGCCTACATGAACGTCAAGCGTGACGGCACCAACCACGGCAGCCTCACCGAACAGGCGGAAAAACGTAACCAGACCTACAACAAACTGCTGCCCAACGTCGGCCTCAAGTACCAGCTGGATGAGCGCGACCAGTTGTTCTACAGCCTGTCGCGCAACATGCGGATCCCGCAGAACTATGTGCTGTACGACAAGGGCCTGGACTCGATCAACTCCAAGCCGGAAACCAGCTGGAACCACGAGTTGGGCTGGCGCTTCACCGGTGACGACATGACCGTGGCGGCGACCTTGTTCTACATGCAGTTCAAGGATCGCCAGGTCTCGTCCAAAGACATCAACGGCGACTTCGCCGACATCAACGCGGGCGCGGTCAACAACAGCGGCCTGGAGCTGGAGTGGAGCGGCCTGCTGCCCAACCACTTCAACTACTACACCTCCTACACCTACACCAAGGCCGAGCAGCAAGACGACCTGACCGTGTACAACGCCGGCAAAGCCATCGTGCTGCCCACCAGCGGCAAGCAATTTGCCAACGTGCCGAAGAACATGCTGGCGGCCAACATCGGTTATGACGACGGTCGCTTCTACGGCACCTTCGGCGGCAAGTACACGAGCAAGCTCTACGGCGACCTGACCAACGATGAAGCCATTTCCGGGCGCACCGTGTTCAACGCCGGCGCGGGTATCTACCTGCCGGTGGACAAGAAAGTGGTCAAGGACGCCACCCTGCGCCTGAACGTCGACAACCTGTTCGACAAGAAATACCTGGACGGCGTGTACACCACCAAGACCAACGCCGCGACCTACGGCGGTTTCCGCGACGGCGACCCGGCGTACATCGTCGGCCTGGAACGCACTGTGACGGTTTCCCTGGAAGCCAATTTCTAATTGCGAGGTAAGCGAACATGGACATGAACCTGCTCCACGACATCACCTTCTATGTGATGTATGCCGCGATGGCCATCGCTATCTTCATCACCATCGAGCGCGGTATCTACTTCGCCTACGTGCGTCGCCAGGCTCGCGCGCTCACGGCGGTGCTGGACGCCAACGTACACAGCGAACGCGACTTGCCGCAGGGCTTGACCCAACGTGACAGCCTGCCCTTGAGCATGGTGTTGCCGGTGCTGGCACAGAAAGCCTCGCACGGTTCACGCAAGGACCTGGATGACGTGATCGAAACCCAGTATCTGACCACTCGCGCGCCACTGGCCCGCAGCCTGTGGATCATCGAGACCATCACCACGGCCGCGCCGCTGTTGGGCTTGCTGGGTACCATCCTCGGCATCATCGACACCTTCAAGGCGCTGGCGAGTGCCGGGGTGTCCGACCCAGGGCAGATTTCCGGTGGCATCGGCACGGCGCTGTTCGCCACTGGCCTGGGGATCGCCATCGCGCTGTTCTGCGTGGTGTTCCACAACTTCTTCCAGGACAGCCTGGAGCGCATCAACGACCAGTTGAAAATCCTGCTGATCCGCGCCGCCACCGGCGCCCGGGTACAGAGTGAAGTGCCGCACCTGGTGCCGACACCGTTGCACAGCCGCACGGCGTGATGGTTACAGCGGGCGCGCAATGCGCCCGCTTTCTTCGTTGATAGAGGTCCCTATGTCTGCCTCCTTGAAATTGCGTATCGCAGGCCTGGCCGGCTTGCTCATGAGTCCGCTGGTTCAGGCGGACTTTTCGATTCCGGGGTTTGAACTGGTGCACACCGTGCCGGTGGATACCACGCTGGACACCGACGATTTGCGCCAGCCGGGGCCGGTGTGGATCGCGTTGTTCGATGGCGCCAAAAGCCGCATCGATATCGGCCAGTTCTATGCCGCCGACCATCCTGGCTCGGTGATGGACACGGTGATCGAACACCTTGAGGCCGCCGGCAAACGCGGTGTGAAGATTCGCTTCTTGCTGGAAGAAAAAGGCATCAAGTTGTCAGAAGCTTCCACGCTGGAGCGCTTGCGTGCGATCCCCAACCTGACCTTCCGTGTGCTGCCCTATGGGCAACTGAGCGGTGGGATCATCCACGCCAAATACATGGTGGTGGATGGCAAGCAGGCATTTGTCGGCAGCCAGAATTTCGACTGGCGCTCCCTGGAACATATCCACGAAACCGGCCTGCGCATCAGCGACGCCACCGTGGTGAGCCAGGTCCAGGCGATCTTCGAACAGGATTGGCGCGCCCAGGCAGCGCTGACCGAGCACACCCCGGTGCCCTTGCCCGTAGCCAGCGAACCCCCTGCGCGCACTGGCAACTATCTGGTCGCCAGCCCGCAGCGCTACAACCCGCCGGGTGTAGGCGATTCACAACTGGAGTTGCCGCGCCTGCTCGGTGAAGCCAAAAAAGAGGTGCGCGTGCAACTGCTCGACTATGCGCCGCTGTCCTACGGGCCGGATAAAACCCGCCCTTACTACGCGGTGATCGACAATGCCGTGCGCGCAGCGGCGGCGCGTGGGGTGTCAGTCAAGCTGATGGTGTCCAACTGGAACACCGACAAACTGGAACTGCCCTACCTGAAAAGCCTGGCGGTCCTGCCCAACGTCCAGGTCAAGATCGTCACCCTGCCGCAAGCCAGGCAAGGGTTTATCCCTTATGCGCGGGTGATCCACAGCAAGACCATGGAGATCGACGGCGAGGTCGCCTGGATCGGCACCAGCAACTGGCTGGGTGGGTATCTGGATAATTCGCGCAACCTGGAAGTAGTGATGCGCAGCGAAGCGATGGCCAAGCGTGTCGGGCAACTCCATGAGCAATTGTGGGATGGGCCCTACGCCAAGGCGTTGAACGTAACCGAGGCGTACCCCGAGCCCCACCCTGGCCAGCCGTGACTCGGGTCTCCTGCAGGCGCTGGCTTGCCGACGATAATAGTCCCGGCACTGTGATCCGCCTGGCAATGCGCTTCATCGTCGGCAAGCCGGCTCCTGCGGGACCCTTTGCGTAGACCCTCGCCCGTGGAAAAAAGAGGTGGTAGTGTGTGGAAATGTTTCTGACATATCGATCAGAAACTTCCTACTCACTACCTGCAAAGGAATGCGTCTCTCAATGCACTTTCCACTCAAGCAACTAGCGGCTGCCACCGTGTTCGCGGCCAGCCTTTCGGCCATCGCCACACCGGCCTTCGCCAACATCACACCCGACCAAAGCACGGCGATTCTCAAGAGTCTCAACGAAACGTCCGTCACCGATTTCCGTGGTTTCCTCGGCGCACTGGCCAAGGGCGAGCGGGGTAAAACCAGCGACGTCGGCCCGGCAATCAGTACCTTCCTGGATAACAAAACCCTGAGCGCCGACCAGCAGAACGAAATCAATCGTCTGCTCGGTATCTACACACGCGTGAAGTACGGCAAGGCCGCCACCGAAACCCTGCGTGAGCTGGTGGAAATCCCGACCTTCAACGTCGACGGTGTGCCGCAGTACAAGAACCCGGAATTCATCAAGATCGCCGGCAAGATCCAGGCCCTGGCGAAAGACTTCAACCTGAACTTTCGCAACATCGACAATCGCGTCTACGAGATCTCCCTCGAAGGCAGCGGTGATGAAGTGGTCGGTATCCACGCCCACGCCGATGTGGTGCCGGTGACGCCAGAGAACTGGGTGCTAAAGGATGGCACCAAGCTAGATCCGTTCAAGGTCACGCTGATCGGCGATCGCATGTACGGCCGTGGCACCGAGGATGACAAGAACGGCATCGTGGTGGCCCTGTACGCCATGAAGGTCATCAAGGAAGAAAAGCTGCCGCTGGCGCGCAATTTCAAGCTGCTGGTGGACACCACCGAAGAAACCTCCGGCGACGCGATCCCCTATTACTTCGAGCACAACCCGACGCCGCAGTACAACCTGGCGCTGGACGGCGGCTACCCGGTGGTGATTGCCGAGAAAGGCTACGGCACGGTCATGGCAACCTTCCCGCGTCGCAAGGGTGAAGGCAAAGGCGCGGAAATCATCTCGATGACCGGCGGCATGGCGACCAACCAGATCCCTTCGGCCTCGGTCGCGACCTTCGTCAGCGACAAACCGGCCGAGCTGGCCGCCAGCCTGCAAAAGGCCGGGACTGAATACGCCAAGCTCAACGGCGGTGATTTTGCAGTGGCCGCCAAGGTCGACGGCAAAAACGTCAAGCTGACCGTCACCGGCGTGTCCGCTCACTCCTCCGAACCCGAGTCCGGGGTCAACCCGGTCGCGCGTATGCTGGAGCTGATCCACAGCGTCGACGGCAAGATTGCCCTCAAGCACAACCACATCACCGACGCGGCGCGTTATGCGTCCGACAACTGGGGCCTGGATTACCTCGGCGGCAAATTGGGCGTGGGCTTCTCGGATGATTTCATGGGCCCGTTGACCACCTCGCTGACCTTTGTCGGCCTGGATGACAAAGCCTTCAAGCTGGCGGTGAACCTGCGCGTGCCGAAGGGCAAGTCGCCGGAGAAACTCAAGGCCGAGATTGCCGACAAGCTGAATGCCTGGGACAAGCAATCCAAGGTCAAGGTGGACTTCACCTACTCGGTGGCCGAACCGATGTACCGCAACCCGGAAGGTGAATGGGTCAAGGCTTTGTTGGCCGTCGCCAGCGAAAACCTGGGCATGGAGCACAAGTTCGGCACCTCGGCCGGCGCGACATCGGTGCACGAACTGCCCAATGGCGTGCAATTCGGCCTGGCGCGCCCGGAAGTGAAGTACACCGGGCACACCGACAACGAGTTCAAGACCGTCGACCAGTTCCTGCTGGACCTGCAGATCGTCACCGAAATGATGAGCCGTATCGGCCAGCTGCCGAAGCTCTGATCCAAAGGAGCCCGCCGCAATGGCGGGCTCTTCAGGCTTGCAGCATCAACATATCCTCGAAAAAACCACCGACCGGCTCCGTGGGATGGCACAGCTGGATCTCCAGCACCCAGGCCATTTCACTCGGCGGGATTTCCAGGTCCGCCAGGTCCTTGCACTCGAACAACGCGTGGGGGAAATCCGCGAGGCGATGCCCCGCGAGATTGCGCGCCAGCCTCCAGCCTTTTGACACCGCACTCTGCTCGGCAAAGTCATACAGTTCGCGACCGGTGAGGCCACGTAACCAGGCGTCGCGGGTCGCATCGAACACTTCGTGCAGGGCCGTCCTGCATGCCAGGTGCAACGGCGAGTCACCGAATACAAAGGTATCGCCATAGTCGCCCTCGTAGCCGTCCCACACCGGGCCCAGGTCGACCACGACAATATCGGTGGCGCGTAGCCTGCGTTGACGATCGATACCTTCGCGGGGTGGGCGAACGGTATCGTCACCAAAACGAATATAAGTCGGATGCCAGGTGTGGGACGCGCCCATGGCCTGCAGTTGTTCGGCGGCCATATCAAGGGCTTCGCCGGTGGTCATGCCCACCTGCAGGCGGCTGGCAATTGCCGCCAGGGCGCGTATGGACTGGTCGCGCGCCGCCAGCATGCCGTCCAGGGAGTAGCGCGGACCAACTTTTTCCCACACAGGATGCAGCGGCTTCGATGCCGTGCCCGCACTCGACCGGCCGCTGGGCACAAAGGCTTCCGCGACAAACCGATGGCCCGGCAGGCCCGCTTCCAGGCATTCGGTACGCACCTGGGTGATCATTGCGCCGCTACCGCACGCGTACACGTGGGCCACTTCCCAGGGATGCCCATGGCTGAGCGCCACTTCCTGCACCCGGCCCTGCGAGGCCAGCACCGGGTGCCAGTGAAAACGCGGGTGTTCGATGACGGCTGTGTCCAGGAACACGCGGTCATAAAAATCGGCCGGCTGTGCACCGCCCCAGTACAGCGTCACCTCGACATCGCGTTTCAAGGCGCTCAGCAGGATCGGCTTGATGCCAGCGTAGCCGGTGCCCGTGGCGAACAAGACTACGGGCGCATCGTCATGGTCCTGCCAGGTACAGGCACCAAACGGCCCTTCCAGTTGCAACAGATCGCCGGCTTCCAGGCACCCCAGCAGGGTTTCGGAAAACAGCCCGCCGCTGACCTGGCGAATCTGGAAGACCAGCCGCCCCTCGTCTTCGGCCGGCAGGTTGGCGATCGAAAAACAACGCGAGTCGCCGTCGACCAGTTGGATCTTGAGGTACTGGCCCGCCCGCACCGCCAAGGGCGTATCCGGCATCACCACCAACTCGATGATGTCGGGGCTGAGTGCGCGTTTGCTCAGCACGGTTGCCTCGACGACCAACGCGGGCGAGTCCAGCGACCAGCCGGGAATTTCCAGGCGCATGTCGCCGCAGGCGTGGCTCTGGCACAACAACATCTCATTGGCTGCCAGCGGATAGCAGGGCGCCGGCGCATCCGGCGCGAGCTGTTTGGCCCGGTACTGACCTTCTGCGACCACCACCTTGCACGACCCACAAGCACCGCGGCGGCAGGAAAATGGCACGGACAGGCCGTGGGCGAGCATCGCATCCAGCAACAGCTCATCACCGGCCTCAAAGGTTTTCCCCGAGGGGGACAGTTCGATGACATGACGTGTATTCATAACAACCTCGGGGTAAGTGAGGCTTGATTGTTGCGCTAGACTAGGCCCATTAAAACCTCCAGTTTTGGATACTTCAGATGGTCCAGATGCGTAAATGGCGTCCGCTGCTCAAGCTGGACGAGGGTGACGGCCAGGCGTCCTACCGCAAAATTGCCGAAGGCCTGGTGACCGCGATCGTTGAAGGGCGATTGCCGCCCGGCACATTGCTGCCGGGCACGCGGGAAATGGCGCAGTTGCTCGACGTCAACCGCAAGACCGTGATCCTCGCCTACGAAGAAGCGTTGACCAAAGGCTGGCTCGTCAGCGAGCCACGCCGTGGAACCTTCGTCAACGCGCAGCTGACGCCCAAGCAGTTACCGAGTCGCGCGCAACAGTCCTTCGCTCCGCCCATCCTGGCGCAGGCGGTCGCCCCGTATTTCGCCCAGAACGCCCAGGTGACGGCACTGCAGCATCGGCATGGCGCGCTGTTTTTCGATAACGGCACCAGCGATCACCGCTTGCTGCCCCAGGCCGTCCTGCATCGCTACTACCGCAATGCATTGCGCAACAGCTTCAGCTCCAACACCGTGCGCTACGGCAGCGAGGGCACGGGCTACCATTTGCGCTGCGCCCTGGCCGAGATGCTGCGCAACAACCGCGGGTTGACGGTCAGCGCCGAGAATATCTGCCTCACCCAAGGCACCCAGGTGTCGCTGTACCTGACCGCGAGCCTGCTGCTCAAACCCGGAGATGTGGTGCTGGTGGAACGCCTGAGTTACCCACCCGCGTGGGAGATTTTCCGCAAGCTGGGCGCGCAACTGGTCACCGTGGAGATGGACGAAGAAGGCTGTCGCACGGACCAGATCGACCGCCTCTGCCGCGAACACAAGGTGCGGATGATCTATCTCACCCCACACCACCAGTTCCCCACCACCGTGAGCCTGCACGCGGCGCGACGCCAGCAGCTGTTGGCGTTGGCGGCACTGCATGATTTCTGCATCATCGAAGAAGACTACGACCACGAATACCACTTCAACGGGCGGCCCTACCTCCCCCTCGCCAGTGACCGCTCGCAGCGCCATGTGATCTATGTCGGTTCGTTATCCAAAGCCCTTGGCTCGACGTTTCGCTGCAGTTATGTGGTGGCGCCCACGGATGTGATCCAAGCCCTGCACAGCAATGCCGCGCTGATGATGGGGGATGCCGATGCGGTCGCGCAGAAAATGCTCGCCGACCTGATCAATGATGGGGAGTTGAAGAAGCATTTGCGCCGGGTGTCGAAGGAATACCGCGTCCGCCGCGAAACCTTGCAGAGCTGCCTGCATGAGGCGTTCGGTGATCGAATCAAGGTGCGCGAGCCGGAAGGTGGCCTGGCGCTGTGGGTACGCTTCGACGATGAAATCAACGTCGAGCAGATGGTCGGCGCGGCACTGGATCACGGGCTGGTTGTACGCAGTGGCCGGCAGTTTTCGCCACTGGACCAGCCGGAAAATGCGCTGCGCCTGGGCTTTGCGGCACTCAATCAGGCAGAAATCCGCGAGGCTACAGTGCGTTTGGCCCACGCGGCGAGCTTGCGATAAAACGCGCACAAACAAAAACGCCGATCATTGCTGATCGGCGTTTTCATTGAATATGGAGCGGGAAACGAGACTCGAACTCGCGACCCCGACCTTGGCAAGGTCGTGCTCTACCAACTGAGCTATTCCCGCAAATGGCGTCCCCTAGGGGACTCGAACCCCTGTTACCGCCGTGAAAGGGCGGTGTCCTAGGCCACTAGACGAAGGGGACACACAACTGAAACACATGGTGTGTATTTCAGTGTCCAGAGATTAAATCCGAAGATTATGCCCTGGTTTCACTCAGTGCCGCCCGAGAGCAACACTGCTTAAATTTGGAGCGGGAAACGAGACTCGAACTCGCGACCCCGACCTTGGCAAGGTCGTGCTCTACCAACTGAGCTATTCCCGCATATTGGCGTCCCCTAGGGGACTCGAACCCCTGTTACCGCCGTGAAAGGGCGGTGTCCTAGGCCACTAGACGAAGGGGACACACGTACAACATTCACTCCCTACCGCGTTTCGCTGTGTGCTTTACGCTGTAAGTGGCGCGCATTCTATGGATGGATTGAAAGGTCGTCAACCCCCAAGGATAAATTTATTTAAATCAATGACTTCGCCCTGCTTTGCGGGCCCCGGCGGGCATTCTGCCCGTTAGGGCTTTGACGCCTATATTCTGGCGCACCACAAGGCGCTATAGTTCGCTCCAGCAAATGATGGCAATGTGCATCCATGCAGGGAACGCCTTACCTATATAGAAGAAACTACCCGGGCAACTGGTCGCTCAGTCCTATCCGGCGGATGCCTCAGTCTCTACACTCCACAGCAAACCCTATAAAGAGGTCACACCGGTGACACCACTCATGATCACCCTGCTGGTAATAGCCGGGATCGTAATACTGATCGCCATTGGCTACATGAACCACGTGGTGGAAAACAACAAGCTGGAAAAGAAGCGCACCGAGATCGAGCTCAATGATCGCCTGCGCCGTTGCGGTGAAATCACCGAGACCTTCCCCGGCCAGTTGATGACGCCGGCGCTCAAATTGTTGCTGACCCGCCTGGAACTCAACGTCAACCAGCGCCTGTTGAATCTCAACAAGACCAGCGCACCGATCAAGGCCCGGATCACCGAGTTGAATGCACTGGTGGCTCAGGGCGAGTCGATCCCGGTGGCAAACCCGCCCGCCCCGATCCAGACCGAAGCCAAGGCCAAGGACGTGCGTTTCCTGCTCGAAGCCCTGCACGGCCAAGTCACCCGCGCCGCCCAGGACGGCTTCCTGCCGACCAACGAAGCCAAGCACTGGATCAAGGAAATTCGCCATATCCTGGTGCTGCTGCACATCGAGTTTTTCAACAACCTTGGCCAGCATGCCCTGCAACAAGGCCAACCGGGCCAGGCCCGCCTGGCGTTCGAGCGTGGCGTGCAGTACTTGCGCAAACAGCCGGAACCGGTGATCTACAGCGCGCAGCTGCAACAGCTGGAAGCGCAACTGGCCAAGGCCAACTCGACAGTGCTGACCAACAGCAAGCCGGCTGAGGATGAAGTCAACGAGCTGACCGAAGGCCTCAAAGTGGTCGACGCCGACGCCGAGTGGAAAAAGAAAGTCATCTACGACTGAGTGGCCGTCCTGCGGGCCCGCTCGTTGAGGCGAGCCCGCTTCTTGTGGCAAGCCCGCTTGTTGTGGCGAACGAGCTTGTTGTGAAGAGCGGGCTTGTTGTGGCGAGCGGGCTTGCCCCGCGTTGGGCTGCGAAGCAGCCCCATCACAGCAAAACGCGGTGTTTCAGTTGCCCCCTCACTGCCTGATTTTGGGGCCGCTTCGCAGCCCAACGCGGGGCAAGCCCGCTCGCCACAACAGCCCCTCATCCACAACATCTCCATTCACCTCAACACCCCTCATCCACAACACCTCCATTCACCTCAACAACCCTCAAACATAACACCCCCCATCAAACCCTCCCCCACAACACGCGGCTTGCCACAAAATGCCATCAATGTGCATCTATCCCCCCGCCTCCGACTAGGGTAAAAACGTGCCCCTAACTCCGTAAAGTCAGAGGCCCGCTATGCCTGTCGCCGTTATCGATGGACAACCGCTGCACTACGTCGACCAAGGCACCGGCCCGGTCGTCTTGCTGGGTTCCAGTTACCTGTGGAACAGCGACATGTGGACGCCGCAGATCAACGCCCTGGCGAAATATTATCGAGTGATCGCCCCTGACCTATGGGGCCATGGCCAATCAGGCCAAATGTCCGAGACCACAGAGTCCCTGGACGACCTGGCCGACCAGGCACTGCGTCTGCTGGATCACCTGCAAATCGACAAGGTCAATCTGGTCGGCCTTTCGGTCGGCGGCATGTGGGGGGCACGCCTGGCGTTGAAGGAGCCCGGCCGGATCAATAGCCTGGTGCTGATGGACACGTATCTGGGCGCAGAACCTCAGGCAACCCGCGACTACTACTTCTCGCTATTGAAGATGATCGAGGACGCAGGCCACTTCCCGGAGCATTTGCTGGATATCGTCGCGCCGATTTTCTTTCGGCCGGGAATCGATCGTGAATCGACCTTGTACAAGGGTTTCCGCCACACTCTGACAGGCTTCTCCGCAGAGCAGCTGCGTGACAGCATCGTGCCACTGGGCCGCGTCACCTTTGGTCGCAGCGATATCTTCGATCAGTTGCACAAGCTCAGCCCCGCTACAACGCTGGTGATGTGTGGGGAAGAAGACCAGCCACGACCTCCGGCCGAGGCTCGGGAGATGGCAGAGTCGATTGGCTGCCCACTGGTGCTGATTCCAGGTGCCGGGCATATTTCCAGCCGCGAAAATCCGGAGTTCGTGAATGGCGCGTTGCTGACTTTCCTGGCCAGCCACACCTGACTCCGGCGTTTTGATCGCGGTAACCAGACGGCGATCAAAGCCGGAAATGCCCGACCATCCCCTTGAGCTCCGCCCCCAGCTGCGCCAGTTGGATACTCGACGCAGCGTTGCCCTGCATGCTCAACGCCGATTGATCGGCACTGGCACGAATGCTGGTGACACTGCGGTTGATCTCTTCGGCCACCGAGCTTTGCTCCTCGGCGGCGGCAGCAATCTGCTGGTTCATCTGCTGGATCAGTGACACCGCCACCGCGATGCTGCCCAGCGCACTTTCGGTTTCCAGCGCGTCGCTGACGGCCAGTTTCACCAGCTCGCCGCTTTGCTGGATCTGCTGCACCGAAGACTGCGCCGCGTTGCGCAAGGTGCTGACCAGCCGTTCGATTTCTTCGGTGGATTGCTGGGTGCGCTTGGCCAACGCCCGCACCTCATCGGCCACCACGGCGAAGCCACGCCCTTGCTCACCCGCGCGGGCGGCTTCGATAGCCGCGTTGAGGGCCAGCAAGTTGGTCTGCTCGGCGACGCTCTTGATCACACCCAACACTGTGCCGATGTTCTGGATCTCGGCACTCAGGCTCTCGATGCTGGCGCTGGCATGGGTGCTGGAGGTGGCGAGCAGCTCGATGCGCTGCAGACTCTGGCGCACCACCTGCTGGCCACAGTCGACCTTGTCGTCCGCGGTCTGCGCGGCTTGCGCGGCCTCTTCGGCATTGCGCGCCACGTCATGCACGGTGGCGGTCATCTGGTTCATGGCCGTGGCCACTTGCTCGGTTTCTTCCTTCTGGCTGCTGACCTCGACATTGGTCTGCTCGGTGACGCTGGAGAGCGAATGCGCCGAGCTGGCGAGTTGCTCGATACCCGCCTGCAGGCCACTGACCATCTGGCTCAGGCCATTGCCCATCTGCTGCATCGCCTGCATCAGCTGGCCGATTTCATCACGGCGAGTGACCTCCATGCGCCCGCTCAGATCGCCGGCGGCAATCTGCTGGGCCACGGCAATCACACTGCGCAGCGGCGCAACGATCAGGCGGGTAATCACCCAGGCCGCAATCAAGCCCACCAGCAGGGCCAGGGCCGACGAGCCAATGATCAGCAGCGCGCTTTTCTTCAGTTGCGCCTGCATCGACTGGTCTTCGGCGTCATACGCCTGGTTGACGCGGCTGACCACTTGCTCGGCGCGATCGCGCAGCTGCTTGTAGACGCCTTTTTCCTGTGCCAGCAGGCCGGTGTATTCAGCGAGTTTCTCGCTGAACGCGGCAATGTGCCCAGAGACCTCGTTGAGCACCGTTTGATAACCGGGGTCCTTGACCGAGGTTTTCAGTTGTTCGACCTGGGCCAGGGCCTGGTCGGCCTGCTCGATCTTGCCTTGTTCGGCGTCGTCCGCATCCACCTTGCGGCTCTGGTCCAGGCGCACATGGGCTTCGTTCATCGCCTGCAGCATCAGGCGCGAGACCTGGCTGACCTGCCCGGCCTGCTCAATGAATTCGGCGCCCTCCTTGCCCTGGCTTTCCTTCAAGCCATACGCGCCGTCGTCCGCCAGCCCGGCCTGCAACACGTCGAGGTTATTGGCCACGCTGGACACCGACCAACTGGCCATTTCCAGCGCCAGGTCCTTGGTCTGGGTCAGTTCGACGAATTCATCGAAGGCCTTGCGGTAGGCGGCCAGGGCCTGTTCGACATCGCCCATCACCGGCCCATTCGCGGCGGACTGCGCCTTGAGGCTCGCCGCCTGGGCGGCCAAGGCGTCGACACTGGCGTGCAGGGCATCGACCGCCTTGGGGTCGGCGTGCAGCGCGTAGTCCTGTTCGATCAGGCGCACCTTGAGCAACCCGCTGTTGAGCGATGACATCGCCGTGAGGCCTTCGAAGCGTTGCCCAACGGTCTGCAGGGACCACACGCCAATGGCCGCGACCACGGCCGTCAGCAGCAGTACCAAGGTGAACCCCAAGCCCAGCTTTTTCGCCATACCGAGGTTGGCGAAACGTCGTTGCACGCCCGAAATCATTGCACTTGCATCCTCTTGCAATGGCAGATGCCATCAAGCCCGGTTGACCAGAAGCGAGATTGGCAACCCCAAGGCACTGAGCACAAGACGTTGGCGCCTGAATAATGGCAAAAAGCTACTTGCTCGTCGTTTTCAGAATGGTCGAGGTCGATCTGGCAGGCCCCAAGGCCCGGAAAAACGCCTGGGCACGCTGGTCAGCCGCGTAGGCCACATTGATGCGCAGCCAATCGCTGGGTTCACCGCCTGGATTGAACAACGCGCCAGGCGCCAGCAACACCCCGAGCCGCCGCGCACAGGCCTGCAACCGCGAACGATCGCCGCCGCCTGGCCGCGCCCACACGAACATGCCGCCGGCCGGCACCGCGAACACCTCCCACTCCTCATCCTCCAGGACTTGCAGGGTCGCGACCATCTCAATACTCAACCGCTTGCGCAAGCGCTGCACCCATTTGCGGTACGTGCCATTGGCCAGTAGCGTGGCCACCACCGCCTCGGCAAATCGCGAGGTGCCGAAACCGGTCAGGGTCTTGAGGCTGGCCAGTTGCTCGATGAGCGTCGTACTGGCACTGAGGTAGCCGACTCTCAAGGCACTGCTCAAGCACTTGGAAAAACTCGCCACATAGATCACCCGATCATCATGGGGCAGCGCCGAAAGCCGCGTGCAACTGGCGTGCTGCAAGTCGCCGTAGACATCTTCTTCGATGATCAGGAAGTCTTTGCTGCCCGCCAACTCCAGCAGACGCTCGGCCACTGCGCGGTTCAGGCTGGTGCCGGTGGGATTGTGATACAGGCTGTGGATGAACAGGCACCTGGGCCGATGGCGCTGCAACAGGGCTTCCAGCGCCGGGATGTCCGGGCCTGCGCGGGTACGCGGCACTTCCAGCAACCGCACACCGTGAAACGCCAGTTGCCGATACAGGTTGCCGTAACCGGGGGTTTCAACCACCACACTGTCACCGGGCCTGAGCAATGTGCGAATAAGCAGGTCCTGGGCGTGGCTGGCGCCGCCAGTGGTAAGGATACGGTCGAGGCTGGTGACAATATGCAAGCGGGACAGGCGCTTGAGCAGTTGCTCGCGCAGCGCTGCCAGGCCCAGGGGCGTGCTGTAGTTGAACAGGCCGCCCGTGTCGGTACGGGTGACTTCGCGAATCGCGTAACTGATGTCATCGCTTTCGCGCCAGGCATCCGGCAACCAGCCACAGCCGAGCTTCAGCTCTCCCAGCGGATTATCGGCAAAGGCGCCCCACTCCCGCTCCGCGCCTTCATACCAGTGCCCCTCGGTCAGCGCGGTCGGCGGGGCCACCACAAAGCCTGAGCCCGGCCTGGCAGCCAACACGCCCTGGGCGACCATCCGTTCGAATGCCTCGATCACGCTGGACTGGCTGAGCAGGTTATCGAGGGCCAACTGCCGCACGGACGGCAGGCGCGTGCCGGGACTTACCCCGTCCCTGCGAATCCACTCCGCCACGGCGCTGACGATTTGCTGCACCACCGGTACAAGGGCTTGTCGATCGATCCCTAAATCCATGAGCCACTCACTTCAACTGTCTGTTATTCAACCCCAAAGAGTTAAGCACAGAAGGCCGTCATGACCGGCTGCTAAGATTTATTAAATTATTGATTTTATTAGGTTATTTACCTGGTGATACACATTCGGGCGCGGCACTTTGCCAGCTCTGGAAATACCCCACAGCCCCCCAATCCCTTTTCGATTGGGGCGCCGCGCGAGGTCCTAGATTGCGGTTGCGCCACCGTCCACCGCCAGTGCCTGGCCAGTGGTGAATGCAGCGCCATCGCTACAGAGGTAGAGCACCGCACTGGCGATTTCCTCGACCTTGCCGATACGCCCGACCGGGTGCATGGCCGCGGCAAATTCGGCTTTGCGCGAGTCGGCTTCATAGGCTCGCCGGAACATATCGGTGTCGATCACCGCCGGGCAGACGGCATTGACGCGGATTTTCTTCTTCGCATACTCGATGGCCGCCGATTTGGTCAGGCCGATCACGGCATGCTTGGAGGCGGCGTAAATGCTCATTTTCGGCGCGGCCCCCAACCCCGCCACAGACGCCGTGTTGACGATCGCCCCGCCGCCCTGGGCCAGCAGCAGCGGTAGCTGGTGTTTCATGCACAGCCACACCCCCTTGACGTTGACACCCATGATGGCGTCGAACTCATCCAGGCTGCCGTCCGCCAACTTGCCCTTCTCGATCTCGATCCCGGCATTATTGAAGGCGTAATCCAGGCGGCCATAAGCAGCAACGGTCTGCGCCATCAGTTGTTGCACGTCCGCCTCAAGGGTGACATTGCAACGCACGAACAGCGCCTCACCTCCGGCCTGTTGGATCAAAGCTACGGTGCCTTCACCGCCGGCCACATCCAGGTCGGCGACCACCACTTTCAAGCCTTCGTCAGCGAAGGCCAGCGCGGTAGCGCGGCCAATACCGGCGGCGGCGCCAGTGACCAGGGCGACCTGGCCGGAAAACGTCATGCTCATGGGGGATGTCCTGTGGGAAAAATAGCCGTGGGTCGAGTCTAGCCAACGCCGCGCTGGGCGCGTCAGCACTATCAGAAGACCGGTTGGGGCTGCATGAATCGCAGTGATAAGGCCCACTGCATGACTATCAGCAAGGCCTATCGGCGGGCATTCGCGCCTTCGGTCAACCTTGCCCCGCGCGCGTTCAAGGTCTATCACTTGAGGTTCATTTCCAGAAGAGTCGCTGCCATGACCGCCCAGACCAACCGTCAATTCCTGCTCGCCAAGCGCCCGGTCGGCGCAGCCACCCGGGATACCTTCACCTACCAGGAAGTGCCGGTTGGCACGCCCCAGGACGGGCAAGTGCTGGTACGCAATGAATACCTGTCCCTCGACCCGGCCATGCGTGGCTGGATGAATGAAGGCAAGTCCTATATTCCGCCGGTGGGCATTGGTGAAGTCATGCGCGCGCTGGGCGTGGGCAAGGTGATTGCCTCCAACAACCCGAAATTTGCCGTAGGCGATTACGTGAATGGCGCGCTGGGGGTGCAGGATTACTTCCTCGGCGAGCCGCGCGGGTTCTACAAGGTCGATCCGACGCTTGCCCCGCTGCCGCGCTACCTGTCGGCCTTGGGCATGACGGGCATGACCGCCTACTTCGCCCTGCTTGATACCGGGGCACCCAAGGCCGGTGAGACCGTGGTGATCTCCGGCGCCGCCGGCGCGGTGGGCAGCATTGCCGGGCAGATCGCCAAGATCAAAGGCTGCCGCGTAGTCGGCATTGCCGGCGGCGCCGACAAGTGCAAGTTCCTCGTCGATGAACTGGGCTTCGACGCCGCCATCGACTACAAAAGCGAAGACGTGCCTGCTGCCCTCAAGCGCGAGTGCCCCAAAGGGGTCGATGTGTATTTCGATAACGTCGGCGGCGACATTCTCGACGCCGTGCTCAGCCGCCTGGCGCTGAAGGCCCGCGTGGTGATCTGCGGTGCCATCAGCCAGTACAACAACAAGGAAGCCGTGAAGGGTCCGGCCAATTATCTGTCACTGCTGGTCAATCGCGCGCGCATGGAAGGTTTCGTGGTGATGGACCACGCCGCCAACTTCGCAGCTGCCGGCCAGGAAATGGGCGGCTGGATGGCGCAGGGCAAGCTCAAGAGCAAGGAAGATATCGTGGAAGGGCTGGAGACGTTCCCGGAAACGTTGATGAAGCTGTTCAACGGCGAGAACTTTGGGAAGTTGGTGCTCAAGGTCAGCTGACATACCACAGGCAGTCCGGTCACCACTGTTATATGGGAGCCGGGCTTGCCCGTGACGCAGGCGCCTCGGTGTTTGAGCGACACCGAGGCGCTGCGGTCAGCGCTTACATGATTTCGGCAACCACCGCCGCCAACGCCTTGGCCGGGTCCGCCGCCTGGCTGATCGGGCGACCGATCACCAAGTAGTCGGAACCTGCATCCAGTGCCTGGCGTGGCGTGAGGATGCGGCGCTGGTCATCCTGGGCGCTGCCGGCCGGTCGAATGCCTGGGGTCACCAGTTGCAGCGACGGATGCGCAGCTTTCAGGGCCTGGGCTTCCAGTGCCGAGCACACCAGGCCATCGAGGCCGGCTTTCTGCGCCAGGGCGGCCAGGCGCAGGACCTGCTCCTGAGGCTCGATATCCAGGCCGATGCCGGCCAGGTCTTCGCGCTCCATGCTGGTAAGCACGGTCACGCCGATCAGCAAGGGCTTCGGGCCGCTGCGCTGTTCCAGCACTTCCCGGCAGGCACTCATCATGCGCAGGCCGCCGGAGCAGTGCACATTGACCATCCACACGCCCATCTCGGCGGCGGCCTTGACCGCCATCGCGGTGGTGTTGGGGATGTCGTGGAATTTCAGGTCGAGGAACACCTCGAAGCCTTTGTCACGCAGGGTGCCGACGATTTCCGCGGCGCAACTGGTGAACAGTTCCTTGCCGACCTTGACCCGGCAAAGCGTGGGGTCCAACTGGTCAGCCAGCTTCAGTGCGGCGTCACGAGTGGGGTAATCCAGGGCGACGATGATAGGAGTCTGGCAGGCGGACATTGGAATGGGCTCTCAGGCAAGTCGAAATCGGCGCGGATTGTAGCGCAAGCGGCGCCGTAGCGGGATCCGATGATCGGTAAATACTGACCAACCGCCGTCAGTCGGGCATTTCCGGGAATTATTTCAAAATTGATACATTCACGACATGCGCCCAACACGCCCCAGGGCTAGCCTCGCCCGCACGACCCACCGACCAGCACTTCCAGCCATGGGGCTGGGCGCCTATGCTGACCGCAACAACCAGGCAGATGATCGCACTATGCATACCCCTTCCGTCCCTGTAAATGACGAGCAAAAAGGCGCGGCGATCGCCGATGACAAGCGCTGGAACACCCGCGCGCTGATCGTTGACGACGATGTGCCGATCCGCGAACTGCTGATCGACTACCTCGCGCGCTTCAATATTCTTGCGACCGGCGTGACCGACGGCGCAGCGATGCGCCAGGCCATGCAAGCCGAAACCTTTGATGTGGTGGTGCTCGACCTGATGCTGCCGGGCGAGGATGGGCTGTCGCTGTGCCGCTGGTTGCGCGCCGAATCGGACATCCCGATCCTGATGCTCACCGCCCGCTGCGAGCCCACCGACCGCATTATCGGCCTGGAACTGGGGGCCGACGACTATATGTCCAAGCCGTTCGAGCCGCGCGAGTTGGTGGCGCGCATCCAGACCATCCTGCGCCGAGTGCGGGATGACCGCACCGAGCAGCGCGCGAATATTCGCTTCGATAACTGGCGGCTCAACAGTGTGTTGCGTCAACTGGTGGCCGACGATGGCCTGGTCGTGCCGCTGTCCAACGCCGAATTCCGCCTGCTGTGGGTGTTTATCGAGCGCCCGCGTCGGGTATTGAGCCGTGAGCAATTGCTGGATGCCGCTCGTGGCCGTTCGATCGAAGCCTTTGATCGCAGCATCGATCTGCTGGTGTCGCGCCTGCGGCAAAAACTCGGGGATGACCCGAAAGCCCCGCAACTGATCAAGACCGTGCGTGGCGAAGGCTACCTGTTCGACGCCCGGGATATCGGCTGATGCGGGCCCCCTTCAACACGCTGTTCGGGCGGCTGTTCGGCGTGTTGCTGGTGGCTATTGTGCTGGCCCACCTGCTGGGGTTCTTCTGGTTTCACCATTACGGTCCGCCGCCACCACCGCCGCAGGGCACTTTCGTCGAGCAGCCGGACGGCACGATGAAGCTGTTGCCCAAGCATAAGCGCTCCTGGTTCAACGGCCCGGCAGTGCCACTGACGTTCCAGTTCATCTCGCTGATCATCGCCGCCTGGTATGGCGCCAAGTTGCTGAGCCGGCCGATCCAGCGCCTGAGTGAAGCCGCCGAACGCCTGAGCCTGGACCTCGACAGCCCGCCCCTCGACGAACTGGGCCCGCGAGAGGCCAAGCAGGCAGCATCGACCTTCAACCTGATGCAGCGACGCATCCGCGAGCAGGTCAGCCAACGCGCACGCATGCTCGGTGCCGTCTCCCACGACCTGCGCACCCCGCTGTCGCGCCTCAAGCTGCGCCTGGAGCAGATCGACGACGTCAAGCTGCAAGGCCAGATGCGCCAGGACCTGAATGACATGATCGGCATGCTCGACGCCACGTTGAGCTACCTGCACGAACAACGCACCAGCGAAACCCGGCATTGGCTGGATGTGCAGGCGCTGGTGGAGTCGTTGAGCGAGAACGCCCAGGATCAGGGCTCCGATGTGCAATTTGCCGGCACCTGCGCGCCCTTGCAGGTGCAACCGATGGCCTTGCGTTCGTGCCTCAACAACCTGATCGACAATGCCCTGCGCTATGCCGGGACGGCGCGCGTCGAGTTGTCGGACAGCCGCGATGCGCTGGTCATCCGCGTGATCGACCATGGCCCGGGCATTGCCGCCGACAAGCGTGAGGCCGTGTTCGAGCCGTTCTATCGGCTGGAAGGTTCGCGCAATCGCAATTCCGGCGGCGTCGGCCTGGGCATGACGATTTCCAAGGAAGCCGCCGAGCGCCTGGGCGGCAGCCTGACCCTGGAAGAGACCCCGGGCGGCGGCTTGACCGCCGTGATGTGGCTGCCCCGCGCCTGAACGCAGGCGCCGGCTTGCCGGCTCCTACGGGTTATGAACGGGTGTCTTCGCGCCGCCCTTGCGCCTGGGTTGCACTCCAATCCATCAGCAGGCTGTACGCCACTGCCAGCAAGGTCGGGCCGATGAACAGGCCGATAAAGCCAAAGGCAATCAACCCGCCAAACACCCCGAGCAGCACGATCACCAGCGGCAGGTTGCCGCCACGGCTGATCAGGTAAGGCTTGAGCACGTTGTCCACGCCGCTGATGATAAACGTGCCCCACACCCCCAGGAACACCGCGTAGGTGTAGTCGCCCTTCCACGCCAGCCAGGCCGTGGCCGGGATCCACACCAGCGGCGGGCCCATCGGGATCAGGCTGAGCAGGAAGGTGACGATGCCCAGCACCAGCGCGCCCGGGACACCGGCGATCAGGAAGCCGATCAGCGCCAGCAAGGCCTGGGCAGCCGCCGTACCGATCACACCGTTGACCACCCGTTGTACCGTGCCGGCCACCAGTTCGATGTAGTAACCGGCACGCTCGCCGATCAACCGCTCCAGCAGACGGTGTACGAATACGGCCAGGCGCGGCCCGTCACGGTAGAAAAAGAACACGAACACCAGGCTCAGGGTCAGTTCGAGGATGCCGCCGCCGATCTGCGCACTGCGCGCCAGCAACCAGTTACCGACCTGCCCCAGGTACGGCTTGATGCTGACCATCAGCGCCGCGCCCTGCTGGTCGATGCTGTCCCACATCGCCACCAGCCGCTCGCCAACCACCGGGATCGAGCCCAGCCACGCGGGGGCTTCGGGCAAGCCGTCGACCTGAATATCCTTGATCAACGCCACGGCATCACGCACATGATCCGCCAGGTTGAAGCCCAGCCACACCAGCGGTACCGCCACCAGCAGCATCCAGACCAGGGTCAGGATCCCGGCCGCCAGGGATTCACGGCCGCCCAGCGCGCGCGTGAGCAAGCGCATCACCGGCCAACTGGCAAACGCCAGTACCGCGCCCCAGAACAGCGCCGACCAGAACGGCGCCATGACCCAGAAGCTGGCACCGAACAGCACCAGCAGCAGGATTTGCACCAGCAGGCGATCGTTATTGAGCATGGGGTATCTCTAGAAAAAGGCTGTAGGAAGAGAGCTTAGGCGAACGGCACGGGTCCGTCCGCCTTGTAACGGTCAGCGTATCAGATGCAGGTGCAGGCCTTTGGCTTCAGCGGTGCCGGTTTCCATGCGCGCGGCGCGCACACCTTTGTCGACCAGGGCCTGGCGCCAGGCTTCGGCACTGGCGCCGGTCAGGCTGACGCGCAACGTGGCGTCCAGGTTCAAGCCGCGGGAGATCAGGGTCAGCCAGGTGTCGTCAGGCTCGCCGCCCAACGTGGGGAAATCCAGCTCGCCAGTGCTTTTCAACTCGCGCAACAGGGTCGCCGAGGTGGGCAGCAGGTCGCCCAGTGGCGCGTTGGCGTCCAGTTGTTCCACATGCAGATAGGCGCGGCGATTGCCGCGGGTGATGCCGTACAGCGCCACCAGCGAATTATCCTGCGGGGCTGCGAGACGCAAGAGCAGGTATTCCTGCTGGCCATCGGCGCCCATCAGCTTGGCATTGCCGAACACTTCGTTGGCCCACAGGCTGCTCTCGCCGCAATCGCGGGCCTGGCACCAGAACAACAGTTGCGCCCCCTTGGCCTGCAACGCTTCGCGCGTCGCGGTGAACGCGGCGCTGGAGGTGTGCTCGGCGGGCAGTTCATAGGTGATCGCCGTGGCTTGCCCACGGGCGGTGGCCTGGCCCTCGTAACGCAACTGGCCGCTGATCTTGCGGATCGCGCCCATCGGGTAGATGCGTTCCTTTTCTTCAGCGGGGCGGTAATCCACGATTTGTGCGTCGACCTGGCGAGCTACGCTGGGCAGGTCCTGACTGCCCGGTGCGTCGGCGGCGAATACCAGAGGGCTGAAAGCACACAGCCCGAGGAAGCGGATACATCCTTTACCCAGGCTCATCGGATCGGTGAGCCCTGGCCATTGGAGGTCGCAGCGGTGTTGAGATCGTACATGGTTGACTCCCTTTCAATCCGCCCAGCCTCGGCAGTTGACCGCGCCAAGTCAAGGCGTGGAGAAGAACCGATTGAAACAGTCTGCAACAAGAGCTGCGCCGGGCTCATCATTCAAGTGTAAATGATGGCCGCCCGGCAGCGTGGTGAACGAGAAAGGCAGCTGAGAAAGCAATTCGGAATGTTTCGCCAGCATGCCGTCGGCGGCGACCACCAACTGTGTCGGGCACGCCACACGCCGCACGAAAGCCATCGCCTGCTCATCCGTCAGACGCATCGGCGAAGCCAGCGTCAGGCGGCTGTCCGTGCGCCAAGTATAACCGCCTGGTACCGGCATCAAACCGCGCTGGGCCAGCAGTTCGGCAGCTTCCCGGCTGACGGCCACCACGCCTTTCATGCGCGCTTCAACCGCCCGATCCAGCGTGCCGTAGACCGGCTTGCGCTTGTCTTGCAGGTTCAATTGCGCCTGCAAGGCCATGCCCAGCCGCTCGGCGGCGCTCTCGCCGCTGGCGGTGGGCGGGACCACGCCGTCGATCAATCCCAGGTGCGTAATGCGCTCGGGCAAGGCTCCGGCCAGCACCAGCGAGACGATGGCGCCAAGGGAGTGGCCAAGTAATGCAAAACGTTTCCAGCCCAACTGTTCGGCCACTTGCAGCACGTCAAACACGTAATCCCACAAGGCATACCCGGCGCCTGCAGGACGATGCGCCGAGTGTCCATGCCCGGCCATGTCGAGGGCGACAATGCGCAAGCCGGCAAGCTTCGGCGCCAGGCGCGCGAAGCTGTTGGCGTTATCCAGCCAGCCATGCAGCGCGATCACCGGCACGCCATCCTCGGGGCCGAACAGATGGGCGGCCAGCTCGATATGCGGCAGGCTCAGGCGCACTTCTTCGACGGGCGTACTCATGCGCAACTGCGCTCGCGGGCTTGCCAGCGGGCAAACAGATTCTTGATCAGGGTCGCGGTGTCCTGTGGGCGCTCGAGGGGAAACATGTGGCCGCCGGGCATGGTGAGCATTTCGCCCATGGGCAGGCGCCCGACGCCGCTGGCATGGTGACGCATCACCACCCTGCTCTGCCGGCCGCGCACCACCGCCAACGGCACTTTCAATTGACGCACCTGGCCCGGGCTGGTGTGGGGCACGCCGCGGTAGATGCTGATTTCGGTGGCCGGGTCGAAGCGCAGGCGCAGGCGATCGCCGACCTGCTGCAGGCCATGTTGCAGGTAAGCGTCAAAGCATTCGGGGTCGAAGCCGCGAAACAGCGTCTTGCCGGCAAAGTAGCTGCGCGCGGCGTCCAGGTCGGAAAACTCTTCCCGCCGACCCAAGGTGCGCCCGGCCGGGGTCAGGCGGTCGATAAAGCCAAAGCGCTTGGCGGCGCGAATCACCCAGCGGTCGGCGCGGGTCAGCACCGGCGAATCCAGCATCACCACCCCGCGGTACAGCTGCGGGCAGCGCATGGCCGCGTGCAAATGCAGCACGCCACCGAGGGAATGGCCCACGCCCCACACCGGTTCCGCTTGCTGCTCAAGATGGTGGATCAACTCGTCCACCAGGTTCTGCCAGTTATCGTCCACCGGAAACCGGGGGTCGTGACCGTGCTGGGGCAGGTGAGCCACCGCGTATTCCGGGGCCAGGGCGGCGAACAGCTTGCCGTAGGTGGCCGAAGGAAACCCATTGGCATGGGCGAAAAACACGTGCTGCGACATAGCGGACCCATCGACAAATACAGAGATTGATTGTCACCACGCCGGCGCCCCACAGCAATGACTGTAACCGCCAGGAATGATGACACTCACGCCACGCCTATCGCGTCGGCGGGTTCTCGCCCAGCGGCACCACGGCCATGGTCAGGCGCGATACGCAACTGGCCTTGCCGTCGTCGCTGGTCAGGCGAATGTCCCACACCTGGGTGGTGCGGCCGATATGGATGGCCCTGGCCACCGCCGTCACGCGCCCGCTGCGCACACCGCGCAGGTGGTTGGCGTTGACCTCAAGGCCGACGCAATAGAACTTGCTCGGGTCGATACACAGGTAGGCAGCCATGGAGCCGACGCTCTCGGCCAGCACCACCGACGCACCGCCATGCAGCAGGCCATAGGGCTGATGGGTGCGGTGATCGACCACCATGCTGGCGGTCAGGGACTCATCGTCAAAACTTTCAAAGCGGATATCCAGCAGTTCACCGATGGTGTTTTTCTGAATCGCGTTGAGTTGCTCGATATTCGGTTGGGTGCGCCACAAGCTCATACACAGTGTCCTTATTGGTTTTATTACGCCCCTAATCCTGCCACACAATCGCCTCGGTGCGCGCGCTCCAGTCGGGGAACTGTGCGCCGTAAGTCGACTCGATCACGTTGCGCTTGATCTTCAAGGTCGGGGTCAGGAAGCCGTTCTCCACGGCCCAGTTGTCCTTGACCACCACCAGCTGGCGCAAGCGCTCATGCTTGTCCAGCACCGCGTTGACCTGTTCCAGCCAGCGCTCCAGGCTGGCCTGCAACGCTTGCCGGTCCTGGCCCGGGGCCGACAGCACGCACAAGCCCATCGGCGCCGTCAGGCCATCGCCGACCACGCACACCTGCTCGATGCGCGCGTGCTCGGCCAGGCGGTTTTCAATCGGCGCCGGGGCCACGTACTTGCCTTTGCTGGTCTTGAAGATTTCCTTGAGTCGCCCGGTCAGGCGCAGGCGGCCGTCGGCGTCCTGCTCGCCCTTGTCACCGGTGCGCAGGAACCCGTCGGCAGTGACGGTTTCGGCGGTCTTACCCGGGTCCTTGAAATAGCCGAGCATGGTCGCACCGCTGCGCACCTGCACTTCGCCGGTTGGGTCGATACGCACCTCGACCTCCGGGCACGGCAGGCCGATCCAGCCGAGGGTCTGCTGGCCGGGGCGGCAGACGTGGGAGTAGCCACAGCTTTCGGTCATGCCATACACCTCAAGCACATCCAGGCCCAGGCGCTGGTACCAGCGCAACAACGCCTCGGGCACCGGCGCTGCGCCGGACAGCGCAATGCGCAATGCATCCAGGCCCAAGCCTGCCAGCACCTTGTGGCCCACGCGCTTGCCGATAAACGGCAGGCGCAGCAAGGTGTCGAGGCGTTTTTGCGGGATCTTGGCGTAGACGCCCAGCTGGAATTTGGTCCAGATCCGCGGCACCCCGAACAGCGCGGTCGGCCTGGCCCTGCGCAGGTCAACCAGGAAGGTGTCGAGGCTTTCGGCGAAAAACACGGTTTGCCCGGTATAGATCGCCGCCATTTCCACAAACATCCGCTCGGCCACGTGGCACAGCGGCAGGTAGGACAGCAGGCGGTCGTCCTCGCCCAAACCGAACAACGCGGTGCCGCGCGTGGCCGCAAAACCCAGGGCGCCAAAGCTGTGCATCACGCCTTTGGGCAGGCCGGTGGTTCCTGAGGTGTAGATGATGGTGGCCAGGTCCGACGCGGCGGGCAGCGGCTCATCCTCGATCGGCGGACAGGCTTGCAGGTCGTCCCAACTGAAGTCGAATGCGCCCGCCGGGCATAGCGGCAGGCTGACTGTCGGCACGCCTGCGGGGACCCCGGGGGCCATGGCGGGCCAGTCGTCGAGTTTGCCGATAAACACCAGGGCCGCCTCGGAATGGGTCAGCACATGGGCGACGGAGTCGGCAGTCAGGTTGGGGTACAGCGGCACCGAGACGTGACCGGCCATCCAGATTGCCAGGTCGGCGATGATCCAGTGGGCACAGTTTTTCGAGATCAGGGCAATGTGCGAACCGGCGGGCAGCTCGCGCGCGCGCAGCCAGTGCGCGGCGCAACGGGCCTGGTGGCCGACTTCGCCCCAGGTGAGGGAGTGTACGACTCCCCCGCCAATGGGCTGCACCAGCAAAGTCTTGCGCGGATGACGCGCTTCACGTTCGAAGAAGACCTGCAACGGCAAACGAAAAGCGACGGGCATGGGACGCGCTCCTTTGTGGTCCGACGATAGCCAACCAAGCACTTGCTCGGTTGACTATATAGCACACACAAAGCCGCGATAACGCCTACGGATTGTTCACGCTGACCAGGCTCATCAGCCCCGCCAGCGGGAAGTCGCCTTCCAGTTCCGCCAGGCTGGCGGTATACATCGGCTGCGGCTGGCGCAGATGGCCATGCTGCAGAAAGCTGATCAGGCTGCCGACCAGCGGCTGATGGCTGACCAGCAGCACGTTGTCATCGGTGTCGAGTTTTTCCAGCACCTGCTGCGGGTTGCCGTCGGGGGTCAGCCACGGCACCGTGCGAATCTCGGGTTGAAAGCCCAAGGCCTCGCGCACCAGGTGCGCGGTCTGTTGCGCCCGCACATAGGGGCTGGCGAGGATGGCACTAAGCGGCTGGCCGATCAGGTGCGCAGCACTGCGCAACACTTCGGCGCGGCCATGCTCGGTGAGGTTACGCTCGGCGTCCGACCGTGCATGCCCTTCGGCCTCGCCGTGGCGCAAGACCCAGAGCTTCACAGTTTCGGCTCTTCATCGCGCACCGGATGCGGTGCCGGCGGCACGCTGTGGGCGGCCTCGCCCTCTGGTGCGCGTGGGGTTGGCCAATCGGCGAAAGGCCAGGGCTTCTGCTCGGTATGGAAGCTGCCGAAACGGCCGATCTGCGCGAGGAACTGGCTGAGGCTGTCGCCGAAGTTCATCAGGCCCAGGTTCGGGGCGCCGTAGATCAGGCGGTAGATCAGTTGCACCACCACCAGCGCGCCGAGCAGGAACTGCGCGACCTGCCACACCAGGGCAAACACCAGCATCCACAGGATGCGCAGGGCAATCGACTCGTACTTGGGGGCTGCTTTGGGATCGTTCATGACGCGTTCCTCAGTTGAAACCACTGGTGGAAATAAAATCGACATCGGTTTTAGGCTCGGCCCGCATCAACAGCTCGATGACCTGGTTCAAGGTGCGCCCTTCGAACAGGATCGCGTGCAGCCCGGCGACCAGCGGCATGTACACGCCGACTTCCTGGGCCTTGGCCTTGAGCACCTTGAGGGTGTTGACCCCTTCGGCCACTTCGCCGAGCCGCGTCACCGCGTCGTCCAGGCTCAGGCCCTGGCCGAGGGCGAACCCTACCTGGTAGTTGCGGCTTTTCGGCGACGAGCAGGTGACGATCAAGTCGCCCACGCCCGCCAGCCCGAGAAAGGTCATCGGATTGGCGCCCTGGTTCACCGCAAAGCGGGTCATTTCTGCCAGGGCGCGGGTGATCAGCATGCTCTTGGTGTTTTCGCCCATGCCCAGTGCCACGGCCATGCCGGCGATGATCGCGTAGACGTTCTTCAACGCGCCGCCCAGCTCGACGCCAAAGCGGTCACTGCTGGCGTAGACGCGGAAAGTGCGGCCGTGCAGCACCGCCTGCACGCGCTCGCACAGCGCTTCATCTTCGCTGGCGATCACGGTGGCGGTCAGCGCGTGCTCGGCCACTTCCCGCGCCAGGTTCGGCCCGGAGAGCACGCCGATGCGCGCCTGCGGGGCGATCTCTTCGAGGATCTCGCTCATCAGCTTGAAGGTCTGCGCCTCGATGCCCTTGGTCAGGCTGACCAGCAGCTTGCCCGCCAACCGGTCGGCGTGCGGCGCCAGCACCGAGCGCAAGGCGCTGGAAGGCAGGGCGACGAAGCACAGGTCGCACTCGGTCAGGGTGGCCAGCAGGTCTGTAACCGGCTCGACCCCGGGAAGAATCTTGATGCCCTTGAGGTAACGCGGATTTTCGCGGTGCACCCGAATGGCCTCGGCCTGCTCGGGATCACGCATCCACTGCCGTACCGGATGGCCGTTCTCGGCCAGCAGGTTAGCCACGGCGGTACCAAAACTTCCGCCTCCCAGGACCGCAATAGGGCGCTGTTCAGTCATATGCAATCCGTTAATCCATACCAGTGGCGATGGCGGCATTATACGGAGCGACCCGCTTGCGGCCAGCCCCCGTATCAATTCGTACGCTTGTCGGAAAATGCCGCGCGCGGGTGAAGTAATTGCAAGTCCGACGACTGGCAAAAGACCCTACCTCAGTTAACATGGGCGGCTATCCGTAATTATCAAGGCCGTGCCGTGTATTTGGGCCCTCCTCCCCGTTCATCTCTGTGGCTGATGCTGTTGTGCAGTGCACCGGTATTGGCCGACGACCTGTTCCTCGACAGCCAGCCGCTGCCGCAAGTGTTGACCGCCACGCGCCTGAAGCAATCGGCCGCCGCGGTGCCCGGCAGCATGACCGTGATCGACAGCGAGCTGATCAAGGCCAGCGGCGCACGCGACATCAGCGAACTGCTGCGCCTGGTACCGGGGATGATGGTCGGCTACACCACCGGCAACCAGGCGGCAGTGAACTACCACGGCACCAGCGCCAGCGATGCGCGGCGCATGCAGGTGCTGATCGACGGCCGCTCGGTGTACCGCGCCGGCCTGGCCACGGTGGACTGGAGCGATATCCCGGTGGCCATGGAAGACATCGAGCGCATCGAGGTTTTTCGCGGGCCCAACACCGTCAGTTACGGCGCCAATGCATTGATGGCGGTGGTCAATATCCTCACGCGCTCGCCGGCCAACAGCCATGGTTCAAGGGTCAAGGTGGTGCGCGGCGAACGGGGCATCAATGACTTCTATGCCAGCCAGGGCGTGGGTTGGGAAACCGGCGATCTGCGCTTGTCGCTGTCCGGCCAGCAGGACGACGGTTTCGACACTGACGCCAGCGGCGCCGATCGCCGTGACAGCCGCCGCCTCAACCGCTTCAGCCTGGCGGTGAGCCAGACGTTGAATGCGCAGCAGAGTATCGACTGGCAACTGGATGCCAAGGAAGGCACCAATCAACGGCCTTATACCTACACCCCGGTCTTCGCCGGGATTACCGAAGGCGGTAACAATTCCGACGTCAAGTCCAAGGACTATGCCGGCTCCCTGCGCTGGAATTTCGACTTCAACCCCGACCACAGCCTGTACATCCAGGGCTCTGCGCAACAGTGGGACCGCCAGCAAGTCTGGAAGGCCTGCGACGCCAAGGTCTCGTTCAGTCCGGAACTGACCCAGTTGTGGCAGATGAACCCCAACTACGCCGAGCTGCTCGCCCGCCACATGGACACCTACAGCCAGGGCAGCGCGCCACCCGGCAGCGCCGCCGAGCAAGCGCTGGCCAACCGGGTGCTGGACCAGTGGCGCGACGGCAACAACCAGAGCGTGTGCGGCGATATCGACCAGAGCACCCGCGAAAGCCGCTACGACATCGAGGTCCAGGACACCCTCAGCCTGTCCGACAGCCTGCGCCTGGTCAGCGGTATGAATTATCGCTACGACCGGGCCGACTCCGACACCTACTTCAACGGTACCCTGGACGACACCACCTGGCGCCTGTTCGGCCAACTGGAATGGCGCGCCAGCGAACATTGGCTGCTGCAGGGCGGCGCGATGTATGAAGACACGCACCTGAGCGGCAACTCGCTGACGCCACGGGTGGCGGTCAACTACCTGATCAACCCGCGCCACGGCCTGCGCGCGGTGTACTCCGAGGCAATCCGCTCGCCGGACATGTTCGAAAACAATGTCAACTGGAGCTATCGCGTCACCAACCTCAGCTCCCCGGCCTATGGCCAGACCAGCGGCCAGTACTTCGTGAAGACGCGCGGCCCGGGCAACCTCGACAAAGAACTGATGCGCTCGCGGGAACTGGGCTACAACGGTTTCTTTGCCGATATCGGGCTGAACATGGACGTCAAGCTGTTCTACGACGAAATCACCGACATGATCAGCTCGCCGCTGCGCAACAACCAGTACATTGCCAGCAATGCCAACAGCGCACGGTTCAGCGGTGCCGAATCGCAATTCGACTGGCGCATGAGCAACGCCGACCGCCTGCGGCTCACCTATGCTTATGTGGATGCCAGCTCCAGCAATCCGCTGGACAAAGCGCAGACCGCGCGTAACAGTGGTTCGGCCGGCTGGTTGCGCGAATGGGGCCACGGCTGGTCCAGCGCGCTGTTCTACTATGGCGACGACGCACTCAACCAATATCGCTTCGAACGGGTCGACCTGCGCGTGGCCAAGCGTATTGCCCTGGGCAAAGCCAACGTGGAGCTGGCCGGCATGCTGCAACAACGCCTCGATAACCAGCCCACGACATGGGCCGATAACAATTACGACCACCGTCACGTACTCTACTTCAGCGCGGAGTTAGAGTTCTGATATGGGCGACTCGTCACGGATGACCTTCTTCTTTATTGACCTCTACACACTCTGCCGGCGCAGCGTGCTGCTGGCCTGTCTGTTGCTGGCCACACCGGCCTGGAGTGCCGAGATCCTGTTGACCGCCGCCGAGGACGGTGCCGGCGTGCAGGCTTTTACCAAGGCCCTGGCCGAGCAACGACCGCAGGACCATGTCACCTTCACGCCCCTCAAGGACCTGCCGGCCCCCAGCCACCTGCCGGCCACGACCCGCCTGATCCTGCTCGACCTGCCCGGCCTCGACTGGCGCCTGCAGGACGCCCAGGGCCCGCCGACCCTGGTGCTGCGCATCAGCCGCCTGCAAGCCCATGAACGGCCGGGCAGCACCCAGCATCCACGCATTACCCTGCTGTGGAGCGACCCGCCGCTGGAGCGCCAACTGCGCCTGATCAACAATATCCTGCCGCAAGCGCAGCGCATTGGCGTGCTCTACAGCGCCGACAGCGAATTCCTGCTGCCCGAGTTGCGCCAGCAGGCCACGTTGCTGGGCCTGGAAATCGTGCCACAGCGCTGGGACAACATTAACGACAGCCGCCCGCTGCAATCGCTGTTCAGAAACAGCGACGTGCTGCTCGGCCTCGACGATCCACAACTCTACAACCCGAAAACCGCGAAGAACCTGTTGCTCAGCAGCTACGCCCAACAATTGCCGTTGGTGGGGCCGAACGCCGGGTTCGTGCGGGCCGGCAGCCTGGCCAGCACTTACAGCGACCAGGCCGACTGGCTGAGCGTGCTCGACCATTTGCTTGAACAACCGCCAGCCACCTGGCCGCGCGCGCTGTACCCGAGACACTTCAAAGTCGTCGGCAACCCGCAAGTTGCGCGCTCACTGGGCATCGAACAGGTGGACGACGCCAGCGTCGCCGCCCGATTGGCCGAAGGAGAAAAACACCCATGACCTTGCGTCGTCGTTGGGACATCAACACCCGCACCCAGCTCATCACCCTGGGCCCGGCGCTGTTGCTGACGTTGCTGTTGATCAGCTTCTTCACCTTCGTGCGTATCCAGGACCTGCGCCAGGAACTCGACCACACCGGCCAACTGATCGCCAACCAACTGGCGCCGGCCACTGAATACGGGGTGATTTCCGGCAACAACGACGTGCTCGACAGCCTGCTGCGCGCCACGCTGGCCACGCCCCACGTGCGCTTCCTGGAGATCCAGGACAGCAGCGAGAACATCCTCGTCTACGTCGAGCAGCCCTCGGAAAAACATGACCGCTCGCTGTCGGTGAAAGTCTTCCAGGCGCCGATCCGCCTCCAGCATATCCAGCTGGGCAACGACTTTTTCCAGGACAATCTCAACGAACCCAAGGCACCCCGCGCGGACTACCTGGGCCGGGTGATTGTCGGCATGTCCAACGACGCGTTCAGCCAGCGCCAGCAGGAAATCCTGTTCAAGGCCGGGATCCTCGCGCTGTTCGCCCTGCTGTTTACCTTCCTGCTCGCACGGCGCCTGGCCGCCAGCCTGTCGCAGCCGATCAGCGCCATGGGCCACGCGGTGAAAGCCATCCAGCAAGGCGACTACAAGACGCCGCTGCCGATTGTCGATGACTCGGAACTGGGCGACCTGTCGCGGCATATCAACAACCTCGCCGAAGGCCTCAACCAGGCCAGTCGCGAACAGCAGCAGGCCATGGCGCAGTTGATCCAGACCCGCGAGGAGGCTGAGCGCGCCAACAACGCCAAGTCAGACTTCCTGGCGATGATGAGCCATGAGCTGCGCACGCCGATGAACGGCGTGCTGGGCATGCTGCAGTTGCTGGAAACCACCGAGATGACCGAGGAGCAGACCGAATACGCGGCGCTGGCCTCCGAGTCCACCGAGCACCTGCTCAAGGTCATCAACGACATCCTCGACTTCTCGCGCATCGAGCGCGCCGCCCTCGAGCTGGAGCACATTCCGTTCAACCTGGCGGACCTGATCAACAGCTGTGCCCAGGCCTTCCAGCACAGCGCCCAGCAGCGCGGGTTGGCGTTGCAACTACCGATCCCGCCCGGCATGGACACCCTGCGGGTGCAGGGCGATCCGACGCGTATCCGCCAGATCCTGGTGAACCTGATCGGCAATGCGCTGAAGTTCACCGAACACGGCACCGTCAGCGTCGAGCCCCATTGGCAGACCCTGGACCATGAACTGGTGTGGTTCACCTGCACCGTGCGCGACAGTGGCATCGGGATTTCCGCCGAACGCCTGGAATTGATGTTCGATGCGTTCCAGCAGGCTGACAGTTCCATTTCAAGACGTTACGGCGGCACTGGCCTCGGCCTGCCCATCGCCCGTACCCTGGCCGAGCGCATGGGTGGCACTTTGCGCGCCCAGAGCGAAGAAGGCCGTGGCTCGGTGTTTACCCTGGAAATCCCGCTGGCCATCGACCAGCACAGCGTGCCGGCGATTGCCGCCAACGCCGAAGGCAAGACCAGCGCCGGAGAGGGTCGCCATGTGTTGCTGGTGGAGGACAATCCGGTGAACCGCACGGTGGTCGAAGCCATGCTGCGCAGCCTGGGCTTCCAGGTCAGTCTGGCCACCGACGGCGCCGAGGCGATCCGCAGCGCCGAGAGCCTGATTTTCACTGCGATCCTGATGGATTGCCGGCTGCCGCTGATCGACGGCTATGAAGCGACCCGCCAGATTCGCCAGTTGCCGGGCTGCGCCGACCTGCCGATTATCGCCCTCACCGCGAACGCCCTGCAGGGTGACCGTGAGGCGTGTCTCGCAGCGGGAATGAACGATTACCTGGCCAAGCCGTTCAAACGCACGGATTTGCAGCAAATACTGCAGCGTTGGGTGCAATAGCGCCGCGCCATCAGCCACTTCCGACTGGCGTGAAAGACGAAAGTGCGGCAGTCTTAGGCACCCAAACGGGCCGATAAACAGGCCCGGTTTAAAATTTCAGTGAACAAGTGTACATTCAGTACCTTGCCGCTGTGACTTTCACTACAACGCAATAGTCTATGTGTAGGCTGCCGACATGAGGCATGAACGCTTCATTCGGTTCGGGAAGATTTGCCCTACCCTGCCGCATGGGATTATTGAGGAGCTCGCATGACCAAACAAAACGCCTTTACTCGGGAAGACCTGCTGCGCTGCAGTCGCGGTGAGCTGTTCGGCCCAGGTAACGCGCAACTGCCCGCCCCGAACATGCTGATGGTGGATCGCATCACCCATATCAGCGAAGAGGGTGGCAAGTACGGCAAAGGTGAATTGGTCGCCGAGCTGGATATCACCCCGGACCTGTGGTTCTTCGCCTGCCATTTCGAAGGCGACCCTGTGATGCCGGGCTGCCTGGGCCTCGACGCCATGTGGCAGCTGGTCGGTTTCTTCCTCGGCTGGCAAGGCCTGCCGGGCCGCGGCCGTGCCCTGGGTTCGGGCGAAGTGAAGTTCTTTGGCCAGGTCCTGCCGACCGCCAAGAAAGTCACCTACAACATTCAGATCAAGCGCGTCCTCAAGGGCAAGCTGAACCTGGCCATCGCCGATGGTTCGGTGAGCGTCGACGGTCGCGAGATCTATACTGCCGAAGGCCTTCGGGTCGGCGTATTCACTTCCACTGACAACTTTTAAGGGTTATCCGCATGCGCCGCGTCGTTATCACTGGTCTGGGCATCGTTTCTTGCCTGGGCAATGACAAAGAGACCGTCACCGCTAACCTGCGTGCAAGTCGCCCTGGCATCCGCTTCAACCCGGAATATGCCGAAATGGGTCTGCGTAGCCAGGTTTCCGGCTCCATCGACCTGCCCCTCGAAGAACTGATCGATCGCAAGATCTACCGCTTCGTCGGCCACGCTGCCGCCTATGCCTACCTGGCCATGAAAGACGCGATTGCCGACTCCGGCCTGAGCGAAGACCAGGTTTCGAACGTACGCACCGGCCTGATCGCCGGTTCGGGCGGCGCATCCACCCTGAACCAGATGGAAGCGCTGGACATCCTGCGCGAAAAAGGCGTCAAGCGTGTAGGCCCTTACCGCGTCACACGGACCATGGGCAGCACCGTTTCCGCCTGCCTGGCCACGCCATTCCAGATCAAGGGCGTGAACTACTCGATTTCCTCCGCCTGCGCGACCAGCGCCCACTGCATCGGGACTGCCGTTGAGCAGATCCAGCTGGGCAAGCAGGACATCGTGTTCGCCGGCGGCGGTGAAGAAGAACATTGGAGCCAGTCGTTCCTGTTCGACGCCATGGGCGCACTGTCCACCCAGTACAACGAAACCCCGGAGAAGGCCTCCCGCGCCTACGACGCCAAGCGTGACGGTTTCGTCATCGCCGGCGGTGGCGGCATGGTGGTGGTCGAGGAGCTGGAACACGCCCTCGCCCGTGGCGCCAAGATCTACGCGGAAATCGTCGGCTACGGCGCGACCTCCGACGGCTACGACATGGTTGCGCCAAGCGGTGAAGGCGCCATCCGTTGCATGCAGATGGCCATGTCCACCGTGGATACCCCAATCGACTACCTGAACACCCACGGCACGTCGACTCCGGTCGGTGACGCCAAGGAAATGGAAGGTGTGCGTGCGGTATTCGGCGACAAGGCGCCAGCCATCAGCTCCACCAAGAGCCTGTCCGGTCACTCCCTGGGCGCCGCCGGCGTTCACGAAGCGATCTACTGCCTGCTGATGATGGAAGGCAACTTCATGGCCGGTTCGGCCAACATCGACGAGATCGACCCGGTCGTCGCCGATATGCCGATCCTGACCAAGACCGTCGAAAACGCCAAGATCGACACCGTGATGAGCAACAGCTTCGGCTTCGGTGGCACCAACGCCACCCTGGTACTGAAACGCTGGCAGGGTAAGTAAGACCTGTAGCTCGACCCAATAAAAAGCCCCGACTGGTTCGGGGCTTTTTTGTGGGTGATTACAGGTGAGACCGCGGCGCCTCTATCGCAGGCAAGCCAGCTCCGGCATTTTGAAGTGTGAATACAGCCAAATGTAGGAGCTGGCTTGCCTGCGATGGCGCCAGCTCGAGCAGCTGCCCTACACCGAAAACCGCGCCACCATCGAATTCAGGTCCACCGCCAGCCGCGACAACTCCTGGCTCGCCGCGCTGGTCTGGTTCGCCCCGGTCGATGTCTGGTGCGCCAAGTCGCGAATGTTCATCAAATTGCGATCCACCTCCCGCGCCACGGCCGCCTGTTGCTCGGACGCACTGGCGATCACCAGGTTGCGCTCGTTGATCAAGGTAAACGCCGAGGCAATTTCCTCCAGTGCCATCCCCGCCGACTTGGCGATATCCAGGGTGGAACGCGCGCGACTGTTGCTCTGTTGCATCGAGCTGACCGCCTGGTCGGTGCCCTGCTGAATGCCGCTGATCATCTGCTCGATTTCCTGGGTCGATTGCTGGGTACGGTGGGCCAGCGCGCGCACTTCATCGGCCACCACCGCAAAGCCGCGCCCGGCATCCCCGGCCCGCGCCGCCTCGATGGCTGCATTCAGTGCGAGCAGGTTGGTCTGTTCGGCAATCGAGCGGATCACGTCCAGCACCTTGCTGATGCCATAGACCTTTTGCGCCAGGTCCTCGACCTGCGTCACGTTGTCGGTCACGTCAGTGGCCAGCGCCTCGATGGACACCACCGTCTGGTGCACCTGCTCACGCCCTTGCTGGGCAATGCGGTCGGACTCGCGCGAGGCCTGGGAGGTGGCCACGGCGTTACTCGCCACTTCCTCCACCGCTGCCGTCATCTGGTTGACCGCCGTGGCCGCCTGTTCGATTTCCTGGTTTTGCTGATGCAGGCCGCGCGTGGCGTCCTCGGTGACACAACTGAGCTCCTCGGAAGCCGATGCCAACTGGTTCGACGACTCGGAAATACGCCGGATAGTGTCGCGCAGGTTCTCCTGCATGCCCTTGAGCGCCTGCTGCAGGCGCGCGGGCTCGTCGTTGCCGGTGACGCTTATGTTGCCGGTGAGATCGCCACTGGCAACGCCCTGGGCGACCTTCAACGACTGCGCCAGTGGCAACACAATGCTGCGCGTCAGCCACACCGCCAGCCCGATGGTAATCAACGCCGTGAGCACGATCATGCCGATCACCCAACTGCGCGACTGGCTGAACACACTCTGCGCCAGGCTTGCCGCCAGGTTGGCGTTGGTCTTATTCAGGTTGACCAGGTCGCGCAGGGTCGCAGCCATTTCATCGGCGAGTTGATTCATTTCGCCGTTGACCACCCTGATAGCGTCCTCCAGCTGATTGGCCCTGGAAAACCCCATCACCTGTTCCTGGCGTTGCAGGTATTGCTGTTCCTGGACCTTGAAGCGGTCAAACAGCGTGCGCTCCTCGGGCAGCACGATCAGCGCTTCGTACAGGGTCTGCGCGTGATGCAAGCCGCTCTTGAGGTCATTGAGCTTGCGCTCGTTCTGCGCCAGCGCCTCGGGCTCGCGGTTAAGCAGCAAGCGCAAGGTCAGCGCGCGCACCCGCAGCAGGTCCTGGCTCATCTCCCCCACCGCCATCACGCTGGGCAGCCAGTTGTTCTCCACCTGATCCGATTGCTGGCGCATATTGGCCATCTGCAACAGGGCAAAGCCGCCCAGGGCAAACACCATCAATGCCAGCACGCCAAAGCCCAAGCCGGCGCGCGGGGCGATATTCAAACTGCGAACATTCATTGCGTAGGTTCCTTCCAGAAGCGCTGCATCCACCTGCAGCCGGTCTCCTGAACGTTATCGGCGTCCTCGCCCGATTGCGTAAGACCAAAACGCGATATCAACGAGGAGGCAAATCGCGAGGCGCTTTAGGCAGGATGGCCAGGAAGTTATCCCGCGCCACCTTGTGGGCAATGTCCTCAGGAAGCGCGTCGAGGAAGGGCTCGAAGCGGTGCATTTCCTTACCCAGCTTGTTGAAACGCCCTACCACGTCCGACCCCAGCATAAAACGCTCCGGGAAGCGCTCCACCAACGCTGTCCACTCTGGCCGAGGCTTGCCCGCGTCATCCAGCAAGTAAGGCGTGAGCATGCTCCAGGACAGGTCGATGTACAGGTTGGGATAGGCCTCCAGCAGCCGACTCAAGGTGGGCAGTAAAAAATCCATCTGCACCTGGTGGCGATGGATTTCCTTGCTGGTGCCGGCATGCGCCCAGATAAAGCGCGTGTGCGGGTGGTTGCGCAGTGATTCCTCCACTTCGGCCAGGTACAGCGGATTCCGTTCGCGCTTGGAGGTAATATTGGAGTGCAGCATCACCGGCAGGTCGTTCTCGGCCGCCAAGTGATAGATGCGGGTCATGGCTTCGTTATTCGCGCGCGGGGTATCGCCGGATGTCAGGGCGGTCAGGTCGTCGTGGCGGGTGAACACCTCGCCGATGCCCTGCCACAGCCCGGGATTGAGATCGAGCATGCGCTGGATGTGCGCGGCGGAGTTCTTGTCGTTGGGGTTGAAGCCACTGAGGAAGGGATGAAAGTGCTGGCGCTGTTCAGGCGTCAGTTTAGTCACCGCCGCCGCAACGATCACATCGGTGGCACTGTACCAATAGGCATCGGCGTCATCACCGGCGTAGTAGCGCGGGCGCTTGGGTTCGTCTTCGTGCCATTTCTTCGCCACCGGGATACCGGAAATCATCACGTGCTCGATGCGGTTATCGGCCATGGCCTTGAGCAGCTTGTCCATGCCTGCCGTCTCCTGGAAAAAATCCACGTAATGCAGGTGCGCGTCGCTGTAGGCATAGTCACGCGCGTGGGCGGCCAGGCTGGTGGCAGCGAGTAACAGGGCAAGACTCAGGCGGGTCCAGGGCACGATAAAACCTCGATAGGGGCTGACTCTGGTAGACCTTGCGCGCCTTGCCGGGGTTCAGCCGGCAAAAATCGCGGAACACCGAAGTGCCAGCATGCTCTATAACTGCATGACCTTCATCCTGCCACCCTGTGAGGTTTGCCATGCCAGTTACCGTCAATACGTTGAACGCCGACAACTTCCGTCACAGCGTCAACATCAACAACCACGAGCTGTTTACCGACCTGCCCAAAAGCCTGGGCGGTGACGATTCGGCGCCCTCCCCCCACGACTACTTCGATGCCGCGCTGGCCTCGTGCAAGGCCTTGACCGTCAAGCTCTACGCACAGAAAAAAGACATCCCGCTGACCGGCGTGACCGTGGAAGTCAGCCACGACGCCAGTGAAGAGCAAAAGGGTAAATACAAGCTCGCCGTCAAGCTGACCCTCAAGGGCGTGCTGACTGACGAGCAGCGCGACGAACTGCATCGCGTGGCGGATCGCTGCCCGGTGCACAAGCTGATGACCACGGCCGAAGTCACCATCGAGACAACATTGTCGGAAGGCGCCTTCAGCCAATAGCGGCAACCTCCCGTCGGGCGGGTTATGCTCAAAGCCACCTAACCCGCTCAGACTGGGATGCACCATGACCGCCCTCACTGTGATCCGCCCGCGCCCCGAAGATGTCGAAGGCCAGCCTATCCTGCGCCCGCTGCCTTCGCGGGAATGCCGCAGCGTCGGGCCTTTTGTGTTTTTCGACCATATGCTGCCCACCCGCTACGCACCAGGCAGCGGCATGAATATCCGCCAGCACCCGCATATCGGCCTGTCGACCCTCACCTACCTGTTCGAAGGCGCACTGCAGCACAAGGACAGCCTGGGTTCGGACCAGGTGGTGCAGGCCGGCGATGTCAGCTGGATGACTGCCGGCAGCGCAATTGCCCACGTCGAGCGCACGCCCGAGGCGCTCAAGGCCAGTGGCTTCAGCCTGCACGGGCTGCAAGTGTGGCTGGCTTCGCCCAAGGACCACGAAAACGGACCAGGGCACTACAGCCATCACCCAGCCGCGAGCCTGCCGGTGAGTAACAATCTGGGTGTGACGATCCGCATGATCGCGGGCAGCGGCTTCTGCCTGAAATCGCCGGTGCCGGTGCTGTCACCCACGCTGTATGCCGAGGTGCAGATGCAGACGGCCACCACCCTGCTGATCCCGGATGAGCATGAGGAACGCGCCGTGTATGTGCTGGACGGTGAAGCGCAGTTGGACGGCGAGGGGCTGGAGGTCAACAGCCTGGTGGTGCTGAAGCCCGGGCAGGCAATGACGTTGTTTGCCGACAGTGATTGTCACCTGGTGGTGTTTGGCGGCGCGCCACTGGATGGACCACGACGGATCAATTGGAATTTTGTCGCGAGCGATCCGGCGCTGATCGAGCAGGCCAGGCAGCGCTGGGCGGCTGGGGATTGGCCGACGGTGCCGGGAGAAACCGACAGGATCGAGTTGCCTGTCAGATAGCCTTCGCAGGCAAGCCCGCTCCCACATTCAACTGGGAGTGGGCTTGGCCGCTAAGACGCCCTGACAGGCGCTCAAGCTTTAGCCCTTGAACACTTCATCCAGCAAGTTATGCATCGACTGGAAAGCCCGCGCAGCGGTCTTTGCGTCGTACATCATCTTGCCCGGCACATTGGCATGCGGGTCGGTAAACGAATGCACCGCGCCGCCGTAGCTCAGCAGTTGCCAATCCACACCGGCCGCGTTCATTTCATCTTCAAAGGCCGGCAGTTGCTCTTTCGGCACCAACGGGTCGGAAGCACCGTGCAGCACCAGCACGGAACCCTTGATGTTCTTCGCGTCCGCCGGGTTCGGCGTGTCGAGGGTGCCGTGGAACGACACGGCAGCCTTGAGCGGCGCACCGGTACGCGCCAGCTCCAGAGAGCAGCAGCCGCCGAAACAGAAGCCAAAGGTAGCCAGTTTCGAGGTGTCCACTGCGGCTTCGGTCTGGCCTTGCAGTTGCTCAAACGCTGCTTGCATGCGCTTGTTCAACAACGGGCGGTCATTTTTCAGCGGCATCATCGCTGCACCGGCTTCATCGCCGTTGGATGGGCGCACCGTTTGCCCGTACAGGTCGGCGATCAGCACCACATAGCCTTTGCTGGCGACGGTCTTGGCGATTTCTTCGGCCCCCGCACTCACACCCATCCAGTTCGGCGCCATCAGCAGACCCGGCAGCGGGCCCTTGTGGCTGGCATCGAATGCCAGGCGGCTTTCATAAGACTGGCCATCAATCTGATAGACCACGGAACGCACAGTGACTTGGCTCATCATTTACTCCAGTTGAGGTGTAGGCGCACGCTTGCTCGGGAAGAACGTCAACAATAGCGCGAGCATCCTGAATGAACGCAGTGCCATCGAGTTTTTCATCGACAGGCGTGCACCTGCAGTGAAGCGCTACAAATGAAAAAACCCGCCGAAGCGGGTTTTTCTACAACGGTGTTAAACCGACAGTTCCACCAACAGCTTGTTCAGTCGGCGCACATAGGCGGCCGGGTCTTTCAGGCTGTCGCCAGCGGCCAGGGCCGCCTGGTCGAAGAGGATGTGCGACAGGTCGCCAAAACGCTCTTCGCTCTGCTCGCCGTCGAGTTTCTCGATCAGCGGGTGAGCCGGGTTGAATTCGAAGATCGGCTTGGAGTCCGGTACCTTCTGGCCGCTGGCTTCCAGGATCTGACGCATCTGCATGCCCAGGTCCTGCTCGCCGATAGCCAGGATCGCCGGGGAATCGGTCAGGCGGTGGGAAACCCGCACCTCGCTGACCGCGTCGCCCAGGGACGCCTTGATCCGCTCAACCAGGCCTTCTTTGGACTTGGCGACTTCTTCGGCTTCTTTCTTCTCTTCTTCGGAGTCGAGGTTACCCAGGTCCAGGTCACCACGAGCCACGTCGACGAAGGATTTGCCGTCGAACTCGTTGAGGTAGCTCATCAGCCACTCATCGATACGGTCGGTCAGCAGCAGCACTTCGATGCCTTTCTTGCGGAAGACTTCCAGGTGCGGGCTGTTCTTGACCTGCGCGTAGGTTTCGCCGGTGAGGTAGTAGATCTTGTCCTGGCCTTCCTTGGCGCGCGCCAGGTATTCGGCCAGGGCAACGTTCTGCTCGCCGTCGTCGCCTTGAGTGGAGGCAAAACGCAGCAGGCCGGCGATTTTTTCCTTGTTGGCAAAATCTTCCGCCGGGCCTTCTTTCATGACCTGGCCGAAGTTTTTCCAGAAGCCCTTGTATTGCTCAGGCTCGTTCTTCGCCAGTTTTTCCAGCATGTCGAGCACGCGCTTGGTCAGCGCCGACTTCATCGAGTCGATGATCGGGTCTTTTTGCAGGATTTCCCGCGACACGTTCAGCGACAGGTCGTTGGAGTCGACCACGCCCTTGATGAAGCGCAGGTACAGCGGCAGGAAGGATTCCGCCTGGTCCATGACGAACACGCGCTGTACGTAGAGTTTCAGGCCTTTTGGCGCTTCACGCTGGTAGAGGTCGAACGGCGCGCGGGCCGGCACATAGAGCAGCGAGCTGTATTCCAGCTTGCCTTCGACCTTGTTGTGGCTCCAGCTCAGCGGGTTTTCGTAGTCGTGACCGATGTGCTTGTAGAACTCCTGGTATTCCTCGTCCTTGATCTCGGTACGCGGACGGGTCCACAGCGCGCTGGCGCGGTTGACCACTTCCCATTCCTGGGCAGGCGCTTCTTCGCCTTCGGCAGCCGCTGGTTCTTTCGGCAGCTCGATCGGCAGGGCGATGTGGTCGGAGTACTTCTTGACGATGTTGCGCAGGCGCCAGCCATCGGCGAATTCGTCTTCACCGGACTTGAGGTGCAGGACGATGCGCGTGCCGCGATCAGCCTTGTCGATCGTGGCAATTTCGAATTCGCCCTCGCCTTTCGAGGACCAATGCACGCCTTCGCTGGCGTCGAGGCCGGCGCGGCGGCTGAAGACTTCCACCTTGTCGGCGACGATGAAGGCCGAGTAGAAGCCCACGCCGAACTGGCCGATCAGGTGCGAATCTTTCTTCTGGTCGCCCGAGAGGTTTTTCATGAAGTCGGCGGTGCCGGATTTGGCGATGGTCCCCAGGTGGGTGATCGCGTCTTCGCGGCTCATGCCGATGCCGTTGTCTTCGAGGGTGACGGTCTTGGCGTCCTTGTCGAAGCTCACGCGGATTTTCAGTTCGGCGCCGCCTTCCAGCAATTCAGGCTTGGACAGGGCTTCGAAACGTAATTTGTCGACAGCGTCAGAGGCGTTCGAGATCAATTCGCGAAGGAAGATTTCCTTGTTGGAATACAGCGAATGGATCATGAGGTGCAGCAGTTGCTTCACCTCGGTCTGGAAGCCCAGGGTTTCCTTTTGAGTTTCCACACTCATGGTCATCAAACTCCAATTGGATGGCAGTGGCCGCGCCCTTGAGGGTTGGCGGCGGGTTGTCATCAAAGTTGGGGGCTAAGAGCAGGATTTCAAGGGCGGCCGACTTCCTCAATCTTGAAATGCGCGCGGGCGGTGGCGATGGGCTCAGCCTGCGTGCTTTGCCAGGCGGTGATCGCCACATTCGCGACCCGTCGGCCCTGGCGCCACACCTGGCATTTGGCGTAGGTGTCGCGAAACTGCCCGGCACGCAGGTAATCGAGGGAGAAATCGATGATTTTCGGGAAGCCCGGCGCGCCGGTGAACACCAGCAGATGCAGCGCGGCAGACAACTCCATGAAGCCTGCGATGACCCCGCCATGCAGCGCCGGCAATATCGGGTTACCAATATTGTCCTTGTTGGCCGGCAGGCGGAACAGCAACTCATCCCCAAGCCGGGTGCATTCGATACCGATCAGCTTGGCGTAGGGGATCAGTTCGAGCAGCGCTGCGTAATCGCCGCGTTCATGGGCCTGCTCCAGGCGCGTCTTGAATCGATGGGTCATGCCTGCTCTCCCTTGATCGTGTTGCTCAACCCTTGCGCCCCTTTGAGACGCTTGCCCATGCGCATGAACGTGCCGACGACATGGGCGATAGGCTGCTGTGGGTCATCCTGGTAGGCAAAGCCGCGCGTGAAGATCACGTCGGTGGTCACCCGGTAGCATTGGGCAAACCCATAGACAGGCTGGTGCGGTGCGGCGGGATGCATGTAGTCGATACGCAGGTCGAGGGTCGGGCACACCTCGAACTCCGGCAACACGCACAGGGTGGCCATGCCGCAGGCGGTGTCCATCAGGGAGGTCAATGCGCCACCGTGAATGACGCCGGTCCGCGGGTCGCCGACCAGTTGCGGCGCATAGGGCATGAGCAGCGTGATGCCCTCCTCGCTGGCCTGATGAGCGGTGATACCCAGCACCTGACAATGGCGCAAGGCTGATACAAAGCGCGACGCACGCTCTAACAAGGGATTTTCGGTCATTCGTTGAAGACTCTTATTAGTGATGATCGGTGCAATAGCCGGCGGGCAGGAAAGTTCCTTTGCGCCGATGGTTTATATATCTGTGGAATTAAAGGAACTAATGCAGAACGCCCATGCTCGAAAGGCCAGTAGATATCTTCAATAAGGAGAAACACCCCATGCGCAAGACTTTAGCTATTTCCATGATGTTGGCCGCTGCCCTCGGTCTCGCTGCCTGCGATAAGAAATCCGAAGACAAAGCCCAAGACGCCGCCGCACATTCCGAGCAAGCTCAAAAAGATATGGCGAAGGCTCAGGATAAAGTGAACGACGCTGCGAAAGAAAACGCCGATGCTGCCAAAGCTCAGGCTGAATCGAACGAAGCCGCAGCGAAAGAAGCAGCACCTGCTACCCCTGCCAGCGGTTCTTGATACCGCGGCTTGAAATAGCTTGGCTGCAAAAAGAAAGCCCGCTTAGATAGCGGGCTTTACTTTGCCTGGTGTTTTTATTTCAAGGTTACTTAAGCCGACTCTTTAACCGCCTCCGGCGGCGGTGTGTCCGTCTGGGTATACACCATCACTTGCAGTACGTCGGAATGAAACTCGCGACGGTACAGCACGACCACCACTCCGGCACTCATCAACATGAACAACCAGGGGCTGACAAACCACGCCAGCATGGTCATGCCGAAGTAATAAGCGCGCAGGCCGAAGTTGAACTGGTTGGCCGCCATGGAAATCACCCGCGCCGCGCGTAGCGCAAATGCCTTGCGCTCCTGCTCCGACACATGCCGCTCCCCCACCATCGGCGCCGAGCCGACCAGCACTGCCGCAAAGTTGTACTGGCGCATGCACCAACTGAACGTGAAGAACGCATAGACGAACACCAGGGCCAGGCACAGCAGCTTGATCTCCGACATGCCCTGGGACGCCTGCTGCACCATGGGAATGTCAGCCAGCAGCGAGACTGCGCGCTCTGAAGCACCGAGCACGGTGAGAATGCCGGCCAGGATGATCAAGGTGCTGGAGGCAAAGAACGACGCGTTGCGTTCCAGGTTGCCGATCACACTGGCGTCGGCGATGCGGTTGTCGCGCAGCAGCATGCGGCGCATCCAGTCTTCGCGATACAGATGCAGCACACTGGCCAGGCACGCAGTGTCCCGGGCCTTCCAGGTGGCATAGCGGGTGTAGCCGCCCCAACACAGGACAAACCAGAGGGCGGCAAGCAGGTGGATCTGATTGGTTTCGACGAACGACATGGGGGTCCTATTAAGCGGTGGTTGGGTGAACACAAGCCGGCTCCTACGGGATCGTGTTGCAAACACATAAAAAATGCCCCGTATCGATTGATACGGGGCATTTCCATGTAGCGTGAAGCCGGCTATTTAAGCGAGCGCTTCGCTGCGCTTGCCCAGCATGCGATCAATCACGAACGCCACGCCCAAGGTCATCACCGAAGGCACCAACCATGCCAGGCCCTGCTCGCTCAATGGCAGGTGCGCCAGTTGCGACGGCATCCAATCGGCCAGGCCAGCACCCTTGAGTGCGTCGATGCAACCGAAGATGAACGACACCAGCATCACCGGACCGACGATACGACCCTGTTCCTGCCAGAAATCTTTGCAGAAGCTCAAGGCCACCAGCACGATGCACGGCGGGTAGATCGCGGTGAGCACCGGGATCGAGAACGCAATCAGCTTGGTCAGGCCCAGGTTCGACACGAACAGCGAGAATAGCGCGAGGATCACCACCAGGGCCTTGTAGGACAGCGGCAGGACGCGGCTGAAATACTCGGCGCAGGCGCAGGTGAGGCCCACCGCAGTGACCAGGCACGCGAGGGAGATCAGCACCGCGAGGAAGCCGCTGCCCAGCGAACCGAACGTGTGCTGCACGTAGGCGTGCAATACCGCAGCGCCGTTACTGGCACCGGCAGCCACTGCATGGCTGCCCGAACCGAGGCGGAACAGACTGATGTAGACCAGTGCCAGGCCGACGCCGGCAATCAGGCCGGCAATGATCGCGTAGCGGGTGATCAGCTTGGGCGAATCGACACCACGGGAACGGATCGCGTTGACGATCACGATGCCAAACACCAGCGCGCCCAGGGTGTCCATGGTCAGGTAACCATTGATAAAGCCCTGGGAGAACGGCGCAGCCACGTACTCAGGGGTAGCCACGCCCACTTCGCCGGCCGGCAGGGCAAACGCGGCGATGCCGAGGATGGCCAGCGCGATGATTTTCAGCGGCGCGAGAAAACGCCCCACGGTGTCCAGCAGTCGGCCCGGATAGAGGGAGACGAAGAACACCACCAGGAAATACACCGAGCTGTAGAGAAACAGTGCCAGCGGACTTTCACCGGTCAACGGCGCCAGGCCGACTTCAAACGACACGGTTGCGGTACGCGGGGTGGCGAACAGCGGCCCTACCGCCAGATACGCCGCTGCCGCGAGCAGGCCACCGGCGATCTTGCCGATCGGGCTGCTCAACGCGTCCATGCCGCCGCCGACCTTGGCCAGGGCGATCACGGTGACCACCGGCAGGCCCACCGCAGTGATCAGGAAACCCAGCGCTGCCATCCAGACGTGAGGCCCGGACTGCAAACCAACGATTGGCGGGAAGATGATGTTGCCAGCGCCCACGAACAGGGCAAACGTCATGAAGCCCAGCGCCAGGACATCCTGGCTTTTCAACACTTTCATTTGAGGAAATACCACACTACTGAATCGGAATTTAGAGAGGGATTCCCTATGGATGAGGGAAATACTGCCGGCCCTGATGGGGACCGACCGGTCTAGCGCGCAGCTTCCTTTTGGGATGCGGACGCATAAAGAGGCGGCTAGATTACAGAATTAGCCTGACAAACGCACTGTTGCGGGGCGGACTGTCCGATAAGCGACACTTTGATGTCGCATCTGTATATCTAAATGCTGGAACGCAATAGAATGTGGGAGCGGCTTGCTCGCGAATGCGGTGGGTCAGCACTGAATGTATCAACTGATAGACCGCATTCGCGAGCAAGCCCGCTCCCACATTTTGATTTTCAGCAACCTGCAGAAAGCACAAAGGCCACCCGAAGGTGGCCTTTGCGTGGTGAAGCGTCAGGTTAGCGCGAGGCTTACTTGACAGCCCAACCGGTCAGCTCGGCCAGGGCCTTGCCGATGTCTGCCAGCGAACGCACGGTTTTAACGCCTGCGTCTTGCAGTGCAGCGAATTTCTCGTCTGCAGTGCCTTTGCCGCCAGAGATGATTGCGCCAGCATGGCCCATGCGCTTGCCCGCAGGGGCAGTCACACCAGCGATGTAGGAAACAACCGGCTTGGTCACGTGTGCCTTGATGTAGGCAGCCGCTTCTTCTTCAGCCGAACCGCCGATCTCACCGATCATGACGATCGCTTCGGTCTTCGGGTCTTCCTGGAACAGCTTCAGGATGTCGATGAAGTTCGAGCCTGGGATCGGGTCACCGCCGATGCCGACGCAAGTCGACTGACCGAAACCGGCGTCAGTGGTCTGCTTCACAGCTTCGTAGGTCAGGGTGCCGGAACGCGAAACGATACCGACTTTACCTGGCAAGTGAATGTGACCTGGCATGATGCCGATCTTGCATTCGCCTGGGGTGATCACGCCTGGGCAGTTAGGGCCGATCAGGACTACGCCCAGCTCGTCGCACTTAACTTTAGCGTCCAGCATGTCCAGGGTAGGAATGCCTTCGGTGATGCACACGATCAGCTTGATGCCGCCGAATGCTGCTTCCAGGATCGAGTCCTTGCAGAAAGGAGCTGGAACGTAGATCACGCTGGCGGTGGCGCCAGTGGCTGCTACAGCGTCTTTCACGGTGTTGAACACTGGCAGGCCCAGGTGCTCGGTGCCGCCTTTGCCCGGAGTTACGCCGCCAACCATCTTGGTGCCGTATTCGATGGCTTGCTGGGTGTGGAAACTACCTTGCGAACCGGTAATACCCTGGCAGATAACTTTGGTGTCTTTATTGATCAGGACGCTCATTATTTGCCCTCCGCAGCTTTGACAACTTGTTGAGCAGCGTCGGTCAGGCTGGTAGCCGCGATGATGTTCAAACCGCTTTCTGCCAGTACTTTAGCGCCCAGTTCAGCGTTGTTACCTTCAAGGCGAACAACAACCGGGATTTTAACGCCAACTTCTTTCACTGCACCGATGATGCCTTCGGCAATCATGTCGCAACGAACGATGCCGCCGAAGATGTTGACCAGTACTGCAGCGACGTTGGAGTCGGACAGGATGATCTTGAAGGCTTCGGTAACGCGTTCTTTGGTAGCACCACCGCCCACGTCGAGGAAGTTGGCTGGTTTGCCGCCATGCAGGTTGACGATGTCCATGGTACCCATGGCCAGGCCAGCACCGTTGACCATGCAACCGATGTTACCTTCCAGGGCTACGTAGTTCAGTTCGAACTTGGCAGCGTGCGCTTCGCGCGGATCGTCTTGCGACGGATCGTGGAAAGTCTTCAGCTTAGGCTGACGGTACATGGCGTTGGCGTCGATGTTGATCTTGGCGTCGAGGCAGTGCAGATCGCCGTCAGCCTTGATCACCAGCGGGTTCACTTCCAGCAGGGCCAGATCGTGATCCTGGAACAGTTTGGCCAGACCAACGAAGATCTTGGCGAACTGGGCAACTTGCTTGCCTTCCAGACCCAACTGGAAAGCCAGCTCACGACCCTGGAATGGCTGAGCGCCAACCAGTGGATCGATAGTGGCTTTCAGAATTTTTTCTGGGGTTTCGTGAGCGATCTTCTCGATGTCCACGCCACCTTCGGTGGAAGCCATGAACACGATGCGACGGCTCGAACGGTCAACGACAGCGCCCAGGTACAGCTCTTTAGCGATATCAGTGCACGATTCAACCAGGATCTTGGTGACTGGCTGGCCATTGGCATCAGTCTGGTAAGTCACCAGACGCTTGCCCAGCCACTGCTGTGCGAAGGCCTTGGCGTCTTCTTTGCTGCGAACCAGCTTAACGCCGCCCGCTTTACCGCGACCACCGGCGTGGACCTGGGCTTTGACAACCCACTCGCTGCCGCCGATTTTGTCGCAAGCTTCTGCTGCTGCTTCCGGGGTGTCTACTGCGTAGCCCTTGGAAACTGGCAGGCCGTATTCAGCGAACAGCTGCTTACCCTGATACTCGTGAAGATTCATGCTTTTTACCGTCTTCGTTAGGTACTGCGCATTCGGCGCTGCGCTCATTATGAGTGCCGCGCCACCTGTGACTGCTGCTTGCGCAACTTGCAGGGCTCAAGGCCCGTAAAGCTGCGCAAGGCTGCGTCCAGCGGATATTCCGCGGTGAGTCTTGCGCGCAAGGCTCACGACGGGCAACTCCGCCGTGGTTTCTTATTATCTCGCTTAGCGCTTCTTGCGGTTGGCGATGTGGATGGCGCCGCCATTCACTGCCAACGCTGCTTCGTGCAACGCTTCGGACAGGGTCGGATGGGAGAAGACCATCATGCCCAGGTCCTCGGCACTGGTGCCGAATTCCATACCGATTGCGCCTTGCTGAACCAGTTCTGCAGCGCTTGGGCCGATCACGTGGACGCCCAATACGCGGTCAGTCTTGGCATCAGCGATGACTTTGACAAAACCACCGGTGTCGTTGGCTGCCATGGCACGGCCAGAAGCGGCAAACGGGAAGGTGCCGACGTTAACTTCAACGCCTTCAGCTTTCAACTGCTGTTCGTTCTTGCCGACCCATGCAATTTCCGGGTGGGTGTAGATAACCGACGGGATCAGGTCGTAGTTCATCTGGGTTTTGTGGCCCTTGATGCGCTCGACAACCATGATGCCTTCTTCGGAAGCCTTGTGCGCCAGCATCATGCCACGCACCACGTCACCAATGGCGTACACGCCAGGAACGGTGGTTGCGCAGTGATCGTCAACGTGGATGAAACCACGCTCGTCGATGTTCACGCCGCTGTCGGAAGCCAGCAGGTCGGTGGTCACCGGACGACGACCCACGGCTACGATCAGCTTGTCGAAAGTGATGGTCTGTTCGCCATCCTTGTCGGTGTAGGTCACGACAACTTCTTCGCCGTTGACCTTGGAGCCGGTCACGCGTGCGCCCAGCTTGATGTCCAGACCTTGCTTGGTCAGGGTTTTCAGCGCTTCTTTGGACACCGCAGTGTCGGCAGCCAGCAGGAACGTGTCCAGGGCTTCCAGCACGGTCACTTCAGAACCCAGACGGGACCAGACCGAACCCAGTTCCAGGCCGATCACGCCAGCGCCGATCACGCCCAGGCGTTTTGGAACCGATTGGAATTCCAGGGCGCCGGTCGAATCAACGATCACGTTCTGGTCGACTGGAGCCGGTGGAATGTCGATTGGACGCGAACCTGGTGCCAGGATCACGTTCTCGGCTTCGATGACTTCAACCGAACCGTCTGGCTTGGTGATTTCAACTTTCTTGCCGGCCAGCAGTTTGCCGTGGCCTTGCAGGGAAGTAACGCCGTTGGCCTTGAACAGGGTCGCAACGCCGGAAGTCAGGCCTTTGACGATGTTGGCTTTACGGCCGACCATTGCTGGCACGTCCATGGTCACGCCAGCATGGTTGATGCCGTGGATCGCGAAGCCGTCTTGGGCTTCGTGGAATTTCCAGGAGCTGTCCAGCAGCGCCTTGGAAGGAATGCAACCAACGTTCAGGCAGGTACCGCCCAGTGCCAGTTTGCCTTCCTTGTCGGTGTATTTTTCGATGCAAGCAGTCGAGAGGCCCAGTTGTGCGGCCTTGATGGCGGCAACGTAGCCGCCAGGACCTGCACCAATCACTACAACGTCAAATTTCTGTGTCATGAAAATAGATCCTCTATTCAGCGACAAGCTTCAAGCGACAAGCTGCAAGCCAAGCTGCTTTTTCCTACAGCTTGTAGCTCGCAACTTGCAGCTGCGTCTTTAGATGTCCAGCAGCAGACGAGCCGGGTCTTCCAGCAGGTTCTTGATGGTCACCAGGAAAGTCACGGCTTCTTTACCATCGATCAGGCGGTGATCGTAAGACAGTGCCAGGTACATCATTGGGCGGATCACGACTTGGCCGTTGATGGCCATCGGACGCTGGATGATGTTGTGCATGCCCAGGATCGCGGCTTGTGGCGGGTTGACGATCGGGGTCGACATCATCGAACCGAAGGTACCACCGTTGGTGATGGTGAAGGTACCGCCGGTCATCTCGTCGATGGTCAGCTTGCCGTCACGGGCTTTCTTGCCGAAGGTCGCGATGCCGCCTTCGATTTCAGCCAGGCTCATCAGCTCGGCGTTACGCAGTACTGGAACCACCAGGCCACGGTCGCTGGACACGGCAACGCCGACGTCTGCGTAGCCATGGTAAACGATGTCGTTGCCGTCGATGGAAGCGTTGACAGCCGGGAAGCGTTTCAGCGCTTCGGTGGCCGCTTTCACGAAGAACGACATGAAGCCCAGGCGCACGCCGTTGTGGGACTTCTCGAACAGGTCCTTGTACTTCGAACGCAGGGCCATGACTTCAGTCATGTCGACTTCGTTGAAGGTGGTCAGCATCGCCATGTTCGACTGTGCTTCAACCAGGCGCTTGGCCACGGTGGCACGTACGCGAGTCATCGGCACACGCTTCTCGGTGCGGTCGCCAGCAGCGAACACAGGCGCAGCAGCAGCCGGGGCAGCAGCCTTGGCAGGTGCGGCAGCCGGTGCGTTTTTCTTGGCTTCAACAGCGGCAACCACGTCTTCCTTGGTCACACGGCCGTCTTTGCCGGTGCCTTTGATGGAAGCCAGGTTGATGCCATTTTCTTCAGCCAACTGACGCGCAGCCGGTGCAGCGATTGGATCTTCGCCACCCGCAGCCGGAGCAGCGGCGGCGGCTGGAGCAGCAGCCGGTGCAGCAGCGGCTGGAGCGGCGGCGGCAGCACTGCCCTCTTCGATCGAGCCCAGAACCTGGTTCGACAGCACGGTAGCGCCTTCTTCGGCAACGATTGCGCCCAGTACGCCGTCAGCTTCGGCCAACACTTCCAGCACGACTTTGTCGGTCTCGATGTCGACGATCAGGTCGTCACGCTTGACGGCCTCACCTGGTTTCTTGTGCCAGGTGGCAACGGTGCCATCGGCAACCGATTCCGGGAATGACGGGGCTTTGATTTCGATAGCCATTATCTGTGGGTCCTTAAAATTCGGTTTCAGTCAGCGCGAAGGCGTTAAACAGTGAAAGCATCTTGCAGCAGTTTTTCCTGCTGCTCGGCGTGCATCGACGCATAACCACACGCAGGTGCAGCAGAAGCATCACGACCGGCGTACTCCAGGCCCAGGGCCTTGTTGTGGTTACCGATGCTGCGACGCAGGTGATGCTGGCTGCTGTACCACGCGCCCTGGTTCATCGGTTCTTCCTGACACCACACCACGTTGGTGAGGTTGGTGTAAGGCGCGATGGCCTCCATCAGGTCGTCTTCCGGGAACGGATAAAGCTGCTCGATACGCACGATGGCGATGTCTTCGCGGCCTTCTGCACGGCGTTTTTCCAGCAAGTCGTAGTAGACCTTGCCGCTGCACAGGATCAGGCGAGTGACCTTGGCGGCGTCCAGCGTGTCGATTTCTGGAATCACGGTCTGGAACGAGCCGTCAGCCAGATCTTCCAGGGTCGAGATGGCCAATTTATGACGCAGCAGCGACTTCGGCGTCAGTACTACCAATGGCTTGCGCAGCGGGCGGATCACCTGGCGACGCAGCAAGTGGTAGATCTGGGCCGGGGTAGTCGGCACGCACACCTGGATGTTGTGCTCGGCGCACAGCTGCAGGTAACGCTCCAGACGGGCCGAGGAGTGCTCCGGACCCTGACCTTCATAACCGTGTGGCAGCAGCATGGTCAGACCGCACAGACGGCCCCACTTGTGCTCGCCGCTGGTGATGAACTGGTCGATAACCACCTGGGCACCGTTGGCGAAGTCGCCGAACTGGGCTTCCCAGATCACCAGCGCGTTCGGCGTGGTGGTCGAGTAACCGTATTCGAACGCCAGTACGGCTTCCTCGGACAGGAAAGAATCGTACAGGTCGAAACGCGGCTGGCCTTCGTACAGGTGTTGCAGCGGTACGTAGGTGCTGGCGTCTTTCTGGTTGTGCAATACCGCGTGACGGTGCGAGAACGTACCACGGCCGATGTCCTGGCCGGTCATGCGGATCGGGTGACCTTCGAACGCCAGGGTCGCGTACGCCATGGTTTCGGCGTAACCCCAGTTGATCGGCAGGCCGCCGGCTTGCATCTTCTGACGGTCTTCGTAGATCTTCGAGACCTGGCGCTGTACGACGAAGCCTTCTGGAATTTCCAGCAGCTTGGCAGACAGTTCCTGCAGGGTCTTCAAGTCGAACGAGGTATCGTGACGTGCAGTCCAGGCGTGGCCCAGGTAAGGACGCCAGTCCACGAACAACTCTTTGTTCGGCTCCTTGACCAGGCTTTTCACTACATGCAGACCGTTGTCCAGCGCGTTGCGGTATTCGTCGACTTTCGCCTGAACACGCGCATCGTCAACCACGCCGGCCTTGGTCAGGCTTTCGGCGTACAGCTCACGGGTAGTGCGCTGCTTGGTGATCTGCTGGTACATCAACGGCTGGGTGCCGCTTGGTTCATCGGCTTCGTTGTGACCGCGACGGCGGTAGCAAACCAGGTCGATCACCACGTCACGCTTGAACTGCATGCGGTAGTCGATGGCCAGTTGGGTCACGAACAGCACGGCTTCCGGATCATCACCATTCACATGGAGGATCGGCGCCTGGATCATCTTGGCAACGTCGGTGGCGTACTCGGTGGAACGCGCGTCCAACGGGTTGCTGATGGTGAAGCCCACCTGGTTGTTGATGACGATGTGAACGGTACCGCCCGTCTTGAAGCCGCGAGTCTGCGACATCTGGAAGGTTTCCAGGACCACGCCCTGACCGGCGAATGCCGCGTCACCGTGGATGGAAATCGGCAGGACCTTCTCGCCGGTGGTGTCGTTACGACGATCCTGGCGAGCACGTACCGAACCCTCGACCACTGGAGAAACGATTTCCAGGTGGGATGGGTTGAACGCCATGGCCAGGTGAACTTCACCGCCGGTGGTCATCACGTTGGACGAGAAACCCTGGTGGTACTTAACGTCACCGGAGCCCAGCTCGACCTTCTTCTTGCCTTCGAACTCGTCGAACAGCTCGCGCGGGTTCTTGCCGAACGTGTTGACCAACACGTTCAGGCGACCACGGTGAGCCATGCCGATCACGATTTCCTTGGTGCCGTAGGAACCGGAACGCTGGATCAACTCGTCGAGCATCGGAATCAGGCTTTCGCCGCCTTCCAGGCCGAAACGCTTGGTGCCCGGGTATTTGGTACCCAGGTATTTCTCGAGACCTTCAGCTGCGGTCACGCGCTCCAGCAGGTGGCTGCGCACGTCGGCAGACAGCACCGGACGGCCACGCACGCCTTCCAGGCGATGCTGGAACCAGTGGCGTTGCTCGGAATCGGTGATGTGCGTGAACTCAGCGCCAATGGTGCGGCAATATGTCTGCTGCAACGCTTCGTGAATTTCGCGTAGGCTCGCTTCCTCTTTGCCGATGAACAGGTCGCCGGCACGGAAGGTCGTATCAAGATCGGCATTGGTCAAGCCGTAATGATTGATCGACAGGTCAGCAGGTGCAGGACGCTGCCAGAGCCCCAGCGGGTCAAGCTGGGCCGCCTGGTGGCCACGCATCCGGTAGGCCTGGATCAGTCGCAATACTTCAACTTGCTTCTTCTCGTGCTCACTGCTCACGCTGCCGGCGGAAACCGGTTGGGCGCGGCGCTGGTTCTTTGCCAGCAGCACAAACTGATCGCGAATTGTTGCGTGCGATACATCGGTGGCAGCGTTGCCGTCTGAAGACAACGTCTGAAATTTGGTGCGCCATTCTTCTGGCACAGCGTTAGGGTCGTGCAGGTAGAGCTCATAAAGCTCTTCCACATAGGCAGCGTTACCACCTGAAAGATAGCCGCTGTTCCACATGCGCTGCATCACGCTTTCTTGCATGCTTGGTCACCCTCGATTTGGGGACACCACCGGCGAAAACACCGAGTTTGCTTGCAAAAGGCCAAGTGCAGCGACCAAAACAAGCCACTTAGGATCACGCTGATAGTTCGGGTACCAACCCGAATGCCCCTGCTTGTCTCATTTCTTCAAAATAAGAGCCGCGGCTTTGTAAGTCGCTGCTCAAGTTAAAACTACGGCGCCGGTTGAAGCCTGCGCCGTAGCATTTACGGGCACAACGGTCCTGCTTTTACTACAACGTCGTTACACGCCGCTTTGCAGCAGCATGTTACGGATGTGACCAATGGCCTTAGTCGGGTTCAGGCCTTTGGGACATACGTTGACGCAGTTCATGATCCCGCGGCAGCGGAATACGCTGAACGGGTCATCCAGCGAAGCCAGACGCTCGGACGTCTTGGTGTCACGGCTGTCTGCCAGGAAGCGGTACGCTTGCAGCAGGGCAGCTGGACCCAGGAACTTGTCCGGGTTCCACCAGAAGGATGGGCACGACGTCGAGCAGCAAGCGCAAAGGATGCACTCGTACAGACCGTCGAGCTTTTCACGCTCTTCCGGGGACTGCAGACGCTCGATGGCCGGAGCCGGAGTATCGTTCTGCAGGAACGGCTTAACTTTCTCGTATTGCTTGTAGAAGATGCTCATATCGACGACCAGGTCACGGATAACCGGCAAACCTGGCAGAGGACGAACGATCAGCTTGTTGCCTTTGACGACAGCGGACAGTGGCGTGATGCACGCCAGGCCGTTTTTGCCGTTGATGTTCATGCCGTCGGAACCGCATACACCTTCACGGCAAGAGCGACGATAGGAGAAACCTTCGTCCTGCTCTTTGATCAGTGCCAATACATCCAGCACCATCAGGTCTTTACCACCGGTATCGACCTGGAATTCCTGCATGAACGGCGCAGCGTCCTGATCAGGGTTGTAGCGGTAAACACTGACTTTCAACATGGCAGCCACCCTTAGTAAGTCCGAATCTTCGGTTCAAACGTCGGAACCGTCTTCGGCGAGAAGTTCACGGCACGCTTGGCAACGCGCTTGTCACCCGGGAAGTACAGGGTGTGGCACAGCCAGTTTTCGTCGTCGCGATCTTCAAAGTCTTCACGAGCGTGAGCACCACGGGATTCTTTACGAACCTCGGCGGCGATCGCAGTCGCTTCAGCCACTTCGAGCAGGTTTTGCAGCTCAAGAGCTTCGATACGAGCGGTGTTGAAGGCCTGGCTCTTATCGTTGATCTTGACGTTGGCGATGCGCTTGCGCAGGTCAGCCAGCTGGGCAATACCCTTCTGCATGTATTCGCCGGTACGGAATACACCGAAGTAGTTCTGCATGCAGCTTTGCAGCTCGCGACGCAGGGTCGCCACGTCTTCGCCATCGGTACGCTCGTTCAGAGCGTTCAGGCGCGCCAGGGCGGCCTCAATGTTGGCGTCGGTCGCGTCATCGTATTCGATGCCGTCGGTCAGCGCTTTTTCCAGGTGCAGGCCAGCAGCACGGCCGAATACCACCAGGTCGAGCAGCGAGTTGCCGCCCAGGCGGTTGGCACCGTGAACCGATACGCAAGCCACTTCGCCTACCGCGAACAGACCGTGGATGATTTCATCCTGGCCTTCGGCGTTCTGGGTGATCGCCTGGCCATGAATGTTGGTCGGCACGCCGCCCATCATATAGTGGCAAGTCGGAACAACCGGCACCGGAGCAACCACCGGGTCAACGTGAGCAAAGGTCTTGGACAGCTCGCAGATACCTGGCAGGCGGCTATGCAGCACTTCTTCGCCGAGGTGATCGAGCTTGAGCAGTACGTGGTCGCCGTTCGGGCCACAGCCGTTGCCGGCGATGATTTCCTTGACCATCGAACGGGCAACAACGTCACGACCCGCCAGGTCTTTCGCGTTCGGAGCATAACGCTCCATGAAACGCTCGCCGTGCTTGTTGATCAGGTAACCACCTTCACCACGGCAACCTTCGGTAACCAGTACGCCCGCGCCGGCGATACCGGTCGGGTGGAACTGCCACATCTCGATGTCTTGCACCGGCACGCCAGCACGCAGGGCCATGCCAACGCCGTCACCGGTGTTGATCAGTGCATTGGTGGTCGACGCGTAGATACGACCTGCACCGCCGGTCGCCAGGACAGTTGCCTTGGCGCGGATGTAGGTGGTTTCACCGGTTTCGATGCAGATGGCGATCACACCGACGAACTCGCCTTGCGCGTTCTTGACCAAGTCAACCGCGTAGTACTCGTTCAGGAACGTGGTGCCGGCTTTCAGGTTGCCCTGATAAAGGGTGTGCAGCAGCGCGTGACCGGTACGGTCGGACGCAGCGCAGGTACGGGCAGCCTGGCCGCCTTTACCGTAATCCTTCGACTGGCCGCCGAATGGACGCTGGTAGATACGACCTTGCTCGGTACGCGAGAACGGCAGACCCATGTGGTCCAGCTCGAATACGGCAGCCGGGCCTTCCTGACACATGTATTCGATAGCGTCCTGGTCACCGATGTAGTCGGAACCCTTGACGGTATCGTACATGTGCCAGCGCCAGTCATCGTTCGGGTCGGCAGAGGCGATGGCGCAGGTGATGCCACCCTGGGCCGAGACGGTGTGGGAACGCGTCGGGAACACCTTGGTGATCACGGCAGTCTTGTGACCGCCCTGGGCCAGCTGCAGCGCTGCGCGCATGCCAGCACCGCCGCCACCAATAATGATGGCGTCGAATGAAATAGTTGGAATGTTAGCCATGAATCAGATACCCCAAAGAATCTGCACACCCCAGACGAAGTAAGCGAACATCGCGACGCCGCATACTGCCTGGAAGAGGAAACGTACTGCAGTCGCGGACTTGCCCAGCGCCATTGGCGTCAGGTAGTCGGTCGCGATGGTCCACATGCCGACCCAGGCGTGTGCGCCCAGGGCTACAAGTGCCAGCAGACTGAAGATTCGCATCGCATTGTGGGAAAACAGGCCGTGCCATTGCTCATAGCCAATGCCCGGGTTTGCGACGAGGTATCCGATCAGGAAAATGAAATAAGCCGCGAGAACGACCGCAGACACACGCTGTGCCATCCAGTCATAGAGGCCCGAACGCGACAGATTCGTAACGCTGGTTACCATATCCAAACTCCTGCCAGAACGATCAGCACCACGGAAATGGCGATGATGATTTTCGAGCCCAGTCGGCCGCCTTCCAGCGTCTCACCGATGCCCATATCCATGATCAAGTGGCGCACACCGGCTACCAGGTGATACAGCAGAGCGGACAGGAGGCCCCATGCTACGAACTTGGCCAGCGGGCTGGTCAAGCATGCCTTCACCTCGGCGTATCCTTCCTCGGAACCCAGGGATTTGCTCAATGCATAAAGCATGATGCCCAAGCCCAGGAACAGGATGATGCCGGAAACACGGTGCAGGAACGACGTAACGCCGGTGATGGGGAGTTTGATGGTCCTTAGGTCTAGGTTTACAGGTCGTTGGCTATTCACGGCTTTTTTTCACACTGAAGAGCCCCTAACAATCAGGGCAAAGTTGTTGGGGAGTGCACTGGTCAGGTAAGCACCACCCAGGGAGTGCGACCCCCAATGAAAGCAAGCCCAAAAGCCCTTGGCGGTCGGTGGCCGAGTATAGACAGTTAGGTTACTAATGACAACGCGCGCTCCTCACCCTAATAGCTGATTGCGCTGGCGGGATAAAAGGCGTAAATGGCAGTCAATTTCGAGGAAAAAGTACGGTTAAAGCCTTCTGGAGCAAGACTTTAGGCAAATTGACATCTGAATTTATCTCACTATAGTGGTGCGGGCCCTGCGTGGGGGGTCTGTCTGATGATTTGAAGCATAAATAGGAGGCCACATGGCTGACAAAAAAGCGCAGTTGATCATCGAGGGCGCAGCCCCCGTCGAGCTGCCCATTTTAACCGGCACCGTTGGTCCCGATGTTATCGACGTACGGGGCCTGACGGCCACGGGCCGTTTCACATTCGACCCAGGCTTCATGTCGACCGCCTCTTGCGAGTCGAAGATCACCTATATCGATGGCGATAATGGCATTCTGCTGCACCGGGGCTACCCGATCGAGCAACTGGCTGAGAAATCGGACTACCTGGAAACCTGCTACCTGCTGCTAAATGGCGAATTGCCAACAGCCGAGCAGAAAGCGCAGTTCGTCAGCACCGTGAAGAACCACACCATGGTTCACGAGCAGTTGAAGACCTTCTTCAACGGCTTCCGTCGCGACGCCCACCCGATGGCCGTCATGTGCGGTGTGGTCGGCGCCCTGTCGGCCTTCTATCACGACTCCCTGGACATCAATAACCCGCAGCATCGCGAAATCTCCGCGATCCGCCTGGTTGCCAAGATGCCGACCCTGGCCGCGATGGTCTACAAGTACTCCATGGGTCAACCCATGATGTACCCGCGCAACGACCTGACGTACGCGGAAAACTTCCTGCACATGATGTTCAACACTCCGTGCGAGATCAAACCGATCAGCCCGGTGCTGGCCAAGGCAATGGACCGGATCTTCATCCTCCACGCCGACCACGAGCAGAACGCCTCCACCTCTACCGTACGCCTGGCTGGCTCTTCGGGTGCCAACCCGTTCGCCTGTATCGCCGCCGGTATCGCCGCACTGTGGGGCCCTGCCCACGGCGGTGCGAACGAAGCCGTACTGACCATGCTCGATGAAATCGGCGATGTCTCGAACATCGACACCTTCATCGCCAAGGCCAAGGACAAGAACGATCCGTTCAAGCTGATGGGCTTCGGTCACCGCGTCTACAAGAACCGTGACCCGCGCGCCACCGTGATGAAGCAGACCTGCGACGAAGTCCTGAAGGAACTGGGGATCAAGAACGATCCGCAACTCGAACTGGCCATGCGCCTGGAAGAGATCGCCCTGACCGACCCGTACTTCATCGAACGCTCGCTGTACCCGAACGTCGACTTCTACTCGGGGATCATCCTCAAGGCGATCGGCATTCCAACCAGCATGTTCACCGTGATCTTCGCCCTGGCGCGGACCGTGGGCTGGATCTCCCACTGGAAAGAAATGCTCTCCAGCCCGTACAAGATTGGCCGCCCGCGCCAGCTGTACACCGGCTACGAGTCGCGTGACATCACCAAGCTGGAAGATCGCAAGTAAGCAGCTGACTGCCTCCTTGCACTGAATAAGGCCTCCTCTGGAGGCCTTATTTGTTTCTGCAGCCCCAACGCCCCCTCCCCCACTGTAGTGAGGCCCGCAAGGACAGCGCCAGGCTCCAGGCTACCATCGCCGCAAACCGGCTCCTGCAATGGGTCGTGGCTGACCGTTCCTACGTTCTGCGGGGGAATGCCTCACGTGACAGTCAGCGTTACCGTGCACAGGGGTGAAAACGGCCTCGCCAGGCAGTCTTATTGCTGCTGGATTTGAGAAACAGTTTTGTCGTATCCGTTACCAATAAAAGCAAAAAAAAGCCCCGATCTCGCGACCGGGGCATTTTTTTGTAACAGCTACAGCGATTAGTGGTTAACCGCCCCACTCGCTCCCAGGCCAGTCTGCGAACGCACAAACTGCGGGAAGTACAGCGCACGCTCTTTCTCTGCCGCCGCCGACTTGTCGGTGATGGAGAAGAACCAGATGCCCACGAACGCGATGATCATCGAGAACAGCGCCGGGTATTCGTACGGGAAGATGGCTTTTTCATGGTGCAGGATCGAGACCCAGATGGTCGGGCCCAGGATCATCAGGCCAACCGCACTGACCAGGCCCAGCCAGCCGCCAATCATGGCGCCACGGGTGGTGAGGTTCTTCCAGTACATGGAAAGCAGCAGCACCGGGAAGTTACAGCTGGCGGCAATCGAGAATGCCAGGCCGACCATGAACGCGATGTTCTGGCTTTCGAACAGGATACCCAAGCCGATCGCCAATACAGCCAGGGCGATGGTGGTGATCTTCGACACGCGAATCTCATCCTTCTCGTTGGCCTTGCCTTTCTTGATCACGCTGGCATACAGGTCATGGGACACCGCCGAGGCACCCGCCAGGGTCAAACCGGCAACCACTGCCAGGATGGTGGCAAACGCCACGGCCGAGATGAAGCCCAGGAAGATACTGCCACCCACCGCGTTGGCCAGGTGCACTGCCGCCATATTGTTACCGCCGAGCAAGGCGCCTGCAGCATCCTTGAACGCCGGGTTGGTGCTGACCAGCAGGATCGCGCCGAAGCCGATGATAAAGGTCAGGATGTAGAAGTAACCGATGAAGCCTGTGGCATACAGCACGCTCTTACGCGCTTCCTTGGCGTCGCTTACGGTGAAGAAGCGCATCAGGATGTGCGGCAGGCCAGCGGTACCGAACATCAGCGCAAGCCCCAAGGAGAATGCCGAGATCGGGTCTTTGACCAAGCCGCCAGGGCTCATGATCGCCTCACCTTTAGGGTGAACCTTGATCGCTTCGGCGAACAGCGTGTTGAAGTCGAAGTTGACGTGCTTCATCACCATCAGCGCCATGAACGAGGCACCGGACAGCAACAGTACGGCCTTGATGATCTGCACCCAGGTGGTCGCCAGCATGCCGCCGAACAGCACATACAGGCACATCAGGATACCTACCAGGATCACGGCGACATGGTAGTCCAGGCCGAACAGCAGCTGGATCAGCTTGCCGGCACCGACCATCTGCGCGATCAGGTAGAACGCCACCACCACCAGCGAGCCACATGCCGACAGGCTGCGGATCTGGGTCTGGCCCAAGCGGTAGGACGCCACGTCGGCAAAGGTGTACTTGCCCAGGTTACGCAGGCGCTCGGCGATCAGGAACAGAATGATCGGCCAGCCCACCAGGAAGCCGATCGAGTAGATCAGGCCGTCGTAGCCGGAGGTGAACACCAGGGCGGAAATACCCAGGAAAGACGCCGCCGACATATAGTCGCCGGCAATCGCCAGGCCATTCTGGAAGCCGGTGATCTTGCCGCCGGCCGCATAGTAGTCGGCCGCCGACTTGTTGCGCTTGGAAGCCCAGTAGGTGATGCACAGGGTGGCACCGACAAACGCGACAAACATCACGATGGCCGAGACGTTCAACGGTTGCTTGTGCACTTCACCGGTCAATGCGTCCGCCGCCCAAAGAGCAGGCGCAAACAGCGACGCGCCGAATATTGCCAGTAGACGCCGGATCATTGCGCAGCCTCCTTGAGAATCGCATTGTTCAGGTCGTCAAACTCGCCATTGGCCCGGCGCACGTAGATGCCGGTCAGGATAAAGGCAGACACAATCAGCCCGACGCCCAGGGGAATGCCCCAGGTAATCGACGAACCGGGGCTGAGCTTGGCCCCCAGCACTTGTGGCCCATAGGCGATCAACAGGATGAAAGCGGAGTAAAGCCCTAGCATGATCGCCGAGAGAATCCAGGCGAACCTTTCCCTTTTTCTGACCAGCTCCTTGAAACGCGGGCTGTTTTGAATCGAGAGGTAAATGCTGTCGTTCATTGTTTTTATCCTCGCAGCACAGCTTTTTTATTATTGGAACGTATCCACTGTATGCGGCTGCGGGACAGGTTCCAGACGACCTTAGTAGTAGAGCGAGATAGCAACTTCGCAAGTTTTTCAGTCAACAAATAAACAACAGCCCGAATGCAGGCAAAAAAATGTGGGAGCGGGCTTGCTCGCGAATGCCGTACATCAGTCAATAAATGTGCTGACTGACACACCGCATTCGCGAGCAAGCCCGCTCCCACATTAGGCCTGCTGCGTGACTTCTACAGGGTTAACCCTTATTTACCCACCCACTCGGCCACCCGCTCAGGGTGCTTGGCGACCCAATCCTTGGCCGCTGCGTCAGGCTTGGCGCCCTCTTGAATCGCCAGCATGACTTCGCCGATTTCGTCCTTGGAGGCCCACTGGAATTTCTTCAGGAAGGCTGCGACTTCCGGCGCTTTCTTCTCCAGGCCCTTGCTGCCGATGCTGTTGACGGTTTCAGCAGCACCATAAATCCCTTTTGGATCGTCCAGGAAACGCAGTTTCCACTTGGCGAACATCCAGTGTGGCACCCAACCGGTGACCGCAATGGATTCCTGTTTGTCTTCGGCACGGGTCAGCTCGGCGATCATCGCGGCGCCCGAACTGGCTTGCAGCTTGTAGTCCAGGCCATAGGCCTTGATCGCCTCGTCGGTCTTGAGCATCACGCCTGAGCCGGCGTCGATGCCGACGATCTTGTTCTTGAAGGTGGTGTCGGTCTTGAGGTCTTCGATGGACTTGGCCTTGACGTACTCCGGTACGATCAGGCCGATCTTCGCATCCTTGAAGTTGGGGCCGTAGTCGACCACCTTGTCCTTGTTCTTGGCCCAATACTCGCCGTGGGTCACGGGCAACCATGCGGAAAGCATGGCGTCGAGCTTGCCGGTGGCCACGCCCTGCCACATGATCCCGGTGGCGACGGCCTGCAGTTTCACGTCATAACCGAGCTTTTCCTTGATCACCTCTGCCGCCACGTGGGTGGTGGCAACGCTGTCCGACCAACCGTCCACGTAGCCGATGCTCAGGGTTTTGCTGTCGGCACTGGCCAGTGTGGAGCTCATCGCAACTACCAGCGTGGCAGCCGCGCCCAAGAGTCGTCGCATCTTCATAGTACTTCCCCGAAAGTGCTGCGCCCGGCGGATGCCGAGCGACGTCAACCTGTTGTTATGTGGTGCACCGCGCCCCCTTCACGCGCATCAATCACGGTAGTGCGCCGCCAGCGGAGAACTGACACTTCGATCATCAACCTGCCGGAACCTCGGACCTGCTCTGTCAGCGACCTCATGCAAGCAAGAAACGACATCACATCGCCAGTAGGAAGTTTTGTAGGACTCGAACCCGGAATCCCGCCCGAACTTTGCATGTCAAAATTATGCAGCCCCACTGGGACGGGGCAAATCCGGGTAAGATGCGCGCCTTTGCTCCTCCAGATAAGCCGACCATGCCCGCGACCGCCCGCTTCCCTGCCCTGCCCTATTGCTTCGCCTTGATCCTCGGCCTGCTGGCCCTCGCTGGCTATTGGTACGGCCTCGGCCGCCCGGTCGTGCTGCCGGATGTCGCCAGCGCCAGCCACAAGCTGCAATGTGCATCCTACACGCCGTTCGACAAAGACCAATCGCCCTTCGACCAGCCGTTCAAGCTGCGTCCCGAGCGCATGGACGCCGACCTCGCCCTGCTGGCCACCCGCTTCGAATGCATCCGCACCTACTCCATGACCGGCCTGGAAGCCTTGCCGGAAATGGCGCGCAAGCATGGATTGAAACTGATGGCCGGCGCCTGGGTCAGCAGTGACCCGGTTGCCACCGAAAAAGAAATCCACGCGTTGATCGCTGCCGCCAACGCCAACCCCGATGTAGTGACGTCGGTGATCGTCGGCAATGAAGCCCTGCTGCGCAAGGAGGTCACCGCCAAACAGCTGGTGACGCTGATCCATACCGTCAAAAGCCAGATCAAGCAGCCGGTCACCTACGCCGATGTCTGGGAGTTCTGGCTGCAACACCCGGAAATCGCCCCGGCGGTGGATTTCCTGACCATTCACTTGCTGCCCTACTGGGAAGATGATCCGTCCGGCATCGACCAGGCGCTCAAGCACGTGGGCGATGTACGCCAGACGTTCGGCAACAAGTTTGCCCCCAAGGACGTGTTGATCGGCGAGACCGGCTGGCCGAGCGAAGGCCGCCAGCGCGAAACGGCGGTGCCGAGCCGGGTCAATGAGGCCAAGTTCATGCGGGGTTTCGTCGCCATGGCTGAAGCCAATGGCTGGCATTACAACCTGATCGAAGCCTTTGACCAGCCGTGGAAGCGCGCGAGTGAAGGCGCCGTCGGCGGTTACTGGGGCCTGTTCGATGCCGATCGCCAGGACAAGGGCATCCTTGCCGGCCCGGTGACCAACGTGCCGTATTGGCCGCTGTGGCTGGGGGTGGGCGGGATTATCCTGCTGGGCACGCTGGCGCTCGGCGGTCGCGTGCGCAGCACCCGGGCCGCGTTTGCCCTGCCGCTGCTGGGCGCAGTGGCGGCCTGCTCCATCGGCACCTGGGCTGAACTGACTCGCGTGACCGCGCGTTTCAATGATGAGTGGGTATGGGCCGGGTTACTGGTCGCGCTGAACCTGCTGGTGCTGGCCCACGCTGCGCTGGCCTTGAGCGCACGCGAAGGTTGGCGCGAGCGGGCGTTCAACTGGCTGGAGCAGCGCGCGGGCTGGCTGGTGGCAATCGCCGGCTTTGCTGGCGCCGTGATGATGCTGGCGCTGGTGTTCGACCCACGTTATCGCAGCTTCCCGAGTGCAGCGCTGGTATTGCCGGCCTTGGTGTACCTGGTACGCCCGGTGACCGGGCCACGCCGGGAGATTGCCCTGCTGACCTTCATCATCGGCGCCGGCGTTGCGCCGCAGTTGTACCGTGAAGGGTTGTTGAACCAGCAGGCGTGGGGTTGGGCGGTGGTTAGCCTGCTCATGGTTGTAGCGTTGTGGCGCTGTCTGCGAGTGCGTAAGGCGTAACACCACTTTCGTCGGCCAGCCAGTGCCTACACTTGATCGTAGGCGCTGGCTTGCCGGCGATAGCGCCTATTCAGATGGCCCTGTTCTTGCGCACCAACCGCAACCCCGCGATCACCACCGCAAACACCGCGAAGGTGGTGTTGTACAACGCCAGCGCCGGCAGGCCGAATACCAGCCCTAACACCGCCAAACCCCACCCCGCACGGCCCGGCACGAAAAACGCGAGCACCGACGTCACCAGTGCCGCCCAGCCCAACACCTTGAAGTGAATCATCAGGCCCAGGTTCGAACGCACCTGGCATTCCCAGCGGCTGGCCTCATCCGCACAGATGCCGACCCACTGGCCATCCTCCATGAAGCCATAACGCGCGGCATAGCTGGCAGCCAGCCACAACGGCAAGGCGATAAGCAGCAAAATCAACGGCAAGCGGCGAGACATGGGGCACTCCGATAGGCAAAAACGGCGCTCAGCTTAATGCGCCGGCGGCCGTTAGCAAGGTGTGTACGCAGATAACTGTTCAACAAAGCGTGCCAAAGTGTATCGTCTGGCTACTATTACCCCGATTCCGACGTTTTTTTCCGACTTTTCGTGCCGAGGGCTGGCACTTCGGTGGCAACGCGGTGGTCATAGCCTGCGAACTTCATTCAGCACGTTTCCTCTTAGGGATAAAGTCATGCTCCGTTCCTTGCGCTGTGCTGCCTTGCTGGGCAGCCTTTTTTTGAGTGCGTCAGCACTGGCCGTCGATATCGACCAAGCCAGCTATGGCTACCCTTTGACCAACCCGTTCGAAGCGACCATCGCAACCACACCGCCTGACCTGCGGCCCAAATTGCCGAGCGACGACGAGATCAATCAGTCCGACTACACCCTGAACATGCGCCCCGAGCGCGAATTCAGCCTGCCGGACAACTTCTGGGCGGTGAAGAAGCTGACTTACCGCATCGCCAAGCAGGACCGTGCCGCCCCGCTGATCTTCCTGATCGCAGGTACCGGTGCGCGGTTTGACAGCAGCATCAACGAATACCTGAAAAAACTCTATTACCAGGCCGGCTACCACGTGGTGCAACTGTCGTCGCCGACCAGCTTCGACTTCATCGCCTCGGCTTCGCGCTTTGCCACCCCTGGGATCAGCCAGGAAGACGCCGAAGACATGTACCGCGTGATGCAGGCCGTGCGTGCACAGAATGCCTCGCTGCCGGTAACCGACTTCTACCTCACCGGCTACAGCCTCGGCGCCCTGGATGCGGCCTTTGTCAGCAAGCTCGACGAGACCCGCCGCAGCTTCAACTTCAAGAAAGTGCTGCTGCTCAACCCGCCGGTCAACCTCTACACCTCGATCACCAACCTCGACAAACTGGTCCAGACCGAGGTCAAGGGCATCAACAACACCACCACGTTCTATGAGCTGGTGTTGAACAAGCTCACCCGCTACTTCCAGCAAAAGGGCTACATCGACCTCAATGACGCCCTGCTCTACGACTTCCAGAACTCCAAGCAGCACCTGACCAACGAACAGATGGCCATGCTGATCGGCACCTCCTTCCGCTTCTCGGCCGCCGACATTGCCTTCACTTCGGACCTGATCAACCGCCGTGGCCTGATCATCCCGCCGAAATACCCGATCACCGAAGGCACCAGCCTCACGCCGTTCCTCAAGCGTGCGCTGCAATGCGATTTCGACTGCTACCTGACCGAGCAGGTCATCCCGATGTGGCGCGCCCGTTCCGATGGCGGCAGCCTGCTGCAACTGGTTGACCAGGTCAGCCTGTATGCACTCAAGGATTACCTGCACAACAGCCCGAAAATCGCCGTCATGCACAACGCCGACGATGTGATCCTGGGCCCCGGCGACCTCGGTTTCCTGCGTACAACCTTCGGCGATCGCTTGACCGTCTACCCGCTGGGCGGCCACTGCGGCAACCTCAATTACCGCGTCAACGCCGACGCCATGCTGGAGTTCTTCCGTGGCTAAATATCTTCTGCTGCTTGCCGCCTTGATGTGCGCAGGCGTGGCCAACGCCGACAACAGCAAGGCCCATGCGCCTACCGTGGTGGGCTCCGATGGCTTCAAGGAACCGCTGACCAAGCTCAAGTTCAACCCGGGACTGGACCAACGCGAGTTCGAGCGTTCGTCGCTGACCGCGCTCAACGTCTACGACCCGCTGGAGTCGTGGAACCGCCGCGTGTACCACTTCAACTACCGCTTCGACCAATGGGTGTTCCTGCCGGTGGTCGACGGTTACCGTTACGTCACCCCGAGCTTCCTGCGCACCGGAGTGAGCAATTTCTTCAACAACCTGGGCGACGTGCCCAACCTGTTGAACAGCCTGCTGCAGCTCAAGGGCCACCGCTCCCTGGAAACCACCGGGCGCCTGCTGCTCAACACCACCATCGGCATCGCCGGCCTGTGGGACCCGGCCACCGCCATGGGCCTGCCGCGCCAGAGCGAAGACTTCGGCCAGACCCTGGGCTTCTATGGCGTGCCAGGCGGCGCGTACCTGGTGCTGCCGATCTTCGGCCCGTCGAACCTGCGTGACACCACGGGCTTGCTGGTCGATTACGGCGCGGAGACCGAGATCAACTTCCTCAACGTGTCCAAAGTCAGCGAAAACCACCCGGAAATCTGGGCCCTGCGCGCGGTCGACAAGCGCTACCAGACCAGCTTCCGCTATGGGCAGATGAACTCACCGTTCGAGTATGAAAAGGTGCGGTATATCTATACCGAGTCGCGCAAGTTGCAGATTGCGGAGTAGTAACCGCTGACAAAAAAAGGCCATTCGAATGAATGGCCTTTTTTATTGCGCTGATTTTGCTGACTCAGCTGACACCGTGACCAGGAGGCACACCTGCCGTCTGGAACAGTAGGATTAAGCTTGAACAGCCGTGAATCAGCTTTTCGTCGCTCGCCATACCTTGCCAACCACCGACACCACGGCCAACACCACCGCCCCCGCAATGATCCCTGCCACCGCATTCAGCAAGGTCGGCATTAACCACGCCAAGCCTGCGGTACTTTGGCTGACCGTCTCGATCCAGTGATGCACCACCGGCACGCCATGGGTCAGGATGCCGCCGCCGACCATGAACATCGCCGCAGTACCAATCACCGACAGGCTTTTCATCATGTACGGCGCCGCGCGCAAGATTGCGCCGCCGATGCTGCGCGCCATCTGGCCGGGCTTCTGGGTGAGCCACAGGCCCAGGTCATCGAGCTTGACGATGCCGGCCACCAGGCCATACACGCCAATGGTCATGACGATGGCAATGCCCGACAGCACGACCACCTGCTGCATCAACGGTGCAGCGGCCACGGTGCCGAGGGTGATGGCGATGATTTCCGCCGAGAGGATGAAGTCGGTGCGGATCGCGCCTTTGATCTTGTCCTTTTCGTACGCCACCAGGTCGGTTGCCGGGTCGGCCACGGCCTCGACCAGATGCGCCTGCTCTTCGGTGCGTTTGTGCAGGAAGGTGTGCGCGAGCTTTTCAAACCCCTCGAAACACAAGTAAGCCCCGCCCAGCATCAACAGCGGCGTGACCGCCCAAGGCGCAAACGCACTGATCAACAGCGCCGCCGGCACCAAAATCAGCTTGTTGAGAAACGAGCCCTTGGCCACCGCCCACACCACCGGGATCTCCCGTTCGGCGCGTACTCCAGAGACCTGCTGGGCGTTGAGTGCCAGGTCATCGCCGAGGACCCCGGCGGTTTTCTTGGCGGCCATCTTGGTCATCAACGCCACATCGTCGAGCACCGCAGCGATGTCGTCGATCAGTACCAGCAAACTGCTTCCTGCCATTGGGGGACTTCCTGCCGTGAGAATGCCGCGAATATAACGCGGATCACTGCCGATCTGCTGTTGATCTTGCTCACCGGGTGGGAGCTGGCTTGCCGGCGATGGCGGTCTCCCCGCCTGCGTGATGAACGGGGCATCAGGGCTGCCAACCACCGCCCAGGCTCTGGATCAACGCCACACTGCCCTGGCTGAGCTGCCCTTGGGTGTCACGCAGGTTCTGTTCGGCTTGCAGCAACACCAGTTGCTGGGTCAATACCGTCTCGCGACTGACCGTACCCGCACGCAATTGCGCCTCCTGGCTGCCGAACAGTTGCTGGTTGCGCTGGTAGACCTGCTGGAAGGCATCGGCCTGGGTTTGCAGGTGATTGATCGCCGACAGGTTGTCCTCGACGTTCTGCAAGGCGCTGAGCACCGTGCCACGGTAGTTTGCGGCGATCTGGTCGTAGCTGGCCTCGGCCTGTTTGACCGCGGCCTCACGGGCGCCGCCGTCGAAGATCGTCTCTGCCAGCGCCGGCCCCAGGGTCCAGATGCGGTTGGGCAAGGAGAACAACCCGCCCAAGGCACTGCCGCGATAACCCAGCTGGGCGGTCAAATCCAGTGTCGGAAAGAACGCTGCCTCAGCCACACCGATTTTCGCATTGGCCGCTGCCGCCGAGCGCTCGGCCGCCACCACATCCGGGCGCCGTTGCAGCAAGGTCGACGGCAGGGTCAGCGGTGGGCGCGGCACGACAAAGCTGAAGTCATTGCGTGGCGCCACGCTGAATTCACTCGGCGCCATGCCCACCAGCACCGCCAATGCGTGTTCATATTGCTCGCGGTCGCGCTGGGAAGTCTGCAGGTCGGCAATCGAGGTGGTCAGTTGGTCCTGAGCCACCAGCAGCTGATCGTTAGTCGCCACGCCTTGGGTGAACTGGGCCTGGATCATGGCCAGCAACTGCTGGTTGATCGCCTGTTGCTGCTGGAGCAGGCGCACGTCGATATCCATCTGGCGCAGCGCCAGGTAGTTACTGGCCACGCTGGAGCTGATCGACAAGCGCACCCCGGCCAGCAACGCATCGGATTGCTGCGCGGCGGCCTGGCTTGACTCGATGCCGCGACGCACCTCGCCCCACAGGTCCGGCTCCCAGCTGGCGGTCAACGTCGCGCTGACGCTGTTTTTCACGCCCGTCGACGTGGTGCTGCTGGACGTGGTGCCGTCACCGCCCTCGCCGCGCGAACCGGACAACCCCACGCCCACCGTCGGCCAGAGCCCGGCGCGGCTCGACGCCACTTGCGCCTGGGCCAGCCGATACGCGGCTTCAGCGGCAATGATCGACTGGTTGGCCTTGGCCGAGCGCGCCACCAAGTCATTCAACACCGGGTCCTGGTACGCCAGCCACCATTGGCTGTCCAACGCGCCCTGGGGATTGGACGCCGCGCGTTGCCACTGCGCGCCCTCCTTGAAGGTCTGCGGCAGCGGCATCGCAGGCTTTTGATAGTCGGGCCCGACCATGCAACCACCGAGTACCAGGCTTAACAACAGCACGCTGTCTGTGAGTTTCATGCGCTTGCTTCCTTACGCCGTCCCAGGCGCTGGGACGCCCGGTCGAGCCACAGGTAAATCACCGGGGTGGTGTACAGCGTCAGCACCTGGCTGAGCAGCAACCCGCCAATAATCGAAATCCCCAGCGGCCGGCGCAATTCCGAGCCATAGCCGGTGCCCAGCACCAGCGGCAGCGCGCCGAGGATCGCCGCCAGGGTGGTCATCATGATCGGCCGGAAGCGGATCAGGCACGCACGGCGAATGGCCGCCTTGGCCGTGAGCCCGAATTCGCGCCGTTCGGTGATCGCGAAGTCGATCATCATGATCGCGTTCTTCTTGACGATGCCGATCAACAAAATCACGCCCACCAGCGCGATGATCGACAGTTCGGTGCCGGTCAGCAGCAACGCGATCAAGGCACCGACACCCGCCGAAGGCAAGGTGGAAAGAATCGTCAGCGGGTGCATCATGTTTTCATACAGAATGCCCAGCACGATGTACACCGAGAGCAATGCCGCGACGATCAGCAACGGCTCGCTGGCCACCGATGACTGGAACACCTGGGCGGTGCCGGCGAACTGCCCGACCACACTGGCGGGCATGCGCAGTTGCTTCACCGCGTCGTCGACCAAGGCGGTGGCCTGGCCGATGGACGTGCCGGGCGCCAGGTTGAACGAGACCGTCACCGCCGGAAAACTGCCCTGGTGACTGATGGAGATCGCCGTGCGCGCCACCGAATCATCGGCAATCGCCGACAGTGGCACCAAGGTCGACTGCGCCGCCAGGTTGGGCGCGACGACGCTGCCTTTGCTGGCCAGCGCCGCGCTGCCCACCGGCACATAAATGCCCTTGAGCGCCGACGGGTCGGTCCAGTATTCGGGGGCGATTTCCATCACCACGTGGTACTGGTTGGCGGCGCGGTAGAGGGTCGAGACCTGGCGCTGGCCAAAGGCGTCGTACAGCGTCTGGTCGACGGCCGACATGCTCACCCCGAGCCGCGCCGCCGTGTCGCGGTTGATGCCGACATTGGCCAGCAGGCTGTTGTCCTGCTGGTCGGTGTTCAGGTCGGTCAACTGCGGCAGCTTGCGCAACACAGCCACCACCTTCGGCACCCACTCGTCCAGGGATGACTGGTCATCGGCGGTGAGCGTGTATTGATATTGCGCGCCGCTCTGGCGGCCGCCCACGGTAATGTCCTGGGCCGACTGCAGAAACAGCTTGGTGCCGGGCAAGTCACCGAGGGCGTGGCGGATTTGCCCGATCACCTGGCTGGCGTCGTCCTTGCGCTCGCCCAGTGGCTTGAGCAGCACGAACATCTGCGCACTGTTGACCGCCCCACCGCCACCGCCGCCGCCACCGACAAACCCGGCGGCGGTTTCCACATTGGGGTTGGTCATGACCTTGCGGTTGATCTCGGTGAAGTCCGTCTGCATCGCCCCGTAGGAAATGCTCTGGTTGGCCAGGATGCTGCCCTGCAGGCGGCCGGTGTCTTCCTGGGGAAAAAAGCCCTTGGGCACCAGCACATACAGCACCCCGGCCAGCACGATCACCAGCACCGTGACCAGGCCCATCAGGATCGAATGCTCGATGACCCACCCCAGGGTCCGGTCGTAGAAACGGTGAAAACGCGAATCCGGGTGTTCATCGCCTTCGTGCACCTCCTTGGGCGCGCGCAGCAACACGCTGGCGAGCATCGGCGTGACCGTCAGCGAGATCAGCATCGAGATGACGATCGCCACCGACAGCGATACCGAAAACTCACGGAACAGCCGCCCGACAATCCCGCCCATCAACAGCAGCGGAATGAACACCGCGACCAGCGACACGCTGATGGTCAGCACGGTGAAGCCGACCTCCTTGGCGCCATTCAGCGCAGCCTGGACCCGGCTCTCGCCTTTCTCCAGGTGGCGCATGATGTTTTCCACCACCACGATGGCATCGTCCACCACAAACCCGGTGGAAATGGTCAGCGCCATCAACGACAGGTTATTCAGGCTGTAGCCGAGGAAGTACATCGCGCCGAAGGTGCCGAGCAACGACAGCGGCACCACGATCGCCGGCACCAGCGTGCTGCGCCAGTCGCGGAAAAACCCGAACGTCACCAGCGTCACCAGCAGGATCGACGCCAGCAGGGTCACTTCCACATCATGCAGCGAGGCGCGGATGGTGGTGGTGCGGTCCATCAACAGGTTGAGCTTGATCGACGCCGGGATCGAGCTTTGCAGAAACGGCAGCGAGGCTTTTACCGCGTCCACCGTGTCGATCACATTCGCGCCGGGTTGCTTGAACACCACCAGCAACACCGCCGGCTTGCCGTTGGACAGGCCGAAGTTGCGCAGGTCCTGCACGTCTTCGCGCACGTAGCCGAGGTCCGCGATGCGGATCAGGTCGCCGTTGTGTTCCTTGACCACCAACGGGCCGTAGTCGTCGGTGTTGAGCAGCATGTCATTGGCGCCAATCCCGTAGGAGCGGTCACCGATTGCCACGTTGCCCTTGGGCAGGTTGGCATTCGAGGCACTGATGACCTGGCGCACCTGCTCCAGGCTGACGCCGTACTGGTTGAGGCGATCCGGGTTGAGCTCCACGCGCACCGCCGGCAGCGCACCGCCGCCAACCGTCACGTCGCCGACGCCGGTGGTCTGCAACAGTTTCTGCTCCAGCAGGGTCGAGGCCACGTCGTACATCTGCCCCGGCGTGGCGCTGTCGGAGGTCAGGCTGATGATCATGATCGGCGAGTCGGCCGGGTTGACCTTGCGATAGGTCGGGTTGCCGGACAGGTCGCTCGGCAGGTTGGTGCGCGCCGCGTTGATCGCTGCCTGCACGTCGCGCGCGGCGCCGTCGATATCGCGGTTGAGATCAAACTGCAGGGTGATGCGGGTGGAGCCGAGGCTGCTGGCGGAGGTCATTTGCGTGACCCCGGCGATCTGCCCGAACTCGCGCTCCAGCGGCGTGGCCACCGAACTGGCGACGGTATTGGGGTCGGCGCCAGGCAACGAGGCACTGACGCTGATGGTGGGGAAATCCACCTCCGGCAACGGCGCCACCGGCAACAGCATAAAGGCCAGCGCGCCGAACAGCGCCAGCCCCGCCGCCATCAGGGTGGTGGCGATGGGGCGATGGACAAACGGCGCGCTGAGGTTCATTGCGCCGGGTCCGCTTCAACCGGGCGCCGGCTGAAGCGCTGTTCCAGCCCGTGCATGGCGAGGAAGATCACCGGGGTGGAAAACAGCGTCAGCAACTGGCTGAGCATCAGCCCGCCAATGATCGCGATGCCCAGTGGATGGCGCAGTTCCGAGCCGATACCGGTGCCCAGCGCCAGCGGCACCGCGCCGAACAGCGAGGCCATGCTGGTCATCAGGATCGGCCGAAACCGCAACTCCGCCGCCTGCCGGATCGCCGCCACCGGGGTCAGCCCACCCTCGCGCAGCAGTGCCAGGGCGAAGTCGACCATCATGATGCCGTTCTTCATGACGATGCCGATCAACAGCACGATGCCGATCAAACCGATGATGTCAAACTGCGTGCCAGTGACCAGCAGCGCAAGCAACGCGCCGAGGGCGGCCGAAAGCAATGTCGAGAGGATCGTCACCGGGTGCACGAAGCTCTCGTAGAGAATCCCCAGCATCAGGTACACCACCACAATCGCCGCCACCACCAGGAACACCTGGTTGGACAGCGACGCCTCGAACGTCGCCGCCGCCCCCTCAAGGTTGGCCTGCACCGACAGCGGCAGGCCGACCTTGGCCTCAATGTCCTTGAGCCGGGTCACCGCTGCGCCAAGGGTTTGCCCCGGCGCGAGGTTGAACGACACATCCGCATAGGGAAATTGCCCGAGGCGATTGATGGTCACCGGGGTGCGCACCACCTGCATCGTGGCCATGCTCGACAGCGGCGCCACGCCGCCGGCGGGAATGTCCACGTACAAGCCGGTGAGCAGATCCGGCAGGTTGCGCGGCGGGTGATCGGTGGCGATCACCACGTGGTACTGGTTGAGCTGGGTGTAGATCGTCGACACCTGGCGCTGGCCAAACGCGTCATACAGCACATCGTCGATGGCTTGCGGGGTGATGCCCAGGCGCGAGGCGGTGGCGCGGTCGAAGGTCAGCTGGATCTGGTTGCCAAACTGCATCGCCTGGCTTTGCACGTCGGTGAACATCGGGTCCCGCTTGATCGCCGCGAGCAGCTTGTTGGTCCACTGCTCCAGCTCATCCGGGTCGGTGGCTTGCAGGCCCAGGCGATAGCTGGTGGTCGACACCGTGGCGTCCAGCGTCAGGTCCTGCACCGAGTGCAGGTACAGGCGGATGCCGGCATCGTCGGCGTTGGCATCGGCGAGGCGGCGGATCACTTCCGTGCTGCTGTCGCGCTCGCCTCGGGGCTTGAGGTTGATCAGGAGGTTGCCCTGGTTGATGGTCGGGTTGGTCTGGTCGATGCCGACGAACGACGACAGGCTCTGCACCGCCGGATCCTTGAGAATCCGCGCGGCCAGGCGCTGCTGCTCCACCTGCATCTGCTGGAACGAAATGGTCGGCGCCGCCTGGGAAATCCCCTGGATCAGGCCGGTGTCCTGATCAGGGAAAAAGCCCTTGGGCATCAGCACCAGTGTCACCAGGGTCAGGGCTGCGGTGAGCACCACCGAGATCAACGTAAGCGTGCGGTGCGCCAGCACCCAATCGAGGCCCCGCACATAGTGCGTGTTGATGCGGTCGAAGAAATCCACCCGGTGTTCCTGCTGCCGGTGCTTGAGCATCCGCGCGCACATCATCGGCGTGAGCGTCAGGGAAATCAGCGCGGAGATCACGATAGTCACGGCCACGGTCATGGCGAATTCGCGGAACAGCCGCCCGACCACATCGCCCATGAACAGCAACGGGATCATCACCGCGATCAGCGCAATCGACAGCGAGATGATCGTGAAGCCGATCTGCGCCGAGCCCTTGAGGGCCGCCTCCAGCGGCGAGTCACCAGCCTCCAGGTAGCGCGTGATGTTTTCGATCATCACGATCGCGTCATCCACCACGAAACCGATGGCGATGGTCAGCGCCATCAGCGTCAGGTTGTTGAGGGAAAAGCCCAGGGCATAGGCCACCGCCAGCGTACCCACCAGCGTCAGCGGGATGGTCACCGCCGGAATGATCGTCGCCGCGACGTTGCGCAGGAAGATGAAAATCACGATCACCACCAGCGCGATGGCCATGGCCAATTCGTACTGCACGTCGGTGACCGACGCGCGGATGGTCTGGGTGCGGTCGGTGAGCACGTCGACCTTCAATGTGGCTGGCAAACTGGCGCGCAGCTTGGGCAGCAATTGCTGCACGCGGTCGACTACCTGGATCACATTGGCGCCAGGCTGGCGCTGGATATTCAACACAATCGACGGCGTGCTGTTGGTCCAGGCGGCCTGGCGCGGATTCTCGGCGCCCTGGGTCGAACTGGCGATCTGCGACAGGCGAATCGGCGCGCCGTTCTTGTAGGCGATCACCAGGTCGCGGTACTCCTCGGCCGATTGCAGTTGGTCGTTGGCGCCGATGGAATACGCCTGGAACTTGCCGTCGATATTGCCCTTGGCCTGGTTGACGTTGGCGGTGCCCAGCGAGGTGCGCAGGTCATCCAGGGACAGGCCGAGACTGTTCAGCGCCGAGGTATTGGCCTCGACCCGCACCGCCGGGCGCTGGCCGCCGCTGATGGTGACCAGGCCGACGCCGGTGATCTGCGAAATTTTCTGCGCCAGGCGCGTGTCGGCCAGGTCTTCGATCTTGGTCAGCGGCAGCACATCGGAGGTCAGCGACAGCGTCAGCACCGGCGCGTCCGCCGGGTTGACCTTGCTGTACACCGGCGGGTACGGCAGGTTCGCCGGCAGGAAGGTACCGGCCGCGTTGATCGCCGCCTGCACTTCTTGTTCAGCGACATCCAGGGACAACGACAAGTCGAATTGCAGGGTCACCACCGAGGCGCCATCGGAGCTGGTGGAGTTCATCGACTTGAGCCCCGGCATCTCGCCGAGCTGGCGCTCCAGCGGCGCGGTGATCGAGGAGCTGACCACGTCCGGGCTGGCGCCGGGGTATTGGGTGAAGACCTGGATGGTCGGGTAATCGACCTCGGGCAACGCCGACACCGACAGCAAGTGGTACCCGAGCAACCCGAGCAAGAGCACGGCCACCATCATCAGCGTGGTTGCCACCGGGCGTTCGATAAAGGGCCGCGAGACATTCATGACCGGCAGCTCCTTACTGGGCGACGACTTTTACCGGCGAACCGTCGTCAAGTTTATCGGCACCTTCGGTGACCACCTGCTCGCCAGGCTTGACGCCGTTCTCGAGGATCGCCGAGACATCGCCCATCGACGGCCCGGTCTTGACGTTGCGCAGCGCGGCCTTGTCGCCGTTGACCACAAACACGAAATCCCCCTTGCTGCCGTGCTGGATCGCCCGGGTCGGCACCACGGCGACCTGGCTCAAGGTGTCGGCCTTGAGACGCGCGTTGACGAATTGGTTGGGGAACAGCGCATCACCTGCGTCGTCGAACTGCGCCTTGACCTTGATCGTGCCGGTGCTGGTGTCGACCTGGTTATCCAGGGCCAGCAGGCTGCCGGTGGCCAGCAGGGTCTTTTTATTGCGGTCGTAGGCCAGCACGGTCACGCTGCCACGGGCCATGGCCTGGTCGATGCTGCCCAGGTCATCTTCGGGCACGGCAAACACCACCGTGGCCGGGTTCATCTGGGTAATGACCACAATGCCGGTGGTGCTGGTGGTGGTCACGTAGTTGCCGGGGTCGACCAGGCGCAAGCCAACCACGCCATCCACCGGCGAGGTGATGGTGCAGTAGCTCAGTTGCACCTCGAGGTTTTGTACATTGCCCTGGTCGGCGGCGACGGTGCCCTGCTGCTCCTGCACCACGGCGGCCTGGGTATCGAGGGTTTGCTGGCTGGTAGAGCCGGCCTTGACCAGGTCGCGATAACGGGCCAGGTCGCGCTGGGCATTGCTCAATACGGCCTGGTCGTGCGCCAGCGTGCCCTTGGCCACAGCCAATTGCGCCTTGAGCGCACGGTCGTCGATGCGGGCGATGACCTGGCCCTTGCTGACGTGCTGGCCTTCCTTGAATTCGACGCTGCTGAGGATGCCGTCGACCTGGCTGACCACCGTGACGCTGCGTGTCGGGGTCACGGTGCCGAGGGCGTCGATGTACACCGGCACATCCTGCAAGGCGACGGGCACCACGGCCACCGGTTCACCTGTGGCTGCAGGCTTGCCCTTGTGCTGCGCGGTGAAGAAATGGAGACCCAGGACAATCGCCAGTACCACCAGGACGACGCCCGCCAGCCAGGCGAACGTGCGTCGTTTGCTTTTCTCCACGGTTTCTCTCTCGAACGCCGAAATCAGGATAGACCGACCGCTGCAATGAGTCGGTGGCTGACCTGAACTCTAGCAGCGCGCCCGGCCTATGCCTGTACAACCTTGAATGCGTTCAGCATCAAGACAGACAATCTGGCGCAAGCCCCCGGCCTGCAAGGCCTGGAGTAGGATTCTTGAGCGCTGCGCAAGGCCGGTGCTACCATGCGCAACCGCCTGTCCTGGCAAGGAAAACCCTGGTTTATGAGCACCATTCGCGAGCGCAACAAAGAAAAGATCCTGCGGGCGGCCAGCGAGGAGTTTGCCGACAAGGGCTTCGCCGCGACCAAAACCAGCGACATCGCCGCCAAGGCCGGGCTGCCCAAGCCCAATGTCTATTACTACTTCAAGTCCAAGGACAACCTCTATCGCGAGGTGCTCGAAAGCATTATCGAGCCGATCCTGGCAGCGTCCACGCCGTTCAACCCCGAGGGTGAGCCGTCGGTGGTACTGAGCAACTACATCCGCTCGAAAATCCGCATTTCCCGCGACCTGCCTTTCGCCTCCAAAGTGTTCGCCAGCGAAATCATGCACGGCGCACCGCACCTCAGTGCCGACCAGGTTGAACAGCTCAACGCCCAGGCCAAGCACAACATCGACTGCATCCAGAACTGGGTAGATCGCGGCCTGATCGCCGCCATTGACCCCAACCACCTGATGTTCAGCATCTGGGCCGCGACGCAGACCTATGCGGATTTCGATTGGCAGATCTCGGCGGTGACCGGAAAGGCCAAATTGGATGAGGCGGACTATGAAGCGGCAGCGCAGACGATCATCCGGTTGGTGCTCAAGGGGTGTGAGCCGGACTGATGGAGGATGGTGTTTGCATCGCAGGCAAGCCAGCGCCTGCACTTATGCGGTGCTGAACACAAAATGTTCGAATCCCTCCACCCCCAGTGGGAGCGGGCTTGCTCGCGAAAGCGGCTTTCCAGACACATCCTGCCAAAAGCCTGGCGCCCAGCATTGATCGGCGAGATCTAGCCTCTCAGGACACCACTTGAAGAGAGGCCATGGAATGCCTGATTTAGCCACTTCACACCGCCTGCGTATCGGGCGGTTCAGCGAATCGAACCGTGTCTACCTGATCACCACCAACACCCACGAACGCCTGCCGATATTTCGCGACTTCCACCTCGGCCGCCTGGTGGTCGGGCAATTCCGGCTCGCCCAATACCAAGGGCTGGCCAACTCCCTGGCCTGGGTGGTGATGCCAGACCATTTCCACTGGCTGATCGAACTGCAAAAAGGCTCCTTGGGAGACCTGATGTGCCAGGTGAAATCCAAAAGCACCCGCACCGTTAACGGCGCCAGCGGTCGCAAAGGCAGGCTTTGGCAAACCAGCTTTCATGATCGTGCGCTACGAAAGGAAGACGACCTGGTGAAAATGGCCCGGTATGTGGTGGCTAATCCATTGCGGGCCAACTTGGTAGAACGAATCGGCGACTATCCGCTGTGGGATGCGATCTGGGTTTAGTGCCGAGACCGCGTCGCCGCTTTCGCGAGCAAGCCCGCTCCCACACTTGGAATGCATTCAAAATGTGGGAGCCGGGTTGTTGGGGGGATTGGGTTGATCCGTTGTGGGAGGTGACCTGGGTTTAGTGCCGAGACCGCTTCGCCGCCTTCGCGAGCAAGCCCGCTCCCACACTGGATTGCATTCCAAATGTGGGAGCCGGGTTACTGGAGAAATTTGGGGGTGATCCGTTGTGGGAGGTGAGCCGGGTTTAGTGCCGAGACCGCGTCGCCGCTTTCGCGAGCAAGCCCGCTCCCACACTTGGAATGCATTCAAAATGTGGGAGCGGGCTTGCTCGCGAAGAGGCCCGCACCGTCACTTCAACTCACGCGGGCACCCCCGCATCCGCCAACAACCCCACGCCCTCGATTGCGGTGATCGCGCATTGCTCGTCGATGTCCGATGTGTCGCCACTGATCCCGATCGCCCCCAGTACCACCCCCTCTCGATCTCGAATCAATACCCCGCCCGGTGCCGGGACCACGCTGCCCTGCCCCAGGCTGTTCAATGCCGCGATAAACGCCGGTCGCTGCTGCGCGTCCAGTGCCAACAAGCGCGAGCCCTTGCCCAGCGCAATCGCGCCCCAGGCCTTGCCGATGGCGATCTGCGGGCGCAGCAGGCTGGCGCCGTCTTCGCGTTGCAGGGTGATCAAGTGGCCGCCGCTGTCGAGGACCGCGATGGTCAGCGGCGCCGTCGACAGCGTGCGCCCTGCGTTGAGGGCCTGACTGGCGAGCTGGGTGGCGATTTTCAAGGTTAAAGCGCTCATGGTGCCGTCCTTCTTTTGTTATTGGGAAAGCGGTGGAGGTCTGTCTGATCAGATGCTCGATCAAACAAATAGAACACAATGACAATTAATTTTGTATACAATAATTTCGCACAAACACTCCATACGTCGAAAAAATGCCTTCCGACGAACGCAAAGGGCCGCGAACAAAATGGTTTGACCTGCGCCGCTCGCCGTGAATACACTTTATCCAGACACCACTTGTATACAATTACAAAACGCAAGAGGCACCAAAATCATGAGCAAAATGAGAGCAATCGAAGCCGCCGTCCTGGTGATGCGCCGTGAAGGCGTGGACACCGCCTTCGGTATCCCTGGCGCCGCGATCAACCCGCTGTATTCGGCCTTGCAGAAGGTCGGTGGCATCGATCACGTCCTTGCTCGCCACGTTGAAGGCGCCTCGCACATGGCCGAGGGTTACACCCGCACCAAGGCCGGCAATATCGGCGTGTGCATCGGCACTTCGGGCCCGGCGGGCACCGACATGGTCACCGGCCTCTACAGCGCTTCGGCGGACTCGATCCCGATCCTGTGCATCACCGGCCAAGCCCCGCGTGCACGGATGCACAAGGAAGACTTCCAGGCCGTCGACATCACCAGCATCGTCAAGCCCGTGACCAAGTGGGCAACCACTGTGCTCGAACCTGGCCAGGTGCCCTACGCGTTCCAGAAAGCCTTCTACGAAATGCGCTCAGGCCGCCCAGGCCCAGTGTTGATCGACCTGCCGTTCGACGTGCAGATGGCCGAAATCGAATTCGACATCGACGCCTACCAGCCGCTGCCCCTGGCCAAGCCGCTGGCAACCCGCATCCAGGTGGAAAAAGCCCTGGCCCTGCTCGATGCCGCCGAGCGGCCGCTGCTGGTCAGCGGCGGTGGCGTGATCAACGCCGACGCCAGCGAACTGCTGGTGGAGTTCGCCGAACTCACTGGCATCCCGGTGATCCCGACGCTGATGGGCTGGGGCACCATCCCCGACGACCACCCGCTGATGGTCGGCATGGTCGGCCTGCAAACCTCCCACCGCTATGGCAACGCGACGATGCTCAAGTCGGACGTGGTGCTCGGCATCGGCAACCGCTGGGCCAACCGCCACACCGGTTCGGTGGAGGTCTACACCGAAGGCCGCAAGTTCATTCACGTCGACATCGAGCCGACACAGATTGGCCGCGTGTTCACCCCGGACCTGGGCATCGTCTCCGACGCCGGTTCCGCGCTGACCCTGTTCATTGAAGTGGCGCGCGAGTGGAAAGCCGCCGGCAAGCTCAAGGACCGCAGCGCCTGGCTGCATGATTGCCAGCAGCGCAAGGCCACCCTGCAGCGCAAGACCCACTTCGACGCGGTGCCGGTCAAGCCGCAACGGGTGTACGAAGAGATGAACCAGGTGTTCGGCAAAGACACCTGCTACGTCAGCACCATCGGCCTGTCGCAGATTGCCGGCGCGCAATTCCTCCACGTGTACAAGCCGCGCCACTGGATCAACTGCGGCCAGGCCGGCCCGTTGGGCTGGACCATCCCCGCAGCGCTCGGCGTGGTCAAGGCCGACCCGAGCCGCAAGGTGGTGGCGTTGTCCGGCGACTATGACTTCCAGTTCATGATCGAAGAGCTGGCGGTGGGCGCGCAATTCAAGCTGCCGTACATCCACGTGGTGGTGAACAACTCCTACCTGGGGCTGATCCGCCAGGCCCAGCGCGGTTTTGAAATGGACTACTGCGTCCAGCTGTCCTTCGACAACCTCAACGCGCCGGAGCTCAACGGTTATGGCGTCGACCACGTCGCCGTCGCCGAAGGCCTGGGTTGCAAGGCCCTGCGTGTGTTCGAGCCGGGCCAGATCCAGCCGGCCCTGCGCAAGGCGCAGGAGATGATCGAGGAATTCAAGGTGCCGGTGATCGTCGAGATCATCCTGGAGCGCGTGACCAATATTTCCATGGGCACCGAGATCAACGCCGTCAACGAATTCGAAGATCTGGCCCTGGTCGGCAACGATGCGCCGACTGCCATTTCCCTGCTCGATTAAGGAGAACCCTATGCCGCGCTTTGCCGCCAACCTGTCCATGCTGTTTACCGAGCAGGACTTTCTCGCCCGCTTCAAAGCCGCCGCCGAGGCCGGTTTCGAAGGGGTCGAGTACCTGTTCCCGTATGAGTTCAGCTCCGCCGAAATCAAGGCACAACTTGACGCCCATGGCCTGACTCAAGTGCTGTTCAACCTGCCGGCCGGTGATTGGGCCAAAGGCGAGCGCGGCCTGGCGTGCCACCCGGACCGGGTCGAGGAATTCCGCGCCGGGGTCAACCTGGCCATCGCCTACGCCGAGGTGCTGGGCAATACCCAGATCAACTGCCTGGCGGGGATCCGGCCTGCCGGTGTCGATGATGCAACCCTGGAAAAGACGTTTGTCGCCAACCTCAAGTACGCGGCCGACAAGCTGCAAGCGGTGGGCATCAAGCTGGTGATGGAAGCCATCAACACCCGCGACATTCCGGGCTTCTACCTCAACAACACCGCCCAGGCCCTGTCGATTCGCGAGCAAGTGGGCAGCGCCAACCTGTTCCTGCAATACGACATCTATCACATGCAAATCATGGAAGGCGACCTGGCCCGCACCATGGCCGCGCACCTGGGCGAGATCAACCATATCCAGCTGGCGGACAACCCCGGGCGCAATGAGCCGGGTACCGGCGAGATCAACTATCGCTTCCTGTTCGAGCATCTGGACCGCATCGGTTACTCGGGCTGGGTCGGCTGTGAATACAAGCCGTTGACCACCACCGAAGCGGGTTTGGGCTGGCTCAAAACCCACAACGCGATCTGACTGAACAACACAAAACCCAATGTGAAAGCAGGGCTTGTGTGGGAGCTGGCTTGCCTGCGATGCAGGCAACTCGGTCTCTCAGTTAAACCGAGGTAATGCCATCGCAGGCGAGCCAGCTCCCACAAAAAGCAGCTCTCACATCGAATAAAGAGAGGATTTTCGTCATGGCTAAAATCGGATTCATCGGCACCGGCATCATGGGCCAACCCATGGCCGCCAACCTGCAGAAAGCAGGCCACCAACTGTTTCTCTCCGAGCATCACGGCAAGGCGCCGGCCGAGCTGATCGGCGCGGGCGCCATCGCGTTGGCCAACCCGCAGCAAGTCGCCCAGGAAGCCGAGTTCATCATCGTCATGGTGCCCGACACCCCGCAGGTCGATGACGTGCTGTTCCGCGCCGACGGTGTCGCCGCCGGCCTGTCACCCAACAAGGTGGTGATCGACATGAGTTCGATCTCCCCCACCGCCACCAAGGCGTTCGCCGCCAAGATCAACCAGACCGGCGCGCAGTACCTGGATGCGCCAGTGTCCGGCGGTGAAGTCGGCGCGAAGGCCGGCACCCTGAGCATCATGGTCGGTGGCGAGCCGCAGACCTTCGAACGCGCCCTGCCCCTGTTCCAGAGGATGGGCAAGAACATCACCCTGGTGGGTGGCAATGGCGATGGCCAGACGGCCAAGGTGGCTAACCAGATCATCGTCGCGCTGAATATCCAGGCGGTGGCCGAAGCGCTGCTGTTCGCCTCGAAGAACGGCGCCGACCCGGCCAAGGTGCGTGAAGCGCTGATGGGCGGCTTTGCCTCCTCGAAGATCCTCGAAGTGCATGGCGAGCGCATGATCAAGGGCACCTTCGATCCGGGCTTCCGCATCAACCTGCACCAGAAGGACCTGAACCTGGCCCTGGCCGGTGCCAAGGAGCTGGGGATCAACCTGCCGAACACCGCCGGCACCCAACAGGTGTTCAGCACCTGCACGGCGATCGGCGGCGGCAACTGGGACCATTCGGCGCTGATCAAGGGGCTGGAGCATATGGCGAATTTTTCGATTCGCGATAAGTAACCCACACCGCTTCCACCTTTGAATGCGGTCGAATGTGGGAGCGGGCTTGCTCGCGAAAGCGGTGTATCAGTCAGCATGGATGTTGAATGTCAGAACGCATCCGCGAGTAAGCCCGCTCCCACATTTGATCGCATTCCGGCCTGGAATTGATGCCCCCCTAATAACAAGAATCCCCCGGGAGCCCGCTTATGTCGGTCGATCCGCAACACCTGCTTCGCGCGCTGTTTGCCACAGCCATCGACGCCGCCCACCCCCGGCAAGTCCTCGAACCTTATCTGCCCACCGACCGCAGCGGCCGCGTGATCGTGATCGGCGCCGGCAAAGCCGCCGCCGCCATGGCCCTGGTGGTGGAAAACGCCTGGCAGGGCGAAGTCTCTGGCCTGGTGGTTACGCGCTACGGCCACGGCGCGCCGTGCAAGAAAATCGAAGTGGTCGAGGCCGCCCACCCGGTCCCCGATGCCGCCGGCCTCGCCGTGGCCAAACGCGTGCTGGCATTGATCAGCAACCTGACCGAAGACGACCGCGTGATCTTCCTGCTGTCTGGCGGCGGCTCTGCCCTGCTCGCCCTGCCCGCCGAAGGCATCACCCTGGCCGACAAGCAAGCCATCAACAAAGCCCTGCTCAAATCCGGCGCCACCATTGGCGAGATGAATTGCGTGCGCAAGCACCTCTCGGCGATCAAGGGCGGCCGACTGGCCAAGGCGGCCTGGCCGGCGACGGTCTACACCTATGCGATTTCCGATGTGCCGGGCGACCAGGCCACGGTGATTGCTTCCGGCCCCACCGTTGGCGACCCGAGCACGTCGCAACAGGCGCTGGCGATCCTCAAGCGCTACGGCATCGACGCTCCCGCCTCGGTACGCAGCTGGTTGCAGAACCCGGCCTCGGAAACCGTCAAGCCGGGTGACCCGGCACTCGCGCGCAGCCACTTCCAATTGATCGCGCGCCCGCAGCAATCCCTCGAAGCGGTCGCGGTGAAAGTCCGCCAGGCCGGGTTCAGCCCGCTGATCCTCGGCGACCTTGAAGGCGAAGCGCGGGACGTGGCCAAGGTGCACGCCGGCATCGCCCGACAAATCGTGCAGCATGGCCAGCCACTGGCGGCGCCCTGCGTGATCCTCTCTGGTGGCGAAACCACCGTCACCGTGCGCGGCAATGGTCGTGGCGGGCGCAATGCCGAATTCCTGCTGAGCCTGACCGACAGCCTCAAGGGCTTGCCGGGCGTGTACGCCCTGGCCGGTGATACCGACGGCATCGACGGCTCCGAAGACAACGCCGGCGCCATCATGACCCCCTGCAGCTATGCCCGCGCCGAGGCCTTGGGCCTGTCGGCCAGCGACGAGCTGGATAACAACAACGGCTACGGCTATTTCGCCGCGCTCGAGGGCTTGATCGTCACCGAACCGACGCGCACCAACGTCAATGATTTCCGCGCCATCCTGATCCTTGAGACTGCCAAACATGACGCCTGACAAGAAGGTCAAAATCCTCGCCACCCTGGGGCCGGCCACCGACGGTATCGATGATATCCGCGAGCTGGTGGAGGCCGGCGTGAATATCTTCCGCCTCAACTTCAGCCACGGCGAGCACGCCGATCACGCCCAGCGCTACCAGTGGATTCGCCAGGTCGAGCGCCAGCTGAACTACCCGCTGGGCATCCTCATGGACCTGCAAGGGCCGAAGCTGCGGGTCGGGCGCTTTGCCGAAGGCAAGGTGCAATTGGTGCGTGGCCAGGCCCTGCGCCTGGACCTGGACCCCACGCCGGGCGACCAGCGCCGTATCAACCTGCCGCACCCGGAAATCATCGCGGCGCTGGAGCCGGGCATGGACCTGCTGCTGGATGACGGCAAATTGCGCCTGCGGGTCATCACCAAGCATGCGGATGCCATCGACACCACGGTGCTGAATGGCGGCGAATTGTCCGACCGCAAAGGTGTGAATGTCCCACAGGCGCTGCTGGAACTCAGCCCGCTCACCGCCAAGGACCGCAGCGACCTGAGCTTCGGCCTGGAGCTGGGTGTGGACTGGGTGGCGCTGTCGTTCGTGCAGCGCCCGGAAGACATCCGCGAAGCCCGTGAGTTGATTGGCGACAAAGCGTTCCTGATGGCCAAGATCGAGAAGCCCTCGGCCGTGCAGCGCCTGCAGGAAATCGCCGAGCTGAGCGACGCGATCATGGTGGCCAGGGGCGACCTGGGTGTGGAAGTGCCCGCCGAGAGCGTGCCGCAGATCCAGAAAGACATCATCAGCACCTGCCGCCAGTTGGGTAAGCCGGTGGTGGTGGCCACGCAGATGCTCGAGTCCATGCGTTTCTCCCCGGCACCGACTCGCGCCGAAGTCACCGATGTCGCCAACGCCGTGGCCGAAGGCGCCGATGCGGTGATGCTGTCGGCGGAAACCGCGTCCGGCGAGTACCCCCTGGAAGCCGTGCAGATGATGAGCAAGATCATCCGCCAGGTCGAAAACGGCCCGGACTACCAGACGCAACTGGACGTCAGCCGGCCTAAGGCGGACGCCACGGTGTCGGACGCCATCAGCTGTGCGATCCGGCGGATCAGCAGCATCCTGCCGGTGGCGGTGCTGGTGAACTACAGCGAGTCCGGCAGCTCCAGCCTGCGCGCGGCGCGGGAACGGCCGGTGGCGCCGATCCTCAACCTCACGCCGAACCTCTCCACTGCGCGCCGCTTGAGCGTGGCGTGGGGCGTGCATTCGGTGGTCAATGATCGGCTGCGCCAGGTCGATGAAGTGTGTTCGACCGCGCTGGAGATCGCCCAGGCCCAGGGGATGGCGCAGCGCGGGGATACGTTGGTGATTACCGCGGGAGTGCCGTTCGGGCAACCGGGGTCGACCAACTCGCTGCGTATCGAGACGTTGATCTAGCGTCTGTTCAGGCCTCATCGCGGGCAGGCCCGGCGCCCACATTTTGATTGGTGAACCGATTCAAATGTGGGAGCTGGCTTGCCGGCGATTGGGGGCAAATCGGTCCCTCAGACTCACCCACCATGCCCAACCAATCCTGCCCCGACTGGGCCGAAGCCTTGCTCAACGGCTTCAGCCAGATCTTCCTGCAGCGCCATCCCCTGTGTGGCCTGCTGTGCCTGCTGGCCATCCTGATCGGCGCCCCGGCCCTGCTCGGCGGGGCGTTGCTGGGAGGCGTCGCCGGTTTGCTCACGGCCCAGCGCCGGGGTTATCCCAAGGCCGAACGCCAGGCCGGCCTGTATAGCTACAACGGCGTACTGCTGGGCTTGCTGATCAGCCAGCACTTTGCCTGGTCGGCCGTGCTGCCACCGCTGATCCTGGCGTGCGGCGGCTTGAGTGCGATGCTCACGCGACAATGGCTCAAACACGCAACCCGCCCCGATGACCTGCCCGCCTACACCGCACCGTTTGTCGGCCTGGGCTGGCTGTTGCTGGGCAGCGTGCCGCCGAGCACGTTTGCACTCGGCGAAGCCGACACCCTGGCCGTCCTGGCCGCGCCCTTTACCGGGCTCGCGCAAATCATGCTGCTCGACCAGCCCCTCGCCGGTGCGCTGATCGCGCTTGGCCTGTGGCTGGCCAATCGGCGTGCCGCCCTCTGGGCCTTGACCGGCGCCCTCTGCGGAGTGCTGATCGCGCTGCTGCTCGACGAGACCGCCAGCGCCCTGCTCGGCCTGCACAGCTACAACCCCGCGCTGGCGGCCCTGGCCCTGTGTCAGACGCGCCGCCACGCCTGGCAACCGCTGCTCGGCATCCTGCTGGCAATCGTCCTCACGCCAGGCTTTGCCGCGCTGCACCTGCCGGCGTTGACCGCCCCGTTCATCCTCGCGTGCTGGCTGGTGCGTGCCGGTCGCCGGATGCTGGGTAAACCCCGCATGGACAGCCCCTTCGAATCCCCCTAGGCTTGCTCGATATTCGATTCAGGCGGGCTTTATGGACAGCAACAACGACTGGCGTCAGCGGCTCTACGTCATGGTTTTCCAAAGCGACACAGCGGCCGGCCGGCGCTTCGACAGCACCTTGCTGCTGATCATCCTCGCCAGCCTGGTGATTGTGATCCTCGACAGTATCCAGACCGTCCACGACAACTACGCCGACGTGCTGGCCTACATCGAGTGGGGCTTCACCATCATTTTCGCCATCGAGTACGGCCTGCGCCTGTACTGCTCGCCCAAGCCGCTGCGCTATGCCTTCAGCTTCTATGGGCTGGTGGATTTGCTCGCCATCGTCCCCGGCATCCTCGCGCTGTATTACAGCGACGCCCAGTATCTGCTGATCATCCGCATCATCCGGATGCTGCGGATCTTCCGCGTGCTCAAGCTCAGCCCTTACCTCAAGCAGGCCAACTACCTGATGGCCGCGCTGCGCGGCAGCAAGCAGAAGATCGTGGTGTTCCTGGTCAGTGTGTGCACCCTGGTCACCGTATTCGGCACCTTGATGTACGTGATCGAAGGCCCGGAGCACGGGTTTACCAGCATTCCCAAAGGCATCTATTGGGCGATCGTGACCCTGACCACCGTGGGCTTTGGCGATATCGTGCCCAAGACCCCGCTGGGCCAGGTGATTTCGTCACTGGTGATGATCACCGGTTACTCGATCATCGCCGTGCCGACGGGGATTTTTACCGCCGAACTGGCCAGTGCCATGCGCGGTGAGCAGCTGCAAACCGACTGCCCGGTGTGCAACAAGAACAGCCACGAGCCCAACGCGGCGTTCTGCTCGCGCTGTGGCAATGCGTTGTTTAAGAAAGTGGAATAAGCAAAGTGCGTTTTAATCTTTAAGCGTCTATGCAGGCCCAGCTATAGTCGCTGGCAAAATGCCCTCACTCAATCGATAACCTTCTCGAACAACAAGGAATGAGCAGTGAAAAAACTCGTTAGCGCCTCTCTACTGGCCGCCGGCCTTGCCCTGGCGGGCGCCGTCCAGGCAGCCCCGGTCACTCTGCTCAACGTCTCGTATGACGTGATGCGCGATTTCTACAAGGACTACAACGCCGCCTTCCAGAAACACTGGGACGCCGAGCACCCGAACGACAAGCTGACCCTGCAGATGTCCTTCGGCGGCTCCAGCAAACAAGCGCGCTCGGTGATCGACGGTCTGCCGGCTGACGTGATCACCATGAACATGGCCACCGACATCAACGCCCTGGCCGACAACGGCAAGCTGGTGCCGGACAACTGGGTCACGCGCCTGCCGAACAACAGCGCGCCGTTCACCTCCGCCACGGTGTTTATCGTGCGCAAAGGCAACCCGAAAGCCCTGAAAGACTGGCCGGACCTGTTGAAAGACGGCGTGCAAGTGATCGTGCCCAACCCGAAGACTTCCGGTAACGGCCGCTACACCTACCTGTCGGCCTGGGGCTACGTGCTGAAAAACGGCGGCGACGAGAACAAGGCCAAGGCCTTTGTCGGCAAGCTGTTCAAGCAGGCGCCTGTGCTGGACACCGGTGGCCGCGCCGCGACCACCACGTTCATGACCAACCAGATCGGCGACGTGCTGGTGACCTTTGAAAACGAAGCAGAAATGATCGCCCGCGAATTCGGCCGTGATCAGTTCGAAGTGATCTACCCAAGCGTCTCTGCCGAAGCCGAGCCGCCGGTGTCGGTGGTCGACAAAGTGGTCGAGAAGAAAGGCACCCGCGCGGCCGCCGAAGACTACCTGAAGTACCTGTGGTCGCCGGAAGGCCAGGAAATCGCCGCCAACAACTACCTGCGCCCACGCGACGCGAAGGTACTGGCCAAGTACACCGACCGCTTCCCGAAAGTCGAATTCCTCTCGGTAGAGAAGACCTTCGGCGACTGGCGCACCGTGCAGAAAACCCACTTCAATGATGGCGGTGTTTTCGACCAGATCTACAGCGGTCAATAACTGAACAAACGCAGCCCCGTGTGGGAGCTGGCTGGCCTGCGATGCAGACACCTCGACGTATCAGGCATACCGAGGTGATGCTGTCGCAGGCCAGCCAGCGCCTGCATTGGGGGATGCGCCTGGCCCTTACATCGGCGGTGTCACGCCATCTTTGCCGGCCGAGATAGCCTGCGCCGTCACCGTCCCGTCCGCGTCCTTCGCCGCAAACATCACCACCTTCACCCCCGGCTTGAGCAAGCTGCGGTCGCCTGGCTCCAGGTTCACGATCGGCACATCATCCGGCACCACGATCTTCTGCTCGCCCCCTTTGTATTTGACGGTCAACGTCCGCCCGTTGCTCACCACCAGGTCGCCGACCGTGCCGTTGGTCATGCTGCTGCCTTCTTTGAGGTCGAACGCCCGGTGCCCGTCGCCCGTGCCGGCCATCGCCGGCGGGAACACATGCACTTCGAGGGCAGTCAGGGTGCCGTCGGCGTTGGGCATGGCGGCCGAGCCGATGTAGCTGCCGGGCTTGATCTCGTCGATCCTGGCCAGCGTCACGGCACGGACCTGGGTGTCTTTTGTCAGGTGCACCGTGACGTCTTCACCACTGTTGACCTTGACGTGCATCGCGTCGCCGTCGATCGCCGTGATGGCGCCACGCACACCCACGCGTGGGGCATCGGCCGCGTTCGCCAGGCCGACAGCCATGGCGGCGGCAAGGGTGGAAGCCAGGAGCATCTTGTTCAACGTGATCTTCATCGCAATGGATTTCCTGTTTCGGCAGTTGTGTCTGAATGTATCATTGCCGTTCGACGCGAAAGTTAACGTTTCAGTCATTAATTCCCGGCATGAGTGTTATCACCACCAGCGGCCTACTCGCCGTTGCACCTTGTCTCTACTCTCGCTCGCCTACTTCCTCCGCTTTTATGAGAACACCATGAACGCTACCTCACACCCTACAACCACCATGACCCGCGCGATGGTGATGCTGTTTGCGTTCTGCTGCGGCGCCATCGTCGCCAACATCTACTACGCGCAGCCGATCATCGAACTGATCGCACCGGACATCGGCCTCACCCCGGCGATGGCCAGCCTGATCGTGTCCCTGACGCAAATCGGTTATGCCCTCGGCCTGTTTTTCCTGGTACCGCTGGGCGACCTGCTGGAAAACCGCAAGCTGATGATCACCACCACCGTGGTGGCCATTGCGAGCTTGCTGGGCGCGGCCTTCACCGAGCAGCCGAACCTGTTCCTGCTGGTGTCGTTGCTGATCGGCTTCAGTTCGGTGTCGGTGCAAATCCTGATTCCGCTGGCCGCCCACCTGGCACCCGCCGAATCCCGTGGCCGGGTGGTGGGCAGCATCATGGGCGGGCTGCTGCTCGGCATTCTGCTGGCGCGGCCGGTGTCCAGTGTGGTCGCGGACCACTTCGGCTGGCGGGCGATGTTCATGGCGGCGGCCGCGTTGATGGCGTTCATCAGCGTGGTGCTGATGCTGACCATCCCCAAGCGCCAGCCTGACCACAGCGCCAGCTATGGCCAATTGCTCGGCTCGCTCGGCACCTTGTTGCGTGAACAACCCCTGCTGCGCCAACGTGCGTTCTACCAGGGCTGCATGTTTGCCACCTTCAGCCTGTTCTGGACCGCCGCACCGCTGGAGCTGGCGCGCAATCATGGGCTGAGCCAAAGTGAGATCGCGTTGTTCGCACTGGTCGGTGCCCTGGGTGCCATCGCTGCGCCCATCGCCGGCCGCCTGGCCGATGCCGGCCATACTCACCGCGCCTCACTGCTGGCCATGCTGTTTGCCGTGCTGAGCTTCCTGCCAGCCTTCGTGCACCCGCTGTACAGCGTGATCGGCCTGGCGGTGACCGGCGTGGTCCTGGACTTCTGCGTGCAGATGAACATGGTCCTCGGTCAACGCGCGATCTATGCCCTCGACGCCAACAGCCGCAGCCGCCTCAACGCGTTGTACATGACCAGCATCTTCATCGGCGGCGCCTTCGGCTCGGCGATTGCCAGCAGCGTCTACGAGCACGGTGGCTGGCTGGGCGTGATGCTGGTGGGCAGTGCGTTCCCGCTGGTGGCGCTGTTGCGCTTCCTGAGCGCTTCGCGCCAGGTCACGGTCGCCACGGCCTGATCGCCCTCAGGAGCGCACCAGCTTCTCCAAGGCCGCGTCCGCCAGGAATGACGAGCGGCTTTTGACCTTGTGCTCGCGCACATAACGGTCGATGCGCTGGATGACATAACCGGGCAAGGTCACGTTGACCTTCTCGGTCTTGCCCAGATAGGGCGAGATGTCCAGCTCGAGCATGCCCCAGCCCATCCCGGCGTAGTCTTCATGGGCGTGATGATTGGCCACCGACGTGGGCATCGGAATCGGCCCACCTTCGGCGGCGATTTCTTGCAGCATGATGTGCGCGACTTCCACGGCGGCGTTGTACGCCTCTTCGAAACTGTCACCGGCGGTGACCGCGCCTGGAATATCGGGGATCTGAATACCGGTGGCGGTAAAGTCATCGCCCCATTCGATACAGATTGGGTATTGCATGAATGCTCTCCTTAGAACTGAAACAGCCCGGCGCGTTTCCTGATGCTTCTGACGGTGCCCAGCGGCAGGTCCTTCTTGGGGTGCGGCACCGGGATCGTGTACGGGTTATAGCGGTGAGTAAAAATGTGATGACTGCCCGTGACCCGATCCAGCACCCAACCCGCCTCTTGCAGCTCCTTGATCAATAGCCTGCTTTGCACCGCAGCCTCCTTGGCTTGGCCTGAATAAAAGTAACCCTAGAGTTATCTTTACTCAAGCACAAAATCGGGGATCCCGACTGGCGGCTGTTTTACCGAATGTTGGTATTACACGCATTCATTCCCTCGACGCATAAATCCTATGCCCGGCAGCCCGCTTCTACCCGCGCACCGCCGCGCCCATCATCCCCTCCAGCCAAGCCGGCTCATCTCCCGAGAGACTACCGCCATGACACTTCAAGCCACACTTGATGCCTTCCGCGCTGACTTCAAAGCGGGCAAGCCGCCCTATAACGCGCCCGCGCATATCCATCCGATCATGGAGCGCGCCACCGCCGAGCTGATCGCCAGCGGTGCAGCACAACGTGCCCTCAAGGTGGGAGACAAAGCGCCGCTGTTCAGCCTCAAGGACGCCGAGGGCAACGCGGTGTCCTCGGCCAGGCTGCTGGCCCAGGGGCCGCTGGTGCTGACGTTCTACCGAGGCGTGTGGTGCCCGTACTGCACTTTGGAATTGCAGGCGTTGCAGGCGTTTCTGCCGACACTGAAGGCGGCCAGCGCCCAGTTGCTGGCCCTGTCGCCGCAAACGGCCGCCAACAGCCGCAAATCCACGCGCATTGCCGCGCTGGGGTTCCCGATCCTCAGCGACACCCACAACGACGTCGCCGATGCGTTCGGGCTGCGCTTTCAATTGCCGGATTATTTGATCGAACTCTACAAGGCGCTGGGCAACAACCTGCCGCTGATCAACGACGATCCGGCCTGGACACTGCCCATGCCCGCCCGCTATGTGATCGGCCAGGACAGCGTGATTCGTTACGCCGAGGTCAACCCGGATTACACTCAACGCCCGGAACCCTCGGCGCTGCTCGACGCCCTCACCCGATAACCCAAGGACACCCGATGGACCGCCTTACTGCCATGGAAACTTTCGTCCACGTTGTCGAAACCGGTTCGTTCTCGGCCGCTGCCAAGCGCCTGGGCATCGGCCAGCCCGCCGTGTCCAAGAGCATCGCGCAATTGGAAGCACGCCTGGCGGTGCGCCTGGTGTTGCGTTCGACCCGTGGCCTTACGCCCACCGAGGCCGGCCTGGCGTTTTTCGAGAAAGCCCGGCGCGCCATCGACGAAGCCAACGAGGCCGACGACGCCGCCCGGGGAGCCGGCGCCGGGCTGTCGGGCAACCTGCGTATCAGCGCAGCGGTGACCTTCGCCCGCATGCATATCATTCCGCACCTGGGCGCGTTCCTGGAGCAGTACCCGGGGGTGAATGTCGACGTGGTGCTCGATGACCGCACGCTCAATCTGGTGGAAGAAGGCATCGACGTCGCCCTGCGCATGGGCAACTTGGATGACTCCAGCCTCACGGCGCGCAAGATCGGTGAATCACCCTGCGTGATCCTCGGCACCCCGGCCTACTTCGAACGCTTCGGCGAGCCCGCCACCCCGGCGGACTTGCTGCAGCACCAGGCGATCATCTACACCCGAGGCGAAGGCTCGCACTGGAACTTTACCCAAGGCGACACGCATTACCCGCTCGTTGCCCATGGCCGCGTGCGCGTGACGGCGGCGGAAGGCGTGCGCGCCGCCGTACTGAGCCATCTGGGCCTGACACTGTCTTCCAGCTGGATGTTCGCGCCGGAGCTGGCCAGCGGCGAGGTCAAGCGCGTGCTGGCGGACTGGCATTTGCCGCCCCGGGATTTGTGGGCAGTGTTCCCCACCGGCCGGATGGCGAGCGCCAAGGCACGCGCGTTTGTGGAGTATGTCGAAGCGCTGATCAACGCCTGACAACGTTCAGCACTAACTGCAGCAAGGTCGACAGCGTCGTGGCGAGCATTTCGCTTAACACTGAAATCATGCCTGCCGTCGGATAAAGCGGTGCCGGTAGCGGTGGTGCGGGCACGGGTGCTGGCGTCGGTGCCGGTACCGGTGCTGGCACGACCTTCGGCACCGTTTGCCCCTGCCACAGCACATCCCCCGGCTTGATCTGGCCCATGCTCTTGACCATGAAGCCGGCATTGCCCGTGCCCTTCAGGTCGATCTCCAGGCTTGAACGACCCGTGGCAGTGTCATGCTTGAGCACAGCCTCCCCGGCCCGCCCACTGAACCGGTCAGTAAACACCAGGGCACCGACCCCCGCCTCTCTCAAGGCGCCCGAGACGTCGAGCCTGTCGACCCCGGTGGTGAAGTCCTCGATCACGTCCGGCTGCTGCGGTGTGGAGTCACTGGCCTTGTCGTAGATAAACGTATCCGCGCCCCCACCGCCGCGTAATGTGTCGGCCCCCGCACCGCCCTTGAGCCGATTGTTCGCGTCATTGCCCGTCAACACATCCCGTCCGGCACCGCCGATGGCGTTCTCAACCGTACAGCCTTTGGCGATGGAGACGTTGCCCTTCAAACCACCCACATCGGAAAACGACTCGGCCTTCAGGCTGATGTTCTGGTTCTGGGCAAACCCGGAAAAATCCAGGGTATCGTCCCCCCCGCCATCCCAGACGCAGAAGATCGGTTTGTCCGTGGCGCTCTTGAGGGTCATGGCTTCGCGCTCGGTATTGGAGTTGAAGCCATAGGTGGTGTCGGTCTTGCGGGTCTGGTGATTGGCCCCATACAACCGCTGCACCGCGGCAATGTCATCCATCATCGGCGCGCTGGGGTTGCAGTGGCGAAAATCGTGACCGGCCTGATGCTTTTCAGACCAGTAGCTCATGACACTGCGCGCCTTGGTGTCACCGGCATACACAGCGCTCTTGTCATAAGTGGAATCACCGCCATTGTAGTTACCCGGATGCTGCAGGCCGATGGCGTGTCCGATTTCATGCACGGCGGTGAGCGAAAAGTGGCTGTCCAGCCCCGGCGAACTGCCTGATTTCAATGTGCCAATCGTCGCGGTGGTGCTGCTGGTGGCGCGCGTGGGTGAGATGGCGACGCCACGGTCTCCACGTGGGTTGTTCTTGACGTGAACCGTGCAGTCCGCACCTGCCGCCCGCTCCTTGAAACTGATATTGGCCACGTCCTGCCAGGACTGCGCGGCCTGGCGCACACGTTGCTGCTGCGCAGCAGAGAAAGTGGGATCGACGGTGTAGGAAAGATCTATCTTGTTGTCGTTATTGCGGTCGTGAAAGTGCAGGTTATCGCGGGTGATGTGCTTGCCCGCCTGGTCGGTGGTGTAGGTCGGCTTGCCGCTGGCGCCCACGCCAAACGGCCCGGGATCGGCAAGCGGCAAGGTTTGCTGTGGGGGTGTACGCGATAAAGACTCAGAACTGATCATGGGAATTTGCGCTCTTTTTAGAGGATAAATGAGCCAGACACGTGAGCATCGGCTGATTGAATTTCCCTGCAAAAATGAGTGCGCAACAGCCTTTATTTAGTTCGTCCTGAAACAGCGCGGCGTGGGGCAACACCTGCTAAAACACGCGAAAAAACACTTGCACTTCAAAAAACCAGACACACATGGGCGAAGCTGAAAACCTGTTGATTCCACGCGATAAAAATATAAACCCACACAATTGACCGGCACTTACTGCTTCAAAGCCGCCCTGACACGGATACATTCGCTCAACTTTTTCATGGTGGTTTTCCCGTGGGTCAGGACCTTGCCGCTTGACAGGCGCCTGCGCTAAAGCACCCGGCCATCCCACCCCACGGTCACATGCCGTGGCAACTCGCGCCGATGTTCCAGCAGCCATGCATCCAGCGTATGCCCCACATGGGTCAGTACCCCCAACTGCGCACCGGTGTCGGCAATACTCTGCAACGCCAGCGTCAGGTCATTGTGATTGCGCGGAGCTTGCGGCTGCGGCGGCATGGAGCAATCCAGCACCAGCACATCCAGCGGCTCGCGTTGCAACCAGGCCAGCGTGTCAGGCGGCAGGCCGACGGTGTCGGTGAGGTAGGCGATGCGGCGCCCCTCGCCTTCGAGCAGGTAACCCAGGGTCAGCCTGGAATGTTGCAACGGCAACGCGGTAACGCTCAGCGCGCCGAACTGCCGGGTTTCGAACGCGGCAAACGGCTGGCTGAAATCGAGGATGCCGGGATGCTTGTAGAGGTCGGACAAACCTTCCGGATCCGCCGGGCCGTGCACCGGTATCACCAGCCCCTGGCCCCAGCGCAAGTGCAGCAAGCCTTGCGCATGATCGGCGTGATAGTGGGTCTGGAAAATCCCGTTGAAACTGCGCGGCGGGAACCGTTCGGTGAGGTCGGGCAAGCCGCTGTCGATCAGCCAGCGCTGGTCGCCGCATTCGATCAGCGCGCTGCACGGTCGGCGGCGCAGGCTCGCATCGCTGCGCGCCATCGCGCACGCCGCGCACTCGCAGCCATACACCGGGACTTGCCGCGCGTCACCGGTGCCGAGCAGCGTCAGGCGCATGCCGAGTGCCCGTGGTCGAGGCAGCACAGCAGGCGCTCGACGGTGTGTTCCAGCGGGCCGGAATTGTCCAGCACGAACAACCCCGCGCCATTGCCGCTGATCAGTTGCGCCGTGAAGCGTGCATTGCGTGCCAGGCGCTCCTCGATATCCGCCAGGGACTCGCGTCCTCGCGCGACCAGGCGCTGGCGCAACACGGCTTGATCCACCGTCAGCAACAGCACCAGCAGGTTCGGATAGCGCTCGCGGGTCTGCGCCAGGTGCGCACGCGAGCCGTTGACCAGCACGTCCTGCCCCGCCGCCAGCCAGTCGTCGATTTCCCGGGGAATCCCGTAGGACAACCCATTGGCCTGCCAACTGAGGGCAAACCCACCCTCGGCCTGCAGCGCCGCGAACTGCTGCGGGCTCACGCCCTGGGCCGCTTCACCCACCGCTTCCGCCGAGCGGGTGATCACGCGGCGCACGATGCGGCAGCCGCGCTCGGCCAAGCGCGGGCGTGCGGCATCCAGCAGGCTGTCCTTGCCCGAACCGGATGGCCCGATGAGATAGATCAACCTGCCCACCATCAAAACACCCTCTTCGCCTGTCGCCAGACTTGTTGCACTACAGGAAGCCCTTCGCGGCTGCGGGCCTGTACCAGGTCCGCGCGCAGGCCAATGGCAATTTCACCCCGATCCGCCAGCCCGGCCGCTTGCGCCGGCGCCAGGCTGATCATCTTGACCGCCCGCGACAGGTCGCCGCCGTCCTGCTGGTCGGCCAGCACGAACGCAGCCTGCAACAGGCTGGCCGGGTAGTAATCACTGGAAAGTATATCCAGCAATCCCTCGGCAGCCAGGCCGGCGGCGGCCACATTACCCGAGTGCGACCCACCGCGCACCACGTTCGGCGCGCCCATCAAGACTTTCATGTTGAGTGCCTGACACCCCTTCGCCGCCTCCAGCGTGGTCGGGAATTCGGCGATGGTCATGCCGTAGCGCGCCGACTCCTCCACATGCGCCAGGGTCGCGTCGTCATGGCTGGCCACCGACAGGCCGCGCCCCAGGCAATGCTCGACAATGGCCGCGCGATAACGGTCGCTGTACTCCCGCGAGTTGGCCATCTGCAGCACGATAAAAGCGTCCATGGTTTCGTCGTTGAGGTGGTACTTGCCCATGTAGTACTCACGGTACTTGGATTCGAGCACGAACTGGCGCTGGCCCGGCGAGTGGTCCATCACCGAGACCAGGCGCACCAGCGGGTTTTCCACCAGGTCGCGGAACACGCTGAGGGTGTCGGGGTGGCACAGCTCGCAGCGCAGGTGGAGGTGATGCTCGGCGCGCGTCAGGCCGGCGCCTTCTGCCGCAGCAATCGCGTCGAGCATCGCCGGCAGCTTCTTCATGCGATTGCCCTTGGGGTTCACGTCCCCGATGGACACCGCATCGAACACCGTGGTGATGCCCGCCGCGATAATTTGCGCATCGTGGCTGAGCACCGCCGAGGTCGACGGCCAGTCCACGCCGGGGCGCGGGGTCATGTGTTTTTCCAGGTTGTCGGTGTGCAATTCCACCAGGCCGGGGAGCAGGCAATCCCCGCCCAGATCCTGGGCTTGGGGCAACTGGCTGCGACCTTCGGCGATGTCGACGATCTTGCCGGCGCGCAGCACCACGCAACCGAGGAACATGCGATCAGCGGTGACCACCTGGGCATTACTGAGGATCTGTTCAGCGGGCATGTGCGTATTCCTCTTCGGCAACGGGCGTGGGGGTCATGTCGAAATGGCGGTCGGCAACCGCTTCACGGGCAGCGCGGTCGTGGAAAATGCCGATCAGCGCGGCACCGCCGGCCTTGGCTTCGTTGATCAGTTCCAGCACCACCTGGCGATTGCTGTCATCCAGCGACGCGGTGGGTTCGTCCAGCAGCATCACCGGCCACTCCACCATGAAGCCGCGGGCGATGTTGACGCGCTGCTGCTCGCCACCGGAGAAGGTCCCGGGCGCCAGTTGCCACAGGCGCTGGGGGATGTTCAGGCGCGCCAGCAAGTGCTCGGCACGCGACTGCGCATCGGCCTTGGACCAGCCACGCGCCAGCGCCGGCTCCATGACCACATCCAGGCACGCCACGCGCGGGATCACCCGCAGGAATTGGCTGACGTAACCGAGGGTCTGCTGGCGCACCTGCAGAATGTCGCGCGGCGCCGCGCCGACCAGCTCCAGCCACGCCTGCGCATGACGTACGCGGATGCTGCCGCCCGCCGGCAGATAGTTGCCATACAGGGTACGCAGCAAGGTGCTCTTACCCGCGCCGGACTGGCCATGCAGTACCAGGCATTCGCCCGCCTGCACGCTGAACCCCACGCCGCGCAGCACGTTGAGCACCACCCCATGCTGTTGGTGCAGGGTGAAGGTTTTCGAGAGGTCACGGACCTCGATCAAGGCATTCGTCATGGCTGCAGTACCGAAGACACCAGCAGTTGAGAGTAAGGGTGTTGTGGATCGTCGAGGATCTGGTCGGTCAACCCGGTTTCCACCACCCGCGAGCGACGCATCACCATCAGGCGATCAGCGAGCAGGCGTGCCACGGCCAGGTCGTGGGTAACGATCACCACCGCCAGGTCCAGCTCACGCACCAGGCCGCGCAGCAGATCGAGCAGCCGCGCTTGCACCGACACATCGAGGCCGCCGGTAGGCTCATCCATGAACACCAGGCGCGGGCTGGAAACCAGGTTGCGGGCGATTTGCAGGCGCTGCTGCATGCCGCCCGAGAAAGTGCGCGGCAGGTCATCGATACGCTGCGGATCGATTTCCACCTGGCCCAGCCAGTCGAGGCCGGCACCGCGCAGTTGCGCATAGTTGCGCACGCCCTGGGCCATCAGGCGCTCGCCGATATTCGCGCCGGCCGACACGCCCATGCGCAGGCCGTCGCGGGGGTTCTGCTCGACAAAGCCCCATTCGGTGCGCAGCAAGGTGCGGCGCTCGGCTTCGCTGGCGCTGTAGAGGTCAAGCCATTCGCCGTCTTTGCTGCGATAGCCGATGCTCCCCGCCTGCGGTGGCAAACGCCCGCTCAGCAGCGAGAGCAAGGTGGATTTGCCCGAACCGGACTCGCCGACGATGCCCAGCACTTCGCCGGGGTACAGGTCAAAACTGACGCCCTGGCAACCCTTCTCCGGGCCGTACAACAGGGACAGGTCGCGGACTTGCAATAACGGCTGGCTCACTGGTTGTTCTCCTTGACCCGCTGGGCGCAATACCAGGTGTCGGAACACACGAAACTCTGGGTCCCGGCGTCATCCAGAATCAGCTCATCGAGGAACGATTCATGGCTGCCGCAAATGGCGCAGTTGTGCTCCCACTGCTGCACTTCGAACGGGTGATCCTCGAAGTCCAGACTGGTGACCTGGGTGTAGGGCGGCACCGCGTACAGGCGCTTTTCGCGACCGGCGCCGAACAGCATCAAGGCCGGGCTCATGTCGAGCTTGGGGTTGTCGAATTTGGGGATCGGCGACGGGTCCATCACGTAGCGCTCATCGACCATCACCGGGTACGCATAGCTGGTGGCGATATGGCCAAAGGTGGCGATGTCTTCGTAGAGCTTCACGTGCATCACGCCGTAATCATTCAGGGCGTGCATGGTGCGCGTCTCGGTTTCCGACGGTTCGATAAAGCGCAGCGGTTCCGGGATCGGCACCTGGTAAACCATGACCTGGCCGGCCTGCAGCGGGGTCTCCGGGATGCGGTGGCGGGTCTGGATCACCGTCGCCTCAGGGGTCGCCTCGGTGGTAGCGACGCCCGCGGTGCGCGCGAAGAAGCGGCGAATCGAGACGGCGTTGGTGGTGTCGTCGGCGCCCTGGTCGATGACCTTGAGCACGTCATCGGCGCCGAGGATCGCGGCGGTCAGTTGCATGCCGCCGGTGCCCCAGCCATACGGCAACGGCATCTCGCGACCGCCGAACGGCACCTGGTAACCGGGGATCGCCACGGCCTTGAGCAAGGCGCGGCGGATCATGCGCTTGGTCTGCTCGTCGAGGTAGGCGAAGTTGTAGGCCGGGTCGCGTACCGGCGCTTGCGTCAGGTCATTCATGGCGGGTGCCCTCGGCCGGTTGGCGCAGTTTGCGGATCAGTTCCAGTTCGGACTGGAAGTCCACGTAGTGCGGTAATTTGAGGTGCGAAACAAAGCCCGCCGCCTCGACGTTGTCGCAATGCGCCAGCACAAACTCCTCGCGCTGGGCCGGCGAGACGATCTCTTCGTTGTATTCCCCGGCGCGCAGTGAGCGGTCGACCAGCGCCATGCCCATGGCCTTGCGCTCGGCATGCCCGAACGCCAGGCCATAACCGCGCGTGAACTGCGCAAGCTCGGTGGCCGAGCCGACGAACTGGTTGACCATCTCGCACTCGGTCACTTCGATGCTGCCCAGGCAGATGGGGAAGCCCAGCTCTTCGGGGTCGATCCAGACCTCCACGTCGCCGATGCGAATCTCGCCGGCAAACGGGTGGTTACGGCCGTAGCCGCGCTGGGTCGAATACCCCAGCGCCAGCAGGAAACCTTCATCGCCACGGGCCAGGGCCTGCAGGCGCTCGGCGCGGCTGGCGGGGTACTCCAGCGGGTCGCGGGTGATATCGGCGACACGCGCGTTGTCGTCGGTTTCGTGCTTGATCAGGCCTTCCTTGGCGAGCAAACCGAGCACGCGCGGGCAGGCTTCCAGCGTCGCCTCGGGCGTGGTCTGCGGCCCCGGATATTCGCCGTCGGCCAGCAGCGCAAAATCCAGCAGCCGATGGGTGTAGTCGAAAGTAGGGCCGAGCAATTGGCCGCCGGGCACGTCCTTGAACGTGGCGGACAAGCGCCGGCTCAAGGACATTTGCGCGGTGTCGATCGGCAGGCTCGGGCTGAAGCGCGGCAGCGTGGTGCGGTAGGCGCGCAACAGGAAAATCGCCTCCACCAGATCCCCCGCCGCTTGCTTGATCGCGAGCGCGGCGAGTTCGGCGTCGAACAGCGAGCCCTCGGTCATTACGCGGGCCACGGCCAGGGGCAGTTGCTGGCGAATCTGCTCGACACTGAGTTCAGGAATCGCGGTATCGCCCCGGCGTTTTTTTGCCAGCAGGCGGTGGGCATTGTCGATGGCCTGTTCGCCACCTTTGACGGCTACGTACATCAGGCGTGCTCCTCTGCGATGCGGCTGCTGCGCGGCAGGCCGATCAGGTGATGGCCGGCGGCGAACAGCACGTCCAGGCCACGGGGGAAGGCTTCGCGGCACTGACGCTCGTGCCAGAAAGCTTGTGGCACCGGCACGTGCACCCGGCGCTGGGCCTGGATGCCCGGGCCGCGCCAGAGCAGGCCGCGACCGGCTTCCAGGTCGGTGAGCTGCACCAGCAAAGTGCAGGACTGATCGGGATAGCGGTCATTGCCGTGGTCGAAGCCGCCGAGGTCGAGCAGGTCCTGCTCGCCCAGCAGTGCAAACACGGCGTCCTCGCGCTTATCCGTGAGCGGGCAACCGCAGTGGAAGGCCAGGTTGGCGCGGATCAGCGGCGTATCGAAGCTCGGCGCCAGCCATAGCGGCGTGTCCACATCCAGCAGCGCCAGGCACAAGGCGTAGGTGGCAGGCGCCAGCCCGTCAAGGCGCGGGGCCGAAGGCAGGTGCTGGATCAACCCCGGTTCGGCCAGGGCCTTGAGGGCGGCGCGAAAGCCGCGCTGGGCATCCAGGACCGGGTCGACAAACGCCGGTTGCAACAGGTGAGCACTCATCAGTTTTCTCCTCGCACCAGGGTGAAAAACTCGACCTTGGTGGCCGCCGTGTCGGCTTCTTTTTGCGCGCGGCGTTGTGCCTGGGCACTGGCCAGCGCGGTGATCAGGTCGCTGAGCCAAATGCTCGGATGAGCGCCTTGCAGGTGGGCGTCGGCCAGGGCGGCCAGTTCGGCGTGGACCTTGTCGCGCCCGGCCAGGTAGCTGTAGCCGGTGCGACCATCAGCCAGGCGCACCACGCAGCGGGTCACGCTCATTTCGCCGAGATTGAACGGCGCGCCATTACCGCCCATGCGGCCGCGCACCAGGGTCATGCCGATTTCCGGAGCGCGAATGGTCTGGTATTCCACGTCTTTCAACGCGGCTTCATGCGGTTGCAGTTCACTGAGTTGGGCGCGGGCAAGCACGCCAATCCAGTGTTGACGCGGGGACAGGTTCATCGTGGTCTCCATCAAGTCACCACTTGGTACTGGAAGCGATCCGAACGGCTGGTGGACTGCGCCAGCTCCACCGGGCGGCCGTCGCGATCGCAGGAAAGGGTAAACACGGTGAGGGCCGGCAAATGCCGGGGCATCAGCAGCAGCGCGGCTTCATCACGGTTGGGCAAGCGCGCACCGATCAGGCTCTGGGTGCGCGTCAGCGGCAGGTCACGCTCACGCAGGTACTGGCGCAACGAGCCGCCGGTGTAGTCGGCCAGCAACGGCGCGCGGCTGGCGCAGTAGCGATGGCGGATCAGGCTGACGGGCTGGTGGTCGAGTTTGCGCAGGGTTTGCAGCTCGATCATCGGCGCCATTTCGGCGATGCCCAGGTGCCCGGCTTCCTCGCGGCTGGCGTAGCAGTAGCGGCGCTTGAGCAGCACCGCCTCGACACCGACACCCTGGGCCGACAAGGATTGGCTGTAGGAGGTCTCGGCGCCCATCGAGTAGATCAGCGGCCGGTCGAGCACCTGGGTGCCCTTGCCCTGGCGGCGCAACAGGCTGCCCTCGAACACCAGCTCATCGATGGCGCGGCGCAGGGTGTGGCGGTTGACGCCGAAGCGTTCCGCCATGTGCACCTCGCCGGGGAGGAAGTCGCCGGCTTGGTAGCTGCTCAGTTCACGGCGCAGGATGTCCGCGAGTTCGCGGTACACCGGTTCTTCTTGTCTAGACAACTGCATGCTTAAAAAAAGCGCCGCGCGGGCACCCCTCCAAGGTCAGATGAACTGCTTGCGCAGCCGTTGGGACAGCACGTCGATCAAGCTCACCACCACGATGATCACCAGCAGCACCGCGCAGGTTTGTACGAACTGAAAGGCGCGGATGTTTTCCCAGAGGATCACGCCGATCCCGCCGGCACCGACCATGCCCACCACCGTGGCCGACCGCACGTTGGCTTCGAAGCGGTACAACGCGTAGCTCACCCACAGCGGCATGACCTGCGGGATCACGCCGTAGATGACTTCCTGCAAGGCACTCGCGCCCGTGGCCCGCACGCCTTCCACCGGGCCCGGGTCGATGGCCTCGACGGCTTCGGCAAACAGCTTGGCGAGTACGCCGGTGGTGCTGATCCACAGCGCCAGGACACCGGCGAAGGGACCAAGGCCGACGGCAACCACGAACAACATCGCGAACACCATTTCATTGATCGAGCGGAAGGCATCCATGACCCGGCGCAGCGGCTGGTGGACCCACCAGGGGGTGATGTTGTCGGCACACAGGATGCCCAGCGGCACTGAGCAGACGATGGCCAACACCGTGCCCCAGAGGGCGATTTGCACGGTAACGATCATCTCCTTGAGGTAGGAGCGCCATTCGTGGAAATCCGGCGGGAAGAAGTCCGCGGCGAAGGTCGCCATGTTTCCGGAGTCGCGGTACAGCGCCAGCGGGTTCATTTCCGCGCCGTGCCAGGCCCAGGCCAGCAGGACCAGGAACAGGCCCCAGCCGAGGTATTGCGGCCAGGTCCTTTTGCCAACCGCTTCAGCGTGCAAAGTCGTCATGGGTCACTCTCGGTATATGGTTGGAACCTGCTTAATGTGGGAGCGGGCTTGCTCGCGAATGCGGTAAATCAGTCGCCGGATGCGTTGAATGACACACCGTATTCGCGAGCAAGCCGGCTCCCCCTAGAGCCCGGTTCCTACAGGGGGTTAGCCGTTGGCTGCGGTTTTCTTGTCCAGCTCGCTGATGCGCTGCTGCAACTTGGCCAGGTCGGCGTCGATGTCCGCCAGCTTCTTGGCCTTGTCAGCCGCTTCGAGGTGATCGTCAGCGCTGATCGTGGTGCGCTGCTTGAACAGCTCCAGCTGGCGGATCGGCAACAGTTGGTCGTCGTTGGAAGCGAGGAACTTGCCCAACTGCATGTTCTTCAGCACCGCCTTCTCTTCATCGGTGTCGCCGTAGTGGGCGAAGAAATCGCGGATCTTGGTTTTCTCGCTGTCGCTCAGCGCCTTGCTCCACACCATCGGGTCGGCCGGGATCAGCGGCGACTTCCAGATCACCTTGAGCATCGCGGCCTTGTCCGGTTGGGTGACTTCCAGGCGGTCCCAGCTTTCGGTGTTGAAGGTGGCGACGTCCAACTGCCCCTTGGCCACGCTCAGCGCGTTGACTTCATGGCTGGAGTTCAGCGTGCGCTTGAAGGCGGTGGCGGCGTCGACGTGGTTCTTGGCGAACACGTAGTAGCCCGGTACCAGATAGCCCGAGGTCGAGTTCGGATCACCGTTGCCGAAAGTCAGGTTCTTGGCGTTCTTGAGCATATCGTCGACGTTGTTGATCGGGCTGTCCTTGCGCACGATCAGCACGCTCCAGTAACCGGCGGCGCCGTTCGCGGCGGCGGTCTGGGCGAAGATCTCGCCGTTGGAGCGGTCTACCGCTTCCATCGCGGCCTTGTTGCCGAGCCAGGCCACATCGACCTTGTTGAACCGCATGCCCTGGATCAGGCCGGCGTAGTCGGAGGCGAAGGTGGCGTTGATGGTCAGACCGGTCTTCTTGTGCATGTCATCCAGAAAGGGCTGCCAGATGCTCTTGAGGTTCTGCGAAGACTCGGTGGACATGATGCCGAAGTTGATGGCTTTGTCCGCCGCGTAGGCATTGCCCATCGCGGCACTCGCCAGTAACGCGGCAGACAGAAACACGTGGCCGATACGGTTCAACATGGACGGGATTCCTGTGGGTCGTGAGTAGGGTTTCAAGCGCGCGCCAGGGCCAGCCGAGGGGTCACCTCGGTGCGGCGGGTCTGGTCGGAAAACATCAGGCTGGTGTCGACGTCGGCACCGTACAAATCATTCAGGAACTGGCTGCTCATCGCGCTGCCCTGCCCGTCGAAGTGAATGCGCCCGCCTTTGAGCGCCACGGCGCGGGGGCAATAACGCATGGCGTAATCGACTTGATGCAGGGTCACGACGACGGTCTTGCCATCGCGGCGGTTGATGTCGGCGAGGATCTCCATGACCTTGCGCGCCGACTCCGGGTCGAGCGAGGCGATCGGTTCATCGGCAAGAATCACCTCGGCACGCTGGGTCAATGCCCGGGCAATCGCCACGCGCTGCTGCTGGCCGCCGGACAAGGTGGACGCGCGTTGCGCAGCCAGGTCGGCCAGGCCCACACGCGCCAGGGACTCGAGCGCAAAGGCCTTCTCCTCGGCATTGAACAACCCGAGGTTGCCGCGCCAGCGCGGCATGCGGCCCAGGCAACCGAGCAGCACGTTGTCGAGCACGCTCAGGCGATTGACCAGGTTGAACTGCTGGAAGATGTAGCCGATGTCCGCGCGCAACCGCCGTACCTTGCCGTTCAACCGTCCACTGGCCTGCACCTCCCGGCCCAGCACCTTGACGCTGCCGCCGTTACTCTTGTCGCAACAGGCCAGGCCCGCCAGGTGGCGCAACAAGGTGGACTTGCCGGAACCGGAAGCGCCAATCAGCGCGACCATCTCACCGGCGGCAATGGTGAGTTCGAGGTCGACCAATGCGGATTTCTTCGCAAAGGTCTTGTTCAAGTGATCGACATGGATAGCGTGAGTCATGGGCTTCTCTGTCTTGTTTGAACAGCCAATGGATGGCTGCGGTTGAGTTCAAACGACAGTAGGCCTGGGCTGTGTCAGCCCTATGACTTGCACATGACTACAAGGGGTCGGTTGGATGAAGGTTTTGTGAAAGGTTGGATGCGACCCTGCGTGGTCTTATTGTGGCGAGCAGGTTTGCCCTGCGCTGGGCTGGGCAGCAGCCCCAATAAGACCACCGCGTTTATTCAGGCAGAACGCGTCGTCAGGCTTCAGGGCCGCTTCGCAGCCCAACGCAGGGCAAGCCTGCTCGCCACAACCTGTCCGCTGCTTCTAGGAACTGTCCTACAACCCGTGTGGGTTGCGGTTGCTATAACGCACCGTTGGCCTCTCGCAGTCGCTGCTCATCTCAGCGATCAGGCTTGGTCGCCTGGGTCAGAATGACGCACAGTGCCGCGCAAGCGGCATTAGTGTGTTCGCGTTATGGCGAGCTGTGCGTGGGAGGGCTCAGGCCCTGCCGGATTTCCATTCCCTGGTCGACCAACCTGCGTATAGCTCGCCCCCCTTCTGCTTGGTCGCGGATGGGGTGCAGAGGGTTGAGATTGCGCAGTTGTTGGCAGATCAAGCGCTGAATCGGGAGTGCCCCGTGGCCTGATGGCTGAGACGATCTATGTGGGAGCTGGCTTGCCTGCGATGGCGGTGGGTCAGTTGGCAGATTTATGGCTGAAACACTGCTATCGCAGGCAAGCCTGCTCCCACATTTGTTCCGTGTGCATTAGGGGATATTGGCTTCGCGGGCGCGCAGGCGCGGGGTGACGAAATCCAGGAATGCGCGCACTTTCAGCGGCAATGGTGCCTGGCCTTTATGCACCAGGTTGATGGGCAGTGCGGCCGATTCAAACGGCTGCAACACCACCTGCAAATCACCCTTTTGCACTGCATCCGCCACTTGATACGACAGCACCCGAATTACACCAACATCCAGTGTCGCCGCCGTGATTGCCGCTTCCGCGGTGTTCACCGACAGCCGCGAATGCACTGGCACGGTCTGTTGCGCTTTACCCGCACCAAACACCCAGGCGCCCACCGAGGCCAGCACTTCGAAAGTAATGCAGTTATGGTCTGCCAGCGCCTGCGGCGTGGCCGGCAGGCCATGGGTTTGCAGGTATTCGGGACTGGCACACACCACCCGCCGCACCGTGCCGACCTGCACGGCCTTGAGCGAACTGTCCGGCAGGTCACCAATGCGCACGGCCACGTCGCATTGTTCTTCCATCAAGTGCACCACGCGGTCGGTGAGCATCAGGTTGATGCTGATTTCGGGGTACTGCGCGAGAAACTCCGCCACCACCGGCACAATATGCAGGCGCCCGAACACGATGGGCGCGGTCACCACCAACTCGCCCTTGGGCACCGCATATTCACCGGTCGCCGCCCGCTCCGCTTCACCAATTTCCTCAAGAATTCGCCGGCACGCGGCCAGATAAGACGCGCCCACGTCCGTGAGCGACAACTGCCGCGTGGTGCGGTGCAGCAGCCGGGACTTCAAGTGGGCTTCGAGTTCCGCGACTTTGCGGCTGACGGAGGCCAGCGGCATGTCCAACTTGCGTGCGGCCGCCGACAGGCTGCCCGCGTCGACTACTGCAACAAACACCGACATCGACTCAAGACGGTTCATGACGCCCTATCAAATTTTGGAAGGATGATTCCCGATCCTAGGGGATTATCGACATAAATGCGACTGCGTAAGGTTGCTCACTCAACCCCCTGCAACAAAAGGAAAGTGCCGTGAGCAGCCTGCCGATAACGTCCGAGAGTTCCCCGCCGCGAGGCAAGATCATCATGATGGCGGTGATCGCCGGGGCGGTGGTCACCAATATTTATTGCACGCAGCCGGTGCTGCCGTTGATTGCCTCGGACATGCGCGTCCCCGTGTCGACGGTCAACCTGGTGGCGGGCGCGGCCTTGCTGGGATTTGCCACCGGGCTGGCCCTGTTGCTGCCGATGGGCGACCGCTTCGATCGGCGCAAGTTGGTGCTGGGGCAAATCGCACTGGCGTTTTGTTTTGCCCTGGCGGCGGCCTTTGCGCCGAGTATCTGGGCGCTGATCGGTGCCTCGTTTGGCCTGGGAATGGTGTGTTGCGTGCCACAGCAACTGGTGCCGTTCGCGGCGGTGATGTCGCCGCCGCATGAGCGCGGGCGCAACGTGGGCACGGTGGTCAGCGGGATCATGCTGGGGATTTTGCTCGGGCGCACGATCAGCGGCGTGGTCGGCGAGGCCTATGGCTGGCGCGCGGTGTATGCGCTTGAGGCGGCATTCATGATCCCGGTGTGGTTTATCGCGGCCAAGCTGCTGCCGCCGGGCGTGCCGAGCAGCAATCTTTCCTACCCGCGCCTGCTGGCTTCGCTCTGGCCGCTGATGCGCGATAACAGCCCAATCCGGCAATCGATGATGGTGCAGGCGTTGTTGTGGGCGTGCTTCAACGCGTTTTGGGTGAATCTGGCGGGGTTGCTGGCCAATGGGCCGTGGCAGCTGGGCAGTGCCTGGGCCGGTGGTTTCGGGATTATCGGCGCGATGGGCGCATTCGCCGCCTCGTACGGTGGTCGGGCGGCGGACAAGGTAGGCTGCCGCAAGGTGATCGGGGCCAGCGTGGGCATTGTGACCTTGGCGTACCTGTTGCTGGCCGGGGCGCAGACGTCGCTGGTTTTGCTGGTGGTGGGCGTGATCGTGCTGGATATCGGCGTGCAGGCGGGGTTGGTGGCGAATCAGACGCGGGCGTTTGCGGTAGACCCGAAGGCGCAGGGGCGGATCAATAGTTTGTACATGACCGCGACGTTTGTGGGTGGGGCGATTGGGGCGACGGTGAGTGGATGGTTGATGGCACAGTTTGGGTGGATGGGGATTGTGGAGTTCGGGGTGGTGCTGGGCGTGTTGGCCGGGTTGATTCACTGGCTCGGTGGCTTCGAGCGTTCGCTCAAACTCCAGAACGAATGAAGCTCGAATGGGGGGAGCTGGCTTGCCTGCGAATGCGGTAGATCAGGCACCCACTGCATCAACTGCCAGGCCGCCATCGCGGGCAAGCCCGCTCCCACAGGGGATCCGGGTGTGACTTGGGCTCCTGGGTGTACGCAGATCAAATGTGGGAGCTGGCTTGCCTGCGATGGCGGTATAGCTGCAATTGATTCGGCACCTGACACACCGCCATCGCGGGCAAGCCCGGCTCCCACAGGCGACTGCATTTCAAGTCAGGCATAAAAAAGGCGACCTTTCAAAGGTCGCCTGTTTGTCACTGCGCGTACTGCTTGCTCAATCCCGGCGGCACGCCCTGGACATTGGTTTCTTCCCATGGCCCGTTCGGGCTGATGGAGCGGCTCCAGCCGTTGCTCCAGCGGTAATACGTGCGCTGGCGGTAGAAAGTGTCGGGCTGCTCTTCCAGCACATACACCTGCATCTTGCCGTCCCAGTGGCTGGCGGCGCCGGGCGGTGGGGCGAAGGTTGGCGACGAGGTGGGCACGGGTTTCGGCGGCGGGGTCACCGGGCCGGATGGTTTGGTGCTCGGCTGGGTCGACGGGCCCGACGGTGGGATGGTCGGGCCGGTCGGCGCGGGAGGTGGGCGGTGGACCGCACAAGCGCTCAGGCCCAATACCAGGCTGAGCAAGGTGATGCGTGCAAATGCGGTCATAGGCGTTTCCTCGATTTACTGGTCCGGACTGTCGATGGTCAGCTGCTGCAGAGCAGTGGTGGTGCTGGCCAAGGGTTGGCTGCGGCCGATCCACTCGCCAGCGGTTGGAAGACCTGCCCGGGATATGCGCGCAACCAGTTGGACTTCGGGGAAGTTGGACAGTTTCAACTGCGGCATCATCGCGTCCGCATCGCCCAGTTCGACGGTGATCGGCAGGTCGGCGACGGTGACGCGCTTGGCAGCCAACGGCGCCGGCGGGCCACTGACGGCGCGAGCAAAAATGAACACGGTGTCGGTTGGCAGGGCTTTGGCTTTCACCTCGGCCGCCAGGTCCACGCGGACTTTCATCCCGGTTTTCTGCGCGACGGTACCGCCGCTTTCCTTGAGTTTCTCCGCTGCCCGATCAATACCGCCTTGCAACGCCGCACGGGAATTGTCTTGCGGTGGCAGTTGCGCCAATAGACGATTCCAGTAGTCGATTGCCTCTTGATAACGCTGGCCTTCAAAGGCCGCGATCCCGAGCAGGCCAAGGCTGGTGACTTCCTTCGGGTCGAGCTTCAAGGCTTCGTCCGTCAGCGCCTGGACCTTGGGCGACCACTGTTTGTTGTCGGCGAAGTACTGCGCCTGGGCCCACTGGCCGAGCAGTTCCGGCTGGCGCCCGGCCAAGGCCACGGTGCGCTCGAAGACCTTCGCGGCATCGGCGGCGCGATCCTGGGCCATGTAGGCGCGACCGAGGAAGTACAGGCCTTCCGGCGAGTCCGGCTGGGCAGCGGCGGCGCGTTCCAGGCGGCGGGTCATGTCTTCCATGGACACCGGCGGCTGGGAGAATTCGCGGGTCAGCTCGACCTTGTCGCTGGCGCCATAATGCAGGTACAGCGCAACGCCGAGGACAGGTACCAAAAATGCCGCCAACAATGGCAGCGGCTTGCCCAGGCGCGATTCACGCGGTTTTTCCACGCCTTCGGTGTCGGCCAGCAACTCGCGGGCGGCTTCGGCGCGGCCGGTGTCGAGTTGCGCGGCGTTGAGCACGCCTTCGTCCTGCTGCACCTGCAGCTCGGCGACGCGTTCCTGGTACAGCGCCACGTTCAGCGCGGTGCGATCCTCTTCACGTTGGGCGCGGCGGCCGCGCAGTACCGGAATCAACAGAAAACTCAGGGCAATCAGAAGCAGCAAGCCGGCTGCGAGCCAGAAATCAATCATCAGTCTTGGTGTCCAGCAATTGGTCGAGACGTTTACGCTCATCAGGGGACAGCGCATCGGAGCCATCGGTCGGCGCAGCGCGGCGGCGGCGCACGATCACGGCCATCACCACCACGCCAGCCAGCAGCAGCCCGGCGGGGCCGAACCACAGCAACGCGGTCTTGCCGGTAAGGGCCGGTTTGTAGCGCACGAAATCACCGTAGCGGTCGACCATGAAGTCGATGATCTGCTGGTTGTCCTTGCCCTCCCCCAGCATGCGGAAGATCTCCTTGCGCAAGTCGGCGGCGATCGGTGCGTTGGAGTCGGCGATGTCCTGGTTCTGGCACTTGGGGCAGCGCAGTTCCTTGGTCAGCTCGCGAAAACGTTCGCGGTCACCGTCCTTGGCGAATTCGTAAGTATCGATGGCCGCGTGGGCCACGCCGGCCAAGCCCAGCGCCAGGACGGCAGCCGCTAACAGGCGCTTCATGGCTTGGCCTCATCGACCAGCGCCTGGTACTTGGCGGCGAGTTGTTCACGCCAGACCACCTCGTCGATCACACCGACGTACTTGTCGCGGATCACGCCCTTGGCATCGATGAAAAAGGTTTCCGGAGCGCCGTACACGCCAAGGTTCAAACCGAGGTTGCCGTCTTCATCGCGGATATCCAGCTGGTACGGGTTGTGAAACTCCCCCAGCCACTTCAAGGCCGCCGCATTGTCGTCCTTGTAGTTGATGCCGTAGATCACCACGCCTTTCTCGGCCAGCTTGTTCAGCACCGGGTGTTCGACACGGCACGAGATGCACCAGGTACCCCACACGTTGACCAGCGCCGGTTTGCCCAGCAGGTCAGCCTGGGTCAGGGTCTTGTCGCCCTGCACCGTCGGCAGGCTGAAGGCCGGGAACTGTTTGCCGATCATCGCCGAGGGCAGCTCGGCCGGGTCCAGGTACAAGCCGCGATACAGGAACACGGCCACCACCAGGAAAGCCGCCAGCGGTAAAACCATCAACCAACGCTTCATGCCGCCGCTCCCTGCAGACCGAGGGCTTCACGCACCCGGCTCTTGACCTTGACCCGATAACGCCGATCCAACGCGGCCAGCAACCCACCAAAACCGGTGAGCAAACCGCCGAACCAGATCCAGCGTACAAATGGTTTCACGTGCACACGCACCGCCCAGGCGCCATCACCCAGCGGTTCACCCAACGCCACGTAGAGATCGCGGGTGAAACCGGCGTCGATACCGGCTTCGGTCATCATCGAACTCTGCACGGTGTACAGGCGTTTTTCCGGGTGCAGCACCGCCACTTCCTTGCCGTTACGGACGACGCGCACCGTGCCTTTGTCCGACGTGAAGTTCGGCCCTTCGAAGTGCTTGGCGCCTTCGAAGATGAAGTGGTAACCGGCGAGGTCCATGGACTCGCCCGGCGCCAGGCGCAGGTCGCGCTCGGCGCTGTTCTGGCTGGACAGCACCACGCCGAGCGCGCACACGGCGATGCCGATGTGCGCGACCTGCATGCCCCAGTAGCTGCGGGTCAATGTCGGCAAGCCTTTGATCAAGCCTTTGTGGCGGGTCTTGTCGACGATGTCACGCGCACCGGCGAGCAATACCCAGGCGGCGAGCAGGAAGGTCGCAAGTACCGCCCAGTTGAAGTCGCCGTAGGCAATACCGGCGATCACTGCCAGGGCCACACTGCCGAGCAGTACCGGCATCAGCATGCCCGCCAGCCATTTCACCGGAGTGTCTTTCCAGCGCACCAGCACGCCGACGGCCATCACCACCATCAACAGGCCCATCAACGGAATGAACAACGCGTTGAAGTACGGCGGGCCCACGGACAACTTGGCACCGCTCAACGCGTCCAGCACCAGCGGATACAAGGTGCCGAGCAGGATCATCGACGCGGCCACCACCAGTACCAGGTTATTGCCCAGCAGCAGGGTTTCGCGCGACCACAGGTTGAAGCCGACCTGGCTCTTGACCACCGGGGCACGCAACGCAAACAGCGTCAGCGAGCCGCCGACCACGAACAGCAGGAAGATCAGGATGAATACGCCGCGCTCAGGGTCGGACGCAAACGCGTGCACCGACGTCAGCACGCCCGAACGCACGAGGAAAGTGCCAAGCAGGCTGAGGGAAAATGCCGCGATGGCCAGCAGTACGGTCCAGCTCTTGAACACGCCGCGTTTTTCGGTGACCGCCAGCGAGTGAATCAGCGCGGTGCCGACCAGCCATGGCATGAACGAGGCGTTTTCCACCGGGTCCCAGAACCACCAGCCGCCCCAGCCGAGCTCGTAGTAGGCCCACCATGAGCCCAGGGTGATGCCAATCCCGAGGAAGGCCCAGGCGACGATGGTCCACGGCCGCGACCAGCGCGCCCAGGCGGCATCGAGGCGCCCACCGAGCAAGGCGGCGATGGCGAACGCGAAGGCCACCGAAAACCCCACGTACCCCATGTAGAGCATCGGCGGGTGCACGATCAGGCCAATGTCCTGCAGCAGTGGGTTGAGGTCATGCCCGTCCACCGGGATCTGCGGCAGGATGCGGCTGAATGGGTTGGACGTCATGATCAGGAACAGCAGGAAGCCGATGCTGATCATGCCCATTACTGCCAGTACGCGCGCCAGCATGACTTGCGGCAGTTGGCGCGAGAACACCGACACCGCGAAGGTCCAGCCGCCGAGGATCAGCGCCCACAACAGCAAGGAGCCTTCGTGGGCACCCCACACGGCGCTGAACTTGTAGTACCAAGGCAGCGCGCTGTTGGAGTTGTTCGCCACATAGGCGACGGAAAAGTCGTCGGTCATGAACGCATAGGTCAGGCAACCGAACGCGAACAGCAAAAAGGCAAACTGCCCCCAGGCCGCCGGTTGCGCCAGGCTCATCCACAGGCGGTCGCCGCGCCAGGCGCCGAGCAATGGCACCACGGCCTGGACGATGGCAAAGCACAGGGCGAGGATCATCGCCAGTTGGCCCAGCTCCGGAATAAACAGTGCGGACGTCATCACTTAGCCCTCCTTGGCGGGGGTTGGCGCGGGTTGACCGCTGTCCTTGAGGGCCTTGGTGACCTCGGGCGGCATGTATTTCTCATCGTGCTTGGCCAGCACTTCATCGGCCACCACCACGCCCTCGGCGTTGAGCTTGCCCAGGGCGACGATGCCTTGGCCTTCGCGGAACAGGTCCGGGAGGATGCCACGGTAGGTGATGGTCACGGCCTTGTTGAAGTCGGTGACCACGAAGGTCACGTCGAGGGAATCTCCGGAACGCTTGAGCGAGCCCTTCTCCACCATGCCGCCGGCGCGAATGCGCGTGTCCACCGGCGCTTCGCCATTGGCGATCTGGGTCGGGGTATAGAACAGGTTGATGTTCTGCTGCAGGGCGCTCAGGGCCAGGGTCACGGCAATGCCGACGCCGGCCAGGATGGCAAGGATGATCAACAGACGCTTTCTACGCAGCGGATTCACTTTTCGGTCTCCCGGCGCAGACGACGCGCCTCTTGTTGCAGGTAACGCTTGCGGGCCAGGATCGGCGCGGCCACGTTGAGGGCCAGCACCGCCAGGCAGATGCCATAGGCCGTCCAGACATACAGGCCGTGATGGCCCATGGCGAGAAAATCACTGAAAGATGCAAAGCTCATCCACGCGCTCCCAGGCTGGTTTGCACTTCGGCCTTGACCCAACTGGTGCGGGCTTCACGCTTGAGCACTTCAAGGCGCATGCGCAGCAACAGCACGGCGCCGAAGAAACAGTAGAACCCCAGCACCATCAGCAGCAGCGGCGCCCACATCTCCACCGGCATGGCCGGTTTTTCGGAGAGGGTGAAGGTGGCGCCCTGGTGCAGGGTGTTCCACCACTCCACCGAGTACTTGATGATCGGGATGTTGATCACGCCGACAATCGCCAGCACCGCGCAGGCCTTGGCGGCGCTGTCACGATTGCTGATCGCGTTGCCCAGGGCAATCAGACCGAAGTACAGGAACAGCAGGATCAACATCGACGTTAGTCGCGCATCCCACACCCACCACGAGCCCCAGGTGGGTTTGCCCCAGATCGCGCCGGTCACCAGCGCCACGGCGGTCATCCACGCGCCGATGGGCGCGGCGCATTGCAGGGCCACATCCGCAAGTTTCATCTTCCACACCAGGCCGACGACGCCGCACACGGCCAGCATCACGTAGCAGGACTGGGCGAGCATCGCGGCGGGCACGTGGATATAAATGATGCGAAAGCTGTTGCCTTGCTGGTAGTCCGGCGGCGCGAAGGCCAGGCCCCAGACCAGGCCGATGCCGATCAGCAATACGGCGAAGACGCTCAACCACGGCAGCAGCTTGCCGCTGATGCCGTAGAACCATTTGGGCGAGCCGAGCTTGTGAAACCAGGTCCAGTTCATTGCTGTTTCCATCACGGTGGCCTCCCGTCATTGCGGGAGGCTCAGGGTCTTTACTGGCCACGGTTAAAACGCTTGGCCAGACCTCATTATTCGCCGACGCTGATCTTCAGGCCAGCCGCTATAGCAAAGGGTGTCAGGGTTACCGCCAGGGCGGTCAGGCTGCCAAGCCACAGGAGGTAACCGGTCGCCGGCATGCCCATGAGCGCGGCCTGCAAGGCGCCGCTGCCGAGGATCAACACCGGGATGTACAAAGGCAGAATCAACAGGGCGAGCAACAGGCCACCCCGTTTCAAACCGACGGTCAACGCTGCACCCACGGCCCCCAACAGGCTGAGTACCGGCGTGCCGAGCAACAGGCTCAGGAGCAGGATCGGCAGGCACTCGGTGGGCAACCCGAGCATCATCGCCAGCAGCGGCGAGAGCAAGACTAGCGCCAAGCCGGAAAAAGCCCAGTGTGCCAGTACCTTCGCCAGTACCAGAAGTGGCAGGGGGTGCGACGAAAGGACCCACTGTTCGAGGGAACCGTCTTCGAAATCACTGCGAAACAGCCCGTCCAGCGAGAGCAGGACCGACAATAGCGCTGCCACCCACACCAGTCCCGGGGACAAGGTTTGCAACAGTTTAGTCTCGGGGCCGACCGCCAGCGGGAACAAGGCGATCACGATGGCAAAGAACACCAACGGGTTGGCCAACTCCGCCGGGCGACGACACAACAGCCGCGCTTCGCGGGCGACCAGCAGGGCAAACACGCTCATGCCGACCACCGGCCCAGGTCCAGGTCGCGGTAACCGGCGGGCATGCGCGTGAGGTTATGGTGGGTGGTGAGTACGACCAGGCCGCCCTGCTCGCAATGTCGCGCCAGGTGCTCTTCCAACTGGGCGACGCCTTGTTTGTCGAGGGCGGTGAAGGGTTCGTCGAGAATCCACAGCGGCGGGCCGGGCAGATACAGGCGCGCCAGGGCCACGCGGCGCTGCTGGCCGGCGGACAGGGTGTGGCAGGGAACGTCTTCAAAGCCCTTGAGGCCGACAGCGGCCAGGGCCTGCCAGATGGCGTCGCGCGCGGCCGGATGATGCAAGGCGCTGAGCCAGCTGAGGTTTTCTTCAGGCGTCAGCACATCCTTGATGCCGGCGGCGTGGCCGATCCAGACAAGGTTGCGGGCAAGCTCGGTGCGCTGTTCATTGAGGGGTTTGCCGTTGAGGCGTACAACGCCGGCCGTCGGCTGCATCAACCCGGCCAGCAGGCGCAGCAGACTGGTCTTGCCGCTGCCGTTGGGGCCGCTGATCTGCACCATGTCGCCGCCCGTCAGCCGCAGTTCGAGGTGTTCGAACAGCAGGCGCAGGTCGCGTTCACAGGCAAGCGCTACGGCTTCAAGAAGAGGGCTGGTCAAGAGATCGCGGGCCTTTACGGTTCAAGTCGGCGGTGCAGCGGCCGTTAAAGAGAAATGCACAATAACGGCTTTGGCGACCGATTTTAGAGAGCTGGATCAAATAGTTGTGAGGTTTTTACCGCTCTCTTTGCAGACGGGCGGCATTATACATGTGATGCCCTACTCTAAAGAGGGCAATTTCCCCAGAGACGACGCGCGCGATGACCGGTGAGATCAACCTTCCTACGCTAGCACCTGCTCCGGCAACCGGGCCTGCCCTGGCGCCCGCGACCGGTGAGTTGCTGAAACTGCTGGAGCCGCAGATCGGCCTGATCGACCCCGGGAAAACCGCGAATGCCGAGGTCATCGCCCTGAAACAAGGCGGTGAAGCCTTTCAGCTGTTGCTCAAGCTGACCCTCGAGGGTGGCCGCCAGACCCTGGTCCAGGCGAGCAGCGCGCAGCCCTTGCCGCTGGGCAGTAACGTGGCCGTCAGCCAGACGCCCGCCGGCAACCTCACGCTCAGCCTGCAGCAGGCCTTGAGCGCGAACGTGGCCGCGCTGACGCGCATCGACACCACGCAAATGCCGGTGGGCACGCTGTTACAAGCCAAGGTGCTGACCACCCAGATGCTGCCCCAGGGCCCCACGCAACCGGCCATCTACCGTTCGCTGGTGACCGTGCTCAATAACGCCCTGGTCGGGGCCACCCTGACCGTGGAAAGCCCGCAACCCTTGCGCGTGGGCAGCTTGCTCAGCGCCGTGGTGCAGAACGCACAGACCTTGAATTTTGTGCCGTTGAGCGGGCTCAAGGATCAATTGGCGGTGACCCAGCAACTCGCCACCCAGCAAAGTCGCCAGGGCTCGCTGGATGCGGTCTTCACTGCGCTCCAGAACCTGCCACGTGGCGACAGCACCTCCGCTGACCTGCGTGCCGCAGCCGAGCGGTTACTGGCGGCCTTGCCGGACCTGGCGCAGGTCAGCAACCCCAAGGTGCTGGCCCAGGTGATTCAGAACAGCGGCGCCTTCCTCGAAGCCAAGCTGCTCGCCGGGCAAAACCCGCAGATCCCGCCGCTGGACATGAAGGGCGCCCTGCTGCGCCTGGTCGCGGATCTGCTGCCCGCCCTCCCCGCCAGCACCAATATGAATGCCATCCTCGCCGCCAATACGCTGGCCCAGGTGTTGCCGAACTTCGTGCGCAGCCCATTGAACACCCTCGGCCAGGTCAGCGCCCGGCAGACACCCGCAGGCTTCCCGCTGCCCGAGCGGCTGATGGCCAAACTGGAAGGCGAAGGCGACCTGGAAAACCTGCTGCGCCTCGCCGCCGGGGCGATCTCGCGATTGCAGAGCCACCAGTTGTCGAGCCTGGAACAGACCGGCACCACCGCCGATGGCCGCCTGCAAACCACCTGGCAACTGGAAATCCCGATGCGCACCTTGCAGGACATCGTGCCGCTGCAGGTCAAGTTCCAGCGCGAAGAGCCGGCGCCGGACAAGGACCAGCCCGAGCGCAAAGACAAGAAAGATCCCAAGCAGATGCTCTGGCGCGTCGAGCTGGCCTTCGATATGGAGCCACTGGGGCCGTTGCAGGTGCAGGCGCAATTGACCCAGGGCAAGCTGTCCAGCCAGTTATGGGCAACCCGGCCGTTTACCGCCAGCCTGATTGAAAGCCACTTGGGCAACCTGCGCGAGCGCCTGGTGACGTCGGGCATCAACGTCGGCGACCTCGATTGTCACCTTGGCACTCCGCCGCGCGGGCCGAAAACCGGACTGGAACAACGCTGGGTGGATGAGACCGCATGAAAAACCCGACACCACCGCGTCAGGCGATTGCCCTCAAATACGACGGCCAACAAGCCCCGACCCTGACCGCCAAGGGCGACGACGCCCTCGCCGAGGCGATCCTGAAGTTGGCGCGGGAAAACGAAGTCCCGATCTATGAAAACGCCGAGCTGGTGAAGCTGCTGGCGAGGATGGAATTGGGCGACAGCATTCCCGAGGAGTTGTACCGCACCATTGCCGAAATCATCGCGTTCGCCTGGACCTTGAAGGGCAAGTTCCCCGTGGGCTATGACCCCAACGCCCAGCCGGCGGAACGCGATGTGACCGCACGCGGCGAAGACTACTAACGACTCGCCCCCTCCCCCACTCAGCTCTCTATTGTCAGTTCAGGACTTCACTCAGCGGGATGAAATTGACGCTGTCGCCCACCTCCAGCGTGGTGCCTTCCCGCACTTCCACAAAGCCTTCCGCCCAGGCCGCGCTGCGCAGCACGCCGGAGCTCTGGTTGCGGTAGATGATCGCCTTGCCCTGCTCGATGCGCCCGCGCAAATACTCGCGACGGTTGCCCGGCTTGGGCCAGGTGAAGCCCACCGGCACTTCGAAACGCAGTGGTTCCACGTCTTGCACGCCCTGGCGGCGCAACAGGTAAGGCCGCGCCAACAGGGCAAAGGTCACCAGGGTCGACGCCGGGTTGCCAGGCAGGCCGATCACCGGCACGCCACGGAAGTGCCCGAAGGTCAGCGGCTTGCCCGGCTTGATCGCGAGCTTCCACAAGGCCAGCTCGCCCTCTTCGCGCAGGGCGATGCCGAGGAAGTCCGCCTCGCCCACCGATACGCCGCCGGTGGACAGGATCAGGTCAACCGCGCCCAGGCTCGCCAGGCAGGTGCGAGTCTGCTCGAGGTCATCCGGCAGGATGCCGGCATCGATCACTTCACAGCCCATGCGCTCAAGCCAACTGCACAGCACACGGCGGTTGCTGTTGTAGATCTGTCCAGGCCCCAACGGCAAACCGGGCTCGATCAGCTCATCACCGGTGGACAGCACGGCCACGCGCACACGGCGGATCACGTCAAGACGAGCGTGCCCCAGCGAAGCGGCGAGACCCAACTCGATCGGGCCCAGGCGCGTGCCGGCGCTCAAGACCATTTCGCCGACGGTGGTTTCCTGACCTTGGGGGCGGATGTTCTGGTCGACCTGCAAGGGCTCGGTAAAGCTCACGCGCTCATCGGCGTGGACCACCGCATTTTCCTGCATCTCCACGCAGTCCGCGCCTGGCGGCACCGGTGCACCGGTGAAGATGCGCGCGCAGGTGCCAGTGGCCAGGGGCTGCGGCGCGTTGCCGGCGAAGATGCGTTGGCTGACCACCAGCGGCTCGCCGGTCCAGTCCGCCAGGCGCAAGGCGTAGCCGTCCATGGCACTGTTGGGCCACGGCGGCAGGTCGAGGGTGGAGATCAGATCCTGCGCCAGGACGCGGCCATCGCACTCGGCAAGGAGCAACGATTCCTGCTCACGAATCGGCGCGGCGGCGGCCATGTCGAGCAATTGCTGGAGCGCGTCTTCCACCGGCATCAGGGCGCCGGTCTTGCCAGGCTTACCCACGGGATTCACAGGGTTCAGCCTGTTTGAGGTGGGGTACGAAGTTGCACGGGCGATGGCGGTTATCCAGCTGTTCGGCGAGGATGCCGTCCCAACCGGTGCGCACAGCGTTGGTGGAACCCGGCAGGCAGCACACCAGCGTGCCGTTGGCCAGGCCAGCCAAGGCACGGGATTGCACGGTGGAGGTGCCGATATCGGCCACGGAAATCTGGCGGAACAATTCGCCGAAACCGTCGACCTGCTTGTCCAAGAGGCAACTGACGGCTTCCGGGGTGCTGTCGCGGCCGGTAAAACCGGTGCCGCCGGTGATCAGCACCACTTGCACCACATCTTCGGCGATCCAGTGCGCGACCTGGGCGCGGATTTTGTACAGGTCGTCCTTGAGCAGCACGCGCTCGGCCAAGGCGTGGCCGGCGGCGGTCAGGCGGTCGACGAACACCTGGCCCGAGGTGTCGGTGTCCAGGGTGCGGGTGTCGCTGACGGTCAATACAGCGATATTCAGGGGTACGAAGGGCGCATCAGCCTTGGCTTTCATGGCTCGGTCCGGTTGTCGAAGGAACAGCCCGATGTTATATCACAGGGCCCTCTTTACCTGCCGCAGCGGAACCGCCATGTCTCTCGATTCTTCGCCCCTGCCCTGTTCGATCCTGTTACTGGCCGGTGGCCGTGGCCAACGCATGGGTGGCCAGGACAAAGGCCTGCTGGCGTGGCGCGGCGCGCCGTTGATTGCACATCTGCAACGCCTGACCCGGCCATTGACCGACGACTTGATCATCTCCTGCAACCGCAATCAGGACCGCTACGCCCACTACGCCGACTACCTGGTGAGCGACGACAGCCCGGACTTCCCCGGCCCGCTCGCCGGCATCCGCGCAGGGCTGGCAGCCGCGCGCCATACACACCTGTTGGTATTGCCGTGTGACGTGCCAAACCTCGACGCGCAATTACTGAGCGCCCTGCGTGACACCGCGCAATGCCATCCGCAGGTGCCCGTGATGGTGCGTCATGGCGAATTCTGGGAACCCTTGATCTGCATCATCCCCACCCACCTGCGAACCGAGGTAGAACAGGCGTGGCACGCCGGTGAGCGCAGCCCGCGCAAGATCTTCCTGCAACTGGGGGGCGTGGGCCTGGAATGCCCGGCGGATGATCCACGCTTGGCCAACCTGAATACGCCAGAGCTGTTGCACCCAAGGACTGACGTGTCAGAATGAACTTTCGCACAAGGAACTTTGGCGGCGTCTCACACGTCACAAGGTCAGCATTTAAAAAGTATTCTCTCGGAGACACACTCATGACTCAACGGACCATCGCCGCTCTCATGCTTGCACTGGGCCTCGCCACTCTCGCCGGTTGCGCCTCGCCAACAGTGATCACCCTGAATGACGGTCGCGAAATCCAGGCCGTCGACACCCCTAAATTCGACAAGGCTTCGGGCTTCTACGAGTTCGAGCAGTTGGACGGCAAACAGACCCGTATCAACAAGGACCAGGTCCGTACCGTTAAGGACCTGTAAGCCTCAAACGCTTGCCACAAGGCCCGCCTCGCGCGGGCCTTGTCGTTTCCGGGGGGTTACCAGTCGAGGGTGATGCGGCTGTTGAAGTGGCGTGCTTCGCCGGTGACCGGGTCAATGAAGCGCACGCCCTGGGCCAGTAGCTTCAACGGGTTGGCGTAGTCGTCCACCGCATCCTTGATCACCTCGGGGTAGAACGGGTCGTTGCAGATACTCGCGCCCAGTGCGGTCATGTGCACGCGCAACTGGTGCTTCTTGCCGGTCACCGGAAACAGACCGTAGCGCCATAGATCGGCATTTTTCTCACGCACTTCCACGGCCGTTTCAGTGTTGCTGGCGCCGGCGCCTTCCTGCATGCGAAAAAATGGTTCGCCCTCCACCAGGCGGCTTTTGTGCACCAGGGGGAACGTCAACGCGGGCAGTGCCGGGGCGATGGCCTCGTAGAATTTATCGATACGTCGCGTGGGAAAGAGCTGCTGATAAGCCGAGCGGCTGGCCGGATTGGCCGAGAACAGCACCAGCCCCGCCGTATGCCGGTCGATGCGATGCAGCGGCACCAGCGCGGGGTTGTCGAGGCGGCGAATCAAGCGGCGCAGCAGCGTTTGCTCGACGTACTCACCGGCCGGGGTCACCGGCAGGAAATGCGGTTTATCGGCGACCACCAGGTGTTCGTCGGCGTACAGGATGGTTTCCTGCACCGGGATGACCTTTTCGTTCGGCACTTCGCGAAAGTAATAGATGCACAGGCCTTCCTTGTAGGCCAGGTCCAGGCGGATCGGGCTGCCGTTGATGTCCAGCACGCGGCCACGGGCGATGCGGTCCAGCCAGTGTTCGCGGCTGATGGCCGGGAAGTGTTCGCACAGGCAATCCAGCACCGTCGCCCAGGGGCCCGGTGGCAGGTACAAGGTGCTGGCTTGATGCTGGGAGGCGGAGAAACCGGTAGAGGACATGAAATGCTCGAAGCCTGGAAAAACACGCAGGCATTATCCCGCATGCAGCGGGATTGAGCCTAGGGCGGATCTCAGGCCTTGACCAACTCGGCACGCAGGATCGGCGAAGCACTCGCGGCCTCGGTGAACTCCTTGAGCCAGCGCAGCACGTCCACCGCTTCCCAGCGGCCCGGATCATACAGCGCGTACAGCAAGCCCTGGTAACCCACCACGTCCAGCTGCTTGTGGTAACCGGCGCGCTGGAACAAGGCCTCGATCTCGGCGAAGCAGGTATTGAAATGCACTTTGTTAAACGGCGTCTTGCCTTCCGTGACCAGGCCGTCCAGGCGCAGCTCGTTCACCGCGTTGCGCACGACGTCGGCGGACATGCGATTGACGCTGCTTTTCAGTTGTTCAACATTCACCACGGGCGTTCCCTCTATTCAATCGCTGTACAAACATACAGTAACGCAATATTTGGAAACCTGCCATCGCAGAAACCTCAACGAAGGAAGGCCACGACCTGTTGTGTGTCGAATGGCCAATCCAGTTCCGCCCCGGTGTCGACCCGGCGAAGCACCGGAATTCGCAGGCCGTAGGCCTCGGTCAGGTCGACGGGGTCGGTGATATCCACCAACTCCACCAGCAGCCCGTGTTCGACGAGCGGCATGATTTCGGCTTCGGCGAACTCACACAGGTGGCAACCCAGGGTGCCGAACAATTGGCATTCAGGCAGCATGACGAATAGACCCTGTCAGAAGTAGGTGATCATTCTAAGCGCACCCAATACCTGTGGCGAGCGGGCTTGCCCCGCGTTGGGCTGCGCAGCGGCCCCAGTAAGGCCTCCACGCTCATCCAGACACAACTGGGGCGATACGTTTCGGGGCCGCTGCGCGCCCAACGCGGGGCAAGCCCGCTCACCACAGGAAGCCAGATCACCAACAATAAGCCCGCTCACCACAACAGCCCTCGCTTGCCACTTGAAATCCAATCGGCCACAGAAACACCTGACCCAGGTCAGCATGGCCTATAACTGATTCAGCGATTCTCGCGGCTTTTTGTCCGCCACCTGCAACGGAGATGCGTGTGTTTGCCAACCTGCTGATCATTCTGGCCTCATCCCTGGTGGTGATTGCGCTGTTTCGCCGCCTGCAATTGCCGCCGGTGCTGGGCTACCTGTGTGTGGGCCTGGCCGTGGGGCCCACTGCGCTGGATTGGGTCAACGACAGCGAAGAGCTGCCCGACCTCGCCGAATTGGGGGTGGTGTTCCTGCTGTTTTCCCTGGGCCTGGAATTTTCCCTGACCAAGATGCTCGCCCTGCGCCGCGTGGTGTTTGGCCTGGGCAGCTTGCAGGTGCTGGGCTGCGGGGCGCTGCTGGGTGGTTTGTTGATGGTCCTGGGGGTGGCGCCGGGCATTGCGCTGTTGCTCGGTGCCGGGCTAGCGTTGTCGTCCACCGCTATCGTCAGCAAGGAACTGACCAGCCTCGGGGAAATCTTCAGCAGCCACGGCCAGAACGCGATTGGTGTGCTGCTGTTCCAGGACGTGGTGGCGGTGTTGCTGCTGACCCTGGTGCCGGTGTTTGCCGGCAGCAGCGAGCAAGCCTGGTACTGGGCGCTGCCGCTGACCCTGGGCAAGACCGTGGTGCTGTTCGTCGGCCTGCTGTTTGCCAGCCGCTGGCTCTTGCCGCGCCTGTTTCATGAGGTGGCCGCGTCCCATTCGGCCGAGCTGTTTGTGCTGCTGGCACTGGTGATCGTGCTGCTCACCGCCTGGCTCACGCACCTGTTGGGGCTGTCCCCGGCCCTCGGTGCGTTTCTCGCCGGGATGCTGCTGGGCGAAAGTCATTACCGCCATCAGATCGAAGCGGATATCCGCCCGTTTCGCGACATTTTACTCGGGCTGTTTTTTGTCAGCATCGGCATGCTGATCGACCTGCAACTGTTCGTCAGCCATAGCCTGCTGATCCTCGGTTTCACCCTCACACTCATGCTGGTCAAGGCGTGCGTGGTCGCCGCCCTGGTCAAATGGCGCGGCAGTGACGGTGAGACCGCCTGGCGCAGCGGCCTGGCCCTGGCCCAGGGCGGCGAGTTCTGTTTTGCATTGATGGCGCAGATGCAGCAGAGCCGATTGATCCCGGATGAATTCAACGGCCTGCTGCTCGCCGCCACGTTCTGCTCGATGCTGCTTACCCCGCTGCTGTTGCGCGCCGCGCCGGCCCTCGCGCTGCGCCTGCACCGCAAGCCCAACCAGCAAGTGCAACTGGAGGCGATCACCGCCCTCAACGCCCAATTGCGCGGGCACGCAGTGATCTGTGGCTATGGCCGGGTCGGGCAATCCATCGGGCGGTTCCTGCGGCACGAACAGCAAGCCTTTATCGCCCTGGATGACGACCCGGAACGCGTACAGGAAGCGGCCACCGAAGACAGCAGCGTGCACTATGGCGACTGTCGGCGTGGCGCCCTGCTCAGCGCAGTCGGCCTGGAGCGCGCACGCCTGGTGGTGATTGCGGTGGACAACAGCGATGTGGCCCTGGTGGTGCTCAAAGAGGCAAGGCGGATCAACCCCTACGTGCCGATCCTGGTGCGCACCCGCGATGACAGCCAGTTGGCCGAATTGAAAGCCGCGGGCGCCAGCGAGGTGGTGCCCGAGCTATTGGAGTCGAGCCTGATGCTCGCCTCCCACGCCCTGGTGATGCTCGGCTTGCCCGACCAACAGGTACAGGCGCGGGTCGACGAGGTCCGGCACAACCGCTATCGCCTGCTGCACGGGTTTTACTCGCAGGCGCCCAGCGATGACGCGGCGCCGATCAATCCTGACTGACCGCGCCGATCTTGTGGATCGACAGGTCGGCGCCGTAATACTCCTCTTCCTGGCTCAGGCGCAGCCCGTGCAGGCGCTTGATCACGCCGTACACCAACAGGCCGCCGCCCAGCGCGACCACGACGCCGAGGGCGGTGCCGATCAACTGGCTGATCAGGCTCACGCCGCCCAGCCCACCCAGTGCGGTCTGCCCGAAGATGCCACAGGCAATGCCGCCCCACACGCCGCACAGGCCGTGCAACGGCCACACACCCAGTACGTCATCGATCTTCCAGCGGTCCTGGGCCGCAATGAAGCACCACACAAACAGGCCACCGGCGACGACACCGGTGACGAGCGCGCCCACCGGGTGCATCAGGTCGGAGCCGGCACAGATCGCCACCAACCCGGCCAGCGGGCCGTTGTGCAGGAAACCTGGGTCATTGCGACCGATCACCAGCGCGGCCACGGTGCCGCCGACCATGGCCATCAGCGAGTTGACCGCCACCAGGCCACTGACGCCATTGAGGGTTTGCGCGCTCATCACGTTGAAGCCGAACCAGCCGACGATCAGGATCCAGGAGCCCAACGCCAGGAACGGAATGCTCGACGGTGCAAACGCCACCAGCCGCCCGTCACGATAACGGCCGTTACGCGGGCCCAGCAGCAACACCGCCGCCAGCGCCAGCCAGCCGCCCATGGCGTGCACCACCACGGAACCGGCGAAGTCATGGAAGCTGGCGCCGAAGGTCGCCAGCAGCCAGGCCTGCAAGCCGAAATTGCCGTTCCAGACCATGCCTTCGAAAAACGGGTAGATGAACGCGACGATCAGCGCGGTGGCGCACAGTTGCGGAACAAACCGTGCGCGTTCGGCGATGCCACCGGAGATGATCGCCGGGATCGCCGCGGCGAAGGTCAGCAGGAAGAAGAACTTCACCAGGCCATAGCCGTGGTCGGCACTGATTACCGCCGCCGGTTGCATGAAGCTCACACCGTAGGAGATCCAATAGCCTATAAAGAAATAGGCCAGGGTCGAGATGGCGAAGTCGCTGAGGATCTTCGACAAGGCGTTGACCTGGTTCTTCTGGCGCACGGTGCCGACTTCCAGGAACGCGAAGCCGGCGTGCATGGCCAGGACCATGACCGCACCGATCAGGATGAACAGGGTGTTGGAACTGTGGACAAGGGTATCCACCGCGCTTTGCAAATTTTCCATGGAGGTGGGCAGGCCTGCATTAAAGGCAAAAAGCACCAAAGCGGTTCAAGCCAGGGTTTCGCGCACTAAATTGGCACCACCGGTCCCACCCCTCTTCAGAGGGCATGAACCGCTTTAGCGCAGCGATTAACACAACAGGCCGTTGCCGACAGGGTTTTTCCGCGGGTTTGAGTGATTTAGGGTAAGGTTTTTCAAGGCATTGGCCTCAGGCCGCCCAGATTCAGCGCAGGCCCCGGGGCGTGCGCACCAAGGCAAAGCAAAAGCTGTACCACACAATTGAACTGAACCTTCACCGATGCCGGTGACTCGAAAACACACGTACCGATCAGCCAATCACGGAGATAACCATGGCCAGAAGAACTGCAAAGACTGCTCAAGAAATACTGATGGCGGATTTCCAAACCCTGGTCAGTGACACCGAACGGTTGCTGGACGACACCAAGGTCCTGGCCGGCGACCAGGCCGATGAGCTGCGCAGCAAGATTCACGAGAGCCTGCTCAAGGCCCGTGAAACCCTGCAACTGACCGAAGAGTCCCTGCGCGAACGCGGCCAGGCGGCGGTCACGGCCACCGAGGATTACGTCCAGGCCAACCCATGGCAGTCCGTCGGTATCGCTGCCGGTGTGGGCTTCTTGATCGGTCTGCTGGCTACAAGGCGCTAAATCATGTCTATCGGCGAAAGCAGCTCGTCCACGGGCACAACCTCTCGACGTCTGGGCGCGGCCGTGCTGGGCTTGCTGCACAGCCATGTCGAACTGTTTGGCATCGAATTGCAGGAGCAGAAGGCGCGCACTGTCAGCCTGCTGCTGTTTGCCGGCCTGGCGCTGGTGTTTGCCCTGCTGTTGCTGGTGGGGCTGTCGACATTGGTGATGATCCTCGTGTGGGATACCGGTTACCGCCTCACCGGGATCATCTGCCTGTGCGTCTTCTACAGCCTCGCCGCCGCCTTCTGCGGGGTGCGCTTGAAAGCGGCAGTGTTCGATGAGTCCACGCCCTTCCACGCCACCCTCGAAGAGTTGGCCAATGATCGGGAGCGCCTGCTGCCATGAGCTCGAATGAAATCCAGCAAACCTCGCGCCGGGAAATGCGCAAGGCGTTGATTCGCCTGCGCATGGAGATGCACCGCCAGGAGATCCGCCATGAGTCCCAGCAACTGATGGTGCCTCTGAACAAGGTGCGCAACATGGGCCAGAGCTTCCAGGGCGGGTTGGGCATCAAGCACGCGCCGCTGTGGGGCGTGGCCGCCGTCACGCTGATGGGCTTCTTTACCGGCAAAGGCGCCAAGGGCGGCGGGATCAGCAGCCTGACGCGCCTGGTGCGCCTCGGTGCCGGCCTGATCCCGCTGATCAAATTGGCCATGCAGGGCAGTTCGCGCAAAAGCTGAGCCAGCTGGCTGCATTCTTGCTAACAGAAACGGCCCGGTCCTCGTTTTCGAGGGCCGGGCCTTTTTTCGGCAACGCATCTAAGGAGGCCCCGTGATCGACGGGCAACCGCTCGCCTGCTTCCAACCGTTCATCGACACCGCCACGGGCCGTATCGCCGGCGTCGAAGCCCTCGGCCGCCTGCGCCAGGCGGATGGGCGCTTGCAGTCCGTCGGCCCGCTGTTTGCCGATCCGCGTACGCCGGGTGTGGGCTTGCGCCGCCTCGACCGGCAGATTCGCGACAATGCGCTGAGCCGTTTGCATGAGGCCCCCGAAGACTGGTTCTTGAGCCTGAACATCTCGCCGCGCTGGATCAACCGCCTGCGCCCGGGCCAGGCCCTGCCGAGCCTGAGGCAGATCCACCAGCATGGCGTCGACCCACAGCGCATCGTGTTCGAGATCACTGAGCTGGGTGGCGATATCCAGCGCCTGGCCCAGGTGGTGGCGCGCTATCGCGAGGCGGGCGCGCGCATCGCCATCGACGACTTTGGTGCCGGCTATTCCCAGCTCGACCGGGTGCTGGCGTTGCAGCCGGATATTCTCAAGCTCGACATGCGTCTGTTCCAGGAAGCTGCCAAGGGTGGGCCGAGCAGTGAAGTGGTGCGCGCATTGGCGCAGATGGCGGAAAAAACCGGCTGCTGGATCATTGCCGAAGGCGTGGAAACCGAAGCCCAGTTGAATTTCGCCCTGGAGTGCGGTTCGCGCTATGTGCAGGGCTACCTGTTCGCGCAGGCGCAGTTGGACTGGTTTGCCACCGATGCCTTCGTGGCGCATTTTGCGCAGCTGCGCGCGGCGTATGTGCAACAGAAACTCGCGGAACGCGGGCGCGTCATGCAACTGCGCCAGCAATTGGCCGAGCTGATGAAGATCCTGCAGGCCTGGGCCCAGGGTCAGGCACCGCTGAGCGAGCTGCCGCAACTGCCGGACTTTCCCTGGCTGTTGCGTTTTTATCAGTGCGACCGCCATGGCACCCAGCTGACACCGAACTTCGAGTGGCGCCAGGACGCCTGGCAAGCCGACAGCCGCTACCTGGGCCATAACTGGTCCTGGCGCCCGTATTTTTATCACCTGCTGGCCGAAGGCTGGGAAGAACGCCGCCTGACCTTGTCCTCGACCTACCGCGATGCCACCACCAACCAGTATTGCCTCACCGCCGGACAATTCTTCGATAACGGTCAGCGCTTGCTGTTAATCGATATCGACGCGGCCGGGTTGTAGATTTTCGCTTGCCCAGGCCTCGCTGAACCGGGAAGCTGGGAGGGACATTCACCGTACGGAGAGTACCCGCCTTGGATTGGCCCACCCTGCTTACCCGCGAACGTCTTGGAAAGCCCCTGCACAGCCCGGAAGAATTGGGCCGCAGCCCGTTTCACAAAGACCACGACCGAATTATTTTTTCCGGCGCGTTTCGCCGCCTCGGTCGCAAGACCCAGGTTCACCCGGTGTCCAGCAACGACCACATCCACACGCGCCTGACCCATTCCCTGGAAGTCAGCTGCGTGGGTCGCTCCCTCGGCATGCGCGTCGGTGAAACCCTGCGCAGCGCCCTGCCCGACTGGTGTGATCCGAGCGACCTGGGCATGGTCGTGCAATCGGCCTGCCTGGCCCATGACATCGGCAACCCGCCGTTCGGGCATTCCGGCGAAGACGCCATCCGCCACTGGTTCCAGCAAGCTGCCGGACGCGGCTGGCTGGATGACATGAGCACCGCCGAGCGCAATGACTTCCTTAATTTCGAGGGCAACGCCCAAGGCTTTCGTGTGCTCACCCAGCTTGAATACCACCAGTTCGATGGCGGTACGCGGCTGACCTACGCGACCCTGGGCACCTACCTCAAATACCCCTGGACCGCCCGCCACGCCGACTCCCTGGGCTACAAGAAGCACAAGTTCGGCTGCTACCAGAGCGAACTGCCGATCCTCGAACAGATCGCCCACAAGCTCGGCCTGCCGCAGCTCGAAGAACAGCGCTGGGCGCGTCACCCGCTGGTTTACCTGATGGAAGCGGCGGACGACATCTGCTACGCCTTGATCGACCTGGAAGACGGCCTGGAAATGGAGTTGCTGGAATACGCCGAGGTTGAGTCGCTGCTGCTCGACCTGGTGGGCGACGACCTGCCGCAGACCTATCGGCAACTGGGCTCCCAGGACTCGCGTCGGCGCAAGCTGGCGATTCTGCGCGGCAAGGCTATCGAGCATTTGACCAATGCCGCGGCGCGGGCCTTCGTCGAACAGCAGGACGCCCTGTTGGCCGGCACTTTGCCCGGCGACCTGGTCGAGCACATGCACGGCCCGGCCAAGCGTTGCGTACTGGATGCCAAGGACATGGCGCGCAAGAAAATCTTCCAGGACAAGCGCAAGACCCTGCATGAGATCGGCGCCTACACCACTCTGGAAATTCTCCTGAACGCCTTTTGCGGCGCAGCCCTGGAGCAGCATGGCGGGCGGACGCCGTCCTTCAAGAACCGCCGCATTCTCGACCTGCTGGGCAACAACGCACCGAACCCTGCTTGGCCGTTGCACGCTTCGTTCCTGCGCATGATCGACTTTATCGCCGGCATGACCGACAGCTATGCCACCGAAATGGCGCGGGAGATGACGGGACGCTCCAGCCCCCAATAACCCCGCCGATCACGCCGCCTGTTGCCTGAACAGAATCTGCCTACGACGGTAACAGAGCGGCCTGATCGAATTCGCACAACCACACGAGGAATAATCGCGCGCACTCCGGGCCAACCTGGCGAACCGTTCCTACGTGCCCCCCATCGACGCTTGACTCACTGTGTGCCTTCTATGCCCAGTTACCCCTTACGCATCCTGGTGGTGGAGGACCATCCGTTCCAGCTGCTTGCCACCCAGTACCTGCTCAAGAGTTTCGGTTTCGGGCAGCTGACCCCGGCGGAAAACGCCGAACAGGCGATCCGCTTGATGACGCTGGCCGACAGCCCTTTCGATATCCTCCTCTGCGACCAGTGCCTGCCGGACCTGCCGGGGCTCGAATTGATCGAAATCGCCAGCCGCCGACGTTTTATCAGCGCCGCCATCCTGCTCAGCGGGCTACCCGAAGCTGAATTATCGGCCCTGCACGAGCAAGCCCGGGAGCGTGGGCTGCCCTTACTCGGCTACTTATCAAAGCCGTTGAACAAAGATGAGTTTTCACGCTTGACCCACTCATTGCCCCGCTTAAACGTGTAGGACTTAAAACATATAAACCGTCGAAAAGCACACGTATAAGGGCCGTTAAATCCCCGGCACCACGATTCGGGCGACGCGCCGCTGAATCGCTGACCACCCGACTCTCGAAGCCTTAGCGACCAGTAGGCTATTACCTTTTTTAATGTAGGAACTTTCCTGTTTTATATCTATGCCCCCTCGAGTTCATGCTCCCCCCTCAACTTCTGAGCTAATGTGCCCGCTTTATTTGCACTTGCATGGAATGTGATTATGAACACCGTTTTTATTATCGATGACCACCCGGTTATAAGGCTGGCCATCAGGATGTTGCTGGAACACGAAGGTTACGAAGTCGTCGGCGAAACGGACAACGGGTGCGACGCCATACAAATGGTCCGCGAATGCCTGCCGGACCTGATCATCCTGGACATCAGCATTCCGAAACTCGATGGGCTCGAGGTGCTGTGCCGATTCAACGCCATGAATACCTCGATGAAAACCCTGGTCCTGACCGCCCAATCCCCCACCCTGTTCGCTACGCGCTGCATGCGCTCGGGCGCCGACGGCTACGTGTGCAAGGAAGGCGACCTGAGCGAACTGCTGAGCGCCATTCGCGCCGTATTGTCCGGCTACAACTACTTTCCCAGCCAGGCCTTGAACTCCCACGGTGCAGACGGCGTGGATACCCAGGAGCTTGAACTGTTCAAGGCAGTCAATGACCGCGAGTTGATGGTATTGCAACTTTTTGCACAAGGCCGCACCAACAAGGAAATAGCCAAGGGTATGTTTCTGAGTAATAAAACTGTAAGCACTTATAAAAAGAGGCTGATGCAGAAACTTCAAGCCAAGTCCTTGGTAGAACTTATCGAGATGGCAAAACGAAACGCGCTAGTGTGAGAAAACGGATGCCCAGGTGTATAAAGGACTATCTGATTATATTGAGTGCCGGCTTGTGCTTCAGCGCCGCCGTGCCCGCAACCCCTCAAACTGGCCCGGAACATTTCAACCTGCTGAGCCGCGCGAGCTACGTACCACTGGAAAACCGCCTGAACAAAGCCCAACGCCAATGGCTACAGAACAAACGCGAGTTGGTGCTGGGCACCGCTTTCCCTGACTACCCGCCCTTCGATCTCACGTCCAGTGGGCGCGACTATGAAGGACTCACCGCCGACTACGCCGGCCTGCTCGCCAAGGCGCTGGCCCTGCCGGTCAAGGTCCTGCGCTATCCCTCCCGAGAGGCCGCGATCAGCGCCCTTGAAACCGGCGAGATCGACTTGCTGGGCTCCTCCAACAGCTTTGAGGCGGCAAACCCGCACCTGGTATTGTCAGAGCCGTACGCCGTGGACCGGCCGGTGCTGGTAACCCGCGAAGGCGAAACCCGTAGCCTCAGCGAGGGCCTGGCCGGAATGCGCCTGGCACTGGTCTACCACTACCTGCCCCTGGGTGAGGTGGAAAAGCTGTACCCCAAGGCGATCATCCGTGCCTACCCCTCGTATCAGAATGCGCTGAACGCGGTGGCCTTCGAACAGGCCGACGTTTTTCTCGGCGATACCATTTCCACGCATTACATGATCAACAAGGGCTACCTGAAGAACGTGCGGATGGCGAACTTCGGCAAGCATGAAGCCTATGGGTTCAGCTTCGCGATGCCCCAGCACCAGCACACCCTGCTGAGCATCGTCGACGAAGTCTTGCGCGCGGTGCCCACCAGCGAACGTGAAACGATCGCCAAGCGCTGGAGCGCCGGCAGCGACATCCTGCTGACCGACCAGAAACTGCAACTGACCTTGCGCGAAGAACGCTGGCTGCGGGACAACCCGGTGGTCAAGGTGATCGTGAACGAAACCTTTGCACCGCTGACGTTTTTTGACTCCGACGGGAATTTTCGCGGCATCGCCGCCGACTTGCTGGAACTGGTTCGCCTGCGTACCGGCTTGCGCTTCGACGTCCAGCGCGAACGTGATGTTAACGTGATGATCAATCAGGTCGAGGCGGGCAAGGCCGATATCATCGGGGCGGTCATCCCCAGCGTCGAGCGCGAAGCCCAGTTGAACTTCAGTCGCCCCTACCTGGAAAACTCCTACGTCATGTTGACGCGCAAGGATGGCCAGGCCCCCAGCAGTCTTGAGGAAATGCAAGGCAAGCGGCTGGCGGTGACCCAGGGCAGCCCGTTGCAAACATTCCTGCGCGACAACTTTCCCAAGATCCAGCTGGTAGAAACCGGCGACACCTTCAAGTCGGCCGAATTGCTGGTGCAAGGCAACGTGGACGGCGCAGTGAATACCTTGGTGGTCGCCAATTACTTCCTGTCTTCGCCGATGTTCCAGGACAAGCTCCAAATCAGTTCCAGCATCGGCACCACCCCTGCCACTTTTGCGCTGGCGACAGCACGCAGCGCCACCGAACTCACCTCGATTCTCGACAAGGCCCTGCTGAGCATCGCCCCGGATGAGCTGGGGGTGATCAACAGTCGCTGGCGCGGCTACACCGCGGCCTCCGACAGTTACTGGCGCGACTACCATCAACTGATTGCCCGCATCATCATCGGCACCGGCCTGCTTTTGCTGATTTCCCTGGGCTGGAACGCCTATATGCGCCGCCAGATCAAGCACCGCAGGATGGCGGAGCGCGCGCTCAATGATCAGTTCGAGTTCATGCGTGCGCTGGTCAACGAAACCCCGCACCCGATCTACGTCCGCGACCGCAAGGGCCTGCTGCAGACCTGCAACGACAGTTACCTGCAGGTGTTCGACGTCAAGCGCGAGGAGGTGATCGGCAAAAGCGCCCTGCAGATCAGCACGGCGATGGCGGCAGAGGCGGCGCAATACCATGCCGACTACAAGCGCGTGGTGTCCGAAGGCAACCCGCTGATCCTCGACCGCACCCTGCACATTCGCGAGAAAAAACTGACGATCTACCACTGGATCCTGCCGTACCGCGACTCCGTCGGCGAGGTCCAGGGCATCATCGGCGGCTGGATCGACATCAGCGAACGACGCCAGTTGTTCGACGAACTGCGCGCCGCCAAGGAGCGTGCCGACGAAGCCAACCGGGCCAAGAGCACCTTCCTCGCGACCATGAGCCACGAAATCCGCACGCCGATGAACGCCGTGATCGGCATGCTCGAGCTGACCCTCAAGCGAGCCGACCAGGGTCATCTCGATCGCCCGGCCATCGAAGTGGCGTACAACTCGGCCAAGGACCTGCTGGAGCTGATCGGCGATATCCTCGATATCGCCCGTATCGAATCCGGCCGCCTGAGCCTGGCGCCCGAACGCGTCAACCTGCGGGAAGTGATCGAGTCGGTGGTGCGCGTGTTTGATGGCCTCGCCCGGCAGAAAACCCTCAGCCTGTTGCTGGAGTTCAAGCCCGAGCTGGACGCCACCGAGGTCTTGATCGACCCGTTGCGCTTCAAGCAGGTGCTGTCCAACCTGGTCAGCAACGCGATCAAGTTCACCGAGCAAGGCCAGGTAAAGATCAAGGTCGAGGTGTTACCCACCCAACTGCCGCAGCAGATCGAGATGAAACTGGTGGTCGAAGACACCGGCATCGGCATCAGCCGTGACGATCAGATGCGCCTGTTCGAACCCTTTGCCCAGGCCGACAACTCCGGGCACCTGGCCAGGAGCGGCGCGGGCCTGGGGTTGGTGATCTGCCGCAGCCTGTGCGCGATGATGGGCGGCCAACTGAGCCTTAGCAGCGTGCCGATGGTCGGCACCCAGGTGTACGTCAACCTGAAGATGACGCGCCTGCAGCCGGTGCTGGCGGTGGACGAATTCAAGCCCGAGGCCCCCGCGACGGCGCCCGTGCTGAATGTCCTGGTGGTGGACGATCACCCGGCGAACCGGCTGTTGATGTGCCAGCAGCTCGGCTACCTGGGCCACCAGTTCACCGCCGCCCACAACGGCTCGGCCGGTTTCCAGGCCTGGCGCCAGGAGCACTTCGACCTGGTGATAGCCGACTGCAACATGCCCATCATGAATGGCTACGAGTTGAGCCGCTCGATCCGCGAGTACGAGCAGCGCGAGCAACTGACGCCCTGTGTCGTACTGGGCTTTACCGCCAACGCCCAACCCGAGGAGAAACAGCGCTGCGCCCAGGCAGGCATGAACGATTGCCTGTTCAAACCCATCAGCCTCACCGCGCTGGAGCGGCAACTGGCGCAGATCAGCCCGCGGTCGGCCGGCCTGATTCTGGACCTGGGTAATTTCGAGGCCTTGACCGGCGGCGATCCGCAGATGAGTCGACGCCTGCTGGAGGAGTTGCTGAGCAGCAGTCGTCGCGATCGCCAGGAGTTGCTCGCCTTGATAGCCGCCCAGGCTTCATCCCGAGACATCAGCGAACAGGCGCACAAGATCAAGGGCGCTGCCCGCATCGTTCAAGCCCGAACGCTGGCTTCGCAGTGCGAAAGCCTCGAACAGGTGTGCGCGCAGGACGCTGACCGCCCCCTGATCGACACGCAGGTGAAAGCCCTGGAAAAACTGATGCTGGAGCTGGAACGGCTGCTGCAGGTGCAGTTGCAGGAGCTGGAGAGTCAATAAGGGGGCGGCATCCGCCCCCTCGTTGATCAGCAGTCGGTCAAGCGCAGGAAGATCGCCGCCAGCTGTTCGATACCCGCCTGGTCCTGCTCGGTAAAGCGTGCCAGGGACGGGCTATCGAGGTCGAGGACGCCAATCAGCCTGTCGCCCTTGACCAGCGGCACCACCAACTCACTGTTGGAGGCGCTGTCACAGGCGATATGCCCGGGAAACGCGTGGACATCCTCGACGCGCTGGGTCTGGCGCGACGACGCCGCCGCTCCGCACACACCACGACCGAACGGAATACGCACACACGCGATCTGCCCCTGGAACGGCCCCAGCACCAGCTCTTCATTGCGGTTGAGGTAAAAGCCGGCCCAGTTCAAGTCGTCCAGCTGGTTAAACAGAAACGCCGAAAACTGCGCACTGTTGGCGATGAAATCGCGCTCATCGGCCAGCAGCGATTCCAGCTGCGCACACAGCATCGCGTAGCCGTCGAGGCCGGTGCCGGCGTGTTGTAGATCGATCATGGCTGACGCTCCAGCAGTTTGAGGCCTACCCAGTAACGGGCAAATTGGTACGCGCAACGGCCATTGCGGTTGCCGCGCCCGGTCGCCCAGCGAACGGCGAGGATGTCGAGCGCCTCATCGCGCTGCCACTGCAAACCGGCTTTGTTAGCAAGCTCGCCGATCCAGTGCTCGACCACATCCAGGAAATGCTCTTGCGTGAACGGGTAGAACGACAGCCACAGGCCAAAACGGTCGGACAAGGCAATCTTGTCTTCCACCGCCTCGCTCGGATGCAGCTCACCGTCCACGCGTTTCCAGTTGTCGTTGTCACTCTGGTTTTCCGGTACCAGGTGGCGACGGTTGGACGTGGCGTACAGCAGCACGTTTTCCGGAGCCTGTTCCAGCGAACCATCCAGCACACTCTTGAGTACGCGATAATCGCCCTCGCCGGCCTCGAACGACAGGTCGTCGCAGAACAGGATAAAGCGCTGCGGCAGCTTGACCAGTTGCTCGACCACCCGTGGCAGGTCGGCCAGGTGATCGCGCTCGATTTCGATCAGGCGCAGGCCGGCCTTGGCATGCTGGGCCAGCAAGGCACGCACCATCGACGATTTGCCGGTGCCGCGCGAACCCCACAGCAGCGCGTGGTTGGCTGGCAGGCCGTCGATGAATTGCTGGGTGTTGCGGGCCAGTTGTTCGCGTTGCTTGTCCACGCCGATCAGGTCGGACAGGCGCATGTCCAGGCTCACCTCCAGCGGCAACAGGAAGCCGGTGCGACCTTCACGCTGCCAACGGGCGGCAAGGCACTGGTTCCAGTCGATGGCTTGGCGTGGCGCGGGCAACAAGGGTTCAAGGCGGGCGAGCACTGCGTCGGCCCGCTCAAGAAAAGCATTCAGTCGAGAATCCACGATTATTCCTCTGGCAAGTTCTTGCAAAAGATGGCGTATTGGCAACCCTGCGGCGGATCGCACGAGGCCGCGTAAAAAACGATTCATGCCGGCAAGCCAGAGCCTGTGGATGTTCAGCTATGCTTGCCGGGCGAAGGGAAACGTGAAGTGGTTCAACACTCGATGGATATCAAGTTCGCCCACCGCTTGTCTTATAAACAAGCCAGATTGACTGTGCTGGTCGGTTTCGTCTTGGGAACCTTGCTCAGCCTGATCCAAATCGGCATTGATTATGCCAGTGAAGACGCATCCATCAACCGTGAAATACGCTCGCTGATCGAAATCAGCCATAATCCTACGTCGCGTATTGCCTATAACATTGACGCCGAATTGGCCCAGGAATTGACCCTGGGCCTGCTGCACTCCCCCGCGATCATTAACGCGCAGTTGATCGACAACAACGGCGTGGTACTGGCCGATGTCGAACGGCCGCGCATGGAAAGCCCCTACCGCCCCATCAGCGATTTCCTGTTTGGCGCCAACCGTCAGTTCGAAGACCGGCTGTACCTGAGCCATATGCCCAACGAATCCCTCGGCGTGCTGCGTCTGGACGTGGACACCTACGCTTTCGGCAGCCGTTTCCTGCACCGTGCCGAGATCACCCTGCTCAACGGGTTTGCCCGTAGCCTGCTGCTCACCGGCATTCTCCTGGCCCTCTTCTACGTGATGCTGACCCAGCCACTGGTACGCGTCATTCGCGAGCTGAGCAACCGCCGGCACGCCCGCCTGGACTGCCCAGCCGGGCATGAACACGACGAGATCGGTGTGCTGGTCAGCGTGGCCAACCAGCAATTTGAAAACATGGAGACGGAGATCCAGCAACGCCGGCATGCCGAAGACCGACTGACCGAATACTTGGGGCAACTGGAAAACATCGTCTCCGCGCGCACCCTTGAACTCAAGGCGAGCAACCAGCGCCTGAGCCAGTCCAACGAAGAATTGGAAGCGGCGAAGATGACCGCCCTGGGCATGGCCCAGGCCCGCGCGGCGTTTCTGGCGAACATGAGCCATGAAATCCGCACCCCGCTCAATGGGCTGCTGGGGATGATCGCGCTGTCACTGGACAGCTCGCTGAACGCCGAGCAGCGCCAGCAACTGTCGATCGCCCATGACTCGGGCAAGGTGCTGGTGGAGTTGCTCAACGATATCCTCGACCTGTCCAAGTTCGACGCCGGTCAGTTGGAGCTGGAGGTGATCCCGTTCGACCTGGGCTCGCTGGTCGAAGACACCGCCAACCTGCTGTCGCAGAACGCCGCGCCGAGCGTCGAGCTGACCTGCCTGATCGACCCGCAGTTTCCCGCCCAGGTGCTGGGCGACCCGACGCGCGTGCGGCAGATCGTCAGCAACTTGCTGTCGAATGCGTTGAAGTTCACCCGTTTCGGTCGCGTGGATGTGCGCCTCAGCGCCCTGAATGGCCGGGTGCGCATCGAAGTGTGTGATACCGGTATCGGCATTGCGCAGGAAGCCCAAGTGAAAATCTTCCAGCCCTTCACCCAAGCCGGCGCGGGCATCACCCGCCAGTTTGGCGGCACGGGGCTGGGCCTGGCGTTGACGCACAACCTGTGCGAAGCCATGAAAGGCCGTCTGAGCATCAGTTCGGAGGTCGGCTTCGGCAGCCAGTTCTGCGCCGAGCTGCCCCTGCCCCTGCATTTGCCCGCCGTGCAACAGGCGCCGCTGGCGGGTGAGGTCATCGCCATAACCAGCGCCGGCAGTGGCCTGACGGAACTGCTCAGCACCTTGCTGCCGCATTGGGGGCTGACACCCCGCTGCTACTCGCAGGACGAGGATTTGAGTGGCCTGGCCCCGGACCTGCTGATCACCGATTGTCCGGAATGCCTGTTCCGCCTGCGGCCTGCCATTACCGCACCGATCCTGCTGGTGACCGCCTATGGCAATTTCATGCCCAGCGAAGAAGTGGCGGCGCTGGCGCCCTTGCAGCAACAGGCGCGCCCCTTGAGCCGCAATGCGTTGTACCAGATCCTGCAGCGCAATTTACGCAGCGACCCGCAACTGATCCTCGACCCCCTCCAGTTGGAGGCCGCGCCCCTGGCACACCGGGCGCGCATCCTGCTGGTGGAGGACAATCCGGTCAACCAATTGGTCGCCAAGGGCATGTTGAGCAAGCTGGGGTGCGAAGTGGTCGTGGCCGCCCATGGTGGCGAAGCGCTCAAGTTCCTCGAAGAGCAACGCTTCGACCTGGTGCTGATGGACTGCAACATGCCGGTGATGGATGGCTATGAGGCCAGCCGGCAGATCCGCCAAAGCGGACGCTGGCCGGACCTGCCGATTGTCGCGCTGACCGCCAACGCCCTCTCCGAAGAGCGCGAGCGTTGCCGGGCAGCGGGCATGAATGACTACCTGGCCAAGCCGTTTCGCCGCGAAGAACTCAAGGGCCTGCTGGACCTGTGGGTGCCGACGACGACAAGTCTCTGATCTGCCCAAGCAACTGGTCCAGGCCGTGGCGCAAGGCGTCGGCCTGGTTCAGGTCGATGCCGCTGTCACATAACAATCGGGTCTTGAGGCCATGGGCCTGGTCGCGCAGGTGCAAACCGGCATCACTGAGACTGAGGTGCACTTCGCGCTCGTCTCTGGCGCTGCGCTGGCGCCTGACCCACTTGAGCTGCTCAAGGCGCTTGAGCAGCGGCGTCAGCGTGCCCGAGTCGAGCATCAGGCGCTCGCCCAGGGCCTTGACCGTCGGTTGCGCCGGAGCCACTTCGTGCCACTCCCACAGCACCAGCATTACCACATATTGCGGGTAGGTCAGGCCAAGCTGATCCAGCATCGGCTTATAAGCGCGGGTCACGGCCCGGGAGGCGGCATACAGCTTGAAACACAACTGATCGTCCAGGGCCAGGGACACGGTAGGCAGGTCGGTCATTTGAGCAGGGCTTCAATCTCTTGGGTGAGGTCCTGCGGCTTGGTCGTCGGGGCAAAGCGCTTGACCACCTGGCCGTCGCGGCCAATCAGGAACTTGGTGAAGTTCCACTTGATCCCCTTGGACCCCAGCAGGCCCGGCGCCTGTTTTTTCAGTTGCACGAACAGAGGATGGGCCTCAGTACCGTTCACGTCGATTTTCTTGAACAGTGGGAAGCTGACGCCGTAGTTCAGCTCGCAGAATTCGGAAATCGCGCCTTCGTTGCCCGGCTCCTGCTTGCCGAACTGGTTGCAGGGAAAGCCCAGTACCACCAGGCCCTGGTCCTTGTACTGCTGCCAGAGCTGCTCCAGGCCCTTGTACTGCGGGGTGAAGCCACACTTGCTGGCGGTGTTGACCACCAGGATGGCCTTGCCGGCGAAATCGGCCAAGGTCTTTTGCTCACCCTTGATGGTGGTGCACGGGATGCTCAGCAGGTTGTCGCTCATGGCAGTGTCTCGATAGGGAGAAAAGAAGGTAAACATAGTAGGCAATTAAATTGCATGCAATTTAATTGGCGGCATTGATACCCCACTATCACCTTTTTCCTGCAGGCGCCCGGCTTGTTGCGATAGCGATCCCAAGGATGCCATCGCCGGCAAGCCGTGCGCCTACAGGGGTTTACGTTGGCCTATATCGCTCAGCGCGGGACCAGGTCCAGGCACACCGAGTTGATGCAGTAACGCAAGTGGGTCGGCGGCGGGCCGTCCGGGAACACGTGGCCCAGGTGCGCATCGCACTTGGCGCAGGTGACTTCCGTGCGGATCATGCCGTGGCTGACATCGCGAATCTCGACCATCGCGCTCTCGGCGATCGGCGCGTAAAAGCTCGGCCAGCCGCAGCCGGAATCGAACTTGGTGGTGGAATCGAACAGGGGCTCGTTGCAGCAGATACAGTGGTACACGCCATCGGTCTTGGTTTCGTTGTACTTGCCGCTGAAAGGACGCTCGGTGCCCTTGAGACGGCAAACCTGGTACTGCGCGGGATCGAGCATGTCCCGCCACTCTTCAAGGGTTTTCTGCAACTTATCCATCGGTACACCTCGGCAACTGAAAAAGCCTGATCTGTGTCTTTTCCATGGATCAGGCGGCACGTATGATTGCGCCTCTTCAAAACGCCAGTCTGGCACCCGCGCAACCGGCATTCAAACGTATTTATGGGTGCGGGCCCCGCAGGATTCGCAGTACGGTAGTGTCCACACCGTCTGGATCGTTCATTTTCAGGATCACATCGCCATGCAGGTCAGCAAATCGAACAAGCTCGCCAACGTCTGCTACGACATTCGCGGCCCAGTGCTCAAGCACGCCAAACGCCTGGAAGAGGAAGGCCATCGCATCCTCAAGCTGAACATTGGCAACCCGGCGCCGTTTGGTTTCGAAGCGCCGGATGAAATCCTCCAGGACGTGATCCGCAACCTGCCCACCGCCCAGGGCTACAGCGACTCCAAGGGCTTGTTCAGCGCGCGCAAGGCGGTGATGCAGTACTACCAGCAGAAGCAGGTCGAAGGCGTCGGTATTGAAGACATCTACCTGGGCAATGGCGTGTCCGAGCTGATCGTGATGTCCATGCAGGCGCTGCTCAACAACGGTGACGAAGTGCTGGTGCCGGCACCCGACTACCCGCTGTGGACGGCAGCGGTGACCCTGGCCGGCGGCCACCCGGTGCATTACCTGTGCGATGAAGGCGCCGACTGGTTCCCGGACCTGGCCGACATCAAGGCCAAGATCACCCCCAACACCAAGGCCCTGGTGATCATCAACCCGAACAACCCCACCGGCGCCGTGTACTCCAGGGAAGTGCTGCTGGGCATGCTCGAGTTGGCGCGCCAGCACAACCTGGTGGTGTTCTCCGACGAGATCTACGACAAGATCCTCTACGATGATGCCGTCCACGTGTGCACCGCGTCGCTGGCACCTGACCTGCTGTGCCTGACCTTCAACGGCCTGTCCAAGTCGTATCGCGTGGCGGGCTTCCGTTCTGGCTGGATCGCCATTTCCGGGCCCAAGCACAACGCCCAGAGCTATATCGAAGGCATCGACATGCTGGCCAACATGCGCCTGTGTGCCAACGTGCCGAGCCAGCACGCCATCCAGACCGCCCTCGGCGGCTACCAGAGCATCAACGACCTGGTACTGCCCCAGGGCCGCCTGCTGGAACAGCGCAACCGCACCTGGGAACTGCTCAACGCGATCCCGGGCGTGAGCTGCGTGAAGCCCATGGGCGCGCTGTACGCTTTCCCACGCATCGACCCGAAGGTCTGCCCGATCCTCAACGACGAGAAGTTCGTGCTCGACCTGCTGTTGTCGGAAAAGCTGCTGGTGGTGCAAGGCACGGCGTTCAATTGGCCGTGGCCGGATCACTTCCGTGTGGTGACCCTGCCGCGTGTGGATGACCTGGACATGGCCATTGGTCGCATCGGCAACTTCCTCAAGTCCTATCGCCAGTAGGGTAGATGTCGCCGTACGACCGACATGCGGTCGTACGGCGAGTATCTGGCAACACTTCTCCACCCGCGCCCTAAGCCTTGGCACCTGTGGCGCCCGTTCTCGCACTTGCACCCTATAATTACAGGGCGGCAAGGCAACGGCGAAGTGATCCAACCGCGGCTAGCGAGCCGGAAAATCCCTTCAAGACTCTACATTCAGGCTGTAGGACACAGTTTGAAATAGTCGCTCGGTTGAATCACCCCATGCCGCACCTTATATACCCCGCAGTACGCGACATATTAAGCATGAGGAGAACTCTACAACCATGATGCGCATCCTGCTGTTCTTGGCCACTAACCTGGCGGTCGTGCTGATTGCCAGCATCACCCTGAGCCTTTTCGGCTTCAACGGGTTCATGGCGGCCAACGGGGTTGACCTGAACCTCAATCAGCTGCTGGTTTTCTGTGCCGTCTTTGGTTTTGCCGGCTCGCTGTTCTCGCTGTTCATCTCCAAGTGGATGGCGAAAATGAGCACCAGCACCCAGGTCATCACCCAGCCACGCACCCGGCATGAGCAATGGTTGCTGCAAACCGTCGAGCAGCTGTCCCGCGAGGCGGGGATCAAGATGCCCGAGGTCGGGATTTTCCCGGCATATGAAGCCAACGCCTTTGCCACCGGCTGGAACAAGAACGACGCACTCGTTGCGGTGAGCCAGGGCATGCTCGAACGCTTCTCCTACGATGAAGTGAAAGCCGTGCTGGCCCACGAGATCGGCCACGTCGCCAACGGTGACATGGTCACCCTGGCGCTGGTTCAGGGGGTAGTGAACACCTTCGTGATGTTCTTCGCGCGGATCATCGGCAACTTTGTCGACAAGGTGATCTTCAAGAACGAAGAAGGCCGCGGCATTGCCTACTTCGTCGCGACGATCTTCGCTGAAGTGGTGCTGGGCTTCCTGGCCAGCGCGATCACCATGTGGTTCTCGCGCAAACGCGAGTTCCGTGCAGACGAAGCCGGTGCACGCCTGGCCGGTACCGGGGCGATGATTGCAGCACTGCAACACCTGCGCTCCGAACAAGGCCTGCCGGTGCATATGCCGGACAGCCTGACTGCCTTCGGCATCAACGGTGGCATCAAACAGGGCATGGCTCGCCTGTTCATGAGCCACCCACCGCTGGAAGAGCGTATCGACGCACTGCGTCGTCGCGGCTGACAGCCGGCGCAAGACAAGAAGGGGCGATCTGATCGCCCCTTTTTTGTGGGCGTTTATATCGTCATCGCGGGCAAGCCCGGCTCCCACATTTGGATCGCGTAGCGGCCAGATGCCAGGCCGCCTGCGGGAGCAATCTCCCCCGCCACAGGTCTGGCAGCGTACCCGAAGCGGTGTAAATACCCAGCCCTGGTCAACGCATCGTCATCTGATAGACACGCTCATCCAGCTGCGTAACGCCGTCCTGAACGAACTTCCAGCTCTCGCCGAGGATGTCCTGCTCTTCCAGCACGCGCAGCGTCCATTGCGAGCCGAACAGCACCTTGACCTCGTCATCCGTCACCGCAAACGGCGGGCCGGCCTTTTGCGTCTGATCGTAATCGAGGGTGATCAGCAGCCCCTGGCAACCGGGACGCAGCAACTGGTGCAGATGCTCGGCATACCGCGCGCGCATCAATGGGGGCAAGGCGATCAGTGCGGCGCGGTCATAAAGCGCGGTGCAATCGGCCACGGCCTCGGCGTCCAGGGCGAAGAAATCGCCGCACCACACCTCGATCAGATCAGCCTGGTACACGCTGAAGACGCCGCGCCGTGTGATGCGCGGCACCAGGTTCTGCTCGCTGAAAAACGCCTTCACCGCCTGTTCCGACAGCTCCACGCCGAGTACCCGCAGCCCATGGCTGGCCAGCCACATCAAGTCCAGGCTCTTGCCACACAAGGGGACCAGCACCTGGGCGCCCTGCGCGAGGGCCAACTGCGGCCAGTGCCGTTGCAGGTAAGGGTTGACCTCAGGCAAGTGAAAACCGATCTGATTGCGCGCCCAGCGCTCCTGCCAAAACTTAGGCTCCATGGATCACTCCGAAAATTCGATCAAATGGTGCTAAAACTTATATTAGATTTAGATCAATGATCTGATTGAAGATGGGCCCATGTTAACGCTCAGGACCCTCCCCATGCTGCCCAGCCTGTTTATTTCCCATGGTTCGCCCATGCTCGCCCTGCAACCCGGTGCCAGCGGCCCAGCCCTCCAGCGTCTGGCTGCCGAACTGCCACGACCGCGGGCGATTGTAGTGGTGTCGGCGCACTGGGAAAGCCAGGAGCTGCTGGTCACCGGCAGCCCCGCACCCGAAACCTGGCACGACTTTGGCGGCTTTCCCCCCGAGCTGTTTGCCGTGCAGTATCCGGCGCCGGGCAACCCGCAATTGGCCGGAGAAATTGTCGAACTGCTGCATGCCGACGGCCTGAACGCACGCATTGATGAGCGCCGGCCCTTTGACCACGGCACCTGGGTGCCGTTGTCGCTGATGTACCCGGCGGCAGATATCCCGGTGGTGCAGGTGTCCCTGCCCAGCCGCATGGGCCCTGCCCTGCAGACCCGCGTCGGGCACGCCCTCGCCAGTCTGCGCGAGCAAGGCGTGTTATTGATCGGCTCGGGCAGCATCACCCATAACCTCGGTGAGCTTGACTGGCGCGCCGGGCCCGAGACCATCACGCCATGGGCGCTTGAGTTTCGCGACTGGGTCGTCGACAAGCTGGCAGCCAACGATGAAAACGCCTTGCACGACTATCGCCGCCAGGCACCGAATGCCGTGCGCAGCCATCCCAGTGATGAGCATCTGCTGCCGCTGTATTTTGCGCGCGGCGCCGGTGGCGCTTTCAGCGTGGCGCATCAGGGTTTCACCCTGGGGGCGCTGGGCATGGACATCTACCGCTTCGGCTGACGCGGTTTTGTCAGCCTTTCTTCTCATAACCAACGCCGTGAAAAGAGAACTTCAACTCCTTCCTTTGGCCAGCCTCTTTGGTAACTTGTTGATTACCTGTCATCGAGTTCTTATACCTACCATATAACCCTATGCTATTGATTTCACCCACTTTGACACTGCCTTTTTCGTCTCGAGTAAAGGGCGCAAAAAAACTGCCGCCAGTCGTAGCAATTTGCGAGCTTCGATTTATTCTTGCGCCGTACTGCTCGACAAACCCTGTATCTCTACCGGATAACGCAACCGCCTGATCGACATAAATATCTTTGACATGTTGCTTGGGCCTGGGCCTATGAGGATCCGTGACATCCTGAATAAACCCTTTCAACTTTCGAGGGTTTTCAGGATCCACTTCCACTGTAAGGTTATATTTATTCCCAAATTTGAAATCCACCAGGGTGCTATTACTGGCGCCCTTCATCCCATCAAACTCGGGGCGGCCTTGCGGCGCCTTGAAATGCGAGCCATATCCAGAAAATACAATCAGAGCCTTGCCATCCTCGCGTGGCTGCATTCCGATATAGCCGCGCCCCAGAGCTTTACCTTCCGCGGAATTAACACCAAACATCATCGCGTAATAAATCCCCGCATCCTTGCCACTTTTTCTTTGAAGACCTTCGTCGATACTCATCGGAAACGTGATGTTGCTAAAACCAGGTCCTGGCGCGGAAAGTGAGTAACTCACGCCATACAGGCCGTTGGGCGAGGTAGCTTCTTTCTTGATTTCGAGCCTTGGATCGCTGACTTTATCAAGCCTCGAAGTTTCGATAATCTTCATAGTCGAAACAGGCCCTGCAGGAAGACTTCTTCCTGAGCGCATTACCTCGACCTTCGAAGCAATATCGCGCTCCGTCAGTTGCAAGCTACTTTCATCACGCCGGCCGCCTCCTCGCTCAACCATCGAATTGACTGACGGTAACGTAGAAGAATAGACATTAGACGCAGGTATTATGTGTGGAAAACCCAGGGAATAATTAGTACTCATAGCAGCCACGGACTCTTTCTGAAGAGCAATCAATAGATGTCACATCATTCAAGGGTAGATGCTGTACAGCGAGGCGAGCAGTCAGAAAGGCCGCCTGGACGCGCGGACTTTTCCCAAAGTCGATAAGTTCTGCAGCTTGGCAGCTACAGCTGATAGCGAGCCACCGCGCCCATCTCGTTCGATGGTTTTGCGCTCTGGACCCGCGCATGCACTGGCGCGGCGCGTTTCATACCTAAGCGCACGACAAAAAAAATCCCCGAACCAGTCGGGGATTTTTTATGTGCGATCAATCAGCCCAAGGGCGGATCAATCTTCGCGGTAGCGACGCAGCTTCAGCTGCTTACCGGCAACGCGTGTGTCTTTCAGCTTGGCCAGCAGTTTCTCCAGACCGTCTTCCGGCAGCTCCACCAGGGAGAAGCTGTCACGGACCTGGATGCGACCGATAGCTTCACGTGCCAGGCCACCCTCGTTGAGGATAGCGCCCAGCAGGTTCTTGGCCGCGATACCATCACGCGCGCCCAGCGCGGTACGGCAACGGGCACGACCTTCAGCCAATGGAACCGGAGCACGACGCTCACGATCACCACGCTCTGGACGGTCGCCGGAACGCTCTGGACGATCACCGCGTGGCGCGCTGTTCGGAACCAGTGGACGTTCTTTCTCGATCGCTGCCAGGGTCAGGGCCTGACCGTTGGTAGCCTTGCGCAGCAGCGCTGCAGCCAGGGCACGCGGGGTGCAACCGATATCGGCGGTCAGGCGGTCCAGCAGGTCGCCGTGGGTCGATTCAGCATCAGCCACCAGCGGCGACAGGCTGTTGGTCAGTTTCTTGATGCGGGCATCGAGAACGGCCTGGGCATCCGGCAGGCGGACTTCGGCGACTTTCTGACCGGTTACACGCTCGATCACTTGCAGCATGCGGCGCTCACGTGGAGTCACCAGCAGCAGTGCACGGCCTTCGCGACCAGCACGGCCGGTACGGCCGATACGGTGAACATAGGACTCTGGATCGTACGGCATGTCCACGTTGAACACGTGGGTGATACGTGGAACGTCGAGACCACGAGCGGCTACGTCGGTTGCCACAACGATGTCCAGGCGGCCATCCTTGAGGGAGTCGATTACGCGCTCACGCTGGTTCTGGGCGATGTCACCGTTCAGCGCAGCGGCCTTGTAGCCTTTGGCTTCCAGGGCACTGGCCAGGTCCAGGGTCGCTTGCTTGGTGCGCACGAACATGATCAGGGCGTCGAAGTCTTCGACTTCCAGCAGGCTCAATACAGCCGAGGTCTTCTGGTCAGCGTGAACCAACAGGTGAGCCTGTTCGATCGCGGTAACGGTCTGAGTCTTGGTCTGGATCTTCACGTGTTGCGGATCGCGCAGATGGCGCTCGGCAATGGCGCGGATCGACTGTGGCAGGGTGGCCGAGAACAGTACGGTCTGACGGGTCGGTGGCAGTGCCTTGAAGATGACTTCCAGGTCATCCATGAAGCCCAGCTTCAACATTTCGTCGGCTTCGTCCAGAACCAGGTGGTTCACGGTCGACAGGACTTTCTCGTCACGACGCAAGTGGTCGCACAGACGGCCCGGGGTGGCAACGACGATCTGTGCGCCGTTACGGATAGCTTTCAGTTGCGGGCCCATCGGCGCGCCGCCGTAGACAGCCACAACGGTAACGCCTGGCATTTGCTTGGCGTAGGTTTCAAAAGCGGTTGCTACTTGCAGCGCCAACTCACGAGTTGGCGCGAGGATCAGGGCTTGCGGTTCGCGCTTGGCAGGATCGATGCAGTGCAGGATAGGCAGGGCGAACGCGGCGGTTTTACCGGTACCGGTTTGCGCCTGGCCAATCATGTCCTGGCCGGCCATGATGATCGGGATCGATTGCTGCTGAATCGCCGAAGGCTCTTCGTAGCCGGTCGCTGCGACGGCTGCAAGAATATTCGGGTTAAGATTAAAAGCGGCGAAGCCGCCGGTTTCCTGGGTCATGGGTCTGCCTCTAAGTGCATCCGCAAAGACCCATGCTCCAAAGCTGCGCATGCCGTGTTGAGACTCAAGAGTCGCCCTGGCTGCTTTGTCGGCGGGGATTTGCGAAAACGAATGAATGAAAAAGATTCGTCAAGGGAGAGTCCGCTGTGCGGACGTGCAGCCGAAGCTGACTTCGGGGAATTGCGCTACCTAAACGCGGCCCGGTTAAAGGCCGGCGCGCACTATACCGGAAATAGCTGAAAAAGGGAGCTTTTTTTATCGCAAAGTGCCGATAAACCGCGCTGCGTCACAGTCTTTGCGCGGCGGCCCGCGAGGGTCTATTTTTCAAAGGCCCGGCCCCGTTGGTCGTAACGCTTAAACGGTTCACCTGGCGATCAACACCTTTGGTCCGAAACCTTCCATTGCGCCCGAGGGCACCCCCGATGAATCAACCCAGCAGCAGCCGCGTCAGCCGTGAACTCCAGGGTCATGTCCTGCTGTTGGGCCTGGATCGAGTCGCCAAGCGCAACGCGTTCGACCTGGATCTGCTCAATGAGCTGAGCCTGGCGTATGGCGAATTTGATCGAAATGCAGACGCGCGCGTGGCGGTGGTATTCGCCCACGGCGACCACTTCACCGCCGGGCTGGACCTGGCCAACGTCAGCGGCGTGATGGCGGGAGGCTGGCAACCGCCGCTGGGCGGCTGCGATCCGTGGGGCGTGTTCGCCGGCCCCAGGGTGAGCAAACCGGTGATCGTGGCGGCCCAGGGTTACTGCCTGACCATCGGCATCGAATTGATGCTGGCGGCGGATATCAACCTGTGCGCGAGCAATACCCGCTTCGCGCAGATGGAAGTGCAACGTGGGATCTTTCCTTTTGGCGGTGCGACATTGCGCTTTCATCAGGTCGCCGGCTGGGGCAACGCCATGCGCTGGTTGCTCACCGGCGATGAGTTCGACGCCCATGATGCCCTGCGCCTGGGCCTGGTGCAGGAGGTGATGGCGAGTGAAGACCTGCTGCCGCGCGCCATCGAACTCGCCAGCCGCATCGCCCGCCAGGCACCGCTTGGGGTGCAGGCGACCTTGATGTCGGCACGCCTGGCGCGCATCGAAGGCGAAACCGTCGCGGCCGCCGCCTTGCCGCCGATGGTGGATAAGTTGCTCAACAGCGAGGATGCCAAGGAAGGCGTGCGGGCGATGATCGAGAAGCGTCCCGGGGTGTTCAAGGGTATCTGAACCGGCTGATGGCGCTATCGCGGGCAAGCCCGCTCCCAGAGGGTGCGCATTTCAGCCTGTGGGAGCCGGGCTTGCCCGCGATAGCGTCGGCACTGGCGACTAAGTTGCCGGCCGAATCGCCTTGATCAACGGCTGCAACGAATAACCCAATCGCGGTGCCAGCGCCTCGGCACGCGCCGACAGCGCATCCAGGTCCAGCGCCTGATCGAGTTCCGAAGGCACCAGCAGAATCACATTGCCCTCCTTCACCGGCAGTTCCCAGTAATGCCGGTGGTACAACCCGCGCAACAACGCCGCCCCCAGGGGTTTGCCGTCGTCGGTGGCCCACTGGTTGATCACCAGCCAGCCGTCGGGGTTGAGTTTTTTCTGGCAGTTTTCCAGGAAGGTCCAGGCCAGGTGCCCGACGCCTGGGCCGACATCGGTATAAAGGTCGACGAAAATCAGGTCGGCCGACTCGGCTGTATCGAGCAATTGCAGGGCGTCGCCGATGCGGATGTACAGGCGCGGATCGTCGTCCAGCCCCAGGTACTCGATGGCCAGGCGCGGCACGTCGGGGCGCAGTTCGATGGCTTCGACGTCTTCCAGCGGCAAAAACTTGAGGCACGCCTGGGTCAGCGTACCGGCACCCAGGCCGAGGAACAGCGCGCTCTCCGGCAGCTCATGGCACAACGCGCCGATCAGCATCGCGCGGGTGTAGTCGTACTCCAGCCAGCTTGGGTCGGCGGTGAACACGCAGCTTTGCTCGATGGCGTCGCCAAATTCGAGAAAGCGGTAATCGGCCACTTCGAGCACACGGATCATGCCGAAATCATCATGGACTTCGGCCAGCAGGCGCTCGACACGCTCCTCGGTCATCACTACTCCTAAAGGGTTTACCGCACGGCAAAGGCGCGATTGTCGGCCAACCGGCGGCAACAGGTCACGCACTAATTGCTGATAACATTGACGCCCGACCGTCAACCACCCTATCGAGTTCATGATGAGCCAACCCTGGAGCCCCGACAGCTGGCGCGCCCTGCCGATCCAGCAACAACCCCAGTACCCGGACGCTGCGCACTTGCTGCAAGTGGAGCAGAACCTGGCCAGCTACCCGCCGCTGGTATTTGCCGGGGAAGCCCGTGAGTTGCGCCGTCAGTTTGCCGAAGTGACCCAGGGTCGGGCGTTCCTGCTGCAAGGCGGTGACTGCGCCGAGAGCTTTGCCGAGTTCTCCGCCGCGAAGATCCGCGACACCTTCAAGGTGCTGTTGCAGATGGCGATTGTGATGACCTTCGCCGCCGGCTGCCCGGTGGTCAAAGTCGGACGCATGGCCGGTCAGTTCGCCAAGCCACGCTCGGCCAATGACGAGACCATCGACGGCATCACCCTGCCCGCCTACCGCGGCGATATCGTCAACGGGATCGGCTTCGACGAAAAAAGCCGGGTGCCGGACCCCGAGCGCCTGCTGCAGTCCTATCACCAGTCCACCGCGACCCTCAATCTGCTGCGCGCCTTTGCCCAGGGTGGCTTTGCCGACCTGCACCAGGTTCACAAGTGGAACCTGGACTTCATCGCCAACTCCGCGCTGGCGGAAAAATACAGCCAACTGGCCGACCGCATCGACGAAACCCTGGCGTTCATGCGCGCCTGCGGCATGGACAGCTCACCGCAACTGCGCGAAACCAGCTTCTTCACCGCCCACGAAGCGCTGCTGCTCAACTACGAGCAAGCCTTCGTGCGCCGGGACAGCCTGACCAACGACTACTACGACTGCTCGGCGCACATGCTCTGGATCGGCGACCGCACCCGCCAACTTGACGGCGCCCACGTCGAGTTCCTGCGTGGGGTGAACAACCCGATCGGGGTCAAGGTCGGCCCGAGCATGAACCCCGACGACCTGATCCGCTTGATCGACATCCTCAACCCGGACAACGACCCCGGCCGCCTGAACCTGATCGCGCGTATGGGCGCAGGCAAGGTCGGCGAACATCTGCCCAAGCTGATTCGCGCCGTGCAGCGCGAGGGCAAGCAGGTGCTGTGGAGCTCGGACCCGATGCACGGCAACACCATCAAGGCCAGCAGCGGCTACAAGACCCGCGACTTCGCGCAGATCCTCGGCGAAGTGAAGGAGTTCTTCCAGGTGCACCAGGCCGAGGGCAGCTATGCCGGCGGGATTCATATCGAGATGACCGGGCAGAACGTCACCGAGTGCATTGGTGGTGCGCGACCGATCACCGAGGATGGCTTGTCGGATCGTTACCACACCCACTGCGACCCCCGGATGAATGCCGATCAGTCGCTGGAACTGGCGTTCCTGATTGCGGAGACGCTCAAACAGGTCAAGCGTTGAGAGGTTGAATCGCCGGGGCTGACGCCATCGCGCGCAAGCCCGGCGCCCACAAGTGCCCGCGATGAGGCTCTAAACAAGCCTGTCCCGACTGATCATCGCCGCCCGCAACCTGTCGGCACTTGGCCGCTGGCAATTGAGCTGGATCTGTTCCAGCCCCAGCCAGTCGGCCATCTGTCGAAGGTTCGCGGCCAGCGCCAGCATCCCCTCTTCATCCAGCCCCGGTTCTTCTTCGTGCACCGCATGCACAGCCAGCCGCCCGTTGGCACGTTCGGCGCGCAAGTCGATGCGCGCGGCGATGCGTTCGTTGTGCAGGAACGGCAGCACGTAGTAGCCATAGACCCGCTTGTCTTGCGGGGTATAGATCTCCAGCCGATAGCGAAAATCGAACAGGCGCTCGGTACGCGCGCGCTCCCAGACCAGCGAATCAAACGGCGACAGCAATGCGCTGGCCGGCACCTTGCGTGGCACTTTCGGCTCGGGCAGACAGTACGCCGGTTGCTTCCAACCTTGCACCTGGCACACCTGCAACCGCCCGTCCTCCACCAGTTCGGCCAGGCGATTGCGACTGTCGGCAGGGTCGAGGCGGAAGTAATCGCGCAGGTCTTTTTCGGTAGCGACGCCAAGTGCAGTCGCGCTGTGCAACAACAAGCCGCGCTGGGCCTCGGCTTCGCCCACCGTTGTCAGCAGGATCTCGCCAGGGATCACCCGTTCCGGCAAATCGTAGAGCCGCTCGAACCCACGTCGACCGGCCACGGTGACCAGCCCCGCAGCAAACAGCCATTCCAGCGCGTGTTTTTCCTCGCTCCAATCCCACCACGGGCCGGCGCGCTCCTCGCGAGTCGACAGACTCCCCGCGCCCAGCGCACCCTGTTGCTCCACGGTCTTCAGGACGCGTTGAATGACCGCCTGCTGCTCACGGCCAAAGCGCGCCATTTGCGAATAAATGCCCTGCCCTTGCTGCGCCCGCTGCATGCGCCAGCGCATCAACGGGTACAACGCCATCGGCAGCAGCGAGGCCTCATGCCCCCAATATTCGAACAGCGAACGCCGGCGCCCCTGGCTCCAGGCCGCCTGTTCGAGGATCAACGGGGAGTAAGTGCCCAAGCGGGAAAACAGTGGCAGGTAGTGAGAACGCACCACGGCATTCACCGAATCGATCTGCAACACACCCAGGCGTTCGACCAGGCGGTTGATGTGAGCGGCCTTGATCAGTGCAGGCGCCTGGCGCCCGGAAAAACCTTGGGCGGCCAGCGCCAGGCGTCGAGCTTGCTTGAGTGAAAAAGACAGGTCGGCGGGCATGCGAATCTCCATATGGGCGCGCCGACTACCCTACTGCATCCCGCATCATTTTCGCAGCGGGTCTTGCCAGAAATGCAGGTGGCGATCCTGCTCGACGTCGCCGCGGTTAAGCCCTATATCCTTGAGCGCATCATCACTCAAGGCTGCCAGTGTCTGGCGCTCCGCATGCAGCGTCTGCCACCGCACAACCTTATGGAATAGCCCGGAAAACGGACGTTTCGCCAGCAACACAAAGCCTCTTTGACCTTTCATCTTCTCGCCCTCCAGTGGGGATGACGCGAGTGTGTGCTTGGCCTTATGATCAATCCAACGAATGTTTCTTATGCAATACATCTCAGAGATTGATCAATTGTCCGGCTACCCGAGCATCGACACCGAAGTGCTGCGTACCTTCGTCGCCATCGCCGACCAGGGCGGTTTTACCCGCGCCGGCGAATTGGTCAACCGCACCCAATCAGCGGTGAGCATGCAGATGAAACGCCTGGAAGAAGACGTGCTGCAACGCAAGCTGTTCGAGCGCGACGGGCGTCAGGTGCGGCTGACGCCCGAGGGTCAGGTGCTGTTGGGCTACGCGCGACGCATCCTCAAGCTGCACAGCGAGGTGTTCAATACCTTGCGCGAGCCCCACATGGTCGGCTTGGTGCGCATCGGCACGCCGGATGACTACGTGATGCGCTTCCTGCCGGGCATTCTCAAACAGTTTTCCAAGGCCTACCCGCTGATCCAGATCGAGATGCACTGCGAGGGATCAAGCGTGCTGATGCAGCGACGGGACCTGGCGCTGACCGTTATCAGCCGCGAGCCGGGCAATGATGTCGGTGAGCTGTTGCGCACTGAACGCATGGTGTGGGCGGCGGCGCCGTGCTTTTGCGTGGACGAGCACGATGCCCTGCCACTGGCGATTCCCGGTGGCGACTGCCTCTACACGCAATGGGCCCTGGCGGCACTCGATTCGGCCGAGCGCAATTATCGCCTGGCCTACCACAGTTCCAACGGGGCGGCGATCCAGGCCGTTGTCAGCGCGGGCCTGGCGGCCATGGTCAGCATGGAAAGCCTGGTGACCCCGGACCTGTGCATACTCGGCAGCGAGGACGGCTTCCCCCCATTGCCCTCGATGAATCTGCGCCTGCTGCGCAACCCATTGCTGGCCTCGCCGATTACCGATTGCCTGGCCGACTACATCATCGAAGGCTTCAAACTTTAAACGTCAGCATCACCGCGCACACCACCAGGAAGCCGCAAAACAGGCCGCGCAATACACGCTCCGGCAGCGCATGGGCCACTTTCACGCCCCAACTGATACTGAGCATTCCGCCAACGGCCAGCGGCACGCCGATCATCCAGTCCACTTCGTGGTGCCAGGCGTAGGTGACCAGGGTCACGCTGGTGCTGGGCAGTGCCAGGGCGAGGGACAGGCCTTGGGCGACCACTTGGGTGGTGCCGAACAGGCTGGTCAGCACCGGGGTAGCAACCACCGCGCCCCCGACGCCAAATAGCCCGCCCATGGAGCCGGAAGCTGCGCCCAAGACGCCAAGCCACGGCCAGGAATAACGCATTTGCGCGGTGGGCGGCGCGTTGCGTGTGAACATACGCAGCAGGTTGTAGGCCGACAGCGTCAGCAGGAATGCGATAAAGCCGATGCGCATGGCGCCTGCGTCCAGCCCCACCGCCCAGATCGAGCCGAGCCAGGCGAAGCTGAAGCCCATCACGCCCAAGGGCAGCGCATGCCTCAATTCGATGCGGTTGCGCTGGTGATAACGCCACAGCGCCAGCATCACGTTGGGCACCACCATCACCAGCGCCGTGCCCTGGGCAAGTTGCTGATCGAGGCCGAACAACACGCCAAGGACGGGGATGGCGATCAAGCCACCCCCAATCCCGAACAGGCCGCCCACCGTGCCGAGGGCCGCGCCCAATATCAGGTACATCGCTAAATCCACCACCGTTCGCTACTCCCCCATGCCAGGCCTTGCATGCTACGCAGTCGCCTCTGGCACGGAAACGCACAGCAACGCACAATGGCTGTGCCAATTTCGCATAAGCGTACGCCTATGAACCCCAACACTCTTACCGATCAGCTCGGCCTGTTTCTGGATGTCCTGGAAACCGGCAGCTTCTCCGCCGCCGCCCGCCGTCATCCGCTGACACCCTCGGCGGTGGCTCGGCGCATCGACAGCCTGGAAAACTCGGTGGGCAGTCGCCTGTTCCAGCGCAGCACCCACGCCGTGGTGCCGACGCCCGCCGGCCTGGCGTTTGCCGAGCGGGCGCGGCGGATTGTCAGCGAGTTGCAACTGGCGCGCGCCGAGGCGGTGTCCCTGAGCCATGCGCCAGAAGGCCTGATTCGCGTGGATGCGCCCGCAGCATTTGGCCGACGGCACCTGGCGCCGGTGATTGCGGATTTCCTCAACGTGTATCCGGGGCTGGATGTGCACCTGCATTTGATCGACAGCTTTGTCGACATGCAGGGTGCCCACTTGGGCAAGGTCGACCTGGTATTGCGCGCCGGGCATATCGTCGATACCCGCCTGATCGCCACGCCGCTGGCCAGCATCGTGCGCATCGCCTGTGCCAGTCCGGCCTACCTGAAAAGCCGTGGCACCCCCACTCATCCGCGCGAACTGAGCGAGCATGATGGCCTGGATTGGGACGGCCTGGCCCCCATGTTCGCATGGCGCTTCGAGCTGGATGGGCGCCGCGCCACCTACCGTCCGCAGCGCATCCGCATGAGCGCCAACAACGCCGAAGCGCTGCTGTCCGGCGCCCTCGCCGGGCTGGGGATCGCCCACTTGCCCACCTGGCTGGCCAGTGAATACCTGGTACGCGGAGAACTGTTGCCACTGTTTTGCGAGGATGGCCTGCCCAGCCCGGAAACCACCGGGATTTACGCCTTGCGCCTGGAACAGCAGGCGAATGCCCGCAGCCGGTTGTTGCTGGAATACCTGAAATCGCGCTTCAGCCCGGTGCCGCCCTGGGATCTGGCGCTGCAGAGCGGGCTTGTCTGACCACCCGGACAGAATTATCTGGCGCATTAAAGATTTGCCCGCTAGATTCCAGGCCAGATACGCTTTTTTGAGGCACCGCCATGAGCAAAAACCCTGATCCCTGCGAGTCCCTGATGCTGGATAACCAGCTGTGCTTCGCCCTGCACTCGACCTCGCTGCTGATGACCAAGGTCTACAAACCCCTGCTGCAAGCCCTCGGCCTGACCTACCCGCAGTACCTGGCCATGATGGTGCTGTGGGAAGAAGATGGCTTGACCGTCGGCGAAATCAGCAGCCGCCTGCTGACTGATCCAGGCTCGCTCACGCCCCTGCTCAAGCGCCTGGAGGCTGAAGGCCTGCTCAGCCGGACCCGTAGCCGCGAAGATGAACGGGTCGTCGTCGTCGAGTTGACCGCCGCCGGCCGTGCCCTGCAGGACAAGGCCATGGGCATTCCGCAGTGCATCCTTGGCGCCAGCGGACTGGAGCTGGAACAGTTGCTCAAGCTGCAGGCTGACCTGATTGCCTTGCGCAGTCATTTGCAAGCCAGCGTCTAACCCCCCTTCCCCCTTGTAGGAGCCGGCTTGCCGGCAAGCCGGCTCCTACCGTTTGTGCATCGAGGGGAAAATTTTTAAAATTTATCTTGCGCGCTAAACATTAGCGCTATACATTCGCCTCACCAACTACTTAGCGCGCAAACATTTAGCGCTAAAAAACCAAGAGGACGACACCATGCAAACGCTCTATACCGCAGTAGCCACCGCCACCGGCGGCCGTGATGGTCGCGCCGTTTCCAGCGACAACATCCTCGACGTCAAACTCTCCACCCCCAAGGAATTGGGCGGTGCCGGTGGCCAGGCCACCAACCCTGAGCAACTGTTCGCCGCCGGCTATTCGGCCTGCTTCATCGGCGCACTGAAATTCGTCGCCAGCCAGACTAAACGCAAAATCCCGGATGACGCCTCGATCACTGCCCACGTCGGCATCGGCCAGATCCCCGGTGGTTTCGGCCTGGATATCGACCTGCATATCAGCCTGCCGGGCCTGGCCCAGGACGAGGCGCAAAGCCTGGTCGATGCCGCCCACCAGGTGTGCCCGTACTCCAACGCCACCCGTGGCAATGTCGAAGTACGCCTGCACGTTGCCATCTGATAAACAGCCGCGCATAAAAAAACCCGACGCTAAGTCGGGTTTTTTGTTGGCGAGCCAGAATTACTTCTTGGCGCGGCCTTTGTACGAACCACCTTCGCGGGTGTCGATCTCGATCAGGTCGTCGATTTCGATGAAATCGGCTACTTGCAGTTCGGTACCGTTGCTCAGCTTGGCTGGCTTCATTACCTTGCCCGAAGTGTCGCCGCGAGCGGAACCTTCGGTGTAGGCAACCTTACGCACGATAGTGGTCGGCAGCTCTACGGAAACCAGGCGCTCTTCGAAGAAAATAGCTTCGCAGACGTCTTCCATGCCTTCTTCGATGAACGGCAGAACGGCTTCGATATCTTCAGCGTTCAGCTCGTACATGGTGTAGTCGGTGGTGTCCATGAACGTGTAGGTGTCGCCGCTGATGAAGGACAGGGTCGCTTCTTTGCGGTCGAGGATCACGTCGTCCAGTTTGTCATCGGCGCTGTAGACGATCTCGGTCTTGTAACCGGTCAGCAGGTTCTTCAGCTTGGTCTTCATGATTGCGCTGTTACGACCAGACTTGGTGAACTCAGCTTTCTGAACCAGCCAAGGGTCGTTTTCGAGACGGATCACTGTACCGGGTTTCAGTTCTTTACCAGTTTTCATTGCGTATATCCGAAATTTGGATGGGATTTACAAAAATCAAGGTCGCGTATCATATCCAACTTTCATAAAACTGTACCAGCGCCGTCGCAAGATCGGCCTGCAAGCCTTGTTCCAGACACCACGTCTGCGCATGCTGGTTCACCTCCGGCCAGTGCTCCAGCAGCATTTTCCACGCTTGTGCCATATCGCCATCAGTGTTCCAGGCTTGCCAGAGTGCGATCAATGCAGCGCTGGCAGCCGGTGATAAAGCCGCGGTGTACAGCGCGAGGAAGGCATCGAGCTTGTCGAGGTGGATGTCTTCGTCCTGCCGATAGATGTGCCACAACAGCGGACGCCCGGCCCACTGGGCACGCACGAACGAGTCTTCGCCGCGCACCGCATTGAAGTCGCAGCACCAGAGCAGGCGGTCATATTGCTCCTGGCGCACGAACGGCAGCACCTGCACGGTCAAGGCGTCGCGCTGATGCACGTCCCCCGCCACCAGGCCCTCCACGCCAAGCCAGCGCTGCACATCACCGAGGATGCGCCCTTCCGGGACCAACAGGTGCGTGGGCCGCACGTCGCTCGACAACACATCCAGCCAACGGCCCAGCCCGGCATTTTCGTAGGCGAACAATGAAATCAGGCGTGCTCCCTCTGTCGCAAATACGCCCAGGGCCTGCAGGAACTGGCGCTGTGCGGCTGCGTCCTGCTGAAACGCCTGGCGCTGCTCCAGCAATCCAGCCTCGCGCAGCAGCCCGCCGGTGCCCGGTCGGAAACCCGGGAAAAAGAAGTACTTCTGCACCCCCTTGAACTTCACTGACGGCAGGCGATGACAACCCACCACCCACTCTTCGGCGCTGAGGTAGTCGAGGTTCATCCACAAGGGCGCACGCGCGCCTGCCGCCATGGCTTCCATGTACTCGGGCGGCAACTGGCAGGCGAACGCGGCGATGACTACATCGGCGGAGGCTGTGTCCCGCCATTCGGTCGGCCAAAAGCGCACTTCCACGCCCTCTTGCCATTGCTCGTCCAGGTGCACATCGATTTCCGGGCACATGCGCTCGAAGGCCCGCAGGTCGTCGACCCACAAACGCACGGAACAGGCGTGCTCCACCACCAATTGCCGGGCCAGGCGCCAGGTCACGCCGATGTCGCCGTAATTGTCGACGACGCTGCAAAAAATATCCCAGCGGGCTTTCATTCCGGGCTCCTACGATCAAAGGCCCGATTGTCCGCATAAATGCCCTGATGCAGAAGGCTTGATCGCGATTATTCTGCACAGCGGCTGTGCGACAATCGCCGCCACGCCGCAATTGCCTGCCAGGAGGCCATCATGTCGGATCAATCGTTGTCGCTGCCCAAGCTTACGTTCGCCATCGCCATGGGGGTGTGGCTGGGGTTTATCGCCATTGTGCTGACCAGTTGGCTGGCATCGCGCTACCTCTTCCCGCAAACCCTGGCGCCCGTGGCCCAAGCTGTCCAGCAACTGGGTAAACCGGCGGTGGCTGTGCCGGAGCCGCCGAACCGAATGTTCGAGCAGTATCAACAGAACCTGCAGAAGCAGGAGCAACAGCAGAGCCTGGATCAGGCCCGCACCAACGCGCGCAACCTGTCCAACCCCAAGTGCCAGTTCTGGCTGCAACAGGACCAGAACGCGCCCAATGAAAAGAGCCGGGCAAATGTCCTGCAATTTTGCGAATGATCAAGCACAGCCATGAATAAACACGCCGTCCACCAGCTTGTGCTGGAGAAGCTCAGCGTCGATCTCGACATTGCCCAACGCGCCGCGCAGACCGCCTACGAAACCGCGACCCACGAAGAAAACATCGCCGAAAACAAATACGACACCCTGGGCCTCGAGGCGTCCTACCTCGCGGCGGGCCAAGCCAAACGGGTCGAGGAAATCAAGCAGGCGCTGGCGCTGTGCCAGAGCATGCCGTTGCGTGCTTATGATGATCAGCGCGGTATAGAAATCGGCGCGCTACTCGGGCTGGAAGACGAGCACGGTCGTCAGCAGTGGCTGTTCCTGGCGCCGGACGCGGCGGGTTTGAAAGTGGATGTGGTCGGGCAACCGGTGACCGTCATCACCCCGCGCTCGCCGCTGGGCAAGAGCCTGCTGCACAAATTCGAAGGGGATGAGGTGGAGATTCTGGTGGCGGGCGCCCGGCAGCACTTTACGGTGACCGAGGCCAAATAAACGCCTGCAGGAGCGAGCTGATAGTGGCGAAGGAGCACGCTCCCTCACCACGGCAAGCCAGCCCCTGCAATGTCAGTGAACCGGCAACTCGACGCCGTCGAACAGTTCTTCCAGTTCCTGCTTGTTGTGGCACTGGATCGCCTTGGCCATGACTTCACGGGTCAGGTGCGGCGCGAATTTCTCGATGAAGTCGCACATGAAGCCGCGCAGGAACGTGCCGCGACGGAAGCCGATCTTGGTCACGCTGGACTCGAACAACTCGCTGGCATCGAGCACCACCAGGTCTTTGTCGAGGTTGGTATCGACGGCCATCTTGGCCACGATGCCCACGCCCAGGCCCAGGCGCACGTAAGTCTTGATCACGTCGGCGTCGGCGGCGGTGAACACCACTTTCGGCGTGAGGCCGCGATGGCTGAAAGCCTCGTCGAGCTTGGAACGGCCGGTGAAACCAAACACGTAGGTCACGATCGGGTATTCGGCCAGGGCTTCCAGGGTCAGCTTCGGCAGCTTGGCCAACGGGTGACCTTGAGGCACGACCACGCAACGGTTCCAGCGGTAGCACGGCATCATCACCAGGTCACCGAACAGCTCCAGGGCTTCGGTGGCAATGGCGAAATCGACGGTGCCGTCAGCTGCCATTTCGGCGATCTGCATCGGCGAGCCCTGGTGCATGTGCAACGCGACGTCAGGGTATTGCTTGATGAAATCGCGGATCACCGGCGGCAAGGCATAACGCGCCTGGGTGTGGGTGGTAGCGATGGACAGGGTGCCCTTCTTCTCGTTGGAGAATTCCTGGGCGATCTGCTTGATGCTTTCGACTTTGCGCAGGATCTCGCCGGCGGTGGTGATGATGCGCTCACCCGCCGGGGTGACACGGGTCAGGTGCTTGCCGCTGCGCGCGAACACTTCGACGCCCAGCTCGTCTTCGAGCAGGCGGATCTGCTTGCTGATACCGGGTTGCGAGGTGTAGAGGCTTTGAGCGGTAGCGGAAACGTTGAGGTCGTGGTGCGCCACTTCCCAGATGTAGCGCAGTTGTTGAAGCTTCATATGTGTCCCTCAAAGCAAATAGACGCCACGGGTATCAGCGACGGTATATAACTATATTAAAGGTTTGACGGATAAATCTAGAACTTTTTATCGTTATTTACCCATCACACGTCATCACTGCGTCGACGTTGTAACGAAGGCACCAGGTAAACCGGCACGGTAGACAGCTGCAACACCCGAGCTGCGGTACGCCCCAGCGGAGTGGCAGCGGAAGTCGCGTGGCTGTGGCTGCCGACGATCAGCAGGTCTACGGAGAGTTTGCGCAATTGATCGAGTATGACCTCGCACGGATCCCCCTGGATCACCCGTACCGAGCGAATCACCTTCAGGTCCTGCTCCCCTTCCCCCAACTCCTCGCGAAAACTGTCCAGCACCCGCTGCTCGATCGTCGCCATCACCGTGGTCAGCCCCTGGCTCTGCCATTCACTCAGGGCCTTCTCATCAAGGTAGCTCTGCAACACCGATTCGGCGAACAACCCGATCGGCTCGACCACGTGGATCACGTACAGATCTGCCTTGAACGTCCGCGCCAGCGCCAACGCATGCTGCATCACATAAGGCGCGTACAGACCAAGGTCCGTGGCAAAGAGCATCGAGCGAATCATAGAACCTCCTGGACTGCCAGGACGGCGGAGATTGAATCAGCTTAGCAGCGCCCGGACGACTTGGATTGACTTAGCTCTTCACTTCATTACTGATGCCATGAGGCACATGCCCGGTGGCCACCACCTCCCTGGCTTTCTCGCAATGACCGGCCTGGTCATCGAAAAAAACATCGGCGGCGAACGCTTCCAGGAACGCGGATTTCTCCAGCCCACCCAGGAACAGCGACTCGTCCAGGCGAATATCCCACTCGCGCAAGGTACGGATCACCCGCTCATGGGACGGCGCCGAACGCGCAGTGACCAACGCCGTGCGAATCGGGCAGTCCTCGTCCGCAAACTCGCGCTGCAACAGGTTCAGCGCGGCCAGGAACCCCTTGAACGGACCGCCATGCAACGGCTGGCGCGCCGACTCGCGCTCGCTGGCCTGGAACGCTTCCAACCCGCCGGACTGGTACACGCGCTCCGACTCATCGGAGAACAACACCGCGTCGCCGTCAAAGGCAATCCGCAATTCCTCACTGGAGGCACGGCGTGGACCGCCGGACAAAATCGTCGCTGCCGCAAACCCCGCATCGAGGGCACTGCGCACATCCTCAGCATGGGTGGAAAGAAACAGATGGCAACCGAACGCTGCCAAATAAGGATAAGGACTACGCCCTCCGACGAAAGCGGCGCGGGAAATATCCAGGCCGTAATGCTGGATGGAATTGAACACACGCAAGCCGGTGTCGGCACTGTTGCGCGACACCAGCACCACCTCGACCCGGGCGCGACCAAGGCTGGCATTCAGGCTCAGCAGCTTCTTGACCAGCGGGAAGGCATCGCCCGGCTCGAGGATTTCTTCCTCGTGTTCGATCTGGTACTGGCGGTAGGTCTCGACCCCCTCGGCCAGATAGACCTTGTGGCTTTCACTCAAGTCGAAGAGTGCCCGCGAGGAAATCGCCAGCACCAACTTGTCACCCAAACCCTTGGCCATGGTGTGTTTCCTCACTCAGCGATTATGCCGATCAATAAAACTCAAGGCCTGATACAGCGCCTGCATCCGTGGCAATTCGCAACCAGCGGCTTTGGCCGCGGCGAGTGGCCGCGCATAGATCGCCGCCAGTTCCAGCGGGCGTTTATGCACGTGGTCGTGAAACATGCTCGGCAGGTAGTCGTCCATGGTTTCAGTCATGGCGAACATCTGCTCGGCGTAACTGGCGGGGATTTCATGCCCGCAAGCATGGGCGCCCTGCACCACTTCGGCCATCAATGCCTGGATCAACTCGCGGCTGGATTCGTCCGCCATCATCGCCGTGGTGCCGGTCCCCAGCAGGACGGACAGGCCGTTATAGGGCACGTTCCACACCAACTTGTGCCAGCGCGCCTGATGCACATTGGCCATGGCCTGGGAGTCGATGCCGGCCTGGTGGAACAACGCGGCGCCGGCTTCGACAATCGCCTGCCGACGGGCGTCGTCGTTGGCCGCGGTGCCACTGTGATACCCCAGGTTGACCCGCCCCAGCGCCTGATGCTCGACCACGCCAGGCGCGGAGCGGTGTACGCCGATGTAGCAGAGCCCACCCAGCAGATGCAGCGACGCCGGCAAGTGTTCACGCAGGCTGTCTTCCACATCCAGGCCGTTTTGCAGCAACACCACCTTGGCATCCGGCGCCGCGACCTGGGCGATAGTCGGGGCCAGCTCAACGTTACCCGTGGACTTGGTGCCCACCAGCAGCCAGTCGCACGGCGGCATGTCGGCGGCCCGTGCGTAGGCCTGCACCGGATGCAGGTGCAAGTGACCATGCACGCTGCTGTTCAGGTGCAAACCATGCTCACTGACCGCGGCGTATTCGCTGCGCAACAGGAAGTGCACATCGAAACCGGCGCGCGCCAGCATCAGGCCGTAGAAACCACCGATGGCGCCGGTGCCGATAATGCCAATGCGGGGCGACTGTGCTGTCATGGCAGATCCTCTGGAGTACGGGTAAGCGCTTGATTGATCGCGTCGGTAAGGTCAGTGAGTGTAAGACGTGTCTGTAACTGCCCGAGGAATTGACCCTCGCACACCACGAACAACGCGGGCAAATGAAAGATCTGGTAGCGTTCGACCGCGCCGCCGTTGTGGCCGGCATCCACCCAGCACACGCGGTCAATCGGCAGGGACCAGCCCGGTAGCTGCTGGCGCGCCCAACGGCAACTGGAACACCCGACGCTGGTGAACACCACCAGCGAAATACCTGGCAATCCCAGCAATTGCTGGTCAATATCCAGGTCGGTCAATTCCAGTTCCTTCACTATACTGCTGCCACCGCCGTCAACTGGACGGTGCTCGGAGTCCGTGTACATGGGTCGTTTTTTACCTCACCCTGATGATGTCGCTGTCGAGTTAATCCAACGTCCCTCTCCTGCCCTCCCCCGCCAGCGCCTGCACACGGTCGGCCTGGGCGGCATCGCCTGCCATTGGCCACGCGCCTGGCGCCAGGGCACAGCCGTTGACCTGCACATCCCGTCCCTGGGCGCCAACGCCCGGTATCCGGGGTATGTAGCCTGGTGCCGCAAGGTCGAAAACGGCTATCGCATCGGCATCTCGTTTACCGATGAGCATGCGTTGTTCGGCGCGCGCATGGGCGAACAAGCATGCCGGATGGAACGCTACTGCCGCCAGCACGAAGATGCCGAACCGACACCTGCACAACTCGAAGCCCTGGCCCGCGAGTGGGTGGCGCGCCATGCCAGCGAGTTCTCCCATGAAGCATTTGTGCGGCCTGCACGGGATTAAAGCGGGCTTTGCCCATTGTCGCGGGCCCGTGTTACGCGCTAAGGTTCCTCCCCCCTGTATTCAAAATCATGCTGTGCCCGCCGCACGGGGATGGCTGGCGGCCGGCACCCGTGACCCTGGCGAGTAACACGATGGCTGATTTACCGATCAATGACCTTAACGTCGAATCCAACGAGACGCTGATCACACCCGATCAGCTCAAGCGCGAAATCCCCCTGAGCGACGCTGCCCTGCAGACCGTCACCAAGGGCCGCGAAGTCATCCGTGACATTCTCGACGGCACCGACCACCGCCTCTTCGTGGTGATCGGGCCCTGCTCGATCCACGACCTCAAGGCTGCCCACGAGTACGCCGAGCGCCTCAAGGTGTTGGCAGCGGAAGTGTCCGACACCTTGTACCTGGTGATGCGCGTCTATTTCGAGAAACCACGGACCACTGTGGGCTGGAAAGGCTTGATCAACGACCCGTACCTGGACGACTCGTTCAAGATCCAGGACGGCTTGCACATCGGTCGCCAGTTGCTGCTGGACCTGGCGGAAATGGGCCTGCCCACCGCCACCGAAGCCCTCGACCCGATCTCCCCGCAGTACCTGCAGGACCTGATCAGTTGGTCGGCCATCGGCGCCCGCACCACCGAATCCCAGACCCACCGCGAAATGGCGTCCGGCCTGTCGTCGGCCGTCGGCTTCAAGAACGGCACCGACGGCGGCCTGACCGTGGCGATCAACGCGCTGCAATCGGTCTCCAGCCCTCACCGCTTCCTGGGCATCAACCAGGAAGGCGGCGTCTCCATCGTCACCACCAAGGGCAACGCCTACGGTCACGTGGTGCTGCGCGGTGGCAACGGCAAGCCCAACTATGACTCGGTCAGCGTCGCGCTGTGCGAGCAGGCCCTGAACAAGGCCAAGATCAAGCCGAACATCATGGTCGACTGCAGCCACGCCAACTCCAACAAGGATCCGGCGCTGCAGCCACTGGTCATGGAAAACGTCGCCAACCAGATCCTCGAAGGCAACCAGTCGATTATCGGCCTGATGGTCGAGAGTCACCTGAACTGGGGCTGCCAGGCGATTCCAAAGGACCTCGCCGACTTGCAGTACGGCGTGTCGATCACCGATGCCTGCATCGACTGGGCTGCTACCGAGAACACCCTGCGCAGCATGCACGCCAAGCTCAAGGACGTCTTGCCCAAGCGCAAACGCACCTGACAGTGCGGTTGAATCGAGCGCACACAAAAACGCCGGGCTAAGCCCGGCGTTTTTCATGCTGCAGCGTGTGGCTTACAGCTTCGCTGCATGGCGCTGGTGGCGCTCCATGTAGCGTTCGACATAGGAGCAGGACGGGATCACCGTGTAGCCGGCCTCTTCGGCGAACTTCAGCGCTTCTTCGGTCAATGCCGCCGCAATACCACGGCCGCGCAGCGCGTTGGGCACGAAGGTCCGATAGATGTCCAGGGTCTGCTTCCCGAGGTCCATATAGGTCAGATAGGCACGATGACCGTCCACATTGGTCTCGAACTGATGACCAGCCTGGTCATGGTGGATGGACAACGCCTCGCTCATCACTACTCCTCGCGGGTCTAAGATTGCGACCCCTACCTTACCGATGTTTTTCCGGCGAAGGAACATCTACGCCACCCCGTGCCGGTTTCGACAACGAGAAAACCTTTAGCGCTCACAACCAGCACGTAGAGAATAGTAGGCACCAATCCTGCCATTGCTCAAGCCGCACTCGTCATCCTTGCCATGGGTGGATATAGAAAGGGCCTCGATCAACCGGTGACCGATAGCCTGAACATTTGCCGGCCGTTGAACCTTGAGACGAACTGCCGCTCTTAAAGTCACTCTACATGCGCAAAAGATGCCAGGCGTGGTAAAGGCAAGCAGCGCGAAAGTGTCGGCCTCGATATATAAATTTTCATCTGTTTACAAGGCTTAACACATGCGGGCCGGCCCTTTCAGCCTGGATCCAATTTTCGCCCGACTGCAAAAAATTGGACGGTTTTTATACAAACCTCCAAAAGATTAGCCAAAATAGATTCGGCACAAGAATTTTTTTTGCTTCTTGCGCTACGTCAGTTTACTTACTACAAGTAATGAGTAGTATGTACGCCGGCTATGAACTCACTCTGAGGAAATAGCCATTTAATAGAAAGTCCTTGAAGGGGAACACGATGAACAACGTTCTGAAATTCTCTGCTCTGGCTCTGGCCGCAGTTCTGGCTACCGGTTGCAGCAGCGTCTCCAAAGAAACCGAAGCTCGTCTGACTGCAACTGAAGACGCAGCAGCTCGCTCCCAGGCTCGTGCAGACGAAGCCTACCGTAAAGCTGATGAAGCTCTGGCTGCTGCTCAAAAAGCACAACAGACTGCTGACGAAGCTAACGAGCGCGCTCTGCGCATGCTTGAAAAAGCAAGCCGCAAGTAATAATCCCTCGGGGTTGTTATCAAGCCGATCCATTCTTGGGTCGGCTTTTTTATTGCCCGCGATTCGTGCCTCGATGCCGCGCAATAAAAAGCCCGCCGCAGCGCAAGGCTGTGGCGGGCTCAGGGTCGAGCAGGCTTATTGCTGCAGGTCGATCGGCGCGCTGGACGCTATCGGCGCTGCACCCGGCACCCCGATTTCGGTGGGCAGGCCGTCTTCGGCCGCGACCACATCACGCACCTGATCCCAGTTGACCCGCAGGTTATTGGCCAGGTCTTCACGCTTGAGCAAGGCGTTGATGACCGCCGTGTGCTTGTCGACCACCGAAGGCGTGCCGTCGTCGTTCAGCGGCGTATGCGCCTCGAGGTAGACCTTGCCGCCGCTGCTGCCGAACTTGTAGGCATCGTTGATGATGCGCACCGAGGTACCCACCGGCACCATACTGGCCATCTCCAGCACGTTGTTGTTGAACATGCGGAAGCAACCGTGGCTTGTACGCGTGCCGATACCAAATTTCATGTTCGAACCGTGGATCAGGTAGCCCGGGGTGCCCAGGGTGAACTTGAACGGTCCCAAAGGATTGTCCGGACCGGCCGGCACCACGTTGGGCAGCGGATCGCCATTGGCGGCGTGCTCGGCCTTGATCGAGGCGGGCGGGGTCCAGGTCGGGTTAGGGATCTTGCCGGTAATCGTGGTGTGGGCGACCGGCGAGCCCCAGCCCTCACGACCGATCCCCAGCGGGAAGGTGTAGACCACGTCCTGGCCCTTGGGGAAGTAATAGAGCCGGTACTCCGCCAGGTTGATCACGATGCCTTCCCGAGGACCGGGCGGCAGGATGAAACGCGTCGGCAGCACGATGTCAGTGCCCGCCCCCGGCAACCAGGCATCCACGCCCGGGTTGGCCGCGACCATCTCCGAATAGCCCAGGTCATAGGTCGTGCCCAGGTCGGCAAAGGTGTCTTCGTACTTGGCCTTGATCACCTGGACCTGACCGACGATGTCCTCGCCTGGCGGGGGCAGGGGCAACTGCAAGGCTGACGCAGAACCGGCCGCACAAAGTGCAGCAAGAGACAGGCAGCAGGTGACGACGGAAAGGCGCGACAACATCCGGAAAATCCTTCGCAGAACGACGGGTAGGTTAAAAACAAGCTGCAAGCTGCAAGCTTTCAGCCGCTAGCTTACAGCTTATAGCGTGAAGCTTGCAGCTGCATCTAGAGCTCGAAACGCAGCTCCGGCCAGATTGGCGGCGTGCCGCGCTTCTGGGACTCCAGAATCGCCCGGCACAACGGGCACAGGCGCTGGTCCTGGAAGATCGAGCGATCGACCAGCGACCACCGCGGTTGCGCCGGCAGTAACGTACCGCACAGGGTACGATCGATGGAGCCGCCCAGTTCCAATTGCCGCGTGACCAGATGCACCCGCACTTCCTGGCAGGCGAACAGATCCAGCTGCTCGTCCGGCTCGATCAGTTGGTAGTTAAACAGGGACCAGGCAGGACGCGACATCAAGGGCTCCAAATCGGGGGGGCGCCACCTTAGCCGAAAGCCTGCCGGTAGAAAAGCGTCAAAGCAGCGGTTTTAGCGTCGGCCAGACATTTTCCAGCAACTTGCCCTGGGCGCCGACCGCCGGGTGCAGTTGATCCGCCTGCATCAGTTCGGGATGACCACCGACGCCCTCGAGGAAAAACGGCACCAGCGGGACGTTTTTTTCCTTGGCCAGTGCCCCATACACTTCAGCGAATGCCGTGGTGTAGCGCGGGCCGTAGTTGGGTGGCAACTGCATGCCCAGCAACAGCACCTTGGCGCCGCCGGCCTTGGACTGATCGATCATCGACGCAAGATTTTGTTTCAATTGCGCAGGCGGTTGGCCGCGCAGGCCGTCATTGCCGCCAAGCTCGATCACCACGACATCCGGCTTATGCTCTGCAAGCGCCGCCGGCAGGCGCGCCAAGCCTCCGGCACTGGTGTCGCCGCTGATGGAAGCGTTGACCACTTTATCGTCGAAACCTTCCTTCTTGAGCCGTTGTCCCAGCAACGCTACCCACCCTTTGCTGGTATCCAGGCCGAAACCGGCACTGATACTATCGCCAACGATCAGGACTGTACCCGCCGCTGCGTTCTGGGCCATGCACATCAAGGCCAGGCCAGCACTCAAAAACCACATTCGCATCGGATTCTCCATGGGCGCAAGCATTCTCATCGCGCGGAACCTTAGCAAAGTGGTTCCCAGCGCGGAAGGTGAACTGACTATCCTGCACGAACTGAGCCTGGAACTGAACAAGGGCGATAGCCTGGCTATCGTCGGTGCTTCCGGCTCCGGTAAATCCACCCTCCTGGGCCTGCTGGCCGGCCTCGACCTGCCCAGCAGCGGCGAAGTCACACTCGCCGGGCAAGCCCTCAGCACCCTCGACGAAGACCAGCGTGCGCGCATCCGCGCCGAGCACGTGGGCTTCGTGTTCCAGTCCTTCCAGTTGCTCGACAGCCTCAACGCCCTGGAAAACGTCATGCTGCCGCTGGAGCTGGACGGCCGCAAAGACGCCCGCGAGCGCGCCACCCATTTGCTGGAGCGAGTCGGCCTGGGCCAACGCCTGACCCACTCGCCGCGCCAGTTGTCCGGCGGTGAACAGCAACGAGTGGCGATCGCCCGCGCGTTCGCTGCCGAACCGGACGTGCTATTTGCCGATGAACCCACCGGGAACCTCGACAGCCACACCGGCGAGCGCATCAGCGACCTGCTGTTCGAGCTCAACAAAGAAAGCGGCACGACCCTGGTGCTGGTCACCCACGACGAGCGCCTGGCCCACCGTTGCCGACGCCTGATCCGCCTTGAAGCCGGCCTGATGGTCGCGCCCCTGGAGCCTTGATGGCACGTTTGCCGCTGTTGCGCCTGTTCAGCCTTGCCATGCGCCAATTGCTGCGCGATGCCCGCGCCGGCGAATTGCGCGTGTTGTTCTTCGCCCTGCTGGTGGCGGTAGCTGCCAGCACCGCCATCGGCTATTTCGGTGCCCGCCTCAATGGCGCCATGATGCTGCGCGCCACCGAGTTCCTCGGCGCCGACCTGGTGCTTGAAGGCAGCTCGCCGGCGCGGCCCGAACAAATCCGGTCGGGGACCGAACTGGGCCTGGATCACGCCCGGGTGGTCGAATTCTCCAGCGTGATTGCCACCGACAACGGCATCCAGCTCTCCAGCATCAAGGCGGTCAACGAGCAGTACCCGCTGCGCGGTGAGCTGAAAAGCGCGGCTGCGCCGTTTGGCGATGAAACCCCGGGAGGTGGCCCGAAGCCCGGTGAAGCCTGGGTGGAGGCGCGGCTGCTGACTGCACTCGACCTCAAGGTCGGCGACAGTATCGATGTCGGCATGAAGACCCTGCGCCTGGACCGCATCCTCACCTACGAACCCGACCGCGCCGGTAACTTCTACAGCCTCACGCCCCGGGTGATGATCAACCTGGCGGACCTGGATGCCACCGGTGTGGTCCAGCCCGGCAGCCGCGTCAGCTACCGCGAACTGTGGCGCGGGCCACAGGGCAGCACAGCGCTGCAAACCTATCGCGACCTGGTCAAGCCCGGCCTCGCCGCCAACCAGCGCCTGCAGGACTCGCGAGACGGCAACCAGCAGATTGGCGGCGCCCTGGGCAAGGCCGAGCGCTACCTGAACATGGCAAGCCTGGTGGCAGTGCTGCTGGCCGGCGTCGCCGTGGCCTTGTCGGCCAACCGTTTCGCCACCCGCCGCTTCGACGCCAGTGCATTGTTACGCTGCCTGGGGTTATCGCGCCGTGAAGCGATGTTGCTGTTCAGCCTGCAATTGAGCGTACTGGGCCTGCTGGCGAGCCTGACCGGCGCCCTGCTCGGCTGGCTCGCGCAGTTTGGCCTGTTCTACTTCCTGCACGATCTGCTGCCGGCGGACGTACCGCCTGGCGGCCTGCTGCCGGCCATCGCCGGGATCGGCACCGGGCTGGTCGCCCTCGCCGGCTTCGCCCTGCCGCCACTTGCGGCATTGGGTCGGGTGCCGCCGCTGCGGGTACTGCGTCGCGACCTGCTGCCGATTCCTTCCAGCACCTGGATGGTCTACGGCGCAGCCCTGTTCGCCCTGGGCCTGATCATGTGGCGCCTGAGCCTCGACCTGGTGCTGACCTTCGCCCTGCTCGGCGGTGGCGTGGTGGCAGCGCTGGTACTCGGTGGCCTGCTCCTGTTGCTGCTGCAAAGCTTGCGACGCCTGCTGGCCCGCGCCTCCCTGCCCTGGCGCCTGGGCCTGGGACAATTGCTGCGTCACCCGCTGGCGGCGGCTGGCCAGTCCCTGGCCTTTGGCCTGATCCTGCTGTCGATGGGCTTGATTGCCCTGCTGCGCGGCGAGTTGCTCGACACCTGGCAAAACCAGTTGCCCAAGGATGCGCCCAACTATTTCGCCCTCAACATCCTGCCGGCCGACAAAGACGCGTTCGGCGCTCGCCTGCTGGAGCTGCAGGCGCAGTCAGCACCGCTGTATCCCGTGGTGCCGGGCCGGCTGATCAGCATCAACGGCGAACCGGTGCAGGAGATTGTCAGCAAGGACTCCAGCGGCGACCGCGCGGTGCAACGTGACTTGAGCCTCACCTGGGCCGCCGACCTGCCACCGGGCAACGCCCTGACAGCGGGCACCTGGTGGTCGCAGCAACCCACCGATGAAATCCCCGGGGTCTCGGTAGAAGCCAAGGTCGCAGAAAGCCTCAAGCTCAAACTCAACGACCACCTGGTGTTTACCGTGGGCGGGGAAAACCGTGAAGCGCGGGTCACCAGCCTGCGCACCATCAACTGGGACAACTTCCAGCCGAACTTCTTCATGATTTTCCAGCCAGGCACGCTGAAGGATCTGCCCGCGACCTACTTGACCAGCTTTTACCTGGCGCCTGGGCACGACCAGCAGATTGTCGATCTGTCGCGTGCCTTCCCGGCCGTGACCATCCTGCAGGTCGAGGCACTGCTGGAGCAGTTGCGCAGCATCCTGGCGCAGGTGACCCTGGCGGTGGAGTACGTGCTGCTGTTTGTGCTGGCGGCCGGAATGGCGGTGTTGTTCTCCGGCCTGCAGGCCACCCTTGATGAGCGGATCCGCCAAGGTGCACTGCTGCGCGCCCTGGGTGCCGAACGCAAGCTGCTGGTCAAGGCCAGGCGCATCGAGTTCGGCTTGCTGGGTGCCGTCAGCGGGTTGCTGGCGGCGCTGGGAACCGAGCTGGTGACCTGGGTGCTGTACCGCTATGCCTTTGACCTGGCCTGGCACCCGCACCCGTGGTTGTTGGTGCTGCCGGTGATCGGTGCGGTACTGATCGGCGGGGCCGGGGTCTTCGGTACGCGCCGCGCACTGAATGCCAGCCCTCTGACCGTATTGCGCGAAGGCTGAAAACACAATGGCCCGCGTCCTTCAAAGGACGCGGGCCAACGGCGCTCACTTCACATACTCGATCCCGGTGATCCACCAGCACACTTCGCCGCCGGGCGTCTGCACAATGGCCTCATCATCGACTTCCTTGCGCAACAACGCGCGGGCCATCGGAGAGTCGATGGAGATATAGTCCATCCGGTCATAAATCTCGTCATAGCCGACAATCCGAAAACGCTTGGTCTCGCCCTGCTCGTTTTCGATATCGACCCAGGCGCCGAAAAACACCTTCCCTTCCTGCTCGGGCATGTACTCCACCACGCGCATGTCTTCCAGGCGCTTGCGCAGGTACCGGACCCGGCGATCGATCTCGCGCAGCAATTTCTTGTTGTACTGGTAGTCGGCGTTTTCGCTGCGGTCGCCCAGCGAGGCAGCCCATGTCACTTTGCGCGTGGTGTCCGGGCGCTTTTCGCGCCACAGGTAGTCCAGCTCTTTCTTCAGCGCTTCATGACCTTCTTTGGTAATCAGCTTGGTACTCAAACGCATGCATCCCCAGGCAATGTCCATAGGTGCCAATCGGCCAGGCAATCATGCCCTGGCGTCGGCTGGCTGGCGTTGATGATAAATGAACCCGGGAAAGTAGCCAGGCCGGTCTAGCCATCCAGGACCTGGTCCAGGTCCAGCAGCATCGCGCGCAAGCTTTGGCGCAGGTTCGACACCTGCGACGTCATGACCTTCAGTGTTTCGGTTCTCTGGCTGACCGCAAGCGACTGGTCATGCAACTGGGCAATGCGCTGCTCCAGCTCTCGAGACCTCTCATCGGACTGGCTTTGTTCCTGCTGCAATCGAGCCTGCCATTGATCAAGCGCCGCCTGCTGTTCGATGACGGCGAGCTTTTGTTGGGTCAACTCCTGTGCGACACGCGCCAGGTTGGTCAGTGTACTGTCCACCTCGAACATGGCGTTCTGGTCCATGGGCGCGGGCAATCCAGGTTGACCCCGCGGCTCCGGCGCGGGCGGCATCACAGGTTCAGCCTGTACGCGGTTTACCGGCATTTCGATCGCCACCGGGCGTGGCTCTTCGACAGGCTGCTCGTGCTCAGGTACACGGGCAGGGTCGGCCGCGATCGCTGCCCTGGGGGACGAGCTTAATTTCGATGAAAAGCGAATGGACGGCACGATCAATGACGCGCTTTCGATTGCCGGCAACGCAGGCGCGGAAATGCCCAGGGTAATCACCTTCATCACCAGCGCTTTCTTGATGATCACCGAGTGGTGATCCTCGGGCCTGGCAGGCGGCAGCTTGCAGCCTTTCAAATCGACAAAATGATAGGGCAACTGGGTTTCCGTGACGCCAGCGGCTTTTGCACCCGACGCCGCCAACGTCAGAATTTGCTTGAACACATGCATGGCAACTTGCAAGTCGTCCCTGGACTCGACACCACCGAGAAAATACCGTTCGGCTTTTTTACGCAATGCCGCGATGTAAACCCTGGAACTCCCCGGTTCAACTTCTTCATCGAGGCTGTAAACGAGGAAGTTGGAGGCAATCTGACCAACAGCAAACCCACAGAGCAGTGCGCCGTTGACCGGTGCATCCTGACCATCGCGTTCAAGAACTAGGGTACGTAGCAGCATCATGATTATCAGGCCTCGTTACACAGCGCAGAACGTCTATACAAACATCAAATAAACATTCGAAATTTAAAAGTCAACACACACTCCAATTGTTTCAGCGATGTACCGGGCACACACGTAGGACTTCTCTTATTAATGCTGATCGTCGTTCCCAAAAGCGATGATTATCCGTACCCTTTTTAAAATCTCTCCCTTAACGTCATACCAAACTTATTCGGTAAACACATGATCGAAATAAGCAACGTGACAAAATACCTGGACAAGAAAAACATTATCAGTGATCTCTCATTCAGCGCCAATCAACACGAATGCCTGGGGCTTTTTGGAGAAGACCCTACTGTTAAAACGCTACTGTTGAATATACTTTCCGGTACAACTTCGCCTTCCAGTGGACACGTCACTGTCCAGGGTATCAACCCGCAAGTTCTCAAGATAAAGAAAGCGATCGGCTATCAACTGGACCGGGATCTCGGTCATCCAACGATGTCGGCAAACGCGTTCCTGCATTTCATTGCCAGCATTCGTGGGTTCCACGGCGCAGAAAAACGCGCGCGCGTGGAACACGCCGCCATGCGACTGGAGTTATGGCCCATTCTCAACGCGCCCCTCGACACACTCTGCACTGGATGGAAACGTAAAGTCGCGATTGCCCAAGCCATCCTGCATGGTCCGGCCTTGTTGTTACTGGATGAGCCGACCGAAGGACTGGCACCCGATCAAAGACACACCTTCAGGGCGCTTATTAGGTCGTTGACGCAGGAGATGACGGTGATCATCGCGTCCCGGCACTGCGATCAATTGTCCGAACTCTGCACACGGGCGCTGGTGCTTGCGGGCGGGCGTCTGGTGGCCGATACGCCACTGCCTGATCTGCAACGCGATTCCCGTCATTTCCAGGCAGTTACCCTGACCGCGCAAACGCCTCTGGACCTGCTGGCGCTCGCCGTCCTGCCAGGCGTGGCGGGCATCGAAGAGCATCGCCATGCCCCCGGCACCGTGACCGTGCTGGCCATGCCGGGCCATAACATCTCCTCACACATTCACACACTCATCGCCAGTCGTCGGTGGCAAATCAGCTCGCTGCACCAGGAGTCAGGCCGCCTGAACGATGTGGTCCACCACCTGAGCCGAGAGGCCACTCTTTGAAATTGCTGCCCGTCATTTTCAAGCGCCAACTCGCCAGTTATGCCTGCACACCAGGCACATACCTGAGCGTGGCGATTTTTTTAGTACTGTCCGTGGCCTTGGGTTTTCACCTCAGCCCGTGGCTGGAGCAAGACAGCAGCACCTTGCAGGTTTTTTTCCAACTGCATCCCTGGCTTTACTTACTCTTGATCCCCGCCCTGGCGGCGCAACTCTGGTCGGATGAGGCGAATGCCGGTTTTCTCGAACTGATGAAAACATTGCCCGTCACCCCCTTTGAGTGGGTGATCGGCAAGTTCCTGGCTGCCTGGGTTGTAGTCGGCGTGGCTCTGCTGTTGACGTTTCCGCTGGTCATCATCGCCAATTATCTGGGCAGGGCGGACAACGCCGTTATAGCCTCGCAATTTTTGGCAAGTTGGCTGCTGGCGGGCAGTTATCTATCTGCCGGTTGTTTCATCTTCACTTGCGTCCGTCAGCGTACCGTCGTCGTCATACTGACGATGGGCTTACTGCTCACCGTCAGTGGACTTTCATCTTTACTCGATGCTCTGGAACATCAAGCGCCCATTTGGGTTATCGACAGTTTGAGTTCCCTCAATCCGCTTTCAAGATTCAGCAGCCTGGACGATGGAAAATTTGCACTTCGCGACATTCTTTACTTCATTAGCATGATCCTGGCCTTCCTCACTGCGGCGACCATCACCCTTAATTACAAGCATCGCTGAGAAGGAAAGCCCCATGCGATCCACTCTGCGTACCGGCATGACACTTATTGTCTTGCTTTTACTATTCCTCGCGTTCAACCTGGTCTGGATAGTTAAACTTCCCGACATTCGCTGGGACTATTCCCGTTCCCAGATCCACACTTTATCCCCCACCGTACGGCACTTCCTGAATTCCCTGGAAAGCCCGGTAGACTTGTATTACTTCAACGCCAACAACGCCCCAGCAAGAAGTCCCGCGATGAAACGCTATGGCAAGCGTATCGAGGACCGGCTCAAGGAATATGAAAAAGCCGCCCGAGGCATGCTCAACCTGCACCTTATCGAACCTGCACGTTTTTCAGAGGATGCCTACAAAGCGGAGCTATTTGGCCTCGACGATGAGGGCGGTTTTCTGGGCCTTATCGGTACCCGTGCCGGTCACGGTGCGCAACGCATCGAATCATTCAGCCTTGATCGTGAGCCCTTGCTCGATTACGAAATCAGCCACTTGATCTATAAGTTGCAACACCCTGAGCGCCCCATTGTCGGTCTGATCTCAGGGCAAGCGATGGAGGAATCCGCAGGGCGGCTGCTCAAGACCGTGCAGCAGCACTTTAACCTCGCGCTGCTGGAGTCGACGACCGTGCGCATCCCGGAATATGTCCAGGCACTGATGGTGGTGCAGCCCGCCGCGTTGTCCGAACAGACCCTGTATGGCATTGAACAATTTGTATTGAAGGGCGGCAGGTTGATGATGTTTATCGACCCCCTGGGCGAGCAACGCTCAGGCCGTGCGCCAGCCAATACTCGATTGCACGAACTGCTGGCCGCCTGGGGTATCCAGATGCCAGCGGATAAGCTGCTGGTCGACGGCCTCTATTCGTCTTGGACTGAGCCGGGCCCCGGAAGAAACGCGGAGCGGTACCCAGCCCGGTTAAACCTGCCACGGCAGGCGATGAACACGCAGGATGTGAGCACCTGGAAATTGAACACCGTGATCGTATCCAGCAGCGGCGCTGTCTCTCGCCTGGCTAAAAGTCGCACGACATTTACCCCCCTGCTGTACAGCTCCGAGCACGCCGAGCTGATGGATACCGAGCGTTTCGTGGACGTCACCGTGCGTGACGCATTGTCTGACGTGCTGCCCAAACAAGGCAAACGTCATGTAATTGCGGCCCGTATCGAGGGGCCGGCTTATTCGGCATTTCCTGAAGGCATCAAGGGTCAACCGCCGGGCGTGCAAAAAGCGACAAAGATCCATGTCGTGGTGGTCGCCGACACCGACATGCTCACCGATCAGCTCAGCCCCGCGACGCCTGACAGCAACGCACTGTTTATCTTGAATACACTGGATAACCTGTCCGCCCTTGAAGCACTGGCCAACGTTCGGCCGCGTACACCAGCAAGCAACTCACCGACCCTGCTGGAGGCCATGCGCAACGCCGCCGAACAGGTCTATCGCGGCAAGGCCTATGAGGTGGAACGACGCCTGCAGCGAACGGAACAGGAATGGCGGCAGTTGACGCCACAAGTGATCAACCTGGGCACCCAGGCAGTGGACACCAGGACGCAATTGCAGGCCCTCAATAAGGAGCGCCTGCGTTTGCCCATGGAGTTGCACGCCTTGAAGGCCGAGGCATACGCGCAGATCAATCGCCTGGAGCTGGCGATAAAACTGGGCGTGACCTTCGCGATCCCGCTGATGTTGTGCCTGGTTGCCTGGCTGGTGTTTCTCGGCCATCGTCGACGACGCTTGAACGGCGAGGCCGCACGTCGCTGAACCTCAACGCCTGGCGATCAGCCCTTGCCGGGCAATGCGGGTCAGATGGCCGATCACTTCAGCTGCATTGACGGCGCTCGGAGCCTGGATGACCGCGAGGTCAAAGCTGTTGTTGGCAAAACGGGCGAGAGAGTCGCCGTCTTCCACAAACTGGATCAGGAACGCCGATGGCCGCCCGGTACGACGCGGCCAGCCATCCAGGTAACGCAACAGCGTCGGCTGGTGCTTGCCGCCCAGGAGAATTTTCGGATTGCGTTGAGTCAGGTCCGCGGTGATCGGGGCCAGGCGTATCAGGGGGCGTAGTGCATTCATCGTGTCGTGTCTCTGCCTCAAAAGTCTGCGGGCAGGTGAGAGGCAACACCGAACCAGCGCTTTAGCGGAATTTCAAAGCTGTCTCGGCATGGGAGTACAAGCTTCTGTCGGGCTGCATAGAGTCCCGGTGGCGCCCCGCAATTAGCTGTTTAAATCGGCGCATGAGCGGCATCCTAGAGAAGCCGCAGGGGCGGTGTCAAGAATGGCGGGCAACGAAAAGGCCCGCACAGGGGCGGGCCTTGTCGGTTTTCCAGACGTCGATCAGCGGGCGATGGCGCGGTCTGCAGACAATTTGCCGGCACCTTCCAGCAGCACTGCCAGCGCGCCGCCGAGCAGCGCCAATGCGAACTCATACCCGTTATTGGCCATGAACAGACCGTTATGGATATGCACCGAGAAGATCGCCACCAGCGACAGGATGGTCAAGCCCAGTGCCGCCGGGCGAGCGAGCAAACCGATGATCAGTGCCAGGCCGGCGAAGAACTCGGTCCCGCCCGACAACAGTGCCATCAGGGTACCCGGTGCGAGGCCGATGCTTTCCATCCACTGCGCCGTGCCGGCCAGGCCGTAGCCACCGAACCAGCCAAAGAGTTTTTGCGAGCCGTGGGCCGCGAAGATAATGCCAACAACAATGCGCAGGACAGTCAGGCCGTAACCGGCACGGGTGGTCAGGAGGCTTTTGATCAGTGGGCTCATGCTTGTAATCCTTTTCGAAACAGGGGTTGGTTGGCCGCCATATTAATCAGTTTAAGCAATGTTAAAAGCGCAAAAACTGCCTTATCAATATCGAATTAATCGATTACTTCCGTGAGGCAATTTTCGGCGCTGGCGGCTCCAGGGACTCCCGCTCCCGATCGAACGCCAAGTAGTACTTGTTAACGCTATTAACATAGCTGACGCCGCTCATGCCCACCTGCTCCATGGCAATGCGTTCAACCTGGAAGAACCACTGGTTGGGGTTGAGCCCCCGGCGCTTGGCCTCGGTGCGCATGCCCTGGACGCGCTCCGGGCCCATGTTGTAGGCCGCCAGTACAAAGGCCATGCGCTCGCGCTCATTGAGCTTGGGGCTGGCGAAAAACTTGCGGCGGATCATCGCCAGATAGCGCGCACCGGCCTGCACATTGCTGTCGAGGTTCTCGATATTGTTGACCCCCACCCGCTGCGCCGCCGACGGCGTGATCTGCATCAGGCCGGTGGGGCCGCCGCTGTTGCGCGCGCCGGGGTCGAGTGCCGACTCCTTGAAGGCCAATGCCGCAAGGTTCAACCAGTCCATGCCCTGCTCGCGCGCATGTTTTTGCAGGACCGGGCGCAGCTTCTCCAGGCGCTGGCGGTCGACCCGGGCCAGCGGATTGCGCACTTGGTACAGGCGCCGATAGATACGCTGGAACGCGACATCCTGGTCGGAGGGCGTGCGATAGGTCTTGAGAAATCGATCGATGCTGGCCCGCAGCATCGACGCGTCCTGGCGCACGAACCAGTACTCGTCACCTGGTTCGCTGATCGCCACCTGCTTATCGAAGCGCAATTTGGGCAAGATTTTCGACCAGCGCTCGGCAATCGGCTTCTCGACGATGGTCAGGTGAAAAATCCCCGCCTGGACCATCTCCAGCACGTCCTCCACCGCGAGCGTCGGGTCGACCCATTCCACCTTGATCGACGGCTGCTTGTGCAGCGCCAGCTTCTGATTGACCTGACTGATGGCATCCGCCGCCGCGCTGCCAGTGGTCAGCGCCACGGTCCGGCCAGACAGTTGCTCCAACTTGGTAAACCGCCGCTCGCCCTTGACCCCCACCAGCCACAGCGGCACTCCGCTGGCGATCGGGTCACTGGTGCTGATCTTGTGTGCGGCCTTCACATCCAGCAGTTCACCAGGGGCCACCAGATCGCCTTCGCCACGGGCCAGCGCGCCAAGGAGTTGGTCCTTGGCCTTGGGAATGATCTTGAGGTTGATTTCCTGGCCATCACGGGCGTGGCCATTGAGGTACTGCTCGAAGGCGCGCAGGCGGTGATATTCCACCCCGATAGCCTGGCCCTGCACTTCACCAGAGCTATTGCGGCTTTGGTTGACCAATACGCGCAAGGTGCGGCTGGAGCGGATCTCCGCCAAGTCGCGCACCTTGCTGGGCTTGGTCACTTCCAGCGGCCCGTCCAGACGCGCAACCGCCGCCATGGGCAGCAATAACGTCAGGCACAACATAAGCAACGCCGAGGGTCGGATCATCCGCTCTCCGGAAAGAATACTGGCCAACGCTCTCGCGAAAAACGAGGCGGTGGGCGTCAGAAACAGAGCGCTTTATGCGCTGGCAAGGTACGCAACGGCGACACTGGGTCAGGCGGTCGGCCGACCACAATGTCACTTGCGACGTTCAAAGACAGCTATAACTCGTTGTAGTTCTTCGATTTTCTTATAAATCTACAGCTCTGATATGCTTTCCGGCCGCAGGCGGAGATAGCACCATGCAACTCATTGATATCGGCGTCAACCTGACCAACCCCAGTTTCGACGAGAAGCACCTGGCCGTTCTCGAGCGAGCCTATGCCGCTGGCGTACAGCAATTGGTACTCACCGGCACCAGCGTCGACGGCAGTGAGCAGGCCCTGGAACTGTGTTTGAAACTCGATGAAAGCGGCCAGCGCCTGTTCAGTACGGCCGGCATCCACCCGCATTCCGCCAGTGACTGGAACGGCGACAGCGCCCAGCGTTTGCGCGGCCTGCTCAGTGAAAGCCGCGTGCGTGCCGTGGGCGAATGCGGGCTGGACTTCAATCGCGACTTTTCCCCACGCCCGCAGCAGGAGAAAGTCCTGGAAGAGCACTTGGCCCTGGCCGTCGAGTTGAAACTCCCGGTATTTCTGCATGAACGCGACGCCAACCAACGCCTGCTGGAAATCCTCAAGGACTACCGCGACCACCTCACCGCCGCCGTGGTGCACTGCTTCACCGGCGAACAGTCGGCATTGTTCAGCTACCTCGACCTCGACTTGCACATCGGCATCACCGGTTGGATCTGCGACGAACGCCGTGGGACACACTTGCACCCGCTTGTGAGGGAAATTCCCCGTGGCCGTCTGATGCTGGAAAGCGACGCCCCCTACCTGCTGCCACGCACCCTGCGGCCGAAACCAAAAAACGGCCGCAACGAACCGGCCTACTTGCCGGAAGTACTGCGCGAAGTCGCGTTGCACCGCAACGAAAGCGTGGAAGACCTGGCCGCGCACAGCACCGCCAGCGCGCGCGCGTTTTTTGGCTTGCCTGCCGTGGATTGATGCGGCGCATTGACCCATGTCAAAACCGGCTTCCTGAGTAGCGGCACAATAATGGCACCTTGCCAATACTGTTTCCGCTATCAGAGAAAACCTTCCATGGGTGCCTGGCTTAGCAATATCTCGCTGAAGTACAAATTCTGGGCCGTCAACGCGGTCGCGTTCATCACCACCCTGCTGCTGGTGCTGTACGCCGTGCAGCTTGAACAACAGGCGCGCAGCGATGCGTCCCAGGCCTCGGCGCAGGCCCAGGCGCGATTGCTCAGTGCCTGGCCGGCGGAAAAGGCCCTGCCCACAGATGAGCACTGGCTGACATATGCACAAGGCCAGATCCCACAACGAGCTGACCAGGATCTTTCAGCCCTGAGCGGCGCCAACGGCTGGGTCGACCTCAACCGTATGCCGCTGTTTGGCGAGAACCCGCTGATGGGCGCCGAAGTGATCGCGCGCCCCGACGGCCAACAGGTCGCCGTGCTGGCCTATGCCCCCAGCCTGAGCCAGGTGTTCCGCGAACGCTTCGCCAACTATGCGGTGGCCGTATTGATTCTGATGCTGGCGATGCTCGGCGCTTCGCAGTTATTGATCCGCTTCCTGCTCAGCCAGCTCAATACCCTCAAGGACGTGATGCTGCACGTGGAGAAAACCGGCGACCTGTCGGCCCGTGTGCCCTTGGCCTGCAAGGACGAGGTCGGCCAGATGGCCAGCGCCTTCAACGCCATGCAAGCCGGCTACCAGCGGGTGGTCAATACGGTGGCACGCACCGCCCGGCAACTCGACGAGGGTGCCGCGCGGCTGGCCAGCAGCATGAACGAAGTGCAGCACGGCATGCTCGGCCAGCAAAGCGAGACCGACCAGGCCGCCACTGCTATCAACGAGATGACCGCCACCGTCTACCACATTGCTCAACATGCCGGTGCCACGCGCGACCTGTCCCAGACCGCCGACACCCTCGCCGGCAGCGGCCAGGAAGTGGTCACCCGCGTGCAACGCTCAATCGCCGGGCTGTCCACCGGCGTGCAACAGACCGCCGAAATGATCCAGAAACTGGCCGAGGACAGCCAGAAAATCAACGGTGTGGTCGGCGTGATCCACAGCATCGCCGAACAGACCAACCTGCTCGCGCTCAACGCCGCCATCGAAGCCGCGCGCGCCGGCGAAATGGGCCGGGGGTTCGCCGTGGTTGCCGACGAAGTGCGCAACCTGGCCAAGCGCGTGCAGAGCTCCACCGACGAAATCACCCGCATGGTCTCGGCGCTGCAAGCCGGCACGCGCGACGCAGTGGACTTCATGCAGGAAAGCTCGTTCAAGGCTGACGACTGCGTGCAACAAGCCCAGGAGGCCGGCGCCGCACTCGCCGAAATCACCGGCGCCGTGGCGCAAATGCGCGAAAGCAACACCCAGATCGCCGTCGCCGCCGAACAGCAAAGCCACGTCGCCGAAGAGATGAACCGCGCAGTGGTAAGCATCCGTGACGTGACCGAGAACACCGTGCAACAGACTGTGGACTCCGCGACGACCAGCAATGAACTGGCGACGCTGGCTGGAGAACTGAGTAAGGCGATCGGGCAGTTGAAACTGTAGGACTGTTCAACCTGTAGTCCCCACCCTACAACTAGGCCTCGGTGAACCTGAGGTTCTGCACGATGCAAAGGTATTGCAGCGGTCCTACGACCGCATACCTATTCTTACGTATCCGATGCACAGGGACGACCCTGACTGCGCTATTTTGACATGAGGGTAACCTGTCAAAAATCGCCCTCTATGACCCCCATAGCCAGCCCCAATTCGCCCCCTCACGCAACCCCACCTAGACTCTCTGCATGTTGTTTCAACGGACAGAGGATTCACCACCATGGGCAAACGTCATCCCAATCTCCCCGCCTGGCAATGGCGTAACTACCCGCAGAACCATCAACACCCGACCAACCTGGCGTTGCACCTGATTGCGGTGCCGCTGTTCATCATCGGGTTTCTGTTGATTGTGTCGGGGGTGTTCAGCCTGAGCCTGGCCAGCTTCGCCATTGGCGTTGTCGGCATTCTCGCCGGCCTGGCGCTGCAGCGTCATGGACATAGCCTGGAAGCCCAGGCCAGTGAGCCATTCAGTGATCGTAAAGACGCAGTGCAACGCCTGGTGGTCGAGCAGTTCGTGACCTTCCCGCGCTTTGTGCTGAGCGGCGGCTGGTGGCGTGCCTGGCGCCAGCGCCACCGGCATTGAGGTCAGGCGAAGACCACCACGGTCTGGCGGCTTAAGGCGATCAGCTCGCCGGTCGGGCCCCACAGTGCGGCAGCGGCATGGCCATAGCCGTCACGGGCGTGTTCGATGTTGACGTGGTATTGGCACCAGTCCAGGGTCGTCAGGTCCTGCAGCGGCTGGATAAATTCGATGGTCCACGTCAGGGTGCTGCCTGGCGCTGGCTTCTTGAGGTGCGGCAGCAAGGCCGGGGGCCAGGCATCGACCAGGGCGAGAATATGCGCCTCGGTCAGCGGTTCTTCTTTGACATCCCCACGCAATCGCACCCAACCGCCCATGTCGCGGGACTTATTACCGGTGAACGGCAAGCCGCCGACACTCCAGCGCATCGCCAGGTGGCGCATGAATTCAGGGGTGACCCCCTTGATATAGGGCAACTCCTGGCACTCATCCCAGTGCTTGAACACCGGCGGTGGCTCGCTCGCCACATCGATTTCCGACGCGCGAGACCCGCCGAAACTGGCCTGGACCAATGTCGCCACTTCACCGTTCTGCACCACACGGCCAAGCAATTGGCTGACCGCCTTGCCTTCGCGCAAGACTTCGACTTCATAACTGGCCGCTACGTCAGGCGCTACCGGGCCGACGAAAGTGATTGCCAGCGAGCGTAATGGGCGATCCGCCGGCACCTTGGCGCGTAACGCTTCGTACTGCAAGGCGGCGACCAGACCACCAAACGTGGCGCGGCCCTGGGCCCACTCGGCGGGAATGGTGACGTCCAGCGGGTGGTTTCGGGCGGCGTCGAGCAAATCACTAAAGCGCATGGCGACCTCACATCAAAAGAAACAGATGAAGGATCTTAACCATCGAGCCAGCAACGTACAGCGCTTATTCCGGCCAAAACCCGGACCGTTTTAGAAACAATCGGCGCTGAGCTTGTCCAGCACGCGGTCCGCCTGCCCTTGCGCCTTGGCCATGGTGCGATGCCACACGGCAACACACGGCTGCAAATCCGCCTGGTGTTCAGCCTGGGCCAGCCACTGCCAGCAGTCATGCCAGTCGCCCAGGGCACCTTGGGCCTTTTTCAGGCGCGACATGGCGTTGGCGGGCAGCTTGTCCAACTCGGGATAGGCCTCGGCGGCGTAACGCACGCGCTTGATCAACAAACGCAGGCGGTGGCGATCGTGCTCAGGATCCTTCAGGGCTTGATCAAGTTGGTGCCATTGCTTGGCCAGTCGTTTCTGGATTCGCGGACGCAGGCCCTTGAGCAATTTCTGATGTTCGCTGGCGCGGATAAACCGTGGGAATGCATCGAGAATCAGCAGCAAATGCGCAAGTTCTGCGCCTTGCGCCACATGGCGATACGCATCGGGTTGCAGGCGCATGCGCCGATCAGCGGCCTCGTGGTGGCCATGCGCGTGCAAATACGCCGCCAGCACCTCACGGTCACGCAGCGGCGTAGTCAATTGGCCGACCGCACGGGCGGCCGCCTCAACCTGTTCCACCCCGGGCAGCCCGCGCAAGGGGCGCAACAGGCTGCGCAGGCGGCGCACAGTAGTGCGCAGGTCGTGCAGGGATTCATCGTCGGTGACGGCAGCGAGGCGAGCCTGGCAGCTCAGTAACCCTACTTCCAGGCCAATGACCTGAGCGACTAACTGATCGACCAAAGCTGACATCCCTTCCCCCTTGACGATGAAAATCCCGGCTGGCTCACGCCAGCGTAGACGGCTTAGCGGCCGGCGCGCGACTCACGAATATAGAACCGCGCTTTCTCGGCCTTGTTGGAGCAGCCTTCAAACGCTTCGAATTGCTGTTGGGTCTTGGCGCCGGTCAACAAAGACAGGGCCTTGGAGTAGCTCACGGTGCCGGCAAAACCTTCAGCCTTGGCCAAGTCCAGTTCGTGCCACGCTGCATCCAGTTGCGTGCCGCAGCTGTCGCGGTACGCGGTTTTCCCGGCACAACCGGCCAGGGCCAACACGATCACAGGCACACACATCCAGGCTTTCATTGATGACACCTCAAATAAAGAAAAACAGTCGTACGCTGTAGACGTTTCCTGCAAGGAAAAGTGCCTTATCAGTCAACCTGAAATCGAACTCGCCTATTGCCAGAGCATACCCGAGCTGCATGGCTTTCCTGGAAAAATACTGCATGCCCGCACGAAGATTGAAGCCACCCCCTCAAAAGGTGCATTGTGGGTGCTTGCCTAGGGGAGGACATCGACCATGAAAAAGCGTGTTGCCTTGGTGCTGGGCTCCGGTGGGGCGCGGGGCTACGCCCATATCGGGGTGATCGAGGAAATCGAACGGCGCGGCTACGACATTGCCTGTATCGCCGGCTGCTCCATGGGCGCTGTGGTCGGCGGGATCTACGCCGCCGGCAAGCTGGACGAATATCGCAACTGGATTGAGAGCCTCGACTACCTCGATGTATTGCGCCTGGTGGACGTGAGCTTTCGCCTCGGCGCGATTCGCGGCGAGAAAGTCTTCGGGCAGATCCGCAAGATCGTCGGCGAGATCAATATCGAAGCGCTGCGCATCCCTTACACCGCCGTCGCCACTGACCTGACCAACCAGCAGGAGATCTGGTTCCAGGAGGGCTGCCTGCACCAGGCCATGCGCGCCTCGGCGGCGATCCCGAGCCTGTTCACCCCGGTGATGCAAGGCAACCGCATGCTGGTGGACGGCGGCCTGCTCAACCCGCTGCCTATCGTGCCGGTGGTGTCGAGCCATTGCGACTTGATCATTGCGGTCAACCTCAACGCCACCAATCAGAAGCACTACCAGTTGCCGGTGATCCAGCGTCCGCCGGCGTTCAAGAGCCGTTTCGACAGCCTGGTGAAGTCCCTCGGCTCGCACTTGCCGTTTCGCCGCAAACAGGCCGAGCAGTTGTTGAAGCTGGAGCAGGAAGCCCTGCAGGCCCAGGCGGCCGAGATCAACCCGTGGCTGGAGTCGGCCGAGCCGGAATCCCAGCAACCTGCCGCCGCGCCGGAAAAGGCCGGGGCACCGAAGTCGGCGACTGGCTCGTTCATCATCGACAACGTCGGCCCGGCGTCATTGCTGGACCTGATCAACCAAAGCTTCGAGGTGATGCAGACGTCGCTGGCGCAGTACAAGATCGCGGGCTACCCGCCGGATATCCTGATCAACGTGCCGAAGCGGGTGTGCCGGTTTTTCGAGTTCTACAAGGCGCCGGAGTTGATCGCGCTGGGGCGGGAAATTGCCAGTGACACGCTGGATCGGTATGAGAGTGAGCAGCGCTGACAGGTGGGTGGTAGCTGAGGGCCTCATCGCGGGCAAGCCCGGCTCCCACATTCAATCGAGTTCGCCCTCTGGAATGCGGACGAATGCAGGAACTGGCCTGCAAAAATGTCGTCCCCCGTCACAAAAACCAGACAAGCCCAGGCCCCACATTCAATCGAGCTCGCCCTCTGGAATGCGGACGAATGCAGGCGCTGGCTTGCCTGCGATGACGCCCGTCCAGGCGCCGATAAACTCAAGCATTCAACAACCGGTAACCCACCCCCGCCTCGGTCACGATAAATCGCGGCTGGGTCGGGTCATCCGCCAGTTTCTGGCGCAGATGGCCCACCACGATGCGCAGGTAGTGGCTGTCATCGGTGTGGGTCGGGCCCCAGATATCCTTGAGCAGTTGCTGCTGGGTAATCACCCGCCCCGGATGCCGCGCCAGTTGCGCGAGCACCGCGTATTCCTTGCGGGTCAGCGCCACTTCGACGCCGTCCAGCAGCACGCGGCGGTAGGCCAGGTCGACGGTCAAGGGGCCAAACCGCAACGCCGCTTCCTGGGCTTCCCCCGCCGGGGCCTGGCGCAGTAGCGCGCGCACGCGGGCGAGGAATTCCTGGATGCCGAAAGGTTTGGTCACGTAGTCATTGGCGCCACCGTCGAGGGCCTCGACCTTTTGCCCTTCGCTGGCCCGCACCGACAACACCAGGACCGGCACCATCGACCATTCGCGAAACTCGCGCAGCACCTGCTGGCCGTCCATGTCAGGCAGGCCGAGGTCGAGCACCAGCAAGTCCGGCTTGCTCAACGCCGCCTGGGCCAAGCCCTCGTTGCCGGTGCCGGCCTCGATCACTTTGTAGCCCTGGGAGGCCAGGCTGATGCGCAAGAACTTGCGGATCTGCGGTTCGTCATCAATGACCAAAATCGTCGCGGTCTGGCTCATGGTGTCCAATCAAATTCCGTGGAGAAAAGAGGGTAGCTCACGGCTCGCCTTCCAGGCCAGGCTGGGTCGGCAGCGGCAGGAATAAAGTGATGCAGGTGCCGCGCCCGTCGATGCCATCGGCCACGCTGATATGCCCACCATGGGCACCAACCATGCCCTGGCAGATCGCCAGGCCCAGCCCCGTGCCCTGCCCGCCGCGATCGCCTCGGGCGGCGGTGTAGAACATATCGAAAATCTTCGCACGCTCCTCCTCGGGAATCCCCGGGCCCTCATCGGCCACCGCAAAAACAGCTGGTTGTCAGAGACACCGGCGCTGAGCTGCAAACGGCCCTGGGGCGGCGAAAAGCGCGCGGCGTTTTCCAGCACATTGACCAGCGCCTGCTCGATCAACGCGGCATGCACATACAGCAACGGCAACTCCGCCGGCACCTGGGTGCTGACCTGCAGCGGCGCCAATACGGCACGCAAACGCCCGAGTGCGCTGCCGACGATGTCGCCCGGCGACACCCAATCGCGCGCCAGCTTCAGGGCGCCGTGGCCGAGGCGCGTCATGTCGAGCAGGTTCTGGATGTAACGGTCGAGGCGCTCGGCCTCATCGCGGGTACCTTCGAGCAATTCGCGGCGATCCTCCAGCGGGATCGCCTCACCGAGCGCCAGCAGGCTGTCGATACTGCCGCGCATGGACGTCAACGGCGTGCGCAAATCATGCGACACCGAGGCCAGCAACGCGCTGCGCAGTTGCTCGGTTTCGCCGTGCAGGCGCGCCGACTCCAGCTCCTGCGCCAGTTGCGCCCGCGCCAGCGCCTGGGCCAGTGGCTGGCTCAGCGCAGTGAGCAAGCGGCGGCGTTGGCCACTCAACTCCCGGCCGGGCTTGGCACTCACCCCGAGCAAGCCCAAGGGCCCCTCCTCACTCGACAGCGGCCACCACCACCAACGACCGAACGGCAAGGTGCCGGTGCCCATGCCTGCTGGCTGGTCATGCTGCCAGGCCCAGTCCGCGGCAGCGCGTTCGGCTTCGGTGAGGGTCAATGGGCCACCGGTCTCGACCTTCCAGCCGCCCTGGCCATCGCGATTGACCAGGCACAGGTCCAGGTCGCTCCAACCTTCCAGATGATGCGCCGCCGCACTGATCACCGCCTGCCGATCGGTGGCGGCCGTGAGTTTGCGCGACAGGTCGAGCAATTCGCTGGTTTCTTCCTGGGTATCGCGCAACGCCTGCAACTGCCGGCGCTGGCGGGCAGCCAGGTTACCCGTGAGCGCGGCCATGAGCAGGAAGAACAGCAGGGTCAGCACGTCCTCTTCGCGCTGGATGGCGAAGGAAAAATTCGGTGGGATAAACAGAAAGTCGTACGTCAGGAACGACAGCGCGGCACACACCAGCGACGGCCCGAGACTGCTGCGCACCGCCACCAGCAACACGGCGGCGAGAAACACCAGGGAAATATTCGGCAGCGGCAACACACTGGACACCGCCCAGGCCACAGCCGCAGCCACCACGGTGGCGAGCACCGCCAAAGCGTAGTCAAACCACACCAAGCCGCGCACATCCGGCAGACGCGGCGGTGCGGGGATGTCGTCGCTGTCGAGCACGTTGATTTCCAGGCCCCGCGCATTGCGCAACAGCCGTGCGGCCAGGCCACCACCGAACACGCGGCGGCGCCAGCGCATCCGCGATTGCCCAACCAATACCAGGCTGGCACGGCGTTCGGCGGCATGCTGGATCAAGGTCTTGGCCACCTCCCCCGCACGCAGCAGCACCACTTCCCCGCCCAGGCGCTCGGCCAGTTGCTGGGCGTTTTGCAGACGCAGGCGCGACTGCTCATCGCGCGCGCGGCCGTTATCGATATGCACCAGGCTCCACGGCAAATGCCGGCGCTGGGCCACGCGACTGGCATGACGCACCAGGCGCTCGGCCTGCGCATCGCCATCCACGCCGACCAGCAAACGACCGCGCACCGCTGGCGCAGCCTGGCCAAGTTGGCGATAGCCCTGGGCCAAATCGTCATCGACGTGGGCGGCGGCGGTCTGCATCGCCAGCTCGCGCAACGCCATCAGGTTGGTCTGGGTAAAAAACGCATCGATGGCCGCGCGAGCCTGCTCCGGCACATAGACTTTGCCGTCGCGCAGGCGCTCCAGCAGTTCGCGCGATGGCAGGTCGATCAGCAGCAGTTCATCCGCCTCTTGCAGCACCCAGTCCGGCAGGGTTTCGCGCACCTGCACGCCGGTGATGCCACGCACCTGATCGTTCAGGCTTTCCAGGTGCTGGACGTTGACCGTGGTAAACACGTTGATGCCCGCGGCGAGCAGTTCCTGGATGTCTTGCCAGCGTTTTTCATGCCGGCTGCCGGGGGCATTGCTGTGGGCCAGTTCGTCGACCAGCACCAGCTTGGGCTTGGCGGCGAGCAGGCCATCGAGATCCATTTCCTCGAGCATCACGCCGCGGTATTCCGTGCGCAACAATGGCTGCTGCGGCAGGCCGCTGAGCAAGGCTTCAGTCTCGGCGCGCCCGTGGGTTTCGACCACGCCGGCGATCAGCCGCACCCCCTGGCGCAACTGCGTGTGCGCCGCCTGGAGCATGGCGTAGGTCTTGCCCACTCCCGGCGCGGCGCCGAGGAAGACTTTGAGCCGGCCACGGCCATCCCGGGGCAGATCGGCTAAGAGGGCGTCGGCGCGGCCGGAGTCGCTCATGCGCGAGGGTTCCTTCAGGTATTCATAGGGAGTCTGTCACGCCGTCATCGCGGGCAAGCCCGCTCCCACGTTAGGCATGCATACCCTGTGGGAGCAGGCTTGCCCGCGATGACGGCACCACCGCTTACAATTTTTCCAGGGCCATGTTCAGCGCCAGCACATTCACCACCGGCGGGCCTACCAGCGGGCTTTCGATGTGTTCATCGAGCAAGCGCTGCAAGGTCGACACCGGCACATTCCGCGCCGCCGCCACTCGCGCCAGTTGATAGGCAATTGCCGCAGGTGGCAAGTGTGGATCAAGACCGCTGCCAGAGGTAGTCAGCGAAGCCAGAGGCACAGGGCCCTGGGCGGGCACCAACTGTTTATTCGCGTCGTCGAACACACGGGTGGCCAATGCCGGGTTGCTTGGGCCCAGGTTACTGGCGCTGCTGGAAACCGTGGCAAACGCGCCGGCCGATGGCCGTGGGTGGAACCAGTTGTCGCCGGTAAAATCCTGGGCGATCAGACTGGAACCACGCACTTTGCCGCTGTCGTCGCGCACCAGACTGCCATTGGCCTGGTCCGGGAACGCCACTTGGGCGACGCCAGTCACTACCAGCGGGTAAGCGACGCCAGTGATCAGGGTCATGAGCACCAGCAGGCTCAGGGCCGGACGGATCATGTTAGACATTGCACATTCCTCACATTGAATCATCACGACCTGTAGGAGCCGGAGGACGCTTGGTCCTTGCCGGTGATGACGAAGGGTCAGTCGGACCGCATCGGACCCATCGCCGGCAAGCCGGCTCCTACCAGGGTTGGGGTTACACCAGGTGCAGCGCAGTCAGCAGCATGTCGATCGCCTTGATGCCCACGAACGGCACCAGGATCCCGCCCAGCCCATAGATCAACAGGTTGCGGCGCAGCAACGCCGCGGCATTCGCCGCCTGCACACGCACACCTCGCAGGGCCAGGGGAATCAGCACCACGATGATCAAGGCGTTGAACACAATCGCCGACAGAATCGCGCTCTGCGGGCTCTGCAGGTGCATCACGTTGAGCACGCCCAGTTGCGGGTAGATCGAGGCGAACAGCGCCGGCAGGATCGCGAAGTACTTGGCCACGTCGTTGGCGATAGAGAACGTGGTCAGCGCACCGCGCGTCACCAGCAACTCTTTGCCGATCTGCACCACGTCGAGCAGCTTGGTCGGGTCGCTGTCGAGGTCGACCATGTTGGCCGCCTCGCGTGCGGCCTGGGTGCCGTCGTTCATCGCCATGCCGACGTCAGCCTGGGCCAGCGCCGGGGCATCGTTGGCACCGTCGCCGCACATCGCGACCAGGCGACCGTCATTCTGTTCGTGGCGGATGCGCGCGAGTTTTTTCTCCGGAGTAGCCTCGGCCAGCACGTCATCCACGCCCGCTTCGGCGGCAATCGCGGCGGCGGTCAGCGGGTTGTCACCGGTGACCATCACGGTGCGGATGCCCAGCTTGCGCAGCTCGGCGAAACGCTCGCGAATGCCGGGCTTGACCACGTCCTTGAGGTGGATCGCGCCCAGCAGCTTGCCATCGGCACACACCAGCAACGGGGTGCCGCCGCTCTGGGCGATCTTGTCGATTTCCCGCGACAGCGCAGGGGCAAGGTCGCGACGTTGCTGGCCGATAAACGCCAGCAGCGAGTCCACTGCGCCTTTGCGGAACACGCGGCCCTGGTAGTCGACACCGGACAAGCGGGTTTCAGCACTGAACGGTACGGCGGTCAGCTCATCCAGGGATGGCTCGGCCTGGGGGTGCAAGGCACGCAGGTATTCGACGATGGATTTACCTTCCGCCGTGTCGTCCGCAAGTGACGCCAGCAGCGCGCCTTCGGCCAAGTCCCGGCCGCTGACACCAGGCGCCGCGACCACCGCCGCACAACGACGGTTACCGAAGGTGATGGTGCCGGTCTTGTCGAGCAGCAACACATGCACGTCGCCCGCCGCTTCCACGGCGCGGCCAGACTTGGCGATCACGTTGAGGCGCACCAGGCGGTCCATGCCGGCGATGCCGATGGCCGACAACAAGCCGCCGATGGTGGTAGGAATCAGGGTCACCAGCAGTGCGACCAAGAACACCAGCGGCAAGCTGCCATTGGCAAAGTGGGCGAACGGCTGCAGGGTCACCACCACCAACAGGAAGATCAAGGTCAGGCCGATCAGCAGGATATCCAGCGCGACTTCATTGGGGGTTTTCTGGCGTTTTGCGCCTTCCACCAACGCAATCATGCGGTCCAGGGTCGACTCGCCAGGGTTGACAGTGATGCGGATCAGCAGCCAGTCCGACACCAGGCGCGTATTGCCGGTAACGGCCGAGCGGTCGCCGCCGGACTCGCGGATCACCGGTGCGGATTCGCCGGTGATCGCCGCCTCGTTGACCGCGGCGATGCCTTCGATGACCTCGCCGTCACCGGGGATCATTTCCCCGGCGGTGACGCGCACGACATCGCCTTTGCGCAGGCTGGCGGCCGGCACGACCTTGAAGCTGCCATCGGCCTCCTTGCGGCGTGCGCTGAGGCCTTCGCTGCCGGCCTTCAGGCTGTCAGCGCGGGCCTTGCCACGACCTTCGGCCAAGGCCTCGGCGAAGTTGGCGAACAGCACGGTGAACCACAGCCACACGGCAATCTGCACGGCGACGAAGGTCGGCACTGCCGTGTCGGGCACAAAGCACAACACGGTGGTGAGGATGGCGGTCAACTCGACCACCAGCATCACTGGCGAGCGTTGCAGCTGGCGCGGGTCCAGCTTGACGAAGGCCTGGACCAGCGCCGGGCGCCACAGGGCGGACATCGCGGTTTTTGGCGGTTCCTGGGTGTTCACCGGAGCCGCGTTTTTTGCAGGCATATTCATTTTCATATCCCCTTAGAAGCCCATGCTCAAGTGTTCAGCGATAGGGCCCAGTGCCAGCGTCGGCAGGAAGGTCAGGCCGCCCACCAGCAAAATGGTCACGGTCAACAGGGTCACGAACAGCGGGCCATGGGTCGGGAAGCTGTTCTGGCCGATCGGTGCGGTCTTCTTCATCGCCAGGCTGCCGGCCAGGGCCAGTACCGGGAGGATGTAGCCGAAGCGGCCGATCAACATGCCCAGGCCCAGCATCAAGTTATGGAACGCGGTGTTGGCGCTGAAGCCGCCAAATGCCGAGCCGTTGTTGGCGCTGGCCGAGGTGTAGGCGTAGAGCAACTGACTGAAACCGTGGGGCCCGGGGTTGCTGATGGCACCGGCCGGACCCGGCAGGCTGGCGGCGATAGCGCCCAGCACAAGCACGCCGACTGGCATCACCAGCAGGGTCACCACCAGCAATTGCACTTCCTTGGCCTGGAGTTTCTTGCCGAGGTATTCCGGAGTGCGGCCGATCATCAGGCCGGCAAGGAACACCGCGATCAAGACGTTGAGCAACATGCCGTACATGCCAGCACCGACGCCGCCGAAGATCACTTCGCCGACCATCATGTTGACCAGCGCCACCATCCCACTGAGAGGGTTGAGGCTGTCCTGCATGCCGTTGACCGAGCCGTTGGACGCCGCCGTCGTCGTCACCGACCACAGCACGGTACCGGTGGTACCGAAGCGTGCCTCTTTACCTTCCAGTGGTGCGGTTTGCTCCACGGCCGGATTGTTGAGGGTTGGGTTAGGCTGGTATTCGGCCCACAGCGAGGTCGCGCCGCCGATGATGAACAACGCCAGCATGCAGCCGAGAATCGCGCGGCTCTGACGCAGGTCCTTCACGTAATGGCCGAAGGTGAAGACCAGCGCCACCGGGATCAGGATGATCGACGCCAACTCGAACAGGTTGGCCCAGGCAGTCGGGTCTTCAAACGGGTGCGCCGAGTTGACGCCGAAGAAGCCGCCACCGTTGGTGCCCAATTGCTTGATCGCAATCTGGCTGGCGGCAGGCCCCAGGGGGATCACTTGATCCACGCCTTGCATGGTCACGGCATCCACATAATGCGCGAAGGTTTGCGGCACGCCCTGCCACACCAGGAACAATGCCAGCACCAGGCACAGCGGCAGCAGGCCGTAGAGGGTCGCCCGAGTCATATCGACCCAGAAGTTACCCAATGTCTTGGTGGATTTGCGACCAATCCCACGGCACAGAGCGACCAGGACTGCCAAACCGGTGGCCGCACTGACGAAGTTCTGCACGGTCAGGCCCACCATCTGGCTGAGGTAACTCAGGGACGCCTCACCGCTGTAGGACTGCCAATTGGTGTTGGTCATGAAACTGACCGCGGTGTTGAAGGCCAGGGTCCATTCCTGACCCGGCAATTTCTGCGGGTTCAGCGGGAGATAGTCCTGGAACAACAGGATCGCGAACAACAGCAAGAAACCTGCGAGGTTGAACGCGAGCAAGGCCAGCGTGTATTTCTGCCAGCTCTGTTCCTGATGCTCGTCAACGCCCGACAGGCGATAACACGCGCGCTCGACGGGGCCGAACACCGGCGTGAGCCAGGTGCGCTGGCCTTCCATCACCTTGTAGTAGAACCGCCCCAGGAACGGTGCCGGCACCAGCACCACGGCAAAGAAGGCGATGATCAGCCAATAGTCATAACTGTGCATAGCCCTGCTCCTAGTTCCGATCCGCGCGTAACAGCGCAACCAGCAGATAAATGAACAGTGCCACGGCCAATAGCAGTGACACCCCGTCCAGAACGCTCATGGAAGTCTCTCCGTTTAGCGGCGAGTGCCGCGTGTGGGGCAATTGTCGGCAGGAGGGGCGTAAAGGAACGAGAGCGAGGGTGTGGCTGGGGCGTAAAGACGGCGTAAAGAGTGGGTTTATGCGGGGTTTACAGGGGGATTTGTGGGGAATTTGAGGGCCTCATTGCGGGCAAGCCCACTCCCACACTTGACCGTGCTTGATCTGGAAAGACTCGGTCCCCTGTGTTTAAGCAGAAAAAGACACGGCCGCCCGTGGGAGCGGGCTTGCCCGCGATGGCGGCAGCTCAAGCACCACCGCACTTATCTGGTGCGACACCGGCAAAATTCAAACGCCAAACCATCCCCCACGCGACAGTAACGCGGCTTTACGACAACGATCCTCAGGCTGGCATGGCCGCTGCAACACCTTGAATCATTCCAAACGGTTCAGGGAGAGCAACATCATGAACACACAACTCAAACCCACCTTGGGCACCCTGCACTTATGGGGCATCGCGGTCGGGCTGGTGATTTCCGGCGAGTACTTCGGCTGGAGCTATGGCTGGGGTGTTGCCGGGACCCTGGGCTTCCTGGTGACCTCATTGATGGTCGCGGCGATGTACACCTGCTTCATCTTCAGCTTCACCGAGCTAACTACCGCAATTCCTCACGCCGGTGGCCCATTTGCCTACAGCCGTCGTGCCTTTGGTGAGAAAGGCGGATTAATCGCCGGCCTCGCCACCTTGATCGAGTTTGTTTTTGCGCCACCCGCCATCGCCTTGGCCATCGGCGCCTACCTCAACGTACAGTTTCCCGCACTCGACCCGAAACACGCCGCCGTCGGCGCCTATATCGTGTTCATGGGCCTGAATATCCTCGGCGTGAAACTCGCCGCCACCTTCGAGCTGGTGGTGTGCGTACTCGCCGTCGCCGAACTGCTGGTGTTCATGGGCGTGGTCGCCCCCGCCTTCAGCTTCAGCAACTTCGCCCTGAACGGCTGGGCCGGTTCCGACACCTTCGGCGCCCCGGCGATTGCCGGGATGTTTGCCGCGATTCCGTTCGCCATCTGGTTCTTCCTCGCCATCGAAGGCGCGGCCATGGCAGCCGAGGAAGCGAAAGATCCGAAGCGCACCATTCCAAAAGCCTACATCAGCGGCATCCTCACCCTGGTGATCCTGGCCATGGGCGTGATGTTCTTTGCGGGCGGCGTGGGCGACTGGCGCACCCTGTCGAACATCAACGATCCGTTGCCGCAGGCGATGAAAACCGTGGTGGGCGACAGCTCCGGCTGGCTGCACATGTTGGTGTGGATCGGCCTGTTTGGTCTGGTCGCCAGTTTCCACGGGATCATCCTCGGTTACTCGCGCCAGTTCTTTGCCCTTGCCCGCGCCGGGTACCTGCCGTCTTTCCTCGCCAAACTGTCGCGCTTTCAGACACCTCACCGGGCAATCATTGCCGGTGGCGTGGTAGGCATCGCCGCAATCTACAGCGACGGCCTGATCAACCTCGGTGGCATGACGCTGACCGCAGCGATGATCACCATGGCCGTGTTCGGCGCCATCGTGATGTACATCATGAGCATGCTCAGCCTGTTCAAATTGCGTAAGACCGAACCGCTGCTGGAACGCACCTTCCGCGCGCCGGGCTACCCGATCGTGCCGGGTATTGCATTGGTGCTGGCGGTGGTCTGCCTGGTGGCCATGGCCTGGTTCAACGCGCTGATCGGCCTGATTTTCCTGGGCTTCATGCTGGCGGGCTTCATCTACTTCCAACTGACCGCGCAGGACCGCGCGGATGCACCGGCGGATGCGATGTTGACCGGGCTCTGATCTACTGGAGGCAGAACGGGCCTACACTGAACTAGTAAGAAAGCCTGTCACTCAAAGCAGTTATTACCGTGGGAAAACTCTCCCACGGCAATCTGCCTCAAGGAGAGCCTTATGCCGTGGTATGCATGGTTGATTTTAGTGGTAGCGATCGGGTCGATCGTCGGTGGGTTGATGATGCTGCGTGACAGCGCCAACAAGGTGGAACTCACCGACGAACAACGCAAGCGCGTCGCCGAGCGCAACGCCCAGGCGGATGCCAAGGACGCGCAGGATCGCTGAACCTTGGGGTTACTCCCAAGGCGCCTTGGCAATATGCAAACCGTGCTGCCCCTTGTAGGCAGCACGCTCCGGCTGGCTCCAGCCGTTCAGCAGCTCATCCTCCAGCTTATAGATCTCCACCCCCAGCGGACGGCACACCGTCAGCGGATCCTGTGCCTGCGGGCCCCACATCGGCAGCGATAAATCCCCGCCCGGGCACGTCGACAGCGCACACAGCAAATCAATCTCGGCAAAGAACTCCAGGTAGTCGCCCTTCTGCGCCGGGCACGCCTTCATGAAATACATGTCGTCATGATTCAGGCCCGTACACTGGAAAATATTCAGCACGTCATGCACATCGAACTCCGTAAGACCGTGCGGTAAAACCGCGCGGGTCAGGTTCGAATGGCAATGGTGGTGAAAGTCCTCACCGGTGAGCATGCGGTTGACGTAGGGATCGCATCGCGTACCAAGCAAATCGTGCAGGCGCCCGCCGTGTTCATCGATGCCGTAACTGGCGAGGCTGTCGTCTGTGATTGTCACCAAAGGCCTCAAAAATGGCAGGTTCGACCACAGGCGGTCATGGGTGCTGACATGGGCGCCCTGCAATTGACGAGTGCGCGCCGCCCATAGGCGCTCGCGAGGGTCGTTGGCGTTCCACACGTTGAAGTCGCCGACCTGCGGGCCGACCGGCGTAGTCACTCGAAACACATGCCCGGCCGGTACTTTCCACGCCCTGCCCGTTCGGATCGGCACCTCGAACTGCTCGACCAGCGTGCGCTGGCTCACCTTGTCGCGAATCCGCTCATAGAATGCAGTGTCGACCTGCAGTGCTGAACCTTTGCTGACCTGATAAGCGGCCGGATAGTCTTTGTACATGATGCGGATCCTCAATCAGGAGTGGTCGAACAGGACCAGGGACAGACGCTCCGAATCATCCAGGTAAAGACTCATCGCCTCCCCTGCCGCCGGCTTGTCTCCTCGGGCCAATAAGGAGTAAATCTCGCGATCGCGCTCCAACCAGGGCGACTGGAAACGCTGCTCATCCGGCGCCGCGCAAAACACCAGACGCAACTGGGCAATCACCTGGGCAAAAAACTCATCGAACAACGGGCTGCGCATCAACCCGACAATCTGCTGATGGAACACCAGGCTGTGGGTCGCCACCGCACGCCAATCCTCGCGTTCGCGGGCCAAAGTGGTGGCGTCGATCGCGTCCTGCATACGTGCGGATTGATCCCGGGCAAGCGCACTGCTCTGGGCAATGGCCTGCAACTCCAGGGTGCGACGCACGACAAACAAATCGCGCACCTCAGCGCGTTCAAGCCGCCGGACCATCACGCCTTTATTGCGCACGTAACGGGTGAGCCCTTCCTGGCCCAAGCGATGCAGCGCTTCACGAATGGTATTGCGCGATGCGTTGTAGTGCTTCACCAACTCCCCCTCGACCAGCGCAACACCTGGCAACAGCCGCCCACCGATAATGTCGGCGCGCAGTTCGAGGGCAATCTGGTCGGCTAAAGACAGGCTGAGTACCATCAACACCTCACGATTGTTGAACAATCTTTGCTGTAGACGTAATCACGTTTCATGCCAACCCTTCAAACGTGGGGGTAAGTGTGTAAAGCCGTGTGAGATGGTTAAATACCGACCTGACCACGAGGCAGTCCTATGCGCTATTCACCAGACCACAAAGCCCAGACCCGACAGCGCATCATCAAGGAAGCCTCGGTACGCTTTCGCCGCGACGGCATCGGCGCGACCGGACTGCAGCCGCTGATGAACGCGCTGAGCCTCACGCACGGCGGGTTTTACGCCCACTTCACATCCAAGGACGAACTGGTGGAGAAGGCGCTGCAGGCCGCAGGGGCTCAGCTGGATGCCCATTGCGAGATGCTGTTCAGCCAGGAGCGCCCGCTGGAAGCCTTCATTGATAATTATCTGTCGCCGTGGCACCAGACCTCACCCGGAGAAGGATGCCCGCTGCCGACGATGTCGGCCGAACTCGGGCTGAGAGGCCAACCGAGTGCGACGACGGATGCGGTACTCGGAGCAAGGCTCAAGCAGATTGAAACGGCCCTGGGTGACGGGCGCGGCGATGCTGCTGGCCTGATGGTAATGTCGACACTGGTGGGAGCATTGGTGCTGGCCAGGAGTGTCGAAGATTCAGCGTTGGGCTTGCGGATTATGGAAGTCGTGCGAGAAAGCCTGAAGACGCTCCTCCTGGACGATAAAAAGGCCGGTCAATGACCGGCCTCTTTGTGGCTTAGTTGATTACCAACCTGTCGCGATTCTTCTCCATCAGCGCCTTGCCAATCCCCTTCACTTCCAGCAGCTCATCCACCGCCGTAAACGGGCCGTTGCTTTCACGGTAAGCGATGATCGCTTTCGCCTTTGCTGCACCGATGCCAAAGAGGTCGCGACGCAGGGTTTCAGCGTCGGCGGCGTTCAGATTGACCTTGGCGGCTTGCTCGGCATTGACGACTTGAGCAGTGATGGGGGCTGGGGCTTCGGCCTTGATGGAGGGGGCGGCAGTAGTGGTGACGGAGAGAGTGGTGAGGAAAGCGAAGATCAGGGAAGTAAGGTAGGTGTTTTGCATTTTGACGCTCCATGACATGCGTAAGAGAAAAAAGCAGCTTTTCCGAAGCTGCCTTTCTAACTTAGGCGATGTCTGGAAAGAGTCAAAAATGGGAAAGTTACAGAGTGTGAATAAGAACTTAGTTTGTATCAGACTTTTTCGATCCGGAGAATTTTGACATCGTCACTTCACCCTCAGCACTGATACCCTCTCGAATCAAAACTTTCTTGACGGTCATGAAAAGTATCTTGATATCCAGCCAAACAGAATGGTTATCCACATACCAGACATCCAGTTTAAATTTCTCCTCCCAGCTTAAAGAGTTTCGTCCATTCACCTGCGCCCAGCCGGTAATACCCGGCCTGACGTCATGACGTCGCGCTTGCTCCGCACTATAAAGTGGTAAGTACTCGTTTAATAATGGACGTGGGCCCACCAAGCTCATGTCGCCTTTGAGAACGCTCCAAAGTTCCGGAAGTTCATCCAAGCTACTGGCCCGTAGAAAATGACCAAAGGGTGTCATACGCTCGGCGTCGGGCAACGGGTTACCCGCGGAGTCTGTGGCGTCACGCATGCTGCGAAACTTGACCAGTTCGAAGGGCTTCGCGTTCAAACCGGGACGCGACTGCCGAAACACAACAGGAGCACCAAGATGCTTACGGACTTTCCAAGACGTCCACGCGATGACCGGAGAAAGTAAAATCAACGCCAGTGCGGAAAGGAGAATATCCATCAATCGTTTCAACGACCGGCATCCTCGAACAATAACGCCATATAGTCTTGCGCCAACTTTGGATAGTTCCTGTTAGCCAGCAGCCACTCTCGGCCACGCGCGCCCATTTGCGCACGCTCCTCAGCGCTCTTGGACTTCATTTCCAATATTCCAGCTACCAGCGCCTCGACATCACCGGCAGGCACATAAACCCCACACTCGGCCTCGTTTATCATCGATGGATAACCGCTATAGGATGCAATGACTGGCTTGCCAGCAAGCATGTAGTCGATCACTTTGTTGAGGGACTGCCCGTAGTGCCAGACCTTGGATGCATAGACCGAAAAGTACAGCAGATCAGACTTGGCAAGCGCTGACTGGACCCTGTCCCGCGAAATTTTAGGGGCGAAAGTGAGGTTAGCCAAGTGACCGTACTTCGTTTGGTAGTGCTCTTTCAACGCACCGTCGCCAATCATCAAAAACTCGATGTCGGTGTGATCACGCATCAACGCAGCGGCTTCAAAAAAAACCTCCAACGCATTGGTGATACCAATCGTACCGGCATGAACAACCCTAAACTTAGGCGTCGAAAAATACTGTTGCACGTACTCATCTGGCAGCTCTTTGGCTTCGCTCAGATGCTCGTCGCTGACGCCCATGGGGATGCAGAATACTGGACGACTCACGCCCGTCTCAGTACGCACATGCTCTGCAAGGTTAGGCATAGTGCCCACGATCAAATCCGACCTTTTGTAGGCGAGCTTCTCGAGAACAGATAACGCCTTCACGAACAGATTCCCGTTACTGAATCCACCCTCTTCCACAATTGTAAGTGGCCATATATCCCGTACCTCGAAAACCAGGCGGCATTTGTATTTACGTTTCAACAACAACCCATTGATGATGGTCAGCAACGAAAGGCTTGAAACAATAATTACGTCCGGGCGCGGCAAGGCTTTCTTATCCAGAAAAAACAGATTCCACTCAAAGTGAAACCAACTTAAAATTCGCGTGACGGACTTCGCAACGGAATACTTTAGTGTTTTCAGCCAGATAATCTTTACACCAGAGACCGTCTGCTCTGTGACTCGACGCTCCAAATCAGGTACATCAACCAGATTATTGGAGTCAGAGGTAATGACAACGGTCTCACAGCCGGCCTTGCTCATTTCCTCGATAAGAAACCAGCCGCGCCCACCAGGGCTGGACGCGGTCTTGGGTGAAAAATATTTCGTAATATACCAAATAGTCTTTTTCATCTGAAAGCAATCCAACCTCTTCAGATTTTATAAAGTTTTGGAATCGAATTAACCACTTTTATCACTCTATCGAAATCCATGCCCAGAGCATCCAAATACCATCGAATATTCTGGTACCGTGGCTGGTTTTCATTTTTTACCAGTTCCAGCGCTTTCTCGCGCGTCATCGCGCCTTCGCGAATCTGATTACTCCGAAAAGTGTCATGTTCAGAGAAACCAGCAACGGTGTAATAAATATAATTGTAAAACGCCGCTGTACCATCACCGATGCGCCAAGTGGTGCTGGTATCGACAGCTGTTTCCCAATCATATTGATTAATCAATGTGTCGTCGATGACCTGTTCATCCCAGCACCAGTAATCAAAGATGTGGTAATAGTCTTTTTTCTCGGTAAAACTGCGATAGTACTCGCCGGACAGCGTATCCCAGAGTGACGAGTTGAAGTACCCACGGCTCTTCAACATTGCTTTGAAACGTAGGCTTTGATACTCGAGCTGTTTCTGCCAGCCGTGCATGTAAACGCGTTTTTCTTCAAAATCCGGTGCAATACCTAAAAAACCGGCCTTAAAATGCGTTACTTCCAGCGGATTGACGCCCCACAGATTCAAACCGACACCTGTTTGTTGCTTCACCGTTTCGACGTGACGGAAAAAATGCTTGTCGCCCGCCGTCAAGATACTGATCATCCCGAGGTGTGGAGATTTAAGCCATGCTTCCAAATTTACGGCAATATTGCGGCGTTTTTTATCAATATCATCAGCAACAATAATGTTCTCGACGCCTAACTCCGCACACATTCTACTGATGTTGCGGCGCCCCAAGTCAGTGACCATGCCCCAATCGTAAGTGTACGTCACTGGATTCATCTCCAGCTCTTTGACAATGAGGTGCAGACCATAACAACTGTCTCGCCCACCCGAAAATGGAACGATACAGTCAAGCGCGCCATTACGACGATAAGGTTCAACCAGCTTGAAAAGCTCTTCTTTTGGCTTTGGAATATTACGTGGCTTGTAGGTATGGCAGTAGTTGCACACACCACTTGCATCGAAAGAGATAAACGGCATCGTTTCAGGAAGGATGCATTTAGTGCAACGACGAATGTCAGGCGTATAGTAAGTCAGTAATTTCTCTTCGGCCTGGTTGTATTTAAAAGGAGGAATGATGTTATGAGAACGCTTATTGTCATCAGCAATGGCAATATTTGTGCCCTGTGGTACATCAAGAATAACCGCCTCTTCCCTGACCTGAACAATGTCAGCACAGCCAATTTGAGACAACGGGTAACTTTCCGAAGAGAAACAAGTGCTGTTATTGGTTCGCCCCAAATATAAGCTACCGTTATTTGAAAAAATAATAGCCTTACTCAGCCGCGGAATGATTATCGCACAAGCGACAACGCCTTTACACAAGGCAAGGACATGACCGGCCAGTCCTTGTAAATCGTCGGCATTCTCTTGTAGATACTGTTCGGTAATAGCAGCAATCACTTCGCTGTCAATTTCAAGCTGTCGCTTGGGTTTTATCTCACTCCAGATTTCCGCATCATTGACGATGATGCCATTATGAAAAACACAGATACCCTCACGTACAACAGGCTGATTATCCGAAAGCCCATTGGTAATTAGCCGACTGTGGCCTACGACAAGCGTAGCGTTGGCGATAGGCGTACGCTTTAAAAGCTTTACCACGTCGTAGTCAGCCCGAACTACGCTGTAGCGCGCCGTGTCATAGGTCAGCAAACCGCTGGAGTCTTTGCCGCGCTGCATTGCATGTCTTGCCAAATATTCCAGGTCACTTTTGACGACAGCAGATGAAGAGATGAGACCGAATATACCGCACATAATAATAAATCCTGTGTAATCTGAAACCATCAAGGCCTAAACGGCCTTGTGATCGGAATCCTGTTTAACCAATGCCCATTCAGGAATAGACGCTCAAGCGTTTTCCCGTGATGCGAGCCACAAAACTCTGCAACCACTTCAGAACGCGATACCGCCCTTCCCAGTTCGGAAAATCAGTGTAATGATGAATGGGAGCACTCATGAAGCCATCGAACTCGGCACGCGAAATCCTCAACTTTTTACAAAAGTATGAGATGTCCAACTCCAACTGATCGGCGTCGTAAAGAGGTTCATTGAGCTTCTCGAGTGCCGCCTCCCTCGTCATCTGACCCGATACAATCAAACTCGCGTAGTGTGGCCGACGTTTGTCATACCCAAACTTGACCGGCAAGTAATAATTCTGGAACAACTTGGTAAACTGAGACTCACCATGCTTTCGCGCATAGGGTTTATAACCGACGGTCTTCTTCAACTCTTCCAGCGCCAGTTCCTTATCATAAGGCATGTAGTTCAGCGGCCTTACCGTCCGCATCTTTTTGAACAACGGATACCAAATATAATATTGAAAGAAGCTGATAGTTTTGTAGTTTTTAATCTTACTCGTGCCATATTTCTTGTGAATGGCTTTCAAGTTTATCGCGTCCATCGCCGTGCCGTGCCAAGAATCAGGAAACACGCCTTCAGTCGCGAGATTACCACCTGACAAAATGCAATCGATTCCATTTTTTATCGCAAAATGATAGAGACTGGAAAAGAAAATATGATCTTGTGGTACGTCCTGATTGGAAATGCCCGCACGAAGGTAGGATAAATGCAAGTCACGCATCTCTTCCCAATCTACCACGTGGGTATGCAAGTCATAACCGCAGTACTTGACGATAGCTTCAATATTAGCCACGGCCAATTCACTGTTCCATCCTGCGTCCACATGTACCACAAGCGGGCGCAAGCCCCACTCTTTAAGTTTAATAGCTAAATACGAACTATCGACGCCGCCACTGAGCCCCAAAATACAGTCGTATTCCTTACCCTCACCAGAGGCTTTAATCCGCTGGACTATCGCTTGCCACTTCTCCTTCCCTTCTTCACCAGGAAACCAGCTTGTCTTGGCGACACGTTCGAATTTCAGACAATGATTGCACACGCCTTCAGCGTTAAACTCAATCTGCTCATCTGACGTATCCATTACACATTTAGTGCAGATCTTGTATTCAGCGCTTTTTTCAAACATAACTATTGTCCTGGTTTTTCCTGGCGCAGACCATGAGTCCGATAAGCAACCCGATACCCGATGACAGCAAGGCGGTAGTCGCAGCCTGTTCTATTATTAGAACAGAGTAAGAGAAGCCTATATAAATAAAAATTGGATTATTCTTTCTGACATAAGCAGAATCTAAAATAAAAAACACCGCAGAAACCAAGAAAATCGTCAACAGGTAGAGAACAACCCCACCAGAGCCAAGTGCATACATAAATGCATTCGTATTGGCATTCAGACCTTCAAAGCCTAGATACTCCTCCCCGACCACAAAACTAATAGACTTGCCCCCGTCTATTCCCGTTAATGCCGACCATTTCACCGACTCCGACGTCATAAACTCGAAAAATGAGGCGTTCACCCAAGAGGGAACAGTAAATGCTCTCCTGAGGAAATAATCCGCCACGTAAGAATAGTTTGTTACGGTATATTCAAACACAAACACCACAAACGCTAAAACCAGCAATAGATATATACAAGCAAGGAAAAATTCAATTTTACGAACTCGCGCAGCATAACCAAGCAGCGCAGCAACCGTGATAAATAATATCGGCGCCTTCAACCCTAAAAGATAATAAAAAGCCAGCCAACATAAAAATGGAACAATCATTAACCATGACTTTTTCTTCCAGCAAGCCCAAAAAGCAACTAATGGTGCAAAGCCATTAATGATCGCTGTACTAAAGTAAGAGAAAAAAGACCCCGAGACAAATATCTCGCGACCTTCCAACCGTCGATCATACGATGTAGACAATTCAAAACCGGCAGAGGGCGTTGGGTTTAGGAGTACCATAACGACGCCCACAACAATCAAAACACACAAAAACAGAATGATACTACTTTGACTGATTAGACCCGGAAATCGAAAAACTGGCAGCTTCAATAAAATTATTTTGACGAACAATAAAGGAAAAAATAAAATCACAAAGTAGATCGCAAAACTTTCAAACGCTACCTCTCCTCTTATCGAATGCAATAGCGAATAAGGAAGCAATACAAAAAAACCGTAGAAAAAACAGAAAAAATCCGAAGGCTTATTTATTTTAGCCGGCACCATCATTGTAATAAGTAAAAAACCTATCGCAAAGCAGACGATGAAACCAATACCCAGCGAAATGGGAGCATATCCCATATAAGCGTTCGCCTCCTGCAACTGCACGACATAAGAGAGCATTATAAAAAATGCGATCACCAGCAACACCAACTGGTGATACAATTTTCTTTTAACTCCCTGTGGAGCATTCACTATCATAGCCGGATGTCTGTCGGATAATTTATTAACACTGCTCTATGTTTCCCATGGAAAACAAACATACTTCCCGCCGCGACGCCAGACACCTTACCTTCACGGATGGCGTATGACAAGTCATCCATTGAGCCGGCACCGCCGCAAATCACTACGGGAACATTAACGTTGCTGGTGATATTGAGTATGGGTTTTAAATCATAGCCAATCATGGTCCCATCACGATCGACATTATTTATAAATATCTCCCCGGCACCAGCGGCGACCAAATCACCTATGTGATCATCAAGGCTTCGCTTGACATCGACGGTCGCTGACTTTACACACACCTTATAGGCGCCGAACAAGTTCTTTCTTATATCAACTGCACCGACAATAGCTTGGCTACCAAATACATCGGCAGCTTCACGTATAATATTACTGGACTCTGCAACTGCTGTGTTGATGACAACTTTCTCGATACCAAGCCGGATGAGCTGCCTGATCTGGGCAAGCGTTTTTACCCCACCGCCGTAGGCCATGGGCATAAATGCTTCACCGGCCATTTCTTCAATCAATTGATAGTTGATTTCGCCGCCATTTTTTGAAACATCTATATCCAACACGACAATTTCGTCTGCTTCCTTGTCGCTGAATATTCTCACCGCATTCACAGGATCACCAATATAAACGGCGTCCTTGAATTTTTTTGTTTTGACCAACCCGTTCCCCCGAATCAGCAGGCAAGGAATAATGCGCGCGCGATGCATTTAAAGACCTCGGGCAAAAGAGTTCAGCAATTGTTTGCCGAAACGATGACTTTTTTCTGGGTGAAATTGTACACCGGCAATATTACCCCTGCTGACCCCAGCAGCAAATTCAATGCCATATTTAGCGCGTAGCATAATATCCTCTGGATTGTGAGGCTCCATATAGTAGCTATGCACAAAATAAAAACGCGCGTCTTCCTCCATATTCTGAAGTAACGGATTCGTTCTATTATCTGCCCACACCTCATTCCACCCCATGTGCGGTACACGCAGGCCGTCCATGTCAGGAAACTTATTCACTTGCATATCCAGCCAACCCAAACCCGATTCCTCACCCTCGGCACTTTTTGCACCCAACATCTGCGCACCTACACAAATGCCCAGGAGGGGTGTCTTTTGGCGCAGCACCTTTTCCTCCAAGACAGGCACCAGGCCACTCTCGCGCAGATTTTTCATGCATGCATCGAAGGAGCCGTTTCCCGGCAGAATGATCTTGTGGGCCTGCTCGATCTCCTGCGCGCTTGAAGTCACCACGGAGCGGATCCCCAAACGCATCAACATGTTAGACACGGCGGCGATATTACCAATGTCATAGTCAACGATGGCGATCATTTTTTTGCCCCTAAGCTAAAGCGATAGGACATGATTATATAGACGACGTAAAGCAAGGCATACCCAGCGCTATAAAATTTCAGCGCACTCTCGTAATGAGTGGGTACTGTCAAACACACAAACGTCATTATTAACAGCGCTATCTGCCAAAATAAATCCACGTGCTGCTTTCCCGCGATGTAGACCATGTAGCTCAAAGGGCTTGCGATGAAGGCCAATGAGAAATAAGGCAACATCCATATTGCAATAGCAGCTGAAACACGCCACTGCTCTCCGAAAGCAATAACGAATAGCGTTTCACTCAGAAACAATATTGCAACGACAAACACTATCGAACCACCTGATAACACCTTGAATGTCTGAAGGTAGATATCGCGACACTCGCCATACTCACGATAACGAGTGGCAGCATGGCGCTTGAAGACATCAAGTACAGACTTGCCCAGCAACCCCAATGGTGCCCCGAGGATACGGAGGGTCATTGCAAGCAGACCTGCCACTTCGGCACCATAACGACTAGCGACAATGATGATTGGTAATTGTGCGGCGGCCGTGTTGATTGCATCGGCAGGCAGAGAAAGCAAGGGAAACCGACGCTGCCTGTACCAAAAAGCCTTAACCGACTCAAATTTTCTATATTCAACCGGTAGCTTTCCAATAGGCATCAGCGTAGTACATAAGGCACATGCGAGCATGCCTCCCACTAAATAGCCCAGCGCTAACACAACTGCATCCGGCTGAAAAAGACCAATGATAATCTGTGAAACTGTTATGGCACCTGCATTGGCAACCCTCATGACCGTGAGCTTTCTATAAGCCCCCTCCGCCGCCGCCCAAGATTGCCAGGACTGCACAATGGCAATGGTCATCGCCGTGGGCAGGGTACAAAGCAACAGCGGGAGGGCTAACTTTTGCTGGATCGCGGGAAACAGGACTGTAGCAGCCACCAACAGAACCAAGAGGAAGAATGATGCAATACCAGCAGTCACCAGTGTTGATACAAACGCCAACCTTCGAGGATCACCATCGGCCTCAATGGCCAGCGAAGTTTCAAATCTGCCGGTTATGATGACACTAATAAAAACAACTACGCCCAACCACGACGCATACACACCAAATTCACCAGGCGAGAATATTCTCGCGAGAATCAGCGCACCGATAATAGGAATAGCTTGAGCAACCGCCGACCCGGTCAGCACCGAGGCTATGCTCTTCCAGTAGTCGTTTTTTATATTCACCCTCATTATAAGAAATTCACCACGCCGCTCCCATCCACCTGAAATATATGAAGAACAATAATTTTCACTGGTGAATGACTGTTACGCGTCAATACGCGTTAAACCCACAGCCCTCAACCCGTGGCAACTTCGACAATTCTCTCTTGGTCTTCTGCACTCAAATAGGGCCCCATCGGCAAACTTATGACTTGCTCTGCAAGCCGATCACCCACGGGTAAATGCACACTATGATCAGCTACCGCAGGCTGTTTGTTGAGCGGTATTGGATAGTGAATCGCAGTGGGAATTTCAGCCGCCTTGAGCTTCTGTTGCAAATGGTCACGCGCGTCAACGCACACTGTATATTGAGCCCAAGCGCTGCTATTGAAAGGCTCTATATAAGGTGTCATGAATGCACCACTGGCAGCGAATAGCTCGTCGTATCTCTTTGCAACGCGGTCACGCATCGCCAGCTCTTCTACAAAAATCTCGAGTTTCGGAAGTAAGATAGCCGCCTGCAACGTATCCAGCCGGCTGTTGACGCCCACACGAACATGATGGTAGCGCCGGTCTTGACCGTGCCTCGATATTTGCCTGATTATCAGCGCCAGGGTTTCATCATCGGTAAAGATCGCTCCGCCATCCCCATAGCAGCCCAACGGCTTACTTGGAAAGAAACTGGTGCATGCAATGGTACTCAAGTTGCACGAACGCCGCCCCTTATAGACGGCACCAAAGCTCTGCGCAGCATCTTCGATTACCGGGACGCCATATTTTTCCGCGATACTATTAATCTCGTCAAAGTCGGCGCATTGACCATAAAGAGAAACAGGAATAATTGCCTTTGTACGAGGAGTGATTGCCGCTTCAAGTTGCTTGGGATCTAGATTGTAAGTCTTGGGATCAACGTCTATGTAGATCGGCTTGGCACCCAATAATGCTGTCGTTTCAGCCGTTGCAATATAGGTGAACCCGGGGATAATAACTTCGTCTCCTTGACCAACGCCCAAGGCCATCAGCGCAATCTGCAGGGCGTCTGTTCCATTGGCACAGGTAATGCAAAACCTTGCACCTACAAACTCCGCGAGCTTGCCTTCAAGCTCAACGACCTCGGGCCCAAGTATATATTGCCCATGCGCGAGAACCCGTTGGATACCCGCATCGATCTTGTCTTTTATCCGCGCTTGCTGAGACTTCAAATCAATGAATTCAATCATTTAAATTCCCACGTGCCTTAATTGATTACCAGACAATACATAGCTCACATTCGTATGCTGACAGCGAGCCACGGCTTCGCCGCTCAACGGCAGATCGAGCCGCTCTCCATACTCACTCATCCAGCCAATTTGCTGCGCAGGAACACCAACCATCAGTGCATATGCCGGCACATCTTTATTGACGACAGCACCTGCGCCGACAAAAGCAAATTCACCAATCGTTACACCACAGACAATCGTGCAATTCGCACCCAGCGTTGCGCCTTTTTTAACAAGCGTATTACGGTATTCATTTTTACGCTCAACAAACGAGCGCGGATTATAGACATTTGTGAACACCATGCTGGGACCGCAAAAAACACCGTCTTCCAATGTCACGTTGTCATATACAGAAACATTATTCTGAATCTTGCACTTGTCGCCGATAATTACACTGTTACCCACGAATACATTTTGACCCAGCGATACGTTTTCGCCGATAACAGCCCCCGCACAGACATGCACAAAATGCCAAACGCGCGATCCACGACCAATTTTGGCACCATCATCTATGACAGCACTTGGGTGAGCGGTATATTCCATCGTCTTACTCAATAAATAGTCATCAATAACACGGAAAATTTAGGATAGCGCCTCAGTAACCCGTCTTCCACCGTCCGTTCTAAAGCGGTTAGCTGACAGCGGGACCTACACGCCCCTGCAAACACATGCTGATTAGATAAATAAGATGCCTAAGGTACAGGATTCGCGGCCCCATGGAAAATGCGCGCTCCGCTCAAGAGCACGCCGCTTCTTCAGGAAATCCAACGAGGCGCGCCCGATTTCGTACACGGGGGGGGCACTCACCGAGTTCGCGAGACGTCCAGCACGCCTCAGAAGCCGAACTGGACGTCTCGCGAACGCTTGCGGGGGGAATCAGCATTGCGCTCAACAAGGCAACGCCAACCTTTCAAGACTTCGCGAGGTACTCCGCGATTCTGAAGGATGCTGTCCCTCCACCGTAAAGCTGATCGCTGTCGGTCACGACCCTGTTAAGGTGGCTGGAAACGGCGTGGACGATGGCTTCCTCATTTGCACTCACCAACACGTTGGCACCCAGGTCGACAAGCTCGACCCATTCTGTTTGCTCACGTACCGTGACACATGCTTTATTGAAGAAAAACGCTTCCTTTTGTACACCACCGCTATCTGTGAGTACCAGGCCCGCCCTTTGTAGAAGCCAGATCATTTCCAGGTAGCCAACTGGATCAATCAAATTCACTTCCAGCGTCAAACCAGCCTTTTGAATGGCAGCCCGTGTACGCGGATGCAACGGCAACACTACCGGCGCAATGGTTCGATGCACGGCATTCAACGCGGTGACAAGGGCAGTAAGTCTCTCAGGGTCATCGGTATTTTCTGCCCTGTGCAAGGTCGCAAGTACGAAGCCGCTACTGTGTGTGAAGTTTTTTGGCGAGCAGGCTCGTTGCGCAAAAAACAGCGCGCTGTCCTGCATAACGTCACCTACATTCAATACGTGGACGGGCTTGTTGGAGAACCCCTCCCGCGCCAGATTGTCGACAGCAGTCTGCGTCGGGCAAAATAATATATCGCTTACCTGATCGGTAACAATCCTGTTTATTTCTTCGGGCATGCGCATATTATAACTGCGCAATCCCGCCTCAATATGCGCAACGGGCACATGGAGCTTTGCAGCAACCAAGGCACCTGCCAACGTCGAATTGGTATCGCCATAAACCAAGACCCGATCAGGTTTTTCCTTAATCATGGCTTGCTCGATCTCGATCATCATTCGCCCGGTCATTTCACCATGCGAACCGCCATGGATATCCAATTGATAGTCAGGCCGCGGGATACCCAACTGCTCAAAAAAGATATCAGACATGTTCGAGTCGAAGTGCTGCCCCGTGTGTACGATAACTTCGTCCAACTCCGAGCGTTGCGCAATTGCCATTGAAACCACGCTGGCTTTGATAAACTGTGGGCGCGCACCAATAATAGTAAAGATTTTCAATCTGTCACCCCACGCTAGAATTTTTCATAAAACTCGATCAACTTTTTACTTTCAACATCCCAATTATAACGTGTATAAACCGCCTGCTGGCCGTTACGCCCCATCTGTTTGGCGCGTTCAGGGTTATTGATGAGGTAATCAATTCCGTCAGCGACAGCCTGTGGATTCAACGGATCGACACACACGCCGCAGTCACTGCCTTCTATGAGATCCCGCCATAACGGAAAATTTGAGGCAATGACGGGAATACCCGAGGACATGTATTCGAACATTTTATTAGGCTGCGCATCTATGTGGTTCGGAAGCGGATGAAACGTGACCAGCCCCGCGACTGAGCGCCCCAGCACCTCTCGCACTTCACTTCTGCCTAGCTGCCCGCAGGCGTTGACAGATGTCCAGCCAGCTAGTTTTTTTACTTCCGTTTCGACCTCACTCTCCGAAAATTCGCCGACCAGATTGAGGCGCACGGCACTTTTTATTAACGACAAGGACTTGATGACTTCGCTTATTCCGCGGATGGAAGCAATGCCGCCTACATAGCAGACTTCATGCTGTTTATTTTCCCACGGAACTTCAGCATCAAGCTCACCAATCATCGGATAATTATTGATGTCAAGCACTACCGAATTCATGGTGAGAAACTTATCACGTATAAAGGGTGTCGCCGTGACAACGCCGTCGAGCTTCGAACAGACATAACGCTCGTAAATGGAAAAAACACCTGATATCAATCGTCGAAACACAGGATGAAGGTAAGGTTTGCTGAGCAATTGCCTTGGAACATCTTCGTGCGAGTCAAAGATGACGATTTTACCTTGTCTTTTTAACTTCAGGCCAATCGGCAACAATTCTGGGTCATGCAGATGGTATATATCGGCATTGATGTCCAATGCTTTTTTAAAGACATTGCGAGTCGTGCGAAAGATTCGATTCAAACGCCCTGGAAGTAACCCCGCATCAACGATGCGTACAGCCTCGATACATTCATCTCCCTTGCCATCAGCAACAATCAAGGAGACATCGTATCCGTGTTCTGCCAACGTCCTGCATTCCTTTCGAAAAATGCGTATGTCGTATCGCGGATGCGCCGAGGTCACATGAGCTACTTTTAACAAATTACCTCCAGGTAATTGTAGTGATTTACTAAAGTTTAAACCGTGGTTACGCGCCTAGTCGCCAGGAGCCGTCAATCCCTAATGGGAAATGCACGGGAGGCACGCCTAGGGTTCGAGACGGCGCTGCAGGTAGATCCAATCAACGATTTCACCGTCAGGGGCATAACCACTGACAGTGTCACGCAGCAACTGCCTGACACGGGAGTAGTCATCCTGATCCACAGCGGCGATGAGTTCCACCAGCTTGGACTTCAGAACTTCCCAGTCCAGATGATCTTCATTGGCACTCATGATCATGGGGTGCTGCGTCGCAACGACGTTATCGCCGATCAGCAGCTCTTCGTACAGTTTTTCTCCTGGGCGCAACCCTGTGAACTCAATAGCAATATCCCCTTGGGGATTTTTTTCGGATCGCACACTCAGGCCTGACAGGTGAATCATCTTTTCGGCCAGCTCGACAATCCTGACCGGCTCGCCCATATCAAGAACAAAAACGTCTCCGCCCTGCCCCATGGACCCCGCTTGGATTACCAACTGCGCAGCCTCGGGAATTGTCATGAAATAACGAGTGATTTTCGGATGGGTGACGGTGAGCGGCCCCCCGGATTTAATTTGCCGATGGAACAGGGGAATAACGGATCCAGAGGATCCCAGCACATTGCCAAACCGAACCATGGTGAAGCGTGTTTTATTGACACGGGAAATATTCGACTTCTCGCCAAACAACACAGGTGCAATTTCGCGACTGAGGCCCTGAAGCGTCAACTCTGCAAGTCTTTTAGTACTTCCCATCACATTGGTTGGGCGCACCGCTTTATCTGTGGAAATCAGTACGAAATTGGAAACACCGGCCTGCAGTGCTGCTTGAGCGGTATTGAGTGTCCCCATGACGTTGTTCAATACACCTTCAGCTATGTTGTGCTCGACCATAGGCACGTGCTTATAAGCCGCCGCGTGATATACCGTGTCTACGCGCCAGGTTTTCATAACATCGAGGAGTTTACCTTGATTGCGCACTGAGCCCAGTATCGGCAGCAATCGAACAGGCAAGGACTCGTGGCTGATACGTTGCTCCAGTTCCGACAGTATGGTGTAAAGATTGAATTCGCTGTGATCGAACAACAACACCGTGGTTGGCTGCAACGACAGTATTTGGCGGCACAATTCGGAACCAATCGATCCCCCTGCGCCGGTCACCATGACGCTTTTGCCTTTGATACAGCGCTCAAGCAACTCGCTCTGAGCGGGGACGGCATCTCGTCCCAGCAGGTCGGCAATGTCAACTTCCTGAATATCGTCGACTTTTACTCGCCCACTCGCGAGATCCATGAAACCAGGTACGCTGCGCACGTGAAGCGGAAACCCCTCGAGAAATCCGAGAATTTCCCGGCGGCGCGCACGGTTGGATGACGGGATCGCGAGGAGAATCTCTTGCGCACCGGTCAAATCGATCATTCGCTGGATATTTTTTGGCTTGTAAACCATCAAGCCAGAGATCACTCGGTCAGAAATGCCGACATCATCATCGATAAACGCGACCGGGCGCATCAATCGGCCCATACGCAGTGCAGCGACCAATTGGTTTCCGGCCGCGCCGGCACCGTAGATGGCCACGCGGGGAAGGCCATCTTCACGATTTGTAAAAGGCACATGCTGAGACGCTTCGAACCAATCTCCGAGAAAGTATTGGCGCATGGCAAGCCTTAGCCCGCCAATCATGATGAGGCTTAGCCACCAATAATTGAAAATAATGGAGCGCGGTACCACACTTTGTTGAGTGCCGTACCAGTAAACAATAATTCCCAGAATCAAGGATGACAGGCTCACGGCCTTTATGATCGCGATCAGGGCGTCGTTACCGAAATAACGCATGACTGCTCGGTACATCCCAAACCGGATAAACAGTGGAATGGCGACCAAGGGAGCGCTGAAGAACAACCAGGGATGCGAGATGATCGGGTTGGCAATATCGTCAATACCCAGCCGTACCAAAAACGACATCCAAAGCGCTATCCAGACCAGCACGACGTCTGTAGTCACTTGAATCAGACGTTTCTGATGGCGTGGCAACGCCAGCAGCAACGTTCTTAATCTCCCCATAACCCCTTCGAACACCTTTTGCTGCTCCTGCAACCTACATCATTGACGGTACGTGCCAATGGACTACGCACCATTATGTGTCTTCAAACTTGAATCGAGAATGCTGCCTATTAAGAGAAGCAAGGCTCAGGCGCCTGTCGCCGCCTCGATTACCTTTTTCAATACAGCGCAGGTCTTATCTATTTCCGCCGAGCTGAGCGTGGGATGAACCAGAAACATCAAACTGGTTTCACCGAGTACCTTTGCGACAGGTAGGCGTTCAGCAGGCCGCCAGCCTGTACCATCGAAGGCTTTCTCAAGGTACACCTCTGAGCAGGAGCCAGAAAAACACGGCACGCCGAGCGCAGCCATTTCCGATAGGATTCGATCACGACTCCAGTCGGGTCGAAGTTGTGCAGGCTCAATGAAAACATAGCATTTATAGGCAGCGTGAACGTAATCCGACGGTACAACAGGAACTCGCACCCCTTTCAAACCCGCTGCACACTCCCAGATGCGTTGCGCATTAGCTACGCGACTCTCGCGCCAGGCAGGCATCCGTCGTAGCTGGATTCGCCCCACGACGCCTTGGACCTCCAGCATGCGCCAGTTGGTCCCGAACCCCTCATGCACCCATCGGAACCCCGGTGGGTGCTCGCGCTCATAAACGGCCTCCCAGCTCTTGCCATGATCTTTGAACGCCCACATTGCCAGCCAAAGTTTACGGTCACTGGTGGTGACCATGCCACCCTCGCCTCCCGTGGTCATGATTTTGTCCTGGCAGAACGACCATGCGCCAATGTCGCCAATAGAGCCGACAGCACGCCCTTTATAGGTAGCACCATGAGCTTGGGCGCAGTCTTCAATCACTTTCAGGCCATGTTGTTGAGCCAGCGCGATGATGGGGTCCATGTCGCACGGCCAGCCGGCGAGGTGTACGCAAACGACCGCACGTGTTCGAGGAGTCAATACCGCCTCGATGGTCTGAGCCGTGATGTTCTGCGAGTCCGGATCCACGTCAGCGAACACAGGGATGGCCCCCGCGTTGACGATGCTGGAAACCGAAGCAAGGAAGGTCCGCGACGTGACAATCACCTCATCTCCGGCCCCAATGCCCAGGGCCTGCAACGCCAGATCCAACGCCACGGTGCCGTTAGCAAGTGCGATTGCATATTCAGTCCCCACCCAGGCGGCAAACTCTTTCTCGAACTCCCGGCACTCGGTGCCGGTCCAGTAGTTGACTTTATTCGAGAGAATCACGTCTCGCACGGCGTCAGCCTCTTCTACGGTAAAAGAAGGCCAAGGGGAGAAAGAAGTATTCAGCACAACGCAGTACCTATGAAATCCGAAAAATTAAGACGCTGTACGTGCGCCCCCATTTACAAGGCCTTTGCAGGCACTCCGACCACGGTGAGTGAGTCAGTGATGTCGCTCACCACTACAGAGCCAGCACCGACAATTACTTTTTGACCAATTTGTATCGATTGTTTCACGCTCGCGCCGATACCAACCCAACTCAGATCACCCACCTGAACACCACCGGCGAGTCTGGCGCCAGGGCTTATGTGAGTAAAGTTTCCCAACTGACAGTCATGATCAACACTGCATCCGGTGTTAAGGATAGTCCCTCGACCCACCCGCGCATCCACATTTATCACGACGCCCGCGAACACGACTGAGCCGGCACCAACCAATGCACGAGGGCTGATCACTGCCGAAGGGTGTACCAAGGTAGCCAACTGCCCTCCCGCCGCCTCCAAGGCCTCTACTTTAGCAAGGCGCACGCTGTTGTTTCCAATCGCAACTATGACCGCATCAAACTCCCCGACTCTACTTAGCAGCGAGGTCGTGTCACCGGTGATCGGCCAATAGCCATTTAGCGTGCGCGCGGGCCAGTCATCTGCGAAGAACTCTATGCACTGCCAACCACAAGACTCGGCAGTGTCAGCCACCACCTTTCCATGCCCCCCCGCTCCCAAAATGGCTAGCCGCTTCAATGCACGCCTCCTTTCCGATTTGATAGCCTGATTTCGCTGTCCCTTATGCCTCGAAAGGCAACGACGGCACAATCGCAAATAATGCGCTCAGGCCTCTTCGGAACGTATCCGATAACTGAAAAATCACGATCAGAAAACATAAGCCATACCTGATAGTCCATTCAGAGCCTAGGTACTAACAATGTTTCGATCAGCGGCGTAGCAAATACGCCGTACGCGCGAGCACCTATTTCATTGAGATGACTATTATCCATGTAAATAAGTTGGCCTTGATGATAGGGAGCGTCTGCAAAAAACTCGCTGCGGGATAAATCTAAAAACTCAGCCCCCTTGTAGTGGCCGACAACAGCGGCGACCTTCGCATTCTCCTGCCGCCAATCCTTGTCTTCACTGACACGAGTAGGCAAGCCAAGCGCTTTAAAACGTCGCACCCGAAGCAAACTGACATCAAACATCGGCACTTGAGCAAGTACAATGACGCGCACATTGCGTTTATTTGTCTGCTCCAGAAAATTCGAAAACGCAGTCATGAATGCCGTGTTTGGGGCCTGCCATTGCCACATTGCAGCGACAACAATAATTCGGGCCTGCTCCACATAGGGCGCCAGCGCAGAGATCTGGGAGCGACAAGAGGCCTGGGCAAACTCGGGTAACCGCTCTACATCAAACCCAGGAATCGGTACGCAACTGCTTCCGGTAATAACTCTCGCAGAAAACTTGTTTTTTTCGCCGACGACGTCAAAAAACTCATTCAATTGTGCAGCGTGGCTGTCACCAAGCACCAGCACACTTGGCTTTTCGGCATGATCTCCTCGCACACAGTCACCCACGATCTGCCCGTGGCATATTTCCGCGCCGGATGCATAACGGGTCATCTCCACGGGCAGGGGTGTCTCAACAGAACCATTGAGCCGTGAACTCAAAATGTAGACGAGCGTGGCGACAAGCATAACAACCCCCGCCCCCGAGGCACGCCCCCACATTCCACGCCCTCTCCGCGCAGGCTCTTCCACCCACCGGAAGGACATCCAAGAAAGCAAGTAAGTGATGACGACAAAACTGAACAACCACACACCCGGTAACTCATCATGACCCAGGTAATAACGCATGAACGCCAAGACCGGCCAATGCCAGAGATAAAGCGAATAAGAGAGGGCCCCCAACCACACAAAAGCCCGCGTGGAAATAAATTGGCTAACGAAACTGCCTTTTGCCGCAATCAGCATGCCGGTTGCCAAGCACGGCAAGGCAGCAGAAAACCCAGGGAAATGCTTTTCGTCTATGTAAACGAAGCAAGCACCCAGCAAGGCTAAACCGGCAACCGAAACCACGGAGGCAACCTGGGATGACCAACGATTACCAACACCTGCAACGGCAATGAACGCACCTACCAGAAACTCAGGCACTCGCGCCGCAAGCGAGAAATAGACGTGCTTTGAGTTTTCCGGAAGGCTCAGCGCCCATTCTGCGTAGACAAAAAAAGCAACACACATCCCACCCAACAACGGACCCCGCCACTTGCGTGGCGTCCACAAAATCAGGGCCGGCAAGAAAACATAGAACTGCATTTCAATAGCCAACGACCATGTATGCAGTAAGGGGAGCTCATGCGCCCCCGGAGCGAAATAGCTGCCGAAAACGGAAAAATATTGGTTACTTCGGAAAAAAAAGGCCGAAACCACAGATTTCTTAAAGTAAGAGAAATCACTATGAATAAATAAAATCGAAGAGATACAGGTCACGACCACAAGCATGGCAATATACACGGGCACGATGCGCTTGACCCGTTGCCAGTAAAAACCGCTCCAACTAAAAGCTTTTTCACGCTCAATAATGATAGAAGAAATCAAGAAACCGGAAATTACAAAAAAAATATCTACGCCTATAAAGCCAGCAGGAAGCCAACTTCTTTGCGCATGGAAAATTATTACTGCAAGGACCGCAATAGCTCGCAATCCCTGCACATCACCGCGGAATTTGAGCTTCGCGTCAGAGAGTCCTGCTTCAGCAACGAAACCAGGCGCATTTCTCGTTCCAATCAGGTTCACTAAGCTTGCTCAACTTCTCAACAGGAGTAGAAGTGGATGGCTTCACCAGCCATCCATCAGGTCGATGTTATTTTAGTAATTCAGAAAGGATCGGATGACCCTCTCCATTTTCGGGCCTCACAACGGTGGCAGCACGAATCGCCTCGACTGTCTGTACGCAATGGCGAGCGTCTTCTATCCCGTAACCACGACCGGCCAATATTTCCTGATAACTCGTGGTATGAAGATCGGTGAATCCCTCCGAGAACTCCAACTCTTCACCCTCTACGGTGATAGAGCGATAGGTCGATTTTTTGCCTTTAACGGAGGCCGGCAAATCATTAGCGTCAATGGTCAAGAACCAACGTACTTTTGCCTTTTCGTACTCCAGGTAACCTGCGGCCTTGTATTCACTAACAAAGTGCACGACGTTGCGTTCCAGCTTGCCAAAAACGAAGTGCAACATGTCATAAAAGTGGACACCGATATTGGTCGCAACACCAAATGACTTGCGCGGATCGCCCTTCCAGCTTTCCATATACCACTTGCCACGCGATGTCATGTAGGTAAGCTCTACTTCGTACTTATCTTCTCTCTTTTCGCTGGCAACCTTTGCTTTCAAGTCGAGAATGGCTTGATGGTGGCGAAGCTGAAGAATATTAAATACGCGCTTACCGGTCTCCACCTCTACACGAGCAAGCTCATCAAGGATCTCAGTGGTCGGTACAAGCGGCTTCTCGCAAATGACATCGCACCCAAGACGCAAGCCGGCAACAATGTGTGCGTGATGCAAATAATTTGGCGAGCAGATAGCGACGTAATCGAGTGCGGTATTTGGATCCCGCTTCAGGCGAAAAGCATGTTCTTGAAAACGCTCAAACTCGGTAAAGAATTCGCTGTTTGGGGATAGGCTGTCGATGATACCGACCGAGTCATTGATGTCATACGCCGAAGCCAGCACGTTGCCAGTGTCTTTGATCGCGCGCATGTGGCGGGGCGCGATATATCCGGCTGCACCGATAAGAGCGAAATTTTTCATTGAGTCTTCCTAAAGCATTCGAGGAGTCCCAGCACACCCTTGTCGGGGGGCTGGGAGGGCGTATCAATCAAGATGGCAGATTATGCCTTCACAATATGAGGCGCTGCTTCACGGTACTTGCCGCGACTGTCCACAATCAGCTGGGCGGACGTCTTGATCAGCTCGTAATCGAACCTCTCATGATCAGTTGCCAACACAACCGCATCAAAGCCTGCCAACGTTTCTGACGTCAGCTCTACGCTCCCGAGATCAAAATGGTGTTCACGCATCTTGGGGAAAACCGGAACATGCGGATCGCTGTAGGCAATGGTGCAGCCTTTAGCCTGGAGCATCTCCATAATTTCCACCGATGGCGACTCACGCATATCGTCCACGTTTTTCTTGTAGGCGATCCCGAGCACCAGGATTTTACTGCCCTTGAGCGGCTTACCACGCTCATTGAGGCCATCTGCAAGCTTACTGACAACATACTCAGGCATTGCCTGGTTGACTTCCCCGGAAAGCTCAATGAAGCGGGTATGCAAGCCATACTCACGCGCCTTCCACGTCAGATAAAACGGGTCGATCGGAATGCAGTGCCCCCCCAGGCCCGGGCCTGGGTAATAAGCGGTGAAGCCGAATGGCTTCGTGGCTGCGGCATCCACCACTTCAAAAATGTCGATCCCCATGCGGTCGGCAACGACTTTCATCTCGTTGACCAGGCCAATGTTGACGGCGCGATGAATATTTTCCAGCAGCTTGGTCATTTCTGCTGCCTTGGTCGAGCTGACAGGCACAACCTGATCGATCGCCTGCTCATAAAGCGCCGTCCCAACTTCCAGGCATGCTGCTGTGTCACCGCCGATAATTTTCGGGATCGTACGGGTTTCGAAATTTGGATTCCCCGGGTCTTCGCGCTCTGGTGAATACACCAGGAAGATATCCTCGCCCACTACAAGACCGCCTTCCTGAACGCGGGGCAGCAGCTCCTCAACGGTCGTACCAGGGTAAGTGGTACTCTCAAGCGATACGATTTGACCAGCACGCAGATAAGGCTTGATCGCATCAGTGGTGTTGATGACGAAGCTCATGTCAGGTTCGCGATACTTGTTCAAGGGCGTGGGTACGCACAAGATCAACGCATCACACTCTGCCACTCGGGCAAAATCAACTGTTGCTTCAAACCCCGAATTACGCGCGGCGGCAATCTTGGCGGAAGAAATATGTTCGATATAACTCTTACCGGCGTTAAGGTCGTCGACCTTCTCCACATCGATATCAATGCCAAGCACGCGAAAGCCAATCGCATTGTAACGAAGCATTAAAGGCAGACCGACATACCCAAGGCCAACAATCCCGATCAACGCTTCCTTATTTTTGAACTTGGTAACACTGGCCAGCTTCTGCAGGTGCATCAGTAACGCTCCAATTAAACTATATAAATTTGAAAGTCAGCTTGTGGCCCTTCAAATGGCGACCTCCCTCAAATCGGTCCACCGCCCGACGGCGACCGGATACACACCTATCCTTTTTGCGGACAGACAATCATGGTGCATGGTGTACCAAGGGTAGCTTTCCGAAAGCGAGTCGCTTCGTATCAGACATGGCACGAATTAAATCATAGCTTCGCCCCAAAATCCGCATAAAGATTCCGGCGTGAGGGCCCGGCACCGTGATAGATACGTCGGAGCCTTCACTCACCGATGCCGGCAGCCGCCCTCACGGCAGCACCTGCCCCGGTTCGCTTCGGGGTTCACCGAAGGCGCTTTTCGGGATAGAGAAAAATCTGCGGCCAATCCATTCCTAGTTGATCTGCTCCCATTCTGAAAATGGACAGCATCAAGCGAACTGTAAAGCCTATCGCATTTTTCGATACATCCACTGAACTCCCCTCATCACATGAAGGCGCTACATCCATCGCACACAGGAACGAACACGGCCAACACACTCTGAAATAGTTGTAACACCTATAACTTGCCAGTGCCACCCTTAATATAGACGCGGCATTTTAATATTTATACACGCTCTAATAAACACACCAAGCTCTCTCTAACAACAGCTAAAGATCTCTTCCCCACGGAAAGCGCGGCAACAAACCTCATGACATGCAGAGAAGGACGAAGAGAACTCGGCGATCGCCAACACCGAGAGCATAGTTTCCCGAAAGAAAGCGCCGCGCACTCGATAGAAACTCAGACTAGGGGCTTTATATCTAAATCAACTCACCATCCCGGCTAAAAATATAGCGCATGCAAGACAGTGGCATTGATAAATTGATGAACTCCAGCCTATTCATCAACGCTGAAGAACCTGAATGCCCTGCAGAAAGCAAAGCGAGATCAGATTCATTTTTTGGATGGACAGCCACTCTCGTCGAAGGCTACTTATCCGGCAATGATCACACCTACACTGACACCGGCACCACACCGGAAACCAGGCAGACTGCATATCGCCTTGCGACAGACCACGCCGCCTTCAACACACGCCCCACAACTAACTCGCGGACGAAAAAGACTGCTTATGCGATTTTCGGCGAAACAATAAAACCAATACGGGACCAGCAAGCAAACCAGCGATAAGCGCTAATACTACAAAGACTGAAACAGGCATTTGCGATGTGGACCAGCCCAACACCGAAAGCGTCGCCTTCTGCTGGTTCTCAAGTATGAATGCCAAAACCATCAAGGCTATGAGCAACACTGTCAATACCGCAACAATACGCTTAATTCCGCGCATACTTTTGACCCTCCCTCTCTTAAAAACACTCAGACGCTTTCTTCCTCATCCTCATTCACCCGATCCCGCAACTCCTTCCCCGGCTTGAAATGAGGCACAAACTTCCCATCCAGACTCACCGACTGCCCAGTCTTGGGGTTCCGCCCCACTCGCGGTGCGCGGTAGTGCAGGGAGAAGCTGCCAAACCCACGGATCTCAATCCGATCCCCGGTAGCCAGGCACTGGGACATTTGCTCGAGCATGGTCTTGATGGCCAGCTCGACATCCTTGGATGAGAGCAGCCCTTGATGGGTGACAATTCGTTCGATCAACTCCGACTTCGTCATATTTTTCCCTTCTTTTTCAAGCAGCTAGGAAAAGCGCTTCGAAGGTTTTAGCATGACTTGATGAATTTGAACAGCCCGCGCGGCAACTTATCTGCGGGATAGATGGAAGCCTGTCTGGCCGGCGCGACGCCATCAATTGCAGATCACCAGCATGGTACGGGTTACGGCGCCAGCAGGGTTCCAGCCGAACAGGTAGTCGCCCTCTTCGTCCTTGGCATCACTGGAACGGGTGATCACCTTGTAGCCCTGCATCTTGCACTCGCGGGCGGCGCGCTTCTCGCACTTCTCCCATTTGTTGCCCAAGCCCGAGCAATCGATCTCGATGCCGCTGACTCCACGCTTGGCGTGGGTCTTGACGCTGGTACTGGAGCAACCTGCCAGCACTACTAGCACTGCAAATAGCACGATAAGCCTGTTCATTTAAATCCTTATCAAAACAACAACGCTGGAACAGCTTTCATGAAGACTATAGTCAGTTCTGACAGTGAGCTGCGCGTCTTGGTTCTCGATGTTGATTCAACGAATTTCAGGCACAAAAAAGGGCGACCGAAGTCGCCCTTTTTCTATGGTCTGACAGAACTTAGTTCTGTTTTTCCATTTGCGCACGCAGCAGAGCACCAAGAGTGGTGTCAACTGGAGCATCCGACGAGGCTGGCTTGTCGCGCAGGCTCTGGATGGCTTCTTTCTCTTCGATCTCGTCTTTCGACTTGATGGAGAGTTGGATTACGCGGCTCTTGCGGTCAACACTGATGATCTTGGCTTCTACTTCCTGGCCTTCTTTCAGAACGTTGCGCGCGTCTTCAACGCGGTCACGGCTGATTTCGGAGGCTTTCAGAGTCGCTTCGATATCGTCGGCCAGAGTGATGATGGCGCCTTTAGCGTCAACTTCTTTCACAGTGCCCTTAACGATTGCGCCTTTGTCGTTCTCTTGAACGTACTCGGAGAACGGATCGCTTTCCAGCTGCTTGATACCCAGGGAGATACGCTCGCGCTCTGGGTCAACCGACAGGATAACGGTGTCCAGCTCGTCGCCCTTCTTGAAACGACGAACAGCTTCTTCGCCCACTTCGTTCCAGGAGATGTCGGACAGGTGAACCAGGCCGTCGATGCCGCCGTCCAGACCAATGAAGATACCGAAATCGGTGATCGACTTGATGGTGCCGGAGATTTTATCGCCCTTGTTGAACTGGCCAGAGAAATCTTCCCATGGGTTAGATTTGCACTGCTTGATGCCCAGGGAGATACGACGACGCTCTTCGTCGATGTCCAGAACCATAACTTCCACTTCGTCGCCGACTTGTACGACTTTCGAAGGGTGGATGTTCTTGTTGGTCCAGTCCATTTCGGAAACGTGTACCAGGCCTTCCACGCCTTCTTCCAGCTCTGCGAAGCAGCCGTAGTCGGTCAGGTTGGTAACACGCGCGGTCACGCGAGTGCTTTCTGGGTAACGGGCTTTGATAGCAACCCATGGATCTTCACCCAGTTGCTTCAGGCCCAGGGAAACACGGTTGCGCTCGCGATCGTATTTCAGAACCTTGACATCGATCTCGTCGCCAACGTTGACGATTTCGGAAGGATGCTTGATACGCTTCCAAGCCATGTCGGTAATGTGCAGCAGGCCATCGACGCCACCCAGATCGACGAATGCGCCGTAATCGGTGAGGTTCTTGACGATACCTTTGACTTGTTGGCCTTCCTGCAGGGATTCCAGCAGAGCTTCACGCTCGGCGGAGTTTTCTGCTTCCAGGACGCTGCGACGGGAAACGACAACGTTGTTGCGTTTCTGGTCGAGTTTGATGACCTTGAATTCGAGTTCTTTGCCTTCCAGGTGCGTGGTGTCGCGCACTGGACGAACGTCGACCAAAGAACCTGGCAGGAACGCACGGATGCCGTTAACGTCGACAGTGAAGCCGCCTTTAACCTTACCGTTGATAACGCCCTTGACCACTTCTTCAGCTGCGAAGGCTGCTTCGAGAACAATCCAGCATTCAGCGCGCTTGGCTTTTTCACGGGACAGCTTGGTTTCACCGAAACCGTCTTCAACCGAGTCCAGAGCAACGTGAACTTCGTCACCGACATTGATAGTCAGGTCGCCAGCATCGTTGTAGAACTGTTCCAGCGGGATCAGAGCTTCAGACTTCAGACCAGCGTGAACGGTTACCCAGCGAGCTTGGTAATCGATATCAACGATAACACCGGTGATGATGGAGCCTGCCTGAAGGTTCAGGGTTTTTAGGCTTTCTTCAAAGAGTTCCGCAAAGCTTTCGCTCATTTTAATTCCTGTTGATAAGGGCGAAGAATACGCCCATCTCCACACCCCAGACGGTGTGGGTTAGTTTCAATTAGAAGAAGCGCCCCAGGACTATGACTGGTCCCCTGCGGCCTTCTTGGTCACCCGGCGATATCGCGAATGGCGATTTCGCTCAAGATGCGTTCCAGCACCTGCTCGATGGACAACTCCGTGGAATCCAGCTGTATGGCATCAGCCGCCGGCTTTAGCGGGGCTACTGCGCGCTGGGTATCACGCTCATCGCGTGCACGGATCTCATCTAGCAGACTCGACAGACTAACACCATCGACTTTGCCCTTCAACTGCAAGTAGCGGCGGCGCGCCCGCTCCTCGGCACTGGCGGTCAGGAAAATCTTCAGCGGGGCCTCCGGAAACACCACCGTGCCCATGTCGCGACCATCGGCGACCAGGCCCGGCGGCTCCTGAAACGCCCGCTGACGCTGCAGCAAGGCATCGCGCACGGCCGGCAGCGCGGCAACCTGGGAGGCCCAGGAACCGACTTGTTCATTGCGCAGGTCATCGGTCACATCATCGCCTTCAAGGATGATGCGCTGGGGATGACCTTCCGTCGCCCCGACAAACTGCACATCAAGATGCGCCGCCAGCAGCTTCAGCGATTCTTCGTTGGTCAGGTCGACGCCATGGTTGCGTGCGGCAAACGCCAGCAGGCGGTACAGCGCGCCGGAATCGAGCAGACACCAGCCCAGGCGCTTGGCCAGGATGCCGGCGATCGTGCCTTTGCCCGAGCCACTTGGCCCGTCGATGGTAATCACCGGTGCTTTGATATTCACAATTGAGCCTCTTGGGCAACACGGATGCCGACGTGGGCACACAGTGTAAGAAAGTTCGGAAAAGACGTAGCAACATTGGCGCAGTCACGGATACGAATAGGTGCTGTCGCCCGCAGGGAAGCCACACTGAACGCCATGGCAATCCGGTGATCACCCTGGGCGTGCACTTCACCACCGCCCATCGGGCCACCGTCAATGATAATCCCATCGGAAGTCGGTTCACACTTCACGCCCAACGCCAACAGACCGTCGGCCATGACCTGGATACGGTCGGATTCCTTCACGCGCAGCTCCTGCGCCCCGCGCAACACGGTGCGCCCCTTGGCACAGGCCGCCGCGATAAACAGCACTGGAAACTCGTCGATCGCCAACGGCACCAAAGCCTCGGGGATCTCGATACCGTTCAGGGCCGCAGCACGCACACGCAAGTCCGCGACAGGCTCGCCGCCTACTTCACGCGGGTTTTCCAAGGTGATATCTGCGCCCATGAGCCGCAGGATATCGATCACCCCGGTCCGCGTCGGGTTGACGCCGACATGCTCCAGCAACAATTCGGAACCCTCGGCAATCGACGCCGCCACCAGGAAAAACGCCGACGAGGAAATATCCGCCGGCACTTCTATATGGGTAGCGGTCAGTGCATGACCCGATTGCACCGACGCGGTCGCGCCACTCACCGCCACCGGGTAGCCAAAACCGCGCAACATGCGCTCGGTATGGTCACGGGTCGGCGCGGGCTCGGTCACCGAAGTCTCGCCCTCGGCGTACAACCCGGCCAGTAACAGGCAGGATTTGACCTGTGCACTGGCCATCGGCATCGAATAGGCCAGGCCTTTCAGCACCTGGCCGCCGCGGATGGTCAATGGCGGACGCCCTTGCGGACCGGTCTCGATCACCGCGCCCATTTCCCGCAGCGGCTTGGCCACGCGGCTCATCGGACGCTTGGACAGGGACGCATCGCCGGTCAACACGCTGTCGAAGCTTTGCGCCGCCAGCAACCCCGACAGCAGCCGCATGGATGTGCCGGAGTTACCCAGGTAGATCGGCCCCGGCGCGGCTTTCAAGCCATGCAAGCCCACGCCATGAATGGTCACGCGCCCATGGTGCGGACCTTCGATGACGACCCCCATGTCGCGAAAAGCCTGCAAGGTCGCCAGGGCGTCTTCACCCTCGAGGAAACCTTCAACCTCTGTCACACCCTCGGCCAACGAGCCGAGCATGATCGAGCGATGCGAGATCGACTTGTCACCCGGCACCCGGATACGTCCGCTCAAGCGGCCGCCCGGATTGGCGAGGAAGGTCAGGTCATCGGCGTTCACGGCAGTTTCCATATAGGCCCGGCGCGCCAGGATCTTGCTGAAATGCTCACGCGCCACCCGCGCACGGGTGAACACGCCCAACAACTGATGGCCATCCCCGGCATCAACCGCGTCGCGCAGGGCGTCGAGGTCGCTGCGAAAGGTGTCCAGGGTGCGCAACACTGCTTCGCGGTTAGCGAGGAAGATGTCGTGCCACATCACGGGGTCGCTGCCGGCAATCCGCGTGAAATCGCGAAAGCCACCGGCGGCGTAACGGAAAATCTCGAGGTTTTCATTGCGCTTGGCCAGCGAGTCCACCAGGCCAAATGCCAGCAGATGCGGCAAGTGACTGGTCGCCGCCAGCACTTCGTCGTGGCGCTCGACCTGCATATGCTCCACGTCAGCGCCCAGCTCACGCCACAGCCGGTCAACCACGGCCAACGCCGCAGGATCGGTTTGCTCGAGCGGCGTCAGGATCACCTTATGGCGCCGGAACAGCTGCGCATTCGATGCCTCCACCCCGCTCTGCTCGGACCCAGCAATCGGATGCCCCGGCACGAAGCGCGCGGGCATGCCGCCAAACGCCTGTTGCGCCGCGCGCACTACGTTGCCCTTGGCGCTGCCGACGTCCGTCAGGATCGCCTGCCCCAGGTCCATGCCCGCCAATACCGCCAGCAATTTCTCCATGGCCAGGATCGGCACCGCCAACTGGATCACGTCAGCGCCCTGGCATGCGAGCGAGAGGTCCGCTTCGCAGCGATCCACCACGCCCAACTCGACCGCCAGCTTGCGCGATTGCGGGTCCAGGTCCACACCGACCACTTCGCCACACAACCCACTCTCACGCAGGCCTTTGGCGAAGGAGCCGCCGATCAACCCCAGACCGACCACCACCAGGCGACCGATCATAGGCACAACAGGTTGCAATGCAGTGACATCAACCACGAGCCAGAACCTTGGCCAACGCCTCCAGGAAGCGGCTGTTTTCTGCCGGCAAACCAATGGTGATACGCAGGTGGTTCGGCATACCGTAGTTAGCCACCGGACGCACGATCACACCTTCGCGCAGCAGGCCCTGGAATACCGGAGCAGCCACTTGGCCGAGGTCGACACAGATGAAGTTGCCCTTGGACGGAATCCAGCCCAGGCCAAGTTCGCGAAAGCCTGCCTGCAACTGCAGCATGCCGCTTTCGTTGATGCGCCGGCCCTCTTCCAGGTATTCGGCATCCTGCACGGCGGCACAGGCCGCCGCCAGCGCGAGGCTGTTGACGTTGAACGGTTGGCGCACGCGGTTCAGCACGTCCGCGACGACCGCCGTGGAGAGGCCGTAGCCCACCCGCAACGACGCCAGGCCATAGGCCTTGGAAAAGGTGCGCGAGACCAGCAGGTTCGGGTAGGCCGCCAGGAAGTCGAGGCCGTCCGGCAGGTCGCTGCCTTCGGCGTACTCGATGTAGGCCTCGTCCAGCACCACCAGCACGTGCTCCGGCACATCCTGCAGGAAGTCGTTCAGCGCCTGCGCGTCGAACCAGGTGCCCGTCGGGTTGTTCGGGTTGGCGATGAACACCACACGGGTCTGGGCGTCGATGGCCGCCAGCATGGCCGGCAGGTCGTGGCCCCACTCCTTCGCAGGAATGATGCGCGCATCAGCGCCGACCGCCTGGGTCACGATCGGATAGACCGCAAACGCGTGTTCGCTGAACACCGCGTTGAGGCCCGGCGCCAGGTAGGCACGGCCGACCAGCTCGAGAATATCGTTGGAACCATTGCCCAAGGTCACCTGGCTCAGCTCGACCCGGCACTTCTGCGCCAGCAGGGACTTGAGCGCAAAGCCGTTGCCATCGGGGTAACGGGTCAGCTCGGCCAGCTCCTCACGAATGGCCGCCAACACCTTGGGGCTTGGGCCCAGCGGGTTTTCGTTACTGGCCAACTTGACGATCTTCGAAGGATCCAGGTTCAACTCACGCGCCAGCTCGTCCACAGGCTTGCCTGGAACGTAAGGCGACAGTTGTTGCACGCCCGGCTGAGCCAGGGCGAGGAAGTTGCCACTCATGTTAAAGCCTCACAAAACCGCTTTCGGGTAAGAGCCCAGCACTTTGAGTGCCACGGCTTCCTGACTGATTTTCTCGAGCACACCCTTGACCAGTGGGTCGCGGTGATGGCCGACGAAGTCGATAAAGAACACGTAAGTCCATTTACCGCTGCGCGAAGGACGAGTCTCGATACGCGTCAGGTCAATCCCGTTGTCGTGGAACGGCACCAGCAGTTCATGCAGCGCGCCGGGCTTGTTGCTCATGGAGACGATGATCGACGTCTTGTCGTCGCCGGTCGGCGGTACTTCCTGGTTGCCGATCATCAGGAACCGCGTGGAGTTGTCCGGGCGATCCTCGATTTTCTCGGCCAGGCGCGTCAGGCCATACAGGCCTGCAGCCATGTCACCGGCAATGGCCGCCGAATTCCACTCACCCTTGACCCGCTTGGCCGCCTCGGCGTTGCTGGACACTGCCACGCGCTCGACATTCGGATAATGCGCGTCCAGCCACTTGCGGCACTGGGCCAGCGACTGGGCGTGGGAGTAGATACGGCTGATGCTGTCGGTCTTGGTGTTCTCGCCCACCAGCAGGTGATGGTGGATGCGCAGTTCGACTTCGCCACAGATCACCATGTCGTGCTCGAGGAAGCTATCCAGCGTGTGGTTGACCGCGCCTTCGGTGGAGTTTTCCACCGGCACCACGCCAAAGTTCACGGCACCAGCCGCCACTTCACGAAACACTTCGTCGATCGCAGCCATTGGCTTGCTGATCACCGCGTGGCCGAAGTGCTTCATGGCCGCCGCCTGGGTGAAGGTGCCTTCAGGCCCGAGGTAAGCCACTTTCAGTGGCTGCTCCAGCGCCAGGCAGGAAGACATGATTTCACGGAACAACCGCGCCATCTCTTCATTGCCCAATGGGCCCTTGTTGCGCTCCATCACGCGCTTGAGCACCTGGGCTTCACGCTCAGGCCGGTAGAACACTGGCACTTCGCCTTCAGCCAGGGAGGCCATCTTTACCCGTGCCACTTCCTGGGCGCACCGCGCGCGCTCACTGATCAGCTCCAGGACTTTCTCGTCCAGGCTGTCAATGCGCACGCGCAGGGCCTTGAGTTCTTGCTCAGACATTAGCCGTGTTCCTTTTCGAACTCTGCCATGTAGGCCACCAAGGCGTTGATGGCGTGGATGTCGACAGCGTTGTAGATGGAGGCGCGCATGCCACCGACCGAACGGTGGCCCTTGAGGTTCAGCAGGCCGCGCGCGTCGGCACCGGCCAGGAACGGCTTGTCCAGGCGGTCATCGGCCAGGCGGAACGGCACGTTCATCCACGAGCGGTCGGTCAGGTTGATCGGGTTGCTGTACAGGCCGCTGGCGTCGATGAAGTCGTACAGGGTGCGCTTCTTCTCTTCGTTCAGCTTGCCCATGGCAGCCACGCCGCCATGCTCCTTGAGCCACTCGAAGACCAGGCCGGACAGGTACCAGGCGAACGCCGGCGGGGTGTTGTACATCGAGCCGTTATCGGCCGCGACCTTGTAGTTGAGCATGGTCGGGCACAGCGAACGGGCACGCCCCAGCAGGTCTTCGCGGATGATGTTGACCAGGATGCCGCTCGGGCCGATGTTCTTCTGCGCGCCGGCGTAGATCATGCCGTACCTGGACACATCGATCGGGCGCGAGAGGATGTCCGAGGACATGTCACACACCAGCGGGACGTCGCCTACTTCCGGTACCCAGTCGAATTCCAGGCCGCCGATGGTTTCGTTCGCTACGTAGTGCACGTAGGCCGCGTCCTTCGACAGCTTCCACTCGTTCTGGCCGGGAATGGCGAAGTAGTCGTAGGGCTTGGCGGTACCGGCAACGTTGACGTGACCGTAGCGCGAAGCCTCTTCAATGGCCTTCTGGCCCCAGATACCGGTGTCGATGTAGTCGGCGGTGCCGTCTTCCGGCAGCAGGTTCAGGGGCAGCTGGGCGAACTGCTGGCTGGCGCCGCCCTGCAGGAACAACACTTTGTAGTTGGATGGGATGTCCAGCAAGTCGCGCAGATCCTGCTCGGCCTTGGTGGCAATGGACACGAACTCATCGCTGCGATGGCTCATTTCCATCACGGAGAGGCCTTTTCCATGCCAGTCGAGGAGTTCACCCTGCGCACGCTGCAGGACTGCTTCAGGAAGCGCCGCGGGACCGGCACAGAAGTTATAGGCTCTCTTGCTCACATCCAATCTCACTCTGATCTGGTGGGGCTGCAATCATGTTCGGCAACAACCTTTCTCTGGAGCGAACCCTTGTGGGAGCTGGCTTGCCTGCGACAAGGGCACCTCGGTAGCGCAGTGATACCGTGGCGCTGCCATCGCGGGCAAGCCAGCTCCCACATTGAGCGCGTCCAGCCAAAGGACGTGTTATTTCACAAGGGACAAACAACAAGGGGGCGAATCTTCATCCGCCCCCTGTGTGTCCGCTTATTCCTGCGGTTCTTCTTCGTCTGCGGCAGCGTCGAGGGTTGGCTCGTCGACGTTGTCATCGCCTGCCGGGATCACCTCGCCGTCGAATTCCTCACCTTCCAGCTCTTCGCCTTCGACTTCCGATGGCTCCTGCACACGCTCCAGGCCCACCAGTTTTTCGTCTTTGGCCAGCTTGATCAGCGTCACGCCCTGGGTGTTACGGCCCAGGCTCGACACTTCAGCCACACGGGTACGTACCAGCGTGCCCTGGTCGGAAATCAGCATGATCTCCTCGCCGTCGAGCACCTGGACCGCGCCGACCAGGCGGCCGTTGCGATCGTTGCTGACCATGGCGATCACGCCCTGGCCGCCACGCTTGTACTCCGGGAACTCGCTGATGGCGGTGCGCTTGCCATAACCACGCTCGGAAGCCGTGAGGATCTGGCTGCCTTCTTCCGGGATCAGCATCGAAATCAGCTTCTGCCCTTCCGGCAGACGCATGCCACGCACACCGCGGGCGGTACGGCCCATGGCGCGGACGTCGGATTCCTTGAAGCGCGTGACCTTGCCGCCGTCGGAGAACAGCATGACTTCACGCTCGCCATCGGTAATGGCGGCGGAGATCAGTACGTCGCCTTCGTCCAGCTCCAGGGCGATCAGGCCCACGCTGCGTTGACGGCTGAAGGATTCCAGCGGGGTCTTCTTCACGGTGCCTTTGGCGGTCGCCATGAAGATGAAGTGACCTTCGGTGTATTCCTCGACCGGCAGCATGGTGGTGATGTACTCATCACTGTCCAGCGGCAGCAGGTTGACCAACGGACGACCACGGGCGGCACGCGAGGCTTCCGGGATCTCGTAGGTCTTGAGCCAGTACACCTTGCCCTTGCTGGAGAACAGCAGCAGCGTGGTGTGGCTGTTGGCGACCAACAGGTGAGCGATGTAGTCCTCATCCTTCACGCCGGTAGCCGATTTACCTTTACCACCACGACGCTGGGCCTGGTACGCAGCCAGGGGCTGGGTCTTGGCATAACCACCGTGGGAAATGGTCACGACGCGCTCTTCTTCCGGGATCATGTCACCCAGGGTCAGGTCGAGACGCGCATCGAGGATTTCGGTGCGGCGCACGTCGCCGTATTCGGCGCGGATCACTTCCAGTTCTTCGCGGATCACTTCCATCAGGCGCACGGCGCTGCTGAGGATGCGGATCAACTCGCCGATCTGGTTGAGGATCTCCTGATACTCGGCAAGCAGCTTCTCGTGCTCCAGGCCGGTCAGGCGGTGCAGGCGCAGCTCCAGGATGGCCTGGGCCTGTTCCGGCGACAGGAAGTACTTGCCTTCGCGCAGACCGTATTGCGGGTCCAGGGTCTCCGGACGGCACGAGTCGGCGCCGGCGCGTTCAACCATGGCCACCACGGCGCTGGATTCCCAAGGGGTGCTGATCAGCGCCTCTTTGGCTTCAGACGGGGTTGGCGAGGCCTTGATCAGGGCGATCACCGGGTCGATATTCGACAGCGCAACTGCCTGGCCTTCCAGGATATGGCCGCGCTCGCGGGCCTTGCGCAGCTCGAACACGGTACGGCGGGTGACCACTTCGCGGCGGTGACGAACGAAAGCTTCGAGCAGATCCTTGAGGTTCAGGATGCGCGGGCGGCCGTCGATCAGTGCTACCACGTTGATACCAAACACGCTTTGCAGCTGGGTCTGGGCGTAGAGGTTGTTGAGGATAACCTCAGGCACTTCGCCACGACGCAGCTCGATCACCACGCGCATACCGTCTTTGTCGGACTCGTCGCGCAGCTCGGTGATGCCTTCGAGCTTCTTCTCTTTGACCAGCTCTGCGATCTTCTCGATCAGCCGCGCCTTGTTCAGCTGGTACGGCAGTTCGGTGATGACGATCTGCTGGCGGCCACCGACCTTGTCGATGTCTTCGATGATCGAGCGGGCGCGCATGTAAATGCGCCCGCGACCGGTGCGGTAGGCTTCGATGATACCGGCGCGACCGTTGATGATCGCAGCGGTCGGGAAGTCCGGACCGGGGATGTATTGCATCAGCTCATCGACAGTCAGCTCAGGATTGTCGATAAGGGCCAGGCAACCGTCGATGACTTCACCGAGGTTGTGTGGCGGGATGTTGGTGGCCATGCCCACGGCGATACCGCTGGAGCCGTTGACCAGCAGGTTTGGAATCTTGGTCGGCATGACGGCCGGGATCATTTCGGTGCCGTCGTAGTTCGGCACCCAGTCCACGGTTTCTTTATGCAGGTCGGCCAGCAGCTCGTGCGCCAGCTTGGTCATGCGCACTTCGGTGTATCGCATGGCCGCGGCGTTGTCGCCGTCGACCGAACCGAAGTTGCCCTGGCCGTCTACCAGCAGGTAGCGCAGGGAAAACGGCTGGGCCATCCGAACGATGGTGTCGTACACCGCAGTGTCGCCGTGAGGGTGATACTTACCGATCACGTCACCGACAACACGGGCAGATTTCTTGTACGGCTTGTTCCAGTCGTTACCCAGCTCGCTCATCGCGAACAGCACACGCCGGTGCACGGGCTTCAAGCCATCGCGCGCATCAGGCAGTGCCCGACCGACAATTACGCTCATCGCGTAGTCGAGGTAGGACTGTTTCAGCTCGTCTTCGATATTGACCGGGAGGATTTCTTTGGCCAGTTCGCCCATGAGAAGCCTGATTCCTTTTTCGGGTGAAACTTCGTCACATCCATATGGGACGAACGAAGCTCGCCGCTGCCGGCACAGTGCCTGACAACGACTTACGACAAATCAACGAGTTATGACACGGATCTGCACGTTATAGGCCACCCCTCGGGGCAGCCCTGGAAACCGCCGGATGTTATCACAATCGCCGCCACGCACCTATCCCCCTGATGCGCATGGAGCATAGTAAGTTGACGGATGACAGGCTTGAGGGCGACGAGAGGGGCTCAGAGATGCCTTGGTGCTATTTTTTGCGTATGGATCCAATGGTTTTGTTGACATTTGAGGGGGTTCGCCGGCAAGCCAGTTCCTACAATGTTGCACAGTGCGCACCGCCACTGCAGGAACTGGCTTGCCAGCGATAGCAATCTCGAAGGCCGCAACGCCCTTAATGCAATCGTTTACGGCACATCAACTTGGCCAGCTTGGCGGTGTCAGGTCGCTCGACGATGCCTTTTTCAGTCACGATCACATCGATCAGGTCGGCGGGAGTCACGTCGAACACGGGGTTGAAAGCCGCTGCATCCAAACGCTGCCCGGCGACTTCCAGCAACTCGCCCGCGTCGCGCTCTTCCAGGGCGACGTCCTCGCCAGTGGCCATCATCAGGTCCAGCGTCGAACTCGGCGCCACCACCATGAAGCGCACGCCATGGTGCATGGCACACACCGCCAGCTGATAAGTGCCAATCGTGCCGATCACATCACCATTGGCCGCGATGCAGTCGGCGCCGACCACCACCCAGGTCACCCCTTTGGTCTTGAGGATATGCGCGCCGGCCGAGTCTGCATTGACGGTGGTCGCAATCCCCTCGCCCGCCAGCTCCCAGGCCGTCAGCCGCGAGCCCTGCAGCCAGGGGCGCGTTTCGTTGACGTAGACATGCTCGACCAACCCCTCCAGGAAGGCGGCGCGGATCACCCCGAGGGCCGTGCCGACCCCCCCGGTGGCCAGGGCGCCAGCATTGCCATGGGTGAGGATCGCCTGGGCATTGCCCTGGTGCTTGCGAATCCGCTCAAGGCCCAGCTGCGCCATGCTCAGGTTGGCTTCACGGTCGCTTTCGTGGATCGCGATGGCTTCGGCTTCCAGCACCGCGGCCGGGTCGGCGTGCTTCTTGAGACGGTCGAGGCGGTCACGCATGCGCTTGAGGGCCCAGAACAGATTCGACCCTGTCGGACGCGAATCGGCCAGCAACGCGTAGTCCTCTTCCCATGCCGCCTGCCAGTCACCGCCTTCGGCAATGCGTCGACGGGCGGCGAGCACCAGGCCGTAGGCTGCGCTGATGCCGATGGCCGGCGCACCACGCACGGTCATCGAGCGGATGGCAGCGGCGACGTCTTCGACCGTCGAACACACCACCCAGCTTTCGCGGGAGGGCAAAACACGCTGATCGAGCAGGTGCAGTGCGCCATCACGCCAATCGATGGCCTTCACTTTCTCCGCTGCCAACAGTCGATCGCGCATCCCTCACCCCGTACTCATCAACAAAAGCCGCCGATTATAGCGATCCGCCAGCCTGGACGCTCGGGTATACTTCGCCCTTCTTTTATAGCTGCCCCGGAAGAAGCCTGCGATGACCGCCACTGCCGCCCCGCTCGACTTATTACTCCTGCCGACCTGGCTGGTGCCTGTCGAACCTGCCGGCGTGGTGCTCAAGGAGCATGCCCTGGGGATCCGCGATGGGCGCATTGCCTTTATCGGCCCACGGGCCGCCGCGCTGAAACTGGCGGCCACCGAGGTCCGCGAGTTGCCGGGCATGCTGCTCAGCCCGGGCCTGATCAACGCCCACGGGCACGCGGCGATGAGCCTGTTTCGCGGCCTGGCCGATGACCTGCCGCTGATGACATGGCTGGAAAAGCACATCTGGCCCGCCGAAGCCAAATGGGTCGATGAGGCCTTTGTGCGGGACGGCACCGACCTGGCCATCGCCGAGCAACTCAAGGGCGGCATCACCTGCTTCTCCGACATGTATTTCTACCCCAAGGTCGCCAGCGATTGCGTGCACAACAGCGGCATGCGCGCGCAGATCGCGATTCCGATCCTCGACTTCCCGATTCCCGGCGCCAGCAGCGCCGATGAGGCGATCCGCCAGGGTATCGAGCTGTTCGGCGACCTCAAGCACCACCCGCGCATCAAGATCACCTTCGGTCCCCACGCGCCCTACACCGTGTGCGATGCCAATCTGGAAAAGATCCGCGTGATCGCCGAGGAACTGGACGCCGCGATCCATATGCATGTGCACGAAACCGCCTTCGAGGTCCAACAGGCCGTCGAGCAGACCGGCGAACGGCCGCTGGCACGCCTGGGCCGCCTCGGGCTGCTCGGCCCGCGCTTCCAGGCCGTTCATATGACCCAAATCAGCGAGGACGACCTGGCTTTGCTGGTAGAAAGCAACACCAGCATCATCCATTGCCCGGAGTCGAACCTGAAACTGGCCAGTGGCTTCTGCCCGGTGGAGCGCCTGTGGCAGGCTGGGGTCAATGTGGCCATCGGCACCGACGGCGCCGCCAGCAACAATGACCTGGACCTGCTGGGTGAAACCCGTACAGCGGCGATGCTGGCCAAGGCTGTCGCCGGCTCGGCCACCGCCCTGGATGCCCACCGTGCACTGCGCATGGCGACGCTCAACGGCGCGCGCGCCATGGGCCTGGAGAACGAAATCGGCTCGCTGGAAGTCGGCAAGGCCGCGGACATGGTGGCCTTTGATCTTTCCGGGCTGGCGCAACAACCGATCTACGATCCGGTCTCACAGCTTATATATGCCACCGGACGCGATTGCGTGAAACACCTTTGGGTCGCCGGCAAGCAGTTGCTCGACGACCGGCAATTGACCCGCATGGATGAACAACAGTTGACCGCCACGGCCATTGCCTGGGGCCAACGCATCAGCGGACACCACGAATAACGCCGGTGCCGGGCGTGCGCGCCAGGCACCGACCACACGATTTATCAGGTTTAGAGGATCCACCATGAGCAACGTCGACCACGCCGAAATCGCCAAATTCGAAGCCCTCGCCCACCGCTGGTGGGACCGCGAGAGCGAGTTCAAGCCCCTGCACGACATCAACCCGCTGCGGGTCAACTGGATTGACGAACGCGTCAACCTGGCCGGCAAGAAGGTGCTGGACGTCGGTTGCGGCGGCGGCATCCTCAGCGAAGCCATGGCCCAGCGCGGCGCCAGCGTGATGGGGATCGACATGGGCGAAGCGCCGCTCGCCGTGGCCCAGTTGCACCAGCTGGAATCCGGCGTGAGCGTGGAATACCGCCAGATCACCGCCGAAGCCCTGGCCGAGGAAATGCCCGAGCAGTTCGACGTGGTCACCTGCCTGGAAATGCTCGAGCACGTGCCAGACCCGTCCTCGGTGATCCGCGCCTGCTTCCGCATGGTCAAGCCGGGCGGCCAGGTGTTCTTCTCCACCATCAACCGCAACCCCAAGGCCTACCTGTTCGCGATCATCGGCGCCGAATACATCATGAAGCTGCTGCCGCGCGGCACCCACGACTTCAAGAAATTCATCCGTCCTTCCGAGCTGGGTGCCTGGAGCCGCCAGGCCGGGCTGACCGTCAAGGACATCATCGGCCTGACCTACAACCCGTTGACCAAGCACTACAAGCTGGCCAACGACGTTGACGTCAACTACATGATCCAGACCCTGCGCGAGGAGTAAGCCTGTGAAGTTGCGAGCGGTTCTCTTCGATATGGACGGTACCCTGCTGGACACCGCGCCGGACTTTATCGCCATCTGCCAGGCGATGCGTGCCGATCGCGGCCTGGCGCCGATCAACGACCAGCACATCCGCGATGAAATCTCCGGTGGCGCCCGCGCCATGGTCGCCGTGACCTTTTCCATGGACCCCGAATCGCCAGGTTTTGAAGCGTTGCGCCAGGAGTTCCTGGAGCGCTACCTCAAGGGCTGCGCGATCCACAGCAAGCTGTTCGATGGCATGGAAGAACTGCTGGAAGACATCGAGAAAGCCAAGCTGATCTGGGGCGTGGTCACCAACAAGCCGGTGCGCTTTGCCGAGCCGATCATGCAGCAACTGGGCCTGGCCGAGCGTTCGGCGCTGTTGATCTGCCCGGACCATGTGAAGAACAGCAAGCCGGACCCGGAGCCGCTGATCCTGGCCTGCAAGATGCTCGACCTGGACCCGGCCAGCGTGCTGTTCGTGGGCGATGACCTGCGCGACATCGAGTCCGGCCGCGACGCCGGCACGCGCACGGCGGCGGTGACCTACGGCTACATCCACCCGGATGACAACCCGCGCCACTGGGGCGCCGATGTGGTGGTGGATCACCCGCTGGAGCTGCGCAAGGTGCTGGATAACGCGCTGTGCAGCTGCTGAGGCCAATGAAGATCTAAATGTGGGAGCGGGCTTGCTCGCGAAGGCAGCGTGGCAGTCAATGAACGTGTCAACTGACCCACCGCCTTCGCGAGCACGCCCGCTCCCCCAGGGGATCTTCACTATTTTCAAGCGTGGTGTTAGCAATCTGTTGAATTTTGTCGAGGCTATTTATGTTTGATTACTCCGCACGTCCAGAACTGCTCAAAGACCGCGTCATCCTGGTGACCGGTGCCGGTCGCGGGATTGGTGCGGCGGCGGCGAAAACCTACGCGGCCCATGGCGCCACGGTGCTGCTGCTGGGCAAGACCGAAGCCAACCTGGCCCAGGTCTACGACGAGATCGAAGCCGCAGGCCACCCGCAGCCGGTGGTGATCCCGTTCAACCTGGAGACGGCACTGCCGCATCAATACGATGAGCTGGCGGCGATGATCGAAAAGGCCTTCGGCCACCTCGACGGGTTGCTGCACAACGCCTCGATCATCGGCCCACGCACGCCGATCGAGCAGTTGTCCGGTGAAAACTTCATGCGCGTGATGCACGTGAACGTCAACGCGATGTTCATGCTGACCAGCACCTTGCTGCCGCTGCTCAAGCTGTCCCAGGATGCGTCGGTGGTGTTCACCTCCAGCAGCGTCGGGCGCAAGGGCCGGGCGTATTGGGGGGCGTATGGGGTGTCGAAGTTTGCCACGGAAGGTTTGATGCAAACCCTGGCCGACGAACTCGAGGATGTGGCAGCGGTACGTTCCAACAGCATCAACCCCGGCGGCACACGCACCAGCATGCGCGCCCAGGCGTATCCGGGTGAAAACCCGATGGAGCGGCCGGCGCCGGAAGAGATCATGCCGGTATACCTGTACCTGATGGGACCGGACAGTGCCGGGATCAACGGGCAGGCGTTTGACGCGCAATAACCCTGAAACACCGCAGGGCAAATGTGGGAGCTGGCTTGCCTGCGAAAGCGCAGTGTCAGCCAGCACACATGCCAACTGACCGACCGCTATCGCAAGCAAGCCTCCCACAGTTGATGTTCGGTGTAGCTGAGGTTTAGTTCTTCACCACTTCCTCAAGGGTGAAGCGACCCAGCGGGTTTTGCAGGAAGTTGCTCACATTCTTGCGTGAGATGTTGATGTAAGGGCTGTAGTACAGGTCGATCCAGTTCACATCCTGTTTCGCCAGTTTCTGCAGGTCGATATACATCTGCTCACGCTTGGCCGGGTCGGCCTCGATCCGCGCTGCCGCCACCAGTGCCTTGACCTGGTCGTTCTTGTAGCGGGTCATGTAGTTCTGGTTGGTGTCGTGACCCAGTACAAAGGTGGTCTTCTGGTCCGGGTCGAGAATGTCGTTGGTCCAGTACATCACCGAAATATCGTAGTCACCGTCCACCAGCATCTGCCAGCTTTGGGTCGGGTCGACCTTCTGCAGGTTGGCGGTGACGCCGACCTTGGCCAGTTGATCCTTGATGATCACCGCAATCTGCTCGTCGGCTTCGTTGCCGGCGTTGACCACGTAGTTGAGTTTCAAGTCCTTGGCCCCCGCCTCGTCCAGCAGTTTCCTGGCGGCGGTCGGGTCATACGGGCGCTGCAGGTTGTTGGCGTAGTGGTACAGCGAGCCTTTCGGGATGTAGGAATAAGCCACGGTGCCTTGACCGTACGTGGCGGTCTTGACCAGCGATTGCTTGTCGATCGCCATGTCCAACGCCTGACGCACTTGCGGCTTGGCCAGCAGGCCGTGCTCGTGGTTGATCAGCAGGTGATCTTCACGGGTGGACGGGTCGGCGTGGATCACCACGTTCTGGTCTTTCTTCAGCTCTTCCACCCGCGAGAACGGCACGAAGATCGCTGTGTCCAGTTCGTTGTTCTGCACCATGCGCATGCGCGTGTTGTCATCGGTCACCGACACCCATTCGACGCCGTCCAGGCTCACCTTCCCGGCCTGCCAGAAGTTCGGGTTCTTTTTCAGAATCACCCGGTCACCCTTGCGCCACTCGTCGACGGTGAACGCACCGGAGGTCACTGGATTCTCCGAGTAGGCGTCCTCGCCCATTTTGGTCATGGCCTTTTCCGACAGGATCGACACCGTCGGCGACGCCAGTTGCGAGAGAAAAGCCACCGCCGGGGTCTTCAGCGTGACCACCAGGGTTTTCGCGTCAGCCGCCTTGGCCGTGTTGATCAGGTTGAAAGGGTCTGCCCACAGCGAGGCTTTGTTGTCGCGGATGCGCAGCAGGCTGAACGCGGCGTCGTCGGCGGTGATCGGCGAGCCATCGGAGAATTTCGCATCGCGCAGCTTGAAGGTGTAGGTCAGGCCGTCCTTGGAGATGTCCCAGCTTTCTGCCAGCCCAGGTTCCATCTTGGTGCCCAGGTTATCCACGCGCACCAGGGTGTCGTAAACGTTGGCGAACACCCAGGTGTCGCGGTTTTGCGCGCTTTTGATCGGGTCGAACGTGGTGCTGTCTTCACGGCAGCCGATGGTCAGGACGCCGGCGGCCTGGGCAAAACCGGCGGTCAGCGACCAGGCCGTCAGCGTGGCGGCGGCAAGCAACTTCAAGTGGCGCGATTGCATGTCATAACTCCTTGTTCATGATGGGCAGGAAGGGTCAACGGTTCTTCAAGCACGCAACTGTACCGATGCTCGTGCAGGAAATGAGTCGGCGGCAACACCACGGAACACATGGCCCGGGCATGCCGACAACGCGGGTGAAAGGCGCAGCCCGCAGGCAAATTCAGCGGGCTCGGGGGTTCGCCGGGCAACGGCTCGGCAGGCAACGGCTCGGCAGGCAACGGCCGATACGGATCGATCTCGGGAATCGCCTGGATCAAGGCCGCCGTGTAGGGATGACGCGGCGTGGTAAACACCGCTTCCACCGGGCCTTCCTCGACAATCTTGCCCAGGTACATCACCGCCACGCGGTCGCACAGGCGGCGCACGATGGCCAGGTCGTGGGCGATAAACAGGATCGCCAGGTTCATGCGCTGTTGCAGTTCCAGCAACAGATTGATGATCTGGCCCTGGATCGACACGTCCAGCGCCGCCACGCATTCATCGGCGATGATCAGGCGCGGCTCCACCGCCAGCGCCCGGGCAATCCCCACGCGCTGGCACTGGCCACCGCTGAGGGAGGCGGGTTTACGGCCGGCCAGTTCGGGGCGCAGGCCGACCAGTTCGAGCAACTCGGCGACGCGGTCGGGAATCCGCGCCGGCGTGACCTTGCGCTGTACCCGCAAGACCTCGGCGATGGTCTCGCCGATGGTATGGCGCGGATTCAACGCGGCATACGGATCCTGGAAAATCATCGCGGTTTCGTGACGTAGCCGGGCGATGTCGATCGCACTGCCGTGGGCCATGTTGACGCCATCGAACAACACCTGCCCGGCGCTGATCGGGTTGAGGTGCAGGATCGCCCGCCCCAGCGTGCTCTTGCCGCTGCCGGACTCGCCGACCAGCCCCAGGGTCTCGCCCGCCGCCAGGTTCAGCGATACACCGTTCACCGCCCTCACCCACTGCTTGTTCAGGCCGAACACACCCGTGCCGGACGCCGCAAAGCGCACCTCCAGATCCTTGATCTGCAACAGGCTCATGGGCCAGCTCCCAACGGATAGTGACACGCCACCCGCGCACCTTCGGGCAACACTTCGGTACACAGGGCGCCGGCCTGTGGGCAGCGCGGGTTGAACCGGCAGCCCGCCGGCAGCGCATCCAGCAACGGCGGCTGGCCGGGAATGGTGCGCAACAAGGCATGCCCGCTGCTGTGGGCCGGCTGGCAGTCGATCAGGCCGGCGGTGTACGGGTGTTGCGGATGCGCCAGCAGCGCGTATTTGCTGCCGTGCTCGCACAGGCGCCCGGCGTACATCACCGCGATGGAATCGCAGGTCTGCGCCACCACGCCGAGGTCATGGGTGATCATGATGATCGACAGGCCGCGCTGGTCGCGCAGGTCGAGCAACAGCCGCAGGATTTGCGCCTGTACCGTCACATCCAGGGCAGTGGTCGGCTCGTCGGCGATCAGCACCCTCGGGTTGCAACCCAAGGCCACGGCGATCATCGCGCGCTGGCGCATGCCGCCGGAAAATTCGTGGGGATAGTTGTCGACCCGTGCCTGGGGATCGGGAATACCGACCTGGCGCAACACCTCGATGGCTTGGCGGTGCGCGTCTTTTTTCGATGCGCCTTGATGCAGGCGCACGCCCTCGGCGATCTGCGCGCCGATGCGCATCAAGGGGTCGAGGTGGCTGCTGGGGTTCTGGAAGATCATGCCCAGTTGCCCACCCCGCACGGCGCGCATGCCGGCATCGTCGAGTTGCAGCAGATCACGGCCAGCCAGGTGCACGGCACCGCCTTGCACGCGCAGGCTGGGCGACGGCAACAGGCGCATCAGGCCACGGCAGGCCATGGTCTTGCCCGACCCACTCTCGCCCACCAGGCCCAGGACTTCACCTTCGGCGAGGTCGAAGGACACCCGGTCCACCAGGGTCACATCGTGCCCGGCGTTGTTGGCGATCACACTCAAGTCACGCACCTGCAACAGGCTCATGCGCGATCCCCCAACACTTGCGCCACCCCATCGGCCAGCAGGCTGAAGCCCATGGCCAGGGTGACGATGGCCAGGCCGGGAAAGGTGCAGATCCACCAGGCCGTGGTGATAAACGCCTGGCCTTCGGCGACCATCGTCCCCCACTCGGCCGTCGGTGGCTGCACCCCCAGGCCGAGGTAGCTCACGGCGGCGCCGTTGAGCAGCACCAACACGGCATCGGACATGGAAAACACGATCGAGCCAAACAGCGCATTGGGCAGCAAGTGCCGAAACAGAATGCGCCCATGGCCAAAGCCCAGGCTCTTGGCGGCCAGGGCGAAGTCGCTTTCCTTGAGCACCAGGATCTGCGAGCGGATCAGCCGCGCGTACGACACCCAGCCCACCAATGCCATGGCGATATAAAAACTCTTCAGGCCGGGCCCCAGGATGGCCATGATTGCCAGCATCAACACCAGGAACGGGAACGCCAGAATCACGTCGATCACGCGCATGCACACGCTGTCGAAGCGCCCGCCGATGTAACCGGACACCGCACCGACAAAGGTGCCGATCATGAACGGGAAGATCACGCCGATGATCGCCAGTTGCAGGTCGATACGCGCGCCCCAGATCACCCTCGAAAGGATATCCCTGCCATAGTTGTCCGTGCCAAATGGATGGGCCAGGCTTGGGCCGAGCAAGCTGATATCGGTGTTCTGCGCAATCGGGTCATACGGCGCGATCCACGGCGCAAACACCGCCAGGGCCAACCACAGCAGCAGCACCAGCAGCCCCCACGCGGCCGTCAGCCGGCCATTGCGCAAACCCAAACGCAGACGCAAGCGCCACGGGGCAATCAATGGGCGGCTGCTCATTGCATTTTTACCCGTGGGTCGAGGGCCACCGTCACCACGTCCGCGACAAAGTTGACCAGCACCGTCGCGCACGCCAGCACCATGGCCACGCCCTGCACCACCATGTAGTCGCGGGTGAAAATGCCGCGCACCAGCAGTTGGCCGATACCGGGAATCGCGAACAGGCTTTCGATCACCACCGTACCGCTGATCAGCCAACCAATGTTCACCGCCAGCAGGTTGACCGCCGGTACCAGGGAGTTGGGCAACACATGGCGGCGAAACACCGCCGCTTCCGATAGCCCGCGCGCTCGGGCGGCGGTGACGTGGTCGGCCTGCAACTCCATCAACATGCTCGCCCGCAGGTTGCGCACCAGCACCGCCGACAATGCCAGGGCGATGGTCAGGCACGGCAAAACCATGTGGTGGGCCTTGTCCAACCAGGTCCGCCCGTAGCCGGACACCGGGAACAAGCCCCATTGCACGCTGAGCAGCAGGATCAGCATCAAGCCCAGCCAGAACGCCGGCATGCCCAGTCCCACGGTGGTAAACACGCGGATCAGGTTATCCACCCAACCGCCCTTGTTACGCGCGGCCCAGCTCGCCAGCGGCAGCGCAATCAGCAGCGCCAGCACCACACTGCCGAGCACCAGTACCAGGGTCGGCTCGATGCGGGTGACGATCAGTTTCAAGGCGTCGACCTTGTACAGCAGCGATTGGCCGAGGTCGCCCTTGAGCAGGTTTTTCAGGAAGTAGAAATATTGCAGCCACAGCGGCTGGTCGAGGCCGTACTGGGCGCGGATCTTCAGCAACGCATCGGGTGTGCTGCGCGACCCCAGCAAGGCGCGCGCCGGGTCGCCCGGAATCGAGCGCACCAGCACGAAGGTAATCAGGCTGATGCCAAACAGCACCGGCAGCAATTGCAGCGGCCGGGACAGCACAAAACGGTAGCGCGCCAGGTTCATCCGTCAACCTCGATGGCGAGCGAGGAAGTCCAGCAGCACGGGGAAATACGCCTGGGGCTCCTCATAAAATGGCATATGGCTGCTGTTGGGGAATACGTGCAATTCGGCGTGCCGGGCCGCCATTTTCATGCGCATGGCGCAGGCCGGGGTGAGTTCGTCGTGCTGGCCGGTGGTAATCAGGATCGGCATCTTGAACGCGGCCATTTCAGGAAGGCGGTTCCAGTCCTTGAGGTTGCCGATGTAGAGGAATTCGTTGGGCCCCTGCATGGTTTCGTAGGGCCCCATGTTCCAGTCGCCCAGGGAGCGCTTGACCGGCTCGGGCCACTCGTCCAGGCGGCAGACGTGGCGGTAGTTGAGCAAGGTGATCGCGGCCTGGTACTGCGGGTGGTCAAGGGTGCCCATGGCCTCATGGCGCTGCATCATGGCCACGGTTTCGCTGCCGAGCGCGCCGCGCAGGCGTTCGAGTTCCTGGGACAGGTGGGGAATGTCGCCGACGGTGTTCTCGAGGATCAGGCTTTTCAGGGCGTCGGGGTAATGGATGGCGTATTCGATACCGAGCCAGCCGCCCCAGGAATGCCCGAGCAGGTGCACGCGTCCCAGACCCAGGGCTTGGCGCACGGTTTCAACTTCTTCGACATAACGGCGGATTTCCCACAGCGAAACATCGGTCGGTCTGGCTGATGCGCCCGTGCCAAGCTGGTCGAATGCAACCACTCGCAGGCCTTGCTCCTTGAGCCAGCCATGGGCGTCGCGCAAGTAGTCACACGGCAGGCCCGGGCCGCCATTGAGGCACAGCAGCACCTCATCGCCTTCGCCAAAGCTGTAGGCCACGAGGTTATGGCCGTCGACTTGCACGTTGTACTGCTGGTCGGGGGCAATTTCACGCCACATGCATACATTCCTTGTGTTGTGTCGGCCTGGCAGGTAGCGGCCTTTTGTCGGGCCAACACTACCGAGGATGCCGCGCGTCCATAACCTAGCATTTCTTATAGGTTTGGCCTGGCTGTCCTTCGCCGGGGCGTGGCATTCTACTTGCAGCAAATCGAGATTCAAATGAATTCGGGAGCAGAACGGATGCTGGCCAAGCTAACTGCCTTCAATCAGCGTCTGATGCCGGGCAGGAGCCTGGACGAGCAGATGGACAACACTTTTATCCTCGCCCAACAGCTGGGTTTCGACGCGCTGGTGTATGACTACACCCCGGTGCCGATTGACCAGGATGGTGCACTGATCACCCCCTCGGTGCTGGAACTGCGCAACACCCCGCCCGACTGGCATGCGTTGTGGTGCAGCAAAGGGTTTTACCAGATCGACCCGGTGCAACACCTGGCCTTGCGCACGGTGTCGGCGTTCGTGTGGTCCTACGAAGCCAAGGCCGACACCGCCCTGCAAACCATCATCGACCCCTGCCACGCCCCCGTTTCGTCCTACCTGCACGACCAGCAACTGACCTGCGGTGTCAGCGTGCCGATCCACCTGCCCCGTGGCGGCTTCGCCTCGCTCACAGGCCTGCGGACCGGCACAGCACATTCCGTGTTGCAGGATGCGCAGCAGACCCTGTCGGACTTCAGCCTGATTTCCCACGCATTGCAGGAAGCGGCCTACCCGTTGTTCAGCAAGGAACTGCGCACTTACCCGCATATTCATCTGACCAAGCGCGAGCGCGAGTGCCTCAAATGGGCAGCCGAAGGCCTGACCGCCGCCGAAATCGCCACGCAACTGAGCCGCTCACTGGCCGTGGTCACCCTGCACCTGGCCTCGGCGATGCACAAGCTGGGGGCCAAGAACCGTGTGCAGGCGGTGGTGCGTGCCACCCATTACCGCCTGCTCGAAGATTGATCCCTGGGCAAAACCTAGCTGTTTTGCTAGTTACTTAAATTTCGCGCACGCATTATCGTGTCCCTGATCCTTTTTCAAAGAGAGCAGGGTACGAAATGGAATTCATCGAAAAAATCCGCGAAGGCTATGCGGCGTTTGGTGCCTACCAGACCTGGTACCGCGTCACCGGCGACCTCTCCAGCGGCCTCACCCCGCTGGTGGTCATTCACGGCGGTCCCGGCTGCACCCATGACTACGTAGACGCGTTCAAGGATGTCGCGGCCAGCGGCCACGCCGTCATCCACTACGACCAACTGGGTAACGGCCGCTCGACCCACCTGCCCGGCGAAGCCCGCTCTTTCTGGACGGTCGACCTGTTTCTCGCAGAGCTGAACAACCTCTTGGACCACCTGCAGATCAGCGACGACTACGCGATCCTCGGCCAGTCCTGGGGCGGCATGCTCGGCAGTGAACACGCGATCCTGCAACCCAAGGGCCTGCGGGCGTTTATCCCGGCCAACTCACCGACGTGCATGCGCACCTGGGTCAGCGAGGCCAACCGCCTGCGCAAGCTGTTGCCCGAAGGTGTGCATGAAACCCTGCTCAAGCATGAAGCCGCCGGCACTTATCAGGACCCGGAATACCTCGCCGCCTCGCGGGTGTTCTATGACCACCACGTCTGCCGGGTCAACCCATGGCCGGAAGAAGTCGCGCGCACCTTCGCCCAAGTCGATTCGGACCCCACGGTGTACCACGCCATGAGCGGCCCGACTGAATTCCACGTGATCGGCAGTTTGAAGGATTGGAAGTCGATTGGCCGCCTGTCGGCAATCAATGTCCCGACCCTGGTGATTTCCGGCCGGCATGACGAGGCCACCCCGCTGGTGGTCAAGCCGTTCCTGGATGAAATCGCCGATGTGCGCTGGGCGCTGTTTGAAGACTCCAGCCACATGCCCCATGTGGAAGAGCGCCAGGCGTGCATGGGCACGGTGGTGAAGTTTCTGGATGAGGTGTGTTCGCACCAAGTGCTTAAGGCCAGTTGAATCTCCATGTGAGAGCGGGCTTGCTCGCGAATGCGGTCTGTCAGCCGGTCTATGTTTCGACTGATCCACCGCATTCGCGAGCAAGCCCGCTTCCACAGGGTTAAACGTGGCTGGTTTCGGGCTTTGTCATTTTCCTCGGCACATCCGCCACCATCGGAATCTCCTTGCCCTCGGCATCGAACAACTTGCCGCCGCTGAAGTAATCCCCCTCGCGCAAGGCCGCCACGTCGTGGAAACACAGGCTGCGCTCAGTCCCCGCCACGAACACCGACTGCTGGTCGGAGTTGCCTGCGGTGAAATGGTTGAACGCCAGGTTCAGCAAGATCGCCATGATTGCCGACGAACTGATGCCTGAGTGAAAAATGGTCGCGAACCAGGTGGGGAAGTGGTCGTAGAAACTCGGCGCGGCAATCGGGATCATGCCGAAACCGATGCTCGTGGCGACGATGATCAGGTTCATATTGTTGCGGTAATCGACCTTCGACAGGGTGCGAATGCCACTGGCCGCCACCGTGCCGAATAGCACAATCCCGGCACCGCCCAGCACTGAAGTCGGCACCGCGGCGATCACCCGCCCCATGAAGGGCAGCAGGCCGAGGATCACCAGGAACAGTCCGCCGGTGGCCACCACAAAGCGGCTTTTCACCCCGGTGACCGCCACCAGGCCGACGTTCTGGGCAAACGCGCTCTGGGTGAACGAACCAAAGATCGGCGCAAACATGCTCGACAGCATGTCGGCGCGCAGGCCGTTGCCCAGGCGCTTGGAGTCGACCTTGGTGTCGATGATCTCACCCACCGCCAGGATATCTGCCGAGGTTTCCACCAGGGTCACCATCACCACGATGCACATCGAAATGATCGCGGCCACATGGAACGTCGGCATGCCGAAATGGAAAGGCGTGGGGAAGCCGAACATCGGCCCCTGGGTAACACCGGAAAAGTCGGCCATGCCGAGGAACACTGCAATCACGGTGCCGATCACCATCGCCAGCAGGATCGACAGGCGCGAGATGGTCGCGCTGCCGATTTTGCTCAGCAACAACACCAGCACCAATGTCAGTGCCGCCAGGCCGATATTGGGCATGCTGCCGAAATCCGCCGCGCGGCTGTTGCCGCCCATGGCCCAGCGCGCCGCCACCGGCATCAGCGTCAAGCCGATGGTGGTGATCACGATGCCTGTGACCAACGGCGGGAAAAACTGGGTGATCCGCGAGAACACCGGGGTGATCAGCAGGCCTATGAATGACGCGGCCATCACCGCGCCGAGAACCGCCGGCACCCCGCCAGCGCCGTCGCTGCCGACAATCGCAACCATGGTTGCCACGCCAGCAAACGACACGCCCTGCACCAGCGGCAACTGACAGCCAAAAAACGGCAGCCCCAGGGTTTGCAGCAACGTTGCGAGGCCGCCGGCAAACAGCGATGCAGCGATCAACAGACCGATATCTGCCGGCGACAACCCGGCTGCCTGGCCGACGATCAACGGTACCGCGACGATGCCGCCGTACATGGTGAGCACATGCTGCAGGCCGTAAGCCATGTTGGCGGCGACGCCGAGATTCTCATCTTCTGGCCGCTGCGGTGACGCCTTCGGGATAGTCATGGTGAGGGGTTCTCTGTTTTTGTTGTGCGGACACTGTATGCAATCTTTGGAGTGGATGTCCATAGAGTTGTATACAATCCGCCGAACAAGATACCCTCCATCGGCGTTACAAAAATAATCCGGCCGTGATGAGCCAGAACGCCCAAGGACCGATAACAATGAAAAAAGCCCTACAGGGAGCAACCGTCGCACTCACCCTCCTCGGCGGCGGGGAGGCTGTCGCGGTGGAATGGATGAACAACAGCGTAGGATTTCGCTACGGCCAGCAGTTCACCAACCCGAATAACCCCGACGAATTCAGTAAGCGCATCTACAGCTTTACCCATGCCAGCGGCTACACGTACGGCAGTAATTTTCTGAATCTGGATGTGTTCCTGTCCGACAGCCGCGACCCGCGCAAGGGTACCGACCACGGGGGCAGCGAGGTGTACGCGGTGTACCGGCACCAGTTGTATGCATCACGGGTGTTCGATAGGCCGCTGGGCACTGGCCTGATCAAGGACTACGCGCTGACCCTGGGCTTCGACGCCAACCGCAACAACAACTTCGCGTCGGCGAAAAAACGTGCGCTGGTGATCGGCCCGACCCTGAAATTCAACACCGTGGGGGTGCTGGACCTGAGCCTGATGTACTACAAGGAACGCAATCACACCGGCATCCCCGGCGCGCAGGAGTCCAATCACACCTTCGATGACACCTACATGCTCAACCTGACGTGGATGCGTCCTTTCGAGATCGCCAACCACGCGGCGAAATTCCAGGGGTTCATCAATTACGTCGGGGAAAAAGGCGAGGACTACCATGGCCGTGACACGGCCCCGGAAGCGCTGATGCGCACTGCACTGATGGTGGCGGTGCGACCGGGTAAAAGCGTGAAGCCGAACCTGTACCTCGGGGTGGGTTATGAGTACTGGCATAACAAGTTCGGCGTGGACGGCGGCCGGGGCAGCCGCACTTCAACGCCGACGGTGAACCTGGAAATCACCTTCTGACGGCAGGCGCTGGCCTGCCTGCGACCGCATCGCCTCGGTGTACCTGATACACCCAGTCGTCCGCATTGCAGGCAAGCCAGCGCCTACAGCTTGACCGGGGTGTCACTCCAGATCCGGCGCCAGCGCTGAATGGACGGTTTTCGGCCGCGCCAGCCAGTAACCCAGCACCGCCAACGGTGCGGTCGCCAGCATCACGATCACGGTGATCATCAGCGGCTCATCGATCATCGACGACACCAGCAGGCTGCTGAGAAAGCACAGGCCCAGTTGCAGGGTGTTTTGCAGGGCCGCCGCCTTGCCGGAGTTTTCCGCAAACGGCATCAGTGCATTTGCTACCACAATCGGGTAGCTGGCACCGTTGACCAGCGCCATCAGGCAGAATGGAATCAGCAACGTGGTGAGGGTCGGCACGGTGAATGTCGCGACCAGGTACAACGCGACCATGCTGATGCAATAAGCCAGCAGCAGCCACGGCAACAGCGTCTTGCCCTGGAAGCGCTGCAAGGCGCTGCGGCAGCTGTAGCCGCCGATCAGGAACGCGAGGGTCGGCAGCACGTAGCTCAGGCCGATATCGTTCGGGCTGTAGCCCATGCCCCCAAGGATGAACGGCGAAGCGGTCAGCCAGGCGAAGAAGCTGGCCGAGCACGCAGCAAAGATCATCACATTGCCGGTAAACACGCGGGACGTGAGCAATTGCCCATACCCCAGACGCGTAGGTTCGCCCTCTTCTATCGGACGTTTCGGCAGGCTGCGCAGGAACAAGGTCGGCACCAGCAACAACACCGACACCCCCAGCAATACGCCGAAAATGGCCTGCCACCCCAAGTGATTCAGTACCATCGCGCCCAGCAACGGCGCCAGGGCCGGCGACAGCGACATCAGCGGCATGATGCTGGCAAACACGCGGTGAGCCTTGTCGGCCGGGTAGCGGTCGATCACCAGCGCCTGCCAACTGACGGCAGCGGCACACACACCCACCGCTTGCATAAACCGCAAGGCCAGCAACTGCGGCGCCGTTTCGACCCAGAACATTCCCGCACAGCCGAGCACGAACAGGCTCAGGCCCGCGAGCAGGATCGGCTTGCGCCCCAGCCGATCGGACAACGGCCCCCACAACAATTGCCCCAGCGCAAAGCCCGCGAGGAAAATACTCAAGCTGGCGCCGACCGCGCCTGCGCTGATCTGCAGCTGCTCGCCCATGGCGCCGAACGCAGGCAGGTACATGTCCATCGCCAAATAGCCGAGCATGCTCAGCCCCGCCAGATACCCGGTAAAACCAAAAGAATTTTTCATTGAAGCCTTGTAGATCCTGCCATCAAACTATTTGCTGACTGGCGCCCATTATGAAGCTGACAGTTTTTGTGTGAAGCGATAATAATTGGACACTCTTATCAATATTTTTGAAGGCAGCCGCCATGTGGTCCGAATATTCCCTGGATGTGGTCGATGCCGTGGCGCGCCACGGCAGCTTCAGCGCCGCTGCCCAGGAACTGCACCGCGTGCCGTCGGCCATCAGCTATACGGTGCGTCAGCTTGAGGAGTGGCTGGCGGTTCCATTGTTTGTACGGCGCCACCGTGACGTCGAGCTGACCCCCGCCGGCCGCCTGTTTATCGACGAAGCTCGCGGCGTGATGAAAAAAATGCTCGGCACCCGGCGTTTGTGCCAGCAGGTTGCCAATGGCTGGAGCGGCCAGCTGAAGGTGGCCGTGGACTCCATCGTCAAACCCCAGCGTTGTCGGCAACTGGTGCTGGACTTCTACCGGCAATTTCCTGAAGTGGAATTGCTGCTGGAATACGAGGTGTACAACGGCGTGTGGGATGCCCTCGCGGATGAGCGCACCGATATCGTCATCGGTGCCACCAGCGCGGTGCCGGTGGCCAGCCACTTCACCTTTCGCGACATGGGCTTGTTGAACTGGCTGTGTGTGGTCAGCGCGAAACATCCATTGGCGGCCATGCAAGGGTTGCTCAATGACGACCAACTGCGCCCATTCGCCTCGTTGTGCATGACCGACACTTCTCGCAACCTGCCCAAGCGCGACACCTGGACTCTGGATAACCAACGCCGCCTGGTGGTGCCCAACTGGGCCTCCGCCATTGATTGCCTGCGCGACGGCCTCTGCGTCGGCATGGCACCGGCGCATCAGGTACTGCCGTGGATCGAACGCGGTGAATTGGTGGCGCTGCACCTGTCGCGGCCCTTCCCGGCCAGCCCGTCGTGCGTGGCCTGGGCACAGGGCAAGCTGTCCCCGGCCATGGCCTGGTTGCTGGAATACCTGGGAGATACCGAAACGATGAACCAGGAGTGGCTGAACGGAAACGACCTCTGAGGATGATGAAGATCCGCTCCTAAAAAAGCGGATCTCGTTTCAATCCAATAGGCGGCTAATGGCGCGTACGATCATCTCGACCTCCTTGGCGTCCAGCGTCAGCGGCGGCAGCAGGCGAATGACCTTGCCCCGCGTGACATTGATCAGCAGGCCATGCTCCTGGGCCGCCCGCTGCGACAGGTCGCGATACGGGGTCGCCAATTCGATCCCGATCATCAAGCCCTGCCCACGAATCGCCAGCACCTGCGGGTGTTCACTCAACTCCACGCGCAACCGCGCCAGCAAGCGTTCGCCCTGAAGCGCAGCGTTCTGCAACAACCCCTGTTCTTCGATGATATCCAGCACGGTGCAGCCCACCCGGCAGGCCAGTGGATTGCCACCAAACGTGCTGCCGTGACTGCCCGGGGTAAACAGCTGGGCCACTGCGGTGCGGGCCAGGCAGGCGCCGATGGGCACTCCGTTGCCGAGACCTTTGGCCAGGGTCATGACATCGGGCACGATGCCTTCATGCTGGAACGCAAACCAGGCACCAGTGCGGCCGATGCCGGTCTGGATTTCGTCGAGCATCATCAGCCAGCCATGGCGTGTGCAGTGATCACGCAGGGCTTGGAGGTAGCCGGCGGGAGCCGGCACTACGCCACTTTCGCCCTGGATCGGCTCGAGCAGGACCGCCGCGATACGCGCCCCAAACGTCCGGGTGATGGCCTCCAGCGCCGCCAGGTCCCCAAAGCCCACCTTGAGGAAATCTCCCGGTAAACGCTGGAAACCCAAGCGCACCGACGGACCATCGCTCGCGGCCATGGTCCCCAGCGTACGGCCGTGAAAAGCGTTCTCCATCACCACCACCAGCGGCTCTTCAATGCCTTTTTTCCACCCGTGCAACCGCGCCAGCTTCAGCGCCGTCTCGTTGGCTTCGGCGCCGGAGTTGTTGAAGAACGCGCGATCCAGACCTGACAGCTGGGTCAGGCGCTGGGCCAGGCGTTGCTGCCAGTCGATGCTGTAGAGGTTGGACGTGTGTAAGAGCAAACCGGCCTGCTCGCTGATGGCCGCCACCAACCTGGGGTGGGAATGCCCGACATTGGTCACTGCCACACCCGCCACCGCGTCCAGATATTCGCGCCCCTGCTGGTCCCACAGGCGCGTGCCCAGGCCGCGGGTAAAACTCAGGGCCATGGGTTGGTAGGTGGTCATCAGGCAGGCGGCAGTCATGGTGGCGGGCTCCAGTGCATCGTTGGGATGCCTGCAGTATCGTTAGCCATCTGAGCTGGATAAACTGCGCAACTCTGCAATAACTTTAAACCAGGGCTTGATAATGGATCTGTTCCAGGCAATGTCGGTGTACGTGAAAGTGGTGGAGACCGGCAGCATGACGGCCGCCGCGCACGAATGCGGGATGTCGACTACCATGGTCGGCAATCACCTGCGCGCCCTCGAGCAGCGGCTGGGCGTCAGCCTGCTCAAGCGCACCACCCGCAAGCAAAGCCTCACGGAATTTGGCGGCCAGTATTACCAGCGCTGCCTGGAGGTGCTGGGCCTGGTGGCCGACTCCGAGCTACTGGCGGAGCAGGCCCACAGCGAAATCCCCAAAGGCAGCCTGCGCATCACTGCGCCACCGGTGTTCGGCACCGAACGCCTGACGCCCGCCCTGAGCGAGTTTGCCCAACGTTACCCGCAGATCAACCTGTACGTGGTGCTGAGCAACGAGCGCATGGACCTGGTCGACAGCGGCTTCGACGTGGCGATCCGCCTCGGCGAGCTGGAGACTTCCAGCCTGATCGCCAGGCCCCTGCAGGCCTACACCCTCACGCTGTGTGCATCACCTGCGTACCTGGCGCGTCGCGGCACGCCGCAGACACCCGAAGACCTGCAGCAGCACGACTGCCTGGCGTTCGCCTACCCAGCCAGCGACAACTGGCGAGACACCGACAAACTCTGGCGCATGACCGGCGCGGAAGGCGAGGTGGAGGTGCCGGTGTCCGGCTCGTTGACCATCAACAGCTCGCAAGGCTTGCGCCAGGCCGCCGTCAACGGCATGGGCATCATCATGCTGGCCGATGCGCTGGTGCAACCGGACCTGGAGAGCGGCAAGCTGGTGGCCCTGTTACCCGGCTACCAACTGCCCTCGCGCCCCATGCACCTGCTTTACAGACAGGATCGCTACCGCCTGCCCAAACTGCGCGCCTTTGTGGATTTCGCCATGGAAAAATGGGCGCGCTAGAAGCTCACGCCCAATTCGCGCAGGCGCGCTGCTGTGCGCTCGGACGACACATGGTGAATACCCTGCCAGCCCAAGGCGACCGCAGCGTCGATATTGCCGGCAACGTCGTCGATAAACACCACTTCACCGGGCTGGATATCCGGCAGATGCGCCCGTACCTGGGCGAGGCTCGCGTGATAAATGGCCGCATCCGGCTTGATCAGCTTCAGCTCTCCCGACACCACGATATCGCGCAGGCGTTGCAGGAACGGATAGTTGGCCCGCGCATAAGGGAAGGTCTCGGCGGACCAGTTGGTGAGCCCGAACAGCGGCATATCGGCGGCATGCAGCGCTTCGAGAATCGCCACGCCTTCTGGCAACGAGCCACGCAGCATCTCGTGCCAACGGGCGTAATAGGCCTGGATCAAGGGTTCGTGTTCGGGGTATTGCTCGACCAGGTGGCGAGTGCCTTCTGCCAGGCTGCGGCCGGCGTCCTGCTCGGTGTTCCAGGCCTGGGTGCAGACAGTGTCGAGAAAGTGTTGCCGCTCGTGATCATCGGCAATCAGCTGGCGGTAGAGGTGCTGCGGGTTCCAGTCGAACAAGACACCGCCGAAATCAAAAACTACTGCACGAATGGTCATGGGGTCTCCCCTCAGTGTGGCGTGACAGGCACACCAGTCTGGCATGCTGGCATGCTTCTAGGAGAACAAAGAAACGTAGGAATCTTCTGGGAATTTCGCAGCTTACCTACAGATAAACTGCGCCTGCATCCCCGGCAATCGCGCCTTGAACTCCCTCGCGCGAGTGTAGGGCATACAAGTAGTCATATTTTTTATTTAGCCCAGGCCAACCGATCTGTTTAGGGTCCGACGTGCAAAGGAGGGAATGCCACAGCCTGGAAAGGATTATCCAACGGTATGCTGAAACCTGAGTTGGAGCTCCCCATGACAAACGTGATCAACGCCCATCGCTCTGCGTCCAGCCGCAATCAGGCGCCCTTGGAGCCCCGCCCTTCCAGTCCGCAGAGTCACGCGCAATCGGCGTTGAATTCAGTGGAAGCGGCGGCAGCACGTGCCCAGGACGGGACCGGAATCCTGTCGGACCACCTGATTCCCTTGCAAAGCCTCGCAACACAGACCAACACCATCATTGGTATCCGCCCGGTGGAATCCGTCGCCACCGGATTGATACGGGAAGGACACCCCACCAAGGACTTCCATATCAAAGGAAAAAGCGCTGACTGGGGGCCGCAGGCGGGTCTGATCTGCGCGGACCAGGCACTTAGCAAGCTCGAGAAGTCTGCAACACTGGCGCCGGAGAAAGTCGCACGCGCCAACGAGCAAATACAGGCATGCATTCGCGATGGCCATGCAGTAAGCGTCCCACTGGAGATCTCCCGCGCCCGCCTGGATGAATTGCTCGGCCTGGGCAAGCTCTCTGAGCTGACGCTGCCCGACGACGACGGCACTATCCACCTCAAGGCCCTGGGGCCCAGCCAGCAGCAGTATGTATTCGAAGGCAAGCGCGCTTCGTCTTCAGACGAGCGCTATGTCATCAGCCAAGAGGGCAAGCCCTTGCAAGTGCTGGCGAAAAGTCCGGAGGGCAAGGCATTGACGGCAGACTATGACCTGCACACGATCGCGCCCCATATCAGCGACTACGGTCGCCAGGACAGACTCCCCGTACCCGATATCGCTCATAGTGTTTACACAGACCGCATCAACAGCTACAAGCATCGCCACGCCGATGTAGACGACTATCAAGTGCCAGAAGCGTTGCGCGCGGATTTTGACAGCGCAGGCCACTTTTATAGCAAAGAAGATCCCGACCTCGGTAACGCCACGCCGCGCATCAAGCACATGATCGAGCTCATCAACCAAAAGCTGGTGGGCGATGCAGAGCGAGTGGTCCACCACAACGCGGATTCAGGCAGCCCCGCTGCAGATGTGGCGACCAACTATCCGGCGACTTTTTTTCTGCCGGCCAAGTTGGGCCAATTCGACGAAATCTGCCTGATCAATAACAGCAAGGAAATGGCAGAACTGGTAAGGACCGCAAAAGACAGCGGCTATCACGTGCCCCTGAATCCGCTGTGGGAAAAAGAAGTGATCAGTGTCAAACGCCCAGGCTTCATCCAAGCGCAGGCGCGCCTGGCGCGAGCCTTTGACCGGAGCTGAGCGCCAGGCGGCAGCCTCGATATTCAGATGATCGAGGCTGCTACTCACTGCGCTTACGCGTTAATGAGGCCGTTGATCTTCACGGTAGGGTTTACATCAGCGTCGTAGTCCACGCCATCGATCTCGAAGCCGAACAAGCGCAGGAATTCAGCCTTGTAGCCGGCAAAATCGCTGATCTCGTTGACATTGTCGTCGGTAACCTGGTTCCACAGGGCTGCTACCGCGTCCTGGACCTTTGGCTCCAACTCGGCCAGGTCGGCGCGCAGGCGACCGTCGGCGTCCAGCTTAGGCTCGGCGCCGTACAGGCTGTCCTTGAACAGGCCGTAGACCTGCTCGATGCAACCTTCGTGGGTGCCCTGCTCTTTCATCACCTTGAACAGCAACGACAGGTACAGCGGCATGATCGGGATCGCGGAACTGGCCTGGGTGACCACGGCCTTGAGCACCGATACACGGGCGTCGCCCTTCAGTGCGGCGAGGTTGTCGCGCAGGGTCAGGACTTTCTTGTCGAGGTCTTTCTTGGCTTCGCCGATGGAGCCGTTCCAGTAGATATCCTGGGTCAGCTTCTCGCCAAGGTAGGTGAACGCGGTGGTCTTGGCGCCTTCGGCCAGCACGTCGGCGTCACGCAGGGCGTCGATCCACAGCTGCCAGTCTTCGCCACCCATGACTTTGACGGTGCCGTCGATTTCTTCCTGGGTCGCCGGCTCAAGCGTGGTGTCGACCACAACGCCCTTGTCGGTGTTGATCCCGCGCAGGGTCACGGCCTTGCCGATCGGCTTGAGGGTGGAGTTGTGCACCACGCCCTGCGGGTCGGTGCGACGTGGCGCCGCCAGGCTGTAGACGACCAGGTCGATCTTGCCCAGGTCTTTCTTGATGGTTTCGATGGTCAGGCGCTTGATCTCGTCGGAGAACGCATCGCCATTGATGCTCTTGGCGTACAGGCCTTTTTCGACGGCAAACTTCTCGAATGCGGCGCTGTTGTACCAGCCGGCAGAGCTGAGCTTGCCTTCTTCGCCTTCTTTTTCAAAAAACACGCCCAGGGTGTCGGCGCCGCAGCCAAACGCAGCACTGATGCGCGCGGCCAGGCCGTAGCCGGTGGAAGCGCCGAGGACCAGCACCTTCTTCGGGCCGCCTTCGATGGCGCCGTGTTGGGTGACGTAGTCGATCTGTTCCTTGACGTTCGCCTCACAGCCAACAGGGTGAGCGGTCACACAGATAAAGCCACGAACCCGCGGTTTGATGATCATAAAATTTCTGCCTCTTCCAAGGTGCCGAAGGCCAATGGTGGCCATTCAACTTCAATCGTACCGGTCTATGACGCCTGAAAAACCGAAGCGTCACGATAGTCGCAAATCTTCCGTTTACAAAATCCAATCCACTCACGCGGGGCAACGGTTAAAAACGGTGTAGAGCCTTCACAATTTTGCACGATTTAAAACGCCTCTCCGGCACTGAACGCCTTATCATGACGCAGTTGTTTCAATATGTTTCAAACCCCCACCACTCGCGGCCACGGATCCGGACCTGTCGAATGGCGTCCTGCTGGAGCTGAGTGTCATGAACAAGTCTGCGTTGCATAAAAAGGCCGTATCGATCGCCTGGGTATTGGGCGTATTGCTGATTATTGCGGTCTTCCCCGAAACCACCCTGGTGTTTCTCGGCCTGGTGCTGGTCTGCGGCATTTACGATTTCCTGCGCAATGGCTTGTATGACGCGCCCACCATCAAGAAATACTTTATCGGCAGCGGTCGTAACACCTGGCTGCTGGCGCCGTTCAACACGCTGTTCGACCTGCTGAGTTCGCGCAACCGTCACGTGTATACGATGGACGACCTGCCGCCCGCCTGGCGCGCAGACCTGCAGCAGGTGATCAGTGATGCCATGGCTCACAAGGATGAAATCATCGGTTACCTGGATGAACGCATGGCCGAGAAGAAGCGCGGCATGCTGTTTTTCCAATGGTACGGACGGCCGATCGAAACCACGCTGAACATTCCGCAACTGCGGGAGAAGCTGCCGTTCGTGAAGACTATCGGCGTATCGGTGTTCAACGAAAACCGTTCGACCTCCTTCCACTTCGGCCCGCTGCGCATGATGTTTCGCGTGCTCTACAACATGGCACCGGCGCCCCATCACGACGGCGTCTACATCCAGGTGGGCAAGCACAAGCACTACTGGCACGACGACCCGCTGTTTATCTTCGATGACACGTTGATGCACGCGTCCTTCAACAAGAATGATGCAAAACGCTACTGCCTGTTTATCGATATCGTACGGCCGACTCCGCTGCCTTCAGTATTGAACGCCGTGATCGCGGGGTTTGCCGGGCTGGTCTTTACCCTGCGTCGGGTTTTCTACAAAAACTGGAAGCTGATTCAGTAACTTCTGCGGCATGATGGTGCTGGACGGTGTTTGCACTCGGCGGCATGCCTGAGGTAAATAATCGTCTCGTGCGACCGTTTTCGGCGCCCATCATTCTCAAGCCATCGCGCAGTTCTATCGGGCGCGGTGGCTGTGCTTTCAAGGAATCAGAATGCCCCAACGTCAAGTCATCAATGCCTCCGTCAGCCCCAAGGGCAGCCTCGAAACCCTGTCGCAACGTGAAGTCCAGCAACTGAGCGAAGCCGGTACCGGCAGCATCTACACCCTCTTCCGCCAATGCGCCCTGGCGATCCTCAACACCGGCGCGCATATCGACAACGCCAAGACCATCCTCGACGCCTACAAAGATTTTGAAGTGCGCATCCACCAGCAGGATCGCGGCGTGCGCCTGGAGCTGCTGAACGCACCGGCCGACGCTTTCGTCGATGGCGAGATGATCGCCAGTACCCGCGAGATGCTGTTCAGCGCCCTGCGCGACATCGTCTACACCGAGAACGAGCTGGACAGCCAGCGCATCGACCTGAGCAACTCCCAGGGCATCACCGACTACGTGTTCCACCTGCTGCGCAATGCGCGCACGCTGCGCCCGGGTGTCGAGCCGAAAATCGTGGTGTGCTGGGGCGGGCACTCGATCAATACCGAAGAATACAAATACACCAAGAAAGTCGGCCACGAACTCGGCCTGCGCAGTCTGGACGTGTGCACCGGTTGCGGCCCTGGCGTGATGAAAGGTCCGATGAAAGGCGCGACCATTTCCCACGCCAAACAACGAATTACCGGCGGCCGCTACCTGGGCCTGACCGAGCCGGGCATCATCGCCGCCGAAGCGCCGAACCCGATCGTCAATGAACTGGTGATCCTGCCGGACATCGAGAAGCGCCTGGAAGCTTTCGTGCGTGTCGGCCACGGCATCATCATCTTCCCGGGCGGTGCCGGCACGGCCGAAGAATTCCTGTACCTGCTGGGCATCCTCATGCACCCGGACAACCGCGACCTGCCGTTCCCGGTCATCCTCACCGGGCCGAAGCACGCCGCGCCGTACCTGCAACAACTGCATGCCTTCGTCGGCGCTACATTGGGCGAGGCCGCACAGGCGCACTACCAGATCATCATCGACGACCCGGCCGAAGTGGCGCGGCAGATGACCGCGGGTCTCAAGGCGGTGAAACAGTTCCGTCGCGAGCGCAATGACGCGTTCCATTTCAACTGGCTGCTGAAAATCGACGAAGGTTTCCAGCGCCCGTTCGACCCGACCCACGCCAACATGGCCAGCCTGCAACTGAGCCACGCGCTGCCGCCCCACGAACTCGCCGCCAACTTGCGCCGCGCGTTCTCGGGGATCGTGGCAGGCAACGTCAAGGACAAGGGCATCCGCCTGATCGAGCAGCATGGTCCGTATGAGATCCACGGCGACCCGGCCATCATGAAACCGCTGGACGAGCTGTTGCAGGCTTTCGTCGCCCAGCACCGCATGAAGCTACCGGGCGGCGCGGCGTACGTACCGTGCTACCGCGTGGTGCAATGAGTTAGCGCTGTACCGCCACACATTTGATTTCCACCAGCAGACCGGGGTGTGCCAGTTCCGACACTCCGATCGTGGTCCAGGCGCAATGCCCGCGTGGGAACAGACGGTTTTTCACGTCGCGAAAAACCGCCATGTGCTGGCTCATGTTGACGTGGTAGGTGGTCATGTCCACCACGTCGTCGAAGGTGCAGCCGCCCTCCTCCAGAACCTCCCGCAGATTCTCCCAGGCCGCGACGAACTGCGCCTCGGGGTCCTCGATCACCGCCAATGCAGCCGTCCGCCCGACCTGGCCTGCGCAGTACAACGTCTTGCCGACCTTGACCGCCGGCACGTAGCCGGCGCGCTCGACGATGGGGTGCATGGAAGGGGGAATGATGAGAAAGCGGTCGGTCATGGTTTGTATCTCTTTAAACCCTGTGGGCGGGAACAGTTCGGACTAGTGTTTTACCTGTTCCGACTAACCCACACCAGATGAGCGACCTATGGACCAACGGATATTGTCCTCTGTCACTCCTTACCCTAAGGTAAGGAATATAACGATGGAGATCTTCACTATGGCGACCGCCACACTGACCTCGAAAGGTCAAATCACCATTCCTGTCCAAGTCAGGACAGCCCTTGGCCTGGAAACAGGCGACCGGGTCGAGTTTGTTGAAATGGAAAACGGGCAGTTTTCCATCATTGCCGCGAGCCACAGGGTTCAGGACCTCAAGGGCTTGATACGCAAACCTGCCAAGGCCGTTTCCATCGAGGAGATGAACCAGGCCATCGCAGCACAGGGGGCAAAAGCCGGATGATCGGACTGGATACCAATGTGCTGGTGCGCTACGTCACCCAGGATGATCCGGTTCAATCCGCCAAGGCATCCGAGCTGATCGAATCGCTGACCACCGCCTCGCCCGGCTTCGTCAGTATGGTATCGATCGTGGAATTGGTGTGGGTACTGCAAAGCTGCTACCAGTCGGCCAAGAGCGATGTGGTGACGGTACTGGAAACCCTGCTACGCACCCGCGAATTGACCGTGGAGCATGGGGAGATCATCTGGCAGGCACTGCGCAAGTTTGTGGCGAACAAGGCCGACTTCGCAGACTGCCTGATCGAACGCTGCGCCCATGCCGCCGGTTGCAAGTACACGGCCACCTTCGACCTCAACGCGATCAAGACAACGGGCATGAAACGCCTGGGCTGAACCACAGCGTTGCGACAGCGAGCGGGCTTTGGTAAAAACCGTTTCTAACCTTGATCGAGAGAAAGACCGACGTGCGCACGTTTCTACTCGCCGCCCTGGCCATCGCCCCGACCCCCGTCCTGGCCGACACCATCACCTGGCCCGACCTGCCGAAGAGCTGCTTTGTCAGCGGCCGCTCCGCCACCAGCATGGATGTCGATACCGGTTGCGCCGCCTTCCTGATCAACGTGAAAGGCCAGGCGGCGGGTACACCGATCAAGCTGGATATTCCCCAGTACGCCATGCATGTGGACGAAGCCACCGGCAAGGAAACCCCGGTGATCCTCATCCAGGCAGAGGAGAATGGCGAGGTCAAGGCGGTGGGTTATAGGGAGTTGGGCACCGATCAATTGGGCGCGGCGCTGTTGCGGGAAGTTCGGCTGCTGGGTACCCAGAAGCCGATTTAAGGTTTTTTGCAGGCGCAAGCTTGCGCCTGCAAAAACGCTACCGATTCAGCCGGGGTCAGCGAACCCAACCACCCGCCTGCCAGTGATACCCATCATTGCGCTGCACCCAATGCGGATGCACATAGCGATAACCTTCGCGCACCGGCTCCCAGTGGCCGTGCACCGCGACGTAGCGCCCGCCTTCCCAACGCCAGTAACCGCGTGACCAGATATAGCCGTAGCGAACCGGCGGCTCGACTTCAATCACCTGCACCGGCGGCGGTTGCGGCGCGACGACTTCGACATACTCACGTTGCACCGGCCTGCGCTCATGCACAACGCGTTCTTGCACACACCCGGATGCCGCGACGACCATGGCCGCCAGTGCCGCATAACGTAGCCACATAAACAATCCTCGGGCGCTGGCGCCCAGTACCTGCATCGCTGAAAAATGCCCCCTTGTTGCAGCCACGCTCCTGCTTGGCCCTGGGTACTTTTTAACAGGAGATGTCTGTCAGCTTGCTGAACCCACAGCCCTCAAGTGCTGCACGCGACGGTCGGTCGTTTCAGGCGCACCAAAAGCAGCCCGGCGGCGACCACAGCAATGCCGGCGTAGGTCGGCGCATGGATCACGTCGCCAAACATCAGTGCCGCCCACACCAGGGTGACCGGTGGCTCCAGATAGACCAGCGCGGCCACGTGGGTCGCGGTCATCACGCGCAGCAGCATCCACAGGCTCAAATAGGCGACGAAGGTCGAGAACACGGTGAGCCAGACGATTGAGATCAACACGTCAGGGTCGTGGGGAATACTCAGCGTGTCGGTGTAGAGCACGGCGCCGGTAAAGCCGATCAAGGTCAGCAGCGACTGGATGAACAGCGGCAACACCAACCCAGCGTCGGTTTTTTGCACCGTGCGGCGCTCATACAGGGTCGCCAGCGTCAGCCCCAGTGCCGCGGCGAGTGGCAACACGTACATGACCCAGCCGACGCTGCCCGCATCACTGCCATGCTGCCCAGCTATCACAATGGAAACGCCAGCGAAGCTGATCATCAGGCCGATCCACTGCCAGCCCCCACTGCGCTCGGTAGCGCTGCCGGTCGACAATGCCGCCGTCATCAACGGCTGCAACGCGGCGATGATCGCCGCGATGCCGGGCGGCAAGCCATTCTGAATCGCGACATAGAGACAACTCAGATACAGGAACTGCGAGAGAAACCCGATCACGGCGTAATGGCGAACCTGTGCCCACGAGATCCGCAGTAACCTCACATTGAGGAACAGTCCCAGGCACACCGAGACCAACAGGAAACGCCAGAACAGCAAGTTGAACGCACCACTACCCTGCGTGCCCAATTTGGCGCCGATATAGCCTGAGCTCCACGACAGCACGAACGCCACCTGCAACAGCAGCCGCTTTAAGGTTGATCGCGTCATGAAGCCTCCGGTCAGTGCACGTTGACTGAAAGGCTAAGGGCCACGCATGATTCTGTATATTTGAATAACCCGCACTACCAATCCGTAATAGTGGAATCATGGCCAGACAATTGAATATCGACTTGTTACGCACCTTCCACGCCGTGGCGCGCTTTCGGCGCTTCAACGAGGCGGCCGAACATGTGCACCGCAGCGCGTCGACCGTGACCACGCAGATTCAAAAACTCGAAGACCAAGTCGGCCAACGCCTGTTCAGCCGCAGCAACCAGGGTGTGGAACTGACGCTGTACGGCCTGAAACTCCTCGGCGAAACCACCGAATTTCTCAAGAGCCACGACCGCCTGCTGATCACGCTGATGCCCCAGCGCATGCAGGGCAAAATCCGCCTGGGCATTCCCGACACCTACGCACCGGCATTCATGCAGGAATTCCTGCCCGACTTGATCGCCGACAACCCGCTGCTCGAACTGGAAGTAGAAGCACGTACCAGTGGTGAATTGCTGAATTTATTCATGGCAAACCAGCTGGACCTGGCCATTACCGTGAGCGCACAACCGCTGGCACAGGGTGAACGCCTGGGGTCGGTTAAACCGTTGTGGGTTGCGGCCGAGGGCTTTAGCTGTGCGTCGAATGCGGCACTGCCGATCACCGTGCCTGTCGCCGGCTGCCCCTACCGCGCGGCGGCCTTGCAGGCGTTGAAGGATCACGGGGTTTACCACCGTGTGTTGCTGGAGAGCCCCAACTCATCAGCGGTTGAAGCCTGTGTGCGCAGTGGCGTGGCGGTAGGCCTGATGGAAAAAAGTCGCATGGGCGAAGGGTTGAAACACATGACGGAACTGCCGCCGCTGTCGGCGCAGCACCTGTACCTCCTCAGCGATACCGGCAATGCATTGGCGTTGCACCTGCACGAGCAGGTCAGGCACTTCAAGGTGTAGACACTGCGCACAAAAAAGCCCGCTGACCGTTACCGGTTCAGCGGGCTTTTACACAGGCTCGGTACTCGGCTTACAGCGCCAGGTCAGAAGCCGGCTTGCTCGGCTCAGCCGCAGGCTTGGCAGCCTCGGTGGCCGTTGGAGCGGTGAGCTGCGGAATCGCAGGCGGTGGGGTCAGTTGCAGGATACCGGCGGTGTACGCCCATTCCTTGGCAACAGCCTCAGGACTGTCGTTCAGCTTGGTGCCGTAGCTCGGTACGATCTGGTGCAGTTTTTCCTGCCACTCAGGGGTCGCGACCTTGTCCTTGAACACTTTCTGCAGCACGGTCAGCATGATCGGAGCCGCGGTGGACGCGCCTGGCGAAGCACCCAACAGGCCTGCGATGGTGTTGTCGGCGGAGCTGACCACTTCGGTACCGAGTTTCAGGACGCCGCCCTGCTCTTCGTCACGCTTGATGATCTGCACGCGCTGACCGGCTTGCCACAGGCGCCAGTCTTCTTTCTTGGCGTTCGGGAAGTACTCTTTCAGCGCGTTGTAGCGGTCGTCATCCGACAGCATCAGTTGGCCGGCAAGGTACTCGACCAGTGGGTATTCGCGAATACCGACTTTGGTCATTGGCCAGATGTTGTGGGTGGTGGTGCTGGTCAGCAGGTCCAGGTACGAGCCTTCTTTCAGGAACTTGGTCGAGAAGGTCGCGAATGGGCCAAACAGGATTACACGCTTGCCATCAAGCACGCGGGTGTCCAGGTGCGGAACCGACATCGGTGGCGCGCCAACCGAAGCCTTGCCGTAGGCCTTGGCCAGGTGCTGCTCGGCGATGGCTGGGTTATCAGTCACCAGGAACGAACCACCCACTGGGAAGCCGGCGTATTCCTTGGCTTCCGGGATGCCCGACTTCTGAAGCAGGTGCAAGGCACCGCCGCCAGCGCCGATGAACACGAACTTGGCGTCGGTTTCAGTCTTGGTGCCGTCTTTCAGGTTTTTGTAGCTGACGCGCCACGAACCGTCGGCGTTCTTGGTGATGTCCTGCACTTCGCTCGACAGTTTCAGATCAAACTTCGGCGTGGTTTGCAGGTGAGCGACGAACTGGCGGGTGATCTCGCCGAAGTTCACGTCGGTACCGATCGGGGTCCAGGTGGCCGCGATTTTCTGGTTCGGGTCACGCCCTTCCATCATCAGCGGAACCCACTTGGCGATCTGCGCCGGGTCTTCGGAGTACTGCATGCCGGCGAACAGCGGGCTGGCTTTCAGTGCTTCGTAACGCTTCTTGAGGAACTTGATGTTGTCATCGCCCCACACAAAGCTCATGTGCGGCGTGGAGTTGATGAACGAACGCGGGTTCTTCAGCACGCCCTGCTGGACCTGCCAGGACCAGAACTGACGGGAGATCTGGAACGCTTCGTTGATTTCGACCGCTTTAGGGATCTCAACGTTGCCGTTCTTGTCTTCGGGGGTGTAGTTCAGCTCAGCCAGGGCCGAGTGACCGGTACCGGCGTTGTTCCAGCCGTTGGAGCTTTCTTCGGCCACGCCGTCGAGGCGCTCGACCATTTCCATCGACCAGTCCGGCTGCAGCTCATTGAGCCATACACCCAGGGTCGCACTCATGATGCCGCCGCCGATCAGCAGCACATCGACTTTCTTTGCCTCTTCCGCGTGAACGGACGTTATCCCCAGCGACAAAGCCAGCCCCAGCAGGGCAGTGTTTACTTTTTTAAACATCAGTAGCACCTATGATAAAACGCCATCCGCCCTGCCGACCCGGATCATGGGCACCCCTCAATCACGCTGCGCCAGGCAACGCATCGCGGGGTGTGCACATTCATTCGGGGACCGCAGGGTGGGCACACAAGGCCGACGTGTCGACCTCACTTTTATGTCCCTTCTGCGCTGACTTCTTATCATTATTGGCTTCAGCTACCTGGGCGACAGCCAATCACCGGGACGTATACGGGTGTACGCACCGGAGAAAGACTAGACCAAGACGGCGCGCAGAATATCACGCCAAACAGCGGTTATGCGCTGTTTGGCCAATTGACAGCTCTAAAACGCGGGTTTTAACGCTTTACTGTCAAGCCCGATGGGCGCGACGTGGGGTCACAGGGTGGCCAGGGCGATGGAACTCTGCCGAAAAAGGCTGTTCTAGACACCTTCGTCGCTGCTTGCGTAGCATCGGCGGCTCTCCTTCGTGCCATTCATCCAAACAGAGCGATCCATGTCTATCCACCAAACTCCCGGGCACGTGCTGCCCGCGCGCAGTGCCGCCAAAATGGAAGCGGCCATGGCCGTGGGCGCTTTCGCTATCGGTACCGGCGAATTCGCCATCATGGGCCTGATGCCCGACATTGCCCACAACCTCAACCTCAGCGAACCCCAGGTCGGCCACGCCATCAGTGCCTATGCTCTAGGCGTGATGGTCGGCGCGCCACTGCTGGCAATCCTCGGCGCCAAACTGCTGCGCAAACATATGTTGCTGCTGTTGATGGGGCTGTATGCCTTGGGCAACCTGGCCACGGCGTTCACCCCGACCTTTGGTTCACTGGTGGCTTTCCGCTTTATCAGTGGCCTGCCCCATGGTGCCTACTTTGGCATCGCTGCCGTTGTCGCCTCCAGCATGGTGCCCACCGACAAACGCGCCGGCGCCGTCGCACGGGTAATGATGGGGCTGACCCTGGCGATGCTGCTGGGCAACCCGATTGCCACCTTCCTCGGCCAGTATCTGGGCTGGCGTTCGGCATTTGCACTGGTCAGTGCCATCGCCGTGTGCACGATTGCGCTGGTCTGGCGCTACGTCCCCGATCGCCGCGATGAACCGCGCAGCGACCCGCGCAAGGAACTGCGGGCCTTCACCAAACCCCAGGTGTGGATGGCCCTGGCCATTGGCGCCATCGGCTTTGCCGGGATGTTCTGCGTGTTCAGCTACCTGGCGCCGACGATGCTTGAAGTCACCAAGGTGTCACCGCAATGGATTCCGTTCGGGCTGGCCGCCTTTGGCGTCGGCGGGATTATCGGCAACATTGCCGGCGGCAAGCTGTTTGATCGCCTGCAATTTCGGGCGGTGGGTTTGATTCTGGTGTGGTCGATGGCGGTGCTGCTGTTCTTCCCATTCGCCGCCGGGTCGCTCTGGGGCGTGCTGCTGGGCATCGGCCTGGTCGGCACCATGGTGTCACTGGCCGCACCGCTGCAAATCCGCCTGATGGACATCGCGCACGAAGCACCGAGCCTGGCGGCTGCGTCCAACCATGCTGCGTTCAACCTGGCCAACGCGCTGGGCCCGTGGTTTGGCGGCATGGCGATTACAGCGGGGCTGGGATGGACCAGCACCGGTTATATCGGCGCGGCCACGGCGCTGGTCGGGCTGGGCGTTTACCTGATCGCGCGACGGATGCAGGGCGGTCATTGAACGAAAAAGGGGCAGGTAACTCTGCCCCGATCACGGGTTTAATCGTGCAGCAAGCCTGAGCTGTACTGGCTGAAACTACTGCCCAACCCGCTCCCGCCAACGTTCACCTTGGTCGCATTTGCGGCGCCATGGCCATCGAACGACTGACAGCCTTCGGAAAGGCATGTACTGGTGCTGACGCCCGCGCAACCACTGAGCAGCACAACACCGGCAATAAGCATGGTTTTTATAAGGTTCAAGCGCATTTTTCAGATCCCTGGCGGCTCAAGCGTGAACGAATCGGTCGTGCGAGTGATCCTATGCCAGTGTGTTGCCAGGCATCATGAAACTTCTGTACGTGCCAGCTGCAGTTCAAACTGCAATCAAAGCGCGAACAGTCGATTGAAACAACACCCGCCACAACAAACAGGAACTATTCGCATTTAATCGCGTTGGGATTAATACATGTCATATGTCGGTTTTTTCTCTACAATCCGGGAACGTAAATAAAGGAATTTTTCGTGAGCATTTCAACGAATTCAAAACCGCGTTCCACAGATGATGAAATAGACCTGATTCCACTTCTCCTCGCCTTGTGGTCAAGTAAGAAAACCATCATAGCCACCACGCTCGCGGGCGCGGCTGTCTCATTTGCAATCAATGCAACGGCTCCCGAACAATGGACTGCCAGTACTTACATCACCAAGTCGTCGCTCTACAGCTTATATAAAGAAATTAAAGACAACGATGCAAGCACCCAAGCGAATCCACCACTGAAGGAAACCGAGCTCTACAGCTCCATACAAAACGACATGTTCTATACGGCCATGGGCGTGATGGCGGCGCAGTCGGTTAACGTGAAGGAAACTACGCCGAAGACAGGTAAAAACGAGGCTATTCTGTATGTCGCATCGGCCACTGCTACAACTGAAGCGCTGGCGCGATCCCAACTCAAATCCGCCCTGGATGCAGCGAACACGGACGCCATCGCGCTGAACTTACCTGCCTTGACTCCTGGTGATAACGTGCGAGCGTTCAACGCCATCGACGACGTAAAAGCCACCAATACCACACCCTCAAAAAAATTCACTTTGCTAGGTGGCTTTTTAGGCTTGATATTGGGCAGCCTGTTTGTGATCAGTAGATTTCTCATACAGCAACACCAACACGCCCGCCGAACGTGAAGTGCGCTACAGAAATGCTTCAACCAGAAAATAGATAATGCAGACCAATAGCGACGCAACAAAAACAATAAACAATTTCGCAGAAAATGTCGTTTTCATTAATAGTACTTATAAGAAAGCAGTTGATGGCCTGGAGCCATTATTACACTGCACGACTCTTTTTTCACCGTGATTTTTGCGGTCGAGGGACGAGCAGATCCCCTCTCTTCGGTCGACTGGCAAGTCGGCGTGCAACCACCAGCCGCCTCGCCAAGCGCAAGATTTTTCATCAAGGGAATGTCGTGACCCAATGATTGAAGCCGGGCATCCTGGACCAGGGCAGGCAGAGCACGAATCCTGCCCTTGATTCCTGATAAACTCGCCCCCTCTGCCTTACCCACTCAGATTGTCCAATGTCCCTGACCAGCGCTTTATCGCAACCCTTGTCACGCCGCTTTTCCGTCGCCCCGATGATGGATTGGACCGACCGCCACTGCCGGTACTTCCTGCGCCTGCTCTCCAAGCACGCCCTGCTCTACACCGAGATGGTCACCACCGGCGCAATCCTGCACGGCGATCACGAACGCTTCCTGCGTCACAACGAAGCCGAGCACCCGCTTGCGTTGCAGTTGGGCGGCAGTGTGCCGGCGGATCTGGCTGCGTGCGCGCGCATGGCTGAGGCTGCGGGGTATGACGAGGTGAACCTGAACGTGGGTTGCCCCAGCGACCGCGTGCAGAACAACATGATTGGCGCCTGCCTGATGGGTCACCCGGCCCTGGTGGCCGATTGTGTGAAGGCGATGCGCGATGCAGTGTCGATTCCGGTGACGGTGAAGCATCGTATCGGGATCAACGGCCGGGACAGTTACGCCGAACTGTGTGATTTCGTCGGGCAGGTCAAGGACGCGGGCTGCACCAGTTTTACCGTGCATGCGCGGATCGCGATTCTGGAGGGGTTGTCGCCCAAGGAGAATCGGGACATTCCACCGTTGCGCTATGACGTGGCGGCGCAGTTGAAGCAGGATTTTGCCGAGCTGGAGATTATCCTCAATGGCGGGATCAAGACGCTGGAGCAGTGCCACGAGCACTTGCAGACATTTGACGGCGTAATGCTCGGCCGCGAGGCCTATCACAATCCGTATTTGCTGGCAGAGGTGGATCAGCAGTTGTATGGCAGCTCGCAGCCGGTGATCAGCCGCGCTGAGGCGCTGGCGCAGTTGCGGCCTTATATTGCGCAGCACTTGGCCACGGGCGGCTCGATGCATCACATCACACGGCATGTGCTGGGACTCGGCACGGGCTTCCCCGGGGCGCGCAAGTTTCGGCAGTTGTTGTCGGTGGACATTCATAAAGCCACGGACCCTTTGGCGTTGCTGGACCAGGCTGGGGAGTTGTTGGAGGGGCGCTGATGGGCTGGGCGCCAGGGAAATGTTGAGTGGCTGGGCTGTTGTGGCGAGCAGGCTTGCCCTGCGTTGGGGGCGAAGCGCCCCCAGTAGGACTGATGCGATTTTTCAGTTGGAACGCGTTCAAAGATTTTAGGGCCGCTGCGCGACCCAACGCAGGGCAAGCCTGCTCGCCACAGGGAGACGGCTTCCGCGGGGCTACGCTGCCCGTAGGGCAGTTGGGTTGAACCTGCCGGCCGTTTTGCCCTCCTATTTACCAGCAAGATCAGTCATTCAAACGGCTGTTTTCAGGATGTTGCCCTCGCAAACGATCGAACGCATTTGCGCCCTTGAGCGCCTGCCAGCGCTCGGGTAATGTCATCAGACCCATAGGACAGAGCACGCCCATGACTTCCAAGCTGGAACAACTCAAGCAATTCACCACTGTCGTAGCCGATACCGGCGATTTCTCAACCCTCGCCAAGCTCAAGCCGCAAGACGCCACCACCAACCCTTCCCTGCTGCTCAAGGCCGCCTCGATTCCAGGCTATGCCAAGCTGCTGGATGAGTGCGTAAAGGACTGCAACGGTGATGTCGGCCTGGCCAGCGACCGGTTTGCAGTGGCCGTCGGCCAGGAGATCCTGAAAGTGGTGCCTGGGCGCATCTCCACCGAAGTGGATGCGCGCCTGTCATTCGATACCGACGCCGTGCTCAAGCGTGCGCATCGCCTGATCGACCTGTACGACAAGGCAGGTGTTGGCCGTGATCGCGTGCTGATCAAGATCGCCTCCACCTGGGAAGGTATCCGTGCGGCGGAGAAGCTCGAGAAAGAAGGCATCCAGACCAACCTGACGCTGCTGTTCTCCTTCGCCCAGGCCGTAGCGTGCGCAGAAGCCGGCGTGTTCCTGATCTCGCCGTTCGTGGGCCGTATCTATGACTGGTACAAGAAGGCCAATGGCAATGACTACACCGGCGCCGAAGACCCAGGTGTGCAGTCGGTAACGCGCATCTACAACTACTACAAGGCCAATGGCTACAAGACCGTGGTGATGGGGGCGAGCTTCCGTAATCTGAGCCAGATCGAAGAGCTGGCCGGGTGTGATCGCCTGACCATCAGCCCGGACCTGCTGGAGAAGCTGGCAGCCGATGAAGGCAAGCTGGAGCGCAAGCTTTCGCCAGGCCATGCCGGCGAAGCCCGTGTGCATCTGACAGAAGCGCAGTTCCGTTGGGAGTCCAACGAGGATGCGATGGCCACCGAGAAGCTGGCCGAGGGTATTCGTCAGTTTGCTCGCGACCAGGAGAAGCTGGAGGCGTTGCTGACTGCCAAGCTGTAAAAGCGGCGGTAGCAAAAAGGGCGGCACCCTCGCGGGTACCGCCCTTTTTTGTGTTTCATCGATCTTGAGCCGGCCACCGTTCAAGCTGCAGGAGCACGCTTGCTCGCGAGTGTGGTGAAGCAGCAACAGATAGGCTGACAAGCCAGCGCCTACCGTTGAAAATCCAGGTCAGTGGCGTTCGAGGGCATTCACGAGGTCGTGGAACGCTTCGCGATTGGACTCGTTCAGGCCCATCAGGATCTTGTGCGCTTCCAGCACCTTGACCCGCACCACTTCCTCGGACTGATCCTGGGAAGGCAGGTCGGTCAGGCATTCAGGGCATGGGATCGGGCGATCAACGATGTTGAACACCTGGTCAAAACCCATGGACTGCAGCAGACGGGTGATGTCTTCATGGGTGGTGACAACCGTCGGCAACAGGCCGACCTTCTGCCGAGACAGAATGGACAACTTGGCCAACAACCCAAGGGTGGTGCTATCGATGCTGCGGGTTTCGGTCAGATCGATCACGATCGCCGAAAAATTCAACGCTGTGAAAATCCGCTCAATCGTCGCATCCAGCGCCGAACACAAGGTCAGGCGCACTTCACCGACAAATTTCAGGACGAAGGTCCCGTCTTGCTCGGCGAATTGGATTCTTCCGGTACTCATCAAAGATTCCTGCTCAACACCAATAGGGCGATATCATCCGGCATCTCCCCTAGCGTGGCCAATCCAAAAACCTGCCGCAGGCCATCCAGGCTGCCGCCCGCCGACTTGACCTTTTGGGGCAAGGCAGCTTCTTTCTCCTTGAGTGTAGGCTCTGGAAGCAGGTCCAGGATGCCATCGGACATCAGCGTCAGGCTGAACGTCGGTGGCAGCTCCAGGATGTGGTCTTCGTAGGTCGCTTCATTGAACAAGCCTACGGGCAGGCCACGCCCTTCCAGGTAGCGCACACTGTCGGGAGTGTACAAAACCGGCATCGGCAGGTGACCGCCGATGCTGTAGGTCAAAAGACCGGTTTCTTCATCAATCACGCCGCCTACCATCGTCACGTGCTTGCCCAGCTTGCAGCTGATCAAGCCCCGGTTGATGTGGCCCAACACCTCGGAGGGGGTGAACTCCGGCAAGGTGCCATTGCGCTTGGATTCGAACAACAGCCGTGTGGTCATGAACTTCAACAACACGGTTACAAAAGCAGAGGATGCGCCATGGCCGGAAACATCGGCCAGGTAAAACGCGACACGCCGCTCATCAACACGGAAGTAGTCGACGAAATCACCCGACAGGTACAACGACGGGATGATCTGGTGAGCGAACTGGAATTCGTCGATGGTCCACGGGCTGACCGGCAACATGTTCATCTGCACCTGGCGACCGGCGTTCTGGTCTTCCTGGAGCAGGTTCAGGCTGGCTTCGAGTTCGCGGTTGGCGGTTTCGAGCTTTTCGCGGTAACGCTGGTTTTCCAACAACAGGCGTGCACGGTCCAGGGCGCGACGTACCGAGTGCTCCAGCACCGCCAGGTCTTCCAGGGGCTTGATAAGGTAGTCGGCAGCGCCCAGGCGCAAGGCCTCGACGGCATCGTTCATCACCCCGGCACCGGACACGACAATCACCGGCGTCTGCGGGGCAAGCTCGGTCACCTGGCGAATTAGCTCGAGGCCGCCCATCTGGGGCATGCGCAGGTCGCAGATCACGAGGTCGGGCTTGTCGCGCTCGAACACTTGGAGACCCTGTTGGCCATTGCTGGCCTGCAGGACGCTGAAGCCACTGTCTTCCAAATAGGCCGCGAGGCTCGCGCGCACTACTTCGTCGTCATCGATTATCAGCAGCGTGGCACTGGTTTTTTGCATGTGGGCAAACGGCGCCAGAATTAGGTTGGCGTAGGTGGCTCGGCAATGGCCGGGCGCACGTACTGGATTCGCTTTCTAGCCTCTCTGTCCTACAACATACGGGATTTTAGCCCACGCACAACGGTAAAGCAGAGGTGCCCTTCTAAGGCGCAGACGGTACTCCCATCCGCCAGGGGTTTCAAGCTCATGCCGATGGTCGCCGGGCGTCTTTACACCGCAAATCACCGGGAGTTATAAGAACGGGCACGACCACAACACAAAGTAAGGATGGAACCCATGAGCGAACACGAGCGCGACTACGCCGAAAAACGCGATTTCATCCGCATGCGCGTGGATGCCGATGTGTCTCTTATCCACGCCGGGCAGGAGATTGCCGGGGTGTGCGTGGACCTTTCAAGCTCCGGAATGCAGGTCCAGGCGCCTCGTCAATTCAAGGCAGGCGACCACCTGACGGTGCGCATCGAATCGGAGCACGCCGCACTCAAGGGGTTGGAGGCGGACACCGAAGTGGTCTGGACCAAGACCACCGGTGAGGAGCAGCAACTGGGCCTCAAGATCTTGAAAATGCACTGAAAAGTGCGCACAAAAAAAGGCGACCGCCAGGGTCGCCTTTTTTCATTTCAAAACGTCACGGCTTAGAAGTCGTCGACGACCTTGCCATCCTTGACCTTGAACTCACGGTTCTGCAGGTAGGCGTTGCGGATAAACGTATATTTGTCGCCGGTGATCAGCTTCTCGCTGTCGAGCAGGCTGGCACGGGTGTCCACGATATTCAGGCCGAAGGTGCTGTTGCGCCAGCCGATATCGTTCATGTAGCGGTACGGTTGGGTGTAGCTGTCCACGTACTTGGACGGCGCGTCACGCAAGGTGCTCGGGCCCAGCAACGGCAGCATCACGTAAGGCCCGCTGCCGACGCCCCAGTAGCCGAGGGTCTGGCCGAAGTCTTCGTCACTGCGCTGCAGCCCCATTTTGGTGCCGACGTCGATAAAGCCCAGCACACCGAAGGTGGTGTTCATCAGCAGGCGAGCCGTGTCCACACCCGCCGCATGCGGCTTGAGTTGCAGCACGTTGTTGGCCAGGTTGCCGACATCGCCGATGTTGCGGAAGAAGTTGTGCACGCCGTCCTGCACGAACTGCGGAGTCACAAACTGATAGCCCTGGGCCAACGGCTTGAGCGCGTAGGTATCAACGGTGTCGTTGAAGGTAAAGATCGGGCGGTTGACGCTTTCCCATGGATCGTCTTCGGACGCGGCCTGTGCGGCGAACGGCGCCAGCAGCACAGTGGCACACACCGACAGCTGAGCGAAGTAGTGGCTCCAGCGCATAGCTTTTGCTCCTTGAATGGTCTGTCATGGGCGCTATGCCCTGAATAAGACGGCCAGTATATGACGGAAGTGTCCAATTAGGCAGCATGCAGGAAACGACATACGGGAAATGCACAAAATTCCTACAATTAACCCTGCTGTCATCGGCTTGTCATCGTGCCCCGTTAGCGTCAGGGCTATTTCAGGGATGTTGAAATGCCTCACGCCGAGATTGCCATCGCCAGCGCGCCTGCCTTGACTGCAGTTCTGTTTGGCCTGAGTGGCTGCCTGGTGGACTTCGGTTCCCGGGCACGCACAGATTCCCCCACGCTGGGCTCCCATGCCACACCCGGCGCCCTGAAAATCCTGCGCAGCCTGAAGGATCAAGGCGTGCCCTGTGCCTGGCTGGATGAATTGCCACCCCCGGTGACCACCGCGCTGTCGGCCTCACTCCCCGAGTGGCTCAAGGCTGCATCGCCCTCCTCCATCCGCTGGCCGGCGCCCCACGCGTGCTGGCAAGCCTTGATGGAACTGAATATCGAACGCCTGGAAGGCTGCGTGCTGGTCAGCGGCGAGCCGCGCTTGCTGCAATCGGGGCTGAACGCCGGCCTGTGGACTATCGGCCTGGCCTCGTGCGGCTCGCTGTGCGGCATGGCCCCCGAGCAATGGCAGGCGCTGAGCGAGCAGGAGCGCGAGTACAAGCGCGGCAAGGCCACCGTCGCCCTGTATGGCCTGGGCGTGCACTCGGTGATCGACCACCTGGGCGAGCTCGGCAGTTGCCTGGCCGACATCAGCCTGCGCCAGCTCAAGGGCGAGAAGCCCTGATCGAGATCATGCACGGAGGGCGCCAGTGGATTAATCTACAGGTCAGCTCGTAGACCTTTCTCGGCGTGCCGTGGTCTATGCCAGTGCCTATCGATAAAAGGAACCACGTCATGCCTGATCGCAAAAAACTGGAAGAACAGGTCGAGATCCTGCGCGGGCAGTTGGAACAGGAACCGCCGCTGCCGGAAGAAAAACGCGAAGCGCTGGAAGCCTTGATTGCCAAGTTTGAATTACAACTCGAACTCGAACCGGCGACTCAGACGCCAAGTATTTCCGATGATGTGAACCAAGCGGCCATAGAGTTCGATGCCGATCATCCGGTCATTTCCGGCACATTGCGCAATATCATGATCACCCTGGGCAACATCGGGATCTGAACCAGGCCCCAAGGCAAGCGCAGAAACCCATGTGGGAGCTGGCTTGCCTGCGATCGCGATCATTCAGTCATCCATCAGGTGACTGATACACCGCAGTCGCAGGCAAGCCAGCTCCCACATTTGATTTGCGTGATAGCTACTGGCGAGCCAGGCGCACGTTCTGGAACGCCACATCCTCGGTGCTGCGGTACGGGTTGATATCCAGCCCGCCACGCCGCACATACCGCGCATACACCGTCAGTTTCTCTGGCTTGAGCAAGCGCTGCAGGTCCAGGAAGATGCGCTCCACGCACTGCTCATGGAAGTCCGAATGCTGGCGAAAGCTCACTAGGTATTCGAGCAAACTGGCGTGATCGAGTGCCGCCCCGCGATAGTCCACCACCACGCTGCCCCAGTCTGGCTGGCTGGTCACCGGGCAGTTGGATTTGAGCAAGTGGCTGTGCACGCTCTCCTCGACCACACGCGAAGCATCGCAGCGCAAGAGTTCGGGGCGCGGGTGTTCGTAGTTGCTGACGCTGATATCCAGATCGTCGATGCACACACCCGGCAAAGCCTGCACGCCTTCGGCTTCAACCTCGGCCAGACTGCGCACGCGCACGCTCACAGGCTTGCCGGCAGCCGCGCTGAGGTCGGTGCGCAGGGTGGCTTCCAGACTGTGTACGTCGGCAAACGCGCTCTGGTTGAGCGAATTGAGGTACAGCTTGAATGACTTGGATTCGATGATGTTCGGCGAATCGGCCGGAATGCTGAATTCACCGATGGCCACCACCGGCTTGCCCGATGGCAACAACCAGGACAATTCGAAGCAATTCCAGAAATCCACGCCTTTATAAGGCAGGGTCTCGGCGCTCAGGCCCAGCTCGGCCCATTTGGCGGCGCGCGGAATCGGGAACAGCAACGAGGGGGTGTAGGTGGAGATGTATTCACTGGACTTGCCCAGCGGCGAATGTTCGGCTGCGGGATGCATGGCGGAAACCTGGCTAAATAAACCCAGCCAGTCTACCAGCCTTTGATCCCGCCTCTAAGAACCGCCTTACTCGACGGTCAGCTTGCCGACCATCCCCGCCTGGTAATGCCCCGGCAGGTTGCACGCGAACTCAAGCCCGGTGGCCTTGGTAAAGGTCCAGGTCAGCTCGGCGGTTTTGCCCGGCTCCACCAGCACACTGTTGGGGTCGTCGTGCTTCATGCCGCCCATGTCGCCATGGCCCATCGCACTGTGGTCCATCTTGCCCATACCGGTGGCGGTAAGCATGCCGCTGGCTTGCATCTGCAACATTTCCTTCTGGTGCTCGGCATGCATCGCCGCGTCACCCAGGTTGAATTCATGGAGCAACTGGCCTTTGTTGACGAGTACAAAGCGCACCGTCTCACCAGCCTTGACGTCCAAGGACTTGGGTGAAAAGGAAATGTCCTGCAGCGTGACTTGCACGGTGCGCGTGGCCTGGTTCGCCGGTGCCGGCTGGCCGAACGCGTATGTGTGAGCCGTGTCAGCCGCCGCACCGAAACTCAGCGCCAACAGGCAGCCTGCCAACATCAGGGGAGTACGCAACGCCATCTCTCTTCTCCGAAACTATGTAAACCGCAGGATCAGCACTCTAAGATGACGCCGCTGCCAGCCAGCTGACTGCTAGATTACAACTTTGTCAGGTTGCGCCCTTACCCCGGCCCCCACGGTATAAAGCCGGTCGTGCCCTGTTTGCCAAGAGCTGCCCATGAAACTGTTGATTGTCGAAGACCAAGCCAAAACCGGCCAATACCTGCGCCAGGGCCTGGCCGAGGCTGGCTTTACCACCGAATGGGTGGCCGACGGCGCCAGCGGCCAGCACCTGGCGTTGACCGGCGACTACGACCTGCTGATCCTAGATGTGATGCTGCCCGGCCGCGACGGCTGGCAAATCCTGCAAGCGGTGCGCGGCGCCGGCCTGGATATTCCGGTGCTGTTCCTGACCGCCCGGGACGCCGTGGAAGACCGCGTGCACGGCCTGGAACTCGGCGCCGACGACTACCTGGTCAAACCCTTCGCCTTTTCCGAACTGCTGGCACGCGTGCGCAGCCTGTTGCGCCGTGGCAGCAGTGCCCCGCAGGAAACCGCCTTGCAGTTGGCCGACCTGCGCCTGGATTTGATTCGCCGCCGTGTCGAACGGGACGGCCAGCGCATCGACCTCACCGCCAAGGAGTTCTCGCTGCTGGAACTGTTGCTGCGCCGCCAGGGCGAAGTGCTGCCCAAGTCGCTGATTGCCTCCCAGGTCTGGGACATGAATTTCGACAGCGACACCAACATCATCGAAGTGGCGATCCGCCGGTTGCGCCTGAAAGTCGACGACAACTACCCCACCAAGCTGATCCACACCGTGCGCGGCATGGGTTATGTGCTGGAGGCACGGTGCAATTGATCTCGCGCCTGTCCCTGGCCAGCCGCCTGGCCTTGCTGTTTGCCGGCTGTACTGCGGTGGTGTCGCTGCTGGCCGGCGTGCTGTTCAATCATGCCAGTGAAACGCACTTTATCGAGCTGGACCAGCAACTGCTCGACGGCAAACTAGTCGCCTTGCGCAGTACCTTGCAGGGCGTCGACACGCCGCAGCTGTTTGCCCAGCGCGAAGCGCAACTGCGCACCGAACTCACTCGCCAACCCGACCTGACGCTGCGCATCAGCGCCGCTGGCCAGCACTGGTTTGACAGCGCGGCGGGCATGAGCTTGCCCGAGGCACCGGGCTTGCACCGCCTGCAGAACGCCGGCACCGACTACCGCGTGTACAACGTGCCACTGGCGCCAAGCCAGCCGGACTCGCCGCAACTGAGCCTGATACTCGACATCACTCACCACCAACACTTCCTGCAGCGCATGCAGCACCTGATCTGGTTGACTGTCGGCCTCTCGGCCCTGGCCACCGCATTGCTCGGCGCCTGGGCCGCGCGCAGTGGGTTGCGGCCCTTGCGACGCATGGGCGATGTGGCGGCCAGCGTCTCCGCGCATTCCCTGACCCAGCGTCTGCCCGAGCAGCACATGCCGCCAGAGCTGGCGGAACTGGCGCAGGTCTTCAACGCGATGCTCGGTCGCCTGGACGACGCGTTCCAGCGCCTTTCGGCGTTCTCCGCCGATATCGCCCACGAACTGCGCACGCCGCTGTCGAACCTGTTGACCCACACCCAGGTCATCCTCACCCAGCCGCGCCCGCTGGAGGACTACCGCGAGGCGCTGCACAGCAACCTGGAAGAGCTGCAATGGATGGCGCAACTGGTCAACGACATGCTCTACCTGGCCAAGGCCGACCACGGCTTGCTGGTGCCCACGCGCGAACCGCTGGCGCTGGCGGAGGAAGTCGACGCGTTGCTGGAGTTCTTCACGCTGCTGGCCGAAGACGCGCAGGTCAGCCTGGTGTGCGCAGGCGCTGCCCAGACACGCGGCGATCGCAGCATGCTGCGCCGAGCCTTGTCGAACCTGCTGGATAACGCGTTGCGGTTTACCCCGGCGGGTGGCGAAGTGCGGGTACGGATGACAGAAGATGCCCGCGGGGTGACGCTGACCGTAGAGAACAACGGTGAAGGTATTGCACCGGCGCTGTTACCGCGCCTGTTTGATCGCTTCTATCGAGTCGACCCGGCGCGCCGCGAAGGCAGCAGCGAGCATGCGGGGCTGGGCTTGGCGATTACCCAATCGATCGTGCGAGCGCATGGCGGAAGGATTTATTGTGAGTCGCAGGCAGGATGGACGCGGTTTGTGATTGAGTTGCCGAAGGAGGATTGAGGCAAGCTGGGCAGGCCGTATCGCAGGCAAGCCAGCTTGTGAATACATTCAAAAATGTGGGAGCTGGCTTGCCTGCGATCGCGGTGTTAACGGCTACGAATATCTGAGGGCATGCGCCGGCTCAATCTTCGCCGCGCGATACGCCGGGTAAATGGTCGCCAAGAAGCTCAACACAAACCCCGCCGAGCAAATCAGCAACACATCCCCGCCCTGCAGCTCCGACGGCAGGTTGCTGACAAAATACACATCCGAACTGAAGATATGCTGCCCCGTCACGCGCTCCAGCCAGCCCACCAGCTCACTGACATTCAGCGCCGCAATCACCCCCAGCACGCCGCCAATCAAGGTGCCGACGATGCCGATCACCGTGCCCTGCACCATGAAGATCGCCATGATCTGCCGAGGCGTGGCGCCGATGGTGCGCAGGATCGCGATGTCTGCGCCCTTGTCATTCACCACCATGATCAAGGTCGCGATGATGTTGAACGCGGCCACGGCGACGATCATCAGCAACAGCAGGCCGATCATGGTCTTTTCCATCTTCATCGCGCTGAACAGGCTGCCCTGGGTGTGGGTCCAGTCATCCGCCTTGTAGGCTGCACCGAGGCTGCCGGCGATGTCCGTCGAGACCTTGGGCGCTGCGTACAGGTCCTTCACCGCCAGGCGCACGCTCTGCACCTGGTTCGGCTGCCAATGCTGTATCTCGGCAGCGTCAGCCATATGGATCAGGGCCATGGAGCCATCCAGCTCGGCGCCGACCTTGAAGATGCCGACCACATTCAAGCGCTGCATGCGTGGGGTGATACCGCCCGGGGCGCTGCTGATTTCCGGCACGATCAGGGTCAGCTTGTCGCCCACACTCAGGCGAAAACGCCGCGCGGTGATTTCACCGACGACTACGCCGAACTCGCCGGGCTTCAGGTCGTCGAGTTTGCCCTGCACGATGTGCTGGGCCACGATCGACACCTTGCCTTCCTGCGCCGGATCGACGCCGCTGATCTCGATCGGCTGCATCGCGCCCTTGTAGGAGAACATGCCGTCCATCTGCGTGAACGGAACAGCGGCGGTGACTTCTGGATTTTTCATCGCCGCCGCCGCTACCGGCTGCCAATCATCGATCGGGTTCACGCCGACGATGGTCGCGTGGGGCACCATGCCGAGGATGCGCGAGCTCATTTCGCGCTGGAAGCCGTTCATCACCGACAGCACCACAATCATTGCCAGCACGCCCAGGGCGAGGCCGATCATCGAGGTCATCGAGATAAACGAAACAAAACGGTTGCGGCGCTTGGCGCGGGTATAGCGCGTGCCGATGAAAATCGATAACGGTCTGAACATTCGCGGGCACCGTTGAAAAAAAGAAAAAACCCGGCGCTATAGGCACCGGGCTTGAAACGGGTCAGATGGCGACCAAGTGACCTTCCTGCAGGTGAAGCACACGGTCCATCTGGCGGGCCATGCTCATGTCATGGGTCACCACCAGGAACGCGGTGCGCATCTGGGTGCTCAGTTCCAGCATCAAGTCCTTGATGCCCTGGGCGGTGTGAGAGTCGAGGTTGCCGGTCGGCTCATCGAGCATCACCAGGCCCGGGTTGTTCACCAGAGCACGGGCAATCGCCACACGCTGGCGCTCGCCGCCGGACAATTCGGCCGGCTTGTGCTCCAGGCGATGGCCAAGGCCGACGCGCTCCAGCAACGCCTTGGCACGCTCGCGCGCCTGCGGGATCGCAGTCTTGCCGATCAACAGCGGCATGCACACGTTTTCCAGCGCAGTGAATTCCGGCAACAGGTGGTGAAACTGGTACACAAAGCCCAGCGAACGGTTGCGCAACTGGCCACGGGCTTTTTCACCCAGGGCCGACAGCTCTTCACCGGCCAGCCAGACGCTGCCCTGGGACGGCGTATCGAGGCCGCCCAGCAGGTTGAGCAAGGTACTTTTGCCGGAGCCGGAACTGCCGACGATCGCCACGCGCTCGCCCGGATGCAGCTCAAGTTGCAGGTTGGACAGCACCACCACCGATTCCGGGCCTTCCTCATAGGATTTGCCCAGGTTGCGGCAGCTCAGGATTGCTTTTTCACTCATGCCCGATTCACTCATAACGTAAGGCCTGTGCTGGCTGGGTACGTGCCGCGCGCCAGGCTGGATACAGGGTGGCAAGGAAGCTCAGGACCAACGCGGCGCCACCCACCATCAGCACGTCCTGGGTTTGCACCTGGGACGGCAGGTAATCGATGAAGTAGACGTCGGCGTTGAGAAACTTGTGGCCGATCAGGGTTTCGAGGCCGGCGATCGCCGCACTCACATTCAGTGCGGCCAGGATTCCCACAGCCGTACCGATCAAGGTGCCGACCACGCCGATCACGGTGCCCTGCACCATGAAAATCGCCATGATCTGCCCCGGCGTGGCGCCCAGGGTGCGCAGGATAGCGATATCGCCTTTCTTGTCATTCACCACCATCACCAGCGTGGAGATGATGTTGAAGGCGGCGACGGCGACGATCAGCAGCAACAGCAGGCCGATCATGGCTTTTTCCATGCGGATGGCCTGGTACAGATTGCCGTGGGTGCGAGTCCAGTCGCGGGCGTAGTACTGGGATTCGCCCAGGTGCTGGGCAATTTCCCAGGCGCCGCGCGGGGCGTCGAACAGGTCGTTGAACTTCAGGCGCAGGCCCTGCACCTGGTCCGGCTGCCAGCGGTGCAGGCGCGCCAGGTCGGTGAGGTTGGTCAGGCCGAGGTAGCCGTCGATCTCGCCGGCACCGACGTGGAAGGTGCCGACCACGGTGAAGCGCTTCATGCGCGGGAACATCCCGGCCGGGGTCACGGTGACTTCCGGGGCGACGAAGGTCAGTTTGTCGCCGAGGCCCACGCCGAGCTTCGCCGCGGCCTTGTCACCGATGACGATGCCGAAGCTGCCGGGCGCGAGGTCGTCGAGTTTGCCCTGCAGCATGAACTTGTCGATGATCGAGACGTTGCGCTCCTGGACCGGGTCGATGGCATTGAGCAGGATTTTCTGCACCTTGCCGTCATTGGTCAGCAGCCCCTGCATCTGGGTAAACGGCGCGACGGCCACCACCTTGGGGTTCTGCTTGACCTTGGCGGCCAGGCTTTGCCAGTCGTTGATGGGCGCATCGCCCTCGATGGTCGCGTGGGGCACCATGCCCAGCACGCGGGTGCGCATCTCATGATCGAAGCCGTTCATCACCGACAACACCACGATCATCACGACCACGCCCAAGGCGAGCCCGATCATCGAGGTCAGGGAAATGAACGACACAAAATGATTGCGACGCTTTGCACGGGTATAACGCGTGCCGATAAATACGAAGAGAGGTCTGAACATGTCGGGGCTTGTTCGGAGGAAAAGAAGACGTCCCGGTGGCGGGGTCTGGTAAGCAGCTTTACACTCAGACCATTACCGTTACCTGGGGTTCGCCATGTCGACATTAGATGAAGAAGAGCGCCGCGAATACTACCGTATCGACGACATGATCGCACTTCAAATCAAAAGCCTGTCTGCCCCCGAAGCGGCGAGCAAAGAAGTGTTGCTGGATGATTCCCCATTGTTCAATCTGCTCAGTGAACTGCACCTGAGCGAGTTCGAAGCCCAGCACCTGTTACGCCAGCTCAGCGAGAAAGACCGCACCCTCGCCGCCTTCCTGCGCGTGCAGAACAAACGCCTGGACCTGCTCAGCCAGATCATGGCGCGCGGCCTGCTGGATGAAGTCGGCGCGCCGCAGCCGGTGATCATTTCCGAAGGCGGCATCGACTTCCAGCATCCCACGCCCCTGCCGACCGGCGCGCACCTGGCGGTGAAGCTGGTGCTGATGCCCCAGGCGCTCGGCCTGTTGCTGCGCGCGCGGGTCACCCATTGTGATCCCAAGGGCGCAAGTTTTGATGTGGGCACGGAATTCGAATCCATGACCGATGCCCAACGCCAGCTGCTCGCGCGCTACATCCTGCAGAAACAAGCCCAGGAACGGCGCCTGGCGCGGGAACAGAGCGACGCCCAAGACACCTGAATTCGTATCACCCCGCCAGCAGACCTGGCGCATAGGAGCAACTGTGACCCTGATTTACGGCCACCGCGGTGCCAAAGGCGAAGCACCGGAAAACACCCTGACCAGCTTCCAGGAGTGCCTCAAGCACGGTGTACGCCGCTGCGAACTGGATTTGCACCTGTCCATGGACGGCGAGCTGATGGTCATCCACGACCCGACGCTCAAGCGCACCACTGACCGGCGCGGCAAGGTCGTCGAGTATTCGGCGGCGGACCTGGTGAAGATGGACGCGCGCAAAGGCGGCCCCGGTTGGGTCAAGCCGTGCCCGATCCCACGCCTGGAAGAGCTGTTCGAGCAGTGCGACTTCGATCACTGGCAACTGGAAGTCAAAAGTGCCTCGCGCACCCGCGCCGCAACCACCGTACTGGCCATCCGCGAAATGGCGGTGCGCTTTGGCCTGATGGACAAGGTCACCGTGACCTCAAGCTCGCGGGAAGTGCTGAAGGCAGCGGTTGAACTGACCCCGGACCTGTCACGCGGCCTGGTCGCCGAATACGCCTGGCTCGACCCGCTGAAGGTCGCGCAGAACTATGGCTGTGAGTTTCTGGCATTGAACTGGACGTTGTGCACCCCTGAGCGTCTGGAAAAAGCCCAGCGCCAGGGCTTGCACGTGTCCGTGTGGACAGTCAACGAACCCGCGCTGATGCGCAGGCTCGCCGACTTCGGCGTAGATAGCCTGATTACAGACTTTCCCGGTTTGGCCACTGCCACCCTCGAGAATTACTGAAATCGGTCTCCCCGGCCGGCTCAGGCCACCGGCCGGAGCCGCTCAAAAAAGCCGGTTGAGGCCGTCGTAGGCCGCTACCCGATAGGCTTCGGCCATGGTCGGGTAGTTGAACGTGGTGTTGACGAAATACTTGAGGGTATTGAGTTCACCCGGCTGGTTCATGATGGCCTGGCCGATGTGGACGATCTCCGACGCCTGATAGCCGAAGCAGTGCACGCCGAGCACCTCAAGGGTCTCGCGGTGGAACAGGATCTTCAGCATGCCTTGCGGCTCACCGGCGATCTGCGCACGCGCCATGCTCTTGAAGAACGCCTTGCCCACTTCGTAAGGCACCTTGGCCTTGGTCAGCTCATGTTCGTTCTTGCCGATCGAGCTGATCTCGGGAATCGTGTAGATCCCGGTCGGCACATCGTTCACATAACGCCAGCTGCCATTGTCGACGATGCTGCCAGCGGCCGAACGGCCCTGGTCGTGCGCGGCACTGGCCAGGCTTGGCCAGCCGATCACGTCACCGGCGCCATAGATGTTCGCCACGCAGGTACGGTAGTTCTCGTCCACCTCGATCTGGCCACGGCTGTTGACCTTGACCCCGATGTTTTCCATGCCCAGCTTGTCGGTGTTGCCGGTACGGCCGTTGCACCACAGCAAGGCGTCGGCCTTGATCTTCTTGCCGGACTTGAGGTGCAGGATCACCCCGTTGTCCAGGCCTTCGACCCGCTCGTACTCTTCGTTGTGACGCACAGTGATGTTGTTGTTGCTGAAGTGGTAGCTCAACGCCTGGGAAATTTCCGAGTCGAGGAAGCTCAGCAGTTGGTCGCGGTTGTCGACCAGTTCTACCAGTACACCCAGGCCGCTGAAGATCGAGGCGTATTCACAGCCGATCACGCCGGCGCCGTAGATGATCAATTTGCGCGGGGTGTGGCCCAGACTGAGGATGGTGTCGCTATCGTAGATACGCGGGTGGTGGAAATCGATATCCGCCGGGCGATATGGGCGCGAACCGGTGGCGATGATGATGTGCTTGGCCACCAGCTTCTCGACCACGCCGTTGGGGCATACCACCTCGATGGTTTGCTCGTCGGCGAAGCTGCCGGTACCGAAGAACAGGTCGACACGGTTGCGGGCGTAGTAACCGGTGCGCGAAGCCACTTGCTTGGAGATCACCTTCTCGGCGCTTTTCAGCACGTCCGGGAACGAGAACCAGCGCGGCTCACCAATCGCCCGGAACATCGGGTTGGTGTTGAACTGCATGATCTGGCGCACCGAGTGACGCAAGGCCTTGGACGGGATGGTACCCAGGTGGGTGCAGTTACCGCCGACCTGGCGACGGCTATCGACCATCGCCACCTTGCGCCCTGCCTTCGCGGCGTTCATCGCCGCACCTTCTCCAGCCGGGCCGGAACCCAGTACCACCACGTCGTAGTTGTAGACAGCCATGCGTACTCCTCAGAACAGGCCAGGCGCACGGTTGAACGCCTGGCTAAATCATGCCGCGGCCAGCGGTCATGAAGGACAATTTGGCTCAAGTGTGTGAACCGGGGCACAGTCTATATAAGGCTCAACGCCGCGCACATTAACCCTTGGTCGCGTCGTAGGCCAGTCTTGCCTTTACTACAGAAACACGAAACAGGCATTACACTGCTGGCACGCACCTTTACAGGACGAGCCATTATGCGGCATGTCGTTTTCTGTTTAATGATGATTTTTTCGCTGGCGGCGCAGGCGAGTGAGGCGGATCGGCTCCGGCAAGCCGATTTTCCGCTGCAATCCCATGAACTGGCGCTGAAAAACCAGGCGGTGCTTACCTACCTGTGGGCGGATGTCTACGCGGCGGCGCTGTATGCCCCGTCCGACCTGAGCGCCAAGCAGGCCTGGTCGCAACAAAAAGCGTTGCGCCTGACGCTGTATTACTTTCGCGACATCGACCGCAACGACGTGATCAAAGCCGCCACTGCCACGCTGCAGCGCCAGCAGGCCAGCGCCCGACTGAAGCCCGAGATAGACAAACTGCACGCCAGTTTTCGCGATATCCGCAGCGGCGATCGGTATGCCCTGGATTTTCGTCCGGGGCGGGGCTTGAACCTGGAGATCAATGGGCAGGTGGTGTTCAGCAGTGGTGACGATGAGCTTGCCAGGACCTACCTGAGCCTCTGGCTGGCGCCCAATGGGCTGTCCGAACGCTTGCGTACCCAGTTGCTCAATTGAAGATTTGCGCTGGCTGAACGACCGCCTTCGCGAGCAAGTCCGCTCTCACATTTAACCGCGCGCGCCCTGAAGACACCCGGTCGAATGTGCGAGCGGGCTTGCTCGCGAAGAGGCCCTCGCAGGCACAAAAAAGCCCCGAACCAGTCGGGGCTTTTTCATTCAGCGCACAGGCTTAGCGCGGGAATGCAGGCGGGTTGACCCCAGCCATGTCTTCCATCACGCGAACCACCTGGCAGCTGTAGCCGAACTCGTTGTCGTACCACACGTACAGCACAACGCGGTTGTCCTGGGTAATGGTCGCTTCCGCGTCCACCACACCGGCGTGGCGCGAGCCGACGAAGTCGGTGGACACCACTTCCTGCGAATTGACGAAGTCGATCTGCTTATGCAGGTCGGAGTGCAGCGCCATGTAGCGCAGGTACTCGTTCATCTCTTCACGGGTGGCGGCTTTCTCAAGGTTCAGGTTGAGAATCGCCATCGACACGTTCGGCGTCGGCACACGGATCGCGTTACCGGTCAGCTTGCCGGCCAGCTCAGGCAGGGCCTTGGCAGCAGCGGTGGCAGCACCGGTCTCGGTGATCACCATGTTCAACGCGGCGCTACGGCCACGGCGATCGCCCTTGTGGAAGTTGTCGATCAGGTTCTGGTCGTTGGTGTACGAGTGAACGGTTTCGACGTGACCGTTGACGATGCCGAACTTGTCATTCACAGCCTTCAGCACCGGCACGATGGCGTTGGTGGTGCAGGAAGCGGCGGACACGATCTTGTCGTCAGCGGTGATTTCAGCGTGGTTGATGCCGTGAACGATGTTCTTCAGCTTGCCCTTGCCCGGAGCGGTCAGGACAACGCGATCGATACCCGGGCAGGCCAGGTGCTGGCCCAGGCCCTCGGCATCACGCCAGACACCGGTGTTGTCCACCAGCAGGGCGTCCTTGATGCCGTACTGGGTGTAATCCACCTCGGACGGGTTCTTCGCGTAGATCACCTGGATCAGGTTACCGTTGGCGGTGATGGTGTTGTTTTCTTCGTCGATGACGATGGTGCCGTTGAACGGACCGTGTACCGAATCACGACGCAACAGGCTTGCGCGCTTGGTCAGGTCGTTCTCGGCGCCTTTGCGCACGACGATGGCACGCAGGCGCAGGCCGTCGCCGCCACCGGTTTTTTCGATCAGGATGCGCGCCAGCAGGCGGCCGATACGACCGAAGCCGTACAGCACGACGTCGGTGCCTTTGCGGGCTGCGGCGTTTTGCTGGCCAACCACTTCGGCCATTTCTTCACGCACGAACTGCTCGGCGCTGCGGCCGGCACCTTCCTTGCGGAATTTATAGGCCAGCTTGCCCAGGTCTACCGAAGCCGCGCCGAGCTTGAGCTCGCTCATGGCCTTGAGCAGGGGGAATGTTTCGTGGACGGAGAGTTCGCTGTCGTCGGCAGAGCGATGGCGAGCAAAGCGATGCGCCTTGAGAATCGCGATGACTGATTGGTTGATCAGGCTGCGGCCATAGATCGAGCTCACCACATTGTTATTGCGGTACAGCTGACCGATAAGCGGAATCATCGCTTCAGCGAGTGCTTCACGGTCGATCCATTCACCAAGACACTGGTCGGGCTTCTGAGTCACGGGAACCTTCCACATGTAGGGGCAGAAAAAAGGGGCTACATTATGCCGCTCGACCGCCCTCGGAGCAATGCGCGCCCGGCAACAAAAAATGCTTGCCAAAAACCAACACCGCGCTGCAGCCCAGTAAATACGCGGGTTCCAGAAGGCCACCTATTCGCCGGCAACGCCGACTTGTCCGTAACCCTCCGAAACATACACGCGAAATGGCACTACATATTGAGTCAAAACACGCCATTGTTTGTCTTAGCCACTACATTTCCTACAAACCGTAATAGGCTCAGTCAGCAACTGACAGGCGGCACCTCGGGCCGTTACAATTACCGACTTTGTCGCAACGCTTGGAGCTCAACCTTCCGTGCCCGTTCTGCGTCTACCGCTTCTCCCTGCCGCGGCAGGTAAACAGCACTGGGGCAACCTGCCCGGTGCCGCCCTGAGCCTGGCCATTGCCGAGGCTGCCAGCGCAGCCAAGCGCTTTACCCTGCTGCTCACCGCCGACAGCCAAAGTGCCGAGCGACTCGAGCAGGAGCTGAGCTTCTTCGCCCCCGATTTGCCGGTGCTGCATTTTCCCGACTGGGAAACCCTGCCCTACGATCTGTTCTCGCCGCACCAGGACATCATTTCCCAGCGCATCGCCAGCCTGTACCGCCTGCCGGAACTGGCCCACGGCGTGCTGGTGGTGCCGATCACCACGGCCCTGCATCGCCTGGCGCCGACCAAGTTCCTGCTGGGCAGCAGCCTGGTGCTGGATATCGGCCAGAAGCTTGATGTCGAACAGATGCGCACGCGCCTGGAAGCCAGCGGCTACCGCTGCGTCGATACGGTGTACGAGCACGGCGAGTTTGCCGTGCGGGGCGCGCTGATCGACCTGTTCCCGATGGGCAGCAAGTTGCCGTATCGCATCGACCTGTTCGACGACGAAATCGAAACCCTGCGTACCTTCGATCCGGAAAACCAGCGTTCCATCGATAAAGTCGAGTCGATCAAGCTGCTGCCGGCGCGTGAATTCCCGTTGCAAAAAGATGCGGTCACGCGCTTCAAGGCGCGCTTTCGTGAACGCTTCGACGTCGACTTCCGCCGCTGCCCGATCTTTCAGGACCTCAGCAGCGGGATTACCCCGGCCGGTATCGAGTACTACCTGCCGTTGTTCTTCGACGAAACCTCGACCCTGTTCGATTACCTGCCCCAGGACACTCAAGTGTTCTCGCTGCCCGGCATCGAGCAGGCCGCCGAGAATTTCTGGAACGACGTGCGCAACCGCTATGAAGAGCGTCGCGTCGACCCTTCCCGTCCTTTATTACCGCCTGCCGAACTGTTCCTGCCGGTAGAAGACTGCTTCGCGCGCCTGAAAAACTGGCCGCGCGTGGTCGCCAGCCAACAGGACGTGGACGCCGGCAGTGGCCGCGAGCGTTTCCCTGCAGGCACGCTGCCGGATCTGGCGATCCAGGCCAAAGCCACGCAACCGCTGGAGGCGCTGTCCAACTTCCTCGGTGACTTCCCCGGCCGCGTGCTGTTCACCGCCGAATCCGCCGGGCGCCGCGAAGTGCTGCTGGAGCTGTTGGAACGCTTGAAGCTGCGGCCGAAAACCGTCGACAGCTGGCCAGACTTCGTCGCCGGCAAAGACCGACTGGCGATCACCATTGCCCCGCTGGATGAAGGCTTGCTGCTGGATGACCCAGCCCTGGCACTGATCGCCGAGAGCCCACTGTTCGGCCAGCGCGTGATGCAGCGTCGGCGCCGTGAAAAACGCGCCGACGCCAACAACGACGCCGTGATCAAGAACCTCACCGAGCTGCGCGAAGGCGCGCCGGTGGTGCACATCAATCACGGTGTCGGCCGCTACCTGGGCCTGCAGACGCTGGAGATCGACAACCAGGCAGCTGAGTTCCTCACCCTGGAATACGCCGAGGGCGCCAAGCTCTACGTGCCGGTGGCCAACCTGCACCTGATCGCGCGCTACACCGGCAGCGACGACGCGCTGGCGCCGTTGCACCGCCTGGGCTCCGAGACCTGGCAGAAAGCCAAGCGCAAGGCCGCCGAACAGGTGCGCGATGTCGCCGCCGAGTTGCTCGACATCTATGCACGCCGCGCCGCACGCGAGGGCTACGCCTTCGCCGATCCGAAGGCCGACTACGCCACCTTCAGCGCCGGCTTCGCCTTCGAAGAAACCCCGGACCAGCAAACCACCATCGAAGCGGTGCGCGCCGACATGCTCGCGCCCAAGCCGATGGACCGCCTGGTGTGCGGCGACGTCGGCTTCGGCAAGACCGAAGTGGCGATGCGCGCCGCCTTCATCGCGGTGCACGGCGGCAAGCAAGTGGCGATCCTGGTGCCGACCACCCTGCTCGCCCAGCAACACTACAACAGCTTCCGCGACCGCTTTGCCGACTGGCCGGTGACCGTGGAGGTGATGAGCCGCTTCAAGTCCGCCAAGGAAGTGAATGCCGCCGTCGCCGACCTCGCCGAAGGCAAGATCGACATCGTGATCGGAACGCACAAGCTGCTGTCCGACGATGTGAAGATCAAGAACCTGGGCCTGGTGATCATCGACGAAGAACACCGCTTCGGCGTGCGCCAGAAAGAACAGCTGAAGGCCCTGCGCAGTGAAGTCGACATCCTCACCCTCACCGCCACGCCGATTCCGCGCACGCTGAACATGGCCGTGTCGGGCATGCGCGACCTGTCGATCATCGCCACGCCGCCGGCGCGCCGACTGTCGGTGCGCACCTTCGTGATGGAGCAGAACAAAAGCACGGTCAAGGAAGCACTGCTGCGCGAATTGCTCCGCGGCGGCCAGGTGTACTACCTGCACAACGACGTGAAGACCATCGAGAAATGCGCCGCCGACCTCGCCGAACTGGTGCCGGAGGCGCGTATCGCCATCGGCCACGGGCAGATGCGCGAACGCGAACTCGAACAGGTGATGAGCGACTTCTACCACAAGCGCTTCAACGTGCTGATTGCCTCGACCATCATCGAGACCGGCATCGACGTCCCGAGCGCCAACACCATCATCATCGAGCGTGCCGACAAGTTCGGCCTGGCGCAGTTGCACCAGTTGCGCGGCCGGGTTGGCCGTAGTCACCACCAGGCCTATGCCTACTTGCTGACGCCACCGCGCCAGCAAATTACCGGCGACGCCGAAAAGCGCCTGGAAGCCATCGCCAACACCCAGGACCTCGGCGCCGGCTTTGTGCTTGCGACCAACGACCTGGAAATCCGAGGCGCCGGTGAATTGCTCGGCGACGGCCAGAGCGGGCAGATCCAGGCCGTGGGCTTCACCCTCTATATGGAGATGCTCGAGCGCGCGGTGAAAGCCATCCGCAAAGGCGAACAACCGAACCTCGACCAACCCCTGGGCGGCGGCCCGGAAATCAACCTGCGCTTGCCGGCGCTGATTCCCGAGGACTACCTGCCGGATGTGCATGCACGGCTGATCCTGTACAAGCGCATCGCTTCGGCCACCGACGAAGAAGGCCTCAAGGACCTGCAGGTAGAGATGATCGACCGCTTCGGCCTGTTGCCCGAACCGACCAAGAACCTGGTGCGCCTGACCCTGCTCAAGCTGCAGGCTGAGCAGTTGGGCATCAAGAAGGTCGACGCCGGGCCGCAGGGCGGGCGTATCGAGTTCGAGGCGCAGACGCCGGTCGACCCGCTGGTACTGATCAAGCTGATCCAGGGCCAGCCCAACCGCTACAAGTTCGAAGGGGCTACGCTGTTCAAGTTCATGGTGCCGATGGAACGTGCCGAAGAACGCTTCAATACCCTGGAGGCGCTGTTTGAGCGCCTCATCCCGAAATCTGCTTGAAGGACGCCCCCATGCGCCTGTTCCGCATTCTGAGCCTGTTGTTGGTGGTACTCGCACCTTCGGCGTTTGCCGACAGCCCGTACCTGGTGGAAATGATCCTGGTGCGACAGAACGCCGAGCCGGTGATCAACAGCCGCCCCGCGCCGGAAAACTGGGATGCTGGCGCCGCGCGGCTGGGTGAGCGGATGAGCCCGCCACGCCTGGGCAATATCGTCGACAAGCTCAGCGCCGACTCTAGCTACACCGTGCTCGCGCACAAGGCCTGGGAGCAGAACCTCGGCGAGCAGCCCGTGAAGATCGCGATCAGCGACGGCCAGGAGCAGTTCGGCCAGTTTCCCATCGAGGGCGTGCTGAACCTGCAACTGGGGCGTTTCACCGATATAGACGCGGATTTCTGGATCAATCAATTCGACGCCAACGGCAGCGTGATTGCCAGCGAACACCTGAGCCAGCACGACGTGCGCACCAAGAACAACCAACTCAACTACCTCGACGGCGGCCACCTGGCGCTGCTGATCAAGATCACCTCGCTGACCGCCAAGCCCCCCAGCGCGCCGCCGCCCGACATTCAGGACTGATCCAGCGCCATGCCCCTGACGTCGTCGTTGACCAAACCCCTGGCCCCTTCGTGGGCCAACCGCTTCAAAGAGCAGAGCCTGGAGCGCGGGCGGCGTTATGCGCTGGAGAACCGCGTGCGCATCGTCGAGTCCGGCGACAGCACCATCGTTGCCAGTTGCGAAGGCTCGGGCGGCAACGTGTATCGGCAGACCATCTCGTTGCGCGAATCGGCCAAGGGCACGTTGATCCTCGTCGACAGCCGCTGTACCTGCCCGGTGCACACCAATTGCAAACACATCGCGGCAGTACTGCTCAAGGTCCAGGAAACCCTCGCCTACCCGGCCGCCGCCCAGGATGCCGAGCTGCTCGAGAAGCTGCAGGCCGTGCTGGATAACCGCGTGGTGGTACCGCAGGTGGTGATGGAAGACGTGCCGCCGGTGCCACGCCTGTGGCTGGCGAGTGTCGAGTTCAGCGCGTTTGAACCGCGCAACGGCAAAATGCAGCGCTATATCCAGCATCGCGCGGCGCTGTCGTTCAATTACCTGGGCAACTATGTCAGCGGGCAGAAGAACGCCGATATCATTGTGCGCCAGGAAACCCAGAGCCTGCGCATCAAGCGCCATCCAGAGCTGGAGCAGCCCTATCGCGAGCAACTGCGCCTGCTGGGCTTCAAGATCGCCACGCGCCAGAGCAAGGCCTTGCCGGAAAGCGCCGGCGAACTGTTCGAGATGGTCAATGACAGCGCCTGGCTGAACTTCACCCTCAACGCCTCGCCCACCCTGCGCGCCGAGGGCTGGGAGCTGCAGATCGATGAGGATTTCGGCTTCGACCTGAGCCCGGTGGACGACTGGTATGCCACCGTCGACGAAGGCCCCGAACGCGATTGGTTCGACCTCGAACTGGGGATCATCGTCAATGGCGAGCGCCTGAGCCTGCTGCCGATCCTGCTCAACCTGATGCGCTCCCACACCGAAATCCTCAACCCGGAGAAACTCGCGCGGCGCCGCGATGATGAACTGATCCTGGTGAATATCCCCGGTTTGCCGAATGGCGGCCATGGCCCACTGCAAGTGGCATTGCCCTATGGCCGGTTGAAACCGGTCCTGGCCACCCTCGGCGAGTTTTATCTGCAGGAACCCGGCACCACCACGCTGCGCCTGGCCAAGGCCGATGCGATCCGCCTCAACCCGCTGGATGACTTGCCGCTGCAGTGGCAAGGCGGTGAAAAGATCCGCAACTTTGCCCAGCGCCTGCGCGACATCAAGGACTTCACCAGCGTCGCGCCTGCAGGGTTGAACGCCACGCTGCGGCCTTATCAGCTGGAAGGCTTGAGCTGGATGCAGTCACTGCGCCAGCTGGATGTCGGCGGAATTCTTGCGGATGACATGGGCCTGGGCAAAACCCTGCAGACCCTGGCGCATATTCTTACTGAAAAAGCCGCCGGGCGCCTGGATCGGCCATGCATGGTGGTGATGCCCACCAGCCTGATCCCCAACTGGCTGGACGAAGCGGCGCACTTCACCCCGCAGCTCAAAGTGCTGGCGTTGTACGGCGCCGGACGCAAAAAACATTTCGCCAACCTGCAGGACTATGACCTGCTATTGACCACTTATGCACTGTTGCCCAAGGACATCGAGAGACTCGCGGCCCTGCCCCTGCACGTCTTGATCCTGGACGAAGCCCAGTACATCAAGAACCCGACGAGCAAGGCCGCCCAGGCGGCACGCGAGCTGAATGCCCGGCAGCGCCTGTGCCTGAGCGGCACCCCGCTGGAAAACCATCTGGGCGAGCTATGGTCGTTGTTCCACTTCCTGTTGCCGGGCTGGCTGGGTGACGTCAAAAGCTTCAATCGCGATTACCGCGTGCCGATCGAAAAACGCGCCAGTGATGTGCGATTGCAGCACCTCAACGGTCGGATCAAGCCGTTCCTGCTGCGCCGCACCAAGGAACAGGTGGCGACCGAGTTGCCACCCAAGACCGAGATCATCCACTGGGTCGACCTCAACGAGGCCCAGCGCGACGTGTACGAAACCATGCGCCTGGCCATGGATAAAAAGGTCCGTGACGAGATCACCCGCAAAGGTGTGGCACGCAGCCAGATCATCATTCTTGAAGCACTGCTCAAGTTGCGCCAGGTGTGCTGCGACCTGCGCCTGGTCAACGACGCCACCCTGCCCGCGCGTGGCAGCAGCTCGGGCAAGCTGGACAGCCTGATGGAGATGCTCGAGGAATTGTTTGCCGAGGGCCGGCGGATCCTGCTGTTTTCCCAGTTCACCTCAATGCTGAGCCTGATTGAAGTCGAACTGCAAAAGCGCGGTGTTGCCTACGCACTGCTGACCGGCCAGACCCGTGATCGGCGCACACCGGTGAAGGATTTCCAGAGCGGCAAACTGCAGATTTTTCTGATCAGCCTGAAGGCTGGTGGCGTTGGCTTGAACCTGACCGAAGCCGACACCGTGATCCACTATGACCCTTGGTGGAACCCGGCCACCGAAAACCAGGCCACCGACCGTGCGTATCGGATCGGCCAGGAGAAGCCGGTGTTCGTGTACAAGATGATCGCGCGGGGCACGGTAGAGGAGAAAATCCAACACCTGCAGAAGGAGAAATCCGATCTGGCGGCGGGCGTGCTGGATGGGCGTACGACCGGGGATTGGCAGTTGGGTAACGAGGATATCGAGGCGCTGTTTGCGCCGTTGCCCAACAAGCAAGAGAAACGTTGACGGCCAGATGACCATCGCCGGCAAGCCGGCTCCTACCATGGAACGCATTCGCCTGTAGGAACCGGCTTGTCGGCGATGGGCGCGACGCGGTCTCAATCAATCAACTGAGCATCCCGCAGCGCAGTCAGCGCCGCCAACCAACGTGGATCCTGCTTGTAGTCCGTCGAGGCAAACGCCTGCCCACGCATCCGCGCAATCCGCGCCGACGGCGTCACCTTCATGCGCTGCGCCGCACTCAGAGCCAGCTCCGCTGCTGCGCGGTCATTGCACACCAGGCCCATGTCGCAACCGGCGGTCAGCGCCGCTTCGATGCGACTGGCTGCATCACCGACCACATGCGCCCCGGCCATCGACAGATCATCGCTGAAAATCACCCCATCGAACTGCAGCTCGCCGCGCAGAATGTCCTGCAGCCAACGGCGCGAGAAACCGGCCGGCTGCGGGTCAACCTGTGGGTAGATGACATGCGCGGGCATCACCGCCGCCAGTTGCTGGCTCAGGCGTGCGAAAGGCACCAGGTCATTCGCACGAATCTGTTCCAGGCTGCGTTCATCATTGGGAATCGCGACGTGGGAATCCGCCTCAGCCCAACCGTGACCCGGAAAATGCTTACCGGTGGCGGCCATGCCGGCGCTGTTCATGCCCCGGATAAAGGCCCCGGCAAGTACCGCAGCACGTTCGGGGTCGCCTTCGAACGCGCGGGTGCCGACCACGGCGCTGCGCTGGTAGTCCAGGTCCAGTACGGGGGCGAAGCTGAGGTCGAGGCCGACCGCCAGCACCTCGGTGGCCATGATCCAGCCGCATTGCTCGGCCAGGTACTCGGCGTTGGGGTTATCCGCCAACGCACGCATGGCCGGCAGGCGCACAAAGCCCTGGCGCAGGCGTTGTACCCGACCACCCTCCTGGTCGACCGCCAACAGCAGATCCGGGCGCACGGCACGAATCGCCGCGCTCAGCTCGCGCACCTGGCGTGGATGCTCGATATTGCGCGCAAAAATGATCAGGCCGCCCACTTCGGGTTGGCGCAACAACTGGCGATCCTCGGCCGTGAGCCAGGTACCGGCCACGTCAACCATCAAAGAACCTTGCAGCGCAACACTCATAATCCTTCCTTAAATAACGCACACAACCCGTCGACCTCACACGGCGCGACTGGCGCGGTGAGCTCAACGGGTTGCGAGTAAATAGCTGAATTCGGCATGGCGGCTAGCTTAGCGGATGCAAGCGGCCACGCACACCCGAAGCGGTCAAACCTTGGCGACGGTCGGCGCGGATTTGCTGCGTGGGCGCAATTGCGCGGCGGCCATCGTCGGGTCGGTCACACCGGTTTCGGCGCGCATGCCGGCGGCCAGGAAAGGCACCATCAGGCGCATGACCTGCTCGATGGAGGTGTTGACGCCGAAATCGGTCTCGGCAATCGCACGCAGGGCCTTGATCCCGGACATGCTGAACGCCGCCGCACCGAGCATGAAGTGCACGCGCCAGAACAGTTCGATCGGCGGGATACGCGGGGCGGCCTCGTTGACCAGCAACATATAGCGACGAAACACCTTGCCGTACATGTCTTCCAGATAACGCCGCAAGTGGCCCTGGCTCTGGCTGAATGCCAGCCCCAGCAGGCGCATGAAGATCGACAGGTCGTTGCCGCTGCGCGGCTGCACCACCAACGCCTGCTCGACGAGGATTTCCAGCAGGTCTTCCAGGGTTGGCTTGTGATCGGCCTTGTCCTGACGGCGCTCGAGCTCACGGTCGAGACTGGCACAGAACGGCCCCAGGAAGCGCGAGAACACTGCCTGGATCAGGGCCTTTTTCGAGCCGAAATGGTAGTTCACGGCGGCGAGGTTGACCCCGGCCTTGCTGGTGATCAGCCGCAATGAAGTTTCAGCAAATCCTTTTTCCGCGAACAATTGCTCGGCAGCATCGAGAATGCGTTCAACGGTTTCCGACTGGGCCATGGCTACTCCGCCTGACAAACACTTGTTTGAAACATACGTTTCAGGGTGTGTCTTGTCAAGCCTGCGGGTTCGCTTTCCGGCCGGGTAGTCATCTATTTCGTCGCTATTTAATCACATCCCTACCGGTCTGTAGGCAGCGCTATCTCTGCCCTGTAGGACGGGTGACGAATGACCGTCCAGCGGAGTGCCCGAAAAGGATGATTGCCAAGCGCAGTTCACTGTATATAATCCCAGTCACTGTATAAAAAGACAGAGCGATCAACATGCTAAAACTGACGCCACGCCAAGCTGAGATTCTGGCTTTTATCAAGCGCTGCCTCGATGACAACGGCTACCCGCCGACACGAGCGGAAATTGCGCTGGAACTGGGGTTCAAGTCCCCTAACGCCGCCGAGGAACACCTCAAGGCCCTCGCTCGCAAAGGCGCGATCGAGATGACCCCGGGTGCTTCGCGCGGCATTCGCATCCCTGGCTTCGAAGCCAAGGCCGACGAATCGACCCTGCCGATCATCGGTCGCGTCGCTGCCGGTGCGCCGATCCTGGCGCAACAGCACGTCGAGGAATCCTGCAACATCAACCCCACCTTCTTCCACCCTCGCGCCGATTACCTGCTGCGGGTGCACGGCATGAGCATGAAGGACGTGGGTATTTTCGATGGTGACCTGCTCGCCGTCCACACCACCCGCGAAGCCCGTAATGGCCAGATCGTCGTCGCCCGTATCGGCGATGAAGTCACCGTCAAACGCTTCAAGCGCGAAGGCAGCAAGGTCTGGCTCCTGGCCGAGAACCCTGAGTTCGCCCCGATTGAAGTGAACCTGAAAGATCAGGACCTGGTGATCGAAGGCTTGAGTGTCGGCGTCATTCGCCGCTAAAGGAGGCATCATGCAGCTCGTGCACACCCCCCAACACACACAACTGTCGCTGTTCGAGGCCTTCATGGCCCAACCCCTTGCACCGATCCTCAAGGAAGCGGTCGAGGCGCCCTGGAGTGCCGAACCCGAGGCGTTCAGTGAATTGTCGTTGCGCGGTGCAGCTGGGAGCTGCCTGAGCCTGCTGGCGCCGATCCTTCGCGAATTGAGCGAAGAACAGGACGCGCGCTGGCTGACCCTGATCGCCCCGCCTGCCAGCCTGACCCAGGCCTGGCTGCGGGACGCGGGCCTCAACCGCGAGCGCATCCTGTTATTGCAGCCACGCGGCACGCAAAGCGCCCAGCAACTGACTTGCGAAGCCTTGCGCCTGGGCCGTAGCCACACCGTGGTGAGCTGGCTGAACCCACTGAATGCCACCGCCAAGCAACAGCTGATCAGCGCAGCGCGCACAGGCGACGCGCAGAGTTTGAATATTCGATTGGGATAACACGAAGACTCAGCTTGGTGAGGAGCGGGCTTATCTTAAGAGCCGACCTCTATGAGTGGCGGGCTTGTTATGACAAGCGGGCTTATGTGACAACCGGGCTTAGCTTATATGTGGTGGGCGGGCTTATATGTGGAGAGCGGGCTTGCCCCGCGTTGGGCTGCGAAGCGGCCCCAAAACCAAGCACCGTGGAATACCTGATATATCGCGTTGAATCCATCCAGGGCTGCTTCGCAGCCCAACGCGAGGCAAGCCCGCTCGCCACACAAGCCAGCTCACCACAACACGCCGATTAACCAGCAAGCCGATTCACCTCAACAAGCCTACTCGCCAAAGCAAACCTGACTCACCTCAAGAGATCTGGCGCCCCTCAAGACACCCGCCTCCGCCACAACAAGCCTGCTAACAACAGAACTCAGTGAAGCACTCGCGGCCCGTCTTCTTTCTCCGGCTCGCCTTCCGCCAGGCGACCAGCCATCTGCACGCCCACGCTCAACATGGCTTTAGCCACTTCCACGTGCTGGCCTTGGAGGAACACCTTGGCGTCCTCGGAAAAATCCAGAATAACCAGAGAACCCTCGTCCTCAGCCCGGCGCAGCTCGATTCGGCCGTCAGGCAACTCAACAATTTCCAGAAAGGACGTTGGCATAAAAGTCTGTTCTCCACGAAAGGCCGGGATTATATCAGTCATCCACCCGGAATCGCTGAGGATCTGGCCAGGTTTCTTTGCGGCTTGATGAATGGTGCCGGTATGCCTTGGTTAAAATGTGGCAGCGGGCTTGCTCGCGAAGGCGGTGCATCAGTGCCCTATAAACGCCTGGCACTCCGCCTTCGCGAGCAAGCCCGTCCTGGTGTAAATCAGTGACGCCGCCTCAGCACTCGTTGAGGCCTTCACGAAAGCGCAGGGCCATCTTTTTCAGCTCCTGGCGCCAGCCTTCCAGCTCTTCCCGACTCAGGGGCTTGGGCTCTTCCTCTTCCAGCGCAACCGCTACGATCAACGGCTGAGTTACGTCACCCTTGGGCACGTGGGGAATTCGCGGTGGCTGGAACATGTCCGCATGCGCCTTGAGCAGGCGCGCCACCCAGCTATCAGGGCTCTGGGCCATTTCCACCAGCTCGGCCAGCTCAGGAATAGCCATGGCCTCCAGCACTTCGCGGTTCATGATCATTTCCGCGCGCGGCGAACCCGCCTGGGGCAAGCGATAGAACCCGGCGATTTCATGGCACAGCCCCAGCAACGCGCCGTACAGGTGGAACAACGCCGCCTCACGCCCCGCCTGGACCAGCGCGATGGCATTCATCTCCTTCCCTTCCTCGGCGCGGCCGAGGGCTTCCAGGGATAAGCCCGCGAAGTAAATTTTCTGGTTGGTACGGGTATAGAGTTCGTTGGCCATAACGGCAGTCTCCACAACGAAAAAGCGTGATGCTGGCTTAACAGTGTCACGGATCAACCGCCCACACTGCAAGCATGGAGTAGAGGGCGGGCACTGCCCCTCTTTAGACACTATCTACGATGGTGCACACCTCTTTCTCATCAGCGCCCTTAATTGCAGGTATCACCAGCGTCTCCAACCCCATTCACATGGCGCCCTATAGATAATTGACGGGCTAATACCCGGCTAATAGGTGGTCAGCTTTATGGGGAACGTTCCGTCACCTGTCACTCATTTCTCTGACAGCTAACCTGCGTGCCTTGAATGGAAAGTCCTTTTGCATAACCACAAAAGCAAATGCCCCGACAAGTCGGGGCATTTGCTTTCAGTCTGTTTCAGGCGACCGTCGTATTACTCGACCACGTCGATCAAGCGCCCTGGCGCTTGTCTTCGACCTTCCACTTACCGCCGTCGTAGAACGCTTTCCAGCCGGTAGGCTTGCCGTCCACTTCGGACTGCACGTACTGCTCCTTGGTCTTGCGGCTGTAGCGGATCACGGCCGGACGACCGTCGGGATCCTTCTTCGGCGCTTCACACAGGAAGTGGTACTTAGGATCGATCTCATCCTTGTGCGGCACGATCTCCAGCACCAGCGGCGCTCGGGTCTCGCGGTTTTTCGGGAACTGGCTGGCGGCCAGGAACAGGCCCGAAGCGCCGTCACGCAGGATGTAGGTGTCGTTGACCTTCTCGCACTTGAGTTCAGGCATCTTCACCGGGTCCATTTTCGGCGGCGCCGCGTCACCGCTTTTCAGCAGTTTGCGGGTGTTCTTGCACGTCGGGTTGGTGCAACCAAAGAACTTACCGAAGCGGCCAGTCTTGAGCTGCATCTCGCTGCCGCACTTGTCGCACTCCAGGCTTGGGCCTTCGTAGCCCTTGATGCGGTAGCTGCCTTCCTCGATCTCGTAGCCGTCGCAATCCGGGTTGTTACCGCAGATGTGCAACTTGTGCTTCTCGTCGAGCAGGTAGGCATCCATCGCCGTGCTGCAGATCGGGCAGCGGTGCTTACCACGCAGTACCAGCGACTCGGATTCACCCTCGTCGTCGGCGGCGATTTCATCACCCGGCACAAGGTTGACGGTAGCCTTGCAGCGCTCTTTCGGCGGCAGGCTGTAGCCCGAGCAACCGAGGAACACGCCGGTAGACGCGGTACGAATCTGCATCGGGCGGCCGCACGTCAGGCACGGGATGTCGGTCATCACCGGCTGGTTGGCACGCATGCCGTTCTCGGGGCTTTCGGCCACTTCGAGTTTTTTCTTGAAGTCGCCGTAGAACTCGTCGAGCACGTTCTTCCAGTCGCGCTCGCCCTGGGCCACGTCATCGAGGTTCTCTTCCATGCCGGCGGTGAAGCCGTAGTCCATCAGGTTGGAGAAGCTCTCGGACAGTCGCTCGGTGACGATATCGCCCATCTTTTCCGAATAGAAACGACGGTTGTGCAGCGCGACGTAGCCACGGTCCTGGATGGTGGAAATGATCGCGGCGTAGGTCGACGGACGACCGATACCGCGTTTTTCCATCTCTTTTACCAGGCTGGCTTCCGAATAACGCGCCGGTGGCTTGGTGAAGTGCTGAGACGGGTCGAGCTTGATCAGCTTCAACGTGTCGCCCTGGGCCATGTCCGGCAGCACATCGTCGTCGCCCGGCTTGGCGATCTGCGGCATGACGCGGGTGTAACCATCAAACTTGAGGATACGGCCCTTGGCACGCAGCTCGAAGTCACCAGCACCCACGCTGACGGTGGTGGACAGGTATTGCGCCGGCAGCATCTGGCAAGCCAGGAACTGGCGCCAGATCAGCTCGTAGAGACGCTCTGCATCGCGTTCCATGCCGCTCAGCTTGCTCGGCTCGGTGTTCGCGTCGGAAGGACGAATCGCTTCGTGAGCCTCCTGGGCGCCCTCTTTGCTGCTGTAGACGTTCGGCTTCTCCGGCAGGTACTTCTTGCCGAATTCGCTTTCAATATACGTACGCGCCATCGCCACCGCGTCAACCGACAGGTTGGTGGAGTCGGTACGCATATAGGTGATGTAGCCGGCTTCGTACAGACGCTGGGCCATCATCATGGTTTTCTTCACGCCGAAGCCCAGGCGGTTACTCGCGGCCTGTTGCAGGGTGGAGGTGATGAACGGCGCCGACGGCTTGCTGCTGGTCGGTTTGTCTTCGCGCTTGACGATGCTGTAGCTGGAGGCCTTGAGCTTCTCCAGCGCGGCCATGGCCTGGGCTTCGTTCAGCGGCTTGAAGGCCTCGCCTTTTTCACGGGCCACTTCGAAGCGCACATTGGCGCCCTTGGCAGTCCCCAGGTCGGCGTGGACTTCCCAGTATTCTTCCGGGTTGAACGCACGGATCTCGCGCTCACGCTCCACCACCAGCTTAACCGCGACCGATTGCACACGGCCGGCGGACAGGCCACGGGCAATCTTGGCCCACAGCAGCGGCGAAACCATGTAACCGACGACGCGGTCGAGGAAACGCCGGGCCTGCTGGGCGTTGACGCGGTCGATATCCAGCTCGCCCGGCTTGGAGAAGGCTTCCTGGATGGCTTTCTTGGTGATTTCGTTGAACACCACGCGCTTGTAGCGGCTGTCGTCACCGCCGATGGCTTCCCGCAGGTGCCAGGCAATGGCTTCCCCTTCGCGGTCCAAGTCCGTCGCGAGATAGATGGTGTCAGCATCCTTGGCGAGCCGGCGCAGCTCTTCGATGACCTTTTCCTTGCCTGGAAGGATTTCGTACTTGGCCTTCCAGCCATGTTCCGGGTCCACACCCATGCGCGAGACCAGCTGCTTGCGCGCTTTCTCTTTAGGGCTGAGCACCGGACCTTCGCCCGCAGTTGCCTTGCCGCGCTTGGCGGCTGGCTCCTTGCTGGCGCTAGCCGAACCGCTGGTGGGCAGGTCTCGGATATGGCCGATACTCGACTTCACCACGTACTCGTTGCCCAAGTACTTGTTGATGGTCTTGGCCTTAGCCGGGGATTCCACAATGACCAGCGATTTGCCCATGGATCGGAAAATTCCTGAATTCGAGAAGTGAAAGGCAGTTGGCGCCTGTCGCGGCAACGCTATATATAGTGGCAACAAGGTGAGGTCAAGCGCAGCATTCTGCGCGGCCTGCCGTTATTGCCCTGAAAAAAGACTGGGTTCGGCCTGGACCAAAGCAAAGCGCGGGACCTGCTCGCCGTCAACTTCGACGGTCTCCAGGAACATGCTCAAAGGACGTACCCAAAAGCCGTAATCGCCATACAGTGCTTGGTAAAACACCACTTCCTCTTCGGTCTCGGAGTGCCGTGCCACGTTGAATACGCGGTACTGCGGCCCCTTGTAATGTTGGTAGAGCCCTGGTTCGACTTTCATGCTCTGGCCCTCTTACAAAATTTGTTGAAAAAAAATATTAAAAATTCCAAAAAACAAAAACCGGGGCACTGGGCCCCGGCTTCCGTCATCCCAACGCTTAGAGGCGTTCGAAGACGGTGGAGATGCCTTGGCCGAGGCCAATGCACATGGTAGCAACCCCAAGGTTGCCGCCATTTTGCTTCATCACGTTAAGCAGAGTGCCGGAAATACGCGCACCGGAGCAACCAAATGGGTGGCCCAGGGCAATCGCACCGCCGTGCAGGTTAACCTTCTCGTTCATCTTGTCGAGTACTTTCAGATCTTTCAGCACTGGCAGGGCCTGTGCGGCGAAAGCTTCGTTGAGCTCGAAGAAGTCGATATCGGAGATGGTCAGGCCTGCGCGCTTCAAGGCTTTTTGTGTGGCCGGTACTGGACCATAGCCCATGATTGCCGGGTCCACACCTGCGACTGCCATCGAACGAATCACCGCCATCGGCTGGATACCCAGGTCCTGGGCCCGCTGCGCCGACATCACGATCATGCACGAAGCACCGTCCGTGATCTGCGACGAAGTACCGGCTGTCACGGTGCCACCCTTTGGATTGAAGGCCGGCTTGAGGGCCGCCAGGCTTTCCAGGGTGGTATCCGGACGAATGGTTTCGTCGTAGTCGAACAGTTTCAGGAAACCGTTCTCGTCATAGCCGTTCATCGGGATGATCTCATCCTTGAACTTGCCTTCCACGGTCGCCTTGTGGGCGAGCTGGTGGGAACGCAGGCCGAAGGCGTCCTGGGCTTCACGGGTAATGCCGTGCATCTTGCCGAGCATTTCCGCGGTCAGGCCCATCATGCCCGAGGCTTTTGCCGCGTACAGCGACATGTGCGGGTTAGGATCGACGCCGTGCATCATGCTGACGTGGCCCATGTGCTCCACGCCACCGACCACGAACACATCACCGTTACCGGTCATGATCGCCTGGGCGGCGGTGTGCAGCGCGCTCATCGACGAGCCGCACAGGCGGCTGACGGTCTGGCCAGCGGCCGTGTGCGGGATCTGGGTCATCAACGACGCCATGCGCGCGATGTTCCAGCCCTGCTCCAGGGTCTGGTTGACGCAGCCCCAGATCACGTCCTCGACTTCGTTCGGGTCGACCTTGACGTTACGCTCCAGCAGTTTGCTGATCAGGTGCGCCGACATGTCTTCGGCGCGGGTGTTGCGGTGCATGCCGCCCTTGGAGCGGCCCATCGGAGTACGACCGAAGTCGACAATCACGACGTCTCTTGGATTCAAGCTCATAAATATTCTCGCTCAAGTGTATGGGACGCTTAACCGAAGAAGCTCTGGCCGTTCTTGGCCATTTCACGCAGCTTCGCGGTCGGGTGGTACAGCGGGCCCAAATCAGCGTATTTGTCAGCCAGGGCAACGAACTCGGCCACACCGATCGAGTCGATGTAACGCAGCGCACCGCCACGGAATGGAGGGAAACCAATACCGTACACCAGGCCCATATCGGCTTCGGCGGCGGTCTCGACGATGCCGTCTTCCAGGCAACGCACGGTCTCCAGGCACAGGGCGATCATCATCCAGTTGATGATGTCCTCGTCGGACACCTCACGCTGTTCGTAGATGACTGGCGCGAGTACTTCGTGCACCGACGGGTCGGCCACTTTCTTCTGCTTGCCCTTCTTGTCAGCCTCGTAGGCGTAGAAGCCCTTGCCGTTCTTCTGGCCCAGGCGCTTGGCTTCATAGAGCGCGTCGATCGCCGAACGGCGGTCGTCTTTCATGCGGTCCGGGAAGCCCTCGGCCATTACGTCGCGACCGTGGTGGCCGGTGTCGATGCCGACCACGTCCATCAGATACGCCGGGCCCATCGGCCAGCCGAATTTTTCCATGACCTTGTCGATGCGCACGAAGTCCACACCGGCACTCACCAACTTGGCGAAACCGCCGAAGTACGGGAACAGTACACGGTTGACCAGGAAGCCCGGGCAGTCGTTGACGACGATCGGGTTCTTGCCCATTTTCTTGGCGTAAGCCACGGTGGTGGCGATTGCCAACTCACTGGACTTCTCGCCACGGATCACTTCCACCAGCGGCATCATGTGCACCGGGTTGAAGAAGTGCATGCCGACGAAGTTTTCCGGACGCTTGAGGGCCTTGGCCAGCAGCGAGATGGAAATGGTCGAGGTGTTGGACGCCAGGATGGTGTCGTCTTTGACCTGGGCTTCCACTTCTGCCAGTACGGCTTGCTTGACCTTCGGGTTCTCGACAACGGCTTCGACCACCAGGTCGACGTGGCCAAAATCGCCGTAGGACAGCGTAGGACGAATGCCGTTAAGCACTTCAGCCATTTTCGCGGCGGTCATGCGGCCTTTGTCCACGCGGCCGACCAGCAGCTTGGCGGCTTCTGCCAGGCCTTGCTCGATACCGTGCTCGTTGATGTCCTTCATCAGGATCGGCGTGCCTTTGGACGCCGACTGATAAGCGATACCGCCACCCATGATACCGGCGCCGAGTACGGCAGCCTGTTTCACGTCCTTGGCGATTTCGTCGTAGGCCTTGGCCTTTTTCTTCAACTCCTGATCGTTCAGGAACAGGCCGATCAGGCTCTGGGCTGCCGAGGTCTTCGCCAGTTTGACGAAACCTGCCGCTTCCACTTCCAGGGCTTTGTCGCGACCGAAGTTCGCGGCCTTCTGGATGGTCTTGATCGCTTCAACCGGCGCCGGGTAGTTCGGGCCGGCCTGGCCAGCCACGAAACCCTTGGCGGTTTCGAACGACATCATTTGCTCGATGGCGTTGAGCTTGAGTTTTTCCAGCTTCGGCTGACGCTTGGCCTTGTAGTCAAATTCGCCACTGATGGCGCCCTTGATCAGGTTCAGCGCGGCTTCGGCCAGTTTGTCCGGGGCGACTACAGCGTCGACAGCACCGACTTTCAGCGCGTCTTCGGCTTTGTTTTCCTTACCGGCGGCGATCCACTCGATCGCGTTGTCGGCACCGATCAGGCGCGGCAGGCGCACGGTGCCGCCAAAGCCCGGGTAGATGCCCAGCTTGACTTCAGGCAGGCCGATCTTGGCGGTAGCCGACATGACACGGAAGTCTGCCGCGAGGCACATTTCCAGGCCGCCGCCCAGCGCGATGCCGTTGATGGCAGCCACGGTCGGCACGTTGAGGTCTTCGAAATCGCTGAAAATCTTGTTGGCTTCGAGGTTGCCAGCCACCAGCTCGGCATCGGGCAGCTTGAAGTTGTCGACGAATTCGGTGATGTCAGCGCCGACGATAAACACGTCCTTGCCGCTGGAGACGATCACGCCCTTGACCGAAGCATCTGCTTTGATGGTGTCTACGGCCTGACGCAATTCATTCAGGGTTAGACGGTTGAACTTGTTGACGGACTCACCCTTGAGGTCGAATTTCAATTCGACGATGCCACTTTCAAGAGCCTTAACCGTGATGGCTTTACCTTCGTAAATCATCAACTGATCTCCACGATATGGAAGCTGAACAGTACACACTGGACGCTGGCCTCTGGTTGGACACTGACTGTTGCGTCAATGCTCATGCCAATCCGCCAGGCACACCCGCCAATGCGATAGTCGGGATTCTGTATGAGCGGTCTGACAGACAAACGCTCAATTCATACGCCCGTTTGATTTGGGTACGCCACCTTCATCCAATTCCGGGCAATTGTCAATCGCTCGAAAGGCTAGGAAAAACGCGACTTTCCAGTCATTTCAGAACCCCGACCTTAAGCCGGCGACTCGTCAATATTCAAATGTTCACAAGATCAATAATAGAAAAGATGTGGGAAAAGGCTGTACAGAACGGGATATGCCGCTAGGCTAGCGACAACCGTAACGCGACTGGATGAACATCCGTCGCGGGAACCACAGATTTACCGGCCTGCCTGGCCAACTCCAGCCCGATGATGATGTCGGGCTTTTTATTGCCTGCTATTTCTCCCGAATACGACGACCGTAGGAGCCCAGGCCCGGGAGGACAGGTGTCAGGCCAGCGCCTTGAGCAACGCATCGATGTCTTTCAACACACTCGGCTCGCCCTTCTCGCCCCAGTACAAGGCGATCATCTGCTTGTCGGCTTCGACTTTGTAGACGTTGGCCGGCAGCGTTGCAAAATACGGCAACAACTTTTCATCGACGCACACCTCACGCCACTGGTTGACCCACACGCCCGGCTCCAACTGCCAGTAACTCCAGATCGTCGGCGTGCTGCTGCGCCGTGGCCGGCAGTACTGCGCACACGGGCTCGGCGGCTCCTGCTTGAGCCAGTGTGGCCACTCCTGGGGCGCCAGTTGCATGGCCAGGCCGATGCGGCGCGCCTCCATGCGCAGGGCCATGCGCCCGCTCTGATGGCGCGACGGGCGCAGCCATGCGAGGGGGCTCAGAACCACCACAAGGATTGACACCACTATCCAGACCGTCATATGTGTACTCCCGAATTTCTAGATGAGCGGATTTGACCTGACGCAACCCCATCCGCTTGAAAGCAGCCATACTGAATCTATTGCAGTCCCCTGGAGGAACGCCCCATGTCCTACGAACATATTCTGGTCGCTGTCGACCTGACCGAAGAGTGCGATCCAGTGATCAAGCGCGCCCGCGCCTTCGCGGTCGCCAGCAACGCCAAACTCTCCCTGGTGCACATCGTCGAGCCGATGGCCATGGCTTTTGGCGGTGACGTGCCCATGGATCTTTCCCAGTTGCAGCAACAGCAGTTTGACCAGGCCAAGGAGCGCCTGGACCGCTTGATCCTCAAATACCCGGAAGTGACCAAGAAAAACTCCCACCTCACTTACGGCCAACCGCGCCAGGAAATCCACCACCTCGCCAAGGAACAAGGCTGCGACCTGATCGTGGTCGGCAGCCATGGCCGCCACGGCTTGGCGTTGCTGCTCGGTTCTACCGCCAACGACGTGCTGCACGGCGCGCCGTGTGATGTGCTGGCGGTGAAGCTGGTCAAAGCCTCGTAATCCTAACGAAGATCAAATGTGGGAGCGGGCTTGCTCGCGAAAGCTTTTTGTCAGTTGATGCATCTGGTAACTGACACACCGCTTTCGCGAGCAAGCCCGCTCCCACATTTGGATCGTGCTTCATATAAAAAACCCGGTGTTCACTCAATGAACACCGGGTTTTTTAATGCACGCGAATCAATCAGGCATCCAGCTCGGCCCAACGCTCAACCAGCGCTTCCAGCTCCTGGTTCAATGTCTCCAGGGAAGCAATCACCTTCGCTGTCTCTGCTGCCGGACGCAGGTAGAAGCCCGCGTCAGCCATTTCCGCTTCTACGGCGGCAATCTGCTGTTCCTTGGCATCGATGTCACCCGGCAAGGCTTCCAGCTCGCGCTGCAGCTTGTAGCTGAGTTTCTTCTTGGCTGCCGGCGCAGCGGTTTCCTGCACGGGTGCCGCAGCGGCCACTGGCGTGACCACAGCGGAGGTCAAGTCGGCCTTGCCGGACTTGCTCTCGGTCACGCCCAGCAGGCGCGGCGAGCCGCCCTGGCGCAGCCAGTCCTGATAACCACCGACGTATTCACGCACTTTGCCTTCGCCTTCGAAGACCAAGGTGCTGGTGACCACGTTGTCGAGGAATGCCCGGTCGTGGCTGACCATCAGCACAGTGCCGTTGAAGGTCAGCAGCACCTCTTCCAACAGCTCGAGGGTTTCCACGTCGAGGTCGTTGGTCGGTTCATCGAGTACCAGCAGGTTGGCTGGCTTGCTGAACAGCTTGGCCAGCAGCAGGCGTGCGCGCTCACCACCGGACAAGGCTTTCACCGGTGTGCGGGCACGTTGCGGGCTGAACAGGAAGTCGCCCAGGTAGCTCAGCACGTGGCGGCTCTGGCCGTCGATGTCGATAAAGTCGCGACCTTCGGCGACGTTGTCGATCACGGTTTTTTCCAGGTCCAACTGGTGACGCAACTGGTCGAAGTACGCCACGTCGATGCGCGTGCCCTCTTCCACGGTGCCGCTGGTCGGTTGCAGGCCGCTGAGCATCAGCTTGAGCAAGGTGGTCTTGCCGGTACCGTTGGCGCCCAACAGGCCGATGCGGTCGCCGCGCTGCAGGACCATCGAGAAGTCCTTGATCAGGAACGGGCCGTCCGGGTGATGGAAGCTGACGTTCTCCAGCACCATCACCTGCTTGCCGGATTTATCGGCGGTATCCAGCTGGATATTGGCCTTGCCGGTGCGCTCGCGACGTTCGCTGCGCTCAACGCGCAGGGCCTTGAGGGCACGTACGCGGCCTTCGTTACGGGTGCGGCGGGCCTTGATGCCCTGGCGAATCCAGACTTCTTCCTGGGCCAGCTTCTTGTCGAACAAGGCGTTGGCGGTTTCTTCGGCGGCCAGGGCGGCCTCCTTGTGCACCAGGAAGCTGGCGTAGTCGCCGTTCCAGTCGATCAGGCCACCACGGTCCAGCTCAAGAATGCGGGTCGCCAGGTTCTGCAGGAAGGAGCGGTCGTGCGTGATGAACAACACGGCGCCCTGGAAATCCTTGAGGGCTTCTTCCAGCCAGGCAATCGCGCCGATGTCCAAGTGGTTGGTTGGCTCGTCGAGCAGCAGCAAGTCCGGCTCGGAGACCAGGGCCTGGGCCAGCAGCACGCGGCGACGCCAGCCGCCGGACAACTCGGCAAGGGTCTTGTCGGCCGGCAGCTGCAGGCGGCTCAGGGTGCTGTCGACCAGTTGCTGCAAGCGCCAGCCGTCACGGGCCTCGAGGTCTTGCTGGACATGCATCAGCTTGTCCAGGTCTGCCTCGGTGACGCAGTTCTGCGCCAGGTGATGGTACTCGGCGAGCAACGCGCCCACGCCGTCCAGGCCTTCGGCAACCACGTCGAAGACTGTCCGTCCGTCGGCCACCGGCAATTCCTGCGGCAATTCGCCGATCTTGAGGCCCGGGGCGCGCCAGACAGAGCCGTCGTCGGGCTTCTGGTCGCCTTTGACCAGCTTCATCATGCTGGACTTGCCGGTGCCATTGCGGCCGATGATGCACACCCGCTCACCACGGGCGATCTGCCAGGACACCTTGTCCAACAACGGCATAGCGCCGAAAGCAAGGGACACATCGCTGAATTTGAGCAGGGTCATACGCTTCTCCAAAAACTGGGCGCGCATTCTACCTGACTTGAGGAGGGGATGCGGCCAGCATTTTCCCAGCTGACACGTTCAGCAGGACATTTGCCGCGAACTTGAACGAACCGGCCGGCAAAGCTTTCGTAGGCGTCGGGCAAAAGGCTAAGCTAGGGGCAATCAGTGTCGGCGGTGCCGGTGCTAGTCGTGATTTCTCTGCACGGACGTCTCATGCGCAGTCGCCTTTTCAATTTCTTGTCTTGTCTGCTTCTTTCCGCCACCGCCGTTCAATCTGCCCAGGCCGTGGACCTCACCACCCAACGTCAATATTACGATGAAGCCAAACGTGCGCTGGCCAAGGGCGATACCGGCCCGTACATGCAATACAGCCAGGCGCTGGCCGATTATCCGCTGACGCCCTACCTTGCCTACGACGAACTGACCGCGCGCCTGAAAAGCGCCAGCAACGAGGAAATCGAACAATTCCTCGCCAAGAACGGCGACCTGCCCCAGGCCAACTGGATGAAGCTGCGCTGGTTGCGCTGGCTCGCCGACCGTGGCGACTGGCAGACCTTTGAAAAGTACTACGACCCCAAGCTCAATTTCGTCGAGCTGGACTGCCTACACGGCCAGTACCAGCTCACCCACAACCTGAAGGCCGAAGGGTACAAGACCACCGAAAAACTCTGGATGACCGGCAAATCCCAACCGGCCGCCTGCGACGCCACCTTCGGCCAATGGGCCGCCGATGGCCAGCTCACCGAACAGAAGATCTGGGACCGCGCCAAACTGGCCGCCGAGGCCCGCAACTACGCGCTGGCCAACAGCCTGGTAAAAACCCTGCCGACCCTCGGCGCCCAGGGCCGTCTGATGGTGGACGTGGCGCAAAAGCCCGACATGCTCAGCGATCCGTCACGTTTCCTGCCAGCCAACGAGGCCATGTCTGACGCGGTCGGGCTGGGTCTTCGCCGCCTGGCGCGCCAGGATCCCGACAAGGCCATGGCCTTGCTCGACGGTTATGCCAGCAGCATGCACTTCTCCCGTGACGAAAAAGTGGCAATCGCCCGTGAGATCGGCCTGACCCTGGCCAAGCGTTTCGACCCACGCGCCCTTGAAGTGATGACCAAGTACGACCCGGAGCTGCGCGACAACACTGTGTCGGAATGGCGTCTGCGCCTGCTGCTGCGCCTGGCCCGCTGGGAAGATGCCTACCAGCTGACCCGCAAACTCCCACAAGACCTGGCAACCACCAACCGCTGGCGCTACTGGCAGGCGCGTAGCCTAGAACTGGCCGAGCCGAAAAACCCGCAAGCCCTGGTGCTGTACAAGAACCTCGCGCAGGAACGTGATTTCTATGGCTTCCTCGCCGCGGATCGCTCCAAGGCCCCGTATCAGTTGAAGAACAAACCACTGCTGATGAGCCAGGCGCTGGTCAACAAAGTGCGCAACACCCCAGGCGTGCGCCGTGCGCTGGAGTTCTACGCACGTGGCCAGGTGGTCGACGGGCGCCGCGAGTGGTACCACGTCAGCCGTCACTTCAACCGCGACGAAATGGTCGCCCAGGCCAAGCTGGCCTATGACATGAAGTGGTACTTCCCGGCGATTCGCACCATCAGCCAGGCGCAGTACTGGGACGACCTGGACATCCGCTTCCCGATGGCCCACCGCGACACCCTGGTGCGCGAAGCCAAGGTGCGTGGCCTGCATTCCAGCTGGGTGTTTGCCATTACCCGCCAGGAAAGCGCCTTCATGGATGACGCGCGCTCCGGCGTCGGCGCCAGCGGCCTGATGCAACTGATGCCCGGCACCGCCAAGGACACCGCGCGCAAGTTCAGCATCCCGCTGGCCTCACCGGCCCAGGTACTGGACCCGGACAAGAACATCCAGCTCGGCGCCGCGTACCTGAGCCAGGTACACAGCCAGTTCAACGGCAATCGCGTGCTCGCCTCCGCCGCCTACAACGCCGGCCCCGGCCGCGTGCGCCAATGGCTGCGGGGTGCCGACCACCTGAGTTTCGACGTGTGGGTGGAGAGCATTCCATTCGACGAAACCCGCCAGTACGTGCAGAACGTGCTGTCTTATTCGGTGATCTACGGGCAAAAGCTCAACTCGCCACAGCCGCTGGTGGATTGGCATGAGCGGTATTTCGATGATCAGTGATTCACACTGAAGAAAGCCCCGCGATCAGCCGGATTACTGTGGCGAGCAGGCTTGTTTGTGGTGAGCTGGCTTGTTGTGGATTGAGTGGGCTTGTTGTGGATTCAGCGTACTTGTTGTGGACTCAGTGGGCTTTTTGTGGCGAGCGGGCTTGCCCCGCGTTGGAGCGCGAAGCGCTCCCATCCAAGCCACCCTCACTCCCACTGGAAGACCAAGGCAGCAGTTTTTAGGGCTGCTACGCAGCCCAACGCGGGGCAAGCCCGCTCACCACAAACAAGCCTTCTCACCACATACAAGCCTGCTGCTGCCCTCACTCCCACTGGAAGGCCAAGGCAGCAGGTTTTAGGGCTGCTACGCAGCCCAACGCGGGGCAAGCCCGCTCACCACAAACAAGCCTTCTCACCACAGACAAGCCTGCTGCTGCCCTCACTCCCACTGGAAGACCGAGCCAGCAGGTTTTGGGGCTGCTACGCAGCCCAACGCGGGGCAAGCCCGCTCACCACAAACAAGCCTGCTCACCACATACAAGCCTGCTCGCTTGCCCCCAGCTAGCCTTCGTTTTTCGCAACCTCAATCCCATCATTGAACTGCAACGCCGCCAACCGCGCATACAGCGGATTGTTCGCAATCAACTGCTGATGCGTGCCCACCGCCACCAGCTTGCCCTGGTCCATCACGGCAATGCGGTCCGCATGTTTCACCGTTGCCAGGCGATGGGCGATCACCAGCGTGGTGCGCCCCTGCATCAGTTGCGGCAAGGCCTGCTGGATCAGGTGTTCACTTTGCGCATCGAGGGCGCTGGTGGCCTCGTCGAGCAGCAGGATCGGGGCGTCCACCAGCAACGCCCGGGCGATGGCCAGGCGTTGGCGCTGGCCGCCGGAGAGCCCCATGCCGCCGTCGCCCAGGTGAGTCTGGTAGCCATCGGGCATTTGCAGGATGAAGTCGTGGGCGTGGGCGATGCGCGCGGCAGCTTCGACCTGCTCGCGCGTGGCGGTCGGGTTGCCGTAGCGGATGTTTTCTTCGACGCTGCCGAAAAACAGCGCCGGGCTCTGCGAGACCAGCGCGAAATGCCGGCGCAGTTCCAGGGGGTCGAGTTCGGTCAGTGGATGGCCGTCGAGCAGGATGCGGCCATGCTGGGGATCGTAGAAACGCAGCAACAGGTCGAAAATCGTCGACTTGCCCGCGCCGGAAGGCCCCACCAACGCCAGGGTTTCACCGGGATTGATAGTCAGACTCAGCCCATCGATCGCGTAACTGTCCGGCCGTGACGGGTAGGAAAAACGCAGGTCCTGCAGCTCCATCCGGCCACTGACGCGTTCGGGCAACTGCACGCTGCCGCTGGCCGGCGCCTGGATTTCGTTGCTTGACTGCAACAACTCGCCAATCCGCTCGGCGGCACCCGCCGCACGTTGCAGTTCACCGAGTACTTCGCTGAGGGTGCCAACGGCGCTGCCGACGATCAGGCTGTAGAACACAAACGCCGCCAGTTCGCCGCCGGAAATGCGTCCGCTGATCACGTCCATGCCGCCGACCCAGAGCATCACGCCCACGGCCCCGAGCACCAGCATGATCACCAACGTGATCAACCAGGCGCGCTGGGTGATGCGTTTGCGCGCGGTGGTAAACGCCTCCTCCACCGTGACGGCAAAGCGCTGCTCATCCTGGACCTGGTGGTTATAGGCTTGCACCGTCTTGATCTGGCCGAGGGTCTCGGACACGTAGCTGCCCACATCGGCGATACGGTCCTGGCTCAGGCGCGACAAGCTGCGCACACGGCGGCCAAAGATCAGGATCGGCGCCAGCACCAGCGGCAGCGCGATCACCACGATGCTGGTGAGCTTGGGGTTGGTGACAAACAGCAGCACGATGCCGCCGATGACCATCAAGGCATTGCGTAGGAACAGCGACAGCGACGAGCCGATCACCGATTGCAGCAAGGTGGTGTCGGTGGTCAGACGCGACTGGATCTCCGAACTGCGGTTGTTCTCGTAGAACCCGGGATGCAGGTAGATCAAATGGTTGAACACCTGGCGACGAATGTCAGCCACTACCCGCTCGCCGATCCACGACACCAGGTAAAACCGCGCAAAGGTGCCCACCGCCAGGCCCACTACCAGCACCATGAACAGGCCGATGGATTGGTTGAGCAGGTGCGGCGACTGGGTCATGAAGCCCTGGTCCACCAGCAGGCGAATGCCCTGCCCCATCGACAAGGTGATGCCGGCGGTAACGATCAGCGCCAACAGGGCACCGAGGGCCTGCCAGCGGTACGGCGCGATGAAGCGGCTGGCCAGGCGAATTGCACGGCGTTGACGGACTGAGAACATGGAGGGCATCACCTGATCGGAAAGGGTTGGTACCTGCGTCCTTACATGGGGGGAACTTGCGCGAATAACAATGAGTCAGGTTAATTATGCCCGCCGATGCTGGCCCCTAGAGGCTATCGGTCTAACGCCCGGCTGGAAATCCACAGTGGTTTCTGGTGGACTGGGTGTTCGAACCGCTGACTGTGCAAGGAGTTGTAACAGCTTGGTCACGCGGGGGGTTCAGAGTAGGTACACAACCTGATGAGGAGACAGGCCATGACCTTGCAAAACAGCAGCGACGCCAAAATTGAAGTGATCCGCCAACCGCAACAGTTGCCTTGCTCGTACATCGACGCCACGGGCCGCGAAGTGCAGATTACCGAAGAGATGATCCAGCAAGCCTGCAGCGAGCTGGAACAACGACTGGTCAAGCCTGCCCAGCAAGGCTGAAGCGCCCACGCTCTTTTAGAACCGGCCCGGGTGGCCGGTTTTTTTATACCCGCCACCCTGTAGGAGCGACCCGCGAGTCGAGGTCAGAGCAATTCTGCGCCGAGGGCCGAGACCATAGCCGAGAGCGCGGCAGACTCCCCATTGATACGCACCTTCAGCGCGTCAATCTCGCGGCGCGCCGGGTAGCCCTTGCGCAACAGGTCGAACGCCTTGCGCTGTTCTTCCACGGTGCCCACCAGGCTACGGCGAAAATCCGCATCATCACGGCGCGGGTCGTACACGCTGCGGCACAAGGTGGCCAGGGCCCAGGCCGGATCGGTGGCCGCGTTCAAATGCACCTCGGCCAACCAGGGCGCTGGCAGCAGGTCGTTCAACTGAATCACCGGTTCCTGGCCCAGGTAGGCACAGAACGCCTGGTAGATCTGCGCCGTGCCGCGCTGCCGGCCATCCAGGCTGTAGCCGGCAATGTGCGGGGTGGCCAGCACGCACAGGTCGGCCAGGTCGACGTCCACTTCCGGCTCGCCTTCCCACACATCCAGCACCGCTTGCAGGTCTTCGCGCGCCAGCAGGACTTCGCGCAGGGCGGCATTGTCGACCACCGGGCCGCGGCTCGCGTTGATCAGCCAGGTACCCGGTTTAAGCTGCTCGAGGCGCTGGCGGTCGAACAGGTGCCAGGTGGAGCCATTGCCGGACTTGGTCAGCGGCGTGTGCAGGCTGATCACGTCGCACTGCTCGATAATCTGCTCCAGGCTGACGTAATCGCCGTCTTCTGCAATCTGGCGTGGCGGGTCGCACACCTGCACGTTCCAGCCCAGGCCCTTGAGTACCTTGACCAACCGCCCGCCCACTTCACCGGCGCCGACCACACCGTAGGTTCGCTGGTTAAGGTCGACGCCTTCGATCTCGGCCAGCGTCTGCAGGCTGCCCAGCACGTAATCGACCACGCCGCGCGCGTTGCAGCCCGGCGCGCTGGACCACTGGATGCCCGCCTGCCGGAAATACTCCAGGTCCAGGTGGTCGGTGCCGATGGTGCAGGTGCCGACAAAGCGCACGTTGCTGCCTTCGAGCAGCGCACGGTTGACGTTGGTCACCGAGCGCACCAGCAGCACGTCGGCCTGCTCGACCGTGGCGCGGTCGATGGAACGGCCGGGCACGCGGCGAATCTCGCCAAACCCTTCGAAGAATGCATCGAGCAGCGGGATATTTTCGTCGGCAACAATCAACATGGCAGGCTCCTTTGGCGGATCAGCAGTGTACAGGCATCACAGCCGTCGCTTACAAATCGCTAACACAGGTTTTTTCCTGACCGTTGCGTCAAGGCGTAGAATCCGCCGTCCTTGCGCTGCTCGACTGGACATTTGTACGTGAACACTGCCACCGCTCCCCTTACCCGCCCCGCCCGCATCAGCCGGGAAGTGCGCGGCCTGCTGACGCTGGCCCTGCCGATCATGATCGGCCAACTGGCCACCACCGCGATGAGTTTTGTCGATGCGGTAATGGCCGGGCGCGTCAGCCCCCAGGACCTGGCGGCAGTGGGCCTGGGCAACTCGATCTGGATCCCGGTGTACCTGCTGATGACCGGTACGCTCCTGGCGACCACGCCGAAAGTTGCCCAGCGCTACGGTGCCGGGCAGTTCAGCGAGATCGGCCCGCTGGTGCGCCAATCGCTGTGGCTGGCGGTGGTGGTCGGCATCAGCGCGGCCCTGTTGCTGCTCTGCGCCGAACCGATCCTGCACGCGATGAAGGTCGAGCCCGACCTGATCAAGCCCTCCATGGGCTACCTGCACGGCATCGCCGCCGGCATGCCGGCCATTGCGCTGTATTACGTGCTGCGCTGTTTCAGCGATGGCCTGGGGCGCACGCGACCGAGCATGGTCATGGGCCTGTGCGGGCTGGCGCTGAACATTCCACTGAACTACATCTTCATCTACGGCCACCTCGGCGTGCCCGCCATGGGCGGCGTGGGCTGCGGCTGGGCCACGGCGATTGCGATGTGGGTGATGATGCTCGGCCTGGCGGTTTGGACCCGCTGGGGCCCGGCCTACCAGAGCAGTGAGCTGTTCACGCGCTTTGACTGGCCGCAGTGGGCGGTGATCAAGCGCGTACTGGGGATCGGCCTGCCGATCGGTATCGCGATCTTCGCCGAATCGAGCATCTTTGCGGTGATCGCGCTGCTGATCGGCAGCCTCGGTGCCACGGTGGTGTCCGGGCACCAGATCGCCCTGAACGTCAGCTCCCTGGTGTTCATGATCCCCTACTCCCTGAGCATGGCCGTCACCGTGCGCGTCGGCCAGGCCCTGGGGCGGGGCGAGCCGCGTGAAGCGCGCTTCGCCGCCGGGGTCGGGATGGGCACGGCGCTGGCGTATGCCTGCCTGTCCTGCAGCCTGATGCTGGTGTTCCGCGAGCAGATCGCAACGATCTACACCCCGGACCCGATCGTGATCCACCTGGCTTCGACGCTGATCGTGTTCTCGGCGCTGTTCCAGTTCTCGGATTCGATCCAGGTCACCGCCGCTGGTGCCCTGCGGGGTTACCAGGACACCCGCGTGACCATGGTGCTGACGCTGTTTGCCTATTGGGGCGTGGGGCTGCCGGTGGGGTATGCGCTGGGCCTGACCAACTGGCTCGGCGAGCCCAGCGGCCCGAGCGGCTTGTGGCAGGGGCTGATCGTCGGCCTGAGCTGTGCGGCGGGGATGTTGCTGGTGCGCCTGGCGCGCAGTGCACGCCGGCGCATTCGCCTGGACAAGGCGCGGGGTTAATCGGCCTTCTTGCGGATCCAGTAGAGGTACGTGCCGGCCTGCTCCTGCTGATCCACCAGTTCGTGATCGAGGAACACGCAGAACTTGGGGATATCGCGACGCGTCGACGGGTCGGTCGCGATGACCTTGAGCAAGCCGCCGGCCGGCAGGTCGCGGATGTGCTGGTGCAGCATCATCACCGGCTCCGGACAGTTGAGGCCGGTGGCGTCCAAGGTCGCGTCGACAGGCAAATCAACAGACTGATTCATCATTTACTCCTAAATCCAGCCTGCTCCACTCTGGGAGCGGGCTTGCCCGCGATGACGGGGCACATTCAACATAAATTTCGACCGTTATACCGCTTTCGCCGGCAAGCCAGCGCCTGCCTTTGATCTCAGCGGCCTTTAGATTTCTTTACATCGACCAACCGACGCAGGTGGCACGTCACTTCCTCGCGGTCGTGGTACAGCTGCTTGCAGCCAATCTCCACGCGGATGCCACGCGCCTTGAAGCCGTCTTCGATGCGTTCCAGCAAACGCTTCACTTCGGCGTAGCGCTGCTTCATCGGCAACTTCAGGTTGACCACCGCCTCGCGACAATGCCCTTCACCGATCCAGGTTTCCAGCAGGGCTGCGTTACGCGCCGGCTTTTCGACGATGTCGCAGACCATCCAGTCCACCGGCTGCTTGGGCACGAAGGTGAAGCCGTCAGCCATCAAGTGCTGCACCAGGCCGGTGTCCATCAGGCTTTCGGCCATCGGGCCGTTGTCGATGGCGGTCACCAGCATGCCACGATTGACCAGTTGCCAGGTCCAGCCGCCGGGCGCTGCGCCGAGGTCGACGCCGGTCATGTCGCCGTGCAGGCGTTCATCCCACTGGTCGCGAGGGATGAAGTGGTGCCAAGCCTCTTCCAGCTTCAGGGTCGAGCGGCTGGGCGCCTCACGCGGAAACTTGAGGCGCGGGATGCCCATCGGCCACATTGCCGAGTTGTTCGACTCGGCCAGGCCCATGAACACTTCGCGGCCACTCTTGAAGGTCAGCAGCAGGCGCGGCTTGCTCGGGTCGTCCACCAGCTTGCCGGCGTTGAGCAGGGCTTTGCGCAGGTGCACTTCGAATTTCTTACAGAAGTTGGAGAGTTCCTTGCCGTCATTGGTGTCGACCATCTCCAGCCACAGGCTGCCGCACACCGGAAACTCGCGCAGGTGGGTGAGGATCACGCTGATGCGGTCGGTTTCCGGCAGGTCGATGAACACCCCGCGCGCCCACTGCCGCGGGAAGATCAGCTCGGCAAAGCGCTGGCCGTGCATCAGGCGCTGGGCGCCGTCTTCTTCGGTGCAGACAAATTCGGCGCAGGCGCTGCCGGTCTTGGCCTTGGCGTAGCCGGAAACGTTCAGGCGCGCGGCGTGTTCCGCGATCTCGGAACAGACTTCGCCTTCAAAACCCGGGCGGCAGTGCATAAAAAGGGTGTTCATCAACTCTCCTGGTAACACGCTTGCTGTAGCGCAAGGCCTGTCATGAAAACGCGCGCATGATAGCCGAGTTCGGAACCTTGGTTCTGTCCATAGAGTCCAGTAATTAGCCAGCTACTGAAAACAGGGCTAGTTTGAAAGCTCTGTTCGTCCCGTCAGGTCCGTAGCCGTGCGGACCATAAGGAGTCATGTAATGTCATCCCTTGATAGCCTGAGAACCCTTAAGACCCTGCAGATCGACGCAAAAACCTACCACTATTTCAGTCTGCCCGAAGCCGCCAAGAGCCTGGGTGACCTGGATAAGCTGCCGATGTCCCTCAAAGTGCTGCTGGAGAACCTGCTGCGCTGGGAAGACGACAAGACCGTCACCGGCGCCGACCTGAAGGCCATCGCCGCCTGGCTCAAAGAGCGCAAGTCCGACCGCGAGATCCAGTACCGCCCCGCCCGAGTATTGATGCAAGACTTTACCGGGGTCCCCGCCGTAGTCGACCTGGCCGCCATGCGCGCCGCCGTGGCCAAGGCCGGTGGCGACCCGCAGCGCATCAACCCGCTGTCGCCCGTGGACCTGGTCATCGACCACTCGGTGATGGTCGACAAGTTCGGCACCACCAGCGCGTTCGAGCAGAACGTCGACATCGAGATGCAGCGCAACGGCGAACGCTACGCCTTCCTGCGCTGGGGCCAGAGCGCCTTCGACAACTTCAGCGTGGTGCCGCCTGGCACCGGTATCTGTCACCAGGTCAACCTCGAATACCTCGGCCGCACCGTGTGGACCAAAGATGAGGACGGCCGCACCTATGCGTTCCCCGACACCCTGGTGGGCACCGACTCGCACACCACCATGATCAACGGCCTGGGCGTGCTCGGCTGGGGCGTGGGCGGTATCGAGGCGGAAGCGGCGATGCTCGGCCAGCCCGTGTCGATGCTGATCCCGGAAGTGATTGGCTTCAAGCTCACCGGTAAATTGAAAGAAGGTATTACTGCCACCGACCTGGTGCTGACCGTCACCCAGATGCTGCGCAAGAAAGGCGTGGTGGGTAAGTTCGTCGAGTTCTACGGCGACGGCCTGGCCGACCTGCCGCTGGCTGACCGCGCGACCATCGCCAACATGGCCCCGGAATACGGCGCCACCTGCGGCTTTTTCCCGGTGGACGAGGTGACGCTGGACTACCTGCGCCTGTCCGGTCGTCCGGCAGAAACCGTCAAGCTGGTCGAGGCCTACACCAAGGCCCAGGGCCTGTGGCGCAACGCTGGCCAGGAACCGGTGTTCACCGACAGCCTGGCGCTGGACATGGGCAGCGTCGAAGCCAGCCTGGCCGGGCCGAAACGCCCGCAGGACCGTGTGTCCCTGCCGAATGTCGGCCAGGCCTTCAGCGACTTCCTCGACCTGCAATTCAAACCGACCAACAAGGAAGAAGGCCGCCTGGAAAGTGAAGGCGGCGGCGGTGTCGCCGTGGGCAATGCCGACCTCGTCGGCGAAACCGACTACGAATACGACGGCCAGACCTACCGTCTGAAAAACGGCGCGGTGGTGATCGCTGCGATTACCTCCTGCACCAACACCTCCAACCCCAGCGTGATGATGGCCGCCGGCCTGGTGGCGAAAAAGGCCGTGGAAAAGGGCCTGACGCGCAAACCCTGGGTGAAAACCTCGCTGGCGCCCGGCTCCAAAGTGGTCACCGACTACTACAAGGCAGCCGGCCTGACCCACTACCTCGACAAGCTGGGCTTCGACCTGGTCGGCTACGGCTGCACCACCTGTATCGGCAACTCCGGCCCCTTGCCCGAGCCGATCGAAAAAGCCATCCAGAAAGCCGACCTGGCCGTCGCCTCGGTGCTGTCGGGCAACCGCAACTTCGAGGGCCGCGTGCATCCGCTGGTGAAAACCAACTGGTTGGCCTCGCCACCGCTGGTGGTCGCGTATGCACTGGCCGGCACCGTGCGCATCGATATCAGCAGCGAACCACTGGGTAACGATCAGGACGGCAAGCCGGTGTACCTCAAGGACATCTGGCCCAGCAGCCAGGAAATCGCCGACGCGGTAGCGCAGGTCAGCACGAGTATGTTCCACAAGGAATACGCCGAAGTGTTCGCCGGCGACGAGCAGTGGCAAGCGATCGAGGTGCCGCAGGCGGCAACGTATGTGTGGCAGAAGGATTCCACCTACATCCAGCACCCACCGTTCTTCGACGACATTGCCGGCCCGCTGCCGGTGATCAAGGACGTCAAGGGCGCCAACGTGCTGGCCCTGCTCGGTGATTCGGTGACCACCGACCACATCTCCCCCGCCGGCAACATAAAGACCGACAGCCCTGCCGGCCGCTACCTGCGCGAGCAGGGCGTGGAACCGCGTGACTTCAACTCCTACGGCTCACGCCGGGGCAACCATGAAGTGATGATGCGCGGCACGTTCGCCAACATCCGGATCCGCAATGAAATGCTCGGCGGCGAGGAAGGCGGCAATACGCTGTACATCCCTACCGGCGAGAAAATGCCGATCTACGATGCCTCGATGAAATACCAGGCAGCGGGTACCCCGCTGGTGGTGATCGCCGGCCAGGAATACGGCACCGGCTCCAGCCGCGACTGGGCGGCCAAGGGCACCAACCTGTTGGGCGTCAAGGCGGTGATCGCCGAGAGCTTCGAACGCATCCACCGCTCCAACCTGGTGGGTATGGGCGTGCTGCCGCTGCAGTTCAAGCTGGATCAGAACCGTAAGTCACTCAAGCTGACCGGCAAGGAGAAGATCGACATCCTCGGCCTGACGGATGCCGAGATTGAGCCGCGCATGAACCTGACGCTGGTGATTACCCGGGAAGATGGCAGCAGCGAGAAGATCGAGGTGCTGTGCCGGATCGATACGCTGAATGAGGTGGAGTACTTCAAGGCGGGGGGCATCCTGCACTACGTGCTGCGCCAATTGATCGCCTCTTAAACAACCCTGCAAAACCAACTGTGGGAGCGGGCTTGCTCGCGAATGCGGTGGATCAGTCAAGAATGTATCGACTGACACTCCGCATTCGCGGGCAAGCCCGCTCCCACAGTTTCGAGCGCATTTGAGATCAGCCGAACAACCACTTCCACAACAGCACCAGCACCACTAACGCCAGCACCGGCCGTGCAATGCGGTAGGCCTTGGGATGCTTGCGTTTCCACTGCTTGACCACACCGCTGAACTTGTCGCTGAAGGTCTTGCTCCAGGCGTACGCCTGGTTGATGCCGCCGACGCGCTCGTCATCGAGGTTCTGCGGCGCGGTGGCGCGGCCCAGCTGCTTGCTGACCCAGCGGTTGACGCGGGTCATCAGGCGGTTGCTCAAGGGGCGCTCGATGTCGCAGAACAGGATGACGCGGGTCTTTTCGGTCTCGTTCTTCACCCAGTGCACATACGTTTCGTCGAACATCACGTCTTCACCGTCGCGCCAGGCGTACACCTGGCCATCGACGAAGATGCGGCAGTCGTCGGAGTTCGGCGTGGACAGGCCCAGGTGATAGCGCAGCGAACCGGCAAACGGGTCGCGGTGCGGGTTGAGGTGGCTGCCGCCTGGCAACAGCGCGAACATCGCGCCCTTGACGTTGGGGATGCTGCTCACCAGCGCCACGGTTTTCGGGCACAGCGCCTCGGCCGATGGCAGGGGTTTGTCGTACCACTTGAGGTAGAAACGCTTCCAGCCCTTCTTGAAGAACGAACCGAACCCGGCGTCGTTGTTCTTTTCGGCGGCGCGGATGTACCCCTCGTCGAACAGGTGCATGGCCTCTTCGCGGATCACTTCCCAGTTGTCCTTGAGCACATCCAGTTCCGGGAATTTGCTGCGGTCCAGGTAAGGCTTGGACGGCACGGCGGAGAACAGGTACATCAAGGCGTTATACGGGGCGAACAGCGCCGAATGATTGACGAACTGGCGCAACATCGGCAAACGGGCCTTGCCGCGCAGGTGCACATACAGCGTGCTGCCGATAAACAACGCCAGCACCGACAGTTTGGCGGCCAAAGAAAAGGTCATGCAGCAACTCCTGAAAATAAGCGCCTGGCCAACAGCAGACGTAGCAGCCGGCCATGATAAACAGTTGGGCCATTATGCAGAAGGCCCGAGCTGACCGGCTGACACAAATCAAACATTGCAAGCAACGCGGGTGGGGCAGCGGATCTCATATGGTGACTGGGCTTCCCGTGGTGGCCGAACCTGTTGTGGCTAGGACTTATATGGCTAGCGGGCTTATTGTGGCGAGCGGGCTTGCCCCGCGTTGGGGCGCGAAGCGGCCCTTAACCATTCACCGCGTTTCCCCCTGGAAAAACCCGCTGGATTGACTGGGGCCGCTTCGCAGCCCAACGCGGGGCAAGCCCGCTCACCACAGGAAACGAAAAGCGCGCTCACGACAAATCAACAATAAACCTACCCACCCCATCAAACCTGCCCACTACAAAACATCAAGCCCGCTCACCACAAAACAACCATCAAGCCTGATTTTCCTGGTCGGTAAACAAATCGCTGAACAGCATGCTCGACAGGTAGCGCTCACCGGAGTCCGGCAAAATGACAACGATAGTCTTGCCCTGCATTTCCGGCTTCTCCGCCAGACGCACGGCCACGGCCATCGCCGCCCCGCAGGAGATTCCGCAGAGGATGCCTTCTTCCTGCATCAGGCGCAGGGCCATGGCCTTGGATTCTTCGTCGGTCACCAGCTCCACGCGGTCGACCATCGACAAATCCAGGTTCTTCGGCACAAAACCGGCGCCAATGCCCTGGATCTTGTGCGAACTCGGCTTTATTTCTTCACCGGCCAGGGCCTGGGTGATCACCGGCGACACAAGCGGCTCCACGGCCACCGACAGAATCGGCTTGCCCGCGGTGTTCTTGATATAGCGCGACACCCCGGTGATCGTGCCGCCGGTGCCCACGCCTGCGACCAGCACGTCGACGGCGCCATCGGTGTCATTCCAGATTTCCGGGCCGGTGGTTTTCTCGTGGATCGCCGGGTTGGCCGGGTTTTCGAACTGGCCTGGCATGAAGTACTGGGCCGGGTCGCTGGCGACGATCTCAGCGGCTTTGGCGATGGCCCCTGGCATGCCCTTGGCCGGCTCGGTCAGCACCAGCTCGGCGCCGAGGGCCTTGAGCACCTTGCGGCGCTCGATACTCATCGACGCCGGCATGGTCAGCAGCAGCTTATAGCCGCGGGCAGCGGCAACGAACGCCAGGCCGATACCGGTGTTGCCGGAGGTAGGTTCGACGATGGTCATGCCCGGCTTGAGTTTGCCGGTGCTTTCGGCGTCCCAGATCATGTTTGCGCCAATGCGGCACTTCACCGAGTAACCCGGGTTACGCCCTTCGATCTTGGCCAGGATGGTCACGCCACGCGGGGCGATGCGGTTGATCTGGACCAGGGGCGTGTTACCGATGGAGTGCGCGTTGTCTGCAAAGATGCGGCTCATGACGGGTCCTTAAGGCAATTTCAAGAAGGTCACAAGGGTATGCCTCGTCCACCAAGGCGTCCAGTCAGAGGAACGTTGCGCCCACCCGGACGGTCCATCGCCTATACCGTTGGAGAACCTGACCATGAGACGTCGCTACAGTTGGCCACTCTGGACCTTCGCCGCCCTGGTGGTGGTGCTGGTTGCCATCGACCTGGCCCTGCCCTACCTGGTGCGCAACTACTTGAATGACAAACTCGCCGACATGGGCGACTACCGTGGCCAGGTCACCGACGTGGACGTGGCCCTGTGGCGCGGCGCGTACAGGATCAACGGCCTGCAGATCGTCAAGGTCGACGGCAAGGTGCCGGTACCGTTCGTCAAGGCGCCGTTGATCGACCTGGCAGTGAGCTGGCATTCGCTGTGGTACGACCATGCGGTGGTGGCTGAGGTGCAGTTCGTCAACCCCGAGGTCAATTTCGTCGATGGCGGGGCCAACAAGCAGGCGTCCCAGACCGGTAAAGGCACCGACTGGCGCGCGCAGTTGAGCAAACTGCTGCCGATCACCCTCAACGAAGTGCGCATCCAGGACGGCAAGATCGCCTTCCACAACTTCAGCTCCAAACCGCCGGTGAACATCAACGCCACGTCGGTCAACGCCAGCTTCTATAACCTCACCAACGTGGTCGACGTCAAAGGCAAGCGCGACGCCCGCTTCGACGGCAAGGCCCTGCTGCAGGGCCAGGCGCCCCTGGAAGCGACCGCCACGTTTGACCCGCTGAGCAACTTCGAAGACTTCGAATTCCGCTTTCGCGCCAGGGACCTGCAGCTGCGCCGCATGAATGATTTCGCGTCAGCGTACGGCAAATTCGACTTCAAGGCCGGTACCGGTGATGTGGTGATCGAGGCCCAGGCGGAAAAAGGCCAGTTGACCGGCTACATCAAGCCGCTGCTGCGCAATGTGGAAGTCTTCGACTGGCAACAGGACGTCGAAAACAAGGACAAGAACATCTTCCGCTCGATCTGGGAGGCCGTGGTCGGCGCCAGCGAGACGGTGCTTAAGAACCAGGCCAAGAACCAGTTCGCCACCCGCGTGGAGCTGAGTGGCAGCGTGCATCAGCAGAATGTCAGCGCGTTCTCCGCGTTTTTGGCGATTTTGCGCAATGGCTTCATCCAGGCATTCAACGCGCGCTATGAACAACCCAAGCCATCGGCGGATTGAGCCTGACCGGCCATTCAGAGACTGAATAACCCGTCTGCGTTCACAGTCGCCGGGGCCGCGCGGTATAGTCCGGGCATTGATGAATTCGAGGAATGACCGATGAAGTTCGAAGGCACCCAGGCCTACGTTGCCACCGATGACCTGAAACTGGCCGTCAACGCTGCCATTACCCTGGAGCGTCCGCTGCTGGTCAAGGGTGAGCCCGGCACCGGCAAGACCATGCTCGCCGAGCAACTGGCCGAATCCTTCGGTGCCAAGCTGATCACCTGGCACATCAAGTCCACCACCAAGGCCCACCAGGGCCTGTATGAGTACGACGCGGTCAGCCGCCTGCGCGACTCGCAACTGGGCGTGGACAAGGTGCACGACGTGCGCAACTACCTGAAGAAGGGCAAGCTGTGGGAGGCCTTCGAGTCCGAAGAGCGCGTGATCCTGCTGATCGATGAAATCGACAAGGCCGACATCGAGTTCCCCAACGACCTGTTGCAGGAACTCGACAAGATGGAGTTCTACGTCTACGAAATCGACGAGACCATCAAGGCGAAGAAACGCCCGATCATCATCATTACCTCCAACAATGAAAAAGAGCTGCCGGACGCCTTCCTGCGCCGCTGCTTCTTCCACTACATCGCCTTCCCCGACCGCACCACCCTGCAAAAGATCGTCGATGTGCACTACCCCGACATCAAGAAGGACCTCGTCAGCGAAGCGCTGGACGTGTTCTTCGATGTGCGCAAGGTGCCGGGGCTGAAGAAGAAACCTTCCACCTCCGAACTGGTGGACTGGCTCAAGCTGCTGATGGCCGACAATATCGGCGAAGCGGTGCTGCGCGAGCGCGACCCCACCAAGGCGATCCCGCCGCTGGCCGGTGCCTTGGTGAAGAACGAGCAAGACGTGCAACTGCTTGAACGTCTGGCATTCATGAGCCGTCGCGGTAATCGATAATGTTGCTCAACCTGTTCAATGAAATGCGCGCAGCCAAGGTGCCGGTCTCGGTGCGCGAGCTGCTCGACCTGATCAACGCGCTGAAACAGCGCGTGACCTTCGCCGACATGGACGAGTTCTACTACTTGGCCCGGACGATCCTGGTCAAGGACGAACGGCATTTCGACAAGTTCGACCGAGCCTTCGGCGCCTACTTCAACGGCCTCGAAAAGCTCGACGACCACCTGCAGGCGCTGATCCCCGAAGACTGGCTGCGCAAGGAATTCGAACGCTCGCTGAGCGACGAGGAACGCGCACAGATCCAGTCCCTCGGCGGCCTCGACAAGCTGATCGAGGCGTTCAAGCAACGCCTGGAAGAACAGAAGGAACGCCACGCCGGCGGCAATAAGTGGATCGGCACCGGCGGTACCAGCCCGTTCGGCTCCGGCGGCTACAACCCGGAAGGCATTCGCGTCGGCGACGCCGGCAAACGCCAGGGCAAGGCCGTCAAGGTCTGGGACCAGCGCGAGTACAAGAACCTCGACGACCAGGTGGAACTGGGCACGCGCAACATCAAGATCGCCCTGCGCCGCCTGCGCAAATTCGCGCGCCAGGGTGCGGCCGAAGAGCTGGATATCGACGGCACCATCGACCACACCGCCCGCGACGCCGGGCTGCTGAACATCCAGATGCGCCCGGAGCGGCGCAACACCATCAAGCTGTTGTTGCTGTTCGACATCGGCGGCTCGATGGACGCCCATGTGAAGATCTGCGAGGAACTGTTCTCGGCATGCAAGACCGAGTTCAAGCACCTGGAGTACTTCTACTTCCACAACTTCGTGTACGAGTCGGTCTGGAAGAACAACCAGCGCCGCACCTCGGAGCGCACTTCCACCCAGGACCTGCTGCACAAGTACGGCGCCGACTACAAAGTGATCTTTATCGGCGACGCGTCGATGGCGCCGTATGAGATCACCCAGGCCGGCGGCAGCGTCGAGCATTGGAATGAAGAGCCAGGGTATGTGTGGATGCAGCGCTTCATGGCCAAGTACAAGAAGCTGATCTGGATAAACCCGTACCCGAAAGACACCTGGGGCTATACCGCATCGACGGAGATTGTGCGCGAGTTGGTCGAAGACCAGATGTACCCGCTGACGCTGCGCGGGCTGGAAGAAGGGATGCGCTTCCTGTCCAAGTGATGGCAGGCCTGTAGACGATGGTATCGGCTACAGGCAACTTCACTCAGCAGTGCTCGCTGTCGATCCAGGCAAACTTGAGGAACAGCGCAGCGAACTGTTTGACCAGTTCCGAATCCTGACGGTCGACTTTCCCATCATTGTTGACGTCCTGGTTGATCGAGACAGTGCTCCCCCGACCATTACCGTCGCTGTACACCGCCGCCGAATAGACAATGGTTTCATCTCGGGGCGCCCCTTCCCCTTGATGAAAGTGCAAGCGCACCGTGTCGGGAATCCCGTTGTTATCAAAGTCCCCGGCAAATACCTTCAGGTACTTGTCGAAGGGTTCGTCGAGGCTGAACCATTCGAACGCCAGGAACAGCTGGGCAAACTCAAGGGCCATCTCCCGGTCCACGGCGTCGACAATACCGTCCTGATTGAGATCGTCCGCAATGACCCAGTCGAACTTGCCGTTTTCGGTGATATCGAACGCCGTCGCCCGGTGGACAAGCGCGGGGGCTTGGGAGTCGTCATAGAACTCCAGATAGACCACGTCGGGAATATCGTTATCGAACACATCTTGGGCAAATATCTTCAAATAGCGCATGGCAAAACCTGACTAGGGGATGGACCTATCAAGATTTGCATGACTGCACTCAAGCAGCGAAGACGACAAACGCTGGCACTCCCGTAGGAGTTTTCTTTACGCGGTAAACCTGCGCAGATACGCCACATGCTGCTGATGCGCCGTCTCCTGCACCACCGGCGCCAACCTGAGTTTTTCCCCCGGCAGGCACTGCGCCAGTCGCGCCAGCGCCAACGGCGTCAACGCGCCCAGGCGTGGATACCCGCCAATGGTCTGCCGGTCATTGAGCAACACAATCGGCTGTCCATCCGGTGGCACCTGGATGGCCCCCAACGGAATCCCTTCGGAAATCAATGACGGCCCCTGGTACTGCAACGGCGTGCCCAACAGGCGCATGCCCATGCGGTCGGCGCGGCTGTCCAGCGCCCATTCGGTATTGAAGGCATCGAACAGGCTCTGGCCGCTGAACTGGCCGATCTGTGCACCGACGATCACATCCAGCGGCCCCTTGGCGGGGAGGACTGAATCGCTCAGCACTTTCATCGCACCGCCGGTCCCGGAATAGCCTAACCACGCGCCTTCGACCAACGCCCTGCCGAAGCCATCCAGCCCGCCCAACTCCTCGCGCACCACCGTGGCACAACTGCCCAGCACCTGCGGCGCATCAAAGCCGCCCGGCGCCGCCAGGTAGGCCCTGGCCCCGCTGAACGGCTGGGTAAAGCGCAGGCGCTGGCCCTTTTGCAGGATGAAACTGCGGCCGGGGCTGATGGTGCGTTCGTCGATGTACGCACCCAGGTCCGCACCGGCCAAGGCCAGCAGGCAATACTCCTCGGCCTGCACGGTAAAACCGCCGAGGGTGATTTCCACCACCGGCGCATCCAGCGCATTGCCCAGCAACCAATTGGCCCAGGACATCGACACCCAATCCAGCGCACCGCCCTGGGTCACGCCCAGGTGGCGCACGCCAAAGCGGCCGGCGTCCTGCAACAGGCACAGTGGCGTGCTGGCCTCGATCAACAAGCGGCTCATGCCTGCGCCTCCAACGGCGTGTCATCGCCACCCAGGTGGATAAATTCCGCGTGATCGACGGCTTCAAAACGCACCGTATCACCGGGTTGCATCAGGCTGTAGCCGTCGCGTTCGCGGTCAAACAGCTTGGCCGGGGTGCGGCCGATCAGGTTCCAGCCGCCGGGAGATACCAACGGGTAGGCGGCCGTTTGCCGCTCGGCGATGCCGACGCTGCCGGCCGCCACGCGTTTGCGCGGGGTACTCAGGCGTGGTGTGGCGAGGATTTCGTCGACCAGCCCCATAAAGGCAAAACCGGGGGCGAAGCCAAGGGCGAATACCTGATATTGGTGGGCACTGTGACGACGGATCACTTCATCGACCGCCAGGCCACTGCGCTGGGCGAGCAATGTCAGTTCAGGGCCGACGCTCGGGTCGTACCACACCGGCAGCACATGGCACTGGCCGCCGCCCTGGGCCTGGGGTTGCAGGTCAGTCAGGGCTTCGTCGATCAACGCGCGGGCCTGGGACGGGCTCAACGCGGTGAGGTCGTAATGCACCATCAACGTGGTGTAGGACGGCACCAGGTCGACCAGCGCGGCCCCGAAACCGCTGCGCAAGCGCTGGGTGGCGGCGAGCATCCACGGCATGTTGGCTTCGGCAATCACGTCAAACAGACGCACCATCAGCGCGTCGATGGCCACCACTTCAATGCGTGGCTTCATGCTGGCTTCAATGCCTCGCGAATGCGCTGCACGGCGGCGACCGAGCTGGCGTTGTCGCCATGTACGCACAGGGTGTTGGCCCGCAATACCAGTGGGCTGCCATCGCTGGCCGTCAGGACCTCGCCACGGGAAAGGGTCAGGGCCTGCTGGACGATGGTGTCGGAATCATGGTGCACGGCACCCGGCAATTGGCGCGAAACCAGATGCCCCTTGGGGTCGTAGGCACGGTCGGCGAAGGCCTCGAACCACAGGATGACCCCGTATTCATCGCCCAGCGCCTGGGCCGCGCTGTTGTCGCGGGTAGCCAGCAGCATCAGCGGCAGATCGCCATAGGCGGCCACGGCCTGGATTACCGCGCGCAGCTGCACCGGGTTGGCCATCATGTCGTTGTACATCGCGCCGTGTGGCTTGACGTAGCTGACCCGCCCACCCTGGGCACGGCAGATGCCGTCGAGGGCGCCGATCTGGTAATGCAGCAGGTCCTGGATTTCTTCGGGCGTGTAGGCCATGGAGCGACGGCCAAAACCTTGCAGGTCCTGATACGCCGGGTGCGCGCCGACTTGCACACCGTGCTTGAGCGCCAGGCCGACGGTCTTGCGCATGATGCTCGGGTCGCCGGCATGGAAGCCACAGGCCACATTGGCGCAATCGATGAACGGCATGACCTCGGCGTCCAGACCCATCGTCCAGTTGCCAAAGCTTTCGCCGATGTCGCAATTCAGTAGCAGGCGGCTCACGGTGGTCGCTCCTGTAGGCTTTATTTTTTTGTAGTGTGGGATTTTTTACACAGAACTCGCAACTTGTCCTGGCACCCCAACGACGCTTATCGTGGAATAACTCGATTTTTGGCGCTGGCCCGGTGCGGCGTCCAACTAATAAAAACCGATCCAAGCATAAGAAAAGTTGATCCCATGAATTTGAAGTTCCTCGAAACCTTCGTCTGGGTGGCCAAGCTCAAGAGCTTTCGGCTGACCGCCGAGAAGTTGTTCACCACCCAGGCCTCGATTTCCAGCCGCATTGCCGTGCTGGAAAGCGAGCTGGGTGTGAAGTTGTTTCTGCGTGACTCACGGGGCGTGAGCCTGACCCCGGAAGGCCTGAAGGTGCTCGATTATGCCGAGCAGATGATGGTGACCATGCAAGGCCTGAAGCAGTCCCTGGAGACCACCAGCAGCAAGGTCGGGCGCATCCGCATCGGCGCGATGGACACGGTGATCCACACGTGGCTGAGCCCGCTGGTCGCTGAGTTGATGGATCATTTTCCGCTGGTAGAAATCGAGTTGGTCGCCGATACGGCGCTGAACCTCAGCGATCAGCTGCAAAAAGGCTTTCTGGATTTGATCCTGCAAACCGACCTGCTGCGCCTGGAAACCGTGCGCAGCCTGGAACTGGCCAGCCACCCTATGGCGTGGATCGTCGCCAGCCAATCGATCTACAACCGCGACTACGCGTCCCTGGCCGAACTGGCCCAGGAGCGCATCATCACCTATTCGAAAAACTCCCACCCGCACCAGGATGTGCTCAGCCTGATGCAAGCCAATGGCGTGGCCGCGCCGAGGATGAACTGTGTGAACTCCGTGTCGGCGATCACGCGGTTGCTGCGTGATGGCTTCGGCATTGGCGCACTGCCGCCGGTGCTGGTCACTGAGGAACTCGCGCGCGGCGAGCTGGTGATGCTGCCGATGGCGCAGCAACTGCCAAATTTGCAGGTGGTGGTGTCGTGGCGTGTGGGGGTGGAGTTGGTCGAGGAGATTGTCGGGCTGTGCCAGAAGGTGGTGGCGCAGTATGCCGAGGAAGTGGGCGCGGAGCGCATGGTGCTGGCCTGACCCGCCCAAACCTGCAGGAGCCGGCTTGCCGGCGATAGCGCCTCAGCGTCGCGTGAGCCGCATCGCCGCAAGCCGGGCGCCTACAGTGCATCAAGGTGGCCGTTAGAGGCCTTTCAGATCTCGCTCTTCGATCGGCCGGCTCTGGCGCAGGCGCTTGCCGCCCAGCACTACCCAGTCGATCAGGCGGAACAGGCATTCCAGGCCGAACGACAGCAGCATCGCCCCGCTCAGGCCCCAGCCCATGGCTTCGGGGGTCAACAGGATCTGGTAGCTGTAGCCATTCCAGGTTTCCAGGCGGATATCCGGGTCGGCAGCCACGGCCACTTGCAGCGCGCGGATGTACCAGGGGCCTTGCATCGCCTGGAATTGCTTGTCCAGCGCCACCTGCCGATCGAGCATGGCCCCCAGGCTGTTGGCATCGCTCTGGAACACCGGGTCATCGCTGGCGCGGTAGTGGGCGACCAGCGCCTGCAGGTCGCCATTGAAGAACTGCTGCGCGGTGGACTCGAACCCGCGCAGGCCGGTCTGGGCCTCGATCAAGTGGGCTTCGACGCGCTTGGCGTAATCGTTGATGAACCCCGGCACTTGCACGCCGACCAACAGGCCAATGGCAAACAGCACCAACCGCAGGTAACTGAGCAACATGGTCGATATCCTTACTCGGTGATGCCCTGGCTGACGCATTCACCGCGTCGCCACAGGCTCCATTGGCCCGGTTCGTAGCGGGTCCAGTTTTCGTTGTCGGTCAACGGCTCGGTGGCGATCACCGTCACCACATCGTTGGGCGTGGTTTCGGCCTGAAAATCGACGATCACGTCGACATCTTTCAGGCGCGCGGGGCCAAACGGCGCACGCCGGGTAATCTGCGCCAATTTCGTCGAGCAAAAGCAAAACAGCCAGTCGCCATCGCTGAGCAGGCAGTTGAACACGCCTTTGCTGCGGTATTCAGCGCAGGCGGCGATCAGGTCCGGCAGCATTCGCTCGATGTCCACCGGCTCGGGGAACGCCTCGCGCACGCGGTTGAGCAGGTCGCAGAACGCCGCTTCGCTGTCGGTATCGCCGACCGGGCGGTAGAAGGTGGCGCGCGGGGTGAAGTCCGCCAGTTGGCCGTTGTGGGCGAAACACCAGTTGCGCCCCCACAGCTCACGCACGAACGGATGAGTGTTGGCCAGGCTCACCTTGCCGACATTGGCCTGGCGGATATGCCCGATCACCACTTCGCTCTTGATGGGATAACGCTGCACCAGCAGGGCGACTTCCGACTCGCTGCTGGCGGCCGGGTCCTGGAACAGGCGCAGGCCACGGCCTTCGTAGAAGGCGATGCCCCAACCGTCGCGGTGCGGGCCGGTGCGCCCACCGCGCTGCATCAGCCCGGTAAAGCTGAACACGATATCGGTGGGGACGTTGGCACTCATGCCCAATAATTCACACATGCCAGGGCTCTCGCTGCAGGGCGGACAACGTTAAAGGCGCGGCTCGACGCGCATACCGCTCACGGGGGCAGGACGGCGCAAAGGCTCGTCGTCATCGTCCGGCTCGGCGGCCAGGGCGGCATCGACGGCGGCCTTGCGCTCCCGGCGGGCATTGGCGGCGCGCTCGATGGGCCAACGGATCAACACGAACACGAGGTACACGGCAAACGCGATCATCGTGTACATGAACAGATCGGAAATCGCCCGCCAGGCGTTGTTGCCGACCTTGAGCACCAGGTCCAGCGCGGTAATGGCCACGGCCGGCGCGAACTGGGTCTTGACCGGGTCGACGATGGTCGGGCTGAACAGCAGCACCGCCATCAGCAATTGCAGCGGCTCGCGCAGCCAGCGCCAGATCCAGCGGGTCATGCGCCACCACACCAACAGGCAGCCCAAAGCGGCAAAGGCGTAGAGGCCCCAAGCGGTCAGATAGTCGTTCTCGGTCATGGTGTCCATGGCAAGGTAGGCAAACAGGCGGCTATGATAACGGCTTTTGCGTGTCGCGGCTGCAATGCCTGCCACCTTCCGCCAGACAGAGAGTGATCCATGCCGTCATCGACCCACATCACTGCCGCCCCGATTGCCCGCAAGGCCCCAGGCCAGGACCCGTACGCCTGGCTGCAGGAGCGTGACAGCGCCGAAGTCCTCGATTACCTCAAGGCCGAAAACGCCTGGCAGGAAGCCCAGCTCGCCGACCAGCAGGCCTTGCGCGAAACGCTGTTCGAAGAGATCAAGGGCCGCATCCTCGAAACCGACCTGTCGCTGCCCTCGCCGTGGGGCCCGTACCTGTACTACACGCGCACCACCGCCGGTGACGAATACGCCCGCCACTACCGCTGCCGCCGTCCGGCCGACGACAGCAACCAGGTCGACGACAGCAGCGAAGAACTGCTGCTGGACCCGAACGTGCTGGCCAATGGCGGATTCTTCTCACTCGGTGCATTCAGCATCAGCCCCGACCACCAACGCCTGGCCTACAGCCTGGATACCAGTGGCGAGGAGATCTACACCCTGTTCGTGAAGGAATTGGCCACCGACAAGGTCAGCGAACTGGCGTTCGAGAACTGCGACGGCAGCATGACCTGGGCCAACGACAGCCTGACCCTGTTTTTCGGCGAACTCGACGACACTCACCGCCCGCACAAGTTGTATCGCTATCGCCTGGACGGCACCGCAGCGCAGGAAGTGTTCCACGAGCCCGACGGACGTTTCTTCCTGCATTGCTACCGCTCCAGCTCCGAGCGCCAACTGTTGCTGGCCCTGGGCAGCAAGACCACCAGCGAAATCTGGGCGCTGGACGCCAACCAGCCGCACCTGGACTTCACTTGCCTGGCGCCACGGGTCGAGGACCATGAATATGACGTCGACCACGGTAAGCTCGACGGCGAGTGGACCTGGTTTATCCGCAGCAACCGCGATGGCATCAACTACGCGCTGTTCGTCGCTGCCGATACCGGCGATGTGCCAACCGAGGACCAGTGGCAGAACCTGATCCCCCACAGCGACGACGTGATGCTCGACGGCGTCAGCCTGAACGCCAGCGCCATGACCCTGAGCCTGCGCATTGGCGGCCTGCCCGTGATCGAAGTGCACCCGCAAGGCGTGCCGGCCTATCGCGTGGAATTGCCTGACGCCGCCTACAGCCTCTACGTACAGAACAGCCTGGAATTCCCCAGCGACAGGATTCGCCTGCGCTACGAAGCCCTGAACCGCCCGGCCCAGGTCCGTCAGCTGGAACTGGCCAGCGGCGCACAACAGGTGCTCAAGGAAACCCCGGTACTTGGCGTGTTCAATGCCGATGACTACGTCAGCCAGCGCCTGTGGGCCACCTCCGCCGATGGCACCCAGGTGCCGATCAGCCTGGTGGTCAAGCGCGACCAGCTCGGCAAGCCGACGCCGCTGTACCTGTATGGCTACGGCGCCTATGGCCACAGCCTCGACCCGTGGTTCTCGCATGCGCGCCTGAGCCTGCTCGACCGTGGCGTCGCTTTCGCCATTGCGCATGTGCGCGGCGGCGGCGAACTGGGAGAAGCCTGGTACCGCAACGGCAAGCAGGCTCACAAGCAGAACACCTTCAGCGACTTTATCGCGTGTGCCGAGCACCTCATCGCCCAGGGCCTGACCACGTCCAGCCAACTGGCGATCAGTGGCGGCAGTGCCGGCGGCCTGTTGATCGGCGCGGTGCTCAACCAGCGTCCGGAGCTGTTCCAGGCGGCGATTGCCGAGGTGCCGTTCGTCGATGTGCTCAACACCATGCTCGACCCGGAACTGCCGCTGACCATCACCGAGTACGATGAATGGGGCAATCCCGAAGAGCCCGAGGTGTATGCGCGCATCAAGGCCTACGCGCCGTACGAAAACGTCAGCGCCCAGGCCTACCCGGCCCTGCTGGTGATTGCCGGCTACAACGACAGCCGCGTGCAGTACTGGGAAGCGGCCAAGTGGGTGGCCAAGTTGCGCGACACCGCCACCTCCGACAACCTCCTGCTGCTCAAGACCGAGTTGGGCGCCGGCCATGGTGGGATGAGCGGTCGTTACCAGGGATTACGTGACGTAGCGCTCGAATATGCATTTGTGTTCAAGGCGCTGGGGCTGGTTTAAGGAACTTAGCGCGGCGGTCCTGTCTGAACACAGGACCGCCTACCTGATTGATGGATCAATACTGCAGCCATGCCTCAACCGACGCTCCTGAATAACGAAATCCGCGACATGCTCATGGACTGCGGCCTGTTCGACCCGCTGTTGCCGGAAGATTTCCACGTGGCCGCCGGCTACTTCAATATCAGCAGCATTGCCCGCGATGAGGTGATTTTCCTCGAGGGCGATGCCGGCACGTTCATGTGCATCATCCACAGCGGCCAGGTGGCCGTGCAGAAATCCAGCCACACCGGCCAGCGCCTGACGATCGCCACCCTGCGCAGTGGGCGCGCTTTCGGTGAAATGGCGGTGCTGGACGGCGAGCGGCGTTCGGCCAGCTGCGTGGCCGCCAGTGACTGCGTGCTGTTGAACCTGGGCAAGGATTCCCTGGAGAAGATGCTCAACGAAGCGCCTCGGGTGGCCGCCAAGATCATCCGTGCCATTGCCATTGCCCTGTCCAAGCGCCTGCGCATGGCCGACGGGCAATTACTCTCGCAACAGTTCTAGCCGCCGGGCGTCTTCGGTTTGCTGTCGTTTTGCAGCAGGCCGGGCACCGTCTGGTCCTTCGGCGGCGTCGGCAGCACGATGGGCACAAGGGGCGGCGAGCCGTTGGTCTTGGGCACGGCGGGCGGGGTGACTTGCGGGTAGAGCGTCGGCGTTGGCGTGCCCGGCGCGCCTGGGGTTGGCGTCGGGGCGACCGGTACGGTCTGCAACTCCTGAGCCTGCGCCGCACCCAATGCGAGCGCGCTCAACACAATGACCGTTAGAATGCTGCACTTCATCGATGGCTCCATGGCCTGACCGGAATGTCACAAGGCTACTCCCAACCGCGTAAGAATGCCCTTCCCAATGAGATTTCCATGAAACGTTTCGTTCTGCTGGACACCACCCCGATCCCCGACAATGGCGGAGCCTTGTGCCTGTTCGAATACGGTGAGGATTTTGTTATCAAGATTCAGGGCGGGGACGGCGGCCAGTTGATGAACACGCGCATGCACGGTTCGGAAGACGCGCTGGCGGAAATTCCCTGCCGCAAAGTCGCTGGCCGTCCGGGTTCGCGGGTGTTGATCGGTGGGCTGGGCATGGGCTTTACCCTGGCTTCGGCACTCAAGCATTTGGGCAAGACTGCCGAGGTGGTGGTAGCGGAATTGGTACCCGGCGTTGTGGAATGGAACCGTGGCCCGCTGGGGGAGAAATCCGGTCGGCCATTGCTCGACCCGCGCACCGTGATCCGCCTGGAAGACGTGGCCAACGTACTGCAGGCCGAGCCCCAGGGTTTTGACGCGATCATGCTCGACGTCGACAACGGCCCCGAAGGCCTGACGCAAAAAGCCAACAGTTGGCTCTATTCCGCCGGTGGCCTGGCAGCCTGTGCCAAGGCCCTGCGCCCCAAGGGCGTGCTGGCGGTCTGGTCCGCCAGCGCCGACAAACTGTTCAGCGACAAACTGCGCAAGGCGGGTTTCAAGGCCGAAGAAGTGCAGGTGTTCGCCCACGGTAACAAGGGCACCCGACACACCATCTGGATCGCCGAGAAGCTCAAGGGCTGAGCCCCTGTAGGCGCTGGCCGGCCTGCAATGGCATCAACCCGGTGCGCCTGCCCCCCAGGTGCCCGCATCGCAGGCCAGCCAGCGTCCGCACCTCCAGTCCCGCGTCAGTTGCGGGATTTGCGGTAATCAATCACATACGGCACTTTTTTCTCTAAGGTCTTCTCCAGCTCAGCGCGGTCCAGCGTGGTCATGCCGCCCAGTTGATGGGCGGTAAAACCGCTGTCGCCAACCTGTGAGCCCGGCGCGAGGCTGACCATGCGCTGGGCGACGGCTTCAATGGCGTCCTTGTAGCCGCTTTTCTTGTCCAGGTTGTACTGGCTCAGGTCGACCTGCGTGCGCAGCCAGTTGCCCCAGTAGAACTCCAGAAATTCCGGCGCTACCGCACCCTCCTCCGGCTTGCCATAGGCGGCCTTGCGCGTGAAGTACACGAGGCTGCGGAACATGTCGTCCTGCAGGTTCTTGAAGCCCAGGTGGGCCGGCAATTGAGTCGGCGGCAGGGTCTGGCCCTGGCTGTCCTTGAGCCAGACCTTGCGCGCCGCCTGCATGCGCTGCCAGAACGTGGCGAGGTCGGGGCTGTCGCTGAAGTCGTCGGTGACCTTGACCCACATGTTCAACCGGGGACCGCCGCCGGGGACTTCCCACAAGGTGGTGAAACTGTGGTGGCCGTCGGTCAGGTACAGCTGGCCCGCGGGGCCGACCACCACGGTTTTCATGTCTTCAGGATGGGTGCCCACCGGGTCCTTGCAGGTGAAGCTGTCGGGCCGCTGCAGGTCGGCCTTTTTCGGCACGTTGTCGGCTTCGCCCTGGCCGTTGGTTTCGCAGTACTCATCGAAGACCTTCTTCGGCTTGTCGGCAAACAGCCCCAGGCTGTAGTAAATCTGGTCGAACCCCACCACCGCCTGGGTCGGGTGCAGCTGTTGGAGGCTGACCTCGATCACCTGGCCGGGCTTGGGGGTGGAAAACGCCTGGGCTTGAGCCGCCAGCACGCAAAGCAGCAGTGCAACTGTCCATGTAGATAAACGCATAGGCTTCAGATCCTTATGAAAGTGAGTGAACCGATACTACAAACGTTCGTCGCGGCCAGGCTGTACGGTTGCTGAAAAAGCCAGCGGTCTTTTACAGCGCGAGCGGCTAGAATCAACCCTATCCGTGACCCACCAAATAGCCAGGAGCCATGATGAGCTCGACCAACCCGCCCTCCCACACCGCCAAGCTGGACCGCATCCTGGCCGATGCCCAGCGTGACCGGGAAATGGGCTACCGCGACAAAGCCTTGAAGATGTACCCCCACGTGTGCGGCCGCTGCGCCCGTGAGTTCTCCGGCAAACGCTTGAGCGAGCTCACCGTACACCACCGAAATCACAATCATGATGACAACCCCCAGGACGGTTCCAACTGGGAGTTGCTGTGCCTGTACTGCCACGACAACGAACACTCGCGCTACACCGACCAGCAGTACTTCGGCGAAGGCTCCACCAGCAGCCCGACGATTGCCAAGGCCACGCACAACCCGTTTGCGGCGTTGGCGGGGCTGATGAAGAAAGACGACTGAATGACGCAGCTGCAAGTTTCAAGCAGCAAGCTACAAGAAAAAGCCATGCCGCTTTTACTTGCAGCTTGTAGCTTGCCGCTATACTGCTGCCTTTTTAAGGCACTCCCGTGGGCAATAAACGCTACAGCTGCATCGGTCTGTATAACCCCAAATCCCCCGAAAACGTTGGTTCGGTGATGCGTGCCGCCGGCTGCTACGGCGTGGCCTCGGTGTTCTACACCGGCGTGCGCTACGAGCGCGCCCGGGACTTCATCACCGACACCAAGAAAGTCCACCACGACATTCCGCTGATCGGCATCGACGACCTGAAGAAGATCCTCCCCCTGGGCTGCATCCCGGTCGCGGTGGAGTTGGTGGAAGGCGCCCGCCCGCTGCCCGAATACACGCACCCTGACCGCGCGCTGTATATCTTCGGCCCCGAAGATGGCTCGCTGGATAAAGAGATCCGCGACTGGTGCGAAGACGTCGTGTACATCCCGACCACCGGCTGCATGAACCTCGCCGCGACCGTCAACGTGGTGCTCTACGACCGCCTGGCCAAGGGCAACAACACCCGTTCGGGCCCCAGGTACTGATTTATCGGGAACATCCGGCGCCTGCCCGCAGTCAGCTGCATATCACTAGCCCTCGTTGGAGACAGATCATGAGCGACAGCAAAACCTTGCGCCCTATCATCGAACACACCCCGTTCCAGACCCAGCCCAACCAGAACGTGCACGGCTGGGAGCGCATCGGCTCGGTGGCCGGTGGCGTGATGATGGTCGGCAAAGGCCTGCGCCGCGGCGGGATTTTCGGCTTGATCCAGGTGGCGATTGGCGGCGTCGCGCTGGTGCGCGGCGTCACTGGGCACAGCTCGCTCAAGGACAAGCTGGAACAGGGCCGTCAGGAAATGAACAGCGTGCGCACAAAGATCGAGCGCGCCGGTGAAGAGCTGAAAAACCTGAAGACCAAGGCCGAAGTGGCGGCTGAAAAAGCGGTAAAAACCACCGGCTAGCCTTCGGTGTTGGAGCCCGGCTTGCCGGGCCCCTACACGAAGTTGCAGTCTGTTCGGCGGATTCAGCGCAGCAACTTGCTGTCCAGCACCACCGACGTCTCGCCGATGATGCTCTCGGCCAGTTGCACAAACTCCGCGGTGGTAATGCTGTTGGCCCGCATCACCGCCTGGGCGAGATCATCCAGGGAGCGCTTGTTGTGGGTTTTCACGCGGATCTCGCGATCCAGCTCCTGCAACACCACCACCGCCCGTGACACCGTCGCCCCGCTGACGTGCTCGCCGCGCAGGCTGGTCACGTCCTTGCCCTCCTTGACCAACCTTGCCTGGATTGCCTGATACCGCTCATCGGTAATGCCGCCGGCACGGCGCAGCAGCTCGATGGCGTAGTACTCGCCCAGGCCCTCGCTGATCCAGTCACTGGTGTCGTGATCGTTGAAACGGCCAATCGCCTGCACTACTTCACGGAGTAGCGGGCTGCTGCCGTTTTCGCTGACCAGCGGCGTACGGCTGTTGAGGTAGATCGAGTCGCGCGCGGCGAACGCGCCACGGCGCATCGGGTCGCTGGCGCCTACCACCAGCAGCTTGGCCGGATGGCGCGGGAACGCCGCTTCCACCTGGGGCCAGACGAACGTCAGCAACGTCAGCACATCCATGCGGCGCATGGCCTGGCCCTTGGGCGACGCGACGGTGACTTCACTCTCGCCCAGGCGCACACGGCGGCTGCCGAGGGTGCCGGCGAGCATCCAGCCGGTCGGCCGGTCGAACAGGCGCGAAACATTGTCGATACGAAATTTGTTCTTGCCGATGCGCGGCCAGGCGGTTTCGACGCTTTTCCAGCCCGCCGGCAGTTCGAACACCAGGCGCGAGACCAACTCCACCCCGTCCTGCTGGTCGAGGCGCGCGGGCGGCACCAGGTCTTCGCCGCGAAACAGCGCCCAACTCGGCGTCATCCGCGCCTCATAAATGCCCGGCTTGCGCGCGTGGGTGAGGCGAACCCGGTAGGTCAGGCTGGCCTTGTTGGCGCCGGGTTGCCACCGGCCGCGGTGCTCGGTGACGCTCCATTGGCCATCAGCCTTGAAGTCGCTGTAGTCACCGTCATGGCCAAGGTCGAAATCCAGGCTGCGCACCGCCGAGCCCTGGGACAGGCTCACGCGCACCTCGGCCTGATCGCTCTGGGGCAACAACTTGACGTGATAATCCAGGTCAACCTTCTTCGCGCACCACGCAGGCATGCTCAACGCCAGTAACACCAGGCTTGCCGCCAGCTGGGTCCCCGCCCTCATACACACTCCTCGTTCAGCCCGCGCGGAAAATCAGGTAATCCTCCCAGTCATCCTCGGGCACGCTGCCTTCGCTGAGCATGCGCCCGGACTGGGAAATGCGTTCATGGTGCACGGCGTCCCGGTCGCCGCAGACCAGGTGGTGCCACAGCGGCAGGTCCTTGCGCTCGCTGACCAGGCGATAGCCGCAGGTGGGCGGCAGCCATTTGAACTGGTCGGCCTGGCCCGGGGTGAGCTGGATGCAGTCGGGCACCGAGGCGCGGCGGTTGGGGTAGTCGGTGCACTGACAGGTCTTCAGGTCGAGCAGTTTGCAGGCGATACGCGTGTAATAGACGCTGTTGTCGTCCTCATCCTCAAGCTTTTGCAGGCAGCACAGGCCACAGCCGTCGCACAACGACTCCCACTCCTCCTGGTCGAGGTGTTCAAGGGTTTTGCGTATCCAGAAAGGTTCGACTTTGGCGGCCATGGCTCTGCATCAGTATCGGTAGGTGAAAAGGCCGCCAGTCTAGTGCCCAAGGCCCTTGGGGCCAAGCGCTGGCGACTGTCGGTACGACAAGACTTGTCAGCGAACCTTCGTCGCAGTAGCTTTGTGAGCCGCGAAGGCCCTGCGTCGGCCGCCATAAATGCTTCGCCGCATTGCCCACGACGCCCCATGGAGCCTTGAAAAAACCCTCGCCGAGCTCATCGGTGCCCCGTTTTTTTGAACTGCGCTTGCCTATCTCACCGTAGCCCATCGTCGTCATCAGGAACTGTTCATGAGCACAAATCCACGCGTTGCCGATTACCCGATCCACACCCAGTTCACCGAGCGCTGGTCGCCACGCGCCTTTACCGGTGAAAGCATTCCCCAGGAAACCCTGCTGAGCTTCTTTGAAGCCGCACGCTGGGCGCCGTCGGCCTACAACTCGCAGCCATGGCGCTTTCTCTACGCGCGCCGCGACACGCCGGACTGGGAACGTTTCCTGGGCTTGCTGAATGAATTCAACCGTGGGTGGGCGCAGCATGCCTCGGCCCTGGTGATCATCGCCTCGAAAACCGACTTCACCGCCCCCGGCGCCACGGAAGAAACCCCGGCGCTGTGGCACACCTTCGACACCGGCTCGGCCTGGGGCCACCTGGCGCTGCAAGCCAGCCTCAGCGGCTGGCACACCCACGGCATGGCCGGCTTCGACCAGGAGCTGACCCGCAAGGAGCTGAAGATTCCTGAAGGGTATGCGCTGCACGCGGCCGTGGCCGTCGGCAAGCTGGGTGACAAGTCGACCTTGCCCGAGTACCTGCAAGGCCGCGAAGCACCGAGCCCGCGCAAGCCGCTGAGCGAGCTGGTGTCAGAGGGTGATTTCAGCCTTTGAGCCGTGACACCCTGGCGTTGCCGAACGCCAGGGTGAGCCGGTCAAGACGCGGGGGCGATCAGCTCATTGAACGCCGCCCGCAGTTCGGCGACTTGCCGGTCATACACGCGCTTGACCACCGGCACCATGAACTCCCCAGGCATGCCATTCAAGTCCACCGGATACAGCTTGTTTGGCCGCCAAGGCGGCGTCGGTCGGAGCCGGTACTCCCCGGCTGGAAAACGCCAAGGCTGGCGTATTGAAAGAGGAAGGGGTGAGCGTGGTCATGGGCGAACCTGTCCTTAGTCATATGAATATCCTTAAAGGGCGCGACCTTGCGCCCTTTGCGGTCACTGGGTGGGAGTGCCCGCGAAGAAGGTTCCATCTTGACTGTCAGGTTGTGTGTCGCCGTCAGTAACCGCGCTCGAAATCCACTTCTCCGCGCAGGGCTTGCTTGGCCTGAAACGCGCGCACGTTCTGCACAAACAACTCGACCATCATCGACGGCGAGGTCGGTGCGGAACTGTGCCCGGTCAGCAACAGGCCCCACGCCGTCCAGAACGGATGGCGCTGCGGCAGCGGTTCCTGGCGGCACACATCGATCACCGCGCCGGCCAGGTGGCCTTCCTTCAAGGCCTCGACCAGGTCGGCATCGACCACGGCCACGCCGCGCCCGACGTTGATAAACAGCCCGGTCGGCTTGAATTGCTTGAACAGCGCCGCGTCATACAGGTCGTGGGTGTTCGGCGTGTTGGGCAGCAGGTTGATCACATAATCCGCCTCGCCCACCAGCCGACCGAGCTGATCGAGCCCGGCCACTTCGATAAACGGCGCCTGTTCCCGCGCGGTGCTGGCGATGCCGTACACCTTGACGCCAAACGGCACGAGAAACTCCGCCACGCTCTGGCCGATATCGCCGGTACCGACGATCAGCGCCGTACGCCCCGCCAGGCTCTGGCCCATGCGGTTGTCCCATTTGCGCTCGACCTGGCTGACCAGCCGCGCGAGCACTTCGCGCTCGTGGCCGAGCATGTAGGTGAGGACAAACTCAGCCATGACCTGGCCAAAGATGCCGACCGCACGGGTCAGGCGATAATCGCGTGGCAAGCCGTCGGCCAGCAGCGGCGTGATGCCCGCCCAGGTCGATTGCAGCCATTGCGGTTGATGGCCCTGGCGCAACAACGTCGCCAGCAGGTCAGGTTGGCCGAGCCATACCGGGCAATCGGCGGCCAGGCGCGACAGTTCGGCCGAGTCGCCGCTGGTCAGCACCTCAAGGTCCGGTGCCGCTTCGCCCAGCAACCGGGCGTACAGAGGGTGATCCTGTTCAGCAATCAGAACACGCATGCTTCAAACCTTTCAAAAACAGTGCAGACGGCCGCCCGCATCCCTTGCGGCCAGCGCCCGATAATACGATTCCATGGATGAATGTGCCCTGAACAGGGCACCCACCGATCACACCGGGTCGTTGCGTCGCAGCAGCTCTTCGGGCAAGTGCTCGATGTACTCGTCCTCGGCCGGCGGCATTTGCAGGTGGTAGCCCTGCTTTTCGAGGTTTTCCAGCACCACGGTGATGTCTTCGCGCGACAGCTTGCGCTCCGGCGTCAGTACCATGTCAAACGCGTGATGGGCCTTGCCGAAGGCTTCCATCAACGGTTCCGGCACGCGCTCCAGGGCATCGCTTTTCAGTACATAGAGATACATTTCGTTGCGTTTCAAGCTGCGATAGATGGAGCAGATACGTTTCAAGGCTGTTCTCCGGCAGTGGCCAGGCTGTCGAGCAGCGCCTGGCCCATCAACTCGCGGCGCCAGCCACGCAGCGAGTCTGGCAATTGGTAAGGCCCATCGGGATAGCCACTTTTGACCAGGGCTTCGAGGGTTTTCTTGCGCAGCATCAGCTCGGGCGCCATGTCGAGGCGCTCGGCGAAGGTCTGGCCAAGGGCACGCAGTTGCTTGATCAGCGCGGCGGCGTCCACCGGCAGCGGTTCAGCAACGGCCGGTGGCCATTGGTCCATGGGCACGCTGCCGGCACGCTTGATCAGGTCCAGCAGGAACTGGCCGTCCTGTCGCACGGTACGCGGGTGCATGTCTTCGATCTTGCCCAGCGCGGCGAGGTTATCCGGCTGGGATTTGGCCAGGGGCCACAGCGAGTGTTCGCGAATGATGCGGTTGCGCGGCAAGTCACGCGCACGCGCCTGCTGTTCGCGCCAGGCGCACAGCTCACGCAAGACGGCGAGCTGGGCACGCGAGAGTTTCCACGCCAGCTTGGCGTCGCGGTACACCTCGTACGGGTCGACTTCGCGGCGCAGGTTGGCGACCAGCTCGGCGCCGTCCTCCAGGACCCAGGCGTACTTGTCGTCGGAAAGCTGCGGACGCAGGCGTGTATAGACTTCGGCCAGGTGCACCGCGTCTTCGGCGGCGTAGCTGATTTGCGTCTCCGACAATGGCCGCTGCAGCCAGTCGGAGCGGGTCTCGCCCTTGGGCAGCTCGATATCGAGCACGGCCTGCACCAGGCGCGAATAGCCCATGGAGAAACCAAGGTTCAGGTAGGCCGCCGCCAATTGGGTGTCGAACAACGGCACCGGCAGGCTGCCAGTCAGGCGCAGCAGCACTTCGAGGTCTTCGCTGCAGGCGTGCACCACCTTGATCACCGCTGGGTTTTCCAGCAAGGCGGCCAAAGGTTGCCAGTTGTCGATGGTCAGGGGGTCGATCAGGTAAGCGCGAACGCCATCACCGATCTGGATCAGCCCGGCAATGGGATAAAAGGTGTCGACCCGCATGAATTCGGTGTCGAGGGCGACGAATGGCAACTGCTGCCATTCGGCGCAATGCTGGCCGAGGCTATCGTTGTCGCAGATCCAGTGAATATCGATGGCCACACGGCTCTCCCTTGAAGAATGGCGCGCAGTATATATCGCGAAAGGGACTTGCGAGCATTCGCAGTGCACAGGCGTCCATGAAAACTCAGACAAGAGATGAAGAATAGTCCGACAGGCGGGACTTATCCTCTCTTACGCAGAACGTAGACCCGCCACAGGTGGGAGCCAGGCATGAATTCCTGGTGATGCAGGATTTTGAAGCCGGCTTGGCGAAACTCCTCTTCCACCGGGGTGCGCGACGGCACCGACACAATCACCGTGTCACGGCTGACCCGGTGAAACTCGCGCAACAACGCCAGGCGCCCTTCACTGCTGGGCACATGACGAAATAATTCCAGGCAAAAAATGCAATCCACCGCGTTGGCCGACAAGCCGACGGAAAACGCCGAGCCCTGAAACGTCTTGACCCGCTTGAGCAACGACGCCGGGTGGTGGGTGCGGGCGTGGTCGAGCATGGCCTGGGAGTTGTCCGACGCCAGGATCACCCGGTTGACGTGTTCCGCCAACACCGGCCAGAACCGCCCCGAGCCGCAGGCCAGGTCCAGCACCAGCCCCGGTTCGCCGGCGACTTTCAGCGCCTGGCGCACCAGCCACTCATCGCGCCACGACGCCAGGCGCCGCCGCAGCCCTGGCGGACGTGTATCGCCGCAGACCCTGGCGTGCTCACGGTCACAGCGCTCGGCGTATTCAATCTCGATGGAAGAAGGCGGTTGTGGCGACATCACAGGCTCATGTGAGTTAAACGGTAGTGAACGACCTTGATTCGCAGCTTAACCACCGGAACGTGAAAAAAAAGTTGAAACGCGTGACGGGGGTGTTGCTGGGGAAGGATGTAGTGATCTCTGTGGCAAGTGAGCTTGTTGTGGTGAGCAGGCTTGTTGTGAACAGCAGGTTTGGTTGAGCAGACTTATTGTGGGCAGCAGGCTTGGTTGAGCAGACTTGTTGTGGACAGCAGGCTTGGTTGAGCAGGCTTGTTGTGGGCAGCAGGCTTGGTTGAGCAGGTTTGTTGTGGAGAGCAGGCTAAGTTGAGCAGGCTTATTGTGGCGAGCGGGCTTGCCCCGCGTTGGGCGGCGAAGCCGCCCCAAAACCAGTCAACTGGTTATGCCTGACACACTGCGGGGGCCTTAGGAAGGGGCGGCTTCGCCGCCCAACGCGGGGCAAGCCCGCTCGCCACAACAAGCCCGCTCACCACAAAAGCAACGCTGCGCTCATCCCAACCAGCCAAGCATCAGGCCTGATGCAGGTACCACCGCCAGTCCTGCTCGCCCACCTCCCCCATGAACTGGCGATATTCGGCACGTTTCACCGCCAGGTACACGCCGAGGAATTCACTGCCAAACGCCTCGCGCGCCCAGCTCGAACCTTCCAGTGCACGCAGGGTGGTGAGCCAGTCGGTCGGCAGCAGCTCCTTGGCCTGGGCATAACCATTGCCTTCCACGGGTGCGCCGGGGTCGCGTTGTTCGCGAATGCCACGGTGGATGCCGGCGAGGATCGCGGCCGCCGCCAGGTAGGGGTTGGCGTCGGCGCCGCAGATGCGGTGTTCGATGTGCCGCGAATAGGCCGGGCCACCGGGCACGCGCAGGCTCACGGTGCGGTTGTCGACGCCCCAGGTGGCGGCGAGCGGCGCGTAGCTGTTGGTCTGGAAGCGGCGATAGGAGTTGGCATTGGGGCAGAACATCAGCAACGAGTCGAGCAAGGTGCTGAGCATGCCGCCCACCGCCTGGCGCAGCAGCGGCGTGCCGTCGGCGGCCTCGCTGGCAAACAGGTTGTTGCCCTCGGCGTCCGCCAGGCTGACGTGCATATGCATGCCGGTGCCCGCCAGGTCGTCGAACGGCTTGGCCATGAAGCAGGCGCTCATCCCGTGTTTATGCGCCACGCCCTTGACCAGGCGCTTGTAGCGCACCGCCTCGTCCATCGCCTGCAGGGCATCGGCGCGATGCTCGAGGGTGATCTCCACCTGGCCCGGGGCGTATTCGGAAATCGCCGTGCGCGCCGGGATGCCTTGCAGTTTGCAAGCGCTGTACAGGTCCGCCAGGAACGGCTCGATCTGCTCAAGCTCACGCAAGCCGTACACCTGGGTCGAACGCGGGCGGCCCCCGTCGCTGTCCCGTGCCGGTTGAGGGCGGCCGTGGCTGTCGGGCTTCTGGTCGAGCAGATAAAACTCCAGCTCCGCTGCCATCACCGGGTAATACCCGTCGGCATTCAGCCCCGCAATCACCTTGGCGAGCAGATGCCGCGGGTCGGCCACGGTGGCGGGCAAGCCCTCGGTGGGGTGCATGCTGACCTGCACGGCGGCGGTCGGGATCAGGCGCCACGGCATGCGCTGCAAACTGCCGCTGATCGGGTAGGCGCGGCAGTCGATGTCGCCGACCTCCCACACCAGCCCGGAATTTTCCACGTCATCGCCATTGATGGTCAGGCCGAGGATCGTGCTGGGCAACGGCCGGCCGCTGGCATACACCGCCAGCAGTTCGTCGCGGTGCAGCAACTTGCCGCGTGGCACGCCGTTGTTGTCGAGGATAAACAGCTCGAACATCTCGATGTCCGGGTGCTGCTCAAGGAAAGCTTGGGCTTCGTGCAGGCTGGCAAAAACACTCATGGGAAATCTCATACGTTTGCGTCAGGCAGGCGCGCAGGCGCCGCCGGGCAGATGCGCACAGGTGCGCGTCATCCGTGAGGTGGATCAACGTAGGAGAAAGCTATCTGGTGGGCGCGCATGTCGGCAGTGAAACAGCGCCCAGAAGGCCAGTGCGGACGGCAGTGTCGCGGGGTGAGCGTCGGGGCAGCCGTCCATGCGGGAATCACACTGAGGAAGATGCCGGACAGCGTCACATGCCCGCATAGGCGATTAAATTCAGGGTTGGCGGAGTTTGGTTGCAACTTGGCTAAACATTCGACGGCCCTTGCTACCTGGCCATTCGCCTGGAAATAATGACCGCCCCCGATCATGCCCCAAGGACTCGATCGCATGAAAACAACAATAACCTTATGCGTACTGGCGAGCCTCGCCACCTCGGCCCTGGCCGACACCGCGCCGTCGCGCCTTGATGAGGTGCTGCAGCGCGGCACGCTCACCGTGTGCACCACGGGCGACTACAAACCCTATACCTCGCTGCGCGCCGATGGCGGCTACGAAGGCATCGACATTGCCATGGCCGAATCCCTGGCCAAGAGCCTCAACGCCAGGATCCAGTGGGTGCCGACCACCTGGAAAAGCCTGATGCCGGATTTCCTCGCCCAGCGCTGCGACATCGCCGTGGGCGGTATTTCGGTGTCTCTTGAGCGTCAGAAAAAGGCCTTCTTCAGCCAGGCTCTCGGCGTCGATGGCAAGATCCCGCTGGTGCGCTGCGCGGATGTGCAGCGCTATCAGACCGTCGAGCAGATCAACCAGCCACAGGTACGGGTGATCGAACCGGCGGGCGGCACCAACGAAGTGTTTGCCCGCGCGCACCTCGGCCAGGCCAACATCCGCCTGCATGACAACGTGACCATTTTCGACGAGCTGCTGGCAGGCAAGGCCGACGTGATGATCACCGACGCCAGCGAAGCGCGTTACCAGCAGAAGCTCAAGCCTGGGCTGTGCGCGGTCAACCCGGAACGGCAGATGCAGTACAGCGAAAAAGCCTTCCTGCTGCCCCGCGACGATGTGGCCTGGAAAAGCTATGTCGACCAATGGTTGCACCTGAGCGTGGCCACCGGGGTGTATGCCGGTATTGTCGATCAATGGCTGGCGGCGCCTTGAGCCACAGGCGTCTACGCTCTTGTCACACCAACAATAATGAGGGACGGAACATGAAGGGACTGCTCCGCATCACCGCGCTGCTGCTGTTGTGTTTCAGCCAGGTGCACGCCGCGACGACTCAGGACGAGGACGCCCAGGCCGCCAAGGCACTGCTGCAAAAAGCCCTGGCCTACTACCAGAGCAACGGCGACAAGGCGTTTGCCGCGTTCAGCCGCCAGGGCGAGTTTGTCGACCATGATCGCTATGTGTTCGTGGTCGACACCCAGGGCGTACTGCTGGCCAGCGGCGGCCCCTCCTCGGCCTTGATCGGACGCAATGTCTCTGAAGTGCTCGGCCCGGATCTGCGCCAGTCGTTCAAGGACGCGCTCAAGGTCTCGCAGGACCAAGGTATCCAGCAGGCCGACTACCGCTGGCAGAACTGGAACGATGGCAAGGTCGAGCACAAGCACGTGTTTTATCAGCGCGTCGGCGAACGCATCCTGGCGGTCGGCTACTACCTGCCGCGCGCCACCCCGGAACAGGCACGGGCGCTGCGCAACAAGGCGGTGAATGCACTGCTCAAGGATGAGGCCGGCACGCTCAAGGCGATCAACGCCTTGCAGGGCGGTTTCCTGCAGGATGACCTCTATGTGTTCGTAGTCGACCTCAATACCCGGCGCTACGTGGCCCATGGCACCAACCTGCGCCTGCTCAACACCGACTTCAGCAAGATCAAGGACCCCGACGGCAAGCCGGTAGGCGAGCCGATCCTCAAGCTGATGGCCGAGCAGGACCAGGGTGAATACAAATATCGCTGGAAGAACCCGGTGACCGACAAGGTCGAGAATAAACATGCGTATGTGCGCAAGGCCGGGCATTTCATGGTGGCGGTCGGGTACTACAGCCCTTGAGGTTGACCTTGTAGCAGCCCGGCTTGCCGGCGATGGGGGTCGGCAAGCCAGGCGCCTAGTGGGTCAGCGCGCCTTGTCTTCACGGCCGCGCAGTACCCGGTTCGGCATCGCGATCGCCGCCGCCAGCCCCAACAGCGACACCGCCGCACTGACCATCAGCAAATGCCGGAAGGTCACCGCCAACTCCCCGCGCAGGGCATCCTGCGCCGGGCCCGGGGCGGCGTTGAGGCCATCGAGCAGCACGTTGCCGGAACTGCCTTCGGCCACCAGCGCACCGCTGGCCAGGTGGGCGAAGCTGGAATCCTGCAACAGCGCCAGCAACAGCGCCGACATGCACGCCACGCCCACCGCCCCGCCCAATGAACGGAACAGGTTGGTGGTGCTGGTGGCCACGCCGATATCACGCTGCTCCACCGAATTCTGCGACCCCACCAGCGACGTAGGGAACTGCATGCCGGCGGCAATCCCGCACAGCAGCATGAACACGCCGGTCAGCAGCACCGCCTGGGGCGCGCTGTAGGCCATGCCGAGGATCGCCAGCGGGCTCAACAGCGCGCCGCTGAGGATCATCGGCTTGTAGCGCCCGGTCACCGAGGTCATGCGCCCGGCGGAATACGCGCCGATGGGCAGTCCAATGGCGAGAGGCAACAGGTGCAAGGCCGCGCTGTCGGCGCCAGCGCCGGTTACCGTCTGAAAGCGCAAAGGCATCAGCACGGTCAGGGAAATCGCCTGGAAGCTGGTGAAAAACACCGTGCACCAACACAGCACCGCGCTGCGGTTGGCAAACAGGTGCATCGGCAGCAGCGGCTCGCGGGCACGGCGTTCATGCCAGACAAACGCGGTCAGCGCCACCAGCGCACACGCGAGCAGGCCCAGCACTGCATCGTCACGCCAATGATGGCCCTGGCCGATTTCGGTGATGCCCAGCAGCAAGGCGGTCAAGCCGATGATCATCAGCACGGTGCCGAGGTAGTCGATGACCGGCTTGCGCTGCGGCACCGGCAACCCCACCAGGGTGCGATGGGCCACGTACCAGGCACCGGCGCCCAATGGCAGGTTGATCAGGAACACCCAGCGCCACGACAGGTACTCGGTCATGTAGCCGCCCAGTACCGGCCCGGCCACGCTGGCCACCGCATACATGCTGCTGAAGTAGCCCTGATAACGCCCGCGCTCACGGGGCGGGATGATGTCGCCGATGATCGCCTGGCTCACCGAGATCATGCCGCCGGCGCCGATGCCCTGGAGAATCCGCGCCAGCACCAGTTGCTCCATGCTTTGCGCCATGCCACAGAACAGCGAGGCCAGGGTGAACAGGCCCATGCCGATCAACATCATCGGCCGCCGCCCGTACAGGTCGCCAAGCTTGCCGTAGATCGGCACCGCCACCGTCATCGCCACCATGTAGCCGGAGATCACCCAGGCCAGCAGGTTGACGTCGTGGAACTGCGCGGAAATGGCCGGCATGGACACCGCGACAATGGTCTGGTCCAGGGCACCGAGGAAGATCGCCATCATCAAGGCGGCAAGCACACTGCGCACGGCAGGGACAGGTTGGGCGGGCTGATTCAGGTTGGTCACGGCAGAACCTTCGAGCAGGGCCCGCGGGAAAGGGAGGGCCCGCGGGAATGCTCGATACGATAGCAGGCTACTCGATAGCTTCGTAAGGAAGCCCGACGTAATTTTCTGCAATGGTTTTACGCCCCGCCTCGGAGCTGATGAAGTACGCCAGCTCACTCTCGGCAATGCGCTGGCTGAAGCCGTCCGCCTCGGGAAACTGATGCAGCATCGAGGTCATCCACCACGAGAACCGCTCGGCCTTCCACACGCGCCGCAGGCAAATCGCCGAGTAGCGCTCCAGCAAGTCCACCCGCCCCTCGCGATACACCTTGAGCAAGATCCGAAACAACGTGCTCACGTCGCTGGCCGCCAGGTTCAAGCCCTTGGCCCCGGTAGGCGGCACGATATGCGCCGCATCGCCAAGCAGGAACAGGCGCCCGTACTGCATTGGCTCCACCACGAAGCTGCGCAGCGGCGCGATGCTTTTTTCGATGGATGGGCCGGTCACCAGCTGATCGGCCAGCTGGCTGGGCAGACGGGTTTTCAGTTCGTCCCAGAAACGCGCGTCCGACCACTCTTCCAGCGGTGTTTCGACCGGCACCTGCAGGTAGTAACGACTGCGCGTCGGCGACCGCATGCTGCACAGGGCAAAGCCCCGCGCATGCTTGGCGTAGACCAGTTCGTCGTGCACCGGCGGGGTGTCGGCGAGGATGCCCAGCCAGCCGAAGGGATAGACCCGCTCGAAGACCTGCAACGCCTCGGCCGGGATCGACTGGCGGGCGATACCGTGGAAACCGTCGCAGCCGGCGATGTAGTCGCACTCCAGGCGAAACGCCTCGCCCTGGTGCTCGAAGGTCAGCCACGGTCGATCACTTTTCATGGCGTGGGGCTGTACGGCGCGCGCCTCGTAAAACGTCGTGGCACCGGCTGCGGCGCGCGCGGCCATGAGGTCGCGGGTGACTTCGGTCTGGCCGTAGATCATCACCGACTGGCCGCCGGTCAGGACCTTGAGGTCGATGTGGGTGAGTTGGCCATTCAGCGCCAGTTCGAAGCCATCATGCACCAGGCCCTCGCTGTCCATGCGCTGGCTGACGCCGGCCTCGCGCAGCAGGTCGACCATGCCCTGCTCCAGCACCCCGGCGCGGATGCGCCCTTGCACGTAATCGGCGCTCTGGCGTTCTATGATCAGGGTCTGGATGCCCGCATTGTGCAGCAGCTGGCCGAGCAGCAGTCCGGAAGGACCGGCGCCGATAATGGCGACTTGGGTTTTCAGCGTTTTCATTATTGTTATGGCCCACAGGTTCCACCCGAACGGATCAAGTGAAAGAGTTGTCATTGGTTTTGTTGCTGACATTTTTCACTTGAGTGCGCAGCATAAGAAGGTGAAAACTGAGACAAAGCCTGTGCTTTCCGCCAATCGGGGCGATTACCGCACCACTCTTCTGAGTATCGGATTGAAACCATGACCAAAACCGCGATTCCGGTCTTCAAGCTTTACGGGGAAAGCCAGCAATGGCCGACTCCCGATTTGTTGCACTGTGAAACCATTTCCCGGCGCAGTCGGGAATACCAGTGGGAAATCCAACCCCACCGGCACGCGGATCTGTGCCAGTTGCTCTACGTGCACAAAGGCCAGGCACAGTTGGAAATCGAAGGGCAGCGCACCACCCTCAACGAAGCGACGCTGCAGGTGCTGCCACCGCTGTGCGTGCACGGGTTTCGATTTGCCGAGGATGTCGAAGGCTATATCGTGACCCTGGCGGCGCCGCTGGTCAGCCATTTGCAGGCGCAACTGGGCACGACGGTCGACGGTCTGCACGCGCTTGGCAGCTACCGGGCGGGCAACGACAGCGATTACCTCAACAGCCTGTTCACCCGCCTGCAGGAGGAATACGCCGATGCGCAGCCGGCTCGCGACATGCTCATGCACGCGCTGGTCAGCGTGCTGCTGGTGTGGATCAGCCGCCAGGCCATCCAGCGCCGCCACCCACGGGCCCCACGCGGACGTGAATATTTCCGGCGCTTTACACAGTTGGTTGAACAGCATTATCGCGAACACCCGAAGATCGAAGACCTGGCCCACAAGCTGGGGATCTCGGTCTCACACCTGAACGGCACTTGTCGGGAATTGGGTGGGCAACCTGCGCTGCAGATCATGCACGACCGCCAATTGCTGGAGGCCAAGCGCCTGCTGACCTACACCAGCATGACCATCAATGAAATGTCAGAAGTCCTGGGATTTTCCGACCCGACCAACTTCTCGCGGCTGTTCCGCCGCCGTGTCGGGTTTTCACCCAAGGCGTTTCGCGAACAGCTCAAGACCGAAACACCGCCGACATCACTGTAGGTGCAAGCTTCAGCGCAACGCGCTGAAACTGCCGGTGTGGGGCACGCATTGATCCTGATGGCAACTGATCGCAAAGGTCGGCTGCATTCGGGTTTGCTCCACACGGTAGGCGGCAGTGCCATACAGCCCGGTCGCCAGGGCGCAGAGGAAGAAAATCATCAGGTATTTTCGGGTTTTGATGCTCATGGCACAGACCTCTGAACGGATCTACAGGGTGCTGTTTAAAGCATAGGTCAGCTGCGGTGAGTTGCCATTATCGGGCGCCATTCAACACATTTATGTCGACTGCAGGCCGATGTCCCACTCCGGCTCTTCCGGAAACCTCAACACCAGGAAATCCAGCAGGCTGCGCAGCGCCGACGGCATGTGTTTGCGCGAGGCGTACACCGCATAGATATTCATCTGCCGGGGCTCGGCCTCTGGCAGCAACCGCACCAGTTCGCCACGACGGATATGCTCGCCGGCCTGATAACTGGGGAGCATCGCCACCCCGGCGCTGGCCAGCGTCACGCGCAACAGCGTACTGGCCTCGTTGGCGGTGATGTTGCCGTGCACCGGCACCGACACGTGCTCGCCGCGTTCTTCAAAGTGCCACAGGCTTTTGCCGAAATACGAGTGGGTCAGGCAATTGTGCCGGGCCAGGTCTTCGACTTTCTGCGGTGCCGGATGCTCCCGCAGATAAGCCGGCGTGGCGCACACCACCGAGCGACAGACGGTGAGGCGCCGCGCAATCAGATTGGGATCCAGGTCGTTGCTGGTGCGGATGGCCAGGTCGATACGCTCGTCCACCAGGTTCACCGTGCGGTCGAGCATCTGCAGGTCGACGGTGACCAGGGGATAGCGCCTGACGTATTCGGCAATGGCATCGGCCAATTGCGCCTGGCCGAACGAGGTGCTGACACTCAGTCGCAGCAGGCCGCGTGGGGCGTCATCGGGCTCGCTGACGGCGGCCTGCATGTCGCCGCACAGCTCCAGCAATTGCCGACAGCGCGGCAGGGTTTCACCGCCGGCCGCCGTGAGGCTCAGTTTCCGCGTGGTGCGGTGCAACAGGCGCGCGCCCACCCAGTCCTCCAGCTCCGCCAGGTAGCGCGACACCACCGGGCGCGACAGGTCCAGATGGTCGGCGGCGGCGGACTGGCTGCCCAAATCCACCACCGTGACAAACACGCGCATTGCTTGAAGACGATCCATGATTTGCCCGATTTCAGAAACAAACTATGTCCCAGCATCGCATTTTTAGTTGCGTTTGGTGCAACTAAGCTCTGTGCATCCTTTACTCACTGCCGGATTGCCCGATGCTCTCGACCCTCAAGCGCTTGACCCTGACCGCCGCCGCCCTGGCCTTCGCCGCCAACGCTGCGGCAGCCGACCTGACACTCGACGTCTACAATCCCGGTGAGGCCGCGATCTTCCCGGTCAGCTCGGTGCTGGTCAGCGGCACCCGTGACGCCATCCTGGTGGACGCGCAATTCGGCAAGGGCCAGGCCGAGCAGTTGGTGCAAAAAATTCGCGCCAGCGGCAAACACCTGACCACCCTCTACATCAGCCACGGCGACCCGGACTACTACTTCGGCCTCGACACCCTGACCGCCGCGTTCCCCGACGCCAAGGTGCTGGCGCCGCAGCCGGTGGTCGACCATATCAACGCCACCGTGGCCGCCAAGCTAGCGTTCTGGGGACCGAAAATGGGCGCCGACCAGCCGGCGAAAACCATCGTGCCGCAGGTCCTCGAAGGCCACAGCCTGACGCTGGAGGGGCAGACCCTGGAGGTAATCGGCCTGGACAGCGCACAGCCGGATCGCAGCTTCGTGTGGATCCCGTCGATCAAGGCCGTGATCGGTGGCGTGGTCGTTGCCGAGAACATTCACCTGTGGATGGCCGACACCCAGGGGGCGCAGTCGCACCAGGACTGGCTGGCGACCCTGCAACGCATCGAGCAGTTGAAACCGCGCACCGTCATTCCCGGTCACTACCTGGGCACGCCATCGCCGGCTTCGGTCAAATTTACCGCTGACTACATCAAGGCCTTCGACGTGGAAACCGCCAAGGCCAAGGACTCTGCCACCCTGATTGCAGCGATGAAAAAACGTTACCCCGCCCTCGCTGACGAAAGCTCGCTGGAACTGAGCGCCAAAGTCGCCAAGGGCGAAATGAAGTGGTGAAGTGTTTTAAACCCTAACCGTACTGGAGAACGTCATGAGCAAGATCGCAATCATTGGGGCTACCGGCCGTGCTGGCAGCCAATTGCTGGAAGAAGCCCTGCGTCGCGGGCATAGCGTGGTCGCCATTGCGCGTAACACCGACACGCTGCCCAAGCGCGACGGCGTCACCGTCAAGCAGGTCGATGCACTCGACGCGCCCGCCCTGGAGCAGGCCGTCAGTGGCAGTGATGTGGTGATCAGTGCGGCGCACTTCGCCACCCTCCCCGCTGCTGCCGTGATCGGCCCGGTGAAAAAAGCCGGGGTCAAGCGCCTGCTGGTGGTCGGCGGCGCCGGTTCGCTGTTGCTGCCGGACGGCGGCAGGGTGATCGACAGCGAAGGTTTCCCGGCTGAATACAAAGCCGAAGCCAGCGCCGGCGCTGAGTTTCTCGACGTGCTGCGTCAGGAAAAGGACCTGGACTGGACCTTCCTGTCGCCCTCGGCGGAATTCGTGGAAACCGAACGCACCGGCAAATTCCGCCTGGGCCAGGACAACCTGCTGGTAAGCAGCGCCGGCCGCAGCTGGATCAGCTTTGCCGACTACGCCATCGCCTTGATCGACGAAGTAGAAACCCCCAAGCATTCGCGCCAGCGCTTCACTGTCGGCTACTGACTCACCGAGAGCGGGCTTGCTCGTGAAGGCGGTGGGTCAGTTGGAACAGCGTCGACTGACACACCGCCTTCGCGGGCAAGCCCGCTCCCACAGGGGGGAATGCGTCGTCCATGGCTGCGGTGCACGGCCTGACTATTCCGGCCACGCCGCGACACCCCAAGCCTCACACCGACTAAAAATGTGGGAGCGGGCTTGCTCGCGAAAGCGGTGGTTCAGTTGAAACATCATCGACTGACACACCGCTTTCGCGAGCAAGCCCGCTCCCACAGTGGGGGAGGCGTTGTCCATGCCTGCGGTGCACGGCCGGACTATTCCAGCCACACCGCCACACCCCAAGCCTCACACCGACTAAAAATGTGGGAGCGGGCTTGCTCGCGAAAGCGGTGGTTCAGTTGAATCATCGTCGACTGACACACCGCTTTCGCGAGCAAGCCCGCTCCCACAGGGGGATGCGTCGTCCATGCCTGCTGTGCTCGGCCGGACTATTCCGGCCACGCCGCCAGATCCCAAGCCTCACACCGAACAAAAATGTGGGAGCGGGCTTGCTCGCGAAAGCGGTGGTTCAGTTGGAACATAGTCGACTGACACACCGCTTTCGCGGGCAAGCCCGCTCCCACAGTGGGGGATGCGTCGTCCATGCCTGCGGTGCACGGCCTGACTATTCCGGCCACGCCGCCAGATCCCAAGCCTCACACCGAACAAAAATGTGGGAGCGGGCTTGCTCGCGAAAGCGGTGGTTCAGTTGAATCATCGTCGACTGACACACCGCTTTCGCGAGCAAGCCCGCGAAGGCTGCCTGCCAGTCACCGAAAACATCCCCTGAACCACCGCCCTTACGCACAAACCCACCACCCCATTCGCTCCTCAGCACTCCGCCTGTTGTGCCTGGCCCACCAGCCACTCCATCAGCGCTTCAAGCCCGGCAGACGGGGCTGTCCCCGGCGGGTACACGAGGTAATAGCCCATCCCCGTCGGCACCCTCAGCTCAAACGGTGTCGCCAAGCGACCGGCCTTCAAATCCTCGCCAATCAACGCGCTGTCGCCAATCGCCACGCCGGAGCCTTGTGACGCCACGGTCATCGCCAGGTCCAGGGTTTCAAAATGATGCCCCTGGGCCAGATTGCTCAGGCGCGTATTCGCAGCCTGCAGCCACAACGCCCAATCGCGCTCATCGCGCGTGGGGTGCAGCAAGACCTGCTGCTGCAGGTCCGAAGGCGTGAGCAATGTGCCGAGCAACCCCGGCGCACACACGGGGGTGAGTTGTTCATCGAACAAATGCCGGGCCTCGGCCGACTGTTCGGCAATGGGCGCGTAGATCACCGCCGCGTCGAAGGCCTCGCGACGAAAGTCGACGGTGTAGGCCACGGTGGTGGTGAGTTCCACCGGCACATCCGGGCGCTCCCGTTGCCACTGCATCAGGCGCGGCAACAGCCAGCGCATCACGCAGGTAGAGGCCTTGAGTTGCAGGGTCTCGCGCCGGCTGCCGATCTGCTCCACCGCCTCTGCGATCAGGCCGAACACCTGTTGCGCGCGCAGCGACCATTCACGCCCTTCCTCGGTCAGGCTCAAGCCGCGGGCCTGGCGCTGGAACAAGGCATAGCCCAGGTGACTTTCAAGCCCGGCAATCTGCCGGCTCACCGCGCCCTGGGTGATGTGCAGCTGCTCGGCGGCGCGGGTGAAGTTGCAGCACTGGGCCGTGACCCAGAAGGTGTGCAGCGCAGGCAGGGGCGGAAGGCGTTTCATCGGGGCGCAGCCATGACGTGAGGACATGGCTAGTATGACTTTTTATCGATTGTTGCCGCTACGGGCCAGCCGGTCCAATACCGCCTCGAATCAATAACAAGAGCGACATCTATGGCGACCTGCGGCGAAGTATTGGTCAACCTCCTGGAAAGCTACGGTGTGGACCAGGTGTTCGGCATCCCCGGCGTGCATACCGTGGAGCTGTATCGCGGCCTGGCACGGTCCAGCATCCGCCACGTCACCCCGCGCCACGAACAGGGCGCCGGCTTCATGGCCGACGGTTACGCGCGCACCAGCGGCAAGCCGGGCGTGTGTTTCATCATCACCGGCCCGGGCATGACCAATATCACCACGGCCATGGGCCAGGCCTACGCCGACTCGATCCCGATGCTGGTGATTTCCAGCGTGCAATCGCGCAGCCAGTTGGGGGGCGGGCGCGGCAAGTTGCACGAGTTGCCGAACCAGGGCGCGATGATCGCCGGCGTGGCCGCCTTCTCGCACACGCTGATGTCGGCGGCGGAGTTGCCCGGCGTCCTGGCGCGCGCGTTTGCGGTGTTCCAGGCCGGTCGGCCACGTCCGGTGCATATCGAGATCCCGCTGGATGTGCTGGTGGAAAACGCCGACGCGTTGCTGGGCTGCGAGCCGGTCAGCGTGGCGCGTGCCGGTGCAGCGCCAGCGGCCGTCAAGCAGATGAGCCAGTTGCTCGCAGCGGCCAAGCGGCCGTTGATCCTCGCCGGCGGGGGCGCGATTGATGCGGCTCCCGAGTTGACGCGTCTGGCCGAATGGCTCGGCGCACCAGTGGCCCTGACCATCAACGCCAAAGGCATGCTTCCCGCCGCGCACCCGCTGCTGATCGGCTCGACCCAGACCCTGGTCGCCACCCGCGCGCTGGTCGCCGAGGCCGACGTGGTGCTGGCGATTGGCACCGAGCTGGCTGAAACCGACTACGACGTGACCTTCGCCGGCGGCTTTGAAATTCCCGGTGCGCTGCTGCGCGTCGATATCGATCCGGACCAGACCGTGCGCAACTACCCGCCACAGGTGGCGCTGGTGGCCGACGCGCAGATCGCCTCCGAAGCCTTGCTGGCCGAACTGAGCCACCAGCCGTTACCCCACCGCGATCCACAGTGGGGGACTGAACGCGTCGCCCGCCTGTGGGCAGACCTTGCGCCCACCTGGGACGCCGCCACCCGCGCGCAGACCCTGTTCCTCAACACGGTGCTGGAGGCCCTGCCCGGCGCCGTGCTGGTGGGCGACTCCACCCAGCCGGTGTACAGCGGCAACCTGACCCTGAACCTCGACCACCCACGCCGCTGGTTCAATTCCTCCACCGGCTACGGCACCCTCGGCTACGCCCTCCCCGCTGCGATCGGCGCCTGGCTCGGGCGTGGCGACGGGCAGCCGGTGGTGTGCCTGATCGGCGACGGCGGGTTGCAATTCACCCTGCCGGAACTGGCCAGTGCAGTCGAGGCGCGTACGCCCATCATCGTCCTGCTGTGGAATAACCAGGGCTACGAAGAGATCAAGAAATACATGCTCAACCGCGCCATCGAGCCCGTCGGTGTGGACATCTATACCCCGGACTTCATCGGCGTGGCCAAGGCGCTCGGCAGCGCGGCCGAAAGCGTGCACAGCCCCGACCTTTTACGCCGCGCCTTGCGCGTCGCCGCTGACCGCCAGGGGCCGACGCTGATTGAAATCGACCAGGGTCTTTGGATGAAGGAGGTAGCGCTATGAGCGCAGTCGTGAACGGTGTGTATATCAACGGTGCGTGGCGAGCTGGCGAGACGGCGCTGGAGGTGATCAACCCGGCCACCGAAGCCACCCTCGCGCAGGTCAGCGTTGGCGATGCGAATGCCGTGACCGAGGCGGTCGATGCTGCCAGCGCGGCCTTTGTCGAGTGGTCGAAAAGCACCGGCCGTGATCGCGGCGCGCTGCTGCGCAAGGTTGCCCAAGGGGTGAGCGAGCAGCGCGAACAGCTGATGCACGTGCAGTCGAGCAACAACGGCAAGCCGCTGTTTGAAGCGGGCATCGATGTGGATGACGTGATCGCCACCTTCGAGTATTACGCGGGTGTCTGCGACGCCATGGACGCCAGCCAGGACGCCTCGGTGGCGCTGCCCTGCGAAGATTTCAGCGCCCGCCTGCGCCGCGAACCGTGCGGCGTGGTGGGGCTGATCGTGCCGTGGAATTTCCCCATGGTGACCACCGCCTGGAAACTCGCCCCGGCCCTCGCCGCCGGTTGCTGCGTGGTGCTCAAGCCCTCGGAGGTCACGCCGCTGGCGGAGCTGCAATTGGCGCGCATCATTGCCGAGGCCGGTTTTCCGGCGGGCGTCTTCAACCTGGTCTGCGGCACCGGGCTGGCGGTGGGCGCACCGCTGGCGGCGGACCGTCGCGTGGCGAAGATCTCCTTCACCGGCAGCAACGCCGTCGGGGTGCAGGTGATGCAACGCGCCGCCGAAACCATCAAGGGCGTGAGCCTGGAATTGGGCGGTAAATCATCGCTGCTGGTGCTCGCCGATGCCGACCTCGACCTGGCGGTGGAACTGGCGTGTGGCGGTGGTTTTTTCAACGCTGGGCAAATGTGCTCGGCCACCAGCCGGGTGCTGGTGGCGGACAGCCTGGCGGATGAATTCCTGCAGCGCTTGCAGGCACGGGCGGAGGCGATCCGCGTGGCGGACCCGTTTGCCGAAGATGTGGAAATGGGCGCGCTGATCAACCGCACGCAGTACCAGCGGGTGCTCGGGCATATCCAGCGAGGCATTGAGCAGGGCGCGCGTTTGTTGTGTGGTGGCGCGCGTCCGGCAGACCTGCCCAACGGCTTTTTCATCCGCCCCACGGTGTTCACCGACGTGCCGCTGGACAGCGCCTTGTGGAACGAAGAAATCTTCGGCCCGGTGCTGTGCGTACGCCGCTTTGCCAGCGAGGACGAAGCCATCGCGCTGGCCAACGCGAGTGACTTCGGCCTGGTCGCGAGCGTGGTCAGCCGCGATGCAGAAACGGCTGAGCGCGTGGCCAATGGTTTGCAGGCAGGCATGGTGTGGATCAACGCCCCGCAAGTGATCTTCCCGCAGACGGCGTGGGGCGGTTACAAGCAGAGCAGCATCGGCCGCGAGCTGGGGCCGTGGGGGCTGGCGGCGTTTCAGGAGATCAAGCACGTGATTAGATCGGTCTGATACCGCGCCCCCTGCAGGCGCTGGCTTGCCGGCGATAGCACTCTTTCAGTTGCAGCAGGCTTGACTGATAGACCGCCATCGCCGGCCAGCCAGCTCCGCACTTTGCCCGTGGTGCTGCAGTCATCTGGATTTTTTAGATAAGCCTAGCGACTTTCTCATTTGCCCCCCTCTCCCGTACATGGCCTGATTCGCCCTTGTTCATTCAAGGCCTGCCCATGGAAAACGTACACGCAAAACCCACCACCGCCGTCTTGCTGATGATCAGCGTGGTACTGGTCGCTTTGAACCTGCGCCCGTCGATGGCCGCCGTTGGCCCGTTGCTGTCATCGATTCGCGGTGACGTGCCGTTGAGTTTCAGCAGTGCGGCTTTGCTGACCATGTTGCCGGTCATGGCCATGGGCCTGGCGATGTTCTTTGGCATGGGCCTGGCCAAGCGGGTGGGCGAGCACCGCAGCATTGTGCTGTCGCTGCTGGTGATTGGCCTGGCGACGCTGTCGCGATTGTGGCTGGATTCGGCCTTGGAGTTGATCGTCAGCGCGGTTGCCGCCGGTGTCGGCATTGCGCTGATCCAGGCAGTGATGCCGGCGCTGATCAAGTCGCGCTTCAGCGATAACGTGTCGCTGTTCATGGGACTGTATGTGACCGCCATCATGGGCGGCGCGGCGCTGGCGGCTGCGTTCGCGCCGTTCGTGCAGGTGCAGACCGGCAGCTGGCGCATCGGCCTGGCGATCTGGGCCGCGCTGGCCCTGCTCGCCCTGGTGTTCTGGTATGCCCAGCGCGCGGCAGTGCCGCCGATGCCCCAGGCCGGCACGGGCGCGCAGGAATCGTTTTTCGGCAATCGACGCGCCTGGCTGCTGGCGATCTTTTTCGGCCTCGGCACCGCGTCCTACACCTGCGTGCTGGCGTGGCTGGCGCCGTACTACGTGGAGCTGGGCTGGAGCGAACAGAACGCCGGGTTGCTGCTGGGGTTCCTGACCGCCATGGAAGTGGTATCCGGGCTGGTCACCCCGGCCATCGCCAACCGTCGCCAGGATAAACGCGGCGTGGTCGCGGTGCTGCTGGTGCTGATCATCCTGGGATTCTGCGGCCTGATCCTCAGCCCTCATCATTTGAGCCTGCTGTGGCCATGCCTGCTGGGCCTGGGCATCGGCGGCCTGTTTCCGATGAGCCTGATCCTCTCGCTCGACCACCTGGACAACCCGCGCCGCGCCGGTGGCCTCACCGCCTTTGTGCAAGGCATCGGCTACCTGATCGCTGGCCTGTCGCCACTGATTGCCGGGATGATCCGCGACCAACTCGGCAGCTTTGAATGGGCCTGGTGGTCGCTCACCGCCGTGATCGTGGTGATGCTGGTGATCGTCACGCGCTTCAACCCACGGCATTACGCGCGGCATATCCGCTGAGGTCGTATTGCCAAAAGTATTTGTCCCACTCCAAACATAGAAACGCCCTACAGCACTTTCTATTGGCACGTCCGTTCCGTTAAGCTTTTGCACGGTTTTGTACTGACTTCGGTGCACCGGGCTTACGGACGGAATGGATGCTAAACAGTAACTTGCTCAGAAAGCTCGATATGCAGGACTTGATGGTGTTCATCGCCGTCTACGACCAGAGCAGCGTTACCGAGGTGTCAGAAACGCTGTTCGTCAGCCAGTCCACTGTCAGCTACAGCCTGAAGAAATTGCGCACCAGCTTCGAAGATGAGCTTTTTATCAACACGCGGGCGGGTATGCGTCCTACGTACAAGGCCAGCACCATGTACGGCCATGTGCAGAAAATCCTCGAAAGCATCAACCTGTGCCACGCCGGTGGCCAGGCGTTCGACCCCACCCAGAAGGCCGTGACTTTCAACGTCTGCGCGCCGGAATACTTCGAACAGCTGATCCTGCCGCGCCTGCTGAAGAACTTCGACCGCGCCGACCTGCCGGTGATCGTCAATGTGCAGAAGCTGGAAACCGATATTCCCGCCGACGACCTGCGCGAAGGCCGCCTCGACCTGGTGGTCTGCTTCGGCCCGCACTTTCACCGCGCCCACAAGGATTTCAAGACCCAGATGCTGCTGGAGGACGACCTGGTGTGCGTCTTCGACAAACGCGCGACGCCCCGCGAGCCGGCCCTCAGCCTGCAATCCTTCACGGCACGGCGCCACGTGTTCCCGACGCCGTGGACCTCCGACACCAACATGATCGATGGCTGGCTTTCGCGCCAGGCCCACAAGCGCCAAGTGGTCGCGCGGGCCAACAGCTACAGCGCCGCCCTGAAGATGATTGCCGGCACCGACTTCGTCGTCACCCTGCCGCGTCGCGTGCAGAAGCTGCTGGCACCGGCCACGCTGTATGGGCATTGCGAAGCGCCCAACGGCTTGCCGGGCTTCACCCTGGACATGCAGTGGAATGAAAGCAGTCAACAGGACAGCGCCAATACCTGGTTTCGGGAACAGGTGGTTAAGGTCTGCGCCGATCAGGGCTTGTTATAGCGGCTGCTGGGAAGGTCAGCCGATCGCGGCCTTGCTGTAGGAATCGCGATCCATGTCGACCAACTGCACACTCAGTTGCACCTGCAGCCCTTCTGGCCAGTCGCCCAGATCCTGCAACGCCGCCAACAGGCTCTGCGACAACTGCTGCTTGACCTGCGGTGAGCGCCCACTGAGCAACGACAGCTTCACCGCGATGAAACCGCGCGGGCCGAGGGAGGTGCCGACCTGGAAACTCTCGACCTTCACCGCGCGGCTCTTGATATCGAACTCGGAAGCGAACTGCCCGGACACCATCAGCACATTGTTCAGCCGCAGCAAGGTTTTCTCGACGGCCAGGCCTGTGAGGTTCGCGGTGTATTCCAGGTGCAGGTGCGGCATGGGTTTCTCCAAGTTTGTTGTAGGAAGATTCGTAGATATAGCACGGGGCGCAACGCCCCAGGCATGAAAGCTGTGTCAGTCAGGTTTTACCCGCCAACCCTCGATCACTCATGAAGGCCTCCAGCCGCGAACGCACCCAGCGCTCGGCCGGGTCGGTGTCGACGTGGCTGAGCCAGACCATGGACAAATCCAGGGTCGGCGTCTGGAACGGAAACGGCTCGCAGAACAGCTTGCCCGATACCGCCATGGCTTCGGCGGTGTAGTCCGGCAGGCTGGCGATCAAGTCGGTGCCGGCAAGCAACGCCGGCAGCGCACTGTATTGCGGCACCGACAGCACCACATGGCGCTTGCGGCCGATTTCGGCCAGCCACTCATCGGCAAACCCGGACACGTTGGCGGTGTGCGACACCAGCACGTGGGGGCGTGAGCAATATTCATCGAGGGTCAGCGGCGTATCGCTGGCGTCCGCCCTGAGGATGCGCGGATGAATGTGGCGCAGCAGCTTGCGCTTGGCATTCGCCGGCAGGCCACGGGTCTGGGTGATGCCGACGGTGATATCACCCGAGGCCAGCAGGTCGGGAATCCGCCAATAGTCCACGTGCTGTACCACGAACACCACCTGCGGCGCTTCCTGGCGCAGGGCCCGCAACAGCGGCGGCAACAGGCCGAACTCGACATCGTCGGACAGGCCGATGCGAAAGGTCATGGTGCTGATGGACGGGTCGAAATCGTGGGTCAGGCTCAGTGCCGACGACAGGGAATCCAGGGCCGGCGACAGGTGCTGGATGATTTCCTCGGCCCGCGCGGTGGGCTCCATGCGGTGGCCGACGCGAATGAACAGCGGGTCGTTGAACAAGGTGCGCAAGCGGTTGAGTGCCGAACTGATGGTCGGCTGGCCGAGAAACAGCTTCTCGGCGACCCGGGTCACGTTGCGCTCGAGCATCAAAGCTTCGAACACCACCATCAGGTTGATGTCGGCCTTGCGTAATTCATTGCGATTCATCGGCGCCTGCCCCTTCCCCAAGACAAGCCGCAGTTTAGAAAGCCCGGGGGGCTGCGTCTATGTGCGCACTGTTCATCGTAAGCCTTTGCGACTATAAATCAGCTCTTCAGGGTCGCTGGAGCATCTTCCGTGCTGGTCATTCTCGCCCTGGCCATTGTCGTGGCCGGGTTCTGTCTCTGGGCTATCCGGTTGATTGCCCACCCCACCGCCCGCACTTTGTTGCGGGTGTTTGTTGGCCTGTGCCTGGCGGCAGTGGTGGCGTTCCTGGTGCTGGCGTCGGGGTTTCCTATTTCGTTGCTGGTTTCATGACCTCTGCCCCTGACGCGAGCGCCGCGCTGCCAGCGCGGCGACCACCCGTACATTTGCACCGCGTTTAACCTGATATCAAGGCTTCAGCGGACGCTCCTGGTCGCGCTCGGACAGTTCTGTCCCATCATCGGGATGCTTCCAGGTCTGCGGTTTTTCTTCTTCCCGCCGCCGGGGTTGCTCACGCTCCGGCTCATCGCGGCGCTTATGTTCGTCAGCCATTGCCACCTCCATCGATAAGAATTGGTCACACCTTCAAGCATAGAGCAGGGCTGGAATTTCGACGGACACCCGGATTGATAGCCAATGCACATCAATCTATCCAAATTTGTCACTTATCATTTCTAAATGTGTCAGCCACTATTCTAGGTCTTAAGCGAAACAAGCACTTTAAAAAGAACGCTGGAGACACAAAACCATGACTAGCCCTACCCGGCCCGACTCTGCCCGTTCGAAAGTTGGTGCGGTATTCCGCGTTACTTCGGGCAACTTCCTCGAACAGTTCGACTTCTTTCTGTTCGGTTTCTACGCCACCTATATCGCTGCCGCGTTCTTCCCCGCCGCTAATGAGTTTGCGTCATTAATGATGACCTTCGCCGTATTCGGCGCAGGCTTCCTGATGCGTCCGTTGGGCGCGATCATCCTGGGTGCCTACATCGATGACGTCGGTCGCCGCAAAGGGCTGATCGTGACCCTGTCGATCATGGCCAGCGGCACGTTGCTGATTGTGCTAGTACCGGGTTACCACACGATTGGCCTGTGGGCGCCGTTGCTGGTGCTGCTCGGCCGTCTGCTGCAAGGCTTCTCGGCAGGCGCGGAACTGGGCGGCGTGTCCGTCTACCTGTCCGAAATGGCCACCCCAGGCCGCAAAGGCTTCTACACCAGCTGGCAGTCGGGCAGCCAACAGATCTCCATCGTGGTCGCCGCCGCGCTCGGGTATGGCCTGAACGTGTGGATGGAGCCTTCGGTGGTAGCCGATTGGGGCTGGCGCATTCCGTTTGCCATCGGTTGCGTGATCATTCCGTTCATCTTCCTGCTGCGTCGCAACCTGCAAGAGACCGAAGAGTTCGCCAACCGCAAACATCGCCCGAGCATGCGTGAAGTGCTGGCGACCCTGGTGAAGAACTGGACCGTGGTCATCGGCGGCATGCTGATGGTCGCCATGACTACCACCGCGTTCTACCTGATCACCGTGTACGCGCCGACCTTCGGCAAGACCGTGCTGCAACTGAGCACCTCGGATGCGCTGCTGGTGACCCTGCTGGTGGCGGTGTCGAACTTTGTCTGGCTGCCGATCGGTGGCACCTTGAGTGACCGCTTCGGCCGCAAACCGGTGCTGATCGCCATGACGGTACTGACCGTTCTCACGGCTTACCCGGCGCTGTCCTACGTGGTGAATGCACCGAGCTTCGCCCACATGCTCGAAACCCTGCTGTGGTTCTCGTTCCTCTACGGCATGTACAACGGCGCGATGATCCCGGCGCTCACCGAAATCATGCCGGTGGAAGTGCGCGTGGCGGGCTTCTCGCTGGCCTATAGCCTGGCGACTGCGATCTTCGGTGGTTTCACCCCGGCGATCTCCACCTGGTTCATCCACATCACCGAAGACAAGGCCTCGCCGGCCTACTGGATGATGTTTGCCGCCCTGTGCGCCCTGTGCTCGACCCTGGCGCTATACCGTCGCGCCAACACTCGCGGGCAGGTGATGCAGGGGGCGGCATGATGAAGCCGCTGCTCACGACCCTGACGGCCCTGGCCCTCGGCGCGCTGGCGCTGACGGCACAGGCCGAGGAACTCAAGGTGATGACGTCCGGCGGTTTTACCGCCGCCTACAAATTGCTCGGCCCGCAGTACGCCAAGCAAAGCGGTGACAGCCTGGATACTATCCTCGGCCCGTCGATGGGCAAGGCGCCGGAAGCGATTCCCAACCGCCTGGCCCGTGGCGAACACGCCGACGTGGTGATCATGGTCGGCTACGCCCTCGACGACCTGATCAAGCAGGGCAAGGTCGATCCGGCCTCCCGTGTCGAATTGGCTGACTCGCGTATCGGCCTGGTGGTGAAGGACGGCGCGCCCAAGCCTGCGATCGGCACCGACGCCGAACTCAAGGCGGTGCTGCTCAAGGCCAAGTCCGTGGCGTATTCGGACAGCGCCAGCGGTGTGTATGTCGAGAAGGAGTTGTTCAAGAAACTCGGCATGCCGGCCAAAGGCACGATGGTCGAACGCATTCCGGTGGCCGAGAAGGTCGCCAAGGGTGACTACGAGGTGGGCTTGCAACAGGTCGCGGAATTGTTGCCGGTACCGGGTGTGACCTACGTCGGCAAGATCCCGGAAGACGTGCAATCGGTGACGCGTTTTGCCGCGGGCATTCCGGTCAACGCCGAACACCCGACGCAGGCCAAGGCGCTGCTGCGCTACCTGGCGTCGCCCGAAGCCCAACCGGTGGTGCAATCGACCGGGCTGGACTCGGTATCACACTGACCGAAACGGTGTCTCGCGCACCAACCGCTCCAACTCCAGCGCCGCCGGTGGCAACGTCCGCCCGCGGCGCTTGATCAAGCCCACATTGCGCATCACCTGCGGCTCCACCAACGGCACGCTCAGCAGGATCGGGTGATCGCTCGCCGGCATCGCAATCGATGGCACCATCGCCACGCCCAACCCCGCCTCCACCAGCCCGATCATCGTGGTCACGTGGTGCGTCTCGCAGATACTCGGTTTTTTCACCCGCACCCCGCGCAGGGCCTGGTCCAGCAGGAAGCGGTTGCCCGAGGTCTTGTCCACGGTGATGTAGTCGTGCTCGTAGGCTTCGGCCCAGGTCACGCTGTCGCGCCCGGCCAGCGGGTGGTCACGCCGACAGGCCAGCACATAGCGCTCCTGCAGCAGCAACTCGAACTCCACCTCATCGGCCAGGCTGCCGCTGAAACTCACGCCGAAATCCGCCTCGCCGCTTTCCACCGCGTTGCACACCTCGCCGGCGCTGGCGTCGAGCACCCGCAGGCGAATCTTCGGATAGAGCTTGTGGAATTCGGAGATCACGTGGGGCATGAAGTAGTACGCGGTGGACGGCACGCAGGCGATGGTCACGTTGCCCATGCGCGTGGAGGCGACGTTGCTGATGCCCATCAGGGCGACGTCGAGGTCGTCGAGCATGCGTTCGACCTGCGGCAGGAACGCGCGGCCGACCATGGTCAGGCTGACCCGCCGCGTGGTGCGTTCGAACAGCTTCACATCCAGCGCGGACTCAAGCTTCTCGATACGGCGACTGAGCGCCGGCTGCGAGATGCGGATAGCTTCGGCGGCGCCGCGAAAACTGCCCTTGTCTACCACGGCGCGGAAGGCTTGGAGGTCGTTGAGGTCGAAGTTGATGATCACGGGAGGCGGCCAGTTGAGTCGGGGTGGGGGGCATTATCGTCCTAGAGACGATGGGGCGCCATGATTGTGAAGGGCAAGCGTGTTGGGGTGAGCAGGCTTGCCACGATCGAAAAGTCCACTTGCCCCATTCGGTTGATTTGCCAGAGAAAGCCGCGTCACCGCACCTAAATTTTCGAGCCTGCAGAGACCTTTCCCGTGTCAACCCCAAAACCCGCTGGAGCGCCCAATCCATAGGGCCTCTACGAATTGAACGAAAACACTCGAAACAATTCAAAACAGTCCGTTTTAGTATAAATTGCATGCCATTCACCCAGGCATTCAAGGAGATTCCCCGTGGCAACTTTGCAAGCTCACACCATTCAGGCGCTCCACACCCATCGCCCTACCCTGCTGACCGAGTGGGTTGCCAGCCTTGAAGCTTCGGGGGCCACGCGCAACGTCAAGGGTGAGGACGCCAAGCAACAGGCCAACGACTTCCTCAACCTGCTGATCGCGGCATTGCAGCAAGGCGGTTCCCAGCAGGTCGGCCAGGAAAACTGGGCCGAGACCCGCGTGTTCCTGGAAAAGCTCTCCCATAGCCGTGCCCTGGTCGGCCAGGACTCGCAGCAGACCGCCAGCTTTATCTTCGCCCTCAAGGGTCCGTTGTTCGCCTTGCTGCAGCGTGAATACGCCGAGCAACCGACGCAACTCGCCGAACAGCTGTGGGAAATCTCCGAGTTGCTCGACGCACTGGGCATGCACACCATCCGTACGTTCCAGAAATCCCGTGAGTCGGTGATCAAGCGCCAGCAGGAAGAATTACTCGAACTCTCCACCCCGGTGGTCAAGCTGTGGGACGGCGTACTGGCCCTGCCGATGATCGGCACCCTGGATTCGCAACGCACCCAGGTGGTCATGGAGTCGCTGTTGCAGCGCATCGTCGACACCGGCTCGGAAATTGCCATCATCGACATCACCGGCGTGCCGACCGTGGACACCCTGGTGGCCCAGCACCTGCTCAAAACCGTGACCGCCATCCGCCTGATGGGTGCCGATTGCATCATCAGCGGCGTGCGTCCGCAAATCGCCCAGACCATCGTGCACCTGGGTCTCGACCTGCAGGGCGTGGTCACCAAGGCCAACCTGGCCGATGCGCTGGCGCTGGCCCTGAAGCGCCTGGGCGTCACCATCAGCAAGGCTGTTTAAGTATGGAACGCATCCCTATTTTGCAGATGGGCGAATTCCTGCTGGTGACCATCCAGGTCGACATGCATGACCAACTCGCACTGACGTTGCAGGACGACCTGTCCGAACGCATCAGCCGCACCTCGGCGCGTGGCGTGTTGATCGATATCTCGGCACTCGACATGGTCGACTCGTTCATCGGTCGCATGATCGGCACCATTTCCGGCCTGTCGCGCATCATGGATGCCCAGACCGTATTGGTCGGCATGCAGCCGGCCGTGGCCATCACCCTGGTGGAACTGGGCATGACCCTGCCGGGCGTGGCGACCGCGTTGAACGTCGAGCGCGGCATGAATCTGCTGCGTGACCGGGTAGACCACTCATGACCCAGGCCAGCAGCGGCACCCACCCGGTGCTCATCGAACAGGACGTGGTGCTGGCCCGACAATTGGTGCGCAAGCTGGCCCAGGAATGCGGCATGCGCTTGATCGACCTGACCAAACTGGTCACCGCCGTCAGCGAGCTGGCGCGCAATACCGTGGTCTACGGCGGCGGCGGCCATATGGATTGGGCCGTGGTCGAGAAAGACCACCGCCCCGGCCTGCGCCTGACCTTTCGCGATGAAGGCCCCGGCATCCCCGACCTCAAGCTCGCGATGACCGACGGCTGGACCTCCGGCAGCGGCCTGGGCCTGGGCTTGACCGGCGCCAAGCGCCTGGTCGACGAGTTCGAACTGGACACCGCACCCGGCCAGGGCACCCGCGTGACGATCACCCGATGGACGTGAACATTCCCAGCGCCCTGACCCAGGTGCTGTTGATCGAAGACGTCAGCCAGGTCGGCTACGCGCGGCGTACCGCGCAACAATTCGCCGAGCAGTTGGGCTTTGACGAAACCGATGCCGGTCGCGTCGCGCTGGTGGCTACCGAGCTGGCCAGCAATATCCTCAAGCATGCCGCACATGGCGAGTTGCATCTGCGCGCCACCGGCAACCAGGGCGTGGAGCTGATCGCCGTGGACCGCGGCCAGGGTTTCGACCTGGACAGCTGCCTGGTGGATGGGTTTTCCACCGGCGGCACCCAGGGCATCGGCATGGGCGCGATCTCCCGCGTGGCCCAGGTCTTCGATGTGTACGCCGACCAACGCGGCACGGCGATGCTGGCGCGGCTGTACCCACGGGCGGCCGGCGCGAAGGACATTCGCTACGGCGTCAGCCAGCATTCCCTGCACCACGACCCGGCCTGCGGCGATGCCTGGCACCTGGCAATCCAACCGGGCCGCTTCAGCGTGATGGTGGCCGACGGCCTGGGTCATGGCAGCGAGGCCGAACGGGCCGCGCGCGCCGGTGAGGAAGTGTTTGCCCATGACGCGTTCCTCGACGCCGGCGTGTTGTTCAACGACCTGCATATTGGCATGACCGGCACCCGCGGCGGCGCCGTGGCGGTCGCGCAATACGACGCCACGGCCGACAGCCTGCGCTTTACCGGAGTGGGCAATATCGGCGCCAGCCTGATCGGTCCCGGCAAGTCGCGCGGGCTGGCGTCTCATCCGGGCATTGTCGGCGTGCAGTTTCGCAAGGCGCAGCCCTTCGACTACGCTGAGGTCAGCGGCCAGTTGCTGATTCTCTACAGCGACGGCCTGCAGTCACGCTGGAACCTTGCCGACTATCCTGGGCTTTCTCACCGCCACCCCGCCCTGATTGCCGCCATTTTGCACCGTGATTTCTGTCGCGGACGGGATGACGTCACCGTCTTCGTGATTGCCCTGGAGGCCATCGATGGCTGAAGCCACTGTTTCCCTCGCCGATGAAGTGCTGCGCCTGCGCCAGGAAGCGGAGGCGTTGCGCGCGGAATTGGACGAGACCAACCAGGGTGTCCTGGCGCTGTATGCCGAGCTGGACATGCAGGCTGATCAACTGCGCCAGGCCTCGGACCTGAAAAGCCGCTTCCTGTCGTACATGAGCCATGAATTCCGCACGCCGCTGGGCTCGATCCTGAGCATCACCAGCCTGCTGGCCGATGAACTCGATGGCCCGCTGAGCCCGGAGCAACACACCCAGGTGGGGTTTATCCGCAGTTCGGCGCGCGAACTGCGCGAAATGGTCGACGACTTGCTCGACCTGGCCAAGATCGAGGCGGGCCGTATCACTATCTCGCCGGCCTGGTTCGATATGTTCGACCTGTTCTCGGCCTTGCGCGGCATGTTCCGGCCGATTGTCGACGCGTCATCGGTGGACCTGATCTTCGAAGAGCCCGTCGGCTTGCCCAAGCTCTACACCGATGACAAGAAGCTTGCGCAGATCCTGCGCAACTTCATTTCCAATGCCCTCAAGTTCACCGTGCAAGGCGAGGTCCGCGTGTCGGCGCAACGGGTCGGCGAGGCAGAAATCCGCTTTGCCGTACAGGACACCGGCCTGGGCATTCCCGCCCAACTGCACAGCAACCTGTTCGAAGATTTTTCGCAGATCGACTCGCCACTGCAAAAACGCCTGCGCGGCACCGGGCTGGGCCTGTCGCTGTGCAAGCGTTTTGCCGAGCTGCTTGGCGGCCGGGTCGGCGTGGAAAGTACTCCCGGCGTGGGCTCGATGTTCTTTGTGATCATTCCTCTCTCTATCGCTGGCGGACCCGTCGATGAATCGTGACATTCAACTGCTGATCGTCGACGACAATGCCGCCACCCGCTACGCCCTGCGGCGGCGCCTGGAAAGCCACGACTATCACGTGCTCGAAGCCGGCACCGGCCAGGAGGGGCTGGACCTGATCGCCCGCGAAAAGATCGACGGGCTGATCCTCGACGTCAACCTGCCGGACATGAGCGGCTTCGACATCGTGCGGGTGTTGCGCGCCGACCCGGTCACCGCCTTGCTGCCCGTGGTGCATGTGTCGGCGGCTTCCATCGAGACCGGCGACATCATCACCGGCCTGGATGCCGGCGCCGATGCCTACCTGATCCATCCGGTCGACCCTGATGTGCTGCTCGCGACCCTGCGCACCCTGCTGCGCGTACGTGACACCGAATACGCGTTGCGCGAGAGCGAGGCGCGGTTTCGCGAGATCTTTTTCAATATCAGCGCACCGATTGCGGTGATGGACGCACAGCTCAAGGTGCACGAATGCAACCACGCGTTCGCCCAATTGATTCACGACAACCTCAACCCGGACGCCCTGCTCGAGTGCTTCGCCGCCGACCAGCTCACGGTACTCCAGGAGCTGTGCCAGCGCCTGGCCGCCGGTGAGCGCTGGAAAGGCACGCTGCAGATGAAGGTCGACGGCCAGTTGCGCGAAACCGAGTGGCAGATTTCACCCTATCGCCGCGCCGAATTGAGCCTGGTGTTTGTCGAGGACGTGACCGAACACCGTCACCGTGAACGTCATCAGCAGGCCGAACTGGCCAACGCCACCACCCAACTGGCGCGCACCGAGGCACAGCTGTTGCAGGCGCAGAAAATGGATGCCCTGGGCAAGCTCACCGGTGGTATCGCGCATGACTTCAATAACCTGCTGACCGGGATCATCACCAGCCTGGAGCTGATCAAGAAACGCATCGACAGCCAGCGCACCGACAAGGTCATGGGTTACGCCGATGCGGCCTTGAGTTCGGCGCTGAGTGCTGCCGGCCTGACCAACCGCCTGCTCGCCTTCGCCCGCCAGCAGCCGCTGGACACGCGACCGATCGACATCAATGCACATATCCGCTCACTGGAAGAACTGCTGGTGCGCACCATCGGCGAACATATCGCGCTGAAGCTCGAACTGACCAACAACCCCGCCGTGGCAATGGTCGACCCGATCCAGCTGGAAAGCGCCGTGCTCAACCTGGTGATCAACGCCCGCGATGCACTGCCCAAAGGCGGCAATATCTGGGTGACCACCTACCCGGCCTATTCCAACGGCAACCTGAAACTGGAAAACGGCCCCTATATCGCCCTGTCGGTACGCGACAACGGCGTGGGCATCGAGCACAGCGTCATCGACAAGGTCTTCGACCCGTTCTTCACCACCAAGCCCCTGGGCCAGGGTACCGGGCTGGGCCTGTCGACCATTTATGGCTTCGCGCGCCAGTCCGGCGGCGACGCACAGATCCGCAGCGTGACCCGCCAGGGCACCGAAGTGACCATCATGCTGCCTGCCGCCAGCGGTCCCGCCAGCACGGCGACCAAACCGGTTGCAGCCCCCGGCCAGAGCAGCGGCGAACACGTATTAATCGTCGAGGACATGCCCTCGGTGCGCAGCTTTGTCGCCGAGGTGCTGGTCGATGCCGGCTACCGCTGCAGCCTGGCCGCCGATGGCGACGAAGCCGTCACCAGCCTGCGCAACGACCCGAGCATCGACCTGCTGCTGACCGATGTCGGGCTGCCCTACATGAACGGGCGCGAGCTGGCCGACATCGCACGCGAAATGCACCCCGCGCTGCCGATTCTGTTCATGACCGGCTACGCCGAGAACGCGGCAAATCGCCAGAGCTTTCTCGGTGCAGGCATGGACCTGATCTCCAAGCCGTTTCATATCGACGAGTTGCTGGAGAAGATCCGCCGTGGCCTGGATGGCGCGGCAGGCGCCGGATAAAGGGGACATCGCGCAATTGCCGGGTGATGTTCGGCGGCATGCTTGGTAACGTGGTCGACCTTTCGATCCGTCGGCGCCAAGCAATGATCCGAACCCTGAAAACCGCACTGTGCACACTCGTCCTGGTGTGTACCGCCGCCCTGGGCTTTTTTGCCTGGCAGACTTACTACCCGGTCAGCGCCAGCGGCCAGTGGCATTACCAGGTGCTGCACACGGACGTGGCCAAGGCCGCCTCGCTGATGCCCCTGGACGACGGCTCGCTGATGGTCAGCCAGGAACTCGACGACGGCAAGGGCAGCATCGTGCGCATCCACCCCGACGGCAGCCGCGAAGTGGTGGTGGGCAACTTGTCCAAGCCCGACGGCATGTTTGCCACGCGTGGCGGCTGGGTGTTCAGCCAGGAAGCCCTCGATTCGCCCGTCAGTTTCCTCAAGGACGGCCACGTCACCGAACTGTTCAGGGGCCAGAACGTGCAAGGCCTGTGGGACGACGGCGACTACCTGTACGCCATGGAAGACCGGCGCGACGAGGGCCGTGTGCTGCGTTATCGCTGGAGTGACCAGAGCCTGAGCGTCGTACGCACGGGCATGGACGAAGGCGAATCGATCATCCGCTGCAGCGACGGGCGCATGCTCTACACCAAAAAGAAGGAAGGCATGGTGCGCGAGCTGACCGAGGACGGCAGCGACCCGATGGTCGTGGACGGGCTGAACCAGCCGACGTTCCTGATGTGTGATGCACGGGGCCTGTGGATCAACGAAGACGCCACCCATCGCGCGCGTTTGCTGCTGATCGACAAGCAGGGGCACCGGCAGACGATCCTGTCATTCCTGAAAGCGCCGCAGTCGATTGTGCCGACGACTCGAGGCACTTACCTGTTGGCCGAAGGTGGGCGTGACCGGGTACTGGAATTGACGCCGCCCATGACGCATGTTGCGGTGGGCGACGATGGCGCTTCGATGCGTTGATTGTGATCGGGAAGTTGCTATCCCGGTAGAGCGCCTGGTCAAACCGTTCGAACTCCCGGTGACCGCCTCCTCATGACATGCCGCGTGACGATCACGACGCAAGATCGTCACGCAGGTGCCACGTCACTCCTGCCTTACTTCACCCAAGCCTGTGGCCCATCGAAAAACGCCTGCGCATTCGCGTCCAGCGTTTCCAGGTGATAGCCGCCCTCCTGCACGATCACACACGGCAAGCCCAGCCCGCGAATGCATTCGCCCAACCGCGCGAAGCCTTCGCGTGTCACCGCGACTTTGCTCTGCGGGTCCAACTCGTAGATATCGAAGCCCAGCGACAGCACCAGCACATCGGCCGAAAAGTCCTTCAGCGCCTTCAACGCCACTTCAAGTTTGTCGAAGAACACGGCCTCACTGGCGCCGTGAGGCATCGGCAGATTGAGGTTGAAACCTTCACCCGCCGCGCTGCCACGCTCTTCGGCGAAGCCGGCGACACCGGGGTAGAAGTTGGTCGGGTCGCCGTGGATCGACACGTAGAGCACGTCGTCGCGCGTGTAGAAAATCTCCTGGATGCCCTGGCCGTGGTGCATGTCGGTGTCGAGCACGGCAACGCGCTGGAAGCCGTCGCGCAACACCTGCGCGGCCACGGCTGCGTTGTTGATGTAGCAGAACCCGCCTGCCGCATCGAAACGCGCGTGATGCCCCGGTGGCCGGCATAACGCGTAGGCAGCCGGGGCGCCGTCGAGAATGTCCCGGGCGGCGGCAACCGCGCTTTGCGCCGACCAGTAGGCCGAGCGCCAGGTGAGTTCGCCGACCGGGCAACTGCCATCGGCGAGGTAGCGTGCGGCCTGGGCAAGGATGCCGCGCAGCGCGTTGGGCTCGCGCACGAAGATGTTCGACATGACTTCGTCGCCCCAGTCTTCGGGGATTTCTTTCCAGCGCTGATGGGCTTCCTGCAGGAACGTCAGGTAAGGCGCACCGTGCACGGCAAGCAGCGGCTCAAGGCCGTGGTCGGCCGGCTGCTGGATGTCGAACCCAAGAGTCTGCGCGGCCTGCAGCAGGTTGCGCGCGCGCTCGGGGACCTCCTGCGGCGTGCGCATCTGGCCACGGGAGTAATAGCTGCGTGGATGGTGCAGCAGTTGTTCGGGGTGGAAAAAAGTACGCATGGCAATCTCCTCAATACACAGGGTTGCGGGTAGACGCTGCCCACAGGTGAGCTTCTTCAGTCTTCCCGAACGGTGTTGTCAGTCGGCCCGGCCGGCGCGTTGCAACACGGCGTTGAGCAATACGTCGGTGCCCTGGCGCACGTCCTCGGGCAACACGTCTTCGGCTTCGTTGTGGCTGAGGCCGCCGACGCAGGGGATGAAGATCATCGCGGTCGGGCAATAGCGCGCCAGGTGGATGGCATCGTGGCCAGCACCGCTGACGATTGGTTGCTGACTGTAGCCCAGCGCATCCACCGCGGTTTGCACGCAGGCCACGCATTCGGCGTCGAAGGGCGTGGCCGGGCTGACCCAGTGCGGGGTGACGGTGACGATGAGCCCGCGCTGTTCAGCGATGGCCTGCAACTGCTGGCGCACCTGTTGCTCCATGGCGTCGATAGCGCTGTCGCGGTGATGCCGCAGGTCGACCGTGAAATTCAGCAGGCCGGGGATGGTATTGCGCGACGATTTGGCAATGCTCAACTCACCGACGGTGGTCAGGCCCTCGGGGGCAAAATCGGCGGCCAATTGCTCCAGCGCCTGGATCATCCGGGCCGCGCCATACAGCGCATCTTTGCGCAGCGGCATCGGCGTGGTGCCGGCATGCGCGGCCATGCCTTCGACGCGCACGTCGAGCCAGCGAATCGCCTGGCCGCCGGTCACCACGCCGACGCTCTTGGCGTTGTCTTCCAGGATCGGGCCTTGTTCGATATGCGCTTCGAAGTACGCATCCACCGCGCCGCCCAGCGGGCGCGCGCCTTTATAGCCGGTGGTGCGCAGGGCCTCGGCCACGCTGATACCGTCGACATCGGTCGTGGCCAGCGCCGGGGCCAGCGCCAGGCTGCCGGTGAATACCGCCGAACCAAGCATGGCCGGGGTAAAACGCGCGCCCTCCTCGTTGGTCCACACCGCAATCTCCAGCGGTTTGCGGGTCCGGATGCCGTGGTCGTCGAGGCTGCGGATCACTTCGAGGCCGGCCAGTACGCCGTAGACGCCATCAAAGCGCCCGCCTTCTGGCTGGGTGTCGAGGTGACTGCCGATCATCACCGGGGCGGCGTCCTTGTCCGTGCCGGCGCGCCGGGCGAAGAGGTTACCGATGGCGTCCACGCTGAGGGTCAGCCCGGCAGCGCTACACCAATGGCTGAACAGCTCGCGACCGGCCCGGTCTTCGGCACTCAAGGCCAGCCGGCAACTGCCGCCGCGCGCAGTGGCACCGATCTCGGCCATGAACATCAGGCTGGCCCACAGGCGTTCGCCGTTAATCTTCAACATGCTGCAATCTCCCTCAGGCACTCTGTGCCATTTCAATTCGATGCGCGCTGGCGTGGCGGCGCGACAAGGCCAGTACGCACACCAGCGACACCGCCGCGATCAGGCTGTAGAACACTGCCATCGGCCACCATTGGCCCTGGTATTCGTGGGCCAGCCACGTGCCGATCAATGGCGTCAGGCCACCGGCCAGCGCACCGCACACCTGATAAGCCAGGGAGATGGCGGTGTAGCGCACACGGGTTTCGAACAGGCCGCTGACAAAGCCTGCGATCACCGCATAAAACGAGGCCATGCACACCACTGCCAAGGCGATGCCGAGGATGATCAACGGCGCCTGGCCACTGCTCACCAGCACGAACATCGGATAAGGCGAGGCCATTGCCAGCACGGTCATCGCACACAGGAAACGCGTAGCACCGACCTTCTCTGCCACCCAGGCCGCCAGGGGCTGGACGCAGAACTGAATGATCGCCACGAAGAACAGGCACTCCAGGATCAGCGAGCGCGGTAGGCCCAATTGCTGAGTGCTGTAGGCAATCATGAAGGTGTTGGTGAAATACACCCCGGCAATCCCCAGGGTATTGGCACCGATGCACAGCAACAGTGGGCGCCAGGCGGTTTTCAGCACTTCGATCACCGGGGCCTGGTCCTGCTTGATTGCCCGGGCTTTTTCCGCGAGGGCCTTGTCTTCGAGGAACTCCGGCGACTCGTTGACGCCAAGGCGAATTGCCAGGCCGACCACCAGCAGCAAGGCGCTGGCGAGGAACGGCAGGCGCCAGCCCCAGCTGAGCAAGTCTTCTTCAGGCAGACGGGTGACTGCGCTGAACGCCAGCAGGGACAGGATCAACCCCGCCGGGCTGCCCAGTTGCGCGAAGGAGGCGAAGAAGTTACGCCGCCCTTTCGGCGCGTGCTCGCCGGCCATCAACACCGCCCCGCCCCACTCGCCGCCGACGGCAATGCCTTGCACCACCCGCAACAGCACCAGCAAGACCGGTGCTGCGGCGCCGATCTGCGCATAGGTCGGCAACAGGCCGATGCAGACGGTGACCACGCCCATCATCACCAGGGTGATCACCAGGGATTTCTTGCGGCCGATCCGGTCGCCGATATGGCCGAACACAATGCCGCCCAAGGGCCGCGCGAAGAAGCCCACGGCGAAGGTGCCGAACGCGGCCATGGTGCTGAACAGTTTGTCTTCGGAAGGGAAAAACAGTTGGCCAAACACCAGTGCAGCGGCGGTGGCGTAGATGTAGAAATCGTACCACTCGATCATGGTGCCGATAAAAGCGGCGGCCGCAGCACGGCGAGGCTGGGGCGAAGCGGAAGGCTTCATGGGCGGGCTCCTTTGGTTATTTTTTTGGCAGGAGAAAGGTCAAACGCAGGCGCTCTGATGGCGCTTGTCGAGGAGGATTTTTCGTCTCGGGGCTATGATTAGTCAATTTTCTATTTATTATTCCGATTATAAATCCTGCTTATGATCGAGCCCGCGCATGTCCGAACCCCGCCGCGATATTCACCCGCTGCTCAACGACCGGCTGGACTGGAACCTGCTGCGCACCTTTCGCGTGATCGGCCAGGAGCTGAGCATCAGCCGCGCCGCCGCGCGCCTGCACCTGACGCAACCGGCGATCAGCCAGGCGCTCAAACGCCTGGAAGAACAACTCGACTGCCAACTGATCGTGCGCCGTGGCCCGCGCTTTGTACTGACCGAAGCCGGCGAACAGATTTTCGCCATCGCCGGCGAGATGTACGGCCAGGTCTCGCAGATGAGCAACGCCCTGCAAAAACCCGGCGATGAAGTGATCGGCAAAGTGCGCCTGCTGATGATCAGCCGCATCAACTCAGAGACCTTTGATGACTTCCTCACGGGCTTTCACCGCGAACATCCGCGGGTCGACCTCGAGGTCGAGGTGATGCGCAGCTCCGACATCGTCGCCGCCCTGCTGGAAAAAACCGCGACCCTCGGACTGAGCCTCAATCGCCGGCCGCAGCCGCGCCTGGAGCAGCACCTGTTCCTGCGTCAACGCTACGCATTCTTTTGCGGGCGCCACCACCCGCTGTTTGGCCGTACCGGTTTGGCCGAAGGTGATTTGCAGTCGGAGAACTTCGTCAGTTTCACCAGCGACCAGATCGGCGGAATGCTCTCACCACTGACCATCTTTCGCGATCAGCAAGGCTTCAGCGGGCGCATCGTGGCGTCGTCTTCCAGCCTGGAAGAAGTGCGACGCCTGGTGATCGCCGGGTTCGGCCTGGGGTGCCTGCCGATCCATGTGGTGGCGGAGGACGTGAAAAACGGGCTGCTGTGGCGGCTGCCGCCCGATGAAGGGATCGCCGATGTGGACATTCACCTGTTGTGGAATCGCGAACAGAAGATGAGTCGGGCCGAGACGGTGTTTATCGAGAGCCTGGCCGGGCGTTTGACCCGCGAATAATTGGCGTCTTTTGCAAGTCACTTGGCGCCCTTCTGCTAGTGCCCGGGCCGCGTTCATCGACCATCCTGGGTGCCCAGGCTGCTAGAGCCGCTCGAAACGAAGAGGTGTTCGCATGTCCAAGATCTGGTTTATCACTGGCAGTTCCCGTGGCCTTGGCCGCGCCATCACCGAAGCGGCCTTGCGCGCCGGCGATCGTGTGGCGGCCACTGCACGCACTCCCCGCCAACTGGATGAACTGGTGGCCGAGTACGGTGACGCAATCTACCCACAGCAGCTGGATGTGACCGACAACCTGCAGGTGCTACAGGCTGTGGAAGCCGCCGTGGCGCACTTCGGTCGCCTGGATGTGGTGGTCAACAACGCGGGGTATGGCGACCTGGCATCGGTCGAGGATGTCACCCTGGAGGACTTCTCGGCACAGATCGACACCAACTTCTATGGTGTCGTGCACGTCAGCAAGGCCGTGGTGCCGATCCTGCGTGCCCAGGGTCGCGGGCATATCTTTCAGGTATCGTCGTTGGGCGGGCGGATTGGCATGGCGGGCCTGGCGGCGTACCAGAGTGCCAAATGGGCCGTGGGCGGCTTTTCAACCGTGCTGGCGCAAGAGGTCAACCCGCTGGGCGTGCAGGTGACGGTGCTGGAACCGGGCGGCATGCGTACCGACTGGTCGGGCAGCTCCATGACGATTGCGCCGATCAGTGCGCCCTATCAGCAAAGTGTCGGTGCATTGGTTGAGTTGCTCAACTCCCCCGGCATTTTGCCGACCGGGCCGGAGCGGGTGGCCGAGATCGTGCTCGAACTGGCCCTGCGTGAAGACGCGCCCCTGCGCCTGTTGATCGGCAGCGATGCGGTGCAATATGCCGCGCGGGCGGCGGCGGACCTGGCAGCTTCCGACGAGAAATGGCATGACCTCAGTGTGTCAGCCTCCGATTGATTGAAACAAAGGTGGTCCATGTCTGACGCACGCCAATCGCGCTTCAACATTCCGCAGGTGTTCTGGCACGCCCTGACAACCATCGGGCTGGAGCCTGCAGCGGTGTTACGCCAGGCACGACTGCCAATGACCCTGCACTTGGGCGAACGCGGTGATCGTCGCCACGTCAGCACCGAGGAATATTTTCGCCTGTGGGAAGCCGTGGGCGTGCTCAATCCCGATCCGGCGGCCGGCGTCATGCTGGTCACCCAGCTGGACAGCAGCGCCCTGCCGCCGTCCAGTTTTGCCGCGTTCATCGCCCGCGACTTTAGCGATGGCCTGCATCGCCTCGCACGCTTCAAGCAACTGTGTACGCCCGAACGCGTGCAAGTGAGCGAGGACGGCGCGACCTGCACGGTCACCCTCGACTGGCTGCGCACCCAGCAGCCGCCACCGCGGTTATTGATCGACGCGGCGTTTGCGACGTTTATCGAGCTGGGCCGGCGCGGCTCGGGGGTGCACATCACGGCGCGCCGTGTCGAACTGGCCCGCCCCCGGAGCAACAGCCCGGCACTGGCGGAGTTTTTCGGCTGTGCCATCCGTTTCGGTGCCGCGCGCAATGCCTTGGTGTTCGACACCGCCGACCTCAAACGGCCCTTCCCTGGCCATAACCCGGAACTGCTCGACCTGCTGAACCCGGCCCTGGTGGCGGCGTTGGCCGAAGCGACCGCGCCGGCCACGATCAGCCACCAAGTGAAAAGCACCCTCAAGCGCCTCTTCGCCAGTGGTCGCCCGGAGATGGTCGACGTGGCCCGTGAACTGGGCCTGAGCGAACGCACCTTGCAGCGGCGCATGACCGAGGAAGGCACGGGCTTTCGGCAATTGCTGCTGGAGAGCCGCCAGGAGGTGGTGCGCCATCTGCTGGCGGAGCCGTCGATCGAAATAGACGAGATCGCCTGCCTGCTCGGTTACGAAGACACCAACTCGTTTTATCGCGCATTTCGCACCTGGGAAGGCACCACGCCCACGCGGTGGCGCGCCTTGCAGACCCGTCACTGAGATCAGGCCGGCAAGCTGCGCTCGACGCTGCTGGCCATGATCTGCAAATCTTCGAAAGGGTTTCGGCCGATCAGCATGAAGGCATGGGACGCGCTGGCCCAATACACCACGTTCATGCCTCGGCGCTGCTCGGTGGCGAAAGTCGCCGGGGCTCTTTTGTTGGCCGTGATGCAGAGCGCCAGTGGACCGTGGCGGGGATCCAGGTAGGTCAGTTGGCCGATGATCACGCCGTCATAGTCCAGGCTCTGCGCCCGCCGGAACTCGGCGCCGGGCAAGGCCACGGCAGCAGGCGACAACGGCAGGCCGAGTTGCGTGCCCACCGCGCTGAGTTGCGCGAGGTGGGCAGCCGGGTCCGCGCTGAGATTGTCCAGGGTCTGCGGCGTGTACAACGCCATGTATTCAGCCACCGAGGCGCGCCAACCCTGGCCGGGTTCCCCACGCGGCCAGGCCAGGAACAGGCGATCGGCGACCACGCCGGCCACCGCGAAACCTGCGGCCACGGCGAGGAAACGGCGGCGACTCAAGGCGGGGACGGCTGCCGGCGGCAAGGCGTTGAGCATCGACTGCAGGCGAGCGGTCGGCGCTTGATCCAGCACGCTGTCGAACGCGTCCTTGAACGGCATATCAGCGCACCGCAGCACCTCCAGGCGCGCAGCGACCGCGGGGTGAGTGTGGATCTGGTCGGCGATGACCCGGCGCTGGTCAGCGTCCAGTTCTCCATCCAGATAAGCCACCAACTGCTCATCGCAAGGCAGGTGTGTGTGAGTCATCGGCGTTCTCCACTGGCGTGTCCCGCGTGGGCTTTTGCCGGGGCCGTCTCGGCCAGCCTGGCGCGTGCGGCCGCGAGCCGACTCATGACTGTGCCGACCGGTATTTGCAGGACATCGGCAATTTCCTTGTATGAAAGCCCTTCGACATACGCCAGAAAAACCGTTTCTCGTTGCGCTTCGGGCAACCCGTTGACGCGCTTGATCACTTGCGCGGCGAGCACGTGATCCTGGGCCTGGCTTTCGCCATCGAATGACAACGCCTGCTCTGCATCGACAAAGCCCTGCCCCTGGCGAACCCGCTGCGAGCGCAGCTCGTTGAGCCAGATCGAGTGCATGATCGCCAACAACCAGCGATCCAGCCGCGTGCCGGCGACAAATTGCCCGGCACGCTCCAGCGCCCGCACACAGGTGGCCTGCACCAGGTCCTCGGCCAGGTGCTTTTGTCGCGACAGCACCAGGCCGTATCGCCATAAACGCGGCAACAACTGGCCCAATTCGCGACGAAACTCAGCCTCTCGAGTAATGGCGGCCCCCTGCTCGTTCAGTCACCGACGTCATACCTGGGGCGCGGCAGTGATGGCCTCAGCCAGGTCTTCATATTCTTCGCAGGTGGTGCCGCACAGCGCCTTGATTTTCAGCAGCTGCTCTTGGGCCAGGTCCACCCGGCCCTTGATCACATAGGCCTCACCCAGGTATTCGCGGACCTGGGCGTAGTTGGGGTCCAACGCCACGGACTGCAGGTAATAGCCAATGCCTTCATCGGTACGCCCGAGTTTGCGCGTGGCGTAGCCGCGGTAGTTGAGGGCCTTGGCGGTGTTGGGGTTGCTCAGGGTATTGAGCAAGGCCAGGGCTTCTTCATAGCGCCCGTCCTTGGCCAGGCGGTAGGCGTAGTCGGTCCGATCGGCATCCGACGTTGCCTTGCTGGTTTGCAGCACGCACTTGCCGGTCTTGGTGTCCCACACCTGGCCCTTCGGACAGTTCGGCTTGGGCGGCGCTGATTCATCGCCGGAAGCCCGGGCCTGGCCGGCGAGCAAGGCGACAGCCAGGCAGGCACCGAAGAGCAGCGCGGTGCGATAAGTAATGGGGTGTTGGTGGCGAGTCTTCATGGTTGTCGTGCTCCGTAACGATGGGGAGATACAGCAGCAAACATCACTTCAAACAGCGTCCCGTGGGGCGGGCAGCATGCGGCGCAGCGTGTTGTCACGCTTGATGCTGTGGTGCCACAGCGCCGCACAGGCGTGCAGGCCAGCCAGCCCGATGATCGCCCACGCCACGGTGTCATGCAGACCGCCCAGCGTGCCGCGCCATGCGTGATCAATCGCAAACGGCGCGGGAACCGAAAACAGTCCGAAAAAGTTGAATGGCTCGCCCTGTGCCCAACGAAACAGGAACCCCAAGACAATCTGCGCCAGCAGCAACAGGTACAGGCAACCATGCGCCATTTTCGCCAGCAGGTTAAGCGCCGGGTGACTGTCGGCCTTGAGCCGGGTGCCGCCAGACAGCCGCCATACGATCCGCGCGACGATCAGTACCGCCAGGGCAATGCCCAGGGAGATATGCACCGACTGCAGGCCCTTGCGCAGCGGCGTGCCTTTTTCCAGGTTTTCCCAGATATGCGCACTGGCGAACATGAAGATCACCACGGCAGCGGTGAGCCAGTGGAAGGTGCGGGTCAGGCGGTCGTAGCGGTCGACAGGTGTGTTCATGGGCGCTTCCTGGGTGGTCTGTGGAGTGAACACCGCAGGAGGAGAAGTTATTCGGTGGGGCGAGGATTTTATTTCAGCGGCCGCAAACCCTCTGGGCAAGCAACGCTGCACCGTGGTGCGGGGCAGATTCGATAACGCTTCAAATAAGGTTGTTGCGCCTGGCGATATCCGCCAAATCCACCACCGATTTCACATTCAGCTTTGTCATCAAGCGCGCCTTGTAGCAACTCACCGTCTTGCTGCTGAGCAAAATATTCTGCGCAATATCCTTGTTGCTCATGCCTCTGGAAAGCTGCTGGAACACGGAAAGCTCACGGTTGGACAGCGAGGAAATAAGCTGCGACTCATCCACTGCCAATGCGTGTTTCTTCGAAAACCCCATCACCGCTTCCGGACAATAAACGTAGCCGCTCATTACCGTTTTCATGGCCAGCGCGAGCACGTTCAACTCATCGGTCTTGCTGATGAATCCTGAAGCGCCGGCGCCGATGCAACGCGTGGCGTAGTGTTCCGAGCACAGCGAGGTGAGCACGATGATCCGCGTATTCAACTCGAGGGCACGGATGCGTTCGATGACCGCGATACCGTCCAGGCGCGGCATAGTGATGTCCAGCAACACCAGGTCCGGGGTCAGTTGCCGGACCAGGCTGATGGCGTCGACGCCGTTGTCCGTTTCGCCCACCACCTCATAGCCTTCCTCACTCACCAGCGTGCGCAGCGCGGTCCTGATAAAGGGGTGGTCATCGACCACCAGGACTTTATACATCTGCAGGCTTCCTCGGTGTTTAGTGGTGCTTCGTCGGCAATAATGTCGACAATGTACCATAATGCTTTAATGCCACTACTCAAATCCGGACGAGTTACGCGCCTTCCGGACAATAGCGTTATGCTGCTACCGCACCCTTTTCCCTCTGCATTAAGGACCTTTGATTTGAAGTTGCTCGCAGCCATGCTGATGTTCTGGGCAGGCGTTCACGTGGCATGGGCGGCGGGTTCGCCCGTCACATTGACGGTGCTGGGCAGATCGATACTGTCAGACAGCGAGTTGCACCTGAGCCCCGCCGACCTGAAAGTGTTGGGCAGTAAAAAGCATCTGCGTGTCGGCACCTCCGAACCTGACTATCCACCGTTTGATATCACCAACCACAGCAATGAGTTCGAGGGTATCAGTGCGGATTACCTGGCACTCATCGGCCAATTGCTGGCGGTGCAAATCCAGGTGCAGCGCTACCCTAGCCGCCCCGAGGTGATCCAGGCGCTCAAACGCGGCGAGATCGACCTGCTGGCTTCTGCAAATGGCTTTGAAGCCGCAGACCCGGACCTTCGGCTGTCAGAGCCGTACACCCTGGACCAACCGACGCTGGTGGCGCGCAGCAACGATTCGCCCCTGCTCGATCCGACCCTGGCCGGTAAAACGGTGGCCATGGTCGACCATTACCTGCCGCTGAACACCGTGCAAGCGTTCTACCCGCACGCCACCTTCAAACTCTACCCCTCCATCCTCAATGCCGTCGGTGCAGTGGCGTTTTCCAAGGCAGATCTTTACTTGGGCGACTCGGTGACGGCCAGTTACCTGATCAACAAGAGTTACCTGAACAATGTGCAGTTGGTGGATTTCTCGCGCATGGAGGTCAACAATTTCTCGTTCGCCGCGACTCGCCAGAACACGCCGCTGCTGCACCTGGTCAACGCCGCCCTTCGCGCGCCCCCCTCAACTGAACAGATGGCTATCGCGCGTCGCTGGAATGCCGGCGGCGTCAGTATTTCCGGTACTCATCAAGTGCAGTTCAGCGTCGAGGAACAACGCTGGCTGGCACAACATCCACGGCTCAAAGTGATCATCAATGAAGACTTTCTACCGTTTACGTTTTTTGATGAACAGCAACGTTTCAGGGGCCTGAGTGCCGATGTAATCGCCAAGATCAGCCTCAGGACCGGACTGAAATTCGACCCGCAAAAAGGCGGCTCGGTCGATGAAATGATCACCCGCGTCAACCAGGGCAACGCCGATCTGCTGGCGGCGCTGACCCCCAGTATCGATCGGCAGGCGCGCGTGAGCTTCAGCCGCCCGTACCTGTCCACGCCGTTTGTACTGGTCACGCGTAACCGGATAAACAGTCCGAACAGCTTGCAGGACCTGTCGGGAAAACGCCTGGCGATCATCAAGGGCAATGCCAGCAGGGAGATGATTGAACGCCAGTTCCCGCAGGTGCAGATCGTCGAGGCGCAAAGTCTTGACGACGCGTTTTCGTTGCTTGCCAAAGGCAGCGTGGACGCCAGCGTCAGCACGCTGGTCAGCGCACGTTATCTGATTAGCCGAAATTACCCTGACCAGCTGAGGATCAGCGCAACCGTCGGCGCCCGTGCCGCGCAGCTGGCATTTGCGGTGGACCGTTCCTCGCCGATCCTGCTCTCGATCCTCAACAAGGCCCTGCTGAGCATTTCGCCTGAAGAAATGGACGAACTGACCAATCGCTGGCGCAGCCCGTTGGTCCTCGACGACAGCTACTGGGCCAAACACCGGACGGCGATCCTGCAGGGTTTTGCGCTGGCAGCCGTGCTGTTGCTGAGCGCGTGTGTGTGGATTGTATTGCTGCGCCGCCAGGTCCTGCGCCGCAAACTCGCCGAACGAGCACTGAGCGCCAGGCTTGAATTTGACCGTGTGCTGATCAACGGCACGCCCCACCCCACCTATGTGCGGGACCGCCAGGCGCGCCTGCTGCTGTGCAACAAGGCTTACCGGCAAGTCTTCGGTGTCGAGGACGAGCGACAGCTGCTGGGCACCACCGTGATGCAAAGCCTGCTCTCCAGCGAAGAGCAGGCCCTGGAATATCACCGCGACTACCTCGCGGTGATGGACGCCGATGAACCGATGCTACGTGATCGCCAGATCGTGTTGCCCAGCGGTGAAGTCCTCACGATCTATCACTGGATCCTGCCTTTTCGCGGCAGTGAGGGCCGTGTCGACGGCTTGATCGGTGGCTGGGTCGACGTCAGTGACCGCCAGCGCCTGGTGGAGGAACTGCACACGGCAAAGCGCGAGGCAGACAATGCCAACCGGGCCAAGACCACCTTTCTGGCGACCATGAGCCACGAGATTCGCACCCCCATGAACGCGGTGCTTGGCATGCTGGAAATGGCCGCGCGCAAATCGGAACAAGGCCTGTTCGACCGGGCCGCCATCGATGTTGCATCGGGTGCCGCTAAGGAACTGCTGGCGCTGATCGGCGATGTACTCGACATCGCCCGGATCGAGTCCGGCCGCCAGCGCCTGACGCCCGAAAGTGCCAACCCCTTCCAGCTCTTGAACTCGGTGGCACGTGTGTTCGATGGCCTGGCGCGTGAAAAGGGCATTGCCCTGGTCCTGGACATCGATCCGGCCCTGGACCGCAATGTGCTGATTGACGCCATGCGCTTCAAACAAATTATCGCCAACCTGCTGAGTAACGCGATCAAGTTCACCTCCGTGGGTGAAGTGCGCATTACCGCGCATGCGCAATCTGCCAACGGTACTCACCCGCTGCAGTTATCGGTGAGTATCACGGACACCGGCGTGGGCATCTGCGAAGCCGATCAGCAGCAACTGTTCTCGCCGTTCAGCCAGGCCGGCAATCAGCAACAAGGCTCGGGCCTGGGCCTGGTCATCAGCCGGTCGCTGATCGAGTTGATGGGCGGCAGCCTGGCGTTGTCCAGCGTGCCGAGCAAAGGCACCCGTGTCACCCTGAAGCTTGAACTCCCGGGCACAGACGCGCCGTCCCCGCAGGCTGGCGCGCCCCTGGACATCGTCCCGGGCCTGCCGTTGAACGTGCTGATCGTGGACGACTACACCGCCAATCGCCTGGTGCTGTCACAACAACTCGCGTACCTGGGTCACGCGGTTCAGGAGGCCAGCGATGGCATTCAAGCCCTGGCATTGTGGAACGCGCAACCGTTCGATGTGGTGGTGACAGACTGCGACATGCCCGGCATGAACGGCTATCAATTGGCCCAGGCCATTCGCCAGGCCGAACACGCGCGGGGCGAACCTGGGTGTTTGCTGCTGGGCTTCACCGCCAACGCGGTCGCCGAGGAAAAACAGCGTTGCCTGCAGGCCGGCATGGATGACTGCCTCTTCAAGCCCATCAGCCTGGAGCAACTGAACGCTCGGCTGCAGCCTCTGCAAACGGAATACTTCATTGATGAAACGGGTGCAGAGCTGACCCCCGCATCACTCGACGCGCAGTTGAAAACGCTGACACTGGGCAAGTCATCGGCGCTGCAAACGCTGCGCGAAGAACTGATATCGAGCACCCGCGCCGACCTGCATCAGCTCACCGAACTGCTGGCGCGCGATGACCGCCAATCCCTGGCTCACTTGGCTCATCGGGTAAAAGGCGGGGCGAGGCTCATCCGCTACGAGCAATTGATCCTCACCTGCGAGCACCTTGAAGCCAATTGCACAAATGAGGCCGCGCAAATGCACCTGAGCACCTCGGTGCAGGCGGTGGAAATCTGTATGCGGCGGCTTCTGGATTTGCTGCGGGGCGATTCTCGACCGGTATCTGCTTAAGAAATTTCTTGCAAAGACGTAAGGGTTTTCGAGATTAAAAGGCCATCATTCTTTGGCAAGCTGGCGCCTTAGAATTTCGATGAGCCCTTCAGATGCCAATGTCCACACTTCGCGTCCTGGTGCTGGAGGACCAGCCCGTACAGCGCCGTTATGCGGTCACACTCCTCGCGCACCTGGGTTGTACGCGCATTCTTGAAGCCTGCGAGGGTTGGGAGGCGCTGCAGTTGCTGGAGCGCAATGGACCGGTCGACATCGCTTTTTGCGACATCCGCATGGAGGGCATGGACGGTATTACTTTCCTGCGCCGTGCCAGCCAACGACACGCGCTTAAATCGGTGGTCATCACCAGCAGCATTGCCCTGGACTTGCGCCAAGCCATCAGCCATATGGCGACATTGCTCGGCCTGCGCGTCCTCGGCCAGCTGTGCAAGCCCATGCATGCGCAAGACGTGAAAAGACTCGCGAGCCAGTACCTTGACCATGATCCGCTCCACGCTCACCCACTGCATGTCACCCGCGTGACCAGTGAACTCCAGGTGCTGGGAGCCTTGGAGAACGGTGAACTGGAGGTCTTCTACCAGCCCAAATTCGCTATGCGGACACTGCAGGTCACCTCCGTGGAGGCGCTTGCACGCTGGAACCATCCCGAGCGGGGCATCCTGCCACCCGCTTCATTTATTCCGGTATTGGAGCGCCATGGCCTGCTGGACAGTCTGTTGTATCGCCAGATTGATCAATGCCTGACGCTGCGCAAGGAGGCGCTGGCCAACGCGGTGCCACTCACCTTCGCGGTGAATGTCAATGCGAGCCAGTTTGCCAACCCGCAGATGAGTGCGCACATCGCCCTGCTGCTGAAACGCTTCGACGCACCGGGGTCCAGCCTGACGTTTGAGATGACCGAAACCGGCAGGCTCGATCCGGGCTCCATCAGCCTTGAGAACATGGTGCGCCTGCGCTTGATGGGCTGTGGGTTATCCATCGACGACTTCGGTGGTGGCTATTCCTCATTGCAGCGCCTGTGCAGCCTGCCGTTCAACGAAATAAAAATAGATGCCGAATTTATCCGCGACTTGTCGTCGGAACCGCGCAGTCGCGCGGCGATTTCCAGCGTGTTGTCACTCGCCCGCGAGCTGAGTATTGAGGTGGTGATCGAGGGCATCGAAACCCCTGAACAACGCGACATCCTGCTCCACCTGGGTTGCGAGACGGGCCAGGGCTACCTGCTGGCTCGTCCCATGCCCGCGCACAGCCTGCTGCCTTGGCTGCTCGACAGAAACGCGGCCATACCGCACTCGCCATGATGCCTGGCGCTGCCCGCCGGGCCTGGCTGCACGGTTAAAAAATCCAAACCAACCGCGTGGTGTAACGACTGCCTCCTGCGATTTCACGTGGACAAGGCAGCGCTGCGGCCACTCTTTTTCCGTTCACCGGGGGAGTTCATGAGTTTAAGAAAGATGAAAATAGCGCTGCGTTCGGCCTGTGGTTTTGGCCTGGTCGGACTGCTCGTGGTGTTGCTTGGCTTGTTCTCTCTGAGCCAGATGCGCGATATGGCCAGCCAGTCGGATGAAGTCGATAAAAACTGGCTGCCGAGCATTCTGGCCCTGGGCGACCTGCAAACCACCATGTCCGAGATACGTGTCGCGACTTACCGCGTCATGCTGCTGGACAACTCGGAACAGGTGAAAGCCAGCCAGCGAGCTTTTTCGCAGCTGCGCGAGAAGATTCAGGCGGACAACACGCAGTACGCCGGCAAACTCGCCGCGGACGCCGAACGGGCCAGCTTCGAGCGTTTCAAGTCGGTCCAGGCGCAGTACCTGCAAGTTCAGCAAGAGGTATTGAACCTGGCCGCACACGGCGAGCGCCCCGCAGCGATCGCCTTGCTCAACGGCGAACTGATCGCCCTGGGCGACAGGCTTGGGTCCGAGTTGGCCAGTCTGCTGGCGATCAATATCGAGGAAGCCGACAACGCCGCGACGAGTTCCGACACCACGTACCACAGCGCCGTAAAGTGGGTGTTCGTCGCCATGGTGCTGGCGACGCTCCTTACCGCACTCCTCGCCACTCTGTTTACCCGCAGCATCGTGCTGCCGTTGCACCAAGCGGTACGCATCGCCGAGCAAGTGGCCAAAGGCGACCTGACCGTGTCGATTGTGCTCGAGGGCAAGGACGAGCCTGCCCAGCTGTTGCGTGCGTTGGAAACCATGCAATCTGACCTTCGTGAAACCATCCACCAGATTACCGACTCCTCCAATCAACTGGCCTCGGCGGCCGAAGAACTCTCGGCCGTTACCGAGGAATCGACACGGGCACTGCACGAGCAGAACGGTGAAATCGAGCAGGCGGCCACGGCCGTCAACCAGATGACGGCGGCGGTGGACGAAGTCGCGCGCAACGCCATCAGCACCGCCGACGCCTCGCGCGAGGGTGACGCCATGGCGGGCAATGGTCGCAGTCACGTGATGGACACCGTAGAGTCGATCTCCTTGCTGGCCGAAGAAGTGACGTCGGCAACCGAGGAAATCCAGAGTTTGGCCGACAGCGTCCAGGACATCACCAAAGTCTTGGACGTGATCCGCGCCATTGCCGAACAAACCAATCTGCTGGCACTGAACGCTGCCATCGAGGCCGCCAGAGCCGGTGAGGCCGGACGTGGTTTCGCGGTGGTGGCCGACGAAGTCCGCGCCCTCGCGCATCGAACCCAGCAATCGACCCAGGAAATCGAGCAGATGGTCGGCGGCGTGCAGAAAGGTTCGACCCAGGCGGTATCGGCGATGCACAGCAGCAATGAACGGGCACGCGCGACACTGACCGTAGCCCACAGTGCGGGAGAGTCGCTGGAACGGATCACCCATGCAATCACCCGAATTACCGAAGGCAACCTGATCATCGCCAGTGCATCCGAAGAACAGGCGCAGGTGGCCCGTGAGGTGGACCGCAACCTGACGAATATCCGCGATCTGTCCGCCCAGACTGCCGCCGGCGCCAATCAGACCACCGCCGCCAGCCAGGAGCTTTCGCGCCTGGCAGTGGACCTCAATACGATGATTGCGAAGTTTGTGGTTTGACCGCGCCACTGCGCAGCTAGGCCGACTCCGGAGTCGCTTGAACCACACGGCTAAAACAACAAAGCCCCGCAGCGTGTTCAGCTGCGGGGCTTTTTTCATGACGTGTAACTCAGTTGCCGCGCTCTTTATTGGCTTGGGAAAGCACCGAGGCCGCCAGGGATTTGGTTTTCTCGCTGTAGTGGCCGCTCTGGAGGGCCTTCCCGGCTTTTTCCTCCATGTCGGCGCTGGTCTGCTTGTCGGTACCGCTCTGGGCCAATGCAGACGCCGCCAGGCTTTTGGCAATGGCCGAGGCGTTTGGATCAGTGAGGGTGTGCGCGGCCAGCGTGGCCATTTTGTCGGAGGTTTTTTTCGTGTTTTTGCTCATGATGCATTTCCTATGCAGTGTGGGAATTTCTACCTGAAAAACCGTGGGGCCCAAGATAGTGACTAACGCCACGGGTCGCAATGCATTGCCTGTAGGCTGCGTTGGAGATGCAGGTAAGAAAAACCCAACCGTCCTGTAGGGGCGTCGAATCGATTGCACTGATGGTTATTATCGAAACGAGCGCCTGTGTGATTGCCAGAGCCGATTCATATAATCGCCTCCACTTTCCCTCCCCCTCGCCTGACTTCAGGCGACATTCCCCTTCTGGAATCCAGCACCATGCCAAGCGCGAGCCAGGCCCCCAGCGGCCGTCCCGAACATAATCAACAGAGTGTCAAACAGCAGTGGCTGGCGATTCTCTCGGTCGCCGTGGGCGCCTTTGCCCTGGTCACCAGTGAGTTTCTGCCGGTGGGCGTCCTCAACGACGTCGCCAGCGACCTCGGCATCAGTGCCGGGCACGCCGGCCTGATGGTGACCCTGCCCGGTATCATGGCCGCCCTCGCCGCCCCGTTGCTGTCTGTCAGCATTGGCGCCATGGACCGTCGTTATCTGCTGATCGGCCTGACGCTGATCATGATCATCGCCAACTCGGTCGTGGCTTACGCCAGCGACTTCAGCCTCCTGCTGTTCGGCCGTGTCCTGCTGGGTATCAGCATCGGCGGCTTCTGGGCCACGGCAATCGCCCTCAGCGGCCGCCTCGCCCCCAAGGGCGTGGGCGTCGCGAAGGCCACCTCGATCATCATGATGGGCGTGACCCTGGCCACCGTACTCGGCGTCCCCGTGGGCACCTGGCTCAGCGGCCTGATGGGCTGGCGCATGACCTTCCTGGTCACCGCGCTGGTCGGCGTGCCGGTGCTGCTCGCGCAAGTCCTCCTGCTGCCCCGCCTGAAGCCGGAAAAGGCCATTCAAGTGCGTGACCTGCCCGCCTTGTTCATCAACCCGCAAGCACGGGTCGGATTGATCGCCGTCCTGCTGATCGGCCTGGCGCACTTCGCCGCCTACACCTACGTCGCGCCCTTCTTCAAAAACAGTTCGGGCTTTGACGGACCGACGATTGGCTCACTGTTGCTGCTCTACGGCGTGGCCGGGGTCATGGGTAATGTCTTCGCCGGCTTCGCCGCCAACCGCAGCGTGCGCCACACCTTGCTGTTGGTCGCGCTGATGATCGGCACCAGCACCGCCCTGTTCCCCTACTTCGCCACCGGCATGACCGGCGCAGCGATGCTGATCGCCCTCTGGGGCTTCGCCTTCGGCGCCTTCCCGGCCTGCGCAAGTATCTGGATGTTTGTCGTGGCGCCCAAGGATGTCGAACGCGGCATGCCACTGTTCGTCGCCTTGTTCCAGGTGATCATCGCCCTGGGCTCGTTCTTCGGCGGCCGGATTGTCGACCAGATGGGCAGCGCGGTACTGCTGAGCCTGGCCACGGCGTTGGTGGGCTGTGGGTTCGTGACGGTGCTGGTACTGGGGCGTCGTGTGAGCAATAGCCTGGTGGCCCAGCCGAGCTGATCAAACCGCAGAAACGAAAAAGCCCCGTAGCTTGTTCAGCTACGGGGCTTTTTCTATGTAATGGCGGAGAGATAGGGATTCGAACCCTAGGTACCGGTGAAGGTACAACGGATTTCGAATCCGTCCCATTCGGCCACTCTGGCATCTCTCCAACGGCGCGCATCATAACAGTGTGTTTCGCGGAAGCAAACCCCAAACGCGATTTTTTTCCGTGCTATCAGATGCTTGCGTCGATTAAAGCGGTACGCCGAGACGATTGGCGACTTCTTCGTAGGCTTCGATCACATCACCGAGGCCCTGGCGGAAGCGGTCTTTGTCCATCTTCTTCTTGGTGTCCTTGTCCCACAGGCGGCAGCCGTCCGGGCTGAACTCGTCGCCGAGGACGATGGAGCCATCGTGGAATACGCCGAATTCCAGCTTGAAGTCCACCAGCAGCAGGCCGGCGTCGTCGAACAGCTTGCTCAGCACGTCGTTGACCTTGAGGGACAACTCTTTCATGCGCGCCAGTTGCTCAGCGGTGCCCCAGCCGAATGCCACGACGTGGGATTCGTTGATGAACGGGTCGCCCTTGGCGTCGTCCTTCAGGAACAGCTCGAAGGTGTAGGGATTGAGCTTGAGGCCCTCTTCCACGCCCAGGCGCTTGACCAGGCTGCCGGCGGCGTAGTTACGCACGACGCATTCCACCGGGATCATGTCCAGCTTCTTGACCAGGCACTCGTTGTCGCCCAGCAGTTTGTCGAATTGGGTCGGAATACCGGCCGCTTCGAGTTTCTGCATGATGAAGGCGTTGAACTTGTTGTTCACCATGCCCTTGCGATCAAGCTGTTCGATGCGCTTGCCGTCGAACGCCGAAGTGTCGTTGCGAAACAGCAGGATCAGGCGGTTGGCGTCGTCGGTCTTGTAAACCGACTTGGCTTTGCCGCGGTAGAGTTCTTCACGTTTTTCCATGATGGGCTCCGCTTTGAGTGAGGTGGGCTAGGCGATGTGTCGCCAGTCGAGCCCTGAATCTTGATCGGCCAGTTGCAGCCAGTCCGGGTCGCACCCAAGGGTGTCGACAAAACATTGCCGGGCAAGCGTCGGCAGGTTGTTCTTGCTGCTCAAGTGGGCCAGGACCAGGTGTTGCAGGTCTTGCCAGCCCAACTCATACACCAGGTACGCCGCCTGGTGGTTGTTCAAATGTCCCAGTTCGCCACCGACCCGCTGCTTGAGAAAGTAGGGGTAATGACCGCGAGCCAGCAGGTCCCGGCAGTGATTGGATTCGATCATCAATGCATCGAGGTTCCGGTAACCGTCCAGCACCTTGGCGCAGTAGGAGCCCAGGTCGGTGAGCACGCCGAAACGCCGCTCGCCATCACTGAATACATATTGCGTCGGTTCCTGGGCGTCGTGCGCCACGGCAATCACATCAATGCTCAACGCACCGATCTGCAGTTGCTCGCCACCGGCCAGGAAACCTGCGGGTTCAATCGGTTTGCGCATCCCGCGCAAGGTACCGCGACTGAAGTACACCGGAAGATTGTAGCGCCGAGACAGCAAACCCACGCCATGCACGTGGTCGGCATGTTCGTGGGTCACCAGAATCGCGCTCAGCTGCGTGGGGTGAACCCCCAGGCGCAGCAGGCGCCGCTCGGTTTCCCGTAACGAGAAACCACAATCCACCAGCACGTACGTGTCGTCATGAGCGACCAGCGTGCCGTTCCCTTGGCTACCGCTGCCGAGAACGGCAAAACGCATCGGATCAGCCCAGGTTGTCCTGAATCACGCCCAACACTTTGCGCGCTGTTTCAGCTGGCGCAACGGTATTGATGTTCTTCTCGACGGTGACTTGTACGCTTTCGCCAACCTTGCTCAAACGAACCTGGTAGCGCTCGGCGCGGGTCTCGATCTCTTCCTTGGTCGGCTTGCTGCCGAACAATTTGCCGAAGAAACCTGGCTCTTCATCTTTGCGCTCGGCTTTTTCAGCCACGTTGATGTAGTAGAGGCCCAGGCTGCGGTTGATGTCTTCAACACGCCATGGGCCCTGCTCCAAGGCACGGCCAACGCTGGCCCAGGCACGGTCCAGGTCTTCACCCAGGTTCAGCACCACGTTGCCGCTGCCGTCTTCGGTGAGGCTGACGCGGCTCGGGGTGTCGTAATCACGTGCGGCGAGCAGGGAGACGGAACCGCCCTTCTCGGAAATGCGGCTCATGCTGGCCAGCATCTCGTCGACCAGTGCCGAGTCGACACCGGTGTTGACCGAACGGTTGGTGAAATCGACGTTGGCGGTGCTGCCGGCAGGACGCTCGGCGCTGACGACGTAGACTTCACTGGTATTGCGCTGCACGCCAGGCTCGATGCGCACCCGCACACGGGCTTCGCTGTCAGCGGCTACACCACCGGCCTGCAGGCGCTTGGCCATGCTGGCGGAGAGTTCGCTGCTGTGCTGCCATGCAGTGGTGAATTCACCGGTCTGTGGACGCTGCTCTTCAATACGGAAGCCGTTGTCCTGGAAGAACTGCACCGCCACCGGCCAGACTTCGGCAGGTGGACGCTGGGCCATGATCCAGCGCGAATCGCCGCTCTTCTGCAGGCTGTAGTCGCTGGCATCCGCCACGGCCGAGATCGGCTGTGGACGTGGTACCACGTACTCACCCTTGGTGGTGTCGTCGGCCACGTTGCGTGGAATCGGCAGCAACGGGTCAAGGCGCTTGGCGACATTGACGTCCGGCGGCAGTTGCATCGGTTTGGTTGCTTGTGCTTCCAGGTAATCGCTGCCGCGGTCACGGAAGTAGCCTTCCGGGCCCCAGATCCAACCGCAGCCACTGGTGCTGGAGATAATCAAGGCAAGTGCGGAAAGTCCGGCCAATCGCTTCATGCGTAGTGCTTCCTCAATTAAACCAGGACGCCGGACTGGCGCAGGGCCTGTCGCAGCGGTTCGTGACAGGCGTCGCTGAGGCGGGTGAGCGGCAGACGGATACCGTCCGGCATCAGGCCCATCTCGAACAGTGCCCATTTCACGGGAATAGGGTTGGATTCGATAAACAGTGTCTTGTTGAGCGGCATCAGCTTCTCGTGGATCGCGCGGGCGGTCACGGCGTCGCCGGCGATGGCGGCGGCGCACATTTCGCTCATGGCACGCGGGGCCACGTTGGCGGTGACCGAGATGTTGCCCTTGCCGCCCAGCAGGATCAGCTCGACAGCAGTGGCGTCGTCACCGGAATACACCAGGAAGTCGCTGCTCACGCCGGCGAGGATGTCTTTGGCGCGCTGCAGGTCGCCGGTGGCTTCCTTGATACCGATGATGTTCGGCACGGTGGACAGGCGGATCACGGTCTCGGCCTTCATGTCGCAGGCAGTGCGGCCGGGTACGTTGTAGAGGATCTGCGGGATGTCCACGGCTTCGGCGATGGTGCGAAAGTGCTGGTACAGGCCTTCCTGGGTCGGCTTGTTGTAGTACGGGGTCACCAGCAGGCAGGCATCGGCGCCGGCCTTCTTGGCGTTCCTGGTCAACTCGATCGCTTCACGCGTCGAGTTGGCGCCCGTACCGGCGATCACGGCGATGCGGCCCGCGACGCGCTTGACCACGAATTCGATCACCTGGATGTGTTCTTCCACATCGAGGGTGGCCGATTCACCTGTGGTGCCGACCGCCACGATGGCGTTGGTGCCTTCTTGCAGGTGGAAGTCCACCAGTTTGCCCAGGCTGTCCCAGTCGAGATGACCTTGTGCATCCATGGGTGTGACCAGTGCCACCATACTGCCCGCAATCATGCAACCGCTCCTGCCGGAAAAAGAGAGCCGTAATGGTACTGGCGCCAAGATGCTTGTACAAGCTAAGTACCGCCTGACGATGCGTTCCGGAGCAACTAAACGACGGGCAATGCCATCATTGGGCCAAAGTACGGCCGCAAGCCCGAGAAAATTCCGCCGTTCACGCAATGAAAACGCCACCTCCTATCCCTTGGCGACGCTTTTCGCTACCCTTCATCCTTTGATCGATACGGCCCTCACAGTATCGACCGCTCATCGTTTTAGGAAGGCTGCATGTCCACCCCCACAGTTCGCGAACAATTCCTTGTTATCAGTGCCCTCGGCGCCAACCCCATGGAGCTGACCAACGTCCTGTGCCGCGCCAGCCATGAAAACCGCTGCGCCGTCGTGACTTCCCGCTTGACCCGCCACGGCGAGTGCAGTGCGCTGGTGCTGCAGATTTCCGGCACCTGGGATGCCCTCGCGCGCCTGGAAACCGGCTTGCCGGGCCTGGCCAAGAAGCACGACTTCACCGTCAACGTGGTGCGCAGCGCGGCCCTGGAGAACCGTCCCCAGGCCCTGCCTTATGTAGCGTACGTGAGCTCGGCCTACCGCTCGGACATCGTCAATGAGCTGTGCCAGTTCTTTATCGACCACAACGTCGAGCTGGAGAACCTCACCTGCGACACCTACCAGGCGCCACAAACCGGCGGCACCATGCTCAACGCCACGTTCACCGTGACCTTGCCGGCCGGCGTGCAGATCAGCTGGTTGCGCGACCAGTTCCTGGACTTCGCCGATGCCTTGAACCTCGACGCACTGATCGAGCCGTGGCGCCCACAGAACCCAATGTAAGGAAGTTTTTTCATGGCGGTAGTCATCGACAAACCCGTAGCCGATTTCGAAGCCCAGGCCACCAGCGGCCAGACCTTCAGCCTCGCCGCTCTCAAGGGCAAGCAGGTGGTGATCTACTTCTACCCGAAGGACAGCACCCCGGGCTGCACCACCGAAGGCCAGGGTTTCCGTGACCAGTACGCGGCATTCAAGGCCGCCAACACCGAGGTGTTTGGCGTGTCACGCGACAGTGTGAAGTCTCACGAGAACTTCAAGGGCAAGCAGGAATTCCCCTTTGAGCTGATCAGCGACAAGGACGAAGCGGTTTGCCAACTGTTTGATGTGATCAAGCTGAAGAAGCTGTACGGCAAGGAATACCTGGGCGTGGATCGCAGCACTTTCCTGATCGATAGCGAAGGTGTGCTGCGCCAGGAATGGCGTGGCGTGAAAGTGCCGGGTCATGTGGATGCGGTGTTGGCGGCGGCGCAGGCTTTGAACAAGGCTTGATTGCTGCTGCGACCTTTGGATTGTCAGCGCCGGCAAGCCGGCTCCTACAGTTGTAACGCATTACCCTGTAGGAGCCGGTTTGCCGGCGATGGCGTCTTCAATCCCCCGCCACGTTTAAAGCAGCGGCGCCACCACCGGTTCCTGCCGCGGCCACGCATCCAGCACCGCCTTGAACAGCGTCGCCAGCGGAATGGCAAAGAACACGCCCCAGAACCCCCACAGCCCGCCGAACAACAGCACTGCGCAAATGATCGCCACCGGGTGCAGGTTGACCGCCTCCGAGAACAGCAGCGGCACCAGCACGTTGCCATCCAGGGTCTGGATAATGCCGTACACCGCCATCAGGTAGATGAACTGGTCGCTCCAGCCCCACTGGAACAAGGCGATCAACATCACCGGTACCGTCACCACCACCGCACCGACGTACGGCACGACTACCGACACCCCTACCAGCAACGCCAGCAATGCCGCGTAGTTCAGGTCCAGGGCGATAAAGGCGATGTAGGTCACGCCGCCACAGATAATGATCTCGATGACCTTGCCACGGATGTAATTGGCGATCTGGCGGTTCATCTCTTCGGCCACCCGCGTGATCAGCGCCCGCTCGCGCGGCAGGTAGCCGCTCACCCAACGACCGATCATCGCGCGGTCCTTGAGGAAGAAAAACACCAGGATCGGCACCAGCACCAGGTAGATCATGATGTTGACCAGCAACGGCAGGCTGGACAGGGAAAAGGTCAGCGCCCATTGCCCGAATTTTCCGATCTCTCCACGCGCCGCTTCGATGGCCTGCAACACCTGCTCATCCGAGACCAGGTGCGGGTAACGCTCCGGCAGCAGCAGCAACAGTGATTGCCACTTGGCGAGCATGCCCGGCAGTTCGTTGAACAGGGTAATCAGTTGGTGCCACAGCAACGGCAACACCACCACGATAAACACCACGAGCAAGCCCATGAACAAGGCGAACACCAGGCCCACGGCAGCGCCGCCCGGCAGTCGCAGGCGCTCCAGAGTGGTGACCAGGCCCTGCATCAGGTAAGCCAGCACCATCCCCGCCAGTACCGGCGCCAGCATGCCGCCCAAGGTCAGCACGGCCGTAAAGGCCAGGAAAAGCAGGACCGCCAGCACCACCGCTTCTTCGTCGGAGAAGTAGCGCTGGATCCAGTCTCGTAACACTTTGAACATCAATCAACCTCGGGTGGTGGGGGCGAACGGTTCAGGCCTTGCGCAACCAGTAACGGTACACACCGGCGGCGTCTTCTTCATGTAGCAGGGTGTGGCCCGCCAACTTGGCAAAGGTACGGAAATCACGCTGGGAGCCCGCGTCGGTGGCGATGACCTTGAGCACTGCGCCACTGGCCAATCGATTGAGCTCCAGCTTGGCCTTGAGCAAGGGCAACGGGCAATTGAGGCCACTGGCATCGAGTTCGGCATCAAAGGCTACAGCGTCGGTCATGGTTTTACTCCAGGCACGCATTCGGGCTGCTTAGAATATCTGGTCCGAAGCTCAGTGTCCGGCTACAGTAAGCTCTTTGTCGAAAGGCTCTGTGCATGACTTTTTTGCGCCCTACCCTGCTGACGCTGGCTTGCCTGCTGGCCTCCCCGGGCTTCGCCGATGACCTGCCGTCACTTGGCGACGCCAGTTCTGCCATTGTCTCGCCACAACAGGAATACCAACTGGGGCGCGCCTGGTTGGCCTACCTGCGCGGCCAGGTCTCACAGCTTAATGATCCGCAACTCAAGGATTATGTCGAAACCAGCGTGTACAAGCTGGTAGAGACCAGCCAGGTGAATGACCGGCGCCTGGAGTTCATCCTGATCAACAGCCCGCAATTGAACGCCTTTGCCGCACCCGGCGGGATTGTCGGGGTCAACGGCGGCCTGTTTCTCAATGCCCAGACCGAGGGCGAATACGCCTCTGTGCTCGCACACGAATTGGCGCACTTGTCCCAACGCCACTTTGCCCGTGGCGTCGAGGCGCAACAGCGCATGCAGATCCCGATGATGGCGGCCCTGCTGGGCGGCATCATCGCCGCTGCTGCCGGCGCAGGTGATGCGGGGATTGCCGCAATTGCCGGTACCCAGGCCGCTGCGATCCAGGAACAACGGCGCTTCTCGCGCCAGAACGAACAAGAGGCAGACCGCATCGGCATCCTCAACCTGGAAAAAGCCGGTTACGACCCGCGCTCCATGCCGACCATGTTCGAACGCCTGATGCGCCAGTACCGTTTCGATGCCAAGCCGCCTGAATTCCTGCTGACGCACCCGGTCACCGAATCGCGGATCGCCGACACCCGCAACCGCGCCGAGCAAGCCAAGCCCGGCGGCAAGGAAGACAGCCTGCGTTATCAGCTGATTCGCGCCCGCGTGCAGCTGCAATACGAAGATACGTCCGGGCTCGCTGCCAAGCGCTTCCAGGCACAGCTGGATGAGAACCCTAAAAACGACGTGGCACGCTATGGCTTGGCCATTGCCCAGATCAAGGGCTCGCAATTCAAGGAGGCGCGGGAAAACCTCGCGCAGCTGCTGGCCAAGGCGCCCACTGACATCACCTACAACCTGGCCCAGATCCAGTTGGACATCGACAACAACCACCTGCCGGATGCGCAGCAGCGCACCGATAAGATGCTGACCCAGTACCCGGGCAACTATCCGTTGAATCAGGTGAGAGTGGATCTGCTGCTCAAGCAGAACCGCACCGCCGATGCAGAAAAAGCCCTCGACGCATTGCTCAAGTCTCGTCCGGACGATCCGGATGTCTGGTATCAGGTTGCCGAGACGCGCGGCCTGTCCGGCAATATCATCGGCCTGCACCAGGCGCGTGCCGAATACTTTGCCTTGGTGGGCGACTTCCAGCAGGCCATTCAGCAGTTGGACTTTGCCAAGCGTCGCGCCGGCAACAATTTCCCGCTGTCGTCACGCATCGATGCGCGCCAGCGTGAGCTGATCGAGCAGGAACGCCTGGTCAAGGGAATGATGAGCTAAACCCATCGCCCACAAAAAGCCCCGCCTTCGTCATCCGAAGGCGGGGCTTTTATTGAGCTGGCGGTTACTCGGCCAGCTTGAAGGTAATGAAGCTGGCACGGCCCTGACGCAGCACGCGCATCGACACCGAGCGATTCTTCGGCAGCGCCTTGGCGATGTCGGTGAACTGCTTTGTAGAGTCAATCGCCTGATTGTTCAGGTGAGTGATCACGTCGCCTGGCTGCAGGCCGATCAAGGCTGCCGGACCATCCTGCACTTCCTTGATGACTACGCCGCTCTTGAGGTCGAAGGATTTCTTCTGCTCATCGGTCAACTCGGCCACGGCAATACCCAGGCGGTTGCTGCTGCGCTCTGCACCCGGCTTGGTGTTGCCCAGGGCATCCAGGGTCGCACCCTCTTCAGGGATGGCGCCAACCGTCAGCTCAACGGTCTGGCGCTTGCCTTCACGAATCACTTCCAGCTTGGCCTTGCTGCCGGCCTTGAGTGCACCTACCAGGTGTGGAAGGTCAGCCGACATGATGATCGGCTGGCCGTTCATGCTCAGGATCACGTCGCCAACCTGCAAGCCACCCTTGGCAGCCGGGCCGTCGTCCTGGATCTGCGCGACCAGGGCACCGGCCGGCTTGTCGAGGCCGAAGGACTCAGCCAGGTCCTTGTTCACTTCCTGGATCACTACGCCCAACCAGCCACGGCTGACCTTGCCACCGCTTTTCAGCTGATTGGAAACATCCATTGCCACGTCGATCGGGATAGCGAAGGACACGCCCATGAAGCCACCGGAACGGGTGTAGATCTGCGAGTTGATCCCCACCACTTCGCCCGCCAGGTTAAACAGCGGGCCACCGGAGTTACCCGGGTTGATCGGCACGTCGGTCTGGATGAACGGCACGTAGTTTTCGTTTGGCAGGCTGCGGCCAATGGCGCTGACGATACCTTGGGTCACGGTGTGGTCAAAACCGAACGGCGAACCGATGGCGACCACCCACTGACCGGCTTTAAGGTCCTGGGATTTACCCAGCTTCAGCACAGGCAAGTCCTTGCCATCAATCTTCAACAACGCCACATCGGAACGTGGGTCAGTTCCCACCAGCTTGGCTTTGAGCTCACTGCGATCGGCCAGGCGCACAAGAATCTCGTCGGCGTCGGCAATCACGTGGTTGTTGGTGAGGATGTAGCCATCCGGCGAGATGATGAAGCCCGACCCCAGGGATTGCGCTTCACGCTGGCCACCGCCGCCACGGGGCGTGCGTGGCTGCGGCATGCCGCGCTCGAAGAACTCGCGCAGCATCGGCGGCAGGCCTTCGAGGTCAGGCATCTGCTGGTTGGAGACTTTGCGATCCGGCAGCTTCTGCGTGGTACTGATGTTCACCACGGCAGGCGAGGCTTGCTCAACCAATTGGGTAAAGTCAGGCAACTCGGCCGCTTGCGCAGGCAAGGCCTGACCCAGCACCAACACCGTGGCGACTATGGATAGGTAAGACTTCAAACGTGGTATCGACATACAGCTCCCGTTACGACGAGCAGGGTTGAGCGACAGGGTTCAAGAAACGCCGAAAACTGCGACCGACATCTTTGTTCCGCGAACAAAACAAGGCCAGAGCCGACAAGCCCTGACCTATAAAAAACATGAGAGATTTTTGCAAGTGAAAATGCTGATCCGGACATTTCATGCTCTCGGCAGCCAACCTGGCGTGGATACACAGTGAAAGGTCAGGATGAACATAGGATTAACGGCTCACGGCTGGGTGACTGGCTTTTTTTCACCGCGCACTGACAGCGCGATACGTTCGGCCGTACCGATAGGAATCTCGCCGACAACCGTCACCATCATTTCGCCGTCCACCGTATTCAGGCGACGGGACACGGCTACCGTCGGGCCCAACTGGGTGCGGGTTTCGGTGACGCTTACGTCGCTGATGGGCTCAAGAAACACCGAGAACCGCGCCAGGCCATCTTCATACATCAGGCTTTCGACGGTTGCCTTGGTTTGTGTGTCTTTACGGACACTGCTGTTGCTCAGCTGAAACCCCGGCGGCAACCACTCCAGGTGCCACGCCTCGACAGACTGGGCTTGCGGTGCCTGAATCTTGGCGACGCTGACCGGCGTGCAGTCACTGCCGGGCTGCAGGTCGTGATCATCGGGCAGGGAAGTATCCAAGCGTGTGAACTGGAAACGCTCCAGCAATTGGCCCTGATCATTGAGCAGCAAAGACTTGAGCGGCAACGCGGTTTCACGGTCCAGGTGCAGCTCAAAGCCATAACGGTACTGATCACGCGGCGTTATCGAAACGATTACCGCATTCCGACCGGCCACGCGCGATTTACCGATGACGGCCAGTTCGTAGAATTGATTGAGTTTTTGCGGATCCAGCGCGCGTGAAGGTGCATCACGCGAATTGCCAAGGCCTGCGACCAGGGTGCCGCTGACACATTGAGTACGGCCGTCCAGCCGCACGACTTCCTGGGCAGAGCCATCGAGCTGCAAGAGCCGCTCACGGACCTGACCATCCTGGACGCGATGCCAGATGTCATGGGTGGAAAAACTGCCGTTACGTTCGTAGACAAACGTACCTTTAAAGCTTTGCTGCTGCTCTGCACGCCCAAGTCGAGTCAGCCAGTCTTGGGCTTCATCGGCATGGGCGGGGAGTGCAAACCAACCACTGAGCAAAAGCGTAAGGAGCGGTATGGCGCGCATAGGGCTCCTTGACGGTTTAGCGGTTTTCCAGGCTTGCAGCACGTGCATATGGCAGAGCGCTTTCAGTGCCTTTCAAGGCCGATTCCTGCGCGTGTTGGCGCAGGTAGCCTGGAAGACGCTGGTCCTGCCAGCCGGATTGCCCTTGCAACACACCGTTGGCCATAGGGCCGGTGGTGTCAGAGCTTTCCTTGTAGCCGGCCAATACCGCTGGGCCTTTGACTTGCGGACCGGCCATGACCGGTTGCTGAGTCTGCTGGGCCAGTTCGGCACCGGCGATTTCGTCCTGGTTGTACAGGCGAACACCGGCCAACACGGCAACAGTCACCGAAGCAGCAACTGCCAGGCGACCCAGGCTACGCCAAGGACCACGAGCAGCTTTTGCCGGAACGGCTTCATCAGCCAGCGCGGCAGAAACGGCCGCAGCAATATCCAGACGAGGGATTAGAAGATCCTTGTGCATCACCGCCCGAGCGACTTGGTAACGAGACCAGGTATCACGGGTTTCGGCATCATCAAATGCGTTGAGCACTCGACGAAGTTCCAGTTCATCCGCTTCGTTATCCATCACTGCGGACAGCGATTCCTGCAGGGCATCACGACTCATGGCGGTTCCTCTCTTGGCTGTCGCCGCTGTCTTTAGTTTTCCTGCAACAACGGTTGCAAGGCTTTATCGATGGCTTCCCGGGCCCGGAAAATCCGTGACCTTACAGTCCCCACCGGACACTGCATGACGCTCGCAATGTCTTCGTAACTCAGACCATCGAATTCACGTAAAGTTAACGCCGTACGTAAATCTTCTGGCAGTTGCTGAATTGTGCGATGAACGGTTCCTTCGATCTCGTCGCGCAGCAATGCACGCTCCGGCGACTCGAGATCTTTGAGGCCGTGGTCACCATCATAAAATTCTGCATCTTCTGAACTTACATCACTATCCGGTGGGCGGCGCCCGCGAGACACCAGATAGTTCTTCGCCGTGTTGATGGCGATGCGGTATAGCCACGTGTAAAACGCACTATCACCGCGAAAATTGCCAAGTGCACGGTACGCCTTGATAAAGGCTTCCTGTGCAACGTCCTGCGCTTCATGGGTGTCGTGCACAAACCGCACGATCAACCCGAGAATTTTGTGCTGGTATTTCAGCACTAGCAGATCAAAAGCTCGCTTGTCGCCGCGTTGAACGCGCTCGACCAGCTGCTGATCCTCTTCCTGGGTTAGCATGAACACTCCTCGTTGTACTTGAAGGAGGCTTGCATAACTAAACGATCAGGCTTGCAAACATAGACTCGGACTTTTCGCAAAAGTTCTCCCCCTCCAAGCAAGTTTCCGGCATGCACTGATTTGGCACACACGAAAAACGCAGCACGGGCAATGCCGACTGCGCGAATAATCTTGTCGTCGGTTTTCTGACGCGTCCAATGCTCCCGACGGGCCAATAAACTCAACGTTTTCCCAGCTTTCGGGCAACCTGCTATTGAGTCGGGGCTTATGCAAAAAGTTCCCATCTCAATAACCAGCCGATTTTAACCCGAGCCGCGCACCGTAATCTCACATTGCCACGAATGCCCGGCTATTGTGCCGCTCCCCCCCTCTATATACTAGTGGCCCGTGTGACCCTTTGATTCGCCGATCCGGGCGTCCTGTTTGCGCCAACCCTGTGGATCGCTTTTTGCGGAATCCTTCAAATGAGCCAACAGTTTCAACACGATGTGCTGGTGATCGGTAGCGGCGCGGCCGGCTTGAGCCTTGCGCTGACCCTCCCACGCCACCTGCGAATTGCCGTACTGAGCAAAGGCGACCTGGCCAACGGTTCGACTTTCTGGGCCCAGGGCGGTGTCGCCGCCGTGCTCGACGACACCGATACGGTGCAGTCCCACGTCGAAGACACCCTCAACGCCGGCGGCGGCCTCTGCAATGAGGACGCGGTGCGCTTCACCGTCGAGCACAGCCGCGAGGCGATCCAGTGGTTGATCGACCAAGGCGTGCCCTTCACCCGTGACGAGCACGCAGGCACTGACGACGGCGGCTTCGAATTCCACTTGACCCGTGAAGGCGGCCACAGCCATCGCCGCATCATCCACGCCGCCGATGCAACCGGCGCGGCCATCTTCAAGACCTTGCTCGAACAGGCACGCCAACGCCCCAACATCGAATTGCTGGAGCAACGCGTCGCCGTCGACCTGATCACCGAAAAGCGCCTGGGCCTGGCGGGCGAACGCTGCCTCGGCGCCTACGTGCTCAACCGCGCCAGCGGCGAAGTCGACACCTATGGTGCGCGCTTCACGATCCTGGCGTCCGGCGGTGCAGCCAAGGTCTACCTCTATACCAGCAACCCCGACGGCGCCTGTGGCGACGGCATCGCCATGGCCTGGCGTTCGGGTTGCCGGGTGGCCAACCTGGAATTCAACCAGTTCCACCCCACCTGCCTGTATCACCCTCAAGCCAAGAGTTTCCTGATCACCGAGGCCCTGCGTGGCGAAGGTGCGCACTTGAAACTGCCGAACGGCGAACGTTTCATGCAGCGCTTCGACCCGCGCGCCGAGTTGGCCCCGCGCGATATCGTCGCCCGCGCCATCGACCACGAGATGAAGCGCCTGGGCATCGACTGCGTCTACCTGGACATCAGCCACAAGCCCGAAGCTTTCATCAAGACGCACTTTCCCACTGTCTACGAGCGCTGCCTGGCCTTCAATATCGACATCACCAAAGGCCCGATCCCGGTGGTACCCGCCGCGCACTACACCTGCGGCGGCGTGATGGTCGACCAGCAAGGCCGTACGGATGTGCCCGGTCTGTATGCGATTGGCGAAACCAGCTTCACCGGCCTGCACGGCGCCAACCGCATGGCCAGCAACTCGCTGCTCGAATGCTTCGTCTACGCCCGCTCGGCGGCGGCGGACATTCTCGAACAGCTGCCGCGTATCCCCGTGCCGGCCGCCCTGCCCCGCTGGGACGCCAGCCAGGTCACCGATTCGGACGAAGACGTGATCATTGCCCACAACTGGGACGAGCTGCGGCGCTTCATGTGGGACTACGTGGGGATCGTGCGCACCAACAAACGCCTGGCACGCGCTCAGCACCGGGTGCGGTTGCTGCTGGATGAGATTGATGAGTTCTACAGCAACTATAAAGTCAGCCGTGACCTGATCGAATTGCGCAACCTGGCCCAGGTGGCGGAGCTGATGATCCGCTCAGCCATGGAGCGCAAGGAGAGCCGAGGCCTGCATTACACCCTCGACTACCCGCAGATGCTGCCCGAGGCGCGCGACACTATTCTGGTGCCAACCACCTACGCCGGCTGAACTTCAGGCGAACCCGCAGGTGCCGGTGTACATCGGCGGCCTGCGAATCCCTCGGCACGCAGAGGGAACGCACGCGCCATTGGCCCTTCAGCCGATAGCGCAGCACCACGATCAGCGGCAACGCCAGGCTGTCGGGACGCAATTGCACACTGTGCCAGCCCAGCTCGTCGCTGAATAACTGCCAGCCGTCTTCGTCTCGGCGCAGGCCACGAATCGACGAACGGTGAGTCAACAGGATATGGTGCGGTAAAACCCAGGCGGCGTGAGCCAGGCACACCAGCATGCCCAGACTGGCGAACGGTAGATCCACCACCAACAGGGCACCCAAGGCGAACGCCTGGGCAAGAAGATACGCCACCAGCAAGAGCCGCGAGGCCTGCCAGCGGCATTCAAAACGATTACTTGGGTTGTACACGGTCCAGAATCATGCGGACCATGCGCTGCAGCTCCGGGTCTTCCGACTCGGCACGCTCCATGAACCAGCCGAACATGTCCTGGTCTTCGCACTCCAGCAGGCGGACATAGACGTTGCGATCCACCTCATTAAGGGTTGAATAGACCTCTCTGACGAATGGCACCAGCAACACGTCCAGTTCAAGCATGCCGCGACGGCTGTGCCAGTAGAGGCGATTGAGTTCTACATCTTCGACCATGGAGCGCTCCTCAAATAGAGCGCGAGTATACAGGCCGAACGGCACCGGAACAGTCGGCTTTGGTCGCCCCATACGGAAACTATCCATTTGCCGGGCGCCCCTCTATGATGCACCCATGACTTTTTGACCTGCGATGACCCATGGCTGACTCTGCTTTCTTCTGCCCCCTGTCCCACGAAGGCGTTCTCGCCGTCCGTGGTTCCGACGCTGCCAAATTCCTGCAGGGCCAACTGACCTGCAACCTCAATTACCTGAGCGACACGCAGGCCAGTCTCGGCGCGCGCTGTACGCAAAAAGGCCGGATGCAATCGAGTTTTCGCATTGTGTTGCAAGGTGACGGCGTACTGCTGGCGATGGCCACCGAGTTGCTTGAGCCCCAACTGGCGGACCTGAAGAAATACGCCGTGTTCTCCAAATCCAAGCTCACCGACGAAAGCGCCGCCTGGGTGCGTTTCGGCCTGGCCGAAGCCGATCAGGCCCTTGTCAGCCTGGGTCTGGAACTGCCGGCCGACACCGACAGTGTTGCCCGCACCGACCACTTGATCGCCATTCGCGTGTCGCCCGGCCGCAGTGAACTCTGGGTCCCCGCCGAGCATGCCGATGCCGTGCGCAGCCAATTGGCCACGCAATTGAAACAAGCAGACTTGAATGAATGGCTGCTGGGCCAGGTCCGCGCCGGGATCGGCCAGGTCATGCCCCAGACCCGCGAGCTGTTCATCCCGCAGATGCTCAACCTGCAAGCCGTGGGCGGCGTCAGCTTCAAGAAAGGCTGTTACACCGGCCAGGAAATCGTCGCGCGCATGCAGTACCTGGGCAAACTCAAGCGCCGCCTGTACCGCTTGAGCCTCAATGCGGCGCAAATGCCCGAGCCAGGCACCCCGCTGTTTTCCCCCAGCCACAACAGCGCCATTGGCGAGGTGGTGATTGCGGCAAAAGCGGACCAGGTGATTGAACTTCTGGCCGTGTTGCAAGCCGAAGCAGCCGATAGTGGCGATGTGCATCTTGGCACCCTGGAAGGCCCCGGTTTACAGCTGCTCGACCTGCCTTACCAACTCGACCGTGATCGAGAGATCCAGCGTTAGTCGCCGTACCTTTTTGCAACACCCTAGAGATCATGAATGAACAAGCTGGCGGAAAAAGTCCAACAGGCGTTGGTGACGGCCATCGACAACGATGACCTGGTTCTGCCGACATTGCCGGAAGTCGCCCTGAACATCCGTCAGGCCGCCGAAGACCCGGACATCAGCATCAGCCACTTGAGCAAGGTAATCGGTCGTGACACCGCGCTGTCGGCGCGCCTGATCAAAGTGGTGAACAGCCCGCTGTTGCGCGCGACCCAGGAAGTCACCGACCTGCACACCGCCATCACGCGGCTGGGCACCAACTACAGCAGCAACCTGGCCATCGGCCTGGTGATGGAACAGATCTTCCACGCCCGGTCCGAAGCCGTCGAACAGAAGATGCGCGATGTATGGCGCCGCAGCCTGGAAGTGGCCGGCGTGAGTTATGCCTTGTGCCGCAGCCACAGCCTGCTCAAGCCCGACCAGGCAGCCCTCGGCGGCCTGGTGCACCAGATCGGCGTGCTGCCGATCCTGACCTACGCCGAAGACCACTACGAGCTGCTCTCGGACCCGGTCAGCCTCAACCACGTGATCGACAGCATCCACCCACTGCTCGGCGACAAACTGCTCGGTGGCTGGGACTTCCCGGAAATGCTGGCGAAGTTGCCGGGACAATATTTGAACCTGGAGCGCGACTCCGCCAGCCTCGACTACATCGACCTGGTGCAGATCGCCGTGCTGTATTGCCATCGCGGCACCGATCACCCGTTGGCGAGCGTACCGGTGTCCACCCTCCCGGCGATCAAGAAGCTGCGGGTCGACCCCTACAGTGACAGCTTGCGCGCGGAACTGGATGAAGCGCGCTCGATGTTCTATTGATCAACCGGCGATAAAACTCACGCGCACCTTCAACCCCGCCAGCTCGCCATCATGCAGGCTGATCTGCGCCAGATGCGCGCGGCAGATTTCGCCGACGATCGCCAGCCCCAGTCCTGAACCCATGCCCTGCTGGCTGCGTCGGTAGAAGCGTTCGAACACTCGGTCGCGCTCATCCAGCGGGATGCCCGGGCCATCATCCTCCACTTCCAGCACCGCCGGCGCCGTCACCCGCAGGATCACGTTGCCGCCGGGCGGCGTGTGCGCCAGGGCGTTGTCCACCAGGTTACTCAGCAACTCGTTGAGCAGGGTCGGCTCGCCGCGCAGCCACACCGGCTCGTCGGCCTCCAAGGCCAGCGCCACGCCGCGTGCATGCGCCAGCGGCGCCATGGCCATGCCCAGCTCACGGGCGAGCTGGCTGAGGTCGAGCAACTGCGCGCCGCCTTCGGCAATCGCCCGCGCGCCGTTCTCGATACGCGCCAGGGACAGCAATTGGTTGGCCAGGTGGGTCAGGCGGTCCGTGCCCTGGGCCGCGGTTTCCAGGGTGCTGCGCCAGGTGGCCGGGGCGTCGCTGCGCAGCCCTAGCTCCAGCCGTGCCTTGAGCGCCGCGAGCGGGGTGCGTAGTTCGTGGGCCGCATCGGCAATGAACTGCGCCTGGCGCTCGAACTGGCCGCGCAGACGCTCGGTGAAGTGGTTGAGGGAACGCACCAGCGGGCCGAACTCATGTTGCACCTCCACCAATGGCAGCGGCCGCAAATCGTCGGGCTGGCGCTCTTCCACCGCCGTGCGCAGGCGCTCCAGCGGGCGCAGTGCCGCACTGACGGCAAACCACACCAGCAACAAGGCGCCGATGGCGAGCATGCCCAGGCGCAGCAAGGTGTCGGCCATCAGGCTGCGGGCCATGCTCACACGCGCTTCATCGGTTTCGGCCACGCGGATTTCCGCCATGCCGTTCATGTTCGGTTCGGACACCGCCTTGAGCAGGCTGACCACCCGCACCGGCTGGCCCAGATACACGGCGTCATAGAAACGCGCCAGTGCCGGGTAATCATCGGTGCGTGGCGTGCCGGGCGGAGGGCCGGGCAGGTTTTCGTAGCCGGAGATCAGCTTTTGGTCGATGTCATTGACCTGGTAATAGATGCGCCCGGCGCTGTCGTAGGCGAACGTGTCCAGGGCCACGTAAGGCACATTGGCACTGAGGGTGCCGTCCACCTGGGTCAGGCCCGCGGCGATGGTGCGGGCCGAGGCCAACAGGGTGCGGTCATAGGCGGTATCGGCGGCCTCGCGGCCATTCCAGTAAGCGCTCATGCCGCTGGCCAGCATCAGCAGCACCAGCAACAGCGCCAGGTTCCACAGCAGGCGCCAGCGCAGGCTGCTGGGCTTATGCATCGCGCGCTTCCAGCAGGTAGCCGAGACCGCGAAAGGTCACAATGGCGATAGGCTGGCCGTCGAGTTTCTTGCGCAGGCGATGCACGTAGATTTCGATGGCATCCGGGCTCGCCTCTTCGTCCAGGCCGAACACCTGCGAGGCGAGCTGCTCTTTGCTCATCACCCTGCCCGGTCGCGCGATCAACGCCTCAAGCACCGCTTGCTCACGGGAGGTCAGGGTCATCAGCTCGCCGCCGACCGTGAAGCGGCGCGTGTCGAGGTCATAGACCAGCACACCACAGGCCTGCTGGCGCTCGCCGCCCAGCACGCTGCGCCGCAGCAGCGCCTTGACCCGCGCCTCCAGCTCCGTCAGTTCGAACGGCTTGGCCAAATAGTCGTCGGCGCCGAGGTTCAGGCCATGCACGCGGTCTTTCACATCGCTGCGCGCGGTCAACATCAACACCGGCAGGTTTTTTCCGCGGGCGCGCAACCGCGCCAGCACTTCGAATCCGTCCATGCGCGGCAGGCCTACGTCGAGGATCGCCGCCGCGTATTCCTCGCTGCTCAAGGCCAGGTCCGCGGCCACGCCATCGTGCAACACATCGACAGTCAAACCCGTGCTCTTGAGCGCCTGGGCGACGCTTTCAGCGAGCTGCAGATGGTCTTCAACCAGGAGGACACGCATGGACTTCTACCTCGTTCGGGCATGGCCGACGCCACGCTTTGCGGGGCAGTTTACAGGCGCCGCCTGGCCTGTGAAGCCCGAAAACATTGAAAGACAACTGAAAGGTTAGTGAAAGCTTCGCCCTTTAGCATCCAGCCACGGTGGGTCATGCCCATCGAGCTGCCTGATCCGTAGCGCCCGAAAAACGCCTCGAAGCGTTTTCGCCAAAATAAGAACAATAACGGAGTACCCAACGATGCTGTCGACACAGCCCCAGGCTTGCCCGCCTGTTCGTTCTTCTCGCCTGACCCACACCGCCCTTGCCAGTGCCGCTGCCCTCGCCGGCTTTGCGCCGCTCAGCCAGGCTGCCTTCTTCGAAGACAGCAGCGCGACCCTGGAAACCCGCAACATGTACTTCAACCGCGACTTTCGCGACGGCACAAGTGCGCAGCAATCCAAGCGCGACGAATGGGCCCAGGGGTTCATGCTCAACCTGCAATCGGGCTACACCGACGGCACCGTCGGCTTTGGCGTGGATGCGTTGGGCATGCTCGGGGTCAAGCTCGACTCCAGCCCCGACCGCACCGGCACCGGCCTGCTGCCGACCCATGACGATGGCCGCGCCGCCAACGAGTACTCCAAGCTGGGCCTGACCGGCAAAGTGAAAATCTCTGCCACCGAGTTGAAGATCGGGGCGCTGATCCCTGAACTGCCGATCCTCAAGCCCAACGACGGGCGCATCCTGCCGCAGACCTTCAACGGCGGTCTGCTGACCTCCAAGGAATTCAAGAACCTGGTGTTCACCGCAGGCCGGCTCGACAAGGCCAAGGACCGCGACGACACCAACTACGAGGACATCGCCCTCAACAACAAGAACAGCCGCTTCCTCAGCGGCGCCACCGGCAAGCACTTCAACTTTGGCGGTGCCGACTACAAGTTCGCCGACAAGATCACCGGCAGCTACCACTTCGCCCAGCTCGATGATGTCTACCGCCAGCACTTCCTCGGCCTGGTCGCTGCGCGCCCGATGGGCCCCGGGACCTTCGCCACCGACCTGCGCCTGGCGATCAGCGATGACACCGGCAGTGCCCGTGGCGGCAAGATCGACAACCAATCCCTCAACGGCCTGTTCAGCTATGCGCTCAATGGCCATAAGCTCAGCGCCGGTTATCAGCACATGTCCGGTGACAGCGCCTTCCCGTATGTGGATGGCAGCGATCCGTACCTGGTCAACTTCGTGCAGATCAACGATTTCGCCGGCGCTGAAGAGCGCTCCTGGCAAGCGCGTTACGACTACGACTTCGCCAAACTGGGGATTCCCGGCCTGAGCTTCATGAGCCGTTACCTCTCGGGTGACAACATCAAGCTCAAGAACGGCGAGACCGGCAAGGAGTGGGAACGCAACAGCGAGATCCGCTACGTGGTGCAAAGCGGCACGTTCAAGGATGTGTCGGTGCGCCTGCGCAACGCGACTTATCGTTCCAACTATTCAGCCCGTGACGCGGATGAAATGCGCCTGCTGGTCAGCTATAGCGTCGCGCTTTGGTAGTAACAACTCATAACAACAAAGACGGAGATCACCATGACCCCTTCACTGCGTAAATTGGCCCTCGCCGCCGGCTGCATGCTGTTCGCCGGCCAACTGCTGGCCGCCGACGAGCCCAAGCGCCCGGAATGCATCGCGCCGGCCTCCCCTGGCGGCGGTTTTGACCTGACCTGCAAACTGGCGCAAAGCGCGCTGGTGAATGAAAAGCTGCTGAGCAAGCCGATGCGCGTGACCTACATGCCTGGCGGCGTGGGCGCGGTGGCCTACAACGCGGTGGTCGCGCAGCGCCCGGCGGACGCCGGCACCCTGGTGGCCTGGTCCAGTGGCTCGCTGCTGAACCTGGCCCAGGGCAAGTTCGGTCGCTTCGATGAGAGCGCCGTGCGCTGGCTGGCAGCGGTCGGCACCAGCTACGGGGCCATCGCGGTGAAAGCCGATTCGCCCTACAAGACCCTCGACGATCTGGTCAAAGCCCTGAAGAAAGATCCGGGCAGCGTGGTGATCGGCTCCGGCGGTACCGTCGGCAGCCAGGACTGGATGCAAACCGCGCTGATCGCCAAGGCCGCCGGGATCAACCCGCGTGAGCTGCGTTATGTGGCCCTCGAGGGCGGCGGTGAAATCGCCACCGCGCTGCTCGGTGGGCATATCCAGGTGGGCAGTACCGACATCTCCGACTCCATGCCGCACATTCTCAGCGGTGACATGCGCCTGCTCGCGGTGTTCTCCGAACAGCGCCTGGACGAGCCGGAAATGAAGAATATTCCGACCGCCAAGGAGCAAGGCTACGACATCGTCTGGCCGGTGGTGCGTGGCTTCTACCTCGGGCCGAAAGTCAGCGATGCCGACTACGCCTGGTGGAAAGATGCCTTCGACAAACTGCTGGCCTCCGACGAGTTCGCCAAGCTGCGTGACCAGCGCGAGCTGTTCCCGTTCGCCATGACCGGCCCGGAGCTGGACACCTACGTGAAGAAGCAGGTGGCTGACTACAAAGTGCTGGCCAAAGAGTTCGGCCTGATCCAGTAATCGCCCCTCTGTGGGAGCGGGCTTGCCCGCGAAAAACGTCAACGACGACGCGTGCTGCTGGACACACGCGGCGTCCGTGCATTTTTCGCGAGCAGTTTCGCGCCTGCAAAAGTGGCCCAGGAGTTTCCTATGCTCTTACAACGCATTTTCGCCTCGGTGATGTTGCTGGTCTGTGCCGGCCTCGCCTTGATGGCGTGGCCGTATCAGGCGGCATTTTCCTACGAGCCGGTCGGCCCTCGCGCCTACCCGCTGCTGATGCTCGGGCTGATGAGCCTGGGGCTGATCTACATGCTGTTTCGCCCACAGCCGACCAAGCACACCGAGGAAGAACCCGCGCTGGACCGCCAGACCCTGATCAAGATCGGCGTCTGCGTGGCCCTGCTGATTGTGTTTGCCGGCACCTTCGAACCACTGGGTTTCATCCTCAGCAGCATGCTGATCGGCATCCCCATGGCGCGCCTGTATGGCGGCCGCTGGTTGCCCAGCGTGGTGATCGTCAGCCTGATGGCCATTGGTCTTTATCTGCTGTTCGATAAAGCCATGGATGTTCCGCTGCCCCTCGGCCTGCTCGACGTTCTGGAGAACTGACATGGATACTTTTGGCTATTTGGGCCAGGGCTTCGGCGTTGCGCTGTCCCCCTACAACCTGGTGACCGCGCTGTGCGGCACCTTGATCGGCACCGTGGTCGGGCTGTTGCCGGGCTTGGGCCCGATCAACGGCGTGGCGTTGTTGATCCCGATCGCTTTCGCGCTGGGCCTGCCGCCGGAATCGGCGCTGATCCTGCTCGCCGCCGTGTACCTGGGTTGCGAATACGGCGGCCGTATCAGCTCGATCCTGCTGAACATCCCGGGCGAGGCATCCACCGTGATGACCACCCTCGACGGCTACCCGATGGCCCGCAAAGGCCTGGCCGGTGTGGCACTGTCGTTGTCGGCATGGAGTTCGTTCATCGGCGCGTTTATCGCCACCTGCGGCATGGTGCTGTTTGCACCGCTGCTGGCCAAATGGGCGATTGCCTTCGGTCCGGCGGAGTATTTCGTGCTGATGGTGTTCGCGATTGTCTGCCTGGGCGGCATGGCCGGCGACAAACCGCTGAAAACCTTCGTCGCGGCGCTGATCGGCCTGTTTCTCTCGGCGGTGGGCATTGACGCCAACAGCGGCGTCTACCGTTTTACCGGCGATAACATCCACCTGACCGACGGCATCCAGTTCGTCGTACTGGTGCTGGGCTTGTTCTCCATCAGTGAGATCCTGTTGCTGCTGGAAAAAACCCACCGTGGCCAGGAAGCGGTCAAGGCTACCGGACGGATGATGTTCAACCTGAAGGAAGCGTCTGCGGTGTTTGTAGTGAACATCCGCTGCGGCCTGCTTGGTTTCATCATGGGCGTACTGCCAGGTGCCGGCGCGACCTTGGCCTCGGCCGTGGCCTACATGACCGAGAAACGCCTGGCCGGTGCCAGCGGCAAATTTGGCCAGGGCGACATGCGCGGCCTGGCCGCCCCGGAAACCGCGATCGGCGCTTCCGCCTGCGGCGCGCTGGTGCCGATGCTGACCCTGGGTGTGCCGGGTTCGGGCACCACGGCGGTGATGATAGGCGCCTTGTCGTTGTACAACATCACGCCGGGCCCGCTGCTGTTCCAACAGCAACCGGACATCGTCTGGGGCCTGATCGCCTCGTTGTTCATCGCCAACATCATGCTGGTGATCCTCAACATTCCGATGATCCGCATTTTCACGCGCATCCTCGCCGTGCCGAACTGGGCGCTGGTGCCGGTGATCGCGATCATCACCGCGATTGGTGTGTACGCGGTCCACGCCACCACCTTCGACCTGTTCCTGATGGTCGGCATCGGCATCTTCGGCTACATCCTGCGCAAGCTGGACTTCCCGCTGTCGCCGGTACTGTTGGGCTTTATCCTCGGTGGCCTGATGGAGCAGAACCTGCGCCGCGCGCTGTCGATCTCCAACGGTGCGCTGGACATCCTCTGGTCGAGCCCGATCACCTTCGGTGTGTGGGTACTGACGGCGCTGATGCTGGCCTTCCCACTGGTGCGCATCTACCGCAAACGTGCCCTGCAGCGTCGTGCCGTGGCTGATGTCTGAGGTCACTTTCAAGCAATGGTGGGGAACACCGCTGGTCGGCCTGGCCGGCGGTTACCTGGCCAGCCTGGTTGGCTGGCCGTTGCCGTACATGGTCGGCTCGTTACTGGCGATCATCCTGGTGCGGTGCCTCACGCCGTGGCAATTGGCGGAAATTCCCGGCGGGCGCAAATGCGGCCAATGGGTGGTGGGGATCGGCATCGGCCTGCACTTCACCCCGGTGGTGATCGAGCAGGTGATGAGCCACTTCGGCCTGATCTTCTTCGGCGCGCTGGTCACCAGCCTGTCGAGCATCGTCGGCGTGTGGTTGATGCGCCGCAGTGGCGAAGACCGCGCCACCGCGTTTTTCTCGAGCATGCCGGGCGGCTCCGGAGAGATGGTCAACCTCGGCGCACGCAATGGCGCGGTGCTCAGCCGGGTCGCGGCGGGGCAGAGTTTGCGCGTGATGGTCGTGGTGCTGTGCGTGCCGGCAATCTTCAAGTACCTGCTTGAAGGCGGCGCGCCGCAGTTTCATCCGGCACCGGTCAGTTGGGCATGGCTGGCGTTGTTGTTTCCGCTCGGGGCGTTGGTAGCCTGGGGATGGCAACGCTTGCGCCAGCCAAACCCGTGGCTGTTCGGCCCGTTGCTGGTGAGTGCGACGGCCAGCGTGGTGTGGGACCTGCATATCGGCTTGCCCGACGGCGGCAGCCAGGTAGGTCAATGGCTGATCGGCAGCGGCCTGGGTTGCCACTTCAACCGTCAGTTCTTTCGCCGCGCCCCGTCGTTCATGGGCCGCACCTTGATCGGCACGGCCCTGACCATGGCGCTGGCGACGTTGGCGGCAGTGGGCTTGAGCGCCTTGACCCATCTGGACCTGCGCTCATTGACCCTGGGCATGATGCCCGGCGGCATTGCCGAGATGAGCCTCACGGCCGAGACCCTGCAACTGTCGGTGCCGTTGGTGACGGCAATGCAGGTGATGCGCTTGCTATTTGTGCTGTTCCTGGCGGAGCCGCTGTTCCGGCACTGGAACCGCCGTGTCTAGGCGCCGGCTTGCCGACGCTGGCGCTGGCTCCGTCGACAACTTGGTTGGCTGACACACTGCAATCGCCGGCAAGCCGGCGCCTGCAGTGGGGTGGCGAGGGTTAGAGCGGTGGCAACCGCCATTCAATCGGCGTCTCGCCATTTTGCTCAAGAAACTTGTTGGTGCGGCTGAAATGCCCGCAGCCCAGAAACCCGCGATACGCCGACAACGGCGACGGGTGCACTGAGGTCAGCACCAAGTGCTTGGTGGCATCGACCAGCTTCTGCTTGCCCTGGGCATGCGCGCCCCACAGCAGGAACACCAAGTGCGGCTGGTGTTCGCTGACCACTTCGATAATCCGGTCGGTAAAGAACTGCCAGCCCTTGCCCGCATGGGCATTGGCATTGGCGCGCTCCACCGTCATGGTGGTGTTGAGCAGCAACACGCCCTGGTCGGCCCAACTCTGCAGGCAGCCGTGGTTGGGGATGTCGATGTTCAGGTCGCGCTTGAGCTCTTTGTAGATATTGACCAGCGACGGTGGCGTCGGCACGCCCGGCTGCACCGAGAAGCACAAACCATGAGCCTGGCCGGGACCGTGGTACGGGTCCTGGCCGAGGATCACCACCTTGACCTTGTCCAGCGGAGTTGAATTGAGCGCGTTGAAAATCAGCGGGCCAGGTGGATAGATCTCTTTGCCGACGGCATGTTCCTGGCGCAGGAACTCGCGCAACTCGGCCATGTAGGGCTTCTCGAACTCATCGCGCAGGGCGTGTTTCCAGCTGGGTTCGAGTTTGATACGGTCGCCTTCGGTCATGGTGTGGTCGTCGCCTGAAAAAGAATGGGCGAACCCTAGGAAAGCCGACCCCGCTTGTCAATTGATCTGACACACCATCGGCACTTTCCCACGAAGCGATCATACTGAACCTTCACTTTCTCGATTGAGGTCACGATGAACCTGCACTTCGAAGAGCTGACCGGCAGCGACGGTGCCCGCATCGGCATCGCCAGCCTGGACGCTGAAAAGTCCCTCAACGCCCTCTCCCTGCCAATGATCCTGGCCCTGGCCGACCGCCTGGATGCCTGGGCCAAAGACCCGAACATCGTCTGCGTACTGCTGCGCGGCAACGGCCCCAAGGCTTTTTGCGCCGGTGGCGAGGTGCGCAGCCTGGCCCTGGCCTGCCGTGAACATCCAGGAGAAGTGCCGGCCCTGGCTGCGCAATTCTTCGCGGCGGAATATCGCCTCGACTACCGCCTGCACACCTACCCCAAACCGGTGATCTGCTGGGGCCACGGCTACGTGCTGGGCGGCGGCATGGGCCTGCTGCAGAGCGCGGCGGTGCGCATCGTCACGCCGAGCAGCCGCCTGGCCATGCCCGAGATCAGCATCGGCCTCTACCCGGATGTGGGCGCCAGTTGGTTCCTGTCGCGCCTGCCGGGCAAACTCGGCCTGTTCCTGGGCCTCACCGGCGCGCACATCAATGGTCGTGATGCCCTCGACCTGGGCCTGGCCGACCGTTTCCTGCGCGACGATCAACAGGACGAACTGCTCGATGGCCTGCTGCAATTGAACTGGCAGGAACAAACCTCGATGCAACTCAACAGCCTGCTCAAGGCCCTGGCCCAGGAAGCCGTCGACCAGCAACCCGAAGCCCAATGGCTGCCGCGCCGGGCACAGATCGATGCATGGCTGGATGTCGGCGATGTGCGCTGTGCCTGGCGCGCCTTGAGCCTGTTGCGCGAGCACGCCGACCCACTGTTCAGCCGCGCCGGCAAGACCTTGAGCGAAGGCTGCCCGCTGACCGCGCACCTGGTGTGGGAACAGATCCAGCGTGCTCGCCATCTGTCGCTGGCCGAGGTGTTCCAGATGGAATACACCCTGAGCCTCAATTGCTGCCGTCATCCGGAGTTCAGCGAAGGGGTGCGCGCGCGGTTGATCGACAAGGACCAGACACCCCACTGGCATTGGCCGGACATCAACACGATCCCCGACGCCGTAGTGCAGGCGCATTTCAACAAGGCCTGGGAAGGCCGGCACCCGCTGGCAGATCTGTCGGATTACTGAGAGTTTACAGGCATAAAAAAACGGCGCTTCCTGCGCCGTTTGCGTATTTGATCGATCAACGGTGACCGCCACGGCCGCCGCCGTGATCACCTCCACGTCCATGCCCGCCATTACCGCCGTGATCACCCCAGCCCTGATTCGGGTAAGGCCGGTAGCCCGCCCTCGGGCCTGCCGGGTAGTAGCGAGGCGCCGGCGCGTAATAGCGCGGTGCGGAGTAATAACGCGGTGGAGGGGCGTAGTAACGCGGTGCGGGGTAGTAGTCACGACGGTATTGGTACGTCGGGCCACCGCCGTAGTAATACACCGGCGCCGGTGCGGTGTAGACCTCGGAGCGGTAATAGCTCTGGCCTCCATCGTAGTAAGGCACACACGCAGAAAGCGTAAGACCGAGTAACGCACTGAGTAGCAATCGTCGATACATGGCGGCCTCCTGGACCGCGGAAGAGCTCCTCCAGCGACGCTGGAGGGCGGCATTCATCTTTCAACGAATGACGAAATATCTGACATCAAAAACAGAATCTGGTGCGCTCTGGTAACAACTTGATACATCAATGTCGGGTGCTTGAAGGGCCGTATGGCTGCATGGGGAGAACGTGTTTAGTCTGCTCGAAGCTTTAACGATTCAGTAAATTTATCTGGCTCGAAACTTTGTCGATTGCGATGATGTCACTATGACATCGCACAACGCCAGGAAGGCTCTACTGTGCGCCCTTCGCCAACATCTGCGGATTCGAGCCATGAAAATTTCCACCAAGCTGCTGCTGTCATTTCTACTGTGCGCGCTGGTCACCCTCGGGGTCGGCCTGCTGGGGATCAAAGGCGTTGTGCGACTGGCGAGCGCGCTGGAGCTGACGTTCTCCAATAACCTGGTGTCCGTCAGCAACACGGCCGCCACACTCAATGGCCTGGTTGCGCATAACCGTGGTTTGTACCGCCTGCTGGACGCCAGCAAGGGCGATGTCGCCGCGCAGGACCGCAACCGCGTGCGCGACGACATCAGCAACGAACTCAAGCGCAGCCAGGCCGCCTACGCCACCTACCGCGCCACGCCGCTGGAAGATGACGAACGCGCAGCAGGCGACAAGCTCGACCAGCTCTGGCCGACCTATGTCAGCAATTCCGAACGCATCATCGCCATGCTCGATGGCGGCCAGGTCGAGCAGGCCCGCGCGCAGCTCAACAGCAGCAACAATGAACTGTTCCGCCAGGCCCGCGACCTGATCCGCGTGATGATCGACTCCAACAACCGCCAGATCCAGGAAGGCGCCGTCGCCGCCGATGAACTGCGCAGCAGTGCGTTGACCTGGATGATTGCCGGCATCGTGCTGGCCTTTATCATTGCGATCATCATTGGCGTGCTGATCACGCGGCTGATCACCCGTCCCATCGCCCAGGCGGTAGAAAGTGCGCAACGCATTGCCAAGGGCGACCTGACCCAAGCCATCCTCACCGAGCGCACCGACGAAGCCGGGCAACTGCTGATGGCACTCGCCGATATGCAGGGTGGCCTGAAAAGCACCCTGGTGGAAATCGCCAACGCCGCCGACCAGCTCGCGTCGGCTGCCGAGGAACTGAGCGCGGTCACCGACGAAAGCAGCCGTGGCCTGACGCGCCAGAACGACGAAATCCAGCAAGCCGCTACCGCCGTGAATCAGATGACGACGGCAGTCGACGAAGTGGCCAGCAACGCGGTGTCGACTTCAGAAGCCTCGCGCCAGGCCACCACCGAGGCTGAAGATGGCCGCCAGCAGGTCGAGCAGGCCGTGTCCGGGATGTCATCGATGGTCGACGAGATCAACGACTCCACCCAATCGGTGGCCGATCTCGCAGGCCAGGTGCGCGAGATTGGCAAGGTCATCGATGTGATCCGCGGCATCGCCGACCAGACCAACCTGCTGGCCCTGAATGCCGCCATCGAGGCCGCCCGCGCGGGTGAACAAGGTCGCGGTTTTGCGGTGGTCGCCGATGAGGTCCGCGCGTTGGCCCATCGCACCCAGACCTCGACCGTGGACATCGAAAAGATGATTGGCGAAGTGCAAGTCGGCGCCGATGACGCGGTGGCTGCGATGAACAAAAGCCTGACCTGGGCCAACAACACCCAGGCCCTGGCGCAGAACGCCGGCGACGCGCTGCAGCGGATTACCGCGAGTGTGGCGATGATCAACGAGCGCAACCTGGTGATCGCCTCGGCTTCCGAAGAGCAGGCCCAGGTGGCCCGCGAAGTCGACCGCAACCTGCTCAACATCCAGGACCTGTCGACCCAGACTGCCGCCGGCGCGCACCAGACCAACGCCTCCAGCCAGGACCTGTCCCGCCTGGCCACTTCGTTCAACGTGCTGGTCAGCAAGTTCCAGCTGTAAGCGCCTCATTGCAGTGCGCCGACGCACCCGCGTGGCGCACGCTGTCCTGACCTTTACCCTCCCTCCTCGCCGGGCCGCCTGCACAGCCGGGCCCCGGCGCACTTGGCACGAACCTCGCTTTGCATCTGCCGTGCAGGATTCATCACAGGTTCGCGGCACCACAATTTGCAATGGCCGACTAGGGTTCCGGCTCGCCACAAGCGAGTGGCTGGTCCGAGAGTTGGCGACCTCCAGTTGAGGTTACACGGCGGGATAAAAGCCCGGGAGACAAGCCACCGTTCGCGGTGCCGCGTTGCTCCTGCTCGCCCTTGATCAACTGGAGAAGCCCATGCCCTCAATCCGTTTACCCGCCCTCCTCGCCGCCGCGTTCGCCGCCGTGCTGAGCCTGCCTGCCCCAGCCGCCACCAAAGACCACTTCAGCGTCTGCTGGACGATCTACGCCGGCTGGATGCCCTGGGAGTATGCCGGCAGCCAAGGCATCCTCGACAAATGGGCAAAGAAGTACGGCATCAGCATCGACATGGTCCAGCTCAATGACTACGTCGAATCCATCAACCAGTACACCGCCGGCCAGTTCGATGGCTGCACCATGACCAACATGGACGCGTTGACCATCCCCGCCGCCGGTGGCGTGGACAGCACCGCGCTGGTGGTCAGCGATTTCTCCAACGGCAACGACGGGGTGATCATCAAGGGCACGGGCAAGACCGTGGCCGATCTCAAGGGCATGAACGTCAACCTGGTGGAACTCTCGGTGTCCCACTACCTGCTGGCCCGTGCGCTGGAATCGGCAGACCTGACTGAAAAAGACCTGAAGGTGGTCAACACCTCCGACGCCGATATCGCTGCCGCCTTCAACACCGATCAGGTGCAGGCCGTCACCACCTGGAACCCGATGCTCTCGGAGATCAAGGCCAAGCCCGGCGTGAGCGAAGTGTTCGACTCGAGCAAAGTGCCCGGCGAAATCATGGACATGATGGTGGTCAACACCCAGACCCTCAAGGACAACCCCAAGCTCGGCAAGGCGCTGACGGGCGCCTGGTTTGAAGTGGTCGCACTGATGAACGCCAAGGGCGCCGCCAGCACCGAGGCCCTGGAACATATGGCCAAGGCTTCCGGCACCGACCTCAAGGGTTTCCAGGCACAACTGGACACCACCAAGCTGTTTGCCACACCCAAGGAAGCCCTGGCGTTCGCCACCAGCGCGCAGCTGCCGGCGACCATGCGCAAGGTCGCCGAGTTCTCGTTTGAACACGGTTTGCTCGGCGAAGGCGCCAAGGACACCAGCGCCGTGGGCATGAGCTTCGCCAACGGCGTGACCAGCGGCGACACCGCCAACCTCAAGCTGCATTTCGACCCCAGCTACGTACAGATGGCCGCCGACGGCAAGCTGTAAGAGGACCTGGCCATGCGCCTGATCAACCGTCATCCGGAACGCTCCAGCCGCCTGTTGTTGGTGATACTGCCGTTCGCCCTGCTGCTGTTCGCCTACTTCGTGGGCTCGGCCGAGCGCCTGGCGGAAAATCCCAACGACAAGCTGCTGCCCAGCGCCGCGCAAATGAGCGACGCAGTGAAACGCCTGGCGTTCAGCGCCGACGCGCGCACCGGGGAATACGTGCTCTGGCAAGACAGCGCGTCGAGCCTGCGCCGCCTGGCCATCGGCTTGGGAATAAGCGCCCTCGCCGGCCTGTGCCTGGGCATCGCCGCTGGTACGCTGCCGCTGTTTGGCGCGCCGTTGTCGCCGCTGCTCACGGTGCTGTCGATGGTGCCGCCGCTGGCGATCCTGCCGATTCTGTTCATCGTGTTCGGGCTCGGGGAATTGTCCAAGGTGATGCTGATCGTGATCGGCATCACCCCGGCCCTGGCCCGTGACCTGGAGCAGCGCGCGCGCGAGATTCCGGTCGAGCTGCTGGTCAAGGCGCAGACCCTCGGCGCCTCCACATGGACCCTGATGCTGCGCGTGGTACTCCCGCAATTGCTGCCGCGCCTGCTGATCTCCCTGCGCTTGATGTTGGGCTCGGCCTGGCTGTTCCTGATTGCCGCCGAAGCCATCGCCTCCACCGATGGCCTGGGCTACCGCATCTTCCTGGTGCGCCGCTACCTGGCGATGGACGTGATCCTGCCCTACGTGGTGTGGATCACCCTGCTGGCCTGGCTGATGGACTGGGGCCTCAAGGCCCTGACCCGACACGCGTTCCCCTGGTACGAAGGAGCGCGGGCATGAGCTTTATCAGCGTCAACAATGTGTGGCAGCGCTATGGCGACCAGGTGGTGCTCGAAGGCCTCAACCTGCACGTGGCCGAGGGCGAGTTCTGCACGCTGGTGGGCACCTCGGGGTGCGGTAAATCGACCTTCCTGCGCCTGCTGTTGGGCCAGGAAACCGCGAGCAAAGGCCAGATCCTGCTGGACGGCCAACCGCTCGCTGCCGAGCCGGATGCCAGCCGTGGCGTGGTGTTCCAGCGCTACTCGGTGTTCCCGCATCTGAGCGTGCTCGACAACGTCGCCCTGGGCCTGGAACTGCCGCGTTCAGCACTGCTCGGCCGGTTGTTCGGCAAGGCCAGGCAGCAGGCTCGCGAACAGGCGGGCGCACTGCTGCACAAGGTCGGCCTCGGCCATGCGCTGGACAAATACCCGGCGCAGCTCTCCGGTGGCATGCAACAACGCCTGGCGATCGCCCAGGCGCTGATCATGCAGCCGCGCGTATTGCTGCTGGATGAACCCTTCGGCGCCCTCGACCCGGGCATTCGCAAAGACATGCACCAACTGCTGCTGGAACTGTGGCGCGAAACCCGCCTGACGGTGTTCATGGTCACCCACGACCTGAGCGAAGGCTTCAGCCTCGGCACGCGCCTGCTGGTGTTCGACAAAGTGCGCGTCGACCCCCACGCCCCCGGCGCCTATGGCGCCCGTATTACCTACGACATCCCTTTGAACAGCGAGCGTCGCAAAGCGCTCGCCGCCGAACTTGGAGCCCTTTCCAAATGACTGATTCCAACCCGCTGTTCCCGCCATTCGCCGAGGAAATGCTACCCGGCGGTGGTCACCGTTCGTTCGTGCTCAAGCGCGGTCAACTGCTGCGTCTCACGGATATTCGCGGCGGCGCCAACGTCAGCCTGACCCTGCTCAACGCCAACGAAAAAACCGAGCGCCTGAACCTGCCCGACAGCCTCAAATGCCAGCACACCGCCAAGCTCACCACCGGCCATTGCCTGTACTCGGACATGGGCCGCGTACTGGCGGCCATCACCGCCGACACCTGCGGCTGGAGTGACAGCATTGGCGGCGTGTTGTGCGCCGCCGAAGTCGCCGAGAAGTACGGCCAGGGCCGCTATCAAGAACTGCGCAACGGCTTTTTCCGCAACGGCACCGACAACCTGCTGGTGGAGTTGGGCAAGTGGGGCCTGGGCCTGTCCGACCTGCTGATGACCCTCAACCTGTTCAGCCGCGTCAGCGTGGATGCCGACGGCGGCCTGCACTTCGTGCCGGGCAACTCCAAGGCCGGCGACTACATCGAACTCTACGCCCCGATGGACACCCTGGTGGTGCTCACCGCGCTGCAACACCCGATGGACCCCAACCCTGACTACGCCCCACAACCACTGAAACTGAGCTGGATGAACGCCGACCCCAGCGTCGCCGAACACTGCCGCACTTCGCGCCCGGAAAACGCGCGCGGCTTTATCAACACCGACCGTCTGTTCGCCTGAGGAGCTGCCATGTCTATCGCACTGAAACAACCGGATGCAGCCGTATACCGCGCCACCATCCCCGCCGGCGAGCCGTGGCTGATGGAGGTCAAGGCCGGGCAGACCCTGCGCATTCTCGACCTTGAGGGCAACCAGGCCGTCGACACGCTGTTCTACAGCCTCAAGAACCCACGTGAGCGCTACGACGTGCAACGCACCTTGCGTCGCCAGAACAGCGTGTACCTGGGCACCGGTAGCGTGCTGTATTCCAACCTCGGCCAGCCGATGCTGACCATCGTCGAAGACACCTGCGGACGCCACGACACCCTCGGCGGCGCCTGCGCCCAGGAGAGCAACACCGTGCGCTACGCCCTGGAAAAACGCTACATGCACAGCTGCCGCGACAACTACCTGCGCGCCTGCGCCCACGATGGCCGGCTGGGCAAAAGCGACATCGGGCCGAACATCAATTTCTTCATGAACGTGCCGGTAACCGCCGACGGCGGGCTGACCTTCGAAGACGGGATTTCCGCCCCTGGCAAGTACGTCGACCTGCGCGCGGAGATGGACGTGATCGTGTTGATTTCCAACTGCCCGCAATTGAACAACCCGTGCAACGCCTACAACCCCACCCCTGCGGAGCTGCTGGTATGGAATTGAAAATGAGCCGGTTGCGTCAATGGTTGTTTGCCCTGTGCCAGGCCCGCGCCGGGCAGTGCCTCCACAAACGCTGAAGCCCACCCTGTGGGAGCTGGCTTGCCTGCGATAGCGGTCTATCTGCCAATAAACAAGGCGACTGATGTACCGCCATCGCGGGCAAGCCCGGCTCCCACAGTTGAGCGCCATCACCTCCACAGATCTGCGCCATGGACGACCCTGGCGTGTACCCCACAAGCGGGACGGCCCGCAGGGTTTTGCCATGTTCGAAAAACTGTTGATCGCCAACCGTGGCGCCATCGCCTGCCGCATCCTGCGCACCTTGCGCGAACTGCAGGTCAAAGGCGTCGCCATCTATGCCGAAGCCGATGCGGCGAGCCTGCATATCCAACACGCCGACGAGGCCTACAGCCTCGGTGAAGGCGCCGCCGCCACGACCTACCTGGCGGTGGAAAAAATCCTCGCGACCGCCAAGGCCTGTGGTGCCAGGGCGATTCATCCGGGCTACGGGTTCCTGTCGGAAAACGCCGCCTTTGCCCAAGCCTGTGAACACGCGGGCATTGCCTTTGTCGGGCCGACGCCCGAACAGTTGCGCGTGTTCGGTCTCAAGCACACCGCCCGCGCCCTGGCCAGTCAACAGCACATCCCGCTGCTGGAAGGCACCGAGCTGCTCGACAGCCTCGACGCTGCGTTGCGGGCCGCCGACACCGTCGGCTACCCGGTGATGTTGAAAAGCACCGCCGGCGGCGGCGGGATTGGCATGCGCGTGTGCCGCAGCGCGGCGCAGTTGAGCGAGTCGTTCGAGGCGGTCAAGCGCCTGGGCCAGAACAATTTCAGCGACGCCGGTGTGTTTATCGAGAAGTACATCGAGCACGCGCGTCACCTTGAAGTGCAGGTGTTCGGCGACGGCGCAGGTGACGTGATCGCCCTCGGCGTGCGCGACTGCTCCGTGCAGCGGCGCAACCAGAAAGTCCTCGAGGAAACCCCGGCGCCGAACCTGCCCGAAGGCATGGCCGAGGCCTTGTGTGCAGCCGCCATCACCCTCGCCAAGGCGGTGAATTACCGCAGCGCCGGCACCGTGGAATTTATCTTTGATAGCGCCGACGGGCGCTTCTACTTCCTTGAAGTGAACACGCGCCTGCAAGTGGAACACGGCGTCACCGAGCAGGTGTGGGGCGTGGACCTGGTGCGCTGGATGGTGCAACTGGCGGCGGGTGAACTGCCGCCGCTGGCTGAGTTGGACGTAAAACCTCGGGGCCATGCGATCCAGGCGCGGCTGTACGCCGAAGACCCCGGCCGCGACTTCCAGCCGAGTCCAGGGCTGTTGACCTGTGTGCACTTCCCCGCAGGCGAAGGCCTGCGCATCGACACGTGGGTCGAGGCCGGGTGTGAGATCCCGCCGTACTTCGACCCGATGATCGCCAAGCTGATCGCTTGGGCCCCGACCCGCGAACAGGCGCGCCTGGACCTGCACCAGGCCTTGAGCGACAGCCAGCTGTATGGGGTGGAAACCAACCGCGACTACCTGCGCCAGATTCTGCTCGCCGCCCCCTTCGCCAGCGGCCGGCCCTGGACGCGTTGCCTGGAAGATCTGGTCTACGTCGCCAACACCTTCGAGGTGCTCAGCGCCGGCACGCAAACCAGCGTGCAGGACTATCCCGGCCGCCTCGGTTACTGGGCCGTGGGCGTGCCGCCGTCAGGGCCGATGGACAGCCGCGCGCTGCGCAGGGGCAATCGCCTGCTGGGCAATGACGACGGCGCCGCCGCGCTGGAAATCACCATGAGCGGGCCGCTGCTGCGCTTCAACTGTGCGGCGGTGGTCGCGGTGACCGGCGCGGACATTCCATTGTTGTTGAATGAGCAGCCGGTGCCGATGAACACCGCGCTGCTGATCGAGGCCGGCGCGGTGTTGAGCCTTGGCACCATCGCCGGCGCCGGCGCGCGCAGCTACCTGTGCCTGCGCGGCGGGCTGCAAGTACCGGACTACCTGGGCAGTAAAAGTACCTTCACCCTCGGCCAGTTCGGCGGCCATGGTGGACGGGCGTTGCGCGCCGGGGATGTGTTGCACCTGGCGCCGCTGCTGGACGCGAGTGCCGGCCAGCAGTGCCTCGCCGAACCGCTGCCGCAGGTGCGCACGCTGCGAGTGATTTACGGCCCCCACGGCGCGCCGGAATATTTCCTGCCGGAGTACATCGACATCTTCTTTGCCACGCCGTGGGAAGTGCATTTCAACTCCAGCCGTACCGGCGTGCGGTTGATCGGGCCCAAGCCATCGTGGGCACGCACGGACGGCGGGGAGGCGGGGCTGCATCCGTCGAATATCCACGACAATCCCTATGCCATTGGCGCGGTGGATTTTACCGGCGACATGCCGGTGATCCTCGGCCCGGATGGCCCGAGCCTCGGCGGTTTCGTCTGCCCGGTGACAGTGATCGAGGCGGACCTGTGGCAACTGGGGCAGCTCAAGGCAGGCGACAAGGTGCGCTTCGAGCCGGTCGACCTCAAGACCGCCCGTGAACTGGCCATGAACGAGAACCGCGTCTGCAGGAGCAAGCTTGCCAGCGATGCCGACAACTCGGTGCTTCAGGCTGACCAAGGCGCCGCCATCCCCGGCACGCCGGGCGCCTACAGGTCGCCGGTGGTGCTGGATATCGGCGAGGACGATACCCGCCTGGTCGCCCGCCTCGCTGGCGACACCCATCTGCTGCTGGAAATCGGCGCCGCCGAGTTGGACCTGGTCCTGCGTTTTCGCGGCCACGCGCTGATGCAAGCCTTCGAAGCCCGTGCGCTGCACGGCGTGATCGACCTGACGCCGGGCATCCGCTCCCTGCAGATCCACTACCAGCCCGAACAACTGCCCCTGGCGGAGCTGCTGGCACTGATCGCCAGCGAGTGGAGCGCCGTGTGCGCCCGGCAAAACCTGCAGGTGCCGTCGCGCATCGTGCACTTGCCGTTGTCCTGGGACGACCCGGCGTGTCAGCTGGCCATCGAAAAATACATGACCACCGTGCGCAAGGACGCACCCTGGTGCCCGAGCAACCTGGAGTTCATCCGCCGTATCAACGACCTGGCCAACCTCGATGAAGTGCGCCACACCGTGTTCGAGGCGAGCTACCTGGTCATGGGCCTGGGCGATGTCTACCTCGGCGCACCAGTGGCCACGCCGCTCGACCCGCGCCACCGGCTGGTGACCACCAAGTACAACCCGGCGCGCACCTGGACCGCCGAGAACTCGGTGGGCATCGGCGGCGCCTACTTGTGCGTGTACGGCATGGAAGGCCCCGGCGGTTATCAGTTTGTCGGGCGCACGCTGCAGATGTGGAACCGCTATCGAGAGGTAGCGGCGTTCGATGGCAAGCCATGGCTGCTGCGGTTTTTCGACCAGATTCGCTTCTACCCGGTGAGCGCGCAGGAACTGCTGCAGATTCGGCGGGACTTTCCCCTGGGGCGCTTTGAGCTGAGCATCGAAGACAGCACGTTGAACCTGGCGGATTACCAGGCATTTCTCGCGCGGGAAGCACCCACGATCGATGCCTTTCGTGAGCACCAGCAGCACGCTTTCAACGCCGAGCGCGAACGCTGGATCGCCAGCGGCCAGGCGCATTTCGACAGTGAAGAGTCGGCGCCGCCGCTGGCGCAGGACACGCCGCTGCAAGCCAATGAGTACAGCATCGACAGCCATATCGCCGGCAATCTCTGGCAAGTCCAGGTGACCACGGGTGAGCGCGTGGCGGCCGGCGATGTGCTGGTGGTCCTGGAGTCGATGAAAATGGAGATCCCGGTGCTGGCGCCGTTTGCCGGGGTGGTGCGCAAGATTCCGGTGCAGCCGGGCAGCAGTATCGGCGCCGGCCAGCGGGTCGTCGTGCTGGAACGCGACTGAACGGCGCTGTATCGTGCAGGGACTTCCGAGGCCCTGCCCGACCGACCATGACCACGCCAACCCTTTGCCCTGCCTGCGGTGCCCGCAACGACTGCACCCTGGCCGACCCACGTACCGCCGATCAGCCTTGCTGGTGCTATAGCGTCACCATCGACCCGGCGATACTTGAAGCGCTGCCCGATGAACTGCGCAACAAGGCCTGCCTGTGCCCGCGGTGCGCGCAGGTCGATGAACAGATTCGCCATGCGCGTTGACCGTTTCCTCAGCAATCTGCCGCGTTTCAATCGCCAGCAGGTGCGGGTGTTGCTGGTCGAGCGGCGTGTCAGCGTTGATGGTGTCGCCGTCAGTGATCCTCACCATGAAGTACGCGAATTCAGCCGCGTGTGCGTGGATGCTGAAGTGTTGCAGGCGGGGCGCGCAGCGCGTTACTTCATGCTGCACAAACCCCAGGGATGCGTGAGCGCTACCGCGGACCCGCAACACCGCACGGTCCTGGACCTGTTGGATGAGCCGGACAAAGACGAGCTGCACATCGCCGGTCGTCTGGATTTCAACACCACGGGCCTGATGCTGATCACCAACGATGGCCAGTGGTCACGGCGCCTGACGCAACCGCAGACCAAGCTGCCCAAGGTCTATCTCGTGCAGACCGAGCAGGACATCGGCCCACACTACGCGGCTACCTTTACGGCGGGCGTGTATTTCGCGTTTGAAGACCTGACCACGCAACCCGCCGATCTGCAGTTACTGGGGCCCAGGACCGCACGCCTGAGCATCATCGAAGGCCGCTATCACCAGGTGAAGCGCATGTTCGGGCATTTCAACAACAAAGTGACGGGCTTGCACCGGGAGCGGATGGGCCCGTTGGTGTTGGACCTGAGCCTGGCGCCGGGCGAGTATCGGGCGTTGTCCGAGGAAGAAATCCGGCAGGTCTGACGACCGTTCAGCCGGTGATGGCAAAAAACCTGTCTGCCGGCTTGCGAGCTGGCCACTCGACTGCTTGAATCAAACCGTCAGCCAAATTATGACTGGCGAGTCGCCTATAACCTCCAAGAAACACCTTGCCCCGCCCGCGCTTGATCTACGGGCCTCCCAGGCAAACAGCCCGCCATAACAACACCCGTCGGCCAACCGTCATCGGATCGACATGGGCCCTCATTTTCCAGGCGTATGCCTACCTGTCACAAAGCTCGTGCAGAGTGATCTGCGCGCCCTACCCGCTTGCCAGGAGTCTTACGACATGAGGCCAGAAATCGCTGTGCTGGATATACAGGGTCAGTATCGGGTTTACACGGAGTTCTATCGCGCGGACGCTGCTGAAAAGACCATCATTCTGGTCAACGGCTCCATGGCCACCACGGCATCCTTCGCCCAAACCGTGAAAAGCCTGTACCCGCAATTCAATGTGGTTTTGTACGACCAGCCCTACGCCGGTCGCTCCAAGATCCATAATCGCCATGAGCACATGCTGACCAAAGAAGTCGAAGGCCAGATCCTGCTGGAACTGATCGACCACTTCGCGGCCGAGCACGTGCTGTCCTTTTCCTGGGGCGGCGCCGCGACCCTGGTCGCCCTCGCCCACCGCCCGCGCCGTGTGGAAAAGGCCGTGATCAGCTCGTTCTCCCCGGTGATCAACGCGCCGATGCGCGACTATCTAGAGCGTGGTGTCGACTACCTCGGCAACCTCGATCGCCACAGCGTCGGCCACCTGGTCAACAGCACCATCGGCAAACACTTGCCGTCCCTGTTCAAGCGTTTCAACTACAAGCATGTGAGCAGCCTGGCCGAGCACGAGTACGGGCAGATGCATTTTCACATCAGCCAGGTGCTGCACAGTGACCGCCTGTGCTACCTCAAGGCCGCACGGCAGATCGACGTACCGGTGCTGTTCTTGAACGGCGAGTGGGACGAATACACCAGCGCCGACGACGCCAGGCAGTTCGGGCAGTACGTGACGAACAGCAGCTTCAGCACCATCCAGGCGACCGGGCACTTCCTGGACATGGAGCACAAGGCCGCGTGCAGGGACAGTCGTGCAGCGGTGGTGGGTTTTCTCAAACCCGAGCGGCAGGTCAACCGATTGCGCTATCACCAGGGCCAGACCCAGCATGCCTTCGCCATCTGAAACACGCTCGCCAGCGTGCCTAGGCACTGGCTTGCCCGCGATAGCCTGACCCCAAAGGTCCATCTATCGCGGGCAAACCCAGCCCTTACGCACGCTCGCGCCACACCGAGATCAGTTTGCAGCCTCGCCTGGCGCACGCAACCCACACATTTTTCGAAGAAAAACTTCAAATCCCGGCGCACATCTGGTACAAAGTCAGCCGCTCTGAGCGGGTATAGTTTAATGGTAGAACAGTAGCTTCCCAAGCTTCCGACGAGGGTTCGATTCCCTCTACCCGCTCCACTCAGATTTTGCGCCCACGTCAGGATGGTTCTGACGGGGGAGGCCTAAAAAACCGGTCCTTGGTGGCCGGTTTTTTTATGGGTGGGATTTGTGCTACTCGTCAGTCGCCTCGCACAAACATGTACAAATCAATATTTTTGTACAAGTATCAATCCTGAGCGATGGCACTACGCCGCGCACCTTCATGGAGCCGGACAATGACGCGTCTATGGATTTCATTGTTGCTGGTGTTGAGTTTGAGCAGTTGCAGCAACGTGGGGGTCGATCACTACGCCGGCCAGCAACCGCAGCTGGACCTGGAGCGTTTCTTCAGCAAGCCCGTGAAAGCCTGGGGCATCTTCCAGAAGCGTTCGGGTGAAGTCGCCAAGCGCTTTGAGGTGAATATCGCCAGCCGGCGCGAGGGCGATGCGTTGATTCTCGACGAGCGGTTTCTCTACAGCGACGGCACGCGTCAGCAACGAATCTGGACGCTGACCCCGGACGGCCCGGGACGCTGGCGCGGTCGGGCAGGAGACGTGGTCGGCGAAGCTATCGGCGAGGTGGCGGGCAACGCACTGCGTTGGCGCTACCGTCTCAACCTACCGGTGGATGGCTCCGTCTACGAAGTCAGCTTTGACGACTGGATGTACCTGATGGACGAGGACACCCTGATCAACCGCTCGAGCATGTCCAAGTTTGGTGTCGAGTGGGGTCAGGTCACTTTGTTCTTTCGTCGCCAATGACCCTGAAGCGAGGCTCAATCATGAATCTGCAACAGCTGGCCGAACTGGCTGGGAAAGGCGAAATACGTGAGCTGGAATTGTTGTCGCTGGAAGGCGGTTTCTATATCGCTCGCGTGAGACTGGATGACGTCGAGATGACGTTACTGGACGATAGCGGGAAGCCGATGCGCATCGGCTCCACCACGCATTTGCGCGATGTGTTGCAAAGGGTTCCACCGTTTCCGTGTGTACTGGTGCAGCACTGCGTTCATGACGAGATGTGCGGTACGCGCGAAGGGCCGATCGGGGCGTTGCGCATTCCGTTTTCGCTGGCGGCGACACTTTGAATCCTGGCTTCATCCGTTCATGAAGCGCGAACGCTACAACCAGGAGGCCCAGGTCATGACGTAGGACGGAACTGAGTTTCACCTGTGAAAAGCGATCATCGTTCGTTCCTGTCCACTCCCCGCTGCACTACCCACGCCAGCGGCAACGTCACACACAAGACTCCTGCCAGCACCATCACCGCCACCGGCACACCCAGCGCGTCCCCCACGCCGCCAAACACCACCGGTGCGAGCGCCCCGCCGCCGATTGTGCCGGTGTAGAACAGCGCAAACGCCTGCTCGCGCTTGCCCGCGCCGGCCAGGTCCGGCACGGCGCCGTAGAGCACCGAAGACGTACCATTGAGCGCCAACCCCAGCAGCGGCAACATCACCATCAACCCGGTCAGCGGCAGGTATACGGCGGCAACGATCAGCAGCGCAGTGCTGGTTTCGGTGATCCATACGGTCTTCATCATGCCAATGCGTGCACCGAGGTAACCGCACAGCAATTTGCCGAAGGCGCCACCGATAAACAGCATCGTCAGCGCCAGGCCGATGCCGGCGGTACCGGCGCCCTTGGCTTGTAGCAGGAACGGTAGAAACGTGAGAAAGCCCATGCGCACGGCACTGTCGAGCGTACCGGTGAGGATCAATGCGCGCAGGCCAGTGACGGAGCCGACGCCCTTGAGCGGCCTGGCTTTTTTGCTGACGGTGGATTCGCAGGCTTGAGTAGGAATAAGCCACCACAACAGCCCCGCCGCCGCCAGGCCGATCAGCCCCAGCAGTGTGGCGCTCGCTCGCCAACTGATGACGGTGAGCAGCAGGCCGATCAGCCCCGGGATCAGGGTTTTGCCGATGTCGCCGGAGAAATTGTACTGGGACAGCGCCTGCTTGACCCCGCCCCCGTCCTCATAGGCGTCGGTGATCATCGAGGATGCCAGCGGATGCTGAGTGCTGGCGCCCAAGCCGCCCAGCAACAGCGCCACCAGCAACAGCGTCAATCCGGTCGCCTGCCCCACCAACAGGTAGGCACACCCTGCCAGCGCCGTACCCCCCACCAGCAGCGGTACGCGGCCCCAACGTTTGGCGGCGCGGCTGGCCAGCAATTGGAACACCGCCATCATCCCGGAATAGGCGCCGCGTAAAAGGCCGATCTGCGCGTAGGACAAGGCGAACTGAGCTTGCCAGATAGGCAGCAGCACGTAGATGGCGTCGGTGAGTCCATCGTGGATGGCGTGAGCGCTGCAACCGGCGAACAGCACGCGACGACGAGTGGATATTTCAGACGCAGGCACAGCGACGGTGTCGTTCATGAGGTAGGAATCAGCTCGGGTCTAGGCGGCTTCCAGCCGGTCAGGGCGATCAGCAACGTCAGTAATTGGAAACCGATGATCAGCGTCACGCAGCCCGCCCAGCCCCAGCGTTCCCAAATCAAGGCCGGCACGATGGCGCCGCAACTGCCGCCGAGGTAGTAGCAGGTGAGATACAGCCCCACAGCGCGCGCCTTGTTGCCATCGGCGGTGGCGCTGATATAGGCATTCGCGGCGGCCTGTGCGAGGAACACGCCGGTGGAACTGAGCGCCAGGCCCACCACGATGCACCACAGCGACGACGTCAGGGTCAGCGCCGAGCCACTGACGCCGAGCACCGCAGCGACCGTCAGCAGCTCAGTGTGCGGACGGGCTTTGCTGAGACGCCCGGCGATGGGGATCACGATCAATGCCAACAGGAACACCACATACAACGTGCCCAACGCTGCAGGCCCGAGATTGAAAGGCGGTAAGCCAAGGTGCAAACCTGCGTAGGTAAACGCCGCGACTTGCGAGAACAACACGCAGAAACCTACGGCGTAGGCGGCGAGCAAAGGCAGGCTAAACACCCCCGATGAAGAGGCTTTGACCGCGACCGTCCTCGCGCGGTTGGGCGGTAGCAGAAACTGGATAAACCCGCCGACCATCAAACTCAGGGCTGCGAGCAACTCAAAGGCTTCGCGCCAGCCCACGTACTCGGTCATCACCCCGGTGACAAAGCGCCCTGCGAACCCGCCCAACACGGTGCCCGCGACATACAGGCTGGTGACTTCAGTCACTGTGCCGCCACTCCAGCGATCGCCGATATAAGCCACGCTGGTGGCGAACACCACCGGGATCAACATGCCCTCGACAAAGCGCCACACCAACACTTCGGCGAAACTGTCGGCATAGGCTGTCATCAACGCCGGCACCGCCAGCAACAACGCAGCCACGGCGATCACGCTGCGCTGCTGGAAACGCCCGGTCAGGCGGCTGACGAAAGGGGCCGTGATCGCCACCGCCAGGGTGGTCACGGTGATGCTCCACCCTGCCGCCTTGGCGCTGATATGAAACTGCGCGGCAAAGGTTTGCAGAATGCTCTGGGTCGCATAGAGGTTGAGAAACGCCGCGCAGCCACACAGGAACAGGGCAAGGCGGGCACAATGCAGGCGCGGTTTCATGAAACCTCTCGTTTTATTTTGTAACGCCTTTATAGAATGAGCGGCATGATCGTGACCAATACCGATTTCCGACCGATCAATACCCAAGGATCAGGATGCTCGACCTACGCAAGCTGCGTTACTTTCTGACGGTCGCCGAAGAATTGCACTTCGGCCGCGCCGCCTTGCGCCTGCACTTGGCGCAGCCACCGTTGACCCGGCAGATCTCGGCGCTGGAAACCGAGTTGGGGTTCAAGCTGTTTGATCGCACCAGCCGAACGGTGACCCTCACTGCCCAGGGCCGCGCGTTTTTGCCCTACGCCCGTGGCGTACTCGAACAGGTGGAACTCGCGCAGGTGATCGCCGCCAAACTCGCGGCGGGCACTGCCGGGCAGCTGACATTGGGTTACGTCAGCTCGATTGCCCTCTCGGATTTGTTCAGCCAGACCATCCAGGCCTTTGCCCAGCGCTTTGCCGATGTGCAATTGACGCTGGTGGAATGCGCTTCCGGCAGCCTCGGAGCGCAGGTGGCGGACGGGCGGCTGGATATCGGCCTGAGCCGGTTGTTGCCGCAAAACGAGCAGGTGCAGGCGCTGTCGCTGGGTCAGGAGCCGTTGGTGGCCGCAGTGTCCAGCGACAGCCCGCTGGCCCAGCAGGCGCACATCAGCCTGGCCCAACTGAGCACCTATCCCCTGATCCTGTTTCCCGCCGACTACGGTTCGGGACTGAACCAGTCCATCGAGCAACTTTACCGCCACCACGGCGTGCCGCTGCGTGCCGGGCCGACCGGGCGACAGATCACCTCGATCATCGCGCTGGTCGCGGCCGGGCAAGGGGTCGCGCTGGTGCCGGCGTGTACCCGCAGCTTGATGAACAAGGGCGTCACCTATCGGCCCTTGGTGGAAGCGGATGCGTGCGCACCGTTGCTGGTGCTGACCCCCACACACAGACACAGTGTGTTGGTCGACGCGTTCCTCGCCGTGATCGCCGAGGTAATGCCGTCTCGCTGACGCATTCGCAAAACCCCGCAATACCTCTCCCAAACGCCCTTCCTGCGCGGTCATACACTCCAGATACCGCCTACCGAAATACCGGTCGCCGACCGCTGGTAGGTATAGTGTTGATAATTTATTTTTCGTGGTTATAGTCACCACCAACACACACCACAAGGAGGTGCTGTGGATAGCCGATATTTGATGGGGCACATCGTTGCCGATGGCTGGTATCTGGTCCGCATCAGGGGCAGTCATCATCACTTCAGGCACCCGACCAAACCGGGGCTGGTAACGATCCCTCATCCAAAGAAGGACCTGCTGGACAAGACCGCCAAGAGCATTCTCAAACAAGCTCTGCTGAGTTAAGCCGTCCCTGGAGGACAACGAACATGCTGTATCCCATCGCAATTTCAACCGGCGACCAAGACCATGCCTGGGGCGTGGAAGTCCCGGATATCCCTGGCTGCTTCTCGGCCGGCGACGACCTCGATGACGCCATGGCCATGGCGCGTGAAGCCATTGAAGGGCACTTCGAGATCCTTGCCGAAGACGGTGCACCGATCCCCAGCGCACAGAAAGTCACCGTGCATGCAGCCAACCCACAGTACGCCGGCTGCACCTGGGCGGTGGTGGATATTGATGTCACCAAGTACCTGGGCAAGGCGCAAAAGCTCAACATCACCTTGCCGGGCTATTTGCTCAACCGCATCGATGAATACGTGCTGCATCACCCCGAGGAAAAAAGCCGCTCGGGTTTCCTCGCGTCGGCGGCGCTCAAAGTGCTGCAGCAAGAGCACTGATCGGCCTGAATTCAACCGCAAGAAACGAAGTTTTCAGTGGCGCGGGCTGCGCTAGTTTGAACCCATACCCGCCCACCCAGGAGCTCGATCATGGCTTACGAATACACCCTCATGCCCTCCCCTGTCGGCGTCCTCACCCTGGTGGCGCGCGACGGCAAACTCAGTGCCATTCTGTGGGAGTGCGAGCGCGCCAACCGTGTGCGCCTGGGCGCCTTGCACGAAGCCAATGACAGCCCGGTGCTGTTGGAAACCAAGCGTCAACTGGCGGAATATTTCGCCGGTACGCGCCATCAATTCGAGTTGGAGCTGGACTTTGCCGGCACTGAATTTCAGAGGCAGGTCTGGCAGGCACTGCTGACCATCCCCTTCGGCGAAACGCGCAGCTACAGCCAGATCGCCCAACAGATCGGCAACCCCAAGGCCGTGCGTGCCGTGGGGGCGGCCAATGGTCGTAACCCCATCTCGATCATCGCACCGTGCCATCGCGTCATTGGCGCGTCAGGCGGGCTGACCGGCTTTGCCGGTGGGCTTGAGGCCAAGCAGTATCTGTTACGGCTCGAGGATCGCGGGCAAGTCAAAATGGCCTTCTGATGATGGCGCGGCGAGAGGGCCACGAACAAACGACTGGTAGTCGAATAAGCGCGTGAAGCGCAACGTTCGATACAGCGCTAGGCCCTGCGTCGATGCTTCGAGAAAACACCGTTCGGCGCCCAGGCTCGTAGCGTGACGCAAGGCCGCTTGAATCAATTGGGTGGCGTAGCCTCGTCCGCGAGAGTCCATGAGCGTGCCGACATCATTCAGCCGCGCTTCCCCGTCACACATCGACAACGTTAACGAAGACCTCACCTGCCCTTCGCTGGACAAGATGAAGTGGTAAAGCGCCTCACCCGCCTCAAGCGCCCGTTCGTGCCGGGCCTGATAGCGCGCGAGGCCTTCGGGCAGCATCGAAAACGCATTGCCGAGCGGAGCTGCCCAGTCATCCAGGTGCTGCGTCAGGCTGATCTGCACGGCGCTGTCGCTCGTCGGCGGAACAAGGTGCGACTGTTCGAGCACCATCGCGGTGGTAACTTCAGCCGCCTGGAAGCCCAGCTCCGTGAGTACGTCACGCAACCCCTCGACCTTTTCCTCATGGATCACCACGCGTATATCCAGCGTTGTACCGCGAATCACGTCCAGCATCGCGGCCACCGCGTCGCCCAGGGGGCCACTTCCTACCCGGATGAATAACAGGTTAAAGGGGTCCAGCGCTTCGTCGGTCAGATAAGCGTTGATACAGGCGTTGTGGCGGCGATGCAGCGAGCATGTCGCGGCAAAATAGTGGTCCTCGGTTCGGTGGTAAAGCATGGGCAGGTCACAGGCGACGTCAGCGTGCATGAGCAATATCCGGATAAAAATCCAGTCTCGCGCCCATCACGGCAGGGGCGGCGTAGGCCCCCTCCTAAACACTTGTAAAAAAAGCGCATACCTTCGGTCACGCCCAGCAATTGTAAAAAGAAATTTCAGAGCATCCCTGCGGTCAGTATTTTCATCACCCACCCTTGAGGAAAACGGTCATGAAATTCTCCGCAGTCTCCCAATCTCTGTCCCGCTGGGCAGGCAGTGCCCGGACGTTTTACGCGGCCGTCGCGTTGATTTTCCTGTGGAGCCTGAGCGGACCCTACTTCCACTACAACGACACCTGGCAACTGATCATCAACACCTCGACCACCATCATCACCTTCCTGATGGTGTTTCTGATCCAGAACACGCAAAACCGCGACAACGACATCCTGCATATCAAGATCGACGAACTGCTGCGTGTGTCCAAGGATGCGCAGAACGCGGTGCTGAGCCTGGACGGGCTGGACCGCAAGGAGCTGGAAAAACTGCGCAAGGAATACCGCAGCATCGGCGCCTCCGGCAGCGTCACGCTCAATAGCAGTTGCGGCGAAGCCGTCGACGATGCGGTGCCAAATAAAACCGATTTGAACCAGGCATAAAAAAACGGCGGTTGGATGTGCTCCAACCGCCGTTTTTGCTACTGGCGAGAGTTTCAGCCGTCGCCTTGATGACCTTTACCGTAGGTCGATGCCAGGGCACGGGCTTTTTGCAGGCGCTCTTCCAACTTGGGCAGCGTCTCATCCACCAATGCCTTGATTTCCGGCACATCCGACGCTGCGCCTTCCTGTTTGAACAGGGCGATGGCGTCTTCGTTTTCCTTGACCTGCTGGGCGGTGTAGGCGGCGTCGAACGAGTCGCCGTCCTTGAGTTCAGGCATCAAGGTCTCGGCCTTGTCGACGATCTTCTCGCGCGGCGCCACCGGCAGGTCGAGCTTCTTGGCAATGGCGGCCAGATGCTGGTTGGCCAGGGTGCGCTCGTTGATCACCTCGATGGTGTAGTCCTTGATTTCCTGGGACGAGGTCTTGGCGTGGGCCATGCGACTGGTTTCGATATCGGCCATACCTTTGGCCGAAGCCTGCTCGATGAATTCAGCAGGCGACTGGGCGAAAGCATTGCTGGCGCCGAGGCCCAGCAGCATCGCGAAACTGGCGGTGCGTAACCGGATAGCCATGCGGCTCATGATGGGTTCCTCCAGGGCAAAAATGGGTGCGGGGACTACACCCCGCCCTGAATTCGAATTTTTACGGCGGCAAAGGTTTAGAAAAAACTCGCCAGTACGACGAACGGTCGCTGCCGCCTCAGGCCGGTTTGCTGCCAAACAGCCCTGGCAACGCATGCGCCAGGGCGTTGATGGCAAAGCCGATGAACATCACGCCACAGAGTCGGGTGATCAGGATTTCATGCCGCTGATACACGGTACGCACCCGCTGGGCACCGACCACGCCGATCAGGATCGCGTAGGCCAGCAGGCCGCCGACAAAGCTCAGAAGGATCAACGAAGGCAGCATCGCCCAGGTCAGCAGTTCGGCACGGCTGGACAGCAACGCAGTAAACGTCGCCACGGCCACCGGGTAGGCCTTGGGGTTGGTCAGGCCGAACAGGACGCCGTGCCAGAACGGATGCCGCGCGGCGCCCTGGGGCGCATCACTGCTGCGGCGCTGGGTGCGGATCGCGCGCCAGCCAAGCCAGAACAGGTACAACCCGCTGAGCACACCCAGTACATCAAATGCACGGCTGCCGACTTCGCGCGCGCCCACAATCGCGATCAGCGCGGTGCTGCACCACACCACGTCGCCGAGCAAGTGCCCGCACAGAAAACCCGCTCCGGCACGTCGGCCACGGGCGGCGCCGATGCCGAACACGGCCAGCACGCCCGGCCCAGGCGTAATACCGTAGATGAAACCCGAGGCGAGGACGGCAAACAGCAAGGATGGGGTCATGGGCAAGACTCTGACATACGGTGGAAAGGTGTGGTGGATGTGCGCTAGGAGTAAAACTTCATCCCGGCATAGGGCTTGTTGCGACAGGCCTCAAGACGCGAGGCCAGGTCGCCGACATGGGCTTCGAGTTTGTGGCCATCGGGATCGAGGAAGTAGAACGAAGCTCCTTCACTGCGATTGTCGCGCCACTCTTGAACGCCGACGGCGCGCAGCTGCGCAACCAGCGCGGTGAAATCAGCCGCTTCGACGGTAAACGCGTAGTGGGTGTAATCCGCCGCCGGCATGGACTCGCGAAGAGGGTCCAGCGATAGGCAGAGCCACAGGCCCGGCAAAGAGAGGTAGGCACCGGTGTCCCAGGTGGCGTCAAGTTTCAGGTGCAGCCGCTCATGGTAGAAGCGCACGCTGCGCTCCAGATCGGTGACGGCCAGGGTCAGGTGGTTGAGGCCTGAAAGCATGTGTGTTTCCTGTTAGCGGGGGCCTACGGACAATACACCCTGCAGTTGCTCTTTCAACCACTGCAACCCCGAATCGCCACCGCGACGCGTGTGCCACGCCAGCTCGAACGCAAACGAGGGAATATGAAACGGCGGCGGCATGGCCACCAAGTGCTGATGATCGATGTTCAGCAAGCCTCGGGATGAGACGGTCAGGATCAGGTCCGTGCCCTGGATCAACTGCGGCGCCACGCCCCAGTGCGGCAGGCTGATCGCCACATGTCGGCGCTCACGAATCGCCGTCAGCGCGCGCTCGATTTCCGGCGTACCGCTGCCGCGCATCTCCAGCAGGACATGGGGCCGCGACAGGTAGGTGGGCAGGTCCAGCACGCCGCCTTCCGGCAGGCTGGCGCGGTCCACCAGGCAGGTGTAGTGCTCGTCGAACAATGGCGTAGTGCGCAGTTCGGCGGGCATGTCAGGGAACACGCCAGCGGCCAGGTCGAGGTCGCCGTTGAGCACGCCGTCGACCATGCCTTCACGGCTGGCCTGGATGATTTGCAGGTCGATGCCCGGCGCTTCACGGCGCAGGGTGCGCACCAGCCCGGGCAGGAATATCGCCGCGCTGTAGTCCGACATCGCCAGCCGAAAACGCCGCTTGGCCGAGGCCGGGTCGAAGCGATTCGGCGCCAGCAGTGCCTGCACCTGCGCCAATGCTTCAGCCAGCGGTGCCGCCAACTCCAGGGCGCGGGCGGTGGGTACCAGGCTGCCGCCCTGGCGCACCAGCAACGGGTCGCCCAGCAGGTCACGCAGACGCGCGAGCGCATGGCTGACGGCGGGCTGGCTCAGGTGCAGGCGCTCGGCGGCCCGCGTGACGTGTTGCTCACTGAGCAAGGCGTCGAGGATCACCAGCAGGTTAAGGTCGATGCGGCGCAGATCATTCATAAGCTGCATGCCTGACATTAGAATTTGGAATTTAAATTTGCGCGACGAATAGCCTAGAGTCCAGCAAAACCTCTGGGAGATTCACCATGACCACGTTGCACTGGCTGGGATTATTGGCGTTGGCGGTGATTGCCGGCGCGGTGGTGCCGTTTCAAAGCGCGATCAACGCCAACCTCGGGCGCGGGCTTGGCCACCCGCTCTGGGCCACGCTCGCCTCGTTGCTGGTGAGCATTATCGTGCTGCTGCCGGTCATCATCGCGCTGCGCCTGCCGTTGCCAAGCCTTGCATTCATCAGCAAGGCGCCGTTGTGGATGTGGGCCGGCGGCGCATTCGGGGTGTGTTTTATTTCCCTGGCGTTGATGCTGCTGCCCAAGCTGGGCGCGTCGGGGTTTATTGCGTTGGCCATGGCCGGGCAGATTCTTGCCTCGCTGCTGCTCGACCATTTCGGCCTGTTCGGCCTGGTGGAGCGCCAACTGACAACGCCCCGCGTGTTGGGGGCGTTGCTGTTGATCGGCGGCGTGGCGTTGATTCAGTTCAGCGCCACGCCGGCCCGGGCCTTGGCGACGGCGGGCTGATCAGCCTTTGTCGAGGGTGCGCAGTTTCTGCGGCAGGCCCCACAGCAGCAGCGCCGCGGCCAACAGCGCGCACACCCCGATCACGTAGAGCGCCGGGGTGGTGCTGCCGGTCAGGTCCTTGATCCGCCCTACCATTACCGGGCTGACGATCCCACCGAACTGCCCGAGGGTGTTGATCACCGCGATCCCACCCGCAGCGCCCGCACCGGCGCCGGCCAATAGCTTGGGAGGCAGCGTCCAGAAGGTCGGGATCGAGGCGATGATGCCCGCGCCCAACATGCCCAGGGCGATGATCAGGAACGTCGTGTGGTCGGCAAAGATCCCGGCACTGAAGAAGCCCACCGCGCCGAGTACCACCAGGCCGCAGACAAACTTGCGGCGCTCGCCGGTGGCATCCGACAGACGCCCGATCACCACCATGCTGATCGCACCGCACACATACGGGATGGCCGTGAGCAGGCCAATCATTACCGGGCTCTGGGTGCCGGCGCTGCGGATTAATTGCGGTGCCCAGAAGTTGAGGCCGTAGGACGCCACCTGGATCAGGAAGTAGATAAAGCCGAGCATCAAGAAACCCGGAATACGTATCGCCGACAGCAGTGAACCGCCATGGGTGTTCGGCTCATGCTTGGCGATGCGGCTCGACAGCAAGGCCTTTTCCGCAGAAGTCAGCCAATGGGCGTCCTCGATGCGGTCCTTGAGCAACGTCAACACCAGGAACCCCAGGCCGATGCACGGCAAGCCGCCGAGCAGGAACAGCCAGTGCCAGCCGCGCATCTGCAGTACGCCGTCGAGGTGCTCGAGCACCAGGCCGGAAAACGGTGCACCCACCAGGCCGGCGAAGGCCGAGGCCAGGAACAGCATCGAGGTGATGCGCCCACGGAAATGCTGCGGGAACCACAGGGTCAGGTAGTACAACACGCCAGGTGCGAAGCCCGCCTCCATCGCGCCGATGATGAAGCGCAGGCCATAGAACTGCCACTCGGCCGTGACAAACACCATCGCCGCCGTGGCCAAGCCCCAGGACATCATGATCCGTGCGATCCAGCGCCGGGCGCCAACCTTGTACAGCATCATGTTGCTCGGCACTTCAAAGATCACATAGCCCACCACAAACAAACCGGCGCCCAGGCCGTAGGCGGTGTCGCTGAGGCTCAGGTCGGTTTGCAGCTGAAACTTGGCGAAGCTGATGTTGATACGGTCAAAAAACGCGAACAGGTAACACACCATGATCAGCGGCATCAGGCGCCAGGCGACCTTGCTGACCAGGGCTTTTTCGGCATCGATTTCAGCGGCCGGGCGCGCGCCGGCCTCCAACGTATTAGTGCTCATGGGTTTCTCTCCAGCGGACTGCTCACAGGCGTCCGATTGTTTTTGTTGTCTGGTGCGGCGTTACAGCGTGGCGATGTAGGCCGGTGGCGGATGCAAGTCGCTGTTGCGCCCGGCCTTGGCCACCTGGCCGGGCAACTCATGGCCAAGCAAGGCCGGCAAGCGCCGGGACATATACAGCAGGTGCGGCAGGTCGATACCGGTGTGAATGCCGACCTCGTCACACAGGTTGACCAGGTCTTCGGTGCAGATATTGCCCGACGCCCCCGGCGCAAACGGACAGCCGCCAAGGCCACCCAGCGCCGCATCAAAACGTCGGGCGCCGGCCTCGTAGGCAGCCAGCACATTGCACAAGCCCAGGCCGCGGGTGTTGTGGAAATGCAGGGTCAGGTCGCCCGCCGGCACGCGCTGCAACACACGTTTGACCAGGCGTTCCACCTGGCGAGGGTTGGCCATGCCGGTGGTGTCGGCCAGGCTGATGCCCTGGATGCCGAGGGCTTGATACGCGTCGACAATCTGTATCACGCAGTCTTCATCGATCTTGCCTTCGAACGGGCAACCGAAGGTGGTGGCGATGCTGCCATTGAGGCGCACCGGGTGATCGCCGGCAAAGCGCACAATGTCACCGAACGCTGCCAGCGAGGCCTCGCAGCGCATGCGCATATTCGCCAGGTTGTGGGTCTGGCTGGCGGACATCACCAGGTTCAACTCATCGGCGCGCGACTCGACGGCGCGCTGGGCGCCCTTGAGGTTGGGGATCAGCGCCACATAGATCACCCCGGGTTTGCGCGCGATGCCCTGGAACACCTGCTCGCCGTCGCGCAACGCGGGGATGGCCTTGGGCGACACAAACGAACCGGCTTCGATACGCGAAAAACCGGCCAGCGACAGCTGATCGATCAGCGCGATCTTGTCGACGGTCTCGACCCAGGTCGGTTCGATTTGCAGGCCATCGCGCGGGGAGACTTCCTGCACGATCAGCGGGTCGCCATAGTCAGTGATCATTGCACCACTCCCGAGGTTTTCAGGCGTTGGATATCGGCGCCGGTAAGGCCCAGGCTGCCAAGGATGTCATCGGTGTGCTGGCCCAGGGCCGGACCCTGCCAGTTGACGCCACCGGGGGTTTCGGAAAGTTTGGGCACGATGCCGGGCATCTTCACCGACACACCGCCAGGCAACTCGGCATCGAGCAACATATCGCGCGCCTGGTAATGCGGGTCGCTGACGATATCCGCCACCGAGTAGATGCGCCCGGCCGGCACTTCGGCAGCTTCCAGGGCGCTGAGCACCTGGTCGATGGGCAAGCTGCTGGTCCAGTGGGTGATCGCGGCATCCAGCAATCCACTCTTCGCCGCGCGGCCGTCGTTGTGGGCAAACTCAGGGGCTTCGGCCAGGTCGACGCGGCCGATGGTGGTCATCAGGCGCTTGTAGATCGGGTCACTGTTGCCGGCGATCACCACATAAGCACCGTCGGCGGTCAGGTAGGTATTGGACGGCGCAATGCCAGGCAAGGCGCCACCACTGCGTTCTCGCACGTGGCCGAGCATGTCGTATTCCGGCACCAGGCTTTCCATCAGGTTGAACACGCTTTCGGCGAGGGACACATCGACAATCTGCCCGTCGCCCTGGCCGGTCTTGACCCGCAGCAGCGACATCAGCGCGCCGATCACACCGTGCAACGAGGCAAGGGAGTCACCCAGGCTCACGCCGACGCGCGCCGGTGGCGAATCCGGATTGCCGGTGGTGTAGCGAATGCCGCCCATGGCCTCGCCGATCGCACCAAAGCCTGGGCGGTCGCGGTAAGGGCCGGTCTGGCCATAGCCGGAGATACGCACCAGGGTCAGCTTGGGGTTGAGCGCGTGCAGCACGTCCCAGCCCAGGCCGAGTTTTTCCAGGCCACCGGGGCGCAGGTTTTCGATCAGCACGTCGGCGTCGCCCAGCAGCTGCTTGATCAGGCCCAGGCCTTCAGCGGACTTGAGGTCCAGCGCCAGGGATTTCTTGTTGCGCGATTGCAGGTACCACCACAGCGATGTGCCTTCGTGCAGCTTTCGCCATTTGCGAAGTGGATCGCCCTGGCCCATGGCTTCGATCTTGATCACCTCGGCACCGAATTCGCCCAGCAGCCGGGCGGCGAACGGCGCGGCAATCAGCGTACCGATCTCGATCACCTTGATACCGCTCAGGGGAGCCGTCATGGGGTGTACCTCTTGTTCTTGGAATGTGCGGCCAAGGCTAGAGGACAGGCGCAGGAAAAATCCAACCGTCAGTTGGCAAGGAGCGTTCGCGAAACGCGAAAACGTTGGTGGGCGACCGGATGCTTGAGCCCTGCGGCGATGTCGAGATCGCCATCGCCGGCACGCCGGGCGCCTACAGGGGCGCGCTGAGGTAGTCGAACAGCAAGCGGCTGACGGGCGACAACTGCGCTTCATCGCGCACCACTAGGATCAGGCTGCGGTGCGACCATGCATCGGTCAGCGGCACCGCGTGCAATCCCAGGGCGCGGCCAAACAGTTCGTAGGCCTTCTGCGGCAGGATGCCGATGCCCATATTGGCCTGGACCATCCGGCACATCGCATCAAACCCCGGCACATGGATGCGCAGGCGCAACATTTTGCCGGCCTCGCGCGCGGCGGCGTGGGTGCGCATGTTGATCGAGCTGGCGGCGTGCAGGCCAACGTAGTCGCTGTCCAGGGTGTCGGCGAAAGCCAGGGATGCGCGTGCCGCCAACGCGTGATCCGCCGGCATCAGCACCACCAGTTTGTCATGGCGATAGGTCACGCTGGGCAGGCCCTTGGTGTCGGTATCGCTGGAGCAGATGCCCAGGTCGGCGACGCCATCCAGCACGCCCTGGACCACGCCGTTGCTGGGGCGCTCTTCAAGGTCGGTCTTGACTTCGGGGTGCAGTTCGGAAAAATCGCGCAGGTCTTCCGGAAGGAACTCAATGATCGCCGACAAATTGGCCAGCATCCGCACGTAACCACGCACACCGTGGCTGTGCTCACCGAGTTCCAGGCCCATTTTTTCCACGTTGAACAGCATCTGCCGCGCATGGTGCAACAGGGTCTCGCCGGCCGCGGTCAGGTCCATGCCCTTGGCCCGACGCACGAACAGGCTCACGCCGAGCACCTGCTCCAACTCCATCAGGCGCTTGCTGGCAGCCGACACCGCGATGGCTTCGCGGGCCGCGGCGCGGGTCAGGGTACCCTCCTCGAACACCGCGACGAACAGTTGCAGGGTGATCAGGTCCAGGCGGCGCACCAGGCTCTTGTGCAACATCAGCCGCGCTCGGACGCCAGGCGATTGATCTCGGCCTGCTCCACCACCGGCTGTGGCGCGCCATGGCGCACCGCCGCCAGCATGGCCCGGCCGACAGTTTCAGTACTGACCACCCAACCCGGCTTGAGCCGACGCACAGACGACAGCAACGGCCCGAGCACGGAGTAAAACGCCTGATACAACGGCGTCTTCGAGCGCACCCCATGCAACGGCTGGATGATCCCCGGTCGGAACAGGTAAACCGCCTTGAACGGCAGGCGCAGCAAGGCATTCTCGGTCTTGCCCTTGACCCGCGCCCACATCGACTTGCCGGCCTCGGAACTGTCCGTCCCGGCGCCGGACACGTAAATGAAGGCCATCTGCGGATTGAGCCGTGCCAGGGTGCTGGCGGCAACGAGGGTGAGGTCATAGGTGAGGTGGGTGTAGCGGGTTTCATTCATGCCCGCCGAGGACACCCCGAGGCAGAAAAAGCACGCGTCAAAGCCTTGCAGCAAGTTTTCCAACGGCTGGAAATCCAGCATGTCGCTGTGCAACACCTGATGCAGCTTGCCATGCTCCTGGGTCAGCGGCGTGCGCCCGACGGCAACCACTTCCTGCACGTCAGGGGCAAGCAGGCACTCGCGCAGGACGCCCTGGCCGACCATGCCGGTGGCACCGAATAACAGAACTCTCATAAGGGGGACCTCAGCGGCAAGCCGCAAGCTTCATGCTCAAGTTGAATGCAGTGCGAGCCTCACACCTTAACAGCTTGTAGCTTAACGCTTGCAGCTTGTGGCTGCCCCGTCAGAACGCGCTGCGAAAGATCTCCTCGATCTGACGCTGATCCGCCCGGCGCGGGTTGGTCAGCCCGCACGCGTCCTTCAACGCGTTAGTGGCCAACAGCGGAATGTCCTGCAACTTGGCGCCCAGCTCGCGCAGCCCGGCGGGGATTTCGACGTCCAGGGACAGCGCACGAATCGCGGCGATGGCGGCCTGGGCGCCCTCTTCGTCCGTGCTGCCTTTGACATCTGCTCCCAGCGCGCGGCCGACGTCGCTCAAGCGCTTGGCGCTGACGCTGGCGTTGAAGCTTTGCACGTGGGGCAACAGCACCGCGTTACACACGCCATGGGGCAGGTCGTAGAGGCCGCCCAACTGGTGGGCCATGGCGTGCACGAAACCCAGGGACGCGTTGTTGAACGCCATGCCCGCGAGGAATTGAGCGTACGCCATGTTTTCCCGTGCGGCCTTGTCGCTGCCGTCGCGTACGGCCAGGCGCAGGTTGGCGCTGATCAGCTCGATGGCCTTGATCGCGCAGGCGTCGGTGATCGGCGTGGCAGCAGTGGACACATAGGCTTCGATGGCGTGAGTCAGGGCGTCCATGCCGGTGGCGGCGGTGAGGCCCTTGGGCATGCCGACCATCAGCGCCGGGTCGTTGACCGACAGCAGTGGCGTGACGTTACGGTCGACGATGGCCATTTTCACGTGGCGGCTTTCGTCGGTGATGATGCAGAAACGGGTCATCTCGCTGGCGGTGCCGGCGGTGGTGTTGATGGCCACCAGCGGCAGTTGCGGCTTGCTCGATCGGTCGACGCCTTCGTAGTCGCCGATATGCCCGCCGTTGGTGGCGCACAGCGCGATGCCCTTGGCGCAGTCATGTGGCGAGCCGCCGCCGAGGGACACGACGAAATCGCAGGCGCTCTGTTGCAGCAGCGCCAGGCCGTTCTCGACGTTTTCCACATTGGGGTTGGGCTTGGCGCCGTCGTAGATCACCGAGTCGATGTCCTGCATCGCCAATTTCTCGGCGATCATGCTGGCCACGCCCGCCTTGGCCAGGCCGGCGTCGGTGACGATCAGTGCCTTGCGAAAACCGTAGTTGCGGATGGCGGTCATGGCTTCGTCGAGGCAATCGGTGCCCATGATGTTGACGGCGGGAATGAAGAAGGTGCTGCTCATGGCGAATCCTCGGATGACGTTTATGCCTACAGCATCGACTTCACCCGCCTGCGGCATCTTGATCAGGATCAACGCCGGCTCGTGATAAAGTCACCGTCCAGCCGAATTCGAGTAGACCCGCCGCAATGAAGGATTTCCAGGATATTGATGCCCACCTTGAAGACTGGAGCGCACTGCGCAGCCGCACTGCCTTCAGCGGGATTCTGATCGGCAACGGCGCCAGCCGTACGATTTGGGAAGACTTCGCCTACGACTCGCTGTTCGAAAACGCACGCACCGTCGAAGAAAAACCTCTGGGCCAGTCCGAACTCAGCGTGTTCGACGCCCTGCAAACCCGCAGCTTCGAACAGGCCCTTGGCGCGCTGAAGACCACCAGCCGGGTCAACAAGGCCCTGGCAGTCAGCTCGGCGGCACCGCGCAATCGCTACTACGCGATCAAGGAAGCGCTGATCAATACCATCCACGCGGTGCACATTCCGTGGCGCCTGGTGCAGCCGTCGACGCTGGCGACGATCAACGCGGAGCTGGCGCAATACACCACGGTGTTTACCAGTAACTACGACTTGCTCAACTACTGGGCGATCCTGCACACGCCAGGCATCGACGACCTGTTTCGCAGCGCCGACTCAAGCTTCGACCTGCGCAACACGCGCACCGAGGCCACGCGCATTCTGTACCTGCACGGAGGCCTGCACCTGGTGCGCAACCTCGACGGTACCGCGCGCAAATTGCCGACCACCGACAGCACCCTGCTGAGCAGTTTTGCGATCAATAACACGATCAAGACCCTCGACGATGTGCCGCTGTTCGTCAGCGAAGGCACGGTAGACGAGAAGCTCAAGACCATCCGCAGCTCGGATTACCTGTCGTTCTGCTATGAGCAACTGCTGACCCATGAAGGCGCGCTGTGCCTCTTCGGCCACGACCTCGGGCCGCAGGATAAACACTTGGTGGATGCGATTCGCCAAGCCCCGGTGACCACGCTGGCAATCTCGGTATCGGGCCGTAGCGACGGGTTTATTCGCCAGCAGAAGCGGCGGTACTCTGAGCTGTTTGATGGGTCGGGCGTGGCGCTGGAATTCTTTGCGGCGCGCACCCATCCGTTGGGCAATCCTGCGCTGTCAGTCCCGGTCGAACGCTGACTTTCCGGGCGACTTCGATCAAATACAGGCGCTGGCTTGCCAGCGTCCACCATGAGCGTGTTCACAACAGCCAAGTGACGTCAGTCCTGCACGCTGTGCACCACCACCAGCAATTGCGCCTGCACCGGCCCCACCGAGCGCAGGCGGTGGGGCTTCTGCGCATTGAAGTGCAGCGCATCGCCACGCTCGAGGATCACGCGCTCAGTCATGAAATCCACTTCGACCTGGCCTTCATGCACAAACAGAAACTCCTCCCCCACGTGCTCCTTGAAGCTCTTGTCGGTGAATTCCGCCGGCGGGTAGATGATGAAGGGCAGCAGGCTGCGTTCGCTGACCTGATGGGCGAGCACCGCGTAACCGGGCGCCGTGTCGGGCCGTTCATGGCTGCGCACCAGGCTGTAGCTGTCGAGGCTGACGCTGTCTTCGCTGAACAGCTCTTCGACCTTCACGTTCAGCGCCTTGGCCAGTTTCAGCGCGGCGGCAATCGACGGCGTGTTGAGGCCGCGCTCAACCTTGGACAGGTAGCTCTTGGTCATCCCGGACTTTTCAGCCAGGCTCTCCAAGGTTACGCCAAGTTTTTTTCTCAATAATTTCAAACGGATAGACATATTCCGCGGTTAATCCATGCAGGAAGCGATGAGCTGTGCTTGTAAATGACACTTTGTGTCATATAGCATCTTTAGTGTCATTTGCGTTCACCCAGCGACCTTGCGAGCAGCGGGAGACCAGCAAACCAGACGTCCATTGAACCACCCAAAGGACACCGATATGGCCAAGACATTAGCACTCCCGAAAGACCAGCTGGTCAAGCAAGCGCTGATCCAGATGCAAAATACCCTGGCGGATAATACGTGGACCGTGCGGCAAAAGCTGGCGCTGACCTGCCGTATCCTGTTCGAGCACGGCCACGACTCGGGCCTCGCCGGGCAGATCACTGCGCGAGGGCCCGAACACGGCACCTATTACACCCAGCAATTGGGGCTGGGCTTCGATGAGATCACCGCCAGCAACCTGCTGTTGGTAAACGAGGACCTTGAAGTGCTCGAAGGCCACGGCATTCCCAACCCGGCCAACCGTTTCCACAGCTGGGTCTACCGAGGGCGCCCGGATGTGAACTGCATCATTCACACGCACCCCACGCATATCGCCGCGCTGTCGATGCTGGAAGTACCGCTGCAGGTGTCCCACATGGACCTCTGCCCGCTGTACGAAGACTGCGCGTTCCTCGAGGCCTGGCCAGGGGTGCCGGTGGGCAACGAAGAAGGCGAAATCATCACCGCGGCACTCGGTGACAAACGCGCGATCCTGCTTTCGCACCACGGCCAGTTGTCGACCGGCGCGAGCGTCGAGGAGGCCTGCGTGATTGCACAGTTGATCGAGCGCGCCGCCAAGCTGCAGTTGCTGGCGATGGCGGCCGGCACGATCAAGCCGATCCTGCCGGAGCTGGGGCGCGAGGCCCACGACTGGATCTCCCGGCCCAAGCGCCATGGCGCCGCGTTCAACTACTACGTGCGACAGAACCTGCGCCAGCACGCCGATTGCCTGAACTGACCCGCCCCTTTTCTGACAGGAGACTTCCCATGTCCAGCCCCGATATTCACGGCATCATCGGCTACACCATCACCCCCTTCAGCGCTGACGGTAAGCGCATCGACCTCGACGCCCTCGGTCGCTCCATCGACCGCTTGATCGACGCCGGCGTCCATGCCATCGCGCCCCTGGGCAGCACCGGCGAAGGGGCTTACCTGAGCGATGCCGAGTGGGATGAAGTCAGCGCCTACAGCCTGGCAAAAATTGCCCGGCGGGTACCGACTGTGGTCAGCGTCTCGGACCTGACCACCGCTAAAGCCGTGCGGCGCGCCCGTTACGCCGAGGCAAATGGCGCCGATGTGGTGATGGTGCTGCCGGCCTCGTACTGGAAACTCAGCGAAGCGGAAATCCTCGCCCACTACGCTGCGATTGGCGACAGCATCGGCGTGCCGATCATGCTCTACAACAACCCGGCCACCAGCGGCACGGACATGTCGGTGGATTTGATCCTGCGGATCGTCAAGCACGTGGAGAACGTGACGATGGTCAAGGAGAGCACCGGCGATATTCAACGCATGCACCAATTACGGCGCCACAGCGACGTGCCGTTCTTCAACGGGTGCAACCCGCTGGCACTGGAAGCCTTCGTGGCGGGTGCCAAAGGCTGGTGCACCGCAGCGCCAAATCTGATCCCACAGCTCAACCTGGCTTTGTACGACGCGGTGCTGGCGAATGATCTGACCCAGGCGCGGGAACTGTTCTACCGCCAACTGCCGCTGCTGGAGTTCATCCTCAAGGGCGGACTACCGGCAACGATCAAGGCCGGCTTGCGCCTGACCGGGCTGGAAGCCGGCGATCCCCGGTTGCCGGTGTTCCCGTTGAGTGAAGCCGGGATCGAGCAACTAAAGACATTGCTGCGCTGACCCTGTAGGAACCGGCTTGCCGGCGATAGCGCTCTCGCAGTCAACATCAACATCGACTGCCCTCGACGCGATCGCCGACAAGCCGGCGCCGACAATTAAACCGAGACAAATGACAATAATTCTCGATATCATTCGCGGCATTTCTACGCCGTGCTTCGTCACGAAGGATATCCATGTCTCGTCCCAAGCCCGACCCGCTGTCGGCCGATGCTTTTCGCGGGTTTTATGCAGATATTCTGCATTTCCTGCGCAAACGCACGGACAACGCCAGCGACGCGGCGGACATGACCCAGGATGTCTTTACCCAGTGGCTGGACTACCGCGACCGGGCCAAGGTCGAGCAGCCACGGGCCTTTCTGTTCCAGATGGCGCGCAATCTGCTGCGTGATCACTGGCGCAGACAGAAGGTACGGCACACCGCCCATTCCGATCAGGCCGACAGGGACGCCGAACCGGTCACCGACGAGCAAAACGATCCCATGGCCGCCGCGCAGCGCTTGCAACGCCTGGAACAGTTGAAAGAAGTCCTCGCCGAACTCTCGCCGCGCCGGCGAGAAGCCCTTATGCTGCACCGCTTCGAAGGCTTGAGCCAGGCGCAGATCGCCGAGCGCATGGGCATTTCGACGAGCATGGTGGAAAAGCACATCGCTTTTGCCCTGCTGCATTGCAAGCGACGCCTTCAATCAGACCCCGGCACGGAGCAGCCAGAATGAACCGCCTGAGCGACACCGACGCCCTGGATATCGAAGCGAGTGACTCCATCGATGCCCAAGCCGCCAGCTGGTTTGCACGCAACCGTAATGACGCGAGCCGTGCCGACCGCAAGGCGTTTGCCGCCTGGCATGCGGTTGCGGCGCATGCTCGCGCCTATGCCGAGTTCGAGCAACTGTGGGCCGACCTGGCACAGTTGCAGCAACTGAACAAACCGGTGCCCCTGCCCAAGCGCAAACCGTCGGTGTTGCGCCCTGCCCTGGCCGTCGCCGCCGCAGTGTTGTGCGCCGTGCTGGCCACGCATATCGGCGCGCCCCGCGAGCTGTATCACACGCAAGTGGCGGCCCATGCCAAGGGCATGCGCACCTTCAACCTGCCCGACGGCAGCACGCTGTATGTAAATGCCAACACGCGCCTGCGCGTGGACTTCACCGCGCACCAGCGCATCGTGCACCTGGACAAGGGCCAGCTGTATATCGAGGCGGCCGCCGACAAGGAGCGGCCGCTGTTCGTGCAGGCCGGCGAGGCCTATGTGCGGGTGGTCGGCACCGGCTTCGATGTACGCCGCAGCCAACAGCAACTGGTGGTCAGCGTCGCCCACGGCAAGGTGGCTTTCGAGCCGGACGCAAAGAGCCCGGTAACCCTGCTCGGCGCCCAGCAGCGCGCCACCTACAGCTACGCCAAGGGCACCGTGCAGCAACAAACCCTCACCGCAGAAGAAGTGGCCGACTGGCGCAGCGGGCACTTGTCGTTTCGCAACCGCGAACTGGCCAGCCTGATCGATGAGCTGAGCCTCTACCGTCCCCAGGCGCCCTTGCAGGTGAGCACTGCGGTGGCGCAACTGAAGGTCTCCGGCAACCTCGATGTCAACGACCCGGGCGCCCTGCTCAACGCCCTGCCCGCCTTGCTGCCAGTGAAAACCGTGGCCTCGGCCGATGGCATCGTGCGGATCGAGCCCAGCAAATAACCCTCGAAACAGTACTTGAGAATATTTTTCATTCGCAGGTGTGGATTTTTTTGCCTGCCCCGTCTTCCTCCGGTCTGCGTTTGATACGCACGCATTTTTCGGCCACTTGGCCACACCGGGGGATTTCATGTTTCGCGCGCCTTGCCACGCTTCGCACCTGTTTCTTCGACCGACCGTCATTGCCACCTGCCTGGCCTTCAGCCTCAGCGCCCAGGCCGAGTCGTTCAAGCTGCAATTGCCCGCCCAGTCGCTGGCCACGTCGCTGAGCCAAGTGGCGCAGCAGGCGAAGATCCAGCTGTTGTTCGATGAAGCACTGCTCAAGAACGTGCAGGCACCGGCGCTCAACGGTGAGTTCAGCCCGGAAGTGGCGATTCGCACCCTGCTGAAAAACGGCGAGTTCATCCTGATCAGGGTCGGCAGCACTTACGTGGTAAAGCCCGAAGAGGCAAAAACCACCCAGAGCGGCGCGATCCAGCTGGAAGCCCTGAGCGTGATCGGCACCGGCAACGAGGTCGACTCCAGCACCGTCGGGCGCTCCACCTTGAGCCAGGCCGATATCGACCGCTACCAGCCCGACAACATCCCTTCGCTGCTGCAGACCTTGCCGGGAGTGTCCATGGGCGGCTCGCCCAAGCCCGGTGGCCAGACCATCAACATTCGCGGCATGGGCGATGCCGAAGATGTGCCAATGACCGTGGATGGCGCGACCAAAAGCGGCTTCGAGCGCTACCAGCAAGGCACGGTGTTCATCGAACCCGAGCTGATCAAAAGCATTGAGGTGGAGAAAGGTCCGTATTCGCCGTTCAACGGCAACGGCGGTTTCGGCGGCACGGTCAACATGATCACCAAGGATGCGCCGGACCTGCTCAAGGATGGGCGTAACGCCGGGGCGATGGCCAAGTACGGCTACTCCAGCAACACCCACGAACAGGTGTACACCGGCGCAGTGTATGGCCGCACCGACGACGGCCGCATGGATGGCCTGATCTACCTGACCAAACGCGACGGCGACGACTTGAAGCTCGCCGGCACCCCGCCCGACCCACGCAACGAATACCCGATCAACCCCAAGCGCCTGCCCAACAGCGCGCAGGATGTAGAAGGCGAGCTGCTCAAGTTCAACGCGCACTTCACCGACGAGCACAGCATGGGCCTGTCCTATTCCAGCGCCAGAAGCGAGCGCATGGCGCCGTTCTCGGCTAAAACCTACCCGTCGCCGCCGACGCAATCAGCCATCGACCGATATGGCTACGAAGGCGCACTGAAACGCTTTCTGGCCGACCGCGAAACCGTGGACACCACCTGGTCAGGCAAGTACGAATACCAGCCGTTGAACAACCCGCTGATCGACTTGAAACTCAGCTACTCGTTCTCCAAGACCGATCAGACCGACGAGCGCGCCGAGAATGCGGTGATCAGCCTGGCCACCGGCGGGCGCAAGATGGAAACGTCCTACACTGACCGCATCCTTGAGCTGCGCAACATCAGCCTGTTTACCACCGGCCCGCTGGAGCACGCCGTGACCACCGGCGTGCAGGTGCGCAAGCACGATCGCGAAACCGAAAGCTGGATGCCGGGCGCGACCTACAACACCGCTAAATACAACTATGGCCATTTCCAGCCGTACTTCATGCCCCACGGCAAAGTCGACACCAATGCGTTCTACCTGCAGGACGCCGTGACACTTGGCGACGTCACCCTCACACCGTCCCTGCGCTATGACCACGTGCGCAACCGCGGCGAAGCCAACGATGCGCCGTACTACAGCAGCCCGGACCCGCGCGTCGGCCATGACTACAGCGACCGCACCTACACCGGTTGGTCGCCACGCCTGGCAGCCTTCTGGAACGTGACCCCGGATGTCGCCTTCTTCGCCAGCTGGAACCGCACCTGGCGCGCGCCGGTCATCGATGAGCAGTACGAGGTGCAAGGCTCTGCCAGCACGCGCAGCGCCACCAGCCTCAACCTCGACCCGGAGCGCATCACCGCGATTACGGCGGGCAACGTCACGCACTTCTCTGGCGTCTTCACCCGCGATGACAACCTGCAACTGCGCACCACGCTGTTTCACAACCGCATCGAAGACGAGATCATGAAGGCCACCGGCCTCGGCTGCGAACGGCAAATGACCGTGCCGGGCAGTATCGATGCGGTGTGCACCGACGCGGCGTCCAGGACCAACTATCGCAACGTGGGCGGCATGACCATCAAGGGCTTCGAGCTGGAAAGCTACTACGACTCGACGTACGTGTTCGGCTCCCTGACTTACTCCTGGGCTACAGGTAAACGAGACAACCCCTACACCAACCCTTGGGCTACCGACCGGCACGTGTGGGCACGGGATATTCCACCGGCCAAATGGGTGGTAGTCCTCGGCACCAAGATCCCGAGCTGGGACGCGCAGGTGGGCTGGCAGGGCCAGTTCGTGCGCAAGACCGATCGCGTACCTACCGACATCTATCCTGGCGGCTTCAACTCCACCATTGGCGACTTTATCTACGACCAGACCGAGAACCCCAGCTACGACACCCAGGGCCTGTTCGCCAACTGGAAACCGCAGCAGGCGGGCCTCAAAGGCACCGAGATCAACTTCACCGTCGATAACCTGTTCAACCGCAGCTACCAGCCAGCACTCAGCGGCGACGGTGTCTACAGCGAAGGGCGCAACGCCAAGATCAGCATCACGCGGTTCTTCTGAACCTGTAGGCGGCGGCGTGCGGGCGATGCGGGCGACTCGGTTTACCCGCGAAACAGCAGCCATCCCATCGCCGTCTCGCTCAAGCTCGACAGCGCCTACACGGCGATGGCGGCGATGGCGGCGATGGCGGCGGCACTGTCGGCCCTGGCACGCAACTGTACGGATAAATCCGCACCCAGCTGTAGGCCCGCGATTGGCGGGGGATGTGGCTAGATGGGCTTCCCTTGAAGCCCTCTGGATTTCGGATCCCTCCCATGAGTTCGCGCGAAAATACCGGCATGGCCCTCGGCCTGCTGGGCGTCATCATCTTCAGCCTGACCCTGCCTTTCACCCGTATCGTGGTGCAGGAAATCCACCCGTTGCTCAACGGCCTCGGCCGTGCGCTGTTCGCGGCGATTCCGGCGGCGGCGCTGTTGCTGTGGCGTCGTGAGCGCTGGCCCACCTGGCGCCAGGTGCGCGGGCTGTGCCTGGTGATCGCCGGGGTGATCCTGGGCTTTCCGGTGTTGTCGGCCTGGGCCATGCAAACCTTGCCAGCCTCCCATGGCGCGCTGGTCAACGGCCTGCAACCCTTGTGCGTGGCACTGTATGCCGCGTGGCTGTCGCATGAGCGACCGTCCAAAGCCTTCTGGGCCTGCGCGGCGCTGGGCAGTGCGCTGGTGTTGAGTTACGCACTGATCACCGGCGCCGGCAGTATTCAGGCCGGCGATTTGTTGATGCTCGGCGCGATTGCCGTCGGCGGGCTGGGCTATGCCGAAGGCGGCCGGCTGGCCAAGGAGATGGGCGGCTGGCAAGTGATCTGCTGGGCGCTGGTGCTGTCGACGCCGGTGCTGATCGGCCCGGTCTGGTACCTGGCGGCGCAGCATCAAGGTGCGATTTCGATGCGCACCTGGTGGGCGTTTGGCTATGTGTCGCTGTTCTCGCAGTTCCTGGGATTCTTCGCCTGGTACGCCGGGCTGGCCATGGGCGGGATCGCGCGGGTCAGCCAGATCCAATTGCTGCAGATATTCTTCACCATCGCGTTTTCGGCGCTGTTCTTTGGCGAACATATCGAGCCGATTACGTGGCTGTTCGCCTGTGGGGTAATCGTCACGGTGATGCTCGGGCGCAAGACGGCGGTGCAGCCTGCGCCCGCGCCAAAGGTAAACGCTATCTAATGCAGGCGCCGGCTTGTGTGGGAGCGGGCTTGCCCGCGAAAGCGGCCGGTCAGCCAACCCCGCTATCGCCAATACCGCCGCTTTCGCAGCCTCGCTAAAGCTCGACAGCTGCCACAGGGGATTGCGGGATGTCTGTGGCGGGGTACGGTCAAAATGTGGGAGCGGGCTTGCCCGCGAAAGCGGCCGGTCAGCCAACCCCTCTATCGCCAATACCGCCGTCTTCGCAGCCTCGCTGAAGCTCGACTGCTCCCACAGGGGATTGCGGGATGGCTATGAGATCTGTGGCCGGGTACGGTCAAAATGTGGGAGCGGGCTTGCTCGCGAAAGCGGCCGGTCAGCCAACCCCTCTATCGCCCATGCCGCCGCCTTCGCAGCCTCGCTGAAGTTCGACAGCTCCGACAGGGGATTGCGGGATGGCTATGAGATCTGTGGCCGGGTACGGTCAAAATGTGGGAGCGGGCTTGCCCGCGAAAGCGGCCGGTCAGCCAACCACTCTATCGCCCATGCCACCGCTTTCGCAGCCTCGCTAAAGCTCGACAGCTCCCACAGGGGATTGCGGGATGGCTATGAGATCTGTGGCCGGGTGCGGTTAAAATGTGGGAGCGGGCTTGCCCGCGAAGGCGGCCGGTCAGCCACCACCTCTATCGCCCATGCCGCCGCCTTCGCAGCCTCGCTGAAGCTCGACAGCTTGCTCCCACACAAGCCGGCACCTGCCCGCGGCGTGTTCAGTTCAAGAAACCATCCGCCCGCAGCAGGGTTTCCAGGCAGTGCTCGGTGATGTGGTAGAACGCCTTCAGCTCCTGGATTTTCGCCAGCAATTGCGCGTTGTCCACAGGCTCGGCGCGCTTGACCGCGAGGATCATCTTGTTCTTGTTGGTGTGCTCCAACGAGATGAACTCGAACACTTTGGTCTCGTAGCCACAGGCTTCGAGGAACAGCGCACGCAAGCTGTCGGTGACCATTTCTGCCTGCTGGCCCAGGTGCAGGCCGTACTGCAGCATCGGCTTGAGCAGCGCCGGGCTCTGGATCTGCAGGCGAATCTGCTTATGGCAGCACGGCGAGCACATGATGATCGACGCGCCGGAACGGATGCCGGTGTGGATCGCGTAATCGGTGGCAATGTCGCAGGCATGCAGGGCGATCATCACGTCCAGCTCGCTCGGCGCCACGCTGCGCACGTCGCCGCACTTGAACACCAGGCCCGGATGCTCCAGGCGCGCAGCGGCGCTGTTGCAAAGGGTCACCATGTCTTCACGCAGTTCCACGCCGGTCACTTCACCCTCGGCCTTGAGGGTGTTGCGCAGGTAATCGTGAATCGCAAAGGTCAGGTAGCCCTTGCCCGAGCCGAAGTCGGCGACGCGCACCGGCTGGTCCAGTTTCAACGGTGATGAGGTCAGCGCATGGCTGAACACTTCGATGAACTTGTTGATCTGCTTCCACTTGCGCGACATCGACGGGATCAGCGCCTGCCTGGCATCGGTCACGCCGAGGTCAGCGAGGAACGGCCGGCTCAGGTCGAGGAAGCGATTCTTCTCGCGGTTATGCTCAGCCGAGGGCGCCTCGCGCAGTTGCTGCGGCTTGCTTTTGAACAGCGAGCTTTTGTTCTTCTTGCTGTATTCCAGCTGCGCTTCATCGGTCAGCGACAGCAGGTGCGCGTTCTTGAAGGACGCCGGCAGCAACTCGGCAATCATCGCCACGCCTTCGGCCAGCGCGAAATTCTTGGTGATGTCGCGGGTCTTGTAGCGGTAGACGAAGGACAGGCACGGCTGCTCCTTGACCTCTACCTGCTTGATGATCAGCCGTTGCAGCTCGGCTTCCGCGCCGACGTACTTGGCCAGCACCAGCTTGATAAACGCATGCTGCGCCAGGCTTGCGCTCAACAGTTCGATGAACTGGGCGTGATGATCCGGCGCAGGGCGGGCAGGTTGAGCGGTGACAGACATGAACAAAAAAGCCTCGGGCTGGGGATGCCGGGCATTTTAGGGGGGATGGGGGCCGAGGGCACGGGGTTATTTGATCAACGGTCAATCAACCCTGCCCATCCACGGCGGGACGCACCTTTTGTGGGAGCCGGGCTTGCCCGCGATTGCATCACCTCGACGGGCCTGACAGACCGAGTTGCCCGCCCCGCAGGCAAGCCAGTTCCGACCTGGAGCAAGATGGACTATTCGAGCACGACCAGGCGATTGGGCAGTTCATTGCGGGTCTGCGTGACCGGCACATGCACCTTGAGCAACTCCCCGCAGGCTTCAATGCAGGCAATAAACCCCGCCAGTGTCTGCCCCTGTTTCACTTGCTGAGTGAACGCCCTGACGATGGTGTCCCAACTGCTGTCATCCAGGCGCTTGGAAATCCCCTCATCCACCAGGATCTCCACGTAGCGCTCGGCCTCGCTGACAAAAATCAGCACACCGGTGCTGCCCAGCGTGTGGTGCAGGTTCTGCTCCAGGAACTGCCGGCGCGCCAGGTTGGACGCGCGCCAATGGCGCACCGAGCGCGGGATCAGGCGGGTGGTGACCTTGGGCAGGCGAAACACCAGGCACAGCACGATAAACGTCGCCCACTGCGCCAACAGCAAGGTGTACATGGTCAAGTAGCCGGACAAGTAATGCACTACACCCGGCACCACCAACGCGATCAGGCTGGCCCACAGCAGTGGGATGTAGGCGTAGTCGTCCGCTCGGGCAGCCAGTACCGTCACCAGTTCGGCGTCGGTCTGCTGCTCGACGCGGGCAATCGCCTCGGCGACCTGGCGTTGCTCGTGTTCACTCAGTAGTGCCATGGTTGTAGATGCTCTGTTGTCGTTATTGTCATTACCAGCCGCCCGAGGCCCCGCCGCCGCCGAAGCCGCCACCGCCTCCGCGGAAACCACCGCCACCGCCTCCACCACCGCCGCGTCCGCTGCTGCTGAGGATCGCCAGCAAGATGGCGCCCACCGGCAGCCCCAGCCGATTGCACAGCCACAGCACACCGATCAGCAAGATAAACAGGCCGATGGAAAACCCCGGATTATCCTTGGCAAAGTTGGCGTCCGCCACGTGCGCCGGCACCGCCAGCGGTTCACCGCCGACCACCTGCACCATCGCCGAAACACCATCGCTGATGCCCTGGCTGTAATTGCCAGCCTTGAACTTGGGCGCGATCACCTGGTTGATGATCACCCAGGACTGCGCATCGGTCAGCACGCCTTCCAGGCCATAGCCGACTTCGATGCGCAATTTGCGCTCATCGCGGGCGACGATCAACAGCGCGCCGTTGTCCTTGCCCTTCTGGCCAATGCCCCACTGGCGGCCCAACTGATAACCGTAGTCTTCAATCGGCACACCCTGCAGGTCGGGCACCGTGACCACCACGATCTGGTCGCCACGGGCTTGCTCGAGCGCCTGCAATTGCTGGGTGATCTGCTCCCGGGTCGCCGGGTCGATCATCTGGGCGGTGTCCACCACCCGACCGGTCAATGCCGGGAAGGTCAGCGCCGCCTGGGCCACGCCCACGCAGGCCAGCAGCCACAGCGCCAGGCCTATCCTGAATAAACGCATCGACACCTCAATGCAGCCTTATTTGAACTTCACTTGCGGCGCTTTATCGGCATCGGCACTGGTGGCTTCAAACGTGGCGCGGATCGGCAGATCGCTGTACATCACGCTGTGCCACAAGCGACCGGGGAAAGTGCGGATCTCGGTGTTGTAGGCCTGCACCGCCTGGATAAAGTCGCGGCGGGCCACGGCGATACGGTTTTCGGTGCCTTCAAGCTGCGATTGCAGGGCCAGGAAGTTCTGGTTGGCCTTCAGGTCCGGGTAGCGCTCGGACACCACCATCAAGCGGCTGAGGGCACCGCTCAAACCATCCTGGGCCTGCTGGAACTGCTTGAGTTTTTCCGGGTTGTCGAGGGTGCTGGCATCCACCTGGATCGAGGTGGCCTTGGCCCGTGCCTCAATGACGGCGGTCAGGGTGTCCTGCTCATGGGCAGCGTAGCCCTTGACCACTTCCACCAGGTTGGGGATCAGGTCGGCACGGCGTTGATACTGGTTCTGCACCTGGCCCCAGGCGGCCTTGGCCTGTTCATCCAGGGTCGGGATGGTGTTGATGCCGCAACCGCTCAGCACCGTGCTGATCAGTAGCAAAGCCGCGGCCTTGAGGCCCCAGCGGGAAGAGTGTGCTGCTTGCATGGTGTTTCTCCTGACCAAACTGGATGGAATGTGACGACTAACCCTATAAACCGCGCGCTTGGGGCATAATCCGCCACCACTGGAATGCATTGAGCCAATCAGCTACAAAGATGCCCAGCGCGAAAAAGAGTTCAGAGTGTGCTGCATTTATCTGAACAACACCCGAACAACAATAGACGCTCCCCACATTTTGGCCGATCAGCCCCAGCGCTGTGCAGTGAGCCGAAAAAGGATATTCATGAAGAAGCTGTGTTTGCTCGGCCTTGTTGCCACTCTGGCCACCCACCCCGTCTGGGCAGAAACAAAGCCTGCTGCGCTCAAGGACAAGGACGCCTTCGTCAGCGACCTGCTCAAGCAGATGACCCTCGATGAAAAGATCGGCCAGTTGCGCCTGATCAGCATCGGCCCCGAGATGCCCCGCGAGCTGATCCGCAAGGAAATCGCCGCCGGCCGCATCGGTGGCACCTTCAACTCGATCACCCGCCCGGAAAACCGTCCGATGCAGGACGCAGCCATGCGCAGCCGGTTGAAGATCCCGATGTTCTTCGCCTATGACGTGATCCACGGCCACCGCACGATCTTCCCGATCAGCCTGGCCCTGGCGTCCAGCTGGGACATGGACGCCATCGGCCGCTCCGGGCGCATCGCCGCCCAGGAAGCTGCCGCCGACAGCCTCGACATCACCTTCGCGCCGATGGTCGACATCTCCCGCGACCCGCGCTGGGGCCGCACCTCCGAAGGTTTCGGCGAAGACACCTACCTGGTCTCGCGCATCGCCGAAGTGATGGTCAAGGCCTTCCAGGGCACCAGCCCCGCCAATGCCGACAGCATCATGGCCAGCGTCAAGCACTTCGCCCTGTACGGCGCGGTGGAAGGCGGGCGTGACTACAACGTGGTCGACATGAGCCCGGTCAAGATGTACCAGGACTACCTGCCGCCCTACCACGCGGCGATCAAGGCCGGCTCCGGCGGCGTGATGGTCGCGCTGAACTCGATCAACGGCGTCCCCGCCACCGCCAACACCTGGTTGATGAACGACCTGCTGCGCAAGGACTGGGGCTTCAAGGGCCTGGCCGTGAGCGACCACGGCGCGATCTTCGAGCTGATCAAGCACGGCGTGGCCAAGGACGGGCGTGAAGCCGCCAAGCTGGCGATCAAGGCCGGCATCGACATGAGCATGAACGACTCGCTGTACGGCAAGGAATTGCCCGGCTTGCTCAAGTCCGGCGAGATCGAGCAGAGCGACATCGACAACGCCGTGCGCGAAGTGCTCGGCGCCAAGTACGACATGGGCCTGTTCGCCGACCCGTACCTGCGCATCGGCAAGGCCGAGGATGACCCGGCCGACACTTACGCCGAAAGCCGCCTGCACCGCAGCGAGGCCCGCGACATCGCGCGCCGCAGCCTGGTACTGCTGAAGAATCAGAACGACACCCTGCCGCTGAAAAAATCCGCGACCATCGCCCTCGTCGGCCCGCTGGCCAAGGCACCGATCGACATGATGGGCAGCTGGGCCGCCGCCGGCAAACCGGCGCAGTCGGTGACCCTGCTCGACGGCATGAATGCCGTGATCGGCGAAAAAGGCAAGGTGATCTACGCGCGGGGCGCCAACATCACCAACGACAAGGCCGTCGTCGACTACCTCAACTTCCTCAACTTCGATGCCCCGGAAGTGGTGGATGACACCCGTTCGCCGCAAGTGCTGATCGATGAAGCGGTCAAGGCCGCCAAGGATGCCGACGTGGTGGTGGCTGCCGTGGGTGAATCGCGCGGCATGTCCCACGAGTCGTCCAGCCGCACCGACCTGAACATCCCGCAAAGCCAGCGCGACCTGATCAAGGCCCTCAAGGCCACCGGCAAGCCACTGGTGCTGGTGCTGATGAACGGTCGGCCGCTGTCGATCCTCGAAGAGAACCAACAGGCCGACGCGATCCTGGAAACCTGGTTCGCCGGCACCGAAGGCGGCAACGCGATTGCCGACGTGCTGTTCGGTGACTACAACCCGTCGGGCAAGCTGCCGATCACCTTCCCACGTTCGGTGGGGCAGATTCCGACCTACTACAACCACCTGACCATCGGCCGGCCCTTTACCCCGGGCAAGCCGGGCAACTACACCTCGCAGTACTTCGATGACGTCACCGGGCCGCTGTTCCCGTTCGGTTATGGCCTGAGCTACACCACGTTCAGCCTGTCGGAAATGGCGTTGTCGTCGACCACCCTGAACAAGACCGGCAAGCTCGACGCCAGTGTCACGCTGAAAAACACCGGCAAGGTCGACGGCGAAACCGTGGTGCAGCTGTATATCCAGGACGTGGCCGGCTCGATGATCCGCCCGATCAAAGAACTGAAGAACTTCCAGAAGGTCATGCTCAAGGCCGGTGAGGAGCGCACGCTGCACTTCACCATCACCGAGGATGATTTGAAGTTCTACAACACCCAGTTGAAGTACGCCGCCGAACCCGGCCAGTTCAACGTGCAGATCGGGCTGGACTCCCAGGATGTGCAGCAACAAACCTTCGAACTGCTCTGACCTGAAGCTGTAGACACGGTCAATGTAGGAACTGGCTTGCCTGCGATAGTGGTGGAACATTCAGCGCCGCTATCGCAGGCAAGCCAGCTCCCACCGTTTATCGATGTGCTCGAATCAGCCGCGTCGATCAAGCAAGTTGACCACCAGCCGATCAATCCACCCCCACACCCGCTGCTTCACCCGCCGCCACAATGGCCGCGCCTTCCACGCCTCCAGGCTCACCGCCAGGCTCTGGGCAAAGTCGCGCTCGAAACTGCCCGCCACCGCCTGCGTCAATTCCGGGTCCAACGCTTCCAGGTTGGCTTCCAGGTTGAAGCGCAAATTCCAGTGATCAAAGTTGCATGAGCCGACGCTGACCCAATCGTCCACCAGCACCATCTTCAGGTGCAGGAAACACGGCTGGTATTCAAAGATCTGCACCCCCGAACGCAGCAGGCGCGGGTAATAACGGTGCCCGGCGTAGCGCACGGACGGGTGATCGGTGCGTGGGCCGGTGAGCAACAGGCGCACGTCCACCCCGCGCCCGGCTGCGCGGCGCAAGGCACGGCGGACACTCCAGGTCGGTAGGAAATACGGCGTGGCCAGCCAGATACGGTGCTGGCCGCTGTTCAAGGCGCGGATCAGCGATTGCAGAATATCGCGGTGTTGGCGGGCATCGGCATAGGCCACGCGCCCCAGGCCCGGCCCGGTTGCCGGCACCTTGGGCAAGCGGGGCAAACCAAAATGCGTGGCAGGTTTCCACTCGCGCCGCGCGGCGTTGGCGTGCCACTGGCGATCGAACAGTGCCTGCCAGTCCTGCACCAGCGGGCCGCTGATCTGCACCATCACTTCGTGCCAGTCGGCAGTGTCTTGCCCCGGCGTCCAGAACTCATCGGTAACGCCCGTGCCACCGACCACGGCGATGTGCTGGTCGATCAACAACAGCTTGCGGTGGTCACGGTAGAGATTGCGCATCCACCGTCGCCAGTTCAGGCGATTGTAAAAACGCAACGCCACACCGGCGTCGGTCAAGCGTTTGCGCAGCCCCAAGGTAAAGGCCAGGCTACCGTAATCATCAAACAGGCAGCGCACCTGTACCCCGCGTTCGGCGGCCAATACCAGCGCCTGCACCATGGCTTCGGCGCAGGCGCCGGCTTCCACCAGGTACAACTCCACATCGACTTGCCGCTCGGCGCGGGCAATGCCCACCAACATCTGTGGGAAAAATTGCGGGCCGTCGATCAACAACTCGAAACGGTTGGCGCTGCGCCACGGGAAGACCGCGCCGCTCACGTCAGCGCGCCGTGAAAATCAGTACCGCACCCACCGGCACCGACAAACTGATCGACTTGAGCCCCGCCGCCTTGCGCAACGCGGCCACACCCGGCACCAGCTCGAAATCCTCGGCATGCAACACCACCGGTTCCAGGGTCACCACCTGGAACCGTCGATCATCCAGGCGCGTGGCCAACAGCTCGGCGCTGTAGGTCTGGGTCTTGCCATGCAACGTCACGCTCAGTGGCAGGCGCAATTCCAATTGCGCGCCAGGCGCCAGGTCGTTGATGGGTTGCAGGTTGATCTGCGCGTTGATCAGCGCGTCAGGGAAGGTCTTGATCTCGAACAACTGATTGCGCATGCGCTCATCGCGCAGCGGAATGCCACTATTGACCGACTCCAGCTCCACCTCCAACTGCGCCGCGCCTTTGCCGTCGACCTTGCCGTGCAACACCAGGAAGCGCTGCACCTCGGCAATCTCGGTGTTTTTGGTCGTCACGAAGGACAGGCGCGAGGACTCGTTGTCCAGGTACCAATCGGCGTGTGCAGGCGCAGCGGCGGCGATCAGCAGGAAGAAGGCCAGGGGTTTGACATTGAACATAAAGACTCATGCGGCAAAAAACCTGCACGAACCTTAACTGTGCCGTGGGCCCGGTGCAATGGAACTGACAAAGCCGAGCAAATGTGGGCGCTGGCTTGCCTGCGATGGCGGTAGACCAGCCGACATCCCTATCACCGGCAAGGTGGTTACTGTATGGGAAGGTGGTGTGTCAGCGGTTGAGGCGACACCCCTGCCGATCGCCGAACCACCGCGCGCTATGTGTGCGCCCCAACCCACTGGCCGTCACTTCACTGCGCTCCGGGTTGTCGGTGAATGCGCTGGTGGGCACGTACTGCTGCACATACCCCCGGCAATATTCAGCCGGGTTGTTCGCCACATACCGACACGAGCAATACTCCTTGGCGGTATAGGCCGCGATGATGTCGGGGAAGGCTTGCAGGTTGACGCGCTCGTGCCAGATCCATCCCAGCAGGGCGAACAACAGCAGCAGAAACAGGCTGGTAAACGGGCGACGACGGATCATGGCTTCACCGCCGCCAGCACGCGCTTGAGCAGTTCGTCATGGCGGTAGCTGCCATCGCGGTCATCGCCGTAGCGCACGATCACCAAATGTTCTTCAGGCATCACAAACAGCGCCTGGCCCCAGTGACCCAGGGCGGCGAAGGTGTCCGTAGGGGCGTCGGGCCACGGGCGTGGAGCCCCTTGGTTGAGCCACCATTGGCCGCCAGGCACGGCTTCGTCCTGGCCGGCCTGGTAGCGACCGAACGGCTGGCGATTGAAATCGACCCAGGCCTTGGGCACCAGCTGTTGCTCCCCCCAGCGCCCGTCTCGCGCCATCAGCAGACCGACACGCGCCAGATCACGGGCGGTGAGGTAGGCGTAGGACGAGGCGACAAAGGTTTCGTCGGCGTCGGTCTCCCACGTGGCGTTGTGAATCCCCAGCGGCTTGAACAGTGCATCCCACGGGTAGCTCATGTAGGCCTTGTGGCCGAGCATGCCTTTAAGGGTGGCGGAGAGAATATTGCTGTCACCGCTGGAGTAACGAAAGACCTGGCCCGGGGCGGCGAAAGCTTCGGTGTCGGCGGCGAACTCGGCCATGTCGGCGTGGCCACGGGTGTAGAGCATCGCCACCACCGAGGATTTCAACGGGGCGTATTCGTAGTCTTCCTGCCAGTCCAGGCCCGAGGCCCAGTGCAACAGGTCAGCCATGGTCACCGTGGGGTGCTGTTTCATCGGCGGGTAAAACCGCGCCGCCGGGTCGGTCAGTTTGAAGCGATTATCACCGAAGGCCACGCCCAGCACGGTGGCCATCAGGCTTTTGCTGATGGACCAGGTCAGGTGTGGCGTGATGGCAGTGGTGGGCGCGGCATAGCGTTCATAAATGATTTGGCCGTCACGGATCACCAGCAACGCATCGGTGCGGATGCCTTGTCGGGTGGTGTCATCACGCGGCGGGAACGCATAAGTGTTGAGCGCTTCGACAGCGGGGCCTTCAAGCGGTGTGCCCTTGACCCAGTCCTTGTCCGGCCAGGTTTCGGCGCGGGCGGTGACGGTGGCTAACAGCAGGGCAACGCACAACAGGCCTCGGACCATGGACGCAAACTCAAGGGGGCATTCAAGCCCGCGAGGCTAGCCGAGACTAATGATGGTTTTGTGACAACCCGCTATGACAAGCATCGCACGCTTATGATTTCTTGAATGCATATGCGTAAATATCCTCCCCAGTCGGGGATGGACCGCCGCGCAGCCCCCAACGCTCCTCTTTACCACCCACGCTCACAGAGCTATGACTGCCGTTTTTAGCGCCGCTGGAAAAAGCCCCTAAACGGCCCTTGAGCAAGTCTTCAGGCGATACCATTTCAATCATATTTCCCAAGCCAAGCCGCGCAAGCGCCAAAGGAAGGGCGTCAGGGCGATTCAAGACCTGCAGCGCTTCGCCAAACCCTACATTCCTGTTCTGTTCCTTGGATAATTTCTGCTGCTCAACCTTGGCCATAACCGTACTGATTACGTTCGCCGAGGTGATCGCCCCTGGATCCGTCCCCTTGAACTTCATTGCCATGGACGTCATTTCAAGCTCAGCCTGGGTCACGTAAACCGACTCGTTATTTCTTAACGTAACCTGGAAACCACCCGGGACTTCTCGCACCTCCTTGAATACGTCGGTTGGCTGCTCACCAAACTGCATCATCGCCATCTTTATTGCCGCAACGGTCACACAGTTGTCCTGATTCCACTGGCTGAAAGCACTCCAAATGTCCTCGGGTTTCTTCCCAGGATCACGACTATCTGGCTTGTATACAAACAGGTGCATGCCCGACGCCACGACCTTGTTGTTGACGGGTTCGCCATAAGACCGACCATCCTGGCTGCGGGTGCCGCTGTACCGTTTGCTGATGACTTGCACCTCCGGCGGCTCAGAACCCTGACTTTTTTCATGATTATTAATTTCCCACCAGGCGGGAGTGGTATTCGAAACTGGCGAAACCGGCATAGTGCTCCTACCTCCACAATGGAAGGCTTGGCAAACGTCCAACGGCATAAGGCGCCCATCTGCCCTCACATCCAGAGCCTGTGTGGCAGCATGGGTAATCCGGTTCCCTCCAAGCGGTCGTCCTACTCCAAATCAAAAGTAGGAAAACAATATCGGGCGACCGTTGCTGTGCAGCCCTATCAAAACGCCTGTCATCCAAGCGTCACCATAACTTCATGGAGATGACACCGAGGCTACATAGCCTGACTTTGGACAACAAAGTCGACCGGCCGAAATCGTGGCCGGCACTCGGAGACTCGCCATGACTCAGATCGCCCGCATCAGCGACACCGGCAATGAACGCCGTCTGCAAGCCGAACGCCTGATCGGCGCGCAGGCTTTGCAGGAAGCCCAGGCCCTGCGGTTCAACGTGTTCAGCGGCGAGTTCAACGCCAAGCTGAAAGGCGCGGAACTGGGCCTGGACATGGATGACTATGATGTTCACTGCAGCCACATCGGCGTGCGGGACTTGAACAGCGGTCGACTCGTCGCCACCACCCGTTTGCTCGACCACCAGGCCGCCAGCACCCTGGGCCGGTTCTACAGCGAAGAAGAATTCAGCCTGCATGGCTTGCTGCACTTGCAGGGCCCGATCCTGGAGATCGGCCGCACCTGCGTCGACCCGGCCTACCGCAACGGCGGCACCATCGCCGTGTTGTGGGGCGAGTTGGCCGAAGTGCTCAACCAGGGCGGCTACAGCTACCTGATGGGGTGCGCGAGCATCCCGATGCACGACGGCGGCATCCAGGCCCACGCGATCATGCAGCGCCTGCGCGAACGCTACCTGTGCAACGAACACCTGCGCGCCGAACCGAAAAAACCGCTGCCCGCGCTGGACCTGCCGTCCAACGTGATCGCCGAAATGCCGCCGCTGCTCAAGGCCTACATGCGCCTGGGTGCGAAGATCTGCGGCGAGCCGTGCTGGGATGAAGACTTCCAGGTCGCCGACGTGTTCATCCTGCTCAAGCGCGACGAGCTGTGCCCGCGCTATGCACGTCACTTCAAGGCGGCCATGTGATGAGCCGCCTGCGCGTATACGGACGCATTGCCCGGGTGCTGGGGGTGGTGGCACTGGGCTTGAGCATGGCCAGTGTGTTTGGCGTGTTCGAACGCATGGGGGTGGCCAATTCGATGGTGCGCCGCCAACGCTGGTCGCGGTTTTTCATGGCGCGACTGACCAACGCCCTGCCCTTTCGCGTGACGGTGCACGGTGAGCTGCCGCAAACGCCGATGCTGTGGGTGAGCAATCACGTGTCGTGGACCGACATCCCGCTGCTGGGCATGGTCACGCCGATGTCGTTCCTGTCCAAGGCCGAAGTGCGCACCTGGCCGGTGGCCGGCTGGTTGGCGGCCAAGGCCGGCAGCCTGTTTATCCGCCGCGGTTCAGGTGACAGCCAGTTGATCCGCAAGCAGATGACCCGTCATCTGGAGCAACAGCACCCGCTGCTGATGTTCCCCGAAGGCACCACCACCGACGGGCGCAGCCTGCGCACCTTCCACGGGCGCTTGCTGGCGAGTGCGATCGAGGCCGATGTGTCGCTGCAGCCGGTGGCGATCCGTTACCTGCGCGACGGGCAAGTCGACCCGCTGGCCCCGTTCATTGGCGATGACGAATTGCTCTCGCACCTGATGCGCCTGTTTGCCAATGACCAGGGCGATGTGGAAATCCATGTGCTCAAGCCCATCGCCTGCGCCGGACAGGAACGCGCGGCACTGGCGTTCCAGGCGCAGCAAGCGGTGCAGAAGGCGTTGTTTGGGCCGTTGCCGGAAGCTGAACAGGTGGATACCCGACCTGCGTTTGCAGCCTGATATCAACTGAACACGGTTTAAAGTGTGGGAGCTGGCTTGCCTGCGATGACGGTCTACCTGTGAATGCTGCGGTTGCTGACACACCGCGATCGCAGGCAAGTCCGCTCCCACCTTAGATCCCACTGATCAGTTGGGTGCGTGCAAACGCCTGCAACTGCGGATAGAACCGCCGGAAATCCTCACTCAGCGGCTCATACAGCACCCGCAATTCCTGCATGGCCTGTCCCAGTTCCTCGGGTTGCGTCAGGCGTCGCGAGATCCCCCGCAAGACCTGCTCCATCACCGCAAACTCGCGGTAAGAACCCAACCAGTCATCCGCCGCCATGTACGGCGCAATCTGCGCCAGCCGTCCTGGCAACTGCGGCTCGGCGGCAAGCACGCGGTAGACCTGCGCGGTGAAGCGCTCCAGCGGCTGGTCGGCATACAGCGCCCAATCGCGCGCCAGGCAATGATCGAAGAACACATCAAGGACAATCCCCGCGTAGCGCCTGCGGGTCAGGCTGAAACGCGACAACGCCTCGCCGACCAGCGGGTGACTGTCGGTGAAGCGGTCGATGGACCGATGCAGCTGGATCGCCGCCTCGATTTGCGGGCTGAACTGGCCCTGCAGGCGGCCCTTGACGAAATCGCCATACAGGCTGCCCAGCAGTTGTGCAGGAAGTTGGCCGCCCAGGTGCAGATGTGCGAGATAATTCATGGCGCGCAGTCTAGCACTGCCGACAACGTATCGTTATAACCCGATATACCGATTTAGCCTGACCTCAGACCAAAATCATATTGGTATATCGGGATATAACGATTTAAGGTTCGCCTCATCGCGATATAACGCTTTACGACACCGAGCACCTGCCATGTCCATCGACCTCGACGAAATAATAAAAGCCCTGGCGCACCCAGTACGACGAGACATCCTCACCTGGCTGAAAGACCCGAAAGTGCAGTTCCCCGAGCAACTGCACAACCACGAATACGGCATCTGCGCCGGGCAGATCGACCAGCGCTGCGGCTTGTCCCAGTCGACGGTGTCGGCCCACCTGGCGACCTTGCAACGGGCGGGACTGATCAGCAGCCAGAAGGCCGGGCAGTGGCACTTTTTCAAACGCAATGAGGAAGTGATCCAAGCCTTCCTCACGGCGCTCATCACTGAACTCAGCGCACCGCTGTAACAAGGAAACGCAAATGCCCCTCTCGCTACTCATACTGGCCCTGAGCGCCTTCGCCATCGGCACCACCGAGTTCGTCATCATGGGCTTGCTGCCCGATGTGGCGGCGGACCTCGGCGTGTCGATTCCCGGCGCCGGCTGGCTGGTCACCGGCTACGCCCTGGGCGTGGCCATCGGTGCGCCGTTCATGGCGCTGGCCACCGCCAAGCTGCCCCGCAAGGCCGCCCTGGTAGCGTTGATGGGCATCTTCATTGTCGGCAACCTGCTGTGCGCCCTGGCCAGTGACTACAACGTGCTGATGTTTGCCCGTGTGGTCACCGCGCTGTGCCACGGTGCGTTCTTCGGGATCGGCTCGGTGGTTGCCGCCAACCTGGTACCGGCCAACAAACGCGCTTCGGCAGTGGCGTTGATGTTCACCGGCTTGACCCTGGCCAACGTGCTCGGCGTGCCGCTGGGTACGGCGCTGGGCCAGGCAGCCGGCTGGCGCTCGACCTTCTGGGCCGTGACGGTGATTGGCGTCGTGGCGCTGATCGGCCTGATCCGCTTCCTGCCGGCCAAGCGTGACGAAGAAAAACTCGACATGCGTGCCGAACTGGCCGCCCTCAAAGGCGCCGGCATCTGGCTGTCGCTGACCATGACCGCACTGTTCGCCGCGTCCATGTTCACCCTCTTCACCTACGTGGCGCCACTGCTTGGCGACGTCACCGGCGTCTCGCCCAAAGGCGTGACCTGGACCCTGCTGCTGATCGGCCTGGGCCTCACCGTCGGCAACATCATCGGCGGCAAGCTGGCGGACAAACGCCTGGCGGCCACGCTGATCGGCGTGTTCATCAGCATGGCGGTGGTCTCCACCGCGCTGACCTGGACCAGCATCGCCGTGATCCCGACTGAAATCACCCTGTTCCTGTGGGCCACCGCCTCGTTTGCCGCCGTCCCCGCGCTGCAGATCAACGTGGTGACCTTCGGCAAGGCCGCACCGAACCTGGTCTCCACCTTGAACATCGGCGCCTTCAACATCGGCAACGCCCTGGGTGCCTGGGTCGGCGGCAGTGTCATTGCCCACGGTCTCGGCCTGACCAGCGTGCCCCTGGCAGCCGCCGCCCTGGCGATCCTCGCGCTGGTGGTGACCTTGATTACTTTCCGTCAGAGCGGCGATGCCGACCTGGCCCCTGCGACCAACTGATCAACTTCAAAGAGAAAGGTGTTTTCCCCATGACGACTATTTTCGATCCGATCAAACTGGGCGACCTGGAACTGGCGAACCGCATCATCATGGCGCCGCTGACCCGCTGCCGTGCCGATGCCGGCCGCGTACCCAACGCGCTGATGGCCGAGTACTACGTGCAACGCGCCTCCGCCGGGCTGATCCTCAGCGAAGCCACCTCGGTGACGCCACTTGGCGTGGGCTACCCGGACACCCCGGGGATCTGGTCCAACGACCAGGTGCGTGGCTGGGCCAACGTCACCAAGGCGGTGCACGGTGCCGGCGGCAAGATCTTCCTGCAGCTGTGGCACGTGGGCCGTATCTCCCACGAGTCGTACCTGAACGGCGAAACGCCGGTGGCTCCGAGCGCCATCCAGGCTAAAGGCCACGTCAGCCTGGTGCGCCCACTGGCGGACTACCCGACGCCACGTGCGCTGGAAACCGCTGAAATCGCCGACATCGTCGACGCCTACCGCACCGGCGCCGAAAACGCCAAGGCCGCCGGCTTCGATGGCGTGGAAATCCACGGCGCGAATGGCTACCTGCTCGACCAGTTCCTGCAGAGCAGCACCAACCAGCGTACCGACCTCTACGGCGGCTCCCTGGAAAACCGTGCACGCCTGCTGCTGGAAGTGACCGACGCAGCCATCGAAGTCTGGGGCGCCGGCCGTGTCGGTGTGCACCTGGCACCACGCGCCGATGCCCACGACATGGGTGACGACAACCTGGCAGAAACCTTCACCTACGTCGCCAGCGAGCTGGGCAAGCGCGGTATCGCGTTCATCTGCTCCCGCGAAAAAGAAGCCGGCGACAGCCTCGGTCCACAATTGAAAAAGGCCTTCGGCGGCGCGTACATCGCCAACGAGCGCTTTACCAAGGACAGCGCCAACGCCTGGCTGGCGGCGGGCAAGGCCGATGCGGTGGCCTTCGGCGTACCGTTCATTGCCAACCCGGACCTGCCAGCACGCCTGAAGGCCGAGGCGCCGCTCAATGAGCCACGCCCGGACACCTTCTACAGCAAAGGTCCGGTCGGCTACATCGACTACCCGACACTGGCCCTGTGATGTAACTTGCTGAAACGAAAAAGCCCCGGCTCGCGAGAACCGGGGCTTTTTCTTGAGTGCGAAGAAACATTCCTTCACAGCCTTGCAACAAAATCGCTACAAAATACTTAGGCGGCTACCTATCAACCGCCCGCCAGCCCGTATATAAAGTCACCCCACCGATCAGGCAAAAGGACGATTGACGGTCCTTGGGCTTTACTGTTGACACAACTGGATGCAATTACGCATTTTGTCTTAATTGCGCAGGCTGGGGCTCCAGCGCAGCATGTCCAGCCCGGCATCCACCCAGCGCTCGGCGTCCTGGTGCAGTTGGAAACTGTCGGGGACCAGCAGCCACTGGCCAATCAACCCGTTGATGTAGGCATGAATGCACACTGCCCCTCGGGTAGTGTCGAGGTTTTCCGGAAGTTGCCCGCGATGGACCGCATTACGCAGTGTCAGGCCGATGCGCAGGTTGCATTCCAGGCTGTGGGTCTGGCGCTGGCGGCGCATATCGCACATTTCATCGGTGAATTCGCACTTATGAAACAGGATCTCATTGATGCGCCGGGTTTTCGGGTCCAGGGCTACTTGATGAAACAAATGAATCAACAGCTTGCGCATGCACCCGAGCGGGTCGAGTTCATCCTCGCTTTCGCTGGCGCGGGCCAACTCATCCAGCGGCTCATGCAGGGTGTCGAGCAGCGCCTGCAACAGATCGGATTTATTGCTGAAATGCCAATAGATGGCACCCCGCGTCACCCCGGCCAGCGCGGCGATGTCAGCCAGCGTGGTCCGCGCAACGCCCCGCTCATAGAAGGCTTGCTCGGCGGCGGCGAGAATCTGGCTGCGCGTTTCCTGAGCTTCCTCTTTGGTGCGACGAACCATGGCAGTAAAACCTCAATCAGGACACTTGGGACTATCGGTAACGCACGATCAATAGGCGGTAACGATCATCTGAATAATTGTGGGACGACACCGTCATGGGCGCCGAACGTACTAAAATCGAGGCTTTGGGCGGTGCTTTGTCAACATTCCGCGAAGCCTGTCAAGAGTTTACAAACAACCATGAACGTAAGTATATTGCGTAGCAAGCTACTTATCTACTCACAGCTTGTTTTTTACCCTTCCACACTTCTTGTGCGCACTCTGCGCGCCTGACCCGAGGATCTTCATGCAACTTAAGCCAGCTGTTACCGCTCTGGTCACTGCCGTCGCCCTGGCATCGCTGCTCAGCGGATGTAAAAAGGAAGAAGCGGCTCCGCCCGCTCAAACCCCTCAGGTCGGCGTGGTCACCCTTCAACCGCAAGCCTATACCCTGACCTCCGAACTGCCGGGCCGCACCACTGCCTACCGCATCGCGGAAGTTCGCCCGCAGGTCAACGGGATCATTCTCAAGCGCCTGTTCAAGGAAGGCGCGGATGTGAAAGAAGGCCAGCAGCTTTATCAGATCGACCCGTCGGTCTATGAAGCCACGCTGAAAAGCGCACAAGCCAGCCTGACCCAGACCAAGTCCATCACCGACCGCTACAAGCAGTTGGTCGATGAGCAAGCCGTCAGCCGCCAGGAATATGACACCGCCGTCGCCAACCGCATGACTGCCGAAGCAAACGTTCAAACCGCCCAGATCAACGTGCGCTACACCAAAGTGTTCGCGCCGATCTCCGGGCGTATCGGGCGTTCTTCGGTGACCGAAGGCGCGCTGGTCAGCAATGGCCAGGCCGATGCCATGGCCGTGATCCAGCAACTGGACCCGATCTACGTCGACGTCACGCAGTCTTCGGCTGAAATGCTGAAACTGCGCCGCGACCTGGAAAGCGGCCAGCTGGAGAAAGCCGGCGCCAATGCCGCCAAGGTCAAGCTGACCCTGGAAGACGGCAGCGACTACGGCCTGGACGGCAAGCTGGAGTTCTCCGAAGTGTCGGTTGACCAGACCACCGGTTCCGTTACCCTGCGCGCCGTGTTCCCCAACCCTGACCACACCCTGTTGCCTGGCATGTTCGTCCACGCCCAGTTGCAGGCCGGTGTGAACAGCAAGGCCATCCTGGCCCCGCAGCAAGGCGTGACCCGCGACATCAAGGGCATCCCGACCGCGCTGGTGGTGAACAAGGACAACAAGGTCGAGCAGCGCCAACTGGTGGCCAACCGCACTGCCGGCGCCTACTGGCTGGTGGAGAAAGGCTTGAACGCCGGTGACCGCGTGATCACCGAAGGCCTGCAATTCATCAAGCCGGGCATCGAAGTCAAGGTCAAGGACGCGGACAACGCCAAGCCCGCAGGTTCCGCTGCTGCTCCTGCTGCCGCTGCTGGCCAGGGGGAGTAACCCATGTCGAAATTTTTTATCGACCGTCCCATTTTCGCCTGGGTAATTGCCCTGGTGATCATGTTGGTCGGGGCACTGTCGATCCTGAAGTTGCCCATCAACCAATACCCGGCCATTGCGCCAACCGCCATTGATATCCAGGTGACCTACCCAGGTGCGTCTGCACAAACCGTGCAGGACACCGTGGTTCAGGTGATCGAGCAACAGCTCAACGGTATCGACAACCTGCGTTATGTCGCCTCGGACAGTAACTCCGACGGCAGCATGACCATCACCGCGACGTTCAACCAGGGTACCAACCCGGACATCGCCCAGGTCCAGGTGCAGAACAAGCTGAACCTGGCGACCCCACTGCTGCCGCAAGAAGTGCAGCAGCAGGGTATCCGCGTGACCAAGTCGGTGAAGAACTTCCTGATGGTGATCGGTCTGGTGTCGGAAGACGGCAGCATGACCAAGGACGACCTCTCCAACTACATCGTGTCCAACATCCAGGACCCGATCTCGCGTACCGCGGGTGTAGGTGACTTCCAGGTGTTCGGTTCGCAGTACGCCATGCGTATCTGGCTCGACCCGGCCAAGCTGAACAACTACCAGCTGACGCCGGTGGATGTGAGCAACGCGATCCAGGCGCAGAACGTCCAGGTGGCCACCGGCCAACTCGGCGGCCTGCCTGCCCTGCCCGGCACCCAACTGAACGCCACCATCATCGGCAAGACGCGCCTGCAAAGCGCCGAAGAGTTCGCCAAGATCCTGATGAAGGTGAACGCCGACGGCTCGCAGGTGCGCCTGGGTGATGTCGCGCGTATCGAACTGGGCGGCCAGAACTACAGCATCAGTGCACAGTTCAACGGCAAGCCGGCTTCCGGCATGGCGATCAAGCTGGCTGCCGGTGCGAACGCCCTGGACACCGCCAAGGCCATCCGCGCCACCGTGGCGTCCCTGGAGCCGTTCTTCCCGCCTGGCATGAAGGCGGTGGTGCCGTATGACACCACCCCGGTCGTGACCGAGTCGATTTCCGGTGTTGTACACACCCTGGTCGAAGCGATCGTGCTGGTGTTCCTGGTGATGTTCCTGTTCCTGCAGAACTTCCGCGCCACCATCATCACCACCATGACCGTACCGGTGGTATTGCTGGGTACTTTCGGGATCCTCGCAGCGTTCGGTTTCACCATCAACACCCTGACCATGTTCGGCATGATCCTGGCCATCGGTTTGCTGGTGGACGATGCGATCGTGGTGGTGGAAAACGTCGAGCGGGTCATGGCCGAGGAGCACTTGTCGCCGAAAGAAGCGACGGTCAAATCCATGAGCCAGATCCAGGGCGCCCTGGTGGGTATTGCCCTGGTACTCTCGGCGGTACTGTTGCCGATGGCGTTCTTCGGTGGTTCCACCGGTGTGATCTACAAACAGTTCTCCATCACCATTGTTTCGGCGATGGCGCTGTCGGTACTGGTTGCCTTGATCTTCACCCCGGCCTTGTGCGCCACCATGCTCAAGCCGATCGACCCTGAAAAGCATGGCCAACCCAAGCGCGGTTTCTTTGGCTGGTTCAACCGCACCTTCGACCGTGGCGTACTGAGCTACGAGCGCGGCGTGGGCAACATGATCAAGCACAAGTTTCCAGCGTTCCTGGTCTACGTGCTGATCCTGGCCGGCATGATCTGGATGTTCACCCGGATTCCAAGCGCGTTCCTGCCTGAGGAAGACCAGGGTGTGATCTTTGCCCAGGTGCAGACACCGGTCGGTTCTTCGGCTGAACGTACGCAAAAAGTCATCGACGACATGCGCGCCTTCCTGCTGAACGACAAGGAAGGCGAGCCGGGCGAAGGCAAGGCCGTGAAGTCGGTGTTTACCGTGAACGGCTTCAACTTCGCCGGTCGTGGCCAAAGCTCGGGCCTCGCGTTTGTGATGCTCAAGCCGTGGGATGAGCGTGACTCGTCGATGTCGGTATTCGAGGTGGCCAAGCGTGCGCAGGGTTACTTCTTCGGGGCCTTCAAGGACGCCATGGTATTTGCCATCGTGCCGCCTTCGGTACTGGAGCTGGGTAACGCCACCGGTTTCGACGTGTTCCTGCAAGACCAGGGTGGCGTCGGCCACGAGAAGCTGATGGCGGCACGCAACCAGTTCCTCGGTGCAGCGGCGCAAAGCAAGATCCTCGCAGGTGTGCGTCCCAACGGCGTGAACGATGAGCCGCAGTACGAGCTCACCGTCGACGACGAGAAGGCCAGCGCCCAGGGCATCAGCCTGGCGGATATCCAGCAGACCCTGGCGATTGCCCTGGGTGGTAGCTACATCAACGACTTCATCGACCGTGGTCGTGTGAAGAAGGTGTACGTGCAGGGTGACGCGGCCAGCCGGATGTCTCCGGAAGACCTGAACAAGTGGTTCGTGCGCAGCAGCTCCGGGAAGATGGTGCCGCTGTCGGCCATCTCGTCGGGCCAGTGGATCTTCGGTTCGCCGAAACTCTCGCGCTATAACGGTGTAGCGGCGATGGAAATCCTCGGTACCCCGGCACCTGGCTACAGTACCGGTGATGCGATGGCGGAAGTAGAGCGTATCGCCAAGGACCTGCCAGCCGGCGTCGGCTATGCATGGACCGGCCTGTCGTATGAAGAGCGCCTCTCCGGCTCCCAGGCGCCTGCGCTGTACGCGCTGTCGCTGCTGGTGGTGTTCCTGTGCCTCGCGGCACTGTACGAAAGCTGGTCGATCCCGATCGCGGTGATCCTCGTAGTGCCACTGGGTGTGATCGGTGCATTGATCGCCACCAGCCTGCGCGGCCTGTCCAACGACGTGTTCTTCCAGGTGGGCCTGTTGGTCACAGTGGGCCTGGCGGCGAAGAACGCCATCCTGATCGTGGAGTTCGCCAAAGAGCTCCACGAACAAGGCAAGGGCATCGTCGAAGCGGCCATCGAGGCGTCCCGCATGCGCCTGCGTCCGATCATCATGACGTCCATGGCGTTCATGCTCGGCGTATTGCCCCTGGCGATCTCCACCGGCGCCGGCTCGGGCAGCCAGCACGCCATCGGTACCGGCGTAATTGGCGGTATGATCACCGCCACCGTCCTGGCGATCTTCTGGGTGCCACTGTTCTTTGCAACCGTGTCGGCCGTTGGCGAGCGTAAAAAGACCGACACTACTGAAACTCCTAAAGAGGCTGGCCAATGAGCAAGTCGCTACTTTCCCTAGCCGTCACGGCATTCGTGCTCAGTGGCTGCTCGTTGATACCTGACTACCAGCGCCCCGACGCGCCGGTAGCAGCGCAATACCCGCAGGGGCCGGCGTATTCGTCGGCCCAGGCACCGGGCCAGGCCGCTGCCGAGCAGGGCTGGAAGCAGTTTTTCCATGACCCTGCCCTGCAACAGCTGATCCAGACCGCGCTGGTGAACAACCGTGACCTGCGCGTTGCGGCCTTGAACATCGACGCCTACGCCGCGCAGTACCAGATCCAGCGTGCCGACCTGTTCCCGGCCATCTCGGCCACGGGCAGCGGCAGCCGTTCGCGTACCCCGGCCAAGTTGTCGCAGACCGGCGAAGCCGGGATCACCAGCCAATACTCGGCCGGCCTCGGGATCAGCTCGTATGAGCTGGACCTGTTCGGTCGTGTGCGCAGCCTGAGTGAAGAAGCACTGCAGAAGTACTTCGCCACTGAAGAAGCGCGGCGCAGCACCCAGATCAGCCTGGTGGCCAGCGTGGCCAACGCCTACCTGACCTGGCAGGCCGACAAGGAACTGCTCAAGCTGACCCAGGACACCCTCGGCGCGTTCGAGCAGAGCTACAAGCTGACCTCGCGCAGCAATGAAGTCGGCGTGGCCTCGGCCCTCGACCTCAGCCAGGCGCGCACCTCGGTGGAAAACGCCCGTGTGCAACTGGCGCGCTACACCCGCCAGGTGGCCCAGGACGAAAACAGCCTGACCCTGCTGCTGGGCACCGGCTTGCCGGCAAACATCACCAGCAAGCCGCTGTCGGATGACCTGCTCAGCGAAGTGCCAGCCGGGTTGCCATCGGACCTGCTGCAACGTCGTCCCGACATTGTGCAGGCCGAGTACAACCTCAAGGCAGCCAACGCCAATATCGGCGCAGCCCGCGCGGCGTTCTTCCCGAGCATCAGCCTGACCGCGAGTGCCGGCACTGCCAGCCCGACCCTGGGCGGCCTGTTCAAAGGCGGCTCGGGGACCTGGTCGTTTGCCCCGCAGATCAACATCCCGATCTTCAACGCCGGTAGCCTGCGCGCAAGCCTGGACTACTCGAAGATCCAGAAAGAGATCAACGTGGCCAACTACGAGAAGGCGATCCAGACCGGCTTCCAGGAAGTTTCCGACGGCCTCGCCGCGCGTGAAACCTACAAGCAGCAACTGGATGCCCAACGTGGCTTCGTCGCCGCCAACCAGGATTACTACCGCCTGGCCGAGCGTCGCTACCGCATCGGTGTCGACAGCAACCTGACCTTCCTCGACGCCCAGCGCCAACTGTTCAGTGCCCAGCAATCGCTGATCACCGACCGCCTGGCGCAGCTGAACAGCGAGGTCAACCTGTACAAGGCCCTCGGCGGTGGCTGGAACGAGCAGACCGCGAAGAATGAGCCGTTGAAAGAACAAGCACCGCCGCTGAAGTTGTTCTGACAGTGCGGGTGTAGATAAAACCGCTTCCCTTACCGGAAGCGGTTTTTTTATGCCTGTTCACTTCCCGACGGTGCTTTTCTGTGGGAGCTGGCTTGCCTGCGATGCAGGCACCTCGGTACATCAGTGACACCCATTCGATGCAATCGCAGGCAAGCCAGCTCCTACAGAAAAGCCGCGTGTTTTTTGCTCGGTTGCCAATCTCGCTCCAACCCCACCGATCCGCCTATCCCCGGTCGTGCACCTTGCGCTCCCTTCAACCTTTCAGGGTAAAATTGGTAACAGATTCTTACAGACCACAGAGGGAGCTTGTCGTAATGATCGTAGGAATCGACTTGGGGACCACCAACAGTCTCGCGGCAGTATGGCGGGGTGATGCCACTGAATTGGTGCCCAACGCCCTGGGCCAGATGCTCACCCCCAGCGTGGTCGGGCTGGATGACCAAGGCCGTGTGCTCGTCGGCCAGGCCGCCAAAGAACGGCTGCACACGCACCCGCACCTGACCACTTCGCTGTTCAAGCGCTACATGGGCAGTGCCACCGAAGTGCGCCTGGGCGACCGTTCGTTCCGTCCTGAAGAACTCTCGGCACTGGTGCTCAAGAGTCTCAAGGAAGACATCGAGCGCACCTACGGCCATACCGTCACCGAAGCCGTGATCAGCGTGCCCGCCTACTTCAGCGACGGCCAACGCAAGGCCACGCGCATCGCCGGTGAACTGGCGGGGCTCAACGTCGAGAAACTGATCAACGAGCCCACCGCGGCCGCCCTCGCCTACGGCTTGCACCAGCGCGACAAGGAAACCTCGTTCCTGGTGTTCGACCTCGGTGGCGGCACCTTCGACGTGTCGATCATCGAGCTGTTCGACGGCGTGATGGAAGTGCGCGCCAGCGCTGGCGACAACTTCCTCGGCGGCGAAGACTTCGACACGCTGCTGCTCGAACACTTTGTCGACAGCCAGCGCAACGCCCAGGGTTTCCCGCCCACCAGCAGCGTCTTGCAAGCCCTGCGCCGCGAGGCCGAGCGCGTGCGCAAGGCCCTGGGCCAGGACGACAGCGCCGACTTCAGCCTGCGCGTCGACGGCCAGCAATGGGTCACGACCATCACCCAACAGGAGCTGGCCAAGCTCTACACGCCGCTGCTCGAACGCCTGCGCGCGCCGATCGAACGAGCCCTGCGCGATGCGCGGATTCGCGTTGGCGACCTCGATGAAATCCTGCTGGTCGGCGGTACCACGCGCATGCCGCTGGTGCGCAAACTCGCCGCCGGCCTGTTCGGGCGCTTCCCGTCCATCAGCCTCGACCCCGATCAGGTGGTCGCCCACGGCGCCGCGATCCAGGCCGCGCTGAAGGCACGCTCGGCCGCCCTCGAAGAAGTCGTGCTGACCGACGTCTGCCCCTACACCCTCGGTATCGAGACCTCGAACCAGTACGGCAGCCACATCGAAAGCGGCCACTACCTGCCGTTGATCGAACGCAACAGCAGCGTGCCGGTGAGCCGGGTCAAAAGTGTGTTCACCCTGTACGACGACCAGACCCGCGTGCTGTTGAAGATCTACCAGGGCGAAAGCCGCCTGGTCAAAGACAACATCGAGCTGGGCCAGCTGGAAATTGCCGTGCCCAAGCGCAAGGCCGGTGAAGTCTCGCTGGACGTGCGTTTCACCTACGACAACAACGGCCTGCTGGAAGCCCAGGTGAAGATCCCGCTGACCGGCGAGCAACACTCGCTGGTGATCGAGAACAACCCCGGCGTACTGAACCCGCAGGAGATCCAGCAGCGCCTGCAAGCCTTGGCAGAGTTGAAGGTTCATCCCCGCGACCAGCAGGTCAACACCGTGCTCGTCGCCCGCCTCGAACGCCTCTACCAGGAAAGCCTGGGTGAGTTGCGCGAGCAGCTCGGGCACTGGGCCGGGCAATTCCAGCAGGTGCTCGACACCCAGGACGAACGCCGCATCCGCGAAGCGCGCAGTGAACTGACCCGGCAACTTGAGCAACTCGACAACGGGTTCTGGCGCTGAGGGAACACTCCATGGATTGTTGGACTGTGCTGCAACTGCCGGAAGATGCCGACGAGCGCACCATCAAGCGCACTTATGCGCGGCTGCTCAAAAGCTGCCGCCCGGACGAAGACGCCGAAGGCTTCCAGCGCCTGCGCGAGGCCTACGAAGAAGCCCTGAGTGAAGCCCGCTGGCGCATCGATAACCAGGACGAGGACGAGGACCGGGTCGAGGCGCCTGTGGCCGAAGCCGCCTACGGCAACCTCAGCGACCTGGCCGAACTGATGGACGTTCGCCCGCTCAGCCCTGCCCCCTTCGAGGCGCCGGCGCCGAACCCGGCCCAGGCGCTGCTCAGCGGCCTCAGCGTGCATAACCTCGACGAGCGCTGGGCCCAGGCCCGCCAACAAGGCTGCGCCGACGCCTTCCAGGCCCTCTTGCTGCGCCATTGTTTCGATGCCCCGGGCGAGCGCAGCGCCATCGCCAGTTGGGCAGTGCAGCACCTGGAATGGCTGACGCCGTGGCAGCAGGTGGCGATGACCCCCTGGCAATACGAAGCGCTGACCAGCGAGCTGCTGCAGGATTACCGCCGCACCTTGCAGGAACTGCTCGAGCAAAAGGCCGAGCGCGAGTTCATCACCCGGCTCACCCACTACAACAACCAACCCTGGCTGCGGGTCTTTGACCTGCAGCAACAGTGGCAACGTATCGTCCTGCACCTGCTCCACGACACCCAATGGAGCGTGCCGCTGTTTGAACGGGTGTGCCAGGCGTTCGGCTGGGACGACCAGAAAGGCGTGTACCCGGAACCCGCCTGGATATGGCGCCAACTGGTGTCCCGCTGCGAGCAGGAAAGCTTCTACGCCAACCTGCTCGACAAAGCCCAGGACAAGCGGCGCAACTCGGCCGATGCGCTGGCCGCGCGCCTGCTGCTGACGCCGATGTCGGCCACGCAACAAAAACGCCTGACCGACACCTTCGGCGAAAACGACTGGCAGGCCTGCCAGCACCTGGCCGAAACGCTCACCTGGCGCTACCCGCAACTGCTCGAACGCCTGCCCCACAAACAGCTGTTTTTCTGGCGCAAGTTCGTGCCCCGGCCCATCTACACCCAGGTGTTTATCCGGCTGTGGGCCGTGTTCGCCCTGGGGTTCGGCCTGAGCATCGCGCACGACAAACCCGACAACCTGAACCTGATGTCGCTCGTGATCTTCATGCTGATGGCGTTCGTGCCGGCCGCCATCGGTTTTCGCGTGACGCAACTGTGGGCCGGGATGAGTTCCACCTATCGGGTACCCGACCTGTGGCTGAGCCAGTACCTGATCCCCAAGCGAATCAACCCCAATGAATACTGGCTGGTGATACGCCACGGCGTGCCGCAGGCGATCATGCTGGTGGCCTGCGGGCTGATGCTCGGCGTGCTCGGCGCGCTCACCTATGCCGGCATGGTCCTGATCCACGTCTTGCACAAAAAACGCATCGGTTCCATGAGCCCTGCCTTCGCCGAAGGCTACCCGTGGCTGAACGGCTTGCACTGGGCGTTCTGGAGCCCGTTGCAAGCGGTGTTCCTGGTGGTGATGGTGGCGCTGATCGTTGCCGCCCAGCACTACCTGCCGAGCGTCCCCTGGACCCACTTCGACCTGCCCAAGCGCTGACCCTGACTGCCGGGCCCGACGGCCCGGCAACTTGCGTTCGATCATCGCCCACAACCCGCCCTCCCCCGATTGAATCGTCCCCGCAGCGCCCCGCACCATGGCCGCCACCTGCATAACCCCAATAACAACAGGTCCGACACCATGAGCACTTTCCACCCGCGCCGGCTCTTGCTGGCCACCGCTGTCGCCAGTCTTGCGTTGCCTGCCGTCGCCGAAGAACATGGGTTTCTCGAAGACGCCAGCGCCAACCTCAACCTGCGCAATTTCTTCTTCAATCGCAATTACACCAACCCCACCAAGACCCAGGGCGGCGCGCAGGAGTGGACGCAAAGTTTCATCCTCGATGCCAAGTCCGGCTTTACCCAGGGCACGGTCGGTTTCGGCGTGGATGTGCTGGGCCTGTACTCGGTGAAGCTCGATGGCGGGCGCGGCACCGGCGGCACCCAATTGTTGCCGCTGGATCACGATGGCCGCCCGGCGGACGAGTTCGGTCGCCTGGGCGTGGCGTTCAAGGCGCGGATATCGAAGACTGAAGTCAAGGTGGGCGAATGGATGCCGGTGCTGCCGATCCTGCGTTCGGACGATGGCCGCTCCCTGCCGCAAACCCTGCGCGGCGGGCAGATCACCTCCAGGGAAATCGATGGCCTGACCCTCTACGGCGGCCAGTTCCGCGCCAACAGCCCGCGCGACGACAGCAGCATGACCGACCTGTCGATGGTCGGTAAACCCGCCTTCACCTCCGACCGTTTCAACTTCCAGGGCGGCGAGTATGCGTTCAACGACAAGCGCACCCAGATCGGCCTGTGGAATGCCCAGCTCAAGGACATCTATAGCCAGCAGTTCGTCAACCTGATCCACAGCCAGCCCATCGGCGACTGGACGCTGGGGGCCAACCTCGGATTTTTCTACGGCAAGGACGATGGCAGCGCCCGCGCAGGCAACCTGGACAATAAGACCTGGTCCGGGCTGTTCTCCGCCAAGTACGGCGGCAACACCTTCTACGTTGGCCTGCAACGACTCACCGGCAACAGCGCCTGGATGCGCGTCAACGGCACCAGCGGCGGCACCCTGGCCAACGACAGCTACAACTCGAGCTACGACAACGCCGAGGAAAAATCCTGGCAGGTGCGCCATGACTACAACTTCGCCGCCCTCGGCGTCCCCGGCCTGACCCTGATGAACCGCTACATCAGCGGCAGCAACGTGCACACCGGCACCATCACCGACGGCAAGGAATGGGGCCGTGAAAGCGAAATCGGCTACACCGTGCAGAGCGGCGCCCTGCAAAACCTGACGGTACGCTGGCGCAACTCAAGCATGCGCCGGGACTACAGCAACAATGAATTCGACGAAAACCGGTTCATCGTCAGTTACCCGATAAGTCTGCTGTAAACCGCCGCCGGACTTGCTGTATGGTGCGCGCCTGCCGCTGCTGATCCACTCAGCAGCGGCTTTTATCCGGGCCCGCGCACACCATGAAATCCTTCGTCATCGCCTTCGCCCTCTGTGCCCTGGCCCTGAGCCTCAGCGGCTGCATTGGTGCGCCGATTCCCCTGACGCCGCAGACCGAACAGCGCCTGCAAGCCCAGGCACCGATCCGTTTCCTGCTGACCTTCGACGACGGCCCCAGTGCCTCGGGCTACAACAACCCCAGCCGTTCCGTGGTCGCCGACCTGGCGCACAACCCGGTGTTGTCGGGGATCAAGGCGGTGTTTTTCCTGCAGACCGAAGCGAGCCGTTCCGGCGGTAGCTCCCGGGGCCGCAAGACCATGGAGCGTGAGTACGCGGGCGGGCATATCCTGGCCTTTCACACGGCGACAGCGTTTCATACCAACCATCGCTGGCTGAATGACGCCGAGCTGGACAGCACCCTCGCCCAAGGCGCGGCGGACATTGCCGCGATCACCGGCACGCCGCCCGTGCTGGTGCGCCCACCGTTCTGGAACTACGACCGCCGCACGTTCGCCGCCTACCAGCGCCATGGCATGCAGGTGTTGCTGACCGACTTGAGTGCCAATGACGGCAAGATCTGGGGCTTCAACGGCAGCCCGCGCCGCCGCGCCAATCTGTATCGACAACTGTCGGTGGTGCGCGAACACATCGCGCTCGGCGAGCTACCGACGGTGGACGGGGTGATACCGGTGGTGGTGACCTTCCACGATATCAACCGCTACACCGCGCGGCACCTGCAGGAGTACCTGCAGATCCTGCTCGACAGCGCCCGCATCAATGGCATGCCGACGGCCGCCGAGCCGTTCTACACCGACACCGGCGCCCTGCAACGCGCCGCGCTGGCGCGTACGGTCAAGGATGTCAGCGAGCCCGTGCATCTGCCCGGCGTGTGGAATTGGGTGTGGGACGCCGACTCCCACTAAATCCAGGCCGCTCGCAAGGCACGCAACATCAAGACAAGTGTTTGACTGCCCTCTCCTCGGAACAACACTTCCCTGCCCACCACTCAAAGGAAAATCTGCCAGCAACGATCGAGCCTTACCATGACTATCTCTGCGTCCACGCCCGTAATGACGAATTACACCCACAGTCCATCGCCGACGCCGCCAGAACCCTCCGTCCAGATCAAATACAAACGCCCTGACTCCGATGCCCTGACCCCTGCCTCCCGTCCGTCTCCGGAAATCGCCCTGGGACACAAAAGCTACGTTAACAGCGAGGTCCTGTTTCAGGACAAAAACGTGAAAATCTCCCAGGAGGTTGAATTCAGCGCCGCAAAAAACGGCGACGCCAGCACCATATTCAGTCAAATGGTGTTAGAAACCGGCAACCATGCAGACCGGGTGAACATCAAGCGCGCCCCCGATGGGAAGCTGCTCGCGACGGTCAACGGTAAAGCCTACAACCTCGAGCTGCTCAATCGTCCCGAGCAGGGAATGGTCCAGCCCCTGTATATCAAGACCCACGGCGGCAACGACTCCGTGGTGGTGGCTCCAGACGTCACGACGCCCATCAAGATCGATTTGGGAGACGGTGACGACTACGCCCGCGGTGGTGGCGGCAACACCCAAATCAAGGGCGGCGCAGGCGACGACTTTATCGTGATGGGCAGGGGGCGTGGGGTCGCATCAGGCGGGGAAGGCAACGACACACTGATCGCGGGCAGTGGCAGCAGTGCGCTGTATGGCGACAATGGCGATGACCGCCTTCAGGCCATGCAGGGCCCTGCCCACCGAAAGGTGCATATGGACGGAGGGCGCGGCAACGACTTCATGATCGCCAAAAATGGCCACACCGTGATGCACGGTGGCGGTGGTGACAACCTGATGGTCAGCCATGGCAGTTCGGTCATTTACACCGGCAGGGGTAAAAACAACGTGAGGTCTTACCATGACAACACGGTGATCTACGCCAAACCTTCGGATAACGTGGTCCACTCGCCCAGCTCACGCAGGATTGATGTAACGCCCAGTGATGCCGGGAAAACTGCCTATAAGGTCGAGGGTTCCGCCGAATTCAAACAGCGCGTCGAAGACGATCTGGAGCTATTGAGAATGTCGCCCATAGGCCAGCAGTCCTTGAAGAAAGAGGACGAACTGGCCGCGAGCAACAACGCGCCAGTCACCCTGCGCGAGCTGGACACCCGGTATGACATGACCTACGGCTTCAACACCAAGGCCATCCAACAGCATCTTCAAGCCGGCGGCGCCGTCGAAGCCCTGAGCGAGTCACAGTTGGGTTATATCGTGGAGGGTAAAGCCGGAGAAAAAGCTGACCTGGGCACGATCAATTACAACCCGATGTATATGCATGACGATAGTTCCTCCCCGATCATCAGTCTCGCGCATGAAAGGGGACACGCCTTCGCGGGTGCCACAGGCCAAAATCTAAAGGGCGCAACCGCAGAACCCGACAATAACCAGCAAGGTGAACCCAACAGGGAGCGACAGGCGATCGGTCTGCAATCGGCAGTCCCCCCGGTTGATTTCGACGGTGACCCCAGCACCGCGAAAACCACCTCCAATCCACGGGCATTTACCGAAAACGGCCTGAAAGAAGAAATGGGGCTTCCATTGCGCAAGAGGGTCTACACCACGTAGGCGGCCTGAGCCGGCTCGACCGCCTCAGGCCCGGGCGGGTCCAGATGTCACCCCAGGCGTGGCGGGTGATCATTTCCTGGAACTCACTGTTGAACTCGGTCAGGGCATTGAGGCTGCGGTCGACATGCGCATCCCCCAGTACTTCGCGGCGCACCTGCAGGCCATCGGCATAACGGTGTTTCTCACCCACAAAAACACTCCCGACTGAACGTGATAAAGGCTCGCCCCACCGTGGCAAACGCACTTGCCGTAGCCAGCAGGCTTGTTTTGCTGAGCGGACTTATTGTGGCTAGTGGGCTTGTTGTGGCGAGCGGGCTTGCCCCGCGTTGGGCTGCGCAGCAGCCCCAAAATCCAAGCACTGAACAAACGCACTGACTGACTCACCCCCGCTTCGCAAACCAACGCGGCAAGCCCACTCACCACAGGCTTACCTGCAACACAACTCCCGGCCTATGTCGAATGGCCGGCAAATTTTTGAATCAGATGAGTCGGCCCAGACACGATCAGCAGATCCCCCGGCAGTACCTGCGTACCCGGGGTGGCATGCTGAAAATCTTGACTGGCACGCTTCAACCCTACGACCGTCACGCCGAATTTTTCGCGGATTTGCCCATCGGCCAGCGTGCTGTTGTGGCTCGACACGGGCGAATGAATCTTGGCGATGGCGAAACCGTCGTCGAACTCGATGAAATCAATCATCCGCCCGGTAATGAGGTGAGCCACACGCTCGCCCATTTCCTTCTCTGGATAGACAACGTGGTGAGCGCCAATGCGTTGGGCTATCTGCCCGTGCTCGGCTGTTCGGGCCTTGACCCAGATATCCGGGATCCCCAGTTCGGTCAGCGTCATGATGGTCAACAGGCTGGCGGCCAGGTCGGTGCCGATGCCCACAATGGCATGGGCAAAGTCGGCAACGCCCAGTTGGCGTAACACCTGCTGGTTGGTGGAGTCGGCCTGCACCGCATGCGTCAGCAGGTCAGCCCACTCATGAACCGGTGCCGCGTCGCGGTCGATGCCCATCACGTCGTGCCCCAGCCGCATCAGCGATTGGGCCACCGAGCCGCCGAAGCGGCCCAGACCGATTACCACCACGCTGTCGCCCTTGGCAAATGAGAACTTCTCTGAAAATAGAAAGTTAGCCAACAATGGGATGCTCCTCTGGGTAACGGTAGGGCATACGGTGCTTGCCCAAGGCCAGTGACGCCGCCAGCGTGATAGTGCCCACCCGTCCGGCGAACATCAGCAGCGTCAACACCAGTTGGCTTGAGGTGGGTAGCTCGGCGGTGATACCGGTGGACAAGCCGACGGTACCAAACGCCGAGATGACTTCGAAGATGACCTGGTCTGTGGGCAACGCGGTTTCACGCAGGATAAAGAGCGTTGCCAACACGATCAGGGCGCTGCTCAGGACCAGCACGGTTATCGCTTGACGCTGGGCCGCAGCGCCGACTCGCCGGCCAAAGGCCTCGCAATCACTGTGCCCACGAATTTCAGCAATCACCAGCAAGACCAGGATCGCCACAGTACCGACTTTCACCCCGCCGGCAGTGCCTGCACTGCCGCCACCGACGAACATCAGAAAGTAATGCACCGCCCAGCTTTCCGGGGTCAGTGCCCCAATGTCGATCGAATTGAACCCGGCGGTACGCGCAGACACGGAAGCAAATGCTGCCGATAACACTTTATCGGTCACGGCCATCGGGCCAAGGGTGGTGGAATGGTCCCACTCGAACAGCAACAGCGTGATAAACCCGACCACCAGCAAGATCGCCGTGCCAGACAAGGTGAGCTTGGTATGCAGCGACCAGCGATGAGGATGGTTGAACCGGCTGCGCAGGTCATACAGCACGGGAAAGCCAATGCCACCGATAATAATGGCGGCCATCACAGGCAACAGAATCCAGGTATCCGTGGCGTAATGCATCAGGCTGTCGGGATAAATCGAGAACCCTGCGTTGTTGAACGCCGATACCGCATGAAACAGGCCGCTCCAAGCCGCATCGGCCCATGACTGGCCATAGCCCCAATGCAACCTTAAAGTGAGCCACACGGTCGTGATGAGCTCCAAGGCGAACGTCACCACCAGCACCAGTTTGGCCACGCCAGCAATGTCGCCCACCCCCAATGAGCGCGACTCCAACTGTGCGACCATCTTGGTGCGCAGGCGCAACCGGCTATTAACCATGAGGCCAAGCAGGGTCGCCACCGTCATGATGCCGAAACCGCCAAGCTGGAACAGCAGCAGAATCACCGACTGGCCGAAGGTCGACCAGTACGTACCCGTATCCACCACCACCAACCCGGTCACGCAGACGGCCGAGACCGCCGTAAAGAAGGCCGTCGCCCACGGGACGGCGCCCCCCTCGGCATGGGAAATCGGCTGCATCAAAATGAAGGTTCCGACCCCTATCGCGGCCAGGAACACCAAGGCGACAACCCTGGCGGGATGCAGCAGTAATTTCATTAGGGCCGGGGCTCAGGTCGGATAGGAAGATCCGTAGCGCAGGATAAACACGATGCCCCTTAGGAGCTGTAGGAATAAGCCGCTACTCCCCGTCAGCATAGCTGAAACACTCAACCTCCCATTTTACCGCCCCCAACTGCGTCGCGGAGTCTGCGTTCAGGCCTGTTCCCGCGACTCGACACCCAGTTCATCCCACACCGACTCAGCCAGGTGAAATGTCGCGTTCGCCGCCGGTATGCCGCAGTAAATCGCGCTCTGCATCAGCACTTCCTTGATCTCGGCGCGGGTCACGCCATTGCTGGCCGCGGCGCGCAGGTGCAGCTTGAGTTCTTCGCTACGGTTCATGCCGATCAGCATGGCGATGGTGATCAGACTGCGGGTGTGCCGGGGCAGGCCCGGGCGGGTCCAGATGTCACCCCAGGCGTGGCGGGTGATCATTTCCTGGAACTCACTGTTGAACTCGGTCAGGGCATTGAGGCTGCGGTCGACGTGCGCATCACCCAGGACTTCCCGGCGCACTTGCAGGCCATCGGCATAACGTTGTTTCTCATCCACAAAAAATACTCCCGACTGAATGTGATAAAAGCTCGCCCCACCGTAGCAAACGCACCTGCCGTAGCCAGCACCCTTGTCTTGCTGAGCGGACTTGTTTTGCTGAGCAGGCTTGTTTTGCTGAGCGGACATATTGTGGCGAGCGGGCTTGTTGTGGCGAGCGGGCTTGCCCCGCGTTGGGCTGCGCAGCAGCCCCAAAACCTGCGACAAGGTCCATCGAAAAAAACGCACTGACTAACCCCAGCCCGCTTCGCCCCCCAACCCTGTGCAATCCCGCTCACCACAGGTTCAATGCGCCAGCAGAAACTCCAGCACCCGCTCACTGAACGCCGCACCCGCCTGCACATTGGACAGGTGCGCAGCATAGAACTCGGCGTATTCGGCGCCCTGCACATGGCTCTGGATAAAGTGGCTGCCGGCCGGCGGCGTGACGGCATCTTCGGTGCCGGCAATCGCCAGGGTCGGCACTTTGATCAAGGCCAGTTGCTCGCGGAAATCGGCGTCGCGCACCGCCGCACAATTGGCCGCGTAGCCTTCGGGCGAGGTCGCCGCGAGCATGTCGGTGATCTGCTGGGCCTGGTGCGGGTTGGCCGCAGCGAAATCGGCGGTGAACCAGCGCGCAATCGATGCATCGCGCAACGCTACCATCGCCGCCGCGCCATCGCGCAGGACCATCTCGATACGCGGGTTCCAGATGTCCGGCGTGCCGATCTTGGCGGCGGTGTTGCACACCACCAGGCGCTGCAGGCGCTCGCCGGCATGAATGCCGAGCCATTGGCCGATCAAGCCGCCCATCGACAGCCCACAGAAATGCGCCCGCTGGATATCCAGCGCATCCAGCAGCGCAATCACGTCGCGCCCCAGTTGCTCGATGCTGTAGGGCCCCTCGGTGACCAGGGATTTGCCATGGCCACGGGTATCGAAACGCAACACGCGAAAATGCCTGGTGAAAGCCGGGATCTGGATGTCCCACATGTGCAGGTCAGTGCCCAGCGAGTTGGACAGCACCAACACGGGTGCCTCCGCAGGTCCATCCAGTTGGTAATGCAGTTCGCCCTCGGCGAGTTGTACAAAAGCCACAGCGTTCTCCTCAGGCGGTCAAGGCAAAATGTTCGGTGACGGCGCGGGTCACCCAGGTGTGCGCCTGGCCCAGGTAGTGGGCCGGGTCGAGCAGGCGGTCGAGTTCAGCGGCGGACAGTTCGTGGGTGATTTGCGGCTCGTCCGCCAGCACCGCACGCAAGTGACGCCCCTCGGCGACCGCGCGTTTACAGCATTGTTCGAGCAGGTGGTGGGCGGTCTCGCGCCCCAGGCGTTGGGCGAGCACGATGCTCACGGCTTCGGCCAGCACCAGGCCCTGGGTCAGGTCGAGGTTCTGCGCCATGCGCTCAGGATTGACCTCCAACCCCTCGCTCACCAGCAAGGCCTGGTGCAGCGCTCCGGAGACCAACCGGCAAATCTCCGGCAGGGTTTCCCACTCGGCGTGCCACAGGCCCAGGCTGCGCTCGTGTTCCTGGGGCATGGCGCTGAACAGTGTCGCCACCAGGCCAGGTACGCGGGTCGCCGCGCTGATCAGTACGGCGGCGCCCACCGGGTTGCGTTTGTGCGGCATGGTCGAGGAACCGCCCTTGCCCGGTGCCGACGGCTCGAAGACTTCCGCCGCCTCGGTCTGCATCAGCAGGCTGATATCACGCCCCAGCTTGCCGAGGCTGCCGGCGATCAGGCCGAGCACACTGGCAAACTCCACCAAACGGTCGCGCTGGGTATGCCAGGGTTGTTCGGGCAGGCCCAGCTGCAATTCGGCAGCCAAGGCCTCGGCCACCGGCATCGCCTGTTCACCGAGCGCCGCCAAAGTGCCGGACGCGCCGCCAAATTGCAGCACCAGCAGACGCGGTTTCAGCTCGGCGAGACGTTGCCGACTGCGCGTCACTGCCCCCAGCCAACCAGCGATTTTCATCCCCAACGTGACCGGTGTCGCATGCTGCAACCAGGTACGCCCAGCTAACGGCACGCCGGCATAACGCTGCGCCTGCACGGCCAGCACGCCGCCCAGTTGCGCCAGGTCAGCTTCGATCAACGCCAGCGCCTGGCGTATTTGCAGGACCAGGCCGGTGTCCATCACGTCCTGGCTGGTCGCGCCCAGATGTACATAACGCTCGGCCCCGGCATCCTCACTGGCGATCAACTTGCCCAGCGCCTTCACCAACGGAATGGCCGAATTCCCCGCCGTGGCAATCGCCACGCCGAGGGCGTCCACGTCGTACCGCGACGCCAGGCAGGCCTGGGCAATCGGGGCAACGGCGGCGTGCGGAATCAAGCCGACCCGCGCTTCGGCACGGGCCAGGCCCGCTTCGAAATCGAGCATGCCCTGCAGGCGCCCCTGGTCGCAGAACACCTCGGCCATGCTGTCAGCGGTGAAGTAGGCGTCGAACAATTGATTGCTCGTGCGCAGCGTCATAACGGTCCCTTACAAATCGTGGTGCAAATACGCCGCCTGTTTCGGCAGGCGCAAGCTGAACAGGAAGGCCACCGCCATCATGCCGGTGACATACCAATAGAAGGTGTTTTCCATGCCCATGGATTTGAGCCCCAGGGCCACGTATTCCGCCGAACCGCCGAAGATCGCGTTGGCCACCGCATAGGCCAGGCCCACGCCGAGGGCGCGCACTTGTGGCGGGAACATTTCGGCTTTCACCAGGCCGCTGATCGAGGTGTAGAAACTCACGATGGCCAGGGCCAGGGTGATCAGCACAAAGGCCAGGAACGGGCTGCTGACGGTTTTCAGGCTGAGCAGGATCGGCACCGTGCACAGCGTGCCCAGCGCGCCGAACCACAGCATCGAGTTGCGGCGACCGATCTTGTCGGCCAGCATGCCGAACAGCGGCTGCATGCACATGTAGAGGAACAGCGCGCCGGTCATGATGTAGCTGGCAGTCTTGGCGTGCATCCCGGCAGTGTTCACCAGGTACTTCTGCATGTAGGTGGTAAAGGTGTAGAAAATCAGCGAGCCGCCGGCGGTGTAGCCAAGCACGGTGATAAACGCAGCCTTGTGGTCACGGAACAGCGCGGCGATGCTGCCGGCGTCCTTGTCCTGGCGGGTTTCCTTGCTGGTGGTTTCCTTGAGGGTGCGACGCAGCAGCAGGGAGATCACGGCTGCAACCGCGCCGATCACGAACGGAATCCGCCAGCCCCACGCCCGCAGTTCGTCTTCGCTGAGCAGTTGCTGCAGGATCACCACCACCAGCACTGCCAGCAGTTGCCCGCCGATCAGCGTCACGTATTGGAACGAGGCAAAGAAGCCACGTTGGCCCTTGAGCGCGACTTCACTCATGTACGTCGCGGTGGTGCCGTATTCGCCGCCGACCGACAAGCCCTGGAACAACCGCGCCACCAGCAGCAACGCCGGCGCCCAGGCGCCGATGTCTTTGTAGGTGGGCAGGAAGGCGATCACCAGCGAGCCGGCGCACATCATCAGCACCGAGATCATCATCGAATTCTTGCGACCATGCTTGTCGGCCACCCGGCCAAACAGCCAGCCGCCGATAGGTCGCATCAGAAAGCCGGCGGCAAAGACGCCAGCGGTGTTGAGCAGTTGGACCGTGGGGTCGTCCGACGGGAAAAACGCCGGGGCAAAGTAGATGGCGCAGAAGGCATAGACGTAGAAGTCGAACCATTCGACGAGGTTGCCGGAAGACGCACCGACGATCGCAAAAATCCGTTTGCTGCGTTCTTCTCCGGTGTAGTGGCTGGTTTTTGTTGTCATGTTTTTTTTACTCAGTGGGAACGGTTATAGCCTAGACATACTTTGCAACAACCATGTTCCGCAAGCAGACTTTTGCACAGCAGTTGCCTGAACCGGCCTCATCGCCGGCAAGCCCGGCTCCCACATGTGGAACGCATCCCACTGTGGGAGCTGGCTTGCCGGCGAAAAATCTCAAGCCAACTCAATAATCAAAAAACACGGTCTCTTCGTCTGTGCCTTGCAAAATCACATTCCACTGATACACACCCGCCGCATCCGCCTTGGCGATCAGCGTGCGCCGCCGCTCCTGGGGCACACACGCCAGCAGCGCGTCATCCCCGTTCAGCGCCTCGCCGTCAAAGTAAATCCGCGTCAGCAGGTGCTTCACCAGCCCACGCGCGAATACCAGCACCACCAGGTGCGGCGCCTGGGTCGTGCCCTTCAAGCCCGGAACGGCACCTGGCTTGATGGTGGTAAAACGAAACCGCCCTTCGGCATCCACCGGCACCCGGCCAAAGCCTTCAAAGTTGGGGTCGACAGCCTTGTCCTGCTCATCCTCGGGATGGTCGTACTTGCCGGCGGCATTCGCCTGCCAGACTTCCAGCATGGCGTCGTTGACGACATCGCCGTTGCCATCCACCACCTGCCCGCTGATCGCCACGCGCTCGCCGAGGGTGGCGGGCACGGTGAGGTCTTCGCGGTTCAGCCAGGTCAAGCCGATGTGGTAATACGGCCCGACGGTGTGGGACGTGGTCGCAGTGAGTGTCATCTCATTTCTCCATCGGCGTGGCGTCGCGGCCGCGCAGGACGATGTCCCAGCGGTAGCCGAGGGCATAGGAAGGAATGGTTTTTTCCAGGTCGAAGCGGGCGATCAGGCGCTGCTTGGCCGAGGTGTCCGGCACGCAGTTGTAGATCGGGTCGTACTCCAGCAGCGGGTCGCCGGGGAAATACATCTGTGTGACCAGGCGCGTCAGCACGCTCGGGCCGAACAGTGAAAAGTGGATATGCGCCGGGCGCCACGCATTGTGGTGGTTACCCCACGGGTAGGCGCCGGGCTTGATGGTCTGGAACTGGTACCAGCCTTCGGCGTCGGTGACGGTGCGGCCGGTGCCCGTGAAGTTCGGGTCCAGCGGCGCGTCGTGCAGGTCGCGCTTGTGGTTGTAGCGACCGGCGGCGTTGGCCTGCCAGATCTCCACGAGGATGCCCGGCACCGGTTGGCCGTTTTCATCCAGCACACGCCCGTGAATGATGATGCGCTCACCGAGCGGTTCGCCGGCGTGTTGGGCGGTGAGGTCGTTGTCCTGCGCATTGACGCGCTCGGCGCCGATGGTCGGGCCGGTGATTTCCGACAACGAATGGGGCAGAAACACCAAGGGCTTGGACGGCGAACGCAGGTTCGTCGACTGGTAGGCCGGGTGCAGGTAATCAGGTTGAGTGCCCGCTTGCGGGCGCCGGTAACCGGGCTTGTCACTCATGGAGCAATCCTCTCTTATTAGACGCGTTCAATCGCCAGGGCCAGGCCTTGGCCGACGCCGACACACATCGTCGCCAGGCCTTTGCTGCCGCCGGTTTTTTCCAGTTGATGCAGTGCCGTCAACACCAGCCGCGCACCGCTCATGCCCAGCGGATGGCCGAGGGCGATGGCGCCGCCGTTCGGGTTGACCTGCGGCGCGTCGTCGGCGATCCCCAATTCACGCAGCACGGCCAGGCCTTGGCTGGCGAAGGCTTCGTTGAGTTCGATCACGTCGAAGTCGCTGACCGCCAGGCCCAGGCGCTCCACCAGCTTGCGCACCGCCGGCACCGGGCCGATGCCCATCACGCGTGGTGCCACGCCGGCACTGGCCATGCCGAGCACCCGGGCGCGGGCCGTGAGGCCGTGTTTTTTCACGGCGTCGGCGGAGGCCAGGATCAGCGCTGCCGCACCATCGTTCACACCCGAGGCATTGCCGGCGGTGACGGTCTTGTCCGGGCCGTTGACCGGCTTGAGTTTGGCCAGGGCATCGAGGGTGGTGTCCCGTGGGTGTTCATCGTGCTCCACCACGGTCTCGCCTTTTTTGTGCGCAACGCGTACCGGCACGATTTCCTCGGTGAAGTACCCGGCAGCCTGGGCGGCGGCCGTGCGTTGCTGGCTACGCAGGGCGAACGCGTCCTGGTCGGCGCGGGACACGTTGAAGTCGTCGGCGACGTTGTCGGCGGTCTGCGGCATTGCATCCACGCCGTACTGGGCTTTCATCAACGGGTTGATAAAACGCCAGCCGATGGTGGTGTCTTCGAGCTTCATGTTGCGCGAAAACGCCGCGTCGGCCTTGCCCATCACGAAGGGGGCACGGGACATCGACTCGACGCCCCCGGCAATCGCCAACTCCATTTCACCGCTGGCGATTGCACGGAACGCTGTGCCGATGGCATCCATGCCCGAGGCACACAGGCGGTTCAGGGTCACGCCAGGGATGCTTTCCGGCAGGCCCGCCAGCAGCAGGGCCATGCGCGCGACGTTGCGATTGTCTTCACCGGCCTGGTTGGCGCAGCCGAGGAAGACTTCGTCGACCGCGTTCCAGTCCACCGAAGGGTTGCGCTCGATCAGTGCCTTGATCGGCAACGCGGCGAGGTCATCGGCGCGCACGGTAGACAGGCCACCGCCGAAACGGCCGATGGGGGTACGAATGGCGTCACAGATAAATACTTCGCGCATCAGGCTTCTCCGGGGGCTTGGCCATGGGCGGCGGCGGTACGTGCTTCAAGGTCACGCAAGGCGCTCAACTCGACGTCGGTGGGTTCCTCGGTGGTGCTGACCTGGTCGGCAAATCGAATCGCCCAACCGGTGGCGGCCACGACTTGTTCGCGGGTCACGCCAGGGTGCAGCGCGGTGACCACAAATTCATGGGTGCCCGCTTCCGGCTCCATGATGCACAGGTCGGTAATGATCCCTACAGGCCCAGCCCCTGGCAGGCCCAGGCGTTTGCGTGAATCGCCGCCTTCGCCGTGGCCGACCGAGGTGATGAAGTCCAGCTTGTCGACAAACGAACGCGACGACTGCTTGAGGATGATCAGCACGCTCTTGGCCGAGCCTGCGATCTCCGGTGCGCCGCCGGCCCCCGGCAGCCGCACCTTGGGCTGGTGGTAATCGCCCACCACGGTGGTGTTGATGTTGCCAAAGCGGTCGACCTGGGCGGCACCGAGAAAGCCGACGTCGATACGCCCGCCCTGCAGCCAATAACGAAAAATCTCACCGGTCGGCACCACCGTGTCGGCGGTCTCCGCCAGCTCGCCATCACCGATCGACAGCGGCAACACCGAAGGCTTGGCGCCAATCGGGCCGGACTCGTAGATCAGCACCACGTCGGGCGATGAAGTCAGGCGCGCCAGGTTGGCGGCCTTGGACGGCAGGCCGATGCCCACAAAGCAGACGGAGCCGTTCTTGAGGCGACGCGCGGCGGCGACGGTCATCATTTCATTGGTCGAGTAAGCCATTACTTGGCCTCCTGCGCGGTGGCCAGCTTGGCCTGGAATTCACTGAAGTCGGCAGTGCCGTGGATGTATTCGTCGATCCAGGCGGTAAACGTCGCACGGTCGCGGGCAATCGGGTCCCACGCCTGATAGAAGCGGTTATCACGCTCGTTGTAACCATGCGCGTAGGAAGGGTGTGCGCCACCAGGTACATGGCACACCGCAGTCAGTGCCCACGTCGGCAACACGCAGCTGTTCATCGGCGCGTTGAGGTCATCGACGATTTCCTCGACGGTGACGATGCAGCGCTTGGCCGCCAGGGCCGCTTCCTTCTGCACCCCGAGAATGCCCCAGAGCAGCACGTTGCCCTTGCGGTCGGCCTTCTGTGCATGGATCACGGTGATGTCCGGGCGCACCGACGGCACCGCCGCCAGCACTTCGCCGGTGAACGGGCAGGTCACGGTCTTGATCAGCGGGTTGACCTTGGGCAGGTCGGAACCGGCGTAGGCACGCAGTACCGCGAACGGCAGGCCCGAGGCGCCGGCGACGTAGGCATTGGCCAGGTCGGCGTGGCTGTGTTCTTCGATTTCCAAGGGTTGCGGCCATTGCTTCTCGACCGCGTCACGCAGGCGGTGCAAGGAGCCCACGCCAGGGTTGCCGCCCCAGGAGAAAATCAACTTGCGCGCACAGCCGGCGCCGATCAACTGGTCGTAGATCAGGTCAGGCGTCATACGCACCAGCGTCAGGTCTTTCTTGCCCTGACGAATGATTTCATGACCCGCTGCCGTAGGGATCAGGTGGGTGAAGCCTTCCAGTGCGACGGTATCGCCGTCGTTCACGAATTGCTTCACCGCGTCGCGCAGCGCAAGAATTTCAGCCATGGGGTTCGGGCTCCCGGTGTGGATCGAAAAAGGCGCTGAGGTGGCGCCGAAGTGCTTGAAGATTAAGCCGGGTAAATGGGCTGAACAATCCGATAATCGACTCAGTGTTCGATTATCGAACGGATTGTTGTCTAGCTAATCTTCTCGTCGACACGCCATCAGAAGCGCCCCACCCCTGCAGGAGCGGGCTTGCCAGCGACCGCATCACCGCGCTCAATGATTGACCGAGGCGCCCGCATTGCCGGCAAGCCCGCCCCTGCAACGGCGGGTCAGGTGGCGTCGGCGTGGCTGACCATGCCTTTGATGACCACGGCTGCCGTAGCCAGCGCCGCCGGGATCACCAGCGCGGTCAGCACCTGCTCGAAGTTCCAGCCCAGGCCCAGCAAGGTGGCGCCCATCCACGCGCCGAGGATCGCACCGAAGCGGCCGATGCCGAGCATCCACGACACACCGGTGGCACGCCCCTGCGTCGGGTAGAAACGGGCCGCCAGGGATGGCATCGCCGATTGCGCGCCGTTGACGCACATCCCGGCGATCAGCACCAAAGTCGCCAATAAGGTGATATTGCCCAGGCTTTGCCCCACCGCGTAGGCAAACACCCCGGCCAGCAGGTAGAAAGTGCCGATGACCTTGTGGGGGTTGAACCGGTCCATCGCCCACCCTACCCCGACTGCACTCAACACCCCGCCAAACTGGAACAACGCGCCGATAAACGCGGCCTGCTCCAGGCTGGCGCCGCTGTCACGCATCAGGGTCGGCAACCAGCTGGTCAGCAGGTACACGATCACCAGGCCCATGAAGTAGGTCAGCCACAGCAGCAAGGTGCCGGCGCTGTAAGTGCCGGAGAAGATCACCGCAAACACGTTGCGCGCCTTGACGGTTTTCTGCTCCGGCACGCTGAAGTGGGTAGCCTGGGCGACGATGGTCGGCTCGATGGGTGACAGGGTTTTACGCACCTTGTCGGTCCCACGGTTACGCACCACCAGGTAGCGCGCCGACTCGGGCAACCACAGCACCAGCACCCCCACAAGAATCAGTGGCAGGATGCCGCCGATCATCAACAACGCGTGCCAGCCAAACGCCGGGATCAGCTTGGCCGAGATAAACCCGCCACCCGCCATGCCGAGGTTGAAGCCGCAGAACATGCTGGTCACCAGCAGCGACTTGTGGCGTTCGGGGGTGTACTCCGACAGCAGCGTCGTCGCGTTCGGCATGCCGGCGCCCAGGCCCAGCCCGGTAAGGAAGCGCAGCACCAGCAATTGGTCGACATTGCTGCTGTAGGCCGAGGCCAGGCTGAATGCGCCAAACACCAACACCGCGCCGACCAGCACGACCTTGCGCCCGAACCGGTCAGCCAGCGGACCCGATCCCAGGGCACCGAAGACCATGCCGATCAACGCGGCGCTCATCACCGGACCGAGGCTGGCGCGATCAATGCCCCAGTCCTGGGACAGCGCGGGCGCGATAAAGCCCATGGCCGCGGTATCGAGGCCATCGAGGAACACGATGAGGAAACACAGGACAACCACGCGCCACTGGTAGCGTGACAGCGGCTGGGCGTTGATAAAGGACTGGACGTCCAGCGTGGTACCGACAGAAGGCTGATTCATTATTTTTATTCCACACCGATGGCGGGCTGACGGCCTGGGGTCGTCGTTATTATTGGGCGGCGCTCAGAGCGCTGCCGCACAGTAATAAGCCAGGGGAAACATCGTCAATTGATCAAACCGGGATCTGTGCGGTCACCGAACAGTTAGGCAAACAGCTGCGCGCTCAGATCCCGACTCGCACTCAGCATGCTCGGCAGGAACCGCTGCTCCAGCTCGCTGCGGCTGACCCGCCCGGCGTGGGTACTGACATTGAGCGCAGCCAGCACCTGGCCGGACGCGTCATACACCGGCACGGCGATGGAGCGCAGGCCTTGCTCCAATTCCTGATCGACGATGCACCAGCCCTGCTGACGCACTTGTTGCAGGCATTCGAACAAGGCTTCGGGGGTGGTCAGCGTACGGCTGGTCTTCGTTTGCAGGTCGGCATGGTCGAGGTAATCCTGCAGGGAGGCATCGTCCAGCGCCGCCAGCAGGATGCGACCCATGGAGGTGCAATAGGCCGGCAAGCGCCCGCCCACCGACAAGTCCACCGAGATCAGGCGCTGGGTGGTGGCCGAACGCGCGATGTAGAGGATGTCGTCCCCTTCGAGGGTGGCCATGTTGCAGGCTTCGTGGAGCTGCTCGCTCATGCGATCCAGGTAAGGCTGGGCCGACACTGCCAGTGGCGTGGATGACAGGTAGGCATGGCCGAGGGTCAGGACCTTGGGCAGCAGCGAATAGGTGCGCCCGTCGGTGGTGGCGTAGCCCAGCTTGATCAATGTGTGCAGGCAACGGCGCACGGCGGCGCGAGGGATTTCCGTGCGATGGCTGATCTGGGCGATGGTGAGGTGACGCTTGCGTTCCTGGAACGCCTGCACCACGGCCAGGCCACGGGCCAGGGAGGTCATGAAGTCCGGATCACCGGTAAAGGCCTGGATACGCTTGGCCGGTGAGGCAACGATCGGCGGCGCCACTGAGGCGAAAGCGTTGCGCAATTGATCGTTCATGTCGGGATCCTTTCTCTTATTGTCAACCGCAAGGGAGGTTTGGCTGCTATTACAAGCCGCGCCGGCCGGGATGCACAAGGCACGACCGGGAACATTGGGCGATTATCGGACGCTCATTCGATAATCGCAATTTTGCACGACCGAGGACGGGTCCGCCCGCCAACCAACTAAAGTTAGGGCGGGGTTTTAACGTCCGAAGTGGGGTGGATTTTATGACGCCAACTTTTATGCAAACACTGACGCGCTCGTGTAACAAAACGCTCACACAAAGTTGACGCTTTTTAACTTTATGCCGATAGTGTTATTCAAATGCGCCGCTATAATGCACCCTGTACGCAGGTCCGCCCGGTTTCACTGTCGGGACGGGAGCTGGCCAGATGATGCAGATGCCGTGCATTGTTGATCGCAACTACCTGCCTCGAATGTCAGCAATAATCCATGGCCGTTCGTGCCTGTTTCAAGTTCAACGCTGCAACGGTTTAACTTGAAAGAGCCCGAGGGCGACATTCAGGCACCGTGCTGCAATGTAATTACTCAACTCAATTAGGTAACGATGTGACGAAAGACGAACTGCGCGCGGAACTTGAGCGCCAGGAGCAACGTTACAAGGACGTTTACGGCGGGGAAATCACCACCTACGCCGCCCAGCCTGAACCTGAACGCAAACCATGGCGAAAACGAGCCAGCCTGCTTGACCAGGCATTTGCCCAGGAAATCCACAAGATTGAACAGGAACTCAAAACCGAAGAGCCATAAGCGCTTCGGTTTGAGCCACAGGTGCGCCAGGCTGCTGGCACATAGCTAGCAGCCGGCTATTCGGCATCCCACTGCCGCGAGCGAAATTTCATACAAATGTTTCAGGCATGCGGTTTTTGCCAAAAAACCCGGCCCCTGGCACCCTCCGCGTTATAAATCAAAGACTTGCCAACCCCCGAAAACCCTGGGATGGGCGCCTTTTGCCGCGGCTTTTTCAATGAAGATTGTTACCGATGAGCAGCTAGTGCATCGATTACTGAGGTTTTCTGGCATAATCGCGCCCCCTTACGACCGGGTCAGAAAACCTTCATGATCGATTTATTCAGCGGACTGGATGCTTGGGTTCTAGTGAGCCTGTTGCTCGCCCTGGCCTTTGTCCTCGCCTTCGAGTTCATCAATGGCTTTCATGACACCGCTAACGCGGTGGCCACAGTCATCTATACCAAAGCCATGCCGCCGCACCTGGCCGTGTTCTTCTCCGGGGTGTTCAACTTCCTCGGCGTGTTGCTCGGTGGTGTCGGTGTCGCCTACGCCATCGTGCACTTGCTGCCGGTGGAGTTGCTGATCAATGTGAATACCGGCCATGGCCTGGCAATGGTCTTCTCTTTATTGGCGGCGGCGATCACCTGGAACCTGGGCACCTGGTACTTCGGGATCCCCGCTTCCAGCTCCCACACCCTGATCGGCTCGATCCTCGGTGTCGGCCTGGCCAACGCGCTGATCAACGACATCCCCTTGGCTGACGGTGTGAACTGGCAGAAAGCGATCGATATCGGCGCATCCCTGGTGTTCTCGCCGATGGCCGGTTTCCTCGTTGCCGCCCTGGTGCTGATCGCGCTGAAGTGGTGGCGCCCGCTGTCGAAGATGCACAAGACCCCGGACCAGCGTCGCAAGCTCGACGACAAGAAACACCCGCCGTTCTGGAACCGCCTGGTGCTGGTGATTTCTGCCATGGCCGTAAGCTTCGTGCACGGTTCCAACGATGGCCAGAAAGGTATCGGCCTGATCATGCTGGTGCTGATCGGCATCGTGCCGGCGCAATTCGTTCTCGACCTCGGCAGCACCACTTACCAGATCGAGCGTACCCGCGACGCGACGGTGCATTTGAGTCAGTTCTACCAGCGCAATCAAGACACCCTCGGCGAGTTCCTGGCCCTGGGTAAAAGCGTGCAGAACGACCTGCCTGGCAAGTTCCAGTGCAATCCGCAGCAGACAGAGCCGACCATCAACGCGCTGGTCAACACCTTGAAAGGTGTCTCCGATTACCATTCGTTGACTGCCGATCACCGCATTGAAGTACGCCGTTATTTGCTCTGCCTGGACGACACCGCGAAGAAAGTCGGCAAGCTGCCGAATCTGTCGGCACGTGACAAGGCCGACCTCGACAAGCTGCGCAAAGACCTGACCGCTACCACCGAATACGCACCGTTCTGGGTGATCCTCGCGGTCGCACTGGCCCTGGGCCTGGGCACCATGGTGGGTTGGAAGCGTGTGGTACTGACTATCGGCGAGAAGATCGGCAAGCAAGGCATGACCTATGCCCAGGGCATGTCGGCGCAGATCACCACCGCCAGCATGATTGGCCTGGCTAACATCTTCAGCCTGCCGGTATCGACCACCCACGTGCTGTCGTCGGGTGTGGCCGGGACCATGGTCGCGAACAAGAGCGGCCTGCAAGGCGGCACCGTGAAGACCATCCTGATGGCTTGGGTGTTGACCTTGCCGGCGACCGTGGGCCTGTCGGCCGGGCTGTTCTGGTTGGCTTCCAAGGCGCTGGGTAGCTGACAGGCTGCCCTCGGAAAAAAAGGCGCTATCCTTGATTGGGATCGCGCCTTTTTTTTGTCTTGTGATAAAGCGCCTTGGATCAAGATCTATAGCACGGTGCCCCAACAGCCGACCCGAATAGTGCGGAGGAACACGCTCAACTGTGGGAGCTGGCTTGCCTGCGAAGGCATCGGCTGGGTTTCACGGAAAGACCGAGTTGTCTGCATCGCAGGCAAGCCAGCTCCCACACAAAAGCGCGCACGCTTTGGGCCTACTCACACAGCAACCCAAAAGCCGACCCAAGTGGTGCAGGGGAACACGCTCAACTGTGGGAGCTGGCTTGCCTGCGAAGGCATCGGCTGGGTCTCACGGGAAGACCGAGTTGCCTGCATCGCAGGCAAGCCAGCTCCCACACAAAAGCGCGCACGCTTTGAGCCTACTCACACAGCAACCAAAAAAGCCGACCCAAGTGGTGCAGGGGAACACGCTCAACTGTGGGAGCTGGCTTGCCTGCGAAGGCATCGGCTGAGGCTCACTGGAAGACCGAGTTGTTTGCATCGCAGGCAAGCCAGCTCCCACACAAAAGCGCGCACGCTTTGAGCCTACTCACACAGCAACCCAAAAGCCGACCGCAGTGGTGCGGGGGAATGCGCTCAACTGTGGGAGCTGGCTTGCCTGCGAAGGCATCGGCTGGGTCTCACTGAGAGACCGAGTTATCTGCATCGCAGGCAAGCCCCCACACAAAAGCAAATCTGCAATAAACGCGGGGTCCATTTCAGCCATTCCCGCAATAGTGGACATGCCAAAAAACAAACAAAAAAAAGGGCGACCGAAGTCGCCCAAAATGCCTTGCGTGCTCATGTAATCCAGAAAGACTTACGGTTCTTTACGCTTATTAGCGTCCTTCCAGATAAAAATCCCGAACCCTACAAAAAACAGCACCATGAGGCTGACAGTCAGCACCCCGGCAAATACCACATTATCGATAAACATGACCGGCCTCCTGCACTTGCCCTGTTGCGATAGGGCTAAGTTAATGGAGAAGGCGGATTGGAAAATTGACGAGGATCAATGTCGCCCGCGACGGGGCGTAAAGAAGGGCAATAACTGACCTGCATCAACGGATGCAGGTTGTTTCAACGTTTTTTCGGTTTGTTCTTCGGTTTTTTCTTGGCTTTTCCCAGCGGCATGGCCTGCTCAAATGCTTGGCGCACTTCATTCAGGCGCTTGTCATTGAGGTCATGCACACGCTTGGCACGTTCGGCGTTCAGGTCGATCAGCTTGTCGTCTTCACTCATGGCTTGGCTTACGTCGTGGCGGGAATCGCTCAATAATGCGGGCTCCAGCGCCTCACGGCAATTGAGCGGGCGACAAAATGCAGGCCTTCGCCCAAAATCGGCACTTCCCATCCACCCCAGGAGATGCGCTCACGTGGCACTGCACAAGGACCTTCCCCCGCTGCTGGCCCTGCGCGCCTTTGAAGCCGTGGCGCGGCACTTGAGTTTTATCAAGGCGGCAAGCGAGTTGTCGGTGACCCAGAGTGCACTCAGCCATCAGGTGCAAAAGCTGGAACAGCACCTGGGCAAACCGTTGTTTATCCGTCGCACCCGCGCGATCGATCTGACCACGGACGGCCAACAGTACTACGACGAAATCCGCCCGGCCCTCGACGCCATCGCCGCCGCGACCCGCACCCAAAAACAGCGCCCAGCACCACCGTGCTGCGCGTCGGCCTGCTCGCCTCCTTTGCCACGCTGTGGCTGGCACCGCGCCTGGCCGGGTTTCTCAATCGCTACCCGCATATCCAGGTGGAGCTGTTACCGGCGATTCAACTGGCGGACGTGGCCGGCGCCGAGGTCGACCTGGCGATTCGCTATGGCAAGGGCGACTGGCCCGACGTGCAGGCGACGCGGCTGATGCCGGAAGTCATCTCCCCGGTGTGCAGCCCGACATTCAAAGCGATGCATGACAGCCCACTGCTGATGGCCACCTCGCACCGCCCCTTCGAATGGACGGATTGGTCAGCGCACTACCACGTCGACCTCGACCGCCACCCGCGCGTGATGCTGCATGACTACAACATCGTGGTCGAAGCGGCCGTGGCCGGCCAAGGCATCGCCATGGGCCGTCATCGCCTGATCCAGCGCAGGCTCCAGGACGGCAGCCTGGTCGAAGCCTTCGACTGGCCGCCGTATCACAGCGACATCGGCTACTGGCTGATCGCGCCGCCCGGCCCGGCCGGTGACGCCGCCGCATGCTTCAGCGAATGGCTGCTGGAAGCCTGCCGCGACGCGTGAGTTTTTTCGATACGTCGGGTGAGATCTATCCGTTTGTCGCCGCCCTCCTCGGCCAACATGCTGGCACCTCTTAAACCCAGGAGGATGGATCATGAGCGACTCCCTGCGCCAACGCGTGCAAGCCCTCGGCCTGACGCTGCCGACCCCGAGCCAACCGGCGGCCAACTACATCAACTATGTGATCAGCCAGAACCAACTGTTCGTCTCCGGGCAAATCCCGATGGTCGATGGCAAGCCCGCCTACGTCGGCCGCCTGGGCGAATCCCTCAGCGATGAAGAAGGCGCCCAGGCAGCCGAACTGGCGGCGCTGGGCCTGCTGGGACAATTAAGCCATGCGCTGGGTGATGACCTGTCGCGCCTGGTGCGCATTTTGCGCCTGGGTGTATTCATTGCCAGCAGCGGCGATTTCCAGCGCCAGAGCGGGGTTGCCAACGGCGCTTCGAACCTGCTGGTCAATGCCCTCGGCGAAAAAGGTCGGCATGTGCGCACCGCCGTTGGCGTTTCCAGCCTGCCGGCCGGCGTGGCCGTGGAGGTTGACGCGATTTTCGAGCTGCAACCGTGAGCCCGCTCGACGTCCAGCAATTGCGCGACAGCACGCCCGGCTGCCAGTCGGGCATCGTGCATTTCAATCACGCCGGTGCCTCGCTGCCAAGCCAGGCGACCCTCGATGCGATTATCGATCAACTGCACCGCGAAGCCCGTGATGGCCCCATGGAAGCCGGCGAGCATGGCGCCGTGCTGGTGGAAAAAGCCCGCCGCGCCGCCGCGCAATTGCTCAACGCACCCGCCGCGTCGATCGCCTTCGCCAGCAGCGGCTCGGCCGCCTGGAGCCTGGCGTTCCAGGCACTGGGCCCGTGGCAACCGGGTGATCGCATCCTGGTCGGCCGCCATGAATGGGGGGGCAACCTCGCCAGCATGGACCTGGCGGTGCAGGCCGGCGCGCGCGTGGAGGTCATCCCTTGCGATGCCTCCGGCGCGGTCTGCCCGCTGGCGCTGGAGTCGATGATCGATGCGCACGTCAGGCTGATCGACCTGACCTGGCTGCCGGCCAACGGTGGCCTGATCAACCCCGCCGAAGCCATCGGCGCCGTGGCCCGACGTCATGGCATTGCCTATTTCATCGACGCCGGCCAAGCCGTCGGCCAGGTGCCGGTGGATGTGCAGGCGCTGCAGTGCGATGTGCTCAAATCGGCCGGGCGCAAGCACCTGCGCGGGCCGCGTGGTACCGCGCTGCTGTATGTGCGCCCGGACTTTTTGCCGCGCCTGAATCCGGCCCAGCGCGATGTGTTTTCGGCGCCGTGGAGCGCAGACGGTTTCGACCTGCGCAACGACGCCCGGCGCTTTGAAACCAGCGAAGTGTCGTTTGCCTTGTTGGCGGGGCTGGGCAACGCGTTGCAGGAGATGAATCGACTGGGGCTTGAGCAAGTATCGGAACGGATCGCACACACCAGTGAGCGAATTCGCCAGGCCTTGCGTCAGATGCCGGGTATTTCCCTGCATGACCTGGGCACTGCGCAATCAGGGCTGATCGCCTTTAACCTGGACGGCTGGGACGCTTTCGAACTCAAGCGCCGCCTGGCCTTGAAGCGCATCAATATCGGTGCCAATGGCGTGGCCTACACGCCGTTGGACATGCAGGCGCGCGGGCTGGCCAGCGTCGCGCGGATCTCCGTCAGCCCGCTCAACAACGACGATGACATCGCGCAGTTGATGGCGGCATTGCAGGCGTTGCGCGACTAGACCTCGACGTCCACCCACAAGCGCTGGCGCGGCGCATCTTCGATCAGCGGCGCCACCGGCACGGTGTTGTCGGCATTGAGCAGGTCGCCGGGAATCGCCAGGTGCTGCTCCGGGTCTTCGTCGGCTTCGCGCCGGCGTTTTTGCTGCTCCTGCTGGCGGCGTTGCTCTTCACGCAGCAGAAAGGTCGACTGCTCGGCATCGCCCTTTTTCAGGTCGATCGTGCTTTCGTTGGAGCCCGCTTGTACTGGCACCACGGGCGGGATATCCGGCTTCTGGCGTACCGGGTCGAGTTGCGAAGTGACCGGCACAACGCTGACGGGCAGCATGGGTGGCAGCATAATAGTTATTCTCCTGATCAACAGGCTGTCGGCGGGCCGCGTGGCGACTTGAGAGCGCACTCGCCAAGCTGTGACCCAGTCGACACTCGCAAGTGCCTGCCACCCGTCGATTCGGCTTCCGGACGCTGGCGCAAACGGAGTAGTTTTTGTCAGAGTCCTTGGGCGTGGGGCCTTGTTCCGTTAAGATAGTCGGCTTTTTCACGGCGGGAGTCAGGCAGCATGGCGCAGCAGTATCAACCGGGGCAACGCTGGATTAGTGACAGCGAAGCAGAGCTGGGGTTAGGCACCGTTCTGGCACAGGACGGCCGCTTGTTGACCGTGCTCTATCCGGCCACTGGCGACACCCGCCAGTATGCGCTACGGAATGCGCCCCTCACTCGCGTGAGGTTCTCGCCGGGTGATTCCATCACCCATTTCGAAGGCTGGAAAATGACCGTGCAGGAAGTCGACGACGTCGATGGCCTGCTGGTGTATCACGGCCTCAATGGGCAGAACGAGCAGGTCACCCTGCCGGAAACCCAACTCTCCAACTTCATCCAGTTCCGCCTGGCCAGCGACCGTCTGTTCGCCGGGCAGATCGACCCGCTGGCCTGGTTCTCGCTGCGTTACCACACCCTGGAACACACCAGCCGCCAACTGCAGTCTTCGCTGTGGGGCCTGGGCGGCGTGCGTGCGCAACCTATTGCGCACCAACTGCACATCGCCCGTGAAGTCGCTGACCGTATCGCGCCGCGGGTATTGCTGGCGGACGAAGTGGGCCTGGGCAAGACCATCGAAGCCGGCCTGGTGATCCATCGCCAGCTGCTCTCGGGTCGCGCCAACCGGGTGCTGATCCTGGTACCGGAAAACCTCCAGCACCAGTGGCTGGTGGAAATGCGCCGCCGCTTCAACCTGCAGGTTGCGCTGTTCGACGAAGAACGTTTCATCGAGAGCGATGCTACCAACCCGTTCGAGGACACCCAGTTGGCGCTGGTCGCCCTGGAGTGGCTGGTGGACGACGAGAAGGCCCAGGACGCGCTGTTCGCAGCCGGCTGGGACCTGCTGGTCGTCGACGAAGCCCACCATCTGGTGTGGCATGAAGACAAGGCCAGCGCCGAGTACGCGCTGGTCGAGCAACTGGCCGAGGTCATCCCGGGCGTGCTGCTGCTCACCGCGACCCCGGAACAGCTGGGCCAGGACAGCCACTTCGCGCGTCTGCGCCTGCTCGACCCGAACCGCTTCCACGACCTGCAAGCCTTCCGCGCCGAGAGCGAGAACTATCGCCCGGTGGCCGAAGCCGTGCAGGAGCTGCTGGATAAAGGCCGCCTGTCGCCTGCCGCACACCAGACCATCCAGGGTTTCCTCGGTAACGAAGGTGAAGCGCTGCTGACCGCCGTCAACGATGGCGACACCGAAGCCAGCGCGCGCCTGGTGCGCGAGCTGCTCGACCGCCATGGCACCGGCCGCGTGCTGTTTCGCAACACCCGCGCCGCTGTGCAAGGCTTCCCGGAGCGCAAGCTGCACGCCTACCCGCTGCCGAACCCGGACGAATACCTCGAATTGCCGCTGGGCGAGCACGCCGAGCTGTACCCGGAAGTCAGCTTCCAGTCGCAGCCGGACATCGAAGAAGAAAACCGCTGGTGGCGCTTCGACCCACGGGTCGAGTGGCTGATCGACCAGCTGAAAATGCTCAAGCGCACCAAGGTCCTGGTGATCTGCGCCCACGCCGAAACCGCGATGGACCTGGAAGACGCGCTGCGCGTGCGCTCCGGCATCCCGGCCACGGTGTTCCACGAGGGCATGAACATCCTCGAGCGTGACCGTGCCGCCGCCTACTTCGCTGATGAAGAGTTCGGCGCACAAGTGCTGATCTGCTCGGAAATCGGCAGTGAAGGTCGCAACTTCCAGTTCTCCCACCACCTGGTGCTGTTCGACCTGCCTTCGCACCCCGACCTGCTGGAACAGCGGATCGGCCGTCTGGACCGGATCGGCCAGAAACATGTGATCGAACTGCACGTGCCCTACCTGGAAACCAGCCCGCAAGAGCGCCTGTTCCAGTGGTACAACGAAGCGCTGAACGCCTTCCTCAACACCTGCCCGACCGGCAACGCCTTGCAGCACCAGTTTGGCCCGCGCCTGCTGCCGCTGCTGGAAAACGCCGACGATGGCGAATGGCAGGCCCTGATCGACGAGGCCCGTGCCGAGCGCGAGCGCCTGGAGCAGGAACTGCACACCGGTCGCGACCGTTTGCTGGAGCTCAACTCCGGCGGTGCGGGTGAAGGCGATGCGCTGGTCGAGGCCATCCTCGAACAAGACGACCAGTTCGCCCTGCCGATCTACATGGAAACCCTGTTCGACGCGTTCGGCATCGACAGCGAAGACCATTCGGAAAACGCGCTGATCCTCAAGCCCAGCGAAAAAATGCTCGACGCCAGCTTCCCCCTGGGCGACGACGAAGGCGTGACCATCACCTACGACCGCAACCAGGCGCTGTCGCGCGAGGACATGCAGTTCATCACCTGGGAACACCCGATGGTGCAGGGCGGCATGGACCTGGTGCTGTCCGGCTCGATGGGCAACACCGCCGTGGCGCTGATCAAGAACAAGGCGCTCAAGCCTGGCACCGTATTGCTGGAGCTGCTCTACGTCAGCGAAGTGGTTGCCCCACGCTCGCTGCAACTGGGCCGCTACCTGCCGCCGGCCGCCCTGCGCTGCCTGCTGGATGCCAACGGCAACGACCTGTCCAGCCGCGTGTCGTTTGAAACCCTGAACGACCAGCTGGAAAGCGTGCCACGGGCCAGCGCCAACAAGTTTATCCAGGCCCAGCGCGACCAGCTGACGCCACGGATCAACGCCGGTGAAGAGAAGATCACCCCACGCCACGCCGAGCGTGTGGCCGAAGCCAAGCGCCGCCTGGCTGCAGACACTGACGAAGAGCTGTCGCGCCTGACGGCGCTGCAAGCGGTCAACCCGACCGTACGCGACAGCGAACTGGTGGCCCTGCGCCAACAACGCGAGCAAGGCCTGGCCATGCTCGACAAGGCAGCGCTGCGACTGGAAGCGATCCGGGTGTTGGTGGCGGGTTGATGACCGCCCCGCTCCGCTGAAAAAAGGCCCGCGCAATGCGGGCATTTTTTATTCACTTGGGGCAAATCGGAGCCTGTAATTGCCTCTTCGCGAGCAAGCCGGCTCCCACAGTTGGAATGTTTCAACTGGGGGAGCGGGCTTGCTCGCGAAGGGGTCACCTCGGTCTCAAGCCGTCGCCGCCGAAGCCGGCACCTCCACCGCCCCCAACCCATCCTTCATCCGCTGGGCATCACGCACAAAACTGCGCGAGGCCTGGAACAGAAACAGCATGGTCAGAAACAGCGCCACCGGGATCAGGTACATGGCGTCATGCAAGCCCACGGCTTTATACGCTTCGGTCATCTGCGCAGCCCCATCGGCATACATCGCCGAATGGGCAAAGTGATCGGACAGACCGCCCACCACAATTGGCCCCATGCCACCGCCCAGCAGGTACAACCCGGCAAAGAATAACGCCATCGCCGTCGCCCGCAGGCGTGGCTCGACCACGTCCTGGATTGCCGTGTACACGCAGGTGTAGAAGTTATAGGCAAACAACCAGCCGACACTGAACAGCGCCACGAACACGCCGATCTCGATCCGCCCCGCGTGCAAGGCCCAGGCAGTGGTGACGGTGGAGATGATCAGGCTGAACGCGGCGAACAACAGACGGCCATTGGCGACGCGCTGATGAATCTTGTCGGCAATCCAGCCCCCCAGGGTCAGGCCGATCAAACCGGTGATACCGACGATCACCCCGGTGGCGACCGCCGCTTCCTGCAACGGCATCAGGAAATAGCGTTGCAGCATCGGCACCAGAAACGAGTTGCAGGCATAGGTGGCGAAGTTGAAGCACAGCCCGGCCAGCACCAGCCAGAGGAAAGTCGGTACCGCCAGCACGCGGCGAATCGGGCGGTCGACGCGCTCCTGGGAGACCTGCACGGTTTCGGCCGCGCCGCGCTTGGGCTCCTTGATATAGAACATGAACACCGCAAGGATCAGACCCGGCACCGCGGCAATAAAGAACGGCGCGCGCCAGCTGTCGAACGCCTTGACCATCGCGCCAATGGTGAAGAACGCCAGCAACAGCCCCAACGGCAGGCCGAGCATGAAAATCCCCATGGCCCGCGCGCGGCGGTGTGCCGGGAACAGGTCGCCAATCAACGAGTTGGCCGCTGGCGCATAGCTGGCTTCGCCGATACCAATGCCCATGCGCACCAGCAGGAACGTCCAGAAGCTGCCAACCATGCCGTTGACCGCCGTCAGCCCGCTCCAGGCGAACAGGCCCCAGCCCATCAGTTTGCTGCGCGAGCCGGTGTCGGCGAGTCGCCCGAGCGGCAGGCCGGCAATGGCGTAGACGATGGTGAAGGCGGTGCCGATGATGCCGAGCTGGAAGTCGCTCAGGTGCCATTCCATGCGAATCGGCTCGATGATGATCGCAGGAATGGTGCGGTCGAAGAAATTGAACAGGTTGGCCAGGAACAGCAGGAACAGAATGCGCCAGGCATTCGCCGCTTGGGTCGAGTTCTGCATGGGTCCGTCTCTTTTATTGTTATGAGAGCTGCGATGCCCGATGCATCCTGCCCGGTACCTGCAACATAGTCAGACGGGCAAGGCTTGTCTGTAATGATTCGTAAAGCTGATAGGGCATGATTTCACCCGGCGCCACGGGACTTGGCCTACAAAAATATAAGTGAGTGCCCCCCTTCCCAACGGCCTTGGCACGGATAGAATGGCGAGCCTTCCGTAGCATCCCCCTTACTCTCTTTTATCGAAGACGCCCATGTCCGAAGCCAGTCCGTGTCTGAATTGCGGTGCCTGCTGTTCACACTTCCGCGTGTCTTTCTTTTGGGGAGAGTGCGCCTCGTCGGGGGGCACCGTACCCGATGAGCTGGTGGTGCAAATCAACCCCACCCGCGTGGCGATGATCGGTACCGACCAGAAGCCCGCGCGCTGCTGCAGCCTGGAAGGAGAAGTGGGCAAAGGCACCAGCTGCTCAATTTATGCACAGCGCTCGAGTGTGTGCCGCGAGTTCGATTCCTCCTGGAGCCAGGGCGTGCAGAACGTCGATTGCGACGCCGCCCGCGCCGCGTTCGGCCTGGCGCCGCTGCCAGCCCCGTTCGAGCTGGACCTGCCCATCAGCGCTTAGCATTAAACGCTATGGAGAGCATGCCAAAATGGTTGAGAGCAAAGTGCCATTAGCGCTGACGAATCCCGCGAGGCTTCTATACTCGACCTCATAGGTCATCGCCTCAGGCAGTGACGTGACTCTATGACGGGACATGCTATGGAATGGCTGGGTCTGCATTTTTTTACCGACCTCCCAGAAAGCGGGCACTTATTACTCAATTGCAGTCATAACCCGTTTCTGGTGCTGCTGGCCTACCTGGTCGCTTGTGCGGCCGGGTTCGGCACGCTGGACATGGCTGAGCGTGTCGGCCATGTCGAGGACCCCACCGCAAGGCGCCATTGGCGTTGGCTCGGCGCCGGTTGCCTGGCCGGCGGGATCTGGTCGACACACTTCATCAGCATGCTGGCCTTCCAGGCGCCCATCGCCATCCATTACGAATTGATCATGACGTTCGCCTCGCTGCTGATCGCCCTGATTGCCTCATTGTTCGCCATGCAGACCCTCAGTCACGCCCATCTGCGCCTGCATCAGTACCTGCTGGCATCCGTGTGGATGGGCCTGGGTATTGCGCTGATGCACTACGTGGGCATGTCAGCCATGCGCTCCCAGGCCCAGGCGTATTTCGAGTCGGGGTTGTTCATGGCCTCGATCGCGATTGCCATCGGCGCCAGCTTCGCCGCGCTGTTGCTGTCGAGCTACCTGCGCAACGGCGCCGGCGTGTTTCACCAATTGCTCAAATATGCCGCCAGCCTCGTGCTGGGCGCCGGGATCATCAGCATGCACTTCACCGGCATGGCCGCCCTGCGCTTGATGGTGCCTGCCGGGGCGGACCTGTCCTTGCCGCAGGATAACAACCCGATCCAGCTTGGTTTGTCGGTGGCCGTGATCACCCTGCTGGTGATCGGCAGCAGTATCAGCGCCGCCCTCGCCGACAAGAAGCTGCAGCACAAGGAACGTGACCTGCGCCGGGTCAACGCGCTGCTCAGCGAACTCGACCAGGCCCGCGCCTCGCTGCAGCAAGTAGCCCACTACGATGCACTCACCAGCCTGCTGAATCGCCGTGGCTTCAACCAGATTTTTGCGGAGAAACTCGCGGAAAAAACCGCTTCCCAGGGGATGATGGCGGTGATCTTCCTCGATATCGACCATTTCAAGCGCATCAATGACAGCCTCGGGCATGATGCGGGCGACCAGCTGCTCACCGTGCTCGCCGGGCACATCAAGGGCTCGGTACGCAGCCACGCCGACGTGGTCGCGCGTTTTGGCGGCGATGAGTTCTGCATCCTCATTAGCATCCACAACCGCGACGAGGCACGGCACCTGGCCCAGCGCATCATGCAGAAGATGAAAGAACCCATCGAACTGGCCGGCCGGCGCATGGTGATGACCACCAGCATCGGTATCAGCCTGTTTCCCGATGACGGCCTGACCTGCGAAGAGTTGCTGAAAACCGCAGACCTGGCGCTGTACCAGTCCAAGGACACCGGGCGTAACAGCCTCAACTTCTTCAGCTCCAACCTGAAAACCCGCGCCTTCCTCGAATTGCAACTGGAGGAAGAGCTGCGCGGCGCCCTGCGCACCCGTAACCAATTGGTGTTGTTCTACCAACCTATCTTCGACATGAAGCTGGGCAAAGTCACGCGCCTCGAGGCCCTGGTACGCTGGCAACACCCGCAGCACGGCTTGCTGGCCCCGGATCGGTTTATCGGCATCGCCGAGAACAACGGGCTGATTGCCGAATTGGACCACTGGGTACTGCGCCAGGCCTGTCATGACCTGAGCCTGTTGTCCGACAGGGGTTACACCGAACTGACCATGTCCGTGAACTGCTCCGCGTTGAACCTGGCCCGCGACGAACTGGCGGACGAGATCGAAGACGCGCTGCGTTTCAGCGGGATCGCCGCCAATCGCCTGGAACTGGAAGTCACCGAAAACGCGTTGATGGGCAACATCAGCAGCACCCTGGCACTGCTGCGGCAGATCCGCGCGCTGGGGGTGTCGCTGGCCATCGACGACTTCGGCACCGGCTATTCATCGCTTGCCTACCTCAAGCGCCTGCCGCTCAACACCTTGAAGATCGACCGCTCGTTCATCCAGGACATTCCCAAGTCCACCGCCGATATCGAGATCGTCCAGGCGATTGTCGGCATGGCTCACACCCTGCACCTGCAGGTGGTGACCGAAGGTGTGGAAACCCAGGCCCAGTTCGAGCTGTTGCTCAAGCATGGCTGTGATTTCGTCCAGGGCTACCTGTTGAGCCCGGCGGTGCCTGCCAGCGACATCATCGGCGTGATCCAGGGCATCGACATCCGTAACCCGCTCTACCCTTACAGCGTGGCAGGCACCCAGGAAAAACCGCCAGCGAAAGAGCCTTCCACCGGGCGCCCAGGGTCGACTTCCATCGTCAGGCCAATTCGCTGACGCCTAAACTTTGGCATTTCGCCATCATTTGCCTAAAGAACGCCGACAAACGGCCGATTCATCAGAGTCCGGCCAGGTTTTGCCTGAGCATACAGGGTCAAACCCGATCGTTCCGGACAAGGACGCACTGTAAAGTCGCGAACTCCCATTCCGTGATGGCCCTTTGATTCTTTCCAGCCATCCGCCCAGGCACTTGGCGCACAATGACTTCTAAAAATAACTCTGCCACCGTGGTATCCGACGTGTTGCTCCCAGCTCCTGCGGACAAGCCCTCAGGTTCAAAGTCATTGAGCACCGCGCGCCCGCTGGCCACTCAGCAATACCTGTACTTCACCGAGACCAATACCGACCGCATCCTCGATAACCTCGACGGCCTGCGCGATATGGTGTTCCCACGCCCGCCCCACCTGGAAGGCGACGGCGAACAGCGCAGCGAGCAGGAATTCCCCTCGGTGTGCCTGATCGGCCTGGGCCGTTGCGGTTCGAACATCGCGCTCGACGTGGCGGAGTTGGTGTACAACGCCCGCAAGTTCTACCTCAACGAATTCAGTACCGAAGACAAGACGCTGGACAAGGGCTACAGCCCGGCCCAGTGGATCCGCAACAACCTGCGCCTGGGCAGCGGCAAGGCCAGCAAGCCGGTGTTCCTGGTCGAGCCGCTGGTGATGCTGGGCGATCTGGACAAGGACATCGCCGGGCGCATCCGCTTCTCGCGCAAAGGCGAAAAAAGCGGCTTTTTGCGCGACTACAGCAAGATGAAAATCATGGACCTGTCGGAAGTCCATGCCGGTGGCGCCGGTAACGCGCCGATCCTCGGCCAGTACCTGGCCAAGATCATCCTCAACAAGGATACCCAGCGTTTTTCCAGCCCCGACTGGAAGATGATCCACTCGTATTTGATCGACTCCTGCGGCATCAAGGCCAACCAGTCGCGCCTGTACTTCTCGATCTTCAGCGCCGGCGGCGGTACGGGTTCGGGCATGGCCTCGGAATTCGGCCTGGCCCAGCAGCACTCGTACATGAACAAGACGTTCGACACCAAGCCCGCCGACGAGCACGACAGCAAGAGCGGCCACGCCTTTGTGTTCGAGCCGATCTTCACCAGCGGCATCTGCGTACTGCCGAATATTTCCGATCACCGCAGCGAAATGTCCGAGGCCCTGCACATCAACGCCGGGCGCCTGCTGTGCAAGTACCTGTCGGAAGAATGGGATTTCTCGTACAACTTCGCCAATGAAGACAGCAGCGAAGCTAGCGTGAAGGGCCGCATCCGCCCGTGGAACGCAATGATGCTGATCTCCAACGACATCATGCGTTACGCCGAAGAAAGCGATGACGGCAATATCCAGAACATTGACGTCAATGCCATGGAAAAACACGCCAACCAGTACATCTCGCAACAGATCTTCAACATTCTGACGGCCCAGGCGGTCACCACTGACTACGACCAGAACTACTTCCGTCGCGCCGGCATCGACATCGGCGAAACCATTCGCCTGGATGCCAACGACCTGTTCATGAGCCTTGCCGGCCCGGTGGCGATTGCCTACGCAGAGTCCGTGGTCCCGGAAACCCCGGCGCCGACCAACGACAAATTCAAGGTGTTCGAAAAAGAGCCCCAGCGCCTGAACATCGACGACCTGTTCTTCCGCTCCATCGACCTGCCGCATTTCAACAAGGTCACCCAGGCCATCGAAGGCATCAGCCTGCTGCCGATCGAATCCAAGCGCTACAAAGCGTCCCTGGAGCAGTACAAGAACTCCGGCTACGACGCGGCCGCGCTGCATGACCTGCACTTTTTCAAGAACTGCTCGTCGGTGGTCTCGATCGTGTCCCTGCCCAAGGACTACAAACTGTCCTACATGGACCTGAACCGGCTCAAGACTCACCTCAACAGCCTGTTCCCCAACACCACGCTCAAGCGCTACGCCCTGGTGATCGGTGCATCGGCGAACCTGTCGCTGACCACCCTGATCGCGAAAAGCCCGTGCCTGTCGGATGACTTCCTCACGCTGATCGTGGCCTTTATCAAACGCTGCTTTGCGCGCAACCCGTACCGTTTCGACGACACGCTGGACAACTCGATCCTGGACTTCATCATCCACGAGGACTTCGACGAAGACCGTATCGACGAGTTGCTCAACGAGTTCGAAAACCCGGCGAAGATCCTCGATACCAACTGGTACGCGATCAAGCCGATGTATGAGAAGAAGTACCGCGAGTTGATCAACGACAAAGACAAGTTTGTGTCGATCAATGACATTCGCCTGTCGCGCGATTGCGTGAAGAAGGCAATCAAGTACCTGCGTGAGATCTACCGTCACCGCATCGGCAAGACCAAGGTTATTTCGCTGAATAACCACACCGGCAAGACTGCCTGAACCGCTGCGACGGCGCCGCAGGGCGCCGTCGCGACATCAGCCGGCCGCGCGCTGGCGCAGGAAGGTGAGGATGACTTGCTCGTCTGCGCGCTTCAGCGGCCGGGGCAACTGCTTGGGCCAGCCTGCACCGTCGGTGCCGAAGACCTTCTGCTGTTCTTCCACGTCCCAGCCACGAATTTCCTTGAAGGCCGACTCCCACCAGCCGTGTCGACACACGTCGTAGTACGGATGCTTGGGCGCTGAGCTGCCGTAGAGCAAGTCGCGGCCGACCCGCTTCAGGTGTTTGCGCTGATTGCGCAGTTTCCATTTGATCCGCAGCCGCTGCCAAGGGGATGGCACGGGCTTGACCTGCGGCACATCCAGGCAACGCGCTACCAGCTCAGGGCCGAACGCTTCGCCGTAGAGACTGAAAAAGTGCGCCTGCATGGCGTGGAAGAAGCGCTTGTCGGCAAAGTAGTGATGGACGAACTTGTTCGCCTCGCGCACCGTCTTGTCGCGCATCGCGAAGGAAATCGCGATCTGCTCGATGGTGTGGATATCGAACGAACCCTGGGTCCACTCATCGATCCAGCGAATCGCGGCCTCGAGCAGCGGCGTGTCACTGGCGCGTACGCCACACAGGCCACTGTTATAGAGCTTGAAACTATTGCCGGCGCAAATGCCATGCGCCTGCAGGTGCTCACCCAACTTGAGGTAGTCGGGGCGCTGGCACACGTAGCTCCAGTCGTATTCGAAGCCATCCATCACATACTGGTCGGGCGCGATGAGTTCGAAGACGCGATGGGGGGATTTGAGGAACAGCGTGTCGGTGTCGACGAACAGGGTCTTGTCCGCCAGCTTCAACCCCTGGGCAATCGCACAGGCCTTGCGGCGGTGGATGTAAGCGTTGCTTCCCTGCCATTGGGCAAGGGTCTGCTCATCGAGGTGAACGGTTTCGACCGGCCAGCCGGCGAAATCCTGCGGGCGATCGGTCATGACCCGGATGCACAGCGACTCGCCCTGCTTGAGCTGCGCCAGCGCGGTGAGGATGCTGAATTTCGCTTCGCGCCGGTAAACATCCTGATTACCGTAAATGAGGTAAAGCAGTTGCTGCGACGTTTTCTCTAGAGGGGGCAGCGCTGAGGGCATAACGGGCTCCGGATGACAGGCGGCGAACTTTACCGGAATTCGTTGCTTCCTACGCTACGATCTGACAGCCACCCGCTTTATATACACACCGAGAAACAATTCCCGGAGCCATCCAGTGCCTGGAGAACTGTTCCCATGACGTGCGCGTCACCTTGGGCTGTGACCTTTCTTCACGGCAAGATGCCATCACCGCCCTGGCGGTTACTCCGCTACACACTTTTGCAGCGAAACAACACGCACCATTAAGGTGCTTACTTCGCCTGCGATGCCCTTTCCTGGATCAGTATCCAAGGCGAAACCACCACCGCCCACAAGCCTGGATCGCGCTCCACCAGGTCCAATGCCCGCGTCGCAGACACTTCGCCCAAGCTGCCCGAGGCCAGCCAGGCAGCGACTTTGTCACGGTTATCCTCGGCCATGCCCTCGGCGGCCTCGATCAAATCCAGGCCGGCGTCGACCCACAATAGGGCACCCTTGGCAAAGAACGGTTCAAGCTCCTTCCAGGAAATTTCGGCGGTTTCACCGAGCAGCTTGGCATAGAGGGTGCTAGGTTCTTGCGTCATGGGAATTCACCTGAATAAAAAATCGGCGCAATCATAACGTCGCAGGTCAGGCAGAAAAACCCAGTTGCAAATGAGGCATCGATTGAAAGTGTCAGGAAAGCCAAGGATTGCCCGAGACTCTGGCATCACCCCGCCGCAATTCTGTCTTTTTCTTTCATTTAAGCGACATACCCGGGTTTTGCCCCCAGCAGCCAGCTTTTCAAGCGATCAACCGGCGCTCTACACTGTACCGGTACAGTTGCCAGGGCACTGCCGGGGGGATATCCGAGATATCTGATCCGGTTCTACAGCTCACAAGGCCGCTAGAACTATAAAAAATACAACAGTAAGAGTGGAGCACTATGAATAAGGCTACTAAGCAGATTTCCAAACTGTTTGCCGCTATGGTCCTGGCTGGGGTTGCCGGCCATTCGTTCGCAGCTGATACCATCAAGATTGGTATCGCCGGCCCTAAAACCGGTCCTGTGACGCAATACGGTGACATGCAATTCATGGGTGCCAAGCAAGCCATCGCCGACATCAACGCCAAGGGCGGCGTCGACGGCAAGTTGCTCGAAGCCAAGGAATACGACGACGCTTGCGATCCTAAACAAGCCGTTGCCGTCGCCAACAAAGTGGTCAACGACGGCGTCAAGTTCGTGGTCGGTCACCTCTGCTCCAGCTCCACTCAGCCAGCGTCCGATATTTATGAAGACGAAGGCGTGATCATGATTACCCCGGCGGCCACCAGCCCGGAAATCACCGCCCGTGGCTACAAGCTGATCTTCCGCACCATCGGCCTGGACAGCGCCCAGGGCCCTGCAGCCGGTAACTACATCGCCGATCACGTTAAGCCGAAAATCGTGGCTGTCCTGCACGACAAACAGCAATACGGTGAAGGCATCGCCACCGCCGTCAAGCAGACTCTCGAGAAGAAAGGCACCAAGGTTGCCGTCTTCGAAGGCCTGAACGCCGGTGACAAAGACTTCTCCTCGATCATCCAGAAGCTCAAGCAAGCCAACGTCGACTTTGTCTACTACGGCGGCTACCACCCAGAGCTGGGCCTGATCCTGCGCCAAGCCAAGGAAAAAGGCCTGAACGCCAAGTTCATGGGCCCAGAAGGCGTCGGCAACGACTCCATCTCGCAGATCGCCCAAGGCGCTTCGGAAGGCCTGCTGGTGACCCTGCCGAAATCCTTCGACACCGATCCGGCCAACAAGGCCATTGTTGAAGAGTTCGCCAAGAACAAACAGGACCCAACCGGTCCATTCGTATTCCCGGCCTACTCGGCCGTTGAAGTGATCGCCGGCGGTATTGCCGCTGCGAAGAGCGAAGACACCGCCAAAGTGGCAGCCGCCATCCACGCGGGTACCTTCAAGACACCTACCGGCGAGCTGAGCTTCGACGCCAAGGGCGACCTGAAGGACTTCAAGTTCGTGGTCTACGAATGGCACTTCGGCAAACCAAAAACCGAAGTTTCCCCTCAGTAAGCCAGGCGTTACTGGTCAACAAGCCCACTGTGAGAGCAGTGGGCTTTGTTTTACGAGGTTTATGGGCCTGTCACCCGCGATCCGGGCGCTGGCTCACCTGAAAATCTTAAAACCGTCACCAGCGGTTCGCTGGCAAACGCTTTGTGCAAATGTGCTCATAGAACACAGCACAGGGCCGGAACATGACTCCACCAGTGAAATGCGTATCGGGTTTTTAGGAGCGCTGTAATGCCTGAGATCTATCATTTTTTCCAACAGCTGGTTAATGGCCTGACCATTGGCAGCACCTATGCCTTGATAGCCATTGGCTACACAATGGTTTACGGCATCATTGGAATGATCAACTTCGCCCATGGCGAGGTGTACATGATTGGTTCCTACGTGGCCTTCATCGCCCTTGCCGGGCTGGCCATGATGGGTATCCACTCACTGCCGCTGTTGATGACCGCCGCGTTCATCGCGTCGATCGTCGTGACCAGTGCCTATGGCTACAGTATCGAGCGGGTTGCCTACCGTCCCTTGCGTGGCAGCAACCGTCTGATCCCGCTGATTTCCGCTATCGGCATGTCGATTTTCCTGCAGAACACCGTATTGCTGTCCCAGGACTCCAAGGATAAATCCATCCCCAACCTGATCCCGGGGAGCATCTCCTTCGGTCCGGGTGGCGCGGAAGAAGTCCTGATTTCCTACATGCAGATCCTGGTCTTCGTCGTCACCCTGGTGGCCATGCTGGGCCTGACCCTGTTCATCTCCCGCTCCCGTCTGGGGCGCGCCTGCCGGGCCTGCGCCGAAGACATCAAGATGGCCAACCTGCTGGGCATCAACACCAACAACATCATCGCCCTGACCTTCGTCATCGGTGCCGCACTCGCGGCAGTGGCTGCCGTGCTGCTGAGCATGCAGTACGGCGTGATCAACCCCAACGCCGGTTTCCTGGTAGGCCTCAAGGCCTTTACCGCGGCGGTATTGGGCGGCATCGGCAGCATTCCGGGCGCCATGCTCGGCGGGCTGGTGCTGGGTGTGGCCGAGGCCTTTGGCGCCGATATCTTCGGCGACCAGTACAAGGACGTCGTGGCGTTCGGCCTGTTGGTTCTGGTGCTGTTGTTCCGTCCGACCGGCATCCTGGGCCGTCCGGAGGTTGAGAAAGTATGAGCAGATATCTTAAATCGGCGTTTTTCAGCGCCTTGCTGGTGTGGGCCGTGGCCTTCCCGGTACTCGGCCTCAAGCTGAGCATTGTCGGCATCAACCTCGAAGTGCATGGCACCGGCCCCGTGACCCTGACCATCATTGCCCTGTGCTCGGTGCTGATGTTCCTGCGCGTGCTGTTCACCCAGCAGGTCGGCGCCTTGTTCAAGCGCGACCGTGGCCCACTGGTTTCGCCCAAGGTCAGTCAATTCCTGACCCTGCCGCGCACCCAGCGCTACATCATCATTGCCTTGATCATCGCTGCGCTGATCTGGCCGTTCTTCGGCTCGCGCGGTGCGGTCGACATCGCGACCCTGATCCTGATCTACGTGTTGCTGGGCCTGGGCCTGAACATCGTGGTGGGCCTCGCCGGCCTGCTCGACCTGGGTTATGTGGGCTTCTACGCCGTGGGTGCCTACACCTACGCGCTGCTCTCGCATTACCTGGGGTGGAGTTTCTGGATCTGCCTGCCCCTGGCGGGTATGGCCGCGGCCACGTTCGGCTTCCTGCTGGGCTTCCCGGTCCTGCGCCTGCGCGGTGACTACCTGGCCATCGTGACCCTGGGCTTCGGTGAAATCATCCGTCTGTTCCTGCGTAACCTGACCGATATCACGGGCGGCCCCAACGGCATCAGCAGCATCCCCAAGCCAACGTTCTTCGGGCTGTCGTTCGACCGCACCGCAGCCGAAGGCATGCAGACCTTCCACGAGTACTTCGGGATCGACTACAACCCGGTGAGCAAAGTGGTGTTCCTGTACCTGGTGGCGCTGTTGCTGGCATTGGCCGCCCTGTTCGTGATCAACCGCCTGCTGCGCATGCCGATCGGTCGCGCGTGGGAAGCGCTGCGCGAAGATGAAATCGCCTGCCGGGCCCTGGGCCTGAACCCGACCATCATCAAGCTTTCCGCGTTCACCCTGGGCGCCGCGTTCGCCGGTTTTGCCGGCAGCTTCTTTGCCGCGCGCCAAGGCCTGGTGACCCCGGAGTCGTTCACCTTCATCGAGTCGGCGATCATCCTCGCCATCGTGGTGCTGGGTGGCATGGGCTCGCAACTGGGCGTGATTCTGGCGGCGATCGTGATGATCCTGCTGCCGGAAATGATGCGTGAGTTCAGCGAATACCGCATGTTGATGTTCGGCGCCATGATGGTGCTGATGATGATCTGGCGACCTCAAGGCCTGCTGCCCATGCAACGTCCACACATGGAGCTGCGCAAATGAGCCGCGAGATCCTGAAAGTCGAAAACTTGAGCATGCGCTTCGGCGGCTTGCTGGCGGTCAACGGCGTGGCCCTGACCGTGAAAGAGAAACAAGTGGTGGCGCTGATCGGCCCGAACGGCGCCGGCAAGACCACGGTGTTCAACTGCCTCACCGGTTTCTACAAGCCGAGCGGCGGCAGCATCCTGCTGGACGGCCAGCCGATCCAGGGCCTGGCCGGTCACGAGATCGCCCGCAAAGGCGTGGTGCGGACCTTTCAGAACGTGCGGCTGTTCAAGGACATGACGGCGGTCGAGAACCTGCTGATCGCCCAGCATCGTCACCTGAACACCAACTTCTTCGCAGGCCTGTTCAAGACCCCGGCGTTTCGCAAGAGCGAGCGCGAGGCCATGGAGTACGCCGAGTATTGGCTGGACAAGGTCAACCTGACCGAGTTCGCCAACCGCCCGGCGGGCACCCTCGCCTACGGTCAGCAACGTCGCCTGGAAATCGCCCGCTGCATGATGACCCGCCCGCGGATCCTGATGCTCGACGAACCAGCGGCCGGCCTCAACCCCAAGGAAACCGAAGACCTCAAGGCGCTGATCGGCGTGTTGCGTGAGGAAAACAACGCCACGGTGCTGTTGATCGAACACGACATGAAACTGGTCATGAGCATCTCCGACCACATCGTGGTGATCAACCAGGGCACGCCGCTGGCCGACGGGACGCCGGAGCAGATCCGCGACAATCCTGAAGTGATCAAAGCCTATCTGGGGGAAGCGTAAAATGCTGCAATTCGAAAACGTTTCCACTTTCTACGGCAAGATCCAGGCCCTGCACAGCGTCAACGTGGAAGTGCGCCAAGGGGAAATCGTCACGCTGATCGGCGCCAACGGCGCCGGCAAATCGACCTTGCTGATGACCCTGTGCGGTTCGCCGCAGGCCCACAGCGGCAGCATCCGCTACATGGGTGAAGAGCTGGTGGGCCAGCAGTCGTCGCAGATCATGCGCAAGAGCATTGCGGTCGTGCCGGAAGGCCGCCGTGTGTTCTCGCGCCTGACCGTCGAGGAGAACCTGGCCATGGGCGGGTTCTTCACCGACAAGGGCGATTACCAGGAGCAGATGGACAAGGTGCTGCACCTGTTTCCACGGCTCAAGGAACGCTTCAGCCAGCGCGGCGGCACCATGTCCGGCGGCGAGCAGCAAATGCTCGCCATCGGCCGTGCGCTGATGAGCAAACCCAAGCTGCTGCTACTCGACGAGCCTTCCCTGGGCCTGGCGCCGATCATCATCCAGCAGATCTTCGACATCATCGAACAGCTGCGCAAGGACGGTGTGACGGTGTTCCTGGTGGAACAGAATGCCAACCAGGCGCTGAAAATCGCCGACCGTGCCTACGTGCTGGAGAACGGCCGGGTGGTGATGCAAGGCACCGGCGAGCAACTGCTCACCGATCCAAAGGTGCGTGAGGCATACCTGGGCGGTTAAGAGAAGGTTGCGGTAGCAACCGGATCAAAAATGTGGGAGCGGGCTTGCCCACGAATACGCTGGATCAGCCAAGTATCTAATGGCTGACACAGCGCATTCGTGGACAAGCCCGCTCCCACATTTGCTTTGTGTGGTGCCTGAATGTTGCCAAGCCTGAAATTATTTTTGCTGGGTTTGTAACGAATTTCCCCCCAACATCTCTAGTGGTACAAGCAGGCACTCAAGCCCGCCAACTCAACCCACTGCTGGAGATTCAACATGACCACCACTACCCGCTCGCTGTCCGCCGCTACCCTCGTCCTGGCCCTGGGTTCTGCCTTGAGCCTGTCCGCCCTGAGCACCACTGCCCACGCCGCCGACGACATGCAGAAATGCTTCGGTGTCGCCGAGGCCGGCAAGAACGATTGCGCCGCAGGCGCTGGCACATCCTGCGCCGGCACCTCGAAAGTCAAAGACCAGGCCAACGCCTGGAAACTGGTACCGGCCGGCACCTGCGCCAAAACCCCAAGCTCCACCTCGCCGACCGGTTTCGGCCAGGAAGCTGCCTTCACCGCCAAGTCCTGAAACCCTGGTCAGCCTGAGTACTGATGATGACGCTTTCATCCCTGCAAACGCCCTCGCTGGCTCAGGCGCCCGGCCTCCCCTGTCGGGCCGGGCTGGGGCTGAAGACCGAGCACTTCGCGCACGTGCTCGAGACTTCGCCCGACCTCGGTTTTTTTGAAGTACACGCCGAAAACTACATGGTGGCCGGCGGCCCGTTTCATCACTACCTGGGGTTGATCCGCGCGCAGTACCCGCTGTCGCTGCACGGCGTGGGCCTGTCCATCGGCGGTGAAAGCCCGCTCAACCGGGACCACCTGGCACGCTTGGCGGCCCTGATCGAACGCTATCAACCCCACTCATTTTCCGAACACCTGGCCTGGTCGAGCCACGGCCCGGTGTTTCTCAACGACCTGCTGCCGCTGGCCTACGATGCCGCCACCCTGAACCGGGTGTGCGCACACGTCGACCAAGTCCAGGACACGCTCAAGCGGCCGATGCTGCTGGAGAACCCGTCGACATACCTGCAGTTCGAGCGCTCCACCTTGGACGAGACCGACTTCATCAGCGAGGTCATCCGGCGCACCGGCTGTGGCCTGCTGCTCGACGTGAACAACGTCTACGTGTCGTGCATCAACCATCAACGTGACCCGCAGGCCTATCTCGACGCCCTGCCGCTGCACGCGGTGGGTGAGATTCATCTGGCCGGCTTTGCCGAAGACACTGACAGCCTGGGCGACCGCCTGCTGATTGATGACCACGGCGCGCCCATCGACAACGCCGTGTGGCAGTTGTACGAACAGGTACTGGCACGCATCGGCCCGGTGGCGACGCTGATCGAGCGAGACAACCAGGTACCGGCCTTCAGCGTGCTCTTGGCCGAAGCCGAGCACGCCGAACGGCACTTGTCGCAGGTACGCCCATGAGCCTTCACGACGCATTTGCCAGGGCCCTGCTGGCGCCCGACCAGGCTTGCCCCGACGGACTCTTCAGCAGCAATGGCGCCGACCCGGCCAGCCGCTTTGCGGTGTATCGCAACAATGTACACAGCGCGTTGATCAACGCCTTGGCGACAGCCTACCCGGTGACCTTGCAACTGGTGGGAGATGAGTTCTTTCGCGCCATGGCCGGGCTCTACGTGCAAGCGTCGCCCCCTGCCAGCCCGCTGATCAGTGAATACGGCAGCACGCTGGCCGAGTTCATCCAGGCGTTCGAACCCGCCGCCAGCGTGCCGTACCTCGCTGACGTGGCACGCCTTGAGCGTCTGCGCGTGTGCGCCTACCACGCTGCGGATACGCCTGCGCTGGAGCAGCCGGCCATTCTCAATGCGCTGCAAGGCCAGACAGACCTGGGGCAATTGCGCCTGCAATTGCACCCGTCCCTCGCCACCCTGAATTCCGCCTATGCGGTGGTGGCAGTGTGGGCCGCGCACCAGACCGAGGACGCCATGGCCACCTTGAACCCCTGGCATGCCCAAGGCGCGCTGGTGTTGCGCCAGGGCCTGGCGGTCAAGGTGTTCGCCATCGACAGCGGCTCAGTCGCCTTTATCGACAGCCTCAAGCACGGCGCAGCGCTGGAAATGGCCGTGACCGACGCCCTCGAAGCCTCGGCCGAATTCGACCTGCACCACTGCCTGACCCTGCTGATCAGCCACGACGTCATCACTCACTTGCACCTGGAACCGAAGGTATCGCCATGAACACATCCCCATCGTGCCTGGTGAAGCGGGCCATCGCGCTTTTCGAAAAAATCCCCTACAGCCTGATCGCCTTTCTCGCACGCTTCTCGATTGCCGCGGTGTTCTGGAAGTCCGGGCAGACCAAGGTCGAAGGCTTTGCGATTGACCTGGTCAGCGGCACCTTCCAGCTGGGCGCACCGAAACTGGCGGCCTCGACCTTGCCGCTGTTTCGCAGCGAATACCACGTGCCGCTGCTGTCACCGGAAGTGGCGGCGCACCTGGCAGCGTTTGCCGAGCATTTTTTCCCGGTGTTGATCCTGGTCGGGTTCGCCACGCGCTTCTCGGCCCTGGCCCTGATCGGCATGACCCTGGTGATTCAGCTGTTTGTATACCCCGATGCCTACCCGACCCACGGCACCTGGATCGCCTTGTTGCTGCTGTTGGTCGCCAAGGGGCCGGGTTGCCTGTCCATCGATCACCTGATCGCGCGCCGTTACCGTTAAAGCCGGTCCAGGGCCTCGCCGCTGCGCTTGAACCAGTCCACCAGGTAGTCGGCCAGTACCTGGGTGCGGCGCGGCAGCCCGCCCTGGTAAGGATGGACCAGGTACATCGGCAGGCTCCGCGTCTGATAATCGCGCAGCAGCCAGCGTAACCGGCCGTCAGCCAGTTCCGCCGGCAAGACGTAGGACGGCAGGCGAGCGATGCCGGCCCCCACCAAGGCGGCCTTTTTCAGCAGGTTGTAGTGGTTGGAGGCGAAGGTGCCACTGACCCGCACCCGCAGCAATTCGTGTTGCTGGTGGTACGACCATTCCTCCCGCCCGCTGTAGTGGCTGTTGAGCAGGCAGCGGTGTGCGGCCAGGTCTGCCGGGGTCTGGGGTTCGCCATATTGCTCGAGGTAAGCCGGGCTGGCACACGTCATCTCGTGCCAGGCCAGCAACGGCTTGGCCACCAGGCGCTCGTTTTCAATCACCCCAGACCGCACCCCCAGGTCAAAGCCGTCCCGCGCAAGGTCCCGGTAGCTGTTATTGAGCTCCAGTTCGATCTGCACCTGCGGATATTGCTTGGAAAACTCCAGCAACAAGCCATCGAAGAAGGTTTCGCCCAACGACACCGGCACCGTCATGCGCACCGGCCCGGCCAGGTCGTCCTTGAGCCGCGCCAACGCCTGGCGGGCGCGATCCACTTGCACCACCAGCGCCTGGGCCTGGGGTAACAAGGCCGCACCGGCAGCGGTCAGGCTGAGCTTGCGCGTGGTGCGGTGCAGCAGCACCACGGCGTACTGCGCCTCCAACTGGCTGATGCGCTTGGACAATTGCCCCTTGCTGCAGCCCAACTGCTCGGCCGCCACGGTAAAACTGCCCGCCTCGATCAGTACGGCGAAGGCCGCCAGGTCATCCATCTCGCTCATGGATTGTTTCCATTTGAAAACCAAAGGTTGCCTATTAGCGCGTTTATCCAGCAGAAAAGCCACACTAGACTGAACCTTCACTTACCCCTGGAGGAACAGCACCATGAAAATCCTTTTGATTGGCGCCAGCGGCACCGTCGGCTCTGCGGTCAAGGCAGAACTGGCCCAGCGTCACGACGTGATCAGCATCGGTCGCAGCAGCGGCGACTTCCAGGTGGACATCAGCGACAGCGCCTCGATCCGCCGGCTGTTCGAACAAACCGGCAAATTCGATGCACTGGTCTGCGCGGCAGGCAGCGTGAACTTCGTGCCGCTGGGTGACATGCACGACAGCGACTTCGAACTCGGCCTGCGGGACAAGCTGATGGGCCAGGTCAACCTGCTGCTGATCGGGCGTGAGTACGCCAATGATGGCGCCTCGTTCACCTTCACCAGCGGCATTCTGAACCGCGACCCGATCCGTACCGGAGCCTCGGCGGCACTGGTCAACGGCGCGCTGGATGCGTTCGTCAAAGCCGCCGCAATCGAATTGCCACGTGGCCTGCGCATCAACTCCGTCAGCCCGACTGTGCTGCTGGAAGCCATGGACAGCTACGCACCGTACTTCCGTGGCTACAAGCCAGCGACCGGCGCCGACGTGGCGTTGGCCTACGCCAAAAGCGTGGAAGGCTTGCAGACCGGTCAGACCTACATCGTCGGTTGAGACGCGACAGCCTCACGTGAGAATTGAGACATCCATTCATTCACCAGCGCGCGCGGGGCAAACATCACGAACTCCCCGCCCAGCTGGCCTTGAACCCTGGACGTATTCAGCCGGTAGCCGTCCACATAGAGTGTCAGGTACCGCTGATACGTCAGCAGCGTGATGGACTGGGTCCTCGCCCTGGCCTCTGGACTCAACGTGACACTGACTTCAACGCGAGACGGGTCGGGGTCTTCAGGTCTTTTCAGCGTCACCGAGATCTTCGTGAAGTCGGTGGCCGACCAGTAGACGAGCCGGGCGGGCTCGTCTGCACAGGCTGCACTCGCCCAGAGCAGGAGAACGCACAGGCTCCATTTGATGTTCATGGCAATCTCCGACCCAAAGATCTCGACTTTCTCACGACGTATCTGCCCTAACTATAGGAAACATCCCCCTTTGCACCGCCTGATTTCCCAACGCGTGGAGAACAGGTATTCAAACTGTGTCCCGTACTTGTGATGCAGCGCCAGCCTGCGTAACGTGGCGGCACTTGTCTGGAGACCCGATATGCGCGCCGCCCGTACCCTCGCCCTGTTTGCCTTGCTCCCCCTGTTCGCCGCCTGCCAGATGTTCGAAAGCGAGCCGGCCAAGCCGTCTCTCGCCGGGATGACCCGCATGCAGGGTGAACTCACCGCAGTGGGTGGCAAGCTGTTGTTCCAGCCGTGCAACGATAAACGCAACTACGTGGTCAACGACACCGGCGGCACCAGCATCCTGCAGGAGGCCGCCTCCCTGGCCGGCCAGCAGGGCGCGTTGTTTGCCGACCTGCGCGGCAAGTTTTCCGGGGTCGCCAGCGGCACCCAGGGTTCGGTAGACCTGCAACAGCTCTACCGTGTGGAACGCTCGACCTCGGCCTGCGACGATCCTGACTTCAAGCGCATGATCCTGCGGGCCAACGGCCACAAACCGGCCTGGGCGATGAATGTCACGGCCAAGGGCATGGTGCTGGAACGCGAAGGCCAGCCACCACTGGCGGTGCCATACGTCGAAGAGCAAATGGGCGACGGCCGTTTCAACCTGATGACCGAAGCCAATAACCAGCACATCGAACTGTGGGTGGCCCCGCAGCGTTGCATCGACAGCGTCAGCGGCAGCTTGCAACACATGACTGCCGAGTTGCGCGTCAACGGCCAGGTACAGCGTGGTTGCGCGTCGTTCGGCGGCTCGCGGGACGACTGATTCGGCCCTGCGCTGTTTTAACATGTCGGAAAAACGCCATTGGGGCTTATAATCGCCGGTTTGCAAAACAGCCGGCCTCTCTGCCCGCCGCCTACCGGATCCCGTCATGTTACGAATCACCGAACTCAAGCTGCCCATCGACCATCCCGAAGAAGACCTGCGGCCTGCCATCGTGCAGCGCCTGGGCATCGCCAGTGATGACCTGCTCGATTTCACCCTGTTCAAGCGCAGCTACGACGCCCGCAAGAAGTCGTCGGAGCTGTGCTTCATCTACACCATCGACCTGAACGTGAAAGGCGAAGCCGCGCTGCTGCTCAAGTTCGCCGACGACCGCAACGTCAACCCCGCGCCGGACGTGAGCTACAAAGTCGTCGGCCAGGCGCCGGAAGGCCTGGTCGAGCGCCCAATCGTGGTCGGTTTCGGCCCGTGCGGGATCTTCGCCGGGCTGTTGCTCGCGCAGATGGGCTTCAAGCCGATCATCCTCGAACGCGGCAAGGAAGTGCGCCAGCGCACCAAGGACACCTGGGGCCTGTGGCGTAAAAGCGTGCTCAACCCCGAGTCCAACGTGCAATTCGGCGAGGGCGGCGCCGGGACCTTTTCCGACGGCAAGCTCTACAGCCAGATCAAGGACCCGAAATTCCACGGTCGCAAAGTCCTGCACGAGTTCGTCAAGGCCGGCGCGCCGGAAGAAATCCTCTACGTCAGCAAGCCGCACATCGGTACATTCCGCCTGACCGGCGTGGTGGAAAACATGCGCGAGCAGATCATCGCCCTCGGCGGTGAAGTGCGCTTCGAGCAGCGGGTCACCGACGTGCTGATCGAGGACGGCCAGTTGAACGGCGTGGTCATCGACGGTGGCGAGCAGATCCTTTCCAGGCACGTGATCCTGGCCTTGGGCCATAGCGCCCGCGACACCTTCCGCATGCTGCATGGCCGTGGCGTGTACATGGAAGCCAAGCCGTTCTCGGTGGGTTTCCGTATCGAACACCCGCAGTCGCTGATCGATGCCGCGCGCCTGGGCAAATACGCCGGGCACCCGAAACTCGGCGCCGCCGACTACAAACTGGTGCACCACGCCAAGAACGGTCGTTCGGTCTACAGCTTCTGCATGTGCCCGGGCGGCACCGTGGTGGCAGCAACCTCCGAGCCGAACCGCGTGGTCACCAACGGCATGAGCCAGTACTCGCGTAACGAGCGCAACGCCAACTCCGGCATCGTGGTCGGCATCACCCCTGAGGTGGACTACCCCGGCGGCCCGTTGGCCGGTATCGAGTTGCAGGAACGCCTGGAATCTCACGCCTACATCCTCGGCGGCAGCAACTACGAAGCACCGGCGCAACTGGTAGGTGATTTCATTGCCGGCAAGCCGTCGACCGCCCTTGGCAGTGTGGAACCGTCCTACAAACCGGGCGTGGCCCTCGGTGACCTGGCCCTGGCCTTGCCGGGCTTTGCCATCGAGGCGATCCGCGAAGCGTTGCCGGCGTTCGAGAAGCAGATCAAGGGTTACTCGCTGCACGATGCGGTGTTGACGGGTATCGAGACTCGCACCTCGTCGCCGCTGCGGATTACCCGTGATGAATCGATGCAGAGCCTGAACGTGAAAGGCCTGTTCCCGGCGGGTGAAGGCGCAGGCTATGCCGGCGGGATTCTATCGGCCGGTGTTGACGGGATTCGGATTGCCGAGGCGTTGGCGCGGGATATGTTGGGCCTCGAAGCCTGACACATTCCCCTGTAGGAACCCGGCTTGTCGATTCGGCGCAGCGCCTCGAATCGGCAAGCCGGGTTCCTGCAAGGTTAAATGTTGGCGCGCAGGATGCTGTCCGGCAACGCCTCGCCGCGCTCCACGCTGGCCGCCACGGCCGCGATCAAACCGTCCAGGGCATAGCCCTGCCCCGCCAGCCACGCCTGATCGTAATAGGTGGTTGCATACCGCTCGCCGCCATCGCACAAAATCGCCACGATCGACCCCGACTCCCCCGCAGCCTTCATCTGCTGCGCCGCCACCAGCGCGCCAATCAGGTTGGTCCCGCTGGAACCCCCGACCCGCCGCCCCAAGCGCTCGGCCAGGTAATGCATGGCCGCCAGTGACAGCGCATCCGGGACCTTGACCATCGCATCAATGACCTTGGGCAAAAACGACGCCTCGACGCGTGGCCGGCCAATGCCTTCGATGCGCGAACCGCAGTCCAGGCGCAGGCTGGCGTCGCCGCTCTGGTAGAAATCGAAAAACACCGAGCGCTCGGCATCGGCACACAACACGCGGGTGCAGTGCTGGCGGTAGCGCACATACCGTCCGAGGGTGGCGGTGGTGCCGCCAGTGCCGGGGCTGGAGATCAACCAGCTTGGCTCAGGATGCTGCTCGAAGCGCATCTGCTGGAAAATCGACTCGGCGATGTTGTTATTCGCGCGCCAATCGGTGGCGCGTTCGGCGTAAGTGAACTGGTCCATGAAGTGCCCGCCGCTTTCCTGCGCAAGGCGCTCGGATTCGGCGTAGATCTGCGTCGGATCCTGGACCAGATGGCTCTTGCCGCCATAAAAGGCAATCTGCGCGATCTTTTCCTGGGAGGTGGTGGCCGGCATCACCGCAATGAACGGCAAGCCGAGCAGGCGTGCGAAGTAGGCCTCGGAGATCGCCGTCGAACCGCTGGACGCCTCGATCACCGGCGCGCCGGGCTTGAGCCAGCCATTGCACAGTGCGTACAGGAACAGCGAACGCGCGAGGCGATGTTTCAGGCTGCCGGTGGGGTGGCTGGACTCATCCTTGAAGTACAACTCGATACCCGGCAAGCCTGGCAGCGGCAAGGGAATCAGGTGCGTGTCGGCGCTGCGCTGGAAGTCTGCTTCAATGATACGAATGGCTTCGCGGGCCCAAGGACGGTGGTCGCTCATGGCGGGGTTCTCTAAGGGTTTCAGCCCTAACTTTAAGGGTTTTCCTACACTGCACACAGATACAGTGAAGACTCAATTGGACACACAATTGCTAGGCTCAGGCGCAATGCCGCCCGAGCCCGTCCCTTATAACAAATAAGAATATAACTTTTGTTTTAACAACTAACGGTACGGGTTAGGGTACCCACCTAATTGAACCTCATTGGAGAGCATCCCTTGCCTCTGCGTAGCACTTTCACGCGTTTCTTCCAGCTGGAAGCCGCCAGCGGTCTGTTATTGATCGCCGCTGCGGCCCTGGCCCTGATTATCAACAATTCGCCCTTGTCACACCTGTACGCGGCGTTTCTCGACGTGCCGGTGGTGGCGCAGATCGGCGCGCTGAAAATCGCCAAGCCAGCCCTGCTGTGGATCAACGATGGCCTGATGGCCTTGTTCTTCCTGCTGATCGGCCTGGAGGTCAAGCGCGAGCTGCTTGATGGTCACCTGTCCAAGCCATCGCAAGTGGTACTGCCCGGTGCAGCCGCCATCGGCGGCATGGTCGTGCCAGCGCTGATCTACTGGGCGATCAACAAGGACTACCCCGCCGCACTCTCCGGCTGGGCGATTCCGATGGCCACCGACATCGCCTTCGCCCTGGGCGTCCTGGCGCTGCTGGGCAAGCGCGTGCCAGTGTCGTTGAAGCTGTTCCTGATGACCCTGGCGATCATCGATGACCTGGGCGCGATCATTGTCATTGCCGTGTTCTACTCTGCCGACCTGTCGGGTGCCGCCCTGGCAGGTGCGGGCGCCTGCCTGATCGCCTTGATCGCGATGAACCGCCTGGGCGTGATCAAGCTCGGGCCCTACCTGATCATTGGCCTGATCCTGTGGGTCTGCGTACTCAAGAGCGGTGTACACGCGACCCTGGCCGGCGTGACCCTGGCGTTCTGCATCCCGATGCGCACCAAGAACGCCGAAGCCTCGCCACTGATGACCCTGGAACACGCCCTGCACCCCTGGGTGGCCTACGGCATCCTGCCGCTGTTCGCCTTCGCCAATGCGGGTGTTTCGCTGACCGGCGTCAGCCTCGAAAGCTTCACCCACCATGTGCCGATGGGCATCGCCGCCGGCCTGTTGATCGGCAAAACCGTCGGGGTGTTCGGCCTCACCTGGCTGGCCATCAAGACCGGCCTCGCCGCCCTGCCCAGCGGCGCGAATTGGGGCCAGGTGTTCGGCGTGGCAATCCTGTGCGGCATCGGCTTCACCATGAGCCTGTTCGTCGGTTCCCTGGCGTTTGTACCGGGGGCCAGCGAGTTCGCCGGCGAGGACCGCATGGGGATTCTGACCGGGTCGATCCTGGCGGCATGCATTGGCTACGCGGTAACGGCGATGGCAAGCCGCAAGAAAGCCTGAGCTGACTGAACCCACACCCATGAAAAAACCCCAACCGGTTACCCGGTTGGGGTTTTTCTTTGCCTGCCGATTACCGCTTAGCGGGTAACGCGGCTGGTGCCATCAACGGTCATGATGCGCACGCGGTCGCCGATGCGGAAGATTTCATTCTCCTGCACGGCCTGCACGTAGGCGCGCATGCTGCCATCGTCTTCACGAACGGTGATTTCCACACCTTGGGTGCGGGTCAGGCCTTCTTCGGTAGCCGAGCCCAGCAGGCCACCGGCAACGGCGCCGATCACGGCAGTCACGATGCTGCCACGGCCGCCACCGATGGCGCTGCCGCCAACGCCGCCGATGACTGCGCCAGCAGCGCCGCCGATTGGGGTCTTGGTACCTTCGATTTTCACCGGACGCAGGGATTCGATGGTGCCCATGCGCACGGTCTGCACACGACGTGCTTCGTCACGGGAGTACGAGTCGCCGGTCAGACTCGAGGCGCAGCCACCCAACAGCAACGACAGGGTGGTAAAGCAGGCAACCAGTAAAACGGACTTACGCATAGCATCAACTCCAAAGGACAGGTATTCATTAGACGCTGCGGCTTGGCGCCTGTCACGGCAAGCCCCGCAGAAAATTGTTTTCATTCAGCCTGAGTACAGACAGCCAGTAACAGAAAACTCGACGAACGGTAGCTTGGCCTTTGTGCCAAGAGATGTATCGACTGTTCCATCATTGTAGCCGCGCAGCCGCACGCAACCCAAACCTCCTGATATAGAGACGTGAGCGCGGCGGACAACATTCAGGCGAAGTGACGAAAGGTGAGGTTCAGGGCGCGAGGCGCTCGCGGACCCAGTCGGCCCCTTGCAGGCGGTAGTTCAGGCGATCATGCAGGCGGCTCGCGCGGCCTTGCCAGAACTCGATGCGCTCGGGCAGCAGGCGGTAACCGCCCCAATGCTCGGGACAGTCGGGCTGGGTGTCACTGAAGCGCTGCTCGGTGGCCTTGAGCAGGTCCTGCAGTTCTTCGCGATCACGGATGACCCGGCTCTGCGGAGACGCCCAGGCTCCCAGGCGGCTGCCCAATGGGCGCACCTGGTAGTAAGCGTCCGATTCCTCAGACGTGACCTTGACCACCCGCCCTTCGATGCGCACCTGGCGCTCGAGGGTCGGCCAGAAGAAGGTCATGGCCGCGAAGGGCCGCGCCGCGAGCTGTTCGCCCTTGGCGCTCTGATAGTTGGTGAAGAAGGTAAAGCCCTGCGCATCCAGGCCCTTGAGCAACAGGATGCGGCAATGTGGGCGACCGTCCTGGTCAACCGTGGCCAACGTCATGGCATTGGCCTCCACCGGCGGTTGCTCGGTTTTCACCGCATCGCCAAACCACTGGTGGAACAACGCAAACGGTTCGCTCGGGGCCTGGGCCTCGCTCAAACCGTCCCGTGTGTAGTCACGGCGCATATCGGCCAGTGCCTGGGTCATGCAGCTTTATCCTTCTGGTTCAACGGATCAGTTTTTCGCCTGGTCGTTCGCGGCCGGAGTAGCGGCCTTGGCCTTGGCTGGCGCCGGCTTCTTGGCAGCGGGCTTGGCCGGGGCCTTTTTGGCGGCGGGCTTGGCAGCGGCTTTCTTGGCGACAGGCGCTTTTTTCGCCGCAGCCTTGGCGGCCGGAGCCGGTGCTGGAACATCCTGCACGGCGACCATCTCAGCCACAGGCGGCGTTTTGCCCGACTGGTATTTGCTCAGCAAGGCCAACATCGTTGTACGCTGAGTGAACATGATTTCCATGCGACGGTTCAGCGCACGCCCCTGGGTGCTGTCGTTGGCGGCACGCGGCATAAGGTCGCCCATGCCACGCAGCATCAGGCGGTCCTGCTTGAGGCCGCTGAGGCTGAAGATCGAGGCGATCGATTGCGCACGTTCCTTGGTCAACGCCTGGCTGGCCGGAGCAGTGCCGGTGGCATCCACATGGCCGAGTACCAGTACGGCGGTTTTCGGATCCGCTTCAACTGCCTTGGCGACGCGCGTGAACGGGCCCAGGGTGACCGGCAGCAACATGGCCGGGCGCTTAGGGTTGTAGGAGCCGTCTACCGGGGCGATCACCACCAGTACATTGTCACGACGTTCCAGTTGCAGGTTGCTGTCCTTGATGGCCGCGCGCAGGCGTGGCTCATAGTCGTCCAGCCAGGCCTGGGTGATTTTCGGGTCAGGCATCGGCACGTTGGTCACGTCGACCTTGGCCAATGGCTTGGGTTTGCTTTCGAACGGCCACCACCAGTGGGTCTCGGTGTCGGTCTTGGCAACGGTCGGTGCAGGTTCTGCAGCCTTAAGATCGGCTTTCAGGTCAGCCTTGGCATCAGCGGCTTTCTCGTCGGCGCTCTTGGAAGAGAACGGCCACCAGCTGGAACCGGTGTCAGCCTTGGCGACCGGCGCAGGTGCAGCGGCTGGTGCCGGGGCAGCAGCGGCGGCTACCGGTGCGGCAGGCTTGGCGCCGGCAGCAGGCTTGGCATCCGGCTTGACGTCGGTTTGGGCGACTGCATCCTTGGTAGCGGCTTTATCCGATCCAAATGACCACCAATGCCCGCCTTCGGCATCATTTTGTGGAGTTTGTGCGCAACCGGTAATGGTGAGGCAAAGCGCCAGTGCCAAGGACTTGTTCGATAACATGAGATATCCACAAAATGAGAAAAGAAACGGGGGTCTGGATGACCCGTTAAACAGACGCTTACAGAACATTAAAGTTACAACATTTCGTTCAGCGTCTTTCTTATAGTTGCCTTTGTAACAAAAAAACGTGAAACAGCAAGGGGTTTACAGACAACCGGCCAATATTCCGACCAACTTCTGTGCTCGTGGGTCCATTAGTACGTAAGGCCCCAGTGTATTAGTCACGAAACCGAACGCTACATCATGTTCCGGATCGGCAAAACCCACCGAACCACCGGCGCCAGGGTGCCCGAAAGCACGCGGGCCAAGGCCGAAGGTGGCATTGGGCAGCTGCGGTTGATCCAACATACAACCCAGGCCAAAACGGGTTTGTGTCAATAATGTTTTATCCGGCCCGATACTGTGTTCGCGGGTCAATTGTTCGAGCATGTCGGCTTCGAGCAAACTACCGTCCAACAAACCGCTATAGAAACCCGCCAGGCTGCGTGCATTACCGTGGCCATTTGCCGCTGGCTGCTGCATGCGTCGCCATTCAGGTTTATTAGTACTGGTCAGAATAGACGGTGGGTTGGCAAATGCCCGCGTAGTCATGGCGGTCGGTTCCCGCATCATTACTTGCAATAAGCGTTGTGCGGCTTCATCACCCATATTGCCTTTGCTGCGCGCTATATGGGCGACGCGATAAAACTCTTCATCGGCCAGGCCGACATGAAAGTCCAGTCCCAGCGGCCTTGCCACCCGGGCCACGATGGACTCACCTGGCCCACGCCCGTCGGCGCGGCGCAGCAGTTCACCCACCAGCCAACCATAGGTGATCGCCTCGTAGCCATGGCCTTGGCCTGGGGTCCACCACGGCGCTTCGGCCGCCAGGGTGTCGACCATCAGTTGCCAGTCGTACAGGGCTTCGGTGGGCAGCATCTCGCGGATCGCCGGTAAGCCCGCCTGGTGGCAGAGCAGTTGGCGCAGGGTGATGGCTTCCTTGCCAGCAGCGGCAAATTCCGGCCAGTAGTTGGCGACGGGCGCATCCAGTTGCAGCTTGCCTTCGGCGACCAATTGCAGGGCCGTGACGGCGGTGAAGGTCTTGGTGCAGGAGAACAGGTTGACGATGGTGTCGCTGTGCCAGGCCTCGGTTCCATCCTTGTCGGCGGTACCGGCCCACAGGTCGACGACGGTTTCGCCGCCGATCTGGATGCACAGCCCGGCACCACGCTCCTGCGGGTCATCGAACAAGGCGGCGAACGCTTCACGTACCGCTTCAAACTGGAGTTCGTAATGACCCTGAATCTGCACCTGAGCGCCCTCGAAAAACACCGTTAAAAGTGGCCGACATTGTTCCAGCCCTTGTGGCTTTTGTGAACCCGTCAGCCCTCAATCAATGCCCATTTCCAGAGTGCCCGCCCGCATGCCCGGCGCCCTGCCCCGCGCCTTTGCCTTCATGCCCACCGCGCCCGCCTTCGCTCTCACGCACGGCGTTGGCGGCCTTGGCTTTTTCCGCTTCCTTGCCCAGTTGGTCGATCGCCGCGAGGTTGCTTTTGCGCACACTGTCGACGAAGCCCTGGAACGGTACATCGGTGATGCCGACCAGGCCGAAGTGACCGTTTTCACCGTCCAGCAAGCGACCGGTCACCGGTTGGTCCAGGTACTGGAACCAGTGCACACCGACAATCGATGGCTCGGCCATGGCCTGCTTGAGGAAGGTGCTATACGCCGCGCCGCGATCTTCTTCGCGGGCCAATTGCGTCACGCCACCCCAGAACGGGCCGCGGTCGGCCGAGCCGAAGTTGAATTCGGTGATCAGCACCGGCTTGTCCAGGGCACGCAGGGCGGCAAAGTCATAACCGTCCTGGGGCTTGAGGGTGTACATGTTGAAGCTCAGCACGTCGCAATACTGCGCGCAGGACGCCACGGCCTCCGGCGTGCTCACCGCAAAACGGCCGCCCAGTAACAGCTGGTTGGGCGCGTGCCACTTCAGCGAATCGGAGATGGTCTTGAAGTAGGCATCGGCGAAGGTTTTCTGGAAGTACTTGAAGTCAGCTTCGATTTCCGGGTGCTCGGGGCTCGGCATCGGCGGTTCGAAGCCCGGGTCTTCCATCAGCTCCCAGCCCGCCAGGTGGATGCCCCAGGCTTTCGACAGGCCTTCTTCATTCCGGTACTTGTCGCGCAGTTGCTTGAGGAACGCGCGCTTGGCCGGTACGTCGGTGGTCATGCGCAGCGTGCCGTAGGCCAGGGCGTAGCGCGATTTCGGGTCATCACCGGGGCCTGCCCAGGCCAGTTCGTTGTCGGCAAAGAAGCCAATGAGCCAAGGGTCATCGCGGTGGTCGCGGGCCGCGATGGCCACGGCGCGCTCGGTGGCCATGGCGAAACGCGGGTCGAACGGGTCAGGCATGCCGCCCCACCAGTCAGTACCGGTGCTGATGCTGGCGTAATCGCCGACGATCGACAGTGGCAAGGTGTACGGCACGCGGTCGGCAGTGGCCAGGTCCGGCTCGCTCCAGTTGCCCACGGTATTGAAACCCCAGGCTTGCAGGCGGTCGAGGGTGTGGCTGACCCAGCGTTTCTGGTCGAAGCCATCGGTGTCATAGGTGCGCTGCAGGTTCGCGCCATAGAAGTCGTACCAGCGCCCGACGTTGAAGCCCCGGCCCTGATCGGCGCCGTTGCCGCCACGGTTGTCACCACGGCCGTAGTACTTGTCGAAGGGCTCGCCGGCCTTGGGCAGCGCGGCAAACATCCATTCACGCCCGGCCACGTAGGTCTGGTTGTTGTCCGCCGCCACGGTATTCACGCCCAGGGAGTAGAACGGGTGGCCTTCCGGCGTCACCAGGTACCAGCGACCGTCGCGTTTTTCGGTGCGGAAGAAGCCGCTGGCGTCGAACGCCGGGCCTTTGTTCCAGCCGCCATACTGATCCAGCGAGGATTTATCCCGCTCGGCCAGCCAGCCCTTGAGCTGTTGCTGCTCCTTGGCGGCGGCCGCCTTGAGTTGCTCGTCGCTGCTAACTTTTTCCGGCCAACGCGCACGGGTGGACTGGCCATAGGCATCGACGAGTTCGCTGTAGGCTGCTTTCAACACCGGCTCGCTGTCCTGCACGCCGAAGCGCTCCAGCAGGATGCTCTGCGCGGCGACAGGCTTGATCATCGACAGGGTCACCGAGACCACCTGGCTGCGGTCGATTGCCCCGGCGCTGGCGGCGAGCAGCACGCGCTGGCCGTCCACGGTGATCGGCATCGGCGGGCCGGCCTTCATGCCCTGGCTCAACGGGGAATTGGCTTGCAGCGGCACCAGCAGGGTCTGCACCGGGCCGGCAGGCAGGTCGATGCGGCTGACCAATGTCTTGCCGTCGGCGCTCTGCACCTTGACGTAGAGCGTCAGCGCCCAGTCCATCGCGCTCTGGATGCGCAGGCTCATGGCGCCGGACTGTGACCAGTCCCACACACCGGTCTGCGGGCTGAGCACCAGGCTCGGCTCGGCAGCCGGGTTGAAGGTGATGCGGCGCAGCACCTCGCCTTCGGGGGTTTGTTCGGCATTGTATTGCGGCAGGCTGGCGTCCTGGGTCGCCACCTTGACCACATCGGCAGGCCGGACGAAGTTGAACAATGTCTGTTGCCCGGCAGGCGCGGCCATCAAGGGCGCGGCGAACAGCAAGGCAAAAAGGGCGGGCAGCGTGCGAATCATACGAACAAGGTTCTCCCAAACGGCCGATGAATGGCCTGATGACGTAAAGCGTTGGCAGTCAGATAGACCACGAAGTGGGCGAATTCGCCCACAGTGGCTTAAGAAATTTCGCGCCTGAACGGCGGCAAGGCATTCAGGATAGCCTTGCCATAGCGCTGGGTAACCAGGCGGCGGTCAAGCAAGGTGATGGTGCCCCGGTCTTCTTCGGTGCGCAGCAAGCGACCGCAGGCCTGCACCAGTTTCAGGGACGCATCCGGCACCGAGATTTCCATGAACGGGTTACCGCCGCGCGCCTCGATCCATTCGGCCAATGCCGCCTCGACCGGATCATCCGGCACCGAGAACGGGATCTTGGCGATCACCACGTGTTCGCAGTAGGCACCGGGCAAGTCCACGCCTTCGGCGAAGCTTGCCAGGCCGAACAGCACGCTGGAATCGCCGCCATCGACGCGCGCCTTGTGTTTATTGAGGGTTTCCTGCTTGGACAGGTTGCCCTGGATAAACACCTGCTTGCGCCAGTCGCGGTCGAGGCCGTCGAACACGTCCTGCATCTGTTTGCGTGACGAAAACAGCACCAGCGTGCCGCGCGAGCCTTCCACCAGTTCCGGCAGGTCGCGGATGATCGCGGCAGTGTGCGCCGCCGCATCCCGAGGGTCGGCCTTGAGGTCGGGCACGCGCAACACGCCGGCGTCGGCGTGATGGAACGGGCTCGGCACCACGGCCGTGACGGCTTTTTTCGGCAGGCCGGCACGCATGCGGAAGCGGTCGAAAGTGCCCAGGGCAGTCAGCGTCGCCGACGTCACCAGGCAGCCGTAGGCCACGTTCCAGAGGTTGCGGCGCAGCATTTCGGCCGCGAGGATCGGGCTGGCGTTGACCTCGATGTCGAACAGCGCGCCGCTTTCCGACAGGGTCAGCCAGCGGGCCATCGGCGGGTTGTCTTCCGGGTCTTCGACGGTAAACGCAGTCCACAACTCCCAGTTGCCCTGTGAGCGCGACAACAGGCTGCCGAACAGCGGGTACCACTCCTCGGCCTGGTTGCTGGCGATGCCGATGTTGACCTCGCCGTCCATGCCTTCCTTGAGCAGGTCGGTCAGGCGGGTAAACAGGTCGGTCAGGCGCGAGAAGCCTTTTTTCAGCTCGATGCCCATTTCGCGCATGTGCTCGGGGATCAGCCCGCCGACAAAACGGTGGCGTGGACGCTCGCGCCCCTCCACGTCTTCACCGGGCTTGAAGTCAGCGACCTGCTCGCAGGCGCTGAACATGAATTGCTGCTGGGTCTTGATCTCGCGCGCCAGCTCCGGCACTTGTTCGATCAACTTGCCCAGGTCGCCGGGCAGCGGGTGCTGGGCGAGCAATTTGGTCAGGTTCTTGGCGGTGGTTTCCAGCCAGTCGGCGGTGGAGCGTAGGCGCGTGTAATGGGCGAAGTGGCCGATGGCCTTGTCCGGCAGGTGATGGCCTTCGTCGAATACGTAGAGCGTATCGCGCGGGTCCGGCAGCACGGCGCCGCCGCCCAAGGCCAGGTCGGCCAGGACCATGTCGTGGTTGGTGACGATCACGTCGACCTTGCCCATGCCTTCGCGGGCCTTATAGAAGGCGCATTGGCCGAAGTTGGGGCAATGGCGGTTGGTGCACTGGCTGTGGTCGGTGGTCAGGCGCGCCCAGTCGGAGTCTTCCAGGGCGGTGGGCCAGCTGTCGCGGTCGCCGTCCCATTTATTCCCGGCGAGTTTCTCGATCATGCTGGTGAACAGCTTCTGGCTGGCTTCATCGACTTCGATCTTGAAGCCTTCTTCTTCGAACAGCTGCGCCGTGGCGGTTTGCGCGTGGCCTTCCTGCAGCAGCACATCGAGTTTGGACAGGCACATGTAGCGCCCACGGCCCTTGGCCAGGGCGAACGTAAAGTTCAGGCCGCTGTTGCGCATCAGGTCGGGCAGGTCTTTGTAGACGATCTGCTCCTGCAGGGCGACAGTCGCAGTGGCGATCACCAGGCGCTTGCCGGCGGCCTTGGCGGTGGGGATCGCGGCCAGGCTGTAGGCCACGGTCTTGCCGGTACCGGTGCCGGCCTCGACGGCCACGACGGCGGGCTCACCTTCGCGGCGGCCTTCGTCGTCGACGTCGATATCCCCGAGGACCTTGGCCACTTCGGCGATCATCAGGCGTTGGCCGTAGCGCGGTTTCAAGCTCTTGGCTTCGAGAAAACGCGAATAGGCGCCCTGGATCGTGGTTTTGAGTTCAGTGCTGATCATGGATAGTCGGGCGCAAAAAACGCTGGATAAATTTTCAGTGGTTCGGATCGGCCGCTATCATACCCCGCTAATTAATCCCGCGCAGAACGGAGTACCACAATGACCGCGTTTAGCCTCGCTTACACCCTGCATGTATTGGCCACCCTGATATGGGTCGGCGGTATGTTTTTCGCCTGGATGATCCTGCGCCCCGCCGCCGTGGCGGCACTTGAGGGCCCCGCACGGCTCAAGTTGTGGGCAAATGTGTTTCAACGTTTTTTCGTGTGGGTGTGGGTGGCGGTGCTGGTTTTGCCGATCAGCGGCATCGGCCTGTTGCAACTGCGCTTCAGTGGCTTTGAAACCGCGCCGCGCTACGTGCAGGTGATGATGGGGTTGTACCTGGTGATGACGGCGCTGTTTATCCGTATCCAGGCGTTGAAATTCCCGGAATTGCGCAAGGCAGTGGCGGCTGAAGACTGGCCGGCAGGCGCGGCCGCGCTGGGGCAGATCCGCAAATTGGTCGGGATCAACTTGATCGTGGGGCTGGTAGTGGTGGCAATCGCGTCGGCCCGGCCGATGTTCTGAGGCCGGCCAAGCCCCCTGTGGCGAGCGGGCTTGTCCCGCGTTGGGCTGCGCAGCAGCCCCAATCAAGATCGCCAGAGGTCTTCAGTCGAAACGCAGTGGCTGGTTTTGGGCTGCCTTGCAGCCCAACGCGGGACAAGCCCGCTCGCCACATTAGAGAGGTTACAGACGCTGTACGGTCACAGTGCCCGCAGGCCCTGCTGGCCCCGGTTGCCCTTCCAGCCCTGGGCGGCCCTTCTCGCCGCCGTCGGCGCGGTACACCAGGCAGCCCTTGGACTCGCCACCTTTGCCAGGCTTGCCCGCCGTGCCGGCCAGACCGCCGGCACCGCCGTCGACCCAGACCTTGATCTGTTGGGCCGGGAAGTCCTGCGGCAACTCGACCCGCACCTGCGCGCCCGCAGCGCCCGGCAAGCCGTCGCCGCCATTGTCACCGTTGGCGCCACGCCCGGCCGAACCCCAGGTGCAACCCGGGTCCACGCCGTTGGCACCATCCAGCCCGGCATACCCTTGGGCGCCCGCGCCGCCACGGGCATCCACCGACAGCTCTTCAGCCACCAGTGAATTGATCCGCAAGGTCAGGTCTCGCCCGGCCTTGGCCGGTTTTTCATGGGTGCCCGGCGCGCCCCGCGAAGTGATCTGGCTGCCGTGGTCCAACTGCGCATGGCGCACCTGCAGTTGCAGCACGGTGCCGCCGGGGACAATCGCAATCCGCGCATCGCGGCCCAGGTGCAGCTCATCCACCGTGACCTGGCTGATGGTGGCCGGGATCAGCAAGGTGCCGTAGTCCGCTACCTCCAGACGCTCCAGTTGCAACACGCTGGTGCTGTTGGGCAGGCGCATCAACGAATTGGTCTCAACACTGACGCTCTGGGCCAGGGCGACGGGGCTGACCAACGCGGCCAACAGTAAAACCTTACGCATCATGGGGCTCCTGACTGATTTCGAATTTTTCTTTGGACGCACAGTAACGACTTCTACAGGCGATTTGCCAGTGAAGCATCAAAAAACTTGTGCAGGGAGAGGTGCAGGCGAGGCGCGCGGCAATGCCCCTGTGGATCCCACAGGGGCAAGGTTTGTCAGCGGTTGATCTGGATTTCCGTACGACGGTTCAAGGCACGACCTTCAGCGGTTTTGTTGTCGGCAACCGGATGGCTTTCGCCCGCCCCCGTCACAGACACAAAGGCACTGCGCGGCACGCCGGCGCCGATCAGGTAATCGGTGACCGAGTGAGCACGTTTTTCCGAGAGTTTCTGGTTGTAGGCATCCTTGCCGACGCTGTCGGTATGCCCGCTGACCCGCAGTTGAGCACTCGGGGCTTCCTGTTTCAGGCGCGTGGCAATGGTGTCGAGCTTGGTTTTATCGGCGGCGGTCAGCCTGGCCGAGTCGAACTCGAAGTGCACATCGCGAATTACGATGGTTTCTTCCTTGACCACCACCACTTCCTCAACCACCGCAGCCGGCGGCACCGGTGGGCAGCCATTGGCATCGACCTGCACGCCTTTTGGCGTGTGCGGGCACTTGTCACGGCTGTCCGGCACACCATCGCCGTCCTCGTCGCCATCACCGTGCACCCAGCAATAGGCGCCGGCCATGCCGCCGACCAGCAAGGCGCCGTAGCCTGCATAGGCCGAGCTTTCCGTCGCGCCGATCGCCGCGCCGGTCACACCGCCAACGGCAGCGCAGGTCGGCCAATCGGTTTTTTGCAAGCCTGCGCAACCTGTCAATAACCCGGTGAGCAGAACCAAGGGTAGAGCTGTCCGCATGATGCTCATCTGACTTTCTCCTGAGGGGATCGGCGGGGGCCGATGGGTGGAGTAAAGACCGCTCTTTTCAACTGCGCCACTACGCCACGCCCCCGTATTTGTTAGGGATCGTCGTTCTCGTCGGACTTTTCGCAGCCGCCCGCTCTAGGCCCGCACGCTCAGCCGCGCTAGTCTCTAGCGTCTTGATGTGAGGATCTCTGATGACCGCTGGCATTTCTTCCCGTACGCCCCAGCAAGCCTTGGCTGCCTTGCTGGATCTGCACCAGCCCAAACGCCTGCTGTTATTGGGCGCCAGTCAGTTTCCGGCGCTGGACGCGTTTCAAGCCGCGCACCCGGATACCCAGGTGTCCGTGGCAGCCCCCGGCGCCCTGCCGGCGGAACTTGCGGCGCAGCGTTTTGACCTGGCGCTGGTGGTCGACTGCCTGGAGCACCTGTCAAAACCGCAAGGCCTGACCCTGCTCGGTGGCATTCGCAACCTCAACGCCAGCCGCATTGCCGTGCTGGTGGACTTGGGCGCATGCGACTGGAAAGACACCGACTTCTTCTCCCTGGCCCTGCAGGCCGGCGAGCGTTTCCAGCGCGATGAACAGGTTCTGACGCTGTTTACCTACGATCTGCTTGACTATAAACAGGTGCCGGACTGGCTCAATGCCCGCTTCTGGGCCAACCCGGAAAACTTCGGAAAGTATTGGTGGTAACCCGATGAGTACATCCATTTGCCCCTGCGGCAGTGGCAACCTGCTGGATGCCTGCTGCGGCCATTATCATGCCGGGCACCCGGCCCCGTGCGCCAGCGCCCTGATGCGTTCACGCTACAGCGCCTATGTGCTGGGCCTGGTGGACTACCTGGTGGCCACCACTCTGCCCGCGCAGCAGGCCGGCCTCGACCGCGACGCCATCGCCGCCTGGAGTGCCCAGAGCACCTGGCTCGGCCTGGAAGTCGAAAACTCGGAGGTGTTCGGCGGCCAGCCAGAACATGCCTTTGTGACCTTTACCGCGCGTTGGCACGACAGCACCGGCGAACATAGCCACCGCGAGCAGTCTTCTTTCGTACAGAATGAGGGGCGCTGGTACTTCATCGACCCGACAGTGGAAGTGAAGGCCGGACGCAACGATGCGTGCCTGTGCGGCAGTGGGCAGAAATTCAAGAAGTGTTGTTCCAGCTACCTCTGACCTGCAAGCGCGAGCTTGCTCGCGAAAACCCCGGGGGCACCTTTGTGTGTCAGGCTTAGCGCGTCATCGTTGACGACCTTCGCGAGCAAGCTCGCTCCTACACAGGATGGATAACGCCATGCTTCGGATGTACAGCTTGATGCTGGCGTTGACCCTCGGCCTCACCGGCTGCGCGTCCTGGTTCGAAGACGATGCGCCGCCGCCCCACGTCTCGCTGGTGAAAGTCGAAGTGGTGCGGGCCAAGTTGCTCGAGCAGAAATTCAAACTGTACTTTCGCGTGGACAACCGCGACGACGCCGACCTGACGGTGCGCGGCCTGATCTACAAGGTCAGCCTCGGCGATTTTGTGCTGACCGAAGGTGAGTCCAACGAATGGCTGACCGTGCCGCCCCGGGGCCACGCGTTTTTCAAGGTGTCGGTGCGCACCAACCTCTGGCCGCAGATCCGCGATGTCGTGCAGATGCTGAAAAATCCCGACAAACCCGTGCCTTATCGCCTGGAGGGTGAGCTGAAAACCGGATTATTCATCGGTTATGACGTGCAGGTGAACCACAATGGCGAGATAATCCCCGGCGATTTTATTCCGGAGCGACATCGATGACTCAGCAACCCCATGTCCATGGTCCTGACTGCAACCACGATCATGATCATCACGATCACCACGATCACGACCACGGTCATGTCCACGGCCCGAACTGCGGCCACGCTCACCAGGAGCCGGTGCGCAACGCGTTGAAGGACGTCGGCCGCAACGATCCTTGCCCGTGCGGCAGCGAGAAGAAATTCAAGAAGTGCCACGGGGCTTGATGCCCTGATCCTGCAGGAACCGGCTTGCCGGCGATGGCGTCCCCAACATCGCTGTCGCCGACAAGCCGGTTCCTCCAGGTTGAGTTAGCACGTCAGGGTTTGTGTTGAAACTGCAACACCACCTCAAGCCCCCGCCGTCCCGATTGCTCAAGCTCAACCGTCCCTCGTGCGCCCGGGCAATGGTGTGCGCAATGCTCAACCCCAGCCCATACCCGCCCGTCTCGGCATTGCGCGAACCCTCCACGCGGTAGAACGGCTCCATCACCTGCTCCAGTTGTTCCTGGGGAATCCCCGGCCCTCGGTCGCGGATGATGATCTTCAAACTGTCCGCCTGGTCCTCGACCCGCACCACCACGTCGCGCCCATAACGCACCGCGTTTTCCAGCAGGTTCTGCACGCAACGCTTGAGGCTGCGCGCGTACCCCGGCAACGGTTGCCTGGCACGGCCTTCGATGCGCACGCTTTCGCCCACATCCTGCAAATCCGCCTGCAAGCTTTGCAGCAAGGCATTGATGTCGATGTTCTGCCGCGTCTCGTTGATTTCACCGCTGCTGACAAAATCCAGGGTGCTGGAGACCATGTGCTCCATTTCCTCCAGGTCGCTGCGAAAACGCTCCTGGGTGCGAGGGTCATCGAGCATCTCGGTACGCAGGCGCAGGCGTGTGATCGGTGAACGCAAGTCGTGGGAAATCGCCGCAAGAAAACGCGTGCGCTCGGCGATGTTGGCAATCAGCCGTTGCTGCATCGCGTTGAAGGCCTGGGCGGCGCGGCGCACTTCGGTGGGGCCATCCTCCGACAGCGGCGGACGCTGGATATCACGGCCCAGGGCTTCGGCGGCCTTGGCCAGCGCATTGAGCGGACGGATGGCCAGGCGCACCGCCACCAGGGCAATCACCACCAGCACCAACACGCGCAACAAATAGATGCGCATCACGTAGTCGAACAGCAGGTCCAGCGGCGAGGTACTGGTCCAGCCCTGCTCTTCACTGGCATCCACCTGCAACCAGCGCCCATCGGGAAGACGCAGGTCGATCAGGAATTGCCCCACCACCGGTTGGGAGCTGAGCAGTGTCGAGAGCCCGGCGCTTTGCCCTTCGCCATCCACCAGGGAAAGGCGCAACAGCACCAGGGTCTGGGCGTAGCCGGTCTTCTGCGACAACACCTTTTTGATCAAGCGCTCGGTGGGCCGGTCAGCGTCGTTGAGGGTACTGGGGGTGGCGCTGGCCTGGTCGCTCAGGGTCAGGCGGAAGTTCGGCGTATCGAGCATTTTGATCAGCAGGTCCACCTGCTGCGGATCGCTGTGCACCAGCCGCACCACATCCGCCAGTCGAGTGGCGATCAGCCGCGCAGGGATTTCCAGCACCTGGCCATGCCGCCGGTCGTACCAGATGCTGCTGGTCAGGGCCTGGGCCGCGAGCATGCCGCTGACCAGGATCAGCACCAGCCGCCCAAACAGCGAGCGCGGCAGCAGTCTCACGATTCCAGCACCACGTCATCGGCGGTGAGCATGTAACCCTCGTTGCGCACGGTCTTGATCAGCCCCGCCGGCAGTTGCGAGCGCAGGCGGCTGACGCACACGTCGATGGAACGGTCGAACGGCGTGCTGTCCTTGTCGAACACGTGGTTGAGCAAAAAGTCGCGGCTCAACGGGCGGTTGGGGTGCTGCAACAGCAGGCGCAACACGCGGTAATCCGAGTTGCCCAGGCTCACCACCACGCCTTGCGGCGACAGCAACTGCCGCGCCCGCGTGTCGAGCTGCCAGCCGGCGAAGCGAATGCTCGGCGCCTCGTCCAGGCGCGCGCGATCCGGAAAACTCTGCACGCGTCGCAGCACGACCTTGATCCGTACCAGCAACTCACGCGGGTCGAACGGCTTGGGCAGGTAGTCATCGGCGCCGATCTCCAGGCCGACGATGCGGTCGATCAAGGAGCCCTTGGCCGTGAGCATCACCACCGGCGTGTTGGAACTGACCCGCAGTTCGCGGCACAGGCTCAGGCCGTCTTCACCCGGCAGCATCAGGTCGAGCACGATCAGGTCAATCACGTTCAGCGCCAGGCGGCGGCGCATTTCCTTGCCGTCGGCGGCGGTGGATACCTGGAAACCGGCGTCGCTCAGGTAGTCGCAGAGCAATTGGCGGATTTGCGGGTCGTCATCAACGATCAGCAGGTGGTCTTGCTTGGCCATGGGCAGTCGATCCGAAAACTCAAAACGCAGGAGATAGCCGAAAGTTCAGCCAGCAGTGCAGGCAAATGTAATGGAATGTTGTAGGAAACCATAATCACGCATCAGCGATACAAAGCCCCGGTATGGCAGGCGGAATCGCTCTTTAGACTACCGAACCTAAATGAGAGTAATTGTAATTTAGACTCGGATCACTGCCTATGTCATTGCCCACCCCTCACCGTCACACATTGCACAGTACCCTGGCGCCGATGTTCGGTTTCCTCGCGGCTGGCGGCGTCGCCCCGACCGCCTTGGCCGATACGACAGCCGCCACGACCAGTGGCTCGGTGCTGAGCCTGCCGGAAATCAAGGTCGACGGTGAAGCCACCTCCACCTTCAAAGTGGACCGGGTGACCTCGGCGAAAATCAGCCAGCCGCTGCTGGACGCGCCGCAAAGCGTGACCATCGTGCCCCAGCAGGTGCTCAAGGAGCAGAACGCGCAGACCCTGCAGGAAGTGTTGCGCAACGTGCCGGGCATTACCTTCATGTCTGGCGAGGGCAACCTGGGCTGGGGCGATCTGTTCTCGATCCGGGGCTTTTCTTCGGAGCAGAGCCTGACCGTCGACGGCGTGCGCGATGCCGGCATGTCGACCCGTACCGACACCTTCAACCTGCAACAGGCCGAAGTGTTCAAGGGCACCGGCTCCATCGAGTCCGGGGTGTCTGCGGTGGGCGGCAGTGTCAACCTGGTCAGCAAGGAAGCGCACCTGGGCGATGCCAACAAGGTCTCGGCCGGGATTGGCACCGACAGCTATCGCCGGCTCACGGCCGACCTGAACAAGCAACTGAACGACACCACCGCCGTACGCATCAACCTGATGAAGCACTACAACCAGGTGGCCGAGCGCGACGACGTGGACTACGACCGCTGGGGCATCGCCACCTCGTTCGGCTTCGGCCTGGGCACCGACACGCGCCTGTTCATCGACACCTTCTACCAGAAAGACACCAACACCCCGGACGGCGGCGTGCCGATCCAGCGGGGCACCGACGGCGACCGCATGCCCGGCGTGAAACGCTCGAACTGGTACGGCGACTCCAGCCTCTACACCCAGCAAAACAAAACCACCTCGCTGACTGCCCGCCTGGAGCACGACTTCGACTGGAATGAAGCCAACCTGCGCAATCAGACTCGCTGGGAACGCAGCGACAACTTCGCCGTGCTCTCCCCGGCGCGCTTTTTTGCCGCCGACGCGAATGGCAACAAAACCTGCACCGGCGCCCGTTGTGCGACTTTGGGCTACACCGGTGTAGGCCCGATCAGCCAAGTGCCAGGTAGCACGGTGAATGCCTACACCGACTACGTGAACAACAGCAACACCGCCTACGGCATCCTGCGCGGCAGCGACTTTGGCTTGTCCAAGCGCTACACCATCCTGGATAACCAGACCGACTTCAGCTTCAAGTTCAACACAGCAAGCCTGCAACACGCGGTGGTCTCGGGCCTCGAGTTCTACCACGAGACCTACGGCGGGCTGAAGCGCAACGCCGAAGTGCCGGCAGGCAACCTGTTCTTCGACATGAGCGAGCCCAGCCACAGCTTCGCCAGCACCTACGTGACCAAGGGTGAAGGCGACCCGCGCTCGGTGATCGACAACGCCGGTATTTACCTGGGTGACACCGTCACCCTCAACGAGCAGTGGCAGGTGCTGGGCTCGCTGCGCTACGACAACTGGCGGGCGCAAACCAGACAACGCGGCCAATCGACCATCAGCAGCACCGACGGTGCGGTGAGCGGACGGGTTGGCGCGGTGTACAAGCCGTTGCCCAACGGCAGCGTCTATGTGTCCTACAGCGAAGCAGCGCAACCCTCGGCGTTGGGCGCATCCACCAACAACCAGATCTACGGCGCGGCCAGCACCAGCAACTACAGCCCGGCCAAGTCCAAGACCTACGAGTTGGGCACCAAGTGGGACATTGCCCACGACATGCTTAACGTCACCGCCGCGATTTTCCGCACCGAACTCGACAACGCCTGGGAATACCAGGACGGCGAATCCGCCCCGGTACGCGCCCTGCCCGCCAAGCGCGTGGACGGCGTGGAACTCGGCCTGCAAGGCAATATCACCTCGCGCTGGACCGCCTACACCGGTTTCTCGGCGCTCAAAAGTACCCAGACCAAAGGCATCAACAAGGGCGCCGAAGCCAAGAACGTCCCTGACCTGACCGCCAACCTGTGGACCACCTATGCCGTCACCGACGCCCTGAGCCTGAGCTACGGCGAGCAATACGTCGGCCGGCGCCGCTACACCGACAACAAATACGTCGGCGGCTTGAACAACAACAGCAGCTACGCCAATGGCCCCTCCGGCGTGAATGCGATCTACACCCGCGACCATGAAAAAGCCCCTGGCTACTGGCTCAGCAGCCTGGCCGCGCAATACAAGGTGAACAGGGACACCACGGTCAACCTCAACCTCAACAACGTGTTCAACACGTTCTATTACAGCCAGGTCGGCGCCTCCCTCGATGGCTTCCAGCTCTACGGCATCCCAGGTGCCGGGCGCACCCTCACCGCCAGCGTCGATTATGAATTCTGATCCTCTCTCACCAGGAGCCTCTGCCATGCGCAAACCCCTTCACTTGCTCAAGCTCGGCGTGCTGTTCGGCGCCTTGGTCCTCGGCCATGCCGAAACCGCCGCCGCCCACGAAGTCACCGATGTGCTCGGCCGCAAGGTCGAGGTCAAGGACGACGTCAAACGCGTGGTACTGGGTGAAGGCCGCCTGATTTCAGCGTTTGCCCTGCTCGACAAGGACGCGCCGTTCCAGCGCATCGTCGGCTGGCAGAACGATCTGAAGCTGCTGGACCAACACACCTATAACGCCTATGTGGCGAAATTTCCGACGGTCAAGGACATTCCGTTGATCGGGCAGGCGTCGGAACAAAGCGTCAGCGCTGAAGAAATTCTCTCGCTGAAACCGGACCTGGCGGTGTTCAGCATCTCCGGGCACGGCCCGACCGAACACAGCCCGGTCGCCGATGTATTGGCCAAGGCCGGAATCCCGGTGCTGTTCGTCGATTTTCGCATCAACCCGGTGCAAGGCACCCATAGCAGCATGAGCGCGCTGGGCCAGGCGTTGGGGCGTGAAGCCCAGGCCAAGGCATTCCTCGCTTTCTATGACCAGCACATCAAGGTGATCAGCGACGCCGTCGCCACCTTGCCGGCCGGCCCGCGCCCGAGTGTGTTCCTCGAGCTGCTGGCCGGTGCCTGGCAGGCACCGGGGCACACCACCGGCAAAAGCGGCATGGGTGAAGTGATCAAGCTGGTCGGCGGACGCAACATCGCTGCCGATATCGTGCCCGGCGCGCTGGGTGATATCAGCGTTGAATATGCGCTGAAGGCTGATCCGGATGTGTACGTGGCCACCGGCAACCACAAACCTGGCCTGATCCTGGGCGCAGGCGTTACCCAGGACGAGGCGCGTGAAGCGTTTGACCGCGTGTTGGCGCGGCCGGAATTCGCCAATCTTCGCGCGATCCGCGAAGGCAATTCCCACGGCCTGTGGCATGACTTCTACAACTCGCCCTACAACCTGCTGGCGATTGAAGCGCTGGCCAAGTGGGTACACCCGCAACTGTTCGCCACGCTGGACCCGCAGGCAACGATGGCGCAGATCAACCAGCAGTTCCTGGGGATGCCGCTGCAGGGTGCCTATTGGATCAACAGCAAGCCTGCTGTCGAAACGCGGTAAAAACTGTGGGAGCGGGCTTGCTCGCGAAGGCGGTGTATCAGTCGACCTATTCAGTGACTGACACCGCGCATTCGCGAGCAAGCCCGCTCCCACATTTGGATTTTCATCGTCTTCAAAATTGTGTGAACGCCATGACCACTCAAACCCTCGACCTCGCCAGCGCCACCCACGGCTACCGTCGCCTGCTGGCGCGGCGTGCCTGGCTGCTGGCCTTGCTCGGCACCGCGCTGGCCTGCGCGATTCTGGTCGACCTGGCCAGCGGCCCGTCGGGCATGGGCCTGCTGGCGTTACTCGACGGCATCCTGCATCCCTCGCACCTGAGCGCCACCGACCAGGTGATCATCTGGAACGTGCGCCTGCCCTACGCGCTGATGGCGGTGCTGGTGGGCTGTGCATTGTCGCTGGCCGGGGCCGAGATGCAGGCGATCCTCAACAACCCGCTGGCCAGCCCGTTTACCTTGGGCGTGTCGTCGGCGGCGGCGTTGGGCGCATCGCTGGTGATTGTGTTCCCGGTGACCACGCTGTGGGTCTCGGCCAACACCGCGATTTCGATCTCGGCGTTTATCTTCGCCGCCGCCTCGGTGTTTTTACTGCAAGCCATGTCACGCCTGCGCGGCGCCGGCGTGGAAAGCCTGGTGTTGTTCGGCATCGCGCTGGTGTTCAGTTGCAACGCGGTGGTGGCCTTGCTGCAACTGGTGGCCACCGAAGACGTGCTGCAACAGCTGGTGTTCTGGACCCTGGGCAGCGTGACCCGGGCCAATTGGGACAAGCTCGGCATCCTGGCGCTGGTGGTCGCAGTGGTGCTGCCGTTTTCCTTCACCGCCGCACCGCGCCTGACCCTATTGCGCATGGGCGAGGACCGCGCGCAAAGCTTTGGCGTGGACGTGAAGCGCCTGCGGTTTTTCTCGTTGCTGCGCATCAGCCTGTTGTCGGCCACCGCCGTGGCCTTTGTAGGCACCATCGGATTTATCGGTCTGGTAGGTCCGCATATCGCGCGGATCCTGGTGGGTGAGGATCAACGCTTCCTGTTGCCGGCCAGTGCCCTGACCGGTGCGTTGCTGCTGTCGCTGTCGTCGATTGCCAGCAAGCTGATCATGCCCGGGGTGATTGTGCCGGTGGGCATTGTCACCGCCTTGGTCGGCGTGCCGATTTTCGTGGTGCTGGTGTTCAAGCGGGGGAGGCAGTTATGAGTGCGGGCTTATCGGTACACAACGCCAATGTGAGCTACGGGCGCCGGCAGATCGTGCACGACCTGAGCTTGCCGCCCCTGCCCCACGGCAGCCTGACCGCCTTGATCGGCCCCAACGGCGCGGGTAAATCCACCTTGCTGCGTGCCGTGGCCGGGCTGGAAAAGATGCAAGGCGTTGTGCGATTGGGCGACCTCGACCTGTCGGCCATGTCCGTTGCCGAACGCGCGCGACGGGTGACCTACATGCCGCAGAACCTGCCGCCCGGCCTGAGCCTCAGCGTAATGGAAAGCGTGATCGCCGCGCTGCGCGTGGCCCATGTGGAGGGCGTTCCACTGTCCAGCGAGGCCTGCCTGCGCGAAGCCTTCGAGGCGTTGCAACGCATTGGCATCGCGCACTTGGCCGACCAGTTACTCAGCACGTTGTCGGGCGGCCAGCGCCAATTGGTCAGTCTTGCCCAACTGATCGCGCGTCGCCCCCAGGTGATGCTGCTGGACGAACCCACCAGCGCCCTCGACCTCAACTACCAGTTGAAAGTCATGGAGTGCGTGCGCGGGCTGGTGCGCGAGCACCAACTGATCGCCGTGGTGGTGCTGCACGACATCAACCTTGCCGCACGCTTTGCCGACCATATCGCCGTGCTGCGCCAGGGCCGGCTGTATGCCAGCGGCACGGCAGATGAGGTGCTCGACCCGGCGCTGTTTGCCGAGGTGTATGGCGTGCAGGTGCGCATCGAACGCTGCTCGCAGCAATCGCTGCAAGTGTTGGTGGACGGCGCCGTGTAAAACGCTTCTAAGGTTAGACGCAAATGTTTGATTGAATTATTGCCCTTTGGTCTTCACCTATAGCTGCAGGCATTCGCTCATTTGGAGAGCTTCATGATCGACCTGTACTACTGGACTACCCCCAACGGTCACAAAGTATCGCTGTTCCTGGAAGAAGCCGGCCTGCCCTATAAGGTGCACCCGATCAATATCAGCCAGGGCGACCAGTTCAAGCCGGACTTCCTGAAGATCGCTCCCAACAACCGCATCCCGGCCATCGTCGATCAGAATCCGACCGACGGCGGTGCGCCGATTTCGCTGTTTGAATCCGGCGCAATCCTGTTGTACCTCGCGGAAAAAACCGGCCAGTTCATTCCACAAGACCTGCGTGGTCGCCAGGAAGCACTGCAATGGTTGTTCTGGCAAATGGGTGGATTGGGGCCGATGGCGGGCCAGAACCACCACTTCAGCCAGTTCGCCCCGGAGAAGATTCCCTACGCGATCAAGCGCTATGTGGACGAAACCGCGCGCCTGTACGGTGTGCTCGACCGGCGCCTGGCCGACCGCGCGTTCGTGGCCGGTGAGGACTACAGCATTGCCGACATGGCGATCTATCCATGGATCGTTTCCCACAAGTGGCAGAGCCAACGCCTGGAAGACTTCCCACATGTGCTGCGCTGGTTCAACAGCATCAAGGAGCGGCCAGCGACCGTGCGCGCGTATGAACTGGTACAGAAAGTGAACCCGCCCAAGGCCTGACCTGAAGCAGCACGCGATCAAATCCGGGCGCTGGCCTGCCTGCGATAGCCTCACTTGGTGTGACTGACGCACCTGGGTGCTGGCATCGCAGGCAGGCCAACGCCCACATTGATCGCTGTCCGAATCAAGTTCTCACGCTTAACCCAAAACTCCCGCTTGCGTCGTTTCGCCGCGCTCACTAACGTAGCGCCTTTACTGACGCTACCCCCCGCAGGAGCTTTGCCATGGCCTCGCCAGCCCTCTCACATTTTCTTCCCCGGTTCGGCGTTGCCGCGGCAGTGGCCAGTGCATTAAGCCTGGCCGGTTGCCAGCTCCAGAGCACCCAGGACACCCTGCCGCCAGTTGCCGGCGTGCAGCCGATCAAAGGCCTGGCACAGAATGTATCGGTACGCCGCAATGCCCAGGGCATGCCGCTGATCGAAAGCAACACCTTCCACGACGCGCTGTTCAGCCTCGGTTATGTGCACGCCAGTGACCGCATCACCCAGATGGTCACCCTGCGCCTGCTGGCCCAGGGCCGCCTGGCAGAAATGTCCGGCCCTGAGGTGCTGGATGTCGACCGTTTCATGCGTGCGGTCAACCTCAAGAAAAGCGCCGGCGAGCTGTATAACGCCTCCTCGCCGCGCCTCAAGCGCTTCTTCGAAGTGTATGCGCGCGGCGTCAACGCCTACCTGTTCCGCTACCGCGACAAGCTGCCGCCGGACCTGGCACAGACCGGCTACAAGCCCGAGTACTGGAAGCCGGAAGATTCGGCGCTGCTGTTCTGCCTGCTGAATTTCAGCGAGTCGGCCAACCTGCAGGAAGAACTTGCCTCCCTGGTGCTGGCGCAAAAAGTTGGCGTCGACAAGCTCGCCTGGCTGACGCCGAGCACGCCGGATGAGCCGATTCCGCTGGCCGAAGCCGAGAAACTCAAAGGCGTGAACCTTAGCCAGATCACTGGCCTGGCCGGACTGGACACGGTCAGCCAGCAACTGAGCAGCCTCAACGCGCTGGCTGTCACTACCTCGAGCAACTGGGCGATTGGCCCGCAACGCAGCCGCAGCGGCAAAAGTCTGCTGGCCAGCGACCTCGCCGCCCAGCCCCAGGCTCCATCGCCGTGGAGCTACGTGCAGATTCGTGCGCCGAAATACCAGGCGGTCGGTGCTTCGATTGCCGGCTTGCCGACCCTGTTGTCCGGTTTCAACGGCAAAGTCGCGTGGAGCATGAGCACGGTCAAGGGCGACACCCAGGACCTGTTCCTGGAGAAGGTCAAGCGCCAAGGCAACGCGTTGTACTACGAGAACAACGGAAAATGGCTACCGGCTGGCGTGCGCAACGAAACCTACTTCGCCAAGGGCCAGCGCCCACTGCGTGAAGTGGTGTACGAAACCCGTCACGGCGCCCTTCTCAACAGCAGCCAGGCCCTGACCAGCGGCTTGGGTCTGGCCCTGCAAACGGCCGACTTCAAGGATGACAAGAGCCTGGATGCGTTCTTCGACTTGTCCCGGGCGCAAAACGTCGCCAAGGCGTCGGACGCCACCCGCGAAATCCGCGCGATTGCCTTGAACATGATCTTCGCCGACGCCACCAATATCGGCTGGCAAGTCACCGGGCGTTTCCCCAACCGTCGCGAAGGCGAAGGCCTGCTGCCCTCGCCGGGCTGGGACACCCGCTTTGACTGGGACGGCTACGCCGATGCGATGCTGCACCCTTACGACCAGGACCCGGCCCAAGGCTGGATCGGCACCGCCAACCAGCGCACCGCGCCACGCGGCTACGGCATGCAACTGTCCAACTCGTGGGACGCGCCGGAGCGCAGCGAGCGCCTGGCGCAATTGGCCAATGCCGGCAAGCACGACAGCCGCAGCATGATCGCCATGCAGTACGACCAGACCACCCTGTTCGCCGCCAAGCTCAAGACCATGTTCCAGGCGCCGGGCATGGCCCAGCCGCTGAAACAGGCGATTGCAGCATTGCCGGCCGCCGAACAGGCCAAGGCGCGCGAGGCGCTGAGTCGCTTGATGGCGTTTGATGGCCGGCTCGTGGCAACGTCCGCCGACGCCGCGCTCTACGAGCTGTTCCTGCAGGAAAGCACCAAGCAGATCTTCCTCGACGAACTGGGCCCGGAAAACAGCGCGAGCTGGAAGGCCTTCGTCAGCAACGCCGGCCTGTCCTATGCCGCCCAGGCCGACCACCTGCTGGGCCGTGAAGACAGCCCGTTCTGGGACGACGTGCGCACGCCGCAAAAAGAAGACAAACCCGCGATCCTTGCGCGCAGCCTGGCCGCCGCGATCACCGCCGGCGACAGCCAACTCGGTGCCGACCACAAGGCCTGGCAGTGGGGCAAGCTGCACAGCACCACCTGGAAAAACAGCACTGGCCAGGTGATTCGCGGCCCGCTGGCGTCCGGTGGCGACCACAACACCTTGAACCCGGCACCGTATGCCTGGGGCCAGGACTTCAATACCACCCAGGTGCCGGCGCTGCGCATGATCGTCGATTTCGGCCAGGTGGAACCGATGATGGGCCAGGGGGGCATCGGCCAGTCCGGCAACCCCGCCAGCCCGAACTACGCCAACGGCATCGACCCGGCGCTCAAGGCGCAATACCTGAGCTTCCCGATGCAGCCGCAGAACTTCGAGAAGGTGTATGGCAAGGCGCGGTTGACCCTGACGCCGGGCAAATAACCCGCCCTTATAGGCGCCGGCTTGCCGGCGATGGTGCACTGTCAGCCGGCGTTCCAGCCGTCTGACACAGCGCTATCGCCGGTAAGCCGGCGCCGACAATGGACCACCTGCATTCAGATAGAACTTCTCGCCCCGCCCCTGCCTCCTACCTGATAAGCCCATTGCCCCCGGCACGCCCATGGACCTTGTCATCGCCCGCCCCGAAGGCCTCTACTGCCCCGCCGGAGATTTCTACATCGACCCCTGGCGCCCGGTGGAACGTTCGGTCATCACCCACGCCCACGGCGACCACGCCCGCACCGGCAACCAGCACTACCTGGCCGCCGCCCCCGGTGAAGGCATCTTGCGTTCGCGCCTGGGCCAGGACATCAACCTGCAGACCCTCGCCTATGGCGAACAACTCGTTCACCACGGCGTGACCCTGAGCTTCCACCCTGCCGGGCATGTACTCGGTTCGGCCCAGGTGCGCCTGGAATACCAGGGTGAAGTCTGGGTTGCCTCCGGCGACTACAAAGTCGAACCCGACGGCACCTGCGCGCCGTTCGAGCCCGTGCGTTGCCACACCTTTATCACCGAGTCGACCTTCGGCCTGCCGATCTACCGCTGGCAACCCCAGGCGCAGATCTTTGCCGGGATCAACGCCTGGTGGCAGGCCAATATTGCCGCCGGCAAGGCCAGCGTGTTGTTCTGTTACTCATTCGGCAAGGCCCAGCGCATCCTGCATGGCATCGACGCCAGCATCGGCCCGATCCTCAGTCATGGCGCGGTCGAACCGCTGAACCGGGTGTACCGCGAAGCGGGTATCTATATCCCGGAAACCCTTTACGCCGGCGACTTCAAAAAAACCGACCCGCTGCTGCGCCAAGCCCTGATCATCGCCCCGCCTTCCGCCGGCGGCAGCAGTTGGATCAAGCGCTTCGGCGACTACAGCGACGCCTTCGCCAGTGGCTGGATGCGCCTGCGCGGCACACGGCGGCGGCGCGGGGTCGACCGTGGCTTTGTGCTGTCCGACCACGCCGACTGGCCGGGGCTGTTGTGGGCCATCGAACAGACCGGCGCCGAACGGGTGATGGTGACCCACGGTTCGGTCGGCGTACTGGTGCGCCACCTGCGGGAAAAAGGCCTGGATGCCCAAGGCTTCACCACCGAATACGGGGATGACGAAGAAGAGGCCACGGCATGAAAGCCTTCGCGCAGCTCTACGCCAACCTTGACGCCACCACGTCCAGCAATGCCAAGCTCGCGGCATTGCAAGCCTACTTCCTGCAAGCCCCGGCAGAAGATGCGGCATGGGCGGTGTATTTTTTGTCCGGCGGGCGCCCTCGCCAGTTGGTGCCGACGCGCCTGCTGCGGGACATGGCCACCGAGGCGGCGGGCATCGAGCCGTGGCTGTTCGAGGAAAGCTACCAGTCGGTCGGCGACCTGGCCGAGACCATTTCCCTGCTATTACCGGAATCTACCTACACCTCGCAGGATGGCCTGGCGGTGTGGCTGGAAGAAAAGCTCCTGCCGCTGCGCGGCCTGGCACCTCAGGACCTGGCCGAGCGCCTGCCGGCGTTATGGGCGCAACTGGATCAACCGAGCCTGATGGTGTGCATCAAGTTGATCACCGGCAGCTTTCGCGTCGGCGTGTCCAAATTGCTGGTCACCCGTGCACTCGCCACAATGGCCGACCTCGACAGCAAGCGGGTCGCACAGCGGTTGGTGGGCTACACCGACCTGTCCAACCGGCCGACGGCCGAAGGCTACCTCAAACTGATCGCCGCCGAATCAGACGACGAACATGCGCAGCGCGGCGGACAGCCCTATCCGTTTTTTCTCGCCCATGGCTTGTCGCAACCGGTGGAGCAATTCGACGCATTGCTCGGTTCCCCCGCCGATTGGCAGGTGGAGTGGAAGTGGGATGGCATTCGCGCGCAACTGGTCAAGCGCGACGGCCGCCTGTGGGTGTGGTCGCGTGGCGAAGAATTGGTCACAGAGCGTTTCCCCGAACTGCACAGCCTGACCAGTGGCCTGCCCGATGGTACGGTGATCGACGGCGAAATCGTGGTGTGGAAGGACGCAGTGCAGCCCTTCGCCCTGCTGCAACAGCGAATTGGCCGCAAGACCCTGAGCAAAAAGGTGCTCGACGATGCACCGGTCGCCGTCCTCGCCTATGACCTGCTGGAATACCAGGGCGCCGACTGGCGCAACCAGCCCCAGGCCGAACGTCGCGCTCAACTCGAGCGGGTAATCGCCCAGTGCAACCAACCCGTGCTGATTCCATCGCCCCTGCTCACGGGCGCGACCTGGCAGGATCTTGCGCAGCAACGCGAAGCCTCCCGTCAGTTGGGCGTCGAAGGCATGATGCTCAAGGAGCGCAAAGGCCTTTACGGTGTGGGTCGCACCAAGGACATGGGCCTGTGGTGGAAGTGGAAAGTCGACCCGTTCAGTGTCGACGCCGTGTTGATCTACGCCCAGCGCGGCCATGGTCGGCGCGCCAGCCTCTATAGTGACTACACCTTCGCCGTGTGGGACGGCCCGCCCGGCAGCGAGCGCACGCTCGTGCCCTTCGCCAAGGCCTATTCAGGGCTGACCGACGAAGAGATGCGCAAGGTCGACGCGATTGTGCGCAAGACCACCGTAGAGAAATTCGGACCGGTCAGCAGTGTCACGCCGAGCATGGTATTCGAGCTGGGGTTCGAGGGCATTGCCCTGTCCAAGCGGCATAAAAGTGGGATCGCGGTGCGGTTTCCGAGGATGTTGCGGTGGCGGCAGGACAAGGCGGTGGATGAGGCTGACAACCTGGCCACGCTGCAAGACCTGCTGACCGGATGCTAAAACCCCACAAATCTCTGTAGGAGCTGGCTTGCCTGCGATGGCGGCGGATCAGTGACAGATGAATAAGCTGATTCGCCGCCATCGCCGGCAAGCCAGCTCCCAGGTTTTCGATCTGCATCAGCCCCAAATGGGTGCACTGTTTTTTGCGTGCCCATTTTCGGGCATCTCCTACACTGAGATCTCCCTCTTCCCACCTTTTAAAACGATCATTCGGAACTATGGTGCAGAAATTGCTACTTGTGTTGCGTCTGACACCGTTCAGTAACAGTCCTAAACGCGCCACAAGCGCTTATCTTGGTTTCCAGGGATTACATAATGAAAAAAGCATTGCTGACCCTTTCTGCACTGGCTCTGTGCATGGCCGCTGGTACTGCGTTGGCCAAGGAATACAAGGAACTGCGTTTTGGTGTCGATCCGTCCTACGCGCCATTCGAATCCAAGGCCGCCGACGGCAGCCTGGTGGGCTTCGATATCGACCTGGGCAATGCGATCTGCGCCGAGCTGAAAGTGAAGTGCAAGTGGGTCGAAAGTGACTTCGACGGCATGATTCCAGGCCTGAACGCCAACAAATTCGACGGCGTGATTTCGTCGATGACCGTGACCGAAGCCCGTGAAAAGGCGATCGACTTCTCCAGCGAGCTGTTCTCCGGCCCGACCTCCCTGGTGTTCAAAAAAGGCGCGAACTACTCCACGCCTGAGTCCCTCAAGGGCAAATCGGTGGGCTACGAGCAAGGCACTATCCAGGAAGCCTACGCCAAGGCTGTGCTGGACAAAGCCGGTGTGACCACCAAGGCCTACGCCAACCAGGACCAGGTGTACGCTGACCTGACCTCCGGCCGTCTGGATGCGTCCGTGCAGGACATGCTGCAAGCCGAACTGGGCTTCTTGAAGTCGCCGGCCGGCGCTGACTACGAAGTCAGCAAGGCTATCGACGACCCTCTGCTGCCGTCGAAAACTGCGGTCGGTATCAAAAAAGGTAACAAAGACCTCAAGGCCTTGCTCGATAAAGGTATCAAAGCGTTACACGATGATGGCACGTACGCCACCATCCAGAAGAAACACTTCGGCGATCTGAACCTCTACAGCGGTAAATAACACCCTGGCGCCCACCGGTTTGCGGTGGGCGCTTTTTTATCGCCATTAGGTCCTGAATTCATGTTTGAAGATCTTTTGCAAACCCTGGGGCTGGGCGCCTTCAGTTTGAAGGGGTTCGGCCCGCTGTTGCTCCAAGGGACGTGGATGACCGTAAAACTCTCGGTCGCCTCCCTGGCTGTCAGTGTCCTGCTCGGCCTGATTGGGGCCAGCGCGAAACTGTCCAGCGTCAGCTTGATCCGTATTCCCGCCCAGCTCTACACCACCTTGATTCGCGGCGTACCTGACCTGGTACTGATGCTGCTGATTTTCTACAGCCTGCAAATCTGGCTGACCGGTTTGACCGACTTCATGGAATGGGACTACATCGAGATCGACCCATTCAGCGCCGGGGTGATCACCCTGGGCTTCATCTACGGTGCCTACTTCACCGAGACATTTCGCGGTGCGATCCTCGCGGTCCCGCGTGGCCAGTTGGAAGCTGCAACCGCCTATGGGCTGAGTCGCGGGCAGCGGTTTCGCTTCGTGACCTTTCCGCAGATGATGCGGTTTGCCCTGCCGGGCATCGGCAATAACTGGATGGTCATGCTCAAGGCCACGGCGCTGGTATCGATCATTGGTCTCGCGGACCTGGTCAAGGCCGCCCAGGATGCCGGCAAGAGCACCTATCAACTGTTTTACTTCCTGGTCATCGCGGCGTTTATCTACCTGCTGATCACCAGTGCATCCAATTTCGTCCTGCGTCGGCTTGAACGCCGCTACTCCGCTGGGTCCCGGGAGGCCGTGCGATGATCGAACTCCTGCAGCAATACTGGCGCCCCTTCCTGTACAGCGACGGCCAGCACATCACCGGGCTGGCAATGACCATGTGGCTGCTCAGCGCCTCGCTGGTGATTGGTTTCCTGGTCTCGATCCCGCTGTCCATCGCCCGCGTCTCGCGAAATCGCCTGGTGCGTTGGCCGGTGCAGTTCTACACCTACCTGTTTCGTGGCACGCCGCTCTATATCCAGTTGCTGATCTGCTACACCGGCATCTACAGCATCGCCGCGGTGCGCGCGCAGCCGGTGCTGGACGCATTTTTTCGCGACGCGATGAACTGCACGATCCTGGCCTTTGCCCTCAACACCTGCGCCTACACCACCGAGATATTCGCCGGTTCGATCCGCAGCATGGCCCACGGCGAAGTCGAGGCCGCCAAGGCCTATGGCCTCAGCGGCTGGAAGTTGTATGCGTATGTGATCATGCCGTCGGCCCTGCGCCGCTCGTTGCCGTACTACAGCAATGAAGTGATCCTGATGCTGCACTCGACCACCGTGGCGTTTACCGCAACAGTGCCCGACATTCTCAAGGTCGCACGGGACGCCAACTCGGCGACCTACATGACCTTCCAATCCTTCGGCATCGCCGCGCTGATCTATCTGACAGTGACCTTTGCCCTGGTCGGCCTGTTTCGTCTGGCGGAGCGCCGCTGGCTGGCCTTCCTCGGGCCGAGTCATTAAGGAGCCTTCATGTGTCATCAGGTTCATGAACTGATCGCGCCTGTGCCTGGCACGGCGCGGCAGATTCACAGTTTCCACTTCGGCCCGGAACAGGCTGAAGGCAAGATCTACATCCAGTCGTCGCTGCATGCCGATGAAATGCCCGGCATGCTGGTGGCCTGGCACCTCAAGCTGCGCCTGGCGCAACTGGAGGCCGCCGGGCGCCTGCGCAGCGAAATCGTGCTGGTGCCGATCGCCAACCCGGTGGGCCTGGAACAGGTGTTGATGGATATTCCGCTGGGCCGCTACGAGCTGGAAAGCGGGCAGAACTTCAATCGCTTGTTTGTCGACCTCAGTGACGCGGTGGGTAACCAGGTCGAAGCGTCACTCGGGGATGATCCGCGGCACAACGTCGAACTGATCCGCACCGCGCTGTCCAACGCCCTCGCCGCGCAAACCGCCGAGACCCAGCTGCACTCCCAGCGCCTGGTGCTGCAACGCCTGGCCTGCGATGCCGACATGGTGCTCGACCTGCATTGCGATTTCGAAGCCGTGGCGCACCTGTACACCACTCCCGAGGCGTGGCCGCAGGTCGAGCCGCTGGCGCGCTATCTCGGCTCGGAAGCCAACTTGCTCGCCACCGATTCCGGCGGGCAATCCTTCGATGAGTGTTTCACCCTGGTGTGGTGGCAATTGCAGCAGCGATTCGGCGAGCGCTTCCCGATCCCGATGGGCAGCTTTTCCGTCACCGTCGAGCTGCGTGGCCAGGGCGACGTCAACCATGGCCTGGCCAGCCTCGATTGCCAGGCGATCATCGATTACCTGATCCACTTCGGCGCGATCGAGGGCGAAGCCGCCCCGCTGCCGGCACTGCCCTACCCGGCCACGCCGCTGGCAGGCGTGGAACCGGTGGCGACACCGGTCGGCGGCCTGCTGGTGTTCAGCGCCCTGCCGGGGGAATACCTGGAGGCCGGGCAACTGATCGCCGACATCATCGACCCCATTACCGACCGCGTAACGCCTGTGCACTGCCAGAAGGCCGGCCTGCTTTACGCCCGTTCGCTACGCCGCATGGCCACTGCCGGGATGGTCATCGGCCATGTCGCCGGCTCAGAGGCCTACCGTAGCGGCTATCTACTTTCGCCTTGAGGATGCACGCCCCATGTACAAATTGACCGTTGAAGGCCTGCATAAAAGCTATGGCGACAATGAAGTGCTCAAAGGTGTTTCGCTCAAGGCCAAGACCGGTGACGTGATCAGCCTGATCGGCGCCAGCGGTTCGGGCAAGAGCACCTTTTTGCGCTGCATCAACTTCCTGGAAACCCCCAACGACGGCGCCATGACCCTCGATGGCCAGCCGATCCGCATGGTCAGCGACCGCCATGGCATGCGCGTGGCTGACGATGCCGAACTGCAGCGCCTGCGCACACGCCTGGCGATGGTGTTCCAGCACTTCAACCTGTGGAGCCACATGAGCGTGCTGGAAAACATCACCATGGCCCCGCGCCGGGTGCTGGGTTGCAGCAAGAAGGACGCCGAAGACCGTGCCCGTCGCTACCTCGACAAGGTCGGCCTGCCGGCACGCGTGGCCGATCAATACCCGGCCTTTCTCTCCGGTGGCCAGCAGCAACGGGTGGCCATCGCCCGCGCCCTGGCCATGGAACCGGAAGTGATGCTGTTTGACGAGCCTACTTCAGCCCTCGACCCGGAGCTGGTGGGCGAGGTATTGAAGGTGATCCAGGGCCTGGCCGAGGAAGGCCGCACCATGATCATGGTGACCCATGAGATGAGCTTCGCGCGCAAGGTGTCGAGCCAGGTGCTGTTCCTGCACAAGGGCCTGGTGGAAGAGCAAGGTGCGCCGGCGGATGTGCTGGGCAATCCGAAAAGCGAGCGGCTGCAGCAATTTCTCAGCGGCAACCTGAAGTAAACGTGTAGGAACCGCCTGGCGATAGCGCCTTGAGCCCTGCGGCGATCTTTGCGCCACCCTCGCCGCGGTGCGATGCGCCTGCAAGGATTGCGTTAAACCTTTGATGCTCGGTGAAGGTCTGTGGAATAGGCCTTCCAGAGTGTAAGCCGTCGCATGGCAAAACCCCACGACTTCGCCAAAACATGGTTCGCCGCCAAGGGCTGGAAACCGTTCGCCTTCCAGAAAGCGGTGTGGGCTGCCGTCAAGGCAGGCCAGTCCGGCTTGCTGCATGCCAGCACTGGTGCGGGCAAAACCTATGCGCTGTGGTTTGCCGCCCTCAATCGCTTCGCCATCACTCGCCCGCCGGCCAGCGGCAAGCGTAAAGCGCCCGCAGAGCCACTGACGGTGCTGTGGATCACGCCCATGCGGGCGTTGGCCGCCGATAGCGCCCGCGCACTCGAAGCACCGCTTGAGGCCTTGCAGATTCCCTGGAGCATCGGCCTGCGCACCGGCGACACCAGCAGCAGCGAGCGTGCACGCCAGACACGCCGACAGCCCACCGCACTGGTCACCACCCCGGAAAGCCTGACCCTGATGCTCGCCCGCGCGGACAGCGAAGTGAGCCTGGCGCACCTGCGCATGGTGGTGGTGGATGAATGGCATGAGCTGATCGGCAACAAGCGCGGCGTGCAACTGCAGCTGGCGCTGGCACGGCTGCGGCGTTGGCATCCCGAGCTGATGGTATGGGGGATTTCGGCAACGCTGGGTAATCAGGCTCACGCCTTGGAGGTATTGGTCCCACAAGGTGGCGGGATCAACGTGCAGGGGCAGACAGCCAAGCAGCTGTTGGTCGACACCTTGTTGCCGCCCGTCGCGGAACGCTTCCCCTGGGCCGGGCATATCGGCTTGAAAATGTTGCCGCAGGTAGTGGCCGAAGTGGAAACCAGCAGCAGTTGCCTGGTATTCACCAATACCCGCGCGCAATCGGAAATCTGGTACCAGGCGTTGCTCGAGGCGCGCCCGGACTGGGCCGGCTTGATTGCCCTGCACCATGGCTCACTGTCCCGGGAGACGCGTGACTGGGTCGAGCGCGCACTCAAGGACGGGCAGCTCAAGGCCGTGGTGTGCACCTCGAGCCTGGACCTGGGGGTGGATTTCCTGCCGGTGGAAAGAGTCCTGCAAATTGGCTCGGCCAAAGGCGTGGCGCGGCTGATGCAACGCGCCGGGCGCTCGGGCCACGCGCCGGGGCGGCCATCGCGGGTGACGCTGGTGCCGACCCACAGCCTGGAACTGGTGGAAGCCGCTGCCGCCCAGGATGCCATTGCGCAGCGGCACATCGAAGCGCGGGAATCGCCGCACAAGCCGTTGGATGTACTCGTACAGCACTTGGTGAGCATGGCGCTGGGCGGTGGCTTCACCCCCGACGCGTTGCTGGCGGAAGTGCGCGGTGCCTGGGCCTATCGCGACCTGACCGAGGCCGACTGGGCCTGGGCCCTGGGCTTTGTGCGCCATGGCGGGCTGTCGCTGACCGCCTACCCGGACTACCGCCGCGTGGAGCCCGACGAACACGGCATCTGGCGCGTCCCCGACGCCAGGCTCGCGCGGCGGCATCGCATGAGCGTGGGCACCATCGTCAGCGACGCCAGCATCCAACTGAAATTCTGGAGCAAGGGCGGCGGCGGCAAGAACCTCGGCAGTGTCGAAGAAGGCTTCATCGCGCGCCTCAAGCCGGGTGATGGGTTCCTGTTTGCCGGGCGCTTGCTGGAGCTGGTCCGAGTGGAAAACATGACCGCCTATGTACGTCGCAGCAGCGCCAAAAAAGCCGCAGTGCCGCGCTGGAATGGCGGGCGCATGCCGCTTTCCAATGAGTTGGCGCAAGCCGTGGTGGAACGCTTCGACGCTGCGGCGCGCGGGCACTACGACGGCCCGGAAATGCGCGCGGTGCAACCCTTGTTGCAGACGCAGTTACGCTGGTCCGGCCTGCCGACGTACGACGGGTTGTTGGCCGAAGCCCTGAAATCACGCGAGGGGTGTCACCTGTTTCTCTACCCGTTTGCCGGGCGCCAGGTGCACTTGGGCCTGGCGAGCCTGTTGGCATGGCGGGTCAGCCAACGCCAACCCGTGACCTTCTCGATTGCAGTGAATGATTACGGCTTGGAGCTGCTGAGCGCGACGCCGGTGGAGTGGCCTGCCCTGCTGAATGAGGCATTGCTGAGCCCGGCAGACTTGCTGGCCGACGTCGTGGCCAGCCTGAACGCCGGCGAACTCGCCCTGCGCCGCTTTCGCGAGATTGCGCGGATCGCCGGACTGGTGTTTGCCGGTTACCCCGGCGCGCCGAAAAGTACACGCCAGGTGCAGGCATCCAGCGGCCTGTTCTTTGAGGTATTCAAGCAATATGACCCGCAGAACCTGTTGCTGACCCAGGCCGGAGAAGAAGTCCTACGTGATGAGTTGGATATTCGTCGGCTGGAACAGACACTGCGGCGTCTGTCGGCACTGCAACTGAACCTGCACGTGATCGAGCGGCCGACGCCGCTGGCCTTTCCGCTGTTGGTGGAACGGATGCGTGAAAGCATGAGTTCGGAAAAACTCTCCGAGCGCATCGCGCGGATGGTCAAGGACCTGGAGAAAGTCGCGGATAACAGGAAGGCTTGATGTATTACACCGTGCAATTGGAAGGTGAAACGTTATGGCTGCTGGCGGACAAGGCCGTGTATTGGCCTGCGCATCAGTGTTTGCTGATCGCCGATGCGCATTTCGGCAAGGCCTCGGCCTACCGCAGCCTCGGGCAACCGGTGCCACAGGGGACTACCACCGAGAACCTGCAACGACTGGATCGGCTGTTAGCGGCCTTTACCTGCGCCCGCGTGATCTTCCTGGGCGACTTCCTGCACGGCCCTGGCTCGCATGCCAGTGGCACGCTGGGCGCCTTGCGGGCGTGGCGTGAACGCCAGGCAGGGCTGCACCTGACCTTGATTCGCGGCAATCACGACAAGCGCGCAGGCGACCCGCCGGCGGACTTGGACATCGAGGTGGTCGCGGAGCCGCTGCTGATGGGGCCATTCGCACTGCAACACGAACCGGATGCGCATGCCAGCCACCATGTACTCGCGGGGCATGTGCACCCGGTGTATCACTTGCGCGGCAAAGGCCGGCAACGCTTGCGCCTGCCGTGCTTCCAGCTGGGTAGCCGCGTCAGCCTGTTGCCGGCGTTCGGGGCGTTTACGGGGGGTTATGCGGTGGAGCAGGACAATGACCACCGGATCTTTGTGATCGGTGATCACGAGGTATGGCCAGTGCGCTGACCGGCCTCCCAGTTATCAGGCGACAGGCGCGGGCGGTGGCTCGTCCGGAAGGGTCGGTTCACCGGGCTCGGTCGGCTGGGGGTAATCCGGCTCGGGTTGGCCGGGGATGCCGCCTGCGTAGGCGGGATCGGCCATCAGGGACCAGGCCAGGACACCAATCTGGTTGGGTTCAAGCCGGGCAAGTTCGGCGCTGATTCGCGGGTCGATCTTCATAAAAGTACTCCTCAAGCGTGGCCCGGCGCGTCTTGCACGCGCCGAGGCAGTACACCCAATAGAGTCACTTTCTGCAGACTAATTCCCTTGGCGTGTAGGACCTTTCGATCAAGCGCGCGGCAAGGTCACGCCACGCTGGCCCTGGTACTTGCCGCCACGGTCCTTGTAGGACACTTCACAGGCCTCATCGGACTGCAGGAACAGCATCTGCGCCACGCCTTCGTTGGCGTAGATCTTCGCCGGCAGCGTGGTGGTGTTGGAGAACTCCAGGGTCACGTGACCTTCCCACTCAGGCTCGAGCGGCGTCACGTTGACGATAATGCCGCAGCGAGCGTAGGTGCTCTTGCCCAGGCAGATGGTCAGCACGTCGCGCGGAATGCGGAAAAACTCCACGGTACGCGCCAGGGCGAAGGAGTTTGGCGGGATGATGCACACGTCGCTCTTCACGTCGACGAAGCTTTTTTCGTCGAAGTTTTTCGGATCGACGGTCGCCGAATTGATATTGGTGAACACCTTGAATTCATCGGCGCAACGCACATCGTAGCCGTAGCTGGAAACCCCGTAGGAAATCAGGCGTTCAGCGCCTTCGCCACGCATCTGGCGCTCTACGAAGGGCTCGATCATGCCGTGCTCTTGCGCCATGCGGCGAATCCACTTGTCCGATTTGATGCTCATGGCGGGTGTCCTGAATAGCGAGGTGGAAAAATTCTGTGGGGCATCTTACCGGGGCCAGCGTTGGGGTTCAAAGGGCGTGGGGGATTTGTTGATGAATGCGCACGCTCCTGTAAGTCGCGGCCAGCGGGGCCGGGACCCGGGTTGCAGGCGCTGGTGGCGGTAAATACCACCGCCAGTCACGAAAATAGAGAAACCTTCGGAAATACCATTGGCACGTCCCGGAAAAAGGGTTAAGGTGGCGCCACTGTGCTGCTTGTGTCACTGAGAATCTCTACACGATATGTTGAATTTCGATCCAACCATCTCCAAGAATTTTTCCTGCTCTTTGCACTCAGTCTCGGCCAGGGCTTTTCCTGAGTCGCAGTTAACTTTGTCCAAGGAGATACACCATGTCTAATCGCCAAACTGGTACCGTTAAGTGGTTCAACGATGAAAAAGGCTTCGGCTTCATCACTCCACAATCCGGTGACGACCTGTTCGTTCACTTCAAAGCTATCCAATCCGACGGCTTCAAAAGCCTGAAAGAAGGCCAACAGGTTTCTTTCATCGCTACCCGCGGTCAGAAAGGCATGCAAGCTGAAGAAGTTCAAGTTATCTAACTTGTACTGACTTAGTCGAAAAAACCCCGCCCTCAAAAGCGGGGTTTTTTTATGCTTGCAATTTGGTGCTGTGATGCCACGCACAAAGCAATGTGGGAGCGGGCTTGCTCGCGAAAGCGGTGGATCAGTCAGCACATCTGCCTACTGATACTGCGCATCCGCGAGCAAGCCCGCTCCCACATTTCGTCCTGCGTCGCCTATTGGAACAACGACTCACTCGACAAGCCATTCTTCTCCAGGATCTCACGCAAGCGCTTGAGCCCTTCTACCTGGATCTGCCGCACCCGCTCACGGGTCAGGCCGATCTCCAGGCCTACATCCTCCAGGGTGCTGCTCTCGTGGCCACGCAGGCCGAAGCGGCGGATCACCACCTCACGCTGCTTGTCTGTAAGCTCCGACAACCACTGGTCAATGCTTTGGGACAGATCATCGTCCTGCAACAGCTCGCAAGGATCTGTAGGACGATCATCCGTCAGGGTGTCCAGCAGGGTTTTATCCGAATCCGGACCCAACGAGACGTCGACCGAAGACACCCGCTCGTTGAGGCCCAGCATGCGCTTGACCTCCCCTACCGGTTTTTCCAGCAGGTTGGCGATTTCTTCGGGCGAGGGTTCATGATCGAGTTTTTGTGTCAGCTCACGCGCCGCCCGCAGGTAGACGTTGAGCTCCTTGACCACATGGATTGGCAGCCGGATCGTGCGGGTCTGATTCATGATCGCCCGTTCGATGGTCTGGCGAATCCACCAGGTGGCATAGGTTGAGAAGCGGAAGCCCCGCTCAGGGTCGAACTTCTCCACCGCCCGGATCAAGCCCAGGTTGCCTTCCTCGATCAGGTCCAACAGCGACAGCCCACGATTGACGTAGCGTCGGGCGATTTTCACCACCAGTCGCAGGTTGCTTTCAATCATGCGCTTGCGCCCAGCCGGATCGCCCTTTTGCGACAAGCGCGCAAAATGGACTTCTTCTTCGGGGGTCAGCAGGGGGGAAAAGCCGATTTCATTGAGGTACAGCTGGGTCGCGTCGAGCGCCCGGGTGTAGTCAATGTATTTGTGTTGCTTTAACGCGGTGGAGTTCTTGGATTTGGTACGAACTGAAGGTACAGCAGGTCCCTCATTCGACATCGATTCCGTAGCGATACCGGTCTCCATAAGGAGAACCTCATCGTCGATGTCAAACTCCGGCGCTTCTTTACTGAGAGCCATTGTTATAGTCCTTTGGTGAGTTCGACCTCAAGCTCAAGCGACGCCTTTATCCTTGGCAACGCTGGAGCCTGTTCCTTCTACGTGAGGGAACAGGCTGTGCAACACATCAACGACGGGGTAGGAATTGCAGCGGATCTACGGGCTTCCCCTGACGGCGAATCTCAAAGTGCAGTTTCACCCGGTCTGTACCAGTTGACCCCATTTCGGCAATTGTCTGTCCGACTTTGACCTGCTGCCCCTCCCGAACCAACAGCCTGCGGTTGTGACCGTAGGCACTGACGTAGGTATCGCTGTGTTTGATGATGACCAGCTCGCCGTAGCCCCGTAAACCACTCCCGGCGTACACCACTGTCCCATCAGACGCAGCTAAAACAGGCTGTCCCAAATCTCCGGCGATATCAATGCCTTTATTCAAACTACCGTTTGAAGAGAATTTTCCAATCAATACCCCGTTTGAAGGCCACCCCCAACCGGTCGGTGCAGGCCCTGCCGGCGGCAGCGGCGCGGGTGCCGGCTTGCTCGCAACCGTAGGCGCGGCGGTGCCTGCAGGCCGGGTGATGATGGTGGTCTTGCTCGAAGACGACGGCGAAGATCCGCTGTTTGTCACCACTGCCGTAGGCGTTGAACCGGTGCGCCCATCGAAGCGAATGGTCTGACCCGGATGTATCGTATACGGCACAGGAATATTGTTGCGAGCTGCAAGTGCCTTGTAGTCCCAGCCATAGCGGAAGGCAATCGAGAACAGTGTGTCGCCTTTGCGAACCACGTACTGGCCAGTGGTGACCGTCGGCTTTTGCGGCACTGCGCTATTACGGTCAACCACCCGCGCGCCGCTGCTTGGCGAGCTGGAGCACGCCGCCAACAGGGAACTCAAGACAAGGCCAAGCACCAGTCGCTGAAAGCTTGTTTTACTCATACGCTGCGCAAGACCTGTGAGACTCACCCGCCGCTCCCTTTGTGGTGGCTGAACATGAACGCCTGTATCAGGCTTGAAATATGACGCAAGTATAACTGGGCATTGGCTTTTTACCGGCACACGACTGAAACGAAAAATTCATCCTGTTGAATGCCGCCGCTCATCTTGTTGAATCGATGAACCCCGCCGTAAGACACATCCTCATCAGCAGAATTCACTGCCCATGAACAAATGATCAGGCCAGCGGGCCGTTCAGCAACGGTACGAATCGCACGGCCCCCAGCACATGCCGGGAAAAGCCGTCGTCCTCACGGATAATGAGCATCAATTGTTGCACTTCGCCGGAACCCACCGGGATCACCAGGCGGCCGCCCGGCGCGAGTTGGTCGAGCAACGCTTGCGGCACATCCGTGGCCACGGCGGTGACGATGATGCCGTTATATGGCGCCAGCGCCGGCCAGCCTTCCCAGCCATCACCCCAGCGGAACACCACGTTGCGCAGGTTCAGCTCCACCAGGCGTTCCTTGGCGCGGTCCTGCAGCACCTTGATGCGCTCCACCGAGAACACCCGCTCCACCAGTTGCGCCAGTACCGCGGTCTGGTAGCCGGAGCCGGTGCCGATTTCCAGCACCTTGTCCAACGGCCCGGCCGCCAGCAGCAGCTCGCTCATGCGAGCCACCATATAAGGTTGGGAGATAGTCTGGTTATGACCGATCGGCAATGCCGTGTCTTCATAGGCACGGTGGGCCAGGGCCTCGTCGACAAACAGATGCCGAGGCGTGCGCCGGATCACTTCCAGCACCTGGGCGTTGGACAAGCCTTCCTCGTACAGGCGCTGGATCAAACGCTCGCGGGTGCGCTGGGACGTCATCCCGATGCCACGGCGCAGCAGGTCGTCTTGTTCACGAGCCATCAGCGCAGGCCCTCCAGCCATCCATCGAGACCACTGAAGGCATCACTGAAGGTGCGATCAAGTTGCAACGGGGTAATCGAAACATAACCTTGCATCACCGCATGAAAGTCCGTGCCTGGGCCGCCATCTTCAGCGTCGCCCGCAGCGGCGATCCAGTAGCCTTCCTTGCCACGCGGGTCGACCACCTTCAATGGCGCTGCCGCACGGGCGCGATGGCCCAGGCGTGTCAGCTGGATGCCGCGAATATGGTCGAGGGGCAAGTTGGGAATATTGACGTTGAGCACCGTGCGTGGCGGCAGGTCGAGGGAACCATGGGCCTCCACCAGCTTGCGCGCGAAATAGGCGGCAGTGGGCAGGTTGTCCAATTGGCGCGAGGCAAACGAAAAAGCGAACGCGGTACGCCCCAGGAAGCGCCCTTCAAGGGCCGCCGCCACGGTACCGGAATACAGCACGTCATCGCCCAGGTTCGCCCCGAGGTTGATGCCCGACACCACCAGGTCCGGTTCCTGGTCCAGCAGGCTGTTGATCGCCAGGTGCACGCAGTCGGTAGGGGTACCGTTGACGCTGATAAAGCCATTGGCCAGGACCTGCGGGTGCAGCGGACGGTCGAGCGTCAGCGAGCTGCTGGCGCCGCTTTTGTCCTGGTCGGGGGCGACCACCACACACTCGGCATAATCCTGCAGCGCAGCATAGAGCGCGGCAAGCCCGGGTGCGGTGGCACCGTCATCGTTTGATATCAGAATACGCATGGGTTGTCCGTCTGCCCCACCGGCACCAGATCAACAAGCTCGCGCACCAAGACAGTGGCGAAGCATCCGGCCGGCAGGACGAATTCCAATTGCAGAATGTCCAGCGAGGGATAATGCCACGTCAACCCGCCAATGGGCAGTCGCAGAATGCGACGTTCCTGGCTCATGCCGGCTTTCACCAGCCAATCGCGCAGGTCTGCTTCTTCGGCGGCAATCGCCTGTTCCAACGCGTGGGTGGCACCCGCCGCCGGTGAGTCGCCCTCGCCCCACTGTGGGCCGGTGGGGTGCAGGTCCAGAATCGCCAGGCGCGGGTCGCTGCATTCCGCCTCCCCCGCCGGAAAAAAGCTGCGACTGTCGGTGAAGGCCAGCAGGTCGCCGACCTGGGCCTTCTGCCACGAACCATCGGCCACACGGGCTGCCAGGACTTTGTTGAACAGGTAGCTGCGCGCGGTAGACAGCAAGCGCGAACGCACATTGCGCTGTTCCGGCAAGGCCTTGCGCGCCGCCCATTCGCGGGCGTCGGCGACGTTGCCGCCATTGTGGCCAAAGCGCTGCGCGCCGAAGTAGTTCGGAATGCCGTGTTGGGCAATCAGTTGCAACCGCGCGTCGATGGCGGCGGTGTCACCGTCCAATTGGGTCAGGCGCAAGGTGAAACCGTTGGCCGAATGCGCGCCCCGCTGCAGCTTGCGTTTATGCCGACCGGTCTTGAGGATCTTGAGGGTGTCGTTTTCGGCGCCGCTCATGTCCGGGTCGGCCTTGCCCGGCAGTTGCACGCTGAACCATTGGCGGGTCAACGCCTGGCGGTCCTTGAGCCCGGCGTAGCTGACGGTGCGCAACGGCACGCCAGCAGCCTTGGCAATCCGCCGCGCAGCTTCTTCGGTATTCAGACCGCGCTTTTCCACCCATAGCCAAAGGTGCTCGCCCTCGCCGCTCAGCGGGATGTCCAGCACCTCGTCCACCTGGAAATCTTCCGCCGTGGCCTTGAGGACCGCGCTGCCCAAGGCCTCGCCGTAGGCCCGTGGGCCCAGCAGTTGCAGGTCATTCATGCGCGCAGCAACAAGGCGACGGAGTGCACCGCGATGCCCTCTTCACGACCGGTAAACCCGAGCTTTTCGGTGGTGGTGGCTTTCACGTTGACTTGATCCAATTCAATTTGCAGGTCTGCGGCAATCAGCGCGCGCATCGATTCGATATGCGGGGCCATTTTCGGCGCCTGGGCCACGATCGTGTTGTCGACGTTGCCGACCTTCCAGCCCTTGGCGTGGATCAGGCCGACCACATGGCGCAGCAACACGCGGCTGTCCGCCCCCTTGAAGGTGGGGTCGGTGTCCGGAAAGTGCTTGCCGATATCGCCCAACGCCGCTGCGCCGAGCAAGGCATCGCTCAAGGCATGCAGGACAACGTCGCCGTCGGAATGAGCCAGCAACCCATGGTGGTGTGCAATGCGCACGCCGCCCAGGGTGATGAAATCGCCTTCAGCGAAACGGTGCACATCGTAGCCGTGGCCAATACGCATAAAAAAACGCCCCGATTTAATTCAGGGCGTGATTCTACCTACTTTTGCCTCACATTAACCGAGCAAAGCACGACCATGGTGTCGCAAATGGTCTTCGATGAAGCTGGCGATAAAGAAGTAGCTGTGGTCATAGCCGGGCTGCAGGCGCAGTTCCAGCGGATGGTTGGCGGCCTTGGCCGCTTGCTGCAAGGCTTCCGGCTTGAGTTGCACGGCGAGGAAGTCGTCGCGGTCGCCCTGGTCTACCAGCAGCGGCAGCTTCTGCGAGGCTTCGCTGATCAGCACGCAAGCATCCCATTCACGCCATTTCGAGCGCTCTTCGCCCAGGTAACGGGAGAAGGCTTTCTGGCCCCAGGGGCAATCCATCGGGTTGTTGATCGGCGAAAATGCCGACACCGACAGGTAACGCCCGGGGTTGCGCAAGGCACACACCAGCGCACCATGGCCGCCCATGGAGTGCCCGCTGATCCCGCGTTTATCCGATGCGGGGAAATGGGCCTCGACCAGTGCCGGCAATTCCTGCACCACGTAGTCATGCATCCGATAGTGCTTGGCCCAGGGTTGCTGGGTGGCATTCAGATAGAAACCTGCGCCCAGGCCAAAATCCCAGGAGTTATCCGGGTCGCCTGGTACACCGGGGCCACGGGGACTGGTGTCCGGCGCCACGATGATCAACCCCAGCTCGGCGGCCATGCGCTGGGCGCCGGCCTTCTGCATGAAGTTTTCGTCGGTGCAGGTCAGCCCGGACAGCCAGTACAGCACCGGCAACTTGCCGCCCTGCTCCGCTTGCGGCGGCAGGTAGACGGCGAAAGTCATGTCGCAATCGAGCACATCGGAATGATGCTTGTAGCGTTTATGCCAGCCACCAAAACTCTTCTGGCATGAGATGTTTTCCAGGGTCATGAGAATGCTCCCAGCTGCAAGCGGCAAGCAATCAGCTGCAGTAAGGCGTGCTCACTTTCAGCTTGTCGCTTGCAGCTTGCCGCTGCTTCAGAAATGGATGACGGTACGAATGCTCTTGCCTTCGTGCATCAGGTCAAACGCCTTGTTGATGTCTTCCAGGCCCATGGTGTGGGTGATGAAGGTATCCAGCGGGATTTCGCCGGTCTGGGCCATTTCCACATAGCTTGGCAATTCGCTGCGGCCGCGCACGCCACCGAAGGCCGAACCGCGCCAGACGCGCCCGGTCACCAGTTGGAAGGGGCGCGTGGCGATTTCCTGGCCAGCACCGGCAACGCCGATGATCACCGACTCGCCCCAGCCTTTGTGGCAGCACTCGAGGGCGGCGCGCATCAGTTGCACATTGCCGATGCACTCGAAGGAAAAGTCCACGCCGCCGTCAGTCAAATCGACAATCACGTCCTGGATCGGGCGATCGTAGTCTTTCGGGTTGATGCAGTCGGTGGCACCCAGTTGCTTGGCGATTTCGAACTTGGCCGGGTTGATATCGATGGCAATGATACGACCCGCCTTGGCCTTCACCGCGCCGATCACCGCCGACAGGCCGATCCCGCCGAGACCGAAGATGGCCACGGTGTCGCCCGGCTTGACCTTGGCGGTGTTGATCACTGCACCAATACCCGTGGTGACGCCACAGCCGAGCAGGCAGACTTTTTCCAATGGGGCTTCTTTAGGAATTTTTGCCACGGAAATTTCCGGCAGCACGGTGTACTCGGAGAATGTCGAGGTACCCATGTAGTGGAAAATCGGCTGGCCCTTGTAGGAAAAGCGCGTGGTGCCATCAGGCATCAAGCCTTTGCCCTGAGTGGAGCGAATGGCCTGGCACAGGTTGGTCTTGCCCGACAGGCAAAATTTGCACTTGCCGCATTCCGGGGTGTACAGCGGGATCACGTGATCGCCGACGGCCACCGAAGTCACGCCCTCGCCGATCGCTTCAACGACCGCACCGCCTTCATGGCCCAGAATCGACGGGAAGATACCTTCCGGGTCGGCGCCCGACAGGGTGTAGGCATCGGTATGGCACACACCGGACGCAACCACCCGCAACAGCACCTCGCCCGCCTTGGGCATGGCCACATCCACTTCAACGATCTCAAGGGGCTTCTTGGCTTCGAAGGCTACGGCGGCACGGGACTTGATCATCCGGGATTCTCCATCGGGTTAAAAACTGAGACGGTGAGTGTAAAACATGGCTCCCTGATTAATAATCCAGGCGAAAGCAAAACTTTATTGCTGTACAGGGATAATCGTCATGCTGGAAAACCGCTGGGAAGGCATCGATGAGTTCGTCGCCGTCGCCGAGTGCAGCCAATTCACTGCAGCAGCCGAGCGGCTGGGCGTGTCGTCGTCGCATATCAGCCGGCAAGTGGCACGCCTGGAAGAACGCCTGCAGACGCGTTTGCTCTATCGCAGCACGCGCAAAGTGACGCTGACTGAGGCCGGCCAGACTTTCCTGCAACATTGCCAACGCCTGCAGGATGGTCGCGAGGAAGCGCTGCGCGCCGTGGGCGACCTGACCAGCGAGCCCAAGGGCATGTTGCGCATGACCTGCGCCGTGGCCTACGGCGAGCGCTTTATCGTGCCGTTGGTGACGCGGTTCATGGCGCTGTATCCGCAGTTGCGGGTAGATATCGAATTGACCAATCGCCAGCTCGACCTGGTGCACGAGGGCCTGGACCTGGCGATTCGCCTGGGGCGCTTGCAGGATTCACGCATGGTCGCCAGCCGCCTCGCTCCCCGGCGCATGTACCTGTGCGCGTCACCGTCCTACCTCGCCCGGTATGGTCGACCACATAGTTTGTCGGAATTGAGCCGGCACAACTGCCTGATCGGCAGCTCGGATATCTGGCAACTCGCCCAGGACGGGCGCGAATTTTTCCAGCGGGTGCAGGGCAATTGGCGCTGCAACAGTGGGCAAGCGGTGTTGGACGCGGCCTTGCAAGGCGTCGGCTTGTGCCAGCTGCCGGACTATTACGTCCTGGAGCACTTGCACAGCGGCGCGCTGGTGTCACTGCTGGAGGCGCATCAGCCGCCGAATACAGCGGTGTGGGCGCTGTATCCGCAGCAACGGCACTTGTCGCCGAAGGTAAGGAAATTAGTGGATTTCTTGAAGGAAGGGTTGGCTGAGCGGCCGGAGTACAGCCGGTAATGCTGGGCTGTTGTTGCCGGCCTCTTCGCAGGCAAGCCAGCTCCCACATTGACCGCGTTTATCCTGCGGGAGCCGGCTTGCCTGCGACAACGGTGGGTCAGCCACCGAATGCATCACACCGCCTTCGCGAGCAAGGCAGCTGCCACAGGGGATTGGGGTGAGGCCTAGCCCCTGGGCATATGGAGATTGAATGTAGGAGCCGGTAATGCTGGGCTGTTGGTGCCGGCCTCTTCGCAGGCAAGCCAGCTCCCACATATCGCCGACTAGCGTCGATTCGCCCACCGCAAGCGCAACCACTCCAGATCTTCAGGCCGGGTCACTTTGATATTGTCCGAGCGCCCTTCGATCAGCCGGGGGGCCTGACCGGCCCACTCCATGGCCGACGCTTCGTCGGTGATCACCGCATCCGCCACCAGGCTGTCAGCCAACGCACGGTGCAAAGCCCCGAGGCGGAACATCTGCGGGGTGTACGCTTGCCAGATCAGGCTGCGATCCACGGTTTCCTGCACCCGGCCGTGCTTGTCGACACGCTTGAGGGTGTCGCGGGCCGGCACGGCGAGCAGGCCACCCACCGGGTCGTCCGCCAGTTCCGCCAGGAGCTTGTCGAGATCATCGCGGCTCAGGTTGGGTCGCGCCGCATCGTGCACCAATACCCAATCGTCGTCGCCGGCGCCCAGCGCATTCAGATGCAGCAGTGCATTGAGCACCGACCCCGAGCGCTCCGAACCGCCGTCCGCACGCTGGATGCGCGGGTCAGTGGCACACGCCAGGCTGGGCCAATAGGGATCATCAACAGCAAGACTGACCACCAGGCCCTTGAGCGTAGGGTGGTCAAGGAAACAGCCGAGGCTGTGTTCGAGAATAGTGCGCCCGCCCAGTTGCAGATATTGCTTGGGACGGTCCGCAGCCATACGGGCACCGACGCCCGCGGCAGGTATCACGGCCCAGAAGGCCGGCAAACGGTGACTCATTGGGCCAACTGGTAGAGGGTTTCACCCTCCTTGACCATGCCCAGCTCATGACGCGCGCGCTCTTCCACGGTCTCGGTGCCTTTTTTCAGCTCAAGCACTTCGGCATCGAGGACGCGGTTACGCTCCAGCAGACGCTCGTTCTCGGCATGCTGGTCGGCAATTTGCTGCGTCAGGTCTTTTACCTGCGCAAAGCTGCCATTACCCACCCATAGGCGGTACTGCAGGCCAGCCAGCAACAAGAGCAAGACGAGGAACAACCAATTGGGACTGCGCATCGAATATCGGGTATCCAGTGAAAAAAGACCGCCATGCAAAACTTTTGCAGCAACTGATAGCACGAAGCCTGGAAGAACCAGGCTTGTGCTAGATAGTCATCAGATTAGCGTCGAAATGCACACTGTCGTGATTTTTCCGACGCAATCCGCGGACTTTTTACCATTTAACAATCAGCCGCGAAACTCGCTGCGACCGTTGTATTTGGCTTTGCCGCCCAGTTGCTCTTCGATACGCAGCAATTGGTTGTACTTGGAAACGCGGTCGGAACGGCACAGGGAACCGGTCTTGATCTGGCCCGCCGAGGTGCCCACGGCCAGGTCGGCAATGGTCGAGTCTTCGGTTTCGCCGGAGCGGTGGGAGATCACGGCGGTGTAGCCCGCAGCCTTGGCCATCTGGATGGCTTCCAGGGTTTCGGTCAGGGTGCCGATCTGGTTGAACTTGATCAGGATCGAGTTGGCGATCTTTTTGTCGATGCCTTCTTTCAGGATCTTGGTGTTGGTCACGAACAGGTCGTCGCCCACCAGTTGGATTTTCTCGCCGATCTTGTCGGTGAGGACTTTCCAGCCAGCCCAGTCGGACTCATCCAGGCCGTCTTCGATCGAGATGATCGGGTAGCGCTCGGTCAGGCCCTTGAGGTAGTCGGCAAAACCTTCGGAGGTGAACACGTGGCCTTCGCCGGACAGGTTGTACTTACCGTCCTCGTAGAACTCGCTGGCCGCGCAGTCCAGGGCCAGGGTCACGTCGGTGCCCAATGTGTAGCCAGCGTTGGCCACCGCTTCGGAGATCACTTTCAGTGCATCTTCGTTGGACGCCAGGTTCGGCGCGAAACCACCTTCGTCACCCACAGCAGTGCTGAGGCCACGGGCCTTCAGTACAGCCTTCAGGTGATGGAAAATCTCGGTGCCCATGCGCAGGCCTTCGGAGAACGACTTGGCGCCCACCGGCTGCACCATGAATTCCTGGATGTCGACGTTGTTATCGGCGTGTTCGCCGCCGTTGATGATGTTCATCATCGGGACCGGCATCGAGTAGACACCCGGCGTGCCGTTCAGGTTGGCGATGTGGGCGTACAGCGGCAGGTCCTGGTCCTGGGCCGCGGCCTTGGCAGCTGCCAGGGACACCGCGAGGATGGCGTTGGCGCCCAGGCTACCTTTGTTTTCAGTGCCGTCGAGCTTGATCATCGCGTGGTCCAGGGCTTTCTGGTCCAGCGGGTCCTTGCCCAGCAACAGGTCACGGATCGGGCCGTTGATGTTGGCTACGGCCTTGAGTACACCCTTGCCCAGGTAACGGCTCTTGTCGCCATCACGCAGTTCCAGCGCTTCGCGCGAACCGGTGGAAGCACCGGACGGCGCGCAGGCGCTGCCGATGATGCCGTTATCGAGAAGCACGTCGGCTTCGACGGTGGGGTTGCCACGGGAGTCGAGAACTTCACGACCTTTGATGTCGACGATTTTTGCCATTGTTGTAAACACTCCAAAGTTGACGAAAACGCTCTATACCGCTCGATTTAACTTGTGGTGCACATTGCAGGAGCCGGCTTGCCGGCGATGCGGTCCGTTGCATCGCCGCAAGGCTCGAGGGCGCCATCGCCGGCAAGCCGGCTCCTGCACAGGGATCGTGATCTTACGCGGTTTCGACGACAGGAAAACTCTTGACCAGTTCGTCCATCTGCTTGAGCTGGGACAGGAACGGCTCCAGCTTGTCCAGGCGCAGGGCGCAGGGGCCGTCGCACTTGGCGTTGTCCGGGTCCGGGTGGGCTTCCAGGAACAGGCCCGCCAGGGACTGGCTGATGCCCGCCTTGGCCAGGTCCAATACCTGGGCACGACGCCCGCCAGCGGAATCGGCGCGGCCACCCGGCATCTGCAGCGCGTGGGTCACGTCGAAGAACACCGGGTATTCGAACTGTTTCATGATGCCGAAACCGAGCATGTCCACCACGAGGTTGTTGTAGCCGAAGCTCGAACCACGCTCGCAGAGGATCAACTGGTCGTTACCCGCTTCCACGCACTTGTTCAGGATGTGTTTCATCTCCTGGGGTGCGAGGAACTGGGCTTTCTTGATATTGATCACCGCGCCGGTCTTGGCCATGGCGACCACGAGGTCGGTCTGGCGCGACAGGAAGGCCGGCAACTGGATGATGTCGCACACCTCGGCGACCACAGCAGCCTGCTCAGGCTCGTGGACGTCGGTGATGATCGGCACGCCGAAGGCTTGCTTGATGTCCTGGAAGATCCGCATGCCTTCTTCAAGGCCCGGGCCGCGATAGGAGGTCACGGACGAACGGTTGGCCTTGTCGAAGCTGGCCTTGAACACATACGGGATCCCCAGTTTCTGGGTAACGCGTACGTACTCTTCACAGACCTGCATCGCCATGTCGCGGCTTTCCAGCACGTTCATGCCGCCGAACAGCACCATGGGCTTGTCGTTGGCAATCTCGATATCGCCTACGCGAATGATCTTCTGGGCCATCAGGGTTACGCCTTCTTCTGATGTTGCGTCAGTGCTGCTTTGACGAAACCGCTGAACAACGGGTGACCGTCGCGCGGCGTCGAGGTGAACTCAGGGTGGAACTGGCAAGCCACGAACCACGGATGATCCGGTGCCTCGACCACTTCAACCAGCGCGCCATCACCGGAGCGACCGGAGATCTTCAGGCCGGCTTCTTTGATTTGCGGCAGCAGGTTGTTGTTCACTTCGTAGCGGTGACGGTGACGCTCGACGATCACGTCCTTGCCGTAGCAATCGTGGACCAGCGAGCCCGGCTCCAGCAGGCAGTCTTGCGCGCCAAGGCGCATGGTGCCGCCCAGGTCGGAGGCTTCGGTGCGGGTCTCGACGGCACCGGTGGCATCTTCCCACTCGGTGATCAGGCCCACGACCGGGTGGCCGCTCTTGCTGTCGAACTCGGTGGAGTTGGCGTCTTTCCAGCCCAGCACGTTACGGGCGAACTCGATGACGGCCACTTGCATGCCCAGGCAGATACCCAGGTACGGCACTTTGTTCTCACGGGCGTACTGCACGGCGGTGATCTTGCCTTCCACGCCACGCAGGCCGAAACCGCCCGGTACGAGGATCGCGTCAACCCCTTCGAGCAGCGCGGTACCCTGGTTCTCGATGTCTTCGGAATCGATGTAGCGCAGGTTGACCTTGGTCCGGTTGCTGATACCGGCGTGGCTCATCGCTTCGATCAGCGACTTGTACGCGTCCAGCAGTTCCATGTACTTGCCGACCATGGCGATGGTGACTTCATGCTCAGGGTTGAGCTTGGCGTCGACCACGGCTTCCCATTCGGACAGGTCGGCACCGCCGCACTGCAGGCCGAAACGCTCGACCACAAAATCATCCAGGCCTTGCGAGTGCAGGATGCCCGGGATCTTGTAGATAGTGTCGGCGTCTTCCAGGGCAATCACCGCACGCTCTTCAACGTTGGTGAACTGCGCGATCTTGCGACGCGAGGAGATGTCGATCGGGTGATCGGAGCGGCACACCAGCACGTCCGGCTGCAGGCCGATGGAACGCAGTTCCTTGACCGAGTGCTGGGTGGGCTTGGTTTTGGTTTCGCCGGCGGTGGCGATGTACGGCACCAGCGTCAGGTGCATCAGCATCGCGCGCTTGGCGCCGACTTCGAAACGCAACTGGCGGATGGCTTCGAGGAACGGTTGGGACTCGATGTCACCCACGGTGCCACCGATCTCGACCATCGCCACGTCCGCGTCGCCTGCACCCTTGATGATGCGGCGCTTGATTTCGTCGGTGATGTGCGGGATCACCTGAATGGTTGCACCCAGGTAGTCACCACGGCGCTCCTTGCGCAGCACGTGCTCGTAGACACGGCCGGTGGTGAAGTTGTTGTTCTGGGTCATGGTCGTGCGGATGAACCGCTCGTAGTGGCCCAGGTCCAGGTCAGTCTCGGCGCCGTCGTGGGTGACGAACACTTCACCGTGCTGGAACGGGCTCATGGTGCCCGGGTCGACGTTGATGTACGGGTCCAGCTTGAGCATGGTGACCTTAAGTCCCCGCGCCTCCAGGATGGCCGCCAATGAAGCGGAGGCAATGCCTTTCCCCAATGAAGAAACAACACCGCCCGTGACGAATATGTAGCGCGTCATGAAAAACCCTAGAAGTCTGCGTTAAAGCGGTCCGAGCCGCCGGGGAAAGCGAAGGAAGGCCGAAGCCCCCGATCACCTGCATTAATCACAGTGCACCTTTCAAAAAAACCGCCGCGTTGTGACAGACCAGCAATGAAACACCGGTACGTTGATCGCTACACATTTTTTGGAATCGCCCAGCAAAGACTGCTTGGTAATCGGCAACTGCTGCGATTCAGGCGAATCCACAGAAGTTGTATCAAGAAGGGAGCGTAGTCTACCGGAAAGGCTCTATCAGCTCAAACCTTGATCGCAGGTCTGTGGCACCCAATGCAATTGCCAGCGTTCGCGCGTTGCTGGCCAGAGTCCCGCAAGGCTGGGCACACCCAGCAATTGCTCGCCCTGATAGAGCAGCGGCAATCTGCCACGGACGAAACCCGGCAGCCCACTTTCATTAAGCAGGCGCTTCAAGTCACGCCGGCCTCGACCTGGCACTTCGACGATTTCACCGCCCTGGCGATAACGGACAACCAAAGGGCCTGCAGGCGCATTGCCGGTCACACTCAGCCGACCATTGCCGGGTAACTCTAGTGGGTATTGCGGATCAGGCCAGCTCACCGATGCGTCGGAAAACTCCGACCAAACGGCAGGCAGCCACCAGAGGCGCCCACGGCAACGGTGCAGCTCACCGTCAGCCAGGCACCACACAGGCTGTGCGTCGTCCTTGGCATCCCGCAGGGAAAGCCAGCTGGCCCAATGGTCGCTGTCGGGCAAGCGCGTAAGCGGAGTCAGCCAATGCCGCAGGGCGTTGCGCTGACGAGCGTCGGACAGTTCACACAGCGGCGCAAGCGCCAGCGACGGTAATGGCAGCCAGGCAAAGGGGGACGGCTGATCGGCGGCGTGCAGATCCATGTGTGCCAGCTCATCGAGCAGGCCCTGGGCTTCACTCAGGTGCTCGGCCGTGCGCGCAAGGCTGGCTACCGCTTGAGGCCAGCGCTGCGCAAGCACCGGCAATACACGATGACGAATGTAGTTGCGAGAGAAGCGTGGATCGGCGTTGGACGGGTCTTCGATCCACCTGAGCTGATGCACGCGGGCGTAGGCTTCCAGCTCTTCACGCGAGACATGCAGCAATGGCCGCACCAGATAGCCACCTGCCAATGGCCGCTGTACCGGCATTGCCGCCAACCCGCGCACCCCGGCGCCACGCAACAAGCGAAACAGCAGGGTTTCAGCCTGATCGTCACGATGCTGGCCGGTGAGCATCACCTGCCCTGCCCCCGTCACCTCGGTAAACGCCTGGTAACGCGCGTCTCGGGCGGCGCGCTCCAGGCTGGCACCGGGTTGCACCTGCACGCGCATCACACGCAGGGGCACGCCCAGGCTGTCGCATACCGACTGGCAGTGAACAGGCCACGCGTCGGCGGCAGCTTGCAGGCCATGGTGGACATGGATCGCGCTCAGTGGCGGGAGGTGGTCAGTGTTGGCCAACGTGGCCAGGAGGTGCAGCAGGACAGTGGAATCAAGGCCACCCGAGAATGCGACGTGCCAGGCCGGGGCATTGCGCCACGGGGCAAGGGCTTGCAGGAGTTGGGCGGGTAGAGTTGGTTTCATCACACATTACCGCCGCCAATCTGGAATACGTCCGCCAAGCATACACAAAGCAAATGTGGGAGCGGGCTTGCGTGGGAACCGGGCTTGCCCGCGATGCAGGCAACTCGGGTCATCAGTGACACCGAGTTGATGCTATCGCAGGCAAGCCAGCTCCCACACAAGCCAGCCCCCACATTGAGTACCGTGTCGTGCTTAGAGGCCGTAGCTCATCAAGCGCTCGTAGCGACGGGCCAGCAGCGCTTCGTTATCCAGCTTCTTGAGCATCGCCAGTTGCGAGCCCAGTTCGGCACGGATGGTCGCGGCAGCCGCGGCCGGGTCACGGTGGGCACCGCCCAAAGGCTCGGCGATGACTTTGTCCACGATACCCAGGCCTTTGAGGCGATCGGCGGTGATGCCCATGGCTTCAGCAGCGTCCGGCGCCTTTTCGGCGGTTTTCCACAGGATCGAGGCGCAACCTTCCGGCGAGATCACCGCGTAGGTCGAGTATTGCAGCATGTTCAGCTGATCGCAGACGCCAATGGCCAGTGCACCGCCGGAACCACCTTCACCGATCACGGTGGCGATGATCGGGGTTTTCAGACGGGACATCACTCGCAGGTTCCAGGCGATCGCTTCGCTCTGGTTGCGCTCTTCAGCGTCGATACCTGGGTATGCACCCGGAGTGTCGATGAAGGTCAGGATCGGCATCTTGAAACGTTCGGCCATTTCCATCAGGCGGCACGCCTTGCGGTAGCCTTCCGGACGCGGCATGCCGAAGTTGCGACGGACTTTCTCGCGCACTTCACGGCCTTTCTGGTGACCGATCACCATCACTGGCTGGTCGTCCAGGCGGGCAATACCGCCAACGATGGCCGCGTCGTCGGAGAAGTGGCGGTCGCCGTGCAGCTCGTCGAACTCGGTGAAGATGTGCTGGATGTAGTCCAGGGTGTATGGACGGCGCGGGTGGCGAGCCAGGCGCGCGATCTGCCAGCTGGTCAGCTTGCCGAAGATGTCTTCGGTGAGCGTGCTGCTCTTGTCTTGCAGGCGAGCGATCTCATCGCCGATGTTCAGCGAATTGTCATTGCCGACCAGGCGCAGTTCTTCAATCTTGGCTTGCAGGTCAGCGATCGGCTGTTCGAAATCAAGAAAATTCGGGTTCATAAGCGTCCGTCTTGGGTCGACGGCCAGGGAGTGCCTGGCCAGCCGGTTGTCTATTCGCGCCCTACCTTAAGGGAGAGGCGCGTTTAGGTCGAGATTAAATGTTTAGTCGTGATCAGACATATCTGACCGTCAACGGTATTGGAGGAAGACGTTGTCTCGCCCGAACTGGTCACGCAATGCTTGAATCAAGCCATCAGCGGGATCAATTCGCCAGGTCTCACCAAACTGCAGCATCGCCTTGGCGTCATTGCCGGTGTACTCCATGGTCACCGGGCACGCACCACGGTGGCGCTTGAGCAGGTCGCCCAACCAGCGTAGCTGATCGCCCTTGAGTGCCTCGGTTTTCACCTTCAGGCGCAGGCTTTCGGCCAGATTGGTACGTGCATCCTCCATGCTCATCACCCGCTTGATCCGCAGGCGCAGGCCGCCGGAGAAGTCGTCGTTGCTGACCTCCCCTTCCACGACCACCATGGCATCGGTCTGCAGCAGCGACTGCGCGGAATGGAAGGCGTCGGCAAACAGCGACGCCTCGATCCGGCCCGAGCGGTCGTCGAGGGTGATAAAGCCCATCTTGTCGCCCTTTTTGTTTTTCATCACGCGCAGGGCGATGATCATGCCGGCGACGGTCTGGGTATCCCGCGCCGGCTTCAGGTCGATGATGCGCTGGCGGGCGAAACGGCGAATCTCGCCCTCGTACTCGTCAATCGGGTGACCGGTGAGGTACAGGCCCAAGGTGTCTTTCTCACCCTTGAGGCGCTCCTTGAGGGTCAACTCCTTGGCCTTGCGATGGTTGCCGTACACATCCGCGTCTTCCTCGACGAACAGCCCGCCAAACAGGTCGGCGTGACCGCTGTCGTGGGTGCGAGCAGTCTGTTCGGCGGCCTTGATCGCTTCTTCCATGGCGGTGAGCAGCACGGCGCGGTTGCGGTCGATGTTCGCCTGGTAGGCCTTCGGCTCGTCATGGAAGTACGGGCCGAGGCGGTCCAGCGCACCGCTGCGGATCAAGCCGTCGAGGGTGCGCTTGTTGATGCGCTTGAGGTCCACCCGTGCGCAGAAGTCGAACAGGTCCTTGAACGGGCCGTCCTGGCGGGCTTCGGTGATGGCTTCTACCGGGCCTTCGCCGACGCCCTTGATCGCGCCGAGACCATAGATGATGCGGCCTTCGTCGTTCACCGTGAACTTGAATTCCGAGGCGTTCACGTCCGGCGCGTCGAGGCGCAGCTTCATGGTGCGCACTTCCTCGATCAAGGTCACGACCTTGTCGGTGTTGTGCATATCCGCCGAGAGTACCGCAGCCATGAACGGCGCCGGGTAGTGGGCTTTCAGCCAGGCGGTCTGGTACGAGACCAGGCCGTACGCGGCGGAGTGGGATTTGTTGAAACCGTAACCGGCGAATTTTTCCACCAGGTCGAAGATGTTACCGGCGAGGTCAGCGTCGATATTGTTGGTGGCGCAACCTTCAATGAAACCGCCGCGCTGCTTGGCCATTTCCTCGGGTTTTTTCTTACCCATGGCTCGACGCAGCATGTCCGCGCCACCGAGGGTGTAACCGGCCATGACCTGGGCAATCTGCATCACCTGTTCTTGATACAGGATGATGCCGTAGGTTGGTGCCAATACGGGCTTGAGGCCTTCGTACTGGTAGTCGGAGTGCGGGTACGCCAGCTCGGCACGCCCGTGCTTACGGTTGATGAAGTCATCCACCATGCCCGATTGCAACGGGCCCGGACGGAACAGGGCCACCAGTGCGATCAAGTCTTCCAGGCAGTCGGGCTTGAGCTTTTTGATCAGCTCTTTCATGCCGCGCGATTCAAGCTGGAACACCGCTGTGGTTTCAGCTTTTTGCAACAGCGTGTACGTCGGTTTGTCGTCCAGCGGGATAAAGGCGATATCCAGCGGTTCTTCACCGACCTTGGCGCGGTCGCGGTTGATGGTCTTGAGCGCCCAGTCGATGATCGTCAGGGTCCGCAGGCCGAGGAAGTCGAACTTCACCAGGCCGGCAGCCTCCACGTCGTCCTTGTCGAACTGGGTCACCAGGCCATCGCCTTCTTCGTCGCAATAGATCGGCGAAAAGTCGGTCAGCTTGGTCGGCGCGATAACCACACCACCGGCGTGTTTACCGACGTTACGCACGACACCTTCAAGCTTGCGCGCCATGTCCCAGATTTCGGCGGCTTCTTCATCGACCTTGATGAAGTCGCGCAGGATTTCTTCCTGCTCGTAAGCCTTCTCCAGGGTCATGCCGACTTCGAACGGAATCATTTTCGACAGGCGGTCTGCCAGGCCGTAGGACTTGCCCTGCACCCGCGCCACGTCGCGGATTACCGCCTTGGCCGCCATCGAACCGAAGGTAATGATCTGGCTCACGGCGTTGCGGCCGTACTTCTCGGCCACGTATTCGATCACGCGGTCGCGACCGTCCATGCAGAAGTCGACGTCGAAGTCGGGCATGGAGACCCGTTCCGGGTTGAGGAAGCGCTCGAACAGCAGGTCATATTCCAGCGGGTCGAGGTCGGTGATCTTCTGCACATAGGCCACCAGCGAGCCAGCACCTGACCCCCGGCCCGGACCGACCGGTACGCCGTTGTTCTTGGCCCACTGGATGAAGTCCATCACGATCAGGAAGTAACCGGGGAACCCCATCTGGATGATGATATCCAGCTCGAAATTCAGCCGATCAACGTAGACCTGGCGCTTGGCCTCATAGTCTTCGGTGGTGTCCTTAGGCAGCAGGACGCTGAGGCGCTCCTCCAGGCCGTCAAACGACACCTTGCGAAAGTATTCATCGATGGTCATGCCATCGGGAATCGGGAAGTTGGGCAGGAAGTGCTTGCCCAGCTTCACTTCGATATTGCAGCGCTTGGCGATTTCGACGGAGTTTTCCAGGGCCTCGGGCAGGTCACTGAACAGCTCGGCCATCTCGTCCGCGCTTTTGAGGTACTGCTCTTCGCTGTAGTTCTTGGAGCGGCGCGGGTCATCCAGGGCCCGGCCTTCGCCGATGCACACGCGGGTTTCGTGGGCCTCGAAATCTTCTTTCTTGATGAAGCGCACATCGTTGGTCGCCACCAGTGGCGCGCCCAGCTTGTCGGCGAGGGCCACGGCGGCGTGCAGATGCTCTTCATCGTTGGGGCGGTTGGTGCGCTGCACTTCCAGATAGAAGCGCCCCGGAAAGACCTGCATCCACTCACTCGCCAGCACTTCGGCTTCGTGCGGGTTGCCGCCCAACAGTGCGATGCCGATCTCGCCTTCTTTGGCGGCCGACAGCATGATCAGGCCTTCGCTGGCCTCGGCGACCCACTCGCGCTCGATGATGATCGAGCCGTTGCGCTGGCCATCGATAAAACCACGGGAAATCAATTCGGTGAGGTTGCGATAACCGACGCCGTTCATCGCCAACAGGCTGATGCGGCTCAGGGGGTTATCCGGGTCTTTGTTGGACAGCCACAGGTCGGCGCCGCAGATCGGCTTGATCCCGGCGCCCATGGCGTTCTTGTAGAACTTGACCAGGGAACACATGTTGTTCTGATCGGTCACCGCGACCGCAGGCATATTCATGCCCACCAGGGTTTTGACCAGCGGTTTGATCCGTACCAGGCCGTCGACCAGGGAGTATTCAGTGTGCAGGCGTAGATGAACGAATGAAGCCGGCATAGTGATCCTGTCTTGATACATGAAAACAACAAGGCCCGGATTGTACCGGGCCTTGGCAAAAACATCAGCCTCGCAACTAAACCTCGCTGAGGCTCTCGCGCAGCTCGTAGGCCTGGCGCACCGGGGCGAACGAGCGGCGGTGGATCGGGGTAGGACCCAGGCGTGCCAGGGCTTCCAGATGAACGGGCGTCGGATAGCCCTTGTGCCCACCGATGCCGTAGCCGGGATAGATCAATTCAAACGCAGCCATTTCACGATCGCGACTGACTTTGGCCAGGATCGAAGCGGCGGCAATGGCTGGCACCTTGCTATCGCCCTTGACCACCGCCTCGGACGGCATGGCCAGCTTTGGGCAACGGTTGCCGTCGATCATCGCCATTTTCGGCGTGATGTGCAGGCCTTCCACCGCACGCTGCATGGCCAGCATGGTGGCGTGGAGGATATTCAATTCGTCGATTTCTTCGACTTCGGCCCGGGCGATATGCCAGCTCAGGGCTTTTTCACAGATCTCGTCGTAGAGCTTTTCACGGCGTGCTTCGGTGAGCTTCTTCGAGTCGTTGAGGCCCAGGATCGGGCGGTTCGGGTCGAGGATCACCGCCGCCGTCACCACCGCGCCGCACAGCGGGCCGCGTCCGACTTCGTCAACGCCGGCCACGAGTGCGTGGGCTTCGGCAACCAGGCTGAAATCCAGGCCCATTTGCGTGCTCATAAAGCTTCCTGTTTGTGGCCGATCAAGCTCAACACGGCGTCAGCCGCCTGGTTCGAGGCATCCCGGCGCAGGGTGCGGTGGATGTCGTCGAAACCACGGGTCTGTTCTTCGCCGCCGTCGATCAAGGGTAGTAGAGTTTGCGCGAGGGCCTCGGGCGTCGCATCGTCCTGCAACAACTCCGGCACCAGCAGGCGCTGGGCCAGCAGGTTGGGCAAGGAGATGTAAGGGCTCTTGACCATGCGCTTGAGAATCCAGAACGTCAGCGGCGCCAGGCGGTAGGCCACAACCATCGGGCGCTTGTACAGCAAGGCTTCCAGGGTCGCGGTGCCCGAGGCGATCAATACCGCGTCGCAGGCCGCGAGAGCCAGGTGCGACTGACCGTCGAGCAAGGTCAATGGCAGGTTGCGGCCTTCCAGCAAGGTTTCGATCTGCGCGCGACGCTGCGGGCTGGCGCACGGCAGCACGAAACGTACGCCCGGCTTCAAGGCCTGCAGGCGCTCGGCGGCATCAAAAAACACCGAGGCCAAACGGCCGACTTCGCCGCCACGGCTGCCCGGCATCAGCGCCACCAGCGGGCCGTCGGGCAGGCCCAGCTCGGCACGCGCAGCCGCGCGGTCAGCCTGCAAGGGAATGGTGTCCGCCAGGGTATGCCCGACAAACCTTACCGGCACCCCCTTCTCTTCGTAGAACCTGGCCTCGAACGGCAGCAGGGTCAACATCAGGTCACAGCCTTCACGGATTTTCAGCACACGCTTCTGCCGCCACGCCCAAACGGATGGGCTGACGTAGTGCACGGTCTTGATCCCGGCCTGGCGCAACTTGAGTTCGATGTTGAGGGTGAAATCCGGTGCGTCGATGCCGATGAAGACGTCAGGCTTTTCTTCGATCAGCGTCTGGATCAGCAGCTTGCGGCGGGCCAACAGCTCGCGCAGGCGACCCAGCACCTCAACCAGCCCCATGACCGACAGGCGCTCCATGGGGAAGTAGGACGTGAGCCCTTCAGCCTGCATCAGCGGGCCGCCGACGCCGATGAACTCCACCGCTGGATGCTGGGCCTTGAGCGCCCGCATCAGACCTGCGCCCAAAATGTCGCCGGAGGCTTCTCCGGCCACCAGCGCGATACGCAGAGTGGCCATGATCAGCGGGTGATGCCGCGAGTCGACGCCTGGATCGAGTCGCGAAACACCGCGACTTCCGGGAACAACGCTGCCGACTCGGCCAGTTGGATCAACGCCTGGTCCACCGTCAGCCCCTGACGATAAACCACCTTGTAGGCACGGCGCAGGGCGTGGATCGCCTCTTCGCTGAAACCCCGACGGCGCATGCCTTCGAAGTTCATGCTGCGGGCTTCGGCCGGGTTGCCGAATACCGTGACAAACGCCGGTACATCCTTGCCGATTGCGGTACCCATGCCGGAAAAGCTGTGGGCGCCGATATGGCAGTACTGATGCACCAGGGTAAAGCCGGACAGGATGGCCCAGTCGTCAACGTGCACATGGCCAGCCAAGGCGGTGTTGTTGACCAGGATGCAGTGGTTGCCGATCACGCTGTCATGGCCGATATGGGCATAGGCCATGACCAGGTTGTGATCACCCAGCGTGGTCTCGGCACGATCCTGCACAGTGCCACGGTGAATGGTCACGCCTTCACGGATGATGTTGTGATCACCGATTACCAGGCGTGTCTCTTCACCCTTGTACTTCATGTCCGGGGTGTCTTCGCCTACCGAGGAGAACTGGTAGATGCGGTTGTGTTTGCCAATGCGGGTCGGACCCTTGAGGATCACGTGCGGCCCGATGACAGTCCCCTCGCCGATTTCCACACCTGCGCCGATGATCGACCAAGGGCCGACCTCAACGTCGGCGGCCAGCACGGCCGACGGATCGATGATTGCGCGAGGGTCAATCAAACTCATAGTTTGCGTTCCGCACAGATGATCTCGGCGGAGCACACCGGCTTGCCATCCACCGAAGCCTGGCATTCGAACTTCCAGATCTGGCGCTTGCAGCTGATGAACTTGGCTTCCAGGATCAACTGGTCACCCGGGGTAACCGGGTTGCGGAAACGCAACTTGTCGGAGCCCACGAAATAGTAAAGCGTGCCATCGGCAGGCTTGAGGTCGAGCATTTTGAAACCAAGGATACCGGCAGCCTGGGCCATCGCTTCGATGATCAACACGCCCGGCATGATGGGATGCGCAGGAAAGTGACCATTGAAGAACGGTTCGTTGATGCTGACATTCTTGTAGGCACGAATGCGCTTTTCCTCAACATTGAGGTCCACTACGCGGTCCACCAGCAGGAACGGGTAACGGTGAGGCAGGTATTCGCGAATCTCGTTGATGTCCATCATTTCGGGGGGAAGCCTGTAATAAAGATTGGGGGCGGGCGAACTAAAAGCACGCCCCGCTAGCAAATCAAGGAGGCAGTCTAGCGGCTGTGCACACTTGATATGGAAATGGTATCAGCCTTCTGATGAAGCATTACCGCCAGGGGTCACGTCTCCAACACGCTTTTCCAGCTGTTTGAGGCGTCGAGCCATGTCGTCGAGCTGCCTCAACCGTGCTGCACTCTTGCGCCATTCAGCTGCAGGCTGCATGGCGGTACCGGAAGAATAGGCACCCGGCTCGGTAATCGAGTGGGTCACCATGGTCATGCCGGTGATGAATACGTTGTCGCAAACTTCAATATGCCCCACCAACCCTACGCCACCGGCGAGCATGCAATGCTTGCCGATTTTGGTGCTGCCGGAGATGCCTACACACGCCGCCATGGCGGTGTGATCGCCAATCTGTACGTTGTGGGCGATCTGGATCTGGTTATCGAGCTTCACGCCGTTACCGATCACGGTATCGGCCAGGGCCCCGCGATCAACAGCGGTGTTGACGCCGATTTCCACGTCGTCGCCGATCAATACGCCGCCGACCTGGGCAATCTTGTTCCAGACACCTTTGGAATTGGCAAAGCCAAAACCTTCACCGCCGATCACGGCACCCGACTGGATGACCACACGCTCGCCGATACGCACATCGTGGTACAGGGTCACACGGGGTGCCAGCCAGCCATCGGCACCGATTTCGCAGCGTGCGCCGATGAAGCAATGCGCACCGACAGTCACACCCGCCGCAATGCGTGCACCGCTCTCGATCACCGCAAACGCGCCGACGCTGGCCGCAGGGTCAACCTGCGCATCATCGGCAATGACCGCCGAAGGATGAATACCGGCGGCAGCCTTGGGTTTCGGGTCGAACAGGTGCGATACCCGTGCATAAGCCAGGTACGGGTCGGCCACCACCAGCGCATCCCCGGCAAACCCTTCGGCGTCAGCGGCTTTGAGCAACACGGCTGCAGCCTGGCTATCGACGAGGTATTTACGGTATTGGGGATTTGCGAGGAAGCTCAACTGAGCTGGGCCAGCCTCCTGCAAGGTGGCTAGCCCAGTGATTTCTTTCTCCTTGGAGCCACGCAAGGTGGCCCCCAGGAACTCGGCCAACTCGCCGAGCTTGATAGTCGCGGTCATGGCTTACTTCAGCTGGTTCATGCGCTCGATCACCTGACGGGTGATGTCGTATTGAGGCTTGACGTCGATGACAGCGCCACGCTCGAACACCAGGTCAAAGGCACCTTTCTTGATGACTTCTTCCACAGCGCTGTCCAGTTTCGGCTTCAGCTGCTTGAGCATTTCGCGGTCGGCAACTGCCTTGGCTTCGTTCAGCTCCTTGGACTGGAACTGGTAGTCACGGGCCTTTTGCTTGAATTCAAGCTCCAGGCGCTCGCGCTCGCCCTGCTGCATCTTGTCGCCACCGGCTACCAGGCGATCCTGGATACCCTTGGCACTGCTTTCCAGGGTCTTGAGCTTGGTCAGTTGCGGACCGAATTTCTTCTCGGCATCCACGGCGTACTTCTTGGCCGCATCGGATTCCAACAGAGCCATCTGATAGTTCAGGACGGCGATTTTCATTTCGGCGAAGGCCGGGGTGGTTACCAGCACGGTGGCCAGCAGAACCAATTGAGTCAACTTACGCACGATGTACTCCTACAGAATCCGTTGTCGTTATCTTGGGTCAGACGCTTAGAACGTCTGGCCGAGGGAGAATTGGAAAATCTGGGTTTCAGCGTTATCCGGTTTCTTGATCGGCATGGCCAGAGCAAAGCTCAATGGGCCAAGCGCAGTCACCCAGGTCACACCCACACCCACGGAGCTTGCCAGGTTGCTGAGGCTCACGTCGTTGCATTGGGTTTCGGACTTCACGCCGCTCGGGTTACGGATCTGCTCGCACTTGGAGTCGAACACGTTACCCACGTCCCAGAAGACCGAAGTACGCAGCGAACGCTGATCCTTCACGAATGGCAGCGGGAACAGAATCTCCGCACCACCCTGAATCAAAACGTTACCACCGAACGGCAGCGGGTCGTTGTCCGAATCCGCCACAGTGCCTTGGTTACCGGTTACACCCACACCACGGCTTGGCGTACCACGAGGACCCAGGGTGCTGTCCTTGAAGCCACGTACCGAGTTGAAACCACCAGCATAGTAGTTCTCATAGAACGGCAAGCCATTGGTCGAACCATAACCATCGCCATAGCCCAGCTCAGTGTGCAGGCGCATGGTGTAGTTATCGCTCAACGGCTGGAACAACTGGCCGCGGTAGTCGAGCTTGAAGAACGACAGGTCGCTGCCCGGCGTCGTGGTTTCCAGGGTCAGGCTCTGGGAGTGACCACGGGTCGCCAGCACACCTTTGTTCAGGGTCGACTCGGACCAGCCGGCGGACGCCTTGAAGTTCAGGAACTTGTCACCTTCGCGACGGGTAAAGTCGAAGATCTCGTCCACGGTGTACACACCGGTCTTGATCTCATCCTGTTGAGCGGTCAGGCCAAAGGTCAGGCGCGACGTTTCGCTGATCGGGTAGCCAATGTTGGCGCCCACACCCAGGCTGTCGATCGCATAGCTTGCTACGTCAACGTCGAGGTCTTTGTAGTCGGTGGTGCGGTAGAAGGCGTTGTAGCCCAGGCTCACACCGTCGGCAGTCCAGTAGGGGTCGACATAACCGAAGTTATAGCGGCTCTGGTATTCGCTGCGGGTCAGGCCGATGGAAACCTTGTTACCGGTACCGAGGAAGTTGTTCTGGGTGATCGAACCACCGAGGATCAGGCCGGCACTCTGTGCGAAACCAACGCTGGCGGTGATGGAACCCGACGCCTGTTCTTCCACGGCGTAGTTCACGTCAACCTGGTCATCCACGCCCGGTACGGCCGGGGTCTCGACGTTGACTTCCTTGAAGAAGCCCAGGCGCTCAAGACGGGTCTTGGACTGGTCGATCAGGTAAGTCGACGCCCAGCCACCTTCCATCTGACGCATTTCACGACGCAGCACTTCGTCCGCAGACTTGGTGTTGCCACGGAAGTTGATACGGTTCACATAGGCACGCTTGCCTGGGTCGACAACGAAAGTGATGTCCACGGTGTGGTCATCATCGTGCGGGGTCGGCACGCCGTTGACGTTGGCGAAGGTATAGCCTTCGTTACCGAGGCGGCGGGTGATCAGTTCGGAGGTGGTGGTCATCAGCTTGCGCGAGAACACCTGGTCCTTCTGCACCAGCAACAGCGCCTTGACCTGGTCTTCAGGGACTTTCAGGTCGCCGCTGAGCTTCACGTCACGAACCTTGTACTTCTCGCCTTCGTTGACGTTGACGGTGATGTAGACGTGCTTCTTGTCCGGGGTGATAGACACCTGGGTCGAAGCGATATCCATGTTGATATAGCCACGGTCCAGGTAGTAGGAGCGCAGACGCTCCAGGTCACCGGAGAGTTTTTCACGTGCGTACTTGTCATCGTTCTTGAAGAACGACAACCAGTTGGTGGTCTTGAGTTCGAACAGGTCGATCAGGTCGTCATCAGCGAACTTGGTATTGCCCACCACGTTGATGTGCTGAATCGCCGCCACGGTACCTTCGTTGATGTTGACCTTGAGGCCGACACGGTTACGAGGTTGCGGGACCACTTCGGTTTCCACGGTCGCGGAGTAGCGGCCCTGGGCAACGTACTGGCGTTGCAGCTCGTTACGCACACCCTCAAGGGTGGCGCGCTGGAAGATCTCGCCCTCGGCCAGGCCGGATTGCTTGAGGCCCTTCATCAGGTCTTCAGTGGAGATCGCTTTGTTGCCTTCGATCTCGATACTGGCGACGGAAGGTCGCTCGACGACAGTGATGACCAGGACGTTGCCTTCGCGACCCAGTTGGATGTCTTGAAAGAAACCGGTTTTGAACAGCGCACGAGTGGATTCCACCAGGCGACGGTCATCAGCCTGTTCCCCAACGTTCAACGGCAAGGCACCAAAGACGCTACCCGCGGAAACCCGCTGGAGGCCGTTGACGCGAATATCGGAGATGGTGAAGGACTCGGCGTGAACTTCGGCGATCATCAATACGGTGAGAACCGCAGTTAGCAGCAGACGTTTCATGAAGTCCTTTCTTATTCCAACTGGCAATAAACAAACTGCCGCAAAATGCGGCAGATTCGCAATTCAGCGAAGCGTTACAGACGACCCAGATCGTTGACCAAGGCTAACAACATCACCCCGACCACCAAACTGATACCGATCTGTATCCCCCAACCCTGCACCCGATCCGACAAGGGACGACCACGCGCCCACTCGACCAGATAAAACAACAGATGCCCCCCATCCAATACTGGAATGGGCAGCAAATTCAGAACACCCAGGCTAATACTCAGATAAGCCAGGAAATTCAGGAAATCCGCGACACCCGACTGGGCAGAAGCGCCCGCCACTTTAGCAATGGTTATCGGTCCACTCAAGTTTTTTACCGAGAGCTCGCCGAACAACATTTTCTTGAGGGATTCGAGGGTCAGCACACTCATGGTCCAGGTGCGTCGAGCGCCCTCGCCAATTGCTGCCAACGGCCCGAAACTGACCTCGCGCACCATCGATGGCGGCCACTCTACACCTTTCACCCCGGCACCCAGGTAACCCCCGGCCGCCTTGGCTTCCCCGCGCACCGCCAGGGTGACAGGGATGTCGATTTGAGCACCGTCGCGCTCAACTTTCAGCACAATTTTGGTATCAGGCCGTACACGAACCAGGTCGACCACTTGCTGCCAGTCGCCCAATGCCTGGCCATCGAGGGCCAACAGGCGATCACCGGTTTTCAACCCGGCGGCCTGGGCCGGGCCTTTCGGGTCCAGCTCGGCGAGCACCGGCGGCAGCGCCGGGCGCCACGGACGGATACCCAGGGATTTGATCGGATCAGGCTCGTCAGCCCCCTTCAGCCAATGGTCAAGGGCCAGCGTACGCGGGGTTTCGGTCGTGGAATCCTGCTCGCGCACCACCACATTGACGGTACCGCTCTCACCCAGGCGACGAACCAATTGCAAATTGACCGCGCCCCACCCCGTGGTGGGCTCGCCATCAATGGATACAATTTCTTGCCCTGCGACCAGGCCGGCCTTGGCCGCCATGCTATCGGCCTCGACCGCGCCGATGACCGGGCGCACCTGCTGGCTGCCGAGCATGGCCAGCACCCAGAAGAACACCATCGCCAGCAGGAAGTTGGCGATCGGTCCCGCGGCAACAATCGCAATACGCTGACGAACGGTCTTGCGGTTAAAGGACTGGTCCAGTTGATCAGCCGGCACTTCACCTTCGCGCTCATCGAGCATCTTGACGTAGCCACCCAAGGGGATGGCCGCAATCACAAACTCGGTGCCGCGACGGTCATGCCAGCGCAACAGCGGCATGCCGAAACCGACGGAAAAGCGCAATACCTTGACGCCGCAACGACGTGCCACCCAGAAGTGGCCGAATTCGTGGAAGGTAACCAGCACACCCAGAGCAACCAGGGTGCCGACAATCATGTAAAGCGCACTCATCTAATTTCTCCGCATTCCAATCCAGTGCCTGAAGGCTCAAACACGCCCTCAAACTAACGCGCGTTGCGGTCCAGCCATTGTTGAGCCAGGGCACGAGCCTTGGCATCAGCCTCGAACACCGCTCCCAGATCATTCACTGCCACGACAGGCTCAAGCGCCAGGACGTCCTCGATGATACTCGCGATCTGCGGAAAGCGGATGCGCCGTTCGAGAAACGCCGCCACGGCCACTTCATTGGCAGCATTGAGCATCGCCGGTGCGCTGTTACCCGCTTGCGCCGCATGTCGTGCCAGGCGCAGGCAAGGAAAGCGTTGCTCGTCCGGCGCCTCGAAATCCAGCCGCGCAATTGCAAACAGGTCCAATGGCGCCACGCCGGAATCAATCCGCTCCGGCCAGGCCAGGGCGTTGGCGATGGGCGTGCGCATGTCGGGGTTACCCAACTGCGCCAACACCGAACCATCCACATAGTCGACCAGGGAATGAATCACACTTTGCGGGTGGATCACCACCTCGACTTGCTCGGGGCGTGCATCGAACAGCCAGCAGGCCTCGATCAACTCCAGCCCCTTGTTCATCATGCTTGCCGAATCCACGGAGATCTTGCGCCCCATGGACCAGTTCGGATGAGCGCAGGCCTGGTCCGGAGACACATGCTCCAGCTCAGCCAACGGAGTTTGACGGAAAGGACCACCAGAGGCCGTCAGCAGAATCCGACGCACGCCGACCTGGCTCAGGCCTCGGGCAAAGTCACCCGGCATGCACTGGAAGATGGCGTTGTGCTCACTGTCGAGGGGCAGCAACACGGCGCCGCTTTTGCGCACCGCCTGCATAAAGAGTGCACCGGACATCACCAGCGCTTCTTTATTGGCCAACAGGATCTTCTTGCCAGCATCGACCGCAGCGAGGGTTGGACGCAAGCCAGCCGCCCCGACGATGGCGGCGACGACGGTATCCACCTCGGCATCCGCCGACACCTGGCACAGCCCCTCCTCGCCCACCAACACCTGGGTCGCCAGCCCGGCAGCCCGCAGATCATCCTGCAGCCCGCGCGCCAACGCGGCCTCAGGCACGACGGCGAAACGCGGTGCATGGCGCACACACAGGGCGAGCAATTCGCTCAAACGGGAGAACCCGGTCAGCGCGAAGACCTGATAGCGATCCGGGTGGCGAGCGATCACGTCCAGGGTGCTCAGCCCTACCGAGCCCGTAGCCCCCAGCACGGTTACCTGTTGCAGGCGGCTCACGAGGCAGTCATCCACAGCAGTACGGCAAAAATCGGGATGGCCGCCGTCAGGCTGTCGATACGATCCAGCACGCCGCCGTGGCCCGGCAGCAGGTTGCTGCTGTCCTTGATCCCGGCCTGGCGCTTGAACATGCTTTCGGTCAGGTCACCGACCACCGAGATAAAGACGACGATGGCAGTGCCCAGCAGCGCCAGGAAGATCTCCTTCACCGACCAGTCACGCACCACACCCACCACCAGCGTGATCAGCAGGGTCAATGCCAGGCCGCCGTACACGCCCTCCCAGCTCTTGCCCGGGCTGACCGCCGGCGCCAGCTTGCGCTTGCCGAACGCACGACCCGAGAAGTAGGCGCCGATATCCGCGCCCCAGACAAGCACCATCACCGCCATGATCAGCCAGTTGCCCATCGGCGAATGCTTGATCAGTACCAGCCCTTGCCAGGCCGGTAGCAGGATCAACAGGCCAATCACCAGCTTGCAGGCCACACTGGACCAATGACTGCTGGTGCGCGGATAGGTCAGCACCAGGAACGTCGCCAGCGCCCACCACAAGACCGCCGCCCCCAGCACCCAGGGCGCGACGTCCGGCAGGATGTACATGAGAAACAGCAACAGCGCCACGATTGCGGCGTACACCACACGTGGCAACTGTGCACTGAAGCCCGCCAGGCGCGCCCATTCCCAGGCACCCAGGGTTACGACCAAGCCAATAAACAGCGCAAAGCCGGAACCATCGAGCAGGAAAAACCCACACAAGGCGATCGGCAACAGGATCAGTGCTGTGATGATTCGTTGTTTAAGCATTAAACCCGGGCTCCAGCTTCGATCTGCTCGCTCGTTTTACCGAAGCGACGCTGACGGGAAGCGAAATCGGCCAGCGCATTACGCATGGCATCGTGTTTGAAGTCCGGCCAGAACAGGTCGGAGAAGTACAGCTCGGTATAGGCCAGCTGCCACAGCAGGAAGTTGCTGATGCGGTGCTCGCCACCGGTGCGGATGCACAAGTCCGGCAACGGCAGGTCGCCGGTCACCAGGCAGGTCTGCAGCAGTTCGGGCGTGATGTCGTCCGGACGCAGATGACCGGCTTGCACTTCGCGGGCCAGTCGCTGCGCGGCCTGGGCGATATCCCACTGGCCACCGTAGTTGGCTGCGATCTGCAGCACAAAACGGTTGGCCCCGGCGGTAATGGCCTCGGCTTCGCGCATGGCGGCCTGCAGTTCCGGGTGGAAACGCGAGCGATCGCCAATGATGCGCAGGCTGATGTTGTTGTCGTTGAGGCGCTTGGCCTCGCGACGCAGAGCCTTGAAGAACAGGTCCATCAAGGCACTGACTTCTTCGGCCGGGCGCTGCCAGTTCTCGCTGGAGAAGGCAAACAGGGTCAAGACTTCGACCTTGGCCTCGGCACACACCTCAATCACAGCCCGTACCGCATCGACACCCGCTTTATGCCCGGCAACACCCGGCATAAAGCGTTTCTTCGCCCAGCGATTATTCCCATCCATGATGATCGCGACATGGCGCGGCACCACAGAGGGTACAGTCTGCTTGGTCTTTTCCATGAAGGCGTCCTGACCCCTTATACGGCCATCAGGTCCTTTTCTTTCTCTTCCGTGGCCTTGGTGATCTGGGCCTCGGCGTCCTTGGTCAGCTTGTCGATATCGGCGACGGCGCGACGCTCTTCGTCTTCGCTGATTTCCTTGTCCTTGACCAGCTTCTTCAGGTCACCCAGGGCATCACGACGGATGTTGCGCACGGCAACACGAGCATCTTCCGCGGCGCTGCGCGCCTGCTTGGTGAAGCCCTTGCGGGTTTCTTCGGTCAGGGCAGGCATGGAGATCAGCAGCAACTCGCCCAGGTTGGTCGGGTTGAGGTTCAGCCCAGCGCTCTGGATTGCCTTGTCGACGGCAGCGAGCATGTTGCGCTCGAACGCCACGACCTGCAGGGTGCGCGAGTCTTTCACAGTGACGTTGGCCACGCCGCTCAGCGGGGTGTCAGCGCCGTAGTAAGGCACCATCACGCTACCCAGGATGCTTGGGTGAGCCTTGCCGGTACGAATCTGGCCAAAAGCATGGCTCAGAGACTCCAGGGATTTCTGCATACGCGCTTGGGCGTCTTTCTTGATTTCGTTGATCATTGTTGGCCTTCCTCGATCAGAGTCCCTTCCGCGCCGCCGTGTACGATGTTCAGCAGGGCGCCGGGCTTGTTCATGTTAAATACGCGCAGCGGCATCTTGTGGTCGCGGCACAGGCAAATAGCCGTCAGGTCCATCACACCCAGCTTGCGATCCAGCACTTCATCGTAGGTCAGATGATCGAACTTCTCGGCATGCGGGTCTTTGAATGGGTCTGCGGTGTAGACGCCGTCCACCTTGGTGGCCTTGAGCACTACGTCGGCATCGATCTCGATGGCGCGCAGGCAGGCAGCCGAGTCCGTGGTGAAGAACGGGTTGCCAGTACCCGCAGCGAAGATCACCACTTCTTTGGAGTTCAGGTGGCGCATGGCTTTGCGGCGATCATAGTGATCGGTCACGCCAACCATGGAAATAGCCGACATCACGATAGCCGAGATATTGGCACGCTCCAGGGCGTCACGCATCGCCAGGGCGTTCATCACAGTGGCCAGCATGCCCATGTGGTCGCCGGTTACCCGATCCATGCCGGCCGCACTCAGTGCCGCGCCGCGGAACAGATTGCCGCCGCCAATCACCAGGCCGACCTGCACGCCGATACCGACCAGTTGGCCGACTTCCAGCGCCATGCGATCAAGCACCTTGGGATCGATCCCGAACTCTTCCGAGCCCATCAGGGCCTCGCCGCTAAGCTTGAGTAGAATGCGTTTATAGCGAGCCTGATAACCACTGCCCTGCTGAGCCATTGCGAATCTCTCCTGCGGCGTATTTTTTAAAAAATTCTTGGCGAGCCGTTTACGGCTTGCGTTCACTCTAGCTGGACGCTGTCACAGCGCCATCGGAACACGGCTTTGTAAGCCAGTTCCGAGGGTAAGCCAAATAAAATCGGCCTGCCCATTTGAAAAGAGGCTGCGCGCGTGAGCGGGCAGCCTCTTTTGGGCGACAGTTGAAAACTGTCTTATTGCTTGGCGGCAGCCAGCTGGGCAGCAACTTCTTCAGCGAAGTTGTCGACCGGCTTCTCGATGCCTTCGCCTACTTTGAAGTAAGTGAAGGAAACGATTTCAGCACCGGCTTTCTTGGCCAGTTCGCCGACCTTGATTTCAGGGTTCTTGACGAACGCCTGCTCAACCAGGCTTGCTTCAGCCAGGAACTTGCTGATACGGCCCTTGACCATGTTCTCAACAATGTTTTCTGGCTTGCCTTTGATTTTTTCTTCGTTCAGCTGCAGGAACACAGCTTTTTCACGCTCGATCGCTTCGGCAGAAACTTCCGAAGGCAGCAGGAACTCAGGGTTGCTGGCAGCAACGTGCATAGCGATGTCTTTGGCCAGCTCAACGTCGCCGCCTTTCAGAACAACCGCTACACCGATTTTGTTGCCGTGCAGGTAACCACCGACAACATCACCTTCAACGCGCGCCAGGCGACGGATGTTGACGTTTTCGCCAACCTTGCCGACCAGTACCAGGCGAGCAGCTTCTTGAGCTTCGATCAGAGGCTCAACGGTAGTCAGCTTGTCAGCGAATGCTTTTTCAACGCTGGCAGCAACGAATGCCTTGAAGTCATCCTGCAGAGCCAGGAAGTCGGTCTGCGAGTTCACTTCCAGCAGGACTGCGGATTTACCGTCTTCCTTCAGGGCGATGGCGCCTTCAGCAGCAACGTTACCGGCTTTCTTGGCGGCCTTGATGGCGCCCGAAGCACGCATGTCGTCGATGGCTTTTTCGATGTCGCCGCCGGCCTTGGTCAAGGCCTTTTTGCAATCCATCATGCCTTCGCCGGTACGCTCACGCAGTTCTTTAACCAACGCTGCAGTAATCTCTGCCATTTCAAAATCCTCTTGGATAGGTTTTCAACCATTCCACCCGATCAAACGGGCGATCAATTCTTCCCGAATCTCCGTTGTAGGCCGCTGCACGTTACAGTCGCTAGGTTGCGCTGCCACAAGTGGGCGCCCACAAATGGTTTTCGAGGTGGCAAAAAGGGGGCCAAGCCCCCTTTTTGCTTACTGAGTCAACGCCAGGGCGTCAATTACTCAGCGGCTGCTACCGGAGCTTCTTCAACGAACTGCTCGGTACCGCCAGCAACGTGGTTGCGACCACGGATTACAGCATCAGCCATCGAACCCATGTACAGCTGGATAGCGCGGATTGCGTCATCGTTGCCTGGGATGATGTAGTCAACGCCTTCCGGGCTGCTGTTGGTATCGACTACGCCGATAACCGGAATGCCCAGCTTGTTGGCTTCGGTGATCGCGATGCGCTCGTGATCAACGTCGATAACGAACAGTGCGTCAGGCAGACCGCCCATGTCCTTGATACCACCCAGGGAACGATCGAGCTTTTCCAGGTCACGGGAGCGCATCAGCGCTTCTTTCTTGGTCAGCTTGGCGAAAGTACCGTCTTCGGCTTGCACTTCAAGGTCACGCAGACGCTTGATGGAAGCACGGATGGTTTTGAAGTTGGTCAGCATGCCGCCCAACCAGCGGTGATCGACGTACGGCGAACCGCAACGTGCTGCTTCTTCAGCAACGATCTTGCCAGCGGAACGCTTGGTGCCGACGAACAGAATCTTGTTTTTGCCCTGGGCCAGGCGCTCTACGAAAGTCAGAGCTTCGTTGAACATTGGCAGGGTTTTTTCAAGGTTGATAATGTGGATCTTGTTACGCGCGCCGAAAATGTACTTACCCATTTTCGGGTTCCAGTAACGGGTCTGGTGACCGAAGTGCACACCGGCCTTCAGCATATCGCGCATGTTGACTTGGGACATGATAGTTCCTTAATAAGTCGGGTTTGGCCTCCACGTATCCCAATGACCAACCAGCGGCAGCAAGGCCTCCGGCACCCAGGTCATCGTGTCGACACGTGTGTGGATTTAAGCTTTGCGGGGTATCCCCGGAAAGCGGCGCATTTTATACCACACGAAGGGCGAAAACGAAACCCGCAATCACATTTGCCGTGCGCGGCATTGGCGTAACCCTTTGAATAGAGCGAATTTAGCCCCATCTGATAGAGAGAAGCGATCATCAGAGGGTCATGATTTGACGCCATCGTCTGTTAGAATCGCGTTTTTTGGGGCTTGTGCGAGTTCTGCAACCTTTTGTCGCACACCCGTAAACCGTATTGATTTCAGCGCGTCGCGCTAGAGAGAGCCTGTATGACCGTTAGTTTGAAATCCGCCGAAGACATCGCCGGCATGCGCATCGCCGGCAAACTGGCTGCCGACGTGCTGGAAATGATTGCCGAGCACGTCAAGCCAGGCGTCACCACCGAAACGCTCAACCAGATCTGCCACGACTATATAGTCGACGTGCAAAAGGCCATCCCTGCGCCGCTGAACTACAAGGGATTCCCCAAGTCGATCTGCACCTCGGTCAACCACGTGGTCTGCCACGGGATCCCGGGTGACAAGCCATTGAAGGAAGGCGACACCCTGAACATCGACGTCACCGTGATCAAGGATGGCTACTTCGGCGACACCAGCCGCATGTTCCACGTCGGCACCGTGCCGGTCTGGGCCGAGCGCCTGTCCCAGGTCACCCAGGAATGCATGTACAAGGCCATCGAAATCGTTAAGCCTGGCTGCCGCCTGGGCGACATCGGTGAAGTGATCCAGAAGCATGCTGAAAAGAACGGCTTCTCGGTGGTGCGCGAATTCTGCGGGCACGGCATCGGCACGGTCTTCCACGAGGAGCCGCAGATCCTGCACTACGGCCGTGCCGGCACCGGCATGGAACTCAAGGCCGGCATGACCTTCACTATCGAGCCGATGATCAACCAGGGCAAGGCCGACACCAAGGTGCTGGGCGACGGCTGGACCGCCATCACCAAGGACCGCAAGCTCTCGGCCCAGTGGGAACACACCCTGCTGGTCACCGAGACCGGCTACGAGATCTTCACCCTGCGCGCCGACGACACGATCCCTCGCGTTTCGGCGTAAGGCAGCAGCCTTGGTTTTCCCCCATTGTGTTGTGACTGACTGTTAGATAGAAAGGAAAGCCGATCGATGCCCCAGGTGGATCCCGAACTCTTCGACCGTGGCCAGTTCCAGGCCGAACTGGCCCTGAAGGCGAGCCCTATCGCCGCTTTCAAGAAAGCTATCCGCCAGGCCCGCGAGGTGCTCGACGAGCGCTTTCGCAGCGGCCGGGACATCCGTCGGCTGATCGAGGACCGCGCCTGGTTCGTCGATAACATCCTGCAGAAGGCCTGGGAACAGTTCAGCTGGAGCGAAGACGCCGACATCGCCCTGGTGGCGGTCGGTGGCTACGGTCGCGGCGAGTTGCACCCCTACTCCGACATCGACCTGCTGATCCTGCTGGACAGCGCCGATCATGAGATCTTTCGCGATTCCATCGAGCGATTTCTGACACTGCTGTGGGACATCGGCCTGGAAGTCGGCCAGAGCGTGCGCTCGGTGGACGAATGCGCCGAAGAGGCCCGCGCCGACCTGACGGTGATCACCAACCTGATGGAAAGCCGCACCATCGCCGGCCCCGAGCGCCTGCGCCAGCGCATGCTCGAAGTCACCAGTACCGCACACATGTGGCCGAGCAAGGACTTCTTCCTGGCCAAGCGTGCCGAGCAGAAGGCCCGCCACCACAAGTACAACGACACCGAATACAACCTGGAACCCAACGTCAAAGGCTCGCCAGGCGGGCTGCGGGATATCCAGACGATTTTGTGGGTTGCCCGTCGCCAGTACGGCACCCTGAACCTGCGCGCCCTCGCGGGCGAAGGGTTCCTGGTCGAGAGCGAAAACGCCCTGTTGGCTTCGTCCCAGGAGTTTCTCTGGAAAGTGCGCTACGCCCTGCACATGCTCGCCGGGCGCGCCGAAGACCGCCTGCTGTTCGACCACCAGCGCTCCATCGCGACCCTGCTGGGGTTCGAAGGCGAGGACGCCAAGACCAGCATCGAAAGCTTCATGCAGCAGTATTACCGGGTGGTCATGAGCATCGCCCAGCTCAGCGACCTGATCATCCAGCACTTCGAAGAAGTGATCCTGGCCCCTGAAGACGAAGCGCCGCCGCAGCCGATCAACTCGCGCTTCCAATTGCATGACGGCTATATCGAGGCGCGCAACGACAACGTGTTCCGCCGCACCCCGTTCGCCATGCTGGAAATCTTCGTGCTGATGGCCCAACAGCCGGAAATCAAAGGTGTGCGCGCCGACACCATTCGCCTGCTGCGAGAAAACCGTCACCTGATCGACGACGATTTTCGCCACGATATTCGCAACACCAGCCTGTTCATCGAGCTGTTCAAGTGCAAGATCGGCATCCACCGCAACCTGCGTCGGATGAACCGCTACGGCATTCTCGGGCGCTATCTGCCGGAATTCGGCTTTATCGTCGGGCAGATGCAGCACGACCTGTTCCACATCTATACGGTGGACGCCCACACCCTCAACCTGATCAAGCACCTGCGTAAGTTGCAGTACACCCAGGTGTCAGAGAAATTCCCGCTCGCCAGTAAGCTGATGGCCAAGCTGCCCAAGCCGGAGCTGATCTACCTGGCTGGCCTGTACCACGACATCGGTAAAGGCCGGCACGGCGACCACTCTGAAATCGGTGCAGTGGATGCCGAGGCCTTCTGCCAGCGCCACCAGTTGCCGCTGTGGGACAGCCGCCTGATCGTCTGGCTGGTGCAGAACCACCTGGTGATGTCGACCACCGCCCAGCGCAAGGACTTGTCCGACCCGCAGGTGATCCATGATTTCGCGCAGATCGTCGGCGATGAAACCCGCCTCGATTACCTGTACGTGCTGACCGTCTCCGACATCAACGCCACCAACCCGACGCTGTGGAACTCCTGGCGCGCCAGCCTGTTGCGCCAGCTGTACACCGAGACCAAGCGCGCCCTGCGTCGCGGCCTGGAAAACCCGGTGGACCGCGAGGAGCAGATCCGCCGTACGCAAAGCGCAGCCCTGGATATCCTGGTGCGCGGCGGCAACGACCCGGACGACGTCGAACAGCTGTGGTCGCAGCTGGGAGACGATTATTTCCTGCGCCACACCGCCGGTGATGTCGCCTGGCACACTGACGCGATCCTGCAGCAGCCTGCCGATGGCGGCCCGCTGGTGCTGATCAAGGAAACCACCCAGCGCGAATTCGAAGGCGGCACGCAGATTTTCATCTACGCCCCCGACCAGCACGATTTCTTCGCCGTGACCGTGGCGGCGATGGACCAGCTCAACCTGAACATCCATGACGCCCGGGTCATCACCTCCAGCAGCCAGTTCACCCTCGACACCTATATCGTGCTCGACACCGACGGCGACTCGATTGGCGACAACCCGGTGCGCGTGAAAAAGATCCGCGAAGGCCTGACCGAAGCGCTGCGCAACCCGGATGACTACCCGACCATCATCCAGCGCCGCGTACCGCGCCAGCTCAAGCACTTTGCGTTCGCGCCCCAGGTCACCATTTCCAACGACGCCCAGCGCCCGGTGACGGTGCTGGAACTCAGCGCCCCGGACCGGCCAGGCCTGCTGGCGCGTATCGGCGGGATTTTCCTGGAGTTCGACCTGTCGTTGCAGAACGCCAAGATTGCGACCCTCGGCGAGCGCGTGGAAGACGTGTTCTTCATTACCGATGCCGATAACCAGCCGCTATCCGACCCTGAACTGTGCCGCCGCTTGCAGGAGGCCATCGTCCAGCAGTTGAGCGTGACCCAGGAGCCCGGCGTCGAGCTGTCGCGCCTGACCATTTGATTATTTAACGTTGTAAACACGATCCCTGTGTGAGCTGGCTTGCCTGCGATACGGGCCACTCGGTGTATCAGCTACACCGACGCGATGCCATCGCAGGCACGCCAGCTCCCACAGGGTCCGTGCCCACCGTGATTGAGGCCCTTATGAACAACGCCCTGAACCAGCTGCAGCCCTACCCGTTCGAGAAATTGCGCGCCCTGCTCGGCAGTGTCACGCCGAACCCGGACAAACGCCCGATCGCGCTGTCCATCGGCGAACCCAAGCACACGTCGCCGGCATTCGTCGCCGAAGCGCTGAGCAATAACCTCGACCAAATGGCGGTCTACCCCACCACCCTGGGCATCCCGGCCCTGCGCGAGGCCATCGGCGCCTGGTGCGAACGCCGCTTCAATGTGCCCAAGGGCTGGCTCGATCCGGCGCGTAACATCCTGCCGGTCAATGGCACCCGTGAGGCCTTGTTCGCTTTCACCCAGACCGTGGTCAACCGCGGCGACGACGCGCTGGTCGTCAGCCCGAACCCGTTCTACCAGATCTACGAAGGCGCCGCGTTCCTGGCCGGGGCCAAGCCGCACTACCTGCCGTGCCTGGACGAAAATGGCTTCAACCCGGATTTCGATGCGGTCTCGCCCGATATCTGGAAACGCTGCCAGATCCTCTTCCTGTGCTCCCCAGGCAACCCGACCGGCGCCCTGATCCCGGTCGACACGCTGAAAAAACTGATCGCCCTGGCCGACGAATACGACTTCGTGATCGCCGCCGACGAGTGCTACAGCGAGCTGTACTTCGACGAACAGACCCCGCCGCCAGGCCTGCTCAGCGCCTGCGTGGCGCTGGGTCGCAAGGACTTCAAGCGTTGCGTGGTGTTCCACAGCCTGTCCAAGCGCTCCAACCTGCCAGGCCTGCGCTCGGGCTTCGTGGCCGGCGATGCCGACATCCTCAAGGGTTTCCTGCTGTACCGCACTTACCACGGCTGCGCGATGCCCGTGCAAACCCAACTGGCGAGCATCGCCGCCTGGCAGGACGAAGCCCACGTGCAGGCCAACCGCGACCTGTATCGCGAGAAGTTCGACGCCGTGCTGGCAATCCTCAAGCCGGTGCTGGACGTACAGGCCCCGGACGGCGGGTTCTACCTGTGGCCGAATGTGAATGGCGACGATGCCGCCTTCTGCCGCGACCTGTTCGTGGAAGAACACGTGACCGTGGTGCCGGGTTCGTACCTGTCGCGGGAAGTCGACGGTTTCAACCCCGGCGCCGGGCGTGTGCGCCTGGCACTGGTCGCGCCATTGGCAGAATGTGTGGAGGCGGCTAAGCGGATTCGCGACTTTATCCAGCGTCGCCGCTAACTCCTGGAGCCGCCCCTACACACTGGGGGCGGCCTCTGCAGATGCAATCTGCAACCGATCACATGGGAACTGCGCTCCATAAAGAATCCACCAAGGCCTACCTGACATCAGCTAAGCGGTGGACCTCATGACACTCAACATACTCCCCTCGCCTGCTTACACACACTCCGCGCACGCGCCTCTCGCCGCCCCAGTCGAAAGTCCACCCCTCCCATTGACCCGGAACAAACGTGGTGTAGCAAGCCCGAATAAAACATGGCCTCAGCATTCAGTCCTGAACATCTCATTATTGAACATGACGCAAGAACAAAAGAACTTAACAAAACAGAACATTAATAAATGGGCGCCTCACACCAATCTTTATTTCAAGTTCATTGATACGCCCAACGGGGACATACGAATTACTGCCAACAATGACACCAGCGCAGCGTGGTCAAATGTTGGCACCGACGCAAGAAATACACCACCCGTCGAACCCACCATGAGCATTGGCTTTGCGAATTCGCCAGTTGCTGTTGGAGTCAAGATTCAGCATGAGTTCGGCCACGCCCTGGGGTTGAGGCACGAACATAAGCATCCCGACCGAACGTTGGAGTTGAACAAAGAGAATATTTACAAAGACTACGAGTCGAGAAACAAGACCAGACGCCAAGCCAACCATGACATCGTTCATACATTCCAGCGTGAAGAAGTCAAAACCTCTGGCTATGACAGAAATTCCATCATGCACTACAGGTTTTCCGCCTCGACACTAAAAGATGGAAACCCCCTCGTCGGCAATACACAGCTGTCTGAAGGAGATAAGCATTTTATGCAGTCGCTTTATCCATTGAACAATTCACTGCTGGGCAAACTTCTTAACACGGCCATGAGGGTGATAATCAGGGCTTGAGTATCCTCGCGCTTCTTTATTAAAGCCCAGGTCCATCACAACGTTCATTTAACCTGACCCAGGTTCGCCTCGCTCATATCCAGATCCGCCAACACTTCGCGCAATACGTCATCACCAATCTGGTGATGACGGCTCAGGCTGTATAGCTCCAACCGCTGCGCACGCAGGGCCTTGAGGCGCAGTTTGCGTTCAAGCTGATCCATCTGCTGCGCCAGCGCCTGGGCTTCTGCCGAGTCGTTGAACACCTCCAGTTGATGACGGTATTCCGACATCAGCCGCGCCTTCAGCTCGGTCGCCAGTGCGGCCTGGGCGGCGTCCGGGGTGCCGCTTTCGGCGGGTTCCTCTGTCTCCAAGGCATGAATTGCGGCCACCGCAGTCTTTTTCCAGGCCTCGCGTACCTCGTTGTGGCGCTTTTCATCCGGGCTTTTTTCGATGCCGCGCAGCAGCAGCGGCAAAGCGATACAGGCGGCAATCAGCGACAGCAGGATCACGCCGGCCGCGATGAAGATCAGCAGGTCGCGCTCGGGAAAATCCTGGCCCGGCGCCAGCAACAATGGCACCGACATGACGCCGGCCAGGGTCACCGCACCGCGCACACCGCCGACGGTCAACAGCCAGCAGGAGCGTGCAGTGGGCACCAGGGTCAACTCACTTTTCCCACGCAGACGGCGGAGCAAGCCCGACAGGCGCCAGATGCTTTGCACCCAGATAAAGCGCAACACCACCAGCACCAGGAAAATCGCGATCACGTCCAGGCAGCGATACAACAAGGTCGGCCACAGGGTCGGCTCATGGCTGACCACGGCCTTGATGATGTCCGGCAATTGCAGGCCCAACAGCAGGAAGATCAGGCCATTGAAGGCAAACTCCAGCAGCGACCAGACGCTGCGGTTGAGCAGGCGCGTGCTGGTCTGGCGCGGCAGCAGGTCGAGCCAGCTTTGCATCATGCCCGCGGCGACCGCCGACAGGATGCCCGAGGCGCCAAGGCGTTCAGCCAACACGTAGGCGGCAAACGGCAGCAGCAACATGAACACCACGTGGGTCGCCGGGTCGTCCCAGCCCCGCGCGATCATCCAGGCGCGCAGGCGGCCGACCAGCCAGCTCAGCGCCACCCCGACTGCAAGGCCACCCACCGCGACCAACACAAAGGTCAGGCTGGCATCGGCCAACGAGAACACGCCGGTCAACGCCGCTGCCAGGGCAAACTTGAAGGTCACCAGGCCCGAGGCATCATTCATCAACGCCTCGCCCTGGAGCATATGCATCAGGGGGGTCGGCAAACGGTTCTGGGCAATCGCCGACACCGCCACGGCATCCGTCGGCGACAGCACGGCGGCCAGGGCGAAGGCCACCGGCAAAGGAATCGTCGGCAATAGCCAATGGATGAAGTAGCCGGCACCGACCACAGTGAACAGCACCAGCCCCACGGCCAGCGTCAGGATCGGCCCGCGCAGGCGCCACAATTCGCGCTTGGGCATGCGCCAGCCATCGGAGAACAGCAGCGGCGGCAGGAACAGAAACAGGAACAGCTCCGGGTCCAGCGCCACATGCAACCCCAGCGTGGGCCATGCCAGCAAGGCGCCGGCGGCAATCTGTACGAGGGGCAACGGCAATGGAATGATGCGCCCGACCAGGCGCGAAACGCTGACCAGCATCAGCAGGATAAGAACGGTGTAGGCGGTTTGCATAACGCGGGTTTCCCGGACAATCGACGTGCAACGACACCTATCAGGCAACAACTGGCCGTTGAAGTGCCATATTACCGGGCTATGTTACTCGCCTATGCTGCGCGCTGGCCTTTGCACAAAAGTCGCACGGTGCTGACGAGAGGCACCCAAACCCGCTGGCCGTGGCATAATCCGTGACCTTTCAATTTCATTTGTCCAAAGGGGGGCAATTCCTTGACCGTTTCAAGCAAAACGTTGCACCTTTTCGGCATCAAAGCCTGCGACACCATGAAAAAGGCGCGCACGTGGCTCGATGAGCACGGCGTCAGTTATGAGTTCCACGACTACAAAACGGCCGGTATCGACCGCGAACACTTGACCCAATGGTGCAACGAGCACGGTTGGCAGGTGGTTTTGAACCGTGCGGGCACCACCTTTCGCAAACTCGAAGACGAACGCAAAGCCGATCTCGATCAGTCGAAAGCTATTGAACTGATGCTCGCACAACCCTCGATGATCAAGCGCCCGGTGCTTGATCTCGGTGACAGAACCCTGATTGGCTTCAAGCCAGATAGTTATTCGGCGGCCCTCAAGTAGGCCAGCCCTTCCATTTTTGTAGAGGTAACAGCATGTCCAATTCCCTGTTCAGCCTGGGCTTCGGCGTCGGCACTCAGAACCGCCAAGGTGCTTGGCTGGAAGTGTTTTACGCACAACCCTTGCTCAACCCATCGGCTGAAATCGTTGCCGCCATCGCGCCAATCCTCGGCTACAGCGAAGGCAACCAGGCGATCACCTTCACCGTGACCCAAGCCCTGCAACTGGCTGACGCGCTGAAAAGCGTCGACGCTGCCCAGGCCGCGCTGCTGAGCCGCCTGGCTGAAAGCCACAACCCGCTGGTTGCCACCCTGCTGGCCGAAGACGCCGCACTGACCTCCACACCTGAGGCCTACCTCAAGCTGCACCTGCTCTCGCATCGCCTGGTCAAGCCACATGGCCTGAGCCTGGCCGGTGTGTTCCCGCAGCTGCCAAACGTAGCGTGGACCAGCCAGGGCGCCATCGACATCAACGAACTGGCCGAACGCCAACTGGAAGCGCGCCTGCGTGGCGAGCTGCTGGAAGTGTTCTCGGTGGACAAGTTCCCGAAAATGACCGACTACGTGGTACCGGCCGGCGTGCGTATCGCTGACGCCGCGCGTATCCGCCTGGGCGCCTACGTGGGCGAAGGCACCACGGTGATGCACGAAGGTTTCGTCAACTTCAACGCCGGCACCGAAGGCCCGGGCATGATCGAAGGCCGGGTTTCGGCGGGCGTGTTCGTCGGCAAGGGCTCGGACCTGGGCGGCGGTTGCTCCACCATGGGCACCCTGTCGGGCGGCGGAAACATTGTGATCAAGGTCGGCGAAGGCTGCCTGATCGGCGCCAACGCCGGTATCGGCATCCCGTTGGGTGACCGCAACACCGTGGAATCGGGCCTGTACGTCACCGCCGGGACCAAGGTCGCGCTGCTTGATGAGCAGAACCAACTGGTCAAGGTGGTCAAGGCTCGCGAGCTGGCCGGCCAGCCGGACCTGCTGTTCCGCCGCAACTCCGAGACCGGTGCCGTGGAGTGCAAAACCCACAAATCGGCCATCGAACTGAACGAAGCGCTGCACGCTCACAACTAAGCAGCCACTCGATGCCACTAGCGGGCCGCGCCTTCGGGTTGCGGCTCGCTTATACGAGTCTTGATCACCATGCTTGTGCCCTCCCCCTGGCGCGCCGATTTTCCGGCCATCGCCACCCTGCAACGGCAAGACCAGACCTACCTGGACAACGCCGCCACCACACAAAAACCCCAAGCCCTGTTGGATGCCATCAGCCATTACTACGCCAATGGCGCAGCCAATGTGCACCGTGCCCAACATTTGCCGGGTGCCCATGCGACCCAGGCCTTCGAGGACAGTCGCAGCAAGGTTGCGCAGTGGTTGAACGCAGGTGACAGCGGGCAAATCGTGTTTACCCATGGCGCTACCTCAGCGCTGAACCTCTTGGCGTATGGCCTCGAGCACTTATTCAATGCGGGCGATGAGCTGGTCATCAGCGCCCTGGAACATCACGCCAACCTGCTGCCCTGGCAGCAACTGGCCAAACGTCGCGCGCTCACGCTGGTGGTGTTGCCGCTGGGCGCTGACGGCGTGATCGACCTGCATGCCGCTGCCGAGTTGATCGGCCCACGTACACGCCTGCTGGCGGTGAGCCAGTTGTCCAACGTGCTCGGTACCTGGCAGCCGCTGGAGCCCTTGCTGGCCCTGGCCAAGGCCCATGGCGCGCTGACGGTGGTCGATGGCGCGCAAGGCATCGTCCACGGTCGCCACGATGTGCAGGCCCTGGGCTGCGACTTTTATATATTTTCCAGCCACAAACTCTACGGCCCGGACGGCGTCGGTGTGCTGTTTGGCCGCAATGAAGCCCTGCATCACCTGCGCCACTGGCAGTTCGGCGGCGAGATGGTGCAGCAGGCCGATTATCACAGCGCCAGCTTTCGCCCCGCGCCGCTGGGCTTCGAGGCCGGAACGCCGCCGATTGCCAGTGTGATCGGCCTGGGTGCCAGCCTGGATTACCTGAGCTCACTGGACGAGCAGGCAGTGACCGCCCATGAAGCGGCACTGCATGACTACCTGCTGCGCGGGCTGCAGGCACGCAATGGCGTGCGTGTGCTGGGTGCGCCGCAGGTAGCGCTGGTGAGTTTCGTGGTCGAGGGCGTGCACAACGCCGACCTTGCGCACCTGCTGACCGAGCAAGGCATTGCCGTTCGCGCCGGCCATCATTGCGCGATGCCACTGCTCAAGGCGCTGCATTTGTCCGGGGCCATTCGTGTGTCCCTGGCGCTGTACAACGACTCCAATGACCTGGAACGCTTCTTTGAAGCGCTCGACCAGGCGCTGGATATGCTGCGATGAGCCTGCCGTTGGATGCGGTAGCCGCGCTGGAAGCCTTCCAGGCGGTCGGCAGTTGGGAGCAGCGCGCGCGGATGCTGATGCAATGGGGCGAGCGCCTGCCGCCATTGGCGGATGAGGACAAGGTCGACGCCAACCTGGTGCAGGGCTGTGAAAGCCTGGTGTGGTTGGTGGGACGTTTAGAGGACGGCCACTGGCAGTTTGCTGCCAGCAGCGATGCGCGGATGATTCGGGGGTTGGTGGCGTTGCTGCTGGCACGGGTCAATGGCTTGTCGGCCAGTGAGTTGCAAGCCGTTGACCTGCCAGACTGGTTCGCTCAACTGGGACTTTCCCGGCAGCTGTCGCCGTCGCGCAGCAATGGCCTGAATGCCGTCTTGCAACGCATGCGCGAGTTAAGCAGTACACAAAACTAAACGTGGGCTGGCTTGCCTGCGAAAGCAGTGTGTCAGGCACCTGATGCATCAACTGACACACTGCCTTCGCGGGCAAGCCAGCTCCCCCAGGAATTGAGGTGTGGCTCAGGCAACCGGGCAGATGGAGATCAAATGTGGGAGCTGGCTTGCCGGCGATGCAGGCACCTCGGTCTATCAGTCAGACCGCGGTGAGGCTATCGCAGGCAAGCCAGCTCCTACCTTTTAAGCGCGTACTGAGCAGTGAGGCTTACTCAGGCTTGACCCGCTCCGACGGCCTGCGCACGCCGGCTACGATCTTGTCCACGGCCTTGGTCGCCGCCACCATGCCAAACGTGGCTGTGACCATCATCACCGCGCCAAACCCACCCGCGCAGTCCAGTTTCACCCCGTCCCCGACAAAACTCTTCTGCAAGCAGATGCTGCCGTCCGGCTTGGGATAGCGCAACTGCTCGGTGGAAAACACGCACGGCACACTGTAATGGCGGGTCACGGTGCGGGAAAAGCCGTAATCGCGGCGCAAGGTGGAACGCACTTTCGAGGCCAGCGGGTCGTTGAAGGTACGGTTCAGGTCACAGACCTGGATCAACGTCGGGTCGATCTGCCCGCCCGCGCCGCCGGTGGTGATGATCTGGATCTTGCGGCGCTTGCACCAGGCGATCAGCGCGGCCTTGGCGTTGACGGCGTCGATGCAGTCGATCACGCAATCGATGGTCGGCGTGATGTATTCGGCCATGGTGTCGCGGGTCACGAAGTCGGCCACCGCGTGCACCGTGCAATCCGGATTGATACCGCGCAGGCGCTCGGCCATCACTTCGACCTTGGGCTTGCCCACGGTGCTGTCCAGGGCGTGCAACTGGCGGTTGCTGTTGCTGACGCAGACATCGTCCAGGTCAAACAGCGAAATCTCGCCCACCCCGCAGCGGGCCATGGCTTCAGCCGCCCAGGAGCCCACGCCGCCAACGCCGACGATTGCCACATGGGCCGCTTTCAAGCGTTCCAGGCCTTCAATGCCATACAAGCGGGCGACGCCTGCAAACCGCGGATCTTCTGTACTCATGACCATTACCCCAAAAACCGGCGCGCATTATGGGCTACGCAGCGGCAAGTTTTAAGCTACAAGTTACAAGTAAAGAACTTAGGTGGTCTTTCGCTGACTAACGTCCGGCTTTTCTCTGTCTGCTATACGCTCAGGGAAGCGCCGGTGTAGGATGCGCGCCGTTCGGCGTAGGCCGACACCTCTTTTCGTTCCACACCCTTTGGAACCCGAAATAGCCATGTCATCGCGTAAATTTGGACTCAACCTGGTGGTGGTGCTGGCAATTGCCGCGCTGTTCACCGGCTTCTGGGCGCTGATCAACCGCCCGGTCACCACCCCTAACTGGCCCGAGCAGATCTCCGGTTTTTCCTACTCGCCGTTCCAGCAAGGCCAGTACCCGCAGAAAGACCAGTACCCGACCGACGACCAGATGCGCCAGGATCTGGCGATCATGAGCAAGCTGACGGACAACATCCGTACCTACTCGGTCGACGGTACGCTGGGGGATATCCCCAAGCTCGCCGAAGAATTCGGCCTGCGCGTGACGCTGGGGATCTGGATCAGCCCGGACCTGGAGCGCAACGAGCGTGAAATCCAGCGCGCCATCGAGATCGCCAACAGCTCGCGCAGCGTTGTGCGGGTAGTCGTCGGTAACGAAGCGTTGTTCCGTGAAGAAATCACCCCCGAAGCGCTGATCGTGCTGCTGGACCGCGTGCGCGCCGCCGTGAAAGTGCCGGTGACCACCTCCGAGCAATGGCACATCTGGGAACATAACCCGCAACTGGCCAAGCACGTCGACTTGATCGCCGCGCACATCCTGCCGTACTGGGAACATATTCCGGTCGACCAGGCGGGCCAGTTCGTACTCGACCGTGCCAGGGACCTGAAGAAGACCTTCCCGAAAAAGCCGTTGCTGCTGTCGGAGGTTGGCTGGCCGAGCAACGGGCGCATGCGCGGTGGTGCTGACGCCTCGCCGGCGGACCAGGCAATTTACCTGCGCAAGCTGGTCAATACGCTGAACCGCCAGGGCTACAACTACTTCGTGATCGAGGCTTTCGATCAGCCGTGGAAAGCCAGCGATGAAGGTTCGGTAGGCGCCTACTGGGGCGTGTACAACGCCGCGCGCCAGCAGAAATTCAACTTCGAAGGCCCCGTGGTCGCCATCCCGCAGTGGCGCGTGCTGGCCATCGGTTCGGTGGTGCTTGCGCTGCTGTCCCTGACCCTGCTAATGATCGACGGCTCGGCCTTGCGCCAGCGTGGCCGCACCTTCCTGACCTTTATCGCGTTCCTGTGCGGGTCGGTGCTGGTGTGGATCGGCTACGACTACAGCCAGCAATACAGCACCTGGTTCAGCCTGACGGTCGGATTCCTGTTGGCGCTCGGTGCGCTGGGCGTATTCATCGTGTTGCTGACCGAAGCCCACGAATTGGCCGAAGCGGTCTGGACTCACAAGCGCCGGCGTGAATTCCTGCCGGTTGAAGGGGATTCGGACTACCGCCCGAAAGTGTCGATCCACGTGCCGTGCTACAACGAGCCACCAGAGATGGTCAAACAGACCCTCGACGCCCTGGCCGCGCTCGATTACCCGGACTACGAAGTCCTGATCATCGACAACAACACCAAGGACCCGGCGGTGTGGGAGCCGGTGCGTGACTACTGCGCAACCCTCGGCCCGCGCTTCAAGTTCTTCCACGTCGCGCCCCTGGCCGGTTTCAAGGGCGGCGCGCTGAACTACCTGATCCCGCACACCGCCAAGGATGCCGAAGTGATCGCGGTGATCGACTCGGACTACTGCGTGTCGCCGAACTGGCTCAAGCACATGGTGCCGCACTTCGCCGACCCGAAAATCGCGGTCGTGCAATCGCCGCAGGACTACCGCGACCAGAACGAAAGCACCTTCAAGAAGCTCTGCTACGCCGAATACAAAGGCTTCTTCCATATCGGCATGGTCACCCGCAACGACCGTGACGCGATCATCCAGCACGGCACCATGACCATGACCCGCCGCTCGGTGCTCGAAGAGCTCGGCTGGGCCGACTGGTGCATCTGTGAAGATGCCGAACTCGGTCTGCGCGTGTTCGAGAAAGGCCTGTCGGCGGCGTACTACCACGACAGCTACGGCAAGGGCCTGATGCCGGATACCTTTATCGACTTCAAGAAACAGCGTTTCCGCTGGGCCTACGGTGCGATTCAGATCATCAAGCGGCACACCGCCAGCCTGTTGCGCGGCAAGGACACCGAGCTGACCCGTGGCCAGCGCTATCACTTCCTCGCGGGCTGGTTGCCGTGGGTGGCGGATGGCATGAACATCTTCTTCACCGTCGGCGCGCTGTTGTGGTCGGCGGCGATGATCATCGTGCCAACCCGGGTCGACCCGCCGCTGCTGATTTTCGCGATCCCGCCGTTGGCGCTGTTCGTGTTCAAGGTCGGCAAGATCATCTTCCTCTACCGCCGTGCGGTGGGCGTGAACTTGAAAGATGCGTTCTGCGCGGCACTCGCCGGGCTGGCGTTGTCCCATACCATCGCCAAAGCGGTGCTGTACGGCTTCTTCACCACCAGCATTCCGTTCTTTCGTACACCGAAAAACGCGGATAACCACGGCTTCTGGGTAGCGATTTCCGAAGCCCGCGAAGAAATGTTCATCATGCTGCTGTTGTGGGGCGCGGCGCTGGGGATCTACCTGGTGCAGGGCCTGCCGAGCAATGACATGCGCTTCTGGGTGGTCATGCTGCTGGTGCAGTCGCTGCCCTATGTAGCGGCGTTGATCATGGCGTTCCTCTCGTCGCTGCCCAAACCGGCACCGACGGTTGAGCCGGCAACGGCGGAGTAAAAACTCGCGCAATGCACTAAACGGCGGCCTCTGGCCGCCGTTTTGCTATAAGATAACGGCCGTTTTGTGAGACTTGGCCTGGCCCAATTCCCTGTGGGAGCTGGCTTGCCTGCGATGCAGACGCCGCGGTCTGCCAGGCACACCGCAGCGATGCTATCGCCGGCAAGCCAGCTCCCACATTGGAAGGGTGCCGATCCAGGCTCTGAATCCCACCTACGTCCTGCGCCCACGACACGCTTTCCGGAGTTTCCCCATGACGGCCCATGCCGACCTTTCGCCGACCCTTCAACTTGCCATCGACTTGATCCGTCGCCCCTCGGTGACGCCGATCGACGCCGACTGCCAGAAGCTGATGATGCAGCGCCTGGGCGACGCCGGTTTTGCACTGGAGCCGATGCGCATCGAGGACGTGGACAACTTCTGGGCCACCCATGGCAAGCATGATGGCCCGGTGCTGTGCTTCGCCGGCCACACCGACGTGGTGCCGACCGGCCCGGTGCAGGCCTGGCAGAACGACCCGTTCGACGCGCTGATCGACGACAACGGCATGCTCTGCGGGCGTGGCGCGGCGGACATGAAAGGCAGCCTGGCCGCCATGCTGGTGGCCTCCGAGCGTTTTGTCACTGATTACCCGGACCACAAGGGCTCGGTCGCCTTCCTGATCACCAGCGATGAAGAAGGCCCGGCGCACCACGGCACCAAGGCCGTGATCGAACGCCTGGCCGCGCGCAAGGAGCGCCTGGACTGGTGCATCGTCGGCGAGCCGTCGAGCACTACGCTGGTGGGCGACGTGGTCAAGAATGGCCGTCGTGGCTCTCTCGGTGCCACCCTCACCGTGCGTGGCGTGCAGGGCCACGTGGCCTATCCGCACCTGGCGAAGAACCCGATCCACCTGGCGGCCCCGGCCCTGGCGGAACTCGCCGCCGAGCATTGGGACGATGGCAACGCCTTCTTCCCGCCGACCAGCTTCCAGATTTCCAACCTCAATTCCGGCACCGGCGCGACCAACGTGATCCCTGGCGACCTGACGGCGGTGTTCAACTTCCGCTTCTCCACCGAATCCACGGTAGAAGGCCTGCAGCAACGCGTCGCGGCCATTCTCGACAAGCATGACCTCGACTGGCACGTGGAATGGGCGCTGTCGGGCCTGCCGTTCCTGACCGAACCGGGCGCGTTGCTGGATGCCGTATCGGCCAGCATCAAGGCGATCACCGGTCGTGAAACCAAGGCCTCCACCAGTGGCGGCACGTCCGATGGGCGCTTCATCGCGACCCTCGGCACCCAGGTGGTCGAGTTGGGCCCGGTGAACGCGACGATCCACCAGGTCAACGAACGCATCCTGGCCAGCGATCTCGATGTGCTGACCGAAATCTACTACCAGACCCTGATCAAGTTGCTCGCCTGATGCTTGCCTGCCCCATTTGCAGCGCACCGCTCAACGCGGTGGACAACGGCGTGGCGTGCCCGGCCGGGCACCGTTTCGACCGTGCCCGCCAGGGTTACCTGAACCTGTTGCCGGTGCAGCACAAGAACAGCCGCGACCCGGGCGATAACCTCGCGATGGTCGAGGCGCGCCGCGACTTCCTCAACGCCGGGCACTACGCCCCGGTGGCCAGGCGCCTGGCCGAACTGGCTCGCGAACGTGCACCGCAGCGCTGGGTGGACATCGGCTGCGGCGAGGGTTACTACACCGCGCAAATCGCCGATGCCCTGCCCCATGCCGACGGCTATGCCCTGGATATCTCCAAGGAAGCGGTCAAGCGCGCCTGCAAGCGCAACCCGGCACTGACCTGGTTGATCGCCAGCATGGCCCGCGTGCCCTTGGCCGATGCCAGTTGCCAGTTTATCGCCAGCGTATTCAGCCCTCTGGACTGGCAGGAGGCCAAACGCCTGCTCAGCCCAGGCGGCGGCTTGATGAAGGTCGGCCCTACCGCCGGCCACCTGATGGAGTTGCGCGAGCGTTTGTACGACGAAGTACGCGAGTACACCGACGACAAGCACCTGGCCCTGGTGCCGGAGGGCATGAGCCTGGTGCACACTGAAACGCTGTCGTTCACCCTGAGCCTGGCCGAGCCCAAGGACCGCGCCAACCTGCTGGCCATGACGCCCCACGGCTGGCGTGCGAGTGCCGAGCGCCGTGCCGAGGTGATCGAAGCGGTCGAGCCGCTGCAGGTCACGGTGTCGATGCGCTACGATTATTTCGTGCTTCAATAACCGACTTTTCCGCGAATGGATTTTCGAATCCCGCAACGAGGAACATCCATGCGCCAACCCGATATCGAGATTTACCTGAAGGACGCTGACGTCGACCACAAGGCCATCGCCGCCTGGCTGGGCGCCGCCCTGGGCCCTTGCACCGACTGGGTCCAGAAGGGCCAGACCTACAAGTGCACGGCCGGCAGCGTGCCGGTTACCTGGCTGCCGAAAGCCGTAGGCAAGTGGAACAGCCTGTACCTGGAAAGTGACCAGACCCCGTGGGAAGACGACATCGCCTGCGCCCGCGCCGCGTTTGCCGCGCTGAACGTCGAGGTGCGTTGCGCACCGGGTACGTGGGTAGAAGAAGAAGGTGAGGAAAGTGCCGACACCTGGATTCGCATCAGCGCGGACGGTGAAGAGCAGATCACCTGGAAAACCGCCTGAACCTGAAGTGTGAACCCCATCAAACTGTGGGAGCGGGCTTGCTCGCGAAAGCGGTGGACCAGTCGCCTTTATAGTGACTGACCCACCGCTTTCGCGAGCAAGCCCGCTCCCACAGGGTTTCAACGGTGTAGCAAAAACCCAGGTTACAGCCCCACCACATCCTCCGCCTGCAACCCCTTCTCGCCGGTCACCACGGCGTACTCCACCTGCTGGCCCTCGGCCAACGAACGGTGGCCTTCACCGCGAATGGCGCGGTAGTGCACAAACACATCCTTGCCGTCTTCGCGTTGAATAAAGCCATAGCCCTTTGCATCGTTGAACCACTTCACATTACCGGTTTCGCGCGTTGCCATCTGTTTTGCTCCCACATGCTTTTTTATTGTTGAGTCGCTCACTGGAACTGCCGAGTATATGACAGGCTCAAAAACGATCAACTCAAGTTTACATCGCTGCTTTTTTGCCGATTTTCGGCGAATACGGCACACTACTCACCCGAGCGCCTGCTCGGTTTTTTCCACTTGAAGCAGCTCGCCTATGACCCGCTCCCCGTTCCGCCGTCTGGTGTTTGGCACCTTGCGCCGACTGTTGTACCTCTGGGTTCGCTCGGAGACGATCAACCAGTCGTCCCTTACCCTTAACCTGGACCGCAGCCGGCCGGTGTTCTACGTCCTGCAATCGCCCTCCCTCAGCGAACTCGCCGTGGTCGATGCCGAGTGCACCAAGGCCGGCCTGCCGCGCCCGGTGCTGCCGGTGTCGGTGGGGCCGCTGATGGAGCCCGCCGCATTCTTCTACCTCACGCCGGAACCAGACTGGCTCGGCCGCCAGGACAAGCGCGGTGCGCCGCCGACCCTGACCCGCCTGGTCAACACCCTGACCGAGCACGCCGAAGAGAATGCACAAATCATTCCGGTCAGCGTGTTCTGGGGGCAGTCCCCCGAGAGCGAGTCCAGCCCATGGAAGCTGCTGTTCGCCGACAGCTGGGCGGTCACCGGGCGTCTGCGCCGGCTGTTGAGCATCCTGATCCTCGGTCGCAAGACCCGTGTGCAATTCTCTGCGCCTATCAACCTGCGTGAATTGATCGAGCACAATAAAGGGCACGAACGCACCGTGCGCATGGCCCAGCGCATCCTGCGTGTGCACTTTCGTAACCTGAAGACTGCGGTGATCGGCCCCGACCTGTCCCACCGCCGCAACCTGGTGAAGGGCCTGGTGAACATGCCGCTGGTACGCCAGGCCATTGCCGACGAGGCCGAGCGCGAAAAGATCAGCCCGGAAAAAGCCAAGGCCCAGGCCCTGCGCTACGGCAACGAGATCGCCTCGGACTACACCTACACCGCGATCCGCTTCCTCGAAGTGGTGCTGAGCTGGTTCTGGAACAAGATCTACGACGGCATAAAGGTCAATAACATCGAAGGTGTGCAAAAGGTTGCCCAGGGCTACGAGGTGATCTACGTGCCCTGCCACCGCAGCCATATCGACTACCTGCTGCTCTCGTACCTGCTGTTCAAGAACGGCCTGACGCCGCCGCATATCGCCGCCGGGATCAACCTCAACATGCCGGTGATCGGCAGCCTGTTGCGCCGTGGCGGTGCGTTTTTCATGCGCCGCACCTTCAAGGGCAACCCGCTGTACACCTCGGTGTTCAACGAATACCTGCACATCCTGTTCACCAAAGGCTTCCCGGTGGAGTACTTCGTCGAGGGCGGGCGCTCGCGCACCGGGCGCATGCTGCAGCCGAAGACCGGGATGCTGGCGATCACCCTGCGCAGCTTCCTGCGCTCTTCGCGCATGCCCATCGTGTTCGTGCCGGTGTACATCGGCTACGAGCGCGTGCTCGAAGGCCGCACCTACCTCGGCGAGCTGCGGGGCGCGAGCAAGAAGAAAGAGTCGATCTTCGATATTTTCAAAGTGGTCGGCGCACTCAAGCAGCGCTTCGGCCAGGTGGCGGTCAACTTTGGCGAGCCGATCAAGCTGGCGGAATTTCTCGACGCCGAACAACCGGATTGGCGTGCCCAGGAACTGGGCCCGACCTACAAGCCGGCCTGGCTCAACGAAACCACCAACCGCCTCGGCGAGCAGGTGGCCCGCCATCTTAACGAAGCGGCAGCCGTGAACCCGGTGAACCTGGTGGCCCTGGCGCTGCTGTCCACCACGCGCCTGGCCCTGGATGAACAGGCCATGGCCCGCCAGCTCGACCTGTACCTGGCGCTGCTGCGCCGCGTGCCGTATTCGCCGCACACCACCCTGCCCGAAGGCGATGGCCTGGCGCTGATCAAGCACGTCAAGGACATGGACCTGCTGTCGGAACAGAGCGACGCCCTCGGCAAGATTCTGTACCTGGACGAGCAGAACGCCGTCCTGATGACCTACTACCGCAACAACGTGCTGCACATCTTCGCCCTGCCGGCGCTGCTGGCGAGCTTCTTCCAGAGCAGTTCGCGGATGAGCCGCGAGCAGATCCTGCGCTACACCCACGCACTCTACCCGTACCTGCAATCGGAACTGTTTATCCGCTGGTCGCTGGAAGAACTGGACAGTGTGATCGACCAATGGCTGGAGGCGTTTGTCGAACAGGGCCTGCTGCGTTTCGAGAACAACGTGTACCTGCGCCCGGCGCCAAGTTCTCGGCACTTCGTGCTGCTGACACTGCTGTCCAAGAGCATCGCCCAGACCCTGCAACGCTTCTACATGGCGATTTCGCTGTTGCTCAACAGCGGCCAGAACAGCATCAGCGCCGAAGAGCTGGAAGACCTGTGCACGATCATGGCCCAGCGCCTGTCGATCCTGCATGGCCTCAACGCCCCGGAATTCTTCGACAAGAGCCTTTTCCGACATTTCATCCAGACCTTGCTGGAGCAAGATGTGCTGCGCCGCGACGAGGCCGGCAAGTTGAGCTACCACGACCTGCTCGGTGAACTCGCCGAAGGCGCCGCCAAACGCGTGTTGCCGGCGGACATTCGCCTGTCGATCCGCCAGGTGGCCTTGCATCGTGTGGACGGTGCGGCTGAGGCGCCTGTCGAAACCGAAGAAAGCCGCTAGATTGAATAAGGCGCCGGTTAGATGCCGGCGCCGTTGAAAAGGAGCTGTACCATGAAAAAGATCATCCTCCTGGGCCTCACCGCCTTGCTCGGAGCCTGCCAATCCATGAGCCCGACCCCCAAGGCCAACCTCGATGGCGAAGTGTTCTACCTGCAGCGCATTGCCCTGCCGCCCGCCGCCACCTTGAGCGTCAGCCTGCAGGACGTGTCCCTGGCGGACGCGCCCGCGGTGGTCCTGGCCGAGCAGAAAGGCCCGGTCAAAGGCCAGGTGCCGCTGCCGTTTCACCTCAGCTACGACCCGGCCCAGGTCAAGCCGGGCCACAGTTATGCGGTGAGTGCTCGCATCGAACTGGATGGCAGGCTACTGTTTATCACTACCGAACGGCACGCTGTGCAGCTCAACGGCCAGGATCCACAGCCGCTGCGCCTGCGGGTTGATGCGGTCGCTCAGTGAATTCATCGAACACTTGATTTACGCACATAAGGAAGCGCCCATGCTCCGTAATTCCCTTCGCCTCACTGCCCTGTGCGCCGGCCTGCTGTTCGGCGCCAACGCCATGGCCTTGAACCTCGGCAGCCTGTCCCAGGGCGACGCCACCGGCGGTCTCAAGGACGCACTGACCCAGGGCGCACAGATCGCCGTGAAACAACTGGGCGTGCCCGGCGGTTTCAGCAACAACCCTGAAGTGAAGATAGGTCTGCCAGGCAAGCTCGGCAAAGTCGCCGACAAGTTGAAAATGTTCGGCATGGGCGACCAGGTCACCCAGCTCGAAACCAGCATGAACAAGGCCGCCGAAACCGCCGTGACCCAGGCCCAGCCGATCCTGGTCAATGCCGTGAAAAACATGAGCGTGACCGACGCCAAGGGCATTCTCACCGGCGGCCAGGACTCGGCCACTCAGTACCTGAACAAAAGCAGCCGCGAAGAAATCCGCGCCAAGTTCCTGCCGATCGTCAAGGCCGCCACCGACAAGGTCGGCGTGGCCCAGCAGTACAACGCCCTGGCGGGCAAGGCCGCAGCCTTTGGCGCTGTGGATGCCAAGAGCGCCAACGTCGAAAACTACGTGACCGAGCAGGCACTGGACGGTTTGTTCAAGATGATTGCGCAGCAGGAAGAGACGATTCGCAAGAACCCGGCCGCTGCGGCGACCAGCCTGGCGAAGAAGGTGTTTGGCGCGTTGTAATTCCAGATCGCCCGTTGGGTGCCCCCCTCACAACGCCAGGGTCGTTCATCACGATGCCTGGCGTTTTTATGTCACCGGCTCAATAAAACAGCGAGTCAGCCAGTCGCCCTATCATGAGCGTGGCAAAACAGCAGATGGCCACAGAGGTCGCACGATTGATCTTCAAGGGCGTGAGCCAGGTCTTGCGGATACCCTCGAATTGACCGCCGAGCATTATCCAGGCCGACCCCACGGGTATCACTACCAGCGCCAGCGTAGTCATGAAGAGCGCGTAGTCCGCCAGCGCGGTAAATGTGTGCGCTGGAGCGATGAAGGAAACGATCAACAGGCCCTTGGGATTCATCACTGTCAGCCAGAAGAAATAAAGCCCGGAGAATCGATCCTTGCCTGGGGTGATGGTTTCGCCCTTGCGCTGCCATAGCTGGTAGGAAACGTACAGCAAGTAACAGGCCGCGGCCATTTGCGTAGCCTTCAATGCCCAAGGCGAATACGCGGCCAGATAAACCAGTGCAACGCCCCACAGGGAGACTTGCAGCACGTAGGCCAAGCACTCGACGAAGGCCAGTTTCCACGACGTCCGAAAACCAAGCAGCATGCCCGCGCGCAGCAGCAGGGTGTTTGTCGGCCCGGGCACAGCCAGGAGCAGCACCAGCGCCGAAACGGTACCCAGCATGAAATTATCCTAAGTCGGTCATGATCGATGGTCTTTGCACCGATGGCGGTTACGGCTGCCAACCTGGCGAACAAAGTGTTGGGGGCGTTGTATCACAGAGGCGGTTATTTATCGTGAAAAAAGCAAACGCCCCGTGGTGTTCGGGGCTCTTGCAATTGCAGAGTGCGAAAAGACGCACGCAGACAATCAAAGCATTCAGCGGCTGATGAGGGTGTTTGTGTTGTGGTTGTTATTCTGGATCGAGATACCGCTCATGGATTGCGCAGGCCAGTTAACCGATTTTTTTTCCATATTCGATACCCTTTCCTCCAGATCCCGCTTACTTCGATGTGAGTCACAACCGTGGCTCATTGGCGGTAGCTGGCCACCCAACATTTGACCCACCATCATATACAAATTGCCAATCATCTGATTTCCGCCTCTATGAATGTCATGGAAACTTTATCTTCGCGATCAAACCGACCGAATAAAGTACCTGCCTGACAGGTAACCTTGTGTGGCACGCGTGAGAAAAAGGTTCCGAATCAGCGCGCCAAGTCAGTCTCAGGCCTACACGACATCCTTCCTCACCCGGAACCACGCCGCATACAGCGCCGGCAAGAACAGCAACGTCAATGCCGTCGCCACAATCAGCCCGCCCATGATCGCCACGGCCATCGGCCCGAAGAACACACTGCGTGACAGCGGGATCATCGCCAGTACCGCCGCCAGGGCCGTGAGCACAATCGGGCGGAAACGTCGCACGGTGGCTTCGATGATCGCCTGCCACGGCGCCAGCCCGGCCTTGATGTCCTGTTCGATCTGGTCCACCAGGATCACCGAGTTACGCATGATCATCCCCGATAACGCGATGGTGCCCAGCATGGCCACGAACCCGAAGGGCTGGCGGAATACCAGCAGGAACAGCGTCACACCGATCAATCCCAGAGGCGCTGTAAGAAACACCATCGCCGTGCGTGAGAAACTGCGCAGCTGCAGCATCAGCAAGGTCAGCACCACCACGATGAACAGCGGCACGCCAGCCTTCACCGAGTTCTGCCCGCGGGTAGAGTCTTCAACGGTGCCGCCGACTTCCAGCAAGTAGCCATCCGGCAGTTCGGCGCGCACCTCTTCAAGGGTCGGCATGATCTGCTGGACCAGCGTCGCCGGCTGTTCCTTGCCGTAGATATCAGCGCGCACGGTCACCGTCGGCAGACGGTTGCGGTGCCAGATGATGCCCTCCTCAAAGCCGTACTCAAGGGTCGCAATCTGCGACAGCGCCACGCTTTTGCCGTTGTCGGTCGGCACGGCCAGGCTCGGCAGCAGCGACAACTCGGTGCGCTCATGCACGGTGCCGCGCAAGAGGATTTCGATCAACTCGTTGTCTTCGCGGAACTGGCTGACGCTGGAACCGGTGAGTGAACTCTGGAGGAATTTCGACAGGTTGGCGGTGCTCACACCGAGGGCGCGGGCGCGGTCCTGGTCGATATTGAGGTAGACGATTTTGCTCGGTTCTTCCCAGTCCAGGTGCACATTGACCACGTGGGTATTTTCGCGCACCTTGGCCGCCACTTTGCGTGCGAGGGCACGGACTTCTTCGATATGTTCACCGGTCACGCGAAACTGCACCGGGTAGCCCACAGGCGGGCCGTTTTCCAGGCGCGTGACACGTGAGCGCAGCTCGGGGAATTGTTCGTTGAGGGTTTCGATCAGCCAGGTGCGCAGGCTTTCGCGCTCCTCGATGGTCTTGGCCAGCACCACGAACTGCGCAAAGCTGGCCGCCGGCAGCTGCTGGTCCAACGGCAGATAGAAACGCGGCGAGCCGGTACCGACGTAGGCCACATAGTTATCGATGCCGGCATGTTGCTTGAGCAGGGCTTCCAGGCGCTTGACCTGATCGGCGGTGTTGCTCAGGGAGGTGCCTTCGGCCAGTTTCAAGTCGACCATCAACTCCAGACGGCCCGAGGCTGGGAAGAACTGCTGCGGGACAAAACGGAACAGGGCCACCGAGCCGATAAACAGCAGCAGCGTCAGGACGATCACGGTTTTACGCCGGCGCACGCACCACTCCACCAAACGTCTTACGCGCTGATAGAACGGCGTGCCGTAGGGATCAGGACCATCGGCGCCGTGTTTGGCTGCGTGAATTTTCGCCAGGTCCGGCAGGAGCTTTTCCCCCAAATACGGCACGAACACCACCGCAGCGACCCACGAGGCCAGCAACGCAATAGTCACCACCTGGAAGATCGAACGGGTGTATTCACCGGTACTCGACTGCGCGGTGGCGATGGGCAGAAAGCCCGCCGCCGTGATCAACGTGCCGGTGAGCATCGGGAACGCCGTGCTGGTCCAGGCGAAACTCGCGGCTTTAAGACGGTCGTAGCCCTGCTCCATCTTGATCGCCATCATCTCCACGGCGATGATCGCATCGTCCACCAGCAAACCCAGGGCCAATACCAGCGCACCGAGGGAGATCTTGTGCAGGCCGATGCCAAGGTAGTACATGCTGGCAAAGGTCATCGCCAGCACCAACGGAATCGCCAGCGCCACGACCATGCCCGTGCGAATGCCGAGGGAGAAGAAACTCACCAGCAAAACAATCGCCAGGGCCTCAGCCAGGACCTGGACGAATTCGCCGACACTGGTTTTCACCGCTGCCGGTTGGTCCGACACCTTGCGCAGTTGCATGCCGGCAGGAAGGTTCTTCTGCAAGCGTGCGAATTCGCCTTCCAGCGCCTTGCCCAACACCAGGATGTCGCCACCATCACGCATGGCCACGGCCAGGCCAATGGCGTCTTCGCCCATGTAGCGCATGCGTGGTGCCGGTGGGTCGTTGAAGCCGCGGTGAATGTCGGCCACATCGCCGATGCGGAAGGTGCGATCACCCACCCGAATCGGGAAAGCGCGGATCTCGTCCACCGTCTTGAAGTTGCCCGACACCCGCAGTTGTACACGCTCGCTCGGCGTTTCAAAGAACCCGGCGGTGGACACCGCGTTCTGTTCCTGCAGCGCCTGCTGCACCGCCGCCAATGGCAGGCCGAGGGTGGCGAGCTTGAGGTTGGATAACTCGATCCAGATCTTTTCGTCCTGCAGGCCCAGCAGCTCGACCTTGCCCACATCCGGCACGCGCTGCAGCTGAATCTGGATACGGTCGGCGTAGTCCTTGAGCACGGCGTAGTCAAAACCATCGCCGGTCAGCGCGTAAATGTTGCCAAAGGTGGTGCCGAATTCATCATTGAAAAACGGTCCCTGGATATCCGGCGGCAGGGTCTGGCGAATATCGCTGATCTTCTTGCGTACCTGGTACCACAACTCGGGAATCTGCGCCGAGTGCATGGAGTCGCGGGCCATGAAGGTGACCTGGGATTCGCCGGGACGCGAGAACGAGACAATGCGCTCGTAGTCGCCGGTCTCCATGAGTTTCTTCTCGATACGCTCGGTCACCTGGCGTGAAACTTCCTGGGCCGTGGCACCGGGCCAGTTGGTCTTGATCACCATGGCCTTGAAGGTAAACGGTGGGTCTTCGCTTTGTCCCAGCTTGGTGTAGGACAAGGTGCCGACCACCGCGAGCAAGATCATCAGGAACAGTACGATCTGGCGATTACGCAGCGCCCATTCGGAAAGATTGAAACCCATCGGGGACTACTCCTTGGCCGCCAGATTCACCACACGGTTGGAGCGATCCACCGGGCGCACTTGCTGGCCCTCGTGGAGCACATGTACACCGGCAGCTATCACCCAATCAGAAGGGCTCAAGCCTTCCAGCACCGGGACAGTCTTTTCACCGAAGGCGCCGATGCGCACGGGGGTGCGCTTGAGGGTATTGTCCGGCTGTACACGCCAGACGTAGGACTCACCGTTCTCCGCACTGAGGGCAGACAGCGGTACTGACAACGGAATTACGCCGTCGGCCTGTATGAAGACGCGGGCACTCTGACCCAACTCGGCCGGGACTTTGCCACCGGTAAAGGCGACGCGGGCAGCAAAGGTGCGCGACTTGGGATCGGCAGCCGGTGACAGCTCACGAATGCGCCCGGCGAAACGCTGGTCCGGCTGGCTCCACAGTTCGACCGACACCGGCTGGCCAATCTTGAAGCGGCCGAACCCTTGCTCCGGCAAGCTGATCAGCACTTCGCGCTCGCCATCGGTGGCCAGGGTGAACACCGTCTGCCCGGCGGACACCACCTGGCCGACCTCTACCGCACGCTTGGCGACCACACCATCCTGGGGCGCACGCAGCACGGCATACCCGGCCTGATTGCTGGACACGTCGAATTCGGCCTTGATTTGCTTAAGACGCGCTTCACCGGATCGGTAGAGGTTTTCGGAATTATCGTACTGGGAGCGGCTGACCATCTGACGGTCCATCAGGGTCTTGTAGCGATCACGCTCGGCACGCACCAGGCTCAAGTTGGCCTCGGCAGCAGCCACTTGGGCGCGGGTGGCCTCCAGTTGCAGGCGCACGTCCTGCGGGTCGAGTTCCGCCAGCGGCTGGTTGGCCTTGACGCGCTCGCCCTCCTCCACCAGCCGTTTGCTGACTTTGCCGCCGATGCGAAAGGCCAGGTCCGGCTCGTAGCGGGCACGCACTTCACCCGGGTAGCTGTCGGTCGCCTGCGCCGATGGCTGCGGCTGCACCACCATGGCTGGGCGGAGGGTGGTCTGGGCTGCTTCTTCATGGCCGCAGGCGGCCAACAGGAAGACCAAGCTGACAGGCAACGCAAGGGGCAGGAAAGTACTGCGCATGCTGAAGGACCTTTCGCAAATGGAGCTAGGAATAATTATACTGGCCGGTATGTTATTAATACCAAACTCACCAGTCCAGTATTAAAGGTGAAAATGTCCGACAATCCTGTAAACACCAATAGCCCCGGGCGTCCCAAGGACATGGCAAAACGCCAGGCTATCCTCTCGGCAGCGAAGACCCTGTTCTTGAGCAATGGCTACGCCAGCACCAGCATGGATGCCGTGGCGCTTGAAGCCGGCGTGTCGAAGCTGACCGTCTACAGCCACTTCACCGACAAGGAAACCCTGTTCACCGCTGCCGTGGTGGCCACGTGCGAAGAACAATTGCCGGTGATGTATTTCGAACTGCCTGAAGGGCTGCCGGTGGAGACGGTGTTGCTGAATATCGCGCGGGGGTTCCATCGGCTGATCAACAGCGAGGAATCGGTGAACCTGCATCGCCTGATGATGACCACCGGCAATCAGGACGTGAAACTCTCACAGATCTTCTTCGAGGCCGGGCCCATGCGCATGCTGCAAGGCATGGAGCGACTGCTGAGCAGGATCGACCAGAGCGGCGCCCTGGCCATCGACAAACCCTTCAGGGCAGCCGAACACTTCTTCTGCCTGCTCAAGGGTACGGCGAATTTCTGCCTGTTGTATGGCTGCGGCGGACACTTGAGCGACGCAGACGCCGAAGCGCATGTGCAGGAGGTGGTGGGGTTGTTTATGCGCGCTTACCGGGCCTGAAGCGCTGTGTTGTCTTGACCGGTCCTATCGCTGGCCTGCCAGCGATAGGGCCCTCCAGGTCAATGAAGGCTTAAGGCTTGAGCGCCTTCTTGGGGTAGATGTCATACCGGCTGGACTTGCCATCCAGCGCATGGCTCGGCTTGGGCCCGTCGATGCACGGCGCCTTGCGTGGACGCTTGACCACCACGCGGTGGCTGGCCAGGGCCAGGGCGGCAGCGAGCAACGCCGGGGCGTCCGGATCATCGCCGACCAGTGGACGGAACAAGCGCATTTCCTTCTTCACCAGGGCGGTTTTCTCACGATGGGGAAACATCGGGTCGAGGTAGATCACCTGGGGCGGCTCGCCTTGCCAGTTGAGCATCACGTCGATGGAATTGCCCTTGAGCAAGGTCATGCGCGCTACGATCGGCGCCACATCAAAATCCTGCGCAGCGCGCGCCAGGCCGTCTTCGAGCAAGGCGCCGATCAGCGGCTGGCGCTCGATCAGGCTCATCTCGCAGCCGAGGCTGGCCAGCACGAACGCGTCCTTGCCCAGCCCGGCCGTGGCATCCAGCACGCGCGGACGCACGCCCTGGGCGATGCCCACCGCCTTGGCAATCATCTGGCCGCTGCCGCCGCCGTATAACCGGCGGTGAGCAGCACCGCCTTCCACGAAGTCCACGCGCACTGGCCCCGGTGCGTCAGGGCCTAGCTGTTGCAGCTGCAGGCCCTGCTCGCCAACCTGCAGGGAAAAGTCCGCCTCGTCCAGCTGCAACGGCAAGCCAAGCAGCGCAGCCCACTGCGCGGCGCGGTCCTTGAAACCTTCGGCCAAGGCCTCGACCTGGATGCGGCTGGCCGCGGGTTGTTCGCTCATCAATCACTACGCTCAAAAATATTAAGGATCGGCAAAAGTCGGCCGATAAAAACAACAGTCAGGTATTTTGCCAGAGCTGAGCGTCGACCGAGAAAAATGTCAGACATTCTTCCCCTAACCATCGGTGTACTGCCGACCCATAACCACTACGGCCTGCGCAATACTCAAGCGCTGGCCGGGGTGAGTCATGTGTGGCAGGACTTCTTCGCCCGCGCGCTGGCCGAGCAGCTCGGTGAGACGCCGGACGCGCTCGCCGCCAAGGCGCCTGAGCCGCTGGACCCGGCGGTCGAGCCCAGCGAAGGTGCCGACCTGTTGTCGCAGATTCTGACCCAGCGTGAATGCGAGGTGAAAGACACCGAAATCGCCCCGCCTGAGCCGCTGTTCCTGCCGATTGCCGAATTTGAAACCGAGTTGCTGCCACCGCCGGCAACCCCGTTCCCACCGGAAGAAATCGTCGCCCAGCAACGCCAGCAGAATTTCGAGAGCGGCTGGGTCCGCCCGATCGTGCTGACCGCCGGCCAGCCACTGCCCGAACCAGGCCCGGCGCCTGAGCCACGGCCACTGCACTTGCCGATTGCCGAGTTCGAACTGGACCTGTTGCCGCCGGCCGCCACGCCGTACCCCGAAGAGGAATTGGTGGCGCAGCAAAAAGCCCTGGATTTCGATTACTACTGGGCTCGCCCACTGATCACCCACAACCTGCGCTTGGCCGCGTAAACCTAGCGACACACCCACCAGCGCCCCATGTCCAGATGGAAATGGTTGCGGTGCGCAGCGTTGTAGTCCGGGCTCAACACCACATTGAAATCGTTGCAGGCGCCCTCGCGCACCTGGCGCAAAAAGCGCGCAGCGTCGCCTTCTCCCGGCCAATCCTTGAGCACACTGATGCTGCGCCCGTCTGCCAGGCGAAAGCCGGCGATATCCACGGCATTCGCCGACGCATGCTGGCTGAGTCGCCCTTCGGCACGGTTATACATGTTGCGGCAAGCGAAGCTGCCCAAGTGATCGACCCGCGTCACCGCCTGGCCAAACACCGCCTGGGCCGCCGGTTGCAGGCTGTGGCGCTCGAACAGTGCAAACGCCACGGCCAACGGGCAACTGGCGAGAAAGCTGCTGCTCAAGCCCACGTCGGCACCTTGCACGCGCAGCACATTGCGCAGTGGGCACGCCGCATCGGCCGGTGTATCCGCTTGATGGCTGACGCGCAGGCCGGACGTTTTCAGTACCTGGTCGCACAGCGCGGGATCATCCTGCAACCGCCCGAGCTTGAACCGCGTCAGCAGGTTCGGGGTGGCACGCACATCCAACGGCGCCCAGGGGTTCCACTCCGCCGGTAAAGGCACCCAGCCGCGCCAGACACCCAGCACCGCTGCGCCGGCCAACAACAGCAGCATCCCCACCACGGTAAAAAAACGCACGGATCAGTCCTTGAAGAATTGCGTCGCCTGGCTGTAGGGCATCGAGCGTTCAGTGAAGGTAAACGTGCCCGACGAATAGACTTCCTGCGCGGCCCGGTAGAACTCGCCATACGCCGCCAACGCCATGGCCGAGCCCACGCTGATGCGCTTGACGCCCATTTCGCTCAATTGCGCCACGCTCAGTTTCAACCCACCGGACATCAGCACATTCACAGGCTTGGGCGCGACGGCCTTGACCACCGCCAGCACGTCCTCGGCACTGCGCAGGCCGGGCGCATACAGCACATCGGCACCGGCTTCGGCGTAGGCCTGCAGCCGGCGGATGGTGTCAGGCAAATCCAGGCGACCATGCAGGAGGTTTTCCGCACGGGCGGTAAGCATGAACGGGAATGGCAGGCTGCGCGCAGCGGCGACTGCAGCCTCCACACGCTCTACGGACAGATCAAAGGGATAGATCGGGTCGACGGCAATGCCGGTGGCATCTTCGATGGAGCCACCGACGATCCCGCTGGCAGCCGCACGCAGAATGGTCTGGGCGCAGCCGTCGGGCGTGTCGCTGAAGCCGTTTTCCAGGTCGGCCGCCACCGGCAGCGTGGTCGCACGGGCAATCACACCGGCATTGGCGAGTGTGTCTTCCAGCGACAGTGCCCCTTCGGCATCCGGCCGCCCCAGGCTGAAGGCATACCCTGCGCTGGTAGTGGCCAGGGCTTCAAAGCCGAGACTGGCGAGCATGATCGCCGAGCCAGCATCCCACGGGTTGGGCATCACAAACGCGCGGTCGCGTTCATGCAAGGCCTTGAAGGTTTCGGCGCGAAGGGTTTGGGCATCCATGACTGACTCCTGGCGGAAAAAGGAGCCCTAGAGTAACCCCAGTTGCTCCGCTGCGGGTTCTCGATGCAAGGTCGGCAACGCCGGCAGGCCGGGCAAACGCGCCATCAGCTTGGCGTGAAAGCGCAGGGCCAATTGCGCGGCCAGGCGGTTGTCCGAGGTGTGCAGGAACACGTAGGGGGTGCGGCCTTCTTCAATCCAGCCGGCGATTTTTTCCACCCACGGGATCAGGAAAGGGTCATTGGCCTCAAGCTCCGGATGACCAATAAAACGCACCTGGGGAAACTGGGTCAGTGCCGCAGGCCGTGTTGGCACCTTGGGCTTTTTCGATTGAGCATGCAGCACGGCGGCTGAGGTGGAGGTGCAACTGAATAATGCACGCGGGTCGAGACAGATGCGTTCAACCCCGCGGTCGCGCAGCAGACGGTTGAGCATGCGCTCGGCATCGCCCTTGGCGAAGAACTCCGGGTGCCGCACTTCGACCGCCAGCGGCCGCTCCAGCGCATCGATAAAACCCGCCAGCTCGCCCAGCCGTTGCGGCGAAAAGCTGGCCGAGAGTTGCAGCCACAGCGGCGAGACGCGCTCACCCAGCGGACTCATCAGCCCGACGAAGCTTTCCGCCGCCGGCAACTGCTCACGCAGGTCACCGCCGTGGCTGATGTCACCGGGAAATTTAGCAGTGAAGCGAAAATCCTCAGGCATGATTTCAGCCCAGCGCTGCACAGTGGCGGCCGAGGGGCGGGCATAAAAGGTGGTATTGCCTTCAACGGCGTTGAAGACCTGGGAATACAGCGCGAGGTAGTCGCTGGAACGGGCATCGACGGGGTACAGGTACTCGCGCCAGGCGTTTTCGCTCCAGGACGGGCAACCGATGAAATAAGGCAGGCGCATCAGATGTGGATGTCGAGGCCCAGCACTTCCATATCCCATTCGACAAAACCGGCGGTGGTCAGGTAGCTGGCCAGGGCGGTGGCGACGCTTTTGCTCATGGAGCGAGGGAAGACCATGTCTTGCTGACGGGCCGGAAGGCCGCTGGTGCGGGCACCTGCTGAGCCTTGCTGGCTGGATGATGCTTCAGACTGGACTTCGATGAAGTCCGGCGAATCCTCGACGGACTCGTCTACCGTGACGTTCGCCTTACGTGGCTTGCGCTTGATGGGGTAGGACTGTGAGGAAAAGCCGTCTATACGCATCGATGCGAACTCGGTATCGGTGATGGCATTTTAGTGGCGCAATCCGTAGCGCGCAAATGCTCTGGTGATAACTAGAACACATAATTTGTAAAAGGTTTAAAAACGCCGGCAAATTCTGACGATTGGCGACTTTAGTCCCAAATTGCCAGCATTTTTGACGTCAAATTATCCCGCGCTCAGCCTTGGTTTGCGCGACCTTATCGCGCAGGTACACCGGGGCCGCCTGGTCGGCAGGAATCGCCTCGCCCCGCTCAAATGCAAAGCGTGCGAGCGTCAGCAGGTCTTCGGCATGGGGCAACAGTGTGGCGTCCCGGCCCACCAGCGGCACCGCGATACGCTCGCCATACCCCCAGCCGGTGCCAGCACCGAACCAGTCGCCACTGGCGTCACTTGGCAATGCCGCTGATTCCGGCGGCTGCACGGCCTCCACGCCGACCAGGCGCATTTCGCCAGCGGTTTCGCGGTAGCAGCCCCAATAGACTTCATCCATGCGCGCATCAATCGCCGCCGCCACCTGCCGTGCGCCGTGCTCGCGCAAGGCACGCTGCGCCAGCACCGCCAGGTTGGAGACCGGCAACACCGGGCGCTCGAGCGCAAACGCCAGGCCTTGGACTACGCCGATGGCGATCCGCACGCCCGTAAATGCACCCGGACCACGGCCGAAGGCGATGGCATCCACGGCAGCCAGGGTCGTGCCGGCGTCTTCGAGCAGTTGCTTGATCATCGGCAACAGCTTCTGCGCGTGCAGGCGTGGGATCACCTCGTAGTGGCTCGTTACTTTGCCATCGTGCAGCAAGGCAACGGAGCAAGCTTCAGTCGCGGTGTCCAGGGCCAGCAGGGTGCTCATCGGTGTAGGTGTCCAAGTCGAAAAGAAGTGCGCCAGTATAAACAACAACGGCCCGCAAGCGGGCCGTTACTGTGAAGCCGAGCGATTGATCAGCTCAGGGCTTGCAGCACCTTGGCGGTGATCGCTTCCACGGAGCCGACGCCAGGGATGTGGCTGTATTTCGGCTTGCCTTGGGCAGCAGACAGCTTCTGGTAGAAATCCACCAGCGGCTTGGTCTGGGAATGGTAGACCGACAGGCGATGACGCACGGTTTCTTCGGTGTCGTCCTTGCGCTGCACCAGGTCTTCACCGGTGATATCGTCCTTGCCTTCAACCTTTGGCGGGTTGTAGACGGTGTGGTACACGCGGCCCGAGGCCTCGTGAACGCGACGACCGGCGATACGCTGGACGATTTCTTCGTCTTCAACGGCGATTTCGACCACGGCATCCAGCTCGACACCAGCCGTCACCAGGGCTTCAGCCTGGGGAATGGTGCGTGGGAAACCGTCGAACAGGAAACCCTTGGCGCAATCTGGTTGCGCGATACGGTCCTGGACCAGGGCGATGATCAGGTCATCGGACACCAGGCCGCCGGCATCCATGATGCCCTTGGCTTTGACGCCCAGCTCGGTGCCTGCTTTTACCGCAGCGCGCAGCATGTCACCGGTGGAGATTTGTGGAATGCCGAATTTTTCAGTGATGAACTTTGCCTGAGTACCTTTACCGGCCCCGGGAGCTCCCAGCAGAATGACGCGCATCGATGTGCTCCTCAATTTTTTATAGAGATGACGCTCGGATTCGCCGCGTGGGGCCAATCTCGTAAAAATAGGATTCGGGCCGCACAAACGGCCAAAGGCTGATCAAGATACACAGCAGACCCTAAGCACACAAGCCGCCGAAAGTCGCAAGAACCCGCGCCATACATGCACCATAGGTGGGGTGTGCCTGAGTGCAACCCGGCCGTGCAAACGCCAACCGCCCATTTTCTGGCGGCTGGCGTACTTCATCTGCAAGCCTTTGAGAACACGCGTAAAACCTCAACCGGTGTTGCGTAAACCGGCGGCGATACCGGCCACAGACACCAGCAGCGCCTGTTCCAGAGGGCTGTCCTGCGCCGCTTCCTGCTGGCGCGAGCGCGCCAGCAACTCAGCCTGCAGCAGGTGCAGGGGGTCAAGGTAGGTGTTGCGCAGGCGGATGAACTCAAGGGTGTCGGGGCTATGGGCCAACAGTTGCGACTGGCCGGTCAGGCCAAGCACCACCGCGCACGCCTGCGACAATAGGTCGCGTAAGTGCGCGCCCAATGGCAACAGGTCCGGCTGCACCAGGCGCTCGTCATACAGCCGCGCAATGTCGGCATCCGCCTTGGCCAGGACCATTTCGAGCATGTCGATGCGGGTCCGGAAGAACGGCCACTGCTCACGCATCTGCCCGAGCAGTTCGCCTTCGCCACGTTCCAGCGCCTTGCTCAACGCTGCTTCCCAGCCGAGCCATGCCGGCAGCATCAGGCGGGTCTGGGTCCAGCCGAAGATCCACGGGATGGCGCGCAGGCTTTCGATGCCACCGGCACGACGCTTGGCCGGACGACTGCCGAGGGGCAAGCGACCGAGTTCCTGCTCCGGTGTGGATTGGCGGAAATACTCGACGAATTGCGGATTTTCCCGCACCACCGCGCGGTAAGCGCTGACACCATCCGCCGCCAATTCGTCCATCAAATGGCGCCAGGCCGGTTCCGGCGGAGGCGGCGGCAACAGCGTCGCTTCCAACACCGCTGCCAGGTAAAGATTGAGGTTCTGCTCGGCAATGTCCGGCAGGCCGAATTTGAAACGGATCATTTCGCCTTGTTCAGTGGTGCGGAAACGGCCCGCCACCGAACCCGGCGGCTGCGACAGGATCGCCGCGTGAGCCGGGCCGCCACCGCGCCCGACCGTGCCGCCACGGCCATGGAACAACAGCAGTTCCACCTGTTGCTCGCGGCAGATATCCACCAGGCGTTCCTGCGCCCGGTACTGCGCCCAGGCTGCGGCGGTGGTGCCGGCGTCCTTGGCCGAGTCCGAATAGCCGATCATCACTTCCTGCGGGCCTTGTAAACGGGCGCGGTAGCCCGGCAGTTGCAGCAGGCGTTCCATCACCGGCCCGGCGTTATCCAGGTCAGCCAGGGTTTCGAACAACGGCACCACGCGCATCGGCCGTTGCACGCCCGACTCTTTCAGCAACAGTTGCACCGCGAGTACGTCCGACGCGGCGCCGGCCATGGAGATGACGTAGGAGCCCAGCGATGCCGCCGGCGCGGCGGCGATTTCCTTGCAGGTATTCAACACCTCGGCCGTGTCCGCCGACGGTTTGAAATACCCCGGCAGCAGCGGGCGGCGATTGCCCAGCTCCTTGGTCAGGAAACTGATGCGTGCCTCTTCGTCCCAGTCTTCATAACGACCGAGGCCGAGGTAGTCGGTGATTTCCGTCATGGCCGCCGAATGCCGGCTGGAGTCCTGGCGCACGTCCAGGCGCACCAGGAACAGACCAAAAGTCACCGCGCGGCGCAGGCAGTCGAGCAGCGGACCATCGGCGATCACGCCCATGCCGCATTCGTGCAGCGACTCGTAGCACAGCTCCAGCGGGTCGAGCAGGTCACGGTTGTTTTGCAACACTTCGGCCGGCGCCGGGGTGCTGGTCGTCAATGAGGCATGCGCCCAACTGCGCGTGGCGCGCAGGCGTTCGCGCAATTGCTTGAGCAGCGCACGGTACGGTTCGACGCTGTCACCGACCTTGGCCTGCAACGCCGCGCTGGCGTGCTGCATCGACAATTCGGACGCCAGATGATCGATATCGCGCAGGTACAGATCGGCCGCCATCCAGCGCGCCAGCAGCAGTACTTCGCGGGTGACCGGCGCGGTGACATTCGGGTTGCCGTCGCGGTCGCCCCCCATCCACGATGCAAACCGAATCGGCGCCGCCTCCAGGGGCAAATGCAGGCCGGTAGCGGCATGCAAGGCCTGGTCAGCCTTGCGCAGATAATTCGGGATGGCATGCCACAGAGAATGCTCGATCACCGCAAAGCCCCACTTGGCCTCGTCCACCGGCGTGGGGCGAGTGCGGCGGATTTCTTCGGTGTGCCAGGCTTCGGCGATCAAGCGCTGCAGGCGCTGGCGGATCTGCTCGCGCTCGGCGGTGGTGAGGTCGCGGTGATCCTGCAACGCCAGCTGCGCGGCAATCGCATCGTATTTCTGGATCAGGGTGCGGCGCGCCACTTCGGTCGGGTGGGCAGTAAGGACCAGCTCGATCTCCAGGCGGCCCAACTGGCGGGCCAGGGACTCGTTGCTGTGGCCTTCGCTTTGCAGGCGCGCCAGCAACTCCGGCAGCACCCGGGATTCGAACGGCGCTGGTTGCGATTCATCACGCCGGTGAATCAGCTGGTACTGCTCGGCAATATTGGCCAGGTTGAGAAACTGGTTGAAGGCCCGCGCGACGGGCAGCAGTTCGTCTTCCTTCAACTGATTGAGGCTGGCGCTCAGTTCATCGCCCGCGGCTTTCTCCGCGGCCGCGCCACGCCGGTCGGCCTTGGCGCCCTTGCGGATCTGCTCGATCTTGTCGAGAAAATCATCGCCGTACTGCTCTCGAATGGTGTTGCCCAACAGCTCACCCAAGAGGTGAACATCCTCACGCAAGCGTGCATCGATATCACTCATCAGCCAATCTCCAGCCAGAAATCCGGGACGCGCAGGTTTTCCAGAGTGCCGCCAGCATCGGTTTATGACAAGACTTTAAACCTTGTGACTTGCAGCTAGTCTCAACTGTGAGTCGCCTGTGTTTATCCACGCACGCGGCTGGACACTCATCACCGCCCGCCATCGCGGGCTTTATTGAGGTTGCCATGAAAATCCGAGAACTGGCCCAGCATTGGGAAGAGAACGCCAAGGGTCGCTTGACCAAGACCGAGTACGCCATCCATCTGGATGTGGAGTCCGCCGCAAGGCTGGCGGCCATCGCGGAAATGTACCCCAAGCGCCATACCGAAGAACTGCTCGGCGAGCTGATCGGCGCCGCCCTCGAAGAGCTGGAAGCCAGCTTTCCCTATATCAAGGGACAACAGGTGGTTGCCACCGATGAAGAGGGCGACCCGCTCTACGAAGACGTCGGCCCTACCCCACGTTTCCTGACGCTGTCGCGACGTTATCTGCACGATATGTCGAGCAGTTCGGACGAGCAGAAACACTGACCCCACCCCGTTCTTCCCCTTGTAATCCGGGCCCTTCACGGGCCCGACCTACCTCCGCGCGCGGCAAAAGTTCCAAGTTTTTCAGGCTGACCATTCAGTCAGTTATTTTTTTAGGCAAATCGCCATCTCTTCTGAACTTTTGAAAAAAGCCTCCGGTCACAGCCAGTAAGCCATCACTTGGAACGGCCGTTTGAAAGGGCTTTTGGTGCTTTACCGCCGGGCCCCGCACCGCTGACCAGTGACATGGATTTTGATGTTTTTCAGGAGTTACCCAATGGAGTTGAAGACGATGAAGACCAGCACTGCCAAATCCTCGTTTAACCATCTGCGCGGGCTCAAGTTGGCCGCGCTGGCAATCGGCACCAGCTTCGTTTTGGCTGGCTGCGCCGGCAACCCGCCGACCGAGCAGTACGCAGTTACTCAATCGGCGGTGAACAGCGCTGTCAGCGCCGGCGGCACCGAGTACGCAGCCGTAGAAATGAAGTCGGCCCAGGACAAGCTCAAGCAAGCCGAGATTGCCATGCACGACAAGAACTACGACGAAGCCCGTCGCCTGGCTGAACAAGCCGAGTGGGACGCTCGCGTCGCTGAGCGTAAAGCCCAGGCCGCCAAAGCCGAACAGGCTGTGAAGGACTCCCAGAAAGCTGTTCAGGAGCTGCGTCAGGAAGGCATGCGCCCGGCTGTTATCAAGCAGCAATAAGCCGCCGCCCCTGATTGCAATGCACCCGATATCGAATTGAAAGGACGACACGACTATGCGTAAACAATTGATGATCCCTGCCCTGCTGGCGATGAGCGTTGCCTTGGCGGCGTGCTCCACCCCGCCGAACGCGAACCTGGAAAATGCACGGACCAACTTCTCGGCCCTGCAAGCCAACCCGAATGCCACCAAGGTAGCGGCGCTGGAAACTAAGGACGCCCAGGACTGGCTGGACAAGGCTGACAAGGCCTACCGCGACAAGGAAGACCAGAAGAAAGTCGACCAGCTGGCCTACCTGACCAACCAGCGCGTTGAAGTGGCGAAAGACACCATCGTGCTGCGCGAATCCGAAGCCAAGCTGAAAAACGCCGGCGACGAACGTGCTCGCGCCCTGCTGCAAGCCCGTGACGCGCAGATCAAGCAACTGCAGGACAGCCTGAATGCCAAGCAGACCGATCGCGGTACGCTGGTCACTTTCGGTGACGTGCTGTTTGCCACCAACAAGTCCGACCTGAAATCCAGCGGCCTGGTGAACATCACCAAGCTGGCGCAGTTCCTGCGCGACAACCCGGACCGCAAAGTGATCGTCGAAGGCTACACCGACAGCACCGGTTCCGACTCGTACAACCAGAGCCTGTCCGAGCGTCGTGCAGCTTCCGTGCAGCGTGCACTGGCTCAGCAAGGCGTGGACATCTCGCGCATCGTGACCCAGGGCTATGGCAAGGAATACCCGGTTGCCGATAACAGCAGCGTATCGGGCCGTGCCATGAACCGCCGCGTCGAAGTGACCATCTCCAACGACAACCAGCCAGTCAAACCACGTTCGTCCGTCGCGAACTGATAGCCTGATGCTGGATAAAAAAACCCACCTTACGGTGGGTTTTTTTATGGATTGCCAAACTGGATAGGACGGTGTGTGTCCTCGTCTGGCATCTTCATCTTCTGGTCCTGTTTCTGGTCCTGCGCGGTCCGCCGCTCAAGATCTACATGGCACCGGCTCATATTCAGCAGGTTGCGAAATGCCTGACTTTCAGGATTTGCCGGATGTACGGGAGGTACAGGATTTGCAATTATCGCCACTTTCTCGGCCCTGATCTGAGTAAGTTACACCGCTTTGTGTGGCGCCTTACGCGATATGGTTCCAAAAAATCTTGGCTCAGCATTATCGTTCGGTCGTTGACCAAATCCCGCCCATGGCGGGCGGGCTTTGCAGAGATGGCAATCAGCCGCCGACTTTGCTGGAACCCTGGTAGTCGGGCGACTGGATTTGGCCGCCGCCCTGTGAGCCACCTTGACTGTCTTGTGAGCCCTGGCCATTTTGTGCACCTTCACCGCCCTGAGCACCTTGAGCTTTTTCTGCAAGCAGTTTCTTCAGTAGCTTCTCCAGCTCTTCAAGGCCACCCCCGCCCCCAGCTCCACCGCTTCCCTGGCTGCCCTGGGAACCTTGTGACTGTTGCTTGATTTTGTTTTGTACGTCCTGAATCTGCTGATCAAGGCTTTGCTGGGGACCTTGGCCACCACCAATGCCTGACAAGCCCGTTGAACCCGACACACCGTTGATACCTGCCATAAATGCAAACTCCAGACTCATTAATTAAAAAAGGACTGATCAGTCGCTCCGATCAGTCCATAGTCTGTGGCGGGTAAATAAAGATGGTTCCGGTCAGCAACGGGTCGCACATGCAGCAAGGGACTAATCGCCAGGTTCAATGGCGTTTTCCCACGGGGCGATGTGCCAGGTCACTGCTGCAGTTGCGGGGTTTCCTGGCCCAGGCAACGTACCGCCTGCTTCTTGTTATTGACCAGCACGCCACTCAAGCCTTTTTGCTCGGTGTCGAACATCACCAGCACGCCGTCGACGCACTGCGCCACCTGCGCGGCCGGGGTCAGCGAGATCTTGTAGTCTTCGCCGGGCACGGTCTTGAGCAGGGTGAAATCGCTGAGCAGCAGCGCATCTTCCGGCTTGGCGAAGTGCAGGTAGCCGTAGTACCACAGGCAGCCGACAGTACCGATGATGGTGCCGATGCCGGTGAGGATCAGCGGGATCATGTTGCGTTCTTCGCTCATTGCGGGCTCTCTGATGAATCAACTTTAGAATCGGGATAATTCGGGATTTCGCCCAGGCGACGCAGGCCGTTGAAGTGCTGCGGGTCATCCAGGTAACGCAGCATCACGGTTTGCCAGGTCTTGTCGGCAAAGGTCTGCACGTGGCCACCGCGCGTCAACTGCAACACCCGAGGTGGCGGCGCGGCCTGGTACAGGCGGATGCCGTTGGCCACCGGCACAATCGGGTCATCCAGGCTGTGGAACAGCAGCTTGGGCACACCGGTCAGTTGCGGCATGGCGCGGATCGCACTGTCGCCATCCGGCACCAGCCAGGACAACGGCACCTGAAACGGCCATGTTAACCAGGAGGTGCTCAGGGCGAATTGTCCTACGTCACGATAACTGGCGGGCACGCCGTCCAGCACCAGGGCCTTGAGCTGCGCCTGTCGTTCCGGGTGGGCTGCCAGGTAATGCACCGCCAGCGCGCCGCCGAGGCTTTGACCGAGGACGATCAGCGGCTGGCCCCGGGTCTCGGGGGCCTGGTCGAGCCAGCTGAAGGCAGCGTCCACGTCCTGATAGACCGCCGGCAATGACGGCTTGCCCTGCGACAGCCCATAACCGCGATAGTCCAGCAGCAGCACCTGGTAGCCCTGCTCCGGCAACCACCAACTGCCACCCAGGTGCCAGGCCAGGTTGCCGCCGTTACCGTGCAGGTGCAGCACTGTGCCCTTGAGCGGCACGCCGGGCTTGGCCGGCAGCCACCAGGCATGCAGCTTGACCCCGTCGGCGGTGGTGACTGTGACGTCGCGGTAGTCCAGGTGGGCTTTTTCCGGCGTGAACGGCAGGCCGGGCTCGGGATAGAACAGCAGTGAGCTGCAGCCGTTCAATGTGAGTAGCAGGCATAGAATGCCGAGGATTCTCATCCGTTGAAGCCTCGTGAGTAGTTAAACAACACATCTGAATAACGCCGAAACCCTGTAGGAGCCGGCTTGCCGGCGATGCAGGCAACGCGGTCTCCTGCAGCCATCGTCGGCAAGCCGCCAACTACAGCTAGATCGGTGTTAAAGGATATTCGAGTAATCCGCCTCGATCCGGTCCAGGCTCAAGTGGTTGAGGAAGTTGGAGAAGCACATCCACGCCGCCAGCGCATTCATGTCGCGAAACTGCTCGGGCAGGTACTTGGGCGGTACCACCAGGCCCTCGTCCACCAGCTGGCGCAGGGTGCGCATGTCTTCCAGCGTGGTCTTGCCGCAGAACAGCAGCGGCACTTGTTCCAGCTTGCCCTTGCGCACGGCCAGCTGGATGTAGTTGTAGACCATGATAAAGCCTTTCAGGTAGGACAAGTCCTTGGTGAAAGGCAGACCGGTCGGCACCGAGCCACGGAATACGCGACTGGCGTTGCCGTAGCTTTCGGCCATCTCAAACCCCTGCTCGCGGAAGAATTCGAACACCTGCAGGAAGTCGGCGCCCTCTTCCACCATGTGGATGGCGCGGGTGCGGTTGGTGAGCTTGCGCAGGCGGCTCGGGTAGGAGGCGAAGGTGATGATCTCCATCAATATCGCCAGGCCTTCCTGGGTCACGGTCGACGACGGCGGGCCCTTGGAAAGAAAGGTGCAGATTGGCTGGTTCTGGCCATTGAGCGTGGTGCCGACGTGCACCAGGCCTTCATGCACTTCCAGCGCACGCACGTCGCGCTCGTTGAACATCGCGTCGGCGCGGATCTTGATGTAGTCGGCGCCCGCCGCTGCATCGGCGACGATACCGTCGGACTCGAACACGCGGATGGTCTCTTCGGCCTCGCCAAACACCCGGTTCAAGCGGGTTTGCAGCAGCGCCACGGCGTCCTTGGCGGTGAGGGTCTTGGCTTCGTCCTTGAGGTCGCCACGCCCGTCGATGTTGTTCAGGTAGTCGGAGAGCATCAGGCCCAGGTCCGCAAGGGTCGGGTCGCCGGCGTGAAAGGCATCGGAGGCGGCGCCGTACAGTTCCTGGGAGATCAGGCCAAAGTCCTCGGTGCCACGGGCCTCGAGCATGCGCACCACCATGCGGTACTCCTTGCACATGCGGCGCATGATCTGCCCCACCGGGCTGAACTGGCCGAGGCGGCGCGTGATGTCACGCTCAATGTTCTGGAACTCCAGCTTCACCGCGCTGGAATCGAATGACAGCGGCCGGTTGAGGTAATAGTCGCGGTCCACGGCGGGCAGTTCCTTGCCCTTGGCCTTGAGAAATCCCTGGCGAATGTTTTCGTCCCATTTCACCGCGTCGAGGACGCGAATCGGTGTTTGCGCCAGCACAATGCGATCAGACAAGGTGCGTATCGTCTGCTGGTAATCGTCCACCGCTACTTCCTCTTTAAACGTTATTTGCCCGCGCGCTGGTAGCGCACGGCTTCAACGAACACATCGGCATTGGCCGGGTCATCCAGGTAGGCAAACACCTGGTCCATGGGGCTGTCCACCCGCACGCCGGCACCTTCGACGGTCTCCACGGTGCTGCCGTGCAAGGCGCGCTGGCCGATCGCCTGGTGGATCTGCTCGAGGTCGAGGTTGTAGACCACCAATTCGTGTTTTTCATCGAACTCGAATCCCGCGAGGATGTAATTGCCACCCAGCTTGGCCGGCAACCGCGCCGACAGGTACCAGCGACTGCCATGCCGCGACACCGTAAACAGGTACTCATCGCGCTGGCCCGGCTTGGCTGTAGGGTAGCTCACGGCTTTATAACGGTGCTCGCCGGGGTGGGTGATGTGCAGGTTGAGCGGTTCGCCCCAGGCATTCTTGCTCGTCCATTGGCCGAGCAGTTCCTCCGGCGCGGCTTCCCGGGCCGGCAGCGGGTCCTTGAAAGTCACCAGGCAACCGCTGAGCAACAGGAACGACAGAGCGATGACCGCGACACGCCAGGCTTTCATTGCATACTCCATAAAGTGTGGGAGCTGGCTCGCCTGCGATACAGGCCCCGCGGTGCTTCAGGTAAACCGCGGTGAGGCTATCGCAGCGGTGCGACGATTCGACAAGCCAGCGCCCACATGAGGCTAGACCGAAGCCAGGACCAAATGCATGTAGCGCTTGAGAATCTCAAGCATCTCGTCAGCGGTCAGAGGCTCTGCGCCGCCCAGCAGGCCCTGATATTCCATCCGACTGATTATCGCCGTCAACACTTTGGCATCCTGTTGCGGCTCGCGGGAGCCCAATACCTGGAAAAACTGCCCGGTGCCCTGCAACAGGATCTGCTGGTGGGAGCGCACCAGCTCCGCCAGGCGCGGGTTGAGCAAGGCTTCCTGGCGAAAGGCCTGCTCGGCCATCAGGTGTTCACGGCGATTGCTGAGTTGGCGCATGACGTAGTCGGCAGTCAGTCGCGCAATGTCATCGGCCAGCTGTGAGCGCGACGCCGGGCTGCCATCGCCATAGGCGACCATCTCACGCAGCAGGCCTTCGTTGCGCACCCACAACTTGCCCATGAAGGCAGCGCTGCGCTCCACGTATTGGGCGAAGGTATCGGTGAGCAGGTCATCGATATCCTTGAAGTAGTAGGTGGTTGCCGACAACGGCACCCCCGCCTCCGCCGCCACCGCCCGGTGGCGCACGGCCCGCACGCCGTCGCGCACCACAATGCGCATGGCCGCGTCGAGAATGTCTTGCCTGCGTTGCTCGCTGCCCCGACGGCTGGCCTTGCGGCCCTGGTACTGGACGCTTTCAGCCACGGCAGCGGCAATGCCGGCGGCGCCTTCTTGAGCGGTTACGCGGTTCACGACTGATCTTCCTTATTAGAGTGACGCGGAGCGTCACGGTGTGCATTCCCACGCAGGGCACGGGAACGATCCCCTGGCGCTGTTTGCTTGACGCTTGTTAATGCCGCATAAAAAAGCCGCCTTATAAAAGGCGGCTTCGGATTTCGCTACGCTTACGCTTGTGGCCGCATGTGCGGGAACAAGATCACGTCGCGGATCGACGGCGAGTTGGTCAACAACATCACCAGGCGGTCGATGCCGATGCCTTCGCCCGCGGTCGGCGGCATGCCATATTCCAGGGCGCGCACGAAGTCAGCGTCGTAGTGCATGGCTTCGTCATCGCCGGCGTCCTTGTCGGCCACCTGGGCCATGAAGCGCTCGGCCTGGTCTTCCGCGTCGTTAAGCTCGGAGTAGGCGTTGGCGATTTCGCGACCACCGATGAACAGCTCGAAACGGTCGGTGACGTTCGGGTTGTCGTCGTTGCGACGAGCCAGCGGCGACACTTCGAACGGGTACTGGGTAATGAAGTGCGGCTGTTCCAGCTTGTGCTCCACCAGTTCTTCGAAAATCATCACCTGCAGCTTGCCCAGGCCTTCGAAACCCAGCACCTTGGCGCCGGCTTTCTTGGCGATGGCACGGGCCTTGTCGATGTCGGTCAGGTCGTCAGCGGTCAGCTCCGGGTTGTACTTGAGGATCGAGTCGAACACCGACAGGCGCACGAACGGCTCGCCGAAGTGGAACACCTTGTCGCCATACGGCACGTCGGTGCTGCCCAGGACCAACTGCGCCAGCTCGCGGAACAGTTCTTCGGTCAGGTCCATGTTGTCTTCGTAGTCGGCGTACGCCTGGTAGAACTCCAACATGGTGAATTCAGGGTTGTGACGCGTCGAAACACCTTCGTTACGGAAGTTGCGGTTGATCTCGAACACCTTTTCAAAGCCGCCAACCACCAGGCGCTTGAGGTACAGCTCCGGCGCGATACGCAGGAACATTTCCATGTCCAGCGCATTGTGGTGGGTTTCGAACGGCTTGGCTGCGGCACCACCCGGGATGGTTTGCAGCATCGGGGTTTCGACTTCGAGGAAGTCACGCTTCATCAGGAAGCTGCGGATGTGCGCAATGACTTGCGAACGCACGCGGAAGGTCTGGCGCACGTCTTCGTTGACGATCAGGTCGACGTAGCGCTGGCGGTAACGCTGTTCGGTGTCGGTCAGCCCGTGGTGCTTGTCCGGCAGCGGGCGCAGGGATTTGGTCAGCAGGCGCACGTTGGTCATTTCGACATACAGGTCGCCCTTGCCGGAACGCGCCAGGGTGCCTTCGGCGGCGATGATGTCGCCCATGTCCCAGGTCTTCACCGAGGCCAGGGTTTCTTCGGACAGGGTTTTACGGTTGACGTAGACCTGGATGCGACCGGTCATGTCCTGGATCACCATGAACGAGCCACGGTTGAGCATGATGCGACCTGCCACCTTGACCGGAATCGCAGCCTCAGCCAGCTCTTCCTTGGTCTTGTCCGCGTACTGTTTCTGCAAGGCATCGCAGTAGTTGTCGCGGCGGAAGTCGTTGGGGAAGGCATTGCCCTTGGCGCGCTCGGCAGCAAGCTTTTCCTTGCGCAGGGCGATCAGGGAGTTTTCTTCCTGTTGCAGGGCCTGGTCGAGTTGTTGGTCGCTCATGTCTTTAAATATTCCATCTGGTTCGTTGTCCCCGGCCTGCGGCCGGGGATCGCCGGCAAGCCGGCTCCTACAGGGATCGCGGTATGGAGCCTGTTACAGGCCTGATTTCAGGCTGGCTTCCAGGTATTCGTCGATATCGCCGTCGAGCACCTTGTCGCAGTCGCTGCGTTCGATGTTAGTGCGCAGATCCTTGATCCGCGAGGCATCGAGCACATACGAACGGATCTGGTGGCCCCAGCCGATATCCGACTTGGTGTCTTCCAGCGCCTGGGACGCGGCGTTGCGCTTCTGCATTTCCTGCTCGTACAACTTGGCCCGCAGCATTTTCATGGCGGTGTCCTTGTTCGCGTGCTGGGAACGTTCGTTCTGGCAGCTGACCACGGTGTTGGTCGGTACGTGGGTAATACGCACGGCCGAGTCGGTGGTGTTTACGTGCTGGCCACCGGCACCGGAGGAACGGTAGGTGTCGATCCGCAGGTCGGCCGGGTTGATCTCGATTTCGACCTTGTCGTCGATCTCTGGCGAGACGAACACCGCAGAGAACGAGGTGTGGCGACGGTTGCCGGAGTCGAACGGGCTCTTGCGCACCAGGCGGTGCACGCCGATCTCGGTCCGCAACCAGCCAAAGGCGTATTCACCCTTGATGTGCACGGTCGCGCCCTTGATACCGGCGACTTCACCGGCCGACAGCTCCATGATGGTGGCGTCGAAACCGCGTTTGTCAGCCCAGCGCAGGTACATGCGCAACAGGATGTTGGCCCAGTCCTGGGCTTCGGTGCCACCGGAGCCGGCCTGGATGTCCAGGTAGGCGTTGTTCGGGTCCATTTCATGGCTGAACATGCGGCGGAATTCAAGCTTGGCGAGGTTTTCCTCGAGACGGGCCAGCTCGGCGACGACATCGCCCACTGCGCCTTCGTCGTTTTCTTCGACGGCCATGTCCAGCAGGTCACGGCAATCGGCCAGACCGGTGTTCAGCTCGTCGAGGGTATCGACGATCTGCGCCAGCGCAGCGCGCTCGCGGCCCAGTTCCTGGGCGTATTCAGGTTTGTTCCAGACACTCGGATCTTCAAGCTCGCGATTGACTTCGGTCAGACGCTCATGCTTTTGATCGTAGTCAAAGATACCCCCGAATAGTTTCGGAGCGCTCGGACAGGTCCTTGATGGTGTTAAGGATCGGGTTGATTTCCATGGCGGGCAGCACTCGTTGGCGAACTTTTGAAAGCCGACGAGTATAACGATAAACGGGGGGGAGCGGCAGCCCGCTGGGCGAAAAGGGCTCTTGCCCCGCCACTCGACACCTCGCCTGGGCTCGGTGTGCCCGAAAGCCGACCTGAGGGGTTGGATCAAAAGCGGATACGTGTAGGAGCTGGCCGAACCCAGGCTTGAATCCGTGGCTAACCCGGCAGGACGCCGGGTTAGCCGTTACCGCAGCACCGCATATGTACACAAAACCCTACTCGATCCCCACCTGATTTCGCCCATTATGCTTGGCCGTGTACAACCCCTTGTCTGCCGCCAGGATCAGTTGCCGGCAATCGGTCCCCTGCGCCGGCGTCAGGGTCGACAGGCCGATACTGATGGTCAGGCTCGAACCTTCAGTCGGGGCAATGTGCGGGATTTTCAGCGCGGCCACCGCCATGCGCAGCTTTTCGGCCACCAGTCGCGCACCACCCGGCGAGGTATTGGGCAGCACCAGCGCAAACTCTTCACCGCCATAACGTGCCGGCAAGTCCGACGGCCGGCTGCTGGCTTCACGGATCGACGCGGCGACTTTGCGCAAGGCCTCATCGCCCTCGACGTGACCGAAGCTGTCGTTGTAGGTCTTGAAGAAATCCACGTCGATCATCAGCAACGACAACTGGGTCTGGTCGCGCATGGCACGGCGCCACTCCAGCTCCAGGTACTCGTCGAAGTGCCGGCGGTTGGACAGCCCGGTGAGGCCATCGGAGTTCATCAGCCGTTGCAGCACCAGGTTGGTGTCGAGCAATTGTTGCTGGCTGACCCGCAGCGCACGGTAGGCCGCGTCCCGCTGCAACAGCGTCATGTATGAGCGCGAGTGGTAGCGAATGCGCGCCACCAACTCGATATTGTCCGGCAGCTTGACCAGGTAATCGTTGGCGCCGGCCGAGAACGCCGCGCTCTTGATCAGCGGGTCTTCCTTGGTGGAAAGCACGATGATCGGAATGTTCTGCGTGGCCGGGTGGTTGCGGTATTCGCGCACCAGGGTCAGGCCGTCGAGGCCGGGCATCACCAGGTCCTGCAGGATCACCGTCGGCTTGATGCGGATCGCCTGGGCAATGGCCTGGTGCGGGTCGGCGCAGAAGTGGAAGTCGATGTTTTCTTCATGGGCCAGGCCACGCCGCACGGCTTCGCCGATCATGGCCTGGTCGTCGACCAGCAACACCATGGCGGCATTTTCGTCGGTCTTGATGTCGTCGATCTGTAAATCATTCATCTGCAGTCACCTGAATTACTACCTGCAAGCCAGCACCGCGGGAGGTAGGGCTCATTTCGAAAATACCTCCAGCAATCGGGGCGCAATTCTGTCCAGTGGGCGAATTTCAACAGCAGCGTCAATCGCCGCCGCTGCTTTGGGCATGCCATACACCGCCGAGCTCTGCTGATCCTGGGCGATGGTCAGATATCCTTGTTCTCGCAGTAACTTGAGGCCCTGGGCCCCGTCGCGGCCCATGCCTGTCAGCAGTACGCCGACGGCATCGCCATTCCAGTGGCTGGCCACGCTTTCGAAAAACACGTCGATCGAAGGCCGATAGATCTCGTTAACCGGGTCTGCGGTATAGGCTAGCGTGCCGTTGCGCAATAAACGAATGTGGTGGTTGGTCCCGGCCAGCAGCACCACGCCGGGTTGCGGCGGCTCTCCCTCGCGGGCCAGGCGCACCGGCAGGCTCGAGGCGCTGCTCAGCCACTCGGCCATGCCGGCAGCGAAGACCTGGTCCACATGCTGCACCAGCACAATGGCGGCGGGAAAGTCGCGGGGCAAGCCCTTGAGCAGGATTTCCAGGGCAGCCGGGCCACCCGCCGACGAGCCGATGGCAACCAGGCTCTGGCGTTTGCCGGTGCTGCGCGCAGGTGTGGTTTCGGCACGCACACGGCTGCCGCGCTGGCCAATCAACCAGCCGATATTGAGGATCTTGCGCAACAGCGGCGCCGCCGCATCCTTGGGGTTGCCGACGCCCAGGGGCGGCGTATCCACGACGTCCAGGGCGCCATGGCCCATGGCTTCGAACACCCGGCTGACATTGGCCTGGCGGTCGACCGTGACGATCACGATGGCGCACGGGGTCTCGGCCATGATCTGCCGCGTCGCCTCGACACCGTCCATGACCGGCATGATCAGGTCCATCAGGATCAGGTCCGGGGTCAGTTCGGCGCAGCGCTGCACCGCTTCCAGGCCATTGCCGGCGACCCACACCACTTCGTGCGCGGGCTCGAAACTCAAGGCGCGGCGCAAGGCCTCCACCGCCAGGGGCATATCATTGACGATCGCAATCCTCATGCCCGCGCGCCTCCAATCAGCTCCACCACGGCGTCCAACAAGGCATCGTCATGGAAACTGGCTTTGGCTAAATAATAGTCGGCGCCGGCGTCCAGTCCACGACGTCGGTCTTCTTCACGGTCCTTGTAGGACACCACCATCACCGGCAACGATTGCAGGCGACTGTCACGGCGCAAGAGTGTGACCAATTCAATACCGTCCATGCGAGGCATATCAATATCAGTGATCAACAGGTCAAAGTCCTCGGAGCGCAACGCGTTCCAACCGTCCATGCCATCGACCGCCACGGCCACTTCATAACCACGATTAAGTAACAATTTGCGTTGCAGCTCACGCACGGTGAGCGAATCGTCCACCACCAGCACGCGTTTGCGCGGTGCTTCGGTGGCCTGCTGGCTGCGCCGGGCAATGCGTTCCAGGCGACCGGTGTTGAGCAGCTTGTCGACCGAGCGCAGCATGTCTTCGACATCGACGATCAATACCACCGAGCCGTCGTCCAGCAAGGCGCCGGCGGAAATATCCTGGACCTTGCCCAGGCGGTCATCGAGCGGCAACACCACCAGGGTGCGCTCGCCGATGAAGCGTTCCACGGCGATTCCGTATACGGCATCGCGTTCGCGGATCACCACCACTTTCAAGGTTTCGTCATTATTCTGCCCCGCCGGGCGCTGCAACAACTGGCTGGCGGCCACCAGGCCGACATGCCGGCCCTCGTGCCAGAAATGCTGACGGCCTTCCAGTTGCACGATGTCGTCGGGCGCCAGGTCGCACATGCGCTCGATATGGGCCAGCGGGAACGCGTAGGCTTCTTCGCCGACTTCCACCACCAGGCTGCGCACCACCGACAGGGTCAGCGGCACCTCCAGATGGAAACGACTGCCCTGCCCCGCCGTCTGCTCCAGCACCACCGCACCGCGCAATTGGCGGACCATATGCTGCACTGCATCCAGGCCAACACCCCGCCCGGACACTTCGGTGACCTTGTCGCGCAGGCTGAACCCCGGCAGGAACAGGAACGTCAGCAGCTCCTCTTCGCTCAGGCGCTGGGCGGTTTCCAGCGGCGACAGGTGCCGGTCGACGATGGTGCCGCGCAGGCGCTCCAGGTCGACGCCGTTACCGTCATCGCTCAACTCCAGCACCAGCAGGCCAGCCTGATGAGACGCGCGCAAGCGGATCAGGCCCTCGGCCGGCTTGCCCGCCAGCAGACGCTGCTCGGGCATTTCGATGCCGTGGTCGACGGCATTGCGCAGCAAATGGGTGAGCGGCGCTTCAAGCTTCTCCAGCACGTCGCGGTCAACCTGGGTCTTTTCGCCCTCGATCTCCAGGCGCACCTGCTTGCCCAGGCTGCGGCCGAGGTCGCGGACCATGCGCACCTGCCCGGCCAGTACATCGGCAAACGGGCGCATGCGGCACGCCAGCGCGGTGTCGTAGAGCACCTGGGCGCGCTGCCCGGCCTGCCAGCCGAACTCGTCCAGCTCGGCATGTTTTTCTGCCAGCAGCGCCTGGGCTTCGCTCAATAGCCGACGGGTATCGGCCAGGGCTTCCTGGGCTTCGAGGTTCAAGTCCACGGTCTTGAGCTGGCCGTCCAGCGTATCCAGGGCCCGCGCGCTCTGGCTTTGAATGCGTTTGAGGCGCTGCAGGCTGGCGAGGTATGGCTTGAGCCGCTGGGTTTCGACCAGGGACTTGCTCGACAGGTCGAGCAGGCTGTTCAAGCGCTCGGCGGTCACGCGCAACACGCGTTCGCCGCCTTCGGTCATGCGTTTGTTCTGGCGCGCAGGCTCGCTGGTGACGGGTGGCGCGGGCTCGGGCTCCGGCGGCAGCTCCTCGACGACGGGCGCCGGGGACGACTCAGGCGGCGGCGGGGCTGACGGGGCGACCTTGGCACTCAGTTGCGATGGATCGAGCAGGCGCTCCATCAGCGCCACATACGCCTCGATATCCGCCGGCCCGACGTCATTGCCCGGCGTGGCGATGCGCATCAACAGGTCGGTGCCTTGCAGCAACGCATCAATGTGTTCGGGTTGCAGGTACAGGCGACCTTCCTGGGCGCTGACCAGGCAATCCTCCATGACATGCGACACGCTGACCCCGGCGTCCACCCCGACAATCCGCGCCGCGCCCTTGAGCGAGTGCGCGGCGCGCATGCAGGCTTCGAGCTGGTCGGCCTGGGTCGGGTTGCGTTCCAGGGCCAGCAGGCCCGCGCTCAATACCTGGGTCTGCGCATCGGCTTCCAGGCTGAACAGCTCCAGCAGCGAGGCATCGCGCATCTGGTCGGGGGTCATGTGAGGCTCCGGGTCACGGCGGACAACAATTGCGCCTCGTCCAGCCAACGCAGGCTGCGGCCTTTCCACTGCAACACACCTTGGGTGAAGCGGCCACTGGCCTGGCTGCCGGGCGCTGACGCAGCCTTCAAGGTGCGCTCATCGATGGCATGGATGCCGTCGACTTCGTCCACCGGCACCACCACCGGGCCATCTTGCGCGGCAATGATCAGCATGCGCGGCATGATCCGGCCACCGCTGGCGCCACTGCCGGTGTTGTCCAGGCCCAGCAGTTCCACCAGCGACAGGCACGCCACCAGCGCGCCGCGTACGTTGGCCACGCCGAGCAAGGCACGGGAACGCTGGTGCGGTAGGGAGTGGATCGGTTGCAACGTGGCCACTTCCACCAGGCAACGGGTGGCGATGCCCAGCCACTCTTCGCCCAGGCGGAATATCAGCAGCGAGCGCGTGACCACCTCGGCGCCATGCTCGACCACTGCCTGTGGCCGACGGTCGTCCTGCTGCAAGGCATAGCGATCCAACAGGCGCGTGGCGGCTGCCGAGTACACCGAGCAATTGCGGCAATGGATGTGGTCCGCCAGCAGCGGGCAGGATTTGTCACCATGGATGCCGATGCGGTTCCAGCAATCGTCGATGGCTTGCGTGTCAGCCAGGGTCAGGTCCAGGCCGGTGGTGTCGAGCGCGTCGGGGCTACTCATGGTTTGTGCTCACTGTCAGCTCGCTCGCTACGCGCGGCCCGCGCCTGCAGGCGGCGGGCTCCCGCGCTGTCGCCCTGGGACTCCAGCAAGGCGGCCAGGTGCATCAAGGCCTGCGAATGCTGGGGCTCCAGGTACAAGGCTTTTCGATAATAGCCCTGGGCTTCCAGGGCACTGCCGGCCACATCGCTGAGCAGCCCCAGCCAGTAAAACACCTGGGCGGCCGGCGGGTGGTGATTCAAATACTCTTCACACGCGGCCCGCGCCTCCAGGCTCTTGCCTTCGTTGGCGAGGGTGGCGATGCGGCTGAGCAAGGCGGCGGCATCGGACGGCGCGGCCTTGATCGGTATGACCTGCGCAGTGGCGACAGTACTGAACGGGCGCGGCCTGACCGGAAGCGGCGCCGCGCTGCGCTGCGGGATGGGTGCTGGCAGCGGCACGAACACCGGCGCAGGCTGCTGCGGCTCAGCCTGCCGACTGAAGGCAAACGACTGCGCCGCACCGATCGAACGCATGCCATGGCGCCCCAGCAGGCTGCCCTCGGCGGGGCCGATAAACAGCACGCCGTCGACGTGGGTCAGGCCCTTGAGTACATCGAACACTTGTTTCTGGGTCGCCTGGTCGAAGTAGATCAGCAGGTTGCGGCAGAACACGAAGTCGTAGCTGGCCTCATTGGCCAGCAACGCCGGGTCGAGCAGGTTGCCGACTTGCAGGCGCACTTGCTCACGCACCCGCTCGGCGATGTGGAACCCGTCGCCGTGTTCCACGAAGTGGCGGTCGCGAAAGGCAATGTCGCCCCCGCGAAACGAGTTCTTGCCGTACACCCCGCGCCGGGCACGCTCCACCGACAGCGGGCTGACATCCATGCCCTGCACCTTGAACTGATGCGGTGCGAGGCCCGCGTCCAGCAGCGCCATGGCAATCGAATAGGGTTCTTCGCCAGTGGAACACGGCAGGCTGAGGATACGCAGGGCGCGCATCTGCTTGATCTCGACCAGGCGCGCCTTGGCCAGGCGGGCCAGGGTCACGAAGGATTCGGGGTAACGGAAAAACCAGGTTTCGGGGACGATCACCGCTTCGATCAGCGCCTGCTGCTCGTCATGGGAGCTTTGCAGGTGCTGCCAGTACTCGGCCGCCGTCTGCGCCTGCAAGGCCTGGCTGCGCTGGCGCACGGCACGCTCGATGATGGCTTCGCCCACGGAGGCGACATCGAGACCGATGCGCTCCTTGAGGAAGGCAAAGAAGCGCGGATCGTTGCTCATACGCTCAGCTCGGCAGAGAACAGCAACGCACGCACCGGCTCGGTGAGCAACTCATTCACGCCGATCCACTGCATCAAGCCCGCGGCGTCTTCACGCACCAGCCCCAGGTACGGCGCCTCGCGATTGTCCAGGCCATAGGGCTTGAACTCGCTGAGGTCACACCGCAGGGTGTCGGTGGCCTGTTCCAGGATCAACCCCAGCCAACGGGCTGCAACCCAGGGTTCGGGCTGGTAGTTGACCAGCACCAGCCGCGTGCTGGTCCGCGCCTGGGCCGGCTGACCAAACGTCAGCGCACTGAGGTCAATGACCGGCACCAACGCACCGCGATGGGCGAAGATGCCCGCCACCCACAGAGGCGCATGGGCAATAGGTTTGAGAGGCAGGCGCGGCAGCACCTCGGCCACTTCGGTGGCCCTTAATGCAAAGCGTTCATCGCCGATGTGAAACACCAGGAACAAAGCCTTTTTCGCTGCCGGGACGGCGCCGCGTTTAGCCGCGAGGTCGCTCATCAGACTTTGAAACGCGACACGCCGCTGCGCAGGCCCACCGCCACCTGGCTCAGCTCATCAATGGCAAAGCTGGCCTGGCGCAGGGATTCCACAGTCTGGCTGCTGGCATCGCCCAGTTGCACCAGGGCGTGATTGATCTGCTCGGCACCGGTGGCCTGGGCCTGCATACCTTCGTTGACCATCAATACCCGCGGCGCCAGCGCCTGCACCTGGTGGATGATCTGCGACAGCTGCTCGCCCACTTGCTGTACTTCGAACATGCCCCGGCGCACTTCCTCGGAGAACTTGTCCATGCCCATCACCCCCGCCGACACCGCCGACTGGATCTCGCGCACCATCTGCTCGATGTCATAGGTGGCCACGGCCGTCTGGTCCGCCAGGCGGCGCACTTCGGTGGCCACCACGGCAAAACCGCGCCCGTACTCGCCAGCTTTCTCCGCCTCGATGGCGGCGTTGAGCGACAGCAGGTTGGTCTGGTCGGCAACCTTGACGATGGTGACCACCACCTGGTTGATGTTGCCGGCCTTCTCATTGAGGATCGCCAGCTTGGCGTTGACCAGGTCGGCGGCGCCCATTACCGAATGCATGGTTTCTTCCATGCGCGCCAGGCCCTGCTGGCCGGAGCCTGCGGCCACCGAGGCCTGGTCGGCGGCGGTGGAGACTTCAGTCATGGTGCGCACCAGGTCCTTGGACGTCGCGGCGATTTCCCGGGAAGTCGCGCCGATCTCGGTGGTGGTGGCCGCGGTTTCAGTCGCGGTCGCCTGCTGTTGCTTGGACGTCGCGGCAATCTCGGTCACCGAGGTGGTGACCTGCACCGACGAGCGCTGGGCCTGGGACACCAGGGCCGTCAGCTCGGTCATCATGTCGTTGAAGCCGGTTTCGACTGCGCCGAATTCATCCTTGCGCTCCAGGTTCAGGCGCTTGCTCAGGTCGCCGGTACGCATGGTTTCGAGGATGTCGACGATGCGCTGCATCGGCGCCATGATCGCGCGCATCAGCAGCAGGCCACACAGGCCGGCCGCGAGGATGGCGATGATCAGCGAAACGGCCATGCTGATCTTGGCCGACAGCACCGACTCGTCGATGGCCGCCGTGGCACGGTCGGACACGTTCTTGTTTTCCGTGATGATGTCATTGAGCTTCATGCGACCTTCGGTCCAGATCGGCGTCAATTGCTCCTCGAGCAATTGGTTGGCCCCCGGCAGGTCATTGGCTTGCACGCGCTCCAGCACCTGCGCCAAGACTTTGTTGTAGTTGATGTGCGCCGCCTTGAAGTTATCGAACTCCATGCGGTCAGCCTGGCCATGAATGGTTTTTTCGTAGTTGGCCATCTGCAGTTCAATACGCGTCTCGAAGGACTTGTAGTCGTTCTTGTCGGTATTGGTGAAGGTTTTATCCTCGCGCAGGCCAATGATGTCGATGGTCTGCAAATAGCTGTCGACCCAGGCGCTGCGGATCATCGAGCTGAGGTACACCCCGGGCACCGCGTCGTCGCGGACCGCTTCCTGGCTGGCTTCGATCTTCAGCAACCGTGAGTAGGACACCACGACCATCAGCAGCATGATCGCGATAATGACCGCAAAGCTCGCCAAAATCCGTTGGCGCAAGGTCCAGTTCTTCACAGTAATTCCTCGAAGGGCCATTCAAATGGAGGGGAGTATAGCTGAGCAGAAGCCCTCATTAATCAACGGGTTTTGCTGTAGTGATCACAGAATGCAAATGTGGGAGAGGGCCTGCTCGCGAAGGCGCAGGGTCAGTCAATAGATTCGATGACTGACCAGCGCATTCGCGAGCAGGCCCACTCCCACAGTTTGATCGCTCCAGGGCAGGCGTTTATTGCGCCAGCCGCACCTGTTTTTCCAGCTCGATCTTCAAGCCAGGCTCCAGCTTGAGTTGCCGCGCCAGCTCATCGAGGTAGGCCTTCTCCATGAAATTCTCCTCATCCACCAGCATCACGCTGGCGATGTACATCTCCGCGGCCATTTCCGGGGTGCTGGCGGCGCGGGCCACATCGGCCGGGTCCAGGGGTTTGTTCAGTTCGGCGTGCAGCCAGCTGTGCAACTCGCGGTCATCGTCCAGCTTGGTGAATTCGCCTTCGATCAGCGCGCGCTCGCGCTCATCCACATGCCCGTCCGCCTTGGCGGCGGCTACCAGGGCCTTGAGGATGCCCTGGCTGTGTTGCTCGACTTGGGCCGGTGGCAAACGGTCGATGGTTTGCGGTTCGCCTTGAGGTGCGCTGGCCTGGTTTGCCTGCCAGTTGCCATAGGCTTTATAGGCAATGACACCCAACGCGGCGAGCCCGCCGTAGGTCAGGGCCTTGCCGCCGAACTTGCGGGCTTTCTTGTTCCCCAGCAGCAGGCCCATGGCCCCGGCCGCCAGGGCGCCACCGCCAGCACCACCGAGCAGACTGCCAAGGCCACCACCGCCCAGCAGCCCGCCAAGGGCGCCTTTGTCGTCCGGCTTGCGCTGGCCGCCGGCCTTGTTCTGCAACATGTCCTGGCCAGATTTGAGCAGTTGATCGAGCAATCCACGGGTATTCATTCGCAGCCTCCAGACACTTGGGTTCGTAGGACCAATAGGCTCCCAGCGTAAAACTAAGTGCCAAAAACCCCCGATCTAGAGTGCTTCCAGATGTAACGCCACTGCCCTTCGCTTAAATCGATATACACTCGGATAAATCTATAAAAACACCCCACTGGTAATTCCAGCATGATGACCTTGCGTCAAATCCGGCATTTCATCGCCGTGGCCGAGACGGGTTCGATCTCCGCCGCCGCGCAAACCGCGTTCATTTCCCAGTCGACCCTGACCCTGGCCATCCAGCAACTGGAGCAGGAAATCGGCGTCAACCTTTTCAACCGCCACGCCAAGGGCATGACCCTGACTCACCAGGGCCATCAGTTCCTGCGCCAGGCACACCTGATCCTTGCCACCGTCGACAACGCCAAGCGCAGCCTGCAGCAGAGCACCGACCAGGTCGCCGGCCAGTTGATCATCGGCGTGACCAGCCTGGTTGCCGGGTATTACCTTGCCGACCTGCTGACCCGTTTCCAGCGCGCCTATCCGAATGTGGAAATCCGTGTGATGGAGGATGAGCGCCCGTATATCGAGCATTTGCTGGTCAGCGGTGAGATCGATGTGGGAGTGCTGATCCTGTCCAACCTCGAAGACCGCCACGCCCTGCAGACCGAAGTCCTCACCCACTCGCCCCATCGCCTGTGGCTGCCGGCGCAGCACCCGTTGCTGGAGCACGACAGCATCAACCTGGCCGATGTGGCGCGCGAGCCATTGATTCAGCTGAATGTCGACGAAATGGGCCACAACGCCCAACGCCTGTGGACTGCAGCCGCGCTGCAACCACGCGTGACCTTGCGCACCGCTTCCACCGAAGCAGTGCGCAGCCTGGTGGCTGCCGGCCTTGGGGTGTCGATCCAGCCGGACATGACCTACCGGCCCTGGTCCCTGGAAGGCGACATTATTGAAGCACGGCCGATTGCCGACCTCAGCCAGACCCTCGATGTGGGCCTGGCCTGGCGCCGTGGCACCGCGCGCCCGGCGCTGGTGGACCCGTTCCTGACGGTGGCCCGCGAACAGCCGCATCCGCGCAAGCCATCTATTTAATCGAATGCTGCATTCAGTATTTAGTATTTGTTGACCTCGCGCCCGACCTCTACTCTCAGCTCATCCATAAGAGAAGGTCAGGCGCCTTGTAAGAGAACGCCCATGGCCACACAAGAAAAGAGATCGCGAAAAATGTCCGGCGCGCCCACCCCGCTGCTCACTGCGTTGCTGATCGACGGCGAACTGGTCCAGGGCCAGGGTTTTGTCGAGCCGATCCTCAACCCGGCCACCGGTGAAGTCCTCACCCAGATCGCCGAAGCCAGCACCGAACAGGTCGAAAGCGCCATCCTTGCCGCGCACCGCGCGTTTGCCGGCTGGTCGCGGACCACGCCGCAGCAACGCTCGATCATCCTGCTGGGCATTGCCGACGCCATCGAAAAACAAGCCGACTACCTCGCTCGCCTCGAATCACTCAATTGCGGCAAGCCCTTGCACCTGGCGCGCCAGGATGACTTGAGCGCCACCGTCGATGTGTTCCGCTTCTTCGCCGGGGCCGTGCGCTGCCAGACCGGCCAGCTCAGCGGCGAATACCTGCCGGGCTACACCAGCATGGTGCGCCGTGACCCGATTGGCGTGGTCGCCTCCATTGCGCCGTGGAACTACCCGTTGATGATGGCCGCGTGGAAGATCGCTCCCGCCCTGGCCGCCGGTAATACGCTGGTGTTCAAGCCGTCGGAACATACGCCGCTGTCGATCCTGGCCCTCGCCCCCGTCCTTAAAGAACTGCTGCCGCGCGGGGTCATCAACATTCTGTGTGGCGGCGGCGAAGGCGTCGGCAGCCATTTGGTCAGCCACCCCAAGGTGCGCATGGTGTCGCTGACCGGCGATATCGTCACCGGGCAGAAAATTCTGCAAGCCGCATCGAAAACCCTGAAACGCACGCACCTGGAACTGGGCGGCAAGGCCCCGGTGATCGTCTGCAACGACGCCGACCTGCAAGCCGTGGTCGAAGGCGTGCGCGCCTACGGCTATTACAACGCCGGCCAGGACTGCACCGCGGCCTGCCGCATCTACGCCCAGGCCGGCATCCACGACAAATTGGTCGCCGAGCTTGGCGCGGCCGTCAGCAGCCTGCGCTTTGCCGGCAAGCGTGATGCCGACAACGAACTCGGCCCGCTGATCAGCACGCGCCAGCGTGACCGCGTCGCCAGTTTTGTCGAGCGCGCCCTCGGCCAGCCGCATATCGAGCGGGTCACGGGTGCCGCCGTGCATTCCGGTGCCGGCTTCTATTACCAGCCGACACTCCTCGCCGGTTGCAAACAAAACGATGAGATCGTGCAGCGCGAAGTCTTCGGCCCGGTGGTCACCGTGACCCGCTTCGATGAGCTGGAACAGGCAGTGGACTGGGCCAACGACTCCGAATACGGCCTGGCCTCGTCGGTATGGACGCAGAACCTGGACAAGGCCATGCAGGTGGCGGCGCGCCTGCAATACGGCTGCACCTGGATCAACAGCCATTTCATGCTGGTCAGCGAAATGCCCCACGGCGGCTTGAAGCGCTCGGGGTATGGGAAAGATCTGTCCAGCGATTCGCTTCAGGACTACAGCGTGGTGCGGCACATCATGGCTAGACATGGGCATCAGCTATAAGCGGCAAGCTTCAAGCTGCAAGTTAAAGCGGATCTGCGTTTGCTGTTGCTTTTGCTTTTGCTTGCGGCTTGCAGCTTGCAGCTTGCAGCTTGCGACTTGTGGCTTGCGGCTTGCGGCTCAGCCCCAAGAGCTACGCTAAAACAATAATCAACCCGTATACCTGTTTTTACTGCCCCGACCATAATTAAAGAAGAGGGAATCCCCATGTCCGCGCACAAGACCGCACTGCTCAGTGCCCTGACCACCGCGCTGCTGGCCAGCGCCAGCCTTCAGGCCGCCGAACCGCTGAAAGCGGTGGGGGCAGGTGAAGGCCAATTGGATATCGTCGCCTGGCCCGGCTATATCGAACGTGGCGAAAGCGACAAGGCCTACGACTGGGTCACCGGTTTCGAGAAGGAAACCGGTTGCAAGGTCAACGTGAAAACCGCCGCCACCTCTGACGAAATGGTCAGCCTGATGGCCAAGGGCGGTTATGACCTGGTCACCGCATCCGGCGATGCCTCGTTGCGGTTGATCGTCGGCAAGCGTGTGCAGCCGATCAACACGGCGTTGATCCCCAACTGGAAAAACCTCGACCCGCGCCTCAAGGATGCGCCGTGGTACGTGGTCGGCCAGCAAACCTACGGCACCCCGTACCAGTGGGGCCCGAACGTGCTGATGTACAACACCAACGTGTTCAAGACCGCGCCCACCAGCTGGAACGTGCTGTTCGATGCGCAGAACCTGCCTGACGGCAAGCCGAACAAAGGCCGCGTGCAAGCCTACGACGGTCCGATCTACATCGCCGACGCGGCGCTGTATCTCAAGTCGACCAAGCCGGAGTTGGGCATCCAGAGCCCTTACGAACTGACCGAAACCCAGTACAAGGCCGTGCTCGAACTGTTGCGCGCCCAGCAGCCGTTGATCCACCGCTACTGGCACGACACCACCGTGCAAATGAGCGACTTCAAGAACGAAGGCGTAGTGGCCTCCAGCGCCTGGCCGTATCAGGTCAACGGCCTGGTCAACGAGAAACAGCCGATCGCCTCGACCATTCCCAAGGAAGGCGCCACCGGCTGGGCCGACACCACCATGCTGCACACCGAGGCCAAGCACCCCAACTGCGCCTACAAGTGGATGGACTGGTCACTGCAGCCGAAGGTCCAAGGCGATGTCGCGGCCTGGTTCGGCTCGCTGCCGGCGGTGCCTGCGGCGTGTAAAGAGAGCGAACTGCTCGGCGCTGAAGGCTGCAAGACCAACGGGTTCGACCAGTTCGAAAAGATCGCTTTCTGGAAAACCCCGCAGGCTGAAGGCGGCAAGTTTGTGCCGTACAGCCGCTGGACCCAGGATTACATCGCGATCATGGGCGGGCGCTAAGCCCTCCCAGGCGACACCGGCCCCATGTGGGAGCGGGCTTGCTCGCGAAAGCGGACTTTCAGTTGATTCATCGGTGACTGACACACCGCATTCGCGAGCAAGCCCGCTCCCACATTTCGACCGAGTCGCCCTCAACACCGCGTTAATTTTTTCAGAAGTCCAGGCCGGGCCGCTGCGACGACCCGCGCCTTTTTGGAGCACCGCACCATGACGCTTGCAGTCCAATTCACCCACGTTTCCCGTCAGTTCGGCGAAGTGAAAGCCGTTGACCGGGTTTCCATCGATATCCAGGACGGCGAGTTCTTTTCCATGCTCGGCCCTTCCGGCTCAGGCAAGACCACGTGCCTGCGCCTGATCGCCGGGTTCGAGCAGCCGAGCGCAGGCTCGATCCGCATTCATGGCGAGGAAGCCGCCGGCTTGCCGCCGTATCAGCGTGACGTCAACACCGTGTTCCAGGATTACGCGCTGTTCCCGCATATGAATGTGCGCGACAACGTCGCCTACGGCCTCAAGGTCAAGGGCGTCGGCAAGGCCGAGCGCCTCAACCGCGCCGAAGAAGCCCTGGGCATGGTCGCCCTCGGCGGCTACGGCGACCGCAAGCCAGTGCAGCTCTCCGGCGGCCAGCGCCAACGGGTGGCACTGGCCCGCGCACTGGTCAATCGCCCGCGGGTGCTGCTGCTCGATGAGCCGCTCGGCGCTCTCGACCTCAAGCTGCGCGAGCAGATGCAAAGCGAGTTGAAGAAGCTGCAACGCCAACTCGGCATCACCTTTATCTTCGTGACGCACGATCAGACCGAAGCGCTGTCGATGTCCGACCGGGTGGCGGTGTTCAACAAGGGCCGCATCGAACAGGTCGACACCCCGCGCAACCTGTACATGAAGCCGGCCACGTCGTTCGTCGCCGAATTCGTTGGCACCTCCAACGTGCTTCGCGGCGAGCTGGCCCAACGCCTCAGCGGCACCCCGCAGCCGTTCTCGATCCGCCCGGAACACGTGCGCTTTGCCGAAGGCCCGCTGGGCGTCGGCGAGGTCGAAATCAGCGGCCTGCTGCACGACATCCAGTACCAGGGCAGCGCCACCCGCTATGAACTGAAACTGGAAAACGGCCAGGCGCTGAACATCAGCCAGGCGAACAACCAATGGCTGGATACCAGCAGCGGCCACCAGGTCGGCCAGACCGTCACCGCGCGCTGGGCGCGGGAAGCCATGACCCCGCTGACCGACATCGCAGGCGAGGTGTGAGATGACTTCGGCCCTTTCCCAACCGCCGATGCGCAGGTTTTCCAACCTGCTGTACCGCAAGCCCAACCTGTACCTGGCAATGCTGCTGGTACCGCCGCTGATCTGGTTCGGCGCGATCTACCTGGGCTCACTGCTGACCCTGCTGTGGCAAGGTTTCTATACCTTCGACGACTTCACCATGGCGGTCACGCCGGACCTGACCCTGGCCAACTTCGCCGCCCTGTTCCAGCCGTCGAACTTCGACATCATCGTGCGCACCCTGAGCATGGCGATCGTGGTGTCGATCGCCAGCGCCATCGTCGCCTTCCCGATCGCCTACTACATGGCGCGCTACACCACGGGCAAGACCAAGGCGTTCTTCTATATCGCGGTGATGATGCCGATGTGGGCCAGCTATATCGTCAAGGCGTATGCCTGGACCTTGCTGCTGGCCAAGGGCGGCGTCGCACAGTGGTTCGTGCAGCACCTGGGGCTGGAACCGCTGCTGCAGTTCGTGCTGGGCATTCCCGGCGTGGGCGGCAGCACCTTGAGCACCTCGCACCTGGGGCGCTTCATGGTGTTCGTGTACATCTGGCTGCCGTTCATGATCCTGCCGATCCAGGCCTCGCTGGAACGCTTGCCGCCGTCCCTGCTGCAAGCCTCGGCGGATCTCGGGGCCAAGCCGCGCCAAACCTTCATGCAGGTGATTTTGCCGCTGTCGGTGCCGGGCATTGCCGCCGGCTCGATCTTCACGTTCTCGCTGACCCTGGGCGATTTCATCGTGCCGCAACTGGTGGGCCCGCCGGGCTACTTCGTCGGCGGCATGGTGTACGCCCAGCAAGGTGCCATCGGCAACATGCCCATGGCCGCCGCGTTCACCCTGGTACCGATCGTGCTGATCGCAGTTTACCTGTCCATCGTCAAACGTCTGGGGGCCTTCGATGCACTCTGAAAAAGCTTCGTGGAGCCTGAAAATAGCGGCTTGGGGCGGGTTGGTTTTCCTGCACTTCCCGATCCTGATCATCTTCCTCTACGCCTTCAACACCGAAGAAGCCGCGTTCAGCTTTCCGCCCCAGGGCTTTACCCTGAAGTGGTTCAGCGTGGCCTTCGCCCGGCCCGACGTGCTCGAAGCGATCAAGCTGTCGCTGCAGATCGCGGCCATCGCCACATTGATCGCCATGGTGCTCGGCACCCTGGCCTCGGCGGCGCTGTATCGGCGCGAATTCTTCGGCAAGCAAGGCGTGTCGCTGATGCTGATCCTGCCGATTGCACTGCCGGGGATCATCACCGGTATCGCACTGCTGGCGACGTTCAAGACGCTGGGCATCGAGCCCGGGATGTTCACCATCATCGTCGGCCACGCGACCTTCTGTGTGGTGATCGTCTACAACAACGTGATCGCGCGCCTGCGGCGTACTTCCCACAGCCTCATCGAAGCCTCGATGGACCTGGGTGCCGACGGCTGGCAGACCTTCCGCTACATCATCATGCCCAACCTCGGCTCGGCGCTGCTGGCCGGCGGCATGCTCGCGTTTGCGCTGTCGTTCGACGAAATCATCGTCACCACCTTCACCGCCGGCCACGAGCGCACCTTGCCGCTGTGGCTGCTCAACCAGCTCAGCCGGCCACGCGATGTGCCGGTGACCAACGTGGTCGCGATGCTGGTGATGCTGGTGACGATGTTCCCGATTCTCGGTGCCTACTACCTGACGCGCGGCGGTGAAAGCGTGGCCGGGAGTGGCGGTAAATAACTGACAACCCATTGCTACTGTTGAAACACGGTCAATGTGGCAGCTGGCGTGCCTGCGATAGCGGTATCAACTCAACCACCGCAATCGCAGGCAAGCCAGCTCCCACAGTCGAACCGGTTTCTCCAGAGATAGAACTGTCGCTTTGAGGAGGAATTAACCATGCAAACCAAACTGTTGATCAACGGCCACCTGGTCGAAGGCGAAGGCCCGGCCCAAGCCGTATTCAACCCGGCGCTCGGCCGCGTGCTGGTGGAAATCAAGGAAGCCAGCGAAGCCCAGGTCGACGCCGCCGTGCGCGCCGCCGATGCCGCCTTTGAAGGCTGGTCGCAGACCGCACCCAAAGACCGCTCCTTGCTGCTGCTCAAACTGGCGGACGTGATCGAGGCCCACGGTGAAGAGCTGGCCAAGCTGGAATCGGACAACTGCGGCAAGCCCTACAGCGCCGCACTGAACGATGAGATCCCGGCGATTGCCGACGTGTTCCGCTTCTTTGCCGGTGCCAGCCGTTGCATGAGCGGGTCGGCTGGCGGCGAATACCTGCCCGGTCACACCTCGATGATCCGTCGCGACCCGGTGGGCGTCATCGCTTCCATCGCGCCGTGGAACTACCCGCTGATGATGGTCGCCTGGAAAATCGCCCCTGCCCTGGCTGCCGGTAATACCGTGGTGCTCAAGCCGTCGGAACAAACCCCGCTGACGGCGTTGCGCATGGTCGAACTGGCCGCCGATATTTTCCCGGCCGGTGTCCTCAACCTGGTGTTCGGGCGTGGTCCGACCGTGGGCAGCCCGTTGGTGAACCACCCGAAAGTGCGCATGGTGTCGCTGACCGGCTCCATCGCCACCGGCGCAAATATTATCTCCAGCACCGCCGACAGCGTGAAGCGCATGCACATGGAGCTGGGCGGCAAGGCCCCGGTGATCATCTTCAACGATGCCGATATCGACGCGGCCGTCGAAGGCATTCGCACCTTCGGCTTCTACAACGCCGGCCAGGACTGCACCGCGGCGTGCCGCATCTATGCCCAGGCGGACATCTATGATGCGTTTGTCGAGAAGCTCGGCGCGGCAGTCGCCAGCATCCAGTACGGCCTGCAGGATGACCCGGCCACCGAGCTCGGCCCGCTGATCACCGCGCAGCACCGCGACCGCGTCGCCGGCTTTGTCGAACGCGCCGTGGCCCAGCCGCACATCCGCCTGGTGACCGGCGGCAAGGCGGTGGAAGGCAATGGTTTCTTCTTTGAACCGACGGTGCTGGCCGATGCGCAGCAGGACGACGAAATCGTGCGCCGCGAGGTGTTCGGGCCGGTGGTGTCGGTGACTAAATTCACCGATGAAGCGCAGGTGCTCGGCTGGGCCAACGATTCGGACTACGGCCTGGCGTCATCCGTATGGACCGCCGATGTCGGACGCGCCCATCGCCTGGCCGCGCGTTTGCAATATGGCTGCACCTGGGTCAACACCCACTTCATGCTCGTCAGTGAAATGCCCCACGGCGGTCAGAAACTGTCCGGGTATGGCAAGGACATGTCCATGTATGGGCTGGAGGACTACACCACCGTACGCCATGTGATGTTCAAGCACTGACGCTTTACCCCTGTGTGCGGGCTTGCCCGCGATGGCGGCGTGTCTGTGCCGACGCTATCGCGGGCAAGCCCGCTCCCACAGGGGACCTCCTCATAACAATAAATAATTCGTAGGTTCCCATGGACATTACCCGCCGCGACTTCCTCAACGGCGTCGCCATCACTATTGCCGCCGGCATGACCCCGCTGCAAATCCTCCAGGCCGCGCCCGACGGCCGCTACTACCCGCCCGCCCTCACCGGCCTGCGCGGCAGCCATGTCGGCTCGTTCGAAGTGGCGCACCAGATGGGCTGGGAAAAGAAGGTCTTCGACACCGACAAACTGCCGATCACCGAGGACTATGACCTGGTGGTGGTCGGGGGCGGCCTGAGTGGTCTGTCGGCGGCGTGGTTCTACCGCGAGAAGCACCCCAAGGCGAAGATCCTGATCCTGGAAAACCACGACGACTTCGGCGGCCATGCCAAGCGCAATGAATTCCAGGCCGGCGGCCGCATGATCATCGGCTACGGCGGCAGCGAGGCGTTCCAGTCGCCCAACCACCTCTACAGCAAGCAAGTGAATGGCCTGCTGAAAAAACTCGGGGTGAACATCAAGCGCTTCGAGACCGCCTTCGACCGCCAGTTCTACCCGGGCCTGGGGCTGTCGCGCGGGGTGTTCTTCGACAAGGAGAACTTTGGCGAAGACAAACTGGTGACCGGCGACCCGACGCCGATGGTCGCCGACGACATCGCGCCCGACCAATTGCATGCGCGCTCCATCAGCGACTTCATCAATGACTTCCCGCTGCCACCCGCCGACCGTCAGGCGTTGATCGAGCTGCACACGGCGCCCAAGGATTACCTGCCGGGCAAGACGGCCGAGCAAAAGGCCGACTACCTGGCGGTCACCAGTTACCGCGATTTCCTGCTGAAGAACGTCGGATTATCGGAAGGCGCGGTGAAGTACTTCCAGAGCCGCACCAATGACTTCATGGCCTTGAGCATCGATGCCGTGGCATCGTCCGACGCCTATAACGTGGGATTCCCAGGTTTCGGCGGCATGAACCTGGCACCGATCAGCGAAGAAGCCGCTGCCGAAATGGAAGAGCCCTACATCTACCACTTCCCGGATGGCAACGCGTCACTCGCACGCCTGCTGGTGCGCAGCCTGGTCCCCGGCGTGGCACCCGGGCACACCATGGACGATATCGTGCTGGCAGCGTTTGACTACGCCAAGCTCGATCAACCCAAGGCGCCGGTACGGGTGCGCTTGAACAGCACGGCGGTCAGCGTGCGCAACGTGGGCGACAGCGTGCATATCGGCTACAGCCGTGGCGGACAACTCACACAGGTGCGTGGCAAACGCTGCATCCTGGCCTGCTACAACATGATGATCCCGTACCTGCTTAAGGACCTGCCGGCCCCCCAGGCCCACGCCTTGAGCCAGAACGTGAAATTCCCGCTGGTGTACACCAAGGTGGTGATCCGCAACTGGCAGTCGTTCCAGAAACTTGGCGTGCATGAGATTTACGCGGCCACCCAACCGTACAGCCGCATCAAACTGGACTACCCGGTGAGCATGGGCGGCTACGACCACCCGCGCGACCCGACGCAGCCGATTGGCTTGCACATGGTCTACGTGCCCACCAGCCCCAACAGCGGCATGAACGCCCGCGACCAGGCGCGCGCCGGGCGTGGCAAGTTGTATGCGCAGACCTTCGAGCAACTGGAAACGCAATTGCGTGACCAACTGCAACGCATGCTCGGCCCGGGTGGGTTCAACCACGAGACCGATATCCTCGGGATCACGGTGAATCGCTGGTCCCATGGCTATGCATACTTTTCCAACAGCTTGTTCGACAACGCCGGCGAGAGCGAAGCGCTGATGAACCTGGCGCGCAAGCCGCTGGGGCACGTGAGCATCGCCAACTCGGATGCGGCGTGGAGTGCGTACGCCCATGCGGCGATTGATGAGGCGTACCGGGCGGTCGGCGAGGTGAGTTGAAAGCCACGTGTGGCGAAGGCTTCCTGTGGTAAGCGGGGCGTGGCCCGCGTTGGGCTGCGCAGCAGCCCCTTCGAGGCAGCGGTGCTCTTTGAGACACACCGGATGTCGGGTATTGGGGCTGCTTTGCAGCCCAACGCGGGGCAAGCCCGCTCGCCACAGGGGGACTGTCTGCTCCTGAGAAATACCTTGTTTCATATGCAACGCCATCACGCCGCTATCAATCATTTTTCCTACGTCATCGAACCGCTTAAGCTATCCGGCGTCTGTTTATTGTCCGTTGCGTTTGGCCGAAGGCATGTCCGAACCGTACTTTCTGATCCAGCACGTGCCAGGAACGGCGCGGGATTTGCTCACGACAGGTTGTCTCTATGCACCGCAGGAATTTGCTCAAAGCGTCCATGGCCATTGCGGCTTACACCGGTTTGTCGGCCAGCGGCCTGCTCGCCGCGCAGGCCTGGGCCGGAAACCGCGCCGCCGATGGCAAGGCCGTGGCGTTTGATTTTGAAACGCTCAAGGCCCAGGCCAAGCAGCTCGCCGGGACCGCGTATAAAGACACCAAACAGGTACTCCCGCCCACCCTGGCGACCATGACCCCGCAGAATTTCAACGCCATCGGGTACGACGGCAACCATTCGCTGTGGAAGGAATTGAACGGCCAACTGGACGTGCAGTTCTTCCACGTCGGCATGGGGTTCAAGACGCCGGTGCGCATGCACAGCGTCGACCCCAAGACCCGTGAAGCCCGCGAAGTGCATTTCCGCCCTTCACTGTTCAACTATGAAAAAACCACCGTCGACACCAAACAGTTGACCGGCGACCTGGGTTTCTCCGGCTTCAAGCTGTTCAAGGCACCGGAACTGGATCGCCATGACGTGCTGTCGTTTCTCGGCGCCAGCTACTTCCGCGCGGTGGATTCCACCGGCCAGTACGGACTTTCCGCACGGGGCCTGGCGATTGATACCTACGCGAAGAAGCGCGAAGAGTTCCCTGACTTCACGCAGTTCTGGTTCGAGACCCCGGACAAGAACGCCACCCGCTTTGTGGTCTACGCCCTGCTCGACTCGCCGAGCGCCACCGGCGCCTATCGCTTCGATATCGACTGCCAGGCCAACCAGGTGGTGATGGCGATCGACGCCAACATCAATGCGCGCACCGCCATCGAACAACTGGGCATCGCGCCGATGACCAGCATGTTCAGTTGCGGCACCCACGAACGCCGCATGTGCGACACCATCCACCCGCAAATCCACGACTCGGATCGCCTGGCGATGTGGCGTGGCAATGGCGAGTGGATTTGTCGCCCGCTGAACAACCCGGCCAAGCTGCAGTTCAACGCATTCGCCGACACCGACCCGAAAGGCTTCGGCCTGGTGCAGACCGACCATGAGTTCGCCAGCTACCAGGACACTGTGGACTGGTACAGCAAGCGCCCAAGCCTGTGGGTAGAACCGACCACCGCCTGGGGCGAAGGCTCGATCGACCTGCTGGAGATCCCCACCACCGGCGAGACCCTGGACAACATCGTGGCCTTCTGGACACCGAAAAAACCGGTGGCGCCTGGCGATTCGCTCAACTATGGCTACAAGCTCTACTGGAGCGCCCTGCCCCCGGTGAGCACGCCGCTGGCACAGGTCGACGCCACCCGTTCAGGCATGGGCGGCTTTACCGAAGGCTGGGCACCGGGCGAGCATTACCCAGAGGTGTGGGCGCGTCGGTTTGCCGTGGACTTCAAGGGCGGCGGCCTCGATCGCCTGCCGGCCGGCACCGGGATCGAGCCGGTGGTGACCTGCTCCCACGGCGAAGTTAAAGACTTCAGCGTGCTGGTGCTCGACAACATCAAGGGCTATCGGATCCTGTTCGACTGGTACCCGACCAGCGACAGCGTCGAGCCTGTGGAACTGCGCCTGTTCATCCGCACCCAGGACCGCACCTTGAGTGAAACCTGGCTGTATCAGTACTTCCCGCCGGCACCCGAGGCGCGTAAATACACGTGATGCCACCTGTGGGAGCGAGGTTGCTCGCTCCCACAGGACTCAAATGCCCGCCTCAGAACCGCGACACACTCTTCATTGCCCCAATCAGATACCGCATCGCCACCTGGTCACTCTCGTTCAGGGCGCGATACTGCGCGAGTAATTCAGCCTCGTCCGAACTCAACCTGCAGCCACGCATGAACACCCTGCGGGCCAGAAAAGACACCACTGCACCCGCAACACCATAGGACTTGGCCATGGACTGTTTCTCCTGATATCGATCAAATACTCCTGGCGCCCATCACCTGCATCCCCTTAAGCACAAGGCCTGCGCGGACAAACGGACTGACTCCCTGGGCCAGAAATCAGACTTACCCTAAGCGTAGAAACAATCTGGTCACGTGTGGGATTTTTTTAGAGCATTCACTTAAAAAATCTCTTGAGTAACAATCACCTACGGACTTTTCCCACAGCATCATGCAAAAAAAACCCACCGGTTCAGGGTGGGTTTCGAGTGCAGCGCGAAGCGGATCAATCCCTCAAGTCAGACTCATGAATCGGCTGGTCTCGATGGGTTGCCCGTTGATACTGCGCCGGCCAGGTCGCCTTGCGCCCGCCGAGATCATCATCGGCATGCAGCGGCCAGTACGGGTCCCGCAGCAGTTCACGGGCCAGGAAGATAATATCGGCCTGGCAGGTGCGCAGGATGTGCTCAGCCTGTGCCGGTTCGGTGATCATGCCCACCGTGCCGGTGGCGATGCCCGACTCTTTGCGTACCCGTTCGGCGAAGCGCGTCTGGTAGCCAGGCCCCGTCGGAATCTCGGCATTGGCGGCGGTGCCACCAGAGGACACGTCGATCAGGTCCACACCCAGATCCTTCAAGCGGCGCGCCAATTCAACGGTTTCATCAGGGTTCCAGCCATCTTCCACCCAGTCGGTGGCCGACACCCGCACAAACAGCGGCAGGTCCTGAGGCCAGGCCGCACGCACGGCTTCGGTGACTTGCAGCACCAGGCGGATACGGTTTTCAAAAGAGCCGCCGTATTGGTCCTGGCGTTGATTGCTGATCGGCGAGAGGAATTGATGCAGCAGGTAACCGTGAGCCGCATGGATTTCCACCACTTCAAACCCGGCCGTGAGCGCGCGCTTGGCGGCGGCGACAAAGTCGGCGATCACCTGTTGGATCTGCCCTTCGTCCAACTGCCGGGGCTGCGTGTGATTGGGGTCAAAGGCAATCGGCGACGGCCCCACCGGCACCCACCCGCCGTCCTCCGGCTTGACGCTGCCATGCTTGCCGATCCATGGCCGATGAGTACTGGCCTTGCGCCCGGCATGGGCCAGCTGGATCCCGGCCACGGCGCCCTGGGCTGCGATAAACCGCGTGATGCGTTGCAGCGGTTCGATCTGTTCGTCGTTCCACAGGCCCAGGTCTTCGGCAGTGATACGGCCATCGGCGGTCACCGCGGTGGCCTCGGTGAAAATCAGCCCGGCGCCGCCGACTGCGCGACTGCCAAGGTGGACCAGGTGCCAGTCATTGGCCAGGCCATCGACACTGGAGTATTGGCACATCGGCGACACGGCGATGCGGTTGAGCAGGGTCAATTGGCGCAGGGTATAGGGTTCGAGCAGCTGACTCATGGCGCACCTCTTCTGGGCTTTTTGGGCTCTTTTAACTGAGCAGGCTTGCTCGCGAAAGACTCACCGGCGCCGCGTGTATTCAGGATCAACGCGTTTTAATTGACGTTTTTCGCGAGCAAGCTTGCTCCTACAGCCTAGTCGACAACGTTGGATTGCACAGGGTTCAGAACGAAAGCGGGAGCCGATTGCCGGCTCCCGTCGTGCACAGGCTTACATCTCGACCTGGGTGCCCAGTTCGATCACGCGGTTGACCGGGAGCTTGAAGAACCGCAGGTTGCCGTTGGCATTCTTCAACATGAACGCGAACAGCGCTTCACGCCAACGGGCCATGCCCTTGATGCGCGAGGCGATCACCGTTTCACGGCTGAGGAAGTAGGTGGTGCGCATCGGGCTGAAATCCAGCTCGTCGAGGTGGCACAGCTTCAGCGCTTCAGGCACGTCCGGCTCATCGGTAAAGCCAAAGTGCAGGATCACCCGGAAGAACCCCTCGCCGTAGGCATCCACCTCGAAGCGGCGGGCGGCCGGTACGCGTGGAATATCCTCGTAGACCACCGTCAGCAGCACCACTTGCTCGTGCAGCACCTGGTTGTGCAACAGGTTGTGCAACAGCGCATGGGGCACGGCGTCCGGGCGCGCGGTGAGGAACACCGCCGTACCCTGCACGCGATGCGGCGGTTGCACACGGATGCTGCTGATAAAGATCGGCAACGGCAGGCCGCCTTCGTCGAGGCGCTCGACCAGCAACTGCTTGCCGCGCTTCCACGTGGTCATCAGCACAAAGAGCACGATCCCCGCCAAGACCGGGAAGGCGCCGCCCTGGATGATCTTCGGCACGTTGGCGGCGAAGTACAGCCCGTCGACCAGCAGGCAGCAGACCAATACCGGCACGGCCAGGATCGGTGGCCATTTCCACAGCAGCAGCATCACCGCCGACACCAGGATCGTGGTCATCAGCATGGTACCGGTCACGGCTACACCGTAGGCCGACGCCAGTGCGTTAGAGGACTCGAAGCCCAGCACCAACAGGATCACGCCGACCATCAGCGACCAATTCACCGCGCCGATGTAGATCTGGCCCTGCTCGGCACTGGACGTGTGCTGGATGTGCATGCGCGGGATATAACCCAACTGGATCGCCTGGCGCGTCAACGAGAACGCACCGGAAATCACCGCCTGCGACGCAATCACCGTGGCCAGGGTCGACAGCACCACCAGCGGGATCAGCGCCCAACTCGGCGCCAGCAAGTAGAACGGGTTGCGCGCAGCTTCCGGATCGCCGAGCAGCATCGCGCCCTGGCCGAAATAATTGAGCACCAACGCCGGCAGCACCAGGATGAACCAGGCGCGGGCGATGGGCTTGCGGCCGAAGTGCCCCATGTCTGCGTACAGCGCCTCGGCACCGGTCAATGCCAGCACCACCGCCCCCAGGATCGCCACGCCAATGCCTGGGTGAGCCTCGAAGAAACGCACGCCCCACATCGGGTTCAAGGCGTTGAGCACTTCAGGGTGCAGGGTGATGCCATACACACCAAGTCCACCCAGCACCAGGAACCAGGTCACCATCACCGGTCCGAACAGCTTGCCGATGCGGTCGGTGCCGTGTTTCTGGATCAGAAACAACGCCACCAACACGACCAGCGCGATGGGCACGACCCATTTATCCAGGCCATCGAATGCCAGTTCCAGGCCTTCAATGGCCGACAAGACCGAAATCGCCGGGGTGATCATGCTGTCGCCGTAGAACAGCGCAGCCCCGCACAAGCCACAGACCACGAGGAAATTGCGCAGCTTCTTGCGCTCCCCCGCCGCGCGACGCGCCAGCGCGGTCAGCGCCATGATGCCGCCCTCGCCCTGGTTGTCCGCACGCAGTACAAACAGCATGTACTTGATCGATACCACCCAGATCAGCGACCAGAAGATCAGCGCCAGGATCCCCAGCACCCCGTCATGGTTGACCTGAACCCCATACCCCCCATTGAACACCTCTTTAAGGGTGTAGAGCGGGCTGGTGCCGATATCGCCATAAACCACCCCGACCGCTGCCACCAGCATGCCAATCGGCTTGGCGTTTGAATGCTCGGCACCTGCTGCCTGACTACTCGCGTGACCCATCAACCACTCCTGCCCTTTGACCTGAGGTCTTTTATAAACAACGCGCCTAAGCTGACCCTAGCATGCGCTGTTTTACTTCTCGTAACAGACGTTTTATTGACCCAGGGGTTCTACCCATGTGCAACGGCGCGAAGCATAGCGCAGCACTCGTCGCATTTCCCTGCTCAAGTGATAGGGGTGGCGTTTTCTGCCGTCATTAAAAGAGATCAAGGCATTTTAGGGCCTATTTGCCTGCATTGAGCGCATCACGGCCGACCGTATATTTTGGGCCCGGCTTAGTAATGCTGCCTTTAGCGGTGCAAGCGGGGTTTCCTTGACCGGCTTACCTGATCCATCAATCGTGCCCCTGCGGCGCGCAGTCGATACAAAAACTCAATCATCGATCTGTCTCTTTTAAAGTACATTCCTTATATACGAAGTGAAACACGTCCTGTCAGTCAACGGCGTAGACATCTACCAAGCTTGGGTGGACACCGTGCAAGACACCCGTTCAAAAGCAAGAATCACCACCAGAGTGGACCGAGCATCCCTTGGTCACTTTGGGGTGGCGGAGCCGGTGGGTGATGGGGTCTTTGAGATGAAGCTCGACTTCGAACCTGGGTTTCGCGTGTATTACGCAATCGTGGATCGAAAAATTGTTTTCCTGTTGGGTGGTGGCTCCAAGGCCAGACAGCAGAACGACATCGATCAGGCCAAGGCTCTCTGGAAATCCTACAAGGAGCAGCAAAAATGACCATTCGTACTCGTTCTCATGAAGAGAGTGTTCTTGAAATGCTCCGAGACGACGAAGCATTTGCCCTGGAATATCTATCCGTCGCACTTGAGGAAATCGATGAAGCGGGGGGTGAGGACGCGTTTCTTGTCGCTATTCGTCGAGTGGCGGAAGCTCGTGGCGGAATGCTCAGCTTGTCGCAGAACACCGGGCTCAATAGAGCTAATCTCTACAGATCCATCGCCGTCGGCGGCGACCCAAAACTTTCCACCCTGCTGAAAGTGCTCCAGGCGTTGGGGGTGGGCATGTCCAAAGTCGTCGCGCACCGCACGGAGCAGGACGTGCGGGCTTGAGAGCGTGGAAGGGCTCTGCGAATTACCCAACGCAGCACTCGTCGCATTTCCCTGCATAAAGCTGGTCAAGTGCGTTGCCCGTCGCTAGAATTGCGCACTTTTTGATCAGAGGCACACCAAGTGCCCGTCCGCAGCCCTGTCGTGCCCGACTGGCGGCGTCATTCAATACCGAGGTTAGACATGTCCACCACCATCGCAAAGGCCAACCCCAAGGTTGGCTTTGTTTCCCTGGGTTGCCCGAAGGCTCTGGTCGACTCCGAACGCATCCTGACCCAACTGCGCATGGAAGGTTATGACGTGGTGTCCACTTATCAGGACGCCGACGTGGTGGTGGTCAACACCTGCGGCTTCATCGACTCGGCCAAGGCGGAGTCGCTGGAAGTGATCGGCGAGGCCATCAAGGAAAACGGCAAGGTCATCGTGACCGGCTGCATGGGCGTGGAAGAAGGCAATATCCGCAACGTGCACCCGAGCGTGTTGGCCGTGACCGGCCCGCAGCAGTACGAGCAGGTGGTCAACGCCGTGCACGAAGTCGTGCCGCCGCGCCAGGACCACAACCCGCTGATCGACTTGGTGCCGCCGCAGGGCATCAAGCTGACCCCACGCCACTATGCGTACCTGAAGATTTCCGAAGGCTGCAACCACAGCTGCAGCTTCTGCATTATCCCCTCGATGCGCGGCAAACTGGTCAGCCGCCCGGTCGGTGATGTACTGGACGAGGCCCAGCGCCTGGTCAAATCCGGCGTGAAAGAGCTGCTGGTGATCTCCCAGGACACCAGCGCCTACGGCGTCGACGTGAAATACCGCACCGGCTTCTGGAACGGCGCGCCGGTGAAAACCCGCATGACCGAACTCTGCGAAGCCCTCAGCAGCCTCGGTGTGTGGGTGCGCTTGCACTACGTTTACCCGTACCCGCACGTGGACGAGTTGATCCCGTTGATGGCCGCCGGCAAGATCCTGCCGTACCTGGACATCCCGTTCCAGCACGCCAGCCCGAAAGTCCTGAAAGCCATGAAACGCCCGGCCTTCGAAGACAAGACCCTGGCACGCATCAAGAACTGGCGCGAGATCTGCCCGGAGCTGATCATTCGCTCGACCTTTATCGTCGGCTTCCCCGGCGAAACCGAAGAAGACTTCCAGTACCTGCTGGACTGGCTGACCGAGGCCCAACTGGACCGCGTCGGCTGCTTCCAGTACTCGCCGGTGGAAGGCGCTCCGGCCAACCTGCTGGACCTGGCCGTGGTGCCGGACGACATCAAGCAGGACCGTTGGGAGCGGTTCATGGCGCACCAGCAGGCCATCAGTTCGGCGCGCCTGCAATTGCGCATCGGCAAGGAAATCGAAGTGCTGATCGACGAAGTCGACGAGCAAGGCGCGGTCGGCCGCTGCTTCTTCGATGCCCCGGAGATCGACGGTAACGTGTTTATCGACGATGCCAGCGGTTTGAAGCCGGGTGACAAGGTCTGGTGCACCGTGACGGACGCCGACGAATACGACCTGTGGGCCGAGAAGCGTGACTGACGTGTAATATTTTGAAAAAGCCCTGCCTCTGGACAAGATGCGGGGCTTTTTTAGGTCTATCGTTTTGCCCATCAGCGCACATCAAGGCAAAGGGGCAGCGGGCATGCGTCAGCATTCGGTTATCCACACACCTAAAATCAGCGATTACGCCGAATTGGCACGCATCTGGGAGGCATCGGTGCGGGCCACCCACGATTTTCTGCCAGACAGTTACATCGAGTTGCTGAAAAACCTGGTGCTGACCCGCTACCTGGACGCGGTGATGCTGATTTGCACCAAGGACTCGCGCCAACGCATCACCGGGTTTGCCGGCGTCGCTGCGGGTAAGGTCGAGATGCTGTTCATCGACCCGCAGCACCGCGGCCAGGGCCTCGGCCGCCAACTGCTGCGCTACGCGGTCGAGCGCATGAATGCCGACGAACTGGACGTTAACGAACAAAACCCGCAGGCCCTGGGGTTTTACTTCAAGCAGGGGTTCGAGGTGATCGGACGCACGGAGCATGATGGCCTTGGGCAACCGTATCCGTTGCTGCACATGCGCTTGCGCCAGCAGCAACAGGCACGCAGTGGCTGACACAGCGCAGAACACCTGTGGGAGCTGGCTTGCCTGCGATGCAGACAACTCGGTGTATCGGGTGTACCGAGGCGACGCCATCGCAGGCAAGCTCCGACAAAAAGCAGCAGCACTGAAATGGGGCCGGGATTAACCGGCGCCAGGCAGGTACAATAACCGCCCCCTTTTGTTACGGCCCTTGTCATGACTGACCCCATACGCCTCTCCAAACGCCTCATCGAACTGGTCGGTTGCTCCCGTCGGGAGGCTGAGCTGTTTATCGAAGGCGGCTGGGTCTCGGTGGACGGCGAAGTGATCGACGAGCCGCAGTTCAAGGTCACCACGCAGAAAGTCGAGCTGGACCCCGAAGCCAAGGCCACTGCGCCGGAGCCGGTGACCATCCTGCTGCACGCGCCTGCCGGCGTGGATGCCGAGACGGCATTGGCGTCGATCAGCGCCGAGACCTTGTCCGAAGAGCATCGCTTCGGCAAACGCCCGCTCAAGGGCCATTTCCTGCGCCTGAGCGCCAGCGCCGACCTGCAAGCCAAGGCCAGCGGGCTGCTGGTCTTCACCCAGGACTGGAAGATCCTGCGCAAGTTGACCGCCGATGCCGCCAAGATCGAGCAGGAATACGTGGTCGAGGTCGAAGGCGACATGGTTGCGCACGGCCTCAACCGCCTGAACCACGGCCTGACCTACAAAGGCAAAGAGCTGCCTGCCGTGAAAGCCAGCTGGCAGAACGAAAACCGCCTGCGCTTTGCCATGAAAAACCCGCAACCGGGCGTGATCGCCCTGTTCTGCGAAGCCGTTGGCCTGAAAGTCGTCGCCATCCGCCGCATCCGCATCGGCGGCGTGTCCATCGGCAAAGTGCCGGTTGGCCAATGGCGTTATATGTCCGGCAAAGAGAAGTTCTAAGCCGCGCACCTTTTCTCGATACCGCCTCACCCGGCGGTGTCCACCGTTGAAAACCAGGATTGCCCATCATGATTCACAATGACGTACTGCGCAGCGTGCGCTACATGCTCGATATCAGCGATAACAAGATGGTCGAGATCATCAAACTCGGCGGCATGGACGTGACCAAGGAAGACCTGCTGACCTACCTCAAGAAAGATGAGGAAGAAGGCTTTGTGTTCTGCCCGGATGAAGTCATGGCCCATTTCCTCGACGGCCTGGTGATTTTCAAGCGCGGCAAGGACGAAAGCCGTCCGCCGCAGCCGATCGAGACCCCGGTGACCAACAACATCATCCTCAAGAAGCTGCGCGTGGCCTTCGAGCTGAAGGAAGACGACATGCACGCCATCCTCAAGGCTGCCGAGTTCCCGGTGTCCAAGCCGGAGCTGAGCGCGCTGTTTCGCAAGTTCGGCCACACCAACTACCGCCCGTGCGGCGACCAGTTGCTGCGCAACTTCCTCAAGGGGCTGACGCTGCGCGTCAGAGCTTAAAAACAGCTACAAGCTTCAAGCGCCAAGAGCTTGCAGCTTGAAGTTTGCCACTTGAGGCTTCAAAAATGAGTTACAGCGTCTCGCCCATCGGCTTTGTCCGCTCCTGTTTCAAGGAGAAGTTCGCCATCCCGCGCCAGCCGCAACTGGCGCCTGCCGCACGGGGCGTGCTGGAATTGGTCGCGCCATTCGACCAGGGTGAGGCGGTGCAGGGCCTGGAGCAGGTCAGCCATGTGTGGCTGTTGTTCCTGTTTCACCAGGCACTGGAAGACAAGCCGCGCCTCAAGGTGCGCCCGCCGCGCCTGGGCGGCAACACGTCCATGGGCGTATTTGCCACCCGCGCGACGCATCGGCCCAACGGCATTGGTCAATCGGTGGTCAAGCTGGACAGGGTCGAACCGGGCAGGCTGTGGATTTCCGGGCTCGATTTGCTCGATGGCACGCCGGTATTGGATATCAAGCCGTATGTGCCCTATGCCGACATCATCGACACGGCCACCAACCACATCGCCAGCAGCGCGCCGCCGCTGATTACGGTGCAGTGGCTGAAGACCGCCTTGCATCAGGCACAAGGCCACGCCCAGCGCCTTGACGAGCCGTTGGTGGCGCTGATCGAGCAGTGTCTGGCCCAGGATCCGCGGCCGGCGTATCAAACCCCGGGGCCGGAGCGTGAATATGGCGCGCAGTTCTGGGATGTGGATGTGCGCTGGCACTATCCCGAGGCCGGGATGATTTGCGTGCTGGAAGTGGTTGCGGCCCAATAAACCGCAGACATGAAAAAGCCCGCGCTGCCTTCAGGCAACGCGGGCTTTTCTTTTTACTGTAGGAGCCGGCTCCTGCAGGGGTTACTTCTCGACGAAGGCGCGTTCGATCAAGTAGTCACCCGGCTCACGCATGCGTGGCGAAACCTTCAGGCCGAAGCTGTTCAGCACTTCGCTGGTCTCATCCAACATGCTCGGGCTGCCGCACAGCATGGCGCGGTCGTCCTCGGGGTTGATCGGTGGCAGGCCGATGTCGCTGAACAGCTTGCCGCTGCGCATCAAGTCGGTCAGGCGGCCTTCGTTCTCGAACGGCTCGCGGGTCACGGTCGGGTAATAGATCAGCTTGTCACGCAGCGCTTCGCCGAAGAATTCGTTCTGCGGCAGGTGTTCGGTGATGAACTCGCGGTAGGCGACTTCATTGACGTAACGCACGCCGTGGCACAGGATCACTTTTTCGAAACGCTCGTAGGTTTCCGGGTCCTGGATCACGCTCATGAACGGCGCCAGGCCAGTACCGGTGCTGAGCAGGTACAGGTGTTTGCCCGGCTTCAAATCGTCAAGCACCAGGGTGCCTGTCGGTTTTTTGCTGATGATGATCTCGTCGCCTTCCTTCAAGTGCTGCAATTGGGAAGTCAGCGGGCCATCGGGCACCTTGATGCTGAAGAACTCCAGATGCTCTTCCCAGTTCGGGCTGGCAATCGAGTAAGCGCGCATGAGCGGGCGGCCGTTGGGCTGTTGCAGGCCGATCATCACGAACTGACCGTTCTCGAAGCGCAGGCCCGGATCACGGGTGCACTTGAAGCTGAACAGAGTGTCGTTCCAGTGATGAACACTGAGGACACGCTCGTGGTTCATGTTGCTCATGTACGGGGGACTCCTGGAAATGGGTCTGCGCCAAATGATAGGTGCGCAATTGCACAGCATTCTAATGGCGGCGACAATATCTGTTAACTGGATTATTAAGATAAGGGTTATCGGTTATATCGATATGCGATTTACTCTCCGTCAACTGCAAGTCTTCGTCGCCGTCGCCCAGCAGGAAAGCGTCTCGCGCGCTGCTGGCCTTCTGGCCTTATCGCAATCCGCCGCCAGCACCTCGATCACCGAGCTGGAGCGCCAATCCAGCTGCCAATTATTCGATCGCGCCGGTAAGCGCCTGAGTCTCAACGCCTTGGGTCACCAGCTGTTACCCCAGGCGGTGGCGCTGCTGGACCAGGCCAAGGAGATCGAGGACCTGCTCAACGGCAAGTCCGGCTTCGGCTCGCTGGCGGTGGGCGCCACCCTGACCATCGGCAATTACCTGGCCACGTTGCTGATCGGCAGCTTCATGCAACAGCACCCCGAGAGCCAGGTGAAGCTGCATGTGCAGAACACTGCACATATCGTGCACCAGGTGGCGCACTACGAAATTGACCTGGGTCTAATCGAAGGCGACTGCAGCCACCCGGACATCGAGGTACAAACCTGGGTAGAAGATGAGCTGGTGGTGTTTTGCGCGCCGCAGCATCACCTGGCCAAGCGCGGTGTGGCGAGCATGGACGAGTTGACCCACGAAGCCTGGATCCTGCGCGAACAAGGCTCAGGTACGCGCCTGACGTTCGACCAAGCCATGCGCCATCACCGCAGCGCGCTGAATATCCGCCTGGAGCTGGAACATACCGAGGCGATCAAGCGGGCGGTGGAGTCGGGATTGGGGATTGGCTGCATCTCTCGCCTGGCGCTGCGCGATGCATTCCGCCGTGGCAGCCTGGTGCCGGTGGAAACCCCGGACCTGGACCTGGCCCGGCAGTTCTACTTCATCTGGCACAAACAGAAGTACCAGACCTCGGCGATGCGCGAATTCCTCGAGCTGTGCCGCGCCTTCACCGCCGGGGTCCAGCGCAGCGACGAGATCGTGCTGCCGAGCATTGCCTGAGGGTTAGATCAGGATCACGGCCCACACCAGCGTGATCATGGTCAGCGCTACAAATTGCGCGGCGCTGCCCATGTCCTTGGCGTTTTTCGACAATGGGTGGCGGTCCAGGGAAATACGGTCGATGGCCGCCTCTACCGCCGAATTGAGCAATTCGACGATCAGCGCCAGCAGGCACACCGCGATCAGCAACGCCCGCTCCACCCGGCTGACGTGCAGGAAAAAGCTCAGCGGGATCAGGATAACGTTGAGCAGCACCAACTGACGGAAGGCCGCCTCGCCAGTGAACGCCGCGCGCAGGCCATCCAGGGAGTAACCCCCTGCATTGAAGATACGTTTGATACCGGTTTGACCCTTGAAAGGCGACATAGACGTAGGCAACTGAACCAAAGAAGTGGGGAAACTAGATCACGCCAAGTCAAAAAAGCGTGAATCGCTGACAGCTTAGTGCTGCGAAATTGACTCAAGTTGTTGCAAGAGCAGCGCCGCCTGGGTGCGTGTACGCACTCCCAACTTGCGGAAGATCGCCGTCACATGGGCCTTGATCGTCGCTTCGGACACGCTCAGCTCGAAGGCAATCTGCTTGTTCAACAAGCCTTCGCAGACCATGGTCAGCACGCGGAACTGCTGGGGTGTGAGGCTGGCCAGGCCATCGCGGGCGGCCTTGGCTTCGTCGGACACGTTGATTTCTTCAAACGCCTGTGGCGGCCAGGACACATCGCCATCCAACACGGTGCGTACTGCTTTCTGGATATCTTCCATCGAGCTGGACTTGGGAATGAAACCGCTGGCGCCAAACTCCTTGGAGCGCACCACCACATCGGCTTCTTCCTGGGCCGAAACCATCACCACGGGAATCTGCGGGTATTGCCCGCGCAGCAGCACCAGCCCGGAGAAACCGTAGGCACCCGGCATGTTCAGGTCGAGCAGCACCAGGTCCCAGTCGGATTTTTCGGTGAGGCGGGCTTCCAGTTCGGCAATGCTGGCCACTTCGACCAAGCGTACGTCAGGGCCCAGGCCCAGGGTGACGGCTTGATGCAGCGCACTGCGAAACAGCGGGTGGTCATCGGCTATCAGGATTTCGTATGTGGCCATTGATTAAATGATCCTGTTTTTTATGGCAGCCCTGATGGGTTCAGGGTTCACCAAGACACAAGGCGACAGCCAGGCAGCCGACGCCACAGGGTACGTTCAACGTCAAAAGCACTTGGAACGACGTCGAAAATTCACGGTTGCACCCCAATCGGCGCCCAGCATGCCCAGCGCAGCCTGGGGGGTCAAGCACTACGCCCGCGGGCATTTTAGCGGGGCGCGGGTTTACGGTGCCATCATGCAAACGTCGTCTGGTTATACCGCAGGTATATAAGGTGCCAGACGAGTATGGACGATGTCGGTCGGGTCCAGGGGCAGCTGGAACTTGGCGGCCAGGTAATGGCTGCTGAAGACGTCGAGGTAGGCGTCCAGCACTTCGCTGGCGGCGCCATCGTCGGCCAACTCAAGGCACAAGGCCGCGACTTCGGCGGTGCAGAAATGGTCATCGCGCTTGGAGCGACGCAGTTTGTAGCGCGAGAGCTGTTCGGGCGCCAGGCTCAATACCGGCAAATGCTCCAGGTACGGGCTTTTGCGGAACATCTTGCGCGCTTCGCTCCACGTGCCATCCAGCAGGATGAACAACGGGCGCTTGCCCTCCTCCACCGCCACTGCGCTGACGACGCGCTCGGGCGCGACAAATTCGCCGGGGAATACGATATAGGGTTGCCACTGCGGGTCAGCCAGCAAGGTGAGCAAATCCGGGTCGACTTCAGTGCGCGACCAGGCAAACGCCGTAGTGTCGTCGATCACATCGGCAATCAGCCAGCCGGTGTTGCTGGGCTTCATCGGCTCGACATCATGCATCAACAGGCACATCGCCGACCTGGCCGCCACCTTGGGGCGCCAGGCGCACAGGCAATACTCGGGGATCACGCGGCAGCCGGGGCAGCGTTCGGCCCGCGAGCCACGGTTCAGAAACGGCCTGACGGCCCGCGCCAGGCGCTGGGTACGCAGGCGGGAAACGGCGTGGCTCATTGGGTGGGCCGTAAAGAGGGGTAGATCAACACGGAAAAACTCGTGGAAGACTGAAGTGGCGGCAGTTTACCAGCGATACGCCTGGCTGTAGTGGCAACGGCTCACCTATAATTGCGCGCCACTGAACGCACAGCGCAGTGGCTGGTCTATGCACCAGTAACCGAATCAGGAGAGTTTCATGCTGCGTTCCATGCTGCGTCTTGCCGCCCCTTCCATCGCCCTTGCGCTGGTATTGCCCGTCGGCGCCCAGGCGGCCTCGCTGCTGGAGGCCCAAATGAACCGGAAGCTGCAAAGCGTCGCGGCCGAAAGCAACAAGGACCTGCCCCGGGAAATCGACGAAAAAACCCTGGAAGTGGCCTACACCGTTGAAGGTATGCAGCTGATCGATCACTTGAGCGTGTTGCCCGACCGCGCCGAACAGATGCGTGCCAACCCCAAGGCGGTGTATTTCCAACTGGGCCAGAGCGTGTGCCTGAACAAAGGCTACCGCGAGCTGATGGCCAAGGGCGCGGTAATGCGCTACGAAATCACCGAGAACAAGACCAACCGTCCTGTGGCATCGGTGAAGTTCGTGGAAGCGGACTGCCCGGCACCGGCTGCCGCCAAGAAGAAAAAGTAACCTTTGCCTGCCCCCAGCGCGCTGCTTTTCGGTGGCGCGCACTCCCCCCGCGTCAACTCCCTTCACACGGCTAAACTTGCTGATGAGTGACCAATAAGCGGTTGCCAGCCAAGGGTTTTTCGGCCCATGATCAAGCTATCCCAACCGCCCGTCGACAACGGTTTCCACGCCGTTCTGTAACATTTTCAGGGCAAAAGAGGGTTGCCCTCCTGCGACTTGCAGTGCAAAGGTTTTTAAATCACAAGGAACATACAGAGCCCGATTGCTGCCTGGCGAACACGTGCAATGCATTGGGTATGCAGCGACACATGCAGTGTCGTGGCCCCCGGACGAATCTCTCGCCGATGGCCCGGTCTCTGTGAAGAAGGAGAAGTTGAATGCCTTACGAACCGAATGACCGCCTGCTCCGTCATTTTGAAGAAAACGGGACCGACCTTACACAACAGGTCGAAGCACAACTCCAACTGGTCGCTCCCAACAGCCCGAACATTCCCCTGTATCGCGACATGATCCTGACCGTGCTGCGCATGGCCCAGGATGACCGCAACCGCTGGAACGCCAAGATAACCTTGCAAGCCATCCGCGAGCTGGACCATGCCTTCCGTGTACTGGAACAGTTCAAGGGCCGGCGCAAAGTCACGGTGTTTGGCTCGGCCCGTACCCCGGTGGAAAGCCCGCTGTACGCGCTGGCCCGGGAAGTGGGCGCGGCCCTGGCACGCTCGGACCTGATGGTGATCACGGGCGGCGGCGGCGGCATCATGGCGGCAGCTCATGAAGGTGCCGGCCTGGAACACAGCTTGGGCTTCAATATCACCCTGCCGTTTGAACAGCATGCCAACCCGACTATCGATGGCACCGAGAACCTGCTGTCGTTCCACTTCTTCTTTACCCGCAAGCTGTTCTTCGTCAAGGAAGCCGATGCGTTGGTGTTGTGCCCGGGTGGTTTCGGCACCCTGGATGAAGCCCTGGAAGTACTGACCCTGATCCAGACCGGTAAGAGCCCGCTGGTGCCCGTGGTATTGCTGGATGCACCCGGAGGCGGCTTTTGGCAGGGCGCCCTGGACTTCATCCGCAGCCAGCTGGAAGCCAATCGCTATATCCTGCCGACTGACCTCAAGCTGGTGCGGCTGGTCTACAGCGCCGAAGAGGCGGTGGAAGAGATCAATCAGTTTTATGCCAACTTCCACTCCACACGCTGGCTGAAACGCGAGTTTGTGGTGCGCATGAATCACCCGCTCAGTGATCGAGCGTTGGCCCATTTGCAAAACGAGTTTGCCAGCCTGCGATTGAGTGGGGAGTTCCAGCAACTTGCCTACACGGGCGAGGAGCATGACGAGCCAAGGTTCAGCCATCTGACGCGGTTGGTGTTCAACTTCAATGGCCGCGATCAGGGCCGCCTGCGAGAGTTGGTGGATTACATCAACTTGCCGGAGAACTGGGCACAGGCTCAGGGGAAGGCGCAGCAGCGGTTGGCGCCGGAGCCGGCTTGATTTTTTGAAGGAACGACAAAAGGCCCACTATTTTCATAGTGGGCCTTTTTGGGGGATCATTTTGGGCGGGTGGAGGGGATTGGGGCTGCTTCGCAGCCCAACGCGGGGCAAGCCCGCTCGCAACAGAAGCCCGATTGCCATAGACGCCCGTTTGCCACAGACACCCTTTTGCCACAGACGCCCGTTTGCCATAGAAGTCGGTGTACCACAGAGGCCCGTTTGCTACAGAAACTCGTTTGCCACGGGAGACGGAGTATCAGAGCAGGCGAGGCACCAAGGTGTCAGTCGTCCATGGCCTTACCGCTGAGCAAGCGGCTGATCATGTCCATCGAAAACCCGCGATAACTGAGGAAGCGCCCTTGCTTCGCGCGCTCTTTGGCATCGATGGGAAGATGGCCCGAGAATTTGCGACGCCAAGTGTCTTCCAGTTGCGACTGCCAACTGATCCCGCACTCTCGCAGGGCCAGGTCAATATCCGCGCGTTGCAGGCCTCGCTGGCTCAGTTCCTCACGAATGCGCGCCGGGCCGTAGCCCGAGCGGGCTCGGTAGGACACAAAGCTTTCAAGGTAACGGGATTCGGAAAGCAGCCCCTCTTCCGTCAACCGGTCGAGGGCGGTTTCGATCATCTCAGGCTCCGCACCGCGCTGACGCAGCTTACGCGTCAGCTCGACTCGACCATGCTCGCGGCGAGCGAGCAGGTCCATCGCAGTGCGCCGAACGGCGACGAGTGTATCCAGTACAACTGTCATCGTTTGCTTCAGATGTCAGTGTCGACTTCTTCTACTTCTTCAACCGGCTCACGGTTGGCGGCAGCTTTCACGTCTGGCGCTGCAGTCAGCAGCTTGTCGCGAATCTGCTTCTCAAGCGTGGCGGCGATATCCGGGTTGTCCGCCAGGAACTTGGCCGAGTTGGCCTTGCCTTGGCCGATCTTGCTGCCGTTGTAGGCATACCAGGCACCAGACTTCTCGACGAAGCCGTGCAGCACGCCCAGGTCGATCATCTCGCCGTTCAGGTAGATACCCTTGCCGTAGAGAATTTGGAACTCGGCCTGACGGAAAGGCGGGGCCACTTTGTTCTTCACGACTTTAACGCGGGTTTCGCTACCCACCACCTCGTCACCTTCTTTCACCGCGCCAGTACGACGGATGTCCAGACGGACCGAAGCGTAGAACTTCAACGCGTTACCACCAGTGGTGGTTTCCGGGCTGCCGAACATCACGCCGATCTTCATACGGATCTGGTTGATGAAGATCACCAGGCAGTTGGCGTTCTTGATGTTACCGGTGATTTTACGCAGCGCCTGGGACATCAGACGGGCTTGCAGGCCCACGTGCATGTCGCCCATTTCGCCTTCGATCTCAGCCTTCGGCACCAGGGCAGCCACGGAGTCGACCACGATCACGTCGATGGCGTTGGAGCGCACCAGCATGTCGGTGATTTCCAGGGCTTGCTCACCGGTGTCCGGCTGGGAAACCAGCAGGTCGTCAACGTTGACGCCCAGCTTGCCGGCGTATTCAGGATCCAGGGCGTGCTCGGCGTCGACGAACGCGCAGGTCGCGCCCATTTTTTGCGCCTGGGCAATCACCGACAGGGTCAGGGTGGTTTTACCGGAAGATTCAGGACCGTAGATTTCAACGATACGGCCTTTTGGCAGGCCGCCAATGCCGAGCGCGATGTCCAGACCCAGAGAGCCAGTGGAAATAGCCGGGATCGCCTGACGGTCGTGATCGCCCATACGCATTACGGCACCCTTGCCGAATTGACGTTCGATCTGACCCAGGGCCGCAGCCAAGGCTTTCTTCTTGTTGTCGTCCATTAAAGTCCTCACGTAATCAATAAGGCCTGACGGCCAACACCTGTATAAGTAGACAGTATTGTTCCACAAAGATCAGAGATCGCCTACCCCTGATTGTCTATTTCTGCTGCAGCTCGTCGCATCAAGCCTTCAAGGGCGGCCTTTACCGTCTGTCGGCGGACTTCGTCGCGACTGCCAGGGAAGTGCGCAAGCTCGGCCGTAACCTCGTCACCCACGCCAAACGCGAGCCACACCGTGCCCACCGGTTTGTCCGGCGAACCACCATCCGGCCCGGCCACTCCACTCACCGCCACGGCGAACCGCGCCAGGCTTTTTTCCTGGGCGCCGCGCACCATCGCTTCGACCACTTCCTGGCTGACCGCACCGACCTTGGGAAACAACGCCTCGGGCACATTCAACTGTCGGGTTTTCTGACGGTTGGAATAGGTGACATACCCTGCCTCGAACCACGCCGAACTCCCGGGAATCCGCGTGATCGCCTCGGCGATACCGCCACCGGTGCAGGATTCGGCCGTGGTGACGTGCGCATTGAGTACCTGCAAGCGGCGACCCAGTTCAGCGGCAAGTTGAGTGATTTCCTTCACGGTCGTCTCCAGAAGTGGGTGGGGGTTTGCCTACCCTACAGGAGCAAATCGCGCATGCAAGCGACAGACTGGATCAAGAGATTAGCGGGCGATGGCGCGCACATACGCCTGGCAGGCGCGCAAGGCAATCAGGGCGTTATCACCGTCGTCGGTGATGCCGATAATTCGCTGAGCATGCGCCGGGTCAAGTCGGGCTCGCGCGGCTGCATGAACCACGCCGCCGGTGGTGGCGGTGGCTGGCACTGGACAGCCACTGGAGGCGTCGAGAAGGACTGACAACCGCACATCAGCAGTGGCCAGGCGATCACGCAGAGCTGCCTGATGACGTTGGGCATCGCTCAATTCCCGGGCATGTTGTTGGTCACTGGCACTGAGCTGTTGCTCCAGGGCCAGCCGTTTGTCCTGTTCAGCCTGCTGTTGCTGCAAGATTGCCTGAACCTGCAGTGCCGACAAGCGTTCAATCTGCACCCCGTACCGCCACGCCTGCACCTGCCAGACAACAGCCACCAGCAGGCAGACACCGATCAGGCGGCACACGCCTAAGACACGCATAACACCGCCTTCGCGCGTGCCCACAGGCGCAAACGGTCCTCCAGCCCATTGAGCCCACCGTTGATACGCCGTGTGATGGTGGTGAACTGGTCGTGATCCGCCAGCTCGTTCAGGCCGTTGCTCTGCCAGAACCAGGCGGCCGATTCGACCGCCCATTGCGGCTGCTCCAACAATGTCGGCTCCCGCAACAGACGATCATCGCCGAACAGTGCCTGGCTACAGGCCAGGTAGTTGCGGCGGCCGGTGATCTGGATCAGCCCCCGCCCCCGGTACAGTTGGCCGTCACCATCCGCTTCGGGCGTGTTGCCCAGGCGCACGGCCAATGCACCGGTATCGTACTTGCTCAAATACGCGTCACTGCCCAGTTCGCGCATGTAGTGCAATTCGCCGGACTCGTGGCCGATCTGGGCGAGAAAGGCGGCAGCGCGCTGCACACTGTTGATCTGGTACCGGATAAAGGCGGCATTGAAATCCGCTAAAAAAATGCCCGCTACACGGCGGGCTCCAGGCATGATTTGGATCAATTGGGGCTGAGTTATCACCACCACGTTCACCTTCAAAGGTCCTTATGTAGACAAACCACCGGCCGTGATCGTGCTGCGATAGCCCTTTACCGGGTCCCCCACATTGATCACCTTGGTTATCGACCACTGGCCTTGCATATACGCCGGCCAGGTTTCATCCAGGCGCAGCAGCCCTTCGGCAGCCACCAACGGGTTACCAGGGCAATCAATCACCATCTCCAGCCCCTCTCGCCCGACGCGACGCAGTTCACCTTCAGCGACGGCACGCGCTTCCTCTTCGTTCTGGCAACGCTGGCGCAGGGTCTTGAAAGGCGCGACCCCGACCTCGACCACGTGCTGTTTGCCACCGGCAACATCCCACCAGGTGACACGGCTGCCCATGTATTTGGAGCGGGTTTTATCGTTGAGCGTGGCGGTTATGAAGGCCTGGTCACCGGGACGGTTATCCTGGGTCACGGACAACTTCACCTCCGGCAATTGTTTAAGGGACACCGATTTGGCTTGCCCCGCTTCGGCCAGCACATACAACTCGTTGAACGGCTTCGTCACCGCGTGGTAGCGACTGGCCAGTCGCGTGATAAACGCCATGTCGCTTTCATTGGATTGGTCGATATGAGCAATCGCAATACCCTCCAGCGACGGCGCCACACGCGGCGAAAAACCATGCCGGCCGACCAATTGCCGAAACAGTGCCCCCAGGGTCGTAGGCCCGTAACTGGCGGAGCGCCGCTGACGATAGCCGCGCGGGTCGCCCACGCTGAAAGGTGCGGCCGTCGCGACGATCATCAGGCGCATGGGAAACAGGACGGGGGTACGTTGGGTAATCACGAACTCGCCCTTCTCTACCAGTCCCGACTCTGAGTAACCGACGCGCATGCCGATCTTGCCGCTCAAGCTCGGCAGACCTTCAAGGTCTTCGATATTGAGCGTCAGCTCCAGCCGGTCAGACTCGATACCCGCCGCGTCGGTGTGACTCCAGCTCATGATCCGTTGATTAAGCAATGCCGCATTGGCGCCGTAAAACTCCACGATCGGCGTAAATCCCTGAGCCATAAAACCTCCTCAATCCCACGCCAGGACAGGCCGCAACGCAGCCGGCCGTGATTGCATCTCCGGCACGATTACCCACACGCCCGCCGGTAGCACCGGGCCGTACTCGGCAAGATCCGGGTTCAAGCGCCACAGGGTTTCTTCAGCTACATCGTCGCAACGCCCCAACTCACGGTAGAGCAGCAGATTGACCGAATCACCGGCGATACTTCGCACTCTACGCATTGACGAATTCCTCCAGTTCAAGGATCCAAGTCATGACCATGGCGGTGCCGTCATCAATCACATTGCTCTGGTTTTCCTGCACCGAATTGATACGCCACAGGCCCCAGTTGCGGCCGATCCCATCCACCAGCGGCAAAGGCGCCCGCTTGTTTTGCAGCGCGCGCAGTTCATCCAGTCGCTGCATGCCGATGCCGTACATGGCGGCGCCGGTAAACGTGAGTTTTTCCAGCTTCTGTCCGCTTTGCCGCGACTGCGGCTTGCTGGCGATAATCGCCAGGTCGCTCCAGCCGCCGTCGCTGCCACGGGACAACGTGGAGTAGGCAAACCCTCGGGAAAGGCCAAAGATAAAGTCGCCCAGTACCATTTGCTGTCGCATCAATCACCTCCTGGGTCGGTCAGTGCCGCGTTGCGCCGGATCCCCAGCGAGTCGGTGAGCATTGGCACGCATTGAAATTGCAGGGCCTGGATCACTTGATTGGCCACTTGCTGGGCGTCTGCCGGGTTGACACCGGTGATCTGGATACTCGGGGCAATCGAAACTTGAACGTTGTCGGCGCGAGCGCTGTTGAGCTCTTTGCCGACCGCGTTCGGCGGCGGCAGGCGGTCACTCGAACCGAACAGTTTTTCACCCAGCCAGGCGCCTGCCTCACTGCCCAATAAGCCACCCAGGGCGCCGCCGACCACGGTGCCTGCGCCGGGGAAGACCAGAGTGCCAATTGCCGCGCCGGCAGAAGCGCCCGCCCAGGCACCGCCGGCCGTACTCAGGCCGGTGCCGATGGCTTTAGCGTCACCGTTGCGTACGCCCCGAATCACGTCCAGGGTGGCTTCGGCGGTTCTCAATGGCGCCAGCCGTCGAATGCCGGTGGATCCGAGCGTGGCAAAGGCATCGTTCAGGGCACCCGAAGATAGGTTTAGCCGCGATAACGTTGGTGCTGCAACGCTTGCCCCGGCAAAGGATTGAAAGCTTTGCGTGGTCGCACCCGGTTGAATGCCTGGTGGCGAAGCAACCAAGGCCTGGCGTTTTTTTCCGAACGGGTTCGTTAGGCCTGAACCACGCCAACCCCGATTTTTGATACTTTTGGCGCCCTTAGTGATTAGGTCAAAGGTCAAATCAATCGTTTTTTCAGCAGCTTTGCTTTTCAACGCGTCCCATAACTCGCCTCCAACCGCCTTGGCCGCGCTCGCAAAAGGACCATCAGCGGGCTTCTCGGGCTTATCTTTCAATGCGCTCGTGGCAACATCAGCCGCTTTGGGCACCAGAGAGTCGCCATTGATGGACAAGGTGCTGTTAAGCGTCTTCAGCGTCTCGCGCAGTCGCACTTGCTCCTGGATCAAGGCGTTGATGTCCACGCTGAGGGTGACCAACGCGGAGCGCAGTTCGAACGGCAGCTGCGAGGCCGCCTCCAGGCTTACAGGTGCCGCAGCACTTGTGGAAAACGGTGCCAGCACATTGCCTAGATCGGCCTCGCCGAACATCCAGCGAAAGTCCTCCTGGGCTAGCCTGAGCCCATATTTAGTCTCTTGCATCCCGCTCTACTCCTGTTTAACGCCAAGGCGAGTCATCGCGATGTCGTAGCGGCGCAATGCTTTTGCGGCATCCCAATCGAGGATCTCCGCTTCATTTACCGAGTAAACCAGCGGCACCACATCGAGGATCACTTCGATGTCGCGTTGCGAAAGAAGGCCGCCGGTTGATTTAAAAAATGGTCGATGCGCTCCTGCAATTCGGTCCAGTCGGGCACGGTCAGGCAGGCGAGATCGGGGATCATCAAGCCGCTGCAATGCGCGGTGATGAATTCGGCGCGCTCCTTGTTGGTGGCGAGTTTCTTCATCACCTTGGTGGCGCGCAGGGCGGGCATTTCCAGGACCAGTTCAGTCAGGGTGCGGCCCGCTGCGTCGAGGGGCAGCAACAGCTGGACGGGCTGGTCGTGGGGCGATTCCGTTTGTTCGCCAAGGAAGAATGACGCCGGACGAGTCGACATCTCGTGTACGTATTGGGCGATGGCCACGTAGTCCGGTCGCTTGAGTTGGTCGAGCTCTTTTTCCGACAGGCCGGTGGCGAGTTTCGCCAGTTCGAAGAACTGGTCATCCTCGTCATCACCGGCCCGGGCCAGCGCGTCTTTTTGCGCGGCGTAGTACAGCGGTTTGAGTTGAACCTGCTGGATCGTCGCGCCGGTATCGGCGGTGATCGGGGACAGCAGGACATGCAGCGGTGGCATCCAGGCCATGGGGCAATTCCTTGTTTAAACGATGTTGAAAGCAGCGCAAATCTAAAGCTGCGCGCGGTCAATGTGGGAGCTGGCTTGCCTGCGATAGCAACAGCTCGGTGCACCAGGCACACCGAGCCGCCTGCATCGCGAGCAAGCCCGGCGCCCACATCGGCTGTGTCCACTTCAGGTCACGGTAGCCCTTACGGCATCAATACAGCGCGGCGCGCGTCGCCGAGGATGTCGACGCCGTTGAGCACGAACTTCTGGGTGCGCACGTCGATGTCGATCACCGAAATACCGTTTTCCAAGCGGTTGTAAGTACGGCAGGACAGCTCCAGGGTGGTGGTGACCTTTTCGCCCATTTTCAGCTTGGCCTCGGTCAGGGATTTCAGCTTGCCGCCGACTGTGTGGTAAGTGAAATAGGTCTTGCCGTCCTGGTCCTGGCCGGCTTCGCGCACGTTCAGCAGGATGTCATCACCCAGGCGCACGCCCAGCGCCAACATGACTTCCGGGCCGGCGCCTTGCAGCACCAGGGTTGCGCCGAGCACTTTGCCGCTCTTGGCCATTTCTTCGGCGATGAAGCGCCCGCCGGACATGGGCTCCATTTCGAACTCGATCTTCGGCGGGGAGAACTCCTCCACCGTCGCGGACAATGGCAGGCCTTGAAGGGTGGCCGCAATGGCCTGTCTGACTCGATTGGTAAACATTAGAGAACGTCCTCCAGGAACTGCTCGATGATTTCATCGCGGGCATTGAGTTGATAAATCATGTGTTCGTTCGGCGCGTAGCGACCGTAGTCGATGACGATGTACCAGGTGCCGTTCTTGTACTTCTCGACACTGTTCAATTCCGGGTGCAGGTACACGCTGCCACCGGGGATGGTTTCGTCGGCGACCAGGGTTTGCAGCCAGTCGTTGATGCGCTTGACCTCCTGGTCCATGAAAGACTTGGTGAGGTTCTTGGCCATGGCTTTCTGGCCGGCCTTGACCAGCTTGCGGCTGATCGCATCTTCAAGGCCCACGTAGCTGATGAACTTGCCGGTGATCGAGCGGTTGCCCAGCAGCGAGAAGCCGCCAAGGATGGTGCGCGCGTAGTAGCTCACGCCGTAGCGGTTGAGCAGGTCGCCCTCGGTGGAGGTGTCGAGGATGTTGTACTCGACCACGCGGGACACGTCCTCGGCAAACGTCACCTGATTGCCCGGGCTTTCCCACTGCTTGACCTTCGCCAACGCGGCGATAGCCAGGGACGAGGGGGCGAGAAACACGTTTTTCTTCGCCGCCTTGGAGTACACCGACGGCATGTTGTGCACCAGCAGGCACCGGTCGAAACCGAGGTCGGCACCGCCCAGTTCGCCGCTGTAGGTCACCTGGTCAGCCACTGCTGCGTCCTTGCCATCCAGCACCACGCGGGCCTTGATGCGCTTGCCGAACGCGGCAAACTCGCCGGCCACGGCCTTGGTGCCAGTGAAGCCCGGGGCACCGATGATGGTCAGGTCTTCCGGCACATTCGCCAGTGCCGCCAGGCCCAACTTGCGCCCGGTGATCGGCTCGTCACCACCAATCACGTTGTTGAGGGTGTCGGCCGGTGTCGCGCCCTCCTCCACGATCACCACGTACACCGGTACCTTCACCACTTTGAGGATCTGGTAGACGGCGTGAAACAGCGTGCCCGACTCAGCACCGGTGGGGTCCAGCAGCGCCTGGGTGGTGAAGCTGTTGATGCGCAACGGCGCGTTCTTGGGGATCGACGCATGCGCATTCGGCGCAGTGCCGACCAGGCCGATCACGTTGTCGCCAAGGCCACCCATGGCCTCGGGAGATTCAGTGGCATTCACGGTGATGCCGTTGTGCTCGAAGTTCAAAACCTCAGCCATGATTAGTCAGCCTTCTTGGTAGTGGCCTTTTTGGCCGGGATGGTTTGCTGCGCAGCAAGGACGCTGGTGAGTTCCAGGCGGCCGGCGGTGCGCAGGGCGGATGCTTCGACGTCCAGCAGTTCCAGTTGCTGGCCGGCGGTGGACCAATGGCCGGCGCCGGTGGGGAAAGGGATGAGGACGGTGTAGGTTTGGCGGTTTGCCATGTGGGGTAATCTCCAGGCGAAAAAAAACCGCGGAGGGCGGTTTGGGGGGCAGTTGAGGTTTAATCGGTGTGTTCGGCGAGCCAGTCCGGGGGGATGGACGCTTTTGCAACGTGGGAAAATCCGCAGACTGCGGCCAGTCACGCAGCAACTGCAGGTAGTTCAGCAACGCCGTGAACGGCTCTGCTTCCAGCGTCGTTGGAATGCCCAATTCCAGCTGATCGCGATGCCGATCGCGCAGACCGGTCGCGGTCACCAACTGCCGGTCTCGCCACGCACGCTCTTTAGCGGCCATTTGCTCAATGCTCAGCCCTGGTGGATTAATGGCGACCGGGGCACCCAGCTCATCTGCAGCAATGATTTTTCCGGCAGCGTTTTGAGCGCGAAGCTCAGCGTGGCGCGCATGGGTGATTTCCTGGCAGGCCCTATCAGATGGCTGCATGCCGGGCAGATAAAATCCGCCCGTTTCTGCGCAATAAAAAATGCTCATGGTTATTTCCCGATTCCGATAACGAACATATCGCGGTTGTTGGCTACTGCCGAGACGATGTCTTGCCTGTCCAGGATGACCGTGGTTTTAGTCAGATTTCGATACTGTGCGGAGATACCATCGTCGACACGGGCAAGTGACGAGTGCACCGCCCCGGAAATGGCATAACACGCATCGGGCCAGGCAAGTGGCCAGGTCAGTGTGGTGAACTGGTCAGCCGCCAGGGATGCGCGGCCGTATTGAATCAGCAGGCCGCCGAGCCATGTTGGAAACAGGACGTATCCACTGGCTGCGGTGAAGTTCATTGCAAAGCCGAAGCGCATTTTTTTCGGGGTGACGATTGTGGCGTCATCCACGCCAGCGTCGGCTTGGGGTTGGGTGGCTGTCTTTGCCGTGCCTTGATTGGTTTCGGTTGCCTGTGAAGCGAGTACCGAAACGTCGATGTTTCCTTGATTGACCGGTGCGTTCCAGGCCTTGATGCACCACATGACCGCTAAGTTACGCGGCCGAGTCTCAGTATCACCTGTAAAACCCACATTATAGAGCGTGTCGTAAGTATTACCGCCGAGAGACTTGGCCCCCGTCGCAACTGCAGCAGAGTTGATCCCAGTTTGATTAGGTGGAGTATGGGTATGGCTTTTGAACGCATCGCCTTGATAACTTGCGATTGCTCTACCAGAGTCGATGCCTCGCCCATGATCCCAGCCACGCATAAACTCACCACGCGACTCTGGCAGGCGAAAAAAGCCAGCAGGCTCGCTACCGGTATTGAATGTGGTGCCTAGATAAGCAGCGAGATCGGGGTAAACACTGATACTTTGCACACTCCCATCCAGCTCCAAATACCCCGGTGGCACTGACGCCTTCGGAAATGGAATAATCGATCCAACCGGAACAGCAGACTTCAGCGCATCAAGCTCGCTGACGAGCGCTGCAACGTCGATATTTCCTTGATTAATTGGCGCATTCCAAGCCTTTATGCACCACAAGACCGCAAGGTTGCGCGGGCGCGTCTCTGCTGCCGTTCGTGCAGAACGGGACAGGTCGAAAGTGATATGCCTCAGCGTTGCGTTGGATCCTGTGGCCACACTGCCTGTCGCATCACCAGGCTGAAACGGCCCCGATGCATCCTTGATCGTATCCCCCACCGGAACCACTCGGCCGAAATTACCAGTGACATTTTGCACCGCATCGGACTGATAGCTACCAACTACCCGCCCAGCATCAACCCCCGCCCATGATCCCAACCCCGCAAAAACTCCCCACGCGACTCTGGCAGTCGAAAATTCCCGGCGCCCTCATCCCCCTTATTGAACGCCGCGCCCAGGAACTTGGCCAAATCGGGATAAGCCGAGGCACTCTTCACGCTGCCATCAATTTCCAGGAACCCAACCGGGACCTTGTCGACTGGAAACGCAACCATAGAACCCACCGGCAGCGCCGAGGACTGAGCAATCAGCGTCTCAATCTCAGCCTTGGTATAAGTCCCCTCAGCCAGCTGCCTGCCCAGATAATCCATCACCCAAGCCCGAGTCGCCTTCACCACCGTGTCATCAATCAACAACGTCACAATCGCCGCGTTACTCGTCTCGAAGATCGAGCGAATATAAAACTCCTTCCCCGAGCCCGAAGTCGCCAACACCGGCTTATACGACTCTGGATACTTGACGATGGCATACAAGATCCCGGTGTCCGTCCACAGCCCGGCTTCGCGCACATACCAGCCGCCGACATCCGATGGAATGGTGACTTCGGCCATCAGCCAGTTGGCGTTTTTCTCGTCCTGGAACAGCGCATTCAGCGGCCCGCGCCAGACTTCGCGTTTCAGCGCTTTTGCGCTGGCATCGGGGTTGTAGACGGCGCCGTTGCCGTCGCCGACGGAAATCTGCGCCAGTTTGATCGGCACGCCAGCCGCCTTGCAGGCGGTTTCGTAGGCGATCCCCGCATTCGTGAGCAGGGTGTAATAGTCAGCCATTTAGTGCTCCTGTGGATAAAGGGTGGTGGTTTCGACGCTGTACAGACCGGCCGCCATAAAGGCGCGGCCCGCGGCCTCGACGCCAGCCAGCACGCTTGGGTAGATCGTGGTGAGTTCGCCGCACAGCGTGGCGGCGCCAATGACATGGCGACCGAAAGCACTCAGGCCCACCGAGATCGACAGGATGTCGCGCTCGCTTTTGGCATCGGCCAAGCGGCGGTCGAGTCGGGCATCAATGGTTTCGCTGTAGGGCAAATCGGTCCAGGCGCGTACGGCAAAGCTGTAGGGCACACCCGGTGGTTTCTGTTCGTACCAGGCGCGCACTTCGGGGCTCAGTTGCAAGCCCTTGGCCGCATTTTCCAGGGCCTGGCGGGTGCCGGCCTGTCGCGCGGTGGGCCAGGCAAGTTTGACGGTCAGGCGCTTCTCCGCCTCGGGGGCCGTGGTGCTCCATTCGTTCACCGCGCGGTCCGCTGCCAGGTAGGGCAAGAACGCCGAAGGCGTGTGATCCGGGTCCATCAACTGTGGGAAAGGCGGCGTGACCCGCTCCAGCAAATAGCCGAACCCCAGGTCCAGGGCTTTCTCAAGCGGTGAGCTGTTGGCGGGCAACAAGCTCGCTTTGGGTTCAGTCATAGCGTGCGCACCTCCACCTCGACGCCCGTGCAGTACGGGGCCTGGAATGCCGTGCTGATAATCGGCTGCAGCGGTTCGAGGATTTGCAGCTGCGCGGCGCCGGCACTGTGGATGGCGTAGTCGATCCAGCTTGGGTCGACGCGCCCTTCCAGCCGATGGCAGGAGTCGGCATAGGTTTGCAGCAGCTGTTGTGCAGCCACTTGGGTCAGGCCCGAATCCGGACCGGCATTGATCTTGGCCACCACGCGAATCTTGTAGTGTTGAATCTGTGCACCTTGGACCGTGACGAGGTCAGTTTCCGGTCGTACATCGGGCCGTGCGAAATGTCGACGCACACCGTCAAGCAAATCGGCAGAAGCACTGCCATCACCCTCCCTGGACAGCACAGTGACCATCACTTCACCGGGCGCGGTGCGTCGTGCGTTTCCGTCCTTGACCTGGGCCGCATAACCGTCCGGATCAAAGGTGTAGCTGACGGTCACCACGCCAGGGGTGGCGCTTTGCACCTTCACCGCCGGCCGCTCGCCGAGGGTGAACACCTCACGGCGATACTGCATGCGCGAGCCTGCTGCCGGCGCATGGGGCGCCAGGTAATAGCGCAGGCGGGCATCATCATCGCTTTCCAGGGTCGGCGGCACGGGCGGGAACGCGGCGGGATCGCCTGGATCGAGCACCTGGCGCTCAAGGCCCATGTCCGCCAGGCGTGCATCCAGGTTACTGCCGGTCGCCCACCACGCCAGCATCTGCTTGATGCGGGCGTTGTACTTGCGTTCGTGGGTTTGCAAGCGCACGCAAAACGCTTCCAGGGCCAGGGTCAGCAGTTCGCTTTCATTGTCGAGGCTGACCTTGAGCTTGGCCGCGCTTTGCGGCGCTCGGGTGGCGACATAGTCGACGACAAACGCCTTGAACTCGGCGAGCAACGGCTCGAACGCGTCGACCGTGATAATCGCCGGTTCCGCCAGTTGGTTCTGGCCTGGGATCAACATGCTCATGTCACGACCTCAAAAGTTTGTTGGCGGTTTTTCCAGCTGCCGGCAAAACGCAGCAGCAGGCCGGCGCCCTGGCGAGTGGCGACGATGACCTGGGGTTGGAAGTCGGCGATGCCGTTCTGAGGGTTGAAAAAGGCTTGGGCGGCATGGCTTTGGGCGAGGAGCAAGAGGTCATCGCCGAGGTTCTGGCCGAGCAGTTGCGGGACCATCGAGCCGTACAACGGGCGCTTCTGGCGTGTCCCCACGGGGGTGGTCAGCGCTCGGGTGGCGCGCTGTACAAATTGCAGCCAGTCATCCACGGCTGCCCCGGTGTTCCTGTCGATTCCGATCATGGCAAATCCTTATGCGCTGCTGATCACGCGACCCTGGTGATCCACCACCGGGCCGCTCAAATGCACACCGGCGGCATCCAGCAATAAGCCGGTGGCGCCGAGCTGCAGGGTGATGCTCTGGGCATTCATGCTCAGGCTCGCGGCGCCGACCTTGAGGTCGACCTGCTCGCGGGAGCCGCTGAATGTGGTGGGGCCGTTGACCCAATTGAAAATGTGGCTGGCGTCGTCATAGTCGCTTTGGGTGCCGTCCTGATAACGACGGCGCGTCAGCGACGCCACAGCGGACACAGACGGAAACAGACCACTGTTGAGGCCGAACAAAGCCACAGACTGCGTCCCCCCTTCCCCGCCGCCGTAGTTGAGCAGCAGGCACTGCTCGCCCACTGAAGGGATGCGGGTTTCGGTTTGCGCCCCAGCGCTCGGGTTGAAAAACTGGATCGCCGGGCTGAGTAGGTCACCGTGGCTGACCTTGCAGGTACCACTGGCGGCATCAACCTCCTGGCACACGCCAATCCGGCAGAAGCTTTCTGCGCGTCGATACAGGTCTTCCAGCTGGGCTTCCATTTCCGCCAGGCGCTCGACGATCGGCCCCAGTTGCATGCGTAGTAATGCATCGAACATGGACTACTCCTGCAGGGGTCGATATTGATCTGGATCGTCGATGTCCGAGACTTCCCAGGTACGGGCAAACAGCGGTTTGCCTGTGGGATCCTCGAGCAGTAACGGGCCGAGATAGAGGGTTTGGGTGAAGGAAACGATCCAGGTGTCGTAGTCCGTTTCGGTCCCGGTCAATCCGGAAGGCGCCGCGACGATAGCCGTCGGCAGGTCACACTGGTCGGGTGGCAGGCCCCAGCGGTTATCCAGGGCCAGGTCCATCAATTGGCTGGCCAGGTCGCAGGCTTCAAAGGCTGCCGCCCCGCTGGCGACCGTGGCCCTGAGTGAGACCGACAAGGCATGCGCCTTGCGCCCTTCAAGGGAGCGAACGGCGGGCCCGTTGCGCTCGACGCTGATCAGCACGCCGGTTTTATCCGCGACGCCGGTAAAGTCCTGATAATTGCCTACAGGCAAGTCTGGGAAGGCGCTCTTCAGCGCCGCCCCAATCGCCACGGGCAACTGGGAAGGTTTTTCGATAAGGCTCATGTGGTTGCATCCTTGCAGCGGTTACTGCTGGTCCGGGCGCGAGGTCGGGGTCTCGTTGACCCCGATGCGCTTGGCCGCCCAGCGTTCATAAAGGCCAATGGCGACATCCGCGCCGGCCATGGCGGTCAGGCAACCAATGGCGCCGGCAGTCCAGATCGACATGCCGGCGGCGTAGCACAGCATCAGTGCCGAGACTCCGCAGACCATGCATGCACCGGACCGCAAGGCCAGGCGCCGTACCAGTGACCAACCGCGCGCGCCCTCCTTGTCGGCGCGCCACATTTCACCGGACACCCCGCCGATCAGGGCCAGTACGATCACCAGCCAGATAGGCATTTCCGCTAACGCTTGCTGCTCGTTTGTCATGTCACGCCTCCTGGCTGAGCACTACCGGCGCAGGGCCGGCTCTTGGGTAAATCCATTTATGGGTAGGCATTCCAAAAAGCCCGGTTGCCCAGGCTTTTCAGTAATGCGGTCCAACATCGATCTTTCGGCGCTACTGGCGCGGTACGGATCTTTCCTCAATGTTTTTCCGACCACGATCCCTGTCTGCCGGATAACTGCTTCTGGTGCTTTACGCTGCACACCTGGGTCAGTTGCCAACCCTCTGAACCGTTATCAGGCCGGTTCATCGCTGCCTTTTTTGTTGAAGCGGTATGACTAAAGAGCGTCGGCATCCTTGCCGGTGTTGCCTGGCCTCCCTGCCATCGCTCTGATGGCGTCCTTGCCGATGTTGCGTGCCTTCCTTGTCTTCCTTGGCAGCATCCTTGCCGCCTCCACCAGGCCTTGTTGGCTGGCTTGAGATGGAGAATATGCATGTATGCATATACAGTCAATGCACAAATGCATTTATTTTTAGCCGTGAAATGCACGAATGCATTTCAGGCCTTGCAGCGCCAGGGTTTGCCGATTTTCTGCAGGCGAAAAAAAACCCGCTAATGAGCGGGCTTTGTCTTACGCAAGAAGCTTAACGGGCGTACATGCCCCACCAGAACACATGACCGAGGATGCTGATCTGCTCATCCTGGATATCCTGGAAGCTGTAGTCTTCATCCGGGTGTTCATCGCGATTGAAACTGCGCAGACGAATCCCGGAAGGCAGGCGGTAGAGCTGTTTCACCCGCAGTTGGCCATTGTGATTGATGGCATACAAGTCACCATCGACGATGTCACCAATGCCACTCTTGCCCGCATTCACCCCCACCGTGGCGCCATCACGCAGTACCGGCAACATGCTGTTGCCGCGCACCGTCACACACTTGGCTTGGTCGAACTGCACACCGTTGTGTCGCAGGCTGCGTTTTCCAAAACGCAGGCTGGCCTTTTCGCTTTCCTCGATGACGAATCTTCCTGATCCAGCAGCCAATTCAACCTCGCGCAGAAAGGGGATCGACACCTCGTCGTCATTCACGGGTGTGTCGTCGTCCCACAGGCTTATGTCCTTGAGTTCCGAATGCATCGGGTCGCGCCCGTCCTCGCGCAAAGCGCCCACCGCCGCGCGCCCGCGCAACTGGTCGGTGCTCACGCGAAAGTACTCGGCGATGCGGGAAATGTGTTTATCCGACGGATCAACGATCTTGCCGCTGAGGATCCGGGACAGTGTGGATTGAGGCACGCCGGTACGCCGGTGAAGCTCCGTAGGGGAGATCCGGTCGCGATCCAGCAGTTCTCTTAAGACGATAGAAACGTTGCGTTTTTGCATAACGCGGATAGTGACGGGAGTTTTTAGGGTTGGCAAATGCTAATTTGCATAATTTATGCAATCAGAAAATCCAGCCCACGCCTTGCATCGGCCCTGGAGCCTACGCAATCGGCGACTTCAAATCCGGGCAAGCCTGCGGCGATTCCTCCGCAGGCGCGCCTATGTCGATCTCAAGTATCGATAAAGCGTCTGGCGACTGATATCAAAATCACGCGCCAATTTGGATTTGCTTTCACCGGCGCCGGCTCGGTCAATTAAATTGACAACCTGATTGTCAGACAGTTTTTTCTTGCGACCTCTGTAGACTCCGCGACGCTTTGCACTGGCGATACCGGCGGCCTGTTTTTCCCTCATCGCCGTGCGCTCGAACTCTGCAACCAACTCCATTACCGCAATAATGGTCTCCACCACTTCAAGACAGTCATGCCGAAAGATCAGGCTTTCGTTGGAAAACTCCAGCGTTACCTGCTTATCAATCAGTCGTCGAATGATGATGCACAGCTGCTCGGTACTGGAAGTGAGCGTTGCCATGCTGTCCACTACCACAGTATCTCCGCACTGAAGGTAGCGAATCAGCCCTTCAAGGCCTGCACGATTCGCGGCATTGTCGTCAGGCTCATCGTAAAACACTGCGTCAAATACATCGTGGCTGTTTGTCTCTACGCTGCCGTCAGATTGTTGCAGAGAGTGCCGGAAATACTTGATGCGATGTAATCTCATGATGCCTCCTTGGCAGTACTTGTACACAGTCCTTTAATACTTGTACAAACTGTAACTAAATCCTTTAGTTTTAAAACTTTACACAAAGAACTGTATAGCTAACCCACCTAAAATACACAGTTGCAAAGACTTTAACTTACCTTATCATTTTGAGACCTGGAATAAGCCTAACAACTTTTCAACACACCGTCGATTTCGTTGCGCGTTAATTCGCCAGGGAATTTTAATGCCGACCGCTTTATTGCCCAGCGTATTGACTTGACCGGCTTGACAAGGCTGGTTACTCCCCGATGCAAGCAGAGGATGAATGGATGAAGATCTTGGAAGGAGCCATCGAAATTGATCGACCGAATACCGATCAAGAAAAGATCGAGACGGTAACCCGGAGCATTACCGAGCACGGAAACCACCTGCGCCAGCGTTACCCTATCCTGCAGTATCAAAATGCATTGGGGGCAAGCGTGATGGTCTTTTCCCTGGCAGGGATGGTCATCACGGGAGGTCTCTACATAAAGGGTTTTATTCCCGGATGGGCGTGCATTTTGATCAATGCGCTGCTGACGTCATTTATTCATGAAATCGAACATGACTTGATTCATCGCCTCTATTTCAGAAAGCAACCCTTCGCTCACAACGCCATGATGTTTTTGTGCTGGCTGGCCCGGCCGGGCATGCCCAGTCCATGGCTAAGGCGCACACTGCACTTTCATCACCATAAAGAGTCCGGCACTGAGTCGGATGTCGAAGCATGGATTACGACCAGTGGCAGCCCGTGGGGAATACTGCGTTTATTGAAACTGGTCGATGGGTTTTTATTTGGTTTTCTAAATGCGGTGTTCGCGCCGGGATGGCGGCAAAAGGTAAAATTGTTAGGCAAGATTATTCGACTCAACACGCCGTTTGGGCTGTTGTATTGGGGTTGCTGGTATGTATTCCTTGGCTATCACCTCTACGCCGGGGTGGGGTCACTTATGGGTGAAGCGATTCACAGTTCTGCGGCGACCCTGGCGTTTATGGATATCGTCAACAGCATCGTCGTAATCCTCATTGCCCCCAACCTGCTACGGCAGTTCTGTTTGTTCTTTATAAGTTCAAACATGCACTATTATGGCGATGTAGCCCCGCGTAATCCGCTACAACAAACCCAGGTAATGAACCCGTGGTGGTTGTGGCCGTTTCAACTGTTCTGCTTCAACTTCGGCAGCACGCACAGCATTCACCACTTCGTGGTGAGAGACCCGTTCTATCTTCGCCAGATGACAGCGCCTTATGCTCATAAAGTCATGGCGCAGGCAGGCGTCAGGTTCAATGACTTCGGCACATACAAACGAGCCAACCGTTTTTCCAAAGAGCACTCTCAAACTCGCTCGCGAGGGTGAGTTCGTCGCGTGGCGCACGTTTCAGAGGCAGCACTTCACCTACAAGGAGTCCGGAGTATGAAAGCGCAAGGGATATGTGCCAGGCCGTTTGAAGCGGTCAAGCAGGCCTTCGAGGAGATGTTTGATGATCCGCAGGAGCGTGGCGCCGGGCTGTGCGTACAGGTTGGTGCAGAAGTGGTGGTCGACCTGTGGGCCGGCATGGCGGACCAGGCGGGCGTGAAGCCTTGGGCGCGCGATACGCTGGCCAATACCTTTTGCGTTATCAAACCCTATGTCGCGGTGGCCGTTCTGATGTTGGTCGAGCGCGGCAAGTTGGAGCTGGACGCACCTGTGGCCCGTTACTGGCCTGAGTTCGCCCAGAACGGCAAAGCCGAAGTCACCTTGCGTCAAGTGATGAACCACACTGCGGGACTGCCGGCGCTGCGAGCCCCCGACCATAACGCCATGATGTACGACTGGGAGCATATGGTGCAGGTATTGGCGGCCGAACCGCTTTGGTGGGAGCCGGGAACAGACTTGGGCTACGGCACAACCACCTTTGGCTGGATTCTCGGTGAGTTGATTCGTCGGGTGGACGGACGAGATCCCTGCGTCTTTATCCACGAGGAGATGCTGGCCCCCCATGACCTCGATGTTCACCTTGGCGTGGACGAACAACACTTTCATCGTATCGCGCGATTCGACAGTGCCTCGGGGCGGGTCGGTGATCCTTACTCACAAGCGTTGCGCACGGTGCTGAAAAACCAACCTGCGCATATCGCAACATTGGCCTTCACCAATCCCGGCATGGTACCCAGGCGAACCAGTGACCCGCGCTGGTGGGCCTATCAGCAACCGGCTGTGTGCGCGCACGCTACGGCGCGGGGTTTATCCGGCTTCTACAGTGCATTGATGGCGGGCAACTATATCGGTCACGAACTGCTCAGTGAATTCACGCAAGAGCACAGTCATGGCATGGATCGGGTATGGATGCGCCCCATGCGTTATGGATTAGGCTGCATGCTGGAGCAACAACGCGACCCGACGGCTTCTCACGCCATGGGCCCGGGCACCTTTGGCCATATCGGGCTGGGCGGACCGATAAGTTTCGCCGATCCCGAAAAGCAAGTGAGCTTTGGTTTTGTCACCACCACCTCGGGCAGCCATTCGATGATTGATCCTCGGCCCAGGCGGTTGTCGTCTCTGGTGTATGCGGCGATTTGATGTGGCCGCTTGGAGCAAGCTCCCTCGCCACAGTGACGGTGTTCTTTATTAAGTGATGGGTATAGGGGGCCGCAGCGCCTTTGCGTTTTCCCTAGCCGTTTGCATCCTGCGAAGGGCCGACCTCGCGTGTTAACCTTGCGCCCATCGCAAAAAATGCTGGGCCAAGCGCCCCCTTTGCCCCATCACTTTCAACGAATTTGCCTACGACCCAATGAGTAAAAACACGTCCGATCTGTCCTCCCACACTCCGATGATGCAGCAGTACTGGCGCCTGAAAAACCAGCACCCTGATCAGTTGATGTTCTATCGCATGGGCGACTTCTACGAGATCTTCTACGAAGACGCGAAGAAGGCTGCCAAGCTGCTGGATATCACCCTGACCGCGCGTGGGCAGTCGGCGGGGCAGTCGATTCCGATGTGCGGGATTCCTTACCACTCGTTGGAAGGCTACCTGGTCAAGCTGGTAAAGCTGGGCGAGTCGGTGGTGATCTGTGAGCAGATCGGCGATCCCGCGACGAGTAAAGGCCCGGTCGAACGCCAGGTGGTGCGCATTATCACGCCGGGGACGGTGAGTGATGAGGCGCTGCTGGATGAGCGTCGCGACAACCTGATCGCGGCGGTATTGGGCGACGAGCGTCTGTTCGGCCTGTCGGTACTGGACATCACCAGCGGCAACTTCAGCGTGCTGGAGATCAAGGGTTGGGAGAACCTGCTGGCGGAGTTGGAGCGTATCAACCCGGTGGAGCTGTTGATCCCGGATGATTGGCCCAAGGACCTGCCGGCGGAAAAACGCCGTGGGACAAAACGCCGTGCGCCGTGGGATTTCGAGCGGGATTCGGCGCTGAAAAGTCTGTGCCAGCAGTTCTCGGTGCAGGACCTCAAGGGCTTCGGTTGCGAAACCCTAACCCTGGCCATCGGCGCTGCCGGTTGCCTGCTCAGTTATGCCAAGGAAACCCAGCGCACCGCCCTGCCGCACTTACGCAGCCTGCGTCATGAGCGTCTGGACGATACCGTGGTGCTCGATGGCGCGAGCCGTCGCAACCTGGAACTGGACACCAACCTGTCAGGCGGGCGTGATAACACCCTGCAGTCGGTAGTCGACCGTTGCCAGACCGCCATGGGCAGCCGCTTGCTGACCCGTTGGCTGAACCGTCCGCTGCGCGATTTGAGCGTGCTACAAGCTCGTCAGACCTCTATTACCTGCCTGCTCGACCGCTATCGCTTTGAAAAACTGCAGCCACAGCTGAAGGAAATTGGCGATATCGAACGCATCCTGGCACGGATCGGCCTGCGCAACGCGCGGCCGCGTGACCTGGCGCGCCTGCGCGATGCACTCGGCGCCCTGCCGCAGTTGCAAGCGGCGATGACCGAATTGGACACGCCGCACCTGCAGCAACTGGCCGTCACCGCCGGCACCTACCCGGAACTGGCGGCGTTGCTGGAAAAGGCGATCATCGACAACCCGCCGGCAATCATCCGTGACGGCGGCGTATTGAAGACCGGTTACGACAGCGAACTGGACGAACTCCAGGCCCTGAGCGAAAACGCCGGGCAATTCCTGATCGACCTGGAAGCCCGCGAAAAGGCCCGCACTGGCCTGGCCAACCTTAAAGTCGGCTACAACCGCGTGCATGGCTACTTTATCGAGTTGCCAAGCAAGCAGGCCGAGTCGGCGCCGATCGACTACCAGCGCCGCCAGACCCTCAAAGGTGCCGAGCGCTTTATCACCCCTGAGCTGAAAGAATTCGAAGACAAGGCACTTTCGGCCAAGAGCCGCGCCCTGGCTCGGGAAAAGATGCTCTATGAAAACCTGCTTGAAGACCTGATCAGCCAACTGGCGCCGCTGCAGGACACGGCAGCCGCCCTGGCGGAACTGGACGTACTGAGTAACCTCGCCGAACGCGCGCTGAACCTCGACCTGAACTGCCCGCGTTTTGTCAGCGAGCCCTGCATGCGCATCGTGCAAGGTCGCCACCCGGTTGTAGAGCAGGTATTGACCACGCCATTCGTCGCCAACGACCTGTCGCTGGATGACGATACTCGCATGCTGGTGATCACGGGTCCGAACATGGGCGGTAAATCCACCTACATGCGTCAGACCGCTTTGATCGTGCTGCTCGCACACATCGGCAGCTTTGTGCCGGCGGCCAGTTGCGAATTGTCGCTGGTGGACCGCATCTTCACGCGGATTGGCTCCAGCGATGACCTGGCCGGTGGCCGTTCGACCTTTATGGTGGAAATGAGCGAGACCGCCAACATCCTGCACAACGCCACCGAACGCAGCCTGGTGCTGATGGACGAAGTGGGTCGCGGCACGAGCACCTTCGACGGCCTGTCCCTGGCCTGGGCTGCAGCCGAGCGTTTGGCGCATCTGCGCGCCTATACGCTGTTTGCCACGCACTATTTCGAGCTGACCGTGCTGCCGGAAAACGAGCCGCTGGTGGCCAACGTGCACCTCAATGCCACCGAGCACAACGAGCGCATCGTGTTCCTGCACCACGTGCTGCCTGGGCCGGCGAGCCAGAGTTACGGCCTGGCCGTGGCGCAACTGGCCGGTGTCCCCACGGAGGTGATCACCCGTGCCCGCGAGCACCTGAGCCGCCTGGAAGAAACCGCACTGCCCCACGAGCTTCCCGTGGCAAGCCCGGCCAAAGCCAGCAAAAAAGCCAGCGCGCCCCACCAGAGCGATCTGTTTGCCAGCCTGCCCCACCCAGTGCTGGACGAGTTGGCTAAACTTGACCTGGATGACTTGACGCCGCGAAAAGCGCTCGAAATGTTATATGCACTTAAGACTCGGATATAACGCAGACGCTTGCAAGCTGGTAGACTCTCGCGCGGTTTGGGATGCTGCGGGCTTTTAGCCTGGTCCGCAGACTATCGCTCCCGAACCTCGCGAGCCCTGCCACAAAGGGTTTCGCTGCCGCCGCCTGAGGAGAAAATTAGAAATGACCTTCGTCGTCACCGACAACTGCATCAAGTGCAAGTACACCGACTGCGTAGAAGTGTGTCCGGTGGACTGCTTCTACGAAGGCCCGAACTTCCTGGTCATCCACCCGGACGAGTGCATTGACTGCGCCCTGTGTGAACCTGAATGCCCGGCCGTCGCCATTTTCTCCGAGGACGAAGTCCCGGCAGAGATGCAGGAATTTATTCAGTTGAACGTCGAGCTGGCGGAAATCTGGCCGAATATCACCGAACGTAAAGACCCGATGCCGGATGCGGCAGAGTGGGATGGCAAGAAAGGTAAGATTGCAGACCTCGAACGCTGATAGCGTCGCCGCCCTCTAAAAAGGCCCCTTGCGGGCCTTTTTGCGTTTCTGGATGACGGGATTCACTTTCCTGCGGGCAAAAAAAAGGGGCGGTATGACCCGCCCACATTTTTTCCCTAGTCCCTGTAGTCCTTTTCATCGTCCTGATGAATCGCATCCTGCGACGTTCCCTAAAACCATCGTTCCTTGATGGCTGTGTCAATCCGTGGACACAGGGCTGATGTTAGAGAGTTCCCTGGGAAGTTCAACGGGATGCAACGAGCCGACTGACAGATGCCAACGCTAACGCCAACATAAATAGTTGTTATATTTCAACAAGATAGAAAAGTCTTTCGAGCACTCGAGACCTCTACCCCCCAGGAAAAAACCCAAACACTTACGAAAAAGTAAGTGAATGCTTACAAGCGCAATTGCGAAAAAGTGTCATTGGAGACCTTGGGGTGATTTGCAGGCAAGAAAAAGCCCCGACACCGTCGAGGCTTTTTCCTTTCAATCCGCTCAGTCGTCGCTGACCGTTATCGTCGGCATTGCCGGCGCCGCCGCTTCCTGAAGGACGATCCGCGCGCCTACATGGCGGGCCAGTTCCTGATAGATCATGGCGATCTGGCCGTCCGGCTCGGCGGCCACGGTCGGTTTGCCGCCGTCGGCCTGCTCACGAATCACCATCGACAGCGGCAACGAGGCCAGCAGCTCGACGCCGTACTGGGTGGCCAGTTTCTCGCCACCGCCCTCGCCGAACAAATGCTCGGCGTGCCCGCAGTTGGAACAGATATGTACCGCCATGTTTTCCACGACGCCCAGCACCGGGATGTTGACCTTGCGGAACATCTCCACGCCTTTTTTCGCGTCGAGCAGCGCCAGGTCCTGAGGCGTGGTGACGATCACCGAGCCGGCCACCGGGACTTTCTGCGCCAGGGTCAGCTGGATATCACCGGTGCCTGGTGGCATATCGATCACTAGGTAATCCAGGTCGCCCCAAGCGGTCTGCGTGACCAACTGCAGCAGCGCGCCGGAGACCATCGGCCCACGCCAGACCATCGGCGTGTTGTCATCGGTAAGGAAGGCCATGGACATTACTTCGACGCCCAGCGACTCGATCGGCACAAACCACTTCTGATCCTTGACCTTGGGCCGCGTGCCTTCGGCAATGCCGAACATCACGCCCTGGCTGGGGCCGTAGATATCCGCGTCGAGGATACCCACGCGCGCGCCTTCCCGGGCCAGCGCCAGGGCCAGGTTGGCGGCGGTGGTGGATTTGCCCACGCCGCCCTTGCCGGATGCCACCGCCACCACGTTCTTGACGTTGGCCAGGCCCGGGATCTGTGCCTGGGCCTTGTGCGGGGCGATCACGCATTGGATGTCGACCTTGGCCGAACTCACGCCGTCGAGGCCTTCAATGGCCATTTGCAGCATCTGCGCCCAGCCGCTCTTGAACAGCCCGGCGGCATAGCCCAGCTCCATCTGGACGGACACCTGGCCCCCCTGGACCTCGATGGCGCGTACACAGCCGGCACTGACCGGGTCCTGGTTCAAATAGGGGTCGGTGTACTGGCGAAGAACGGCTTCCACCGCTGCGCGATTGACGGCGCTCATGGGCAACTCCCGAAAAAAGACTGACTGAAACAGGCGGCTATCCTAACCGTTCCAGCGTCGTTGCGGCATGCTTTCGCGGGCAAGGAAGATTCTGAAACAGCAGCACGGGGTGAAATAAATTTCCCGGCGCTTTATAGTGGCCGACCTCCGTTTCATCAAGTAGCCGAGCCCCATGTCCGAGCCACGCAAGATCCTCGTCACCAGCGCCCTGCCCTATGCCAATGGTTCCATCCATCTTGGCCATATGCTTGAGTACATCCAGACCGATATGTGGGTGCGCTTCCAGAAGCATCGCGGCAATCAATGCATTTATGTCTGCGCGGACGACGCCCACGGTTCGGCCATCATGCTGCGCGCCGAAAAGGAAGGGATCACCCCGGAACAACTGATCGCCAATGTGCAGGCTGAACACAGCGCCGACTTTGCCGAGTTCCTGGTTGATTTCGACAACTTTCACTCGACCCACTCCGAAGAAAACCGTGAGCTGTCGAGCCAGATCTACCTGCGCTTGAAAGATGCCGGGCACATTGCCACGCGCTCGATCACGCAGTATTTCGACCCGGAAAAGAAAATGTTCCTGGCCGACCGCTTCATCAAGGGCACCTGCCCGAAATGCGGCACTGAAGACCAGTACGGCGACAACTGCGAGAAATGCGGTGCCACCTACGCACCCACCGACTTGAAGGATCCGAAGTCGGCCATCTCCGGCGCCACCCCGGTGCTCAAGGACTCCCAGCACTTCTTCTTCAAGCTCCCGGATTTCCAGCAGATGCTGCAAACCTGGACCCGCAGCGGCACCCTGCAGGATGCCGTGGCGAACAAGATCGCCGAATGGCTGGATGCCGGCCTGCAACAGTGGGACATCTCCCGCGATGCGCCGTACTTCGGCTTCGAGATTCCCGGTGAGCCGGGCAAGTATTTCTACGTGTGGCTGGACGCGCCGATCGGCTACATGGCCAGCTTCAAGAATCTCTGCGACCGTACGCCGGAGCTGGACTTCGATGCGTTCTGGAACAAGGATTCCAAGGCCGAGCTGTACCACTTCATCGGCAAGGACATCGTCAATTTCCATGCGCTGTTCTGGCCGGCGATGCTCGAAGGTTCCGGCTACCGCAAGCCAACCGGCATCGCCGTGCACGGCTACCTGACCGTCAACGGCCAGAAGATGTCCAAGTCCCGTGGCACCTTTATCAAGGCGCGCACCTACCTGGACCACCTGTCGCCGGAATACCTGCGTTACTACTACGCCTCCAAGCTGGGCCGTGGCGTCGACGACCTGGACCTGAACCTGGAAGACTTCGTACAGAAGGTCAACTCGGACCTCGTGGGCAAAGTCGTCAACATCGCCAGCCGTTGCGCCGGTTTTATCCACAAGGGCAACGCCGGTCTGCTGGTCGCCGAGAACGCCGCGCCGGAGCTGACCGAAGCGTTCCTGGCGGCTGCGCCCAGCATCGCCGACGCCTACGAGGCGCGCGACTTTGCCCGCGCCATGCGCGAAATCATGGGCCTGGCCGACCGCGCCAACGCCTGGATTGCCGACAAGGCGCCGTGGTCGCTGAACAAGCAGGAAGGCAAGCAGGCTGAAGTCCAGGCGATCTGCGCCACAGGCGTCAACCTGTTCCGTCAGTTGGTGATCTTCCTCAAGCCGGTCCTGCCATTGCTGGCCGCCGACGCCGAGGCGTTCCTCAATGTCGCACCACTGACCTGGAACGACCACGCCACCTTGCTCAGCAACCATCAGTTGAACGAGTTCAAGCCGCTGATGACCCGTATCGACCCGGTCAAGGTGCAGGCCATGACCGACGCGTCCAAGGAGGACCTGGTCGCCAGCCAGACCGACACCGGCGAATCGGCTCCGGCCGGCAACGGCGAACTGGCCAAGGACCCGCTCTCCCCGGAGATCGATTTCGACGCGTTTGCCGCTGTGGACCTGCGTGTTGCCCTGATCGTCAAGGCCGAAGCCGTGGAAGGAGCCGACAAACTGCTGCGCCTGACCCTGGATATCGGTGACGAGCGACGCAACGTATTCTCCGGGATCAAGAGCGCTTATCCAGATCCGTCGAAGCTCGATGGTCGCCTGACCATGATGATCGCCAACCTCAAGCCACGGAAAATGAAGTTCGGCATCTCTGAAGGCATGGTGATGGCAGCCGGCCCTGGCGGCGAAGAGATCTACCTGCTGAGCCCTGACAGCGGCGCCAAGCCAGGCCAGCGTATCAAGTAAGCGTCTAGGCCTTCAGTGAGCGGGCCTGGTGTGGTTGGCCGGGCTTGTTGTGATTAGCCGGGCTTGTTGTGGTGAGCTGGGCTTGTTGTGGTGAGCGGGCTTGCCCCGCGTTGGGGCGCGTAGCGGCCCTGAACCAGGCACCCGGTTCTGTCTGTAGGAATGCGGCGGCCCTGATGGGGCTGCTTCGCAGCCCAACGCGGGGCAAGCCCGCTCACCACAACAGCCTTCCACAAGCCTCAAGCTACAAGCTACAAGCTAAGAGCCACGAGCCAGCTTGTAGCTTGAGGCTTGAGGCTTGTAGCTTGTAGCTTGTAGCTTGAGGCTTGAGGCTTGAGGCTTGTGGCTTGTAGCTTGTGGCTTGTATCTAAACGCTCTGTTTGTCCAACCGGCATGCCAATGATTACTCCATGAATCTGATTCAACGTATCGACGCGCTGCTGCCGCAGACCCAATGCGGCAAGTGCGGGCACCCGGGTTGCAAGCCTTACGCCGAGGGCATCGCGCGTGGTGAGGCGATCAACAAATGTCCGCCCGGTGGGCAGGAAACCATCGTCGGCCTGGCGCTCTTGCTGCGTGTGCCAGCGCTGGAACTGGACACCAGCCGTGGCGAAGCCCCGGCCCAGGTTGCCTACATCCGCGAGGCCGAATGCATCGGCTGCACCAAATGCATCCAGGCCTGCCCGGTGGACGCGATTGTCGGCGCCGCCAAGTTGATGCACACCGTTATCGTCGATGAGTGCACCGGTTGCGACTTGTGTGTCGCGCCCTGCCCTGTCGATTGCATTGAGATGCGCCCAACGGCCAGCGTGTTGCCGATTGTGGGCGGCTTGGCGACCAATGAGTCCCAGCGTCATGCACGCGGCCTGAAACGCGATCGCGCGCGGCGGCGCTTTGAACAGCGCAACGCACGCCTGCAACGGGAAGAAGCCTTCAAGCTCGCTGAACGCCTGGCACGGGCCAAGCGCGCCGCACCAGAGGTCCCCACGCCACCCGATGCCGCTCAAGCAGCACAAGACGCCGCGATCAAGAAGGCCAAGATCACGCTCGCCATGAGCCGCGCGCAACTGCACAAATCCTTGAAGGCATTCGGCCACCCGCCGACCTTTGAGCAGCAGTCGCAATTGATCGTCCTGCAGCAGCAGTTCGAAGCGGCGGAGCAGGCGCTGGCGGCCCTGGAGGTCACCGAGCGAGCGGCGCCGCCCGCGCAAAAAGACCCTGCGCTCAAACGCGCAAAAATCCAATTGGCGATGCGCCGCGCCGAATTGAAAAAAGCTCAGGACCTGAACGCTGACGAGCAGCAGCTGGCGACCTTGAGCGCTGCGCTGTCCAGCGCCGAGCAAGCCTTGCATGACGCCGAGATTGACAGTGAGCAGCCCCGGCCCGATTTACAGCGCGTGGAAAAACGTCCGATCGACGCCCAACTGCGACAGCTGAAAACGGCGTTGGCCTATGCTCGAGCCGATGTCGCCAAGCTACAACGCCAACCAGGCGTCAGTGCGGATCAACTCAAAGCCGCACAACACGCGCTGGAGCAAGCGCAGCAGCGGGTGGACACTCACGTCGGCGCTTGACCCACTGCAGGCGACGCTGCCGTGCGCCGTGGCGATGGTTTATCCTGCTCGGGTCATCGCCCGCGGGCCCGAAGCCTGGATCCACTTTTCATACTGATGTCGACCGTTTGCAAGGAACCCACCGCCCCATGAACGCCGCAAAACGCCTGGAAATTTTTCGCAGGCTTCACGAAGACAATCCGGAACCCAAGACCGAGCTGGCCTACACCACGCCGTTCGAGTTGCTGATTGCGGTGATCCTCTCGGCCCAATCCACGGACGTTGGCGTCAACAAGGCTACGGCGAAGCTGTATCCGGTGGCGAACACACCCGAGGCGATCTACGCCCTGGGAGTGGAAGGGTTATCGGAATACATCAAGACGATTGGCCTGTACAACAGCAAGGCCAAGAACGTGATCGAAACCTGCCGCCTGCTGGTCGAACTGCACGGCAGCGAAGTGCCGCAAACCCGCGAAGCCCTTGAAGCGCTGCCGGGAGTGGGCCGTAAAACCGCCAACGTGGTGCTCAACACCGCGTTCCGACAACTGACCATGGCCGTGGACACGCATATATTTCGGGTCAGCAATCGCACCGGAATTGCCCGTGGCAAGAATGTGGTGGAAGTCGAAAAGCAGTTGATGAAATTTGTCCCCAAGCCCTATCTGCTCGACTCCCATCACTGGCTGATCCTGCATGGGCGCTACGTTTGCCAGGCGCGCAAGCCTCGCTGCGGCAGCTGTCGGATCGAAGACCTGTGCGAATACAAGGAAAAAACCTCCGACGATTGAGCAATCATTGATTTTCTCGATCAGTCGATTGAAAAAATCTTTTTTACCCGCTCATGGAATATCGTTATAAGGAGCGCCAACGGCAGTCTTAGCCCGGAGTTAACCTTATGAGCACTGGCAAAGAACAACTGGAAGTGGAAGACGACCTCGTTGAGTCGGATGACGATGGGGCAGAAGCACCTGTGGCAGAGGTGGCCAAGACCAATCTGAGCAAACGCCGCACCATCGACAATCTTCTGGAAGAGCGACGCTTGCAAAAACAGTTGGCCGACTACGACTTCGACCTCTGATAGAGCCTGTAACGGCCGGAAGCCTCCTTTACGGAGGCTTTTTTGTGCCGGCACACCTGGATTGACAGCGGCCCTATACCAGACCGTTGCGTTGGGCCAACTCGATCAGGTCCACCAGCGACCGTGCATTGAGTTTGAGCAGCAAGCGTGTCTTGTAGGTGCTGACGGTCTTGTTGCTGAGGAACATGCCGTCAGCGATCTCCTTGTTGGTTTTGCCTCGGGCCAACTGTTGCAACACCATCATCTCGCGACCGGAAAGGCGCTCGACCATGTCAGCCTCGCTGGCGTTGCCCATGGTGGAGCGCACCGAGTTCAGCGCCTGGTTGGGGAAATAGCTGTAGCCCGAGAGCACCGCTTTTATGGCACTCAGCAACTCGGTCAGATCCTGCTGCTTGCACACATAGCCGGCAGCCCCCGCCTGCATGCAGCGCATCGAGAAATGGCCGGGGGCCTGCGACGTCAGCACCAGCACCTTGAACGGTGTGGCCTGCTTGGTGGACGACAGTCGGCAAATGACTTCCAGGCCGTCGAGCTTGGGAATTCCAATATCCAGTATGACAATGTCCGGCATATGCTCGCGCGCAAGTTGCAACGCATCGACACCGTTATCGGTCTCGGCAACGACCTCATAACCATGACGCTCCATTAGCATACGCACAGCAAGACGAATGACGGGATGATCATCCACGATCAGCACTTTATTCATGAGAAAGTCCAATTTCGCTGTTCGAATTATTCAGAGCAAACACAATAGCCTAGTCGTTTCCTAGTTGGCATAGCATTCACCCCCAAGTTAGAGCAACCAGAGACCCAACCCACAACCACTTCGGAATTAACCTACAAAAAAACGCCAACTCGGATGTGTCGAGATTTATGTGGCCTTTCAGACCTTTCCTGGGTCGCACATATTTTGAATGAAATATCCAACCAATAAGGGGGTTGGGGTAAACGCGGCGTACGCAACCTTCAGGAAACATCCCTTGCTTGGGGCGTAGGCATACGCGGGCCGGCGAAAAGCGGCCGACGCGCTCAGTTCCATTTGACATATCCATTTACACTCAAAATCTCCTACAGAACTTTCATAAACGCTTAGTCAAAACACACTTACATGTGTGAATTTTCTGTAAGACATAGTTCCTAGTCAGATGTAAATAATTCGCCCCCTCCAAGAATCGACAACAAATGTTCAGGATTGAAACTTTTAACCCTTAACAGCTCGGCAACTTTAAACATTTATAAACATGAGACTGTGTTGCTTAATCGACAGGCAAAAAAAATGGCCCCTTGATAAAGGGGCCATTCTCACAACGCGTCTGACACTCAGAACAACTTGCGACCCTTGTTGGCCGCAATGCGCATGCGCAGTGCGTTCAACTTGATGAAGCCCGCAGCGTCCGCCTGGTTGTAGGCGCCGCCATCTTCTTCGAAGGTGGCGATATTGGCATCGAACAGCGACTCATCGGACTTGCGCCCGGTGACGATCACGTTGCCCTTGTACAGCTTCAGGCGCACCACACCATTCACGTGGGCCTGGGAAGCGTCGATCATCTGCTGCAGCATCAAACGCTCTGGGCTCCACCAGTAGCCGGTGTAGATCAGGCTGGCGTACTTGGGCATCAGCTCGTCTTTGAGGTGAGCCACTTCGCGGTCCAGGGTGATCGACTCAATGGCGCGGTGGGCGCGCAGCATGATGGTGCCGCCTGGGGTTTCGTAGCAGCCACGGGACTTCATGCCCACGTAGCGGTTCTCGACGATGTCGAGACGGCCGATACCGTGTTCACCACCGATACGGTTCAAGGTCGCCAGCACGGTGGCCGGGGTCATTTCGACGCCGTCCAGTGCGACGATGTCGCCGTTGCGGTAGGTCAGTTCCAGGTATTGCGGCTTGTCAGGTGCGTTCTCCGGGGAGACGGTCCAACGCCACATGTCTTCTTCGTGCTCGGTCCAGGTGTCTTCCAGCACGCCGCCTTCATAGGAGATGTGCAGCAGGTTGGCATCCATCGAGTACGGGGACTTCTTCTTGCCGTGACGCTCGATCGGGATCGCATGCTTTTCAGCGTAATCCATCAGCTTTTCACGCGACAGCAGGTCCCACTCACGCCAAGGGGCAATCACTTTGACGCCTGGCTTGAGGGCGTAGGCGCCCAATTCGAAGCGCACCTGGTCGTTGCCCTTGCCGGTAGCACCATGGGAAATGGCGTCGGCGCCGGTTTCGTTGGCGATTTCAATCAGGCGCTTGGCGATCAGCGGACGTGCGATGGAAGTACCCAGCAGGTACTCGCCTTCGTAGACGGTGTTGGCGCGAAACATCGGGAAGACGAAATCGCGGACGAATTCTTCGCGCAGGTCGTCAATGTAGATCTCTTTCACGCCCATGGCTTGCGCCTTGGCACGTGCAGGTTCGACCTCTTCGCCCTGACCCAGGTCAGCGGTGAAGGTCACCACTTCACAGTTATAAGTATCCTGCAGCCACTTGAGGATCACCGAAGTGTCCAGGCCGCCGGAATACGCGAGAACGACCTTGTTTACGTCGGCCATGCCATCACTCCACGGGGTTGTACGGAAAGCCGTCGATTCTACCGACCAAAACCGTGAATTTACAGAGGCGCGACAGCAAATGAAGATAAAGCGACAGATTATGTCGAGTGAGCGACCGATGGTCGCATCACAGGGACGGGCTTATGACGTGTGTGCCGGGTTGCTCGGCGCAGTAGCCTGGGGCGCCGGTTTCTCGGGAGCGGCCACGCGCTCCAGCTGAATATTCACGCGGCGGTTGCGCGCCCGGTTGGCCGCATTGGTGTTGGGTGCCAAGGGATAGCTTTCGCCGTGGAAACGCATGGTGATTTGCGACTCCTGGATACCATTGGCCTTGAAGTAATCCATCACCGCCAACGCGCGGCGGCGCGAGACATCGCGGTTGGTGAGGCGATTGCCACTGTTGTCCGAATGCCCGTTCAACTCGATATGGTTGACGGTGGGATCCGCCTTCATGAACGCAAGAATCACCGACAGTTTTTTCTTCGCGGCCGCATCCAGTTCGATGCCGCCACCGGGGAAACCGACCTCGGTCTGCTTGACCTGATCGTAATTCATCGGCAGCAACTTGGTGGTACACAACTGATAGTCGTTGTAGGCCTTGTTGAATTTCACCGGCAACAGGCGAATTTCCGAATAGCCGCCTTCGCGCCCGTAATGCCGCACGGTCGGGCTGCGTCCTTCCAGCAAACCGGTGAACAAGCGCCCGGCCTGGGCCTGAGAGCTGTTGAACAGTACATCGCCACTGCCTGCCCGCACCGCGCCGAGGTTGATATCGCCCCGGCCCGGTTGCCAAGGGGCAGCCGCCGCCAACAACGTGGCCGAGCCCGCGCCCAGCGCGCCGCTGTAGGCTTTCAGACGAAATGTTGCCTGCTCGCCGGCCCGGCGCACGAACTCACCCGAGCCGAAATCAGTAATTGGCTGGGTCAGGCGGCACTCGAACTGATCGCCTTCCACCTTCCACTCAATATTCTCCAGACGTGTCTGGAACGTGAGGGCCATCGCAGGCAGGCTGGCGAACACACTGAGCAGGGCTAGATAATGCTGGCGCACGGGAGGCTCCACTGGTTTCTACAACACTTCAAAGCGTCATACATCGTTAAGGCATACCTAGGGCTATCGGTTGCATCCGGCAAAACTTGATAGCGAGTGCCTGCAAGAGTCTTTTCCGGTAGCATTCCCACCAGATTGACCCGCCTGGAATCCCCAATGTCCGACCGCCTGACCCTGCTGCGTCCCGACGACTGGCATATTCATCTTCGCGATGGTGCTGCGTTGCCTCAAACCGTGGCCGATGTAGCGCGCACGTTTGGCCGCGCCATCATCATGCCCAACCTGGTACCTCCGGTGCGCAACGCCGCTGAAGCCGACGCCTATCGCCAGCGTATCCTCGCTGCGCGGCCGGCCGGCAGCCGCTTTGAACCGTTGATGGTGCTCTACCTCACCGACCGCACCCAGCCTGAAGAGATTCGCCAGGCCAAGGCCAGCGGTTTCGTGCACGCCGCCAAGCTGTATCCGGCGGGCGCGACCACCAACTCCGATTCCGGCGTGACCAGTATCGACAAGATCCTGCCGGCCATCGAAGCCATGGCGGAAGTCGGCATGCCGCTGCTGATCCACGGCGAAGTGACCCGTGGTGATGTCGACGTGTTCGATCGCGAGAAGATCTTCATCGACGAGCACATGCGCCGCGTGGTCGAGCTGTTCCCGACCCTGAAGGTGGTGTTCGAACACATCACCACGGCCGATGCGGTGCAGTTCGTCACCGAGGCTTCGGCCAACGTGGGCGCGACCATCACTGCGCACCACCTGCTCTACAACCGCAACCACATGCTGGTGGGCGGGATTCGACCGCATTTCTATTGCCTGCCGATTCTCAAACGCAACACCCATCAGGTCGCCCTGCTGGATGCCGCGACCAGCGGTAATCCGAAGTTCTTCCTCGGCACCGACTCCGCGCCCCATGCCCAACACGCCAAGGAAGCCGCGTGTGGCTGTGCCGGCTGCTACACCGCGTATGCCGCCATCGAGTTGTATGCCGAAGCGTTTGAACAACGCAACGCCCTGGACAAGCTCGAAGGTTTCGCCAGCCTCAACGGCCCGCGTTTCTACGGCCTGCCGGCGAACACCGACCGCATTACCCTGGTCCGTGAAGACTGGACCGCCCCTGCCAGCCTGCCGTTTGGCGAGCTGACTGTTATCCCGCTGCGCGCCGGTGAAACACTGCGCTGGCGCCTGCTGGAGGAAAGCAAGTGAGTGAAGACCATTACGATGACGAACACGAGCACAGTGGTGGCGGCTCCCGTCACCCGATGGCCGAGCGGTTTCGCGGTTATCTGCCGGTTGTCATCGACGTAGAGACCGGTGGTTTCAATTGCGCCACCGACGCCTTGCTGGAAATCGCCGCCACCACCATCGGCATGGATGAACAAGGTTTTGTGTTCCCGGAGCACACCCACTTCTTTCGCGTCGAGCCGTTCGAAGGCGCCAATATCGAAGCAGCAGCCCTGGAATTCACCGGGATCAAGCTCGATCACCCACTGCGCATGGCGGTGAGTGAAGAAGCGGCGCTGACCGATATTTTCCGTGGCGTGCGCAAGGCGTTGAAGGCTAATGGCTGCAAACGCGCAATCCTGGTAGGCCACAACAGCAGCTTCGACCTGGGTTTCCTGAATGCTGCCGTGGCGCGCCTCGATATGAAGCGTAACCCGTTCCACCCCTTCTCCAGCTTCGACACCGCCACCCTCGCAGGCCTGGCTTATGGCCAGACCGTACTGGCGAAAGCCTGCCAGGCAGCCGGTATCGACTTTGACGGACGCGAAGCCCACTCGGCGCGCTACGACACCGAGAAGACGGCCGAGCTGTTCTGCGGCATCGTCAACCGTTGGAAGCAGATGGGCGGTTGGGAAGACTTCAACGACTGACGGCGCGGTTGTGGCGCCCTGCTTGCCCTGATGTGGCGACCTGCTTGCCCTGATGTGGCAAGCCGGTTTGCCCTGATGTAGCAATGTGGCTGCGCTGTTGTGGTGAGCAGGCTTGCCCTGCGTTGGGCTGCGTAGCCGCCCCATTGGCACGCACAGGGTTTATCAGGTAAACCGCAGGGTCTGGTTTTGGGACCGCTGCGCGGCCCAACGCAGGACAAGCCTGCTCGCCACAAGAAGCCTGCTCACCACGAGAGGCTTGTTCCCCACACGAAGCCTATTCAATACAAGAAGCTTGTTCCCCACGTGGAGCCTACTCACCACAGCCTGCTTACCCTACTGTGGCCATCGGGTTGCTGTGTTGTGGTGAGCAGGCTTGCCCTGCGTTGGGCTGCGCAGCAGCCCCATTGGCACCCATAGGGGTTATCAGGTAAACCGCAGTGTCTGGTTTTGGGGCCGCTGCGCAGCCCAACGCAGGACAAGCCTGCTCGCCACAAGAGGCCTGCTCACCACGAGAGGCTTGTTCCCCACACGAAGCCTATTCACTAGAAGAAGCTTGTTCCCCACGGGGAGCCTACTCACCACAGCCTGCTTGCCTTGATGCGGCAATGTGGCTGCTGTGTTGTGGTGAGCAGGCTTGCCCTGCGTTGGGCTGCGTAGCAGACCCATTGGCAACCACAGGGTTTATCAGGTAAACCGCAGTGTCTGGTTTTGGGGCCGCTGCGCAGCCCAACGCAGGGCAAGCCTGCTCGCCACAAGAAGCCTGCTCACCACGAGGCTTGTTCCCCGCACGAAGCCTATTCAATACAAGAAGCTTGTTCCCCACGGGGAGCCTACTCACCACAGCCTACTTGCCTTGATGCGGCAATTTGGCTGCTGTGTTGTGGTGAGCAGGCTTGCCCTGCGTTGGGCTGCGCAGCAGCCCCATTGGCAACCACAGGGTTTATCAGGTAAACCGCAGTGTCTGGTTTTGGGGTCGCTGCGCGGCCCAACGCAGGGCAAGCCTGCTCACCACAAGAAGCCTGCTCACCACACGAGGCTTGTGCACCACATGAAGCCTACTCACCACAGCCTGCTTGCCTTGATGCGGTCATCTGGTTGCTGTGTTGTGGTGAGCACGCTTGCCACAAGAGGCCTCCTGACCACAAGCAGCGCACTCGCGACTCAAAGCCAGTCACACGGCTGAATCCCGCGCATAAAAAAACCGGCCTTCTCAGGCCGGTTTTTTTTACCGTGAAACTGGCTTACAGCTTGCCAGCGTTCTCGGTCAGGTAAGCCGCAACGCCTTCCGGCGAAGCGTTCATGCCTTTGTCGCCTTTTTTCCAGTTGGCAGGGCAGACTTCGCCGTGCTCTTCGTGGAATTGCAGAGCGTCGACCAGGCGGATCAGCTCTTCCATGTTACGACCCAGCGGCAGGTCGTTGATGATCTGGGAACGTACAACGCCCTTGTCGTCGATCAGGAACGCGCCACGGAAAGCCACGCCGCCTTCGGACTCGACGTCGTAGGCCTTGGCGATGTCGTGCTTCATGTCGGCAGCCATGGTGTATTTGACTTTGCCGATGCCGCCATCATTGATGGCAGTGTTGCGCCAGGCGTTGTGGGTGAAATGGGAGTCGATAGAAACGGCAACCACTTCTACGTTGCGCGCCTTGAAATCGTCCATGCGGTGGTCCAGAGCGATCAGCTCCGAAGGGCAGACGAAGGTGAAGTCCAGCGGGTAGAAGAATACCAGGCCGTATTTGCCTTTGATGGCTTCAGACAGTTTGAAGCTGTCAACGATTTCGCCATTGCCGAGGACGGCAGGTACGTCGAAATCCGGGGCTTGTTTGCCGACGAGTACGCTCATTGGTTATCTCCTGATAGTAGGGTGACGATTGAAGTAAAAGGACCGGCCTCAAGTCAGCCGCATTCAAGCGACAGGCCCGTGACACAGTCACGCTTCGTGAAGACCGAGCATCATACACTGAAAAAACCGTTCGTCAGTGCGAGGGCAATGCCTGTGAATACCTTACGAATCTACTTTGACAATCATTCTCGTTAACATTAAGATCCGTCGCACTTAAGCCTTAAACCCGCGACGGTTCTCCCTTATGTATGTGTGCCTGTGTACTGGCGTCACCGACGGACAAATCCGCGAAGCAATCTACGAAGGTTGCTGCAGCTACAAGGAAGTACGTGAAACCACCGGCGTTGCCAGCCAGTGCGGAAAATGTGCTTGCCTCGCCAAGCAAGTGGTACGGGAAACCCTGACGCAGCTGCAGACAGCCCAGGCCGCGCTCCCCTACACAGCAGAATTTACACACGCCTGAATACGCGTGTTTTAAAGAACCGGACTTAGTGTCCGGTTTTTTTATGCCTGCAATTCAATTAGTTAGCGTCAAGACGCGGAACACAAACATTCTTATTCCGATTAATTTTCATTTATTATTCAATAACTTAGGTTTGACACTAAGGATTTCGCCGCTCAAACTCCGCCTTATACACAGCTATTACAGGGCAGGACCCCAGTCATGAAAGGCGACATCTCAGTCATCCAGCAACTCAACAAAATCCTTGCCAATGAACTGGTCGCGATCAATCAGTACTTTCTGCATGCGCGCATGTATGACGATTGGGGCCTGGAAAAGCTCGGCAAGCGTGAATACAAAGAATCCATCAAAGCCATGAAGGACGCTGATGCGCTGATCAAGCGCATCCTGTTCCTGGAAGGCCTGCCGAACGTGCAGGACCTGGGCAAGCTCAACATCGGCGAGCACACCCAGGAAATGATCAGCAGCGACCTGGGCTTTGAACGCAAGAGCCACAGCGACCTAAAGGCCGCCATTGCGCACTGTGAGACCAAGGGTGACTTCGGCAGCCGTGAACTGCTGGAAGATATCCTGGAAGACCAGGAAGAACATATCGACTGGCTGGAGACCCAACTGGGCCTGATCGACAAAGTCAGCCTGGAGAACTACCTACAATCGCAGATGGGTGAATAAGCCCTAGGCGACAGGTACAAAAAAGCCCCGCTCTCTTATGAGAAGCGGGGCTTTTTATTGACCGATGATTTCTAGAATCAAGCGTCGGTCTTGGCTGCAGCGTTTGCCGCGGCTTCTTTGATCAGCGCCTGCAGCGAACCATCAGCGGCCATTTCGACGATGATGTCGCTACCGCCGACCAGCTCACCGGCAACCCACAGTTGTGGGAAAGTAGGCCAGTTGGCGTACTTCGGCAGGTTGGCGCGGATTTCAGGGTTTTGCAGGATATCCACGTAAGCGAACTTCTCGCCGCACGCCATGATGGCCTGGGAAGCCTTCGCGGAGAAACCGCACTGAGGAGCGTTCGGAGCGCCCTTCATGTAAAGCAGAATGGTGTTGTTGGCAATCTGCTCTTTGATCGTTTCGATGATATCCATGGAACACCTCGGCTGGAACTTTGCGACTCACAGGTCGGCACGGTGGCGCATTGTAACGCAAAATCCCAGCGTGGTGCTCGGGCTCCTTAAGCGGCTGCAACCTGCACCGGCACCCCGTTCAACGCGGCGTTGCCGGACAATTCGTCCAATTGCCGTTCGTCAGTCAAGTCGTTCGCGCTCGCACCCGGCTGGCTGCTGGCGATGGTCATATGCACGCCGGGGCGGCCATGGCCCCAGCCGTGAGGCAGGCTGACCACGCCGGGCATCATGTCCAGGCTGGCCACCACCTCGACCTCGATCATGCCGATGCGCGAACTCACACGCACCCGCTGGCCATCACTCAACTGCCGACGGCTCAGGTCGTCCGGATGCATCAGCAACTGGTGCCGAGGCTTGCCCTTCACCAGCCGGTGATAGTTGTGCATCCAGGAATTGTTGCTGCGCACATGGCGCCGACCGATCAGCAACAATTCGTCAGCCACCGGCACCGGCTGCGCGGCAAAACGCGCCAGGTCCGCGAGGATCACCGCCGGCGCCGCGCGCACCTTGCCATCAGCGGTTTTCAGACGCGCGGCGAGGTTGGGCTTGAGCGGGCCCAGGTCCAGGCCATGGGGATGCTCGGCGAGCATCGCCACCGACAACTTGTACCCGGACGCATCACCATAGGCCCCGGCCCGCAGCCCGAAATCGATCATCTGCGCTGGCGGCATGGTGGGCTTGAGCGCAGCGCCGGTGTGCGCCGCAAACGCTTGAGCCAGCCCGACAAAAATCTCCCAGTCATGCAGCGCGCCCGCAGGCTTGGGCAGGATTGCGCGATTGAAGCGGGTGACGTTACGCACCGCAAACATATTGAAGGTGGTGTCGTAATGATCGTTTTCCAGCGCCGAGGTGGACGGCAGGATCAGGTCGGCATAACGCGTGGTCTCGTTGATATACAGGTCGATACTGACCATGAACTCCAGGCCATCCAGGGCCTGTTCGAGCTGACGACCATTGGGCGTCGACAGCACGGGGTTGCCGGCCACGGTCACCAGCGCGCGGATTTGTCCTTCACCTTCGGTGAGCATTTCCTCGGCGAGGGCCGACACCGGCAACTCGCCACCGTACTCCGGTCGTCCGGAGACCCGGCTCTGCCAGCGATTGAAATGCCCGCCGCCAGTGGACGCGACCAAGTCCACGGCCGGGGTGGTGCACAAGGCGCCGCCGACGCGGTCCAGGTTGCCGGTCACCAGGTTGATCAACTGCACCAGCCAATGGCACAGCGTGCCAAACGCCTGGGTCGAGACACCCATGCGCCCGTAGCACACCGCCTTGTCGGCGCCTGCAAAGTCCCGCGCCAACTGGCGAATCTGTTCGGCTGGCACCGCACACTGACCGCTCATGGCCTCAGCGGTAAAGCCGGCGATGGCCTGGCGCACCTCCTCCAGGCCTTCAACCGGCAGATGGCTGGCGCGGGTCAGGTTTTCGGTAAACAGCGTGTTGAGCACCCCGAACAACAACGCGGCATCCCCTCCCGGGCGCACGAACAGGTGCTGGTCAGCCATTGCCGCTGTCTCGCTGCGCCGAGGATCGACCACCACCACTTTGCCGCCCCGCGCCTGGATGGCCTTGAGGCGCTTCTCCACATCGGGGACGGTCATGATGCTGCCATTCGACGCCAGCGGGTTGCCGCCCAGGATCAGCATGAAGTCGGTGTGGTCGATGTCCGGGATCGGCAACAACAGCCCGTGCCCGTACATCAAGTGACTGGTGAGGTGGTGGGGCAACTGGTCCACCGAGGTTGCGGAAAACCGGTTGCGTGTCTTCAGTTGGCCCAGGAAGTAGTTGCTGTGGGTCATCAGTCCGTAGTTATGCACGCTGGGGTTGCCCTGATACACCGCCACCGCGTTTTGTCCGTGACGCGCCTGAATGCCCGCTAGCCGTTCGGCTACAAGCTCAAAGGCTTCTTCCCACGAGATCGACTGCCATTCGCTACCCACGCGCCGCATCGGCTGGTGCAGGCGGTCCGGATCATTCTGGATATCCTGCAGCGCAACGGCCTTGGGGCAGATATGCCCACGGCTGAACGTATCCAGCGCGTCGCCCTTGATCGAGGTGATCGCCAGGCTGCCGTCGTCGGCCTGGGTGGTTTCCAGGGTCAGGCCGCAGATGGCTTCGCACAGGTGGCAGGCACGGTGATGGAGAGTCTTGGTCATGGCCAGTCTCTTTATTGGGGATGGCTGCACTATGGGCCGCGCCAGGCACAGGGACCAGTAACGTTCGCCCCGTGAATCGGCCGGCATCAGGCCCGGGCATGGGTATACGTGAGCAAATGTTTCAGAAACTTCCCACATAGCCGCCAAAACCGACGCAGCTTGGCCTGGGCGCGTCCCCGCGCATTGCAAAAGGCTGCGGCGCCAGTGTACAAATGGCCCGCTGCTGTCAGGAAATCGTCTTCAAACGCGCTCCGGCGCCCTGCTTGAACACCCTTAAAAACCGTAGCCCTATTGGTAAGACGCGACATTTAATTATAAGATCGCGCCTTCCCCTATTTCGTCGCCCCGTGCGGCTTTCGCCGCAGGTCTCGCCCGTTGTCACAATAAACAAGGCTTTGAGTATCTGCGGTCTGTTGCAAAAAGGTAGTTAATGATGAGCGCAAGGCACTTTCTCTCCCTGATGGATTGCACGCCCGAAGAGCTGGTCAGCGTGATCCGTCGAGGCATTGAGCTTAAAGACCTGCGTAACCGCGGCGTACTGTTCGAGCCTTTGAAAAACCGCGTGCTCGGCATGATTTTCGAGAAGTCGTCGACCCGCACCCGCTTGTCTTTCGAAGCCGGCATGATCCAGCTGGGTGGCCAGGCCATCTTCCTGTCGCCGCGCGACACCCAACTGGGCCGTGGCGAGCCGATCAGCGATTGCGCCATCGTCATGTCGCGCATGCTTGATGCGGTGATGATCCGTACCTTTGCCCACAGCACCTTGACCGAATTCGCTGCCAACTCGCGCGTGCCGGTGATCAATGGCCTGTCCGATGATCTGCACCCGTGCCAGTTGCTGGCCGACATGCAGACCTTCCTCGAACACCGCGGCTCGATCCAGGGCAAGACCGTGGCCTGGATCGGCGACGGCAATAACATGTGCAACAGCTATATAGAAGCGGCGATCCAATTCGATTTCCAGCTGCGCATTGCCTGCCCGGAAGGCTACGAGCCTGACGCACGTTTCCTCGAACAGGCCGGCGACCGCGTGACCGTGGTGCGTGACCCGCGCGACGCGGTGATCGGCGCCCACCTGGTGAGCACCGACGTGTGGACCTCGATGGGTCAGGAAGACGAAACCGCCAAGCGCCTGGCGCTGTTTGCGCCCTTCCAGGTTACCCGCGCCCTGCTCGACCAGGCTGCGCCAGATGTGCTGTTCATGCACTGCCTGCCGGCCCACCGTGGCGAGGAAATCAGCCTCGACCTGCTCGACGACCCGCGCTCCGTGGCCTGGGACCAGGCAGAAAACCGCCTGCACGCACAGAAGGCCCTGCTCGAGTTCCTCGTCGAGCCGGCGTACCACCACGCATGAGCCAGCCATTACTGCTGAACCTGCGCAACCTGGCATGCGGCTATCAAGATCAACGTGTGGTGCAGAACCTCAACCTGCACCTCAACGCCGGCGACATCGGGTGCCTGCTCGGCTCCTCGGGCTGCGGCAAAACCACTACCCTGCGGGCGATCGCCGGGTTCGAGCCGGTGCATGAAGGTGAAATCAGCCTGGCCGGCGAAGTGATATCCAGTGCCGGCTTCACCTTGGCCCCGGAGAAACGTCGCATCGGCATGGTGTTCCAGGACTACGCGCTGTTTCCGCACCTCAGCGTGGCGGACAACATCGCCTTCGGCATTCGCAAGCACCCGCAAAAAGACCGCGTGGTCGCCGAACTGCTGGAACTGGTGAACCTGAAGAACCTCGGCAAACGCTTCCCCCACGAGCTTTCCGGCGGCCAGCAACAACGGGTGGCCCTGGCCCGTGCCCTGGCGCCGGAACCGCAACTGTTGTTGCTCGATGAACCCTTCTCCAACCTCGATGGCGAACTGCGGCGCAAGCTGAGCCACGAAGTTCGTGACATCCTCAAGGCACGCGGCACCAGTGCGATTCTGGTCACCCATGACCAGGAAGAAGCCTTCGCGGTGAGTGATCAGGTGGGCGTGTTCAAAGAGGGTCGGCTGGAGCAGTGGGACACGCCCTACAACCTCTACCACGAGCCGCAGACGCCGTATGTCGCCAGCTTTATTGGCCAGGGCTATTTCATCCGTGGCCAGCTAAGCTCGCCGGAATCGGTCAGTACCGAACTGGGCGATCTGCGAGGCAATCGTGCCTATACCTGGCCTACCGGTGGCGCAGTGGACGTGCTGCTGCGCCCGGACGACATCGTCTATGCGCCGGACAGCGCACTGAAAGCGCGGATCGTCGGCAAGACCTTCCTGGGCGCCTCAACCCTGTACCGCCTGCAATTGCCAACGGGCGCGCAGCTGGAGTCGATCTTCCCCAGCCATGCGGATCACCAGGTCGGCGCGGATGTGGGTATCCGTGTCGCGGCAGAACACCTGGTGTTGTTCCAGGCCTCGGGCAGCACTGCCGCGCAGATTCCGCATGCCGAATCCGGTGTGCGGCGTTACAGCCCGGCGAACTGACAAAGCCCTATCTTAATGTGGGAGCGGGCTTGCTCGCGAATGCGCTGCATCAGCCACTGCATCTTTGAGTGTCACACTGCTTTCGCGGGCAAGCCCGCTCCCACATTGGATCTGCATTGGCCTGAGATCAGGCCCGGCCTATCGGCGCGAACTTGGCCTGGGGTATGTTCGACAAATCCCTTCGAACAGCAGGCGCCCTTCCAGCCCAACGAACTGACAAAACCCCATCGTAATGTGGGAGCGGGCTTGCTCGCGAATGCGCTGCATCAGTCACTGCATCTTTGACTGTCACACTGCTTTCGCGGGCAAGCCCGCTCCCACATTGGATCTGCGTTGGCCTGAGATCAGGCCCGGCCTATCGACGCGAACGTGGCCTGGGGTATGTTCGACAAATCCCTTCGAACAGCATGCGCCCCTCCAGCCCAACGAACTGACAAAACCCTATCGAAATGTGGGAGCGGGCTTGCTCGCGAATGCGCTGCATCAGTCACTGCATCTTTGACTGTCACACCGCTTTCGCGAGCAAGCCCGCTTCCACATTGGATCTGCACCGGCCTGAGATCAGGCCCGGCCTATCGGCGCGAACGTGGCCTGGGGTATGTTCGACAAATCACTCCGAACCCAGCATGCGCCCTTACAGCCCAACGAACTGACAAAACCCTATCGAAATGTGGGAGCGGGCTTGCTCGCGAATGCGCTACATCAGTCACTGCATCTTTGCCTGACACACCGCTTTCGCGAGCAAGCCCGCTCCCACACTGGATCTGCATTGGCTTGAGATCAGGCCCGGCCTATCGGCGCGAACATGGCCTGGGTGTGTTCGGCCAGCACCGCTGCGGGCAGTTCGACCTCCAATCCCCTTCTCCCTGCACTCACGTGAATCGTCGCAAATTGCTGCGCCGTCATATCGATAAAGGTGCGCAGGCGCTTTTTCTGGCCCAGCGGGCTGATACCGCCGAGCAAATAACCGGTGGAGCGTTGCGCCGCAGCCGGGTCGGCCATTTCGGCTTTCTTGACCCCCGCCGCCTGGGCGAGCGCTTTCAAATCCAGACTTCCGACGACCGGCACCACCGCGACCAACAGTTCGCCCTTCTCACTGCTGGCGAGCAAGGTCTTGAACACCTGCGCCGGGTCCAAGCCCAATTTTTCCGCGGCCTCCAGGCCATAGGAGGCGGACTTCGGATCGTGCTCATAACTGTGGATGCGATGTTCGGCACGAACTTTTTTCAACAAATCCAATGCAGGTGTCATGACCTCTCCGGGCGTGGCAGACAGAGCACCAATTCTAAGCCAAGCCCGTGCGAAACGCTCTAGTGCGCGCGCTCGTGACCTATCGCTTCAGAGGGCGCCTCATGATCATTCACCAGACCAATAGTTGGAAAGTGACCGACCGTTCACTTTCGACCTTTGACAGCCGTGATTCTTGTCTATATTTTTTCGTTTCCGAATACTGTAGGAATACACCTACGTGTTTCGAGCAGTAAGCCGTGGCGGAGATGGGGATCCCCACCACGGTGAAAATCGCGCATGACCCGTTGAGGTCAAACGCCAGACAAGAACAACAATTGAGGTTTTCCATGACAACTGCTCTTCAACAGCCTTCACTTTCGAGCCAATGCATGGCCGAGTTCCTGGGGACTGCGCTGCTGATCTTCTTCGGTACGGGATGTGTCGCTGCGCTCAAGGTCGCGGGTGCCAGCTTTGGCTTGTGGGAAATCAGCATCATCTGGGGGGTCGGCGTCAGCATGGCGATCTACCTGAGCGCCGGTATTTCCGGGGCCCACCTCAACCCGGCGGTCAGTATCGCCCTGTGCATCTTCGCCGATTTCGAAAAGCGCAAACTGCCCTTCTACGTTCTCGCCCAGATCGCCGGCGCCTTCTGCTCGGCAGCCCTGGTGTACACCCTCTACAGCAATCTGTTTTTCGATTACGAACAAACCCACCACATGGTGCGCGGCTCACAAGCCAGCCTGGAGTTGGCCTCGGTGTTCTCCACCTACCCCCATGCGCTGCTGAGCACTGCCCAAGCGTTCCTGGTGGAAGTGGTCATTACCGCGATCCTGATGGGCGTGATCATGGCCCTCACCGATGACAACAACGGCCTGCCACGCGGCCCGCTGGCACCGCTGCTCATCGGCTTGCTGATTGCCGTGATTGGCAGCGCCATGGGCCCGCTGACCGGCTTTGCGATGAACCCGGCGAGGGATTTCGGGCCCAAGCTGATGACCTTTTTCGCCGGCTGGGGTGAAATGGCCTTTACCGGTGGCCGTGATATTCCTTACTTCCTGGTTCCGATTTTCGCGCCGATTGTCGGCGCATGCCTCGGTGCTGCGGCCTATCGCGGGCTGATTGCCCGTCATCTGCCGAGCGCCGCACCTGCTATAGCTGAAACACCTGACACGGCTGTCAACGGCAAGACCCGTATTTCCTGAAAGCGCCAGCCTGGGCCCCTGCCCTTCGCGGTCCAGGCTGATTTCTGACTTCCTTATTTCGTCCAAGGCAATTGACATGACCGATATCGAGAATAAGAACTACATCATTGCCCTTGATCAGGGCACCACCAGTTCGCGCGCGATCATCTTCGACCGCGACGCCAACGTGGTCTGCACCGCCCAGCGTGAATTCACTCAGCATTACCCGCAAGCCGGCTGGGTCGAACACGACCCGATGGAAATTTTCGCCACCCAGAGCGCGGTGATGGTCGAGGCCCTGGCACAAGCCGGCCTGCACCATGACCAGGTCGCCGCCATCGGTATCACCAACCAGCGTGAAACCACCGTGGTATGGGACAAGATCACCGGCCGGCCGATCTACAACGCCATCGTCTGGCAGTGCCGCCGCAGCACCGAGATCTGCCAGCAGCTCAAGCGCGACGGCCACGAGCAATACATCAATGACACCACTGGCCTGGTGACCGACCCGTACTTCTCCGGCACCAAGCTCAAGTGGATCCTCGACAACGTCGAAGGCAGCCGCGAGCGGGCGCGCAACGGCGAACTGCTGTTCGGCACCATCGACAGCTGGCTGATCTGGAAATTTACCGGCGGCAAAACCCACGTCACCGACTACACCAACGCCTCGCGCACCATGCTCTTCAACATCCACACCCTGGAGTGGGATGCGAAGATGCTGGAGATTCTCGACGTGCCGCGCGAAATGCTGCCGGAGGTGAAATCCTCCTCGGAAATCTACGGCCGCACCAAAAGCGGCATCGCCATCGGTGGTATCGCCGGTGACCAGCAGGCTGCGTTGTTCGGCCAGATGTGCGTCGAAGCCGGGCAGGCCAAGAATACCTATGGCACCGGCTGCTTCCTGCTGATGAACACCGGCGACAAGGCGGTGAAGTCCAAGCACGGCATGCTCACCACCATCGCCTGCGGCCCGCGTGGCGAAGTGGCTTACGCCCTCGAAGGCGCGGTGTTCAACGGCGGCTCCACCGTGCAATGGCTGCGTGATGAGCTGAAGATCATCGCCGACGCCACCGACACCGAATACTTCGCCGGCAAGGTCAAAGACAGCAACGGCGTGTACCTGGTCCCGGCGTTCACTGGCCTGGGCGCTCCGTACTGGGACCCGTATGCCCGTGGCGCGCTGTTCGGCCTGACCCGCGGCGTACGCGTGGATCACATTATTCGTGCAGCCCTGGAGTCGATTGCCTACCAGACCCGCGACGTACTGGACGCCATGCAGCAAGACTCCGGCGAACGCCTCAAGGCCCTGCGCGTGGACGGCGGCGCGGTCGCCAACAACTTCCTGATGCAGTTCCAGGCCGACATCCTCGGCACCCAGGTCGAGCGCCCGCAAATGCGCGAGACCACGGCGCTTGGCGCGGCGTATCTGGCCGGACTGGCCTGCGGGTTCTGGGGCAGCCTTGACGAACTGCGCGGCAAGGCCGTGATCGAGCGCGAATTCGAACCGCAACTGGACGAAGTCGCCAAAGAGAAGCTGTATGCCGGCTGGCAGAAAGCAGTCAGCCGCACCCGCGACTGGGAACCCCACGAAGGCGCTGAATAAGCCAAGCGCCGGACGGCGATAGGGTTGTAACTGGCAGGGAGCGGATTCCTGCGTCATCATGGGCCACTTTTGTATGGCAGCCCAAAGGACGCCCCATGAATCTGCCTCCCCGCCAGCAACAAATCCTCGAACTGGTCCGCGAACGCGGCTACGTCAGTATCGAGGAAATGGCGCAGCTGTTCGTCGTCACCCCGCAAACCATCCGCCGCGATATCAACCAGCTGGCGGACGCCAATCTGTTGCGCCGCTACCATGGCGGCGCAGCCTATGACTCCAGCGTCGAAAACACCGCGTACGCCATGCGTGCCGACCAGATGCGCGACGAGAAACAGCGCATCGGCGAAGCCATCGCGGCGCAAATCCCCGATCATGCCTCGCTGTTCATCAATATCGGCACCACCACCGAATCCATCGCCCGCGCGTTACTCAACCACAATCACCTGAAAATCATCACCAACAACCTCAACGTCGCCACCATGCTCAGCGCCAAGGACGACTTCGACGTGCTGTTGACCGGCGGCAACGTGCGCCGTGACGGCGGTGTGGTAGGCCAGGCCAGTGTGGATTTCATCAACCAGTTCAAGGTCGACTTTGCCCTGGTGGGTATCAGCGGCATCGACGAAGACGGCAGCCTGCTCGACTTCGACTATCAGGAAGTACGGGTTTCCCAGGCGATCATCGCCAATGCGCGCCAAGTGATCCTGGCGGCGGACTCAAGCAAATTCGGGCGCAATGCCATGATTCGGCTGGGGCCGATCAGCCTGGTGGACTGCCTGGTAACCGACCAGCAGCCGGTGCCCGCGCTGGTGCAGCTGTTGAATCAGCATAAGGTTCGCCTCGAAGTCGTGTGACCCTTCGATCTCTGTGGCGCCTGCACCGACGCCTTCGCGGGCAAGCCCGCTCCCACATTTGACTGCGTAACGCCTGGCGAAATGCGATCAACCTGTGGGAGCCCGGCTTGCCGGCGATAGCGCCCTTGAGATCGTCTTCGCGGGCAAGCCCGCTCCCACATTTGACTGCGTAATTCCTGGCGAAATGCGATCAACCTGTAGGAGCCCGGCTTGCCGGCGATAGCGCCCTTGAGATCGTCTTCGCGGGCAAGCCCGCTCCCACATTTGACTGCGTAATTCCTGGCGAAATGCGATCACCTGTGGGAGCCCGGCTTGCCGGCGATAGCGCCTTGAGATCGCCATCGCCTGCAAACCGGGCTTCCACAGGTTTATGTTCACAAATTTTCCTTTTCCCGCCCTTCGATGAGTTTTTTCAATCGAAGTCGGGTGGCTGTGCGCGCGTTTATCAGCTACCATTTTCGCAAATGAACATTAATGTTCGAATTCCAATACGAAAAGATCGCGAGGCCAGCCGATGAACCCTTCTACCTTGCCTGCTGCACCGCTTGCCGAAGTCTATGACGTCGCCGTGATCGGCGGCGGGATCAATGGCGTCGGCATTGCAGCAGACGCAGCCGGGCGCGGTTTGTCGGTATTCCTTTGCGAAAAGGACGACCTCGCCAGCCACACCTCCTCCGCCAGCAGCAAGCTGATCCACGGCGGCCTGCGCTACCTCGAACATTACGAATTCCGCCTGGTGCGCGAAGCCCTGGCCGAACGTGAAGTGCTGCTGGCCAAGGCCCCGCACATCGTCAAGCAAATGCGTTTTGTCCTGCCGCATCGGCCGCACCTGCGTCCGGCGTGGATGATCCGCGCGGGCCTGTTCCTCTATGACCACCTGGGCAAGCGCGAGAAGCTGGCCGGCTCCAGAAGCCTCAAGTTCGGCGCCGACAGCCCGCTGAAAAGCGAAATCACCAAAGGCTTCGAATATTCCGACTGCTGGGTCGACGACGCCCGCCTGGTGGTGCTCAACGCCATGGCCGCGCGTGAAAAAGGCGCGCATATCCACACCCAGACGCGCTGCGTCAGCGCGCACCGCAGCAACGGCATGTGGGAAATGAACATGGAACGCGCCGACGGCAGCCTGTTCTCGATCCGCGCCCGCGCCCTGGTGAACGCGGCCGGCCCGTGGGTTGCCAAGTTCATCAAGGAAGACTTGAAGCTGGACTCGCCCTACGGCATCCGCCTGATCCAGGGCAGCCACTTGATCGTGCCGAAACTGTATGAAGGCGCCCACGCGCACATCCTGCAGAACGAAGACCAGCGCATTGTCTTCACCATTCCGTACCTGAATCACCTGACCATCATCGGCACCACCGACCGCGAATACACCGGCGACCCGGCGAAAGTGGCGATCACCGAAGGCGAAACCGACTACATGCTCAAGGTGGTCAACGCGCACTTCAAAAAGCAACTGAGCCGCGACGACATCGTCCACACCTACTCCGGTGTGCGCCCGCTGTGCAACGACGAGTCGGATAACCCGTCGGCGATCACCCGTGACTACACCCTGTCGCTGTCCGGCGGCACGGGCGAAGCACCGATCCTGTCGGTGTTCGGTGGCAAGCTGACCACCTACCGCAAACTTGCAGAGTCGGCGATGGCGCAATTGGCGCCGTACTTCACGCAGATGCGCCCGAGCTGGACCGCCACCGCGAGCCTGCCCGGCGGCGAGCACATGACCACGCCGGAAGCTCTGGCCGAGGCCATTCGCGCGAAGTTCGACTGGGTGCCAAGCGAGATAGCGCGCCGCTGGTCCACCACTTATGGCAGCCGGACCTGGCGCTTGCTCGAAGGCGTGCAATCGCTGGCCGATCTTGGTGACCACCTGGGTGGCGGCCTGTACACCCGCGAAGTGGATTATCTGTGCGCTGAAGAATGGGTGACCCAACCTCAGGACGTGCTGTGGCGGCGCACCAAGCTGGGCCTGTTCACCACGGCGCAGGAACAGGACAACGTGCAACGTTACCTGTCCAAGGTCGAGCAGAACCGCAAGATCGAAGCGGCCTGATCAACCGCTCGTAAAAAAGCCCCTGTGCCGTAAGGTCCAGGGGCTTTTTCATGCCTCGAGGGCCTGGCGCTGATAACGCAGCCCCATGTCCCGGATACCGGGCAAGGCCGACCCGAGCAGCACCGGGTAAGCCGCCAGCAGGAAGCCCAGCGTGGCGCCCACCAGCGCGCGCTCAAGCCAGACACAGGCCTGCGCCTCGTCGCCGGCTTCTGCCAACTCCGCCGCGTGGTTGTATTGCCCACGGAAATCACCGGCCTCGGCCGCGCGCTGGTACCACTGGCGTGCCAGCGGCACATCCCTGGGCACCACGACGCCCTCATGGTGGAAACGCCCGAGCAGGTTCATCGACTTGGCGTGCCCTTGGGCAGCCGCCTGCTGGAACAATTGGAACGACGCGGCCAGGTCTTGCTCGACGCCGCGGCCACGGGTCAGCAACTGACCGAAGTTGTACAGCCCCCAATCCAGGCCCAGATCGGCCGCCTGCCGGTAATGCCGTGCGGCCTGTTCCAGGTTGATCGCGTCGCCCCAGCCATGCTCCAGGCAACGGCCGATCATATTGATTGCCATCGGATGCCCCTGGCGCGCAGCAATCCGAAACCAACTGAGCGCCAAGGCCTGGTCCAGTTGGATGCCACGCCCCTCCAGCAGCAACTGGCCCAAGGTGGCTTGCGCGTCGGCATCCCCCAATTGTGCGGCGTGCATCACCCACCGTGCGTAGGCCCGGGGGTTACCGGCCAAATCAGAAGGCTCGGTGCTGTGCATTTGCGTCTCCCCACGGTGGATAAACTTACAAAACTTTCATGAAACATTACGTAACAATCTATTACATTTGAGATTGGTTATCAAACACGACCACATCTCAATCCTACTAACAAGAGACCATTCAATGACGACCGGCACCCGTTCCGCTCCCCTCTCCACGCGGCATCTGCTCGCATCGGCAGTGGGTTTGGCAGTGGCTGCGCAGGGAGGCTTCAGTTATGCGGGGGATGCCGCACCAGACGACAACACCGGGCCGATCCAGCTCGGCGCGACCAGCATCGAAGGCCAGGCGCAAAGTGCCTACAACCCGGTGGCACCGTCTTCACCCAAGTACACCGAAGCGCTGCGCGACACGCCGCAGACCATCACGGTGGTGCCCAAGGAAGTCATTCACGATCAAAACCTGCTGACCCTGCGCGACGTGCTCAGCACCGTGCCGGGCATCACATTCGGTGCCGGTGAAGGCGGCAGCGGCTATGGCGACAGCATCAACCTGCGCGGTTTTTCCGCCAGCGGCGATATCTACGTGGACGGCGTGCGCGACAGTGCGCAATACAGCCGCACCGACCCGTTCAACCTGGAGCAGGTCGAAGTCGTCAGCGGCGCCAGCTCGGTGTACTCGGGTTCGGGCGCTGTCGGCGGCACCATCAACCTCGTCACCAAGGCCCCGGAACTGCGCGACAAAACCACGATCAGCGCCGGCATCGGCACAGACAGCTACAAGCGCCTCACCCTGGACAGCAACCAGACACTTAATGACACGACGGCATTCCGCTTGAACCTGATGGCCCATGGTAACGACGTGCCTGGCCGCGATTATGAAGATTACTCGCGTTGGGGCATTGCCCCCTCGATCGCCTTCGGCCTCGGTACGCCGACGCGCGTGACCGTCAGTTATGAACATCAGAAAGATGACAACACGCCGCAATACGGCATCCCCATCTACAACGGCAAGCCGATGCCGGGCGTGGGCTGGAGCGACTATTACGGTTACCACAACATCAACGACCAGAACATCACCTCGGACGCGTTCAGCCTCAAGCTCGAACATGACTTCAACGATGCCGTGTCGGTCCGCAACTTCACCCGCGTCGAGCGCGTACGCCAGGAGCTGCGCGCCTCCGGCCCCGAAGGTGCGCAGGCCGGTTGCCTGGCCAGCGGCACCCAGATTACCGGTGCCCCCTGCCCCGCAGGCCTGAGCCCGGGCTTTTTCCAGCCAGCCGGTGGCTCATTGGGTAACGAGCGCAACACCCAGAACAAAATGTTCACCAACCAAACTGACGTGACCAGCCACTTCAGCACCGGCTTCATCGACCACACGCTGGTGACCGGCATCGCCATCAGCCGCGAGGAATACCAGGCCGATACCGGCAAGTGGCTGACGAACAGCAACGGCAGCACGATCGTGCCGCCGCCGGTCAGCTACAGCGATCCGAACTCCGACTGGACCGGCCCGGTCAACTTCACCCGCGCGGCCCACGTCGACGGAGCACTGAACAACCGCGCCGCCTATGCCTTCGATACGCTCAAGCTCAACCCGCAATGGGAAATCAATGGCGGCCTGCGTTACGAGCACAACGCCGGCAGTTCGGTGAGCAACGCCTATTCCAGCACCGGCGTGGAAACGCCCGGCGTGCGCTACGGCCAGGCAGACGACCTGACGTCCTACCGCCTGGCGCTGGTCTACAAGCCGGTGGAAAACGGCAGCTTCTATGTCGCCTATGGCAACAGCAAGACGCCGTCGCAAGCCAGCGTCAACGGTGGCTGCTACACCCCGGCCAAGACTTCCAGCACGGCCACCAACAACTGCAACGTCGCCCCGGAAACCGCCGTCAGTTATGAGATCGGCACCAAGTGGGACTTCCTCGACAATGCCTTGTCGGTCACCGGCGCGATCTTTCGCAATGACCGCACCAACTACAAAGTCGCCGATAACGACCCGAGCAACCTGAGTGGTACGCAAACCCTCGACGGCAAGGCGCGTGCCGATGGCGTGGCACTCGGCCTGAGCGGCGCGCTGACGGATCGCTGGAAGGTCTTCGCCAACTACACCTACCTCAACACCCGTGTACTGCGCAGCGCCAGCGACTACACCCTGGCAACCACCGGTATCGATGTGCAGAAAGGTGAACCGCTGACCTTCACCCCCAAGCATGCGGCCAGCCTCTGGACGGTGTACGACCTGCCATACGACTTCCAGGTGGGTTACGGCATCACGGCGCAGACCAAGCAGTACCTGGTCAGCGCCGCCGGGGCACCGACTGCGCCTGGCTATGCGGTGCAGCGTGCAATGCTCGGTTACAAGGTCAACAAGCAGCTCAACCTGCAGTTGAACGTCAACAACCTGTTCGACAAGGAGTACCTGACCCGCATCCGCAACAACGGTTGGGCGGTGCCTGGCGATGGGCGTGCGGCGGTGGTCTCGGCCGACTACACCTTCTGACAGCAGAACCTGCCGTCGATAGCCCTGTGAGGGCTGGCGCGCCTGCGATGCAGACACTGGGCAGATCAATAAGCCCGGTCGATGCCCTCGCAGGCGTGCTCGTTCCTACAGAAAATACTGACCCGCTGGCATTCGGTTTTCCGAACGACATACCCCCAACCATTCGGTTTGCCGGACCCAAGCCTTGAAAATACATCGTTACACAAAGTTAATACGCTTATAAATCAGCCGCTTAGCCTTTTAATTCGGGTATGGCACGACTCATGCTCTACACTTCCTGACGATTACCTGGGACGCCTTAGGAGCCGTCACGGGCATTCGCTGTACAAGAGAGCCGTTTAGCCGGCTTCATAAAAAAAACAAATGTCGAGGAAGTATTGATGCGCATCGTTCCCCATATCTTGGGCGCAGCTATCGCTGCTGCTCTGATCAGCACTCCAGTTTTCGCCGCCGAACTCACCGGCACACTGAAGAAAATCAACGACTCCGGCACCATCACTCTCGCTCACCGCGACAGCTCCATTCCGTTTTCCTACATCGCGGATGGTTCGGGCAAACCAGTGGGCTACTCCCACGACATTCAGCTGGCCATCGTTGAAGCCCTGAAAAAAGACCTGAACAAACCCGACCTGAAGACCAAGTACAACCTGGTCACCTCGCAAACCCGTATCCCGCTGATCCAGAACGGCACCGCGGATATCGAGTGCGGCTCCACCACCAATAACGCCGAACGTGCCCAGCAAGTCGACTTCACCGTCAACATCTTCGAAATCGGCACCCGCCTGCTGGTCAAGAAAGACAAGGATGGCAAGCCGTCCTACAGCGACTTTGCCGACCTGAAAGGCAAAAACGTCGTGACCACCGCCGGCACCACGTCCGAGCGCATCATCAAGGCGATGAACGCCGACAAGCAGATGGGCATGAACGTCATCTCCGCCAAGGACCACGGCGAGTCCTTCCAGATGCTGGAAAGCGGCCGCGCCGTTGCCTTCATGATGGACGACGCCCTGCTGGCCGGCGAAGAAGCCAAGGCCAAGAAGCCGGATGACTGGGTCATCACCGGTACTCCACAGTCGTTTGAAGCCTACGCGTGCATGGTTCGTAAAGACGATCCAGCGTTCAAGAAGGCTGTCGATGACGCCATCACCGGCCTGTACAAATCCGGCGAAATCAACAAGATCTACAGCAAGTGGTTCGAGAGCCCGATTCCACCAAAAGGCCTGAACCTGAACTTCCCGATGAGCGACAAGGTTAAGGATCTGATCGCTAACCCAAGCGACAAGCCAGCGCCTGACGTAAAAATCTGATTTCTGACTAACCTTATCTCCTGAGGGAGCAAACCTCCCTCAGGCGTCTGTTACTACCTGCTGGCTTTACTTTGGAACACTCGACCTGGCGGTTTTCGAGCCGATCGTGTGTGCCTGGCGTTCAACGTCAGGTGGGAAAGGATCTTCCCCAAGCGGGTGCTTGTACATCGATCGATCTCGAGGGGAGACCCTAATGAATTACAACTGGGACTGGGGCGTGTTCTTCAAGTCCACTGGCGTTGGCAGCGAGACTTATCTCGACTGGTACATCGCCGGCCTGGGCTGGACCATCGCCATCGCTGTCGTGGCATGGATTATCGCCTTGTTGCTGGGCTCCGTTCTGGGGGTCATGCGCACCGTGCCAAACCGCATCGTATCGGGCATCGCGACCTGCTACGTGGAACTGTTTCGTAACGTACCGCTGCTGGTCCAGCTGTTCATCTGGTATTTCCTGATACCCGACCTGCTGCCGCAGAACCTGCAAGACTGGTACAAACAAGACCTGAACCCGACCACCTCGGCCTACCTGAGCGTTGTCGTGTGCCTGGGCCTGTTCACTGCCGCCCGGGTGTGCGAGCAAGTGCGCACCGGCATCCAGGCGCTGCCACGTGGCCAGGAATCTGCCGCGCGCGCCATGGGCTTCAAGCTGCCGCAGATTTACTGGAACGTGCTGCTGCCCCAGGCCTACCGCATCATTATTCCGCCGCTTACCTCGGAATTCCTCAACGTGTTCAAGAACTCCTCCGTGGCGTCCTTGATCGGCTTGATGGAACTGCTGGCGCAAACCAAACAGACCGCCGAGTTCTCGGCCAACCTGTTTGAAGCCTTCACCCTGGCCACGCTGATCTACTTCACCCTGAACATGAGCCTGATGCTGCTCATGCGCCTGGTCGAGAAGAAAGTCGCGGTGCCCGGCCTGATCTCCGTGGGGGGTAAATAATGGACTTCGATTTCAGCGGCATCATCCCCGCCATCCCGGGCCTGTGGAACGGCATGGTCATGACCCTGCAGCTGATGGTCATGGGCGTGGTCGGCGGCATCGTCCTGGGCACGATCCTCGCGCTGATGCGCCTGTCGTCCAGCAAACTGCTGTCGCGCCTGGCCGGCGCCTATGTGAACTACTTCCGTTCGATCCCGCTGCTGCTGGTGATCACCTGGTTCTACCTGGCGGTGCCGTTCGTGCTGCGCTGGATCACCGGCGAAGACACCCCGATCGGCGCATTCACCTCCTGTGTCGTGGCCTTCATGATGTTCGAAGCCGCGTACTTCTGTGAGATCGTGCGGGCCGGCGTGCAGTCGATCCCCAAGGGCCAGATGGCGGCTGCACAGGCGATGGGCATGAGCTATGGCCAGACCATGCGCCTGATCATCCTGCCCCAGGCGTTCCGCAAGATGACCCCGCTGCTGCTGCAGCAGTCGATCATCCTGTTCCAGGACACCTCGCTGGTCTACACCGTGGGCCTGGTGGACTTCCTCAACTCCGCCCGTTCCAACGGCGACATCATTGGCCGCTCCAATGAGTTCCTGATCTTCGCCGGTGTCGTCTACTTCATCATCAGCTTTTCCGCCTCGCTGCTGGTCAAGCGTCTGCAAAAAAGGTTTGCCGTATGATCTCTATCAAGAACATCAACAAGTGGTATGGCGACTTCCAGGTGCTGACCGATTGCAGCACCGAGGTTAAAAAAGGCGAAGTGATCGTGGTGTGCGGGCCGTCGGGCTCGGGCAAATCCACCCTGATCAAGTGCGTCAACGCACTGGAACCGTTCCAGAAGGGCGACATCGTGGTCGACGGCACCTCCATCGCCGACCCGAAGACCAACCTGCCAAAACTGCGTTCGCGCGTGGGCATGGTGTTCCAGCACTTCGAACTGTTCCCGCACCTGACCATCACCGAAAACCTGACCATCGCGCAGATCAAGGTGCTGGGTCGTAGCAAGGAAGAAGCCACCAAGAAAGGCCTGCAATTGCTCGAGCGCGTCGGCCTGTCGGCACACGCCCACAAGCACCCTGGCCAGCTTTCCGGCGGCCAGCAGCAACGTGTAGCGATTGCCCGCGCCCTGGCCATGGACCCGATCGTCATGCTGTTCGACGAACCGACCTCGGCACTGGACCCGGAAATGGTCAACGAAGTGCTCGACGTAATGGTGCAACTGGCCCACGAAGGCATGACCATGATGTGCGTGACCCACGAAATGGGCTTCGCCCGCAAAGTGGCCGACCGCGTGATCTTCATGGACGCCGGCAAGATCATCGAAGACTGCCCGAAAGAAGAGTTCTTCGGCGACATCAGCGCCCGCTCCGAACGCGCGCAGCACTTCCTTGAGAAAATCCTGCAGCACTAAGCATTACAGCGCTTCCACTGTAGAAACCGGATCTATTGTGGGAGCGGGCTTGCTCGCGAATGCGGTCTTTCAGTCACTGAAGCATCCACTGACAGATCGCATTCGCGAGCAAGCCCGCTCCCACATTGGACCCCGCAGGCTGGCAAGCGCTGGTTGACCCAAGGCATCTGTGATGAAATGCGACCCCAACCAATTTCGCGCCGCACCGCCATCACTTGCCGTGAAACCTCGTCTGATTCGCCAACTGTTCCTGCCGCCGTTGATCATCGCCCTGATGATCGGCCTGGGTTATATCGGCTTCTGGGTCAGTGAGCACTACGGCATCCGCACTCTCAGCGACAACGGCGAACGCCAGTTGGAGCTGCATGCGCGCACCGTCGAAAGCGAACTCAGCAAATACACCTACCTGCCCAGCCTGCTGGAGCTGGAGTCCAGCGTCTCCAAGCTGCTCGCCGACCCCAACCAGGAGACCCGGCAGACAGTCAACGATTACCTCGAAGGCCTGAACCGACGCAGTCGCAGTCGGGCCATCTACGTGATGGACACCACCGGCCGCGTGCTGGCCACCAGTAACTGGCGCGATGCCGACAGTTACCAGGGTGAAGACCTGTCCTTCCGTGCCTATTTCCAGAATGCCGTACGCGGTCAGCCCGGGCGCTTTTATGGCATCGGCAGCACCAACGGCGAACCCGGCTACTACCTGGCCCATGGCTTGGAAGAACACGGCAAGATCATCGGCGTCGCCGTGGTCAAGGTGCGCCTCGAAGCCTTGGAAGAGCGCTGGCAGCGCGCGCGTCTCGAAGCATTTGTGAGCGACGAAAACGGCATCATCATCCTCTCCAGCGACCCGGCCCGCCGCCTCAAGGCCGTGCGCCCGCTCAGCGATGACACCAAGGAACGCCTGGCCCACAGCCTGCAATATTACTGGGCGACGCTGAACGAGTTGGAGCCGCTGGCCCGCGAGCGTATCAACGAAGGCACCGAGAAACTGACCTTCCCCGCCAACAGCGAAGTGGTGAACGACGAGCACGAGGTCAGCTACCTCGCGCAAACCCGTCCGCTCAACGACACGCCGTGGAATTTCACCCTGCTCACCCCACTCAACGACCTGCGCCGCGCGGCGATCAACCAGGGCATCCTGGTGGCCGTGGCCTTTGGCCTGGTGGCCTTCCTGCTGATTGCCTGGAACGAGCGGCGCAAGGTCATCGCCACTCGCCTGGCCGCGCGCGAAGCGCTGCAGGAAGCCAACAGCCAGCTGGAACGCCGGATTGCCGAGCGCACCGCCGACTTGCGCGCCAGCAATGAACGGCTCAAGAGCCAGATCCGCGAACGCCGCCAGGCCGAAGAGACCCTGCGCCGCGCCCAGGATGAACTGGTGCAGGCCGGCAAGCTCGCCGCCATCGGCCAGATGTCCACCAGCATCGCCCACGAACTGAACCAGCCGCTGGCCGCGCTGCGCACATTGTCCGGCAACACCGTGCGCTTCCTCGAACGCGGCGCGCTGGACACCGCCAGCGCCAACCTCAAGACCATCAACGAACTGATCGACCGCATGGGTCGCATCACCGCCAGCCTGCGCTCCTTTGCGCGGCGCGGCGACGACCAGGGCGAAGCCAGCCTGGGCAAGGCGGTCGACGCGGCGTTCCAGGTCATGGGCGCACGCCTGGACAACCTGTCGCTGACCCTGCACCGCGACTTCGCGCCGGCCCAGTTGCAGATCGACCAGACACGCCTGGAACAGATCCTGGTCAACCTGATCGGCAATGCCCTCGACGCCATGCAAGCGCAACCGGCCCCCGAACTGTGGCTGGAAGGCAGCGCCGCCGACGGTAAATACCGCCTGCTGGTACGTGACAACGGCCACGGCATCGACGCTGAGGCCCGCAAGCATTTATTCGAACCGTTCTTCACCACCAAGCCCGGCGAGCAAGGCCTGGGCCTGGGCCTGACCCTGTCCGCCAGCCTCGCGGCGGCCACCGGCGGCAACCTCGCCGTCGAACACCCGGCCAGTGGTGGTACTGCCTTTGTCCTGTGCCTGCCGCTGGTGGGCGCTCAACATGTTGAGTCGACATGAATACAGATCCGAAAGACCTCACCGTCCTGATCGTCGAAGACGACCCGCATGTGCTGCTCGGCTGCCAGCAGGCCCTGGCGCTGGAAGATATTCCCAGCGTCGGCGTGGGCAGCGCCGAAGAGGCGTTGAAGCGCATCGGCGAGAACTTCGCCGGCATTGTCATCAGCGATATTCGCCTGCCGGGCATCGACGGCCTGGAGCTGCTCACGCGCCTCAAGGCCCTGGATAAAAGCCTGCCGGTGGTGTTGATCACCGGGCATGGCGACATCTCCATGGCGGTGGGCGCGATGCGCAACGGCGCCTATGACTTCATGGAAAAACCCTTCTCTCCCGAGCGCCTGGTCGACGTCGCCCGCCGCGCCCTGGAGCAACGCGGGCTGGCACGCGAAGTCTGGTCGCTGCGCCGCCAGTTGGCCGAGCGCGACTCGCTGGAAGGCCGCATCATCGGCCGATCACCGGCCATGCAGAACCTGCGCGAGCTGATCGCCAACGTCGCCGACACTTCGGCCAACGTGTTGATCGAAGGCGAGACCGGCACCGGCAAGGAGCTGGTGGCGCGCTGCCTGCATGATTTCAGCCGACGCCACGACCACCAGTTTGTCGCGCTGAACTGCGGCGGCCTGCCGGAGAACCTCTTCGAGAGCGAGATCTTCGGCCACGAAGCCAACGCCTTCACCGGTGCCGGCAAGCGCCGTATCGGCAAGATCGAGCACGCCCATGAAGGCACGCTGTTCCTTGATGAAGTGGAAAGCATGCCGATCAACCTGCAGATCAAATTGCTGCGGGTCCTGCAGGAGCGCACCCTCGAACGCCTGGGCTCGAACCAGAGCGTGGCCGTGGATTGCCGCGTGATCGCCGCCACCAAGTCCGACCTGGATGAACTGAGCCGCGCCAACCAGTTCCGCAGCGACCTGTATTACCGCCTCAACGTGGTGACCCTGGAGTTGCCGCCCCTGCGCGAACGCCGTGAAGACATCCTGCAACTGTTCGAGCACTTCCTGCAGCAGTCGTCCCTGCGCTTTGATCGCGCGGCACCGGAGCTGGACAACCAGACCGTCTCGAGCCTGATGAGCCATGACTGGCCCGGCAACGTGCGCGAACTGCGCAACGTCGCCGAACGCTTCGCCCTCGGCCTGCCCGCCTTCAAGAAGAGCGGCGCGAGCAGCGGCAGCCATGGCCTGGCCTTCACCGAAGCAGTGGAAGCCTTTGAACGCAACCTGCTCAACGATGCCCTGCAACGCAGCGGCGGCAACCTGACCCAGGCCAGCCAGGAATTGGGGATGGCCAAGACCACCCTGTTCGACAAGGTCAAGAAATATGGCTTGAGCCACTAAGGAGCGCGTTGTGGATCTGGTATTGAAGGCCGCCCTCGGCGCGGCAGTGGTATTGATATTGGCTGCATTGGCCAAGACCAAAAACTATTACATCGCCGGGTTGGTGCCGCTGTTTCCGACCTTTGCGCTGATCGCCCACTACATCGTCGGCAAGGGCCGTTCGCTGGACGACTTGAAGACCACGATCCTGTTCGGGATGTGGTCGATCATTCCTTACTTTGTGTACCTGGCGACGTTGTATCTGATGGTCGATCGGATGCGCCTGGAAGCATCACTCGCCGTGGCGGCGGTGGCGTGGCTGATGGCGGCGACAATATTGGTCAGCATCTGGGTGCGCATTCACGCCTGACCCAACCCGATCAAAATCTGCAGGCGCTGGCTTGCCTGCGATAGCGGTGTATCCGCCAACTCAGCTGACAAAGACATACCGCCATCGCAGGCAAGCCAGCTCCCACATCTGGATCGGGGGCTACAGAAAGATCAGCGCACGATCTTGTCGACCTGGATGCCCAGCTTTTTCAGGCGGTACCAGAAGCTGCGCTCGGATATCCCGATTCCGCCGCCGCGCATTCACACCTGACTCTACCCGATCCAAATGTGGGAGCTGGCTTGCCTGCGATAGCGGTGTACCCGCCAACTCAGCTGACACAGACATACCGCCATCGCAGGCAAGCCAGCTCCCACATCTGGATCGGTGGCTACAGAGAGATCAGCGCACGATCTTGTCGACCTGGATGCCCAGCTTTTTCAGGCGGTACCAGAAGCTGCGCTCGGATATCCCGATTCCGCCGCCGCGCATTCACACCTGACCCAACCCGATCAAAACTGTAGGAGCTGGCTTGCCTGCGATAGCGGTGTACCCGCCAACTCAGCTGACAAAGACATACCGCCATCGCAGGCAGGCCTGCTCCCACATCTGGATCGGTGGCTCAAGAGAGATCAGCGCACGATCTTATCGACCTGGATGCCCAGCTTTTTCAGGCGGTACCAGAAGCTGCGCTCGGATATCCCGATTCCGCCGCCGCGCATTCACGCCTGACCCAACACGATCAAAACTGTGGGAGCTGGCTTGCCTGCGATAGCGGTGTACCCGCCAACTCAGCTGACACAGACATACCGCCATCGCAGGCAAGCCAGCTCCCACATCTGGATCGGTGGCTACAGAGAGATCAGCGCACGATCTTGTCGACCTGGATGCCCAGCTTTTTCAGGCGGTACCAGAAGCTGCGCTCGGATATCCCGATTCCGCCGCCGCGCATTCACGCCTGACTCAACCCGATCAAAATGTGGGAGCTGGCTTGCCTGCGATAGCGGTCTACCCGCCAACTCATCTGGCACAGACATACCGCCATCGCAGGCAAACCAGCTCCCACATCTGGATCGGTGGCTACAGAGAGATCAGCGCACGATCTTGTCGACCTGGATGCCCAGCTTTTTCAGGCGGTACCAGAAGCTGCGCTCGGATATCCCGATTCCGCCGCCGCGCATTCACACCTGACCCAACCCGATCAAAACTGTAGGAGCTGGCTTGCCTGCGATAGCGGTGTACCCGCCAACTCAGCTGACAAAGACATACCGCCATCGCAGGCAGGCCTGCTCCCACATCTGGATCGGTGGCTCAAGAGAGATCAGCGCACGATCTTATCGACCTGGATGCCCAGCTTTTTCAGGCGGTACCAGAAGCTGCGCTCGGATATCCCGATCTTCGCCGCCGCTGCGGCCTGCACACCGTTGCTTTCATTCAGAGCCGCCAGAATGTAGGTTTTCTCGACTTCGGCCAGGGCCGCGTCCAGGTCAGCAGGCACGCCTGGTGTGTCATCCAGCAGCGCGGTGACGCTGCCTTCGCCAGGCCGGGAAGCAAACAGGTACGCCGGCAGGTCGATATCCTCGATCACCGGCGAGGCCGCCACGATGGTCGCGCGCTCCACACAGTTTTGCAGTTCGCGAATATTCCCCGGCCAGTGATAGGCGGCCATGGCCTGCAGCGCCTCCGGGCTGAAGCCGGTGATGCGTTTACCCGCGGTAGCACTCAGGGTCTGGGCGAAGTGGCGGGCCAGCGGCACGATATCTTCGGCGCGCTCGCGCAGCGCCGGCAGCGGAATCGGGAAGACATTGAGGCGGTAATACAGGTCTTCGCGAAACTCTTTATTGGCCACCGCATCGAGCAGGTTCTTGTTGGTGGCGGCAATCACCCGCACGTCCACCTTGCGCTCGCGCGGGTCACCCACCGGTTCGATCACCCGCTCCTGCAACGCCCGCAGAATCTTGGCCTGCAGCGCCAGCGGCATGTCGCCCACTTCATCGAGAAACAGCGTGCCCTTGTCGGCCTGCTGGAAGCGTCCGACCCGGTCAGTCACGGCGCCGGTAAAGGCGCCCTTGCGATGACCGAACATCTCGCTTTCCAGCAAGCCCTCGGGAATGGCGGCGCAGTTGACCGCCACGAACGGTTTGTCGGCGCGGCTACCGTGCTTGTGGATGGCGCGGGCCACCATTTCCTTGCCGGTGCCGCTTTCACCGGTCAGCAGCACGGTAGCAGCGCTGTCGCGCACCGAATCCACCGCCTGCAGCACTTTGCGAAACGCCGGGCTGTCGCCGACCAGGCTGTCGAATTGCGCGTGCTCGTCCAGCTCGGCGCGCATGCGCGCGTTGTCGCGCATGATCTCGCGAAACTGCAGGGCCTTGGCCACGGTGATGTCCAGCTCGTCGATATCGAACGGCTTGGCGATGTAGTCATAGGCGCCGTTGCGCATCGACTGCACGGCGTTTTTCACCGTGCTGTAGGCGGTCATCACAATCACCGGCACCTGGGGGTAGCGCACCTTGATCTCCGCCAACAGGGCCGGCCCGTCCATGCCCGGCATGCGCCAGTCGCTGATCACCAGGTCGATGTCTTCCTGCTCCAGCACCTTGAGCGCGTGCAGGCCATTACCGGCAATGAACACCTGCACGTGGTTCTGGCCCAGGGCCGAGGCCAGCAGGTCGCAGAGCTTGGGTTCGTCGTCGACTACCAGAATGTTATGCGTCATGACTGTCCTCGTCGTCTTCGCCAATCGCCGGAATGTACAGGCTGAAGGTGGCGCCGGCATCTTTCTCACTGGTGCATTCGATGCTGCCGTCGTGACTTTCCATGATCGAATAGACTTTTGCCAGGCCCAGGCCAGTGCCGGAGGCCTTGGTGGTGACAAACGGCGTGAAGATGCGCTCGATCATCTCCGCCGGGATCCCCTGGCCGGTGTCGCCGATGCTGATCAGGGTATTGTCGCCGACGCTGCGAATGCCCAGGGTCAGGCGGCCGCCTTCGGGCATGGCATCGATGGCGTTGAGAATCAGGTTGAGGCAGGCCTGCTTGAGCTGCTTGGCGTCCGCGTAGATCGTCGCCCCCGGCGCCTGGTCGTCGATCTGTGCATCAATGTTATGGGTGGCCAGTTCCGGCGAGCAGAAGCCCAGGATCTCCTCCACCAGCGGCCGGGCCGGCTGCAGTACACGCAGTGGCGGGTTGGGCTTGGCGAAATCGAGGAACTCGGTGATCAGGTCGTTGATGCGGCTGACTTCGCTGATCACGTACTCCAGGTGGCGCTTATCGGACTCGGCCAGGTCGGCGCGGCGGTGCAGCAACTGGGTGGCGGTCTTGATGATACCCAGCGGGTTGCGGATTTCGTGGGCCAGGCCCATGGCGACTTCGCCCAGGGCGTGCAGGCGATCACGGCGGCGCAACTGGGCCTCGAGGTGATGCAACTCGCCGAGGCGCTCGGTCATGTGGTTGAAGGTGCTGCTCAACTGCGCCAGTTCGTCGCCACCGCTGACCAGCACCCGGTGCTCGTAGTTGCCCGAAATCACCGCGTCCACGCCCTGGGACAAATCCCGCAGCGGCTTGGTCAGGCGCCGCGACACCAACACCCCGGCCGCCAGCGACAGCGCCGAGCTGAGCAGGAAAATCAGCACGAACAGGTTGCTCTGGTTCACCAGCCCGACCAGGCTGGTGTGGCGCAGCAGGCCGCTGAAGATCACGCCTTGCAGGTCGCCGGCATCGTTGAAGATCGGCCAGTACAGACCGCTGTAGTTATTGGTGAACTGCTCGCTGGGCTGCTTGGTGCTGCGCATCGCGGCTTCGACATTTTTCGGGATGCGCGAAGGGTGATCCTCGAAACGCTGGGTCGAGAAGATCTCCGAGAAACCGTCGGGGTTAGCCAGGTACAAGCGCAAATCCAGCGAATGCACATCGGCCACGCTGGTCAGGAAGCTGCTGTCCAGGTAAGTGGCCACGAGCAGCAGGTAGTCGACACCCTCCTGGGTGGTTTCGAAGGTCGACACCACCAGGCCCGTACTCACCCCCGCCACCTTGACCGTCTGCAGCACCGCGTTGCTGGTCAGGTCGATCTGTTTGACGACATCGTCGGCCGCCGTGCTGAACACCACTTTGTGGTCACTGACTCGAATCAGCGCGACCACGTCGATATCAGTGGCATCGGCGATGTCGGCGGTGAGCCGGTCGTGCTTGGCCGCCTGCTTGTTCGACGGCGGGCTGGTGTAGCGCAGGAACAGTTTGGCCATGCGCGCGTTGTCATGAAGGATGTCGCCGATTTCGTCCTTGACGATCTTGGTCGACTCTTGCAGCCAGATCCGCACGTTGCTGTCGAAAATCTGCGACAGCGTGGTCGCCGCCAGTTCGGCCGCGATCATGGTGGGAATGACGCTGACCAGCCAAAACGCCAGCACCAGCTTGCGCTGGACGCTCCAACGCGAAATGGCAAAGGGGCGGGCTTTCTGGCGGGTCTTGGTGATCATCAGGTTTCGCTTATCGCAGCAGCCATGGCAGGGTCGGAACGATCCGGTCGGAGGTACATCTTCACAAGTTTGAGCAGGCCGTTGACCAGCCGATTACGGTGACGGAAAAACAGGTTGTTGCCGCGGAATTCGCACCCCAGGCGCAGCTTACTGGCATAGCCCTCCTGGCCGCATTCATACACGGGGATATTGTGCTGAATACAATAGTCGACATTGGTCAGCCAACACCTGAAGTACAGGTTGTACTCACGGCTGAACTCACGGTCATGCCCGAAAAACTTGTCGACCAAGCGGTGCTGATCCACCAGCATCAGGTTGAACGCCACCAGGCGCTCGTCCACCCAATAAAGTGCACAGACCGCACGTTTTTCAAGCCGTTCAAGGATACCGGTGAAGTAACTCGCCGGCAGGCGTTCGAACTGTAAATCCGCGCGGCTGAGCGTGTCTTCATACAGGCGCATCACCTGCGGCAACACGTCGTCTATGTTGTGCCGCCATTCCACCCGTGGCCCCGGCGCACGCAGTTTACGGCGCAGGTCCTTGCGGGTCGATTTGCACAGCGACCCCAGGTAGGCGTCCACCGAACCGTAAGGCACCGTCAGCCAGCCGCTGGGCAGGCTCGGCATGCTCTGAAATCCGGCAACTCGGCAACTGGCGGCAAACTGCGTATCGTGGGTGGGCACATCCTTGACCGCCACCAGGCCGATGCCGAATGCGTTGGCGTCCTGGCGCGCGGCCTTGAGTACGTGCGTGATCATCAGCGGGCGCCGCGCCTCGGGCACGCTACTGGCAATGCCCGCATCACAGCGCTCGGCCACCGGAGAGCCGATGGCATACAACGGCAACTGCAAAACACCCGGCCACAGTCGCTCCAGGCGCTCGGTAAAGCGCTTGCCGGTGCCCGACACCGTGGTGTCGAGTCGATACTGCGTGATGAACGCGGGCGCAACCGCCACCAGCGACCCGCTGTCGTAGACCGCCAGGTAACGCCATTTGAAATCATCAATGGCCGCGTTTTCCACGGCCACGTAAAAGTCCCAATCCTCCAGTGCACCGGGAAAACAGTCGTTCCAGGCACTGCGCTGGATGGCCCGGATGGTCGAGAAGGCTTGGGCGGTGATCACGGATTTCCCTTTTTCTATTTCTTGAGCGAGCCGGCCTGTGGTCATGATCGGGCGTGGTGTGGCAGCAATCCTCTCGTGGCAACCGCTCTATTGTGGCGAGCGGGCTTGCCCCGCGTTGGGCGGCGAAGCCGCCCCAAATCCAGCCACCCCAGCCCTAACGGGAAGCATGCAGTGTCAGCGAGGGGGCGGCTTCGCCACCCAACGCGGGGCAAGCCCGCTCGCCACGAGAAGCAGGTTCACCGTGGAAAACATGTTCAGTATGAGCAGCAGGTTCAGCCTGGAAAACAGCTTCAGCATAAGCAGCAGGTTCAGCCTGCAAACCAGCTCCAGCATGCGAAGCTGCCTCACCCTGGAACACAGCTTCAGCCGCAGAAGCTCGTTGCCCCTGTGAAACCCGCTCACCACGGATGCGCGCATGCTGCTCGACAAACTCGGCACTCAACTCGATCACCCGGCGGTATTGCAGGTCGACGGTGATCATGTGATAGCAGTTGTCCAGCAGGATCTTGGTCACCGGCCCGCCGAGGTGGCGTTCCACGTAATCGGCGTTCCAGCGACTGGTGATGTCGTCCTCGATGGAGTGCAGCACCAGCGCCGGTACCTTGACCTCGGGCATGCGTTTCTTGACCACGGCGTTCATCCGATGCAACTCACGCACCGTGATGCCTTCCATGGTCAGCAGACCGGCTTCGCTGCTCTCCCCTTCCTTCATCTGGCGCTCGACGATCGCCCGCAGGCGTTCGTTCTTGATGCCATACGGCGGCTTCTCTTCGAAGCGGCAGATGTGCACGCCGAACGGAATCTTCATCAGCAATGGCGTCAGAAACGCCAGTTTGTGAATGCTCCAGCCGTCGTACTTCAAGGTGGTGGAATACATCAACAGCCCGGCGACTTGCCCAGGGTGCTCGGCGGCCACGTACATCGACATCACCGCGCCCATGGACAAGCCACCGACAAAGACTTGCGCGTGGCGTTGCCTGACCTGGACGAAGGTCTTGCGCACGCCTTCGTACCAGTCCAGCCAGCCGGTGGCCTGCAGGTCGCTGTTATCGCCGCAGTGCCCGGCCAGGGTGGGCACGTAGACCGTGCAGTTACCCGCCTTGGCCAGGCCCTTGGCGACCTGGCGCAATTCCGTCGGGGTGCCGGTCAGGCCGTGGATCAACAGGATCCCGACCGGACCTTCACCGAGAACGAAGCCGGCATCACCTTCACCGAGGTCGATCCCGAGGCTGTTCACCGTTTGGTCGCCCGCACCAGCAGTTGCTCGAGGAGCTTGAGGCCCAGGTCGATTTCCGGGTAGCTGATTTCCAGCGACGGTGCCAGGGTGATCACGTTTTTGTAGTAGCCGCCCACGTCGAGGATCAGCCCGAGTTTCTGGCCATCGACGACCATGTCGCCCTTCATGCCTTCCTCGACCATGTAGTCCAGGGTCGCCTTGTCCGGGGTGAAGCCATCCGGGCCGCAGATTTCGCAGCGCAGGGCCAGGCCCAGGCCGTCGACGTCGCCGATGATCGGGAAACGTTTCTGCAGGTCCTGCAGGCCTTCCAGGAAGTATTTGCCCTTGGCCATGACCATCGCGCCGTAGTCGACTTCGTTGGTCATCTTGAACATTTCCAGGCCGACCGCCGTACCCAGTGGGTTGGAGGCGAAGGTGGAGTGGGTCGAACCTGGCGGGAAGATCTTCGGGTTGATCAACTCTTCACGGGCCCAGATGCCGCCCAGTGGGTTGAGGCCGTTGGTCAGCGCCTTGCCGAACACGATCACGTCCGGTTGCACGTCGAAGTGCTCGATCGACCACAGCTTGCCGGTACGGTAGAAGCCCATCTGGATTTCGTCGGACACCATCAGGATGCCGTGCTGGTCGAGCACTTGCTTGAGTTCGCGGTAGAAGTTCATCGGCGGGATCACGTAACCGCCGGTGCCCTGGATCGGCTCGACGTAGAACGCGGCGTATTCACTCTGGCCGACTTTCGGGTCCCACACGCCGTTGTATTCGGTCTCGAACAGGCGGGCGAATTGCTGCACGCAGTGGCTGCCGTACTCTTCCTTGGTCATGCCTTTAGGGCCGCGGAAGTGGTATGGGAACGGGATGAACTGCGCACGCTCGCCGAAGTGGCCGTAGCGGCGACGGTAGCGGTAGCTGGAAGTGATCGACGACGCACCGAGGGTACGGCCGTGGTAGCCGCCTTCGAAGGCGAACATCAGGCTCTTGCCGTTGGTGGCGTTGCGCACCACTTTCAGCGAGTCTTCGATCGACTGCGAACCGCCGACGTTGAAGTGCACGCGACCGTCGAGGCCGAATTTTTTCTTGGCATCGACCGCGATCATTTCCGACAGCTCGATCTTGCCTTTGTGCAAGTACTGGCTGGCGATTTGCGGCAGGGTATCGATCTGCTGCTTCAACGCGTTGTTCAGGCGCGGGTTGGCGTAGCCGAAGTTGACGGCCGAGTACCACATTTGCAGGTCGAGGTAGGCCTGGTCTTCGGTGTCCCACACGTAGGAGCCTTCGCAACGACTGAAAATACGCGGCGGCTCGATGTAGTGAACGGTGTCACCGTAGGAGCAATACTTGGCTTCTTTATCCAGAAGGACCTGGTCTTCGGCGGTAGCGATACGGATATCAGACATGGTGGAAGAGTTCCTGATTTTCGGTAGACAGTTCGCCAGCAAAAGCGCTGGCGTTGGCGGCGATGCCCTGCGGCAGTTGCGCCAGCAATGCAGGCACTTCGGCAAAGGTGTCGAAGCGCGCGTGAGGAATGTTGTTGGCCACGCAGTAGTCGGCGAGGCTGCCTTTGGCGAACACGAAGTCGGCGGTGGAGGCCACGCACATGTCGGACTTGCCGTCGCCGATCACCAGCACGCGCTTGTTGCGCGGGGTGGACTTGCACTTGCAGTTGCCGGAAGCGGCACGGCAGGCATCGCTGGCATACGGGAAGTCGATGCGCCAGCTGTTCTGGTCGACCTGGCGCAGGCGGTTGGCGAGGATCGGCAGCAAGGTCACGTAGTTGCGCGACAGGATGCGCGCGATACCTTGTTCGATGCCGTCGCTGACCACTTCGATGGTCGCGCCCAGGCCCATGACGTGATCGACGAAATCCGGGAAGTCCGGATCGATCTCGACACTGTCGAAGTACGCCAGCAGTTCAGTCGGGGTCGCCTTGATCAGTGCCAGTTGGCGGCTCAGGCATTCGCGGGAACCGATATGCCCATCCAGCCATTCCTGTTCGATGGTTTCCCACTCGGGGCCGGCGAAGCGTTGGAGGACGTTGTCGATGACATCGGTGGGGGTGATGGTCCCGTCGAAGTCACACACGATATGCCAGTGGATCATTGCCTTTCCTTGAGTTGGAGGGCTTGAAGAAGAGCGCTCTGTGCGCTTGCCACTGGAGTAGAGCAGGGAGCGTGCCAACTGGCGAAAACCCAGCGGGGCTGGGCTTTGCGTGGATTTGTCGGGAGATATATGTCGCGCAAGCTACAATTTTTGTAGCTCGCTACAAACAAGATGAGTGCTTGCGCCAGGGATGCCCTTCGCGCGTGAATGCGCGTATGTCCAGATAAGGAAACCGCTGCATGTTCAAGGTGACTTCTGCTGTATTCGCCGGCCTGTTGGGGCTGTGGGGCTTTTCCAGCACGGCATTGGCCCAAGGCATTACCGGCGAGATGGGCGCGGGCGTCAGCTATCAACCCCACGACCCGACGGGCAGTCGCTACGAAACCCGGCCCATTCCCTACTTCGACCTGGACTGGGGCCCGGTCAGCCTGGGCACCGACGATGGCCTGACCTGGAGCGCGCTGGACACCCACGGCTTCACCGCCGGCCCGTACATCAATTACCTGCCGGGGCGTACCGCCAACGGCTCACTGCGCGGTCTGCGCAATGTCTCGGACATGGCCGAGGTGGGCGGTTTCATCCAATACGCGCCGGCCGACTTCTGGCGTGTATACGCCCAGATGGGCCAGGCCGTCGGCGGCGGACGTGATCAAAGCGGCGTGCTGGGCAAGGTCGGCGGCGAACTCGGCTACCCGCTCGGCGGCGGGATCATTGGCAGCACCGGCTTGCTGGCGCACTTTGCCGACGCCCGCCAGACCCAGACCTTTTTCGGCGTCGACGACAAGGAATCCGCGGCCTCGGGCATTCGCGCCTACAACGCGAGTGCCGGCTTCCAGAACCTGACGCTGACCCAGAGTTTCGAATTCCCCCTGGCGGACAACTGGTCACTGCTGACCAGCGCCAGTTGGGTCCACCTGGTGGGCTCGGCGGCCAACAGCACCATCGTCAAGGACACCGGGGATGTGAACCAGGGCCAGGTGCAGACCGCGATCAGCTACAAGTTCGACTGAAGAACCCGCGCCCCCTGCAGGCGCTGGCTTGCCAGCGATGCCGGCACCTCGGTCTATCCGGTAGACCGCGCAGACCATCGCAGGCAAGCCAGCCCCCACCCACAGGCTTAGCCCTTCGCCTCGCGGATGATCTGGCGAATCGCGCCCACGAAGGCGTCGGCCGGCTGGCCACCGCTGACCGCATACTGATCGTTGAACACGATGGTCGGCACCGAGGTCACGCCCCGGGATATCCACAACTGCTCTTGCTCGCGGACATCGGCGGCGTATTCGTCGGAGGCGAGAATCTCGGCCGCCCGCTTGATATCCAGCCCGACGCTTTCAGCAATGATTGCCAGCGTGGCGTGATCGGAAGGGTCCTGCTGGTCGGTGAAATACGCCTTGAACAGCGCTTCCTTGAGGTTGTACTGCAAGCCTTCCAGCCCGGCCCAGTGCAACAGGCGGTGCGCATCGAACGTGTTGTAGATGCGGCTCTGTCCATCGGTACGAAAGGCAAAGCCCAACGCCGCGCCCAAGTCGCGGATGCGCGCACGGTTGGCCTGGGATTCTTCGGCAGTGGAGCCGTACTTTTCAGTGATGTGCTCGACGATGTTCTGACCGATGGCCGGCATGTTCGGGTTCAGTTCGAACGGCTGGAAATGAATCTCGGCCTGCACCTCGGCGCCAAGCTGGTCGAGGGCTTCGGTCAGGCCACGCAGGCCGATGATGCACCAGGGGCAGGACACATCGCTGACGAAATCGATTTTCAGGGGAGTACTCATGGTAGGCAACCTCGCTGGCAATGCGCCGCAAAAATTGCACGATACACCAATGTCACAACACCTTCGAAGGCTCGCCCAGGTCAATCTGCGCCCAATGGGCGGCATCTTCGCGATGGGCTTGCAGGTACGGCAGCACTGCCGCCAGCAGCGGCGCCTTGAAGGCTTCCTGGAATCGATGGGCCAGGCCTGGAATCAGTTTCAGCTGGCTGCCCTGGATATGCGCCGCCAAATGCACGCCGTGCATCACCGGCAATAACGGGTCGGCCGTGCCGTGGACTACCAGGGTGGGCACGCGCAACTGGTTGAGCAACGGTACCCGGCTTGGCTCGGCGAGGATCGCCATGATCTGGCGCTTCACGCCGTCTGGGTTGAAGGCGCGGTCGTAGGACAGCGCCGCCTGCTGCAGCAACACCTGGCGATCATCTTTCACCGACGGGCTGCCCAGGGCTGCCAACAAATCCGCCTGCTGTTCCAGCGCGACTTCACGGTTTGGTGCGCTGCGCCGCGACAGCAATTGCACCAACGCCGCACTCGGCGCCGGCAACCCTTCGGCGCCGGAACTGGTCATGATCAGCGTGAGGCTTTCGACCCGCTGCGGCGCCATGGCCGCCAGGTGCTGGGCGATCATGCCGCCCATGCTCGCGCCCAGCACATGGAATTGGCGGACCTGCAACGCGTCCATCAGGCCCAGGGCGTCGTCGGCCATGTCAGTCAGCGTGTAGGGCGCCGCCACCGGCAGGCCGAGCTTGTAGCGCAGCACTTCGAAGGTCAGGTTGGCGCTGGCAGGTGCCTGTCGCCAGGTGGACAGGCCGACATCCCGGTTGTCGTAGCGGATCACCCGAAAGCCCTGTTCGCACAACGCCACCACCACTTCATCCGGCCAGTGGATCAACTGCCCGCCCAGGCCCATGACCAGCAGCAACGCGGGATCGGACGCCCGCCCGATGCTCTGGTAGGCGATGCTGACCGTTTCCAGGTCGACCGTTTGGGTCGGGACATTGACATCACATCGAGACGCCGCAAAAGACGGCAGGCCGAACATGAAAGCGGCCAATAAAAGCAACACGCGCATGGAAAACACCGAAACACAGAACCCCAGTAGAGCGCGAGTCTGATGAAGTTTGTTCGAGCGCGCTGCCACAGTTGCGTGACAGTTTGATGAAGAGTGCCCAGTGGTCATGGTCGACACGGCCTGCAACATGAGACAAACTCACGCCATTCCAATTCTTCACAAATTGTTTTCATGGAGAGCCCGTGCTCGAAATCCGCCACCTCAAGACCCTGCACGCCCTGCGCGAAGCCGACAGCCTGGTAGAAGCCGCCGAGCGCCTGCACCTGACGCAGTCGGCGCTGTCCCACCAGTTCAAGGAGTTGGAGGAACGCCTGGGCATGCCGTTGTTCGTGCGCAAGACCAAGCCGCTGCGCTTCACCAGCGCCGGCCTGCGTCTGCTGCAACTGGCCGATGCGACCCTGCCGCTGCTGCGCGGCGCCGAGCGTGACATCGCACGATTGGCCGGCGGTACCGCCGGGCGTTTGCACATGGCGATCGAGTGCCACAGCTGTTTCCAATGGCTGATGCCGACCATCGACCAGTTCCGCGATGCCTGGCCGGAAGTCGAGCTGGACCTGGCCTCGGGCTTCGCCTTTGCGCCGCTGCCAGCCCTGGCCCGTGGCGACCTGGACCTGGTGGTGACGTCCGATCCACTGGAATTGCCGGGCATCACCTACGTGCCGTTGTTCACCTACGAAGCCATGCTCGCGGTGGCCAATCAACACCCACTGGCGCACAAGTCCTACATCGTGCCCGAAGACCTGCTGACCGAAACCCTGATCACCTACCCGGTGGAGCGCGACCGCCTGGACATTTTCACGCGCTTCCTCGAGCCGGCCGATGTGGAACCGGCCCAGGTGCGCACCTCGGAGCTGACGGTGATGATGATGCAACTGGTCGCCAGCGGCCGCGGCGTGTGCGGCATGCCCCATTGGGCGCTGCATGAATACAGCTCACGGGGTTACGTGAAGGCCAAGCGCCTGGGCGAGAAAGGCCTGTTTGCCACGCTGTATGCGGGCATCCGCGCGGACATGCTGGACGCGCCGTATATGCGCGACTTCCTGCTGACGGCCAAGGACACCTCGTTTTCCACCCTGGATGGCGTCAGCGCGGTGCGCTGACGCGCAAGGGGCGATCAGGCCGGGGTGGTCAGCGACGCGCGATAGAACGGCAGGATCAGATCACGGGTCAACGGCGCCAACAGCAAGCCACCATCGCCGGCGGGGTCGATCCAGCGCACCTCTTCAATCTCGGCGGCAGGGGTGACCGGGACGTCGATCTGCACCTGGAACAGCTCGGCTTCCACGGTGAAACCCGGCTCGTTGACGGCAGGTGCCGAAAACTGGCCGAGGTAGGTCGCAGCGCCGGGCTCGATACGCAGGTTCAGCTCCTCAAACAGCTCACGCGCCAGCGCCTCGGCAGGTTGCTCGCCGGCGTCGATCTTGCCGCCAGGTTGCATGAACGCCTGGGTGCCGCGCTTGCGCACCAGCAGGGTCTGGCCGTCACTGCCGATCAAAAGCGCGGCGGCGATGCGGATGGTCGAGGGCATGGGAAATCTTCCTTGGAAAGCAAAAGGCGCAAGGATCACATGCCGGCCAGCGCTTCAGCAAACGCCGCAGTCTCTGAACAAATAATTCAATTAACATGAACGCTGCATTCAAGCCCATTGACAAACTATTGAACATTTTGTTCAACTGAATGGAACAAAGCAATCAATGACCACTGTATTGCCACCCCACGCCGACATGGCCGTGCTGGGCCAGAAAATCCGCGATTTTCGCAAAATGCGTCAACTGACCGTGCGCCGCCTGGCCGAAGAGGCAGGCACCAGCGCGAGCATGATCAGCCAGATCGAGAACGGCAAAGCCGCTCCAGGTTTCGCCAACCTTGTGCGAATCGCCAATGCACTGGGTGTTTCACTGGGCGACTTGGTCAGCGACGCCAAAATCAGCTCGACTTCGCGTGTGGTTCGCCAGGCCGAACGGCCCTATGTGAAGTGGGGAGTGCGGTCGCGCAAGTATTTGATTACGCCGAGGCCGTTCAAGCACGTTGAAGCCTACGAACTGGACATGGCCCCAGGCGACCGGACAGGCCAGTTGACCTACGGCGACACCTCGGTACTGGTGATTGTCACTGCCGGGCACGGCAGCATTCAGGTCAACGAGGATATTTTTGAAATGCAGGAAGGCGACAGCCTGGCGTTCAGCACTGCCGAACCCCATGAGTTCGCCAACCTGGCAGACAGCCCCTTTCGCGCGATTTTCGTGCTGACGCCCCCGGCCACTGCGCTTAAAGGCGAACGCCACGAAGGCTGAACCCCAAGGGTTCTGGCACCTCCGCGCCCAGTCACTAAACCGGAGTACGGAAATGCCCATCACCCTCTTCAGAAGACATCTGATCAAAGGCCTGCTCGCGACGGCGGCCCTGCCCCTATTGGCCTACACCGCCAGCCGCAGCGCCGTGGCGAGCACGCTGAAAAACTCGATACTCAACCCCTGGCGCTGGCAGGACGCACATGGTTTTGTGCAGGGCCGGGTGATCAGCGCCAACGCCCGCCTGATCCTCTGCGCCGGGCAAACCTCAGTCGATGCCGACGGTAACCCGCTGCACAAAGACGATATGGCCGCGCAGATCCTCCAGGCGCTGGACAACCTGGAGACGGTACTTGCCGAAGGTGGTGCTCAATTGGGGCAGGTCGTGCGGGTGACGTACTACGTGAAAGACATGGCGCAGTTTTTTGAAGCCATGCCGGTGCTGACGCAACGCCTGGGTGAAAAAGGCTGCCACCCGACCTCGACCCTGATCGGCGTCGCCGCGCTGTTTCACCCCGATATTCTGTTCGAGATCGAGGCCACAGCCGCCTTATGACAACACCTCGAGGTGCTTGATAAACACGCTGTAGCGCGCACCCTCCATGGTTTCGAACGCGATCAACTTGTCCACCAGCGGCAGGTTCAGCACCTTGCCGGCATTGAGCAGCAGCATGCCGTTGTCGGCATTCAGATTGCGCGCCAGCACCATGCCCTCCTCCAGCTCGCGGGTGCCGAGCACTTTGACGTTGGGGTCGCCCAAGGTCACGTCATTCAAGTAGGTTGCGCAGACCTGCACAAAGTCTTCGACCAACAGCGGGTCATACAGCCGCCCGGCGTATTTGCGGATGTACAGCAGCGCTTCATCGCTGTTCATCTGCCGCTCGAGGATCAGACCCTTTTGCAGCTCGATAAAATCCACTGCCAACTTCAACAGCCGCGACCCGGCGGGAATCGCTTCGCCCTTGAGGTGATCGGGGAAGCCACTGCCGTCCCAGCGCTCCTGATGATGGCGGATCAGGCGTGCGGCATCTTTCATCGGCTCCAGGGTCATCAGCAGTGATTCGCTCTGGGCCGGGTAGGCGCGATACCGTTCGCGGTCGCTGCTGTGCAGCAAGTCCGAGGGCGAGGCCATCATGCTGTCGCTCCAGCTCAACTTGCCGATGTTGTAGAGCGCGGCGGCCATGGTCAGGTCGCGATTGCTGGCGCAGTCCTCGCCATGGGCCACGCACCAGGTGCGTACCAGTTCGATGATCTGCCGGTTGGTCTGCTTCGCGCGCGGCAGGCGCAGGTTGGCCAGCAGCGAGAACACCTCGGCGCCGGTGGCATAGCTGTGCTTGAGTTCTTCGTAGGCCAGGTCAAGCATGTCGGCGGTTTGCTGCAGCTCGCTGGTGCGCGAGGCCACGCGTTTTTCCAGGGTCGTGTTGAGCTGCTTGAGTGCGTCGTTCTGCTGCTGGATCAGTTGCTCCAGCCGCGCACGCTCGCGCTCCGAATGCTGATGCGCCAGGGATTGGCGCAGCGCCAGCAACAACTCTTCATCCTTCCAGGGTTTGCTCAGGTAGCGGTAGATCTCGCCTTCGTTGATGGCCTTGATGATCAGGGTCAGGTCGGTCTCGCTGGTCAGCAGGATGCGCACCGTATGGGGATAGTGCTGGTGGATATGTGCCAGCAATGACGCGCCGTCCATGTCGGGCAGGCGCGCAGCGCTCATCACCAGGTCGACGGGTTGGCTGGCGAGAATGGCCAGGGCATCGGCCGCGCAAGTGGCGCTGTGCAGTTCGAAGGGCTCCAGCCGCAGCAGGTGCGTCAGGCTGTGCAGCACCTGCGGATGGGCATCGATCAGCAGCACGACGGCGCGTTCGGTATCGGTGAAAGCCACTGACTCTCCCATGGCACACCTCGGATCGTCGGTTGGGTTTCCTTGTTGTTGTGGTTCACGGCCTCCTTGGCGATTACTGAGGAGTTTAGTTGGTTTTCGCCAAAGTAATGGCCTTACGATATCAACCCACAAAAAAAAGCCGCTCCATTCTCTGGAGCGGCCTTCGAGGTGAAACGCGGAGCCCTCACGCCTCGGTTTTTTTCGGGCTGGAGCCAAACGAAGCGAAACGCTTGTTGAACCCGGCAATACGGCCTTCGGCCTGGGTCTTGCGCTGTTGGCCGGTGTAGATCGGGTGCGAGGCGCTGGACACGTCCAGCGGGATGTAAGGGTAGGTGTTGCCGTCGCTGTGTTTATGCGTGCGGTCGCTGTCGGCGGTGGAGCCGATCAGGAAGAACACATCGGCGGCGGTGTCATGGAACAACACGGTACGGTAGTCGGGATGGATACCAGCTTTCATAAGGCCTCCGGGGCGTCTGGGTGCATTTGATGTGTTATACAGTAACACAAATCATGCACCCAAACGAGAACCGATTGCAATAAGAATAGGCCGTACGCTTCTATGCGGCCTCCTGGAAGTCCATTTCCGGCGGCTGTCGGGAGAAGCCGCGCGTGAGGAAACCCAGGTAAACCAGGCCGATCGCCAACCAAACCAGGCCCAGGTAGATCGCCAGGTGGTCGAGGCTGATCATCAGCCACAGATCCGCCAGCAAGCCAATGGTCGGGAACACCAGGAACAGGATCAACTCACGGACACCACGCTGCTGGGCGCCGATCCAGTAGTGAAAGATCACCGACAGGTTCACCAGGCTGAACGCCAGGAACGCGCCGAAGTTGATGAACGATGTGGAGGTGGTCACGTCCAGCTTCAACGCCAGCAACGCCACCGCTGCACACAGCAGGATACTGTTGACCGGCGTGCCGAACCGCGCATGCAAGGTGCCGAAGAACGACTTGGGCAACACGCCGTCGCGGCCCATCGCAAACAGCAGGCGCGAACCACTGGCCTGGGCCGACAGCCCCGAGGCGAACTGGCCGACGATCAGGCCGATCAGGAAGATCGACACGAACAGGTCGCCGCCGATGTTGCGCGCGATTTCATACGCCGCCGAATCGACATTGGCGAATTCGAAGGACGGATGGGCGATCTGCACGAAATAGGACACCGCCACGAAAATCAGCCCGCCGATCAGCGTGATCAACATGATCGCCCGAGGGATGGTGCGGCGAGGGTCGCGGGTTTCTTCGGTGAGGGTGCTGACCGCGTCAAAACCCAGGAACGAATAGCAGGCGATGGCGGCGCCGCTCATGATCAGCGGCATCTGCATCTGGCCGTTGAAGAACGGGGCGACGGTCCACAAGGGCTTGCTCGCATCACCGCCGATGTAGTGGATGCACAGCGCGACAAACGCGATCAGCACCAGAAACTGCACCAGCATCAGCAACGCGTTGATGCCATTCGCCAGCTTGAGGCCAATGATGTTGATGACGCTGGTGATGCCGATAAACGCCAGCACCCAGACCCATTGCGGCACCGCAGGGAACGCCGAGTTGAGGTACGCCGCGCCGATCAGCCAGATGGCCATGGGCAGGAACAGGTAGTCGAGCAACACCGCCCAGCCGGCGATAAAGCCCAGCTTGGGGCTGATCGCCTTGCGCACGTAGCTGTAGGCGGAACCGGCCACCGGGAACGCCGAGGCCATGCGCCCGTAGCTCATGGCGGTAAAGAACATTGCCACCAGCGCTGCCAGGTAGGCGGCAGGGACCATGCCGGCGGTGGATTGCGCGAGGATGCCGAAGGTGCCGAGCACAATGATCGGCGTCATATAGGCGATGCCAAACAGCACCACCGACCCTAACGACAGGGTGCGTTGCAAACGAGCCATGAGCGATTCTCCGCTGATTTATTAGATTTATGGCAGAACTGAAGTCGGTGAAGCGGACGTCTTTTTTCTTATGGTCAAACCGATTTACAAGGCCAGGCCAATTGATAGGCCCAGCCGTTTTATTGTGGCGAGCGGGCTTGCCCCGCGTTGGGCTGCGCAGCAGCCCCCATTGCGTTCAGCGCATTTCTCCAGACAACCCGCGGTGGCAGGTTTTGGGGCCGCAGGGCAAGCCCGCTCGCCACAGGAGCTCCATCAGTTTCCAGGGATCAGCAGCTCGCGTGTGCCGTCAGGGTGCTCAATCACCTCACCGGGCAATTTCAAGCGCTGGTCATCCAGGTAGCGGTAGTCCTTGCGCGCCGCCGCCAACTGGTCGAGGTCCAGCTCGACGGTAAATTGCCCGGCCTCGCGCCCGGCTTCGAACAGCAAGGTGCCGAACGGGTCCACCAGGGCGCTGCCACCGGCGAACAGCAGGCCGCCATCGCCCTCTTCCACGCGGTTGACCATCAGCGCAAACGCCTGGTTTTCCTGGGCCCGAGCCATGATCGCGGTGCGGTGCGTGGGGCCGTACGGGTCCATGTTGCCGTTGGTGACGATCAGCAATTCAGCACCCAGCTGCGCATTCGCACGGGCGCTTTCCGGGAACTCGATGTCGTAGCAGATCAGCAGGCCCACGCGCACGCCGTTCCACACGCAGGTGGCGTAGCGATCGCCCGGGGTGAACACGCCACGGTCCGAGGCCCACAGGTGGGTCTTGCGATAACGCAGCGCGATACCTTCGGGGGTGATCAGCAAGGTGGTGTTATAGAATTGGCCGCCGTCGCTTTCGGCCATGCCGATCACCACCGCGATATTGCGCGCCTGGGCGGCCTGGATAATCGCCTGCACAGTAGGGCCATCCAACGGCTCGGCGATAGCGGCGACGGTCTCGGCTGTCGGGAAGCCCATGAGGTGGGTTTCCGGGAATACGATCAGCTGCGTGTCGCTTGCACTTGCAGCAATCGCCGCCAACGCGCGCTCAAGGTTGTAAGCTGTGCCGTTATCGCGGCCTGCCAACTGGGCAAATTCGACCTTCATGGGACATCCTGTGGTTTTATCTGTGGCGCAGTATGCGCAGCCGCACACGCCGGGGAAATCACGCCGCCGGGGTAACCCTATGGGGGTAGACGAATGACCGTTTCGCTGCAAGACATCGCCTGGCACCGTTCAGTCGGGCAAATGATAGACGCCCTCGACCAGGCCAACTTCTGGACCCAACTGGTGCGCCTGCTCGACCAGTACGTGCCGTTCGACAGTTGGGTGGTGTTGCTGTTCAGCAGCGAGCACCGCCCGCTGGTGTTCGCCGAATGCCCGGGCGCCGACGGCACCCCGGACCATTTGTTCCAGGATTATCTCAACGGCCTCTACCTGCTCGACCCTTTCTATATCGCCAGCCGCGAGCACTCGCACACCGGCCTGCTACGCCTGGCTGAAGTGGCGCCGGAGCATTTCGAACTCACCGAGTACTACCAGCGTTACTTCCGCCTCAATGTGGTGGCCGATGAAATTCAGTTCAATTGCCACCTGCCGGACGGGCGCACCCTGTGCCTCTCCCTGGGCTCGAAGCAGCGTTTCGACCCGCAGCAGATTGCCCTGCTGTCGCTGATCCAGCCCTGGGTGCTGAGCCTGCTGCGCCAGCGCCTGCCCTTTGAACTCAACCAGGTCAGCACCCCACAGCCGCCGATCCAGAATGACGACTGGGGCGCCCAACTCACCGCCCGCGAGCTGGACGTGGGCCGCCTGATGCTCAGCGGCTGCTCCAGCAAGGAGATCGCGCGCAAGCTGGAAATCTCGGTGGAAACCGTGAAAGTCCATAAGAAGCACATGTACAGCAAGCTGGGGATCAAATCCCAGTCGGAGCTGTTCTCTATTTTCCTGCAAGCGCAGCGGAACTAGCCGCGACGCCCCTCACGGAGTGGGACAGCGCCAGCGTCGACTTGACCGAGTCGGGCGTGGATTCGTTATGGGCCACCGCTTGCGTGTAGCCATCGGCAACCGCCATCCAATCGCCCCTCGCAGCCCCCAGAGCCGCCGTGGCCAGGCCCGTCTGCAGGGTTTTATCAACACCGTTTATCATCCCCGCCAACGCGCCGCCCAAGCTGCCGTCGGACTTTTCCACCCCATGGAGCATGTTGCTCAAGCCGGGAATAAACCAGGTGTTGCGAGCAACGTCGCCCGCTGCCTTTTGTAGCCCAGTGCGCTCGGCGCCTCCCGGCATTTGCGCTGATGCGGCCCGTGGGTGGTGACCCGATGAAGAGGAGAATTGCTGGTCGAGCCTGGACCTGACCAAGGGGTTGTCATTGCGCAAGCCGGACGGAAATTGGCGATGGGTCGGTGTGATGAACGGCTCACGCCCGGAAGCCACTTGAGGCGCAGCAGGACGCGCCTCCGGCGCCTGGGTCAGGCGTGTCAGGAGATCCACCGCAGTCAGGGCAGTATTGATATTCATGGTCGGCTCACTTTGGGAGAGGTTGAGGAACGTGTGTTTAAGTGGCTCGGGGCAACCGATGAGTTCCGCGCGCCAACCCCTCTGAAATGGGCCTCTGCGCGCTCAAACCTTGTCCGCGGTTTCGCAACAGGCGCAGAATGGGTGATCGACCTTCAGAGTTGAACCAAGGAAAAACCGTATGAGCCTGTCCTTGTTAAGCCGTTACGCGTTCTTTGCTGCCTGTGTCATTTTCACCCTCGCCAGCCTCCCTTTTATCGAACATGAATGGCTGTGGCCCATCACTCTGGTCACCGGTGTGCTGAGCCTGATCGGTCTGTTCGACCTGCTGCAAAGCCCCCACGCTGTACGCCGTAACTACCCGATCCTGGGCAATATCCGTTACCTGGTGGAAGCCATCCGCCCGGAAATCCGTCAGTACCTGCTCGAGTCCGACAGCGACGCCCTGCCCTTCTCGCGGGCCCAACGTTCGCTGGTGTATTCGCGCGCCAAGAACGAAACCGCCGACAAACCCTTCGGCACGCTGATCGACGTGTACCAATCGGGCTTCGAATTCATCGGCCACTCCATGCGCCCCGCGCCGCTGAGCGACCCCAGCGCATTTCGCGTCATGGTTGGCGGCCCGCAGTGCACGCAGCCGTACTCGGCCTCAGTGTTCAATATCTCGGCGATGAGCTTTGGCTCGTTGAGCGCCAACGCCATCCGCGCGCTGAATCAGGGCGCCAAGCTCGGCAACTTTGCCCACGACACCGGCGAAGGCAGCATCAGCCCTTATCACCGCGAAAACGGCGGCGACCTGACCTGGGAACTGGGCAGCGGCTACTTCGGCTGCCGCACCAGCGACGGGCGCTTCGACCCCGAGCGCTTCGCCGTGCAGGCACAGAACCCGCAAGTGCGCATGATCGAAATCAAGATGAGCCAGGGTGCCAAGCCGGGCCATGGCGGGATTCTGCCCAAGCACAAAGTCACCCAGGAAATTGCCGATACCCGCGGCATCCTGATGGGCGAAGACTGCATCTCGCCGTCACGCCACAGTGCCTTCTCCACCCCGGTCGAAATGATGCAGTTCATCGCGCAGTTGCGTGAACTGTCCGGCGGCAAGCCAGTGGGCTTCAAATTCTGCCTGGGTCACCCGTGGGAGTTCATGGGCATCGCCAAGGCCATGCTCGAAACCGGCATCCTCCCGGACTTCATCGTGGTCGACGGCAAGGAAGGCGGCACCGGTGCCGCGCCGGTAGAGTTCACCGACCATATCGGCGTGCCGCTGCGTGAAGGCCTGCTGTTCGTGCACAACACCCTGGTGGGCCTGAACCTGCGCGACAAGATCAAGCTCGGCGCCAGCGGCAAGATCGTCAGCGCCTTCGATATCGCCAGCGTCCTGGCCATCGGTGCCGACTGGGCCAACTCGGCGCGTGGCTTCATGTTCGCCATTGGTTGCATCCAGTCGCAAAGCTGCCACACCAACAAATGCCCGACCGGCGTCGCGACCCAGGACCCGCTGCGCCAGCGCGCCCTGGTGGTACCGGACAAGGCCCAGCGCGTGTTCAACTTCCATCGCAACACGTTGAAGGCCCTGGCAGAAATGCTCGCTGCCGCAGGTCTCGACCACCCTTCGCAACTGTCGGCCAAGCACTTGGTGCGGCGCATGTCGGCCACCGAAATCAAGCTGTTCTCGCAGCTGCATGTGTTCCTCAAACCTGGCGAATTGCTCACCGGCGAAGTCAACGGCGAGTTTTATTCGCGCATGTGGCAGATGGCGCGGGCGAACAGTTTCGAGCCCAACGAAGTGGCCGCCGCCTGACCGCTAGACACACCCCCTCCCCGCTGAACCGGACCACCGACGGCATCGTTGAAACAAGGAGATTCACATGCCGTTACTGGACTTTTCCGCCATCGCCGCACAGCTGCCCGATACCTGGAAATCCACGCGCCTGGGCCAGGTCGGCCCGGCGCGGATCAAGGTGTTGCGCATGGATGAGCGCGCGTACGAGGAAGAAACCCACGACTACAACGAAGGGCTGCTGGTGGTGAGCGGCCAGTTACGCCTGCGCATCGGCGCAGAAGAAATCCGTGTGCAAGCCGGCCAGATGTACCTCGTGCACGCCGGCACCCCTCACGCTGTACTCGCCGGTAGCCAGGGCACGCTGGTGATCATTGATGTCTAGAGACATTCAGTAATACCCAACCTTTGCAATTGCGTATAAATACCGCCAACCTGCGCCCGCCCGACGTGCGGCGTACGACGATGTGCGCGTTCGCCTGTCATTACTAAACCTATTGTTCAAGAGCCCGCTGCCATGCTGAACGGACGCGACCCACGCATCGATTTTTTTCGGGGCCTGGCGTTGATCTTCATCTTCTGGGATCACGTCCCCCACAACCCCCTCGGCCAGATCACCCTGCGCAACGTCGGCTTCAGCGATGCCGCGGAAGTGTTCGTGTTCCTCGCCGGCTACGCCGCGGTGCTCGCCTACGGCAAGATCCTGCAACGCGACGGCTACTGGATGGCCTCGCTGAAAATCCTGCGCCGCACCTGGGTGTTGTATGTGGTGCATATCTTTTTGCTGGCGATGCTGATGGGCATCGTGTTCTTCGCCAACAGCCACGTGGAAACCCGTGACCTGGTCGAGGAGATGGGCCTGACGCACTTCATCACGCACCCGCAACAGGCCCTTACCGATGAACTGCTGCTGCGTTTCAAACCCAACCTGATGGACCCGCTGCCGCTGTATATCGTGCTGCTCGCCGGATTGCCACTGGTGCTGCCGTTGCTGTTGCGCAAGACCTGGCTGGTGGTGGGCGCGTCGGCGACGGTGTACCTGCTGGCGCCATGGATGGGCTGGAACCTGCGGGCGATTGCCGACGGCGTGTGGTACTTCAACCCGGTGACCTGGCAGTTTCTGTTTATCCTGGGTGGCGCGGCCGCGCTCCATGCCGGACGGGCGCGTGCGCCTGAACCCCGTCCGCTGCTGCGCCAACCGCTGTTCGTCACGGCGGCGCTCTACACCTTGGCTGCCGCAGTGCTGACGCTATCCTGGCGCTGGCCCGAGGTGCACGACGCGCTGATGCCCGCGTGGCTCAGCGATGTGATCTACCCCATCAGCAAGACCGACCTGTCGCCGCTGCGCCTGCTGCACTTCCTGGCCCTGGCCTACGTCACCGCCAAGCTGCTGCCCGGTCGCGGCTGGACGCAGAATTGGTGGGCGCAGCAAAGCTGCCGCATGGGTCGCTATTCCCTGGAAGTCTTCTGCCTCGGCGTGTTGCTGGCGCCTCTGGCGGACATGCTCAACGCCATGGCTGACGACGCCTGGACCATGCAGATTTTCAGTGCGCTGCTGGGGCTGGCACTGATGGCGGGGCTGGCGGCATGGCTGGAGTTCAACAAGCGTTTGAACCTGGCCCAGGGCACTGCACTGCCAAGCACGTCAGTTGGCTGAGGGCACGTAGCTGACCTTGCCGCACACTTGAACCCTAGCTGGCCTGCCTGTGGTGACCACCGGCAGGCCAGGTCCAAGGGGTCACGCCGAACGCTGTGAACCCACGCCGACCTGGGTCGGTTGCAGCTTGAACACGTAGAACAACACCGTCAGCAGCACCAGGAATACCGGCCCTACATACAGCGCCACGCGGGTGTCCGGGAAGTACGCCATCAGGCCTACCACCAGCACCAGGAACGCCAGCGCGAGATAGGAACTGACCGGGTACAGCCACATGCGGTACTTGAGGGCTTTCTGTTCGGCCGGGCTCAGGCTTTTGCGGAACTTGAGCTGGGCCAGCAGGATCATCAGCCAGGTCCAGATCGCGCCGAAGGTAGCGATGGAAGTGACCCAGACGAAGACTTTTTCCGGAACCATGTAGTTGAGCAGCACGCCCAGCAACAGCACGAAGATCGACAGCAGCAGCGCCTTGCGCGGCACGCCGTTGCTTGAGGTGGTGCCGAACGTGGCCGGCGCCTGGCCGTTCTGCGCAAGGCTGTAGAGCATGCGCCCGGTGCTGAAGATGCCGCCGTTGCACGACGACAGCGCCGCAGTGATCACCACGAAGTTGATGATGCCGGCGGCGGTCTTGATACCCAGGCGCTCGAAGGTCATCACGAACGGGCTGCCCTGGGTGCCGATTTCATTCCACGGGTAGATCGACAGGATCACGAACAACGCACCGACGTAGAACAGCAGAATACGCCAGAACACCGAACCGATGGCGCTGGGGATGGTCTTCTGCGGGTTCTTCGCTTCACCGGCGGTGAGGCCGATCATCTCTACGCCCAGGTAGGCAAACATCACCATTTGCAGCGACATCAGCACGCCCTGGATGCCATTGGGCATGAAGCCGCCGTGGGCCCACAGGTTGGAAATCCCCAGTGCCACGCCGTCGTTGCCAAAACCGAACGCGATGATGCCGACACCACCGATCACCATCGCAATGATGGTGACGATCTTGATCAGCGCGAACCAGAATTCGAACTCACCGAAGGCTTTCACCGCGATCAGGTTGATGGTGCCCATGCTGATCAGCGCCGCCAGGGCCCAGATCCAGCGTGGCGTATCGGGGAACCACACGCCCATGTACACCGCCACGGCAGTGATCTCGGCCACACAGGTCACCAGCCACAGGAACCAGTAGTTCCAGCCGGTCAGGAAGCCCGCCAACGGCCCGAGGTAATCCTGGGCATAGCGGCTGAAGGAGCCGGCCACCGGGTTGTGCACGGCCATTTCGCCGAGGGCGCGCATGATCACCAGGATGGCCAGGCCACCGATGATGTAGGACAGCATGATGGCCGGTCCGGCCATTTCGATGGCCTTGGCCGAGCCCAGGAACAGGCCGACACCGATACAGGCGCCGAGGGCCATCAGGCGGATATGCCGCTCGCCCAGTTCGCGTTTGAGCGGGCCGCCCGAAGCGGTCTCGCCATGGGGCAGGTGGTTGCCGACTGGCATAGGGATACAACCTCGTCTTGTTATTGGATATGAGCCTCTGAGTCCGGTACGTCACGACGGGTCTGCCATGGCGTACCGTTTCCGCTTGGCCTTTTGGGTCAATCGGTCTGGCCGGGCCAGATCAGGGGGGTGCAGTATAAAAAGCTCAACCCAGTGATTTTCACTCTATAAACGGCAATATTCAGAGGGAATTCCCGTATAAATCCTATTGCGCGGTTGGAGTATCGCACAGCAATGGTGCGCCATTTCAAGCCCGGCCTATCCACCAGGCGTCCACAGCGGTGCGTCGAAGAACAACTTGCGTGCCATCCGCCGGTTGATTTCGCCGCGATGGATATCCAGGCTTAGGCTGACACGCCCGCCCTGCCCGGCCTGAATACTGGCAAATGCCTGCGCCTGGGCCTGTGCCTGAGTCTGCTTGCCCATTCGATGCTGCGCAGATGTCTTGAGGTGCGCGGCATTGAAGTGATCGTCCGGGCTGGTCTGGCGCTCATAGTGAAAGTGCGCGTAACAAAAGGCCTCGCGCGTATGCACATCGATCACCACATAGGTTTGCAGCCAATCATTGGAGCTGCCGGCCACCGCGACTCGCCCGCCTTGCCGGAATATGCTCACCTCATGATGACTGACCAGCACATCCACGCCGGACTGGGTGGGCAGGCGTGCCTTGATGGTACTCAGTCGAGCGCGCAACCCCTGCTCGGATAAACGGCTGGCGGCGGCTCGCAGGGCATCGACCTCGGTCCTGGCGCGCGCCCGTTGGGTGGCGGCCAGGCGCGCTGGCTCGCTGTACTGCAGGTGCCGATGAAGGGTCTCGGCACACTGGCGCAACTTATCGGCACGCTGCTCCAGGATATCCTGCAGCGACTGCGGCTCGTTGGCCGTGCGCGCCATCCTCAAGACCTCGCCGATGGCTTTTTCCACCTCAGCCCGCAATGCCTGGCCCTGCTCAATCAGGCTATTGAGACCGGACATTGAACCTGCACGCGTGGCAGCCGGTTTCTTGACCGGCTCCCAGACCCCATCGGCGGCATGGGTAAACGAGGCGATTACGGTGTTCTGTGCATCCACCACCTCTGCCACCTCCGCCGGCTCTTCGCCAGTCGTTATCTTTAGCTGAGCCACATACAACTCCTGATTGCGCGTGCGGATGATGTTTTTGCGCGGCGCACGAGGTGTCAGCTGTGTGCGTGGCGCAGGGGTCGCAGGGGTCGCAGGCGCCAGGGCGGTGGACAACTCGCGGTCTGCCTCTGCGTGCAACTGGCTGAACAGCTGCTGCAACTTGTCCAGGTACACCAGGTGGAATTTATCCGGCGCCATCGCGCGCCAGAATTCGATGCGGTCATCGGTCTGGGCATAAACACGGTTGAAGCTCTCCAGCAACTCGATGCGCAGTTCAGTGCTATGGGGCGCCAACTCCTCCAGCTGCGCCTGGGATCCACTGGCCCAGCGTGCGCGCTGAATGGTGTCGTCCAAGCCTTGAAAAAAATCCTCATCCAGCCTCGGCCCTTCGGTATTGAGCGCCACCGCCCACAACGCCGTCACCTGCAGCGACTGCAATTCCAACACCGACGGACTTGTCGGCAAGCCCAGCTGCAAGGCCCGGGCCTTGTCCTGTCCGAACTTGGGAACACGCTCCAATTCCTTCAGGAAGGCAAACTCCTGGGTGCGCCAGCGGATCGCGTTCTCGTTGCTGTCCGCCAATTGCCGCAGCCCGTCGATCAAGGTCTGATGCGCCTGCAGATTGATGTCCAATGCGGCCTCTTCCTCACTCAGCGACTGCACGCGGTCCAGCAGCGGCTCCAGGCGAGTATTGATCGCGAGGGTCGTTGAGCGCGCCTCTACCAGCAACTGCTGCAGGCCGAGGATCACGCCTTCAAGCGACGTCGACAGTTCACGTTCATAACCGGCGCGGGGCTTGAGTGCCTGCAGGTCCTTGAGGCACTGCAGCTCCAGCAGCGAAGCGTCGAGTTTGTTCTGCAGCTCCTGGGTGTAGCGGCTGGCCGCCGTGGCCCGTTGCTGTGCGGTGACGCTGGCGGCGTCGCTGGTCTTGAGGGTGTAAGCCACCACCATGGCGCGGTTCGCGGTCTCGCGGCGCACGCCGTACTGGCGGTACTCCTGCTCCAGCTGCTGGCGGCGCGATTCGCTGTCCACGCCAACGCGCGGATAATCGGGCTGCCCCCCCAGCAGGCGCAGGCGCAGGTCCACCTCCCAGCCGCCAGTGTCGAGCAACTTGAGCCACGGCCCGTTCTCGCGGCCATCGGCACTGATGACTCGCACACTGTTGTCGGTGACCCTGGCCCGGTACACGTGACCCCGCACCAGCACCTGCCATTGCGGCGGTTGCGCGGCGGCATTGAACAACACCCCGTCGAGGCGCCCGCCCACCTGCGCGCCGGGCAACCGCGCCGGCCAGGGCCGGGCGAAGGCCTTGAGGCTCAGCCGCTCGAGCCGCGCCTGCATCGCCGGTGCAAGGGTGTCACGGGCATTGCTCCAGCCACCGGCGGCGCGCAACGGCACCTCCAGCGGACCGCGAACTAACGTGGTCGGCGCCGGCCGCGGCGTCGGCTCGAACGCCGGATGCTGCAGGTCAAGGCTGGCAGGCACCTCGTGAGGTGACGCCCGATGCGCGAGGATCAGCACCAGGTTGGTCAGCAGGTCCATCACTCCCTTGGCCTGGGCGGCAGGGTCAGTCGTACTGATGGCCGGCACATCCTGGTGAACACTGTCCATCACCTGCAGCATCCATCCCACCAGCGCCACCGGCCCCCGGAGAAACGGCAACAGGCTATTGAAGAGCAACCAGCCGCCTTCCTTGAACGTCATCCAGCGCTGCTCGGCGTTGGAGACTGATTCGCGCTCTGCCAGGCTGACCAGCGCCTGCACCGTGGAGGCGAACACCCCAGGCAACGGGTCCGCGTCCAGCAGTTGTTTGCTCAGGCGCACCGGCGCAGGACGATCGGGCACAGTGAACTCATCACCCGCCAGGAAATGCTGCACATGGGGCTCCTGGAATCCGCCGTTGGCGTACACCGCCTGACGCCTCGGCGGCAGCCACGCCAGCACCGTGTCCTGCAATGGGCCTGGCGCACCGATCGCATCGAACAGCGCCTGGGCGGATGCAAACTCACGCAGGCTGGGGCTGAACAATGGCTGGTAGAGCAGGTGCGGCCCATCTTCCGAATGGCGTGGGCCAATGACATACAGATTGAGCACTGTGTCCGGCGCTGAGGTCGGCGAGGCCTTGAATGCCAACGGCCATAACGCCGCCTCCGGCTGCTGCAGCAGCGCGGCCTGCACCAGGCGATAACCGGCGTCGGTCAGGCCGTTCTCGCCCTGGAGCTTCATCTGCAACGCCAGCAGCGGCAGTTGCGCACGCAGCTGTTGAGTGAACAACGTTTCACGGCGCAGGCGTTCGGCCGGATCGTCCACCAGCTTTTGGCGCAGCAGCGCCGGGTACGCCTGGCCGATATCCACCTCGGTGACACAGCCCGTGAGCAGGGTGGCCGTCATCCAGTCGGGCGCGGCGACGCCCTTGAGTTTGATCGCCGACGGCAAGTGGGGGAACCCGCCGAGGTTCTCCAGCGCCAGGTCCGTGAGCGTCAAGGTCAGCGGGTGCACCTCGCCCGTGGCAAAGCCGCCCGGAGTCATGGCCGCCGTCACGATGTGGTAAGTCAGCTCGATGTCGTCCGGCTCGATGCCATGGGCGCGGCGCTCCTTGCGCAGGCAGCCCTTGAGGGCCTCGGCAGCAAAGGTGCGGATCGGCGCAATGCCGTCCAGGAAACCCTGCCCGCCCGCCACTACCATCGCCTGCAACGCGCCGGCGTAGGCCAGGCTGTCGGCCGCCGAGGCATGGATCAGCCACAGCGGCAACTGGTCCTGCACGCGCAGTTGAAACGGGGTCAGCACCGACTCGAACCAGCGCGAAGGGTCGGTGATGTAATCGAGCATGGCCTGGAACTGTGCGGGCGTGCGCGGCACCGTGCGGTCGATCGCCAAGGTGTCCGCACGCTGGCGCTCGGCATAGCTGGCGGCCAGCGCATCGAAGGGGTCGCCCCAGGGGACCTGCACAAACCACTCAAGGGCCTGGCCGGCCAGGCGGGCGTTCAGGTAGTCGGGGATCCGTGTGTCGATATCGTCCACACGCTCAAGCAGGTGAAGCCCGGTCGCAGGGCTGAACAGCCACGTGCCGAGGATCAACAGCGGCAGCATTTGCGCCGGCTGCGCAGTGCCTCGGGGCCGCACGTACACGGTGTGCACCGGCACGGTTGCGTCGTGCAGGCTCCATTGGTGATCGGGACGACTGGCACGCATCGCCGCGCGTGGGAACGCGTCGCTGAATTGCTGCGCATTCATGCCTGGTGGTTTCGGGCTGTCATAGAGCAACGCCAGGCAATCATCCGACAAATAAGCCCAGCGCGTGGTGTTCACCGGCACCGTGCCCCGCCACCAGTCCTGCAGCTGTTCAAGCCAGGCGTCGAGCAGGCTGGGGCCGAGCTGGTTGATCACTTGCTCGACGTCCGCCAGTGGCGGGCCCCCGCGCACATGGATCTCGCGTTGGTGCAGGAACACCTGGTGATAATCCTCGACATAGCGCAGCGGCTCGGCGCCGGCCAGGCACACCAGCACCTCATCGGCCAGCGGGCTGTAATGATATTGATCGGCTTGCACCGGGGTACCGATGCTCACCCCTTCGGCGTGCAGATGGAGGCTGGGGAAACGTTGATTCAGCGTGGCTTGCAGTTGCTTGAGGGCGACCTCCCGCAGTGTCGGGGGCTGGGAAAACAGACTGATGATCTGCTCGATATGGGGGCGACGCGGCGAATGTGTTGCAGACATGGCAGTGGACTTCCTTGTGACGGACGCTGAAGTGAGTCCGATAAGCCCGAACGGTAGGGAAGTACCACGACGGTCGGTGGTAACCGGATGCCCCCACGCAGACAAATTCTTCGACGGCGCCAATCAGCGTCTAAGCTTCATTCAAGTCCGATCAATCTGCCGGGATGGGATCAATCGACTATGGGCGCTCTATGGCAAACCGATTCAACCCAGGCTGCGGTTCCCACCGACAGCGCGGATGAACAGCCATTGCCACGACGCCCGCGCAGACCTGCGTACCGCTGGCGCCTGGTGTGGCTGCTGCTGGTGATCGGCCTGATCGCCGCAGGGTTTGCCGCCCAGCGCGAGATGCGCACCGCGCACTGGCAGGCGCGCGAACTCAGCCGGCTGGCGGGCACCCTCGGCTACACGCTGCAAGCCGGTGCGAGCGATGCCATCGTGTATCCCGGTGACGGCCCCTTCGACAAGCGCCTGGGCTACAGCGACCTCGATCAATTCCTGCCGCGCCTGCTCAAGCGCAATTACCAGGTGCAGAGCCAGGTGCGCTTTTCCGCGCCACTCATGACGTATGTCGGGCGCGGCCTGTTCGTGCCCTATGCCGAAAAGATCCAGGCGGGCCTGTCGATCAATGACTGCCGGGCCGAGCCGCTGTACCAGTTCACCTACCCGCAGCAGGCGTACCAGCAGTTCAGCGCGATCCCGCCAGTGGTGGTCAACAGCCTGCTGTTCATCGAGAACCGCGACCTGCTCGACCCGGCCCAGCCCCAGGCCAACCCGGCGGTGGACTGGCCGCGCTTCGCCAAGGCGGCATGGTCACAAGTGGCCAGGCTGCTGCACTTGCCCGGGCAGAGCGCCGGCGGCAGTACCCTGGCCACGCAACTGGAAAAATACCGCCACTCCCCCGACGGCCTGACCCTGTCCGGCGGCGAGAAACTGCGCCAGATGTTTTCCGCCAGCGTGCGCGCCTATCAGGCCGGCCCGCAAACCTTGCAGGCCCGGCAGAATATCGTGCGCGATTACCTCAACAGCGTGCCGCTGTCCGCCGTGCCCGGTCATGGTGAAGTGCACGGCATGGCCGAAGGTTTGCGGGTGTGGTACGGCGCCGACTTTGACAAAACCAATGCCCTACTCGCCGAACCCGGCACGCAACACCTCGCGCAAAAAGGCCTGGCGCTGCGCGAAGTATTGTCGTTGATGATTGCCCAGCGCCGGCCTTCGCATTACTTGTCCAAGGGCCGCGACGAATTGACGAGCCTGACCGACAGCCATATCCGCCTGCTGGAGCAGAACGGCGTGGTCGAGCCGGCCTTGGCCAAGGCCGCGCTGGCGAGCAAGATCAGCTACCGCGACTGGCTGCAGCAACCGACGCTGCAACCGATTGAAACCAACAAAGGCATCAGCGTCGCGCGCAGTCGCCTGGCCGCCCTGCTCAACCGTCCGCTGTACGACCTCGACCGCCTCGACCTGTCCGCCACCAGCACCCTGCAAAATGACCTGCAGACCCAGGCCACCGCCTACCTCAAGCACCTGGCCGACCCCGCCTTCGCCGGCCAGCTCGGCCTGCTCGGCCCGCGTCTGTTGACGCCCGCCAGCACCGCCCAGGTGCGCTACAGCTTCACGCTGTATGAGATGACCGGTGACGGCGCCCGCGTGCGGGTGCAGACCGACAACACCGACCAGCCCTTCGATATCAACGAGAGCAGCAAGCTGGAACTCGGTTCCACGGCCAAGCTGCGCGTGCTCACCACCTACCTGCAAATCATCAGCGAGCTGCACGACCGTTACGCCGGCCAGACGCCTGCGGCCTTGAAGAAAGTCGACATCGACGAACAGGATCGCCTGTCGCGCTGGGCAGTGGACTACCTGGCGCAAAACAGCGACCAGAGCCTGCCGAAGATGCTCAATGCGGCGCTTGACCGGCAGTATTCCGCCAGCCCCGGCGAGAGCTTTTTTACCGGTGGCGGGATGCATCACTTTCACAACTTTCGCAACGAAGACAACGGCCGCAGCCCGAGCTTGCGCGACGCCCTGCGCGAGTCGATCAACCTGCCGTTCATTCGCCTGATGCGCGACCTGGTGCGCTACAGCACCTATCACGGCGCCAACAACAGTGCCGAGCTGCTCAAGGACGACAGCGATCCACGTCGCCAGGAATACCTGGCCCAGTTCGCCGACCGCGAAGGCACCACCTTCCTGCTGCGCTTCTGGAAAAAGTACCGCAACAAGGACACCCAGGCCCGGCTCGACACCTTCCTGGACGGCATGCGCCCAACCGCCATGCGCCTGGCCGCCGTGCACCGTTACCTGCTGCCGCAGGCCAGCCAGGACAGTTTCAACCGCTTTGTCCGGGCGCACCTGAACACGCAAAAAGCCTCGGAAAAACTCACCGACGAACGCCTGGCCAAGCTCTATAAAGATTACGGCCCCGGCGCCTACGACCTGCCGGACCAAGGCTATATCGCCAAGGTCCACCCGCTGGACTTGTGGTTGCTCGGCTACCTGTTGAACCACCCCGACGCCACCTTCACCCAGGCCGTCTCCGCCAGCGAGCATGAGCGCCAGGAAGTCTACGGCTGGCTGTTCAAGAGCCGGCACAAAAGCGCTCGCGACAGCCGTATCCGCACCATGCTGGAGATCGAAGCGTTCCTGGATATTCATCAGCGCTGGCAGGCGGTCGGCTACCCGTTCGACCATCTGGTGCCATCCCTGGCCACCGCCATCGGCAGCTCGGGCGACCGCCCGGCGGCGCTGGCGGAACTGGTCGGCACCATCCTCAACGACGGCATACGCGAGCCGACGCTGCGCATCGACAGCCTGCACTTTGCCGCCGACACGCCGTATGAAACCCGGCTGGTGAACAACCCCGACAAAGGCAAGCGGGTGATGCCCAGCGAAGTTGCCACCGCATTGCGTGGGGCGTTGTCGCAGGTGGTGGATGCGGGTACGGCGAAACGCGTGTCGGGCAGTTTCAAACTGGCCGACGGCACACCGCTGGCCATGGGCGGCAAGACTGGCACCGGCGACAACCGTATCGAGGCGATCGGCGCCGGTGGACGCATCCTCAGCTCCAAGGCGATCAACCGCACGGCGACCTTTGTGTTCTACATCGGCGACCGGCATTTCGGCACCCTCACCGCCTTCGTCCCCGGCAGCGGCGCGCAGAATTTCACCTTTACCTCGGCGTTGCCGGTGCAGGTGCTCAAGGGCATGGCACCGGTGCTGATGCCGTACCTGCAACCGGGCAGCCATACCTTGTGCACCCCCGCCACGATGGCGGTCACCGAAGGCGGTAGCCGGCTGTTTTCGAGGTGACATTTGTTGAACGGAAGGCGCGGTTATCCGGCCTGTCCGACCCAGTATTCAAACTTATTCCCGGCCCCTGGCCTCAATAGACTGAAGCGCTTTCATGGCTCTTTTCAGGATCTGTTGCATGGTCGTCATTTCCCCTGTCCCGTTCAATACCGCGTTTCAAGGTCGGCACTATCCGCTGCTCAAGCATGCCTTGCCGCCCTGGCTCAAAAGCACCTCCCTGGCACGCCTGCACGCCTTGCGCGCCGTCGGGCTCAAGGATCCCGCGCCGTACCCCCACGCCACGCCGGACCAGCACGCCGGCCTCAAGCAGGCGATTGCCGACCACTGGGACACCCTCAACACCCTCGACCAGCGGCTGCAGAAGCTCAATGACGTGTATGCCTACGCCGAGCGGGTGCTGGGCAGCGCCTTGCTGGCGGACTACGGCCCGATCGATGTGAGAAATACCTTCCTGCGCGTGTATGTCAAAGCCACCAGCGCCTGGTGGGTGCATGACTTCAAGCAAGCCGTGACCAGCCGCACGGTGTCCCTGCTGGACGCGGCGCTGCACAACTTTGCCGCCTCAGAACGTTTCGTCGACTATGCCTTCCTGTCCGCCGCCGATGCCCGTGGCCAGCAACGCAGCTTGACGTTCAAGCACAAGGCCAATGGCACCGCCCTCACGGCCGAGCGCTTCAAGCAACTGTGTCGTAGCCTGGACATCGGCCGCCATTACCGCGAGCACCTGAAGATCGTCATGGGGGTCTACACCCCCACGGTCGCCCGCGACCTGCGCCGGCAAGTGATCGACCAGCACAAAGCCGGGTTGAAAGCCGCCGCCCACCTGGCGCTGGTCAAGGGCGATATTGCCCAGGATGCCTGCACCGCCGTGCTGGGGCTGATCAATGGAAACCCGATACTGCGCCTCGACGGCCAGACCCTGGCCGCCCATACCCTGGACATGATGAACAGCCGGCTCACCGGCATCCTGCTGTTCTGCGCGACGCCGCCCTCGGCAGCGCGGGTGATCGCCTATGTGCCGGACGACCCCGAGCACCCGCTCAAGCAATACCCGACGCCGATGGCCTTCATGACGCAAGTGACCCGCCAGTTGCGGGATGCCGAGCACTACCAGGTGTTCTTCAGCCGGTTTGTCGACCATGACCAGCGCGGCTTTTTTTTCGCCAACCTCAACACCCGCCTGAGCCGGGTGCAGTGGCGCATCAAAGCGTCCACCGACAGCCAGCCCACCTGGCAAGACACACCGCTGGACAACCCCCACCTGCAATTTCATGTGCAGCCCATCGCGGCTGACCACCCCAACCGCGCCGGCAACGGCGGCGCAGATGACCTGTGGCACTACCGCTACCGGGTACACCTGAACAAGGTGCTCAACGACGCCCAGGACATCGCCGTTTCCACTCTTCGCGCCGATACCCTGGCGCGCCAGGCCTGGTGGGACAACCTGGGGAAAATCCTCGGCGATCTCTTCAACGCGGCCCTGCAGGTACTCACGCCGTTTGTGCCGGGGTTGGGCGAAGTGATGCTCGCCTACACCGCCTACCAGATCACCGACGAGGTGTTCGAAGGCGTGGTCGACTGGGCCCAGGGCCGAGGCGCGGAGGCGGCGGATCATCTGCTCGGGGTGGCGCAGGACTTTGTCCAGTTCGGCCTGTTCGCCGCCGGTACCACCTTGGCCGCGCCACTGCGCCTGAAACTCTCGGCGTTCGTCGAAGGGCTCAAGCCGGTGCAGAGTGCAGACGGTCGTCAACGCCTGTGGAACCCGGACCTTGCGCCCTATGTCGACGACCAGGGCACACTCGATCCCGCGCAACGGCTGATACACGAAGGCGCGCAGTATCGGGTGCAACAGGCGCGCATCGTCCACCCACGCCGCCCGCAAGCGTATCGACCACAGCTGTATCGCCGGGCCAACGGGATTGTCGTGCATGAAGCCGACCAGCCGCAGACCTGGGACAGCCGCACGTTGATGCGCCGCCTCGGGCCCAGGGTCGCGGCCTTCAGCGATGAGCAACTGGAACGCATCCGCCTCACCAGTGGCTGCGATGACGACGTGCTACGCGGCGCGTATCTGCAGGACCAGCCGCTGCCACCGCTGCTCGCTGACACGCTCAACCGCTTCGAGGCCTACGCCAGCGCGCAGTCGGCCAGTGATCAGATCCGCACGGGCATGCCGCTGGACCCGGCTGCCGCCTGGTTCGAGCAAACCGTTACCGAACTCGAGGGCTGGCCACAGGACAAGGCCCTGGAAGTGTTCCTCAGCCCCAGCCTGAGCGGCGACTCCCACCGCTATGGCCGGCTCGACGCCGCCCCGGCGGACACCCTCAAGATGAGTGTGGCGCAGGTGATGTCCGGGCAGTTGCCGGAGCGGGTGCTGGGGTTTCTCGATGAAGCCCAGGCGCGCCTGCTGCTCGGCGCCCAGGTGCCCAAGGCCGGGCAAGTGCAGCACTTGCGCGAGCTGTTGGCCACCTACGTCACCCGCCAGGCCCCCGAGATCGGCCAGTACGCCCACCATGTGCGTGAGCTGTCCGATGAGCCGGGCATCCGCCTGCTGCGCGAGCATTTCCCGCAGATGGACTCCAGCGTCGCACGGTCTCTGCTCGACAGTGCCGATGCCGCCGAGCGCAGCCTGATGCTGGACCACCGGCGCCTGCCGCTGCGTTTGGAAAACCTGGCCCGCGAACTGAATTTCGCCGCCGGCACCAGCCACGCCTATGAAAGTTTCTACTTCCCCTGGCGCCAGACCGCCGACAGCGAACGCATGCTGCTCAATACCCTGAAGCGGCACAGCGACTTCTTCGCCGACCTGCACCTGCAGATTCGCCAGCACACCGCCGACGGTCCGCTGCGCTGCGAGGCCGGCCCCGTCAACGCCGGCACCCGGCGCATCCTGATCAGGAAGGACACCCTGGGCTATGAGGTCCGCGACGGCGCCCACCGCAAGCTGCATGGCCCCGACACCCTGTACGAAGCCCTGTTGCACGCCGCGCCCGCCGATAGCCGCCAGGCGGTCGGGCTTTCACCCGGCCAAGGCGAGGGCCTGCGGCACTGGCTGCTGACCACCCTGGAACCGCTGGCCGAACGCCGCAGCGCGCTGGCCCAACCCCCCGTGCGCAGCCAGGCTGACGAGGAGACACTGAAGCTGCTCGGCTCCCCCGCGCCTGCGCGCACGCCGAAGCTGGTCGTCATGAGTGAGCAGGTGGTGATCCTGAACGCCTTGAAAACCGTGTTTACGCACCAGAGCGAGGCGCACATCCTGGCCTTTATGGAAAAAGTCGGCAGCGAGCACCTCAGCCCCCGCGTCAACCAACTGATCGTCGACCATTACCGCCTGGACGCTGACCTGGCGCACTGGTCGCGCCAGCCAGGCAACCATCCGCCGGACAGGGAGCTAGAGTTGCGCCTGTTCATTCGCGGCAAACTCCTTGAATGCTGGCAGGATCAGATCCGCGCCTATACCGAACCCTCCGGCACACGCCTGGATCTGAGCGGCATAACGCTGCCCGATACCCTGCCACCGCTGCGCGCCGACTTCAGCCATGTCACCCGGCTGAACCTGATCCACAGTCAGTTCAACACGGCCCACGGTGAGTTCCTGCAACACTTCCCGCAGCTGTCCACCCTGTATCTGGCGGATAACCCGCTGTCCCGCCTGCCGGAAGCGATCCGCGACCTGCGCCACCTGGAAAACCTCGACCTGGCCTGGTGCCCGCTGGCGTTGCAGGCGGTGGATGTCACCCGCCTGAAAAACCTGCGCTACCTGCGGCGCCTGAAGCTCAACAACACCCGTAGCCACAGGGCCCCGGATATCGGGCGCATGCGCGACCTGGTTCACCTGGACCTCAGCCACAGTCCTGTCGCGCAGTGGCCCGATGGGCTGTTCGAGGTGCCCCGGTCCTCGCGGTTTGTCCTCAACCTGCAGGGCACCGCCATTACCCACGTGCCCGAGGTGACCCTGGGCAGTGCCGAGGCCCGGCTTGTCGCCGCGACCTACCTCAATCGCGCCGCACTCGACGCCCTGCAGCGTGAACGGTTCAAGGCCTACCGCGCGTCAGTCGGGCTGGATCCCGAGCGCACCTATGAACCCCAGGGCGACAGCACGCCGTGGCTGGACTACCTGTCACCACGAGGCCAGGACGACGCCCGCAAAGTCTGGGATGCGCTGGAGCACGAACACGGCTCCCAGGGATTGTTCGAGGTGATCAAGGCCCTGGAAATACCGGAGCGGTTCCAGACAGATGAAGATCAGCAACGCTACCGCGCCAACCACCGCACCCTGACCCGGCAGGTCTGGACCCTGCTGCAAGCGGCCGCCGTCGACACCCCGCTGCGCAATCGGCTGTTCGAGATCGCCAGTTTCCCCGGCAATTGCCCGGATGCCGGCACGCAGATCTTCAACGAAATGGGGGTCGAGGTGCTGCTCTACCAGATCGAGCACCAGGCGCCGACGCCAGAGGCCCATGAACGGCAACTGGTCACCCTGGTCAAGGGCCGTGCGCGCCTGCAACAGCTCAACGATGTAATCCGGGCCGACGTTCAACAGCGCCTGGCGCCGGTCGCCCAAGGAGGCCAGGGCTTGCGGTTTCTCACCGAGGTCGTCGACGGCGTGGCCGGCCAGGTGGATGAAGTGGAAATCTACCTGGCTTACCAGACCGCCCTCGCCGAGCGCCTGGACCTGCCGTGGATCGCCGAGCACATGCTCTACCGCAGCATCGCCGGGGTCAGCGACGCACAGATCGACGCGGCGTATGCCAAAGTACTCGAGCTTGGCGAGGGCGACGGCCTGGTCAACCGCATGCTGCTCGACGCGCACTGGTGCGAGTGGCTGCAACGTCGCTATGCCGGCCAATATGCCGAACAGCAGCAGTGGCTCAAGGCGCAACACAACCGCTTGTTCGACCTGCTGGAGTTGGGCGAACAGTGGCCGCAGACGCCCGACACCGCAGCGCTGCAAACACAGGTCGATGCCCTGGCCAGTGAGCTGGGCATGAGCGGACTGAACCCCGCCGACCCGGCGGCACTCCAGGCCGCCTGCGAAAAACGCGAGGAAGAACTGGGCGACATCGCCCAGGCGTGGATGCGTGACCGCACCCGCGCAGCGCTGATGGCGGCGCGCACCTTACGCAATCGCCCTAGCCGCTGATCTCGATGACGCTCTCGGTGGTGCCTTCCACCAGGAAGAACCGATAGATCCTCCCGGCCTGTTTTTCAAAGCTGAAGACCCGGCCGGGGAAGATATGGTTCTTGGTGGTGGGCGCGCAGACGGTGCGGTCATTCACCGCACAATCCTTGAACTCATCCACCACTACCACGGTGTTGCCGGCATTGCGCAAGGTGTAGGTGCGGCCGCCGTTCTCGACACGGGTATCGAAGCGGCTGTCCGTGGGCCGCACGAAGAACACCGTGCCGTAGCCCGCCATTACCTGCACGCCGCCCGCCAGGGTATTTTCGTAGGCCTGGCGGTCTTCATCGTTCAGCCCGAAGCCGTCATCTTTATCGGGTGCCACCGGCAGGTAGCGCACGCGGAAATAGCGCTCGCGATCGCGCTCGCCGATGAACACCAGGCGCGTGCTCTGCATGCCGTCCGCCGGCACGATCAGGCGCGCCGGGCTGGCGATCAGGCCATTGCGCACGCTGCCATCAGCCTCGACCCGAAGCGGCACTTCCTCATAGCTGCCGTCCGGTTTGTAGAGCATCTCGCTGACGTTGACCTTGACGAAGGCGGTCTGGGTGCCGCCGTTGAAGATGCGCTTCAGGTAGGTACTTTTATCGCCGCGCAAATAGTCGTAGAAATCACCGACATTGATGTTCGGCCCGGCGTGGGCGTTCAGGGCACACAGCAGCAAACCCAGGGTTGCACATAAAGACTTCATCACCACTCCTCGAAAAACCATCACGGCCGTACCGCATCGAACAGCAACTCGACGCTGCCGTAGTACTCACCCGGGGTAAACCCCTCCGCCGGCTCGACCGCCGAGATATCCAGCAGCACCCGCTTGCCCTGGCTGGCCTCGGCCTGCGGCACCACCAGGGTGTCAGCCAGCCCCAGCACCTGGCCGTTGAAGGTCACACTCAAGTCGATGTAGGTACGCCCGCCGTTGAACAGCATCGGCAGCGCGCCCAGCCGTGCGTTGATGCCGCCCGCCGAACTCTTCACGTCAAAATGTTCGCGCACCGGTCGCAGGCGTCCCGGCACCAGGTCCCAGACCATCTGTTGTTCACGTTCGAAGAACCCGGGGTTGATCGGCAGTACATAAAAATCCTGGGTGGGGATGGTCACCGACACGTCAAACACGTGCTCTTCACGGATCGCCAGGGCCTGGGTACTGAGCAACGCGAGCACCATCAGCAGCAGCGCCGCCGACATGACCTTGCACCGTCTGCACGCACGGTATGCGCGTGCCTGGGCTATTTCACTGACCATCAGCCTTTGACCTCATAGGGTGTTTTCTCGCTGCCCTCGATCAGGGTAAAGCGATAGGTACGCCCGGCCTGCCTGGTAAAACCAAAGGCACGACCCGGCAAAATGTGATGCTTGGTCACCGGTCGGCAGTCCTGGCTATCGCCGCTGGCGCAGTCCTTGAACTCATCGACCACCACCACACTGTTACCGTCGTTATGCAGCCCGTACTCAACGGGTTGCTCATCGACACGGGTGGCAAACCGCGTGACCTTGGGCCGCACGAAAAACACCGTGCCGAACCCGGCCAGCACCGTGACCCCGGCCGACAGGCGAGTCTTGTAGGCGTCACGCTCCTCCTCCGACACGGCAAACTCGTCGTCCTGCTCGGGCATCACCGGCACAAAACGCACGCGAAAGTAGCGCTCTTTTTCGCGCTCGCCGAGGTACAGCAAGCGCGTGCCCTGCACGCCATTGGCCGGCACGATCAGGCGTGACGGCGTGGCCATCAGGCCATCGCGGACACCGGTCTGGGCATCGCTCTTGAGCTCGACTTCCGCGGAACCGCCGTCGCTGTCGTAGAGGATTTCCATCACCGCGACCTTGATGAAGGCCGTGCTGTCACCACTGTTGAACACCCGTTTCAGGTAGGTACTTTTATCGGCGTCCAGGTAGTCATAAAACACCCCGACATTGATATTCGGAGCCGCCGGTACCGACTGCGGCAACCAGCACAGCGCACACAGCGCCAACACATGTTTCATTGTCATGAGCCTCATCTAGAGATCCGAATCCCAAATCACCGAAACCTGGCCCGCGTACGTGCTGCCGCCGCGCTCGACCATCTGGTCGGCGTATGGCTTCTGGACCTCGAAATGCAAGGTGCCGGGTCGCCGGCTGACATAAAACCCTGGCTGGAACTGCTCGGTACCGGCGCCGCTCAATAACAGCGGCTGACGAATCACGGCGCCGCCGTCTTCACGGTTCAGGCCATGGGGCAGGCTGACGCTGACATCCATCGGCACTTCGTGGCCATCGGTGGTGTTGCGCAGGGCGCAGGTGTCCCCGATGACACGCTCGCAGGCCATCTGCATCTTGAAACGCGATGAAGCGGAGATGTGGAACGTCTGGTCACGGAACAGTCGAGCGGGTTTGCGGCCCTGGCTGAGCCAGGCTTGCCAGCCACCCTGGGGCACCAGCTCGATTCGGTTGCCACCGGGCGGCACGTCGACCTTCAGGTCGTGCTCCACGCTCAAGGTGAAGTTGAGAGTGAGGGCGTTTTTCGAGGGCATCATGACGTCACCGAAATCGTAATCGCCGCCCGGGCCCATGCTGTAGGTGATGCTGCCGGTGTACAGCCCACTGGACATGCCCAACGGGTTGGGCGTGCGCAGTTCGTAGGCGTACTCCATGGTGTTGACGCTCATCCTGAGCAGATCCTCGGACGGTTTCCGGCTGCAAGGGCCAGCACCTTCAGGCGTCAGCCAGAAGTACGAAGCAGACGCGGTACCTGCTGCAAGGTGGTTGGTGCTTTGGCAAGGTGAAGGCGCAGACCGCCACTGCGTAGACCAGCCGACCCCTGGCTGCGCCCACCCCGACACGCCAGGCGGTCGAGGGATCGACCAAAACCCGCCGATGCCGGCGATCCGCACTTGAACGATCTCGGTTTCCTGGGTGGCGGTATGCGTTACGGTCAAATCACGCCAATCGGACGGCACCTTGACCATGAAGCCGTGGCGCTCCTGCTCATGATTGGCAATGATCGGCGCATTGCTGGCAATCCTGAGGGTCTCGTCCCGCAGGCTGAAAATCCCCATCGCCTTGCAGCGCGCTGCAATGTGGTAACCGCAGATCGAACTGATCGGCGTGGTGTTCTCGAACTTGTTCACCATAGGGTTGCTGGGGTCCGGCCGGAAGCGCGCAGTGATGTCCTCGTCAGCCAACGCCGCGAAGGAACACAGCAGCATGGCCGTGCCCGTGGTGCGTAAAAGGAAGCTGTTCATAACCTTGGGTTTTCTCGTCATCATGCTCAACCGGCAATCTGCTCAGTGGCGGTGGACTCGGCCAACGTGTCCGGCGTGCAGCGCAAATCACCGATCATCAGCAGGTTGTTTTCACTGCGGGCCTTGGAAGGGTCGAGCCGGAACTGGCAGAGCAACTGGTTATTGCGGCGCACTTCCAGGGTCGGTGAACTGGCGTTCATTTCCAGCGAGAAGAACCCGTCGACCTCGCTCACCCCACGGGTGGCGTGATTGATGACGTGCAGGCCCTTGAGCGGTTTGCCCTGGGGGTCGACCAGGCGGCCGAGCACGGTGACGGTTTGCATCACGCTGATCTTGCGGTACTCCACCCCGCCCTTGTTCAGGTGGTAGCGCGTGCGCGGCGGCTGGATCGAGGCCGACGGCGCATGGTTGCCGTCGAAGTCGAAACTCACCGAGCTGCCCTTGTAGGCAGTGATCGGGATGAAGTTGCGACCGGGACGCAAGGCCGTGCTGCCGCCACTCAGGTCGTCGGCACGCAGGGCGATGTCGTCGACATCGGTCTCCACGTCCACGATCAGCCCGGAGCCGTTGCCGTGGTACTGGCTGGTCATCACCATCTTTTGCTGGCCGACGGCGAACGTGCTGTCCAGGTTCAGGCCGCCACTCAAGTCGTCGTTGAACGAGGAGCGCTGCAGGTAGCCGTCACCGTTGACGTACTCGTTTTCAAAACTGGCCATGCCGGACAAACCGATGCCGTAGGTGTCGGTGGTTGTCGTGGCGGACACGCTTTGCAGCAGGTGGTCCTGCAGGTCCTTGCGGTACGTCAGCGAAGCATTGTTGTCCCGGGTGCCGTCGCGGGAAGTCCGCGTGCCGATGCTGGCGGACCATTGCTCGCCCGGCGCGCCGAGGGCCAGGCTGATGCTCAGGTCGACCCCGCGATTGCGCTGCTCGCCCGTGGCGAAGCTGGCAGGCCGGTCAAACACCGACACGCGCCAGTTGGCGTCGTTGCCGAACAGGTGGGTACGTTCGGTCCACCCCAGGTCCAGGCCGACACCTTCGTTGTTGCCCTCGCTGTAGAACAGCCGGGCATTGATGGAGCGCAGGTTGCTCAGGCGGTGGTTGACCGAAATCGACGAGTTGCTGGTCTGCCCGATGAACACGTCGCGCTGACGAATGCGCGTGCCGTCGGGCAGGGTTTCGTAGGTATTGCGGGTGTCGAGCCAGCTGCGCGTGTGGTTGAACACCACGCTGCCCAGGCCGTAGTTGTACAGGCCATTGAAGTCGAGGCCGGTGCCGTATTTTTCCGTCCAGTAGACGTTGGCATACAGGCTGGCCTGGTCGGCAAGGGTCCAGTCGAACGAGGTGCCGTACTGCATGTTGTCCTTGACCTGGCGCCCAGACACCCCCAGCACCACACGCGGATGCGCCAGGTAATTGAGGGAGACGCCGGCAGTCGGGCTGCCGCTGCTCTGCTCGTCGAAGTTGCTCAGCAGCTTGCTTTCCTGGCCGGCGAACAGGTTGTAGCGCCAGCGCTCGTCGTGGTTGCGCCAGTTGTTGGGCTTGTACACCAACTCCTGGGTGGTGCTGGTGATCTGGCCGTCTTCCACCAGGCGCACTTCCACTTCATAGATGCCGCCGGGCAGCGGCCGCGTGTCGAGGCTGTGCAAGCCGCTGCCGACCGGCTGCGTGTTGATCAGCAGGCCATTGCGATAAATCTCCACCGACGCCTGACGGCTGGCGGTGACGTAGATCGGGTACACCGCAGGCTTGGCGTTGCTGATCACCAGGCTGTCAGAACTGCCGTACATCACGCCGACGGCGGTGTCGGGGCTGGCACCAAAGGTGCGCAGTTGGCGCGTCAGGCCTTCGGCATTGGGCGTGAAGTAACCCAGGCGCAGGAAGTTGCCTTCCAGCTCACGCTGGGTGTAGAGCGCGTACACCGCGTGGTTGAGGTCATCGTCATCGGGGCCGCCAAGGCGCGAGAACTGCATGTTCAGCGTCTGGCTCCACAGGCCCAGGCTACTGCTGGCGTCGACGCCGAAGCGCCCGCCGAGGTCCTGGCCTTCGCCGCCGCTGAGGTTCAACTGGTTGCGCACGATCAGGCCGGTGCTGCCGCCGGTGGGCAGGAAGTAATAACGCTGCTCCTGGGCATCACGCTCGGCGTTTTCGGTGAGCAGGGACACCGTGGAGTTTTCCAGGTTGTAGTGCACGGCCATGAGCCCCGAGGGGCAGTTGCTGGCGCAGGCACCGAGCGCCACACCCTGCTTCAGGTAATCGGCCCAGTGGTCGCGCTCTTCATCCTTGATGACGCTGCCGTCGTGGTCGGTAAAGTCGAGCAGGGTCAGGCGGTCGTCACGGGTCAGGACGATCATTGCCTCGGAGACAAACTCCTGGTCCAGTTCAACCCTGACGGCCAGGGGGACATCAAAAAAGTGCTCTTCAAAGTCCGCCGGCAATCCCTTGGCCTGGGAAAGCAAACTACGCGGTGTTGTGCCTTCGGCGGTACCTGCCGCCAACGCGCCCGCACAAAACAACAAGGCAAGCGCTGCCGCGATGGAAGTCATCGGGAACATGAACGGAATACTCTGATTTCGGACTTCAAACGCAAAACCGGTCGACCGACAGCGACTGCCTGTCGACCGGTATCGCTACCCAACAATAAGCCGGTGCTGATCAGGCCTTACTGTGTGACGCGTGGCACGTGGTCGAAGACGATGGTGTAGTTGGTGGTGAACAACCCGGATACGCCATCTGCAGGTTTGGCGGCAGCCACGACCAGGTCAGCCTGGGTGCCTGGGGTGGTGCTTGCGTCATCGGCCACTTCCAGTGGCGCGCCGGTCAGGACTACACCGTTGAAGGTGTTGGTCAGTGCGATCGCGGAGGTGCCGTTGGTCAACGAAGCGGGACCGCCTTCGATGTAGGCGTGGATCGAACCGTCAGTGTTTTTCAGGTCGTAGGTGGCGCGCAGCGAACTCAGTTCACCGGTGACGGGGTTGTAGTTCATGGTTTCGTCGCGACCGAAGTTGGGATCACGTGGCAGCACATGGAACTGCTTGGTAGGAATCGTCGCCTTGATGTTGATGACGCTGCTGGCCTCACCGGCAGCGAAAGCGCTGGAGGAGCCGATCGCCAAAGCAACGAGAGGCAGGACGAAAGCGGTCTTTTTAAGCATTTTTAGTACCTGTGGTGACATCAAATGTTAGTTGAGAAAACTGTTTTCTCGCCCCGCCGAAACCCAATAATCCGGTCTTGCGAAGCAGGCAAATAGTCCCTCGAAACGCCACTTGATGATGCCGGCCCTTTCGCGCTGACCCGTAATTAAACACGACACGCAAATTCAGAAAAAAACCATAAAATTCAAAAAGATGAATATTAACTGTCATCTTGTTATTACACGCAAACATGGACAGTACTACTTATATAAATCCGCACTCTGTAGGACATCAGCTACACACCAGAGCGGCTCTGGTTATTCCCCGCCATTAGAGCAATAACTCCACTGAACCCGCTGATGGTGTCTTCATAAAATGGTCATTTAGCCGCGCTGATTCGCTGATAAGGCCAGGCCCTGTTCGGAGGCGGCGGCCACCTTGCGCAGCCGCGTTTTCCTGTCGCTACCGTTCGTCAGACGGTTTTGCGCTTTACGTAAGATATATCTTAAGTTGTATCTAAATCAGACAGGAGAACACGACAGTGAGAGACCCTCATCACCACCGAGACCACGGTGACGACCGCGATGGCTTCGAAAAACGCCCTGGCCGCGAACGCGGTGGGCGCGGCCCGCGCGTCTTTGCGCCGGGTGACCTGAAATTGCTGCTGCCGGCGTTGATCGCCGAACAGCCGTGCCACGGCTACGACCTGATCCGCCGCATTGAAACCCTCTTCGACGGCGCCTACAGCCCCAGCCCCGGGGTGATCTACCCCACGCTGACCTTCCTGGAAGAAAGCGAGTTGATCGCCGGCGACGCCGAAGGCGGAAAAAAACGCTACACAATCACCGACGCCGGTCGTCTCTTCATAAGCGAACAGACGGTAGCCCTCGACGGCATTCGCCTGCGCATGGAGGTGAGCAAACGCTCGCTGCGCGGCCATGACCGTCCACCGGAAATCCACGAGGCGGTGCACAACCTGCGCCACGCCTTGCATTCGCACCACGGGCGCTGGAGCCCGGAAGAAATCGTTCGTGTCGCGGCGCTGCTCAACAGCACCGCCCAAGCCATTGCCGACGGGAAAGCTCAATGAATACTCAAGCCATCCACCGCGTGACCCACGAGATCAAACGCCGCCGCCTGCAGGTATTGCGGGTGGTCGACATCACCCCGCGCATGCGCCGCATCACCCTCGGCGGGCCGGAACTGGCCGGGTTTATCAGCCTGGGCAGCGACGATCACATCAAGTTGCTGTTCCCGCAGAACGCTGCCGAACAGGCCGCGCTGGAAAGCCCGACCTTCAGCATCAAGGGCGAAGGCCCGCAGCCAGCGATGCGCGACTACACGCCGCGCCGCTATGACCTGGACATCGGTGAACTGGACATCGACTTCGTATTGCACGGCGATGGCCCCGCCTCCACCTGGGCCGACCAGGCCAAGGTCGGCCAGCACCTGTACATCGGCGGGCCACGCGGCTCGATGATCGTGCCGGACATCTTCGACAGCTACCTGCTGATCGGCGACGAAACCGCGTTGCCGGCCATCGGCCGTCGCCTGGAAGAACTGCCGGCGGGGCGCAAGGTGCTGGCGGTGATCGAGATCGCCGATGCGGCGGAACAACAAGCGCTGCAAAGCGCCGCCGATGTGGAGGTGATCTGGGTGGTGCGCGGTCAGGACGACCTGCTCGACCGCGTGAAAAACCTCACGCTGCCGAGTGGCTCGCTGTACTGCTTTGTCGCCACCGAAACCAAGCTGTCGCGCCAGGTACGCCGGGTGCTGCTGGACACCCATAAGGTCAATGAGGAGTTCCTCAAGGCCGTGGGCTACTGGCGTGCGGACGGCAGCGAAGAGGAGTAAGCCTCACGCCAGGGGTGTGTCATGGCACCCCCATTACGAGTACTCCGCTGCCGCTGATGGCTCCGGCGGCAGGCAGGGAGCCTGCTCGCCGGACCAGGGAAAACGTCACATCGTCGCCCCCTGCACTGTTGGTAATTTGGGTCAGGAATGAACCGTTGACATGAACCGCACTTGCGCCACGAACAAGGGCCGTCCCCACGTCCGGGTTGGTCATTCGCAGCAGACGCGTGTCGAACGAAGAGGCGGTGCCTTTGTAAGTGATCGTGATCGGTGTACTAATCCCGCCGTCCGGGCATGAATAAGTGAGCCGGCGGTTGCTGCGGATGGTCGTGGTCAGCGGATCGGTACCGATTGCTCTCTGGTGAACATTGCCGAAGTTGATCTCGATCGGGTTGTTATTGTTGATCGTGCAGGTAGACGGGGAAATGGTGAAGGTGTTGGCGGCCGTATAAGTGACGGTGAGTTGCGGCCGGGTGGCGTCGTAATTGTTCGAACTGGTGAGGCGCAATAGCCCGAGGTTGTCCCCTATTCGCACGTCGATCGGCGTAGCCGGGTAGTTACGCAACAGAATGTAGGGGGTGATATTGATCGGGTAAGCAGCCATATTGTTCGGAATAGTGGCTATCCGAATACCCGACGGGACAGGGGTGTTATAGAACGCGCCGTTAATCCGCAATCCCGTCCCTTGAGTGCTGAACTTGGGGCCGGGAGACCAGGGCGCGCCTGCGACGCTGCCAGTGGTCCAGTAGTCCTCGCGCGAAGATGGACCTCCATCAGGGGTAAATCGACATTCCAGCCTTGCCCCTTCCATAAAAACCCGCGTGCGGTCTGCGCTCAGGGTGACCGTGACCGGCACAACCAGGTTGGGATTACCATTGACCCAGGGCCCGCCATTCACTCGGCAATCAACCGCCTGCGCGGTCGTACCGACACCCAGCAAGACGAGAGTCACGATGGCTACATGCAGTCGTTTCATTTGTTATATCTCGTGGCTTCCCTCCCCTGGCACCGCGCAGCGAATATCGGCCTGCGGTCTGGTGCCGTCCAGAAGAGAGTTGAAGTTCGTCCGAGGCCGTGGCGGCCTATGAGTTACGATTCACAGCGCTACGGGTAGTCCAGCGTAAACGTCGAGGTCACCCTGTAGGCTCCGTGCCCTATGGTCTGCTCCCTGAGGGCATCCGGCTCCCCCTGCACGTAGGCCTTGAGCTCAATGACATTGCTGCCATTGGCCAAAACCTGTTCGTCGCTGACTTTGTTCACGGGCAATGGCTTGTTACTCAGCGTCTCCAGACCGAGCCCGATACCCGAGGCACCATTGCCGCTATCCAGCGCGAACAACCCGGGCAGCGCCCGGTTTTCCACACCGCCGAAGGTGATGGTCACCGTGTTGCCGATGGTGGTGTCGCAGTCTTCCAGATGCAGCTTGAAGCCTTTGCCCACAGAGCGCGTGTTGATGTAGAGGTGCTTGCTGGTCAGGTCCCAGAGCTCCAGGGTGATTGCCTCGTCGCCAGGCCTGATGTTGCAGGCCTGTTCAACCAGGTTGCCCTTGAAATTCAGGTTGTCCGTCGCAGACGCCTCGGGTATCAGGCTGAAGACTGGCACCCAGGCCAGCACGGCGCACAGCCACCTGGGATGAACACTCTCATGTCCCATGGATTCAACTCCTACTGGTATTCGGCCAACAGCGTGGCCACCGCTGTGAACCTTGCGGGGGCCAGCGTTGCACCCGGCTGTTTGACCGGCACGACTTCCAACATCGGCGGGGACGACACGGTTATATCCAGTGGCGTATTGAGTCGAAACGGCAGGTTATTCTGGAATATCCGAATGCCCAGGCCTGTCGCACTGGTTTGCACAGCCGAGCCGTCGAACGTCGTGGGTGTGCCGTTGACACTCAACTTCAGCACCCACGGGAGCGTGGCGCTACCACAGCTGATGATGTAGCCGAGCGCTCGGCGGTATCTCACGCCATCGACTCGCTTGACGCCGACATCGCCGAAATCGACTTCGATCGTGTTCCCCGCATTGATCGTGCAGGGCGGTGGCTCATTGAGCGTCCCGCTGAACGTCAAGTTGGCCGAAGCACTGCTGCTCAGGCCGATCAAACACAAGGCGAGCAAGGCCCGCTGCTGCCCGCATGTCATTGCGCATTCCTCATCATTGGTAATCGACCACAAGCGTGGCGGCGGCATCAAATGCGCCCCCGAGCAGGACGCTGCCCGCGCGCTTGACCGGTACTGCCTGCACGACGGGGAAGTTGGGATAGGTAAAATTCACGGCCGCATTCAGCGGCCAATCCGCACCGTTGATGAACAGTTTCACCCCAAGATTCGGGTTGCGGGTCGAGAGTACGCGAGCATCAAACGAGGCCCCCGTGCCCCTGAGTTCAAGTCTCATGGCGTTGCTGAAAGGGGCATCACAGGTGACGGTATAAGGCACGTTGCGACGGTAGTTGATACCGTCCACCCGTGACGTCAGAAGGTCATTGCCAAAGGGCACATTGAGCGTACTCGCGCCGTTAATGATGCACGGCGGAGGTGCGATGATGACCGCGCGGATGATCAGGTTGGTGTCGGCCTGCACACCCTGGCTGGCGACCCACAGCAGGCCTGCCCCAATAAGAATGGCCCGCGGGCCGACTGCCTTGGTCATTACATTGGCCTCACTCATAACTGAGCCTGAAATCCACTACGGCGCGGAAGGCCCCACTGGTCAACGGCGCGGAGGTGCGCGTGGGTTGAACATTCCAGGTCTGGAGACTGCCGCCCTCGGTCAAAAACAACGGTTCGCCCCGGGAGCCCAGTTGCACGTCCCGACCCAAGGCATCGGTCAACCGCAGCCCCATCCCGGTGATGCCTTGCACTTTGACCAGCCGTGGATCATCGGCATCGGCAGGCGCGAGAAACGTGACCGACAACACCGGTTGATGGGAACTCCATGCCAGGTTCCCGGTACGCTCGCTGCGGATGCTGCCGGCGGTGCGCTGGCAATCCTGGAAGCGCAGCTGGAATGCCCTTGATGGCGCCTGGTCGCCAGGTCGTAGCAGCAGGCTGGCCGACACGGCGCCCAGGTCAATCGTTTGATGGCGCGATGTCATCTCCAGGCTGCAAGGCGATTCATGCATGGACCCGTTAACGTTCAACCGCCCACGTTGGCCATCGATGCCTTCGTCATCCTCGGCGCCTACTCGCGCCGCCAGGACACATAACACGCAACCCAAGACTTTCACGGTGTGCGACTTCATGACGTTCTCCCGCAGCAGGCGCTACTCATTAGGCGATGAGACCTGCGCGTTCACGGTGCAGGTTTCGCCACTGCAAGTGAATGCCAGGAGCGGGCGTCCACCGTAATCGTTGACGTAGGCCAAATACGGCGCCTGGCCAAGTGCCGTGGCCGTTGGCCCCAAGGCCAGCGTCCCCTTGGGCGGGATCATCACCGGTTCAAAGCCCGCCACGGTTTTACCGTCTTTGCTGGCGCGCGCGTCCACCAGGGACACGTAGTAAGGCGTGGGGTTATTCACCTGGTATCGGTCGCCCTGCCGGGTCAGGGTGAGCTTTTCCTGCCAGGGGTTGGACAAGTCCTGCTGGCTGGGCATGATGGCTTGGGGGCGGTAGAACAATTTGATGCGGGTCTGCAGCGCAATTTGCAGGGTGTTGGATTTGTCGCTGCGCGGCGGAATTTCCCGCAGGTTGAAGTAGTAAACAGTCTCGCGATCCTGGGGCAACGATTTGACCGCCGGCAACGCCTGAACTTTCACCTGGCTTTGTTTACCGGGCTCCAAGCGTTGAACCGGCGGTAGCACGATCAAGGGCGAGGTGATTTTGTTGCCCTGCTCATCCTCGATCCACCCTTGGGCCAGGTACGGCAACTGGGTGTTGTTATTGGTGATGTTCACGCTGGTGGCATCCTTGCCACCCTCAAAGATCACACGGGTGCGATCCAGGCCAACCGCAGCGTTGGCGGCCGGGTTCAGGCCTGTAGCCAAGAGTGCGAAGAGCAGGAATCTAGAGCGCGTATTGAGCATCATGAGGCGGGGTTCTCCGTATCGGTACGCTTGCCGGTCAGCGATGCTGGCTCGGGTGAGGATTGATCAGTGGCTACACTCTGGCAGCGCAGTTGCAGGGCATCGCTCAAGCTGTCGGCTGGCAAAACCACAGGGAGCGTGAGCAGGCATTGCTCGAGGCCACTCCAACTGACAATCATCTGCTCACCGGCCTGGATGCCACTCAGGTAAACAGCACCGCCGTCGTTCACAATCCCGGTGTCCTGCTGTTTTAGGTTCTTCACCGTCGCGCCGAAGGGCGGTGAACTGCCATCCGGCAGGCGCAGCACGGCCATGGCCTTTTCACCGGCAATCACCTCCAGCGATCGATAACCGATGGCCCCTTCGGTGAGTGTCAGTTGCGTCACCGACTGCGTGGCTTCGACGTTGCTCGGCAAGCTCTCCAGGTCGACACTGGCGGCCGTGCGCTGGTAGCTGCTGATATCGGAGATCACCGCCTTGCCGAAAATGTTGGTGCGGGTCGACACGCCGTAGCCCCGCACAGGCACGTCGGGTACCCCGCCGGAATCGATCATCAGACGGGTTCCGCCAACGGCATTGGTTCGGTGCAGGGCTGCGCCGTAGGGCGTGAGTGTGCCGCCACCGCGAACAGACGCACTGAGGGTCCTGCCATTGCCTTGTTGTGTGCTGGCGCTGAGATCGATGTCAGCCTGGTCGCCAATATGGCTCAGGTAACCGCTGGTAGAGTTGTCGCTTGCACTGAGCTGATAGCTATTGCGCTCATCGAGGCGGTCACTGTAACGCGTGGCATAGCTCTCTTTGCCCGAGGTCCTGCTGCCATCCAGCGACAGTGTGCCGCTGCGCCCCAATGGCAGGCTGACAGTCAGCGCCATTCCGCTATCCTTGTAGGCGTATTCCTGACTGCGGTACATATTCAGGGACAGGCTCATGTTCCTGACTGTCCCCAGATTAAAGTAGCGCGACATGGACAGGTTCCAGCGCTGAGTGTCCGGGCGCCCCAATACGTCTGTTTGTTGTAACTGGCGTAGACGGTCGCCCCAAGGTCACGAAACTGTTTATTGAGCGTCACCGTATACAGTGACTTGCTGTCGCCAATCGGTTTCCAGCCCTCGATGATCTCTACGTTTTCGATCCCGCCGAGCTCGCCGTTCAACCCGTAATGGCTGGCGTCCAGGTACTCACTCATGCTCAAGTAGTTTTTCTCGGAAAACCGGTAGCCGGCAAACGTCACCTGGCTGTCGTACTGCTCGAAGTGCTTGGAGTATTGAAGGCGGTAGGATTTGCCCGAGAGCGCCTGATTCCACACGCTGGCGTGGGACTGGGTGACATCCAGCGATACGGCGCCGAACGCCAACAGGTCACGACCGGCGCCGACAGACAACGCACGGTAGTTGTTATCGGTGATAGCACCGCCGAACAGCGACCAACCATTGCTGACGCCCCAGGAGAACTCACCGGTACCGAAAAAATTGCCATTGGCGCCGTATTGAAGATCGGAGGGCCGCCCTACCGCCAGCTTGTAACGAACCTGGCCAGGACGCGTCAGGTAGGGAATGCCTGCCGTATCGATCTGGAAGGTGTGGACCGAACCATCCTGTTCTTCCACCCGTACATCCAGGGTGCCGCTGACGGCGTCATTGAGGTCCTGGATACGATACGGGCCTGCAGCGACCAGCGTTTCATACAGCACGCGGCCCTTCTGGCTGATAACAACCCGGGCGTTTGTCTTGGCGACGCCCACCACTTCCGGGGCATAACCGCGCAAGTTGGGTGGCAGCTGGCTTGCATCCGAAACGAGTGCGGCACCGGTATAGCGGAAGCTGTCAAACAGGTCCGAATACAGATAGTCCTCTCCCACCGTCAGGCGCGCCTTCAGCGCAGGCACTGCGCGATACGCGTAGTAACGACTCCACTCCAGTTGTTGTGGATCGCCGTACCCACTGTCGAGGCCTTTTTCGACACGCCCCTGCCAGTCCGCCCTCAGGCGCCAGGCGCCGGCATTCGCCCCCACGGTGCCGTTACCCGTCAAGTTGTTACGGGTGCCGTCATTCTTCTGGTAGCGGGACTGCGCCGTCATGTTGTAATCGATCAGCAGCCCCGGCACGCCCTCATCCCAGCGGGAAGGCGGGTCCCAATTGATGGCGCTGTATTCAAGGTAGGCCTGGGGCACGCTGATGTTCAGCGTGGAGGTGGCCAGATCGCCACTGACCTCCATGCCCGGCAAGCTTTCTATATCCAGGCAGTCATGGCCTTTCCACCACTTGAGTTCGGCAGCACTCGACACTTTCAGGCCCAGCAGGTCCACAAGCGCCGGCGACAGACAGGCCTGGCTGCCTTTGGGATCATTATCGGGGGGAAAGAACGCCACCGATTGCTCGGCCATCGCCTGATTATTGATCTGCACCACCATCGAGTAAGTACCAGGCAGAATAAAACCGCTGCGGGCAAACCGAGACAAGTCAATATTGGTCCGATCACTTAGATCGAGGACGTCTGTATTGAACTCAATATCCCCGCTCGCCATAGCCGTGCTCGGTAATAATATCAACCCACTAAAAAAGTTTGAGCGCAGCGTATTCTTGACCTTCGCCGTATTCAACATGCAAGCAACCCATCAAAGTTCAGAAATATTCCAACTTGAATCGCACGGTGGCGCGGTGTGCTCCGGCCACTATGGGCAATCCGTTGCCAACAAAATGAAGCGTGAAGTGCAGCGTCATGTCGCCTTCCGCCAAGGGGTGCGGTGTCATCGGCTGACCGGGAATACTCAATTGGCCAACCGAATCTTGGATATTGAGAGCAACACCTTGCGAGCCACCCAATACAGCAAAAGAGCGACCCTCCCTGTCGGAGGGACCGTCAAATGTCACCCGCAGGTGCTGCCAGTCGGGCAGCGTTACCCCGGGGCGTAACGGATCGGTGCGACTCAATGTGCAATTGACCAGGCGCAGCTGGAAGGATTGGTCGCCGCCCCTGGCGCGTCGTAAAAACCGGCCGATAGGCTCAGGGTCCATATCGATGGTTTGATCGACGCTGACCAACTCCAACCCGCAGGCCGAGTCAACGACCTCTCCTCCCAGCGTGACGAGCCCATCCCCGTGCGCAAGCTCCTGGGCAACCCCCCAAGGGCTGGCGAACATCGCCAAAGAAGAGGTGATAGCGAGACTTACGAATGTTTTCACCAGTGCCTCCACCCGCCTCCCCCGCCACGCTGGGTGGCGGGGGAAAAAGCTTACTGATAAGCCAAGGTGAAATTGGTCACCGCGCTGAAATCACCCGGCAACACGTCGCCCGTAGCAGCGCCTTGCACATAGGCACCGAACTCCAGCGTGTTATCACCGGTGGCAATGATCTGCGGCGTGGTAGGCACGCCCAATCGAACGGGTTGACTGCCATGGGTCATCATGATGCCGACGTTGCCCGCGCTACCGACGGTGCCCAGCGCACCCGGCACCACGCCGGATGGCGCCCCGGTGAAGGTCGTGGTCACCGTGTTATCGGTGAGGCCGGCCAGGTCGCAACCTTCGAGTTCAATCAGCAAGCGCCGTGGCTCGGACTTCCCACCCGCCTGCAACTGATGCTTGGCAATCGCGCCAAGGGGAATGGTTTGATCGACGGAGTCAGGCTTGATGGAGCAGGCGCCGGAATGCACCGAACCCAAAAAGGTGACCGTTCCATCCGCCGCCTGGGCAACAGACACAGACCCTACCAACAACCCGATGGATAACAGCACAGTGTTTATTTTGGCTTTCATGTCTAGAGGCTCACAGAGTAATAAACGTCATTAAGTCATTCCGACGCCTAAGCGCGCAGAACGCCCTACCTTTTTCCAATTACTTGTATTGCAACTCAACTCGCTTGATGAGCCCGAGTGATTATCCAGTGCAAACTTTAAAAGGAAAGTCGGCCCGTTCATTTAATGACGTAGCCTGGCGACGCCAAGACTTATAAGAAAATTATGGCAATTTGCCAAAACTTTGTATTCATCTGTAAGACGTGGATGACGTGAAGTTTATGAGTGCCGAGTTATCGGTAACTATAACTGTAAGAATCGAACTACATCACCTGGAAAGTCAACGCTTTCATGTGGAAAGATTAACTAATGAGTTGAAGCGATCGAGAAGAGGCGCACAACTGCTCGACGAGACGGTGCTCGCCGGGTAGGTAAGGAATGAATCCATCAGGAGCGGGGCTTGATGCGCTTATCCAGCCCCACCACGGCCAGTGCAACCAGCACAAAGCCCGCCAGAATGCCCCCGGCATTCACGAACACTTGTGGATAACCGAGGGTGCCGACATCGATGAACGGGTACTGATACTGCCCGAGCAAATCCCCGCGCAGCAGCGCATAGCCGAAGTACACCAGCGGGTAGATCACCCACAGGCCGATGTGTTTCAGGCGCAGATGGCCCTTGGGCACATACCGCCACCAGTACACGACGAACAACACCGGCATGACGTCGTGCAGCAGCTCATCGGCGATAAATTGGAAGCCTTCGGGCTGCCACAAATGCCGCAGCAACAGGCTGTAGGCGAGGCCCACCACCACGATGCTCACTGCGATGCCACTGCTGACCGCGGGCGCGAGAAACCACCGCTTCGCCGGCGAGTCGCGCTTGACCCACGCATAGCTCAACACCACCGCCGCCAGGGTGTTGGTCAGCACGGTGAAGAAACTGAAAAAGTTGATCAGCCCGCCCAGCAGACTGGCGCCGGCGTCCCAGCGCGAAGAGAAGATCAGGTATTGCTGAATCGCCAAGCCGACCCATCCGGCCAGCGCCGCTGCTGCCACATACCGCTTCATGAGGTCAGTCCAGCGGGCGTTTGGTGCGCATCAGCTTGACGTACAAGCCTTCGACTTTTTCCCGCGCCCACGGCGTCTTGCGCAGGAAGGTGAGGCTCGACTTGATGCTCGGGTCGCTCTTGAAGCAGCGGATATCAATGCGCTCGGCCAGGCCTTCCCATTCGTAATGTTCCACCAGGGTGGTGAGGACGTGTTGCAGGGTCACGCCGTGGAGTGGGTCGTTGCTTGTCGCGGTCATGCCGGGCCTTTTGCAATAAGAGGAAATACAGCCGCGCACCTTAGCCGACGGGGCGTACCGGTGGAAGCACTGGATTGAATATAGCCCTTGGGAGAAAGTTCCCCTTTTCAGTGAAAAAAGAGATGTTATATTGTAACGATACTTATCAAAAGTAAGCCGTTCGATACCGTCTGCAGCCTTCTCTTTTTTGCCGTTTTGCCAAGGAATGTCCGATGTCCCTCTCCTCCCTGTGGCGCTTGACCCCGCTTGCCGCCGCCCTGTTGATCTGCTCCGAAGCCCACGCCCTGGAACTGCAACCCCAAGTCATCACCGGCAACCCGCTGGGCAGCGAGCAACTCGCCTCGCCGACCACCGTACTGGAAGGCGATGACCTGACCCTGCAGCAAAAAGGCAGCCTCGGCGAAACCCTGAACAAGCAGCCCGGCGTGTCGTCTTCGTACTTCGGGCCGGGCGCCAGCCGGCCGATCATCCGTGGCCAGGACGGTGACCGCATCCGCATCCTGCGCAACGGCGTGGGCGCGCTGGATGCCTCGTCGCTGTCCTACGACCACGCGGTGCCACTGGACCCGGTCAACGTCGACCGCATCGAAATCGTGCGCGGCCCGGCAGCGCTGCTGTACGGCGGCAGCGCCATCGGCGGCGTGGTCAACACCTTCGACAACCGCATTCCCACCGAAGCCATCGAAGGCATCCACGGTGCCGGTGAGTTGCGCTACGGCGGCGCCGACACCACGCGCAGCAGCGCCGGCAAGCTGGAAGCCGGCAACGGCACCTTCGCCTTGCACCTGGATGCGAATGCGCGGGAATTCAACGACCTGAAAATCCCCGGCCAGGCACGCAGTCGCCACGCCCCGGAAACCGATGACGCCCCCGGCAAGAACGGTCGCCTGGGCAACAGCGACGGACGCCAGGACGGCGGCGCGGTGGGCGGTTCCTACACCTGGGATGACGGTTACGCCGGGCTGTCCTACAGCAGCTACGACGCTAACTACGGCTCCCCCGCCGAGCAGGACGTGCGCATCCGCATGAAGCAGGATCACTACGCGTTCGCCTCCGAAGTCCGCAACCTGCAAGGCCCGTTCACCTCGGTGAAAGTCGACGCGGGCTACACCGACTACGAGCACCGTGAAATCGAAGGCGGCGAGACCGGCACGATCTTCAAGAACAAGGGTTATGAGGCGCGGGTTGAAGCCCGTCACCAGCCACTTGGCCCGCTCGACGGGGTGGTCGGTGCACAGGTCACCCGCAACGAGTTCTCCGCCCTGGGTGAAGAAGCGTTCGTGCCGCAGACCGACACCACGGCCGGCGCGCTGTTCATCCTCGAAGAAATGCAGGCCACCGAGCGCTTGAAACTCAGCCTCGGCGGGCGCCTGGAACACACCAGCGTCGACCCGGACGCCAAGGGCAACGAGCGCTTTGCCGGCGCCGACAAAAGCAATGACTTCACCGCCGGCAGCCTGTCGTCGGGTGCGGTGTACACCCTCACGCCGATCTGGTCGGTGGCCGCGACCCTCGGCTATACCGAGCGCGCGCCGACGTTCTACGAGCTGTACGCCAACGGTGCGCATGTCGCCACCGGTACCTATGAGCTGGGCAACGCCAACCTGAAGAAAGAAAAAGCCGTGTCCAGCGACCTGGCCCTGCGTTTCGACAACGGCACCCACAAGGGCAGCTTCGGCGTGTTCTACAGCCACTTCTCCAATTACATCGGCTTGCTGGGCACCGGTCGTACGCTGAACGATGAAGGCGAAGAAGACGCCGGCGGTATCCCTGAGTACGAATATTCCGGCGTACGTGCGCGATTTGCCGGCTTTGAAGCCCAGGACCACTGGAAACTCGGTGAAAGCGCCTACGGCAAGTTCGCCCTGGAGCTGTCGGGCGACTACACCCGCGCCACCAACCTCGACACCGGCGAAGCCTTGCCGCGCATTGCGCCGCTGCGCTTGAACAGCGGCCTGCTGTGGGAACTCGACCGCTGGCAGGCACGTATCGATGTGGAACACGCCGCCGGCCAGGGCCGGGTACCGAATAACGAGAGCGGCACCGACGGCTACACCACGCTGGGCGCGAGCGCAGGCTATCGCTTCAACGTCGGCGGCAGCCAATGGCTGGCGTTTGTGAACGGCGAAAACCTCACCAACCAGACCGTGCGCTACGCCAGCTCGATCCTGCGTGACATCGCGCCGGCACCGGGCAGAAGTGTGCAATTGGGTATCCGCACCACCTTCTAACCCACGCCTGTAGGCGCCGACTCGCCGGCGATGGCAGCCTCACGGGCCCATCGCCGGCAAGCCGGCGCCTACACTTTTTGCAGCGACGTTCTGTCACTGTTACCAAATCGGAAATGATGCATCTTGCGATTTGTGCTTTCGCTTGGTGCACCAGCACTTTATCCTTGCCGCAACAAACTGAAACGTTTCACTCCCGCGGTCGATCCCATTTTGCCGAATTGCCCTCTCCTCGAAGACAGCGCTGTCTTGCACCGACCTGCGCCTGAAGGTCTATCGCCCGCCTGTGGATAACCGCCTGTCCCCAGAAAAACCGAATTAACGCTGAACCAAGCCCGCGCCGAATCGTCATCTACAGTGAAGCACGGGGTTACATAATTCCAACGTAACGGAGAAACACACTATGAGCACTGATGGTGCTTCAAGCCCAAGCCGCCTGCTGCCCAGGCTGCTGGGGATCTTGCTGCTGATCATGGGGCTGGCCTTGCTGGCCGGCGGCGTCAAGCTGAGCATGCTCGGCGGGTCGCTGTACTACCTGCTGGCCGGTATCGGCATCGCCCTGACCGGCGTGTTGCTGCTGGCTACCCGCCGCGCCGCGCTGGGCTTGTACGCACTGGTGTTGTTCGCCAGTACCGTATGGGCCTTGTGGGAAGTCGGCCTGGACTGGTGGCAGTTGGTGCCGCGCCTGGCACTGCTGTTTGCCCTGGGCATCGTCCTGCTGCTCCCGTGGTTTCGCCGTCCGTTGCTGCGTGGCCAGCCTGCCCCGCTGGGCACTGGCGCGCTGAGCGTGGCCGTGGTGCTGGCCGGTGCTGCCGCCCTCGCCAGCCAATTCACCAACCCGGGTGAGATGGTCAAGACCGGCCAACTGGACCGCGACGCGGTACCTGGCATGGCCAGTTCTGCGCCGGCCCAGGCCGATGGCGACTGGAACTCCTACGGCCGTTCGGCCCATGGTGATCGCTACTCGCCGCTGGCGCAGATCACCCCGGAGAACGCGCACAAGCTGGTCCCGGCGTGGACCTTCCGCACCGGCGACATTCCTGGTGCTGGCGATCCGGGTGAAACCACCGCCGAAAACACCCCGCTGAAAGTCAACGGCATGCTCTACGTGTGCACGCCGCACAGCCAGGTGATCGCGCTGGACCCGGACACCGGCAAGGAAATCTGGCGTTTCGACCCGAAGATCAGCACCGAAGGTGCCGAGAACTTCAAGGGCTGGGCGCACATGACCTGCCGTGGCGTGTCGTATCACGATGACGCCGTCTATGCCTCCGAGCAGAGCCCTACCGGCAGCGCCAGCCCGGCCGCCGCGCCGAATGCCTGCCCGAAACGCATCTTCGTACCGACCGCCGACACCCGTCTGATCGCCCTTAACGCCGACACCGGCAAGATGTGCGAAGACTTCGGCGACAAAGGCCAGGTCGACCTGCGTGCCAATATCGGCAGCTTCGCCCCCGGCGGTTACTACTCCACCTCGCCACCGGCCGTGACCAAGAACCTCGTGGTGATCGGCGGTCACGTGACCGACAACGTCTCCACCGACGAGCCTAGCGGCGTGATCCGCGCGTTCGACGTGCACACCGGCAAGCTGGTGTGGAACTGGGACAGCGGCAACCCGGACGACACTACCCCGTTGGCCGAAGGCAAGACCTACACCCGCAACTCGCCGAACATGTGGTCCATGTTCAGCGTGGATGAAAAACTCGGCATGCTCTACCTGCCGATGGGCAACCAGATGCCCGACCAATACGGCGGCGACCGTACCGAAGACTCGGAAAAATACAGCGCCGGCCTGACCGCCCTGGACATCGACAGCGGCCACGTGAAGTGGACCTTCCAGTTCACCCACCACGACCTGTGGGACATGGACGTGGGCGGCCAGCCTTCGCTGATCGACATCAAGACCGAAGCCGGCGTGAAGCAGGCAGTGATGGCGTCGACCAAGCAAGGCAGCATCTACGTGCTCGACCGTGCTACCGGCCAGCCGGTGGTGCCGATCCACGAAGTCGCCGTGCCGCAAGGCGCTGTTGCTGGCGACCACACCTCGCCGACCCAACCGAAGTCCGAGCTGAACTTCATGCCACCGCCCCTCAAGGAGCGTGACATGTGGGGCGTGACGCCGTTCGACCAGCTGCTGTGCCGCATCGATTTCAAATCCATGCGCTACGACGGCCCGTTCACGCCGCCTTCGCTGCAAGGCTCGATCGTTTACCCAGGCAACTTCGGCGTGTTCGACTGGGGTGGCATTTCCGTCGACCCGGTACGCCAGATCGCCTTCGTGAACCCGAGCTACATGGCGTTCAAGTCCAAGCTGATCCCGGCGGCCGATATCGCCAAGCAAGGTCCGCGCGTGAGTGAAACCGAAGGCGTGCAGCCGAATAAAGGCGCGCCGTACGGCGTGATCCTCGAAGCACTGCTGTCGCCTCTGGGCCTGCCGTGCCAGGCACCAGCGTGGGGTTATGTGGCGGCGGTCGACCTGACCAACCACCAAACCATCTGGATGCACAAAAACGGTACCGTGCGTGACAGCTCGCCGGTTCCAATCCCCCTGACCATGGGCGTACCAAGCCTGGGCGGCACCTTCACCACCGCCGGTGGCGTAGCGTTCCTCAGCGGTACCCTCGACCAGTACCTGCGTGCCTATGACGTGAAAAACGGCAAGCAGCTGTGGGAAGGCCGCCTGCCTGCAGGCGCGCAGACCACACCGATGACCTACACCGGCAAGGACGGCAAGCAATACGTGCTGGTCATGGCTGGCGGTCACGGCTCGCTGGGCACCAAGCAGGGTGACTACGTGATGGCGTTCAAACTGCCGGATTAAGCAACATCGGCGGTACACAAAAGGCGGCTACCGGATAGGTAGCCGCTTTTTTTTGCAGACATTTCCCACTTCAAGAAACATCTGCATCTAACCAGTGCATTTTCCTACACCGATTTTGTTCACTCCTCTCCACTCAGTCTGAACACAATTCGGTGAGTAGCACCCAATGCCTTTTTTCGCTCTATTCAATCGCCCCACGCACTCCGCGCAAGCCGCAGCCCAACTGCACAGTCAGAGCCCCAGTGCGCACCCCACGCAACCCGCCAATCACCCGTCGGTCATTGGCACCGGCTCCAGGGGCCAGGTGGAAAAGCATCAGGATCGGGCAATCAAGTCGTTATTCAAACCCGACCCGACAGCCCTCAAGCACGAGATGAACATGTGGAATGCCTATCTCCACGCAACCGGTAAGCCAGGCGAGGCCTACATGGAGAGAGGCCACCTGAATATGCCGTACATAGAGGGCGGACTACCCACGGACCAGGAGGTTAAAGATGCCGTCGATAACTTGTTCAAACTGGGCTTCATGATCGGTGACCCCAAGGCGCAGAACTTCAAGAAAACACACGACGAGGAAGTCGTGCCGGTGGACTTCGGGCAAGTGTTCAAGCCAGACCGTATCAGCGACATTGACCCCAGGGTGATGAGTGACATCGTTCACGATTACGCCAAAGGTGGTTTCAAGACCATTCCAGAAGGACTGAAAGCTGACTATCGCAGTGCGATTACGGACATGGCCAAGTTGCAAGGCAACCATAACCCCCTCAGGCGCATGAATGTCCGAGAACTGAGGCGGGCTGAGTTGATCTAGCCTCCAACCGGAGTGCGCTCGCGGCGCATCCACATCTCGAAGGCCATGGCGTTGAGGGGACGGCTGATCAGGTAGCCCTGGGCCGTGTCGCAATTCCACAGTTTGAGCAGCTTGAGACTGGGCTCGAACTCGACCCCTTCGGCCACCACCTTGAGCCCCAGGTTGTGGCTCATCTCGATGGTGGAACGGACGATCACGCCGTCGCCGCTGGTGCTGTCGAGGTTGCGCACGAAGGACTGGTCGATCTTCAACTCCTGCACCGGTAGCCGTTGCAGCTGGGCCAGCGAGGAATAGCCGGTGCCGAAGTCATCCACCGAGAGGCTGATACCGCAACCACGCAATTGCTCCAGCACGCTCAGAGCCTGCTGCGGGTTGTGCATGATCGCGCTTTCGGTGATCTCGAAAAGCAGCTGCTGGGCCGACACGCCGTAGTGCATCAGCAAGGTGGTGACGCGGATCGCCAAGTCATCATCGGCCAGATCATCCACCGAGATATTCACCGACAATTGAATATGCAGCCCACGCTGCGCCCACTCGCCGATCTGGCGGATGGCTTCTTCGATCACCCATTGCGTGAGGCCGCCCATGCTGCCGGTGCGCTCGGCCAGGGGGATGAATTCGGCGGGCGAGACCAGCCCCAGGCTCGGATGCTGCCAGCGCAGCAGGGCTTCGGCCTGGCGCACATAGCCGTGCTTGAGGTCGAGTTTGGGCTGGTAGCACAGGTACAACTCGCCTTCGACGGCGGCCCGGCGCAGGTCGCGGATCAAGGTGATCTGGCGCTGGTGGGCGAGATCGCGGTCCTGCTGATAGATCTGCAGGTAGCCCGGCAGCGCCGCCGCATCATGGCGAGCGATGGCGGCGCGGCTGATCAGCTCTTCGACCTGCTGGCCGTCGGCAGGGTAGGCAGCGATACCGATGCTGACTTCGTGGCGCAGTTCGTCATTGCCGATGCGCTGGGGTTCGGTGAGCAACGCGTAGAGGCGGTCGGCGCGGGCCACGGCGCGGTCGATCTCGGTATTCTCCAGCAACAGCAGGAACTCGCTGCCGGTGATGCGTGCTGCCGTGTCGCTGGCCAACAGGCTCATGGACAGGCAGCGGCTGGCTTCGCGGAGCATCTCCTCGACGCCCTCGGGACCGAAGCCTTCGTTGATCACCCGGTAGTTCTCGATGCCCAGGTACAACAACACCACCGGCCGCCGCGCGCTGATCGCGCTGCCCAGGCGCTCCATGGCCAAGGCCCGATTGGGCAGGCCGGTGAGCGGATCATGCAGGGCGTTATGCGCCAGTTGCCGTTCGCGCACGGCGATCCCGCTTTGCATGGCGTTGAAGGCGCGCGCCAGCAGGCCGAACTCGTCATGGCCGCGCACCCGCACCGGCGTGCGGTAATCGCCGGCACCGATCCGCCCCGCCGCCTCGACCAACGCATTCAACGGGCGCGACACGCGACGCGCGAGGAACAGCGCGCCGGCCAACGACACCAGCAGCACCGCCAGGGCAATCCCGAGGAACTGCCGGTCCAGCGGCGCGAAGGATTCCAGCGCATGGTCCAGCGGGCTTTGCAGCAGGACCCGCACTTCATTGCCGTCACCGGTATTGGCCAGCGGCAGTACCTGGCTGAGCACGCGCTGGCCGTAGAACAGGTGGATTTGCGGCTCGGGGTCGATAGGCGCTTCGCGCAGCAAGCTGAAAGTAGAGGCCTGATACGCATCGGGCTGGGTGCTGAAGAGCGGACCCGGCTTGCCCTCCTGCACACTGAGGAACGACACCTCCAGGTTGCTCATGGAACGCAGCTCATTGGCGAACAGCTTGTCCATGGGAAAACCCATCACCACCCGTGCGATGGGCAACGGGTCGAGTACTTCCTCCTGCACCAGCAGGTACGGCCGGCCGTCCATGGCCACGATCAACATCTGCAGGCCGCTGCGCCGCGCGAGGCGCAGGGCGTTGTTATAGGGGAACACCTGGCCGCGCGACAGGACGGGCAAGGTGCTGACCATGACCTTGCCATCCAGGCCCAGCACAAACACTTCGCTGGAACGAATACCGGTGCCATGACGCCGCAGGGCGGCGAGGATCGGCACGGTCTGGCCCTCGGCCACGGCTTGTTTGAACGGGCCGTCGACGGTCAGCCAGTCAAGGCCGTATTGCAGGCGACGGCCGCGCAGGTCCAGCAGGCGTTCGAACACCTGGCTGCCGGTCTTGAGTTGGACTTGCGCCTGGTTTTCCACGGCGCGGGACGTGGCGGTCTTGACCGCGAAATAAGTGGCTGCGACGACCACCAGCAGCAAGAGCGCCAACACCCCCGCAATGCGGGTTTGAAAGGTGTGGCGCCAGCTCATTGCAGTGCCCGCTGGCTGCCTTCGCCGCTCTCTGCCACTCGGTCCCTTTGTCATATGCTTTCCTGGCAACTGCTGACTGGCGTCAAAAAAATATCCATTTTGCATGAATATTTGGTTTGAGCAGATTAGCTGGGGAAAAGCATAAGCGCACTCAATAAATACGGGGATTTCACAGTCATTTTATTGGCGACACGCGCTTGACCGGCGCTCAGCCGCGCGCCCGCATAAAGTCCCCCCAACGCCGCACCAGGTAGTTGTGCTCATCCATGACCGAGTTCCACACCGCGATATGCCCCATGCGTTGCTCGTAGGAGCCGCCATCGCGCACCTCGCCGATATCAATCAGCGGCAAGCCGTCGCTGCCCAGCAACTCCTCCCGCGCAGGCTTGCCGGCATACCAGTAATCCCATTCGGCGCTGCTCAGGTGATCACGCGTGCGCGCCGGGTTGCCGATGTAGTAACCCTGGCGCGCCATCACCGCCCCGGGCCAGCCGGACAGCCACCAATTGAGATAGGCATACGCCGCATCCAGCACCGGCCCCTGGGCATGGCGCGACAACGACAAGCCGCCGAACCAGGCGCGATAACCTTCGCGCGGCACCGCCAGGCGGTATTTCACCCCGGCGCGGTGCAGGCGCATCAAGGTCGGCGACCACAGGCTCTGGATATCGATGCTCGGGCTGAGCATCAATTGCGCCGCCTCCTCGTCATCGGACCAGAACGCCGCAAAGTGCCCTTCCTTCTGTTTGCGCACCAGAATGTCGGCCAGCACATCGATCTCTTCGATGCTCATGTTGCCGATGTCCTTGAAGCTGGCCAGCCCCGCGCCCTGCACCGCCAGCGCGGCGTCCAGCGCGCCGATGGCGGCGTCACTCTGCAGCGCCGTGCGTGCGCGCCATGCCGGATCGAGCAACCAGCCCCAGCTTTCATTGCCGTGGCAAAAACCCTCGGGCAAGCGTTCGGGGCGGTAGGCAAAACTGTCGGCGTTGTGGGTCAGCGGCAACATGCTGATGCGCTCGGTGACGGTACTGCCGAGGCTGCCATCGTGCTGCACGAACAGGCGCTCGCTGGGCACGCTGCCGCTGCCCAGGCGGTCGTTCGGCGACAGGCGCCCGCGCTTGGGCAAGTCGTTGATCTCGTGCCACAGCGCCAGGCGTCGCGTGTCGATGGGCTGGATCGCGCGGGCCGGCCACACGAAGTCGACGTTGTGAAACCACTGGTCGTAGAGGTCGTAGCTGTCGGGCTGCATCACCGCGATGCGCTGGGCCTGTTCGACGTCGTGCACCTGGTACACCAGGCGAATGCCCAGCTCCTGTTCGGCGCGCACGCGCAGGCATTCGAGCAGGGTCACCGAGGTGCCGAGAACGCGCAATGTGATCATGCGGCGAACCGTCGCGAGAACACGTCGAAGGAGCGCCGCAGCAGCGCGGGGTCGAGCCCGCGCAGGATAAACACCAGGCGCGACTGGCGGTCGCTGCCCGGCCACGCGGGCAAGTGCACCGGGGCGTGCAGGCAATGCTGCACGCCATGAATGACGATGGGGGCGTTACTGGCGTTCACGTTGAGCAGCCCTTTGACGCGAAGGATTCGTTCGCCGTGGCATCTTAACAGCATCGACAACCACACCCCGAAACCCACCCAGTCCAGCGGCTGGTCGAAGGTCAGGCTGCACACCTGCGCGGCGCCGTGGGTGACGGTGGTGGCTTGATGCAGTTGCCAGCGGCTGACTTCCACGGCGGGCTCGGCGCTGCGCAGGCCTTCGCCGAGCAGCAGTTGATCGCCGCTGAGAATCTCCTGTGTATCGAGGATCGGCGTACCGGCATTCAGCCCCTGCAGGTGCGCACGCAGCGCCGCGCAATCAGGCACCAGGTCGGTCTTGCTCAACAACAGGCGATCCGCCGCCGCGACCTGGGCCAGCCATTCCGGGTGCAGGCGTTCCTGCAGCGCGGCATGACTGGCGTCGACCAGGGTGATCACCAGGCCGATATGAAAACGCCCGCGCAATTGCACGTCGTTGTTCAAGGTCGCGAGGATCGGCGCCGGATCGGCCAGGCCGGTGGTTTCCAGGATCACCCGCTTGAACGCAGGAATCTCACCGCGCTCGCGGCGTTGCAACAGGCCAAGCAGCGCATCTTTAAGTTCGCCGCGGATCGAGCAGCAAATACAGCCGCTGGGCAGCAACACGGTATTGGGCGCCACTTCTTCCACCAGCAGATGGTCGATGCCGACGTCGCCGAATTCGTTGATCAGCAACGCGGTATCGCCGAGGCTTTCGTGCTGCAGCAGGCGCTTGAGCAAGGTGGTCTTGCCACTGCCGAGGAAGCCGGTGATCACATTTAGAGCCATGCTCATTTTCTTCTTACCTCATGACGCCTGCAGGTCCAGGTGATCGAGCAAGTGCGGATCGAGCGGGTCCAGCGGGCGGCCGAGCATAGTTTCAGCGGCCTGCCAGAGTTGATCCAGGCCGCTCGCCAACGCCTGTTTGCCGGTGGCGCCCAGCAGCAGGTAGGACGCGCCCTGGAAGTCTTCGACCTTGAGCCGGAACACCGCCAGCACCTGATTGATGGCGGCGATACGGCGCAGGCGTTCGCGGCGCCTGGGCAGTTCGTCGCCCAGGGGGTCGCTCCAGTGCAGGTCTTCGCCGAGCAGTCCGCAGAGTCCGCACATGCCTACACCCCACTCATGGCATGACATCGCCGGAATTGGGGCCCAGGGTCTGGCCGACGAACAGGTTGCCACCCGGCTCGCTGGCCAGCAGCACGGCGGTGGGCGCGACTTCATCCGCCAGGCCGAAGCGGCCCAGGGGCAGTTCGGCGGCCTTGGCGCGTTTCCAGTCGGCACTGATGCCGCCCACCAGCGGCGTTTCGATAGGGCCCGGCGCGATGGCGTTGACCAGCACATTGTCCTTGGCCACTTCCAGCGCGAGGGACTTGGTAAAGCCGATCACCCCGGCCTTGGCGGCGGCGTAGTGGGTCAGCTCCGCGCCGCCCTTGATACCCAGTTGCGAGGCGACGTTGATGATCCGCCCCCAGCGCTGCGCGAGCATGTGCGGCAGGGCGCGCTGGCTGGCGATGAACACGCTGGTGAGGTCGACACGCAGCATGTCATTCCACATTTCGAGGGAGAGGTCGACGCAGCGCGCCTGGGTGAGCATGCCGGCATTGTTGACCAGGATATCGATGCCGCCGAAATGCTCGACGCAGCGGTCGACACTGGCCTGGGCGCCTTCGACCGTGCCGACATCGGCCAGGCACTCGACCACTTCGGCGCCAAGGTTGCGGCAGGTGATCGCGGTTTCAGCCAGGCTGGCAGCGTTGCGGTCGGACAGCAGCAGGCGTGCGCCTTCGACGGCATAGGCGCGCGCAATGGCGGCCCCGATACCGCTGCCGGCGCCGGTGATGACGGCGCGGCGATGAGTGAGTTGAGGCATGGTGAACTCCTTGAATAATCGAGTTGCGAACGCCGTTAAATATGGCAGCGGCTTGCTCGCGAAAGCGGTGTGTCAGTCGATGCATGCAGAACTGTTGCGCCGCATTCTTGAGCAAGCCCGCTCCCGCACTTGATGTGCATCAGGCTTGAATCCGCATCAGTCCGGCCAGCGCACGGTCAGGCCACCGTCGATGACGATGCTCTGCCCGGTCAAATAACTCGATGCCTCACTGGTCAGGAACTGCACCAGCGACGCCACTTCATCCGCCCGCCCTACCCGGCCCAGCGGAATTGCGCGCGCCGCTTTCGCCAAGCCTTCCGGCCCCAGCGAATTTTTCGCATCCAGCGACTGCGGCGTCTCGATCAACCCGGGAATCACCGCGTTGCAGCGAATGCCCTTGGGCGCCAACTCCACCGCCAGCGACCGGCACAGCCCCGGCACACCGGCCTTGGCTGCCGCGTAGTGACTGTGCTCCTGCCAGCCATACACGCCGCCGGCAATCGACGAAATCGCCACCAGCGCGCCGCCCTCGTGCATATGCCGGGTCGCCGCGCGGAAGGTGCGCATCACCCCCGTCAGGTCGACATTGAGCATCTCGTCCCACAGCGTATCGGTCATCTCCAGCAACGGCGCGCGGCGCAGCAGACCCGCGTTGGCCACTGCGTAATCGAGGCGGCCAAAATGTTGCACGGCCTGCTCGGCCAGGGCGTCCACCGAGGCGCTGTCGCCCACGTCCAGTGGCAGCATCAGGCACTCGCCGCCGGCCGCTTCCACCAGGGCCACAGTGGTGTGCGGGTCATGGGGATCGGCGGGGTAATACCCGCCGACCACCGCCACGCCGTTGCGCGCATAGGCCACGGCGAGGGCTTGGCCGATGCCGCTGGCGGCACCGGTAATCAAGGCAACTTTACGGCTCATCAAACACTCCTTACTGAACGGTTTCCGGACGCACGTGGCGTGCGGCAAACATCAGGGCGCCGGACAAAAAGCACGGCAGTGCACCGAACCACAGCGCGGCGGTCTGCCAGTCGCTGCCGGCGGACAACACCTGGGTCGCGCCAAAACCTGCGACCACCGCGCCGATCGGGCCCATGGCATGGATGATCGCGCCACCGGTGGCGCGGATGCTGGTGGGGAAACTTTCGCTGATGAAGAACAGCGCTGCCGAGTACGGCCCGATCAGGAAGAACAGGCCCAGGCTGTACAGCCCGACGACCATCGCCATGTTGCTCGGGCCAAACAGCATGCCGGCGAACGACAGCCCGCCGAGCATCCAGCCCAGGCCGATCACGTTGCGGCGGCCGATCTTGTCGCCCATCCAACCGTGGCTGAGGTAGCCGCAGTAACCCACCAGGTTCGACAGTACGAGGATGATCAGCGAGTTCTCGAACGAGATGTGGTGCACGCTGACGATCACCGAAGTCCCCAGCACGCTGAACACCTGGATCGCCGCCCAGTTGAGCAGCAGCGCGGCGCCGATCACCAGCGTGGCGCGGCGCGCCGGGCCACGGAAGGCCGCCTTGAGGCCGGCCTTGCTGTGTTCGTCGTAGTCCACGCCGTAGGTCGCGGCGACGTTCTGCGCGTCCTTCACCGCGCCGCTTTTACGCAGCTCGCTGATGCGCTGGTGGATCTGGAACTGCGGGCTCTCCTTGAGCTTGCGCGCCATGATCGCGATCACGATCGCCGGGATCGCGGCGAAGATGAAGCAGCCCTGCCAGCCAATGACCGGCAGCAACAGCGCGGTCAACCCGGCGGCGATCAACGCACCGACCGGCCAGCCGCCCTGCACCAGGCTGTAGATGAAGCCGCGGCGCTTGGTCAGGCGCGGGTCTTCGGAAGCGCCATACAGCTCGCTCAAGTAGGTCGCGTTGACGGTTTCCTCGGCATAGCCCAGGCCGCCCAGCGACCGGATCAGAATCAGCGGCGACTTGCCCCACGCCCCGCCAATCGCGGTGAGTGCCGAGCAGAGCGCCGAACCGGCCACGGTGAAGATGATGCCTTTGCGCCGACCCAACTTATCCACGACCGGGCCAATGGCAAACGCGACCACCGCCGTGCCCACCGCCACCCAGGTCGCGATTTCAGCTTGCTCCACTTCACCCCAGCCAAAGTGCCGGCCGATCTCCGGCAGCAACGTGCCGAACAGGATGAAGTCATACACCGCAAACACCCAGGCGAAAAACGCGATCCAGGTGGCGAAGCGCACTTCCTGGGACGTCAGTTGCCGGGGTTTCCAGCCAGTCAGGTCAAGCTTGTTGTAGATGGACATGGGGCGCGCCTCAAGGATTTGACCGGCAGGCGCCGGCAAGCCGGCACCTGCAGGGTGGGTTCAGGTACGGGGTTGGCGGCGAATGAAGTCGTCGGCGATTTCGTCGAAGGTGACGAAGCGCACGCCGGCATGGCTCTGGATGTGCTCGATCAGGCGCTCCAGCATCAACAGCACTTGCGGGCGGCCGGACACGTCGGGGTGGATGGTCATGGTGAACACCGCGTGTTCGTGCTCGCGGTAGACCCAGTCGAACTGGTCGCGCCACATTTCCTCGAGGTGACGCGGGTTGACGAAGCCGTGGCTGTTCGGGGCTTTCTTGATGAACATCATCGGCGGCAGGTCATCGAGGTACCAGTTGGCCGGGATCTCCACCAGGTCGGTTTCTTCGCCGCGCACCAGGGGTTTCATCCAGGTATCGGGGTGCTGGCTGTAGTCGATCTTGGTCCAGGTGTCGCCCTTGCGCACGTAGTAGGGATGGAAGTCGTTGTGCATCAGGCTGTGGTCGTACTTGATGCCTTTTTTCAACAGCAGCTCGTTGGTCACCTTGCTGAATTCCCACCACGGCGCGACATAGCCGGTGGGGCGCTTGCCGGTGACCTGGGTGATCAGCTCGATGGACTTGTCGAGGACGATTTCTTCCTGCTCGGCGGTCATCGCGATCGGATTTTCGTGGCTGTAGCCGTGCACGCCGATTTCGTGGCCGGCGTCGGCCACGGCCTTCATCTGCTCGGGGAAGGTTTCCATCGAGTGGCCGGGGATAAACCAGGTGGTGCGCAGGCCGTAGCGTTCGAACAGTTTGAGCAGGCGCGGCGCGCCGACTTCCCCGGCGAACAGGCCGCGGGAGATGTCATCGGGCGAGTCTTCGCCGCCGTAGGAACCGAGCCAGCCGGCGACGGCGTCGACGTCGATGCCAAATGCACAGAGGATGTCTTTAGCCATGGTGTGTCTCCTTAAAAAGTCAGGGCGGTTTCGACCGACAAAGCGGCCCGCAGCAGGCGTGCGTCTTCGCCGCTGGGGGCGCTGAGCAGCAGGCCGGTGGGTAATCCCAGGGCGTCGCGGCCGCTGGGCAGGCTCACGCCGGGCATGTCGAGCAAACTGCCGGGCATGGTCAGGCGCAGGGTGGCGAGGTTGGTGCTGACAAACAGCGCGTCGTCGGCTTCCAGCGTTGCCAGGGCCGGGGCGACATGCGCAACGGTGGGGGTGATCAGCACGGCGCCGTCGAGGTCGTCGATCAGTTGCTGTTGCAGGCGGCGGCGGGCATCGGTGAGGGCGATCAGTTGGCTGGCCGGCAACGCGCGCGCGGCTTCGAGGCGGCGGCGTACGCGGGGGTCGAGTTGCTCGGCATCGGCGCTGTCGAGCAACGCCTGGTGCAGGGCGAAGGCTTCGAAGGCGCCGAGCCAGCCTTGGTGCTTGATCAGCTCCAGCGTGGCCTGGAACGTGGGCGAGGGGCGCAACTCGACCCGCGCACCGGCGGCCTTGAGTTGGTCCACCGCGCGCAGCAGGTTGTTGTGCACGGCGGGTTCAATGCCTTCCAGGGCGCCTTGCTCCAGCACAAAGTGCTGGCCCTTGAGGCATCGCGCGACATGGGTTTGCCGGCGGCCGTGGAGCAGGTCGTCGATGGCCAGCGCATCGCGCACGCTGCGGGTCAGCGGGCCAAGGCTGTCGAGGGTGTGAGCCAGGGGGAACACGCCGTCGCGGCTGTAGCGTCGGCTGCTGCTGCGGTAGCCCACCAGGCCATTGAATGCCGAGGGGATGCGGATCGAACCGGCGGTGTCGGTGCCCATCGCAATGGGCACGATGTCGGCGGCGACGGCCACTGCCGAGCCGGACGATGAGCCACCCGGGATACGTGGCTGGTCAGTGCCGTGCGGGTTGTGCGGGGTGCCGAAGTGCGGATTGAGGCCGAGCCCGGAATAGGCCAGCTCGCTGAGGTTGGTCTTGCCGACGCTGACCATCCCCGCGCGGCACAGCAGCCCTACGCTGGGCGCATCGAGCAAGGCGGCAGGCGCGTTGCGTCGGTAGGCGGCACCGGCAGTGGTGACGCTGCCGGCCACGTCATAGAGGTCCTTCCAGGCCACGGGCACGCCATCCAACCCACTCAATGGCTGGCCGGCCCGCCAACGCGCGGCGGCAGCTTCGGCTTCACGGCGGGCGCGCTCGGTGGTCAGGCTGATAAATACCGCCGGGACCTGGCTGGCTTTGTCGAGTGCCTGCTCGAGGGCTTGCACCGGGTCGTTGCGACCGCTGGCGAAATCCTCGGCCATCGAAGTGGCGTCTGACATCAAGATGACCCTCACAAAACGTACATATTAATAAAATGTACATTTTACAAAGGCAGGTTTCGTGCCAGTCTGTGAACGCGCGCAACCCGCAGATCAGATGTTCGCGTCAGGATCCACGGGATAGATGCTCCTGGGTCTGAAAAAAAAAGCGTGCAAGACATCCAGCGCAGTGTTTAAAAGAAATAATGTATCTTTTATGAATAAGTACATTTTGGTGCAGAAAAGTAACATTCCCGCTGTCCAGGCCCCAAAAAAGTGCCACCGATGTGGCGCAGAGTGACAGGCGCATCTATGAGAGAATCCCCGGCCACCGTCCTACATCCTCTTGAGAAAGCAATGAAAGCAGTGTCCGCCTCGGCCTCCCGTTACGCGATGATTCATCAGCTGTTGCGTGATGCGATCGTCAACGGCACCGCGCGCCACGGGCTGGTCCTGCTGGAGGCACCGCTGGCCGAGCTGTTCGGCACCAGCCGCGTGCCGGTGCGCAAGGCCCTGGACCTGCTGCACGCCGAAGGGCTGATTTGCCGCTTCAACGGCCGCGGCTACCTGATCAATCCCGAAGGCCTGGCCATGGAGCCGCTGCGCTTGCCGCTGAGCCATGCGCACCTGGGCTTGAATGGCGAAGATGAGCTGGTGGATACCCGACCGCTGGGCGAGCGGATCGTCGAGGAAATCGGCGCGGCGCTGTCCACCTGCATCGCCTTCGGCCACTACCGCCTGGACGAGCAGGCCGCCGCCGACCACTACGGCGTCAGCCGCGCGGTGGTGCGCGAAGCGCTGATGCGCCTGCGCGACCGGGGCCTGGTCGAAAAAGAGCCGTACTCGCAGTGGCTGGCGGGGCCGCTGACCGCGCGGGAAGTCACCGAAGACTACGAACTGCGTGCCTGCCTGGAGCCCGAAGCCCTGCGCCAGAGCGCACCGAACCTGGACCGCGAACTGCTCGAAGCCATGCTGCAACGCGTGCTGGACGCCCAGGACAGCCCCCATTGCAGCCTGGAAGCCATCGAACAGATCGAAGAGGATTTGCACCAGCGCTGCCTGGCCGGCCTGCAGAATCGCAAGATCGCCGCGTTGATTCGCCAGGGCCAGAGTCCGATGATCATCAGCCGGATTTTCTACCGTTTGCTGGGGATCGGCGCCGATCCTGCCATGCTTGCCGAACATCGCCTGATTCTGGAGTTGTTGCTGCACGGCGCCGTCGATGCGGCCGCGCTGAATCTGCGCGAGCACCTGCAACGGGCCCGGCAGCGCATGTTGCAGCGGTTGAAAGTGCTGTCGGTGCTGCCGGAACAGCCACTGCCCGCCTATCTCCACAAAATCAGCTGAGCCCCGCAGGAGCCGGCTTGCTGGCGCCTACGGGTTTCGAAAATATCATGCAATATGTTGCTATCTCACGCCCGCCATTGAAACCACCACTGCCCTGCCCCATCTAACCTGCATACTTCCTTATGCAGGTGCCCCATGAGCGACCAGCAAGAATTCCCGGACATCGACCTCAACGATTACGCCGATCCCGAAAACGCTGAACACGCAGCTTCATCCAACACCGGCCTTGCCCTGCCTGGGCAAAACCTGCCGGACAAGGTCTACATCATTCCGATCCACAATCGGCCGTTCTTCCCGGCGCAAGTGCTGCCGGTGATCGTCAATGAAGAACCGTGGGCGGAAACCCTGGAGCTGGTGAGCAAATCCGATCACCACTCGCTTGCCCTGTTTTTCATGGACACGCCGCCCGAAGATCCCCGGCATTTCGACACCTCCAGCCTGCCGCTGTACGGCACCCTGGTGAAGGTGCACCACGCCAGCCGCGAGAACGGCAAACTGCAATTCGTCGCCCAGGGCCTGACCCGCGTGCGGATTCGCACCTGGCTCAAGCACCACCGCCCACCGTACCTGGTGGAAGTCGAATACCCGCACCAGCCCAGCGAGCCGACCGACGAGGTCAAGGCCTACGGCATGGCGCTGATCAATGCGATCAAGGAACTGCTGCCGCTCAACCCGCTGTACAGCGAAGAGTTGAAGAACTACCTCAACCGCTTCAGCCCCAACGACCCGTCGCCGCTGACCGACTTCGCTGCCGCGCTCACCTCGGCCACCGGCAACGAGCTGCAGGAAGTGCTGGACTGCGTACCCATGCTCAAGCGCATGGAAAAAGTCCTGCCGATGCTGCGCAAGGAAGTCGAAGTCGCACGCCTGCAAAAAGAACTCTCCGCCGAAGTGAACCGCAAGATCGGCGAGCATCAGCGCGAGTTCTTCCTCAAGGAACAGCTCAAGGTCATCCAGCAGGAGCTGGGCCTGACCAAGGACGACCGCAGCGCGGATGTCGAGCAGTTCGAGCAACGCCTGGAGGGCAAAGTATTGCCGGCCCAGGCGAAAAAACGCATTGATGAAGAACTCAACAAACTGTCGATCCTGGAAACCGGCTCGCCGGAGTACGCGGTCACCCGCAACTACCTTGACTGGGCCACCTCGGTGCCGTGGGGGGTGTATGGCGAGGACAAGCTCGACCTCAAGCACGCGCGCAAGGTGCTGGATAAACACCATGCGGGGCTGGACGACATCAAGAGCCGCATCCTCGAGTTCCTCGCGGTGGGCGCTTATAAAGGCGAAGTCGCCGGTTCCATCGTGCTTCTGGTGGGCCCGCCGGGCGTGGGCAAGACCAGCGTCGGCAAATCCATCGCCGAGTCACTCGGCCGGCCGTTCTACCGTTTCAGCGTCGGCGGCATGCGCGACGAGGCCGAGATCAAGGGCCACCGCCGCACCTACATCGGCGCCCTGCCGGGCAAGCTGGTGCAGGCGCTCAAAGATGTGGAAGTGATGAACCCGGTGATCATGCTCGACGAGATCGACAAGATGGGCCAGAGCTTCCAGGGCGACCCGGCGTCGGCATTGCTGGAGACCCTCGACCCTGAGCAGAACGTCGAATTCCTCGACCACTACCTGGACCTGCGCCTGGACCTGTCCAAGGTGCTGTTCGTGTGCACCGCCAACACCCTGGATTCCATCCCCGGCCCGCTGCTGGACCGGATGGAAGTGATTCGCCTGTCCGGCTATATCACTGAAGAAAAAGTCGCCATCGCCAAGCGTCACCTGTGGCCCAAACAGCTGGAAAAAGCCGGCGTGTCGAAAAACAGCCTGAGCATCAGCGACGGCGCCCTGCGCGCGTTGATCGACGGCTACGCGCGGGAAGCCGGTGTGCGTCAGCTGGAGAAACAGCTGGGCAAACTGGTGCGCAAAGCCGTGGTCAAGCTGCTGGATGAGCCCGACTCGGTGATCAAGATCGGCAACAAGGACCTGGAAAGCTCCCTGGGCATTCCCGTGTTCCGCAACGAGCAAGTGCTGTCCGGCACCGGAGTAATCACCGGCCTGGCCTGGACCAGCATGGGCGGCGCCACGCTACCGATCGAGGCGACGCGCATCCACACGCTCAACCGTGGTTTCAAGCTCACCGGGCAGTTGGGTGAGGTGATGAAGGAGTCTGCCGAAATCGCCTACAGCTACATCAGCTCCAACCTGAAGTCGTTTGGCGGTGATCCGAAGTTCTTCGACGAGGCCTTCGTGCACCTGCACGTGCCGGAAGGCGCCACGCCCAAAGACGGTCCGAGCGCCGGGGTGACCATGGCCAGCGCGCTGCTGTCGCTGGCGCGCAACCAGCCGCCGAAAAAAGGCGTGGCCATGACCGGTGAATTGACGCTGACCGGGCATGTCCTGCCGATTGGCGGGGTGCGCGAGAAGGTGATTGCGGCGCGACGCCAGAAGATTCACGAGCTGATCCTGCCGGAGCCAAACCGTGGCAGCTTCGAGGAGTTGCCGGACTACCTGAAGGAAGGCATGACCGTGCACTTTGCCAAGCGCTTTGCCGACGTGGCGAAGGTGCTCTTCTGATCGCTCACTAGCCCGAGTGCCCCGAGTGGCCCGAGTGCCCCCCCTGTGGTGAGCAGGCTTGCCCTGCGTTGGGCTGCGTAGCAGCCCCTCTTGAATAGACCCCATTCTTTCCAAAAGAATGGGGTCGTCAGTTCTGGGGCTGCTCCACAGCCCAACGCAGGGCAAGCCTGCTCACCACCAAGCGCACTCTGCGGTCCTCTTGTCACACCTTGTCTCATCTTCGGTTATGCTCGCCCTTCGTCGCTAATCAACGGAGCCTCCATGACCGCTGCCCGCCTGCTGCTTCCCCTGAGCCTTGCCCTGCTGGCCGCCTGCGCCAGTGCCCCCAAGCAAAACGTCACCGTGGAAGATCAGGGCGCCTGCCCGCTCCAGCTCAAGTCCGGGCAGAATCTGATCCTGACCCTGCCCAGCAACCCCACCACCGGTTACCGCTGGGCCATCCAGGATTCGGCCGGCGGCGTATTGCGCGCGCTGAGCCCCGAGGTCTACAGCAGCTCGGAATCCGGCGTGATTGGTGGCGGCGGCCAGTCCACCTGGCGCTTCCAGGCCTTTGCGGCCGGCCAGGGACGTTTGCGCCTGACCTCCCAGCAACCCTGGGAGCCGGAAGCCGAACCCGCCGAAACCTTCGACTGCGCCATTACGGTGAACTGATATGCCATGGCTGATTCTTGCGTTGATGGGCGCCAGCACCTTTATCTACGGCCTGACCACCCACGCCACCTTGTTGTGCCTGTTGGTCAAGCCGCTGCCGGTACTCGCGCTGCTGGGCTGGCTGCATGACGCGCCGCCCACCGACTATCGACGCTGGATCAGCCTGGGGCTGATTTTCTCGCTGGTCGGCGATGTGCTGCTGGCGTGGCCGGGCGACTTGTTCATCTTCGGCCTCGGCGCGTTCCTGTTCGCGCACTTGGCGTATCTGAAAGCCTACTTCAGCGATTGCCGCCGCTTGGCGCTGCTGCCATTGGTATTGGCGCTGGGCGTGGGCGCGATCCTGCTGAGCATCCTGATTTCCCACGGCCTGGGCGACCTGCTGATTCCGGTGGTGGTGTACGCGACGGTGATCAGCGCCATGCTCTGGCGTGCGTTGGCACGGCTGGGCAGTGACGTGCCGAAACGCTCGGCGCTGCTGGCGGCGGCCGGTGCGGTGTCGTTTGTGTTTTCCGACACGCTGATCGGCATCAATCGGTTTGTGCTGTCGTTCGAGGCGGCACCGTATCTGTTGATCGTCACTTACTGGCTTGGCCAGTGGGGTATCACGGCCTCGGCTTTCCATCAGACAACCCGCGCATCCGAGGGCCAAGTTGGCTAAAATGCCGGCCTTTCCCCCATCGTCGCCGGAACAGCCGTGAGCAAAGAACCCGATCGCCTATTCGCCCAGCCCCTGCCCCAGGTGCCGGACTTCGCCTTTAACGAGGACGTGGTGCGGGTGTTCCCGGACATGATCAAGCGCTCGGTGCCGGGTTACCCGACCATCGTCGAGAACCTCGGCGTGCTCGCGGCGCAGTTCGCCCAGCCCAACAGTGTGCTGTATGACCTGGGGTCATCCCTTGGCGCGGTCACCCAAGCGTTGCGCCGCCATGTGCGCACCGACGGTTGCCGGGTGATCGCTGTGGATAACTCGGCGGCCATGGTCGAGCGCTGCCGCGAATACCTGAATGGCCAGGACTCGATGTTCCAGGAGCTGTTGCCGGTCGAGGTGGTGGAGGGCGATATCCTCGCGCTGCAATTTGCACCGGCCTCGGTGGTGGCGCTGAACTTCACCCTGCAATTTATCGCCCCCGAGGAGCGCCTGGCGCTGCTCGGCCGCATCCGCCAGTCGCTGTTGCCGGGCGGTGCATTGATCCTGTCGGAAAAGCTGCGCTTCAATGACCTTGAAGAACACGCGCTGCTCACCGACCTGCACATCGCGTTCAAACGCGCCAATGGCTACAGCGAACTGGAAATCGCCCAGAAGCGCAGCGCCATCGAAAACGTCATGAAGCCCGACAGCCTCGAAGAACACCGCGAACGCCTGCTGGCGGCCGGGTTCTCGAAAGTCGTGCCGTGGTTCCAGTGTCTTAACTTTGCCTCGTTGATTGCCTTGCCATGATTGATCTGTCTCCCCTCGCCCGCCATCTGGTCGGCACTCCCCTGGCCGTGTGGGCCCAGGGCCTGCAAGCGCAACTCGATAGCAAGATGGAAAAAGGTCATGGCGACCTCGAGCGCTGGCAGAGTGCGTTGGATGCGTTGCCTGCCATCCAGCCCAGCGAAGTGGATTTGCTCAACGGCCTGACCCTGGACACCGACTGCGACGACGCCACTCGCGCGCAAATGCACACCGCGCTGATGGGCCTGAGCCCGTGGCGCAAGGGGCCGTTCCACCTGTTCGGTGTGCATGTGGACACCGAGTGGCGTTCGGACTGGAAATGGTCGCGCGTGGCGCCGCACCTGGACCTCAAGGGCAAGCGCATCCTCGACGTCGGCTGCGGCAACGGCTACTACATGTGGCGCATGCTCGGCGCCGGCGCCGACAGCGTGATTGGCGTGGACCCCAACTGGCTGTTCTTCTGTCAGTTCCAGGCCGTGCAGCGCTATTTGTCCGCGCCGAATGCCTGGCACCTGCCATTCCCGTTCGAAGACCTGCCGCCCAATCTGGAAGGCTTCGACACCGTGTTTTCCATGGGTGTGTTCTACCACCGTCGCTCGCCGATCGAGCATTTGCTGGCGCTGAAGGACACTCTGGTCAAGGGCGGCGAACTGGTGCTGGAAACCTTGGTGGTCGAAGGCGACCAGCAGCAAGTGCTGGTGCCGGAGGACCGCTACGCGCAGATGCGCAACGTATGGTTCCTGCCGTCGGTGCCGGCGCTGATGTTGTGGCTGCGCCGCGCCGGCTTCAGTGAGGTGCGTTGCGTGGACGTGAGCGTGACGACGGTCGCGGAACAACGCGGGACGGAGTGGATGAAGTATCAGTCGCTGAGCGACTTCCTTGATCCGCAGGATCACAGCAAGACGATCGAAGGGCTGCCGGCGCCGATGCGCGCCGTCATTATCGCCAAGAAATAAACCCCATCGCCCTGGATAAATGCAGATCAAAAGGTGGGAGCGGGCTTGCTCGCGAAAGCACTGGTTCAGCTACGCAGAGGGTGGCTGAACCACCGCTTTCGCGAGCAAGCCCGCTCCCACATTGGTTTTCAGTGTTGTTTAAACCGATGGTTTTGCACGGCGCGCCTTGAAGAATTCGCTCAAGACAGTCCCACACTCCTCAGCCAGCACCCCGCCTTCAAACAGCACGCGGTGATTGAGAAAACCCTGGGTAAAGAACTGCCCCTGGCTTTGCACGATCCCGGCCTTGGGTTCCAGCGCGCCATACACCACCCGCGCCACCCGCGAATGCACGATCAGGCCGGCGCACATGCTGCACGGTTCGAGGGTCACATACAGCGTGCTGCCGACCAGGCGATAGTTGCTGATCGCTTGCGCGGCGGCGCGGATCGCGACCATTTCGGCATGGGCACTGGGGTCGTTGCCACTGATCGGGCAGTTGAAGCCGCGACCGATGATTTCGCCGTCCTGCACCAGCACTGCGCCCACCGGCACCTCGCCCAGCGCAGCGCCTTGGGCGGCCAGGGCCAGGGCCTCGCGCATGAAGTCCTGGTCACGGCTGCGGTCGATGATCGCCGTTGGACGAAACTGGCGCATCACGCCACCTCGATGGCGGCCATCAGGCCGGTTTCCATGTGGTCGATCACGTGGCAGTGGAACATCCACACCCCCGGGTTATCCGCCACCAACGCCACGCGCGCGCGCTCGTTCTTGCCCAACAGGTAAGTGTCGGTGAAGTACGGGATCACCTTATGGCGGTTCGAGGCGATCACCTTGAAGCTCATGCCATGCAGGTGGATCGGGTGCTGGTACTGGGTCATGTTCTTCAATTCGAAAATGTAGCTCTTGCCCTTTTCCAGCTTGGCAATCGGGCGGTCGGCACAGGTCTTGTCGGTGATGTCCCAGGCCTTGCCGTTGATCTGCCACAGGCTCGGCGGCTTACCGTTGTCGACGTCGACGGAAACCGAGCCGACCCATTCGAAATTGAAGTTGAGTTTCTCGGCGTTGGCCAGGTCCGGCTCGGCAATCGGGTTGGCTGGCAAAGCGGGCGGCCACTCGGTGGGAGCGTCGTTGTTGGCGACCGAACGGAACGTGCCGAGGCGCACCGGGCCGTTGCGGATCGACAGCTCTTCACCCGCCGCTGGCGCCTTGATCGCCAGGCAGATGCGCATGCCCGGGCCCAGCCAGTATTCCTTGCCCAACGGCCGCGGTTCGACCGGGTTGCCGTCTAACGCGTAGATCTGCGCTTCAACCTCGGGAATATTGAGGCGATACGTCAGGGTGTTGTCGAGGTTGAGCAGGCGCACGCGGGTGATCTGCCCGGCCGGCAAATCGATCACCGCCTGGGACACGCCATTGATCGTCGATAGGCGCCCGGCGGTCCCGCCACGCGCCGCTTCACGCGGGATGCTGAAGGCAACAAAGGCGCCCTCTTCGTCCACGTGCCAGCTTTTCAGGCTGAGGGTGCGTTCGTGTTTGAAACCGGTGGGCTCGCGCTCTTCGATGATCAGCGGACCGACCAGGCCACGGCCGAGTTCTTCGCTGCTGTTGACGTGGGGGTGATACCAGTAGCTGCCGGCGTCGGGTACGCGGAATTTGTAGTCGAAGTATTCACCGGGCAGTACCGGCAGTTGCGAGACGTAGGGCACGCCGTCCATTTCCAGCGGCAGGCGGATACCATGCCAATGAATGGTGGTGGCGACCGGCAGGTGGTTGATAAAGCGCACCCGCAGCCATTCACCCTGGCGCACGCGCAACTCGGTGCCCGGCGCCGACGGGCCGAACGCCCAGGCTTCGGTCTTGTGTCCTGGCACCAACTCCACGTCGAGCGGCGCGGCGATCAGTTCGTAATCGTGCCCCGCTTCGGCCTCGGCGACTTTCCCCAGCCAGTAGCGATAGGCGCCACCGGCACCGACGCCCACAACGGCCAGGCCTGCAAGACCACCCAGGATTTGTCGACGGGAAAAGGATCGGGACACAACAACCTCACGAATCTGCCGCAGGCCAGAGGCCCGCAAAAGGCAGATACGATACACCTGCATCGGCTAAACAGTAAGGCTTCGCATTGCCGCAGTTGCTGATTTCATTGGGTCGCGTGGCGAGTACGCTGTGTAACAAAGAGCTTGTCATGCCGAGCAGGCTTTTTGTAACAAGGAGCCTGTCGTCCCGAGCACGCCTTTTGTAACAACGAGCCTGTCGGGCCGAGCACGCCTTTTGTAACAAGGAGCCTGTCGGGCCGAGCACGCCTTTTGTAACAAGGAGCCTGTCGGGCCGAGCACGCCTTGTGTGGCGAGCGGGCTTGCCCCGCGTTGGGCTGCGCAGCAGCCCCAGTTCAATCGCCGCCGAGTGTCAGGGAGACCGGAATCGCAGGTTTCAGGGCCGCTTCGCAGCCCAACGGGCAAGCCCGCTCACCACAGGAAGCACGGCTGAGCTTGGGCTGCGGTATCAGGCCTTGGCAGCAGCCAGAATCAGCGCCTTCATCTCGGCCACGGCACCTTTGAAGCCGACAAACAGCGCATGCGCCACCAGCGCATGGCCGATGTTCAGCTCGTTGATGCCTTTGATCGCAGCCACGGCCTCGACGTTGTGGTAGTGCAGGCCATGGCCGGCGTTGACGATCAGGCCTTCATTCAACCCGCAATTGACCCCATCGATGATGCGTTGCAGTTCGTCGGCGACTTCGGTCGGCGTGGTGGCATCGGCATAACGGCCGGTGTGCAGCTCGATGGCCGGCGCGCCAACGCGGCGCGACGCTTCGATCTGGCGCTCATCGGCGTCGATGAACAGCGAGACTTCGCTGCCGATCTTCGACAGGCGCTCCACCGCGGCCTTGATCCGCGCTTCCTGGCCGGCGACGTCGAGGCCGCCTTCGGTGGTCAGTTCCTGGCGGGTTTCGGGCACCAGGCAGATGTGCGCCGGACGGATGCGCTCGGCGAACGCCATCATCTCTTCGGTGACGCCCATTTCGAAGTTCATGCGGGTTTGCAGCACGTCCTTGAGCAGCAGCACGTCGCGCTCCTGGATGTGGCGGCGGTCTTCGCGCAGGTGCACGGTGATGCCGTCGGCGCCCGCTTCTTCGGCGTCCAGCGCGGCCTTGACCGGGTCAGGGTAACGGGTGCCCCGGGCCTGGCGCAGGGTGGCGACGTGGTCGATGTTGACGCCAAGAAGAATGCGATTGCTGGTGGTCACGGAAGCGCTCCTGAAAAGGGAAAGAATCGGTGCACAGCATACACGGGGATGTCAGGGCTTTCGAAACAACTCGCGACTGACCAGCGGCCGTCCGCCCAAGTGCACGGCCAGTGCCTGGCGCATCAGGCGCTTGGCGGCGGACAAGGCGCCGGGGGCGGTCCAGTCGGCTTCGCTCATGGCCAGCAGCTCTGTGCCCTGGAACAGCCCCGGCTGCAGCAGGTACACGCGCTCCAGGCCAGCATCGACCTGGAGGCGGTACATGCCGTCGGCGGCGATGGGCTCGCCGTGCAGGTCGTTGGCCAGTTCGAAGCCGTAGCCGAGGTCATCCAGCAGGCGCCACTCGAAGGCGCGCAACAACGGCTCCAGCGGGCGCCCTTCGGCGAGGGCCAGCAAGGTGGCAGCGTAGTGATCGAAGACCGCGGGGTGCGGGTCTTCAGCGGGCAGCAGGCGGATCAGCAGTTCATTCAGGTAGAGGCCGCTGAACAGCGCCTCGCCATTGAGCCAGGCGCTGGTGCCGACGCTTTCCATGCGGCCGACGTTCTTCAGCTCGCCCTTGCCGCGAAACTCCACGTCCAGCGCCACGAAGGGCCGCGCCAATGTACCCGCCTTGCCCCGCGCGCTGCGCAACACTGCGCGCAGACGACCTTGGGGCGTAAGGAAATCCACCAGCGCACTGGTCTCGCGGTAGGCGCGGCTGTGCAGGACGTAGGCGAGTTGGCTGGGAGGTGGGGATTGGGACATTGGGTTCTCGCTGACAAGCACGGTCTTGAAAACTGCGACTATCCAATGTGGGAGCGGGCTTGCTCGCGAAGGCGGAGTGTCAGTCGATACATTCATCGCTGATAGACCGTATTCGCGAGCAAGCCCGCTCGCACATTTTGACTTGCGGCGTTACCGAAGGCCGTTTACAGGTCGCCGTAGCCCAGCGAACGCAGTGCGCGCTCGTCATCGGACCAGCCACCCTTCACCTTCACCCACAGGTTGAGCATGATCTTGGAATCGAACAGCAATTCCATGTCCTTGCGCGCTTCAGTGCCGATGCGCTTGATGCGCTCGCCCTTGTCGCCAATGATGATTTTCTTCTGGCCGTCACGCTCGACGAGGATCAGCGCATGGATGTGCAGGGTCTTGCCCTGCTGCTTGAACTCTTCGATCTCGACGGTGATCTGGTACGGCAGCTCGGCGCCCATCTGGCGCATGATTTTCTCGCGCACCAGTTCGGCGGCGAGGAAACGGCTGCTGCGGTCGGTGATCTGGTCTTCCGGGAAGAAGTGCTCGTTCTCCGGCAGGTGCTCGGCGATCACACGTTCCAGGGCATCGAGGTTGTGCCCGTGCTGGGCCGAGATCGGGATGATCTGCGCGTTCGGCAGTTGTTCCTGCAGCCAGCTCAGGTGCGGCATCAGCTCGGCTTTGTCTTCGATGCGGTCGGTCTTGTTCAGCGCGACGATCAACGGGCCGGTGACGTACTGCACACGCTCGAGGACCATCTGGTCTTCGTCGGTCCACTTGGTACGGTCGACCACGAAGATCACCACGTCGACGTCTTTCAACGCCGCCGAAGCGGTCTTGTTCATGTAGCGGTTGAGGGCTTTCTCGCCGCCTTTGTGCATGCCCGGGGTGTCGACGTAGACCGCTTGCACGTTGCCTTCGGTCTTGATGCCCAGCATGTTGTGGCGGGTGGTCTGCGGCTTGCGCGAGGTGATCGCGAGCTTCTGGCCGAGGATGTGGTTCAGCAGCGTGGACTTGCCCACGTTGGGGCGGCCGACGATGGCAACATAGCCACAGCGTGTTGCGGTTGAATCAGTCATGGCCATTCTCCACGCCCAGGGCAATCAGTGCTGCAGCGGCCGCTACCTGTTCGGCAATACGACGGCTCACACCCTGACCTCGGCTTTTTTCATTCAATAAGGTGATTTCACATTCCACGAAGAACACGCGGCAATGCGGTTCACCCTGGATATCCACCACTTCGTAGCGTGGCAGTTCGCACCCGCGCGACTGGAGGAATTCCTGCAGGCGGGTCTTGGGATCTTTGTTGGTGTCGACGAGCGTGAGGCTTTCGATCTCGGAGGTCAGCCACGCGGTGACGCGCTCCTTGGCCGCTTCCATGCCGGCATCGAGGTAGATCGCGCCGATCAGCGCTTCGAGGGCATCGGCGAGGATCGATTCACGCCGGAAACCGCCACTCTTCAACTCGCCGGACCCCAGGCGCAGGTACTCGCCCAGGCCGAAGCCACGGGCCAGCACCGCCAGGGTCTCGCCCTTCACCAGGCGCGCACGCAGGCGCGACAGCTGGCCTTCACGGGCTTGTGGGAAGCGCTCGAACAGGGCTTCACCGGCGACGAAATTGAGGATGGCATCACCGAGGAATTCCAGGCGTTCGTTATTACGCCCGGCAAAGCTGCGGTGTGTAAGGGCAAGGACCATCAATTCCTGGTCCTTGAAGGTGTAGCCGAGCTGACGCTCGAGACGACTTAAAGAAACGCTCACGGTTTACCCATATCTGTTTGGTGGCACCGGCGGCCATCGACGATTGACGCAGTGTTCAAATTCAAATCCTGATTGGTGCTGCATGAGGCGGGACCGATTTGTCCCAACCCCAGAAAAGCATTCGGCGCTGTGTTCACAGCGCCGCCTGTATTACTTGATCAGCCCGACCCGCGAGAAGTTCGGCAGGTGGCTGAGCTTGGGTTCCGGCCAGCTCATCCAGACCGCGAAGGCCTTGCCGACGATATTCTGGTCGGGAACCATGCCCAGCAGGTCCTTGGGAATGGTGGGATCATCCCAGTAGCGGCTGTCATTGGAGTTGTCACGGTTGTCGCCCATCATGAAATAGTGCCCGGCCGGCACTTTCCACTCACCATCAGGCTGGGCACGGTAGCGGCTCATTTCCTTGCGGATTTCGTGCTCTACCGCACCGAGTTTTTCTTCGTACAGCTCAGCGCTGCCCAGGCTGTTCGGTTCGGAACCGATCAACTTCTCGGCCACCGATTCGCCGTTGATGAGCAGGCGCTTGTCGCTGGTGTAGCGAATCACGTCGCCCGGCAGGCCCACTACACGCTTGATGTAGTTGACGTTCGGATCGCTCGGATAGCGGAACACCATCACGTCGCCGCGCTGCGGGTCACCGATCTCGATGACCTTCTTGTCGATCACCGGCAGGCGGATCCCGTAGGAAAACTTGTTCACCAGGATGAAGTCGCCGACATCCAGGGTGGGTTTCATCGACCCCGAAGGGATCTGAAACGGTTCCACCAGGAACGAACGCAGCACCAGCACGATGAACAACACCGGGAAGAACGACTTGCCGTATTCAACCAGCAAAGGCTCTTTGTTCAGCTTCTCGATGACCACGCCATCGGGCTGGCTGACGCTGCCCTGATAGGACGCGATAGCCGCCCGCCGACGCGGGGCGAAGAACACCAGATCGAGCAACGCCAAGAGACCGCAAACGGCAACGGCGATGACCAGCAACAGCGGGAAATTTAGCGACATAGGACCTAACTATCCAACCTGAGCACCGCAAGGAAGGCTTCTTGTGGAACTTCCACGTTACCCACTTGCTTCATGCGTTTTTTACCGGCCTTTTGCTTCTCAAGCAGCTTGCGCTTACGGCTTACGTCACCGCCGTAGCATTTGGCCAGTACGTTCTTTCTGAGTGCCTTGACGGAGGTCCGCGCAATGATCTGCCCGCCGATGGCGGCCTGGATCGCGACGTCGAACATCTGGCGCGGAATCAGTTCTTTCATCTTCTCGGTCAACTGGCGACCTTTGTAGTGCGCGTTGTCCTTGTGCACGATCAGTGCAAGGGCATCTACCTTGTCGCCGTTGATCAACACATCCAGTTTCACCAGATTAGCCGATTGGTAACGATCGAAATGGTAGTCCAGCGAAGCGTAGCCGCGACTGGTGGATTTGAGGCGGTCGAAGAAGTCCAGGACCACTTCGTTCATCGGCATGTCGTAGGTCACTTGCACCTGGGTACCGAGGAACAGCATGTCGCGTTGTACGCCACGCTTTTCGATACACAGGGTGATGACGTTGCCCAGGTGTTCCTGCGGAACCAGGATATTGGCCCGCACGATAGGCTCGCGCATGTCTTCGATTGCCGACAGATCCGGGAGCTTGGACGGGTTGTCGACGTAAATCGTTTCACCGGTTTTCAGCAACAGCTCAAAAATAACCGTCGGTGCGGTGGTGATCAGGTCCAGGTCGTATTCGCGCTCGAGGCGCTCCTGGATGATTTCCATGTGCAGCATGCCCAGGAACCCGCAGCGGAAGCCGAAGCCCAGGGCGTCGGAGCTTTCCGGGGTGTACTGCAACGACGAGTCGTTGAGGGTCAGCTTCTGCAGGGCTTCGCGGAAATCCTCGAAGTCATCGGAGCTGACCGGGAACAGGCCGGCGTAGACCTGTGGCTGAATGCGCTTGAAGCCCGGCAGCACATCGACGTCCGGCGTCGAGCTGAGCGTCAGCGTGTCACCTACCGGCGCGCCGTGGATGTCCTTGATACCGGCGATGATGAAGCCCACTTCACCGGCTTTCAGATCAACGGTCGCAGTGTGCTTGGGGTTGAACACACCCACGCTGTCCACCAGGTGGATCTTGCCGGTGGACTTGACCAGGATCTTGTCGCCCTTCTTCACGCGGCCATGGCGCACGCGGACCAGGGACACAACGCCCAGGTAGTTGTCGAACCAGGAGTCGATGATCAACGCTTGCAGCGGATCTTCGTAGTTGCCGGTCGGCGCGGGAATGGTCTGCACCAGGCGCTCGAGCACTTCGTCGACACCCAGGCCGGTCTTGGCGCTGCAGGTGACGGCGTCGGTGGCGTCGATGCCGATGATCTTCTCGATCTCTTCCTTGACGCGCTCGGGCTCGGCCTGTGGCAGGTCGATCTTGTTCAGCACGGGCATGACTTCCAGGCCCTGCTCGATCGCGGTGTAGCAGTTGGCAACCGACTGCGCTTCAACGCCCTGGCCGGCGTCGACCACCAGCAAGGCACCTTCACAGGCCGCCAGGGAACGGCTGACTTCATAGGTGAAGTCGACGTGGCCCGGGGTGTCAATGAAGTTCAGCTGGTAGGTGATGCCGTCTTTGGCCTTGTAATACAGAGTAACGCTGTGGGCCTTGATGGTGATCCCGCGCTCGCGTTCGAGGTCCATGGAGTCCAGGACCTGGGCTTCCATTTCACGCTCGGCAAGGCCGCCGCACATCTGGATGAATCGATCGGCCAGCGTCGACTTGCCATGGTCAATGTGGGCGATGATGGAGAAATTGCGGATATGACTCAAATCACTCACGGATCAACACTCAAAAAGGCTGCAGGCAGATTGCCCGCTGAAAAATAGCCGGGAATTGTACCTGATGCTCAGGCCAGGCGTCATCTTTGCTGACCAGAACAAAAATGCCCCGATCTCGCGAGCGGGGCATTTTTTGTTCATAAGCGCGGCATCAACCGGCGCGGCGCAACAGCCAGAACCCCGCCAGGGCGCAGATACCGGTCGGCACCAGCACCGCAAACAACGGCGAGAACCCGAACACCAGGCTCGACGGGCCCAGCAGGTCCTGGGCAATCCGGAAGGTGAAGCCGACCAGCACGCCGGTAAACACGCGCTGGCCGAGGGTGACCGAACGCAGCGGGCCGAAGATGAACGAAATCGCCATCAGTACCAGCGCGGCGGTAACCACCGGCTGCAACACCTTGACCCAAAACGCCAGCCAGTAGCGGCCGTTGTTCAGGCCCTGGTCCTTGAGATAGTGGATGTAACCCCACAGGCCGGAGATCGGCAGGCTTTCGGGGACCATCACCACGGTATTGAGCAATTGCGGCTTGAGGGCGATATCCCACTCCTCGCTTGGCACATTGATCACTTCGGTGCTGGCCTTGGTGCCTTGGCCGATATTGCGGAAATAAGTCGTGGTGACGTCGCTCAGTTGCCACTTTTCATCGCCGTACTGTGCACGTTTGGCGAAGCTGGACGCCAGCAAGTGACGTTCCTTGTCGAACGTGTAGCGCGTGACCCCGATCAACAGGCCGCCCGGCTGCACGGCGTTGATGTGGATGAACTCATCACCCTGGCGGTGCCACAGGCCATGCTTGGAGCTTTGCGCATCGCCCGAGCCCTGGGCCAGGGCGCGGTTGGCCTGGGCCGTGGTTTCAGCCGGTGGCGCGACGTATTCGCCGATCAGCACACTGCACAGCATCAGCAGCAGCATTGGCTTCATCACCGCCCAGACGATACGGCCGATGGACACCCCGGCGGCCCGCATGATGGTCAGTTCGCTGTTGCTGGCCAGGCTGCCCAGGCCGATCAGGCAGCCGATCAGCGCGGCCATCGGCATCATGTCGTAGAGGCGACGCGGTGCGGTGAGGGCGACGTAGCTCAGCACGTCCCACACGGTATAGGTGTCGCTGACGTTGCCGACTTCATCGATGAAGGCGAACAACGAGGCCAAGCCCAGGATGATGCCCAATACCGCCAGGATGGCGATCAGTACGCTGCTACCAATGTAGCGATCGAGCTTAGCCACGAGCCAACTCCTTCTGGCCACGACGGCTCATCATTTTCAAGCGTATAGGTTCCCAATACAGCAGCCCCAGGCCGATCACCAGGAAGATACCGTGCACCCACCACAGGCCCAGGGTCGGCGACAGCTTGCCTTTCTCCAGGGAGCCACGGGCGGAAATCAGGATGGTCAGGTAAGCCATGTACAGCAGGATCGCCGGCAACAGCTTGAGGAAACGGCCCTGGCGCGGGTTGACGCGCGACAGCGGCACGGCCATCAAGGTCACGATGAACACTAGCAGCGGCAGGGAAATCCGCCATTGCAGCTCGGCGATCGAGCGCAGCTCCTTGCTGCCGAACAGGTCGGTGGTGGGGATGGCATCGCGGTCAGTGACTTCGTCGCTGATGTCCGGACGGGCCAGCATCACGCCATAGGTGTCGTATTTGATCGCGCGATAATCCGCCATGCCCGGGCTGCCATCGTAGCGATAGCCATTTTCCAGGATCAGGTAGCGGCTGCCGTCCGGACGGACTTCCTGGCGGCCGGAATCGGCTACCAGCACGGAAATGCCGCGGTCTTTCTTGTCCTGGCCCAAGCGCTTCTCAGAGATGAAGACACCGCCCAGGTTGGCGCGGTCGTCGGTCAGGGTTTCGGTGTAGGTCACCCGTGAACCGTCGTTCAGGGCCTGGAAACGGCCGGGCTCGAGGGTGTCGAACTCGGTCATCGCGTCCTGCTTGTTCAGCACCAGCTGGAACTGCATGGCGCCTTGCGGGGCCAGGCTCAGGCTCAACCAGGCCACGATCAGCGCGACGCCGGCGGCCGGGATCATGGTCATGCCCAACAGGCGCTGCTGGCTCATGCCGGTGGCGGAGAGCACGGTCATTTCGCTTTCGAGGTACAGGCGGCCGTAGGCCAGCAGGATCCCGAGGAACAGGCCCAACGGCAGGATTAGCTGCAGGAACCCCGGCAGGCGAAAGCCCATGATCAGGAACAGCGAGCCTGGGTCCAGGGCGCCGGAGGCAGCCTGGGCCAGGTATTTGACGAAACGACCACTCATGATGATGACCAGCAACACCGCACTCACGGCACTCAGGGTCAACAGGACTTCGCGGGACAGATAACGGAAGACGATCAAACCAGACACTCCAGGGTTGTCAGGCTAAGGCGGCCAAACAAGCAGCATACCGAGTCAGCCCGTTTACAGCGGGCCGGCTAAAAAGATGGCGCATTATCCTGTGATTGACCGCGCCTGTCACTGCGCAACCTCATGCACATGCACAAAGCACGTGGCAAGGGTTGTCAGGCTCCGCCGGCGAGGTTCAAACTGCGGCCTTTGTCGCGGGCGGCTTACACCGCCGCCCAGCCTTAAAGCCGGCGTACAGACGCACGGCTCTCAGACCTTTATAAGGGACCCGAAAATGGAATTGGTTGTAAAAAGCGTTAGCCCCGAAACGTTGAAAACCGCCACCCTCGTGGTCGCCATCGGCGAAGGCCGCAAGCTCGGCGTCGCCGCCAAGCAACTCGACGAACTCAGCGGCGGTGCGATCAGCGCCGTGCTCAAGCGCGGCGACCTGGCCGGCAAAGTCGGCCAGAGCCTGCTGCTGCAAAGCCTGCCCAACCTCAAGGCCGACCGCGTATTGCTGGTGGGCGTGGGCAAGGACGCCGAGCTCGGCGACCGTCCATTCCGCAAGATCATCAGCAGCATCCTCAGCACCCTCAAGGGCCTGGGCGGCAGCGACGCGGCACTGGCACTCGACGAAATCGTCGTCAAGGGCCGTGACAGCTACGGCAAGACCCGCCTGCTGGCCGAGACTCTTGTAGACGGCGGTTACATTTTCGACCAGTTCAAGAGCCAGAAAGCCGAACCGCGCGCCCTGAAGAAAATCACCCTGCTGACCATCAAGGCCGCCCAGGCTGAAGTCGAGCGCGCCGTGACCCATGCCCAGGCCATCGCCAACGGCATGTCGTTCACCCGCGACCTGGGCAACCTGCCGCCGAACATCTGCCACCCGACCTACCTGGGCGAACAGGCCAAGGCGCTGGGCAAAGAGTTCAAGGGCCTCAAGGTCGAAGTGCTGGACGAGAAAAAGATCAAGGAACTGGGCATGGGCTCGTTCTATGCCGTGGGCCAGGGCAGCGACCAGCCGCCACGCCTGATCGTGATGCAATACAACGGCGGCAAGAAGTCCGAGAAGCCTTACGCCCTGGTGGGTAAAGGCATCACCTTCGACACCGGCGGCATCAGCCTCAAGCCGGGCCTGGGCATGGACGAGATGAAGTACGACATGGGCGGCGCCGCCAGCGTGTTCGGCACCCTGCGCGCCGTGCTCGAGCTGAAGCTGCCGATCAACCTGGTGTGCATCCTGGCCTGCGCCGAGAACATGCCGAGCGGCGGCGCGACCCGTCCGGGCGACATCGTCACCACCCTGAGCGGCCAGACCGTCGAAATCCTCAACACCGACGCCGAAGGCCGCCTGGTGCTGTGCGACGCACTGACCTACGCCGAGCGCTTCAAGCCACAGGCCGTGATCGACATCGCGACCCTGACCGGCGCCTGCGTGGTTGCCCTGGGCGCCCACACTTCGGGCCTGCTGGGCAACAACGACGAGCTGATCGAGCAACTGCTCAGCGCCGGCAAGGCTGCCGACGACCGTGCCTGGCAATTGCCGCTGTTCGATGAGTACCAGGAGCAACTGGACAGCCCGTTCGCCGACATCGCCAACATCGGCGGCCCGAAAGCCGGCACCATCACCGCGGCCTGCTTCCTGTCGCGCTTCGCCAAGAACTTCAACTGGGCGCACCTGGACATCGCCGGCACCGCCTGGACCAGCGGCGGCAAGGACAAGGGCGCCACCGGCCGTCCAGTGCCCCTGCTGACCCAGTACCTGCTGGATCGCGCCAAGGCCTAAACGCACCCCCTGCGCAGGAGCCGGCTTGCCGGCGATGGCTGCCTTGAAATCGTCACGAGACTCAAGGGCCTCATCGCCGGCAAGCCGGCTCCTGCAAGGGGTATGCGCATGCCCAGGAACTGTAATGACCCAAGTCGACTTCTATATATTGCCCAGCGCCGATCCCTCCGCGCGCCTGGACTTTGCCTGCAAACTCACCGAAAAAGCCTGGCGCATGGGCCACCGCATCTACCTGCATTGCAGCGACGCGACCCAACGCGATGAACTCGACGCCCGCCTCTGGCGCTTCAAGGGTGAAAGCTTCGTGCCCCACGGCCCCGCCGAATCCGAACCCGAAGGCCTGATCGTCCTGGGCCTGGGCGACAGCTGTGGCGATCACCATGACCTGCTGGTCAACCTGGACCTGAAAGTGCCGCCCTTTGCCAAGGCATTCGCCCGCGTGGCGGAAGTGGTGGTCGAAGATCCGGCTATTCGTCAGGCCGCGCGGGAGAGTTTCCGCTTCTACCGCGAACAGGGCTATCCTTTGCAAGATCACCGGCTACAACGACTTTGAGCACATGATGGACACTCCAAACCCTATAAAAAAAGACGACCACCTGCTGGACGACCTCGAGTCGATCCGTCAGTTGCTGGGTGATGATGACTTGCAACCGCCGCTGCTGACCGAATCGGTCAATGGCGAGGTACAGATTCCGCTGTTGTTCGACATGGTCGGTGGCAAACCTGCCGCACCTGAGCCGGTTGCGGCGCCTGTCGCGCCAGCCGCCCCCGTTGCAGAGCCTGTCGCCGAGAAGTCCCCGGACGCCTTGTTGCTGCACCTGGACAACGAACTGCGCGCCGCCGCGCAATTGATCATGCAAGACGTGATCGACGACTTTGCCCCGCATATCGAGACCGAGATCAAGCGCCGGCTGGATGCGCGCATGGAGCGGCTGATCGCCGCGGCCACAAGCAACTAGCTTCAAGCCTCCAGCTGCAAGTCAGAGCACCGCGATCAACTTGCAGCTTGTCGCTTGTAGCTTGCAGCTGCTCCCCCCCGCTATACTTGTCGGCTTTCCTGAATTAATGCCAACTAGGGTCCCGCCGCGCATGGATAAGACCTACCAACCGCACGCTATTGAAACTTCCTGGTACCAGACCTGGGAGTCCGAGAATTATTTCGCTCCGCAAGGCGCGGGCGATTCCTACACCATCATGATTCCGCCACCGAACGTCACTGGCAGCCTGCACATGGGCCATGGCTTCAACAATGCGATCATGGATGCGTTGATCCGTTTCCGCCGCATGCAGGGCCGCAACACCCTGTGGCAGCCAGGCACCGACCACGCCGGTATCGCCACCCAGATGCTGGTGGAACGCCAACTCGAAGCCACCGGCCAGAACCGTCACGACCTCGGTCGCGAGAAATTCCTCGAGAAAATCTGGGAATGGAAAGACCAGTCCGGCGGCAACATCAGCCGTCAGATCCGTCGCCTGGGTTCGTCCGTCGACTGGAGCCGTGAGCGCTTCACCATGGACGACGGCCTGTCGGAAGCCGTGAAAGAAGCCTTCGTGCGCCTGCATGAAGACGGCCTGATCTACCGCGGCAAGCGCCTGGTCAACTGGGACACCAAGTTGCACACGGCGATTTCCGACCTCGAAGTGGAAAACCACGACGAGAAAGGCTTCCTGTGGAACCTCAAGTACCCGCTGGCCGACGGCGCCAAGACCGCCGAAGGCAACGACTACCTGATCGTCGCCACCACCCGTCCGGAAACCATGCTCGGCGACGCCGCCGTGGCCGTTAACCCGAACGATGAGCGCTACCAGGCTCTGATCGGCAAGTTCGTCGAGCTGCCGCTGGTCGGCCGCCGCATCCCGATCATCGCGGATGATTACTGCGACCCGGAATTCGGCACCGGCTGCGTGAAAATCACCCCGGCCCACGATTTCAACGACTACGAAGTCGGCAAGCGTCACAACCTGCCGCTGCTGAACATCTTCGACAAGAACGCCGCTGTCCTGCCGGCCTGCCAGGTGTTCAACCTCGACGGCACGCTGAACGACAGCATCGACGGCAAGATCCCGGCCGAATACGCCGGCCTCGACCGCTTTGAAGCACGCAAGCAGATCGTTGCGGCCTTTGACGCCGCCGGCCTGCTGGTCAGCGTTGACGACCACGGCCTGAAAGTCCCGAAAGGCGACCGCTCCGGTACCGTGATCGAGCCGTGGCTGACCGACCAGTGGTACGTGTCGACCAAGCCGTTGGCTGAGCCGGCCATTGCTGCCGTGGAAGACGGCCGTATCCAGTTCGTGCCCAAGCAGTACGAAAACATGTACTTCTCGTGGATGCGCGACATCCAGGATTGGTGCATCAGCCGTCAGCTGTGGTGGGGCCACCGCATCCCGGCCTGGTACGACGAGTCGGGCAAGGTCTATGTCGGCCGCGACGAAGCCGAAGTGCGTGCCAAGCACAACCTGGGGGCTGACGTTGCGCTGCAACAGGACAACGACGTCCTGGACACCTGGTTCAGCTCGGGCCTGTGGACCTTCTCGACCCTGGGCTGGCCGCAGCAGACCGAATTCCTGAAAAAATTCCACTCCACCGACGTGCTGGTCACCGGCTTCGACATCATTTTCTTCTGGGTTGCCCGGATGATCATGCTCACCATGCACTTGGTGAAGAACGAGGACGGCACGCCGCAGGTACCGTTCAAGACCGTGTACGTGCACGGCCTGGTGCGTGATGGCCAGGGCCAGAAGATGTCCAAGTCCAAGGGCAACGTCCTGGACCCGCTGGACATCATCGACGGCATCGACCTGGAAACCCTGGTGCAGAAACGCACCTCGGGCCTGATGCAGCCGAAACTGGCGAAGAAGATCGAGAAGCAGACCCGCGACGAATTCGCCGACGGCATCGCCAGCTACGGCACCGATGCCCTGCGCTTCACCTTCTGCTCGCTGGCGTCCACCGGTCGCGACATCAAGTTCGACATGGGCCGCGTCGAAGGCTATCGCAACTTCTGCAACAAGATCTGGAACGCCGCGCGCTACGTGCTGGACAAGGGCGAAGACTGTGGCCAGAACGGCGAAGCCTATGAGCTGAGCCTGGCTGACCGCTGGATCATCTCGCAGCTGCAGCGCACTGAAGCCGAAGTGACCCGCCAACTCGACCAGTTCCGTTTCGACCTGGCCGCACAAGCCTTGTACGAGTTCATCTGGAACCAGTATTGCGACTGGTACCTGGAACTGTCCAAGCCAGTGCTGTGGGACGAAAACGCGCCGGTCGAACGCCAGCGCGGCACCCGTCGCACCCTGGTACGCGTATTGGAAGTGGCGCTGCGCCTGGCGCACCCGTTCATGCCGTTCATCACCGAAGAAATCTGGCAGCGCATCGCGCCGCTGGCCGGCATCGACGGCAAGACCATCATGCTGCAGCCTTGGCCGGTGGCCAATGAAGCACGCATCGATGAAGCCGCCGAAAGCGACATCGAGTGGCTCAAGACCCTGATGCTCGGCACGCGCAACATCCGCGCCGAAATGAACATCGGTCCGGGCAAGCCACTGGCCGTGTTCGTCAAGAACGCCAGCGCCGAAGACCAGCGTCGTCTCACCGAGAACGACGCCCTGCTCAAGAAGCTGGCGAAGCTGGAGTCGATCACTGTGTTGGCCGACGGCGCCGAAGCACCACTGTCCGCCACCGCGCTGGTGGGCGACATGGAAGTGCTGGTGCCGATGGCCGGCCTGATCGACAAAGGTGCGGAACTCGCACGTCTCGACAAGGAAATCCTGCGCCTGCAAGGCGAAGTGCAGCGAGTGGGCGGCAAGCTGTCCAACGCGGCATTCGTCGACAAGGCGCCGGCCGAAGTGATCGAGAAGGAACGCGCCAAGCTGGCCGAGGCTGAACAGGCCCTGGGCAAGCTGGCGGAGCAACATGCGCGGATTTCCAGCCTGTAAGGGTGCGAACCGTGTGAAAAAAAGGGACCTTCGGGTCCCTTTTTTTGCCTTGAAAATCCAATCAATGTAGGCGCTGGCTTGCTGGCGATAGCATCACCTAGGTGTGGCGGATGGACCGAGTCGCCAGCATCGCCGGCAAGCCAGCGCCCAGATTTGAACGAGTTGGCCTCAGGATGTGTGACAATGCCCACCACTTTGAGCCAACACCAGAATCAACATGACCGCCCCCAGCACGCCAAAACCTCCGCGCAAGAAGCCTAAAACCGCCACCCCGGCCAAGCCCGTGGTACCGCGCAAAGAGGCCACCCTGCACCCGCGCAACCGCCACACAGGCCGTTACGACTTCCCGGCGCTGATCAAGACCACGCCGGAACTGGCGCAATTCGTGATCATCAACCCGTACGGCAAGGAAAGTATCGACTTCGCCAGCCCAGACGCGGTGCGAGTGTTCAACCGCGCGCTGCTGAAAAGCTTCTATGGCATCCAGCACTGGGACATCCCGGCCGATTACCTGTGCCCACCGGTGCCGGGGCGTGCCGACTACGTGCACTTCCTCGCCGACCTGCTGGCCAGCGGCAATGACGGCAAGATCCCGCGCGGTTCGATCGTCAAGGTGCTGGACATCGGCATGGGCGCCAACTGCGTCTACCCGCTGATTGGCTACATGGAGTACCGCTGGAACTTCCTCGGCTCGGAGGTCGACCCTACCGCCGTGGCTGCCGCCAAGGCCATCGTGCAGTCCAACGACCTGAGCAAGGTCATCCAGCTGCGCCAGCAAACCAACCCCAAGCAGATCCTGCTGAACCTGCTGGAGCCGGGTGAGCGCTTTGACCTGACCATGTGCAACCCGCCGTTCCACGCGTCCATGGACGAAGCCACCAAGGGCAGCGAGCGCAAGTGGCGCGCCCTGGGCAAGGCGGATCCCAAGCGCAAGTTGCCGGTACTGAACTTCGGCGGCCAATCGGCGGAGTTGTGGTGTGAAGGCGGCGAGGCGCGGTTTGTGACGCAGCTGATTGCCGAGAGTGCGCATTTTGCCCACAAGGTGTTGTGGTTCAGCACACTGGTGTCAAAAGCGTCGAACTTGCCCGCGATCGAGACAGCCCTGAAAAAGGCTGGCGTGCTGGAAAGCCAGATGGTGGAGATGTCCCAGGGGCAGAAGCAAAGCCGCTTCGTGGCCTGGACCTTCCAGACCAAGAACGAACAGCAGATCTGGCGCCAGCGCTGGGTTCGCTAGGACCGGCAACAAATCGCAGGCAACAAAAAACCGTGCCCGGATCGCTCCGGAGCACGGTTTTTTTTGCTGCGTCTTACTTGTTAACAGCGTCGGTCAGGCCTTTGGCCACAACCAGCTTGATAACTTTCTTGGCAGCGATTTCGATGGCAGCGCCAGTCGAAGGGTTACGGCCAGTACGGGCAGGACGCTCGGTCACTTTCAGTTTGCCAACGCCTGGCAGAGTGATTTCGCCGCCGTTTTCCAGCTGGTCAGCAACAACTTGGCTCAGTTGGTCCAGCAGAGCGCGCACGGTAGTTTTCGGTGCGTCTACTGCTTCAGCCAGGTCAGCGATCAGTTGGTCTTTAGTAATAGCCATTGTGGTGTTCCTTCCCTATCAAATTCATATGGATTGCAGAGTGCAGTGTCAGCCGTCGAGCCTGGCCGTCATGGCCTGGCACCCCCGGCTATAACCACGGAGATCGGGGTTATAGATGCTTGAAACGGGGATTGGTTCGACCTGACAGATGCTGAATGCACGCTTATCGCCGAGACTTGGCGTAAGACGGGGCAAAACTAGCACAGAGACGGGGAAATATCCGCTTCTACCTACCCATTTGGTCAGCTTTATCGCTCTAAACCGTGAAAAAAAGGCATATGCCCCGTCGGAGAGCCCGCAAAATGCCCTTCGACAGGTGTCTTGGCCAATGGGTGCGGTACACTGGGCGACTTTTCGGGGAGGCCAACCGCTCCCCGCTCAACCAGCCGAGAAGCCTATGCCGATCCGTCATTGCATCGTCCACCTGATCGACAAAAAACCCGACGGCACACCCGCAGTTCTCCACGCCCGCGACTCCGAACTCGCCGAGTCGGCCGCCATCGAGAACATGCTTGCCGACCTCAACGAGAGCTACAACGCCAAACAAGGCAAGGCCTGGGGTTTCTTCCATGCCGAGTCCGGCGCGCACCCGTTCAGCGGCTGGTTGAAGGAATATTTCGACGGTGGCCAGGATTTCACCACCTTCAGCCGCACCGCTGTCGAGCACCTGCAAAAGCTGATGGAGGAGTCCAACCTGTCCACCGGCGGCCACGTGCTGTTTGCCCACTACCAGCAAGGCATGACCGATTACCTGGCCATCGCCCTGCTGCACCACAGTGAAGGCGTGGCGGTGACCGACGAGCTGGACGTGACCCCCTCGCGCCACCTCGACCTGGGCCAGTTGCACCTGGCGGCGCGCATCAACGTCTCCGAGTGGCAGAACAACAAGCAGTCCAAGCAGTACATCTCGTTTATCAAAGGCAAGAACGGCAAGAAGGTCTCGGAGTACTTCCGCGACTTCATCGGCTGCCAGGAAGGTGTCGACGGCCCGGGCGAGACGCGCACCCTGCTCAAGGCCTTCAGCGACTTCGTCGAAAGCGAAGACTTGCCGGACGAGTCCGCCCGCGAGAAAACCAAGACCCTGGTCGATTACGCCAGCAGCCAGGCCAAGCTCGGCGAGCCGATGGGCCTTGAAGAGTTATCGGGTTTGATCGATGAAGATCGGCCAAAGGCGTTCTACGACCATATCCGCAACAAGGACTACGGCCTGTCGCCGGAAATCCCGGCGGATAAGCGCACTCTCAACCAGTTCCGCCGTTTCACCGGACGCGCCGAGGGCCTGTCCATCAGCTTTGAAGCGCATCTGCTGGGCGATAAGATCGAGTACGACGAAGCCGCTGGCACCTTGATCATCAAGGGCCTGCCGACGCAACTGACCGATCAGCTCAAGCGCCGTAATTGATGCTCGGCGGGGTTTTCAAGAAAGTCCTGCTGGTGTTGCTGGTGGTCGTGGTGATCCAGAACTGGGGCAAGATCGAGCGGGTGTTCAACCCTTCGCAGGTGGCGCCCGAACACCTGCGTGAGTCAGCGCAGGTGGTGCTCTACACCACCGAGTGGTGCGGCTACTGCAAGCAGATTCGCCGCTTCCTCGACCAGAAAGCCATTCCCTACCAGGCGTTTGATATCGAAAAGGACGCCCAGGCCCGCAAGGCGTATGAGGCGCTGGGCGGCGGCGGAATTCCGTTTGTGGCGGTGAACGGCACGCTGATCCGCGAATACAGCCCCGAGAAAATCATGGCGGCGCTGACTCAGTAATCAGCGCACCACGATCATCCGGCCCAGCAGCTGGTGCTGTTCAAACCCCAGCACCGCCTGCAAGGCATTCAATACGGCTTGCGGGTCCTTGCTCGGGAAGCTGCCGCTGACGCGCTTGGCGCCCATCTCTTCGTTGAGCAACAGGATGCGGCCAGGGTAGTAGCGGCCCAGATCCTTGAGCACGTCCGCCAGCGGCGCCTTGTAATAGTTGAGCCAGCCGTCGCGCCACGCCAGGCGTGACTCGCTGTCGACCGCATGCAGGGGCTCTGCGATGCCATCGACGTAGGCCACTTGCTGGCCTGCCGTGAGTATTTGCTGCTGGCCCTGCTTCGACGGCGTCACCCCAACCCGCCCCGACAACACCGTTACCTGGGCCCCCGCCGGTTGCAGGCGCACTTCAAACTGCGTGCCCAACACCCGCGCCTCGCCACTGCCCGCCCCCACGACAAACGACTCGCCGGTGTGGGTCACGCGGAAAAATCCTGCGCCTCGACGTAGCTGGATATGCCGCTCGCCGTGGCTGAAATCCACGGCGATGGCGCTGTCGGCATCCAGGGTTACCTGGGATTGATCAGCCAGGGTGACGGTTTTCACCTCGCCTGGCGCGGTCACGTAGTCGGCGCCGAAGTCATCGACCCAGCGCGAAGGCTGCCAGCCAGCGCCCATCGACACCATCACCAGCAAGCACGCGGCCATGGCCAGGGCGCCGGACCAGCGCAGCACTCGCGAACGCGTCGGAGCGTTCATCGCATTCAGGTAGCCCTGCAGCGCCAGGGCGTCTTCGTCCGCCAGCTTGCGCGCTGGCACTTCGCTCAGTTCCCACAGGACCTGGGCCTGGGAATAGGCCTCGACGTGCGCGGGGTCGGCGCGCAACCAGCGGCTGAACGTGGCCTGGTCGCCGCTGCTGGGCTGATCATGCAGCAGGCTAAGCCAGGCGAGAGCGGCCTGTTCCTGGTCGGGCGTGGGGCTGGCGTTCACGGTGCTTTCCCTGGCGTGCGTGGGGGTGAGGGTTCGCGAAGGCTGGCCTTGCAGGCTTCGAGGGCACGCATCATATGTTTTTCCACGGCACTTTGGGACAGGCCCATCGCCTTGGCGATCTGTGCGTATTTGCGGCCATGGATGCGGTTGAGCAGGAAGATCTGTCGGGTGCGCTCCGGCAAGCTGCGCAGCGCGGCCTCGACATGGCGCAGGTCATTGCCCGCTTCCAGTGCAGCCTGGGGCTCGCAGCCCTGGTTATCCTGCTGTTCGGGCAACCAGCCCTCGCTGCTGCGCACCCGCGCGCCTTCGCTGCGCAAGTGGTCGATGGCGATGTTGCCGGCGCAGCGCAACAGGTAGGTGCTGAGTTCTTCGACCTGCACCAGCGGCCGGCGCCAGAAACGCAGGAACAAGTCCTGCACCAGGTCGGCCGCCGTCGCACGGCAGCCGACGCGGCGGCTGACCAGGGCTTCCATCTGCGAACGCTGGGACAGGAACACTTGCAGAAAATGCGCACGCCCGCCCGCCGCTTCAGCGTGCTGGCTGTCCTGGGATTCGGGCGGCGTGCTGATCATCATGGCTGGGGCTCAGAGGGTGGCGAAGGCCGCGACGGGGCTGGCCAGCAGTCCGACGCCCGCCAGGATCAAGGCCAGCCTTGGCCGATACGGCAACAACAGCACCAGCAGCAGTGCGCTGAGCATCAACACGGCGCACCACTCCACCAGGCCCTGGCCCCAACCGGCGATGCTCACGGCCGGCCAGATCGACACACTCAACAGCAACCAGCCGATCACCCGCAGCCCCATACGCCGACGCGCCGAAGGCTTGCTGTGGAGCAATTCGCCATGATGACGGTCGGTGGACAGGCACAAGGCAGTGAAACCGGCGTAGCACATCAACAGGGCGAGCAGCATCAGTTCGCCTCGCGCTTGAGGGTCATCGGGCGCGCACGTTCGGCCTTGGCCACGGGCGCGGTGCGGTGTTGCATCTTCCAGGCAGCCCAGCTCAGGAACGCGCCGCTGGCCAGGCAAGTCAGGTCGAAACCGGCCATGGCCCAGTCGCCGGTGACCAGGGACACACCCAGGTGGCTGGACGTGGTCAGTGCGTTGAGCACAGGGATGGCAACAAACAGCAGCGCGCCAACACTCAACTGCTCGACCCAACCCTGGCGGCCGCGACGCAGGATCGCGTGCAACAGACTCAATCCCCAGGCGATGAAGAAGGTTTGTACTTCCCAGTCGGAGCGTTCGGCGAAGCTCACCGGCAACAGGCGATTGGCCCAGAAAAATGCCGCGATCGCGATCATCAGCCCGGACATGCTGGCCATGTTCAGCACTTCGACCAGGCGCAATTCAAACGGCATGACCGAGGCCTTTGCATGCTTGAGCTGGCGCTTGCCCAGCCAGATCACCAGCCCCGTGCCGATCATCGCCGTGCCCGCCAGGCCGCAGATGAAGTACAACCAGCGCAGCACCGGGCCGGCGAAATGGCCCATGTGCAGGCCGTAGAAACTGCCGCCGATCACCGCCGGCAGCGACTGCTCGCCGCTCACCCGCAGCAGTTCGCCGGTGCTGCCGTTGAACGACACGGTGCTGCCGAAATCATGGACCACGCGGTCGGAGCCGGCGCGGAATACATTCACCGACGCGTTGACATCACCGGGGTTATTCACCGCCAACCGCCCGACATGACCGCCCGCCCACTGCGCCCGCGCTTGCTCGTACATCGGCACCAGCGGCAGCAGTTCGGCCGGCTGGCCCAGCGCGGGCGCATTGTTGGAGGCCGGGAACACCTCATTGAAAAAGGCACGGGTGTCATTGCCATAGGAGGCCAGGATCGGCGCCGGCATGACCAGGCTCATGAAAATCACCAGGCTGCTGTAGGTGATCATCAAGTGGAACGGCAGCACCAGCACCCCGACCGCATTGTGCCCGTCGAGCCAGGACCGCTGGCCTTTGCGGGGGCGGAAGGTGAAGAAGTCCTTGAAGATTTTCTTGTGGGTGATGATGCCGGTGATCAACGCGACAAACATCACCATCGCGGCAATCGTCGACAGCCAGCGTCCCCAGGGATGAGGCATCTGCAGCTGGAAATGGAAACGATAGAAGAACTCGCCGCCCATGCTTTCGCGGGCCTGCACTGCCTGGCCGCTGACCGGGTCGAGGGTTTTCTGGATGAAGTTGCCACGCTTGCCGGGGTCGACCTTGTCTTTCCACATCACCGACAGGCCGGGGTCACGGCTGTCGGGCAAGGTGATGAACCAGCGCGCGGCGGACGGCGCCACCTGCTGCAGGTAGGTTTGCGCGACGCTCAGGCTGCGCGCATCGTCCAGCGGATGGGCCTGCACTTCAGGCTGCATCCAGTGGCTGATCTCATCCTTGAAATACGACAGGGTGCCGGTCAGGAAAATCGCGAACAGCAACCAGCCAAAGATCAAGCCGGCCCAGGTGTGCAGCCAGGCCATGGCCTGGCGAAATCCCTCTTTCATGTGCGTGTCATCCAGAACCCCACACCCGCCAGGGTGGCAAACGCCGCACTCGGCAACATCACGCCGAACCAGGCGCGCGCGGCACTGCGACAGGCGAAACACCAGAGCACCGCCAGCAGATAGAACACAAATGAACTCATCATCCCGGTGATCACCGCATCGGCGCGGCTGGTGGGCATCCAAAGCGCCAGGCAGATACTGGCGAGCGAAGCCATCAGGTAGCCGCCGACGACGGCAGCCAGCACGCGGGAGGTCACGGCAAGACGATAAGAGACAGGCAGCGAGGTTTTGCTTTTCATGCGGGAGGCGCCAGGTTCATCAGCGCGCAATATTAATGATAAATATTCTCATAAGCAAAACAGAACGGATGAATCACCTGCCCAGGCCGATTGCCGAAGCCGTTCTTGCGCCCTACAATGCGAACAATTCTTGTTCTCTAACGTGCATGGGTGCTTGTGGAGTGTCTTCGTTGAGCCCGTCCCACACCGTCGAAGTGTTGTACCACGACCATCACCACTGGCTGACCGGCTGGTTGCGACGCAAGCTCGGCTGCCCGGAAAGCGCCGCCGACCTGGCACAAGACACGTTCATCCGCGTGCTGACCGCCCGGGAAGCCCCCACGCTGATCGAACCGCGCGCATTCCTCACCACCGTCGCCAAGCGCGTGCTGTTCAATTTCTACCGCCGCCAGGACCTCGAGCGCGCCTACCTCGATGCTTTGGCGCAAATGCCTGAGCACGTGGCGCCGTCGGAAGAAGAACGCGCGATCATCCTGCAGACCCTGATTGAACTGGACCAATTGCTCGACGGCCTGCCCGTGCAGGTCAAGCGTGCATTCCTGCTGGCCCAGCTCGACGGCCTCACCTACGCACAAATTGGCGCGGAGCTGGGCATCTCCATCGCCACCGTCAAGCGCCATCTGAATAAAGCAGCGATGCGCTGCTACTTCGCCCTATGAACTTCTCGACCCAGGTTGCCGAACAAGCCGTGCACTGGCTGATGGAAATGCAGCAAGGCGCACTCAACCCGCGCCAGCAGGCGGCCTGGCAGCATTGGCTGAATGCCCACAGCGAACACCAGCGCGCGTGGGACCATATCCAGCGCGTCAACCAGCGCTTGCGCGGCATGCCCTCGCCACTGGCGCACGCGGCGTTGAACGCGCCGACGTCCACCAGCCGGCGCCAGGCACTGAAGTTGCTGTTGATCCTGGGGGCCGGCTCGGCGGCGGCCTGGAGTCTGCGCCAGCAACATATCCTGCCACCGCTGACGGCCGATTACCGCAGCCCCGTCGGCCAGCGGCGCAAGGTGCAATTGGCCGATGGCAGTCAGTTGCAGCTCAATACCGGCAGCGCGGTGGATGTACATTTCGATGGCCAGCAACGGCTGATCCGCCTGCTCGAAGGCGAGATCCTGCTGACGGGCATCGCCGGCGCGACGCCGCTGCACGTGCTGACCGGCCAGGGCCTGCTCAGCAGCCAGGCAGCGCGCCTGAATGTGCGCCAGTTCAACGACCACACCCAAGTGGCGGTCTTCAGCGGGCGCGTCGAGGTGATGCCCAATCACTACAGCGGCCTGCCGCTGACGGTCGAGGCCGCGCGCCAGGTCAACTTTACCCGCAAGGGTTGGGACACCCCGCGCGCCACCGACGCCAACAGCGGTGCCTGGGCCGATGGCATGCTGATGGCCGCGCACATGCGCCTGGAGGACTTCCTCGCCGAACTGGGCCGCTACCGCCGTGGCCAGGTCAACTGTGACCCGCAAGTCGCCAATTTGCTGATTTCCGGCAGCTACCCGCTGGACGACAGCGAGCGCATTCTCGACCTGCTCGAAGTCAGCCTGCCGGTGAAAGTGCGGCGCTTTACCCGCTATTGGGTGACCGTGCAGGCACGCGCCTGAAATTATTTTCAATCCCAGTGAGCCGTTTTCCACACCTCGCGTGACAGAGAAGGAAAGCCACCTTGATCCTTCCTTCTCAGGACCGCTCTTCATGCCCCAGCAACCCACCCTTCTCGCCCGCACCCTGCGCCAACTCCTGCTCGGCGCCAGCCTCGGCCTGACCGTGCTGCCACCGGTAATGGCCGCTGACGCCAAGCCCTACCACATCGCCCCAGCGTCGCTGGAAGCGGCACTGAACCAGTTTGGTCGCGAAGCCGGCGTGCTGATTTCCTTCGGTTCCGAAGTCACGGCGGGCATGCAGAGTCGTGGGTTGTCGGGCAATTACGGCGCCGCTGATGGCCTGCAGAAACTCCTCGAAGGCACCGGCCTGCAAGCGCGTGCCGAAGGCGACAATGCCTACAGCCTGCAACCGGCCAACGCCCCGGCCAGCATTGAACTGGGCACCTCCAGCGTGGTGGGCGACTGGCTCGGCGATGCGGCGCAGACCAACGTATTCGAACACCCCGGCGCCCGCGACGTGATCCGGCGCGAAGAATTCGAACGCCAGGGCGCGACCCAGGCCCGTGATGTGCTCAACCGTATTCCCGGCGTCAATGCTCCGGAAAACAACGGCACCGGCAGCCATGACATGGCGCTGAACTTCGGCATTCGTGGCCTCAACCCGCGCCTGGCCTCGCGTTCGACCGTGCTGATGGACGGCATCCCGGTGCCATTCGCGCCGTATGGCCAGCCGCAACTGTCGTTTGCACCGATCAGCATGGGCAACATGGACGCGGTGGACGTGGTGCGCGGCGGCGGCGCCGTGCGCTATGGCCCGCAGAACGTCGGCGGCGTGGTCAACTTCGTGACCCGCGCGATTCCCGATGCGCCAACCGTCAAAGGCGGCCTGCAGACTGAAACCAGCCCGTCCTCCAGCCACGACGGGTTCAAGACCACCGGCAATTTGCTCGCCGGCGGCACTGCCGACAACGGCCTCGGCGGCGCGATCCTCTACTCCGGGACCCGTGGCGGCGACTGGCGCGAGAACAGCAACACGCGCATTGATGACCTGATTCTCAAAGGCAAATACCAGATCGACGACGCCAACAGCTTCAACGCCATGGCGCAATACTACGAAGGCCAGGCCGATATGCCTGGGGGGTTGAACGTCAAGGACTACAAGGCCGACCCCTACCAATCCACCCGTCCCTACGACAAGTTCTGGGGCCGGCGCACCATGTTCAACGCCGGCTACCGCTACCAGGAAGATCGCCGCGAATTCACCGCCAACACTTTCTTCACCACCACCTTGCGCAACGGCTACCTGGACCAGGGCAACTTCCTCTCGCTGTCGCCACGCGAATACTGGGTGCGCGGCCTCGAAACGCGCTTCGCCCAAGGCTTCGACCTCGGCCCGACCAGCCACGAAGTGGGCATCGGCTACCGCTACATCAACGAAGCCGGCCACGAATTGCGCTACCGCACACCGATCGCCGCCAACCAGCAGATCCCCACCACCGACAGCCGCAACGACCGCGACACCCGCGGCAGCACCGAGGCCAACGCACTGTTCCTCGATGACCGGATTGATATCGGCAAGTGGACCATCACCCCGGGCGTGCGCTACGAAATGATCAAGTCCGAGCAGACCGACCACATCAACAACCTGAACTACAAAGGTGACTACAACACCGCACTGCCGGCGTTGAACGTGCTCTATCACCTCACCGACAGCTGGAACCTCTACGCCAACACCGAAGGTTCGTTCGGCAGCGTGCAATACAGCCAGATGGCCAAGCGCGTGCCCAAGGGCGAAGTGCAACCGGAAAAGGCCCGCACCTGGGAACTCGGTACCCGCTACGACGACGGCACCTTGCGTGCAGAGATCGGCGCGTTCCTGATCAACTTCGACAACCAGTATGAAAGCAACCAGACCGATGACTCGGTGATCGCCCGTGGCGAAACCCGCCACCAGGGCATCGAGACCAGCGTCAACTACGCACTCGACGGCCTGAGCCCGGCGCTGGCGGGGTTTGATGTGTACGCCACCTATGCCTATGTCGACGCCACCATCCGCGAAGACGGCCCGAACAAAGGCAACCGCGTGCCCTTCTCGTCCAAGCACAAAGGCACCCTCGGCGTGGGCTACACCGAAGGCCGCTGGAAGCTCAACCTGGACAGCAGCTTCCAGAGCAGCCAGTTCGCCGACAACGCCAACACCGAGGCCGAAAGCGCCAACGGTGCCACCGGTCGCATCCCCGGCTACATGCTGTTCAGCAGCCGCGCGGCGTATGACTTCGGCCCGCAACTATCGGACTTGAACGTGGCCGTCGGGGTGAAAAACATCTTCAACACCCAGTATTTCACCCGTTCGTTCGACGACAACAACAAGGGCAAGTATGTCGGCGAGCCGCGTACGGTATACGTGCAGACGTCTATCGCGTTCTGAATGCCGTCAGAGAACAAAGCCCACGCGGGCTTCCCGTGGCAAGCAGGCTTAATGTGGAGAGCAGGCTTAATGTGGCAAGCACGCTTCCTGTGGCGAGCGTGCCTCCTGTGGCGAGCGGGCTTGCCCCGCGTTGGGTTGCGAAGCAACCCCAAAAAGCCCTGACACCTAACTCCCCGCCAAACAACTAGGCGTCGCAGCAACCAAGGCATCAATGGCACAACGCGTCTTGGCCGGCATATGCGCCGCCGTCGGCCAAATCACATGGATCGGCGCAGGCTGGTCGCGATAGCTCGGCAAAACCGCCTCCAGTTGCCCACGCAAAACGTAGTGGGCAATCAACCAACTCGGCAACCAGGCCAGGCCCACGCCCGCGATCGCGGCATCGGCCACGGCCTGGAGGTCGTCCATCATCAACGGCGAGGCCACCCGCGCACGGTGCGCGCGCCCTTGCGCATCCTTCAACTCCCATTCCAAGCGTGGAGCACTGCAGCGGTAGGCAATACCGCGATGCCCCGCCAAATCCTCGATGCACTCGATCCGGCCGCTGCGCTGCAAATACGCAGATGACGCCGCCAGGCCGATGGCCTGTTCGCCCAGGCGGCGAGCACTCAAGCGATCAGTGTCGGGCAGCGGGCCAATACGCACCGCCAGGTCAAAACCCTCCTGGGCCACATCGATCAGCCGATCCGAGAACGAAATCTCGATCTCCAGCTCAGCAAACCGGTCCATCAACCGCCACAGCGCAGGCGCGGCATAGTGGTGCCCGAACGCCAGCGGCAGGCTCGCGCGCAGGCGTCCGCGTGGCTGCTGCCGACCGCTCTCCAGCACCGACTCGGCGGCCTCCAGCTCCGCCAGCGCGCGCAGGCAATGCTCGTAATAGGCCTGGCCGTCCTCGGTCAATCGCTGGCGGCGCGTGGAACGCTGCAACAAACAGGTGCCCAGGCGCGCCTCCAATCGCGCCAGCCCTTTGCCGACCGCAGAGCGCGTGAGGTTAAGCCGCTCGGCGGCTTCGGTCAGGTTGCCGCTTTCGACGATCTGTAGAAACAGCTCGACGCCATCAAAACGCGGAGGGGCCATGATTCGATTGTCGCTCTTGATTCCCTGATAAGAAGAAAACTTATCACGAATAAAGAAACAGATTCCCCTGAAAATGACCCGATTGCCATCGACAGGAGAATCCCATGCCACCCGCCGCTACGTTATCCGCCGCCACGCCTGCGCTTACCGCCAGGAACGGCCTGGCCCTCACCGCCGTGTGCCTCGTCGCCCTCATGTTCGGCCTGGAGATTTCCAGTGTGCCCGTCATCCTCCCGACGCTTGAACGAGAGCTGGGCACCGGCTTTCAGGATGCTCAATGGATCATGAATGCCTACACCCTGGCCTGCACCAGTGTACTGATGGCGGCGGGCACGCTGGCCGACCGCTTCGGGCGGCGGCGCATGCTGGTACTATGTCTATGGGTGTTCGGCCTGGCATCGCTGGCCTGTGGATTGGCCGATCATGCGCCGACACTGATCGCGGCACGTTTCGTACAAGGCGTGGGCGCCGGGGCGATGATGATCTGCCAGTTCGCGATTCTTTCGCACCTGTTCCGCGAGCCGGCGGCACGGGCGCGGGCGTTTGCGATATGGGGCGTGATTGCCGGCATCGGCCTGGGTTTCGGGCCGATGGTGGGCGCGTTGATCCTGGCGATCGCGGATTGGCGCTGGGTCTTCCTCGTGCATGTGCCGCTGACGGTGTTCACCCTGGCGCTGCTGCACATCAGCGTGCAGGAATCTCGCGATCCGGCGGCCCATCGCCTGGACATCGCCGGCATGCTCACGTTGACGCTGTCGGTCTTCGCGCTGGTGTACTTCATTACCCAGGGCACCGAGCAAGGCTTCGGCACGGCGCCCATGCTCGGCTGGGCCGGGTTGGCGATCGGCGGGTTACTACTGTTCATCGTGGTCGAGCGCCGCAGTGCGCAGCCGATGTTCGATTTCTCGGTGTTTCGAATCCAGCGTTTCAACGGCGCGCTGATGGGCTCCATCGGCATGAACTTCAGCTTCTGGCCGTTCATGATCTACCTGCCGCTCTACTTCCAGGCCGGCCTCGGCTACGACACCTTGACCACCGGCGGCGCCCTGCTCGCCTACACCTTGCCCACCTTGCTGGTACCGCCGCTCGCCGAGCGCCTGGCGCTGCGCTACGGTGCCGAGCGCATTATCCCGCTGGGGTTGGGCCTGATGGGTGCAGGCTTCCTGGCCATGGCCACCGCGAATGGAACCGGGCATCCGAGCCTCTCCTGGATGCTGGCCAGTTGTGTGATCGCCGGCGTGGGCCTGGCGTTGACCAACTCACCGACCACCAACACCACCACTGGCGCGGTCTCGGCTGATCGCGCGGGCATGGCATCGGGCATCGACCTGAGTGCACGCCTGATTACCCTGGCACTCAACATCGCGTTGATGGGACTGGTGCTGTTGTTGGGGATCAGCCATTACCTGGCCGAAGTATTGCCCGCCACCACGGCATCCCAGTGGCCGGCCCTCAGCCAGGAGATTGCGGCAGGCAAACTGGAAGTGCCTGGGCTGGCAATCTCCCAGGCACAGGCGGGGCTGCGCCAAGGGGCGGGATGGGCGATGCTTTTTGCCGGCTTGGGGGCTGGTGTCCTGGCGCTGCTGAGTGGGTATTTCTTCCGACGCGGCCGCTAAACGAAAACGGGCCTGCATGTGCAGGCCCGTTTCAGTCGGAGGGTAAAAACCTTCAGCGATCAGCTGTTAAACACGGCACGTTCTTTTTCCAGAAACTCCTGTTCAAGCTCATCTTCATTCACTTTGGTGTCCGACAGACTTTTCCCGGCAGCGCGGGGCTTGCCTTGCAGTTTGCCGAATAAATGTTCCAACGCATGGTCCAGCTTGGTCGCAGCGCCGTCGATCGCCTGCTCCAAGGTATCGGCCTTGTGCAGCACCGACAGCGGTTGATGGCCTTTTGGCCGCGCTTCCAGGCGGCAACTCAGATCGTGGGGACCGGGCTTGTCGCCGTTCTCATCCCGCAGGTAGACCTCGACACGGGTCAGGTCTTCTTCATAACGTTCGAGCGTGCTTTCAATGGTATTACGTACCCACTCCTCCAGTCGGATGCTGCTTTCAATATGGTTATCGCTATTGACTTGGATTTGCATAGTTCTTCCCTTATTTCAGCTAGCTCGCGAGAGGTCACAACTGCAACACCGGTGTGGTGAAACCATGACCTCTTGATTACACAATTGAGCAGTCAGCAGAACAATTCAACCCCTTTGCAAAGATAAATCACACATTACAAATTAACTCTGACTACGAGCAAAAACGCTGGTAGGGTGGGGAGTTAGTTACATCTTCTTACGCCCGACAATCCTCATAATTGCCCCTCTCCCAACGGGTGCAAGCTGCGAAAAATCCCTGCTTCCTCCACCAGCCAGTCATGCACTGCCCGCACGCCCGGATGGCTCAGCGCGCCCGGTGCATACAGCAGCACGTAGCGTTTATGGTTGGGCACGGCCAGGCCGAACGGCACGATCAAGGTGCCGCGCTCCAACTCATCGTTGAGCAAGGTGCGCCGCGCGATGGCCACGCCCATGCCGGCGATGGCGGCCTCGATGGTCAGGTGATTGCGGTTGAACGTGTGCCCGCGCCGTACGTCGGCGTGGTGATAGCCGATGGCATTCAGGTAAAACTCCCACTCGGCGTACTCATAACTCCCACGCCACGCGGTAATGTCGTGCAGCAATGGGAAATGCACCAGGTCAGCCGGCCCATGCAACGGCGGACGGCCGCGCAGCAGGCTGGGCGCGCACACCGGGAAAATCTGTTCATCCAGCAAGGCTGTGGATAACAGGCCGGGGTAGCTGCCGTCGTTCAGGTCGATCGCCAGGTCGAAGTCGCCCTCGTGCAGCGCAATGCTGCTGTCTTCGGCGACCATGCGCAGCTGGATATCCGGGAACCGCTGCTGCAGGCGGGGCAAGCGCGGCGTCAGCCATTTGCCCAGAAACGACGGGATCGAACGCAGGCGCAAGGTGCCACTGATCATCCCCGCATCCAAGCGCTGCAACTCGGCATCAATGCTGCCGTAGGCCTCCCCCACCGTGGTCGCCAGCCGTTGACCTTCTGCGCTCAACTCCACGCCCCGCGCGCGCCGATGGAACAGGCGGAAACCCAGGCGCTCTTCCAGCTGGCGAATCTGCTGGCTCACCGCCCCCGGCGTGATGTGCAGTTCCTCGGCGCAACGGGTGAACGACAAATGCCGCGCCGCGCAGGAAAAAACGTGCAACCAGACATACGTCTGGCCATGAAGGGGCCGGGTCATAGGGTTTAGTCCTGCTAAAGGGTGTCTTAGGATAATTCGTTGGTCAGTGCCGTTCCAGAGGCTCAGTATCGCGCCAATTGCGCTCGTCCTACAAAACATGGCAGCGATTCCTACTCCATTGCTTGTAAGGCTTTAGCATGGCTATCAGTGTTTTCGATCTATTCAAGGTGGGCATCGGCCCGTCCAGTTCCCATACCGTCGGCCCGATGCGCGCTGCGGCGACGTTTGCCCAGGCCCTCATCGACCAACAGCTACTCAGCGAAACCCGTCGCGTCGAAGTGCGCTTGTACGGCTCGCTGTCGGCGACCGGCGTGGGCCACGCCACCGACCGCGCCTGCGTGATGGGGCTGATGGGCGAATGGCCAGACCAGATCGACCCCACCTCCATCAACGCCCGTATCCAGCAACTGCGCGAGAGCGGCCGGCTGCTGCTCGCCGGCCAGCAGGACATCGACTTCAACTGGCACGGCGACCTGTTGCTGCTCGACGAAAGCCTGCCCTACCACCCCAACGCCATGTCCCTGCATGCCTACGGCGACAATGGCTTGCTGAGCGAGCAAACCTATTACTCGGTGGGCGGCGGTTTCATCATCGAAGCCGCTGAAGCGGCTTCGGGCATTGCGCCGACCAGTGACGTGGAATTGCCCTACGACTTTTCCAGCGCTGTCGAACTGCTGGCCCTGTGCAACCAGCACGGGCTGCGGGTTTCGGAACTGATGATGGCCAACGAGCGCGCGTGGCGCAGTGACGAGGAGATCCGCAGCGGACTGCTGCATATCTGGTCGGTGATGCGCGAATGCGTCGAGCAGGGTCTGCGCGATGAAGGCATCTTGCCCGGCGGCTTGGACGTGCCGCGCCGCGCTGCGAAATTGCACCGCAGCCTGCTGGAAATCGGTAAACCGAATGTGATCACTTCGACCTTGTCGGCGATGGAATGGGTCAACCTGTTCGCCCTCGCCGTCAACGAAGAAAACGCCGCCGGCGGGCGCATGGTTACCGCGCCGACCAATGGCGCGGCCGGCATCATCCCGGCCGTGCTGCATTACTACATGAAGTTCAACCCCGAGGCGTCTGACGACGACGTAGTCAATTTCTTCCTGGCCGCGGCCGCCGTCGGCATCCTCTGCAAGAAAAACGCCTCGATCTCCGGCGCCGAAGTCGGCTGCCAGGGCGAGGTCGGCTCGGCCTGTGCCATGGCCGCCGCCGGCTTGGCCGATGTGCTGGGCGCCACGCCCGAGCAACTGGAAAACGCCGCCGAAATTGGCCTGGAGCACAACCTCGGCCTGACCTGCGACCCGGTCGGTGGCCTGGTGCAGGTGCCGTGCATCGAGCGCAACGCCATCGCGGCAGTCAAGGCGATCAATGCCACGCAGATGGCCCTGCGCGGTGACGGCAAACACTTCATTTCCCTCGACCGGGTGATCCGCACCATGCGCGATACCGGTGCCGATATGCATGACAAATACAAAGAAACTTCACGGGGCGGCCTGGCCGTGAACTGGGTGGAGTGCTGAGGAGCATTCCCTGACCGCCCCAACGTGAGCCCGCGCAAAAATAATAACGAGGCAATAACGATGACCGATGTACGTACACCTGCTGCCGAAAATCCCGCTGTAGACCTGACGACCCCCGTTGCAAAAGGCTGGAACAAACACGACACCACCTGGATGCTTGGCCTCTACGGCACCGCCATCGGCGCGGGCACCCTGTTCCTGCCGATCAATGCCGGCGTCGGCGGGTTCTGGCCGCTGATCGTGCTGGCACTGCTGGCCTTCCCGATGACCTTCTTCGCCCACCGTGGGCTGACGCGCTTTGTGCTGTCGGGCAAATCCGGTGACATCACCGAAGTCGTCGAAGAGCATTTCGGCGTGGGTGCGGGCAAGCTGATCACCCTGCTGTATTTCTTCGCGATCTTCCCGATCCTGCTGGTGTACAGCGTGGCGCTGACCAACACCCTCGGCAGCTTCATGGAACATCAACTGCACATGGCGCCGCCGCCCCGGGCGATCCTGTCGCTGGTGCTGATCCTCGGCCTGATGGCCATCGTGCGCTGCGGCCAGGGTGTGATCGTCAAGGCCATGAGCGTGCTGGTCTACCCGTTCGTCGCCGCCCTGCTGTTGCTGGCGGTGAGCCTGATCCCCAACTGGAACGGTGCATTCTTCGCCTCCGCCGGCGACGGCATGCCGCTGCCGATGTTCTTCAAGACCCTGTGGCTGGCAATCCCGGTGATGGTGTTTTCGTTCAACCATTCGCCGATCATCTCCGCCTTTGCCGTCGACCAGAAACGCGTGTACGGCGCGCAGGCCGAGCGCAAGAGCAGCGGCATCCTGGCCACAGCCCACGGCATGATGGTGCTGACCGTGATGTTCTTCTGCTTCAGTTGCGTGCTGGCGCTGTCGCCGACTGACCTGGCGGCGGCCAAGGCCCAGAACATCTCGATCCTGTCGTACCTGGCCAACCACTTCCAGACGCCGGTCATTGCCTATGCCGCGCCGTTGATCGCGCTGGTAGCGATTACCAAATCCTTCCTGGGTCACTACATCGGCGCCAGCGAAGGCTTCCAGGGGTTGATCGTCAAATCCCTGCGCGGGCGCAACCGTTCGATGTCGTCCAAAGGACTGGAGCGCTGCACCGCGCTGTTCATGGTGCTGACCTGCTGGGCCGTGGCGACGTTCAACCCGAGCATCCTCGGCATGATCGAGACGCTGGGCGGGCCGATCATCGCGTGCCTGCTGTTCCTGATGCCGATGTACGCGATCCGCCGCGTGCCATCCCTGCGCCAGTACTCGGGCCAACTGTCGAACGTGTTTGTGGTGGTGATCGGGTTGATTGCGCTGTCTGCGATCGTTTTCTCGGTACTGCCCTGAAATAGCCCACAGACCTGAAGATCAACCCAAGATAAATGTGGGAGCGGGCTTGCTCGTGAATGCACTCCTTCAGCTGAGTATTTATTAGCTGAAAGAGCGCATTCGCGGGCAAGCCCGCTCCCACATCCAGGCCCCATGGGCTGGGAAGTCACTGTACGGCACGCCCCTTGCTGTACAGCTCATGAGGCAAACGGAATTTGTACACCCTCAGCGACGGAGTGGCCGGCGGTCAGGCAATGCGAACTAATCCAGACACCGGTCGTCAATGACTGCATGTTCTTATCAGGCGGTAACGCACCATGGACAATCCTTTTCAGATCATCACCGACACTTTCACCCCCCAATACCGCGTGAACCTGAGCATCCAGCGGCTGGATGGCAGCATCATGCTCACCCTTTCGGATGACACCGGCGTCGTCGCCAAGCGCATGATCAGCGCCGAACAGCGCAACGACCCGCAACGCCTCAAACGCCTGGTGCAAAGCATCCAATTCGGAATTGCCATCGAGCAGGGCCACAGCGCCATGGAAATCCTGGCGGTGATGACCGACGGCGACAGCCACAAACTGTTGCAGCGGCCACCGACCCGCGCCCTGCCCTTCAGCGTCGGGCTTTAAAGCTCGCCCTTCTCGGTTTCCAGGCTCGTCTCGCCCTTGCGACGCGGGCCTTCGACCTTCACCGACGGGAAGGCCGACGAGGCATAGCGCACCACCAGAATCGCGAACGCCAACAGCAGAATCCCACCGCACAGGTAGATGATGCCGATATCGGGCGGGTTGTGGTGCGACACGTTGGAGATCAGCAGGCGCGTCAGCGCGGTAATCGCCACGTAGATCAGGAAGCGCACCGGCATGTGGTTGGTCTTGAAGTAGATCCCGACCATCGCCCCCAATTCCAGGTAGATGAACAACAGCAAGATGTCATCGATCTTGATGTGCCCGGTTTCCAGCATCCCCAGAAACTCCATCACCGCTGCCCAGGCGGTCACTGCACCAATGGCGAACAGCGCCAGGTAGTGGAACGACTCGACAAACAGATTGCCCAGGGACTCAGCCAGCCCATGGACGTTCTGGCGCAGCTTTTCGGCCCAGTTGATATTCACGATGATGCTTCCTTAGGTCGACTCGACCGGATAATGCGGGTTGGACGTGACGGTTGTTCTGCATGCAGAAAAAAGGCCAGAGGCAGGTATAAGATGATGGCGGGGTGACATGAGGCACGCTCAACCTGTATTTACGGGCTAGATTAAAAAACTGCTACCCAAACCCCGTGGTTTGGCTTACCCTTTTCGCTGTATATAAATACAGTAGTCGCAAAAGACAACTATCGTGAAGGCATGTGAGGTGGTGAATGGCCGTCGAAGTGGTATACCGCAGCAGCCGAGATCTGGAGCGTTTGTTCATGGATAAAGCCGAAGCTGACCGTCATGACAAGATGCTTGAACTCGCTGAGTTGCTGGCAGAAGTGTTGCAAAAAGCCGTGCCGTCGCTGAGCGAGCAGCAGGTTGAAGAAGCCGGGATCTACATGGCGAAGAACCGCGATGTATTTGCCAAGGCGTTCAAGAGCCAACCGGACGCGCTGTCCGAATTGCTCAACGCGCCGGCGGAATAAAGCCCGAATTGAACAGGCCCTGAATCATGGATTCAGGGCCTTTTTAATACCCGGCCTATTTGTACAGCAGGCGCTCGGCCAGCTCATCCGCGACCCGTGCAGGCGAGCGTTTTTCGGCCTGGGCGTGGGCGAAGATTTCGGTAAGGCGCGTGCCGATGTTGGACAGGTGCGCGGTGATGGTCGGCAACTCGGCGCCGCCGTGCTTGAGAGCGACGTAGATCAAGCCACCGGAGTTGATCACGTAGTCCGGAGCGTAGAGGATGCCGCGCCCTTCCAGCTGGTCGGCCACTTGCAGGTTGGTGAGTTGCGCACTGGCGGAACCGGCAACGGCGGCGCAGCGCAGTTGGCCAACGCTGTGCCGATTGAACACCGCCCCCACACCGCACGGCGCAAGGATGTCGCAGGGCGTGCTGAGCAAGGCGTCATTGGCGATGGGGTGCGCACCCAATTGCTCCATGGCCAGTTGCACCTTGCCATGGTCGATGTCGCTGACCAGCAGTTCGGCGCCGGCGGCGTGCAGCTGTTCGGCCAGGGCATAACCCACATTGCCCAGGCCCTGCACCGCTACGCGCAGGCCTTCGAGGTTGTCGCTGCCCAGGCGGGCCATGGCGGTGGTGCGGATGCCGGTGAATACACCCATGGCGGCATGCGGAGCCGGGTCGCCTGCCGCCGTGGTGCTGGTGACGAAGCGCGTGTGTTGGGCGATGCAATCCATGTCGGCCACTGATGTGCCACTGTCGATCGAGGTGATGAAGCGGCCGTCGAGTTTTTCGATGCAACGGCCAAAGGCTTCAAACAAGGCGGCGCGGCTTTCCACGTGCACGGGACGGATGATTACCGCCGTCCCGCCGCCCACCGCCAGCCCGGCCAGAGCAGCCTTGTAACTCATGCCCTGGGCCAGGCGCGCGGCATCGGCCACGGCGCTTTCGTCGTCGGGGTAGGCAAGGTAGCGACAGCCGCCCAGGGCAGGGCCCAGGCGGCTGTTGTGAATGGCGATGACCGCCTTCAACCCCGTCACCGGGTCGATGCTCAGGTGCAGCGATTCAAGGCGGGTGCTGTGCATGAGAGCAAACATCGTCGAGCTCCCGAATCACTCTTTGTAGTCGCCAAGTATAGGCTTGCGGCAGAAAACTGCCGAAGTACGCTGGAATAAGCCGCCCGGTTTTACGGGGCTTGTGACATAAGCACGGAGGATATTTTCTAAGCCACTGGACGAAAATTCCCAGCAAGGCTAAAACGGGAGGGCATCCGCCGGAGAATGCAATGAACCCCCGCAAAGCCTTTTTCGCCTGCCTGGAACGTTCACCCCCTGCGCTGTTTGAAGCCGCGCTGTGGATTGCTGCCGAGCATGACCCGGCGGTGCAGCCGTTGGTGATCCTGCAGGAGCTGGGGTTGCTGCAACAACAGGTGAGCCTGGGCATGCCAATGTTGCCGGCCGATGAACTGGGTCAACCACTGCTGCGGCGAATGAATGACCTCGGATTCGCCCAGGATGACTTCACCCCCCTGCGCCCCGCCGCCGCCCTGCTGGACAAGGTCCTGCAGCGCAAGCGCGGACAGCCGCTGGCCATGGGGTTGATTGCGATGGAGCTGGCGCGACGCCTGGACATCCCCATGGTCGGCGTCAACTTTCCGGGCCACTTCCTGCTGCGGGTGCCCGGCGCCGATCACCTGCTGGACCCTTGCGGCGGTCGGCGCCTGTACCCCAATGATTGCCGCGAACTGTTGCAACGCCAATACGGCCCCAACCTCAAGTTGCAGGCCGACCATCTGCACACCGCCGGACCGCGCTCGATCCTGCAGCGCCTGTCGCGTAACCTGCGCCAGCTGCACCTTTCCAATGACAACCCGTTGTCCGCCCTGATCGACGCCGAGCGCGTGCTGGAACTGGGCAATGCGAGTGCCGCCGACTACCTCGCCCGTGCCAGCCTGTATCAGCGCCTGGACTGCCCGAACGCCGAGCGCTTTGACCTGGAACACGCACTGCTGCTCAGTGAAGATCCGATCCAGCGCCTGCGCCTGACGGAGCGCCTGGGACACTTGCCGCCGAATACAGTGGTGCATTGACGCTGCCGGATCCGTTGGTGGTGAGTTCTGGCAGTGACTGTGGCTGTATCAATGACTGTGGTGAGCGGGCTTGTTGTGGCAATGGGGCTCTTTGTGGTGAGCGGGCTTGCCCCGCGTTGGGCTGCGCAGCAGCCCCATCAAAAACCCATGCGGAGTGTCAGATATACCCCAGCGTCAGGTTTTAGGGCGGCTTCGCCGCCCAACGCGGGGCAAGCCCGCTCACCACAACAAGCCCGCTCGCCACAATAAGCATGCTCACCACGGCAGGCCCTCTCACCAAAGTGACTGGCGCCTGATTCAAGGGGATTTGGGCAGATGACTAACGTGGCGAGCGGGCTTGTTGTGGCGAGCGGGCTTGCCCCGCGTTGGGCTGCGCAGCAGCCCCATCAAAAACCCATGCGGAGGGTCAGATATACCGCAGCGTCAGGTTTTAGGGCGGCTTCGCCGCCCAACGCGGGGCAAGCCCGCTCGCCACAATAAACATGCTCACCACAATAAGCCCGCTCGCCACAACAAGCCCCCCACAACAAGCATGCTCACCACGACAGGCCCGCTCGCCACAGTGACTCGCGCCTGGCCTCAAGGGGTCTTGAGAATATCGCCCGGCACCGGGCGTTCCGCCGACCCCACACCCGGCGAGCGCACCTGGATAATCAGCAATGCGGCAATCACCGCCGGAATCGCGCAGAAGAAGAAAATCTGCTGCACCGGAATCTGCATCGCCAGCAGCATGCTCCCAAACAGCGGCCCGAGGATCGAGCCAAACCGCCCCACGCCCAATGCCCATCCGGTACCCGTGGCGCGTACGTGCGCCGGGTAGAAGTTGCTGGCGAAGGCATTCAGGGTCAGTTGCCCACCGATGATGCAGAACCCGGCCGCGAACACGCAGGCCACCAGGTAGCGCGGATTGTCGTGGTTCAAGCCCAGCAGCACAGTGCACACGGCTGCTGCCGCGAGCACGCCGGACAACAGCCGGACCTTGCTCTTCAACCGGTCGGCAAACCACGCCATGCCAATCGCACCCAAGGTGCCGGCAAACAGGAACATCGAGGTCACCAGGTTGGCTTGCTTGAGGGCCAGGCCGCTTTCCAGCAACAGCGACGGCAACCAACTGATCATGAAGTACAGCAGGATCAGGCTGACGAAAAAGGTCGCCCAGATCAGCACGGTCGGACGCGCGTAGCCATTGCGAAACAACTCCACCACCGTCAGTTTGCTGCCTTGCTCTTGAGCGTTTTCCGCCGCGCTTACCGGCGGGGCCTGCCAGCCGGGCAGCATGCGCGCGGTGACCTTCTGCAGCCGCGCATACGGCGGCGCATCACGCAGCAGGCGCGGCAGTGATTCCGGCAGCAGCCACACCAGGAAAGGAAACAGCAGCAATGGCGTGACACCGCCCGCCAGGAATACCGCCTGCCAGCCATACCCCTCGATAAATCCCGCCGCCACAAACCCGCCCGCAGCGCCGCCGAACGAGAAACCGCACGCCGCCAGGGTCACCATCAGGGTGCGCAGGCGCGGCGGCGAATATTCCGACATCAAGGCCATCGCGCTGGGCATCGCCCCGCCCATGCCAATGCCGCAGATAAACCGCGCGGCCATCAACGTCGTCAACGAGTTGGCGAACACCATCAGTACCGTGAGGCTGGCGTAGATCAGGACGCAGCCAAGCAGGATGCGCCGCACACCAAACCGATCCGCCAGGGGCGTCACCAGCAGCGAGCCGAGGGTCAGGCCCAACAGGTTGGCGCTGAACACCGGGCCGAAGGCGGCTTTTTCCAGGCCCCAATCCTTGGCCAGCGCAGGCACTACATAGCCCAGCACCTGGGCGTCGTAGCCATCGGTCACCAGCAGCAGCGCCAGCAACAGGAGGATCAACCACTGATAGCGCGACACCGGACGGGCGTCGAGTGCCGCGCGAAAGCTGGCAATCTGATTGTGCATCGCAAGGTACCTGTATTGTTTTTATATTCTGGACACGCTGGAGACCCCATGTGGGAGCGGGCTTGCTCGCGAAAGCCGAGTGTCAGTCGTCGACTCTGTGACTGATACAGCGCTTTCGCGAGCAAGCCCGCTCCCACATTTGATCGGTGCAAGCCTTCAGATTCACGGGGTGGCAGGGGTATCCGGCTGATTTGCGGGGTGAGCCTGAAGGAACGCCGGATGCCCAGCCGCCAACGCCACTACCCGCCCGATACGCGGGTACGCCGTCAACGCCACCTTGAAGCGCTCCGCCGCATACACCTGCGGCAGTAGAAACGCATCCGCCAGCCCCGGCTGCGCGCCAAAGCAATAACCCTCGTCGCCAATCAACTGCTCCACCGCACCCAGGCCCTGGCTGATCCAGTGCCCGATCCATTCCAGCAACTGCGCCTCGTCATGTCCCCACTGGCGCAGCAGGTTCTGGGTGCTGGAGTTGTGCAGCGGGTGAATGTCACAGGCAATGATCGAGGCGACCGCGCGCTCGTGCGCACGGGTGGCCAGGTCTTCGGACAACAGCGGCACCTGTGGATAACGTTCGTCCAGGTATTCGATGATCGCCTGAGACTGGATCAACAACTCGCCGTCATCCGTGCGCAAGGCCGGCACGCGGCCCTGCGGGTTGATGGCCAGGTACTCCGGCTGGCGATTGGCGCCGCCCGCCGGCACCAGCAGATTCACTGGCAGCGCAGTGAAATCCAGGCCCTTGAGCGCCAGGGCGATGCGCACCCGGTACGACGCGGTGGAGCGGTAGTAGGTATAGAGTTCCATCACCCTGCCCTCCTAGCGCGCGGCGACCACGGTGCCGCGGCATTCGCCGAAGCCAATCGAGGCATAGCCTTCGCGACTGCAACGCGCACGCAGGATGATTTCGTCGCCGTCTTCGAGGAACTTGCGCACCTCGCCGGAGGGCAATTCGATCGGTTTTTTGCCACCTTCGGTCATCTCCAGCAGGCTGCCGAATTGCCCGGCCTGCGGCCCCGACAAGGTGCCCGAACCAAACAGGTCACCGGCCTGCAACTGACAACCGTTGACGCTGTGGTGCGCAACCAACTGCGCCACGGTCCAGTACATATGCAGGCTGTTGCTCAGGGCCAGGCGGTGGGCCGGCAGGTTCTGCTCGCGCATTGACGCGGTGGTGAGCAGCACTTCCAGTTCGATATCGAGGGCCCCGCCCGCCTGGTCGCGCTTATCCAGCAGGTACGGCAGCGGTTGCGGGTCGCCTTCGGGGCGCGCCGGTTGCGCCTTGCGGAAAGGCGCCAGCGCTTCGGCCGTCACCACCCAGGGCGAGATCGTGGTGATAAAGCTTTTCGACAGGAACGGCCCCAACGGCTGGTATTCCCAGGCCTGGATATCCCGCGCCGACCAATCATTGAGCAGGCAGAAACCGGCGATATGCTCGGCCGCATCGCCAATTGCAATCGAGTCGCCCATGGCATTGCCCTGGCCGATCCAGATGCCCAGTTCCAACTCATAGTCCAGGCGTGCGCAGGGGCCGAAGCTGGGTTCGGTCTGCCCGGCCGGCAGGGTCTGGCCTTTGGGACGACGGACTTCGGCGCCCGAGGTGCGAATGGTCGAGGCGCGTCCGTGATAACCAATCGGCACGTACTTGTAGTTCGGCAGCAGCGGGTTATCCGGGCGGAATAGCTTGCCGACGTTCTGCGCATGCTCGATGCCGACGTAGAAGTCGGTGTAGTCGTGGATCTTGGCTGGCAGGTGCATCTGGCAATCAGCGGCGCGATGCAACACCTGCGCTTCACGGGTTTGCAGTTTGCTGCCCTCCGCGAGCAGTTCCAGCAGCCGTTCGCGCAACGCCACGCGCGGGCCTCGGCCGAGTTCGAAAAAGGCGTTCAACTGGCCGCCGGCGGTGGCTTCAACTGCACGCCGGGCTTCACCGTCGAACTCGTCCACGGCCGCGTGCAGGTCGAGGATCGCGTCGCCGATCGCCACACCACTGCGCGGTGCCGAGCCGTTGATACTGAACACGCCCAGCGGCAGGTTCTGCAGGGGAAAATCGCGATGACCGTTGGCGGAGGCTACCCAGCTGCGGGTGAGGGTTGGTTGCGTCATGGGTTATCTCCGATTCGGGTTGAAGGTGGCAGGCAACGAGGCCCAGCACGCGTCGTAGGAAGGTTGCAGCTGCGGGCATTGCAGCGCGAATTGCGTGGGCCGCAGTACCTGGCTGGTCTCGAACATGAAGGCCATGGTGTTGTCGATCTTGTGCGGCGCCAGGTCCACATTGATGGCCTTGGTGCAGGTCTCACCGTCCGGGCCGTGGGCACTCATGCAGCTGTGCAGCGAGGCGCCGCCGGGCAGGAAACCTTCGGCCTTGGCATCGTAGGCGCCCTGGATCAGGCCCATGTATTCGTTCATAAGGTTGCGGTGGAACCACGGCGGACGGAAGGTATTCTCGGCCACCATCCAGCGCGGCGGGAAGATCACGAAGTCGAGGTTGGCCAGCCCGTGGGTGCTGGTGGGCGAGGTCAACACGGTGAAGATCGACGGGTCGGGGTGATCGAAACTCACCGTGCCGATGGTGTTGAAACGGCGCAGGTCGTACTTGTACGGCACGTTGTTGCCGTGCCAGGCCACCACGTTCAGCGGCGAGTGGTCGAGCTCGCAGGCCCACAGTTCACCGAGGAATTTCTGCACCAGCGTGGTCGGCTGCTTCAGGTCTTCGTAGTGGGCGACGGGGCTGAGGAAGTCGCGTGGGTTGGCCAGGCCGTTGCTGCCGATGGGCCCCAGGTCCGGCAGGCGCAGCGGTGCGCCGTGGTTTTCGGCGACGTAGCCGCGCGCTTGCGCATCCAGCAGTTCGACGCGGAATTTAAGGCCGCGCGGCAGCACCACGATTTCCAGCGGCTCGACGTCCAGCACACCGAGTTCGGTGGCGATGCGCAGGCGCCCCTGCTCGGGGACGAGCAACAACTCGCCATCGGCGTTGAAGAACACGCGGTCCATCGAGCGGTTGGCGCGGTAGTGGTAGATGCTGATACCTGAAGGCTTTTCCGAGCCGGCGTTGGCGACCATGCCGACCAGCCCGTCGATAAAGTCCGTCGGCTCACTCGGACTATCCAACGGGTTCCAGCGCAGGCGATTGGGCGTCACCGCGCCCAGTGGTCCACCGGCCAATTGCCGCTCCAGCTTGGCGAACGCCGGGTGATTGGCCGACGGCTGGATGCGATACAGCCAGGTTCGGCGGGCTTCGCTGCGCGCCATGGTGAAGGCAGTGCCGGAGAAGAGTTCGGTGTACAGCCCGTAGGGCGCTTTTTGCGGGGAGTTCTGGCCGACCGGCAATGCGCCGGGCAGGGCTTCGCTGGCGAATTCATTGCCGAAGCCCGAGAGGTATTCGAGGTTCATGGATCATCCTCTGACGGAAGTTGTTTTTATCGTAATCCAGTTACGCATAACGTAATTTGATCACTGTCGACCGTCAAGCTATAAAGACGCCCATTCATCTCTCGGATTCTCGCCCCTCCATGGAAAAGCCCCGCGACACCGGTAAACAGAAAGTCCGCTCGGCCGAAGTGGGCACCGATATCCTCAAGGCCCTGGCCGAATTGTCGCCGGCCACCTCGCTGTCACGCCTGGCCGATCATGTGCAAATGCCGGCGAGCAAGGTGCACCGTTACCTGCAGGCGCTGATCGCCTCGGGATTTGCCGAACAGAACACCGCCACCAACCACTACGGTCTCGGCCGCGAGGCGCTGCGTGTCGGCCTGGCCGCGCTGGGCAGCATGGATGTGTTGAAAGTCGGCGCAATGCCGCTGGCGGAACTGCGCGATGAATTGAATGAAACCTGCTTTTTGGCGGTGTGGGGCAATCAAGGCGCGACCGTCGTGCACATCGAGCCGGCGGTGCGCGCCATCACCGTGGTGACGCAGTTGGGGTCGGTATTGCCGTTGCTCAGTTCGTCGACCGGGCTGGTATTCAGCGCCTTCCTGCCTTCGCGGGAAACAGTGGAGTTGCGTGAGCGTGAGGTCCAGGCTGGCATCGCCCATGCCCTGGCGGACGATCAGGCCTATGCGCGCACCTGCGAGCAGATCCGCCAGCGCGGCCTGCACTTTGTGCACGGCCTGCTGATGCCGGGGGTGGATGCGTTGTCGGCGCCGGTGTTCAACGCGGTCGGGCAAGTGGCGGCGGTGATGACCGTGGTCGGCCCCACCTCACTGTTTCACGCCGATGAAAATGGCCCGGCGGCCCAGCACTTGCTGGCCGCCACTCGGGCCGTGAGTTGGCGCATGGGCTATCAGCCCTGAGTCAACTCACTCGTGCCATTGGCTCAAGGCCAGCGCCACGCGGTTTTCCACAGCGCGAATAGGCGCGGCGTCACTCACATAGTTATTGCTGATCATCGAGAACACCAGGCGCCGCCCCTTGGCGTCGGTGATGTAGCCACTCAGCGATGACACGCCGGCCATCGAGCCGGTCTTGGCGTGCAGGTTGTTTTCGGCAGCGCTGCCACGCAGGCGATAACGCAGGCTGCCACCGGTCATGCGGTCGGCATTCCCGGCAATCGGCAAGGCGTTGTACCAGGCCTCGAACCACGGCTGTCTGGACGTGGCCAGCAGCAGGTCGGTGAAGGTCTGCGACGACACCAGGTTGCGTCGCGACAAGCCCGAGCCGTCCACCTGGCTCAGCGTCGCCGGGTCCAGCCCCTGGCGCTGCAGAAAGCCCGCCACCGCCGCCACGCCCGCCGCTGCCGTGCCGGCATTGGCGGTCTTGCGGCCCATGGCCTTGAGCAAGGCTTCGGACATATTGTTGTTCGAGAGTTTGAGCAACGGCGTGATCAGCTCCTGCAGCGGTGCCGATTGATGCTCCGCCAACACAGTGGCCGTCGCAGGGCTGCTCCCACCGATCACACGCCGCCCCAGCACCTGGATGCCCTGCTGCGCCAGCGCCTGCTCGAACAGATTGGCCACCAGTTGCGTCGGCTCCCACACACTCACCCACTGCCGGCTCTGCTTGCCCGGCGCCAACGCGCCGCTGAGTTGCAGCAGGTTGGTGCCGTGCTGGCGAGTGATCGCGTAGCTGTTGCCCGCTCCGCTCACCGCACGATTGCTGAGCTGCACATAATCGGTGGCCGGGCTCACCGCGACACTCACCGGTTGCCCGACTGCTACCGGCGCGCGGGCGGTAACGAGCAAAGTGCCCGCATCAAAATCGCTGTTGGGCGACACCGTCAGCGCCGAAATCTGTGCGCCGTAGTAGGTGCTTTCGTCATCCTGGGCCCAGTCTACGCCGAGGCGCTCGGCGTCGAACCAGGTGTCGTCGAAGACCAAATCGCCCTGCACCTGGCGCACGCCCTGGCTCGCCAGCTGGGCGGCCAGGGCCTGGTAGTCGGCGAACTGCGTGGTCGGGTCGCCCAGTCCACGCAGGTACAGGTTGCCGCTGAGGCGCTCGCCTTGGCGGGTGCCGTTGCTCAAGAGCTGGGTGGAAAAGCGGTACTGCGGGCCGAGCACATCCATCGCCGCAGCAGTGGTCAGCAGCTTGAGGTTCGAGGCCGGGATCAACCGCGTGCGCGGGTTGTGCTGATAGAGGGTGGTGCCACTGCGGGCGTCGCGCACCATCACTGAGACGGTGGCGCCGTTGAGAGCGGGGTCGGCCAGCAGGTGGTCCAGGGTCGCTGGGGTGGAGGTCGGCGAAACACTCGCGCAACCTCCCAGTAAAAAGCTCAAGCCGACCCACAGCGTGCCGGTGTGTAACCATCGTCCAAAGTGCATCAGTATCGTGTTCCGCAAAGCGTCAGGTGGCGGCAACGCTAACAGCTCAAGGTGTTTGTGGCGAGCGGGCTTGCCTCGTTGGGCGGCGAAGCGGCCCCAATAAAGCCACTGCGTTTTTTTCAGGGGTATCGCGGTGCCTGGATTTGGGGCTGCTGCGCAGCCCAACGCGGGGCAAGCCCGCTCACCACAGGAAGCATGTCGGCCCTAAAAAGGTTTGCTTGTCACAGGCAGCATGCTGGCCCCCAAAAAGCTTGCTTGTCCCAGGAAGCACACTGGCCCCCAAAAAGCTTGCTTGTCACAGGAAGCATGCTGGCCCCAAAAAGCTTGCTTGTCCCAGGAAGCACACTGGCCCCCAAAAAGCTTGCTTGTCACAGGAAGCATGCTGGCCCCAAAAAGCTTGCTTGTCACAGGAAGCATGCTGGCTCCCAAAAGCTTGCTTGTCACAGGAAGCACGCTGGCCCAAAAAGCTTGCTTGTCACAGGAAGCACACTGGCCCCCAAAAAGCTTGCTTGTAACAGGAAGCATGCTGGCCCCAAAAAGCTTGCTTGTCACAGGAAGCATGCTGGCTCCCAAAAGCTTGCTTGTCACAGGCAGCATGCTGGCCCCGAAAAGCTTGCTTGTCACAGGCAGCATGCTGGCTCCTAAAAGCTTGCTTGTCACAGGAAGCATGCCGGCCCCGGAAAGTTTGCTTGCCACAGGCAGCCCGCTCTCCACAACGGTGGATCTTTAGAACTCCAGCGTGCTTGAGACCGATACCTGTCGCGCATCGCCAAGCGACACAAACACCCGGCTGGCCGCCGAGGTGTAGTAGGTGCGGTCGAACAGGTTCTTCACGTTGAGCTGGAACTTGACCTTCTGCCCTTCGATCTTGGTGTCGTAGGTGGCGAACGCGTCCGCCACGGTGTAGCCGGGCAAGGTGAAATCGTTGGCGGCGTCGCCTGCGCGGGCGCCGACATACCGCGCGCCGGTGCCGACGCGCAGTTGGTCACCGCCAAAAACGTTGCCGAAGTCATAGGCCAGCGCCAGCGAGCCGGTGTGTTTGGCCACGTTCTGCAGGCGGTTGCCTTCCAGGGTCGGGTCTTTGTCTTTCACGTCTTCGGCGTCGGTGTAGGCATAGCTGCCGATCACGCTCCATTGGTCGGTCAACTGGCCAGTGGCGTCCAGTTCCAGGCCACGCGAACGCACCTGGCCGGCGATGCTGTAGATGGTGTTCGCGCCCGAACCCACCGACACCAACACGTTACGCTTGTCGATGTTGAACAACGCCGCGCTGGCAGTGATGCGTCCGGGGATGTCGAGCTTGGCGCCCAGTTCCCAGGATTTGGACTGCTCCGGCGTGAGGTCACCGGTCAATTTGCTGCCATCGGCCAAAGGCGCAATGGTGGAGTTGGGCTTGAAGGATTCGGTGTAGCTGCCGTAGAACGACAACTCATCGGTGTAGCGGTACACCAGGCCGGCACGTGGCACCCAGGCCTGGCCATTGCCGTTGGTGTTGACGCTGAATGGCACGCCCTTGCCCGCGTACTGGTCGTACATCTGGTAGCGCGCACCCGCGACGAAGATCCACTGGTCGGTCAGGTGAACGGAGTCCTGGAAGAACAGCGAGTCGCTGCGCAGCAGGTCGGTCTGGGCACTGTCCTTGGCGCTGACGGCGGTGCCTTCCACGTCCCTGCCGTAGACCGGATTGACGTAGCTGAAGACGCTGCGCTGCGCCTGGCGAATCAGGTCGGCGCGGTAGATCTTGCGGTACTCGTCGTCCAGGCCGAACACCAGGTCGTGCTGCATGCCGCCCAGGTTGACCTTGCCTTCCAGGCTCGCCGTGGCGAAGCGGTCGGTGGTCAGGGCACCACGGGTGCCGTCCATGCTGCGCGTCAGGGTGCCGTTGGCGTTGACGGACACCGTGCGCACCTGGCTGGCGTCGTAGGTTTCACGGTTCCAGCTGTAGCCGAAGTGGGCTTTCCAGTCGTCACTGAGTTCGTGATCGACTTCAAAGCGGTACAGGTCGGAACGGCCTTCCATGTCGTTGAACGGCTCGTCCAGGCGACGGGTCGACGGGATATCCAACGGGTGGTTGGTCTTGGGGTCGATGGCGGTGCCCCGGTCAAATGGCGAGAGAAACTCACGATGCTCGTAGGCGAATACCACCTGAGTGGTGTCGCCATACCAGGCCAGCGACGGCGCCACCAACGATTCGCGGCGGGTGCCGAAGTTGCGCCAGTAATCCTCGTCTTCATGGTCGACGATCAGGCGGTAGGCAAGGCCCGAATCGCCTATCGGCCCGGTGGTGTCGAGGTTGCCGCCGCTGCCGTTCTTGCCGTCGCCAAAGGTCGAGCCGCGTACGGTCAGCGACGTGGCCTGGGTCAATTGCGGCTTCTTGCTGACGATATTGACCACGCCGCCCGGGTCCTGGATGCCGTACAGCAGCGAGGACGGGCCCTTGAGCACTTCGACGCGTTCGGCCGTGGAGTTCAGCGCCCGGCCCTGCACCACCGGCATGCCGTCCTGCATGATCGAGCCGTTACGGTTGTCGCCAAAGCCGCGCAGCATCACCGCATCCTGGGTGCTGGCCAACGTGTTGGCCTGGGTGATGCCGCTGATATTGGCGAGGGCATCATCCAGGTTGCGCGGGGTCTGGTCACGCAGCACCTGGGCCGGCACCACGTTGACGGTTTGCGGGGTTTCCAGCAGCAGGCCATGGGAGCGCATCACCGAACTGGTGGGCGGCGGCTGGTAGCTGGTGCTGTCCTGGGACGGGTTCTGGCCAACGCCACTGATGGTGGTGGCACCGAGGTTGACCGCGCCGTCGGTGGGCAGCGGTTCCAGGGCCAGCGTGCGGGCGTCGATCTGGCGGAAGGTGAAGCCTGAGTTGCCCAGCAGGCGTTGCAGCGCCTGGGTTGCGCTCATTTGCCCGCTGACCGCCGGGGCGCTGAAGCCGTAAGGCGCTTCATCGGTGTAGATCACGCTGATCCCGGTAACCCGGCTGAAATCACTCAGGGCCTGAGGCAGCGGTTTGGCGGCCAGGGCAAAATTGAACTGGGCGCTTTGCTGTTCCTGGGCCTGCGCCACGCACAGGGGCAGCAACGCCAGCCCCGACACCGCCAATACCGAGGCTCCCAGCCACTGTTTAACCAAACCGCCCGCCGTCGACTTCATGCTGTGAGAACCCGTGTAGAAAACGCTGTTAATGCGAATAGATCGCAGTTTCAAGCACTACACGGATGGGCTGACGATTTACCTCACCTGATTTTGAAAATAATTCAAAAAAAACCGCTGGCCCTGTGCACGAACGCGCCTACAACGCCTGAATACGGAACCCCAAGCGTGGGAAATGTACGTGCACGGTGCCGGCGCGTTCATCAATGCGGCGCAGGATCAGTTCCTCGCGGCCCGCGAACAGCAGTTCACCCGCGACCGGGTCAGTGCCGTAGTCAGTGGCGCAAATGCTCACTTGCTGCCCAGGCTTGAAGCCGTTCAGGTCCTCGAAGATCTCGTCAGGCAACACCGCAGGCGTCGCGTTGCGTGCCACGTCCAGGGCTTGCTCGGGGCTCATTTGGGTCGCCGTGCCATGGCCGAAGCTCAGCACCCGGTCCAGCCACGCAGCGACAGCGGGATAAGCGTCCACCAGTGGCGCGGTCACCGAAGATCCCTTGAGGAACCACAACGGATGCGCCAGCGCAAAGTCGGCAATCGACGGCTCGCCGAACAGGAAATCCCCCGACTGATGCTGCAATTGCTGATCAATGCGCGCGACGATCACCGGCCATTGGTGCTTGGCCTGGTCCAGCTGCACACGGGCGGCCGTGCCGCCGCTGAACAATTTGCTGCGGTCGGCCACCAGCACCTGGATCATTTCCGGCGGCACTTTGGCAAATTTGACCGTGAGGGATTCTGGCTGGAACACCAGCGCCACCGCGTGCGAAAACACCAACGAATCGGCCCAGGCGGCAAAGGCTTGGGTGACCAGTTCCTGGCCTTGGGGGAATAGCGCCGGCGCGGCTTTTTCCTGCTCCAGGCGGCGGGCGATCAGCGCAGTGTCGCAGTAGATATCGGCGCCGACTTGCAGCACCGGCGTCTTGCGATAGCCACCGGTGAGGGCCGTCAGGTCAGGCTTGGGCATCACCGGTGAGATATGCACCGAGCGCCAGGACAAGCCCTTGAAACCCAGCAACAGGCGGGCTTTTTCAGCAAAGGGAGATTGCGGGTAGTGATGAAGGATCAACTCAGACATGCCAGGCTCCGCTCGATAGGTGAGCCGCTAGCTTAGCCTGCAACCACGCAGGTGGGGATCATGGGAACCCATCAGTCAAATCAATGAGCCGCTCGCCGCCAGGCATTCCTTGGCGCTTTTTTTCAGTTTTTTGATCAAGCGTTCCTGGCGCAGAGCCTCGCCCTTGCTCGCACATTGCTCGGTGTAGACCAGCGCCACTGCCGGGCTCGACAGGAAGAACCGCGCGCCCTTGCCGCTCTGGTGCGAGGCAAAGCGGCGCACCGGGTCATTGCTGATGCCGCAGTACAGCGCGCCGTTGGCGGCGCGCACGAGGTAGACGAACCAGGGTTTGGGGGCAGGAAGATCAGTCACAGGTCGAGTCGGCAATCCAGAGATGCGCCAAGCTTATCAACGACTGGCCTGAAATGCCTTCAGGCCTTTGAGCGCCTGGGCGCGCACGGCGTTTTTCAGCGCTGGCGACCAGCCCAGCAACAGGCCCTTGAGGCCCAGGGCCTGGCGCGACCAGCGCCACAGGTCGAAGTGGTCGTGGTGCTCGCAGATCTTGCCCTCGCGAAACACAAAGCGTGCGCCGATGTCGTTGACCACCGTGTTGCCGGTGGCGCTGAACAGGTAGGTAGCCACCCAATGCGCACTGCCGCTGGTCTCGTCGCTGCGCACATGGTCGAAAGTCAGGGAAAAATCCTTGGCCCGGGTGGTGAGCATGCGCCACATGTCGCCGGCATCACGGCCGCGCAGTTCACCGAAGGCCGGGTCGCTGAACAGCACGTCCTCGGTGTAGCAGGCCGCCATGGCCTCGGCATCCAGCCGCTGGAAGGCGCTGTAGAACTCGGTGATCAGGGCGTTGTGTGCATCGCTCATGGGCAGGTTCCAAACCAGGGTTGTAAGCCGATCAAGATAGTCTGCGCCTGGGCAAAACTCTATCGGCATTTACGCCGGGAATGGCCCGCCCCCCGCTACGGCACCATGCCGCAACTGCGCGCATAGGCGAACAGGTCGACGTCGGTGGAAATGCACAACCGGCTCATGGCGGTACTTTTCTGTTTGCTGATCGTCGAAATGCTGCGATTGACCCGCGCGGCAATCTGGGTGACGGTCATGCCGCTGGCGAGCATCCTCACCACTTCACGTTCCTTGCTGGACAACTGCGGCTGTTGCAGTTGATCGCCGGTGCCGGCCTCCAACAGTTGCGCCTTCAGGCACTCACTGGCAAACGTCTCGCCCTGGATCACCGTCCTGATCGCGATCGGCAACTCCCTGGCCGACGCGCTCTTGGCGACAATCGCGCGCGCACCGTGGGCAAACGAAGCCCGCAGCGTTGCGACGTTGGCAAACATGGTCACCAGAATCACCGGCAAAGTCGGATACTGGCGTCGCAACAGGCCGAGCAATCCGTAACCGTCGGCCTGCTGGCCGCCCGGCATGGCGAAGTCCGTCACCAGCACATCGCAGGCCACCGTGCTCAACAACTTGAGCAACTCATCGGGCCCATCGGCTTCGCCGACCACTTTGCACCGGCCGCCCGCTTCAATCACCACCCGTTGCCCGATACGCACAATCGGATGGTCGTCGGCAATAATTACACGAAGCATAAATACCCACGAATGATGGCAATTGGAATTTTGGCAAAATACCTCTGTGCGCGAGCCTCAACAACCACTCGGCGCGCGGTGTTTTCAACCGCGCCCAGTAATTGATAGCCGACAACCTTATACCTACAAAATAAAAAGAAATTACCTACATACAAGGCCTTCAGCACAACCGAAAAACCTCCTACAAAGTTCTCTATTCCGAGGGTTCATAGTCGACTCAAGTAAGCGATATAGACCCGCAGGTTGCGCTGGAACGCTTGCAACTGCAGCGCATTCGCCGCCACCCCAAAGGCCTGTACCCGTGCGATCAGGTGCTCGCTGCCACGCTCCAGGTCGACCCCGCCGACAAACGCCAGGCTGCCCACCAACCGGTGCAGGCGCTCCACTACCAAAGGGGCATTGGCGCTGATCCGCGCCTGATCCAGCAAGGCATCGTCCTTGCGAGCTTCATTCATCAGGCTGACCAGCACCCGGCTTACCATTTCATCACTGCCGAAAATCTCGACCAGGCGGGCACGGGTTGGCCACGTGATGCCCTGCGAGTTGTCCGGCGGCTCTGCCACCCACGGTGGCGAGGGTGAGGGTGCCAACTTCAGGACAGGTACTTGATCGGAAAATACCCTTGTCACCAGGGTCACCTCATTGTGCTTACCGTGATTGTCCAGCCCATGAGTTCATCAACACCCCAAGGCTCTCACACGACTGTTTACAAGCGACCATGAATAGCCTTTTGGAGATAAAAATGACGATACAACAACTACGAAAAATTCAACTTTCTTACATAACAAGCACATAAGTTCTCACGTTCTCATGCCCAAATACTTGTTACTTCGATTGTCGTAATAGTTGTATTTCCCCGACCCCAGAGCCCGGCTAAATTGCCGCCACCCCGCAAAGAGGGAACGGGCTCGCGGTCATCGGCGATCCCATCCAAATACAACCTGCCGCCTTGCTCGCCGCCTGCCCAGACAGGCCGGTCGATGCTGCGCGCGCTTTATATCAGCCAGCCCTGTAGTGGAACGTATTGAAATGAGCAAGTCCCTGACGCTGTCGAGCATCGCCCTTTTACTCGCCTGTACTACACCCGCTTTTGCCGCCAGCAACGTCGACCTGACCGTCAAAGGCCTGATCACCCCGAATGCCTGCACACCGACGCTCTCGGGCGGCGGTATGGTGGATCACGGAAAAATAGCTTCCAAGGACCTGGTCCAGAACAATCCGACGTCATTGCCCCGAGTGACCCTGCAGTTGAGCATCACTTGCGATGCAAGCATCCCCTTCGCCATCAAACCCATCGATAACCGCAGCGGCACCTCGACCGGCAGCAGTGATTTCGGCCTCGGCCTGATCAATGGCAACAAGCGACTGGGCCGGTTCTACCTGACCCCCTTGAACATGCTCGCCGACGGTGTGAGTGCCCAGCCGATTGCCTCCGTTGATGGCGGTCGCACCTGGTACAGCGAGCGCAACTGGGAACTGCAAACCCTGTGGGGCGCCGGGGCAGTGGACGACGCAACCACACTGCTGCCGATCAAGAGCCTGGTGCTGGACCTGGAAGTCGGCGCCAGCATCGCCCGTGCAGACCAGTTCGATTTCAGTGACGAGGCGCCCATCGACGGCTCCGCAACCCTGGAAGTGATGTACCTGTAACCCCAACCCCGTCCACACGGAAGGTTCCAACCATGCACGTTCCCCCTGCAATCCCATTGGCAGTGTTGTTGCTCGCGGCCTCGCCATGGGCACTGGCCGCCAGCTCCACCGACCTCGCCGTCAAAGGCACCATTACTCCCAGCGCCTGTGCGCCGCTGATCTCCGGCGGTGGCACGGTCGACTTCGGAAAAATGGCCGCCAAGGACCTCAACGCCGAGCAACACACCCCGCTGCCGAACCAATCCATGCAATTGAGCGTGCGCTGTGAAGCGCCCACGTTTTTCACCCTGAATACCATCGACAACCGCGCCGGCTCCTCTGCCAACCACCCCTACTCGCATGGCCTGGGCATGACGGCGCAAGGGGAGAAACTCGGCGGCTCCTCCTTCCACCTCTATACCCCAGTGGCTGATGGCGTCGCCGCACGCACCATCACCTCACTGGACGGTGGCGTGACGTGGGCGCCCACCACGATGCTCAACCACAGCGTGCTGACAGCCGTGGCCATGGGCAGCCAACTGGTGCCCATCGCCGTGCGGGACTTCGATGCCGAAATCCGCCTGTACACCCAGATCGCCCCGGCCAGCGGCCTGACCCTGACCGACGAAGTCCCCGTCGACGGGCACGCGACGGTCCAGGTCAACTACCTGTAATGCCTCACACAGACTCAATCGAAAGGAATTCGACTCTCATGAAGCCCCTGTTTACCGCCCTCGCCACCAGCCTGATGCTGGTCGGCTCCGCTGCCACCTACGCCGCGTCCACCGTCGACCTGACCGTCAAGGGCCTGATCGTACCGAGTGCCTGCACCCCCGTCCTGTCCAGCGGTGGGGTGATCGACCACGGCAAGATTTCCGCCAAGGACCTGCGCACGGACAACCCGACGCACATCGGGACGCACACCCTGACCATGGCCGTGAGCTGCGACAGCGCAATCCTCTTTGCACTGCATTCGGTCGACAACCGGGCCGGCTCGTCGATTACTCCCAGCAACTACGGCCTGGGCCTGATCAACGGCACCCAGAAGCTCGGCTGGTTTTATCTGACACTCGACAACCCGGTTGCCGACGGTACTGCGGTGCAATCGATTGCATCCTTCAACGGCCAGGATAATTGGTACCGCGAAAAATTCTGGGATCCAGGCCTGTACATGTCGGTGGCCGGCATGGATGACGCCACTCAACCGGTGCCGGTCAAGGATTTGTCGCTGGAGTTGATGATTGAAACCTCCATCGCACGTACCGACGGCCTGGACCTGAGCAACGAGGTGACCCTCGACGGTTCCGCCACCCTGGAAGTGAAGTACCTGTAACCCCTGGGCGCCCATGCCTGGCAGCACCTCGCAGGCATGGGCGTTGTTGTTGTACCGCCCGTATTCAACTCGACCCGTGGCGCCCACCGATGAACACGCACTCTCGCTTCCTGGCTGTATTGCTCTGGTTGACGACCGCTCCTGCGGCCTTCGCCGCCTCCTTTGTCGACCTCACCGTGACCGGCCGGGTGACGCCGGACGCTTGCCACGTCACGCTATCGGACGATGGTACGGTCGACCACGGGAAAATCCCCTCGCACACCTTGAACCCGAGCGAATTCACCGTGCTGCCCACTCGGTTGCTGGAGCTGAGCGTGCAGTGCAGCAGGCCCATGCTGTTTGCCCTGGTGGGGCTCGACAACCGCGCCGAGTCGTCACTCGATCCCGGGGCTTTCTACGGCCTGGGCAGGAACCTGCATGCGCCGGCCGAGCGCCTGGGGTCGGTGGCCTTGTCTTACCGCAACCCAATGGGCGACGCCCAGGCCATGCAGGCCCTGGCGTCCAGTGACAACGGCGAAACCTGGTCGCCGCAAGCCACTGCCAGTCCCAGAGCCTATGTGGGATTTGCGCCGCCGGGTGATCGCCAACCCGACTTCATCGGCCAGCTCAGCACCCAGTTGCGCATCGACACCTCCATCAACTTCGCCCAGTACCTGACCCTGAATCAGGAGGTGCCGCTCGACGGCGCCATCGTGCTGGATCTGCGCTACCTCTGACCTCTTCATGTTGCCCCAATGGAAAACCCCGTCATGCTGACGACATCATTCAAACCCACTACCGGCCTGCTTGCCCTGACCCTGTTGTTTGGCGCAGGTGCGCAGGCCGACGGGATGATCCCCGACACTTCGGTGGTCATCGTCTACGAAGCCGAAGGCGAGGCGGCCGTGTCGGTCACCAACACCGACAGCCAACTCGCCCTGCTGCACGTCACCCTGGAAGACATTCCCGAAGACAAAGAGCCGCTGCTGGTGGTCACCCCGCCGTTGTCGCGGGTGGAAGCCTCCAAATCGCAACTGGTACGGTTCATCCTGCAAAGCCAGCAACCGCTGCTGACCCAACGGCTCAAGCGCGCGATCTTCGAGGGCATGCCCCAGGGTCGCCCCGCGACCGAAGCCGGGCACGCCCGGGTGGGTGTGACGGTGCGCCAGAACCTGCCGGTGATCATTCATCCCAAAGGCCTGGCGCTGAATCGCACACCCTGGACCCACCTGACCTGGTCACAGCACGGCAGCACCTTGCAGGTGCGCAACGACAGCCCGTACGTGGTGCGCCTGGCCCAGGAGTTGCGGCTGCTGCCCGGTGACGGCAAGGCCATGCTGCCGCGCACCTACGTGTTGCCGGGAGAAACCCTGAGCGTGCCTGCCACGGGCGGCCCGGCGAGCAAAGTCCGGCTGCAACCGGCCACTGTGTACGGCTTTGCCGTGGCTGCCTACGAAGCCCCCCTCACCTGACCAACACTTCAGGTGCCCGACGCCTGCATAACGAAGTGGCGGCTCGAAGACCGTCACCGGGGCGCGCAGACGCCCATCATTTGAGTGCCTTTCGTGAAAACAGTATTGAGCTACCGTGACGGCGATGCCGTGCCCGACATACCCGCCCGCAGCGCCTTCCCGGCGCTGCTGCTGGCGTGTGCCCTGCTGCCCGCTGAAGCCTGGGCCGAAACGCGTGCCGGCTTCGATGCCACCACCCTGCACCAACGCGGCATCGACCCGCAGTTGGCCAGCCTGCTGCTGGACGCTCCACGTTTTGCGGCCGGCCGGCATGCGGTGAGCCTGCGCGTCAACGGCCAGCCCCGTGGGCGTGTCGAGGTGGGTTTCGATCAACAGGGCCGATTGTGCTTTGACCAGGCCGTGCTGGACGCCGCCAACCTGATAGTGCCCGGCGACAATGGCCCCTGCCATGACCTGCTCGCGCAGTACCCACGAAGCCTGGTGGAGCCGGACCCGGCCAACCTCAGCGTGTCGCTGGTAGTCCCGACCGAAGCCTTGCGGCCACTGCAACAGGACGTCTCGGGCTATCAGACGGGGGGCGTTGCCGGCCTGTTCAATTACGACCTGACGGGGTTCTATAACCGCTTCGGCGACAACGACAGCCGGTTTGGCTCGGCCAATACCGAGGTTGGCTTCAACGCCGGCGACTGGATCGTGCGCAGCCGCCAGGTGCAGACCTGGCAGGACGGTCGGTCGCGCAGCACCCATCTCGAGGCGTATGCCCAGCGTACCTTTGCCAGCCAACAGGCGGTGCTGCAGGCCGGGCAGATCAACCTCTATAACCCGGTGTTGGCCGGTGCGCAGATCACCGGGGTACAGGTCCTGACCGAACAGGCGCTTCAAGAGCAAGGCCAGGGCGCGACCATCGAGGGTATCGCCAACAGTCCGGCCCAGGTCGAGGTGCGGCAGAACGGCGCGTTGATTCACTCCACCGTAGTCCCGGCCGGGCCGTTTTCCCTGACCGATGTGCGGCGCCTGAATGCTCGCTCGGACGTTGAAGTTACGGTCAAGGAAAGCAGCGGCGGCGAGCGCCGCTTCACCGTACCCGCCGCCATGCTCGGCCTGGGTTTGCCAGCGCCGGGGTACTCGGTGGCAGCGGGCCGTGTGCGCAATATCGGCGATGCCCAGGGTGACGATCCGTGGGTGGCCAGCGCTGGCTGGACCGGCGCCGTCCACCCGCAACTGTCCCTGGGCAGCGGCGTGCTGGCGTCCAGCGAATACCGGGCGGCGGGCGTGAGCCTGGGCTGGCTGCCATGGCTGGACAGTCAGGTGCAACTGGCCACCCAGGTCGCCGATACCCAGGCACGGCACAAGGTGCGTGGGGTACAGACCGACCTGGCATGGTCCCAGCGCCTGAATGATCAATGGTCATTCAGCGTGGCCAACTCGTGGCGCACGCCCGGCTACCGCGAACTGGAAGAAGCCACCTACGAACCAGAAACCACTCAGCAACGGCGCTCGCGTTATCGCGATCAACAAAGCGCCAACGTCGGTTGGTCGCACCCGTGGCTGGGGGCGTTCAGTGCCGGGGTGTCGCGCTCCAGCAGCTTCGATGGCGACAGCAGCAGTCGAGGCCTGGCGTCGTGGGGCACCAGTGTCGGCGGCGTGTCGTTGTCGGCGAGCGCCGAATGGCAGATGGGCGGGCGCCAGCAACAGGACAACGCGGTGTACCTGAATGCCAGCCTGCCTCTGGGCGAAAGCCGCCGCGTGCGCGCCTGGGTGCGCAATTCGGGAGGCGAACACCGCACCGGCCTGGGGCTGAACGAACAGATCGATGATCAATTGAGCTATCGCGTCAGCGCCGAACACGACACCCGCGACCAGCAGGTGGAAACCACTCTCGGCGTCTCGGCCCTGCCCCGCTACAGCCAACTCGACGTCAGCTACAGCCGCTCCGATGCCGAGCGTTCGAGTTATCAAGGCAGTGCCCGCGGTGGCGTGGTGGTGCACGGCGATGGTGTGACCTTCTCGCCCTACCCGGTACGCGACACCTTCGCCTTGGTCTCGGTGGGCGATACGGCCGGGGTCAAGCTGAGCACCCCCAGCGGCCCGGTATGGACCGACTGGCAAGGCCAGGCCGTGGTACCCCAGGTCAGCGCCTATGGCCGCAGCCCGGTGGAGGTGCAGACCCGCTCACTGCCGCGCAATGCCGATATCAACAACGGCCTGGCAATGATCTCGGCCGGGCGCGGCGCGGTGGACCGGGTCGACTTCGGCGTGACCCTGACCCGTCGCGTGCTGCTCACCGCACGCACCGAACAGGGCGCGCTGCTGCCCCGAGGTGCCTCCGTCAGCACCGCGAGCGGCGAGTTCGTGACCCTGGTGCAGGACGGCGGCCAGGTGTTCCTGCCCAATGTGCTGGAGCACGCCGGTTTGTGGGTCAGCGGGCCAGGTATGACGCGCTGTCGGTTGCAGTTCGAGCTGCCGGCCAAGGGCGATCCCCAGGTGTATTTCGAAAACGCGCCAGCGCGCTGCAACCCTTCATGAGGACGATCACCATGCTTTTTTTTCGCGCCCTGCGCCGGCTGACAGCGGTCGTGCTGACCGTCGGCTTCGCCGGCCACGCCATGGCCAATGACGACTGCCAGTTGAACATCAGCGAAGCGGTGCTGGACCTCGGCCTGATGAGTCGCCTGGCGCAAAACGACAGCGACCCTCAACGCCTGCTTGGCGAGCGTCGCCTGAGCTTGAACCTTACCTGCCCGCAACCGGCGGACATGAGTGTGTTTTATCGGGCCCTGGCGGCGAACGCACATCGCCTGCAGTTTACCGAGCACGGCACCTACGCCCTGCAGATCAGCGACGGCGTGCTGGACGGCCAGGCGGTTGAACTGGGCTTGCTGCCGGCTGCCGGGCAGCCGCCGGCGGTCGTCGGCACGGCATTGAACTGGCGTCCCGGCCATGGGGTGGCGCCGGTGCAAGGCGCCAGCGTGGTGCAGGGCAAGCACTTCGCCGTGCAACTGAGCCTCAGCGCCTGGGCCGACATCGCCGCCACCCGTGTGCGCGAGGCAACCACCTGGGAAGCGTCCGGCACGTTCGATGCCTTGCAGAGCAGCCGCTCCCGGGCACTGACCCTGCGCGCCCACTTCGCGCCCACCGCGTGTACACCCCAACTGTCCAATGGCGGATTGGTGGATTACGGCACGCTGCTGGCGAAGGACTTGAATGCCAGCAATGAAACCCCGCTGCCGACCCGCACCTTGCAGCTCTCGGTGAGTTGCGACGCCGCCACACCCTTCGCGCTGAAGATGCATGACAACCGCAACGGCTCGGCCACCGGCGGGATCGACGAAACCGCCTACGGCCTGGACCTGGACAACAGCCAGAACAAGATTGGGCGCTTCTACCTCAACATCGATCCTGCCGAATTTACCGCCGACGCACTCGGCTCCCTGTATCGCACGGACTCCACCAGTGGCGGCGCAGCCTGGAGCAGTTCGAGTGCGCGGCAGATCCCCATGGCCGCCAACAGCCTGATGGGGTTTACCGACAGTGTCGGCAGCACCCGTGGCCCGGTGCCGATCCAGCAACTGGCCGGCACCGTGCGCATCAAGGCCTACCTGGCCCCGACCCAGTCACTGGACCTGCGCAGCGTGGTCTACATCAACGGTTCGGGCACCCTTGAAATCATCTACCTCTGACCTATGGAGTTCGCCTCATGAAGACCTGTTCCCTTGCCCTTTGCACGCTGGTTTTGCTGGGCGGCGCCCCACACACGCTGGCGGCCTCCAGCGTCGACCTGAGTGTCAATGGCGTGATCACCCCCACCGCCTGCACGCCGTTGCTGTCGAGCAACGGGGTGATCGACTACGGCAAGATTTCCCAGCAGGACCTCAACGTCGACAAGGGCACGCGCCTGCCGGTCAAACAATTGCAAGTCAGCATCGGCTGCAACGCGGCGAGCCGTTTTGCCCTGCGCATGCGCGACAACCGTGACGGCACGGCCACCGTCAACAGTGAGATCTACTATGGGCTGGGGCTGGACAACAGTGGCAATCGCATTGGCCTGTATTCGATGAGTTTCGACCCTCGCCAGACGCAGGTGGACAGCACTGCAATCGCCTATGGCACAGAATCCACCACCGGCGGCGTGGCGTGGCGCAGCGCCAACCTCAACCCGATCGACATCGGCGCCAACAGTTACCTGGGCTTCACCGATACCCAAGGCAGCACCGCCGGCCCCTCGGCGATCCAGGCGTTGACCAGCACCGTCAAGATCGAAGCGGTGATCAATGCCAGGCAAAACCTGGACCTGAGCAGCGACACCTTGCTCGATGGCTCGGCCACCCTCGAAGTGGTGTACCTCTAGACTTTTTCGCTGCTGACCTGCACATACAGCGCACGCCCGGCACCCAGCCCGGCGATGATCGCGCCCACGCCAATCACCGCGAAAATCCAGCCGATGGCCGACCAGCCGCCCGTCCAGTCATGCACCAGGCCCACCGCGAACGGGCCTACGGACGCCAGGGTGTAGCCGATGCCCTGGGCCATGCTCGACAGGTTCGCCGCCACGTGGGAGTCGCGCGAGCGCAGCACGATCAGGGTCAACGCCAGGCTGAAGGTGCCGCCCTGGCCGAGCCCGAGCAGAATCGCCCAGCCCCACAGACCATCGAGCGGCGCATACAGGCAGCCGAACAGGCCACCGAGGGTCAACAGCATCACCACCACAATCGCCAGGCGCTGGTCTTTGCCACGGGTGGCGAGCCAGGGCGCGGCGAGGGAGCTGAACAATTGCACGATGATCGAGCCGGACAGCGCGAGGCCGGCTTCGGTCGCGCTCAAGCCACGGCCGATCAGGATCGACGGCAGCCAGCCGAACACGATGTACGCCAGGGACGATTGCAGGCCCATGTACAAGGTCACCTGCCAGGCCAGCGGATCACGCAGCAGCCCTCTCACGCGATAAGCCACCTGGTGCGCGCCGTGCTTCTGGCCGACCTGTGGCAACCAGAATAATGCCGCCACCAGCGCTGGCAGAATCCAGAACCCCAGGCCGAGGGTCCAGCGGTCGCCGAAGTAATGACTCAAGGGCACCGTGGAACCCGCCGCCAGCGCCGCGCCCAGGCACAGCGCCATGGTGTACACGCCGGTCATGGCGCCGGCCTGCCTGGCGAAATCACGCTTGACGATGCCGGGCAGCAATACGCCGATGATGCCGATGCTCGCGCCGGCAATCAGGCTGCCGGCGAACAGCCCCACTTCACCGAATGAACTGCGCAGGATGATGCCCGCAGCCAGGGTCAGCAGAATCCCCAGCACCACTCGCTCGGCGCCGAAACGGCGGGCCAGGATCGGCGCCGTGGGCGCAAACAGCCCCAGGCACAACACCGGCAATGTGGTCAGCAGACCGGCCTTGGCCGCCGACAACCCGAGGCTGCTGGACACGTCGGCGAGCAGCGGCGACATGCTCGACAGCGCCGGGCGCAGGTTCAGGGCCACCAGGATCAGGCCGAGCAGCAACAGCCACGGGCGGCTCACCACGGGCGGGCTGGTTTGCACCACTTCGTCGTCGGCTTCGGCGTCGATCAACAGCTCTTCGAGTTCACGGGTAGGTCGGGTTTCAAGGTTCATTGATCAACTGCCGGCAGAGGGATTTGGCGCGTTCCGGGTCCTGGTGTTCGACGGCGTCGAGCAGGGCGATGTGCAGGTCGAACACCGCCTGGCGACGCGGCGAGATGTTCAGGGTCTGGCGCAACTGCGCGCCGACGATGGCGGAAAAGTACTGATACAGCTCACTCAACGCCGGGTTGTGCGCGGCGTCGACCAGGCGCTTGTGAAACACCAGGTCGGCGCTGATGTAGGCCTCCAGGTCGCCGTGGTACAGCACAGCGCTTTGTTGCAGGGCCTCACGCAAACCGTGCAGATCGTCCTCGGTACGGCGCAGCGCGGCCAGGCCGATCGCCTCCACTTCGAGAATCTGCCGGGTTTCCTGCGCCTGCTCCAGGGTGCAATGCGACAACGCGCGCATCGCGCCCAGCGGGTCGGTCATCGAGCGCAGGTAACTGCCGTCGCCCTGGCGGATCTCGATCAATCCTGAAAACGCCAGCACGCGCATGGCCTCGCGCACGGTATTGCGGCTGATCCCCAGCTCGGCCGACAACTCCGGCTCGGTAGGCAGGCGCTCGCCAATGGCCCAGGTGCCTTGGGTAATGCGCTGGCGCAACTGTTCCAGGGCCTGGTCGACCAGCGAGCGTTTGATCAGCGGAGCGATGTCTGTCATGGGTTTTGCACTTTCGTCCAATCATAGGATGAATTTTCCCACAGCCTATTCGGACTTGCCTACAAAGGCAACGCACTAGGGTTCTGAGGCAGGCAAAGGAGCAGTATTTTCGATTAGTAAAATTACCCTCAGAGGGTAATTATGGGACTCAGGTGTCTTATGGAAAAGTACACACCTCATTACGATCTGGCCTTGATAAAAGCTGAAGTCATCAGGTTGGGTTGTCGAGCCTTCACCGCCAGTGCACGGGAGAGCGCCAGGCAAATGGAATTAAACCTCAGCCAGATGCAGCACGCAGTCTGTGCCCTTGAGCAGCGAATGTTATACAAATCAATGACGACCTATGCAGACCATCGAGTGTGGCAGGACGTCTATCTGATCAAGGCTCACGCTACGCAGATTTATATCAAAGTGACTTACCGCCCTGGCGGTGGGGCTCCCGTAATCTCCTTCAAGGAGAAAATCCTATGAACACCCAACACTGCGTGAGCTGCGGAACGCATGACGCAATGCAGCACTTCAAAGGCCGCACCTTCACGCTCAACACACGCGGCATGATCCGGAATATCCCCGATATCGCGGGCTGGGAATGCCAGGTGTGCAAGGAAATCGAATTCGATGACAACGACGACAGCGCACAGCGTTATTCCGACGCCAGTGACCAGCTGTTGATGGATGCCAGAAAAATCATCGCTGCCGAAATGAAGCGAATCCGCCGCAAATTGCACCTGACACAGAAGGACGCGGTGAGGCTCTTGACCGTCCGCGGGCACAACGCATTTTCCCGCTACGAGAAAGCTGAAATTTTTCCACCCGAGCCGCTGCTTATTCTTATGCGTCTACTGGATAAGCACCCGCACCTGCTGGCCGAGATTCAGGCGCTCAATGTCGCAGATGACCTCAACCGCCTGCTCATTGCCAAAGATGAGCAACAACTGGCCACTCAAGCGTCTGCGTAAAAACAGCAGGCAAAAATAAACCCGGCACCAGGCCGGGTTTATCCTTTCACACTTCGATCAATGCAGAATCTGGCTCAAGAACAACTTGGTCCGGTCATTCTGCGGGTTGTCGAAGAAGTCGTTCGGCGCTGCCTGCTCGACGATTTCGCCCTTGTCCATGAAGATCACACGGTTGGCCACGGTGCGCGCAAAGCCCATCTCGTGGGTCACGCACAACATGGTCATGCCGTCTTCGGCCAGGCCGATCATGGTGTCCAGCACCTCTTTGACCATTTCCGGATCGAGGGCCGAGGTCGGTTCGTCGAACAGCATGATTTTCGGCTTCATGCACAAGGCACGGGCGATGGCTACGCGCTGTTGCTGGCCGCCGGACAGTTGCCCCGGGAACTTGTGCGCCTGCTCCGGAATACGCACGCGCTCCAGGTAGTGCATGGCAATTTCCTCGGCCTTGCGCTTGGGCATCTTGCGCACCCACATCGGTGCCAGCGTGCAGTTCTGCAGGATGGTCAGGTGCGGGAACAGGTTGAAGTGCTGGAACACCATGCCGACTTCGCGGCGGATCGCTTCGATCTGCTTGAGGTCGTTGGTCAGCTCCACGCCATCGACCACGATGCGACCCTGCTGGTGTTCTTCCAGGCGGTTGAGGCAGCGGATGGTGGTGGACTTGCCCGAACCCGACGGGCCACACAGCACGATACGCTCGCCCTGCTTGACGTTGAGGTTGATGTCTTTCAACACGTGGAATTGGCCGTACCACTTGTTGACGCCCTGCATCTGGATAATGCCTTCAGGGCTCACAGGCTGTTTGATCGCTTCGCTCATAACAACAACTCCTAACGCTTGTGGCCTGTGTCGAGCTTGTGTTCCAAATGAATGGAATAGCGCGACATACCAAAACAGAAAATCCAGAACACCAGGGCGGCAAACACATAGCCTTCAGTGGCCATGCCCAGCCATTTCGGGTCGGCAGCGGCTTGCTTGACGCTGTTGAGCAGGTCGAACAGGCCGATGATGATCACCAGGCTCGTGTCCTTGAACAGCGCAATAAACGTGTTGACGATGCCCGGGATCACCAGCTTCAGGGCTTGCGGCAAAATCACCAGGCCCATGCTGCGCCAGTAGCCCAGGCCCATCGCCGCGGCCGCTTCGTATTGACCCTTGGGAATCGCCTGCAAGCCCCCGCGCACCACCTCGGCAACGTAGGCCGACTGGAACAGGATCACGCCGATCAACGCGCGCAGCAGCTTGTCGATGCCCATGCCTTCCGGCAGGAACAACGGCAGCATCACCGACGACATGAACAGCACGGTGATCAACGGCACGCCGCGCCAGAACTCGATGAAGGTCACGCAGACCACTCGAATCGCCGGCATGTTCGAACGCCGCCCCAGCGCCAGCAGGATGCCCAGCGGCAAGGCGCCAGCGATACCGACGGTGGCGATGACCAGGGTCAGCATCAGGCCGCCCCATTGACTGGTGGCTACGTTGGTCAGGCCGAAGATCCCGCCGTGCAGCAGGAAGTAGGCGATGATCGGGTACAACACCAGGAAGCTCAGGCCGTAGATCGCCTTGCGCTGGAAACGCGAGATGAACAACGGCGCCACGCCAACGATGGCCAGCCACACGGTCAGGTCCACGCGCCAGCGCAGGTCGCCGGGGTAGTAGCCGTACATGAACTGCCCGAAGCGCTGTTGGATGAACACCCAGCAGGCGCCCTCCTTGGTGCAATCGGCGCGGGTCGTGCCGACCCAGTTGGCGTCGAGAATCGCCCAGTGCAGGATCGGCGGCACCACCAGGTAGACCAGGTAGAACGCCAGCAATGTCAGCAGGGTGTTGAGCCAACTGGAGAACAGGTTGGCGCGCATCCATGCCACCGGGCCGAAGACTTTGCTCGGCGGCGGCATATCCGGTTTGAAAGTATGCGTACTCATGGGCGTTTCCTCACCGCTCGATCAGCGCAATGCGCTTGTTGTACCAGTTCATCAGCAGGGAAATGCTGATGCTGATCGCCAGGTACACGCTCATGGTGATGGCAATGACTTCGATGGCCTGGCCGGTCTGGTTGAGCACCGTGCCGGCAAACAGCGAAACCATTTCCGGGTAGCCGATACCGGCGGCCAACGACGAGTTTTTCGCCAGGTTCAGGTATTGGCTGGTCAACGGCGGAATGATCACCCGCAGGGCCTGCGGGATGATGACCTTGCGCAGCGTCGGCCCGGGGCGCAGGCCCAGGGAGCGTGCGGCTTCGGTCTGGCCGTGGCTGACGGACTTGATGCCCGAGCGCACGATCTCGGCGATAAACGCTGCCGTGTACACGGTAAGCGCCAGGGTCAGGGCCAGCAGCTCAGGAATCAGGACCCAGCCACCGACGAAGTTGAACCCTTGCAGCTTGGGCATTTCCCAGTGCAGCGGCGCGCCGAAGATCAAGGCGCACAACGCCGGGATCACGATGAACAGCGCCAGGCCGGCCCAGAATTTATGGAACGGTACGCCGGTCGCCTCAAAGCGCTTGTTGGCCCACCGGGCCATCAGCACGATCGCCACGATGGCCACGACGATGCTCGCCACAAAGGGCCAGAAGCCGTCGGCGGCCAGTGCTGCCGGCATGTTCAGGCCACGGCTGCTGACAAAGAAGGTGTCGCCGAAGTTATGGCTGTTGCGCGGCCCCGGCATGGTCAGGAACACCGCGAAATACCAGAACAGGATCTGCAGCAACGGCGGAATGTTGCGGAACACTTCCACATACACGGTCGCCAGCTTGTTGATCATCCAGTTCGGCGACAGCCGTGCCACGCCGATGATGAACCCGAGCAGCGTCGCCAGGATCACGCCGATGAAGGTCACCAGCAAGGTGTTGAGCAAGCCGATCACAAAGACCCGGGCATAGCTGTCCGATTCGGTGTAGTCGATCAGGTGCTGCGCGATGCCGAAGCCGGCACTGCGCTCAAGAAAGTCGAAACCCGAGGTAATGCCCCGGTGCTGAAGGTTGGTCTGGGTGTTGTTGAAGAGGTACCAGCCCAGCGAGACCACCGCCACAATCGTGATGATCTGGAAGAGCCACGCACGCACTTTGGGATCGCTGAAGCTGAGCTTCTGCTTTGGTGCGCCGATTTGATTTTGCATGAAGTGCCCCGGAAATAATGGAACAGAACATCACCCGGCGGTTGGCCCACCGGGTGACAGAACCATCAGCGATCAGCGCACAGGGGGTGCGTATTGAATGCCACCGTTGTTCCACAGCGCGTTCAGGCCACGGTCGATTTCCAGCGGGGTGCTCTTGCCCAGGTTGCGCTCGAACATTTCACCGTAGTTACCGACTTGCTTGACGATCTGCACGACCCAGTCTTTCTTCACTTTCAGGTCTTTGCCGTACTCGCCATCAGCACCCAGCAGACGGGCGACGTCCGGGTTCTTGGTGGACTTGGCTTCAGCCTCGACGTTTTTGGAAGTGATCCCGGCTTCTTCAGCGTTGAGCATGGCGTAGCCCACCCAGCGCACGATGGCCAGCCACTCGTCGTCGCCGTTACGCACGACCGGGCCCAATGGCTCCTTGGAAATGGTTTCCGGCAGAACCACGTAGTCCTTCGGCGAAGCCAGCTTGCTGCGCTGGGCGAACAGTTGGGACTTGTCGGAGGTCAGCACGTCGCAACGACCGGATTCCAGCGACTTGGCGCTTTCATCGGAGGTGTCGAAGGTGATCGGGGTGTACTTGAGGTTGTTGGCGCGGAAGTAGTCGGAAACGTTCAGCTCAGTGGTGGTACCGGCCTGGATGCAGATGGTTGCACCGTCCAGTTCCTTGGCACTTTTCACGCCCAGCTTGTTGTTTACCAGGAAGCCGATGCCATCGTAGTAAGTGATGAAGCCTGGGAATTTCAAGCCCATGCCCGCATCGCGAGAGCTGGTCATGGTGGTGTTACGCGAGAGGATGTCGACTTCGCCAGACTGCAGCGCGGTGAAACGCTCCTTGGCATTCAACTGGCTGAACTTGACCTTGGTCGCGTCGCCGAACACGGCAGCGGCCACAGCGCGGCAAACGTCAGCATCGATCCCCAGGATCTTGCCGCTGGCATCCGGTACCGAGAAACCCGGCAGACCGTCACTCACGCCACATTGCACAAAGCCTTTCTTCTGCACGGCGTCCAGGGTGGCGCCTGCTTGGGCGAAACCGCTGACACCCAGTACAGCCGCCGCGCAAACGATGGCCAGGGTGGATTTCAATACCTTCATTCAAACCTCCAGTTGCTCTTGTTGTGTCGGAGCTCGAACCTCAGCGCACCCTTATGAGGCGATATTGACCCGTGTTGGCTTTTTTTGGGGTCAAGCAGCATGAGACTGTCGCAGTAATTCCAGTTGCTATCCCACGAGCGGCAGTCACTGATAGTGTTACCGTCCTGAGATAGTTCTGACATCGACCTACACATAGCAAGGCGCGTACCAGAGTGATGGCTGAGTCGTTTCAGCCCATGGTCAATAGGAAAAGATTCAACCTTGCGACATTCTCTTAACAGATCAACTCACTGCGCACCGTTCCGACGCACCCAATCGGAGCGCACGCACATTAATGGAGCAGACATGACCGAACCCTTGATTCTTCAGCCCGCCAAGCCCGCAGACGCCTGCGTAATCTGGTTGCATGGCCTGGGTGCCGATCGCTACGACTTTATGCCGGTAGCCGAAGCCCTGCAGGAAAGCCTGCTGACCACGCGCTTCGTCTTGCCCCAGGCGCCGACACGCCCGGTGACCATCAATGGCGGCTACGAGATGCCGAGCTGGTACGACATCAAGGCCATGAGCCCGGCCCGTTCGATCAGCCTGGAGGAGCTGGAAGTGTCGGCCAACATGGTCACGGATCTGATCGAAACGCAGAAGAGAACCGGAATAGACGCCTCTCGGATTTTCCTCGCCGGTTTTTCCCAAGGTGGCGCCGTGGTTTTCCACACGGCGTTTATAAATTGGCAGGGGCCCTTGGGCGGCGTCATCGCCCTCTCCACTTACGCGCCGACTTTCGGCGACGAGCTGGAATTGTCTGCCAGCCAGCAACGCATTCCCGCCCTGTGCCTGCATGGCCAGTACGACGACGTGGTGCAGAACGCCATGGGCCGCAGCGCCTTCGAGCATTTGAAGAGCCGTGGTGTCACCGTGACATGGCAGGAATACCCAATGGGCCACGAAGTGTTACCTCAAGAGATACACGACATCGGTGCCTGGCTGGCCGCTCGCCTGGGCTGAAACCAGCGTTTATGTAGCCGTATGACAGACGCACTACGCCGCGCCCGATTCTTGCATTACACTGGCCGGCGTATATTCCTTAACCAATTAATGAGATCACCGTGCTCAAAGCACTCAAGAAGATGTTCGGCAAAAGCGAGGCTGAGCCGCTCGCGCCTGTTCCCAGTGCTCCTGTCCCGACTGCCGGCAGCCGCAATGACGGTAAACAGCCCGGCCGGACCGCACCTGTCGCCCAGCCGAAGAAGCCGACGGTGACGCCACCTGAACCGGCAGCACCGGTCGAGGCCGCTATTGCGCCAGTCGCGCCAAAGCCGCGGCGCGAACGCGCACCCAAACCGGCGGTCATCCCCTGGAAACTCGAAGACTTCGTGGTCGAGCCACAGGAAGGCAAGACCCGCTTCCACGACTTCAAACTGGCCCCGGAACTGATGCACGCCATCCAGGACCTGGGTTTCCCATACTGCACACCGATCCAGGCGCAGGTGCTGGGCTTTACCCTCGCGGGCAAAGACGCCATTGGCCGCGCCCAGACCGGCACCGGCAAGACCGCCGCGTTCCTGATCTCGATCATCACCCAGCTGCTGCAGACGCCGCCGCCCAAGGAACGCTACATGGGTGAGCCGCGCGCGCTGATCATCGCGCCGACCCGCGAGCTGGTGGTGCAGATCGCCAAGGACGCTGCCGACCTGACCAAGTACACCGGCCTCAACGTCATGACGTTTGTCGGCGGCATGGATTTCGACAAGCAGCTCAAGCACCTCGAAGCACGGCATTGCGACATTCTGGTGGCCACGCCTGGCCGCCTGCTGGACTTCAACCAGCGCGGCGACGTGCACCTGGACATGGTCGAAGTGATGGTGCTGGACGAAGCCGACCGCATGCTCGACATGGGTTTCATCCCACAAGTGCGTCAGATCATTCGCCAGACTCCGCCGAAAAGCGAACGCCAGACCCTGCTGTTCTCCGCCACCTTCACCGAAGACGTGATGAACCTCGCCAAGCAATGGACTACCGACCCGTCCATCGTCGAGATCGAAGCGGAAAACGTGGCCAGCGAGAACGTCGAACAGCACATCTATGCCGTGGCCGGCGCCGACAAGTACAAGCTGCTCTACAACCTGGTCAACGACAACGGTTGGGAGCGTGTGATGGTGTTCGCCAACCGCAAGGACGAAGTGCGCCGCATCGAAGAGCGCCTGGTGCGCGATGGCGTCAACGCCGCGCAACTGTCCGGCGATGTGCCGCAACACAAGCGCATCAAGACCCTGGAAGGCTTTCGCGAAGGCAAGATCCGCGTGCTGGTGGCCACCGACGTGGCCGGGCGTGGTATCCACATCGACGGCATCAGCCACGTGATCAACTTCACCCTGCCGGAAGTGCCGGATGACTACGTGCACCGTATCGGCCGCACCGGTCGCGCGGGCGCTGCGGGGGTGTCGATCAGCTTTGCCGGCGAGGACGACTCGTATCAGTTGCCGTCGATCGAGGCCTTGCTGGGCCGCAAGATCAGCTGCGAGACGCCGCCGACGCACTTGCTGCGCGCCGTTGAGCGCAAACGCCCTTAAACCTGCACCACCGTTGTAGGCGCTGGCTTGCCAGCGCCTGCACACGCCGCGTACCCAAGACTAGCCTCGATACAATTCCCCCAGGATGGGTTGCCGAATTCTCGAGGCCTCGTCTCTGAATGACTGGTAATAGTCGAAACTGCTGGCCGGCATATCCAGCACGCTGCTGCTCGTATCATACGACTGGCTTTGGGTCGACTCACCAGCCCCCGCATTGAACGCGGGCGTGCCCGCATCGGCCGAGGATTCAGTAAAGTGCACTCATGCACTTACACCTTCCACCGATTCGCCGCCTTATGATCACTGTCCCGCCCTTCCACCCACCGCGGCCCTTCGCTGGTATTTTCCTTCTTCCAGAACGGCGCGCGGGTCTTGAGGTAGTCCATCACAAACGCACAGGCATCAAACGCCGCCTGGCGATGGGCACTGGCAGCCGCGACGAACACGATGGGCTCGCCAGGCTCCAGGGCGCCGATGCGGTGCAGCACTTCCAGCTTGAGCAGCGGCCAGCGCTGCTCAGCCTCGACGGCGATCTTGGCCAGGGCTTTTTCGGTCATGCCGGGATAGTGCTCGAGGAACATCCCCGCCACATCGAGGCCATCGTTGAAATCGCGCACATAGCCGACAAAGCTCACCACTGCGCCGACGCCGACATTGGCGGCGTGCATGGCGTTGACTTCGGCGCCGGGGTCAAAGGGCTGGGCCTGCACACGAATGGCCATGCTCAGCCTCCGGTCACGGGCGGGAAGAACGCCACTTCGTCGCCGGCCTGCAACGGCTCGTCGAGGGTGCACAGTTCCTGGTTGCGCGCGCACATCAGGCTGGTTTCGTTCAACACCGCGAATTCGGGATCGCCCGCCAATGCCTGGCGCACAGCCTCGACGGTGGCAAAATCGCCTTCCATCTTCAGGGAGTCCAAACCGATCACTTCGCTGTAGCGCGCAAAAAACAGTACGTTGATGCTCATGCCTGGTCCGCCTTGAAATGCCCGCTTTTACCGCCGAGCTTTTCCAGCAGGCGGATGCTTTCGATGGTCATGCCGCGGTCCACCGCCTTGCACATGTCGTAGATCGTCAGTGCCGCGACGCTGGCGGCGGTGAGGGCTTCCATCTCTACGCCGGTCTGGCCTGAGAGTTTGCAGCGCGCGAGGATATGCACCACGTCCACGCCCTCGGCGCTGAGCTCGACCTTGACGCCGGTGAGCATCAGCGGGTGGCACAGGGGGATCAGGTCACTGGTTTTTTTCGCCGCCTGGATCCCGGCGATGCGGGCCACGGCAAACACGTCGCCCTTGGGATGGGCGCCGTCGACAATCATTTTCAGGGTCTCGGGCAGCATGCGCACCCGCGCTTCAGCCACCGCCTCGCGGAACGTCACGGCTTTGTCGGTGACGTCGACCATATGGGCGCGACCTTGGGAATCGAGATGAGTCAGCACAGCGGTACTCCTGATCAGGAGCGTCGATTGTAAACCCAACGCAGATCAAAAGGTGGGAGCTGGCTTGCCTGCGATAGGGGCGCGTCAGTCAACTTATCATCGACTGACCCACCGCTATCGCGGGCAAGCCCGCTCCCACACTGGGCGGTTACAGGTGGGACTCGGCGTATTCGGCCAGAATCGAACGTGGGACACCCTGCAGGGCGATGTGCACGCCGTTCGGGAAGTCCTTGAAGCGTTCCGTCAGGTAAGTCAGCCCGGAGCTGGTCGCGGACAGGTAAGGGGTGTCGATCTGTGCCAGGTTGCCCAGGCACACCACTTTGGAACCGGCGCCGGCACGGGTGATGATGGTTTTCATCTGGTGCGGGGTGAGGTTCTGGCATTCATCGATCAAAATCAGGCTTTGCTGGAAGCTGCGACCTCGGATGTAGTTGAGGGATTTGAACTGCAACGGCACTTTGCTGAGGATGTAGTCGACGCTGCCATGGGTGTTTTCGTCATCCATGTGCAAGGCTTCGAGGTTGTCGGTGATCGCCCCCAGCCACGGCTCCATTTTTTCCGCCTCGGTGCCGGGCAGGAAACCGATTTCCTGGTCCAGGCCCTGCACGCTGCGGGTGGCGATGATGCGGCGATAGCGCTTGGTCACCATGGTCTGCTCGATGGCGGCAGCCAGGGCGAGGATGGTTTTCCCCGAACCCGCGGCGCCGGTCAGGTTGACCAGGTGGATGTCCGGGTCGAGCAGCGCATACAGCGCCAGGCTCTGGTAGATATCACGCGGTTTCAGGCCCCAGGCTTCCTGGTGCAACAGGGGTTCCTGATGCAGGTCGAGGATCAGCAGCTTGTCGACCTGGATCTCTTTGATCCAGCCCACGAAGCCCTGTTCGTCGATGATGAACTCGTTGATGTGCACGGCCGGCAGGTTGTCGATCAACTGTACCTGGTGCCAGGTGCGGCCATGGTCCTGACGGGTTTCAACTTTGCTGACCAGGTCCCAGAAGGAGCCCGTCACAGTGTGATACCCACGGGAGAGCATCGACACGTCGTCGACCAGTTGGTCGGTGCTGTAGTCCTCGGCAGCGATCCCACACGCTCGTGCCTTGAGGCGCATATTGATGTCTTTGGTCACCAGCACCAGGCGCAGGTCCTTGTCGCGTGCGTGCAGGTCGATCAATTGATTGATGATTTTGTTGTCGTTCAGATTTTCCGGCAGCAGGCTGTTGGGCTCGCTGCGCTTGCTCATCAGAATCGACAGCAAGCCCTTGGGCCCGCTTTTGCCGCGCTGGATCGGCACACCGACTTCAACGTCGTCAGGTGACGCTTCGCCCAGGGTCTTGTCGATCAGGCGGATGGCCTGCCGGCATTCGGCAGCCACGCTGTGGTGCCCGCTTTTGAGTTTGTCGAGCTCCTCAAGCACGATCATCGGGATGGCGACGTGGTGTTCTTCAAAGTTAAGCAGTGCGTTCGGATCGTGGATCAGTACGTTGGTATCAAGCACATAAAGGATTGGCTGGTCGGAAGAAGGGTTACGTCCATGATCATCCATACTCGGTCACCTTTGTGGGAGCCAGTCGACGCAATACCGCAACAGTGCTGCGCCTCGATTCGACCACCGACTGCACCTGAGTGACGTCAAGTGCAGTGCCCACATGAGGAGTCTTGGAAGACGCCACCTGTGTTGCAGGTTTCGGCGATCTGACTTCGTAATACCGCAAAACCCATGACAGGAAAAAGCACTTTGACGCATTTTTGAAGTTTATTTTTCAGGATGACGAATAGCACTAGCCGAGTGCCATGGACCCCGTTAAAGTCGGAAGTCCGCCTGCATCGAAATGTCGCACGAAATCACCCCGAAAATGCCGCATCCCCAACAGGGCCGGGCACTTCGGTCTTTTCAGCGAAACGCCTCCCGGCAGTCCTGCCAACCCAATCCGCTTTGCCCCGTCGCCTGCAATAATATCGGCAACGCCACCCGCGCCTTGTCCTGGGTGTCGTGAAACACAATCACCCCTTTGCGCCACAGCAACATCAACGTCAGCACCCGTTGCGCCGACTCATCGGCCTTGAGCTTGCCCGGTTCGTCCTGGGAATCGATATCCCACAACGCCACTTGCAGGCCCTGGGCCTGGAAGAACCCCTGGCTGTCCGCGCGACGCTGACCGTAGGGCGGCCGAAACAGCGGCAGGTAGTTTTCCGGCATCAGGTTCTGCGCGAGCGAGGCACTGCGGGTAATGGAGCCCTGCCAGTCGACCCAATGGCTATGGGAGCGATACTGCCAGCCTTGGGTGCCGACGCACTGGCCCTGGTACAGCGCCTGCACATCGGCCACCGAGCTGCGCTCGACGCGCGTCTGCAGGCTGCTGCCGAGGACGAAGAAGGTCGCGTTCATCTTCTGCTTGCGCAGGTAATCGGTGAGCCAGTCGGTGTTGCCGCTCACCGGTGCCGGGCCGCCATCGAAGGTCAGCAGGAACAGCCGGTCGTTGAACTCGTCGCCATTGCGCTCGTGATCGCCAAAGCGCGCGATTTCGCTGCTGATCTGCGGAAACAGCGCGGCCTTGCGCAGCAGCTCGTCCAGGTAGCGTTCGTGGAACGCGTGGCTGGGGCCGGCCCAGCCTATATAGAAGGAGTTTTCGCTGACCTCGAACTTGCCGGCCTGCTCGCGCAGGTCGTCCATGTTTTCCACCAGGTAGCAGAACGAGGCATCTTCCTCGCAGCTTTGCTGGGCGAACGTGTAGTTCTCCAGCAGGCGCTGCCAGAGCTGGCGACGCAAGTCGTCGATGGACGCCATGTTGATGATCTTCAAGCCCAGGCGTTGCTTGAGCGCGGCTTCATCCTGATTCTCGCTGGCGAGCAGGCTGTGGGCGAACATCAGGATTTCCGCGCGCGAGGCCACGTCGAACAGCGCCGGGCTGCCGAGCTTTTCGGGCCAGGTGCCACGGTCCAGGCTGGCGACATCCACCGGCGCCGCCTGGGCGGTCAGGCAGAGCAGGCAAGCTGATAATAAAAGCGCGATTCGCACCTAGGGTCTCCCTCTCCAGAGTCGTCGGCCACTATAGCCGATACACCCCATCCCACGCTGGCTCCCGCAGTTTTGGTGTCTATTGCCTTGATAGGTGGAGTCAAAACGCCCCAGCCCCTAGAATCCCCTCCACGATTACAGGAGCCAACTTCATGCTGATGGTGATTTCCCCCGCCAAAACCCTCGATTTCGAGTCAAAGCCGGTAACCCCGCGCTTCACCCAGCCGCAATACCTTGACCACTCCCAGGAGTTGATCGAGCAATTGCGCGACCTGAGCCCGGCGCAAATCAGCGAGTTGATGCACGTATCCGACAAGATCGGCGGCCTCAACGCCGCGCGTTTTGGCAGTTGGACTCCCGCTTTCACCCCGGACAATGCCAAGCAGGCGCTGCTGGCGTTCAAGGGCGATGTCTACACCGGCCTGAACGCCGAGACCTTCAGCGATGCCGATTTCTCCTACGCCCAGGACCACCTGCGCATGCTCTCGGGCCTCTACGGCCTGCTGCGCCCGCTGGACCTGATGATGCCGTACCGCCTGGAGATGGGCACCAAACTGGCCAACGCCCGTGGCAAGGACCTGTATGCCTTCTGGGGCACCCGCATCAGCGAATGGCTCAACGAGGCCCTGGCCGAACAAGGTGACGACGTGCTGCTCAACCTGGCCTCCAATGAGTACTTCTCGGCGGTCAAGCGCACGGCCCTGAACGCGCGCATCATCAATACCGAGTTCAAGGACCTGAAGAACGGCCAGTACAAGATCATCAGCTTCTACGCCAAGAAGGCCCGGGGCATGATGAGCCGCTTCGTCATCGAGGAGCGCATCAACGACCCGGCCAAGCTCAAGCAATTCGACGTGCAGGGTTATCGCTTCAATGCAGAGCAGTCCAAGCCGGATAACCTGGTGTTTTTGCGCGATCACGCACCGGAATAAGGCCCAGCTCCGCCCTCACTGACGCTAAAGATCAAAGGTGGGAGCGGGCTTGCTCGCGAAACGACCTATCAGTCAGCATATCTTTGCCTGACAGACCGCTTTCGCGAGCAAGCCCGCTCCCACATTTTTTGTGCGCATTCCAGTGCGCAAATAGTCATTATTTTGGCGTCAAAAAATATGTAGACGCATCTCTAACAATTCTTTCACTCGACATTTCCAATTTTTTTTCGTAGTGGCACCACTTTTTTCAAACCGTGGTGGCACAAAACTATCTCTGCGCGCCAACTCCCTACAACTACTGGCCCAAATAGCAAGTGCTATCACTGTACTACCAGTGCCATCTTTTCTAATATTTCAAGAAATTTCGGGAAACAGGATGAGCGGCCCGGAACTTCACCTTAAAGCGCCGCTCATACCACCGGTAACGAAATTCTCTGTTTCTGTAAGAGATGACTTACATAACGATCCACGGAAGTAGCAAAGTTGCCCCATCAACTTTGACTCACGGGTCACATCATCAACTGATATGAGTTGAGGGCAGCGATAAGGATGAATTGCTAACCCCTATAGGCCAAGGCAGCGCTTACCCAAATGTGTCGGTGCCAACGCTCAAGCCATTGATATTAAAGGGCTAACTGCCTCTATCAAGGCTCTACGGCGCCGGCGTCAGGCCCTTCCACCCGGAAGCCTGGCTGCATTTTAGGGCAAGCCCCAATAACAAGGCCAAGTTGCGCACACCTTGAGTGCAATAGTTAGTCACTCACTATTTAACCTGCCTGTACGCGGTAAGTCGGCGTCTATTCGCCCAACTTCCGTGTGAACAGTGACGTTTGCAAACATGAACTCCGGCCATCTATTGGCATGATTAACACCGTCTTCAATGACAAAGAGGTAAATGCGATGCGCATCAGCATATTTGGTCTAGGTTACGTTGGCGCAGTCTGTGCCGGTTGCCTGTCTGCACGTGGCCACGAAGTGGTCGGCGTAGACATCTCCAAGGAAAAGATCGACCTGATCAACGCAGGCAAATCGCCCATCGTTGAGCCGGGTCTGGGCGAACTGTTGAGCCAAGGCATCGCAAACGGTCGACTGCGTGGCACGACCAACTTCGCCGAAGCCATCCGCGATACCGACCTGTCGATGATTTGTGTCGGCACGCCGAGCAAGAAGAACGGCGACCTGGAACTCAACTACATCGAATCGGTATGCCGCGAGATCGGTTTTGTCCTGCGTGACAAGACCACGCGCCACACCATCGTAGTGCGCAGCACCGTGTTGCCGGGCACTGTCGCCAATGTGGTGATCCCGATCCTCGAAGACTGCTCCGGCAAGAAAGCCGGCGTCGACTTCGGCGTCGCGGTCAACCCGGAATTCCTGCGTGAATCCACCGCCATCGCCGACTACGACCTGCCGCCGATGACCGTTATCGGTGAGTTCGACAAAGCCTCCGGCGATGTCCTGCAGTCGCTGTACGAAGAACTCGACGCCCCGATCATCCGCAAGGACATCGCCGTTGCCGAGATGATCAAGTACACCTGCAACGTCTGGCACGCCACCAAGGTCACCTTCGCCAACGAGATCGGCAACATCGCCAAGGCGGTCGGCGTCGACGGTCGCGAAGTGATGGAAGTGGTCTGCCAGGACAAGACCCTCAACCTGTCCCAGTACTACATGCGCCCAGGCTTCGCGTTCGGCGGCTCGTGCCTGCCCAAGGACGTGCGTGCCTTGACCTACCGCGCAGGTTCCCTGGACGTGGAAGCACCGCTGCTCAACTCGCTGATGCGCAGCAACGAGTCCCAGGTGCAGAACGCCTTCGACATCGTCGCCGGCCACGACAAACGCAAAGTCGCGCTGCTGGGCCTGAGCTTCAAGGCCGGCACCGATGACCTGCGCGAAAGCCCGCTGGTCGAGCTGGCCGAGATGCTGATCGGCAAAGGCTTCGACCTGAGCATCTACGACAGCAACGTCGAGTACGCCCGTGTCCACGGCGCGAACAAAGACTACATCGAAGGCAAGATCCCGCACGTGTCGTCCCTGCTCAACTCGGACTTCGACGACGTGATCAACAACTCCGACGTGATCATCCTGGGCAACCGCGATGAGAAGTTCCGTGCCCTGGCGCATAACGCCCCGCACGGCAAGCAAGTGGTCGACCTGGTGGGCTTCATGTCCGCAGCCACCAGCGTCAGCGGCCGCACCGAAGGCATTTGCTGGTAACGGAAGAGCAGCGGCTAGTTGCGAGCCGCAAGCTGCAAGTAAAAGCACCGCCCTTGCAGCTTGCGGCTTGCAACCAGCCGCTTTCACCACCTTCGGATGACGCTTATGTCCAAGTTAAAACACGTACTGCTCCAATCCGCCGGCTGGCTGTTCTTTCTGAGCCTGCTGATGGGACTCGCCCTGCTTTTGCCGGCGAGTACGTTCGACTCCGAGTCGAAGAATTTTATTTTCCTGATTGGCGCCGTCGGTATCTGGCGCTACTCGATGGGTGCTACGCATTTCTTTCGCGGCATGCTGTTTTTGTACGTGGTCTACCCGCACCTGCGCCGCAAAGTGCGCAAGTTGGGCAAGGCCGCCGACCCGTCCCATGTGTTCCTGATGGTCACCAGCTTCCGGATCGATGCGCTGACCACCGCGCAGGTCTACAGCTCGGTGATTCGCGAGGCCATCGAATGTGGCTTCCCGACCACCGTGGTCTGCTCGCTGGTGGAAATGTCCGATGAGCTGCTGGTCAAGAGCCTGTGGGAACGCATGAACCCGCCAGACCACGTGAAGCTCGACTTCGTGCGCATCGCCGGTACCGGCAAGCGTGACGGCCTGGCCTTCGGTTTTCGCGCCATCTCCCGCCACCTGCCGGATGACCGCGCCGTGGTCGCCGTGATCGATGGCGACACCGTGCTCGCCGAAGGCGTGGTCCTCCCGTGGTTCCAGCTGTTCGGCAATGTCGGCGGGCTGACCACCAACGAGTTCTGCGAAGTACGCGGCGGCTACATCATGAGCGAGTGGCACAAGCTGCGCTTCGCCCAGCGCCACATCAACATGTGCTCGATGGCCCTGTCCAAGCGCGTGCTGACCATGACCGGGCGCATGTCGGTGTTCCGTGCCAGCGTGGTCACCGACCCGGGCTTTATCGCCGACGTGGAAAGCGACTCGCTGCAACACTGGCGCCTGGGCCGCTTCAAGTTCCTGACCGGCGATGACAAGTCCAGCTGGTTCAGCCTGATGCGCCTGGGCTACGACACCTTCTACGTGCCGGACGCCGCGATCAACACCGTGGAACACCCGCCGGAAAAGAGTTTTATCAAGGCCAGCCGCAAGCTGATGTTCCGCTGGTACGGCAACAACCTGCGCCAGAACTCCCGTGCCCTGGGCCTGGGTGTACGCCGGTTGGGCCTGTTCACCAGCATCGTGTTGTTCGACCAGCGCGTGTCGATGTGGACCTCCCTGCTCGGCCTGACCGTGGCAATCATCGCCACCTTCAAGTACGGCGGCGCGTTCATCCTCGCCTACCTGCTGTGGATCGGCATCACCCGCCTGATCCTGACCCTGCTGCTGTCGTGCTCCGGCCACAAGATCGGTCCGGCCTACCCCGTGATTCTCTATTACAACCAGATCATGGGCGCGCTGGTGAAGATCTACGTGTTCTTCCGCCTTGATCAACAGTCCTGGACCCGCCAGGACACCAAACTGACCCGCGATTTGGCCAGCTTTCAACGTTGGTTCAACACCTGGTCGTCTCGGACCATGACCTTCTCCGCCGGCAGCATTTTCGTCGCCGTGTTGCTGATGATGGTCTGACCCTGCCAAGCCTGAATTAACCAAGGAATTACACCGTCATGAACAGCCAAGTAAACGCCAACGTTGTCCACGAGTCCGAAGCCCAGCGCCAACATGCCCGGGTTAAAATCCCGGCCAAGCTGCGCTTCTTCAACACCGACCGCACCCAGACCGAAGCACGGGTGATCGACCTCTCCGCCGGCGGCCTGGCGTTCACCGCCACCCAGCCGCTGACCGTGGGTGAAGTGCACAAGGGCCGCCTGCAGTTCGTCATCGACAACCTTGGCCTGGCCATGGACGTGGAACTGCAAATTCGCTCCTACGACCGCCAGACAGGTCGCACCGGTTGCCAGTTCCAGAACCTCGACGCCCAGGACATCTCGACCCTGCGCCACTTGATCACCTCGCACCTGTCCGGTGACATCGTGACCATGGGCGACGTGCTGGCAACCCTGCAGCGCGACAACTTCACCAAGGCGCGCAAGGTCAAGGACGGCGGCAGCAACATGAGCGCCTTCGGCCGCCTGCGTGCCGTGACCTTCAGCCTGGCGATCTTCCTGGTCGGCCTCGCCGCGTTCGGGTTTGTCTTCAAATCGGTGTACGGCATGTACTTCGTCAGCCACGCCCAGGCGGGCATCGTCAGCGTACCGGGCATGAACGTGACCATGCCGCGCGACGGCACCGTGCAAAGCCTGCTCAAGGGTGATGCGGTCGCTGCCAAAGGCGCGCCACTGGCGACCTTCAGCACCAGCATGCTCGACGTGCTCAAGGGCCACCTGGACGAAGACCAGCTGCAACCGGCCAAAGTCGAAGAGCTGTTCGGCAAGCAAATGACCGGCACCCTGACCTCCCCATGCGATTGCGTAGTGGCGCAGCAACTGGTCGCCGACGGTCAGTACGCCAGCAAAGGCGACGTGATCTTCCAACTGGTGCCACGCGGCAGCCTGGCCAATGTCGAAGCGCGCTTCACCTATCGCCAGTTCGCCGACGTGCGCCCCGGCACTCCAGTGAGCTTCCAGGTCGCCGACGAAGAACAGGTTCGCACCGGCACCATCGTCAGCAGCACCAGCCTGAACAGCGCCGACCTGTCTTCCGACATCCGCGTGCAGATCAAGCCTGATGCGCCGCTGGACAGCACCTACGCCGGTCGCCCGGTGGAAGTGACCAGCGACCGTGGCCCATCGCTGAACTGGCTGATCGACAAAGCCATGGCCAACGGTCTGTAAGCAGAGGACATGCCTGTGATGACTCTCTCAAAAACACCGCAGTCCCTGTGGGAGCGGGCTTGCTCGCGAAAGCAGTGTGTCAGCCAACACATGCATCAACTGACAGGGCCCCTTCGCGAGCAAGCCCGCTCCCACATGGGAACTGCGGCGTTGCTGGCTGTTGCGGTCAGCCTCGCCGGTTGCGCCGGCCTGCCCGACCAGCGCCTGGCCAACGAAGCGCTGAAACGTGGCGACACCGTCACTGCCCAGCAGAACTACCAGCAGCTCGCGGACCTGGGCTACAGCGAGGCCCAGGTGGGCCTGGCCGATATCCAGGTGACCACCCGTGACCCCGAGCAGATCCGTCAGGCCGAAGCCACTTATCGCGCGGCTGCCGATACGTCGCCACGTGCCCAGGCGCGCCTGGGTCGCCTGCTGGTTGCCAAGCCAGGTGTCACCGAGGCCGAGCAGCACGAAGCCGAAGGCCTGCTGAAAAAAGCCTTTGCCAATGGCGAAGGCAACACCCTGATCCCACTGGCGATGCTGTACCTGCAATACCCGCACAGCTTCCCCAACGTGAATGCGCAGCAGCAGATCAGCAAGTGGCAGGCCGCCGGTTACCCGGAAGCCGGGCTGGCCCAAGTGCTGCTGTATCGCACCCAGGACACTTACGACCAGCACCTGGATGACGTCGAGCGCATCTGCAAGGCCGCGCTGAACACCACCGACATCTGCTACGTCGAACTGGCCACCGTCTACCAGAAGAAAGCCGAGCCGGAAAAACAGGCCCAATTGCTCAAGCAGATGGAAGCCGGCTTCAGCCGTGGCACCGTCACCGCACAACGCGTCGACAGCGTGGCCCGCGTATTGGGCGATGCCTCGCTGGGCAAGACCGACGAAAAGACCGCCCAGGCCCTGCTGGAAAAAATCGCCCCTGGCTACCCGGCTTCCTGGGTCAGCCTGGCGCAGTTGCTCTACGACTTCCCTGAACTGGGCGACGTCGACCAGATGATGAAGTACCTGGACAACGGCCGCGCCGCCGACCAGCCGCGCGCCGAGCTGTTGCTGGGCAAGCTCTACTACGAAGGCAAATGGGTGCCGGCCGACGCCAAGGCCGCTGAAGCCCACTTCGAAAAAGCCGTGGGCAAGGAAGTGGCCGCCGATTACTACCTCGGCCAGATCTATCGCCGTGGCTACCTGGGCAAGGTCTACCCGCAAAAAGCCCTCGACCACTTGCTGACCGCTGCGCGCAACGGCCAGAACAGCGCCGACTTCGCCATCGCCCAATTGTTTTCCCAAGGCAAGGGCACCAAGCCCGACCCATTGAACGCCTATGTCTTCAGCCAGTTGGCTAAAGCCCAGGACACGCCAGAGGCCACTGACCTGGCCACGCAGCTCGAAGCCCCGCTCACGCCTGAGCAACGCGCCGAAGGCCAACGCCTGGTGCAACAGGAGCTGGCCGCGCGCGGCACCCTGGCCCAGAGCACGCTGCAACTGCACGCCCTGCAAGAAGAAGACGGCGAGGAATCCCTATGAAGCTCAACCCATTCGTCAAGGCCGGCATCGGCCTGACCTTCGCCCTGCTGTGGTCGTGCCCGACCCTGGCCGCGCTGACCGAAGCCAAGAACTTCGGCCTGGAAGTCAAAGCCACCGCCCAGTCCGAAGATGACCGCGACCTCGGCACCCAAAAAGGCGGCGACGTCAACGGCATCGGCCTCGACCTGCGCCCGTGGATCTACGGTGAAAGCGGCGCGTGGAGCGCCTACGCGATGGGCCAGGCCGTGGTGTCCAGCGACATTATCGAGACCGACACCCTGCAACAGTCGGCGGATGACGAAAACCAGCAAACCACCAACAACGACCGCAAGGCCAAGAAAAACTACCTGGCCATGCGCGAGTTCTGGGTCGGCTACAGCGGTTTCACGCCCTACCCTGGCGAGATCCTCAAGTTCGGTCGCCAACGCCTGCGCAATGACGACGGCCAATGGCGCGACACCAACATCGAAGCGCTGAACTGGACCTTCGACACGACCCTGCTCAAGGCCAACGTCGGCGTCGCTGAACGTTTCAGCGAATACCGCACCGACCTCAAGGAGCTGTCGCCCAAGGACAAGGATCGCCAGCACCTCTACGCCGACGCCGCCTACCAGTGGACGCCCGGCCAGTGGATCGGCCTGCGCGCCCACCACACCCATGACGACGGCAAGCTCGACTACCCGGAACCGGGCGTGGCCACCGACTCGCTGGACAAGCGCGAGAACGGCGACCTGACCTGGCTCGGCATCGAGGCCAACAGCGACGCCTACAACTGGCGCAACACCAACACCGTCAACTACTGGGCGAGCATCACCGGCATGCAGGGCGACCGCGACACGGTCAACGCCTTGAACGCCGACGGCACCCGCCCCACCAACGCCAAGCGCAGCGACGACGTGAATGGCTGGGCCACCGACCTGGGTATCCGCCTGCGTCTGGACCCGCAGTGGCAAGTGGGTGCGGCCTACTCCCGCGCCAGCGCCGAATACGAGCAGAACGGCCTGCAGAGCAACCGTTCGAACTGGACCGGCACCCAGTCCCGCGTGCACCGCTTCGGCGAAGCGTTTCGCGGCGAGATGAACAACATGCAGTCCATGAGCCTGTTCGGTTCCTGGCAGCTGCGCGAGGACTACGACGCCAGCCTGGTGTACCACAAGTTCTGGCGCGTCGACGGCAACAAGCCGGTCGGCAGCAACGGCATCGATGCCGTGCAGAACAACACCGATGACGTCACCGGCGCGATCCTGTCCAGCACGTCCCTGCCGCTTGAAGACGGCAAGAAGGACCTGGGCCAGGAGATGGACCTGGTCGTCACCAAGTACTTCAAGAAAGGCCTGCTGCCGGCCGCGCTCAGCCAGTCGATCGACGAACCGTCGGCCCTGGTGCGCTTTCGTGCGGGCGTGTTCAAGCCGGGCGACGCCTACGGCAGCCAGGTTGACTCGTACATGCATCGCGCCTTTGTCGACGTGATCTGGAAGTTCTGATGGGAGCCTGCGCAATGAAACCTCAACGCTTGCTGGTTGCCGCGATGCTGATGGCCAGTGCCACAGCCTTCGCCGATACCGCGCAGCAGGTCAAGGCGCCGACCATCGCCAAAGAACTGCAACAGGCCAAGACCTACACCATTTCCAGCCCGCCGACCGCGCCGCTGGAACTGGCCAAGCCTGCCCTGCCGGACCTGTCGGGCTACACCGCCGCAGCGATGGAAAAGAAAATCGTCAGGACCAAGCCGGGCAAGATCAGCATCCGCCGGATGATGCAGGAAGACGCCCTCAAGGACTTTATCGGCGGCGACAACAAGATGGCCGAATGGGTGGTGCGCCAGCACGGCATTCCCCAGGCGATCTTTGTCGACGACGGCTACATGAACCTCAAGGACCTGCTCGGCAAAGTGCCCAAGCAGTACCTCAGCGAAACCTCGCCGGGTGTGTTCCTGGCCAAGCTGCCGATCGTGGTCGGGCGCAAGGGCATCCTCGAAATCGACAAGCAGACCAAAGAGCTGCGCCTGTCCCAGGAAGCCGGTTCGTTCCTGATCAACGATGGCCAGCTGTTTGTGCGCGACACCAGGATCACCGGCTGGAAAGAAAAGGCCAACGGCCCGGCGCTGTTCCAGTCGCCCAAGGAATTCCGCCCGTTCCTGCTGGCCTGGGGCGGCACCGAGACCTACGTCGCCAACACCAAGATGGCCAGTTTCGGCTACGCCAACAGTAAGTCGTACGGGGTGAGTATTTCCCAGTACACGCCGAACATGGCCAAGGTGCTCAAGCGTCCCGAGCCGACCGGCTGGATCATCGATTCCGAGTTCTCGGACATGTGGTACGGCTTCTACTGCTACGAGACCACGGGCTTCGTGATCAAGGGCAACACCTACAAAGACAACATCGTCTACGGCATTGACCCGCACGACCGTTCCCACGGCCTGATCATCGCGGACAACACCGTGTACGGCACAAAGAAGAAGCACGGCATCATCATTTCCCGTGAAGTGAACGACAGCTTCATCTTCAACAACCGCAGCTACGACAACAAGCTTTCGGGCCTGGTAATCGACCGTAACAGCGTCAACAACCTGATCGCCGACAACGAGATCTACCGCAACCACACCGACGGCATCACCCTCTATGAGAGCGGCGACAACCTGTTGTGGGGCAACAAGGTGATCAGCAACCGTCGCCACGGCATCCGCGTGCGTAACAGCGTGAACATCCGGCTGTACGAAAACACCTCGATGGCCAACGGCCTGACCGGCCTCTACGGCCACATCAAGGATTTGACCGACACCGACCGCGACATCGCCCTCGACCCGTTCGACGCCAAGGTCTCGCTGATCGTGGTCGGCGGTGAGCTGGCAGGTAACGGCAGCGGACCGCTGTCGATCGACTCGCCGCTGAGTGTCGAGTTGTACCGCGTGTCGATGCTGGCGCCGACCAAATCCAGCGGCATCAGCTTCTCCGGCGTGCTGGGCGATCGCCAGGAAGAGATTCTCGACCTGCTGGTGCGCCAGCAGAAAGCCGTGCTGATCGACCCTGTCGAACGCCAGACCGAATTGCAGGACTGAGGATGACCCTTATGCACCCACACATGATCAAACTGCTGAGCCTCTCGGGTTTGACCCTCGGCCTGCTCGCGGCCAGCCAGGGCGTACGCGCCGACGAAATCAAGGCGCCGACCTTCACCGCCGAGCCGTGCTGCAGCCTGTGCCCGGCCGCCCACGACGCGAAGAACTACACCACGCGCTACCAGCAGAACTTCACCACCCTGGTACAGGCCCAGGGCGACTGGCTGTTCCGCACCCAGGAAGACCTGCGCACCGAATTCGACACCAGCCCCGCCGGCTACAAGCGCATGCAGCAACTGCACGATGCGTTCAAGGCCAAGGGCGTGGAACTGGTGGTGGTCTACCAGCCGACCCGTGGCCTGGTGAACCGCAACAAGCTCAACCCCGAAGAGAAAGCCAAGTTCGATTTCGACAAGGCCCTGAGCAACTACAAGACCATGCTCGGCCGCTTCGCCAAGATGGGCTATGTGGTGCCGGACCTGTCGCCGTTGACCAACGAGCAACTGCCGGATGAATTGCCAGCGCACGATTTCTACTTCCGTGGCGACCAGCACTGGACCCCTTACGGCGCGCAGCGCACAGCGAAAATCGTCGGCGCCAAAGTCCGTGCGATGCCTGAGTTCGCGGATATTCCCAAGCGTGAGTTCGAGACCAAGCGCTCCGGGCGCATGGGCAAGACCGGCACCCTGCACAACATGGCCGGGCAACTGTGTGGCACCAGCTACGCGATCCAGTACATGGACCAGTTCACCACCGAACCCAAGGGCGAGGCCGGTGACGGCGACCTGTTCAGCGACTCCGGCAACCCGCAGATCACCCTGGTGGGCACCAGCCACAGCGGCAAGAACTACAACTTCGCCGGCTTCCTCGAACAGGAAATCGGCGCTGACATCCTCAACGTCGCCTTCCCCGGCGGTGGCCTGGAAGGCTCGATGATCCAGTACCTGGGCAGCGATGAATTCCAGAAGACGCCGCCGAAAATCCTCATCTGGGAATTCTCGCCGCTGTACCGCCTCGACCAGGAGACCATCTACCGCCAGATGATGTCGCTGCTCGACAACGGTTGCGAAGGCAAGACCGCACAGATGACCGCGAGCACTACCCTGAAGCCCGGCAAGAACGAATTGCTGGTTAACAGTTCGAACAAAGACCTGCGCAACGCCAACCATCAGGTTGATATCCGCTTCGCCGACCCGTCGGTGAAAACCCTGCAAGCCACCCTCTGGTACATGAACGGGCGCCACGAGGACATCAAGATCGAGAAACCCGAAACATCCGATACAGACGGGCGTTTCGCCTTTGAACTGCGCACCGATGAAGACTGGGCCTCGCAGAACTTGCTGGCCGTGGAAGTGCAGGGCCCCGAAGCGGGCGCTGCCGCGCAGAAAGTCGAAGCGAAAATTTGCACACGCAACGTATTCCCAGCCGGTGGTCAGCAGACCGCCTCAACTGGGCAATGAGGTTACTTATGCAGAAGTTATTGATTCCAACGCTGCTGGGCCTGGCAATGTTCGCCGGCTCAGTCAACGCCGCCGCGCCACTGCGTCCGCCCCAGGGCTATTTCGCCCCGGTGGAAGCGTTCAAGACCGGCGATTTCAAGAATGACTGCGACGCCATGCCGGCGCCGTACACCGGCTCGCTGCAATTTCGCAGCAAGTACGAAGGTTCGGACAAGGCCCGTTCCACACTGAATGTGCAATCCGAAAAAGCCTTTCGCGACAGCACGGCCGACATCACCAAGCTGGAAAAAGACACCAGCAAGCGCGTGATGCAATTCATGCGCGACGGGCGTCCGGAGCAGCTGGAATGCACACTCAACTGGCTGACCAGCTGGGCCAAGGCCGATGCGTTGATGTCCAAGGATTTCAACCACACCGGCAAGTCGATGCGCAAATGGGCGCTGGGCAGCATGGCCTCGGCCTATGTGCGCCTGAAGTTCTCCGACTCGCACCCGCTGGCCAACCACCAGCAGGAATCGCAACTGATCGAAGCCTGGTTCAACAAACTGGCCGACCAGGTGGTGAGCGACTGGGACAACCTGCCGCTGGAAAAAACCAACAACCATTCCTACTGGGCCGCCTGGTCGGTGATGGCGACTTCCGTCGCCGTGAACCGTCGCGACCTGTTTGATTGGGCGGTGAAGGAATACAAGGTCGGCGCCAATCAGGTCGACGACCAGGGCTTCCTGCCCAACGAGTTGAAGCGTCAGCAACGTGCCCTGTCGTACCACAACTACGCGCTGCCGCCGCTGTCGATGATCGCCAGTTTTGCCCTGGTCAACGGTGTCGATCTGCGCCAGGAAAACAACGGCGCGCTGAAACGCCTGGGCGACAAGGTGCTGGCCGGCGTGAAAGACCCGGAAATCTTCGAACAGAAGAACGGCAAGGAACAGGACATGAAGGACCTCAAGGAGGACATGAAATTTGCCTGGCTTGAGCCCTTCTGCACCCTCTACACCTGCGCCCCGGATGTGCTCGAACGCAAGCATGGCATGCAGCCGTTCAAGACCTTCCGCCTCGGCGGCGACCTGACCAAGGTCTACGACCCGACGCATGAAAAAGGCAACAAAGGCAGCTAGCGGCTGATGATCGTTCCCACGCTCCGCGTGGGAATGCAGCCAGGGACGCTCAGCGTCCCAAAAGCGGACGCTGAGCGTCCAGTGAGGCATTCCCACGCAGAGCGTGGGAACGATCACAGCCTCCCGCGAAATCGCGGGGGGTTTGGGGGGGCTCTGGCCCTTGACTGTTGGTTAAACATGGAGAGATCGGGATGGTTTTCTCGTCCAATGTGTTCCTGTTTCTGTTCTTGCCGATCTTTCTCGGCTTGTACTACTTGAGCGGGCAACGCTATCGCAACCTGCTGCTGCTGATTGCCAGCTACGTGTTCTACGCCTGGTGGCGAGTGGACTTCCTGGCGCTGTTCGCCGCCGTCACGCTGTGGAATTACTGGATCGGCCTCAAGGTCGGTGCTGCCGGCGTGCGCACCAAGCCGGCCCAACGCTGGCTGCTGCTGGGCGTGGCGGTCGACCTGTGCATCCTCGGCTACTTCAAGTACGCCAACTTCGGCGTCGACAGCATCAACCTGATGATGAAGTCTGCAGGCCTTGAGCCCTTCATCCTCACCCACGTGCTGCTGCCGATCGGTATCTCGTTCTACATCTTCGAGTCCATCAGCTACATCATCGACGTATACCGCGGTGATACCCCGGCGACCCGCAACCTCATCGATTTTGCGGCGTTCGTGGCGATCTTCCCGCACTTGATTGCCGGCCCCGTGTTGCGTTTTCGCGACCTGGCCGACCAGTTCAACAACCGCACCCACACCCTCGACAAGTTCTCCGAGGGCTGCACGCGGTTCATGCAGGGTTTCATCAAGAAGGTTTTCATCGCCGACACCCTGGCGGTGGTGGCCGACCATTGCTTCGCGCTGCAAAACCCCACCACCGGCGACGCGTGGCTCGGCGCGCTGGCCTATACCGCGCAGCTGTACTTCGACTTCTCCGGCTACAGCGACATGGCCATCGGCCTGGGCTTGATGATGGGTTTTCGCTTCATGGAAAACTTCAAGCAGCCGTACATCAGCCAGTCGATCACCGAGTTCTGGCGCCGCTGGCACATCAGCCTCTCCACCTGGCTGCGTGACTACCTGTACATCACCCTGGGCGGCAACCGCAAAGGCACGCTGACCACCTATCGCAACCTGTTCCTGACCATGCTGCTCGGTGGCCTGTGGCACGGTGCGAACATCACCTACATCGTGTGGGGCGCCTGGCACGGCATGTGGCTGGCGATCGAAAAAGCCATCGGCCTCAACACCTCGCCGCGCAGCTTCAACCCGGTGCGCTGGGCCTTCACCTTCCTGCTGGTGGTGATGGGCTGGGTGATCTTCCGCGCCGAAAACCTGCACGTCGCCGGCCGTATGTACGGCGCGATGTTCAGCTTTGGCGAATGGTCGCTGTCGGAACTCAACCGCGCCAACCTCACCGGCCTGCAAGTGGCAACCCTGGTGGTGGCGTACGTGACCCTGGCGTTCTTCGGCCTGCGCGACTTCTACACCAACCGCCCCGCCGAAAAAGCCAAGCCGGCCGATCCGAGCCTGATCAAGGCCGTACCGGGCGACAACCCGGGCAGCATCCACGAGCCAGGCTTCACCGTCGGCCAGGACGCCGCCGTGCAACCGGCCTACTGGACCGCTGACTGGCCACGCTACGCAATGCGCGCGGCAGTGCTGCTGCTGTTCGTAGCGTCGATTCTCAAACTGTCGGCGCAGAGTTTCTCGCCGTTCCTTTACTTCCAATTCTGAGGGAGCCGACCATGACCCGTTCATTCCGCGTCCTCTATATCGGCCTGTTCCTGGTGGTGTTGCTCGCCCTGGGCGCCTGGTCGATGCGCAGCTTCTTCGGCTTCAGCACCAATGCCGATGCGACCGTGCTCAACGGTCGCTGGACCAAGGCCGTCGAGACCCATTACGACGACCAGTTCCCGATCAAGCGCCTGGGCACCAACCTCTGGGCCGCGCTGGACTACAAGCTGTTCAATGAAGGCCGCCCTGGCGTCGTGCTGGGCCGCGATCACTGGTTGTACAGCGACGAGGAGTTCAATCCGGCCGTCAATGAAGACCAGAACCTCGAGGGCAATTACGCGCTGGTCGAAGGCGTGCGCCAGAAACTCAAGGCCCAAGGCATTCAACTGGTGATGGCGATCGTGCCGGCCAAAGTGCGCCTGTACCCGGAACACCTGGGTGAGGTGAAGCCTGCGAGCATCCACGCCAACCTGTACCAGGACTTCCACGCGCGTGTCGCCGCCGACAAGATCATCGCCCCCGACCTGCTCGGCCCGCTGCAACAGGCCAAGCTGGGCGGCAAGCAGGTGTTCCTGCGCACCGACACCCACTGGACTCCGGACGGTGCCGAAATCGCTGCCAAGCAACTGGCCAAGGTGATTGCCGACAAGGCGCCACTGAACGGCGAGCCGCAGCGTTTTGTCACCGAAGCCGAGAAGACCGAGCCGCACAAAGGCGACCTGCGTCTGTTCCTGCCGCTGGACCCGCTGTTTGAAAACCTGATGCCGCCTAAAGAGCCGCTGGAAAAACGCGTCACCCACCTGGCTGAAACCAAAGGCGACGACGCGCTGTTCAGCGACAGCGAAACCCCGGTTGCACTGGTCGGCACCAGCTACAGCGCCAACCCAAACTGGAACTTCGTCGGCGCGCTCAAGCAAGCCCTGGGCAGCGACGTCATCAACTACTCCGAAGACGGTCACGGCCCGATCCTGCCGATGCTCAGCTACCTCAAGAGCGACGACTTCAAGAACAGCCCGCCGCAGGTGCTGATCTGGGAGTTCCCTGAACGATATCTGCCCGTCAACAACGAAATCGGTGATGCCGACCCGCAGTGGGTTGCGCAGCTTAAACAAGCCGGTTCGCGCCAACAGAACATGGCACTGAACACCCCAGTTAAACACTCAAAATCCGAGACGCCCGACCGGGCGCAAAACTGAAAGAGAGGTAACTCACATGACTTTCACTACTACTCCGCGTCGTCTCGCCAAGACCCTGGCCCTGGTTGCCGGCATGAGCGTTGTATCGATGTCTGCCTTCGCCGGTGGCGACGCCGCCCTGTACGGCCCAACCGCGCCAAAAGGCTCGAGCTTCGTGCGGGTCTACAACGCCAGCAACCAGGAAGTCAGCGCCACCGTCGGCGCGACCAACCTGAGCGACGTTGCGCCCTTGGCCAGCAGTGACTTCAGCTTCATGCCCGGCGGTGACTACAGCGCCAAGGTCGGCAGCCAGACCGTGCCGGTCAAGCTCGCCCCGGACCACTACTACACCCTGGTCAACAACAGCAGCGGCCAGCCGCAGTTGATCGAGGAACCGCCGTTCAAGAACAAGCAGAAATCCCTGGTGCGCGTGCAGAACCTCAGCGACAAGGCCCTGACCCTGAAGACCGCCGACGGCAAGACCGACGTGGTCAAATCGGTGGCCGCCAAAGGCCGTGGCGAGCGCGAAATCAACCCGGTGAAGGTGAGCCTGGCGCTGTATGACGGCGACAAGAAAGTCGGCGACGTGAAGCCAGTGGCCCTGGAGCGTGGTGAGGCAGCGGTGCTGTACGTCACCGGTTCCGGTTCGAGCCTGTCGCCAGTCTGGGTGAAACGCCCAGTGTCGACCCGCTGATCAGATTTTCGACCGGGCCCCGTTCCCCAGTGGGAGCTGGCTTGCCTGCGATGGCATCACCTCGGTGTCACTGACACACCGAGTCGTCTGCATCGCGGGCAAGCCCGGCTCCCACAGGGGCCGAGGAGCCCAGTCGGACCGAGACAAAAATAAGAGTGAAACGACAAACCTTCGTAGCTCTGACCCAAATCGATTCAAGGAGAAACAGCATGATCCCAGTAATCCTTTCCGGTGGTAGCGGCTCACGTCTTTGGCCGCTTTCCCGTAAACAGTTCCCGAAACAATTCCTGGCCCTGACCGGCGAGCACACGCTGTTCCAGCAAACCCTGGAACGCCTGGTGTTCGAAGGCATGGACAGCCCGATCGTGGTCTGCAACAAGGACCACCGTTTTATCGTCAACGAGCAACTGAGCACTCGCAAGCTCGAATGCCAGCTCATCCTGATGGAGCCGTTCGGTCGCAACACGGCGCCGGCCGTGGCCCTCACCGCGATGATGCTGGTGAATGAAGGTCGCGACGAATTGATGCTGGTGCTGCCGGCCGACCACGTGATCGACGACCAGAAAGCCCTGCAACGCGCCCTGGCCCTGGCCACCGTGGCGGCCGAGCGTGGCGAGATGGTGCTGTTCGGCGTGCCGGCAACCCGTCCGGAAACCGGCTACGGCTACATCAAGTCGACCAACGATTCGCTGCTGCCCGAAGGCGTGAGCCGAGTCGAGCAGTTCGTGGAAAAACCCAATGAAAAACGCGCCGTCGAGTTCGTCAAGAGCGGCGGTTATTTCTGGAACAGCGGCATGTTCCTGTTCCGCGCCAGCCGCTTCCTCGAAGAGCTGAAAAAGCACGATCCGGACATCTACGACACCTGCCTGCTGACCCTGGAACGCAGTGAGCAGACCGCTGACACCGTGACCTTCGACGAAGCCACCTTCGCCTGCTGCCCGGACAATTCCATCGACTACGCCGTGATGGAAAAAACCCAGCGCGCCTGCGTGGTGCCGCTGAGCGCCGGTTGGAGCGACGTCGGTTGCTGGGCCTCGCTGTGGGCGGTCAACGATAAAGACGTCAACGGCAACGTCAGCAAGGGCGACGTGGTGATCCAGGACAGCCGCAACTGCATGATCCACGGCAACGGCAAGCTGGTTTCGGTGATCGGCCTGGACAACATTGTGGTGGTGGAAACCAAGGACGCGATGATGATTGCCCACAAGGACAAGGTCCAGGGCGTCAAGCAGATGGTCTCGACCCTCAACGACCAGGGCCGCAGCGAAACCCAGAATCACTGCGAAGTCTATCGCCCGTGGGGCTCCTACGATTCGGTGGACATGGGCGGGCGCTTCCAGGTCAAGCACATCTCGGTCAAGCCGGGCGCGTGCCTGTCGCTGCAGATGCACCACCACCGCGCCGAACACTGGATCGTGGTCAGCGGCACCGCCGAAGTCACCTGTGACGAGAACGTGTTCCTGCTCTGCGAAAACCAGTCCACCTACATCCCGATCGCCTCGGTGCACCGCCTGCGCAACCCGGGCAAGATCCCGTTGGAGATCATCGAAGTGCAATCGGGCAGCTACCTGGGCGAAGACGATATCGAGCGGTTCGAAGATATCTACGGTCGCTCGACCCCGGTTGAACGTGGCGTATCGGTGAAAACTATCGCGCAGTAAAACAGTCGTACAAGAAGCCCTCGCCCAGCCCATTGCGTCCCCTATCCGCAGTGGGTTGGGTGGGGGCTTTTTTTTGAGATCTGCACTGGCTGTTAGGGCCCCATCGGGGGCAAGCCCCCTCCCACCTTTGATCTGCGAATAGCTTGCCCCGATGAGGCCGGCACGCCCACCACAGCACTCAAGGTAGCCAATCCCACCTACGCTTAAGTTAGGATGCTCGTTCCCAACTTGAGGTGGTCTCCATGTTCTTCGGCGTTCTCCTGATCATCACCTGGCTGATCCTCCTGCTGCGCTACCCGGCCAAGGCCCTTCCGGTTTCCCTTGCTGCCTTGGCAGGCCTGGGTTGCGTGGCCGTCTGGGTGGTCTGGCTGGACAATCGCGAAGCCTCGCAACAGGCGCGCCTGGAACTGCGCATCAGCTATGCCCCGCAGGAATGCCCGGCGGACCGCCCATTGAAACTGACCCTGAACAACGGCAACGACGTGCCTCTTACCGAACTGCGCTGGCGCGTCGCGGCCTATGCGCCGGGCGACTCGGTCAACCTGGCCGACAACGTCTATGCTGCCCCTCGCTATCGCGGCCCCGGCGAATTGCAGGCGGGCGCCACCTGGGAAGACTGCCTGCCCACCCCGCCGCTGCGCCCTGGTTACCGCGCGCAAACCCTGGAATTTCGTGCCGAGCACCTGCAAGGCAGTTTCTCGGACTGACAAAGGACTGATCCATGCCCAACGTACTCATCACCGGCTGCTCCAGCGGCATCGGCCGCGCCCTGGCCGAGGCCTTCAAGGCGGCGGGGTTCGACGTATTGACCAGCGCCCGCCGCGAAGACGACGTGATCGCCCTCAACGACGCCGGCTTCCATGCCGTGCTGCTGGACGTGAACGACGCGGGAGCCCTGCAAACCCTGGCCACGCATCTGGGCGAACTGGATGTGCTGATCAACAACGCCGGCTACGGCGCCATGGGGCCATTGCTCGATGGCGGCACTGAAGCAATGCAGCGCCAGTTCGAGACCAATGTATTTTCCATCGTCGGCGTGACCCAGGCGCTGTTCCCGGCCTTGCGCAAGCGCAAAGGCCTGGTGGTGAATATCGGCAGCGTTTCCGGCGTACTGGTCACACCGTTTGCCGGTGCCTACTGCGCCTCCAAGGCGGCAGTGCATGCCTTGAGCGATGCACTGCGCATGGAGCTGGCGCCGTTTGGTATCCGCGTAATGGAAGTGCAGCCCGGCGCCATCGATACCCGCTTTGCGAAGAACGCCGGGGCTCAGGCCGAGCTGTTGATCAATGAGCAGTCACCGTGGTGGCCGTTGCGCGAGGGTATTCGTGCTCGCAGCCAGGCCTCTCAGGACAAGCCGACACCCGCCAGCCACTTCGCCAGCCAGGTGCTGAACGCGGTGCAACAAGCAACACCGCCACGCTTGCTGCGCGCGGGCAATGGCAGTCGAGCGCTGCCGTTGATGGCGGCGTTGTTGCCCAAGGGGCTGCTCGAGAAGGTCTTGAAAAAGCGCTTTGGCTTGAGCGAGACGCTTTAACCCTTCATGAAATCAATAAACGCCCGCACTTTCAGCGGCAGGTGACGGGTATCCGGGTACAGCGCAAACACGCCTTGTGGGGCGAAGCGATGGTCCGCCAATAGCCGCACCAGGCGTCCCGACTCAAGGTCATCCTGCACCAGCCATTGCGGCAGTACTGCCACGCCAAGGCCACGCACGGCAAAGGCCAGCAGTACGGCCGCGCTGTCGGCCACCAGGGCTGCGGGCCCGGCACGGTATTGATGCTCGCCGCCGGCGGGGTCGGTCACGCTGAGTTCCGTCAAGCGGCCGTGGCCCAGTTTGGGCGCAAGTGCCAACTGATCCAGGGTGTGCACGCCGGCAAACTCGGGCGCCGCCACCGCGAACACGTCGAACGTGGACAACTGCACCGCACGATGGTTGGAATCGAGTAAACGTCCCAACCGAATCGCCACGTCAAAGCGCTCGGAGATCAGATCCGCGTGGGTGGAGGATGTGGATAAGTGCAGGTTGAGGTCCGGGTGCAGACGGCGAAAACGCTCCACCGCAGGGGCGACCACGGCCAGCGCATATTCCACGGTGGTGGTGATGCGCAGGGTGCCCTTGAGCTGGGCCTGTTCGGAGCGCGCCTCTTCCACGGCCAACTGCGCCTCTTCGAGCACGCGTGTGCAGCGCAGGTAAAAACGCTCGCCGGCATCGGTCAGCGCCAGTTGGCGGGTGCTGCGCGTCAGCAGGGTGACCCCCAGTTCCGCTTCCAGGCGCTTGAGATTGAAGCTCACTACGGCGCGCGTCTGGCCCAGCAGGTCGGCCGCTGCAGTAAGCGACCCGGCCTCGACCACGGCCTTGAACGTGTCGAATCGGTCCAGGCTGACCATCAATTGCCTCCTCTTTTGTCAAAATATTTTTGACAAACTAGCAGCCAAACCGGCGTATCCCAAACGTTGCGTGCAGCCTACCCTGCGCGCTTCACTCGCCGGATCGCGCTCAATGACCTACCGCTCGAAAATCGCCTGGATTTTTCTACTGGGTTTCGCCCTTGACCTGGTGAACATGTTTGTCGCCACCGTCGCCTACCCGGATATCGGCCGCGAGCTGCAGGCGTCGGTGACGCAACTGGCCTGGGTCAGCAACGCCTACCTACTCGGGCTGACCCTGATCATTCCCTTGAGTGTGTGGCTCGCGGCGCTCATGGGCGAGCGCGGCCTGATCGTGGTGAGCCTGCTGATATTTGCCGGTGCCTCGGTGCTGGTGGGCCAGGCGGACTCGATTGAAACGTTGATTGGCTGGCGAGCCCTGCAAGGGCTCGGTGGCGGCTTGCTGATCCCTGTGGGCCAGGCCATGGCGTACCGTCACTACCGCGCGGCAGAGCGCAGCCAACTGACCGCCCGCGTGATGTCGGTGGCCCTGCTGGTGCCCGCCCTGTCCCCGGCGTTGGGCGGGCTGATCGTCGACAACGTGTCCTGGCGCTGGATCTTCTACGCCAACCTGCCGCTGGCGTTGATCACCCTGCTGCTGGCGAGGCTGTGGATAAAACCCGACGTGCCCGCCAGCGTGTGTCCTACCTTGGAGGTGGGCAGCATTTTCAAACAGATCGCCAGCCCGATGCTGCGCACCGCGATGCTGGTCTACCTGTGCATTCCCGGCGTCTTTATCGGTACCAGCCTGATCGCCATTCTCTACCTGCGCGGCCTGGGTTACGACGCCACACACACCGGCGCCCTGATGTTGCCGTGGGCACTGGCCTCGGCGCTGGCTATTTGGCTGAGCAAAAAACTGTTCAATCGCTGCGGCCCCAAACCCTTGCTGCTGGTGGGCATGCTGCTGCAATGCGCCGGCATCCTGCTGCTCAACGAGCCAGGCCTGATCGTGCTCGCCTACGCCTTGATGGGCCTGGGCGGCAGCCTGTGCAGCAGCACCGCACAGACCCTGGCATTCCTGGATATCCCCGCCGAGCGCATGGGCCATGCCAGCGCGTTGTGGAATATCAATCGGCAAATAAGCTTCTGCCTCGGTGCGGCTGCCCTCAGTGCACTGTTGTCGGCCTTGGATTCCTTCACCATAACCTTCACGATGGCAGCCGCATTAACCCTGTTGCCTCTCTTTGCAGTGCTGCGCCTGGATGCCTCCACAGTACGGACACTGCTTCACCCTGCCCGCGAGCCCCGTCATGATTGATTACAGCGATTTTTTTGAGGAAGTGATCCAGACCCACGTCGAGATCGAGCAATGGTTTGCCGGCGTCGCACCCGAAGGCACCCTGCAGAGTCTGCTCGCGCGCTTCTCCCCCGAGTTCAGCATGATCGCCCCCGCCACGGGCGCACGGGTCAATGCAGCCGGGGTCAACGCGCTGTTCACCCGCCTGGGCGGCATGCGCCCGGGGTTGAAAATCACCTTGAGTGAAATGACCGGCATCGACCGCCACGCACGCGGCGCCACCGTGACGTATCGCGAACATCAGATCGACGCCAGCGGCACGCAGACCGACCGCCGTGCCACCGTGGTGTTCGAGAAACAGGCGAGTGGCGCGCTGTTGTGGCGCCATTTGCATGAAACCTATGTAGCGCTAGCGCAATGAAATAACTGATCGGGCGGATCCTACAAAAAACAGCGAACGGCCTGACATCATTACAAGGAAACTATCCACAGGCTCTTTCACCTCTGTCTCCTCACAGGTGAAAGGATGCCAAGTGATTTCCTGCGAAGCGGTGTGCCGGATGCGCACACCACGACTCGCCAGCGACTGACCAGTCTGCTGGACCTGCCCAAACTCTATAGAACCATTGACGCCGACCCGGCCCTCGTCGGGGCCGGAGTGGTGCACATCGGCAGTGATTATCAGGTGACGGTGCTGCGTGATTTTGTACCGTTGTGCAGTATCAGGCCCAAGCGCGTGATTTTGCGTGAAGAGGTGGGGCCGATGATGACTGCTGATGACTATGCGCGGTTGGCAGCGGACTCGCCGCGTGAGTCGCAGCTGTGGAAGGAGGCATCGGGGATCGTGAGCTCCTGCGGCGGAGCGATAATTGGCTTCATAATAGCGAAGGCGGGAATCGCGGCTGCGCCGTTTAGTGCAGGTACCAGCCTGGCCTTGTCGTATGTTGCTTATGCGGGAACGACTGCCAGCGGGGTACAGTGCCTGAACGGTATATGGCGGACCTATAACGAATCAGTCAACCCAGCGGAAAACGATTACTACGACACATTAGGCTGGTACCAAACGATGACCGTTGCGTTGGACGGAATCTCATTGGTTGGCGCAGGTGCTACCACGTTCGCTACGGTTAAGACGGTGCTGGCAATCAAGCATTCGACGGGACGTGAGGTGACAGATGTCTTGCGGCATATGAGCCGCCAAGAGCGTGCGAAGTTGACAGCTGAAGTTTTGCGCCTGAGAAACCCTCGCCGTCCCAACGACATAATTCGCTTGAGACAAATGTCCGGGCAATTACCCAAACGCTTCAGTAATTCCCAAATACGCCTAGCCACCATGACTCAAATCAAAGACCAGGTCGGAGCCCTTTTAGCTCTGGCAGGCAGCACGTTATCTGGAAACGTCAGCCACATAATCGTTGCACTGTACGAGGAGTTCGAACGCCATGAAATATAGCGACGATCCTCTAAGGAAACATCTGATGTGGCGCCGATATACCTACCGGTTTTTACCGGCATGGGGCGGGGCGCTCCTACTTTGCTTGAACAGTATTGCCGGCAACATGACTCACAGCCTGTGGTACTACGCGAAGGTCTATCACCTACCGACTGAATATGCTTTCGGAACCGCTATGACATTCTGCTTGGTTTTTTACGTAGGCCAAATCATGTTGTGTGAAGGGTCACGTCATGCACCTCGAGTCCTTATACCCGTGGTCATCGTGAATCTTCTGCTCGCGACTGCCTATCTCGGCAGTCACCGGCCGACGCTGTTCAATCTAATACCGTTGTTCTCGGCTCTGCTCTATATCTGGGTCCTGAACTCAAAAAACCACCGGCGATACACGAGCATGCTGCGTGTCAAACGTCGACAAAAAATCAGAGCCAACGCACACCCCTGAAGCAGTGCCCAATCGGCCTATCAACAAAATCGAAGGTGGGAGCGGGCTTGCTCGCGAAGGCGATGGATCAGCCAGCGCCTTCGTTAACTGACACACCGCTTTCGCGAGCAAGCCCGCTCCCACAGGGAGAGAGGCGTTGTCCATGCCTGCGGTGCAAGGCCCGCCTATTCCAGCCACGCCGCCAAACCCCAGGCTTCACCGCGATCAAAAAGGTGGGAGCGGGCTTGCTCGCGAAGACGCTGGATCAGCCCGCATATTCGTTGACTGACACACCGTATTCGCGAGCAAGCTGAACTGGCCTAATGATTTTGGACACCTCAATCGGGCGCTATGATGGCGTCCAAATCTGAGGTGTTTGGATATGCGTAAATCTTATTCATGTGAGTTCAAACTCAAGGCTGCCAGCATGGTGCTGGACGAGGGGCAGTCGGTTCCCGAGGTCTGTGCCAGCTTGGATATTGGCCCTACGGCCTTGCGCCGCTGGGTCGATCAAGTTCGCAAGGAACGCTTGGGCTCGACTCCGGTGGGAGCCAAGGCGATTACCGCGGATCAGCGAGAGATCCAGGAACTTAAAGCCTTGCTCAGGCAAAGAGACCGGGATATCGAAATCCTAAAAAAGGCCAGTGCTCTCCTGCTTTTGGACGCCAAAGATCACTCTCGTTGATCTGTGAGCTGGGCGAGCAGTACGGCGTTAACGATTGCTGTCGTGTGTTCGGAATAAACCGCAGTAGCTTTTACGCATGGCGTCAGCGCCAAGGCAAGGTGAGCCCTAAGCGAGAGAAACTCAAGGCTATGCTGGTCAAGCACCACAGGGCGTCGAGAAAGTCTGCGGGCGCTCGTACCTTGGCTAAACAGCTGCAAGCCGGCGGGCATGATGTCGGGCGGTTCATGGCTCGCAGCTTGATGCGAGAAGCAGGCATTGTCAGCCGTCAACGCCGGCGCCATAAGTACAAGTCACCTGGCGTGGAGGCTTTGGTGGCACCGCATGTGCTCAAACGCAAGTTTGATGTTGCGACGGTCAATCAGGTGTGGTGTGGGGACGTGACGTACATCAAAGTCGGCAAGCGTTGGCTGTATTTCGCGGCGGTTCTGGACTTGTTCGCTCGCCGGATTGTGGGCTGGTCGTTTTCGATGATCTCTGATGCCACGCTGACCTGCGAAGCCCTGCGCATGGCGATTGAACTGCGCGGTCGCCCAAAAGACGTACTGTTTCACTCCGACCAAGGTTGCCAGTACACCAGCCATAAATTCAGAAATGAACTGCTGGAACATGGACTCCGACAAAGCATGAGCCGTAAAGGCGAATGCTGGGACAACGCTCCGATGGAGCGTTTCTTTGGAAGTTTGAAATCAGAGTGGGTGCCAGAAGCAGGCTACGGGTCGGAACATGAGGCCCGAGCGGATGTGCAGCGCTATGTATCGCGCTACAACATCACCAGGCCGCATAGCTACAACGACTATCGGTCACCAGTCGCCAGGGAGAAGCTGGTGGCGTGAACCCTTAATCGGTGTCCAAGATTACTTGACCAGTTCAAGCCCGCTCCCACAGGGAGAGAGGCGTTGTCCACGCCTGCGGTGCAAGGCCCGCCTATTCCAGCCACACCGCCAAACCCCAGGCTTCACCGCGATCAAAAAGGTGGGAGCGGGCTTGCTCGCGAAGGCGGTGGATCAGCCCGCATATTCGTTGACTGACACACCGTATTCGCGGGCAAGCCCGCTCCCACAGGGAGAGAGGCGTTGTCCATGCTTGCGGTGCAAGGCCCGCCTATTCCAGCCACACCGCCAAACCCCAGGCTTCACCGCGATCAAAAAGGTGGGAGCGGGCTTGCTCGCGAAGGCGATGGATCAGCCCGCATATTCGTTGACTGACACACCGTATTCGCGAGCAAGCCCGCTCCCACAGGGAGAGAGGCGTTGTCCATGCCTGCGGTGCAAGGCCCGACTATTCCAGCCACGCCGCCAAACCCCCGGCTTCACCTTTTAGTCTTGTGTTTGGTTGACGATCACCGTGCAGGTGATGCCTGCCGCCAGCAACACGCCCTCCGGCACTTGATCGATGTGAATCCGCACCGGCACGCGCTGGGCCAGGCGCACCCAGTTGAACGTCGGGTTCACGTCAGCGATCAACTCGCGGCTCTCGGGGTTGTCACGGTCGTAGATGCCGCGCGAGATGCTTTCCACGTGGCCCTTCAAGGTCTCGCCGCTCATCAGTTGCATGTCGGCTTTATCGCCGATTTTCACATGCGGCAATTTCGTTTCTTCAAAGAAGCCATAGACCCAGAACGAGTTCATATCGACCACGGCCATCTTGGCTTCGCCGATACGCGCGTAGTCGCCACGGTGGACGTTGAGGTTGGTGACGTAGCCGTCCACCGCCGCTACCACTTGCGTGCGCTTGAGGTTGAGTTCGGCGGCTTCCAGCTGCGCCAGTGCGTGCTGGTAATCGGCGAGGGCCGAGTCGGCGATGTTGCTGGCGTCGTCGCGGTTTTCCTTGGAGATCACCAGGGCGTCGAGGTCGGCGCGGCGGTGGGCATTGACCTTGCGCATCTCCCAGGTGGCTTTGCGCGAGGCAACCAGGGACTGCGCCTGCTTGACCGCGATGCGGTAGTGCTCGGGGTCGATCTGCATCAGCAGGTCGCCCTTCTTGACCAACTGGTTGTCACGCACCGGCACGTCGACCACCTCGCCCGTCACGTCGGCGGCGACGTTGATGATGTCGGCGCGCACGCGACCATCGCGGGTCCACGGCGTTTGCATGTAATGCACCCACAGCGTGCGGCCAATCCAGATTGCCAGAGCCAGTACCAGCAAGGTCGCGAGCAGGCTGAAAAACTTTTTCATCGGGGCATTCTCAACGGTAGACGGTCAGCGCCAATGCGCCGAACAAGCAAACGAACAGGCTCAGGCGCAGCAACGCCGGGTGCCAGAAAAAACGGTACAGGTCGTACCCGGCCAGGAAGCGGTCCAAAGCCCAGGCCAGGACGGCCGCGATCAGAAACATCAGGGTCATGGTCGGCATGTAGAGGCCGTGGAACGCGATTTCACGGGGCATGCGGGGCTCCTTTGAGGGCCGCCAGTGGCGATTGCGGGTCGAGCAGCGAAGTGCGGATAAAGTGCAGGTAGCTTTTCACCCGGCGCAGGGCCGACGTATCGAAGTGCGGGGCGAAGGGTTCGTCGGTGGCCTGCACGCGGCTGATCGCATGGTCGACGGCGATCAGTCCGCGCTCCAGGTTGCTCGTGCTGGGCTGCAGGAACAGCCGCACCAGCGAGCGGCCCATCACGCGGATCGCCTGGCGCCACGGCTGGGACTCGGCATACGCCGGGTGCACCGGCAGGATCGCCTGTTCCTTGCGCAGCTCGATGATCGCGTGGCCGACCTCCAGCACCACGAACATCCAGCGCAGCAGGTCGCGTTGCACTTGCGGCTGGCCGACGGCAAGGCCGTAAGCCTGGTGCAGCAGGTCACGGGTGCGGCTTTCAAAACTCGAGGCCAGGCCCTTGAGCTTGCCGCTGATCGCGTACACCACTTGCTCGCGCAGGTCCTGCTCCAGGCGGCGCCACAGCCAGCGGCTGTTGGGCGGCAGGATGATCGCCCCCGCCGCCGCGCACACCAGCATGCCGATGACCATCGCGATGTAGTCGTTGATAAAGGTGTAGGGGTTGTAGACCGTGAAGTTATCCGGCACCGAACCGGTGCTGAAGAAGATCAACAGGCCCACACCGACGCCGGCGTATTGCGGGCGTGAGGCGAGAAACGCACCGAAGATGATGACCGGGGCGAGCATCACGCACAGCAGCGGGAAGCCGTCGATCCAGGGGAACACGAAGAACATTTCGACAAAGCCCACCAACGCGCCGATCAAGGTGCCGCAGGCCATCTGGAACGCCATGCGCTTAGGGTTCGGCGTGGCGGCGGACAAGCCGACGGTGGCCGCCGCGATCAGGGTCATGGTCGCACCGCTGGGCCAGGCGGTCGCCACCCAGTAGCTGCCCAGCACGATCAGGATGAATGAAGCGCGAATCCCCGAAGCGGCGCAGGCCAGCCAGTTGGTCTTGGGGATGAAGGTTTCGTCCCACTGCTCGCGCGCATGACTGTGATCGGCCAGGGAGGCGTGGGTTTGCGCATAGTTGTGCAGGTCATCGACGAAGCGGTACAGCAGCTCGTAGGCGGTGTGGAAATCCAGCTGCTCGGCTTCGCTCGGGTTGCCCTCCTGGAACGCCGCGCGCAGGCTGCGCACCGTGGCGGGCAAGCCGTCCTTGTAGGCACTCAGTTGATTGACCAGGCGTGCGGCATCGGGGCTGGTGAGGGCGCGGCCGGAAAAGCCGTCGAGCAGTTCGGCCAGGTCCTGCAGGCCGGGCTTGATCGCCGCTACCACGTGATCGGCCGCGTCGGTGCGCAGGCGTTCGAGCAACTGGTGCAAGGCGTTGAAGCGCGTGGTGATGCTCATGAACTCGCTGTTGAGGCGACTGAGCCGACCGTTGCGCCGACGCATGTGCGGGTCTTCAAACACGGTGATGCTGCGCAGCCCTTCCAGGCCCACGGCTTCGGCGATAAAGCGCACGTTGCTGGCCTCGAACCCTTCGCGCTGGCTGCGCCCCCGCAAGCCATCGGTGACAAACAGCGCGAACACGCCAAAGCGCTGGTACAGGGCGTTGCGCATCGCGGCGCTGCTGGTTTGCGGCAGGATCGCGGCGCTGACCAGCGTCGAGCACAGAATCCCCAGGGAGATTTCCAGCACGCGCCACACCGCCGCCATGAAGGCGCCGTCGGGGTGCGCCAGCGCCGGCAAACCAACCATCGCCGCGGTGTAGCCGGCCAGCACAAACCCATAGGCGCGAAAGTTACGGTTGCGGGTCGCACCGGCGGTGCAAATGCCGACCCAGATCGCCAGCGCGCCAAGAAACAACTCGGTGTTCTGTGCAAACAAGGCAATCAACAGCACCATCACCGCCGAGCCCGCCAGGGTGCCGAGGAAGCGGTAAAAGCTCTTGGCGAATACCTGGCCGCTCTGCGGTTGCATCACGATGAACACGGTGATCATTGCCGTGCGCGGTTGCGGCAGTTCCAGGCGCATGGCCAGCCATAGCGTCAGGAACGCGGCGATCAGTACCTTGAAGATATACACCCAGGTCACGCCATCACTGCGTGCCCAGTCGAAAAAGCCACGGCGCCACTCAAGGGCATGCAGCCAGCGCAGCGGTGCAGGCAAGGGAGTCATTCAATCCTACTCAGTGATCAAACACGGCGAGTGCCGCCGGGGTCTTGCTCGGGAGGGTCTTGGCGTCGTCGGGCACATCGTTGCCGGCACCGAGGCCGCCGCCCAGGGCTGTCACCAGTTCGGCGTACGCGCTCAGGCGGGCGGCCTGCACCTGTTGCTCGACCTGCTGCTGACGGAACAGCAGGGTCTGGGCATTCAGCACATTGAGGTAATCGGTGAGCCCGCGCTGGTAGGCGATCATCGCGATGTCATAGGTTTTCTGCGCCGAGGCCACCGACTGCGCGGCGAAGCCCGCTTGCTTGTCCATGGACTCGCGGCGGATCAACTGGTCACTGATGCCCTTGAGCGCAGTGACCAGGGTCTGGTTGTACTTCGCCACGGCGATGTCGTAACCGGCGCTGGCCTCGCCCAACTCGCCACGCAAACGGCCGCCGTCGAAGATCGGCAAGGTGATCGCCGGGCCGACGTTGTAGTTGAATTTCTTGCCGGCCAGGAACTCCAGCATGCCGCCGCCGGTGGCCATGTAGCCAAGGCTGCCGACCAGGTCGACGTTGGGGTAGAAGCCGGCATTCGCCACATCAATGCCACGCGCCTGCGCCGCGACCTGCCAGCGGCTGGCGACCACGTCCGGGCGCTGGCCGAGCAGTTGTGCAGGCAAGGAAGACGGCAGTTTCAGCGGCGCGGCCAGGGACAAGGTCGGGCGCTGCAGTTGCGCGCCCGCGCCCGGCCCCTTGCCGGCCAATGCCGCCAACTGGTTGCGGCTCAGGGCGATTTCCTCGTCCAGGGCGTCCAATTGGCGATGGGTTTCCGGCAACGGGGTTTCGGCCTGGCTCACGTCGAAGTGCGTGCCGATCCCGGCGTTCAGGCGTTTGTTGGCCAGGTCGAGGATCTGCTGTTGCTGGGCCAGGGTCGCCGCGACGATATCGCGGTTGGCGTAATGCAACGACAGCTGGATATAGGCGCGCACCACGTTGTTCTGCAATTCGAGCTGGGCCTGGCGGGCTTCGGCAGCGCTCATGTGCGCCAGGTCGACGGCACGCTCGGAGGCATTGCTTTCACGGCCCCACAGGTCGAGCGCGTAGCTCAGGCCCAGGGACGAGTTGTTGTCCCAGGTGGTCTGGCCACTCAACTCGCCCGGGCCATAGAACTGATCCTTCGGCCAATTGTGGCGTTTGAGGGTGGTGTCACTGTTGATCTGCAGCGACTCGGCCGACTCGGCAATCCCGGCCATGGCCCGCGCCTCGCGCACTCGCGCGGCGGCGATGGCCATACTCGGGCTGTTGTGAGTGGCGAGTGCCACCCAGCGGTTGAGTTGCGGGTCGCCAAAGGCCTGCCACCATTGCGCGGTGGGCCAGTGGGCGTCCTGGGCGGCCTGCTGGATCGCCTCGTCGGTGGCCAGGTGATTGGCGTCGAGCGCCTGGCCCTGTGGGGCGATTCCTCCGGTTCCGATGCAGCCGCTGATTGCTAACGATAAGGCCCAAACACTGAGAGTCTTCAGCTCTCTGCTGATGCGACGCGGCACTGCTGCGAATTCCTGAGGTGGTGATGCGGGGAGAGGTGGCGCAATTCTAGGGGGCGGCATGGGGAACGATAAGCGGGTATTCCTGTGAATCTTTGTTACCGTTCAGGCGATAATCCGCGCCGGCTCAAGGCAAGTTGGGATGTTTATCCCGACGCCAGGCTATTCCCCTACAGCGTGCCGAAGTGCCCACCAGCAGAATGACGAGCATCCCACCCTTCTGGAGTGCCCGAATGTTTTCAGCCCCCAGCACGCGCGCCCGCATAGCGCCGACACCCGCACCCGCCTCCGCTGATGCCCTGCGCAGGCAACTGCACCTCTCGCCCGAGCCTTTGCAGCCGGGCATGTTCCCTTTGCAACGGGACGTGCGCTGGATCGCCGACCTGGTCCTGGACAAGCTGGTCCCGCTCGCGGGCTATCATCGCGATCAAGCGCAGATAGAAGCGCTTCACCACAAATTGTCCAGCAGCCCGTCGAGGCTGGAGGTGTCGGTAGAGGAGTTACCGGACTACTACGCGTTTTTCAAAAAGGCCGAGCAGGTGCTTGGCCAACATCGCTCCAGCCAGCGGCCGGACGTCGAAGCCGACTATGCCTTGTGTCGCGCGCTGAAATGGCAGTTTCGCGCGGCGGTCAGCAATGACCGACACCTGCACCTGACGCAGAAGTTGTTGCCGGCGCTTGCCTACGTGCGCAACGGCGGCGAGCGCAGCAACCACCGTCATATCGGCTACAACTTTGTGTTGGACCCCGCGCTGCAGAACCGGGCCGGGCCACAGCTGGCAGCCGACTCGCGCCTGGCAATCACCGCTGACCAACGCGTCAAAAGCACGCGCACCCTCAGCCTGCAGGCCCATCTGAAGTCATCGATCGCAAACCAGTTCCAGACCCACAGCCAGCTCGGCGTAGGCTATGTATCGTCTCGCGAATACGCAAACCTGGAAGCGTACGCCGATGCCCGCAGCCATTCGGTGCGCACTTCCCTGAGCGAGAGCATCCGGCGAACCGTTCAAAACCTGCCCAGCTTGGTGCGTGATAGCCATAACCTGCAGAAACACCTCGCCTGCTCAGCACTGAGCCAACCCTATGTCCGGGATACCCTGGCCAGCGCCGGCCTTGTCGATGTTGAGTTGCCCAGCATGAGAAGCACCTCACAGCCGGTTACCACCGAAAGAGGCCTCCTCCTGAATGCGCGAAACAAGGTCACGGTGGATGTCTTCAGCGCCCTGAAGCTCAATACCACGATAAAGCCGACCCTGCAGCGTACCCAGCGCCAGATCACCCTGGATATCCTGAGCCTGCACGAAACAGCACCTGAGATGGCACGGCTGCGCCTGGCCTCGTCCAAGCACTACAACGACGACCCTGCGGCGTTGTTGAATGCCATGCAACGCCACATTGCCGACACCAGCCAACACTTCACCCAGCAGGCCTGTACACCCGTGCCGGCGTCCGCGTTGCACGCTGCCCGGCACGCCCGCCACAAACAGGCCCAATCCCTGCTGGAGCGCTATGTGCTGCTCAAGACCCACTCGCGCCTGACTCCGCAGCAGGATGCTGAGATACGCAGCCTGATCCAGCGCAACCCGGCACTGCTTCGCCCCGACGAATTAAAAGTCCACACGCTGACAGCCGAGACCCGAATAGTGAGCTTCAGCGCCGCAGTAACGGCCTCGGCACGGGCCGGGGCAGGCAAAGGGGTAGCGATTGAAGCCAGCCACCGCAAGCTTGATGACCCGCACCTGAGCGGTGATTACCTGACAATCGACATCGCCCCGATAGATTCGCGGCAGGTCGTGAAGAAAACCTTGCTTCGCGTACTGGGCGCGATTGGCGAGCAAACGTTCGACTGGGAAAACCTGGTCCGCTCGATCAGCGAATCGGTGCTCGATCCCGCCAGGCCGTCGTCCACTCAAGTACTGGTGAAAATAAAGCACGGCCAACCGGTGCTGCTGCATACCCGCCATACGCTGAATAAGAGCCGTGACCTGAAGCTCCCGGCGCCGGTCGAGCAGTTCTTCGGCGTAGCGGCGCAGTCGCTGCGTACCCGGCAAACCCTGCACAAAGAACAGCTGGGCAGCGACTCGCTGGATCATCTGCTGCCCATCGCCCGTCGCTACCTGGAAACCCCTGATCAGCAGCCGGGCTGGGACGCTTACGTCGCGCGACACGCCGACGACTTTCACGCGTTGTTCGATACCCTTGGCCGACAGGCGCACGGTACGCCGCTGACCGCCGAGATTGACGCGCTCAAACGCCTCAGCCCGGCACTCAGCCGCGCCGCCGAAACCCTGGTACAACACGCGCACACCGCCCTTGAAGCGCCTACCGGCGAAAACCGCGCCAGCACGCAGGAGGCCTTCAATCACTTGCTGCGCGAGTATCTGCCGCACTACCAGGCCAAAGTCAGTGAGGCCTGGACCTTGTCCTGATCCTTCGTCACCGTGCTCCGGGGAGAGCAGCGCCCAGCGGATACACACCTGTGCGCAACTTCATGTCACAATTTGGCATCTCCCTTGAGAACACTCCATGGACACTTTGCAAAACATGCGCGCCTTCAGTTGCGTGGCCGAAGCCGGCAGCTTCACCGCCGCCGCCGTGCAACTGGACACCACCACCGCCAACGTTTCGCGCGCGGTCTCCAACCTTGAGGCCCATCTGCAAACCCGCTTGCTCAACCGCACTACCCGCCGCATCGCGCTGACCGAAGCCGGCAAACGCTATTTGCTGCGCTGCGAGCAGATCCTCGCCTACGTCGAGGAAGCCGAGGCCGAAGCCAGCGACGCCCACGCGCGCCCCGCCGGGCAGTTGAAAGTGCACACCATGACCGGCATCGGCCAGCACTTCGTGATTGATGCGATTGCCCGCTACCGCCGCACCCACCCGGACGTGACTTTCGACCTGACCCTGGCCAACCGCGTGCCGGACCTGCTCGACGAGGGCTACGACGTGTCCATCGTGCTGGCCAGCGAGCTGCCGGATTCGGGCTTCGTCTCGCAACGCCTGGGCATCACCTACAGCATCGCCTGCGCCTCGCCCGATTACGTCAAGGCCAAGGGCTGCGCGCAACGGCCCCAGGATTTGCTCAATCACGCCTGCCTGCGCCTGGTCAGCCCGGTGATCCAGCTGGATAAATGGACCTTCAACGGCCCCGAAGGCCAGGAGAGCGTGGCGATCAACACCTCGCCCTTCCTGGTGAACTCGGCCGATGCGATGAAAACCGCGATCACCAGCGGCATGGGCGTCGGGCTGTTGCCGGTGTACGCGGCCATCGAAGGCCTGCGCAACGGCACACTGGTGCGGGTCATGCCCAACTACCGCTCCCAGGAGCTGAACCTGTACGCCATCTACCCGTCGCGCCAATACCTGGACGCGAAGATCAAGACCTGGGTCGAATACCTGCGCGGCTCGCTGCCGGAGATCCTGGCGGCGCACCAGGCGGAGCTGGTGGCGTATGAATTGAGCGGCAGCCTGAGTGGCGCGCGCCTGACAAACTGATTTCCACCTGTCGATCTAAATCAAAGGTGGGAGCGGGCTTGCTCGCGAATACGGTAGTCCAGCCACAGATGTAGTGGCTGACACTGCGCATTCGCGAGCAAGCCCGCTCCCACATTGGTTTGGCGGTGTCCTGACAATCACCCGCAAGAATGTTAGCTTGCTTGGCATTCTTCCGTAGTCGATGAGCCCGCCTGCAATGAAAAAGACTGTCCTCGCCTTCAGCCGTGTCACCCCGCAAATGATCGAACGCCTGCAACAGGATTTCGAGGTGATCGCGCCCAACCCCAAGCTGGGCGACATCAACGCTCAATTCAATGAAGCCCTGCCCCACGCCCACGGCCTGATCGGCGTGGGCCGCAAGCTGGGACGCGAGCAATTGCAGGGCGCGAGCAAGCTGGAGGTGGTGTCCAGCGTCTCGGTGGGCTACGACAACTACGACGTGCCGTACTTCAACGAGCGCGGGATCATGCTCACCAACACCCCTGACGTACTCACCGAAAGCACCGCCGACCTGGCCTTCGCCCTGCTGATGAGCAGCGCGCGCCGGGTCGCCGAGCTGGACGCCTGGACCAAGGCCGGCGAGTGGAAAGCCAGTGTCGGCGCGCCGTTGTTCGGCTGCGACGTGCATGGCAAGACGCTGGGCATCGTCGGCATGGGCAACATTGGCGCGGCCGTGGCCCGCCGCGGGCACTTGGGCTTCAACATGCCGATCCTGTACAGCGGCAACAGCCGCAAGCCGGCGCTGGAGCAGGCACTGGGCGCGCAATTTCGCAGCCTGGACGAGCTGCTGGCCGAGGCGGACTTCGTGTGCCTGGTGGTGCCATTGAGCGACAAGACCCGCCACCTGATCAGCACCCGCGAGCTGGGGCTGATGAAATCCAGCGCGATCCTGATCAATATTTCCCGTGGCCCGGTGGTCGACGAACCGGCGCTGATCGAGGCCCTGCAAACCCAGCGCATCCGCGGCGCCGGGCTGGATGTGTACGAGCAGGAGCCGCTGGCCGCGTCGCCGCTGTTCCAACTGAGCAACGCCGTGACCCTGCCGCACATCGGCTCGGCCACCCATGAAACCCGCGAAGCCATGGCCAACCGCGCCCTCGACAACCTGCGCAGCGCCCTGCTCGGCCAGCGTCCCCAGGACCTGGTGAACCCGCAGGTCTGGAAAGGCTGATTCATCCCCCCGGTGAAATAGGGACTTGTGTAGGAGCCAGCTTGTGTAAGAGCTGGCTTGTGTGGGAGCTGGCTTGTGTGGGAGCTAGCTTGTGTGGGAGCTGGCTTGTGTGGGAGCTGGCTTGCCTGCGATAGCAGCGCCTCGGTCTTTCTGCGGAACCGGGGGTGATGCTATCGCAGGCAAGCCAGCTCCTACAGACCCATCCCGACACAAAATCCGGTTAAAGCCTGGCCTCCCCAAGTCGATAACTCTCTATAGATCGTCATCCCTGATCCACAGAAGGTTTTTATGTCCACCACCAAAGCCCGCGCAGACTCTCTCTCGCTTCTGCTCTTTACCTTGCGCAGCGGCAAGCTGATGGCGATCAACCTGCTGAAAGTCAGTGAAATCATCCCCTGCCCGCCGCTGACCAAGCTGCCGGAGTCGCACCCCCACGTCAAAGGCATCGCCACCCTGCGCGGCAACTCGCTGGCGGTCATCGACCTGAGCCGTGCCCTGGGTGAAATGCCCCTGCAGGACCCAGACGGTGGCTGCCTGATCGTCACCGATGTTAGCCGATCCAAGCAGGGCCTGCATGTGCAGGCGGTGAGCAAGATCGTGCATTGCCTGACCACCGACATCCGTCCGCCGCCCTACGGCTCCGGCGGTAACCGCGCGTTCATCACCGGGGTCACCCAGGTCGAAGGCGGCCTCGTGCAGGTGCTGGACATCGAAAAAGTCATCCACGGCATCGCGCCGGCCCCGATTGAAGCGGCGCCCACCGACCTGACCATGGAAGAAGCCGAAGTACTCGGCAACGCGCGCATCCTGGTGGTCGACGACAGCCAGGTGGCCCTGCAGCAATCCGTACACACCCTGCGCAACCTCGGCCTCACCTGCCACACCGCGCGCAGTGCCAAGGAAGCCATCGATGTGCTGCTGGAGCTGCAAGGCACGGTCGAGCAGATCAACGTGGTGGTGTCCGACATCGAGATGTCGGAAATGGACGGCTACGCCCTCACCCGCACCCTGCGCGAAACCCCGGATTTCAAAGACCTCTATGTGCTGCTGCACACCTCGCTCGACAGCGCGATGAACAGCGAAAAAGCGCGCCTGGCCGGTGCCGACGCGGTACTGACCAAATTTTCGTCGCCCGAGCTGACCAAGTGCCTGGTGGTGGCGGCCCAGACCGTGGCGCAAAAAGGCCTGTAACGCGTGAGCACGTATTACCAGTTGCTGCGTCGCGACCTCACCGGCAGCCTGCCGGCCCCGCAGTGGCCGGCGGGTACGCAGCTGGACCACTACCGCGATGAGCTGGCCCCGGCGATTCATGCGGTATTGCGCATGACCCAGGAGCAAGGCGGTGGACGCGTGCCCTCGCTGGAAACCTGGCAGCAGCAGTTCATCACCGATGCCGAATTCGACCCCACGCTGTGCCTGGTGGCCAGCAACGCAGAAGGCATTCTCGGCGTGGCCCAGTGCTGGACCAGCGCCTTTATCAAGAACCTTTCCATACACCCTTGCGCCCAGGGCCAGGGGCTGGGCCGCGCCTTGTTGCTGCAGGCCTTCCAGGTGTTCAAGCAACGCGGCGAACCCTGCGTCGACCTCAAGGTGCTGGAGAGCAACCAGCGCGCCCGGCAGTTATACGCAAGCGCAGGCATGTTCTTTGTACTGCGCGATGCAGTCGCCGAGGACTGACAGGCACTGGCGCATAACTTGCTTCCAGAGACACCGAACGGTGCATAGAGGTCAAAACCCGTCACCGTTCACGCGTGCCCTCTGACCTTGCCTGGTGACAGATCCGCCCATGAATACCCATTTTTCCTGCGTTGGCTGCGGCAAATGCTGCACCGACCATCACGTCCCCCTGACCCTCGCCGAAGCCCGTATGTGGGCGGCGGACGGCGGCAACGTCATCGTTCTGGTAGAGGGTTTCCTGGGCAATGGCCTGGGCTTGCCACAGCAGCAACGCGAACATGCCGAGCGGCGTTCAGTGGTGGTGCCCAGCGGCAACACCGAGGCGTTTGTAGCCATCACCTTTGCCGCCTATAACGCCGGCCGCTGCCGGAATCTTGACGAAGACAACCTGTGCCGCATCTATGAACGCCGTCCGTTGGTGTGCCGGATCTATCCGATGGAGATCAACCCGCATATCCCACTGAACCCCGCCGCCAAGGACTGCCCGCCGGAATCCTGGGAACAGGGCCCGGCGCTGATCGTCGGCGGCGAGTTGGCCGACCCGGCGCTGGCGGACCTGATCCTGCGCTCGCGCCAGGCCGACCGTGACGATGTGCAGACCAAGGAGGCGGTGTGCGCCTTGCTGGGTATTCGCACCACGGCGCTCAAGGGGGATGGCTTCACCGCCTACCTGCCGGACATGAACGCGTTCGCCCAGGCAATCGAGCTGGCGGTGGATCAGCCATCCGTGGCCAACGAGTGGGTGTTCCATGTGTCCGGCATGGACATCGCCGAGCAACTGCTGGATGCCGGCGCGCAGATTGCGACTGAGGTGCCGGCCAACTACGCGTTTATTCCGCTGCGCGCAGCGTAGGGCTTGCGGGCCTCTTCGCGGGCAAGCCCACGCCCACAGGTGGCTGCATTTCAACGTGGGCACCCGGTTAGCGCCGTCCACTCCAGAACTCCCGCGCCAACTGGCGCAAATCCTCCGCCAGGGCCGCCACGTCACCGGAGCTGAGCTGGCTCTGCTGGCCGGCGCTGACCGTGGCTTCACCGGCATCGCGGATGCCGAGGATATTGCGGTTGATGTCCTCGCTCACCGCGCTCTGCTCTTCCACGGCGGTCGCGATCTGCTGGCTCATGGCGGTGATCTGCATGACCCGCTGGCTGATGCCATCCAGCGCAGCCGCCGCGCGTTGCGCCTGCTCGACGCTGGCGTGCACATGTTCGCTGCTCTGCGCCATGGCCTGCACCGCGTCGCGCGCGCCGCCCTGCAGGGTGCTGATCATGCGCTGGATTTCATCGGTCGATTGCTGCGTGCGCTGGGCCAGGCCACGCACTTCGTCGGCCACCACGGCAAAGCCACGGCCCTGCTCACCGGCCCGCGCGGCTTCGATGGCCGCATTCAGGGCCAGCAGGTTGGTCTGCTCGGCAATCGTGCGGATCACCTCCAGCACGCCGCTGATTTCACCGCTGTGGCTTTCCAGTTGGTGGATGACGTCTGTGGCCCGCGCCAACTCCTGGGACAAGCGCATCACCGCGTCCCGGCTTTCATCCACGCGTTGATGGCCTTCAAGGGTTTCGTTGCCAGCCTGGTCCGCCGCCCTGGACGCCTGCTGGGCATGGCTGGCCATTTGCGCCACGCTGGCGGCCATCTGGTGAATGGCCGTCGCTATCTGATCGGTCTGGGTCTGTTGGCCCTGCGTGCTGGCCTGGCTGCTGTCCAGATGCCGCACCAGTTGCGCCGCGTGCCCCGACAGGCGCTGGGAGGCATCGCCGATGCGCCCGACCACCGCGCCCACCTGGGCTTCGAGCATCTGCAGGGCAAACTCGATCTGCCCGCATTCATCGCGGCGCCCGGTGTAGATCGCCTGGCTCAGGGGGTTATCGGCAATCTGGCGGGCGCGCTGGCTCAACTGGGCCAGGGGCCGCACGATCAGTCTCACCCCGGCCGCGCCGACTGCACATCCTGCCACCAGGCCCAGCAGTTGCCAGACTGGCGCGTACGCCGCCAGGCCTACGCCGAGCACCCACGCCACCGCGCAGCTGGCAGCCGCCCAGCCCGACAGCTTCAGTTGGAGACCAACCGCCGGCCACGCGCGCGCCTTGCCCGCCCGCAGTCGCGCATACGCCCGTTCTGCCGCCGCCACCCTGGACGCATCCGGCTTGGTGCGCACCGATTGGTACTCCACCGTCGCCCCGTCGCGGGTCACCGGCGTGGCATACGCGCTGACCCAATAATGGTCGCCATTCTTGCAGCGGTTTTTCACCATGCCCATCCACGACCGGCCGCGTTTCAAGGTCTGCCACATATGGGCAAAGGCCTCGGACGGCATGTCAGGATGGCGCAGGACGTTATGGGCCATCCCCAGCAACTCGTCACGGTGGTAGCCGCTGATGTCGATGAAATCCTGGTTGGCGTAGGTAATCGCGCTGGTCAGGTCAGTGGTCGAGAGGATGTTGGCGTCGGGGGCAAAGTCCACATTCCGACCGGTGACCGGCAGATTGATCTTCATGGAGAAGCGCGCTCGTGATTATTGGAGGAGTCGGCAGGGCGTCGACTCTAAGCGCACCCATGGGGCAAATACTGATCCAGCTCATGTTCTGCGCAATTAATTAGCCATCACGGAGTTTCCAGGCGGTAGGGCGCGAGGATTCGCCGGTACTCACCGTTTTGCATCAACTCTTCGAGGGCGCGATTGAGGTCATTGAGCAACGCCGTATCGGTCTTGCGCACCGCAATCGCCACGCCATCGCCCAACAGCGCGGCCGAGACAGGCGGGCCGAGGAAGTCGAAGTCCTGGCCATCATCGGTGTCGAGCAGGGCCTGGCGGATTTCCACGGTGCCCTGCAGGGTCGCATCGATATCACCGGCCACCAGGCTGCGCACCAGTTCATCATTGAGCCAGAAGCTCTTGATGATCACGCCCCTGGGCGCCCACTTCGAGCGCACAAAGGCTTCACGATTGCTGCCGAGCAAAACGCCGACGCGCTTGCCCTTGAGCGACTTGACGTGCGGCAGCAGGCCAGAGGTCCGGCGGGCGACCAGCCGTGTCGTGAAGGGATAAAGGGTGTCGGTGAAGCCCGCCCGACGGCGGCGCAGCGACGTCGGTGCCATGCCCATGATTGCATCGAATTGCCGGGCCTCAAGGGCAGGAAAGTCTTCGACGACCACCTGGTCGACCCAGGTACAGCGCACATTCAGTTGCTGGCAGAGGGCATTGCCCAGGTCGATATTCAGGCCGACCAACTGACCTTGCGCATCACGGCTCTGGAAGGGGGGGAATTGCGCGGCAACCGCGAAGCGGATTTCCTGCCGAGGGGGATCATCAGCGGCGACGGCTTCAGCCGCGCACAACAGGACAAGCATTACACATATGTGTATCAGGGCCACGGGAAGCGTCCTTTTCCGGAAAGACCAGCCTCGACACACTCCGTCCCGGGAAATAACGACGGGGCGGAGCAGAGGCTGTGGAAGCTTTCAAGAAATGGTTGCTGCCCCACAAGCAGAAACATCCGCGAAAGCTGTAGGCAGCTTCCGCCAAATGTTGCAGCTAGTTAATCTTAACGTTTACCCATGGAGCGACGCGTTCCCGGCGGGGCCATGCCTGGGGACTTGGTGTGGCCGTTCTTGGCGCCGTTCTTGTACCAGGGCTGGGCGGCTTGCTTGGCCCCGGCCAGTTCACCCGGCTTGAACGGAAACTTGAACGCCGGGATCTCGGCTTTTTCAACGCCTTCGGCGCTGGCCGGATCGACCAGGTCGGTCGCTTCAACAGTGGGTTGTGTCGGGGAAGTCATGGAAGCTCCGGAACGTGCAAAAAATGACGCGAGGCCTGCTTGCGGGCCTCGCTGGCGCGCAGTATACCTGCCCGCCTCGGATCTTTAACCACCGCCTGTACGAATGGTCTGCGCTTACTGACAGCGCTGTCAGTTAGCAGTCACCTTGCTGACCGGGTTCGCAGGCTATAAAGGCCCTTAGTCTCCCACTCCTTTGCCCTGGCGCCTCACCTCCATGCAAATACAACGAAAAACCGCCCTGATCGTGGGTGTCCTCGTAGTGCTGGCCGTTGCCGCCTGGGCCCTGACGCGCCCGGCCAAGACCAGACTGGCAGCGCCGACTGCGATTCCGGTGCGGGTGGTGAGCGTGGTGCAGCAGGATATTCCTCGGTTTGTCAGCGGGATTGGCTCGGTGTTGTCGTTGCACAGTGTGGTGATCCGCCCGCAAGTGGACGGCATTCTCACCAAATTGCTGGTGAAGGAAGGCCAACTGGTCAAGGCCGGGGACTTGCTTGCGACCATCGATGACCGCTCGATCCGCGCCAGCCTGGAGCAAGCCAAGGCACAGCTGGGCGAGAGCCAGGCGCAGTTGCAAGTGGCGCAGGTCAACCTCAAGCGCTACAAGGAGTTGAGCGTCGACGACGGCGTCTCCAAGCAGACCTATGATCAGCAGCAAGCACTGGTCAACCAGCTCAAGGCCACCGCCCAAGGCAACCAGGCCGCCATCGATTCGGCCCAGGTACAGCTTTCCTACACCCAGATTCGCTCGCCGGTCACTGGCCGCGTGGGTATTCGTACCGTGGACGAAGGCAACTTCCTGCGCATGAGCGATACCCAGGGCCTGTTCACAGTGACCCAGATCGACCCGATTGCCGTCGAGTTCTCCCTGCCGCAACAAATGCTGCCGACCCTGCAAGGCTTGATCGCGGCACCGACCAGGGCCAGCGTCGACGCCTACATGGGCGCCGACACCGACGGCCAGACCGGCGACCTGCTGGGTGAAGGCCACTTGAGCCTGATCGACAACCAGATCAGCTCGACCACCGGCACCCTGCGTGCCAAGGCCGAGTTCAACAACGCCTCGCAGCGCCTGTGGCCGGGGCAACTGGTCACGATCAAGATCCAGACCGCCCTCGACAAAAACGCCCTGGTGGTACCGCCGACGGTGGTGCAACGCGGCCTGGATTCGCACTTCGTGTACCGGATCAACGGGGACAAGGTCGACGTGGTGCCGGTGCAGGTGACGTACCAGAACAGCGACGTGAACATCATCAAGGGGGTGCAGGCCGGCGATGTACTGGTCAGTGACGGCCAGTCGCGGCTCAAGGCCGGCGCCCAGGTGGAGGTGCTCAAGGAGCCACCGCAAGTGATCCAGACCGTCGACGCCAAGGTGCAGCCATGAGTGGCAGCCGTTCGCCGTCGGCCTGGTGCGTCGACCACCCGGTCGCCACCCTGCTGCTGACCTTCGCCCTGGTGCTGCTCGGGATGATTGCCTTCCCGCGCCTGGCCATCGCCCCACTGCCGGAAGCGGAATTTCCGACGATCCAGGTGACCGCCACCCTGCCCGGCGCCAGCCCGGACACCATGGCTTCATCCGTGGCCACGCCCCTGGAGGTGCAATTCAGTGCCATCCCCGGCATGACCCAGATGACCTCCAGCAGCGCCTTGGGCTCAAGCCTGCTGACCCTGCAATTCACCCTGAACAAGAGCATCGACACGGCTGCACAGGAAGTCCAGGCGGCGATCAACACCGCGTCCGGCAAGTTGCCCAGCGACATGCCGAGCCTGCCGACCTGGAAAAAGGTCAACCCGGCGGACAGCCCGGTGCTGATCCTCAGCGTCAGCTCCAACAGCATGCCCAGCACCGAGCTGAGTGACTACGTGGAAACCCTGCTGGCCCGGCAGATCAGCCAGATCGATGGCGTCGGCCAGATCAACATCACCGGCCAGCAACGCCCGGCGATTCGTGTACAGGCCTCCCCCGACAAACTAGCGGCCATCGGCCTGACCCTGGCCGATATCCGCCTGGCCATCCAGCAATCGAGCCTCAACCTGGCCAAGGGTGCGATCTACGGCGAGAACAGCGTGTCGACCCTGTCGACCAATGACCAGTTGTTCCACCCCAATGACTACGCGCAATTGATCGTGTCCTACAAGGACGGTGCACCGGTTCAGTTGCGTGATATCGCCAAAGTCATCAACGGTTCGGAAAACGCCTACGTGCAGGCCTGGTCCGGCGATACCCCCGGCGTCAACCTGGTGATTTCGCGCCAACCCGGCGCCAACATTGTCGAGACGGTGGACCGCATCCAGTCCGAACTGCCGCGCCTGCAAGCCATGCTGCCGGCGTCGGTGCAGGTCAGCGTGCTGACCGACCGCACCAAGACCATCCGCGCGTCCCTGCATGAAGTCGAAGTGACCCTGCTGATTGCCATCCTGCTGGTGGTGGCGGTGATGGCGCTGTTCCTGCGCCAGTTGTCGGCGACGCTGATTGTGTCCAGCGTGCTCGGCGTGTCGCTGGTCGCCAGTTTTGCGTTGATGTACCTGATGGGCTTCAGCCTGAACAACCTGACCCTGGTGGCGATCGTGATCGCCGTGGGGTTTGTGGTGGACGATGCGATCGTGGTGGTGGAAAACATTCACCGCCACCTCGAAGCGGGGCTCGACAAGCGCGAGGCGGCGATCAAGGGCGCCGGCGAGATCGGCTTCACCGTGGTCTCCATCAGTTTCTCGCTGGTGGCCGCATTTATTCCGCTGCTGTTCATGGGCGGCGTGGTCGGGCGGCTGTTCAAGGAGTTCGCGCTGACGGCTACCTCGACCATCCTGATTTCGGTGGTGGTGTCGCTGACCCTGGCACCGACCCTGGCCGCGCTGTTCATGCGCGCGCCCACCCATCATGCCCACGACAAACCCGGTTTCAGCGAACGCCTGCTCGCGGGCTATGCGCGCAACCTGCGCCGGGCCCTCGCGCACCAGCGCACCATGGCGGCGATTTTCATCGTGACCCTGGCGCTCGCCGTGGTCGGCTACGTGTTTATCCCCAAGGGTTTCTTCCCGGTACAAGACACCGGTTTTGTGCTCGGCACCAGCGAGGCGGCGGCGGACGTGTCGTACCCGGACATGGTCGCCAAGCACAAGGCCCTGGCCGAGATCGTCAAGGACGATCCGGCAGTGGAAGCGTTCTCCCATTCGGTGGGTGTGACCGGCAGCAACCAGACCATCGCCAACGGCCGCTTCTGGATTGCCCTGAAAGACCGCGGCGACCGCGATGTCTCCGCCAGCCAGTTCATCGACCGCATCCGACCGAAACTGGCCAAGGTGCCGGGCATCGTGCTGTACCTGCGCGCCGGCCAGGACATCAACCTCAGTTCCGGCCCCAGCCGCGCCCAGTACCAGTACGTGCTCAAGAGCAACGACGGCCCGACGCTCAACACCTGGACCCAGCGCCTGACGGAGAAACTGCGCGCCAACCCGGCCTTTCGTGACCTCTCCAACGACCTGCAACTGGGCGGCAGCATTACCCACATCAGCATCGACCGTCAGGCCGCCGCACGTTTCGGCCTGACCGCCACCGACGTCGACCAGGCGCTGTATGACGCGTTCGGCCAGCGCCAGATCAACGAATTCCAGACCGAGATCAACCAGTACCAGGTGGTGCTGGAACTCGACACCAAGCAACGCGGCAAGGCCGAGAGCCTGAATTATTTCTACCTGCGCTCACCGCTGACCAACGAGATGGTGCCGCTGTCGGCACTGGCCAAGGTCGACCCGCCGACCGTCGGGCCGTTGTCCATCAGCCATGACGGCATGTTCCCGGCCGCCAACCTGTCGTTCAACCTCGCGCCCGGCGTGGCGTTGGGCGATGCGGTGATCATGCTCAACCAGGCGAAGAATGAAATCGGCATGCCGACCACCATCATCGGCAACTTCCAGGGCGCGGCGCAGGCGTTCCAGAGTTCGCTGGCCAGCCAGCCGTGGCTGATCCTCGCGGCGCTGGTGGCGGTCTACATCATCCTCGGCGTGCTGTATGAAAGTTTTGTCCACCCGCTGACGATCATTTCCACCCTGCCCTCGGCAGGCCTGGGTGCGCTGATCATGCTGTCGCTGATGGGCCAGGACTTTTCGATCATGGCGCTGATCGGCCTGGTGCTGCTGATCGGGATCGTGAAGAAAAACGGCATCCTGATGATCGACTTTGCCCTGGAGGCCCAGCGCGTCAGGGGCCTGTCGCCGGAGGATGCGATCTACGAAGCCTGTGTCACGCGGTTCCGGCCGATCATCATGACCACCCTCGCCGCCCTGCTCGGCGCAGTGCCGTTGATGCTCGGCGCCGGCCCAGGCGCGGAAATGCGCCAGCCGCTGGGCATTGCGGTGGTCGGCGGACTGCTGGTGAGCCAGGCGCTGACGTTGTTCACTACACCGGTCATATACTTGTACCTCGAGAAGTTTTTCCACCGGCCCAAACCAACGCCTGCGTTGGCGACCACACAATGAGGCTGAGGCCCCGCCCTGGAGCAAAAGGCTCATGCGCGTCCTGATTATTGAAGACGAAGAAAAAACCGCGGACTACCTGCACCGCGGCCTGACAGAACAAGGCTACACCGTCGATGTCGCCCGCGAAGGCGTCGAGGGGTTGCACCTGGCGCTGGAGAACGACTACGCGGTGATCGTGCTCGACGTGATGCTGCCCGGCCTCGATGGCTTTGGCGTGCTGCGTGCCTTGCGGGCACGCAAGCAGACCCCGGTGATCATGCTCACCGCCCGTGAGCGCGTGGAAGACCGCATTCGCGGCCTGCGCGAAGGGGCCGATGATTACCTCGGCAAGCCGTTCTCGTTCCTCGAACTGGTGGCGCGCCTGCAGGCGTTGACCCGCCGCAGCGGCGGCCACGAACCGGTGCAGGTCACGGTCGCCGACCTGTGGATCGACTTAATCAGCCGCAAGGCCAGCCGCAACGGCCTGCGCCTGGACCTGACCGCCAAGGAGTTCTCGCTGCTCAGCGTACTCGCGCGGCGCCAGGGTGAAATCCTGTCCAAGACCGCCATCGCGGAGATGGTCTGGGACATCAATTTCGACAGCGACGCCAACGTGGTCGAAGTCGCGATCAAGCGCCTGCGCGCCAAGCTCGATGGGCCGTTCGACACCAAACTGCTGCACACCATTCGCGGCATGGGTTATGTGCTGGAGAACCGCAGTGTCGGCTAACTCCATCGCCCTGCGCCTGAGCGGCATGTTCACCCTGGTGGCGCTGCTGATCTTCCTGTTGATCGGCGGCGCGTTGTACCAGCAGGTCGACCGCGGCCTGGGCTTGTTGCCGGGGGCGGAGTTGGACGCGCGCTACAGCGTGCTCGAATCCTCGGTGAACCGCTTTGGCACGCCGGACCACTGGGTGAAGATCCAGGCCAAGCTCAAGCTGTTGGGCGAGGAAGACAAGCGCATCCGCTTCTGGGTGGTCAGCAGCAACCCGGCCTATGAATACGGCAACCCCGACGCGCAGATTCGCGCCTTTGCCGCCGGGCCAACGGGCAAGCGCGACCTGCGCCTGCCGGGGCGTGAATACCCGTTCAAGGTGTTGGTCAGCCAATTTGCGGCCAAGGACCAGCGCCCGCCGCTGCGCTTCATGATCGCCATTGATACCGAGAACTTTCGGGCTACCCAGCACCAGTTGCTGATGGCCCTGATCGGCCTGGCATTCGTCGGGGTGGTGATGGCCTCGCTGCTGGGCTTCTGGGTCTCGCGTATCGGCCTCAAGCCGCTGATCACCCTGTCGGATGAGGCGCAGAAACTCGCGCCGCCGAAACTTTCCGGGCGCCTGCAGCTGTCGCCGCTGCCGCCGGAACTGAGCCAGTTCGTCAACTCGTTCAACTCCACCCTCGACCGAGTGGAGCAGGCCTATTCACGCCTGGAGTCGTTCAACGCCGACGTGGCCCACGAACTGCGCTCACCGCTGACCAACCTGATCGGCCAGACCCAGGTCGCCCTGACGCGCGGGCGTTCGGCCGAGCATTATTTCGAAGTGCTGCAATCCAACCTCGAAGAACTCGAGCGCCTGCGTTCGATCATCAACGACATGCTGTTCCTCGCCAGCGCCGACCAGGGCAGCAAGGCCACCAAGCTGATCGAAAGCTCCCTGGCCGACGAAGTGGCGACCACCCTCGACTACCTGGACTTCATCCTCGAAGACGCCCAGGTCCAGGTGCGCGTGCGCGGCGACGCCCTGGTGCAGATCGAAAAAGCCCACCTGCGCCGCGCGCTGATCAACCTGCTGAGCAATGCGGTGCAACACACGGCGCCGGGGCAAGTTATCGAGGTGAGCATCGAGGTGCAGGGGCATCAGGTGGCGATCGGGGTGACCAACCCTGGCGATGAGATTGCCAGCGAACACCTGCCCCGGCTGTTCGAACGCTTTTATCGGGTGGATGCGTCACGCAGCAACAGTGGGGCGAATCATGGGTTGGGGTTGGCCATCGTCAAGGCCATCGCATTGATGCACGGCGGCGATGTGTTTGTGCGCAGTGCCGGCGGCGGCAATACCTTTGGCATTACCCTGCCCGTCTGACGGCCGAACTGTTGCGATTTGGGCAACAGTCATTATCTTGTTACACTCTGTATCCCACCGCTCACCTGCGTTAATTTGACGCATCGATGAGCGCGACGGCATAGACAGCTGACCCGCTTACCCGAATTTCCCTCGACTTATTTCCAGGGCTCTACACTGGGAATCTGTCTTAAAGCCGCTGACTTCAGCGGCTTTTTTTTGCGGTAAAAAAAGGCCAGGCACACCCCCACGACATTGGCCGTTTTCGATTGATCAAAGGAGCTCCATCGGTGAAGAACTCGCTGACGTTCACCCCGTTATTCCTCGCGATTGCAGCAACGATCGTCCCCCTTGCCCACGCGGCAGACACCACCCCCACCGACGGTTTCGTCGAAGGCTCGCACCTCAACATCAACACCCGCAACTACTACATGAACCGCGACCGTCGCGATATCCACACCGATGACAGCAAGGAATGGGGCCAGGGTTTTATCGGCACCTTCGAATCCGGCTACACCCAGGGCACCGTTGGCTTCGGCCTGGACGCCCACGCCATGCTCGGCCTCAAGCTCGACGGCGGAGGCGGCACTGATGGCTCCAGCATCCTTCCGTACGGCAGTGGCAACGGCAAGGCGCCGGGCTCGTTCTCCACCGCAGGTGGCACCCTGAAAATGCGCGCCTTCGACACCGAGTTGAAGGCCGGCGACCTGTTCCTGAACAACCCGGTGATCGCCGGCGGCATGACCCGCATGCTGCCGCAGACCTTCCGTGGCGTGAGCCTGACCAACCACAGCGTCGACGGCTGGATGTTCGAGGGCGGCCAGGCCAGCTTTACCAAGCTCTACAACCAGAGCGGCCACCGGCGCATTGGCACCAGCTATGGTGCGCTGCCTAACAACACGGACAGCCAGCACATGAATTGGGCCGGTGTGTCGTTCAGCGGCATCGACGGGCTGACCAGCAACCTCTACGCCTCCGAACTCAAGGACGTGTGGCACCAGTACTACTACGACCTCGACTACACCTATGTGGTCAACGAAATGGTCAGCCTCAACCCCGGCCTGCATTACTACCACACCCAGGACACCGGGCAGGCGCTGCTAGGCAACATCGACAACAACACCTACAGCCTGCACTTCACCGTCGACGTCGGCCATCACAGCGTCACTGCCGCGTACCAGCGGGTCAACGGCAATACTCCGTTCGACTACATTGCCCAGGGCGACAGCGTGTACCTGGACAACTCCCAGCAATACTCCGACTTCAATGGCCCCAATGAGCGCTCGTGGAAACTCAAGTACGCCTATAACTTCGGCGGCCTGGGCCTGCCCGGCCTGACCTCGGCCGTGTCCTACATCAGCGGCAAGACCGACCTCACCACAGTCGACCCGCAAAGCCGTGGCTACAGCGCCTGGTACAGCGCCGACGGCAAGGACGCCAAGCACTGGGAACGCGATATCGACCTCAAATACGTCGTGCAGGGCGGCAAGGCCAAAGACCTGGCGGTGCGCCTGCAGTGGGCGGTCAATCGCGGCAGCAACGGCTATTCGGCGGTGGACCGCGATGTGGATGAATACCGCGTGATCATCGACTACCCGATCAACGTGTTCTGACACGCACCCTGTCGCCCAGGCAGAACCAGGATGGGCGCGGATTCGCTCGCGAATGCGGTGGAGCAGCCAACCCAGCCGTTACTGTCGCATCGCATTGGCGAGCAAGTCCCCTCGCACCGTTTTGCCGGGCGCCATATTCCAGAGTTGCTACTACGCTATTGGCATCCTCGAAGCAGAAGTACGCCCGATGAGCCCAAGCCTCGCCCGCCCTACCCGCCGCCCGGAACGCTTGCTGATACTGGGCAGCACCCTCACGGTCCTGATGATCGTCGCGGTGGTGACCGCGTTATTGATTCGTGAACACGCCAATACCTTGCAGAGCGCCAAACGCACGGCCAACAACATCACACAGCTGATCGACGCCGATGTGTTGCGCAACGTCGAACTCTACGACATGTCCATCAAGGGCCTGATCACCGCCACTGAACGCAATGACTTGCTGGACGTTTCCGCGAGCATCCGGCACCTGGTGCTGTTCGACCGCTCCGCCGCCGCACCCTACAAGGGCGATATCCTGCTGCTCGACCCCGAGGGCGAGGTGCTTGCCGACTCCTCGTTGCTGACCCCCAAGACCGGCAACTTCGCCGATCGTGACTATTTCCAGGTACACCGCAACAACCCGGATGTGGGCCTGTATATCAGCCGTCCGTTCCTGGCCCGCTGCGTGTGCGACGACCAGTGGCGCATTGCATTCAGTCGGCGCGTTTCGTCGGCAGACGGGCGCTTCCTCGGCGTAGCAGTGGCCTCCATGCGCCTGTCGTACTTTCACCAACTGTTCAGCAGCCTGAATATCGGCAGTGACAGCACCATCAACCTGATCAATCACCAGGGCATCCTGCTGGCGCAGGAACCCATGCTGGAACTGGATATGGTGGGCAAGGACCTGAGCCAACGCCCGAACGTGGCGCGCATGCTGCGCGAGCGCGATGGCAGTTTCAGCAGCATCTCCAGCGTCGATAACCAGCCGCGGCTGTACAGTTTTTCGACTGTGGGCAACTTGCCGCTGATCGTCGTGGTGGCGCTGTCCAGTGATGAGATTTTCGCTCCCTGGCGCCGCGCGGCCTGGCTGGTCAGCATCGCGACGGGCATTCTGTGCATGGGCCTGCTGTGGCTGACCTGGATGCTCTGCAGTGAACTGCGCCGCCGCCATCACGCCGAGCAGGTGCTGTCAGAACTTGCAGCCACCGACCCGCTCACCGGCCTGGCCAACCGTCGCATTCTCGACCAGCGCCTGCGCCTGGAGTGGGATCGCGCCCAACGCTCGACGGAGCCGTTGACGCTGCTGATGATTGATGTGGACCACTTCAAGGCCTTCAATGACCGCCATGGCCATCACGGCGGCGACGCGGCATTGCGCACGGTCGCCCAGGTGATCGGCGACAACATCCGCCGCCCGGCCGACCTTGCCGCGCGGTATGGCGGCGAAGAGTTCGCGGTAATCCTGCCCCATACCGATGCCAAGGGCGCCTGGGTCATCGCCGAGCATATCCGCAGCAGCGTCGAACATTTGCCCCGGGTGAACGGTGCCGACCGGCCGATTACGGTGAGCATCGGCATGAGCACCTGGGACAAACGCAGCCGTATGACTCTTGAGGCGTTGCTGCTCAAGGCTGACCAGGCGTTGTATGAGGCCAAGCACAGCGGGCGCAACCGGATCGTGGATGCGGGACAGATCTAGGGTGGGAGCAGGTTTGCTGGGATGAGGGCGCTTGCTTACTCCCACTGCAAACCCATCAAGCATAAAAAAAGGCCACCCGAAGGCAGCCTTTCAAAACTAAAGAAAGAGAGTTGTTACTTACACCGCCGCGACGGGACGCATGTAAGAGATCGGTGCGGTGCTGGCATCTTCGAAGGTCACGACTTCCCAAGCGTCTGTCTGCTCAATCAACTTGCGCAGCAGCTGGTTGTTAAGGGCGTGGCCCGACTTGAAGCCTTTGAACTCGCCTATCAGGCTATTGCCCAGCAGGTAGAGGTCACCGATTGCATCGAGGATCTTGTGCTTCACGAATTCGTCTTCATAGCGAAGGCCGTCTTCGTTCAGTACACCATCCGCGTCGACCACAATGGCGTTTTCAACGCTGCCGCCGAGTGCGAGGTTGTGCTTGCGCAGGTACTCGATGTCACTCATGAAACCAAAGGTACGGGCGCGGCTGACTTCTTTTACGAACGAAGTGCTGGAAAAATCCACGCTTGCACTTTGGGTGCGGTCACGGAATACCGGGTGATCGAAATCGATCTCAAAGCTCACTTTAAAGCCTTCGAACGGGACGAAGGTGGCGCGCTTGTCGCCGTCTTCTACTGTCACTTCCCGCAGAATGCGAATGAACTTCTTGGCTGCGTCCTGTTCTTCCAGGCCGGCAGATTGAATCAAGAATACGAAGGGTCCAGCGCTGCCATCCATGATCGGGACTTCGGACGCGGAGAGCTCGACGTAGGCGTTATCGATGCCCAGGCCAGCCATGGCCGAGAGCAAGTGCTCCACCGTGTCCACTTTGACGTCACCGTTGACCAATGTGGTCGACATAGTGGTTTCGCCAACGTTTTCCGCGCGAGCAGGAATCTGCACCGCAGGGTCCAGGTCGGCACGCACAAACACGATGCCGGTGTCGACAGGTGCAGGCTTGAGGGTCAGGTATACCTTCTCCCCGGAGTGCAGACCTACACCTGTGGCACGAATAATATTCTTCAGAGTGCGTTGTTTAATCATGGCTTGGACCGCTTCAGCGCAAATTGCGAACTGGTATCAACAAAGGCTGGCGATAATAGCAGACCAGACCTTTGCTGAACACCAATCACCTTCATAGCCCTGATACATTCCATTAATCGGCCTGACGACGCAGGAATGCCGGGATGTCCAGGTAGTCCAGATCATCTTGCGGATTCGGGCTACGAGACGCCGCAGCACCGGCCTGGGCCTGGTTGCGCATCACGGTCGGACGATCCAGGTCACGGTAGTTGACCGACGGCAGTTCCTGACGCGCAGGTGCTGGAGCGGCAGCTTGCTGGCTGGCCTGGCTGTTGTGAAGCGTGTTGTCGATGACCTTCACAGGCTTCTCGATTTTCGCGCCCAGACCGGTAGCAACCACGGTCACGTGCAGTTCGTCGCGCATGTCCGGATCGATCACGGTACCGACCTTGACCATCGCGTGCTCGGAAGCGAAGGCTTCGATGATGCTACCCACGTCGGAGTACTCACCCAGGGACAGGTCAGGACCGGCGGTGATGTTCACCAGGATGCCGCGTGCGCCTTGCAGGTTCACGTCTTCCAGCAACGGGTTGCGAATGGCCGCTTCGGTGGCCTCGCGTGCACGGTTCGGACCGCTGGCGCAGCCAGTGCCCATCATCGCCATGCCCATTTCGCTCATGACAGTACGTACGTCGGCAAAGTCGACGTTGATCATGCCTGGACGCTTGATGATGTCGGAAATACCGCGAACGGCACCGGCCAGTACATCGTCAGCCTTGGCGAACGCGGACAGCAGGCTTGCGTCCTTGCCCAGGATGGTCAGCAGCTTCTCGTTGGGGATGGTGATCAACGAGTCGACGCTTTCAGACAGCAGACGGATGCCTTCGTCGGCGATCTGCATGCGCTTGCGGCCTTCGAACGGGAACGGACGGGTCACGACGGCAACCGTCAGGATCCCCATTTCCTTGGCCACTTCAGCAATGATAGGTGCCGCACCGGTACCGGTACCGCCGCCCATGCCGGTGGTGATGAACACCATGTTGGTGCCTTGCAGCACTTCAGCGATACGCTCGCGGTCTTCGAGTGCGGCTTGACGGCCGACTTCCGGGTTGGCGCCAGCGCCGAGGCCCTTGGTCACGGCAGTGCCCAGTTGCAGGATGGTCCGCGCGCCGATGCTTTTCAGCGCCTGGGCATCAGTGTTGGCGCAGATGAACTCAACGCCTTCAATGTTGCTCTTGACCATATGGTTGACAGCGTTGCCGCCGCCACCGCCGACACCGATCACTTTGATGACCGGGCTTGCGGGGATGTTGTCTACGAGTTCGAACATGTTCCCTCTCCTTTCATTTCTCTAGTTTTTTCGCCTACGCCTACTGCTGCAGGAGTTCCAAGCTTCAAGCCATAAGCTGCAAGCTCGGAACGCCATACTCTTGAAGCTTGCGGCTTGGCGCTCGCCGCAGCTTCTTTAGAAGTTGCCCTTGACCCATGCCTGCAGACGCTCGAACAACGGCGCTTTCGCCTCGTCGTCACTGCGGTAGCTGTCACGGTTGCTCGGGCCCGACAGGGAAATGCCATCGGTCTGCTTCTGCAGCCCGTACAACAGCAAGCCCACGCCAGTCGAATAAATCGGGTTGCGCACCACGTCACCCAGGCCTTTCACGCCATGGGGAACGCCCAGGCGCACCGGCATGTGGAAGATTTCCTCGGCCAGTTCGACCGCGCCTTCCATCTTCGAGGTGCCACCGGTCAGCACAATGCCGGCCGGGATCAAATCTTCGTAGCCGCTGCGGCGCAGTTCAGCCTGGATCAGGGTGAACAGCTCGTCGTAGCGCGGCTCGACCACTTCGGCCAGGGCCTGGCGCGACAGTTCGCGCGGTGGACGGTCGCCAACGCTTGGCACCTTGATGGTCTCACCGGCACCGGCCAGCTTCGCCAGGGCGCAGGCGTAGCGGATCTTGATTTCTTCGGCGTACTGGGTCGGCGTACGCAGCGCCATGGCGATGTCGTTGGTGACCTGGTCGCCCGCAATCGGGATCACGGCGGTGTGACGGATCGCACCCTCGGTGAAGATCGCGATGTCGGTGGTGCCGCCGCCGATGTCCACCAGGCATACGCCCAGTTCTTTTTCGTCGTCGGTCAGTACCGAGTAGGCCGACGCCAGTTGCTCAAGAATGATGTCGTCGATTTCCAGGCCGCAGCGACGCACGCATTTTTCAATGTTCTGTGCGGCGTTGACGGCGCAGGTCACCACGTGGACCTTGGCTTCCAGGCGCACGCCCGACATGCCCAGGGGTTCGCGCACGCCTTCCTGGTTATCGATCACGTAGTCCTGCGGCAGGGTGTGCAGGACGCGCTGGTCAGCCGGGATCGCCACGGCCTGGGCAGCGTCGAGCACACGCTCGAGGTCAGCCGAGCTGACTTCGCGGTCGCGGATCGCCACGATGCCGTGGGAGTTCAGGCTGCGGATGTGATTGCCGGCTACGCCGACGAACGCCGAGTGGATCCGGCAACCGGCCATCAGCTGCGCTTCTTCAATCGCGCGCTGGATCGATTGCACGGTGGACTCAATGTTCACCACCACGCCCTTCTTCAGGCCCCGGGACGGATGCGTGCCAATACCGACGATTTCGATCGTGCCGTCTTCCCCGACCTCGCCCACCAGCGCCACCACCTTGGAGGTGCCGATATCGAGACCGACGATCATTTTGCCGCTTTGCACGTTTGCCATGGGTCCTGCCTCTTCTTAATTCTTCGCGACAGCGGGTTGCGCTGCCGTGGGCGCAGCCGGTTCACGCCAGCCGACGGCAAGGCCGTTGGCGTAACGCAGGTCGACGCTCGCAATGTTCGTAATCTGTTCTTTCAAGGTCTTGTCATAGATGGCAATGAAGCGGCGCATCTTTTCCACCAAGCGGTCGCGTCCCAGCAACAACTGGATGCCCGGGCCGGAACTGCCTGCCCCGGTGGTCAAAAACCAGCTGCCCCGCTCACGCAATTCCAGGCGTGCAATGGAGAAGCCCAGTGGCCGCAGCATCTGGCTCAGGGCCTGGTACTGCTGCATCACTTGCTGCTGCGCCCGCTGCGGCCCGAACAGCTGCGGCAGGTGCTCGTAGTTGGCCAGCTCACGCGGGGTGAACGCCTGGCCCTGGTTGTTCAACAGTGCCTCGTCGCCCCAGCGGGCCACCGGCAGTTGTTCTTCCAGGCGGATCGTCACCTGGTCCGGCCAGACACGGCGGACTTCGGCGTGGGCGATCCACGGCATCTGCTCCAGCTCCGAGCGCATACCGGCCAGGTCGATGGTGAAGAAGCTCGCCGCCAGGTACGGCCCGATACGCTGCTGCACCGCTTGCTGGCTGATGTAGCTCAAGTCGCCCTGCACACTGATCTTGGTGATGGGACGATCGGCATACGGCAATAGACGCTGCGCGCCCTCGTAAGTGCCAAAGCCCAGGACTACCAGCAGCACCGGCCAGAACAGCGCCTTGAGGAAACCAAAATTGGCTTTCGGCAGGCGCGCCGACATCGGCTCTTTAGCCACCATTCGGCTGGCACCCCGGGGCACCGGCTTGCGGCTCGGTGCTTGTGGGGGCTGATGACGAAGCGATGCGCCTTTCATGTCCTTAGCCTCGTGGCTCAATGCTTGCGGCAAGAATCGCCAGCACCAACTGCTGGAAATCCAGACCGGCTGCGCGAGCGGCCATAGGTACCAGGCTGTGATCGGTCATACCCGGTGCGGTGTTGACTTCCAGGAACCAGAAATTCCCTTGCTCATCCTGCATCACATCTGCCCGCGCCCAACCGGCGATACCCAGCGCCTCACAGGCTTTCGCCGTGAGGTCCATCAATTGTTTTTCCTTGGTTGCGTCGAGGCCGCAGGGGATCCGGTACTGGGTATCGGAAGCCACGTACTTGGCGTCGTAGTCGTAAAAGGTGTGGGGCGTGCCCAATGCGATAGGCGGCAATACCTGGCCACGCAGGGTGGCGATGGTGTACTCGGGACCCTGGATCCACTGTTCCACCAACACTTGCGAATCGTAGGTACTTGCCGCTTTCCATGCGTCGATCAATTCGGCGGCCGAGTTCACTTTGGCCATGCCGATACTGGAGCCTTCATGGGCTGGTTTGACGATCAAAGGCAGGCCCAGTTCCTTGGCCGCAGAAATACAATCGTCTTCGCTGCACAGCACACTGTGGCGCGGGGTTGGAATACCCAGGCTGTGCCACACCTGCTTGGTGCGCAACTTGTCCATCGCCAGTGCCGAGGCAAGGATGCCGCTGCCGGTGTAAGGGATGCCGGCGCACTCCAGCAGGCCCTGCATGCTGCCGTCTTCGCCGCCACGGCCGTGCAGGATGATGAACGCACGGTCGATCTTCTCGGCCTGCAGGCGCGCGAGGAAGTCATCGCCCACGTCGATACCGAACGCATTCACGCCGGCGCTTTGCAGGGCTTCAAGCACGGCATTGCCGGACTTGAGCGAGACTTCACGCTCGGCGCTCTTGCCGCCGAACAGCACCGCCACGTGGCCGAAGTCGGCGGGCGCGAGGGTGGAAAACAGGGCGTCGTAGTTGGTGGTCATTTCGACTTCCCCTGTACGGCCGCGAACAATGGGCTCGCAAGCAATTTAGGGGCAAGGCCGCCGATATCCCCGGCACCCTGGCACAGCAGGATGTCACCGGCGCGCAACAGCGGCTTGACGATCGGCGCCAGGTCCACGCCACGCTCGATGTAGATCGGGTCCAACTGGCCGCGCTGGCGGATGCTGTTGCACAGCTTGCGGCTGTCGGCGCCCGGGATCGGCTCTTCACCGGCCGGGTAGACTTCCATCAGCAGCAGCACGTTGGCATCGGCCAATACATTTACAAAGTCGTCGTACAGGTCGCGGGTGCGGCTGTAGCGGTGCGGCTGGTAGACCATCACCAGGCGGCGCTCCGGCCAGCCGCCGCGCACGGCCTTGATCACGGCAGCGACTTCGGTCGGGTGGTGACCGTAGTCGTCCACCAGCATCACGTCGCCACCTTCTACCGGCAACTGGCCGTAGACCTGGAAACGCCGGCCGACACCGGCAAAGCGCGACAGGCCTTCGACGATGGCTTCATCGCTGACGCCTTCATCGGAGGCGATGCAGATGGTCGCCAGGGAGTTCAGGACGTTGTGGTTGCCCGGCATGTTCACCGAGACATCCAGCGGCTCGCGGTCAGGGCGCAGCACGGTGAAGAAGGTCTGCATGCCTTCCTGGCGCACATTGATCGCACGCACGTCAGCGTCTTCGCTGAAGCCGTAGGTCACGGTCGGACGCTTGACCAAGGGCAGGATTTCGCGCACCACCGGGTCGTCCAGGCACACCACGGCCAGACCGTAGAACGGCAGGTTGTGCAGGAACTCGACGAAGGTTTTCTTCAACTTGTTGAAGTCGCCATCGTAGGTGGCCATGTGGTCTTCGTCGATGTTGGTGACAACAGCGACCAGCGGCTGCAGGTGCAGGAAGCTGGCGTCGCTTTCATCGGCTTCGGCGATCAGGTAGCGGCTGGTACCGAGCTGGGCATTGGTACCCGCTGCATTCAGGCGGCCACCGATCACGAAGGTCGGGTCCAGGCCACCGGCGGCGAACACCGAGGCGATCAGGCTGGTGGTGGTGGTTTTGCCATGGGTACCGGCGACGGCGATGCCGTGGCGGTAGCGCATCAGCTCGGCGAGCATCTCGGCGCGTGGCACCACCGGGATACGGCGCTCAAGGGCAGTGGCCACTTCCGGGTTGGAGGTGTTCACGGCGCTGGAAACCACCAGTACGTCGGCCTCGGCGGCGTTCTCGGCACGGTGACCGATATAGATCTGCGCGCCAAAGGACTTCAGGCGATCCGTGACCGGCGACTCTTTCAAGTCGGAGCCGGACACCTGGTAACCCAGGTTCAGCAATACTTCGGCAATCCCGCACATGCCCACGCCGCCGATACCGACGAAGTGGATACGACGGATGCGACGCATCTCGGGTTGTGGCATGGCTTTCTGATTCTCAACCATGGGCCACCTCCAGGCAGATATCGACCACGGTGCGGGTTGCGTCAGGTTTGGCCAGGCGGCTTGCGGTGCTCGCCATGCTGTTGAGTCGTTCCGGTTGCATCAAAACCTCGGTCAGGCGTGCGGCCAAATCGGCGGCGCCAGTCGTTCTTTGCGGCAGCAGGAAGGCAGCGCCCTCCCCGGCCAAATATTCGGCGTTGCGGGTCTGGTGATCGTCGATTGCATGGGGCAAAGGCACCAGCAAGGACGGCAGACCGGCGGCGGCCAGTTCACTGACGGTCAGCGCACCAGCGCGACAGACCACCAGGTCGGCCCAGCCATAGGCATGGGCCATGTCTTTGATGAAGGGCTGCACATTCGCCTCGACACCGGCCTCGCGATAGCGCGTGGCGGTGACTTCATCGTGGTTCTTGCCGGCCTGGTGGAAGATCTCCGGGCGCAGGTCCACAGGCAGTTGCGCGAGTGCTTCGGGCAGTAATTTGTTCAGCGGCTCAGCCCCCAGGCTTCCGCCCAGGACCAGCAGGTGCGCCTTGCGCCCGGCCAGGGGCTCGCGGGCGATATCCATGAACAATTCGGTGCGCACCGGGTTGCCGGTGGTGCGGCGCTTGTCCGCGGCGCTGAAGGTGTCGGGGAATGCCTCGCAGACCCGCGCCGCCAGGGGCACCAGCAAACGGTTGGCGGTACCGGCGACGGCGTTCTGTTCATGCACGATCACCGGCACACCGGCGAGCTTCGCCGCGACACCACCAGGACCGGTCACATAACCGCCAAAACCGAGCACACACATCGGCTTCAATTCGCGAATGACCTTGCGCGCCTGCCACACCGCCTTGAGCAACACGAACGGCGCCTTGAGCAGGGACAGCTTGCCCTTGCCACGCAGCCCGGTGACGTTGATCAAGTGCAGCGGCAAGCCGGCATTCGGTACCAGTTCGTTTTCGATACCGCGCGGTGTTCCCAGCCAGTGCACGGTGTAGCCACGGTTCTGGAACTCCCGCGCGCAGGCCAGGGCCGGGAACACATGGCCCCCGGTGCCGCCCGCCATGATCAGCACGTTAGCGCCCATGGGATGGCTCCTCGGCAAAATCGCTTTCGCTGAATTCCATCTCTTCGCTGCCCAGGTGGGTTCGACTCTCCCACTCGATGCGCAGCAACAGGCCCAGGCACGCGCAGCAAATCACCAACGAACTGCCGCCGTAACTGAGGAACGGCAAGGTCAGGCCCTTGGTCGGCAGCAGGCCGACGTTCACGCCGATGTTGATCAGGAACTGGCCGATCCACAGGAACGACAAGCCGTACGCCACATAAGCGGCGAAATACTGTTTGGCCTTCTCGGCCCACAAGCCGATGTACATGCCGCGTACACACACGAACACGAACAGCGCGACGGTGCACAGCGAGCCGACCACGCCGAGCTCTTCGGCGAGTACCGAGAACACGAAGTCGGTGTGCGCTTCCGGCAGGTAGAACTGCTTCTGCACGCTGTTGCCCAGGCCCACGCCCAGCCACTCGCCGCGACCGAAGGCGATCAGCGCCTGGGTCAGCTGGTAGCCGGAGCCGAATTGATCGGACCACGGGTCGGTAAAGGTAATCAGGCGCGCCATCCGGTAGGGTTGCGCCTGCACCAGGATGGTCACGGCAGCCACGGCCAGCAGCACCATCAGGGTGAAGCGGAACAGGCCCACGCCGCCGAGGAACAGCATCGCCGCCGCCGCGCCCATCATCACCACGGTGGCCCCGAAGTCGGGTTCCATCAGCAACAGGCCGGCCATTGGCAGCAGCACGATGAACGGCTTGAAGAAGCCCATCCAGCTTTCGCGCACTTCTTTCTGGCGCCGCACCAGGTAGCCGGCGAGGTAGATCACCACGAACACCTTGGCGATTTCCGAGGGTTGCACGTTGAAGGCGCCGAAGCCGATCCAGCGCATAGAACCGTTCACCTCGCGGCCGATGCCGGGCAGGATCACCATGATCAGCAAGCCGAACGCCCCGATCAGCATCAGCCAGCCCAGGCGCTGCCAGGTGGCGATGGGGATCATCATGGTCACGATGCACGCGCCGAGGCCGATCACCAGGTACACCAGGTGACGAATCATCATGTACAGGGTGTTGCCCGACTGCACGGCAGCCACTTCGGAAGACGCCGAAGTGATCATCACCAGGCCCAGGCCGAGCAGCGCCAGGCAACCGGCGAGCATCGGGAAATCCAGGTCGATACCGCGCCCGGTAATGATCGGCGACGGATAGGGCTTGATGATATTGCGCAAATTCATGCCAAGGCCTCCACGGCGCGAGCGAACAGCAGGCCGCGCTCTTCGTAGTTCTTGAACATGTCGAAACTGGCGCACGCCGGCGACAGCAACACGGCGTCACCCGGCTGGGCCAGGGCCTTGCAGTGGGCGATGGCGTCGTCCAGCGAGGTCGCGCGCACTTGCGGCACGGCATCGCCCAGGGCAGCGGCGATCAGGTCGGCATCGCGGCCCATCAGCACCACGGCGCGGCAATGCTCGGCCACCGGGCCTTTGAGGTCCTTGAAGTCGGCGCCCTTGCCGTCGCCACCGGCAATCAGCACCAGCTTGCCTTCGATATCGGCGCCGAGGCCTTCGATGGCTGCCAGGGCCGCACCGACGTTGGTGGCCTTGGAATCGTTGTAGTAGCTGACGCCATCCAGATCGCGTACCCATTGGCAGCGATGCTCGAGACCGCCAAAGCTGCGCAGGCTCGCCAGCATCGCGTCGAATGGCAAGCCGACGGCATGCCCGAGCGCCAATGCCGCGAGGGCGTTGGATTGGTTATGCGCGCCACGGATTTTCAGCTCGCGCACCGGCATCAGATTCTGGAATTCGAAGGCGAGGTATTTCTCGCCGTTCTCTTCACGAATGCCGAATGCCTTGAAATCAGGTTTGCTCAGGCCGAAGGTCCAGCAGGGTAGGCCCTCGCCCATCAGCGGACGGCTCAGGGCATCCTGGCGATTAACCACCACTTGCCGGGCGCCGCGGAAGATCCGGTGCTTGGCCAGGTGATAGGCCGGCAGCCCGCTGTAGCGGTCCATGTGGTCTTCACTCACGTTCAGCACGGTGGCCACTTCGGCGCCGAGGTCGTGGGTGGTTTCCAGCTGGAAGCTCGACAGTTCCATCACGTACAGCTCGACGTCGTCGCTGAGCAAATCGAGTGCCGGGGTGCCGAGGTTGCCACCGACGGCGACGCGCTTGCCGGCCGCAGCCGCCATCTCGCCGACCAGGGTGGTCACGGTGCTCTTGGCGTTGGAACCGCTGATGGCCACGATCGGCGCCTTCGCGTTACGCGCGAACAGGTCGATATCGCCGGACAGCTTCACGCCACGCGCCGCTGCAGCTTGCAGGGCCGGTGTCGCCAGGGCCAGGCCAGGGCTCACGTAGAGCTCATCGGCGCGGCACAGAAACTCGACATCCAGCTCGCCACAACGCACTTCCACGTGCGGGTAGTCACGGCGCAGCGTGACCAGCTCCGGTGGATTTTCCCGCGTATCGGCCACGGCAAACGACGTGCCCCGGTTCGCCAGGAAGCGAACCAGGGACATGCCGCTCTTGCCGAGGCCGACAACGATGCGGAAGTGGTCTGAAGCGATCAGGGACACTCGTTTCTACCTCAGTTTCAGGGTGGCAAGGCCGACCAGTACCAGAATCACGGTGATGATCCAGAAGCGGACAATCACGCGTGGCTCGGGCCAGCCCTTGAGTTCAAAGTGGTGGTGAATCGGCGCCATGCGGAACACGCGGCGCCCGGTCAATTTGAAGGAGGCCACCTGGATGACCACCGACAGGGTTTCCATCACGAACACACCGCCCATGATGAACAGCACGATTTCCTGGCGAACGATCACCGCGATGGTGCCCAGGGCCGCGCCCAGCGCCAGTGCGCCGACGTCGCCCATGAAGACTTGTGCGGGGTAGGTGTTGAACCACAGGAACCCCAGGCCCGCACCGATCAGTGCGCCGCAGAACACGATCAGCTCACCCGCGCCCGGTACGTACGGGATCAGCAGGTATTCGGCGAATTTCACGTTGCCCGACAGGTAGCAGAAGATGCCGAGTGCGCCGCCGACCATCACCGTTGGCATGATCGCCAGGCCGTCGAGGCCGTCGGTGAGGTTGACCGCGTTGCTGGAGCCGACGATCACGAAATAGGTCAGCACCACGAAGCCGATGCCCAGTGGAATGCTGGCGTCCTTGAGCATCGGGATGATCAAGGTGGTTTCGACTGCGCTTGGCGCCGTGGTGTAGAGGAAGATCGCTGCGGCAAGACCGAACACCGACTGCCAGAAATACTTCCAGCGGCTAGGCAGCCCCTTGGAGTTTTTCTCGATGACTTTGCGGTAGTCGTCCACCCAGCCGATGGCGCCGAACAGCAGAGTCACCAGCAGCACTACCCACACGTAGCGGTTGTGCAGGTCGGCCCACAGCAAGGTGCTGATACCGATGGACGACAGGATCAACGCACCGCCCATGGTCGGGGTGCCGGATTTGGACAGGTGCGACTGCGGGCCGTCATTGCGAACCGATTGACCAATTTGCAGGTTCTGCAGGGTGCGGATCATCCACGGCCCCAGAAACAGCGACAAAGACAGCGCAGTCAGCACACCCAGGATCCCGCGCAGGGTCAGGTACTGAAAGACCGCGAAGCCTTTGTGGAACTGTTGCAGATACTCAGCCAGCAGCAGCAGCATTAATGTTTCTCCGTACTTGAGCCACACAAGGCCGCGACGACGTTTTCCATCACCGCGCTGCGCGATCCCTTGATCAAAATGGTTGTGTGTTTGTCTTGTTCAGCGGCACCCAGCGCCTGGATCAACTCGGCCTGGGTCGCGAAATGCTGCGCACCGGGCCCGAAGGCATTGACGGCGTGGGCCATGTTCGGCCCCACGGCGTAGAGGGCGTCGACTTTGCCGGCGGCATACGCGCCGACTTCGCGATGGCCTTGCTCCGCCCAGTCGCCCAGCTCACCGATATCGCCCAGCACCAGCACCTTGCGCCCGGCAAAGCCTTTGAGCAGGTCGACAGCGGCATTGATGGAGGACGGGTTGGCGTTGTAGGTGTCATCAATCACGCGCATGCCATTGGTTGCCAGCTGCGCGACAGTGCGGCCCTTGACCGGCTGCACGGCACCCAGCCCGGTGGCGATACCGAACAGCGACACGCCCAGGGCGGATGCTGCAGCGGCAGCCGCCAAGGCGTTGGCGACGTTATGGTTGCCGAGCAGATTCAGTTGCACGTGCTCGCTGCCTTGCGGGGTATGCAAGGTGAAGGACGGGCAACCACGGGCATCGACGCTGATGTTGGAGGCGTGGAAATCAGCCGCGGCGTTGAGCACGGAAAACGTCAGGACCTTGCGACCGGCGGCGCGTACACGCCAGGTGTCGAAGGCCTTGTCGTCCAGGTTCAATACCGCCGTCCCGGAGGCATCGAGGCCTTCGAGGATTTCACCCTTGGCTTCGACGATTTTTTCCGGGCCGCCGAACTCGCCGACATGGGCGGTACCGGCGTTGCTGATGATTGCCACGTGGGGCTTGGTCAGCGCCACGGTGTAGGCGATTTCGCCGACGCGAGATGCGCCCAGTTCGATCACCGCCGCAGTGTGTTCCGGGGCCAGTTCGAGCAGGGTCAGCGGTGCGCCAAAATCATTGTTGAGGTTGCCACGGGTGGCGAGCACCGGTCCGCGCGTGCGCAGGATGCCGGCGAGCAGCTCCTTGACCGTGGTCTTGCCGCTGGAGCCGGTGACGGCCGCCACAGGCTGGGTAAATGCGGCACGGTTCAGCGCGCCCAATTGACCCAAGGCCAGGCGCGTATCGGCAACCAGCAATTGCGGGAGTGTCGAGTCCGCCACTTCGCGCTGCACCAAGGCACCCACGGCGCCTTTGGCGGCGACGTCATTCAGGTAGTCGTGGCCGTCGAAACGCGGGCCGGCCAAGGCGACAAACAGTTGCCCCGGCTTGATGTTGCGGCTGTCGATACTGACGCCGTCGAAGTTGCAATCGCTCGACAGTACACGGGCCGACAAGGCCTGGGTCAGTTCGCTGAATTTCATCGCCTTAAGCATGGGCGACCTCCCAGGCCGTCAAGGCGTGATCAGCCTCGACCAGATCGGAGAAGGCATGGCGTTCGCCGTTGATTTCCTGGTAGTCCTCGTGACCTTTACCGGCCAGCACCACCACGTCATCAGCACTGGCGCTGGCGATCAATTGGGCAATGGCTGCACCGCGACCGGCAACGAAAGCGGCCTTGGACGGATCTTTGAAACCAACGCGGATATCGTCGAAAATCTGGCTCGGGTCTTCGCTGCGCGGGTTGTCGTCGGTGACCAGCACGCCATCGGCCAGGCGCTCGACGATCTCGGCCATCAACGGACGCTTGCCGCGATCGCGATCACCGCCACAGCCGAACAGGCAGAGCAATTTGCCCTTGGCGTGCGGACGCAGGGCCACCAGGACTTTTTCCAGGGCATCCGGCGTGTGCGCGTAGTCGACCACCACCAACGGCTGCTTGCCCCCACCCAGGCGCTGCATGCGGCCGACCGGACCTTCCAGCTTCGGCAGCACGCGCAGGATTTCGTCCAGCGCGTAATCCAGGCCGAGCAACGCGCCGACGGCGGCGAGAACGTTACTCAAGTTGAACCGACCGAGCAGGCTGCTGCGCAGATGGTGTTCGCCTTGTGGCGTCACCAGCGTGGCGCGCACGCCTTCGTCATTGAACTGGGCGTCGCGGCAATACAGGTAGGCGCTGGCATCTTCCAGGCTGTAGCTGATCAGGCGCGACTCACGGTCTTCAGCCGCCAGCTGCCGACCGAATTCGTCGTCCAGGTTCACTACCCGGCACTTAAGGTCATTCCAGGCAAACAGCTTGGCCTTCTCGGCGGCGTAGGCTTGCATGGTGCCGTGGTAGTCCAAGTGATCGCGGGACAGGTTGGTCATCACCGCCACATCGAAGGCCAACGCGGCAACACGCCCCTGGTGCAGCCCATGGGACGAAACCTCCATGGCAACCGCCTTGGCGCCGGCCTTCTTCAGGTCGGCCAGGGTCGCCTGCACGGCAATCGGGTTCGGCGTGGTGTGCAGGCCGCTTTGCAGCGCGCCGTAGAAACCGGTGCCCAACGTGCCGACGATGCCGCAATGCTGGCCCAACAGGTCCAGCGCTTGCGCGACAAGCTGGGTCACGCTGGTCTTGCCATTGGTGCCGGTCACGCCGACCAGGTTCAAGTGACGGCTCGGGTCACCATAAAAGCGCCCTGCAATGTCCGACAGCTGCGCAGCCAGGCCTTTGACCGGAATCAACGGCACGTCAGTGATCGGCAGCACGGTGGCGCCTTCGACTTCATAGGCCACGGCAGCCGCACCGCGCTGCAGGGCATCGGCGATATGCGCACGACCATCGTACTTGCCGCCAGGCACCGCCAGGAACAGGTCACCGGCGCGCACATTACGGCTGTCCAGGCTCAGCTCGCGGATCAACAGATCGCGACCGGCATGGGCAAAAATCTTGTTCAGGCTAAGAGACATCAGCCGCGCCCTCCATTGGCTTTTGCAGCAGCGGCCGGTGGTCCGGCGTTCGCTTGTTGGGTCGGCGGCAGATTGTCCGGCGTGATGTTCATCAGGCGCAGGGTGCCGGACATCACTTTGCTGAACACCGGTGCCGAGACCAGGCCACCGAAGTAACCGGCTTTGCTCGGTTCATCGATGACCACGACGATGGCGTAGCGTGGATCGCTCATCGGGCCGAAGCCTGCGAACAACGAACGGTAGGAGTTTTCGGCGTAGCCCTTGGTACCCACCGAGGTCTTACGCGCAGTACCCGACTTGCCGGCCACGTGATACGCCGGCACCTGCGCACGGAACACACCGCGGGGTGCTTCGATCACTTGTTGCAGCATGCCTTGCATGGTCTTGGCGACGTTTTCCGGGATCACCTGGGTGGCTTTCGGTGCCTCGTCGACATGGATCAGGCTCAACGGAACCATGCGGCCGTTGTTGGCCAATACAGAGAAAGCGTGCGCCAATTGAATCGCCGTCACCGACAGGCCGTAGCCATAGGAAAGCGTGGCCGTCTCGGCCTTTTTCCAGTCGCGGTAGTTGGGCAGGTTGCCGACGCGCTCGCCTGGGAAGTCCAGGCCGGTCGGCTGGCCGAGGCCGATTTTCTGTGCCAGGTGGTAGATGGTCTCGCCGCCGATATCGAAGGCGACCTTACTCATGCCCACGTTACTGGAGTTGATCAGGATACCTGTCAAATCCAGCACCGGACCTTCGGTACGGGATACGTCACGAATGGTGTATTTGCCCAACTGCAAGGTACCCGGATACACCTCGACCTTGTCGCTGGGTTTCCAGCGCCCGGTTTCCAGGGCAGCACTCATGGAGATGGCTTTCATGGTCGAACCCGGCTCGAACACGTCGATCATGGCGCGGTTACGCATCATCGCCGGTTGCAGGTTGCGACGGTTGTTCGGGTTGTAGGTCGGCTGGTTGACCATGGCCAGGATCTCGCCGGTCTTCACGTCCATGATCACCAGGCTGCCGGCCTTGGCGCCGTTCTCGATGATCGCGTTACGCAGCTCGCGGTTGGCCAGGTATTGCAGGCGCAGGTCAATGGACAACGCCAAGGGCTTACCGGCCTTGGCGTTTTTGGTGACCTGGACATCCTTGATCAGTCTGCCGCGCCGATCCTTGATGACTTGTCGTTTGCCGGGAACCCCGGCCAGCCATTCATCGTAGGCCAGCTCCACGCCTTCGCGGCCGTGGTCATCGATATCGGTGAAGCCCACCATATGCGCGGTGGTTTCACCGGCCGGGTAGAAACGACGGAATTCCTCGATGCCATACACACCGGGGACTTTAAGGTCGAGCACCTGCTGGCCCTGCTCGGGAGTCAGGCCGCGAACCAAGTAGATGAATTCTTTGTTGGCCTGGGCTTCCAGGCGCTCAGCCAAGGCTTTCGGGTCCTGGCCGAGGGCGGCGGCGAGTGCCGGCCAGCGGTCCTTGGCCACCTGCAGCTCTTTGGCGTTGGCCCACAGGGTCGTCACCGGCGTACTGACGGCCAGGGGTTCGCCGTTACGATCGGTGATCAGGCCGCGGTGTGCAGGAATAGGAATATGACGCAGGCTGCGGGCATCGCCCTGGCCGATCAGGAAGTCGCGGTCGACCACTTGCAGGTCGATGATCCGCCAGGCGATCGCCCCCACCATCAGTGCCAGCAAGCCGAGCACCAGGCGGAAGCGCCAAGGGTAGAGTGCGCCTTCGAGTTTCATCATGGCGCCACCATCCGAACTTCAGCCGCGCCCGGGATGTGCATCTTCAGCTGTTCGGTGGCCAGCACTTCGATACGGCTGTGGGCGGTCCAGGTGCTTTGTTCCAGGATCAACCGACCCCATTCCGCCTGGGCCTTATCGCGCACGCTCAACTCCCCGTAGAGGGTGTTGAGCAACTGGCGGTTCCAGTGGGCGCTGTAAGACACCGCAATCGCGGACACCAGCACGCCGACAAACAGCAGCAACATAAAGAAGCTGCCGCCCGGGAGGGGCTTGGCGAAAAGCTTGCTCACCGCAACTTCTCCGCAACACGCATGACGGCACTGCGGGCACGCGGGTTGGCCTTGAGTTCGGCTTCGGAAGCGAACTGCGCTTTGCCATGGATTTTGATTTTCGGCACAAAGGCTTCGAAACGCACCGGCAGGTTGCGCGGCAGGTTATCGGACTCGCCCTTGACCAGGCGACGCATGAACAGTTTGACGATGCGGTCTTCCAGGGAGTGGAAGCTGATCACCACCAGGCGACCGCCCACTTCCAGCGCCTCGAGGGCCGCCTCGAGGCCAGCCTCCAGGTCGCCCAATTCGTTGTTGACGTGAATGCGCAGGCCCTGGAACGCGCGAGTTGCCGGGTTCTTGCCCTTTTCCCACGCGGGGTTGGCGACTTTCAGCACCTCGGCCAGATCGGCAGTGCGCTCGAACGGCTGGATTTCACGGCGCTCGACCACGGCACGGGCCATGCGACCGGCGAAGCGTTCTTCACCGTATTCCTTGAACACACGGGCGATTTCTTCCACCGGTGCGGTGGCGATGAACTGTGCGGCACTGACACCCCGGGTGGGGTCCATGCGCATGTCGAGCGGACCGTCGTTCATGAAACTGAAACCGCGCTCCGGGTCGTCAAGCTGTGGCGAGGACACGCCCAGGTCGAGCAAAACCCCGGCCACCTTGCCCGCCATGCCGCGCTCGGCCACTTCGGCACCCAGCTCGGCAAAGCTGCGCTGCACAACGACAAAGCGGCCGTCTTCGGCCGCTAGCGCTTGCCCGGTGGCAATCGCTTGAGGGTCTTTGTCGAACCCGAGGAGCTTACCGTCGGATCCGAGCTGGCTGAGTATCAAGCGGCTATGCCCGCCCCTGCCGAAGGTGCCATCCAGATAGCAGCCATCCGCGCGTACGGCGAGAGCCTCAACGGCTTCGTCAAGCAGTACGGTGATGTGGTTAAAGCCGCTATCAATAGTCACAGGATCAAATCACGCAGTTCATCAGGCATCGCGCCCGGTTGTTGAATAGCAGCCAGGTCAGCTGCAGAAACAGCATCCCAGGCATCTTCGTCCCACAATTGGAACTTGTTCAGTTGGCCGACCAGCATTGCGCGCTTATCGAGCTTGGCGTACTCGCGCAAACGCGGGGGCACCAGGAAACGACCGCTGCCATCGAGTTCGAGGTCGACGGCATTACCAATCAGCAATCGCTGCAGACGGCGGTTTTCTTCACGCAATGAAGGCAGGGCGCGCAACTTGGTTTCAATCAACTCCCACTCATCGAGGGGGTAAACGCACAAACAAGGGTCAACGGCATCGATGGTGATGATTAACTGTCCGGAACTTCGCGAAATGAGCTCGTCACGATACCGGCTCGGCATGGCGAGACGGCCTTTTGCATCGAGACTGATAGCGTTAGCTCCGCGAAACACAGATGCGTTTCTCCAAATTTTAGCGTTTTACGTTCAAAAAACCCACTTTGTGCCACTTTCCGCCACTTGCGCACACTATAGGAATGCGCCTACCACACCGTCAAGGCGCGGATTCAAGGAAAAGCCTTACAGAACGGAGATTTAGGAGCGTAAAAGGAGGAGAAACCAGAGTTCGGCGATGTTTTGGGCCCAGCAAGCGCAGTTAGCTCAAAGAGCTATGGCTTAAAGTTAAAGTGATTTATTAAGAGTAAGATTTTTTTGGTATTACGAAGATGCATCTGCCAATGATTCGGCAGGGAGGGATTCTTGCGTTATTACCGGGTTTCTGCCCGAGATTCGGACAAAAGGAAAAAGGTGGAGAGTCGATCTGTAAGCCGGGTTCTGTCTTGAACAGTCATTCGTCTACGATGGCCATCACTGGACATCTTTAGCAACCTACCCGGTCCCAGCGCGGGCCACGCCTTGGGACCCTATTTGGTCTTGCTCCAAGTGGGGTTTACCTAGCCACGAACTGTTGCCAGACGTGCGGTGCGCTCTTACCGCACCTTTTCACCCTTACCGGCACCGAAGTGCTTAGGCGGTTATTTTCTGTGGCACTTTCCGTAGGCTCACGCCTCCCAGGCATTACCTGGCACTTCGCCCTATGGAGCCCGGACTTTCCTCCCCCCCCTAATTTTCATAGAGGGCAGCGACTGTCCAATCGACTCTCCGCCGCGCAGGTTAACGGCACGGCGGCTTGAGGACAAGTATTAAAGTGCAGCATTGCCATCACGTTCAGACGGAATACAGGATTAGCTGCGGAACTATTCGGTTTTCTGTTTATCCAGCGCAACTTGATACAACAGGTTCTTGCGCACCCCGGTAATTTCCGCCGCCAGGGCTGCCGCGCGCTTGAGTGGCATTTCCTTGAGCAACAAATCGAGGATGCGCATCGCCTCACTGCCCACGGCGTCGTCCGCTTCCGGCGCAGTCCAGCCTGCCACCAGCACCACGCACTCGCCGCGCTGCTGGTTACTGTCATCCTCGACAAAGGCGCGCAGCTCTTCAAGCGGCAGCCCCTTGAGGGTTTCGAAGGTCTTGGTCAGCTCACGGGCGAGCAGCGCCAGGCGCTCGCCGCCGAACACCAGCTCCATGTCCTGCAGGCATTCGAGAATCCGATGAGGGGCTTCGTAGAAGATCAGGGTGCGCGGCTCTTCCTTCAAGGCCTGAAGACGCGCACGCCGCCCCACCGCCTTGGCGGGCAGGAAACCCTCGAAAATAAAGCGGTCCGACGGCAACCCCGCCGCGGATAATGCAGCGATCAGCGCGCACGCTCCCGGAACAGGCACTACATTGATACCAGCGGCCCGCGCCTGGCGGACCAAGTGATAGCCCGGGTCGGAAATCAGCGGCGTGCCCGCGTCGGAGATCAGCGCCACATCGTCGCCGGCCAGCAAACGCACGATAAAACGGCTGCCTTCCTCGCGCTCGTTGTGCTCGTGGCAGGCGGCCAATGGCGTGCTGATACCAAAATGCTGCATCAAGCGTTGGGAGTGCCGTGTGTCTTCGGCCGCGATCAATTTAACCTCGCGCAACACTTTCAGCGCCCGGGCACTGATGTCGTCCAGGTTGCCAATGGGCGTCGCCACGACAAAAAGCGAGCCTGCAGTGGAATTCAAAGGACCTGGAGCAGTCAAAACGCACACCTCGATGGTTGGCAAAAGCCATATTGTAGCGCGTAGGCGCTTTGAAAAAATGCCATCAAGGCCGATGCCTTTTCAGCCGTCGACGCCCGACAGCAACATTTGCACCACCTAAATCGACGGTTTCACGCCAGTAACATCGCGCCTGGGCCAGTGCTTGGGTACAATTCCACGCTAATTTGATCGGTATCAGGAACACTTACATGATCGCTTGCCTGCGGCTGCTCTCCGCCCTCTGCCTCGCTGCCTTGCTGGCCGCTTGCGCCAGCTCGCCCTCGTCCAGCCTTGGCGACCTTCCACGGACCCCGGACGCCAGTATCGAGCAACTGCTCGAACAGGCCACTACCGCCAAGACGCCAGAAAAGGCCGCATTGCTGCGCCTGAGTGCGGCTGACATGGCCTATAAGCAGAACAATCCTGGCCGCTCGGCGCAGATCCTTGCGCAGGTGCCACTGGACGTCCTCAAGCCAGCTGCGCAAGTCTTTGCCAGCACCCTGGCCGCTGAGCTGGCGATGGCTCGCAACCAGCCCAAGGCGGCGTTGACGGCCCTGAACCATCCGAGCCTGCAAAGCCTGAAGGACCTGCCGGCCGAACAGCAGATCCGCACCGGCAGCGTGCATGCCCGCGCGTATGAAGCCGATGGCCAGACGTTGGTCGCCGCCCGCGAACGCGTGGCCATGGCCCCGCTGCTGACCGGCGACGCCGCCCGCAGCAACCACGAAGCCATCTGGACCTTGATCGCCGCCCTGCCTGCCGATCAGCTGCAAGCCAGCGGCAACCCGGTGCTCGACGGCTGGATCACCCTGGCCCAGTCGGTCAAGGGCGCTGGTACGCTGGAACAGCAGCAAGCAGCCATCGACACCTGGCGCGCGCAGAACCCGGGTCACCCGGCGGCCGTGCAGCTGCCGACGCCGCTGACCAAGCTCAAGGAGCTGGCCAGCCAGCCCTTGAACAAGATCGCCCTGCTGCTGCCACAGGACGGCCCGCTGGCCGGTGTCGGCAAGGCGCTGCGTGAAGGTTTCATGGCCGCGCACTACCAGGCTGAACAAGCCGGGCAGAAGCCGCCGGTTATCGAGTTCTATGACAGCTCGCGCCTCACTTCCCTCGACGACTTCTACGCCAAGGCCCAGGCTGCCGGCGTGCAACTGGTGGTCGGCCCGCTGGAGAAGCCACTGGTCAAACAGCTGAGCGCACGCCCGCAATTGCCGATCACTACCCTGGCGCTGAACTACAGCGAGACCGATCAGAGCCCGGCGCAACTGTTCCAGTTCGGCCTCGCGGCTGAAGACGAAGCTCGCGAAGTGTCGCGCCGCGCCCGCGCCGACGGCCTGCATCGCGCTGCCGCCATGGTGCCGCGTGGCGAATGGGGCGAGCGTGTCTACAAGGCCTTCCGCCAGGATTGGGAAGCCAACGGCGGCACCGTCGTCGGTGTCGAGTATGTCGACCAGCCTGTTGCCCTCGCCCAGCAAATTGCCGACTTGTTCCAGCTGCGTAAAAGCGAAGGCCGCGCCAAGAGCCTGCAAAGCACGGTGGGCACCGACGTAGCGGCACAGCCGTCGCGTCGCCAGGACATTGAGTTCATCTTCCTGGCCGTGACCCCGCAACTGGCCCAGCAGATCAAGCCGACCCTGAACTTCCAATATGCCGGTGACGTGCCGGTGTACGCGACCTCCCACGTGTTCAGCGCCAGCGGTGACAAGAACCAGTACCTGGACATGACCAACGTGATGTTCTGCGAAACCCCTTGGCTGCTGAACACCACCGACCCACTGCGCAACCAGGTTGCCGCGCAATGGCCACAAGCCAATGGCAGCCTCGGCCGCCTGTATGCGATGGGTGTCGATGCCTACCGCCTGGCGCCGCGCCTGGGTCAGCTCAAGGCGCTCCCGGATACCCGCGTTGACGGCCTTTCGGGCAGCCTGGGCATCAACGCCAACCAGCGCGTTGACCGCCAGATGCCGTGGGCCAAGTTCGTCGGTGGCGATATCCAACGCCTGCCGGACACCCCGCGCTGATGCCCGAGCGGTCCCGCGCGCAAAGCGGCAAGGATGCCGAACTTCAAGCTCTGAAACATCTGCAACAACAGGGTCTGCGCCTTCTGGCGCAGAACTGGTTATGTAAACGCGGCGAGCTTGATCTGGTCATGCTTGACGGCGATACAGTAGTATTCGTCGAAGTCCGCTACAGAAAACACGCACAATGGGGTGGCGCGCTCGCCAGTATTGACGGGCGCAAGCGTCAGAAGCTGATACTCGCCGCGCAGTTTTTCCTGCAGAAAGAGCATCGCTGGGCCGATTCCCCCTGCCGTTTCGATGTGGTTGCCATAGAAAGCACACCGTCGGGTTCTGCTGATCTGAGATGGCTCAAGAGTGCCTTCGACAGCTGATTCACCGGACATCTTCACCACACACTTTTGCTCTTTGCTTTGCGGGCTGCACATTCCTGTGCCAAACAGCCGCGCTACTTAAGGTCACACAGATGGACATGCAATCCCGAATTCGCCAGCTTTTCCAGGCCAGCATCGACACCAAGCAACAGGCGATGGAAGTACTTGCACCGCACATCGAGCAAGCCAGTCAGGTCATGGTCAACGCCTTGCTCAACGAGGGCAAAATGCTTTCGTGCGGCAATGGCGGTTCAGCCGGCGATGCCCAGCATTTCTCGTCCGAACTGCTCAACCGCTTCGAGCGTGAACGCCCGAGCCTGCCGGCCATCGCCCTGACGACCGACTCGTCGACGATCACCTCGATCGCCAACGACTACAGCTACAACGAAATCTTCTCCAAGCAGATCCGCGCCCTGGGCCAACCGGGCGATGTGCTGCTGGCGATTTCCACCAGCGGCAACTCGGCGAATATTATTCAAGCGATCCAGGCCGCACATGATCGCGAAATGATTGTCGTAGCATTGACCGGACGCGATGGCGGCGGCATGGCCTCGCTATTGCTGCCTGAAGACGTGGAAATTCGCGTCCCGGCCAATGTCACCGCACGTATTCAGGAAGTCCACCTGCTGGCGATCCACTGCCTGTGCGATCTGATCGACAGCCAACTGTTCGGGAGTGAAGAATGACCGTTAAACGTCTCAGCCTATTGGCTATTGCGCTGTGCCTCGGCATCAGCGGTTGCAGCACGGCCATCACCGCGACACGAGACACCCCCATTCAGGATGACAAGGGTACCCGCACCTTCGGCAGCAAGATTGATGACTCGCTGATCGAAACCAAGGTCGAAGTGAACGTCGCCAAGGCCGCCACGGACCTGGGCAACGGCGCCTCGCGCATCGTCGTCACCAGCTTCAACGGTGTGGTGCTGCTTGCCGGCCAGACCCCGCGCGCCGACCTCAAGGCCCAGGCCGAACAAGCGGCGTCGGCCGTGCAGCGGGTCAAGAAGGTCCACAACGAATTGCAGGTCATGGAACCGATCACCCTGCTGGCCATCAGCAATGACGCCCTGCTGACCACCAAGATCAAGGCGCAGATGCTCACCGACAATGCGATCCCCGGTTCGCGCATCAAGGTCGTCACCGACAACGGTATCGTCTACCTGATGGGCCTGCTGACCCAGGCCGAAGCCACTCGCGCAGCCAACCTGGTGCAAGGCGTGTCCGGCGTGCAAAAAATCGTGAAGGTGTTCGAGTACATCGACTGATGTAACCGACAGCCACAAAAAGGGCGCCGTGCATTGACTGCACGGCGCCCTTTTTATTGGCGAAAGTTTACTGGTACTGCGAGTACGGGTTGCCCTGGAACTGGTTGTTCTGCTGCGGCGCTTGTTGCTGGGCACCTGGCTGCCCGTATTGCTGGCCAGGGATCGGGCCGAGGTTCACTTCGACGCGACGGTTCTGGGCACGACCGTTGACGTCAGCGTTGCTGGCAATCGGGTTATCCGGGCCGGCACCGCGGGCACTCAGGTTGGTCGGGCTGACGCCTTGCGAGGTCAGGTAGTTGGCCACGCTCTGCGCACGACGCTGGGACAGATCCATGTTCAGCTGGCGGCTGCCGGTGCTGTCGGTGTAGCCAACGATCTGAATGGTGTTCTGGTTGAACTGCTTGAGCGAGTTGGCCAGGTTGTTCAGCGGCTGGTAAAAGCTGCTGGAGATCGCATCCGAGTTGGTGGCGAAGGTGATGTTGCCCGGCATGATCAGCTTGATCTGGTCACCCTGGCGCTGAACTTCAACCCCGGTGTTGGCCATGCTCTCGCGCAGTTTCTTTTCCTGCTGGTCGGCGTAGTAGCCGTAGCCTGCAGCGCCGATACCAGCGATGGCGCCACCGATCAGTGCGCCCTTGCCACGGTTGTTATGGTCGATGGCCGCACCTGCCAATGCGCCTGCCAGGGCGCCCAGGCCACCGTACTTGGCGGTCTTGCTGATACCGCCGGATTCATTACTCGCCTGTCCCTGGCTGCTGCCGTCATAAGGATTAGGTGAAGCGCAGCCGGATAACAGGGCTACGACAGTAGCGACAACAAGCAGACGACGCGAAGTGAACATGAGGGGAGCTCCTACTTTTGCATTCTGTGGTGCAAAGGACATTGGCAATGGACCTGTGCCGAGTTTGGAACACGACAGACGGTAAAAATTCCGCGACCACGTGCGGGCCTGTAACAAAACATTGGCCACCATCGCCGCTACAGAAACCGTAGCAGACGGTTCCTGAATGCGACCTGTGTTTTTTGCTACAACGTTTGCCCGCTAAAGGTCAGCCCTGCCCTTGGGATTAGTCCTTCACGCCCTCACAAACGGGTTCTCGCGCATCTCATCCCCCAGGCGCGTATCCGGTCCATGCCCCGTCACCACCGTCGCACCTTCGTCGAGTGTGTAAAGCCGCTGCTTGATCGAACGCACGATTGTCGCCTGGTCGCCGCCCCACAAGTCCGTGCGGCCGACTCCGCGCCGAAACAGCGTGTCGCCGGCAATCAGCAGCTTGGCTTCCGCAAACCAGAAACTCATCGACCCCGGCGTGTGCCCCGGCGTATGCAGTGCCACACCGCAACCGCAGGCCAGCTCTTCGTCATCGGCCAGCCAGCGGTCCGGCGCGGGCACCGGGGTGTAGGGCACACCAAACATCTGGCATTGCATTTCCAGGTTGTCCCAGAGGAATTGGTCCTCCTTGTGCAGATGCAGGGTGGCGCCGGTTTTCTCTTTCAACTGGCCCGATGCCAGGAAGTGATCGAGATGAGCGTGAGTGTGGATGATGCTCACCACTTTCAGGCCCAGCGCATCGAGACGTGCCAGGATCAATTCGTGATTGCCGCCCGGGTCGACCACGATGGCCTTTTTAGTGACGGGATCGCCGATGATGGTGCAGTTGCACTGCAACGGGCCGACGGGAAAGGTTTCGCGGATGAGTGTCGGCTTGGGGGTGTTCATGGCGGGCCTCTGGTGCAAGTGCAAGGTGATGTTCTGATTGCACTATTAAAACAGAATGGCGCGGCGGCGCAGCCGAACGCGAGCAAGCTCGCTCGCCACAGAACGCTTGCTCACCCTGACAGGCTCGGTCGGCAGGAAGCTGGATTCTTTACCCAATCAGCCTCAATTCCTGCGCCCGCGCCACCGCCTGGGTGCGCCGCTCTACCCCGAGCTTGCTGTTGATATGGCTCGCGTGGGTCTTGACCGTGTGCAGGGAGATGAACAATCGGTTGCTGATTTCCTGGTTCGAACAGCCCTGGGCGATCAATTGCAGGACCGCCAGCTCGCGGGCGCTCAAGGTTTCGTGGTTGGGTGACGCCTCGACCACGATGACCGCCGGCAGCCGGGCCAGGAGGCTCTGATTGAGCAAACCGTGGGGATCCTTGCCGAGTTGCTCGCGCATCCAGTCCGGGTGGTTTTCCAGCAGCCGCTGGAACGGTTGCAGCGCGCCGCCCGCGCCCGCCTCCAGCGCCTGTGCCACTACCGGTCGAGCCTTGGCCTCGTCGCCGTTCTCGAGCAACAACTGCGCCTGTTGGGTCAGGGCCATCAGCGCAATCATCTGGCGCCCGCTGTTGTGGGCCTGTTGCGCCAGCGCTTCAAGCCGTTGCAGCGCCGCCTCGGGCTGATGGCGAGTGGCATCCAGTGCAGCCTGTTGCAGCCCGATATGTTGCGGCAAATGAGGATGAAACTCCGGCGCCGCGGCGGCGTGTTCACCGTTGTAGGTTTGCCCCAGGCGCGTCAGCCAGGCGTCAGCCAGGTCGGTGCGGCCCTGGGCCAGCCAGAGTTCGCATTTGATCAGGGTAATCATCGCCAGGTAGTAGATCGGCGGCACGTCCCAGATGTGCATCAGGCGTTCGGCTTCGGCGAGTTCGGCGAAGGCCTTGGGGAAATCCGCGCGGCGCCCTTCGAAACTGGCGATCACACAATGTCCGATCAGCACACTGATGTCGCGGCACGCACGGGCCTCGGCGAGACCGGCACGCAGGCGAGCCAGGCCGGCCTCGGGCTCGAACCGCACCAGCAACAGATAACCTTCATAGAGCGATAACCGCGCGCGCACCGCGTAAAGCCGCTGTGGAGCCAGCCCGTGCAGGCGCTGCAGGCCTTGGCGAACCTCATCCAAAGACCGCAGGATTTCACCGCGCGCCTGCAGTACCCGCGCGCGGTCGTAATGCGCCAGCGCCTCGAACAGCGGGTTGCCGACGCGCTGCGCCAGCTCCAGCGACTCGCGATTCAAGCCGCGCGCGCGCCACAGGTCGGCGTCGACGATGGCCAGGTTCGAAAGGGTCGACAGGCACATCAGCCGTTGGCCATAACGGCGTTGCGGCAGGCTTTCCAAGGCTTCGCTGCAATAACGCTGGGTCAGCTCGCGATCGCCCCGCCCACGCGCGATGATCCCGCTCAGCGCCAGCCATTGGGCCAGCATCGATTTCTGCGCGGTTGCCGACGGTGCCGGCAGGAAACGACTGAGGTAGCTCGACAACTCTTCCGCCGCGTCCAACTGGCAGGCCAGGCCCAAGGCCCAGCTGTACAGCACGATCAAGCGCGGCGTACTGATCAACAGGCTGTCGGGCAAGTCCATTTTCCAGCGCAGCAGCATGCCGACATTCTGCTCGGCCAGCAGCTGCTCCTCGGACAGGTTTTGTACCAGGTTGGCGGCCACGTCCAGATGCCCGGCGCGCAGCGCCTGCTCTACCGCCTCGTCGATCAAGCCCTGGGCGTTGAACCAACGGCAGGCACGCAGGTGCAGGCTGGCGGCAGGCAACACATTGCTGCTGGCACGGCGAGTGCGCAGCAGGTCGGAGAACAGATGGTGATACCGGAACCAATGGCCCTGCTCATCCAGCGGCACCAGGAACACCTGGTGGGATTGCAGGTACCGCAGGATTTCCGCGCTGTCGTGGGCTTCGCGCACCGCATCGCACAGCTCGCTGCAAAAGCGCTCCTGGGGGGCGGTGTCGAACAGGAAGGCCTGCACTTCGGCCGGCAGGCAGTCGATCACCTCTTCCAACAGGTAATCGCGAATCAGCCCTTCACCGCCATGCAGGCTTTGCGGCAAGGCGCCTTCACTGCCGGCTTCGGACGCGGCCAGCAACCAGAAACGCAGGCCGGCAACCCAGCCCTCGCTGCGCCGGATCAGGTTGTCGAGGGCCTCGCCGCGCAATGAACTGCTGTGGTGGTCCAGCACGGCCAGGGATTCTGCATGGGTCAGGCGCAAGTCCTGTTCATGCAACTCGAGCAAGTGCCGCGACAGGCGCAGGCGCGCCAAATGCCAATCCGGCCGCTGGCGACTGGTGACCAGCACCACCAGCCCATCAGGCAAATGATTGAGGAAAAATTGCAGGCAGCGGTCGAGCACCGGGCCCTGGGCCAGATGGTAGTCATCCAGCACCAGCAACAGCGGTGCACGGCTGGACAGGTGTACGGTCAGTTCATCGAGTAGGCCATCGAGCCACTCTTCAAAGGCGAAAGGTTGGTGACGCTGGCGCATCTTCAGCAGGCCCAGGGATTGGGCGCCAAGTTGCGGGAAGAATTGCTGCAAGCCATCGAGCAGGCGCTCGAGGAAACGCCCGGGGTCATTGTCGCGCGGGCTCAGGCCCAACCACAGGCTTTGCCAGTGAGCAGGCAAGCCCTGGCAGAACTCCACCGCCAACGAACTCTTGCCGAACCCCGCCGGCGCGCTGACCAAGAGCAGGCGACCTTCCAGCCCAGCAGCCAGGCGTTCGCACAAACGCGGTCGCAGCACATAGCCGTCAGGCAGCGGTGGCCTGTAGAAACGACCTTCCAGGGTCGGGATTACCGCGCTGGCAGGCCCTTGGATTCGGGACAGATCAGTCATCGCCGGGCTCTTGTAGAAGGCTGTTGTCGGCATTGCAGATGTCCGCAGACTAGCGGTAAAAGCGGCAGGTTTGTAGATCTTTGCAACAAATGACTGAAAAGAACTGCGACAAAAAATCTCACCACAAAAAAGCAGGAGCTGGCTTGCCGGCGATGCAGGCGCCTCGGTCTGTCAGTTGCACCGAGGGGATGCTATCGCTGGCAAGCCAGCTCCTACACGGGGCCGGCTTCCCTATCGAGGGATTGCGGGCTTAGCGAACACCATCCTGGCGCAGGGCTGCGGGGGTGAAGTCGCTGGTGGTGGCGGTGAAACCGAAGTCATAGGCCTGCTTCTCTTCGTTCTTCATGCCCAGGGCCAGGTAGCGGCCGGACTGCAGGTCGTAGAGGGTTTCCAGGGCGTACCACGGCACTTGCTTGTCGTAGTAGTTCTCGGCATGCGCTTCGGCGACGCGCCACAGTTGGCCACGACCGTCGTAGTGGTCGATGACCGCGGCTTGCCAGGTGTCTTCGTCGATGAAGAAGTCACGCTTGGCATAGATGTGGCGCTGGCCTTCCTTCAGGGTCGCAACCACGTGCCACACGCGGCGCAGCTCGTAGCGTGCCAGGTCCTGGTTGATGTGGCCGGCCTTGATGATGTCGGCGTACTTGAGCTTCGGATCGTCGATCTTGTAGCTGTTGGAGGCGATGTAGATTTCCTTCTTGCCTTCCAGTTTCCAGTCGTAGCGATCCGGCGCACCGTTGTACATGTCGAGGTTGTCGGAGGTACGCAGGCCGTCGGCGGCGGTACCCGGGCCGTCATAGGACACTTGCGGCGCCCGGCGCACACGGCGCTGGCCAGCGTTGTAGACCCACGCCGAGCGCGGCTCCTTCACCTGGTCCAGGGTCTCGTGCACCAGCAGTACACCACCGGCCAGACGTGCCGGCGCGGTCACTTGCTGCTTGAAGTAGAACAACACGTTGCCCGGATTCTTCGGATCGAAATCCTTCATCTTGTCGCGGAATACGAACTGGTCTTTGAAGTACACCAGGCTGAACGAGCCGTTGGTTTGCGGCGTGGCCTGGGTCACCAGGCGGGTCACGCTGCCGCCGCGATAGCGGGTGATGTGGTTCCAGATGACTTCCACGCCGCTTTTCGGGATTGGGAACGGAATCGCGGTTTCGAAGTTTTCCAGGCCGTTGCCGCCGGACACCAGGTTGGTGGTGGTGGCGTTCTTCTTGATGGCGGCGAACACATCAGCCGGCACGGTGGCGCCGCGATGAGTCGGGTAGACCGGCATCTTGAAGGTGTCCGGATAACGCTTGAACATCGCGTATTGGCCCGGCGCCAGCTTGTCCTTGTACTGCTCGACGTTCGCTGCGGTGATGGTGAACTGCGGCTGTTCGCTGGCGTAAGGGTTGGCCAGGAAACCACGCGCGTCGACAGCGCCGGCGTTGGTCGGCAATGGCGTCCATTTCGGAATGGTACCCGCCGCGTTACCGGCCATCTCGGCCCCCATCGGCGTCAGGGTCGTACCCAGCTTGGCCGCTTCATCCGCCGAGACCGCCGCCATGACGTTGCTCGCCAGGATCGACAGCCCAAGCACACCCACGTGCAACAGACTTTTAGTTATTTTCATGTTCTGGTTCTTCCTAGAAATGCATTCGCTTAGAAGTTGGCGCCGACACTGAGTGCGATGAAGTCACGATCATCCACGGTGGAATACTTGCCGCCGAAGAAGTTGGTGTAGGCCAAGCTCGCGGTGTAGGTATTCTGGTATTCGGCATCCAGTCCAAGGCTTACGGCTTTACGGCCTTCTTCAAAGTTACCGCCAGGGCCAGGTGAGTAACCGCTGACGTCATGGGACCAGGCCACGTTCGGCTTGAGGTTCACACCGGCGAACACATCCGGGTACTCCCAGATGGCACGGCCACGGTAGCCCCAGGAGTTGGCGGTGGTGAAGCCGTCGTTGTTGCAGTTGGTGGTCAGGTTGCTGCGGTCGGTGCCTGGGCCTGCACCGTCGAAGGTGCTGGAGTTGAGTGCGGTGCACATGGAACCGCGGCCCGGACCAAATACCGGGTCACGTCCGTAACGAGCTTTTGAGCTGCTTTCCAGACCGCCCACGTGAGTCAGGCCGACCTCGCCCACCAGCGTCAAGCGGCTGGCGCCCATGACCTGATCAAAGAAGTGAGTGAAGGTTGTCTGGATCTGGGTAATTTCCTTGCGGTTGTACCCATTCAGGTCCTGCCCCGCCACACCCTTGAGGGGTGATGCATTAGTGAACCCCGCCAGAGGCGTGACGCCTGCATAGAGGATGTCGGTGGTGTTGAGTTGCACCGGCGCATTCGGGCGGTAACTTACTTCACCGCTCCACGCCGTGCCTGTCGGCAATGTTGTAGAGAAACTCAGGCCATACAGGCGGATATCTTCTGGGTATTCGATAAAATAGCTGGAGTTACCCGCAACGATGAGTGGGCGCAACCTGGCTATCGGGAATGCATTGGCTGCTGCATAGGTAGCGGCCGACGCACCTTTGGCACTGAAGATCGGTGCCCGGCTGTGGTAGTTCATGAAGAAGGCGCCGAATTCGGTGTCCAGCGGCTCGAAGTTATAGTGCATGGCCACGCCAAACTGGCCGCCGTCGCGTGCATCCCGGTCGCCATCACGCCTTACCAGCACACCCTCCTCGTTGATGTTGAGGCCATAAGGGGCCAGAGGTCCCAGAGCCCCCCCTGCCGCGAGTACCGAACGCTTGCTGAGCAGGCGAAGGTTGTCATCGCAACCGCCGGTAATCACGTCTGCTTGCGAGAAGAACGTCCCGCAGTTGTCGGTCACCGTCTTTTCCCAATCCAACTGGTAAAAAGCTTCCGCCGACAAGTTATCGGTCAGGGTCTGCGACACGTAGAACATGTTGACCGGAATCAGACCTTCTTTGATTTCGGCGCCTGGACGACGGAAAGCAGCGACGTCAATCGGGTTGACAGAGTTGATACCGCCGCCGATGAAAGTACTTTCGCCCCAACTCACTACCTGCTTGCCGAAACGTACCGAGCCCGGCTCATCGGCAATCGAGTAGTTGTGATAAATGAACGCGTCGAGAATCTGCCCACCCGAAGACCTGGCGCCTTGCGGACGGCCTTTATCACTGATGTTCTTAAAGTCCAGGTCATCGTCCTTGAGCTTGAAGTCATACCAGTACTTTCCACGTACAAACACACCGGTATCGCCATACTTCAACTCAAGGTCATGGATGCCCTTGAAGATCTTCGAGAAGGAGTCGCCCTTGTCGAAGTTCAAATGCCCATCATCGGAGGTTTGCGACAACCCCTTGCCACCGTTGTTGACGCCGATCAGATCGCGGTTGCGCTCAGATGTAGACCAACTGGCCCCCACGGAAAGAGACGAGTCAAAACTCCCTTCGATTTCACCGATATTGAAACTGACGCCGAATGCGGGCCCGGCGAGCGTAGAGGCGAGACTGACGGCCAGGGGCAACTTCGCCCGGCGCCAGAACTGGTTTACTGAGGTCATCGACGCTACTCCATGTGCATTATTGTTATGGCAGTGAGTTCTTTCTGTGATGCGTGTAACGGCCGGAATACAACGATTCCAATGCCGCTCGGCAACCGGGCCCCCATGGCCCGAAGCGGAACATCCGTGAAAAACTCTGGAAGGGACTATAGCCAGCAGGGGGTAGCGCTTGATCCCTCTAAAGTGTGATTTGCATCACCAACCCGTCTGCCACAACCCTTTCGCCATGTCGGCGAGGGCCGACGCGGCAAGGATGGCTGAAAATTGGCAAATCACAAGTGAAGGCGCGAGATAGAGCATTGCCGTGCCTTTTGGGCACGGCCAAGCGGCTCAGAGGGTGGACAGGAACGTACTGTTGTTCGCCTGCCATTCAATGATGTCGATGCGGATACGTTTTTTGTCGAGTTTGCCGACACTGGTCTTGGGAATTTCCGTAACAACGGCGATCTGGTTCGGAATCGCCCACTTGCTCAAATGGCCCAGTTCCACGAACGGCTTGAGGTGTTCCTTGAGTTCACGGGCCCCTATCACATGGCCATCACGCACCACCAGCAACGCAAACGGGCGCTCGCCCCACTGCGGGTCGGCGATGCCCACCACCGCTACTTCGCGTACCGCCGGGTGCCGGCTGACCAGGTCTTCGAGGGCCAGGGAAGAGATCCACTCGCCGCCAGTCTTGATCACGTCCTTGATGCGGTCGCGGATATCGATCACGCCGAAGGCATCCAGCGTGGCCACGTCGCCCGTGTGCATCCAGCCACCCGCCCACAGCTCGGCACCCTTCTGCGGCTCGTTGAAATAGCCTTCCGAGAGCCACGGCGCGCGCAGCACCAACTCGCCCTGGGACTCGCCATCGGCCGGCAGGAAATTCCCGTCGCCGTCGATGATCGCCGCCTCCACCAACGGCCCGGGTACGCCGGCCTTGATGCGATACGTGGTGCGCTCGTCCTCGGTGCCCGCCATCAGCTCTTCGTTGAGGTGGGCGCAGGACACCAGCGGGCCGGTCTCGGACATGCCGTACGCGGCGGTCAGCTGAATCCCGCGTGCCTTGGACGCTTCATACAGCGAACGGTTGAGGGCGCTGCCGCCGATGACGATTTTCCAGCCAGCAAAATCCACGCCCTGGGCGGCCTTGGCGTTGAGCAGCATCTGCAGGATGGTCGGCACGCAGTGGGAGAAAGTGACCTTTTCCTTGCGCCACAACTCCACCAGGTATTCGGGGTCGTAGCGGCCGGGATAGACCTGTTTCAGGCCGAGCATGGTCGCCACGTACGGCAAGCCCCAGGCATGCACGTGGAACATCGGCGTGATCGGCATGTACACGTCGTTGGTGCCGAGCAGGCGCACGCTGTCGACGCTGCCCATGATGGTCGCCACGCCAATCGTGTGCAGCACCAACTGGCGATGGGTGAAGTACACGCCTTTAGGGTTACCGGTGGTACCGGTGGTGTAGAAGGTGGTGGCGACGGAATTTTCGTCGAAATCCTGGAAATCGTACTTCGGGCTGGCGGCCGCCAGCAGGGTTTCGTACTCGCCGACCAGATGGGGCAGCTCGGCGGTTTTCGCGTCGCCGTCGGTGAGCAGCAAGGTTTTGTCGACGGTAGTCAGCTGCGAGGCGATGGCCTGGTAGAGCCCCACGAACTCGCTGTTGACCAGCACGAAGCGGTCCTCGGCGTGGTTCATGGTGTAGAGAATCTGTTCCGGCGACAGCCGCACGTTGATGGTGTGGATCACCGCGCCGATCATCGGGATGGCGAACATGCATTCCAGGTAACGGTGGCTGTCCCAGTCCATCACCGCCACGGTATCACCGGCCTTGACCCCGGCCTCGGTCAATACGTTGGCCAGGCGGGCAACCCGTTCGGTCAGGGTCGGGTAGGTGTAGCGCAGTTTGTCGCGGTAGACGATCTCCCGGGTCTTCTCGTAACGGGTACCGGACATCAACAGGCGCTTGATCAACAGCGGGTACTGGTAAGCGCCTTCGGCGGGCGGGATAACACGGGTCTGCAACATAAGAATCCCTTTAATGACTGCACGGTCTTGGCTTGTAGGCCTGCACTTTAGAGACCTTATGTTTCAGCCAAATCAGCCAAAGGAATGATTTGCAGACCCTTGTGAATGCTAGCTTTGCGCCAGTATTGGCCTTATTTCATGCTGGTGAATGCCAGCTTCACCCCAATCGCAATCAACACCGCGCCCATGGTCCGATCGAACCAGTGCCCCATCCGCGCAAAACCTGCGCGCACGCGCTGCTGGCTGAACAGCATCGCCACCAGGCAGAACCACAGCGCCGTCGCCACCGCCAGGTACACGCCGTAACCGGCCTGGATCGCCAGCGGCGTGTGCGGGTTGATGACGACGGTGAACAGCGAGAGGAAGAACAGCGTGGCCTTGGGATTCAAGCCATTGGTCACGAAACCTGCGGTAAACGCGCCGCGCGGGGTGCGCTCACCGGCTTCACGGTGCAACTCGCCCTCGGCGGCAGGCTTGGCCGGCTGCGCGCGCAGGGCCTTGAAACCGATGTACAACAGGTAGGCCGCCGCCGCCCATTTGAGCGCGTTGAACAGCACGATGGACTGGGACACGATCAAACCGATACCGAGCAGCGAATACCCCACGTGCAGGAAAATCGCCGAGCCCACCCCCAGCGCGGTCCAGGTGCCGGCGCGACGGCCGTGGGTAACACTCTCGCGCACCACCACGGCGAAATCCGGGCCAGGGCTGGCCACCGCCAACAAGTGAATCAAGGCCACGGTCAAAAACTCGGCGACGTACATACTCACTCCATTAAGTAACTGATTATTTCATCTGATAGGCTCGGCAGATTACGCCTTCGAACTCAGTCGCAAAAGGTACAGTTGATGACGAACAATCGCCGCGCCGTCTTCCTTGATCACCCGTCCCTGGACTTGGGGGACCTTGACCTCAGTGAGTTGCGCAACACCTTCAGCGAGTTGCAGCTGTTCACCGACACCACGCCCCAGAACGTGGTCGAGCGCCTGCAGGGCGCCGACGTGGTGATCAGCAACAAAATCGCGCTGAGCACCGAAACCCTGGCGGCGTGCCCGCAACTCAAGCTGATCCTGGTGTCGGCCACCGGCACCAACAACGTCGACCTTGAGGCCGCCCGCGCGCATGGCATCACCGTGAGTAACTGCCAGGGCTACGGCACGCCGTCGGTGGCACAACACACGATCATGTTGCTGCTCAATCTGGCGACGCGCTTGAAGGACTATCAGCGAGACGTGGCCGCCGGCAAATGGCAGCAAGCCAAGCAGTTCTGCCTGCTGGACTACCCGATTGTCGAACTGGAAGGCAAAACCCTCGGCCTGCTGGGCCATGGCGAGCTGGGCAGCGCGGTCGCACGCCTGGCCGAAGCCTTTGGCATGCGCGTACTGCTCGGCGCGATCCCGGGCCGCCCTGCCCGCGCCGACCGCGTGCCGCTGGATGAACTACTGGCGCAGGTCGACGCGCTGACCCTGCACTGCCCGCTCAACGAGCACACCCGCGACTTTATCGGCGCCCGCGAACTGGCGCTGCTCAAGCCCGGCGCGTTCATCGTCAACACCGCGCGCGGTGGCTTGATCAACGAGCAGGCCCTGGCAGACGCGTTGCGCAGCGGTCACCTGGGCGGCGCGGCGACCGACGTATTGAGCGTGGAACCGCCGGTCAACGGCAACCCGCTGCTGGCCGGTGATATCCCTCGGCTGATTGTCACCCCGCACAATGCCTGGGGCAGTCGCGAGGCGCGCCAGCGCATCGTCGGGCAACTGACGGAAAACGCCCGGGGCTTTTTCAGCGGCGCCCCGCTGCGCGTTGTGAGTTGATAAACTGCGCCCCTTTTCAAGGAGCAGACCATGGATCCGCGCAGTGAAGTACTGCTTCGTCAGGCCGAACTTTTTCAAGGCAACCTGCTGCTGGTAGGTTTGCCTGCCGACGACCTGCTGGGTCGCCTGCCCAACGCCCACGGCTGGAGTTGGCATGCCGGCGACCAGGCAGCGCTCGACGCGCGCTTCCCCGCGCGCAGCCAGTTCGGCGTAACGGTGCCCGAGCGTACGTTTGATGCGGCGGTGATCTTCCTGCCCAAGTCCAAGGACCTCACCGACTACCTGCTCAACGCCGTGGCCGCGCGACTGCCCGGCGCCGAGCTGTTTCTGGTCGGCGAGAAAAAAGGCGGCATCGAAAGCGCCGCCAAACAGCTGATCCCCTTTGGCAAACCGCGCAAGCTCGACAACGCGCGCCATTGCCAGCTGTGGCAGGTTACGGTGGCCAACGCGCCGCAGGCGGTCGACCTGCAAAGCCTCGCGCAGGTCTTCGACGTCCCGCTGGCCGAAGGGCCACTCAAGGTCGTGAGCCTGCCCGGCGTGTTCAGCCACGGTCGCCTGGATCGCGGTACCGAGCTGTTGCTGGAGCATCTGGATAAGTTGCCGAGCGGCCATTTGCTCGACTTCGGTTGCGGCGCCGGCGTGCTCGGGGCTGCGGTAAAACGTCGCTATCCGCACAACACCGTGACGATGCTGGATGTAGATGCCTTTGCCGCCGCCAGCAGCCGTCTGACCCTGGCCGCCAATGGCCTGGAAGCCGAGGTGTTGACCGGTGACGGCATCGATGCCGCGCCGATGGGTTTGAACGCGATCCTGAGCAATCCGCCGTTCCATGTCGGCGTGCATACCGATTATTTCGCCACCGAGAACCTGCTGCGAAAAGCTGCCAAACATCTGGCAAAAGGCGGCGAACTACGCCTGGTCGCGAATAGCTTCCTGAAGTACCAGCCGCTGATCGAGGAGCATCTGGGCGTGTGTGCGATCAAGGCCGAAGGCAACGGTTTTCGCATTTATCGTGCCAAGCGCGGCTAATGGCAATTTGAAAAAGAAGGCTTGCCGAATGGGTTTTGCCTAGGCAGAATCCGCTCCGTCCTAGGGGAGTAGTCTCCCACGAGCGCCACGCTCGTCCGGCATACGTCAACATACTTGGTCAACAGGCCATGGCGTATGCGACCCAGGAGTCCGCACAGACGGACCGGGGTTTGACAAGACCTATGACACGCACACCTTACCCGGGGCGGGAAGGCTGTACGTGTCATAGCCGTGTCGACCCGCCCCTGGAAACTTACCTGATGCTGGATTCACTACTCGTTCCTACCGCAATCGTTGCCTTGGCCGAAATCGGCGACAAGACGCAACTGCTCGCGCTCATTCTCGCCGCTCGCTTTCGCAAGCCCTGGCCGATCATCGCCGGCATCGTCGCCGCAACCTTGGCCAACCATGCGGCCGCCGGTGCCGTGGGGGCCTGGTTTGGCAGTTTCTTCTCGGATGCAGTGTTGCACTGGATACTCGCGGCGAGCTTCTGCGCCACGGCGTTGTGGACCCTGGTACCGGACAAACTCGACGATGACGAAGCCAGCACCACGCGCAAGTTCGGGCCATTCCTGACCACGCTGATCGCGTTTTTCCTCGCAGAAATCGGTGACAAGACGCAGATCGCCACGGTGATGCTGGCGGCGCAATACCCGGAGCTGTGGCTGGTGATTATCGGCACCACCCTGGGCATGTTGATTGCCAACGTACCGGTGGTTCTGGCGGGGAATTTTGCTGCAGAGAAACTGCCGCTGACCTTGATCCGTCGACTGGCCGCCACGGCGTTTTTCATCCTGGCGATCGTGGCGGTGTACAAGGCCATGCAAAGCAGCGGCTGGATCTAGCACACCACCTGCAGGAGTCCGGCTTGCCGGCGATAGCGATCTTCAGGACGCCATCGCCGGCAAGCCGGACTCCTACAAAGGTTCAGCGTTTAATCAAGATTTCTTGGCTTGCTGGTACAGCGGCATCACCTTCGGAATCGCCGCCTGCAACGAGGCGATTCGGCTGTCGGACGCCGGGTGAGTACTCATGAACTCCGGTGGCGCGCCTTCGGAAGCCTTGGCCATTTTGTTCCACAGCGTGATGGCGGCGTTCGGGTTGTAGCCAGCACGCGCCGCCAGCTCCAGGCCGATCAGGTCCGCTTCGTTTTCATTGCTGCGGCTGTTGGGCAAGGTCATGCCGTAGTTGGCCACCGTGTCCGCGAGTGCCAGGCTGTCCTGGCCCAGGCCGAACAACGCGCCGGCGCCCTGCTTCGCCATCTCGATCCCGTAGGCCTTGGACATGGCTTCGCGGCCATGTTCACGCAAGGCGTGGGCAATTTCATGACCCATCACCGCGGCCAATTCGTCATCGGTGAGCTTGAGGTTATCGATCAACGCGCTGTACACGAAAATCTTGCCGCCAGGCCCGCAGTTGGCGTTCATCTCATCACTTTTGATCAGGTTCACTTCCCACTTCCACTGCGCCGCATCGGGGCGGAACGTGGGCGCCTGGGCGATCAAGCGGTTGGCGATCGCCTGCACGCGCTTGGCGTTGGCGCTGGTCTTGTCCACCAGGCCTTTGCCACTGGCTTCGCCCAGGGTCTGCTGGTAGGACTGGGCATACATCTGGTCGACTTCCTGGCTCGACAGCATGCTGAACATGTATTGCTTGCGCTCTACCCCAACGGCGCCGCCGCTGGTGGTATTGACCGACTGGCACCCGGCCAGCAACACCGCTGCCGCCAACACACTTACCGCCAATGATTTCTTCATAAACGCTCTCCCTGAAAACATGGCGCGTATCGTAGGCGCTCGTGTGTATCGACGCCAGATACAACAGACGTTTAACCACTCATTTTCGGATACATCCCACACGCCCTTACTGCGGCGGCGCCGCGGATCCATCCGTTCAAGATTGAGCTTTTGGCGGTCTCGAGGGCCCTGTCGCAGGCAAGCCAGCGCCCACATCGGAGTGTATTCACAGATCCAAATGTGGGAGCTGGCTTGCCTGCGATGCGGCCCGCACCTACACCCCATAACCCCCAGGCTCACGCCGGGGTCAGGCACTCCGGCCCGTTGAGCTTGGGATCGTTGACCATATTGGCCAGGACCCGCTCGCGCAACGCGACGGGCTCACTGGCCAGCAGGCCTTGCAGCACATGCAGTGGGGTCTCCGGATCCAGCCAGGCGGCCTGCCCGGCAGCGTCCAGGATCAATGGTCGTCGCTGACTCTGCGCGGCTTGCGTCACTACCGCCGTGCTCAGCCACACCTGCTCCTGCACCGGGTAGGCTTCCCAGATCGCGGCAAAAAACAACGTGGAGCCCTCCCCCGGCGTCAACCAATAGGGGCGTTTACGCTGGGTACCGCGCCATTCGTAGAAACCATTGGCGGGCAGCAGGCAACGGCGCTGGCGAAACGCTTCGCGAAACATCGGTTGTTCGGCCAGGGTTTCAGCGCGGGCATGAGCCGGCGTGCGGGACAGGTCCGTCAGCCACGGCGGCGTCAGGCCCCAGCGGGCGCGAGCCAGGGTGCGCTGGCCTTCGCTCTGGCGCTGGATCAGCACCGAATCGTTCGGAGAGATGTTCCACTGGGCCTGCTGGTCCGCCGGAAAGCCCGGCAAGGCAGCAAAGGTGGGGTTCCAGCGAAACAGGGCATAACGTCCACACATGGGGCAACACGACTCTTGGGTAAACCGACCGACAGCCTAACAGACCAGCACGTCGGGGAAGCTGTCGGGTTCATCGCCGGGTAACGGCTGCGCGCCGATGTAGGCGGTAATCAGCTCGCGGGCGTAGGCCGCCTGGTCGTTGTCCACCTCCAGCCCCAGCAGGCCGAAGATCGGCAGCTCGCCGGTGCCGCCGAGCAAATGGCGGCCCACCAGGTGCGCTTCGATACCTTCGCTGGCGAGCATCTGTTGCAACAGCTCGCCTTCCATCAGGTTTTCCGGTTCGTAGATTCGCTGCATGGGCGCCCCCGCTATTCATTTTCGCTAAGGGTTTCAAGCATCCATTCTTCATCATGGACCTGAAGAACGAAGGTAATTGGCCGGCAGCACACCTGGCAGTCTTCTATATAGGTCTGATCGCCACCCGATAAATCCACCGTTGTCTCGACCTCTTCACCACAATAAGGACAATCGTACGTCGCGGTTTCCAGCATCGCAGCCTCCAAGGTGACTTGTGCGTATAATCGCCGGTCTATTTACAGGGTTATCGTTCGGCCGAGCCCATTACTCCGGCCGCCCCCTGGCATTTCCTCTACTTACCCTAGCCGTTTCTAACAAGAGAGCATGATGGGCGAATTCGATACCATCCGACCTTACAACGACAGCGAAGTCCCGGCAGTGCTGGCCCGACTGTTCAGTGACAAGGCCTTTCTGGACATCCTGACCCACTTCCGCTTCCCGCGCTTTGCCGGCGCCCTGGGCTGGCTGCTCAAGCCGATGATCGCCCGCAAATTGCGCCGTGAGTTTGCCGGCGTCACTACCGTGGCCACGCTGCAGGACAAAGTCGAGTACTACGTCGATCACACCATCGACCGGGCGACCGACGGCGTGACCTATACCGGCGTCGAGCAGCTCAAGTCCGGCATCGCCTACCTGTTCCTGGCCAACCACCGCGATATCGTGATGGACCCGGCTTTCGTCAACTACGCCGTGTACCACGCCGGCCTGCCGACGCCGCGCATCGCCATCGGCGACAACCTGCTGCAAAAGCCGTTTGTCAGCGACCTGATGCGCTTGAACAAGAGTTTTATCGTGCACCGCTCGATCACCGGGCGAAAGGAGAAGATGGCGGCGTATAACCTGCTGTCGGCCTACATCAACCATTCGATCCGCAACGATTGCCAGTCCATCTGGATCGCCCAGGCCGAAGGCCGCGCCAAGGATGGGGACGATCGCACCGAGTCGGCGATCCTCAAGATGTTCCACGTCAGCCGCAAGGACGAGCCGTTTGCCGAGGTCATCCAGTCGCTGAACCTGACGCCGGTGTCCATCAGCTACGAGTACGACCCATGCGACGCGGCCAAGGCCCGCGAGCTGTATATCCGCGCCACAACCGGCACCTACACCAAGGCGCCGGGCGAAGATGACGTGAGCATTGCCTTGGGTATCACCGGCTACAAGGGCCGGGTGCACATCAACTTCGCGCCGCCGATCACCGAGCGTTTCGAAGACACCAAGCTGCTGGCGGTGGAAATGGACCGGCAGATTCTCGGCGGTTACCGGCTGTTCCCGGTGCACTACCTGGCGTATCAGCAATGGAGCGACGCCGACCCGCAATTACAGGTGCCGACGGCGGCCGAGGTGTTCCCGGCGGACGAACTGGCCAAGGCCAAGGCTGAATGGGAGCGCCGCCTGAACGAATGCCCGGCCGAGCACCGGCCGTTCCTGGTGGTGCAATATGCAACACCGGTGCGCAATCAATATCGGGTCAAGGCGGGAATTCCACTGTAACCGCTGTACGAACCATCTTGTGTAGAAGCGGGCTTGTATAGGAGCCGTGCATGCCCGCGATGCAGACACCTCGGTGTATCAGTCACACTGAGGTGATGCTATCGCAGGCAAGCCAGCTCCCACACAAGCCCGCTCCTACATTTGTTCAGCGGTTTTTTCAGAGGTGGGTGCTCAGCCACGAGATGGCCAACGCCAACCCCAGGCAGGCGAACCCGACGCGGTAAGCCAGTCGATGCGCCCGTTCGGTGCGCACATCCAGAAACAACATCGGTTGGTCGATCGCGCGGTCTTCGCTTTGCGCGGCCAGGTCGGCCATCGCGCGCTGTTCGCGCAGGCGGGTAAAAAACAACAGGGCCGCCCCAGGGCAGGCCACCAATAAAGCCACAGCGTTGATCAATAGTGCGGGCAGCGCCATCGCAAACCTCAGGAATACAGTGTCTTGGTATCAATTCAGATACAAACCTGAACGATAGTGGCCTCCGGCGCCTGAAAATGCTCCCTCCCCCATTGACGGCTAATGTATCCAGTAATTTACAGCGTCACCTGAACGTCACCTTAACAGGCCACTCTGTTGCCCTTCGAACGTTCGGGAGCTTGTCATGCTGCACGCGCAAAACCAGGATCGGTTGTATCTGATCGCACCCAGCGATGAGCAAGAGGCGCTGATCGGCGGCCTGGCGTTCAACGTCCAGGACCGCCATTGGCTGGTGTATTGCGCCCTGGGCGGGCATCAGCATGCGGACCTGCCGGAGGCCGATGGGTTGACGGGGGTGAGCCTGCTGGATTTCTGTATCGACACCGCCGCATGAAACTGAAGGCGAAAAAAAGCCGGGCTCATCGCTGAGCCCGGCTTTTTTAGTAAGCGGTTATTGCGAGCTGAGCAATGAACCGATGCTTGGATCCTTGAACAGGCGAGTCAAGGCATCACTCAGCACGTCGCTGACCAGCTTGGTGTTGGTTTCCTGGTTCGGCGCCATGCCGAAACGCTGGTTGAGCGAAGCGCCGTAGCGGCCGCTGTAGCGACGCGTGCCGGCAGTGACGTCGGACTTGAACGTCGCGCCAATCGAGGCTTCAGTCACGTACAGGCCTTCCTTGGGCGACTGGTACTTCAGCTCGGCCAGGGTAATGGTCAGTTGAGGCGCGCCCGGCGAGTTGGCCGGGGTGAAACCCAGCAAACGCACGGCAGCTTCGGCCTGGGCCTGCAGCTTGGGCAACACGTCCTGGCCGTTCACCGACACCAGGGCGGTTTCAGGGTACAGGCCACCACGGGAACCCAGGGTTGGCGACGGACGACCATCCACGACCCGCACCGACACCGGCTGGCCATGGCCCACCGGAGCCAGTTGCGTGGTGATTTTCGGCTCAGGGCTCAGTTGTTGCGGGCTGTTGGCGCAGCCAACCAGGGTCAAGCTGGTCACAGTGATCAAACCGAACAACAGGCGTTGCAACATGCTCTTCTCTCCAGAAATCAGGTACCGACAGGCCGGCAGTATAGCGGGGCGCCACTGCGCGGAACTAGCGCCAGTTACAACCTGTGACCTGTAGCCGAGATCGCGGTTCGTTGTAACCCAGATGTCACAGCCGTTACATGGGCTCGTCATCCCACGCGGGCATGCTTGGCCCCAATCTCAGGAGGTTGATCGCCATGCATTTTCTCTGGTCTCTGTTTACCCGCAAGCCCGCCCTTCGCCAGTTCGCCCTGCTCGATGTGCAAGGTCGCTGCCAGGCCTTTAAAGAGTGCCACCAGCCTCCGGTCGGCGAAGGCTGGGTAGAAATCGAAGAGATTCGCCTGAGCTGGATGCACCACCCATTGCCGGCCAGCGCACGCGTCAGCCCGCGCCCTGCGCGGTCGCCCCGCCACCAGCCGTTGGCCGCCTGACCGAAGTCCTAATAAAAGTCATAAAACACGCCCATTTCCTTGGCGTTCTTCGCTACAATCTCCCCCCGATTATAAGGACGTCTCCTGATCGGGCCTCGCAGCATCGTTATTGCCTCGGCAGTAACCTCAAGAATCGCCCACAGAGAGCCGCCCACACAGATCGAGTGAAGCTGGCGCGCTTGCTGTTTTCTTTGCAAACCACCCCTCTTTACCGAATCTGCCAGAGCTGCCATTGCGCTCGGCCACTTGAGTTGTTTGCCCGTCTTGCCGCGTCTCGGCAAAGGTTGTGCGGGCCAGGTGCCAGGCTGGGGCAGCCCTTTTTTGAGGTTCACGTCTTCAAAAGAGCGTGAAAAAAACGGGTTTTCACAACTTCACAAGAGTGTGGCGAGCAAATGAATAGTTTGGCGTTTGTACAAGCACCATCAGCGTCTGGAACAGCCCAACCACACAGGACCGAGTACTCCTCAACAACCGGAGCTTGAGCCTGTCCGCTACGGATTGGTTGCACGAATCGCACGCTTTGACCATAAGTCGAATTGCCACAGGCGCCCATGAATGCGTTCATAGGCAGATTAGCCGGCAGGAAGCGTGCGCTGAAATTGCAAAGAATTGCGAATCGGACATGGCGATCCTGGCCATGGGTAACCTGGGGCAACACGTGAACCGCCCCGTCACTCCTGGCAGCCATGCCGTCAATTTGGTGCTGCAGATTTTGGAGACGCGTTAAATGGCGCATAACGAAGCAGTCGACGTAGTACTGGTAGGGGCCGGCATCATGAGTGCCACCCTGGCCGTATTGCTCAAAGAGCTCGACCCCGGCCTCAAGCTGGAAGTCGTTGAGCTGATGGATTCGGGTGCCGCGGAGAGTTCCAACCCGTGGAACAACGCCGGTACCGGCCACGCCGGCCTGTGTGAGCTGAACTACACGCCGCAGGCCGCCGATGGTTCCATCGACATCAAGAAAGCCGTGCACATCAACACCCAGTTCGAGGTCTCGAAGCAGTTCTGGGCGTACCTGACCAAAAAGGGCACCTTTGGCTCGTCCAAGTCCTTTATCAGCCCAGTCCCGCACCTGAGCTTCGTGCAGGGCGAAAAAGGCGTGTCGTTCCTCAAGAAACGCTTTGAATCCCTCAGCCAGCACCACGCGTTCTCGGACATGCACTACACCGAAGACCGCAATGAGATGGCCGAGTGGATGCCGTTGATGATGCCGGGCCGCCCGCTCGACGAAAAAATCGCTGCCACCCGCGTGATGAACGGCACCGACGTCAACTTCGGCGCCCTGACCAACCAGCTGCTCAGCCACCTCACCAGTTCGCCGGATGCCCAGGTCAAGTACAGCAAGCGCGTGACCGGCCTCAAGCGCAACGGCGCCGGCTGGACCGTGAGCATCAAGGACGTCAACAGCGGCAACAGCCGCGAGGTGGACGCCAAGTTCGTGTTCCTCGGCGCCGGTGGTGCGGCCCTGCCGTTGCTGCAAGCCTCGGGCATCGAAGAAAGCAAAGGTTTTGGCGGTTTCCCGGTAAGTGGCCAGTGGCTGCGTTGCGACAACCCGGAAGTGGTCAAGCACCACCAGGCCAAGGTCTACAGCCAGGCCGCCGTGGGTTCGCCGCCAATGTCCGTGCCGCACCTGGACACCCGCGTGGTCGATGGCAAGAAGTCCCTGCTGTTCGGGCCATACGCCGGGTTCACCACCAAGTTCCTCAAGCACGGCTCGTTCCTCGACCTGCCTCTGTCGATCCGTGCCGGCAACATCGGCCCGATGCTCGCCGTGGCCCGCGACAACATGGACCTGACCAAGTACCTGGTCAGCGAAGTGCGCCAGTCCATGGAGCAGCGCCTGGAATCCCTGCGCCGCTTCTACCCTGAAGCGAAAGCCGAGGACTGGCGCCTGGAAGTGGCCGGCCAACGGGTGCAGATCATCAAGAAAGACCCGAAAAAAGGCGGCGTGCTGCAATTTGGCACCGAGCTGGTCGCGGCCAAGGACGGTTCCTTGGCGGCACTGCTGGGCGCCTCCCCTGGCGCTTCGGTGACCGTGTCGATCATGCTGGAACTGATCGAGCGCTGCTTCCCACAAAAAGCTGCAGGCGAGTGGGCAACCAAGCTGCACGAGATCTTCCCGGCTCGCGAAAAGGTCCTGGAGACCGATGCCGAGCTGTATCGCAAGATCAACGCGCAGAACAACATCAGCCTGGAACTGGTTGAGCAAAGCAACGAAGCCGAAAGCTACGCTTAAGGCCGTGCTGCAATAAAAAACGCCCCGCTCTCGGCCTGAGAACGGGGCGTTTTTTTATGGCCGGGATAATCAGCTGCGCGCGTTATCGATCAGCTCGATGTACTCGGCGGCGTTGCGCTGGTCCTTGATCAGGTCGACAAAGGTCTGGCCATGCTCGTCCTTGCCGTCCAGGTCCAGGCCGGCTTCCTTGAAAAAGCCCAGGAACCGTTCGAAATCGTCGATACGCAGGCCACGGTAAGCCTTGATCAGTTTGTGCAGGGACGGTGAAGTCGCGTCGACCGGCTCGAAGTCCAGGAACAACTTGATCTGATCGTCGCCGATCTCGTCACCAATCACCTGTTTCTTATCTTTACGCATTACCGACTCCAGCCTGCGGACATTTACACGGGAAACGCAGTTTACCTGCGGGGCACACGCTGCGGAAGCAACACACGTTCAATGTGGGAGCTGGCTTGCCTGCGATGCAGCCAACTCGGCCTGTCAGTACAACCGAGGCGATACCATCGCAGGCAAGCCAGCTCCCACATGTGTTCTGCAGCGCTGTCACTGCCTGGAACGAACGACACCGGTGTGCAAGTCCGCCCAGATATGCCCATTGGCATAACTGAGGAATTGCACATACACCGTGTCATTGCGCAGCAGATCGACGATCACGCGGTACTGGGCCACCGGGTAGGACAAGGTCAAGGTTTTGATCTTGTCGTCGTATGCCGGCTTTTTCAGGCTTTTGCTTTCGGCGTCGAAGTTGAGCACCACCTGGGCGATGGTCGCGCCCTTGTTCAGGGGCTTGCCCTTGAGGCGGATCATCAGCGGCGAAGTCACCGGGATCGGTTGCTGGTTGGATTGACGCTGGTTGCCGACCACCACCGCGTATTCAGTGACTTGCAGCAACTGCTGCTGGTCGGGCGTCTCGGCGCGCAGGGTAAGGTCGTCCGACGGCAGGAACTGACTGTGCATCGGCGCAGGCGCGGCGGCCAGGGGCAAACTGAGGGTCAGCGCCAGGGCGGCGCAGGTGCGTATCAACAGGCTCATGGGCCGCTCCATGGGAGATGGCCCAGCACTGTAGCTCAATCGAACTGGGCAAGCATCCAGCGCTGATACTCGACCACGTCGGCATCGCCCTCGCGGGGCGCCCAACTGGCTGATTCGCCCTCGCCTACCGGCCGATAAGGCCCGGCTTTGCACTCGAACATCACTGTATCCGGTGCCAGCACCACCAAGCCGTGAAACACCCCTGGCGGCAGGTCGACACCGGCACACGCGCTGCCCGCCTGCATCACACGCTTGGCAATGACTTCACCGGTGTCGCTGAACACCAGCAGGCCCAGGCTGCCCTGGAGCACCAGCAGGGTTTCCGCCTTGTCGGCGCTCAGGTGCCGATGCGGCGGCACATAGGTGTCGGGCTGCAGGCCCACGGCCAGGCGATGGCAGGGCTCATCCATCTGATGGAAGTTGTGATGGTGCCGGCCACGCGGGCTGGCGGCCGCTTTCTCGGTCAATTCGGCGAACAGCGTCTGATCCAGAAAGCGGGTCATCAATCACATCCCCTTGACGGCGAAAATCCCGTTGGCATTGCGCCAGTAGCCTTTGTAGTCCATGCCGTAACCGAAGATGTAACGGTCGATGCACGGCAGGCCGACGTAATCGGCTTTCAGGTCCGGGCGGGCCTTGCGGTCATGGTCTTTGTCGATCAGCACGGCGGTGTGCACCTTGCGTGCGCCGGCGTGTTTGCAGAAGTCGATGATCGCGCCCAGGGTGTGACCTTCGTCGAGGATGTCGTCGATGATCAGCACGTCACGGTCGATGAACGAGACTTCCGGCTTGGCTTTCCAGAACAGGTCACCGCCGCTGGTTTCGTTGCGATAGCGCGTGGCGTGCAGGTAGGACGCTTCCAGCGGGAACTGCAGGTGAGTGAGCAGTTTGCCGGCGAAGATCAGCCCGCCGTTCATCACGCAGAAGACCACCGGGTTGGTGTCGGCCATCTCGCGAGTGATGTGTGCGCCGACCTTGGCGATCGCTTCTTCGACTTGCGCTTCGGTGTACAGGCAGTCAGCCTCGCGCATGATTTGACGGATATGCTCGAGATCAGCGGACATGGCGCTCTCCAAGGGGGTGCTGTGGCAAGAAAAGCGGGCAAAGGTACGCATGTGAGGCGCAACGTTCAAGCCTTTATGGACTAACGTACTTGATGTCTATAGGACAACACCCTCGGATAGATTAATCTAGGCCGGTTTTTTTGCCCGCCGCCGGAGCCTTTCCCATGCCCACTCGCGAGATCCGCCACCCGCTGATCCGACACAAACTCGGCCTTATGCGCCGTGCCGACATTAGCACGAAGAATTTCCGTGAGCTTGCTCAGGAAGTCGGAGCGCTGCTCACTTACGAAGCCACCAAGGATTTGCCCCTGGAAAGCTACGAGATCCCCGGTTGGGCCGGTCCCGTCCAGGTGGAGAAAATCGCCGGTAAGAAAATTACCGTGGTGCCGATCCTGCGCGCCGGTATCGGCATGCTCGAAGGCGTGCTCAGCCTGATCCCGGGCGCCAAGGTCAGCGCCGTCGGCGTGGCCCGCAACGAAGAAACCTTGCAGGCCCACACGTACCTGGAAAAACTCGTTCCGGAAATCAACGAACGCCTGGCCATGATCATCGACCCGATGCTCGCCACCGGCAGCTCCATGGTTGCCACCATTGACCTGCTGAAAAAGGCCGGTTGCAAGGACATCCGCGCCATGGTGCTGGTGGCCGCTCCCGAAGGCATCGCTGCCGTCGAGAAAGCGCACCCGGACGTGCAGATCTACACCGCCTCCATCGATGAGCGCCTGAACGAGCACGGCTACATCATCCCAGGCCTGGGCGATGCCGGTGACAAGATCTTCGGCACCAAGCAGAAGGACGCGTGAGCATGCAGGATGAATTCAACGACCCGCTTTGGCGCCAGATCCTGTCCGGCGCACAGATGCTCTTCGTAGCATTTGGCGCGCTGGTGTTGATGCCGCTGATCACAGGTCTTGATCCAAACGTCGCACTGTTTACCGCAGGCCTGGGCACGTTGCTGTTCCAGGTGGTCACAGGTCGTCAGGTGCCGGTATTCCTGGCATCGAGCTTTGCGTTTATCACGCCGATCATTCTCGCCAAGGGCCAGTTCGGCCTTGCGGCGACCATGGGCGGGGTGATGGCGGCCGGTTTCGTTTATACCTTCCTCGGCCTCGCCGTGAAGATCAAGGGCACCGGTTTCATTGACCGGCTGCTGCCGCCCGTGGTGATCGGGCCGGTGATCATCTCCATCGGCCTGGCCATGGCGCCGATCGCCGCCAACATGGCGATGGGCAAGGCCGGTGACGGCGCCGAGCTGATCCATTACCAGACGGCGATGATGATCTCGATGCCGGCGCTGCTGACCACCTTGATCGTGGCGGTGTTCGGCAAAGGCATTTTCCGCCTGGTGCCGATCATCTCCGGCGTGCTGGTGGGGTTTGCCATGTCGTTCTACTTTGGCGTGGTCGACACGGCAAAAATCGCTGCCGCCCCTTGGTTTGCCCTGCCCCATTTCACCGCGCCGGAGTTCAACTGGCAAGCGATCCTGTTCATCGTACCGGTGGCCCTGGCCCCGGCGATCGAACATATCGGCGGTGTGATTGCGGTGGGCAGCGTGACCGGTCGCGACTACCTGAAGAAGCCCGGCCTGCACCGCACCCTGCTGGGTGACGGGATTGCCACCACGGCCGCCGGCCTGTTCGGCGGCCCGCCGAACACCACGTACGCCGAAGTGACCGGCGCGGTGATGCTGACGAAGAACTACAACCCGAAAATCATGACCTGGGCGGCGGTCTTTGCCATCAGCCTGGCGTTTATCGGCAAGTTCGGCGCACTGCTGCAAAGCATCCCGGTGCCGGTGATGGGCGGGATCCTGTGCCTGCTGTTCGGCTCGATTGCCGCGGTGGGGATGAACACCTTGATCCGCCACAAGATCGACCTGGGTGAGGCGCGCAATCTGGTGATTGTGTCGGTGACCCTGGTGTTCGGGATTGGCGGGGTGTTGGTCGGTACCGGCACCGGCCCGGATGATTTCGGCCTCAAGGGCATCGCCCTGTGTGCGGTGGTAGCGATTGGCTTGAACCTGCTGCTGCCGGGCAACGATGGCTGGAAGAACAAAAAATCTGATGAGCCGTTGATCTAACTAACACCGCAAAACCAAATGTGGGAGCGGGCTTGCTCGCGAAAGCGCAGTGTCAGTCGACAGCTATGTGACTGATACAACGCCTTCGCGAGCAAGCCCGCTCCCACATTTTTTGAGCCTCAGTGTGGCTTAGAGCTCGCCCAACGCATCAATCAACGCCTGGTTCTGCTCCGGCGTACCGATGCTGATCCGCAGGAACTGGGCAATCCGCTCCTGCTTGAAGTGCCGCACGATCACGCCCTGCTCACGCACCTTGGCGGCAAGACCCGCCGCGTCGTGCCGCGGGTGACGCGCAAAGATGAAGTTGGCTGCCGACGGCAACACCTCAAAACCCTTCTCCTCCAATTGAGCGACTAGCTTGTTACGGCTATCGACAACCAATCGGCAGGTCGCCTCGAAGTACTCACGATCCTCGAACGCCGCCGCCGCGCCGACAATCGCCAGGCGATCCAGCGGATAGGAGTTGAAGCTGTTCTTGACCCGCTCCAGCGCTTCGATCAGGTCCGGGTGGCCCACGGCCAGGCCCACGCGCAAACCGGCGAGTGAGCGCGATTTGGACAGGGTCTGCGTCACCAGCAGGTTCGGGTAGCGGTCCACCAGGCTGATGGCGGTTTCACCACCGAAGTCGATATAGGCTTCATCGACCACCACCACCGAGTCCGGGCTGGCCTTGAGGATCTGCTCCACCGCGTCCAGCGCCAGCACGCAGCCGGTCGGCGCGTTCGGGTTGGGGAAGATGATCCCGCCGTTGGGCCTGGCGTAGTCCGACACGCGGATCTGGAACTGCTCGTCCAGCGGCACCGGGGCGGACTTGATGCCATAAAGGCCGCAGTAGACCGGATAGAAGCTGTAGCTGATATCCGGGAACAGCAGCGGCAGATCGTGCTGGAACAGGCCATGGAAGATGTGCGCCAGGACTTCATCGGAACCGTTGCCAAGGAACACCTTGCCGGCGTCGATCCCGTAATACTTGGCCACCGCCTGCTTGAGCAGGTCGCTGTTGGGGTCCGGGTACAGGCGCAGGTTGTCGTTCAACTCGGCCTGCATCGCCGCGAGCGCCTTGGGCGACGGGCCGTAGGGGTTTTCGTTGGTGTTGAGCTTGACCAGCTTGGTCAGCTTGGGCTGTTCGCCAGGCACGTAAGGCACCAGGTCCTTGACGAAGGGGCTCCAGAATTTGCTCATGTCTCAGTTCCCCTGCTTGTCTTCAAGGATGCGATATTCGGCGCTGCGGGCGTGCGCGCTGAGGGATTCACCACGGGCCAGCACCGACGCGGTCTTGCCCAGCTCGGAAGCGCCTTGTGGCGAGCAGAAGATGATCGACGAACGCTTCTGGAAGTCATACACCCCAAGCGGCGACGAGAAACGCGCGGTGCCCGAGGTCGGCAACACATGGTTGGGGCCCGCGCAGTAGTCGCCCAGGGCTTCGCTGGTGTGGCGGCCCATGAAGATCGCACCGGCATGACGAATCGATGGCAGCCAGGTTTGTGGGTCGGCAACCGACAGCTCCAGGTGCTCCGGCGCAATGCGGTTGGCCACTTCGATAGCCTGTTCCATGTCACGCACCAGGATCAGCGCGCCACGGCCATTGATCGACTTCTCGATGATCTCGGCGCGCTCCATGGTCGGCAGCAATTTATTGATGCTGGCGGCTACCTTGTCGAGGAATTCGGCGTCGGGGCTGACCAGGATCGCCTGGGCGTCTTCGTCGTGCTCGGCCTGGGAGAACAGGTCCATGGCAATCCAGTCCGGATCGGTCTGGCCATCACACACCACGAGGATTTCCGACGGGCCAGCGATCATGTCGATACCGACCTGGCCAAACACGTGGCGCTTGGCAGTGGCAACGTAGATGTTGCCCGGACCGACCACCTTGTCGACCTTCGGCACGCTCTCGGTGCCGTAGGCCAGCGCGGCAACAGCCTGCGCGCCGCCGATGGTGAAGACGCGGTCGACCCCGGCGATGCAGGCCGCAGCCAGCACCAGCTCGTTGATTTCGCCGCGCGGGGTCGGTACCACCATGACCACTTCGGTCACGCCCGCCACTTTGGCCGGGATCGCGTTCATCAGCACCGACGACGGGTACGACGCCTTGCCGCCCGGCACGTACAGGCCGGCACGGTCCAGTGGCGTGACCTTCTGGCCCAGCACGGTACCGTCAGCTTCGGTGTAGCTCCAGGAATCCTGCTTCTGCTTTTCGTGGTAGCTGCGCACCCGCGCTGCGGCGACTTCCAGGGCTTCGCGCTGCGGCGCAGTGATGCGCGTCAGGGCCAGCTCGAGGCGTTCGCGCGGCAGGATCAGGTCGGCCATGGACTTCACGTCCAAGCCGTCGAACTGGCGTGTGAAGTCCACCAACGCCGCGTCACCGCGTTCGCGCACGGCCTTGATGATGTCGAGCACCCGCTGGTTGACCGAATCGTCGGACACGCTTTCCCAGCTCAGCAGATGATCCAGATGATGGGCGAAATCCGGGTCGGCAGCGTTGAGTCGGGCAATTGCAGTGGACGTGGTCATAGCGAGGGCCTCAATAGAATTGGCAAAAACTCAGGCGCCCTAAACTAGCAGTCGTTTCCGCTTGGGCACCTGAGAATTCTGGCTATGAGGCGGATAGACGGGCGCAGCCTTCCGGCTACGCGGGTGAGTCAACCGCGGTGTCGAGACTCCACTGCCTTGCGCAGGGTGTCGATCAACGCCTGGATACGGGCGTGCTGCATTTTCATGGAGGCTTTGTTGACGATCAGGCGAGAGCTGATGTCGGCAATGAAATCCTGCGGCTCCAAACCGTTGGCGCGCAGGGTGTTGCCGGTGTCGACCACGTCGATGATCTTGTCGGCGAGGCCAATCAGCGGCGCCAGCTCCATCGAGCCGTAGAGCTTGATGATATCGACCTGGCGGCCTTGCTCGGCGTAGTAACGCTTGGCGACGTTGACGAACTTGGTGGCCACTCGCAGGCGCCCCTTGGGCTCGACGTCACCGACACGGCCGGCTGTCATCAGCTTGCACAGGGCAATGCGCAGGTCCAGCGGCTCGTACAGGCCCTGGCCACCGTATTCCATCAGCACGTCTTTGCCGGCAACACCCAGGTCGGCCGCGCCATGTTCAACGTAGGTCGGCACGTCGGTAGCCCGCACGATCAACAGGCGCACGTCGTCCTGGGTCGTGGGGATGATCAGCTTGCGGCTCTTGTCCGGATTCTCGGTCGGCACGATGCCCGCTTCAGCCAGAAGCGGCAAAGTGTCGTCAAGGATGCGGCCCTTGGACAGTGCGATGGTCAACATGGGAAACGTCAGTCCTTCATCAGGCTATTGCTGTCCGGTCACAAACGGCGCCAGACACAGATCGAGGCCATTACAGCCTCGATTTGAAACAAACCATTTAACAACAAACACCTTCCCGTGGCGAGGACGCTTGCTCGCGCCGGGGCGCGAAGCGGCTCTGGAAATGGGACTGCCGCGCAGTCCAGCGGGAGCAAGCTCCCTCTCCACAGTGAAGGTGCTCGCAGTGCCGGGACTAGCCCGGTACGCGGCGGATTTTCGCGCCGAGCATCTGCAGTTTTTCTTCGATGCACTCATAACCACGGTCGATGTGGTAGATGCGGTCGATCAACGTGTCACCTTCGGCGATCAGCGCCGAGATCACCAGGCTGGCCGAAGCGCGCAGGTCGGTCGCCATCACTGGCGCGCCCTTGAGCTTCTCGGTGCCGGTAACGATAGCGGTGTTGCCTTCGACCTGGATCTTCGCGCCCATGCGGTGCAGTTCGTACACGTGCATGAAGCGGTTTTCGAAGATGGTCTCGATCACGGCACCGGTACCTTCGGCAATCGCGTTCAGGGAGATGAACTGCGCCTGCATGTCGGTCGGGAACGCTGGGTACGGAGCGGTACGCACGTTCACGGCTTTTGGCCGCTTGCCATGCATGTTCAGCTCAATCCAGTCGGCACCGGTAGTGATTTCAGCACCGGCTTCCTTGAGTTTTTCCAGCACGGCTTCAAGGATGGTCGGATCAGTGTCCTTGACCTTGACGCGACCACCGGTGACGGCAGCGGCAACCAGGTAGGTACCGGTCTCGATGCGGTCCGGCATCACCTTGTAGGTGGCCGAGTGCAGGCGCTTGACGCCTTCGATGGTGATGGTGTCGGTGCCGGCGCCGGTGATGTTGGCACCCATGGCGATCAGGAAGTTGGCCAGGTCGACCACTTCCGGCTCGCGCGCGGCGTTTTGCAGGACGCTGCGACCGTTGGCCAGGGCAGCCGCCATCATGATGTTCTCGGTACCGGTCACGCTGACGGTATCGAAGAAGAAATTGGCACCGCGCAAGCCGCCTTCCGGCGCCTTGGCCTTGATGTAGCCGCCTTCGACGTCGATGGTTGCACCCATGGCCTCGAGGCCACGGATGTGCAGGTCAACCGGACGCGAGCCAATCGCGCAACCGCCAGGCAGGGCTACTTCAGCTTCGCCGAAACGGGCAACCATCGGGCCCAGCACCAGGATCGAAGCACGCATGGTTTTCACCAGTTCGTACGGAGCGATCAGGGTCTTGATGGTGCGCGGGTCGATCTCGACGGCCAGTTTCTCGTCGATCACCGGCTCAATGCCCATGCGACCGAACAACTCGATCATGGTGGTGATGTCATGCAGGTGCGGCAGGTTGGCCACGGTCACCGGGCCATCGCACAGCAGGGTCGCTGCCAGGATCGGCAAGGCGGAGTTTTTCGCACCGGAGATGCGGATCTCGCCATCAAGGCGGGCACCGCCGGTAATAATCAATTTATCCATAAGAATCTCGACGCCTTGGGGGCTCAGGTGCGCTCGGCCCAGGCCGCGCGGCTGAAAAATTTCATAGTGACCGCGTGGATGCTGCCATCGGTGATCCACGGGTTCAAATGGGCATAGACCTGCTGTTGACGCTTGACCGGGCTCAATGCCGCCAGTTCATCGCTAATCACGTTCAGCTGGAAGTTGCAGCCTTCGCCTTCAACTTCTACGTTCGTTTCCGGCAGCTTTCCTTCAAGGAAGCTTTTAACTTCTAGGGCCTGCATGCTCAACCTCTATCGGCGCCCAGTGCGCACGGGTCGCACATCATACAAAAAAGCCCCGCGCCTGCGAACCCCGCATAGCAGGACTCTGACGGGGGGCTTCTTTAATAATGTGTATTAAGGATGCGCCAACAGTTCGGTCAAACCGGAAACTTCGGCAATTTCACGCATGTCTTCGGGCAATGCACGGATGCTGACCGGCTTTTTGGCCGCCTCGGCATCGCGCATGAAGCACAGCAGCAACGACAGACCGACACTGCTGGACTTGGTCACCGCCGAACAATCCAGCACCAGCGCAGGCGCGGTGCTGGTCTTGATCAGCGCCTGGCCCTGCTTGCGCAGGTCAGGCCCGGTGCGGTAATCCAGCACGCCGCTGATGAACAGCTCGCCAGCGTCGCCGAGACGAACAGCCGACTCGGTCATTGCGCGGGCTTCCCGGCGGCTTTGTCGGTCTCTTCCTTGGCCTTGGCGACTTCACCGGCCCAACCATTGATGGTTTTGTCCAGGTCGTTGCCATTGCGCTGCATCGCGTCAGCGAACTGGTCACGGAACAGCTTGCCGATGTTGATACCGTTGATGATCACGTTGCGCAGTTTCCACTCGCCGTTGACCTTCTCCAGTGTGTACTGCACAGGATAGACCGCGCCGTTGTTGCCCTTGACGGTCATGCCAACGCTGGTGCGATCGCCCGACTCATCCTTGGCTGGATCAACGGTGATGCCCTGGTTGTTGTACTCAAGCAGTGCATTGCCGTAGAACTGGAACAGGCCTTTCTTGAAGTTTTCCTGGAACGTCTGCATCTGCGCAGGCGTCGCCTTGCGCGAATACTTGACGGTCATGATGCTGCGCGAAATACCTTCGGCGTCGACGACCGGGCCGACGATGGTGTTGAGCGCGTCGTAGAACTTGCTGGGATCCTGCTTGTACTGCTCTTTATGGGCAGTCAGGTCGGCCAGCATCTTGTTGGTCGTGTCCTGCACCAGATCGTGCGCAGAACCCGCCGCGTTAGCCATCAACGGCAGCGCCGCCAGCAGTACCAGGAGGCCACGTCGCAAGGTAGAGATCATGTACAGATTCCTCATTTGGCGTCTTTATTGACCGTATTGAGCAGGAATTTACCGATCAGGTCTTCAAGTACCAACGACGACTGTGTGTCGTGGATTGTCGAGCCATCCTTGAGCAAGGCTGTTTCCCCGCCCACGCTGACACCGATGTACTTCTCGCCCAGCAGACCCGCAGTGAGGATAGATGCAGTGGAGTCGGTCGGCAGATTATCTACCTTCTTGTCCAGTTGCATCGTCACTCGACCGGTGAAGCTGTCGCGATCCAGATCGATTGCCGTGACCTTGCCGATGGTGACACCGGCCATGGTCACTTTAGCTCTGACAGTCAAACCGGCGATATTGTCGAAGTACGCGTAAAGTTTATAAGTGTCGGCGGTGGGGCTCGCCGAAAGACCACTGACTCGCAGGGCCAGCAACAATAAAGCCAGGATGCCAGCCAGCAAGAAAAGGCCGACACCGATTTCCACAGTGCGGTTTTGCATCAGAAATCTCCAAACATCAAGGCGGTCAAAATGAAGTCAAGGCCCAGTACCGCCAGCGAGGCGTACACAACGGTCTTGGTGGTGGCGCGACTGATCCCTTCTGAAGTGGGCTCACAGTCGTAGCCTTGGAATACGGCGATCCAGGTCACTACAAAGGCGAAGACGATGCTTTTTATGATGCCGTTGAGCACGTCGCCGCTGAAGGTCACGCTGTTCTGCATGTTGGCCCAGTAGGAACCGTCATAGACGCCCAGCCAGTCCACCGCCACCCATGAACCGCCCCAGATACCCACCACGCTGAAGATCATCGCCAGCAATGGCAGGGAAATGAAGCCGGCCCACAGGCGCGGGGCAACAATGTACTTGAGCGGGTCCACGCCGATCATTTCCAGGCTGGACAACTGCTCGGTGGACTTCATGTTGCCGATTTCAGCCGTCAGCGCCGAACCCGCACGCCCCGCGAACAGCAGCGCGGTGACCACCGGCCCGAGTTCACGCAGCAACGTCAGGGCAACCATCTGCCCTACCGCCTGCTCCGAACCGTAGCTGGAGAGGATATTGAAGCCCTGCAGCGCCAGCACCATGCCGATGAACACACCGGAGACCACGATGATCACCAGGGACATGACGCCCACGGCATGCAGTTGCTTGACCAGCAGGCCAAAGCCGCCACCGATGCCGCCGCGGCCGAGCAAGGCGTGGAACAGGAAAATCGTCGAGCGGCCCAGGACTTCGACAATGTCGATGCCGGAGCGACCGAAAAGGCGGACCTTTTCGATAAGAGATGTCTTGCGCATCAGCGCTTCCCCAGAAGATCTAAGCGGTAATCCGCTGCCGGAAAGTGAAAAGGCACCGGGCCATCGGGATCGCCGGTCATGAATTGGCGAATGCGCGGATTGTCTGCGTTCATCAGTTCTTCTGGCGTGCCCTGGCCCAGTACCTGGCCATCGCCAACTACATAGAGGTAATCGGCAATGCTCGCGGTTTCTGCAAGGTCGTGGGACACCACGATGCTGGTGATGCCGAGGGCGTCGTTGAGCAGGCGAATCAGGCGTACCAGCACCCCCATGGCAATCGGGTCCTGGCCGACGAAGGGCTCGTCGTACATGAGGATCTGCGGATCGAGGGCAATCGCGCGCGCCAGGGCGACCCGGCGCTTCATGCCGCCGGACAGCTCGTCGGGCATCAAGTCGATGGCACCGCGAAGGCCGACGGCCTGCAGTTTCAGCAACACGATGTCACGAATCATTTCGTCAGACAGCTGCGTATGCACCCGCAGCGGAAAGGCCACGTTCTCGAACACATCGAGGTCGGTGAACAGCGCGCCGCTCTGGAACAGCACACCCATGTGCTTGCGCGCATCGAACAGATCGCTGCGCGACAGCGTCGGCAGATTCTGGCCGTTGACCCACACTTCGCCGGCGCTGGGACGCAATTGCATGCCCATCAGGCGCAATAGGGTGGTCTTGCCGCAACCGGAAGGCCCCATGATGCCCGTGACCTTGCCGCGGGGAATGCGAATATCGACGTTCTCAAAGATGCTGCGCGTCCCGCGCTTGAAGGTCAGTCCCTTCAGCTCGACCGCGTAGGCGTTATCGGCACTCATCTAAACTCCTTGGGATGCAGCCTCTCACTCAGACACCACGCTTGCGACAAACGTTTGCAACGATTGCGCAATTGATAGCCACATGGGCTGGGCGGACCGAACTGGCGGCGAACTATATCACTGCTGGTACAACGCGCCCAAGGCCGGAACTGCGCTTGTTCAGATTGGGGACAGCGAAAAAACGTTGCCGGCTGTGTTACTGAAGAAGGAATCTCAGGCATCAGGTGAATAAAGCCTGACGAACTTGCGTGAGGGAATCGATCATTACCGTTATAATCGCCGACTTTTCGTCAGGCTATACGATTTCAGACATGAGCCAATCCAGCGACCTTATTCAATCCGCACAACGCACCATCCGCCTAGAGCTTGAAGCCGTGGAAGGCTTGCTGGCGCATATCGACGCGGATTTCGTACGCGCTTGCGAGATGATTCTGGCCAGCAAGGGCCGCGTTGTCGTGGTCGGCATGGGCAAATCGGGTCACGTCGGCAACAAGATCGCCGCGACCCTGGCCAGCACCGGGACCACCGCATTTTTCGTGCACCCGGCCGAAGCCAGCCACGGCGACATGGGCATGATCACCAAGGATGACATCATCCTGGCACTGTCCAACTCCGGCACCACCAACGAAATCGTGACCCTGCTGCCGCTGATCAAGCGCCTGGGCATCCAGATGATCAGCATCACCGGCAACCCGGAGTCGACGCTGGCCAAGGCCGCCGAAGTGAACCTCAATGTTCACGTGGCCCATGAAGCCTGCCCGCTGAACCTGGCGCCGACCTCCTCCACCACCGCAGCCCTGGTGATGGGCGATGCGCTCGCCGTGGCATTGCTCGAAGCACGTGGTTTTACCGCGGAAGACTTCGCTTTTTCCCACCCAGGCGGCGCCCTGGGCCGGCGCCTGCTGCTCAAAGTGGAAAACGTCATGCATTCGGGCGATGAATTGCCCCACGTCCCGCGCGGCACTCTGCTGAAGGACGCGCTGATGGAAATGACCCGCAAGGGCCTGGGCATGACGGTCATCCTGGAAGCCGACGGGCGCCTGGCCGGGGTCTTCACCGACGGCGACCTGCGCCGCACCCTCGACCGCACCATCGACATTCATACAGCGACCATCGATGCCGTGATGACGCCCCATGGCAAGACCGCGCGCCCGGACATGCTGGCCGCCGAAGCCCTGAAGATCATGGAAGACCACAAGATTGGCGCACTGGTGGTGGTCAATGCCGACGACCGCCCGATCGGCGCCCTGAACATGCACGACTTGCTGCGTGCAGGAGTGATGTAAATGACCAGCGACCTGTTGCAACGCGGCAAAAACATCAAGCTGGCGATTTTCGACGTTGACGGCGTGCTGACCGATGGCCGCCTGTACTTCCTCGAAGACGGCAGCGAATTCAAGACGTTCAACACCCTCGACGGCCAAGGCATCAAGATGCTGATGGCAGCGGGCGTGCAAACCGCGATTATCAGCGGCAGAAAGACTCCCGTTGTGGAACGCCGCGCACAAAACCTGGGGATTCCTCACCTGTATCAGGGCCGCGAGGATAAACTGGTGGTCCTGGACGAGCTTCTTGGCCAACTCAACCTAAGCTATGAGCAGGTCGCCTACTTGGGCGATGACCTGCCTGACCTGCCGGTCATTCGCCGAGTGGGCCTGGGCATGGCCGTCGCCAATGCGGCGGCCTTTGTCCGCGAGCACGCCCATGGCATCACCACCGCGCGTGGTGGCGAAGGTGCCGCCCGCGAGTTCTGCGAGCTGATCCTGCGTGCCCAGGGCAGCCTTGAAGCGGCCCACGCCGCCTACTTATAGAGCGTTTTATGCTGAGTAAAAAGATTCGCAACTTCCTGCTATTCGGGGTCATCGCCGCGCTGTTCCTGGCGGTGGGCTACTGGAATATCAGCCCGGAGCGCTTTCTCGACCAGCCTGCTGCGCAGGTCGACGAAGGGGCTATCGACTACTACGCCATCAATGCCAAGAGCGTGCAGTTCCTGCCCGATGGCAAGGTGCAGTACGAGATGACGTCGGACAAGGTCGAGCATTTGAAGGCCACCGAAGTGACCCTGCTGACCAACCCGGACATGAACATCTACCGTGGCACCGAGTTTCCATGGCACGTCACCAGCAAGCGTGGCGAGGTCAACCCGGACGGCACCCAGGTAGAACTGATCGACTCGGTACGTGTTGCACGCACCGATGCGAAAAACCGCGACACCGTGATTACCAGCAGTCGCATGACCGTATTCCCGCAGAAGCAATATGCGCAGACCGAGCAAGACGTTAGAATCGACGGCGCTGGCGGTGTATCGACTGGCAAGGGAATGAAAGCGTATTTGAAAGAAAGCAGGATACACCTGCTATCGAACGTAAGAGGACAGTATGAGGCTCGTTAAAACTCTCCCTATTTTGCTCGGTCTGGGCGCAGCACTGGGAAGCGTGAGCGCCTGGGCTCTGCCGAACGATAGCCAGCAACCGATCCACATCTCGGCCGACGATGCGCAGCTGGATGACAAGCAAGGCGTCGCCACTTACACCGGCGGCGTGATCATCACCCAAGGCTCGATGAAGATCACCGGCAACACGGTGACCCTGACTCGCACCCAATCCGGCGACATAGACGTGGTGACGTCAGTGGGCAACCTGGCCTACTTCGAACAGAAGCAGTCCGCGACCGATACCGGCCCGATGAAAGGCTATGGCAAGACCATCCAGTATCACGCCCAGCAGAATCGCATCGTGCTGATCGACCAGGCCAAGGTGCTCAGCCCTGACGGCAACTCCACGGAAGGTGAAAAAATCACCTATGACACCGTGAAGCAGGTCGCCAACGCCGGCCGCGCCACTGGCAGCAAGCTCAGCGCACCGCGTCCACGCATCGACATGGTTATCCAGCCGAAGAAGAAAGACGGTGCTGCCCAGCCTGCGCCTAAACCCGATGCGAAGAAGGCGAACTAATGGCAACCCTGAAAGCCCAGCATCTGGCCAAGGCTTATAAAAGCCGCCAGGTCGTGCGCGACGTCAGCCTGTCGATCGACAGCGGCCAGATCGTCGGCTTGCTCGGCCCCAACGGCGCCGGCAAGACCACCTGCTTCTACATGATCGTCGGCCTGGTCCAGGCGGACCAGGGTCGCGTCCTGATCGACGACCTCGACGTCAGCCACCAGCCGATGCACGGCCGCGCCCGCGCGGGCATCGGCTATCTTCCGCAAGAAGCGTCGATCTTCCGCAAGCTGTCGGTTTCCGACAACATCATGGCGATCCTCGAGACCCGCAAGGAACTCGACCGTGACGGCCGTCGCAAGGAGCTGGAAAGCCTGCTGCAGGAATTCCATATCAACCACATCCGCGACAACCTCGGCATGAGCCTGTCCGGTGGTGAGCGTCGCCGCGTGGAAATCGCCCGGGCGCTGGCCACTGCACCCAAGTTCATCCTGCTGGACGAACCGTTTGCCGGTGTCGACCCGATCTCGGTGGGTGATATCAAGCAGATCATCCACCACCTCAAGGCCAAGGGCATTGGCGTATTGATCACTGACCACAACGTCCGTGAGACCCTCGATATCTGCGAAACCGCGTATATCGTCAACGATGGCCAGCTGATCGCCGAAGGCGACTCCGCCACTATCCTGGCCAACGAACTGGTCAAGGAAGTGTACCTGGGTCACGAGTTCCGCCTGTAAGCCTGCCTGTTTGAAAAAGGCGGTGGCAGGCCGTTCGCCAAGGTGCGCGGGAGTCAATGAAAACCTCCGGATTTTTATTGTTACCGCGCTCTAGGCAAAGCCCCCGATATCAGGCATATAATTTGCTTATGTTTGGCGCTCACGCGCCCTGTCGTGGATGGCGCATTGCGCCGGCGAATAAGGTGTTAAGCCCCTGCCATGAAACCATCGCTAGTCCTGAGAATGGGCCAGCAGCTGACGATGACACCGCAGCTGCAACAGGCCATCCGCCTGCTCCAATTGTCGACCCTGGACCTGCAACAGGAAATCCAGGAGGCCCTGGAGTCCAATCCGATGCTCGAACGCCAGGAAGAAGGCGACGACTTCGATAATGCAGACCCGCTGGCCGACAACATCGAGCAAAAACCCAATTCCGACGTGCAGGAACCCTCCTACCAGGAAACCGCCCCAACGGTGGATAACCTCGAGGAAGGCGACTGGAACGAACGCATCCCCAACGAACTTCCCGTGGACACCGCCTGGGAAGACGTCTACCAGACCAGCGCCAGCAGCCTGCCCAGCAACGACGATGACGAATGGGACTTCACCACGCGCACCTCAGCCGGCGAGAGCCTGCAGAGCCATCTGCTGTGGCAACTGAACCTGGCGCCGATGTCGGACACCGATCGCCTGATCGCCGTGACCCTGATCGACTGCATCAATAACCAGGGTTATCTGGACGAAACGCTCGAAGAGATCCTCGAAGCCTTCGATCCGGAGCTGGATATCGAGCTGGACGAGATTGAAGCCGTCCTGCACCGCATCCAGCAGTTCGAGCCCGCCGGCATTGGCGCGCGCACCCTCAGTGAATGCCTGTTGCTGCAACTGCGCCAACTGCCAGCCAAGACCCCTTGGCTGGTCGAGGCCCAGCGCCTGGTGACCGACTATATCGACTTGCTCGGCAGCCGTGACTACAGCCAGCTGATGCGCCGCATGAAGCTCAAGGAAGACGACCTGCGCCAGGTCATCGAACTGGTGCAGAGCCTCAACCCGCGTCCGGGCTCGCAGATCGAGTCCAGCGAAGCCGAATACGTGGTGCCTGACGTGATCGTGCGCAAGGACAACGAGCGCTGGCTGGTGGAGCTGAACCAGGAATCCGTGCCACGCCTGCGGGTCAACCCGCAATATGCCGGTTTTGTGCGCCGCGCCGACACCAGCGCCGACAACACCTTCATGCGCAACCAATTGCAGGAAGCGCGCTGGTTCATCAAGAGCCTGCAAAGCCGCAACGAAACCCTGATGAAAGTCGCCACCCAGATCGTCGAGCATCAGCGCGGCTTCCTGGAATATGGCGACGAAGCAATGAAACCGCTGGTCCTGCACGACATCGCCGAGGCGGTGGGCATGCACGAATCGACGATCTCGCGGGTGACCACGCAAAAATTCATGCATACCCCACGCGGTATATATGAGCTGAAATACTTTTTCTCCAGCCATGTCAGCACCTCTGAAGGCGGCGAATGCTCGTCCACGGCGATTCGCGCGATCATCAAAAAACTGGTTGCCGCGGAAAATCAGAAAAAGCCGTTGAGTGACAGCAAGATCGCTGGTTTACTGGAGGCACAAGGCATTCAGGTCGCCCGTCGAACCGTCGCCAAGTACCGCGAATCCCTTGGGATCGCGCCTTCCAGCGAGCGAAAGCGTTTGATGTGACGGGCGGGCCAAAGCGTTCCAGTGGCAGGCACCCCGGCCTGCCGCTTTATGCACTGGCAACGAAGGAGAAGCTGTATGCAAGTCAACATCAGTGGACACCAGCTGGAAGTCACCAAGCCCCTGCGTGAGTACACCGAGAGCAAGTTGAACAAACTTGCGGGGCATTTTGACAAGATCACCAACGTGCAGGTCATCATGGAGGTCGATAAGCTCAAGCAGAAAATCGAGGCCACCCTGCACGTACCGAATGCCAAGCTCGTCGCCAATGCGGAACATGAGGACATGTACGCGGCGATCGACTCGCTCTACGACAAGCTGGACCGCCAACTCATAAAGCATAAGGAAAAGAATCTGCACCTGATGCAAGGTACAGGTCGTTAACTCTCCCCCCATGATCCGACTTGAAACCATCCTGACCCCCGGCCGTTCCCTCGTGAACGTGCCGGGCGGCAGCAAAAAGAAAGCCCTCGAAGAAATTGCCAAACTGATCCATGGCCAAGTGCCTGAATTGGATGAGCAAGTTGTCTATGAGTCGCTGATCGCCCGTGAAAAACTGGGTTCGACCGGTTTTGGTAACGGCATCGCCATTCCACACTGCCGCCTGCAAGGCTGTGAAACACCTGTCAGCGCCTTGCTGCACATGGAAAAACCTATCGATTTCGACGCCATCGACGGCGCCCCGGTCGACCTGCTGTTTGTACTGCTGGTCCCACAGGCTGCCACCGATGCGCACCTGGAGCTGCTTCGGCAGATCGCCAGCATGCTCGACCGCAAGGAAGTACGCGACAAACTGCGCAGCGCTGCCACCAGTGAGGCGCTCTATCAGGTTGTCCTGGATGAACAAAACGGGCAGTAATCATGCGTTTGATCATCGTCAGCGGCCGCTCCGGCTCGGGTAAAAGCACCGCCCTCAATGTTCTTGAGGACAACGGTTTCTATTGCATCGACAACCTGCCCGCCGGCCTGCTGCCGGAATTGGCGGAACGTGCGTTGATCCACACCGAACTGGCGCAACCCCTGGTCGCTGTTTCGATTGACGCCCGCAACCTGCCCAGCCACCTTGAGCGCTTTCCGCAATTGCTCGAGGAAGTGCGCGCCAAACACATTCATTGCGATGTGCTGTACCTGGACGCCGACGAAGAGACGCTGCTCAAGCGCTTCTCCGAAACCCGCCGACGCCACCCGCTCAGCAGCCCTCATCGCTCGCTGGCTGAAGCCATCGAAGATGAGACCACGTTGCTGGGGCCGATCATCGACCTCGCCGACCTCAAGATCAACACCACCAGCCTCAACCTGTACCAGCTGCGCGATGCCATCAAGCTGCGCCTGCTGAATCAGCCGGAGCCTGGCACCGCATTTCTCGTGGAGTCTTTTGGCTTCAAGCGGGGCATGCCGGTGGACGCTGACCTGGTGTTCGATGTGCGTTGCCTGCCCAACCCCTACTGGAAACCGGAACTGCGTGATCAGTCCGGGCTGGATCAGCCGGTGGCCGATTACCTGGCAGCGCAGCCGGATGTGGAGGAGATGTTCCAGGACATCTCCAGCTACCTGCTCAAATGGCTGCCGCGCTTTGCCGCGAGCAACCGCGCCTATGTCACCATCGCCATCGGCTGCACCGGCGGCCACCACCGCTCCGTCTACCTGACCGAGCGCCTGGGCCAGGTGCTGCAACAAACCCTCAAGAACGTCCAGGTCCGCCACCGCGACCTTAGCTGAAAGGAACACCCCCGCGATGCCCGCTCTGGAAATTGAAATCATCAACAAGCTGGGCCTGCACGCCCGCGCCTCGGCCAAATTCGTCGGTGTTGCCGGGCAGTTTCCCTGTCAGATCCGCGCCGGGCGCACCCCGGAATCCATGGTCGACGGCAAGAGCATCATGGCCATGATGATGCTGGCTGCCGGCAAGGGCACCAAGATTCATCTGAAGACCGAAGGTGAGCAGGAAGACGAAGCAATGGCCGCACTGGTGGCATTGATCAATAACTTCTTCGACGAAGGCGAATAACCTTCCGTAGGAGCCCGGCTTGCCGGCGATAGCGTCCTTCAAGACCGCGACCGAGCGCCGGCGAGCCAGCTCTTAACAGGGAGCGGTTTACCCCAGGGCTGTATCCATCACCATCATCAAGCAGAACCCGATGCACAACCCCAGGCTGGCGAGCTTCTCATGACCATTGCGCCGCGACTCCGGGATCACTTCGTGGGTCACCACCAACAGCATCGCGCCAGCAGCCAGGGCCAGGCCCAACGGCAACAGCACCTCGGCCAGGCTCACCAGCCATGCGCAAAGCACTGCAAAAACCGGCTCCACCAAGCCTGACGCGGCTCCGATCAGGAAGGCCTTGACCCGCGACATCCCGGCCCCGGCCAATACCAGCGCAATCACCAGCCCTTCGGGCACGTCCTGCAAGGCAATGCCCATGGCCAAGCTGTCGGCGTCCGGCATGCCGCCGCCGGCGGAAACGCCCACCGCCATGCCTTCCGGAATGTTGTGGGCAATAATGGCAAACACGAACAGCCAGATGCGCGGCGGGATCACCGGGTTGTCCGGCGTGCCCACCAACATTTCCGGGCTTGCGCCGGAGACCTTGCGGTCAACCAGATACAACCCGAATGCACCCAGCATGATGCCGAAGCTGATCAAGCCACTGGCGCCCCAGGGCGAGAGCCCGAGGCCTTCAGCCGCGGCAATGCCCGGCACGATCAGCGAAAACGCCGTCGCCGCCAGCATTACCCCGGCGCCAAAGCCCAGCAATGTATCGCTCAACGCCACCGGCATGCGCCGAATCACCAACACCGGCACCGCGCCGAGTGCCGTGCCGAGTGCACAGATTGACCCGCCCTGCAGGGCGCGCAAGATACGCGGCTCCAGGTCCAGCCAGGCCAGCCCATGGGCCACCAACAATGCAGTACCTGCCAATAGCAGCAGCGAGCCAAACGCATAACGAAACATTCGTCCGCTGCTGATCGCCAGTGTTTGCGTGCCCATAGTCGGCCTTAGATCGGGTTATGAAGGGTGAAGATCAGGCCAGGGCGGCCTGATAGCGCGCGGCAACTTCCGGCCAGTTAATAACACTGTAGAAGGCATTGATGTATTCCGGGCGACGGTTCTGGTACAGCAGGTAGTAAGCGTGTTCCCAGACGTCCAGGCCCAGGATCGGCGTATTGCCGTTCATCAGCGGGCTGTCCTGGTTACCACTGCTTTCCACCACCAGGGTCTTTTGCGGTGTCACGCTCAGCCAGGCCCAGCCACTGCCGAAACGCGTCAACGCGGCTTTGGTGAACGCCTCCTTGAAGCTGTCGAAACCGCCCAGTTGCTCGTCGATGGCCTTGCCCAGCGCACCTTCTGGCTTGCCGCCACCCTTGGGCGACATCACCGCCCAGAACAACGAGTGGTTGGCGTGGCCACCGCCTTGGTTGATGACCGCCGCACGCAGTTTTTCCGGCAGTTGTTGCACGCTGGAGACCAGTTTCTCTACCGGCCAGCCGGCGAACTCAGTGCCCTCGACCGCAGCATTGAGGTTATTGATGTAGGTCTGGTGGTGCTTGGTGTAGTGAATCTCCATGGTTTGCGCATCGATATGCGGTTCCAGGGCATCGTAGGCGTAAGGCAAGGCAGGCAAGGTGTAGGACATTTCAATGTGCTCCGTAATAAGGACTATTGCGAGTCGACGCATCCGAGGGCGCCGCCGTGCTGCCCAGCAGCCGATGAGTACGCGGGTACTCGCCGTGGTCGCTGATGAAATTCAACAGCTCGACGTAGGTCTTGCTGCTCTGGCGCAGGGCCGCTTCACGCAATTGCGGGCTCAGGCGCGGGTCCTGCATGGTCTGCAAGAGGCGCTGGTGGATGGCGCAAAGGTATTCGGCGCTCTCCTCCGGCTGGTTCAGGCGCAGGTGCAGGTCCGCCAGGTTGTGATGGGAAATGACGCAAGCCGCCACCGCTTCGTCGGCATCCGCCCAGCGTTCGAACAACACCTGAGCCAGGGCCAGGGCCTGTAGATAGGCCTCGCGAGCGTCTACCAGCTCGCCCTGCATAAAGCAGCGATTGGCCCGTTCGATCGTGCGTTTCCAATGCTCCATGGTGAGCCTCCAAAGCAGTGTCGGTGATTACACGCCGCCGGCCGTGAGCTTTTCCGGGTCCAGCAGGACCTCCAGTTGGCTGCGCGGCAAGTCGGTGTGCTCGAGGGCGACATCAATCACCGGGCGGCCTTGCTGATAGGCCTTCTTGGCGATTTCAGCGGCCTTTTGGTAACCAATGATCGGGTTGAGTGCGGTGACCAGGATCGGGTTGCGCGAGAGCGCTTCCTTGAGCTTGGCCTCGTTGACCTTGAAGCTGGCGATGGCCTTGTCCGCCAACAGGCGACTGGAATTGGCCAGCAGTTCCAGGCTGCCGAGCAGGTTCTGCGCGATGATCGGCAACATCACATTCAGCTCGAAATTGCCCGACTGGCCGGCGATGGTGATCACACTGTCGTTGCCGATCACCTGCGCGGCGACCATCGCAGTCGCTTCCGGGATCACCGGATTGACCTTGCCGGGCATGATCGACGACCCAGGCTGCAGGCCCTCCAGTTCGATTTCACCGAGGCCGGCGAGCGGGCCGGAGTTCATCCAGCGCAGGTCATTGGCGATTTTCATCAGCGAGACGGCAACGGCTTTCAACTGGCCCGAGACGGCGACGGCGGTGTCCTGGGAGCCAATCAACGCGAACAGGTTCTTGCCCGGGGTGAACTTCACGCCGGTCAGGCTGCTCAGTTGCTGGCTGAAGCGTGCAGCAAATTCCGGGTGCGCATTGATCCCCGTGCCCACCGCCGTACCACCCTGGGCCAGGGCCTGCAGGCTGGGCAGCAGGTCCTGCAAATGACCGATATTGGCCTTGAGCTGCTGCGCCCAACCATTGAGCACCTGGCTCATGCGCACGGGCATGGCGTCCATCAGGTGAGTACGGCCGGTCTTGATGAACGGATGGACTTCTTCGGCCTTCTGCTCGATCACCTGTACCAGGTGCAGCAGTGCCGGCAATGTTTGCTCGTGCAGCACCAGCGCGGCGCTGACGTGGATCGTGGTCGGGATGATGTCGTTGCTGCTTTGCCCGCAGTTGACGTGATCATTGGGATTGACCGCTTCGCCGAGCAAACGGCTGGCGAGGGTCGCGATCACTTCGTTGGCGTTCATGTTGGAGCTGGTGCCGGAACCGGTCTGGAAGATGTCCACCGGGAAGTGCTGCATGAAATCGCCTTCGAGCAAGCCCTGGGCGGCATCGACGATGGCTTTGCCCTGTCCTTCGCTGATTTGCTTGAGGTCGACGTTGACCTTGGCGGCCGCCGTCTTGGCCAGGATCAGGGCGCGGATGAACTGCGCCGGCATACGCTGATGGCTGATCGGAAAGTTGTTCACCGCGCGCTGGGTTTGCGCACCGTACAAGGCCTCGGCCGGTACCTGCAGTTCGCCCATGCTGTCGCGTTCGATACGGGTGTTACTCATCGTTAGATCCTTGCACCAGGTCGGAGTGAGAAATAGACGGCAGCAATTCGCAGGTCGCCAATTGCCAGGCAAAGGTCTGCCAGCGCTTGAGGCGGCAGGCACAGCGGGAGAGTTTTTCCAGGTCGCGCAGCGGGCGCCAGGCCTGGTCCAGGCACAGGGATCGCCAGTGCCAGGGCAAGGCGATATCGCTGGCGGTGTCGATCAGCAGCCGGAATGACGTTTCAGCGATCGTCCACGGATGGGTGGCCGTGCAACACGCCAGGTATCGCCCTTCATTGAGGTAATGTTCGATCAGGCGAGGTTCATTCGGATCCAGGCCACAGCGAATCTGACGACTCATCCAGCGCCAGCTCTCCAGGTACGGATCCTCATGCAGGACAGAACTCATGATCGACACTCATTCGGTAATGATATTTATTATTAAATGATATTGAGAATCAACGCAATGGCGGCGGAGTAATCCACCTGTCAGGCAGGCATAAAAAAAGCGCGCTATCCGTGGGATAACGCGCTTTGGTTGAACCTCGCTACGGTCAGCTGCCGGCGACGGTCATCCGTTCGATCAATACCGAACCCGTGCGAATGTTGCTGCGCAGTTCCAGGTCATTGCCGACCGCAACGATCTGCTTGAACATGTCGCGCATATTGCCGGCAATGGTGACTTCCTGGACGGCAAATTGAATCTCGCCGTTTTCAACCCAGAACCCCGCCGCACCGCGCGAATAATCCCCAGTGACCATGTTCAGGCCCTGGCCCATTAACTCGGTCACCAGCAGGCCACGGCCCATGCGCCGCAACAACGCCGCTTGGTCTTCGTCGCCGTGGGTGACAAACAGGTTGTGTACGCCACCGGAGTTTGCAGTGCTCGGCAGGCCGAGCTTGCGGCCCGAGTAGGTGCCCAACACGTAGGACACCAATTCACCTTTCTCGACGAACGGCTTGGCATAAGTCGCCAGGCCATCGCCGTCGAACGCCGAACTGCCCATGGCCCGCATCAGGTGCGGACGTTCGTCGATGGTCAGCCACTCCGGAAACAGCTGCTGGCCGATCGCACCTTCCAGGAACGATGATTTACGGTACAGGTTGCCACCGGAAATCGCCCCCAGGAAACTGCCGAACAAGCCGCCGGCCAACTCCGCGGAAAACAGCACTGGCACTTCGCACGTCGGCACCGGGCGCGCGCCCAGGCGGCTCGCGGCACGTTGTGCAGCGCGCTGGCCAATACTGGCAGGGTCCGCCAACAAATCGCCCTGGCGGTTCACGTCGTACCAGTAGTCACGCTGCATCTGGCCATTGGCCTCGGCGATCATCACGCAGCTCAAGCTGTGTCGAGTGGATGCATAACCGCCGATAAAACCATGGCTGTTGCCATACACGCGGCAGCCCTGATGGGTGCTCAACGTGGTGCCATCAGCGTTCTTGATGCGGGCATCAGCGTCGAACGCCGCCGCTTCGCAGGTCAGTGCCTGCTCGATGGCTTGCTCGGGGGTGATGTCCCAGGCATGGAACAGATCGAAGTCCTTCAGGTCCTTGGCCATCAGCGCTTTATCGGCCAGGCCCGAGCTTTCATCCTCGGAGGTGTGCTTGGCGATTGCCAAGGCGGCGGCCACGGTTTCGCGAATCGCCTCCGGGCCACTCGCCGAAGTGCTGGCCGAACCCTTGCGCTGGCCCACGTACAAGGTGATGCCAAAGCCCTGGTCACGGTTGAATTCGACGGTTTCGACTTCCCGCTGGCGTACCGACGTCGACAGCCCCTGCTCCAGCGACACCGCAACTTCACAGGCGCTGGCCCCCTGGCGCTTGGCCTCGGCAAGGATCTGCTCGACTTGTTCCTGCAGTGCCGGTAACGCTTGCGGACCGACGCTTTGGGCTGCACTCATGGTTTTCTCCACTCAAATTCTGCTTTCGGTTAAGGCCATCGAGCGACCGGGCCGGACAAGCGGCCCCCGACTGGTTATCATGGCGGCGTTTCTTTGCGGACTGCCACCATGGTTGATTCTTACGACGACTCCCTCGATGGGGAGAAAAGCAAATCCCAGGTCAAACGTGAGCTGCATGCTCTGGTTGACCTCGGCGAGCGCCTTACAACGCTCAAGCCGGACTTGATTGCAAAACTGCCACTGACCGACGAAATGCGCCGGGCCCTGGCGGATGCGCCCAAGCACACCGCGAATATCGCGCGTAAACGGCACATCTCGTTTATCGGCAAACTGATGCGCGACCAGGACACTGACGCCATTCTGACCTTGCTCGATCAACTCGATGCCTCCACTCGCCAGTACAACGAACGTTTCCATAACCTGGAACGTTGGCGTGACCGCCTGATCTCGGGCGATGACGCAGTACTGGAGAAATTTGTAGTGGATTATCCGGACGCGGACCGCCAGCAACTGCGCTCCCTGATTCGTCAGGCCCAGCACGAACTGGCGCAAAACAAGGCTCCGGCCACCAGCCGTAAAATCTTCAAGTACATCCGTGAGCTGGACGAGACTCAACGCGGCCTGCGTTGATCCTCTTCCCCGGGTGGCGACCTTCGCCACCCGGCGCTCCACGGCTTACGACCCCGTGCCACCCACGGTGATCGCATCAATCTTCAGCGTTGGCTGGCCGACACCCACCGGCACCGACTGCCCATCTTTCCCGCACGTGCCCACGCCGCTGTCCAGCGCCAGGTCGTTGCCGACCATCGACACCTTGCTCATGGCTTCCGGGCCGTTGCCAATCAACGTTGCCCCCTTGACCGGCGCGGTAATCTTGCCGTCTTCGATCAGGTACGCCTCGCTGGTGGAGAACACGAACTTGCCACTGGTGATATCCACCTGGCCGCCACCGAGGTTGGCGCAGTAGATACCGCGTTTCACCGAGGCGATGATTTCCGCCGGATCGCTTTCGCCACCGAGCATGTAGGTGTTGGTCATGCGCGGCATTGGCAGGTGCGCATAGGACTCGCGACGGCCGTTACCGGTGCGCGCCACGCCCATCAGGCGGGCGTTGAGCTTGTCTTGCATGTAGCCCTTGAGCACGCCGTTTTCGATCAGGGTGGTGCACTCGGTCGGAGTGCCTTCGTCGTCGACACTCAGCGAGCCACGGCGACCGGCCAGGGTGCCGTCATCGACGATCGTGCACAGCTTGGACGCGACCATCTCGCCCATGCGCCCGCTGTAGGCGGAGCTGCCCTTGCGGTTGAAGTCGCCTTCCAGGCCATGGCCGACCGCTTCGTGCAGCAACACACCGGACCAGCCCGACCCCAGCACCACCGGCAACGTGCCGGCCGGCGCCGGAATCGCCTCCAGATTAACCAGCGCCTGGCGCAGCGCCTCACGGGCATACCCCATGGCGCGGTCATCGGTGAGGAAATATCGATAGTCGGTACGCCCGCCGCCGCCATGGCCGCCGCGCTCGCGACGGCCGTTCTGCTCGACGATCACACTGACATTGAACCGCACCAGCGGGCGCACATCCGCCGCCAGGCCGCCGTCGGTGGAGGCCACCAGGATGCGCTCCCACACACCGGCCATGCTCACGGTGACTTGCTGGATACGCGGGTCGAGGGCGCGGGTGGCCGCATCGATACGCTTGAGCAAATCGACTTTTTCCGCGCGGCTGATCACTTCCAGGGGGTTATCCGGCGCATACAATTGCGCCACATCCTGGGTGCTGAACGCCTGCACCGTGCCGTTCTGGCCGGCGCGGGAAATCGAACGCGCAGCACGCGCAGCCAGGCCGAGGGCCTCCAGGGTGATTGCGTTGCTGTAGGCGAAGCCGGTTTTCTCACCGGACTGCGCACGCACGCCCACGCCTTGGTCGAGGTTGAAACTGCCTTCCTTGACGATGCCATCTTCCAGCGCCCAGGACTCGGAAATCTGCCCCTGGAAATACAGGTCGGCGGCGTCGATGCCGGGTCCGGCCAGATCGCCGAGCACGGTTTGCAGACTTTCGATGGTCACGCCACCGGGTGCCAGGAGGTGTTCACTGACTGAGGACAACAACTCGCTCATAGGTTTGGCCTTAAATTCATCGTTCTGAAGCAGGTCGCTGCGCGCCCTGCGAGAAAAAGCGCCGATGGTTGACCACCGGCATGCGCGCCCGTATCGACGCCTGTTCACTGCTGTCGCGTGCGGCCAGCAACACCGCTTCGCCTTGATCCTGTTGTGTCAGCACACGCCCCCACGGGTCGACGATCGCCGCGTGGCCGTAAGTTTCCCGAGGGCCCGGATGCACGCCCCCCTGGGCTGCCGCCAGCAAGTAGCACTGGGTCTCGATGGCGCGTGCGCGAATCAGCACGTCCCAGTGCGCGGCGCCGGTCACTGCGGTGAAGGCCGAGGGCGCCGTAATCAATTCAGCCCCCGCCGCACGCAACTCGCTGTACAACTCCGGGAAGCGCAGGTCGTAGCACACAGTCAGGCCCAACCGGCCCACCGGCGTATCCGCCACCACCACGTTGCCACCGAAAGCATAGTCGTCGGATTCGCGATAACGACCCCGGGCATCCGCCACATCCACATCGAACAGGTGCAACTTGTCGTAGCGGGCAACGATCTCGCCCTGATCATCGATCAGCAGCGAGCAGGCATTGACCTTGGCATCCGGATGGTCCCTGGGCGGCAACGGTACAGTGCCGGCCACTATCCATAAGGTGAGGTCGCGGGCGGTCTGTTTCAACCATGGCAGGATCGGGCCTTCACCCAATGCCTCGGCGCGACCGATAGCGGCCACGTCGCGGCGGCCCATGGCGGCAAAGTTTTCCGGCAGTACCGCCAGCTTCGCACCGCCTGCCGCCGCTTGCTCCAGCAAACGCCGGGCCTGGGCGAGATTGGCCAGCACATCACTCTGGCTGACCATTTGAATTACCGCAAAGGACATGGGCCGCTACTCCATAGAAGGCATGCGGCCATGCTACTCCACAGGCTCTCAGTTTGGTTTTTCAAATGGCTTGTCGAAGGTGATTTTTGGATCCTTCCACGGGCCTTCCACCTTGTATTGCACGCTGGCAAAGCGCGCCACACGGTCGCCGATCAGCTTGTCGATCAGGAACAACGCGCCGCCAATGGCCGGCGCCCCCACGATCAGCGCAGCAATCGGCAGGTTATTGGTGACGGGCAGGGTCACCAGCAACTTGGCGTCGACCCGATCGGCCACCAGGTCCAGGGTGCCGTTGAGCTCCAGGTTGGTCGACGGCCCGGTCATGGTGATGGGCTCACGGGTCACGAACACGCCATTGCTGGCGGCCAACAAGCCTTTGACCCGGTCATAGCTCAGGCCTTTGCCGAGCAGGTCGGAAAAGTCCAGGCGCAAACGGCGGCCGATGGAGTTGAAGTTAAGCAGGCCGAACACCCGCAGCGCCTGGGCGCCGCCTTCCACTTCAACGAACTGGCCGCTGCGGAAAGCCGCGTCAAGGCTGCCGGAGAAACGCTTCGGCCCGACATAAGCCGGCGAGCCGGGCCAGCGACCGTCCACATCCAGGTGGAAGTCCTTGCTGGTGACCGTCGGCGCGTAGCCCCAGCCCTTGAGCACATCGCCGATGTTCTTGCCATCCAGGCGGCCCTTGTACCAACTGCCGCTGGCTCCCGGCGCACCTTCCCAGCCACCGGCGCCCTTGAGCTGCATGCCCTTGAGCCCCAGGTCCAGGTTGTTGAAGGCCAGGCCCTTGGCGGTCGGACGAATTTTCAGTGACCACGCCCCGACAAGGTCGGGCCCTTGGAACAGTTGATCAATCGCGATATCCAGGGCCGGAATGTCCTTGGGGTCGACGTCGGCCAATGGGTCCGGGGCGTTCTCGTCGGCCTGCACTGTCGGGTCCACCGCCGGCAGTTTCACGTATTGCAGGTTGACCGCAATCGGTGCGCCCTTGGCGTCCGGCAGGTTCACCGTGCCTTTGGCTTGCTGGCTGTCGAGCTGCAGGCCCCAGGCGGCAGGCTTGCGGTCCAGTTGCAGGCTGACCTGATCAAACTGGGTGCCAAAGCCGGTCAGTTTGCCCACCTTGAAGTCTGCGCCGCTGAGCAATTGCTTGGCGCTGCCGCCCGGGTCCTTGCCCGCATAGCGGTCGACCAGTTTTTTCCACGGGTCGATATCCAACTCGGAGAGCACACCGCGAATCCGCAGGCCCTTGCCTGCGGGCAGCACCGCATCGCCATCGCCGAGGAACAACTCGCCGCGCCCGTCGTTGAATTTGTCCGGCGGCGCGGCAAAGGTAAAGTTCGCCAACTCGCCATAGTCAAACCAGTAGCGCCGCTCGGCACCCTGCAAGGTCATGCGGAACGTGCTGTCGCGGCCCTGGCTGGCCGGCATGCCGAACGGGGCCGGCAGGTCCACCGCCACGCCCTTGAGGTTGGAACTGACCATCAACTGGCTGTCGGCGCCGTCCAGGTTGACCTGCAGCTGGTACGGGATATCCCCGGATACCGGCAATGGCTGGCTGATTTTCAGCCAATCGGTCAGCCGCTTGACCGTGACCTGCCCCTTGGCCGTCACACGGGTGCTGATACTACCCGGCTTGCCATCGGCGAAAATCTGCGCGGTGATCGGCCGGTCAAACGCCTGGGCCGTGATGCTCTGGCCGCTCAGGCCCCTGGCACTGTCAAAACGGAAATCGCCCTTGAGCTGGGTCAGGTCCAGGGTCGGCTCAGCCAATTGCAGGCGCGCCTTGTCGGTCTGGAAATCCACCACGATCTTGGGCTCGGTGCCCTTGGCCAATGGAATATCCAGGTCGAGCTTGCCTTTCAGGTCGCCCTCGCCTTTCCAGCCGGCAAAGGTCGATGCCGTACCGATCGGAGCTTCCTGCAGGATCTTCAGGCCATCGCCAAGCCCGCCGGCAAATTCGCCGGTGAGCAACAGGTGGCTGTCCTTGCCCTCAGGCGCGTGCGGAATATTGACGTAGACGTCCTTGACCTTGGTGTCGAGCAGTTGGCCCTTGCTGGCCAGGATGCGCACCCCGCTCTCTTCGACGAACACTTCGCCCTTGACCTTGCTCACATGCGGCCAGCCAGGCTGGAACGCCAGCTCGGCATCGTGCACCTTGAAGAACAGGCTGATGTTGCGTGAAGCCGGCAATGCGTCGTGGTTCAGCGAGCCCTGGTACTGGAAGAAACCCTGGTCGACCGCGCCCTTGAGAATCGCCGTGCGCAGCCATTCATCCAGGGCCGGGCTCAGCACCGCGGGCAAATACTTGGGGGTGAAACGCCCATCGCCGTCGACCATGCCGACCCGCAGGTCCATGTAGTCTTCCTGGGTATGGTCGAAATGCAGGCGAATCAGGAAATCCGCCGCGATCTTGCCCTCCTCACCCAGCACCTTGATATACGGGGCGATCAGGGTGAAACCCTGCTTGTCGAGTTTCCAGGTCAGGCGTGCATTGGCCTGGAGGTACTGCCAGGGCTTGGCGAAAATCGGGTCGAGGTGCAGGGAAAAGTCCTTGCTGTCCATGCGCAGCTCGCCATGGCCCAAGTCACCGCTGATGCTGCCGGACACGTTGCGCGCAGCCGGCGCGCCGAAGTACGCATCAAAACCCACACGTTCGAGATTGGCGGCGAAGCTGACCTTCTGGTCGGTGCTGTCCTGGGGACGGAAATCCACCAGCACATTACGCAGCAAGCCGGTGGCCTTGAGGTGTTCGATAGTCTTGGCGAAGCCTTCGGGCAGCGGCGCCAGGGCATTCAACAGTGGGGTGATCGGCGTGAGGTCCAGGCGGTCAGCCTGCAGCTTCCAGACCTCCTGCGCCGTGTCGGTTGGCAGGCTTTGCTGCAGCTGCAGGCGCGACTCCCAACGGGTGTCCCCCAGGTTCATGGCCAGCGAGTCGAACAACACCTTGAGACCGCTCTCGCTGCGTTGCACGTACGCTGTCAGCGCAAGGTTTTCGATATGCACGGGCTTGCGGTCGGCGTAGCTGCCCTTCACCTGTGGCGAATTAAGACGCACCACCGCGCTCTGCACGGTGCGCTGGCCCCAGCTCAACCAGAATTCGCCGCCGGCCTTGAATTGGGTGAGTTTCCACTGCTGGGTCAGCCGGGCCGGAAGCCACTTGGCCCAGTCGCTTTGCGGCAGGCTCAGGTAGGCATCGACGGCACCGTCTTTCCACTGGCTCGCGCGAATGCGACTGCGCAGGCTCAGGGCCAGCGGCTGGCCGTCGGGCAGTGTCAGGCGGGCATCCAGGCGCTGGCGTGTGGCCCCCGTGTGCAGGCTCAGGCCCACGTACGTCAGGGTCAGCGGTGCCTGGCCGTACGGCTGCAACGTGACCTGGCTGTCGAGCAAAGACACGCGCTTGACCCTTTGCATGCGCGTGAGCACCTGCTCCGGGTCCAATGGCTGGTCATCCTGCACCGGCAAGCCTTGCAAGGCCCAATGGCCGTCCTTGTCTTCCTTGACGCTCAATTGCAGACCACTGACTTCCAGATGGGCAATACGCACTTCGCGCGCCATCAGGCTGGCCCAGAGGTCCGGCACCACTTCGACCTGGTCCAGGCGCAAGGCACTGCTGCCCTCGCCGACCATCACGTCATGGGCCAGCAGCACCGGCGCAAAACCGCTCCAACGCCCTTCGAGGCTGCCGATCTGCAGCGGCATGTCCACCGCAGCCTGGGCCTTGGCTTCAATTTCTGCGCGGTATTCAGCCACCAGCGGGGTCAATTCACGACCCAGGCTCACGTACACCGCCGCCAACACCAGCAGCAAAGCGCACAGGCCCAGGCCCCAACGGGTCAAAGCGGCAAAAAAGCGTATCAGACGCTCCATGTCAGGCGACCCTCAAGGCAGTAGACGGACAGCAGATCAAGGTCTGCAGGTCTCGTAAAAAGAAAACGATTGGGGATCAGAGCAGCACCACGTCGTATTGTTCCTGGGAATACATGGTTTCAACCTGGAAGCGGATCGTGCGCCCGATAAAACCTTCCAGTTCTGCCACGTTGCCGGACTCCTCGTCGAGCAACCGGTCGACCACTTTCTGGTTGGCGAGCACTCTATAGCCTTCGGCCTGGTAGGCACGCGCCTCCCGTAGGATTTCGCGGAAAATCTCGTAGCAAACCGTTTCCGGGGTCTTCAACTTGCCGCGCCCCTGGCAGCTGCTGCAAGGCTCGCACAGCACTTGCTCCAGGCTTTCGCGCGTGCGTTTGCGGGTCATCTGCACCAGGCCCAGCTCGGTAATGCCGATGATGTTGGTCTTGGCGTGATCGCGTTCCAGCTGTTTCTCCAGGGTGCGCAACACCTGGCGCTGGTGCTCTTCGTCTTCCATGTCGATGAAGTCGATGATGATGATGCCGCCCAGATTGCGCAGGCGCAGTTGACGGGCAATCGCGGTGGCCGCTTCGAGGTTGGTCTTGAAGATGGTTTCTTCGAGGTTGCGGTGACCGACAAACGCCCCGGTGTTGACGTCGATGGTGGTCATGGCTTCCGCCGGGTCCACCACCAGGTAGCCGCCCGACTTGAGCGGGACCTTGCGTTCCAGGGCTTTCTGGATTTCGTCTTCGACGCCATACAGGTCGAAGATCGGCCGCTCGCCCGGGTAATGCTCCAGGCGGTCGGCAATTTCCGGCATCAATTCGGCAACAAATTGCGTGGTTCGCTGGAAGGTTTCCCGCGAGTCGATGCGAATCTTCTCGATCTTCGGGCTGACCAGGTCGCGCAAGGTCCGCAGGGCCAGACCGAGGTCTTCGTAGATAACGCTGGGCGCACCGATGGTCTTGATCTGCGCGCCGATCTGGTCCCACAGGCGCCGCAGGTAGCGGATATCCATGAGGATTTCATCGGCACCGGCGCCTTCGGCAGCCGTGCGCAGGATAAAACCGCCGGCCTCCTTGATACCTTCGGCCGCCACACAGTCGCTGACCACCTTTTTCAGGCGCTCGCGCTCGGCTTCGTCTTCGATCTTCAGGGAAATGCCGACATGCGCGGTACGCGGCATGTACACCAGGTAGCGCGACGGGATCGACAGCTGGGTTGTCAGCCGTGCGCCCTTGGAGCCGATGGGGTCCTTGGTGACTTGCACCACCAGGCTCTGCCCTTCGTGCACCAGGGCGCTGATGCTTTCGACTGCCGGGCCCTCGCGCAGGGAAATTTCCGAGGCGTGGATAAACGCAGCACGGTCCAGGCCGATGTCGACGAATGCGGCCTGCATCCCCGGCAGTACTCGCACCACCTTGCCTTTGTAGATATTGCCGACGATCCCGCGCTTCTGGGTGCGCTCGACGTGCACTTCTTGCAGAACACCGTTCTCTACCACCGCCACGCGCGATTCCATCGGCGTGATATTGATCAGAATCTCTTCACTCATGGCTGGGTCTCGTTCAGGCATTTTCACAATAGTGACCGATCGCTTAAGGCTGGGCGCGCAATTAAAGGCGTTCAGCGCGCGGTAAGGTGTTGCCAACAGGGTATGCCGAATTCGGCGAGCAGTTGCGCGGTTTCGCACACCGGCAGGCCCACCACGGCGGAATAACTGCCATTGAGACCGGCAACGAACACCGAACCCAGGCCCTGGATAGCATAGCCGCCCGCTTTGTCCTGGGGTTCGCCACTGTGCCAGTAGGTTGTAGCCTCTTCGACAGAAATCCCGCGAAACCGTACGCGACTGCTTACACAGTGGGTTTCGCAGCGCTGGCCGTCAGTCAGGGCAATGGCGGTCAGCACTTCATGCTCACGCCCCGCCAGGGCCATCAGCATCGCCAGCGCGTCGGCCTGGTCTACCGGCTTGCCGAGGATCTTGCCGTCCACAATCACGGCGGTGTCGGCGCCCAGCACACAAGCGTCGGCGGTGTGTTCAAGCGCAGCAAAACCCGCCGCTGCCTTGCCGCGAGCAAGACGCTCGACGTAGGCAACGGCGGTTTCGTTGGTAAGAGGGGTTTCATCAATGGCGGCGCCGACCACGGTGAAAGGCACACCGATCTGGGTCAGCAGTTCACGCCGCCGCGGGGAGCCCGAGGCCAGGTAAAGCGAATTCATTGCAGACTCTCCCTGTAGAGTTCGATAACCAGGCAGAGCCTCGCAATCCATTCAATTGATTTTATAGCGACGACGTAACCCACGCAGGCCGAAACTGATCCATGGCCACAACAAGGCGCTGACCAGGGCCGGCAGCACCAGTGCCAGGGTTGGCTGGCGATTGCCGGTCAGGGCGCTCAGCCAGAGTTGCACCAGCTGCGCCAGGCCGAAGATCACCAGGATCACCAGGCATTGCTGCCACATGGGAAACATGCGCAGGCGTTGCTGCAACGACAGCACCAGGAAAGTGATCAGCGTCAGGATCAATGCGTTCTGGCCCAGCAAGGTGCCATACAGCACATCTTCCGCCAAGCCCAGAAACATGGCCGTGACCATGCCGACTTTGTGCGGCAGGTTCAGCGACCAGAAAGCCAGCAACAACGCCAGCCAGAGCGGACGCAGGATTTCCATGAATTGCGGCAGTGGCGAAACACTGAGCAACAAGCCGATGGCGAACGTCAGCCAGACGATCCAGCCATTGCGCGAATGAGTACCGGCCATTTATTCCTCCCTCTGCCGTGTGGTCGCCGGAGCGGTGGTCGCTGGGCGGGCGGCCGGTGCCGTCACGGGCGGCTTGGTCGCCGGTGCAGCAGCTGGCGTTGACGCAGGGGGTTTGGTCGCCGCCGGTTTAACCGGGTGCGCGGTGTGCGTCGCGGGCTTCACGGCGGTCGCCACAGGTGCTGCAGCTGGGGCCACCGCGGGCGTAACCGGTGCAGCAGCGGCAGGCTTGGGCACGGTCGCAGGAATGATGGGCGTGGTGCCGTTCTTCTTGTCTTCCGCTTCCTGGGCCTGGGCAGCTTCGTTGGCGCGCTCTTCCGGGGTACGGTTGTCACTGAACACCAGCAGCAGGTAGCGGCTGCGGTTCAAGGCGGCAGTCGGCACCGCGCGCACAATGGCGAAGGGCTGGCCGGAGTCGTGGATCACTTCCTTGACCGTCGCCACCGGGTAACCCGCCGGGAAGCGCTGGCCCAGGCCGGAACTGACCAGCAGGTCGCCTTCCTTGATGTCGGCCGTATCGGCGACGTGGCGCAATTCCAGACGTTCCGGGTTGCCGGTACCGCTGGCAATCGCGCGCAGGCCGTTACGGTTGACCTGCACGGGGATGCTGTGGGTCGTGTCCGTCAGCAACAGCACCCGCGAGGTGTAGGGCATCAACTCGACCACCTGCCCCATCAGGCCACGCGCATCGAGCACCGGCTGACCGAGCACCACGCCATCGCGCTCACCCTTGTTGATGATGATGCGGTGGGTAAAGGGGTTGGGGTCCATGCCGATCAACTCGGCCACTTCGACCTTTTCGTTGACCAGTGCGGAAGAGTTGAGCAACTCGCGCAGCCGAACGTTCTGCTCGGTGAGGGCCGCGAGCTTTTGCATGCGCCCCTGCAACAGCAGGTTTTCAGTCTTGAGTTTTTCGTTCTCGGCGACCAGCTCGGTGCGGCTGCCAAATTGGCTGGCCACGCCCTGGTACAGACGTTGCGGCAGGTCGGTGATCCAGTATGTCTGCATCAACACCAGCGACATCTGGCTACGCACAGGCTTGAGCAGTGCAAAGCGGGCATCGACCACCATCAACGCGACCGAAAGCACGACCAGCACCAGCAGGCGCACGCCCAATGAGGGGCCTTTGGCGAAAAGCGGTTTAATAAGCCGCTCCTCCCAGGCAAATGTTCTCTTTATTCATACGGCATCTAACCGGCCTGGATGCAGATTGAAGAAGATAAACGCCAACAGGCAGCACTGCAAAGTGCTGCCTGCGGGCGAAACATGGGCAAACCAGCAAACTCTTATTCGCTGGAGAGCAGGTCCATGGTGTGTTTATCCATCATTTCCAGTGCACGGCCACCGCCACGAGCGACGCAGGTCAGCGGGTCTTCGGCAACGATCACCGGCAGGCCGGTTTCCTGGGCCAGCAGCTTGTCGAGGTCGCGCAGCAAGGCGCCACCACCGGTCAGCACCAGGCCACGCTCGGCGATGTCGGAAGCCAGTTCCGGCGGCGATTGCTCCAGGGCGCTCTTCACAGCCTGAACGATGGTGGCCAGGGACTCTTGCAGAGCTTCCAGCACTTCATTGGAGTTCAGGGTGAAGGCACGTGGAACGCCTTCGGCCAGGTTGCGACCGCGAACATCGACTTCGCGAACTTCGCCGCCCGGATAAGCGGTACCGATTTCCTGCTTGATGCGCTCGGCGGTGGATTCGCCGATCAGGCTGCCGTAGTTGCGACGCACGTAGGTGATGATCGCTTCGTCGAAGCGGTCGCCGCCAACCCGTACGGATTCGGCATACACCACACCGTTCAGGGAGATCAGGGCGATTTCAGTGGTACCGCCACCGATATCCACCACCATCGAACCGCGGGCTTCTTCAACCGGCAGGCCGGCACCGATCGCAGCGGCCATTGGCTCTTCGATCAGGAACACTTCGCGGGCACCGGCACCGAGCGCCGATTCACGGATGGCACGACGCTCCACCTGGGTGGACTTGCATGGAACGCAGATCAGCACACGAGGGCTGGGCTGCAGGAAACTGTTTTCGTGAACCTTGTTGATGAAATACTGCAGCATCTTCTCGCAGACACTGAAGTCGGCGATCACGCCGTCTTTCATCGGACGAATGGCAGCAATATTGCCTGGTGTACGGCCGAGCATGCGCTTGGCCTCGGTGCCAACGGCAACGACACTTTTCTGATTACCATGGGTCCGAATGGCCACAACCGATGGCTCATTCAGGACGATACCGCGCTCGCGCACGTAAATAAGGGTGTTGGCAGTGCCCAGGTCAATGGAAAGATCGCTGGAAAACATGCCACGCAGTTTCTTGAACATGGGAAAGGGACCCTAGGCAACGCGTGGGTAAAAAAGTGCGGCAAACTCTAACAACGACAGGGATTTTGGGCAAGGCGCCAATGTGCTAAATTGGCCGACTTTCTGTGCACCAACCCCCACAATCGCGGCCGTAAGACCGTAGAAATGCGGTAGTGTTCCGACAATCTAACACACGGACAGCCTCCGTTCTGTTTTCCACTGGAGATTCCCATGGCGCTTGAACGCTCCGACGTGGAAAAAATCGCTCATCTGGCCTCGCTTGGCCTGAATGAAGCCGATCTTCCACAGACCACCGCAGCCCTGAACAGCATTCTCGGGCTGGTTGACCAAATGCAGGCCGTGGACACCGACGGCATCGAGCCCCTGGCTCACCCGCTGGAAGCCAGCCAGCGCCTGCGCGCAGACGTCGTGACCGAGAGTAATAATCGCGAGGCCTACCAGTCCATCGCGCCAGCGGTCGAAAACGGCCTGTACCTGGTTCCGAAAGTCATCGACTAAAGGGAAAGAGCCTGCAATGCATCACATGACTCTGGCCGAGATCGCCCGCGGTCTCGCCGATAAAAAGTTTTCTTCCGAAGAGCTGACCAAGACCCTGCTGGCGCGCATCGCCGAGCACGATCCAAAGGTCAACAGTTTCATCAGCCTCACCGAGGAACTGGCGCTGAGCCAGGCCAAGGCCGCCGACGCACGTCGCGCCAACGGTGAGAACGGTACCCTGCTGGGCGCGCCGATCGCCCACAAGGACTTGTTCTGCACCCAGGGCATTCGCACCAGCTGCGGCTCGAAGATGCTCGACAACTTCAAGGCGCCCTACGACGCCACCGTGGTGTCCAAGCTGGCTGCCGCCGGGGCCGTGACCCTGGGCAAGACCAACATGGACGAATTCGCCATGGGCTCGGCCAACGAGTCGAGCTACTACGGCGCGGTGAAAAACCCGTGGAACCTGGAGCACGTGCCCGGCGGTTCGTCCGGTGGTTCGGCTGCGGCCGTGGCGGCTCGCTTCCTGCCGGCTGCCACCGCCACCGATACCGGCGGCTCGATCCGCCAGCCGGCGGCCTTCACCAACCTCACCGGCCTGAAACCGACCTACGGTCGTGTTTCCCGCTGGGGCATGATCGCCTACGCATCCAGCCTCGATCAGGGCGGCCCCCTGGCTCGCACCGCCGAAGACTGCGCGATTTTGTTACAAGGCATGGCAGGCTTCGATAAACAGGACTCCACGAGCATCGATGAGCCGGTGCCGGACTACAGCGCCAGCCTCAATACCTCGCTCAAGGGCCTGCGCATCGGCGTGCCGAAGGAATACTTCAGCGCCGGCCTCGACCCGCGTATCGCCGAATTGGTGCACAACAGCGTCAAGGAGCTGGAAAAGCTCGGCGCCGTGATCAAGGAAATCAGCCTGCCGAACAACCAGCACGCGATTCCTGCGTACTACGTGATCGCGCCCGCTGAAGCCTCCTCCAACCTGTCGCGCTTCGACGGCGTGCGTTTTGGCTATCGCTGCGAAAACCCGAAAGACCTTACCGACCTGTACAAACGCTCGCGCGGCGAAGGCTTCGGTGTCGAAGTACAACGCCGGATCATGGTCGGTGCCTACGCGCTGTCGGCCGGTTACTACGACGCGTACTACCTCAAGGCGCAAAAAATCCGGCGCCTGATCAAGAACGACTTCATGGCGGCCTTTGAAGAAGTCGACGTCATCCTCGGCCCAACCACGCCCAACCCGGCCTGGAAGATCGGCGCCAAGACCGGCGACCCGATCGCCGAATACCTGGAAGACCTGTACACCATCACCGCCAACCTCGCGGGCCTGCCGGGCTTGTCCATGCCCGCCGGTTTCGTCGATGGCCTGCCGGTCGGCGTGCAACTGCTCGCCCCGTATTTCCAGGAAGGCCGCCTGCTCAATGTGGCGCACCAGTACCAGTTGCACACCGACTGGCACACCCGCACCCCTACCGGCTTCTGAGGAGAACACTATGCAATGGGAAGTTGTGATCGGGCTGGAGATTCATACCCAGCTCGCCACCCAATCGAAGATTTTCTCCGGTAGCGCCACCACGTTCGGCTCCGAGCCCAATACCCAGGCCAGCCTGGTCGACCTGGGCATGCCCGGTGTCCTGCCGGTGCTGAACCAGGAAGCGGTGCGCATGGCGGTGATGTTCGGCCTGGCGATCGACGCCGAGATCGGCCAGCACAACGTGTTCGCGCGCAAGAACTACTTCTACCCGGACCTGCCCAAGGGCTACCAAATCAGCCAGATGGAATTGCCGATCGTCGGCAAGGGCCACCTGGACATCCCGCTGGAAGACGGCACCATCAAGCGTGTCGGCGTAACCCGCGCGCACCTGGAAGAAGACGCCGGCAAGAGCCTGCACGAAGAATTCCCGGGTGCCACCGGTATCGACCTGAACCGCGCCGGCACGCCGTTGCTGGAGATCGTGTCCGAGCCGGACATGCGCAGCGCCAAGGAAGCCGTGGCCTACGTCAAGACCATCCACGCGCTGGTGCGCTACCTGGGCATCTGCGACGGCAACATGGCCGAAGGTTCGCTGCGCTGTGACTGCAACGTGTCGATCCGGCCCAAGGGCCAGGTCGAGTTCGGCACCCGTTGCGAGATCAAGAACGTCAACTCGTTCCGTTTCATCGAGAAGGCGATCAACAGCGAAGTGCGTCGCCAGATCGAGCTGATCGAAGACGGCGGCAAGGTCATCCAGCAGACCCGCCTGTACGACCCGAACAAAGACGAAACCCGCGCCATGCGCAGCAAGGAGGAAGCCAACGACTACCGTTACTTCCCCGATCCGGACCTGTTGCCGGTCGTCCTTGAAGATTCGTTCCTCAACGACATCCGCGCCACGCTGCCGGAATTGCCACAGCAGAAACGCGAGCGCTTCCAGGAGCAGTTCGGCCTGTCGGTCTACGATGCCAGCGTCCTGGCTTCCAGCCGTGAACAAGCCAACTACTTCGAGAAAGTCGTGAGCATCGCCGGTGACGCCAAGTTGGCGGCCAACTGGGTGATGGTTGAGCTGGGCAGCCTGCTGAACAAGCAAGGCCTGGAAATCGACGAAGCGCCGGTGTCCGCCGAGCAATTGGGCGGCATGCTGCTGCGCATCAAGGACAACACCATCTCCGGCAAAATCGCCAAGACCGTGTTCGAAGCGATGGCCAGCGGTGAAGGCAGCGCCGACGAAATCATCGAGAAACGTGGCCTCAAGCAAGTCACCGACAGCGGCGCGATCTCGGCCGTGCTGGATGAAATGCTGGCGGCCAACGCCGAGCAGGTCGAGCAGTACCGTGCGGCAGACGAAGCCAAGCGCGGCAAGATGTTCGGCTTCTTTGTCGGCCAGGCCATGAAAGCCTCCAAGGGCAAGGCCAACCCGCAACAGGTGAACGAATTGCTGAAGAGCAAGCTCGAAGGCTGACACGTGTAGGACCCGGCTTCTGTGGGAGCCGGGCTCGCCCGCGATGCAGGCGCCTCGGAGCATCAGTTACACCGAGGTGAAGCCATCGCAGGCAAGCCAGCTCCCACGCAAGCCAACTCCAACATTTGTAATGGGACTCCTTGCATGAAGCGTCTACTCGGCCTGCTGGCCCTGTTCTCCCTACTGGCCGGTTGCGCCAGCGGCATCATCAACCCCAACGGCTACGACGAAACCGGCACCGCCTCCTATTACGGCGCCAAACACCATGGCAACAAGACCGCCAGCGGTGAACCCTTCAACCAGAACGCCCTGACCGCGGCCCATCGGCAACTGCCCTTCGGCACCCAGGTCAAGGTGACTAATCTGGACAACGACAAATCCGTCGTGGTCCGCATCAACGATCGCGGCCCGCATACGCGTGGGCGCTTGATCGACCTTTCACGCAAGGCTGCCGAACAACTGGGCATGCTCGGCAGTGGCACTGCGCGCGTGCGCGTGCAAGCCATGAGCAACTGAAGGCGCAGCCGTGGCCATTTTCGGATTGACCGCCCTCTCGCCCTGGAGCCTGCTCGAACTGGTCAGCGGCCTGCTGCTGCTGATCGTTGGCGCCGAGGTCCTGGTGCGCGCCGCCGTGCGCCTGGCCGCGAGCCTGAAAGTGCGGCCGCTGATTATCGGCTTGAGCATCGTCGCCTTTGGCAGCAGTGCGCCACAGATGACCGTCAGCCTGCAGGCCACCCTGGCCGGCAACACCGATATCGCCGTGGGCAGCGTGATCGGCAGCAGTATCTTCAACATCCTCGTGACCCTGGGCCTGTCGGCGCTGATTATTCCCCTGCGCGTCTCACGCCAACTGGTGCGCGTGGATATCCCGGTGATGATCCTCGCCGGTCTGCTGGTATTCACCCTGGCGGCCAATGAAGAACTGACACCCGTCGACGGCTTGTGGTTGCTGTTGGCGCTGGTCGCCTACCTGGGCGTGCTGCACTACCAGACGCGCCACTCCCGCCGCCCGCGCACCCTCGACACCGTGGCGCGCGCGCCGTGGCTCAGCAGCGTTCTGCTGATGCTCGCAGGCCTGCTGGTGCTGGTCCTGGCCGGGCACTTGCTGCTGGGCGCGGCGGTGGATGTGGCAGCGGACCTGGGCCTCTCGGAACGCATCATCGGCCTCACGCTGATCGGCGTCGGCACCTCGCTGCCCTGCCTCGCCACCTCACTGATCGCCGCCCTGCGGGGGCAGCGGGAAATTGCCGTGGGCAACGTGATCGGCAGCAACCTGTTCAACCTGCTGGGCGTGCTGGGGATCACCGCCCTGCTCGCGCCCTCGCCGCTGTCGGTGTCGCCCAATGCGCTGGATTTCGACCTGCCGGTGATGCTCGGTGTGGTGGTGCTGTGCCTGCCGGTGTTCTACACCGGTTACCGCGTGACCCGCGCCGAAGGCCTGGTGCTGCTGGGCCTGTACCTGGCGTACGGGCTGCACGTGATGTCGTTCACCACCGGCATGCCCCTCGCCAACAAGCTTGAACAACTGATGCTGTATTACGTCCTGCCAGTGCTGGTCGCTTTCCTGTTGTTCAGCACGCTGCGAGCCTGGCGCCGCCAACACAAGAGGGATTCGCAATGACCGATCAGAAAAAGCCCGGGGTTGAGATGCGTCGCCAGGTGATGGGCGATGTGTTCGTCGACCGTGCCCTGGGCAACGCCACCGAGTTCACCCAACCGCTGCAGGATTTCGTCAACGAGCATGCCTGGGGCAGCGTGTGGAACCGCGAAGGCCTGCCGCTGAAGACCCGCAGCCTGATCACCCTCGCCGCCCTGACCGCGCTCAAGTGCCCGCAGGAACTCAAGGGCCACGTGCGTGGCGCGCTGAATAATGGCTGTACCGTGGAGGAGATTCGCGAAGCACTGCTGCACTGCGCGGTGTACGCCGGCGTCCCGGCGGCGATCGATGCGTTCCGCGCGGCGCAGGAAGTGATTGAGGCGTATCAGGCCGATCAGCCGTGACGGCGAGCTAGCTTGCGCAGGCAAGCCAGCTCCCACATTTGATCTCCATATGCCCGAGTGCCTGAGCCATACCTCAACTCCTGTGGGAGCGGGCTTGCCCGCGAAGGCGGCTTGTCAGCTGATGCATTCGTTGCCTGACCCACCGCTTTCGCAGGCAAGCCAGCTCCCACATTTGATCTCCATATGCCCTGGGGCCTGAGCCATACCTCAATTCCTGGGGGAGCGGGCTTGCTCGCGAAGGCGGCCTGTCAGCTGATGCACTCGTTGCCTGACCCACCGCTTTCGCAGGCAAGCCAGCTCCCACATTTGATCTCCATATGCCCGAGTGCCTGAGTCAAACCTCAATTCCTGTGGGAGCTGGCTTGCTCGCGAAGGCGGCTTGCCAGTTGATGCATCGTTGCCTGACCCACCGCCTTCGCAGGCAAGCCAGCTCCCACATTTGATCTCCATATGCCCAGGTGCCTGAGCCATACCTCAATTCCTGTGGGAGCGGGCTTGCTCGCGAAGGCGGCTTGTCAGTTGATGCATCAGGTGCCTGACCCACCGCCTTCGCAGGCAAGCCAGCTCCCACATTTGATCTCCATATGCCCGGGTGCCTGAGCCATACCTCAATTCCTGTGGGAGCGGGCTTGCTCGCGAAAGCGGCGTGTCAGTTGATGCATCGTTGCCTGACCCACCGCCTTCGCAGGCAAGCCAGCTCCCACATTTGATCTCCATATGCCCGGGTGCCTGAGCCATACCTCAATTCCTGTGGGAGCGGGCTTGCCCGCGAAGGCGGTGTGTCAGTTGATGCATCAGGTGCCTGACCCACCGCTTTCGCAGGCAAGCCCGCTCCCACATTTGATCTCCATATGCCCGAGTGCCTGAGCCATACCTCAATTCCTGTGGGAGCTGGCTTGCCTGCGATTGGCCCTCAAGAGCCCAGCAACCTTCAGATCCAACCCCCCGCCTGCAACACGAAAATCCCGATATTGGTGGTCACCGCCGCCATCAGCGTGGTGATCACGATAATCGCCGCCGCCAGCTCATGATTGCCCTCGGCCGCCCGGGCCATGACAAAGCTGGCCGCTGCGGTTGGCGCGCCGAAGTACAGGAACAAGATCCCCAACTCCGGCCCGCGAAAGCCCAGCAACCATGCCCCCAGCGTCGCCACCACGGGCAAGCCGATCATCTTCACCAGACTCGCACTCAGCGCCATGCTGCCACTTTTGCGCAAAGCCGCCAGCGACAGCGTGCCACCGATGCAGATCAGCGCCAGGGGCAGGGTCATGTCCGCCAGGTACTGGCCCGACGACTCCAGCCAACCCGGCAGGCCAATCTGGAACACCGCGAACGGCGTGGCGGCGATCACGCTGATGATCAGCGGGTTGGCCACCACACTCTTGCAGATGCTCCACGGGTCGGACTTGATCACCGGGCTGTACACCGCCAGCACGATGGTCGACAGGGTGTTGTAGAACAGGATCACCAGCGCCGCGAGAATCGCACCGAGGGAGATACCGTAGTCGCCGTACATGCTGGCGGCCAGCGCCAGGCCGATCACACCGTTATTGCCGCGAAACGCGCCCTGGGTGTAGATGCCACGGTCTTCACGCGGGCAGCGAAAAATCGCCCAGCCCCAGGCGAGGGCAAAGCTCAACAGCGTGGCGACAGCGAAATAGATCAGCAGGCCCGGCTTGAGCGCCGAGTGCAGGTCGGCATGCAGGATGCCAAGAAACAGCAGCGCCGGCATGGTGACGTTGAACACCAGGGACGAGGCCGTGTGGATAAAGTTGTCGTTGATCCAGTTGACGCGCTTGAGCAACACCCCCAGAAACAGCATGGCAAACACCGGCGCGGTGATGGTGAGGGTGGTGAGGAAAATTGCCAGCATGCCGGGGAGAACCTTGGTGAGCGTCGTCAGGTGGCTAATGATAAGCCAGTACGAACCGGTTCGTCTGGTTGACACTCGCTCAATGTGAGAGCCGGCTTGCCTGCGATGGCGGTGTGTCAGGCGTTACATCGGTTACTGATACACCGCTATCGAAGGCAAGCCAGCGCCTACAAGGTCCGCGCCAGTCTCAGGTAATCGGCGCGGGGTTGAACAAGGTGATGTCGTTATGCAGCTTATGCTGCTCGGCCCACGTCTGCTTCTTACCGCTGGCCACATCCAGGTAGAAATGGAACAACTCCCAGCCCAGCTCCTCGATGGTCGCGCGCCCGGTGGCGATGCGCCCGGCGTCGATATCGATGAGGTCCGGCCAGCGCTGTGCCAGCTCCGTACGTGTGGAAACCTTCACCACCGGCGCCATCGCCAGCCCATACGGCGTGCCGCGTCCGGTGGTAAACACGTGCAGGTTCATCCCCGCCGCCAGTTGCAAGGTGCCACAGACAAAGTCGCTGGCCGGTGTCGCGCAGAAGATCAGGCCCTTGCTCTTGAAGCGTTCGCCCGGACCCAGCACGCCGTTGATCGCGCTGCTGCCGGACTTGACGATAGACCCCAGGGACTTCTCGACAATATTCGACAACCCGCCCTTCTTGTTACCCGGCGTGGTATTAGCGCTGCGATCTGCCTCGCCCTTGGCCAGGTAGCGGTCGTACCAGTCCATTTCCCGGACCAATTCCTCAGCGACTTGCCGGGTCTGCGCACGGGAGGTCAGCAGGTAGATCGCGTCGCGCACTTCGGTGACTTCGGAAAACATCACCGTTGCCCCGGCCCGCAACAACAGGTCCGACGCATACCCCAGCGCGGGGTTGGCGGTGATGCCGGAAAACGCATCACTGCCGCCGCACTGCATGCCCAGGATCAACTCGGATGCCGGCACGGTTTCGCGGCGGCGCTGGTCGAGCTTTTTCAAACGGGTTTCGGCCAACGCCATGATCTGCTCGATCATCTCGGTAAAGCCGTGGCTGGAATCCTGCAATCGATACAGCCACGGCTCACTCAGGTCGACGGAGCTGTCGTTGTCGTGCATCACCTGCCCGGCCTGCAATTTCTCGCAGCCCAGGCTGATCACCAGGGCTTCGCCGCCCAGGTTCGGGTTGCGTGCCAGATTGCGCACCGTGCGAATCGGGATGTAGGCATCCGTCGCGGTGATGGCCACGCCACAGCCATAGCTGTGGGTCAGCGCGACCACGTCATCCACGTGTGGGTACTTGGGCAGCAACTCGTCCTTGATGCGCTTGACCGCATGGTCCAGCACACCGGTGACGCATTGCACCGTGGTGGTGATGCCGAGGATATTGCGCGTGCCCACGGTGCCGTCGGCATTGCGGTAGCCCTCGAAGGTAAAGCCTTCGAGGGGAGCCTGGGTTTCGGGCACATCGGTGGACAGCGGCAGGCTGTCCAGCGGCGGCGCGGTCGGCATGCGCAGTTGATCTTCCTGGACCCAACTGCCGCGCGGAATCGGCGCCAGGGCGTACCCGATGGTCTGGCCGTAGCGAATAATCTGACCGCCCTCGGGAATATCTTCCAGGGTCACCTTGTGGCTCTGGGGGATGAAATCGACGGTCACCAGGCCGTCCGGGAACTCGGTCCCGGCCGGTACGCCCTGGTCATTGACCACGATCACCACATTGTCGCGCTCGTGCAAACGAATCGAGCGCGGCGAGTCGGCATGTTCAATCAACTGCATTACATCGCCCCTCAGGAATGCGCTTCGGTAAGGTTAGTCAACTCAGGCCCTTTGCTTGGCGGCTCTTTGAGTACCACACGTTTGATCGGACCCACGATCACCAGGTAGCTGAACACCGCCAGCAGCGCGTTGGCGCCCACAAACACCAGTGCCCACTTGAACGAGCCGGTGGTGCTGATGATGTAGCCGATCACGATCGGCGTGCTGATCGACGCCAGGTTGCCAAACATGTTGAACAAGCCGCCACTGAGCCCGGCGATTTGTTTCGGCGAAGTGTCGGACACCACCGCCCAACCCAGTGCGCCAACGCCTTTGCCGAAGAAGGCCAGGGCCATGAAGCCCACCACCATCCATTCGATGTCCACGTAGTTGCACGCCACGATGCTGGAAGACACCAGCAACCCGCCAATGATCGGCGCCTTGCGCGCGAAGGTCAGCGAGTGGCCCTTGCGCAACAGGTAGTCGGAAATCACCCCGCCCAGTACCCCGCCGATAAAGCCGCAGATCGCCGGCAGCGAAGCAATGAAACCGGCCTTGAGAATGGTCATGCCGCGGTCCTGCACCAGGTACACCGGGAACCAGGTCAGGAAGAAATAGGTGATGCCGTTGATGCAGTACTGGCCCAGGTACACCCCGAGCATCATGCGGTTGGTCAGCAGTTGGCGGATGTAATCCCACTTCGGACCGTCAGTTTTCTTACCCTTGACCTTGTCCTGGTCCATATCGACCATCGCGCCGTTGGCGGCGATGTGATTGAACTCGGCCTCGTTGATCATCGGGTGCTGGCGTGGGCTGTGGATAACTTTGAGCCAGATCAGCGAGAACACGATGCCGATCCCGCCCATCACGATAAACACGTGCTGCCAGCCGAAGCTGTAGACGATCCAGCCCATCAACGGCGCGAACAGCACCGTGGCGAAGTATTGCGCCGAGTTGAAGATCGCCGAAGCCGTGCCGCGCTCGGCGGTGGGGAACCAGGCCGCCACGATTCGCGCGTTGCCGGGAAAGGACGGCGCTTCGGCCAGGCCCACCAGGAAGCGCAGCATGAACAGCGCAACCACTGCGGTGGAGACGCCGAACTCACCGACATAGCCTTGCAGCACGGTGAACAGTGACCAGGTGAAGATGCTCAGGGCATAGACTTTTTTCGAGCCGAACCGATCCAGCAGCCAGCCGCCGGGGATTTGCCCGGCCACGTAGGCCCAACCGAATGCGGAGAAGATATAACCGAGGGTGACCGCGTCGATGCCGAGGTCTTTTTGCAGGCTGGAGCCGGCGATAGCGATGGTGGCCCGGTCGGCGTAGTTGATCGTGGTCACCAGGAACAGCATGAGCAGGATCAAATAGCGGACGTGGGTCGGCTTGGTCGCTTGCATGTAGAAGTACTCCCACTAATTATTTTTTTTGCGGGTAATGGTCTATTTGTCGGTGGGGACCGCTTTCATGTGGGAGCCGGGCTTGCCCGCGATACAGGCACCTCGGTGTGTCAGGCACACACCGGTGATGCTATCGCAGGCAAATCAGCTCCCACACAAAGCAGGCGCCACGGGTGTCGCGTATTACGAACCGATGTAGCTGGTTTTCACCACGGTGTAGAACTCTTGCGCATAGCGACCCTGCTCGCGCGAACCATAGGAGGACCCTTTGCGCCCACCGAACGGCACGTGGTAATCCACGCCGGCGGTCGGCAGGTTGACCATCACCATCCCGGCCTGGGAGTGGCGCTTGAAGTGATTGGCGTACTTCAACGACGTCGTGGCAATGCCCGCCGACAAGCCGAACTCGGTGTCGTTGGCCATGGCCAGCGCCGCCTCGTAGTCCGCCACGCGCACCACGTTGGCCACTGGGCCGAAGATTTCTTCACGGCTGATGCGCATGGCGGCTTCGCTGTCGGCAAACAGCGTCGGCGCCAGGAAGTAGCCTTCGGTGTCACAGGTGACCAGGCCGCCACCGCTGACCAGCCGCGCGCCTTCGCTCTGGCCGATGTCGATGTACTTGAGGTCCTGGTCCAACTGGGCCTGGGACACGACCGGGCCGATATCGGTGCCGCTTTTGAGGGCGTGGCCGACCTTGATCGACTTCATGCGCTCGGCCATGGCCGCGACGAACTGGTCGTGAATCCCGGCGGTCACGATCAAGCGGCTCGAGGCCGTGCAACGCTGGCCGGTGGAGTAGAACGCACTCTGCACCGACAACTCGACCGCCTGCTTGAGGTCGGCGTCGTCGAGGATGATCTGCGGGTTCTTGCCGCCCATTTCCAACTGCACTTTGGCCTGGCGCGACACGCAGCTGACGGCGATCTGGCGACCTACGCCGACTGAACCGGTGAAGCTGATGCCATCGACTTTCGGGCTGTTGACCAGCACGTCGCCGACCACGCGGCCGCTGCCCATCACCAGGTTGAACACACCGGCGGGGAAGCCTGCGCGAGAGATGATTTCGGCCAGGGCCCAGGCGCAGCCCGGTACCAGTTCAGCCGGCTTGATCACCACACAGTTGCCGTAGGCCAGGGCCGGGGCGATTTTCCAGGCGGGGATCGCAATCGGGAAGTTCCACGGGGTGATCAGGCCGACCACGCCCAGGGCTTCACGGGTGACTTCGACATTGACGCCCGGGCGTACCGACGGCACGTAGTCACCGGACAAGCGCAGGCATTCACCGGCGAAAAATTTGAAGATGTTACCGGCGCGAGTCACTTCGCCAATGGCTTCGGGCAGGGTCTTGCCCTCTTCCCGGGCCAGCAAGGTGCCGAGTTCTTCGCGGCGGGCGAGGATTTCGCTGCCGACTTTATCCAGCGCGTCGTGACGCGCCTGGATCCCGGAAGTGGACCAGGCCGGGAACGCGGCGCGGGCGGCGTCGATGGCAGCATTGACTTGGGCTACGTCAGCCTTGGCGTATTCGCCAATGACATCAGACAACTCCGACGGGTTGAGGTTAACGCAGTAGTCGGCACCGGCCACCCACTGGCCATTGATGTAGTTTTCATAACGCTGAGCTTGGGACACAAATCTTCTCCTGACGCAAAAGGCCGCTGATTACTCAGCGGCCTTGTAGATAAGTTATTGCGCGCCTTGCTTGTCGATCAGCGCGGCCAGGGCTTCGTATTCTTCCGGCAGCAGGTCGGTCAGCGGCGTGCGCACCGGGCCGGCGTCGTAGCCAGCGATTTTCGCACCGGCCTTGACGATGCTCACCGCATAGCCCGCCTTGCGGTTGCGGATGTCCAGGTACGGCAGGAAGAAGTCGTCGATGATCTTGGCGACAGTGGCGTGATCGTCCTTGGCAATGGCGTGGTAGAAATCCATCGCGGTCTTCGGAATGAAGTTGAACACCGCCGAGGAGTACACCGGCACGCCCAGGGCCTTGTAGGCAGCGGCGTAAACCTCTGCAGTCGGCAGGCCGCCCAGGTAGCTGAAACGGTCACCGAGACGACGGCGGATCGACACCATCAATTCAATGTCGCCCAGGCCGTCTTTGTAGCCGATCAGGTTCGGGCAGCGCTCGGCCAGGCGTTCCAGCAAAGGCGCAGTCAGGCGGCAGACGTTGCGGTTGTAGACCACCACGCCGATTTTGACCGACTTGCACACTGCTTCGACGTGGGCGGCAACCCCGTCCTGGCTGGCTTCGGTCAGGTAGTGCGGCAGCAGCAGCAGGCCTTTGGCGCCAAGGCGCTCGGCTTCCTGGGCGTACTCGATGGCCTGGCGAGTCGAACCGCCCACACCCGCGAGGATCGGCACGCTGGTAGCGCAGGTATCAACGGCGGTCTTGACCACCTGGGAATATTCGCTGGCGGCGAGGGAGAAAAACTCACCGGTACCACCGGCGGCGAACAAGGCAGTGGCGCCGTACGGGGCCAGCCATTCCAGACGCTTGATATAGCCCGCCTGGTGGAAGTCACCCTGGGCGTTGAAATCGGTCACCGGGAAAGACAGCAGACCGTGGGAGAGGATGGACTTCAGTTCTTGTGGATTCATTATTCGAACACCCTGGGCGAAGACTTTCGATGGAAAGGTTGTTGTTGGTTTTGATGATGTCGTACGTCATCGTACAACTATAAATAATTTCGTCAACTGCAATTCATCGCCATGGTGCACGTGCGGGTGGGCGACACCTCATGCAGAGGCGTTCTTGACGTAGGAATTTATTCCTCTATGCTCGAGATAACTGTATATGCATACAGTTATTACGGAAGATTCCTACGACATAGCAAGGAGCTAACATGTCAGGTCCAGAACTCGCAGCACCCGAAAAGAACCCGCCTACCCTGCGCTTCGAAGGGGGTGAACACACCGCCATCGGCGACGACACCCTGTTGCGCTTTGCCAAGGACGCCCCGGCGATTCCTGCGCGACAGGTCGAGTTGCACCTGCCCAACGGGCTGGCCCTCACCTACGGCCAAGTGATCGCCCTGGGCGGCGACTTTTATGGCATTCCCGGCCACCCCATCAGCGACGGCGCCTCCCCCGCCGAGCGCATCCACCGCTTTACCGCCGCGTTCAACTCCCTGGCCGTGTTGCCCGCTTCACGCGAGGAAGCGCACAAGATCCTCGCGGTCATGCAAAAGGAAATCAACGCGGTCAACCAGGCGATCAAGGACGGCAAGCAAGCCCATGAAGCCTATGACGCGCTGGGTGATACGTTGTCCGAGGAATGGAACCGCATCACCGGCGGCGGCAGTGCGGTGTCGGCGCTGATTCCCCTGGGGCGCTATTTGAAACTGGCGGCGGACAATGCCGACCACTTCGGCGAATGGGCACTCTCGGCGTACCTGGCAGGCCATACGGCCGCGCTGCAGCAAGCCGTCGTGGCGCATCAGACCGGCACCGACCAGGCGCTGGAACTGGCGTATGCGATGAACAGTTTTGCCGATCACTTCCTGACCGACCTGTTTTCCGCCGGGCACCTGCGTGTGCCGCGCAAACAGCTGGCCGCCGTGGTCACGCCGGGCGAGTTGGGTTCGCTGATCAGCCGCTTCATGCACGATGAAGACAGCAAGTTCGGCCTTAAGGTGCGCAACGCCATGGGCGACCAATGGCACGCCTATGGGGACAAGCGCTACTTCGACGCCATCGACGCGGACAATCGGCTGCAGGTCAAACGCGCGGTACAGGCCTCGGCCGATGAGATCTTCGCGACCTTTATCAGCGGCGTGGCACCCTCCCCAGCCACCTTCAAGGCGCCGCTGTATGTGCCGGACCTGAATGCCGCGCAGAACCCGGCGAACAACTTCTCGCCGCTGTTCAAGGTGGAGGGAGACAAGGTGCTGCGGCGCAAGGATGTGAATGACCTGAACGACAGGCATTGGACCAATGATTGGTGGGGATGGAGTACGTACCTGCTGCTCAAGGACTACAAGCCCAACCAGCCCACAAGCTAAGGACACGCATTACTCCAGACAATGGAGATCAACTGTGCGAGCTGGCTTGCCTGCGATGGCGGAGTGTCAGTCAAACCTAACTGGCTGATACTCCGCTAGGGCCGGCAAGCCGGCACCTACAGACCCCTTCAGCCGCGCTGCGCTTCTGCCTCTTCATGGGCATGGCGCAGCCGCTCACGGCTATTGGTCAGGTGCAAGCGCATGGCCGCCCGCGCCGCGTCCGAATCCTGGCGCGCAATCGCTTCATAAATCTCTTCGTGCTCGCGGCTCAGGCGACTCATGTAGTGCTGCTGGTCATCGTGGGCCAGGCGCGCCGAATTCAGGCGGGTACGCGGAATGATGCTGGTGCCCAGGTGGGTCATGATGTCGGTGAAATAGCGGTTGCCGGTGGACAACGCGATTTCCAGGTGGAAGGCGAAGTCTGAGGCAACCGCATCGCCAGCGTGCGCGGCGCTTTCATTCAGGGCGTCGAGGGCGGCACGCATGGCTGCCAGTTGCTCGTCGCTGCGGCGCAATGCGGCCAGGCCAGCGGATTCGACTTCCAGGCTGATACGCAACTCGAGAATCGCCAGCACATCACGCAGGGTCACCACCGTGGCCGGGTCGATGCGAAAGCCGCTCGGGCTTGGCGTATCGAGCACGAAGGTGCCGATGCCATGCCGGGTTTCCACCTGCCCCGCCGCCTGCAAGCGCGAGATGGCCTCGCGCACCACGGTACGGCTGACACCATGGGCGTCCATGATGGCCGACTCGGTGGGCAGCTTGTCACCGCGCTTGAGCTGGCCGTCACGGATCTGCTCGGACAACACCGTGACCAATTCCTGGGCAAGGCTGCGACGCTTGCGGGGAAGACGAGGGGCGGTGTTGGCGTTTTCCATGATGGATCATCTTTCTCTGTGAGCTTGAGCACGCATCATAGCCCATGGCGGTTGTACGATCACCGTCCTGTCACGACTTTCATCCATATCCTGCGCGCAAAAAAATGCCCCGACACAGGTCGAGGCATTTTCCCGGCTCATCCGAAGATGAAAGCCGCTTACTTCACCACTTTCAGGCTCGGCCGACCGCTTGGACGCGGTGGCTCGGCATCCGGTGGCGGCACGTCATCACCGTCTTCGCTTTCGATCGCTTCGTCATCCTCGAAAGGCGACTCCAGATCGAACACCATGCCTTGGCCATTTTCCCGGGCGTAGATCCCGAGGATGGCGCCAATCGGCACGAACAGCGTGTGCGGCACACCGCCGAAACGCCCTTCGAAACTGACCGCTTCATTGTCCATGTGCAGGTGGCGCACGGCACTCGGTGATACGTTCAGCACAATCTGTCCATCACTGGCAAAACCCTGCGGTACCTGAACCGCAGGAAATTCGGAATTGACCAGCATGTGCGGGGTGCAATCATTGTCCACAATCCACTCATAGAGCGCGCGGACCAGGTAGGGTCGACTGGAGTTCATCAGCGGCTCCTTAAGCCTTAGCGCATATCGCGTTCGACACCAGACAGACTCGCCTGGAAAGCCTCACGCGCAAACTGGCGCTCCATGTAATCAAGCAACGGCTTGGCCGGCCGTGGCAGTTCAATGCCCAGGATCGGCAAGCGCCAGAGTATGGGTAATAGGCAGCAATCCACCAGGCTTTGTTCCTCGCTGAGGAAAAAAGGTTTGTCGGCGAACAGCGGCGAAACACCGGTCAGGCTCTCACGCAATTCCTTGCGTGCCTGCACCCGAGCGGCTTCTTTGCTACGTGTATCCAGGATCACATCCACCAGCCCGCACCAGTCACGCTGGATCCGATGGATCAGCAGGCGGCTGTTGGCACGCGCTACCGGGTACACCGGCAGCAAAGGCGGATGAGGGTAACGCTCATCCAGATATTCCATCACCACAGTCGACTCCCACAACGCCAGGTCACGATCGACCAGGGTGGGCAAGCTGCCGTAAGGGTTCACTTCGATCAGTTTCGGCGGCTGACGGCCCGCCTCCACACTGATGATCTCGGCGCTGACACCCTTCTCTGCGAGCACGATACGTACTCGGTGGGAATAGTGGTCGGCGGGGTCGGAGTAACAGGCCAACCGGTTGGTCACGCCCATGGCGGTCCTCCTCGCTTGTTGAAATTATCGAAAGCTCAAAAACGAGCGCGCCCAGGGAGCATCTCTGTAGTGGGAGTTACCCGATCACTACGTGTTCAGAGATGCCGCTGGGCGCGCAAGATTAACAGCAATTGCTTACGGTTGGATCAATGCACATCCTTCCAGTATTCGCGTTTGAGCAGATAGGCGAATACGAAGAAGAAGGCCAGGTACAACAATACATAGGTACCAATGCGCTGGTGCTGCAGTTTGACCGGGTTGGCCGAGTATGCCAGGAAGGTCACGAGATTCTTGACCTTCTCATCGAACTGCTCGTCAGTCAGTGCACCGGGGGTGTCTATCTTCAGTTGATCGCACGCCTCATGCGTCAGCGGCGTGCCGGTCAACGGATCGTATTGCTTCTTGCCGTCTTCAACGACCTGGACCTGCTTGCATCCTACCACTTGCTTGCCTTGCAGGCTGACCAGAACGTTAGGCATACCGACGTTCGGGAATACCCGGTTGTTCACGCCCCAAGGGCGCGTCGGGTCTTCATAGAACGATTTCAGGTAGCCGTAGAGCCAGTCGGTGCCACGAACGCGCGCCACCAGGGTCAGGTCAGGCGGTGCAGCACCGAACCAGGCCTTGGCGTCTGCAGGCTGCATGCCGATGTTCATGTGGTCGCCGATCTTGGCGCCGGTGAACACCAGTTTTTCCAGCATCACTTCGTGGGGAATCCCCAAGTCATCGGCAACACGCTCATAGCGCTGGAACTTGGCGCTGTGGCAGCCCATGCAATAGTTGGCAAACGTACGGGCGCCGTCTTGCATGGCGGCTTTATCCGAGACGTCGATATCGACCGATTCCAGCTCCGGACCGCCGTGCTCGGCAGCGAAGGACAGTAGCGGCAGGGCCGCAAGCATCAATGCAACGAATAACTTTTTCATCAGCCAGTCACCCTTTCCGGAACCGGTTTGGTCTTCTCGAGCCGGGTGTAGAACGGCATCAGAATGAAGTAGGCGAAGTACAGGAAGGTGCAGACCTGCGACAGCAACGTCAGCTGCGGTGTCGGCGCCTTGACGCCCGTCCAGCCCAGCAGCACGAAGCAGATGCAGAACACCCACAGCCAGATCTTGCTCAGCCAGCCCTTGTAGCGCATGGACTTGACCGGACTACGGTCGAGCCAGGGCAGCACGAACAACAGCGCGATCGAAGCCCCCATGGCAACCACACCCATGAGCTTGTCGGGGATCGCCCGCAAAATGGCGTAGAACGGCGTGAAGTACCAGACCGGTGCAATGTGCTCCGGCGTCTTGAACGCGTTGGCCTGTTCGAAGTTGGGTTTTTCGAGGAAATACCCGCCCATTTCCGGGAAGAAGAACACGATCGAGCAGAAGATGAAGAGGAACACCACCACACCGACGATATCTTTCACGGTGTAGTACGGGTGGAAGGGAATGCCGTCCAGCGGTACGCCGTTTTCGTCTTTATGCTTCTTGATGTCCACACCGTCCGGGTTGTTCGAACCCACTTCGTGCAGCGCCAGGATATGCAGCACGACCAGGCCGAGAATCACGATCGGCAGGGCCACGACGTGCAAGGCGAAGAAGCGGTTCAAGGTGATGCCGGAGATCAGGTAGTCACCCCGGATCCACTGCGTCAGGTCGTTGCCGATCACCGGGATCGCACCGAACAGCGAGATGATCACCTGGGCGCCCCAGTACGACATCTGGCCCCATGGCAGCAGGTAGCCCATGAAGGCCTCGGCCATCAGCGCCAGGTAGATCAGCATGCCGAAGACCCACACCAGCTCACGAGGCTTCTGGTACGAACCGTAGAGCAGGCCACGGAACATGTGCAGGTAGACCACGATAAAGAACGCCGACGCGCCAGTGGAGTGCAGCAGGCGCAGGATCGAGCCGTACTCGACATCGCGCATGATGCCTTCAACGGAGGCGAAGGCTTCTTCGGCTGACGGCGTGTAGCTCATCGTCAGCCAGACACCGGTGACCAGTTGGTTGACCAGCACCAGCAGGGCCAGGGAGCCGAAGAAGTAGAAAAAGTTGAAGTTTTTCGGAGCGTAATATTTGCTGAGATGGTCTTCCCACATCTTGGTAGCAGGAAAACGCGCATCCACCCAATCCATGAACTTGCTCATCAGGCTTTCTCCCCCTCGTCGACGCCAATGACAATGATGCTGTCAGTCTCGTAGTGATGTGGCGGAACTGGCAGGTTCAGTGGTGCGGGTTGTGACTTGTAGACGCGGCCAGCGAGGTCATAGTGAGAACCGTGGCAGGGGCAGAAATAGCCGCCGACCCAGTCCTTGCCCAGATCCGCAGGCGCCACTTCCGGGCGGAAGGTGGGGGAGCAACCCAAGTGGGTGCAGATACCGATCAGCAGCAGAATCTCAGGCTTGATCGAACGCATTTCCTTATCGACGTAGGCGGGCTGGTCGGAATTCTTCGAATCGGGATCAGACAAGCGATCTTCGATTTTCTTCAGATTCCCCAGGATCTCCTCAGTACGACGAACAATGAAGACCGGCTGACCGCGCCACTCAGCAATCATCTGCTGGCCTGGGTCGATCTTGCTGACATTCACTTTCACCGGTGCACCTGCGGCTTTCGCCTTGGCACTGGGAAACCATGACCCCACGAACGGGACCGCAGCCCCCACCGCTCCTGCAGCACCCACCACGGATGTGGCTGCTACCAAGAAGCGACGCCGGCCTGCATTCACGCCGTCATTGCTCATTCAGTCCTCTCCCATCAGCTTTTTGGCCTGTTAAATCAGGCGTCTACTAAGTGTTGAATCTTTACTTATAAAAATTTTGCCGAATGGTAATGAAAAGCCCCACGTATGACAAGGGAATTGCCCGGGCCTCCGCCTCCAGGCCTTGTAGTATAGGGGGTCTACGGATGTGGCAAGTTGTCACGCGCAAATTTGTGCATAAATCGCAGGCAATAAAAAACGCCCAGCTCCGTGAGGAGGCTGGGCGTTTTTGTGGAACGTAAAGCGAATTAACGCTTCGAGTACTGCGGACGCTTACGCGCTTTACGCAGACCGACTTTCTTACGTTCAACTTCACGGGCATCGCGAGTTACGAAGCCAGCTTTGCGCAGAGCGCCACGCAGGGTTTCGTCGTACTGCATCAGAGCGCGAGTGATACCGTGGCGGATTGCGCCAGCTTGACCACTTACACCGCCACCGATAACGGTGACGTAGATGTCGAACTTTTCAACGGTCTCGGTCAGTTCCAGCGGCTGACGAACTACCATGCGGGCAGTTTCGCGGCCGAAGAAGTTGTCCAGGGAGCGGTTGTTGATCGAGATGTTACCAGTGCCCGGACGCAGGAAAACGCGTGCGGTTGCGGTTTTGCGACGGCCAGTGCCGTAATTTTGAGTCGCCGACATAATGAACTATTCCGTTAAAACTTCAGTTCTTGGGGCTGCTGAGCAGCATGAGGGTGTACAGCGCCCGCATAGACTTTCAGCTTGCGAAACATATCGCGACCCAGTGGGCCCTTCGGCAGCATGCCTTTGACCGCGATTTCGATCGGGGCTTCAGGCTTCTTGGAAATCAGGCCTTCAAAGTTGGAAGACTTGATACCGCCTGGGAAACCGGAGTGACGGTAGTACATTTTGTCTTGCGCTTTGTTGCCGGTAACACGAACCTGCTCAGCGTTGATGATCACGATGTAGTCACCGGTGTCAACGTGAGGGGTGTACTCAGGCTTGTGCTTGCCACGCAGACGGCTGGCGACTTCAGTGGCCAGACGACCCAGGGTCTGACCAGCGGCGTCGACGACAAACCAGTCGCGCTGAACTGTTTCCGGTTTTGCAGTAAAAGTTGTCATTCTTTAATAGCCTCAGGGGCCGCCCTGTAAATTAGACGGCGGATCTTACTGAATAGTGCGTACTTTGACAAGTCAAAGGCAGCCGGATACAGACGCTATCGGGGGCTCGGGTCGGCGCGTCCGTTCAACGGCAAGATTCTTCGGCAGGCGGCGCATCACTTCCACTGCAGAAAGAGGTGGGCAATTATGCAGATTGCGAAAAAAAATTCAACCTGCTTTTATGATTGTTTTCCCCGAAGGAGTACCCGATGGATTATCGACAGCTGGGCCGCACCGATCTGAACGTGAGCGCGATCGCCTTGGGCACCATGACCTGGGGTGAGCAGAACAGCGAGGCAGAGGCCTTCGCTCAGATCGAACGGGCCAAGGCCGCGGGGATCAACTTCCTCGACACGGCGGAAATGTACCCGGTACCGCCCAAGGCCGACACCTATGCCACCACCGAGCGTTATATCGGTAATTACTTCAAGAGCCGCGGCGACCGTGCCGACTGGGTGCTCGCCAGCAAGATCGCCGGCCCCGGCAACACCATCGACTACATTCGCGACGGCCACCTGCGCCACAACCGCAAGCACATCGTCGAGGCTCTCGACGCCAGCCTCAAGCGCCTGCAAACCGACTGGATCGACCTCTACCAGCTGCACTGGCCGGAGCGCAGCACCAACTTCTTCGGCCAACTGAGCTACAAGCACAAGGACGAGGACGACCTCACCCCGCTGGAGGAAACCCTCGAAGCGCTGGACGAGCAAGTGAAGGCCGGCAAGATCCGCCACATCGGCCTGTCCAATGAAACGCCATGGGGCACCATGAAATTCCTCGCCCTGGCCGAAGCCCGTGGCTGGACCCGCGCGGTGTCGATCCAGAACCCCTACAACCTGCTCAACCGCAGCTTTGAAGTGGGCCTGGCGGAAGTCGCGATCCGCGAACAGTGCGGCCTGCTCGCCTACTCGCCCCTGGCGTTCGGCATGCTCAGCGGCAAATACGAAAACGGCGCACGCCCGGCCAAGGCGCGCCTGACGGAATACAGCCGCTTCAGCCGCTACTTCAACCCGCAGTCGGAAGCGGCGTGCAGCCGCTACGTGGCACTGGCGCGCGAGCATGGCCTGGACCCGGCGCAGATGGCCCTGGCGTTTGTGACACAGCAGCCATTCGTGACCAGCAACATCATTGGCGCGACAAGTCTGGAGCAACTGGACAGCAACATTGCCAGTGCCGACCTGAAGCTGTCGAAGGAAGTGCTGGAAGGGATCGAGGCGATTCAGAAGGATCATCCGAACCCTGCCCCTTGATTAATTAACCAGCCCGACACCGCCCCCGTGGCGAGCGGGCTTGCCCCGCGTTGGGCTGCGCAGCAGCCCCAAAACCTCATCCCTCAATCCTTCTGAAGGAAAAAGGGGATGGGCGGGATCAGGGCTGCTGCGCACCCCAACGCGGGACAAGCCCGCTCGCCACAACAGCCCAGCGTTCCGTGGTCAAAGCGCCCGCGCAATAATCTCCTTCATGATCTCATTGGTCCCCGCGTAAATCCGCTGCACCCGCGCATCCGCCCAGGCCCGGGCAATCGGGTATTCCCACATGAAACCGTAGCCGCCGTGCAACTGCACGCATTCGTCGAGCACCTTGCATTGCAGGTCCGTGGCCCAGTACTTGGCCATCGCGGCGGTGGGCACGTCCAGCTTGCCTTCCAGGTGCAGCGCCATGCACTTATCGACGAACACGCGGCCGATCTGAATCTCGGTAGCCATCTCCGCCAACTTGAACCGCGTGTTCTGGAAGTCGGCGATGGCCTTGCCGAACGCCTTGCGCTCACGGGTGTATTCCAGCGTCCACTGCAACGCCGCCTCGGCTGACGACAGCGCGCCAATCGCCACGGTCAGGCGCTCCTGGGGCAACTCCTGCATCAGGTACGCGAAGCCCATGCCCGCTTGCCCGAGCAGATTCTCCTTGGGCACGCGCACATCCTGGAAGAACAGCTCCGAGGTGTCCTGGGCCTTCATGCCGACCTTCTCCAGGCGCTTGCCCTTGTCGAAGCCCGGCGTGTCGGCTTCCACCAGGAACAGGCTGGTGCCCTTGGCGCCGGCCTTGGGATCGGTCTTGGCGACCACGATCACCAACTCGGCAAGAAAGCCATTGGTGATAAAGGTCTTGGAGCCGTTGATCACGTACTCATCGCCATCCAGCACGGCCGTGGTCTTGACGCCTTGCAGGTCGGAGCCGGCACCGGGCTCAGTCATGGCAATGGCGGTGACCATTTCGCCGGAGATCAATTTAGGCAGGTACTTGTGCTTCAGCGCCTCACTGCCGTAATGCAGGATGTACGGCGCGACAATGTCCGAATGCAGGGAAAACCCGATGCCGGTCAGCCCGAGCCGGCTGATCTCCTCGATCACCACCGCGCTGTAGAGAAAATCCGCCCCCAGGCCGCCGTACTCCTCCGGCAGATGGGAACACAGCATCCCCGCCTCCCCCGCCTTGCTCCACAGGGCACGGTCGATGTAGCCCTGTTTCTCCCATTGCCCGTGGAACGGTGCGGCGTCTTTTTCAAGGAAGGTGCGCACGCTCTCGCGAAAGAGTTCGTGCTCCGGGCTGAACAAGGTTCTGGGGATCATGGGTCACCTGCTGGGATTGTCGGACAAGAACGAGCCCACAGAGCCTATGCCGCGAAGGCATCACAGGACACTGGACACATGCGACAAAAAATAAGACGATCCAGCCGTCTGGTGACCACTTTCCCCTATAAGAATAAATGAAATTATGTCTAACCAAATCTCCACGCCGTTGCGGCGCGTCAGCATTTTGGCCATTGATCGGGTATTCGCTTCAACCCTCATGCAAGCCAAGGATTTCTTCCACCTCGCCAGCCTGCGGTATGGCAAACAGCAAGGCCTGGGCCTGACCCCGGCATTCGAAACGCGCCTGGTCAGCCCCGACGGGCAATCGGTGCGCAGCTTCAGTGATGTGATCATGCCGGTGGACGGCGGCCTCGAAGACGCCGACATCATTGTGTTGCCGGCCTTCTGGGATGATTTCGACGCCCTGTGCACGCGCTACCCGCAAGTGCTGCCTTGGCTGCGCGAACAACACGCCCGTGGCGCCGTCCTCTGCGGCGAAGCCACCGGGGTGTTCTGGCTGGCCGAAGCTGGCCTGCTCGATGGCAAGGAGGCGACCACCTACTGGCGTTTCTTCAATGCCTTCGGCGAACGCTTCCCCAAGGTCCAGCTCAACCAGGACAAGCACCTCACCGACGCCGACAACCTGTACTGCGCCGGCGGCACCACCTCGGCGTGCGATCTTTATATCTACCTGATCGAGCGCTTCTGCGGTGCCAACATCGCCCAGGCCGTGGCCCGCGATATTCTCTACGAAGTGCAGCGCAGTTACTCGCCTGGGCGCATCGGGTTTGGGGGGCAGAAGCTGCACCAGGACGTGATCATCCTGCAGATCCAGCATTGGCTCGAAGAGCATTTCGCCGACAAGTTCCGCTTCGAAGACGTCGCCCGGGAACACGGCATGAGCATCCGCAATTTCATGCGCCGCTTCCAGACCGCTACCGGTGACAAGCCCCTGCATTACCTGCAGCGGCTGCGCATCGAAACCGCCAAGGGCCTGCTCTCGGCCAGCCGCAAGAGCATCAAGACCATCAGTTATGAGGTGGGTTACGACGATGCAAGTTTCTTTGCGCGGCTGTTCAGGCAGCACACGGAGCTGTCGCCCAACCAGTACCGCCAGCAGTTCCAGCAGGCCGCATAACCAAGGCTAAACGCGGTAGAAAACTGTGGGAGCGGGCTTGCTCGCGAATGCGGAGTGTCAGTCGAAACATTCGTCACTGATACACCGCATTCGCGAGCAAGCCCGCTCCCACCTGTGATCTGCGCTGTGCGGGAAATCACGCATAAAAAGGCCCGCATCCAGCAAGCCGCATAACCAAGGCCAAACGCGGTAGAAAACTGTGGGAGCGGGCTTGCTCGCGAATGCGGAGTGTCAGTCAAAACATTCGTCACTGATACACCGCAATCGCGGGCAAGCCCGGCTCCCACATTTGATCTGCGCTGTGCTGGAGATCACGCATAAAAAAGGACTGCATCCAGCAGTTCCAGAAAAGCCGCATAACCGAGGCTGTACGCAACCCCATGTGGGAGCTGGCTTGCCTGCGATAGCGGTATATCAGTGAGTGTATCTGTCGCTGACCCACCGCCATCGCGGGCAAGCCCGGCTCCCACATTTGATCTGCGCTGTACTGGAGATCTCCCATAAAAAAGGCCCGCATCGCTGCAGGCCTTTTTTATTTCGGGCACATCGACTACGGCTTGTGGCCGCGTGACAGGAACTCGTGGGACTGCATTTCCAGCAAGCGGCTCAGCGTGCGCTGGAACTCGAAGTTCAAGCGGCCGCCGGTATACAGGTCCTTGAGCTCGACTTCCGCCGAGATGATCAACTTGACGTTGCGGTCATAGAACTCGTCGACCATGTTGATGAAACGGCGCGCAATGTCGTCGGTGGTGACGCCCATCTGCTCGACGCCGCTCAAGATCACCGCGTGGAAGATCTTGCCCAGTTCGATGTAGTCGTTCTGGCTGCGCGGGCCGTCGCACAGTTGACGGAACTCGAACCAGGCCACGTCATCGCAGGTGCGCAACGCGATGATTTCGCGGTTCTCGATCATCAACTTGTCGTTTTCCACCGCCTTCGTGCATTCCGGCGTCAGCGCGCGGAAGCTTTTCTTCAGGCTGTCATGCGCGGCTTCGTTCAGCGGGAAGTGGAACAACTCCGCTTGCTCGAGGTGACGCAGGCGGTAGTCGACGCCGCTGTCGACGTTGACGATCTCGGTGTTCTGCTTGATCAGCGCGATGGCCGGCAGGAAGCGCGCACGCTGCAGGCCGTCCTTGTACAAGCCGTCCGGCACGATGTTGGAGGTGGCAACCAGGGTCACGCCGTTCTTGAACAGCTCTTCCATCAGGGTGCCGAGGATCATGGCATCGGTGATGTCGGAGACGAAGAACTCATCGAAGCAGATCACCCGTGCTTCTTCGGAGAAGCGCTTGGCGATGATGGTCAGCGGGTTCTTCTCGCCCGGCAGGGTCTTCATCTCTTCGTGCACACGCTTCATGAAGCGGTGGAAGTGCGTGCGGACCTTTTCCTTGAACGGCAGCGCCTCGAAGAACGTGTCGACCAGGTATGTCTTGCCCCGGCCGACGCCACCCCAGAAATACAGGCCCTTGACCGGCACGTGGTCTTTCTTGCCAAACAGCTTGCTGAACATCCCGGGTTTGCTCTGCGAGGCCGCGACCAGGTCGTCGTACAGGCGCTGCAAATGACGCACAGCATTTTCCTGGGCGGCGTCGTGGAAGAACTCAGGGCGTTTCAGATCAGCTTGATATCGTTCTAGGGGCGTCATAATTTCGTTAGCAAGGCAACAAAAACGGGCCGTCACTGTAACGACGGCCCTGGATAATGGCAATCAACCCTTGGTCGGGTTAATCCTCGATTGGGGTCAACGCCACGCGCAGCGCTTCAACGGCGGCATCGCGCGCCGTGCTGTCGGCGAACTCGGCACTGTCAGCGACGGCGGCGCCGTCCAGCCATACGCTGAAGCTCAGGGCCTCGGTGCGTACGTCCAGCGCGGTGCCACTTTGCAGTTGCTTGGTCACGGCGCCCGCCGCCTTGCCATCGGCAAAGTTGCGCGACAGCAGCAATTGCTCGCCGTCGGCGGCCAACAGGCGGAAGCGGAAGCTGCCGTCGTCCTCACGAAAGCTTACGAAGCGCGCGGCTTTCGCGGCTTTTTTCTTGGTAGCGACCGGCGCGGCCGCCTGGTTGACGAACGAGCGCAGGCCAACCGCTTCGCGCAACTGGGCGAGGAACGGCGCAGCGACGGCACGGGCCTTCTTGGCGCCGACCAGCAGCAGGTCTTCCATGTCCGAAGGGCGCGACATCAGCTGGTGGTAACGCTCACGCGGCTCGGCCAATTGGCTGTCCAGCAGCTGGAACAGACGGTTCTTCGCCTCGCCCCAGCCCAGGCCTTGCAGCAGCTCGGCGCGGAACTCTTCTTCCTGGGCCTTGGTTGCAAAGGCCTGGTACAGGGTGAACAGGTGCGAGTTGTCCGGGTCCTTGGCTTCGCCCGGCGCGCGGGAGTCAGTGACGATCCGCGAGATCGCGTCCTTCATGTCCTTGGCGCTGGTGAACAGCGGGATGGTGTTGTCGTAGCTTTTCGACATCTTGCGGCCATCCAGGCCCGGCAAGGTGGCGACGCTTTCTTCGATCAACGCCTCGGGCATGGTGAAGAATTCCTGACCGTTGCCGAACAGGTGGTTGAAGCGCTGGCCGATGTCGCGGGCCATTTCCACGTGCTGGATCTGGTCGCGGCCGACCGGCACCTTGTGCGCGTTAAACATCAGGATGTCCGCCGCCATCAGCACCGGATAGCTGTACAGGCCCATGCTGATGCCCGCATCCGGGTCTTCGCCGGCTTCGACGTTCTTGTCCACCGAGGCCTTGTAGGCGTGGGCACGGTTGAGCAGGCCCTTGGCGGCCACGCAAGTGAGCAGCCAGGTCAGCTCGGGAATTTCCGGGATGTCGGACTGGCGATAGAACGTCACCCGGTTCACATCCAGGCCACCGGCCAGCCAGGTCGCGGCGATTTCCATGCGCGAGCGCTGGATGCGCTGCGGGTCATCGCACTTGATCAGGGCGTGGTAGTCGGCCAGGAAGTAGAAAGAGTCGGCATTGGCGTCCTGGCTGGCGAGAATCGCCGGGCGGATCGCACCGGCGTAGTTGCCCAGGTGCGGCGTGCCGGTGGTGGTGATGCCGGTGAGGATACGGGTACGAGTCGTCATGGGTAATCGCTTATCAGACTGCTATCAATTCGAGAGACGCGGCAGCACCAGATCCTTGAGATCGGTCAGCTTGCCGTGAAAAAAGTGTCCGCATTCTGCCACTTTCAGCAGCTCATGGGGGCGTTTCAGGGCGGCGGACCAGTCGTAGACGACTTGCGGGTCGACCACTTCGTCGGTTTCCGGCTGGATCAGGGTCAACGGGCAACCCTGCGGCAGCACGTCGGTATCGCGCAGGCGCATCACCGCCGCGGCGACCATGAACAGGTGCGCGAAGTTTTCGCCCTTGGCTTCCAGGCGACCGCCCAGGCTGGCGGCCACGTAGCCACCGAAGGAAAAACCCAGCAGCGTGATCGGCAGGTCGGGGTGCTTTTCCCGTAGCCAGGTGGCGGCCGCTTCGGCATCGTCCACTTCACCGGTGGCCATGTCGTGGGTGCCGGCACTCGCGCCGACGCCACGATAATTGAAACGCAAAGTAATCAAACCGGCATCGCGGGCGGTGCGTTGCAGGGTCGATACAACTTTATTGAGCATGGTCCCGCCTTGCACCGGGTTAGGGTGGCAGATCAGCGCCAGGCCACGTGGCTCGGGGTGATCAAGGTACAGGGCCTCCAGTTGGCCTACCGGGCCATCGATCAAAACGGGGGTTTCACGCATGAGCAAGGAATGAACTCCGTGACCTCTCAAAGGGTCGACTCGTCTAGCTAAAAGTCTGTGCATGGCATCATTGCGAGCTTAATCGCGGTATACAGCGCAGGTCCGAGCCGTTAACGTAAAGCAAAGCCGTTTATAGAGGAAGGACTCGTGGAACACTCGCTCTTAGTTTGGTTGTTGCCGACTCTTGCCCTGGTTGCCGGTGTCGCCATTGGTTTCCTGGTTGCTCGCTTGCTGCCGAATGCCGCGCCTAACCGCACGCAGCGTCAGCTGGATGACATCCAGGAACGTTTTGACAGTTATCAGAACGAGGTTGTTACCCACTTCAACAGCACCGCGACCCTGGTCAAGAAGCTCACCCAGAGCTACCAGGAAGTACAGGATCACCTCGCCGATGGCGCCAACCGCCTGGCCCTCGACGACATCACCCGCCAGCGCCTGCTGGCCGCGCTGCATTCCGATGCACCGCAAGCTCCACGCGAGCGCCTGACCCCACCCCGGGAAAACCAGGAGCCGCCACGGGACTACGCGCCAAAAACGCCAAACGCCCCGGGCATGCTGGATGAGCATTACGGCTTGAAGAAGTAAGTCATTTTCAAGCACTGAAAAAGCCCGGCTGATCGATGATCAGCCGGGCTTTTTTGTGGGCGCCAAATCCATCAGGCAACCCCGCTCAACTGTGGGAGCCGGCTTGCTGGCGATGGCGGTGGCGATGGCGGTGGGTCATTTAGCCTCTGTGTTACTGAGACACCGCATTCGCGGGCAAGCCCGCTCCCACATTTAGATTGAGCCCAGGCTTGGGAGAGGCGTTGCTGCTGCAGCAACCCGCTCTCGATCTACATATGCTGCCCTTGGGAGCCGAATCCATCAGGCAACCGCGCTCAACTGTGGGAGCTGGCTTGCCGGCGATGGCGGTGGGTCATTCAGCATCTGTGTCACTGACACACCGCATTCGCGGGCAAGCCCGCTGCCACATTTTGATTGAGCCCAGCCTCAGGCTACGGGTTGCTCTTGCAGCAACCCGCTCTCGATCCGCACATGCCGCCCATGGAAGCGCTTGAGGCTGCTGCGATGGCCGACGCTGACAATGCTCAACCCCGGCAGCTCATCGATCAATGCCTGATACAGGCTCGCCTCATCCTCTTCATCCATCGCCGAAGTGGCTTCGTCCATGTACAGCCATTGCGGTGCAAACAGCAACGCGCGCGCGAAGGCCAGGCGCTGCTGCTCGCCCGGGGAGAGCATGCGCTGCCAGTGGTTGGCCTCGTCCAGGCGTGCGACCAGATGCGGCAGGCGGCAGGTTTCCAGCACCTGTGCATAACGTTCTGCCGGATAGACGCTGTCGTCCTGTGGATAACTCAACACGGCCTTCAAGGTGCCGATCGGCAGATAAGGTTTCTGCGGCAGGAACAAATAACGCGCCGCCGGCAGGCGAATACTGCCGTGCCCCGCCGGCCACAGATGGCCCATCGCGCGCAACAGGGTACTTTTGCCACTGCCGGAACGCCCGCTGAGCATCAGGCGCTGGCCAGGCTCCACGGTCATGTCGGCGGCGGTGAGCAAGTGGCGGCCATCGGCCAGGTCCATGCCAAGGTCCTGCACCACCAGGCGCTCGCCTTCCGCGCGCACATCAATCGCCGGCGCACGCTGCTCGTTATCACGCATGGCCTGGTGGAAGCTCAGCAGACGATCACTCGTGGCGCGCCACGACGCCAGCTCCGAATACGCACTGATGAACCAGCTGAAGTTCTCTTGCACATTGCCGAACGCAGAGTTGATTTGCATCAGCTCGCCCAGCTCGATCTTGCCGGTGAAATAACGCGGCGCGGCGACGATAAAGGGGAAGATGATCGCGATCTGGCTGTAGCCAGCGGTGAAGAAGGTCAGGCGCTTGGACACTTTCATGATGTCCCAGAAGTTGTGCCAGACCTTGGCGAAGCGGGCGCTCAAGCGCTGGTTCTCATTCGGCTCGCCGTTGTACAGGGCGATGCTCTCGGCGTTCTCGCGCACACGCACCATGGAGAAACGCAGGTCCGCTTCGAAGCGTTGTTGTTGGTTGCTCAGGCCGATCAAGCGACGGCCGATGAGGTGCGTGAGCCAACTGCCGACCGCAGCATAAAGCAGTGCACACCAGAACATGTAGCCCGGGATGGTGATGCCGAACACTTCGATGCTGCCCGACACGCCCCACAGGATGATCGAGAACGACACCAGGCTGACCACATTGCGTAACAGCCCCAGGCCCAGGCTCAAGGTGCTTGAAGTGAAGTTGTTGAGGTCTTCGGAAATCCGCTGGTCCGGGTTATCGGTGTAACCGCCCTGCTCCAGCTGGTAGTAGTTCTTGTGGCCCAGCCAGCGCGCGAAGTGCTGCTCGGTGAGCCAGGCCCGCCAGCGGATGGTCAGCATCTGGGTCAGGTACAAGCGGTACACCGCGCCGAGTATCGCCACGGCGGCGATCCCGCCGAAGTAGCCGATCAACTGCCAGAAGGCCGCCGTGTCCTTCTTCTCCAAGGCGTTGTAGAAGTCTTTGTACCAGTGGTTGATCCAGACCGAAATTGCCACGCTGAACAACGAAAGGCCAATCACCGCGGCCAGCAGCAGCCAGGCCTTGCCCTTCTCTTCACTGCGCCAATACGGCGTGATCATCGCCCAGGTTCGGCGGAAGAATTGCCCACGCACCGCGTCATTGACCGCGGAATACTCAGCGTTCTGATTCATCGTTCAGGCTCGGTAGGGTAAAGAATGACAGGCGTTTGAACCGATCATAGACGATCGGTTCAGGGCTCCGTGCGGCCTGAAGCAGATTGTTCAGACTTCGTTCAGCGCCGTACCGGGCGTTTCTGCAACTTGCGCTGCAAGGTGCGGCGGTGCATGCCGAGGGCGCGGGCAGTGGCGGAGATGTTGCCTTCGTGCTCGGTCAGCACGCGCTGGATGTGTTCCCACTGCAGGCGGTCAACCGACATCGGGTTTTCCGGCACCAGGGTGTCGAGGTCGGCGTGCTCGGAGAGCAAGGCGGCCAACACGTCGTCGGCGTCCGCCGGTTTGCACAGGTAGTTACAGGCACCGCGCTTGATGGCCTCGACAGCGGTGGCGATGCTGGAATAACCGGTAAGGATCACCACGCGCATTTCCGGGTCGAGCTCCAGCAGCTTGGGCAGCAGCACCAGGCCGGAGTCGCCATCCATTTTCAGGTCGAGCGCGGCATAGTCCGGCAGGTCGGCCTGGGCGATGGTCAGGCCCTCCTCGGCCGAACCTGCAGTGCTCACGCGAAAGCCGCGACGGCTCATGGCGCGCGCCATCACGCGGGTAAAGGTGGCGTCGTCATCTACCAGCAGCAGGTGCGGCAGTTCTTCGCCTTCGACTTGGATCTCGTCACTCATCGATATCTCCTCGTGCGACACGGGGCAGGCGCAGCTCGGTGAGCGTGCCACCTTCCTCATGACTATAGAGCTTCACTGAGCCGCCCGCGCGGGTCACGCTGGCCTTGCTCAAAAACAGGCCGAGGCCGAAGCCTTTGCCCTTGGTGGTAAAGAAGGGTTTGCCGATCTGCTCGGCAATGGCCAGCGGCACGCCCGCGCCGTGGTCGCGAATGCTGATGGTGACGTTTTCGGCGTCCCAGTCCAGTTGCACGCCCAGGCCTTCGGGGCAGGCGTCGGCGGCATTGTTCAGCAGGTTCAGCAGCGCTTGGGTCAAGTCTGGCGGCGGCGCCATGCGTGGCACTGTGCCCTGCCCCAGCAGGTTGAAACGGTAACTGGCCTCGGGACGCATCAGGTGCCAGCGGTTCAGGGCTTCGTCGAGCCACTGGGTCACATCCTGCATCTCCACCGCCAGGCGGCGATTGGCCTCGGCGGCGCGCACCAGTTGCTGCAAGGTCTGCTTGCACTGCTTGACCTGTTCCTGCAGCACGCTCAAATCGTCCTGCAGGGCCGGGTCGTGATGGTCCTGGGTCATTTCCTTGAGCAGCACGCTCATGGTCGCCAGCGGTGTGCCCAATTCATGGGCGGCGCCGGCAGCCTGGGTGGCGACCGCGAGCAACTGTTGGTCGCGCAGGCCTTCTTCACGACGAATGGCGCGCAATTCTTCCTGGCGGCGCAACTCTTCGGCCATGCGCGCAGCAAAGAAGGTGATCACGGCGGCGGACAGCGCAAAACTCAGCCACATCCCGTAGATCTGCAGGTTTTCGCGGGCGATGGGGAAGGTTTGCAGCGGATAGAAGCGCGCCAGCAACAGGGTGTACAGGGTCAGGGCGATACCCGACAGCACCACCGAGTAGCGCCACGGCAAGGTCACGGCGGCGATGGTCAGTGGCACCAGGTAATAAGACACGAACGGGTTGGTGGAACCGCCGGAGAAATACAGCAACACACTGTGGATAAACAGGTCGCAGGCCAATTGCAGGGCGTATTCCAGCTCGGTCACCGGCCACGTGGTGCGCAACCGGATCGCGGTGAACACGCACAGCACGATGGAGAAACCGAGGGTCACGGCCAGTTGCAGCCACGGCAGCGGCAACAGGTCGAACCAATAGGCGAGCCCGACGGAGCCGGCCTGTGCGGCCAGTACCAGGGTGCGGATGAACGTCAGGCGCCAGAGGTTCTGGCGGGTGGCGGAAGTCAGTTTTACGGCGGCGAGCATGAGCTCTCCCGGTGAGCGCTGCAGGCGGATCGGCACGAGTATAAACGAAGCGGCGCCTCGGACATTGGGTGTGTGGCTCTTTGACGCAGGGCGCCGCAGCTTCACGTGGCACGCTTCAAACAGCAGGAATATGCGCGCCTTTTAGCTTGTAGCTCGCAGCTTGAAACTTTTTTTTCTAATTCGTAAACCCGAAGAACCCGATGCCACCGTCTACAGTCATACCCGATACGAACACCCTAAGGAGCTTCCATGTCTCGTTTCACTCGCAGTGCAGCCATTTTCACCCTCAGCGCCAGCGCCCTGGCCAGCCTCCCGGCCCTGGCTGCCGATGAACTGCATTACAACCAGATTTCCCTGCGTGCCGAGGTCAGCCAGGAAGTGGCCCGCGACAAGATGATCGTCACCCTCTACACCGAGTCCCAGAACACCGACCCGGCCAAGCTCGCCGCCGAAATCACCACCACCCTGAACAAGGCCCTGGGCGAGGCGCGCGAAGTCAAAGGCGTGACCTTGCGCCAGGGCAGCCGCAACAGCTACCCGATCTACGACAACAAGAACCAGAAGATCACCGGCTGGCGTGAGCGCGCCGAACTGCGCCTGGAAAGCGCGGACTTCCCGGCACTGTCCAAACTCACCGGCGAATTGCTCAACACCCTGAAAATGGAAAACATGGACTTCGCCATCGCCGACGCCACGCGCAAGACCAGCGAAGACGCCCTGCTCAAGGACGCGGTTGCCGCCTTCAAAGCCCGCGCACAACTGGCCACCGACGCGCTGGGCGGCAAGGGTTACAAGATCGTCAACTTGAACTTCAACACCAATGGCTACCCACAACCTTATGCCCGTGGCGGGATGATGATGAAGGCGGCCATGGCCGATTCGGCACCAACGCCGGAAGTAGAAGCCGGTACCAGCCAGGTCAGCATGAGCGCTGACGGGGTGATCGAAGTCTTGCAATAACCACGATCTGGACAAAACAAAGGCGCAGCCCTCACGGGTTTGCGCCTTTTTTTGCGATGTGTCCCCACGGACACGTCATATCCAGCGGCACATTCAATGGAATCAACCCACCGGTTTTCGTTACGCAAATAGTGCCAAGGCTAACAGGGAGTGCAGTGGCGGTACTTATTCACTTCACGAGAACTGAAAACCATGTACGCACCTTCCAGCAACACCTCTCCTCCTCGGCACCCCATCACCCCTCTTGCAAACGAGCAGACAAAGACCAGCGAAACAGCCACCCCTGCGGCGCGACAGGGCAATCCTGGCCTATCGACATCCCCCCACGAAACAGCGTTGCTCAACGAATACCTGGCAGCGGTGCAGAGCAAAGCAGAGGGTAAAAAACCCGGGCTTATCAAAGTCCCCCGCGAGAGCAATCTGGGCCAGTGGCTCGAAGTCTATCGGGCGCAATTGCAGCATCCTGTGGTTCAAGGCTGGATGCGTGACAGAAGATCGACCCGACCACCCTAATCGCCGTCAATCCGCGCACAGGCGCTCTGACAGCCGCCGCGGACGGCAAGATGAAAACGTTCACCCTCACGGACAACTCCGGTTGGGGTCAAGTCAGCCGCCCGCTGCTTGAAGCGGCCAAAGTCATTGCGCCAGGAACTGTAGAGAAATTGCAGATGCGCTTTGGCGACGACTTCATCCAAGTGCGCGCAGGGTTGGTTGCCAACTTCCAGGGTGAACGCCTTCCAACATCACTGACCGAGGGCAGGTCACAAATCAGGCGCCTGGAGCACAACCAAGCCTTCGACCCCCTCTCGCCTGAGGATCCCGTACGTCCGGCGAACCAGCGCTCGGCGCAAGCGCTTGAACAGCTCAAGCTGCGTGCCGCCACCTTTTACGCCCAAGCGCCCCAGGCGTTGGCCTACAAACACCTGGCAGTGGAAGTTGCCGAGACATTGCCAAATGTGCGCGCCCAAGCAAAACAATGGGCAGAGTCGGTCATTTTCAAACTGACGGGCAAACACGTGGATGCCGACACCCTTTATCTCAACCGTTTCAACAGTTCGCAAAGCGCATCAACGGCTACCGGTTGGGAGCATATGGGCGAGGAGCCAACCGCCTCCCTGCGCCTGCCGGATGCACTGCTGAAGAACTTCTCTGAAAACGACTGGGTCCCCGGCAATCTGGACTCGGAAGCCGGTTTATATATAGACGGGCCAGGTAAAAGTAGAACGGGTGGGTACGGTGCGCATAACCAATTCCCACTGGCTCCTTCGGTGTTGATGCATGCCAGTTGGAAAACCGACTTCCAATCGGTCATGACGCAGAAAATCGACGATTTCTGGAATACCCACGGCACCGATTACCAGACAGCGATCAAAGGCGAGTTCGCCTATCAGGCCCGAAAACAACTGAAGACGGTCGCCGCCAGGCCGGCGGCCGAGCAAACGCTACAAGCACCCGAGCATCGGTTCACGCGGGAAGACTACCGCTTGGTCATGGGCGCGGTCTCCAACCTTCCGCTTGACGAAAATGCACCGCTCAATGTCGAACAACTCAAGTCCCAGGCGCCTGTAAAAGGTGTAGTCCAGGCGCATGCCTTCAATATCAAGGGCTTCTTGTCCAACGATATTGTGCGGTTCAGTGCTGCCGACGGTGGCCGCCAGGTCCTCTACATACCGGGCTCGGAACCCGCATTCCTGCGGTTCGACTCCCTGGAGAAACTGGATCAATGGGTAATCGAACAAGCCAAGGATCCGAAAAAACGCGAATCCTTGATGAAACATTTCCCACTGATCGCCCGCCAGGACCACGAGCCCGGGACGATTGAAAAACTGGCAGGCATTTTCATGCCCATAGTGTCTTTTACCAATGTGGGCAGAAAAACCGAAGGCTTGGACAGCACGTTCGAAAAGCTCGCCAGTGGAGAACTGAAAGATCCGACGTTCGATGGTGACGGCTCGAATATTGAGGGTGACGTCTTCTGCGCTATCGCCACCGCGACTAAGGCGCGCATGACCAGTGACGCCGACGTAATGATCAAGTCCAACAGTGAAGTAACGCGGGACACCTGGCTCAACGACATTACCGTGGCAGCGGGTTTGCTGGCCAAGCTGGCACCCATCGCCGCCCCTGTGGCCGCCGCAGCGGTGGCTACCGGGTTGGCCGAGCTGGCACTTGGGGTGGAAAAACAAGCCTCGGGCGATACCCTGGCTGAACGCAATGACGGAGCATCAAAGGCATTCGATGGCTTGCTGAATACGTTGTTCTCGGTGGGCGCCAGTGGCTCGGTTGAAGACCCGTTTGTGCCCCCTGAAGAAAGCCCCATCACGCCCACCCCGAACGAGCCACCGCGGGTGGGCCCACAAACCGCGCCGGCTCCCAACCGCCTGCAGCCCAGCCAAGCGGGCAACCTCAATCAATACGCGGTACCGAACGGCGAGCAACTCATCGAAACGGCTGTACGTAACACGAAGGGTATCTACCAGGTTAAAGAGGCAACCACCGGACTGGACCAGTGGTTTATTCGCTACACCGACGAAAAGGGTATTCGTCAGGTATTTGAGATAAAAAGCGATTTCAAACTGAGCAATGATTATGTGCAGATTATTGAACCCGGCACCGGCAAGCCGGTAATGACAGTACACACTGACGGAAACGGTGAATGGGCCCGCATCAAAACCGATGGCGGCATGAAGTGGCCGTGGCAACGTGCACCTTCACCAACGCCCAGCAACGATCTCAAGGCAGAGCCCAGGCTTTCCGATGGCTTCGAAATTCTCGGCGACGCCAAAACCAGTGGGGCCGACAAGTTTGATGAGATCTTTAAATACAACCGCAACACCGCCTACCAACAAGGGGTGAGCAACTTTGAAGAGGACGGTATTTTCAAAAGAAAGCTCACGGTTTCCTGGACTGTCGAGGAAGAGAACTTCGAAGTTTTTCCCAGTGAAAAGGCGCAACCCAATGAGTATGGCTCAACTGACTATTCGCCAAACTTTTTAAAAGATTTGAACCGTGACCGTTATTCCGTGCGGATCAAGCAACCCGACGGGTACACCACGGTGGAACTGGATGCCACGGGAAGCGCCGACGGAGCAACATTGCGTATGCGCTTGCAGCAGTTTGAGCAAGCAGTTCCGGATGCGAACATGCGCGCGCGCATCTCCGAAGTTGCTCATCAGGGCAGTGTCGCCCCGACATCGGTGGAACTGAAAATAAATCAACTGCAAGATCACGTGGGTTTCAAAGGCAAGGACACCCATTACGTCATCACCTATGACCCTGCCACCAATGAGGCCCAGGTCGGCTTCGACGCTCAAATGACACTGCTTGATCTGGACAAGGATGCCGCCCCGATTCCCAACACAGCCGCCGCCACCGAACGAACTTTCCACATTCGAGAAAGCAACGATCTGGAACAAGAGGCCAATCCATACGTCATCGATACCAGCGCGCCCTTTACCTTGAGGACGTCGATTATCACCGACCATCAATAGCCCTGCCGCTACCTGAAAAACCAGAACGGCGGTAACCTCGGTTACCGCCGTTTTCGTTAGGACAGCGTTAGTTTCCTGCCACTTCAGGGGTCTCCATGGAAAGAATTGCTTTCAAACCGCTCCTCCTTGCCGCAGGCCTGCTGGCCTTTATGCCGATGGCCCACGCGGCCAGCACCCTGGTCTATTGCTCCGAAGCCAGCCCCGCCGGCTTCGATCCCAGCCAGTACACCAGCGGCACCGATTTCGATGCCTCTGCCGAAACTGTGTTCAACCGTTTGACCCAGTTCAAGCGTGGCGGCACCGAAGTCGAACCTGGCCTGGCGACGAGCTGGGATGTCTCCAAAGACGGCCTGACCTACACCTTCCACCTGCGCGATGGCGTCAAGTTCCACACCACCGATTTCTTCACCCCTACCCGCGACTTCAATGCGGATGACGTGCTGTTTACCTTCAATCGCCTGCTCGATGCCGACAGTCCGTTCCGCAAGGCCTACCCCTCCGAGTCGCCCTATTTCACCGACATGGGGTTGAACACCACGATCAAAAACGTCGAAAAACTCGACGAACACACCGTGCGCTTCAACCTCAACAACGTGGATGCCTCGTTCGTGCAGAACCTGGCGATGAGTTTTGCTTCGGTGCAGTCCGCCGAATATGCCGCCCAACTGCTGAAACAAGGCAAAGCCGAAGACATCAACCAGAAGCCCGTGGGCACCGGGCCGTTCGTGTTCAAGCGCTACCAGAAAGACTCGCAGATTCGCTACGTGGCGAATAAACAGTACTGGAAGCCCGAGGATGTGAAGCTCGACAACCTGGTGTTCGCCATCACCCCGGACGCCGCCTCGCGCCTGCAGAAGCTCAAGGCCGGTGAGTGCCAGGTCAGCGGTTACCCGCGCCCTGCCGACATCGAGGTGATGAAACAGGACCCCAACCTGCGCGTGCTGCAGCAAGCCGGTTTCAACCTGGGCTTCCTGGCCTACAACGTGACCCACCCGCCGCTGGACCAGCTCAAGGTGCGCCAGGCCCTGGACATGGCCATCGACAAGCCGGCGATCATCAAGGCCGTGTACCAGAGCGCCGGGCAATTGGCGCAGAACGCGTTGCCTCCGGCGCAGTGGTCTTATGACCCGAACATCAAGGATGCGCCCTACGATCCGACCAAGGCGCGGGCGCTACTAAAAGAAGCAGGGGTTGCACCGGGTACGACCATCAACTTGTGGGCGATGACGGTCCAGCGTGCCTCCAATCCGAATGCGCGCATGTCGGCGCAGATGATCCAGCAGGATTGGGAAAAGGTCGGCATCAAGGCCAATATCGTCAGCTATGAGTGGGGCGAATACATCAAGCGCGCCAAAAATGGCGAGCACGACGCGATGATTTATGGCTGGACGGGCGACAATGGTGACCCGGATAACTGGCTCGGCGTGCTCTACAGTTGTGCTGCGGTCAAGGGCAGCAACTACGCAAAATGGTGTAACCCGGCGTACGACAAACTGGTCCAGGAAGCGAAGGTCAGCAGCGACCGCGAGCAGCGCATCAAGTGGTATCAACAGGCGCAAAAAATACTTAAGGAACAAGTACCTATAACGCCTATTGCGAATTCGACGGTTTTCCAACCGCTGCGCAAGGAAGTGCGCGACTTCAAGATCAGCCCGTTCGGCCTGACGCCGTTCTACGGCGTGAGTCTAGATAAGTAACAGCAGCGCCCCAACCGAGTGCGCTAGACGCCTCGGCTGGGCTTTTCTGGTGCGCCTGTTGCACCGAAAAAACCCTCGAAATAGACGCAATTGTGTAGAAACTTTCATAATTGCGACATTCCTGTACGTTCGTACCACTGTTTCAGCCTCGCAACGGTTCAGCATCTTGCAATGGGTATGGCGCCTGCATAAGTATCCGCAGGCCGACTCACGAGGTCGCCCTCACCACCAAAAATGACAACAAATCATGAGGCCAACATGCTTAAACACGCAGTCCTTCCGTTATTAGTGAGCGCTGGCCTTATGGCCGCGGCCCCTTTCGCCCATGCGGCGACTAACCTGGTGTTCTGCTCCGAAGGGAGCCCGGCTGGTTTCGATCCAGGCCAGTACACCACCGGAACAGACTTCGATGCTTCGGCCGAAACCATGTTCAACCGCCTGACCCAGTTCGAACGCGGCGGCACCGCTGTGATTCCTGGGCTCGCCACCAGCTGGGACGTGTCCCCGGATGGCCTGACGTACACCTTCCACCTGCGCGACGGCGTCAAGTTCCACACCACCCCGTACTTCAAGCCGACCCGTACCTTCAATGCCGATGACGTGCTGTTCACGTTCAACCGCATGATCAACAAGGACGACCCGTTCCGCAAAGCCTACCCCACCGAGTTCCCGTACTTCACGGACATGGGGATGGACACCAACATCAAGAACATCGAGAAAGTCGATGACCACACCGTCAAGTTCACCCTTGGCACCGTGGACGCCGCTTTCATCCAGAACCTGGCCATGAGCTTCGCCTCGGTCCAGTCCGCCGAGTACGCAGCCCAACTGCTGAAGAACGGCACGCCGCAAGACATCAACCAGAAGCCGATCGGCACCGGTCCGTTCGTGTTCAAGAGCTACCAGAAAGACTCGAACATTCGCTACACCGGCAACAAGGACTACTGGAACCCTGCCGATGTGAAGATCGATAACCTGATCTTCGCCATCACCACCGACCCGTCGGTGCGTATCCAGAAGCTCAAGAAAAACGAATGCCAGATCACCTTGTTCCCGCGTCCGGCCGACCTCAAGGCGCTGGGCGAAGACAAGGACCTGAAACTGCCGCACCAGGCCGGTTTCAACCTGGGCTACATCGCCTACAACGTCATGGACAAGGTCAAGGGCAGCGACCAGCCGAACCCACTGGCGGACCTGCGCGTGCGCCAGGCGCTGGACATGTCGGTGAACAAGCAGCAGATCATCGACTCCGTGTACCAGGGCGCGGGCCAACTGGCCGTCAACGCCATGCCGCCAACCCAGTGGTCGTATGACACCACCATCAAGGATGCCAAGTACGACCCTGAGAAAGCCAAGGCGCTGCTCAAGGAAGCGGGCATCAAGGAAGGTACCGAGATCGTGCTATGGGCCATGCCGGTCCAGCGTCCGTACAACCCGAACGCCAAGCTGATGGCTGAAATGCTGCAGAACGACTGGAAGAAGATCGGTCTGAACGTAAAAATCACCAGCTATGAGTGGGGCGAGTACATCAAGCGCTCCAAAGGCGGCGAGAACCAGGCCATGATCATTGGCTGGAGCGGTGACAATGGTGACCCGGACAACTGGCTGAACGTGCTGTTCGGCTGCGACTCGCTGGCCGGTAACAACTTCTCCAAATGGTGCGACAAGAAATTCGATGGCATCGTGAAAGAAGCCAAGGCTACCTCGGATGTCGCCAAACGCACCGAGCTGTACAAGCAGGCGCAACATATCCTCAAAGATGCAGTCCCGATGACACCTATCGCGCACTCGACGGTGTATCAACCCATGCGCACCACCGTGCAGGACTTCAAGATCAGCCCGTTTGGCTTGAACTCCTTCTACGGCGTGAGCGTAAGCGGCAAGTAAGGATCACTGACGGCGACGTTTCATAACGTCGCCGTTATTGCATCCGCCTGGACCGTAGGAAACAGACCACGTTCGCAGTCGTTGCCTCCTACAGCAACGCACTGCGATACGCAGCTCTTTTGCCTACAAGGTCAGTCCGATTTTGCGCATTTACTGCGAAGTCCGCGACCCATAACGTCGTAGGACAGCAGAGGCTGCAATCTGGGAAAGGCACTTGCTGTGTGTGGGATCAGTGATGTCTCCCTGGCCGCAAGGCCTGGGTGATTGCTCGCTGATGACAACTACAAACAAGGATCGGGATCGTCATGCGCCATACCACCGTTCTATCCGCAATTTTCGGCACCAGCCTGCTGGCTGTCGCCACGCTGGGCCAGGCCGCCGACAAGAAGAGCCTGGTGTTCTGCTCCGAAGGCAGCCCGGCAGGGTTTGACACTGCGCAATACACCACCGCCACCGACAACGATGCGGCCGAGCCGCTGTACAACCGCCTGGTTGAATTTGAGAAGGGCGCGACTAATGTCGTACCTGGGCTGGCGACCAAGTGGGATATTTCCGAAGACGGCTTGACCTACACCTTCCACCTGCGTGAAGGGGTGAAATTCCACAGCAACAAGGAATTCAAGCCGACGCGCGATTTCAACGCGGACGACGTGCTGTTCACCTTCAACCGCATGCTTGACCCCGACCATCCGTTTCGCAAGGCCTACCCCACCGAGTTTCCGTACTTCAACGGGATGAGCCTGAACAAGAACATCGCCAAGGTCGAGAAAACCGGCCCGTACACCGTGGTGATGACGCTGAACACGGTCGATGCTGCCTTCGTGCAAAACATCGCCATGAGCTTCGCCTCGATCCTGTCGGCCGAATACGCCGACCAGTTGCTCAAGGCCGGCAAACCCAGCGACATCAACCAGAAGCCGATCGGCACCGGACCGTTCGTGTTCCAGCGCTACCAGAAAGATTCGCAGATCCGTTATGCCGGCAACAAACAGTACTGGGACCCGAGCAAGGTCAAGCTCGATCAGTTGATCTTCGCCATCAACACCGACGCCTCGGTGCGCGTGCAGAAGCTCAAGGCCGGCGAATGCCAGGTCACCCTGCACCCGCGCCCGGCGGACGTGGAGGCCCTCAAGGCCGACCCGAACCTGCAACTGCTGACCAAGCCTGGCTTCAACCTCGGCTATATCGCCTACAACGTGCGCCATAAGCCGTTCGACCAGCTCGAAGTGCGCCAGGCGCTGGACATGGCGGTAAACAAGCAGAGCATCCTGAATGCCGTGTACCAGGGCGCGGGCCAATTGGCGGTCAACGCCATGCCGCCGACGCAGTGGTCCTACGACGACACCATCAAGGACGCCGCCTACAACCCGGAAAAGGCCAAGGAACTGCTCAAGGCTGCCGGTGTGAAGGAAGGCACCGAAATCACCCTGTGGGCGATGCCGGTGCAACGGCCGTACAACCCCAACGCCAAGCTGATGGCCGAGATGCTGCAAAGCGACTGGGCCAAGATCGGCCTCAAGGTCAAGATCGTCAGCTACGAATGGGGCGAATACATCAAGCGCACCAAGAACGGTGAGCACGATATCAGCCTGATCGGCTGGACCGGCGACAACGGTGACCCGGACAACTGGCTGGGCACCCTCTACAGCTGCGACGCCATCGGCGGGAACAACTACTCCATGTGGTGTGACCCGGCGTACGACAAGCTGATCAAGCAAGCCAAGGTCGTCACCGACCGAGAACAAAGGACTGTTCTGTACAAACAGGCGCAGCAACTGCTCAAGCAGCAGGTGCCGATCACGCCGGTCGCCCACTCGACGGTCAACCAGCCGTTAAGCGCCAAAGTCGAAGACTTCAAAGTGAGCCCCTTCGGCCGCAACGTGTTCTCGGGCGTCAGTATCAACCCATAAAAAAATAACCGGATGCAGGGGAGCGAAACTCGCTCTCCGGCAAACGTGCAGCCTTTTGTTGGGAATTTTCCTACGGCAAACGTTTGCAATAGCTTGAACGAGTTACACACCCAATAGCCGGATCACCAAAAAAGACCGGCATAAAAAAGAGAACCAAAGGAGCTTCAACCCATGAAACTGAGCAGCAAAGCGCTTCTGGCCCTGGCCATCAGCAGCATCACGGCTACCGCCTTCGCTGAAACCCAAAGCCAGGATTTCGTACCTACCACGTTGGCCGGCACCAGTGCTCAAAGCGAGGCCAAAGGCTTTATCGACGGTCAAAGCCTGGGCGGTACAACCCGTAACTGGTACTCCAACGAAATGAAATTTCGTGGCCAGAAGTTCGGTTATTACAAAAGTGAAGCCGATAAAGCCAATGATGTAAGCACCAGGGTTTCTCGCCGCTACAACTGGGCCCAAGGCACCATCCTCAACTACACCTCGGGCTTCACCCAAGGCACAGTTGGCGTGAGTACCGAAGTCGCCGCTTACAACTACATTGCGCTCGACCGTGACCAAAAAGACATCGCAGGCGGTTCCAACCGTACCCTGGCTCACTCCTTCGGTGACGCTGTAGGCCAGTGGAGCAAGCTGGGCTTGGCTAACGTCAAGTTCCGCGTGTCCAACACCACCTTGACCGCCGGTCGCCAGAACTTCAGCAGCGGAATCATCGACACCATCGGCAACCGTGCCCTGCCTTCGAGCTTCGAAGGTGTGAGTTTCAACAGCGAAGAGTTCAGCAACCTGTCGTTCCAGGGTGGCATCTTCGATCGCGTTTCGCCGCGTACCGAACAAAGCCTGTCGAAATTCCGTTCCGAGTACGGCAACGGCCAAGAGACCGACAAGGTCAAGACCCTGGGTTTCAACTACCAGCCGTTCAAGAGCCTGAAAACCAGCGTTTTCGCGGCTAACGTCGAAGACTTCTGGAACCAGTACTACTTCGGTGCCACCCACGAATTGGGTGATGCACAGACCCTGGCACTGACCACCGGCCTGAACTACTACAAAACCACCGACACCGGCAGCAAGAAGATGGGCAAGATCGACAACGACACTTACTCGTTGTCCCTGGGGCTGACCCACCAGGCCCACAGCCTGACCTTCTCGTACCAGGAAGTTAATGGTGACGAGTACTTCGACTACCTGCACGAAACCAACGGCATCTACCTGGCCAACTCCCTGACTTCTGACTTCAACAGCCCGAACGAGAAGTCTTTCCAGGTCGCCTACGCCATCAACATGGCCGAATACGGCGTGCCAGGCCTGAAGTTCAACGTCTACTCGGCACGCGGCTGGGGCATCGACGGCACTCACTACAACGGCACCGCCTACGGTACTGCCGGTGATAGCCGCAGCGACCTGCGCCTGATGGACGGCGAGAAACACCAGGAATACGGCGTTGGCACGTCCTACGCGATTCAGAGCGGCCCACTCAAGGCCACCACCATCCGTGGCACCTACGTGACTCACCGCGCCAGCGCACAACAGGCTGACGGCAACATCAAAGAGTTCCGCCTGGTCACCACCATCCCGTTCAACATTCTTTAATTAGCACCAGGTAAACGGCGGGCTCAGGACGAGCCTGCCGTCTACGCTTGTCTGGTCCCATCGATTGCAGAGGGCTCTGAATGAAAATGCTCCCGCTACAAGCCGCCATTGCCGCTGCGCTGTTGAGCGTGGCGATCGGCGTTTCGGCCAAACCGCTGGTAGTCTGCACCGAAGCCAGCCCGGAAGGCTTCGACCCGGTCCTGTACACCACGGCCGTCACCGCTGATGCCGCCGCTGAAACCCTGTTCAACCGCCTGGTGGACTTCAAGCCCGGCACCACCGAAGTGATCCCCGCGCTGGCCAAAGACCTGCCGCAGATCAGCGCCGATGGCCTGACCTACACCTTTCACCTGCGTGACGACATCAAGTTCCACACCACCGACTACTTCAAACCCACGCGCAACATGAACGCCGACGACGTGCTCTGGAGCTTCCAGCGCCAGCTGGACCCGAATCACCCGTGGCATAACAAGTCCCTCGTGGGCTACCCGTACTTCGAAAGCATGGGCTTCAAGGAACTGCTCAAGAGCGTGGAAAAGACCGACGATCACACCGTCGTCTTCACCCTGACCCGCCCTGAGGCACCGTTCCTGGCCGACCTGGGCATGGCATTCTCTTCAATCCACTCGAAGGAATACGCCGACCAGTTGCTGAAATCCGGCAAGACCGAAGACCTCAACGCCAAGCCCATCGGCACGGGTCCGTTCGTCTTCAACCGTTATCAGAAAGACGCCCAGGCGCGATTCAAGGCCAACCCGGACTACTTCCGCGGCAAACCAGCAGTCGACCCGCTGATCCTGGCGATCACCACCGATAACAACGTGCGCCTGCAGAAGCTCAAGGCCAACGAGTGCCAGATCGCGCTGTTCCCCAAGCCGGATGACATTCCAAGCATCAAGCAAGACCCGAACCTGAAAGTCGACGAACTGGCGGCGATGACCACCAGTTACACCGCGTTGAACACCACTCACAAATACATGAGCGATGCGCGTGTACGTCACGCGATCAACATCGCGTTCGACAAGACCGGCTATACCGAAGCCCTGTTCGGCAAAGGCAATGCGGTGGTAGGTACTGGCCCTTATCCGCCGACCTTGCTGGGTTTCAGCGACAAACTGAAGAACCCGCCCCGTGACCTGGACAAGGCCCGCGCCCTGCTCAAGGAAGCCGGCGTACCGGAAGGCACCGAGTTCACCCTGTTCACCCGTAACGGCGGCGGCCCGACCAACCCCAACCCGATGCTCGGCGCCCAGCGCATGCAGGCGGATCTGGCGCAGATTGGCCTGAAGATCAACATCAAAGTCATGGAATGGGGCGAGATGCTCAAGCGCGCCAAGAACGGCGAGCACGACATGGTTTCGGCTGGCTGGGTCGGTGACAACGGCGACCCGGACAATTTCCTGACCCCAAACCTGAGTTGCGATGCTGCGAAAAACGGCGAAAACTACGCCCGCTGGTGTAACAAAGAGTTTCAAGACTTGATCGACAAGGCACGCGCCATCGCTGAACCCGGCCAGCGCGCTGCACTCTATGAACAAGCACAGGACGTTTTCGAGAAGGACCAACCATGGCTTCCCATGGCTTACCCGAAACTGTTCACCGCCATGCGCAAGAACGTAGAAGGCTTCACCCAAAGCCCTCTGGGGACAAATAACTTCGCCACCACCCAGGTGAAGTAAATAAGAAAAACGCTCGGCGCCTTCGCTATTGAAGGCGTCGAACCTGCCTAACCGGCTGATTGAGGTACACAACAAGATGTTTAGTTTTATTGCCCGCCGACTGGGGTTACTGATCCCCACGTTTTTCGGCATCACGTTGCTGACGTTTGCGTTAATTCGCATGATCCCTGGCGACCCCGTAGAAGTCATGATGGGCGAACGCCGCGTCGATCCCGAGATGCACGCACAGGCAATGGAACGCCTTGGCCTTAACAAGCCGTTGTATGCGCAATACCTGGACTATGTCGGCAAGCTCGCCCAGGGCGACCTTGGCGAATCGCTGCGCACCCGCACCAGCGTGTGGACCGAGTTCACCGCGCTTTTCCCGGCGACCCTGGAACTGTCCATGGCCGCCCTGTTGTTCGCCGGCATCCTGGGCCTGTTGGCCGGGGTGATCGCGGCACTCAAGCGAGGATCCCTGTTCGACCATGGGGTGATGGGCATCTCCCTCGCGGGATATTCGATGCCGATCTTCTGGTGGGGCCTGATCCTGATCATGTTCTTCTCGGTAAGCCTGGGCTGGACCCCGGTATCCGGGCGTATCGACCTGCTCTACGACATCGAGCCGCGCACCGGCTTCATGCTGATCGACACCCTGCTGGCTGACGAGCCGGACGCGTTTTTCGACGCCCTGCACCACCTGATCCTGCCGGCCATCGTGCTGGGCACCATCCCGCTGGCGGTGATTGCGCGGATGACCCGTTCGTCGATGCTCGAAGTGCTGCGCGAAGACTACATCCGCACCGCCAAGGCCAAAGGCCTGTCGCCGGCGCGCGTGGTGTTCGTGCACGGCCTGCGTAACGCGCTGATCCCGGTACTGACCGTGGTCGGCCTGCAAGTCGGCACCCTGCTGGCCGGTGCGGTCCTGACCGAAACCATCTTCTCGTGGCCCGGCATCGGCAAATGGCTGATCGAAGCCATTGGCGCGCGGGACTACCCGGTGGTGCAGAACGGCATCCTGTTGATCGCCTGCCTGGTGATCCTGGTGAACTTCGTGGTGGATATCCTCTACGGCTTCGCCAACCCACGCATCCGTCACCAGCGCTGAGATCATGACCATGACCACACCTACTCAAGTGTCAGCAGTCGATCAGAGCCTGCTGTACCCGTCCCCGTACAAAGAATTCTGGCAAGCCTTTTCCAAGAACAAAGGCGCGGTTGCCGGCCTGCTGTTCATGTTGCTGATCGTGTTCTGCGCGATCTTCGCCCCCTGGGTGGCCCCGCATAACCCCAGCGAGCAATACCGTGACTTCCTGCTGACCCCGCCATCGTGGCTGGAAGGCGGGCAGATCCAGTTCCTGCTCGGTACCGATGAACTCGGCCGCGACCTGCTTTCGCGCCTGATCCAGGGCTCGCGCCTGTCCTTGCTGATCGGCCTGTCGTCGGTGGTGATGTCGCTGATCCCGGGGATCCTGCTGGGGCTGTTCGCCGGGTTCTTCCCGCGCTTGCTCGGCCCGACCATCATGCGCCTGATGGACATCATGCTGGCCCTGCCGTCGCTGCTGCTGGCGGTTGCCATCGTCGCGATCCTCGGCCCTGGCCTGATCAACACCGTGATCGCGATCGCCATCGTGTCGCTGCCGTCCTACGTCCGCCTGACCCGCGCTGCGGTGATGGGCGAGCTGAACCGTGACTACGTGACCGCCGCCCGCCTCGCCGGTGCCGGCCTGCCGCGCCTGATGTTCATCACCGTGCTGCCCAACTGCATGGCACCGCTGATCGTCCAGGCCACCCTGAGTTTCTCTTCGGCGATCCTCGATGCCGCGGCCCTGGGCTTCCTCGGCCTTGGCGTCCAACCGCCAACCCCTGAGTGGGGCACCATGCTGGCTTCGGCCCGTGACTACATCGAACGCGCCTGGTGGGTGGTGAGCTTGCCTGGTTTGACCATTTTGCTCAGCGTGCTGGCAATCAACTTGATGGGTGACGGCCTGCGCGACGCGCTGGACCCGAAACTCAAGAACGCCGCCTGAGGAGATTCCCATGTCACTGTTAGAAATCAAGAATCTCAACGTGCGCTTCGGCGACAAGACCGCCGTACCGGTGGTCGATGGCCTCGACATTTCCGTCGACAAAGGCGAAGTACTGGCAATCGTTGGCGAGTCGGGCTCGGGTAAATCCGTGACCATGATGGCGCTGATGGGCCTGATCGAGCACCCCGGCATCGTCACCGCCGACGCGCTGAACTTCGACGGCAAGGACATGCTCAAGCTGAGCAACCGCCAGCGCCGCCAGATCGTCGGCAAGGACCTGGCAATGGTGTTCCAGGACCCGATGACCGCGCTGAATCCCAGCTACACCGTGGGCTTCCAGATTGAAGAAGTACTGCGCCTGCATCTGAAAATGTCCGGCAAGCAAGCGCGCAAGCGGGCCATCGAACTGCTCGAAAAGGTAGAAATCCCAGGCGCTGCCAGCCGTATGGATGCCTACCCGCACCAACTGTCCGGCGGGATGAGCCAGCGTGTGGCCATCGCGATGGCAATTGCCGGCGAGCCGAAACTGCTGATCGCGGATGAGCCGACTACCGCCTTGGACGTCACCATTCAAGCGCAGATCATGGACCTGCTGCTGGCCCTGCAGAAAGAGCAGAACATGGGCCTGGTGCTGATCACCCACGACCTCGCGGTCGTGGCCGAAACCGCCCAGCGCGTGTGCGTGATGTACGCCGGCCAGGCCGTGGAAGTCGGCCAGGTACCGCAACTGTTCGACATTCCGGCGCATCCGTACAGCGAAGCGCTGCTCAAGGCGATCCCCGAGCACAGCCTCGGCGCCACGCGCCTGGCCACGCTGCCGGGTATCGTGCCCGGCCGCTATGACCGTCCGCAGGGTTGCCTGCTGTCGCCACGCTGCCCGTACGTACAGGAAAGCTGCCGCCAGACCCGCCCGGGCCTGGACCCTAAATCCAACAGCCTTGCACGCTGCTTCTACCCCTTGAACCAGGAGGTGGCGTAATGGCCGTCGTTCTTACCGCCCGCGACCTGACCCGTCACTACGAAGTGTCCCGTGGCCTGTTCAAGGGCCACGCCACCGTGCGTGCCCTCAATGGTGTGTCCTTCGAGCTGGAAGCCGGCAAGACCCTCGCCGTGGTCGGCGAGTCGGGTTGCGGCAAGTCCACCCTGGCCCGTGCACTCACGCTGATTGAAGAGCCGTCGTCGGGCTCGTTGAAAATCGCCGGCCAGGAAGTCGCCGGTGCCGACAAAGCCCAGCGCAAGCAATTGCGCAAAGACGTGCAGATGGTGTTCCAGAGCCCGTACGCCTCGCTGAACCCGCGCCAGAAGGTCGGTGATCAACTCGGCGAGCCGTTGTTGATCAACACCAACCTGTCCGCTGCCGAACGCCGCGAGAAAGTGCAGGCGATGATGAAGCAGGTGGGCCTGCGCCCCGAGCATTACCAGCGCTACCCGCACATGTTCTCCGGTGGCCAGCGCCAGCGCATCGCCCTGGCCCGGGCGATGATGCTGCAGCCCAAGGTGCTGGTGGCGGACGAGCCGACTTCGGCACTCGACGTGTCGATCCAGGCCCAGGTGCTCAACCTGTTCATGGACCTGCAGCAGGAGTTCAACACTGCCTACGTGTTCATCTCCCACAACCTGGCAGTGGTGCAGCATGTGGCCGACGACGTGATGGTGATGTACCTCGGTCGCCCGGTGGAAGTGGGCCCCAAGGAAGATATCTACGCCCGCCCCTTGCACCCCTACACCCAGGCGCTGCTGTCGGCGACCCCGACGATTCACCCGGACCCGAACAAGCCGAAGATCAAGATCGTCGGCGAGCTGCCCAACCCGCTGAACCCGCCGCCGGGCTGCGCGTTCCACAAACGCTGCCCATATGCGACCGCGCGATGCAGCACCGAAGAGCCGCAATTGCGGGCGCTGGATAACCGTCAGGTGGCCTGCCACTACGCGGAGCAATTCGTCGCCTGAAATCATCCGTGCCCTGCACGGAAATGATAAAGGCCGTGGGGGGTTAGCCCAGGGCCTTGCAGAAGTTGTACCGCCCCACCTGTCGGATTGCGCATCAGTCCGGCAGGCGGGGCTTTTTTTTACTTCGACTTACGTATCGCTGTCACCGTCAGCATCGGCGTCATCGTCGTCTGGTGGGGCTTGCTGGTCGTCATCATCCTTGGAGCCGCCCTGGCCTTCATCACCCGGCTCGGACTCGCTCTTGGCCAGCTGCAAGCCACCCGCCTGCGCCGTCTTCGCCGCTACAAACCCTGGGGCCTGGCTCTGCACGGCCGTACTGGCCCACGCAGAGGACGCGCCCAGCGACAACATCACCAGCACTTTCAGCAGCAGCACTAAACGTTGAAAAATACTCATGGTCGATTTCCGTCCAGTCAGTGAATCACGTGCGCCGGCGTTCGACCGTCGCTGTGAATTAAGCTAGTTCCGATCCTGGGTTTGCGCCACTCGCGCTTCAGGTATCACCGTCGTCATAGGTTTCACTGTCTTCCCCTTCGTTGTAGGGGTTTTCTGCATCCTCCTTGGGCGCCGGCTGGGCCTGTGGCTGCCAGCCGCCCGAGTTGACCTCGTTCTGCTTTTTCTTGGTCACCGGTCCGGTGTCCTTCCACTGGGGCGTGCCCGCGTCCGCCAGCGTCGAGGTGTACGCCAGGGTAGTGGACACGCCCAAGGCTCCCAGCAGCACCAGTTGGATGGCGCGTTGAGTTATACGCAAGGTCCTCTCCTGATCCGTCGGTGAGTGGGTGAAGTAGTTCAAACGCTAGACTGAATGTGGGCTTCTCGCCAATCGCCCTGACAGATGAAAAGCAACGGCGGGCACCCGATTCAGCCCCCCACCCTGTAGGTGCTAGGCCTCCACAAATAAGTGTGGGAGCTGGCTTGCCTGCGAAAGCGTTGGGTCAGCCAGCCCATTTATCACTGACACACCGCTTTCGCGGGCAAGCCCGCTCCCACATTGGAACTGCGCCAGGCACAGGATTCAGGCCCCCACAAATAAGTATGGGAACTGCGCCAGGCACAGGAATCAGGCCACACACAATAAGTGTGGGAGCTGGCTTGCCTGCGAAAGCGTTGGGTCAGCCAGCCTATTTATCACTGACACACCGCTTTCGCGAGCAAGCCCGCTCCCACATTGAAACTGCGCCAGGCACAGGATTCAGTCCCACACAAATAAGTGTGGGAACTGCGCCAGGCACAGGATTCAGGCTTCCCACCCTTAGCTTTATGCCACCCACAAAAAAGGGCAAAGCCATGACAGCTTCGCCCTTCTCTTTACCACTCAGACCTTAATGATGCTCACGGGTCGCGCGGAATTTCACGTCCGGCCAGCGCTCTTCCATCAGCGCCAGGTTGACCCGGGTCGGGGCCAGGTAGGTCAGGTGGCCGCCGCCATCGACCGCGAGGTTTTCCACGGCCTTGTTGGAGAATTCCTCCAGCTTCTTCTTGTCGCTGCAATCGATCCAGCGCGCGGAGTACACGGTGATCGGCTCGTAGGAGCATTCGACCTTGTATTCCTCTTTCAGGCGGCTGGCGACCACATCGAACTGCAGCACACCGACGGCGCCAAGAATGATGTCGTTGCTGCGCTCGGGGAAGAACACCTGGGTGGCGCCCTCTTCCGCCAGTTGCTGCAGACCTTGGCGCAGTTGCTTGGATTTCAGCGGGTCACGCAGGCGTACGCGGCGGAACAGTTCCGGGGCGAAGTGCGGGATACCGGTGAAGCCCAGGGTTTCGCCTTCGGTGAAGGTGTCGCCGATCTGGATGGTGCCGTGGTTGTGCAGGCCGATGATGTCGCCGGCGTAGGCTTCTTCGAGCTGTTCACGCTCGGAGGAGAAGAACGTCAGCGCGTCGCCGATGCGCACGTCCTTGCCGGTGCGCACGTGGCGCATCTTCATGCCTTTTTCGTATTTGCCGGAGCAGATGCGCATAAAGGCGATGCGGTCGCGGTGCTTGGGGTCCATGTTCGCCTGGATCTTGAACACGAAGCCGGAGAATTTCTCTTCCACAGGCTCCACTGTGCGCTCGTTGGCCACACGGGCCAAGGGACGCGGCGCCCAGTCGACAACAGCGTCGAGCACGTGGTCGACACCGAAGTTGCCCAGGGCGGTCCCGAAGAACACCGGGGTCAGCTGGCCGTCGAGGAATTCCTGCTGGTTGAACTCATGGCAGGCGCCCTGCACCAGTTCCAGCTGGTCGACAAAGCGGTCGTACTCGTCACCCAGGTGGGCGCGGGCTTCGTCGGAATCAAGTTTCTCGATGATCTTGGTTTCGGTGCGCTCGTGACCGTGACCGGCGGTGTAGACAATGATGTAGTCGTCGGCCAGGTGGTACACGCCCTTGAAGTCGCGGTAGCAACCGATCGGCCAGGTGATCGGCGCGGCCTTGATCTTGAGGACCGCTTCGATTTCATCGAGCAGTTCGATCGGGTCGCGGATATCGCGGTCGAGTTTGTTGATGAAGCTGACAATCGGCGTGTCCCGCAGGCGGCACACGTCCATCAGCGCGATGGTGCGTGGCTCGACGCCTTTACCGCCGTCGAGGACCATCAGGGCCGAGTCCACCGCGGTCAAGGTGCGGTAGGTGTCTTCGGAGAAGTCTTCGTGGCCCGGGGTGTCGAGCAGGTTGACCATGTGGTCGCGATACGGGAACTGCATGACCGACGTGGTAATGGAAATACCACGCTGCTTTTCCATCTCCATCCAGTCGGATGTCGCATGGCGGTCGGATTTGCGCGACTTCACCGTGCCGGCCACAGCGATTGCCTTGCCCATCAGCAGGAGCTTCTCGGTGATGGTGGTTTTACCGGCATCGGGGTGGGAAATAATGGCGAAAGTGCGGCGTTTCGCGACTTCGGCGGCCTGGTGGGTCATGGGAAATCGCCTGGCAGGTGAGTCAAAAAAGGGCGGCGAGTATAGCGCAAACCCAGGGTCACGGACCACCGTTCACCCCATTGGGGGTGGCTAAATGCTGCCAAGTGTGGAACCTTTTAAAAGGTAGAGACGTCCACTCCCCTGCTGCCGCACTCGTAACAGGGGCTGAAAAATCAGCAAGTTAGCCTGACGAGGCTGCGCTCATGGCTCGAATACATACCGCATTGCCGGTATCGACGAGCTGCTTTTCGCGACCCTATTCGCCGACAGCCAGGAATGGCATTGCCGCTCGGAAATGTGGTCGCCGACAAAAGAAAAAAGGAGTCCGCCTGTGGCTATTCGCTATGGCAAAGGGCTGATAGGAGGAGCGGTTGTCGTCGCTCTCCTGGCCCTGCTGGTCCACTGGATCGGCATCAACACGATCGAACTGTACCGCGACGATTTGTTGTTTTACCTGCAAGCTCATCTGATCCTCGTTCTTGTCTCCATGCTGGCCGCCCTGATTGTGGGCATCCCCGCCGGTATCCTGCTCAGTCGACCGACTATGGTCGGGCGCGCAGAACGCTTCATGCAGATCTTCAACATCGGCAACACCGTCCCTCCCCTGGCCGTACTGGCCATCGCCCTCGGCGTCCTCGGCATCGGCAGTGGCCCGGCTATCTTCGCGCTGTTCCTCGCCTCCCTGTTGCCCATCGTGCGCAATACCTACGAAGGCCTGAAAAACGTTCAAGGCTCGCTGAAAGAAGCCGCCACCGGCATCGGCATGACGCCGCGCCAGGTGCTGTTTCGCGTGGAATTGCCCAACGCCGTGCCGATCATCATCGGCGGTGTGCGCGTGGCCCTGGCGATCAACGTCGGTACCGCGCCGCTGGCCTTCCTGATTGGCGCCAACAGCCTGGGCAGCCTGATTTTCCCCGGCATCGCCCTGAACAACCAGCCGCAATTGCTGCTTGGCGCCGCGTGCACCGCGTTGCTGGCATTGCTGCTCGACGGTCTGGTGACCATGGCCAGCCGCCTCTGGCTGGAACGCGGGTTGCGTCCGTCTTAAGGCTTGGCAAAGGAAATCACATGAAAAGACTGACCCTGATATTGAGCTGCGTCCTGCTGTTTGCAGGCATTGCGCAAGCTGCCGAAAAACCGGTGATCCGCATCGGCGCCCGAGTGTTCACCGAACAGACCCTGCTCGCCGAAATCACGTCCCAGTACCTGCGCACCAAGGGCTACGACGCCCGCGTGACCGGCGGCCTGGGCAGCAACCTGGCACGCAGTGCCCAGGAAAGCGGGCAACTGGACCTGATCTGGGAATACACCGGCGTGTCGCTGGTGGCCTACAACCACGTCGACGAGAAACTCGACAGCGAACAGTCCTACGCCCGGGTGAAAGAACTCGACGCGAAAAAAGGCTTGGTCTGGCTCTCGCCGTCGAAATTCAGCAACACCTACGCATTGGCACTCCCCGAGAACGTGGCCAAGGAATTCCCGCAGATCAACAGCATCAGCGACCTCACCCAAGCCCTTGCGGAAAAAACCAAAGGCACGCGCCTGGTCGCCCTGGACACCGAATTCGCCAACCGTTCCGACGGCATGGCGGGCATGGTCAAGCTGTATGACATGAACCTCACGCGCAAAAACACCCGGCAGATGGACGCCGGCCTGGTCTACACCGCCCTGCGTAATGGCCAGGTGTTTGCCGGTTTGGTCTACACCACCGACGGTCGCCTGAACGCCTTCAAATTGAAGCTGCTGGAAGACGACAAGCACTACTTCCCGGACTACACCGCAGCGCCGGTGGTGCGTCAGGTTTATCTCGACGCCCACCCTGAGTTGGCCGCCGACCTCAAGCCGCTGGCCGCCCTGTTCGACGATGCAACCATGCGCGAGCTGAACGCGCGGGTCGACGTCGAGCATGAAAGCCCGTCCGCCGTGGCTGCCGACTTCCTGCGCCAGCACCCACTCAACTAAGAGGAGAAGACATGGAATTCCTGAACGCCTTTTCCCATCTTGATTGGGCACAAGTCCTGCACCTGACCTGGCAGCACATTACCCTCGTGGGGATCGCCGTACTGCTGGCGATCTTTATCGGCGTGCCCCTGGGCATCCTGATGACCCGCTTCCCGACCCTGGCCGGCCCGCTGCAAGCCAGCGCCACGGTGCTGCTGACCGTGCCGTCGATCGCCCTGTTCGGCCTGCTGCTGCCGTTCTACTCCAAATTCGGCCAGGGCCTGGGGCCGATGCCGGCGATCACCGCCGTGTTCCTCTACTCCCTGCTGCCGATCATGCGTAACACCTACCTGGCCCTGACCGGCGTTGAACCGGGCATTCGCGAGGCCGCCCGCGGCATCGGCATGACCTTCGGACAGCGCCTGCGCATGGTCGAGTTGCCCATCGCCGTGCCGGTGATCCTTGCCGGTGTGCGCACCGCCGTGGTGATGAATATCGGCGTGATGACCATCGCCGCCACCATCGGCGCCGGTGGCCTGGGTGTACTTATTCTGGCTTCCATCAGCCGCAGCGACATGTCGATGCTGATCGTCGGCGCCGTGCTGGTCAGTCTCCTGGCCATCTTCGCCGACCTGCTTCTGCAATGGCTGCAACGCTCGCTGACTCCAAAAGGACTGCTCAAATGATCGAACTTCAAAACCTGACCAAGACTTTTCAAAGCAACGGCAAGACTGTTTCCGCCGTCAACGACGTAAGCCTGACCGTCAACGAAGGCGAGATTTGCGTATTCCTCGGCCCCTCGGGCTGCGGCAAGAGCACCACGTTGAAAATGATCAACCGCCTGATCAAGCCCACCTCGGGCAAGATCCTGATCAACGGCGAAGACACTACCGACCTTGATGAAGTGACCCTGCGCCGCAACATCGGCTACGTGATCCAGCAGATCGGCCTGTTTCCCAACATGACCATCGAAGAAAACATCGTGGTAGTGCCCAAGCTGCTCGGCTGGGACAAGCAGAAATGCCATGACCGCGCCCGCGAGTTGATGAGCATGATCAAGCTGGAACCCAAGCAGTACCTGCACCGCTACCCGCGCGAGCTGTCGGGCGGCCAGCAACAGCGGATCGGCGTGATTCGCGCTTTGGCGGCCGATGCGCCGCTGCTGCTGATGGATGAGCCGTTCGGCGCGGTCGACCCGATCAACCGCGAGATGATCCAGAACGAGTTTTTCGAGATGCAGCGCGCGCTGAACAAGACCGTGATCATGGTCAGCCACGACATCGACGAAGCCATCAAGCTGGGCGACAAGATCGCCATCTTCCGCGCCGGCAAGCTGCTGCAGATCGACCACCCGGACACCCTGCTGGCGCATCCGGCCGACGAGTTCGTCAGCAACTTCGTGGGCCAGGACAGCACCCTCAAGCGCCTGCTGCTGGTGAAGGCCGAAGACGCCGCCGACAACGCCCCGTCGGTGAGCCCGGAAACCCCGGTGGCCGAGGCCCTGGAGTTGATGGACGAACATGACCGCCGCTACATGGTGGTCACCTGCGCCGAGAACAAGGCGCTGGGTTATGTACGACGTCGCGACCTGCACCGTCAGACCGGCACCTGCGGCCAGTACCTGCGCGAGTTCAACGCCACGGCGGCGTATGACGAGCATTTGCGCATCCTGTTGTCGCGCATGTACGAGTTCAACCGCTCGTGGCTGCCGGTGATGGATGCGGAGCGGGTATTCCTCGGCGAGGTGACCCAGGAGTCGATTGCCGAGTACCTGAGTTCCGGCAAGTCGCGTGGCGGCAAGACCAGCATCGTCTCCCCTGCGGAAACTGCGCTGGCCTGATAAACCTGCCTCTGTGGCGAGGGGGCTTGTCCCCCGTTGGGCTGTGTAGCAGCCCCAATGAACTCCGCGCGTTTTTTTATACAAAACGCGGGGGCAGGATTTGGGGCCGCTACGCAGCCCAACGGGGACAAGCCCCCTCGCCACAAAAGCCCTCGCCGACCAGCCGTTTTCCTTGCAAATTGCCCCTCCCGGGGAACATCAATCCGTCACACCTGTCGGTTACATAAGTAGCTGCACGCCATCGCGCGACGAACGCGTGCAAAAACGCGACATTTTTAGTTGATCTATGGCCCCTCACGTCCTAAAGTTCGCGCCGAACGTCCATGCTGGAAACGATCCATCCGGCTCAAGTACTGACGACGAGACAGCAAGGCCAAGGGAAGCGGTTATTCCCATGGCCTTTTTGCTTTCGGCGACATGCCTTGGGAAGTAGGCGAACCAAAGTGGGGATACGGAGGACGTTCATTTGCACCCATTGATCAATACAGTTTGCCCTTAGGAGTTCCCAGCATGTCGATCAACGTCGAAGATTATTTCGCGCGCGCCACTTTTGACAAAATGAAGGCGTTCGCCGACAAGCAAGAAACCCCGTTCGTGGTGATCGACACCGCGATGATCAGCCAGGCCTACGATGACCTGCGCGCCGGTTTCGAATTCGCCAAGGTGTACTACGCCGTCAAGGCCAACCCGGCCGTCGAGATCATCGACCTGTTGAAAGACAAAGGGTCGAGCTTCGACATCGCCTCGATCTACGAGCTCGACAAGGTGCTCGGCCGCGGCGTCAGCCCGGACCGTATCAGCTACGGCAACACCATCAAGAAATCCAAGGACATCCGCTACTTCTACGAGAAGGGCGTGCGCCTGTTCTCCACCGACTCCGAAGCCGACCTGCGCAACATCGCCAAGGCCGCGCCGGGCTCGAAAGTCTATGTGCGCATCCTCACCGAAGGCTCGACCACCGCAGACTGGCCTCTGTCGCGCAAATTCGGCTGCCAGACCGACATGGCCATGGACCTGCTGATCCTTGCCCGTGACCTCGGCCTGGTGCCTTACGGCATCTCCTTCCACGTCGGCTCGCAACAGCGTGACATCAGCGTGTGGGACGCGGCGATCGCCAAGGTCAAAGTGATCTTCGAGCGCCTCAAGGAAGAAGACGGCATCCACCTCAAGCTGATCAACATGGGTGGCGGCTTCCCGGCCAACTACATCACCCGTACCAACAGCCTGGAAACCTACGCCGAAGAGATCATTCGCTTCCTCAAGGAAGATTTCGGTGATGACCTGCCGGAAATCATCCTGGAGCCGGGCCGTTCGTTGATCGCCAACGCCGGCATCCTGGTCAGTGAAGTGGTACTGGTGGCACGTAAATCGCGCACCGCCGTCGAGCGTTGGGTGTACACCGATGTGGGCAAATTCTCCGGCCTGATCGAGACCATGGACGAAGCCATCAAGTTTCCGATCTGGACCGAGAAGAAAGGCGAGATGGAAGAAGTGGTCATCGCCGGTCCTACCTGCGACAGCGCCGATATCATGTACGAAAACTACAAGTACGGCCTGCCGCTGAACCTGGCGATCGGTGACCGCCTGTACTGGCTGTCGACCGGTGCCTACACCACCAGCTACAGCGCGGTTGAGTTCAATGGCTTCCCGCCGCTGAAGTCGTTCTACGTCTGATCATCCCGCCCGGGAACGATCACCCTCTGTAGGAGCCGGCTTGCCGGCGATAGCGATCTTCAAGACGCCATCGCCGGCAAGCCGGCTCCTACGGGTTCAGGTGTGTGGCGCGCTCTTTGTAAGCCTCGGCCATCGCCCGGATCTGCGGGTCATTCGCCGCCGCCAGCGCCTTGTGCGCCGTGCGCAGGAACTTCAGGTTGCCGCCGGCCAGCGCCTTGCGCAGCCACTCCAGCGCCGCCTCGATCTGGCCTCCGTCGGCCAACACCGCTGCATAACTGAACTGCCCACGAAAATCCCCGGCTTCGGCTGAGCGGCGATACCACGTCACGGCCGTCTCCAGATCCCTGGGGCAACACCGGCCGTCTTCCAGATAGCGCCCCAACAGGTTCATCGACTTGGCATGCCCCTGCTCCGCCGCCTGGCGGTATAACGCCAGTGCCTGCGGTTGGTCTTCAGCGACGCCTCGCCCGGTCGCCAACAGATTGGCATAGTTGTACTGCGCCCAATCCAGTCCGGCCTCGGCTGCCACGCGGTATTCACGCGCCGCGGCGGCCTCATCCACCGCACAGCCCCAGCCATGCTCCAGGCAGCGACCAGTCATATTGCGCGCCATCAAGTGGCCGCCCTTCGCCGCAATCTGGAACCAGCGCAGCGCCAAGGCTTCATCGCGGGCAATGCCACGGCCTTCCAGCAGGATTTGCCCGAGCAGGGCCTGGGCATCCACCACGCCCTCTTTCGCCGCCATCAGGATCGCCTGGGCCGCGCGCACCGGGGAGTCATCGAGCATGCTCTGCAACTGCTCGACGTTGAGCACTTCTTCACGACGCAACAAAAAGCCCATGTCAGACCTCGACCCAGCGGCGCAGCAGGTTGTGATACGTGCCGGTGAGCTGGATCAGGGCCGGATGGTCAGGCACATCGCGGGTCAGTTGCTGGATCGCGCCGTCCATCTCGAACAGCAGGGTGCGCTGGCTGTCTTCGCGCACCAGGCTTTGCGTCCAGAAAAACGAGGCATAGCGCGCACCACGGCTCACGGCGTTGACTTTGTGCAGGCTGGAGCCGGGGTACAGCACCATGTCGCCGGCCGGCAACTTCACGCGCTGCAGGCCGAAGGTGTCCTGGATCTCCAGTTCGCCGCCGTCGTATTCCTCCGGGTCGCTGAAGAACAGCGTCGACGACAGGTCGGTGCGCACCCGCTCGTGACTGCCCCGGGCCTGGCGCACGGCATTGTCGATATGGAAGTCGAAGCTGCCACCCGCGGTGTAGCAGTTGAACAACGGCGGGAAAACTTTGTGCGGTAACGCCGCTGACATAAACAGCGGATTTTTCCACAAGCGCTCAAGCATCGCCGCACCGATTTCCTTGGCCAATGGATGGCCTTCGGGCAATTGCAGGTTGTGCTTGGCCTTGGCGGATTGGTGCCCGGCGGTGATTTTTCCGTCGGCCCACTCGGTGTTTTCCAGGGCTTGGCGAATGCGCTGCACTTCCTCACGAGAGAAAAGGCCGGGAATGTGCAGCAGCATGGGCAGTACCTGATATCGAAGAGACATCAATGATATTGATTCTTATCCACGCTGTAAAACATGCCAGACGAACGACTTCGTAAAAACCGTAAGCAAAAAGTGTAAAGAATGTAAATTCAGTGCGAATAGCAATGTATCGCAATTGATAGAAAGTCTTGTTGACCCTATATTCCGCGGCCTCACATCCTTGGGGAAAGGACACGTCATGTCGCGCACCACTACAAAAATACCTGCCAGTTCACCACGCATGCTGGCTTCGGCCATCGGCGTCGCCCTCAGCGCCGGCTCTGTTGCCCATCTGGCGCAGGCGGCCGAAGACACTGAACAAAAAGGCCAGCGCAACAGCATCTCCCTGGGCGCCACCAGCATTACCGGGGAAGAGCAGGACACCACGTCCTACCAGGTCGAAAAAGCCTCTTCGCAGAAATACACCGCCCCGCTGGTGGACACGCCGCGCTCGGTCACCGTGGTGCCGCAACAAGTGCTCAAGGACACCGCCGCCACTTCGTTGCAGGATGCCTTGCGCACCGTCCCGGGGATCACCTTCGGCGCCGGCGAAGGCGGCAACCCCCAGGGCGACCGCCCATTCATCCGCGGTTTCGACGCCCAGGGCGACACCTACCTGGACGGCGTGCGTGACACCGGCGGCCAGAGCCGTGAGATCTTCGACATTGAATCCATTGAAGTCAGCAAAGGCCCGAACTCCTCGTTCGGCGGCCGTGGCTCGGCCGGTGGCAGCCTCAACCTGGTGAGCAAGACCCCACAAGCGCGGGACTTCACCAACGGCGGCTTCACCTACGGTTCCGACCAGACTCGCCGCTATGTGCTCGACGTCAACCGCCAGTTCCTCGACGACAGCGCCGCGTTCCGCCTGAACCTGATGAGCCACGAGCAAAACGTGGCCGGTCGCGATGCGATCAACTATGACCGCTGGGGCGTGGCGCCGTCGCTGACCTTCGGCCTGGGCACGCCGACCCGCGTCAACCTCAGCTACTACCACATGGAAAGCGACGACCTGCCGGATTCGGGCATTCCGTATGGCTACGGCTCCTCGACGGCCACCGCCCACGTGCATGACAAACCCAACGATGGTGGCGACAGCACGAACTTCTATGGCTTGAAGGACCGTGATTTCCGCAAGACCCGCGCCGATATCAGCACGATCTCCATCGAGCACGACCTGAGCGACAGCATGACGCTGAAAAACACCCTGCGTCATGGCAGCACCGGCCAGGACTACGTGCTCACTCAGCCGGATGACAGCCAGCGTAACGTCAGCCGTTTCGGCACGGTGTGGCGTCGCGCGAACACGCGGGTCTCCACTACCACGACCACCACCAACCAGACCGATCTGTTCGGCAGCTTCCAAGCCCTGGGCTTCAAGCACAGCTACTCGACCGGCCTGGAGTTCACCGGCGAAGAAACCCGTGTCAGCGGCTACACCGTCACACCTAACACCAACCCGACCTGCACGGTGGCTGGTGGCGGTCGAGGTGGTCAGTGCACCTCGCTGAGCAACCCGAACCCGGACGACGCCTGGAACGGCACCATCGCACGCAATTACAACGGCACCAATACCAAAGCCACCAGCCGCGCCGCTTATGTGTTCGACACCATTGAACTCGACCCGAAATGGCTGTTGAACGTCGGCCTGCGTTACGACACTTTCGACACCGAAGCCAACACCAACGCCGTACCAAGCTCCACCGTCCAGGCCCGCAGCAAGGTCAAGGACGACAGCCAATTCTTCAACTGGCAAGCCGGCCTGGTCTGGAAGCCGCTGGACAACGGCAGCATCTACACGTCCTACGCTACCTCTGCCTCGCCCGCAGGCGGGCTGGTGGGTGAAGGCGTGGACAACAACTCGATCCCGACCGGCATCAACACCAGCGACCTCAAGCCGGAAGAAACCGTCAACTACGAGCTGGGCACCAAATGGGACCTGTTCCACAACCGCCTGTCCCTGTCTGCGGCAGTGTTCCGTACCGAGAAGAAAAACACGCGCATCCTGGTGGATTCCAACACCTACGAAACCGCGGGTGAATCCCGTGTCGACGGCCTGGAGCTGTCGGCCAGTGGCAAAATCACCGAGCAATGGCAAGTGTTCGCCGGCTATAGCTACTTGAAAGCCGAGCTGGTTGATCCCGGGAAGAACGGCAACCGCCTGGGCGTCGTGCAGGCCGGTTCCAACAAAGGCAACCAGATGCCCAACACGCCAGAAAACTCGTTCAGCCTCTGGACCACCTATGACGTGACCCCGAAGCTGACCATCGGCGGCGGCGCGTTCTACGTCGACCAGGTTTATGGCGATGCGGCCAACACTCTGTACGTGCCGTCCTATACCCGCTACGACGCCATGGCCAGCTACAAGCTGACCAAGAACGTCGACCTGCAATTGAACGTGCAAAACCTGACCGACAAGACTTACTACGACAAGGCCTACGCTTCACACTTCGCCAACCAGGCGGCCGGGCGTACTGCGTTGTTGACCACCAGTTTCCACTTCTAAACGCGCTCGACGCGCGACCAGGAGCCCCACGCATCGGATGCGTGGGGCTTTTGTGTGTAAAACAGAATGTTTCTCGACAACCCACGGCATAATGCGCGCCGTGGCATTTACAGACAGATGAGCGAGGCGGTCCGACGTGTTGAAGAAAACCCTGTTCCAGTTGCACTGGTTCTTCGGCATCACTGCCGGGCTGGTGCTGGCCTTGATGGGGATCACCGGGGCTGCGGTCTCGTTTCAGGATGAAATACTGCGGGCGCTCAACCCGACGGTGCTCAGCGTGCAAAAACGCGAGGCCGGGGTACTGCCGCCCGCCGAATTGGTGCGCAAGCTCGAAGCCACCGAAGGCAAGACCGTGTCGATGCTGTGGGTCGAAGGCGAAAGCGGCAACGCCGCGCGCGTGTTCTTCACCCCGCCGCCCGGCGAGCGCCGTGGCCAGATGCGCTACTTCGACCCCTACACCGGCGACTACATGGGCGACGCTGTCGGCCAGGATGTCTTCGGCTTTATCCTGCAACTGCACCGCTTCCTGGTCATGGGTGAAACCGGCCGGCAGATTACCGGTGCGTGCACGCTGATCCTGGTGTTCTTCTGCCTCTCCGGCCTGTACCTGCGCTGGCCACGCCAGGTGGCAAGCTGGCGTGCCTGGCTGACCCTGGACTGGCGCAAAAAAGGCCGCAGCTTCAACTGGGACCTGCATTCGGTGTTCGGCACCTGGTGCCTGCTGGCCTACCTGTTGTCGGCGCTGACCGGCCTGTCGTGGTCCTACGACTGGTACAGCCAGGGCCTGACCAAGCTGCTGTCCGATGCCCCGCAAAATGAACGGGTGCGCAAACGTGGCCCGGCGCCCGAAGGCCCTTTGCCGGTGGCCAACTATGACGCGATCTGGAGCAGCATCTACAGCAATGCCGGTCCCGGCCTCAGCGCCTACAACATCCGCATGCCCGCCGTCGCGGGGCAGCCGGCCACCGTCTACTACCTGTTGAAAGACTCGCCTCATGACCGAGCGCTGAACCAGATCAACCTGGACCCGGCCACCGGCGAGGTCAAATCCCACGACCAGTACGCGAGCAAGAGCCTCAAGTCGCAGCTGCTGACCAGTATTTACGCGCTGCACACCGGCAGTTACTTCGGCCTGGCGGGGCGCATCATCCTCACCGTCAGCTCGCTGCTGATGCCGCTGTTCTTCATCACCGGTTGGCTGCTGTACCTGGACCGCCGGCGTAAAAAACGCCAGGTGCGCGATGCACGCAAAGGCCTCGGCGCCAACCACAGTGATGCCCCGGCATGGTTGATCGGCTTTGCCAGCCAGAGCGGCTTTGCCGAGCAGTTGGCCTGGCAGACGGCTGGGCAATTGCAGGCTGCCGGCTTGCCGGTGAAGGTGCAGCCCTTGGGCAGTGTCAGCCAGGACGACCTGCGCCAGTCGCAGAATGCGTTGTTTGTAGTCAGCACCTTCGGTGACGGCGAAGCGCCCGACAGCGCGCGGGGTTTCGAGCGCAGCGTGCTCGGCCAGGACATGTCCCTCAAGGGCCTGAACTACTCGGTATTGGCCCTGGGTGACCGACAGTACGAACACTTCTGCGGCTTTGCCCGCCGCTTGCATTTCTGGCTGACCAACCAGGGCGGCAACCCGTTGTTCGCCCCGGTCGAAGTGGACAGCGGCGACAGCGCCGCGCTGCTCAATTGGCAACAACAACTGGGACAGCTGACAGGGCACGCACCGGCCGCCGCCTGGCCGACCGCCCAATACGAAAACTGGACGCTGAGCCAGCGCACCCTGCTCAACCGCGACAGCACAGGCTCGGATGTCTACCTGCTCGGCCTCACCAGCACGTCGCCACAGCGCTGGGAGGCCGGCGATCTGGTCGAAGTGCTGCCGCGCAACTGCCCATGGGCCATCGAGCACTTCCTGGAAGGACTGGGCCTGGCCGGCAGCGACGGCGTACTGATCGACGGCTTGGCGCAAACCCTCAACCAGGCCCTGGCCACGCGCCAATTGCCGGACAACCGCGCGCACCTGGTCGGCCTGCATGCCCAGGCACTGGTGAATGCACTGGCGCCGCTGGGCATGCGCGAATACTCCATCGCCTCGATCGCCAGCGACGGCGTGCTGGAACTCATCGTGCGCCAGGAGCGCCACCCGGATGGCGGCCTGGGCGTCGGCTCGGGTTGGCTCACCGAGCATGCGGCCATCGGTGCCGCAATCAGCCTGCGCCTGCGCCGCAACAGTGGCTTCCACCTGCCGGACGCGCCCGTGCCGTTGATCCTGCTGGGCAATGGCACGGGCCTCGCTGGCCTGCGCAGTTTGCTCAAGGCGCGCATTGCCGATGGCCAGCAGCGCAACTGGCTGTTGTTCGGCGAACGCAATATCAAGCATGACTTCCTGTGCCAGGACGAGCTGCAAGGCTGGCTCGCCAGCGGTGACCTGGCGTTGCTGGACCTGGCGTTTTCACGCGACCAGGAGGAAAAAATCTACGTGCAGGATCGCCTGCGTGAATCGGCCGAGGTACTGCGCAGGTGGCTGGCAGAAGGCGCGGCGATTTATGTGTGCGGGAGCCTGCAGGGGATGGCGGCCGGGGTGGATCAGGCGTTGGTGGACATACTCGGCAGTGACGCGGTGGAGCGCTTGATCGAACAAGGCCGCTACCGCCGCGACGTCTACTGATGATCAACTGTGGGCGCTGGCTTGCCTGCTCCCACAGTGTTGAGCGCAGGCCAATCAGGCGGGCTGCAGCTTTTGCTCGAACACCGAGACGCCATCCAGGTCACGCAGGATCACGGTCAACTCCGCGGTCTGCCCATCGATCTGCACCTCGCCAAAAAACTGGAAACCCGCAAACGGCGACGTGTTCTGCGCCGGTGGGGCCTTCTCGAACACCACCTCGGGGCCAAAGGTCTTGTCCAGCGGATTAGGCCCGAAGCTCCCCGCATTCAACGGCCCGGCGACAAACTCCCAGAACGGCTCGAAATCCTGGAACGCCGCGCGATCCGGGTGATAGTGATGCGCCGCGCAGTAATGCACGTCTGCCGTCAGCCAGACATGGTTGCGCACCTGCTGTGCACGCAGGAACCCGAGCAGCTCGGCGATTTCCAGCTCGCGGCCCTGGGCCGGGCCCGGGTCATTGTTGGCAATGGCTTCCCAACGCGGCACACCGGGGCTGACTTCGCCGTCGGGCACGCCGAGGCCGATGGGCATGTCGGCGGCGATGACCTTCCACTGCGCCTGGGAGGCCTTGAGTTCGCGCTTGAGCCAGTCCAGTTGCTCGCGGCCGAGGAAGGGCTTTTCCGCGCCCAGGTTGTCGTCGTTGGGGCCGCGATAGCTGCGCATGTCGAGCACGAACACATCCAGTAGCGGCCCATAGCTGAGCTTGCGATAAATGCGCCCGCCTCCATCGGCGGCTTGCCGGCGCATCGGCGAATATTCCAGCCAGGCCTGACGCGCGCGGCCGACCAGGGTGTTGATGTCCTTGGTCTGGTAGCGCTCGTCGAGTTGCTTGCTCGGCGACCAGTTGTTCACCACTTCATGGTCGTCCCACTGCCAGATCTGCGGCACTTCGGCATTGAAGCGGCGCACGTTTTCATCCAGCAGGTTGTAGCGGTAATTACCGCGATATTCATCCAGGGTTTCGGCGACTTTGCTCTTGGCCTCGGTGGTGATATTGCGCCAGATGCGCCCGCCTTCGGTGGCCAGTTGCGCGGGCACCGGGCCGTCAGCGTAGATGGTGTCGCCGCTGTGGATAAAAAAATCCGGCAGGCGCAGGCGCATGGCTTCGTAGATGCGCATGCCGCCGATGTCCGGGTTGATGCCAAAGCCTTGGCCCACGGTGTCGCCGCTCCACACAAACCGGATGTCACGGCGCTGTTGCGGCACACTGCGCAGGTGGCCGAACCAGGGCTCGCTGGCCACGCCGGTCTGGGCGTCTTCGAAGTGCACGCGATAGAAGATCGCCTGGTCGACGGGGAGCCCGGTGAGTTCGACGCGGGCGGTAAAGTCGGTGCGGCTGTCGGCCAGCGGCGAGACGAATTTGCGCGGGTTGCTGAACACGCTGCGGGTGTCCCACTCCACCACCATCTTCGCCGGGCGGTCGCTGCGGCTCCAGATCATCGCGCGATCGCCCAGCAGGTCGCCGGACTGCACGCCATCGGTGAGTTGCGGGCGATCTTTCACCGAAGCGATCACCGCCGGGGCCAGGCCCGGCAGCAACAGGCCGGCGCCGACGGCTTGCATCACGCGGCGACGGCCGAGGTCGAAGTGGCTCATGCAGGTGCCCTCTTGAGTATCAAAAGGGCAACTTAACCACGCCGGGATGAAAGCCAGATGACACCCCACTGTAGGCGCCGGCAAGCCGGCCCCTATAGGGTCAGGCAGGGGCGACGGCCAGCTCCACCGCTTCCGGGCGCTTGATCAGCGCGTACACCAACCCGGTCAGCAGGCTACCCGCGACAATCGCCAGCAAATACAGCAACGCATGGTTCATCGCATTCGGGATCACCAGCACAAACAGGCCGCCGTGGGGCGCCGCCAGTTTGCAGCCGAAGTACATCGACAGCGCGCCGGTCAACGCGCCGCCGGCGATGCTGGCCGGGATCACGCGCAGCGGGTCCTTGGCGGCAAACGGGATCGCACCTTCGGAGATAAAGCACAGGCCCAGGATCATCGCGGCCTTGCCGGCCTCGCGTTCGGTCTGGGCGAACTTGCGCCGCGCCAGGAACGTGGCGATGCCCATGCCGATCGGCGGCACCATGCCGGCGGCCATGGTCGCGGCCATCGGTGCGCCACTCTGCGCGGCCAACAGGCCGACGGAAAACGCATACGCGGCCTTATTGATCGGCCCGCCGAGATCCACGCACATCATGCCGCCCAGCAGGATGCCCAGCAGCACCGCATTGGTGGTGCCCATGGTACTGAGAAAATCCGTCAGCCCGGTGAGCATGCGCGCCACCGGTGGGCCGACCAGGTAGATCATCGCCAGGCCGGTGAACAGGCTAGCGAGCAACGGGATGATCAGGATCGGCTTGAGCGCTTCCAGGCTTTGCGGCAACTTCACCGCGCGGGTGATCAGCTTGACGCAGTAGCCGGCGAGGAAACCGGCGAAGATCCCGCCGATAAACCCGGCGCCCAGCGTCCCCGCGAGCAGGCCGCCGATCATGCCGGGCGCAATGCCCGGACGGTCGGCAATCGAGTAGGCGATATAGCCCGCCAGCAACGGCACCATCAGCATGAAAGCGCGGTCGCCGACGGTTTTCAGCGCCGCCGCCAAGGTGCCTTCCTGTTCGAATGCGTGGATGCCGAACACGAATGACAAGGCGATCAGCAAGCCGCCCGCCACCACCATCGGCAACATGAACGACACGCCAGTGAGCAGGTGTTTGTAGACGCCGGTTTTTTCCGGCTTCTTGGTCGCAGCACTGCCGGCCGCACTTTCCACCGCACCTTCGGCCAGGGCCTTGTTGAGGGTCGCTTCGGACTGCTTGAGCGCAATACCGGTGCCACAGCGGTAAATTTTCTTGCCGGCGAAGCGCTCGGTGGCGACTTCAATGTCGGCCGCCAGCAACACCACATCGGCGTCGGCGATGGCCTGCGGGCTCAACGGCGTGCGGGCGCCGACTGAGCCTTGGGTCTCGACCTGCAAGTCATACCCCAGGCGCTTGGCCGTTTGCTGCAAGGCCTCGGCAGCCATGAAGGTGTGGGCCACGCCGGTGGGGCAAGCCGTGACGGCAACGATGCGCGGAACGTTTTTCGCGGCGACGGGGGCCGTCGCGACATACACCTGCGCCTCTTGCGCACCGCGGCGCAAGACCGCCTCGACATCCGCCAGCGCCTGGGCCGGGGTGCTCTGGAACACGCGCTTGCCGACAAACCGCTGCATGTCCACCGCGGTGCTGCTGACCAGCAACACCCATTCGGCCGCGTCGAGCGTCGCCTGGGACAGCTGGCGCTCCGGACGTTGCACGTCGACCACTTCGACGCTGGTGCTCCAGCCTTGACGCTGCGCGGCTGCGTCCAACAAGCGGGCGCACAGCACACTGGTGACCATGCCGTTCGGGCAGGCAGTAACAATGGCTAACTTCATCACAATCCCTCTTATTGTTCTGTCAGCGTGCGGACGTCGACGCCGTTTTGCAGGCGCGCCAACTGCGCGTCATCGCTGATGCCGAAACCGATCTGCGTCACCGCCATCGCGGCAATCGCCGTCGCGCGGCGCAGGGTGTGCTCCGGTGTATCGCCACTGAGCAGACCGTGAAGCATCCCGGCCAGCAGCGAGTCACCGGCGCCGACCGTACTGGCGACCGTCACCTTGGGCGGCGTGGCATGCAGGGCTCCCTGCGGGCTGTACCAAGTCACGCCTGCGGCGCCGTCGGAGACGACCACGTGTTCCACGCCTTGCTGATGCAGTTGGTGGATGACGTCAGTGGAATGCCCCAGGGCATCGGCCAGCTCCTCGGTATTGGGCTTGACCAGCCATGGGCTGGCCTTCAGACCGGCGCGCAGGGCCTCGCCGCTGGTGTCCAGGGCGACTTTCAAACCCAGGTCCTTGAGTTGCGCCAGCAAGCCCTGGAACCACTGCGCACTGACGCCGCGCGGCAAGCTGCCAGCCACCACCACGGCATCGAACTCAGGGCCGATCACCGCGAGCAGCTTGAGTAAGGCGTGTTGTGCCTGCTCGCTCACCAGCGGCCCCGGCGCGTTGATGTCGGTGACCCGACCGTCCTGTTCGGCAATCTTGATATTGCTGCGGGTTTCGCCCGGCACGCGAATGAACGCGTCGCCAAACCCTCGGCTGGCGATCAGCGCCTCGAACGCCTCGGGATTGGCCGCACCGAGAAAGCCGCCCACGCTCACCTGATGGCCGAGGTCGGCCAGCACCTGCGCCACATTCACGCCCTTGCCGGCCGCGTGGGTCAGCAGGGTTTCGCTGCGGTTGACTTCACCCGGCTCCAGGCGCCCCAGGCGTACCGTCAGGTCCAACGCCGGGTTCAGCGTCAGGGTCAGAATCATTGCCATCTACACGGCCTCCACAAGGGCACGCACTTCGGCGGGCGAACCCACCGCGAGTGCTTTTTGCGCCAGGCCCTGGGCCTCGCTCAGACTGAATTCACGCACGCGCGCCTTCACCTCAGGAATGCTGCGGGCCGACACGCTCAGCTCATCCACCCCCAGGCCGACCAGCACCGGCACTGCCAGCGGGTCTGCCGCCAGCTCACCACACACGCCCACCCATTTGCCCTGGGCATGGGCGGCGCGCACGGTGATGTCGATCAGTTGCAGCACGGCCGGATGCAGGCCGTCGGCCTGGGCCGACAGGGTCGGGTGGCCACGGTCGATGGCCAGGGTGTACTGGGTCAGGTCATTGGTGCCGACGCTGAAGAAATCCACTTCCTTGGCCAGCACCGGCGCGAGCAATGCCGCAGATGGCACCTCGATCATGATCCCCAGTTGCAGGTCGGCCACCGGGATTTCCAGGCGCAGGCGCTCGGTCATGTCGCGAGCCGCGCGCCATTCATCCACGCTGCCGACCATGGGGAACATGATGCGCAACGGGCGGTTGTCCGCCGAGCGCAGCAGCGCGCGCAATTGCGCCTCCATGATCTGCGGACGTTGCAAGGTCAGGCGAATGCCGCGCACGCCCAGGAAGGGGTTTTCTTCCTCGGCGATCGGCCAATACGGCAGCGGTTTGTCGCCGCCCACATCGAGGGTGCGCACCACCAGCGGGCGACCGCCCAGGCCGTCGAGCACGCGGCGGTATTCGGCTTCCTGGGTGGCTTCATCCGGCGCTTGCGGATGGGCCATGAAAATCAGTTCGGTGCGCAGCAAGCCAATGCCTTCGGCGCCCTGCTCCACCGCGCTGGCCACACCGGCGCTTTCGCCGATATTGGCGAACACTTCCACCGCGTGGCCGTCACGGGTCAAGGCTGGCTCATGACGCTGGGCCGAGGCAGCTTGCAGGCGTTGTTCGCGGGTATCGCGTTCGACGGTGGCCCGTTGCAGGGTGGCGGCATCGGGGTCGACATGCAGGCGGCCGCGCTGCCCATCCAGCAACAACGCGGTGCCGGCAGCCAGCAGCAACACCGTCGGACCGGCGCCCACCAGCGCGGGAATCCCCAGGGCGCGGGCGACGATGGCGCTGTGGGCCGTGGCGCCGCCACGCGCGGTGAGGATGCCGGCGACGCGCGCCGGGTCCAGCCGCGCGACGTCCGAGGGGCCCACTTCGTCCATCACCAGGATGTAGGGTTCGCTCGGCTCCTGGGCGGTTTCGACGCCGCACAGTTGCGCCAGCACACGGCGACCGATGTCGCGCAAATCGGCCGCGCGCTCGGCAAGCAAGGCGTCCTGCAACGACTCCTGCTGTCTGGCGGCGGCTTCGATCACGCTCATCCAAGCCGCTTCGGCGCTTTCGCCTTGCTTGAGGCGGGTGTCGACTTCGTCGGTGAGTTCCGGGTCGTCGAGCATTTCCTGGTGGGTGATGAAAATTTCACGGATAGCCTTGGCCTGGCTGCGCTCGATCAGGCCCTGGATATCGCCGCGCACGTCGGCCAATGCGGCCTGCAGGCGCTGGCGCTCGATGGCCGAGGACTCGCCGCGCAACGGGTAGTCGAACACCTGCTGAACCTGGACATGCGCTGGACCAATCGCGATGCCGGGGGCGGCGGCGATGGCCTGGAGCTGGCTGCCGGCCAGCGGTGCGCTGAGCACTGGTGCGCTATCCGGAGTGGCAGGCTGGGCGCTCACGGTCGGCAGCGGCTCGACTTCTTCGCCGAGGCCGGCTTCAACAGCAGCCAACAGCGCGGGCAGCGCATCACCGGCAATCGCCGGTTCAGCGACAAACTCCAGCACCTGGCCACGTCGGGCGCCGAGGCTGAGCAACTTGCTCAGGCTCTTTACCGACACGGCGCCTACCGGGCCGTCGACAATGCGCAGGCGGATATCGCCGTCAAAACTTTTCGCCAACTGCGCGAGGATCTTCGCCGGCCGCGCGTGCAGGCCATGGGCATTGGCCAGGGTGACGCGCACGCTGGGCCAGTCCGGCGGCAGTTCGCCACCCAACACTTCGAGCACCGCGCGGCTGCTGGTGGCGCGGCCCAACTCCTGACCGCGCCCTTCGATCAGCAATGCGCACAGGCGCTCCAGCAGGGCCTGGTGCGCTTCGCCCAGGCTGGCCAGGCAGAACAGGCCGTTGAGCGGCTGGCCAAGGTAGCGCATGGGTTTGTCCGGGGTGACAAACGCCAGGCCCGGGCGCTTGACGGTCTGCTCGCTGTGCAACCACCACAGGCCATCGCCCAGGGGCAGCGCATCGACCTGTTGCAAGACGGCGGCGAAACCATTGCTCACACAATCGGCCTGACGCAACAGCCGGGCGCCGCGCCATACCAGCTCTTCAAAGTCATCGGCGGACACGCCCAGGCTGATCATCTGCGCGTCCAGCGCCAGCTCCTGTGGCGCACCCTGCAACAGTTTCAGCAGCGCTTCGGCACTGCCGGCACGCCGCAGCGCCTGGCCCAGGTCGGTTTCACCGAGGGCACGGGTGAGCAGTTGCAACAGGCGCAGGTGTTCATCGGACTTGGCCGCGATGCCGATCGCCAGGTAGACGATCTGGCCGTCGCCCCAGTCCACCCCTTCGGGGAACTGCAGCAGGCGCACGCCGGTGGAGAACACCTGGTCGCGGGTTTCGGGGGTGCCGTGGGGGATGGCAATACCTTGGCCGAGAAAGGTCGAGCCTTGGGCTTCACGGGCTTGCAAGCCACTGAGATACCCCTCGGCGACCAGGCCGTCAGCCACCAGTTTGTCAGCGAGCAGGTGCAGGGCGGCAGATTTATCCACAGCCGTCTGGCCCATGGAAATCTGCTCTACAGTGAGCTCAAGCATGCCGTTCTCCTAGTTAGTGCGGGGGCCGCACTAGGTATTGTTTTGAATAAAACAGTGTAAGGGCGTTTCGGGATAACTGACTGAGCAGTCAATTGGCAGTAGGCACTCAGTCGCGAACGTCGTAAAAATACGCTGGCTGAAACGTTTAATCTAGAATTTATGGCAGATTACGCGTTAATTGCGCATCCTTGAAGGACCACTCGGCACTTGCGCTGAGACATTGGTCGCGTGCCGTAATCGGTTACGATTGGACAAAATGTCGGGGCAAGCTCCAAAAAACAAGGAAATCCCGGTTTGAAACTCAGTGATATCGCGCGTCTCGCCGGTGTGTCCGTGACCACCGCCAGCTATGTCATCAATGGCAAGGCTGAACAGCAACGGATCAGCAACGCCACCGTCGAACGGGTGCGTGCCGTGGTCGAAGCCCATGGCTTCACCCCCAACCCCCAGGCCGCCGGGCTGCGCAGCCGGCACACGCGTACCTTGGGGTTTATCCTGCCGGATCTGGAAAACCCCAGTTACGCGCGCATCGCCAAGCTGCTGGAGCAAGGCGCACGGGCACGTGGCTATCAGTTGCTGATCGCCAGTTCCGATGACGAGGCCGACAGCGAGCGCCAACTGCTGCAGCTGTTCCGCGCACGCCGTTGTGACGCGCTGTTCGTCGCCAGCTGCCTGCCCGCCAGCGATGACAGTTACCGCGAGTTGCAAGCCAAGGGCTTGCCGGTGATCGCCATCGACCGGGTGATGGAGCCCGGGCAGTTCTGCTCGGTGGTCAGCGACGACCGCCAGGCCTGCCAGCAATTGACCAGCAGCCTGCTGCAACCGCTGCCCAAGCAGATCGTGCTGATCGGCGCGCGTCCCGAGCTGAGCATCAGCCAGGAGCGCGCGGCAGGTTTCCATGAGGCGCTGCAAGGCTTCAAGGGCGAGGTATTGGTCGAACACGGCGAAGCCTTCAGCCGTGACTGTGGCCGACAACTGATGGAGCAATTACTGCAACGCCTGGGGCATTTGCCTGACGCGCTGGTGACCACGTCCTACGTGCTGCTGCAAGGCGTGTTCGATGCGCTGCATGACTTCCCGTTGAAGTCGCGACCCCTGAGCCTCGGCACCTTTGGTGACACCCAACTGCTGGACTTCCTGCCGTTGCCGGTCAACGCCATGGCCCAGCAGCATCAACTGATCGCCGACACCGCCCTGCGCCTGGCCCTGGCCGCCATCGAAGACGAGCAGTACCAACCCGGCGTGCACGCCATCGGCCGCACGTTCAAGCAGCGTATTCACGAGGCTTGAGCGTGGAGCTGATCGACACCCACACCCACCTGGACTTCCCGGACTTCGACGGCGATCGCCGCGAAGTCCTCGCCCACAGCCGCGCGCTGGGCGTTCGGCGCATGGTGGTGTTGGGCGTGTATCAGCAGAATTGGCAGCGGCTGTGGGACCTGGTGCAAGCAGACGAAAGCCTGTTCGCCGCCTTCGGCCTGCACCCGGTGTACCTCGATGATCATCGACCTGCCGACCTGACCGAGCTGGGCGACTGGCTGACCCGCCTGCAGGGCCATCGGCAACTGTGCGCCGTGGGCGAGATCGGCCTGGATTATTTCCTCGAAACCCTGGACCGCGAACGCCAGCAACACCTGTTTGAAGCCCAGCTCAAGCTCGCCGTGGACTGCCAACTGCCGGCATTGCTGCATGTACGCCGCAGTCACGCGGCGGTGATCGCCACCCTCAAGCGCATCCGCCTGCCACGGGGCGGCATCATCCATGCATTTGCCGGTAGCCGGGAAGAAGCCCGCGAGTACATCAAGCTCGGCTTCAAACTGGGACTCGGCGGCGCCGCCACCTGGCCCCAGGCCTTGCGTATGCACAAGGTACTGGCGCAATTGCCGTTGGACGCGGTGGTGCTGGAAACCGACTCACCGGACATGGCGCCCGCCATGTACCCTGGCCAACGCAATAGCCCGCTGCATTTGCCGGCGATCTGCACCGACCTGGCCGCGCGCATGGGGACCACGCCCCTATTGCTGGCTGAGGCGAGCACACGCAATGCGTGCGAGGTGTTCAACTGGTAGTGCCGGCATGACCGCTTGCAGGTCCAGGGTGATCCGCTGCCGCGAACGGGCATAACGCAATGCCAGGAAGTGCACCAGCAGCACCACCAATGACACGTTGAGCTGGCCGATCACACTGATCAATCCCACCCACTCCGCCACCAGTGCCACGATCAGCACCACACACGTCAGGACCGCCATGCTCGGGTGCACCAGCGCCCAGTGGTCGAGCGCCTTGAACTGACGCAGTTGCCGCGGACAGCTCAGCTGCAACACCCGATGACAATACGGGCAATCGAAGGGCTCTTCGATGGCGATGGCATTCAACTGCCAAGGCTTGAGCTCAAACGTGATGTCGCAATGGGCGCAGTGCCCTTTGATGCCGATTGCCGTGGCCATCGCCGTGCTCCCCAGTACCTTGAGTGTGTGAAACAAATTCTCACCCATTCACACAGCCACAGAAGAGCGAGCGGCGAATCAAGACACGAACTACGTCATAAGTAGACAATTCCTACTCTTGCGCCTTACACACGAAACGCCCCGATCAGTTGCTTCAATTCGATCACCTGCATCGACAGCTGCCGGCTCGCCGCTTCGGTCTGATGTGCGCCCTCGGCTGCATGCTCGCCGGCACGATTGATTTCGACGATGTTCTGGTCGATATCGTGGGCGACGGCGGTCTGCTGCTCCACCGCGGCGGCAATCTGTTGGTTCTGATCGACGATCATGCCTACGGCGCCGAGGATATTTTCCAGGGCCTGCTGGACTTTTTCCGACTGCCCTACCGTGCCATTCGCCATTTCATGGCTGGTGCCCATGGCCTTCACCGCGGCTGCCACCCCGCTGTGCAAACGACTGATCATCTGCTCGATTTCTTCGGTGGAATGCTGGGTGCGGCGGGCCAACGTGCGCACTTCATCGGCCACCACCGCAAACCCGCGCCCCTGCTCACCCGCCCGCGCCGCCTCGATGGCAGCATTGAGCGCGAGCAGGTTGGTTTGCTCGGCGATGCTCTTGATCACTTCCAACACGCTGCTGATCGACTGGCTGTCGGTGGCCAGCTGGTTGATGACCCGCACCGACTCATCGATCTCCGAGGCCAGCCGGGCGATGCTGCCCTGCTGGGATTGCACCAGGCCACGGCCGCTGACAGTTTCATCATTGACACTGTGGGCACTGCTGACCGCCGCCGCCGCACTGCGCGCGACTTCCTGGGCAGTAGACGACATCTGGTTCATGGCCGTTGCGACCTGCTCGATCTGAGTGCGCTGGCCGGAGACCGCCTGGTTGCTCTGCGCCGAGACCGCTTCCACCTGGCCGGCCTGCAGTTCAACCTGGCTGACGGTGTGACCGACGCGCTCGATCAAGTCATGGATTTTTGCCACGGTGCCGTTGAACACCTGGCCCAGGTCGCCCAATTCATCGCGGCTGTGGGCGACAAAAGTGACGGTCATATCACCGGCGGCGACCTTGTCCATCATCGCCCCCAAACGCCGCAGCGTGGTACGCGTGGAGGCGTAGAAGCCTGCATACAAGTAAAAGATCAGCAGGAACACCGCGCTGAGGGCCGACACCAGCACCACCATGTGTGTACGGTTTTGCGCCAGGCGCTGCTCCAGTTGCTGGCCGATGAAGCTCAGGGTTGCTTCATCCAATTGATACGTCTGCGCCATCAGTTGGGTGACGTTGTCGTAGAACGCCTGCCAGGGCGCGTCGAGGGTCTCGGCCATCACCACCTGTTCTTCAAACAGCTCGCTGCCTTGCTTGAGACTGGCGTTGCTGGCCTTGGCCAAACTGTCGAGCGCGGTGTGCGCGGTCTTGCTGGAACCCAACGCGTCCTGCAACTTCAAGCCGTATTCGGCCTGGAGCTTTTCCAACTGCTGCAACAACTCGTCAAAGCGCGTGCTGGAGGATGAATTGAGGAACCCCTGGCCCAGCGAATACGCGCCCATCGCCCGGCCCTCCCCCAGGGTTTGCGTGACCTGCGGGGTCACGCTGGTGATGAGTTCGCTGAGTTGGCGCAAATCGCTCTGGGGGTCGCGGCTCAAGCCGGATTGGCTGGCGATGATCTGGCTGAGCATCTGCGCCTTGTTGAGCAATTTGCCGATCAACGCGCTTTTACTCAGCAGCGAGGTTTCCTGTTGCTGGGCCTTGAAGGCCGCGACCAGCTCGTCGCGCTTGGCGTCAAAGGCGGCGATTTGCTCAGGGTCGGTGGCCATCGCGCTGAGGCCTTGCAGGCGGGTCAGCACGCTTTGCTCCAGGGCAGTGATCTTGCCCTCCAGGTCACCGGCTTTACCGGCCTGCCCCAGGGTCGCGTTGATCTGCACCTGGTTATTGAGGGTTTCCAGGTCGCGGCGCAGCGCCAGGCTGCTGCCGAGTAGATCCAGGCTTTGCAGTTCGATACGCGTGCCTTGGAACTCGCGCCAGGAATCACGTACCAGGTAATAGTTGGTTGCCAGCATCGGCAGCAGGAACAGCACGCTGATCAGGCTGAACTTCATGCCGAAACTCAGACGGTTCATCAGCGCGACGGCGGGATAGAGCAAGCTCTTCACAGGTGAACTCCCTTTCTATTATTTTTATTTGAGGCGCAGGGCGGCGGCAGAAAGCCACTATTTGGCGCTCTGTCTGTATAGCTCAATTTGAAAGGGAGTTTTGTAACGTAAAGTTAACGAGATAGGCGCCGGCTTGCCGGCGATCGACGCAACTCGGGTGGTGTAACCACCAAAGTGCTCGTATCGCTGGCGAACCGGGGGTCTGCGAGGATCAGGGCAACACGGTCCAGATAGCGAACCCGGCGTACCACAGCACCGCCGCGCGCAGCAGCAGCTCCCACAGGCGGTCCAGGCTGTTGATGCCATCTGCACCGACCACTGGCGGCGGGATTTCGGCGGCAACCAGGCCCACCTTTTCCACCAGCTGGGCGGCGCTGATATCCCAGTTCAACAGTTCGTGCAGCATCACGCGGCTGACCGCGACGAAATTGCCTACCAGGGCGAAGCTGGCTGCCAGCAGGCGAACCGGCAACCAGTCAAATGCATGCCGCAATTGCCCGGCACGCTCGGCCACCAGCGGGTTCTTGCTGTGTTCGCTGGCCAGCGCCAGCAGGCGATACGCCAGGGCGGCCACCGGTCCCAGCAGGAAGTACCAGAAAATCACCGCGAAAAAGCTTTGGTAGGCCTGCCACAGCAGATGCCCCTGGACACGCTCGAGCAGCTGTTCGCCGCTGTCGGCACTCAGGCTCAGGTCGCGTTCGGCCACGTGCTCTGCGGCTTGCAGGTCGCCGCGCCGCCAGGCATCGCGAAACGGTCCCAGCCCGGCCAGTAGATCGCCACGCCCCAGGCTGTAGATCACCACCACCAGGTGCACCGGCAGTGCCAACAACCCGTAGGCCACCGGCTCCAGCACCAGAAGCAACAGCGCCAGCAACGCCACCGGCAGCAACACCATCACGGTCAGAATCAGCCAGGGCTGCTTGCCCATGCGCGGGCTGGATTCCAGCTTGGCCAGCTCGCGCAACCAGCCGCCATCGCGCTGCACACGCCGGCGCAAGGCCGAGAATTTCTCGATCCAGACCGCCAGCACCAACACCAGAAAACTCATTGTGCGTGTCCTCCATCCAGCAGGGCGCTGCGAAAGCGCGTCCAATCAAAAGCGGGGCCGGGATCGGTCTTGCGTCCCGGCGCGATATCGCTGTGGCCACAAATCCGCTGCGGCGTGATCCCGGGGTAGGCCGCCAGCAACTGGCGGGCCAGGTCGATCAGCGACACATACTGGGCGTCGGTGAACGGCAGGTCATCGGTGCCTTCCAGCTCGATCCCCAGGGAAAAATCATTGCACGTCTCTCGCCCTTCGAAGCACGAGACCCCGGCATGCCAGGCGCGGTCGATGCAGGACACAAACTGCGTCACCGCGCCGTCGCGCTCAATCAGAAAATGCGCGGACACCCGTAGGTCAGCAATCCCTTCAAAGTAGGGATGTTCCGTGACATCCAGGCGGTTCTGGAAAAACTCCTGCACCTTGCCGGTAGCGAACTGCGCGGGCGGCAGGCTGATGTTATGCACCACCAACAGTGAGATTTCGCCTGCGGGGCGCTCGTTGAAGTTGGGCGAAGGGCAATGACGAATACCCTTGCACCAACCGCTGGCGGAGTCCAACTGCATACCGGTTCCTTGAACGAGACAAAGTGTTACCAGTATGCCGCGTTCGCCCCTGTGGTTGCGATCACTTGCCGCGATTGAGTTGTCGCAGCTTGCCCACTACCGCCGCCAGCGCGCGCTCGAACAAGGGCCCATCGTCGAGCATATGCAGCGTGCCAGCCTTGAATGCCGCCGCCAGTTGGCCGGCGCTTTGCTCCAGGACCTTGAGCCCCGTGCGACTGACAAAGATGTAGCGATTGGCCGGCGCCATGATCATCGTGAGCTTGCATCGCAGGCTGCTGGCAGTCTCGCGTTGGAACTCCACCCACTGCCCCATCCGCAATTGCCGAGCCTGGAGCAGGTCGGGATCGTTGTCCGGCAGGTCTTCATCCGGCTCATGCGAGACCGCCCCAAGTACAAAGGGCTCACTCACCTCGATCAGCTCATCGAGGTCGTCAGTCGCCTGCCTATGCAGGGCCTGCAGCCGCACAAAAAAATCACGCGTGCTGAATGGGTCGAACGCAGCGCTGGTCAATCCGTCACGCAACGCCTTGAGCAATCCCGGCAACTGTTCCAGCAAGTGGCGCCCAGCTTCGGTGTCTTGCTGCAGGCTGACACTCCAGATCAGTTCGTCGAGGGTGCGCAGCCCCGCTTGCCATTGCACCGACTGCTCACCGTGCTTGAGGCTGGCCAGCAACAGCACCTGGCTCCAGGCCTGCTGCAGGAACTGCACCACCGTGCGTGGCAGGACCTTACCCAGCAGCCGCCGGTTGAGCACATCAGCCACTCGCTGACGGGCCGCCTCGGTGCGTACGCGAGCTTCCTCGGCTTCGCGGGTGTGCTGTTCGAGCAATTCGCTGCGGTGCCGCTCATCGGCGGTAAACGCACTGAACTCGGTCAACAACCCGGAAAAAATCGCTGGGTCTTCGACATAATCGTTGAGCAGGCGCTGCACCACTTGTTCGATACGCAGGTACAGGTGGTCGCGCTGATAGTCATCACACGGGCTCCAGCCCATGGCCGCCGCCGCGACTTCATTGAGCAGGCGCCGCGCGGGGTGGTTGGCGCGGGTGAAAAAGCTCTTGTCCAACACCGCGACTTTGAGCATCGGGATCTGCAATCGGCCGATCAAGGCCTTGAAGGCATCGGGCACCGTGCGGTCATTGAGGATGAACTCGAACAACAGCGCGACCAGGTTGATCACGTCTTCGTCCGCATCCTCCACCACCCGCGACTTGCCACTCTTGACGCTGACACGCGTGAGCAGTTGTTCAAGCTGGTTGCGCAGGTCGAAGTCGTCTTCAAGCTCCGGCTCCGGCACATACTGCTGCAAATGGGACAGCAGCCTGAGCAGGTCACGGGTGGCGATTGGCTGGGGCTCGGCGCTGGCTTCGAGGGTGGGGGCCACGCTGCCGCGCACGGCTTTGAGCAGCTCCTGCAGGACGGCGAACGCTTGCTGGCCGCTGTCATCGACAGGCTGCTCGGCGCCCGCCTGCGCATCCGGGCTGGGTTGTTCACGGGCGGCACGCCCACCGGGTCGGCGCGAGGGGGCGGCCTTGAGTTCCGGCAACACCCCCGTCGCGACCAACAATTGGTTGGCTTCGCCGTACAACTGGTCGGCATCGCTGAGCACGTATTTCTCGAAGAGCTTGAGCATGATCAGCTTGACGCGAATTTCCACGCCGAGGCTGCGCCCCGCCCGCAGGAAAAACTCGCAGAGCAGCGCCGGACCGAGCGGGTTCTCCCGATCGTCCAGGCGATTGCCGAGCAATGCACTCAAACGGGCGGTCAGTTGCCCCAGCGCCAGGCCGTCGCGGTGATGCACCCGGCCCAGCATGGCCTCCAGCGCCACGGCTTTTTCCAGTTGATCCCTGGAGGTACCGGGTGCAGCGTCGTAGGACATCACCGGCACCCACTTCAACGCCCCCCGCCCCGCGTCGCCCAGGTTGGCAAAGGCTTCGAACAGGCGCTCCATGAACACGCGCTCGAAATTCTTGCGCTTGAGGCGCAGGTCGCGCATGGCTTCGAAGAAAATATGGTGATCGACGTTGTTACGGGCCTTGTCGGCCATTTCGAACAACGTGTCGTCGGCGTTATCGAACAGTTCCTGCAGCCCCTGCTGCAGCTGTTGCGCCGCCTTGTCGCGAACCTGCAGCAACACCACCGGCAACCGGGCGAGCGGAGATGGCGTGGCGTGTGCCTTGTTGATTGGCACCACCTTTCCGTCATTGTGCATCCTGGCCTCCTGAAACGGCGGTATTGAGTGGGGCAAAGACCGGCTACAGGCCCGCGTGGGCACACTGGATAGCCGGTGATTACCATGACGTCAAAGCTATGACGCCAATTGAAAGGCGCGAGATTATCTTGCAAATGAGGGGGGTTGCGCCAGCAAACTCTGCGACGGCGCGGTAAATGAGCAGCGAGTGTGGGTTCGGACGCGCACTGCCCCTATAATCGGGGCACTTTGTTTGTGGAGCCTGTTATGCCGAATCTCCGTCTTGCCGACCTCACCGCCGAAATCGAAGCCAACGTGCGCCGCGCACTGCTGGAAGACATCGGCAGCGGCGACATCACCGCACAGTTGATCCCGGCCGAACGGCTGGCCACGGCCGCCATCATTACCCGCGACAACGCAGTCATTTCCGGTACGGCCTGGGTCGATGCAGTGTTTCGCCAGTTGGACCCGCGCGTCGCCGTGCATTGGCAGGTGGCCGACGGTGAGCGCGTCAGCCCCAATCAGGTGCTGTTCCGCCTTGAAGGACCGGCACGCTCGCTGCTCAGCGGCGAACGCTGTGCGCTGAATTTCCTGCAATTGCTCTCCGGGGTCGCTACCCGCGCGCAGTACCTGGCGGATTTTGTCGCGAGCACTCAGGTCAAGCTGTTGGACACCCGCAAAACCCTGCCGGGCCTGCGCCTGGCGCAGAAGTACGCGGTGACCTGCGGCGGCTGCCACAACCACCGTATCGGTTTGTACGACGCGTTCCTGATCAAGGAAAACCATATTGCCGCCTGTGGTGGCATCGCCCAAGCCATCACCGCCGCGCACAAGATCGCCCCCGGCAAACCGGTGGAAATCGAAGTGGAAAGCCTGCAGGAACTGCGCGAAGCGCTGGCGGCGGGCGCCGATATCATCATGCTCGATGAGCTGAGCCTGGAAGACATGCGTGAAGCCGTGCGCCTGAATGGCGGCAAGGCCAAGCTGGAGGCCAGCGGCGGGATCAATGAAAGCACGCTGCTGCCTATCGCCGAGACCGGGGTGGACTACATCTCCATCGGCGCGATGACCAAGGATGTAAAAGCGGTGGATCTGTCGATGCGTCTCAGCATCTGAGGAAAATCTGCAGGAGCCGGGTTGCCGGCTCCTGCAGGCTGATTCAAACGACCAGGCCGTTCATCTCGCAATATTCTTCCCAGTCGACGCCCAGTACCTCGGACGCCTCCTTGTGCAAGGCGAGCCTGGCGGCTTCGAATTCTTCCGGTGTCGACGTGTAATAGAGGGTCAGCTCCCAGGGCTGGTAGCCCCGGCTCTCGGCCTCGTCCTCGAATGCCCACTGAATCTGGTCGCGCTGATCATCGGCGCTCAGGTCCTTGATCTCTTCTTTAAGCTGCGGCGATTCCTCGAGGTATTTTTCGAGGGCTGCTTGATGCCGAACTTCCTGGGTCATTTCAGTTGTGGTCATGTTGTTCTCTTAGATCGAGGAATGGGGATGCATCTGGGTCATCAAGGTTGCGCAGATACAAAAGAGCGGGCGCAAATGCCAGCTCGTCTGGCCTTCAGAACCATTCTGGGATCATCTGAAAACAGTGTTGCCTTTGAAACAGTAGTGCCCTTTTGCCCGAGACAGGAATCGAACCTGCGACCTTCGCGTTACGAGTGCGCTGCTCTACCGGCTGAGCTACACGGGCGGTGGGCTAAAGCTAGCACCGCATCGGGCGTCCGGCAACTTGCGGCCCTCAACGGGCAATCACGCCCTGGGTCCAGAAGCGGGGTTGCAGCAAATTGCCATGGCTGTCCAGGTACTGCTGCTGGGCTTGGGTGATGTGCGGGATGTCGCGCGCTGCGATGAAGATCAACAGACCAACGGCCAATACACTCAGGGCTTTCCATGCCCCCTGCAACCATGGCACCGCTGCGAAAGCCGGCAACCGCCACTCATGCAGTGCCAGCAGCCAGCCCACGACCAGCGCCAGCCACACCTGGGAGACTGGCATCACAATCACGCCGTCGACCATGGACTGCACCAACGCGCCAACCAATGCCGCAAACAGGCATAGCCTCAGCAGGTCCGCACGTTCGACGGACAGCGCGCGCTCACGCAGCACAGCCAACGTGGCCCAGCCGCCTCGCCACGCCAAGGCCGCAACGCACACGGCGGATGGTACTCCCCATTCACTGGCCCATTGCAGAATGGCCTGGTGGGGGTGAGCGGCAATCTTGTTGGCAATATCGGCAAAATGCATCGGCCCGAAGCCCAGCCAGGGCCGCTCGACGAGCATATGCCACGCCTGCCACCAGATCGGACCACGCCCCGACAGCGTGGTGGTAAGGCGATCACGTGCAGCATTGGTAATCTCGATCCCCAGGTAATCCGCCAACACCGTGAACAGCAGCCAGTACAGCAACAAGCCGCATGACACCGCGGCCAATTGCCAGCCGAGCCAGCGTCGCCCCCACGGCCCCAACATCGCCAGTACCGCCCCGGCCACGCCGAGGCCAAGCCATGTACCGCGCGTGCCGCCGCTGATCGCGATCAACCACCAGACACACAGCAACGCAAATACCAGGCCTCGCTGGGTTCGAGAGGCCTTGGGCAGTAACAGGGGGAGCGCCAGCAGCGGCAAGGTAAAGGTCTGGAACTGGCCGTAAAAGCGCTTGTTGGAAAAGCTCGACAGCAACAGGTCAGGGTCCAGCGTCAGCGCACCACTGCTGAAGGCCACCGCGCCGGCGTATAGGTATTGGATGGATTTGATCAGGCACAGCAGCACCACGACCATGACCAGCAAACGGTCCAGAGACTCACCTTCGCGGCGACGCAGCACGGCAAACGCCACGGCGATCGCCGCGCAACTGACAAACAACGCCACTTCGGTAAACGCCCAGAGCGGCTGTCGGGCCAGCGCCGAAGACACCAGCCCCAGCACGATGATCAGCGCGAGCCCGAGGGCCGTGAACCGATCCACCAACCGCTCCTGCGAAGTCACCGACAGCCCATACAGCGCCGCGCAGACGGCGATGGCAATCTGCAATGTCCGCTGTAGATCATGCCCACTGAAGGGCACGCATATCCCGACAACCAGCAAACACACCGTCACTACCAGGAAAATACTGCCACGCTGCTGTACAGATAACGACATCGGCCACCTCTACGTCCATGTGGATGGTTTAGCAGTCAGGCACCGTCGGCGCCGCAACCTTTGGCTGCATATTTGGCATCGGCGGTCGTACTGCACTTCCAGCCCGTGGTGGCATTGCGCGTGAGGTTGATGCTCTTGCCCAGCACCGGTGCCGGTGCGTCGAGTATTTCGCAGCTGATGGAACCGGCCCCCGTGGCAACGTCGCCGGAGACGTCGATCTTGCAGTTGGCCGTGGGGCTGGTGCCGCCGATCAATGCCAGGGTGGGCACGGTCCCTTGATTGAGGGTGTCTTCGTACCCGGCTTTCAACGCCGTGATTTCAGCCAGGCCGGCAGTGAATTTAGCCTTGGCCTGGTGGGTGGTATACATCGGCAGGCCGATGGTGGCCAAAATGCCGATGATTGCCACGACGATCAGTAACTCGATCAGGGTAAAACCTTTCTGACGCATCACATTCACTCTCCAGAATAAAACTCATGACAAGGCGCGTCCTGCGCCCCGTATTTTGCAGCGGCGCCAGTGTACTCATCCGCAAGCAGTCAATCGCGCACAAGACGCACATTCTGACATTTTATCGGTGGTTCCCCGCCAGCCCGAATCCGTCACCTGACTAAGCTATAAATCTTCGACGACTTGTGTGCGGAACCGTGACATGAACAACGCCTCGACGATTTACGCCTGGGAAGGCATTAACCGCAAAGGACGCAAGGTCTGCGGGCATGCCACGGCGCACAACCCGGCCCTGGTAAAGGCGCAGCTGCGCCAGCAAGGCATCAGCCCCGGTCGCGTGCGCGAACGATCGCATTGGCTGCCGAGCTTCACCCCGCCCGTTAAACCGGCGGACATCACCTTGTTCACGCGCCAGTTGGCCACGCTGCTGAAAGCCGGGATCGCACTGCTGCAGGCCTTCGACATCATCAGCGAAGGCTTCGACAACCCCTCGGTGCGCGAGCGGGTGCAGCGCCTGAAGCAGGAGGTCGCCGCCGGCACCAACCTGAGTGAAGCGTTGCGCAAACAACCGCGCTATTTCGATGAGCTGTACTGCAACCTGGTGGCTGCCGGTGAACAAGCGGGGGCACTTGAGACCTTGCTGGAGCGCGTGGCGGTCCACCGGGAAAAGAGCGAACGGCTCAAAGCCAGAATCAAAAAGGCCATGACCTACCCGATCGCAGTGCTGGTCGTCGCGAGCGTCGTCACCGGCGTGCTGTTGATCCACGTGGTGCCGCAATTCCAGACGTTGTTTGCCGGGGTCGACGGCAAGCTGCCGGATTTCACCCTCCACGTGATCGCGCTGTCCGAGTTCCTGCAACGCGCCTGGTGGATCGTGGCGCTGGGCCTGGGGTCTGCCGCCATGGGGTTGCGTCACGCCTATCGCGCTTCAGTAGAGGTTCGTCGCTGGCTGGACGCCGGTTTGTTGAAAACGCCCCTGGCAGGCAAACTGCTGCAGAAATCGGCAGTAGCCCGCTTCGCCCGTACGCTCTCCACGACGTTTGCTGCCGGCGTTCCGCTGGTGCAGGCGCTGGGGTCGGTGGCCGGCGCTGCTGGTTCAGAACCGTTCAAACAGGCAATCGAGCTTATGCGACACGATGTATCTACCGGTATGCAATTGAATCAATCCATGGCCGCCAGCGGGCTGTTTCCCGGCATGGCGATCCAGATGACGGCGATCGGCGAAGAGTCGGGCACCCTGGACCGCATGCTGGAAAAAGTCGCCAGTCATTACGAGGCCGCAGTGGACGACCAGGTCGATAACCTCACGAGCTTGATGGAACCCCTGATCATGGTGGTATTGGGCGGGATTGTCGGGGCACTGGTCGTCGCCATGTACCTGCCGGTTTTCCAATTGGGGAGCGCATTTTGAGCCTGCTGCTGAGCGAGCACGCCTGGCTTTTTGTGTCGATGGCCTTGGTGCTGGGGGTGATCGTCGGCAGTTTTCTCAACGTACTGGTGTGGCGCCTGCCAAAAATGCTCGAACGGGAATGGCGAGCTCAGGCCCATGAAGTGCTCGGTTTGCCCGCCGAACCTGCAGGGCCGACCTACAACCTGATGCTGCCCCACTCATGCTGCCCCCACTGCAATCACCCGATCCGCCCTTGGGAAAACATTCCCCTGCTCAGTTATCTGTTGCTCAAGGGCCGCTGCGCTCACTGCCGGGGAGCGATCAGTGCGCGCTACCCACTCACCGAACTGGCGAGCGGGTTGCTCTGCGCGCTGGTGGCCTGGCATTTCGGTTTCGGTTGGCAAGCCGCAGCGCTGATGCTGTTGAGCTGTGGGTTATTGGCGATGAGCTTGATCGATGCCGACCACCAACTGCTGCCGGATGTGCTGGTATTGCCGCTGCTGTGGCTGGGGCTGATCGTCAATAGCTTCGGGCTGTTCACCACGTTGCCCGATGCCCTGTGGGGCGCCGTGATCGGCTACCTGAGCCTGTGGAGCGTGTTCTGGCTGTTCAAGCTGGCCACCGGCAAGGACGGCATGGGCCACGGCGACTTCAAGTTGCTCGCCCTGCTCGGGGCCTGGGGCGGCTGGCAGATCCTGCCCATGACACTGCTGATGTCATCGCTGGTGGGGGTATTTTGTGGATTGATCCTGATGCGAATGCGCAAGGCCCAGGCGTCGACACCCATGCCATTTGGTCCGTATCTGGCGATTGCCGGCTGGATTGCATTGCTCTGGGGTGGTCAAATAACCGACTTCTATTTGCAGTCTGTCGGTTTCAGATGACCAATTCTGTTGCAACACCCTGGATTCTTGGCCTGACTGGCGGTATCGGCAGTGGCAAGAGCGCAGCTGCCCAGCACTTTGTCGACCTGGGCATCGACCTGGTGGACGCCGATCACGCCGCGCGCTGGGTGGTCGAACCTGGGCGGCCGGCACTGGCATGCATCGCCGAGCATTTTGGCGACGGCGTGCTGCAACCTGACGGCCAACTGGATCGCGCCGCACTGCGCAAGCTGATCTTTGAAGTACCTGAAGAGCGACGCTGGCTCGAAGCCTTGCTGCATCCGCTGATTGGCGAAGAGATTCGCAGCCACTTGGCGCGCGCGCAGTCACCCTACGCGATTCTGGTGTCGCCGCTGCTGATCGAATCCGGCCAGTACAGCATGACCCAGCGCATCCTGGTGATCGACGTGCCGCAATCGCTGCAGATTCAGCGTACCCTGCAGCGCGATGGCATCAGCGAACAGCAGGTGCAGGCGATCCTCAAGGCCCAGTCCAGCCGCGAAGACCGCCTGAACCATGCCGATGACGTACTGGTCAATGACCAGGACCTGGCCTGGCTGCACAGCGAGGTCGAGCGACTGCACCACTTTTACCTTACTTTGCGTGGAGGCCGATCATGAGCCAACCCTTGACCGTCGATTGCCCAACCTGCGGCGCCCCCGTGGAATGGAAAGCGACCAACCTCAACCGGCCGTTCTGCTCGGACCGTTGCAAACTCATCGACCTCGGCGCGTGGGCCGCTGAGGAACACAAGATCCCGGTGGCTCCGGATGCTGAAGACGAGCTGTTCTCCGAGGACCTGCCGCCGCGCCATTAAGGGCGCATAAAGGCATATTCCTGCTGGTCGTCGAGATTCTCTGCAAGATATTGCAGCTCGTCGGCCAGGTCTTCGAAACTGCGCACCCCCTTGCTCTGCTGCACCACCGCGCTGAGCATGGCGCGCAGGGTCAAGCCCGGATCGAAACCGATTTCCTGTGCCGCGTCCTGGCTTCTGCGCAACTCCTGCCGTGCCCATTCGTACACACTCATGTCCGTGCTCCTGGAAAATTTTGCAGAGCATGGGCCTGCGCGACCCCGCGGGATTTGATCTGGATCAACGCCGCGAATCGTCATCCTTCCAGGGCGCCGACAGGTAGCGCGTGCGATTGAACGTCTCCAACCACTCCGGGCAAAACACTACCAGGGCGCTGATGACCATGCCGTTGATAAAGGCCTCGGGGAAGATGATCAGCCACAGGTAGCCGATGAAATCTTCCAGCCATTCCGGCATGGCAAAACGCCCGTCCAACCACAGCAGGCCCAATGCGGCTAGCAAGCAGAGCAACGCCGACAACGCCGCAGCGAAGAAACCGGAACAGAAGATGTACACGAAGGGATTGCGCGGTTGCGCCCGCTCCACCAGCAGTGCGCAGCCTTCAGTGACCAGCACTGGCAACACAATCAGCAGCATGCCGTTGACGCCGAGGGCTGCGAGATCCTGGCGCCCCAGTGCCATCAGGCCCAGCTGGGCGGCAAACCCACCGACAATGGCTAACGGCCAATCCAGCAACAGGGTCACGGCAGTCATGCCGATAAAGTGGTAGGAAACCCCGGTATCGAAATCACGCCGTACCAGCCACAGCATGAACAGCGCGAATACCGTGCCGAACAGCAAATGCTGGCGCCGCCGGTCGGAAAACAACTCGACCCACGGCGAGCGCAGGATCGCCCACAGCAACACCGGCGCGTACAACAACCAACCGATGCCGAGCGTCGTCGGTGCCAGCACGGCGGCGCTGATCACGGCTTCACCTGCTCCAGGGCCTGGCGCAGTTCGGTGGCGGAGCTGTATTCGCGTTGCTCAATCAATTGGCCTTTATCCAGCTGCAGCCACAGCACTTTATCCACAGCGCCCGGGTAGCGCGGGGCGATGCGCGCGTCCCGATCGAGCATGACCCGGTAGTTGTAGGCCTGCATGGCGGGTACCGCGAACAACTTGGCGATCAGCCGGGGCATGCGCTGAATGTCCGCGACAAACACCGCATGCCGCGCTTCCAGGTAACCTTTGGGCTGGCCTTGCAGCGCTGCGTCCACTTGCTTGGCGGCGTCCATGCTGCGCGCGACCAGCAGAATCTGCGCCTGATCATTCAGGGTGTAAGCCTGGTCAAATTGATCCAGCAGGGTCCACGGCGCCAGGCGCTCTCCCACCTCGACGGCCTGGGCGCACAAGGGCAGCAGGCCAAGCAACAGCAGCAGAAAAAACTTCACAGCGGACTCCTCATCCTCGGCATAGCGGTCGAGTGGCCAGTCTACACCGACCTTTTGCAGCGGGACTTCCTGCGGTCATCATTTGGACGCTAAGCTGCAAGCATGGATGACTCAGATTATTTGCGCCTGCTCACCGTAGCGGCCGAACAAGCCAATGCGTTCCTGTCCAATGCCCGCAAATGGGAGCGTGAGCGTTGGGTCTGCCAGCGCCTGTTGCAAGGCTTGAATGTGCCTTATCGGGCCGAGGAGTTTCACGCCGCCGGGCAGGAACCGCCGGACGTGCTGTTTCGCGATGCCAGTTTCGAAGTGTTTTTCGTATTGGATGAGGGACGGCGCCTGAACGACGAATGGCGCGACGAATTGCTGCGCCGGCGCAGTGCGTTTTCCCTCAGCCAACTGGTGCGGCGCGAAGCCAAGCCTCGGCGCATTCCCGCCCACGAATTCCTGCTGCGCCTGGCGCCGACCCTGCGCAAGAAGGCCCACAACTACAAGGAACGCGGGATGGACCTGGGCGAGTTGGACATCGTCGCCTTCACCAGCCTCAAGCGCGAAGTGCTGGACCTCAACAGCCACTTCCCGCCGCCTACCGAATACCTGCGCCAGGGCTGGCGCTCGCTGTCGCTGGTTGGGCCGACATTTGCGCGGGTATTGTTCGCGCATCCGGATGCACCGGATTTCTTGCGCAACAACCTGGGGCGCAGCATAGTGTTCGACGTGGGCATCAGCCTGTGACGCAGGCACAGGCTACGCTTGTGGCGAGACCGCCCACTTCCCGACTGTAACGTGGCGCCCTTTTGCAACGTCTACCTGACGAGGCCTTTATGACCAGCCGCCTGAACCCCGATGACCAACAGCATGTCGAAGAGTACCTGCAACTCTCCCAGAACCAAGTCGAGCGCAAGCCTTTCCGGCCGTGGCTGCTCCTTGGTGTGGTGCTGGTGGTGGTGATCGGGCTCGGGTTGCTGAGCCGCCTTTTGAGTTACCCTACGCTATGAGCTGCCTGGCGCTCGCGGGGGTAACTGCTCCGATTTCTTTTAGCCTTGCGAGATATCCCCATGACCCATCGTATTATTATCGTCGGCGGCGGCGCCGGCGGCCTGGAGTTGGCTACCCGCCTGGGTAAGACTCTGGGCAAGCGCGGCACCGCCAGCATCACGCTGGTAGACGCCAACCTGACCCATATCTGGAAGCCGTTGCTGCACGAAGTGGCTGCCGGCTCGCTGAACTCTTCGGAAGACGAACTCAATTACGTCGCCCAGGCCAAATGGAACCACTTCGAGTTCCAACTGGGGCGCATGAGCGGACTCGACCGTGAGCAGAAAAAAATCCAGCTGGCCGCCACCCTCGATGAAGAGGGCCGTGAGCTGGTGCCCGCGCGCGTGCTGGGCTATGACAGCCTGGTGATTGCGGTCGGTAGCACCACCAACGACTTCGGTACCGAAGGCGCCGCACAGCACTGTCTGTTCCTCGACACCCGCAAGCAGGCCGAGCGCTTCCATCAGCAATTGCTCAACCACTACCTGCGCGCCCATGCCGGGCAGACCGATACCATTGAACAGATCAGCGTCGCCATCGTCGGCGCCGGTGCCACCGGCGTGGAACTGGCTGCCGAGCTGCATAACGCCGCCCACGAACTGGCAGCGTACGGCCTGGACCGCATCAAGCCGGAAAACATGCACATCACCCTGATCGAAGCCGGCCCACGGGTATTGCCCGCGCTGCCGGAGCGCATTGGCGGGCCTGTGCATAAAACCCTGGAGAAACTTGGGGTGACCGTGCTGACCAACTCGGCGGTCAGCGAAGTGACGGCCGACGCGCTGATCACCAGCAGCGGCCAGGTGATTCCTGCCAGCCTCAAGGTGTGGGCAGCCGGTATTCGCGCGCCTGGCTTCCTCAAGGATATCGATGGCCTGGAAACCAACCGCATTAATCAGCTGCAAGTGCTGCCGACGCTGCAGACCACCCGCGACGAAAATATCTTCGCCTTTGGCGATTGCGCCGCCTGCCCGCAACCGGGCACTGACCGCAATGTACCGCCACGCGCCCAGGCGGCTCACCAGCAGGCCTCGTTGCTGGCCAAGTCGCTGAAGCTGCGGATTGAGGGCAAGGACCTGCCGTCTTACAAGTACACCGACTACGGCTCGCTGATCTCGCTGTCGCGGTTCTCGGCGGTAGGTAACCTGATGGGCAACCTCACCGGCAGCGTGATGCTCGAAGGCTGGCTGGCGCGGATGTTCTATGTGTCGCTGTACCGCATGCACCAGATGGCGCTGTATGGCTTCTTCCGCACGGCGATGCTGATGCTGGGCAGCAAGATCGGGCGCGGGACCGAGCCGCGCCTCAAGCTGCACTGATACCTCACAACCCTGTGGGCGCTGGCTTGCTGGCGATGGCGGTGGGTCAGCCGACGAAGGCGTCGCTGATATAACGCTTTCGCGGGCAAGCCCGCTCCCACATGGGAGTTGCGCTGGCTGCCAGCTCCCACGTGGGAATTGCGCTGGCTACTACAGAGGTTGAATTTCGGGCAAAAAAAATCCCCGTATCTTTCGATACGGGGATTTTTAATATGGTCGGGGTAAGGGGATTCGAACTCCTGACATCCTGCTCCCAAAGCAGGCGCGCTACCGGACTGCGCTATACCCCGGTAAAAAAAAGGCGACCTTTCAGTCGCCTTCTTCGATCAGCGCTTTTGGCCTCTGATCTTAAGATTCGATTCCAGCGTTAACTGGTCTCAAAAATGGTGGGTCGTGTGGGATTCGAACCTACGACCAATTGGTTAAAAGCCAACTGCTCTACCAACTGAGCTAACGACCCAAATATGGTCGGGGTAGGGGGATTCGAACTCCCGACATCCTGCTCCCAAAGCAGGCGCGCTACCGGACTGCGCTATACCCCGGTTTGAAATTGGCTCCGTGACCAGGACTCGAACCTGGGACCCAATGATTAACAGTCATTTGCTCTACCGACTGAGCTATCACGGAACTACATATTTCAAAGTACAACTTTTACTGCGGTGTAACCTTCTCTTCGACCCGTCCGTATCGCTACGTTCATGTCTCTGAGGCGCGCTATTCTACAATCTTAAAAACCCCTGTCAACCCTTTAAATTGCTTTTAAGACAATGATTTGCGCTTCTTTCTGATTTCTTCTTGGGGAGAAGAAACCCGTGGGCTGACGTTGCTGCGGGGCGCACTTTACAAGCCTTTGCCTTACAGTTCAACGCCCTATCGAAAAAAAAGGCCCCGCAATGCGGGGCCTCCTCTTATCGCCATACAGGCCGGGCTCAGTGGAAGACGATTTCGTCGTTTTCCACCGTCGCCGTGACGCTGGTGCCTGGCATGAAGCTGCCCGACAGGATCAACTGCGCCAGCGGGTTTTCGATCCAGCGCTGGATCGCACGCTTCAACGGCCGTGCGCCATACACCGGGTCGTAACCGACCGCGATCAGTTTGTCCAACGCCTCGCGGCTCAGCTCCAGCGACAGCTCGCGCTCGGCCAGGCGGCCACGCAGGCGACCCAACTGGATCTCGGTAATGCCCGCGATCTGATCCCGCGCCAAAGGCTCGAAGATCACCACTTCATCGACCCGGTTGATAAATTCCGGACGGAAGTGCGTGGTCAGTGCGTCCATCACCGCAGCACGCTGCGCTTCGCGATCCCCCACCAGCTCCTGGATCTGCGCCGAGCCCAGGTTGGAGGTCATCACGATCACCGTATTGCGGAAGTCCACGGTACGCCCGTGGCTGTCCGTCAGACGGCCATCTTCCAGCACCTGCAGCAGGATGTTGAACACATCCGGGTGGGCCTTCTCGACCTCGTCCAGCAGGATCACCGAGTAAGGCTTGCGCCGCACGGCTTCGGTCAGGTAACCGCCCTCCTCGTAGCCCACATAGCCTGGTGGCGCACCGATCAAGCGGGCCACCGAGTGTTTCTCCATGAATTCGGACATATCGATCCGCACCATGGCCTCTTCGGTATCAAAGAGGAACTCGGCCAAGGCCTTGCACAGCTCGGTCTTGCCCACGCCGGTCGGGCCGAGGAACATGAACGAGCCGCTTGGGCGGTTCGGGTCGGACAAGCCGGCCCGGGAACGCCGCACAGCGTTGGACACCGCGACCACCGCCTCTTCCTGGCCGATGACGCGTTGGTGCAACAGGTGCTCCATCTTCAGCAACTTGTCGCGCTCGCCTTCGAGCATCTTCGACACCGGGATGCCGGTCCACTTGGAGACAACCTCGGCGATTTCCTCCTCGGTCACCTTGCTGCGCAGCAGCTGGTTCTCGCTGTGGCCATGCTGGTCGACCATCTGCAGGCTGCGTTCCAGGTCCGGGATTACCCCGTACTGCAACTCGGCCATGCGGTTCAGGTCGCCTTTACGGCGCGCCGCTTCCAACTCCTGACGCGACTGCTCGATCTTTTGCTGGATCTGGGCAGAGCCCTGTACTTCGGCCTTTTCCGAGGTCCAGATTTCTTCGAGATCCGAATATTCGCGTTCGAGGCGGACGATTTCTTCCTGGAGTTTTTCCAGGCGTTTCTTCGCCGCATCGTCCTCTTCTTTCTTCAGGGCCTGGGATTCGACTTTCAGTTGAATCAGGCGCCGATCCAGACGGTCGAGCACTTCCGGCTTGGAGTCGATCTCCATGCGGATGCGGCTGGCCGCTTCGTCGATCAGGTCGATGGCCTTGTCCGGCAACTGCCGGTCAGTGATATAGCGATGGCTCAATTTGGCCGCCGCAATGATCGCGCCGTCGGTAATCGCCACCTTATGGTGGACCTCATAGCGCTCTTTCAGGCCACGCAGGATCGCGATGGTGTCTTCTTCGCTCGGTTCTTCCACCAGCACTTTCTGGAAACGCCGCTCCAGGGCTGCGTCTTTCTCGATGTACTGGCGGTACTCGTTGAGCGTCGTGGCACCCACGCAATGCAACTCACCCCGCGCCAATGCGGGCTTGAGCATGTTGCCTGCGTCCATCGAGCCTTCGCCTTTACCGGCGCCGACCATGGTGTGCAGTTCGTCGATAAACAGAATGATCTGCCCTTCCTGCTTCGACAGCTCGTTCAACAGGGATTTGAGGCGTTCTTCGAATTCACCACGGAACTTGGCACCGGCGATCAGCGACCCCATGTCCAGGGACAACAGGCGCTTGCCTTTGAGACCGTCCGGCACTTCACCATTGATGATGCGCTGGGCCAGGCCTTCGGCAATCGCGGTTTTACCCACGCCAGGCTCGCCGATCAGCACCGGGTTGTTCTTGGTGCGACGCTGCAGGACCTGGATGGTGCGACGAATCTCATCGTCACGGCCGATCACCGGATCCAGCTTGCCTTCTTCGGCGCGCTTGGTAAGGTCGACGGTGTACTTGTCCAGGGCCTGGCGCGACTCCTCATGGTTGGGGTCGTTGACCGCCTCGCCGCCGCGCAGGTTGTTGATGGCGTTTTCCAGGGCTTTCTTGCTCACGCCCTGGCCCAGCAACAATTTGCCAAGCTTGCTGTTGTCGTCCATGGCGGCGAGCAATACCAGCTCGCTGGAAATGAACTGGTCACCTTTCTGCTGGGCCAGGCGATCGGCCTGGTTGAGCAGACGTGCCAGGTCCTGCGACATGTTCACGTCGCCGGTAGGGTTTTGGATTTTCGGCAGTTGGTCGAGCTCTTTGCTCAACTCCTTGCGCAGGCTGTTGACGTCAAAGCCCACCTGCATCAGCAAGGGCTTGATAGAACCACCTTGCTGATCCAGAAGCGCCTGCATCAAGTGCGCAGGCTCGATGGCCGGGTGGTCGAGGCCCACCGCCAACGATTGAGAGTCCGATAAGGCCAACTGCAATTTGCTGGTTAAACGATCTATACGCATTAGTCACCTTCCTTTTGAGCAGGCCGGAGCTATGTGCGAGCGAGCTTGCTCGCGATAAACACATCCTGAATGAAGAAACCTGCCAGATACCCCTATAGATGGGGTGGATTCTGGAAGATTCAAGCGACCGACGGTTGATATGGATCAGCGTTGACCCAGATCAACAGAGTCTAGCGTTCAAGCCAGATAAGGGAGGCAAAACGACCGGTGCGGGGGCTGCGCCGGTAAGAAAAGAAGCGCGGGTCAGTGACGGTGCAGAAGCCGCCCCCATAAACCGCGGTGATGCCACGTGCCGCCAGGCGCAGGCGGGCCAACTGGTAGATATCGGCCATGAACTTGCCGGGATTGCGGCTCGGCACAAAGGCTTCGGCGGCAACCGGCAGTTGCTGCATAAAGGCCTCACGCACTTCCGGGCCGACTTCAAAGGCCTGTGGACCGATGGCCGGGCCCAGCCACACCAACACCTCACCGGGCTCGGTATCCAGGCTTTCGAAGGCGGCTTCGAGCACACCCGCTGCCAGGCCACGCCAGCCGGCATGGGCTGCTGCGACACGCGTGCCGGCACGGTTGCAGAATAATGCGGGCAGGCAATCGGCGGTCATGGACGTGCAGGCGATGCCGGGCGTACTGCTCCAACTGCCATCGGCTTCGGCGGTCACTCCAGGATTCGCCTCGACCACCTTCACCCCATGGACCTGACGCAGCCAGGCGGGCTGGATATCAAAGGCATCAGTGAGGCGACAGCGGTTTTCGAGTACAGCCTCCAGGCTGTCCTCGACATGATCGCCCAGATTGAGACTGTCGAACGGCGCCAGGCTGACGCCGCCCGCACGGGTGGTGACGCAGGCCTTGACCTGAGCCGGCGCGGGCCAGTCAGGAATCAGCCAGTCACTCATCCGATAAACGCCTCGCGATCCTGCTTGAGCAGCGACAACAACCAGACCAGATCGTCTGGAAGAGGCGATTCCCAGCTCATCCGCTTACCGCTCGTCGGATGATCCAGCTCCAGGAAACGTGCATGCAGTGCCTGGCGCGGGAAGTTTTTCAGCGAATCAACCATGGTCGCACTGGCCGCCGGCGGAATGCGGAAGCGGCCACCGTAGGCCGGGTCGCCGACCAACGGGAAGTTGATGTGGGCCATGTGCACACGAATCTGGTGGGTACGCCCGGTTTCCAGCTTGACCCGCACATGGGTGTGGGACCGGAAACGCTCCAGCACACGGTAGTGGCTGACGGCCTGCTTGCCACCTTCCATTACCGCCATACGCTGGCGCTGCTGGCCGTGGCGACCGATTGGGGCGTTGATCTTGCCACCCGCCACCACCACGCCGATCACGATGCACTCGTAGATCCGGCTGACACTGCGGCTCTGCAATTGCGTCACCAGCTGTGTCTGTGCCTGGATGGTCTTGGCCACCACCATCAGGCCGGTGGTGTCCTTGTCCAGGCGGTGCACGATGCCACAACGCGGGACATTGATGATGTCCGGCACGTGGTGCAACAAGGCATTGAGCAAGGTGCCATCAGCGTGCCCGGCCGCCGGGTGAACCACCAGGCCTGCGGGTTTATTGATGACCAGGATGTCGTCGTCTTCATAGACGATATCCAGCTCGATGTCCTGGGCGACCCATTCTCCCTGGGCTTCCTGCTCGGCAGTCAGCTCAAGAATCGCACCGCCATGCACTATGTCTCGCGGGCGGATAACCGCTCCATCCACAGTCAGGCGGCCGTCTTTGATCCAGGCGGAAAGGCGCGAGCGCGAGTGCTCAGCGAATAATTGTGCGGCGACTTGATCGAGGCGTTGGCCGCCCAATTCGGACGGCACCTCTGCGCGAAGTTCAATTTTATCGGACATGCTCAGACTAGGCGTGGCACAGCCTTTGGTTTCGGCTGCGCGCTTGTGGTTAAATACGGCGTCTTTTGCCCCGAGGCTTTCAACGGGGCGCTCATCATAACAGGACGGCCCCGCCCAAGACAGCGGCCGTCATAGGGACGCAAGCCGCCATGCAAGTGAAACACCTGCTGCTGATCGCCATCCTCGCCATGACTGCTGCTTGCTCGTCAACAAAGGAAGTCGTCGACGAAAACCTGAGCGAAGTCGAGTTGTACCAACTGGCTCAGAAAGACTTGGACAATAATAGCTACACCAGCGCCACAGCGAAGCTGAAGGCACTGGAGTCGCGCTATCCGTTCGGGCGCTACGCCGACCAGGCCCAGCTCGAGCTGATCTACGCCAACTACAAGAACGCCGAGCCGGAAGCTGCCAAGTCCGCCGCCGAGCGTTTCATCCGCCTGCACCCGCAGCACCCGAACGTCGACTACGCCTACTACATGAAGGGCCTGACCTCGTTCGACCAGGACGTCGGCCTGCTGGCGCGCTTCCTGCCGCTGGACATGACCAAGCGTGACCCTGGCGCTGCCCGCGACTCCTACAACGAGTTCGCCCAGCTGACCAGCCGCTTCCCCAACAGCCGCTACGCGCCGGACGCCAAGCAGCGCATGATCTACCTGCGCAACCTGCTGGCTTCCTACGAGATTCACGTGGCTCACTACTACCTGACCCGTCAGGCTTATGTAGCGGCAGCCAACCGTGGTCGTTATGTCGTGGAAAACTTCCAGGAAACGCCTTCGGTCGGTGATGGCCTGGCAGTGATGACCGAGGCTTACCAGCGCCTGCACCTGGACGAACTGGCCAGCACCAGCCTGGAAACCCTCAAGCTCAACTACCCTGACCACCCAAGCCTGAGGGACGGCCAGTTCGTGCCTCAGGTTGCCGAAGCCGACAACCGTTCGTGGCTGAGCAAGTACACCCTGGGCCTGATCGAGTCCCGTCCGCCGCTGCCGCCGGGCGAAACCCGCGCCAACCAGGACGTGATCAAGCAGTACCAGGACGCCAAGGACGCGATCCCTTCGGACCTCAAGCCACACGACGAGAACGGCGACGTGATCGAAGAGCAAGAGCCGCAGGCCCTGGGCAACAACCAGGACCGCTCGTGGTTCAGCTACATGACCTTCGGTGTGTTCGACTGATTCAGTCGACGCAACGCAAAAGGGAGCCCCACGGGGCTCCCTTTTTTATGCACCAGCATTATTGCGCTGTGCGCCTGTCGCGTCCTTGGCTAAACTGGCGCATTACTTATCGAGAAACTGCCCATCATGGTTCGTCTACTGTTCTGGATTGCCGTCATTGCTGCCGCGGTATGGTTCTGGCGCAAATTCAAAAGCCCGACCGCCAGACAGCAACGCCCCGGCGAACCGGGCGCAGCCCTGATGGTGCGCTGCGCACATTGCGGCGTGCACCTGCCGCAGGATCGCGCCCTCAGCTCACGCCAGGAGTGGTATTGCACCCAGGCGCATCTGGAACAGGGGCCGAAGTCTATCCAGCGTTGAGGCGACCAGCGGGCGCGTAGGGCGCTGGATCAATGATCGGCGCTCGCTCCAGCAACAAATCCGCAAACAGCTGGCAGGACGCCGGCGCCAGCACCAGGCCATTGCGGTAATGCCCGCAGTTGAGCCATAGCCCATTGAAACCCGGTACCTGGCCGATATACGGAATACCTTCCGGAGAGCCGGGGCGTAAACCGGCCCAGTGCCCCACCACTTCGGCATCTGCCAAGGCTGGAATCAGCTCCACCGCCGACGCCTTCAAGCTTTCCAGCGCAGTGTCGGTAGGCGTCTTGTCGAAGCCTTCATGTTCCAGGGTGCTGCCGATCAGGATGTGCCCGTCGCGCCGGGGAATCGCATAGCGCCCCCTGGCCAGGACCATGCTCGAGAGGAAATCCGAGGCGCATTTGTACAGAATCATCTGTCCCTTGACCGGCTCCACCGGCAGCGCCAACCCCAGCGTACCGAGCAGCTGACCACTCCACGCCCCCGCCGCCAGCACCACCTGATCGCCATGGATCGGGCCATCCGCCGTGTTCACGCCCACGACATCGCCTTCCTCGAGGATAAAACCGGCCACCTCGCATTGCTCGTGAATCGTCACACCCGGCAACGCCAACAGCGCCGCCTTGAGCGATTTGACCAGCCGCGGGTTGCGTACATTGGCCACGTTGGCCATGTAGATCGCCCGGGCATAGCCGCCGCCCAGTACCGGGACGGCATCGTGGGCAGCGGACACATCCACTTTGCTCAACGGCCGGCCTTCACGTGCCGCCCAGGCCAGGGCCTCGGCTTCATCATCCAGATCGAGCCAGTACAACCCGGTGGTGTGCACCTCCGGGTCAACGCCCGTGGCTGCAAACAGACGATCGGCCAGCTGTGGATAAAAATCCTGGGACCAATGGGCCAGCGCAGTGACCGCCGGGCTGTAGCGCCATGGGTACAAGGGCGAAACAATGCCACCGCCGGCCCAGGAAGACTCCTGCCCCACGCCCGCGCGTTCCAGCAGCACCACCGCTTGCCCTTGCGTCGCCAGGTTGTACGCCGTCAACAAGCCGATAACACCGCCACCGACAATCACCACTTGCTGTTGCTTAGCCATCATTTGATCCAGCCGATAAATAGGAACAAGCGCACCCGGCGCCCAATCATCCAGCACTCTCATCATTGCCCCCAGCATGTCTTGCGCGACATGGCGGGTGCGGCGCCAGGGTTGGCCCGCGCACCGCTGCTGGTCAGGCTGAAGTCACCGCAGGGATCGCCGGCCATTCCCGAGTCGACGGCAGGCGTAGCCACCAGGCGGTAATCCTGAGGGTTCAATGCTGCGGTGATTCTATAGCGATCATTGCCCGTACTGACGCCGCTTGCGTCAATAAAAGTACCGTTCCTCGCATAAAAGCGCTCCAGGTACTGAGCCTGCTCGGTCAAGAGCGCGACGATCTCGGCGCGATAGACTTTTTTCACATGACCGGCGTACCCGGGGTAAGCGATACCGGCCAGAAGCCCGATGATCGCCACGGCGATCAGTAACTCGATCAGGGTAAAACCCTGGCTATCCATGTCCATCCCTCTACTCCTTATTGAAGTTGTCGCCAGGCCACTCGCCGAAACCACGACCGCCCGTCCTCCTCTACCCGCACATACACACTCTCCAGCACCGTACGCGATTGGCCACTGAACCCGACCGCGGTCACTCGGTACAAGGTGGCCGGGGTTTGCGCCGGCAAATGCGCCACCCCCACGCCAGTCCCCAGGGATTGCACACCGTAGAGACCACTTTTCAGGCCGGCCCAATTCACGCCCGACACCGGATTCACACCAGCACCTGTCACCGAGAACGCCTCACCGGGTGGCGCACAGGTGACGAACGATTGGCACGGCGCCAACCCCGCGAACTCCCGCTGCACCCTTGATTCTCCCAGCCTCAAGCCACTTTCAGCCGTCTGAAGTGACTGGTTGCGATGCCAGAGGCTCGCGGCGATCTTTTGCTGAGTCACAGCCATTTGCATCGATGACAAACCGACCAGCGACAACAGCAGCAGAAACACCAGGCTGATCAACAGCACCATGCCGCCTTGACGAGAAAACAGCATGGCCGCCCTACCCCACACGGTTTCGCAGCGCCGCCGCGACGCTGTAGGTTTGATCCTTGACTCGGCCGGTCGGGTCTTGCAGCGTCATCAGGATGCGCACGCTGCGTATCAAGGCAGCGTCGACCGGGCTGTCGTCGTAGCGCGCTACCGTCAATGAGTCCAACCTGTCGGCCATGCCAAAACTGATTTCGAAACGCTGCACGTTATCCACCAGCACCGCCTTGGCCGGCGCAGCGGGCGTGCTGACCTTCAACTGGCCCGCCTCAAAGGTGTAGGTAAGCTGGCGTAGCGCAAAAGAGATTTGCCCAGGCGTTGGCGCAGGTGCGCTGGCGGAGTAGGCATGGGCAGTGCCGGTGCAGTCGGACAGCACTGTCCAGTCGGGCTTGCCACCGGCGATATCAGCGGTGATCAACGTCAGCGACTTTGAGGCGCCCACGGCACTCCAGGCGACAGGCCGATCAAAGGCCGGCGGGGCATTCTCGATAAACGCTGTCGCCAGGCAGCCAAACATGCCGGCCTGGCGAATGTCCTGGATCAACTTGCCCAGGGCAAACCGCGCATCATCCTGCAGCAACATCGCCGCCTGCTGACTGGCAGAGGTCGTTCGCGAGCTGATCGCCACCTGGCTCACGCCGAGGATCAGCACCAGCCCGACGGCCAGGGCCAACAATAATTCCACCAGGCTGAAACCGCGTGCGCCCCTCCTCACTGTGCGGCCTCCATGCGACTGGTCAGGGTGAAGGTTTCGCGCGCACCCGGGGTATGCGTGCCGCGTTGATCGCTCCAACTGATGCTGACAGTCACCTCATTGGCGCCGATCACCACCGAACCCGTCGCGCTCTCCCCGGCGAAACCGCGAATATTCGCCTCGAAGTCATGCAGATCCAGATCGCGCACGCTGGCGTTTGCGGTACTGGCCGGCACGCTCGCCCCGGCGCGCCAAGCGTAATCGGCACCGGCATTGGCGCGAATTCGGTCGAGCATGTCGTAGGCGATGAAACTGGCCTGGCTGGTCATCCGTGAACTGTCGGTGTACTTGAGCGCGTTCAACTGGATCACTGCCGCACCCAGCAGGCCGACGGCGAGAATCAGCACCGCCATCAGCACCTCGATCAATGTAGTGCCGCCCTGGTGCCTGGGCGCGGCATTAAAAAAGCAGGTAGTCGGACAGGCAAGCATTACCGTCGTCATCCGTATCGAAGGCCAAGGGAAGCAGGAAAATCCTGCTGTGCGGCCCAAGACTAGCGTCGGTTTTCAGCCCGCGCTGCTGCGGGAACAAAGGGAAATACTTTGGACATGAAGGCCATCATCCGTTACCGCCGACGTGGCGCTATACCTACGGCAGCACCCCAACACTGAATCGGGTCCACGGAGGGACAGCACATGCGACAACGCGGTTTTACCCTGATCGAACTGCTGCTCGGGCTGATCGTGAGCAGCATCCTGGCGCACCTGGCGGTGCCCAATTTCAAGCACCTGCTGGCGTCCCAGCAACGACAAAGTGCCGCACAATCGCTGGCGAGCGGGCTGCGCTTTGCACGCACGCAAGCCATTGCACGCAACCAGGCGGTGGTGATTCACGCGCGCGAAGACGATTGGAGCCAGGGTTGGCGGGTGATAGTGGATGTGAGTGGACGCGGCCATCTGGACGACGACAACCCGGTGCTGCTGGAGCGCCAGGACAGCGGGCAAGTAGCGATCGTGGGCAATGGGCCGGTCAAGAGCCAGGTTCGCTTCAGCGGGTTGGGTGAACCGGTATTTTCAGGTGGGGGATTCCGCGCCGGTACCGTGCACGTGTGCGCCACGGACGAGGCTCAGAGCCTGCACCAGATAGTGCTGGCCCCCAGCGGGCGCATCAGCCTGCGCAGCGACAGGGCCGAGCAGGCGTTGTGCCGCAGCTACTCCGGCACCCTGGCAGTCAGAGCAGCGAGCGAACCCGCAGCTCCTTGGGCATGGAGAAAGTGATGTTCTCTTCACGACCGGCCAATTCATCCGCGCCGGTAGCGCCCCAGGCGTGCAGCTGCTGGATAACACCGCGCACCAGCACTTCCGGGGCCGAAGCGCCCGCAGTAATACCAATTCGCTCGACGCCATCGAACCAGCTGCGCTGCATGTCCTCTGCACCGTCGATCAGGTACGCCGGTGTCGCCATGCGCTCAGCCAACTCGCGCAGGCGGTTGGAGTTGGAGCTGTTAGGGCTGCCGACCACCAGCACGACGTCGCACTCATTGGCCAGTTGCTTAACGGCATCCTGGCGGTTCTGGGTGGCGTAGCAGATGTCGTCCTTGCGTGGTCCGCCAATGGCCGGAAAGCGGCTGCGCAACGCGTCGATCACGCGGCTGGTATCGTCCATGGACAAGGTGGTCTGGGTCACGAAGGCCAAACGCTCGGGGTTGCGCACCTGCAGGTTGGCGACGTCTTTCTCGTCTTCCACCAGGTAGATGGCGCCGCCGTTGCTGGCGTCGTACTGCCCCATGGTGCCTTCGACTTCAGGGTGCCCGGCGTGGCCGATGAGGATGCATTCACGGCCGTCACGGCTGTAGCGCGCGACCTCGATATGCACCTTGGTGACCAGTGGGCAGGTGGCATCGAATACTTTCAGGCCACGGCCTGCCGCTTCGGTACGCACCGCCTGGGAAACACCGTGGGCGCTGAAGATGACGATAACGTCGTCCGGCACCTGGTCCAGCTCTTCGACGAAGATGGCACCGCGCGCGCGCAGGTCTTCGACCACGAATTTGTTGTGGACGACTTCATGACGCACGTAAATCGGCGGCCCGAAGACTTCCAGGGCGCGATTGACGATTTCGATCGCCCGGTCCACGCCGGCGCAGAAGCCACGCGGGTTGGCGAGTTTGATTTGCATGCTGTGCCTCGTGTCTTTGTAGGAGCTGGCTTGCCTGCGATGCAGTCGACTCGGTGTAGAAGGCAAACCGAGTGGATGCAATCGCAGGCAAACCAGCTCCTACAGGAACCGGTTTTGTCGGTCAGATTGCTTTAACGTCGATGATTTCAACGTCGAACGTCAAGGTTTTACCGGCCAACGGGTGGTTGAAGTCGATGGTCACTTGCGCGTCATCGAAGGTTTTGACCACACCTGGCAGCTCGGTATTCGCCGCGTCGTTGAAGATCACCAACAGGCCTTCCGACAGATCCATGTCCTGGAACTGCGAACGCGGGATGATCTGCACGTTTTGCGGGTTGGGCTGGCCAAAAGCGTTTTCCGGCAGGATCTGCAGGGTGCGCTTGTCGCCGGCCTTGAAACCGAACAGGGCGGCTTCAAAACCCGGCAGCAGGTTGCCGTCGCCGACCTTGAAGGTCGCCGGGGCTTTGTCGAACGTACTGTCGACCGTGTCGCCGTTCTCCAGGCGCAGTGCGAAATGCAAAGTGACTTCCGTGTTCTGGCCGATGCGTTGCTCAGCCAATACCTGATCAGTCATTGACGGTCTCTCCGGTTTTCTTGCTCTTGAACATATCCAACGCCAGCATGATTGCACCGACGGTGATGGCGCTGTCGGCGAAGTTGAAGGCCGGGAAATACCAGCGGTTCTGCCAATGCACCAGAATGAAGTCGATCACATGGCCCAGGGCAATGCGGTCGTACAGGTTGCCGAGCGCGCCACCCAGCACCAGCGCCAGGGCGATGGCGAGCCAGGTGTCATCGCGGCCAAGGCGTTTGAGCCAGACCACCAGCACCGCACTGACCACCACGGCGATCAGGGCGAACAGCCAGCGCTGCCAACCGCCACTGTCAGCCAGGAAGCTGAAAGCGGCGCCGGTGTTGTAGGCCAAGGTCCAGCTGAAGTAATCCGGGATCACCACGATCTGCTGGAACATCTCCAGCGAGCCTTCGAAATGAGCCTTGCTGACCTGGTCGATGACCAGGACCAGCACGCTCAGTACGAGCCAGCCCAGACGTCCGAAACGACTGGCGTTAGGCATAGTGGCGAACCTCGCCAGTACCGCTGATGTTATCCACGCAACGGCCGCAGATTTCCGGATGCTCAGGGTTCACGCCGACATCTTCACGGCAGTGCCAGCAACGGGCGCACTTGGGGAAGGCCGACTTGACGACTTTGAGCTTGAGGCCCGGCACTTCAGTGGCCACGGCATCGGCCGGCGCCTGGGCAAAAGGTGCCAGGCTCGCGGTCGAGGTGATCAGCACGAAGCGCAGCTCGTTGCTCAGCTTGGCCAGGTCAGCGGTCAGGCCTTCCTCGGCAAACAGGGTGACTTCGGCTTGCAGGTTGCCACCGACGGCCTTGGCCGCACGCTGCACTTCCAGCTCCTTGTTCACCGCAACCTTCACGGCCATCACGCCTTCCCAGTACTCACGGCCCAGTTCGAAGTCGGCCGGCAGTTCGGTCAGGCCTTCGTACCAGGTGTTGAGCATCACCGATTCGTTACGCTCGCCCGGCAGGTATTCCCACAGTTCGTCGGCGGTGAAGGCCAGGATCGGTGCGATCCAGCGCACCAGCGCTTCGGAGATGTGATACAGCGCGGTCTGCGCCGAGCGGCGTGCCTTGCTGTTGGCGCCGGTGGTGTACTGGCGGTCCTTGATGATGTCGAGGTAGAAACCACCCAGCTCCTGCACGCAGAAGTTGTGGATCTTCGAGTAGACGTTCCAGAAGCGATACTCGCCGTAGTGTTCCTGCAACTCGCGCTGCAGCAACAGGGTACGGTCCACGGCCCAACGGTCCAGGGCGAGCATGTCCTCGGCCGGCAGGATGTCGGTGGCCGGGTTGAAACCAGTCAGGTTCGACAGCAGGAAGCGTGCGGTATTACGGATCCGGCGGTAGGCATCGGCGCTACGCTGCAGGATCTGGTCCGACACGGCGATTTCGCCCGAGTAGTCGGTCGACGCGACCCACAGGCGCATGATGTCGGCGCCCAGGGTGTCGTTGATCTTTTTCGGCTCGATCACGTTCTTCAGCGACTTGGACATCTTGCGACCCGTCTCGTCGACGGTGAAGCCGTGGGTCAGCAATTCGCGATACGGTGCGTGGTTGTCGATGGCACAACCCGTCAGCAAAGAGGAGTGGAACCAGCCACGGTGTTGGTCCGAGCCTTCCAGGTACAGGTCGGCGCGCGGGCCGCTCGCGTGGCCCATCGGGTGCGAGCCGCGCAGCACGTGCCAGTGGGTGGTACCCGAATCGAACCAGACGTCGAGGGTGTCGCTGATCTTGTCGTACAGCGGCGCTTCGTCGCCCAGCAGTTCGGCAGCGTCCAGCTTGAACCAGGCTTCAATGCCTTCCTGTTCAACGCGCTGGGCCACTTCTTCCATCAGTTCGACGGTACGCGGATGCAGCTCGCCGCTTTCCTTGTTGAGGAAAAACGGGATCGGCACGCCCCAGTTACGCTGGCGGGAGATGCACCAGTCCGGGCGATTGGCGATCATCGAGTGCAGGCGCGCCTGGCCCCAGGCCGGGACGAACTTGGTGTCTTCGATGGCTTTGAGCGAACGGACACGCAGGGTGTCGCCGCTGGTCGGCTCTTTGTCCATGCCGATAAACCACTGCGCGGTGGCGCGGTAGATCAGCGGGGTCTTGTGGCGCCAGCAGTGCATGTAGCTGTGCTTGATGGTGTCGGTCTGCATCAGCGCACCGACTTCGCGCAGCTTGTCGATGATCGGCTGGTCGGCCTTGAAGATGAACTGGCCGCCGAAGAACTCGAGCGAAGGCACGTAGACGCCGTTGCTTTGCACCGGGTTGATGATGTCGTCGTTGACCAGGCCGTATTTCTTGCAGATGACAAAGTCGTCCACGCCATACGCTGGCGAGCAGTGAACAATGCCAGTACCCGAACCCAGTTCGACGTAGTCAGCCAGGTACACCGGCGATAGGCGGTCATAGAACGGGTGACGGAAATTGATCAGCTCCAGCGCGGAGCCTGTGGTGGTGGCGATCACCGCACCTTGCAGCTCATAACGCGCCAGGCAGGCCTCGACCATTTCCTCGGCCAGCACCAGCAGGCGATCACCGACGTCCACCAGGGCGTAGGTGAATTCCGGGTGCACGTTCAGCGCCTGGTTGGCCGGGATGGTCCACGGCGTGGTGGTCCAGATCACGATCGCTGCGGGCTTGCTCAGGCTTGCCAAGCCAAAGGCCTCGGCCAGCTTGGCGTCGTCGGCAATCGGGAAAGCCACGTCGATGGTCGAGGACTTCTTGTCTTCGTACTCGACTTCCGCTTCAGCCAGGGCCGAGCCGCAGTCGAAACACCAGTTCACCGGCTTGAGGCCCTTGAACACGAAACCGCCCTTGACGATTTCGGCCAAGGCACGGATTTCACCGGCCTCGTTCTTGAAGTTCATGGTCTTGTACGGGTTGTCCCACTCGCCGAGCACGCCCAGGCGGATGAATTCGGACTTCTGCCCTTCGATCTGCTCGGTGGCGTAGGCACGGCACAGTTCGCGGGTTTTATCCGCGCCCAGGTTCTTGCCGTAGGTCACTTCGACTTTGTGTTCGATCGGCAGGCCGTGGCAGTCCCAGCCAGGGACATACGGCGCGTCGAAACCGGAAAGGGTTTTCGAGCGCAGGATCATGTCCTTGAGAATCTTGTTCAGCGCATGACCGATGTGAATCGTGCCGTTGGCATAAGGAGGGCCGTCGTGCAGGACGAACTTCGGACGATCCTTGCCAATTTCGCGCAACTTTCCGTACAGGCCAATACTGTCCCAGCGCTGCAGGATCTGCGGTTCGCGCTGTGGCAGGCCGGCCTTCATTGGGAAGGCGGTGTCCGGAAGGTTTAGCGTGGCTTTATAGTCGGTCATTTAAGGCTCTTCGGTTAGCGATGGGCGCTAGGTGCGGCTAGTGCACGGGCGGCGGCGACATCCGCATTGATCGCCGTTTTCAACGCCTCAAGCGAGGCGAAACGCTGCTCTTCACGCAGCTTCTGGTGGAAAACCACCGTCAAACGCCGGTCATACAAATCACCGGCAAAATCCAAAAGGTGAACTTCCAGGTGGGCCTTGCCATCACCTGCAACCGTGGGCCTGACGCCTATGTTGGCGACTCCTGGCCACGATTGGCCATCGATGTCGACGCTGACCAGGTAAACCCCGGTCAGCGGCACACGACGGCGCTTGAGTTGCACGTTGGCGGTTGGCGTGCCCAATTGGCGCGCCAGCTTCTGGCCGTGCAGTACCCGTCCGGCAATGCGGAACGGGCGACCGAGCAAACGCTCGGCCAGGGCGAAGTCGGCAGCGGCCAGGGCATTACGCACCTGGGTGCTGCTCACGCGCAGGCCGTCCAACTCGACGGTTTGCGCGGCTTCGACGGTGAAACCCTGGGTGATACCGGCGTGTTGCAGGAAATCGAAATCGCCGACGCGGTCGCAGCCGAAACGGAAGTCATCACCGACCTCCAGGTGCTGCACGCCCAGGCCATCGACAAGGATCCGGTCGACGAACTCGGCAGCGCTGAGGCTCTGCAAACGCTGGTTGAAGGCCAGGCACAGGACGCGGTCCACGCCTTCTTCGGCCAGCAATTGCAGTTTGTCCCGCAGGCGGGCCAGACGGGCCGGCGCCGTTTCGGGGGTAAAGTATTCCCGCGGCTGTGGCTCAAAAATCACCACGCAGCTGGGCACGCCCAACTCGACCGCACGCTCGCGCAGCCTGGCCAGGATAGCCTGGTGGCCACGGTGAACACCGTCAAAGTTGCCAATAGTGGCGACGCAGCCCCGATGCTGGGGGCGCAGGTTGTGGAGACCTCGAACCAGCTGCATAACGCGCTTCTTGCTCATAAAGTGGTCGATTATAACCACACCCGGCCCCGGACGACAGGCAACAGCGCAGGCCAAATGGATCGAATCGATAAAACAACCGTTTTATCGCGGCAAACGCTCTATCCGAGGGACTTGCGATTGAAATCCCGCAGGCGGAAGCCCTGCAGCAGCAACATCCCGAAGTACACCACCACGCCCGCCACCACCAGAACGCCCAGGCGCATGAAGCGCTCCAGCATATGGCCTTCGTCCCAGGCCGGCATAAAGTGCATCAGCCCGAGCAACACCGCCGACATTGCCGCCACTGCCACCAGCAACTTGAGGGCAAACATGCCCCAGCCTGGCTGTGGTTGGAACATCTGCTGTTTGCGCAGCTGGTAAAACAGCAGGCCCGCATTGATGCAGGCGCCGGCGCTGATCGCCAGGGCGAGGCCGGCGTGGGCCAGCGGGCCGATAAACACCAGGTTGAGCAGTTGCGTGACGACCAGCGTGAAAATCGCGATCTTCACCGGCGTGCGGATGTTCTGCTGGGCATAGAAGCCCGGCGCCAGCACCTTGATCACAATGATCCCGAGCAGCCCGACGGAGTAGGCAATCAGCGCACGTTGAGTCATCAAGGCGTCATGGGCATCGAACTGACCGTACTGGAACAACGACACGGTGAGCGGCTCGGCCAGGATCCCCAGCGCCAGGGAGCACGGCAGCACCAGCACAAAGCACAGGCGCAGGCCCCAATCGAGGATCCGCGAGTATTCCTGACGGTCCTTGCTCGCGTAGGTGCGCGCCAGCGTGGGCAGCAGGATCGTGCCAAGGGCCACGCCAAGTACGCCGGACGGCAGCTCCATCAGGCGGTCGGCGTAGTACATCCAGGATACCGAGCCCGAGACCAGCAGCGAGGCGAATGCGGTGTTGATGATCAAGGAGATCTGGCTGACCGACACGCCGAGGATCGCCGGCAGCATGTTGCGCATCACCCGCCATACGCCGGTGTCCTTGAGGTTCAGGCGCGGCAAGACGAGCATGCCGATTTTTTTCAGGTGTGGCAGCTGGTAGAGCAACTGCGCCAGGCCACCCGCCAGTACGGCCCACCCGAGGGCCATCACCGGCGGATCGAAGTACGGCGTGAGGAACAGCGCGAAGATGATCATGCTGACGTTGAGCAACGTCGGTACAAAGGCCGGCACCGAGAAGCGGTTCCAGGTATTGAGGATCGCCCCGGCCAGGGACGACAACGAGATCAGCAATATATAAGGAAAGGTCACGCGCAGCAGATCGGTGGTCAGCGCGAATTTTTCCGGGGTGTTGGCGAAGCCCGGCGCGGTAGCCCAGATCACCCAGGGCGCGGCGAGCATGCCGGCGATCGTCACCAGCATCAGCACCAGGGTCAGCAGGCCCGAGACGTAGGCAATAAAGGTGCGGGTCGCCTCCTCGCCCTGCTGGGTCTTGTATTCGGCCAGGATCGGCACGAACGCCTGGGAAAACGCACCTTCGGCGAAGATACGCCGCAGCAGGTTCGGCAACTTGAAGGCAATAAAGAAGGCATCCGTGGCCATGCTGGCGCCAAAAATGCGCGCCAGCAGGGTGTCACGCACAAACCCCAATACCCGGGAGATCATCGTGATAGAGCTGACGGCAGCCAACGATTTGAGCAGATTCATTGAAAGAGTTTGCGCCTATAGATAAAGAGCAGGCGAACTGTGCGCCTACTTATGCGATACTGCGCGCCTGCAACAGCACAGAGCCAAAGCTCGCGAGTTTACAGGTCAAGCGCCGGAAATAAATCACCCGCCTCTTCAGATCGACCACTCAGCAGTTCGCATCAGCCGCCCTTGACAACCCATCAAGTCATCGGCATGATTCGCGGCCTATTTTGTTTGCTATTTCCTAAAAAGTCTTTCGAGGAGCTCGACGGTGGCCAACACACCTTCCGCCAAAAAACGTGCAAAACAGGCTGAGAAGCGTCGCAGCCACAACGCCAGCCTGCGTTCCATGGTTCGTACCTACATCAAGAATGTAGTTAAGGCCATCGACACCAAAGACGCTGAAAAAGCCCAAGCTGCTTACGTTCTGGCCGTGCCAGTTATCGACCGTATGGCCGATAAAGGCATCATCCACAAGAACAAGGCCGCTCGCCATAAGAGCCGCCTGAATGGCCACATCAAGGCTCTGAGCGTCGCTGCTGCAGCCTAAGTGGTAACAACTGCAACGCAACCCCGGTTGCGAAACAGTTAAGAAATGCCCCGAACCGAAAGGTCCGGGGCATTTTTGTTTGTGCGGGCTTTTTGTTTGTGCGGGCTTTTTGTGGTGAGCGGGCTTGCCCCGCGTTGGGCTGCGTAGCGGCCCCAAAACCAGAGGACGCGGTCCCACTGGAGGAATGCGGTGATCTTGATGGGGCCGCTACGCAGCCCAACGCGGGGCAAGCCCGCTCACCACAAAAAAGCCTGGTGCATAAAGAGCCCGCTGGAGCAAACAGCTGTGCTCGGCTGGATTTTCAGGCACAAAAAAAACGCCCCGAACCAGTCGGGGCGTTTTGCTACCTATTGATCAAACATCAATCAATGGTGGTGACCGCCTTCACCGTGGACGTGGCCGTGAGCCACTTCTTCCTGGGAAGCGTCGCGAATGGCAACGATCTTCACTTGGAAGTTCAGGCGCTGGCCAGCCAGAGGGTGGTTGCCGTCGACGGTTACGTCGTCGCCGTCCAGGTCACGGATGGTGACGATCTGCATTTGGCCGTCCGGCGCGGAAGCGTGGAACTGCATGCCCACTTCCAACTCATCCACACCTTCGAACATGCTGCGGCTCAGGGTGCTGACCAGTTCGGCGGAATATTCGCCGTAGGCATCTTCAGGTTCTACGGCAACGGTCAGTTCATCACCGACGTTCTTGCCTTCCAGCGCCTTTTCCAGGCCCGGGATGATGTTACCTGCGCCTTGCAGGTAGACCAGCGGCGCGCCGCCGGCGGAGCTGTCGATGACCTCACCAGCGTCGTTGGTCAGGGTATAGTCGATGGAGACAGCCTTGTTAGCGGCGATCGTCATGGGGCGAGACCTTTTGCATAAGAATGAAGAACGGACAAGTCTAAACAAGGATTTGCCCGAAAGCGAACAGAACCCGGACGGACGGGACCGATCAACGGTCGCGACGATCACCGGATTCCACCAGGATGATGACCAGCACTGGGTTGCCGAGCTGTCTTGTGGCCATACCCAGCACCTGCGCCACCAGCCGCCCTGGCAGTCCCGCGCCTGGGTGCTGGACCCCGCGCAACGCCTGGAAAAAATAGGCCAGCCCTTTGCCTGCGGCTGGTGTGCGCAAGAGCGCGAATAACGATAACCTTGGCGCCTGATTCCCGGTAGGCACTCACGCATAGAGCGCCACCGAAGCCATGCACCTCCAGAGAATTCGCATGCAGACTTTTTTTATCGCGCCCACCGATTTTGGTGTGGGTCTGACCTCCATCAGCCTTGGGCTGGTGCGTACCCTCGAGCGGGCCGGGCTGAAAGTCGGTTTCTTCAAGCCGATTGCCCAGCCGCACCCCGGCGACACCGGGCCCGAACGCTCCACCGAACTGATCGCCCGCACCCACGGCTTGAAGCCGCCGCAACCGCTGGGCCTGGCCCACGTCGAGCGCATGCTCGGCGACGGCCAACTCGACGAACTGCTCGAAGAGATCATCACCCTGTATCAACAGGCCGCCGTCGGTAAGGACGTGCTGATCGTCGAAGGCATGGTGCCGACCCGCAGCGCCAGCTATGCCGCGCGGGTCAACCTGCACCTGGCCAAGAGCCTGGACGCGGAAGTGATCCTGGTCTCGGCCCCGGAAAACGAAGTGCTCACCGAACTCTCCGGCCGCGTGGAACTGCAGGCCCAGCTTTTCGGCGGCCCGAAAGACCCGAAAGTGCTGGGTGTGATCCTCAACAAAGTGCGCACCGATGAAAGCATGGAGGCCTTTTCAGCACGCCTGAAAGAGCATTCGCCGTTGTTGCGCAGCGGCGATTTCCGCCTGCTCGGCTGCATTCCCTACCAACCCGAACTCAACGCGCCGCGTACCCGCGACGTCGCCGACCTGATGGGCGCGCAGATCCTCAATGCCGGTGATTACGAAACCCGGCGCATGACCAAGATCATCATCTGCGCGCGCACCATGCGCAACACCGTGGAGCTGCTCAAGCCGGGCGTGCTGGTGGTAACGCCGGGCGACCGCGACGACATCATCCTCGCCGTGAGCCTGGCCGCGATCAACGGCGTGCCGCTGGCCGGCCTGCTGCTGACCAGCGACACCCTGCCCGACCCGCGCATCATGGAGCTGTGCCGCGGCGCGTTCCAGGCTGGGCTGCCGGTGCTGTCGGTGAGCACCGGTTCCTACGACACGGCCAACCAGCTCAACAGCCTGAACAAGGAAATCCCCATCGATGACCGCGAGCGCGCGGAGATCATCACCGATTTCGTCGCCAGCCATCTCGATGCGCGCTGGCTGCACCAGCGCTGCGGCACGCCACGGGAAATGCGCCTGTCGCCAGCGGTGTTCCGCTACCAGTTGATCCAGCGTGCCCAGGCCGCGAACAAGCGCATCGTCTTGCCCGAAGGCAGCGAACCACTGACCGTGCAGGCTGCGGCCATCTGCCAGGCGCGTGGCATCGCACGCTGCGTGCTGCTGGCCAAGCCGGCGGATGTGGAAGCCGTCGCCCGCGCCCAGGGCATCGAATTGCCCGAAGGCCTGGAAATTCTCGACCCGGACCTGATTCGTCAACGCTACGTCGAGCCGATGGTTGCCCTGCGCAAGAGCAAGAGCCTCAACGCGCCGATGGCCGAGCAGCAGTTGGAAGACACCGTGGTGATCGCCACCATGATGCTTGCATTGGATGAGGTCGACGGCCTGGTTTCCGGGGTTATCCACTCCACGGCCAACACCATCCGCCCCGCCCTGCAGTTGATCAAGACCGCACCGGGTTGCACGCTGGTGTCGTCGGTATTCTTCATGCTGTTCCCCGAGCAGGTGCTGGTGTACGGCGACTGCGTGATGAACCCGCACCCCAGCGCCGCCGAGCTGGCGGAAATCGCCCTGCAAAGCGCCGATTCGGCCGCCGCCTTTGGCATTACTCCGCGCGTGGCGATGATCAGCTACTCCAGCGGCGACTCGGCGAGCGGTGAGGAAGTGGAGAAGGTCCGCGAAGCCACCCTTCTCGCCCATGAACAGCAAAGCTCACTGCTGATCGACGGTCCGTTGCAGTACGACGCCGCCGCCAACGAAAACGTCGCCCGCCAACTGGCGCCCGACAGCCTGGTCGCCGGCAAGGCCACCGTGTTCGTGTTCCCGGACCTCAACACCGGCAACACCACCCACAAGGCCGTGCAACGCAGCGCCGATTGCGTCAGCCTGGGGCCGATGCTCCAGGGCCTGCGCAAACCGGTCAACGACCTGCCTCGCGGCGCCCAGGTCGACGACATCGTGTACACCATCGCGCTGACTGCGATCCAAGCCGCCAACCGACCTATGGATATCTAAATGCTGGATTTTCTACCTGCCGCCGTACGCGGGGTGATCGCGTCCCTGCTGTTGGCGCTGAACACAATCCTGCTGTGTTCGTTCCTGTTTATCGTGGCGCTGTTCAAGGCGCTGCCGTTTGCCAAGCGCTTCAGCGAATGGCTGATGAACCAGACCCACGAGGCCTGGATCAGCAACAACAACGCCTGGATGACCCTGGTGCGACGCACTCGCTGGCACATCAAAGGCCTTGAGGGCCTGGACTATCAGCACTCGTACCTGGTGACGAGCAACCACCAGAGCTGGGTCGACATCATGGTGCTGCAATACGTGCTCAATCGACGGATTCGCCCGCTGAAGTTCTTCCTCAAGCAGGAGCTGATCTGGGTACCGGTGATCGGCCTCGCCTGGTGGGCGCTGGGCTTCCCGTTCATGAAGCGCTACACCAAGGCGTACCTGGAAAAGCACCCGGAGAAGAAAGGCAAGGACCTGGAAACCACCCGCAAGACCTGTGCGAAGTTTCGCGACAACCCGGTGGGCATTTTCAACTTCGCTGAAGGCACGCGCTTTACCCCCGGCAAGCAGGCGCAGCAGAAATCGCCGTTCCGCTACCTGCTCAAGCCCAAGGCTGGTGGTATCGCGTTTGTACTGGATGCCATGGGTGAGCAGCTGAAATCACTGGTCAACGTGACCATTCACTACCCTGCCGGGCGCCCCGGGTATTGGGATTTACTCTGCGGGAATGTGAAAGAGGTGGTCGTGCAGTTCGAAGAAGTGCAGATTCCGGCTGAGTTTATCGGCAAGAATTATGAGCAGGATGGCGAGTATCGGTTGGCGTTTCAGGGCTGGATCAACCGGTTGTGGGAAGAGAAGGACCAGTTGCTGGAGAAACTGCACACAGAATTCCCAGGCAAAAGATGATCAACCTGTGGGAGCTGGCTTGCCTGCGATAGCGGTGGGTCAATTACTGATATATCAACTGACAGTCAGCAATCGCAGGCAAGCCAGCTCCCACATTGATTGAGCCTGATCTTGAGGATGTAAAAAAGCCCGTCACCGAGTCATCGGTGGCGGGCTTTTTTGTGGCGGCAAGGTTTAGATCGCGCCGCGCTGACGCAACAGCTCCAGCACTTGCTTGACGCTGTCTTCCAGCGACAAGGCCTGGGTGTCGATCACCAGGTCGGCATTCAACGGCACGTCGTACGGGAAAGACTCGCCAGGGATGTTATCCCCACCCGCGGCGTACAGGCCTTGCGGATCACGCTCGGCGCACACCAGCGGCGAGGCTTGCACATAGACCGTGAGCAGGCGGTCGGCGCCAATCAGCGCCTTGGCCTGTTCGCGACCCTCGGCATCCGGTGCAACGAAGGCGGCCAGGGTCAGCAGGCCAGCCTCGTTGAACTGACGCGCCACATGCGCGGCACGCCGCCAGTTTTCGGTACGCCCGGCACGGTCCTGCGGCAGACCTTTGTTCAGGTCGTGACGCAGGTTCTGGCCATCCAGTACGAACACCGCACGCCCCATGTCGAAGAGCTTGCGCTCAACCGCATAGGCCAGGGTGCTTTTGCCGGCGCCCGACAGGCCGCTGAACAGCACGGTGGCCGGTTGCTGGCCGAAACGTAGCGCGCGCTCCTCGGTGGCCACATGCGCGAGACTGCCGTGCTGCGCAGCGCCGCCATGGTTGACCGGCGGCGCGATGATCATCCCCGCGGCCACAGTGCCATTGGTCAATCGGTCGATGACGATAAACGCACCGGTGGTGCGATTGCTGTCATAGCCGTCCAACGCAATGGCGGCGTCGAGGCTGACCTTGACCCGGCCGATCTCGTTCAGTTGCAGCGAACTTGCCGGGCCTTCGGCCAGGGTGTTCACGTCCACGCGGTGCACGATGCTGGTGATGGAACCCGGCACGTAGCTGGTGGCGCGCTTGATGTCGTATTTCTTGCCCGGCAGCATCGGCTCTTCGGCCATCCACACCAGCATGGCGTCGAAGGCGTCGGTCACTTGCGGCACGTTGTCGGCATGCACCAGCAAGTCGCCACGGGAGATGTCGATCTCGTCTTCCATGGTCAGGGTCACGGCCTGGCCAGGCCCCGCATGCTCCAGCTCACCTTCGAAGGTGACGATGGATTTGACCCGGCTGCTCTTGCCCGACGGCAGCACCACGACTTCGTCGCCCTTGTGCACGACGCCGCTGGCGAGGGTGCCGGCGAAACCACGGAAGTTCAGGTTCGGACGGTTGACGTACTGCACCGGGAACCGCAGGTCGGTGTAGTTGCGGTCGTTGGCGATCTCGACGGTTTCGAGAATCTCCATCAGCGATTGGCCGGTGTACCACGGCGAACGCTCGCTCTTGTTCACCACGTTGTCGCCCTTGAGCGCCGACATCGGCACAAAGGCCAGGGTGCTCGGCTTGAAGGCGATACCGTCGGCGAACTTCAGGTAATCGGCCTTGATCTGCTCGAATACGCTTTGGTCGAAGCCATTGATGTCCATCTTGTTGACGGCCACCACGATGTGTTTGATCCCCAGCAACGAGGCGATGAAGCTGTGGCGACGGGTCTGGGTCTGCACGCCGTAGCGGGCGTCGATCAGGATGATCGCCAGGTCACAGGTGGACGCACCGGTGGCCATGTTGCGGGTGTACTGCTCATGGCCGGGGGTGTCGGCGATGATGAATTTGCGCTTGGCGGTGGAGAAGTAGCGGTAGGCAACATCGATGGTGATGCCCTGCTCACGCTCGGCCTGCAGGCCGTCGACCAGCAACGCCAGGTCGATGTCATCGCCCGTGGTGCCGGACTTCTTCGAATCGCGGGTGATAGCTTCCAGGTGATCTTCGTAGATCATCTTGGAGTCGTGCAGCAGGCGCCCGATCAGGGTGCTCTTGCCGTCGTCGACGTTGCCACAGGTCAGGAAGCGCAACATTTCCTTGCGCTCGTGCTGGCCCAGGTAGGCGAGGATGTCCTCGCTGATCAAATCAGATTGATGGCTCATTGCATTCAAGCTCCAAGCTGTAAGCTTCAAGCGGCAAGCTTGTCGGCGTACAGCTAGTCAGAAATTTTGTTGATCAGGCCGCAGAGCATTTTTGAAAGCTCGCGAGTTTCTGTAATCCAGTTTTCAGCCAGCGGGCGGGCGATGTAGGCAATGTCACAACCGATGAAGATCTGAGTTCGTAGCTCCCCACAAGAAGCCTTTGCAATCCAAAGAAAGTAAGCTTTCTCTTTGGCGCTACGACGTTCCATGCCTTCAGCAATATTGGAAGGCACCGAAAGTGCAGATCGGGTGATTTGATCTTTGAAGCCAAAATCCCCGCACTCCGCAAACTCGCTATAGATCTGCACCGCTAGACACTTGCTTCTTTGCCAGACAACCAGTTTCTCGAAGTCCATCACGAGTCACTCAGTAGCGGCTCGCAACAACCGGCTGCAAGCACCAAGCTGCAAAATTACGCATACCGCCTTTAACTTGCAGCTTGCCGCTTGTAACTCGAAGCTTAAAAGTACCCTTGACGTTTTTTATCTTCCATCGAGCCTGCGCCATCGTGGTCGATGACACGGCCCTGGCGCTCGGAAGTTCTCGTCAGGAGCATTTCCTGAATGATGTCGGTCAGCGTCTCGGCTTCGGACTCCACCGCGCCCGTCAACGGGTAGCAGCCAAGGGTACGGAAACGTACTTTCTTTTTGACGATTCGGGCTTTGTCTTCGTCGGACAAGTGCTCGAGGATGCGGTCGTCGTCGATCATGATCAACGTGCCATTCTTCTCGATCACTTCGCGTTCGGCGGCGAAGTACAGCGGCACGATCGGGATGCCTTCCAGGTAGATGTACTGCCAGATATCCAGCTCGGTCCAGTTGGACAGCGGGAACACACGGATCGACTCGCCCTTGTTGACGTTGCCGTTGTAGACGTTCCACAGCTCCGGGCGCTGGTTCTTCGGGTCCCAGCGGTGCTTGCTGTCGCGGAATGAGTACACGCGCTCTTTGGCGCGGGATTTCTCTTCATCGCGACGGGCACCGCCGAAGGCGGCATCGAAACCATGTTTGTCCAGGGCCTGCTTGAGGCCTTCGGTCTTCATGATATCGGTGTGCTTGGCGCTGCCGTGGGTGAACGGGTTGATGCCCTGCGCCACACCATCCGGGTTGACGTGGGTGATCAGGTCCAGGCCCAGCTCCTCGACCATTTTGTCGCGGAACTTGTACATTTCCTGGAATTTCCAGCGGGTGTCGACGTGCATCACCGGGAACGGCAGCTTGCCCGGGAAGAAGGCCTTGCGTGCCAGGTGCAGCATCACGGCGGAGTCTTTACCGATCGAGTAGAGCATCACCGGGTTGTCGAACTCGGCGGCGACCTCGCGGATGATGTGGATGCTTTCCGCCTCCAGCTGTTTCAGATGCGTCAGTTTGTCGACCATGGTTACTCACGGAAAAACGATCTTATGGACGGCCAGCGGGCCGTGTTCGAGCGGGGCATGCTAGCACAGCACCTTCTTCTATTCAGGGAGCCAGCTAGATCGAAACGGTATATGAATATGCCTCGTGGTTTGGGGTGCAACGCGTTCAGGCGTGGGAGCTGGCTTGCCGGCGATGGCTTCAACTCGGTGTGCCTGATGTCCCGAGTTGCCTGCGTCGCAGGCAAGCCAGTTCCCACAGGGGTTCAGTTGCATGGCTCAGATCGGGTTGGGGCAGTCGATGAACAAATGCTCCAGGGCAAAACGCCGCGCCAGGTAATCGCCCAGTGCCTGCACGCCGTAGCGTTCGGTGGCGTGATGGCCGGCGGCGATAAAGCTGATGTCGTTTTCGCGAGCGCTGTGGAAGGTCTGCTCCGACGCCTCGCCACTCAGGAACAGGTCGACGCCGGCGGCAATCGCGTCGTCGATATAGCCCTGGCCCCCGCCGGTGCACCAGCCGACGCGGCGGATCATCTCGCTGCCTTCGATCAGCAAGGGCTCGCGGCCCATGACGTCCTGCACCCGGCGTGCGAAGTCGCGCGGTGACAGCGGCTCGGAGAGCGAACCGACCAGGCCGACGATCTTCGGGTTGCTCGGGTCCAGCGGGCCTTCGACCGTGATGTCCAATTGGCGGGCGAGTTGCACGTTGTTGCCGACATCAGGGTGCAGGTCCAGCGGCAGGTGGTAGGCCAGCAGACTGATGTCGTGCTTGAGCAGCGTTTTCAGGCGGCGTTGCTTCATGCCGGTGATGCAGGGGGTTTCGCCCTTCCAGAAATAACCGTGGTGCACCAGGACCAGGTCGGCCTGCGCTTCGACGGCTGCATCCAGCAGCGCCTGGCTGGCGGTCACGCCGCTGACGATGCGCATCACCTGCGGGCGCCCCTCGACCTGCAGGCCATTGGGGCAATAATCGGCAATTTTTGCACTGCCGAGGTAGCGGTCCGCTTCCTCGACGAGGGTGGTAAGGGGGACGGCCATAAAAGACTCCTAAATATCCCGTTCCGAGGCGCTCGCAGCCTCGTATAATGCGCGACATTATGGGCGCTCTGCCGCCCCCTGCAACCTGTCAGGACTTACTTGATGCTCAAGGCACTGCGTTTTTTTGGATGGCCATTGCTGGCTGGCGTGCTGATCGCGATGCTGATTATTCAGCGTTTCCCCCAGTTGGTGGGCTTACCCAGCCTTGATGTGAACCTGCAGCAGGCGCCGCAAACCAGCGCGGTGGTGCAAGGCCCGGTGACCTATGCGGACGCTGTCGTTATCGCGGCGCCAGCGGTGGTCAACCTGTACACCACGAAAGTCATCAACAAACCCGCTCATCCATTATTCGAAGACCCGCAATTTCGCCGCTATTTCGGCGACAACGGCCCCAAGCAGCGGCGCATGGAATCCAGCCTTGGCTCCGGCGTGATCATGAGCCCCGAGGGCTACATCCTCACCAACAACCACGTGACCACCGGCGCCGACCAGATCGTGGTCGCCCTGCGCGATGGCCGCGAGACCCTGGCCCGCGTGGTCGGCAGCGACCCTGAAACCGACCTCGCAGTGCTGAAGATCGACCTCAAGAGCCTGCCTTCAATCACCCTCGGTCGCTCCGACGGCCTGCGCGTCGGTGACGTCGCACTGGCCATCGGCAACCCGTTCGGGGTGGGCCAGACGGTGACCATGGGTATCATCAGCGCCACCGGGCGTAACCAGTTGGGCCTCAACAGCTACGAAGACTTCATCCAGACCGACGCGGCGATCAACCCAGGCAACTCGGGCGGCGCACTGGTGGATGCCAATGGCAACCTGACCGGTATCAACACGGCGATTTTCTCCAAGTCCGGCGGCTCCCAGGGCATCGGTTTTGCGATCCCGGTGAAACTGGCGATGGAAGTGATGAAGTCGATCATCGAGCACGGCCAGGTGATTCGCGGCTGGCTGGGGATCGAAGTACAACCGTTGACCAAGGAGCTGGCCGAGTCCTTTGGCTTGACCGGACGCCCGGGCATCGTGGTCGCCGGTATTTTCCGCGACGGCCCGGCGCAGAAAGCCGGCCTGCAACTGGGCGATGTGATCCTCAGCATCAACGGCGAACCGGCCGGCGATGGGCGCAAATCGATGAACCAGGTGGCGCGGATCAAGCCGACCGACAAGGTGGCAATCCAGGTGATGCGCAACGGTAAAGAGATCAAGCTGCTGGCAGAAATCGGCTTGCGCCCACCGCCTGCACCGGTCAAAGAAGAGGAATAAGACGCCTCGCCAGGTACCCGTTCGCGGGTACCTGTAAGCTCATATTTCAAAGCGAAGGCATTCTCATTAGACATGTTATATTGTTTCAATATCGCTATTGGAACGCTCTATCATGCCGTCTCGAAGAATTGCCCCCATGGCTGGCCTGGCCCTGGGCTTGTTGCTTGACCCCGCCTACGCCGAAGACAACACCCTGGAACTCGACACCATCAGCGTCACCACCGACGCCTATGAATCCGCCACCGGCCCGGTCAAGGGCTACCGTGCAACGCGTTCAGCCAGTGCTACAAAAACCGACACAGCCCTGCGCGACATCCCACAATCGATCAGCGTGATTCCCGCAACGGTGCTCAAGGATCTGGGCAGCACCCAGGTAGAACGCGCCCTTGAGTTTGCCGGTGGCGTGTCCAAGCAAAACAACTTCGGCGGCCTCACCCTCTACGAATACAGCGTGCGCGGCTTCACCACGTCGGAGTTTTACCAGGACGGTTTCAGCGCCAACCGTGGCTACCCGAGCACGCCGGACACCGCCAATATCGAACGCATCGAAGTGCTCAAGGGCCCCGCCGCGAGCCTCTACGGCCGTGGCGATCCCGGCGGCACCGTGAACATCGTCACCAAGAAGCCCCAGCCCGATGCCTTCACCACCGTGCAAACCAGCGCCGGCAGTTGGGATCGCTATCGCACCGCCGTCGACCTCAACACCCCGCTGGACAGCGAGGGCAACCTGCTCTCGCGAGTCAACCTGGCCGTGGAAGACAACCACAGCTTTCGCGAGCATGTGCAGAGCAAGCGGGTCTTTGTTGCCCCCTCATTCAGTTGGCAACTGGACCCGGACACACATCTGCTGGTGGAAAGCGAATTGGTGCGCCACAGCTCCACCTTCGACCGCGGCATCGTCGACGCCAGCGGCGTGTCCCGCGCAACCTTCCTGGGTGAACCCAACGACGGCGATATCGACAACCATAACAACCGTCTCCAGGCCAGCCTTGAGCATCACCTCAACGACGCCTGGAAACTGCGCCTGGCCAGCCACTACAAACAGGGCAGCCTGTGGGGCGATGCCTCGGAAAACCGCGCACTGAACGCCGACGGCCACACCATCGACCGCCGCTACCGTGAACGCTCCATGGGCTGGCACGACAGCATCACCCAGGTGGAGCTGCGCGGCCTGTTCGACATCGGCAGCTGGCAGCACGAGTTGCTGGTTGGCACCGAATACGAGGACTATCGCAAGAAAGAACGCGTCACGGCGATTGGCGGGAGCCGCTACACCCTCGATATCTACAACCCGGTCTACGGCCAGCCCAAACCCAACGGCGCGCGCTCCGGCACTGACTTCTTCGAACAGACCCAAAGCCACGCGCTGAACCTGCAAGACCAGGTCATCTTCACCGACCGCCTGCGCGGCATGGTCGGTGCGCGCTTCGAGCATTTCGAGCAGAGCATCGACGACTTCACCCGCAACCACGCCAGGAGCCAGCAAACCCACGATGCCTTGACCCAGCGTGCCGGCCTGCTCTATCAGCTCACGCCGCAAGTCGGGGTGTTCGCCAATGCCTCTACGTCGTTCAAGCCCAACAGCGGCCTGGGCGCCGACGGGAAATCCTTCACGCCGGAAGAAGGCGTGGGCTATGAAGTGGGGGTCAAGAGCGAGCTGTTCGACGACCGTCTCAGCGCCACCCTGGCCGCGTTCCATATCGAGAAGGAAAATGTACTCACCCTGGACCCCGCCACCAACCTCAACCGCGCCGTGGGCAAGGCGCGCAGCCAAGGCCTTGACCTGCAACTGAGCGGGCAAGTGAGCGATGCCGTGCGAGTGATCGGCGCGTTTGCCTACATCGACGCCGAGGTGACCAAAGGCGATAAAACCCTTCCCGCCGGCAGCCGGATCCTCGGCGTGGCCAAGCGCAGCGGCAGTCTGTTGGGCGTGTATGAGTTCCAGGACGGCGCGTTGCGCGGCTCAGACCTGGGTGCGGCGTTCACTTATGTAGGTGACCGCTCGGGTGAGGCAGGGACGCGTTTCGAACTGCCGGCTTATCACACCGTCGACCTGTTGGCCCATTACAAGGCCACGGACAACCTCACCGTGGGGCTGAACCTCAACAATCTGTTTGATGAGAATTACTACGAGCGGTCCTACAGCAGCTACTGGATCAGCCCCGGCGAGCCGCGCAATTTCACGGTCAGCCTGACCCTCAACCTGTAACACCCTCTAACTGTAGGCGCCGGCAAGCCAGCGCCTACAGTTAGATCGGTATAAGGCCTGGTTACAGCGCGGTTGGGGCTCTCTCACACAAGGTATTGAGCGCCTTCGCCCACTGTGGATCATCATTCAGGCACGGCACCAGCACCAGTTCCTCGCCCCCGGCCTCGCGGAACTGCTCCAGGCCGCGATCGCCGATTTCTTCCAGGGTCTCGATGCAGTCGGCGACAAACGCCGGGCACATCACCAGCAGCTTTTTCACACCTTGCTGTGCCAACGCCTCCAGGCGCGCTTCGGTGTAGGGTTCGATCCATTTGGCGCGGCCCAGGCGCGATTGGAACGCCACCGACCATTTATCTTCCGGCAAGCCCAGGCGCGCGGCAAAGTCACGGGCGACGCTGAAGCACTGCGCGCGATAGCAAGTCTTGAGCACCTCGGCGGAGGCGTTCTTGCAGCAGTCGGCATCCTTGAAGCAATGCTGGCCGGTGGGATCGAGTTTGGTCAGGTGGCGCTCAGGCAAGCCGTGGAAACTCAGCAGCAGGTGGTCGTAATCCTGTTCCACATAAGGCCGCGCGCTTGCTACCAGGGCGTCGAGATATTCGGGCTGGTCGTAGAACGGTTGCAGGATCGAGAACTGTACATCGAGCTTTTTATCGCGCACCACGCGCCTGGCTTCCTCGATGACGGTGGTCACGGTGCTGTCGGCGAACTGCGGGTACAACGGCGCGAGGGTGACTTTCTGAATGCCCTGGGCGGCGAGGCGGGTCAGCACGCTTTCAATCGACGGTTCGCCGTAGCGCATCGCCAACTCAACCGGGCCCTGGGTCCATTGCGCAGTCATCTGCTGTTGCAGGCGGCGGCTGAGCACCACCAGCGGCGAGCCCTCGTCCCACCAGATGGAGGCATAGGCGTGAGCCGATTGCTCGGGCCGCTTGATCAGGATCAGCGACACCAGCAGACGCCGCACCGGCCACGGCAGGTCGATCACGTAAGGGTCCATCAGGAACTGATTGAGGTAGCTGCGCACATCGGCCACCGAAGTGGACGCCGGTGAGCCCAGGTTGACCAGTAACAACGCGTGATCCGTCATGCAACATCCTATCTCTAGAGGCGGCTGGACACGTCATCCAAAGCCGCGCGCAACTCAGTGAACTGGAAAGTGAACCCGGCCGCCAGCAACCGCTCTGGCAAGGCCTTTTGCCCGCCCAGCAACAGGCCGGACAACTCGCCCAGCCCCACCTTCAACGCAAAGGCTGGCATCGGCATGAACGCCGGGCGGTGCAACACCTGGCCCAACGTCTTGGCGAACTCACGGTTGCGTACCGGGTGTGGCGCGCAGGCATTATACGGACCGCTGGCGTCAGGCTTGTGCAGAAGAAAATCAATCAGGGCGATTTGATCCTTGATATGGACCCATGGCATCCACTGCCGACCGGTGCCGATCGGCCCGCCCAGCGCGAGTTTGAACGGCAGCAACAGCCGCGACAAAAAGCCGCCCTCTGCGGCCAGCACCAGGCCGGTACGCACCAGCACCACACGCATGCCCAGCGCTTCGGCGCGCTGGGCGGTTTCCTCCCAGGCAATACACAACTGGCTGGGGAAATCGTCCTGCACCGGGCCGCTGGCTTCGGTGAGTTCACGCTCGCCGCCGTCGCCATACCAGCCCACCGCCGAACCGGAGATCAACACCGAGGGTTTCTGTGCCAGGCCTTCCAGCCAGGCCAGCAGGGTTTCGGTAAGGCCGATACGGCTGCTCCACAACAGCGCCTTGCGCTTATGGGTCCAGGGACGGTCTGCAATAGCCGCGCCCGCCAGGTTGACCACCGCATCCACCGGGCCGATCACCTCTTGCAGGCGCCCCACACCCAGGACCTGGTCGCCACACAAACGGGCGACCTGTTCCGGATCACGACTCCACACGGTCAAGCGGTGACCCTGGGCAAGCCAGTGTCGGCAAAGTTGGCGGCCAATCAAACCAGTACCGCCGGTCAGCAAAATGTGCATGGGATCTTCCTCATGTAACGTTTGCCGCCCATCGCTAGTCTATTTTATAAGCAGGGACCATTTGTAATCGGGCGTAACGCAGGTTCAAGCCTCAGCTTTAACCATAGGTCACGCCGTAAGAACAGGTAAGCCAAAACTTATACCAAAAAACAATATTGTACAGCTATTGGTGTCGGCGTAGTCTGTACCCAACGGTAAAACGAGGCCTCCCATGACTGTTCCCATCGCGATCATTGGCACCGGCATCGCCGGTCTCTCCGCCGCCCGAGCGTTAAGAGACGCTGGGCACGTTGTACAACTCTTCGATAAAAGCCGCGGCAGTGGTGGCCGCATGTCCAGCAAGCGCAGCGACGCCGGCGCGCTGGACATGGGTGCGCAATACTTCACCGCCCGCGACCGCCGCTTCGTCAACGAAGTGCAGCGCTGGCAAAGCAACGGCTGGGCCGAGCAATGGAAGCCCCAGCTGTACAACTTCAAGTCCGGCCAACTCACCCCGTCTCCCGATGAACAGATCCGCTGGGTCGGCACGCCGCGCATGAGCGCGATCACCCGCGCCCTGCTCGATGACCTGCCGGTGGAGTTCGGTTGCCGCATCACCGAAGTGTTCCAGGGCAAACAGCACTGGAACCTGCTGGACGCCGACGGCGAAAACCACGGCCCGTTCAGCCACGTGATCATCGCCACACCCGCCCCGCAAGCCACCGCGCTATTGGCCGCCGCGCCCAAGCTGGCAAGTGCCGCCGCCGGCGTGAAGATGGACCCGACCTGGGCCATCGCCCTGGCGTTCGACAAACCCCTGGATACGCCCATGCAAGGCTGCTTCGTGCAAGACAGTCCCCTCGACTGGCTGGCGCGCAACCGCAGCAAACCCGGACGCGACACCACCCTCGACACCTGGGTTCTGCACGCCACCAGCGCCTGGAGCAGGGACCACCTGGACCTGCCCAAGGAAGCCGTGATCGAACACCTGCATGGCGCCTTCGCCGAATTGCTGCACAGCGCCATGCCCGCCCCGTCGTTCAGCCTCGCACATCGCTGGCTGTACGCGCGACCGTCCAGCGCCCATGAGTTCGGCGTGCTGGCCGACGCCGACCTGGGCCTGTACGTATGTGGCGACTGGTGCCTGTCGGGCCGCGTCGAGGGTGCCTGGCTCAGTGGCCAGGAGGCCGCGCGACGCTTGATCGAGCACCTGCAATGAACCGCATCAACCCCGCTAAATTACTGCTGTCGAAGTGGACAGCAGCGCACCCCCGCAACAAGGAAAAACACTTTTTGGTCACCGAGCTGATCCGTGACGAAGAAGGCACCGTGCTGGAAATCGACCTGCAAGCCGTCATGACGCGGCGCACCGAAAGGCTGGCGTGGCAAAGCCTGCAGAACGCCGAGGACTGGCAGATCGGCTGGAAATAACCTCCGCGAAAAATACTTGTACAAAATATTTGACTTGTACAGCATCAAACCTATGATGAGATTTAGTTGTACAAGTTTTTAGTCTTGTACAGGAATCTTGTAGAGGTTTGGCCATGTCCCACTCCGGTAAGCCAAAGATCGCGATCAGCGCCTGCCTGCTTGGCGAAAACGTGCGGTTCAACGGCGGGCATAAACAATCCCCTCTCTGCAGCCAGACGCTCAGCGACTATTTCGAGTTCGTACCGCTGTGCCCAGAAGTCGCGATTGGCCTGGGCATCCCCCGCGAGCCGATTCGCCTGGTGGGCGATCCGGCGCACCCGCAAGCCGTGGGCACCGTGCACCGCGAGCTGAATGTGACCCAACCGCTGGATGACTACGGCCAGCAGATGGCCGCCGCGCATACCGACCTGTGCGGTTACATCTTCATGCAGAAGTCACCGTCCTGCGGCCTGGAGCGAGTCAAGGTCTACCGCGACAACGGCACGCCGGTGGATGGCGGCGGGCGCGGCATCTACGCCCAGGCGTTTTGCTCGCGCCACCCCAACCTGCCGGTGGAAGAGGATGGTCGGCTGAACGACCCGGTGCTGCGGGAAAACTTCATGACCCGCGTCTTTGTCTACGCCAGCTGGCAACAACTGCTCGCCGAAGGGCTCAGCCGTCATCGCCTGCTGGCCTTCCATTCGCGCTACAAATACTTGTTGATGGCCCACAGCCCGGCGCACTACAAAAGCCTCGGCCACCTGCTGGGCAGCATGACCCGGAGCACTGACCTCGACGCCTTGGCCACCGGCTACTTCAGCGAACTGATGAGCGGCCTGCGCAAGTGCGCCACTCGGGGGACCCACACCAATGTGCTGCAACACATCAGCGGCTACCTCAAGCAAGCCATCAGCGCCGACGACAAACAGGAAATGCAGACCGTCATCGGCCAGTACCACCAGGGGATCGTGCCACTGGTGGTGCCGCTGACCTTGCTCAAGCATCACTTTCGCCAACACCCGGACCGCTACATCGCGCAGCAGGCGTACCTGCAACCGCACCCGGAAAATCTCAGCCTGCGTAATGCGATCTAACCTATGAAAGCCGCCCTGCAAGACGAAACCGGCGACGACATCGCCCAAGCCCTCGAAGACGGCTGGCTGCCGATTCGCGAAGTGGCGCGCCAGACCGGCGTCAACGCCGTGACCCTGCGCGCCTGGGAGCGCCGCTATGGCCTGATCGTGCCCCAGCGCACGCCCAAGGGCCATCGGCTGTTCAGCGCCGATCACGTGCAACGCATCCACACCATCCTGACCTGGCTCAATCGCGGCGTGCCGGTCAGCCAGGTCAAAGGCCTGATCGACTCTGCCCAAGCCCTTCCAGAGACTGTCGAGAATGAGTGGCACGGGTTGCGCCAGAACTTGTTGAATGCCATCAGCGAATTGATCGAGCGCCGGGTCGACGACGTCTTCAACCAGGCCATGGCGCTGTACCCGCCGCGCACGTTGTGCGAGCAATTGTTGCTGCCGCTGCTGCAGGACCTGGAGCAGCGCTGGCAAGGCCAGTTCGGCGCGCAGATGGAGCGGGTGTTTTTCCTGTCCTGGCTGCGCAGCAAATTCGGCGCACGCATCTATCACAACAACCGCCAGTTGCAGGGCCCGCCGCTGCTGCTGATCAACCAGTCCGACCTGCCGCTGGAGCCGCACCTGTGGCTCAGCGCCTGGCTGGCCAGCAGTGCCGATTGCCCGGTGGAAGTCTTCGATTGGCCACTGCCCGCCGGCGAATTGGCCCTGGCCGTGGAGCACCTGCAACCGCGCGCGGTGCTGCTGTATTCGAGCAAGGCCCTCCACTTGTCGGCACTCGCAAAACTATTGAGCGGCGTCAGTGGCCCAAAGTTGATCGTCGGACCAACGGTATGCATCCACCAGGCCGAGTTAGCCGTATTAACCCGTGACACCCCTGAATTGTTCGTGGCCGAAGACCCCTTGTCGGCCCACCAGATACTGATCCAGCGTGGACTTCTTTAAATGCATTTGATCTGGCTGCGCACCGACCTGCGCCTACACGACAACACCGCCCTCGCCGCCGCCTGCCAGCGCGGCCCGGTTGCAGCCGTGTACCTCATCACGCCGGAGCAATGGCTGGCCCACGATGATGCGCCGTGCAAAGTCGACTTCTGGCTGCGCAACCTGCAGCACTTGAGCCAGGCCCTGGGCAAGCTGAATATCCCCCTGCTGATCCGCCACGCCGCCACCTGGGATCAGGTGCCCGCCGCGCTGGGCAAGCTGTGCCACGAGTTGTCGGTGCAGTCGGTGCACGTCAACGAGGAATACGGCATCCATGAAAGCCGTCGCGATGCGGCAGTGGCCAAGGCCCTGGAGGCCGATGGCGTCAGCTTTCACAGCTACCTGGACCAGCTGTTTTTCCAACCCGGCAGCGTGTTGACCAAGACCGGCACGTACTTCCAGGTGTTCAGCCAGTTCCGCAAGGTCTGCTACACCCGCTTGCACAGCGCCCTGCCGCGCCTGGTCGCGACGCCGAAGGCCCAAGCGCCTGTCCCGTTGAAAAGTGATCCGATCCCCGCGCAGGTCGACGGGTTCGCACCACCCAGCGAGACCTTGCGCGCCCTCTGGCCCGCCGGCGAAGAGGAAGCCCGCCGCCGCCTCGACGCCTTCGCCGACCAGCAGATCAGTTACTACAAGGACGAGCGCGACTTCCCGGCCAAACCCGGCACCAGCCAGCTGTCCGCCTACCTCGCGGCGGGCGTGGTGTCGCCGCGCCAGTGCCTGCACGCCGCGTTGCAAACCAACCAGGGCGAATTCGAAAGCGGCGATATCGGCGCCATCACCTGGATCAACGAGTTGCTCTGGCGCGAGTTCTACAAGCACATCCTGGTCGGCTATCCAAGGGTGTCTCGCCATCGCGCCTTCCGCCCCGAGACCGAAGCGGTCGCCTGGCGTGACGCGCCCAAGGACCTCGCGGCCTGGCAACAAGCCCGCACCGGGCTGCCGATCATCGACGCAGCCATGCGCCAACTGCTGGAAACCGGCTGGATGCACAACCGCCTGCGCATGGTGGTCGCGATGTTCCTGACCAAGAACCTGCTGATCGACTGGCGTGAAGGCGAGCGCTTCTTCATGCGCCACCTGATCGACGGCGACCTGGCGGCCAACAACGGCGGCTGGCAATGGAGTTCCTCTACCGGCACCGATTCGGCGCCGTACTTCCGGATTTTCAGCCCACTGAGCCAATCGGAAAAATTCGACAGCGAAGGCGTGTTTATCAAGCATTGGCTGCCGGAACTGGCCGCGCTGAATAAAAAGGAAGTGCACAACCCCGAGGCAGTCGGCGGCCTGTTCGGCGTGGCGGATTACCCGCGCGCCATCGTCGACCTGAAAAAGTCCCGCGAACGCGCCCTGGCAGCCTTCCGCAGCCTGCCTTCACGCCAGGAGGTCGCCGAACATGAGTGATTTCCTGCGCCGCTTCGCCCAGGCCTTTTCCACCCTCGACAAACACAACCTGCACCTGCTCGACAGCCTGTACAGTCAGGACATCGCCTTTACCGATCCACTGCACGAGGTGCAGGGATTGCCCGCGATGCACCGCTACTTCGCCGAGTTGTACAGCAATGTCAGCCAACTGCGCTTCGACTTCCACGGCTTCGACCAGGTGGCCGAAGGCGAAGGCTACCTGCGCTGGAAAATGAGCTTTACCCACCCGCGCCTGGCCAACGGCAAGGTCATCCGCGTGGAGGGCTGTTCGCACCTGATGTGGCGTGAAAAGGTCTACCGCCATCGCGATTACTTCGATGCCGGCGCCCTGCTCTACGAACACCTTCCCGTACTGGGCAGCGTCGTCAACTGGCTGAAAAGGAGAATGGGATGAACGCACTGCCGCCCCGTCGTTATTGGCTGACCGGCGCCAGCAGTGGCATCGGTGCCTCGCTGGCCGTGGAGCTGCTCAACAGCGGCGCCCATGTGGCGCTGAGTTCGCGCAGCAAAGGCCCGCTGCAGGCCCTCGCCCAACGTTTTCCCGGACAAGTGCTGGTGGTGCCTGGCGACCTGACCAACAGCCAGACTGTGCGCGAGATCGGTGAGCAGATCGCCGCGGCCTGGGGTTCGCTCGACACGGTGATCCTGAATGCGGGCACCTGTGAATACGTGGACGCCCGGCAATTTGACGCGTCGATTGTCGAACATGTGGTGCGCACCAATTTGCTCGCCAGCAGTTATTGCATCGAAGCCGCGCTGCCGTTGCTGCGTGCCGGGCGCACCCCGCACCTGGTCGGCGTCGCCAGTGCCGTGACCTACCTGCCGATGCCGCGTGCCGAGGCCTACGGTGCGTCCAAAGCCGGGCTGCGCTACCTGTTCGAATCGCTGCGCATCAGCCTGTCGCCGGAAAACATCGACGTCACGGTGATCAGCCCAGGCTTCGTCGACACCCCGCTGACTGAGCGCAACGATTTCCCGATGCCCCTGAGCTGGTCCGCCGACAAAGCCGCGCGGCACATCTTCGCCAAGTTGGAAAAACGCCCACTCGAGATTGCCTTCCCGGCGCTGTTTATCGCCACCCTGTGGCCGCTGTCGAAACTGCCCAACCGTGCCCAGTTGATCATCGGCAAACGCATGCTGCGCAGCCCGCCGCCGCAGAAGGACGACCTGTGAAGATCGCCATTATCGGCAGCGGCATCGCCGGGCTGACCAGCGCCTACCTGCTCAGCCGTCGCCACGACATCACGCTGTTCGAAGCGGGCGACCGCATCGGCGGGCATACCCACACGGTCAATGTGACGGTCGAGGGTAAAAGCTACGCGGTGGACACCGGTTTCATCGTATTCAACGACTGGACCTATCCCAATTTCATCCGCCTGCTGGGGCAGGTCGGGGTGGCGTTCAAACCCACCGAGATGAGTTTTTCGGTGTGCGACGAAAACGCCGGGTTCGAGTACAACGGCAACAACCTCAACAGCCTGTTCGCCCAACGCCGCAATATCCTGTCGCCAGGTTTCTGGGGCATGTTGCGCGATATCCTGCGCTTCAATCGCCAGGCGCCGCTGGACCTGCAGGAGCAGCGCATCAGCGCCGAAATGACCCTGGGTGACTACCTTGAGGCCGGCGGGTATGGCCCGCGCTTTATCCGGCACTACATCGTGCCGATGGGCGCGGCGATCTGGTCGATGTCCCTGCAGGACATGCTGGGGTTCCCGCTGCAGTTCTTTGTGCGCTTCTTCAAGAACCACGGCCTGCTCTCGGTGAACAACCGCCCGCAATGGTGTGTGATCGAAGGCGGGTCCAGCCGCTATATCGAGCCGCTGACCCGCAGCTTTCGCGAACAGGTGCGTCTCAATTGCCCCGTGCACCTGGTCGAACGCGACGCCGAGGGTGTGGTTATCCACAGCGCGGCCGGCACCGAAGCCTTTGACAAGGTGGTGTTCGCCTGCCACAGCGACCAGGCACTGGCGTTGCTCGGCGACCCGAGCCAGGCCGAGCAGGAGATCCTCGGCGCCCTGCCCTATGCCGACAACGATGTCGTGCTGCATACCGACACCCGCCTGCTGCCCGACCGCAAGCTGGCCTGGGCCAGCTGGAATTATCGACTGACCGGCAACACGCAGACCCAGGCGGCCGTCACCTACGACATGAACATCCTGCAAGGCATCGACAGCGCCACCACGTTTTGCGTCAGCCTCAACCAGACGCCAATGATCAACCCGCTGAAGATCCTCGCCCGCTATACCTACGCCCACCCGCAATACAGCCTCGCGGCGGTGGCGGCCCAAGGTCGTTGGGAAGAACTCTGCGGTACGCGCAACACCTTTTACTGTGGCGCCTACTGGGCCAATGGTTTCCATGAAGACGGCGTGGTCAGCGCCCTGCGCGTGGCGCAAGCCTTCGGGGAGGCCCTGTGAACAGCGCCCTGTACAGCGGCTGGATCGCCCATCGCCGGTTTGCGCCCAAGGCTCACGCCTTTCGCTACCGCATCGGGCTGCTGTATCTGGACTTGAGCGAAGAAGAGCAAGTGCTCGGGCTCTCGCCGCTGGCCGGCGCGAGTCGCCTGGCACCCTTCGGTTTTCGCCAGCAGGATTACCTGCGTGAATTGACGCGCCACGGCATGAGCTTGACCGCCGCCGTGCGCCAGGAAGTCGGCAAGGCGCTGGGGCGTACACCCCAGGGCGTAATCTGCCTACTGACCCAGGCCCGCAGTTGGGGCCTGGCTTTTAATCCGGTGAGTTTCTTCTACTGCTTCGAGGCCGACGGACGTCTGGCCGCGATCCTGTGCGAAGTGACCAACACCCCTTGGCGCGAGCGCTATCACTACGTGCTGCCGGCCCAGGCCCTTGGCGCGGATGAGCACCAGCATTTCGCCGTGGCCAAGGCGTTTCATGTGTCGCCGTTCTTGCCGCGCGACCTGGAGTACCGCATGAGCTTCAGCCCGCCCGCCGCCAAGCTCGGCGTGCACATGGCCGATTGGCAAGGCGAGCTGAAAGTCTTCGATGCCACGCTGAGCCTGCACAAGGAAACACTCACCCGCGCCAGCCTGCACCGCTACCTGTGGCGCTTTCCGTGGATGACCGCCAAGACCTGCCTCGCCATCTATTGGCAGGCCTTGCGCCTGTTGCTCAAACGCACACCGATTTTTTCCCATCAGGCCGCCGATGGCGCCTCTCGCACCGCAGTCGGGTATACCAAGGATCGCCGCCATGAAATCCCCTAGCTTATCGGTCAAGACCAATCGCCTGAACGTCAACGGCCTGACCAGTGCGCTGCTGCGCAAAGGTGTGCTGCGCCAACTCAGCCAACTGCGCCATGGCCAGTTGGTGGTGATCGAGGATGGCGAGCGCCAAGTGTTCGGCGCACGCGAAGCGCACCTGCTGGGCGAGATCCAGATTCTCGACCCGGCGGTGTGGGGCCTGGTGGCGGCCAACGGTTCCATCGGCGCCGGCGAGGCGTTTATCCACGGCTACTGGAGCAGCCCGGACCTCACCGCAGTGGTGCGCGTGATGGTCAGCAACCTCGATGTGCTCGACGCGATGGAAGGTGGCCTGGCGCGCCTGGCACGGCCGTTCACCCAAGGCCTGCACTGGCTCAACCGCAACACGCGCAAGGGCTCGCAGAAAAACATCGCCGCCCACTACGACCTGGGCAATGACCTGTTCGAAGAATTCCTCGACCCGACCATGATGTACTCGGCCGCGCAGTTCCTGACCGCCGACGACAGCCTGGAACAGGCGCAACTGAACAAGCTTGAGCGTATCTGCCAGAAGCTCGCCCTCAAACCCACCGACCACTTGCTGGAAATCGGCACTGGCTGGGGCAGCATGGCGCTGTATGCAGCGCAGCATTACGGCTGCAAGGTCACCACCACGACCTTGTCCAAGGAGCAGTTCGCCTACACCGAAAAACGCATCGCGGCCCTCGGCCTGCAAGACCAGGTCACGCTGCTGCTGCAGGACTACCGCGACCTGACCGGTCAGTACGACAAGCTGGTGTCCATCGAGATGATCGAAGCGGTGGGCCATCGTTTCCTGCCGACCTACTTCAAGCAGTGCGCGCACCTGCTCAAGAGCGACGGTCTGATGTTGCTGCAGGCCATTACCATCCGTGAGCAACGTTTCGAGCAGGCCAAGAACAGCGTCGACTTTATCCAGCGCTACATCTTCCCCGGTGGCGCCCTGCCCTGCGTGCAGAACATGCTGCAGATCGTCAGCCGCGACACCGATATGAACCTGCTGCACATGGAGGATTTCGGCCTGCATTACGCGCGAACCCTGCGCCTGTGGCATGAGAACTTTCGCCGCGCCCAGGGTCGCCTGACGGAGCTGGGCTACGACGAATACTTCCTGCGCTTGTGGGAGTTTTACCTGTGCTACTGCGAGGGCGGCTTCATGGAGCGCACCATCGGTACCGCGCAACTGCTGCTGGCCAAGCCGTCGGCCATCAATCCACCGCTGCTTGGCCGCTTCAGTGCTTAAGACCGTGGCCAATGCCGTGCTCTTCCAGTGCGGCTGGTTTGCCTGTGTACTGGGGGGGGACAGCCTTTGGCTGCTGGTGGGGCTGGCGGTACTGGCCCTCCATCTGCTGTGGATAAGTGCCTGGTCCCGCGAAGGCCAGGCGATTCTCGCCGTGACCCTGCTGGGGACAGTCATCGATACGTCGCTGCGCACCTTCGGCGTGCTTCACTTCGGCGCGCCCGGGCCGTTGATTCCCTTCTGGTTGATTTTGCTGTGGGCGCTGCTGGCCACGACCTTGCGCCATTGCCTGGCCTGGAGCGCCCAGCCCTGGTGGCGTGCCAGTCTGCTGGGCGCGCTGGGTGGGCCGCTGTCGTATTACGCAGGCAGCCAGTTGGCCGGGGTCAGTTTTGGCTACGGCACTGCCGCCACCCTAATCGGCCTCGCCCTGCTCTGGGCCGTGATATTTCCGGTGTTGCACTGGATTGCCGGGCAACTGGCGCACTGACGTCCGTCAGAGCAGTCATACGCGCATCGTCGCCTTGCCTTACACTGCACGCCTATGACCAACATCCCCCATACCCAAATCACCGAACCCGCCGTTACCTGCTCGACGTGCGCGGCCTGCTGCTGCCAGCTGGAAGTGCTGCTGATCACGGACACAGGCGTGCCGGAGCGCTATATCGATACGGACGATTGGGGCGGCGAAGTCATGCTGCGCCTGGACGATGGCTGGTGCGCGGCGCTGGATCGGGACACGATGATGTGCACGATCTACGAGCGGCGGCCGCTGATTTGCAGGGAATTCGAGATGGGCGCGCCGGAATGCCTGACCGAGCGCGAAGGCATTGCAACAGCGTATCGCTGATTGAACTACAGCCTGCAGGAGCCGGCTTGCCGGCTCCTGCAGTGATGTATGTTTAGAGCGGCATGGTGTAGTGCAGCGAGTAGCTCTCTACGCCGTCGTTGTTGCTGCTGATCCCGGCATTGGAGTAGTGGGTGGCGCGAATGCCCACTTCATGCCCACCGGTAAAGCGCAGGCCGAAACCCAGGCGGTCTTCGAACTGGAAGGCCTGGCCGATGTTGTTGTCTTCCAGGCGCGTGCGGGAGAACACCGCCACACCGATCCCCGCCTCGATATAAGGCTTCACCGACTGTCCGGCGAATTCATACACAAACACCGGAGAGAACGACAGGCTGCTCGCGCCTGCACGGTCGTCGCCTTCCCAATAGGTGTAGGCACCGCTCCAGTAGCCGGTCAGGCGACCGACATCACTTTGCATCCAACTCTTGTCCCAATCCGACGTCAGCCCCAATCGGTAAGTGAGCGTCGAATCACTGGTGGCCCCCAGGCCAAACTCAAGTCCAGCGGCCTGCGCCGAAAAAGAGTGTCCCACCACAGCGGCCGCAATCGCAGCCAAACAGAACAAGCGCTTCATAAGAAACATCCTTTCCGAACGAAGTTATATGGTTTTGTACAGGCAATCCCGCTATAGAAGCCTACGCAGTGTCAGAAGTTCAGCCTGGAATCACGATATTTCACGAATTTTTCACGCGCTGAAGCTTCGCACATCTCCGGGATGTTTCCATAGTGTCGGTAGGATATTTCTGAAATGACACACATCGCCACTGGTCCAGAACTGTGCGGGCTGAGGATTGCCGCTGGCGAGCAGGTCGCGCTCGCCGAGCAGACGCTTCAGCTGGCGAGCCACGGCGGCGCCGGTGTCGATCAGAATGATGCTGGGCGGCAGCATCTGCGCCAGCAGCGGCTTGAGGAAGGGGTAGTGGGTACAACCGAGGATGATGGTGTCGCAGCCGACGCTGAGCAGCGGGTCGACATAACCCTGCAACAGTTGGCGCAACACCGGGCTGTTCAGGTCGCCGGTCTCGATCAGTTCCACCAGGCCGGGGCAAGGCTGGGTGACCACGCGTACATCGGTGGCGAAGCGATCCAGTAGCGCGGCGAACTTGGCGCTTTGCAAGGTACCGGTGGTAGCGAGCACACCGACCACACCACTGCGGGTCGCGGCGGCGGCAGGTTTGACGGCAGGCTCCATCCCCACCAGCGGCCACTCGGGATAGTCCACGCGCAAATCCGCGACCGCCGCGACCGTGGCGGTGTTGCAGGCAATCACGAACGCCTTGGCGCCCCGCTCACGGAAAAACTCGGCGACGGCCCGGGAGCGCTGAAGAATGAATCCCGGGGTTTTCTCGCCGTACGGGATATGCCCGCAATCCGCCACGTACAGCAGCGATTCATGGGGCAGCAGCTGCTGGATTTCATCCAGTACCGACAAGCCGCCGACACCGGAATCGAACACACCGATCGGCGCGCCCTTAACCATGCCGCGGCCCGCAGACGCTGCAGCCGGGGTCGCGCTTGACGCGCAACTCGCGAAAACGCGTGGTCAGCGCGTCAATCAGTAGCAGGCGGCCCACCAGCGGCTCGCCAAAACCGGCCAGCAGCTTCAAGGCTTCCAGCGCCTGCAGGCTGCCGACCACGCCGACCAGCGGACCGACCACGCCGGCTTCGCTGCAGGTGAGTTCGCTGTCGCTGCCGTGCCCATATAAACAGTGGTAGCACGGGCTGTCGGCGCGGCGCGGGTCGAACACCGACAACTGGCCCTCAAGGCGAATCGCCGCGCCACTGACCAGCGGCTTGGTCGCCGCCACGCAGGCGGCGTTGACTGCTTCGCGGGTGGAGAAGTTGTCACTGCAATCGAGCACCACGTCCACCGCCGCCACGGCTGCAGCCAAGGAATCGGCATCCAGCGCACTGCGGTGGGCAACCAGGCTGATTTCGGGGTTTATCGCGCCGAGGCGACGCAGGGCCGAGTCGACCTTGGTCTGCCCGACGCTGTCGGTGTCATGGATGATCTGGCGTTGCAGATTGGTCAGGTCGACGCTGTCGAAGTCCGCCAGGTGCAATTCGCCCACCCCGGCAGCGGCCAGGTAAAGCGCCACCGGCGCGCCCAGCCCACCGAGGCCGACGATCAGGGCGCGGCTGTTTTTAAGGCGCAACTGGCCTTCGATGTCGACATGCTGCAACAGAATCTGTCGGCTATAGCGCAACAGCTCCTGATCGGTCAGCACGGCCGGCGTCCCAGGGTAATGCGTTCGTGGCCGCCAAGGTCGATGCGGCTGGCCACCGCCTCGAAGCCCTGGTTGGACAACAGGTCACGCACGGCCGCGGCCTGGTCGTAACCGTGCTCCAGCACCAACCAGCCACCGGCATTCAGGTGGGCCGGGGCATCGCGGATGATCAAGCGCAAGTCGTCCAGGCCGTCATGGCCCGCCACCAGCGCACTCGCCGGTTCAAAGCGCACGTCGCCCGCCACCAGGTGCGGATCGTTGTCGGCGATGTACGGCGGGTTGCTGATGATCAGGTCGTAGGCATGACCTTGCAGGGCACTGAACCAATGGCTGTTCAGCACCGTGGCATTGTTGAGGTGCAGGCGCTGGCGATTGCGCTCGGCCAGGGCCACGGCCTCCAGCACGCGGTCGACGGCGGTGACCTGCCAGGCGGGGCGCTCGCTGGCCAAGGCCAGGGCGATCGCGCCGCTGCCGGTGCCCAGGTCGAGGACCTTGGCCGGCGTGGCCGGCAACAACTCCAGCGCAGCCTCCACCAGCATCTCGGTTTCCGGACGCGGGATCAGCGTGTGAGGCGCGACCTCCAGGTCAAGTTTCCAGAAGCCTTGCTGGCCGAGGATATAGGCCACCGGTTCACCGCCACGACGGCGCTGCAGATAGTCGGCGAACGTCAGTGCGGCCTCGCTGCTGACAATCTTTTCCGGCCAGGTGTGCAGGTAACTGCGCGACTTGCCCAGGGCAGCGGCCAGCAACAATTCGGCATCCAGGCGCGCGGTAGGCGAGTCGGGAAGGTCGGCGGCGCGCAGCAGGCTGGCGATGATGGTCATTTATTCACCTATCGCGGCCAATTGATCGGCCTGGTATTCGGCGAGCAACGGCTCGATCACCGCATCCACGCCGCCGGCGAGAATCTCGTCCAGGGAGTAAAGGGTGAGATTGACCCGGTGGTCGGTGACCCGGCCCTGGGCGAAGTTGTAGGTGCGGATGCGTTCGGAACGGTCGCCCGAGCCCACCAGCAACTTACGCTCGCTGGCAATCGCGTTGGCGGCGGCGCTGGTCTGCTGGTCATTGAGCTTGGCCGACAGCCAGGACATGGCGCGTGCACGGTTCTTGTGCTGGGAACGCTCCTCCTGGCACTCGACCACGATGCCCGACGGCAAGTGAGTGATACGAATCGCCGAGTCAGTCTTGTTGACGTGCTGGCCACCGGCGCCCGACGAGCGGTAGGTGTCGACCCGCAGGTCCGCCGGGTTGATCTCGATCGCTTCCTGTTCGTCCGGCTCGGGCAACACGGCCACGGTGCATGCGGAGGTATGGATGCGACCTTGGGATTCAGTCGCCGGGACCCGCTGCACGCGGTGCGCGCCGGACTCGAACTTGAGCTTGCCGTAGACGTTATCGCCTTCGACCCGCGCGATGACTTCTTTATAGCCGCCGTGTTCGCCTTCGTTCTCGGACAGGATCTCGACCCGCCAGCCACGACGCTCGGCGTAGCGCGAGTACATGCGGAACAGGTCGCCGGAGAAGATCGCCGCCTCATCGCCGCCGGTACCAGCGCGGATCTCGAGGAACACGTTACGCCCGTCGTTGGGGTCCTTGGGCAGCAACATGCGCTGCAGGTCACCTTCCAGCTCGGCAAGTTTTTCCTTGGCTTCGCGGACTTCTTCGACGGCCATCTCACGCATGTCCGGATCGCTGTCCTTGAGCAGCGCCTGGGCGCCCTCGAGGTCGGCCTGCACTTTAGTCAAGTGTTTGTAGGTGGCCACGATGGGCTCAACTTCGGCGTATTCCTTGGAATAGGCGCGGAACTTGGCCTGATCGGAAATGACCTCGCCGTCGCCGAGCAAAGCGGTCAGTTCTTCGAAACGGTCCTGGAGCACGTCCAGTTTATTGAGCAGTGACGCTTTCATTGCGGTTTTTTATCCGAAGAGCTGTCTGACGCGCCCTCACCGAGGGCAAAGAGTTCCTGGGCCATGGCCAACGCATCGAGGCGGCCTTCGGCAGTCAATTTTTTAAGCTGTACGCTGGGTGCATGGAGCAACTTGTTGGTCAGGCCGCGCGCCAGCTGCATCAGCACCTCTTCGGCACTGCTGCCATTGGCGAGCAGGCGCTGGGCCTTGATCAACTCCTCATCGCGCAGGCGCTCGCCTTGCTGACGATACGCCTTGAGCACGTCCACCGCCGCGAGTTCACGCAGGCGCACCATGAAATCTTCGGCGCCGGTGCTGACCATCTCCTCGGCGGCCTGGGCTGCGCCCTGTCGGCTCTTGAGGTTTTCGGCGACCACTTCGTGCAGATCGTCGACGCTGTAGAGGTAAACGTCGTCCAACTCGCCGACTTCGGGCTCGATATCGCGGGGAACGGCGATATCGACCATGAAGATCGGCTTGTGCTTGCGCAGCTTCAGCGCACTTTCCACCGCACCCTTGCCCAGGATCGGCAACTGGCTGGCGGTAGAGCTGATGACGATATCGCTGCGCACCAGCTCGGCCGGGATATCCGACAGCAGCACCGCGTGGGCACCGAACTGTTCGGCAAGGATGCTCGCGCGCTCCAGGGTACGGTTGGCGACGACGATGCGCTTCACACCCAGGTCGTGCAGGTGGCGGGCGACCAGGGTGATGGTCTCGCCGGCGCCGATCAGCAAGGCCTGGCTGCGCTGCAAATCACTGAAAATCTGTTTGGCCAGGCTGACGGCGGCGAACGCCACGGACACCGGGTTTTCGCCGATGGCGGTGTCGGTGCGCACCTGCTTGGCAGAATTGAAAGTGGCCTGGAACAGGCGGCCCAGCAGCGGGCCGACAGTGCCGGCCTCACGCGCCACGGCGTAGGCGGACTTCATCTGGCCGAGAATCTGCGGTTCGCCCAGCACCAGCGAATCAAGGCCGGACGCCACGCGCATCATGTGACGAACTGCCGCATCATCTTCATGCACATATGCACTGGCGCGCAGGTCGTCGAGGCTCAAATGGTGGTAATCGGCCAGCCAGCGCAGTACCACATCCGCTGAAAGATGTTCCTGCTCTATATAAAGCTCGCTGCGATTGCAGGTCGAAAGGATTGCAGCTTCGCGGCTGTCGGTGAGCCGGCAGAGCTGCTGCAAGGCCTCAACCAACTGCTCGGGCGTAAACGCCACGCGCTCGCGCACGTCTACGGAGGCAGTCTTGTGGTTAATACCGAGTGCGAGGAAGGCCATTCAATATCGCTGATGATGTCGGGAAGCCGACAATTGTCCTACTTCGAAAGATTCAGAACAACCACCGTCGTCTATTGTCCTAATGCCTTGTGTCTATAAAGGCATCCATTGAGACTCGGTTATGTTTGGCCGAAGGCTTGTGTCATGATGATCCGACCGCAGGTTAGTCGTCCTCTTCCTATATGAATAGATCTTCCGCGTTGCTCCTTGCTTTTGTCTTCCTCAGCGGCTGCCAGGCCATGGCACCCGTGTCGCCGGACGGTACGCCGCCGGTAGAAGACAGCACCCCCGCCCCTGAAAAGCCCAAGGTTTATTCCTCATTCAGTGAAGAAACGGTGTTCAGCCTGCTGAGCGCGGAGCTGGCCGGGCAACGCAATCGTTTCGACATTGCGCTGGATAACTACGTGACCCAGGCGATCAACACGCAGGATCCGGGCATTTCCGAGCGAGCGTTTCGCATCGCCGAGTACCTGGGCGCCGATCAGGCTGCGCTGGACACGTCGCTGATCTGGGCGAAAAACGCGCCGGACGACCTGGAGGCCCAGCGTGCCGCCGCCATCCAACTGGCGCGCGCGGGCCGCTATGACGACTCCATGGTCTATATGGAGAAAGTTCTGCAGGGCAAGGGCGACACCCACTTCGACTTCCTTGCGCTGTCGGCTGCCGACACCGACCAGGACACGCGCAATGGTCTGATGAAGAGTTTCGACCGCCTGCTGCAAAAACACCCGAAGAACAGCCAGCTGATTTTTGGCAAGGCCTTGCTGCTGCAGCAGGACGATGAAGCCGAAGCCGCGCTGAAGCTGCTGGAGCAGAACCCGCCGGAAGACGGTGAGATCGCGCCGATCCTGTTGCGCGCGCGCCTGCTGCAGAACCTAAATCGCGGCAAGGAAGCGATTCCGCTGCTGGAAAAAAGCATCAAGAAGTATCCGGAAGACAAGCGCCTGCGCCTGACCTACGCGCGCACACTGGTGGAGCAGGACCGGATGGAGGACGCCAAAGTGCAGTTCGCCAACCTGGTCCAGCAGTACCCGGACGACGACGAACTGCGCTACTCCCTGGCACTGGTGTGCCTGGAAGCCAAGGCCTGGGACGAGGCCAAGGGCTACCTGGAAGACTTGATCGCCCGGGAAAGCCATGTGGACTCGGCGCACCTGAACCTCGGCCGTATTGCCGAAGAGCGCAACGATCCACAGGCTGCGCTGCTCGAATACGCCCAGGTCGGCCCGGGTAATGACTACTTGCCGGCGCAGTTGCGCCAGGCCGACATCCTGATGAGCAACGGGCGCACCGACGAGGCGGAAAAACGCCTGGCCGCCGCCCGCGACGCCGAACCCGACTATGCGATACAACTCTACCTGATCCAGGCCGAGACCTTGTCCGCCAACAATCAGGGCGAGCGCGCCTGGAAGGTGCTGCAACAAGCCTTGTTGCAATTTCCTGACGATTTGAACCTGCTGTACACGCGCGCCATGCAGGCGGAAAAACGCAATGACCTGGTGCAGATGGAAAAAGACCTGCGCCTGATCATCAAGCGCGATCCGGACAACGCCATGGCCCTGAATGCCCTGGGCTACACCTTGTCCGACCGCACCACGCGCTACGACGAAGCCAAGGTCCTGATCGAACAAGCCCACAAGCTCAACCCGGAAGACCCGGCGGTACTCGACAGCCTCGGCTGGGTGAATTACCGCCTGGGCAACCTGGACGAAGCCGAACGCTTGCTGCGCCAGGCGCTGGAGCGCTTCCCCGACCAGGAAGTCGCCGCGCACCTGGGTGAAGTGCTGTGGGCCAATGGCAAGCAGCGCGAAGCCCGGCAAGTCTGGGAGAAATTCCTCAAGGAACAACCCGAAAGCCCCATCCTGCGCGGCACCATCAAGCGCCTGACCGGATCCGAGACCCTTTAAGCTTATGTTCTTGCGCCACGTTATTGTTTTCAGCTTCATCGCCTTGCTCGCCGGTTGCGCGGGCATCGGCAGCCGAGAATCCGTTGAGGGCCAGGGCAACCCGGCGCAATGGAAACAACACAAGGACCAGCTCAGCAGCATCGACGGCTGGCAAATCGACGGCAAGGTCGGGGTTCGCGCGCCGAAAGACTCCGGCAGCGGCACCCTGTTCTGGCTGCAACGCCAGGACTACTACGACATTCGCCTGTCCGGTCCGCTGGGTCGAGGCGCTGCCCGCCTGACCGGCCGACCTGGGCAGGTCAGCCTTGAAGTGGCCAACCAGGGCCGCTATGAAGCGACCTCACCGGAAGAATTGCTGGAACAGCAGATGGGCTGGAAGCTGCCGGTATCCCATCTGGTGTGGTGGGTGCGCGGCTTGCCCGCGCCTGACAGCAAAAGCCGCCTGAGCCTCAACGGCGACAGCCGCCTGGCCGCCCTGGAGCAGGATGGCTGGCAGGTCGAATACCTGAGCTACGTGCAGCAGAACGGCTATTGGCTGCCCGAGCGCATCAAGCTGCACGGCACCGACCTTGACGTCACGCTGGTGATCAAGGAATGGCAACCGCGCAAGCTGGGGCAATGACGTGACCGAACGCCTGACCCTGCCCTCCCCGGCCAAACTCAATCTGATGCTGCACATTCTCGGACGTCGCGAAGACGGCTACCACGAACTGCAGACACTGTTTCAATTTCTCGACTACGGCGATGAACTGACCTTCGCCGTACGCGACGATGGCGTGATCCAGCTGCACACCGAATTCGAAGGCGTGCCCCACGACAGCAACCTGATCGTGAAGGCGGCAAAAAAACTTCAGGAACAATCCGGCTGCACGCTGGGCATCGATATCTGGATCGATAAAATTTTGCCCATGGGCGGCGGGATCGGTGGCGGCAGCTCGAATGCCGCGACCACGCTGCTGGGTCTGAACCACTTGTGGCAGCTCGGCTGGGACCACGATCGCCTGGCTGCGCTGGGCCTGACGCTGGGGGCCGACGTGCCGGTTTTCGTGCGTGGACACGCGGCTTTTGCCGAGGGCGTGGGCGAGAAACTCAGCCCCGAATACCCCGAAGAGCCGTGGTATGTCGTGCTTGTTCCGCAAGTATCTGTAAGTACAGCAGAAATTTTTTCAGATCCACTGTTGACACGTAACTCTCCTCCCATTAAAGTGCGCCCCGTTCCCAAGGGAAACAGTCGAAATGACTGCTTACCGGTTGTAGCAAGGCGTTATCCAGAGGTACGTAACGCTTTGAATTTGTTAGGTAAATTTACCGAAGCAAAATTAACCGGCACTGGAAGTTGTGTGTTTGGGGGCTTCCCAAGCAAAGCTGAAGCTGATAAAGTCTCGGCCCTTCTTACAGAGACCCTTACAGGGTTTGTAGCAAAGGGAAGCAACGTTTCGATGTTGCATCGCAAGCTGCAAAGTCTGCTCTAAAAGGAACCGAGTACTGGGTACTCGTTGCAACAGATACAGGGGCGTCGCCAAGCGGTAAGGCAGCAGGTTTTGATCCTGCCATGCGTTGGTTCGAATCCAGCCGCCCCTGCCATTTTCCTATACTCATCCAGGTTACCCTCAGCCTCTAGGTACTGCGCGTGTCCAAGATGATGGTCTTTACGGGGAACGCTAACCCCGATCTGGCTCGACGTGTCGTACGTCAGCTGCATATCCCTCTCGGTGACATCTCTGTCGGTAAATTCTCCGACGGCGAAATTACTGCCGAGATCAATGAAAACGTCCGCGGTAAAGACGTCTTCATTATTCAGCCGACTTGCGCTCCGACCAACGATAACCTGATGGAACTCGTCGTGATGGCTGATGCCTTCCGCCGCTCCTCAGCGACTCGAATCACAGCTGTAATCCCTTACTTTGGTTATGCCCGTCAGGATCGCCGTCCGCGTTCCGCACGTGTGGCAATCAGCGCGAAAGTCGTAGCTGACATGCTGACCGTGGTAGGCATCGACCGTGTTCTCACGGTTGACCTGCACGCTGACCAAATCCAGGGGTTCTTCGATATTCCGGTAGATAACATCTACGGCTCCCCCGTCCTGGTGGATGACATCGAAGACCAGCGCTTTGAAAACCTGATGATCGTGTCCCCGGACATTGGCGGCGTCGTGCGTGCGCGGGCTGTTGCCAAATCCCTGGGCGTGGATCTCGGGATCATCGACAAACGCCGCGAGAAAGCCAATCACTCTGAAGTGATGCATATCATCGGTGATGTCGAAGGGCGTACCTGTATTCTGGTTGATGACATGGTCGACACCGCCGGCACCCTGTGCCACGCGGCCAAAGCCTTGAAAGAGCACGGTGCAGCTAAAGTCTTCGCCTACTGCACACACCCTGTGCTGTCGGGCCGAGCGATCGAGAACATCGAGAATTCCATGCTGGACGAACTGGTGGTGACCAACACCATCCCGTTGTCCGCTGCTGCTCAAGCCTGTTCGCGTATCCGTCAACTGGATATCGCACCGGTAGTTGCCGAGGCGGTTCGCCGTATCAGCAACGAAGAATCGATCAGCGCGATGTTCCGTTAAGGGTCAAACCTTTCGGAACACCTCACTGACGAAAAGCGCCCCGCCCCAGCATACTGTTGGGGCGGGGCTTTTTTGCCCATATCGCCTTTAGCGCTGGTCGCAAACGCTGGGGCGAATGTGGTTATTTTGGAGATACAACATGAACGATTTTACTCTGAATGCTGAAGTGCGTTCCGACCTGGGGAAAGGTGCGAGCCGCCGCCTGCGTCGTCTCGCAAGCCTGGTTCCAGCTGTAGTTTACGGTGGCGACAAAGCCCCTGAATCCATCAGCATGCTGGCCAAGGAAATCGCCAAACTGCTCGAAAACGATGCTGCCTACAGCCACGTTATCGAACTGAACGTTGGTGGCACCAAGCAAAACGTCATCATCAAGGCTCTGCAACGTCACCCGGCCAAAGGCCACGTGCTGCACGCTGACTTTGTACGCGTTGTTGCCGGTCAGAAACTGACCGCCATCGTTCCAGTGCACTTCGTTGGCGAAGCTGCTCCGATCAAGAAAGGCGGCGAAATCTCGCACGTTACTTCGGAAATCGAAGTGTCCTGCCTGCCGAAAGACCTGCCTGAGTTCATCGAAGTCGACCTGGCTAACGCTGAAATCGGCGACATCATCCACCTGTCCGACCTCAAGGCCCCTAAAGGCGTTGAGTTTGTTGCACTGGCTCACGGTGATGACAAAGCTGTTGCAAACGTACACGCTCCACGCGTTGCACCAGAAGCTGAAGAAGGCGCTGCAGAGTAATTCACTCTGTATTGCCGGAGCTTGAGGAAACATCGCGGACCGAAACGTAGCGAGAAAGCGGGCGATAACGCGGCGTTTACTCTTGAGTAAATGATCTCTTGTCGTCCACTTTCGCCGCACGCAGGTGTAGCGATGTTATCCACAACTCCAAAGGAAGGGCCCCTGTCGTGACTGCCATTAAACTGATCGTTGGCCTGGGAAATCCAGGCGCCGAATACGAACAGACCCGGCATAACGCGGGGGCCCTTTTTGTTGAGCGTATCGCCCATGCCCAAGGTGTGAACCTGGTGGCCGATCGCAAATATTTTGGCCTGACCGGGCGCTTCTCGCATCAGGGTCAGGATGTTCGTCTGCTGATTCCCACCACCTACATGAACCGCAGCGGCCAGGCTGTCGCGGCGCTTGCGGGTTTCTTCCGGATAAAACCCGAAGAGATCCTGGTGGCCCATGACGAACTGGACCTGCCACCCGGCGTTGCCAAGCTCAAGCTTGGCGGCGGGCATGGCGGGCACAACGGCTTGCGCGACATCATTGCGCAATTGGGCAATCAGAATAATTTCTACCGCCTGCGGCTCGGCATTGGCCACCCAGGCGTCGCCAGTATGGTTTCAAATTTCGTCCTGGGTCGTGCGCCACGCGCCGAACAGGAAAAACTCGATGCCAGCATCGACTTTGCCCTCGGCGTGCTGCCGGATATCTTCGCCGGTGAATGGAACCGTGCGATGAAAAACCTGCACAGCCAGAAGGCCTGACTCTTACCGAGGGGAAACACCATGGGATTCAATTGCGGCATCGTCGGCCTGCCCAACGTCGGCAAATCCACCCTGTTCAACGCCTTGACCAAGTCCGGTATTGCGGCGGAGAACTTCCCCTTCTGCACCATCGAACCCAACAGCGGCATCGTGCCGATGCCGGATCCGCGTCTGGAAGCACTGGCGGCCATCGTCAATCCCAAGCGCATCCTGCCGACCACCATGGAATTCGTCGACATCGCGGGCCTGGTTGCCGGCGCGTCGAAAGGTGAAGGCCTGGGCAACAAGTTTTTGGCCAACATCCGTGAAACCGATGCCATCGCCCACGTGGTCCGCTGCTTTGAAGACGAGAACGTGATTCACGTCTCCAACAGCGTCGACCCGAAACGCGACATCGAGATCATCGACCTGGAACTGATCTTCGCCGACCTCGACAGCTGCGAGAAGCAATTGCAGAAAGTCGCACGTAACGCCAAGGGCGGCGACAAGGATGCAGTGGTCCAGAAGGGCCTGCTGGAGCAGTTGATCGCGCACTTCACCCTGGGCAAGCCGGCACGCAGCCTGATGAAGACCATGGGCGCTGACGAGAAGGCCGTGATCAAGGGCTTCCACCTGCTGACCACCAAGCCTGTGATGTACATCGCCAACGTCGCTGAAGACGGCTTCGAGAACAACCCGCTGCTCGACGTGGTGAAGGCCATTGCCGACGAAGAAGGCGCGATCGTGGTGCCGGTGTGCAACAAGATCGAAGCAGAAATCGCCGAACTCGATGACGGCGAAGAGAAGGACATGTTCCTCGAGGCCCTGGGCCTGACCGAACCTGGCCTGAATCGCGTAATCCGCGCGGGCTACGAGATGCTCAACCTGCAGACCTACTTCACCGCCGGCGTGGAAGAAGTCCGCGCGTGGACCGTCAAGGTCGGCGCCACCGCGCCACAAGCCGCAGGTGTGATCCACACCGACTTCGAGAAAGGTTTCATCCGCGCTGAGGTGATCGCCTACAACGACTTCATCCAGTACAAAGGTGAGGCGGGTACCAAGGAAGCCGGTAAGTGGCGCTTGGAAGGTAAGGATTACATTGTGAAAGATGGCGATGTGATGCACTTCCGCTTTAACGTGTAGGTTTACCTGTAGTTTAAACAGTAAAAAAGCCGATGCTTCGCATCGGCTTTTTTGTGGGCGCACATTTATATATCGCATCAACTAGTGATTCAGCCAAAACCCAGATAACTTCAGACTTTTCCCACCCAATCGTTCGCGCCTAGCAAAAACATCAAATATCAAGATTAGAATCCAACTTATCTTACACAGCCCTGGCCAATAACGACTCCAAGAGCACGTGACAACAGTTATAAAATTCTATCTACTGCAGTGAGCCTGTGACAGTGTCCTTGCAATGAAGCAATAGCGATTATGGAGTTATCATTCGATGTCGGCGTTTGACCACATGGAAAATGAGACGGAGTTATACCTGAATGACGATCCAGATATTAAAAGCATGTTGGGTAGCACTGCTACGTTTAACATCGATATCTTGTTGCTGGGGGAGACCGGCACTGGCAAAGATACGTTAGCTCAGCGCATTCATCATCTATCCGGCCGACGAGGTAACTTTATTGCCGTAAACTGCGCAGCTATCCCTGAAAGCCTCGCCGAAAGCCAATTGTTCGGCGTCAACAGCGGCGCTTATACCGGAGCAATACAATCACGCGCTGGTTTCGTCGAGGCCGCCCACTTGGGCACGCTGTATCTGGATGAGATCGACAGCATGCCACTAAGCTTGCAAGCCAAACTGCTGCGCGTGCTAGAGTCACGCGGTGTGGAGCGCTTGGGTTCGACCCGTTTTATCCCAGTGGACATGCGTGTGATAGCGTCAGCCCAGCATTCGTTGCACGACATGGTCGAGCAAGCCACTTTTAGGCGCGATCTGTACTTTCGCCTGAATGTTGTCAACATTCAGTTACCTACCTTGCGGGATCGACGCGACTGCATCATTTCGTTATTTCTGGAGATGATCCAGAAAGAAGCAGCACATTTCAAACTTCCTGCCCCTCCTCCACCCGAGAGTCTGCTGCAGCAGCTGTTTGTTCACACTTGGCCGGGCAACGTTCGCGAACTACGTTCGACCGCGAAGCGATTTGTATTAGGACTGCCAGTGCTCTCAACTCCGTCCTCCTCCCACTTGGGCAAAAAAACAAGCCTGAAGTCAAGTTTGCAACAAATTGAAAAAACGCTGATTGAGGAGTCTTTGCGCCGCCATGACTACTGTGTAACCCCAGTGGCTATCGAATTAGGTGTTTCCAGGCGTACGCTGTACCACAGGATCAAACATCTGGAAATTTCACTGGAATGAGGCCAATGCCTTTCGTTTTCGTACTAAAACGTCACGTCTTTTTAGTCATAAACATCCTTGCAAGGCCTGGTCTATTAACGCATGGGCAGGACAAAGATAAGCCTGTCGACATACATAACTGGAAACATTTAACCACCACGCACCGGGAACGCATCCGTCACGATAACCACACAGATAGCACCTAAGCAAATATATGCTGGGTCAAATAAACTCAATTTTACGCTTGGAGCTTATATGTCTTTTTCAGTCGGTCAAAACTATCGCGGTGCCCCTTATCCACTCGCTGGTCTCAATCCCAATATGGCCGATAGCCCCGAAGAAGTAGAGGCTAAACAGATTTCAAATAAGCAGAAAAGAGACACATTAGATAACGCTTGGCTAGGTGCCCAGATGAAGAACGTTAACGAACAGGTACGAAACTCCAAAGGTAATTAATCAGTTGATCTACCGGTTGCCTCTTGTGCCTGATGACCTTGAGGCAATCATCTTGCCAGCCTGAAGGTCACTTCATCTGTTCTCATAGAAAGTTACCATGAGTCATCAATGAGCCCACATGCCATGCGTATAAAAGAAACTCAGCTTTCAGATCAGTCCGACAGCGGCGCCGTTACCTACGCAGCACCTGAGCATTCCTTCTCAAGTAGGGATGCCAGTTTTTTTTCATCGATGCTCGAACGCTCAAACCATACAAAGGCAGTGTCTTCAGGGTCTAACGTCCCCCAGCTTTTTGTTGAGGCGTCCAATCAGCTCAGCGCCTCAATGAACCGTTTTTCCAAACTCGTCCGCGCGCCAAAGAAAGAGCTCGACTTTGAAGCCTACAAAACATACTCCCGCGATTTATTTAACGCACAACTTACTCCCCACCTGTTGACAAAATGCCTCGCCAAGGCGACCCAAGGCGTCGACAAGATATGTAACTTGCAGTAATGAAAATGCCCCCCCTTTTCTCTGCCGTCATCTTCATTGTTATTGCATCCCTATTGGGCGGATGCAGCGACCGTGTGGAACTTCATCGCCAACTCTCCGAACAGGAGGCCAATGAAGTCGTAGCCGAATTGGCTGATAAAAATATTCGCGCCACAAAATTTCCGGCTAAGGACGGTGTTGTCATCACGGTTAATACCGTTGATATCGGGCGAGCCGTACGAACACTGGAAGCCGTAGGTCTACCCAGAGTTGCTCGGACCACGCTAGGGGATACCTTTCGCAAGGAAGGCGTAATTTCAACGCCATTGGAAGAACGCGCGCGCTATATCTATGCCTTGTCCCAAGAGCTTGAGGCCACTTTGTCCAACATTGACGGCGTCATTGTCGCACGCGTGCACGTGGTGTTACCGGAACGCGTCGCGCCGGGCGAGCCAGTACAACCGGCATCTGCATCGGTATTCATCAAGCACGACCCACGGTTGGACCCCGATAACATCCGAGCACGGATTCGCAGAATGGTAGCGAGCAGTATCCCTGGCATGTCTATGGCAGTGGACAACCTGCAAAAACTCTCGGTGATATTCGTGCCAGCGACTATTTACCAGGAGCAGCAGCGACTGGTGTATTTCGGCCCTTTCCTGGTGCCTAGCGATAATCTTGGGTTCTGGCGAACCAGCGTAATGGTTTTACTGCTCAGCGTGATCGTCCTCCCGATCGCCTTATTGCTGCTGCACAAACGGCGTCAGAGTCGCCATCAAGAAACGGGGTCAACGGGCAAATCAACGGTTTCTGTTCATGACGCCTAGACTCGATCATCAGCTTCATGAACACCTGCCGTGGGCGCGATGGTGGGTATTTCCCTGGGAGTCTGCCCACGAAGACTGGAAGGGCGAAGATTACCCGGTGATTGAAACGCTGCTTCGCAGTGGACAGTCAGCACCAGACAAACTACTGGGTTATGCAGCCTGTTTGCCTGCTAAGCCGCACCCCACAGTGATCCGCCTGGCCTTGGCCTCTAGGGAACAACTGAACCTAATGCTGGCATTGGTTCACGGCACCTTCAATCCCCAGGACTCAGACCTCTTGACCGACATTCATCATCAATGGTGCATGCGTCTTTCCAAGGCGCTGCCCCCCGTGATACTGCCGCCGGGTTCTGACCCGATACAACTGCTCCATAGCTGGGTTGAAGCCGCGACCTGGCAGCGCCTTAGATTGCGATTCCCGCGTAAATGTGTGGTTGAGGTTGAAACAACAAACCTTCCGCACGGAATCACAGGTAACCGACTCGACACACTCTGGCAGGCCGTCGTATGGCGCGCTACTACATTGGCGAGTAATGACATGCCCACACCTAGCACGAGTGAGGAGTTCAACAGTGTTATGCCGTTACAACATTAAGTTATCCGGGCTCTCGCCTAGCGCGCCACGTAGCATAATACCCCGGGAAGAGCTTGCAAACTGGAAGCATGCAAATCAACTTTTGCGTGACGCAAACATTCAAGCTGAAGAGTTGATCAGATTGACAGAGCAGAAATGTGAGGCGTTGCTGGAGAAGGCCTCGATTGATATCTGGCAACGCGCCGATGCTCAGCTCAAACAGTGGGAACGTAGTAGGCAAACGATGTGCGACACCGTGGAGCATTACGCCACCCAGATCACCAACCAGGCGATTCGCAGCCTACTTGACGAGATAGTAGCCCCACAACGAGTGGCAGCCCTCGTTAAGCAATTGCTGAAGAGCCAAGTTGAGGAAATCAGCGCGACACTGATGTGCCACCCACATGACCTTAAAGAGGTAACGCACGCTTTAGCCCACTATGGGAGCACGTTCTGGAAGCTTATAGCCGACAGCTCAATCGACGCCCAAACACTTGTATTGAAGACAGATGAAGGCGATTTCCGAATCAGCTGGAACGACATGCGCAATGCTCTTTATGAACAGGTTAGGGATCGTCGGATCGATGTCTGACCTCGCTTTTCTCTAGCCCTATTAATGCTGCCTATTTAGTAATGACTTCGCAATTCCTTCGACGGCCATCAGCCATAAAGGTAGACCATGGACTTCTATAAGGCCTTCACTTCAGAAGTTATAAGCAATCGGAAAAAAGCTGATAACGAATTTACCTCTTTTTACAGGGAGGCGACGCCAGACAATTGGGACAGTGAGCTTTTTTTCAAACTCACACTTAACCACCAGATGGCCAATTCCCTTGATCAGGATCACGCCAAAATTGTCAATCAGTCGCTCAAAACCACCATTGACCATTTCAATTAAATGAAAGATTTAATTCATGACTGGCTGAGTAATAAAAAAGAAGAACATCTGACATTATTTGAAGAGGAGGATGAAGTCACCTTGATATATCAGAAAACCGTTTTGTTGCTTGCCGCCCAACTGACGTCAACACGAGCTGACGGCGTGGTTCTACAGTATTGGGCGCGTCTGGGCGCCGCTAGCCTCGCGCATTTCCAGGGTGCACTCGCTCAGAAACCAGACACTGGTGCGCTTTGGCTTACTCAGATTCTGAAAGGCAAACTGAGTGAGGCGGATGTGCTCGACTGTCTGGCGGACTTACTCAATCAACGCGATGCCTGGCGAGCTATCTTCGCACGTCTTCGCCGTCCCTCCCTGAGCGCCAGGCCCATCCCGTTACGTTCACAGCTGTACTAACCAGAGTACTCCCCATGAATAACAAGACCCGCGAGCGCAGGAGTCTGCGTTTTGATTCGCCCGTTGTTTTATCCAAACGTATCCGTTGGGGCGGCATCGGCCTGCTTTGCTCGCTATTGATCCCGCTAAGCAGCGCGTTAGCTGCCGTTCCCCAAGAATGGAAAAACACCGCCTACGCCTACGAGGCCGAACACAAACCCCTGCGCGATGTACTCGAAGACTTCGCCCAGACCTTTGGCACCCAACTGCAAATCGAGGGGCTGCTGGAAGGCAACGTCAATGGCAAGATCCGCGCGAATACCCCGCAGTCGATGCTGGACAGGCTATCCGTTGAGCATCGTTTTCAGTGGTACCTCTACAACAACACTCTGTTCGTCAGCACCCTCGACCAGCAGGAATCCGCGCGCCTTGAAGTTTCTTCTGAAACCATTTCAGACCTCAAGCAAGCGCTCACCGATATCGGCTTGCTCGACAGCCGATTCGGCTGGGGTGAGTTGCCCGAAGATGGCGTGGTGCTCGTCTCCGGTCCTCGGCGCTACATTGAGCAGATCAAGCAGTTCAGCAGTCAACGCCGCTCTCCGGATGAAAAACAGAGCGTGCTGAGTTACCCGCTGAAGTTCGCGAATGCGGCGGACCGTCATGTCGATTATCGCGGCGAGAAGCTTGCTGTCCCGGGCGTTGCCAGCATTCTGCGCGGGCTGCTGGAACCGCGGTCCACCTCGGCGCCCTCGTCGCTCTCGGCACTGAGCCAACGTCCCACGTCACCACCCGCACCGCTCATACCCAACATTCCCCGCTTGGGTAATCCGTTGCTGGGCCAGATGCTCGGGGCCAACGCCAACCCGGCGCAAATGGACCTCGGTCCCACGCTCACCTCACGCGCACCGACCTCCAACAGCCGGATTCGCGTCGAGGCCGATATACGCAATAACGCCGTGCTGATCTATGACCTGCCGGAACGCCAGGCCATGTATCGCGAGCTGATCACTCAACTCGATGTGGCGCGCAAGCTGGTGGAAATCGACGCGATCATTCTCGATATCGAGCGCACGCAGTTGCGTGAGTTCGGGGTGAACTGGGGTTTCCAGAACAGCCGCTTCCGCGGTGGTGCCAACGTGTCGCCGGGCACCTCGTCGCAACTGACGATTGAAAATCGCGATCGCTTCTATGCCGACATACGCGCATTGGAAGCCAAGGGGCTGGCAACCATGGTCTCCAACCCTTCGGTGCTCACCCTGGAAAACCAGCCGGCGGTCATCGACTTCAACCGCACGCAATACCTGACGCCCGGTAGAGAGAACGCCACCATTTTGCCGGTCACCGTGGGCACCAGCTTCCAGGTCGTACCCCGCGTCATCACCAGCCGTGGCGGCCATCAGATCCACTTGGTGGTAGATATCGAAGACGGCAATTTCGACGAGACCAATCCCCTCCCCGGCAACCTGGATGTCCGTCGCGGCAAAGTCAGCACCCAGGCGGTGATGGCGGAAAAGCGTTCGCTGGTGGTCGGCGGGTTCCACGTGACTGAAAGCACTGACAAGCAAAACAAAGTCCCGCTGCTGGGGGATATCCCGCTGCTGGGCAAGGCACTGTTTTCCTCGACCGAACGGCAGAACAATCGACGTGAACGCCTGTTCATCCTGACCCCGAGGGTCATCGGCGACCAGGCCGACCCCTCGCGCTACTTGCCCCAGGCCGACCAGGTTGATTTGCAGGCCGCGCTCACACCGCTGGCCAGGCGGTATGCCCCTCACCAGCCGGTGATCAAGCGCAGCGACATCATCAGCACCCTGGCGCACCTGGTCAGTGGCGAAGTCCCCAAGGCCTTCAAGGCTGCACCGATGCCGTTGGGGCTGAACACCTTATGCAGTACACGGGATTTGCTCGCGCTGAACACCGAGCGCAGCCAGTGGTATGCGGGTCCTGAGTACAACGTGGCCGTCGTGGTGCTGCGCAATCAGTTCAAGCGCAATGTGCGTATCGACGAAAAGGAATGCAGCAACTCGCAGACCCTGGCCGTCAGCGTCTGGCCGCGCGCCTGGCTCAAGCCTGGCGAAGAAGCCGAGGTATTTATCGCGATGCGCCCCGTCGTAAAGGATGAACACCTCAGTGTGCCCCGCCCCTCCTTGATCACTCCCGCTCAAAAGGCTACGCCATGAAACACCGCTTACTCTGCGTCACCCTGATCAGCACTGCGCTGCTCGTCGCCGGCTGCACCCCCACCTGCAAGGGCGACTCGTGCTCTCGCCCGCAATCGAGCCAAAACAAAATGGTGATCTGGTGGCCGGCGCAAATGCGCGTCGAGCCTGGTCCTGCCGGGGAACGGGCGGACTATCAAACGATCTCGCTCGAACGATGAGCCTCCCGGAAATGCCCGACGCACAACGCCAGGTGTTTCTGCAGAATCTGGTGAGCGGCACTGCCGCTCACCTGTCACTCGCGCCTGGAATCAAGGTGTGCAAACAGCAAGCCGGCCAGCAGCCGGGGCTGGCGTTGCATGTCGCTCGCGAAGTGCTACAACCGGGGCAACTGCAATGGGTACTGGAGCGGCGCTTTGAGCATGCGACGTTGTACGATGGCTGTTTCATCTACCTCGACGCCCAGCACGCCCTGGTGATCTGGCACGCACTGCCTGCTGTGCCTGGTACGCTCGACAAGGTCCTCAGTCGGATGTTGTCGCTGGCCAACCTGAGCGCCCTGGACACACCTTCCAATCGCTGATCAGCGGCGCTCAAGCTCCGGCAATTCCAGGGTCTCGCGCTTGGCTTCATCGTCCAGTTCGCGCAAGGTGCGATAGATCAGCGCCACGGCCTGCAGGGTTTCACGAGGAATGCTTGCGCCCAGCTGTTTCGTATAGAGCATGCGAGCCAGCCACACACACTGGATCACCGGCACGTCGGCGGCCTTGGCTCGTACGATCAACGCGCGGGCCTCGGCGTCGGTGCCTTTGCTGATCAGCAGCGGCAGCGGCGTCTTACCGGGCCGGTAGTACAGGGCGACAGCAAAGTGCGTCGGGTTGACCACCAGCATATCGGCCTCCTCCAGCTTGGGCAGCTTGACCTTCGGCTCCTCCTGGGCCAGTTGGTGCGCCAACGCGCGGCGCTGGCCTTTCACATGGGGGTCGCCTTCCATGTCCTTGTACTCCTTGACGACTTCCACCTGGGTCATGCGCATGCGCTTGGCAAAGAAGTGCTTCTGCAAACTCAGGTCGATCAGCGCCAGCACCAGTAACAGTCCGAGACAGGCGTGCAGCAAGTGACGAAACAGGGCTATCAGCGCCAGCAGGTAACTTTGCAGATCGCTGTTCGCCAGGTTGATCAACACCCCTAACGAAGGCCAGACCACCAGGTACACAATCAGGCCGATAAGAAATGCCTTGGTGATGCTCATCAGCAGATTCATCACCGACTGGGCTGAGAACATCTGCTTGACCTGGCTGACCGGGTTGAGCCGATTGAAATCGAGCTGCAGGGTTTCCGGCGCGAACAGCAAACCGAATTGCATCCAGCTGCTGATCAGCTTCGTGGCAATCACCACGCCAACCATCAACAGGGAGAACGAGAAAAACATGACCAGCCCATCAACCAGCACTTCTTCCAGCGCTCGTGCGAACGGCTGGTTGAAACGCGACATCGGCAACACCATCATTTGCTGGAAGCGTTGCAGGCTGGTCTCGGCGGTGAACAAGGCGATCTCACTGATGGCCGTGAGCGCCAGTAACTTGGGGACGTCCTGACTTTGCGCGACCTGGCCTTTTTTGCGTTGGTCGCGCAGCTTCTTGGCTGAAGCCGGGTGCTTCTTTTCGCCTGAATCACTCATGGCACCGCGGCCTTGAATAACAGCCCGAGTGAATGTTTAAGGTCGCCCAACTCGAGCATGCGCCCGACAATCAGGTCCTGCAGCAGCGCAAAGTACAGCAGCACAATGCCAATACCGGCCAGGCTCTTGACCGGCGGCGCCAGCGTACTCACCTGCAATTGCTGGCTGTAAACCCCCAGCAGCGCAATACCGAACTCCAGCAACAGCAGCACCGCGATGAAGGGCGCGGCGTACAACATCATGTGCGTGAAGGTATCGCCAAGCAGGCCGACGAACACACTCATGCCATTCGGCGCGGGGAGTGGAAACCATACGGTGGGCGGCCAGATCAGGTAGCTGTCCCAGATCACCTGGGTCAAGGCGCCCAACCCCAGGCTGACCATCAGCAGGAAAATCGCCAGTTGCTTGAACAAGTGCCCGATCGGCGTTGCATCCGGCCCCAGTGAAGGGTTGAGTTGGCCACCGGCCAAGGCGCCGCGCTGGTTATCCAGCAACGCCCCCACCGCCTCGAACATCCAGAACGGCATCGCCAGCAACAGCCCCAACAACACACCCAGCGCCACTTCCTTGAGCACCAGGGCACCGAGCATCAGCGCCGAGTAATCCTGGCCCTCCAACGCCGCATGGATACCCGGTGCGGGCATCAGTGCCATGACCATCACCAGGGTGTGCCGGAGCATGCCGCGTATATGTTGAAAACAAAACGCCGCCACCAGAATGCCGCAGGGATAGATACGCGCCATGCCGATCACCAGGCTGGGCAGGAACTCAAGATAGAACAGCACAGGCAAACCCTCAGTTCAGGGCCGAACGGCCGATCATGTCGAAGGTCAGGTTGATCAACTGGATCAACTCCACACCGATCCAGCGTCCCGTCATGATCAACGTGATGCCCACCGCTACCAGCTTGACGCCAAAGGGCAGCGTCTGGTCCTGTATCTGCATCAGCGCCTGCACCAGGGAAGTCAGCACCCCCACCACCACCGCCACGATCAACGGTGGCGCGGACAGCACCACCACCAGCAACATGCCCTGTTTGAACAGCACGATAGGTTCCATAAGCCACTCAGAGATAGGAAAGGAACAGACTGTCGAGCAACCGTGACCAACCGGACACCAGCACGAACAAGAGCAATTTGAGCGGCAGGGAAATGGTCATCGGCGAGACCATTTGCATGCCCAGCGCCAGCAGCAGGTTGGACACAATCAGGTCGATGACGATGAAGGGGATATAGATCAGAAAACCGATCTCGAACCCCGCCTGCAGTTGCGACAATACGAACGCCGGGACCAGCAGGATCAGGTCCTCGCGCTCCACCTCCTGGGCCATTTGTGGCGGCCACAGGCGTGCGGTGTTTTCCAACAGATGCGTCAGCACGTCCGGGTCCACGTTGCGCAGCATGAAGGCCCGCAACGGCTTGATAGCCTCTCCACCGGTCTGCAGTACCGTTTGCACATTGCTCATGTCCAACGGCGACGCCTTGACGCTTTCGGCGATTTCGTACCCAACCGGCGCCATGATAAATAGCGTCGCTGCCAAGGCGATGCCATTGATGGCCATGCTCGGCGGTACCTGCTGCACACCGATGGCGTTTCGGGTAATCATCAGCACGATCACAATCTTCAAGAACGATGTGCAGATGACCAGCAACATCGGCATCAACGTCAATGCCCCAAGAAACAGCGCAAGAACGAGGGGATCGAGCCCCTGGAGTATCATTGGCCGAACAACACACGGGATAACTGCAACCCCAGGCGCCCGTCGACTTCCACCAACTGCCCCTGGCCAATAGGCCGATCACCGTAGTAAAGACCGGCCATGCCAGGCGCGTAGCCGCTGATGCCCAGTACCGAGCCGGGGCCCAGGTTTCGCAGCTCGCCCAGCGTCAGGTTCAACGTCCCGCAGCGCACATTCAGCGCCATGCTCAGCTCATCGAATGGCTCATGGCCGAAGACATCCACCACCGGCTCATCTTCCTCATACCCCGAGTAATGGGGCGCTGCAAACTCTTCGTCCACGGACGTGTCCTCAATAGAAGTAAGGGTCAGACACAAGGGTCCGCAAGCATCATCGATGCACCCATGCAGCCTCTGTTTTCCAACCTGTATGTAGCCGTTGCCCTGGGCTTGAAAAAAACTCTGCTCAAGCAGCAGCACATCACCGGTACGCAGGCCACGCGCCTGGGCTATCGGCAATTGCAAACGCCCAAGGGTCACCGCGAGTGCCAGTTGGAACGTTGCCGGCATGGGTGCGGCAGTGGCGCGCCACGGTCCCGCCTCGCATAACGCCAGGAAGCTCTCGGGCGCCAGCCACATATAGCTCGCGACCCGTGCGGCCCCCAGGGTTACGCTGAGTCGGCAACCAAAGCCCTTGGGGCGATCGGTCTCCAGCAATCGCATGTAGCCCAATAACGCGCTCACCTGCGGGCTCAGGTGATGCTGGAACAGTGCCCAGAACCACGAATCCGGATCGTTGCCGGAGGGCGCCAATGTCACTGGGCACTCCCCCAGCAAGCTGAGCAGCGGCCCCGCTTCCGCAAGCGCCAGCACGCCACACACGGTCTCAAAGCACACCGCCCTGGCCGCTGCGGACGCGCGCCCCGGCTCCAGCCGCAGCTCACCGTCCTGGCCGGCAACCTGAAACGCCAGGCACAAGCCGCGCCCCAGTCGATGGCGTGCGGCAACGGTATCGCTCTTGATCAAAGGTAAGGTCAGCAGCGGCACTAGCATGCGCACCCGGCGTCAGGCACAAGCAGATTGACCGGCCGCCCCAGCGCGCCGGAAAACCGCTCCTCACACTGTTGTCGCACACCACTGAGCCAGCGGGCCGTGGCGTCATGCTCCGCTTCCAGCTCGATGGTCCAGGCACTCTGCTCACGGTGCACGCTGGCCTTGATCCGCCCCAGCCGGGGCAGGTACAAAACGGCCTGCAGTGGCCATTGGGCCCCGGCCTGTATGCGCGGTGCCAGTTGTTCGGCGAGGGCCTCGATCATGGCGACACTGGCCGGTGTCTTGATTCCCGCCAGGGACGCTCCCGACCCGGTGCCTTCATCGTTATCGGTAAACAACTGAGCGAACAGTCGACCCTGCTCCCACTCCACTGCACCGGTGGCCCGTGGCTCACGTTCCTCACGCGCGTCACGTGGACGTGGCCGCTCGCTGGGTTTATTTGAAACCTGGTTCATATCGGCTCCTGAGCCAGTAAAAGAGACAACTCCTGAAGTTTCTCCACTTGCCGCAGGCATTCGGTGACCTGTTTCTGTGCCGTGCCGACACGGCTTTGCTTGTCGTCCTGCTGGCCCCGCAACGCCTCCAACTGGCCCATTTCTCGCCGGGTACTGGCCGATAACGAGCGCTCCTGCGCGCCCCAGGATTTCAGGGCCTTGAGCGTCATCACTTGGCCTTGATGCCGACTGAGCAACTCGGCACTTTGCCGGGCCTCCTCCAGTCGCGTGTGCTCAAGCGCATCCTGGGCCTGTTGGATATGCGCAAGCAGGGCCTGCTGGGCGCGCTTGGCCTCGCGCAGCGCTCGCTCGGCCCGATCGGCGCGATGCCGGCGCAGGCGCCGCAACGTCTCGACGTCAGCTTGCAACACATCAGAATGGGACATGGGTAGTCAGCTCCTTGAGTTGCTCCAGCGTCACCATCATCGGCGTGGGCTCGCGCAGATCCTGGCGCAGGAAGCCATCGACCGCCTGGCGGCTGTCCACCGCCAGGTCGGTAAGGGCATCACTCCCGGGTTGGTACTCACCCAGCTTGAGCATCAGTTCGATCTGTTGATAAGCCGACAACAAACGGCGCAATCCGGTACCGGCCTGGATGTCTTCAGGTGTCGCCACGTTGCTTAAAATCCGCGAAAGGCTCGCCAGCACATCCACTGCCGGGTAATGCCCGCGCTCGGCCAATTTGCGTGACAGCACGATATGGCCGTCGAGCAGCGAGCGCACTTCATCGGCCACCGGATCGTTCATGGAGTCCTGCTCGATCAGCACGGTATAGATCGCTGTGATCACGCCGTCACGCGTCAGACCGGCGCGCTCCACCAGCCGTGGCAGCAGGCTGTACACCGAGGGTGGCAAACCACCGCGCCCCAAGGGTTCGCCGGCAGCCAGGCCGATTTCGCGCTGGGCCCTGGCAAAACGGGTCAGCGAGTCAATCAGCAGCAATACCCGCTGCCCCTTGCGCCGGAACCCTTCAGCCAATGCGGTGGCCGTGAAGGCTGCGCGGGCGCGCTCCATGCTGGAGCGATCGGACGTGGCACACACCAGCACCGCTTTGGCGCGCAGTTGATCATCCAGTTCGTGGTCGAGAAACTCACGCAGCTCGCGACCCCGCTCGCCGATCAGGCCGAACACGATGACATCGCACTCCACGTTACGGGCGATTTCGGCCAGCAAGGTGGTCTTGCCGCACCCCGCACCGGCGAACAGGCCTACACGCTGACCTTCGCCAAGCGTCAGCAAGCCATCGATCGAACGCACCCCGGTCGCCAGTGCGCGGTGGATCCTCGGCCGCTCGGTGGGCAACGGCGCTTCACACAACACGGCACTGGTGTCCGGCAGGTCAGACTCGACAAACGCACTGGGGCCCTCCCCCGCAATCGGTCGACCGAACCCATCCAGCACCTGCCCCAGCAGGGCATCGCTGACCTGCACCCGATGCGATACCCCCAGGCGCTCCACGCTGGCGCCCACCTTCACGCCTTCAAGGTTGCCCAAGGCGCTGAGTACCGCGTCCTGGTTATCGAAGCCAATGATCTCCGCCAGCATGAATTCCCCCGGGTTTTTCTCCACCTGGCACAAGTCACCGATACGCGCCTGGGGCAGCCGGCATTGCAGCAGCATGCCGTTGACGCGCTGGATTCGCCCGCGCACCGTCACCGGTGCAAAGTTGCTCAGTGATTGCGCCTGGCGCTGCTGCCAAACGTCGAGCCGCGCTTGCAATTCCGTACTCACCAGCGCACCTCGTAACGCTGCACACCATCGAAGACCACCTTGCTGTTGTCGATCAGCACCAGTCGCAACCCTTCCACTTCATCACCGACAAACAGCCGGCTGCCCTCGTCCAGGACCACATGGCCATTCGGCCCTCCGACGATCTGCACAATCCTGAACGGCAACGCCGAGTCACGTGCCCGCACACGGCTGATCACCGGCACCGCGCTGTCGAACTGCTCACCAAAACGGGCGAGCATGCGCGCCACCAGTTCCACATCGTCCTGGGAGACATCCCCATTGAGCGCGACCTGGCCATTGATCACTTGCAAGCTGACTCGCTGGCCCAACTCACGCTCGCTGAGCATCTTCAGCAGCTGCTGGCGCACTTCAAACGGCGATGCCAATTCGTGTTTCTGAGCCACCGGCGGCATCAAGGACGCCTGTGCATCGTGCTCCCCGGTGGGGAGCATGCTCATCACCGCGATGATCACCGCCACGACCAGCACCAGGCTGATCAAGCGCTTTTGCTGCGAATGGGATATGGACGACAACTTCAGCGCCGGCACGGGTTCACTGGCGGGCGGCGGTGGTGCTTGCACGGGGGCTGCAGCCTGCGGCCAGGGCTGATCGGCCAAGGTGACACACAAGCGCACGCCTCCGACCGAAAACGGAATACCCGGCATCAGGCTCGCAATCTGTGCCAGTACCTGTCCTTCGGCGCTCTGCAACAGCCCGGCCTCGGCCTGCACCGACCACTGGGCATCGATAAGCCGCAGTCGCGCATGCTGCTCGACCACCTCGGGATCATTGAGTACCAGGTCAGCGTCCAGATGGGCACCGATGCTCCACTGCTCCCCAAACAGCGGCAACGCAGCACCCTGGCGCTGTCCATCAAGCACGCGTAATTCAAACATCACCGCCCCCTCCACGCTGGCCAACGCCAAAGACTCATGCCACTGCACCACGCATGAGTTCGTCCTGGCCCAGGTCGATACGTCCCAGCACTTTGACTTTGGAGGTGCTGCTCAACTCGGCAAACGACAGCACCGGAACATGGTTGAATTCTTCCAGCAGCAGAGTGCGCAAAGGGCTGCGCAGGTCCTGCGCAACCAGCATCACACTCTTGCTTTTTGCCCTTATCGCAAAGGCCTGATTGAGCAGGTTGATCAACGCCGCGCTGTAATCGTCCTCAAGGGCGAAGAACACGCCGGTCTGGGTTTGGCGAAGCGCCTCGCGCAGGATGTTTTCCGAATGCGGCGAGAGCAGCCAGGCATGCAGCCCGTCGGCCTCTCGGTACTGATGGAAGATCTGCGCCTTGAGGGCGATGCGCGCATAGTCGGCCAGGGCTTCCGGTTCACGCTCATGCTGGCCGTACTCGATCAGTGACTCGACAATCAGCCGCACAGCCCGCAGTGGTACGCCTTCGCCGGCCAGGCGTTGCAACACCGCCGAGAAACGCGACAGCGGCATGATGCGCTGCAGCTCCTGCACCAGCTCCGGCTGGTTATGCTCCAGCCAGCCGAGGATCGACTTGCTCTCCTGGATCCCCAGGAACTGCGGCCCGCTGAGCATCATGGCTTTTTTCATGCGCTCGAGGATCAGCTCCGTCGACGTGAAGCGCTCCAATTGCGGGTCATCCAGCAACGGATCATCGGGCGCCAGCCAGACCCAGCCCTGTTCATCGCGATCGACCAGCCCCGGTATCCCATCAGCCGGCTCAACCGTCAGCGCCTGGCTGTCGACCGCCAGGCGACTGACGACCGAAGCCTTGACCATCGGCACTTCATGCACACAAAACCGCATTTCATCGTTGGCCAGGGTGTCATCGAGTTCGACTTCAAACGGCGGCAACGTCAGGCCAATGTTGGCGACCAGTGAATTTCGAGACTGGCGGATGCCATGGATAAGCTCGGTGACTTCGGGCGTCCCGCGCAGCGCCGCGGGAAATTGCAGCAAGTAGGGTCGCGAAGGATCGAACCCGCGAAGATCCTCCTGGCCATTTTCTTCGGGACGAACCGCGGGAGCCGCCTCAGCGGCGGGCTTAGCCTCTTGCTGACGCTTGCGCATCAGGTAATAACCCAGGCCGCCGGTGATCAGCGCAATGAAGATAAATACCCCGGTCGGCATACCGGGGACAATTGCAAACGCGAGCATGCCCACCGACGCAATCATCCAACTCTTGGGCTCACTGGTCATTTGCCGGGCGATTTCGGCGCCCATGTTACTCACCCCCCTGCGTGCATCCGGTGCCACGCGGGTAATGATCATGCCGGCGGTCAGGGAGATCAGCAGTGCCGGGATCTGTGCAATCAGGCCATCGCCGATGGTCAACACCGAGTACAACGCCATCGAATCAGCGGCACTCAAGCCGTGCTGGAACATACCCGTGGAGAAGCCGCCCAACAGGTTGACGACCACGATGATCAAACCGGCGACGGCGTCACCCTTGACGAACTTCATGGCGCCATCCATGGCCCCGAACAATTGGCTCTCGCGGGACAGCTGCTCACGCTTGTCGCGTGCCTGCGCTCCGTCGATCAGGCCCGCGCGCAGGTCACTGTCGATCGACATCTGCTTGCCGGGCATTGCATCCAGGCTGAACCGCGCCGCAACCTCGGCGACCCGCTCCGAGCCCTTGGTAATCACGAGGAAGTTGACCAAAGTCAGGATCAGAAAGATCACCATCCCCACCGCCAGGTTGCCCCCCACCACGAAATTGCCGAAGGCCTCGACGATGTCTCCGGCGTCCTGTTCCAACAGGATCAGGCGCGTGGTCGCAATCGACAGCGCCAGGCGAAACATGGTGGTCAACAGCAGGATCGACGGAAACGAGGAGAACGCCAGGGGCCCCGGCAGGTAAAGCGCCAATACGATCAACAGGCAGGAAATGCAGATATTCAGCGCGATCAGAATGTCCACCAGCCAGGTAGGCAGCGGCACGATAAAGATGAAGACGATGGCCAGGACCACGACGGCGCCCAGCACTTCGGCGCGCTGGGCAACTTTAAGCAATACACGGTTGATGGCCAGCAGCACGGTCACGCCAGGGACCTCGGCACCACGGTAAATCGTGTGCGCCCGCGCAGGTGCAGGTCCAACTCGTCCATCACGGCCACGAACCGCTGCAGCGTGTCCTGGCGTACTTGCCTATCAGGCCACAAGGCCAAGGGCAACTGTTTGAACAGCGGATGAAGCGCGTGAAGGGCGACCAGTTGACGCAAGGCCGGACCACCGCCCAGGTCATGGCCCAAGGTCAGGAGTTCAGTGGAGTCGATGCCGCTGCCGGCGTAAGTCAGCATGCGCTGCAACAGCTCCACCGGGTCATGCGCGATGGCCAGGCGCTCGATCAATGCCCGACAACCGGCCCACACGCCATTCAACTGCCCGCAGCTGTTCAGACTCAGCAACAAGGTGCGCAACAGCGGCAGCGGCCTCGACGACACCAATGCCGCAATATCATCCGCCAAGGCCTTGCGCATCGCCTGGAGGCCAACATGAAACCGCTCGCCACCGTAGAGCCTGAGCAGTTCCTTCATCATCAAGGTCGGGGATTGCCGCACGACCACGCTGGCGTAGTAGAGCATGCGCAGCTCCTGACGCGCCTGCGGATCGAGACCGGCCACCTGCAATGACAAGGCGGTGTTCAGGCCCGCCTGGATTTCGCCTTTGAACCCGACCTCCAGCCTGGCAATGGCCTCGCGCGCCAGGGCCGCCTCGGTCGGGCGCGCTTCAGCGTCCGCCTGGGCCGCCACATGCTTGAGGACCACGAACGCGCGTGCAGGGTCTCCGCCCGTGAGCGCGAGCAGCTTGCTTACCGCAGGCTGTTGTTGCAATTGCAGCCTGAGGCGACGCGAAATGGCTGCCAGGGTCGCCTGGGCCGGATGCCCCAGTTGTTCGTAAAGCTGAATGATCTGTTGGACCGGGGGCAAACGCGTGCCTATCTTCCGCTCGCCCAACAAGCGCTGATTGACTTCCACTTCCTGACTGAACAGATTCGCGAGTTCATCCACCCCTTTGTCGGGCACCGGCACGGAGGTCTTACTGATGACGGGCGACTCAAGGCGCGGGATGGCGTGCACATCGCTTTTGGAATTGACGTCTATGGGCATAGTGTTCAGACCGGCACAGGAAGAGTGTTTCCCTGTGTGGCGAAACAGATGCATACGGTTCCATTGCATTCCACATCAACGCGCACTTGAAAAGACTTGCACAAAGCCTCGTCGAGAAGTGCAAGAACTTGCTCAAAATCGACTCAATTCAAGATATTTCTATATATAAATCAATGCTTTATTAGGTTTTTCATGATTGGCACAGGCAGTGCTAATGGGTTCCTGTCGACATCCTTTCGACTGCGTCTACCCAAAGGAAAACATCATGAATATCCCTATTGATGCTTTAGCTCATCTCGTTGGCAGCTCGCCTCAATTCATGCTCCACCTGACCGACGACCAGCAAAAAAAACTCCGGCGTTTCATTCACAAGCGTGTGCTCAATCCGGAAGATGCGGACGACCTTCTGCAATTGACCTACCTTGAGGCCTGGCGCAATCGCGAACGGTTCAGCGGCACGGCAACCCTCAGCACCTGGATGTGCGGCATCGCGCAGAACCTGATCCGCAATCACTTTCGGCGCATGTATGCCAAGCCTGTGCATTGCGAATTCGATGAGTCGCTGTGGCATGGCCAGGAAGAAAACAACAGTCTGGATTGGGAGTTCGAGGTCAACCGCCGCCTGGAAAATACCCTGAGCGCGATTGACCACCTGCCGCCCGAAATGCGTAAAACGCTGTACGCCTCGCTGGAAACCGACGGCAGCTACCAGGACACTGCCGACGTGCTGGACATTCCGATCGGTACCGTTCGCTCACGCCTGTCGCGGGCACGCGAACAACTCAAACGCGTCACCCGCAATTCGACCTACCCGTAGCACAAGCCTGGTGTTGGGCGGCAGGGATATCTGCCCAACCCCCTCAGGACTTGCGGGTACGCGGCAGGAAGATCGCCAGCAGCCCGAACAACGGCAAGAACGAGCACAGCGTGTACACGTACTCGATACCATGAATGTCTGCCAAGTGCCCGAGCAGCGCCGCGCCGATCCCACCGAAGCCGAACATCAGCCCGAAGAACACCCCCGCAATCATCCCCACATTGCCCGGCACCAACTCCTGCGCATAGACCACGATGGCCGAGAATGCCGAGGCCAGCACGAAGCCGATGATCACGCTGAGCACGCTGGTCCAGAACAAGTCCACGTGAGGCATCAACAAGGTAAAGGGCGCCGCGCCAAGGATCGAAAACCAGATCACCGCCTTACGGCCGATCTTGTCGCCAATCGGCCCGCCAAAGAACGTCCCCGCCGCCACTGCACCGAGAAACAGGAACAGATGCAACTGCGAGCTGGCGACCGACAGGTCGAACTTTTCGATCAGGTAAAAGGTGAAGTAACTGGTGATGCTGGCCATGTAGAAATACTTGGAAAACACCAGCAGGCCCAGCACCACCAACGCGCTCATGACGCGCTTTTTCGACAGGCCATGAGTGGCCGCCTGGCCGGCCCTGAGCTTGAACAGATTGAGGTGGTTGCGGTACCAACGGCTGATGGCATACAGCACCACCAGCGCAAAAATTGCGAACAGGCCGAACCACGCCACATTGCCTTGCCCGAAAGGAATGATGATCGCTGCCGCCAGCAACGGGCCGAATGCAGAACCGGCATTCCCGCCAACCTGGAACGTCGACTGCGCCAGGCCATAGCGCCCGCCCGAAGCCAACCGCGCCACTCGGGAGGCTTCCGGGTGAAAGGTCGAGGAGCCGATACCGATCAGGCCGGCCGCCAGCAATATCAGCGGGAAACTGCCCACCTGGGACATCATCAGAATGCCCACCAGGGTGCAGATCATCCCGCATGGCAATAGAAACGGCTGCGGATGCCGGTCGGTGTAATACCCCACCCACGGTTGCAACAACGATGCGGTGAGCTGGAAGGTCAGGGTAATCAGCCCGACCTGGGTGAATGTCAGGCCGTAGCTGGCCTTGAGCATCGGATAAATAGACGGCAGCACCGACTGGATCAGGTCGTTGATCAAATGGGCCAGCGCCACCGCGCCGATGATGCGCATCACCAGCGGGCTGGTCTGTCCGGTGGTCGTGGGGGTGTTCAAAGCCATGGGAAGGTTTCCGTACCGCAGGGGGAAGTGCACAGGTGCAGGTGCGACAATGTGCCACTTTTGCCGGTGGGAAGGCTATCCCGTTAGCACGCTAACGACTGCGCGCCCCCTGACAGTCGTCAGCGCGACGGATGCACTGCACGCCACCGCGAATTGGCGCACCACTCGTCGCCAGATCCGCCCATTCAGGTTAAACAGTTGAAAGCGTAGATAAAAATTCAAAATAAACGCTTGACGCATTGTCGTTCTACGCGAATAATGCGCGCCACTTGGCTACATAGCTCAGTTGGTTAGAGCATAGCATTCATAATGCTGGGGTCCGGGGTTCAAGTCCCTGTGTAGCCACCAAGTACTAAAAACGGCTTACCGAAAGGTAGGCCGTTTTTTTATGCCCGCAGAAAAGCACGGCCAACTGCTAAGATCCCGCCCTCTCCCAGCACTAAACGGAATCAGTGTTCGATGGCCGCCAAGTTTCTGCTGCTTGCACTCGCACGCTCAACCCCGCCCCTGCTCGCGCATGCTGCCGAGGGCAGAAGCCCGTGCCACGATGGTGACCACGGGCGTGCCGTGCCTGCTCACCGCCGGCACCACGTGGCTGACCTCCAAGCCGTTCGAAAGGCTCGCCGCCGCCAAGCGCGATGCGCTGGCATTCATCGGCTCGGATAGCGATATCCGTCGCGCGCAGTTGGAACCCGCGGTCAGGACCGACCACGCGTCCTACCTGGCGCCGCACATGAATGACATGCAACTGGCCCAGGTCATTGCCGTGACCTACTGACAAGCAAACGGGAGAGCCAACATGGCGATGGCAATGCTTGATAACGCAAGCTGCAACTCATGAGCCTCGACGTCTTCGCGATCATCATGCTCGGCGCGGCGCTCCACGCTACCTGGAATGCCGTGGTCAAAGGCGGCACAGACAAACTGATGACCACCTGCATGATCGCGTCCGTCGCGTCGTTGATTGCGTTGGCTGTCGTCCCCTTCCTGGCGCTGCCGGCGAAGGAGAGTTGGCCGTTCATTGGTGCCTCGGTGGTTTTGCAGGTGGTGTATTTCGTACTGGTCGCCTCGACTTATCGCATCGCCGACATGAGCCAGACCTACCCGATCATGCGTGGCACCGCGCCGTTGCTGGTGGCCGTGGTCAGCGTGTTGGTGTTGGCCGAGCCACTATCGGCGTCTGCCTGGCTCGGGATTGCGGTGATTTCCCTCGGCATTTTGAGCATGGCTGCCGGCCCTTCGGCCGGGCAGAGAAAAGGGCTGATCCTGGCACTGGTCAACGCCGGCGTGATCGCCGGCTACACGCTCATCGATGGCTGGGGTGTGCGTCAGTCCGGTGCGCCAGCGGCCTACACACTGTGGATTTTCCTGCTCACCGGCCTCCCGCTTGCCGCCTGGGCGTTAGTCACCCGGCGGGCGGAGTTTTGCCGCTACGTCCTGCGCAATGGGCGACTCGGCCTTGTCGGCGGAGCCGGCACGCTGGCGTCCTACGGACTGGCCCTGTGGGCGATGACGCAAGCCCCCATCGCCACTGTATCGGCGCTGCGGGAAACCTCGATCCTGTTTGGCGTGGTGATCTCGGCGTGGGTGCTCAAGGAACATCTCACGCGAGTGCGCATCGTCGCCGCGTGCATCATTGCCGCCGGCGCAATGGTCTTGCGCCTGGGCTGAGCGGGTGCATGCGCGCAAAAAAACTGCGCATCTGTATTTTGACGCTCTCCTGAGCCACTGTTAGTGTCCAGCCTCCCCACACACGGAGTGCCCCGGATGAAACTGGATATCTACCAAGTCGACGCCTTCAGCCAGCACGTCTTCGGCGGCAACCCGGCGGCCGTCTGCCCGCTCACCGAATGGCTGCCCGATGAGCAACTGCACAACATCGCCGCCGAAAACAACCTGTCCGAGACGGCGTTCTTCGTGCCCCGTGGCGAGTTCTACGAGTTGCGCTGGCTGACCCCGGAAGTCGAAGTCGACCTCTGCGGTCATGCCACGTTGGCGGCAGCGTGGGTGCTGATCCATCAATTGGGGAATGCGCCTGACGTGCTGCGCTTTGCCACCCGCAGCGGCGAGCTTCGGGTAACGCGCAATGGCGACGAACTGGCGATGGACTTCCCGGCCAAGCAGCCGCAGCGCTGCGAACCGCCCAGCGGGATGTTGAGTGCATTGGGGATCGAGAACGCGCACGTATTCGGCACCGATGACTACCTCGTCGTGGTCGACGATGAGGCCCAGGTCGCCGCGCTCACGCCAGACTTCGCACGCCTCAAGGGCCTGCCCAAACGCGGCATCGCGGTGACGGCGAGAAGCACCCGGTTTGACTTTGTCTCGCGCTGGTTCGGCCCGAACGTGGGCATCAATGAAGACCCGGTTACCGGCTCCGCGCACACCTCGCTGGCGCCACTCTGGGCCGAGCGCCTGGGCAAACAGCAACTCACCGCCGAACAGGGGGGCAAGCGTCGCGGCCAATTGCGTTGCGAGCTCAAGGGCGACCGGGTGATCATTTCCGGCAAGGCCGCGCTGTATATGCAGGGCACTCTTTACCTGTAGAAAAGCACGGGGCATGGCGCAAGTCGGCATTGCTTGAGGGCTTGCGCCTCGTTTACCTCACGGCCTGCGGCGTCCTGATGCGCTGGCTGGCCAAATCAAGGGTCAGATCGTGTCGGGGCAAGCGGCTCAACGTATCGTTGAGGTTCATCTTCAAGGGTTTATCCGGATTCACGCCGTACTCCAGATCGACGTTGACGTGTTTTTGCGTGTGGCTGAGCGCAGCGCTGCTGGAAAAGCTGAGGTTCGTCATCGCCGGTAGCGACATGCTATGGGACTGGGTGGCGGTGTAGCTCATGCTCATACTTTTTACGCGTAGGTTGTTGCGGTCATTGAGTGCGTGCTTGATCAACGCCTCGGTGCCTTTACCCGCAAGGTGGCTGTGCTCGATCGCGCGCAGCACCTGCGGCTTCAGCTCCATGCCGAGTCGCACTGAAGTGCCCTCCCCATGCTGCAGCTGATCGAGCACCTGGGCAAAGTGCGGGTCGTCCCTGGCCCACTGTTCGATGGCCGCTTTGTTGGCCGGCGCGACATCATCCAACCAGGCATGCTGCCCGTTGTCCCGCAAGCCCACACGTGTGACGGAAGACTCCACCGATGCCAGCTGGCGCAGCCCGCTTTTCATCAGGTCCCGTTGGGTCAATAACTTATCCAACGACTGGCCAATCGCGTGGTAGGCGTCCGCCTTGGTCGCCAGGGGCGGATGAGTCGCCAGAAACCCCTGCAAGCTGGCCAACTGTTCATCCGTCGTGGCCCCCGGCCGTTCCGTAGCGGCCAAGTCCCGTCTGAATTGCGGCGAATACAGCGAAAGGCTGCGTCGCAGGTCATTGATCTGCGATTGAGTCACCGCGTGTGGCGACTTGAACGAGAAACTGAATGCCTGTGATTGGCTCCGATCAAATTTCACCATGACCGATATTTCCGGCAATGCAAAAACGGCAGCAGCTGGCCCGCCAGTTTCAACCCTGCCCAACGCCAGCGCATTCAAAGGCGCAACGTTGGCACCCACGCCACCCTGCCTCAGCCATTGTGCGCTGCGTCCCTCGGCGTGACTGGTGCCCGCCGCCGTGCGCGTCGTGGACTGACTCTTGTCCGCATGCGCAAGATTGAGGTTCGCCAACCCGCCGATACCTGCGCGTATCACTGAGTCCAGCTCGGCAATATTCTCCTGGGGGTTGTAGAGCACACGCAACTGCGCGAGTCCATCCAGGTTAACGTCACCACTCAGCTTGGAGCTGTGCCCGGCAGCGTGCTGCTCTCCCAGCGCCAGCAAATCTTGGAGACCACCCGATGGGTGGGTGAGGATCGACATCAACTTGCCGAAGTCCGCCTCCTTCACGTCAAAACTGATGCTCGAACCGGTGTTTTTCGCAACCGCTGCCGTCAATTCCCCCGCGACTCTCAAACCCGGCCCGTACGCTTGGGTGCCCCGCCCCACCGTCACCCCTGAAGCCACCGAAGCGGCCAACCGCCGTGTGTCGTCCATCGAGATCTCGACCCTCGCGCCTTTATCCGTGCGACTGATGCTGACGCCGTTGGTATGGGACTTGGAGGCGCCCAGGAAAAACTCCGCGGGGGCGACGGGTTTTATCCCCGTCACCATCAAGCCCAGGCTTTTGCCCTGGGTGCGGCTGGAGCCAAGGGTTTGACCACTCTCCAGTCGTTGCACTTGCTGCGTCAGTGCGTCCTTGAGGGAAGCATCGACGGGCAATCCGAGCAGCGTCGAGAGGTGCCAATGCAAGGCGGATCCCGGTGTACCCAGGTCCTTGGCCAATAATTTGAAGTTGTCGTAGAGGGTCTCTGCCTGCGCGTAACTGACGACGTTCTGACGTGACAATTGATGCAACGGGCTCTGGTCAAAATCCTTGATGACCGCGCTCACGGAGCCTTCTATGCGCTTCAGGGCGCTTGGGCTGTATCCGGAAAGGCTGTCGAGTTCCTCCGCCAGATCAGTCAGTTTCCTCAGCGTGTTGGCGTGATGAATCAGGTCGCCTTCGACGAGGGCGCCAGGGTGAGTGAGGTCTCGCTTACGCTCCGGTTTCCATTGGGGCAACGTCAAGTCTTGCCCCTCGAGATTGGCCAGTAGCGCAGCGGTGGTTTTTTCCGATGAGGGTGAGACCCGTATGAACGCCTGATGCAGTTGATGCAGCGTCGATTCCGGGTTGACCACTGTCCGGCTCAGTGTGGGCCGCGAGTCAAACGCCAGCCCATGCACATCGCCTAAAAGGCGTGCGCTGGCCTGGCTGCTCGCGTCCACACGGGCCAACACCTGGCTGATCTGGTTGGCCAACGCCTGGCGCGGGCCGGGTACGCTGAGCGCAACGAGGCGCGCGCTCAGGTCAGCCGCAACCGGCTTGCTCTTCGACAGGGGCTTGAGCCGCTCGTGCAGTTGCTTATCGTCCCCGTAGACGGCCTGCAGCCCGCGACGGCCGCTGATACGGTGCTGAATATCCTTGCCTGTGTGGCTGAGGGACTCCAAAGGGTGAAAGTGCGCCTTGATCCCTTGAAAAAAACTGCGCTTGTGCGAAATCCCCTCACGGGTTTGCCCCATCACATGACTGCTGGCCGTCAATGCCCCGCCTGGAAACTGCGCGCGCATTTGAGCACTCGCCAATGTATCGCCCAGCAACGGTACCGCCGCCACCGGTTGCAACGGCCCCGCCTTCATTGACTCTGGGCCCGAGCGATCCAATCGATGGAACTGCTTATCCCAGCCGGCAACCAAGTGTTTGTCAGCCCCCATCCGCAAGGATTCCAAGGGGCGGCCCTCGGGCAGTTCAACCCTGGCCCAGCGATGCGGCCCCCTGGCGCTGCCTTGCCAAACCTCGCGATCAACCCTGAACAACTCGTCACCCTGGCTGTGTGCGTAGAGATGCCCATCGTGATCCAGCGCCAGTGCCTTTATCGCAAGCGGCGGTGACAGCCGTAATGGGGTGACGATACCCTCCTGATGAACCTGGAGTTCGTTGTCTTGATTGGCCGTTACGAAATGACGGCCATCAGCGACTGCAAAGTGGGCGATGGGGCTCTGACTTTTTCCAGCGAGTACCTCATCAAGTGACACGTGAGGACGGGGCTTGGGAAGAGCGGCCAAGTCATGGCTGGCGCCCTCGAAAACCGGATCACGCACTTTCTGGATCGCCACCGCTTTCAGTTGCCCCTCTTGCAGCACATAGGCACGTCCATCCAGGCCACGCTCCAGACGCTCGACGCCCGGCTGCCGGGCGTTATCCCATTGCTGTGCACCCGCGTTCCAGCTCAACAGCCGGCCTGAATCAAGTGCGACCTTGCCCCGCAGCCCGAGATCGATCGAGGTCGCGAGTGCCTGCTGGCTGGGCAAGGGCAGACCTTTCTCGATGCCCTTGACCAACACGTCACTGAGGTTCCAGTGCGGGCGCAATGCGCTTGATTCATTCAAGGGCGAGCTATGCAGTTGCTCGCGGGCATCGCGAACCTGGGCATTGAGTTGCCCTGCATCATCATGAAAGAAACCTTCGACTCTGACACTGCCCTTCAGCGCCTGCTCCAGTGCTTCGACCGATTGACGCGCCATCGGCAGCACGCCGCCCCTGGCCTGACGCATATCTGCGCGCAGCAGTTCGCCGTCAGTCGTCGCGCCATACAGGGTACTACCGGCCAGCCCGATTCGCGCGAGCGGCACAGGCACGCCGGCCTCATCGAACGGACGCACAGCCGGCGCGCCGGTGCCCTGAATGTGCAGGGCAGAGACGCCCTGGACCTGGCTCAATACCACCGAACCCTGGCGCTGCGCACTGCTGTCCAGAGATCCTTGGGGTGTCTTCAGCAACTGCCCTTCCCGGGTCAAACCAATGCGGCTGTATGCACGTGCATCGGCGTCGGGCAGCCAGGACAGCGTGATCGGTTCAAAGCGATAAAGACGCTCGTTATCCAGGCGAAACTGCTTGCCCTCGACAGTCGTGTGGATCCCGCTGACGCTTGCCAGGTGCGCGCGGCCGGGGTTACTCAAGGACGCTACCGAGCCTGCACCGCCGGCCGGATCGGCAAGACTGCTCTTGAACACCGCTGCGACAGCCGGCGTGGACTGAATATGAAACAGGTACTGTCGCTCATCTTTGAAACGCACCGTATTGCCGCGCTCAGCAGAGTAGCCATCGGCGGTATAGCGTTTGCCTGGCGCGTTGAGATGACGGGCGACATCGCGGCCTGTGGCTGTACTGTCAGCCTGGAGTTGCCCGCCTTTGATGCTGACGTCGAACACCATCGAGGCCGGGTTCAGCGTTTGATAATGAGCCCCCTGCATTTCCGGCAGTGAGGTCGGGCTCGGGCCTGGCGGCGCTTCTCCAATCGACCTTACTGAGCGCTCGACAACGCTCTGGTGCAGCCTGAGCAGACCGTCTAACCCACGATGCATAACGAGCGCCTCAAGCGGATGAGTGAAAACTACCTAGTGAACACCTTCAACCATTGGTTCCAACGACAGCAGCACCCTCATGAGGAATAGATTCAACTCCCGTGCAGGCCGAGATAAAGACATCCGGTGACACACCGGCAACGAGTGGGCTCTTCAGAATTTTCAGTCAATCCAGCACGCCTCCAACTCACCGCTGCGGTAAAGTCCCCCCACAGGAAAACCAGATCATTCTCAAAATGAACGGAGTTCAGCGCGTGTTTTTGATTTCCCGCCGTCAACTGTCAGTGATTGCCGCCGCCCTCGTCCTGGCGGCCTGTCACACCCCTGTCAGCGAGCAACCGCCGGCACCGGAGTTGGGCTCGGGCTACCGCACCGACCTCACCCCCCAACACGCCGAACGCCATATGGCGGCAGCCGCCAACCCGCTGGCGGCGCAAGCCGGGCGGGAGATGTTGCGCCAGGGTGGTTCGGCCATCGATGCGGCCATTGCGATGCAGGCAGTGCTGACGCTGGTGGAGCCGCAGTCCTCTGGTATTGGCGGCGGGGCGTTCATCATGGTGTGGGACGGAGATAAGGTGCACGCGTATGACGGTCGTGAAACGGCACCGGCCGGGGCGACCGAGCGGCTGTTCCTGAAAGCGGACGGTACGCCGATGACCTTCACCGCGGCGCAAATCGGCGGGCGCTCGGTGGGCACGCCGGGGGTACTGCGGGCACTGGAGATGGCGCACAAAAAGACCGGGCACCTGCCGTGGGCCAAGCTGTTCGAGCCGGCGATCCGCTTGTCGGAACAGGGCTTCGCGATTTCCCCGCGCTTGCACGCGTTGATCGCGGCCGACCGTCATATCCCCCGGTCGCCGGAAATGGCCGCGTACTTTCTGAATGCCGATGGCACGCCCAAGGCCACCGGTACGCTGTTGAAAAACCCGGCGCTGGCCAACGTCTTCAAGCGCATCGCCAAGGAGGGCCCGGACGCGCTGTACCACGGGCCGATTGCCGACGAGATCGCGCGCAAGGTCCAGGGCAATCGCAATGCCGGCAGCCTGTCGGTGGCAGACCTTGAGGGCTATACCGCCAAGGAGCGCACGCCCCTGTGCAGCGACTACAAACAGTGGACCGTGTGTGGCATGCCACCACCGTCATCGGGCGGGATCGCCATCGCGCAAATCCTCGGTACATTGCAGGCACTCGAAGCCCGCGATCCGGGCCTGGCCATCGCACCCATGACGCCGGTGAAAAGCACCTCGCCCGCAGGCCTCGAGCCAACGCCCGAAGCCGTGCACCTGATTGCCGAGGCGGGTCGCCTGGCCTTCGCAGACCGTGGTTTGTACGTCGCCGACGCCGACTTTGTACCGGTGCCGGTGGCCGGTCTTGTCGCACCGGACTACCTGGCCAAACGCGCAGCATTGATCGGCGAACGCAGCATGGGCATCGCCAAACCCGGCACGCCTGCCGGCATCCAGGTCGCCTACGCGCCGGACCGCTCGCCGCTGCGCATCTCCACGTCGCAAGTGGTGGCGGTGGATGACCTGGGTGGCGCCGTGTCGATGACGACCACCGTCGAGGCGGCGTTCGGTTCCCATCTGATGGTCCAGGGCTTTTTGCTCAACAACCAGATGACCGATTTCTCGTTTATCCCCGAAGAACACGGCCAGCCGGTGGCCAACCGTGTCGAACCGGGCAAACGCCCACGCTCGGCCATGGCCCCGACGCTGGTATTTGATCGCAGGAGCGGTGAGTTGCTGGCCGCCGTCGGCTCGCCCGGCGGCTCACAGATCATTGAGTACGTGAGTAAATCCCTGGTGGCGATGCTCGACTGGAAACTCGACCCGCAGGCGGCCATCAGCCTGCCGAATTTCGGCAGTCGCAATGGCGCCACCGAACTCGAACAAGGACTGTTCAGCCCGGCGTTGAAACAAGTGCTGAAGGACAAGGGCCATGCATTGAGCGAGATCGACATGACCAGCGGCATCCAGGCCATCGTCCGCACGCGCGACGCCCAGGGTAAGGTGTCGCTGAGCGGCGGCGCCGACCCTCGGCGCGAAGGCGAAGCGGTCGGCGACTGATTTATTGAGCGGAGAACAGCCCTTGCAACAGGCAAACAATCTCGGCGCCATTGCCGGCGTCGACCACGGTTTCTGTGCGATCAATGACCCGGCGCGCCCGGACGAGGTGTTCATCTGCAAGCAGGTGCACAGCGCCTCGGTGATTGAGTGGCAGCCGGGCCAGGTGGCCAATACCATCGAGGCTGACGCTGTGTTTACCCACACGCACCAGCCCATCGCAGTGATCACCGCCGACTGCCTGCCCATTCTGTTCGCCTCCAAAGACGCTCAGCAGGTAGCGGCAGTGCATGGCGGCTGGAAAGGCCTGCAACGCGGGATTATCGCCAACGCGGTGCAGCGCTTTGCCGCCGAGGGGATCGCGGCCGATCAACTGCAGGTGGCAATCGGGCCGTCGATCAAGCCGTGTTGTTATGAGGTGAGCGAAGGGTTTATCGCCCAGTTCCAGGCGGAGCAAGGGCACCTGTGGCAGCACCGCCAGGCACCGTGGAGCAGCGTGCAACCGGCACCGCGGCAGACACCCGAAATTGCCCCGCCCGCCGCAAGGCAAAGCGACAGCGCGTGGTTTGACTTGAGCAGGTATGCGCTGATGTTGCTGCAGGCGGCGGGGGTCAAGCGCGAGCAGATTGAGGTCAGCGAGGTGTGCACTTACTGCACGTCGCCGACGTTTGCCAGCTACCGCAGAAGGACACATCACCCGCAAGAAGCGAAGACATTGATCTATTCGTGGATCGCGCGCCGCCCCTGACCACCCGATAGCCCGCGGCTCTCAACGATTGATCTTCAGCCCCTTGCGCGCTGCATGCCGCTCCAGCGCCAGCTCGATCAAGCGGCTCACCAACTCGCTGTAGCTCATCCCCGCCGCCTGCCACAGCTTGGGGTACATGCTGATCCGGGTGAAACCCGGCAGCGAGTTGATTTCGTTGATCAGCACCTCACCGTCCTCAGTGAGGAACACGTCGACGCGGGCCAACCCGGCGCATCCCAACACTTCGAAGGCGTCGATGGCCAGGCGGCGGATACGCTCGCTGGCGTCGTGGCTGATGTCCGCCGGCACCACCACTTGGGCGGCCTGGGCGTCGATGTATTTGCTGTCGTAGGAATAGAAACCGTTGCTCACCACAATCTCGCCGCAGCCGCTGGCGATGGGGTTGTCGTTGCCGAGCACGGCGCATTCGATCTCGCGCCCCTGGACGGCCGACTCCACCAGGACTTTCTCGTCAAACCCCAACGCCAGCTCGACGGCGGCGTGGTACTCGGCTTCATTGCCGACCTTGCTCACGCCCACCGAGGACCCCTGGTTGGCAGGCTTGACGAACATCGGCAGGCCGAGCTTGCGCACGGCGGCATCAAACGCGGTGTGCGCGGCGTTGCGACGGGTCAGGGTAATGAACGGGGTGACGGCAATGCCGGCGTCGCGCAGCAGCCGCTTGCTCATGTCCTTGTCCATGCACACCGCCGAACCGAGCACGTCGGACCCAACAAAAGGCAGGTCGGCCATGCGCAGCAAGCCTTGCAGGCAACCGTCTTCGCCGAGGGTGCCGTGGACGATGGGGAAGATCACATCAATGTGTTCGAGCAGGCCGCTGCCGGAGGTTTCCACCACTTGCTGGCTGGCCTTGCCGGGCACCACCGCCAGTTCGCGGTTGGACTGGTTGAGCGCGATGAGGGCGGGGTTTTCCTGGTTGATCAGGAAGTTCGAGGTGTCGTTGAGGTGCCAGTGGCCGGCCTTGTCGATGCCGATCAGGACCGGCTCGAAACGCGTGCGGTCGAGCGCATCGACGATGTTGCGCGCCGACTGCAACGAGACCTCGTGCTCGGCCGAACGCCCCCCGAAAATAATACCTACGCGCACCTTGCTCATGAACCGGCCTCACTGTTGAAAGTAAGGCTTCTTACCACGGGCGGTCAGCGATTCGCTACCAGATGTGCACCGAACAACACGTAGCAACCGCCGGCAAAACGATCCAGCCATTTGCGCGAACGGCTGTAGAGGTTGGCCATGCGCGCGCTGGAAAACACCAGGGCCACGCTGCTGTACCAGCTGAATGACAACGTGGCCATGGTGATCACCGCCAGGGTCAACAGCATCGGCGAGGGCGAAGGCGGCATGGTCGACGCGAAGATGGTGGCGACGAACAGCGCGGCCTTGGGGTTGGACAGGTTGCCCAGCAGGCCCAGGCGCCAGGCGGAAAACAGCGAGCGCCGGGGTTCGTCTGCCAGCAGGTTGTGACCCATGGCCGGTGCCGAGCGCTTGAACAGCTTCAGCCCCAGGTAGATCAGGTAGCAGCCGCCGATGATCTTGAACGCCAGGTACAGCATCGGCGCAGCGGTGAACAATGACTTGATGCCCAGGCCACCCGCCAGGCCCCACATGATCGTGCCGGTGGCCACGCCCGCCGATGCCACCACGCCATGACGACGCGAACAGCTGGCGGCCAGCTGCGCGGTGTTGAAGAAGTTGGGGCCGGGCGTCACCACCGCCACGGTCCACAGCAGGGCCAGCGAGACCAGCGGCGCCACGTAGGCGGGGTCGAAAAAATCCATCTGGGCAGCTCCATCAGTGCAAGGCACGAGCCAGGATCATAGGCCTCGCCCGGCACCTGCACAATCGTACAAGACCCCGGCAGACAAGGAATGCAGACTGGGTTAACGTGTTTCCATCCCTTTTTTGTGACAAGCCATCATGGGCAAACCGACTCCTATCCTCGACTGGCTGCACCGCGCGCCGCACGCCAGCGGCCTGGACCGTATCGAGGCGTACTTTGCCGGCTTCGCCTTCGACCCGCATCGCCATGACACCTACGCCATCGGACGCACGCTGTTCGGTGTGCAGAGCTTTCATTACCGCGGCGGCATGACCCACAGCATGCCTGGCACGACCATGGTGATTCACCCCGATGAAACCCACGACGGGCGCGCCGGCAGCGAGGAAGGCTTCAAGTATCGGATGATCTATGTGGAACCGGCGCTGATCCAGCAGATCATCGGCGGCAAGCCGTTGCCGTTCATTCCTGGCGGATTGTCCAGCGACCCGTGGCTGCACCGTGCCAGTGAAGTGCTGCTGCAAAGCCTGGATTGCCCGATCGACCCGCTGCAGGAACAGGACGCGATGTTCGACCTGGCGCAGGCCCTGAGCAATGCCTCAGGCGCGATTGCCAGTCGCAAGACGTTCGATTACGTGGCCGCCGAGCGCGCGCGGGAGTTTATCCACAGCGCGCTGGGCCGCAGCATCACCCTGGATGAAATCGCCGAGCACGCCGGTCGCGACCGCTGGGCGTTATCGCGGGATTTTCGCCTGTTGTTCGCCACCAGCCCGTATCGCTACCTGACCATGCGCCGCCTGGACCTGGTGCGCAGCCTGTTGGCCCAGGGCCAGTCATTGGTGGACGCGGCGTTGACCGCCGGGTTCACCGACCAGAGCCATATGACCCGACAATTTCGCAGCACTTACGGCATGCCGCCCTCGCGCTGGGTGAAGATGCTCGGGCGCTGAGGACCTGGCCTGGAATTCACCCACGCCTACCGTTGATCTACGTGGTTTCCAGCAACGCGTCCGGCTTCGGTGCGCGCGCTCTGAGCCCCAGTGCCAGCAGCGCCCCGGCCAAGGCAATCGCCGCACTCCAGCCCATCGCCGCTTCGATCCCCGCCGCCTGGCTCGACCCGGCATTTGCCACCGACACCAGCACCGCCAGGCCCAGCGCCCCACCGATCTGCTGGCTGGTGGATGCCATTCCCGCCGCCACGCCTTGCTCGCCTGGCCGGATGCCCAGCCCCGCAGCGACCCACATCGCGGTCCAGGTCATGCCCTGGCCGATGCTCAGGATGAAAATCCCCGGCAGCAGCGACCAGAACCCTACCCCTGTCGGCAACGCCCAGCACACCAGCGCAATCCCCACGGCACCGGCCAGCTGCCCGCAGACCAACGTGTTGCGTAACCCCAACCGGGCGAGCGAACGCTCCGCCAGCCAGATCCCGAACGTGCACACCAGGGTCGCGGGTAAAAACGCCAACCCTGCCTGCAGCACGCTGTAGCCGTAGACCTGCTGGTAATACAGCGCGAGAAAGTAGTACTGCACGCCAAAGCTGCTCATGAACACCGCCGTCAGCACCATCGCCATGCGCAACTCGCGATAGGCAAACAAACGCAGCGGCATCAGTGGGTCGCGGCCGCGATGTTCAATCCAGGCGAACAGGCCGAGCAGCGCCAACGCCAAGCCCAGGCAACCCAGTGTGGACGGCGCCGTCCAGCCCCATTCAGGCCCCTGCACCAGCGAAAACACCAGCAAGGTGCCGCCAACGGTCACGGTCAACGCGCCGCTCACATCAAAGTTGCGCCCGCGCGCACGCTCGCCATCGGCGGGGATCCAGTAGCGCGCCGCCCAGGCGCAACCGCCCGCCAGCGGCACGTTGACCAAAAATACCGCCTCCCACCCCCAGGCCTGGGTCAGCACGCCACCCAGCAGCGCGCCGAGCGCCAGGCCTGCCGCCGACGCCGCACTCCACACGGCAAACGCGCGGTTGCGCGCCGGCCCTTCGGCATAGTGGGTGTTGATCAGGGCCAAGGTCGCCGGGAACAACAACGCCCCGCCCACCCCCTGCACGGCCCGCGCCAGCACCAGCAACACGGCGCTGCCACCGAGCACCGCAGCCAGGGAGGCCAGCGCATATAACGACTGGCCGACCCGATACAGACGGCGCTTGCCAAGCAAATCCGTGGCGCGCCCGCCGAGTAGCAGGAAACCGCCAAACGCCACGCTGTAGGCACTCACCACCCACTGCAATTGCGCGGCGGAGAAGTTCAGATGCGCGCCAATCTGCGGCAGCGCCACGAACACGATGGTCGCATCCAGCGCAATAATCAGTTGCGCCGTGGCCAGCAGCATCAGCATCCAGCCTGAGGGTCGAGAGGGAGACATCACAGCGTCCTGTCCGAAAATGAGAAGCCGCCAGTGTCTTTTATGCGAAACAGATGATAAATAGCGCAATCACTCTTTCAGTAATGACTTTAATCATGGATCTGAACGCTGTTCGCCTGTTGGTCCGCGTGGCCGAAACCCGCAGTTTCACGCGCGCGGCCGCAGACCTGGGACTGACCCAGTCGGGCCTGTCTCGCGCCATTTCGCGCCTCGAACAGGAACTGGGCGTACGCCTGCTGCAACGCAACACCCGCAGCGTCAGCCTGACGCCCGACGGGCAGATGCTCTACGAGCGCAGCGCGCCGCTGTTGGCGGAATTGGCCGAGGCCGAAAAGCTGATGCTCGACCGCCGCAGCACCCCTTCCGGCCTGTTGAAAATCAGCACGCCCTCGCTGTTCGGGCGCAAGGTGGTCATGCCGGTGATCGGCGAACTGACCTTGCGTTACCCCGCGTTGCGCATCGAAGCAGTGATGACCGACCGCCTGGTGGACATCGTCGATGAAGGCTTCGACGCGCTCCTGCGCACCGGCGAGATCCAGGACCAACGCCTGATCGCCCGCGCGCTGGCGCCGCTGCGCTGGATCACGGTCGCCTCGCCGGCTTACCTGGCGCGCTTCGGTACACCGCACAGCGTCGACGAACTCAAGGACCACAACTGCCTGACCGTGCGCAATCTGCGCAACGGGCGCATGGTCGATTGGCAGTTCATGCTCGATGGCAAGGTGCAGGACGTGAGTGTCGAAGGGCGGCTGATCTTTGATATCGGTGATGCACTGGTCGACGGCGCCGTCGGTGGCTTCGGCATCGCCCAGGTCATGGACTTTGCCGTGCGCGACGACTTGGCCGCCGGGCGCCTGGTGCCGCTGCTGGAAAACTTCGCTGGCCGCCGCCGGGCGATCTCGCTGGTTTACCCGCCGTCCCGACAGTACTCGCCAAAACTGATGGCGTTTGCCGAAGCCCTCGGCCAGGCGCAATGGTAACCCTGCAAGCGCAGGCACGCCGGCGCCTGCGGGGGCTGTCTCAAGGCAAGGTTTTACCGTCAATCGGCGCGCCGATGGTGAGGAAATGCCCGCCCGCCACATGGTGCAAGGTGCGCAGCGAATCATGCCCTTCGAAGTGCCAGCGGCCGTCGCTGAACACGCGCTCGTCGGCATAAGCCGCCACCACTTCACCCAGGAACAGGTCGTAGGCCTGCTGGTTGTGCGGTTCGGGCAGCAGGCGGCATTCCAGCCAGGCCACACAGCCTTCCAGCAATGGCGCTTCTGTGTGTTCACCGCTGAAGGTGTGCAGGCCGTAGGCGGCAAATTTGTCCGTCTCAGAGCCGGTGGTGTTGCCAACGGTCTGGACCAGATCGACCTGGGCCACGCAAGGCACCTGCAGCACGAAAGTGCCGGCGCCTTCCAGCAGTTGGCGGGTCCAGGTGGCTTTGTCCAATACAACCGCGACTTTCGGCGGTTCGAAATCCAGCGGCATCGCCCAGGCGGCGGCCATGATGTTGCGCTGGCCGTTGTGGGCCGCGCTGACCAGCACGGTAGGCCCATGGTTGAGCAGGCGGTAGGCCTTGGACAGCGGAACGGGGCGGCGGTGAGTAGGGCTCATGGAGGATCGGCTCTTCAAGCGGAAAAAACCTACGATACCTCAAGCACAAGCCCCACGGCTCAGCTCGACAACTGGTTTGCGAATTGTCCCACTGCACTGACCACTTTTTGCGCACCGTCCTGGATTTCGACGATGACCGTGCCCGCCTCCGCCGCGAGGGCCAGGCCCTGCTCGGCTTGCAGACGGCCATCAGTCATCAGGGTCACCGCATCGCGGGCCATGTCCTGGTTCTGCCGCACCACGCCGACAATCTCCTCGGTGGCTTTGCTGGTACGTGACGCCAGCTGGCGCACCTCATCGGCCACCACCGCGAAACCCCGCCCTTGTTCACCGGCACGCGCTGCTTCAATGGCGGCGTTGAGCGCCAGCAAGTTGGTCTGCTCGGCGATGCCGCTGATGGTCTTGACGATGGTGCCGATCACTTGGGACTGAGCGTTGAGCGCCTCGATGCCCTCGCCGGCCTGTTGCATGTGCTTGGCCAGATCGCGCATCACGTCCACCGCCTGTGTCACCACCGTGGTACCGCGCTGGGCACTGCTGTCGGTGTGCAACGACGTGCTGTAGGCAATGTTCGCTGCTTCAGCGACGGCTTGCTCCTGATTGACCTGGTCGGTGATCACCGTGGCGAACTTGACCACTTTGTACAGCCGGTCGTTGGCATCCAGCACCGGGTTGTAGGTGGCTTCCAGCCAAACCGTGCGGCCATGGCTGTCCACACGCTTGAAGCGCGCCGCGACGAACTCGCCGGCGTTCAAGCGCTTCCAGAAGTGTTGGTATTCGGCGCTGTTGTACTCTTCAGGCGCGCAGAACATACGGTGATGTTTGCCCTGGATCTGCGCGAGGCTGTAACCCATGCCGGAGAGAAAACGATCGTTGGCGGTGAGCACGTGCCCGCCCAGGTCGAACTCGATCACGGCGGTGGACCGCACCAACGCGGTGATCAGGTTTTCATGCTCGCGAGAGGCCTCGATCGTGCGGGTGAGGTCGCTGGAGTAGATCGAAAAATGCTTGATGCGCCCTTCCGAACTGCGCACCGGCTGCAAGATCGAGCGCAGCCACGCCTCCTGGCCATTGCCGCGCATCAGGCGCACGGTGCCGGCGAAATGCTCACCGCGCACCAGGGCGTTCTTGAAGCGACGATGGAATTCATCATTGCGCACGTGATCGGGCACCAGGTCTTCGATCGGACGACCGAGAATGTTGCTCGACGCGTACACCAGTTCCTGCAGGAAGTTGGCGTTGGCCCACTCCACCCGGCCTTCGGCGTCCAGCGTCAGGCACAGCATTTCGCTTTCCAGGCTCTCCTTGACCTGTTGCAAGCTGGACAATTCTTCGCGAAGAGCCGACAGCTCCTGCTTCAAACGGGTGTTGAACATGGGGCACCGATGGTCATTTGGGGAGAGTGATCTGACCTGCATCGGCGCTGGCGGCGTTTTCTGAAGCGCTTTTTTGCGTGGGCCCCACTGTTTTTTTGGATCCATCAACTGCCGTTATTTCGGCACACACCCATCACTTGATATTCCAGGGTATTGAGATTGCCGCGGGAGTCTTCATAGGTCATGCGCGAGGGCACGGGATTGCACGCGCGGATCGGCGGCGTCACGTTGATCACCTTGGCAATGTCCAGTTTCATGCCGTAGCGATACGCCTGCACCTCGGGCGCCGGCTTGCCGTTTTTCACCGCGTAGTCGGCCATGGCTTTTTCATTGCGCTCCATCATCAACGCAAAAGTGCGATCACCGCCGCCTTCGGCCAATGCGCCCAATGACAGGCTTGCGGTAAATACACCCAGGGCGATTGCATAAAAGTTCATCACAGGTTCCTCGACTGAAAGTTCAGTGCCGAGACTAACCAGCGAACCCTGACGCGATGTTCACCAGAACATTACTTATTTGTTAGGTGGCCACCAGTTTCCAGAATTGTAATGTTGCCGCCACCCAGTCGTTATCCACGGTTTGCAACTATCAGCCCGGGCCAGATCAATAAGAACGCCCGCCTCCATAAGAAGCTGATCACTGCCAATACCGAGGAGCGAAACATGCGGATCCGTTATTACACCCTTCCCCTGTCACTGGTCGCCACGTTGCCGCTGGCCGCCGTGGCAGCCGAAGAAAAACCCGAAGGGTTTATCGAAGGCAGCAGCGTGAACGTGCTGGCGCGCAATTTCTATTTCAATCGCGATGACCGCAAGGGCCAGTCCAGCCCCACCGGCAACGGCTACTCCGAAGCCTGGGCCCAGGGGTTCATCGGTAAATTCGAATCCGGGTTCACCCAAGGCACGGTGGGGTTTGGCCTGGATGCGTTTGCCATGGTCGGCCTGAAGCTCGACTCGGGCACCGGCCGCAGCGGTGGCAAAGGTTCGTTCGGCGTGCTGCCGGTGGACAGCGACAACCATCCCGAAGACAGCTACAGCAAGGTCGGCGGCGCGGCGAAATTGCGCGTGCTGGACACGGTGATCAAGGCCGGCGATGTATTCCCGCTGAACCCGGTGGTGGCCTATGGCGATTCGCGCCTGCTGCCGGAAAGCTTTCGTGGCGTGACCGTGCATAACACCAGCCTGGAAGGCCTGAGCCTGCAGGGCGGGCGTTTGAGCGGCATGAGCCAGCCCAGCGAAAGCGGCATGGATAAAGGCTTTGCAACGTTTTATGCAGGCAAGGTCGACTCGCCCTGGATCAGCTATTTCGGCGGCGACTACAGCCTCAACCAGCACCTCAGCTTCAGCCTCTACAGCAGCCGCCTGAAAGACGCCTGGGACCAGTATTACGCGGGCAGCGCTGCCAGTTACCCACTGACCGACGACGTCTCGCTGTTCGGCGACGTCAACCTTTACAAGGCCGTGGATGAAGGCAAAAAGCTGCTTGGCGAATTCGACAACACCATCTGGAGCGCCAGGCTCGGCGTCAAGGTTGGCGCCCACAGCCTGGCCGTGTCGCACCAGCGCAACAACGGTGATGACGACTTCGATTACCTGCGCCAGTCGGATTCGATCTTCCTCAACAACTCGATCCAGTACAGCGACTTCAACTCCCCCAAGGAGCGCTCGTGGATGCTGCGCTACGACCTGGACATGCAGCCTTTCGGCATTCCCGGCCTGTCGTTCATGACCCGCTACGGCAAGGGCACCGGCGCCGACTACAGCGACGCCAACGCGGTGTATATGCGCCGCGACGCGGCCGGCAATCCACTCACCGACCAGCGTCGCTGGGAGCGGGATGTCGAGGCCAAGTACGTGGTGCAAAGTGGCACGCTGAAGGACTTGTCGCTGCGCCTGCGCCAGGCCACGGTGCGCTCCAGTGCGTTCGAATCCGACCTGGAGGAAGTTCGCCTGATTGCCGAATACCCGCTGGTGGCGCTGTGAGTCGTTACAGTCGTTCGCGGTTAACTAACATCTGTTCACAAATAGCCAGGTATCAGAACTGTAATATTGGGCCCACCTTCCCGTTAAGTTGAACTTCTTATAGTGGACTCAACGCGTCATACACCGAGCACATTCATCTCTGAAGCTTTTGTGTAGCTCCTTTGGAAAGAGATGGATTTTTAACGCCCCGGTCGGGGCGTTTTTTTTGCACACGCCCTTATGCGGCCGATGGTCGCAGTTGACCCTGAAGCGACTTCACGGTTGAGAATTTCCCCCTACCCCGAACACGTCATTCCATAAGGACATGGACCTCCCCTCTCGTAAAAAAAGGTAATCCCCCCATGCGTATCCTTGTGGTTGAGGACGAGCAGAAAACCGCTGACTACTTGCAACAAGGCCTGACCGAAAGTGGCTATGTCGTCGATTGCGCCGCCAGCGGCATCGATGGCCTGCACCTGGCCAGGCAGCACACTTATGAACTGGTGATCCTCGACGTGAACCTGCCCAACACCGACGGTTGGGAGGTGCTGGAACAGCTGCGCCGCGACGGCAATCAACGCGTGATGATGCTGACGGCACGCGGCCGGCTGGCCGACAAGATCAAGGGCCTGGACATGGGCGCCGATGATTACCTGGTCAAGCCCTTCGAGTTTCCCGAACTGCTGGCCCGTGTGCGCACGTTGCTGCGGCGCAGCGAGCACATCCCGCTGCCGGACGTGTTGCGTGTCGCGGACCTGGAGCTGGACCCGCGCCGCCATCGCGCCTATCGCGGCAACCGGCGGATCGACCTGACCACCAAGGAGTTCGCCTTGCTGCACGTGTTGATGCGCCAGGCCGGCGAAGTGATGACTCGCACGCAGATCATCTCCCTGGTGTGGGACATGAACTTCGACTGCGACACCAACGTAGTGGAAGTCTCCATCAGTCGCCTGCGCGGCAAGGTCGATGACCAGAGCGAGGTCAAACTGATCCACACCATTCGCGGCGTCGGCTACGTGCTGGAGGCACGCCCATGAGGACCAGCAGCCTGTCGATGCGCCTGGGCCTGACGGTCAGCCTGATGGGCGCCGGCCTGGTCGTGCTGTTGGCGACCCTGGCTTACCTGGCGCTGACCCACGAGCTGGACAAGCTCGCGCGCAAGGGCCTGGAAAACAAACTGGAGCAACTGGAACACAGCCTCGGCCAGGACCTCAAGCCGCACGATATTGCCGCCCGCCCCCATTCGCTGCTCGACCTGGTGATGGGCCACGACAACATCTACCTGACCATCATCGGCGGCGCCCCCGATGCACCGGTGCTGCTCAGCGTCGGTGCCAAGCCCCAGCAACCGCTGTTGCTCGACGTGCCCGCCGGCAAGACCCTGGCCTACCTCAATTGGGTGGATGGGCGCGGCAATCGCATCCTCAGTGCCACGCGGCTGATGCCGTTGCGCAGCGGCGAAAATGTGCGCGTGCTGCTGTCGCTGGACCGCTCCGATGATGAGGCCCTGCTCAGTGCCTACCTGCGCTCCACGGTGATCGCGCTGCCGATGCTGCTGCTCCTGATCGGCATGGGCGCCTGGTGGCTGGTGCAACGTGGGCTCGCGCCGCTGCAGCAGTTCAGCCGCGTGGCAGCCAAGGTCAGTACCCAGGACCTGACACACCGTTTGTCGCTGGACAACCTGCCCAAGGAGTTGGGTGAGCTGGCCGAAGGCATCAACTTCATGCTGCATCGCCTAGACGCCGGTGTGCAGCAGCTGTCGCAATTCTCCGATGACCTCGCCCACGAACTGCGCGCGCCACTGACCAACCTGATGGGCAAGGCCCAGGTGACCCTGTCCCGCGAGCGTCCCGGCGAGGCCTACAAGGCCGGGCTGGAATCCTGCGCCGAGGAAATGGAACGCCTGTCGCGCATCGTCTCCGACATGCTGTTTCTCGCCCAGGTCAGCCACCCCGCTGCACGGGCGGGTTTCGACGCGGTGTCGCTGGGTGCCGAAGCGCAGCGGGTCATGGCGCTGTTCGCCCTGAGCGCCGAAGACAAACGCGTGACCCTGAGCCTGCGCGGCGACGCCTGGATCAAGGGCGATCGCCTGATGATCCAGCGGGCGATTTCCAACCTGCTGTCCAACGCGATTCGCCATACGCCCGAGGGCTCCACGGTATTGCTGCTGGTGGAAAGCTACGACCACAGCGTCTCGCTGTCGGTGGGCAACCCCGGCCGTGGTATCGAAGCTCACCACCTGCCACACCTGTTCGAACGCTTTTACCGCGCCGACAGCAGCCGTACCCGCGCCGAGGGCGGCACCGGGCTGGGGCTGGCCATCGTGCAGTCGATCATGCGCCTGCATCAGGGGCACGCCGACGTCAGCAGCCAGCCCGGGCGCTTTACGCGCTTCGACCTGGTGTTTCCTCTTCCTTGCGATGCGCCCACTGGTACAGCGCCGGCAGCACCAGCAAGGTCAGTAGCGTAGAAGAGATAATCCCGCCGATCACCACCGTCGCCAACGGGCGCTGCACTTCGGCGCCGGTGCCGGTGGCCAGGGCCATGGGGATGAACCCGAGGGAGGCCACCAGCGCAGTCATCAACACCGGGCGCAAACGGGTCAACGCGCCTTCGTGGATCGCCACCGACAACGAACGCCCCTCCTCGCGCAGGTTGCGGATGAAGGCAATCATCACCAACCCGTTGAGCACCGCCACGCCGGACAAGGCAATAAAGCCCACCCCCGCCGAGATCGACAGCGGAATATCCCGCAGCCACAGCGCCATGATCCCACCGGTCAAGGCGAACGGAATCCCGGTGAACACCAGCAGCCCGTCCTTGAGGTTGTTGAACATCATGAACAGCAACCCGAACACCAGCAGCAGGGCGACCGGCACCACGATGCGCAAGCGCTCGGAGGCTTCCTTCAACTGCTCGAACTGGCCACCCCAGGTGGTCCAGTAACCCGCCGGCACTTTCACCTGCGCGCTGATCGCCGTTTCGGCCTCTGCCACGAACGAGCCAATATCACGCCCACGCACGTTGGCGCTGACGATCACCAGGCGCTTGCCATTTTCGCGGCTGATCTGGTTCGGGCCGAGGACCAGGTCCAGGCTGGCAACCTGGGACAAGGCGATAAACCCCAACTGCCCGGCCGCGTTACCCGCCAGCGCCGGCACCGGAATCAACAGCCGCGACAGGCCGTCGATATCGGTGCGCAGTGCGTCGGACAAACGCACGACCATGTCAAAACGACGGTCACCTTCGTACAACGTACCGGCCTGGCGCCCTCCCACGGCAACCGCAATGGTGTCCTGCACGTCGCCGACATTCAGGCCAAAGCGCGCGGCCTTGTCACGGTCGATATTGATGGTCAGCACCGGCAGGCCGGAGGTCTGTTCCACCTTCACCTCCGAGGCGCCCTCGAGCTTTTGCAGGGTCTCGGCGATTTCCCCGGCCGTCGCGTTCAGCACCGCCATGTCATCGCCGAAGACCTTCACCGCCACGTCGCTGCGCACCCCGGATATCAGCTCGTTGAAACGCAGCTGGATCGGTTGCGACAGTTCATACGCACTGCCCGGCACAATCGCACTGGCGTGCTGGATATCGGCGATCAGGGTTTCGCGGGACTTGTTCGGGTCCGGCCATTGGTCCTTCGGCTTGAGCATCACATAGCTGTCGGATATGTTCGGCGGCATCGGGTCCGAGGCAATTTCGGCGGTGCCGGTACGCGCAAATACCCGCAGGATTTCCGGCACCTGGGCCATCAGGGTTTTTTCCAGTTGCTGCTGCATCTGCACCGATTGCGTCAGGCTGGTGCCGGGCACGCGCAAGGCCTGCTGGGCAAAGTCGCCTTCGCTGAGGCTGGGGATAAATTCGCTGCCCATGCGGCTGGCTACCCAGCCCGAGGCAACGATGGCCAACACGGCCAGGCCGAACACCAGCGGACGACGCCCCATCACCCAATCCAGGACTGGCGCATACGCCCGGCGCGCGGTGCGCATCACCAGGTTTTCTTCCTCCTTGACCTTGCCGGTGACGAACAGGGCAATCGCGGCCGGCACAAAGGTCACCGACAGAATCATCGCACCCAGCAAGGCAATCACCACGGTGAAGGCCATGGGGTGGAACATCTTCCCGGCCACGCCGGTGAGGGCGAAGATCGGCAGGTACACGACCATGATGATCAGTTGCCCGAAGATCAACGCGCGGCGGGCTTCCTTGGCAGCGGCAAACACTTCATGCAGGCGCTCGCTGCGGGTCAGCAGGCGGCCGTGACGCTGCTGCGCATGGGCCAGGCGGCGGATGGCGTTTTCGACGATCACCACTGCGCCGTCGACAATAATGCCGAAATCCAGCGCACCGAGACTCATCAGGTTGGCGCTGACCCGGTTGGTGAACATCCCGGTAAAGGTGAACAGCATCGCCAGGGGAATCACCATCGCGGTGATCAGCGCCGCACGGATATTGCCCAGAAACAGGAACAACACCGCCACCACCAGCAGCGCACCTTCGAAGAGGTTTTTCTTGACGGTGGCGATGGCTTTTTCGACCAGGTTGGTGCGGTCATACACGGTGACGGCTACCACCCCTGCGGGCAGCGAGCGATTGATGCTCTCGAGTTTTTTCGCCACCGCCTGGGACACGCTGCGACTGTTCTCGCCAATCAACATGAACACCGTGCCCAGCACCACTTCACGGCCGTTTTCGGTGGCCGCGCCGGTGCGCAATTCACGGCCGATCTCGACTTGGGCGACATTGCGCACCCGGATCGGCGTGCCCTCCACGCTCGTGATGACGATGTTGGCGATGTCGTCGATGGACGCCACTTGCCCCGGCGCCCGGATCAACAACTGCTCGCCGCTGCGCTCGATATAACCGGCGCCGACGTTGGCATTGTTGCGTTCAAGCGCCGTGACCAGGTCGCTCAAGGTCAGGTTGTAGGCCGCCAGGCGCTTGGGGTCGGGGGCGATCTGGTATTCCTTGGCAAAGCCGCCGATGGTGTTGATCTCGGCCACACCGGGCACGTTGCGCAGTTGCGGCTTGATGATCCAGTCCTGGATCACCCGCAGGTCCGTCGGCGTGTACGGCGTGCCGTCTTCCTTGAGTGCGCCGTCTTCGGCCTCGACGGTCCACAGGAAAATTTCGCCGAGGCCGGTGGAGATCGGCCCCATCGCGGTCTCGATGCCGGCCGGCAATTGTTCGCGGGCGGTTTGCAGGCGCTCATTGACCAACTGGCGGGCGAAGAACAGGTCGGTGCCGTCCTTGAAAATCACCGTCACCTGCGACAGGCCCGAGCGCGACAGCGAGCGGGTCTGCTGCATGCCGGGCAACCCGGCCATGGCGGTCTCGATGGGAAAGGTGATGCGCTGCTCGGTTTCCAGCGGCGAAAAACCCGCCGCCGCCGAGTTGATCTGCACCTGCACGTTGGTGATGTCGGGCACCGCGTCGATCGGCAGTTTCTGATAGCTGGCGATGCCGACACCGGCCATCAGCAGCACCGCCAGCAGCACGATGATGCGCTGCTCGATGGCGAATTGGATAAGGCGCTCAAACATGAGAAATCACTCGCGGGATCAATGGGCGTGCTCGGCCGAGCCCTTGCCCAGTTCGGACTTGAGGATGAAGCTGCCAACCGTGGCCACTTGCGCCCCGGCATCGAGGCCCTGACGCACTTCGACGTAGCCGTTTTCACTCAGGCCGAGTTCGAGATGGCGCGTGATAAAACCGTCCGGGGTACGCACGAATACCGACGGTTTGTCCTCGACGGTCTGGATCGCCGTTTGCGGCACGGTGACCTTGGCCTGGTAGGTGTCGGTGGCCAGTTGCACCGTCACGAACAGCCCTGGGCGCCAGGCGTCGTCGGGGTTGGGCACCGTCACACGCACGGTGGCGGTGCGCGTCTGCTCGCCGAGTAAATTGCCGACATAAGCCACGCTGCCGAGTACCTCGGTGCCCATTTCGGTGGAGCTGACTTTCACCGGTTTGCCGAGCCGGACCTTGTTCAGATCCTTGGGAAACACGCCGAAGGTAACCCACACCTGGGACAGGTCCGAGAGGGTGAACGCGTTGCTGGTTTCGCTGACTACCTCGCCGACACCCAGGTGTTTTTCCACCACCACACCGGCGAAAGGCGCCCGCAATTCATAGCGGTTGCCGCCCACCAGCACGGCGCTGCCGCTGAGGGCCGTCATCTTTTGGCGGGCATTGTTCAGGGCAATTTCGGCCTCTTGCAGGGTTTGGCGCGCCAGCAGGTAGTCCTGCTCGGCGGAAATCTTGTCCTGCCACAATTGCCGCTCGCGCTGGAAGGTCGTGCGCGCCAGTTCGACCCGCCGCTCACTGGCGGCCAGCTCACTGCGCTGATCGGAAATCTGCTGGCTGGCGATCACCGCCAGCAGCTCGCCTTTCTTCACCGATTGCCCGAGATTGACCCGCACCGACTCCACTACCCCGGCCGCACGCGGCACGATATGCGAGGTGCGGTCCTCGTCGAAACGCACCTCTCCCGGCAGCGTCAGCAACGTGCTGATCTGTCGGGGCTGGGCCTGGGCGAGCTGAATGCCGGCAGCTTCGATTTGCTGCTCGGTGAGTTCAAGTTTGCCTTCCTCTTCCTCGGCGCCGGCCACGCCAGACAGCATCAGGCCCAGGGCGACGGCAAGCGCCACGCCGTGTCGTTTGTTCATAAGCCACTCCAGAAAAAATCAAAACCGGGCGAGGTCGCCGTAAATCCGTTCGATACGCACCCAGGCCTCGGTGGCCTGGGCGGTTGCCGTGAGGTATTGGGTGCGGGCCGCAATCAGCGTGCGCTGGGCGTCCAGCACCTCGAGGAAGTTGAACTTGCCCATTTCAAAGCCCCGCGTGGCACTGTCCACCGCGCTTTGCGCGGCCGGCAGGATCTGCTGGTTGAACGCGCGCACTTCGGTATTGGCGGTGTGCCACAGGTCCAGGGCCTGGCGGATTTCGGTGCGCAAGCGCAGTTCGGCGGCGTTACGCAGGTCGCGGGCCTGGTCGGCGCGGCGGCTGGCAGCGAGGACATTGCCCTGGTTGCGATTGAACAGCGGGATCGGCATCGACACGCCCACCAGGTTGACCCGCTCGCGCACGCTGGCGTCGTACTGGCTGCCGATGGACACATCCAGGTCGGGAATACGCTGGGCTTTTTCCAGGCCCACGCTGGCTTCGTTCTGCAGGATCTGCAGTTCGGCCAGGCGCAACTCGGCGGTCTGTTCCAGGCGCGCGAGCAATTGAGTCGCCGGCGGCAATGAGGGTGGACTGAGGCTGTGTGGCGACGGCCTGGAAGTCGGTCGACGCGCTGCCGGTACTCGCGGCCAGACGGCGGTAGGCGTCGGTGAGGCCCATCTGCGCGCGGTTGAGTTCGAGGCGGATCTCTGACAGCTGCACCTGGGCGCGCGTGGCCTCCACCGGCGACGACTTGCCAGCGCTGACGCGGCCGTTGGCGACCACCAGGCCGCGCTCGGCCAATGCCATGGAACGTTGCGCCAGGTCGAGGCGTTCCTGGGCGCGAAGGGCGCCGTAATAGCTGTCGATCACCTCGGCGCGCAGCGTGTTGCGCCGCTGCTCCAGGGTCAGCGCCGCGGCGTCCTGGGCGCGCGTGGCCACGTCAATGCGCGCACCGCGCTTGCCGCCCAACTCGAGGGTCTGGCTCAGTTTTATCGTGGTGGTGCGCGTATCGCGCCGCGTGTCTTCGGCATCCCAGGACGCCACCGGGTTGGGGATCAAGCCCGCCTGCTGGCGACCGCCTTCGGCGATGTCGATGTCCCACTGCGCGGCGGCAAGGTCGGGGTTGTTGGCGAAGGCGGTTTGCAGGGCTGCATCGAGGGTGAGGGTCTGCGCCTGGGCCACCGCAGCGACGCCCCACAACGCCACCGCCCCCAACAGTGTTCTAACAGAAATTGCCATAACGAAAGTTCCACGCCCATGAAGTCGCTGAGGTTTCCCAGCGGGGGGCAATGTAGCTTTCGGTACTTATCAGGGCGGTGGGCAGAACATTACAAATCCGTTAGCCAGGATCAGGCGTGCACCTCGTCATGTTCGTCATGCGCAAAACCGTCGCCTTCGACTTGGACGGTAGCGTGGGAAATATCGAATTGTTCATGCAGCATTTCCGTCACCTGGCTGAGGATCTTGTGCTCAGTGTCCAGCGCCAAATCGGTCACCAGATGTGTGCTCAGCACGTTTTTGCCGCTGGTCAGCGCCCAGATGTGCAGGTCATGCACATCCTTGACCCCGGGAATGGCGCGAATGGCCTGCTCCACCTGGTCGATATCGATACCGTCCGGCACGCCTTGCAGCAGTACATTCATGCTTTCCTTGAGCAAGCTCCAGGTGCGCGGCAGTACCCAGAAGCCGATGGCTGCCGCCACCAGCGAGTCGACCCAACCCCAGCCCGTCAACATGATCACCACCGCCGCGATCATCACGCCGATGGAGCCGAGCATGTCGCTCCAGACTTCCAGGTAGGCGCCCTTGACGTTCAAGCTCTCGCCGCTGGCAGCGCTGAGCAGGCGCATGGCAATCAGGTTGACGATCAGCCCCAGCACCGCAATCACCAGCATGCCGGTGGACTGGATTTGCGCAGGTGCCTGTAGCCGTTGATAGGCCTCATACAGAATGTAAAAAGCCACGGCGAAAAGCAGCAGCGCGTTGAAAGCGGCTGCCAGGATTTCAAACCGCGCATACCCAAAGGTGCGCTTACGGTCGGCGGCGCGCTTGGCCACCTGAATGGCCACCAGGGAAATCGCCAGGGCCAGGGCGTCGGTCATCATGTGGGCGGCGTCGGACAGCAGCGCCAGGCTACCGGTGACAAAGGCGCCGATGACTTCGGCAATCATGAAGCTGGTGGTCAGCCCCAGGGCGAACCATAACTTGCGCTCGTGGCCCGCGCGTACTTGGGCGTGGCTGTGTCCTGCACTCATGAGCAACCCTCTTGATGTTGTTGGCGGCAGGCGCTGGCGTGCCGGCTCCCACAGGTGTGTGAGTGAGCATAGAGCTATAGGCCCGACTCATTGCCATAGGTTGCACAATTGTCATCGGCGGGCCATTGGCACGTTACTGTCGAGCGCACCAAAATCGCACAGGTACGCTCTGGAACCGTTGTATCAGGTATGCTTTTCGAGCAGGAAACAAAAAGAAACAATTTCCCCAACCTGTTCGATAAGGAGTCCCGTTTTGGAGTTATCGACTGCCGCGTGGATGGTTCACGACACCCGCCTTATGTTCTGCGTCCTGTTGGCCATCGCCAGCATCATCGTGCTGATCAGCGCGACCAAGTTGCCACCATTTCTGTCGATCCTGATCGGCACCTTTATCGCCGGGGTCGGTGCCGGACTGCCGCCGGAAGAAGTGGCCAAGGCCTTCAGCAAAGGCGCCGGGGCGATCCTCGGTGAAGCCGGGATTATCATTGCCCTGGGCTCGATGCTCGGCGCACTGATGGCGGAATCCGGAGCCGCCGACCGCATCGCCACCACCCTGCTGGGGTTGGGCAAGGGCAAGTCGCTGCCATGGGTGATGGCGCTGGTGGCGATGGTGATCGGCCTGCCGTTGTTCTTCGAAGTGGGTCTGGTGATGATGGTGCCGATCATCTTTGTGATGGCCAAGCGTTCGAACCAGCCGCTGCTGAAAATCGCCATCCCGGCACTGGCGGGCATGACCACCCTGCACGCCTTGATGCCACCGCACCCCGGGCCGCTGATTGCAGTGAGCGCATTGCACGCCGACCTCGGCCTGACCATGCTGCTGGGCTTCTGCCTGGCGGTGCCGGCGGTGATCCTCGCCGGCCCGCTCTACGGCAACTGGCTGTCCAAGCGCCTGCACGTGGATGAGCCGGCCGACATCGGCGCACTGTTCAGTGCACCGCCCAAGGCGCCGCGCCAGCCGAGTTTTGGCGTGTCGCTGTTGATCATCCTGTTGCCGGTGATTCTGATGCTCGGCAGCACCTTGGCCAAAGTCGCCCTGCCGGCGGAAAGCACGGTGGGCCTGACCCTGAAATTCCTCGGTGAACCGCTGATCGCCCTCGGCCTCGCGGTGATAGCCGCCGTGATCTGCCTGGGCTGGGCCGCCGGCATGCCGCGCGCCGAAGTCGGCAACACCCTGCGCAAGGCCCTCGCGCCCATCGCCGTGTTGCTGCTGACCATCGGCGCCGGCGGCGGCCTCAAGCAAACCCTGCTCGACGCCGGCGTCAGCCAGACCATCAGCAAAGTCGCCGAAGGCGCCCACATGCCGTATCTGTTGCTGGCCTGGTTGATTGCCGTGGCGTTGCGCCAGGCCACCGGCTCGGCGACGGTCGCCACGACCACCACGGCCGGTATCCTCGCGCCGATGATGGCCGGGTTGGCCGCCACCCAGAGTTCATTGGTGGCACTGGCGATTGGCGCCGGCTCGGTGTTCTTCTGCCACGTCAACGACGCCGGGTTCTGGATGGTGCGTGAGTACTTTGGCCTGCAGTTGAAGCAGACGATCTGGGTGTGGTCGGTGTTGCAGACGATTGTGTCGGTCGTCGGCCTGATCGGTACCCTGCTGCTCTGGCACTTTTTGACCTGAGTTTCAGCCAACCAGGGTGTGGCGCTTGCCAAACAGCGCCACACTTCCCACCCCCACCGCGCCCATCACCACGCAATACCCCACGCAAATCCACGGGCTGGTCGGCATCAGCGCAATCAGCAGCAGCGGCGTAGTGCTCGCCCACAGTGCATAGGCGATGTTGTAGGTGAAGGAAATTCCCGACACCCGCACCTGCGCCGGAAACAGCCCGACCATCACCGACGGCACCGCGCCCACCACCCCGCAACTCAAGCCCGCCACGGCGTAGGCCGCGCCGAGCCACACGCCCCCGTTGATCAGGCTGGCGTAGAGCAGCGCGACCCCCAGCGGCAGCAACACGCTGTAGACCCGCACCGCGCGCCAGGCGCCGATGCGGTCCACTAGCAGGCCGGCGAGGATGCAGCCGATGTTCAGGAAGACGATGCCCAGCGCGCTCAAGGCGAAGGTGTGGCTAGGGCTCATGCCAAAGGTTTTCTGCATCATGGTCGGGGTGATGACGACCAGCACGACCACGGCCGAGGTGAGCACGCAGGTGAGGACCATCGCCGGCAGCAGCACGGCGCGATGGTCGCGCAATACCGTGCGCAGCGGCAGTTCGGCAGCCGCGTGGCGACGGGCCTGCATTTCGAGGAATACCGGGGTTTCACTCAGCCAGCGGCGCAGCCACACGCCGATCACGCCGAACACACCGCCGAGCAGGAAGGGAAAACGCCAGGCGTAGTCGAGGATTTCGGCCGGGGTGAAGACTTGCGCCAGCAGCGTCGCGGTCAGCGCACCGAGCAGGTAGCCAAAGGTCAGGCCGGCCTGCAGGAAGCCCAAGGCGTAGCCGCGATGGTGCGGCGGCGCGTGCTCGGCGACGAACGTCCAGGCGCTGGGGACTTCACCGCCGACCGCGGCACCTTGCAGCACCCGCAGCACCAGCAGGATCAGCGGCGCGAAATAACCGATTTGCGCATAGGTGGGCATGATCCCGATCAGCAGGCAGGGCAAGGCCATCATCAGGATGCTCAGGCTGAACACGCGCTTGCGCCCCAGGTGGTCGGCAAAGTGCGCCATCAGGATGCCGCCCAGCGGGCGTGCCAGGTAGCCGGTGACGAAGATCCCGAAGCTTTGCAGCAGGCGCAGCCACTCGGGCATTTCCGGCGGGAAAAACAGCTGGCTCAGGGTCAGCGCGAAGAATACGAAGATGATGAAGTCGTAGATTTCCAGCGCGCCACCGAGGGCGGCCAGGCCCAGGGTTTTGTAGTCGGAGCGGGAAAAACGCTGCGCCTGTGGAGAAAAGGTGGCAGTCATGTGATGGCTCGGCAGACAAACAAAATGGCGTGCAGGTTATGAGCTGGGCCGGATGATGGCAATCGCGGCAGATATATTTGTTTTCCTCATGGATCGATGAAGATAACTGCATTCCCATATGAATGGCCGTAGCGGAACATGCCGTAAAACTGCCAACACCATAATAAATACAAGAGGAAAGACTCGTGGCCGATGCTATCGAAGAAAGCCGCTATGCCCGATTTGCCCTGCGTTGTTCCAATTTCGCCGAACGCTGGTTCCCCGACTCCTGGGTGTTCGCCGCCCTCGCCGTGATCATCGTCGCCGTGGCGACCCTGGGCATGGGCGCTGCGCCGACCGAGGCCGCCAAGGCCTTTGGTGATGGGTTCTGGAGCCTGATTCCGTTCACCATGCAGATGGCCTTTGTGGTGATCGGCGGCTACGTGGTTGCCAGCTCGCCGCCGGCGGTCAAGCTGATCGACCGCCTGGCGCGCATCCCGAAGAACGGCCGCTCCGCCGTGGCCTGGGTGGCGTTGATTTCGATGGTGGCGTCGCTGCTCAACTGGGGCCTGTCCCTGGTGTTCGGCGGTTTGCTGGTGCGCGCACTGGCGCGTCGTACGGACTTGCGCATGGACTACCGCGCAGCCGGTGCGGCGGCCTATCTGGGCCTGGGCGCAGTGTGGGCGCTGGGGCTGTCGTCGTCGGCCGCGCAACTGCAGGCCAACCCGGCCAGCTTGCCGCCGTCGATCCTGTCGATCACCGGGATGATCCCGTTCACCGAGACTATCTTCCTGTGGCAATCCGGCGTGTTGCTGCTGGCGCTGATCGTGGTCTCGCTGATCATCGCCTACGCCACCGCCCCGGGCCCGAACAGCGCGCGTGACGCCAAGGCCTGCGGCGTCGACCCGGCCTTCAACCTGCCCAAGCCGCAGCCTCCCACTCGCCCGGGCGAATGGCTCGAACACAGCCCACTCCTGACCATCCTGCTGGCGCTGCTGGCGGCCGGTTGGCTGTTCCATGAGTTCTCGACCAAACCGGCGATCAGCGCGATCTCGGGGCTGAACACCTACAACTTCCTGTTCATCATGGTCGGCGCCCTGCTGCACTGGCGCCCGCGCAGCTTCCTCGACGCAGTGGCCCGCGCCGTGCCGACAACCACCGGGGTGCTGATCCAGTTCCCGCTGTACGGCTCGATCGCCGCCCTGATGACGGTGGTCAAGGGCGGCGACGGCCAGACCCTGGCGCACCATATCTCGACCTTCTTCACCTCCATAGCCTCCCACGACACCTACGCCCTGCTGATGGGCGTGTACTCGGCGGTGCTGGGCTTCTTCATCCCGTCGGGCGGCGGCAAGTGGATCATCGAAGCGCCCTACGTGATGCAAGTGGCCAATGACCTGCAATACCACCTCGGCTGGTCGGTGCAGATCTACAACGCGGCCGAGGCGCTGCCGAACCTGATCAACCCGTTCTACATGCTGCCGCTGCTCGGGGTATTGGGGCTGAAAGCGCGAGACTTGATCGGCTTTTCGTTCGTGCAACTGCTGGTGCACACGCCGCTGGTGTTGTTCCTGCTATGGGCACTCGGGACGACGCTGAAATATCTCCCCCCCGTCATGCCGTAGGTCACAGCTACAAGCTACAAGCTTCAAGCCTCAAGCCTCAAGCCTCAAGCCTCACGCTGGCAGCTTGTAGCTTGTAGCTTGTAGCTTGTAGCTTGCAGCTTGCAGCTTGCAGCTTGCAGCTTGCAGCTGACTTACTTCCGTCACATTGCGTTGCTACCGTCCTGCGAAATATCTTGCAACAATCTCCAGCAAGGACTCCCCGCAATGAGTGACGAGCACGAAGACCGCCCTGCCCCAGATTCCGCAGCCCAACCGCCGGTAGACACCAGCCGCCGGCGCTTCCTCGGGGGCGCGGCGGTATTGGGGGTCGGCGCGACCTTGAGTGCTTGTGGCAATACCGGCGAAGCCCCGGGCAAGCCGGTGACGCGGCCACTGACCCCGCAGGAGTTGGATAAGGCGTTGCGCGACCAGGTGAAAACCGTGGTGGTGATCTACGCCGAGAACCGCAGCTTCAACAACCTGTTTGCGGATTTCCCCGGCCTGGAGAAGCCGCTGTCGGCCCTTTCCGCCGGCCAATACCAGCAGCGCGATCGCGATGGCAGCCTGTTGACCACCCTGCCCCCGGCTTGGGGCGGCGTGCTGCAAGTCGGCCCGCAAAGCGTGGACGGGGTGACTTATCCCAACGAGGTACAGTTCCAGGAAAACCTGCCCAACGCGCCGTTCGCCCTCAAGGGTCCGAACGCCGAGGACCTGCCCCTGAGCTTGGTGACCCGCGACTTGTGGCACGTGTTCTACCAGAACCAGATGCAGATCAACGGCGGCAAGAATGACGGTTTCGTCGCCTGGGGCGATTCCGGCGGCCTGGTGATGGGCCATTACGCGCAGAGCCGCTATTCCCTGCGCCTGTGGGACGTGGCCAAGGAGTTCGTGCTCTGCGATAACTTCTTCCAGGGCGCGTTCGGCGGCTCGTTCCTCAACCACCAATACCTGATCAGCGCCACTGCGCCGTTTTATCCAAATGCCGCGCAGTCGGTGGCCAAGGCGCAGATTGCCACGCTGCAAAGCGAGGATCCCACCGACCCGCGCCTCAAGCCGCTGGACAAGTCCCCGGCCAGCGCCATGACCGGCCCGCCGCAGTTCGGCCCCAGTGCGCTGACGCCGGACGGCTACGGCGTGAACACCTTGGCTCCGCCCTACTGGCCGACCTGGATCCGCGACCCGGAAAACCCGGACTATTCCAAACCCGACCTGCCCAACGTGCTGGTGCCGCAAACCCACGAGCACATCGGCGACAAGCTGTCGAAAAAGAACATCGACTGGGCCTGGTACGCCGGCGCCTGGCAGGCCACGCTGGAGCAGTTCAAGGATTCGGGCGGCATTCCGAAAATCCCCAACTTCCAGTACCACCACCAGCCGTTCAACTACTTCAAGCAGCAAGGCCCCGAGCACCGCGCAGAGCGTGACAAGCGTCTGCGTGACGGCGGCTTGGGCGATGAGTCCAGCACCAACAAGTTCTTCGCCGACGCCCAGGCAGGCAAGCTGCCGGCCGTGAGCTTCTACAAGCCCCAGGGCAACCTGAATATGCACGCTGGCTATGCCGACGTGGCCTCCGGCGACCGGCATATCGCTCGTGCGTTGAAGGTGCTGCAGGAAAGCCCACAGTGGAAAAACATGGTGGTGGTGGTGACGGTCGATGAAAACGGCGGCTGGTGGGACCACGTGGCGCCGCCCAAGGGCGACCGCTGGGGCCCGGGCACGCGGATTCCGGCACTGGTGGTCTCACCCTTTGCACGCAAAGGCACGGTCGACCATACGGTCTACGACACCGCGTCGATCCTGCGGCTGATTACGCGGGTTTTCCAGTTGGAGACGCTCGACGGTCTCAAGCAGCGCGATGACGCGATGATCGCCCGCGGCCAGAAACCCATGGGTGACCTGAGCAATGCATTGCAGTTCAACGTGTAGGTTTCTTATCCAATAGCGACACGCCTGGCGATTTAGCACGCGTTTTCCTGGTCAGCCGCTACTGTTTGGAGGGTGGGCTTTCATCCCGCGCAGACGGGCCTTCGCTGACAAGGAATCAAGCATGTTTAAACCGACCAGGCTGTCCTGCACCCTGGCCGCACTGCTGGCGAGTGCGGTCGTACAGGCTGATATCGAGGTACCACTGGGCAGCACGCAACGCGTCACCCAGTTGTTCGCCTTCCCCAACAATTGCAACGTGATCTGCTTTCGGCCATGGACGCTGGAGCAGACCGTGGAGCATTACCTGAACCAGAGCCTGCAGCGTGACGGTTACAGTCGCGCCAAGGTCAGCGTGAAGACCCATGACGGCCAGCTCTCGGCCACCTTCAGCGGTGTGCCCGACGACTATGGCAAGCCACTCACCGCGCTGCTCGACACCGCCGATCTCGCCTACCAGGGCGCCAGCAAGCTCAACAGCGACGGCAAGTGGGCCTACAACTGGTACCTGTTCCTGCCGCTGGGCATGGCCCTGGAAAAGCGCAAGAGCATCGAGTTGCTGCATTTCCCTCCGGATTACTCGCTGACCCAGGCCCAGGACTACCTGGAATCGGCCACCTCCGACCGCTGGGCCACGTTGCTCACCGACAATGGCGTGCCGGCCGGCGAAACCCCGGCCTACCAGACCATCATCGATATCGCGCCCATTGCAGCCCCGTCCACGGCGGGCAAGGACCTGGAAAACGTCTATGGCTACTTCACCGACTACCAGACGCGCATGGTCCGGGAGCTGAGCCTGCCGGCCAACGGCTCGTTACCGATGGTGGCGTTCGGTTCGCCGGTGCGCGCCTGGATCAAGCAACAATACGGGCCGTCCGTGGCGGTACTGGGCCTTGTGCAGATCAGCCCGGCCGCTGGCAAGAGTGTCTCGGTACTGGGCGCCAATCACCCGAGTTATATCTGGTATGCGGCGGACGCCGCCAGCTATGACGGCAATGAACAGAAAGCCGATGAAGCCGGCCTGACGGTGATGGGCCAGGACCTGAGCGCAGCCTGCTGGCAGGCCGGGATGGGCCAGAAACCGGCGAGTGATCCCAATGTGCTGCTCAAGGCCTGCATGAACACGTGGCAGGTCACGCGTAAGGAGCAGACCTGCGAGCTGTTCTATACCTCGGTGCGCAACCTGTCGCCGGAAAAGGCGAATGCCAAATGCGCCACGCCCGCGATCAAAGCCCAGCTCAGGCAGCTGAAGAATGCCGCCCCCGCCCCGGAAATCAGCGTCCCCGCCCTATAAAGCGCACAAAAAATCCGCTGGCTACTGTCAGGTTTGACAGTAGCCAGCGGATCGATCTTCGGCGAATCTTGTGCCGCCCCCATCTGCTGCAAGACTGGTAGTCAGCCACCATCCGCAGGTCCATGCAGCCCACCAAGGAGAGTCATGAAAACTCAGGCCATGGATAAGGCTAAAACGGCTGCAAATGACTGCCTGTACCCCTTCAAGACACTGCTCGTTGAGCAAGGTTATCCGTCGTACCGGCATTTCCAGGTCATGCAGGGTAGCGACAGTACCGGCAGCGGGGTCAAGGCACGCATCGCGTTTGACGGGCGCATGCGAATTGCCCAGGTCTCCGGCTACGCCGTGAGCGAGCGGCGCCCGCACACGTTGCAACTGTCGCCGCGCATCCATTTATACGACTGCTGGTTCTGCGGCCTGCTCAGGCACTCGTGCAATCCGAATGTGTTTTTCGACACCACCTACCTGGAACTCTGGACCGTACAGCCCATAGGCGCCGGCACCCCGTTGACCCTGGATTACGCCAGCACCGAGGATGCGTTGTTCCGGCAGTTCAAGTGCCATTGCGGCGAACTGAACTGCCGGGGCTGGATCACCGGTCGCGACGAACCCCTGAATGCCGAGGGCCAGCAGTTCATGGTGCAGTGGCGCGAGCGCAAACGGCCTTAGGCTTCGCCCAAGGGGCGCAGGCGATACTGCGGCGGCAGTTGCTCGAAACCACTGATGGTGGTGTTCAGGCTCTTCCAGCGGCCGTCCTTGATGCCATAGATGCAGCCATGGATCGACAGGCTCTGCCCACGGTGCCAGGCATTTTGCACAATGCTGGTGTGGCCGACGTTGGCGACTTGCTGGATCACGTTGAGCTCACACAGACGGTCGACGCGCTCCTCTTCGGTGGGCAACTGCGCCAGCACGTCACGGTTTTCGTAGTAGAGGTCGCGAATGGTGCGCAACCAGCCATCGATCAGGCCGAACTGGCGGTCCTGCATCGAGGCGCGCACGCCGCCGCAGCCATAGTGGCCAGTGACGAGGATGTGTTTGACCTTGAGTACGTCAACGGCGTACTGGATCACCGACAGGCAATTGAGGTCTGTGTGCAGCACCACGTTGGCCACGTTGCGGTGCACAAACAGATCGCCCGGCAGCATGCCGACGATCTCGTTGGCCGGTACGCGGGCATCGGAGCAGCCGATCCACAGGTATTCCGGGGTCTGCTGGCGGGCGAGCTTGGCGAAGAATTCGGGATCTTCCTGTTTGATCGCATCCGCCCAGCGTTCATTGTTATCAAGCAGGTCTTGTAGTTCGTTCATCAGGGAAAGCCTCAGGAATGATGCGCAGCTTTGACAGACGACCGCTCGTCCGGGTCACGCCGCCGCGAAAGAATACCGATTGCCAATTAGCTTGAATCTTTAGCGAACGACGCCTGTCCACACACTATAAGCCCCACAGCATGAGGATTGGCCATGACTGAATCACGACGTCCCTACGGCGCTACGCAGCCGGAACCGATTGATGACAACGAAGACCGCATGGGCGAGATGCGCGAGCTGGACTTTGACCAGGAAGAGCCGACGGCGGAGATCGGCGAGGAAATCCCCCGCCGTGAGCGTGAGCACCTGATGCCCGACGAACGGGTGCGCGAGGCTGGATTGACTGGGGCTTCAACCGATGATCATGAGTCGACGGATGATGATATGAGCCCGGAAACGCTGATCCATGAAGACGGCGCGCGGGATGCCCAGGAAGCCGGCGAAGGCGAGCAGGCGGATTGGGACCTGAGCATCGTCGATGAAGACGAGATTGGCGGCGGCAATGGCCTGGATGAGGCTGAGCTGGCGGATATCGACCCGGTAGACGGCAACCGCTGATACCCCGTCAACCTGTAGGAGCCCGGCTTGCGGGCGAGTGCGTCGTTGAGATCGCCATCGCCGGCAAGCCGGGCTCCTGCATCAATCGACCAGGGTGCAGGCCATCACGACCGCATCTTCACGGCCACCGACGGCGGGGTAATAGTCCCGACGACGGCCGATTTCATTGAACCCATAGCGCTCATACAGGCGAAACGCGCCGGTATTGCTGTCGCGCACTTCCAGGAAACATTCGCGAGCATTGGCGGCATAGGCGCGGGACATCAGGTGTTCCAGCAGCGCCAGGCCGAGGCCACGCCCCTGGTTTTCCGGCTTGACGGTGATGTTCAGCAAATGCGCCTCATCGAGGATGATCTGCACCACGCCGTGGCCCACCTGCTGCTCGCCTTCGAACATCAGCCAGATCTGGTACTTGCCCAGCCCGTCGAGAAAGATCCCGCGGGTCCAGGGGTGGCTGAACGCCGCGTATTCGATTTTCAGCACGGCGTCGAGGTCAGCCTCGGTCATCGGGCGGAAGGATAAAGCCTCACTCATCGGTTGTTTTCCAGCGCGCCATCAGCCGGCGCATGGCTTGCCAGACATCAGCCTTACGCTGTGGCTCTTCCATTAATAATTCCAGGCCCGGCAGGGCCCACACGGAGCCCAGGCCTTCGACCTGCAGCTCGCGGTACCAGGACTCGGCATTCGCCTCGCCGGCAAATCGTACGGCGGGGAGGCCGATCAGCCACAGGCACACGCAGGGTTCATCCTCCAGGCGCGCCGAGACAAAGCCCTGGACAAAATCCCGCGCGGCTTCCGGGCCCTGGTCCATGGTGCCGCGTACCAACAGCGGCCAGCGCACCGGATCGCCGACGATCTGCGGACTGTCGGGCAGGCCGGCGGCGCGCAGCATGTCCTTGAGCAGCATGTAGGCAGGATCACGCGTCTGGAAACGCTCGCCGGTGGGCAATTCCACCAGCAGCAGGCAACGCCCGGCGCGCAGCAATTGCAGGGCAAAACGCGGCGGCGGCACCACCGCAGCCTTGACCACCGGCGCGGTTTCTTCGGCCACCACCGGCTTGGCCACCGGTGACGGGCGTGGCACTTCGATCTTGGCCCGCTCGACCGCCGGACGCGCCTCGGGAGCGGGCTTGACCACCGCGACCGGCGCAGCAGCCTCCTCGCCGGACGCTTCCAAGGCCTCATAGGGCTCGAACGCCTCCAGCAGCTCGGGCCGCGACGGCGCGGCAAACGGCAGTTCGGTGCGGGGCAGCCAATTGACCACCTGCATGGCGGTCAAGTAAGCGCGACGTCGGGACTCGATAAGCACAGCTCGGCCACTTGTGGATAAGTTAAGAGCGGGGATTCTACCGCTGTTCGGTAACAATCGCCCACTGCGCACTGACCGGCTGTGGATAAATCCCGCGTCCGATGCAGTACAATCGCGACTTTTAATCGCCAACCAGCCGGCCATTCCCATGATCGAACCCAAGCGCGTCCTGCGCGCCCTCGCCGAACACTGGGCCTTACTCGAGCCACTGTGCGAACACTTCGACCAAGGCACCCTGAGCCTCGGCGAGCTGCGCGCGCAACTGGCCGCCCAACAACTGGACAGCACGCCCCAGGACATCACCAGCCTGCTGGACCTGTGGATTCGCCTGGATATCCTGGTGCCTGTCGCCAAGAGCCCGAACCGTTTCGAGCTCAACGCACAGATCCATGACTTCCTCGCCTATCTTCGCAAGGAGCACCGGCTTGGCCTGTGCCTGGAAATCGAAGCCTACCTGCGCCACCTCGAGCGCCTGGCCGGTTACATCCAGGACGCCTTCGACATCCGTGATGGCCATGATCTGGCCCGGCAACTGCGCCTGCTGGATATGCGCGTGCGCGACGTGCTGAAAAAGCTCGCCAACGACGAACAGGCCCTCGCCGCCGTGGCCGACCGCGCCAAGACCAGCGACCGGCAGATCCCGTTGCGCCAGCGCTACGCCGAAGTACTGGCGACCTGGGATGAATACGTCGAACCGATGATCCAACTGGTGAACGCCGACGGCGCCTTCGAACAAGGCGTGCGCAAGGTCGAGAACGTGCTGCTGCGCATGCTCACCGAGCAGCAGCGCCTCGGCCACCTGGTGGACGACGACATGCTGCTGCGCACCCACGCGCGCATCCTCGAAATGCAGACCAGCGCCCAGCTGACCTTGCGCCATGCCCGCGAGCTGCTGCTGCCGCTGCGCGAAGAAGCCCGCCGGCACAACGCAGTGACCCGTGGCGCGGCGCTGGCCTTGTCGGCCATCCGCCGCAAGGGCCTGGACGCCGTGCCGCAGGCGGCGATGCCAATGTTTACCCGGCCGCAAAGCACCTTCCTCGGCAGCGCCAGCCAGGTCGAGGCCTATGTGTATGCCCTGGCGAATTTCGAGCCGAAGCCGGCGCGTTTCCCCAAGGCGCACAAATCCCACAAGGGCGACGCCCAGCGTGCACCGCGCACGGTCAAGGAAATGCTCGAGCGCTGCGAAGACGCGCTGCCGATGCCGGACCTGATGACCTGGCTGCTGGAGCAGGAACCGGACGGCGCCACCGACGAATTGCTGTACTGGTTCTCACGCCTGTCCCGCGAAAAACGCTTCAAGCGCGAACGCCTGGAACGCCGCGATTACCACACGCACGAGCACCAGGTCAGCCTGCGCTCATTCGCCCTGCTCCCGGCCACGCCCGACGCCGCCGAGAACTCTGCGAGCACCGCTAATGTAAGGACTTCGCATGCATCTTGATCTATCCGAACTGTCCCAGCTGGCGCCGATCTTTCGCGAGCTGTTCAAGGGTTACCACGTCAGCCGCCGCGACCCGGAACTGTACGCGCAACTGTCGAACTTCCAGGACCAGTACCGCACGCTGTTCAAGGCCCTGGGCTTTGAGCTGGTGTGTGACACCCGTGGTTTCTACTACTTCGTGCCGGATTCGGCGATTGCCAGCGCACAGGTCAACAAGACTGCCCAGCGCCTGGCGTTGTTCACCTTCATCATCGTCGAGCACCTGGCCGACCAGGGCCGTGACCCGATCGCCGTGCTCGACGGTGGCAGCCTCGGCCGCGATGAGCTGCCATCGCTGCTGGAGAAGTACCGCGACCTGTTTATCCAGGCCGAAGTGCAGACCCAGGAAGAACTCGAAGAAAAAATCATGCGCCGCATGACCCAACTGGGTTTTGCCAGCGAAGACAACGGTATCTATCGCTTCCTGCCGCCGATGCACCGCTTCCTCGATGTGTGCCTGTCGGTGCAACAGGACCGCGACCTCGCCGCCAGCGTGCACAGCGTGTTGCCGCTGCCGGCACCGGTGATCATCGACGAAGACAGCGATGAAAAACTGCTGAAGACCGATGACCCGCTGGACCTCAGCGACTTTACCGACGAAAGCGAAGAAGACGCCCTGGCCCGCGCCATTGCCGAAGAACAGGAGACCGATGCATGAGCAAGGAACGCTACGGCATCCGCCGCTTTGCCCTATTGAACACCGCCGGCTACAGCTTGGGCCTGTTCCCGCTGGAAGAGCCGCTGTCGGTGTATGGCGCGAACAACCTGGGTAAATCCGCCTCGATCAACGCCCTGCAGTTCCCGATCCTGGCGCGCATGTCGGACATGAGTTTCGGCAAGTACACCCTGGAACAATCGCGGCGCTTTTACTTCGCCACCGACACCAGCTACATCCTCGTGGAAGTGTCGCTGCCCCACGGCCCTCACGTGATCGGCGTGGTCGGGCGCGGTCCGGGCGGCGGTTTCGGTCACCAGTTCTTTGCCTATGCCGGCAAGCTCGACCTGGCGCATTACCAGAAGAACGATACCTGCCTGCGCCAGAAAGAGCTGTTCACCAACCTTGAGCGCGAAGGCCTGAAAGCCTACGAACTCAAGCCGGATGAACTGCGCCGTTTGCTGGTCGGCGGTCATACGTCGATCCCGCTGGACCTGACCTTGATCCCGCTGCGCTCCACCAGCGAGCAGAGCCTGAAGACCTTCCGCGCGCTGTTTATCAACCTGCTGCACATGCGCGAAATCACCGCGGCCAAGCTCAAGCAGCTGTTCCTCGATGCATTCGAACACAGCTTGCGTTCGGGCAGCGTGGACTACATCGCAGCGTGCGAAGAAGCCTTCCGCGACGTGCGACGCATGGAACAGGACTACCACTCGCTGGTGGCCGCCGGCCCGCTGGTCGAGGCGCTCGCCAATGGCGTGAAACAGCGCGACATCCTGCGCGGCAAGCTGCATCGGCTGTCGCCGCTGCTGGACTCGCTGCTGGGCACCTGGTCGGACTACGCCAGTGCGCGCAAGGAAGAGCTGACGATCCAGGCCGAACACTACCGCAACGAGCAGGATGCGCTGCAGAACGACCAGCGTGGCGGCACCCAGGAGCTGATGCGCCTGGAGCGCGAGATCAGCGGCATCCAGCGCTGGCTGGGTGAGCTGTCGGTGCTCAAGCATCGCTTCGCCCTGGTGGATGACGTCAAGGTGCTCGAGCAGCAACTGCTGGCGGCCAAGGATGCTCACGACGAACTGGCGGGCGCCCTGGCGCAGTCGCGGCAGTTCAGCGCCGAAGACCTCGACGAGCGCTTGCGCGACCTGGAAAAACGCCTGAAGTCGGTCAAGCAGCAGCTCGATCATGCGGACAACAACAGCTACGCCAAACTGCGCGAAGAATTCTCACAGCAGGATGTCGAGCGCCTGATGCGCCTGTTCAACAGTTCGTTGTTCAGCCTGCCATTGGGTGAGCATGGCATCACGCTGGACGAGGACGGGCAGTGGGTCAAATCCCTGGAGCTGATCCTCGATGGCTTCAAGGGCGAGCGCTTCGAAGTGCCGGGCCTGTCCATCGACATCTCGCACATCGAGCCACCGGCCTTGCAGGCCCTGGCGGATCGCGCGGCATTGCGCGACCAGAAAGAGCGCCTGGAAAAAGAACTCAAGCAACTCAAAACCCAGCAGGCCGTAGCCTCTGACCGCGCCGCGAGCAAGACTCAGACCGAGGCGCTGTATCAGCAGGTGCTGGACGCGCAGAAGGCGCTGGAAGACTTCCGCCGCGCGCAAACCCTGAGCGCCGAAGAAGACGAGAAACTGGAAAGCCTGGCGCAGATGGAAGCCGCGCAGGATGAGCTCAAGCGCTCCAGTGATGCCTTCACCGAGCGTGTCCAGCAACTGTCGGCCAAGCTGCAACTGGTCGGCCGGCAAATCGGTGATATGGAAGCCAAGCAACGCACCCTCGACGACGCACTGCGCCGCCGCCAGCTGTTGCCAGCAGACCTGCCATTCGGCACGCCATTCATGGACCCGGTCGACGACTCCATGGACAACCTGCTGCCGCTGCTCAATGACTATCAGGACAGCTGGCAAGGCCTGCTGCGCGCTGATGGCCAGATCGAAGCGCTGTACGCCCAGGTGCGCCTCAAGGGCGTGGCCAAGTTCGACAGCGAGGATGACGTCGAGCGTCGCCTGCAACTGCTGATCAACGCCTATGCCCACCGCACCGACGAAGCCCTGACCCTGAGCAAGGCCCGCCGTGCGGCGGTAACCGACATCGCGCGGACCCTGCGCAATATCCGCAGTGACTACGACAGCCTGGAACACCAGCTGGCGCTGTTCAACCGCGAGATCAACAAGCGCCAGGTGTCCAACCTGCAAAGCTTCCGCATCGTGCTGGCGCCGAACAAGGAAGCCCTCAAGCATATCGACCAGATCATCCACAGTGCCGGTCAGTATGAAGAAGGCGAGACCCTGTCGGTGTTCGACCTCAGCCAGAGCGCCGAGCAGGACAACAAGAACGAAGAGGCCAAGGAGTACCTGGCCCGCCTGGTGGCCGCCAACCATAACCAGCTGGGCCTCAAGGACCTGTTCGAACTGGCGTTCGAGATCACCAAGGTGCATGGCCAGCCGGTGATCCACACCGACATCGACGGCGCGGCATCCAACGGCACTACCATGACCATCAAGGCGCTGACCAACATGTACTTGTTGCTGCACTTGATGGACCGTGACCAGGCCGGGCGCGTGCGCTTGCCGTACTACCTCGACGAGGCCGCGGATATCGATGAAAAGAACCAGGCGGCGCTGCTCGAAACCAGTCTGCAATTGGGCTTTGTGCCGATCCTCGCCAGTGTGAAACCGCAAGTGTCTGCGCAAGTAGCGATCGACCTGGAAGGCGGCAGCGGGCCGAATGGGATCTACATTGATGAGGCGGACTGGAAGTACATCCGTCGTCACGATGTGGTGAAGGCGACGGTGAATGTGCAGGCGGACGAGCCGGAGCTGGATGAAGTCTGATCGGCTGCAGTGAAATGCAAAAAGGCCGCGATCTTATGGATCGCGGCCTTTTTTTTGGTGTTGTTGAGGGCCTCATCGCGGGCAAGCTCGGCTCCCACAGTTGACCGGGTTTTCCTATAAGAATGCAGTCGAATGTGGGAGCCGGGCTTGCCCGCGATAGCCTCGCCTCGGTTTACTTGCCGAGCGGAATTTTAGGCGCCCAAGTCAGCCATTCCTCTTCGAACTTGTCGAACAGCGGAAAGGTTTGCTGCGGCCGTGCGGCGTTGCCCATGCGCTCGCCGTCTGGCGTGGCGAAAGCGATACCGCCGGAGACCAGGGTCTCCAACGACTCGGTGCGTACCGTCGCGCCTTTGAACAGGCCAAAATCGAGACCGAAACCGCTGGTGTTCCAGAAGCGGCTGCCACCGCGTACCAGCGGCGCGTACTTCGGCTCGATCAGGATGTGGATCAGCACGCGGTCGGCGGTCTGGCCCAACTCGTAGCCGGTGACTTTGCCCACGGTGACTTCGCGGTAAGTCACCGGTACGCCTTCCTTCAACGAACCACGCCGTGCGGCACTGAGTGTCAGGCTCAGGCCTGCCTCTTGGTGGACCGCTTCAGGCGGCTGATCCAGCGCGACAAAGCTCTTCTGTGGACCGGCATTTTTCGCCGCCGGCTGCACCTCGATGTACTGCCCGGTAACCAGGGTTTCCAGGTTGGAGGTTTTCATCAGGCCCAGCTCAGGCTTTACCACCCAGAACTGGCTACCGACACGCGCGATGCGATCCGCCACTTGGGTGATGCGCGCGCTGAGCAGCACCGACTGCATATCGGCGCTCAGGTCGACGCTCTCGATCTTGCCGACATCCAGGCCTTTGAAACGCACCGGCGTGCCAGGACGCATGCCGTCGGCGCGGTCGACCTTGATGGTCACCAGGGTGCCGCGTTGATTGGCGGCCTCGCGATCGGCAAAGAGACGGAAGCGCGGGATGCGTTTTTTCAGCGGCACATTGGGTTCCGGGGTTTCGAAGGCGATACCGCCGGCCATCAAGCTGGCCAGGGATTCACTTTTCACCTGGATGCCGCCAGTGAGCCCGCCGGTCAGGGTGACGCCGCTGGCATTCCAGAAACGCGTCGAGCCGTTGACCAGGTTTTCGTATTCCTTCTCGATATGAACGCCGATCACCAGTTGCTTGTTCTTGCGCGAGAACTGATAGCTCTGCACCGAACCGACCTTGACCTGTTTATAGAGAATCGGGCTACCGACATCCAGGGAACCGAGGTTGTCAGTGAACAGCACCATGTGCAGGCCTGGGGAGCGCAGGTCCAGCGGCGGTGCCTTGGCCCGCGCAACGAATTCGCGTTGCGGCGCGCTGCCTTTGTCACCAGGGCGAATGGCGATGTAGTTACCCTTGACCAGGGCTTCCAGCCCGGTGATGCCCGCCAGGGAGATGGAGGGTTTGACCACCCAGAACTGGGTGTCCTGCACCAGGTAGTCTTCGGCCAATGGGTCGAGCGTCAACTCGGCATTGGCGCTGGACAGGTCAGGGTCGATCTTCAAGGTTTTCAGGCTGCCGACCTGGATGCCTTTGTACATGACGGGCGTACGGCCAGCCTGCAGGCCTTCGAAGTCGGTGAGCTTGACCTTGACCTTGATGCCAGCAGCGGCGGCGTCGAAGTCTTCATACAAGCGGAACGGCAGGCTCGGATCCGTCGGTGGGCTGTCCTTGCGGTTCTCCGGCGTGGCGAAGGCAATCCCGCCGGCGACGATACTGGAGAGCGATTCACTGCGTACTTTCACGCCGGAAAGATTGGCGTCGATGCTGATGCCGCTGGCGTTCCAGAAACGTGTGTGTTTGCGCACCAGGCTCGCGTAGGTCGGCTCGATGTAGACCTTGATCTCTACGGTGCTCTGGTCCTCGGAAAGCAGGTAGCTTTTGACCTGGCCAACCTGGATCTGTTTATAGAACACTGGACTGCCACGGTTCAGCGAGCCGAGGCGATCAGCCTTGATGGTCAGGTGCAGGCCGGGCTTGGCGTCTGACAACGGCGGCTCTTCGGAGAGCGCCTTGAATTTGCGCGTGGGCTCACCATCACCCGGGCTGGCGGCGATGTAATTACCCGACACCAAGGTTTCCAGGCCGGTAATACCGGCGAGGCTGACACTCGGCTTGACCAGCCAGAAGCGCGTATTGGTCTTGAGATATTGGTCGACGTCCTTGTTCATCTCGATGGTGGCAATCACCCCACGGTTACTGCCCTCGTCGTCCAGGGCCAAGGTCTTGACCTTGCCCACGGACATACCTTTGTAGACCACTTCTGTTTTGTTGGCCTGGATACCTTCGCCACTTTCAAAGCGCACCTGGATCTCGATGCCCTGTTGGGAATAGGCGCGCCACCCCAACCAACCGCCGATGATCAGGGCAATCAGGGGTAACACCCAAATGGCCGACCAGTTGGAGGCCGGGCGGGTTTTAGCTTTAGGCAAATCACTCATGGTCGTCGTCCGACTCCGTGTTATCCCAAATCAGTCGGGGATCGAAAGTTACTGCGGCAAGCATCGTCAAGATCACCACACTGGCGAACGCCGCGGCGCCGAGGTTTGCCTCGACACTGGCAAGTCGCCCAAAGTTTACAACCGCCACCAGGATGGCGATCACGAAGATATCCAGCATGGACCAACGTCCAATGAATTCGATGAAGCGGTACATCACAATGCGCTGTTGCGCGGACAGCGGTTGGTGGCGCTGTACAGAGAACAGTAGCAGGCCAATGCCTACCAGCTTGAACGTGGGCACCAGGATACTGGCGATAAATACCACCGCCGCGATGGGAAACATACCGTGCTGCACCAACTGGATCACACCGGCCATGATGGTACTGGGATCACCCTGGCCGAGGGAATTGATGGTCATGATAGGCAGCAGGTTGGCGGGGATATACAAAATGGCCGCCGTGATCAACAACGCCCAGGTGCGGGTGAGGCTGTTTGGACGCCGGGCATGGATCAGCGCACCGCAGCGAGTGCAGGTTTGCTCATCGGTGTCCGCTGCCTGTTTGTTCAACTCGTGGCATTCGGTACAAATCAGAATGCCTGCATCAATCGCCCGCATGATCATCCTCTCCTGACAACGCTTGCCAGACCTGGTGGGGCGACATCACCACCTCAAGCAGTACCTGAACCATTAATAGACTGACAAAACACGCGAGCCCCAAGCCGACCGTGATAGAGGCCATGTCGGCGAGCTTTACGATCGCCACCAGTACGCCCATCAGGTAGACCTCCAGCATCCCCCAGTCTTTGAGGTGGTGGTAAATGCGGTACAGCAACAGCCCATAGCTGCGGCCCACCTTCCAACGAATGCTGAGCAGGACTGCGAGCTGGCAGAGCAGCTTGAGCAAGGGAATCCCCATGCTGCACAGGAACACAACGGCGGCGACGCCTTGCATGCCGGTATCAAACAAGCCGACCACGCCACTCCACACGGTGTCTTCCGAGGACTGCCCGAGTAGATTGAGCTGCATGATGGGCAAAAAGTTCGCGGGGATGTACAGCAACAGCGCCGCGAGCACCAAGGCGAGACTTCGCTCAACGACATTGTGGCGGTGAGCGTACAGCTCGTAACCGCAACGCGGGCATTGGGCTTTTTCGCCGAGGGCAAGCTTGGGTTTGCGCATCAGCAAGTCGCACTCATGGCATGCCACCAGGTCGTCCAGTGGTAAATCCGACACCTCAGGGGCATCAACCGGATCGGGCATAGATAGGGCTCTGACTCTAAAAAAGGTTAGGTGCCTATTCTAGTGGTCTGGTTCAGAAATAACTGTGCAAATTTGTCGGGGCTTGGGGACCCACATGGACATACCGGATAGGGGAGTCGGGGGGTTAGGACGGCTTGAGCTGATGGCGGGGGCTGCGGCCACCCACTTACTTTTCGACCGCCCAAAACAAAACCCCTGTCTGCGTTAGCAAACAGGGGTTCTGGAATTTAATCTTGACGATGACCTACTCTCACATGGGGAAACCCCACACTACCATCGGCGATGCATCGTTTCACTGCTGAGTTCGGGATGGGATCAGGTGGTTCCAATGCTCTATGGTCGTCAAGAAATTCGGGTACTGAGTCGTGACCATGATGGCCTCGCTTCAGCAAATTGGGTATGTGATAGCTTTCGGTGTTTTGTGAGCGTCGAACTTTCGGTTCATTTCGTCTTCACACACCGCAATCTGGTGCTCTTTTGCCTTTCAGCTCGAAGCAAGCAAATTGCTTGGGTGTTATATGGTCAAGCCTCACGGGCAATTAGTATTGGTTAGCTCAACGCCTCACAGCGCTTACACACCCAACCTATCAACGTCGTAGTCTTCGACGGCCCTTCAGGGAACTCAAGGTTCCAGTGAGATCTCATCTTGAGGCTAGTTTCCCGCTTAGATGCTTTCAGCGGTTATCTATTCCGAACATAGCTACCCGGCAATGCCACTGGCGTGACAACCGGAACACCAGAGGTTCGTCCACTCCGGTCCTCTCGTACTAGGAGCAGCCCCTCTCAAATCTCAAACGTCCACGGCAGATAGGGACCGAACTGTCTCACGACGTTCTAAACCCAGCTCGCGTACCACTTTAAATGGCGAACAGCCATACCCTTGGGACCGGCTTCAGCCCCAGGATGTGATGAGCCGACATCGAGGTGCCAAACACCGCCGTCGATATGAACTCTTGGGCGGTATCAGCCTGTTATCCCCGGAGTACCTTTTATCCGTTGAGCGATGGCCCTTCCATACAGAACCACCGGATCACTAAGACCTACTTTCGTACCTGCTCGACGTGTCTGTCTCGCAGTCAAGCGCGCTTTTGCCTTTATACTCTACGACCGATTTCCGACCGGTCTGAGCGCACCTTCGTACTCCTCCGTTACTCTTTAGGAGGAGACCGCCCCAGTCAAACTACCCACCATACACTGTCCTCGATCCGGATAACGGACCTGAGTTAGAACCTCAAAGTTGCCAGGGTGGTATTTCAAGGATGGCTCCACGCAGACTGGCGTCCACGCTTCAAAGCCTCCCACCTATCCTACACAAGCAAATTCAAAGTCCAGTGCAAAGCTATAGTAAAGGTTCACGGGGTCTTTCCGTCTAGCCGCGGATACACTGCATCTTCACAGCGATTTCAATTTCACTGAGTCTCGGGTGGAGACAGCGCCGCCATCGTTACGCCATTCGTGCAGGTCGGAACTTACCCGACAAGGAATTTCGCTACCTTAGGACCGTTATAGTTACGGCCGCCGTTTACCGGGGCTTCGATCAAGAGCTTCGCGTTAGCTAACCCCATCAATTAACCTTCCGGCACCGGGCAGGCGTCACACCCTATACGTCCACTTTCGTGTTTGCAGAGTGCTGTGTTTTTAATAAACAGTCGCAGCGGCCTGGTATCTTCGACCGGCATGAGCTTACGGAGCAAGTCCTTCACCCTCACCGGCGCACCTTCTCCCGAAGTTACGGTGCCATTTTGCCTAGTTCCTTCACCCGAGTTCTCTCAAGCGCCTTGGTATTCTCTACCCAACCACCTGTGTCGGTTTGGGGTACGGTTCCTGGTTACCTGAAGCTTAGAAGCTTTTCTTGGAAGCATGGCATCAACCACTTCGTTATCTAAAAGATAACTCGTCATCAGCTCTCGGCCTTAAGATCCCGGATTTACCTAAGATCTCAGCCTACCACCTTAAACTTGGACAACCAACGCCAAGCTGGCCTAGCCTTCTCCGTCCCTCCATCGCAATAACCAGAAGTACAGGAATATTAACCTGTTTTCCATCGACTACGCTTTTCAGCCTCGCCTTAGGGACCGACTAACCCTGCGTCGATTAACGTTGCGCAGGAAACCTTGGTCTTTCGGCGTGGGTGTTTTTCACACCCATTGTCGTTACTCATGTCAGCATTCGCACTTCTGATACCTCCAGCAAGCTTCTCAACTCACCTTCACAGGCTTACAGAACGCTCCTCTACCGCATCACTTACGTGATACCCGTAGCTTCGGTGTATGGTTTGAGCCCCGTTACATCTTCCGCGCAGGCCGACTCGACTAGTGAGCTATTACGCTTTCTTTAAAGGGTGGCTGCTTCTAAGCCAACCTCCTAGCTGTCTAAGCCTTCCCACATCGTTTCCCACTTAACCATAACTTTGGGACCTTAGCTGACGGTCTGGGTTGTTTCCCTTTTCACGACGGACGTTAGCACCCGCCGTGTGTCTCCCATGCTCGGCACTTGTAGGTATTCGGAGTTTGCATCGGTTTGGTAAGTCGGGATGACCCCCTAGCCGAAACAGTGCTCTACCCCCTACAGTGATACATGAGGCGCTACCTAAATAGCTTTCGAGGAGAACCAGCTATCTCCGAGCTTGATTAGCCTTTCACTCCGATCCACAGGTCATCCGCTAACTTTTCAACGGTAGTCGGTTCGGTCCTCCAGTTAGTGTTACCCAACCTTCAACCTGCCCATGGATAGATCGCCCGGTTTCGGGTCTATTCCCAGCGACTAGACGCCCTATTAAGACTCGCTTTCGCTACGCCTCCCCTATTCGGTTAAGCTCGCCACTGAAAATAAGTCGCTGACCCATTATACAAAAGGTACGCAGTCACAGAACAAAGTCTGCTCCCACTGCTTGTACGCATACGGTTTCAGGATCTATTTCACTCCCCTCTCCGGGGTTCTTTTCGCCTTTCCCTCACGGTACTAGTTCACTATCGGTCAGTCAGTAGTATTTAGCCTTGGAGGATGGTCCCCCCATATTCAGACAAAGTTTCTCGTGCTCCGTCCTACTCGATTTCATGACTAAGAGATTTTCGCGTACAGGGCTATCACCCACTATGGCCGCACTTTCCAGAGCGTTCCGCTAATCTCAAAGCCACTTAAGGGCTAGTCCCCGTTCGCTCGCCACTACTAAGGGAATCTCGGTTGATTTCTTTTCCTCAGGGTACTTAGATGTTTCAGTTCCCCTGGTTCGCCTCTTGCACCTATGTATTCAGTACAAGATAACCATCTTATGATGGCTGGGTTCCCCCATTCAGACATCTCCGGATCAAAGTCTGTTTGCCGACTCCCCGAAGCTTTTCGCAGGCTACCACGTCTTTCATCGCCTCTGACTGCCAAGGCATCCACCGTATGCGCTTCTTCACTTGACCATATAACCCCAAGCAATCTGGTTATACTGTGAAGACGACATTCGCCGAAAATTCGAATTTCTCAATTAAGAGAACTCACAAATTTTACCTTAGCCTGATCCGTTACCAGTGAAAGTAACGTTCAGTCTATCTTTCTATCACATACCCAAATTTTTAAAGAACGATCTAATCAAAGACTAGAAATCAACATTCACCATCAACTTGATGGAATGCTCATTTCTAAGCTTTCAAAACTTTCAGAAGCAGTAGTGGTGGAGCCAAACGGGATCGAACCGTTGACCTCCTGCGTGCAAGGCAGGCGCTCTCCCAGCTGAGCTATGGCCCCGTATTTCTACAGGCGTTTCCCACACAAAATTGGTGGGTCTGGGCAGATTCGAACTGCCGACCTCACCCTTATCAGGGGTGCGCTCTAACCAACTGAGCTACAGACCCAATTTCGGGCTGCTTCTTATCGTCTTCTTCAATGAATCAAGCAATTCGTGTGGGAACTTATGGAGCAGCTGATGTCGTCGATTAAGGAGGTGATCCAGCCGCAGGTTCCCCTACGGCTACCTTGTTACGACTTCACCCCAGTCATGAATCACACCGTGGTAACCGTCCTCCCGAAGGTTAGACTAGCTACTTCTGGTGCAACCCACTCCCATGGTGTGACGGGCGGTGTGTACAAGGCCCGGGAACGTATTCACCGCGACATTCTGATTCGCGATTACTAGCGATTCCGACTTCACGCAGTCGAGTTGCAGACTGCGATCCGGACTACGATCGGTTTTATGGGATTAGCTCCACCTCGCGGCTTGGCAACCCTCTGTACCGACCATTGTAGCACGTGTGTAGCCCAGGCCGTAAGGGCCATGATGACTTGACGTCATCCCCACCTTCCTCCGGTTTGTCACCGGCAGTCTCCTTAGAGTGCCCACCATTACGTGCTGGTAACTAAGGACAAGGGTTGCGCTCGTTACGGGACTTAACCCAACATCTCACGACACGAGCTGACGACAGCCATGCAGCACCTGTCTCAATGTTCCCGAAGGCACCAATCTATCTCTAGAAAGTTCATTGGATGTCAAGGCCTGGTAAGGTTCTTCGCGTTGCTTCGAATTAAACCACATGCTCCACCGCTTGTGCGGGCCCCCGTCAATTCATTTGAGTTTTAACCTTGCGGCCGTACTCCCCAGGCGGTCAACTTAATGCGTTAGCTGCGCCACTAAGAGCTCAAGGCTCCCAACGGCTAGTTGACATCGTTTACGGCGTGGACTACCAGGGTATCTAATCCTGTTTGCTCCCCACGCTTTCGCACCTCAGTGTCAGTATCAGTCCAGGTGGTCGCCTTCGCCACTGGTGTTCCTTCCTATATCTACGCATTTCACCGCTACACAGGAAATTCCACCACCCTCTACCATACTCTAGTCAGTCAGTTTTGAATGCAGTTCCCAGGTTGAGCCCGGGGATTTCACATCCAACTTAACAAACCACCTACGCGCGCTTTACGCCCAGTAATTCCGATTAACGCTTGCACCCTCTGTATTACCGCGGCTGCTGGCACAGAGTTAGCCGGTGCTTATTCTGTCGGTAACGTCAAAACAGTTACGTATTAGGCAACTGCCCTTCCTCCCAACTTAAAGTGCTTTACAATCCGAAGACCTTCTTCACACACGCGGCATGGCTGGATCAGGCTTTCGCCCATTGTCCAATATTCCCCACTGCTGCCTCCCGTAGGAGTCTGGACCGTGTCTCAGTTCCAGTGTGACTGATCATCCTCTCAGACCAGTTACGGATCGTCGCCTTGGTGAGCCATTACCCCACCAACTAGCTAATCCGACCTAGGCTCATCTGATAGCGCAAGGCCCGAAGGTCCCCTGCTTTCTCCCGTAGGACGTATGCGGTATTAGCGTCCGTTTCCGAACGTTATCCCCCACTACCAGGCAGATTCCTAGGCATTACTCACCCGTCCGCCGCTCTCAAGAGAAGCAAGCTTCTCTCTACCGCTCGACTTGCATGTGTTAGGCCTGCCGCCAGCGTTCAATCTGAGCCATGATCAAACTCTTCAGTTCAAACATCTTTGGGTTTTTAAGAAACCCTAAACTTGGCTCAGCAATCGTTGGTTACATCTTTGATTTCTCGCGGAGTAACTTGTGATGCTGATAATCTTGTTGACTATCAGTCTGACTCCACAAGCACCCACACGAATTGCTTGATTCAGTTGTTAAAGAGCGGTTGGTTAAGATCTTTCGTCTCAACCGAGGCGCGCATTCTACAGCAGCCTCATTTGCTGTCAAGTGATTATTTTCAGAAGTTTTCGAAGATTTCTTCAACAACTTCAACCACTTGCGCTTCCGATCTCTCGTTAGCGGGAGGCGAATTCTACAGCGTTACACGCTGCTGTCAACACCTCTTTTCTCCGCTTTCGACCGAGAAGATCGAAACGTTAATAGAGCCAAACAACACTGCCCTACCAACTCCTTCTGGGCTTCGATGAACTGAAGCAAGTCGCTGTCGAATCTCGCGTAACTCTTTGTTTATCAAGGAGTTTTCCGTTTCGACTGCGCCGGAAGTGGGGCGAATTATAGACTTCCAGAATCTGCCGTCAACACCTTTTTTCACATTTCTGTCATATCGGTCAAAAAGCCCCCGAAAACGCGAAAGCCGGCCCCAAGGGGCCGGCTTTGTACTTACCCTGCCTTACAGGCTAGGGAAGGCAAACTGCGACGCTTCATGGCTGGCGCGCTGCGGCCAACGCTGGGTAATCGCCTTGCGACGGGTATAGAAGCGCACGCCATCCGGTCCATAGGCATGCAAGTCGCCAAACAGCGAACGCTTCCAGCCACCAAAGCTGTGATACGCGACCGGCACCGGCAATGGAACGTTCACGCCGACCATGCCCACTTCAATCTCGTCACAGAACAGCCGGGCCGCTTCACCGTCACGGGTGAAGATGCACGTGCCATTACCGTATTCGTGATCGTTGATCAGTTGCATCGCCGCTTCCAGGCTGCTCACCCGGACCACGCACAGCACCGGTCCGAAGATCTCTTCCTTATAGATACGCATCTCAGGCGTCACGCGGTCGAACAGGCTACCGCCCAGGAAGAAGCCCTCTTCATGCCCGGCAACACTCAAACCACGCCCGTCGACCACCAGCTCAGCGCCCGACGCCACGCCGTCTTCTATATAGCCACTGACTTTATCCCGTGCCTGCCCCGTCACCAACGGCCCCATATCCAGGCCGCAGGACGTGCCCGCACCAATCTTCAGCGCCTTGACCTGCGGTACCAGTTTGGCGATCAACGCATCCGCCACCTGATCACCCACGCACACCGCCACCGAGATCGCCATGCAACGCTCGCCACACGAACCATAGGCCGCGCCCATCAACGCGCTGACCGCGTTATCCAGATCCGCGTCCGGCATCAATACCGCATGGTTCTTCGCGCCGCCCAGTGCTTGGACGCGCTTGCCGCGTTTGGTTGCCTCGGCATAGATGTATTCGGCAATCGGCGTCGAACCAACAAAGCTCAGCGCCTTGACTTCCGGTGCCTCGATCAACGCATCCACCGCGCCCTTGTCGCCGTGCACCACGCTCAGCACGCCCTTGGGCAAACCGGCTTCCTGCAGCAGTTGTGCAATCAGCAGCGTCGAACTCGGGTCGCGCTCGGACGGCTTGAGGATGAAACAGTTACCGCAGACGATCGCCAATGGGTACATCCACAGCGGCACCATCGCCGGGAAGTTGAACGGGGTGATGCCCGCCACCACACCCAACGGCTGGAAGTCCGACCACGCATCAATGTTCGGCCCGACGTTGCGGCTGTACTCACCCTTGAGAATTTCCGGCGCCGAGCACGCGTACTCAACGTTCTCGATCCCGCGCTTGAGCTCACCGGCAGCATCTTCCAGCGTCTTGCCGTGCTCTTCACTGATCAACTGCGAGATGCGTGCTTCGTTCTGCTCCAGCAATTGCTTGAAACGGAACATCACCTGGGCGCGCTTGGCCGGCGGGGTATTACGCCAGGCTGGAAACGCTGCCTTGGCCGAGTCGATCGCCTGTTGAATGGTTTCACGGCTGGCCAACGGCACCTGGTGAATGACCTGGCCGGTGGATGGGTTGTAGACGTCGGCGCTTCGACCGCTGTCGTTGACCAACTCACCGTTGATCAAATGCTGGATAAGGCTCATGCAGGGCTCCTGAAAAGTTGTTCTATATAGAAGGAGAAATCAGTCGATCTTGTTCAGCACTTCGCCGACCGCATCGAACAGACGATCCAGGTCCTGCGGCTTGCTGTTGAAGGTTGGCCCGAACTGCAGGGTGTCGCCGCCAAAGCGCACGTAGAAACCGGCCTTCCACAACGCCATGCCGGCCTCGAATGGACGCACGATCGCATCACCGTCACGCGGGGCAATCTGGATCGCACCGGCCAGGCCATAGTTACGGATGTCGATCACGTTCTTGCTGCCCTTCAAGCCGTGCAGCGCATTCTCAAAGTGCGGGGCGACTTCGGCTACGCTCTGCACCAGGTTTTCCTTCTGCAGCAGGTCCAATGCCGCAAGGCCGGCAGCGCAGGCTACCGGGTGCGCCGAGTAGGTGTAGCCGTGAGGGAATTCCACCGCGTACTCAGGCGTCGCCTGGTTCATGAAGGTCTGATAGATCTCGCTGCTGGCAATCACCGCGCCCATCGGGATCGCGCCGTTGGTGACTTGCTTGGCGATGCACATCAGGTCCGGGGTCACACCGAAGCTGTCGGCGCCGAACATCGAGCCGGTACGGCCGAAACCGGTGATCACTTCGTCGAACACCAACAGGATGTTGTGCTGGTCGCAAATCTCACGCAGACGCTTGAGGTAGCCCTGCGGCGGTACCAGCACGCCGGCGGAACCGGCCATCGGCTCGACAAACACGGCGGCGATGTTCGACGCGTCATGCAATTCGATCAGTTTGAGCAGCTCATCGGCCAAGGCAATGCCGCCCTGCTCCGGCATGCCACGCGAGAACGCATTGCTCGCCAGCAAGGTGTGCGGCAGATGGTCAACATCCATCAAGCCCTGGCCAAACAGTTTACGGTTGCCGTTGACGCCGCCCAGGCTGGTACCGGCGATGTTCACCCCGTGGTAACCACGGGCACGGCCGATCATCTTGGTCTTGGTGGCCTGGCCCTTCAGGCGCCAGTAGGCACGCACCATCTTCACCGCCGTGTCGGCGCACTCGGAACCGGAGTCGGTGAAGAACACGTGGTTGAGGTTGCCCGGGGTCAGATCGGTGATCTTTTCTGCCAGCTGGAAAGACAACGGATGACCGTATTGGAAGCCCGGGGAGTAGTCCAAGGTGCCCAACTGCTTGGCGACGGCTTCCTGGATTTCCTTGCGAGTGTGCCCGGCGCCACAGGTCCACAGGCCCGACAGCGAATCGTAGACCTTGCGGCCCTTGTCATCCGTCAGCCAACTGCCTTCGGCGGCGACGATCAGCCTTGGGTCACGCTGGAAGTTACGGTTGGCCGTGTAGGGCATCCAGTGCGCATCCAACTTCAGTTGGCTGGCCAGGGACGAAGGGGCGTTTTCGGGCATGTTCATCAGCAAAACCTCGCAGGGCAAAAGGCAGCGTCGGGATTGAAAAGCGTTGTTGCAGCTAAATTGCCACGGGGATAAAGTCGGTGAAATCCAACTCTTCTAACCTTCAGTCAGGCCTTTACTAAACTATGAGCAGCCGTCGACCCGATCCTCTGGCCCAAGTCAGCGACTTCGATATTCGCCTGCTGCGCATCTTTCGCAGCGTGGTCGAGTGCGGCGGCTTTTCGGCGGCGGAGACCGTACTCGGTATCGGTCGCTCCGCGATCAGCCAGCAGATGAGCGACCTGGAGCAGCGGCTCGGATTAAGACTCTGTCAGCGCGGCCGCGCCGGTTTTTCCCTTACCGAAGAGGGCCGCGAGGTCTACCAATCGGCGCTGCAGCTATTAAGTGCCCTGGAAAGCTTTCGTACCGAGGTCAACGGCCTGCACCAGCACCTGCGCGGCGAGTTGATCATCGGCCTGACCGACAACCTGGTCACCCTGCCCCACATGCGCATCACGCACGCGTTGGCGCAGTTGAAGGAACGCGGCCCGGACGTGCAGATCCAGATCCGCATGATCGCGCCCAATGAAGTGGAACAAGGGGTACTCGACGGTCGCCTGCACGTCGGCGTGGTACCCCAGGCCAGCGCCCTCTCCGGCCTCGAATACCAGCCGTTGTACAGCGAACGCTCGCTGCTCTACTGCGCCGTCGGCCACCCGCTGTTCTATGCCGATGACAAGCAACTCGACGACGCGCGCATCGACACCCAGGACGCCATCGCCCCCACCTTCCGCCTGCCCGCCGAGATCCAAGCTCATTACCAGGCGCTCAACTGCACCGCCAGCGCCTCCGACCGCGAGGGCATGGCGTTCCTGATTCTGACCGGTCGCTACATCGGCTACCTGCCCGACCACTACGCCAGCCTGTGGGTGCAACAAGGCCGACTGCGCGCGCTGAAACCGACTACACGTTTTTACGATTTGAGCCTCGCATCGGTCACGCGCAAGGGACGTCGCCCTCATTTGGTGCTGGAAAGTTTCCTGGAAAGCCTGGCAGCAACGCGCTAACTCGGGGCCTGCGCAAAAAGCTGAGCAGTTGGACAGTTTTTTGCAAGGGTACGAGGACCTTGAACCGTCCGCCTCGAGTTGCCCACCATGCCACCAGAATCCACCAGCCCCAGTGACCTGATCTACGGCCTGAATGACCGACCGAAACCGCTGCCCTCCCTGCTGGCCGCCTTGCAACATGTGTTGGCCGCCTTCGTCGGCATCATCACCCCGCCGCTGATCATCGGGTCCACGCTGGGCCTTACCGCCCACTTGCCCTACCTGATCAGCATGGCTTTGATGGTGTCCGGCGTAGGAACCTTCATCCAGGCCCGCAGGCCATTCGGCATTGGCGCCGGGATGATCTGCCTGCAGGGCACCAGCTTTGCGTTTCTCGGCGCGGTGTTGTCCGCAGGGTTCCTGGTCAAGCAACGTGGCGGCAGCCCGGAAGACATCCTGGCGATGATCTTCGGTGTGTGCTTTTTCGGCGCGGCGGTACAAATCGTGTTGAGTCGTTTCATCGGCCAGTTGCGCCGGGTCATCACCCCGTTGGTCACAGGGATTGTCATCACGCTGATCGGCATCAGCCTGATCAAGGTCGGCATCACGGATTTGGGCGGCGGCTTCAATGCCCCGGACTTCGGCGCCCCGACCAACCTGGCGCTGGGCCTGTTCGTGGTACTGACGATCATCCTGCTCAATCGCTCCAACACGCCGTGGGTGCGCCTCTCGGCCATCATTATCGGGTTGGCCCTCGGCAGCCTGGCGGCATGGTTCAGTGGCAAGCTGGTGCCACACGCCCTGCCCGATTTGCCTCTGGTCAGCCTGCCGATACCGTTTCGCTTCGGCTTCAACTTCGACTGGAGCGCATTCCTGCCAATCGCGCTGATTTATCTGATCAGCAGTATCGAAACCGTGGGCGACCTCACGGCCAACTGCATGATCGCCCGTCAACCCATCAGCGGCCCTGCTTATATAAGCCGGCTTAAAGGCGGCGTGCTCGGCGATGGCGTCAGCTGCATGATCGCCGCCACCTTCAGCGCCTTCCCCAACACCACCTTTGCGCAGAACAACGGCGTGATCCAACTCACCGGCGTGGCCAGCCGTTACGTCGGGCTGTACATCGGCGTGGTGCTGTTCGCCCTGGGCCTGTTCCCGTTGATTGGCGCGGTGCTGCAGCAGATCCCCAAGCCGGTGCTGGGCGGTGCGACCCTGGTGATGTTCGGCAGCGTGGCCGCCGCGGGCGTGCGCATCCTGGCCCAGGCGCCGCTGGACCGGCGCAGCATGCTGATCATCGCCACTTCATTCGGCGTCGGCCTGGGCATTGCCGCCCAACCCAACCTGCTGCACTTGATGCCCGTCCTGGTGCAGAACCTGTTCGACTCGGCCATCACCAGCGGCGGGCTGACGGCGATTGTGTTGTGCCTATTACTGCCGGAAACCAAAGCGACCTCGGTTGCCGCAAACCGCGCGTCGGAAAGCGACAGCCTGGAACCGCTTTGACGGTTTTATTGCATCGGGACTTGTCTGAGGCTTGAGGGTGGGTTATCTGTGCACACGTCGCCATCTCGATCAGCACGGAAACCTCCATGAGCCTCGAAGTTCCTGCCCACAGCAACCCCGCCGGTAAACCCGCCAGCCGCATTCGGCAAAAGAACGAACAAGCGATTCTCCAGGCTGCTGAAGATGAGTTCGCGCGCCATGGCTACAAAGGCACCAGCATGAATACGATTGCCGCGAGCGCCGGGCTGCCCAAGGCCAACCTGCATTACTACTTCACCAACAAACTGGGCCTGTATATCGCGGTGCTCAGCAATATCCTGGAGTTGTGGGACAGCACTTTCAACGCCCTGACCGCCGATGATGACCCGGCTGTAGCCCTCACCCGCTACATTCGCACCAAGATGGAATTCTCGCGGCGCCAACCCCAGGCCTCGCGGATCTTCGCGATGGAGATCATCAGCGGCGGCGAATGCCTGACCGAATATTTCAGCCAGGACTACCGCGCCTGGTTCAGCGGCCGGGCGGCGGTGTTCCAGGCCTGGATGGATGCCGGCAAGATGGACCCGGTCGACCCGGTGCACCTGATCTTCCTGTTGTGGGGCAGCACCCAGCATTACGCCGACTTCGCCACCCAGATCTGCCGTGTCACCGGGCGCACCAAGCTGACCAAGCAAGACATGGAAGACGCCGGGACCAACCTGATCCACATCATTCTCAAAGGCTGTGGCGTCAAGCCGGCCCCCTGAAGACGCGACTTATGCCTTTCACGCTTACCGGCCTTTGCGAGTTTCGCGAAGAAATTCGCAAAAGCCGCTTTATCACCCTCGCCGCACCGATCACCAGCCCGCAGGACGCCCAGGCGTTTTTCGAGCAACACAGCGACTTGAACGCCACGCACAACTGCTGGGCCTGGAAGCTCGCCGATCAATACCGTAGCAATGACGACGGTGAACCTGGCGGCACCGCTGGGCGGCCGATCCTTGCGGCCATCGAGGCACAAGGATTCGATCAGGTCGCCGTGCTGGTGATCCGCTGGTACGGCGGCATCCAACTGGGTACCGGCGGCCTCGCGCGCGCCTATGGCGGCGGCGCGAATAAATGCCTGCAGGCCGCCGAGCGCATCGAGCTGATCAGCCGCGTGCCGCTGAGTTGCGCCTGCAGCTTCTCCGAACTGAACCTGGTCAAGCTGCGCGTCGCCGAACTCGGCGGGCTCGTCGTCGAGGAAAACTTCACCGCCAACGGCGTGGAGCTGCAACTGGCCCTGGGCGAAAACCAGATCGACACCCTGCAAACCCAGCTCGCCGACTTGAGCCGAGGACGTATCCTGCTGCAACGCTGAAACTGCTACTGTTGTGCACTGAATTCCCTGAACCGCGATTTCAAAGGAAGCCCTTCATGTCTACGCCAAAAACCGCACTGATCATCGGCGCCTCGCGCGGGCTGGGCCTTGGCCTGGTCAAGCAATTGCTCAAGGATGGCTGGGACGTGACCGCCACCGTGCGTGATCCGAACAAGGCCGATGCCCTCAAAGCCGTCGGCCCGGTGCAGATCGAGAAGCTCGACATGGACGATCAACAAGCCGTGATCGCCCTGAACCAGCGCCTCAAGGACCGCACCTTCGACCTGCTGTTCGTCAACGCCGGCGTCAAGGGCCCCGCCAATCAGGAACCTGGTCATGCCACCCTGGCGGAAGTCGGCCAGCTGTTCTTCACCAACGCCGTGGCGCCGATCAACCTGGCCCAGCGCTTTGTCGGGCAGATCCGCAAGGACAGCGGTGTGCTGGCGTTCATGAGTTCGGTGCTGGGCAGCGTGACCATCCCCGATGGCTCGGACCTGGCGCTGTACAAGGCGAGCAAGGCCGCGCTCAACTCGATGACCAACAGCTTTATCACGCAACTCGGTGACCACAAGCTCACCGTGCTGTCGCTGCATCCGGGCTGGGTGAAGACCGACATGGGCGGCGAAAACGCGCATATCGATGTCGACACCAGCGTGCGCGGCCTGGTGGCCCAGGTGAACGCCTACACCGGCAAGGGCGGCCATCACTTCATCGACTACAAGGGCGACACCATCGCCTGGTAACGCCACTCCACTGTGGGAACGCTTGCCGGCGATGGTCTCAAAAGCAGCGCGTTCCTACAGATAGACCCGAACATAGACTACAAGTAGACTCTGCATCTCGCCCTCACCGGCGACCCTGGATCAGCAGACAGGGCAACACTGAGCTGGCAAACCTGAACCCATCATTCAGAGGAGCCGGCCAATGCCTGCGACCCGTATCTGGTTAAAAAACCCCCTCGCTATTTTCACTGCCAACGGCCTCGACGCCCGTGGCGGCCTGGTGCTGCAAGACGGGGTGATCACCGAGCTGCTGCCCCTGGGCCAAGCCCCCGCACAACCCTGCGCGCAGGTGTTCGACGCGCGCGAACACGTGATCCTCCCGGGGCTGATCAACACCCACCACCATTTCTATCAGACCCTGACCCGCGCCTGGGCGCCGGTGGTCAACCAGCCGTTGTTTCCCTGGTTGAAAACCCTGTACCCGGTATGGGCACGGCTGACCCCGGAAAAACTCGCGCTGGCCACTAAAGTTGCACTCGCCGAGCTGCTGCTCTCGGGCTGCACCACGGCGGCCGATCACCACTACCTGTTCCCCGACGGCCTGGAAAATGCCATCGATGTACAGGTGCAAAGCGTGCGCGAACTGGGCATGCGCGCCATGCTCACCCGCGGCTCCATGAGCCTGGGCGAAGCCGACGGCGGCCTGCCGCCGCAGCAGACTGTGCAACAAGGCCAAGTGATCCTTGACGACAGCCAACGCCTGATCCGCGAATACCACCAGCGGGGCGACGGCGCGCAGATCCAGATTGCCCTGGCGCCCTGCTCGCCGTTTTCCGTCACGCCGGAAATCATGCGCGCCAGCGCGGAACTGGCCGACCAACTCGATGTGCGCCTGCACACCCACTTGGCGGAAACCCTCGATGAAGAAGACTTCTGCCTGCAGCGTTTCGGCCTGCGCACAGTGGACTACCTCGACAGTGTCGGCTGGCTCGGCCCGCGCACCTGGCTGGCCCATGGTATTCACTTCAACCCGGATGAAATCGCGCGCCTGGGAGCGGCCGGTACCGGCATCTGCCACTGCCCGAGTTCGAACATGCGCCTGGCGTCTGGCATCTGTCCGACCCTGGACCTGCTCGCCGCCGGCGCGCCTATCGGCCTGGGCGTGGACGGCTCGGCCTCCAATGATGCCTCGAACATGATCCTCGAGACCCGCCAGGCCCTGTACATCCAGCGCCTGCGTTATGGTGCCGAGAAGATCACGCCAGAAGGCGTACTGGGCTGGGCGACCAAGGGTTCGGCGCAGCTGCTGGGGCGTACGGATATCGGCGAGTTGGCCGTTGGCAAACAGGCCGACCTGGCGCTGTTCAAGCTCGATGAGCTGCGCTTCTCCGGCAGCCACGACCCGATTTCCGCCCTGCTGCTGTGCGGTGCGGACCGTGCGGACCGGGTGATGATCGGCGGCCAGTGGCGTGTGATCGACGGGCAGGTTGAAGGCCTGGACCTCAAAGGCTTGATTGCCGATCACAGCCAGGCGGCGCGTGAACTGATCAACCCAATTTAACGGAAGAAACGCCATCAAAATGTGGGAGCTGGCTTGCCTGCGATAGCTGCCTGACAGTCGACATTAGAGTGACTGAACCACCGCCATCGCGGGCAAGCCCGGCTCCGACATGGATTGCGCCGTGTTTACAAACCCAGCAACGACAGCATGATAAACGTCGCAAACAGCACAAAGTGGGTCATCCCTTCGATAGCGTTGGTTTCGCCATCGTTGAGGTTGATCGCGCTGACAATCAGCGTGATAAACACCATCACCGTCTGCACCGGCGTCATCGCCATCTGGAACGGCTGGCCGGTGTAGAGCGCCATGGCCTCCATGACCGGCACCGTCAGGATCACCGTCGACAAGGATGCACCCAACGCGATGTTGACCACCGATTGCATGCGGTTGGCCAGGGCGGCGCGCAAGGCCGTCAGGATTTCCGGTGCCGCTGAAATCGCCGCGACCACAATCGCAGTGATGACCGGCGGTGCTCCCGTACCTTCCAGGCCCAGGTCGAGCGTCTTGGACATCACTTCGGCCAGTGCGCCAATCACAATCACGCCAAACACCAGGGTGCCGATGGAGAACGCCAGGTTCACCGGCGGCGCCTGCTCCTCTTCCGGCAGTTTCTTGCGACGCTTTTCCGGGTAGCTGTAGCTGAAGAAATAACTGTGCGGCCCTACCTGCATTCTCAGGAACAGGGTGTAGAGCACCACCATCGCACCGATGGTGAAGGCCGAGTAAATTTTCCAGTCGGCCTCGGGGATGAATTCCGGCACCACCATCGACACGCCCATGGCGGTGAGGATCATCACGCTGTAGGTGCGTGCCGAATCATCGTTGTAGGACTGTTCGCCATGCTTGATGCCGCCCATCAACGCCGCCAGGCCGAGGATGCCGTTGATATCGAGCATCACTGCCGAATAGATGGTGTCGCGTACCAGGGTCGGCGACGGCTCATTACTCATCATGATCGCCAGGATCACCACTTCCACCAGTACGGCGGCGAGGGTCAGGATCATCGTGCCGTAGGGGTCGCCGACCTTTTCCGCCAACTGCTCGGCATGGTGCGCCACGCGCATCGAGGCCACCACGATAAACGCGATCAGCACCACGCCGGCCAGCAGCGCGACCATCTGCCCGCTGTGCAGCATCCAGTGCTCCAACGGGTAGGCGGCGATGGCGGCAATCAGCGCCAGCAACATGAATTTTTCTTGCTTGAGGGATGTGAGCATTCCGGGCCTTTTAGGACGGCAAATCAGTCATTGATGGGGTACAGACTGCGTCACGCCGCTAACGTTTCGTTACACCTTAGTTCACGCGGCCCTTGCGCGAACCCACCAAAACTCTTCTGCCGGTCAGGTTTTGCCGATTATTTCAGTCATGACCTGTAGAATGCCGCCATTGCACCTGATGAGAATTATAGAAATGTACGATTGGCTCAACGCCCTGCCCAAGGCTGAATTGCACCTGCACCTGGAAGGCTCGCTGGAGCCTGAGCTGCTGTTCGCCCTGGCCGAGCGCAACAAGATCGCGCTGCCGTGGAACGACGTTGAAACCCTGCGCAAGGCCTACGCCTTCAACAACCTGCAAGAGTTTCTCGACCTGTATTACAAGGGCGCCGACGTGCTGCGCACCTCCCAGGATTTCTATGACCTGACCTGGGCCTACCTGCTGCGCTGCAAAGAACAGAACGTGATCCATACCGAACCGTTCTTCGATCCGCAGACCCATACCGACCGTGGCATCCCATTCGAAGTGGTGCTCAACGGTATCGCCGCGGCCCTCAAAGATGGCGAGCAGCAACTGGGTATCACCAGCGGCTTGATCCTCAGCTTCCTGCGCCACCTGAGCGAAGCCGAGGCCGAGAAAACCCTCGACCAGGCGCTGCCGTTCCGTGACGCGTTCGTGGCCGTGGGCCTGGACAGTTCGGAAATGGGCCACCCGCCGAGCAAGTTCCAGCGCGTGTTCGACCGTGCCCGCCACGAAGGCTTCCTCACTGTCGCCCACGCCGGCGAAGAAGGCCCGCCCGAGTACATCTGGGAAGCCATCGACCTGCTGAAAATCCAGCGTATCGACCATGGCGTGCGCGCCATCGAAGACGAACGCCTGATGCAGCGTATCATCGACGAGCAGATCCCGCTGACCGTCTGCCCGTTGTCCAACACCAAACTGTGCGTGTTCGACGACATGGCGCAGCACAACATCCTCGACATGCTCGAGCGTGGCGTGAAGGTGACGGTGAACTCGGATGATCCGGCGTACTTCGGCGGCTATGTCACCGAGAACTTCCACGCGCTGTACACCTCGCTGGGCATGACCCAGGACCAGGCCAAACGCCTGGCGCAGAACAGCCTGGACGCGCGACTGGTAAAACCCTGACGGCGCCGGACGCGGGCTTGCTGGCGAAGGCGGCAGATCAGTCAGACACCGACTGATTGACACGCCGCCTTTGCGAGCAAGCCCGCTCCAACGGCGACCTCTTCACCTCAAGCCTGCTCCGGCGCGGCGAGCCGAGTGATTTCCGCCAGCCCGGTATCGCTGACCAGCAAGGCGCGGGACTCGTTGACCGCGCGAATCCAGCCCGACTGCACAAACAGTTGTAGCAACCCTGCACCCAACGCCCCTCCCAGGTGCGGTTGGTGCTGGCTCCAGTCAAAACAATCGCACACCAGCGGTGACGCCAGCGCCGGCGTGAAAATACCCAGCCTCGCCAAACGCTGCGCGCCCTTGAATGTGACGTCGGTGCGCTGCTCAGCGCGCTCGATCCATCCTGCGTCGATCATCCGTTGATACACCCCCGCCGCCAGCTCGCCGCCCAGGTGACCGTGGCATAACCGTGCGTGGCGCAACGACGCAGGCGCCATCAAGGCCGGCGGCGACGACTCGGGGGCAGAACGCACGGCACTGGCCATGGTCGTCGTGGCCAGGGCATCGATGGCGCTGCTGACGTCCGCTGCCGCCATGCGAAACAGCCGCTGGCCGCGTCGAGCTTCGACCCGCAGCAGGCCGCTGCCGGTCAGCCGTGCCAGGTGTGCAGTGGCGGACGCCGGTGACAGCTCGGCGAGGGAGGCCAGTTCGGCGCAAGACTTGGCCGAGCCGTCCATCAATGCCCATAGCATGGCGGTACGCTTGGGCTCGGCGAGCAAGCTGGCGATCTGACTGATGCAAGGTGCCTGTTCCATCTATCCACTCCCTGTTGAATCATTTATCTGCTGCGGTTGGTGCCGAAGTATAGGTGCGCAAACCCGCGGTTCCGCGACGTCCGACAGCACGGATAGGGACAGGCTCTGAGTGAAATTTCCTGCTTTGATGGAGGCTACTGCGAAGCGCGCGGGCGCTCTGGCCTTTGCGCGGTCAATGTCGCACAGCGAGCCACGAGCATTTCCCGCAGCAGGTTGATGGGTTTGCTCAACTGCGCACGGTGGGCGCACAACAGATTCAATGGCGTTCGCTCGCCGCGCAGCTCCGGCAGGATCAATCGCAAGCGCCCGGCCAGCACATCGGTGCTCACATCCAGCCATGACTTGTAGGCAATGCCCACGCCAGCCACCGCCCAGCGTCGCACCACGTCGGCGTCGTCGCTGAAACGATCACCCGAGACCGTCAGGCTGACTTCACGCTTGCCGTCGTGGAAACTCCAATGGTCGTGGACCCGGCTGCCGAGCATGTACAACAGGCAGTTGTGCTGGGCCAATTGTTCCAGGTGCCGGGGCTCCCCGTGGCGCGCGAGGTAGCTGGGCGCGGCACACAGCACTCGGACATTCTCGGGAGCCACGGGCAGCGCAATCAGGCTTGAGTCTTCAGGCTCGCCATAACGCAGGGCGATATCCACCGGCTGGCGGAACAGGTCGGCGATTCGATCACCCAACAATAAACGTACGGTGAGTTGCGGGTGTTCACGCTGGAACTCATCCAGCCACGGCAGCAGCTGGTTGCGGCCGAAATCCGACGGCGCCGACAGTTGCAGCACGCCGCTGACATGGTCCTGGCCGCTGGCCAACAGGCGCCGCCCCTCATCCAGCGCGCCCAACGCGGCGCGCGCGTATTCGAGGAAACCCTCGCCTTCGGCAGTCAGGCGCAGGCTGCGCGTGGACCGGGCCAGCAGGCGCGTGCCCAGTTGCTCTTCAATCCGCTTGAGTGCCGCGCTGGCCACGGCGGGCGACAGGTCCATGACCCGCGCTGCAGCCGAAAGGCTGCCCAGGTCGGCTGCGCGAACAAACAACTGCAAATCGTCAAAACGCAGCATGCATCCCATCCATTATCAAAATTTCGTTGAAACAGACTGCTGTTTTAGCCGCTTTTATCTTCACGGGAAATAGCCAATCATCTGTACATCCCGTTCATCACGTGTCTGGAGTTGCCATGTCCACTGCCTTTAACGTCATTGCCACGCTGATCGCCAAGCCCGGCCAACAGGCCACCCTGGAAACCCTGCTGCGCGGCCTGCTGGAACCCACCCGCCTGGAAGCCGGTTGCGAGCAATACGACCTGCACCAGGACCTGCAACACCCCGAGACCTTCTACATGCTCGAACGCTGGGCCGATGACGCCGCACTGGCGGACCACGACCAGAGCGCACACATCCAGAGTTTTCGCGCCAAGGCCGCCGATGTGATCGAACACTTCGAACTCAAGCGCCTGAAATTTCTCGCCTGATCACTGCCCTTTTTCCGGAGCCATCATGAAAGCCATTGCCTACTACGCATCCCTGCCGATCAACGATCCCAGCGCCCTGCAAGACATCGAACTGCCAGCACCGGTCGCCGGTCCACGCGACCTGCTGGTGGAAGTCAAAGCCATCTCGGTCAACCCGGTTGACACCAAGGTGCGCCAGAACGTCGCCCCGGAAAACGGCGACGCCAAGGTGCTGGGCTGGGATGTGGCCGGTGTGGTCAAGGCCGTCGGCAGCGAAGTGACACTGTTCAAGGCCGGCGACAAGGTGTTCTACGCCGGCTCCCTGGTGCGCCCAGGTGGCAACAGCGAGTTGCACACTGTGGACGAGCGCATCGTCGGCCATATGCCCAAGAGCCTGGGTTTTGCCGAGGCTGCCGCGCTGCCCCTGACCGCCATCACCGCCTGGGAACTGCTGTTCGAACGCCTGCAGGTCCGTGAGAGTAAAGAGGACGAGAGCCAGAGCCTGCTGATCGTCGGCGCGGCCGGTGGCGTGGGTTCGATCCTGACCCAGTTGGCCAGCCAACTGACAGCACTGAAAGTCATCGGCACCGCCTCGCGCCCGGAAACCCAGGCCTGGGCCAAGGACCTCGGCGCCGACCTGGTGATCGACCACAGCCAACCGCTGGGCGAAGCGCTGAAAGCCGCCGGCCACCCGCAAGTGACCCACGTTGCCAGCCTGACCCAGACCGACCATCACCTCGAACAACTGGTGGAAGCCCTGCAACCCCAGGGCAAGCTGGCACTGATTGACGATCCCAAGGCGCTGGACGTGAGCACACTCAAGCGCAAGAGCCTGTCGCTGCACTGGGAGTTCATGTACACGCGCTCGATGTTCGAGACCCCGGACATGATCGAGCAGCACAACCTGCTCAACCGCGTGGCCGAGCTGATTGACGCCGGCACCTTGAAAACCACGGTGGGCGAGCACTTCGGCGTGATCAACGCCGAGAACCTGCGCCGCGCCCATGCGCTGCTCGAAAGCGGCAAGGCCAAGGGCAAGATCGTGCTGGAAGGCTTCTAAAAACGGTCTGTCAGCGTCGTCCCTTATTCCTGTAGGTAAGGGACGACGCCGCTAGTCAGAGAGTTGATCTTTGTCATATTTGTGAGCGTATTCGGGTTTATATTGGCCGCCTTTGCCACGATTCTTTTACGTGAGGAAGTCAGCAATGAAAATCCTGATAAAAGCGTTAGCAAAATCTCCAGGCAATAAATGGCAAGTTCGTCTCGACGGCGACGCGTTTACGTTTCGCAGTGAAGCCGAGGCCCGAGCCTTTGCCGACACCCTGCAAGCCCGTATCCAGGCGCCCCACCGCTTCCCGCTCAGCCAGCAACGTTCCGCCGCTGGCTGACCCGCATTTCAGGCCTGCGCCTGCAGGGCCCTCGCCCGTTGCAGGCGCTGGGTCGACATCGCAATCGTCACCGCCAATACACCGCACAAGCTGATGACCATGGCCATCGGCATCGCCGTGCCGTCATGCAACACGCCGACCAACGACGCGGCGCCCGCCGCCACGCCAAACTGGATGCAGCCGAGCAACGCCGAAGCACTGCCCGCCCGGGCGCCCTGCCCGGCCATGGCGCAGGCCGAGGTGTTGGGCAAAATGCAGCCCAGGCTCGCGATGCAGATAAACAGCGGCACCAGCAGCGGCCACAGCGCGTCGGTGCGCAAGGCTGCGATACCCAGCAGCGTCAACGCGGCCAGCATGTAAAGCCAGACCGTGCGCGACAGCAAAAACGCCGGGCCGCGCTTGGCCAGCAGGCGTGCGTTCACCTGGGCCATCAGGATAAAGCCGGCGGCGTTGGAACCGAAGACCCAGCCGTAATGCTCGGCGGGCACGCCATACAGCTTGATAAACACGAAAGGCGAACCGGCGATGTAGGCAAACATCCCGGCAATCGAGATGCCGCCGGTCAGCGCATAGCCGAGGTAGACCCGGTCTGACAGCAGCGAACCGTAGCGGCGCAGCGATCCAGACAAAGGCTGGCGTGGTTGATGGGTCGGGAACGTCTCGGGCAACCCCACGGCCACGGCGACGGCGGCCATTACGCTGAAGATCGACAGCGCCAGGAAAATCGACTGCCAGCCCCACAAGCCGACCATCAGCCCACCGGCCAACGGCGCGAGGATCGGCGCCAGGCCGGTGACCAGCATCAGTTGGGAAAACACTTTGGCCGAGCCCACCGCATCACATTTGTCGCTGACCACCGCGCGGGAAATCACCATGCCGGCGCAACCGCCGAGGGCCTGCACGAAGCGCGCGCCGATCAGCCATTCCAATGACGGCGCAAAGGCACAGGCGAAGGAGGCCAGGGTAAACAGGGTCACGCCGCTGAGCAGCGGGCCGCGCCGACCAAAGCGGTCCGCCAGCGGACCGTAGATCAATTGGCCGATGGCCAGGCCGCCGAAATACACCGCCAGGGTCAGCTGGATGTGTTTTTCGTCGGTCGCGAACGCGGTGGCCATGGCTGGAAAGCCCGGCAGATAGAAATCGATCGCCAGCGGCGCGAAGGCGCTCAAGGCACCCAGAATCAGGATTATACGGAGGTTCATCAGGCACCCAAGTGTGTCGGCAGCCCGACAGTCTAGCCGCGCTTGGGTGCATTTAACACGATAGCTCGCTAACTATTTGAGCGGGTCAGGCGAGCTTGGCGCTGTAGCCTTCTTCACTGATCAGGCTGATCACCTGCTCGGCAGACAGACGGCTTTCCACCCCCACTTCCTTCGCCGCCAGGTCGACCTTCACGCTCGCGGCCGGGTCCTCGTTCTGCACCGCCTGGGTGACGGCCCGAACGCAGTGGCCGCAGGTCATTCCTTCAACGCTGAATACTTGCATGACATGACTCCTTTGATGAGGTTGAACCCAGTCTCGACCTTGCCACGATGGCAAGGTCAAGTTCCAGGATGATCTGCCGGGCTGGTATTCGGCGGCGACGTCGGCCAAGCTTCACTCATCTTTGATTCAATCCACGGAGCATTCGCCATGCGCTGGTCGTTTTTTGGCCTTGTCGGCCTGATGAGCTTGTCTGCCATTGCGCCCACGGCCAGTGCCGCAGAAGACTATGCGGTGCTGATCATTTCCCGCGAACGCCTGGAAGTGCCGACCAATTGCGAAATCGGCCTATATATCCAGGACCAGCTGGCAGGCCGGCTGTTCCAGGAACAATCCACCTCGTTCAACTTGCCCGCCGGCAATGTGTCGCTACGCCTGAAGCTGTTGCCGGGCCAGTCCCCGGGCTGCCTGCCGGGCATGCTCGCGCCGCCGGCGCAGAACATCACGCTGAAGGTCGGCGACGTACGCAAATTGCGCATCGCGCAGGGCCCGGACGGTATGTACCTCAAGCCTGCCGCACTGGAATATTAAAGGCGCTTGACCTTCCCCACAGGTCAAGGTTGATCCTAGGGGCAACTTCTCCTGGAGGACTGCCCCATGAATGGATCCACCACCTTTGACCTGCCCATCGGCGGCATGACCTGCGCCAGCTGCGCCGGGCGCGTCGAACGCGCGCTGGGCAAAGTGCCGGGGGTGCAAAGCGTCAGCGTCAACCTGGCCAACGAACGCGCGCATGTTGAAGTGCTCGGCCAGATGGACCCGAACGTGTTGATCGCCGCCGTCGACAAGGCCGGCTACAGCGCCAGCCTGCCCCAGAGCGAAGCCGCCACCGAGGTCGACCAGGCCCGGCGCCTGCACCGCGAGCGCTGGGCATTGCTGCTGGCGATCCTGCTGGCGCTGCCGTTGGTACTGCCGATGCTGGTGGAGCCTTTCGGCCTGCACTGGATGCTGCCGGCCTGGGTGCAGTTCGCGCTGGCGACGCCGGTGCAGTTCATCTTCGGTGCGCGCTTTTATATCGCCGCCTGGAAAGCCGTGCGCGCCGGTGCCGGGAATATGGACTTGCTGGTGGCCATCGGCACCAGCGCCGGCTACGGCCTGAGCATTTATGAGTGGCTCACCGCACCGGCCGGCAGCATGCCCCATTTGTACTTCGAGGCCTCGGCCGTGGTGATTGCCCTGGTGTTGCTCGGCAAATACCTGGAAAGCCGCGCCAAGCGCCAGACCGCCAGCGCCATCCGCGCCCTCGAAGCGCTGCGCCCGGAGCGCGCGATTCGCGTGGTCGACGGCCGCGAGGAGGACGTCGCGATCAACGCGCTGAAGCGCGGCGACCTGGTGCTGGTCAAGCCCGGCGAACGCTTCCCGGTGGACGGTGAAGTGGTCGACGGCCAAAGCCACGCCGACGAAGCGCTGATCAGTGGCGAGAGCCTGCCGGTGCCAAAGCAGCCGGGCGACTCGGTCACCGGCGGCGCCATCAACGGCGAAGGCCGCCTGCTGGTGCGCACCCTCGCCTTGGGTGCGGAAAGCGTGTTGGCACGGATCATCCGCCTGGTGGAAGACGCCCAGGCCGCCAAGGCCCCGATCCAGAAGCTGGTGGATAAAGTCAGCCAAGTGTTCGTGCCGGCGGTGCTGGTGCTGGCGTTGATCACGCTGGTGGGCTGGTGGCTGTACGGCGCCTCCCTGGAGACGGCGATCATCAACGCGGTGGCGGTGCTGGTGATCGCCTGTCCGTGCGCCCTGGGCCTGGCCACACCGACGGCGATCATGGCCGGCACCGGCGTCGCCGCACGCTACGGCATCCTGATCAAGGACGCCGAAGCCCTGGAGCGTGCGCACGCCGTGAGCGCCGTGGTGTTCGACAAGACCGGCACCCTCACCTCCGGCACGCCAAGAATTGCGCACCTGGCGGCGGTGGATGGCGACGAAGCATCATTGCTGCAGCACGCCGGTGCCTTGCAGCGCGGCAGTGAACATCCGCTGGCCAAGGCGGTGCTGGATACCTGCCGCGAACGAGGGCTGGATGTCGCCGATGTGAGCGCCAGCCAAGCCCTGACCGGGCGCGGCATTGCCGGCACCCTGGCGGGCCGGCAACTGGCGCTGGGTAACCGTCGGCTGCTGGAAGAAAGCGGTTTGAACGCCGGTGAACTGTCCGGCTCCGCCACCGCCTGGGAAGCCGAAGGCCGGACCTTGTCCTGGCTGATCGAGCAAGGCCCGCAACCGCGTGTGCTCGGGCTGTTTGCCTTTGGCGATACCCTCAAGCCGGGGGCGCTTGCGGCCGTGCAGCAACTCAAGGCGCAGCAGATCAGCAGTCATCTGCTCACCGGTGACAATCGCGGCAGCGCCCGCGTGGTTGCGCAGGCGCTGGGCATCGAGGATGTGCACGCTGAAGTGCTGCCCGCCGAAAAAGCCGCCACCGTCGCCGAGTTGAAAAAAACCGGCGTGGTGGCGATGGTCGGCGACGGCATCAACGATGCCCCGGCCCTCGCGGCTGCCGACATTGGCATCGCCATGGGCGGCGGCACCGATGTGGCGATGCATGCGGCGGGTATCACCTTGATGCGCGGCGACCCACGCCTGGTGCCAGCCGCCCTGGAGATCAGCCGCAAGACCTATGCAAAGATCCGCCAGAACCTGTTCTGGGCCTTTGTGTATAACTTGATCGGCATTCCGCTGGCGGCGTTCGGCCTGCTCAACCCGGTGCTCGCGGGCGCGGCCATGGCCTTGTCCAGCGTCAGCGTGGTCAGCAATGCCTTACTGTTGAAAACCTGGAAACCCAAGGACCTGGAGGATCAACGCCCATGAACATCGGCCAAGCCGCCCGCCAGAGCGGGCTGAGCGCCAAGATGATTCGCTACTACGAATCCATCGGTCTGTTGAAAGCCGCCCACCGCACCGACAGCGGCTACCGCGTCTACAGCGGCGACGATTTGCACACACTGGCGTTTATCAAACGCTCACGGGACCTGGGGTTTTCCCTGGAGGAAGTTGGCAAGTTGCTGGCCCTGTGGCAAGACCGCCAACGCGCGAGCGCGGACGTGAAAGCCCTGGCGCGCCAGCACATCGATGAGCTCAATCAGAAGATTCTGGAGTTGGGGCAACTGCGCGACACGCTGCAGGACCTGGTAGAACATTGCCAGGGCGATCATCGGCCGGATTGTCCGATTCTCAAGGAGTTGGCTTCGGGCAGTTGCTGCGCCTGACTGAGCTTTACCCGCCCCAGACAGAACAAAATGTGGGCGGGAGCCGGGCTTGCCCGCGATGCAGGCACCTCGGTATGTCAGTCACACCGAGGTGATGCGATCGCCGGCAAGCCAGCGCCTACACAAGCCTGCTCCCACATCTTTGCGGGATCACTGCAGCCAAGGCGGCGGCGGGGGCTCGTCAGGTACTTTGCTCGGTGGCGCATCGTCCGCTGCGCGAATCGCCTGGCGACGCTCTTCATCCAGGCGCGCCGCTTCGATCTCGCGGATCACTCCGCCGACATCCGCCAGCTCTTCCGGTTCGTCGAACTCGCCGGTCAACACGCTGGCCGGGTGCAAGGTGCCGGCTTCGTAAAGCGCCCACATCTCCTTGGCGTACTTGGTCTTCTTCAGCTCCGGGGCAAAACGCCCGAAGTAGGACGCCATGTTGCCCACGTCACGCTCCAGCATGCTGAACGCGTGGTTGTTGCCCGCCGCATCCACCGCCTGAGGCAGGTCGATGATCACCGGCCCGGTTGGCGTGAGCAGTACGTTGAACTCGGACAGGTCACCGTGCACCAGGCCGGTACACAGCATCAGCACGATCTGGGAGATCAGGAAGGCGTGGTATTCGCGCGCCTGATCCGGCTCCAGCACCACGTCGTTCAGACGCGGTGCTGCATCGCCGTACTCGTCGGCTACCAGCTCCATCAACAGCACGCCTTCAAGGAAGTCGTACGGCTGGGGCACGCGAACGCCCGCACCGGCCAGGCGGAACAACGCCGCCACTTCAGCGTTCTGCCAGGCATCTTCGGTTTCTTTCTTGCCGAACTTGGAGCCCTTGGCCATGGCCCGGGCCTGCCGGCTGTTACGGACCTTACGGCCTTCCTGGTATTCGGACGCCTGACGAAAACTTCGTTTGTTCGCCTCCTTGTAAACCTTGGCGCAACGCAATTCGTTGCCGCAGCGCACCACATAAACAGCTGCTTCTTTACCACTCATGAGTGGGCGCAGCACTTCGTCGACCAGACCGTCTTCGATCAGGGGTTCAATGCGTTTAGGAGTCTTCATCAGCTTTTATTGTGGGTCCTTTATTACCAAATACGCGTATGGCACTCGTTATACGGCAATCGGCTCGCCGGTGGGAGAGGCTACCGACCTCTGACCCGTCAAGAATGCATCCAATATGCCAATTTTTATCGCAATCAGCGTTCGATAATCGCCGTGACCCCTTGCCCGCCTGCCGCACAGATCGAAATCAGCCCCCTGCCCTTGCCCGCCGCGTCGAGCAACTTGGCCAGATTGGCGACAATGCGCCCGCCCGTGGCGGCAAACGGGTGGCCGGCTGCCAGGGAGCTGCCCTTGACGTTCAGGCGGCTGCGGTCGATGGCGCCCAACGGCGCATCCAGCCCGAGGCGGGTCTTGCAGTAGTCCGCATCCTCCCAGGCCTTGAGCGTGCACAACACTTGGGCAGCGAAGGCTTCGTGGATCTCGTAGTAATCGAAGTCCTGCAGCGTCAGGCCATTCCTCGCCAGCAGGCGCGGTACTGCGTAGACCGGCGCCATCAACAAGCCTTCGGCGCCGTTGACGAAATCTACCGCAGCCGCCTCGCCATCGCGCAAATACGCGAGGATCGGCAAGCCGCGCTCCTGGGCCCAGGCCTCACTGCCCAGCAGCACCAGGGATGCACCGTCGGTGAGCGGCGTGGAGTTGCCAGCGGTGAGCGTGCCCTTTTCGCTGCGCTCGAAGGCAGGCTTGAGGGCGGCGAGCTTTTCCAGGGTCAGGTCGGGGCGCAGGTTGTTGTCGCGGGTCAGGCCGAGAAACGGCGTCAGCAAGTCGTTGTGCCAGCCTTCGGCGTAGGCGGCGGCCATTTTCTGGTGACTTTCCAGCGCCAGTTGGTCTTGCTCGGCGCGAGGGATCTGCCATGTCTGCGCCATCAACTCGCAATGCTGGCCCATGGACAAACCGGTGCGCGGTTCGCCATTGCGCGGCAGTTCGGGCTTGAGGTGATGAGGACGAAGTTGTAACAGGAGTTTTAATTTATCCGCCATGGACTTGCTGCGATTGGCCTGCAGCAGGAGCTTGCGCAGCCCTTCATTCACGCCGATCGGGGCGTCGGACGTGGTGTCGACCCCGCCGGCAATCCCACATTCGATCTGGCCCAGGGCGATCTTGTTGGCCACCAGCAATGCGGCCTCAAGGCCGGTGCCACAGGCCTGTTGAATGTCGTAGGCCGGGGTTTGCGGCGACAGGCGCGAGCCGAGCACGCATTCGCGGGTGAGGTTGAAGTCGCGCGAATGCTTGAGCACCGCACCGGCAGCCACTTCGCCCATGCGCAGGCCGTGCAGGTTGTAGCGCTCGATCAGGCCCTCCAGGGCCGCAGTCAGCATCGCCTGGTTGCTGGCCGTGGCATACGGGCCATTGGAACGGGCGAAAGGAATGCGGTTACCGCCAATGATCGCTACACGGCGCAATTGAGTCATGAAAAGCTCCCTCGGTCTGTTATGGGCTGGCTGCTGTAGGTTGGATAACAGAGCCTAGTCGAACGACTGCTACCCTGGGATGGTCAACCCTTTGAACCCCAGTCTTCGGAGAGCGTTCCATGTCTGACCGTTATATCGACTTCGCCAACTCAAGCCTCGGCCATCGCCTGGTCGCTGCCATTGGCCTGCCGTCACCGGTACGCCTCGAACGCTGGCAAGCCGGGCGCCTGCGCCCGGTAGAAGGGGCATTGTTGCTCGGTGGCGGCGCTCTGGCGACCAAGGTGCTGCCGTTCGCCAATAAACTCACTGACGCGATCTACAGCTACGGCACCGACGCCTCGACCGCGCCGGCGTGGATTCCCGGCCACGGGCCCAAACTCAAGGCGGTGGTGTTCGACGCCAGCGACTTGCAACACACCGACCAGCTCAAGCAACTGCGTGAGTTTTTCCAGCCGCTGCTGAAAAACCTGGATAACAGTGCGCACCTGGTGATCCTCGGTCGCGCGCCGGAAAGCCTCGGCGATCCGTTTGCCGCCAGCGCCCAGCGTGCCCTCGAAGGCTTCAGCCGTTCACTGGCCAAAGAGTTGCGCAACGGTGGCGTGCTGCAATTGCTCTACGTTGGCGAGGGCGCCGAAGACCAGCTGGAAGGCGCGCTGCGGTTTTTCCTGTCGCCCAAGAGCGCCTACATCTCCGGCCAGGTTATCCGCCTGCAGGCCTGTGCCACGCCGGTCGAGGACTGGACGCGCCCACTCGCCGGGCGCAAGGCGCTGGTCACCGGTGCCGCCCGTGGCATTGGTGCGTCCATCGCCGAAACCCTGGCCCGCGACGGGGCCGAGGTGATCCTGCTGGACGTGCCCCAGGCCAAGACCGATCTCGAAGCCCTGGCCGCGCGCCTGGGTGCACGTTCCGTGCTGCTGGATATCTGCGCCGAAGACGCCGCCAGCCAGTTGATCGAACACCTGCCCGACGGCCTCGACATCCTGGTGCACAACGCCGGGATCACCCGCGACAAGACCCTGGCCAACATGACCCCGGAATACTGGGACGCGGTGCTGGCGGTGAACCTGAATGCCCCGCAAGTGCTGACCAAGGCGTTGCTCGACAGCGGCACCCTGCATGACAACGCGCGCGTGGTGCTGCTCGCGTCCATCAGTGGGATCGCCGGCAATCGCGGGCAAACCAATTATGCCGCGAGCAAGGCCGGGTTGATCGGCCTGGCCCAGGCCTGGGCGCCGTTGCTCAAAGCACGGGGGATCAGTATCAACGCCGTGGCCCCAGGCTTTATTGAGACCCAGATGACCGCGCATATTCCGTTCGCCCTGCGTGAGGCCGGGCGCCGCATGAGTTCGCTCGGCCAGGGCGGCTTGCCCCAAGACGTCGCCGAAGCCGTCGCCTGGCTTGGCCAGCCGGGCTCCGGAGCGGTCAGCGGGCAAGCGCTGCGAGTGTGTGGGCAAAGTCTATTGGGAGCGTGAGCATGCAATGGCAGACAGTGGGCAGTCCCCCGTTTCTCGCGCCGCTGTACTGGCGCGCCGCGCTCAAGCGCAAGATCACCGGCACTGCGTTGCCCGAGCAGGGCTTGCGCTGCCGGGTCAGTGTCAATCCCAAAGCGGTCGCGGCGTATCGCAAGGTCTGCGGGTTTGCCGACAGCGCAGTGCTGCCGGCGACTTATCCGCACATCCTCGCGTTCGGCTTGCAGATGCAGTTGCTCACGGCCAAATCGTTTCCGTTTCCGCTGCTGGGGTTGATTCACCTGAGCAATCGCATCCGTATTCATCGTCCGCTCGGCGGTGTCAGCGACCTGTTCATTAATGTGCATGCGCAAAACCTCAAGCCGCATGCGAAGGGCGCAACGTTTGACCTGGTGACCACCGTCGAGGACTCCCTCGGCCTGCTGTGGGAGGCCGAGAGTCGCATGCTCTGTCGCGGCGTGAAACTGGAAGGCGTAGCGAGCGACGAGGCGCAATCGCCCCCCACCCAGGTCAGCGAAGTGAGCCGCTGGAAAGCCCCGGCCGATATCGGCCGCCGGTATGCGCGGGTGTCCGGCGACTACAACCCGATCCATCTCAGCGCGCTCACGGCCAAGCTGTTCGGCTTCCCCCAGGCCATCGCCCACGGACTGTGGAACAAGGCGCACACCCTGGCGGCCTTGGGTGAACACCTGCCGGCCGCGAACATCGAGATAAACGTCGAGTTCAAGAAGCCGGTGCGCCTGCCCAGTGAGGTCACCTTATGGGCCAGTGCGGCCGGGTCCAGCGGGGAGTTCGTGTTGAAAGGCGCGGGTGACATTGAACACATGGTGGGCAAATGGCAGCCGATCGCCTGAACAACCACTGATTAATTGTATATATACATCCTGGGTTATAGCGGACTTTCTCAAGTCCGCTTTTTTATTCAACTCTTTGATTTTTAATACATATATATCTTGATACATCCATCCCTTATACCCTTGGTATTAGTCGCTTAACCGGTACATCCGCGCCGTATATAAATCGTTAATACCAAGTAGAGCATTGTGAGAAAGAGCGCCCGGGCTTGTTATAGCCACACGGACAAACGCATCGCTATCCCTAGAAATAGCGAGCGTTTGAGACAACCAAGGTTGTACAGGTGCAAGGAACTCAATCATGAAAGCTCAAGTAGTGTTTTGGAAAGCAAGTACCGCGCTGGCCCTGGCAGTAGCAATGACGCTCGGCGGCTGCAGCAGCGGTGGTGGTGGGCATCACAGTGGCGGCTCCGCTTCCTCACCGGACGCATCCACTGGCGGTGGCGGTACCGGCGGCGGGGGTACTGGTGGTGGCGGCACAGGAGGTGGCGGTACCGGCACCACCAGCACCCTGGTCACGGCTAACGTGGCTGATACCCTCGGCGATACCGTAACCGGCCTCGGCGGCACTGTCAGCAGCCTCGGTACCACACTCGGCAGCCTGCCGATCGTGGGGGCTACCGCAGGTGGCCTGGTGACCTCTGTCGGCACCGCTGTCGGCAGCATCGGCACGGGCGTTTCGGATGGCCTGGGCACACTGGGTACCGACAGCAATGCACTGGGCAAAACCGTGGCCGGCGTGGCCAACGGGGTCGCTGATCTCGGCACCGGTGTCTCCACGACCGGTCAAAATGTGGCGACACTGCTGGGGCAAGTGCCCGTGGTCAGCGGTGCCGCCCCCGTAGTCGGCAATGTAGTGGGCAAGGTCGGCAACGCCGTAACCATGCTCGGCGACACACTCAGCACGGCGAGCACCACCGGCCCACTGGGCTCGGTCACCAACACCGTCGGCGCGAAAGTACTGGTGCCCGTGGTGTCCCTGGTGGAAAAAACCACCGGCAAAGTCGGCACCACCACAGGCCTGGATACGCCTGTCGGCGGCCTGCTGCAAAAAGTCGGCGATACCGTTGACGGCCTGGGCGATAAAGTCGCCGATGCCGGCGGCACCGGCAACCCTGTCACTGGCGCTGTGGGCAATGTGCTCAATGGCGTGGGCACCGTGGTCGGTAAAGCCAGCGGCTATGTCGACCCGGCTGACGACAGCAGTGGCGGCAGTGGCGGCGGCACGGGTGGTGGCACTGGCGGTGGCACCGGGCAACTGGGCCTGGCGGAACTCATCGGTGGTGTGATCGCGGGCGCCGGCAGCGGCCTGGATGCAGGCAGCAGCAATGGCGTGGTCAGCGCGACCGGCGTCACTGGCGTCAAAGCGGGCGGCACCGTCGCATCGCTGGGTACCCTGCTGGGTGGCAGCGGCACACCGAACACCGCGGCAGGCGCACCGGTTGCCGCCCTCACCAATCAGGTCGGCGGCGCCCTGAACCCTATCACCAGCGGCGTTACCAGCCTGACCCAAACCGTCGGCAACGCCACCGGCCTGGGTGCTCCCGTCAACGGCCTGGTGACCAATGTCGGCGGCGCCGTCAGCAGCCTGGGCGGCAAAATCAGCGGCACTAACGCCAACCCGGTCACCAACGCCTTGGGCGGTACCGTGAGCGCAGTAGGCGGCACCGTGGCCTCGATCGGCGGCCTGGTGACCGGCGGCACCAACACCGGCGGTGGTTTGCTCGGCGGTGGCCTGAACCTGGGAGCCGGCGCATCCGCCTCCGCAGGTGCAGGTGCCAGTGCAAATGGGGGTCTGCTGGGCGGCCTGATCGGTGGCCTTACCGGCAAAAAATAGAATTGCACCTGGCCGATTAGACGGCCTCACCTACAGCGCCTACGCTTGGTTGAGACGAGAGACCCCAATAAGTCTCTCGTCTTTTTTTATGGGTCAATGATCGATCCCTGAAAACACCCGAACCGCGCCCCCAGAGCCCGGCGGGACCCTGCAATACGCTGCTGCAGTTTTGACCATGGAGTGTCCTATGCGCGCTTTGACGCCGTTGTTATTGCTCACCCTCAGTGCTTACGCCCACGCCGATACCCTACCCAGCTTCCTCAATAGCAACGACACCATTCGCAACCTGCCCGTGCCCAACCTGCCCGCCGATGCGTATCGACCGGTGACCCCGCAGACCCAGTTGCCCACCCCCGCGGCCACCGCCGCGCAACCCCTGCTGATGGACACCAAGGTGACCATTCGCAAACTGCAGATCGACGGCGGCACGGTCTACCCGCTGAAGGAAGTCGCCCAGGCCTTCGAACCCTTGATCGGCCATGAAACCAACCTGGCGCAATTGATCGAAGCCACCCGCAGCATCACCCGTCGCTACCAGGAAGACGGCTATTTGCTGTCCTACGCCTTCCTGCCGGAACAACGCTTTGAAGGCGGCCTGGTGCACGTGGTGCTGGTCGAGGGTTATATCCGCGATTACGACCTGCAAGGCGACATCGGCTCGGTGTCGGCCTACGTCGACAAACTCGCGGAAAAACTCAAGGCCGAACGCCCGCTCACCCGCAAGACCTTCGAGCGCTACACCACGCTGATGAGCGCCATCCCCGGGGTGACCCTGCAGGCGCAGGTGCCGCCGCCCGGCACCACCGATGGCGGCACCCATATGCAAATCACCGCCAGCCGCAAACCGTTCACCACCAGCATGAGCCTGAACGAGGCCAGCCGTGGCGGTACGCAAGCGCTGCTGACGGCCACCAGCAATTCGTGGACATCCATGGGGGAACAACTGAGCCTCAGCGGGCTGTTCCCACCGGGCGACGACAAGGAGCATTACTACCGCGCCGCCTACAGCCAGTTCATCAATGCCGAGGGCACGCAGTTGGTGTTGTCGGGCGAGCGCTACCGCGCCGACCCGCGCACCAGCCTGCAATTGGGCGACGGCTTCGAACTCAAGCCACATCAGGAAATCGACCGCTACTCCATCGGCTTCAGCCACCCCGTGATCGCCTCGCCCAACGAGTCCCTGAGCCTCGGCGCCCGCTACTACGCGGTCGACCAGACCACCCGCTACAAACTCGAAGGTTTCCCCCAGCGCCTGGAGCTGCAAACCGACCTGCGCGCCTTGGCGTTCGAAGGTGATTGGCGCAAGGCCGATACCACGCAACTGCGCATCCTCAGCGCTGGCCTGTACCAAGGCATCAACGGCATGGGCGCCAAGACCCGCAGTGACTTCGGCGGCCTCAAGCCGGACCTCGATTTCTTCCGCCTGCGCCTGTCCGGCGTGCAGAGCAACAAGCTCTTCGATAACTGGCAAGGCGTGCTGTCCGGCGCGCTCTACTGGAGTGATGACACCCTGCCCGACAGCGAGCGCGCCACCTTCGGTGGGCAGAACTTCGCCCGTGGCTACCCCGATGACCAGGGCTCGGGCGACAAGGGTTGGGGCGTGGCGTATGAGGTCAACTACAGCTACAACCGCGCCGGCGAATGGGTGCGCATCCTGCAGCCTTATGTGGTGTTCGACCGCGCCAAGACCTGGTTCAACGACCTGCCGATCAAGGGCAACAACATGTCATCGGCTGCCGTCGGCCTGCGCTTCGGTGACGCCAAGTACTACAACATCTCCCTGGAAGCGGCCAAGCCGATGTCGGAAGTGGCGTTCGACAACTTTGATCGGCGTCCGCGCTACACGTTGAGCTTCAGTTACCAACTCTGAACCTCGCACTGCGCCCACCTACCGGGTGGGCGCAACCAGCCGCGCGGGCGATCTCACGGACGCCAGCGCCGGCAAAGCGGCCGCTACTCAGTGGGTTTCTTTGCGATAGGGAACAGGTTGTTCAAGGTATCGATCAACCGCACCAGGTAGATCGGCTTGCGGAACAGGTCGAGCACTTGCAGACGCAGCATGTCGCTGACGTCGTCCATCTCGGCATGGCCCGACATGACAATCACCGGCAGGTGCGAGCGTGAGGTGTGTTCGCGCAGACGCTTGATCAAGGAAATGCCACTTTCCTCGGGCATGCGCAGGTCAGTGATGACCAGGGCAATGTCAGGGTGGAGTGTCAATTCTTGCAGGGCGAAGGTGACAGAGTTGGCGGTAAAACAGACAAATCCCTCGTTACCGAGGGACTCGGCAAGTTCGATCAGGGCGTCTTCTTCATCGTCCACCAATAAGATTTGTTGGCGACCCGAAGAAGATGCGCTCATGACCGTACCTGCCCGTGGATGAAGGGGGTGGCTTTACACTTTAACTCAGGTCACGGTGGTCATCTTGTTGGCAATACCGTTGAACACCGAGGCGATTTTGGTGCCCAGCCCCGAGCCTGCACCGACAATAACAATCGCCACCAGCGCCACGATAATGGCGTATTCAATACCTGACGCGCCCTCTTTGCGTTTGAAGAATAGTTGTGTCTGAACATAGAACTTCAACATCAGGTCAAGGAACATAAGACTTCTCCCTAAGAACGCCACTGAAAGCCGAAGGGCTCTAGATCCAGATAATCACGGCGTGCCACTAGAGCATTGTCAACAAACCCCAGGCTCACAACTGTAATAACGCATTAATCAGAAAGTATTAGTCACAACGTTGGCGCCATAAACCCGCTGTTCAAAAGGCAACGCCTTGGCATGCAGATAAATTTTCTGTCAGGTAATGGCATTTCGTCCTAGCTGAGCTACCTTCAAATAGCCAAATCGTTAGTTGTTCATCACAGCCAGGTTGCGAATTAACTCGATTGGATTAACGAGTGTGTAATGCAACGGGAAAGGGAGAGCCGTCATGAACAGTCGTATCAGCATGGTCCTGGCCGGCTTGTTGCTGATCGGGGCATTGATTGCAGGGTACTGGGGGCTGGTACTGAGTCGCTCGCCGGAGCCCGTCACGGCACCCACCGCACCTGTCGTTTCCGTGGAAAAAACCGTCGCTGCCGTCGAAGACCAGAACCGCACCCCCGTCGTGGTATTGGTGCATGACGTCCCTGCTTTCGTACCACTGACCGCTGCTGACCTGGCCGTGGAAAAACTGCGCACGGTACCCGCCGGCAGCCTGACGCAACTGGACCAGGCGATCGGACGCAAACCGCTGCGCATGCTGGCTGCGGGCACCTGGCTCAACGAAGAGAGCTTCAACGCCGGCGGCCCGCTGGCCCGCATGATTCGCCCAGATGAGCGGGCGCTGGCCGTCGCAGTGGATGAAGTCATCGGCGTCGCCGGTCAGTTGAGCCCAGGCGACTACGTGGATGTGCTGCTGTTCCTGCGCCAGGACAACGGCAATACCGAGCCGTCAGCCCAAATCGTCCTGCCGGCCATGCGCCTGCTCAGCGTCGGCGATCAAATGGGCCTGGCCAATGACGGCATGCCTGCGGTACCGCCACCGGCCACGCCTGAAGAGCGCGCCCAGGCCGCGCAACGCCGTGCCGGTGCCCGCACCGTAGTGCTGGCTGTACCGGAAGCCTTACTGAGTCGCCTGATGCTCGCGGCCCAGGCCGGGACCCTGCGCCTGGCCGTGCGCAGCGCCGACGAACAGCTGCTCAGTCGCTACTGGGCCGGCGAAAGCGACGCACCGGACAAACTGGAAAGTGCCAACCGCGACCTCTATCAATTCACCCAGCTGGCTCTGATTGGCCCGCCCAAGCGGGTAGCCACAGTCGCCGGCGAGCCCGGCGCACGTCGTGGCATTGAAGTGATTCGCGGTGCCCAAGCAGCCCCACAAACCCCGTGATTGAGCAAGGATGCCTTGAATGAGCCATCGCTACACTGCCATGTTCACGCACCTCGCCTGGACCCTGATGCTGTCGAGCCTGCCGGCGGGCATGGCCTTCGCGGCGCCGGGTAATTGCAGCGCCCTGGGCCAGTTGCCCGCCGTGGTCGAGGTGGGAGAAGGCCTGCAACAGGAACTGCAATCGCCGGTGGCAATAACCCGCCTGGCGATTGGCGACCCGAAGATCGCCGATGTGCGCGTCAACGGCGACCGTAACTTCCTGCTGACCGGCGTCGGTGTCGGCGCGACCAGCCTGATGGTGTGGACCGCCTGCGCCAGCGCGCCGCGCCAGAGCATGGTGTTCGTCAAGGGCAAGGCCACCTCGGCGCTGACCAGCTTGTCGCTGTCGCCTTCCGAGGACCCGCTGCTGCCCAGCCAGGTGCAGACCGACATTCGCTTTGTCGAGGTCAGCCGTACCAAGCTCAAGGAAGCCAGTACCTCGTTGTTCGGCCAAGGTGGCAATTTCCTGTTCGGCAGCCCGGGCAATGGCACGATCCCCGCCACCACCGCCAACAGCTTTCGCGGGCAGGCGGTGAATAATGGCTTTTTCAACATCGGCTTCGGTGGCGGGCGGATCTCGGCGATGATCAACGCCCTCGAACAGAGCGGCTTCGCCTATACCCTGTCGCGTCCCAGCCTGGTAGCCCTGAGCGGGCAGAGCGCAACCTTCCTGGCCGGCGGCGAAGTGCCCATTCCGGTGCCCAGCAGCGGCAGCGACAGTATCTCCATCGAGTACAAGGAGTTCGGCATCCGCCTGACCCTGACCCCCACGGTGATCGACCGCAATCGCATCACCCTCAAGGTCGCGCCGGAGGTCAGCGAACTCGACTACAGCAACGCCGTGCAGATCCAGGGGATCCAGGTGCCCGCCCTGACCGTGCGTCGAACCGACACCAGCGTGTCCCTGGCCGATGGCGAAAGCTTCGTGATCAGCGGCCTGATCAGCAGCACCAACCGCTCCACCATCAGCAAGTTTCCAGGCCTGGGTGACATCCCGATCCTCGGCGCGTTTTTCCGCGATTCCAACATCAGCCGCGAAGAAAAAGAGCTGCTGATGATCGTCACGCCACACCTGGTCCAGCCGCTGGCCGCGAATGCGCAACTGCCTTCCCTGCCCGGCGAGAAACTGCGCACCTACGACCCGAACTGGTACCGCCTGTTCTTCCTGGAAAACGGCAACTTCGATCGTCGCAGTGGACTTTCCCAATGAGCGATAGCCTGAGCCAGACATTTCTGGCAATTACCCGCAACACCACCGACCTGGAATGGCTCCAGGGCGCACTCGCGCCCCTTGGCCAAGTGGTCAGTGCCGGCGGTGGCAGCCTGGATGAGTTGCTCGCGCTGGTCGACGTAACCTTCGCCAACCTGGTGTTCGTCGGCCTCGACCGTGAAAACGTGGTGGCCCAAAGTGCGCTGATCGAAGGAGCCCTGGAGGCCAAGCCGATGCTCGCGGTGGTCGCCCTCGGCGATGGCATGGATAACCAATTGGTACTCAATGCCATGCGCGCCGGCGCGCGCGATTTCGTCGCCTATGGCTCGCGCTCCAGTGAAGTCGCAGGCCTGGTGCGGCGCCTGAGCAAGCGCCTGCCGCCGGTGACTTCGAGTGCGCAGTTGGGCGGTCTGACCGTGCTGTTTGGCACCCAGAGCAACGCCGATGGTGCGATGCTGGCGACACACCTGGCACTGGTGGTGCAAAAAAGCGGGCAGCAAACCCTGCTGCTCGACCTGGGCCTGCCACGCAGTGACAGCCTGGCGCTGCTGGGGCTGGAAAGCACGTTCAACTTTGGCGATGCATTGCGGCACCTGCGCCGTCTCGATACCACCTTGATCAACAGCGCCTTCACCACAGCCCTGGATGGCCTGCGCATCCTGGCCTATGCCACCGGTGACGAACCGCTCAAACTGACCAGCGCCGCCGAGCTGTACATGCTGCTCAGCGCGTTGCGCCAACACTTCCAGCACATCGTCGTGAACATTACCGGGCAACCGGACAGCGAGGCGCTGCGTACCTTTGTCAGCCACTGCGACAAACTGCTGTGGTGCACCGACCAGAGCGTACTCGACTGTCGGCGCAACCTGGCGGTGCTCAACCGCTGGCGCGACAAAGGCATGAAACTCGAGCACGCCAAGCTGGTGGTCGACCGCTATATCAAATCCTGTGCACCTGACACCGAAGCCCTGGAAAAAAGCTTCGGCCTTGAGTGCATCGCCGTCCTGCCGCTGAGCGCCGAACTGCGCCTGAACGTCAAGAACCAGGGCCAGACCCTGTTCGCCCTGGCCCCACGCGAACCCCTGACCCAAGCCGTGCGGACCTTGGGCGAACGCCTGGCGAAACGCTCCGAGGGTCTGGAAAAACCCTCGATGCGCTGGTTTGAACGCTTCCTGGGGTCGGGACGATGACCAGCGAAAAACTCTTCGGCGGCCCGGCCCGCAGCGTCAGCGGCAACAGCGACCATGATGGCCTGAAGCTGGTGCTGCACCGCTACATCATTGACGCCATCGAGGAGTCAGGCAAAAACCTGCTCGAAGGCACGCGCCAGTCGCTGGCGCAGTTTGTCACCGACAAAGTCTCCGAATACATCACGCGCATGCGCCTGGCGATCTCGCGCTATGAAATGGAACGCCTGGCCGAAGAAATCGTCGACGAACTCACCGGTTTCGGCCCACTGGAAGTGCTGCTGCGCGATCCCTCGGTGACCGAGATTCTGGTCAACGGGCCGCACCGGGTGTTTATCGAGCGCGACGGCCTGCTGCATCAGAGCGACCTGCGCTTTATCGACGATCACCACGTCGAGCGCGTGATGCAGCGGATTCTCGCGCCGCTGGGACGGCGCCTGGACGAGTCCTCGCCGATGGTGGATGCGCGCCTGCCGGACGGCAGCCGGGTCAACGCGATCATCCCGCCGATTGCCTTGGACGGGCCGTGCCTGTCGATTCGAAAGTTTCGCAAGGACATGCTCAAGAGCAGCGACCTGGTCGCCATGCAGACCATCGACCAGAGCATTTTCGAGTTCTTTCAGGAGGCCGTCGGCAAGCGTTGCAACATTCTCATCAGCGGCGGTACCGGCACCGGCAAGACCACACTGCTGAACATCCTCAGCCAGTTGATCAACCCGCACGAGCGCCTGGTGACCATCGAGGACGTCGCCGAGCTGCAACTGGGCCATCCCCATGTGGTGCGCCTGGAAACCCGGCCGCCAAACGCCGAAGGCCATGGTGAAGTGCGGTCCAGTGACCTGATCCGCAACGCCCTGCGGATGCGCCCCGACCGCATCATCCTCGGCGAAATCCGAGGCGTGGAAGTGCTCGATGTGATGACGGCGATGAACACCGGCCACGACGGTTCCATGAGCACCGTACACGCCAACAATGCCCAGGATGCCCTGCTGCGCCTGGAAACCCTGGTGGGCCTGACCGGCCGGGTGATCGCGGAAAAAACCCTGCGCCAGATGATCTGCGCCGCCCTGGACGTGGTGATTCAACTGACACGCATGCCCGATGGCCGCCGCTGCGTCAGCGAAGTCGTCGAGGTGGTGGGCGTGCGCGACGACGTGTACGTCACCAATACCCTGTTCCGGCTGGACCGGCGCACCGGCTTCGGCTTCCTGCGCGAAGCCATCAACCCGGCCGGTGACAAACTGCGCCGCGAATCGGCCTTGCCGTTATAGGGGGCGCCTGATGACCGGACCTATGTTGCTGCTTTTTTGCCTGCTGCTGATCGGGCTGTCGCTCTGGCAGTTTCAGCACGGCCTGCGCAAGGCCCAGACTGACCGCGTGCTGGAGCGCCTCGGCGACGGCCAACCCGAGGCCCGCGAAGAACCCACTCGCTGGTCTGGCCTTGAGCGCATGTTTCTGCGCGCGGGGCTGGGCAAGCCGACTGATCGCCTGGGCCTGTGGCTCAGCGCTTGGATCGTCGGCGCGTTGTTCGGCTACCTGATCGCCGACGGGCTGGGCCTCGCAGTGATGGTGCTGGGCCCGCCCATTCTGTTGCGCGTCTACATCAGCTGGCGTTACCAGCGGCGGGTACAACGCATGGTCGAACAGTTGCCACAGTTGCTGGACCACAGCGTACGCAGCCTGAAATCCGGCAGGACCCTGGCCGACGCCGTATTGGGCGGTATCGAGAATATTGATAACCCGCTCAAGGAGGCCATGGGCCGTGTGCAGCGCAACGTGCGCATGGGCGTGAGCCTGCCGGACTCGGCGAGTGACTTTGCCGAATTCTATGAACAGGACGAATTTCGCCTGTTTGCCCTGGGCCTGAAGGTCAACCATCGCTACGGCGGCAACGCCAGCGAACTGCTGGAAAACCTGATCAAGATGATTCGCGAGCGCGAACAGGGAGCCCGTCAACTCAAGGCCATGACCGGTGAAACCCGCATGACCGCGTACCTGCTGGGTGGCTTGCCCATTTTGCTGGTGAGTTACTTCATGCTGGTCAACCCCGGCTACCTGTTGACCATGTGGAACGACGACACCGGGCGCACCCTGCTGTTCGTCGCCCTCGCGATGGACCTGACAGGCACCTTCGCCATGTGGCGCATGCTGAGGAGTGTCTGAGATGGTGCTTCTGGCTGGCGCCTTGATGTTCCTTGCCGCCCTGGTGCTGGTGGGTGGCCAGGTCCTTGAGCATCGCCGGCGCGATCGCCGCGTCTCCGAACGGTTGCAGGGGCGGACCGGCAGCGATGACAAAATCGGCGCGTTCATGCGCCAACTCGGCGGCAGCAGCCTGGCCCAGCGCTCGGTCAGCCTGGACAATGAAACCCAGGTGCTGCTCAACCGGGTCGGTTGGCGTAAAGCCAGCCAGCGCTCGCTGTTTGCAGCCTTCCAGGTCGGCGTGCCGATTGTATTAATGGGCCTGACCTTCCTCGGCCAGGAGCTGTTTTTCCCGCAGGCCGCCCCTGTGTGGATTGCCCCCGCGATTGCCCTGGGCATCGGCTACCTGCTGCCCAAGCGCGTACTCGCCGCGGCCGCCAAATACCGCCAGCAGCGGATCGCCAGAGAGATCGCCACCTTCATTCCACTGCTGCGCATCCTGTTCGAATCGGGCATGGCGGTTGAACAGTCTCTGCGCGTGCTGGGTAACGACGCGCAGCGCTTACTGCCGAGCCTCACCCACGAGCTGCGCCTGATCCTGGCCCGGGTCGATTCCGGCCTGGAGCTGGGCGAAGAACTGGGCAAGACCGCCCGCCTGCTTGAAGTGGACGAGTTCACCGACACCTGCATCATCCTTCAGCAATTGATCCAGCAAGGCGGCGGCGCGATGAAATCCCTGCTGGCGCTCAAGCAATTGCTGGATGACCGCCGGCTGACCCGCCTGCAGGAATACATTTCGAAGATGTCGGCAAAAATGTCGGTGGTGATGATGGTGTTTCTGTTTCCAGCCTTGCTGATCGTGCTCGGCGGCCCCGCCTTTATCGGCATCGCCCGCGCCTTGAGCCACTTTTGAGGAAGCCCTGATGAAAGTACTGATCGCCGGCCTGGCCCTGTTGATGCTCGGTGGATGCGCCACCAACGGTCAATCGCCCTGGGCGGCGTTGACCACACCCGGCAGTTGCAGCAAGCCCAGCGCCGACCAGGAACTGGCGTTGAACCTGTCCGATGACCTCGCCAACGAAGGCAAGCTGCACGCCAGCCTGGCCAACCTGCAGAACCTGCCGGACACCTTGCCCCAGGTGCGCCAGCGCAAGGCGCGTAACTACCGTTTGTTGGGCCGCAGCGAGGCTGAGCCGTTGTACCGCAGCCTGCTCGGCACCTGCATGACGGCCGAGGGCGAGCACGGCCTGGGACAACTGGCCGCCGCCAAGGGTGACAACGGCCAGGCGATGGCCCACCTGCAAAGGGCTGCACGCCTGGCACCTACCGACGAAAAAATCCGCAATGACCTGGGGGTGGTGTACCTCAACCAATTGCGCCTTGAAGACGCGCGCTTCGAGTTCATGACGGCCATCGAACTCAAGCAGGGCGAACCGTTGGCGGCCGTGAACCTGGTGACTTTGCTGATCTATCAGGATGACTGGGGGCAAGCGGCCAAAGTGGTCAGCCAGTTGGGCCTGAGCCCCGAACAGGTCACCGAGGCCCAGGCTCGCGCGGTGAAACTCAAGGAGTCCAGCGCGGCAGCACGCAACGTCGCGGCAGTCAGTGATGCACTGCCGGTGACCATCAAATAAGGAGTCGACGATGAAAGCCTATTACCTGGTTTACCTGGCGTTGCTGCCGCTGAGCGCGGTGGCCATTCCACCCGGCCCTTCGTCTCCACAGCAGGCAGAGACGGAGAACTGGATGGCGCTGCAGATCAATGGCCGAGCGGCCTCGCCGACACCGCAAAAGACCACGCCCACCGAAAGGGAGCAGGCCATGCAGCGTTGGCTCGACAGCAACAAGCATCCGATTCCGGAGTTCTTCGAAGCGTCATCCAAAGGCGGGAAGAGTCAATAACGCTGCGCGCGTCAGTGGGCCGTCACCCGCTGGCGCATTGCCGAATTGTTCGGCGACAACGCCAATGCCAGTTGGGTGCGGTTATGCATATGGGTCAGGCGCAATACCTGGGACACATACAGCTTGACCGTGTTTTCGGTGATGCCCAGCTCGCAGGCAATCTGATAGTTGGTCTGGCCCTTGCCCACCAGCCGCGCCACGTCCAGCTGACGGGGCGAGAGCTGATTGAAGATGGTCGGGATTTCCACCGGCCCGGCCTCTTCGGCTGACTCGCCATCGTCGGACAGCCCTGCATTCGGGCTGCGACGTACCTTGTCGAGGTCCTGGTACAAGTCATTGATCGACTCGGAAAGGTACTGCAGCTTCTGGTTCAGGTGCCCCAGTTGCAGCTCTTTTTGCCGCTCCTCCAACGCCGCTTCCTGGCGTTGCAGGCCTTCGAGCAATTCATCGAGGTTGATCGGCTTCTGGTAGTAATCGGAGATGCCCGCGCGCAGGGCCTTGATCACGTCCTGCTTGTCGGCACGTCCGGTGAGCATGATCGCTTCGAACGCGCGCTGCTTGCCGGCCACCTTTTGCATGGCCTGGACCAGTTCGATGCCATCCATGTCGGGCATGTGCAGATCACACAGCACCAGGCCGATCTCGGCGTCTTCGGTGAAACGCTTCAAGGCGTGGCGGCTCGACTCACACGGGACACAACGATAACCACTGTTTTCGAGAAATTCGCAGAGCTCTTCCACGATCAGCGGCTGATCGTCGACCACGAGCACTTTTACTGCCGATGTGAGCTTGTTCACGCGCTACTCCATGCCTGGAAAGCCAATAGATTGACCTATCCCTTTCGACGAAGAATCCTATACATCTACTCAATAAACGTAGACCTACTTTATGACTATGTACATAGCGATAAAGGCCTTGTGCGACTAATGGATCCAAAATAAATACAGTGCAAAACCTGTCAATAAAAACGGCGCAAAAGGCTGTTTTTTTGACGCCTCCACGCCCGGTTTCGCATGGCGCGCACTAACCCATTGATGGATAAGCAGCCACGCGCCCAGGACGGGTGCAGCGCCGATCAACGACCACAACAAAGGGTCCACGGTGGTGGCCATTCCCAACGCGGCCAACAGCTTTACATCGCCCGCGCCAAAGCGTCCCAGCACATAGCCCGGCAGGCCCAACAACAGCGCCAGGGCAAACGCCCAGCCACCCTCCTTCGCCGGCGCACCCAGCCAGGTGACACCCGTCCAGCTCAAATAAAGTAAGGCCAGCAGCCCAACCCCCAAGGTCAACCCATTGGCGATCTGTCGCTGACGCATATCCTGCACCGCACAGAGCCCCAGCCAGAGCACTATCACCACGCCATGGATCACGTAAAAAACATCCCTTTTTGCTGATTGATTCTATGCTGATATCAGGTAGTAGCCGTCAGGGTAGACGCAGTCATGAAAACAGGCCTCCCCAGAAAGCAAAAAGGTGCTGCGGCGATCGAGTTCGCCCTGGTCTTCGGGATCTTCTTTGCTGTGTTTTATGGGTTGGTCAGCTATAGCCTGCCGCTGTTATTGATGCAGTCATTCAACCAGGCCGCCGCCGAGGCGGTGCGCCAGGCCATGTCGATAGACCCGGTCGCGGCCGGAACCGCCTACCCGACGCAGGTCACCCAGCGCGCGAAAGATACCGTCGCCGCGCAATTGAGCTGGATCCCCGCAAGCTTCCAGTTCCAGCCCTCCTTCGTCAGTGCCACCTACACCGGCACCACGCTGACCGTCGCGATCACCTACCCCAGTGCCAACCTCAACTCGGTATTCCCGGCCCTGGTGATCCCCGGCATAGGCAACGTACCGAGCCTGCCGACCAACCTGACGGCCAGTTCGAGTATCCAGTTTTGACCGCGGGGGATAACCTTTTCGGGCGCCTGTCGGGCCGCACCCGCCCGCAGGTTCTCGAGCCGCAAGCGGTGCCGGCTGCCGGGCTGCATGTGCGACTGGATGACCAAGGCCGTGTCGTCAGCCTCAGCGGCACGCTGCGTCAGCAATTGGCCGCACAGGGCGTGGCCGAAGCCCGGCCATTATTGCGAGACCTGCTGTGTGCCGGCAGCGCTCTGAGCGTCGAAGGCCACCCCGCCGACTGGCAACGTCAAAGCCTCGACCTGGATTTCCAGGGCATCGGGCAGGTGCTGCATACCCGCGGCTGGGTCGAGCCAGAGGGTGACGGCTGGATCCTGCGCTTGCTCGACATCGGTGACTTGCTGACCGGCAGGCAACAGGCCGGGCAGCGCGAGCAGAACCACCAACTGGCTGGCCGCATGAGCGAGCAGTTGCGCGTCTGCAGCCTGGGTCGCTTGCCCGACATGGTCACCGAGCAGCTGCGCAGCCTGGCACAGCACTGGCGAATCCCCTGTGTTGCCCTGGCAGTGCCGGATGACGACGAGCGGGGTTGGCGGATCTACAGCCAATACACCGCCCATGACGCACCGGCCCTGTGGCAAACCGGCCAGCACGTCGGCACCGGCCTGGACGGCGTCAACGGCAACGTATCGCTGAGCCTGGCCGAGGCACACAATGATCACCCGCGCCTGCTCAGCCTCTTCGGCCATGCCGACGGGTTGCTGGTGCCGTATCGCGACGCCGAGGGCGTTGCCGCCTGGCTGCTGTGCGGTTGCTACATCGGCGAGCCGCAGACCCGCGAACGCGACTGGCTGGACCTTGCCGCCGCCCTCGCCGCACCGTTGCTCAGCCGCTTGCGCGAACAGCGCGCGCACCAACAACTGGAACGCATGGAAGCCCTGCAAGGCCTGCTTGGCACCGGTTGGTGGGAACTGCTGCCCGCCACCGAGGAAATCCAACTAGCCCCGAGCCTGTTGCGCAGCCTCGGCCAGGAAGACGGCGCGACGCGCCAGGCGCTGGGCCTGTGGCTGGAGCTGATTCATCCCGCCGATCGCCAGGAACTCAACAGCCGCCTGCAGGATTTGCAGGCCCTGGGCAAACCCCTGCTGACCAGCGTCCGCCTGCAACGCACCGACGCCGACCAGCCGCTCTGGTATCGCGTGCAGGGCCAGGTGCTGGGCACGGGCGACAGTCGGCGCTGGATCGGCTTCATGCTCGACATCAGCGACATCAAGAACCAGCAATTGCAAGCCGCCGCCGCCCATGCGCGCCTGGACAACCTGATCGCGAGTTCTCCGGCGGTGATCTATGTACAGCGCTACGTCGGCGGCGCGTTGCACCCGGCCTTCTTCAGCGACAGCCTGCTGCCCGTGCTGGGCTGGACCCTGGACGATTGCAGCCATGACAGCCTGGCCGCACTGATCCACCCCGAAGACCGCGACCTGTACTTTGATCGCACCCGCCAACTGCTGCGCGAAGGCAATGTGCGCAGTCGCTACCGGGTGCGTGACAAGCAGGGTGCCTACCATTGGCTGCTCGACGAGGCCAAGTTGCTGCGCGATGACCTGGGCCTGCCGGTAGAAGCTGTCGGGCTGTGGCTCGACGTGACCGAGGCGACTCTGGCCGCCGAGCAGATCAAGCAGAGCGAAGAACGCTATCGCATCCTGGTGGAAGACTCGCCGGCGATGATCTGCCGCTATCGCCCGGACTTGACCCTGACCTTCGGCAACACGCCACTGGCCAACTACCTGGAGTGCCGGCCAGAGCAACTGCCGGGGCTTCACCTCGGTGATTGGTTGTCGGACGAACAGCGCCAGGCATTTATCCAGCGCATCCGCCAACTGACCCCGGAATTCCCGGTGAGCACCGCCGAAATCAGCCTGCAACTGCCGGGTCGTGAACATGCCTGGTGGGTGTGGTCCGACCGTGGTGTATTCGATGAGCAAGGCGTATTGGTGGAAGTGCAGGCCGTTGGCCGCGATAACACTGAGGTACGTCGCTCCCAGCAACAACTGACACAGAGCGCGAAGATGGCCACCCTCGGGGAAATGGCCACGGGCCTGGCCCACGAGATCAACCAGCCGCTGAATGTAATGCGCATGGCCATCGTCAATGTGCTCAAGCGCCTGGGCAACGGCGACGCGCAGATCGACTACCTGACGGAAAAGCTCCAGCGCATCGACGCCCAGGTCCAACGCGCGGCGCGTGTGGTGGACCATATGCGCGTGTTTGGCCGCCGCTCGGAAATCGAACAGCAGCCCTTCGACCCCTCCCAGGCCGTGGAGGGCACGCTGTCGCTGCTCGGCGAAGGGCTGCGCGGCAAGGGCGTGGACCTGCGCGTCACCCCGGCGGACTTCAGCGTGCAGGTCAAAGGCTACGCCGACCAGCTTGAGCAGGTGCTGATCAACCTGATGGTCAACGCCCGTGATGCGCTGCTGGGCAAACGTGAAAACAACCCGCAGTTCCGCCCGTGGATCGCCGTGCACTGCGAGCACGACAGCCGGCACGTACGCATTTGGGTCGAGGACAACGGCGGCGGCATCGACCCACGCTTGCTGGAGCGGATTTTCGAGCCGTTTTTTACCACCAAGCCCATTGGCGTCGGCACCGGGTTGGGGTTGTCGGTGAGCTATGGGATTGTGGAAAACATGGGCGGACGGCTGAGCGTCACCAATGGCGAGCAAGGCGCGCGGTTTTGTGTGGAACTGCCGGTGGTCCAGCCAGGTTAGATCACCAGGTAGGCGCGGCCCATGTGGCAGGTGAGGTTGGCGCCGACTTCGGCGTTGCCCAGGCTGATGCCGAGGGCCGAGAGCAGCGTGTTGACGATGGGGTCGAGGACTGGTGCCAACACGGTCTGGACCAGGCTGATCACCGAACTGACGATGCTCGCCAGGGCAGTGGTGACCGTGCCGTTCGCCGCGCCGGGCGTGCTGCCACTGGGTGGCACATAGGTAACCTGCAAGCCGCTCAAGGTCGCCCCCAGGCTATTGATGATATTGGTGGTGCCGGGGGCGTTTTGGTAAGTCGGCGTCGCGTTCATTTCGGCCACCGGTAAAAACACCATCGAGTTGGTTTGCGCAGCCACCGTGGACAGCGCCATTAAATTCAGGCCCCCGCCTACACCGGCGGTACGCGGGCCGCAGAGCAGGGTCAGGACCACGCAATAGCGCTCGCCAAAATCGATCAGCCTGATGGGTTGCACGCTGACCGGTGCCTTTGAGGAAAACGCCGCAACCGGGTCAACATAGCCCACACCCAGGGTCGCGAGTGAGGTGGTGGTCTTCACCGTCAACGACTTGGTAGCCGGCGTGGTGCAGGTGAAGTCCGTCACGTAGCTTTGCGCGCTGGCCGCCTCGATGTAGATGGACAAGGACTGAGTGATATCGACGTCAGTGACATTACACGCCACCAGGCACAACACGCCCCCGACCACTGCCGGCAGATTCAGATTCAGCAGCCCGCCGACAACCTTGGATACCGGTGTCGTCAGCCCGCTCAAAATCGAGGAAACCCCGGAGACCACCTTGAGTATCGGCGCCTGCACAACCACCAATGTCCTGACTTGCGCGGTGCGCACAAAAATCTGATTGGTGGGGGGGGTGTTGGCCAGCCCGGCCTTCGCCAGCACGGGATTGCCAATCGCCGACATTTGCGGAGGCTGGATCACTTGGGTCTGAATCGAGACGCTCCCCACGACGGGAATGTTCACCTGCGTAGCCACGCTGACGGCGGTCTTGCTATTGGACAATTGCGCTACCGTCTCCAGCAGTTGAAACAGCTGCACGCTGGAATTCAACGCGGCCGCCGGCGTACCGGTCGCCACATTCAGCAGGCTGCCGACTGTCAGCACCTTGCTATTGGGGGCGATGGCCTTGATTGATAGCACGTCGTTGACGACCGCCTGGACCGCCGAGCCATTCTGCTGCAGCACCATCACCGCGGCATTGATCAGGTCGGTGGCGGACACGGCGGTGTTCAGCAACGTGGTGTAGTCACCCGCTGTCACGCCCAGGTTGATCGCCAACTGGTTGAGGTAACTCAACAGGTTCACATTGGTTTGAAGGATGCCATTCCAGCCGGCTGCGGTGATCGACAAGCTGCCACCCAGCAGATTGCCGATGACCAGGTTCAATAGCGGTGACTTCGTGGAATCCACCGACACCAGGCTGCTGCGGATTGTCAGCTGTGCCACCGGCGGTGCATACGCAGCCACGGCGGTCGCGCTCAAGGTCATCTGGGTGGACACCGGCACGCCGCTGAACATGTTCCAGAGACCACTGGCGATGCTGGTCACCACGCTGCGCGTGGCGATCACCCGCACGGCATCGTTTTTTGTGGGGTCGGCGCTAAACACGCGGACATTGCTGGCATTGGTCACCAGCGAGCCGCAGGTAACTGCCAAGCCACGACTGGTGTCGCCCGCAACCACGGTGAAACCATTGCGGGTGGCGTTCTGCACCGCATAGTCATTGGCGGTAGTCGAAGGCGTGCACAGGCCGCCACGGCCGGCGGCTTCCAGGGCAGCAGTGTCGGCGATGGACTGCAGCCGGCGCTTTTCCATATACAAGCGACCGCTGTCCACTGCCAGCAGCATGAACACCAGGGCTACCGCCAGGGTACCCGCCGCCATCAAGCCAATTGCACCACGCTGCCGGGAACCAAGTCGGGGAGACATCAGGCACTCCTTAGCGCTTACTCTCCGTAGTTGGTGTGAAGTGTAGACAAGGCTTGGAGGGTGCGCTGGCCCGGCGCCACCCGGGTGACTAACGGGAATTCACCGGCTGCAGAAGGCCTCATGGGGGAGCAAGCCTGCTCCCCCATGAGGTAGGTGGTGGTTTTTAGTGAGGGGGATAGCTGGAGAGGACGCGATTGACCGTGGTACGGATGGCTTTGTCGCGGTCCTGCGGGTTTGGGGAGGTGGCCATCATTTGCTCGTCACTGCCGCGCCACACCAGCTTGCCGTCCTTGCCGTCGAGCAGATCGATCTGGATGGTGGCGACTTTGTAAGTCACGTTGCGGGTTTCGTTGTACATCGGCCCGCCCCAGTAGCCATTCCAGGGGCCACCCCAGGCGCCGCCGTAGTTGGTGGTGACTTGCTGCTGGCGGTCCTCGACGATGAGATAGGCCTGCACGCTCAAGTCAGCCTTGGTGCCGGCCGCAGCCGGGCGCAGGCCGCGCTGGTCGAGTTGCTCACCCACCGCCTGGCGAATGCGTTGCTCGGTAAGGTCGCTCTTGATCCGTGGATCATCCGGGCGGTATTGCAGCGCCGGGTCTTTCCAGGCCCAGCTGCGGTAGGCGCCGAAGTCCCGGCTGGCATCAAAATCGTGGTTGACCTGGGTATTCTGGCAACCGCCCAGCAGCACAACAAACGCGAGCGTAGCGATACGACGAAACATGGTTGTTCTCCAAAGAGCGACCTGCACTTGAAATGAGAATAGCTGTTAACTCGGAGGATAGGCCGTCATTGCCTTCTGCACCGCCTGGCGCAAGGCATCTCCCCGCTCACTGAGGCTTCCCTGGCTGCCCGTCTCCGCGCTTGCACTCCACACCGGCTGGCCCGTGCGGGCATCGAACAGATTGACGCGAACCACCACCACCTGGACTTCATAGGTGCGCACGATCGGCACGGAGTTGTACATGCCATAGCCATTGCCATAGCGGTTGTAGCCGCCGTAACCATAGCCGTAGTCATCCTGGACTTGCTTGAGGCGCTTCTCCAGGCGCACATCGGCGCTCACGAACAGGTCCGCCGGACGGCTGTCGTGCAAGGGCCGCAGGCCGCGCTGGTCAAGGGCGCCGCTGACCGCCTCGGCAATTTGCGCCGAATCCGCCCAGGCTGTGCCGGCCGGCAGTTGGCCGTTGCGCCAGGCCCAATTGCGATAGGCGCCATAGTCACGCACCGGCGCCGGGTAGGCGCTGGCATCGAAGGTGTTGGCTGCCTGCGCGGGGGCGGGCGGGATCGGCGCTGAAGCAGCCACATAAGGGTTGGGACTGGAACAGGCGCCCAGCCCAAGGGACAACAGGATCAAACAGAGACGACGCATTTCGACCTCCGCAGACTGGGCCGCTTATACCGGACGGCAGATCCAGTGCAAATAACGCCCAAGTCCGGCAAAGCTTGGGTGACGACGGTGAGCGAGTTCCATCTCTACAAGGTCCTGTAAATCCGCGCGGGCCTGGAATTCCACCGGCATATAGTCGTGGAAAACCCGCACGCCACTCTGGCTTTCGACCTGCCAAAGCCCCTCGAGTTGCGCCGCCAACTCACGTGGGTCCAGCGGTTGTTGCGGGGTCAGGCTCTGCTTTTCGCCGGCCAGGTCATTCTTGCGCATTTTGCGGAAGTGGCCCTTGAGCAGATTGCGATAAATCAGCGCATCACGGTTGTAGAACGCCAGCGACAGCCAGCCGCCAGGCACCGTGAGCTGGTGCAGCACCGGCAGGATGGCGTGGGGTTCGGCCAACCACTCCAGCACGGCATGGCACAGCACCAGGTCGTAGGGTTCGGTCAGTTGGCCCAGCAGGTCTTGCCAGGGCGCATGGATGAAGGTCGCCGTTTGTCCGGCCTCGGCAAACCGTTGGCGTGCGCCCTCGAGCATCGGCTCGGCGGGTTCGGCCAGGGTCACCTGATGACCGCGCTCGGCCAGCCACAGCGACATGTGCCCAAGGCCCGCGCCGATATCCAGCACACGCAGCGGGCGGTCCGGCAGCGCTTCGGCCAGGTCGGCCTGGAGTACCGCCAGGCGAATCGCGCCTTTGGCGCCGCCGTAGATCTTTTCGGCGAAGCGCGTGGCCAACTGGTCGAAATGGCGGTCACTCATGGGCGAACCGCTGTTCACTGTCGGCCAGCTTGGCGCGCACCACCTCGTTCATGTCCAGGCCCAGCTCACTGCACAGCAACAACAGGTACAGCACGATATCGCCGACTTCCTGCCCGGCGTGGGCGAGTGTGTCGGCAGGCAACTGGCGGGACTGGTCTTCGGTCAGCCATTGGAAGATTTCGACCAGTTCGGCCATTTCCACGCTGGCGGCCATGGCCAGGTTTTTCGGGCTGTGGAACTGCTTCCAGTCGTTGGTATCGCGAATGCGGTGCAGGCGTTCGGTGAGGTGTTCGAGGTTCATGCGGGGGCTCCTGAAGGTGGATAGCTTCGGGGGGAATGGCTTTGAAGGCAAGTGAACCTTTGGGGCGCTATCACCGGCAAGCCGGCTCCTACGGTTTGGAATGCATTCCCCTGTAGGAGCCGGCTTACCGGCGATGGCGGTTCAGTCGACGACGCTGAATTCGAGCCGGGCGGTCTGTCCGGCTTCGTCGAGAACGCTGAGCTGGTAGCGGCCCAGGTGCTCGAAGCTGGCATTGATAAATTCCTGGTTGGCGCTGTCACCCAACGGTGCGCCATTGAGGAACCACCAGCGCCGGCCACTGCCGCCCAGGGCGGAGAGTTTCAGGCGCAGGGCTTGTTGGCTGGCGGCCGGCAGGCGCAATTGGTCACCTTCGCGCACGCCGACGATGGACAGCGGCGACGAAGCGGCCAAGGCCGGTGGCGGGCAATCAGGGTCGGCCGGCGGAATCCGCGCTTCACGACGCTCCGCCCTGGGCAGCCAGGGTTCCAGCGGCGCCGGCCACAAGGCAATGTTTTTCGCCACCGCGCCAGGGCAATGGGCATCCACTCGCAGGCCCTTGGCATTGACCCAGACGCTTTCCATCAAGCCTACGCTCAACGGTTGATCCAACGCCTGCAAGGTCGGCGGCGTGGTGTTGTCCAGCGTCCAGGCAAACCGCTGGCGACGGCAATTAGGGTCGCTGCGGCTCATGGGCTGGCCCAGTGGCCAACAGATCGCGGCCACGCCGACATTGGCCGGCACCGGTTTGACCGCTGCGCTGATACCGCGCTGGCTGTCGCGGTTGGTCAGTACATCGTGCACCTGCAGCATCAACGGCGCCGCCGACGCGAGGCCGAACTGCCCCGGCACCGGCGTGCCGTCCGGACGACCGATCCACACGCCGATCAAATAGCGCGGCCCTACACCAATCGCCCAGGCATCGCGAAAACCGTAGCTGGTGCCGGTTTTCCAGGCCAATACCGGGCGCTGTACCAGTTCGGCGCGCGGGTCACGGTCGGGCCGTGCCTGGCCGCTGAGGATGCGGCGGATGATCCAGGCGGATCCTGGCGACAACATTGGCCGCTCTCTGAGCGTATCGTCCGGCTGTAAACGGAGAGTGGCGCTCTTACCATCCCGGGCGAAGGCACTGTAGCCGCTGACCAGGTCTTCGAGGCGACTGCCCGCGCCGCCCAGGATCAACGCCAGGTTGGGCTCGGCCAACGCCGGCAAGGCCAAGGGCACACCGCCGATACGCATTTGCGCGGCAAAGCGCTTGGGCCCGTAGGCTTCCAACAACTGCACCGCGGGCAAATTCAGCGAGCTGGACAGCGCCGTGCTCGCCGGCACCGCGCCGGTGAACCCCATGGAGAAGTTGCCCGGCCGGTAATCGCCGTAACGTCGGGGCACGTCCTGCAACAGCGATTCGGAATGAATCAGCCCGTCGTCCAGGGCCATGCCATACAGGAAGGGTTTCAACGTGGAGCCTGGCGAGCGCAGCGCGCTGATCATGTCCACATGGCCGAAGCGCTTGGTGTCGTTGATATCCACCGAGCCCAGGTAGGCGCGCACGGCCATGGTTTCCTCTTCCACCACCAGGATGGCGGCGGAGGTGTGTTCCGGCAGGCGCGCGCGCCAGCCCAGCAGCAGGTCTTCGAGCCGGCGTTGCAGGGTGGCATCCAGGGTGGTGCGGATCAGCGGCGGGCTGTCCGGACGGTTCAGGCGCCGAGCGAGCAAGGGCGCCAGGCTCGGTTCCAGGCGCGGGGCGAGCAGCAACGGTTCTTCGAGAGCTTCGTCCACCGCCGGCTGCGGCCATACCTGGAACTCGGCGAGGCGAAGCAGCACCTTGTCGCGGGCTTCCTGGGCGCGCTGCGGGTGACGGTCGGGACGCAAGCGGCTGGGTGCCTGGGGCAACACCGCGAGCAGGGCGGCTTCGGCATGCGTCAGCTGCGCCGGCGATTTACCCAGGTACGCCCAACTGGCGGCAGCCACGCCCTGCAACGTGCCGCCAAACGGCGCGCGGTTCAGGTACAGGTTGAGGATCTGTTCCTTGGACAGGTGCCACTCCAACTGCGCCGTGCGCCATAACTGGCGCAGCTTGCCGTGGAAAGTCCGCGAGTGGGGGTCGAGCAGGCGCGCGACCTGCATCGACAAGGTGCTGCCGCCGGACACCACGCGCGCGCCCGTCAGGTTCTGCCACGTCGCCCGCACCAGCGCCAACGGGTTCACCCCGGGGTGCTGATAAAACCAGCGGTCTTCGTAGGTGAGCAATGCGTCCAGGTAATACGGCGACACTTCGGCGGTCTGCACCGGGTAGCGCCATACACCATTGGCATCGGCAAACCGCCACAACGGCGTGCCATCCTCAGCCAGCACCACCCGCGCCAGGTCATCCTCGGGCAGCGGCAACGGCCAGATCCGATCCGCCAGCCACAGCAGCGCCACCAGCAACACCACGGCGCCCAAGCCCCAACGCAACACCCGTAGGAGCCGGCTTGCCGGCGATAGCGGTGGTTCAGTGGGTAAATGCGTCACAGGCCCACCGCTCTCGCAGCAAGGCGGCGACCCGACAAGCCAGCCCCGATACTGAAATGCGTACACCAAAAACAAAGGAAACCCATTATTAAACCTGCAAACCTCTATGCTTCACGGAACTAGCCTGTCGCAATAACAACCAACGCACAGATACGCCCACCTTCTTATCAGGACACACACATGCAGGTAGAAAGCTTCTTCGAATGGTTGGGCCAGGCGCTCGGCTCCGTCATCCGCTTTATCGTCGACGGGCTCAGCGGGTTGTTCGGCGCCTTGACCCACGCGGGCGGCAACTTTATCGAAGGCCTGTCGCGCACGCTGGGCATGGACACGTCGATCATCAGCATCCTCACCCTGATCGTCGGCCTGCTCTTCCTGTACTCAGCCGTACGCGCCTTCATGCGCGCCTCGATCATCTTCGGCATCATTTGGCTGATGCTCGGCCTGTGGCTCCTCAGTTGGGTCGTCCACTGAGCCAAAAACACCCAAAAACCCTTGTGGGAGCGGGCTTGCTCGCGAAGACGCTGGGTCAGTACCCAATACGCTGACTGACCCTACGCCTTCGCGAGCAAGCCCGCTCCCACATTGAGTGTGCATTTCAGGTCGAGACCTTCAACGCCCCTTGATCACCAGATCCGCCGGCGTCTCCCCCACCGCCTGCCAGTTCGGCCGATACATCGACTCCACCTGCGGCGGCGGCACCCGGTAAGTCCCCGGCGTCACCGCCCGTGCCAGGTACAGCAGGTGCGTGGTGCCATATCCGTCGAGGTTCATCGCCGCCACATAGCGGTCATCCCTGAATTCCTGATGCTTGAGCGATGCATTCTGCATCGACTCACGCCACTCCTTGACCTGGCTGCTGGCGTTTTCCAGGCTTGCCGCGCTTTGTGCCAGGTTCTGGTTTTCCAGCTCCAGGCCCGCGGGCAGCAAGTCCACCACCAACGCGTCCGGCACCCGTTGCTTGGCGCTCACCGCCAGGTGCACCAGCACCAGGTCACCGCTGTTCAGCGTACGCAGGTTCAGCGGCTGACCATTCATGCCGAGGTATTCGCGGCGGATGCTCAGGTTGTCGCCACCGGCTGCCGGTGGCACTTGTGGATAACCCGACAGTGTCAGTTGCTGGTACACCGGCGTGTCGCCCTGATTGCTCAAGGTCAGGTCGCTGGACAGCTGCTTGCCGTCCAGCGCCAGGGTCGACTGCTGGTTATTCAACGCCTGCACACCGCCGCTGCCGGTAAGCGACACCTGCCAGTTCGCCTCGGGCTGCGCGAACCCAAGACGCCCGGCCAGGAACAGCGAGTTACGTTCCTGGGTCGACAGGTAAGGGCTGGCCGCCAACTGATCCGACAGTGTGAACAGGCGCTCCTCACGCTTGCCCTTGGCCAGGTCATTCTCTTCCAGCAAGGCCAGGATCATCGCCTGGTCGCGCAGCGGGCTGCCGTAATCGGCCAGCCACTCATTGGCACTGCGCTGGGTTGCCAGCCCCGCCTGCAGCGCCTGGTCGGCGCGCGGCTGATCGCCCATCTTCTGCAGGGCGATGGACAGCTGCACCAGCGGCAGCCCCGAACGTGCTTCGCTGCGTCGTTCGAAAATACTCCGCAGCGCGCCCAACGGTGCCTGCTGACTGCGCGCCAGGACCATGCCGGCGTAGGCCTGCACGGCGAAACGCGTGTGGTCGGCGTTGTCGCTGTAATCGACTTCGATCAGGTTACGTTCCTGCACATACCGCAGCAGGCGTTCGCTGGCCTTCTTCAAGGCCTCGGGCGGAACCGCAAAGCCCTGGTCACGGGCGCGCAGCAGGAAGTCGGTGACATACGCGGTCAGCCAATACTCTTCCTCACCATCGGCGCCCCACAGCCCAAAGCTGCCGTTGTAGCGCTGCATGCCCAGCAGGCGCTCGATGCCCAGCTCGATCTTGCGTTTGCGCGCGGCATCCGGCTCGCCTTTCACCCCCAGGCGCTTGAGCAAGGCGTCGTCGGCGTAGAGCGAGGGGTACAAGCCACTCGCGGTTTGCTCCAGGCATCCATAGGGGTAGGCCTTGAGCGCACTGATCTGCGCACCCAGGTTCAACGGCGGTCGGCTCGACAGACTCAGCAACGCCTCGCGTCCCGACGCATCGAACTGCTCCAGCGTGCCAGCGGGCAGGCTCCACGGCTCGCTTTTGAGCACCGCGCGATAATGCTTGAGCAGTGCCGGATACGCCGGGCGCACGCCCAGGGTCCATTCGCGGCTGAACGGCGGCAGGTTTTCGCCGGGCAGGTCCAGGCCATTCACGGTGACCTTGACCTTGCCCTGGCCCAGGCCACCCCAGGCTTTGACCGGGATGCGCAGCGTGGTGCGCTGGCCCTGCTTGAGCTCGACGGATTGCGCGCCGCTGTTGACCAGCTCCAATTGCCCTTCGGCAGTCAGTTGTACATCCAGCTTCTGCGCCTTGCCCGACAGGTTGGACAGGTCCAGCGCCAGCGTGGTCTGGTCACCTCCGGCGAGAAAGCGCGGAGCCGACAGTTCGGCAATCAGCGGTGCGGCAATCACCGTCTTGCCCTCGGCCATGCCGTAGCGGTCATCGCTCCAGGCCTGGGCCATCAGGCGCAACTCGCCGTTGAAGTCGGGAATATTGACGCTGACTTCGCCTTCGCCTTGCTCATTCAGGGTCACCGGTGCGCTTTGCAGCGCAACGATAGTGACGCTGGTATCCGGACGCTTGCCGCCCTTGGCCAGCGCCGCGTCACCACCGAAGGCCAGGCTGGCCAGGCGGCCCTGTCCGGCTTCGATCAATTGGCCGTAGATGTCGAACTGGTCGACACCATAGGCCTTGCGACCGAACAGGCTGGAATACGGATCCGGTGTCGGGTATTCGGTGATATTGAGGATGCCCACGTCCACCGCGGCCACCAGCACGTGCACCTGTTTGGGCACGCTGCCGTCCGCATTCTTCGCGGCAATCTTTACCGTCAGCGGTTGTTTGGGACGCATTTTTTCCGGCGCGCTCAGGGTCACGCCGAGTTTGCGCTGGGTGCGGTCCAGCGGCAGGTGCAGCAGGCCCACCGCGCGTTTAGGGGTGATATTGGCTTTGCGCTCGCCGGGGCGAATCACCAGCGCACTCACATACAGATCATGGCGTGACCATTTCGGGTCGAGCTTCACCGCGAAGCTTTTGCCTTCGGCCGGCACGTCGATTTCCTGCCACCACAGCGGCCCTTCGGCGGACTCCACCAGCAGGTAGCCTTTACCGGCAGCCGGCGGCGTGACCGTGACGTTGGCGGTATCGCCGTCGCCATACGCAGGCTTGTCCAACGCCAGCTTGACCTGGTCGGGCCGTACGGCGCCGCCCTCGGTATTGTCCTGGGCCTGGTAACCGGCCCAGAAACGCAGGCTGCTGACCAGGCCGGTCTGCGGGTCTTCGACCTCCACGCGATATGGGCCCCACTCCACCTGGAAGCTGACCTTGGCAGTGTCGCCGGCCTTGATGTTCAGGGTCTGTTCGTCGAGGTTGAGAAATTTTTCGTTGTAGTGATAGCTCCAGCCATCGCTGTCGGAGTAGTTCCAGTAGTAGTCACGACGCTCGCGCACCAGGCGCACCTTGAGGTTTTGCGCGGCGAGTTTCTGCCCGTCCTGATTGGCCACCAGCACTTCGAATTCCGCCGGGCCGTCGCCGTTGGTTTCCTTGCCGTCAAACAACCCGCGCAGGCCCGGCAGCTGTTCGGCCGGCCAGATCGGCTGCACCAGGCGCCGGGTGATCGGGCGCCCGCCCGACTCTTGCAGGCTGGCTTGCACGATCAATTGCAGCGGCGACTTGGCGTCGGCCCATTTGCTTTCCAGGGTGAGATCTTCCTGGCCTTTGGCGTCGAGGACGCTTTCGTCCAACTCGAAGTCCTGGCTCAGCTCTTCCTCGGTGACCGAACCGAACTGGTAGCCCGGCAGTGCCTTGACCGCTTCACGCAGCGGGCGCACATAGACCTGGCCGCTGACCCGGTTGCCCGAGGCCGGCGCGCCGTAGAGGTAGCGACCATTGACGTGAATGACCGGGTTATCCGCCGGGCTCAGGGCCGTGTCGCTGCCCTTGAGTTCCAGGGCCAGGCGCTCGGGCAGGAAGTCTTCGACAAGGAACTCATACAACTGCGGCTTGCCGTCACCCAGGTCGAACACCAGTTGCCAGCGCCCGGTCGGCGCTTCGCCCGCCAGTTGCAGTTGATACTGATACAGGCCGGACGCATCGGCATCCCACACGAACTTGCGGCTCACCTGCTCATCCGGGCGACGCACTTCGACGCTCACCGGCTGCGGCTTGACCGCGTTGCCATCCTTGTCGCGCAGCAGGGCGTTGAGCAGCACGGTTTCGCCAGGGCGATACAAATCGCGCGGGCCGAACACAAAGAACTGCAACGGGTGGGACGGCTGGCCGCCGATGTCGAACTCGGCCAGATCCAGCGCGGCGCTGTCGAGGCGCAGCAGGCTGGTCTGTTCGCCTTGCTTGGCGAGCAGCACCTGGGCTTTTTTCGGCAGTGGCAACTCGGCGTGACCACCCTTCTCGGTCTTGCCCTGGCCCAGCACCCGGCCATTGGCATCCAGCACTTCGAGGTCGACGCCGTCCAGGGCCTTGCCGCCTTCGAGCGCCTGGGTGAACACATCCAGGCGGTTGGCATAGCGGTGCACCGACAGGCCGATATCACTCAAGGTGAACAACGTGGCCGGCTGCGAATAGTTGTAGGTGCCCGAGGCGCGCATCACCGCCAGGTAAACGCCCGGCTGCTGCAATGGCTTGAGGCCGGCGATCGGCAACAACAGGGTTTCGCGGGTATTGCGCGCAGGGTTCAGGTCGAAACGCCCGCCGTAGACCAGGTCGGCCATAGGTAGCAGTTCGCGCGATTCATACCCTTGCAGGCTGGAGTTGCGGCCCCACTGCGCGAGAAACGACGGCAGCGATTCAGGCTTGATCCGGAAAAATTCGACGTCGATCTTGTCGACGTTCAGCGCGATCACCGGCAAGCCTTCGGCCAGGCGCGTCGGCAGCAGGGTGCCACGGCTGGCGAAGCCGACAGTGGCTTGCAGATCACGGGTTTCCAGGCGCGCGCTGTATTCGGCGGCAAGTGTGTTGTCGTTGACCGCCTTCACCCCGGCATCGACCGTGAGCACCAGTTTGCGCTGCGGCTCCAGGTGGCGCAGGCGCAGCTCCATCAGGTTATCGGAGAGTTCCCAGGCACCATCGACCTTGCCGGACTTGGCATCGACCAGATGCAGTTTGTCGGCGAATTTCTGTTCGGGATCCAGTGGAATCGAAAAGCTCACCGACAGGGTGCTGGCGCCATCCAGCTGCACCTCGGAGACGTCCACCACACTCAACTCACGCCCCGCATAGCGCTGCTTCAATGCCGCCACATCCACCGCCGCCTTGGCCGGCTTCGGTGCGGTACTCGTCGCCGCTGCTGGAGCGGCCGGGGCTGCCGGTTTATCGGAAGAGTCGCAAGCGCTCAGCAGGGCCAGCGCACAGGCCAGGAACAGTCCTTTGTTAAGCATGGGGCACTCGTAGTGAGAGGGATCCGAGGGGTGAACTATATATCAGCGCCAGCCAAGCCGATGTGGCGCTGGTCACATTGACCGACGGAGGGCAGTTTGGTTCTCGAACGGCTCAAGCCCAGCCAAATCCCACAACCAACACCGACCCCCTGTGGGAGCCCGCTTGCCGGCGCCGACATTCGTTCTGCGGACAGTTACAATGCCGCTCCCCCCGTAGGAGCCTCCATGAATTCCCTGCTCACCGACTGGCGCCACCGCCCCACTCACCGCCGCGTCTGGGCCCTGGCCGCGCCGATGATCCTGTCGAACATTTCGGTGCCGCTGGTGGCACTGGTGGACAGCATGGTGATCGGCCACCTGCCGCACGCCCACCAACTCGGCGCGGTGGCTGTCGGTGCCAGCCTCTACACCTTCCTGGCCTGGGCCATGGGTTTCCTGCGCATGGGTTCCACCGGATTCGCCGCCCAGGCCGCCGGGCGTAATGATGGAGCGGCGCTGCGGCAAATCCTGCTGCAGGGTTTGCTGCTGGCACTGGGGTTGGCGATGCTGCTGGGAACCGTCGGCATCCCCCTGAGCCATCTGGCGCTGGAGTGGATGCAACCGTCGCCCGAACTCAACCAACTGACTCGCGACTTCTTCCACACCCGCCTGTTTGGCCTGCCCGCCGCGCTGGCCAGTTACGCGCTGGTCGGCTGGTTCCTCGGCACGCAAAACGCCCGCGCGCCGCTGGCGATCCTGCTGACCACCAACTTGGTGAATATCGCCTTGAACCTGTGGTTCGTACTCGGCCTGGATTGGGGCGTGGTCGGCTCCGCGCGCGCCTCGGTCATTGCAGAATGGACCGGCGCCCTGCTCGGCCTGGCCCTGACGCAAAAAGCCCTGCGCGCCTACCCCGGGCACATCGCCTGGGCTGCGCTGAAGGTGTGGCAAAGCTGGCGGCCGCTGCTGGCGGTCAACCGCGATATTTTTATCCGCAGCCTGGCGCTGCAATCGGTGTTTTTCATGATTACCGTGCAAGGCGCACGCCTGGGTGACGCCACCGTGGCCGCCAACGCACTGCTGCTCAACGGCCTGCTGCTGACCGCGCACGCCCTCGACGGCCTGGCCCACGCAGTCGAAGCGCTGTGCGGCCACGCCATCGGCGCGCATGATCGCCAGGCCCTGCGCCGTTCATTGGTGGTCGCCTGCGGTTGGTCGCTGATCGCCAGCGTCGGCTTCGCCCTGCTGTTCACGTTCGCCGGGCACCTGTTTATCGCAATGCAGACCGACATCCCCAGCGTGCGTGAAACGGCTGACATCTACCTGCCATACCTGGCGGTGCTGCCATTGATTGCGGTGTGGAGTTACCTGCTGGACGGCCTTTTCATCGGCGCCACGCGTGCGCGCGAAATGCGCAATGGGATGCTGCTGACCGTGCTGATCCTGCTGCCGTTCGCCTGGCTGTTGCAGGGCTACGGCAACCACGGCCTGTGGATAAGTTTCCTGCTGTTCATGGCATTGCGCAGCCTCACGTTGTGGGCGATTGCCTGGCGCCTGAATCGGCAGAATCAGTGGCTTGGATGAAATCCACGACCCGATCCAGCACCGGTGCCAGCCAGCGCAACGGTTTGGAGATGGCCGCCACCAGCGTCTGGTGGTTGGTCTTGCCGAAGTAGAACTCCTCCACCGGCACACCGGCCGCCCGTAACGCGTTGGCCAGCCCGCCGGTGTTGCGCGTGGGGTTGACCAGTGTGTCGGACGAAGAGGCAATCAACAGGCTCCGCGGCGCGCCGGCACTGACATGGTTGATCGGCTGGGAGTCCGGGGGTGAGCGGGGGAAGAAAAACACCGGCTTCACGTCGGGGTTTTCAATCGGCAAAAAGTCATACGGCCCGGCCAGACCGATCCAGCCCTTGAGCATCGACGGCGACAGGTTCACTTCGTTGAGCCAACGCGCATCCAGCGCCAGCATCGCGGCGTTGTAGGCGCCGGAACTGTGGCCCATCACATACAGCTTGCGGGGATCGCCGCCGTATTCGGCGCTGTGCTGATACGTCCAGGCGACCGCTTGGGCACCGTCCTGAAGAAACAGTGGGTAACGCACTTGCGGGTAAAGCCGATAATCGGCGATCACCACCACAATGCCGCGCGAGGCCAGGGCTTCGCCGACAAAACCGTAATCATCCTTGGAGCCACTGTTCCAGCTGCCGCCATAGAAAAACACCACCACGGGGGCGTTCGGCGAAGCATTGGCCGGGCGGTAGATATCGAGTTTCTGGCGGGGATCATCGCCGTAGGCGACGGAGGAGGTTTTGCTGAAGGTGCTGGAGGGCGTGAGTGCGTTGAGCACCTTGATGGGCGAGCAGGCTGCGAGCAGCGCAGCAATGGCCAGGGTGCAGACTTGCAGGAGCTTTTTCGACATGACTCAGGCCCTATAAAAACTGCAGGACTTGCGGCGGTCCAAATGTGGGAGCGGGCTTGCTCGCGAAGGCGGTGTGTCAGTCGGCAGCTGTATTGACTGATACACCGCCTTCGCGAGCAAGCCCGCTCCCACACTGGATCTCTGTCACTTTGAGATCTTTGTCAGCCGGGAAGCGGCGACTTACGAAGACAGGTACGAAGACCGCGTCAGGCCCAGGCGCAACGCGTCCAGGAACTGCGTACGCTCATTGGCGCTGATCTTCGCGCTGGCGCACTTGTCACGGTAGTGAGTCATCAACTCCTCCGGCGACAAGTGCACGTAGCGCAGCATGTCTTCGATGGTGTCATGGGTCTCGATACCGGCGCTGTACACCGAACCGTCTTCGCGCTGGTAGATATTCACCGAGTCGGTGTCACCGAACAGGTTGTGCATGTCGCCGAGGATTTCCTGGTAGGCACCCACCAGGAAGATACCCAGCAGGTAGTCCTCGCCTTCGTTCAAGGCGTGCACCGGCAGGCTGGTCTCGATGCTCTGCTCGTCGACGTACTGCTTGATCTTGCCGTCGGAGTCGCAGGTCAAATCCTGCAGGACCGCGCGGCGCAGCGGCTCTTCGTCGAGACGGTGCAGCGGCAGGATCGGCAGTACCTGGCCGATGGCCCAAGTGTCCGGCAGGCTCTGGAACACCGAGAAGTTGCAGATGTACTTGTCGGCCAGCTTGTCGTTGAGTTCGTCCAGCACCTGGCGGTGCGAGCGCTGGCGGGCTTTCAACGAGTTGTGCAGGCGGCGGCAGACGGCGAAGTAGCACTGCTCGGCCAGGGCTTTTTCTGCCAGGGTCAGCTTGCCATCGGCGTACTGGGTGGCCACGTCGCTCATGTAGTGGGTGGCACGCCAGTAGGTCTCGGTGACCATCTCGATGTCGGTCGGGCCCAGCAGGTCCACCAGCCACTGCACGGTTTCCGGCAGGCTTTCCTTGTTTTCGATCTCCGGCACGTCGTCGTTGTGCTTCTCGACGTCAGTGACCTGCACCACCAGCATGGCGTGGTGGGCGGTCAGGGAGCGGCCGCTTTCGGAGAAGATGTGCGGGTGCGGCAGGCTCTGCGCATCGCAGAATTCCTTGAGCATGCCCACGACCACGCCGGCGTAGTCGTCCATGTCGTAGTTGATCGAGCTGGCGTTACGCGAGTGGGTACCGTCGTAGTCCACGCCCAGGCCGCCGCCGACGTCGATGTGGTCCACCGGCAGGCCGAGGTTGCGCAGCTCGCCGTAGTAACGAATGGCTTCCTTGAACCCGTGCTGGTAGTCGGCCAGGTTGGCAATCTGCGAACCCATGTGGAAGTGCAGCAGGCGGATGCCCTGGTCCAGGCCGGCAGCGCGGAAGCGCTCGACCACGGACAGCAGCTGCGCCGCCGACAGGCCGAATTTGGATTTCTCGCCACCGGTGTCCGCCCACTTGCTCGACGCCAGGGACGACAAGCGCACGCGCAGGCCGACCTGCGGCTTGACCTTGAGGCTGGCAGCCTCTTCGATCACCAGCTCAACTTCGGATTCTTTCTCGATCACGATAAACACGTTGTGGCCGAGCTTCTGGCCCATCAGCGCCAGGCGGATGAACTCACGGTCCTTGTAACCGTTGCAGACGATGGTGCCGCCCTTCGGCGCCAGGGCCAGCACGGCCAGCAGCTCGGGCTTGGAGCCGGCTTCGAGGCCAATGGACACGTTCTGGGTTGCGATGATGTTCTCGATCACCGCCTCCTGCTGGTTCACCTTGATCGGGTACAGCGCGGTGTATTGGCTCTGGTATTCCAGGCGCTCGATGTTGGCATCGAAGGCACCGGTCAGCTGGCGCACGCGGTCTTGCAGGATGTCGGGGAAACGCACCAGCAACGGCAAGGACAGGCCGCTTTTGCGCAGCTCGTCGACTTGCTCGTACAGGTCGACGGGCGTGCTGTTCGGGCCGTTCGGACGAACTTCAACGCGACCGGCATCATTGATCGCGAAATACCCGGCCCCCCAATGGCGGATCCCGTAAACACTGCGGCTGTCCGCAACTGTCCATTGGCTGCCATCGTCTTTGCGTGTGCGTCGTACGGACATCGAAGTCCCCTATAAATGAAGTCGAAGGCGCCGCCTCTCTCTGAGGCTGGCGCAGTCTAAAGAATGAAAATGACGATTTGCCTGTAAGGAAGGTAGACCCCACTCGCAGGACAGAGTTTAGACACCGGTCAGGAACAGGCTCTGTGAAACCCATGGAGACGACAGTTCGCGTACAGCGAACCGGCGGTCGGGGTGGGTTTCACAGAGGCTGCTAGCCGCCGGATTTCTTCGCCTTGTAACCCAGCTTGATCAGCTCGGCCAACAGCAACTCGACGTGGTCGCCCTGGATCTCGATGACGCCGTCTTTGAGCGCGCCACCGGTGCCACAGCGCTTTTTCAGCGTCGTGGCCAGCTCCTTCAGGGCATCTTCGGCCAGGGGCACGCCGGTGATGGTCGTCACCGTCTTGCCGCCACGGCCCTTGCTCTCGCGTCGCACGCGGGCAATGCCATCGCCTTCAGGGATCAGGGTCTGTTTGCAGGTACACGAATCCACGGGCTGACGACAGTCCGGGCAGTGTCGACCTGCGTCGGTGGAAAATACCAGGCCACCAAGGGCGGCGAAGGATGCGGCTTTTTTGGCCACCGGCAATCCTCTTGGGAGGACAAAGACTGATCGATCAGAATGACCGACCGCGAAGCCCCACTCAGGCAGGGGCAGCGCTACCGTACCGCCGTGTTTCAACCCCACCTGTAGCAACCGGCTTGCCAGCGATGGCGTCCTAAAGATAGCCATCGCCGGCAAGCCGGCGCCTACAGTGATACCCGGGTGAAACAATCGTAGTACGGGTGAAAAGTCGCGCAGTGTAACGGCAAAAACGCGACTTGCTAAGGGCCAAATGGCGCCAATTTATGCAACTTTAGCGACGCGAGGCCAGATAGCGGCGCAAGCCCTCCTGGGCGTCCGGACAGTAGGGCTTTTGCTCGGCCTCCTGCAGGACCGTTTCAATCGGTAAAAAGCGAGCTTCCATGACTTCTTCGGGCTGCAGGCTGAGCGGCCCGTCCCACGTCGCCGAGTAGGATTTGCACCAGAGCCGGCTGTCGCCATCTTCGAAATAGAAGTGGTCATGTTCGACCAACGCTACCCCGCCGACGCCCAGCTCTTCTTCCAACTCACGGGCGGCCGACACCGCATACGACTCGCCTGCCGCGACCATGCCGCCGGCTGCCGTGTCCCAGAAACCGGGATACAACGCCTTGCTCAGGGTGCGCCGATGCACGCACAGCTCGCCCTTGGAATTGAACAGGAAGATAAACGTGCACCGGCCAATCAGGCCGCGCTGGCGCAGGTCGGACCGCACCAGGTGGCCGAGCAGGTTGTCCTGCTCGTCGACCCAGCAGATCAGTTCGGCATCGGAGGCCGCACGGTGCGCGGCCTCGTTTTGAGCAGCGTCCATCATCAACCCTGGTTGAGCAGCTGACGCAAGTCGATCACCGCCGCGTTGGCCCGGGAAATGTAGTTGGCCATGACCAGCGAATGGTTGGCCAGCACACCGAAGCCGCTGCCGTTGAGGATCATCGGGCTCCAGACAGGCTCTTGCGAGGCCTCCAGTTCACGAATGATCTGGCGCACGCTGACGGTGGCGTTTTTCTTGGCCAGGACGTCGGCGAAATCGACTTCGATAGCACGCAGCAGGTGGGACAGGGCCCACGCCTGGCCACGCGCCTCGTAGAACACGTTGTCGATCTGCATCCACGGGGTTTCGACCACTTCTTCGTCGACCTGTGGCACTTCACCCGGCGCCAGCGCTTCGGTTTTCAGTGCAGTGTTCAACTTGACCCGGCCGACGCTGGCCGACAGGCGTTGCGACAGCGAGCCCAGGCGGGTAGCGACATCGCCCAGCCAGTTGTTCAGGTTGTCGGCTCGCGCATAGAACAGCGCGCCTTTCTGGTTAGGGTCCGACAGGCGCGCCTCGTAGCGGCTCAGGGAATTGATGCCTTCCTGGTATTCCGACTCACTGGATGGCAGCACCCAGCTCTTGTTGTCGAAGTTGAAGCGCGGCTCGGCCTTGGCCAAGTCAGCGTCTTCCGCCGATTGCGACTGGGAACGGGCGAAGTCTTTACGCAGGGCTCGGGTCAGGTCACGGACCTGCACCAGCACGCCGTATTCCCAGCTGGGCATGTTGTCCATCCACAGGCCCGGCGGGAAGCGGTCGTTGGAAATGTAGCCACCCGGCTTGTTCAGCAGGGTGCCGACTACGGTCTTGAGGGTTTCGACGGTGGTGAAGCCCACCACCATCTGCTTGCCGTCTTTTTCAGCGGCAATCTGCGCATTTTGCTGGACCGGGAACAGCGCCGGCTCTTCGCTCCAGTACCAACCCAGGGCACCGGTGACCAACAGGTACAGGCCGAGCACGCTCAGCACGGCGCGGCTCATCAGCACCGTGCGAAAATAGCTGCGGTTGGCCGACTTGGGCTCAGGGGCGGGGCCTTTGGCACTGCCTGCACGGTTTTTCCAGTCCAGCATGGCGATATCCTTTCAATCACTTGAGTTCATGCACTTCAATGGTCCGGGTGCGTTCAAACACTCCGACCACAACCCTACCCCATCGTGCCCGCCGGTGCGGTGCTTTTAATCAAACGGGGGACGATGAAGGTTCGACTATAAAGGATGCAGGTTTTTTACGCTGCGCGACCATCGGGTCAATAACTGAATACCCGGGACACGCAGTTAATTGACATATGACACTCATCCCATGGAAAAGAGGTGCTAGCATAGAGCCATCAGTCGACCTCAGCATGCACCCTAACTAGTAGTCAGGATATGACCGAGCCAGAAGACCCCAGCCGTGAGCGTCTCAAGCACCACTTTGCCCAGCGGGTAATTCATCAGGCACGTCAAATTCTTGAGATCTGGCAGCGCCTGCAACGCAGCGAATGGTCGGGCGCCGACCTGTCCGAACTCAGCGAAGCCAACCTGCGCCTGCTGCGCTTTGCCGAGCGTTTCGAACAGCCGGAACACAGCCAGCTCGCCGTGCACATCGGCGAATCCCTCAAGGCAGTGGACGAAAACCGTGGCCGCCTGAGCAGCCACCTGATCACCGAACTTAACCGCCTGATGCAGCGCCTGTCCCGCACCGGACTGCGCCAGGGCGACCAGCTCGAGCAAACGTTCCTGCCGCCGATGCGCAAGCCGATCTACGTGATGCTCGCCGATCACGACCGCGCCGAACGCCTGGCCAAGCAGCTGGAATTCTTCGGCATGAGCGCGCAGTCGCTGGACAGCGTGGCAGCCTTTCGCGCCGCCATGGCCGAGCGCCTGCCCTCGGCGATCGTGATGGACGTGGACTTCTGCGGCGCCGGCCTGGGCCTCAAGCTCGCCGCCGAAGCCCAGGAAGGCCTGGAGCAAAAGCTGCCGCTGCTGTTTTTCAGCCTGCATGAAACCGACACCCCGACCCGCCTGGCCGCCGTGCGCGCCGGGGGCCAGGAGTTCCTCACCGGAACACTGGAGGCTTCCAGCCTGCTGGAAAAAATCGAAGTGCTCACCTGCGTCGCCCAGTACGAACCGTATAAAGTGCTGATCATCGATGACTCGCGGGCCCAGGCACTGCACACCGAGCGGCTGCTCAACAGTGCCGGCATCGTCACGCGCACCCTGATCGAGCCGATCCAGGCCATGGCCGAGCTGGCGGATTTCCAGCCCGACCTGATCATCCTCGACATGTACATGCCCGCCTGCACCGGTACCGAACTGGCCAAGGTGATTCGCCACAACGACCGCTACGTCAGCGTCCCGATCATCTACCTGTCAGCCGAAGACGATCTCGACAAGCAACTGGACGCCATGAGCGAAGGCGGCGACGACTTCCTCACCAAGCCGATCAAGCCGCGCCACCTGATCACCACCGTGCGCAACCGCGCCGCCCGTGCGCGCAACCTCAAGGCGCGGATGGTGCGCGACAGCCTGACCGGCCTGTACAACCACACTCACATCCTGCAATTGCTCGAAGACTGCAGCTTCCGTGCGCGCCGCGAGAACAAGCCGCTGAGCTTTGCCATGCTCGACATCGACCACTTCAAGCGGGTCAATGACAGCCACGGGCATCCCATGGGCGACCGCGTGATCAAGAGCCTGGCGCTGTTTCTCAAGCAGCGCCTGCGCAAGACCGACTATATCGGGCGCTATGGCGGTGAAGAGTTCGCCATCGTAATGCCCGACACCGACCTGGAGTCGGCCTGCAGGGTGCTGGATGAAATTCGCGGGCGCTTTGCCGAAATCCACTACCCGGCCCAGCCGCAGGATTTGTGGTGCACCTTCAGCGCCGGGCTGGTGGAGCTGTGCGACGGTTCCGACAGCCTGATGATGGCCGCCCAGGCCGACGAGGCGCTGTACCGCGCCAAGGACGCCGGGCGCAACCGCGTACAAGCAGCGCGCACGTCAAAGCAAAGTGCCATCTTTTCACCGGAATCGACTGATTCCGTCATAACTCTGTAACGCAAACGCAATAACTTCAGGCACTTACCTTTTGCTGTCGGTTGAAACCCCGCATGCGCCTGAAGCTGCTGACCAATCTCAATACCCTCCTCTTGGTGGCTGTGTGCCTGGCCCTCGGGGCCACGCTCTGGTGGTCGCAACGCGCGCTGGAGCGTCCCTATCTATTGATGGAACGCTACCTGGGCCTGTCGCAGACCTTTCAGAATCAGGCCGCGCGCAATATCGACGACTACCTGGCCAGCGGCGATGCGCTGCGCCTGAGCAGCGCCAGCCAGAGCCTGGAAAACCTGCTGCAGCACCTGGATGAACTGCCCGCCGACCTCGCGCAGAACCTGCGCCCCAGCCTGGTGGACCTGGATACCTTCAGCAAGACTGACCTGCTGGCTGCCGGCAAGCTGGCCGGCGACCCGCAAGCGCTGTTACTGCAAGCCGAACGCGAACTGGGCGCGAACCTGGAGCAACTGGGTCAATACGCCCTGAGCGTCAATTCGCCGCAAGCCGCGCGTTACCTGCCGCCGTTGCTGGCCGCGTCCCAGCACTTGGGCAAACTGTCCCTGGCCCGCGACAAGCTGGTGAGCAGCGGGCGCGCGGAACTGGCCGATGATGTGGAGCGTGAAGTCGGTAATATCCGCAGCCAGGCCGACCTGCTGGAGCCGTTGCCATTGCTCGGCGTCAAGGCCAGCGCCGATTCCAGCGCCGATGATTTTTCTGCCTTGATGGGCCTGGAAAACACCGAGAAGACCGAGACCCAGGACACCGGCGTCGACCTCAAGCGCGAACTCAACAGCCTGCTCACCCGCTACCCCGGCGAACTCAAGCGCACCCGCGAACAGATCCAGCAACGCACCGACCTGGCCGCAAGCACCCACCTGAAAATCGCCGCCGTACAGCAGGCCATTGCCGGCCTGGAACCGGTGGTGCGCGCGCAACATGCCCAGATCCAGGGCGAAGTGCGCCTGATGCAAGGCGTGATGATCGGCCTGATCCTGCTGATTGCCCTGCTGATCGATACCCTGCAACGGCGCCTGGCACGGGTGCTGACCAACCTGGCGCCGGCCCTGTCGACCTGGGCCGAAGGTGACTTCAGCCAGCCGATTGCCTTGGGCAAGACCAACCGCGAGCTGCACGATATCGAAGCCTCCCTCAACCGCTTGCGCGCGTATCTGGTCGATCTGGTGGGCACCATTCGCGGGAATGCCGAAGAGGTCGCCGGCAGCAGCCGTGCCCTCGCCGAGTTGAGCAGCGGCCTGCACGACGGCGCTGAACGCCAGGCCGGGGACACCGCGCAGATCCGCGATTCGCTCGGCGAGCTGGAGGCAACCATCCAGCAAGTCGCCGGGGATGCCAGCCAGGCGGCCGGGGCCAGCCGCAGTGCGGGCCAGGCGGTGGAGCAAGGCCAGCGCGTGATCGGCCTGAGCCTGACCGGGCTGCACGCGCTGGTGGGTGAAGTGCAGCAGAACGCGCAGATGATCGAAAAACTCGCCGAAGAATCCGCCACCATCGGCGGCGTACTCACGGTGATCCGCTCGATTGCCGACCAGACCAACCTGCTGGCGCTCAACGCCGCCATCGAGGCCGCCCGTGCAGGTGAAGCCGGGCGCGGGTTTGCGGTGGTCGCCGACGAAGTGCGCTCCCTGGCCCAGCGCACCGCCGGCGCCACCGCTGAAATCCAGGGCCTGATCGCCGGCCTGCAAAGCGCCGCCCACCAATCGGTGCAAGGCATGCGCGCCCAGGTCGAACACGCCGAAGCCACCGCCCAGCAGGCCCAGGCGGCAGATGGTGCGCTGGATGAAATCGTCGGCGCGATCCAGACCATTGCCGACACCGCCGTGCGCATCGCCGATGTGACCGCGCAGCAGAGTGGCGCCGTCAGTGAGATTCGCGACAACAGCGAGCGGATCCACCAGTTGGGCGAGGACAATCTGCTGCGCATCGGCCAGGGCCGCAGCCAGGGCGAACACCTGCTGGTGCTGGGCGGGCAGCTCAACACGGCGGTCCAGGCGTTTCGCGTCTGACCGGACTCAACGTGGGTTGCGACCCAATGTGGCAGCTGGCTTGCCTGCGATGGCGGTGAACCAGGCGACATCTCCCTGTGCTGACACACCGCTATTGCAGGCAAGCCAGCTCCCACACTGACCGAACTCGCCCTCACAGTCACAAATTTCGCGCTATCCTCGGTAATCGTGCTGGCTACTGCATAGAACTGGACAGTCACAAAGGCTTTGCGGCATAGTCGCCGGGTTCTGCCGTACCCACATCAATAACAAGGAACAGCCGATGGCGACCTTACTGGTTCTTCACGGACCCAACCTGAACCTGCTCGGCACCCGCGAACCGGGCGTCTACGGGGCAGTCACCCTGGACCAGATCAACCTCGACCTGGAACGACGGGCGCGTGAAGCCGGCCACCATTTGCTCTACCTGCAAAGCAATGCCGAGTACGAACTGATTGATCGTATCCATGCCGCGCGCGGCGAAGGCGTGGACTTTATTCTGATCAATCCCGCCGCTTTTACGCATACAAGCGTTGCATTACGTGACGCGCTGCTGGCGGTGAGCATCCCATTCATCGAAGTGCACTTGTCGAACGTGCACAAACGCGAACCTTTCCGCCATCACTCCTACTTCTCCGACGTAGCGGTAGGAGTGATCTGCGGCCTTGGCGCCAGCGGTTACCGACTGGCCCTGGAGGCCGCCCTGGAACAGCTTGAACAACCGGCCAAGCGCCCCTGACCGACCCTTGGGAGTTGATGATTCATGGATATCCGTAAAGTTAAGAAACTGATCGAACTGCTGGAAGAATCCGGTATCGACGAGCTGGAAATCAAGGAAGGCGAAGAGTCCGTACGGATCAGCCGTCACAGCAAGACCCCGGCCCAGCAGTTCTACGCGCCACAAATGCAAGCGCCGGCTCCGGCCGCTGCTGCTCCGGCCGCCGCACCTGCCGCCGCCGCTGCGCCAGCAGCACCTGCTGCGCCAGTGCTGAACGGCTTCGTGGTCAAGTCGCCAATGGTCGGTACCTTCTACCGCACCCCGGCACCGACCTCGCCAGCCTTCGTTGAAGTCGGCGCAACCGTGAAAGTGGGCGACACCATCTGCATCGTCGAAGCGATGAAAATGATGAACCACATCACCGCTGAAAAAGCCGGCGTCATCGAATCCATCCTGGTAGAAAACGGTCAGCCGGTTGAGTACGACCAGCCGCTGTTCACCATCGTTTGAACCGCGGAGCGCCTTCGATGTTGAAACCTGCGAAGAAACTGCAAAAAGTCCTGATCGCCAACCGCGGCGAGATCGCGCTGCGTATCCTGCGCGCCTGTAAGGAAGAGGGCATCAAGACCGTCGCTGTTTACTCGACGGCCGATACCGAATTGATGCACGTGAAACTGGCGGACGAAAGCATCTGCATCGGCCCGCCACTGGCCACGAACTCGTACCTGAAAGTCTCGAACATCATCGCCGCGGCAGAAGTGACCGGCGCTGACGGCATCCACCCGGGCTACGGCTTCCTCGCGGAAAACGCCGATTTCGCCGAACAGGTGGAAAAATCCGGGTTTGCCTTCATCGGCCCGAAAGCCGAAACCATTCGCCTGATGGGCGACAAGGTCTCGGCCAAGGACGCGATGATCGCTGCTGGCGTGCCAACCGTTCCAGGTTCCGACGGCCCACTGCCTGAAGACGAGGCCACCGCCCTGCGCATTGGTCGCGAAGTCGGTTACCCGGTGATCATCAAGGCCGCCGGTGGCGGTGGTGGTCGCGGCATGCGCGTGGTGCACAAGGAAGAAGACCTGATCGAAGCCGCCAAGCAGACCCGTTCCGAAGCGGGCGCCTGGTTCGGCAACCCGATGGTCTACCTGGAGAAGTACCTGACCAACCCACGTCACGTGGAAGTGCAGGTATTGTCCGACGGCCAGGGGCACGCCATCCACCTGGGCGACCGCGATTGCTCGCTGCAGCGCCGTCACCAGAAGGTACTGGAAGAAGCTCCGGCACCGGGCCTGGATGAAAAAGCTCGCCAGGAAGTACTGGCTCGCTGCGTCAAGGCGTGCATCGACATCAACTACCGTGGCGCCGGTACCTTCGAGTTCCTCTACGAGAACGGTCGTTTCTACTTCATCGAGATGAACACTCGCGTGCAGGTAGAGCACCCGGTTTCGGAGATGGTCACCGGTATCGACATCGTCAAGGAGATGCTCAGCATCGCCGCCGGCAACCCGCTGTCCTTTACCCAGGACGACGTGAAGATGCACGGCCACTCCCTGGAGTGCCGCATCAACGCCGAAGACCCGAAGACCTTTATCCCAAGCCCTGGCCTGGTCAAGCATTTCCACGCGCCCGGCGGCAACGGCGTCCGTGTGGATTCGCACCTGTACAGCGGCTACAAGGTTCCGTCGAACTACGACTCGCTGATCGGCAAGCTGATCACCTGGGGCGCGACCCGCGACGAGGCCATGGCCCGTATGCGCAATGCTCTGGACGAAATCGTGGTCGACGGCATCAAGACCAACATCCCGCTGCACCGGGAACTGGTCCGTGATGAAGGCTTCTGCGAAGGTGGTGTGAACATTCACTACCTGGAACACAAGCTGGCCAACCAGTAAGTGCTCCACCCAACAAAGCCGCCTTCGGGCGGCTTTGTTGTTTGTGAGCCCTGTGAAATTGGCTCTTGTGGCGAGGGGGCTTGTCCCCGTTGGGCTGCGCAGCAGCCCCGAAACCTGATCTTGCGATTGACTTGGAGAAATCCGGCGACCTCATGGGGCTGCTACGCAGCCCAACGGGGGACAAGCCCCCTCGCCACAACAAGCTCCCTCGCCACAGGTCATGCTCTCGCGTAAACTTGCGCGCTTTCGCGACCCAGTAGTCGCACATTCATTTTATTCAAAGGTGCCCGCCATGCCTTGGCTGCAAGTCCGTCTCGCCATCAGCCCAGAACAAGCCGAAACCTACGAAGACGCTTTCCTCGAAGTGGGCGCTGTCTCGGTGACCTTCATGGACGCCGAAGACCAGCCGATCTTCGAACCCGAACTCAATACCACCCCGCTGTGGTCCCACACCCATCTGCTGGCCCTGTTCGAAGACGGCACCGATGCCGCCGCCGTGCTGGCCCATATGGAACTGCTCACCGGCGGCCCGCTGCCCGAGCACCACAGTGAAGTCATCGAAGACCAGGACTGGGAACGCAGCTGGATGGATAACTTCCAGCCGATGCGGTTCGGCCAGCGCCTGTGGATTGTGCCGAGCTGGCACGCCGCGCCGGAGCCGGACGCAGTCAACCTGCTGCTTGATCCGGGCCTGGCCTTCGGCACCGGCACCCACCCCACCACCGCGCTGTGCCTGGAATGGCTGGACGGCCAGGACCTGACCGACAGCCACGTGCTGGACTTCGGCTGCGGCTCGGGGATCCTGGCGATTGCCGCCCTGCTGCTGGGCGCCAAGGAAGCTGTCGGCACCGACATCGACGTGCAGGCCCTGGAAGCCTCGCGCGACAACGCCGGGCGCAACCACATTCCCGAAGATAAATTCCCACTCTATCTGCCCGAGCAATTGCCTCAGGTGCAGGCCGATGTGCTGGTGGCGAACATCCTCGCCGGCCCGCTGGTTTCCCTGGCGCCGCAGCTGTCGAGCCTGGTCAAGCCGGGCGGCCGCCTGGCGCTGTCGGGCATCCTTGCCGAGCAGGGTGAAGACGTGGCCGCTGCCTACGCCAAGGATTTCGAGCTGGATCCGATCGCCAACCGTGATGGCTGGGTACGCATCAGCGGTCGTCGGCGCTAGAATGAGCGCTTGCCTGAATCGGATGGCCGCATGACCGACAGTTTCGTCACCCAGTGCCCGCATTGCCAAGCACGCTTTCGCGTTAACCACGCTCAATTGAGCGTGGCCCGCGGCGTGGTGCGCTGCGGCTCGTGCCTGCAGGTGTTCAATGCGGCACGCCAGCTGCTGGAGCAGCGCGCCCAGCAGGCGCCGGCACCGGAACCGGTCGAGCCAGCCGCAGAGGCCCCGCGGGCGATCAGCCAGAAACAGTGGACCGCCGAAGAACTGGACCTGGACAACCTCGACCTCGACGTGGAGCTGGCCAAGCTGGAACGCCGCGAGATTCAGCATACGCAGCCCTCGGGCGCGGAGCGTCGCCAGGGCGGTTCCGACCGTCGGCAAAAGGAAGAGGCTCTCAGCGCCAGCCGCGATACGGTCAAGGCCGAGGAAGAAAAGTGGGCGGCCAGCCTGTTCAGCGAACCACCGGAAGAACGCGTCCAGGTCGTCGAAGCCCCTGAACCGACCAAGGCACCTGCGACCCGGCAGCGCACCGAACCGTCGATGTCGTTCCACACCGACGATATCGACGACGAACCGCCGCTGCGCTCGACGCTCGAGGATGACGAACTCGATCCCCCCGTCACGCCCGTTATCGAGGCGGTCGAGGAACCGGAACCCGAAGAACGCCCGCACCTCCGACGCAAGCGCCCTCGCCCGTCCACCGGCGTTCACGACGATGTCCTGCAGGACCTCGAAGACGACCCACTGCACCTCTACGCGCAAAAACGTGCGTCGGGTTGGGGCCGCCGCCTGCTCTGGCTGTTGCTGGTGCTGATCGCCGCCGCCGGCCTCGCCGGCCAATACATCGCCTACCAATTCGACGACCTGGCCCGCCAGGACGCCTACCGCCCATGGTTCCAGCAACTGTGCCCTACCCTGGGCTGCACAGTGCCGTCACGGGTCGATATCGCCCACATCAAGAGCAGCAACCTGGTGGTACGCAGCCACCCGGAGTTCGCCGGGGCGCTGGTGGTGGATGCAATCATCTATAACCGCGCGACCTTCTCCCAGCCCTTCCCGCTGCTGGAGCTGCGTTTTGCCGATTTGAACGGCAGCCTGATCGCCAGTCGTCGGTTCAAACCCGCCGAATACCTCAGCGGTGAGTTGGCCGGCGTTAGCGAAATGCCATCACAGACGCCGATCCATATCTCCCTGGATATCCTCGATCCGGGCAATAAAGCCGTGAATTACAGCCTGAGCTTTCATTCGCCCGAGTGAATCGGTTCATGCACCAAGGCTTGACGGCAGATTCTTGACTAGGCGCCGGTCAACCAAACCGGCGGCGATAAAGAAATTGCTGTTCAGATTTTATCCAATTCAGCCTTTATCCAGTCATCGAGAGCGGGTATCATGCCAACCCTTTTTCGAACTCTAATGATCCGGCCCCACAACAGGGAAGTCCTATGTCGGCGGTACGCATCGGCCCATACACATTGCAGAACGGCTTGATCCTCGCTCCTATGGCGGGCGTCACCGACCAGCCCTTTCGTCAGCTGTGCAAGCGTTTGGGCGCGGGTCTAGTAGTCTCGGAAATGGTCACCAGCGACATGAGCTTGTGGAACACCCGCAAATCGCGGATGCGCATGATCCACGAAGGTGATCCCGAGCCCCGCTCGGTACAGATCGCCGGCGGTGATGCGCAGATGCTGGCGGATGCGGCCCGGGCCAACGTGGAGTTGGGCGCACAGATCATTGATATCAACATGGGCTGCCCGGCCAAGAAGGTCTGCAACAAGGCCGCCGGTTCCGCCTTGTTGAAGGATGAGCAGTTGGTCGCCGAGATCCTGCAGGCCGTTGTCGCCGCAGTGGATGTGCCGGTCACCCTGAAGATCCGTACCGGCTGGGACCGGGACAACAAGAATGGCCTGACGGTGGCGAAGATCGCCGAACAGGCGGGCATTACAGCGCTGGCGGTGCATGGCCGCACCCGCGCCGATCTGTACACCGGTGAAGCCGAGTACGACACCATTGCCGCGATCAAGCAGGCGGTGTCGATGCCGGTCTTTGCCAATGGCGATATCAACTCAGCCGAGAAAGCCCGGCGCGTGCTGCACGCTACCGGTGCCGATGGCCTGTTGATTGGCCGGGCTGCCCAGGGGCGGCCGTGGATTTTTCGTGAGATCGAGCATTTTCTGCGTACCGGCGAAGTCTTGCCGGCACCGGAGTTGATCGAGGTGGAACGTATTCTGCTAGAGCATCTGGCCGCCCTGCACGCCTTCTATGGAGACGTGATGGGAGTACGCATTGCTCGCAAGCATGTCGGCTGGTATCTCGCAACCTTGCCGGGCGCCAGGGAGTTTCGCGCCCACTTCAATCGTTTGGATGATACGGAAGCACAGTGCGCCAACGTTCGTGAGTTCTTCAGCGAGCGTTACAAGAGCCTGGGGACAGGGGACGGAGAGGGGGTGGCCGCATGACGATGATGACCGAGACTTTAGTGAGTGGAACAACACCCGTGAGCGACAACGTCAATTTGAAACAGCACCTCAACACGCCGAGCGAAGAAGGCCAGACCCTTCGCGGGAGTGTCGAGAAGGCGCTGCACAATTATTTCGCCCACCTTGAGGGCGCTTCCGTCACGGACGTGTACAACCTGGTGCTCTCCGAAGTCGAGGCGCCCTTGCTCGAAAGCGTGATGAACTACGTCAAGGGCAACCAGACCAAAGCCAGTGAGCTGCTGGGCCTCAACCGTGGCACCTTGCGCAAAAAGCTCAAACAATACGATTTGCTGTAAGCATTCAATCAAACCAGAAAGGCGCCCGCGTAAAAACGGTCGCCTTTTTTGCTGACTTCCTTTGCTTTTGATGGAAATTGAAATGACCGACCAGACTACCCGCCTGCCGATCCGCCGCGCCTTGATCAGTGTCTCCGACAAGACCGGGATCCTCGAATTTGCCCGGGAGCTGGAAGCCCTTGGCGTGGAAATCCTCTCCACGGGCGGGACCTTCAAACTGCTGCAGGACAACGGCGTGGCCGCAGTAGAAGTGGCGGACTACACCGGTTTCGCAGAAATGATGGACGGTCGGGTCAAGACCCTGCACCCGAAAATCCACGGCGGTATCCTCGGCCGTCGCGGTACCGACGACGCCATCATGAGCGAGCACGGCATCAAGCCGATCGATCTGGTAGCCGTCAACCTGTACCCGTTCGAAGCCACCATCAACAAGCCAGGCTGCGACCTGCCGACCGCCATCGAAAACATCGATATCGGCGGCCCGACCATGGTTCGCTCGGCAGCCAAGAACCACAAAGACGTGGCCATCGTGGTCAACGCCAGCGACTACGCCCAAGTGCTCGAGAGCCTGAAAGCCGGCGGCCTGACCTACGCCCAGCGCTTCGACCTGATGCTCAAGGCGTTCGAACACACTGCCGCCTACGACGGCATGATTGCCAACTACATGGGCACCGTGAACCAGGCGGCTGAAACCCTCAGCACCGAAGGCCGCAGCCAGTTCCCGCGCACCTTCAACAGCCAGTTCATCAAGGCCCAGGAAATGCGCTACGGCGAGAACCCGCACCAGAGCGCGGCGTTCTACGTGGAGGCCAAGCCGGCCGAAGTGGGCATCGCCACCGCGACCCAGCTGCAAGGCAAGGAGCTGTCCTACAACAACGTGGCCGACACCGACGCCGCGCTGGAGTGCGTGAAGAGCTTCGTCAAGCCAGCCTGCGTAATCGTCAAGCACGCCAACCCGTGCGGCGTGGCCGTGAGCCCGGACGCTGAAGGCGGCATCCGCCAGGCGTACGAACTGGCCTACGCCACCGACACCGAATCCGCATTCGGCGGCATCATCGCGTTCAACCGCGAACTGGACGCCGAGACCGCTAAAGCCATCGTCGAGCGTCAGTTCGTCGAAGTGATCATCGCCCCTTCCGTCAGCGAAGAAGCCCGCGCCATCGTGGCAGCCAAGGCCAACGTGCGCCTGCTGGCCTGCGGCGAGTGGTCGGCTGAACGTGCCGCTGCCTGGGACTACAAGCGCGTCAACGGCGGCTTGCTGGTACAGAGCCGCGACATCGGCATGATCGGCAGCCAGGACCTGAAAGTGGTGACCAAGCGCGCACCGACCGAGCAAGAGATCAACGACCTGATCTTCGCCTGGAAAGTGGCCAAGTACGTTAAATCCAACGCCATCGTCTACGCCAAGAACCGCCAGACCATCGGTGTCGGCGCTGGCCAGATGAGCCGCGTGAACTCGGCACGTATCGCCGCGATCAAGGCCGAACACGCCGGTTTGCAGGTGGTCGGTTCGGTGATGGCATCCGACGCGTTCTTCCCGTTCCGTGATGGCCTGGACAACGCCGCGAAAGCCGGTGTGACCGCGGTGATCCAACCGGGCGGTTCGATGCGTGACGCCGAAGTCATCGCGGCGGCAGACGAAGCCGGCATCGCCATGGTCTTCACTGGCATGCGCCACTTCCGCCACTGATCCACTGCCGTGAAGCGGCAAGGTTCAAGCTGCAAGCAGCACGTAAAAGCACAGCTGCCTCGCTTTTGCTGCTGGTTGTAGCCTCTAAAATTCATAGCTGCAGGCTGCCTTCAGAGCGATACAGATTGCTCTCAACGTGCAGCTTGCAGCTTGTAACTTCCTTCGAAGGAGTCTGACTTGAACGTCCTCATCATTGGCAGCGGTGGCCGTGAACACGCCCTGGCCTGGAAAGTTGCCCAGGACCCTCGCGTCCAGAAAGTATTCGTCGCCCCCGGCAACGCCGGCACCGCCATCGAAGCCAAGTGCGAGAACGTCGCTATCGACGTGCTGGCGCTCGAGCAATTGGCGGATTTCGCTGAAAAGAACGTCTCCCTGACCATCGTCGGTCCGGAAGTACCGTTGGTGGCTGGCGTCGTCGACGTGTTCCGCAGCCGTGGCCTGGATTGCTTCGGCCCTACCGCCGGCGCTGCCCAACTGGAAGGTTCCAAGGCGTTCACCAAGGATTTCCTGGCACGCCACAAGATCCCGACCGCCGACTACCAGAACTTCACCGAGATCGAGCCGGCCCTGGCTTACTTGCGTGAAAAAGGTGCGCCGATCGTGATCAAGGCCGACGGCCTGGCCGCTGGCAAAGGCGTGATCGTCGCCATGACCCTGCAGGAAGCCGAAGACGCCGTGCGCGACATGCTCGCCGGCAACGCCTTTGGTGACGCGGGTTCGCGCGTGGTCATCGAGGAATTCCTCGACGGCGAAGAAGCCAGCTTCATCGTGATGGTCGACGGCAAGAACGTGCTGCCGATGGCCACCAGCCAGGACCACAAACGCGTCGGCAACGGCGACAGCGGCCCGAACACGGGCGGCATGGGTGCCTACTCCCCTGCCCCGGTGGTTACCGCCGACGTGCACAAGCGCGTCATGGACCTGGTGATCTGGCCCACCGTGCGCGGCATGGCCGATGAAGGCAATGTGTACACCGGTTTCCTCTACGCCGGCCTGATGATCGACAAAGCCGGCAACCCGAAAGTCATCGAGTTCAACTGCCGCTTCGGTGATCCGGAAACCCAACCGGTGATGCTGCGCCTGCAGTCGAGCCTGGTGCTGCTGGTCGAAGCCGCATTGGCCCAGGCCCTGGACAAGGTCGAAGCGCAATGGGATCCACGCCCGAGCGTCGGCATTGTGCTGGCAGCCGGTGGCTACCCTGCCGACTACGCCAAGGGTGATGTGATTGAAGGCCTGGACGCTGCTGCTACGCTGGAAGGCAAAGTGTTCCACGCGGGCACCGCGCTCAAGGATGGCAAGGTTGTCACCGCAGGTGGCCGCGTGTTGTGCGCCACCGCGATGGGTGCCAGTGTCGACGCCGCGCAGCAACAGGCTTACAAGCTGGCCGCAAAAATCGACTGGAAAGGCTGTTTCTATCGCACTGATATCGGCTATCGCGCCATCGCGCGGGAACGCGGCGAGCACTCGTAAGTCGCTATCCGTTCGGTTAGGTAAGGGCCTCTGGCCCTTGCCGTACTCATGCCACCCCGCGCATAGTTAACCCGTGCATCAACCTACGAAGGGATTTCGCCGTGCGCTGGCTCAGGATCGCCATAGGTTTCACTGTCAGCCTGCTGACACTGCTCTGCTTGTTCCCGGCCCAGGCCGCCGCGCAAGGCAGTGGCTGGGCAGTATTGCTTGATGAACAGGCCGATCTGCAGCTGAGCGACATCCGCTCTTCACGCTACACCAATCAATTCAGCCCCATTGAACTGGACCGCATTACCGCCGCGGAACCGGACGGTGCACTGTGGGTACGTTTCAAGCTGCAACCCGGCAAGCACGAGCAAGTGCTGCGGGTATTCGCGCCCGACCTGTCGCACCTGAGCCTCTACGTGCTGGACGGCGACACACTGGTCGAACAACAAAGCACCGGCACGCGCCAGCCCCAGGCGGAACGCCCGCTGCCCAGCAGTGACTTCATGCTGCCGATGCCCCAGAGCCAGAAGCCTCTGGATGTCTATCTGCGCCTGGTCTCCGAACACGAACTGCGCCCCTATATCACCCTGGAACCGGCCGTGCTCGCCGCCGCCGACCAGACCCAGACGCTGATCTACGGCCTGCTGTTCGGCTGCCTGCTGATGCTGATCCTGCACAACCTCACGCGCTTCGCCTACCACCGCTCGCGCAGCAGCCTGTGGCTGGCGGCGTGCGAAGTGCTGTTGATGCTCAGCCTGGCGCTGCTGCTCAACCTGGTAGGCCCGTGGCTGCCGAACTGGCATGCGATCCAGACCCCGGGCGCCTACCTCGCGCTGCTGCTGACCGCGCCGTGCGGGTTGATGTTTGCCTACCGTTTCTTCATGCCGCTCGGCCCACATCCGCTGAACAAACTGTTGATGGCCGACATTCTGTTTATCGTGCTGTGCGGCCTGCTGCTGTTGTTCGTCAACACCCTGCCGCTGAACATCATCACCTACGCCCTGGTGGCCCTGGCCGGCTTGAGCATGCTGTTTGTCTCGGCCTGCCACTGGCAGAAAGGCTACCGCCCCGCACGTTTGTTCGTGGCGGCGATGGTGGTGTTCAACATCGGTACGCTGATCATCCTCCCGGCCTTGCTGGGCCTGACCATGGTCTCGCCGCAAGGCCTGATCGTCACACTGCTAGCATTTATCTGCGTCAGCGGCCTGTTGATGAGCCTGGCCCTGGGCGAACGCCAGCGTGCGATTGTCGAGGCGCGTTTCAGCCTCAGCCGTGACCTGGCCGCCAGCAACGCAGAGATCGCGGCCAAGGCCGAGTTCCTGGCGAAAATCAGCCACGAAATCCGCACCCCCATGAACGGCGTGCTGGGCATGACCGAGCTGCTGCTGGGCACGCCGCTGTCGGTGAAACAGCGCGACTACGTGCAAACCATCCACAGCGCCGGCAATGAACTGCTCACGTTGATCAACGAGATCCTCGATATCTCCAAGCTCGAATCCGGACAGATCGAACTGGATGATGTGCAATTCGACCTCAACGCGCTGATCGAAGATTGCCTGAGTATCTTCCGCGCCAAGGCCGAGCAGCAAAACGTCGAGTTGATCAGTTTCATCCAGCCCCAGGTACCGCGCGTGATCAGCGGCGACCCGACGCGCCTGCGCCAGGCGATGCTGAGCCTGCTGGAAAACGCCCTGCAGAAAACCGATGAAGGCGAAGTGCTGATCGTGGTCGCCTTGGATGACCGCAGCACCAAGCCGCGCCTGCGCATTGCCGTCCAGGACAGCGGCCTGCCAATGGAAGCCGCCGAGCGCGACGCCCTGCTGCACAGCGAACTGCACAGCAAGAACTTCCTCTCGGCCACGCGCCTGAGCGGCCACCTGGGCCTGGTGATTGCGCGCCAGCTGATCCTGTTGATGAACGGCGAGTTCGGCATCAAGAGCGGCGCCCAGCAAGGCAGCACCCTGTGGCTGACCTTGCCGCTGGACCCGGAACGCCTCGAACACCCGACCTCCGACCTCGACGGCCCGCTCAAGGGCGCGCGCGTGCTGGTGGTAGACGACAACGACACCTGCCGCAAAGTGCTGGTGCAGCAATGCACCGCCTGGGGCCTGAACGTCAGCGCCGTGCCGTCGGGCAAGGAAGCCCTGGCGCTGCTGCGGACCAAGGCACACCTGCGTGATTACTTCGACGTGGTGCTGCTCGACCAGAACATGCCCGGCATGACCGGCATGCAACTGGCGGCGAAGATCAAGGAAGACCCGAGCCTGAACCACGACATTCTGTTGATCATGCTCACCGGCATCAGCAATGCGCCGAGCAAGATCATCGCGCGCAACTGCGGGATCAAGCGCATTCTCGCCAAGCCAGTGGCGGGCTATACGCTCAAGACCACCCTGGCCGACGAATTGACTCAACGCAGCAAGGGCAACGTCCCGGCGCGCGCGCTGCCCACCGCGCCAGCGCCCGTCACCGTGCCCAGCGACTTCCGCATCCTGGTGGCCGAAGACAACAGCATTTCCACCAAAGTGATCCGTGGCATGCTCGGCAAGCTCAACCTCAACCCGGACACCGCCAGCAACGGCGAGGAAGCACTGGAGGCGATGAAGGCCCAGCGTTACGACCTGGTATTGATGGACTGCGAGATGCCGATCCTCGATGGTTTCTCCGCGACCCAGCAACTGCGCGCGTGGGAAGTCAGCCACCAGCGCATTCGCACACCGGTGGTGGCGCTCACCGCGCATATCCTCTCGGAGCACAAAGAACGTGCGCGCCAGGCCGGAATGGATGGCCACATGGCCAAGCCGGTGGAACTCTCGCAATTGCGCGAGCTGGTGGAGTTCTGGGTCGCGCAGCGTCAACAGCGGCCAGAGCACGCGCCCACCTGACCCCTGTATGGCGCAGATCAAAATGTGTGCGGGCTTGCTCGCGAACGCGCTGTATCAGTCAAACCTGTATTGGCTGACACGCCGCTTTCGCGAGCAAGCCCGCTCCCACATTGGAGTGTTGTCGCATCACAGATAGCGCTCAGCCACAGGCCTGATAAACTCCCGCTCGCCCTCCTTCGTTGCGAGCTCCCACCATGCTCCACGTGTTGTTCAGCGTTTACCTGAAGATGCTGGTGCTCTACAGCCCGTTCTTCGTGCTGTCCTGCTTTATCAGCCTGACCCGTGGCTACTCCAGCAAGGAGCGCCGGCGCCTGGCCTGGAAAGTGGCTCTCGCCACCCTGGTATCGAGCGTGTTGCTGTACTTGTTCGGCCGGGTGATTTTCAGCATGTTCGGCATCACCGTGGATGCGTTTCGCATCGGCGCCGGCAGTGTGCTGTTCATTTCCGCCTTGGGCATGGCCCAGGGCAAGTCCGCAGTGCAGACCGACAACGTGCAGCAGGACGTGACGATCGTGCCGCTGACCATCCCCCTCACAGTCGGCCCCGGTACCATCGGCGCGCTGTTGGTGATGGGCGTCAGCCAGCCACACTGGGATGACAAGATCACCGCCATCCTCAGCATTGCCCTGGCCAGCCTCACGGTGGGCGTGGTGCTGTACCTGTCCAACCGGATCGAACGCATTCTCGGTGACCAGGGCTTGCAGATTGTCAGTCGGTTGATGGGGTTGTTCGTGTGCGCCTTGGCCGCGCAAATCATCTTCACCGGCGTACGCGGTTACCTGGTGCCCTAGATCCGGTATTGGGCAATTGCCAGCTGCACCTTGTCGCCGGCGCTTTCGCGCATCAACTGGATGGTTTTTTCGTTGACCACCGAGGTATTCAGCACCAGGCAGGTTTGCCCGCTGAAAGCCTCGGACGACGTACTGTCCCACTCCAGAAACGGCAGGCCCACCTGCTTGCTTACGCCACGGCTGCTGTAGGTCACCAGCACCATCATCACCTCGCCGTCGTTTTCGGCGCAGGACGCCACGCCGAAATCACCGCCCTGATGCAGCGTAGTGTTGCGCTTGAACAGCTCGAACGAAGCGGGGTGTTGCTTCATGGCCTCCAATGCATCGGCCGCCAACTTGGGCAGCGAAGCCAGCAGTGGCCCGGCCAATGAGGTCGAGGCGAGCATGGCGGCGATCAGGTTCAGCACTGCCAATTGCACGGTCAGGCCCTTGCCGGAACTTGAGACCCGCTCGAAGCTGCTGCGCACCGGCAACCAGCCCAGGCTGATCATGACCTTGATGAATTCGTCGTACCAGGCCTCGGTACCCCGGTGCATTTTCAACACATCGCTGACGTAGCTGCTGGCCAGCAGATAGCTTTTACGGATGTACTCCCGGTTGATCCCGGACAGGCCCTCGGCAAACGAAATCACACTGTTGTTGACCACGGCCGCATTGCATGGATTATTCGGGTCGAGGGGCACGGCAGGCGGCTTGCCAGGTGCCCCCGGCAACTTGTAGGCGGCAATCAACTTGCGCCTTTTGCTGCTGTTGATCCTTGCGTGATGTCGCTCCATTTTCAGTTCTCCACAAGCCCCCACATGGGGCATGTGTTCACACTAATCCAGCGGCTGCGCGGCTTGCCAGACGACAAACATCGCTTGCAAGGGCACCGCGCAAAACACAGCCCAGCAATTACTGGGCATGCGTGCCAGCCTTCGGGTTTTCATCGATAAAAAAAGAAAAAGCCCCGAGTCACCGCAGGTAATTCCCTGGGTCACTCGGAGCTTTCTGGCGGCCGTCGAGGCGTTTTCAGCCGATGGGTTTTTCGCCGTACCAGCGCGGCGTGTACACCCAATCACCGCCACCGGCACGGGGGAAGGTGCAGGTAGTGGACGAGCCGATCAGCACCATGGTGCGCATGTCCACCTGCTCCGGCGTGAGCTGGCCCAGGGTCGTGGTGCGCAGGGTCTGGCCGGGGCGACCGATGTCACGGCCCAGCACCACCGGCGTTTCGGGGGTGCGGTGCAGCGCAACGATTTCCAGGGCGCGCCCCAACTGCCACGGCCGCGAACGCGAGATCGGGTTGTAGAACGCCAGGGCCAGGTCGGCCTGGGACGCGAGGTCCAGGCGCTTTTCGATGATCGACCAGGGCTTGAGGTTGTCCGACAGCGACATCACGCAGAAGTCATGCCCCAACGGCGCACCGGCCTGGGCGGCAGTCGCCAGCGAGGCCGAAACGCCGGGCAGGATCTGCAGGTCGACCTGGTGCCACGCGGGGTCGCTGGACTCGTGCAACGCCTCGATCACCGCCGCCGCCATGGCGAATACACCCGGGTCGCCGGACGATACAACCACCACCGAACGGCCAAGGGCAGCCAGTTCGAAGGCGTGGCGGGCGCGCTGCATTTCTTCACGGTTGTCGGTGCAATGCTGCACCTGATCGTCACGGAACGGCCCGGCCATGCGCACATAGGTTTCATAGCCAAGCACATCGGTGCAGCGCGCGAGTTCGGCCTTCACCGCCGGCACCATCAACTCGGCGGCGCCAGGACCGAGGCCGATGACAGCGAGGCGGCCACGCACACGACCGACCTGCGACACGTCCAGCGGCTGTTCGGCGACGCTGATAGCGATATCCGCGTCTTGCTCCACGACGGCAAAGCGCAGCGGCACGGCCAATTGCGCCGCCGCTTCGTGCAACGACACGTCGGCCATCTGTGTCTCGCTGGCCAACAGGCAGGCCAGCGATTGCACGGCGATACCCGCTTCGTGCAGCGCGCTGCGCACACGTGCCGCCAGTTGCGGACCCGGTTTGCAGGTGACGCACACGGTCTTCGGATAGATCAGCAATTCATGGGCAGCCGGCACGCGCTCGGCACTGCCGACGTGAATCGCCAGGCGCGCCTGCTGATCCTGTGGCAGGTTGGCCTCATCCAGCCAGGGCGCCGCCCCTTCAATGCGCACGCTTGCGCCGGCCAGCAGGTCGGACACAAAGCGCTTGCCGAGGTCCAGGTCAGCCAACTCATAACCCGCAGGCGGGTTGAGCAGGCAGGTGCCGAAACGCAGCTCGCCACTGGTGGTGATGGCCGCGGACACCTCCAACGCACTGGCAATTTCACGGGCCATGACATTCACGCCGCCCAGGCCACCGAGCAGCGGCACCACGGCGCTGCCGTCTTCGGCTACCGCCAGCACGGCGGGCTCTTCACCTTTTTCCAGCAGCAGTGGCGCCAGGGTCCGGATCACGATACCGGCCGCGCACAGCGCGATCAGCGGCGTGCCTTGCTGGTACAACTGGCGCAGGGTCGCGCCGAATTCGCTGTAGGCCTGGTCCGCGCCTTCAACCCGCCCGGCCAGGCCGTGGATCAATGCGCCCGGGTAAACCTGCTGGATCCTGCGCGCGGTGGCCAGGCTGCCCTGGCCCAAAATGACAATCGCCGGATTCATCAACCTTGCCACCGTTCACCGGGCACGATGATCAGCGAGAAGTACGGCGAAGACATCGGCTCTACCTGATCCAGCGGCACGATTTTCTGGTTGGCCATGGTCGCGCGCTCCACATACAGCGCGCGCTCGGCCAGGCCGAGTTCTTCAAGCACCTGGCGCACCTTGGGGAAGTTGCGACCCAGCTTCATGATCACCGCCGCGTCGGCATCTGCCAGGCGGCGCTTGAGGTCATCATGGGGCAACACGCCCGAGAGCACCGACAGGCTCTGGTTGCGATACACCAGCGGCGCGCCGAGTACCGAGGCACCGCCGAGCATCGAGCACACGCCGGGAATGACCTGGGCCTCATACCGCTCGGCCAGGCGGTCGTGCAGGTACATGTAGGAGCCGTAGAAGAACGGGTCGCCTTCGCAGATCACCGCCACGTCGCGGCCGGCATCCAGGTGCGCGGCCACGTCGAGGCTGGCAGCGTCGTAGAAGTCGCTGATGACTTGCTCGTACGACAGCGGCGCCGGGAGTATCTCGGTGGTCACCGGGTACACCAGCGGCATCAGGGTCTGCTGCGCGACCAGGTGGTCTTCGATAATGCCGAAGGCGTTGCCCTTCTTGCCCTTGGCCACGAAGTACGCCACCACCGGTGATTCGCGCAGCAGGCGCAGGGCCTTGAGGGTGATCAACTCGGGGTCACCGGGGCCCACGCCCAGGCCAATCAAACGTCCGCGTACCGGCATTATTCGACCTCCGTGGCCAGGGCGTTCACCGCAGCGGCGGCCATCGCACTGCCGCCCAGGCGGCCTTGCATGATCACGAACGGCACGCCACGGCTGTCGGCGGCCAGCATCGCCTTGGACTCGGCAGCGCCGACAAAACCAACCGGGAAACCAAGGATCAACGCCGGCTTCGGTGCGCCGGCGTCGAGCATTTCCAGCAGGTAGAACAAGGCGGTCGGCGCGTTGCCGATCACCACTACACTGCCTTCCAGGTGTGGACGCCACAGTTCCAGCGCAGCCGCAGAGCGCGTGTTGCCCAGCTCGCGCGCCAACTCGGGCACGCTGTCGTCGCGCAGGGTGCAGATCACGGCATTGTTGGCCGGCAGCCGCGCGCGGGTCACGCCTTCGGAGACCATCCGCGCATCACACAGAATCGGTGCACCGGCGGCCAGTGCATCGCGGCCGGCCTTGCCCGCGCCTTCAGAGAACTGCAGGCCATCGATAGCCTCGACCATGCCGCATGCATGAATCACGCGCACCGCGAGTTTCTCCAGATCAGCCGGGATACGGTCCAATTTGGCTTCCGCGCGAATAATGGCGAAGGAGTTGCGATAGATCTCCTGACCGTCGCGGATGTAATCAATCATCGGTGTTGCTCCGTGGGCGAGCGCGCAGCAGGGCGCCCGCCGCTTCAATAGAAAGAGTGCGCGCGTGCAGCCGGCCGAAACCGGCGTGGGCTGCATCGCGAAAATACAGGTCGTAGTGGCCGGGGCTCACCGCCAGCAAGGTGACCGGCGCCGTGTGCGCGGCGGCGCAGGACCGTGGGCAACCGGACAGGTGCACGTCATGGCCGGGTTGCAAGGCGGCGAGTTGCACCGCGTCGGCCTTGGTGTCGGCCAAGGCCTTGCCGCAGCCGCTGGAGCCGGTGCAGGCAGTCATGTGCGCCAGCGGTTGGTCGACCGAGCAGAGGAAACCCAGCTGCGCCAGGCGCTGGGTCACCGCGTGGGGCTTTTCGATGTTGGGCAACAGCACGCCCTGCCAAGGAGTGAAACGCAGGGTGGCGTCGCCGTACTCACTGGCGAGTTGTGCGGCGCCCTTGAGCATCGCCGCATTCAGGCGCCCCAAGGGGGCGATGGCAGCGACGTAGAACTGGTTTTTCTGCGTCTGTGGATAAGTGCCGAGATGCAGCAAGGCACCACTGGGCGGGCGCCTGAAGCCGTCGACTGGCAGCAGCGGCAGCTCCAGACGGCTCATTAAGTTATCCACAGGCAGATGGCGCATGCGCGTCTGTTCTGGCGTGGCGAGGTCCAGAAACGCATCCAGCACGGCCACCACCAGTGCATGGCCTTGCGCCAGAGGCACGGCCGCCAGCGGCGCATCCAGCCCCGGACAGCCTGCCAGGCCGAACGCCAGGAGCGTCTCGCCCTTGCGTACGAACGCCGACAGCCACAGGTCATGATGATGCTCGAGCATCGCCAGGGCCTCCCCGCCATCCAGCTGCACGGCGAACTTGGCCGACAACTCATGAAAACGCGGATGGCTTTGCAGGGTGGCCAGGATCTGGTCTGCCAATGGGCGCGTGTCGAACAGCATCTGCGGGTCGATACCCGCGCTGGGGCTGAGCATCAGGTTGCGCACATCGTCGCCGGCGGCATTGCTGGGCCCCAGGCCCGCGGCGAGCAGCAGGGCGATCAAGGCTTCCTGCTCGGCGCCGATCCCACGAATCTGCAGGTTGGCGCGGTTGGTGGCCTCGATCACCCCGCCGGCATAGGCGTGGGCCGCGTCTGCCACAGCGTTGGCCTGGGCCGCCGTGATCGAACCGCCGGCCAGTTTGATCCGGCAAATGCCGCCGTCCAGCGCCTGGACGATACGCAGCAACCCCGGACAAGCCGAGGGGCGCAAGGTATTCAGAGCGGGCGTTGGGTTCACGGGGCTACCGGTTAACGGGTCAAGGCGCGGTATTATGCCTGCTTTGTCCGGCGGCATGAAAAGCCTGCCCGTCGGATGTCGTTCAAGGAATTCATATGTCGCCCTGGCTGACGGTTGTAGGCATCGGTGAAGACGGCTTCAAGGGGCTGGGCAGGAATGCCCGGCATGCCCTGTTGCGCGCCACCCGGATTATAGGCGGCCAACGCCAGCTGGACCTGTTGCCGGTGTGTATTCGCGGCGAGCGACAGTTGTGGCCGAGCCCGTTCTCCCTGGAGCCGGTGCTGGCGCGACGTGGCGAACCGGTGTGCGTGCTGGCCAGCGGCGACCCGATGTTCTACGGCGTGGGCGCCAGTTTGGCGCGGCAGGTGGCGGCTGCCGAGTTGCTGGTTTTGCCGGCGCCTTCATCGGTGTCCCTGGCGGCGGCGCGGTTGGGCTGGCCGTTGCAGGAGGTGGTGACGCTGTCCGTGGTGGCCCGGCCCTTGGCGGCGCTGAATGCACATCTGGCGACCGGCGTGCGGTTGCTGGTATTGAGCAATGACGGCAGCAGTCCTGCATTGATTGCCGCGTCGCTGGCTGAATCCGGGTTCGGGCCCAGCCGGTTGAGTGTGTTTGAACATCTGGGCGGCGTGGATGAAAGGCGCATTGACGGGCTGGCTGGGGATTGGCAACACGCTCGCGTCGCCGATTTGAACCTGGTCGCCATCGATTGCCTGGCTTCCAGCGAAACACCACGCCTGTCACGCCTGGCGGGCCTGCCCGACTCAGCCTTCCAACACGATGGCCAACTGACCAAGCGCGATGTGCGCGCCATGACCCTCGCCCGCCTCGCGCCGATGCCCGGTGAGCTGCTCTGGGATGTGGGCGCGGGCAGCGGCTCCATCGGCATCGAATGGATGCGCGCGCACCCGAGCTGCCGTGCGCTGGCGATTGAAGCCGACGCAGGCCGCCAGGACCTGATCGAACACAACCGCGACGCCCTCGGTGTGCCCGGCCTGCAACTGATCCGCGGCACCGCGCCGCAAGCGCTCAACGGCCTCGAAGCACCGGACGCGATCTTTATCGGCGGCGGCGTCACCCGCGACGGCGTGCTCGACATCTGCTGGCAACACCTGCGTCCTGGCGGTCGGCTGGTGGCCAACGCCGTGACCCTGCAGAGCGAAATGACCCTGATGAACTGGCGCGCGGAGCACGGCGGCGAACTGACCCGCATCCACGTGGCCCAGGCGCAGCCGTTGGGGGCGTTTGATACGTGGCGCCAGGCGCTGCCGATTACCTTGCTGGAAGTGGTCAAGCCGCGATGAAACGCATCTTGCTGTTGGGCGGCGTGACCGAAGCGCTGGCTATCGCACGGACTTTGGGGCCGGAGCATGTCTACAGTTTGGCCGGGGTTGGGCGCGTGCCCACTGACCTGACCTGCCACGTGCGTGTTGGCGGTTACGGCGGCGCTGGGGGCTTGGCCCAGTTTGTCCGGGATGAAGGCATCAGCCTGATCCTCGATGCAACCCACCCGTATGCGGCGCAGATCAGCCGCAATGCCGCCGAGGCCGCGCAGATCACCGGCATCCCCTGCTGGGCACTGCGACGCCCGGCGTGGCAGCCGCAGCCGGGAGATGACTGGCGCGAGGTCGCTGACTGGGCCGAGCTGATCGACGCTTTGAAACCCTTCAAGCGGCCGCTGTTCACGCTGGGTCGCGAGCCGCTGCTGCACCTCGATGAAATCCCTGCCGACCAATTCTGGACGCTACGCGCGCTCGACGTGTACCCGGGGAATGAACGTTGCGAAGTGATCGGCGCACGTGGGCCGTTTCTGCTCGAAGACGAACGCGCGTTGTTTGCACGGCGCGGGATTGATGTGTTGATCAGCAAGAACAGCGGTAGCACCGCCACCGAGCCGAAACTGGAAGTGGCGCGCGAGCGTGGCGTGCCGGTCTTGGTGTTGAAACGGCCGGTGTTGGTTGCGGTGGACCGGGAGTTTTTGTCGCCCGCAGAAACAATCGATTCATTGGCAGCGTTCATGTGATAGATCAGGATCATCCGCCAACCTCTATCCGATCTATTTTTACCTTCAAGAGACGGCGATGAACCTACAACACGAAGTGCTAAACTCCAGAAGCAGTTCAAGCCCGGCCCACCGATATTCAGGAGCTGACATGATAGAAGTTAAAGAGGCTGTTAAAGTTGCAAAAGCAGCAGCCAACGATTTTCTCGGGCAGGAAATGGCGCTGAACGATTTAATGCTTGAGGAAGTAGAGCTGGATCCAAACAAAAAAGCCTGGGCAATCACGCTGGGCTTTAACGTCCCAAACCCTAATAAACTCCAGAGAATGGGCGCAGCTCTTTCCGGAGAAATATTTGAACGAAAATACAAGACCTTCATCATTGACGCGGAGACTGGCGAGTTCCGCTCCATGAAGATCCGCGAGATATGATAGATACTTACATCAAGAAGTATCGAAGAAAAGGAATCATCGTTGACACTAATTTGTTACTTCTGGCACTGATAGGAGGAACGCCCAGCATCGGGGAATTCAAGAGAACACGCGGCTACAGCAATGAAGACTATCAACTTCTGCTTAAAGTAATCGATCAATTTGAAAAGCTCGTTTCAACACCCCACATTCTCGCTGAAGTCAGCAACCTGACAAATGGACTTTATGGGAGCAAGCTGCACGACTTCTATGAAACGCTAACGCACTCACTTTCCACAATAATCGAGACGCACATTCCAGCCTTGGCTATAAGTCGCGATTATGAGTTGTCACCCTATGGCCTTACCGATGTCGGTATTGTCGCCGCAGCAAAAGATAATTATCTGGTTTTGACTGACGATCTTAGAGTCGCGGGATTTGCTCATCAGCACTGCGTAGATGTCGTCAACTTCAATCACATACGCGAAGCCAGCTGGGAAGTCTAAGACCGGCCACACGATCACGCTTGTGTACGGGTACCGCAACTCCCGACTGCTGAGTTTGCAGCGGTGTACGGATATAAGAGGTTTAGCTTCCTACCCCCCTAATGAGCTGTCGGAAATTTCTGATTGCGTGCCTCACCTTTCAGACGCTGCATTCACTGTAGGCGCTGGCTTGCCAGCGATGACGCCCGAAAACCCGCCGCCGGCCTCGATGGCCTCATCGCCGGCAAGCCGGCTCCTACAGATTGCAGCGGGCCTTCAGTTGATCGTGGCTGTCGCCTGTCCGACACCATCGTGCACACGGTCAGCGAGCAATTGCGCCAGCTCGATCAACTGCGCAACGCCAAGCAATTCCTCGCGCGGTGCGCCTTCCAGGTTGAAGGCAATGTCGCAACTCAGTGCATTGGCTGAAGCGAGTGTTTCGCTGAGGTTGACCAAAAGGTCTTCAGTGCTGATTCCATCGGCCACGGTGAATAGCCGGATGGGAGGATTGGGGGTGGGTTTGATCATTGTGGAACTCCTAAGGAAATGGAGCTGCCACTGATCGCCGCGACGCGATAGGGGGTGGCAGCTGTACGCAGGTTCGCGGACCGGTCCTCAGGAAACCCGGCATACCCGAAGGTATCCCGCGTACAGCCGCCATAGCGCCGCACAGTAGACGATAAAAAAGCGCCAACTGAAAGCAGACGATGACGCTCAGTGTCCAATAGGAATCCGGGCCGCGACGCCCGTCCGCTGAGTTTTCAGCGGTGTACGGAGACTAGAGATTGAGTGTCCTAGGGACAACCTCAAAAAGCTGTCGGACGTTTCTGTGGAACGGCCTCATATTCAGACTGCGTAACGGGCTTAGGAGAATTTACCTACATACGCATCGGAACCCACTGACTACCTGAAAGCGGAATTTTTTGGCGATCATCCTCAACAGCTTGTCCACCGTTGTAAACATGAGGTTCAGCACATGAATAACAAACGGCGTGCGCAGCACCTGGCTCCACCTGCTGAAAGCGGGATTATCGAAGACATAATCGCGAATCCCGAGATCGCGCACGCGCTAAGCCTTGACGCCGATGACCTAAAGTTGGATGAACCCGACATCGCAATACGATTAATCCAATGGCAGGAAAGAGCCCAATACCTAGCTGACAGAAAGACAACGTTCACCGACTTCGACGTCGCCGACCATCTTCACACACGAGAAGATATGGATGCTTTCCTCGAAGCCTGCATCGAAGAAGACCCAGGCGATGGCTCATTAATCAAACTGGCGCGAGACCGCGTTGCTCGCGCAACCCGTAGGCTCAACACAAAGCAATAGCCAAACACATTCCAACCTGTGGGAGCTGGCTTGCCTGCGATAGCATCACCTCGCTCCAGCTGCAGGACCGAGTCGCCTGCATCGCAGGCAAGCCAGCTCCCACAGGGTTCAGCGCCATGCAGGATTTCGCGCCTGGTCTGAAAAATTGGCAATCCGTGGTTCCGGTCTATCCTCAAGCTAGTCACTGCGACACCAAACCACACCGCCCCTTTTTACTTATCCCCCCCGATCAGGCTAAATACCCCCCTGATCGTTTAACCCTACGGATTGTCCGCCATGGCCCGTCAACGCGTTGCAATTGCCTGGATCGCCTGCCTTGCAGTGCTGTTCAATGCCTTTGCCATGCCGATGGCCAGTGCCATGCAACAATCCCAGGACCCGGTGCAGCAGTTGCTGTGGGGCAGTTTCTGTTCGTCCAACGGCGCCAGCCTGAAGACGATTGCCCTGGGCAAGCTGGAGATTCCGGCGCCGCAGCAGGACGATCACTCCACCATGCAGCATTGCTGGTGTTGCTCGGGCTCGGCGCCGTGGGTGGCGTTGCCGGGGCATGTGCCGCAGTTGTATGTCACGCGGTTCGAGGCGGTGCAGAGCCTGCCGCCGCCGGTATTGCGTAACCCTACCCCGCGCCAGCAATGGCCAAGCCTCAACCCCCGCGCCTCTCCGACGGTCTGATTTTCTTCGCAAGTGAACTGCGTTTAGAACCGTTCTGGAGAACTGCCATGCTCAAATCTTCCCTGCTTCTGGCTGCATTGTTGCTGCCGGTGTGCGTTGCTGCCAATGCCGATGACTACAAGGCCGGCGACCTGTTGGTCAGCGATCCCTGGTCCCAGGAGTTGCCGCCGAATGCGCCGACCGTCGCGGCGTATTTCGTGATTCATAACACCGGCGAGACACCGGACCGCCTGCTCAGCGTCGACACGCCCGTGGCGGAAAAAGCCGAGTTGCACGAGCACGTGATGCAGGGCGATTTGATGAAGATGCAGCAAGTGCCCAGCGTCGCGGTGCCGGCCAAGGGCGACCTGACCTTCGCTCCGATGGCGTATCACGTGATGCTGCTGGGCCTCAAGGACCGCAGCCTGCTGGCCGATGGCAAACAGTTCCCGCTGACCCTGACCTTCGAAAAAGCCGGCAAGGTCGAAGTCGAAGTGTCGGTGCAAAAAGTGCCGCCGACGGCCCCCAACGAGCATAAGCACGCCCAGTAGGCAGACACTCGATGGGCGCCCCTCGCGCCAGGTTGTCCCCCCGCCACCGCGTGATGCGCGGCAGTTGGATCAGCCTGTTCGCCATGCTGATGATCTTTATCGGTCCGCTGATTTCCCAGGCGATGCCGATGGACCATCACGTCGGCATGTCCATGGAAATGTCCATGGACATGCCGAGCTGCCATGGCGAGCCGCAACCGAAAAAACCGCCGACGAACACCACGTCCTCTGGGAAAAATGCGGCTATTGCAGCCTGCTTTTCAGTTGCCCCGCGCTGCCGGGCAGCGTGTCCTACCTCAGCCTCGGTAACCCACCGCCGGCCAACGCCCTCACCCCCGCCCCACGCCTGGGTCATGCCCGGCAGAGCATCTTCCCCGGCGCCCGCAGCCGCGCGCCGCCCATCGTCTCGTAGGCACCGAGCACCGTTACTTCACCCCGGCCGACTTTAGACAGACAGCCGCAGGCTGCTGGCCGTGTTGTTTACGATTGATTGATGGAATTTTTCATGTCCAGGTTTTCTGCTGACACCCGTATGGGATGTACCCCTGTGCTCGCCGTTTTATGCGGCGCACTCCTGGCGCCACAGGCCCAGGCCGACGAGCATGAACTGAGCCCCACCGTGATCACCGCGATTGCCCCCAGCTCGCCGCTGACCGTGGTCACCAACCCCAAGGACCCGCGCCAGCCAGTGCCCGCCAGCGACGGCGGCGACTACCTCAAGACCATCCCCGGCTTCGCCCTGGTGCGCAACGGCGGCACCAATGGCGACCCGGTGCTGCGCGGCATGTTCGGCTCGCGCCTGAATATCCTCACCAACGGCAGCATGATGCTCGGCGCCTGCCCGGGTCGGATGGATGCGCCGACCTCCTACATTTCGCCGGAAACCTACGACAAGCTCACCGTGATCAAGGGCCCGCAAACCGTGCTGTGGGGCCCCGGCGCATCGGCCGGCACCGTGTTGTTCGAGCGCGAGCCGGAGCAGTTCGGCGCACTCGGTACACGCCTCAACGCGAGTGTGCTGGCCGGCTCCAACGGGCGCTTCGACAAGGTCATTGATGCGGCGGCCGGCGGGCCCCTCGGCTATGTGCGGGTGATCGGCAACCAGGCGCATGCCGACGACTACAAGGACGGCAATCACGACACCGTCGCCTCGCGCTACGACAAGTGGAATGGCGACGTAGCGGTCGGCTTCACCCCGGACGCCGACACCCTGCTGGAACTCACCGCCGGTCGCGGCGATGGCGAAGCGCGCTACGCCGGACGCGGCATGGACGGTTCGCAATTCCTGCGCGAAAGCCTGGGGCTGCGCTTCGAGAAGTCCAACATCGGCGCCGTGTTGGATAAGGTCGAGGCCCAGGTCTACTACAACTATGCCGACCATGTGATGGATAACTACAGCCTGCGCGTGCCCTCCGGCACCGGGATGATGGCCGGGCCCATGGCCGCCAACGTCGACCGCCGCACCCTCGGTGCGCGGGTCAAGGCCACCTGGCGCTGGGCCGATGTGCAACTGATCGGCGGCCTGGATGCGCAGACCAACGAGCATCGCCAGCGCAGCAGCATGGGTATCGATACCTACAAGGATTTGCCCAAGGTCAAGGACGCCAACTTCCACAACTACGGCGCATTCGGCGAACTGACCTGGTACGCCGCCGATCGCGACCGCCTGATCACCGGGGCGCGCCTGGACCGCGCCTCAGCCAAGGATTTCCGGCAAACCCTCGATGCGGGCATGATGCCCAGCCCCAACCCGACCGCCGACAAATCCCGCGCCGACACTTTGCCGTCAGGTTTCGTGCGCTTTGAACACGACCTGGCAGACAGCCCGACTACCGTCTACGCAGGCCTGGGCCATGCCGAGCGCTTTGCCGATTACTGGGAACTGTTTTCCCCGGACAACGGCCCGGCCGGTTCAGTCAACGCCTTCGACAGCATAAAGCCGGAGAAGACCACCCAGCTCGATGTCGGCGCCCAATACAAAACCGCCGACCTCGAAGCCTGGGCCTCGGGATACATCGGCCAGGTCCGCGATTTCATCTTGTTCGACTACCAGCCAGGAATGATGGGCACCACCTCCCAGGCACGCAATGTGGACGCGCGGATCATGGGCGGTGAACTCGGCGCGGCCTACAAGCTGACTCGCCAGTGGAAGGCCGACGCGACCCTGGCCTACGCCTGGGGCAAGAACAGCAGCGACGGCAAGGCCCTGCCGCAAATGCCGCCCCTGGATGCGCGCCTGGGCCTCACTTACAGCGAGGATGACTGGAGCGCCGGTGCCCTGTGGCGCGTGGTTGCGGCGCAGAACCGCATCGACCGGAACAAGGGCAATGTGGTCGGCAAGGACTTCGACAAGAGCGCAGGTTTCGGCGTGTTCTCGCTGAACGCCGCGTACCGCATCAATAAAAACTTCAAGGTCAGTACCGGCGTCGACAACCTGTTTGGCAAGGCCTACGCCGAGCATCTGAACCTGGCGGGCAACGCCGGCTTCGGCTACCCCGCCAACGACCCGCAAGCCATCAAGGAACCGGGGCGCACGCTCTGGACCAAGGTGGACATGAGCTTCTGACGCACACCCTGCAGGAGCCGGTTTGCCGGCGCCTGCAGGTCCTGCGTTTACACCCAATAAATAACGAGCCTGTGCGGAGCACCTGATGACCACTCAAAAGATATCCTTCTACAACCTGGCATGGCGCTGGCATTTCTACGCCGGCCTGTTTGTCGCCCCATTCATGGTGTTGCTGGCGCTGACCGGCATCATTTACCTGTTCAAACCCCAGCTCGACCCGCTGATGTACGGCGACCTGCTCAAGGTCCAGAGCGCCGAGCACGCGTTGAGCGCAGACGAGCAACTGCAACGCGCCCAGACCGCTTTCCCCCAGGGCAAGATCAGCAAGTACCTGCCCCCGGCCGACGCCACCAGCAGCGCACAATTCGTGATGCACGACGGTGGGCGTGAAGTGACGGTGTTCGTCGATCCCTATCGCGGCACCGTGCTCGGCGAACAAGATGCAAAAAACAACCTGCAAGCCATCGCCCGCGCGCTGCATGGCGAGTTGATGATCGGCACCGTCGGTGATCGCCTGGTGGAACTCGCTGCCGGCTGGGGCGTGATGCTGGTGGTGTCGGGCCTGTACCTGTGGTGGCCACGTGGCAAGTCATCGGCCGGGGTGCTGTGGCCGCGTTTCAATAGCCGTGGCCGCGTGTTCTGGCGTGACCTGCATGCAGTCGCGGGCTTCTGGGGCGCGGCGTTTTTGCTGGTGATGCTGCTCAGCGGCATGACCTGGACCGGCTTCTGGGGCAAGCAATACGCCAACCTGTGGAACACGTTCCCGGCAGCCATGTGGAACAACGTGCCGCAGTCCGACCAGCAGGCGCGGGTGCTCAACACCGCCAGCCAGCAGACCGTGCCCTGGGCCATGGAAAACACGCCGATGCCGATGTCCGGCGACCATGCCGAACACATGAATCACGCCGGCCTGCACTCAGGCCCTGCCGCGCCGACCCTGCGCCTGCAACAGGTGGTTGATCTGGCCAATGCACGCCAGGTCGAGCCCGGCTACAGCATTACTTTTCCTACCACCGCCGAGGGTGTGTTCACCGTCGCGGTATTCGCCAACGACCCGCGCAACGACGCCACCCTGCATGTGGACCAGTACACCGGCAAGGTCCTGGCCGATGTGCGCTGGGACCACTACAACGGCGTGGCGCGGGCCACCGAAACCGGGGTGATGCTGCACGAAGGCAAGATGTTCGGCTGGGTCAACCAGGTGGTGGTCCTGCTGATCTGCCTGATGATCCTGCTCAGCGCCGTGAGCGGCGTGGTGATCTGGTGGAAGCGCAGGCCCGCGGGCGGCCTGGGGGTTCCGCCGTTACGCCATGACCTGCCGAAGTGGAAAACCGCGATGGTCATCATGCTCGGGCTGGCGATTGTTTTCCCGTTGGTGGGCGCGTCGTTGATCGTCGTGTGGGTGCTGGATCGCCTGGTGCTGTCGCGGCTGTTCGCCCCACATGAATCCGCCTCAGGTTCGGCATGAATTAGGCGAGATGCCCAACTTAGAGGCGTTATGTAGTCTTACGCGGGCTTTCGCCCACGACGCAGAAAGTGTTAACTTATAACACTTACTGCATACCCCGGCTCGCCGTCCCCTACGGCGAGCACCGCCTCGAAGAAGCGATTTTCCGTCTGATGAACAAGTACCTTGCGTCCGGCCTGTGCCTGCTCGCCCTGCACACCAGCGCCCAGGCCCTGACCCTGCCCGCCAGCCCCGTCACCGCGCCTGCGGTGGATGACGAACGCGTCGACCTGAACACGCCGACCACCGCCGGCTCCCGCCTGAACCTCACGGCCCTGCAAACCCCGGGCAGCGTCGAGAGCCAGACCGGCACGCAGATCCGCGAACGCGGCGACGCCAGCGTGCAGGACGCGATTTCCCGCGCCACCGGCATCAGCCGCACCGGCTCGCCGGGCGACGGCGGCACGTCGCTCTCGGCCCGTGGCTTTACCGGCCAGGGTTCGGTGATGCAGCTGTACGACGGCAACCGCATGTACATGGGCATGGGGACCTCGACCTTCCCGGTGGACACCTGGTCAGTGGAGCGCGTGGACGTTTTGCGCGGCCCGGCTTCGGTGCTGTACGGCGAAGGTGCCACCGGTGCGGTGGTCAACACCGTGCCGAAAAAACCCTTCAGCGGCGAGATCGAAAACCATATCCGCCTCGGCTACGGCTCCTACGACCGCCAGCAGGAAGCCCTGGACAGCGGCGGCTCGCTGACCGACACCCTGAGCTATCGCTTGAACCTCAATCGCCTGCGCAGCAACGGTTTCATCGACCGTGGCGACTCCAGCAGCGACTTCGTCAGCGGCGCGCTGCGCTGGCAGGCGGCAGACAACCTGAGCTTTACCCTGGCCAGCGACTACGGCGACCAGCGCCCGCAAAACTACTTCGGCACCCCGCTGATCAACGGCCAATTGCACAAGGGCCTGCGCGACAAGAACTACAACGTCAGCAACGACATCCAGCACTACAACGACCAGTGGACACGCCTGACCAGCGAATGGCAGATCAACGACCATGTCAGCGCCACCAACGAGCTGTACTACCTGAAGAACCAGCGTCGCTGGCAGAACGCCGAGAACTACAATTTCACCGACGGCCAACTCACCCGCAGCGGTAACTACGGCATCAAGCACAACCAGGAACAGGTCGGTGATCGCCAGACCTTCACCTTCAAGCACACCCTGTTCGGCCTCGACAGCCAGACCGTGACCGGCGTGGAGTCCAACCGCATCCGCTTCCGCCTGGCCAGCAACACCCCGTTTGAAGACACCTTCAACGGTGGCCAACCTATCGACGTGAACCACCCGGCGCCTGGACAGTTCGCCAGTAACTCCCCGTTCAAACCGGTGTTCGCCACCACCACCAAGACCGTCGCCGGCTTCGCTGAAAACCGCCTGCAACTCACCGATCAACTGTCGCTGATCACCGGCATCCGGCGTGACTACGCGCACATTGATCGCGATGATTTGCGCGACGGCAGCCAGAACGACAAGACTCTCACCGGCAACAATTGGAAGGCCGGCCTGGTGTATGCGATCACCCCGGACACGTCGGTCTACGGCCAGTACGCCACCAGCACCGACGGCGTCGGCGGCTTGATTTCCCTGAGCAAGAGCCAGCAGCAGTTCGACCTGTCGACGGCCAAGCAAAGCGAGATCGGCATCAAGCAAACCTTCTGGGACCAACGCGGTGAATGGACGCTGGCCGCCTACCATATCGTCAAGAAAAAACTGCTCACCGACGTGCCGGGCGACCCGGACCAACAGCAGCAAGTCGGCCAGCAATCGTCCAATGGCCTGGAAGCCAGCCTCGACCTGCAATTGCCGAACGCTTGGCAACTGCAAGCCAATGCCGCCTTCGTGCGGGCGCAGTACGACGACTTCAAGCAGGACGTCGACGGCGTACAGGTATCGCGCGACGGCAACCGCCCGGTGGACGTACCGCGCCGCACCGCCAACCTGTGGCTGAGCAAGGCCGTGACCGACGATATCCGCGCCGGCGCCGGTGTGCGTTATGTCGATGCGCGGTATGCCGACATGGCCAACCAGAACGAGTTGCCGAGCTACACCGTGGTCGACGCCAGCGTCTCGTGGAAAGCACTGCGCAACACCACCCTGGGCCTGCAGTTGAACAACCTGTTCGACCGCACCTACGCCGTCAGCCAGTACAACGACGGCCAACAGTGGATCCTCGGTGAACCGCGCTCGTTCTTCGTCACGGCGGACTACACCTTTTAGCGGAACCCCATGTGGGAGCTGGCTTGCCTGTGATGGCGGCGGTTCAGGCAGTGCATCTGGACCAGACAAACTGCTATAGCCGGCAAGCCAGCCCCCACCGTTCAATTGTGTTGATCCAGAGAGTAACGATGACTTCACTCACCCTCGCCCAGCTTGGCTGGACCCCACCGGGTCACGACCGCTGCCATCACCGGTTCCAACTGCGTGACGCCAGCCTGCAGGTCGGTGCGGGGGAATTTGTCGGGCTGATCGGGCCCAACGGCAGCGGCAAGACCAGCCTGTTGCGCTGCGCCTACCGGTTCACCCAACCGGAACACGGTGAAGTGCGGCTCGAGCATCGGAACGTGTGGAAGCAAAGCGCCAAGTGGTGCGCGCAACGTATTGCCGTGGTGTTGCAGGAGTTTCCGGATGCCTTCGGCCTGCGCGTGGATGAAGTGGTCGCCATGGGCCGCACACCCCACAAGGGTTTGTTTGACAGCGACACACAACAGGACCAGCAGTTGGTGCAACAGGCGCTGGCGTCGGTGGGCATGCAGGGCTTTGACGACCACGCGTTCGGCACGCTGTCGGGCGGTGAAAAACAGCGCGTCATCCTGGCCCGTGCACTGGCCCAGCAACCGCAACTGCTGATCCTCGACGAGCCGACCAACCACCTCGACCCGCGCTACCAGCTTGAGCTTTTAAGGCTGGTCAAACGCCTGAACATCGGTACCCTGGCCAGCATCCACGACCTGAATCTGGCCGCCGCCTTTTGCGACCGCCTCTATGTGATCGACCACGGACGCATCGTCGCCAGTGGCACGCCCCATCAAGTACTCACCGCCGAGTTGCTGCGCGACGTGTTCGGCGTCGAGGCGCTGATCGACACCCATCCCTTGTCCGGCTACCCCCGAATCACCTGGATAACTCAACCATGATCCTGCGCTCCCTGCTGTCTCTCGCCCTGCTGTTCGGCACGGCTCAAGCGTTCGCCGAAGCGACCCATTACCCGGTGACCATCAAGAGTTGCAACCGCGACGTGACCTTCCAGGAAGCGCCGCAGCATGCGGTGAGCCACGACATCAACATGACCCAGATGATGCTCGCCCTGGGCCTCAAGCCACGCATGGCCGGCTACAGCGGTGTGACAGGATGGAAGTCAGTCAGCGCGCAAATGGCCCAGACCCTCGATGGCCTGCCGGAGCTGGCTAGCAAGTATCCCTCGGTGGAAACCCTGCTCAACGCCAATGTGGATTTCTTCTTCGCCGGCTGGGACTACGGCATGCGCGTGGGCGGCGACCTCACGCCGCAAACCCTGCAACCCTTGGGCATCAACGTGTATGAGCTGACCGAGTCGTGCGCCTTTGTCATGAAGCGCCCGGCCGCGACCCTGGACGACACCTACAATGACCTGCGCAACCTGGGCAAGATCTTCGACGTCCAGGACCGCGCCAACGCCCTGATCGCCCAGATGCAGGCGCAGGTCGCCGAGGTGCGCAAGGACCTGCCCGCCGACACACCCCGCGTGTTCCTCTATGACAGCGGTGAAGACCGCGCCATGACCTCCGGCCGCCTGGGCATGCCCCAGGCACTGATCGAGGCTGCCGGCGGGCGCAATATCCTCGACGACGTCGACGCCAGCTGGACGCGCATCAACTGGGAGACCGTGGTCGAGCGCAACCCGCAGGTCATCGTGATCGTCGACTACAGCGAAGTCAGCGCCGACCAGAAGCAGGCCTTCCTGCTCAATAACCCGGCACTGCAGGCGGTGGATGCGATCAAGAACCAGCGTTTTATCGTGATCCCTTACGTGCAAGCCACGCCCGGCATCGATAACGTGCTGGCCGTCGAAACCCTGGCCAAGGGGTTCCACGGCGAATGATCACCCGTCGCTACGCCTTGCTGCTCGCCGCCCTCGGGGCGGTGTTGCTGGTGTCCTGCGTGCTCTCCCTGGGTTTCGGCCCGGCGCGGGTGCCGGTGGACGTGGTGTGGCGCGTCTTGTTGTACAAGGCCTTCGGACTCGGCGAGGTCAACTGGCCGGTCGGGCAGGAGCACATCGTCTGGCTGATCCGGGTGCCGCGCATGTTGCTCGGGGCGCTGGTGGGCGCCGGCCTGGCGTTGATCGGCGCGGTATTGCAGGCTGTCACCCGCAACCCGCTGGCGGATCCGCACCTGCTGGGCGTCACCTCCGGCGCTACGCTCGGCGCGGTGATCGTGGTGCTGCATGTCGGCGAAATCATCGGCCTGCTGACCCTGCCCATCGCCGCATTTATCGGTGCGTTGGTGAGCATGCTGGTGGTGCTGGCCGTGGCGAGTCGCAATGGCCGGCTGGAGAGTGATCGCCTGTTGCTGTGCGGTGTGGCGGTGTCGTTCGTGATGATGGCGACGGCCAACCTGCTGCTGTTCATGGGCGACCATCGCGCCGCGTCGGCGGTGATGTTCTGGATGCTCGGCGGCCTCGGCCTGGCGCGCTGGGAACTGCTGATGGTGCCTGCCGCCGTGGTGGTGCTGGGGCTGATGCTGCTGGTGGGCATGGCGCGGCCGCTGAATGCGCTGATGGCCGGCGAACAGACCGCCGTGACCCTTGGCCTGAACGCCCGCAACGTGCGCCTGCGGGTATTCCTGATCGCCTCATTGATGACCGGCGTGCTGGTGTCGGTGAGCGGCTCCATCGGTTTTGTCGGGCTGATGGTGCCGCACATCGCCCGGCGCCTGGTAGGCGCCGAGCACCGCCGGTTGCTGCCGGTCTGCGCCTTGCTGGGCAGCCTGTTCCTGGTGTGGGTGGATGTGGCCGCGCGCACCCTGATCGCCCCGCAAGACCTGCCAATCGGCATTGCCACGGCGGCGATCGGCGGGCTGTTCTTTATAGGCCTGATGCGCAAGCGCTAGGGCTCCAGACGCAGCCCTGTCGCGACAGTGGCCTGCAACTCACCGCGGTCAGCCTCAAGAGGCGCGCCGCTCGGTTATCAAGGCGCCTTTGCCTCCCGGCACTCTTTAGGCGCATCACCTGCACCGCCACCGCCTGGTCGCTCGTTTTTGGTGCGCACAACCCTCCAGCTGCAGGTATGCCCCCGCAAAACCGGGCGGTGCGTCATCGGGCACAGCCTTTGCTAGTACCGTTTTAACGTTCATATCTGGCCCTCAGAAAAAATCCAACGTTTACGGAGATCGCACCATGAAGCGTCGCAGCTTGATCAAGGCTTTCACCCTGTCGGCATCCATTGCCGCCATGGGCCTGACCTGGACCGTGCAGGCCGCCGAGACCATCAAGGTCGGCATCCTGCATTCGCTGTCCGGGACCATGGCCATCTCCGAAACGTCGCTCAAGGACATGGCGCTGATGACCATCGACGAGATCAACGCCAAGGGCGGGGTGAATGGCAAGATGCTCGAGCCGGTGGTCGTCGACCCCGCCTCCAACTGGCCGCTGTTCGCCGAGAAAGGCCGCCAGTTGCTGACCCAGGACAAGGTCGCCGTGGTGTTCGGCTGCTGGACCTCGGTGTCGCGTAAATCGGTGTTGCCGGTGTTCGAAGAGCTCAATGGCCTGCTGTTCTACCCGGTGCAATACGAGGGTGAGGAGATGTCGCCCAACGTGTTCTACACCGGTGCAGCGCCGAACCAGCAAGCGATCCCGGCGGTGGAATACCTGATGAGCGAAGAAGGCGGCAGCGCCAAGCGTTTCTTCCTGCTCGGCACCGACTACGTATACCCACGCACCACCAACAAGATCCTGCGCTCATTCCTGCATTCCAAAGGTGTAGCGGACAAAGACATCGAAGAGGTCTACACCCCGTTCGGCCACGCCGACTACCAGACCATCGTCGCCAACATCAAGAAGTTCTCCGCCGGCGGCAAGACGGCAGTGATCTCCACCGTGAATGGCGACTCCAACGTGCCGTTCTACAAAGAGCTGGCCAACCAGGGCCTGAAGGCCACCGACGTACCGGTGGTGGCGTTCTCGGTGGGTGAAGAAGAGCTGCGCGGCATCGACACCAAGCCGCTGGTGGGCAACCTCGCGGCCTGGAACTACTTCCAGTCGGTGGAGAACCCGGTGAACACCAAATTCGTCGCCGACTGGAAGGCCTACGCCAAGAAACACAACCTGCCGGGCGCGGACAAAGCCGTGACCAATGACCCGATGGAAGCCACCTACGTGGGCATCCATATGTGGGCGCAGGCCGTCGAGAAAGCCAAGTCCACCGATGTCGACAAAGTGCGTGAAGCGCTGGCCGGCCAGACCTTCGCCGCGCCGTCGGGCTTCACCCTGACCATGGACAAGACCAATCACCACCTGCACAAGCCAGTAATGATCGGCGAGATCCAGGCGGACGGGCAATTCTCGGTGGTCTGGCAGACCCAGGAGCCGATCCGCGCGCAACCGTGGAGCCCGTACATTCCTGGCAATGACAAAAAGCCGGATTACGCCGTCAAGAGCAACTAAGCCCGACTCGGTCTAAATGTGGGAGCGGGCTTGCTCGCGAAAGCGCTGGATCAGCTCCGGATGCGTCGACTGACACGGCGCATTCGCGAGCAAGCCCGCTCCCACACTGTCCGCGCATGATCAGGACATTTTGGTATGCCCACTGCCCTTTACCGCTTCATCCTCGCCGCCCTGCTGTTGCTGCCGCTGGCCGCACACGCAGGCGATGCCGAAGACTTCCTGGCCGCCAACCCGACCCAGCAAGCCAAGCTGCTGCAGGACTGGGCTGCCCAGCCAAATCCAGCCCGCATCGAACTGGTCGACGCCCTGCAACAAGGCCAACTCACGGTCAACGGTGAAACCAGGACCGTACGCCTGAACAACCGCCTGCGCGGTTTGATCGACAACGTGCAAGCCAGCCAGCAACTGCTCGCCGCCGACCCCAAGGTGCGCCTGGCCGCAGCACAAACCCTGCAAAAAACCGCTGTGCCTGCGCAGCTCAAATTCCTCGACCAGCAAGTCGCCGCCGAGACCAATGAGGACGTCCACACCGCCCTCAGCCTGGCGCTGGCCAACCTGCAACTGGTCGATACCGACCCGCTGGTGCGCCTCGCTGCGGTGCGTCTGCTCGGCAGCACCGGCGATCCGCTGGCGCGCACCCGCCTCGAAGCACTGCTGGCGCCGGGCGTGGAAACCGACGCCGCCGTGCACACCGCTGCCGAAACCAGCCTGGCCCAGGTCAAACGCAAACTGATGCTTGGCGAGATCCTCGGCCAGGCCTTCAGCGGCATGTCCCTGGGGTCGATCCTGCTCCTCGCGGCCCTGGGCCTGGCGATCACGTTCGGCCTGCTCGGTGTGATCAACATGGCCCACGGCGAGATGCTCATGCTCGGCGCCTACTCGACCTATGTGGTGCAGTTGCTGATGCAGCGCTACGTGCCCGCGGCCATCGAGTTCTACCCGTTGATCGCCTTGCCGGTGGCGTTCTTCGTCACCGCCGCGATCGGCATGGCGCTGGAGCGTACGGTGATTCGCCATCTGTACGGCCGGCCGCTGGAAACCCTGCTCGCCACCTGGGGCATCAGCCTGATGCTGATCCAGTTGGTGCGCCTGGTGTTTGGCGCGCAGAACGTCGAAGTCTCCAATCCCGCGTGGCTGTCCGGCGGGATCCAGGTGCTGCCCAACCTGGTGCTGCCGTACAACCGCATCGTGATCATCGCCTTCGCGCTGTTTGTGGTGGTGCTGACCTGGCTGCTGTTGAACAAGACGCGCCTGGGCCTCAACGTGCGCGCCGTCACCCAGAACCGCAACATGGCTGCCTGCTGTGGCGTGCCCACCGGGCGCGTGGACATGCTCGCGTTTGGCCTCGGCTCCGGCATCGCCGGCCTGGGCGGCGTGGCACTGAGCCAGATCGGCAACGTCGGCCCGGACCTGGGCCAGAGCTACATCATCGACTCGTTCCTGGTGGTGGTACTCGGCGGCGTCGGCCAGTTGGCCGGTAGCGTGATGGCGGCCTTCGGCCTGGGGATCGCCAACAAGATTCTCGAACCGCAGATCGGTGCCGTGCTCGGCAAGATCCTGATCCTCGCGCTGATCATTCTGTTTATCCAGAAACGCCCGCAGGGACTCTTCGCACTGAAAGGACGGGTGATCGACTGATGAACCAGCCATTGATGCTCACGGCCACGCAAAAGGCCGGCCCCACCGTCACGATTGCAGTGGGCGCGTTGATCCTTGTGGTACTGCTCGCGCTGCCGCTGCTGTCGTTGTTGCCGCCGGACAGTGCGCTGCATGTGTCCGCCTACACCCTGACACTGGTCGGCAAGATCCTCTGCTATGCCATCGTCGCGCTCGCGCTGGACCTGGTGTGGGGCTACGCGGGAATGCTGTCGCTCGGCCACGGCCTGTTCTTCGCCCTCGGCGGTTATGCGATGGGCATGTACCTGATGCGCCAGGCCAGCGGCGATGAGTTGCCGGCGTTCATGACCTTCCTGTCGTGGACCGAACTGCCCTGGTATTGGGTTGGCACCGAGCACTTCCTGTGGGCCCTGTGCCTGGTGGTGCTGGCGCCGGGCGTGCTGGCGCTGGTATTCGGTTTCTTCGCCTTTCGCTCGCGGATCAAGGGTGTGTATTTCTCGATCATGACCCAGGCCCTGACCTTCGCCGGGATGCTGTTGTTCTTTCGCAACGAGACGGGCTTTGGCGGCAACAATGGCTTCACCAATTTTCGCAGCATTCTCGGTTTCGGCATCACCGAACCGGGCACGCGCGCGGTGTTGTTCGTGGCCACGGTCCTGCTGCTGGTGGCGAGCCTGTTCATCGGCTGGCGGCTGGCACGCAGCAAGTTCGGCCGGGTACTGACCGCCCTGCGTGACGCCGAGAACCGCCTGATGTTCTGCGGCTACGACCCGCGCGGCTTCAAGCTGTTCGTGTGGGTGCTGAGCGCGGTGTTGTGCGGTTTGGCCGGGGCGTTGTATGTGCCGCAAGTGGGCATCATCAACCCCAGCGAAATGTCGCCGACCAACTCCATCGAAGCCGCCGTGTGGGTGGCCCTGGGCGGGCGCGGCACGCTGATCGGGCCGTTGCTCGGCGCCGGCGTGGTCAATGGCATGAAGAGCTGGTTCACCGTGGCCTTCCCGGAATACTGGCTGTTCTTCCTCGGCGCGCTGTTCATCATCGTCACCCTGTACCTGCCCAAGGGCGTGATCGGGCTGCTGAAAAAATGAGGAACGTCATGCTCGAACCTATTCTCGATGCGGGCAGCGGCCGCGATGCCATCGGCCTCGGCCAGGCCGCCGGCACCGGCCTGAACACCCGCCACGGCACGATCCTGACCCTGGAAGACATCAGCGTCAGCTTCGACGGTTTCAAGGCCCTCAACGCCTTGAACCTGTACATCGGTGTCGGTGAATTGCGCTGCATCATCGGCCCCAACGGCGCCGGCAAGACCACGCTGATGGACGTGATCACCGGCAAGACCCGTCCCAGTCATGGCAAGGCCTGGTTCGGCGAGACCCTGGACCTGACCAGCATGAGCGAAGTGCAGATTGCCCAGGCCGGCATTGGCCGCAAGTTCCAGAAACCGACGGTGTTCGAAGCCCTCAGCGTGTTCGAAAACCTCGAGCTGGCGCAGAAGACCGACAAGTCGGTATGGGCCAGCCTGCGCGCGCGCCTGAGTGGCGAGCAGAAAGACCGTATCGATGAAGTGCTCGACACTATTCGCCTGACCGCGTCACTGGATCGCCCGGCGGGATTGCTGTCCCACGGGCAAAAGCAGTTCCTGGAAATCGGCATGCTGCTGATGCAGGACCCGCAGCTGTTGCTGCTCGACGAACCGGTGGCGGGTATGACCGACGCCGAGACTGAATTCACCGCCGAACTGTTCAAACGCCTGGCGGGCAAGCACTCGTTGATGGTGGTGGAGCACGACATGGGCTTCGTCGGTTCGATTGCCGACCACGTGACCGTGTTGCACCAGGGCAGCGTGCTGGCGGAAGGATCGCTGGAACAAGTGCAGGAAAATGAACGGGTGATCGAGGTGTACCTGGGCCGCTGAAAAATCGGCGGCAGTCACACTGTTGTGGTGAGAAGGTTTGCCCTGCGTTGGGTTGCGAAGCGGCCCCAATAAGAGCGCCGCGTTACGCCAGGCACACTGCATCGCCTGGGTTTGGGGCTGCTGCGCAGCCCAACGCAGGGCAAGCCTGCTCACCACAGAAGCCAGGTACCTGAGCGCCAGGCTCCTGCGCACCAGGTAACTGCACGTCAGGTACCTGCGCACCAGGTACATGCACGCCAGGCATTTGCACGTTTTGAGGAGTTTTGAACATGCTGCACGTCGACAAGCTGCACCCGTACTCCGGCGGTATGCACACCAACACCTTTGTGGTGAGCAGGCTTGCCCTGCGTTGGGCTGCGAAGCGGCCCCAATAAGAGCGCCGCGTTACGCCAGGCACACCGCGTTGTCTGGTTTTAGGGCTGCTGCGCAGCCCAACGCAGGGCAAGCCTGCTCACCACAGATGCCAGGCACCTGCGCACCAGGTAACTGCACGTCAGGTACCTGCGCACCAGGTACATGCACGCCAGGCATTTGCACGATTTGAGGAGTTTTTGAACATGCTGCACGTCGACAAGCTGCACCCGTACTCCGGCGGTATGCACACCAACACCTTTGTGGTGAGCAGGCTTGCCCTGCGTTGGGCTGCGAAGCGGCCCCAGTAAGAGCGCCGCGTTTCGCCAGGCACACCGCGTTGTCTGGTTTTGGGGCTGCTGCGCAGCCCAACGCAGGGCAAGCCTGCTCACCACAGAAGCCTGGTACCTGAGCGCCAGGCACCTGCGCACCAGGCACTTGCCACCAGGCTCCTGCATGCCAGGTACCTGCACGATTTGAGGAGTTTTGAACATGCTGCACGTCGACAAGCTGCACCCGTACTACGGCGGTATGCACACCAACACCTTTGTGGTGAGCAGGCTTGCCCTGCGTTGGGCTGCGAAGCGGCCCCAATAAGAGCGCCGCGTTACGCCAGGCACACTGCATCGCCTGGGTTTAGGGCTGCTGCGCAGCCCAACGCAGGGCAAGCCTGCTCACCACAGAAGCCAGGCACCTGCGCACCAGGTACATGCACGCCAGGCACTTGCCACCAGGCTCCTGCATGCCAGGCACCTGCACGATTTGAGGAGTTTTGAACATGCTGCAAGTCGACAAGCTGCATCAGTATTACGGCGGTAGCCACATCCTGCGCGGTCTCTCCTTTGATGTGAAGATCGGCGAGGTCACCTGCCTGCTCGGCCGTAACGGCGTGGGCAAGACCACCTTGCTCAAGTGCCTGATGGGCCTGCTGCCGGCCAAGGAGGGCGCGGTGAATTGGGAAGGCAAACCCATCACCGGGTTCAAGCCGCACCAGCGCGTGCACGCCGGGATTGCCTACGTGCCGCAGGGTCGGGAGATTTTCGGGCGGCTGACGGTGGAAGAAAACCTGCTGATGGGCTTGTCGCGGTTTCCCGGTGCCGAGGCCAAGGAAGTGCCGGCCTTTATCTACGAACTGTTCCCGGTGTTGCTGCAAATGAAGCACCGGCGCGGCGGTGACCTGTCCGGCGGCCAGCAGCAACAGTTGGCGATTGGCCGCGCCCTGGCCAGCCGTCCGCGCCTGCTGATCCTCGATGAACCCACCGAAGGCATCCAGCCGTCGGTGATCAAGGAGATCGGTGCAGTGATCAAGAAACTGGCCGCACGCGGCGACATGGCCATCCTGCTGGTGGAGCAGTTCTACGACTTCGCCGCCGAGCTGGCCGACCAGTACCTGGTGATGTCGCGGGGTGAAATCGTCCAGCAGGGCCGTGGCGAAAATATGGAGCGTGAAGGTGTACGCGGCCTGGTTACCATCTAATCTGTAGCGTCCTGATGATAAGCACTCAACCATGAACCTGCCCGTCTCCCCCGCTCTGTTCACCCCCAGCTGGCACGCCGAGCTGGAACTCGGCTACGCACGTTTCGGCGACACCACGCGTCCGGTAATGCGCCGCCACCTCGGCCCGCTGCGGGTGCAGAAGCACCTGTATGCCGAAGGCCCCGAGGTGTGCCAGCACATCATCGTGCACCCGCCCGGCGGAATTGCCGGTGGTGATCGCCTGGACATCAGCGCGCATGTCGGCACAGGTGCCTGGGCCCAATTGACCAGCCCCGGCGCGGCCAAGTGGTACCGCGCCAGCGGCCCGGCGTTTCAGCAACTGGACTTGATCGTGGAAGCCGGCGCGACCCTGGAGTGGCTGCCCCAGGAAACCATCGTGTTCAGCGCCGCCCAGGCCGAGCTCACCACGCGCATCCAGCTGCACGGCGATGCGCGGCTGTTCTACTGGGACGTCATTGCCCTCGGTCGCCCGGCCAGTGGCGAGCGTTTCGACCTCGGCCACTTCCAATCGCACCTGGATATCCGCCGCGACGGCCAGTTGCTCTGGCATGAGCGCCAGCGCATTGTGGGCGCCGACGGTTTGCTCGACTCGCCCATCGGCCTCGACGGCCAACCGGTGTTCGCCACGCTGTTGCTGACCGCCGAGATCGAACCGCAATTACTCGAACAGTGCCGCGCCCTGCCCCACGCCGTGCGCGGCGACCTGACCCAACTGCCCGGTTTGCTGGTCGCCCGCTGCCTGGCCAGTGAAGCACTGTTGGCGCGGGGCTGGTTGATTGATTTATGGAAACTGTTACGCCCGGCGGTGCTGGGCCGTGATGCCGTTTCACCGAGAATCTGGAGCACATGAAGATTCGCACTGCAGGAGCCGGCTTGCCGGCGATCGCGGTGGCTCAGTCACGAGGGTTTCGCCTGATAGTCCGCCATCGCTGGCAAGCCAGCGTCTACAGGGATCTACGGTGTTTTTATGAATAACGTTTTGAAGGACCTTGAACCATGGATCTGACCCCACGGGAAAAAGACAAGCTGCTGATCTTTACCGCCGGCCTGGTGGCCGAGCGCCGCCTGGCGCGCGGGGTGAAGCTCAACTACCCGGAAACCATCGCGTATATTTCCGCCGCCCTGATGGAAGGCGCCCGCGATGGCCGCACCGTGGCCGACCTGATGCACTACGGCACCACCCTGCTGAGCCGTGAGCAAGTGATGGAAGGCATCCCGGAAATGATCCCGGATATCCAGGTGGAAGCCACGTTCCCGGACGGCACCAAGCTGGTCACCGTCCACCAACCGATTGCTTGAGGGACCGAGCATGTCCATCTCCCTGCGTGACGCCGTGCACGCCGATCTGCCGGCGATTCGCGATATCTACAACGACGCGGTGCTCAACACCACGGCGATCTGGAACGAACAACCGGTGGACCTCGGCAACCGCCAGGCCTGGTTCAGTTCGCGCCAGGCCCAGGCCTATCCGATCCTGGTCGCGGTGGAAAATGATGAAGTGATCGGCTACGCCTCGTTCGGTGACTGGCGTCCCTTCGAAGGCTTTCGCTACAGCGTCGAACACTCGGTGTATGTGCGCAACGACCAGCGTGGCAAAGGCCTTGGCCCCCTGCTGATGCAAGCACTGATAGAACGCGCGCGTACCTGTGGCAAACACGTGATGGTCGCCGCCATCGAAAGCGGCAACCAGGCCTCGATCCGCCTGCATGAACGCCTGGGCTTCATCACCACCGGGCAGATGCCCCAGGTGGGCATCAAGTTCGGCCGCTGGCTGGACCTGACCTTTATGCAACTGACATTGAATCCGGGCGCGCAACCGCCCAAGGAGTGAGATCGATGAGCGCGACCCATCTGCGTCGAGTCAATGCTGAAAGTTTTGCCCACTACCGCCAGGGCTTGGTGGAGCTGTTACTCGACGCAGTCAAGCACGGCGCGTCGGTGGGCTTCATGGCCGACTTCGATGAAGCCCAGGCCCGCGACTATTTGCAAGGCGTGCGCGCCAGCATCGAAGACGCCAGCCTGCTGCTGTGGGTGGTGGTGCGCGACGAACAGGTGATCGCCAGCGTGCAATTGGCGCTGTGCCTGAAAGCCAACGGCCTGAACCGCGCCGAGGTGCAAAAACTGCTGGTGCACAGCAGCGCGCGACGCCATGGCCTGGGCCAACAGTTGATGAACACCCTGGAACTCGCCGCGCGCCAGCACAAGCGCGGCCTGTTGTACCTGGACACCGAAGCCGGCTCGGGCGCCGAGGCCTTCTACCAGTCCCTGCGCTACACCAAGATCGGCGAACTGCCCGACTACTGCCAAAGCCCGGACGGGCGCTACACCCCGACCGCCATCTACTTCAAGACCTTGGGGCAACCTGCATGATTCCTGGCGAATATCAGATCCAGCCTGGCGAGATCGAACTCAATGTCGGCCGCCGCACCGTCACCCTGAGCGTGGCCAACAGCGGCGACCGCCCGATCCAGGTGGGTTCGCATTACCACTTTTTCGAGACCAACGACGCACTGACCTTCGACCGCGCATTGAGTCGCGGCATGCGCCTGAATATTCCAGCGGGCACGGCGGTGCGGTTCGAGCCTGGGCAAAGCCGTGAAATCGAACTGGTCGATTTGAGCGGCGGACGCCGGGTATTTGGTTTTGCCGGGCGGATCATGGGCGACCTCTAGGCCCCATCGCCGGGAAGCCGGCGAAAGCGAGCGCGCGATCCCACATTCACTTAATTCCCAAGGCAATCACATGAAGATTTCCAGACAAGCCTACGCCGACATGTACGGCCCCACCGTCGGCGACAAGGTCCGCCTGGCCGACACCGAGCTGTTCGTCGAAGTGGAGCAGGACTTCACCGTCTACGGCGAAGAAGTGAAATTCGGCGGCGGCAAGGTGATCCGCGATGGCCAGGGCCAGAGCCAACTGCTCGCCCACGAGGTCGTCGATACCCTGATCACCAACGCGCTGATCATCGACCACTGGGGCATCGTCAAGGCCGATGTGGGCCTCAAGAATGGCCGCATCCATGCCATCGGCAAGGCCGGCAACCCGGATATCCAACCCGGTGTGACCATGGCCATCGGCGCCAGCACCGAAGTGATCGCTGGCGAAGGCATGATCCTCACTGCCGGCGGCATCGACTCCCATGTGCATTTCATCTGCCCGCAGCAGATCGAAGAAGCGCTGACCAGCGGCGTCACCACCATGATCGGCGGCGGCACCGGCCCGGCCACCGGCACCAACGCCACCACCTGCACTTCGGGCCCGTGGCACCTGGCGCGCATGCTGCAGGCCAGCGACTCGTTCCCGATGAACATCGGCTTGACCGGCAAGGGCAACGCCAGCCTGCCGGAGCCGCTGATCGAACAGGTCAAGGCCGGCGCCATCGGCTTGAAGCTGCATGAAGACTGGGGCACCACGCCCGCCAGCATCGACAACTGCCTGAGCGTCGCCGACCAGTACGACGTGCAAGTGGCGATCCACAGCGACACCCTCAACGAGTCGGGCTTCGTCGAAACCACCCTGGCCGCGCTGAAGGGCCGCACCATCCACACCTATCACACCGAGGGTGCCGGTGGCGGCCATGCGCCGGACATCATCAAGGCCTGCGGCTTTGCCAACGTGCTGCCCAGTTCCACCAACCCGACGCGGCCGTTCACGCGCAATACCATCGACGAACACCTGGACATGTTGATGGTCTGCCATCACCTGGACCCGAGCATTGCCGAAGACGTGGCCTTCGCCGAAAGCCGCATCCGCCGCGAAACCATCGCCGCCGAAGACATCCTGCACGACCTCGGCGCCTTCTCGATGATCAGCTCCGACAGCCAGGCCATGGGCCGTGTCGGCGAAGTGATCACGCGCACCTGGCAGACCGCCGACAAGATGAAAAAACAGCGCGGCGCCCTGCCCGGCGACGGTCCGGGCAACGATAACTTCCGCGCCAAGCGCTATATCGCCAAGTACACCATCAACCCGGCGATCACCCATGGCATCAGCCATATCGTCGGCTCCATCGAAGTCGGCAAATGGGCTGACCTGGTGCTCTGGCGCCCGGCGTTCTTCGGCATCAAGCCGAGCCTGATCCTCAAGGGCGGCGCGATCGCCTCAAGCCTGATGGGCGACGCCAACGCCTCGATCCCGACCCCGCAACCGGTGCACTACCGCCCGATGTTCGCCAGTTTCGGCAGCTCGTTGCACGCCACCAGCCTGACGTTTATCAGCCAGGCAGCGATGGACGCAGGCCTGCCGGAAGCGCTGGGCCTGAAGAAACAGATTGGGGTAGTGAAGGGCTGTCGCGACGTGCAGAAAACCGACCTGATCCACAACGATTACCTGCCGGATATCGAGGTGGACCCGCAGACCTACCAGGTCAAGGCCGATGGGGTGTTGCTGTGGTGCGAGCCGGCGGACGTGTTGCCGATGGCGCAGCGGTATTTCCTGTTCTGACCCCCGAATCGTGCAGGAGCCCGGCTTGCCGGCGATAGCGTTCGAGAGACCGCTTTCGCCGGCAAGCCGGGCTCCTGCAAGGGCGCGTCAGAAATTGGCGCGAGGATCGAAGGCAGCTTTCTGCGCCAACGCCTGCCACAACGCTTTCACCTCGTCATCGCCTGCCGGTGGCATCACCGCCTTGAGCTGCACGTAAAGGAAGCCGCGCTGCCCGGCCTTGTTCAGCAAGCCATGGCCCTTGGCGCGCATGCGCTGGCCGTTCTGGCTGCCGGCCGGCACCTTGAGGTTGATCTTGCCGGTCAGGGTCGGCACCGCCACTTCCGTGCCCAACGCCAATTCCCATGGCGCCAGGGGCAGGTTGATGATCAGGTTCTCGCCATCCACCTCGAACTTGGGGTGTGGCGCAAACTTGATGATCAGGTACAGGTCGCCATTCGGCCCGCCGCCGATGCCCGGTGCGCCCTGGCCTTTGAGGCGGATGCGCTCGCCGTCGGTCACGCCGGCAGGGATCTTCACGTTCAGGCTCTTGGTGGTGTTGCTGACATGCCGGCCCGAGGCGTCGTATTGCGGCACCTGGAAGCTGATCTGCTTGGACTCGGTAGACAGAGTCTCCTCGAGGAACACCGACAGCTGCATCTCCACGTCCTGGCCTTTACGCCCGGCAGGACGACGCTGGCCGCCTCCGAAGGCATCGCCACGCGAGCCGAAGATCGAACTGAAGAAGTCCGAGAAGTCTCCCGCGTCCTGGCCGCCACCAAAGCCGCCACGGCTCTGCCAGCCCGGTGGCCCCTGAAATGGCTGGCCATGTTGGCCGTATTTGCGCAGTTCGTCGTATTCCGCGCGCTTATCCGCGCTTTTAAGCGCTTCATAGGCTTCGGACGCGTCCTTGAACTTGGCTTCGGCGTCTTTTTCCTTGCTGACGTCCGGGTGGTATTTGCGTGCGAGCTTGCGATAGGCGGCCTTGATTTCCTTGTCATCGGCGCTCGGCTCGACACCCAGAATCTTGTAGTAGTCTTTGAAATCCATCGGCGGTTCACCATCCTTAATCGAGATCGCACAGCCCGGGGCACAACGTGCGCTGCATTGCACCTGTTGAGTGCTGTGGCCTGGGGGTGCGTCAAAGTGTTATCGGCGCTAGCCGTATGCACAAGATGTGGGGGCGAAACGCGTACTTTCAAGCACCATTTAACGGATAGTCGGCCTACGCATTCCTTTGCGACTGGCATACACTGCGCGGCCGTTTTTCAACCGGAACCCGATAGACATGAAAAACCCATCCCCAGCCCGTGCCTGCGGCATCGACTTTGGCACGTCCAACTCCACCGTCGGCTGGATCCGCCCCGGCGAGGAGACGCTTATCGCGCTGGAGGACGACAAGATCACGTTGCCGTCGGTGGTGTTCTTCAACTTCGAGGAGCGCCGCCCGGTCTACGGTCGCCTGGCCCTGCACGAGTACCTGGAAAACTACGAAGGCCGGCTGATGCGCTCGCTCAAGAGCCTGCTGGGTTCCAAGCTGATCAAGCACGACACCAGCGTATTGGGCACGGCCATGCCGTTCACCGACCTGCTGGCGCTGTTTATCGGCCAACTCAAGAGCCGTGCCGAGACCACCGCCGGCCGCGAGTTCGAGGAAGTGGTGCTGGGACGTCCGGTGTTCTTCGTCGATGACGACCCGATGGCCGACCAGGAAGCCGAAAACACTCTGGTGGATGTAGCGCGCAAGATCGGCTTCAAGGACATCTCGTTCCAGTACGAACCGATTGCCGCGGCCTTCGACTACGAGTCGACCATCGAGAAGGAAGAGCTGGTGCTGATCGTCGACATCGGCGGCGGTACCTCCGACTTCTCGCTGGTGCGCCTGTCACCGGACCGCCGTCACAACGACAACCGCCACGACGACATCCTCGCCACCGGCGGTGTGCACATCGGCGGGACCGACTTCGACAAGCAACTGTCGCTGGCCGGCATGATGCCGCTGTTCGGCTACGGCAGCCGCATGAAAAGCGGCGCCTACATGCCCACCAGCCACCACATGAACCTGGCGACCTGGCACACCATCAACTCGGTGTACTCGCAGAAATCCCAGCTGGCCCTGGGCAGCATGCGCTACGACATCGAAGACACCGGCGGCATTGACCGCCTGTTCAAGCTGATCGAACAGCGCGCCGGCCACTGGCTGGCGATGGAAGTGGAAGAAACCAAGATCCAGCTGACCCACGAAGACAGCCGCCACGTACTGCTCGACCGGGTTGAACCGGGCTTGAGCGTGGACCTGAGCCGCAGCCTGTTCGAGTCGGCCATCGACGGCCTGCTGGAGCGCGTGCGCAACAGCGTCACGCAATTGCTGGCCGACGCCTCGGTGGACGTTGCCCAAGTGGACACGGTGTTCTTCACCGGCGGTTCCAGCGGCATCCCGGCCCTGCGCCACAGCATCTCGGCAATGCTGCCGAATGCACGGCACGTGGAAGGCAACATCTTCGGCAGCATCGGCAGCGGCCTGGCGATCGAGGCAAGCAAGCGCTACGGCAGTTGAGCGAGACGCTGGCCAGAGAAGGCTTTGAGGCAACCAGAGCCTCTTGTGGCCTGCAGGGCTTGATGAGCCAACCAAAGTCTCCTGTGACCTGCAGGGCTTGATATGGCTGATGAGCTTGTCGTGGCTGCCAGGCTTGATGTGGCTGATGGGCTTGTCGTGGCTGCCGGGCTTGATGTAGCTGATGGGCTTGTTGTGGCTGCCAGGCTTGATGTGGCTGATGAGCTTATTGTGGCTGCCGGGCTTCTTGTGGCGAGCGGGCTTGCCCCGCGTTGGGCTGCGAAGCAGCCCCATCAAGGATGAATGCGGTGTTTCAGGTATGCCTGGGATGATGGTTTTGGGGCTGCTTCGCAGCCCAACGCGGGGCAAGCCCGCTCGCCACAAAAAGCCCACTCATAACAGGAGACGCCCACCCGCCCTAGCGGAAATAAATCGACCACAGCCCCAGAAACGTCAGCCCCCAGACCACCACCCCCGGCACGATCACCAGGTAGTTCCATGGGCTGAAACGATCATTGCTCTCGCCGTCAGGATCCCCCGCGGCAAAATTGATCAGGCCTTGGGACTGCTGCAGGATGTAGGCACAGATCGGAATCGCCAGCATCGTCAGGTTCTTATACGCAGACCACGCCTCGATCCGCGCCGCCGCCGCGTCGAACATATTGGCGCCCACCGTCAGCACCACGAAAACCGTCGCCCACTGTTCAAAATCGAAGTCGAACTTGCGGCCGCTCTCGACTACGCGCCGGTAGGCCAGGCGATAGAGCTTGTGGATAAAGAAAATAAAAAAGAACGCGCGCGCCACTGGCAACATATCGGCCTGGTTGGCCTGCTTGTACAAGCTCCAGTTTTTGTACGCCCAGACATAGGTGTAAAGCCCAAAACTGAGCAGGCTCAGGATCAGCAATTTCTTTTTGGAAATGACGTAAAACTCGGCTGACGGCCGCGCTGTGTCGGTCAGCTCCGCCGTTGGCGGAGCGTAGAGATTGTCGCTCACTGCATGTTTCCCCTTAAGTCCCTTTAACGTTCTCGTGACTGCATCAAACCATGCCAGCGAGCTTCAACTCGCTCTTCAAATACGCGTAGTAGATCGGCCCCGCCACCACGCCCGGCAAGCCAAACGCGGCTTCAAACACCAGCATCGCCAGGAGCAACTCCCACGATTTGGCACTGATCTGCCCGCCGACAATGCGCGCGTTGAGGAAGTACTCGACCTTGTGGATCACGATCAGGTAGCCCAGCGCCGCCACCGCCACCCAGATCGACAACGACAGCGCGACGATGGTGATCAGCGTGTTGGACATCAGGTTGCCGATCACCGGCAGCAGGCCGAGCAGGAAGGTCAGCACGATCAGGGTCTTGGTCAGCGGCAGGTGAATGCCACACAGCGGCAGCACCACGGCCAGGAAGATCGCGGTAAAGGCCGTGTTCAGCGCGGCGATTTTGATCTGGGCGAAGACGATGTTGCGAAAGGCCTGGACCAGCAAGTGCAGGCGGTCGAACAGCGCAGCGGCGAGCGGCTTGCGCTTGGTAAGGTCGGGCACACGCTGCAGCGCGATGATCGCGCCGAGCACCATGCCGATCAGCAGGGTGACGAACATGTGCGCGGCGTCTTTGCCGACCAACTGCAGTTCGCTCAGGTGTTTGCTCAGCCAATCACCGATGGCCACGCGGAACTCGGCGGCGCTGGCGGGCAAGTAGGCATCGAGGAAGGGCGGCAGCTGGCCACGCGCGCGGTCGACCACGCCCATGAACTTGTCGAGGGACGCCCCGGGATTTTCTGCTTCGTGGAGCAGGAAGCTGATGGCGCCGGCGAAGATCAGGGTCAGCACGCTGACGATCAAGGTGCCGAGCAAGGCCACGGCCAACCAGCGCGCGCGCCGGCCTTCGATCAGCCGCTGCAACTGCGGGGTGAGCATGTTGACCAGTTCATACACCAGCAGGCCGGCCAACAGGCTGGGCAGCAGCTTCAGCGGCAGGACCAGCAATAATCCACCGAAAATGATGACGCAACTGACCAGCAACAACACGTGACGCTGAGAAAACGTTGGCATACAGCCTCAAAACGAACGGCGTTAAAGGATGTTGTAGGAGCCGGCTTGCCGGCGAAAAACGCAAGGGCACCGCGTTTAGTCTGGATAAACGCGTGAGCGTTCCCGCTTTTTCGCTGGCAAGCCAGCACCTACAGGGGGCTGTGTGCGAGTGTCGCAGCCTTCTATGGCCTGGGGCTATTATTTCTTCAGGCAGGTGCTCATAAAGGTTTTGCGCGCGTCGCCGGTCAAGGCTTTGGTCTTGGCGTCGGCATTGCAGTCTTTCATCTTCTGCTGCTGGGGCGTCAGGGTCTTGGCGTCGTTGGCAGCGGGAGCCGCCTTGAGACACGTACTCATAAAGGCTTTGCGTTCATCGCCTTTGAGCGCCTTGGTGGTGGCGTCGGCATTGCAGGTGGTCATTTTATTTTGCTGGGCAGTGGCGGCAAAACCCTGGGAACACAGCAGCAGGCCCATCATCAACAGCGGAATACGCAGCATCTTCATGGAGTTTTCTCCCTGTTACCGTGCCGGGGGGCACGGCCTACCGAGGAGTGTAGTCAAAGCCTGTTACATCTTCACCGGCCGCGGATATTTGTCCGACGGTACTGCTCCGGCGTGCAGCCGGCATGGCGCTGGAACATGGCGATGAAGGCCGAGGCGGTGCTGTAGCCCAGGTCGAAGGCCACATGTTGCACGCTGCGCTCGCTGTCGAGGGCTTCAATGGCGGCGAGGTAACGCAGGCGCTGGCGCCATTCGCCGAAACTCATGCCTAACTCACGCACAAATTGCCGCGCCAGGGTGCGCTCGCTGACATGCACCTGCTCGGCCCAGTGCGCCAGGGGACGATTGTCGCCGGGGTCGGCCTGCATGCCTTCGAGTACGCCGAGCAGCCCGGGGTGACGCGCGTAGGGCAGGAAACAATCGTGAATCGGCGCCTGCCTGAGTTGGTCCACCACCACGTCAGCCAGACGGCGGTCGGCGTCGCTCTGAGGGTTATTCACATCCCGCTGGGCAAAATCCTTGAGGATCGCCTTGAGAATGTCGCTGATCGCCAAGGTGCAGGGGTGCTTCGGCAGTTGCTCGCACAGCTCCGGGGCCAGGCCCACCGAGTGGTAGATGATCGCGTGGGCGTTGTAGGAGCTGTGCTCGGTCTGCGGCGGCACCCAGACCGCATACTGCGGCGGCGACATGAAGCGGCTGCCGGCCACTTCCATGCGCATTACCCCACTCGCCGAATAATCCAGTGAACCCCACAAGTGCTGGTGCGGCGTGCACTCGGTATCCGGGGCAAAATCGGAGTAGCGAAAGTACACCGGGCTGGGCAGCCGGGCGAAATCGGCGAGGCGGACGATGTGTCTGGGCATATTGTCTGGATACAGGCGCAGGTTGTCTGGATCGCAGTATAGGCTTCGATCCAGACAAGGGGATAATCCTGCCTCATCAACACACCTGGTTTCTTTCGATGCAATACGCGTATCCGCTGCTGGCTATCTTTATCTGGGCCGGCAACACCGTGGTCAACAAGTTGGCCGTGGGCTCGATCTTCCCCGCAGAAATCGGCTTTTATCGCTGGTTGCTCGCAGCGCTGCTGTTTACCCCGTTCATGCTCAAGCCGGTGATTGCCAACTGGTCGATGATCCGCCCGAACCTGGGCAAGGTTTTCATCCTCGGCGTGCTGGGCATGGCCGTGTACCAGAGCCTGGCCTATTACGCCGCCACGCTGACCAGCGCCACCAACATGGGCATCATCCTCTCGCTGATGCCGTTGATGGCATTGACCGCCGCCATCATCAGCCTCGGCCAGCGCCTGACCTTCGGCGCCCTCACCGGTGCCGTGCTGTCATTTGCCGGCGTGGTCGTGGTGGTCTCGGCCGGCAGCCTCGGCGCGCTGCTGCAGCACGGCGTGAACCTCGGCGACGGCATGATGCTGGTGGCCACCCTGGCCTATGCGGTCTACAGCACCCTGTTGAAAAAATGGCAACTGCGCCTGCCGCCGTTGGTGCTTCTCTATCTGCAGGTGCTGGTGGCGGTGGTGGTGCTGTTTCCGCTGTTCCTGTTTTCGGCGAAAGCGGGCCTGGGCTGGGCGAACATCCCGTTGGTGCTGTACGCGTGCTTGCTGGCGTCGATGCTCGCGCCGTTGGCGTGGATGCATTCGGTCAAGACCCTGGGGCCAAGCCGCACCACATTGTTTTTCAATCTGCTGCCGCTGATCACCGCGCTGATTGCAGCCGTGGTGTTGAAGGAGGAGTTGGCGCTGTATCACCTGGTAGGTGGCTTGCTGACGTTGGGCGGGGTGATCTTGTCGGAGCGTTGGACCACGCCGGTGCGCCGCGAGGCCAGCGCGGCCTGAGCCCTGGCTATCGCGGGCAAGCCCGCTCCCACAGTGGACCGCGTTGCTTGGTGGGTGCTGACTTGGCGGCGATAAACGATTACGCGATTGAGCCGGCTAAACCCCGTCGGCTTTCAATCGCTGCGCATGCTCGACGAACAAGCGGATCGGCTCCGCGCCCTTGCCCACCAGCCCCATGGACTGGTTGACGATGTCGAAGTGGTCCAACGCATAGTCATCGCCGATCACCCGTCCCAAATGCGAACTGTAGCGTCCGACCATGCCGTCACACTGGCCCTTTTCTCGCACAAAACTGCGCGCGAACAAGCGGCAACTGCGGTTCGTGCCGTCCAGCAGGTTGCGCCCGCGATCGGTCTTGCCCGGCTGTAAAGTGCCGGACCACGAGTAATAGCGCACGCCATTGACCACCTCGGCGCCGTGTCCACCCCAGGTGTCGGGCAACCCCTGGGGATACTGGCGATTGAACAGGGCCACGCCGGCGCTGGTCAGGGAATGGTGCGAGGCCTGCAGATCAGCCTTGAAGCGCGGCCCGCGATAGCCGGTTTCCAGCACGCCCATCACCCAGGCAACAAGATGGAACAACGCGCTCATGATCCGCCCTTTCACACTCTCGGCCGGGTAATGAAGGTGGATATGGTCCGCCAGTTCCGAACCCTGATTGGGCCCGGCCACCGACGTCACCGACGCCACCCAGTCAGGGCGCTTGGCCGCCGCATAGCGGGCGGTAAGCGCGCCCTGGCTATGGCCGATCAGGTTGACCTTGTCGGCACCGCTGTCACGGCGAATCTGTTCGATTTGCGTCAGCAGTTGCTCACCGCGCACCTCGCTGGAATCCAGCGGCGCCACCTGCACGGCAAACACCTGCGCGCCACCGGCCCGCAGCGCCGGGACGATGCCGTACCAATAGGGGAACAACCCCACGCGCACGAAGCCGAGCATGCCGGGTACCAGCACCAGGGGATAACGCGTGGTGAGCGGTTGGGGCATGACGCTGACATCCTGGTCGTAAGGGCGATTGAACCATCCTAGACCAAATGACATGACCGCCCCATGAACAGGCGATGGTTTGCAAATGCTCGACGCCATTGAAATCCGATAAAACTTTTTGCGTCACGCAGGACTCACAACTTGGAGCGATCACGCCGGTAGAGCGTGGCGTAAAACCGGATTAGCACCAGGAGATTGAGATGACTGAAGCAAACTTGACTGACGTTGCGACCCTGCGCAGCCGCGCCCGCCAGAACGTCGAAAACGGTGCCGTGACCGAGGGTTACGACGCCGACCGCGAAGAGATCATTCGCCTGCTCAACGCCTCGTTGGCCACAGAACTGGTGTGCGTGCTGCGCTACAAGCGCCACTACTTCATGGCCAGCGGCGTCAAGGCCCAGATCGCCGCCGAGGAATTCCTCGAACACGCGACCCAGGAAGCCGAACACGCCGACAAACTCGCCGAACGTATCGTGCAACTGGGTGGCGAACCGGAGTTCAACCCGGACCTGCTGTCGAAGAACTCCCATGCCCAATACGTGGCGGGTAACAGCTTGAAGGAAATGGTCTACGAAGACCTGGTGGCCGAGCGGATCGCGGTGGACAGCTACCGTGAAATCATCCAGTACATCGGCGACAAGGATCCAACCACCCGCCGCCTGTTTGAAGAGATCCTGGCTCAGGAAGAAGAGCACGCAGACGATATGGCTGACATCCTCGAAAGCCTGTAACCCCCGCAACACCCTATAGGAGCCGGCTTGCCGGCGATGATGGCCTCAAGCTCTCCACCGAGAACCAAGGCCTCATCGCCGGCAAGCCGGCTCCTGTTTTTTTGTGTCGGATCAGCCTTTCACGGTCTTCGGCGCCTTGCCTTCCTTCATCTGCTGCAGCAACGGTGCGCATTGGTTCGGCTCATCGCCGCTGGGGGCGACCAGCGCCAGCAACCCGGCAGCCGGGCCGGCGATCACGCCCAGGGCGACCATGCCCGCACCACGCAGCGCCAATGGGATGGCTTTCACCCCGGCATTCGGCTTGATGAACGGGCCGTTGACGTACAGCGGGGAACGCAGGGAGAACAGGCGGAAGCCCTTGGATTCCGGCGTGATGGTGAGGTCGAGCTGCTCGGTGGCCATGTTCGCCGTGCCATCGATGTAGATGATGGCGTTCTCGGTATCGAACACAAACAGCCGCGTGGTCGCCAGTCCAGTCTTGATGCCGAAGTCCGCCGCCGCGCAATTGATCTTCACTTCCTTGTCGCCAAACAGGCGGCCCACCACGTAGTTGCCGACGTTGAGCCCGGCGATTTCCATCAGGCTGCGGCTGATGGCGCCATCGTTGATGAGCATTTTCAGGTCACCGTTGGAGGTGCCCAGCAGCGCCGCCACGGAGTTGCCGCGCCCGGAAATATCCGCGTCGCCGTTGAGTTCACCAAAGCTGGTTTTCATCGGTTCGAAGGTCGGGAACAGCTGCTTGAGCTTGAAGTTGCGCGCAGTGAGCCGGGCACGGCCTTCCATTGGCGTGGTGCGGCCATTCAAACGGATCTGCGCGTCCAGCTTGCCGCCGGCCACGCCGAAACGCAGGGGTTCCAGGCTCAGTTCGCCGTCGTTGAGGATCAGGTGGGTGTAGAGGTCGGTGAACGGCAGATCGGCACTGTGCACGATGCGCTTGCCGGTGAATTCCACATCGGCATCCATGTCGCGCCAGCGCTCGGTGCGGAACTCTTCCACCGGCAGCACTTTGGTCGCCGGTTGTTTGCTTTCGCCGCCCCGGGCCTTTTGCTTGGCGTTGGAGTCGGCGCCGATCAGGGGCGCGAGGTCGGTCATCAGCAATTGATTGGACACCAGCGCGCCGCTGAGCTTGGGCCGTGGCTGGCTGGCGACGTAGCCGAGGTTGCCGTGGATGTCACTGTCACCGATCTTGCCGTTGAAGTTTTCGTACCGGAAAGACGCACCCGTCGGCTCGTGCAGTTTGGCGATCAAGTGCCCGTCAGTGGCGTAGGCCGGTGAGTCCGGCAGGGTCACGCCCGTCAGCGGGTACAGGTTGCCCAGGCTGGTGCCGGAGAGTTTCAGGCGCAGGTCGAGGGCGCCGAGGTTCAGCGGGTCGGTGAGGGTGCCGGCCAGCGCGATGCTGGTGTCGGCGATCTTGACCTGGGCCTGCAGCGGGAATGGCTTGGCCGCGTCCTGCAGGGCCAGCAGGCCACCGATTTTGCCGCTGCCGTCGAGTTTCTGGCCATGGTACTGGCCTTTGACCTTCAGGCCGAACGCGTAGTCCTGCGGCGCCGAGCCTTTTTCCAGGGCCTTCTTGGCATCGGCGTCGCCGACGATTTCGCCAAACGGAATCGGCTTGCCCAAGGGGTCGATGATCACGTCGAGCTGGGTCTTGAGAGTCTGGTCGTCGAGGGTGACGTGGCCCTTGTCGAAGCCGATGGCGCCAATGTCCACCACCCAACTGGAGGGTTCGGCGTTGGGGTCCTTGGGGTCGAACTTGAATGTCCAGTTGGCGCGGCCGTCGGCCAGGCGCTGCAACTGGGCACTCGGCTCGGTGAGGTCGATGCGCGGGATCACCACGCGCTGCACCAGCAGCGCCAGCGGCGAAATGCGCAGCTCGACCTTCTTCAACGTGACCATTTGCGGCTGTTTCGACCAATCGGGATTGCCCAGGGTCAGGTCTTCGGCAATCACATGGGGCCATGGCACCCAGGCACGCCAGCCGCCTTCGTCGGGCTCACGCGCCCACACCACGGCCAGGTTGCCGTTGATGGCAAACGGGCGATGCAACTCTTCGGAAACCTTGGCATTGAGGGGCGGCTTGATGCGGTTCCAGTCAAAAAACACCAGGACCAGCACCAGGATGGCGATTAACAGAACGAAGCTGGCGCAGCTCCAGGCGACAATTTTACGAGTGCGCGTCATTGCACAGGACTCCTCAACACGAATAGCTGAACTACAGCTCATAAGGCTACGACTGGCAAACCGCGCGGGGGTTTAACTCGATCGCGGATTTAGTCGCAAAAAGCCATTTTCCTGATCGACCGGACAGATTCGATCATCAACGGGCGCACCATTGTTACCCATGTTCGTGTCGAAAATACCCACCTCGGTGCAAAAGCGCGTGCTTGAGAGGCCCGTTCTAGAGCGGCTCTGGCGAACAATCAATTCTGTTGATTATTACCATTGTGTTTATGAACTTTTATATCGACTTATCAAGAGTAGCATTAGCCCTGTACCCACTTTATCGCCCTCCCAAGGAGCAACCCATCATGAAACGCCAAGTACTCGCTACCGTCCTGCTGTCTGTCCTTGCTTCCAGTGCCTTTGCCCTGCCAGCAGCCGAACAGGCAACCCCACAGAACAAAGCCCAAGCCGTTCAATCCAGCCAGACCCTGGCTCGCAGCGGTTCGCAAGAAGAAGAGAATCGTGACTACGCCAAAGGCGGCGTGGCTGAAAACGGTTCGGAACAGGCCAACAAACGCGCCTACACCGAAGGTGTTGCTGAAGGTGGCCGTGATCGCCTGGAACAGAAAGGCCTGGTCGAAGGTGGTTCTGAGCAAGCCAACAAACGCGCTTACACTGAAGGCGTTGCCGAAGGCGGCTCGGACCGTCTGCAAGAACTGCATCAAGCACAGAGCTAACCCCGTGGTGGCCCTGAAAAAAGCCCGATCAGCCGATCGGGCTTTTGACTTTTCATAGCACCTGTCACCCCGCCTGCCCCGTCAAGTTCGACGGCAGCGAAGCTGTTTTGCTAGAGTGCAGCGCTGTACTTGTCGACAAAAGCCCGCCCGCCAATGCTGCCCCGCGCCGAACAGAAGCAACAGACCCGCCTCGCCCTGATGGATGCAGCCCGCCATCTGATGGAGTGTGGCCGTGGGTTTGGCAGCCTGAGCCTGCGTGAAGTGGCGAAGACGGCCGGCATCGTGCCGACCGGTTTCTATCGTCATTTTGCCGACATGGACCAGCTCGGACTGGTATTGGTCAGTGAAGTGGGCCAGACCTTTCGCGCCACGATTCGCCTGGTGCGCCACAACGAATTCGTGATGGGCGGCATTATTGATGCCTCCGTGCGGATCTTTCTCGACGTGGTCTCGGCCAACCGTTCGCAATTCCTGTTCCTGGCCCGCGAGCAATACGGCGGCTGCCTTGCCGTGCGCCAGGCCATCGGCGCCTTGCGCGAAGACATCACCCGCGACCTGGCGGCCGACCTGACGCTGATGCCCAAGCTGCAACACCTGGATGCCGAAGGCCTGCACGTGATGGCCGACCTCATCGTCAAAAGTGTGTTCGCCACCCTCCCCGACATCATCGACCCGCCCGCCCAGGCGCTGCCTGCCCACCTCACGCCCCAGGCGAAAATCACTCAGCAATTGCGCTTTATCTTTATCGGCCTGAAGCATTGGCAGGGCCTGGGCAGCACCGAATAAGCGCCTTACCCCGCCGGGTGAAAACGCTTCGCGGTGGTGTAGTGCTTGTTCCAGTACGAATTGCTCAGCGAATCGATACGCACGTTTTTGCCGGCGCGTGGCGAATGAATGAACTTGCCGTCACCGATGTACAACCCCACATGGCTGACCTGGCCGCGCCCATTACCTTTGAAAAACACCGCGTCGCCAGGCTTGAGTGCATGGCGCTTGATGGTCGCCGCCGTTGATCGATGCATTGCCAGCGTAGTGCGCGGAATCTGGATATTGGCTTCGGTCTTGAACAGGTACACCAGGAAGCTGCTGCAATCGAAGCCCTGCTCCGCCGAGGCACCGCCCCATTTGTAAGGCGTGCCGAGCAATTGGTGGGCACGGTCAACCACATCCTCAATGGACGCTTCTTTAAAGGACGCCGTGAACAAAGGGCGTGGTTGTAGATTGGCCGACGCAGACGAAATGGCGAGAGACAGACTGACAATCACTAAACAAAAAAATGACTTGAACATGATGAACGTCGCAATGGGATAAACACGGCGCACAGCCTAAAGAAACAGTGCGTAACGTTTTGAACGCCGAATCCGCATCACTTGTAGGAATAGTCCTAAAACGCCCATGACAGGTGCGCCCTACTGCCGCGCGCACCACTTTGGTTCACCGCTAGAAACTTCCTACGCCCTCTTTAGTAGCACTACTACACTGCCTACAAGCAATTCCTACCCTTCACCGGGGTTGGCAAGCCCCTTGCTCTAGCACTCTCATCGCTCATTGCCGGAAGCTTCCTGATGCTGGTGATCCACCGCCGAATCGCCCCCCAAGCCCTCTGGGCCGCCGAGTTGCTGCTGAATTTCGAAGCACGCAGCAAAAGCCGCCTGCGCTGTTTCAGTGCCGACGGTGAAGATGTCGGCCTGTTCCTGGAGCGTGGCCAGCCGCCGCTGCACGATGGCGAATGCCTGCAGGCCGAAGACGGACGCGTCGTACGCGTCGTTGCACGACCTGAACAACTGCTTCACGTCACCTGCAGCAGCGCCTTCGAACTGACCCGCGCCGCCTATCACCTGGGCAACCGGCATGTGGCGTTGCAAGTGGGGGACGGTTGGTTGCGCCTGCTCGATGACTACGTGCTCAAGGCCATGCTGGAGCAACTGGGCGCCCACACCGAGACCATCGAGGCACCGTTCCAACCGGAGCACGGAGCCTACGGCGGTGGCCACCATCATTCGCGGCATGGCGATGAAGATTTCAACTACCCGCCCAAGTTGCACCAGTTCGGCGTGCGTCCATGAACCCAGCCTGGGCGCTGCTGCGTCTGGCCAGTCCGCAATTGCCGATTGGTGGCTACAGCTATTCCCAGGGCCTGGAAATGGCCGTGGAGAACGGTCGCGTCAACAACGCGGCCAGTGCGCGGCGCTGGATCAGCGACCAACTGCTGCTCAACCTCGCACGCTTTGAAGCGCCCCTCTTGCTCGCCCATTGCCGCGCCGCTGCCGAACTCGATTGGCCGCGCCTGACCCAATTGTGCGAAGAGCACCGCGCCAGCCGAGAAACCCGCGAGCTGTACCAGGAGAGCCGGCAGATGGGCTACTCCTTGCAGCAACTGCTCAATGGCCTGCCGGAACTCGACCAGGCCGCCGAGGATTTCCTCGCCCGCCAGCCAGAGCCGCACCTGGCCCTGGGCTGGGCGCTGGCGGCGCGGGCCTGGACTATCAGCCCTGACGATGCCCTCGCCGCCTGGCTCTGGAGCTGGCTGGAAAACCAGTTGGCCGTATTGATGAAAACCCTGCCGCTGGGCCAGCAGGCCGCGCAGCGCTTGACCAGCGAACTGCTGCCGCTGCTGCAACAGGCCCAGCAGGACGCCAGCCATATCGCCCCCAACCATTTCGGCAGCGCCGCCTTCGGCCTGTCCCTGGCGTGCATGGCCCATGAGCGCCAGTACAGCCGACTGTTCCGTTCCTGAGGCCTTTTACTGTGGAGAAGCACATGAACACACAACCCCTGCGCGTCGGTATCGGCGGCCCGGTGGGCTCCGGCAAAACGGCCCTGACCCTGGCCCTGTGCCTCGCGCTGCGCGACCGCTACAACCTGGCCGTCGTCACCAACGACATCTACACCCGCGAAGACGCCGATTTCCTGGTGCGCAACCAGGCGCTGGCGCCGGAGCGCATCATCGGCGTGGAAACCGGTGGCTGCCCGCACACGGCGATCCGTGAAGACGCCTCGATCAACCTGGAAGCGGTGGACCAGCTCAACCGCCGCTTCCCCGGCCTGGACCTGATCCTCGTGGAGTCCGGTGGCGACAACCTCTCGGCCACCTTCAGCCCGGAACTGTCGGACCTGACCATCTACGTGATCGATGTGTCCGCCGGCGACAAGCTGCCGCGCAAAGGCGGGCCTGGCATTTGCAAATCCGACCTGCTGGTGATCAACAAGATCGACCTCGCGCCGATGGTCGGCGCCTCGCTGGAGCTGATGAACAGCGACACCCAGCGCATGCGCAACGGTAAACCCTTTGTGTTCAGCAACCAGAAAACCGGCGTCGGCCTGGCCGACATCGTCGCCTTCATCGAACGCCAGGGCCTGCTGACCGCCGCCTGATCAACCCACAAGGAACCTGTCCATGAGCCTCAACAAACTCCTCGCAGCTGCCGCCCTGCTGCTCGCCCCTGCCCTGGCCTTCGCTCACCCGGGCCACGGCGACAACGGCCTGGTGGCCGGTATCAGCCATCCCCTCAGCGGCATCGACCACTTGCTGGCGATGGTTGCGGTCGGCCTGTGGGCGGCCCAACAAAAAGGCGCCGCGCGCTGGGCCCTGCCGTGCACCTTTGTCGGCACCATGCTGATCGGCGGCGTGCTGGGCTTTGAAGGGCTGGAACTGCCGGCCCTGGAAAGCGGGATTGCCGCTTCGGTGCTGGCCCTGGGCCTGGCGGTGGCGCTGGCGGTGCGTCCGCCGCTGTTCGTGGCCGTGGCTGCCACGGCGTTGTTTGCGCTGTTCCACGGCGTGGCCCACGGCCTGGAGTTGCCGGACATGTCCAGCCCTTGGGCCTATGCCGCGGGCTTTGTCGGCGCAACGGCGGTGTTGCACGCGGCCGGGTATGCGGTAGTGCGCTTCCTGCCGGCAGCGGCGGCGCCGTTGGTGCGGATTGCCGGCGCGGCTTCGGCGGCGACTGGGGTGTGGTTGTTGGCGGGCTGAGTGTTGTCGCGCCGATAAGAGCGACATCGCAGGCAAGCCAGCCGCCCACATTTGACCGGTTTCACACACCCAAATGTGGGAGCGGGCTTGCCCGCGATAGCGCCAGCGCAAACACCATAGATCCCAAGCCTGCTACCATGCGCGGCAAACACCCCTGCCGTGACGACGCCAGCCAATGCCCAGCGCTTCCCACCCCTCCTTGAACACCGTGCTCACGCACTTCCACAGCCTGATCGTGCCGCTCTGGCAAGGCCCTGGCTGGAACGCCGAGTTGGCATTGCCCTATGAGGCGCTGGACGCCGATCACCGCCCCTTGCCCCCGCAACGCTACCGCGCCATGGCCTGCGCCCGGCAGTTGTACCTGTTTGCCAGCCTGATCGGCGAGCCCGACGCGGCCTTCGCCGAAGAGCGCGCAGCGGCGCTGTTCCGTTCGCTGCAACGGCATTTCCACGACGCCGAGCACGGCGGCTGGTTCTACAGCATCGACCCCGCCGGCCAGCCGCTGGACAAGCGCAAAGACCTCTACACCCACGCGTTCATCATCTTTGCCTGTGCGCACTACTGGGCCAAGGTGCGTGAGCCACTGGTGGAGTCGGTGCTCGACGCAGCCCTGGAAGTGGTCGCCAGTCGGTTCGCCAGCGGCGACGGCCTCTACGAAGCCGTGCTGGAGCGCAACTGGTCATCCCTCAAGTCCGGCCCACTGCAAAACCCGCTGATGCACCTCGCCGAAGGTTTCCTCGCCACGCTGGCCGTGCGTGAAGACCCGATCACGCAAGACGCCCTGCTGGAGTTGGCCAACGCGATGCAGAAGCGCTTTATTGCCCCCGAGCACGGCGTGATGCTGGAAAAACCGCTGGGCGCTGTGGATAACTGGTTTGAGCCCGGCCACCAGTTCGAATGGTTCTTTTTGCTGGAGTCATCGCCAGTGCTGCGCGGCACGCCGCTGCATGCGTCGTTGACGCGCGCATTTGCCTACGCCGAACAGAAGGGTGTGGATAACAGCAGTGGCTCGGTCAGCGGCATGCTGGCCCTGGACGGTAGCGTGCGTGATGGCACCCAGCGTATCTGGGCACAGGCCGAATACCTGCGGGCACTGACCTTGCGGCCGAACAGTGAAGCCGTGCTGCAGCGTCAATTGCTGGCGCTGCAGCACCGATTCCTGCATGCCAAAGGCTGGAATGAATGCCTGGATGCCTATGGCGAGGTCAGCCGGCGGGATATGCCGTCTACCACGCCTTATCATTTGGCGACCTGCTATCAGGGGTTGGTCCAGCATTTGGGCTGACCTCATGGGCCCTTTCGCGAGCAAGCCCGCTCCCACATTTGATCGCATTCCAAAGGCAGGACGCGGTTAATTGTGGGAGCGGGCTTGCTCGCGAAAGCCTCACCTCGGTCTACCTGACTATCACGCAATCCACTTGCGATCCCCGGTAAAACTGATCGTCAGCCAACGCGCCGCATCCGGCTTGCCCAGCCCTGTGGATATCTCTTCACGCAGCGCATCCAGCGTGGCGACATTGCCCACCGGGTAATCCGCCGGCAATACCACATGAATCTCGATAAACCGTGCGCGTCCGTGCTTTTGCACGTAGGACACGTAGTCGTCGAAACCATGCCGGGCCTGGGCCGCGTCCATCACTTCACGCACTGTGTCATCCAGATGATCCGGCGCAATGCCCAGCACCTCGCGCAATGCCGGGCGCAAAATTTTCAGCGCCGGCGCCAGCATGCTCAGGGCCAGCAGGATCAGGATCAACGGGTCGACATACACCGCCCATTCGCCATAGCCCTGGGACTTGAGCAGCAGCGCAGCCAGGAAGCTGATCAGCAAACCCAACGACAGCATCGCGTCCACCAGCCAACTGATGTTGTCGAACTGGATCAGTGACGATTTGAGCGTACGGTTGCGGTATCGCACGTAGAAGAAATAAGCGAACTCGACAACGGTAAACACCGCTGCGTAAATGATCACCAGGCCCAACTCGATCTCGCGCCCGCCATTGATGATGCCGAACACACCGTTGAGAAACGCGTAGATGGCGATCAGCAACAGGAAACTGCCTTCGATCAGCAGCACCATGGGTTCCAGGTGCCAATAGCCGAACTGGAAACGTTCGTTGCTTTTCTTGGCGATCAGCTTGGCCGTGATCAGCATCAACACCTTGATGGCGGTGGCGATCAGCGAGAAAAAGCCGTCGAATAGAATGGATTGGGCGCCAGATACCACACCCGTGACAATCCCGGCGATCGCCACGGCGAACATCAGGATAGTCGATTGTTTGAGCAGTGCCTGCTCACCTCGGTTACTCACATTTCCTCCTGTCAAAACCTATAAACCGCACACTGCGGAGGGGTTTTCAGGGGTGGAGTGTACCTTATGTCGTGTTTTGGCCGATTTGCCGCCATCGCCGGCAAGCCGGCGCCTACATATGACCACCTGCAGGAACCGGTTTGCCGGCGACTCGAATCAATGCCTTACTTGGCGCCTCGCTCGATAGCAAACCCGGCCCAGGTCTGGCTCACCGGCATCAGCTCCAGGCGGTTGATGTTGACGTGCGCAGGCGTGTTCAGCACCCAGAAGATGGTGTCGGCAATGTCCTGCGGCTGGATCGGCTCGGCACCGGCATAGGTGGCGTCATAGCGCGCCTGGTCGCCGCCGAAGCGCACCAGCGAGAACTCGCTTTCGCACAGGCCTGGCTCGATGTTGGTCACACGCACGCCGGTACCTTGCAGGTCGCAACGCAGGTTCAGCGAGAACTGCTTCACGAACGCCTTGGAGCCGCCATACACGTGGCTGCCCGGGTACGGGTAGCTGCCGGCGATGGAGCCCAGGTTGATGATCCCGGCGCCACGGCCATGGGCGATCAGGCGCGGCAGCAGCAGGCTGGTGGTGGTCAGCAGGCCCTTGATGTTGGTGTCGACCATGGTTTCCCAATCGTCGAGGCTGCACTTGGGCGCAGGATCGGTGCCCACGGCCAGGCCGGCGTTGTTGATCAGTCCACGCAAGGTGGCGAACGACGCTGGCAGATTGGCGATCGCGTCTTCCATGCCCTTGCGGTCACGGACGTCCACCACCAGGCCATGCACTTCGGTCTGCTTGGAAAGCTCTTCGACCAACGCATTCAAACGGTCGGCACGACGACCGGTGAGCACCAGTTTCCAGCCGGCTTCGGCAAAACGACGGGCACAGGCCTCGCCAAAACCTGAGGTTGCGCCAGTAATAAACAGCGTGTTGGACATGGTGTTCTCCTTGCGGTGATCGGGGAAAAAAGTTGCCAGCAGAATGCCCGTACGCCGCGGTGGCGGCAACCGCTATGCACTCACCTTCATGTACAGCTGATCATTTTTTGACCATTACGAGCAACGCCATATAAACCGTGGCCTGCAGCCATATGCGCGCAGGTTATCCACAACTGCGCCCACAGTCTTTGGGGGCAAGTACAAAACACCCGAAGCCGCTGTGTACAAGGCCTGCAGGCGGTTTTAGAAAGTTTTTTGCTTGACCTTGGCCGGGGCGTATGTAGGCCCATGACCACGCAGAAAATCCAGGCGATGGCTCCAGGCCAGTCATTCCGGCCTCTGCGGCAGTCTTTCCAGAGTTTAGTCACAGACTTATCCACAGGCCGGAGGGACATATTTCGGTCATATACCTGTGTCTTTAAACAGGTTGACAAAGGCCTCGTCCGGTCAGCAAAAAGCCGCTGGTCAAAAAACAACCGCCATGCTGCAAGCCACGTAAATAAAGGCCTGCAGCGAGCTACACCCACGTTACCCACAGCCGGTTCCACAGCGGATGGGGACAAGTCAAAACTGTGACAAAACAGGGATTTGCGGCGGCTATATGTCGCGCTTTCAGAGGAGGCCAGATTTGTTTTCCACAATTTGGCGGGGAGCCTGTGGACACCCCAAAAACAAATGTGGGAACCGGCTTTATGTGGGAGCCGGGCTTGCCCGCGATAGCTTCACCTCGGTTTGCCTGACAGACCGAGGTGTTCGCATCGCAGGCAAGCCAGCTCCCACATAAAGCCGGTTCCCACATGGGTTATTGCATCAAGCTTTTAGATCAGTGCCCACCCAGGTAGGCGTTGCGCACCTCTTCATTCACCAGCAATTCCTTACCGGTGCCGGTCAGGCGAATCTCGCCGTTGACCATCACATACGCACGGTCCGACAGGCGCAACGCATGGTTGGCGTTCTGCTCCACCAGGAAGATGGTCATCCCGGTGGAAGCCAGCTCGCGCAGCGTGGCGAAGATTTGCTTCACCACAATCGGCGCCAGGCCCAGGCTCGGTTCATCCAGCAGCAACAGCTTGGGCCGGCTCATCAGCGCGCGGGCGATGGCGAGCATTTGCTGCTCACCACCGGACATGGTCATCGCGCGCTGGTTGCGCCGCTCCTTGAGCCGTGGGAACAGCTCGAACATGCGCTGCATGTCCTCCGTGGCAAACTTGTCGCCAATCGGGATGGTGCCCATCAGCAGGTTTTCCTCGACGGTCATGTCGGGGAACACCCGCCGCCCTTCCGGCGACTGCGCAATGCCGTTGGAAGCGATGTAGTGGGACGACTTGTGGGTAATGTCGACGCCGTTGTAGATGATCTGCCCCGACTCGGCCCGAGGCTGGCCGAAGATCGACATCAGCAGCGTGGATTTACCCGCGCCGTTGGAGCCGATCAGGCTGACGGTTTCGCCTTCATTGATGTGCAGCGAGACTTTTTTCAGGGCCTGGATCGGGCCGTAGAACACGTCCAGGTCCTTCATTTCGAGGATAGGTGTACTCATACCAGCTCCTCTTCGTCTGCGCCCAGGTAGGCGGCAATCACTTTCGGGTCGTTGCGGATCGCGTCCGGCCCACCCTCGGCAATCACGTTGCCGTGGTCCAGCACCACGATGTGGTCGGAAATACTCATCACCATGCCCATGTCGTGTTCGATCAGCACCACCGTGAGGTCGTGTTCGTCGCGCAGCAGGCGAATCATCGCGCTGAGGGCTTCGGTTTCCTGCGGGTTGAGGCCCGCTGCCGGCTCGTCCAGGCAGATGATCTGCGGCCGGGTGCACATGGCCCGGGCGATTTCCAGGCGGCGCTGCTGGCCGTAGGAAAGCTCGCCAGCCAGGCGGTTGGCGCAGTCCACCAGGTCGACCACCTCGAGCCAGTAGAAGGCATGGTCGAGCGCATCGCTCTCGGCCTTGCGATAGCCCTTGGTGTTGAGGATGCCCGCGAGCATGTTGCGGTTGACCCACATGTGCTGGGCGACCAGCAGGTTTTCCAGCACCGACATTTCCTTGAACAGGCGAATGTTCTGGAAAGTACGGGCCAGGCCGGCACGGTTGACCAGGTGGGTGCCGCCGAACATCTTGTAGAACACCCGGCTGAAGAAGCTTTTCGGCGACACGAAGTCGACCGCCTTGAAACGCTCACCCAGCAACTGGATCACGTTGGTCTGCTTGCCGCGAATGTTCAGTTCGATCTTGCCGCCGCTGGCTTTGTAGAAGCCGGTGAGGCAGTTGAACACGGTGGTCTTGCCCGCGCCGTTAGGGCCGATCAGGGCGAAGATCGAGTTGCGTTCGACCTTGAGGCTCACGTCGCTCAAGGCCTTGATGCCACCGAAGTGCATCATCAGGTGTTCCACGGAGAGGACGACTTCCTTGCTCATGGCGCTACCCCCTTGCGTGGCGTCACACCGGTGCGGCTGATCCGGATCAGGCCGCGCGGTCGCCAGATCATCATCACCACCATCAGCACGCCAAACAGCAGCACGCGGTATTCGCTGAAGCTGCGCAGCAGTTCAGGCGCGACGGTCAAGACGAACGCCGCAATCACCACGCCGACCGTCGAGCCCATGCCGCCCAACACCACGATGGCGAGGATCAGCGCCGACTCGAAGAAGGTGAACGAGGACGGGTTGACGAAGCCCTGGTAGCTGGCAAAGAACACCCCGGCCAGACCGGCGGTGGACGCGCCGATGGTGAACGCCGAGAGCTTGACCAGCACGTGGTTCAGGCCCATGGAGCGGCAGGCGATCTCATCTTCGCGCAAGGCTTCCCAGGCGCGACCGACCGGCATGCGGGTCAGGCGATGCTTGATGTACAGCACGGCCAGCACCACCAGGAACAGCACGATGTAGATGAACAGGAATTTGATATTGGGGTTGTAGTCGATGCCGAAGAATTCGTGGAATGGAATCCCACCGTCCTTCGCCTTGCGCCCGAACTCCAGGCCCAGGAAGGTCGGCGACGGCACCGGCATACCGTTCGGGCCACCGGTGAACGACAGCCAGTTGTTGAGCACCAGGCGGATGATTTCACCGAAGCCCAGGGTCACGATGGCGAGATAATCGCCGTGCATTCGCAACACCGGGAACCCGAGTATGCACCCCGCCAGCGCCGCACAGATGGCCGCCAGCGGCAGCACCGTCCAGAAGCCCAGGCCAAGGTATTGATACCCCAGCGCCAGGCCGTACGCGCCGATGGCGTAGAACGCCACGTAACCGAGGTCGAGCAGGCCGGCCAGGCCGACCACGATATTCAGGCCCAGGCCGAGCAACACGTAGATCAGGCCGAGGATCACCACGGTCAGCAGGTACTTGTTGGCGAAGATCGGGAACACGATGGCGATCACGATCAGTACCGGGATGATCCAGCGCAGCCGCGACTTGTAGTCCGGTGGCAGCACGTGCACGCCGGAGCCACTGCTTTCGAAGCCCTGCAGGATCTTCAGGCCCCTGGGGGTTTGCAGGAACAGGCTCATGGCAAAGCGGCCGACCATCACGATGGCGACCAGCAGGGCCACGCGGGCCGGTTCCAGGTTGAAGCTGTAGCCGTCGAGGACCACGCCGACGATCGGACCGAACACGATCAACGAAATCAGCCCGGCAAGGACCGTATCGACCACACTTTTCTTGATATCGATGGGTTTGGCAGCAGACATGTTTACACCTTCGCCACGAGTGGGCGACCAAGCAGGCCCTGGGGACGGAAAATCAGAATCACCACCAGCAGGGAGAAACTGAACACGTCTTTGTAGTCAGAGTTGATCAACCCCGAGAACAGCGACTCGGAAATACCCAGGATGATCCCGCCCAGCATCGCCCCAGGCAGGGAGCCGATGCCGCCGAGTACCGCTGCGGTAAACGCCTTGATGCCGATGATGAAGCCGGCATAGAAGTCGAACGTGCCGTAGTTGAGGGTGATCAGCACACCGGCCAGGGCCGCCATGGCGGCACCGATGACAAACACGTAGGAGATCACGCGGTCGGTGTTGATGCCCAGGATCGAGGCCATCTTGCGGTCTTGCTGGGTGGCGCGGCACATGCGGCCGAGCTTGGTGTACTTGATGATGTAGGTGAGCAGCGCCATGCCGGCAAACGCCGCCACGAGGATGAAGACCTTGGTGTACGTGAGCTGGACGAACCCGCTGCCGATGTCGACACGCCAGGCCCCGGCCAGCAGGGTGGGAATACCTTGTTGCTTGGCACCCTGGGCGATCTGCGCGTAGTTCTGCAGGATCAGGGAGATCCCGATGGCGCTGATCAGCGGAGCCAGTCGGGTGGAGTTGCGCAGCGGTTTGTAGGCGACACGCTCGATGACCCAACCGTACACGCCGGTGACGACCACGGTGAAGATCAAGGTGCCGAGAATGAGCAGCGGGAAGGATTCGATGCCGAAGTAAGCCAGCAGTGCCAGACTGATCGCCGCGAGGTAAGCGGAAATCATATAAACCTCGCCATGGGCGAAGTTGATCATGCCAATGATGCCATAGACCATTGTGTAGCCGATGGCGATCAGGCCATAGACCGACCCGAGGGTCAGGCCGTTGACCAGTTGCTGCAGGAAAATACCATCCATAACGCAATCTCACGCGGTGAGAGACTGCACACCCGCCAGTTGCCGGTGTGCGGCTCTTCTTGGAGGAAAAAACAGATATCCATCACAGCACCATTCCCTGTGGGAGCGGGCTTGCTCGCGAAGGCGGCGGGTCAGTCAACACATCGACTGCTGACAGATCGCTTTCGCGAGCAAGCCCGCTCCCACAGTGGATCTGTGGTGCCCAGCCTTACTTCTGTTTTTCCAGCTGATGGTATTTACCGTCTTTGTCCCACTGGTAAACCACGTAGTCGGAGACTTTCAGGTCACCCTTCGCGTCCCAGGCTTTTTCACCCATCACGGTTTTCACCGGGTGCGCCTTGAGCCACTTGGCGGCGTCTTCGCCCTTGTTGGACTTGGCGCCATTGAAGCCAGCGGCCAGGGCCTGGATCGAGGCGTAGGCGTACAGGGTGTAGCCTTCTGGCTCGGTGCCGTTTTTGCGGAACTCTTCAACCACAGCCTTGCTGTCCGGCAGCAGGCGCGGGTCGGCGCCGAAGGTCATGTAGACGCCATCCACGTACTGCTTGCCACCAGCGGTCGCAACCAGTTCGTCGGTGACCACGCCGTCATCGGACATGAACTTCACGTCCTTGAGGCCGGCTTCACGGATCTGGCGAACCAGAGGACCGGCTTCCGGGTGCAGGCCGCCGAAGTACACGACGTCAGCACCGGTGGAACGGATCTTGGTGACCAGGGCGCTGAAGTCTTTCTCGCCACGGGTCAGGCCTTCTTCCAGCACCGGCTTGACGCCGCGCTTGGTCAACTGCGCTGCAGTGGCGTCGGCCAGGCCTTTGCCGTAGGTGTCCTTGTCGTTGATAACCGCGACTTTCTTGCCCTTGAGCACATCGACGATGTAGTCGCCGGCGACGATGCCTTGCTGGTCGTCACGCCCGCACATACGGAACATGGCGCCCAGGCCGCGTTCGGTCACTTGTGGGTTGGTGGAGCCTGGGGTGATCGCGATGATGCCCGCCTCGTCATACACCTCGGACGCCGGGATGGTGTTGGACGAGCAGAAGTGCCCGACCACGCCGATGACTTTGTCCTGGTCTGCCAGGCGGTTGGCCACGGCTACGGCTTGCTTGGGTTCGCAGGCGTCGTCGCCGGCGACCAGCACGATTTTCTCGCCGTTGATGCCACCGGCCTTGTTGACCACATCGGCTGCCGCCTGGGCACCCTTCATGTACTGCTCACCGAAAGCGGCGTTGGCGCCCGTCATCGGCCCCGCCACGCCAATCTTCACATCAGCTTGAACAAACGTAGAAACACCCAGTGCCGCTGCAACGGCGAGGGCCAGAAAACCTTTCTTGTAAAACGTCTGGGACATGAGTGGTGCTCCGATATTTTTGATTTTTGGCACGACAACTTGCATTCAAACCTTTCACTGAAAGCCCAGAGCAAGGCGCGTGCCATTACGTTTTTATTCTTCAAAAAGACACGGTGTCATTGGGATTGCTGGCGTTTCGACTCCTTTTGCCAGGACGTGCAACCCTCTAGCGTCAAGAGGTGCAACCAGTGGATCGAAAAAGTACAACCTTGGCAGGTCGCACCTGCAACCAGACGGATAAACGACAGTTCCTGCACCTGTAACAACGTGCGTAACGGAACTGCACATTTACAGTGCGTGATTGCTACGACTTGCACCAATACAGATTAGTAGCCTGCTAAGAAAATGCAGGCTTCTGAGCAGTATTTCGCTGATCAGATCACGATCCTCAGGCATTGTCCGGCGTGATACAGCGAGAATCCGGCTTCATACAGGCAACTGCGCAGGCCCACTCCGGCCAGCGGTTGCATGGGCGCGAACGGAATCGGCAAGGCCTGGGGATTCTGGTGACACAGGTAATCGGCAAACGCCTTGCCGACCACACTGCCGGTGGTCACGCCGCGCCCGTTATAGCCCGTTACTGCCACAAGGCCAGGGGCCGGTTCGAACAGGCGCATCAGGTGATCCGGGGTGAAGGCGATGCAGCCGGTCCAGGTGTACTCCCACTGCACCGATTTGAGGTACGGGAAGTAATGCTGCTGCACCCGATCGGCCCACGCCTTGAGGAACCAGGCCGGTTTCTGGTTCCCGTTGCCCAGGCTGCCGAGCAACAGGCGGCCATCAGCATCGCGGCGGATGCTGCTCAATACCTGGCGCGTGTCCCAGGAACCCTGGCCGCCGGGCAGGATTTGCTTGGCGGCGTCGTCGGTGAGGGGCGCCGAGGCCACCTGGTAGTAATAACCGGGGAAAAAGTTGCGGCGCAGTTCGGTCCATTCGCCTTCGGTGTAGGCGTTGGATGCGATCACCACCTGTGCAGCCTGCACCGCACCGTTGGCGGTCTGCACCGACCAATGCGCGCCTTGGCGCTCAAGTTGAGTGACGGGGGAATGGTCGAACAGTTGTCCACCCAAACCCGCCGCCGCATTGGCCAGGCCACTGGTGTAGGCCATCGGGTTGAGGGTGCCGGCGCGTCTATCCAGCAGGGCGGCGGCGATCTTCTGGGTGCCGGTGGCTTGCTCGCAGGCCTGGCCGGTGAGTAATTCGACCGGCGCCCCACGGCGCTTCCACTGCTCTTCGCGACTGCGCAGATCCGCCTCGCCCCGGGCGTTGTGCGCCATGTGCAAGGTGCCCTCGCGGCGCAATTGGCAATCGATGTTGTATTTGTCGATCAGGCTGAACACCAGCGACGGCGCGGCGCCCAACATGCGGTTGAGCTGGCTGCCCACCGCCTCGCCGAAACCGGCTTCGATCTCGTCCGGCGGAATCCACATGCCGGCATTCACCAGCCCGACGTTGCGCCCCGAACCGCCGTGGCCGGTGCGATGGGCCTCGAGCACGGCGACGCTTTTGCCTTGTTCCAGCAAGTGAATGGCGGCCGACAAACCGGTGATCCCGGCGCCGATCACGCACACATCCACCTTGACCTCGCCCGCCAGCGCCGCACGCTCCGGCCGGCCGGGGGTGAGGTGTTCCCACAAACATGTTTCGCGCAATGCCATTGCCAGACTCCGATGAGACCTAACAAACATCTAAATTCAGTTTCGACTTGGTAATCCAATCAACTGTGGGAGCGGGCTTGCTCGCGAAAGCAGTGGATCAGTCAACAGATATACAGCTGATCCACCGCATTCGCGAGCAAGCCCGCTCCCACATTTTTTCCGCGTTCCGGCAGGTATTTAGTCGAAAGTAATGCCTTGGGCCAGCGGCAATTCCAGCGAGTAGTTCACGGTATTGGTCTGGCGACGCATATACCCGCGCCACGCATCCGAACCCGACTCACGTCCGCCGCCGGTCTCTTTCTCACCGCCAAACGCACCGCCGATTTCCGCACCACTCGGGCCGATGTTGACGTTGGCGATCCCGCAGTCGCTGCCCACCGCCGACATGAACTGCTCGGCTTCACGCACGTCGGTGGTGAAGATGCACGACGACAAGCCTTGCGGCACGGCGTTGTTCAGGCGCAGGGCTTCGGCGAAGTCGGTGTAGCCGATCACGTACAGAATCGGCGCGAAGGTTTCGGTGCACACCACGTCGCTTTGCTCGGGCATTTCCACAATCGCCGGCGATACGTAGTAGGCGTTGGGGAAGGTGTCTTCCAGCTGGCGCTTGCCGCCGAATACCTTGCCGCCTTCGCTCAGGGCTTGCTCCAGGGCGTCCTGCATGTTGTCGAAGCCGTGCTTGTCGATCAGCGGACCGATCAGGTTGCCTTCCAGCGGGTGGCCGATGCGCACCTTGGAATAGGCGGCCTTGAGACGGGTGACGATTTCTGCCTTGACCGACTCGTGCGCGATCAGGCGGCGCAGTGTGGTGCAACGCTGGCCGGCGGTGCCCACCGCACTGAACAGGATGGCGCGTACGGCCATGTCCAGGTCGGCGCTCGGGCCGAGGATCATCGCGTTGTTGCCGCCCAGTTCGAGGATGCTGCGCGCGAAACGCGCGGCGACTTTCGGGGCGACTTCCCGGCCCATGCGCGTGCTGCCGGTGGCGCTGATCAGGGCCACGCGCGGGTCGTCCACCAGCGCGGCGCCCGCATCGCGGCCGCCGATGATGACTTGGCTGAGGTATTGCGGGGCGTCAGTGAATTTTTTCAGCACGCGCTCGAACAGCGCCTGGCAGGCCAGGGCGGTGAGCGGGGTCTTTTCCGAAGGTTTCCAGATCACCGCGTTGCCGCACACCAGCGCCAGGGTGGTGTTCCACGCCCACACCGCCACCGGGAAGTTGAAGGCGCTGATCACGCCGACCACGCCCAGCGGGTGCCAGGTCTCACGCATGTGATGGCCGGGGCGCTCGGAGGCGATGGTCAAGCCATACAGCTGGCGGGACAGGCCGACGGCGAAGTCGCAGATGTCGATCATTTCCTGCACTTCGCCCAGGCCTTCCTGGGTGATCTTGCCGGCTTCCCACGAGACGAGTTCGCCAAGGTCGGCCTTGTATTCGCGCAGCACGTCGCCGAACTGGCGCACCAGCTCACCACGACGCGGTGCCGGCACTTTGCGCCAGGCCTCGAATGCATGCTCGGCGCGACTGACCTGCTGCTCCACCTCGGCGGCGCCCTCCCAGTGCACACTGCCGATACGGCTGCCATCAATCGGCGAATGCACGGGTTGTTTACCCGCCTGGTACAGCGCCGGGTTTACCCCGAGACGATCAAGCAATGCAGCAACCATGGGTCACTCCTTCAATCTGCAGACAGAAAAATTGCGCCGCGGCCCACACGGCGATCCTGGGCTTATTTGTAGCTGGCCCAAGACTTGCCAACAAACGACGATTAGGCGAGATATCATTCCGTTTATTCATGCAAAGAATAAAAAGAGGCGTGCCGTGCTGAACAAAAGACATTTGCCCTCGATCACCGCCCTGCAGTGTTTCGAAGCCGCCACCCGTCACCTGAGCTTCACCCGCGCCGCCGAGGAACTGAACCTCACGCAAAGCGCGGTGAGCAAACAAGTGGCGCAGCTCGAAGAATTGCTGCAGCACCTGCTGTTTCGCCGCGTGCGCCGCCGCTTGCAGATGACCCCGGCGGGCGACCTGTACCTGGTGGAAGTGCGCAAGATCCTCACGCAGGTGGAGATGTCCACGCACTACCTGCGCTCCTACGGCGGCGAGACCGAAGTGCTGCGCGTGTCCACGCCATACACGTTCGGCGCCCGCTGGCTGGTGCCGCGCCTCAAGGGCTGGCGCCTGCGTCACCCGCAGATCCACCTGGACCTGTGCAACGAGCAGGAGCCGGACGAGTTGCTGCAAGGCAAGGCCGACATGGCCTTCTACTTCGGCCAGGGCTCACGCCCCGGCACCGAGAGCCTAAAGCTGTTCAGCGAAGAACTTGTACCGGTGTGCGCGCCGGAGAGCCTGCCAGTCCAGCCCTTCACCGATCCGACCCAACTCAGCGAGCTGGTGTTGCTGCAGAACGCCTCGCGGCCCCAGGGCTGGCACGACTGGTTCGCGAGCCAAGGTTTCCACACCGAGCACAGCTACCACGGGCCGCGTTTCGACACGTTCTATATGTGCATCCGCGCCGCGCAGGTGGGCTGTGGCGTGGCCCTGCTGCCGCGCTTTCTGGTGGAGGAGGAGCTGGCCGAGGGCAAGCTGGTGATCCCCTGGCCGCATGCGATGCCGAGCCAGGATGCGTATTACCTCGCGTACCCCGAGCACTCGGCGGAGGTGCCCAAGGTGCGCGAGTTTGTGAAGTGGATGATGGAGCAAGTTGAACCTGTTTGAGCCCCGTCGCCTGACATGCCGCCTTCGCGAGCAAGCCCGCTCCCACATTTAAAATGCATTCCAAATGTGGGAGCGGGCTTGCTCGCGAAGGCGCCAGTGGCCACAACAAAGATCCCAAGATGAAAAAACGCTGGCAAAACCCCACAGGTCTATGCGCCACTAGCCCCCTTCCTTAATTGTGCGTAAAGGTCGGCGCCGATCGCCGACCCGTCTGGAGATTCCCGTTATGAGCGAGAGTGTGTTTGCCGATCGCATCGTGCAGAACCTGCTCGACACCGACTTCTACAAGCTGACCATGATGCAGGCGGTGCTGCACAACTACCCGAACGTGGAAGTTGAATGGGAATTTCGTTGCCGTAACAGCGAAGACTTGCGCCCGTACCTGGCGGAGATCCGCTACCAGATCGAGCGCCTTGCCGAGTTGAGCTTGAGCCCGGACCAACTGGGCTTCCTGGAGCGCATCAGCTTCATGAAGCCGGATTTCCTGCGCTTCCTCGGGCTGTTCCGCTTCAACCTGCGCTACGTGCAGACCGGTATCGAGAATGGCGAGCTGTTTATCCGCCTGCGCGGTCCGTGGCTGCATGTGATCCTGTTTGAAGTGCCGATGCTGGCCATCGTCAGCGAAGTGCGCAACCGCTACCGCTACCAGACCGTGATCCTCGAACAGGCCCGCGAGCAGCTGTACCGCAAGTTCGACTGGCTGACCGCCAACGCCAGCAGCGACGAGCTGTCTGAGCTGCAAGTGGCCGACTTCGGCACGCGCCGGCGCTTTTCCTACCGGGTCCAGGAAGAAGTGGTCAGCGTGCTCAAGCATGACTTCCCCGGGCGTTTTGTCGGCACCAGCAACGTGCATTTGGCCCGCGAGTTCGACATGAAGCCGCTTGGCACCATGGCCCATGAATGGATCATGGCCCACCAGCAACTGGGCCCGCGCCTGATCGACAGCCAGATCGCCGCCCTCGACTGCTGGGTCCGCGAATACCGTGGCCTGCTGGGCATCGCCTTGACCGATTGCATCACCACCGACGCGTTCCTCGGCGACTTCGACTTGTACTTCGCCAAGCTTTTCGACGGTCTGCGCCACGACTCCGGTGACCCGGTGCAGTGGGCGGAAAAAGCCATCGCCCACTACCACAAGCTCGGCATCGAGCCGATGAGCAAGACCCTGGTGTTCTCCGACAGCCTGTCGTTGCCCAAGGCGCTGGAGATTTTCCGTGCGCTGCGCGGTCGGATCAATGTGAGCTTCGGCATCGGCACTAACCTGACCTGTGACATTCCAGGGGTGGAACCGATGAGCATCGTGCTTAAAATGACCGCCTGCAATGGCCAGCCCGTCGCGAAAATCTCCGATGAAGCGGGCAAGACCCACTGCACCGATCCGAATTTCGTCGCCTATTTGCGTCACGTTTTCAAAGTACCTGCCCTTTCCAGCAAGGAGTGAATCATGCAAGCCGTACAGCGTGAGATTGCGCAGCAGCTCAAGGTCCAAGCACCGTTCAAAGACCAGGCGGCCCTTGAAGCCGAAGTTGCGAGGCGTGTGGCATTTATCCAGGACTGCCTGCGCAATTCCGGGCTCAAGACATTGGTGCTGGGTATCAGCGGCGGCGTCGACTCCCTGACCGCCGGCCTGTTGGCCCAACGCGCGATGCAGGAGCTGCGCACCCGCACCGGGGATGAAGCCTACCGGTTTATCGCGGTGCGCCTGCCCTACGAAACCCAGTTCGATGAAATCGACGCCCAGGCATCGGTGGACTTTATCGAGCCGGACGAGCGCCACACCGTCAACATCGGCCCGGCGGTGAAATCGCTGGCCAATGAAGTTGCGGCATTCGAAGGCAAGGCCGCGGTGTCCCGCGATTTCGTGCTGGGCAATACCAAGGCGCGCATGCGCATGGTGGCGCAGTACACCATCGCTGGCGCGGCCGGTGGCCTGGTGATCGGCACCGACCATGCGGCGGAAGCCGTGATGGGCTTTTTCACCAAGTTTGGTGACGGCGCCTGCGACCTCGCCCCCCTGAGTGGCCTGGTGAAAAACCAGGTCCGCGCGATTGCGCGGCACTTTGGTGCACCGGAGTCGCTGGTCGAGAAAATCCCGACTGCCGACCTTGAAGACCTGTCACCAGGCAAGCCTGACGAAGCCTCCCATGGGGTGACCTACGCCGAGATCGATGCGTTCCTGCACGGCGAGCCGGTGCGTGAGGAAGCATTCAAGATCATCTGCGACACCTACCGCAAGACCGAGCACAAGCGGGTCATGCCGTTCGCGCCGTGAACACTGTGGTGAGTGGGCCGCTGTGGCGAGCGGGCTTGCCCCGCGTTGGGTTGCGCAGCAGCCCCAGTGAGTTGAACGCGGTCATTCACACAAGCCATGTGGCAGTTTTTGGGGCCGCTTCGCAGCCCAACGCGGGGCAAGCCCGCTCGCCACAGGTTTTCGCCGCCCACAAAAAAAGCGCCTGAAAAGGCGCTTTTTTTTCGACCGGAGTCGGCTTACTTCACGACAACAGTGCCTTTCATCATCGAGATGTGGCCTGGGAACGAGCAGAAGAACGCGTAATCCGTACCGGCGGCCAGTTTCGACACATCGAAGGTCACGGAATCTTTCTCGCCAGCACCGATGATCTTGGTGTGGGCGATGATGCGGGTGTCGCCATCTTTCAGGTAGTTCTTGTCGATGCCGGCAGCCATGCCGTCGCTGGCGACGCCAGGCATGTCGGCGGCGGAGCTCAGCACCCAGTTGTGGCCCATGACGTTTTTCGGCAGGTTGCCGGAGTGAGTCAGCTCGACGGTGAATGTCTTGCAGCTTTTGTCGATTTCAATGGCCTTGGTGTTGAAGGACATTTGATCAGTGGAGTCGACGGTGACCTTGCACTCTGCAGCAAGCAACTGGCCGCTCGCCAGAGTCAGCAGGGAAACAGCAACGAGTTTGGCAAACATGTGAATCTCCAAGGCAGGGTTAAAAAACGCGTATTGCGACAAGGGTGCCTCATGCAGGCGTAAATTCTTATGATCTGAATCAACAGATTGTATACAACTTTAGGCTATCAGACTTATCAACACAATCTACCAGCTAAAGTAGCGACACCTGCCTATGATCGGCCCATCACCCTTTGGAGTCCGAACCATGCGCCTCAATCACCTGTTCAACGGCCTGCTGGCCGCGTACGCCTGCGGTAAGTGAAGGCCAAGCGCCCCTTGAAGCTGCTACCATGACGGCCCAAGGCAGCTGCGCGCCGCCCACCCTCACCTTCGACCCTAGAGGATCGCCCATGGCCAAACCTAATTACTCCTTCGCCAAACGTCAGAGAGACTTGGCCAAGGAGCAGAAGAAAGAGGAAAAGCTGCAACGCAAGAAAGCCGCTGCAGATGAAGAAGCCGGCGCACTGAACCCGGATGCCGAAGGCGAAGTAGCGACTGACGACACCGAGACACCGAAAGACCCGGCTGAATAATTGATCTGTTGCGCCAGGTCGCAAGCGGGCTTGTCGTGGCTATCGGACTTGCTGTGACAAGCGGGCTTGTTATGGCGAGCGGGCTTGCCCCGCGTTGGGCTGCGAAGCGGCCCCAATATATCCCCCGCTAGTTCAGACAGACCGCAGTTTCAGGCTTCAGGGCTGCTGCGCAGCCCAACGCGGGGCAAGCCCGCTCGCCACAAATTAATAAGCCCGGTCCTCACTCCAGCGGCATCACCGTCACCCGCACTTCCGGGTCATGGCTGCCTCCCCCCAGGATCACCCCGCGCAACGGCGATACATCGGAAAAGTCCCGGCCCCAGGCCAGGGTGATGTGTTCCAGTGCCGGCTGTACATTGTTCGTCGGATCAAAATCCACCCACCCTGCGACCGGGCAATACACCGAAACCCATGCATGTGACGCATCGGCGCCGATCAGTCGTGGCTGGCCGGGCGGTGGCTGGGTCAACAGGTAACCGCTGATATACCGCGCCGCCAGGCCTCGCGAGCGCAGGCACGCGAGCATCAGGTGGGCGAAGTCCTGGCACACGCCGCGCCGGCGCTCCAGCACTTCCACCAGCGGCGTGGCGACCTGGGTGGCTTCGGCATCGAAGGTGAATTCGCTGAAGATCTTTTCCATCAAGGCCTGCACACCCAACAGCAACGGCTTGCCGGGAGGGAAGCAGCTCTCGGAAAACTCGACGAAGGTTTTCTTCAGGTGCACATAGGGCGATTCGAAGCGATAGCGGCACGCTTCGACCAGCTGTGGCGACAGCGGCTGGCTGCTGTAGGTCAGGCTGTCACGGGTCTGGTCCCAAGGCGGTGACTGCTGGAAATCCAGCGTCGGCCGCGCCAGCACTTCGACGGTGAGCCCGGCATTCACCAGCAATTCATCATGGGGCCGCTCGAACGCCAGCCGTGTGATCGGGTTGCCGAACACGTCCAGCTCATCGCGACGCGAAGACGGCGGTGGGCTGATCTCCAGCTGCTGCGCGCTGCAGCGCTGCCAGGCACAGGGGCGCGGCCACAGGTGCGCCAGCTGCTGGGCCAGGGACACCGGGCTGTCGTAGTGGTAGTGGGTATCGTGGAAAATCTGGTAGCGCGCACTCATCACACCGACACCGTTTGCTGACTGACATCATCCACATGGGCAAAGTGGCGCAACGCCAGGCGGTCCGACACTTGCCCGCTTTCATCGGCGACCGCCTGCAACAGGTCGGCCAGCCCCTCCAGCGCGGCGCGCACGCTGGACTCGCCAAACAGCGGGTTTTCCAGGCAGCCCAGGTCGAAACGCGCGAGGCGCTCGACCAACGGCGCCAGGCCGGTTTCGCGCGGCACACCGAAGTCGTCGTTGAGGCGACGCAAGGTGCGGCTCACCAGTTTCAGCTGGAACAGCACGGCGTGGGGGTTCTGCTCATCCAGCAGCAACAAGTCCAGTACCGGGATCAGTTGCGGCACCGCCAGGTAGCGCGAGCGATAGGTGATGCTGCTGTTGCCCAACTCCAGCAACCACTCCAGCCCCGCCTGGTCGAACACAGCTACGCCGCGCAGGAATGCCGCCAGGCTGCTGCTGAGAAATTGCAGGCGCTCGATGCGCCGGCCCATCATCAAAAAGCGCCAGCCTTCATCGCGGGTCATGTCGTCCAGCGCAAAGCCGGACAGCGCCGCCAGGGACATCACCAGGCGGTTGAGAAAATCCAGCAACTCGCCAAAATCCGGGCTTTCGCTTTCCAGCTCCAAGGCTTCGCGCTGCAGCTCGACCAAGGCCTGCCAGTTCTCGCGGGACAACTTGCCGCGCACCTGCGACGCTGCCCACTGCAGGCGCTGCAGGTTGGCACGCAGGCTCGACGGCCAGTCATCGCCGAGCAACGCCGCGAGCAGGCGCTCGGGCAACTCGCCTTCCTCCGGCAACAAACGCAGGTTCTCACCCAGCTCGACCGCGGCCTGCAGTGCCAGCGGATCGTCGCCATCGACGTAGCGCGCCAGCACAATGCGCAGCCAGCGCGCACTGTCATCGCAGCGCTCGCAATAACGCCCGAACCAGAACAGGTTTTCCACCACCCGTGACGGCAGATACGGGTCGCGGCGCACCAGATCATGCGCGCCAATCGCCCGTTGCGCGCGCCAATGCTCGCCACCGGCAGCCCGTTCACCGAGGACCCAGGTGTCCTTGCTGGCGCCACCGCGTTGCATCGACACCACCTCGGCATCGGCTTCGGCCGCCACGCGGGTCAGGCCGCCGGGCAGCACGCGATAGCCATCCTCGCTGGCCACGGCATACACACGCATGCCAATCGCGCGGTGTTGCAGGTGATCATCCACGGTGTGCCACACCGGCGCCTGGGACAGCTGCGCCAGCTCTTGGGCGACATACGCGTAAGGCCGCGCGCGCATGCGTTCGGCGAGGGCCTGGCGCTGCTCGTCATTCAAGTCGCGGCCAAATACCGGGGTGAAGCTTTGCGACGGAAACGCCGGCTTGATCAGCAGCTCCGGCAATTTCTCCAGGGCTTCGGCCAGCACCGGCGCTTCACCGCACCACCAAGTGGCGATGGACGGCAGGATCAGCTCTTCGCCAAACAGAAACTGGTTGATCTTCGGCAGGAAACCGAGCAACCCCGGCGACTCCAGCACGCCGCTGCCCAGGGCATTGGCCACCAGCACATTGCCCTGGCGCACGGCGTCGAGCAGGCCGGGCACGCCGAGCGCCGAGTCGGTACGCAGCTCCAGCGGGTCGCAGAAGTCGTCATCCAGGCGCCGCATGATGGCGTGCACCCGGCGCAGGCCGCTGAGGGTCTTCAGGAAGACGGTGCTGTCGCGCACGGTGAGGTCGCCGCCCTCCACCAGCGGGTAGCCGAGCTGGCGCGCGAGGTAGAGGTGTTCGAAATAGCTCTCGTTGAAACGCCCGGGTGTGAGCAGCACGATCAGCGGCGGCTGGTCATCGCCGGGCGCTTGGCGGGCCAGGGTTTCCTGGAGCGTGCGGAAGAAACCGGTGAGGTGCTGCACCTGCAGGTCGCGGTACAGGTCCGGAAACGCCCGCGACACGATGGTACGGTTTTCCAGGGCATAGCCGGCCCCCGACGGTGCTTGCGTGCGGTCGGCCGTCACCCACCAACGGCCATCCGGGGTGCGCGCCAGATCCACCGCATACAGGTGCAGGAACGCGCCGTCCGGCGGCTGGATACCCTGGCACGGCCACAGGAAGTTGTTGTGCCCGAACACCAGCTCGGCGGGCAGCAAGCCCTCGGTGATCAAGCGTTGCGGCCCGTACAGGTCAGCCAGCACCGCATTGAGCAGGCGCGCCCGCTGGGCGATACCCGCTGCCAGCTGCTGCCACTCATCGGCAGCCAGCACGTGCGGCAACAGGTCCAATTCCCACGGACGGTCAGCGCCCTTGGGGTCGGCGTAGACGTTGTAGGTCACGCCATTTTCCTGGATCTGCCGGGTCAGCAGCGCCTGGCGCTGGGCCAGTTGCGCGGGTGTGCTGCGCTGTAGGTGATCGAGCAGGCGCCGCCAATGGGCACGCACCGCGCCGCTGTCGTCGAGCAGTTCGTGATAAGTGCCCGCGGTCAGCGGGTAACGGTCGAGCAAGTCGGGCATGGAACGCTCGGCAGAGGCAAGGGAAGTCAGATTAACTCAAATTTACTGCGATCCAATGTGGGAGCAGGCTTACCTGCGATAGCGGTTTTCCAGTCATCTTATTGGCTGGCTGATACACCGCTATCGCAGGCAAGCCAGCTCCCACATTTTCGAACCGCGTTCAGTCATTTTTATTGGGGAAACGCCGTAAATCCAGGGTCATCGGTAGCTCATCGTTGATGATCATCGTCGGTACCTGCAGCTTCCCAGGCGTATGCCCCAACCTGAAAAACCGCGCCATCCGCCGGCTCTCGGCTTCATTGGCATTCACCGGCAAGCTGTCGTAGTTGCGCCCGCCCGGATGGGCCACGTGGTACTGGCAGCCGCCCAGGGAGCGCTGCATCCAGGTGTCGAGCAGATCGAATACCAACGGCGCATGCACCGCAATGGTCGGTTGCAGACAGTTGGCCGGTTGCCAGGCGCGGTAACGCACGCCGGCAACGAACTCGCCGACGCGCCCGGTGGGCTGCAGCGGCACCGGGATGCCATTGCAGGTCAGCAGATAACGCTGCGGCGGCAAGCCGCTCAACTTCACCTGCAAGCGCTCCAGCGATGAATCGACATAACGCACGGTGCCGCCCACCGCGCCCTCTTCACCGAGTACATGCCAGGGTTCCAGGGCCTGGCGCAGTTCCAGTTCGATGCCGCTGACTGCGTAGTCGCCGACCTTGGGAAAACGGAATTCCAGGTGCGCGGCAAACCATTCGGCGCGCAGTGGGTAACCGGCGGCATTGAGTTCGACGATCACATCGGCAAAGTCCTGCTCGATAAAGTGCGGCAGCAGGAAACGGTCGTGCAGTTCGGTGCCCCAGCGCGCCAGTTTCGGCGGTGCATAGGGCTCACGCCAGAAGCGCGCGACCAACGCGCGCAGCAACAGCTGCTGGGTCAAGCTCATGCGCGCATGGGGCGGCATTTCAAAGGCGCGCAATTCCAGCAGGCCCAGGCGGCCGGTGGCGCCATCCGGTGAGTAGAGTTTGTCGATGCAGAACTCGGCGCGGTGGGTGTTGCCAGTCACGTCGATCAGCAGGTTGCGCAGCAAGCGGTCCACCAACCACGGCGGGCACTCCTCGCCCGGTTCGGGCATTTGCGCGAAGGCGATTTCCAGCTCGTACAGCGCATCGTTGCGTGCTTCGTCGACCCGTGGCGCCTGGGAAGTCGGGCCGATGAACAGGCCGGAAAACAGGTACGACAGCGAAGGATGGTTATGCCAGTAGCTGATCAGACTGCGCAGCAAATCCGGCCTGCGCAGGAACGGTGAATCCTTGGGCGTGGCGCCGCCGAGTACAAAGTGGTTACCGCCGCCGGTGCCGGTGTGACGGCCGTCGATCATGAATTTCTCGGTGGTCAGCCGGGTTTGCCGAGCCTCTTCGTAGAGGAATTCGGTGCGCTCCACCAACTCGTCCCAAGTGGCGGACGGCTGCACGTTGACTTCGATCACACCAGGGTCCGGCGTAACGCGGAAGTTGCTCAGGCGCGTATCCGCCGGCGGCTCGTAGCCTTCGAGCAGCACCGGGCAATGCAGCTCTTCGGCGGTGGCTTCGATGGCGGCCACCAGCTCCAGGTAATCCTCCACGCGCTCCAGCGGCGGCATAAACAGGTACAGGCGCCCTTCCCTGGCCTCGGCGCACAGGGCGGTACGGGTCAGCCAGTCGGCTGACTCGTCTACCTTCGGCACGCGCTCGTCGCTCGGCGCAGGCTCACCGTGGCTCTGCAGTTGCGCGGTTGTCGGCAGCCCCGGCTGATCCTGGTTCGGGTCGGTGGGATGCACAAAGGGATATTCCGCCGCCGTCACCCACGGTTGCGAGGCCAAGGGCAGGCGATAGCCCAGCGGCGAATCGCCCGGCACCAGACGGCAATGGTTATCGCGCAAGTACCAGCGCCCGCTCTGCCAGCGATCATTGGCGGCGGTGCGCGCCAGCGGCAGCACCTGGCCGATGACTTTATCCAGGCCCTGGCTGAACACTTTGCGCAGGCGTTCGCGCTCAAGGTCATCACTCAGGCGCGGGTCTTGGGCGGTGACGTTTTGCGGCAGCGCGCCTTCGCGCCACAGGTAATAGAAATTGTCTTCGAAGGCCGGGAACACGAAACGCGCCGGCAGCTTCAGACGCTCGGCGACGCTGGCCAGAAAACGCCCGGCCAGCGCGCCATCGGCGCCGTAGTCCTGTTGTTCATCGGCGATCAGCGCGCTGTTGTGCCAGATCGGCACGCCGTCGCGGCGCCAGTAACAATTGAGCGACCAACGCGGCAGTTGCTCGCCGGGGTACCACTTGCCCTGGCCAAAGTGCACCAGGCCTTTGGGCGCATAGTGCTTGCGCATGCGCTGGAACAGCTCGGCGGACAGCCGTCGCTTGTCGGGCCCGAGGGCGGCGGTGTTCCACTCGGCGCCGTCAGGATCGTCGATGGACACGAAGGTCGGCTCGCCACCCATGGTCAGACGCACGTCATCCTTGAGCAGGTCGCCGTCAATCTGCCGGCCCAGGGCCTGGATCGCCAGCCATTGCTCTTCGGTGTAGGGCTTGGTGACGCGTGGCGCTTCCCAAATGCGTTCAACCGACATCTCGTGGGTAAATTCGCACTCGCAGGGTTCCACCAACCCACTGATTGGCGCGGCAGATGATGGATCGGGACTACAAGCGAGCGGGATATGCCCTTCACCGGCGAACAGCCCGGAGGTGGCATCCAGGCCAATCCAGCCGGCACCGGGCAGATACACCTCGCACCAGGCGTGCAAGTCGGTGAAGTCCACCTCCGTGCCGGACGGGCCGTCGAGGGCTTTGACGTCGGCGGTGAGCTGGATCAGATAGCCGGACACAAACCGCGCCGCCAAGCCCAGGTTGCGCAGCAATTGCACCAGCAGCCAGGCCGAATCGCGGCAGGAACCGGAGGCGTTTTCCAGGGTAAATTCCGGGGTCTGCACGCCCGGTTCCATGCGGATCAGGTAACCGATATCGGCCGCCAGGCGCTGGTTGAGGCCGACCAGGAAATCCACGGCCGGCAGCGGCGTACGGTCGATGCCGGCAAGGTAGGCGGCAAATCTCGGCGTCAGCGGCAGGGTTTCCAGGTACGGCGCCAGCTCGCGCTGCTCATCGGCGGCGTAGGTGAACGGAATTTTTTCGGCGTAGGGCTCGAGAAAAAAGTCGAATGGGTTGAACACCGCCATCTCGGCGACCAGGTCGACTTCGATGCGCAACTCGTCGGTCTTTTCCGGAAACACCAGGCGCGCCAGGTAATTGCCCTGGGGGTCCTGCTGCCAATTGATGAAGTGCTGCTCGGGCAGCACTTTCAGCGCGTAGGACAAAATCCGCGTGCGGCTATGAGCCGCCGGGCGCAAACGCACGATCTGTGGGCCGAGTTCGACAGCGCGGTCATAGCGGTAATGCGTAACGTGGTGCAACGCGACATGAATCGACACGGCGGCCTCCTGCGAGCCAGGGCATGGACACAACGCGCGCAAGACTTATGCCAGAGCGGCGGTCATTGCGCTTTATCGTGGGACCCGGTGCAGTACAGCACCAAAACGGCGCCGTGGCTGCGGTAATGGTGCGAGGGTTGCACATTTATGTGGCGGTCATGTGAGCGGGGGTGGTGAATCTACCCAGTCAGCGAGCTTTTTGGCGGGCGCTGATGGCTTCGCGCAGGAGGCGAACTTCGACCAGTTTCTGGCGCATTTCACGGTGACGCTTGCTGTTGAACAGCAATAGCCCAAGCAATGGGAACACGAGGCTCAAGGCATACATCAGCGCATTCGGTTGATCATTGAGGGTTGGCAGTACACTCAGAAAGCACACCCCCAAAAGCACCACGACCGGCCACGTCCATTGGGGATGCCCGCGGGCGATCATGAAATTGCAGTGCACGATGATTAGCGTGAGCGCGATACCCACCAGGAAGGCGTACTTGGCGTTATCTGCCATGGACAGGCTGGGCATATAGCTGTCGAAGAACACCGGAAGCGTAAACACGAGGGTGAAAATCGAGGCAAATATCGCCCCCATGAAGACCGGGAAATACGTCGACAGAAAACTGCGAATGCTGGGCAGTTCGTTCATTGCTCGGCCTCCTCATACAGCCCTACGGCAATTGTGCGTACGTTCCCCGACACTGCGCTGCCGGTAAAACCAATGACTGCGCCCAAGGCATCCTTGATCTGCGTGACTGTTGCATGTTTGACCTCGGTGGGCGTGAACCGCTTAGGCAACTCGCCCGACAACTGCTTCAGCTTGATCATCTTTGACGTCAGGCGTGGATCGTTGATGCTCAACAGCTCTTTGGTCAACTTGGCGCGCTCCTGTCGATTCAGGCCCCTGAGCACCTCCCTCACACTTTTTCCGGTGGCGGCCTTATTCAGCCGCACCAGCTTGACCGTTGCCAGCGCCGATGAACCGACCCCGACCAACGACGCCGCATCCAGGGCAATCATGGTGTATTGGTACCACTCCTCACTGTCGAGCTGATCATTGCGCGCGGGGTTACGGATCTCATTGACCGTGCGATAGCCGCTGGCAAAACACTGCACGGAACTGGCTGCCGCAGCCGTGTAGCCGAGCGCCACGACCACCGAACTGGCGCCTGCCGAAAACGGGACCGCGACGGAACCACTGAGCACCACAATCCAACCGATGACCGCGCCGGCACACGACAGCGTGGTATTGACCGCTTCGCCCACCAGCCGGGACTCCCGCGGGTTGTCTTGCACCTGTTGGGCGAATTGCGTTGGCGCGATGTACTTCTGTGCCTCACGCAGGATCAACCGCTTGGGTGCGATGCTGCAGATAGGCTGGAATTCGCGCAGAGTGACGACGTTGAACTCGGCATCGATATACACAACACCGGCACCGACAATGGCGGGGTCGGCATCGATGGCAGCGAACAGGCGCGGCAGGTTGATCTGGCTTTCGATGCGCTGGCGCGCCATGAATTGGGAGCGGTTGGAGTCCATGCCAATGTTGAGCAGGGGGTTGCTCATGGGTGTTCTTCCTTGAAATGAAGGGTGCCTGAACTGACGCCTTCGCGAGCAAGCCCGCTCCCACATTCGAGCGCATTCTCATGCTGGAACTCGGACAAATGTGGGAGCGGGCTTGCTCGCGAAGGCGATTCAATGGGCGCCACCTTAACAAACAGGTACGCCAGCGAATAGAAAGCAAAACGCCAGCACGAGGCTGGCGTTTTGCATATTCAGGTTGCGATCAGCGCGGCACGACCGGTTTGCGCGCAGGCTTGCCGCCCTTGCCCTTGGCCGCATCCGCGCGCTCCTTGGCTGCCTGCTTGTTGCGCGCCTGGGCGGCGGCCTTGGCTTGCTCGCGCTTGTCCCACGGGTTGCTGCCGTCGCTGCCACGCGGTGGCAGGCCGGTGTGCTGGGTGAGGATCCGGGTGGTGGTTTCCTTGGCAACCTTGTGGCTGCCGGCCGGCGTCGAGTTCTTGCGACGCGCGCTCTGGTAGCTGTCGGTGCTCGGCTGATGCAGCGGGATCAGTTGGTCCTTGCCCGGGCCGATCAAATCGGCACGGCCCATGCGGGTCAGCGCTTCACGCAGCATCGGCCAGCCTTTCGGGTCGTGGTAGCGCAAGAAGGCCTTGTGCAGGCGGCGCTGCTCTTCGCTCTTGACGATGGTCACCGCGTCGCTCTTGTAGGTGACCTTGCGCAGCGGGTTCTTGCCCGAGTGGTACATCGCGGTGGCGGTGGCCATCGGCGACGGGTAGAACGCCTGCACCTGGTCGGCGCGGAAGCCGTTGCCCTTGAGCCACAAGGCCAGGTTCATCATGTCTTCATCGGTGGTGCCCGGGTGGGCGGCGATGAAGTACGGGATCAGGTACTGCTCCTTGCCCGCTTCCTTGGTGTACTTCTCGAACATGCGCTTGAACTTGTCATAGCTGCCAATGCCCGGCTTCATCATCTGGTTGAGCGGACCTTCCTCGGTGTGTTCCGGGGCGATCTTGAGGTAACCACCGACGTGGTGGGTCACCAGCTCCTTGACGTACTCCGGCGACTCGACCGCGAGGTCGTAGCGCAGGCCGGAAGCGATCAAAATCTTCTTCACCCCCGGCAACGCACGGGCGCTGCGGTACAGCTGGATCAAGGAGGAGTGGTCGGTGTTCAGGTTCGGGCAGATACCCGGGAACACGCACGACGGCTTGCGGCACGCGGATTCGATTTCCGGGCTCTTGCAGGCGATGCGGTACATGTTCGCGGTCGGGCCGCCGAGGTCGGAGATCACGCCGGTGAAGCCCGGCACTTTGTCGCGGATCTCTTCGATTTCGCGGATGATCGACTCTTCGGAACGGTTCTGGATGATGCGACCTTCGTGCTCGGTGATCGAGCAGAAGGTGCAGCCGCCGAAGCAGCCACGCATGATGTTCACCGAGAAACGGATCATGTCGTAGGCCGGGATCTTTTCCTTGCCGTACACCGGGTGCGGAACGCGGGCGTAAGGCATGCCAAACACGTAGTCCATTTCTTCGGTGGTCATCGGAATCGGCGGCGGGTTGAACCACACGTCCACTTCACCGTGCTTCTGCACCAGCGCGCGGGCGTTGCCCGGGTTGGTTTCCAAGTGCAGCACGCGGTTGGCGTGTGCATACAGCACCGCGTCGCCACGGACCTTTTCCACCGATGGCAGGCGGATCACGGTCTTGTCGCGGGTCATCTTCGGGCTGGCCAGGATCTGCACGACCTTGGCTTCTTCCGGATCGTCCTGCGGGCCTTTTTCCTGCTCGATGGCGCAGGCCTGGGTGTCCTGGGTGTTCACGTACGGGTTGATGATCTTGTCGATCTTGCCCGGACGGTCGATCCGCGTGGAGTCCACTTCGTACCAGCCCACCGGCGTATCACGACGAATGAACGCGGTGCCGCGCACGTCGGTGATGTCTTCGATCTTGTGACCCCACGACAGGCGCTGGGCCACTTCGACGATGGCGCGCTCGGCGTTGCCGTACAGCAGGATATCGGCGGTGGCGTCAATCAGGATCGAGTTGCGCACACGGTCCTGCCAGTAGTCGTAGTGGGCGATGCGGCGCAGGGAGGCTTCGATGCCACCGAGCACGATCGGCACGTTCTTGTAGGCTTCCTTGCAACGCTGGCTGTACACCAGGCTCGCGCGGTCCGGGCGTTTGCCGGCCATGCCGCCAGGGGTGTAGGCGTCGTCGGAACGGATTTTCTTGTCGGCGGTGTAGCGGTTGATCATCGAGTCCATGTTGCCGGCCGCGACGCCAAAGAACAGGTTCGGCTCGCCAAGCTTCATGAAGTCGTCTTTGGACTGCCAGTTCGGCTGGGCAATGATCCCGACGCGAAAGCCCTGGGACTCCAGCAGCCGGCCGATGATGGCCATGCCAAACGATGGGTGGTCCACGTACGCATCACCGGTGACGATGATGATGTCGCAGGAATCCCAGCCAAGCTGATCCATCTCCTCCCTGCTCATTGGCAGGAATGGCGCAGGACCGAAACATTCGGCCCAGTACTTGGGATAGTCAAATAACGGCTTGGCTGTTTGCATGACGGTGACCGGTGTTGAGATGAAAAATCGCGGGCGCGGAATATAGCACAAATTTTGACCAATTCCGACGGCAACAGTCGGAATTGTGCTGAAGCCATCGCGGGCAAGCCTGCTCCCACACTGATTAGTGAATACATCCAGATGTGGCCGCTGGCGCGCCGGCGATGAGGCCGTTGAAGGCGCTGGGGCTTACTCGTCGTCGTCGAAGTTGTAACTGCCTGGCGCCAGGTTCTCGAAACGCGTGTACTTGCCGATGAACGCCAGGCGGATAAAGCCGATCGGCCCGTTCCGCTGCTTGCCGATGATGATCTCGGCAATGCCCTTGTGCTCGGTCTCGGGGTGGTACACCTCGTCGCGGTACACGAACATGATGACGTCGGCGTCCTGCTCGATCGCTCCGGATTCACGCAAGTCGGAGTTCACCGGGCGCTTGTTGGGACGTTGTTCCAGGGAACGGTTGAGCTGGGACAGCGCCACCACCGGGCAGTTGAATTCCTTGGCCAGGGCCTTCAGGGACCGCGAGATTTCGGAAATCTCGTTGGTCCGGTTGTCGCCGCTGGAGCCCGGGATCTGCATCAACTGCAGGTAGTCGATCATGATCAAGGCGATGTCGCCGTGCTCGCGCACCAGGCGGCGGGTACGTGCGCGCATCTCGGACGGGCTGATACCGGCGGTGTCATCGATGAACAACTTGCGGTCGTTGAGCAGGTTGACCGCCGAGGTCAGGCGCGGCCAATCGTCGTCTTCCAGGCGACCGGCACGCACCTTGGTCTGGTCGATACGGCCGAGCGAGGAAAGCATACGCATGACCAGCGATTCGCCTGGCATCTCGAGGGAGTACACCAGTACCGTCTTGTCGCTGCGCAACACCGCGTTTTCCACCAGGTTCATCGCAAAGGTGGTTTTACCCATGGATGGACGGCCGGCGACGATGATCAAGTCAGCCGGCTGCAGGCCGCTGGTTTTTTCGTCGAGGTCGGTGTAGCCGGTGGAGATACCGGTGATCGCGTTGTCGGTGTTGAACAGCGTGTCGATACGGTCGATGGCCTTGGTCAACAGCTCGTTGACGCCTACCGGGCCGCCGGTCTTGGGACGCGCTTCGGCGATCTGGAAGATCTGGCGCTCGGCTTCGTCGAGAATCTCGGCGGCGGTACGGCCTTCGGGGTTGAAGGCACTGTCGGCGATCTCGGTGCTGATGCCGATCAGTTGGCGCAGCGTCGCACGCTCGCGGACGATCTGCGCATACGCCTTGATGTTGGCGACGGACGGTGTGTTTTTCGCCAGTTCGCCGAGATAACCCAGGCCGCCGACCTGGGAGGTCTGGCCTTCCTTGTCCAGCTGTTCGGCCAGGGTCACCACGTCGATCGGCGAGTTCTGGTCGGCCAGCTTGGCAATGGCACGGAAGATCAGGCGATGGTCATGCCGATAGAAATCACCGTCCGAGACTTGATCCAGCACGCGTTCCCAGGCGTTGTTGTCCAGCATCAGGCCACCGAGCACGGCCTGTTCGGCCTCGATGGAATGCGGCGGCACCTTCAGGGCAGCGGTTTGCAGATCGTATTGCTCAGGAGCTGAAATATCGTTCATGGCCACTTGGAATTAGGGGTTTGTAGAAAAACAAAAGGCACGACCTGTAAACAGGATCGTGCCCGATGTTAACCGCCTGGCACGCGAGGTGCCAGTCAGTTAGGTGCTGCTTAAGCTGCTACCACGACAACGCGTACGGTGGCTTCAACTTCAGCGTGCAGGTGCACGGCTACGTCGAATTCGCCTACGTTGCGGATGGTGCCGTTCGGCAGACGAACTTCGCTCTTCTGCACTTCAACGCCGGAGGCGGTCAGTGCATCAGCGATGTCGTGGGTGCCGATCGAACCGAACAGCTTGCCTTCGTCACCGGCGGTGGCAGTGATAGTCACTTCCAGCTCAGCCAGTTGGGCAGCGCGAGTTTCGGCCGATGCTTTTTTGTCTGCTGCGGCTTTTTCCAGCTCAGCACGACGCTCTTCAAACGCAGCCAGGTTGGCAGCGGTTGCAGCGGTGGCTTTGCCGTATGGCAGCAGGTAGTTACGACCGTAGCCGGCCTTAACGTTCACTTTGTCGCCCAGGTTGCCCAGGTTGGCGACTTTTTCCAGAAGGATCAGTTGCATGTGAAAATCCTCTAACTTTTAACCTTCACCGTTCGCGTTATCGGCGTCTTTCGACGCGAGACGACCGCGAAAATCAATCAGGCCGTCGACAATGGCCAAGACCACGAGTAACGGATAGATCAGCTGCATGAACAGCAACAGCGTGACGTACAACCCCACCAGCCAGAACTTGGCCAGGCGCTTTCGCGCAACCAGCCCGTGAATCAGGGCCAGTCCGGCAAACACCAGCGGTACGCTGCAAATCGGCGCCAGCAAGGCCATCTGTGGACCGAAGTTCGGTCCGACAACCATGCACGCCAGCAGCAACATCGCCGGCCCCGCAGGGATTCTGATACTGCGAAATTCGCGACCAAAACCACCCGGGTTGTACAACAACGCCTGCCAATAACGCCCAAGAATCAGGCTCAGCACGCTGACGATCTGCAACAGTGCCGCTATCAGGCCGGTCAGGACCGGTGCAATCAGTGCCGCAAGGCGCGCTCGCTCATCTACCGTCAACTGCTGGTAGAGATCCCCGAGGGCCAGCGGCAGGATCTTGACGATCTCCTGCGCCAGCGCCTCGATATGCGGGCGGAAAGCCGCGCCAAGCATTACTGAGTACACCAACCCCAATGCCACGCTGACCAGCAGCGTGCGGACCCAGGACTCGCTTGCGCGTAAAACCAACGCAAGGCTCGATGACCCCAGCAGTACCAGAAGCACGCGTGGATCGTCGAATTGCAGCCACCAGACCAAGGCCGGCAGCAGTCCCAGGGCGAGAACGCCAAGGGCGTCCTTCAAACCGCGCCGCAGGAGCACAAGGCAACCTGCGGCAGCACCCAACCAATAAAGCAACGGCAATGCCGCACATCCAGCCACTACCAGAGTGGCCTGCACACGACCGCGCATGATGAACTCAGCTAAGGCGCGCATGCATTCAATCCCTTACTACTTGTCGACTGCCCGGTCTCAGCGGCCGTGGCTGTCGGTGTAGGCCAGCAGGGCCAGGAAGCGGGCGCGCTTGATAGCGGTGGCCAGCTGACGCTGATAACGTGCTTTGGTACCGGTGATACGGCTTGGAACGATTTTGCCGGTCTCGGATACGTAGGCTTTCAGAGTGTTGAGATCTTTGTAATCGATCTCTTTCACGTCTTCAGCGGTGAAGCGGCAGAATTTACGACGACGGAAGAAACGTGCCATTTGATAGGCTCCTTAAAAGGTCCGTGGATTACTCGTCAGCGTTATCGCTGTTGTCGCTGTCATCACTGTCAGCGCTATCAGCGCCTTCGTGCTCAGGACGGTCGCGACGCTCACGGCGCTCACTGCGGTTTTCTTCAGCCTTGAGCATCTCGGATTGGCCGGTAACGGCTTCTTCGCGACGGATGACCAGGTTACGGATCACTGCATCGTTGTAGCGGAAGTTGTCTTCCAGCTCGGCCAGGGCCTTGCCAGTGCACTCAACGTTCAGCATCACGTAGTGAGCCTTGTGAACATTGTTGATTGCGTAGGCCAGTTGACGACGGCCCCAATCTTCCAGACGGTGGATTTTGCCGCCGTCTTCTTCGATCAGCTTGGTGTAACGCTCAACCATGCCGCCGACTTGCTCGCTTTGATCCGGGTGGACCAAAAAGATGATTTCGTAATGACGCATGAATGCTCCTTACGGGTTGTAGCCTGCCGCTCAAAAACGGTCAGACAAGGAGTGAATGACACTTATGGATCTTGCCGCAGGGAGGCACATCGGTGCCTGCCAGGAAGGCAAGGGGCGCAATTGTAGAGAAGGGGGAGAAAGGGTGCAAGGTGATTGGTGATTATTTGAACAGCGCCCATACACCACAAAAACAAATGTGGGAGGTGGCTTGCTCCCGAAAGCGGTGTGCCAGTCACCCAATGCACTGGCTGATACACCGTATTCGGGAGCAAGCCCCCTCCCACATTTTGACCTGCGCCAGACTCGGTTATTTCTTGGCTTTAGCCTTGGCGCCGCGCTGGCGCTGGGCTTCGAACAGGCAGACGCCCGTTGCGACCGATACGTTGAGACTGCTGACGCTGCCGGCCATCGGCAGGTGCACCAGGTAATCGCAATGCTCACGGGTCAGGCGACGCATGCCTTTGCCTTCGGCGCCCATGATCAGGATGGTCGGGCCGGTGAGGTCCTGGTCATAGATGCTGACCTCGGCCTCTCCCGCCGTGCCCACGACCCACAGGCCGCGCTGCTGGAGTTTCTCCAGGGTACGCGCGAGGTTGGTCACGGCTACCAGCGGAATCACTTCCGCCGCGCCACAGGCGACTTTACGTACAACCGGCGTCAAGGTCGCCGACTTGTCCTTGGGCACGATCACTGCCAGCGCGCCGGCGGCATCCGCCGAACGCAGGCAGGCACCGAGGTTGTGCGGGTCGGTCACGCCGTCCAGCACCAGCAGCAGCGGCGCACCTTCGGTACGGTCGAGCAGCTCGTCAAGCATGGCTTCGCCCCAGACCTGGCTCGGGCTCACGTCCGCGACCACGCCCTGGTGGACACCTTCCACCCACACATCCATTTCACGCCGCTCGGCCTGGCCGATCGCGACCTTATTGGCAGTGGCCAGCTCGACCAGCGCTTGCACGCGCGGCTCGCTGCGACCTTCGGCCAACCAGACTTGCTTGACGCGCTTGGGATGGTGACGCAGCAATGCTTCTACGGCGTGTACGCCGTAGATTTTTTCCAGACTCATGACTTGGCCTTAGGTTTGCGCGACCCGCCGCTTTTCGCGGGGGCCGAACCCGCTTTTGGCGGGCCTTTACGGTGTTTACTCGGCTTGCTCGACGGCTTTTCCGCCCCGTGGGACTTTCCCCCAGACGCCGCTTTACCACCGCTTTTGGCTTCGTTGAGCAACTGCTGCTTCAACTCACGGCTCTTGCGCAGTTCGGCGTTTTTCGCCGCTGCGTCACTTGGGCGATAGGCTTCGGGGGCCTTGTCCTTGGCAGACGAACGACGACCCGCCTTGGCCGGCGCAGGCTCGGTGGCCGCCGCTTTCGCAGGAGCCCCCTTGCCCTTGGCGGCCGGGGCTGCGGTGTCGCTGCCACGTTTTTTCCGGCCAGTCGGTTCGGCCGGTTTGTCAGGCATGCCGAAGTCGATCTTGCGCTCGTCGAGATCGACGCGCATGACCTGCACTTCCACCGTGTCGCCCAAGCGGAAGCTGCGACCGGTGCGCTCGCCCGCCAGGCGGTGATGCACAGGATCGAAGTGGTAGTAGTCGCCCGGCAACGCGGTGACGTGCACCAGGCCCTCGACGTAGATGTCGGTCAGCTCGACGAACAGGCCAAAGCCGGTCACGGCAGTGATCACACCCGGGAACGACTCGCCCACGCGGTCTTTCATGAACTCGCACTTGAGCCAGTTCACCACGTCGCGGGTGGCTTCGTCGGCGCGGCGCTCGCTCATGGAGCACTGCTCGCCCAACTGTTCCAGGGCCGCTTCGTCGTACGGATAGATCCGCGCCTTCGGAATGGTCATGGCACCGGCGCGCTTGACGTGCGGGGTGTTCTGCTTGGAGTGGATCACGCTGCGGATCGCCCGGTGCGTGAGCAAGTCCGGGTAACGGCGGATCGGCGAAGTGAAGTGGGTGTACGCCTCGTAATTCAGGCCGAAGTGGCCCTGATTGTCGGCGCTGTACACCGCCTGGCTCAGGGAGCGCAGCATCACGGTCTGGATCACGTGGTAATCCGGACGGTCCTTGATGCTCGCAAGCAGAGCCTGGTAGTCCTTCGGCGTCGGGCCGTCCTTGCCTTTGTGCAGGGACAGGCCGAGTTCGCCGAGGAACGCGCGCAGTTTTTCCAGGCGCTCCGGCGGCGGGCCGTCGTGCACACGGTACAACGCAGGGATTTCGTGCTTTTTCAGGAATTCAGCAGTGGCCACGTTGGCCGCCAGCATGCATTCCTCGATCAGCTTGTGCGCGTCGTTGCGAGTGGTCGGGGTGATCGCGGCGATCTTGCGCTCGGAACCGAAGACAATCCGGGTTTCCTGGGTTTCAAAATCGATCGCGCCACGCACGTGACGCGCGCCCAGCAACACCTTGTACAACGCATACAGCTGCTTGAGGTGCGGCACGACGCCGGCGTATTCAGTACGCAGGGCCTTGGCTTCGCTGGTCTTCGGCGTTTCCAGGATAGTGCTGACCTTGTTGTAGGTCAGGCGTGCCTGGGAGTGGATCACCGCTTCGTAGAACTGGTAATCGGTCATTTCGCCGGTTTTCGAGATAGTCATCTCGCACACCATGGCCAAACGGTCGACTTTCGGGTTCAGCGAGCACAGGCCGTTGGACAATTCTTCCGGCAGCATCGGGATCACGCGCTCGGGGAAGTACACCGAGTTGCCGCGCACCTGGGCTTCGTTGTCCAGTGCCGAGCCGATTTTCACGTAGCTGGAAACGTCGGCAATCGCCACGTACAACTTCCAGCCGCCGGAGAACAGGCGCAACTTGCCAGGCTTGGCTTCGCAATAGACCGCGTCGTCGAAGTCGCGGGCGTCTTCGCCGTCGATGGTGACGAACGGCAGATGGCGCAAGTCGATGCGCTTCTCTTTGTCCTTCTCTTCCACTTCGGGCTTGAGCTTGCGGGCTTCTTTCACGACGGCTTCAGGCCATACGTGAGGGATGTCGTAGGTGCGCAGCGCGACATCGATTTCCATGCCCGGCGCCATGTAGTTGCCGACCACTTCGATCACGTCGCCCTGCGGCTGGAAGCGCGGGGTTGGCCAGTGGGTGATTTTCACCTCGACGAACTGGCCGATCTTGGCGTTGGCGTTGCGACCCGGGGTGATCAGCACTTCCTGCTGCACCTTGGGGTTATCCGGCACCACAAAGCCGATGCCGCCTTCTTCGAAGTAGCGGCCGACGATGGTCTCGTGACCACGGGACACCACTTCGACGATCACGCCTTCACGGCGACCGCGACGGTCGAGGCCGGAAACGCGTGCCAGGGCACGGTCGCCATCAAACACCAGGCGCATCTGCGCCGGGCTCATGAACAGGTCGTCACTGCCGTCATCCGGGATCAGGAAGCCGAAGCCGTCACGGTGGCCGGCAATGCGGCCAAGGATCAGGTCGAGCTTGTCCACAGGCGCATAGGTGCCACGGCGGGTGTAGATCAGTTGAGCGTCGCGCTCCATGGCGCGCAGGCGGCGGCGCAGGGCTTCGAGCTGGTCTTCGGTGGTCAGACCGAATTCTTCGACCAACTGCTCGCGGCTAGCAGGCGAACCCCGATCGGCGAGATGCGCCAGGATCAGTTCGCGGCTAGGAATAGGGTTTTCATATTTTTCCGCTTCACGAGCGGCCTCGGGATCGAGGGACTGCCAATCGGCCATTAGAGAGTTTTCACCTTGTCTATATGCGGGTTAGTTTGGCATACGCGTATTGAAACGGGAAATTTCAGGCATCAACAAGCGTTTTAAAGGCCTTTGCAGCCCTCGGAACGCACCTTGCACGACCACTGGCGAAATTTTCCAGGTTTTTTTGATAGCAGGGCTTTACAGCCAAAATAGCGCTGCGTATAGTGCGCGCCATCGACGACGGCAACGTTGTCAGATAATGCCCAGGTGGTGAAATTGGTAGACACGCCAGCTTCAGGTGCTGGTGATCGCAAGGTCGTGGAAGTTCGAGTCTTCTCCTGGGCACCAAATTCAGATCAAACCCGCGAAAGCGGGTTTTTTCGTTTCAGGCCTTTGATTTTTAACGTGAATCCCGATTTATATTTTTGATATCAGGGGTTTACAGATCAAAAAGCCCTCCGTATAGTTCGCTCCATCAACAGCGCAAGCGTTGTTGATAATGCCCAGGTGGTGAAATTGGTAGACACGCCAGCTTCAGGTGCTGGTGATCGCAAGGTCGTGGAAGTTCGAGTCTTCTCCTGGGCACCAAATTCAGATCAAACCCGCGAAAGCGGGTTTTTTCGTTTCCGGGGTTTGAAAACATCAGCCTGGAAACTTTCCCGCCCGATTTACCCTCCCGTCCGCACCTGAGAAACTTTATCGTTTATCCTTGCAATGATTTGTTGCACTCAAGTGAGGAAAACCCCGGATGATGATCCGCGATACCCGTCTCAAGACATCCCTTCTGCGTGGCCTGACCATCACTCTGCTCGGCCTGACCCTGCTCTCGCCCAGTGCCTATTCCGCCGACAAGGTCTCCCTGACCCTGTACAACGGCCAACACAAAGAAGTCGGCGATGAACTCGCCAAGGCCTTCGAAGCCAAGACCGGCATCCACGTCAATGTGCGCAAAGGCAGCAGCAACCAGCTGGCCAGCCAGGTCGTGGAAGAAGGCGAGCGCTCCCCTGCCGACGTGATCTACACCGAAGAGTCACCGCCCCTGAACAAGCTCGGCGAGCAAGGCCTGCTGGCGAAGATCGATGCCAGCACACTCGCGGTGTTGCCCAAGGACTACGTCGGCAGCAACGGCGACTGGATGGGCGTGACCGCGCGTACCCGCGTCGTGGCGTTCAACCCCAAACTGATCGCCGAAAAGGACCTGCCCAAGTCGGTACTGGACTTCGCCGGCCCCGAGTGGCAAGGCAAGGTCGGCTTCGTGCCCACCAGCGGCGCGTTCCAGGAACAGGCCGTGGCGATCATCAAACTGCACGGCCGCGAAGCCGCCGAAGAATGGCTGACCGGCCTGCGCGCCTTCGGCAAGGTGTACAGCAACAACATGGTCGCCCTCAAAGCCGTGGAAAATGGCGAAGTGGCTACCGTGCTGGTGAACAACTACTACTGGTTTGCCCTGAAGAAGGAAAAAACCAACCTGGACTCCCAGTTGCATTATTTCACCAATGGCGATGCCGGCGGCCTGATCACCGTGTCTTCGGCAGCAGCACTGAAATCCAGCAAACACCCCCAGGAAGCACAACAGTTGCTGGCGTTCATGGCCAGTGAAGAAGGCCAGCGCGTGATCACCAACACCTCGGCCGAATACCCGCTGCGCAAGGGCATGGAATCCAACCGTGGCCTCAAGCCCTTCAGCGAGCTGCAACCGCCGAAAGTCACGCCTGCCGACCTGGGTAACGCCGAAGAGGCCCTGGACCTGGAACGTGACGTTGGCTTGAATTGATGAACCCATCGCTACCCGCCCCCGCCCTGCGCGGGGGTTTCACTCCAAGACGCAAGCGCCCCTCGATCTGGTTGTTGCTCCCCGTCCTGCTCCTGGTGGGCCTGAGCCTGCTGCCGCTGGTGTATGTCGGGCTGAAGGCCTGGCAGGCAGGCTGGGCAGAAGCGGTGCACTTGCTGTGGCGGCCTTACGTGTTTGGACTGCTGCGCAACACCTTGGCGCTGATGGTCGGGGTGACGGTCGCGTGCGCCGTGATCGGCCTGTCCCTGGCGTGGCTGCTGGAGCGCAGCAACCTGCCGGGACGGCGCATCTGGGGCGTGATCCTGTGCCTGCCGTTTGCGGTGCCGGCGTTTGTCAGCAGCTTTACCTGGGTGTCGCTGAGCGCCCAATTCGAAGGGCTCGGCGGGGCGATCCTGGTGATGAGCCTGTCCAAATACCCGCTGGTGTTCTTGCCGGTGGCGGCCACCCTGCGCAATCTTGACCCCTCGCTGGAAGAGTCGGCCCGCACCCTGGGACTCAACCGCTGGGGCATATTCTTCCGGGTGACATTGCCGCTGCTGTGGCCATCGCTGCTGGCCGGGGCCCTGTTGATTGCCCTGCACATGCTGGTGGAATTCGGTGCGCTGTCGATCATCGGATTGCAGACGTTCACCACCGCGATCTACCAACAGTTCGAACTGGAATTCAGCAATGCGAATGCCGCGATGCTCTCGGCGGTGCTGCTGGTGATGTGCCTGACGCTCCTGTGGCTGGAGTTGCGCGTGCGCGGCAAGGGCCGGCACGTGCGTATCGGCCAGGGCGCGGCGCGGCACGCGGAGCAGGTTCGACTGGGTAAATGGGCGCCACTGGGCCAAGTGTATTGCTTGCTGCTGGCGATCATCGGCAGCGGCATTCCCCTGGGCATGCTCGGGTATTGGCTGGCAGTTGGTTCGTCGGCGGCGTTTCCAGCCGCCGAAATTGGCGAGGCGCTGCTGTCTTCCCTGGCACTCTCGCTGGGCGGCGCCGCGCTGTGCCTGGTACTGGCAGTGCCAGTGGGGCTGCTGGTGGTGCGCTACAAAGGCCAACTGGCGCTCTGGGCCGAACGCCTGCCCTACCTGCTGCACGCCCTGCCCGGCCTGGTGATTGCGCTGACGCTGGTGTATTTCGCCCTGCATTACGTGCCGGCGCTGTACCAGACCTCGGCGTTGCTGTTGATTGCTTACGCGCTGCTGTTTCTGCCGCTGGCACAGGCGCCGATCCGTACCGCCCTGAACAAGGCGGCACCGCAGCTGGAAGAGGCCGCACGTACGCTGGGCGCGTCGTCGTTCAGCGCGTTTTGCCGAGTGACCTTGCCGATTATTTTCCCGGCATTGGGCGCGGCGTTTGCACTGGTGTTCCTGGATGCGATGAAGGAATTGACGGCGACGCTGCTGCTCAGCCCGACCGGGCTGAACACCTTGGCCACGGCGGTGTGGGCGCATACCTCGAATGTGGAATTCGCGGCGGCGGCGCCCTATGCGGCATTGTTGATTTTGGTGTCGGGGTTGCCGGTGTATCTGCTGACGACGCGGATGTACTTGAGCCGCTGAAGCCGCCATCGCAGGCAAGCCAGCTCCCACACTTGACCGTATTCCAATGTTGTAACGCGGTCGAGTGTGGGAGCTGGCTTGCCTGCGATGAGGCCGAAACAGGCGACATCAAGCCCGGAACTGCCCCAGGCTCGCTTTCAACTGTGCAGCCAACCCATCCAGCACCTTGCCACTGGCCGTGGTCTCTACCACCGCCTGCGCCGCACGTTCGGCCTGGGCATGGATCACCTCGACCCGCCCACGCACCGCATGCGCGCCCTGCGCTTGATGCTCGGCCGCGCGCGTGGCGAGGCCGATGGCAGCGTGCACCTGCTCGACCGAGGCCTGCACCGTTTGCTGCAGGCGCACGCTATCGCGCAGCACCAATAAGCCTTCGTTGGCCTGGCGTCCGGCCTTGCCGATGGTTTCCACCGCCTCGCGCGCCCCCTGCTGCAGGGCCGCGATATGCGCCTGAATGTCGCCAGTAGAGCTTTGAGTCTTGCTGGCCAGCGCACGCACTTCGTCCGCCACCACTGCAAAACCACGCCCGGTCTCGCCGGCGCGCGCCGCTTCAATGGCCGCGTTAAGCGCCAACAGGTTGGTCTGTTCGGCAATACCATGGATTACCGTCAACACCACTTCGATCTGCTCGCTTTGCTGCGCCAGGCGCTCAATCACCTGCGAACCGGCTTGCACCTGCCCGGCCAGCGCTTCGATCAGGCTGCCGACTTCGGCCGAGGTGCGCGAGTTCTCATCGGTCGCCTGGCGAATATCCACCACCTGCTGCAACGCGGCCTGCATCGCATGACTTTCGGCCTGGGCCTCGTCGGCCATTTGCGACAGCGCGCGCAAGCTTTCGGCGACTTCGTCACGCTGCAGGCCGGCGGCGGCATCGGCACCCGCATTGCGCAGGGTCATGGCGCCGATTTCCACACCGGTACGCTGGGCCACATCACCGGCTTCACGCACGATAGGCTGCAACTTATCCACAAAGCGATTGACCGCCGAGGCCATGTCGCCGATTTCGTCCTTGCTGCTGATCTGTACACGCTTGGTGAGGTCGCCCTCGCCCGCCGCCAGGTCATCCATGGCCGCAATCAACAGCTTCAGGCGATTGACCACGCGCCGCCCAAGCACGATCGCGATCAACAGCAATACGCCAAAGCCAACCAGCGCGAGCCCCATGCCGATGCGCCAGCGCAAGGTGCCGGCAGCCTCCTGGACAGCGCTGGAGGTGTTGGCCGTCATCTGGGTCGCAGTGGCTTGCGCCGACTGCAACCGCGCGCCCATGGCGGCCGCGCTATCGGCGGCAGCGCCCTTGAGGCTGTCGCCGACCAGTTGGTCGCCGCTGGCGATCAATGCAGCAAAACGCTTATCCAGGGCTTGCAGGTCCGCTTCTACCGACGCGGTCGAAACGCCCATGATGACTTTGCCGATCTCGACGCCATTAGGACTGATGGACGCCTCGACGTAATACACCGACGGATCGGTCTTGGCTGCATTCAACACTTTGTCCAACGCGCGTTCGCCCTGGCCCTTTTCCAGCAGCGCCTGGTTGATCGGGTTTTCTCGATTCAGGTAGCGCGTGAGGTGCTCACCCGCCGCATCGTCATACACCACAAACAACACGTTGGGATTGCGCTGGGCACGGCGGGCAAACTCCGACAGCGTCGGCACGTCGCTGTCCCACATGGCGCGCGGCGCCACCGAGGCCAGCAGTTGAGCCATATCGTTAGCGGAGTCCTGCAGGTCTTTTTCCAGGGTCGCACGCAGTTGCTTCTGCTCTTCCTGCAGACGCGTGGACAACCCGGCGGTAAGGCGCTGGCGAGTACTGGACGACAAGCTGTCGAGGCTGGAAGTCACCTCTTTGCCAGCCTGGGCCAATTCGCCGGACAGTTTCTGGCTGTCGATACCCAGGCGATTGCCCAAATCAGCTTCCAGCGCCGTGACTGTGCTCCGGGTCAGAGCGACCGCCACCAGCACTTGCACCAAAAGAGCGATACCTAGGGTAACGAACACCGGCCGCAACAGACGGCTTTGTAACAATGAGAGAACGGCAGACATCTGGGAATCCCTCCACCACGGGTGCCATTAATTTGATAGCACCGCGAAAGAGAGAACCAAAGCAAGGGTCGTGCCGTTTGCCCGGCAGAAACGACAAAGGGCTCCCGAAGGAGCCCTTTGCTTTTTACATCAACAGCTTATTACGCGAACGGGTGACGCAGAACGATGGTTTCGTTGCGGTCCGGGCCCGTCGAAATAATGTCGATCGGAGCACCGATCAGCGTTTCAACGCGCTTGATGTACGCGCGCGCATTGGCTGGCAACTCTTCCAGGGTCTTGGCGCCCACGGTCGATTCGGTCCAGCCCGGCACTTCTTCGTACACAGGCTGCAGGCCCACGTAGCTATCAGCGTCAGTCGGGGCAACGTCCTTGCCTTCCGCATCTTTGTAACCGATGCAGATGTTGATGGTTTCCAGACCGTCGAGTACGTCCAGCTTGGTCAGGCAGATGCCCGAGATGCTGTTCACATCGATAGCGCGACGCAGGATGACGGCGTCGAACCAACCACAACGACGGGCACGGCCGGTAGTTGCGCCGAACTCGTGACCTTGCTTGGCCAGGTGTGCACCGACTTCGTCGAACAGCTCAGTCGGGAATGGACCCGAACCTACGCGCGTGGTGTAAGCCTTGGTGATGCCCAGGATGTAGTCCAGGAACATCGGGCCAACGCCCGAACCGGTCGCAACGCCACCCGCGGTGGTGTTGGAACTGGTCACGTAAGGGTAGGTACCGTGGTCGATGTCGAGCAACGAACCTTGGGCGCCTTCGAACATGATGTCTTTGCCAGCGCGACGCAGGTCATGCAGCTCGGCAGTCACATCCAGCATCAGCGGCTTGAGCAGCTCGGCGTATTCCTTGCACTCAGCCAGGGTCTTTTCAAATTCGATGGCTGGCTCTTTGTAGTAACCGACCAGCATGAAGTTGTGGTAGTCCACCAACTCACGCAGCTTGTCTTCAAAGCGCGGCATGTTGAGCAGGTCGCCCACACGCAGGCCACGACGTGCAACCTTGTCTTCGTACGCCGGGCCGATGCCGCGACCGGTAGTACCGATCTTCAGCTCGCCACGGGCCTTTTCACGGGCCTGGTCCAGCGCAACGTGGAAGGACAGGATCAGCGGGCAGGACGGGCTGATACGCAGGCGCTCACGCACCGGTACGCCTTTCTCTTCCAGCTTGGTGATCTCGCGCAGCAGGGCGTCAGGTGCGACCACCACGCCGTTACCGATCAGGCACTGCACGCCTTCGCGCAGTACACCCGACGGGATCAGGTGCAAGACGGTTTTTTCGCCATCGATGACCAGGGTGTGGCCAGCGTTGTGGCCACCTTGGTAGCGCACTACGGCGGCAGCATGTTCGGTCAGCAGATCAACGATCTTGCCTTTGCCCTCATCACCCCATTGGGTGCCCAGGACTACGACATTCTTACCCATAACACTTGTCCTCATTCGCGCAAACTTGGTGCCGGCGATGGCCGGCAGGAAAACTCAAGAAGCCAGTGGCGATACTTGCCAAAGCCCGTTCTGCAGAATCAATTGCCGGTCGCAGTCCGCTTCACGGGCGGCGGCCAATGGCTGCCCAGGCAAGGCCTGGACAACACGCTGACCCTCACTGCGCAACTGGCAAACCTGCTGCCAGAGTGCTGCGTCCGTACTGTCGGGCATCCAGATGCCACCAGACGGCAGCTCGACCTCAGCACGCCCCAGGGTCACCAGGGTTTTCAAATCGGTGGAAAAGCCGGTGGCCGGACGCGCACGACCGAAGTCGGCGCCGATATCGTCGTAACGACCACCCTGGGCGATGGCTTGGCCAACACCCGGTACAAACACCGCGAACACCACGCCCGTGTGATAGTGGTAGCCACGCAACTCACCCAGGTCGAAATACAGCGGCAACTCGGGGAAGCGCGCCGACAACTGCTCGGCGATCGCGAACACATCATCCAGTGCAGCCAATACCGGCGCCGGCGCATTGGCCAGGCGCTCACGCGCCGCCGCCAGCACTTCACGGCCGCCGCACAGGTTGACCAGCGCGCGCAGCATGCCGGCCAAATCCGCAGGCACACCTTCGGTCAGGGCGATGACTTCATCGATGGCCTTGCGTTGCAGGGCATCGAACAACTGTTGTTCCACTTCACCGGACAGACCGGCCGCACGGGCCAGGCCACGGTAGATACCGACGTGGCCGAGATCCATGTGGACATCCGGCACATCGGCCAGTTGCAGCATGGCCAGCATCAGGCTGATCACTTCGACGTCGCTGCTCGGGCTGGCATCGCCGTACAACTCGGCGCCCAACTGGATCGGGCTGCGCGAAGACGACAAGGCGCGCGGTTGAGCATGCAGCACGCTACCGGCGTAGCACAGGCGACTCGGGCCTTCGCGACGCAGGGTGTGCGCATCGATGCGCGCCACTTGCGGCGTGATGTCGGCACGGAAACCCATTTGCCGACCCGACTGCGGGTCGATGACCTTGAAGGTGCGCAGATCCAGGTCCTGGCCCGCGCCGGTCAGCAGGGATTCCAGGTACTCGATATGGGGGGTCACGACGAACTCGTAACCCCAGCTCTGGAACAGATCCAACACCTGGCGACGCGCTACTTCAATGCGCGCAGCTTCTGGTGGCAGTACTTCTTCGATGCCATCTGGCAGCAGCCAGCGGTCTACCGTTGCCATTACGCCATTCCCCTATGATCCGGGCGGCCAGCCCTCGGCCGAGCCTTGAGTGAAGCAGAAAATACCCGGCCCCTGCATAAACAACGCGCAAGAACGACGTGACGAACGGCCTGCAAACGGCCTCGTCGGGCACTTTCCTCGAAAAACTGTGGCGTCTGCGCGGCCAAACAACAATCAAACATGCAGACGCAAAAAAGCCGGGAATTTCCCGGCTGCCGCATCATACACCCGTTTTCTGAAAGGATCACCCCGCCAGGCGTTTTAGCCGCCCGACGGAGTCACCCCTACAGAATCACCGGCTGGTTACTTGGACTTTTCCAGGTAGCGGAAGAAGTCGCTGCTTGGGTCCAGCACCATGACGTCGGTTTTGTTCGCGAAGCTTTCACGGTAGGCGCGCAGGCTACGGTAGAACGCGTAGAACTCCTGGTCCTGGCCGTAGGCCTTGGCGTAGATCGCCGCGGCTTGAGCATCACCATCACCACGCGCCTCTTCAGACTCGCGGTAGGCTTCGGCCAGCAGTACACGGCGCTGACGGTCGGCATCCGCACGGATACCCTCAGCCAGCTCGTTACCCTTGGCGCGATGCTCACGTGCTTCACGCTCACGCTCGGTGCTCATACGCTCGAACACGCTGCGGTTCACTTCCTTCGGCAGGTCGATGGCCTTGACCCGCACATCGATCACTTCGATGCCCAGCTCTTTTTCCGCCATCGCGTTCAACGAACGCGTGATGTCAGCCATCAGCGCATCACGTTCACCGGATACCACCTCGTGCAGGGTGCGCTTACCAAACTGGTCACGCAGGCCCGATTCCAGACGACGCGACAAACGCTCGTCGGCAATCTGCTTGAGGCCGGAGGTCGCGGTGTAGAAGCGCTCGGCATCCTTGACGCGCCACTTGGCGTAGGCGTCAACCATCACAGCTTTCTTTTCCAGGGTCAGGAAGCGTTGTGTCGGTGCATCCAGGGTCATCAGGCGGCCGTCGAACTTGCGCACCTGGTTGACGTAGGGGACTTTCACATGCAGGCCCGGCTGGACATCCGCCTGGACCACGCGACCGAATTGCAGCAACACCGCGCGCTCGGTCTGAGACACGATATAGAAGCAGTTCCAGGCAGCGATGACCACGACGACGCCCACAATCAGGGCGGTCAGCGATTTATTGCTCATCAACGACTCTCCCTGGTACGTGTTTGCTGTTGCAGCAAGTCAGCGGCCGCACGAGCGCTCGCTTCGTTGGCAGCGGCATTGGAACCGGTGGACGGTGCGCTGGTGCTGCTACGACCACCTTCGATCATCTTGTCCAGCGGCAGGTACAGCAGGTTGTTCTGCCCACCTTTGCTGCCGGTCACGAGCACCTTGCTGGTGTTGCTGAAGACTTCCTGCATGGTGTCCAGATACAGACGCTCGCGGGTAACTTCGGGGGCCTTGCGATACTCGGCGACCAGCTTGGTAAAGCGATCCGCCTCACCCTTGGCACGCGAGACCACTTCGTCGCGGTAACCGTTGGCATCCTCGAGGATACGCTGGGCCTGACCACGGGCTTCCGGCACGACGCCGTTGGCGTAGGTTTCAGCCTGGTTGCGCGAACGCTGCTCGTCTTCACGGGCGCGGATCACGTCGTCGAAGGCTTCCTGCACTTCACGCGGTGCTGCTGCGCTCTGTACGTTCACCTGGGTGACAGTGATACCGGTGCGATACGTGTCGAGGAAGCGTTGCAGGCGTTCCTTGATTTCGCTGGCCATCAATTCACGACCTTCGGTCAGCACCTGGTCCATCGCGGTGGAACCCACCACGTGGCGCAGGGCGCTTTCGGTCGCGTGCTGCAGGCTGATTTCCGGCTGATCAACGTTCAGCACGAAGTCCTGCAGGTTGCTGATCTTGTACTGCACGGTCAGCGGCACTTCGACGATGTTCTCGTCTTCGGTCAGCATCTGGCCCTGCTTGGTGTAGGCACGCTCACGCGTGACGTTCTCCATGTACTTCTTGTCGATCGGCGGGAAGTAGATGTTCAGGCCAGGGCCGACTGTCTCGTAGTACTTGCCGAAGCGCAGCACCACGGCCTGCTCCTGCTCGTCCACCACGTACACGGCGCTGTACAGCCATACGGCCGCCAGCACGACAAGACCCAGGCCCAGCAGGCCATAGCCACCGCCCTTGCTTGTGCGACCGCCGTCGTCACCACCACGTTTTTTTCCACCACCGAACAACCCATTCAGGCTTTCCTGCAGCTTTCGGAAGGCCTCGTCGAGATCTGGTGGCCCCTTGCGGTCGCCATTATTGCGGCGCTTACCACCCCAAGGATCCTGATTATTCGAGTTGCCACCCGGCTCATTCCAAGCCATAGCGCTCTCCATCTGATAAAGCAAAGACGCACCCACGGCGCGCCGACCAATGCTACAGAATGCCTGCTACTGCGGCACAACCGCTTTCGGAGGCTTTTATTGCAAAGTGTGTTGTTCGATGAACTCTGTCGGTACAACACCTTCCCGACTGACCAGCCGGTTCAGCTCCGAGCGCGGCAATCGAACGGCCAGCAAGCTGACACCTTCTTCGTCGTGTTCTTCTTTCTGTACCGCGCCCAACTCGAAAAACTGTGCACGCAGTCGAGCAAAACGCTGAGGCAAGCGCAAGGTGCCGACGAACAAATCGCTGCCGAGCAGTTCGGCAATCGCTTGTTCAAGCAGCTCCAGCCCCGTGCCATCTCGCGCCGACAGCCAGACCCGCTGGGGTTTGCCGTTCTCGTCGCGCTGGATTTGTGGCTCTACGCCTTCAAGCAAATCGAGTTTGTTATAGACCTCGAGGATCGGCAAGTCCTGGGCACCAATCTCGCCCAGCACCACCATCACCTGTTCAATCTGCAGCATGCGATCCGGTTCAGCCGCATCGATCACGTGCAACAACAGGTCGGAATTGCTCGACTCTTCGAGCGTAGACCGAAATGCCTCGACCAGCTTGTGGGGCAAGTGACGAATGAACCCCACGGTGTCGGCCAGGACAATCGGCCCCAGGTCGTCCAGGTCCAGACGGCGCAAGGTCGGGTCGAGGGTGGCGAACAGTTGGTCAGCGGCGTACACGTCCGACTTGGTCACGTTGTTGAACAGCGTGGATTTGCCGGCGTTGGTATAGCCCACCAGGGACACGGTAGGGATATCCGCGCGCGAACGGCCACGACGCGATTGCTCGCGCTGGCTGCGGACTTTCTCGAGACGCCCCTTGATCTGGCGCAGGCGTACCCGCAACAGGCGTCGGTCGGTTTCCAACTGGGTTTCACCCGGGCCACGCATGCCGATACCCCCCCCTTGACGCTCAAGGTGAGTCCAGCCACGCACCAGGCGGGTGCTCATGTGGTCAAGCTGGGCCAGTTCGACCTGGAGCTTGCCTTCATGGGTACGGGCGCGTTGGGCGAAAATATCGAGAATCAGACCGGTGCGGTCGATCACGCGACACTCGAAGACACGTTCGAGGTTGCGTTCCTGACTGGGCGTGAGGGTGTGATTGAAGATCACCAGATCGGCTTCTTCGGCGTGAACCAGATCGCGCAACTCCTCGACCTTGCCGCTGCCAATCAGGAATTTGGCGGTTGGCCGATGACGCGGTACGTTAAAAAACGCAACGGTCTCGGCGCCGGCCGAATTTGCCAACTCCTGAAACTCCTGCGGATCTTCGCGCGCCTCAGGGTCCTGTCCATCCAAGTGAACGAGGATTACCCGTTCACCACCACCGTGGCGCTCAAAGAACAAAGGAGACTCCTATCAGGCGTTACCTGGCTCAGCGTCACCCTGTTCGTCACCCGCTGCGCTAGGCAGGCGGATCGGACGTACTGGCACTACTGTCGAGATAGCGTGTTTGTAAACCATCTGGCTGACGGTGTTCTTCAGCAGGATCACGAACTGGTCGAACGACTCGATCGTGCCTTGCAGCTTGATACCGTTGACCAGGTAGATGGAAACCCCCACTTTCTCTTTACGTAAAGTATTCAAGTAAGGGTCTTGTAGCGAATGCCCTTTTGACATGTGCCGCACTCCTTTAAGGATCAATAATAAAAATCGGAAAATAGATAGCTCATGGCCGTCACACCCCCAAGGATAGACGGCAATTGCAAGGACTCAGCTCAATATGGAGACCGTTCCCAAGTATTTCAAGGCGCGTGACAGATTGTCGCTGTCCAGGCTGTCCAACCAGTGCAAATCGCTCCAGCTGCGCAGCCAGGTGAACTGGCGCTTCGCCAATTGCCGCGTGGCAATGATGCCGCGCTCCTGCATTTCGGCTGACGTCAGCTTTCCATCCAGATGATCCCAGACTTGGCGGTAGCCTACAGCACGTATCGAAGGCAACCCCGGATGCAGGTCACCTCTGGAACGCAGTGCTACGACCTCCTCTACAAACCCCTGTTCCAACATAATTGTGAATCTTTGTGCAATTCGTTCATGCAGCACCTGGCGATTTGCCGGAGCGATGGCCAGATTCGCCACAGTATAGGGCAATTGTGACTGACCAGATGCGCCTGCATCAGCACTTTGCGCAGTTTGTTTCAGCCGATGTTCAGTCATGGTCTGGCCGCTGACCCTCCAGACTTCCAGCGCGCGAGTGAGCCGCTGGGGGTCATTCGGATGAATGCGCGCCGCCGACACCGGATCCACCGCCGCCAATTGGTCGTGCAGGGCTTGCCAGCCGTGGCGTGCAGCCTCGTCTTCAAGCTCGGCGCGGACCTGGGCGTCGGCGGGCGGCATATCGGCCAGGCCTTCCTGCAAAGCCTTGTAGTAGAGCATCGTACCGCCCACCAGCAGCGGGATATTGCCCCGCGCGGTGATCTCGGCCATGGCCGCCAGCGCGTCGGTACGGAAATCCGCCGCCGAATAGCTCATCGCCGGGTCAATAATGTCGATCAACCGATGCGGATACTGTGCCAACAGCGCCTTTGAAGGCTTGGCCGTACCAATGTCCATGTCCCGGTAAACCAGGGCAGAGTCGACACTGATCAGCTCGCACGGCAGCACCTTGGTCAGCTCGATGGCCAGGTCGGTCTTGCCGGCTGCAGTAGGACCCATCAGGAAGATGGCGGGGGGCAAGGCACTCATCAACGGCCGCGCAAGAACAGTTTGTCCAGGTCGTCCAGGCCCATTTGGGTCCAGGTCGGCCGGCCATGGTTGCATTGCCCGCTGCGCTCGGTGTTTTCCATGTCGCGCAGCAAACCGTTCATTTCCGGCAGGGCCAGGCGGCGATTGGCGCGGATGGCACCGTGGCAGGCCATGGTGCCGAGCAACTCGTTGATGTGCGCCTGGATGCGGTCGCTGGTGCCGTACTCCATCAGGTCAGCGAGTACGTCGGCAACCAGGCGATTGGCCTCGGCCTGCTTGAGCAGCGCGGGAATCTGGCGGATCGCCAGGGTTTCCGGGCCCAGGCGTTGCAGTTCGAAGCCCAGCTTCTGGAACACCGCGTGGTGCTCTTCGGCGCAATCGGCCTCGCGCTGGCTCACGGCCAGGGATTCCGGCACCAGCAACGGCTGGCCGCTGAGGCCTTCGCTGGCCATGGCGATTTTCAGGCGTTCGTACATGATCCGCTCGTGAGCGGCGTGCATGTCCACCAGCACCAGGCCATGGGCGTTTTCCGCGAGGATGTAGATACCCTTGAGCTGTGCCAATGCGTAGCCCAGCGGCGGGATATCTCCTCCCCCTTCCGGCAGGGCAACGGCGCCTGGCTCGGCACCCGGCAGCGGCGCGAAAAACTCGCGATAGGCCGCCTGTGCCTCGGCCACCGGCACCGCGGATTGCGGACGCGGCGTGTATTGATACTGATAACCCGCCCCCGACCCCGCGCCCGGCGCGGTGTAGCTCGGCTGCGGTTGCGACGATTGCAGCAGGTTGCCGGCCAGGCTCATCTCGCCCTGAGGGCCGAATTCCCCGGCTTCCGGTCCGCTTGGCCGTACTACAGCGGTCACAATTGGCGCGGACAGCTGGTCATCCGGGCGTACATCGCCCAAGGCGCGGTGCAGGGTGCCGTAGAGGAAGTCATGCACCATGCGCCCATCGCGAAAACGCACTTCGTGCTTGGTCGGGTGCACATTGACGTCGACCACCGACGGGTCGACCTCGAAAAACAGCACAAACGTCGGATGACGGCCGTTGAACAACACATCGCGATACGCCTGGCGCACCGCGTGAGCCACCAGCTTGTCGCGTACCGCGCGGCCGTTCACGAAGAAGTACTGCAAGTCCGCCTGGCTGCGGGAAAAGGTCGGCAGACCGACCCAGCCCCACAGGCGCAAGCCATTGCGCTCGACTTCGATCGGCAGCGCCTGCTCCAGGAACCCGCCACCACACACCGCCGACACCCGCCGGGCGCGCGCGGCGTCGTCATTGGCTTCGTGCAGGCTGAGGATGGTCTTGCCGTTGTGGCGCAAGTGGAACGCCACATCAAAACGCGCTAAAGCCAAGCGCTTGATGACTTCTTGCAAGTGATCGAATTCGGTTTTCTCGGCCTTGAGGAATTTGCGCCGCGCCGGGGTGTTGAAGAACAGGTCACGCACTTCCACCGAAGTGCCCACCGGGTGCGCAGCCGGCTGGACCCGCGGCGCCATGTCGCGGCCTTCGGTTTCAACCTGCCAGGCCTGCTCGGCGCCGCGCGTGCGTGAGGTCAGGGTCAGGCGGGCCACCGAGCTGATGGAAGCCAGGGCCTCACCCCGAAACCCCAGGCTCATGACTCGTTCGAGGTCTTCCAGGTCGCGGATCTTGCTGGTGGCGTGACGGGCCAGGGCCAGCGGCAGGTCATCCGAGGAGATGCCGCTGCCATCGTCACGCACGCGCAGCAGCTTGACGCCGCCCTGTTCCACGTCGACATCAATGCGCTTGGCGCCGGAGTCGATGCTGTTTTCCAGCAACTCCTTGATCACCGAGGCCGGGCGTTCAACCACCTCGCCCGCCGCAATCTGGTTGGCAAGGCGCGGGCTGAGCAGCTCGATGCGCGAACCACTGTTCAAGACTGATTCGCTCATTACTGTGCCGCCAGTTCAGTGCCGGGGATGGTCAACACCTGGCCGACTTTCAGCTCGTCGGTCTTCAGGTTGTTGGCGCTGCGCAAGGTCGCTGCCGACACCTGGAAGCGCACGGCCAGCATGGCCAGCGTGTCGCCAGGCTGCACGCGATGATCACGCGGGCCCTGGGCGATTTTCCCGGAGTCGCGCAGCCAGGCGATATACGTGCCCGGCGGCGGGTTCTGCTGGAAGAATTGGCGCACGCCGGCGCTGATCGAACGCGCCAGTGCCTGCTGGTGGCTGGCACTGGCCAGCTTCGACGCCTCGTTGGAGTTGGAGATAAACCCGGTTTCCACCAGGATCGACGGGATATCCGGCGACTTCAACACCATGAACCCGGCCTGTTCCACGCGCTGTTTGTGCAACGAGGTCACCCGGCCGATATTGCTCAAGACCTTCTGCCCGACGTTCAGGCTGGAGGTCAGCGAGGCGGTCATCGACAGGTCGAGCAGCACGCCAGCGAGCATCTTGTCCTTGTCGTCGAGAGACACGTTGCCGGCCCCGCCGATCAAGTCGGAACGGTTTTCGCTGTCGGCCAGCCAACGCGCGGTCTCGGACGTAGCGCCGCGATCCGACAAGGCAAACACCGAGGCGCCGAAGGCCGCCGCTGAAGGGGCGGCGTCGGCGTGGATCGAGACGAACAGGTCGGCGCCCTTCTTGCGTGCGATTTCGGTACGGCCGCGCAACGGGATGAAGTAGTCGCCGGTACGGGTCAATTCAGCGCGATAGCCTTTCATGCCGTTGATCTGGCGCTGCAGCTCACGGGCGATGGCGAGTACCACGTCTTTTTCATGCTGGCCGCGCGAGCCGGAAGCGCCCGGGTCTTCGCCGCCGTGGCCGGCGTCGATCACCACGATAATGTCACGCTTGCCAGCCGGGGCTGGCGGCGGTGGTGGCAGCTTGACCTGCGGTTGCGACGGGTTGACCGGTACTGCCGGCACCGTGGCCACGCTTGGCGTCGGCGCCGGTGGAGGCGCAGCATCGGCGGCGTTGTCGAACAGGTCGACCACCAGTCGGTTGCCGTACTGGGCATTCGGGGCCAGGGAGAAACTTTTAGGCGTCACGACTTTTTTCAGGTCGATGACCACGCGCAGGTCGGTCGGCGTGCGTTGAGCCGAGCGCATGGCGGTAATCGGGGTATTGGCAGTGGAGACTTTCAGCGGCGCGGCCAGGGTCGCTCCGTTGATATCGATCACCAGGCGATCAGGCGACGTCAGGGTAAAGACACTGTGCTGGACCGGGCCAGACAGGTCGAACACCAGTCGCGTGTTATCCGGCGCTCGCCACAGGCGCACACTTTTCACCTGTGAAGCCGCCAGAGCATTGACAGTCATTGCCGCAAGCAACACCCCTACGACACTAACCAACGCGCGAAAGCGCATACCTAACCCCATCAATTATTTGAATTCCAATGCCAAAGCGGCGCACCACGACTGGCCGCGCGCGCTCTGGGGCAACAACTTCAGCTGACGTCCATGCTCATGCGGCGTAATGGTAATGGTCAGGTCCGGCTTTGGCAAAAAGCCTGTGCCTTTATCTGGCCACTCGATCAGGCACAACGCATCTTCATCGAAGTAATCACGGATACCCATGTACTCCAGCTCTTCGGGGTCCACCAGGCGATAGAGATCGAAGTGGAACGCGCGAATCGCGCCGATCTCGTAAGGCTCGACCAGGGTGAATGTCGGGCTCTTGACCGCGCCCGTGTGGCCCAGGCCACGAATAATCCCACGCGACAAGGTAGTCTTGCCCGCCCCCAGGTCGCCTTCGAGAAAGATCAACCCGGCCCCGGCCGTGACCTGGGCGATGCGCTGACCAAAAGCAACCATGGCCTCTTCATCGGCCAGGAAAAGGATTACTTCAGACACGGCGACTGTTCCTCCAGCAATTGACGAATGGCAGGGATCAGGTCACTGGCAGCCAGCCCCCGACCAAAGGTGCCCTGGCGATCCCCCGCCGTGGCATGCAGCCACACGGCCAGGCAGCTGGCTTCATAAGCCGGCATGCCCTGGGCCAGCAGAGCGCCGACCAGGCCAGCGAGTACATCCCCCAGGCCCGCCGTCGCCATGGCCGGGTGACCTTGATCGCAGCGCGACACACGCCCGTCCGGACTGGCGATCAAACTGCCAGCCCCCTTGAGGATAGCCACTGCATTGAATTTCTGGCTCAACGCGCGCGCCACCTTAAGACGATCGGCCTGAACCTCGGCTGTCGAAATACCCATCAAGCGGGCCGCTTCGCCAGGGTGCGGAGTGATCACGCAGTTGGCCGGCAGGCTGATGCTGCCGGTGGCCAGCTGATTGAGCGCATCGGCGTCCCAGACCTGCGGCAGCCGGGCATTCGCCGCGACTGACAACAGGCTTTTGCCCCAGGACGCTTCGCCCAGCCCCGGCCCAATGACGATCACCGAGATTTTTTCCAGCAAGCCCATCAATTGGTTGGCCGAACTGACGCCGACGGTCATGACTTCCGGCAAGCGCGCCAGTGCGGCGGGCACGTGCTCCAGGCGAGTCGCCAGGGACACCATGCCCGCGCCGCTGCGCAGGGCACTTTCGGCGCTCAGCAAGGCAGCGCCGCCAAAACCGCGGTCGCCACCGATCATCAGCAGGTGGCCGAACTGGCCTTTATGGGCGTCAGGGGAACGTGCAGCCAGTTGCGGCAATTGGCCGTGCAACAGCGGCTGAACGTCGGTTATTTCGTGTTTTGTCTGCGGCATGCGTCTTCAAGCTCCGATGTCTGGCAGAATTATACCCATCTAACCCGTGGTTTCCCGTGTCTCATGCCTGCTATTACCTCCGATCTGCCCGCCCTCGCCCGATCGATCAAAGACTGGGGCCGCGAGCTGGGCTTTCAACAAGTCGGCATCAGCGGCCTGGACCTGGCCGAGCATGAGCAGCACCTGCAACGCTGGCTCGACGCGGGCTATCACGGCGAGATGGAGTACATGGCCGCCCATGGCAGCAAACGCTCCCATCCCGATGAACTGGTGCCCGGCACCTTGCGCGTGGTGTCGCTGCGCATGGATTACCTGCCCGGCGACACCCAGATGGCGCAACTGCTGGCCAAGCCGGAAAAAGCCTACATCTCGCGCTACGCCCTGGGCCGCGACTACCACAAGCTGATCCGCAAACGCGTGCAGCAACTCGCCGACCGCATTCAGGCGCAGATCGGCCCGTTCGGCTTTCGCGCCTTTGTCGACAGCGCGCCGGTGCTGGAAAAAGCCATCGCCGAGAAGGCCGGCCTCGGCTGGATCGGCAAGAACACCCTGGTACTCAACCGCAAGGCCGGCAGCTATTTCTTCTTGAGCGAACTGTTTGTCGATCTGCCGCTCCCCGTGGACCCGCCGCACAGCACCGAACACTGCGGGCGCTGCACGGCGTGCCTGGACATCTGCCCCACCAATGCCTTCGTCGGGCCCTATGTGCTGGACGCCCGGCGGTGCATTTCCTACCTGACCATCGAACTCAAGAGCGCGATCCCTGAGGATCTGCGCCCGTTGATCGGCAACCGGGTATTCGGCTGCGATGACTGTCAGATCGTTTGCCCATGGAATCGTTTCGCCCGCTCCACCGCCGAAAGTGATTTCAAGCCACGGCACAACCTGGACAACGCCGAGCTGGCCGAGCTGTTTATGTGGGATGAAGATAAATTCCTCAGCAGCACCGAAGGCTCGCCGCTACGCCGCGCCGGTTACGAACGCTGGCTGCGCAACCTGGCCGTCGGCCTGGGCAACGCACCGTCGAGCATTCCGGTACTGGAAGCCCTGAAGGCGCGCCGTGACTACCCCTCGAACCTGGTGCGCGAACACGTGGAATGGGCGCTCAAGCAGCACGCCGAGCGCTAGTGCACGTCGTCGTTGTAGACGAACTTGGGCATTTCCCAGTGAAAACGGATCGCCAGCAGGCGCAATAGAAAGCCGCTGAACAGGGTCAGCAGAATCGCCTGCTCGCTCGGCAGCTCCAGGTAGAGGCAGAGCATGTAGAACCAGGCGGCGAGGAACGACACGCTGGCGTACAGCTCCCGGCGGAAGATCAGCGGGATGTCGTTGCAGAAGATATCCCGCAGGATGCCGCCGAACACGCCGGTGATCACCCCGCTGACCGACGCCACCAGCATGCCGTGGCCCATTTCCAGGGCGGTCATGCAGCCAATCAGGGTAAAGGCCACCAGGCCGACGGCATCCAGCGCCAGGAACAGCGAGCGCAGGTGGCGCATCAGCGGCGCGATAAAGATCGTCACCAGTGCGGCGACGGAGGTCAGCACCAGGTATTCGGGATGCTTGACCCAAGTCAGCGGGTAGTGGCCGAGCAGCACATCGCGCACCGAGCCGCCCCCCAGCGCCGTCACACATGCGATCAACACCACGCCAAACCAGTCCATGCCACGCCGACCGGCAGACAGCGCACCGGTCATGGCTTCGGCGGTGATGGCGATGAGGTAGAGCATCAGCAGCATGATGGCGATCCTTGCAGAGAGGCCGGCAGTCTAATCATTTGCTGATGGCACCAAAAGAGGGCGCGTGGCGAAAGACCGCGTCGCGCCCTTCGCGAGCAAGCCCGCTCCCACATTTAACCGAGTTCCACCTTTGGAATGCAGTCGAATGTGGGAGCGGGCTTGCTCGCGAAGGCGCCGGGCCAGGCGCCACAGATTCAGGCCTTGATGAAGTGTTTGCGGTAATGCTGCAGCTCGGCGATCGACTCGCGGATATCGTCCAGCGCCAGGTGCGTGCTGCCTTTGTGGAAGCTGTCTTTGACTTCCGGCGCCCAGCGCGCGGCCAACTCTTTCAGGGTCGACACGTCCAGGTTGCGGTAGTGGAAGTAGCTTTCCAGCGCCTTCATGTGGGTATACAGGAAGCGACGATCCTGGCAGATGCTGTTACCGCAGATCGGCGACTTGCCCTTGGGCACCCATTTTTCCAGGAAGGCGATGGTTTCGGCCTCAGCCTCAGCCATGCTGATGCGGCTGTCGCGCACGCGCTGGGTCAGGCCGGAGTTGCCGTGGGTGCGGGTGTTCCATTCATCCATGGTGGCGAGCACGGCATCGCTGTGGTGGATGGCGATCACCGGACCTTCGGCCAAGGTGTTGAGGTTGCTGTCGGTGACAATGGTGGCCATCTCGATGATGACGTCGGTGTCGGGGTTCAGACCGGTCATTTCCAGATCGATCCAAATCAGGTTCTGTGGGTTTTGCATGGCTTGATTCTCTTGGCACCTTGGCTTAGCTGCGCAGTTTAGCAGGCAGGGGCGTGCTAGACTCGCGACCGTTTTACCCAACCTTTGCATTATCGACACGGAACACCAATGGCCAAACGCCAGCTCAATCGTCGCCAAAACTGGCGCATCGAAAAGATTCAAGGCGAACGCGCCGCCCGCGCCGCCAAACGTGAATCCTCCGCCGTGGAAGCGCTCGAGGGCGGCGACCTGGGCCCCGAACAGACAGGCCTGGTGATCGCGCACTTTGGCGTGCAGGTCGAAGTCGAGGCGCTGGAAGGCGAACTCGCCGGCCAGGTGTTCCGTTGCCACTTGCGCGCCAACCTGCCTGCGCTGGTGACCGGCGACCAGGTCGTATGGCGTGCCGGCAACCAGGGCATCGGCGTGATCGTCGCCCAGTTGCCGCGTACCACCGAGCTACGTCGCCCTGACAGCCGTGGCCAGCTCAAGCCGGTGGCGGCCAACGTCGACATGATCGTCATCGTGTTCGCGCCGCTGCCCGAGCCCCATGCCAACCTGATCGACCGTTATCTGGTCGCCGCCGAACACGCCGGCATTCGCCCGCTGTTGCTGCTGAACAAGTTCGACCTGATCGACGAGCAGAACGCGCCTGCGCTCAATGCGCTGCTGGCGGTCTACCGCACCCTGGGTTATCCGGTGCTGGAAGTGTCGGCGCATCACGGCAATGGCATGGAACAGCTGCAACAGCAGTTGGACGGCCGCATCAGCGTGTTCGTCGGCCAGTCGGGCGTGGGCAAATCGTCGCTGGTCAACAGCCTGCTGCCGGAAGTCGACACCCGGGTCGGCCCACTGTCGGAGCTGTCCGGCCAAGGCACCCACACCACCACCACCGCGCGATTGTTCCACTTCCCCGGCGGCGGCGAACTGATCGACTCCCCCGGCATCCGTGAATTCGGCCTCGGCCACGTCAGCCGCAGCGATGTGGAAGCGGGCTTTATCGAATTCAATGACCTGATCGGCACTTGCCGCTTCCGCGATTGCAAGCACGACCGCGAGCCGGGTTGCGCCCTGCTCAAGGCCCTGGAAGATGGGCGTGTGCAGCAGCAACGAATGAACAGCTATCGGTCGATTATTGCGAGCTTGCCCGAGAGCAGTTATTGAGGGGCCATTTCTTGATACCTATAAATGGCAGCACCAAGCACCCTAGCCCATTGATTTAAAGGGTGCTGGCATCAAGAATCCGTGCAACTGGGTGGCCAATCGATGCAAGCCAGCTTGAATTCGAAATTCCTGATGCCCATGATCGCTCCGTCACCAGCGCAAGCTGGCAGGAGTCTGGATCCTTTTCGAGGTTGATCCAGCGGCGCAGAAGGGGCGAAGCAAGCTCCACTGCGCGTCGAATGAAGCCGCCTTCGGGCGGCTTTGCTTTTTGTGGGGCATTTACGATTGACTCTCTACTATCACCCCAACAAGACGACGTTCTTCTTTGCGATTTCACACGAGGCTTCGTTGCCCCTGAAATGCTACAAAGAGCTGTGGGTGAAGTGCGACATGATTTACACCGTCAGCTTCGAGCGCCTGGATAAGCTCCATAGAAAGACTCGAGCAAAAGGTCGAGAATATTTCGTGCCCCGGCTGGACACCAACGACATGCGAGGTGTTATCAGTGGAGTCAAAGCCTATCTCCCTCTTTGATAAGACATGAAAAACGCCCCGATCAACCGGGGCGTTTTTCATTGTTGAGGTGGGCTGCTTGCAGCCTAGGAGCCCGTTGCAGGCGCCGTAGGATCCTTCACCCCGCCATCATCGAACAGGTTCAACTTCTGGCGCAGCTCATGCGCCGGCAATGGCTCCTGGCCGGGCGGGATGGCGTTCGGGTCGGCCGGCACTTCGCCGGGCGCACCGTCGCCTGTGGTCGGAACCGGTGGCGCGGCGTGCTGGTCGCCTTCGATGGCACGCTGGGCCTTCTTGGTCAGCACGACGATGTCGATACGGCGGTTGATCGGGTTGAACGGGTCCTTGGGATCAAACAGCTGCGAGGAGGCAAACCCCACCACGCGCGCTACTTGCGGGTCCGGATAGCTGCCGGCGACCAGGGCGCGACGCGCCGCGTTGGCACGGTTGGCCGAGAGTTCCCAGTTGCCGAAGTCACCCTGGCCCGCGTACGGCTTGGCGTCGGTATGACCGCTGATGCTGATCTTGTTCGGTACCGCCTTGATGGTGTCGGCCATCGCCAGCAGGATGTCTTCAAAGTACGGCTTCAACCGCGCGCTGCCCGAGTCGAACATCGGCCGATTGGCCGCGTCGGTGATCTGGATGCGCAAACCGTCCGGCGTGATCTCGAACGAAATCTGATCCTTGAATTTGAGCAACTGCGGGTTTTCCTCGACCTTGGTCTGCAGTTCTTGCAGCAACAGCTCAAGGCGTTCCTGCTCGACTTGCTCAGCCATGGCCTCGACGGTATCGCGCTCGATCGGGATTTTTTCCTGAGGCGATTCGGTCTTGATTTCCGGGTTGATGGTGCGCTCCGGCGCCAACTGCGGCGAGCCGCCCAGGTCGATCACGAAGGGCGTACCGCTTTCCGAGAAACCAATAGGGTCCTTGAAGTAGCCGGCGATGGCGATCTTCTGTTCGGGCGTGGCGGTGGACATCAGCCACAGCACCAGGAAGAACGCCATCATCGCCGTCGCAAAGTCGGCGAAGGCGATTTTCCAGGCGCCGCCATGGTGCCCCGCAGCGAAGCGCTTGACGCGCTTGATGATTATCGGCTGGTTGTTTTCCATGGCTTAGCGACCGCGAACCGCTTGTTCCAGCTCGGCGAAACTTGGGCGATGTTTCGGGTACAGCACCTTGCGACCGAACTCCACCGCCAACGACGGCGGCATGCCCGACGCCGAAGCCACCAGGCACGCCTTGATCGCTTCGTAGAGGTTCACCTCTTCCTTGGCATCGTGGGCCAGGGAGGTAGCCAGCGGGCCGAAGAAACCGTAGGCCGCGAGAATACCGAAGAAGGTACCGACCAGGGCCGCACCCACGTGCATGCCGATGGCCTTCTGGTCGCCTTCGCCGAGGGACGCCATGGTCACCACGATACCGAGTACCGCCGCGACAATACCGAAACCGGGCATGCCGTCGGCGATGCCGGTCACGGCGTGGGAAGGATGTTCCAGCTCTTCCTTGAGGCTGAACAGTTCCATGTCGAACAGGCCTTCCAGCTCATGGGGTGCCATGTTGCCGGAGGACATGATGCGCAGGTAATCGCAGATGTAGGCGGTCATGCGCTCGTCTTTGAGCACGGCCGGGTACTTGGCGAAAATCGGGCTGGCCGCAGCGTCTTCGATGTCGGCTTCGATGGCCATCATGCCTTCGCGGCGGCTCTTGTTGAGGATCTCGTAGACCAGGCCCAGCACGTCCAGATAGAAAGAGTGGGTGAAGCGCGAGCCGAACATGCCCAGCGACTTCTTGATCACGTGCAGGGTCATGTAGCCGGGGTTGGCCTGCAGGAAGGCGCCAAACGCTGCACCGCCGATAATCAGCACTTCGAAAGGCTGGATCAGCGCGGCAATTTTACCGTGGGAGAGGACGTACCCGCCGAGCACACTTGCGATGACGACGATGATGCCGATAATTTTAGCCATAGGAGATGAGTACTTGCGCCGTCAGGTTCATGGACATATTTGGAGGAACTGAAAAACTCTTGTTCTACTTATCGGCAAAACTGCGCCAGACTATAGCCCGTTAAGGCGAAAAGCCAGTTCGGCCCGTTCCGGGCGTGTTGACCGCAAGTGATGATCGCGCCCCAATCATGGCTAATGAAACGACAGTCCCAACTGCAAAACCCAACTCCCTCGCTGCTTGGATCAAGCGCCTGGACGACGTGCTGCTGCCTGTTCCCCAGGCCAGCCACGAACGCGTATGCAAAGCCATCCGCGATAGCCGCAGTTCGTTGCGAGACATTGCCGAACTGATGCAGAACAGCCCGGCCCTCGTGCTCAGCGTGATGCGCGAGGCCAATAGCCACACACATGGCAGCATGACGGCACCGGCGGAAAACCTTGAAGTGGCGCTCAATCGCCTGGGCCTCAAGCGCGCCGAAGAGTTGCTGGCACGCCTGCCCTCGGTCCCCGCCCAAGAGATTCCGGCGGCGTTGCGCCAATTGCTGCTGGTCAGCCAGCATGCCTCGCAGCAAGCCAACGGCTTGTTCGGCAGCCGCCTGGCGCGGTTGTGGCAAGACATTCACTGGGGCAGCCTGCTATTCCTGTCGCCGCTGTGGCCGATGGCGGTGGCCTACCCCAAGCTTCTCGAAGAGTGGGAACTGCGGGTTATCCACAAAGGCCAATCGGCGCGTGCAGTCGAGCAGGAATTGTTCGGCGTGCGTCTGCTGGACCTGTGCCTCGGCCTGACCGAAACATGGCACCTGCCGATCTGGGTATCCCAGGGCTATACCCTGCTGCGGAACGAACAACGCCTGCTGGTCAAGGCGCTGCATATCGCCCGCGAAGATGACCCGTTGCGCCACCAGCAATTGCTGGATGCCGACCCCAACCTGCGGCGCTGGCTGAATCAGCCGGCCAATACGGTACTGCTGGCCAACGGCCTGGCGATGTCGGCCCAGGAGTCCTGGACCTGTCCGCACACCCAGCGCTGGCAATACCTGACCGCGCTGTACCTGCAACAGCCTTTGGGCGACGTGCAGCAACAGGTGCACCAGCAAGCCGTCACCAGTGCGCGCACTACCTTGATGCCGGACCTCTGGCACCCGGCGCTGTCGCTGATCTGGCCATGGCATGTGCAGAAGATCCACCGCGGCCTCCTGCCGGCCCCGCCGCCGACCGCCGAGGCCCTGGCGGTGTGGCGCAAGCGCTGCACCGAATTGCTGGTGGAACCGAGCCGCTTCGCCAACGCCATGCACCTGACCACCTGCGCCAAGGAGGCCCTGTCGGCCAGCGGCATGCAGCGGGTCATGCTGCTGATGACCGACCGCGCCCAGAGCACCTTGCGTGCGCACCAGGTCGACGGCCTGCCCAAGGACGCCGCCAACCTGAGCCTCGATGTGGTCCACAGCACGCTGCTGCAGCGCTTGCTGGAAAAGTCCGCCCAGGTGCGCCTCACGCCTGACAACCACGCGCAATTCTCAGCGCTGCTGCCGCCGATCCTGCGGCGCCTGTTCACCGGCGAGCACCTGCTGCTGCGCTCCCTGAGCTGCAATGGCAAGGTCGTGATGCTGATGGTCGCCGACCAGGGCGGTGGGCCGTTCTCGGAAACCACCGTGCAGGCCTTCGGCAAAACCGCCCAATGCATCGAGAAAGCGCTGCACAGCTTTACCAACCGCAGCGCCTGATGCTTGCGCTACAATCGCCCTCTTTTATCGCCAACATTTGTGCCCAGGAGACCTCACATGCCTGACTTCTCTGGCTTGCCGCTGGTGATCGAGTCCAGCGACCTGCTCGGTCGACTGGATGCCGAACAGCTGATTCTGGTGGACCTCACCAGTGCCGCCCGCTACGCCGAAGGGCACATCCCCGGCGCGCATTTCGTTGACCCCAAGCGCACCCAGCTGGGCCAGCCGCCGGCGCCCGGCCTGCTGCCCCACAAGGCCGACCTGGAAAAACTCTTCGGCGAACTGGGCCACACCCCGGACGCCACCTACGTGGTCTATGACGACGAAGGCGGCGGTTGGGCCGGACGCTTTATCTGGATGCTCGACGTGATCGGCCATCAGAAATACCACTACCTGGACGGCGGCCTGCTGGCGTGGCTGGCGGAACAACACCCGCTGTCCACCGAGGTCCCGCCAGCGGTCGGTGGCCCGGTCAGCCTCACGCTGCACGAGGGCCCCACCGCCACCCGCGAATACCTGCAAAGCCGCCTCGGCGCGGCCGACCTGGGGATCTGGGATGCGCGCGGCCCGCTGGAATACTCTGGCGAAAAAGTGCTCGCGGCCAAAGGCGGGCACATCCCCGGCGCGGTGAATTTCGAATGGACGGCCGGCATGGACAAGGCGCGCAACCTGCGGATCCGCCGCGACATGCCGCAGATCCTCGAAGACCTCGGGCTGACCAGAGATAAAGAGATCATCACCCATTGCCAGACTCACCACCGCTCTGGCTTCACCTACCTGGTGGCCAAGGCGCTCGGTTATCCGCGAGTCAAAGGTTATGCCGGTTCCTGGGGCGAATGGGGCAACCACCCCGACACCCCCGTCGAGATTTAAGAGTTAAGGACAGTTAATGAAAAAGCAGTTGTTTATCCTCAGCCAGTACCTGCTGCCGCACCACCTGCTGTCGCGGTTGGCCGGCTGCATCGCCGAATGCCGCGTGCGCTGGTTCAAGAATGCCTTCACCCGTTGGTTCGCCAAGCGCTATCAAGTGGACATGTCCCAGGCCCTGGTGGAAGACGTGACTGCTTATGAGCATTTCAACGCCTTCTTCACCCGCGCCTTGAAAGACGGCGCGCGCCCGCTGGATCAAACCCCAGGCGCAGTGCTGAGCCCTGCCGATGGCGCGGTCAGCCAACTGGGTCCGATTGAGCACGGCCGTGTGTTCCAGGCCAAGGGCCACAGCTTCAGCGTGCTGGAACTGCTGGGCGGCGATGCCGCCGTGGCGGCGCCGTTCATGGGCGGTGATTTCGCCACCATCTACCTGTCGCCGAAAGACTACCACCGCGTGCACATGCCACTGGCCGGCACCCTGCGGGAAATGGTCTACGTGCCGGGGCGGATTTTCTCGGTCAACCAGACCACCGCCGAAAACGTGCCGGAGCTGTTTGCGCGCAACGAACGTGTTGTCTGCCTGTTCGATACCGAGCGTGGCCCGATGGCAGTGGTACTGGTGGGCGCGATGATCGTGGCGTCGATTGAAACCGTGTGGGCCGGCCTGGTCACGCCGCCGAAGCGCGAGCTGAAAACCTTCCGCTACGACGAAGCCGCACGGGCGCCGATCCACCTGGAAAAAGGTGCGGAACTGGGTCGCTTCAAGCTGGGTTCCACCGCGATCGTGCTGTTCGGGCCAGATCAGGTGAAGTGGGCAGAAGAACTGGTGGCAGGTTCGCCGGTGCAGATGGGCCAGGGTATCGCACTGCCGAAAGCCTGATCTGAATCTGACGAAAATCAACATACAGGAGCCGGGCTTGCCCGCGATGGCGGTGTTTCAGTCAACCCATCTGTGACTGAAGTACCGCCATCGCGGGCAAGCCCGGCTCCCACAGTGACCGCATTCCTGCAATTGAATCAGCTTATAGCTGACCGTCGCGATCACGGAAACCCAACAGGTACAGCACCCCGTCCAGCCCCAGCGTCGAGATCGCCTGCTTGGCCGATTGCTTGACCAACGGCTTGGCCCGGAACGCCACACCCAGGCCGGCAATCGCCAGCATCGGCAAGTCATTGGCGCCGTCACCGACCGCAATGGTCTGCTCCAGGCGCAAACCTTCCTTGTGAGCCAATTCCTTCAGCAGATCGGCCTTGCGCTGCGCGTCGACAATCGGCTCCACCGCCACGCCAGTCACCTTGCCATCCACCACTTCCAGCTCGTTGGCGAACACATAGTCGATGCCCAGCTTGGCCTGCAATTGCTTGGCGAAGTAGGTGAAGCCGCCGGACAGGATCGCGGTTTTGTAGCCCAGGCGCTTGAGCTCGGCGAACAGCGTTTCGGCGCCTTCAGTCAGGCGCAGCGATGCACCGATGGCGTCCAGCACGCTCACATCCAGGCCCTTGAGCAGCGCCAGGCGCTCCTTGAAGCTGGCACGAAAATCCAGCTCACCGGCCATGGCCCGCTCGGTGATCGCGGATACCTGCTCACCGACGCCGGCCGCCTTGGCCAGTTCGTCGATGACTTCGGCTTCGATCAGCGTGGAATCCATGTCGAACACCGCCAGGCGACGGTTGCGCCGGAACAGCGAGTCTTCCTGGAAGGCGATATCGACATTCAGCTCCTGGGCGACGCTGAGAAATTCGGCGCGCAGGGCCTGCGGATCGGCCGGCTCGCCGCGCACGGAGAACTCGATGCAGCCCTTGCCCTGGTCGGCTGGGGTGTCCAATGGCATGCGACCCGACAGACGGTCAATATGGTCGATATTCAAGCCGTACTGCGCGGTGATGGAGCTGACACGCTGCAATTGCTCGGCCGTGACCTTGCGGGTCAGCAGGGTAACGATGTGGCGTTTCTTGCCCTGGCCGGCCACCCAGTGCTGGTAATCGGCTTCGGACACCGGGGTAAAACGCACCTGCTGATCGAGCTTATAGGCCGTAAACAGGATGTCCTTGAGCACCGAGGACGCCTGTTCATTGCTCGGGATCTCCACCAGGATGCCGAACGACAAAGTGTCGTGGATCACCGCCTGGCCGATGTCGAGAATGTTCACACCACCCTGGGCCAGAACACCGGTAATGGCTGCGGTGAGACCCGGTCGGTCTTCACCGGTGATGTTTATCAGGACAATTTCGCGCAAGGCGCACCCCCAGGCTGGAAAAAAACCGCATTCTACCCACTTTCAGTGACCATCGGGCACAGCCAGCGCTTTGCCGGTCTTGGGCCTGTCGCTATACTGCGCGTCAACTTCACGGACCAAGAGCCGAGCTCAAGTGAACCGGCCCACGCCAGTAAAAACCGACAACTTCTTCCTGCTGATCTTCCGGGCACTGCGCCACCGCCGTGTACCGATCGCATTACGCATCGCCAGCCATAACGTGATCCTGGTCGCTCTGGCCCTGGTGATCTACGCCTGCGTGATGGGTTTGCAGTTCAAGCAGGCCATGCACGAGCAAGCCGACGCCCTGGGCGAAAGCTTGACCACCCAGACCGCCACCTCGGCGACTGAGCTGCTGGTGTCCAACGACATCCTCAGCCTCAACGTGCTGCTCAACAACCTGACCAAGAATCCGCTGGTGGCCCACGCCGCCATCTACAGCGTGGACAACCGGATCATGGCCGAAGCCGGGCAACGCCCGAAGAACGGCCTGCTGGGTGAAGCGGAAGGCTTGTACCAGAGCAATATTACCTTTCAGGATGTGAAGGCAGGCCAACTGCGCATCAGCCTCGACATGCAACAGTTCCAGCAGCCGATGACCATTAGCCTGCAGAGCATGGGCATCCTCAGCGCGATCCTGCTGGCATTGGCCCTGGCCTTGAGCCTGCGCCTGGGTCGGCATATCTCCACGCCGCTGATGCAACTGCGCATCTGGCTACGGGATATCGACGAACACACCCCGGCCACCGACCGCCAGGACGAAATCGGCGACCTCGCCCGCCAACTGCACGCAAGCTTCGCCCCGGAACCGGTGGTACCCGAGGTCGAGCCCGAGCCAGAATACGACGATACCGACTACGACGACGAACCCGAGTTCGAAGTGCGCGACCTGCGTGACCCGGGCTTTGACGAAAGCGCCCCGGTAGCGGGCTTGAAGCCGGCGACACGCCAGGCCTTCAAGGCCGAAGAGGACGAGCTGGACGACGAAGACCCGTTCGCCGACCTGCGCGATACCACCTCGGCCAACACCGCGCCCAAGCCGGCGCCGGTGCGCAGCAGCGAACCCCAATACAGTGCCGTCCTGGCCGTGCAACTGGGCGCCCAGGACCAACTGCGTCGCCTCCCCCGCGCTCGCCTGACCGAGCTGCTGGAACGCTACCGCGACTGCCTGGACCAGGCCGCCTCGCTGTACCAGAGCGAACTGCACACCCTGAACGACGGCAGCACGCTGATGTTGTTCCACAGCGAAGACAGCGGCGAAGACTACCTGACCAACGCCATTTGCTGCGGCGAGCTGCTGCGCGCCCTCGGCCATGAGTTGCAGATCGAAGTGGCTGACAGCGGCATCACCCTGCAACTGCAGCTGGGCCTGACTGTCGGCGATGATCTGTTCGGCATGAGCCAGATCGACCTGCTGCTGACAGAAATCGCCCAGGACGCACTGGCCCTGTCCCAGCACAGCCGCAACCTGCTGCTGGTGGAGCGCAAGATCAGCGAAGACACGCTGATCCGCCAGCGCGCGCGCATCCGTCCAATTGCCAGCCCTGAAGGGGCAAGCTGTGTGGAGCGCTTGATGGAGCCTTATCCGTCGATGCTGGAGCGGCAGTTGGCACGGATGCATGAGACCCGCGCGAAGGGCTGAAGAACAGCGCTTGGCCGACTGTAGGAACGGGCTTGTGTGGGAGCGGGCTTGCTCGCGAATGCAAAGGGATCAGCCAATGAATTCGTTGACTGAACACCGCTTTCGCGAGCAAGCCCGCTCCCACATTGAGCCCACGGCGTGACTCAAATCGCAGGCAAAAAAAGGCCCGCTGAATCAGCGGGCCTTTTTTATCTGTGGTTCAGATCAGAACCTGAACACTTCCATATCCGTACGAATCGGCGTAGCCATCGGCATCTTCGGCTTTTCCGGCGCTGCCGGCTTGGCCTGTACCGGGGCTTGCTTGCGCGGGGCCTCGGCAATCGGCGGCTGGTTGGCCAATGGCTTGAGGGCCACCGACAACTGCTGTGCCAGATGCTGCAGCAACACGCCCTGGGCCTGGACCTGGGACGCGGTGGTGCCGGTGTGCTCTTCCTGCAGATGCACGATGCGGTTATCGCGCACCTGGCCACGACGGTCGATCAAGCGCCATTGCGCATCGAGGATCGCCGGCTGCGAAGCGCCGGAGTCGAGCCGGGTGATGGTCAGCAGGACCTGCACATCCGGGGTAAAGCCGGTTGGCGCGGGCGCGAGCACCACACGCTGGCTGTCCAGGTGACCCGCGACCTGGCGCAACATCAGCTGGTTGATATCGGAGGACAAACTGCCCGCCCAACGACCATCGGTGGAACCTTGCAGGCTGCCGTCGTTCTGACGTTGCAGCAGGGTTTCACGTTGCAGGTAGTCAGCCACGACCACCGGACCCAGCAAAACCGCCATGCCAGCGGTTTGCGCTGGCTGCGCCGGACTTCCGCTGTCCAGCTGGTACAGCGACACCGGCTGGTGTGTGCTGCAACCCGCCAGCCCCAAAAGGCCAGCGAGCATGAAAATAAAAGGAAGGCGTGGAGCAGTCATCATCCCATCCAGGTGGCTGCCACAAGGCGAACCACAATGTAATACTTAAAAATAACCTAAACACGCTCGGCCACGCCGGCGCTGGAAAGGCCATATCATCCGTGAATATGCGCCATGACTCCAGCGCCAAAGCGTCGATCTACGCGTTAAATCGTAGATCGAGGGCTCTAAACCACCTTAAACAGGTGTTTCCACCAACAAAGCATCCACCCGCTGGAAGCCACGCGGCAGTTTGTTGCCACGACGGCCACGCTCGCCCTTGTAGTGCTCGAGGTCGTCTGGGCGCAATGACAATGTGCGCTTGCCGGCCTGGAGGACCAGGGTGGCACCTTCCGGGATCACCGCGATGTCGGTCACGTACTCTTCGCGACTGGCCACCCGCTCACCGGGAATACCAATGATCTTGTTGCCCTTGCCTTTGCCCAACTGCGGCAGATCGCTGATCTTGAACACCAGCAGGCGCCCTTCAGTGGTCACCGACGCAAGCCAATTGCTCTCGCGATCGTCCACCGGCCGCGGCAGGATCACCTTGGCATTGTTCGGCAGGCTCAACAGCGCCTTGCCCGCCTTGTTCTTGGCCTGCAGGTCTTCACCCTTGACCACGAAGCCATAACCCGCGTCGGAGGCGATCACGTACAGCGCATCGTCGTCCGGCAGCAGCACACACTCGAAATTCGCCCCTGGCGGCGGCGTCAGCCGGCCGGTCAACGGCTCGCCCTGTCCGCGCGCCGATGGCAAGGTGTGGGCCGGCACCGAGTAACTGCGCCCGGTGGAGTCGATAAACACCGCAAACTGGTTGGAACGCCCGGCAGCGGCGGTCTTGAAGCCATCGCCGGCCTTGTACGACAAGCCAGTGGCGTCAATATCATGCCCTTTGGCGGAGCGAACCCAACCCTTTTCCGACAGAACGACGGTAATTTTCTCGTTCGGCAGCAGCTCTGTTTCGGTCAGGGCCTTGGCTTCAGCGCGCTCGACAATCGGCGAGCGGCGGTCGTCGCCATAGGTTTCGGCGTCCTTGATCAGCTCGCTGCGCACCAGTTTCTTGAGCTTGGCTTCGCTGCCCAGCAGGGCCTGCAGCTTGGCTTGCTCCTTGAGTAGCGCGTCCTGTTCGTCGCGCAGCTTCATTTCTTCCAACCGCGCCAACTGACGCAGGCGGGTATCGAGGATGTAGTCAGCCTGGATCTCACTCAGCTCGAAACGCGCGATCAGCTCGGCTTTCGGGTGCTCGGCGGTGCGGATGATGTGGATCACTTCATCCAGGTTGAGGTAGGCAATCAGCAAACCGTCCAACAGGTGCAGGCGGCGCTCGACCTTGTCCAGGCGGAATTGCAGGCGGCGACGCACGGTCTGGATACGGAATTCCAGCCACTCCACCAGCAGGTTGCGCAGGTTTTTCAGCTGCGGCTTGCCGTCCAGGCCAATGATGTTGACGTTGACCCGGTAGCTGGACTCCAGGTCAGTACTGGCGAACAGGTGCTGCATCAGCACTTCGTGGTCGACCCGGCTGTTGGTCGGGATGATCACGATGCGGCAGGGGTTTTCGTGGTCGGACTCGTCACGCAGGTCGGCGACCTGCGGCAATTTCGACGGCTTGGCCTGCATCAGCGCGGCGATCTGCTCCAGCACCTTGGCGCCGGACACCTGGTGCGGCAGCGCGGTAACAATAATGTCGCCATCTTCGATGTGGTACACCGCGCGCATGCGCACCGAGCCCTTGCCGGTCTCGTACATCTTCAGCAAGTCGGCGCGGGGGGTGATGATTTCCGCTTCGGTCGGGTAGTCCGGCCCCTGGATATGCTCGCAGAGCTGCTCCACGGTGGCCTTGGGCTCATCCAGCAAACGGACGCAGGCGGTGGCGACTTCGCGCAGGTTATGCGGCGGTACGTCGGTGGCCATGCCGACCGCAATACCGGTGGTGCCATTGAGCAGGATGTTCGGCAAACGTGCTGGCAACACCAGTGGCTCGTCGAGTGTACCGTCGAAGTTCGGGCCCCAGTTCGCGGTACCCTGGCCCAGCTCGCTGAGCAGCACTTCCGAATAACGCGACAGGCGCGCTTCGGTGTAACGCATGGCCGCAAAGGATTTCGGATCATCCGGCGCACCCCAGTTACCCTGGCCGTCCACCAGCGTGTAGCGATAGCTGAACGGCTGGGCCATCAGCACCATGGCTTCGTAGCACGCCGAGTCGCCGTGGGGGTGGAATTTACCGAGCACGTCACCGACGGTACGCGCCGACTTCTTGTGCTTGGAATCGGCGTCCAGGCCCAACTCACTCATGGCGTAGATGATGCGCCGCTGTACTGGCTTCAGGCCGTCGCCGATATGCGGCAAGGCACGGTCCATGATCACGTACATGGAGTAGTTGAGGTAGGCATTTTCGGTGAAGTCAGCCAGCGACCGGCGTTCTACGCCATCTAAGCTGTCTGCGAGGATGTCACTCATGCGGGCCTCATCATTATTGGGTAAGGCGCAGCGGAACTGCCGCTGCGCTGATTCGATTCAAAAAGGGCGTGGCTCATGGCTGGGCGCTCCAGCCACCGGCCGGGGCGGCAAAACGATAGACCACCGGGCGCTTTTCACCATCGGCGCGAGGGCCGAAATTGTTGTCGATGCCGATCCACGCACCGTCCGCGTCCACCACCAGGGCTTCGGCCAGGCCGTAAGGCTGGGCATAGCGGCGCTCGGGCGTCAGGGTCTCGTCAGCGAACGACCAGCACAGCTCGACTTTGGCCGTGACCGCATCGCGCCGGCAAATCTGGAACGCGTTGCGCTCCAAGGTAAACAGCTTGCCGTTGAACAGGGCCAGGTCGGCAAAATCCTTCGAGACGGCCTTGGCATTGGTGAACTGCGCCGGCTGCACTTCCTGCCCGGCCTCGCTCAACAGCACACAAGGGCCATCACAGTCCCACAGGCTTTGCGGGCGCTTGATGGAAATCAGGCCGCGCCGCTCACGCTCTGCAGCCAGCCAGATCTGGTTGCCCTCGGGGTTCACCGCCAAGCCTTCAAACAAGGCATTGAAGTGCAGCAACATGCCACTGGCGCGGGCTTCACGGACCATGCCCGGGGCAATTTTCAGCCACTCAGGCGCACCGTCCACCGGCACTTGCAGCACAGCGGCATGGGCTTCGCTGACAATGTAGCGATTGCCCGCGGCATCGCAGCTGATGCCCTCAAAATCCAGGTCGCCACCGCGAATGAACGAAGCAGCCTTGGTGCGCGAACGCAAGCCCCAGGGCAACCCGGACTCCGGCACCGGCGGCACCTCGATCTTGACGGTTTCGGCCTGCCAGGTCGGCGCGCTGATATCCAGGCGATAGATCTGGTCGTCGTCGCGATCGGAAACCGTCCACAACGCCTTGCCACACAGCGCCAACCCCGACAGGTTACCGCCGCGCATACCGTCCACCGCGTGTTCGGACACCAGTTTCAGCTCTGCCACGGGCGCGGCGATCACCGGAGTGGCCGCCAACCCGCTCAACATCAGGCTCGCCAGGGCGAAACCTGTGCGCATCAGCCCAGAACCTCGGCCAGGTTGCCTTTGGATTCCAGCCAGGACTTGCGGTCCGGCGCGCGTTTCTTGGCCAGCAGCATGTCCATCATTTCCGAGGTTTCGGCGAAGTCTTCGCCCAGCGTCAACTGCACCAGGCGCCGAGTGTTCGGGTCCATGGTGGTTTCGCGCAGTTGCGGTGGGTTCATTTCACCCAGGCCTTTGAATCGCGTGACCTGTGGCTTGCCGCGCTTCTTCTCGGCGACCAGGCGGTCGAGAATGCCATCGCGCTCGGCCTCGTCGAGGGCGTAGTAGATTTCCTTGCCCAGGTCGATACGGTACAGCGGCGGCATGGCGACGTAGACGTGACCGGCGTCGACCAACGGGCGGAAGTGCTGCACGAACAGCGCGCACAGCAAGGTCGCGATGTGCAGGCCGTCGGAGTCGGCGTCGGCGAGGATGCAGATCTTGCCGTAGCGCAGCTGGCTCATGTCTGCAGCGCCCGGATCGACGCCGATGGCGACGGCAATGTTGTGCACTTCCTGGCTCGCCAGTACTTCGCTGCCATCGACTTCCCAGGTGTTGAGGATCTTGCCGCGCAACGGCAGGATCGCTTGGAACTCCTTGTCCCGCGCTTGCTTGGCGGAACCACCGGCGGAGTCACCTTCGACCAGGAACAGTTCGGACCGCATCGGGTCTTGCCCGGCGCAATCGGCGAGCTTGCCGGGCAGCGCCGGGCCTTGGGTGATGCGCTTGCGCTCGACCTTCTTGCTGGCCTTCAGACGGCGGCCGGCGTTGTTGATCGCCAGTTCGGCCAGGGCCAGGCCCAGTTCCGGGTGTTCGTTGAGCCACAGGCTGAAGGCGTCCTTGACCACGCCGGAGACAAACGCCGCCGCCTCGCGGGACGACAGCCGCTCTTTGGTCTGGCCGGAGAACTGCGGCTCCTGCATCTTCATCGACAGCACGAACGCGATGCGCTCCCACACGTCTTCCGGCGCCAGCTTCACGCCGCGCGGCAACAGGCTGCGGTATTCGCAGAACTCGCGCATGGCATCCAGCAGGCCCTGGCGCAAACCGTTGACGTGGGTACCGCCCTGGGCGGTCGGGATCAGGTTGACATAGCTTTCCTGCACGCTGTCGCCGCCTTCCGGCAACCACAGCAGCGCCCAGTCGACGGCTTCTTTATTACCGGCCAGGCTGCCGCAGAACGGCTCATTGGGCAGGCGTTCGAACTCGCTGACGGAATCTTCCAGGTAGGAGCGCAGACCGTCTTCGTAGTGCCACTCGACCTTCTCGCCGGTGCCTTTGTCTTCAAAGGTGACCAGCAGGCCCGGGCACAGCACGGCCTTGGCCTTGAGCACGTGCTTGAGGCGGCTGATGGAGAATTTTGGCGAATCGAAGTATTTCGGGTCCGGGGCGAAGTACACGCTGGTACCGGTGTTGCGCTTGCCCACGGTGCCGATCACAGCCAGGTCGGTGGCTTTATAGCCATCGGCGAAGGTCATTTCGTATTCGTTGCCGTCGCGCTTGACCTTGACCCGCACCAGGGTCGACAGGGCGTTGACCACCGAAATACCCACACCGTGCAAGCCACCGGAGAACTGGTAGTTCTTGTTGGAGAACTTGCCGCCGGCGTGCAGCTTGGTGAGGATCAGCTCGACGCCCGAGACGCCCTCTTCCGGGTGAATATCCACGGGCATGCCGCGACCATCGTCGGACACTTCCAGGGAGTGGTCAGCGTGGAGAATGACATGCACCGACTTGGCGTGGCCGGCCAAGGCTTCGTCGACGCTGTTGTCGATGACTTCCTGGGCAAGGTGGTTCGGCCGACTGGTGTCGGTGTACATGCCGGGGCGTTTGCGCACCGGGTCGAGGCCCGAGAGGACTTCGATGGCGTCGGCGTTATAAGAGCTAGCGCTGGGAGTGGCCATGGGGTCTCGTCGTGAGTCGTTCGATTAAAAAGTGACCTGCGACTTTACAGTGCTGCAAAGTCGAAGGATTGATACTGATCTGCGCCAATGCCGGCAAAGCTGAGCAGCGCCGGCAATTGCTGGGCGAAGCCCTGGTAACCATGGTCGCCACCGGCCTGGATGCGCAAGGCACAGGCCCGGTAATACTGCTGGGCGAGGCGATAATCCAGTGTTTCATCGCCGGTCTGCAACCACACCTGATACCGCGCGGCATCCTGGGGCGCCGGTACTTCCAGCTCGGCCAGCGCCGCGACGTGATCATGGGTCAATTCCCAGGTTTCATCGGTGTAGAGGTTCTTCTGGGTGCCCAGGTAACCGTCGAACATCCGATGGGGGCTGACCGCCGGGTTGACCAGCAGCGCCTTCAGGCCATGGCGTTCGGCAAGATGGGTTGCATAGTAGCCGCCGAGTGAGCTGCCGACCAGCAGTGGCCGCCCCAGCAGGGCAATGGCTTCCTCCAATTGAGGAATTGCCTGACGGGGATGGTGATGCAGGGCCGGCACACGCAGCTGGTCGCCCAGGCCAAGGTTGTCCATCACGGTCACTAACTGGCGGGCCTTGTTGGATGCGGGCGCGCTATTGAAACCGTGGATATACAGGATCGAAGCGGACATGCCGGGCTCTCCATGCTTGCGCCAAAAAAGGCGCAGTTTACAGGGATCGGGGTGGCATGTGAGTCCCTCTATCTGAAGGACACAGAAGATCCACTGCGGGCGCTGGCTTGCCAGTGATGGCGGAGTTTACCGCCGTTAATAGCCGTTGCTGCCGTAATCGATGGTAAAGGCGAAGCCTTGGACGCGCTCTACGCCGGTCTCCAACCGTCCGTCGGCATGCAGGCGCAGCCAGCGGTAGCCCGGCGCCTGCTCGCTGACCTGGAAATCCTCACTGCCCGGCGCGAACTGGATGCAGGTCGACGGTGAGGCCAGCAGGCGTACGCCATTGCGCTCGCGGTCGATCTCCTGGTGCACGTGCCCCCAGAGCACCGCCCTGACCTGCGGGAAACGGTCGAGCACGGCAAACAAAGCCTCGGGGTTGCGCAGGCCAATGGGCTCCATCCACGCGCAACCGATGGGCACCGGGTGATGGTGAAAGCACACCAGGTGATGGCGGTTCGGGGCTTCGCTCAAGGCCTGAGCCAGCAGTTGCAGCTGCTGGTCCTGCAGGTAACCCGGCACAGAGCCAGGTACCGCGGAGTCCAGCAAGGTAATGCGCCAATGGCCGACATCCACAACCGGCTCCAGCAGCGCGCTGCCAGTGGTCGCCTGAGCCATGATCTGCGGCTCATCGTGATTGCCCGGAATCCACCGCGCCGGAGCGCTGATCTGCGCGCTGAGGTCACGAAACTGCTGGTAAGACTCCAGTGTGCCGTCCTGGGACAGGTCACCGGTGGCCAGCAGCAAATCGATCTGCGGCTGCTGCTGGCGCACCAACTCGATCACCCGTTGCAGGCTTTCACGGGTGTTCATGCCCAGCAGCGTACCGTCGGCCTCGGCAAACAGGTGGCTGTCGGACAGTTGCACCAGCAACGCCGGCGCATCAGGGTTCAAGGTGGATACGCTCGGCAAGGCGCTCTCCCAAGGCAATCACAGGAATGGAGGGTTGGCGTGATTATGCTGGGGCAGGACGCAAAGAGGAAACCTAAGGAAGCTGACGCAGTTCACATCTACCGCACAACTTCAAACTCATGGCCCAGAGCCAGGCAGTGGCTCAACCATTCGCCGAGGAACACATTCAGTTGTGCCTTCTCATCGGGCTGGTGCATGAACACGTTGGGGTAAGGATAGATGCTGCGAAAGCGTCGTGCATGTTCCGCACTGATCACTTCGGCCATTCGCGCGTCGTGGTACACCTGCACTTCCAGCTGTGGCACCGGCAGCCAGGGCAGGCTGTGCTCCTGGCGCACCCGCAGGGTGGTGGTGTACGGACAGTTGACGATGACTTCCAGCGCCAGCACGCCGAGCATCTGGTCCCCATGGGTGACACCGATGCGCCGCGCCTCTGGCGTGTGGCGCATGTCGGGAAGCAGGCGCATCAGCCGCGCGTAATTAGCCTCGCAGGCGGCTTGCAACCCGATCAGGTCGACTCGATAGCGTTCACGTGCCTTTACTGCCATAACCCCCTCACTTCCGCGCGATTAAGCGCAAGCCACTGCAGGGCAATGATGCTGGCTGCATTGGAAATTCTGCCGTCGCGCACCGCCTGCAGGGCATCTTCGAAGGCCCAGGTGGTGACGCGGATGTCTTCAGCTTCTTCTTCCAATCCATGGACGCCACCTACACCGGCGCTGTTGCAGCGGCCCAGGTACAAGTGCACATATTCAGTACTGCCGCCGGGCGACGGGAAATATCGCGTGATCGGCCACAGCGCCGAGAATGTCAGCCCAGCTTCCTCCTCGCCCTCGCGGTGCGCAACCTCCTCGGGTTGCTCGTCCTTGTCGATCAGGCCGGCGACCATCTCGATCAGCCACGGGTTGTCGGTACGGCCCAGGGCGCCGACGCGAAACTGCTCGTTCAGCACCACTTCGTCGCGCTGTGGATCGTAGGGCAGCACACACACGGCGTCGTGGCGAACGAAGACTTCGCGGTTGATCACCCGGCTCATGCTGCCGTCGAACTTCTCGTGGCGCAGTTGCATGTGATCGAGCTTGTAGAAGCCCTTGTGGAGATTATCGTGCTGAACAATTTCGATTTTGCTCGGCTTCGATTTTGCAAAGTCCGTCATGTCCCATCCTCGTTAAGCCTGCGCATTTGGCGCCATCCTAACGCGCTCATGCCCGTTGGTGCAGCCCCTTTCCGGTTGCCGGGATAGACGGCGAGCGTCAAACACACTCTAATCAGCTTAGTGGCGAACTGACTGCCCTGCCGGTAGTCGAAGCTCCACAAATTTCGCTCTTATCGATAGACGAAGGACATCCATGTCGCTTTTAAAAATCGCCTCCGTGGCCTGCATCGCATTGACCCTTGGTGCCTGCCAAAGCCTGTTCCAACCCAGCTATCGTGCACCCCTGGAAGCCACTCGCGACGCCACCGAGCAAAGCAAGCCAGGCTGCGCCAGCACCGACTGCCCGCTGGTGAATATCGACACCGTGCACTTTGCCAAGGAACCCAAGCTGGACGCGTTGATCGAACAACGCCTGCTGGAAATGACCCGCACCACCCCGAGCGACCCGCTGCCGACCAGCCTGGAAACGTATCGCGAGCAGTTCCTCAAGACCGCCGCGCCACGTAACAGCATGTACTTGCAGGCCAAGGTACGCGAACAGCATGACGGCTTGGTGATCATCGAACTGTCCAGCTACCTGGATCAGGGCGCGACTCACGGCGAGCCCGGCCGCGCGTTCATCAACTACTCGCGCCAGCAGCAAAAAGCGCTGTCGCTGACCGACATGCTGCTGCCCGGCAAGGAAGAGGCTTTCTGGAAAGCCGCCCAGGTCGCGCACAACAGCTGGCTGATCAGCACCCGCCTGAGCCTGGAGCCGGAGTATGTGAAAACCTACCCCTTCCAGAAAACCCCGAACGTGGCGCTGACCTACGGCGGCGTGATCCTCAAGTACCCGACCAACACCATTGCGCCGTATGCCCTGGGCCACGTCGAGTTACAGATTCCGTACTCGCGCCTGGACGGCATCATCAAGCCTGAGCTGGTGCCTGTGCGCCACTGAAGGCCCGGCCCAAAATAAACTGCAACAGCCCTGCCAGCACCAGTGCCGGCAGGGTCGCGCCGATGTCCGGGTAAAGGTTGGCCAGCACGTGGTAGGTCGCAATGCCGCCAAGCCAGGCCAACAACGCCGGCCAACGCAGGTTGGCCAGCGCACCCTGGCGACGACGGCGCAGGATGAAGTGATCCACCAGCACCACGCCGAACAGCGGCGCGAACACCGAGCCGATCAGCAACAGGAAGTTCTGGTACTGGGCCAACGGCGCAAAACAGGCGATCAGGGTGCAGATCACACCGATGGCCAGCGCCAGGTGCTCGACCTTCACACGCAGCAGCATCCCGCTGGACACCGCCGCCGAATGGATATCGGCGAAGGCGTTTTCCGACTCGTCCAACAGGATCAGCAGCAGCGGAATCCCCAGCCCAGCACCGGCCAATGCCAGCAACAGCGCATTCACTTCGCCGCTCGGCGCAAACGCCAGGGTGTAGGCCACGCCCAGGCTCATCAGCCAGAAATTGCCGATAAAGAAACCCAGGGCCGTGCCGCCGAATACGCTTTTTGCACGCTTGCCGAATCGCGAGTAGTCGGCAATCAGCGGCAACCATGACAACGGCATGGCGATCGCAATATCAAAACCCACTGCAAACGGCATCGACCCGTCGCCAGCCTGGGCCCAGAGTGTGGCGAGGTCGGCCTTGGCGAACAGGTTCCAGGTCAGCCACAGGCAGGCGGCGAGCAGCAGCCAGATGCCCCACTTGCGCAGGATCTGCCGTACGAACGTCAGCGGCCCGCTGACCGCAAGCAAAGTCGCCAAACCACCGAAAAACAGCGTCCACAGCAACGGGCTGGCCAACAGGCTGCCGTCGCTGAACGCCCGCGCGCCCAACAGGCTGGCGGCATCGCGCATCACAATGATTTCGAACGAACCCCAGCCGATCAACTGCAGCAGGTTAAGCAGCGCCGGCAGGCTGGCGCCCTTGGCCCCCAGGCTGAGCTTGAGCGCAGCCATTGCCGACAGGCCGGTGTCGCTGCCGATCACGCCGACGGCGGCCAGCAACAGCACGCCGACCAGGGTACCGAGGAAAATCGCCAGCAACGAGCCGGACAAGCCCAGGCCGGGTGCGAGCAACGCGCCGGTCTGCAGGACCATCAGGCCGATGCCGAGGGAGAACCACAGGGAGAACAGGTCGCGGGCGCCGAAGACGCGTTTGTCAGCAGGCACTGCAATGTCGGGGGAGTAGGTGCTGGGTTGAATACTCAAGGGGGTTATCTCTGAGGAGTATTTGTTGTTTGGGGGATCGCTATCGCGGGCAAGCCCGGCTCCCACAGGGGACCGGCTGTGGACACAAAAGCTGTGTACAACGCGATCAACTATGGGAGCCGGGCTTGCCCGCGATGACGGCGGTGCAGGCACCGCCGCCTCGGATCAGACCTTTTTGTAAAGCTGACTGCCTTCCTGCTTGAACCGCTCCGCCTGCTCGGCCAAGCCTTTGGCCACGTCCACATCCACCGCTTCGATGCGCTGGTTGGCCGCGTACTCACGCACTTCCTGGGTGATTTTCATCGAGCAGAACTTCGGCCCGCACATCGAGCAGAAATGCGCGACCTTGGCCGAGTCCTTCGGCAGGGTTTCATCGTGATACGAACGCGCGGTGTCCGGGTCGAGGCCGAGGTTGAACTGGTCTTCCCAACGGAACTCGAAGCGCGCCTTGCTCAAGGCGTTGTCGCGGATCTGCGCGCCGGGGTGGCCTTTTGCGAGGTCGGCCGCATGCGCAGCGATCTTGTAGGTGATGATCCCGGTTTTCACGTCGTCCTTGTTCGGCAGGCCCAGGTGCTCCTTGGGCGTGACGTAGCAGAGCATGGCGCAGCCGAACCAACCGATCATCGCCGCACCGATGCCCGAGGTGATGTGGTCATAGCCGGGCGCGATATCGGTGGTCAGCGGGCCGAGGGTGTAGAACGGCGCCTCGTCGCAGCACTCCAGCTGCTTGTCCATGTTCTCCTTGATCAGTTGCATCGGCACGTGGCCGGGGCCTTCGATCATGGTTTGCACGTCGTGTTTCCAGGCGGTCTTGGTCAGCTCGCCGAGGGTTTCCAGCTCGCCGAATTGCGCGGCGTCGTTGGCGTCGGCAATAGAACCGGGGCGCAGGCCATCGCCGAGGGAGAAGCTGACGTCATAGGCCTTCATGATTTCGCAGATTTCGTCGAAATGCGTGTAGGTGAAGTTCTCTTTGTGGTGCGCCAGGCACCACTTGGCCATGATCGAGCCGCCACGCGAGACAATCCCGGTGACGCGCTTGGCGGTCAGCGGCACATAGCGCAGCAGTACGCCGGCGTGGATGGTGAAGTAGTCCACGCCCTGCTCGGCCTGTTCGATCAAGGTGTCGCGGAACAGCTCCCAGGTCAGGTCTTCGGCGGCGCCGCCGACTTTCTCCAGGGCCTGGTAGATCGGCACGGTACCGATCGGCACCGGCGAGTTGCGGATGATCCACTCGCGGGTTTCGTGGATGTGCTTGCCGGTGGACAAGTCCATCACCGTGTCCGAGCCCCAGCGAATGCCCCAGGTGAGTTTCGCCACTTCTTCTTCGATGGACGAACCCAGTGCGCTGTTGCCGATGTTGCCGTTGATCTTCACCAGGAAGTTACGGCCGATGATCATCGGTTCCAGTTCAGTGTGGTTGATGTTGGCCGGGATGATCGCGCGGCCACGGGCGATTTCTTCGCGCACAAATTCCGGGGTGATGATTTTCGGCACGCTGGCGCCGAAGCTGTGACCGGCGTGTTGCTGGTCGAGCAGGCCGCTGGCGCGGGCCTCTTCGAGCTTCATGTTTTCGCGGATGGCGACGTATTCCATCTCGGCGGTGATGATGCCTTTGCGCGCGTAGTGCATCTGGGTGACGTTGGCGCCGGCCTTGGCGCGGCGCGGGTTCTTCACGTGGGCAAAGCGCAGCGCGGTCAGTTCGGCATCGCTGAGGCGCTGTTGGCCGAAGTGCGAGCTGAGACCAGACAGGCGCTCAGTGTCGCCACGCACTTCGATCCACGGCGAACGCACATCGCCGAGGCCTTTGCGCACGTCGATGATGACGTTGGGGTCGGTGTAGGGGCCGGACGTGTCGTACACCACCACGGGCGCGTTGATTTCACCGCCGAAATCGGTGGGGGTCACGTCCAGGCTGATTTCACGCATCGGCACACGAATGTCCGGGCGGGTGCCTTGCACGTAGATTTTCTTCGAGCGGGTAAACGGCTGCACGGAGCCGGAGTCGACCTTGGCCGATTCACTCAAGTGCACGGTGTTTTTCAGTTTTGTACTTTTTATTTCTGTGCTCATCACGGGCTCTCCAACTATCCAGGTGGTGGATTTTTGTCGGAGCGAACCTGTGACGGATGGACGCACTGAAACCAGTGCTGTGCTTGGCGCACAAGAGCTGTTCGATTGTCGAACAACATCCCGGACGAAGCACAAGAGGACTCGCCGGGTGACGAGAAATCTTGTTCCCTACGCAGGCGTTAACCTGATCAGGTTCAACGGGATCCGGTATTTACCGATCTCAGCCTTCCAACAAGGCACCCCGACAAGAACGCGGCCAGTCTAGACCATGCCATGGGCAAATTGCCAATAGCGGTGCATTCAGCGTGATGAATGGCGTGATTGCGGGATTGTTGCGCCGTGTCACCCCCACTACACTCGATTGCCGCCACAGTGCTTGACGCCAGGAATGGCTAGCCTTAGCCTTGGGCGCCAAATTATCACCGTAATATTTATTCTAGGGATCGCCTCATGCTGCGCAAACTCTCACTGGCTCTCGCCGTGTCTTGTGCGACCAACGGAATGGTCTGGGCAGCTGAAGCGCCCTTGTCCGCCAAAACCGATCTGGTCAGCGTCTACCAGGAAGCCGTGGATAACAACGCCGACCTGGCCGCCGCCCGCGCCCAATACGGCGCGCAAAAAGAAGTCGTGCCCCAGGCACGCGCAGGCTTGCTGCCGAACCTGTCGGGCGGTGCCGATATCAATAACGTGCGCACCCAGATCGACACGCCCGCCGCCACCGCCAACCGCGACGCGCACTCCTGGCGCGCGACCCTGAGCCAGCCGCTGTTCCGCGCCGACCGCTGGTTCCAGCTGCAAGCGGCCGAGGCCACGAATGAACAGGCCGCCCTGCAACTGTCGGCCACCGAACAGAACCTGATCCTGCAAAGTGCCGAAAGTTATTTCGCGGTGCTGCGCGCCCAGGACAACCTGGCCTCGACCAAAGCCGAGGAAAACGCCTTCAAGCGCCAGCTGGATCAATCCAACGAACGCTTCGATGTCGGCCTCTCGGACAAGACCGACGTGCTGCAATCCCAGGCCAGCTACGACACTGCACGGGCCAACCGGATTGTCGCGCAGCGCCAGGTGGACGATGCATTCGAAGCACTGATCACCCTGACCAATCGCCAGTACAACTCGATCCAGGGCATTGTCCACACCTTGCCCGTGCTGCCGCCGCTGCCGAATGACGCCAAGTCGTGGGTGGAAACGGCCGGTCGCCAGAACCTGAACCTGCTGGCCAGCAACTACGCGGTCACCGCCGCCGAAGAAACCCTCAAGCAGCGCAAGGCCGGGCATGCGCCGACCCTGGATGCCGTGGCCCAGTACGAGAAAGGCGACAACGACGCCCTCGGTTTCAGCAACCCGAATGCCTTCGGCACGCCGTACCGTGGCGATGTGGAGCAGCGCACCATCGGCCTGCGCCTGAACATCCCGATCTACAGCGGCGGCCTGACCAGCTCGCAAGTGCGTGAGTCCTACTCGCGCCTGGGCCAGACCGAGCAGCAACGCGAAGGCCTGCGCCGCCAGGTGGTGGAAAACACGCGCAACCTGCACCGCGCGGTGAATACCGATGTCGAACAGGTGCAGGCGCGCCGCCAGTCGATCATCTCCAACCAGAGCGCGGTGGAAGCCACGGAAATCGGTTACCAGGTGGGCACGCGCAACATCGTCGATGTGCTGGATTCACAGCGCCAGCTGTATTCGTCGGTGCGCAACTACAACAACAGCCGCTACGACTACATCCTCGACAACCTGCGCCTGAAGCAGGCGGCGGGCACCTTGAACCCCGGGGATCTGCAGGACCTGGCGCGCTACCTCAAGGCTGACTACAACCCCGATCGCGACTTCCTGCCACCGGACCTGGCCAAGGCCGCCGCCGAACAGCTCAAGGCCCGCCCTGGCTATTAAGCGCACCGCATAACCCCTGCAGGCGCTGGCTTGGCTGCGCCTGCATTTGAGTTGTGTGGTCAGTGGTTCAGGAGTTTGCCCAAGCCATCCAGCAAGCGCTGCAGCGCGCCCTGGTTGGCCTGCATCACCTTGAGTCCCGCCTGCGCCATCTTGCGGGCATCCTGCGGCAGTTCGAACAACTGGCGCACGGCTTCGGCCAGGCCTTCGGCGTCATCCACCTCTCGCAACGCCCCGGCTTCGCGCATCATTGCGGTGATTTCGAGGAAGTTGAACACATGTGGCCCCATGATCACCGGCTTGGCCAATGCCGCCGGCTCCAGCGGGTTGTGTCCACCGGTCGCGACCAGGCTACCGCCGACAAACGCGCTGTCGGCCAGGGCATAGAGAAACAACAACTCACCCATGGTATCGCCAAGCAATACCGAGGTTTGCGCGGTCACCGGCGCGCCGCTGGAACGGCGCACCGTGACGAAGCCCTGCTGCTCACACAGCTCGAACATCGGTCCGAAGCGCTCCTGATGGCGTGGCACCAGGATCAACAGCGCATTCGGATAGCTGTCGAGCAACTGGCGATGGGCAGCCAGCACCACTTCATCTTCGCCTTCATGGGTACTGGCCGCGATCCACACCGGACGCTCGCTGGCGCCCCATTGCTCGCGCAGCGCAGCAGCACGCAGCGGCAGCTGGGGGTCGATGGTCAGGTCGAACTTGATCGAGCCGGTGACCTCGACGGTGTCCGGCCGCGCGCCGAGGCTCAGGAAACGCTGGGCCTCGGTCTCGGTCTGCACCGCGAACAAGCTCATTTGCGACAGCATCGGCGCCGTCAGCTTGGCAAATTTTGCATAGCCCTTGGCAGAACGTGCCGACAACCGCGCATTCGCCAACGCCACCGGGATCCCGCGCTGGGCGCAGGCATGAATATGATTGGGCCACAGCTCGGTTTCCATGATCACCGCCAGCTTCGGCTGCACCCGGTCAAGGAAACGCTTGGCCGCGCACGGCAAGTCATAGGGCAGGTAGCAGTGCTGCACGCGCGGCTCATTGGCGAACAGCGCCTGGATACGCTCGGAACCGGTCGGCGTCATGCAGGTGACGGTGATCGGCAGGGTCGGATAACGCGCCAGCAGCCCGCGCACCATCGGCGCGGCGGCAATACTTTCGCCCACCGACACGGCATGCACCCAGATTCCGCCCGGCTGCAGCACCGGCAAGCCATAGGAAAACCGCTCGCCGATGCGCTTGGCATAGGCAGGCGCCTTGCGCGCACGCAGCCACAGACGTAAAGCCACCAACGGCAGCGCCAGGTAAAACAGACAGCTGTAGAGAGTTCTATTCATGGCGGCGGAGTTTATCGGCTTTTTCAGTCGATCGCCTGCAAGCGCTCGGCAAAACGTTCGGCAAGGAAGCGCGCGGCGGGCCCCAGGTGCTCATCGCGACGCCAGACCAGCTCCACCACCAGCGCCGGCGGCGTCCATTCGCTGTGCAGTTCCACCATCTGCTGCTGGTAGGTCGGGTATTGCACGATATGTCGGGGCAGCCAGGCCCAGCCGAGGCCACTCATCAGCCACTCGGCCAATACGTAGAAGCTGTCGGCGCGCCACACCAGCGGGCTGGCGGCTTCGCTGCCGGGGTAGACGCTGGTTTGGGTCGACATCAGCAACTGGCGAAACTGCGCCAGGCGCTGGCATGTCACGTAGTTCTCCGCAGCCAGCGGGTGGTTCACGCCGCACACGGTGACCATTTCCACACTGCCGACCACGCGCCGCTCCAGCGCCTCGGGGATCTGGTCGTGATAGAACAACAGGCCCAGGTCGGCCTTGCGCTCCACCAACTTGCGCGCCACATCGCCCTGGGCGGCGCTGGACAGTTGCACCTCCAGCAGCGGGTACTGCCCCGCCAGCGCCTCGAGGCTATCGAGTATCGGCTGGAATAACATGGCTTCGTCCTGGGCCAGGCGCAGGCAGGCTTCTTCGCCACGGGTCAACGACAGCGCACGGCCGTTGAGCCGCTCACACTGGCGCAAGACTTCACGCGCTTCCTCCAGCAACACACTGCCCGCCTCGGTCAGGCGTGGCTGACGGCCACTGCTACGCTCAAACAGGCTCAGGCCCAGGTCCGCCTCCAGCAAGGCAATCGCATTGCTCACTGCCGATTGCGCCTTGCGCTGGTCGCGCGCCACGGCCGAAAACGAGCGCTGTTCGGCGACACTGACAAACAGGCGCATCTGCTCCAGATTCCACTGCACGCTCATGGCTCAACCCATCTTTATTTCGGATAGGTAATGACTTTACCCCATCTGCCAGGCGTCTAGAATGCCAGCACTGTAGAAGCCGGACTCCTACACATCAGAACTCATCTCCGAGGAATACCCCCCATGAATGCCGCCTACCTCTACCTGGCTATTGCCATCTGCTCGGAAGTGATCGCGACCGTCTCCATGAAAGCCGTCAAGGGTTGGAGCACCCCCCTGCCGCTGGCACTGGTGATCGTCGGCTACGGCATCGCATTCTGGATGCTGACTTTGGTGGTGCGCACCGTGCCGGTGGGCGTGGCGTATGCGGTGTGGGCAGGCATGGGCATCGTGATGGTCAGTGTCGCGGCGCTGTTTATCTACGGGCAGAAGCTCGACGTTCCGGCCATGCTGGGGATGGGCTTGATTGTGCTGGGCGTGGTGGTGATTCAGTTGTTCTCGAAAACCGCCGGGCACTGACACCCATCATCGCCGCATTTCGATCCCTGTATACTGCGCCTCTTGTCTTGAACACTGAGGTCGCCCATGCCATCCGTTATTTCCACCGACGTGCTGATTGTCGGCGCCGGAGTTGCCGGCCTCTGGCTGAATGCGCGCCTGCGCCGCCAGGGGTTTTCCACGGTGCTGGTGGAAAGCGCCACCTTGGGTGGCGGACAAAGCGTGAAGTCCCAGGGAATCATCCACGGCGGGGCTAAATACGCCCTGCACGGCGCCCTCACCGGCGCATCCGAAGCGATTGCCGATATGCCGCGCCGCTGGCGCGAGGCCTTGGCCGGCAGCGGTGAGCTGGACCTGTCCGGCGTGCGCCTGCTGTCCGAAGCGCATTATCTGTGGTCCCCCGGCACGATCGCCGGCAACCTCACCAGCTTCTTCGCCAGCAAGGCCGTGCGCGGCCGTGTCGACCAGGTCAAGGGTGATGAGCTGCCGCCGGCCCTGCAGGACCGCCGCTTCAAGGGCAAGGTCTATCGCCTGGCCGAGCTGGTCATCGACGTACCGAGCCTGATCGAACGCCTGGCGCAACTGGCCGGTGACGGCTTGCTCGCCGGGCAACACATCGAGCCATTGCTGGAAGGCGACACCCTGGTGGGCCTGAAGGTCGATGGCCGCGAGATCCGCGCCCAGCGCATCGTGCTGAGCGCCGGCAAAGGCACTGCCGACCTGCTGGCCGCCCTCGGCCTGAGCCAGCCGGCCATGCAGACACGCCCATTGCACATGATCATCGCCAAAGGCCCCGGCTTGAAGCCGCTGTATGCCCACTGCCTGGGCGGCGGCACCAAGCCGCGCATCACTGTCACCACTCACCCCGCTGCCGACGGCAACTGGGTGTGGTACATGGGCGGCGATATTGCCGAAGCCGATGGAGTGGCGCGCACACCTGAAGAGCAGATCGCCACTGCGCAAAAAGAACTCGCGCAATTGCTGCCATGGATCGACATGCACCAGACCCGCTGGGCGACCCTGCGTGTCGACCGTGCCGAGCCGCTGCAATCAGGCCTGACACGCCCCGACAATGCCTTCGTCGCCGAACAGGGCCGCCTGCTGGTGGGCTGGCCGACCAAGCTGGCGCTGGCGCCGGACTTCGCCGATCGGGTGATCAACAGCCTCGAACGCGACGGCATCCACCCAAGCGCCTCCGAACCCCTGCCTGAGCTGCCTAAACCCGCCATCGGCGTACCCGCCTGGGAGCAACTGTTGCCATGAGCCTGCCGACCCTGCACGACCTGCATCGCCCTCTGGGCAGCACCGGCCTGGTGGTTTCGCCACTGGGCCTGGGCACCGTCAAGCTCGGCCGCGACCAAGGGGTGAAGTACCCCAGCGGATTCACGATTCCCGATGATGACGCAGCGCGGATGCTGCTGCGCCAGGCCCGCCAGCTGGGCATCAACCTCATCGATACTGCGCCGGCCTACGGGCGCAGCGAAGAACGCCTGGGGCCGCTGCTGCGCGGCCAGCGCAAGGACTGGGTGATCGTCAGCAAGGTCGGTGAAGAGTTTGCCGAGGGCATGTCCCATCACGACTTCAGCGCCGCCCATACCCGGATGTCGATCGAGCGCAGCTTGAAAAGACTTGAAACGGATTTTATCGACCTGGTGCTGGTGCATTCCGACGGCAATGATCTGCATATCCTCGATGACTGCGAGGTCTACCAGACCCTGGCGGCGTTGAAAAAAGAAGGCAAGATCCGCGGTTTCGGGTTCTCCGGCAAAACCGTCGAGGGCGGCGTAAAGGCTCTGGAACAAGGTGATTGCGCGATGGTCACCTACAATCTGAACGAACAGGCCGAGAAAGCCGTCATTGATTATGCAGCGGCCCATGGCAAAGGCATCCTGGTGAAAAAAGCCCTGGCCAGCGGCCACGTGTGCCTGGAACCTGGAGTGGATCCAATTCGGGCGAGTTTCACGTTGTTGTTTGCGCAAACGGGCGTCGCCAGTGCTATTGTCGGGACCATCAATCCGCTGCACCTGGCCCATAACGTGGCGACCGCTGCCCAAGTCATTCGTCAACTCTGATGCCGCCGACGCGGCCGACCCCGTCGCAAGAAGGAGCCGACATGCCGCGAACGCTCATAAGAAAAAACCCCAGCAACTTCAAAACACTGCCGCTGCACGTCGAAGCCACACCCGAAGGCCTGAGCTACCAGAGCGTGGGCATGCCGCTCAACTTTGCCCAGACCCTGCAACGCCGCAAGCCGGTAGACGTTCCGGACGCCGAGCGTTTCGCCCTTGAGCTGGCCAACCTCGGCGTGTCGGTGCGCCTGACCCTGCACTGGCAAAACAAGGATTACTGGGTGCTGGTGCGCCAGCGCCGCCAGGACCGGGGCGACGTCGTGCTCAAGCTGATCTCCGGCTATGTCCCCGCCCATGAACTGAACCTGCCGCTGCACACCGCCATCCAGGAAATTGCCGAAGAGTGCCTGCTGGAAACACCCGAAGGCTGGCTCAGCGGGCGCTTCAACGACACCTGGCTGCCGGCGCCCTACTCTGCCGCGCTGCATTATCGCGAGGCGCTGCCGTTTCGCTTGAGCCCCCTGTCCGGCGCCGCGCGCCCGGTGCGGTGTGCGACAACCCAACTGATCGAGCGCCCACGGGCCTATGTGCACTTGCCGACCGCGTCGCTGCAGTTGATTTACGACTTGCGCCTGGAAGTGCCCAAAGAAGCCAAGTCCCTGAGCCTGTTCCATGTGGATGAGCGCCTCGAAGGCGACCAGTTGGTGGCACGCCTGGACCGCCAGCGCCCGGATTTGTACCTGATGCCTTTAAAGGACGGCCAGCCGCTCGCCGAGCTGTACACCGTCAAGAAAGATCAGCTGTACCCCGCCAGCACCCGTGGTTTGTACCTGGCCGAAAGCTTCGCTCAGCAGGAAGGCTGGCTGGTGCGCGAGGAGCGGATTCGCTGGAAGGATTGGCTCAGGCAGCAGGGCCTGGCGGAGCCGGAGAAGGAGTCGAAATTGAAGCGCCTGGCACGGCGCGTGCTGCGCAAGATCGTGCCAAAGAAAAAAGCCAAGGGCTAACGCAAACCCAATGTAGGCGCCGGCTTGCCGGCGATGGCATCACCTCGGGTCATATGATGTACCCAGGCGCCCGCATCGCCGGCAAGCCAGCGCCCACATTGAGTGCATTCAGCCGTGGAGCAAGCGCTCCAACCCAACCTTCAACGGGGTCGGCTCGGGCAGTTTGAAACTGGCCAGCAAACGCTGGTTATTTGCCCGCGAGTGCCGAATGTCGCCTGAGCGCGCCGGCCCGTAAGTCACGACAGGCAGCTTGCCCACCGCTTCTTCCAGCGCCTGCAGCACTTGCTTGAGGGTGGTGGTGCGATTCCAGCCCACGTTGATCGCACCCAAGGGCGCGCCCGGGGCTTCGATGGCCTGCACCAGCACGTCCACCAGGTCTTCCACGTACATGAAATCGCGGGTTTGCTCGCCATCGCCGAACACGGCAATCGGCAAGCCCTGCTGGACACGCTCGCTGAAGATGCTGATGACGCCGGAGTACGGCGACGATGGGTCCTGGCGCGGCCCGAAGATATTGAAGAAGCGGAAAATCACCGGTTCCAGGCCATGCTGGCGACGGTAGAAATCAAAGTAATGCTCGCCGGCCAACTTGTCGGACGCGTAGGGCGTCAACGGCGCCTTGGTGGTCTCTTCGTCGATCGAAGCACCCTCGCCGTTGTTGCCATACACCGCCGCGCTGGAAGCGAAGACCACACGCTTCACGCCCGCCTGGCGCATCGCTTCGCAGACATTCAGGCTGCCGACAAAATTGCTCTGGTGCGTGCTCACCGGGTCATCCACCGAAGCCTGCACCGACGCTACCGCGGCCAGGTGCACCACCGCCGTGGTACCGATGGCAGCACGCGCCACCAGCGCAGCATCGGCGACGTCGCCTTCCAGCAGCTCGACGCGCGGGTTGTCCAGCGGCAGGTTGCTGCGCTTGCCGGTGGACAGGTCATCCAGCACCCGCACTGCATAACCCTTGGCAAGCAGCGCATCGACCAGATGCGAGCCAATGAAACCGGCACCGCCGGTGATCAGGACCCGCTTATCAGCGTTACTCATTGTTGCGGATCTTCTCGACAATGGCCGTGGTCGAGCTGTTCTCGACCAAGCCAAGCACTTTGACCTTGCCGCCGTAGGCGCTGACGATATCAGCGCCCACAACCTGGTCGACGGAGTAATCGCCGCCCTTGACCAGCACGTCCGGCTTGACCTGGGCCAGCAGGTTTTCCGGGGTGCCTTCAGGGAAGCTGATCACCCAGTCCACCGCGCCCAGGCCGGCCAATACCGCCATACGTCGGTCGACACTGTTGATCGGACGGCCCGGGCCCTTGAGGCGGCTGACCGACGCGTCATCGTTGACCGCGACAATCAGGCGATCACCCTGGGCGCGAGCCTGCTCCAGGTAGGTCACATGGCCAGCGTGGAGGATGTCGAAGCAACCGTTGGTGAACACAATGCTTTCGTTGTGGGCACGTGCATCGTCAATCGCCAGCAGCAATTGCTCGATGGTCAGCACGCCGCGTTCGGAGCCTTCGGAACGCTGGATCGCGCGGCGCAGCTCGGGCGCGCTGATGGCAGCCGTACCCAGCTTGCCGACCACGATGCCCGCCGCCAGGTTGGCAAGTGCCACCGCGTGGGGCAGCTCTTCGCCGGCGGCGATGGAGGCGGCCAGGGTGGAAATCACGGTGTCACCGGCGCCGGTGACGTCGAACACTTCACGGGCCCGCGCCGGCAGGTGCATCGCCGGGTGGCCAGGACGCAGCAAGGTCATGCCGTGCTCGCCACGGGTCACCAGCAAGGCGCCGAGGTCGAGATCAGCCATCAGCGCCGCGCCCTTGGTCACGAGGTCGTGCTCATCGACGCAACCGCCGACGATGGCTTCGAACTCGCTGAGGTTCGGCGTGATCAGGCTGGCTCCGCGATAAATCGAGAAGTCCTTGCCCTTGGGATCAGCCAGTACCGGGATATTGCGCGCCTTGGCGGCCTGGATCAGCATCTGGTGGTTCTTCAACGCACCTTTGCCGTAGTCGGACAACACCAGCACCTTGATGCCTTCGAGCAACTCGTCGACCTGGCCACTCAAGGCCAGGGCGTCGGTGGCGAAGGGTTCTTCGAAATCGATACGCAGCAATTGCTGGTGCCGGCTCATGACCCGCAGCTTGACGATGGTCGGCTGGTGGGCAATGCGCTGGAACTGCGCGCGCACGCCGGCACCGCGCAGGCTGTTGGCCAGGCTGTCGGCGGCTTCGTCGTCGCCGGTAACACCCACCAGGGAGGCCGGGGCGCCGAGCGCGGCAATGTTAAGGGCAACGTTGGCAGCGCCACCCGGGCGGTCTTCGATTTGCTCGACCTTGACTACCGGTACCGGCGCCTCAGGGGAAATCCGTGAGGTACCGCCATGCCAGTAACGGTCGAGCATGACATCGCCGACCACCAAGACAGGGGCTTGATCGAATCGCGGCATGGACAACTTCATGGAGCAACCCACATACAAAATGAACAGGGGCGCGATATTAGCACAGGGTGAGCGCCGCCTAGTTCGAGAGCTTTATCGGCAATGCATCATGCGCGAAAACTGATCATTTTTTGAACAAGGCCGCGAGAACCTGCTCTACGGCGTCAGCCAACTCGACCTCATCGGTATTGATTTCGCAGTCGGCGGCACGCGGCGCTTCATAAGGGCTGTCCAGGCCGGTGAACGCCTTGATCCGCCCTTCCAGCGCCGCGCGGTAGAGGCCTTTGGGATCGCGCCGCGCGCACACAGCGAATGGCGTGCTGATATACACCTCAAAAAACTGCCCCGGCCCGAACAGTGCCTTGGCAGCGGCCCGGTCGGCGCTGAACGGCGAAATCGCCGAGACGATCACAATCAACCCCGCGTCCACCATCAACCGCGCCACTTCACCGATACGCCGGATGTTTTCCTTGCGGGCCGCATCACTCATGCCCAGGTCGTTGCACAGGCCAGTGCGCAAATTATCGCCATCGAGCACAAAGGTGTGTCGCCCCTGCTCGTTGAGCTGGACCTCCAAAGCATTCGCCAGGGTCGACTTGCCCGAGCCGGACAACCCGGTCAGCCATACGCAACAAGGCTGCTGGTGCTTGAGCGCCGCCCGTGCGGCCACCGACAGCGACAAGGCAAAGGGGCGGATCGATGCAGAACCATGGGACAGCGACTGGCTATTCATAACCCAGGACCTCGTAATCACGTTGATAGGCGCGCCGGACCAGGCGGCGCGTGCGCAAGGAGCAGAACTCCCTGACCGGCTCGCTGCGCCGCCCGAGTGAAACATTCAGATGGGGCAGCGAGGTCGCCACGCCGAGGTGTTCGCACAGGTGCTGGAAGTCTTGCTCCAGCGACTCCTGGCGCCCGAGAAAGTCCATCGCCATTTGCCCCATGTGATCGACCAGGAAGTCGGTCTGGGGCGCGAAATGCAGTTGGCGACGCAGGTTGTCCGGGTGCAGCCAGCCGGCAATGAAATGGTCGAAGTCGCGGTAGCTGGACACCAGCGCCTGGGCCTGCAGATCACGCGCGCCCATGTGATTGCTGCGCAAATAGGTATAGGCCGAGTAGGCGCGCTCCAACGGGTCACGCACGAAGGCGAACTTGAAACTGCGCTCGCAGTGCTCGGGAAATTGCTGCTGGTACCAGTAATACGGCAAATGCCCCGGCCAGCGCCCATCCAGCAGCGCCGAACAGACGCTGCTGCCGGCGCATTTGGGCACGTGGATAAACACGCAGTTGTGTCGCTCGAAGGCAGGGGGAAGGACGGTCACCGCCGACAGGGATTTGTTCACTGCCTGGCGATCCACCACCGACAAACGCCCCAGCAGAAACGCCCGCTGGGGCTTGGGAAGCAGTTTCCACAACAGACGTTGCAACATTCCATTACCCACGCAAGAAGGTTAGCCCTCTCGTTCGTCATTCGAATCGAGAAGGCCAACATAACAAACGATAGGCAGCGAATTATTTGGCTTTGGTCAAGCGTGTATTGAGCCTGATACAAAAAACGGGGCGCATTGCGCGCCCCGGTGTGTCAGGTGATGTTCGCCGTCGCCGGCTCGTCCAGGCCCATGGCGTGCAGGCGCGAGTAATAGCCGCCCATGGCTAGCAGTTCGAGATGCGTACCACGCTCGACAATTTCACCGTGGTCCATCACCAGAATCAGGTCGGCTTTCTCGATGGTGGACAAACGGTGCGCGATGACCAGGGTGGTGCGGCCTTTCATGACCTTGTCCAGCGCCGCCTGGATATGGCGCTCCGACTCGGTATCCAGCGCCGATGTCGCTTCATCCAGAATCAACAACGGGGCGTTTTTCAGCAGTGCCCGAGCGATTGCCAGGCGTTGACGCTGGCCACCGGAAAGCAACACGCCGTTTTCCCCGACTTCGGTGTCCAGGCCTTTTGGCAGCTCGGAGATGAAGTCCATGGCGTAGGCATCCGCCGCTGCTTTTTCAATGTCTTCGCGCGGCGCATCCGCCAGGTCGCCGTAGGCAATGTTATTGGCCACGGTGTCGTTGAACAGCGTGACGTGCTGGGTCACCTGGGCAACATGTCGGCGCAGGTTGCGCAGGCGGTAATCTTCGATCTCCACCTCGTCCAGCAGGATCTCGCCGGTCTCGTGATGGTAGAAGCGCGGGATCAGGCTCGCCAGGGTCGACTTGCCACTGCCCGAGCGCCCGACCAGTGCAATCATCTGCCCCGGCGCGGCACTGAAGCTGATGTTCTTCAGCACTTCGCGATCGGTACCGGGGTACGTGAAGCTCAGGTTGCGCACGTCCAGGCGACCGCTGACACGGTCACGCTCCACGGTGCCGCTGTCGACTTCAGGCACTTCATCCAGTTGCTCGAAGATGCTCTCGGCACCTGCCACGCCTTTCTGGATCGTCGAGCTGACTTCCGACAGCTGGCGGATCGGCTTGGGCAGCAGGCCCGCGGCGGTAATGTAGGCCACCAGGTCACCTGCCGTGGCGTCACCGCGCAGCAACAGGACCAGGAACATCAGCGCAGCCATGGCGGTGTAGATCACCAATTGCAGCATCGGCGTATAGACCGCGCCAGTCTTGTTCATGCGCAGTTGCTTGTCGGTGTTGCCCTGGCTGGCGGCGGCAAAGCGGCGCTCCTCGTAGCTTTCGCCACCGAAGCTGCGCACCACGCGGTAGCCCTGGATGGTTTCGGAGGCCACGTGCGTCACGTCGCCCATCGCCACCTGGATCTTCTTGCTCTGCTTGCGGAATTTCTTGCTGGTGCTGCCGACCATGACGGCAATCAGCGGCAGGATCGCCAGCATCACCAGGGTCAGCTTCCAGTTCATCCACAGCAGGTAACCGAACAGGAACACCACCGTCAGGCCTTCGCGGATCACGACTTTGATCGCATCCGTGGCAGCCCCGGTGACCATGGTCACGTTGAAGGTGATCCGGGAAATCAGGTGCCCGGAGTTGTGCGTGTCGAAATAACGGTTGGGCAGCACCAGCAGCTTGTTGAACAGCTGGACGCGCAAGTCATGCACCAGCCCCAGGGAAACCTTGGCCAGGTAGTAGTTGCCCAGGAACGAGCCGAGGCCCTGCCACGCCGCGATCAGAATGATCAGCAGTGGCACGGCCATCAGCAGCTTCAAGTCCTTGAACAACGGGATCTTGGGCAGGAACACCACGTCGGGGTTGCTCAGGCCATCCACGAAGTACTTGAGGATCCCGGCGAGCATGGGCTGGGTGGACGCAAAGATCACGAAGCCCACGATACTCAGCAGGAACATGCCCAGGTACGGTTTCACATAGCCCAGCAGCCTGAAATAAATTTTCAGGCTGGATTCCTGGTCCGCTTTGGGCGGTGCGTCACTCATGTGTCGAGCTCACTGATTGGGTAGGACGCGAACTTTATCACAAGCGTCGGGTTTGGCCCGAGCCCAGACCAATACACTGGCCAGCGCAATCGGCAGCCACGAGATGAACCACTCGGCGCGGGGCGTGCCCGTCAGGCTCGCAGCATCGAACTGCATGGCCAGGAACGAAAACACCCACATGCCGATGATGCCCTTGCCGTAGAGCGTGTCGCGGGCCTTCCAGGCTTGCCACAACACGCCGAACCACAGCCCGCACCAGAGCAGCAGGCCCGGCAGGCCCAGCTCGATGGTGACATGCGTGAACAGGTTGTGGGCGTGATCGAAATAGAGGTTATCGGCAAATACCTTGTAGTCCCCACCCAGGCCCAGACCGGTCCACGGATGCTCGCCGATCATGTGCAAAGAGGCCATGAAGATCTGCGGCCGATAGGAAACACCACGGGCCAGCATCAGCGACTCCATGGCGAAGAACACCGCCACCGCCGCCACGACCGCAGCGATAGCAATCACGGTGCTCCGTCGGTCACGGCACCAGGCCGGCATGGCGACCACGGTCAGCAACAGCGCCAATGCCGCGCCACGGCTCTGGCTCAACACCACGAAGAGCCCCAGCAATCCGATGGACAGTACCCACGCCACTTGCATCCAGCGGCCACGCGGCAGCCAGTGCAGCAACCAGATCGCCGCCAGGCCGATCACGTAGGCGCCCAGGATCGGGTGAGCCAATTGCCCCAGCCCTTCGAGGCGGGCAGACCAGGCGTTATGCTCGACCCCATAAAACTTGATGATCGCCACCAGCGACGAGACCGCCAGCCCGAAACCGCCCCACTGCATCACGCGAATGATGCGATCGCTCTGACCACAGGCCAGCACCGGGAAAAACAGCAGGAACACGCCGATATACAGCAGGCGCTTGGCCTCGCGCGAAGGGTCCTCGGCATTGGTCCACGTCAGGCTGATCGCGCCCCAGATGGCCAGCGCCGCGATCATCAGGCACATCCAGCGCTGCTCGCGCCAGACCTCCTTGAGACGCTCACGCGCCGACCAGGCGAACACGATGGCCGGCAACCAGAGAAACAGCGTCAATCCTTGTTGGTAAATCTTGTTGGTTGGCGCAAAGGCAATCGCCAGCAGAAACCAAAGCAACCCGAAAATCATCCATACCTGCGCCCAACGACTTGCTTGCATCACCCGCTCCTGAATACGTTCAACCTGCCAACCCGGCATGGTTAAAACCCAAAACTTTCGGCATTATTACCGATCACTGTGCCCGCGACTCCCCACAAGGCTTTCCAACGATGCAATGTTCAAGGCTTGCCCAAGCCGATTTAAACACGATGATTGAAGGCGCCAGAGTCCTGGAGAAGGACAGCTACGGGCCCAAAGTCTACCTGCTGTCTGACGGAAATATCCTTAAACTGTTTCGTCGTAAACGCCTGTTTTCATCCGCACTGTTTCGGCCGTACTCCAAGCGTTTTATCGACAACGTGGCGCAATTGCAGCAGCGCGGCATCCCGACCTTGACCGTGCTGGCGTACTTCCAACTGGCCGCGCCCGGCATGACTGCCGTGCTGTATCGCCCGTTGCCGGGGGAAACACTGCGGCAGATTTCCAATAAAGAAGGTTTTGACTGGCAATCGAATCTCGATCCGCTGGTGGCACTGATCCGCCGCCTGCACGCTGCCGGCATCTACTTCCGCTCCCTGCACCTGGGCAATATCGTGGTGACGCCGGAGAATGAAATGGGGCTTATCGACGTAGCCGACATGCGCTTCTTGCGCGCCCCGCTGAACCCGGAACTCGCGCGACGCAACTTGCAGCACTTCGCGCGCTATATTGCACGCGAGAAGCTGAACGATTGCTTTCCAATGCATGCACTGGAGCAAGCGCTGCTAGCGGCATGAGAACAGCCGCCGGGAGGTTTCACTGAAGTCTTTCCAGGCTTGCTCGGGCGCCAGCGCCTGCGACTGAGCCTCGACCACCGCCGTGGCAGAGGCCGCGAATGCCCGCGCCATCAGGCCGGCCCAGGCCTCTGCATCTTCCGAAGGTGCATACCAGCCGGCATCTGCCAACTGCTCGCGGAACACCGCCAGCTCGCTGGTCAACACCGGCACACCGGCCATCACAGCCTCTTGCAGGATCAACCCGAGGCCTTCCTGGGTGGAGGGAATAGCCACCCAGTCGAACGCACGGTAAAGCGTCGCCGCGTCAGGCAGATGTCCTGGCAGTGACACTTTGCCCTGCAAGCCAAGCTGCTCGATACGGGCTTCAAGGGCAGGCCGGGCCGGGCCCTCGCCGAGGATCACCAGGCGCGCGCCAGGCTGCGTGGCCGACACGTTGGCAAATGCCTCCAGCAAGCAGCCAAAGCCTTTGCCGTCCACCAGCCGGCCTACCGCACCCAATACCGGCGCGTCTTCCAACGGTAGGCCCAGGCGCGACCGCGCCTCTTCCCGGGAAAGCGCGGCAGCGCGGAAAGCAACCGGGTCAAAAGCACTGCGCAACACCGCCACCGGCCGCTGCAGACAGCGCTCAAGCGAGTCCGCCAGGGTTTGCGACACCGCCGCCAGCGTCAATTGCGTGGCCGGGAATTGCTCGAACAGTTGCTGGTCAGCCCGCCGCAGGCGCGTGGCGCCATGAAACACCACGACTGCACGCACCTGCGGCAGACGCTTGAGCACAGGCAACATCACCCGGGCCACGCCGATCCCATCCAGCAGCACCACCTCTACCCCGTCGGGCAGGGCCTTCTCAAAGCGCGCGCGCATCCAGGGCATCATGAGCTTCCACACATGCCGCCCCTTGAGACGGGCGGAGGAAAGCTTCCACTCGCGAGCCGGTTCACCGCCGTCCGCACTGCCTTGAAGCAGCCAGGTGTCAATCGGTGCACGGCTGAGCGCGTGCGACAAAATCTGTTGATGAACCTTCTGCACTGAGGCAAATGCAGAGCCACCGGCCCACATGATGTTGAGGATACTCATCGAAAAAAAGACCTTATGCGGCGTAGTGGTGGCTTGTTGCACTTAACTATTGATCAACCAACCGATACCGACACCCAGTATCAGCATGAGAGCCAGCTTGATCCGCTCTCGCCGCTTGCGCTTCGCCTTGGTCGAGCGCTCTCCCGCCGTTGCCACGTGCAAACCGAAACCGGTGTGCAGGACCGCATCGCCCTCGAGGGTAACCGCCGGCAGATTCAATTCTGCATAACGCCTGGAAAGCCCCTTCTCGCCTTCGAACCCTGCAAAGGGTGCGCACAACTGGTACTCCTTGAGTCGCCGCAGGCCCGGGTTCAGCGAAAATCCTTGCCACTCGGGCTTATCGGACAGCAAGGGATAACACGGCACCCCGCCAATCACTTCGCGCGACCCCAGGTGGATATAGGGGCTGTGCACCTGCAAATCGTAAACATAGTTGCGCAACCAGACTTGAAGAATGTCCGGACGCTGCTCCAGTACTACCTTGGAATCCTCGACAAACCCAGGTCGATAAAACGCCCAATCATCTTCGCAATGGAATATGTAGAGGGTCTTGACCGACGCGTAGGCCAGGTCGATGGATGCCAACTGCCCAAGCTTCGGACGATTGATCAAGAATGTGCAACGACTGCGCCAATGTTCAGGAATTGCCTGGCGTACGGCTTCGTCACCGGAGTCTTCGGTGATGAAGACTTCACGTATTGCCGCCGTATTGAACAGATCGAAGCTCTCCAGCGTGCGCCTCAACAAATCGAAGCGACCGCAACTGGTCACTACAAGCGTTATGTCGCTTTGATCGGAGAATTGCATTCAAGCCTCGATAGTATCATATAGCCATCATTTATGGCTATTTGGCCACTCTCAAACGCCCAGTGTCAGACGCAACCTCTCCAGTAAGCTCAGCGGCGCACGTGGCCGCAGGGGTGGCTGGAGCACTTCGACAATGCGCTGGCCAATCCGGGCGAAACTGAACTGACTGACGGCCAGGTCCTGCCCGTTGCGCGCAATGTCTGCCGCCAGCTGCGGGTCGGCCCGCAAGACGGCGAGTTTTTCCTGCAACTGCGGGATGTCCTTGTAGAACACCACATTGACCATGTCCTTGAAACCAAGCGCCTGGTTTTCCTCGGCGCCCTGATCAAATGCCAGCAGTACGCAACCGCAGGCCATGGCCTCGAAATTCTTGATCATGTACTCGCCCATGCCGACGTCGGCACTGACGAAAAAACGAATCCGGTTGAGGGTCGCGCAGTATTCCTCACCAGATTTGGTGCGCGTCACCACCAAAGGTTCAACCCGCGCCAGTTCATCCAGCAATGCCTTGCGGCCGCTGTAGGCCACACTGTTGGTACTGCCGACAAACGCCAGCTCGATGTCGCGTTCGCGCCCTTGCGCCTGCAACAGCGCCTGATCATAGCCCTTTGGCACGAACACGGCGTCAAAGCCTTCCGCGCGCAGGCGCTCAGTGACCATATGCCCGGAACTGATCACCCGCGCCCACGGCAGGCGGCGGTAGTGGGCGCTGAACTTGCCGGTATATTTGCAAGGAATGTAGTTCTGGTAGGCGTCGTGCTCAAGGATCACCAGGTTGGGGATCGTGCGGATAAACCCGGCCTGGCGGATTTCCTGCTTGAAGCGCAGGAAGAACACGATGCGATCGTAACGGGTCACATCGACTTCGCGGCGGAAATAACCACGCAGGTTGCGCTGCTCATCGCTGCTCAGCCAACGGATATCACACTCGCAGTGCTCGGCCACGCCCTCGTAAAGACGGTCGAGGATAGCGCGCTGCTCTTTCTGCACCAGAAACAAAACTTTCATGACTTTCCCTTTCACAAACGCCAGAACAACTCATGCCGTCGTACGGCCTTGCGGAAAAATTCGTTCTCACCATACGGCGACCGCGCACGGCCCGCCAACACACGTTGCAACCAGCGTCGCACCCGGCGCTTGAACGGCGGCGCCGGCTGCAGGTCATGCATCATGCCCAGTGCCATGGCCTTGTCGCGCTGCTGTGCCAGCGACAGCGACAGGCTGCACGGCCACAACTGCAGCGCGTCATCGAACAGCGGCGGCAGTGCAATCCCGGCACCCGCGTCACCCATGGGCCAGCGGTCGTTGTCGTGCAGATGATTGGCGTAGCCCAGCACGGTGGTCGGCTGCCACTCCAGGCCTTGCAGGGCCTCGAGCACCGCTTGCTGCGCGCAGATGTGATCCGGGTGCGGGTCGAGGACCGGGTGAGGCAGCACGATCACTTGCGGACGTGCGGTCAACAACAACTGGCGCAGATCAGCCAGCAAATTATTCCAGGTCGGCAAGCCGTCCTGGTCCGCCGGCAGCGGGAACGCGTTGAACTGGCGAAACAGGCGGATATCGTCCAGCTCGGCCTCGCGCGAAGCGACAGGCTGATCGGGCGTGGCACGCATCGCCGGCAATTGCAGGCAGAAATAGCCCAACTGCACGCAATGCGCCTCTGGCACACCGGCCCAACGCGGCACGGCGATGCTGTCCCATGCGCGCAAACGCCCCTTGATCCGTGCAGCTTCAGCCGGGTCCAGGCCCATCTGCTGATAGTGCTCGGCTTCGATTTCACCCGCCGTGAGGGTCACGATCCATGGGTTCTCGGCCTGGCTGTACAGCCCGAAGGCGGCCAGCTCGGCATCGTCGGCATGCGGCGCGATGACCATCACGCGTTGCGCCGAGTAGTCCGGCGTAGCCCAGGCCCACAGGCGGGGCGCGCCCTGCAGCGTGCAAAAGCGCCCGCGCAGGCGCAGCTCACCGGCCATCAGGGCCGGGGCCAAACCACTCAGATTCAGATAACGCAGGCCATTCACACCGCGCTCGAAGGCTTGCCGGTCGACGCTGTCAGCGCCGTAAATCTCAATCGCCGGGTCGAGAAAACGCCCCAGCCAGCCGCTCTTGAGCTTGATGGCCAACACCAGCGTCGCATTGGCTTCCAGCGGCCCATCCACCCGCAGCCGGCCACCCTCGAAACTAACCCCGGCCACCGCGGCATCCGCCGAAAAACGGTACTGGTAATCTTCGTTGGGCGCATAGAACAAATGGTCGGCAAACCAGGCTTCATGAGCCGCCCAGGCCAGCACGCCCAGTACCAGCGGCAGCCACCAGGCGACGCCGACACCGATCGCCACCAGCAGCACCAGGCCGATCAGCACGCCGATGCGTTTGTTGCGCCGATGGCGCTTGAGCAATTGCTGTTTGCGGCTCATACGGTCAGCACCGGCACAGGGTTGCACCAACGGTCCTTGTATTCCCGGTCGGCCCGCCCGAACGAAAACCGCAGCGGCTTGCCGGCTTCACGGGCGTGCTCCCAGGCACTCTGGGTGTTGAGGAAACTGAGCACACTGCCCGGGCTGAAAGCGCGGGTTTGCGGATCGACACCACCGTTGACGTACTCCACGCTGATCCACTCGGGCGACTCGACCCGGTACACCAGCTGGACCGCAATCGGCGCGTCGTTGAGGAAAATCACCGAGCCGATCAGCCATTCGCGCAGCAGCTCGATCACCTCGGCCATGCGCTCGGCACCCGTGGCGGCAAAGCCCCAGCGCCGCAGAAACAAATCGCAGTAGATCGTGGCCAGTTCCTGGCTGGAAAACTCGCTCACCGGCCGCACGACACCACCGGCCTCTTCCAGCAGGCGCAGCTCGCGGCGCTGGTTGTAGCGAAATTTCTTCGACAGTTCCTCGGGCGTGCGGGCCATGGCCAATTGCTCGGCCTGTGGCTTGAGCCCACTGAAACGGCCTTCGTTCAGCGCCGACAGGTAGCGCGCGCGGTGGCGCAAGGGGGCCTGGGTGTCAGGCGCGGCAGGCAGGATCAGCTCGGCGTTGCCCAGGTCGAAGAGGCCCTTTTTGCCGCGCTGCTTGAGCACGTCCTTGGACAAGGCCAGGTCGCGCCCCCACGTGGCGATGCACGCCTGCATTTTGCCGCCCTGCTCCCAGGCCAAATAGCGCACCGGGATGTCAGCCAGGCCGGCCAGGCGTTCGATCACCTGCGGATGAGTGGCGACACTGCCGCCAAAACGCTGCCAGGCATCGCTGTAGACGGGCGCGTCGACGACGGACCAGCCCCGCTCGCGCCAGCCTTGGAATCGATTGAGCATCAGGCCCCCGCGGTCAGTTCAATAACGTGCGGCAGTTGCCAGAAGGTAGCGCGTACCGCCTGATCCGAGAAACGCTCGCGCAGACGCTCCAGCATCATCTCGGCGCACTGCCGTTGCTGGTGTTGGTCCATCGCCGCCAGGTGCCGCAGCCCCTGCGCGAGGTGTTCGGCATCGCCGAAGGGAAATAGGATCCCGACCCCCTCGACCACTTCCTTCGCCCCGCCACAGGCCGTGGCCAGCAACGGTACGCCGGCCGCCATGGCCTCCAGCAGTACCATCCCGAAGGGTTCATGATCGGAACTCAGTGCAAACACATCGAATGCGCGGAAATACCGGCGCGCATCCGGCACCTGGCCGAGGAACAGCACCTTGTCGGCAATCCCCAGCTCCCGGGCGAGCTCCTTGAGGTCTTGCTCCAGGCGCCCACTGCCGAGGATCGCCAGGCGGCTCTCGACGGGTAAGTGCGCCAGTGCCAGGGCAAAGCCCTTGAGCAGCGTGGCCTGGTCCTTGTCCGGGTGCAGGCGACCGACATTGCCGATCACCCATTCGTCCGGCGACAACCCCAGCGCATCACGGGCCTCATGCACCGGCACCTGAATAGCCTGCAAGGCGTCGACATCGATACGGTTGTACAAAGTCTGGATACGTGCGGCAGGCCAGGCTGGCAGGCAGCGGCGCATGTCGTCACGCACGGCGTCGGACACCCCGAGCAGGCTCAGGCGCTTGCGGAAAAACCCGGCAAACAGCTTGCGGCTGCGACGCTGGTAGTCACCAAAGGCATGATGCACGCCAATCACCGGCAGCCGCGTCGCCAGCAAGGCCACGTAGATCGGCTTGAAACGGTGGGCAATACAGAAACTGAAACTGCGCGAGGCGGCAATCTTGCGCAACTGCGCAATGGCCGCCAGCTTCAGGCCGCGCACGGCCTTGGAGCTGAACTCCATGAACAACACTTCATCGCTGGCACACCCGGCGGCCACCTCGGGGTCGGCGACCCCGGTGAGGAACACCGTGGTCACCTTGTAGCCAGAGCCTGCGAACAGACTGGCGTACTGCCGGGCGCAGTCCAGGAACGGCCCGTCATAGCCGTGGCAGAACTGCAGGACGTGGCGTTCAGCCGAGCGCGTCATAAGGGTCCACGCCGTCTTTGACGACCAGGATGTCTTCCATGATCAGGTACTGCAGGTCCGAGCCGAAGAACATGTTCAACGCGTCGGTCGGCGAGCAGATCATCGCTTCGCCACGACGGTTGAGCGAGGTGTTCAGCGATACGCCGTTACCGGTCAGTACTTCCAGCTCTTTCATCATGTCGTAGTAGCGCGGGTTGTACTCGCGCTTGAGCACCTGGGCACGGGAGGTGCCATCTTCATGGACCACTTCCGGCACGCGGGTCTTCCACTCTTCCGCCACTTCAAAGGTGAAGGTCATGAACGGCGCAGGGTGATCGACCTTGATCATCTGCGGAGCCACGGTGTCGAGCATCGACGGGCAGAAAGGCCTCCAGCGCTCGCGGAACTTGATCTGGTGGTTGATGCGGTCCGCCACGCCGGTGGCGCTTGGGCAGCCAATGATCGAACGACCACCGAGGGCACGCGGGCCAAACTCCATGCGGCCCTGGAACCAGGCCACCGGGTTGCCGTCGACCATGATCTTGGCGATGCGCTGCGGCATGTTCTCGATCTTGCGCCAGTTCGGCTTGCTCTCGTGCCTGGCGCACGCGGCGATCACGTCTTCGTTGCTGTAGGACGGGCCGAGGTAGACGTGTTCCATCTTCTCCACCGGTACGCCACGGGCATGGGACACGTAGGCCGCTGCACCGACGGCAGTGCCGGCATCGCCCGACGCCGGCTGCACGAACAGCTCCTTGACGTCGTCACGGGCAATGATCTTCTGGTTCAGCTTGACGTTCAGCGCACAGCCGCCGGCGAAAGCCAGCTTGCCGGTGTCTTTGAGGATGTCGCCCAGGTAGTGGTCGATCATCTGCAGAGCCAGCTTCTCGAAGAGTGCCTGCATGCTGGCGGCGTAGTGGATGTACGGCTCGTCGGCGATGTCGCCTTCGCGCTTGGGACCCAGCCACTCGATCAGTTTCGGCGAGAAGTAGAAGCCCTTGCCTTTCTCTTTATAGCGGCGCAGGCCGATGACGTTGGCGTAGTCGGTGTTGATCACCAGCTCGCCGTTCTCGAAGGAGGCCAGGCGCGAGAAATCGTACTTGCTGGCGTCGCCATACGGCGCCATGCCCATCACCTTGAACTCGCCGTCGAGCATCTCGAAACCGAGGAACTCGGTGATCGCGCCGTACAGGCCGCCGAGGGAGTCCGGATCGTAGAATTCCTTGATCTTGTGGATCTTGCCGTTTTCGCCGTAGCCGAAGAAGGTGGTGGCGTACTCGCCCTTGCCGTCGATCCCGAGGATCGCGGTCTTCTCCTGGAAGCCCGAGCAGTGATAGGCGCTGGAAGCGTGGGCCAGGTGGTGTTCAACCGGCTCGATCTTGATTTTCTTCGGATCGAAGCCCAGTTGCTCCAGGCACCAGACGATCTTGTTGCGATAGCGCTTGTAGCGACGGTTGCCCATCAGGATCGCGTCGAGCGCGCGGTCCGGTGCATACCAGTAACGCTTGGCGTAGTGCCAGCGCGCCTCGCCGAACAGGCTGATCGGGGCGAACGGGATCGCCACCACATCAACGTCGGAAGGCTTGATGCCGGCCTGTTCCAGGCAGAACTTCGCCGATTCGTAGGGCATGCGGTTCTTTGCATGTTTGTCGCGTACGAAGCGCTCTTCTTCGGCGGCCGCGATCAGCTTGCCGTCGATATACAAGGCTGCGGAAGGATCATGGCTAAGGGCGCCGGACAGGCCAAGAATCGTCAATGCCACAGGGGTCTAGCCTCTTTTAGTCTGCATGCAGGCGGGTTGCGCCTGAAAAAAGTGTGCTTCCCACCTGGGCAGGAAACAGCTAAAGGGCGGGATTATAGCTCAAAAGCAGTGGGAAGCTGTTAGCGGCGAGCGGCAAGAGGGACTAGCGGAAGATCTCGATGCTGCCGTCCTTGTTCTGGCGGTAGATCGTATAGGGCAGTACCAACGTGTCCAGTACGCCGGAGGCGGCGAATTCGATGGCGATGACCGGGAAGGCATTGCCGGCGGCGTCGGACACGCTTTGATTCTTGAGGCTTTTTTCAGGCCTGGGCTCGCCATTGAGCGAACAAAATCCGTAGATCACCCCGCTGTAGATGCGCGGAACGTTCTCGCAGTGGCTGCGCGAATCCTTGAGGTTCTGGCTGGCCACGGCGTCCGGGCGGAACACGGTATTGATCGTTCCGCAACCGGCCAGCGCCAGCACCGCTGCCAGGCACACGACTATCGACGTACTCCTCACGTACAACTCCTTTTGACCCATCGGCCATTGTCATGGGCGGGGCTGACCACGCTAACATCGGGACGTGTGTGAGCCCAGCGCCAACGCGCCGACGGGTTCCGTAGGCCGATTCCTAAATGAAATAAATCGCCCGAGTCACTAAACTCGCGCCCTTTTGCGCGTTTACACCCTAAGCGCCACGGATTCCGGCTGAACCATGACCCCGCTCACTCGCTTCACCCTGTTGCTGCCCGGTCTGCTCGCCCTGTGCGACACCGCCCGTGCAGACGACACCGCCCTGATCCTCGACCCCAGCGTCGTCACCGGCTCACGCAGCGCCAGCCCGACGTTCGACCTGCCGTACTCGGTGGACGGCATCAGCCGCGAGCAGATCAGCGACGGGCAATTGGGCATCAATGCCTCTGAAGCCCTGTCCCGCGTGCCTGGCCTGGTGGTGCAAAACCGCCAGAACTATGCGCAGGACCTGCAGATTTCTTCCCGCGGCTTCGGCGCGCGCTCGGCGTTCGGCGTGCGTGGCATCAAGCTGATTGCCGACGGCATTCCCGCCAGCACCCCGGACGGCCAGGGCCAGGCCGCGACCTTCAACCTCGACACCGCCGAACGCATCGAAGTGCTGCGCGGGCCTGCCGCCACGCTGTATGGCAGCAACGCCGGCGGCGTGATCCAGATGTTTTCCCGCGACGGTGAAGGCCCGCCGCGCATCGGCGCCGAAACCCTGGTGGGCAGCGACGGCCTGAACAAAAACCACTTGAGCGCCGAAGGCGCCGCCAATGGTGCGGGCTTCGTCCTCGACGCCTCGCGCATGGACACCAACGGCTATCGCGACCACAGCAGCGCGCGCCGCGACCAGACCTTCGCCAAGCTCAATTTCCAGCCCGATGACGACAGCAAGCTGGCGCTGATCTACAGCAGCCTGGAGCAGAACGGGACACAGGACCCGCTGGGGCAGAAATGGCAGGCGTATAAGGCAGACCCTCGCTCCGTGGACCCCGCCGCGTTGCAGTACAACACGCGCAAAAGCATCGATCATCAGCAATTGGGGATGAATTACGAGCGCTACATCGGCGATGCGACGTTGCAGGTGAATGCGTATACGGGGCGCAGGAGTGTGATTCAGTACCTGTCGATCCCCAAAGGCACCCCGCCCAACGAACGCGGCGGCGGCGTGGTGCAATTCGACCGCAAGTTCTACGGCGGCAGCGTACGCTGGATGCAGCCCATCGACAGCGCGCCGGGCGAGCTGACGATCATCACCGGCTTGGACTTCGACCAGAGCGAAGACAGCCGCCACGGCTACCAGAACTACAGCGGCACCACCCTTGGCGTAAAGGGCCAGCTACGCCGCGATGAAATCGACACGGCGCGCAGCCTCGATCCCTACCTCCAGGCCAACTGGGCCCTCGACCGCTGGACCCTGCAAGCCGGCATCCGCCACAGCACCATGCAACTGGACGTCGACGATCAATTCCTGAGCAATGGCGACGCCAGCGGCAGCAAGACCTACCAGAAAAACACCCCGTCGATGAGCGTGATGTACGCGTTCACGCCCGAGTTGCACGGCTACGTCAGTGCAGGCAAAGGTTTCGAAACCCCGACCCAGGCCGAATTGGCCTACGCGCCAGGTAATGTCGAGGGCTTCAACTTCGGCCTGAAACCGTCCGAAAGTACCCAATATGAAGTGGGCCTGAAGGCCCAACTGAACGACACGCGGATCAACGCGGCGGTGTTCCAGATCACCACCGAGGACGAACTGGTCGTCGACCAGTCCCTGGGCGGGCGCACCAGCTACCAGAACGCCGGCCGCACCCTGCGGCGCGGTTTCGAACTGGGCATCGAGAGCCAGTTGGCCGAACACTGGAGCACCAGCCTCGCCTACACCCGCCTGCAAGCCACCTATGACAGCGACTTCATCGGCGGCGGCAAGCCCGTCGACAAAGGCAACTACCTCCCCGGCGTGCCGCAAACCACCCTGTTCGCCGAACTGAACTGGAAGCCACGGGACTGGGTCAGCACCGCCATCGAAGGCATGTACCGCAGCAAGGTCTACGTCGAAGACACCAACCAGCAACACGTCGCACCCGGCTACAGCGTGTTCAACTGGCGCGCCCGTTTCGAGCAGAAAGTCGAGCACTGGACCTTCCACCAGACCCTGCGCCTGGATAACCTGCTCGACCGCCAGTACGTCGGCTCGGTGATCGTCGGCGACGGCAACGGCCGCTACTACGAAGCAGCGCCCGGACGCTCCTGGTATGCGGGAGCCGGCGCGCAGTACCAGTTCTGATGCGCCCACCGAACTCAAGCAGCCTGCCGCTGAGCCCAAAGCGTTTGCAGGCCTCTTTCAGCAAGCGATGCCCATGAAGCGCATCGCGTCACGTGTGGGAAACGGCAACTATAAAACCCACATTATCCGGGTCAAGGCTGAATAACCCCGGCTAGCTGCGCTCCAGCACACGGCGACTGGCAAAGCTGAAGGTCAGCACCACAAAAATCAGCACGCCGGTCGCCACCTGCTGCCAGTAGAAATTCCAGCCGATCAGCAGCAGGCCGTTGGCGATCACGTTGATAAACAGCACCCCCAGCAAGGTGCCGGGGATATTTGCCCGGCCCTGTCGGCTCAACGTCGTGCCGATGAACACCGCGCCAATCGCATTGAGCAAAAACGCATTGCCGGACAGCGGCACGTAGGCGCTGACCGTCGAGCTGAGCAACACCCCCGCCACCCCGCAGGCCAACGCGGTGGCCAGCGCCACGACGGTCACGATGCGCCGCACCGACAACCCCGAGTAATACGCCAGCAGCGGCTGGGTGCCCTGGGCCAACAACTCACGGCCCAGGCGCCCGCGCGCAAGTGCCAGGCCGTAGAACAGTGCCAGCCCAAGGACGATCAGCAGCGGGATCAGGCCGGTCAGTTCAGGCTTCACGCCCTGGGCGATATAGATCGGCTGACCGCCGTCCGACAGCAACTGCTGGGCGCTGGTGCCGATAAACAACGTCCCCAGGGTCGCCAGGAAAGGGCTGATACGCAGCCCGGCGATCAAGCCGGCATTGAACACCCCGACCAGCAATGCAGCGACCAGCGCCCCCGTGGCAGCTACCGCCCAGCCATGCCCACCATTGAGCAGCACGACGAAGCTGAAACTGGCGAAATCCAGCGCGGTGCCCACCGACAGGTCGATACCGCCGGCGGCCACGGCGTAAGTCATGCCGATGGCGACAATCGCCAGCAACACGAAGTTGTTCAGCAGCAGGCTATGCAGGTTGCCGGCGCTCAGGAACCCTGGCGCCTGCACGGCGAACACCGCGACGATCAGCGCAAACACCAGCGGCAAGGTCAGCGGCAACAAGGCGCGCAGGTTCATGGGTGGGCTCCTCGGTTCAAGGCGCTGGAGGCGGCGACCACCAGCAAGATCAACACGCCTTGCACGCCATTGACCCAGAAGCTCGACACGTTGAGCAACTGGAAGCCATTGATCAGAAAACCGATCAACAGCGCAGCGAGCAAAGTGCCCGGGATACTCGCCACCAGTCGCCTGGAAAACACCACGCCAAGAAAAGCGATCGCCACCACCGACAGCAACATGTCGCCGGAACCGGTGGTACTGCCGCTGAAAAATGCCGCCGAACACAGCGCGGCCACGGCGGCGCACAGCCCCGACAGCAGGTAGCTCGAGAGCACGTAGGCCGGCACCCGGATCCCGGCTGCCTGCGCCGCCTGTGGGTATTCGCCGACCGCATGCAGGCGCAGCCCGTAGGCCGAATGCTGGATCAGCAAGGTCAGCACGCCCGCCGTCACCAGCAGGACCCACGCCAGTGCCGGCACCGCCAGCCAGGTGCCGCCGCTGAGCAGGTCGAGCAGCGGCGAGTCGGTAGAGACCACGGTGTTTTCCGTCAGCACCAGCTCCAGCCCGGCCAGTACGTTCATGCTCGCCAGCGTCGCCAGCAACGGTGGCAAGCGCAACAGCACCACCGCCAGGCCGTTCAGCACGCCGACCGCCAGGCCACAGCCCAGGGTCAACAGCACGCTGAGCCAAAGCTCCAGGCCGGCGTTGTTGAGCCGGCTGAACACCGCCGCGCACAGCCCGAGATTGGCCGCCAACGACAGGTCGAGCCCGCCGGCCACCACATTCGAGCCGCCGCCGATAATCACGCAGGTCAGCCCGAAGGCCAGCACGCCGAGGATCGCCGACTGGCTGAACACATTGGCCAGGTTACCCACCGACAAAAAATTCGGCGCGGCCACGGCAAACCCCAACAGAATCGCCAGGAACACCCCCACCGAACCCCGGCGCAGCACCAGCACCCACACGCGTTGCGAGAACCCAGGCGTCGCGACATCAAGCATGTTCGACCTCCCGCGCCGGCAGCGCTGCAGCGGGCACGGCCCCCGTCGCACAGGCCAGCAACTGATCGCTGTCAGCCTCGCCGGCATGGAATTCACCGGCGATCTCGCCGCGATGCAGCACCACAATTCGATCACTGATCCCGAGCAACTCCGGCAAGTCCGAAGACAGCACCAGCACCGCCGCTCCTGCTTCCACCAGGCGTCCGATCAAGCGATAGATCTCCACTTTTGCGCCCACATCCACACCCACGCAGGGCTCATCCAGCAGGTACACGGCTGAGCGCCGACTCAGCCATTTGCCCAACGCGACTTTTTGCTGGTTGCCGCCGCTCAGTTGGCTGACCGCCGCGTGTGGGCCGGGCGCCTTGATCGCCAGTTCATCGATCAAGCGCACGCTCTCCGCGTGCTCCTGGTGCCGACTCAACAGCCCCCAGCGACTGAACCTTCCCAGCCCCGCCAGCGTGAGGTTTTCCAGCACCGACAGCAGCGGCGAAATGCCCTGGCTCCGCCGCTCTTCCGGCACCAGGGCGATGCCCGCGGCAATCGCCTCGCCCGGCGAGCGCAGGCGCAACAGGCGCCCGTCCAGGTGCACGCTGCCGCTGTCGGCGCGCTCCACGCCGAACAAGGTCTTGAACAACTCTTTGGCACCTGAGCCGACCAGCCCGGTCAGGCCGAGGATTTCTCCGCGGCGCACCTGCAGGTCAATCTGCCGATAACGCCGCGCCAGGCTCAGCCCGCGCACCTGCAACAACGGCAGGCCCAATTCGACCTTGGCCTTGGGGTACATCTCCTGCACCTCGCGGTTGACCATCAGCCGCGCAATCTCGGCGCTGGAGGTGTGTCGTGGCTGCACCACCGCCACGTCGCGGCCATTGCGCAACACCGTGACTTCATCGCACAGGCTGTCGATTTCCTGCAGGTAATGGGAGATGTACAGAATCGACAACCCTTGGTCACGCAGGCGCTTGACGATGCGCAGCAGTTGGTCGACTTCACGCTTGACCAACGCCACGCTGGGCTCGTCGAATACGAGGATTTTCGGCTGGCGGATCAACGCCCGGGTAATTTGCAGCACTTGGCGCTCGGCGCTGTTCAGCTCGCCGACCAAGGCGCCGGCCGGCAGTTGCAGATCAAAATATTCGGCCAGCAAGCGTTCGGCCTCACGCTGCTGTCGGCGCCGATCCACGAACGGCCCGCGGCGCAATTCATGGCCGAAAAACAGCGCCTCGCCGACAGTGAAACTCGCCGGCAGCAGGCGCTCCTGATGGATGAACTGCACGCCCAGCGCATCCACCTGGCGCGGCGACAAGGAGGCATAGGATTGGCCGTCGATACTGATCTGTCCCGCATCAGCCTTGTGAAGGCCGGCAAGGATCTTGATCAAGGTCGACTTGCCCGCGCCGTTCTCGCCCACCAGCCCGTGAATGCTGCCACGCTCGACCTTCAGGCTCGCATCCTCCAGCGCCTGGGTGGCACCGAAGCGTTTGCGCAAGTGCTGCAGGTGCAATGCCGACATCAGTCACCCCGCAATTGCTGGACCTGCGCCAGGTTGGCGGCGGTGGTCAGCAGCGTGGGCACATGGGTTTCCTTGGGCAGGTCACGTTGGCCGGCCAGGTAACGCGCCACGTTCTGCACGGCGGTCTTGCCGATCAGCGCCGGCTGCTGCGCCACCACCGCGCCCACCGGCGAGTTCGCCTGGCCGAGCAGCGCCAGCACTTCGGGGGTGCCGTCGACGCCGTAGGTCTTGATCTCGGTGCGCTTGGCATCGATCAATGCCTTGCTCGCGCCCAGTTGCGGGATGTCCCACGCCGACCAGATCGCCGAGACGCTGCCCGCCGGGTATTTGTTGAGCAGTGCCGACACTTGGGAATAGGCGTCCTGCACGGTATTAGGGATCACATCGCGCAGTTCCGGCTGGATGATCTCCAGCTGTGGGTAATCCTTGAGCGCCAGCTTCAACTGGTCATAACGGATCGCGCACACGGGCACGCCGTAGAAACCATTGAACACCAGGATCTTGCCCTTGCCGCCAGCGTCCTTGATCAACTGATCGGCCAGCGCCTTGCCGGTGGCGACGTTGTCCGAGGTGGTGTTGTTGAGGCTGTATTGCGAGGGCGCATCGATGGTGAACAGTGGAATGCCGGCTTTGCTGATGCGCTTGAGCCAGGGGTCGATCACGCTGAGGGTTCCGAGGGTCTGGATCACCGCATCCGGCTTCTGGGTGACCACGGTCTGCAGCTGGGTCACCAGGTTTTTGTCGTTACGCCCGGCGTCCAGGGTGATCGGTGTACCGCCCAGGCGCTTGATCTCATCGACCTGCGCCTGGAACGCCTTGATATCGAAATAGTGACTGGTGCCGGTCATGCTCACCGCAATGCGCTTGCCGGCCAGGGACGGCACGGCATCATCACCTTCTGCAGCATGAGCCACGCCACTCAGCAGCAGGACGGCGCCAAGGCAGATCAAACGGGAAAGCGAGGAAAGGCTGGAAGGCATACAGGGCTCCGCTGCAAACGGTGAAAGGGTTCACCAGGTGCTATTGCAGAGCCCGTGCCAGGATTTTTAATGAGTTAAATCAGCAAGATAAAAACCCAAAGCGAAAGCGTGATGTCGTTCTTGAACACAACTGCCCAATCGCTGTTGCCCACGCAACACCTGTCACTGAGTGTTCGCACCCTAGCTTGCGCATTTCGACTAAAGCGCCTGCGTTGACACGCTGGAATCGCAAGCATAGAACCTGGCGCAAAGGGACTGGGGGATCCCGGTCGGCGCTCTAGCCTCGGTGAGTTTCATCGGGGCTTTTCGCTTGCTGGAATGCGGAATTGCCTGAAACGAATTTTATCTGCCCCCCCATGCGAATGTGGGAGCGGGCTTGCCCGCGAAGGCGACCTGACAGTCGACCAGGATGTTGGATCAGACTGAGTACCTATCCCTTTCTGCGGCAACGGCGGCTACGGGTGCCGCTCTTGCAGCGGGTCACTTTCGAAAAGCGCGAAAGCAACCAAAGCGCTCTTGCCCCAACACTCGGCGTGCCCGTCATCCGGCATGGATTTGGCGGGCCACCCTCGCCGGCTAGCCGGCGCCTACAGTTTGGGCAGTCGCTGATCGATCAGTTGGTACAACGCGCTGCTCTGCGGCCAGTTGCGCATGAACCGCGCGCGGTCCCTGGCATACGCCGGGGTGAAGCTCGCGATTGAGCTGTGTTGGCACATGGCGTCGAGGTCGATCAGCGACCAGCGGTCCTTGTCCCAGAACAGGTTATGGCCCTTGAAGTCACCATGGCTGATGCGTTCGCGGATCAGCTCGGCGAACAGCTGATCCAGCGCCTGCAGTTCGTTTTCCGGCGCCTCGCCGTTTTCAACGTACGGCGCGAAGCGCTCGATGATGTCCGGACCGGGCAGGTATTCGGTGACCAGGTACGCGCGGCTGCGCAGCCAGAGAAAACGCTTTTCCAGCACGGCCAGCGGCTTGGGCGTGGCGATGCCGAGGAAGGCCAGGCGGTTGCCTTCGCGCCAGGAATGCCAGGCGCGACTGGGGCGCCAGAAGCGCTTGAGCCAGTGGGCAAAACCCTTGATGTTGTAGCGCTTGATCACCAGCGGCCGACCGGCCACCTCGACCTTGGCCACGCTGGCGGCCCCGCCGGTCTTGTACAGGTGGCCCTGGTCGAGCAATGCATCCGCCTGCTCCAGCACCGAGAGCATCGCCGGCTCTTCCTCGCGACGAATCGCGCGCAAGGCAAAGGCCCCTCGCACCACGCTGAACAGCGTGCATTCGCGGCCGACCTTGTGCAGAAAGTCTTTCAGGCGCCAGGCACTGACCTTGCGCACCTGTTTCTCCAAGGCTTCCAGCGGCAGGGCGTGCTCGCTGTTGCCCAGCAGGTAGTACACCAGCAGCTCTTCGGTAAACGGCTCGAGATTTTTTGGCAACTGGGCGAAAAACACCCCGAGGTTTTCCAGCACGCGGTTACGTGACAGCGGCTTACCGGCTTCTTCGACGCGAATCCCGGCGCCATCGATCAGGTACAGCTTGCCGTCCTGGCGCAGCAGGTTGTCCAGGTGCAGGTCTTCCTGCCACAGCCCTTTGGCGTGCATCTGCGCGACCGCACCCAGCGCCTCGGCCAGCACCGCTGTCTGCTCGTCGGCCAACGGCGGCAGGCCTTCGACGGCGTGCCAGGCATCAGCCAGGCTCTCGGCGCCCTCGATAAATTCGAACAGCAGCCAACCGCCCTCGCCTTCCTGCAAGCCATCGGCGAGCAGCAACGGGGTGGTCAGGCCTTGCTCGGCGAGCAGCCGCACGCCGCGCAGCTCACGCTGAAAATGCCGCGCCGCCTTGCTACCCACCAACAACTTGGCCAGCACCGGACGCCCGCGCCACACCGCCGCGCCCACGTAGCGCTCGCCTGGCAACACGCGCAACAGGCTCAGCAGTTGCAACTGGCCGGGGCCGGCGGCATCGGCGAGATCCAGAGTGAGGGGCAAGCTCGGTGTGCGGCCGGCGTTTTTCAGCTCGGACAGACGCATCAGCGGTTCTCCTTGTGGCTACGCCGTTTCGTCAGGCGCTGCAGCCAGGTGCCGACCAATGCACTGCCCTCAGGCTGATCGAGGTAGGCCGCCAGCAACTGGCGCACCTGCGCATCCGACCATTGCGGCGCACGGCGCAACAACGGCTCCAGGTCCTTGACCCGGTCACGCCAGCCGAACAGCAGCGGGCGGGTTTTCTCCAGGTCGATCAACTGCGCGGCGTAACCGTCACCAGTGGCCTGCAGGAAAATATGCTTGGGGTAGAAACAGCCATGCACCTGGCCAACGCTGTGCAGCCGGCGCGCCAACAGGCCACAGGCCAACAGGATCGCGTGGTGCTGGGCGTCGCTCAGGTGCGCCCACTGCTCCAGCAGCGAGTCTAGGTCATTCCAGCCGTCCAGGGCGCGGGTCAGCAGCATCGCGCGGTGTTCGCCGGCGACCTTGCGCTCGCCATAGAACGCCGCCTGCAACGCCGGGATACCGAGCTTGCGGTAACGGCTGATATTGCGAAATTCACGCGAGAAACTGGGCTCGCCCAACGGCCGGTGCAAGCTGCGCGTGAGGTAGTTGCTTTGGCGCTTGAGGTAATAGCCGTGGCCGTCCAGCTCCAGGCGAAACACACTGCTCCAGCCGCCACGGCTGGTGTTCGGCTCGTCCACCGCGTCCAGTTGCTTGGCCCACAGCGCGTCGAATGTCGCGAGGCCGTGGCGCTCCAACAGGGCGCGGTCTTCGGCCGCCAGGAAATCACTCATTCGCGTCCCTCGAAAAACTTCACCACGTGGCGAATACGCTGTTTGTCCGATGCACTCAGGTGCCGGCGCTGACGATACTGCATGTAGAAACGCAGGCGCTGGGTGGCTGACAGGTGATACTTGGCCACCTTGTCCAGGCACGCCAGGTCCTTGGTGATGCGGTACTTGAGCCAGAAGCCGCGCCAGAAATCGCCATTGGGGCAGTCGATCAGGTACAGGGTCGACTGGTCGTCGATCAGCAGGTTGCGCCACTTCAAATCGTTATGGGTAAACCGATGGTCGTGCATGGTTCGCGTGTATTCGGCGAGCTGGCGGCTGACCGCGTCGACCCATTTGGGGTCGCGCAGGCGCGCATCGTTACGCTCGGCCAGCACCGAGAGGTCTTCGGTCCTCGGCAATTCGCGGGTGATCATCGCCCCACGGTCGTAGGCCAGGCCCTTGCGCGCCAGGCCCCAGGCGACCACGTCGGCGGTGGGGATGCCCCACTTGGCGAAGCGCTTGAGGTTTTGCCATTCGGACTTCACGCGCGGCTTGCCCAGGTAGCGCCGCAAACCCTTGCCGGCGCCGGTGTAGCGCTTGACGTAGTAATTGACCCCGCCGCGCTCCACGCGGATCACTTCCGACAAGGGATCGCGGGTCAGGCGTTCGCCTTGCAGGGCGAACACGGCGTCGAGGCTTCCAAAATCATCCGCCAGGTGGGCGTAGGCAGGTTCCAGGTTCCAACCCGCCATCAGATCGCATCCCCATAACGTTGCTTGCGCGCGTACAGCTTGTCGGCCTTGCGCTGCATCAGGCTCAACGATGCCGATTGCTCCGCCAGGATCTGGCGCAGCGGCTGGCGGAAGTAGCCCTTGAGGAAGCGCAGTTTGTCGCGGCGGGTCAGGCCGATGTCCAGCGCCGAGTAGTACAGCGCGGACAAGTCCTTGTCGCGCCAGCGCAGCGGCAGATGGGCACGCAACTGGGCGCGGTGCAGGTCGATCACCGAGAGCTTGATGTTGTTCGCGTCGATGGGCCTGGAAGTGTCCAGCAAGAAGTGGCAGAGGTAGCAGTCACGGTGATTGACGCCACCACGGTGCATGTCGCCCACCATGCGTGCCAGTTCGTGTGTGAGCGCATGGCGCAGCGCGGGGGCAGGCGGTTCGGCGACCCAGTTGATGCTGAGGTCTTCGAGGCTGAGGGTCGGCGCCAGTTCTTCGGTGATGATGAACGAGTGCTGGTCCGCCGGGTTGCTGCCCTTTTCACCGAAGGCCACGCCGGTCATGGTCGGCACGCCGAGTTCCTGCAAGCGATGAATCGCCGCCCACTCAAGGCCGGCGCCGAGCACCGGCAGCTTGGCGGTGATCAGGTTCTTGAAGATTTCACCCCAGCCGATACCCCGGTGGATTTTGACGAAATACGGACGGCCCTCCACCTCTGTGCGCAAGGTCCGACGTGCCGCCAGTTCACGGAATACCTGGCCTTGCAGTTGCTCGACTTCGGCGAAGGCATCGCGCCCGGCCCATAAAGTCTTGAACGGTTCGGCAAGAATCAACTTCATCGTTTTGGCTCCGCCAGAATCACATCCGCAGCGTGCTGCGGCATGCTGTAGAGGTCGGCCGTCTCGGCGAAGGCCAACCCATTGCGGCCCCAGGCCGCGCGCTGTGCAGTGTCGGTGAGCATGCGAGCCAGGTACTGGTTGAGCTGGCTCTGTTCGAACGGCTCATCCAGCACCAGGCCACTGTCGGCTTCAGCGATGTAGTGGGCGTAACCACACACGGCCGAGACCAGCACCGGCAACCCGGCCACCAGGGCTTCGAGCAATACGGTGCCGGTGTTTTCGTTGTACGCCGGGTGGATCAACACATCGGCGCCCAGCAGGAAACGCGGGATATCACTGCGGCCCTTGAGGAACTGCACATTGTCGCCCAGGCCCAGGGTCGCGCTTTGCAGCTGGAATACCTTGGGGTCGTCCTGGCCGATTACAAACAGGCGCGTGCGTTTTTTCAGTTCCGTCGGCAGCGCGGCCACGGCTTTCAAGCTGCGGTCGACACCTTTGGTCTTGAAGCCGGAGCCGATTTGCACCAGCAGCAAATCGTCGTCGGCCAGGTTGAACTCCTGGCGGAAACCCTGGCGAATCTCGGCCGCATTCGGCGGCGCGCGACGGTCCTGGGCAATGCCTGGCGGCAGCAGGTGGAAGCGTTGCAGCGGCGTGTCGTAATGCTTGATGAACAACGGCTGCTGCACTTCGGAGATCATCAGGATTTCGGTCTTGGCATCCTTGGCGAACACCGCGCGCTCGTACTCGGCAAAGTGGCGATAGCGACCAAAATTGCGGTACAGCGAATGGCGCAGGTTTTGCGCCTTGTCTTCGAAGCAGCCATCGGCGGCGTAGTACACGTCCAGGCCGGGCATCTTGTTGAATCCGATCAGGCGGTCGACCGGGCGCTTGGCCAGGTCCTCGGCCATCCAGGCGCTGAGTTTCTCGTTGCGCCGATGGTTGAAGAACGCCTTGACCGGCGCCACCAGCACTTCGAAGCCCGGCGGGATGTCTCCTTCCCAGATCAGCGTGTAGACACGAATCTGATGGCCGCGCTGCTGGCACTCCAGGGCGATGCGCATGAAGTCACGCTGCAGGCCGCCGAAGGGGAAGTATTTGTACAGAACAAAAGCCAGTTGCATCAGTGCAGTTCCTCAGCCAGTAACAACGTGCTCAGCCGGCTCGCCACACGCTCAGGGTTCAGGCGCGTGAAGCACAGGGGCGACTCGCGCTTGATGTCGAACCGACGCAGGTCATCCGCCGTCGGTTGATAGGTACAGTTCTTTTGCAGGCACGGCGCGCATGACCAATCGCTGGCCAGGTGAATCTGGCCCTTGCCGTAGGCGCCGGTCAGGCCGGGGTTGGTCGGGCCGAACAGGGAAATGGTCGGCACATCCAGCGCCGCCGCCAGGTGGCCAAGGCCGGTGTCCACCGCCACACAGGCGCGGGCACCGGCCAATACGCGGGCGACGCCGGCCAGGTTCAACTTGGGCAGGACCTCGGCATTCGGCAGGCCCTGGGCCAGGCGCTCGGCCCGGGCCTTTTCGACCGGGTTGCCCCACGGCAATTTCACGTCCACCCCCAGGCGACCCATGCGTTCGGCCAGCTCGCGCCAGTAGGCTTCGGGCCAGTGCTTGGTGTCCCAGGTAGTGCCGTGCAGCAGCAGCACGAAGGGCTTTTTCGGCGGCAGGCCGAGCAACTTGTCGACGCTCAGGCCATAGTCGCCCAGGCCTTTGGGCAAGTCATAACCGAGGGCCACGGCAAACAGCTGGCGCAAACGCTCCACTGCATGCTGCCCACGGGCCACGGCCAGGCGGCGCGAATAGAAGCGCGCGGCGATTGGCTCACGGGCCGACTGCTGGTCAAAACCCGCCACCGGGGCCCGCACGTAACGGGTCAACCAGGCACTTTTGAGCAGGCCCTGGGCATCGATTACCAGGTCATATTTGGTCGACTGAATACGCTGCTTGAAGCGTCGCCACTCGCCACTCTTGAAGGTCTGCCAAAGGTTTTTGCGCCAGCGGCGGATCGCCACCGGGATCACCTTGTCCACCGCCGGGTGCCAGGTGGGGATTTCGGCAAAGCCTTCTTCCACCACCCAGTCGAATTGAATGCCCGGGATCGCCCGCGCGGCGTCGGTAAGTGCCGGCAACGCGTGGATCACGTCGCCCAGGGATGAGGTCTTGATTACCAGTACGCGCAAACTATCGGACCTCGACCGCAGAGCCCTGCAACCGCTGCAAGGCTTCGTTCACCGGCTGCGGCAGCAATTGGCGCATGCAGTTGTAATGGCCGAAACGGCAGGTACGATCAAAACAGGGGCTGCAATCGAGTCCCAGGCGCACCACTTCGACCTGGTCGGCCAACGGCGGAGTGAAGCCCGGCGAGGTGGAGCCGTAGACCGCCACCAGCGGGCGGTTCAGTGCAGCCGCCACGTGCATCAGGCCGGAGTCGTTGGACACCACCGAGTCGGCGCAGGACAGCAAGTCGATGGCCTCGGCCAGTGACGTATCGCCACTGAGGTTCACAGCTTCTTCGCGCAGGCCGGGAATCAGGCGCTGGCGAATGTCCTCGCCGACCGGATGATCTTTTTTCGATCCAAACAGCCACACCTGCCAACCTTCGCGGATCTTGGTCTCGGCGACTTTGGCGTAATGCTCCGACGGCCAGCGCTTGGACTCGCCAAACTCGGCACCCGGGCACAGCGCCAGCACCGGGCGATCGAGTTGCAGGCCGAACTTGGCCAGCGCTGCATCGCGGGTGACTGGGTCGATCTGCAAACTCGGGCGCGGGTACGGCGTCGGCAATTCGGCGCCGGGTGCGTAGGCCAACGCCATGAAACGCTCGATCATCAGCGGGTAACGCGCCTTGTCGAGCTTGCGCACGTCATTGAGCAGGCCGTAGCGAAACTCGCCACGCCAGCCGGTGCGCTTGGGGATACCGGCGAAAAACGGCACCAGCGCCGACTTCATCGAGTTGGGCAGCAGGATCGCCTGGTCGTACTGGCCGGCCAGGGATTTGCCGATACGCCGGCGGGTCGCCAGTTCCAGGGCACCGTGGCCGAGCGGAAAGCTCAAGGCCTTGCGCACTTCGGGCATGCGCTCGAGGATCGGCCGGCTCCACTCAGGGGCAAGCACGTCGATCTGGCAGTCCGGATAGCGCTGGCGCAGGCACTGGAACAGTGTCTGTGCCATCACCATGTCACCGACCCAACTGGGCCCAACGATCAGAATATTCATGTAGTTTCCACAAACGATGCGGGGAGGCTTATGCCTCCCCGCCTCGAAAATTACTGTAGGTCACGGTTGGCCCGGTAACAGCTTTGTGCGGGAGCGGGCTTGCTCGCAAAAGCGATCTGTCAGCCGCCCCATCGAGTGACTGAAATAGCGCTTTCGCGAGCAAGCCCGCTCCCACCTTTATTCGAGCTTCAGCTTAACCCCAGTTCCTGCCAGATTCGCATCACCTGGCGCCGTTCGTCGGCGAACTGATCCCCGGCTACCGTACCAGCCTCATTCTGCAGGGCCTGGCGGTGCGCGGCGGAGCGGTAGGCTTTATACACCTCGCGCAGCAGATGAGCATCGGCGGCGGGCATCAACCCCACCTGCTCCAGGCCTTCCAGAATGCGGATATTGTCGGTATAGCGCAGCAACGATGGATGCTGCGCAGACCACGCCAAAGCCGCGTATTGCACCATAAATTCAATATCGACGATACCTCCGGCGTCCTGCTTGAGGTCGAACAGCGCCGTGGCTTCGAAGGCATTGGCGCCGGTGCCGGCCGCCGTGCCCTTGGTGCCCAGGTTGTCACGCATCTTGGCGCGCATCTCGCTGACCTCCTGGCGCAGCTTCGCCAGATCGCGCTCACGCCCCAGTACCTTGGCCCGGACCTGCTCGAACGCCTGGCCCACATCCTGGCTGCCGACCAGAACGCGCGCGCGGATCAGGGCCTGATGCTCCCAGGTCCAGGCTTCATTTTGTTGATAGCGATCAAACGCGCCGAGCGAACTGACCAACAGCCCGGACGCGCCCGAAGGTCGCAGGCGCATGTCCACTTCATACAGCTGGCCGGAGTTGGTCTGGGTGGTCAGCAGATGGATGATCCGCTGGCCCAGGCGCGTGAAGAACTGCGCGCCATCAATCGGCTTGGCGCCGTCGGTCTCGGCCTGCGGGTCGCCATCGTGGATAAACACCAGGTCCAGGTCCGAACCATGCCCCAGTTCGATGCCGCCGACTTTCCCATAACCGACAATGATGAACCCGGGATCGCACAAAGTGCCGTCCAGCCGTTGCGGCGAGCCGTGGCGCGCCACGGTCTGGCGCCAGGCCAGGGCCAGCACCTGTTCAAGGATGGCTTCGGCGAGCCAGGTCAAGTAGTCGCTGACTTTCATCAACGGCAGGCTGCCGGCGATTTCCGAGGCCGCCACGCGCAGGCGGTGAGCCAGCTTGAAGTGCCGCAAGGCCTCCATCTGCTGCTCCAGGTCATCCTCGGGGATGCGCGTGAGCCGCTCGCGCAACTCGGCGGCAAGTTCCGGCGCCAATGGCGGCTTGAACAGGCGGCCTTCGTTGAGCAACTCGTCGAGCAGCAGCGGGAAACGCGTGATCTGCTCGGCAATCCACGGGCTGGCGGCGCACAGGGTCAGCAGGCGGCGCAGGGCGTCGGGGTTTTCCGTGAGCAGCACCAGATAGGCAGAGCGCCGCGCGACGGCCTCCACCAGCGGCAATACACGTTCGAGCACCAGGTCCGGATTGGCATGTTCGACGGCCTGGGCCAGCAGGCGCGGGATAAACGCGTCCAATCGCTCGCGACCGAGGCGCTGCATGGCGCGCAATTGCGGGCTGCTGCGCAGGCCGGCCAGGGCCTTGAGGGCCTTGGGCGCGTCAGTGAAGCCGCCTTCCGCGAGCTGGCGACACGCAGCCTCTTCGTCCTGGGACTCTTCCCACAGCGGCAACCATTCTCCGCCCACGACCAGTTCGCCCTCTTCGCCCTCTTCTTCATCCGGATCCGCGATGACCTGGCGGAAATGCCAATCCACCCGGCCACGCCAGTACATCAGGCGCTCATGGAACGCGGACCAGTCGGCAAAACCGAGCATAAAGGCAATGCGCGCCTGGTCCTCCGGGCTGTCCGGGAGCATTTGCGTCTGGCGATCGGCAATCGCCTGAATCGCGTGCTCGGTGTAGCGCAGGAACTCATAGCCATTGCGCAACTCAGCGATCACCGCCGGCGGCAGGTAGCCCTGGCCTTCGAGGGTGCCGAGCACTTTGAGCAGCGGCCGCTGCTGCAGGCTGAGGTCGCGACCACCGTGGATCAACTGGAAGGCCTGGGCGATGAACTCCACCTCGCGGATGCCACCCGAGCCCAGCTTGATGTTTTCGGCCATGCCCTTGCGCCGCACTTCCTGCTGGATCAGCTGCTTCATGGTGCGCAGCGCTTCGATGGCGGAAAAGTCCAGGTAACGGCGGTACACGAAGGGGCGCAGCATATCGAGCAACTGCGCACCGGCGACCTGGTCGCCGGCGACCACACGCGCCTTGATCATGGCGTAGCGTTCCCAGTCGCGACCCTGGTCCTGGTAGTACTGCTCCAGCGCGTTGAAGCTGAGCACCAGCGCGCCAGCCGAGCCGTAGGGGCGCAGGCGCATGTCGACACGGAACACAAAGCCGTCGACGGTCATCGGATCGAGGGCTTTGATCAATTTTTGACCAAGGCGAATGAAGAACTCCTGATTATCCAGGGAACGCTTGACGCCCACCGTCTCCCCGCCCTCGGGGTAGGCGAAGATCAGGTCGATATCCGACGACAGGTTCAGCTCCACCGCGCCGAGCTTGCCCATGCCGAGGATCACCATGTGCTGGGCTTCGCCGCTGCGTCGGCCAGTCGGCGTGCCGAACTGCACGCAATGGCGCTGGTACAGCCACTGGTAGGCCTGGTCGATGCTGGCGTCGGCCATGTCGGAGAGGTCGCGGCAGGTTTGCACCAGGTCCGCCTGGCGGGTCAGGTCGCGCCAGATAATGCGCACTTGCTGGCGCGTGCGCTGGCGACGCAGCACGCGGCCCAGCTCATCTTCTGTTTCGGCCTGGTGCACGGCGCCGGCGATCTGGCCGCACAGCTCGCCCGGCGCAAAGCCGCGGTCCAGCTCGCCCCAGGCCACCAGCTCGAGCAACATCAAAGGGTCACGAACACTCTGTTCAATCACGAAATCACTGGCGGCGCACACGCGGGCGAAGTCGGCCCACCGTTGCGGCGTCCACGCAGAAAGGCCATGATCGTCGTCCAGCGCGGCCACTGCGTCACGAAATGACTGCTCGGCCCGGCTGGCGTAAGGCAAGAGAATGGCGGGTAATTCGGCCAGTGTTGGCAGGCTCATGGTCTATCCTTGATCGGCGCGTAAATGGCTTGTAGCTGTGAACGCAAGAACCACGCTCGATGAAGGACTGTCGAACAAAAGTTAGAAATAGCTGAAAAATCATTAATTTTGGCAGGCAACATTAAACTTCTACCTTTTCTTGTTCGCAAAAGATCAACAATAACGATTATGCTCACCAGCCAGACCGAGCAATCCGCTCAGTCTTGTGTAGTTTTACTACTCGTATATACATTCGAAAGGCTGAAATGGCCGACGATTTGTAGTAAAACTACAGGACGCCGAAGCAACCTTCGGCCATCCAAGAATTTATGTCGTCTGCCCACAAGGCCAGTCGCAAACTTCAGGCAACCGATTCTGGTAGCCTTTCCGCCCTGGAGCAAGCCATGCAAGACCTCGATCCCGTCGAAACCCAGGAATGGCTGGACGCCCTGGAATCGGTTCTCGACAAAGAAGGCGAAGACCGTGCTCACTACCTGATGACCCGTATGGGCGAACTCGCGACCCGCAGCGGCTCGCAACTGCCCTACGCCATCACCACGCCGTACCGCAACACCATCCCCGTTACCCACGAAGCACGCATGCCTGGCGACCTGTTCATGGAACGCCGCATTCGCTCGCTGGTACGTTGGAACGCCATGGCGATGGTAATGCGCACGAACTTGAAAGATTCTGACCTGGGCGGTCACATCTCCAGCTTCGCTTCCAGCGCAACCCTGTACGACATCGGCTTCAACTACTTCTTCCAGGCCCCGACCGACGAACACGGCGGCGACCTGATCTACTTCCAGGGCCACACCTCGCCAGGCGTCTACGCCCGTGCGTTCATGGAAGGCCGCATCACCGAAGAACACATGAACAACTTCCGCCAGGAAGTGGACGGTAACGGCCTGTCGTCGTACCCGCACCCTTGGCTGATGCCCGATTTCTGGCAGTTCCCGACTGTATCCATGGGCCTTGGCCCGATCCAGGCGATCTACCAGGCACGCTTCATGAAGTACCTGGAAGCGCGCGGCTTCATCCCGGAAGGCAAGCAGAAAGTCTGGTGCTTCCTGGGCGACGGCGAGTGCGACGAGCCGGAATCCCTGGGCGCCATCTCCCTGGCTGGCCGCGAGAAGCTGGACAACCTGATCTTCGTCATCAACTGCAACCTGCAGCGCCTCGACGGCCCGGTTCGCGGCAACGGCAAGATCATCCAGGAACTCGAAGGTGTGTTCCGCGGTGCTCAGTGGAACGTGACCAAAGTCATCTGGGGCCGTTTCTGGGACCCACTGCTGGCCAAGGACGTCGACGGTATCCTGCAACGCCGGATGGACGAAGTCATCGACGGCGAGTACCAGAACTACAAAGCCAAAGACGGCGCGTTCGTACGTGAACACTTCTTCAACACGCCTGAACTCAAGGCGATGGTTGCCGACCTGTCCGACGACGAGATCTGGAAACTCAACCGTGGCGGCCACGACCCGTACAAGGTCTACGCGGCGTACCACGAAGCGGTCAACCACAAAGAACAACCGACCGTCATCCTGGCCAAGACCATCAAGGGTTATGGCACCGGTGCCGGCGAAGCGAAAAACACTGCGCACAACACCAAGAAAGTCGATGTCGACAGCCTGAAGTTGTTCCGCGATCGTTTCGACATCCCGGTCAAGGACGAAGAGCTCGAGAACCTGCCGTTCTTCAAGCCGGAGCCGAACAGCGCCGAAGCCCGTTACCTGAGCGAGCGTCGTGCCGCACTGGGCGGTTTCGTGCCACAGCGTCGCGCCAAGTCCTTCGACATCCCTACACCGCCACTCGATACCCTCAAGGCTATCCTGGACGGCTCGGGCGACCGTGAAATCTCCACCACCATGGCCTTCGTGCGGATCCTCGCGCAGCTGGTCAAGGACAAGGAAATCGGTTCGCGCATCGTCCCGATCATCCCGGACGAAGCCCGTACCTTCGGTATGGAAGGCATGTTCCGTCAGTTGGGCATCTACTCCTCCGTCGGCCAGCTCTACGAGCCAGTCGATAAAGACCAGGTGATGTTCTACAAGGAAGACAAGAAGGGCCAGATCCTCGAAGAAGGCATCAACGAAGCGGGCGCCATGAGCTCCTTCATCGCTGCCGGTACTTCGTACTCCAGCCACAACCAGCCGATGCTGCCGTTCTACATCTTCTACTCGATGTTCGGTTTCCAGCGTATCGGCGACCTGGCTTGGGCAGCAGGCGACAGCCGTACCCGTGGCTTCCTGATCGGCGGCACCGCCGGCCGTACCACGCTGAACGGCGAAGGCCTGCAACACGAAGACGGTCACAGCCACATCCTGGCTGCCACCATCCCGAACTGCCGCACCTTTGATCCAACCTACGGCTATGAGCTGGCGGTGATCATCCAGGACGGCATGAAGAAGATGACCGAAGAGCAGCAGGACGTTTTCTACTACATCACCGTGATGAACGAGTCCTACCAGCAGCCAGCCATGCCGGCCGGTGTCGAGGAAGGCATCATCAAGGGCATGTACCTGCTCGAAGAAGACACCAAGGAAGCGGCGCACCACGTGCAGCTGATGGGCTCCGGCACCATCCTGCGTGAAGTGCGTGAAGCGGCTAAGATCCTGCGTGACGAGTTCAACGTCGGCGCTGACGTCTGGAGCGTTACCAGCTTCAACGAACTGCGTCGCGATGGCCTGGCCGTGGAGCGTCACAACCGCCTGCACCCTGGCCAGAAGCCACAGCGCACCTTCGTGGAAGAGTGCCTGACCGGCCGTAAAGGCCCGGTGATCGCTTCGACCGACTACATGAAACTGTTTGCTGAACAAATTCGCCAGTGGGTCCCGTCCAAGGAATTCAAAGTCCTGGGCACCGACGGTTTCGGCCGCAGTGACAGCCGCAAGAAGCTGCGTCACTTCTTCGAAGTCGACCGTCACTTCGTGGTGTTGGCAGCCCTGGAAGCCTTGGCTGACCGTGGTGAGATCGAGCCTAAGGTAGTGGCTGACGCTATCGTCAAGTTCGGGATCAACCCGGAAAAACGCAACCCACTGGACTGCTGAGGAGATTTTTTGTGAGCGAACTCATTCGCGTACCTGACATCGGCAGCGGTGAAGGTGAAGTAATCGAGCTGTTTGTGAAGGTCGGCGACACCGTCGAAGCCGACCAGAGCATCCTGACCCTGGAATCGGACAAGGCGAGCATGGAAATCCCTGCTCCCAAGGCCGGCGTGGTCAAGAGCCTGAAAGTGAAGCTGGGCGATCGCCTGAAAGAAGGCGACGAACTGCTGGAGCTGGAAATCGAAGGTGCCGATGATGCGGCCCCTGCGGCGGCCCCGGCTGCCGCTGCTGCACCAGCCCCTGCTGCTGAAAAGCCTGCTGCTGCCGAGGCCGCTCCGGCCCCGGCTGCTGCACCTGCCGCCGCCAGCGTCCAGGACATTCACGTCCCGGACATCGGCTCGTCAGGCAAGGCCAAGATCATCGAGCTGCTGGTCAAGGTCGGCGACACCGTCGAAGCCGACCAGTCGCTGATCACCCTGGAGTCCGACAAGGCTTCCATGGAAATCCCTTCGCCGGCTGCCGGCGTGGTGGAAAGCATCGCGGTCAAGCTGGAAGACGAAGTCGGCACTGGCGATTTCATCCTCAAGCTCAAAGTCCAAGGCGCTGCGCCGGCTGCCGCTCCAGCACCAGCGGCCGCTCCGGCTGCCAAGGCTGAATCGGCTCCGGCTGCTGCCGCCCCTGCGCCTGCTGCCAAAGCCGAGGCCACTGCGGCCCCTGCCGCCGCCGCTCCAGCGCCAAGCGGTGCCAAGGTGCACGCCGGCCCTGCCGTGCGTCAGCTGGCCCGTGAGTTCGGCGTTGAGCTGAGCGCCGTGTCGGCCACTGGCCCTCACGGTCGCGTGCTGAAGGAAGACGTGCAGGTATACGTCAAGGCCATGATGCACAAAGCCAAGGAAGCGCCAGCTGCTGGCGGCGCTACCGGTGGTTCCGGCATTCCGCCGATCCGCACCGTGGACTTCAGCCGCTTCGGCGAAACCGAAGAAGTGCCGATGACCCGCCTGATGCAAATCGGCGCGGCCGGTCTGCACGCCAGCTGGCTGAACATCCCGCACGTGACTCAGTTCGACCAGGCCGACATCACCGACCTGGAAGCTTTCCGCGTTGCGCAGAAAGCCGTGGCCGAGAAGGCCGGCGTGAAACTGACCGTGTTGCCACTGCTGCTCAAGGCCTGTGCACACCTGCTCAAGGAACTGCCGGACTTCAACAGCTCGCTGGCGCCAAGCGGCAAGGCGATCATTCGCAAGAAGTACGTGCACGTAGGTTTTGCGGTCGACACCCCGGATGGCCTGCTGGTACCGGTCATCAAGAACGTCGACCAGAAGAGCCTGCTGCAGCTGGCCGCTGAGGCTGCTGCACTGGCTGCCAAGGCCCGTGACAAGAAGCTCACCCCGGACGACATGCAGGGCGCGTGCTTCACCATCTCCAGCCTCGGCCACATTGGCGGCACCGGCTTCACGCCGATCGTCAACGCGCCGGAAGTGGCGATCCTGGGCGTGTCCAAGGCAACTATCCAGCCTGTGTGGGACGGTAAAGCGTTCCAGCCAAAGCTGATGCTGCCGCTGTCGCTGTCCTACGATCACCGTGTGATCAACGGCGCCGCCGCTGCACGCTTCACGCAGCGCCTGAGCCAACTGCTGAACGACATCCGCACCATCCTGCTGTAAGCCGCAACGGCCTCCCCTTCAGCGGGGAGGCCCTTGCCGCACCGATTTCCGAGCGCCACGCTCGTACCTCAACCCCGCCACTTGGCGGGGCTTTTTTTGCCTGTGTACCGGGTAAAAATTGAACAAGCCAAACAGGTTTGTACACCTTCCGTCACATCGATTGAAGAAACCCCTCGCGCGGCCGATAACCCCCTTATAGCACTTAGCCTTCATCCTCTCTTGTCAGCCCGCGCCGCATGATGCAACCTTGCCGCAGGCAGCAGAAAAGAGGGCGTGAGCCCGGCGCCGTGCGCGTTATTTCAAGTGAGTCTCCCCCATGAAAAGCCAACCCGATGTCGCCCGTATGGCGGCCGAGGTAGTGACGCAGTTACCGGTGCCTTCGCGCCTCGGTATGCTGCGTTTCGAGCGGCTTAATGAGGCAAGCTGGGCCCTGCTCTACCTCGACCCCAACTGCGAGCGCCAATTCGGCCTGCCGGCGGTCGAGCTGTGCGCCCTGATCGGCACCCCCTACGCCAGCCTGATGGAGCCCCAGGCGCGCTATCAACTGCACGACACCATCCAGCAGCAACTGACCCAGAGCCCTCACTACCTGGTGCGCTACACCCTGCACACCAGCGACGGCCCACTGAGCCTGCTGGAAATGGGCGAAGCCTACAAACAGCACAATCGCCACCTGCTGCGCGGCTACCTGATGGTGGTCGACGGCCTGTTCAGCGAAGTGCCTTCCCCCGCCCCCACGGCGGAGCTGGAGAGCCAGAACAGCCGCCTGCAGATCGCCCTGGAGCTCAACCAGCGCGCCCAGCAGGAACAACTGCAGCACCTGGAACGGGTGCGCGCCCAGCAGGAGCTGATCCTGCTGCTGGCCCGCCAGCGCTACACCACTAACAATTCGCTGCAGGAAGCCGCCGAACTGATCACCCGCAGCGCCTGCGATATCTACCAGATCGACTGCGCCAGCATCTGGAACCTCGAAGGCCAGCGTCTGGTGCCGATTTCGGCGTACCACCGCGCGGACCAACGCCACCATATGCCCGAGGCGATCGACGCGAGCGGCTTTCCCGACTACCTCGAAGCCCTGCACACCAGCCGCGCCATCGACGCCACCAACGCCATGCGCGACCCGCGTACCCGGGAGATGGCCGAAAACCTGCGGGCCAAGGACATCTACGCGATGCTCGACGCGAGCATCCGCGTCGATGGCCAAGTGATCGGCGTGTTGTGCCTGGAACAGGGCGGCAGCCCGCGCGCCTGGCAGGCCGATGAAATTGCTTTCGCCGGTGAACTGGCCGACCAGTTCGCGCAAGTCATCAACAACCACAACCGCCGCACCGCCACCAGCGCCCTGCACCTGTTCCAGCGTGCCGTGGAACAAAGCGCCAACGCCTTCCTGCTGGTCAACTGCGATGGCGTGGTGGAATACGTCAACCCGAGCTTTACGGCGATCACCCAGTACAGCGCCGAAGAGGTCCACGGCCACCGCCTGGCCCAACTGCCGGCCCTGGAGAACCTCAGCGAACTGCTGTTCGATGCGCCCTCGAGCCTGGCCAAAAGCAATAGTTGGCAGGGCGAGTTCAAGAGCCGGCGCAAAAACCTCGAACCCTACTGGGGTCAGCTGTCGATTTCCAAGGTGTATGGCGATAATCGTGAGCTGACCCACTACATCGGCATCTACGAAGACATCACCCAGACCAAACTCGCGCAGCAGCGCATCGAGCGCCTGGCCTATACCGACAACCTGACCAACCTGGGTAACCGCCCGGCCTTCATCCGCAACCTCGACGAGCGCTTTGCCCGCGACAGCGACAGCCCGATCAGCCTGTTGCTGGTGGACATCGACAACTTCAAGCGGATCAACGACAGCCTCGGCCACCAGACCGGCGACAAGCTGCTGATCAGCCTGGCCCGGCGCCTGCGCAACAGCCTGAGTGCCGGCGGCAGCCTGGCGCGGTTTGCCAGTAACGAGTTTGCGGTGTTGCTCGACGACACGGACCTGGAGAGCGGCCAGCAGGTCGCCAGCCAACTGCTCGCGACCCTCGACAAGCCGATGTTCGTCGACAACCAGTTGATCAGCGTCACCGGCTCCGTGGGCCTGGCCTGCGCGCCGCTGCACGGCCGCGATCCACAGACATTGATGCGCAACGCCGGGCTCGCGCTGCACAAGGCCAAGGCCAACGGTAAACACCAGGTGCAAGTCTTTACCGAAGCGCTGAACGCCGAGGCGAGCTACAAGCTGTTCGTGGAAAACAACCTGCGCCGCGCCCTCACCCAGAACGAGTTGGACGTGTTCTACCAGCCCAAGCTGTGCCTGCGCAGTGGCCGTTTGCTGGGCATGGAAGCGCTGCTGCGCTGGAACCACCCGGAAAAAGGCATGATCCGCCCCGACCAGTTCATCAGCGTGGCCGAAGAAACCGGGCTGATCATCCCCATCGGCAAATGGATCGCCCGCCAGGCCTGCCGCATGAGCCGGCAATTGAGCGCCGCCGGCATGGGCAACCTGCAGGTGGCAATCAACCTGTCGCCCAAGCAGTTCTCCGACCCGGACCTGGTGGCGTCCATCGCCACGATCCTCAAGGAAGAACAGCTGCCGGCCAACCTGCTCGAGCTGGAACTGACCGAAGGCCTGCTGCTGGAGGCCACGGAAGACACGCGCCTGCAACTGGACCAATTGAAAAGCTTCGGCCTGACCCTGGCCATGGACGACTTCGGTACCGGTTACTCGTCGCTCAGCTACTTGAAAAAATTCCCCATCGACATCATCAAGATCGATCGCAGCTTTATCCACGAAATCCCGGACAACCAGGACGATATGGAAATCACCTCGGCGGTGATCGCCATGGCCCACAACCTCAAGCTCAAGGTGGTGGCCGAAGGCGTCGAAACCTCCGAACAACTGGCCTTCCTGCGCCGGCATCGTTGCGACGTGGGCCAGGGCTACCTGTTCGACCGGCCGATCCCGGGTGCAGAGCTGCTCGAGAAGCTCAAGCGCTACCCGCGCGGGCCAATCGCCTGACAGCGCCGTAACACTCGGGCACACTGGCGGTCTGAATTCTTACCCAACTCAATCTGACTGAGAGGACTGCCCATGGTCTTGCGCTCGGAAATTCTGGTGAACAAAAACGTGCTGCCTACTCAAGAACAAGCTTTGCCTGGCCGTGAAACCCCGATGAACCTGCCACAGACGCACTTCGTCAACGGCAACCCGCTGCTGGGCCCGTTTCTGGATGATGTCGGCTTCGCGATTTTCGGCCTGGGGTGCTTCTGGGGTGCCGAGCGCAGGTTCTGGCAGCGCGATGGCGTGGTCAGCACCGTGGTCGGCTATGCCGGCGGCTTCACGCCGAACCCGACCTATGAAGAAGTCTGCTCGGGCCTGACCGGCCACAGCGAAGTAGTGCTGGTGGTATACGACCAGGCCAAGGTCAAGTATGAAGACCTGCTGAAGATGTTCTGGGAATTGCACAACCCGACCCAGGGCATGCGCCAGGGCAATGACATCGGCAGTCAGTACCGCTCGGTAATCTATGCGACCACGCCCGAGCAATTGGCCGCGGCGCAGGCCAGCGCACAGGCGTATCAGCAAGAACTGAGCAAGGCCGGCCTGGGTGCGATCACCACGCAAATCGAAGAAGCACCGACCGTGTACTTCGCCGAGGCGTACCACCAGCAGTACCTGGCGAAGAATCCGCAGGGCTACTGCGGGATTGGCGGCACGGGCGTGACTTGTCCGATCTGAAGGTCGCAGCTGCAAGACATAAGCTACAAGCTACAAGCTGAAAGTGGTGTTCGCTGCTGTCACTTGCAGCTTGAAGCTTGCGGCTTGCAGCTTATAACTATTCAGCTATGAGCCAATCCATCTGCCACCCACCCTGGGTCTGGCCAAGCTTCTTGGACAGCCACGGCAACAGCTCACGCAATTCCTCTTCCAGGCCCCACGGCGGGTTGGCGATCGCCAGGCCCGAGCCGGTCAGGGTGTTTGGCGTGTCCAGCGGATGCACCAGCAATTCCACCCGCAGCAACTTCGGCGCACCGGTGCCGGCCAGGTCCTGGTAGAAACGGCGCAACATGCGCTGATCCTTCACCGGGTACCAGATCGCTGCCACGGTTTGGCGCATCCGGCCTATCGCTTCCTTGAGGGAGGCGGCGCAGCGTTGCATTTCATCGAGTTGCTCGAACGGCGGGTCGATGAGCATCAGCGCACGCTTTTCCGGCACCGGCAGCAGTGCGCGAGGCACATGCCAGCCTTCGCCCAGGTGCACCTTGACCCGGCGATCACCCTTCATGTTGTCCTTGAGCAGCACGCCATCTTCGGGGTGCTTTTCGTTGAGCAACACGCGGTCCTGCGGCCGGGTGAGACGTCGTGCCAGCTCCGGTGAGCCTGGGTAGTAGCGCAACTGACCGTCCGGGTTCATCTCATGCAACACGCGCATGTAGTCGGCGGTCAGCGGCGGCAGGTCGCTCGCGCCCCACAGGCGGGCGATGCCTTCCAGGTATTCACCGGTGCGGTTGGCCTGGTCGCCCTGCAGGTCGTACAGACCAATGCCGGCGTGGGTATCGAGGTAGGCGAACGGCTGCTCCTTGCGCGACATCAGGGCGATGAGGCGGGTCAAGGTCAGGTGTTTGAAGACATCGGCGTGGTTGCCGGCGTGAAAGGCGTGACGATAATTCATGGTTGCTCCTGCGCAGGGGGCGAAGTTTACCTTCTACACGGGCAAAGGTGCAGGGCTGCGTGTCGGGCGGTGCTTATGTCGCAAACGCAGGCATACCCCCGAAAACAATCTAATGCCCCCGGTGGGCGCGGGCTTGCCCGCGACGCAAGTGACGCGGTATTACCCGTAGTGCGCGGTGATGCCATCGCAGGCAACCAGCCCTCAGCGTTCTCGACGGGGGCATCCAGGAATCCAAGGAGGTCAATAACCATCATGAAAGACGCCACCCTTGCACTGCACCACGGTTTCAAGTCGGACCCGACCACCAAGGCCGTCGCCGTGCCGATCTACCAGAACGTCGCCTTCGAATTCGATAACGCCCAACACGGCGCCGACCTGTTCAACCTGGATGTGCCCGGCAATATCTACACACGGATCATGAACCCCACCAACGATGTGCTGGAACAACGCATGGCGGCCCTCGAAGGCGGGATCGCCGCCCTCGCCGTCTCGGCTGGCAGCGCTGCAATCCACTATGCGATCCAGACCCTGACCCGTGCCGGTGACAATATCGTCACCACCCCGCAGCTGTATGGCGGCACCTACACCCTGTTCGCCCACCTGCTGCCCAGCTTCGGCGTGGACGTGCGCTTCGCCCGCAACGACTCCGCCGAGGCCATTGCCGAACTGATCGACGACAACACCAAGCTGGTCTACTGCGAAAGCATCGGCAACCCGGCAGGCAATATCATCGACATCGAAGCCCTGGCCGACGTCGCTCATGCCCGTGGCGTACCGCTGATGGTCGACAACACCGTGGCCACGCCGATCCTGTGCAAGCCGATCCAGTTCGGCGCCGACATCGTGGTGCACTCGGTAACCAAATACGTGGGTGGCCACGGCAATTCCCTGGGCGGCGTGATCGTCGACAGCGGGACGTTCCCGTGGACGAAATACGCGGATAAATTTCCCGGCCTCAACCAGCCCGAGCCGGCCTATCACGGCGTGGTCTACACCGAGAAATTCGGCCCTGCCGCTTTTATCGCCCGCGCCCGTACCGTGCCCTTGCGCAACACCGGCGCCGCCCTTGCGCCGATGAATGCGTTCCTGCTGCTGCAAGGCCTGGAAACCCTGGCCCTGCGCATGGAGCGCCACACCGAGAACGCGCTGAAAATTGCGCAGTTCCTGCAAGGCCATGCCGACGTGGAGTGGGTCAGCTACGCAGGCCTGCCGGATCACCCGCACCATGCGCTGGCGCAGAAATACATGCAGGGCAAACCGTCGGCGATCCTGTCCTTCGGCTTGAAGGGCGGTTATGAGGCCGGCGTGCGTTTCTACGATGCGCTGCAGATCTTCAAGCGCCTGGTGAACATCGGCGACGCCAAATCCCTGGCCTGCCACCCAGCCTCCACCACCCATCGGCAAATGAACGAGCAGGAGCAGGCCAAGGCCGGCGTGAAGCCGGAGATGATCCGCCTGTCAGTCGGTATCGAGGCGATCGAAGACCTGGTCGAGGACCTGCAACAGGCACTCGACTCAACCCGACTCTGAAACCAGGTAGTCGGCCAGCGCCTCGTGGCTGATCTGCGCACGGCGCACACAATAGGTGACCTTGTGCCGCAGGGTCGCCGGCGTAAACGCCGTGTACACGTCCGGGCGCTGTTCTTCGAGCCATTGCAGCAGGTTGTCGACCAGAATGTGCGGCGGTTGCGCTGCCAGATGCTCCAGTACTGGCGCAGGCACCCGACACCAGGGGCAGGGGTTGGCCTCGGTCACGGGCCCCGGTACTACCGCCAGCGGCTGGCCATTGATCAGATACCGCTGGAACACTGGTAGCACCTTTCCCGCCTCATCGCCCAATGCCTGCAAGATCGGGTGAAACTGAGCCCCGTCCCAGAAGCGCAAAAACACCTCCTGATTATCGGGCAGGTACACCTTGGTCAGGCCTTGCAGGTGCGCAAGCACGGTCTCCAGCGGGCTGGACGATATCGCCAACCACCCCCAATCCGTGGCGGCGCTGGCAGCAATCCAATCGAGGAAAGCGCTACCCGGCTCGACAATGCCCACATAAGGCATGACCTCATCCCAGTCGGCGTAGGCGGTGCCGGCCCACACGGAGTGCGGCAGATTCCCGGCCGCCATGGCTTGCCAGGCAGCATACGGCTTGGCCTCGCTGGCACTGCCCAACACCGCGAAAAGCCGCTCATGGGCAAGCAAAGGGTATTCGGCCAACCAGGCGCCAGGCGTCAAATGTGGAGGCATCAGGCTGGACTCCTTGCCCGGGGGGATTGACCGGCCAGGTCGCACTGGCCGTTCTTGCATCGCTCGCACTCCTCGCAAAAGGGTGCGCTGCGTTTCAGGCTGGCTATCTGCACACGACTTAATGGCGCGGCAATCACTGCGAGCAATGTCTCCTTCACACCCGGCAGCAACGGTGCGGCCGCCGCAGCGGGAGCACCGCCCAGTTGAATCGGCACGCTGCTGAATATGCCGCCCGAGGACAGCGTGATCGATTGCCCGCCCGCCTGAATCGTCACACTCGCACCGGCATCGATAACCACACTCTGCCCCGCGCCGATCTGAATGGTTCGCCCGGCCCGCATCTGCTGCGAGCCGCCGACCACCAGGTGATCGTCCTGCTTGAGTTCAGTCAGCCGATTGCCATGGGTGATGCGTTGTTCTTCGCCCTGCAGTTCATGGTGCGATTCACCACCCACCCTCACCCGCCGCCGGTTATCCACCTGCACCTGCTGATCATGCAGCACATGCTGGGTCCAATCCCGCTGGGCACGCAGGTAGATTTCCTCGGCGCCCTTGCGATCTTCAATGCGCAACTCGTTATAGCCGCCCCCACCGGGGCTGCTTTGGCTGCGGAAAATGCTGCGGGTCTTTTCCGCGGGCAGGTCGAGGGGCAACGTCGTCGCCGCGTTGGGCACGCACCCCATCACCAGCGGCATGTCCAAGTCGCCATTGACGAAACCCACCAGCACCTCCATGCCGACCCTGGGGATCAACACCGAGCCATAGCGGTCATGCGCCCAGCCACTGGCGACCCGCAGCCAGCAACTGGAATGCTCGTCATGTTCACCGCCGCGATCCCAGGCCAGTTGCACCTTGACCCGCCCGTATTCGTCGCAATGGATCTCACTGTCGGCGGGGCCGGTGACCACGGCACTCTGATAACCCGAAATAATCGGGCGCGGCTGCTCAGGCAATGGCGGGCGAAAGATCACCTCCCACGGCGCGGCAACAAACTCATTGCGATAACCCTGGCGAAACGCTGTGCCAGACACCGCCGTAACAGCCTCTTCCAACACCTGCGGTTGCTTGCCTTCATGCGTGACCTCGCGCACCAGCCACACATCATTCCAAGCCTCGCGCGGGTGCCCGCTCAGCCTGAGGAACCGACCACTGGCCAGCGCCGGCACATCACCGCTGCCATGGGCCAGCTGGTAATCACTGCGATGACGCTCCAGCCCACGCTGCGCCAGGTATTTGCCATGTGCACGGTCGTTGAAATGGCCGGGGAAAACCTGTTGCTCAAGCGTGGGAAGCTGCTCGCCGGCGGCCGCACTCTCCAGGGTGAGGCGCGGTTTTTGAAAGTCATAGTCGCGTAGATTGACCGACGTGGTACGCGTGGCCAAGCGCACGGCAAACCGCTTGATTGCCGGCGCCTCAGCCACCATTCCGGAGCCGGGCGCATACGGCGTGGACTGTTCAGCCTGGGCAAACACCGTCTGGTCATCGCCAAAGACCAGCAAATGCGCTTCGGGCGAATGCTGGAAGTGATAGTGAATCCCCACCTCCGCACATAGCCGCTGAATGAACGCCAGATCGGTCTCGCCGAACTGCACGCAATACTCGCGCGGTGGGTAAGTACCACTCAGGCTGAACTGGAATTGGTCGCTCTGGATGCCCTGCCCCACCAATACCCGCGACACAATCTGCGGCACCGTCTGCTGCTGGAAGATCCGCTGGTGGCTGCTGTGCTGCAGGTACGCCAGCTGCGGCACCAGGCTGAGCTGATAGCGCGTGAGGCGTCGCCCGGAATCGCCCTGTGCCACGCGGCAGACCAGGCCATGCACCCCGCGTCCCTGGGCATCGAAGCCAAGGTACACCTGGCGATGCAGCAAGCTTTCCAGCTCCAGGTCAGGCTGCTCGCTGACCAGCTCAAGGTCAAAACAATAGGGCTGGCTGATGGCTTCGGTGCCGTGAAACTCGAACACCTTGAGCTCACTCGGCACCCCATCCAGGGTCAGGGTAAAGGCACTTTGATTGGCAGGAGCGAACATCCGGTGTTTCTCTGCGAGGGGTAGGCGGCAGATTCTGCACCACTGCTCCACGCTAAAGAGCATGCTCACTGCAAATCAGTAAAACCCTACATAGGTGCGTCAGAATCTTCTTTGGCTCGTCTGAAATCACACGCAAAAAAAGGCCCGCCATCCGTAGGATGCGGGCCTTTTCTTTAACTCATCAGGCGCTCAGCGCCCGGCGAATTACTTGTTGAGGTTGTAGTCTTTTTCCGCAGCATCAAAACGCTCGATCATGCCGGCGGTCGGTGCGCCCAGCTTGCTGACGAAGTAGATCGCCAGGCTGGCGAAGATGAAGCCTGGGATAATTTCGTACAGGCCGAGCAATTCGAAGTGCTTCCACACGATTACGGTGATCGCGCCGACCAGGATCCCGGCCAGTGCGCCGTTGCGGGTCATGCCTTTCCAGATCACCGAGATCAGTACTACAGGACCGAATGCGGCACCGAAGCCGGCCCAGGCATAGCTCACCAGGCCCAGCACACGGTTGTTCGGGTTGGCAGCCATGGCGATAGCGATCAGCGCCACTACCAGCACCATGGCGCGACCGACCCACACCAGCTCGACCTGGGAAGCATTTTTGCGCAGGAAGGTCTTGTAGAAGTCTTCGGTCAGCGCGCTCGAACATACCAGCAGCTGGCAGCTCAAGGTGCTCATGACCGCTGCCAGGATGGCCGACAGCAACACGCCCGCAATCCATGGGTTGAACAGCAGCTTGGCCAGCTCAATGAACACACGTTCGTGGTTCTCGTTGACCGGGCCGGCCACTTCCGGGTGCGCCGAGAAGTAGGCGATACCGAAGAAGCCCACCGCCACGGTGCCGCCCAGGCACAGGATCATCCAGGTCATGGAGATGCGACGCGCATTGGCAATCGACTTCACCGAGTCCGCTGCCATGAAACGCGCGAGGATGTGCGGCTGGCCGAAGTAACCCAAGCCCCAGCCCATCAGCGAGATAATGCCGATGAAAGTGGTGTTCTTCAGCATGTTGAAGTTGTCGGGGTTCTTGGCTTCGATCGCCAGGAAGGTGGTGTCGACGCCACCGGTGGCCAGCAGCACGATGATCGGCGTGAGGATCAGCGCGAAAATCATCAGCGTGGCTTGTACGGTGTCGGTCCAGCTCACCGCCAGGAAACCACCCACAAAGGTGTAGGCAATCGTCGCAGCCGCTCCGGCCCACAGCGCAGTCTCGTAGGACATGCCGAAGGTGCTTTCGAACAGGCGGGCGCCGGCCACGATGCCGGAAGCGCAATAGATAGTGAAGAACACCAGGATCACCACCGCAGAGATGATCCGCAGCAGGCCGCTTTTATCTTCGAAACGGCTGGAGAAGTAGTCCGGCAGGGTCAGGGCGTCGCCGTTGTGCTCGGTCTGTACCCGCAGGCGACCGGCCACGAACAGCCAGTTGAGGTAGGCACCGACGATCAGGCCGATGGCGATCCAGCTTTCCGACAGGCCGGACATGTAGATCGCGCCCGGCAAGCCCATCAACAGCCAGCCGCTCATATCCGAAGCACCGGCCGACAGGGCAGTGACCACGCTGCCGAGGCTGCGACCGCCGAGGATGTAGTCGGAAAGGTTGTTGGTGGAGCGATAGGCCATGAAGCCGATCAGCACCATTGCTGCGATGTAGATCACAAACGTGATCAGGGTGGGATTACTAACGCTCATATGAGTGACGCCCTGGCTTTGTTTTTATGTAGCAGCGGTCTCGCGGACGGCTACCCCATTGCTAGTTGGGAAGACGAACCGGTGTGCCGCGCATTTATGACTGACGTTTCCCCAGGAAAGCCGTCAGCCGATGAACCGAACCGTGAAGGTGGTTGCACCTTGGGCGCGAATGCTATTCAACAAAGCAAATAAGGTGCAACCAGTTTCTTGAGAATAAGTTGCACCTAGGTGTGTATTGCAGCAATCAGCGCGTTTTTGCTCCTTTTCGGAGCAAGAACAGCCGATCTCAGAAGCAAATGCACCAACTCGCAGCGAATTCCGTCGAGGGCCAGATTTTTTCCCGATCACGATCGAAAAATTCATGAAGAAAATGGGTTGCACCCGGTTGCACCTCTGCAGGCGCAAAGCTAATCTTGCCGCCAGCTGATGCCACTCGGTAGTGGCACCCATGAGGATAAAAAAATGGCTACGACCACCCTTGGGGTCAAACTCGACGACCCGACCCGCGAACGCCTGAAGGCCGCCGCGACCTCGATTGATCGCACGCCGCACTGGCTGATCAAGCAGGCGATTTTCAATTACCTGGAGAAACTCGAGGGTGGTGCAACCCTGACCGAGCTGAATGGCTTGAGCAGCAAGGACGCAGATGACGCCGGCGAAGTCCAGGCCGACCACGCCCACCAGTGCTTCCTGGAGTTTGCCGAGAGCATCCTGCCGCAATCCGTGCTGCGCGCCTCGATCACCGCCGCTTACCGTCGCCCTGAGCCGGAAGTGGTGCCGATGCTGATCGAACAGGCCCGCCTGCCGCAGTCCATGGCCGAAGCCACCAACAAGCTGGCCGCCTCGATTGCCGAGAAACTACGTAATCAGAAGAGTGCCGGCGGCCGTGCCGGTATTGTTCAGGGCCTGCTGCAGGAATTTTCCCTGTCGTCCCAGGAAGGTGTCGCACTGATGTGCCTGGCCGAAGCGCTGCTGCGCATCCCGGACAAGGGCACCCGCGACGCGCTGATCCGCGACAAGATCAGCACCGGCAACTGGCAGCCGCACCTGGGCAACAGCCCGTCGCTGTTCGTCAACGCTGCCACCTGGGGCCTGTTGCTGACCGGCAAACTGGTCGCCACGCATAACGAAGCAGGCTTGACCTCGTCCCTGAGCCGCATCATCGGCAAGAGCGGCGAACCGATGATCCGCAAGGGCGTCGACATGGCCATGCGCCTGATGGGCGAGCAGTTCGTCACCGGCGAAACCATCGCCGAAGCCCTGGCCAACGCGAGCAAGTTCGAAGCCAAGGGCTTCCGCTATTCCTACGACATGCTCGGGGAAGCCGCCCTGACCGAACACGATGCCCAGAAATACCTGGCCTCGTACGAACAAGCCATCCACTCGATCGGCAAAGCCTCTCACGGTCGTGGGATTTATGAAGGCCCAGGCATCTCCATCAAGCTGTCGGCCTTGCACCCGCGTTACAGCCGTGCGCAATACGAGCGCGTGATGGACGAGCTGTACCCGCGCCTGCTGTCCCTGACCCTGCTGGCCAAGCAATACGACATCGGCCTGAACATCGACGCCGAGGAAGCCGACCGCCTGGAGCTGTCGCTGGATCTGCTCGAACGCCTGTGCTTCGAACCACAGCTGACCGGCTGGAACGGCATCGGCTTTGTGATCCAGGCCTACCAGAAACGTTGCCCGTATGTGATCGACTACGTTATCGACCTGGCCCGCCGCAGCCGCCATCGCCTGATGATCCGCCTGGTGAAAGGCGCGTACTGGGACAGCGAAATCAAGCGCGCCCAGGTTGAAGGCCTGGAAGGCTATCCGGTCTACACCCGCAAGGTGTACACCGACGTTTCCTACATCGCCTGTGCACGCAAACTGCTGTCGGTGCCGGAAGTCATCTACCCGCAGTTCGCCACGCATAACGCCCATACCTTGTCGGCCATCTACCATATCGCTGGTCAGAACTATTACCCCGGCCAGTACGAGTTCCAATGCCTGCACGGCATGGGAGAGCCACTGTACGAGCAAGTTGTAGGCAAGGTCTCCGACGGCAAACTGAATCGTCCGTGCCGCGTGTACGCACCGGTCGGCACCCACGAAACGCTGCTGGCGTACCTGGTGCGTCGCCTGCTGGAAAACGGCGCCAACACCTCGTTCGTCAACCGGATTGCCGACCAGTCCATCTCGATCCAGGAGCTGGTGGCCGATCCAGTGGCCAGCATCGAGCAGATGGCGACGCTGGAAGGCGGCTTCGGCCTGCCGCACCCGCGTATCCCGCTGCCCCGCGACCTGTATGGCAGCGACCGCGCCAACTCGGCCGGCATCGATCTGGCCAACGAACACCGTCTGGCGTCGCTGTCCTGCGCGTTGCTTGCCACCGCGCACAACCACTGGAAAGCCGCGCCGATGCTCGGTTGCGCCTCCAGCGACCAGCCTGCTGCACCGGTGCTGAACCCGTCCGACCTGCGTGATGTGGTCGGTCACGTCCAGGAAGCCACCGTCGAAGACGTCGACAACGCCATCCAGTGCGCCATCAATGCCGGCCCGATCTGGCAGGCCACCCCGCCCGCCGAACGCGCCGCGATCCTGGAACGTGCCGCCGACCTGATGGAAGGCGAGATCCAGCCACTGATGGGCCTGCTGGCTCGCGAAGCCGGCAAGACCTTCGCCAACGCCATCGCCGAAGTGCGCGAAGCCGTGGACTTCCTGCGCTACTACGCGGTACAGGCACGCAACGATTTCACCAACGACGCCCACCGCCCACTGGGTCCGGTGGTCTGCATCAGCCCGTGGAACTTCCCGCTGGCAATCTTCAGTGGCCAGGTCGCTGCCGCACTGGCTGCCGGCAACCCGGTACTGGCCAAGCCTGCCGAGCAAACGCCGCTGGTGGCGGCCCAAGCCGTGCGCATCCTGCTTGAAGCCGGTATTCCGGAAGGCGTGCTGCAACTGCTGCCGGGCCAGGGCGAAAGCGTCGGTGCGCGCCTGGTCGGCGATGAACGCGTCAAAGGTGTGATGTTCACTGGTTCCACCGAGGTCGCGCGCCTGCTGCAACGCAATGTCGCCGGCCGCCTGGATGCCCAGGGCCGTCCGATCCCGCTGATCGCCGAAACCGGCGGCCAGAACGCGATGATCGTCGATTCTTCGGCGCTGACCGAGCAAGTGGTCATCGACGTAGTGTCCTCGGCCTTCGACAGTGCCGGCCAGCGTTGCTCGGCCCTGCGTGTCCTGTGCCTGCAGGAAGATTCGGCAGACCGCGTGATCGAAATGCTCAAGGGCGCCATGGCTGAATGCCGCCTGGGCAACCCGGAGCGCCTGTCCGTGGACATCGGCCCGGTGATCGACGCCGAAGCCAAGGCCGGCATCGAGAAACACATCCAGGCCATGCGCGACAAAGGCCGCAACGTGTACCAGGTGGCCATTGCCGACGGCGAAGAGATCAAGCGTGGCACCTTCGTGATGCCGACCCTGATCGAGCTGGAAAGCTTCGACGAACTGCAACGCGAGATCTTCGGCCCGGTGCTGCACGTGGTGCGCTACAAGCGCAAAGAGATCGACCAGCTCATCGCGCAGATCAATGCGTCCGGCTATGGCCTGACCCTGGGCGTGCACACCCGTATCGACGAGACCATCGCCAAGGTGATCGACAACGTCAATGCCGGTAACGTCTACGTCAACCGCAACATTGTTGGTGCCGTGGTTGGCGTGCAGCCGTTCGGCGGCGAAGGCCTGTCGGGCACCGGCCCGAAAGCCGGTGGTCCGCTGTACCTGTACCGCCTGCTGTCGACCCGTCCTACCGATGCCATCGAACAATCCTTCGTGCGTGGCGACGCACTGGCTGCACCGGATGTCCGTTTGCGCGACGCCATGAGCCAACCGCTGACCGCCCTGAAAACCTGGGCGGACAGCAATCAGTTCAGCGACCTGAGCGCCCTGTGCAGCCAGTTCGCCGCGCAATCGCAAAGCGGTATCACCCGTCAACTGGCTGGCCCGACTGGCGAGCGCAACAGCTACGCCATCCTGCCCCGCGAGCACGTGCTGTGCCTGGCGGACGTAGAAGGCGACCTGCTGACTCAACTGGCGGCGGTGCTGGCTGTTGGCGGATCTGCGGTATGGCCGGAAACCGACCTGACCAAGGCCTTGTTCCCACGCCTGCCGAAGGAGATTCAGGCGAAGATCAAGCGCGTGGCCGACTGGACCAAGGATGACGTGGTGTTCGACGCCGTCCTGCACCACGGAGATTCCGATCAACTGCGTGCGGTGTGCCAGCAAGTGGCCCAGCGTGGCGGGGCGATTGTCGGGGTGCATGGTCTGTCGCAAGGCGAGACCGCGATTGCACTGGAACGCCTGGTGATTGAGCGGGCGTTGAGCGTTAACACCGCTGCAGCAGGCGGTAACGCCAGCCTGATGACCATCGGCTAAACCTTCTAAGCTGCAAGCTACAAGCTACAAGCTACAAGCAGCTTGAGGCTTGTAGCTTGCGGCTTGAAGCTTGCGACTTGTAGCTGAAGCTTGTGTCCTCCCATCACCCCCATCTATGTTCCTTCCCCCTTTTTTTCAGCGCTTCTAGACTGCGGCATACTTTTCAAAGGTAAGCCGCCATGTCCGAGACGCTGCTCAGTTCCCGCAATCTGGCTTTCGAGCTGTATGAAGTCCTCGATGCCGAGGGCCTGACGCAGCGCGAGCGGTTTGCCGAGCACAATCGCGAAACCTTCGATGCAGCCATCAGCACGGCGCGCAGCATTGCCGAGAAGTACTTCGCACCGCACAACCGCAAGAACGACGAAAACGAACCACGCTACGAAGACGGCAAGGCCATCCTGATTCCGGAAGTGAAACCAGCGGTGGATGCCTTCCTCGAAGCCGGCTTCCTCAACGCGGCGCGCAGTTTCGAAGCGGGCGGCATGCAACTGCCCACCCTGCTGTCGCAGGCCTGTTTCGCGCATTTCCAGTCGGCCAACGCCGCGTCCACGTCGTATCCGTTCCTGACCATGGGTGCCGCCAACCTGATTGAAAGCTTCGGCACCGAGGAGCAGAAACAACGCTTCCTGCAGCCGATGATTGAGGGCCGCTTCTTCGGCACCATGGCCCTTACCGAGCCACATGCCGGTTCATCCCTGTCGGATATTCGTACACGCGCAGAGCCAGCGGCTGACGGTAGCTATCGACTCAAAGGCAATAAGATCTTCATCTCCGGCGGCGATCATCCGCTGTCGGAAAACATCGTGCATATGGTGCTGGCCAAGCTGCCGGACGCGCCGCCTGGGGTGAAGGGCATTTCGCTGTTTATCGTGCCCAAATTCCTGGTCAACGACGACGGCAGCCTGGGGGAACGCAACGACGTGTTGCTGGCGGGGCTGTTCCACAAGATGGGCTGGCGCGGCACCACGTCCACGGCGCTGAATTTCGGCGATAACGGCCACTGTGTCGGCTATCTGGTGGGCAAGCCGCATCAGGGCCTGAGCTGCATGTTCCAGATGATGAACGAGGCGCGCATCGGCGTGGGCATGGGCGCGGTCATGCTCGGTTATGCCGGCTACCTCTATTCCTTGGAGTACGCCCGCGAGCGTCCGCAGGGACGCCTGCCGGACAGCAAGGATCCGACCACCGCACCGGTCTCGATCATTCAGCACGCGGACATAAAACGCATGCTGCTGACCCAGAAATCCTACGTTGAAGGCGCCTTCGATCTGGGCCTCTACGCCGCGCGGCTGTTCGACGACACCACCACCCTGGAAACCGAAGCCGAGCGCAAGCACGCCCACGAACTGCTGGACTTGCTGACCCCGATCGTCAAATCCTGGCCCTCGGAGTTCTGCCTCAAGGCCAACGAACTGGCGATCCAGATTCTCGGCGGCCACGGCTACACCCGTGAATACCCGGTAGAACAGTACTACCGCGATAACCGCCTGAACCCCATCCATGAAGGCACCCATGGCATCCAATCCCTGGATTTGCTCGGGCGCAAGCTCGCACAGAACGGCGGGGCGGGCTTGAAGCAACTCATCAGACTGATCGCCGAAACCGGTGCGCGTGCTCAGCAATACCCAAGCCTCACCCCACTCAGGGAACCGCTGGAGCACTTGGTGAGCCGCCTGCAAAGCGTGACCATCGGCCTGCTGACGGATCTCGCCCACGGCAAGGTCAACAGCAGCCTGGCGAATTCGGCGCTGTACCTGAAGGTATTCGGGCATACGGTGATTGGCTGGCGCTGGCTGGAACAGGCGATTCGCGCCGAGGAAGGCTTGGCCAAGGGCATGGCGGCGGATGTGGCCTTCTATAAAGGCAAGCTCCAGGCCGCTCGGTACTTCCTGACCTGGGAAGTACCAAGCTGCCATCATGAACTGGCGATTCTCGAAGCACGTGATGACACGTGCCTCGGCATGCAGGATGAGTGGTTCTGACCCCTAAGGTTGTCCGATCACCTTGGAAATCACATCGACCGTGGCGCTGACTTGCTCTTGGTAACGGTCGAGTTCCTGCTGGTGAGCCTGCTGCATTTCGATCTGCTCGGCGCACAGGTTAAGCGCCGCCAGCACCAGTAGCTTGTCACCGATCAGGGTCGGGTACTTTTTCTTGGTGGTGGCCAGGGATGCCTTGAGCATGGTCACGGCGTGCATCAGGGTTTTGTCCTCCCCTGCCGGTGCCTTGATCGAGTAATCCTCTCCGAGAATCGAAACGACCTTTATCCCTTCATTCATGCGCTGACAGGCCCTGCGCTCACGCGCTCAACCAACGCCTGGATACGCGCGGCGGTGGCGCCATGCTTTTCTTCCTGTTCCATCAGGTTCAATTGCAGGCTGTCGTTCTCATCCTTGGCGCGAGCCAGTTCGGCCTTGAGGGATTCGTTGCTGCCCAGTAGATCCTGATTCTGCTGTACCAGGTCGCTGACCAGTTGTTCCAGTTGGCTGAGGGATGCTTCTAACATTTTGATTTCTCGGGCTTTTTCAAAGGGCGGTGACGATAAAGAAAATTCACCTCGGATGCCAGGGTTATCCCCGGCGCGCAGCCCGTTTTTTAAGGGCCGGGCCACGCTTTCGAGCCTTAGTGACTGCATTTCCCCCATCTGGTTCCTGAATCAGCGCAACCCCTCGTCAGGTGCGACAAAAACGCACAGCGCCCTTTAGACTTTAGTCGTACGTCCGATAGAGAGGGACACCCCGTCTCATGACCGCACGGATCGCGCTTCTCCCCAGGATTTCCGCATGTCGCTTCGTAATATGAATATTGCTCCGAGGGCCTTCCTCGGCTTCGCGCTGATTGGTGCCCTGATGTTGTTTCTCGGTGTGTTCGCCCTGAACCAGATGAGCAAAATCCGTGGCGCAACCGAAGACATCACGCTGTCCAGCGTGCCGAGCATTCGCGCCCTGGATGAGTTCACCCAACTCACTTTGCGCCTGCGGGTCCTGTCCTATCGCTTGCTGACCAACCGCGAGCCGGAGGTGCAGCAAAAAACCCTCGAGGCTTTCGAGCTGCGCAACCAGCAGATCCGCACGGCCCAGGCGGTCTACGAGAAGCTGATCGAGAGCAGCGAGGAGCGTTCGACCTACGACGAATACGTGCGCCTGCTCGGCCAGTACCATCAGATCGAAGAGCGCATGAAAAGCCTGTCGCGCGCCAACCAGGTGGACGAGTTGCGCAGCCTGCTCAACACCGAACTGCTGAGCAACTCCGAGCAGGTCAACGCGGTGCTCACGCGCCTGCTGGACATAAATAACAAGATGGCCCTGGCCACCAACCAGCAAGCCGAAGACCAGTATGACCTGGCCTTTGATCTGGTGGTGGGCCTGCTGGTGATCGCCACAGCGCTGACCCTGCTGTTCGCCTGGCTGCTGACCCGCAGCATCACCTTGCCGATTTCCCAGGCATTGGGCGCCGCTGAAGAAATCGCCGAAGGCAACCTGACGCGGCCGATCAAGATTGACGGCAACGACGAAGCCGGGCGCCTTTTGGCGGCCATGGCCAAGATGCAGGACAAGCTGCGCGACACCCTGCAGCGTATCGCCGGCTCCGCCACCCAGCTGGCATCGGCGGCTGAAGAGCTGAACGCCGTCACCGACGAAAGCGCCCGCGGCCTGACCCAGCAAAACAACGAAATCGAACAGGCCGCCACGGCCGTGAACGAGATGACCAGCGCCGTCGAAGAAGTCGCGCGCAATGCGGTGAGCACCTCCGAAGCCTCGCGCAATGCCACCACTTCCGCCGGCGACGGGCGTGACCTGGTACAGGAAACCGTCAGCGCGATCGAGCGCATGAGCGGCGACGTGCAAGCCACCGCTACCTTGATCGGCGACCTGGCCAATGAGTCCCGGGATATCGGCAAGGTGCTGGACGTGATTCGCGGCCTGGCCGACCAGACCAACCTGCTGGCCCTCAACGCCGCCATTGAAGCCGCGCGTGCCGGGGAAGCCGGCCGTGGCTTTGCCGTGGTTGCCGATGAAGTGCGCGCCCTGGCCCACCGTACCCAGCAGTCCACCAGCGAGATCGAACGGATGATCGGCAGCATCCAGGCCGGCACCGAGCACGCGGTGGACTCGATGCGCAACAGCACCGAACGTGCGGAATCGACACTCAACATCGCCAAGGGCGCGGGGATGTCGCTGGACACCATCAACACCGCCATCGTGGAGATCAACGAGCGCAACCTGGTGATCGCCAGCGCGGCGGAAGAGCAAGCGCAAGTGGCGCGGGAAGTGGACCGTAACCTGGTGAACATCCGTGATTTGTCGGTGCAATCCGCCACCGGTGCCAGCCAGACAAGTGCGGCGAGCAGTGAGCTGTCGCGCCTGGCGGTGGATTTGAATGGGATGGTGGGGCGGTTCAGGCTCTGAACCAAAGCCCTCCTGGCAGCGCTGATCCCTTGTGGGAGCTGGCTTGCCTGCGATGCAGGCACCTCGGTGAATCAGGCTCACCGAGGCGATGCTATCGCAGGCAAGCCAGCTCCCACATTTGATCTTCATCGCGCTACAAAACCTTTTTGACAGCGCAGCAATTCAACAGGTTAGAATCGCTGGCACGCAGACTGCATGGTCAGTTTGCGCCCCGTCTTGTTTACTCATGGAGTACTGCCTTTGAATGCGACGACCATCAACAGCCTGTTCTTGATCGGCGCGTTGCTGGTGGGTGCAAGCATTCTGGTGAGTTCCCTTTCGTCCCGCCTGGGCATCCCGATCCTGGTGATCATCCTGGCCGTGGGCATGGTCGCCGGCGTCGATGGCGGCGGCATCATTTTCGATAACTACCCGACCGCCTACCTGGTGGGCAACCTCGCGCTGGCCGTGATCCTGCTGGACGGCGGCCTGCGTACACGGGTCGCAAGTTTTCGCGTGGCGTTGTGGCCGGCGTTGTCGCTGGCCACGGTCGGGGTGCTGATCACCACCGGCCTCACCGGCATGGCCGCGGCCTGGCTGTTTGACCTCAATATCATCCAGGGCCTGTTGATCGGCGCCATCGTCGGCTCCACGGACGCCGCGGCAGTGTTCTCGCTGCTGGGCGGCAAGGGCCTGAACGAGCGGGTCACCGCCAGCCTGGAAATCGAGTCCGGCAGCAACGACCCGATGGCGGTGTTCCTCACCGTTACCCTGATCGACATGCTTGCCAGCGGCCAGACCGGCCTGCACTGGAGCCTGCTGACGCACCTGGTGCGCGAGTTCGGCATCGGCGGCATCGTCGGCCTGGGCGGCGGCTGGCTGATGCTGCAGATGGTCAACCGCATCAACCTGGCGACGGGCCTGTACCCGATCCTGGTGATCGCCGGCGGCCTGGTGGTGTTCGCCCTGACCAACGCCCTGCACGGCAGCGGCTTCCTCGCCGTGTACCTGTGCGGCCTGGTAATCGGCAACCGCCCGGTGCGCAGCCGTCATGGCATTTTGCATATGCTCGACGGCATGGCCTGGCTCGCGCAGATCGGCATGTTTTTGGTGCTGGGCCTGCTGGTCACGCCCCACGACTTGCTGCCGATCGCCCTGCCGGCGCTGGGCCTGGCGCTGTGGATGATCCTGTTCGCGCGGCCGCTGTCGGTGATGGTCGGCCTGCTGCCGTTCAAGGCGTTCCATGGCCGCGAAAAAGCCTTCATCGCCTGGGTCGGCCTGCGTGGCGCGGTACCGATCATCCTGGCGGTGTTCCCGCTGATGGCCGGCCTGCCGCATGCGCAGCTGTACTTCAACCTCGCCTTCTTTATCGTGCTGGTGTCATTGCTGGTGCAGGGTACCAGCCTGCCGTGGGTGGCCAAGCTGCTGAAAGTGACGGTACCGCCGGACCCTGCGCCCATCTCGCGCGCGGCCCTGGAAGTGCACGTCACCAGCGAGTGGGAACTGTTCGTCTACCGCCTGGGTGCGGAAAAATGGTGCATCGGCGCAGCCCTGCGCGAGCTGAAAATGCCCGAAGGCACGCGGATCGCCGCGCTGTTCCGTGGCCAGCAACTGCTCCATCCGTCGGGTAGTACGGTGCTGGAAGTCGACGACCTGCTCTGTGTGATCGGCCACGAACACAACCTGCCAGCCCTGGGCAAACTGTTCAGCCAGGCACCGCAACGCGGCCTGGACCTGCGCTTCTTCGGCGACTTCGTGCTCGAAGGCGACGCCCAGCTGGGCGCGGTTTCCGCCCTGTACGGCCTCAAGCTCGAAGGCATCGACCCGGACATGCCACTCAGCCGCTTCATCACCCAGAAAGTCGGCGGCGCGCCGGTGGTGGGCGACCAGGTGGAATGGAACAACACCATCTGGACCGTCGCGGTCATGGACGGGAACAAGATCGGCAAAGTCGGCGTCAGATTCCCCGAAGGAAGTCGCCCGGGTCCCGGACTCTTCCTCTAAACTGCGGGGCGACAACGCCCCGATTCTTCACCTTGCTCGACCGGTCTCTATGCCAATCCTGCGCACTTTTCTCGCCACTGCCCTGCTGGGCCTGACCCTTTGTGTCGGCAGCGTACACGCCGCCGATCCGCCCAGCGCCGACGCCATCCAGCAATCACTGGACAAGCTGCCCGATCGCAAGCTGCCCGACGCCGACATGAAGGCGTTGCAGTCGATCCTGCAGCAGACCCTGAATTACCTGGGCAACAAGCAGGATTACGAGCAGCGCCTCATCGACCTCAAGCGCCAGCTGGAGGACGCCCCGCGCCAGACCACCGACAACCAGCGTGAGCTGACCCGGCTCAAGGCCACCAAGGTCATCCCGGTCGCCCAGCGCTACGCCAGCCTGCCGGTGCCACAGCTGGAACAACTGCTGGTGCAGCGCACCACCCAGCAAGGTGACCTGCAAAAAGAACTGGCCGACGCCAACAGCCTGACCATTGCCGCCCAGACCCGCCCCGAGCGCGCCCAGACCGAAATCAGCAACAGCCAGACGCGCATCCAGCAGATCAATGCGATCCTCAAGGCCGGCAAGGACAATGGCAAAACCATCAGCGGCGACCAGCGCAACCAACTGAACGCTGAACTCGCCGCCCTGAATGCGCTGATCCCTTTGCGTCGCCAGGAACTGGCCGGCAACAGCCAACTGCAAGACCTGGGCAATAGCCAGCACGACCTGGTGGTGGAGAAAACCGCGCGCCTGGAGCAGGAAATCCAGGACCTGCAAACCCTGATCAACCAGAAACGCCTGGCCCAGTCCCAGCAGACGGTAACCCAGCAGTCCATCGAGGCGCAGAAGGCCGGCGGCAGCAGCCTGCTGGCCACCGAGAGCGCGGCCAACCTGAAACTGTCCGACTACCTGCTCAAAAGCACCGACCGCCTCAACGACCTGACCCAGAAAAACCTGCAGACCAAGCAGCAACTGGACACCGTGACCCAGAGCGATTCGGCGCTGGACGAGCAGATCAACGTGCTCAAGGGCAGCCTGCTGCTCTCCAAGATTCTCTACAAACAAAAGCAGGCATTGCCGCGCCTGACGGTGGACCGCGACCTGGCCGATGATATCGCCAACATTCGCCTGTACCAGTTCGAGGTCAACCAGCAGCGCGAGCTGATCAGCTCCCCGAGCACCTACGTCGACAACCTGCTGGCCAACCAGCCACCGGAAGACGTCACGCCACAATTGCGTCGCACCCTGCTGGAGCTGGCGATCACTCGCAGCGACCTGCTGGAGCGCCTGAGCCGTGAGCTGAGCGCGCTGCTGAACGAATCCATCACCCTGCAACTGAACCAGAAACAACTGCTCAGCACCGCCACCACCCTGCGCGCGACGCTGGATGAGCAAATGTTCTGGATCCCCAGCAACAAGCCGCTGGACACCGAGTGGCTGGAAACCGTGCCGGCGCACCTGAGCAAGCAAGTCACCACCCTGCCCTGGGCTTCCAGCGTCAGCGAGTTGTACGACGGCCTGACCCAGCGTCCGCTGCTGTTCCTGCCGCTGCTGCTGTTGATCGGCGCGCTGTTGTGGCGCCGCAAAGCCCTGTACCAGCGCCTGAACAAGGTCCACCTGGACATCGGTCACTTCAAGCGCGACAGCCAGTGGCACACGCCGCAGGCCATCCTGATCAATATCCTGCTGGCGATGCCGGTAGCCCTGGGCCTGGCGCTGTGCGGGTATGCGCTGCAGATTGACGCCCGTGGGCAAAACGCCAACCTCGGCGCGGCCTTGCTGCAGATCGCCCAGGCGTGGCTGGTGTTCTACACCGCCTACCGCATCCTCGCGCCGGGTGGCGTGGCCGAGCTGCACTTCCGTTGGGAGAAACCCCAGGTCGAATTCCTACAGGGCTGGGTGCGCAAGCTCGGGCTGGTGGTGCTGGCCCTGGTGGCGGTGGTGGCAATTGCCGAGCATCAACCGGCGGCATTGGCCGACGACGTGCTGGGCATCGGCGTGGTGCTGCTGTGCTACGCACTGATGGCCTGGCTGCTGGGGCGCCTGTTGCTGAACAGCCCGACGCATGAAAAAGCCTCGCTGTTTCGCAAAGCCGTGGGCCTGCTATTCACCGCCCTGCCCATCGCGCTGTTTATCGCGGTGCTGTTCGGCTACTACTACACCGCGCTCAAACTCAGCGACCGGCTGATCAACACCCTGTACCTGTTGATGTTCTGGTTGGTGATCGAAGCCACGTTCGTACGCGGCCTGGGTGTCGCCGCGCGGAGACTGGCTTACGCACGCGCCCTGGCCAAACGCCAGGCCGCCAAGGAAGCCGGCGACGGCGAGGCGGTGATCGAAGAGCCGACGCTGGACATCGAGCAGGTCAACGAACAATCCATGCGCCTGATCCGCCTGGCCTTGCTCGGCGGCTTTATCGCGGCGCTGTATTGGGTCTGGAAAGACCTGATCACCGTGTTCTCCTACCTCGACAACGTCACGCTCTACGAATACACCAGCGGCACCGGCGCTAATATCAGCATGGTGCCGATCAGCATTGGCGACCTGCTGGGGGCGTCGATCATTGTCGGCATCACCTTCGCCCTGGCGCGCAACCTGCCCGGCTTGCTGGAAGTGCTGGTGCTGTCCAAGCTGGACCTGGCCCAGGGCAGCGCGTACGCGACCACCACCTTGCTGTCCTATGTGATTGCCGGCGTCGGCTTTGTCTCGACCCTGTCGACCCTCGGCGTGAGCTGGGACAAGTTGCAATGGCTGGTCGCGGCGCTGTCGGTGGGATTGGGCTTCGGGATGCAGGAAATCTTCGCCAACTTCATCTCCGGCATCATGATCCTGTTCGAACGCCCGGTGCGGATCGGCGACACCATCACCATCGGCAACCTGTCGGGCACGGTGAGCAAGATCCGCATCCGCGCCACCACCATCACCGATTTCGACCGCAAGGACATCATTGTCCCGAACAAGACCTTCATCACCGGGCAACTGATCAACTGGTCACTGACCGACACCATCACCCGCGTCACCCTCAAGCTTGGCGTGGACTACGGCTCCGACCTGGACCGCGTGAAGGAACTGCTGCTCAAGGCCGCCCGCGAGAACCCGCGAGTGCTCAAGGAGCCGGAGCCACACGTGTACTTCCTCAACTTCGGCGAAAGCACCCTCGACCACGAACTGCGCATGCACGTGCGCGACCTGGGCGACCGCAACCCGGTGATCGACGAAGTGAACCGCTTTATCAACCGCGAGTTCAAGAAAGAGCACATCAACATTTCGTTCCGCCAGATGGAGGTCTACCTGAAGAACCTCCACGGCCAGGAATACAAACTCGTCGAAGTCGACACCCCGGCCAAACCCGCCAACGACGGCGGCGTGCAAGAACCGCCGCCGGGTAAACTCGACTAAACGCCCTATCCCCAGCAGAATGCTCGGACATTCTGCTGGAGATGGCCGGTGAAAGCCCTCGACGAACTGACCTTCGACAACCGCTTCGCACGCCTGGGCGACGCGTTCTCAACCCACGTCCTGCCTGAACCCCTCGATGCGCCACGCCTTGTGGTGGCGAGCGAGGCCGCCATGGCCTTGCTCGACCTCGACCCGGCCGTGGCTGAAACGCCGGTGTTCGCCGAGCTGTTTGGCGGCCACAAGCTGTGGGCCGAGGCGGAACCGCGGGCGATGGTCTATTCCGGGCATCAGTTCGGTGGCTACACGCCACAATTGGGCGATGGCCGGGGGTTGCTGCTGGGCGAGGTGTACAACCAGGCCGGCGAGCACTGGGACCTGCACCTCAAGGGCGCCGGTATGACGCCGTACTCGCGCATGGGCGATGGGCGCGCGGTACTGCGTTCGTCGATTCGGGAGTTCCTGGCCTCAGAAGCGCTGCACGCGCTGGGCATTCCCAGCAGCCGGGCCCTGTGCGTGATCGGCTCCGATACCCCGGTGTGGCGTGAGAAACAGGAGCGCGGCGCAATGGTGCTGCGCCTGGCCCACAGCCATATCCGCTTCGGCCATTTCGAATATTTCTACTACACCAAAAAGCCCGAACAGCAGGCGCAATTGGCCGAGCACGTGCTCAACCTGCACTACCCCGAGTGCCGCGAGCAGCCTGAGCCGTACCTGGCGATGTTCCGCGAGATCGTCGAGCGCAATGCCGAGATGATCGCCAAATGGCAGGCCTACGGCTTCTGCCACGGCGTGATGAACACCGACAACATGTCGATCCTCGGCATCACCTTCGACTTCGGGCCGTTTGCGTTTCTCGACGACTTTGACGCGCACTTCATCTGCAACCACTCGGACCATGAAGGGCGCTATTCCTTCAGCAACCAGGTGCCGATCGGCCAATGGAACCTCAGCGCCCTGGCGCAGGCGTTGACGCCGTTCATCAGCGTCGATGCCTTGAAGGAAGCGCTGGGCCTGTACCTGCCGCTGTATCAGGCCCACTACCTGGACCTGATGCGCCGCCGCCTGGGGCTGACCACCGCCGAGGACGATGATCAGGCGCTGGTCGAGCGCTTATTGAAGCTGATGCAGAACAGCGGTGTGGATTACACCCTGCTCTTCCGTCGCCTGGGCGATGAACCAGCGGCACTGGCCGTGACCCGCTTGCGTGATGATTTTGTCGACCTGGCCGGTTTCGACGCCTGGGCCGAGCGCTACACAGCCCGCGTTGCAAGGGACGGGGAATACACTGAAGAACAGCGACGCGCGCGCATGCATGCGGTCAACCCGCTGTACATCCTGCGCAACTACCTCGCACAAAACGCCATCATCGCCGCCGAGTCCGGCGACTACAGCGAAGTGCGGCGGCTGCACGAGGTGCTTTCCAAGCCGTTCGAGGAGCAAGCGGGCATGGAGCAATACGCGCAGCGCCCGCCGGATTGGGGCAAGCATTTGGAGATCAGTTGTTCGTCGTAGGCACTACTGCTGTAGTGAGCGGGCGTGTCCCGCTCACTACAACCTTGATAACTATCTGCCCCGGCTCCACATAGAACCTATTGGTCATTCCAGGAGCCCACCATGTCCGAACCTCTCGTAATCCCGTGCCCCCATTGCAACGGCCTCAACCGCATCCCCGGCGAACGCCTGGGCGATGCGCCAAAATGCGGGCGCTGCAAGCAGCCGGTTTTGCTGAACACGCCGTTCGAGCTGAAACAAGGTGACTACGCCAGCCAGATCAAAGGCGATTTGCCGTTGCTGGTGGATGTCTGGGCTGAATGGTGCGGGCCGTGCAAGTCATTTGCGCCGGTGTTTGAGCAGGCGGCTGGGCAGTTGGCGGGCAAGTGCCGACTGGCCAAGCTGGACAGCGAGGCCAATCAGCAGTTGTCGGCGCAGTTGGGGATTCGCTCGATCCCGAGTTTGATTCTGTTCAAGAACGGCCGCGAGGTGGCGCGCCAGAGCGGGGCGTTTCCGTTGCCGCAGTTGATGGCGTGGTTACGCAGCCAGGGCGTATAACTCCCCCCTGAGAACAACACCTATCAAATGTGGGAGCGGGCTTGCTCGCGAATGCGCAGTGTCAGTCGATGCATAGGCTGAATGACACACCGCATTCGCGAGCAAGCCCGCTCCCACATTTTTTGACCGCGTTTAACCTCAGGCCAGCGGGGCTTCGCGGTCCATGATCTGACCGACCAGCAGTACGCCCAGCTCACTCAACTGGTGGATGGCCAGGGCCATGTCGCGGTGTTCGCCGGTGAGGTCGTTGGACAAGTTGAGTAACAGGGTGCGCACGGAAGAGAAGGTTTCGTAGCTGTTTAGCACGAGGGTTTCGGTGGGGAGGTTGGGTGTGACGGTAAATAGCATGCTTTTCGTTCTCTGATAGGACCATCACCTACTCGCTACTAAACGAGGGCGGCAGCTGTACGCAGGTTAGTAGACCGGGAACGAAAGCAAAAACCGGCGCACCCGAAGGTGCCCTGCGCACAGCTGCCATGATGATGGAGCGGCGCACATGCTTTCGTCTGATTGGGCTACTAAACCCGGTCACTGAACATTCAGCGACCGGCGAACCTTAAGAGACACCCCTCCAGACGCACAAGCCGGCGGATTCTGACTTACCTGTAGGCAACGATACAAGGCAGAACCCCAATTGCCAGACCTGTCCTACAGCCTCTGTGAGACAAATCCAAATCTTCGTGCCGGAACGCAAAACAAAATGTGGGAGCGGGCTTGCCTGCGATGCAGGCGATTCGGTCTGCCTGATACACCGAGGCGATGCCATCGCAGGCAAGCCAGCTCCCACACTGATTGCATTTCACATTAGGGTCAGCGTTGCCTGTCAGATCAGGCGTTTTCCAGCAGGTTATGCAGCTCCACAAATTGCTGCGTCAGCTTGTGCCGTGGGTCCAGGTGGATCAACGGCTTGCTCTCCTGGTGCGATTCACGCATGCGTACCGAACTGGCCAGGTACACCGGCAGCACCGGCAGGCCTTCGGCGATCAACTCGTCGAGCATCTGCTGCGGCAAGCTCGCCCGCGCCTGGAACTGATTGACCACGATGCCTTCCACTTCCAGGCCTTCGTTGTGGTCTTCCTTCAATTCTTCGATTTCCGCCAGCAGGCCATACAAGGCCTGGCGCGAGAAGCTGTCGCAATCGAAGGGAATAAGCACACGATCGGCGGCAATCAGCGCCGAAACCGCGTAGAAATTCAGGGCCGGCGGGGTATCCAGGTAGATCCGGTCGTAATCTTCGCTCAATTCGTCCAGCAGCTTTCGCAGCTTGTTGATCTTGTGCTTGGCCTCGAGCTTGGGCTGCAGGTCCGCCAGTTCAGCAGTCGCGGTGATGACGTGCAGGTTGTCGAATGGCGTTTCGTAGATATCGACCTGGTTTTTCTTGGAAAACGGCCCGGATGACAGGGTTTGCTTGAAAAAATCCGCGATCCCCATGGGGATATCGTCGCCCGTCAGCCCGGTGAGGTACTGGGTTGAGTTGGCTTGTGCATCGAGGTCCACCAACAGGGTTCGATAGCCTTCACTGGCGCTGACCGCCGCCAGGTTGCAGGCGATGCTGGACTTGCCAACGCCGCCTTTCTGATTGAACACCACACGCCGCATGGAAAAACCTCCGTGTATCAATGAATGTCCGAGTGTAGAGGGCAAAAGCGCCTGTTAGCTACCTCGTTCATCCATGCACTGCTGCATTAAAGTCGGCATGTAGTACGTCACACACGAAGAATCAGGAATGGTCCGACAACCAAGCCGACCTTCGGTAACCGACAATATGTAAATCTCCTCCACTAATTTGTAATCAGCCGTGCACAAATCTTTACCAAAGTTTGCTAGAACCCCACGGCAACGGGATAATGCGCGCCAGTCGGCTACTGCTCCCTGTCCCGGTATTCGGGGCCAACGGCCGCACATGGAAGCCCGCAGGGGCGGGATATCTTCTCAGTGATCACTTTCAACATCGCCCAATGGCGCGCCTGGGCCCCTGGCCTGGAGAGCGCGGACGACTGGCACGCCTGGTGCCGGAATCCGGTGTTGCTGCCCGAAAGCGAAGCCTGCCCCGACGTGTCATTCCTGCCGGCCATGCAGCGCCGGCGCCTGAGCCGCCTGGCGCGCATGGCCTTCAGCGTGGGCTGGCCACTGGCCGAAGGCCTGCAGGACTTGCCCCTGGTGTTTATTTCCCGGCACGGCGAGACCCCGCGCACCCTCGATATCCTCACTGACCTGGCCAACGACCAGCCACTGTCGCCGACCCAGTTCAGCCTGTCGGTGCATAACGCGGTGATTGGCCTGTGGTCGATCCTGCGTAATGAAACCAGCGAAATGACCGCCCTGGCAGCCGCCGGTGATGGCCTGGAGCACGGCATGCTCGAAGCCGCCGCGCTGCTCAACGAGGGCGCCTCGGCGGTCTTGCTGGTGATCACCGAAGAACAGCCGCCCGAGGCCTACGCCAGTTGGATCCACGACGTGCCTTTTCCCTACGCCCTCGGCCTGCTGCTGACGCCCGGCGACGAGTGGCAGTTGGAACTCAGCCCCGGCACTGTCCAACCCACTCAAACCCAGTGGCCTCACGCCCTGAACCTGCTGCGCACCCTGCTCACCGACCAGGTCGCCTGCCAACATGCCTGGAAGAACCGCGTATGGAACTGGCAACGCAAGCCTTGACCGACAAACCCCGGGACGCCTACTACTGGCGCCTGATCGCCACCGCAGCCAGCTTCGTGCTGTTCGGTTTCGGCGGGCTGTGCCTGCGTTTGCTGGTGTTCCCCCTGCTCAGCTGCCTGCCGGGCGACGCCACCCAACACCGGCGCCGCGCCCGTCACACCATCAGCTGGCTGTTCTGGTTCTTTATCCGCCTGATGCAACGCGCCGGGGTGCTGACCTTCAGTGTCGAAGGCGCGGAAAAGCTCGGCCGCCCGGGCCAGATGATCATCGCCAACCACCCGTCGCTGATCGATGTGGTGTTCCTGATCGGCCTGGTGCGCCAGGCCAACTGTGTGGTCAAGCAAAGCCTTTGGCAAAACCCGTTCACCCGGGGACCGGTGCGCGACGCGGGTTATATCAGCAACGACGGCAGCGCCGAGATGCTCGATGCCGCCGCCGGCGCGCTGCAGGCCGGGCAAACCCTGATCATCTTTCCGGAAGGCACCCGCACCACACCCGGCGCGGCGCCTGCCTTTCATCGCGGGGGCGCCGCCATTGCGCTGCGCGGTGCGACAATCATCACCCCCGTGGTGATCAAGGTCAGCCCCACCACCCTGACCAAGGCCGAACCCTGGTATCGCATCCCAAAATGCCGCGTGCACTTCAGTTTGCGGGTGGGTGCCGATATAGAACCACAGGCCTTCGCGGCATTGGGGCCTGCGCCCCAGGCTTCACGCAAGCTCAACGATTACCTGCACCACTATTTTATTAAGGAGCTCGCCGAAGATGAGCGACCAACACCGCCTTGAGCACGACATAAAGACGCTGATCATCGAGGCCCTGGGCCTGGAAGACATCAGCGCCGACGACATCGGCAGCGAACAAACCCTGTTCGGCGAAGGCCTGGGCCTGGATTCGGTCGACGCCCTGGAATTGGGCCTGGCGATCCAGAAAAAGTACGGTATCAAAATCGATGCCGACGCCAAGGACACCCGCAATCACTTCACCAACGTGGCGAGCCTCGCGGCGTTCGTCACGGCCAGACAGGCAGCTTGAGACCGGACCATGCAAACTCGTGACGATATTTTCAACACCCTGCGCGATGCCTTGGTGGAACTGTTTGAACTGCCGCCTGAGCGCGTCACTCTCGACGCCAACCTGTACCAGGACCTGGAAATCGACAGCATCGACGCCGTCGACCTGATCGACCATATCAAGCGCCAGACCGGCAAGAAGATCGCTGCCGAAGAGTTCAAGGCCGTGCGCACCGTCAACGACGTGGTAGAGGCGGTGTACCGTCTGGTCACGCCGGCCGCATGAGCCGGCTGATCGGCCTTGGCCTGTTGCTGGCGGGGCTGCTGTACCCTTTTGCGGTGTATTACGGCACCGAGCACTTCGCGCCGTGGCAATTCGGCCTGCTGCTCGGCAGTTTGTGGCTGTTGCGCGCGTTGACCGGTGCGCGGCGCCCCGGCAGCCGCTGGATGGCGGTGGCCGTGATTGTGTTTTGCCTGTTGCTGGCCTGGTTCGACAACCCGCACCTGCTGCGCTGGTACCCGAGCATGGTCAGCGCGTTCATGCTCGCGCTGTTCGGCCTGAGCCTGAAATATGGCCCGCCGATGGTCGAGCGCCTGGCGCGCATGACCGACCCGCAGCTGCCCCCCCACGCGATTGTGTATACGCGCCAGGTCACCGTGGTGTGGAGTGTATTTTTTCTGTGTAATGGCCTACTCGCCGCCGCGCTCACCCTGTGGGCGCCGCTGAGTTGGTGGACGTTGTACAACGGCCTGATCGCCTACGGGCTGATGGGGCTGTTGTTTGCCGTGGAATGGCTGGTACGACAAAGGGTTCGAGGCCGCGTATGAAAGGGTTGAAACTTGAGCACCTGTTGCTCGAGCCGCTGCAACAGCGTTTGGTCACCACCGAACCTGCAATGAATCACGCTGAACTGTGGGAACACGCCTTGAGCCTGGCCGCAGGCCTGCAGGCGCGTGGCATCCAGCGCCTGGCCGTGCACCTGGAAGACGCCGGCGTACTGGCGATTGCCCTGCTGGGCGCCTGGCGTGCCGGGGTCAGCGTGCTGCTGCCCGCGGACCTGCAACCCCAGACCCGCCAACGCTGGGACGAGGCCGTCGACGCCTGGCTGGTGGAAGCTGCCGACCTCGACGCGCTGTATCAGTCGCCCTTGAACCCTGCAGTCCTCGACCTGGACGCCTGCCAACTGAGCCTGTGCACCTCGGGCTCCAGCGGCGAGCCCAAGCGCATCGACAAGACCCTGCGTCAGTTGGCCAATGAAGTCCAGGCGCTGGAAGCCTTGTGGGGCGCGGACGTGAAAGACGCGTGCATCATCGGCAGCGTCGCCACCCAGCATATCTACGGCTTGCTGTTCCGTGTGCTGTGGCCGCTGTGCGCCGGTCGCACTTTTGTGCGCAAGCAACTGGCATTCCCCGAAGACCTGCAGCGCGCCAGCCGCGAGCACCCGCACTTTGCCTGGGTCGCCAGCCCGGCGCTGCTCAAGCGCATGGGCGACAACCTCGACTGGCCGGCACTGAGCCAGGTGGCGAGGGTGTTCTCGTCCGGCGGCGCCTTGCCCCTCGAGGCGGCCACCCGTCTTTACGAGCGCCTGCAGCAATGGCCGACGGAAATCCTCGGCAGCTCCGAGACCGGCGGCATCGCCTGGCGCCAGGGCGCGCAACCCTGGCAACCATTCGCCGACGTGCAACTGAGCCAGGACGCCGACGGCGCGCTGCGTATCGCCTCGCCTTACCTGCCCGCCGGGCATATTGAACAGACTGCCGACGCTGCCCGAATCCATCCAGATGGCCGTTTCGAGCTGCTGGGCCGCCTGGACCGCATCGTCAAGCTGGAAGAAAAACGCATCTCGCTGCCGATGCTCGAACAGGCGCTGATGGCCCACGCCTGGGTCACCGAAACCCGCCTGGGCGTGGTACAGGAAAATCGCGCGTCCCTCGGCGCGTTGGTGGTGTTGAGCGCCGAAGGCCTGCACGCCCTGCGCAACCAGGGCCGGCGCACCGTCACCCAAACCCTGCGCCAGCACCTCAGCCAGCATTGCGAAGCCCTGGCCCTGCCGCGGCGCTGGCGCCTGCTGCGCCAATTGCCGCTGAACAGCCAGGGCAAGCTCCCGCAGGCCGACGTCGAAGCACTGCTGCTGGCGCCACGGCCAAAAGCTCCGGAAGTGCTGGAGCAGGTAAAAGCGGATGGCGAATGGACCCTGCAACTGAGTGTGCCGCCGGACCTGGCTTACTTCAGCGGCCACTTCCCGGTCACTCCGGTGCTGCCCGGTGTGGTGCAGGTGGAATGGGCCTTCAACCTCGGCCAGCAACTGCTGGACCTGCCGACGACCTTTGCCGGCATGGAAGTGCTCAAGTTCCAGCAACTGGTACGCCCGGGCGATCGCATCGAACTGCACCTGCGCTTTGATGCAGAGCGCGCCAAGCTGTACTTCGCCTACCGCAATGGCGTGGCGGCCTGTTCCAGTGGCCGGATAGTGCTGGAGGCGCAAAATGCATAATCTCTTGTGGCAAGCAGGTTCGTCGTGGCAAGCAGGCTGTTTGTGGCAAGCAGGCTTGTTGTGGCGAGCGGGCTTGTTGTGGCGAGCGGGCTTGCCCCGCGTTGGGCTGCGAAGCAGCCCCAAAACCAGCCAACTCGGTATGCCTGGAAGACCGCGTCGACCTTATTGGGGCCGCTTCGCAGCCCAACGCGGGGCAAGCCCGCTCACCACAGGGAGCCCGCTCACCACAACAAGCCCGCTAGCCACAAGGAGCTTGCTAACCAAAGGGAGCGTGCTCACCGCAGAAAACCCATTCACCACAAGAAGCACGCTACCAGCCAATTGGGTGAGCCATGCATAACCCCTGCGCCCTGATCCCGGTCTACAACCATGAAGCCGCCGTGCCGGCCGTGGTCCGCAGCCTGTTGAACAGCGGCCTGCCGTGCCTGTTGGTCGACGACGGCAGCAGCCCGGCCTGCGCGGCGGTATTGGCGCAGCTGGCACGCCTCGAAAACGTCACCCTGCTGACCCTGCCGAACAACCAGGGCAAAGGTGGCGCGGTCATGGCCGGTTTCCGCGAAGCCGCACGCCTGGGCTTCAGCCATGCCCTGCAGGTGGATGCCGACGGCCAGCACGACTTGCGTGAAGTCGAGACGTTTATCGACACCTCGCGCCGGCACCCTGACGCGGTCATCTGCGGCTATCCCGAATACGACGACAGCGTGCCCAAGGGCCGCCTGTACGCGCGCTACCTGACCCACGTGTGGGTGTGGATCAACACCCTGTCTCTGCAGATCCGCGACTCGATGTGCGGCTTTCGCGTGTACCCGCTGGCGCCGACGCTGGCGCTGATGGACTCGGCCTATATCGGCACGCGCATGGACTTCGACTCCGACATCCTGGTGCGCCTGGCCTGGCGCAACCAGCCGATGCGCTGGCTGCCGACGCAGGTGCATTACCCCACCGACGGCCTGTCGCACTTTCGTTTGTTCCGCGACAACGTGCGCATCTCGGCCATGCACACCCGGTTGTTCTTCGGCATGTTGGTACGCGCGCCGATGATCCTGTGGCGACGGTGGCAGGCATGAGCGACAGCAGCAAACACTGGGCCGACCGCGAAGAACGCGGCAGCTTCTGGCTGATGAAACTCACGGCCGTCGCCGCCAAGGTGCTCGGCCGCCGCCTGCTGAGCCCGGTGCTGTACGGCATCGTGCTGTACTTCTTCCTGTTCGGCCGCACCGCGCGCCAGAGCGCCTGGCAATACCAGCAGCGCCTGGCCGAGTGGAGCGGACGCGATGAACTGCGCCCGACCCATAAAAAGGTCTTCGGCCAATTCATGGCCTTCGCCGACTCGCTGCTGGACAAGCTCGACGTGTGGAACGGCAAGCTGCGTATCGAGCAGATCGAAATCAACGACCCGGCGCAACTGCGCGGGCAACTGCGTGGCGGGCGCGGGCAGATGCTGGTGGGCGCGCACCTGGGCAACCTTGAAGTGTGCCGCGCGCTGGCGGAAATCGGCGAGCAGGTCACCATGAACGTGCTGGTGCACACCAAGCACGCCGAGCGCTTCAACCGTCTGCTGGGCGAAGCCGGCGCGACCCACTTGCGCCTGATCCAGGTCAGCGAGCTGGACCCGGCCACCATGCTGTTGCTCAGCCAGCGCCTGGACGACGGTGAGTGGCTGGCCATCGCTGGCGACCGCGTGCCGCTGCATGGCGGGCGCAAGGTGCGGGTGGATTTCCTCGGCCACGACGCCGCCTTTCCCCAAGGCCCGTGGTTGCTGGCCGGCCTGCTGAAATGCCCGGTCAACCTGCTGATGTGCCTGAAACACCAGGGCCGCTATCACCTGACCATCGAGCCGTTCGCGCAGTTGATCGAATGGAAACGCAGCACCCGCGAGCAGGTCATCGCCCTGTGGACCGCGCGCTATGCCGCACGCCTGGGCCAGTTCTGCCTGGAAGCGCCCCAACAATGGTTCAACTTTTACCCTTTCTGGAAGACTGATGACGACGCATCTTGAGCCGGTAACCTTTGGCGAACGCCCCCTGCGCATCGAAGACGTGCTGGCCCTGGCCAACCGTCAGGTGCCCACACATTTGCAGGATGACGCCGCCTATCGCCAGCGCATCGCCAAGGGCGCGCAGTTCTTAGACTCGCTGCTGGACAAGGAAGGCGTGATCTACGGCGTGACCACCGGCTACGGCGACTCCTGCGTGGTGGCGGTGCCATTGCACCACGTCGAGGCGCTGCCGCGTCACCTGTACACCTTTCACGGCTGCGGCCTGGGCAAGTTGCTCGACGCCCAAGCGACCCGTGCGGTGCTGGCGGCGCGCCTGCAGTCGCTGTGCCATGGGGTTTCCGGGGTGCGCGTGGAACTGCTCGAGCGCCTGCATGCGTTCCTCGAACACGATGTGCTGCCGCTGATTCCGGAAGAAGGCTCGGTCGGCGCCAGTGGTGACCTGACCCCACTGTCCTACGTGGCCGCGACCCTGTCCGGCGAGCGCGAGGTCATGTTCCGTGGCGAGCGGCGCCAGGCTGCCGATGTGCATCGCGAACTGGGTTGGGACCCGCTGGTGCTGCGTCCCAAGGAGGCCCTGGCGCTGATGAACGGCACCGCCGTGATGACCGGCCTCGCCTGCCTGGCCTTCGCCCGGGCCGACTACCTGCTGCAACTGGCGACGCGCATCACGGCGCTGAACGTGGTGGCGCTGCAAGGCAACCCGGAGCACTTCGACGAGCGCCTGTTCGCCGCCAAGCCGCACCCGGGACAGATGCAAGTCGCCGCCTGGCTGCGCAAGGACCTGGCCATCGATGCGCCGACCGCGCCGCTGCATCGCCTGCAGGATCGCTACTCGCTGCGCTGCGCCCCGCATGTGCTCGGGGTGTTGGCCGACAGCCTGAACTGGCTGCGCTCGTTTATCGAGATCGAACTGAACAGCGCCAACGACAACCCGATCATCGACGCCGAGGAAGAGCGCGTGCTGCACGGCGGGCACTTCTACGGCGGGCATATCGCCTTTGCCATGGACAGCCTCAAGACCCTGGTGGCCAACGTCGCCGACCTCCTCGACCGCCAGCTCGCGCTGTTGGTAGACGTGCGCTACAACCATGGCCTGCCGAGCAACCTGTCCGGCGCGCCGGCCGAGCGCGCGATGATCAACCACGGCTTCAAGGCGGTGCAGATCGGCACCAGCGCCTGGACCGCCGAGGCGCTGAAAAACACCATGCCGGCCAGCGTGTTCTCGCGCTCCACCGAGTGCCATAACCAGGACAAGGTGAGCATGGGCACCATCGCTGCGCGCGATGCGATCCGTGTGCTGGAGCTGACCGAACAGGTCGCCGCTGCCACCCTGCTCGCCGCCAACCAGGGTGTGTGGCTGCGTGCCCAGGCCGAGGATGCGCGGCCTTTGCCGCCAGCCTTGGCCGCCATGCATGCAGCACTCGCAAAGGACTTCCCGCCGGTCATCGAGGACCGTGCCCTCGAAGGCGAGCTGCGCCTGTGCCTCACGCGCATTGCCGAGCAACACTGGAGGCTGCATGCGTAGTCAGGGCGTGCTGCACAGCGACAGCGAAATCCTGGTGCCGTTTTTCGACATCGACACCATGAACGTGGTGTGGCACGGGCACTACGTCAAGTACCTGGAAGTGGCGCGTTGCGCGCTGCTGGACAAGATCGGCCATAACTACACGGCGATGCTCGAATCCGGCTACGCCTGGCCGGTGATCGATATGCAGCTGCGCTACGTGCGCGGCGCGACCTTTGGGCAGACCATCAATGTGCGCGCGAGCCTGGTGGAATGGGAGAACCGCTTGAAGGTCAATTACCTGATCACCGACCTTGCCAGCGGCGAGCGCCTGACCCGCGCCAGCACGGTGCAAGTCGCCGTCGAAATCGCCAGTCGCGAGATGCAATTGGCCTCACCCAGAATATTCACCGACGCCGTCGAAAGGGCCCTCAAATGCTGACCCCTGTGGGAGCGGGCATGCCCGCGAAGGACGTTAACGATAATGCGATCCGCCTGACACTGCGCGGCGCCCTCAGGTTTTTCGCGAGCAAGCTTGCTCCTACAGGGCTCGGGTTGTTGCTGAGCCTGAGTGCCCATGCTTTCGACTTGCAACAACTCAGCGCTCAACTGGCAAAGCCCTCGGTGATCCACGGCAGCTTCATCCAGGAAAAACACCTGCGCGCCCTGCCGCAGCCGCTGGTGAGCAAAGGCACCTTTGTGCTCGCCAAGGACCACGGCCTGCTGTGGCTGCTGAAAACCCCGCTGCAACAGGACTACCGCATCAGCGCCCAGGGCATCGCCCGGCGTGATGCCAACGGCTGGCAACTGCTGCCGAACAAGAGCGCCGGCGCCGAGCAGAACCGCCTGTTCCTCGCCGTGCTGCAGGGCGACAGCAGCGGCTTGCAACGCGACTTCGAGCTGCAGTTGCAAGGCGAAGCCCGGCAATGGAAGCTGACGCTGATCCCACGTTCGCTGCTGTTAAAACAAGTATTCACCCAGATCAATATCGACGGCGGCGAGCTGGTGCAAACCATCGAGCTGCTGGAAACCCAGGGCGACAGCACCGTGCTGCGCATGCAGGACAGCACCGCCAGCCAGCCGTTGAGCGATGCGGAGCAACACGACTTTGCCCAGTGAACGCTTGCTGCCCCGCCTGTTCCTGATCCTGCTGGTGGCCGTGCTGGCCCTGGCCGGCTGGCAGTGGCGCCACGGCGCCCCGCTGTCGGCCAACTTGATGGAACTGGTGCCGGGCAACACGCCGGACGCCCTGGAACTGCAGGCCGAACAACGCATGCAGGAGCCGCTGAACCGCGAGATGCTGGTGCTGGTGGGGCATGCTGATCGGCAGACAGCCGTTGCGGTCGCGCAGCAACTGGGCGAGCACTGGCAGGCCAGCGGCCTGTTCGAAAAAGTGCAATGGAACCTGCAAGCCGACTTGCCCGCGCTGCGCGAGCAACTGCTGCGCGGTCGACTGGCGATGCTCTCGGCCAAAGACCGCGCGCAACTGATCGAACAGCCCGGCGCGTTTATCCAGCAGCGTGTGCAGGCGCTGTTCGACCCCTTCACCGGCTTCAGCCTGGTGCCGAGCCAGGATGACTGGCTGGGCCTGACCGGGCGTATCCAGAACAGCCAGCCGCAACACGGTTCGGTGCAACTGGATATCGGCAGCGGCGCGTTGATCGCCGATGCCGACGGCAAAAGCTGGGTGCTGCTGCGTGCGCGCACCACCGGCAATGCCTTTGACATGAAACTGCCGCTGCAAGTGGCAGCGCTGCTCCAGGCCAGTCGCGCACAGGCCAGCGGGCAAGGCGCGCAATTGCTCGCGGCCAGCGGTCTGCTCTACGCGGCCAACGGTCAGCAGCAGGCCACACGGGAAATCACCTGGGTCGGCGGCGGCGCGACCGTCGGTATTCTGTTGCTGCTGTTGCTGGCGTTTCGTCGTTGGCGCGTGCTGCTGGCCTTTGTGCCGGTGCTGGTGGGCATGCTGTTTGGCGCGGTGGCCTGTGTGGCGCTGTTCGGCCATATGCATGTGATGACCCTGGTACTGGGCTCCAGCTTGATCGGTGTGGCGGTGGATTACCCGCTGCATTACCTGTCGAAGAGCTGGAGCATGAACCCCTGGCGCAGTTGGCCGGCGTTGCGGCTCACCCTGCCGGGGCTGAGCCTGAGCCTCGCCACCAGTTGCATCGGCTACCTGGCGCTGGCCTGGACGCCGTTCCCGGCACTGACCCAGATCGCCGTGTTCTCCGCCGCCGGGCTGATCGGCGCTTACCTGTCGGCCGTGTGCCTGTTGCCCGCGCTGCTCAAGGGTGTGGAACTGCGCCCGGCGCAATGGCCGCTGCGCATCGCCGAATGCCTGTGGCTGGTGCGGGCTTCTTTGCTCAAGCGCGTGCCGAGCCCGGTGTTGCTGGCAATGGTGCTGCTGTTCTGCGCAGGTGGCCTGTGGCACCTGAACAGCAAGAACGATATCCGCCAATGGATCGGTGCGCCGCCGCAATTGCTGCAAGAGGCACAGGCCGTCGCGCGGATTACCGGTTTCCAGCCCACCAGCCAGTTTTTCCTGGTACGCGCGGACGACCAGCAGCAGTTGCTGGAGCGCCAGGCCGCCCTGAGCCAGCGCCTGGATCAACTGGTGAACATGGACAAGCTCCAGGGGTACCTGGCGCTCAACCAACTGGTCAACCTGCCGGCCGAGCAGCAACAACTGCGCGACGCCTTGAACCAACTCCCGCAACATTGGCAGCCACTGCTGGACCTCGGTGTGCCCGCCACTGCCCTGCAAGCCGAAGTCGCGCAGCTGCAAGCGTTGCCCACCGAAGACATCGACGCCACGCTCGTCGGCCCCCTGGCCGAGCCTTGGCGCACCTTGTGGCTTGGCCAGGTCAACGGCGGCGGCGTGGCGGCGATGGTCAGCCTGCAAGGCTTGAACAACCCGGCGCTGCTGCGGGTGCAAGCGCTGGATCTGCCGGGCGTGCAACTGGTGGATCGCCTGGGCGACTTGAACCGCGTGTTTGCCGATACGCAGATCAGCGCGGCCGAATTGAAGTTGATGTCCTGCGTGCTGATCGTGCTGCTGCTGATCCTGCCATTCGGCTTTGCCGGCGCCTTGCGTATCGTCGCCCTGCCCTTGCTGGCGGCGCTGTGCAGCCTGGCCAGCCTGGGTTGGCTGGGCCAGCCGCTGACCCTGTTCAGCCTGTTCGGCCTGCTGCTGGTCACGGCCATCAGCGTCGACTACGCGATTTTGATGCGCGAACAGATCGGCGGCCCGGCCGTCAGCCTTTTAGGCACGCTGCTGGCAGCGCTGACGACCTGGTTGTCGTTCGGCCTGCTGGCGGTGTCGAGTACCCCGGCGGTGAGTAATTTCGGCCTGTCGGTCAGCCTGGGCCTGGCGTTCAGCTTTATGCTGGCGCCTTGGGCGGGCCACCAGAAGCACGCCTCATGAATGTGATTATCGCCAATGCGGCAAGGAGCCCTCGTGCCCACAGTTGAAATGGAACGTCGCCAGGTGGTGGTGATCGGTGCCGGTCCATCCGGTGCCATCGCCGCCGCGCTGTTAAAGCGCAAGGGGCATGATGTATTGATCATCGAGCGCCAGCACTTCCCACGGTTCTCGATCGGCGAAAGCCTGCTGTCGCACTGCATCGACTTCATCGAAGAAGCCGGCATGCTCGACGCCGTGCAGGCCGCGGGCTTCCAGGTGAAGACCGGCGCTGCGTTCGCCTGGGGCGAGCGCTACAGCGCATTCGATTTCGGCGACACCTTCAGCAACGGCAAACCGACCACCTTCCAGGTGCAACGCGGCGAGTTCGACAAATTGCTGGCCGATCAGGCGGCGCTGCAGGGCGTCGATATTCGCTACGGCGAAACCATCGTTGGCGTGGATTTCAAAGGCGAATCGCGCTACCTGCACGTGCGCCGCGAGAACGGCAGCGAATACCATCTCAAGGCCAGGTTCGTGCTCGACGCCAGCGGCTACGGCCGTGTCTTGCCGCGCTTGCTCGACCTTGAGGCACCGTCGAATTTCCCGTTGCGCCAGGCGGTGTTCACCCACGTCGAAGACCGCATCGAACATCCTGGGTTTGATCGCACCAAGATCCTGGTGACCACCCATCCGACACAGCGCGATATCTGGTTCTGGACCATCCCGTTCAGCAATGGCCGCTGCTCGGTCGGCGTGGTCGCGGCGAAGGAGCATTTCGACGGCCGCGACGCGGACCTCGACGCCTGCCTGCGCGGTTTTATCGACGAAACCCCAAGCTTGTCCGGCGTGCTGCACAACGCCGTGTGGGATACCCCCGCGCGCACCATCGGCGGCTACTCGGCCAACGTCAAAACCTTGCACGGCCCGGGCTTCGCGCTGCTGGGCAACGCCGCAGAATTCCTCGACCCGGTATTTTCGTCCGGCGTGACCATCGCCATGCGCTCGGCGAGCATGGCCGCCGGCCTGTTGCACCGTCAGCTGAGCGGCGAAACGGTGGACTGGCAAAGCGAATTCGCCGAACCGCTCAAGCGGGGTGTCGACACCTTCCGCTGCTACGTCGAAGGTTGGTATGCGGGCACGTTCCAGGATGTGATTTTCCATCCCGGCAGCTCGCCGGAGATTCGCCGGATGATCAGCTCGATCCTAGCCGGCTATGCCTGGGATGAGCGCAACCCGTTTGTCAGCGAGCCCAAGCGGCGGTTGCGGATGTTATCGGAGATTTGTGCAGGGGATGCCGCGTGAGCAGTCAGTACCTGAGTAAGAATTACGTCGAGGAAACCAGGTTCGGTTTCTGGTTCCTGCGCAGCCACACCTGGCAGCACCATGTGCTGCGCGTGGCGATCAACGACCTGCGCGGCCTGTTCAGCGAGGCATTGCCCCAGGCGCCGGTCTTGCTCGACGCCGGTTGCGGCCAGGGCAAATCCTTCAAGCTGCTGCAGCAAGTGTTTGCCCCCTCGCGCCTGATCGGCCTGGATGCCGATCCTCACAGCCTCCAACTGAGCCGCGAGGAAGCCACGCGCCAGGGCCTCGCCGTGGAGCTGATCGGCAGCGACTGCGCCACCCTCGAAGTGCCGGACGCCAGCGTCGATATCCTGTTCTGCCACCAGACGTTCCACCATCTGGTGGAACAACATCGCGCGCTGAAAGAGTTCTACCGCGTGCTCAAGCCGGGGGGCTACCTGCTGTTTGCCGAATCCACCGAAGCGTATATCGACACCTGGGTGATCCGCTGGCTGTTCCGTCACCCCATGCACGTGCAGAAGAGCGCCGAAGAGTACCTGCAGATGCTGCGCGAGCAGGGCTTTGAGTTCGGCGCGCAGAACGTCTCGTACCCCTATCTGTGGTGGAGCCGTTCCAGCGATTTCGGCCTGCTGGAACGCTGGGGCCTGCGCAAGGCGCCGCCGGTGGGCCAGCGCGAAGAAACCCTGGTCAATTGCGTCGCGCGCAAACCCCTGGCGGGTGCAACCGCATGATGCGCCTGCTGCTGATCGGCTGCCTGTTGCTGCTGAGCGCCTGCGCCAGCCAGGCGCCGCTGCCCGAAAAAATGCCCACCCTGACCCTGCCGATGCAATTGCATGTGCAACGCCAGGAAGGTGCCCAGCGCCAGGATTGGCTGCTGGTGATCCAGCGCGAGGACGGCGGCATTCGCTGGTCGATGATGGATCCCCTGGGTATCCCCCAGGCCCGGCAGATACTGATCAATGGGCAGTGGCAGGCCGATGGCTTGCTACCGCCCAACCCCCAGGCGCGCGAGCTGTTCGCCGCCCTGCTGTTTGCCCTGGCTTCGGCGGACGACCTGCGCGCGCTGTACCCCGACGCGCAGGCGATGGACCTGACGCGCACCCTGCCGGGCCATTGGCAAATCGTGTATCAGTCGTCCGAGGTATTTCGCGTGAACATCAGCGGGCAGCCGTTGAGCTATCGCATTACGCCGCTGGGAGTCGCGCGATGACCGCCTATCTCAATGCACTCGGTGTGATCTGCGCGCTGGGCCGCGGCCAGGCCGAGGTCAGCCGCAGCCTGTTCGCCGGTGACTGTTCGGGCATGCGCGCCGAAAGCGGCTGGGTCCCGGAGCGAGTGCTGCCGGTGGCCGGTGTGCACGGCGAGCTGGCGACCATCCCACCCGAGCTGGGCCAGCAGAGCAGCCGCAACAACCAGCTGCTGCTGGAGGCGGCGCTGCAGATTGAGGGCGAGATTCGCCAGGCGATCCAGCGCTACGGCGCGGCACGTGTCGCCATTGTGCTGGGCACCAGCACCTCGGGGATCGATGAGGCCAGTCGCGGCATTGCCCATTACCTGCGCGATAACCAGTTCCCCGGCGACTATGACTACCAGCAACAGGAGCTCAGCGCGCCGGCAAACTTCCTCGCCGACTGGCTGCAAACGAGCGGCCCGGCCCATGTGATTTCCACTGCATGCACCTCCAGCGCCCGCGCGCTGATGAGCGCCCAGCGCCTGCTGGACCTGGGCGTTTGCGATGCAGTGATCTGCGGCGGCGTCGACAGCTTGTGCAAGCTCACCCTCAATGGGTTCAGCTCGCTCGAGGCGGTGTCGGACCAGCGCTGCAATCCGTTTTCGCGAAACCGCAACGGCATCAACATCGGCGAGGCGGCGGTGTTGTTTCTGATGAGCAGGCAGCCGTCGCCGATTGCCTTGCTGGGCAGCGGCGCGAGTTGCGACGCGCACCATATCTCGGCGCCGGAGCCCAGCGGCAAAGGCGCTTTGCAAGCGATGCGCAAGGCCTTGGCCAGCGCGAAACTGGCCCCCGAACAGATCGGCTACTTGAACCTGCACGGCACGGCCACCCAGCATAATGACGCGATGGAAAGCCTGGCCGTCGCCAGCCTGTTCCCCGCCGGCGTGGCCTGCTCGTCGACCAAACCCATGAGCGGCCACACCCTGGGTGCTGCGGGCGCGCTGGAAGCGGCGTTCTGCTGGCTGAGCTTGACCCACAACCAACTGCCACCGCACGTGTGGGACGGCCAGGCCGATCCGGCACTGCCCGCGTTGCACTGGGTACAGCCCGGTGCCCGCTTGGAAAAACGCTGCCTGATGAGCAACTCGTTTGCCTTCGGCGGCAATAATGTCAGCCTGATTATCGCAGAGGCACCATGATCGATTGGCCACTCGCCGAACTGCTGCCCCACGCGGGCGACATGATCCTGATCGACCAGGTGCTGTCGTTCGATGAAGAGCAGGTTCGCACCCGCACGACCGTCAAGCCCGGCGGCCTGTTCAATCGCCCGGACGGCAGCCTGCCGGCCTGGGTCGGCATCGAGCTGATGGCGCAAAGCGTCGCCGCCTATGCCGGTTGCCGCGCGCGTCAGAAAGGCGCCGCCGTGGAGCTGGGCTTTTTGCTTGGCACGCGCAAGTTCGAGTGCAACGTGGAACACTTCCCGGCAGGCGCCGAGCTGACGATCCACGGCCTGCGCTCGCTGGAAGACGACAACGGCATGGGTGTGTTCGAATGCCACCTGACCGGTGACGGTATCCAGGCCAGCGCCCGCCTGAACGTATTTCGACCGCCACAGGCGGCCAACTATTTAGAAGAATCGAAGGACGAAACGCCATGACTGAATCCGTACTGGTCACCGGCTCCAGCCGTGGCATTGGCAGCGCCATCGCGCTGCGCCTGGCCCAGGCCGGGCACGACATCGTGCTGCATTGCCGCAGTGGCCGTGCCGAAGCCGATGCCGTGAAGGCCGAGGTCAAGGCGCTGGGCCGCAACGCACGGGTGCTGCAGTTCGACGTGGCGGACCGCGCGCGCTGCAAGGCAATCCTCGAGGCGGACGTGGAGCAACATGGCGCCTATTACGGTGTGGTGCTGAATGCCGGCCTGACCCGCGACGGCGCCTTCCCGGCCCTGTCGGAAGACGATTGGGACGTGGTGATGCGCACCAACCTCGACGGTTTCTATAACGTGCTGCACCCGGTGATGATGCCGATGATTCGGCGCCGTGCGGCCGGGCGCATCGTGTGCATTACTTCGGTGTCCGGGCTGATCGGCAACCGTGGCCAGGTCAACTACAGTGCCTCCAAGGCCGGCCTGATCGGCGCAGCGAAGGCGCTGGCCATCGAGCTGGGCAAGCGCAAGATCACCGTCAACTGCGTCGCCCCCGGCCTGATCGACACGGCCATGCTGGATGAAAACGTACCGGTGGAAGAACTGATGAAGATGATCCCGGCGCAACGCATGGGCACCCCGGAAGAAGTCGCCGGCGCGGTGAATTTCCTCATGTCGGCCGAAGCCGGCTATATCACGCGCCAGGTGTTGGCCGTGAACGGAGGCCTGTGCTGATGAAACGCGTTGTCGTCACCGGCATGGCCGGCATGACCTCCCTGGGCAGCGATTGGGAAACCATCGCGGCCAACTTTCGCGCCAACCGCAGCGGCATCCGGCGCATGGACGAGTGGGACCGCTTTACCGAACTGAACACGCGCCTGGCCGGGCCGATCGACAACTTCGTCGTGCCCAGCCACTGGACGCGCAAGCAGCTGCGCAGCATGGGCCGCGTCTCGCGCCTGGCGGTGTGGGCGGCGGAGCAGGCGTTGCAGGATGCCGGCCTGCTCGGCGACGAGTCGATCAAGGACGGGCGCATGGGCGTGGCCTGCGGCTCGTCCACCGGCAGCACCGACGAGATCAAGGCGTTCGGCAATATGCTGCTGAACTCGGTGGCTGAGGGGCTGAATGCCAACTCCTACGTGCGCATGATGCCGCACACCACGGCGGCGAATATCAGCATCTTCTTTGGCCTGACCGGGCGGCTGATTCCTACGTCCAGCGCCTGCACCAGCGGCAGCCAGGGCATCGGCTATGCCTACGAGGCGATCAAGTTCGGGCGCTTGCCGCTGATGCTCGCCGGCGGCGCCGAGGAGCTGTGCCCGACCGAGGCCATGGTGTTTGACGCGCTCTACGCCACCAGCCTGAAAAACGATGCGCCGCAGACCAGCCCGCGCCCTTACGACACTGGCCGCGATGGCCTGGTGATCGGCGAGGGCGGCGGCATGCTGGTGCTCGAAGAACTGGAACATGCGTTGGCGCGAGGGGCGCATATCCACGCCGAGATCGTCGGCTTCGGCAGCAATGCCGACGGCCAGCACACCACCCGCCCGGAACAGAAAACCATGCGCCGCGCCATGGAACTGGCGCTGGAAGATGCCGGGCTCGAGCCTGGCGCGATCGGCTACGTCAACGGCCACGGCACCGCCACCGATCAAGGCGACATCGCCGAGACGCTGGCGACCAGCAGCCTGTTCGGCAGCCGCATGCCCATCAGTTCGCAGAAGAGCTTCCTGGGCCACACGCTAGGCGCCTGTGGTGCGCTGGAATCGTGGTTCAGCATCGAGATGATGAACCGCGACCAGTACGTGCACACCTTCAACCTGGACGCCATCGACCCGCAATGCGGCGAGCTGGATTACCTGCAGGGTGAGTTTCGCGAGATGCATCACGACTACGTGATGAACAACAACTTTGCCTTTGGCGGCGTCAACACATCGTTGATTTTCCGCCGCTGGTCCTGACTTTTTAATCGATTGGAGAAAACGGAATGTCTTCCTTGCTACGCGCTACCCTGATCACCCTGGCCCTGTTGACCACCGCCGGCTGCACCAGCAAGCCGATCCTCAACACCCAGCACGAGCTGCCGGTTGCCAACCAGGTCAGCGAAGAAAAAATGAAAACGGTGATCATCAACGCCCTGCAAAAGCGCGAGTGGACGGTGCAACGCCTGAGCCCGCAACTGGTACAGGCCGAGATCAACGTGCGCAACCAGTACTACGCAGCGATCGACATCCGCTACACCCGCAACAGCTACGCCATCACCTACCGCGACAGCCGCGACCTGGGCTACAAGGACGGCAAGATCCATCGCAACTACAACCGCTGGGTGAGCATGCTTGATCGCGACATCATGGCGGCATTGCGCGCCAATGGCATGAACGTGGCAGAACCGGCGACGCCATGAGTGACGTAACCCGCAGAGCGGGTTAATGAGCAGCAAGGCCCTGCCGCCCCCCGGCAGGGTTCATTGATAAAGACAGGTCCCTTAATAACTGATATTACCGCCGCCTTCCTGGCTGATCTGAATACTGTTGCCGCTATTGCCGTTGTGCCCGCTATTGACGTAGCGGCTATCAGCGCCGGCATTACCATTATTGCCATAGTTACCGTAATTGCCGTGATCACCGACGGCGTTAATATTTTTATTATTACCGTTATGACCTTGGTTGACATAGGTACTATGATTGCCGCTATTGGCATTATTCCCATAATTTCCGTAGTTACCACTCGCGCCAATTATCCCACGGTTATCATTATTGCCATTGTTGCCGTGATTCTCATACCGTGAGTTCACCCCGATGTTTTCGTTATTCCCATAATTACCATGGTTACCCGACCCCGAAGAGGGACCGTACACCGCATAGGCCGCCTGGGCTGCCCGACCTGTAGAAACCATCTAACACCTCACGCTTGGTAGAAAAATTTATGATGAGCCGGCACGCCGACCCACCCCTTAATTGCAATGAGAAAATAACAGTTCCACAACGCTGAAAAAAAACAAACTATCGGCACCCTACAAACACGGCGCACACAGTGACCGACGTGCCTTCGCCATTTAGGCACCTCGTCAGACCCCACACATAACCTGCAACTGAAACAGAACCTTCAAACGGCTATACGACGACCGCTATCACTGCCTGGCAGGAGCGCAGCCAGGCGATTGCCGTTATTGCCGTTGTCGCCCTGATTGTCATAGTGACTATTGCTGCCACTGTTGCCATTGCTCCCATAGTTACCAAAATTACTGCCATTCATACTGTTGCTGCCGGTATTGGTATTGATGCTTAACTGACCAATATTTATATTAACGTTATAGTTAATCGTGACGGCCTGAGGTGTGTTGCCCTGGCCAGCATCCGCCGCGTTCGGGCGAAGGCCTGCACCGGTATTCCCCGCAGGGTTGCCTGGTTGATTCGGGCCTGTCGTAGTTGGCCCCTGACAATGCCGCTGCGCCCCGACGCCATTTTGGACCGGGCCAGTTCCCTGGCGAACAGGGGCCTGGTTCGGCTGGTTGCCTGGACCCGGATTTCCCCGAACATTGCTCCGCTGCCCTTGGCCTGGCGTATTTTGCGCCTGACGTTGCTGCCCCGCACCGCCACCTTGGCCTGGCACTGCCGCGTTCGGGCGAACGCCTGCACCTGTATTCCCCCGACCGCTTCCTCGTTGCGCCTGGTCTGCCGTATTTGGCCCCTGACAATGCGGCTGCCCCCCAACAGCACCATGGCCTGGGCCGGTTCCTTGGTGTGGGGCCGACGGGTTCGGGCGAACGCCTGCACCCGTATTCCCCCGAGCATTGCCCCGTTGCGCCTGGCCTCCCGTATTGGGCCCCTGGTGCTGCGGCTGCCCCCTAACACCACTTCGGCCTGGGCCGGTTCCTTGGCGTGGAGCCGCCTCGTACGGATGAATGCCTGCACCCGTGTGCCCCGGTGGCCCATAGCCTATAGGGCGTTGCCCCTCACCATGCGCGTTGCCGCCAACGCGCTGCTGGGCCCCGCCACCGCCTTGACCTGAACGGGTTACTGGATTCCCACTCGGCGGACCCGTAATGGTGTCAACGGTTGCACCCGGCATTCCAAGCCGCCACAACAACCAGCCAAGCTCAGCGCTTCGATTACCAGCGATCATACGAACCTCCCACATCGAACATTTCAATACGAAGCCTTCGGCAGGATCAGTGGCCATTCGCACAAAAAGGGTTCCAGCTTTCCCATACGAGGACGACGAATCGCCCCTCTGGAAAAAGCGACTCTGAAACCCGCTTCAAGTCAGGGATCTGACCCACCAAGCGCCACATTTCAATGCATGCCTAGATCGCCGCCTTACGCGTCAACAACTCCACGAACGCCTTCGCCATCGGCGTCTGTACGCCCTTGCGCTGCACCAGCCACACCGCCGTTACCGCCTCCTGGTCCAGCAGCGTGCGATACACCACCCCATCAATGCGGATGCGCTGGTACGACGCCGGCAACACCGACACGCCCAACCCCGCCGCTACCAGGCCGATGATGGTCATCGCCTCGCCCGCCTCCTGGGCGAAGTGCGGGCTGAAGCCGGCATCACGCGCCAGATTGAGCAGTTGCGCATACAGGCCACTGCCGTAAGTGCGCGGGAAAAACACGAACGGCTCCTGCGCCAGTTGCGCCAGGTGCAATCCTCGTTCGCTGCCGTGCACCAACGGGTGCCCGGCGTTCAATACGGCCACCAGCGGCTCGCGCATCAGCTCGACCACACTCAGTGAATCCGGCAACGGCAGCGGACGCATCAGCCCGACCTGGATCGACTCATCCACCAGCGACTCGGCCACCTCGGTGCTGCTCATTTCCTGCAGGTTCAAGTGCACGGCCGGGAACGCCTGGCGAAAGGCAAAGATCGCCTGGGGGATGCTGGAGTTGAAGGGCGCCGACGAGGTGAAGCCGATCTTCAGTTCCCCCAGCTCTCCCAATTGAGCCCGACGCGCGACGTCCGCCGCCTTGTCGACCTGCGCCAGCACCAGGCGCGCCTCCTGCAGGAACAGTCGACCAGCCTCACTCAGCTCGACCCGACGATTGGTACGTTCGAACAAACGCGCGCCCACCTCCTGCTCCAGCGCCTGGATCTGCTGGCTCAAGGGCGGTTGCGAGATGCCCAGCACCTGCGCGGCGCGGCCAAAATGCAGTTCTTCGGCAACGGCGATGAAATACCGCAAGTGACGCAATTCCATGCAAGCCTCATTAGGTCGTTAAAGCTATCAAACAGGTCGAACAATATATTGGAAAGAATCATTAGCCAGCTATATTCTTTTCAGCATTGCCAGTCCTGGCACGCTCTTCCTCCCCGAGGTCCCCGTGAAATCTGCTGTTGCTCCCTTCGCGCAAGAAGTCCCACCCACCGCCTTGGATGAGGTGGTGGCGCAGCTCAACGACGAGTACATCGAAAAAGGCACGCCGATGTTCATGCGCACGGTGCTGGCGCTGTTTTCCGGCGGGTTTGCCACCTTTGCCCTGTTGTATTGCGTGCAGCCGATGATGCCGGCGTTGTCCCACGAGTTTTCCATCAATGCCGCGCAAAGCAGCCTGATTCTCTCGGTGGCGACGGCGATGCTGGCGTGCGGCTTGCTGATCACCGGGCCGATTTCCGACCGGCTGGGACGCAAGCCGGTGATGGTGTCCGCGCTGTTCTGTGCGGCGCTGGCGACCATCGCCAGTGGCTTGATGCCAACCTGGGAGGGCATCCTGCTGATGCGCGCGCTGGTAGGCCTGTCGCTGAGCGGCCTGGCCGCCGTGGCAATGACCTACCTGAGCGAAGAGATCCATCCGCAGCACATCGGCCTGGCAATGGGCCTGTACATCGGTGGCAACGCGATTGGCGGCATGAGCGGGCGCCTGATCATCGGCGTGTTGATCGACTTCGTCAGCTGGCACACCGCGATGCTGATCATCGGCGCACTGGCGTTGATCGCCGCCACCGTGTTCTGGAAGATCCTTCCCGAATCGCGCAACTTCCGCGCCAGCAGTCTCAAGCCGCGCAACCTGGTGGATGGTTTTGTCATGCACTTCAAGGACGCGGGCCTGCCGTGGTTGTTCCTTGAGGCGTTCCTGCTGATGGGCGCGTTCGTGACGATGTTCAACTACATCGGCTATCGCTTGCTGGCCTCGCCCTACGAACTGAGCCAGGCCGTGGTCGGCCTGCTGTCGCTGGTGTACCTCTCGGGCATCTACAGCTCGGCGAAAATCGGCTCCCTGGCCGACCGCCTCGGCCGCCGTCGCGTGCTGTGGGGCACGATCGTGCTGATGCTCGCCGGCATGGCGCTGACCCTGTTCACCCCGCTGTGGCTGGTGGTGCCGGGCATGCTGATCTTTACCTTCGGCTTTTTCGGCGCCCACTCGGTCGCCAGCAGCTGGATCGGCCGCCGCGCCGTCAAGGCCAAGGGGCAGGCGTCGTCGCTGTACTTGTTCTGCTATTACGTGGGGTCGAGTATTGCCGGTACGGCGGGCGGGTTCTTCTGGCACTTTGCCGGGTGGAACGGGATTGGGGCGTTTATCGTCGCGCTGTTGATTGGGGCGTTGCTGGTGGCGCTTAAGCTGGCGAAGTTGCCGCCGCTGGGGAATGTGAAGGCCTGATACGGTCCTGCTTTAAATGTGGGAGCGGGCTTGCTCGCGAATGCGCAGTGTCAGTGGATACACCGCATTCGCGAGCAAGCCCGCTCCCACAGTTGTTTTGCGTGTTAGTTGTGGTATTGCGCGGACAGTTCGTGCACCGCCTGCAGGAACGCACCAGCGTGCTCCGGGTTCACTTCCGGGGTGATGCCATGACCGAGGTTGAACACGTGACCGGTGCCCTTGCCATAGCTGGCCAGGATGCGCCCGACTTCGGTGCGGATCGCTTCCGGCTTGGCGTACAGCACGGTCGGGTCCATGTTGCCTTGCAGGGCCACCTGGTTGCCGACCCGACGACGGGCATCGCCCAGGTCGCAGGTCCAGTCCAGGCCCAATGCATCGGCACCGGCATCGGCGATGCTTTCGAGCCACAGGCCGCCGCCCTTGGTGAACATGATGACCGGCACTTTACGGCCTTCGTGTTCGCGGATCAGGCCGCTGACGATTTTGCGCATATAGGCCAGGGAGAATTCCTGATACGCCGCGGCCGACAGGTTGCCGCCCCAGGTATCGAAGATCTGTACTGCCTGGGCACCGGCCATGATCTGGCCGTTGAGGTAGGAGGTGACCGACTGCGCCAGCTTGTCCAGCAGCAGGTGCATGGCCTGCGGGTTGTCGTAGAGCATGGCCTTGGTCTTGCGGAAGTCTTTCGACGAGCCGCCTTCGACCATGTAGGTGGCCAGGGTCCATGGGCTGCCGGAGAAGCCGATCAGCGGCACGCGGCCATTCAGCTCGCGGCGGATGGTGCTGACGGCGTCCATCACATAGCCGAGGTCTTTGTGCGGATCAGGGATCGGCAGAGCTTCGATATCGGCCAGGGTGCTGACGACTTTCTTGAAACGCGGGCCTTCGCCGGTTTCAAAATACAGGCCTTGGCCCATGGCGTCGGGGATGGTGAGGATGTCGGAAAAGAGGATGGCCGCGTCCAGTTGTGGGTAGCGGTCCAGCGGCTGCATGGTGACTTCGCAGGCGAACGCAGGATTCATGCACAGGCTCATGAAATCGCCGGCGTTGGCGCGACTGGCGCGGTATTCCGGCAAGTAGCGACCGGCCTGGCGCATCATCCACACAGGGGTGACGTCCACGGGTTGCTTGAGCAGGGCACGAAGGAAACGGTCGTTCTTGAGGGCAGTCATGTCGGCATCCGCAAAAAAAGTGCGGGCATTTTCTCAGAGCGCGACGCAAAAGGCACGGAATGCGCCGTGCCTTTTGTCTATCGGGTCAATTTGTCGCATAAAAGCAGCGCCAAGTTTCAAGCTGCAAGCCCCAAGTATCGGGGCTTCCAGCGTGCAGCTCATTGCTTGAAGCTGGCTGCTGGCGTCGTCAGACGCCCAGGTAATCCAGGATACCTTCGGCGGCATTGCGGCCTTCGAAGATCGCCGTCACGACCAGGTCAGAACCGCGCACCATATCGCCACCGGCGAAGATTTTCGGGTTGCTGGTCTGGTGCTTGTACTGGCCTTGTTCCGGGGCGACGACGCGGCCCTGGCTGTCGGTCTGGATCTGGAACTGTTCGAACCACGGCGCCGGGCTTGGGCGGAAACCGAATGCGATGACCACGGCATCGGCCGGGATGATCTCTTCGGAACCCGGGATCGGCTCGGGGCTGCGACGGCCACGGGCATCCGGTTCGCCGAGACGGGTCTCGACCACCTTCACGCCTTCGACGCGGTCTTCACCGACGATAGCAATCGGCTGGCGGTTGTAGAGGAATTTCACCCCTTCTTCCTTGGCGTTCTTCACTTCTTTGCGCGAGCCGGGCATGTTCGCTTCGTCACGACGGTACGCACAGGTCACCGACTTGGCGCCCTGGCGGATCGAGGTACGGTTGCAATCCATCGCGGTGTCGCCACCGCCGAGTACCACGACCTTCTTGCCTTTCATGTCGACGAAATCTTCCGGCGACTTTTCAAAGCCCAGGTTGCGATTGACGTTGGCGATCAGGAAGTCGAGCGCGTCATACACCCCCGGCAGGTCCTCACCGGCAAAGCCGCCCTTCATGTAGGTGTAGGTGCCCATGCCCATGAACACCGCATCGTATTCCTCGAGCAGTTGCTCCATGGTGATGTCTTTGCCGATTTCGGTATTGAGACGGAACTCGATACCCATGCCGGTGAAGACTTCACGGCGATTGCTCAGGACGGTTTTTTCCAGCTTGAACTCGGGGATGCCGAAGGTCAGCAGGCCACCGATTTCCGGGTTCTTGTCGAACACCACCGGGGTCACGCCGCCACGCACCAGCACGTCGGCACAGCCCAGGCCCGCCGGGCCCGCGCCGATAATCGCAACGCGCCTGCCGGTCGGCTTGACCTTGGACATGTCCGGACGCCAGCCCATGGCGAACGCGGTGTCGGTGATGTACTTCTCCACCGAGCCGATCGTCACCGCGCCGAAGCCGTCGTTGAGGGTGCACGCACCTTCGCACAGACGATCCTGCGGGCACACCCGGCCACACACTTCCGGCAAGGTGTTGGTCTGGTGCGACAGCTCGGCGGCGGCAAGGATGTTGCCCTCGGCCACCAACTTGAGCCAGTTGGGAATGAAGTTGTGCACCGGGCACTTCCATTCGCAATACGGGTTACCGCAACCCAGGCAGCGGTGGGCCTGGTCGGCCGAGTGCTGGGGCTTGAAGGGTTCGTAGATTTCCACGAACTCCTTCTTGCGTTGACGCAACAGTTTCTTCTTCGGATCTTTGCGCCCGACATCGATGAATTGGAAGTCGTTATTGAGACGTTCGCCCATCTTCAAAACCTCTTACACGACAGCTCCAAGCGGCAAGCTTGAAGCTGCAAGAAAATCACATTAACCGGCATACCGCGCACTGCATTTCACTTGCGGCTTGAAGCTTGCCGCTGGCGACTGCACTTATTGCGGGTTGGCACGGATGCTGGAAAGCAACGACTTCAGGTTGGCAGCCTTGGGCTTGACCAGCCAGAAACGACGCAGGTAATCATCGAGGTTTTCGGCGAGGTTACGACCCCATTCGCTGCCGGTCTCCTCGACGTACTCGTCCAGCACGTGCTGCAAGTGGTTCCGGTAGGATTCCATGGCTTCGCCGCTGATCCGCTGGATCTCGACCAACTCGTGGTTGACCTTGTCGACGAAGGTGTTGTCCTGGTCGAGCACGTAGGCGAAACCGCCGGTCATGCCCGAACCGAAGTTGTAACCAGTCTTGCCCAGTACCGCGACAAAGCCACCGGTCATGTACTCGCAGCAGTGATCGCCGGTACCTTCCACCACGGTGTGGGCACCGGAGTTACGCACGGCGAAACGCTCACCGGCCGTACCGGCGGCGAACAGCTTGCCACCGGTGGCGCCGTACAAGCAGGTGTTGCCGATGATGGCACTGTCCTGGGTCTTGTACACGCTGCCTGCAGGCGGAACGATCACCAGCTTGCCGCCGGTCATGCCCTTGCCCACGTAGTCGTTGGCATCGCCTTCCAGGTACATGTGCAGGCCGCCGGCGTTCCACACGCCGAAACTCTGGCCAGCGGTGCCTTTGAAGCGGAAGGTGATCGGTGCTTTCGCCATCCCCTGGTTGCCGTGCTTGCGCGCGATTTCGCCGGAGATCCGTGCGCCGATGGAACGGTCGCAGTTGCAGATATCCAGGGCGAACTCGCCACCGCTGACATCGTTGATCGACGAAGCAGCCATCTCGACCATCTTCTCGGCCAACAGGCCTTTGTCGAACGGCGGGTTGCGATCCACCTGGCAGAATTGCGGCTTGTCGGCCGGGATGTGATCACTGCCCAACAGCGGCGTCAGGTCGAGGTGGTTCTGCTTGGCGGTCTGGCCTTCGAGGATATCCAGCAGGTCGGTACGCCCGATCAGCTCCTCGAGGGAACGCACACCCAGCTTGGCCAGCCACTCACGGGTCTCTTCGGCGACGTAGGTGAAGAAGTTCACCACCATGTCGACGGTGCCGATGTAGTGATCCTTGCGCAGCTTCTCGTTCTGGGTCGCGACGCCGGTGGCGCAGTTGTTCAGGTGGCAGATGCGCAGGTATTTGCAGCCCAGGGCGATCATTGGCGCAGTACCGAAGCCGAAGCTCTCGGCGCCGAGGATCGCAGCCTTGATCACGTCGAGGCCGGTTTTCAAGCCGCCGTCGGTCTGCACCCGGACCTTGCCGCGCAGGTCGTTGCCGCGCAGGGTCTGGTGAGTTTCGGCCAGGCCGAGTTCCCACGGCGCGCCGGCGTACTTGATCGAGGTCAGCGGCGATGCGCCGGTGCCGCCGTCGTAGCCGGAGATGGTGATCAGGTCGGCATAGGCCTTGGCCACGCCAGCGGCGATGGTGCCCACGCCGGCTTCCGCCACCAGCTTCACCGAGACCAGGGCCTGCGGGTTGACTTGTTTCAAGTCAAAAATCAGCTGCGACAAGTCTTCGATCGAATAGATGTCGTGGTGCGGCGGAGGCGAGATCAGGGTCACGCCGGGTACTGCGTAACGCAGCTTGGCGATCAGGCCGTTGACCTTGCCGCCTGGCAGCTGGCCGCCCTCACCGGGCTTGGCGCCCTGGGCAACCTTGATCTGCAGCACTTCGGCGTTGACCAGGTATTCCGGGGTCACACCAAAACGGCCGGTGGCCACCTGCTTGATTTTCGAACTCTTGATGGTGCCGTAGCGCGCCGGGTCTTCACCGCCTTCACCGGAGTTGGAACGCGCACCCAGGCGGTTCATGGCTTCGGCCAGGGCTTCGTGAGCCTCGGGCGACAAGGCGCCCAGGGAAATACCGGCGGAGTCGAAGCGCTTGAGGATCGATTCCAGCGGCTCGACTTCGTTGATGTCCATCGCGGTGTCCAGGGTCTTCACCTTGAACAGGTCGCGGATCATCGACACCGGGCGGTTATCCACCAGGCTCGTGTATTCCTTGAACTTGGCGTAGTCGCCCTGCTGCACGGCAGCTTGCAGGGTGTTGACCACGTCCGGGTTGTACGCATGGTATTCGCCGCCGTGGACGAACTTCAGCAGGCCGCCTTGCTGGATCGGCTTGCGCGCGCTCCAGGCTTCGGCTGCCAGGGCTTTCTGCTCGGCTTCGATATCGACGAAACGCGCGCCCTTGATACGGCTCGGCACACCACGGAAGCTCAGCTCGCAGACTTCTTCGGACAGGCCGATGGCTTCGAACAGTTGCGCGCCACGGTACGAGGTGACGGTGGAGATGCCCATCTTCGACAGGATCTTCAGCAGGCCCTTGGTGATGCCTTTACGGTAGTTCTTGAACACCTCGTAGAGGTCGCCGAGGACTTCGCCGGTACGGATCAGGTCGCCGAGGACTTCGTACGCGAGGAACGGGTACACCGCCGAGGCGCCGAAGCCGATCAGCACCGCAAAGTGATGCGGGTCACGGGCAGTAGCGGTTTCGACGAGGATGTTGGAATCGCAGCGCAGGCCTTTTTCGGTCAGGCGGTGGTGTACCGCGCCGGTGGCCAGGGACGCGTGGATCGGCAGCTTGCCCGGCGCGATGTGGCGGTCGGTCAGCACGATCTGGGTACGACCGGCGCGCACGGCTTCTTCGGCCTGGTCGGCGACATTGCGCACAGCGGCTTCTAGACCGAGGCTCTCGTCGTAGTTCAGGTCGATGATCTGGCGGTCGAAGCCCGGGCGATCCAGGGTCATCAGCGAGCGCCACTTGGCCGGCGAAATCACTGGCGAGCTGAGGATCACGCGAGAAGCGTGCTCAGGCGATTCCTGGAAGATGTTGCGCTCGGCACCGAGGCAGACTTCCAGGGACATCACGATGGCTTCACGCAGCGGATCGATCGGCGGGTTGGTCACCTGGGCGAACTGCTGGCGGAAATAGTCGTACGGCGTGCGCACGCGCTGGGACAGCACGGCCATCGGCGTGTCGTCGCCCATGGAGCCGACCGCCTCGTAGCCTTGCTCGCCAAGCGGACGCAGCACCTGATCGCGTTCCTCGAAGGTGACTTGGTACATCTTCATGTACTGCTTGAGCTGGTCGACGTCGTAGAAAGCCGAACCGTGGTCGTTGTCTTCCATGGTCGCCTGGATGCGCAGGGCGTTCTTGCGCAGCCATTGCTTGTACGGGTGACGCGACTTCAAGCGGTTGTCGATCGCGTCGGTGTCGAGGATCTGCCCGGTCTCGGTGTCCACGGCCAGGATCTGGCCAGGGCCTACACGGCCCTTGGCGATCACGTCTTCGGGCTGGTAGTTCCACACGCCGATTTCCGACGCCAGGGTGATGAAGCCGTTGGTGGTGGTCACCCAACGCGCCGGGCGCAGGCCGTTGCGGTCGAGCAGGCACACGGCGTAGCGACCGTCGGTCATGACCACGCCGGCCGGACCGTCCCACGGCTCCATGTGCATCGAGTTGTACTCGTAGAATGCACGCAGATCCGGGTCCATGGTTTCGACGTTCTGCCACGCTGGCGGAATGATCATGCGCACGCCACGGAACAGGTCGATGCCACCGGTGACCATCAGCTCGAGCATGTTGTCCATGCTGGAGGAGTCGGAACCGACGCGGTTGACCAGCGGGCCGAGCTCTTCCAGGTCCATCAAATCGTTGGCGAACTTGGTGCGACGGGCCACGGCCCAGTTGCGGTTACCGGTGATGGTGTTGATCTCGCCGTTGTGGGCGAGGAAGCGGAACGGCTGGGCCAGCGGCCATTTCGGCAGGGTGTTGGTGGAGAAGCGCTGGTGGAACACGCAGATCGCGGTTTGCAGGCGCTCATCGCTCAGGTCTGGATAGAAGGCGGTCAGGTCCGCCGGCATCATCAGGCCTTTATAAATGATGGTCTTGTGGGAAAAGCTGCAGATGTAGTGGTCGGTGTCGGCGGCGTTGGCCACGGACGAACGACGACGCGAGGTGAACAGCTTGATCGCCATGTCCTGGTCGCTCAGGCCATCACCGGCAATGAACACTTGCTCGATCTGCGGCAGGCGCTCAAGGGCCAGGCGGCCGAGCACGCTGGTGTCGATCGGCACTTTGCGCCAGCCGACGAGTTGCAGGCCGGCAGCCAGGATCTCGCGGTTCATGTTCTCGCGAGCGGCTTCGGCTTTGACCGGGTCTTGGTTGAAGAACACCATGCCCACGGCGTACTGCTTGGGCAAATCGGTGCCGAAATGCTCCTTGGCGACAGCACGCAGGAACTGGTCGGGCTTTTGAATCAGCAAGCCACAACCGTCACCGGTCTTGCCGTCGGCGTTGATCCCACCACGGTGGGTCATGCAGGTCAGGGCCTCGATGGCCGTTTGCAAAAGGGTATGACTGGGCTCGCCCTGCATATGGGCTATCAGGCCGAAACCGCAGTTATCCTTGAATTCATCGGGTTGGTACAGACCTGCTTTCATAGACACTTTCTCACCAGGCTGCCTCTTATATCGAGGCAAATTTCTTTTCAATTCAACCGGTTACCTTCCACGCCGAACGTACGCCGGCTTAGCGGGGGCAAAAGGGAGGTCATTGTACACACCGACACGAACGCTCACAAATTTAGCGACGAAATGTCGCAAATCTATGTCGCATTTATGAAAGGTTTAAAGCGATATGCTGTGCTAGTCAAAACTTTTTTAATTCTGACCGCTACGACTCAAAAGCTACTGTGACGCAGACACCACAAAGCGCGCGGCCTTCAGGGCTGCACGCTGTTGTAGTTTTTTTTGAGGTGCCGGGAGGGCGGCCTGGGTAAGGCCGCCGGATCTTCAGCGAGTTGTTGCGAGTTCTTGTTGAACGCTGGCAACAGTGCGTGGCCAAGGTTTACCAGCCTGGACCTTCGCTGGCAAGGTTTTGATCGCAGAATCAGCAGCGGCACGGCTGGAGAAACTGCCGTAGGTGATCACGTAGAGAGGCTTGCCGTTGAGCACTTTCTTGAAATAACGGTACTCGCCACCCTGCTCTTTCACGAACGCCTGGGCGTTGGCTTCGGAGCTGGTGCCGAGGATCTGCACCACGAAGTTACCGGTCGGCTGGCTGGTGTACCAACTGCTGCCGGCGGCGCCAGCCTTGGCAACGGTGGCGGCGGGTTTTTCTGCAGGCTTGGCAGCCGGTGCCGGAGCGGGCTTGGCGGCTGGTGCAGGGGCGACCGGCTTGGTCACTGGCGCAGGCTTGGCCGTGGCGACGGTAGGTGCCGGCGTCGGCTTGGCAGCCGGCTGGCCCGCTGGCACACCCGCAGGTGGTGCAGTGGTGGTGACCGTCGGCGGTGTGGCGCTGGAGCCTTCCACCGGCACGCCGTCGTCGCCTTCGGAGATGCCGCCGGCTTCTTCGGCGAGCGGGCCGCGCATCACCGGCTGGCCGACCATCGGCAGGTTGGTCGGTTGGCCGGAGTTGGCGAACTCGACATTTGGCGTGGGCTTGCCCAGTGGCAACTGCGCCTGTTCGGTTGGCGCGCCGGCAGTCGTCGGTGCCTTGCTGCGACCCGGGATCAGCCAGGCAGCGGCAACGGCGACCACGACAACGGCGGAAATCGCCAATACGTGCTTCTTAGGCATAGTGAACCCCATCTTTGGACGCTTGACCGCAGAGCGGCTGGCAATCATGGCTTCGATCATGGCATCGCGGGCGACCTGGTTGATGGTGCCAGGCCAGCCGTCGGAGCTTTCGTGAATATCAGAGATCTGCGCAGCGGAGAAAAGTTCGATGCCCTGCCCTGCGCCTTCAAGGCGTTGAGCCAGGTATTCGCGGGTTTCTTCCTCTTCGTACGGCTGCAATTCGATGACGTGGAACAGCTCCTGATCGCCACTGATCTGCTCCAGATCGGCGATCAACGACGACTCACCGAACAGGAACACATGGGGGCGACCTTCGGGCGTACCCGCCGCCAGCGCCAGCAGCGCTTCCAGGGCGGATTCGTCGAGTTGTTCGGCGTCATCCACCAACAGGTAGACTTCCTGGCCGGTCAGGCCCAACTGCACCACCTGCTTGAGGATCGCATTCGGCTCGGCAGTGGACACGTCCAACGCCTGGGCCACTTGGCGCAATACGCCCGCTGCATCACCGGCGCCGCGAGCCGAGACCACCACGCTCTGTACCGACTGCTTGTTGGTGCTGGCCACCAGGGCCTGGCGCAGCAGGGTCTTGCCGCTGCCCAACGGGCCGGTCACCACCAGCAGCAGTTGGCTGTAGCGCGCAAGATGGTGCAACTGCCCAAGCACCGGCTTGCGCTGGGCCGGGAAAAATTTGAAGCCAGGCACCCGTGGAGCAAAGGGGTCGTGGCTGAGCTGGTAATGGCCGAGGAACGCCTCGTCGGCATGCAAACTAGTCATCGGGATCTTATTAACCTTTAAGCTGGGCCAGGGCGCGGTAATCCGCTCCCAGCGTGGCCTGTAAAATCTCTTTCGGATAATCGTCGGTCACCACTGCTTCGCCCATGTGGCGCAGCAGCACCAGTCGCAGTCGACCGTCGATCACTTTCTTGTCTATCGCCATATGTTCGAGGAAGTCCGCCTCGGTCATCTCCTCAGGCGGGATGACCGGCAAACCGGCGCGCTGGAACAGGCGGATACCACGATCACGCTCCTGGGCACTGATCCAGCCCAGGCGGTGCGACATCTCCAATGCCATCACAGTGCCAGCCGCAACGGCCTCCCCATGCAACCACACACCATAGCCCATGTGGGTTTCGATCGCATGGCCGAAGGTGTGACCCAGGTTCAAGGTGGCCCGTACACCGGACTCCCGTTCGTCGGCATTCACCACCAGCGCCTTGGCGGCGCAGGAGCGGGAAATCGCTTCGGTGAGTGCCGCCTGGTCCAGGTTGCGCAGGGCGTCTACGTGCTCTTCGAGCCAGGTGAGGAACGGCTCGTCACAGATCAGCCCGTACTTGATGACTTCCGCTAACCCGGCCGACAGCTCGCGCGGCGGCAAGGTGTTGAGGGTCGCGGTGTCGATCAGCACGGCTTGGGGCTGGTAGAACGCGCCAACCATGTTCTTGCCCAGCGGGTGGTTGATACCGGTCTTGCCACCCACCGAGGAATCGACCTGGGACAGCAAGGTGGTCGGCACCTGGATAAAGTCCACGCCACGCTGATAGCAGGCGGCCGCAAAGCCGGCCATGTCACCGATCACACCGCCGCCCAGGGCGACCACGGTGGTAAGGCGGTCATGACGCGCGGTCAGCAGGCCATCAAAGATCAGTTGCAGGGTTTCCCAGTTCTTGTGGGCTTCGCCGTCGGGCAAGATCACCGAGATCACGGAATACGCCGACAGGCTGCGGCTCAGACGCTCAAGATACAGCGGCGCGACCGTTTCGTTGGAGATGATCGCCACTTGCCGCCCGGCAATATGCGGTGCGAGCAACTCGGGCTGGTCCAGCAGACCTTCGCCAATATGGATCGGGTAGCTGCGCTCGCCTAGATCGACCTTAAGTGTCTGCATGTGTCCCCGCGTTGAAGATGTATTGACGACCGGTAACGTCCAGATCAGACGTTGCCTGATGGCTCTACGCCACACCCGCAAGGGTGATAGCGCGCCGCCGAGAATAGCGCATTTCGGGCCTGGCTTTAACGGGGTGGCAGCCGTTGCAGGCGCTCAAGAATGTCGAGCACCACCATCCGCGGTGGCCGCTCATCGGTTTCCACCACCAGATCGGCGATCTCCCGATACAGCGGGTCGCGCAGCGTCAGCAGATCCCGCAGGGTCTTGGCCGGGTCGGCGGTGCGCAACAACGGGCGATTGCGATCGCGGGCGGTACGGCCCACTTGTTGTTCCACCGACGCATGCAGATAGACCACGCGACCTCCGGCATGCAGCGCCCGGCGGTTTTCCTCGCGCATCACCGCGCCACCGCCGGTCGCCAATACCACGCCATCGCAGCCGCACAGCTCGGCAATCATCGCCTGCTCGCGGTCGCGAAAGCCCAGTTCGCCTTCCTTATCGAAGATCCATGGGATATTGGCACCCGTGCGCAATTCAATTTCCTTGTCGGAATCTTTGAATGGCAGGCGCAGCTCTTTGGCCAGCAAACGGCCGATGGTGCTTTTTCCAGCCCCCATCGGTCCTACAAGAATCAAATTTCGCACAGAATCAACGACTCACAGCAATCGCCTGGTTATTCATAATACGCGGAGTCAGGAATACCAGCAGCTCGGATTTTTTCTCCGCCAGCACATCGCGCCGGAAAAGGCGGCCAAGATACGGCACATCGCCCAAAAATGGCACTTTATCTACCACTTTGCTTTGGGTATTGGAGAAAACCCCGCCAATCACAATGGTCTCCCCATCCTTGACCAGCACCTTGGCGTTGACCTCGTTTTTCTTGATCGGCGGCACGTCATTGAGCTTGTTCAGGTAGTCGGGCTCATCCTTGGTGACCTTGACCTCCATGATCACCCAGCCGTCCGGGGTGATTTGCGGGGTGACTTCCAGCGACAGCGAAGCCTCCTTGAACGACACCGACGTGGCACCGCTGGAGCTGGATTCCTGGTAGGGAATCTCGGTGCCCTTGAGGATGCGTGCGGTTTCCTTGTCAGAGGTGACCACTTTGGGTTGCGAGACAATTTCCCCGTTACCGGTTTTCTCCATGGCGGTCAGCTCAAGGTCCAGCAGCAAATTATCGGTGATGAAGGCGATGCCCAGGCCGGAGGTACCGGCCAGCGAGCCCATATCGACAAACGGTGCGCTGGCCGGGTTTTCCACAGGCTCCATGCCGTCGGGCAAAGGTTTCTGAATGCCGCCAGCGCCCCAACCACCGCGACTGAGTCCACCTCCCCAGCGCACGCCCAGGCTTTTGTCGTAATCGACATTGGCCTCGACAATCCTCGCCTCGATCATCACCTGGCGCACCGGGATATCCAGCTGCGCCACGATTCGCCGCAGCTCGTCCAAACGCTCGCGGGTCTGGTAGGCGATGATGTTATTGGTGCGGTCGTCCACCGCCACCGAGCCGCGCTCATCGGTGCTGCCTTCAAGGCCAGCCACCGACTGGAACAGCTTGGCCAGGTCCGCGGCCTTGGCGTAATTGACCTGCAGCAGCTCGCGGCGCAAGGGCGCCAGCTCGGCCATCTGTTTGCGCGACTCCAGCGTCAACAGTTCGCGGGCAGCCAGCTCCTCGGCAGGCGCCACCAGTAATACACCGGCTTTCAGCCGCTTATCCAGGCCCTTGGCCTGCAGCACCAGGTCGAGCGCCTGATCCCACGGCACATCCTTGAGGCGCAGTGTGATCGAACCCTGCACGTCGTCGCTGGCCACCAGGTTGAGGCCCGCGACATCGGCGATTTGCTGCAGCACGGCGCGCAGCTCGATGTTCTGGAAGTTGAGGTTCAGCTTGTCGCCGGTATAGGTGTTCGATGCCGCGCTGCCGGGGGGCGGCAGCTGGATCAGATCCACACGATTGGGCACAGCAGCAGCCATCGGTGCCGTGAACGCTATCCATAGCGCCACACCGAAGGACGAGAAAGTCCTTTTCATTGGTTTATTCCGTTATGAGTTGACGTTTAACGCGAGGGTTCGCGGACGCTCCAGCCATGCGCCCTGTTCATCGGGGAACAATTCCACCAGTTCTATATGCCCCTCATGGATGGCCGTCACCCGGCCGTGGTCCGGCCCCAGGTAATCCCCGACCGCGAGGCGATGCACCGTGGAGGTGGCACGCAGCAAGGCATAGGTCTGCAGCCCGCGAGACAAGGTACCGACCATTTCGAGCTGATCCACCGCCAGGCTCTCGAGGATGCCTCGCGCCCGGGTGAGGTCCGGCGCATGGGCCGCGCGGCCACGCACATGATCGACCTGGACGGCAAGCGGCTGGAACGGGTCGCGCAGGCTAAAAGCATCGTAGACAAACGGCTGGGCCTGAACGGCTATTCCCCGCCCCTGCTGCGCATGCCAATAGGTCCTGGCCAGCAGGTCCAGGCGCAGCAGCTTGCCATCACGGCGCAGGGCGACATCGTGCACCGTGGTGAGTCGTGCCAGGCCGCCCAAGGCACTCACGAACGTGGCCAGGTCGTGGTAAGCGCCCGTCACGCCGATCTGCACCGGCTGCTCGCCGTGCAGAGACCGTGGCTGCTCATCCAGCGGGGCGATGCTTTCGATCAGCAAACCATTGGCCAGCGCCAACCGAGCGGTGTCCTCCAGCAAAGCGGGCATCTGCGATTCGGCGGGCAGCGCCTGCAACAGCTCGTCGAACTTCGCCTGCTTGAGTGCAAGCTCATGGACCCGTGCCTCAAGGCTGGCCGACAAGGCGCTTTTTTGCGCAAGCTGCTGCTGCAAAGCGACGTCCTCGCGCTCCAGCTGCTGCAACCGCTCCCGCGACGGGCCGAGGTACATCCACTCACCCATCACCAGCACCACGCCCGCCAGCGCACAGCCCAGCAGGGCCTTGCCAGGTAGGGGCCATTTTGCAGCGTTGTGAGTGAGTGCAGAAATATCGAGCCTGGGCAGGCTCATGGTTGAGCCTCGGTGGACTCTCCCTGGCGCACCATCAGCTGGAATTCATTGTTGCCGCGCATGCCTTCGGTGCGCACATGCTGCAGCCGCGTGGCGTGGGCGCCTTCAGACGCCTCCAGGCGGCGCATCAACTGGGCGATGTCCTGGCTCGATTCAGCACTGCCGCTGATGCTCAGCGTGTCGCCCTTCGCCACGACTTCATGCAGGTGTACTCCTTCAGGCACCGCGCGGGCCAACTGGTCCAGCAGTTGGGCGCCGGATGAGCGGGAGTCGTGCAGGTCCTGTACGACCTTCATGCGCTCCGCCAGTTGCTGGCTTTGCTCCTGCAGGTCGTCGATGGTCTTGATGCGCGAATCGAGCACGCCGACTTCCTTGCCGAGGTGGTCATTGCGCGTCACTTGCCGGTCAATCGCCTGGTCGATCACCTGGTCCGCCAGCCACACGGCTGCGAGCGCCACACAGGCGAACGCCAGCAAACACGCGAGGAAGTACTTGCGTCGCCGCTCTGCCAGCGCCTGGCGCCAAGGCAAAAGATTGATTCGTGTCATCAAGCGAAACTCCTCAGGGCCAACCCGCAAGCAATTCCCATCCCTTGGGCATCCAAGGCCCATTGTGCACCATCGACTCGATGGCCCGGCGTGAAGCTGGCGAAATCCTGACTGCAAGCGCGCGCCAATGCAAACGCTTCGACGTCCACCACCTTCGGCACCAGCCCGGCCAGCGCCAAAACCGCCTCGCGCGCCTCCACCTGCGCCTTCAGGCACGCAGCCAGCAGCACCTGCACCCGCGCCGGGTCCTGGGACAATTGCCCTTGCACCTGAAAGTCGATGCTCACGTCATCCAATGGGTACGGGATGTACTGGTCCGCCTCCATCTGGATCATCCATGTCATCTCGTCGTCGCTGAGGCCTGCTTCCATTTCGATCACCCGCGTGATCACCGAGGGCCCGGACACCGCCACGGCAGCCCCGCGCGCCGAGGTTCGCAGCCGTGCCAATGCAGCCTGCAGGACATGCCCGATCCCCTCGAGATCCAGCAAGGTACCGTCCACCACCGCATGGGCCGGCAGCGCCTGGGTGGCGTAGCCTTGAATGGTGTAACCGGCGGTTGAATGACTCAATTCGACCAGGCTGATGGCCGTGTCATTGATATCGACGCCCAGGAGGGTGTCGGTTTTTCGCCTGAAAAATCCCTTTCGCATAAAACTCCCTAAAGCTTTGCCTGTCATACCGCCTGATTGCCGTCGGGCGCCATGCATTCGGTCGATTTGTTGAACCTGTGCGAATGACGTCCGAAGCCGAAAAATGCTTTAATGCCCAGCGTTTTTTCCCGCTTTTTATCTGCAGCTCGGGTTGATCCATCGTTTGCCATGCATGCCCCGACGCCTAACTCATTCTTTTCTCTGGAAATCCAAAAGCCTTGATTCGTCTGCTGAAGTTTTTCGGGTACTCCATTGTCGCGATCGTCTGCGGGCTGCTGCTCGTGCTCAGCGGGGCCTATCTCTACCTTAGTCCGGGTTTGCCCTCCGTAGAGGCCCTGAGAAGTATCCAGTTGCAGATTCCTTTGCGGGTCTACAGCAGCGATGAAAAACTGATCGCGGAGTTCGGCGAAATGCGCCGCACACCGATCCGTTTTGCCGACATTCCACCCAATTTCATCAGCGCCTTGTTGTCGGCCGAAGACGATAATTTTGCCAACCACTATGGCGTCGACCCCAGCAGCCTGGTGCGCGCAGCCACCCAATTGGTAAAAAGCGGACACATTCAATCCGGCGGCAGCACCATCACGATGCAGGTGGCGAAGAACTTCTTCCTCACCAGCGAGCGCAGCTTTTCGCGTAAAGCCACCGAGATCCTCCTGGCGCTGCAGATCGAACGCCAGCTGACCAAGGATGAAATCCTCGAGCTGTACGTCAACAAAATCTATCTGGGCAACCGTGCCTACGGGATCGAGGCGGCTTCGCAGGTGTACTACGGCAAGTCGATCCGTGACGCCAGCCTGGCGCAGATGGCGATGATCGCCGGCCTGCCCAAGGCCCCGTCGCGCTTCAACCCGCTGGCCAACCCGGCGCGCAGCAAGGAGCGTCGCGACTGGATCCTGGGGCGCATGTACAAGCTGGGCAAGATCGACCAGGCCGCTTACGAAAGCGCCGTGGCCGAGCCGCTGAACGCCAGTTATCACGTGCCGACGCCAGAAGTGAACGCGCCGTATATCGCCGAAATGGCGCGCGCCGAGATGGTCGGCCGCTACGGCAGCGAGGCCTACACCGAAGGTTTCCGCGTGACCACCACCGTGCCGAGCGACCTGCAGGAAATCGCCAACACGTCGGTGCATTCCGGCCTGGTCACCTACGACCAGCGCCACGGCTACCGTGGCCCGGAATCGCGCCTGCCGGGCAAGACCCTGAGCGCCTGGACCACCGAGCTGGGCAAGCAACGCCCGATCAGTGGCCTGGAGCCCGCCATCGTCACCCAGGTGAAGAAAGATGGCTTGCAGGTCCTGACCCGCACCGGCGAAGCGCATGTGGCGTGGGACAGCATGAAATGGGCACGCCCGTTCCTGAACACCAACAGCATGGGCCCGATGCCCAAGCAGCCGTCGGACGTCGCGCAAGTCGGTGACCTGATCCGCGTGCAGCGCCAGAAGGACGACAGCCTCAAATTCAGCCAGGTGCCATTGGCCCAGGGCGCGCTGGTATCGCTGGACCCACAGAACGGTGCGATCCGCGCGCTGGTCGGTGGCTTCGCCTTCGAGCAGAGCAACTACAACCGCGCCACCCAGGCCAAGCGTCAACCAGGGTCGAGCTTCAAGCCGTTCATCTACAGTGCCGCACTGGATAATGGTTATACCGCCGCCAGCCTGGTCAACGATGCACCGATCGTGTTTGTCGACGAGTACCTGGACAAGGTCTGGCGCCCGAAAAACGACACCAACACCTTCCTCGGCCCGATCCGCATCCGCGAGGCGCTGTACAAGTCGCGCAACCTGGTGTCGATCCGACTGCTGCAAGCGATGGGCGTGGGCAAGACCATCGACTACATCACCCGCTTTGGCTTCAACAAGTCGGACCTGCCGCCGAACCTGTCGCTGGCCCTGGGCACCGCGACCCTCACGCCGATGGAGATCGCCACCGGCTGGAGCACCTTTGCCAACGGCGGCTACAAGATCACGCCATACCTGATCGACAAGATCGAAAGCCGCAATGGCGACACCCTGTTCACCGCCAACCCGCCACGCGTGCCGGGTGACGTGGTCAACGGCGTGGCGGCCACCGATGGCGTGGCGGCCCCGGGCAACGGCGGTATCACCATCGAGCCGACCCCAGGTACACCGCCTGCGGCAAATGCCACGGCCCCGACCGAGCCGCAGGCACCTGCCGTGGCCGAGCGCGTGGTGGATGGCCGTACCACCTATATCCTCAACAGCATCCTGGAAGACGTGATCAAGAAAGGCACCGGCCGTCGCGCCCTGGCCCTGGGCCGGGCGGATATCGCGGGCAAGACCGGTACCACCAACGATTCCAAGGACGCCTGGTTCTCCGGCTACAACGCCGACTACGTGACCACCGTGTGGACCGGCTACGACCAGCCGGAAAGCCTCGGCCGTCGCGAGTTCGGCGGCACCGTCGCGCTGCCGATCTGGATGAGCTACATGGGCGCCGCCCTGAAGGACAAGCCGCTGCATACCCAACCCGAGCCGGAAGGCATCCTCAGCCTGCGGATCGATCCTGTCAGTGGCCGCGCGGCCTCGCCAAGCACGCCGAATGCGTACTTCGAACTGTTCAAGAGCGAAGACACCCCGCCGTCGGTCAACGAGCTGGGCAATGGCGTTGCGCCGGGCAGCCCGCTGCCAGCGGATGAGGCGGCGCCGATCGACTTGTTCTAATCGGATCTGTGGCTGAGCACAGATCCAATGTGGAGCGGGCTTGCTCGCGAAGGCGGAGTGTCAGGCTCAGATGGGCCGACTGACACACCGCCTTCGCGAGCAAGCCCGCTCCCACCTTTAGCTCACCGCAAGGCTCAAGCTAATTGCCAGCCAACAAAAAGCCCCGACTCTCGCGAGCCGGGGCTTTTTGTTGTGCGCTACAACGGCTTAGCCGTTGAACACATCATCCACGCTTTGCAGCGGGTAGTGCTTCGGATACGGCAGGGTAGCCACACCGGTCTCGATCGCGGCCTTGGCCACGGCATCGGAGATCAGGGTGATCAGGCGCTTATCCATTGGTTTCGGAATGATGTACTCACGGCCGAATTCCAGCTTGATGCCACCGTAGGCGTCGCACACTTCCTGAGGGACCGGCAGCTTGGCCAGTTCGCGCAGGGCGTTGGCGGCAGCGACTTTCATTTCTTCGTTGATGCGCTTGGCGCGAACGTCCAGGGCACCACGGAAGATGAACGGGAAGCCCAGTACGTTGTTGACCTGGTTCGGGTAGTCCGAACGGCCGGTCGCCATGATCACGTCGCTGCGGGTGGCGTGCGCCAGTTCCGGAGAGATTTCTGGATCAGGGTTGGAGCAGGCGAACACGATCGGGTTGGCCGCCATGGACTTCAGGCCTTCGGCGCTCAGCAGGTTCGGACCGGACAGGCCGACGAACACGTCGGCACCGTCGAGGGCGTCAGCCAGGGTGCGCTTCTCGGTGGCGTGGGCAAACATCGCCTTGTACTGGTTCAGGTCGGTACGCTCGGACTGGACCACGCCCTTGCTGTCGACCATGAAGATGTTTTCCAGCTTGGCGCCCATGCTCACCAGCAACTTCATGCAGGAGATGGCCGCAGCGCCAGCGCCCAGGCAGACGATCTTGGCGTCAGCCAGGGTTTTGCCAGCGATTTCCAGGGCGTTGATCATGCCGGCCGCGGTAACGATCGCGGTGCCGTGCTGGTCATCGTGGAATACAGGAATGTCGCACTGCTCGATCAGGGCCTTTTCGATCTCGAAGCACTCAGGTGCCTTGATGTCTTCCAGGTTGATGCCACCGAAGGTGATGGAAATGCGCTTGACGGTGTCGATGAAGGCCTGCGGGCTTTCGGAGTCGACTTCGATGTCGAAAACGTCGATGCCGGCGAAGCGCTTGAACAGCACGCCTTTACCTTCCATGACTGGCTTGGAAGCCAATGGGCCGAGGTTACCCAGGCCCAGGATCGCGGTGCCATCGGAAATCACTGCAACCAGGTTGCCTTTGCCGGTGTACTTGTACGCCAGTTCAGGGTCGCGGGCGATTTCACGTACGGGCTCGGCAACGCCAGGGCTGTAGGCCAGCGACAGGTCGCGGGCGGTGGCAGTGGCTTTGGTGAGCTCTACACTCAGCTTTCCTGGACGAGGATGGGCATGATATTCGAGAGCGGCAGTTTTCAAATCAGACATATCGGCATTCCGCTTTTACTGTTGGTCGACGGACCGCCGAGGATACGCGTGTCGCAAAGTCCCTACAAGACTGGGCAGTCACAGGTGTCAAGGGCCCTGCACTAAGACTTTCGGCCAAGAGCCACGGGATACAAGGGCTCAACTGTTCACAATCGACTTAAAAAATGTCTACAATTTTTTCTTAAAGCGTCGATTTAAGCATCCCGGGATCGGTCAGTGGCAGCAGCCAACGCGCCTGGCCGTTTTTCAGGCCGCCGCGTCGCGAACGATCCTGCACCCAACCACGCGCCTCAACAGTGCGCCCTTGCAGACCATTGAGCAGGGCACTGTCGAATTGGCTGACCAGAGCCGGGGCGATGCGTAATACCAGTGAACCCTGCAGCTCAATCCAGACGCCGCCCCGATTGCGCTCGACCTTGCTGACCCGGCCACTGACCACGGCAAACCCGGAACGCTTGAGTTGCGTGACGGCCTGCACCGGCGATTGCCGCCAAAGACCGAGCCGCGCCTTGCGGGCCGTGTTTTCAGCGGCCTGCTGACAGCTGACGAGGTCAACATTCGGCGCCATACCCACCTGGAAGCCCAGCCCTTCGGCCAACAGTTGGGCTTCAAGGTTCTTGCCGTCGGCACCATAGAGATGGGCCAGGGTGCGCCCGTAATGATCTTTAGGCTCGCGCCCCACCACCAGGCCGACACGGCCATCGCTGGCCTGGACCAGCGCCTGTAGACGCTGACGGGCGGCGACGGCGTAGGGTTCTTCCGCACGGCCCTTCTTGCCGGTTTCCGGCGCATTGATACCGATCAGCCGCACGCTGCGGCCATCCTTGAGGCGTACCGTGTCGCCATCCACCACGCGCTGCACTTCCACACGGGCCAGGGCCGTCGGCGCCGGGCAGAACGCCTCGGCCTGCGCGGCCGAGAGCCAAATCCCAGGTACAAAAAAGGCGCCCACAAGGGACGCCTTTTTCAACAGCTGGCAAAAGCCCATAAGGCTTTTGAGCCTTACTCTGCTGGAGTAGCAGCAGGCTTCTTGCCGAAAGCACCAAAGCGATCTGCGAAGCGCTGTACACGGCCGCCGGTGTCCAGAGTTTTCTGCTTACCGGTGTAGAACGGGTGGCACTCGTTGCATACGTCAGTACCCAGTGGCTTGCACAGGTTCGAACGCGTTTCGAACTTGTTGCCGCAGCTGCAGGTGACTTCGATGGTTTCGTACGCTGGATGGATATCGGCTTTCATGGTGACTTCCTCGGGCTAGCGTGCCGCCACTCGACACTATTGTCGAATACCGCACGTAATTAGGCCGCGGATTCTACCAGACCTTTTTAATCACGCAAGCGGCGCCTCCGCTCGTTTACACACATAAAAGCCCCTTTCATCAGAAAAATTGCGGCACACCACCGGGCAAGCCTGCCCACCACAACCCGCCCGGCGCCCACAGAAGTGCTGCCTCCTGTACCAGAGACGGGACACCTCTACCGCAGGTCTGCTAGGCTCCCGCCCCTGCGCCACTGCCTGCCTTTATAGATGAGACCCCTCGCGTGCCCGACGCCATTTTGCGCCTAGCCCTGCCCTCGCCCCTGCGCCGCCTGTTCGACTACCGGGCCCCGGCCGGCGTGCTGCGGGCGCAGTTGCAGCCGGGCATGCGTGTGCGCGTGCCATTCGGGCGGCGGGAGATGATCGGCATCCTGGTGGAAGTCGCCGACCACAGCGAAGTGCCGGCCGAAAAGCTCAAGCCGGCGCTGGCGATCCTTGATGCCACGCCACCGCTGCCGCCGGCGCTGTTCAAGCTGTGCCTGTGGACCGCCCAGTATTACCAGCACAGCCTCGGCGATACCTTGAGCTGGGCACTGCCGGTGCTGTTGCGCCAGGGCGAGTTGGCCGAAGCGCGCCAGGAACGCTTCTGGTCGATGGTGCCCGGTGCGCGCCTCGACGACCCGCGCATCGCGCGCGCGCCGCGCCAGCGTGAAGCCCTGGCCACCCTGGCGCAACATCCTCACGGCGTCGCGCATCAGCTGTTGAGCAAGCTGATGCTGAGCAAGGACAGCCTCGACCTGCTGTTGGCCAAGGGCCTGGTGCAGGTGGAAATCCGCAAGCATGCCCCGGACCCGCGCCACGAACACTGGCTGGCCCAGCCCGAGCTACCGCTGAACACCGAACAACGCGCCGCGTACGAAGCCATTCGCGCAGGCTTCGACAGTTTCCACGCGTTCCTGCTGGCTGGCGTCACCGGCAGCGGCAAGACCGAAGTCTATCTGCAACTGATCCGTGAAACCCTGCAGGCCGGCAAACAGGCGCTGGTGTTGATCCCGGAGATCAACCTGGGCCCGCAAACCCTGGCGCGCTTCGAGCAGCGCTTCAATGCGCGCATTGCCCTGGTGCACTCGGCGGTCAACGACCGGGAGCGCCTGGAGTCGTGGCTGGCGGCGCGCGATGGCGAGGCCGACATTATTATCGGCACGCGTTCGGCGCTGTTCACGCCGATGAAGAACCCCGGGCTGATCATCATCGACGAGGAGCACGACGGCTCCTATAAACAGCAGGAAGGCCTGCGTTATCACGCCCGCGACCTGGCGCTGGTGCGCGCGCGCCAGGAAGACATCCCGATTGTGCTGGGCTCGGCCACGCCGTCCCTGGAAAGCCTGCATAACGCCTACACCGGCCGGTATGGACTCCTACGCTTGAATGAGCGCGCGGGGGGCGCCAAACAGCCACGCTTCCTGCGCCTGGACGTCAAGAGTCGTCCACTCGACAGCGGCATCTCCGGCCCCATGCAGCAAGCCATCGGCCAGACCCTCGCCGCCGGCCAGCAGGTATTGGTGTTTCTCAATCGCCGTGGCTTTGCGCCGACCCTGCTGTGCCATGACTGCGGCTGGATGTCGGAGTGCGAGCGCTGCGATGCGCGCATGACCGTGCACCAGCGCTACGGCGAATTGCGCTGCCATCACTGCGGCCATGTGGAACGCGTGCCGCGCCACTGCCCGCAGTGCGGCAAGGTCGACCTGCGGCCGGTGGGCGCAGGCACCGAGCGCGCCGAGGAACGCCTGGGCATTCTGTTCCCCGACTACCCGGTGCTGCGGGTCGACCGCGACAGCACCTCGCGCAAAGATGCGATGAATCAGTTGTTTGCCACCATTCAGAAAGGCCAGCCATGCATTCTAGTGGGCACGCAGATGCTCGCCAAAGGGCATCATTTTCCACGGGTGACCCTGGTGTCGATCCTGGATGCCGATGGTGGCCTGTTCTCCGGCGACTTCCGCGCCAGCGAGCGCATGGCGCAGTTGATCGTGCAGGTCGCGGGCCGCGCCGGACGCGCCGAAGAGCCGGGCAAAGTGATTATCCAGACGCATTTGGCCGACCATCCGCTGCTGATCCAACTGACAGAACAAGGCTACTTTGCCTTCGCCGAGCAGGCGCTGAGCGAGCGCCGCTCCGCCGGACTGCCACCCTTTGCCCATTTGGCGCTGCTGCGCGCCGAAGCGCATAAACCCGGGCAAGCCGAAGGTTTCCTGGATGAAGCCTGCAGCGCCGCCGAACGTTTGCTCGTCGAACTGGGTCTGACCGGCATCGAATTGCTCGGCCCGGTGCCCGCGCCCATGGAGCGCCGCGCCGGACGCTATCGTGCTCAGCTACTCTTGCAGGCAACCTCCCGCGCACCGCTGCATCGGCTATTAAGTAGCTGGTTGCTTGCCCTGGAGCAAATGCCCAGTGGCCGGCAAGTGCGATGGTCGTTGGACGTAGACCCGGTAGATTTGTACTGATTTCAAAATCGCTGTCCCAGGCAAGCCGGCTCCCACATTTTGAAATGTGAATACCCTTAAATGTGGCAGCGGGCTTGCCCGCGATGAGGCCCGCAGGTCTGCCGAAGAACCTGAACGGTTGGCAAGCCCGCCCTCGCCACGGATAATGCCCAGTTTTTCCACCTGCGCATCGCGCGCCGCCGCTTGCGGTCGAAAGAGAACACCATGAAAGACACCATTCGCCAGCTGATCCAACAAGCCCTCACCCAACTCGTCAACGAAGGTGTGTTGCCTGAAGGCCTGACGCCGGCGATCCAGGTGGAAAACACCCGCGACAAGACCCACGGCGACTTCGCCAGCAACATCGCGATGATGCTCGCCAAGCCTGCGGGCATGAAACCGCGCGACCTGGCGGAAAAATCATCGCCGCCCTGCCCGCCGACCCGCAGGTCACCAAGGCCGAAATCGCCGGCCCGGGCTTTATCAACTTCTTCCAGAACACTCAGGCCCTGGCGTCCCGCCTGGACGCGGCCCTGGCTGACGAAAAAATCGGCGTGCGCAAGGCCGGCCCGCTCGAGCGCGTGGCAATTGACCTGTCGGCACCCAACCTGGCCAAGGAAATGCACGTCGGCCACCTGCGTTCGACCATCATCGGCGACGGCGTGGCACGCGTGCTGGAGTTCCTCGGCGACACCGTGATCCGCCAGAACCACGTGGGCGACTGGGGCACCCAGTTCGGCATGTTGATGGCGTACCTGCAGGAAAACCCGATCACCAGCAACGAGCTGGCAGACCTGGAGAACTTCTACCGCGCCGCCAAGAAGCGTTTTGACGAATCCGAAGAATTCGCCGACCGCGCCCGTGGCCTGGTGGTCAAGCTGCAGGCCGGTGACAAGGAATGCCTGGAGCTGTGGGGCCGCTTCCGGGAGATCTCGCTGTCGCACTGCCAGGAAATCTACGAGCTGCTCAACGTCAAGTTGACCCCGGCCGACGTGATGGGCGAAAGCGCCTACAACGATGACCTGATCAACGTGGTCAACGACCTCAAGGCCAAGGGCCTGCTGGTCGAAAGCAACGGCGCCCAGTGCGTGTTCCTCGAAGAATTCAAGACTGCCGACGGCGAGCCGCTGCCGGTAATCATCGTCAAGGCCGACGGCGGCTACCTCTACGCCACCACTGACCTGGCGGCCGTGCGCTACCGCAGCGGCGTGCTGAAAGCCGACCGTGCGTTGTATTTCGTCGACCAGCGCCAGGCCCTGCACTTCCAGCAGGTGTTCGAAGTGGCGCGGCGCGCAGGGTTTGTCACCCACCCGATGCACATGGAACACATGGGGTTCGGCACCATGAACGGCGCCGATGGCCGCCCGTTCAAGACCCGCGACGGCGGTACCGTGAAGCTGATCGACCTGCTGACCGAAGCCCAGGAGCGTGCCTACAACCTGGTGAAGGAAAAGAACCCGGAGCTGGCCGAGGCCGACCTGCGCAACATCGCCCGCGTGGTGGGGATTGGCGCGGTGAAATACGCCGACCTGTCCAAGCACCGCACCAGCGACTACAGCTTCAACTTCGAACTGATGCTCAACTTCGAAGGCAACACCGCGCCGTACCTGCTGTACGCCTACACCCGCGTAGCCGGGGTGTTCCGCAAGCTGGGCAAGGACTTCAGCGCAGTCGAAGGCCAGATCGTGCTCCAGGCCCCGCATGAGCAGGAACTGGCCGCGAAACTGGCGCAATTCGGCGAAGTGCTGAACAGCGTCGGCGAGAAAGGCACGCCGCATATCCTCTGCACCTACCTGTACGAAGTCGCCGGTCTGTTCTCCAGCTTCTACGAGAATTGCCCGATCCTCACCGCCGACGACGAAGCCCAGAAGCAAAGTCGCCTGCGCCTCGCCGCACTGGCTGGACGGACCCTCAAGCAAGGCCTGGAACTGTTAGGCCTGGAAACCCTGGAGCGTATGTAAGTTGGCTGCCAAGAAAAAACCTGCACCCAAGCGCGGCGCGAGCCGCTACCAGGCACCGGCGAAGAAGCCTATTCCAGGCTGGTTGTGGATGGCCATCGGCCTGGCGGTCGGCGCGTTTGTGGTGATTCTGATGAAGCTGGAGCCGGGCAAGGGCGATGACGTCAAACGCGTCAAGCAGGAGCAGCAGAAGGCCACCAAAATTGCCGAAGCCAACAAGACTGCGCCGAGCCCGACTGCACCGGTGAAGCCGAAGTACGACTTCTACACGCTGCTGCCGGAATCGGAAGTGATCGTGCCGCCTGACGCCGTGCCGGAGAAAACCCTGCCGACGCCGCAAGTGCCGACCACCCCGGTAACGCCTGCGGAAGCGGCGAAAATCGACACCGCACGGGCCCAGGCGGCGCTGGCCGGGATCACCCCGCCACCAGCCCCGCCGGTTGCAGAAACCAAGGCGGCACCGGTGACCAAGTTCTTCCTGCAGGCGGGCTCGTTCCCGAAACAGGCGGATGCGGATCGTGTGCGTGCGCAGATCATCCTGCTCGGCCAGACGGTGACGGTGGAGTCCGGCACGGTCAAGGACGCGACCTGGTATCGCGTCCTGGTAGGGCCGTTCAGCAACCGCGAACAGCTGACCGTCGCACAGAAACAACTGGCCGGCGCCGGGTTTAGCAACCTGTTGTTACAACAACGCCAGAGCCGCTGAATCTGACAACACAGCAGGGCCCATGTGGGAGCTGGCTTGCCGGCGATGGCGGTATCACAGTCAATATTTTCAGTGACTGGCACACCACCATCGCAGGCAAGCCCGCTCCCACATTTGGTTTTGGTGTGCGCTTAAAAAATGTGTCAGACCGATAAACACCACTCGTCCGCCTTAAACCCCTACGGTTGAAATCCCCCCGCCACCCCCATATGAGTTTCCATCAGGGCATTTTCGCCCCGCTGCGTGGAGACTCTCCCCTTGACCACCATCGTTTCAGTACGTCGCCACGGCAAAGTCGTCATGGGCGGCGACGGCCAGGTTTCCCTTGGCAACACCGTGATGAAAGGCAACGCGAAAAAGTCCGTCGCCTGTACCACGGCCAGGTTCTCGCGGGCTTTGCCGGCGCTACCGCCGACGCCTTCACCCTTTTCGAACGTTTCGAAGGCCAGCTTGAAAAACATCAGGGCCACCTCGTGCGCGCCGCTGTCGAGCTTGCCAAAGAATGGCGCACCGACCGCTCCCTCAGCCGCCTGGAAGCCATGCTGGCAGTCGCCAACAAAGACGCGTCCCTGATCATCACCGGTAACGGCGATGTGGTTGAGCCCGAACACGGCCTGATCGCCATGGGTTCCGGTGGTGGCTACGCACAAGCGGCTGCCAGCGCACTGTTGAAGAAAACCGACCTGTCGGCCCGCGAAATCGTCGAGACTGCCTTGGGCATTGCCGGCGACATCTGCGTGTTCACCAACCACAACTTCACCATTGAGGAGCAGGACCTCGCCGAGTAAGCCGTAGGCTTATTCCTGCTTGAGGCCGCCAAACACTATGTCCATGACTCCCCGCGAAATCGTCCATGAACTCAATCGCCATATCATCGGCCAGGACGATGCCAAGCGCGCCGTTGCCATTGCGCTGCGTAATCGCTGGCGCCGGATGCAACTGCCCGAAGAACTGCGCGTTGAAGTAACCCCCAAGAACATCCTGATGATCGGCCCGACCGGCGTGGGCAAGACCGAGATCGCCCGGCGCCTGGCCAAGCTGGCCAACGCGCCGTTCATCAAGGTCGAAGCCACCAAGTTCACCGAAGTGGGCTATGTGGGCCGCGACGTCGAATCGATCATTCGTGACCTGGCCGACGCCGCGCTGAAGCTGCTGCGCGAACAGGAAATGACCAAGGTCAGCCACCGCGCCGAAGACGCCGCCGAAGAGCGCATCCTCGACGCCCTGCTGCCACCGGCGCGCATGGGCTTCAACGAAGACGCCGCACCGGCCTCGGATTCCAACACCCGCCAGCTGTTCCGCAAGCGCCTGCGTGAAGGCCAGCTGGACGACAAGGAAATCGAGATCGAAGTCGCCGAAGTTTCCGGCGTCGACATCTCCGCACCGCCTGGCATGGAAGAAATGACCAGCCAGTTGCAGAACCTGTTCGCCAACATGGGCAAGGGCAAGAAGAAAAGCCGCAAGCTCAAGGTGAAGGAAGCACTGAAGCTGGTGCGCGACGAAGAAGCCGGGCGCCTGGTGAACGAGGAAGAGCTCAAGGCCAAGGCCCTGGAAGCGGTCGAGCAGCACGGCATCGTGTTTATCGATGAGATCGACAAGGTGGCCAAGCGCGGCAACGCCGGCGGCGTCGATGTGTCCCGTGAAGGCGTGCAGCGCGATCTGCTGCCGCTGATCGAAGGCTGCACCGTGAACACCAAGCTGGGCATGGTCAAGACCGACCACATCCTGTTTATCGCCTCCGGTGCGTTCCACCTGAGCAAGCCCAGCGACCTGGTACCCGAGCTGCAAGGCCGGCTGCCGATTCGCGTAGAGCTGAAGGCGCTGACCCCGGGCGACTTCGAGCGCATCCTCAGCGAGCCGCACGCGTCGCTGACCGAGCAGTACCGTGAGCTGCTGAAAACCGAAGGCCTGGGCATCGAGTTCCTGCCGGACGGCATCAAGCGCCTGGCGGAGATTGCCTGGCAGGTCAACGAGAAGACCGAGAACATCGGTGCCCGTCGCCTGCACACCCTGCTGGAGCGCCTGCTTGAGGAAGTGTCCTTCAGCGCGGGTGACATGGCGGGCGCGCAGAATGGCGAATCGATCAAGATCGACGCGGACTACGTCAACAGCCACTTGGGCGAATTGGCGCAGAACGAAGACCTGTCTCGTTATATCCTGTAAGCCTTAGATCGGACCAGCTCGTGTGAGCGCTGGCTTTTGTGGGAGCCGGGCTTGCCCGCGATGGGATCGCCGCGTAGTGCCAGAAGCACCGCGGTGATGCTATCGCCGGCAAGCCAGCTCCCACACAAGCCCAGCTACCACATTGATCCGGTTCCTTCAGGATCATCTCTGAGCGGTTCCCCAAATGACCAAACTGCCTACCGCCATCAACCTGCACAAAACCTCCAACACCCTCGGCCTCACCTACGGGCCCGACGAGGTCTACCAGTTGCCCGCCGAACTGCTGCGGGTGCACTCGCCGTCTGCCGAGGTCCAGGGCCACGGCAAACCCATCCTGCAATTCGGCAAACTCAATGTCCGCTTGACCAAGATCGAACCCGCCGGCCAATACGCACTGAAATTGACCTTCGACGACGGGCATGACAGCGGTTTGTTCACCTGGGACTACCTCTACCAACTGGCCGTGCGTCAGGACGCGCTGTGGGCCGATTATCTCGTTGAGCTCAAGGCTGCCGGCAAAACCCGCGATCCGAGTGAATCGGTCGTGCGCCTGATGCTCTAGCCCAGGCTTCTTGCTCTTTAGAGGGCATTTTCTAATTTCATCTGCTTGAATGCCCTGTCGCGTGGCCAATGATTGGCCCGCTTGCGAAAAAAATTAAACTCGGGTAACCAATGGAACTGGCAAGTTCCCTGCATTTGACGATGCGGTATCAACGGTCACCCGAGTCGCAGTACCTGGCTTGTGTTGTGTATCGAAACCTGGTGCGCAGCGGTACCCGGTACTCGTCTTTCGGACAATGGAGCGTCGTAGATGAGTAACAAGAATAACGATGACTTGAAACGCCAGGCCTCGGAAAACACCTTGGGGCTCAACCCGATCATCGCGTTACGAAAAAAGGATTTACTCGCCTCGGCGAAGATGGTGCTGACCCAAGCCATCAAGCAACCGTTGCACAGCGTCAAGCATGTGGCCCACTTCGGCGTCGAATTGAAGAACGTGATGTTCGGCAAATCGCAGCTGCAGCCCGAGAGCGACGACCGTCGCTTCAATGATCCGGCCTGGACCCAGAACCCGCTCTATAAACGCTACCTGCAGACCTACCTGGCGTGGCGCAAGGAACTGCACGAGTGGATCGGCGACAGCAACCTGTCGGAACAGGACATCAGCCGCGGCCACTTCGTGATCAACCTGATGACCGAAGCCATGGCCCCCACCAACAGCGCGGCCAACCCGGCGGCGGTCAAGCGCTTCTTTGAAACCGGCGGCAAGAGCCTGCTCGATGGCCTGTCCCACCTGGCCAAGGACATGGTGCACAACGGCGGCATGCCGAGCCAGGTCAACATGGGTGCGTTTGAAGTCGGCAAGACCCTGGGCACCACCGAAGGCGCCGTGGTGTTTCGCAACGACGTGCTGGAGCTGATCCAGTACAAGCCGACCACCGAGCAGGTGCACGAGCGCCCATTGCTGGTGGTACCGCCGCAGATCAACAAATTCTATGTGTTCGACCTGAGCCCGGATAAAAGCCTGGCGCGCTTCTGCCTGCGCAATGGCCAGCAGACTTTTATCGTCAGCTGGCGCAACCCGACCAAGGCGCAGCGCGAGTGGGGCTTGTCGACCTATATCGAAGCACTGAAAGAAGCCGTCGATGTGGTCACCGCGATCACCGGCAGCAAAGACATCAACATGCTCGGCGCCTGTTCCGGCGGCATCACCTGCACCGCGCTGCTGGGCCACTACGCGGCGCTGGGCGAGAAGAAGGTCAACGCCCTGACCCTGCTGGTGAGTGTGCTGGACACCACGCTGGACACCCAGGTGGCGCTGTTCGTCGACGAGCAGACCCTTGAAGCGGCCAAGCGCCACTCCTACCAGGCCGGCGTGCTGGAAGGCCGCGACATGGCCAAGGTATTCGCCTGGATGCGCCCCAACGACCTGATCTGGAATTATTGGGTGAACAACTACCTGCTCGGCAACGAGCCGCCGGTGTTCGACATCCTGTTCTGGAACAACGACACCACGCGCTTGCCGGCGGCCTTCCACGGCGACCTGATCGAACTGTTCAAGAACAATCCACTGGTGCGCGCCAATGCACTGGAAGTGTGCGGCACGCCGATCGACCTCAAGCAGGTCACCGCCGATATCTATTCACTGGCCGGTACCAACGACCACATCACGCCCTGGCAGTCCTGCTACAAGTCGGCGCAGCTGTTTGGCGGCAAGGTCGAGTTTGTGTTGTCCAGCAGCGGGCATATCCAGAGCATCCTCAACCCGCCAGGCAACCCCAAGGCGCGCTACCAGACCAGCGATGGCTTGGCAGGCAAGGCGCTGGAATGGCAGGAGAATGCTACCAAGCACACCGATTCCTGGTGGCTGCATTGGCAGGCCTGGCAGGCGGAGCGGGCGGGGAAACTGAAGAAGGCACCGACAACTTTGGGTAATAAAACTTACGCCGCAGCTGAGGCTGCGCCGGGGACATACGTTCACGAACGCTAAACGAACCACCGTTTTGTAGCTGGAATGCGCTCAAATGTGGGAGCGGGCTTGCTCGCGAATGCGCAAGATCAGTCACTATTTACTCGACTGATACACCGCTTTCGCGAGCAAGCCCGCTCCCACACTGACCGAATTCCGACAGGGAAATAGTGCGCCACTTCGCAGGGTAAGCCCATGCCGCAACCGTTCATCTTCCGCACCATCGACCTGGATGGCCAGACCATCCGCACGGCGGTGCGCCCGGGCAAGCCGCACTTGACGCCGTTGCTGATCTTCAACGGCATCGGCGCCAACCTTGAGTTGGTGTTTCCGTTCGTCCAGGCCCTGGACCCTGACCTTGAAGTGATCGCCTTCGACGTGCCGGGCGTGGGCGGTTCCTCGACGCCCAGCCGGCCGTACCGGTTTCCTGGTTTGGCCAAGCTCACGGCGCGCATGCTCGATTACCTGGATTACGGCCAGGTCAACGCGGTGGGCGTGTCCTGGGGCGGCGCGCTGGCGCAGCAGTTTGCCTATGACTACCCGGAGCGCTGCAAGAAGCTGATCCTGGCCGCCACCGCCGCCGGCGCCTTTATGGTGCCGGGCAAACCCAAGGTGCTGTGGCTGATGGCGAGCCCACGGCGCTATATCCAGCCCTCTCATGTGGTGCGCATTGCGCCGATGATCTATGGCGGCTCGTTCCGCCGCGACTCGAAACTGGCCGCCGAACACGCCAGCAAAGTGCGCTCGGCCGGCAAGCTCGGCTACTACTGGCAGCTGTTCGCGGGGCTTGGTTGGACCAGCATTCATTGGCTGCACAAGATCCGCCAGCCGACCCTGGTGCTGGCCGGGGACGACGACCCGCTGATCCCGCTGGTCAACATGCGCATGCTGGCCTGGCGCATTCCCAACGCGCAGTTGCACATCATCGATGACGGGCATCTGTTCCTGATCACCCGCGCGGAAGCCGTGGCTCCGATCATCATGAAGTTTCTCGAGGAGGAGCGTCTGCGGGCGGTGATTCACCCGCGACCGGCGGTGTAAGGACTGCGCCGCCGCGCAACTTGCCGAGAACCGGCTATGGTTCTGAATTGGCGTGCCTGTTGATGGTTTGACGAAGGAGTGTTGGCTCATGCGAGAAAGACCCGTGACGAACCCGGCGCCCACCCCCGCTGCGTTCATCAACGCGCAAAATGCGATCACCGGCCTGCGCGGCCGGGATCTGCTCTCGACCCTGCGCAGCGTCGCCGCCCATGGCTTGCGCAACCCGGTGCATACCGCCCGTCACGCGCTCGCGCTGGGCGGTCAACTGGGCCGCGTACTGCTGGGGGAAACGGTGCACGAGCCCAATCCCCGCGACAGCCGCTTTGTCGACCCGACCTGGGCCCTCAACCCCTTCTACCGGCGCAGCCTGCAAGCCTATCTGAGCTGGCAGAAACAGACCCGCCACTGGATCGATGACAGCACCTTGAGCGCCGATGACCGCGCCCGTGCGCATTTTGCCTTCGCCCTGATCAACGACGCCGTCTCGCCGTCCAACACCTTGCTCAACCCGCTGGCCATCAAGGAGCTGCTCAACTCCGGCGGCAACAGCGTGGTGCGCGGCGTGAGCAACCTGTTCGACGACCTGCTGCACAACCACGGCCTGCCACGCCAGGTGAGCAAGCAAGCCTTCGAGGTCGGCAAGACCGTGGCCACCACGCCGGGCTCGGTAGTGTTTCGCAACGAACTGCTGGAGCTGATCCAGTACAAGCCCATGAGCGAAAAGCAGTACGCCAAGCCGCTGCTGATCGTGCCGCCGCAAATCAACAAGTACTACATTTTCGACCTGAGTCCGGCCAACAGTTTTGTGCAGTACGCGCTGAAGAACGGCCTGCAGACGTTCATCGTCAGTTGGCGCAACCCGGACGTACGCCATCGCGAATGGGGCCTTTCCACCTATGTGGCCGCGCTGGAAGAAGCGCTCAACGTGTGCCGGGCGATCACCGGTGCCCGTGAAGTCAACCTGATGGGCGCCTGCGCCGGCGGCCTGACCATCGCGGCCCTGCAAGGCCATCTGCAAGCCAAGCGCCAGCTGCGGCGCATTTCCAGTGCCAGCTACCTGGTGAGCCTGCTGGACAGCCAGATCGACAGCCCCGCCACGCTGTTTGTCGACGAGCAAACCCTGGAGGCGGCCAAGCGCCGTTCCTACCAGCAAGGCGTGCTCGACGGCCGCGACATGGCGCGCGTGTTCGCCTGGATGCGCCCCAATGACCTGATCTGGAATTACTGGATCAACAATTACCTGCTGGGCAAGGAGCCACCGGCGTTCGACATCCTGTACTGGAACAATGACAACACGCGCCTGCCCGCCGCACTGCATGGCGACCTGCTGGACTTCTTCAAGCACAACCCGTTGAGCCATCCGGGCGGCCTGGAGGTGTGCGGCACGCCCATCGACTTGCAGAAGGTCACGGTGGACAGCTTCAGCGTCGCCGGGATCAACGACCACATCACGCCGTGGGACGCGGTGTATCGCTCCACCCAACTGCTGGGCGGCGAGCGGCGCTTCGTGCTGTCCAACAGCGGGCATATCCAGAGCATCCTCAACCCGCCGGGCAACCCCAAGGCCAACTACGTCGAAAACCCCAAGCTGAGCAGCGACCCGCGCGCCTGGTACTACGACGCCGATCACGTCGAAGGCAGTTGGTGGCCACAGTGGCTGACCTGGATCCAGCAACGCTCGGGCGTACAGCGCGAAACCCTCACCGCCCTGGGCAACCAGAACTATCCACCGATGGAAGCGGCGCCAGGCACTTACGTGCGAGTGCGCTGAGCTCAACGATCACATTAAGAAGACTGGATGAAGACCCGCGACCGTATCCTTGAATGTGCCCTGCAGTTGTTCAACCAGAAGGGCGAACCGAACGTGTCGACCATGGAGGTGGCCAATGAAATGGGGATCAGCCCCGGCAACCTCTACTACCACTTCCATGGCAAGGAGCCGCTGGTGCTCGGGCTGTTCGAGCGCTTCCAGAACGAGCTGGCACCGCTGCTCGACCCACCGGCAGATGCGCAACTGGAGGCCCAGGATTACTGGCTGTTCCTGCACCTGATCGTCGAGCGCATGGCGCACTACCGTTTTTTGTTCCAGGACCTGTCGAACCTGGCCGGCCGCCTGCCGAAGCTGGCCAAGGGGATTCGTGGCCTGTTGACTGCACTCAAGCGCACCCTGGCGTCATTGCTGGCGCGGTTGAAGACGGCGGGGCAACTGGTCAGCGATACCCAGGCACTGGGGCAGCTGGTGGAGCAGATCACCCTGACCCTGCTGTTCTCCCTGGACTACCAGCGCATTCTCGACCGCGACGGCGAAGTGCGGGTGGTGGTGTACCAGATCATGATGCTGGTGGCGCCGCACTTGATGTTGCCGGCACGCCAGGCGACCGAGCGATTGGCCCTCAAATACCTGGATCACACCAATTAGAAATGAAAAAAAACGCCCGACCTCTGCAGGCCGAGCGTTTTTTTGTGTCCTGTAGAAATCAGGACTGACTGGATGGCGTCGGGGTTACCGGCGTTGCAGTCGGGGTGACAGCAGCGGGCGTCGGTGCGGAAACCGAGTTGGCTGAGGACGCGGTTGGCGTTGGCGCGGTGGCAGGCTTGGCCGCTACGGCGGGCTTGGGCGCTGCGGTTTTTCGCTGCAGCGGGCTTCTTCGCGGCGGCGGGTTTTGCCGCAGGCTTGGCGGCGGCCGGTTTGGCAGCAGCGGGCTTGGCAGCTGGCTTGGCGGCAGGTTTGGCTGCTGCAGTTTTCGCTGCCGGCTTGGCGGCCGGTTTTGCTGCTGCTTTGGCGGCAGGCTTGGCAGCCGGTTTGGCCGCTGGCTTGGCTGCAGCTTTAGCCGCTACAGGTTTAGCCGCAGGCTTGGCGGCCGGTTTGGCCGCGGCGGTCTTGGCTGCAGGCTTGGCGGCGGGTTTCGCCGCGGCTTTTGCAGGGGCCTTGGCCGCAGGTTTGGCAGCCGGCTTGGCAGCAGCTTTCACCAGAGGCTTGGCAGCGGTTTTGGCGGCCGGTTTGGCAGCAGCGGTTTTGGCCGCGGGCTTGGCAGCCGGTTTCGCCGCAGCGGTTTTAACCGGAGCCACTTTGGCGCCCGTGAGTTTTTCGATTTGCTTGGTCAGGGTATCGACCTTGGTGTGCAGGGCCTTCACTTCAGTACGGCTAGGCACGCCCAGTCGCGAGATGGCTTTGTTGAGGCGAGTATCCAGTGCCCCTTCAAGCTCGCTCCAAGTACCCAGTACCTGTTTCTTCGCATCACTGATGCGCGAACCGGCAGTCGCCTTGGCGGCATTAACTTGTTTACCGACTGTGCTCTTGGTCAACTTCTCGGCCTTTTCGCCGTCCTTGACCAAAGTCTCGAAGAGTTTACTGCCGTCACTGTCGATCTTCGAGTAAACGCCTAAACCAGCCAGCCAGATCTTGCGGGAATATTCTTCAACTTTCCCGACCCACGAGCTGCCTTCTTTCTGAGTAGTCTTTTTAACAGCCATCCCGATGTCTCCTTAGTGTTTACGCGCGACACGTTCGAGCAATGCCGTCAGCTCTTCGAGCTTAGCAGAGAGTGTCTCCACGTCATGTTTAGACGCAATGCCGATTCGATTCAAGGCACTGGCGACACGAGTATCAAAAGCTTTTTCAACTTTATCCAGCTGAACTTCTACCAGACCTTTGACCGCGGAGACATTACTCTTTACTTGATCAATCTGACTGTTGGCAGCATCAAGTTGTTCAACTGCAACTTTTTTGCCTTTACTTTCAACATGTTGACCAGTCTTAACCAGCTCTTTGAAGTAGTCGCTGCCCTCGCTTCCGACCTTGGCGTAGGCACCAAGACCCGCCAGCCAAATCTTGCGGGCATAGGTTTTAACGTCACTCAGGGCAGTGGTCTGGGCGTCGATTTTTTTCTTCAGAATAACTTTGGACATGGTGCACCTCACGCGAAAAAGGGGGGAGGAACGGCCCACAGGAGTTGAGGGCTTGGGCACAAAGTAGGCTGGAAAATTAGAATCGGCACCCTAAGTACACGCGGATCAGGCCAAGGCTTTATCCAGGGCTTTCTCGATTTCGGATTTGATCGTGCCACTCATGGCCGACATCAACAGCCCCAGTTCCACATCAATACGCAGTGAATCATCAGCGACGACTACCGTGCCTTTAACCCCCGAACGCTTGAGGTTCAAGGTATCGCCGGACCACGACGGCTCGAGGCCATATTGCTCCTGGAGTTTGTGCGCCAACTTGTCGGCCTTTGCCCGTGCGCCTTCTTTACCCAGGGAATGTGCACGTTCAACGGTTATACGGGCCATTGCAATGACTCCTCTTTATAGGGATTTGAATACCTTCGATGCGGCAAAAGGTCTCGGTGACCGCCCATCTTACCTGCAGCCTTGCCAAGACAAAGCAGGCCTTGGGGATTATCATGTCCCGCATTCTCTTTTGGTGACAGCGATATGACTGATCAGCGCAAAGGCAGCGATGCCGAACCCACCACTCACTTCGGCTTCAAGAACGTCCCGGAAAGCCAGAAAGCGGAAAAAGTCGCTGAGGTGTTTCACTCCGTAGCGGCCAAGTACGACCTGATGAACGACGTGCTCTCCGGCGGTATGCACCGCCTGTGGAAACGCTTCACCATCGAGCTGTCGGGTGTTCGCACCGGCAACCGCGTGCTGGATATCGCCGGCGGCACGGGCGACCTGGCAGCCAAGTTCTCCAAGCTGGTTGGCCCGACCGGCCAGGTGGTCCTGGCGGATATCAACGGTTCGATGCTCAAGGTCGGCCGTGACCGCCTGCTCGACAAGGGCGTGGCCGGCAATATCGAATTCGTCCAGGCCGACGCGGAAAAACTGCCGTTCCCCGACAACCATTTCGACTGCGTGACCATCGCCTTCGGCCTGCGCAACGTGACCCACAAGGAAGACGCGATCCGCTCGATGCTGCGCGTCCTCAAGCCGGGCGGCCGCCTGCTGGTCCTGGAGTTCTCCAAGCCGACCAATGCGCTGATGTCCAAGGTCTACGACACCTACTCGTTCGCCTTCATGCCGCTGATGGGCAAGCTGATCACCAATGACGCCGAGAGCTACCGCTACCTGGCCGAATCGATCCGCATGCACCCCGACCAAGAAACCCTGAAGTCGATGATGGTAGAGGCCGGTTTCGACCGCGTGACCTACCACAACATGACCTCGGGCATCGTCGCCCTGCACCGCGGCATCAAGCCCTGATGTTGTTCGCGGGCCTCCTCGCCAGCGTAGAGCACGGCCTCAACCGTGTGCTGCGCCTGGACAGCACCGCCCTGGCGCGGCTGGCGCACTTGACCGGCAAGGTGATTGCCGTCGACTGCCGCAGCCCCGCCTTGCAGCTGTTTATCCTGCCCAGCGATGAAGGCCTGCTGCTCGCGACCCAATGGGCCGCCGAGGCCGACTGCACCCTGCGTGCGCCGGCCTCGAGCCTGTTGCACCTGGCGCTCAGTCGCAACAAGACCGCCATCCTGCACAGCCCCGAAGTGGAGCTGGAAGGCGACAGCGCGGTGCTGATGGACCTGGCCGCCGTGCTGCAGGACCTGGAGCTGGACTGGGAATACGAGCTGTCCCGCTGGATCGGCCCCGTGGCCACCCAACTGATCAGCGGACACCTGCGCAGCCGCTCGCGCTGGTACCAGCAGGGGTTCGCCAGCCTCAATCAGAACCTCGCCGAATACTTGAGCGAAGAATCGCGCACCCTGGTCGGAGAACGGGAAGCGCAAGCGCGCTTTCGTGAACTCGACAAGGCCAAAATCGACCTGGAACGCCTCGAGGCCCGCTTCGAGCGCCTGAGCCGTTCCCTTGATCCAAGCGATAACGCATGAAGCTGCTCGCCGTCCGCCGTTTGTTTCGTATCCAGCGCGTCGTAATCCGCTACCGCCTCGATGACCTGCTGTTCGCCCTGCCCCTGCCCTGGTTCCTGCTCGCGGTGCGCTATGTGCTGCCGTGGCGCTGGTTCCCGCGCAAACAGCTGGAGCTGAGCCGTGGCGCGCGCCTGCGCCTGGCGCTGCAGGACCTGGGGCCGATCTTCATCAAGTTCGGGCAGATTCTGTCGACCCGCCGCGACCTGCTGCCGGAAGACATCGCCGACGAACTGATGCTGTTGCAGGACCGCGTACCGCCGTTTGATTCCCAGCAGTCGATGAAGCTCATCGAAGACCAGCTGGGCAAGAAGATCAGCGAGGTGTTCAGCCGCTTCGACGTCGAGCCCCTGGCTTCGGCGTCGGTGGCGCAGGTGCACGCGGCGCAGCTCAAGACCGGCGAAGAAGTGGTGGTGAAGGTAATTCGTCCGGGCCTCAAGCCGATCATCGGCCAGGACCTGGCGTGGCTGTTCATCCTCGCCCGCGCCGCCGAGCGTTTCTCGGCGGATGCGCGCCTGCTGCACCCGGTGGACGTGGTCGCCGACTACGAAAAAACCATCTACGACGAACTCGACCTGTTGCGCGAGGCGGCCAACGCCAGCCAGCTCAAGCGCAACTTCGAAGGCTCGCCGTTGCTCTATGTGCCACAAGTGTATTGGGACTGGTGCCGCCCGAAAGTGCTGGTGATGGAGCGCATCTACGGCGTGCAGGTCACTGACCTCGCCACCCTCGCCGACCAGCGTACCGACATGAAGATGCTCGCCGAGCGCGGCGTGGAGATCTTCTTCACCCAGGTGTTCCGCGACAGCTTCTTCCACGCCGACATGCACCCGGGCAACATCTTCGTCAGCACCGTCAACCCGTGGAGCCCGCAATACATTGCGATCGACTGCGGCATCGTCGGCAGCCTGACCCCGGAAGACCAGGACTACCTGGCGCGCAACCTGTTCGCATTCTTCAAGCGTGACTACCGCCGTGTGGCGCAGTTGCACATCGACTCAGGCTGGGTGCCGGCAGAAACCAAGCTGAATGAATTCGAAGCAGCGATCCGCACCGTGTGCGAGCCGATCTTCGAAAAACCATTAAAAGATATTTCCTTCGGCCAGGTGCTGATGCGCCTGTTCCAGACCGCGCGCCGCTTCAATATGGAAGTGCAGCCGCAACTGGTGCTGCTGCAGAAGACCTTGCTGAACATCGAAGGCCTGGGCCGCCAGCTCTACCCTGACCTCGACTTGTGGAACACCGCGCAGCCGTTCCTCGAACGCTGGATGCGCGAGCGCGTCAGCCCGAAAACCCTGCTGGGCAACCTGCACAGCCAGATGGAACAGCTGCCGCACCTGGCCAACATGACCCGCGACCTGCTGGAGCGCATGTCCCAGCCCCACGCCAAGGACCCGGCGCCGCCATGGCAGAAGCGCAAGGACGACTGGTTCCTGCGCCTGCTCGGCGCGGCGCACCTGGTGGGAGGCGTGATGCTGGCCATCGGCGGGCCGCTGAACCAATTGGGCCACTGGCCGGCCGGCATCATGGTCGCCGTGGGTGTTTATCTGATCGTGCGTCGATAGCCAATCCGGTTATACACTGTCGCAAATTGCCGGAGCCGAACATGAAAGACTGGCTGGACGAGATCAAGTGGGACAGTGACGGCCTGGTGCCGGCCATTGCCCAGGACTACAAGACCGGGCGCGTCCTGATGATGGCCTGGATGAACCGCGAGGCGCTGAGCCTGACTGCCGCTGAGCAGCGTGCCATCTACTGGTCACGCTCACGTGGCAAACTGTGGCGCAAGGGCGAAGAGTCCGGGCATGTGCAGACCCTGCACGAGATGCGCATCGACTGCGACGCCGACGTGGTGATCCTGATGGTCGAGCAGATCGGCGACATCGCCTGCCACACCGGCCGTCACAGCTGCTTCTATCGCGTGTTCGAGAACGGCGAATGGAAGGTTGTCGAGCCGGTGCTCAAAGACCCGCACGCCATCTACTCCGCAGGACACTGAACATGAGCGATACCCTGAACCGTGTGGCCCAGGTGCTGGAAGACCGCAAAGGCGCGGATGCCGACAGCTCCTATGTCGCCAGCCTGTACCACAAGGGCTTGAACAAGATTCTGGAAAAACTCGGCGAAGAATCCATCGAGACCATCATCGCCGCCAAGGACGCCCAGGTCAGCGGCGACTGCAGTGATGTGATCTACGAAACCGCCGACTTGTGGTTCCACAGCCTGGTCATGCTCGCCCAACTGGGGCAGCATCCACAGGCAGTGCTGGATGAACTGGACCGTCGCTTCGGCTTGTCCGGGCATGCCGAAAAGGCCTCGCGCCCGTCCGCCTGAATAACTTTTACAGAGGAATTGCAGCATGGGCATTTTTGACTGGAAACACTGGATCGTCATTCTGGTGGTGGTGGTACTGGTGTTCGGCACCAAGAAACTGAAAAACCTCGGCACCGACGTGGGCGAGTCGATCAAGGGCTTTCGCAAAGCCATGAACGACGATGAGAAGCCGGCCGACCCGGTCGTCAACCCGGTGCCTCCGGCCCAGCCTGTGCACCCACAGGCCACCCAGCCGATCACCGAGCGTCGTACCTTCGACGTGCAGGCTGAAAAAGTCGAAGAGCCGACCCGCAAAGACTCGTGAGCACTGACTAATGTTTGGTATCAGCTTCTCTGAACTGCTCCTCGTCGGCCTGGTTGCCTTGCTGGTACTCGGGCCGGAACGCCTGCCCGGTGCCGCACGCACGGCCGGCCTGTGGATCGGGCGCCTGAAACGCAGTTTCAACGCCATCAAACAGGAAGTTGAACGGGAAATCGGCGCCGACGAGATCCGTCGCCAGCTGCACAACGAACATATCCTGTCGTTGGAGCAGGAAGCGCGCAAAATCCTGTCTCCGGTGCAGGAACCCGCCAAACCGGCGGAGCCTGTGGTGGAACACAGTATCGCGCCGCCCGCCGCGGCCGAGCCTGCACCCGTGGTGGAACCGACCCCGGCACCGAGCGTTCCCGCCCCGACAGAGCCAGCGCCGACGCCCGTTGCGTCGCCCGCTCCCCATGACCCTACATTGCCGCCGCGAGCCCCATGAGCGCTGATAAACCGGAAAACGACCAGCACATGCCGCTGGTCTCGCACCTCACCGAGTTGCGTACCCGCCTGCTGCGTTGCGTAGCGGCCATCTTCATCATCTTTGCCGGGCTGTTCGCCTTCACCCAGCAGATCTACACCTTCGTCTCCACGCCCTTGCGCCAGTACCTGCCGGCCGGCGCGACGATGATCGCCACCGACGTCTCGTCGCCGTTCCTCACGCCGCTGAAGCTGACCATGATGGTCTCGCTGTTCCTGGCCATCCCGGTGATCCTGCACCAGATCTGGGGCTTTATCGCGCCGGGGCTGTACAAGCACGAGAAACGCATCGCCGTGCCGCTGCTGGTGTCGAGCATCCTGCTGTTCTACACCGGCATGGCGTTCGCCTACTTCCTGGTGTTCCCGCTGATCTTCAAGTTCTTCGCTGCCGCCACCCCGGCTGGCGTGGAGATGATGACCGATATCACCAGCTACCTCGACTTCGTGATGACGCTGTTCTTCGCCTTCGGCGTGGCCTTCGAAATCCCGGTGGCGGTGGTGCTGCTGGTGTGGATCGGCGTGGTCGACGTGAAGTACCTGAAGAAAATCCGCCCGTACGTGATCATCGGCTGCTTCGTGGTCGGCATGATCCTCACGCCGCCGGACATTTTCTCCCAGACCCTGCTCGCCGTGCCGATGTGGATGCTGTTCGAGATCGGCATCCTGTTCAGCGCCCTGATCAGCAAGCGCGGCGAACATCCGGATGACCAACCCGCCGACGACGACCAGCCGCCAGCGACCCAGCCGTGAACCTGCTGCTGCTCGAAGAGGCCGACTTCATCGCGGCCGACCGCGTCATCTTGCGTGATCGGCGCCTGGTGCATATGCAGGACGTCCACCGCGCGGCGGTCGGCGACAACTTGCGTGTCGGCCGCATTGGCGGGCTGATGGGCAATGCGCAACTGCAACGCCTTGAAGCACACGAAGCCGAGCTGCAAGTGAGCTTCGACCTGCCGCCCCCGGCCAAACTGCCGCTGACCCTGCTGCTGGCCCTGCCGCGCCCGAAGATGCTGCGTCGGGTGCTGCAGACCGTAGCGGCCATGGGCGTGCCCAAGGTGGTGCTGGTCAACAGCTATCGGGTCGAAAAGAGTTTCTGGCAAACCCCGTTCCTGGAACCCGAGGCGATCCGCGAGCAACTGATCCTCGGCCTTGAACAGGCGCGCGACACCGTGCTGCCCGAGATCATCATCGAGAAGCGCTTCAAACCCTTCGTCGAAGACCGCCTGCCGGCCATGACCGAGGGCACCCTGGGCCTGATCGGCCATCCGGGCGATCACCCGGCGTGCCCGCGCGGGCTGGATACACCGGTGACCCTGGCCATTGGCCCGGAAGGTGGCTGGATCCCCTATGAAGTGGACCTGCTGAGCAAGGCCGGAATGCAGCCAGTCCAGCTGGGCGCGCGCATCCTGCGGGTCGAAACCGCCGTCACCGCCCTGCTCGCCCGCTTGTTCTGATCCCCCACTTGTTGCGGATGAAGGTGTTTCAGGGGCGACCTGGCAAGCCTGCCAGCTGAGACAAGTGGAATTTTTGTGGATGGCGGGCTTTTTGTGGCTAGCCTGCTTTGTGTGGCTAGCAGGCTTTTTGTGGCGAGCGGGCTTTTTGTGGCGAGCGGGCTTGCCCCGCGTTGGGCTGCGAAGCGGCCCCAAACCCACCACTCATGAACACCTGACCCACCGCATTCTGCTGGATCGGCCCTGCTGCACAGTCCAACGCGGGACAAGCCCGCTCGCCACAACCCCTTCCGCCTACAGAATATTCCTGCTCTGCCGATAACCCCTGGATAAGTCCAAGCCTTGTTCCAGGGGAGATCGCAGCATGTATCGTTGGTTAGCCGAAAAGCTGGGGAATGTGAGCGTCAACCGCAAGCTGGGCATAGGTTTTGGCCTGGTGTTGATCCTGACCCTGTTGATCACGTTCACCGGCTGGACCGGGCTGGGCGAGGTGATCAGCCGTGGTGACAAGCTGGGCTTCATCTCCAGCCTCACCGGGCTGACCAAAGACCTGCGCCTGGCGCGCCTGGACTTCGAAACCCGCCGTGGCGAACAGGGCACCGGCGCGGTCAATGACCTGATCACACAGCTGGAAAACGGCCTGAAAACTGCCGAGTCCCTGATCGAGCAACCCGACGACAAGGCCCTGGTCGAGCAACAACTGGACGCCTTGAACCAATACAAAAAAGCCTTCGGCGCGATGGTCCAGGCCGGCCTAAAGCGTGAAGGGGCTCGCAGCAAACTCGGCGACACCGCCGACAACGCCGTCGCCAAGATCAACGAAGTCGAAAAAACCCTGCTGCAAGGGGACAGCGTCACCCAGTTCAATCGTGTGGTCGACCTGAGCAAGCTGATCCAGCAATCACGCTTCCAGGTGCGCGGCTACACCTACAGCGGCAAAGTCGAGGCCGAACAGCCGGCGCTGGATGCCATCGACAACGCCCTGAAGAAAATCACCGAACTCGAAGGCCAACTGCCGGCCGAGTTCCAGGCCAACCTGCAAGAGGCCAGCGTTTCGCTGCAAGCCTACCGCGCGGCCGTCAGCCAGTACCGCGACTCCCAGGTCGCCAGTGCCGCGGCCCTGGCAATCATGAACACCCAGGGCGATGTGCTGCTGGGTCATAGCGAAAAACTCACGGCTTCCCAGACAGTGGTGCGCGATACCGACGCAGCGCAAGCCAAACAGTTGTTGCTGCTGGCCACCGCACTGGCGCTGATCTTCGGCGTCGTCGCGGCCTGGGCCATCACGCGCCAGATCGTCATTCCGCTGAACCAGACCCTCAAAGTCGCCGAGCGCGTAGCCTCCGGCGACCTGAGCCACAACCTCACTTCCCTGCGCAAGGACGAGCTGGGCCAGCTGCAACGCGCCATGCAAAGCATGAGCGTAGGCCTGCGCGAACTGATCGGCGGCATCAGCGACGGCGTCACCCAGATCGCCAGCGCCGCCGAGCAGTTGTCGGCCGTGACGGAACAGACCAGCGCCGGCGTCAACAGCCAAAAAGTCGAGACCGACCAAGTGGCCACCGCCATGAATGAAATGGCTGCCACGGTGCAGGAAGTGGCGCGCAACGCCGAGGAAGCTTCTGAGGCCGCTGTAGCCGCCGATCAACAAGCCCGTGAAGGCGACAAGGTCGTCGGCGAAGCCATCGCCCAGATCGAACGCCTGGCCACCGAGGTCGGTAATTCCACCGAGGCCATGGGCCATCTGCAGCGCGAAAGCGACAAGATCGGCAGCGTGCTTGATGTGATCAAGTCCGTGGCCCAGCAAACCAACCTGCTGGCCCTCAACGCGGCGATCGAGGCCGCGCGGGCCGGTGAAGCCGGCCGCGGCTTCGCGGTAGTGGCCGATGAAGTGCGCAGCCTGGCCCAGCGCACCCAGAAGTCCACCGAGGAGATCGAGGAGCTGATTGTCGGCCTGCAAAGCGGCACCCAGCAGGTAGCGAACATCATGGACAACAGCCGTGGCCTCACCGACAGCAGCGTCGAGCTGACCCGCCGTGCCGGCAGCGCCCTGGGCAGCATCACCCGCACGGTATCGACCATCCAGGCGATGAACTCGCAGATCGCCACCGCCGCCGAGCAGCAAAGCGCCGTGGCCGAAGAGATCAACCGCAGCGTGCTCAATGTGCGCGACATCTCGGAACAGACCGCTGCGGCCAGCGAAGAAACCGCTGCGTCGAGCACCGAACTGGCGCGCCTGGGCACGCACCTGCAAGCGCTGGTCAGCCGCTTCCGCGTCTGACGCCCACCCCACGTGGCGACCTGTCCTGGGTCGCCGCGCATACCCTGTGAAATTTCCTACGCACTTATCAGCCCCGCCGTCGCGCCCCGAGAACTAGCGTTCAGTCAGTTCAATGTGCTTGCGCACCTCAAGAACGCCCGTTGTTCTCTTGTCGGAGGGGTCATCATGTTTGCTCGAATGACGCACCTGTTGGGTGACGCCAGCGTCACCCTCAAGCTGGTCCTGGGATTCTCGCTGGTCCTGGCCCTGAGCCTGGTGATTGCCGTCACCGGCTGGCAGGCCCTGGCCGCCTCGCTCTATCGATCACAAACGCTGACGATACTTGCGCAACTGGCGGTGACGGGAGAGGAACTGCGCGCCGACAGAATTGTTTATCGCACCCTCGACGATACCAACAGCCTGAATAAATTGAGTGTCAGCATGGGCAAAGTCGACGATCTGCTGGTGGAGCTTTCCGGCCGACTGAAAATACCCAAACCCATCGAATACCTGCAGGAAATGACGCGCATTTCAGCGTCGTTCAAAACCACACTCAAGGACGTGCCCCTGCTGGTTGAAAAGCGCGAGGGCGCCCGTGAACAGCTGAAACAAAGCTCGTCGCGAACCGGCGACGTCCTGGCACAACTGGCCAGCGACCTGCCTGACCAGGAGGACGCAAAAGCCCTGGATGCCATCGAAGACCTGCGCCAGGCCATCGAGCAGGCCGAAGATCGCGCGCAGAGCCCCGCGTGGGCCGCCAGTTCGCTGGAGGCCTACGCGCAGGCGATCGGTGACGCAGAGCGCAGCCTGGAAACCGCCCAGGCCGCCGTGGCGAAACTGCCGGTGGACGGCAACCTGCTGAAAAATACCGTGCTCGGCACCCGCACTTACCTCACGCGTCTCAAGGACACCCAACTGACCACGGAAAATACGCAAACCCAACTGGAGCAACAGCTGGATCAACTGCTCGCGCAGAGCGACCTATTGAGCCAGGACCAGACCCACAGGCGCGACAGTGAGGCCGAGCAAGCCCGCACCCAGATGCTTGGGGTTACCGCTGCGGCGTTGCTCCTCGGCGTCCTGGCCGCCTGGGTGATTGCCGGGCAAATCGTCAAGCCGCTGCGCAAGGCACTGGACGTCGCCCATCGCATTGCCGAGGGCGACCTGAGCCACGACATACAGACCAGGCGCCGGGACGAACTGGGCCAGTTGCAACGCAGCATGGCGCAAATGACCCTGAACCTGCGCGGGCTGATTGGCAATATCAGCGATAACGCCCGGCAAATCGCCAGTGCAGCCGAGGAGCTGGCGGCCATCACCGTGCAAACCCGCGCCGGGGTCAGTCATCAGCGCGATGAAACCGAGCAGGTCGCGACAGCCATGAACCAGATGCTGGCCACTGCCCAGGAGGTGGCGCGCCACGCCGAGCAGGCGTCCATCGCCGCGGCCGAAGCCAATCAACAAGCGGAATTGGGCGATCAGGTGGTGACGGATGCCGTCGCGCAGATTGAACACCTGGCCCATGAGATGGCGCGCTCAAGCCAGGCCATGCTGGCGCTGCAACACGAGAGTCAGAAGATCGGCAGCGTGCTGGAGGTGATCAAGTCCGTGTCACAGCAGACCAACCTGCTGGCGCTCAACGCCGCGATAGAAGCCGCACGCGCTGGCGAAGCTGGCCGAGGCTTTGCGGTGGTTGCCGATGAGGTCCGCAGCCTGGCGCAACGGACCCAACAGTCTGCCGAGGAAATCGAGGGGCTGATCGGGGGCTTGCACAGCGGCACGCAACAAGTGGCCGACATCATGGACTACAGCCGCACCCTGACCGACAACAGCGTCACCCTGACGCGCAACGCCGGGGATGCCCTGACCGAGATCGCCCGCACCGTGGCGGTCATTCAGGAGATGAACCCGCAGATCGCCGCAGCCGCCGAAGAGCAAAGTGCAGTTGCCGAGGAGATCAATCGCAGCGTCTTGAAAGTCCGCGACGCCTCGGAACAGACCGCCACCGCCAGTGAGCAGACGGCGGCGGCGAGTCTCGAGCTGGCGCGGCTGGGAACGGATCTGCAACAGTGCGTGGGGCGGTTCAAAGTCTGAGCGCCCCCGCGCGTTACAGGACCTGACGCAAGAATGCCTGGGCCCGTGGGTCTTTCGGCGCGTCGAAGAACTCGGCCGGGGCCGCGTCTTCGAGCAATTTACCGTGATCGAAGAACAGCACCCGGTCCGCCACTTCGCGGGCAAAGCCCATTTCGTGGGTCACGCAGACCATGGTCATGCCTTCCAGGGCCAGGGTCTTCATGACGTCCAGCACTTCGCCGACCATTTCCGGGTCGAGCGCCGAGGTCGGTTCGTCGAACAGCATCACCTTGGGTTCCATCGCCAGCGCCCGGGCAATCGCCACGCGCTGTTGCTGGCCGCCGGACAGTCGCGACGGGAACTCGTTGGCTTTCTGCGCAATACCGACCTTTTCCAGCAGCGCCAGGGCCTTGGCCTCGCGCTCCTGCTTGCCGCGCTTGCGCACGACTTTTTGCGCCAGGCACAGGTTTTCCAGCACGGTCATGTGCGGGAACAGGTTGAAATGCTGGAACACCATGCCGACTTCACGGCGATAGGCGTTCACGTCGGTTTTCGGGTCGGCCAGTTGCAGGCCGTCGATGCTCACCGAACCCGAATCGAATTCCTCCAGGCCGTTGAGGCAGCGCAGGAACGTCGACTTGCCGGAGCCCGACGGGCCAATGACCACCAGCACTTCGCCCTTGGCGACTTGAGTGGTGACGTTATCCACCGCGCGCACCACATGGCCACGGGTGTCGAAGACTTTTACCAGATCGCGGACTTCAATCACTTTGCGCGAGCCTCCGCTCAAGCCGGCTGGCCATTTTCGACAGCGGCAGGTTGATCAGCAGGTACAGGCCTGCCACGCAGAACAGGATTTCAAACGGCGAGAACGAGGTGGTGATCACCTCGCGGCCACTCTTGAGCAGCTCGGTAATCGCGATCACCGACACCAGCGAGGTGTCTTTCACCAGGCTGATAAATTGCCCGGCCAGCGGCGGCAGCACGCGCTTGAACGCCTGCGGCAGTACCACGTGGCGCATCGACTGGCTGGCACTCAGGCCCAGGGAGCGCGCGGCTTCGTTCTGGCCACGGGTGATGGACTGCACGCCGGCGCGCACAATCTCGGCCACATAGGCACCGGTGAACAGCGACAGTGCGGCGATCCCGGCAAACTCGCGGGACAGGTTGAGCACCGTGCCGATAAAGAAATAGAAAATGAAGATCTGCACCAACAGCGGTGTACCACGCACCAGTTCGACGTAGATCGTCGATAGATCGCGCAAGGTCGGATTAGTGGACAGACGGCACAACCCGGTCGCCAATCCAATCGCCAAACCGAGAATGCCAGACACCACCGACAGCCACAACGTGGTCCACAAGCCCCACATCAGTGGCCCCAACGCCCAATGCCGGGTCACACCGACCACATCGCCCTCGGCCACATCGTCACCGCGCGCCACTTGCAGGCTGTTGTCGGCCACGCTGAGCTTCTGCTCCACGCCGGCATCGTTGCGCAGGGTCACTTCGGCTACATCGCCTTTGCGCACCAGCTCGACCACGGTGGAGATATCGGCGGCACGCTGCGACGTTTCGGCCTGATAGGCGAAGTACTGCGGTACGCGGTTCCAGCGCCATTCGTAGGACATCAACGACGTGGCGTAGTACAACGCGCCGGCCAGGCCGACCAGCACGACCACGGTCAGCAGGTGCCAGGGCCATTGGGCTTTTTTCTGTTTCATTTCAGGTTCCGGGATTGATGTCGCCTGTCAGGCCGCTTTCGCGAGCAAGCCCGCTCCCACACTTGACCGAGTTCCAACTTGAGAATGCGGTCAAAAATGTGGGAGCGGGCTTGCTCGCGAAGGACGCGACTCGGTATTCAGCCGAACTTATTCCATGTCCTTGAGCCACTCGGAGCTCTTGAACCACTTGTCATGGATACGATCGTAGGTGCCGTCGTTGCGGATCTGGTGCAGGAAGTTGTTGATGTAGTTGATGCTGTCGTAGTCACCCTTTTTCAGGCCAAACGCCAACGGCTCGAAGGTGAAAGGTTCTTCCAGGAATACCAGCTTGCCGTTACCGACTTTTTTCTCGGCAACCACGTTGTAGGGGGCGTCATACACAAAGGCGTCGGCCTTGCCGTTGACCACGTCCAGCACACCTTCCTGCTCGTTGTCATAGCCGTGGTACTTGGCCTTGGAGATCAGCTTCTTGGCGACCATCTCACCGGTGGTGCCGAGCTTGGAGGTCAGGCGGTATTTCTCGTCGTTCAGGTCCTTGTAGGACTTGATGGTGCCTTCCAGGTCCTTGCGAATCAGCAGGGTCTGGCCGACGACGATGAAGGGTTCGCTGAAGTTCAGGCGCAGGTTGCGCTCCTGGGTCAGGGTCATGCCGCTGCCGATCATGTCGAACTTGCCGGTCAGGAACGCCGGGATGATCCCGTCATAACCGGTGGAGACCAGCTCCAGCTTGACGCCCATGGACTTGGCCAGGGCCTTGAGGATGTCGACTTCGAAGCCGATGATCTCGCCACGCTTGTCGGTCATCTCGAACGGCATGTAGGTCGGGTCCATGCCGACTTTCAGCGTGCCGCGCTTGACCGCATCGTCGATGGCGCCGGCCTGGGCCGCAGTGGCGGCAACCAGCGCCGTGACGCCGAGCAGCAGCATCGAAAGATACTTTTTCATCATCAAGTCCCCTGAACGTTTCTTATGAGGTCGGCGCGCAAACGGGCTGCACCATTTCGGGGTGCGATCCTAACCCACTCGATGCCTGTCACAAAGGTTTCACGGGTAATTGTTATCGGCGTATGTCGCCAAGGCCCCACAACGGTGCAGCCAAGCGCAGGACTAGACGCATGCACACGGCAAAGCGCCAACGGATTGATGTGTAAGAAGTTATGACTTTCAGTGGATTTCCTTCAACCAGGCTGTGTCTTTAAACCACTTGTCGTGCAAGCGATCATAGGTGCCGTCCTGGGCGATCTGATTGAGAAAATGGTTGATCCAGTTGAGGCTGTCGAAATCGCCCTTTTTTACCCCAAACGCCAGTGGTTCGAAGGTGAACGGCTGTTCCAGGGCCAGCAGCGCGCTGTTTTCCGGACGCCCCAGGGCGATCAGGTTGTAGGGCGCATCATGGATAAAGGCATCGGCCGCACCGGTCACCACCTGATGCACGCCCTCCTCCGGCGTGGCAAAACTGCTTAATCGCGCCGCGCCGAGAAAGCGTTGCGCCGCCGCCTCGCCCGTGGTGCCTTCGGTGGTGGCGATGCGGTAGCTGGCGTCGTCGAGGTCTTCAACGCTGCCGACCTTGCCGAGCAGGCTGGGGTGCAGCAGCACGGACTGGCCGACCACGATGAAAGAGTCGCTGAAATTCAGCTTCAGGTTGCGCTCCTGGGTGACCGTCATGCCGCTGCCGATCAGGTCGAACTTCTTCGCCAGCAACCCCGGCATCAGCTCCGTATAGGGCACGCTGACCAGCTCCAGCTCCACCCCCAGGGCCTGGCTCATCACCTTGAGCAGGTCGATTTCAAAGCCGACGATATGCCCCTGTTTGTCGGTCATTTCAAACGGAACGTAAGTGGGCGTGGTGCCCACCTTGAGCACGCCGCGCCGAACGGCGTCATCAATGGCCCCGGCCTGGACCAGGCCGATCTGCAGCCACGCGACAGCGACTATCAGCAGTGCCGAACAATACCGTTTACTCATGAATCCCCCTGTGACTACGTCAAATTCGGGGCGATGCTAACCCAGCCGCGCGCACGGCAATACGCCTCGGGCGAGGGTCTTTTGTTTCGAAATAACAAGGAGTTAGAGAGATACGGAAGAGGGTCGAAACGCTGTAGGACACGCGTCTCGAACACCCCCGAGGAGACCCCTCGGGGGCGTCTGAATCAGGCCGGTTGGGCCTGGGACGACAGCGGTTGCAGCGGCAGCAACGGCGCGTGCGGATCGGCCTTGATCGAGTCACGCCAGGCGGCGAGCCACTCGGGATGCCCTTCGCTCCAGACCTGCTCGTGCAGGCGGGCCAGGGCCACCGGATCACTGAGCAAGGCCAGGCGCTCGGCATTGTTGAGGCCGGCAGGGCCGACTTTCAACGCATGACGCACACGCTCGACACGCACGTACTCGATCGGCTCCGCTTCACGGTGCCGCGAGGTCGCCAGGGCGCAGGCCAGGGCGTTCTGCTGCGGGTCGACCACCGAACGCACGAAGCCGTCGTTGAGTGCGTGCCAACGGTTTTCGTGGGTGTACTTCTCGGTCGACAGCAGGGCTTGCGGCGGATTGTATTCCTCAGGGATCAGGAACAGGCTCTCGTCACGCGACTTGAGGCCCAGCTTGACCCGGCTGGAAATCACCGACACCGGGATCGACAGCATCAGCGAACCGACGATCGGGATCAGCCACCACAGGAAGCTTGGGTTCAACCACACCACCAGCAGCGCCCACAGGAAGCCGAGCACGGTTTGCGGGCCGTGGCGCTTGACCGCCTCGCTCCAGGGGGTGGAGTCATCGTCACGCTGCGGCGAATTCCAGGTCGCAGCCCAGCCGAGGAACGCGGCAAGTACGAAACGCGTGTGGAAAATCATACGCACCGGTGCCAGCAGCATGGAGAACAACATCTCCAGCAGCATCGACAAGGTCACCTTGAACTTGCCGCCGAACTCTTTCGCGCCCTTGGCCCAGATCAGGATGATGCTCAGCAACTTGGGCAGGAACAGCAGCACGATGGTGGTGGAGAACAGCGCCACCGCCTTGTCCGGATGCCATTGCGGCCACAGCGGGTACAACTGGCGTGGCGCCATGAAGTACTGCGGCTCCATCAGGGTGTTGACCGCCAGCAACGCGGTGGACAACACCAGGAAGAAGAACCACAACGGGGCCGACAGATAAGACATCACACCGGTCAGGAACACCGCGCGGTGCACCGGGTGCATGCCTTTGACGAGGAACAGGCGGAAGTTCATCAGGTTGCCGTGGCACCAGCGACGGTCACGCTTGAGTTCGTCGAGCAGGTTCGGCGGCAACTCTTCGTAGCTGCCCGGCAGGTCGTAGGCAATCCACACGCCCCAGCCGGCACGGCGCATCAGCGCGGCTTCGACGAAGTCGTGGGAGAGAATCGCACCGGCAAACGCACCCTTGCCCGGCAACGGCGCGAGGGCGCAGTGCTCGATAAACGGCTTCATGCGGATGATTGCGTTGTGACCCCAGTAGTGGGATTCACCCAGCTGCCAGAAGTGCAGGCCGGCAGTGAACAGCGGGCCGTAGACGCGGGTGGCGAACTGCTGCATGCGTGCATACAGGGTGTCCATGCCCGACGCACGCGGCGCGGTCTGGATAATCCCGGCATCCGGCGTGGCTTCCATCAGGCGGACCAGGCTGGTCAGGCATTCGCCGCTCATCACGCTGTCGGCGTCGAGGACTACCATGTACTTGTAGTCACCGCCCCAACGACGGCAGAAGTCGTCGAGGTTGCCGCTCTTGCGTTTGACGCGACGGCGACGGCGGCGATAGAAGATCTTGCCGAAGCCGCCGGCTTCGCGGCACACGTCGAGCCAGGCTTGCTGCTCGGCGATGCAGATGTCGGCGTCATTACTGTCGCTGAGCACGAAGAAGTCGAAGCGATCCAGGTCACCGGTGGCGGCCACCGACTCGAACGTCGCGCGCAGCCCCGCAAACACACGCGGCACGTCTTCGTTGCAGATCGGCATCACCAGCGCGGTGCGCGCATCTTTCGGGATCGGCTCGTCGCCGGCACTTTTACCGGAGATCCGGTATTTGTCGTGGCCGGTGAGCAACTCCAGGAAGCCCATCAGCGCAGTCCAGAAACCGGCCGAAACCCAGCAGAACAAGATCCCGAACATGATCAGGATGCTGGTTTGCAGGGCGTAAGGCAGTACCTGGGTGGCGGTTTGCAGCAGGGTCTGGTTGCGGATCTCGTCGAAGTCGACCAGCGACCAGCCCTGGTACGGCATGATGCCTTTCATGTACCAGCCGGCGACGATGGTCTGGCCGAGCATCAGCACCAGCAGGATGTAGCGGCGGATCGAACCGACGGTACGCCAGCGCGCAGCCGGCAACACACGCTCGTCTTTCGGCGGCTTCGGCGGGTTGGTGCGACCGGTCAGGCGCCGCCAGCCACGTACCAGGATATTGGTGCGCCATGGCTCAGGCACGACCTTGGTACGGCGAATCGGCGGCGTGGCCTTGAGGCACACGCGACCGTTGGCGTCGAGCGCGAGCATTTCGGCGTCTTGCAGCTCTTCGGCCGTGTTCAGGGTCAGCCGGCGGCCGACCGACGCCTGGGCGGCATCGACCGGCGCATCGAACGTCGACGACGACAAGCGCTCGTGCAGCTCGGTGAAGGATGTGCAGCCCGCCAGTTCGGCGCGCTGCTCAGCGGTCATCGGGAGATGCGCCAGATACTCGGAGAGAGTCTCTGGCTGGACTTGAGAATTACTCATCGGCAGGCAACTGATAGCTCCAGGTTTCGGTCAGGACTTGCTCGGTCTTGATCGGCTCCGGCGTGGCTGGGGCAGCTTCTGGCTGCTTGGCTTCCTTGTCTTTCGCGTCTTTCTTGGCCTGTTTCTCGTGCTGCTTGGCCAGGACCTTGTCAGCCTTGAGCACTTGCGTCGAAACCTGCTCCGGCTCCGGCTGCACGATGTCTTGCACCAGTGCGGCGCGCATTTCGGTCGGCTTGCCTGCGTCCTTGATCTTCATGCGCAGGGTCAGGCGCCAGCCTTTGGTGTGCTCGTTGTAACGCACGCTGTTTTCCACGATTTCAGCGTTGTCACCCACGCTCACCTGGCTGCGCACCGGGGCGTCCGGCAGCAGTTTTTTCAGGGACGGACCTTCGAAGTCGACCAGGTAGGCAACGCTGCCATCCGGCTGGCGGATCAGGTTCGATTGCTTCACATCACCGGTGGAACGCAGGGTCTGCTTGACCCAGGCGCTGTCCGGCGAGTGGAACGCGGCGTCGTCCAGCGTCCAGTGCAGGCGATAGGCAACATCCAGCGGCTTGCCGACTTCCGGCAATTCGGCCGGGCTCCAGAACGCCACGATGTTGTCGTTGGTCTCGTCGGCGGTCGGGATCTCTACCAGGTCGACGGAACCCTTGCCCCAGTCGCCTTCAGGCTCGATCCAGGCGCTTGGGCGCTTGTCGTAGTTGTCGTCCAGGTCTTCGTAGTGGCTGAAGTTGCGACCACGCTGCAGCAGGCCGAACCCACGCGGGTTCTCGACGGTGAAGTTGCTGACCGACAGGTGTTTAGGGTTGTTCAGTGGGCGCCAGATCCACTCGCCGTTACCGGCATGGATCGACAGGCCGCTGGAATCATGCAGCTCGCGGCGGTAGTTGAGGACCTTGGACGGCTGGTTGGCGCCGAACAGGAACATCGAGGTCAACGGGGCAACGCCCAGCTTGCTGACCTTGTCGCGCAGGAACATCTGGGATTTGACGTCGACCACGGTGTCGGTGCCCGGACGCAGGATCAAGCGGTACGCGCCGGTGGCACGTGGCGAGTCCAGCAGGGCGAAGATCACCAGGTGCTTGTCACCCGGCTTCGGGCGCTCGATCCAGAACTCGGTGAAACGCGGGAATTCTTCACCGGACGGCAGCGCGGTATCGATCGCCATGCCACGGGCGGACAGGCCGTAGACCTGGTCCTTGCCCACGACGCGGAAGTAGCTGGCGCCGAGCATGGTCATGATTTCGTCTTGCTTGTCGCCCTTGTTGATCGGGTAGAGCACGCGGAAACCGGCATAACCCAGCTGTTCGGTGGCCTTGGGATCAAACTTGACGTCGCCGAAATCGAAGCGCGTCGGGTCGTATTTGATTTCCTGGACGCTGTCGGCAGTGACTTCGTTGATTTTCACCGGTGTATCGAAATGCATACCCTGGTGATAGAAGGACAGCTTGAACGGGGTGTTCTGATCGGCCCACTCGGCTTTTTCGTTGCGGAAACGAATCTTTTGGTAGTCAGCGAATTTCATTTCGCGGAATTCGTTCGGCAGATTGCTGCGCGGAGCTTCGTATTTCTGCCCGGCCAGCTCTTTTGCCTTGGCCGACACATCATCCAGACTGAATGCCCACAGTTGACCCGCGCCGAACAGGCAAAACAGGGCAGAGCCCGTCACCAGTGCGTTTCGTAACCGTTTGGCAGACAATTTTGGTGCATTACAGGGACTAACAATCACGAGCAACCCTCGCCGAAAACAGATCAAAAAACCAACGGCCAGCTATCTATATGCCAGGTTGGCGAGCATTGTTCCGACTCCCCTGGGTCAAAATGATTCCCCAATGGCGATCGGACAAGTCTCTACCTAAGTCAAAAATGGACCAAACAACGCTGATCCCCGTAGCGCGCGATTATCTAGTAGCCCGCGAGACAACGCATCAGGGACAACGAAGTATTTGTAGCGAAACCCTGCGTTTTTAGGCATTAAAGTCGTTTTTAATACATTCATGTCTGTAAGAGGAAGGTCACAGGGCCATCATTGACCAAATGCACCTGCATATCGGCACCAAAACGCCCCGACGCCACCTTGCCATGCAATTGTTGCGCTTGTAACAGCAAGTGATCAAATAGCGCCGCTCCGAGGGCGGGCGGTGCCGCCGTGGAGAAGCTTGGCCGCAGCCCGCTTTTGGTGTCCGCCGCCAGCGTGAACTGCGACACCAGCAGCAAACCACCGCCGATGTCCTTCAACGACAGGTTCATCTTGCCCTCGTCGTCGCTGAACACACGGTAGTTAAGCAGCTTGTGCAGCAGCTTATCGGCACTTTCGGGCGTATCCGACGGTTCGACGGCCACCAGCACCAGCAAACCCTGGTCAATCGCCCCGACGATTTCGCCGTCTACTTCGACGCGGGCGCCACGCACCCGTTGCAACAGGCCCTTCATGCTTCTTCTGGCGGCAGATCAAGCAGGCGGCGTGCCATTTCGGCGGTCGCACGCACCAGCGCATCGGTAATACCCGGCTCGGACGCGGCATGGCCCGCCTCGCGGATCACCTGCAGCTCGCTGTTGGGCCAGGCCTGGTGCAGCTCCCAGGCGTTATCCAGCGGGCAGATCATATCGTAGCGCCCATGAATGATTACGCCAGGCAGATGGGCGATCTTGTGCATGTCGCGAATCAGCTGGTTGGGTTCCAGGAAGGAGTTGTTGGTGAAGTAGTGGCACTCGATGCGCGCAATCGACAGCGCACGTTGCGGCTCGGAAAAACGCTCCACATGCTGCGGGCTCGGGCACAGGCCGAGCATGCGCCCTTCCCAGCCGGACCAGGCTTTGGCCGCGTGCATCTGGGCGATCTGGTCGTTGCCGGTCAGGCGCTTGTGGTAGGCCGTGATCATGTCATGGCGCTCATCGGCCGGGATCGGCGCGATGTAGTCCTGCCAGTAGTCCGGGAACAGGCGGCTCGCGCCCTCCTGGTAGAACCAGTGGATATCCTGCGGGCGGGCCAGGAAGATGCCGCGCACGATCAGGCCATGCACACGCTCGGGGTGGGTTTGCGCGTAGGCCAGCGCCAGGGTCGACCCCCAGGAACCGCCGAACAGCACCCATTTGTCGATGCCCAGGTGTTCGCGGATGCGCTCGAGGTCGGCGACCAGGTCCCAGGTGGTGTTGTTTTCCAGGCTGGCGCGTGGCGTGGAGCGCCCGCAGCCGCGCTGGTCGAAGGTGACGATGCGGTACAGGTTCGGGTCAAAATAGCAGCGGCTCTGGGCGTCGCAACCGGCGCCGGGGCCGCCATGAATGAAGACAACGGGCAAGCCCTCGGGGGAGCCACTTTCATCGACGTACAGCGTGTGGGTGTCATCGACGGCCAGATCGTGCCGGGCGTAGGGTTTGATCTGCGGGTACCAAGTCTGCATTGCGCGCTCCGTAGGGGGTCGGGTTCATCCCTGGGGGGACGTCTTTTATTTTGCCGTCTGGCACTATAAACCCGAATTGTGCAATGAGCATGTCCTTGAGCACTTAGACCTGTGTCAGCCCTTCGCTCCTGAGGTAGTCCAACAGATAGCCGTACAGCCGGTCGACTTCCGGCACCTGGCCACGCGCGCGCAAACAGCCATGCACCAGGCCTTTGCCGGGGTACAGCACGGCGGCCACGCCTGACTGTTGCAGGCGTTCGGCGTAAAGCATGCCATCGTCGCGCAGCGGGTCGAACTGGGCCACGGCGACCAGAGCCTTGGGCAAGCCGCTGAAATCCCTGGCCAGCAGCGGCATCGCATAGGCCGACGGCTTGCCCGCGCCGCGCAGGTAAAGTGCCAGGTAGCAATCGGTGTCGGCGGTGCTGAGCAGCGGCGCGTCCATGCAATCGCGACGCGAGGGCAAATCGGCCGGGCCACCCAGGCCGGGGTAGATCAACACCTGGGCCCGGGGCAACGGCTGCCCGTCGTCGCGCAACCCCAGGCACAGCGCCGCCGCCAGGTTGCCGCCGGCACTGTCGCCGATCACCGCCAGGCGTTGGGGGTCGATGGCATACGGTGCCGCCCCCGCCTGGAGCGCCTGCCACACCGCGCGGCAATCCTCATAGGCCGCCGGAAACGGGTGTTCCGGCGCCAGGCGGTAGTCGATGGCGATCACCAGCACCTGCAACGCGCTGGCCAGCTCGAAACAGATGAAGTCATGGGAATCCAGCCCGCCGACCACCCAGCCGCCGCCGTGCATATATAGAAGACAGGGCCAGCCCTGCGCCGGCGTGGGCGTCGTCGGCACGTAGCTGCGTACACCGACGCCGCCGAGGAAGAAGTCCTTGACCGTCAACCCCTCAGGCACGGGTGGGGTGAACGCCTGGCACATGCGGTCGTAGTTCTGGCGCAGCCCAGCCAGGGAGGAGTCGTCGCTGGTGAAGGACTCGGTCCTGGCGACAAAAGCTGCCATCTGCGGAGAAATCGGGTACATGCGCAAATATCCCTGACAATGGAGATCCACCTGTGGGAGCGGGCTTGCTCGCGAAGGCGGTGTGTCAGTCGCCTGATGAGTTGGCTGGCCTATCGCATTCGCGAGCAAGCCTGCTCCCACATTTGCTGTGTATTGTTTGATCTACCGAGCCCGGCTCAGGGTTTCAGCTTGGCTTGTACGGACGCCACGCCATCGCTGCCATCAAATGCAGTCACCCCAGCCAGCCAGCGCTGCAAGTCCTCGGGATGGTCGCGCAACCACTGCTTGGCCACGTCCTGCGGCGACTGGCGCGCCATGATCGGCACCATCAACTGGCTTTCCTGGGCGGCGGTAAAGGTCAGGTTTTCCAGCAGGTGGTTGGCGTTGGGGCAGTGCTCGGCGAAATCCGGGGCGGTGACGGTGGACACCGTGGCACGGCCCTCATTGGCGCCGAACACGTCTTCGCTGCCGGTGAGGTAGGTCATTTTCATGTTGATGTTCATCGGGTGCGGCGTCCAGCCGACAAACACCACGAACTCCTTGCGATTCACCGCCCGCTGCACAGCGGCGAGCATGCCGGCTTCACCGGAAGCCACCAGCTTGAAGTCGCCCAGGCCGAAGTGGTTGGTGTCGATCATTTTCTGGATATCGGTATTGGCGCCGCTGCCGGGCTCGATGCCATAGATCTTGCCGCCGAGCTGGTCCTTGAAGCGGGCAATATCGGCGAAGGTTTTCAAGCCGGCGTCGGCCACGTATTGCGGCACGGCCAAGGTAGCCTGGGCGTCGGCCAGGCTGGGCGTGTCGAAGACCTTGACCTGCTTGGCGGCCAGGAACGGCGCGATGTTGTTGTCCATCGCCGGCTTCCAGTAGCCGAGGAAGATATCCAGGCGTTTGTCGCGGATGCCGGCAAAGATGATCTGCTGCACGGCGCTGGTCTGTTTGCTGTCGTAGCCCAGGCCATTGAGCAGCACATCGGCCATGCCCGAGGTGGCGACCACGTCGGTCCAGCTGACCACGCCCATGCGCACGGTTTTGCACGAGGCGGGTTCAGCCGCCATGGCGTGCGCACTGAGCAGCGCGGCGCCGGTAAGCGTCAACAGGTAACGGGTGAACAGTCTTTTCATGAAAGAGGTCTCACTCGGCAGCTTTATTGTGGGGAGTGGCGTCTGGTGCGCCGTACCCACAACCTTACCCAGCGAGAACACTGTCCACACGAACTGGGGCGACCGGCAGTTGCACTGGGGCGACTGTGAAGACCCCTTCGCGAGCAAGCCCGCTCCTACATTCAGACCGCACGCTCATGTTGGAACTCGGTCAAGTGTGGGAGCGGGCTTGCTCGCGAAAGCTGTTACAGCAGCAGCGAAAATTACCGGTAGTGCTGCTGCCCCCAGGCCAACAACCCTTCCAGCAACTGCTTCAACACCACCCGCGTCGGCTCGGCCAGGTCAGGCCGATAACGGAACGGCTCAAACTCTTCCATATAGGCGCTCTGGCACAACTCCAGCTGCACGGCGTGGATATCCTGCGCCGGGTCGCCGTAGTGCCGAGTGATATGCCCGCCTTTGAAGCGCCCGTTGAGCACGTGGGTGTACTGCGGATGCGCGGCGCAGATGGCTTCCAACCGGCTCGCCAGCTCAGGGTCGCAGGCCGCGCCGTTGAAGGTGCCGAGGTTGAAGTCCGGCAGCTTGCCGTCGAACAGGTGCGGGATCACCGAACGGATCGAGTGCGCATCGAACAGTAATGCGTAGCCAAACTCGGCCTTGAGCCGCGCCAGTTCTTCTTGCAGGGCGCGGTGATACGGGCCCCAGATCTTCTGCAGGTAGCTGGCACGCTCGGCCTCGCTTGGCTCCAGGCCTTCGCGGAACAACGGCACGCCATCGAACAGGGTCGCCGGGTACAGACCGGTAGTGGCGCCGGCGTACAAGGGTTTGTCGTCTGAAGGCCGGTTCAAGTCGATGACAAATCGCGAGTACTCGGCCGACAAGGTGCTGGCGCCCAGTTCCTCGGCAAAGTCATACAGCGTAGGGATATGCCAGTCGGTGTCCGGCAGGCTTTGCGCCTCGGGGATCAGGCCCGCTTCCACTGCAGGCGTCAGGCGCAGGCCGGCGTGGGGCATGCTGATCAGCAGCGGCACACGGCCTTGTTTGAAATTGAGAACCTTATCCACAGCAGCACTCCTCATACGGTGACGTCGACGCCATGGCGCACGACGCGTTTATCCAACTCGCCGCCCAGCCAATAGGCCAGGTCAGCGGGACGATCGATCTGCCAGGCGACGAAATCGGCGACTTTGCCCACCTCCAGCGAGCCATGGGTGGCGCCCATCCCGAGGGCGGTGGCCGCATGTTGGGTGGCGCCGGCCAGGGCTTCTTCCGGGGTCATGCGGAACAGCGTGCAGGCCATGTTCAGCATCAGGCGCACCGACAACGCCGGCGAGGTGCCAGGGTTGAGGTCGCTGGCGATGGCGATTTTCACACCGTGCTTGCGCAGCGCCTCCATCGGCGGCAACTGGGTTTCACGCAGGAAGTAGAACGCCCCTGGCAGCAACACGGCGACGGTGCCGGCGGCGGCCATGGCGATGGCGTCTTCCTCGGTCATGAATTCCAGGTGATCGGCCGACAACGCGTGGTAACGCGCCGCCAGGCTGGAGCCATGCAAGGAGGACAGTTGCTCGGCGTGCAGCTTTACCGGCAGCCCGAGTTGCTGGGCGACCTTGAACACGCGCTCCACCTGCGCCGGGGAAAACGCCAGGTATTCGCAGAACGCGTCGACCGCATCCACCAGCCCCTGCGCCGCCAGCGCCGGCAGCATCTCGCTGCAGATATGTTCGATGTAGTCGTCGGCGCGGTCCTTATACTCCGGCGGCAACGCATGAGCCGCCAGGCACGTGGCCCGCACGCTGACCGGCAGCGCTTCACCGAGGCGCCGCGCCACGCGCAGCATCTTGCGTTCGTTGACCAGGTCGAGCCCGTAGCCGGACTTGATCTCTACCGTGGTGACGCCATCGCGCAGCAGACTGCGCAGGCGCTTTTCGGCGCTGGCAAACAGCTCGTCCTCGCTGGCAGCACGCGTGGCACGCACGGTGCTGGCAATCCCGCCGCCCTGGGCCGCGATCTCGGCGTAGCTCACGCCTTGGAGGCGCTGCTCGAACTCGCCGCTGCGATTGCCACCGAACACGGTATGGGTGTGGCAGTCGATCAGCCCGGGGGTGACCCACGCGCCTTGCAGGTCATGCACTTGCGCGTAATCCGCGCTCGGCACCTGGCTGCGGGGGCCGACCCACTCAATGAGCGAATCGGCGGTCACCATGGCGGCATCCTCGATGATCGAGTATTTGCCGCCGGCCATGGTTGCGACGTGGCAGTGTTGCCAAAGCGTTTTCATCAACGCCTCCCTAAGTTATCGATGAGACAAAGCCGGGTCGTAATGGACCTTGGCCGCCTGCCCGGCAGCGGGCTTGACCCACAGCAGGTAGGCAACGACCAGCAACACGATCCACACCGCCCCGACCAGCAAGGCTGCCTGGGTGTCCGGGAAATAACCCAGCACGCCAAACACGAACAGCATGAACACGATGGCCGCGGCCGGCGCGTAGGGCCAGAACGGTACCGGGAATTTCAAGTCGGCCACCTGCTCCTGGGTCATGGAGCGGCGCATGGCGACTTGGGTAAACAGGATCATCAGCCACACCCACACGGTGGCAAAGGTGGCAATCGAGGCGATCAGCAGGAACACGTTTTCGGGAATCAGGTAGTTGAGCACCACGCCGCCGAGCAGCGCCGCCCCCATCACCACCACGGTCATCCATGGCACACCGTGCCTGGACAATTGCGCAAAGCCCTTGGGCGCCTGCCCTTGCTGGGCCAGACCGTACATCATGCGCCCGGCGCCGAAGATGTCGCTGTTGATCGCCGACACCGCCGCCGAGATCACCACGATATTGAGAATAGTCGCCGCCGAACCGATGCCCAGGTTGCTGAAAATCTGCACGAACGGGCTGCCCTGGCTGCCGATCTGCGGCCACGGGTAGATCGCCATCAGCACAAACAGGGTCAGCACATAGAACAACAGGATGCGCAGCGGCACGGCATTGATCGCCTTGGGGATCACGCGCTGCGGGTCCTTGGCTTCACCGGCAGTGATACCGATGATTTCGATGCCGCCAAACGCGAACATCACCACCGCGAACGAGGCGATCAGGCCACCGATGCCGTTGGGCATGAAACCGCCGTGGGCCCACAGGTTGCTGATCCCGCTGGCGTGCGTTTCACCCGCCGAATGGATGCCGAACAGCATGATGCCGAAGCCGCCGAGGATCATCGCCACGATGGCGCCGACCTTGAGCAACGACAGCCAGAACTCCATCTCGCCAAACACTTTGACGTTGCACAGGTTCAGGCCGCCGATCAGAAACACGATGCCGAGCACCCAGACCCAGCGCGCAACCTCGGGAAACCAGAAGCCCATGTAGATGCCGAAGGCGGTGACGTCGGCGAGGCAGACGATGATCATTTCAAAGGCGTAGGTCCAGCCGAGGATAAAACCGGCCATGGGGCCCAGGTAGGTGCTGGCGTACTGGCCGAAGGAGCCGGCCACGGGGTTGTGCACAGCCATTTCACCGAGGGCGCGCATGACCATGAACACCGCGGCGCCGCCGATCAGGTAGGCCAGCAGCACGGCGGGGCCCGCCATCTGGATGGCAGAGGCGGAGCCGTAGAACAGCCCGGTGCCGATCGCCGACCCCAGTGCCATGAAGCGAATATGTCGGGCTGATAGCCCGCGTTTCAAACCCTTTTCTTGCTGGTGCATTTCTCGTCCCTAATTATTCTTATGAAGAGAAGATCGTTCCCACGCCCTGCGTGGGAACGCATCCTATGACGCTCCGCGTCACGGCTCTAAAAGCAGACGCAGAGCGTCCAGGGCGGCATTCCCACGCAGCGCGTGGGAACGAGCAGTTACAGACTTGGCAACAGCTTGGCCGGCACCAGCTCATTCAGGCAGCGGCTGGCGAGCAGGTCGGTGGCGGCGATGATGTCCGGGGCGAAGAAGCGGTCCTTGTCATAGAACGCCACTTTGTCGCGCAGGATGCCACGCGCTTTTTCCAGCTTCGGCGAGGTTTTCAAGCCTTCACGCAGGTCCAGGCCTTGGGCGGCTGCCAGCCATTCCACGGCGAGGATGCCACGGGTGTTTTCGGCCATTTCCCACAGGCGCTTGCCGGCTGCGGGGGCCATCGACACATGGTCTTCCTGGTTGGCGGACGTCGGCAGGCTATCCACGCTGTGCGGATGCGCCAGCGCCTTGTTCTCGCTGGCGAGTGCGGCGGCAGTCACCTGGGCGATCATGAAGCCGGAGTTGACCCCGCCGTTGCCCACCAGGAACGGCGGCAGTTGCGACATGTGCTTGTCCATCATCAGCGAGATACGGCGTTCGCTCAGCGAGCCGATTTCAGCGATGGCCAGCGCCATGTTGTCAGCGGCCATGGCCACTGGTTCAGCGTGGAAGTTACCGCCGGAAATCACATCGCCTTCAGCGGCAAATACCAAGGGGTTGTCCGACACGGCGTTGGCTTCGATCACCAGCACTTCGGCGGCCTGGCGGAACTGGGTCAGGCACGCGCCCATGACTTGTGGCTGGCAACGCAGGGAGTATGGGTCTTGCACCTTGTCGCAGTTCTGGTGCGACTGGGAGACCTGGCTGCTTTCACCCAGCAGGTCGCGATAAGCCGCTGCCGAGTCGATCTGCCCACGCTGGCCACGGGCGGCGTGAATGCGCGCGTCGAACGGCGAGCGCGAACCCAGCACGGCTTCCACGGTGAGCGCACCGCACGCCAGCGCGCCGGCGAACAGGTCTTCACCCTCGAACAGGCCACGCAGGGCATACGCGGTGGACACCTGGGTGCCGTTGAGCAGCGCCAGGCCTTCCTTGGCGGCCAGGGTCAACGGGGTCAGGCCGGCGACTTTCAGCGCGGCGGTCGCCTCCAGCCATTCACCCTTGTAGCGCGCCTTGCCTTCGCCGAGCAGCACCAGCGACATATGCGCCAATGGCGCCAGATCGCCGGAAGCACCGACCGAACCCTTGAGTGGGATATGCGGGTACACCTCGGCGTTGATCAGCGCGATCAGCGCGTCGATCACTTGCCGACGAATCCCGGAGAACCCGCGGCTCAGGCTGTTGACCTTGAGCACCATGACCAGCCGCACCAGCGCATCGCTGATCGGCTCACCGACGCCGGCGGCGTGGGACAGCACCAGCGAACGCTGGAGGTTTTCCAGATCTTCGCTGGCGATGCGGGTCGAAGCCAGCAGGCCGAAACCGGTGTTGATGCCATAGGCGGTGCGGTTCTCGGCGAGAATCTGCTCCACGCAGGCGACACTGGCTTCGATCTGGGCCGAGGCGCTGTCATCCAGACTGAGGGTTACCGGCTGCTGGTAGATGGCCCGCAGTTGGGCGAGGCTCAGTTGGCCTGGAATCAGGTTTAGCGCAGTCACATTCATGCTCCTTTTGAATTATTTTCAGTGCAAATGGGGAATTGTCTGGTGCAGCAGGGCCGTGTCCTGAAGCAATGCAGCGGCGGCCGCAATGTCCGGTGCCAGCCAGCGGTCCTGCTCATAGGCCGGCACCACTTCACGCAGCAGGCGCCAGGCACTGTCGGTGCCCGCGCCGAAGCGCTGCTCCTTGAGGAATTCGAAGGCCTGGGCGGCCAGCAGGTACTCGATGGCGAGGATCTGCGTGACGTTGGCCAGCACCTGGTGCAGCTTCAGCGCGGCGTTGGTGCCCATGCTCAAGTGGTCTTCCTGCAGGCCCGAGGTGACGAAGTTGTCGAGCACCGCCGGTTGCGCCAACTGTCGGTTCTGCCCGCACAGCGAGGCGGCGACGTACTGCACGATCATCATCCCGGAGTTGACCCCGGGGTTGCTGACCAGGAACGCCGGCAGGCCGCTGACGTGCGGGTTGATCAGGCGGTCCAGGCGGCGCTCGGCCACCGAGCCGATTTCGGCCATGGCGATCGCCAGCATGTCGGCGGCCAGTGCCACGGACTGCCCGTGCGGGTTGGCCTGGGACACCACGCGGTAATTGTCCGGGGTACCGAGCACCAGCGGGTTGTCGGTGGCGCTGTTGAGTTCGGTTTCGATCTGGCGGGTCGCGTGCTCCACCTGGTCGCGCGCCGCGCCGTGGATCTGCGGGATCGAGCGGATGCTCAGCGCGTCCTGGGTGCGGATGCCTTTGCTGCTGGCGATCACTTCACTGCCGTCGAGCAGCGCACGCAGGTTGATGCCGACATGCTGCATGCCCGGGTGCCGCTTGAGCGCGATGATTTCTGCATCGAAGGCATCGATCTGGCCGCGCTGGGCTTCAAAACTCATGGCACCGATCACGTCGGCCCACTGCAGCAAATGATGCGCGTCGGCCAGGGCCAGGCAGCTCAGGCCGGTCATGCACGGTGTGCCGTTGACCAGGCACAGGCCGTCCTTGGCGCCAAGCACCACCGGCTGCAAACCTTCTTCGCTGAGGGCCTGTTGCGCCGCGACGATCCGGCCCCGGTAGCTCACAGTGCCAACACCGAGCAAGGCCACGCCGACATGGGCCATATGGGTCAGGTAACCCACCGAACCCTGGGACGGCACTTGCGGCGTGATGCCGTGGTTGAGCAGCGCCAGCAGCGAATGCACCACCTGCGGATGCAGGCCGGATTTGCCGTGGCTGTAGTTGATGACGGCCGCGCAAATGATCGCGCGGGTCTGCTCGTCGCTCAGCACCGGGCCGACGCCGCAGGCGTGGCTCAGCAGGGTATTGCGCGACAGCTGGCTGAGTTGCTCGCCCTTGAGCGACACGTTGCACAGCGCGCCCAAGCCGGTATTCACGCCATAGGCGCGCTCGCCGCTGGTGACGATGCGCTGCACGATGGCCTGGGCATTGTCGATCCGCGCCCAGGCCTGGCCCGAGAGTTCGAGGACCGCGCCATGGCGAGCGACGGCGACGACGTCCTGCCAGCGCAAGGGGCCGTCGGCGATGATGATTTTTGCAGCCTGGGACATCGTTGACCTCTTCATGTTTATCGTTCCCACGCTCTGGCGTGGGAATGCCACCTGGGACGCTCTGCGTCCCGCTGTTAGAGGTGACGCAGAGCGTCACGGGATGCATCCCACGCAGAGCGCGGGAATGATCAGCTACACCACCGCCGCCCGCCGCTGGACAAACCGGTCCACGTACTCATCCGCCGGCGAATGCAGGATCTCGCGCGGGGTGCCGACCTGGATCAGCTTGCCGTCCTTGAGGATCGCAATGCGGTTGCCGATGCGCACGGCCTCGTCGAGGTCGTGGGTGATGAACACGATGGTCTTGTGCAGGGTCTTTTGCAGCTCGAGCAACTGGTCCTGCATTTCGGCGCGGATCAGCGGGTCGAGGGCGCTGAAGGCTTCGTCCATCAGGATGATGTCGGTGTCGGCCGCCAGCGCACGGGCGAGGCCGACGCGTTGGCGCATGCCGCCGGAGAGCTGGTGCGGGTATTTGTTTTCGTAGCCCTTGAGGCCCACGGTTTCGATCCAGTGCAGCGCACGTTCGGCGCAGACCTGCTTGGTTTCGCCACGCACCTTGAGGCCGTAGGCGACGTTGTCCAGCACACTCTTGTGGGGCAGCAGGCCGAAGCTCTGGAACACCATGCTGATCTTGTGCCGACGGAATTGACGCAGCGCTTCCATGTCCAGTTGCAGGATGTCTTCGCCATCCACCAGGATCGCGCCGCTGGTGGGGTCGATCAGGCGATTGAAGTGGCGCACCAACGTGGACTTGCCGGAACCCGACAGGCCCATGATCACGAAGATCTCACCGGTGCCGATGCTCAGGGACAAGTCGTTCACCCCGACCACGCAACCGGTTTCGGCCAGGACCTGGTCTTTGCTCTTGCCTTGGCCGATCAGCGCCAGCGCATCCTTGGAACGGGCGCCGAAGATCTTGAAGACGTTTTTGACTTCGATTTTGCTGACAGTAGTCATTTGCTCGCCTCATGCCGTGGACGACCATAGGCCTGGGTAATGCGGTCGATGACCACTGCGAGAATCACGATCGCCAGCCCGGCTTCGAGGCCCCGGCCGACGTTGAGGGTCTGGATGCCGACGAGGACATCCTCACCCAGCCCACGGGCGCCGATCATCGAGGCGATCACCACCATCGACAACGCCATCATGGTGGTCTGGTTGATCCCGGCCATGATGCTCGGCAGGGCCAGCGGCAGTTGCACGCCGAACAGTTGTTGCCAACGGTTAGCACCGAAGGCGTTGATCGCTTCCATGACTTCGCCGTCGACCTGGCGAATGCCCAGGTCGGTGAGGCGGATCAACGGCGGTGCGGCGTAGATCACCGTGGCGAAGATCGCCGGGACCTTGCCCAGGCCGAACAACATCAGCACCGGGATCAGGTACACGAAGCTGGGCATGGTTTGCATGATGTCGAGCAACGGCATCAGTACCGAGCGCAAGCGATTGCTGCGCGCCGACAGGATGCCCAGCGGGATGCCGATCAGCACCGAGATCACCGTGGCGACCATCATAAGCGCCAGCGTCTGCATCAGCTTGTCCCACAGGCCGACCGCACCCACCAGGAACAGCAGGCCGACGATCACCGCCGTGGTCACCACCTTGCGGGTGGCGTGCCAGGCAACTGCGCCGACGATGGCCAGCATCAGCCACCAGGGCGCCGCACGCAGCAACCCTTCCAGGTTGACGATGGCCCATAGCAGGGTGTCGGAGATGTGCCGGAACACATCACCGTAGTTGGTGACCAGTGAATCCACCCAACCGTTGACCCAGTCGGCAATGGAAAACGTAAAACTCTCAGGAAACATATCGTGCTCTCGATCCAGTGGGTTGTGGCCAGGCGCCCGGCCACCCCTGAGGGTAGCCGGGCACACTTGACCTACAAGGCCGCGTCGATTTTCTTGGCTGCGTCGTCGCTCACCCAGGCGTGCCAGACTTCAGGATGTTCCTTGAGGAAAATTTTCGCCAGTTTTGGCGACTCAATTCGCTCCTTGGCCATGCGACCCAGGTTCTGGTTCAGCAGGTCGATCGGCAGGTTGACCTTTTCCAGCACGGCCACCAGTTCCGGCGCCTGCTCGTGGAAGGTCTTGGACAAGCCGACCTTGATGCTCACGCTTTTATCGACGCCGGGTTTTTCTTCAAGCTTGACCAGGTCGACCTGGCCCATCAGCGGCGTTGGCGACCAGTAGTAGAACAGGATCGGCTCGCCACGCTTGTAGCTCGACAGCACGGCCGCATCCAGCGCCGGGCCGGTACCTGGACGGAAGTTGGTGTAGGTGCTTTCCAGGCCGTAGCTCTTGAGCATTTCGCTGTTGTCCAGCTCGCAGGTCCAGCCGGCCGGGCAGTTGTAGAAACGGCCCTTGGACGGCTCTTCCTGGTCCTTGAACACCGAGGCGTACTTGGCCAGGTCAGCGATGTTTTTCAGGTCCGGCGCCTTGGGTTCAAGCTTGCGCTTGGCGTCGCCTTCGATCACGTAGCGCGGCACGTACCAGCCCTCGACAGCGCCCACCACAGGGGCGCCGACGCCGACGACTTTGCCGGCCTTCTCGGCCTTGTTCCACACTTCACTGCGGCCTACCCATTCTTCGGCGAAGACCTGGATGTCGTTGCTGCTCAGGGCGTTTTCCATGGTGATGGAGTTGCCCGGCAGGCTGTCGGTTTTGCAGTCGTAGCCTTTTTCCAGCACGGTCTGCAGGATGTCGGTAAGCAACATGCCGCTTTCCCAGTTCAGGCCGGCGAATTTCACCGGTTTGCCGGACTCGCACCAACCGGCCGCCTGGGCGCCGGCAGTGGCCAGCAAGCCTGCAGAGAACAGAGTGGCCAACAGGGTTTTATGCATTTTCATTGTTGTGACGCTCCCAATCTTGAAATGGATTACGGCAGTCAGTAGGCATCCTGCCCTGTCCACGTCCCATCAGGCTTGTGCGGCCAGCCCGTTTGTCGTCGTCGGTGCAGCGCCCTGCTCTATCGGCAGGATCAGGTGTTCAGGAATCGCGCTGTGCCACTTTTTCGCAGCCCAGTAATACAGCGCAGCAGGCACCACCAGCCCGATGATCCAGGAGATATCGGTGTCGCCAAGGCTGGCGACCAGTGGGCCGGTATAGAAATGCGTGGAGATGAACGGCATCTGGATCAGCACGCCGAACACGTAGATGCCGATGCCCATCAGGTTCCAGCGGCCATAACGACCATTGGGGTTGGACAGCGCCGGAATGTCGTAGCGTTCCTTGGTGATGCAGTAGAAATCCACCAGGTTGATCGCGCTCCACGGCGTGAAGAATGCGAGCAGGAACAGGATGAACGCGGAGAAGTCCTTGAGGAACGAGTCCTTGCCCAGCAACGCCAGCGCGGCGGCAATCGATACCATCAGGAAGATGTACAGCAGGCGCACCGCACTCGAGATGTGCCGGCTGCCACGAAAACCGCTGATGATCGTCGCGATGGACATGAAGCTGCCGTAGGCATTGAGGGTGGTCACCGTGACCTTGCCGAAGGCGATGCTGAAATACAGCAGCGCCGCGACAATCCCGGTGCCGCCCAGGCCGACGATAAATGACACCTCATGATGGGCGAATTGCGAGCCGGCCAGGGCCGCCGCGAACACACCGAACACCATCGACGCCTGCGCCCCGATCACCGAACCCAGGCCCACGGCCCAGAAGGTTTTCGACGCTGACGTGCTACGCGGTAAGTAGCGCGAGTAGTCCGCCACATACGGGCCAAAAGCGATCTGCCAGGAGGCCGACAGCGAAATCGCCAGGAGGAAACTGCTGAGGGAAAAATGTTTGTTGCCCAGCAGGGCACCCACGTCGTTGCCCGCCAGCAACTTGTAGAACAGGTAGATGAAGGCCACCACCCCCAACACACTGGCCACGCGACCGATGCCGTGGATGACGCGGTAGCCGAAGACGGTGAACACCATGATCAACCCGGCAAACAGCACAATGCCGACCCAGTCTTCGACGTGCAGCAACTGCGCTACCGCCTGCCCCGCCAGCAATGAACCGCTGGCCGAAAAGCCGACATACATCAGGCACACCAGCACCAACGGGATCACGGCGCCATACACGCCGAACTGCACGCGGCTGGAGATCATTTGCGGCAAGCCCAGTTGCGGGCCTTGCGCAGCATGCAACGCCATGACGCCGCCGCCCAGCAATTGCCCGATCAACAGACCGATCAACGACCAGAACACATCACCGCCGAGCACCACGGCCAGGGCCCCGGTGACGATGGCAGTGATCTGCAGGTTGGCACCCAGCCACAGGGTGAACTGACTCAATAGACGACCGTGTCTTTCCGCTTCCGGGATGTAGTCGATCGAACGCCTTTCGATCAACGGGGTGGTGCTTGCACGTACGTCATTTGCAGCCATGTGTGTTCAACCTCTGATGGATTGTTCATAAAGCCTGGGTAAAACCGCTTTTCTGTGGGAGCTGGCTTGCCTGCGATGGCATCTCCTCGGTTCTACTGATAGACCGAGTCGCCCGCATCGCAGGCAAGCCAGCTCCCACATTGAGTTACTTGATCATCGGGAGGTTGAGCCCCTGCTCCTTGGCGCAGTCGATCGCGATCTGGTAGCCGGCATCCGCGTGACGCATCACACCGGTGGCCGGGTCGTTGTGCAGCACGCGCGCGATGCGCTCGGCCGCTTCGTCGGTACCGTCGCAGACGATCACCATGCCGGAGTGCTGCGAGAAGCCCATGCCCACGCCGCCGCCGTGGTGCAACGAGACCCAGGTCGCGCCGCTCGCGGTGTTGAGCAGGGCGTTGAGCAGCGGCCAGTCGGACACGGCGTCGGAACCGTCCTGCATGGCTTCGGTTTCGCGGTTGGGGCTGGCGACCGAGCCGGAGTCGAGGTGGTCGCGGCCGATCACGATAGGTGCCGACAGCTCACCGCTGCGTACCATTTCGTTGAACGCCAGGCCGAGCTTGGCGCGCTGGCCCAGGCCAACCCAGCAGATACGCGCCGGCAGGCCCTGGAAGCTGATGCGCTCGCGCGCCATGTCCAGCCAGTTGTGCAGGTGCGCGTCGTCCGGGATCAGCTCTTTGACTTTGGCGTCGGTCTTGTAGATGTCTTGCGGGTCGCCGGACAGTGCTGCCCAACGGAACGGGCCGATGCCACGGCAGAACAGTGGGCGGATGTACGCCGGCACGAAACCTGGGAAGTCGAACGCGTTCTCGACGCCTTCTTCCTGGGCCATCTGGCGGATGTTATTGCCGTAGTCGAAGGTCGGGATGCCTTGCTTCTGGAATTCCAGCATCGCCTTGACGTGCACGGCCATCGACTGTTTGGCGGCCTTGATCACGGCGGCTGGTTCGGTCTTGGCGCGGGCGCGGTATTCGTCCCAGCTCCAGCCGGCCGGCAAGTAGCCGTTGAGCGGGTCGTGGGCGCTGGTCTGGTCGGTGACCATGTCCGGGCGTACGCCGCGCTTGACCAGTTCCGGCAGGATTTCCGCCGCGTTACCCAACAGGGCAATGGAGATGGCCTTGCCTTCCTTGGTGTACTTGGCGATACGCGCCAGGGCGTCGTCGAGGTCGGTGGCTTGTTCGTCGACATAACGGCTGTTCAGGCGGAAGTCGATGCTGACCTGCTGGCACTCGATGTTCAGCGAGCATGCACCCGCCAGGGTCGCGGCCAACGGCTGGGCGCCGCCCATGCCACCGAGGCCGGCGGTGAGGACCCAGCGGCCCTTGAGGTTGGAATCGTAGTGTTGGCGGCCGGCTTCGACGAAGGTTTCGTAGGTGCCCTGCACGATGCCTTGGCTACCGATGTAGATCCAGCTGCCGGCGGTCATCTGGCCGTACATGGCCAGGCCCTTGGCATCCAGTTCGTTGAAGTGTTCCCAGCTGGCCCAGTGCGGCACCAGGTTGGAGTTGGCGATCAGCACGCGCGGGGCGTTGCTGTGGGTCTTGAACACGCCGACCGGCTTCCCGGATTGCACCAGCAGGGTTTCGTCGTCGTTCAGGTGAGTGAGGCTCTCGACGATCTGGTCGTAGCACTCCCAATTGCGCGCCGCACGGCCAATACCGCCGTACACCACCAGCTCCTTCGGGTTCTCGGCCACTTGCGGGTCGAGGTTGTTCATCAACATGCGCAGTGGCGCTTCAGTCAGCCAGCTTTTGGCGGTGAGCTTGTTACCGCGGGCCGCGCGGATTTCGACGTCACGGTATTTTGTAGGCCTGGCTTTAGAAAAATCGGTCACGGCTGGACTCCTCGGCATGATGCGCGAACATGGATGGTGCGAAGGAGAGTCTTACGCACACATCTTTACTTGTACATACAAGCATATGCAATCAAGCGGCCAACTTTTTGCGCGAGTCGTTTGGAGTTTTTTCGAAAGCGTGTGCGAGCCTTGGAAAATAAGGCTTCGAGGCTTGATGAAATTTCTTACAAAGGAGTTTTGCTACGGGAGGGGTTCGTCACCAACGCGTGGTTTTGCGCCACGCTGGGGCATTCGGTAACAAATTGGTGCGCAGGCTGGAAACAGTTTTCTGCTCACCACAAAACAACTGTGGGAGCAGGCTTGCCCGCGATAGCCGTGTGTCGATCAGCACACCCCATGCTGATACACCGCTATCGCAGGCAAGCCTGCTCCCACAGCTTTTTAATCGTGTTGAGTCAGTTCGATGATGCAACTGCGGCCGCTGACCGAGATATCCAGCAGGCCAGTGTTACCGTCCACTTGCAGGCAGTCGTGATGGCCGAGCACGTGGTCCAGCACCTTCACTTCATCCGCCACGCTGAACACCAGCACCGTGTGCGCCGTGCTGAAAAAGCGTTGCACGCCGTCAATCCACTGCAAGCGTGCGTGGTAGCGCTGGGGCGAGTAGATCAGGTTGAAATCGCGGATCGGCCCCGTGATCAAGCGGCACGACACGTGGCTGTCGCCCTTGAACGCAAAGGGTTGCAGCGGCAACAGGCCCAGCTGTTCCTCGCCATCCACGGTGAGCACCATGCCGGCGCCCTTGATCACGGTGATTACGCGCTGATAACCGGCAAAGGTGGAAAACCCACCCGACTCGGCGATATCGGCAATCGACAGGCGCCAGCCAAAGCCATCCAGGCCGGTGCCGGCGTCACGGGTGATTTCTTCGGTGCTGCCACCGCCGTTTTTCCACGGCATGCGCACGTAATCGGCGGCGCGCCAGACTTTCACTGCACTCATTTACTGAAACGTCCTTCCAGGCTATGACGGGAACCGGGGTGGATCAAACGCGCGGCGGTCACCGGCTGGCGACCCGACCAGGTGCGTCGGCGAATTAACAGGCAGGGCTCGCTCGGCTCGATCTGCAGCAACTTGCACTCGGCGGCGTCGGCGAGAATCGCCTCGACCACGTGCTCGCCTTCGGTCAGCGGTGCGACCTGGTTCAGATAGGCGTAGGGGGTTTGCTGGGTGAAGTCCTGCTGCAGGTACTCCGGCGCGACCAGGGCGTTGACGAAACGGTCTTCGATTTGCACCGGAATGTCGTTTTCAAAGTGCACGATCAGCGAATGGAACACCCGTCCGCCTTCGCGCATTTCCAGCGCTACGGCGCGTTCGGAGCCGGCTGCTTCTTCACCAAGGTGAATGACCTGGCAAGTATGCCGATGCCCACGGGAGGCGATCTCATCGGCGATGTTGTGCACCTCGAACAGCGCCGACTGGCTCTTGGGTTCGGCGACGAACGTGCCGACACCTTGCATGCGCACCAGCAAACCTTCGGCGGTCAGCTCGCGCAGGGCGCGGTTGATGGTCATGCGGCTGAAGCCCAGCTGGCTGACCAGCTCGCTCTCCGACGGCACGCGGTAATGGGGCGGCCAGTTGCCGTTGAGGATCTGCTGGCTGATCATCTGTTTGACGCGGGCGTACAAGGGCGCCGGACTTTCGTCCATGTGGGCAGCCAGTGAAGACTTGGCGGGCGGAGTCGGCACAGGGAATCCTTGCAAGAGGAAAAGATGCATAGATTGCCGGAGTTTACCGAGCAGGCAAACGTCTGTATATGTATATACAAATAAACACACGACCGGGGTGACATGATCATGTCCGCTTTCTTTGCCGAACGCGCACTGCTGCCTAATGGATGGGCCAACGATGTACGCTTTGAAGTCAGCGCCGATGGCCTGCTGACCCACGTTGAGCCCAACGCCAGTGCAGACGGCGCCGAACGGCTCAGGGGCCCGGTATTGGCGGGCATGCCGAACCTGCACTCCCACGCGTTCCAGCGCGCCATGGCGGGGCTGGCGGAAGTCGCCGGCAACCCGAATGACAGCTTCTGGACCTGGCGCGACCTGATGTACCGCATGGTTGGCAAGATCAGCCCGGAGCAATTGCAGGTCATCGCCCGACAGCTGTACATCGAGATGCTCAAGGCCGGCTACACCTCGGTAGCTGAGTTCCACTACGTGCACAATGACGTCAGTGGCCAGCCCTATGCTGACCGCACGGAGCTGTCGCGGCAGATCAGCCACGCGGCCGCCAGCAGCGGCATCGGGCTGACATTGGTGCCGGTGCTCTACACCCACTCGGGATTTGGCGGCCAGGCACCCAATGAAGGCCAGCGCCGGTTTATCAACAGCACGGAAAACTACCTGGATCTGCAAGCGCGCCTGAAACCGATCCTCGCCGCGCAACCGGCGCAGCAGCTGGGGTTGTGCTTTCACTCCCTGCGCGCGGTGACCCCGCAACAAATCAATGACGTGCTGGCCGCCAGCGACAAAGCCTGCCCGGTGCATATCCACATTGCCGAGCAGCAAAAGGAAGTCGACGATTGCCTGGCCTGGAGCGGCAAACGCCCGCTGCAATGGCTGTATGACAATGTCGAGGTGGATGAGCGCTGGTGCCTGGTGCACGCCACTCACGCGGACGCTGACGAAGTGGCCCGCATGGCCAAGAGCCGCGCGATTGCCGGTTTGTGCCTGACCACCGAAGCCAACCTGGGCGACGGGATCTTCCCGGCCGTGGACTTTCTGGCACAGGGCGGTCGCATTGGGATCGGCTCCGACAGCCACGTCTCATTGAGCGTGGTCGAAGAATTGCGCTGGCTGGAATACGGCCAGCGCCTGCGCGACCAGCGGCGTAATCGCTTGTATCGCAGCGATCAGCCGATGGTCGGCCGCACACTGTTCGATGCCGCGCTGGACGGTGGCGCACAGGCGTTGGGGCAGCCGATTGGTCGACTGGAAGCAGGTAAGCGTGCGGACTGGATCGTGCTGGACGGCAATGATCCGTACCTGGCCACGGCGATTGAGGACGGGATCCTGAATCGCTGGCTGTTCGCCGGTGGTGATCGGCAAGTGCGCGATGTGCTGGTCAACGGTAAGTGGGTAGTAAGGGATGGGCGCCATGCTGGCGAGGAAGAAAGCAGCCGGGCATTCACGCAAGTCTTGAGGGATTTGCTCGGCTGACGGGCGACACAAAAAAATAGGGGAGCTGGCAAGCCAGCTCCCCTATTGGATTGAGGGTCCCCTCAGTTACTGCGAGGTCTTGGCCATCTGCTTGTCCGACGTACGCCAGATCAACCGTGTGGTGTCATACCCCTGTTGCCGCGCCCTGCTGAGCAGGTCTTCGCGGGTGTCGGCATTCACCGTCGGCGTGCGCGACAGGATCCACATGTAGCGCCGGCTCGGGCTGCCTACGATGGCGGTCTTGTAGTCATCGCTGACGTACAGCACCCAGTAGTCGCCCTTGGCGACGCCGGGCAGCAGCGCGGTAAACCAGTTATTGAATTCAACCCAGAGCTTGTCGGTCTTGCCCGGCACTTGCGGCGTGGCCGTGCCTTTGGCTTCTTCCCACTTCCACTCGCTGGTCAGGCAGCGGTTGAACACCGACATATCGCCATCGGGCAGCAGTGTGTAGCGGGCTTCGGACTGCGCGCAGTTGCGCTGGAAGTACATCGGCAATCGGGCCAACTCATACCAGGTGCCCTGGTAACGCTTGAGATTGACGTTGCTCGCGGTCTTGGGTTGCAGATCATCGCCAGAATGACTGGCGCAGCCCGCCAAAAACAGGCAGGCACAAAGGCACAAAACAAAACGCATCATTCTTCTTCTCCCGCAGGCTCTCGCCCCGGTTTACTTCAGGCCTTGCCCGGAAAACATCAGAACTTTGTCACCGGCATATTGAACGCTGATAAAGCTGTCTTTATCGCCCCACGTGCAGCTGGACATGCCCAGTGCGCCAGAACAATCGGTCGGCTTACCCAGCAGCGACTCCACCTCGGCCTTGGCCATGCCAGCCGACAACTTTGCGTAATTTTCCTGGTTGACCTTGCTGCAAGCGGCCAACAGCACGCAAAAAGCCAGCAAAGCGAGACGGCGTAACGACATGGAAAAACTCCTGGAGGGACGAAGCAGCTTGGGTATCTGCCAGAAGCTTAGAAGGGAAAAGAGGTGTCTGGTTCCCGACGAACGAAAACAAAAAAGCCCCGAAAACGCTGAAACGTTTCGGGGCTTCTTTAACGGTGAACCGGCTCACAACATGGCCGATAAACTATCGCCGTGGGTTATGCCTTGTGATAGGCCGTCACGCGCTCAACTTCTTCCTTGGAACCCAGGAACACCGCCACACGCTGGTGCAGGCCTTCAGGCTGGATGTCGAGGATGCGCTGGTGGCCGTCGGTGGACGCACCGCCCGCCTGCTCTACCAGGAACGACATCGGGTTGGCTTCGTACATCAGGCGCAGCTTGCCTGGCTTGGATGGCTCGCGGCTGTCGCGTGGGTACATGAACAGGCCACCACGGGTCAGGATGCGGTGTACGTCAGCGACCATCGCAGCCACCCAGCGCATGTTGAAGTTCTTCTTCAACGGGCCTTCCTCGCCTTCCATCAGCTCGTTGACGTAGCGCTGTACCGGGGCTTCCCAGTGACGCTGGTTGGACATGTTGATCGCGAATTCCTGGGTCGAGGCAGGGATCGAGATGTCTTCGTGGGTCAGTACGAAGCTGCCCATTTCACGGTCCAGGGTGAAGCCCTTGACGCCGTCGCCCAGGGTCAGCACCAGCATGGTCTGCGGGCCGTAGATCGCGTAGCCGGCAGCGACCTGCTCGGTGCCTGGCTGCAGGAAGGCCTTTTCATTCAGGGCTTCGTTCTGGCTCAGGTATTCGTTCGGGCAACGCAGTACCGAGAAGATGGTGCCGACCGGCGCGTTGATGTCGATGTTCGACGAACCGTCCAGCGGGTCGAATACCAACAGGTAGGCGCCTTTCGGGTATTTGCCCGGAATCTGGTAGGCATTGTCCATTTCTTCGGACGCCATGCCGGCCAGGTGACCGCCCCATTCGTTGGCTTCGAGCAGGATCTCGTTGGAGAGTACGTCGAGCTTCTTCTGTACTTCGCCCTGCACGTTTTCAGTGCCCATGCTGCCCAGGACACCACCCAGTGCGCCTTTGGAGACGGCGTGGCTGATTTCCTTGCAAGCACGCGCCACCACTTCGATAAGGAAGCGCAGATCGGCAGGCGTGTTGTTGCTGCGGGTCTGCTCAATCAAATAGCGACTCAAGGTAACGCGGGACATGGAAGGCTCCGGAGAATGGGGGGGCTAAAAACCCGCGCAGTTTAACGCGAGTCGGGGCGTATTTCCTCCTATCAGAGGATTTAAACCCAATAGAGTTCATGGACTTTATTTAACGTGCCACCGGCGGCTTGCGCAGCAAACTGTAGGCCATGCCTCCCAGCGCCGCCACACCCAGCAGGAGTACGGCCCACAGGCCGAGCTTCTTCCAGTCGGTGCCGGCCTCGGTCGGCGCCACCACGGCCGGCGATTTGACCACCACCTCCGTCGACAACGTGGCCTGGCCCAGCGCCTTGACGCGCGCGGCGCTGTAATCGGGAATCAGCGTCGACAGCGGCAGGTTCGCCGCCTTCACCGAGGCATTGCCCAACGCCAGCGTGAACGGCGGCTCACCCCGCGCCAGGAACACCAACTGCGTGGCGCGCACGGCAAAACGCAGGGCCGGTGCTTCAACGCCCAGGCCACCGCCGCGCTCGTCCACCTGCAATTTCAGCTGGTTGACCACCTGGCCAGGCAAACGCAGCTCATCCTGCACCACGTCCTGGCCGTTCTGGGTCAGGCGGTACAGCAAGCCATTGCTCAACGGTTGCCAGGCCTGCTGGCTGTCCCGCCGCCCTGCCAAGGTCACCGGCGCCAAGGTGTTGGGCTGCTTCAATTCAACCCGCAAGCGCTCGACATTCAGCCCCACCGGCAACTGCCAACTGTACTCCCCCGCCTTGAGCCGCGACCCCGCCAACGGCTGCGACCACACCAACGGCAGCGGCAGACTGCTGCTCGATGCACTCACCAGCTTGGCCGAGGTCAGGCGCGGCGCCGCCTGGCCTTGCCACATGAGGCGCAGGTAGCGTGCCGACTGCCCTGGCAAGCTGACGTCATGCTGCTCGACTCGCTCATCGGCAAACGACAAGCGTGCCACCTGCCCATCTCCCCAGGATTCCCAGTGCTGCAAGTCATCGCTGGCTTCGATGCTGAAGCGCTGGAAGCCCTCATGCTCGCGGCTCCAGTCGAGGCTCAACTGCTGCAATGGCGCCTTGATCGCGCTGGCATCCAGCACCCAGCCGCGCAATACCTGCTTGCCGGGCTTGGCGCCGCTCGAGGGTTTGATTTCCACCAGCGTGCCCGCCGTAGTGGCTTTCATCGTCACGTCAGGCGAAGCGTCACGGGTATCGGAGGCGTACAGCGGGAACCACTTCACGTCAGTGACGTTGCGGCTTTCGGTGCGCTCCGACGTCTGGCGCGACAGCGCATAGGCTTGCGGCTCGCCGGCGGCGTTGAACACGCGCACATCGCTCAGGTCAGCCTGGCGCGCGGCCAACTGCACGGCGAGCGGCAACTCCAGGCGATACCAAGGGCCGTTGCCACTCACCGCCAGCGGTACCTGGGTGGTGAAATCGGCCGGGGTTTCCTGCGCCCACACGGCCAAGGTCGTCCACAAGCCCACCGCAATTACGCTCAACTTACCGATCAAGAGGCTGCTCCTTCAGTTTCCAATACAGGTTCGGCACGCTTGGGCGGCAGCGGCGCAAAGTAGCCCACCACCAGTAACAGCCCGCCCACGCCGATGAACGACACGATCCGCGCCAGGCCGCCGCGGTTGCTCAGTTCGACAAAGAACAGTTTGGCGACCACTACCGCAATCAACACCGCCCCGATCAACCACACTTCACGACGATGGCGCAGGTGGCCACCGATCATCAACCCGAGGGCGATGAGGGTCCAGACGATCGACAGGCCGGCCTGTACCAGCATCGACGCCAGCAACGCATCCAAATGGAAAGGCACCCCGCCCCAATGGTGGGCCGTGCGCATCACCAACGCGGTGAAGAAAGCAAACAGCGAAACGCCCGCGACACCCTGGGCGATCAACTCGGCACGCGGCCCACGTTGCGGCGCCACGCTGCGGGACCACAGGTACACACCCAGCAGCGCAAACAGCAGGCCCAGGTCCAACGGGTTGAGCAGCGGCACATAGGGCAAAGGGTTGGCCGTGCCGTCACTGAAGCTGTTCGCCAGCCAAAACCAGCCGAGCATCAGCACCGCGAGCGGCAAGGCTGCCAGCACACGGTACTCACGCGGGTACGCCGCCACTGGCCATGGCCAGGTGCGCGGCGCGGCGGCCAGCACCAGATACAGGCTGGGCAGCATCGCCCAGCCCAGCCAGCGCCAGGCGTTGTATTCACTCGAGAGCCGCAACAGGCCGTAACGCAGCTCCAGCGCCAGCACGCCGATCAGCATCCAGCAGCCCAGTACATGGGCCACGCTCAGCACCCTGGCCGGCACACTCGCCGCCAGACGCCGCAACGCGATGAAGTGCACCGCGAACACCGCCAGCCAAGCCAGCCAGCCGTAGTGCGCCGCCGGGTGATAGTAGTTGTGCGCCGAGACCAGCAGCACCACGCCCGCCGCCGGCATCAGCAACGCGCATAGCACACCGAGCGACGCCCAGTGCAGCCGCGCCGCCAGCAGCGCCCAGATCGCCACGCTCAGCGCCGCGATGCCGAGCAAGGCCGGGCCCTGCAGCTCGTCAGGAAGAAACCGCAGCACTTCACCGACCAACGCCAGCGTCCACCAGGCCGCGCCCCACACCAACAGTAGGTCGGACAGACGCTGCAGCTTCAGCACAGCGAACACCGGCGCATGCGGCTCACGTTGCAAACGCCAGGCGCCGACCAGGGCAGCCAGGCCCAGCACCATCGGTGTCCAGAACCCGCTGTGGGCCAGCGGCCGCAAGCCCTCGCTGGTCAACGGCCCCAGCAGTTGCGGCACCGCCAGCAGGAACGCGCTGCCTCCGATCACCTGCAACAGCAAGCCAAAGACGAAACTGACGCGCTGCTGCAAGTGCAGGCTCAGCCAGATGATCAACACGCCACTGGCCGCCCACACCGCGCTGGCGCTTTCCCACGGCAACACGAACAGCACCGCGAGGTTGATCAGCACCAAGCCGGCCAGCAGCACCACCGACAGCCCGCGCAGCAAGCGCACGTCACCGCGCACGCTGTCATCGCGGGCCGCCAGCAACATGCCACCGATCAAGGCCATGCCGATCAGCGAGGCGGTCAGCAAACCGCTCCAGCCCGCATTGAAGACCGCCGCGCCGTCACCGCCTTGCAAGCGCAGCAGGAACACAGCACCGCCGAGCAACTGCACCGCGAATGCCGTGAACAGAAAGGTGCGCGAGCCGATGCGCAGGCCGACGAACAGCGTCACCAGACCGGCGATTGCCCAACTGATCGCGGTGCCTTGGGTCAGCCAAAAGAACGGTGCAAGCAGGTACAAAAAGCCCAGGCCCAGGCTCGCCAGCACGGGCAGGCCTTTGCGCTCCCACGCTGCAGCCTGCTGCGCCGAGGCCTTGCGCAACTGGTCGAAACTGAACAGCAACGCCGCGCCGAGCAGCAGCGCCCCCAGCGGGGCGCCGTCGAGCAAGGTGTGCTCGCCGATGCGCAGCTCACTGAGGAATGCCAACGCCGAACCCACTTGCAGCAACAAGCCGAAGGCACGCGCCAATGGCCGCTCCTGACGCAAGCCAAGCCAGAAGATCCCGGCGCCTTCGACCGCCCAGGCGGCGGCAGTCCAGCGCGCATCGAGACCCAACGGAATGGCCAGGCTGGCAAAGATCACCCCCAGCGCCAGGCAGGTTTCCGCCAGCAGCAATGCGCGCCCGCCACCCAACAGGCGGGCCAGGCCCATGTAGATGATCCCCAGGCCCAACGCGCTGAACGCAGCGGCAAACTCCAGGTGCTGCACCAGTGCGAACTGCAGGCCGAACCCCACCAGTGGCGGGCCAAACAGCATGCTGCCGTCGACATAGTGCCCCTTGGCCAGCGACCAACGCAGCAGTGCGGCCCGGCTGTCATCGTCGGGCGCGTCACGCATTTCCAGCAATGTGCGCCGGGCGAACAACAGGCCGATGGCCAGGTACATCAGGAAAAACAGGATCAGGAACGGCTCGGTGCTCCACAGCAATTCGGGCGTGTAGGAGCGCATGCCCCAGGCGAAGCCGATGCCAAAGGTGCCGACAAAACCGATCAGATTAAGCAGGCGCCAGGCCTTGAACCACGCGATGGCGAGGATGCCGGCGTTGAGCAGGGCGAAATAACTGAACAGCGCCACATGGTTGCCGGCACCGGTTGAGGTGAGGATCGGCGCCGCAAAGCCGCCCAGCGCCGCCGCACAGGCCAGCCCCAGTGCATCCTGGGTAATCGCCAGGATCGCCGAGAACACCGTGACCGCCACCAACAGCCCCAGCGCCGCGCTCGGGTCGATCAAGGGGTGCAGGCGCATCGCGGCAAACACCGTCAGGTACAGCACCGCAATCCCGGTCCCCTGCAGCATCAGCCCGTAGTTGCTGTTGCGCAGCCGCAGCCACCAACCGAGGCCCAGCAGGCCCAATGCGGCGGCGGCAACGCCGGCGTAACGCAGTTCGATCGGCACGACCATGCCTTCGGTGGCGTAGCGCAGCAGGAACGCCAGGCCGAGAAACAACAGCACCACGCCGACACGCAGCACGGTATTGCCGCCAAACAGCCAATTGCGTGCGCCGCTGATCGCGCGTTCGATCAGGTTGGGGCCGCGGGGAATTGCAGGTTCCTGGGGGCGCGGCGTGGGCGCGGGAGCCCACACGTCGTCCGGCAGCGGTTGGCTGGCTTCGACAGCCGCAGCGACGGGGGCTATTTCTGCTTCTGCCGGCAACTCCCACACAAGCTCAGGAGCCTGGGTGACAGGCGTCGGCTCGGGGATAAGCGGTTCGACACTCACAGGGCTGGCCGGCGTGGGCACTTCCAATTGCCGCAGGCGCTCACCCAGCGCGATCAGCGCTTTCTGCGTGGTTTCCAACTGACGTGCCTGCTGATCCGCCTGGGCCGAGAGCTTCGCCAGGCGAATCGCCTGACCCACGCCCAACCCCAACAGCGCACCGAAACCGGCATCGGTGAACGACTCATCGAGCGTCCAGCCGAGCACCAGGCCAATCAGCATGAGAATCCATTGCATGGTCGATATCCCTAAGCAGCCCGAGGCGGGCGAACTGGCGCCTAGTATATCGACGCAGACCCCATGTGGAAGCACGCTTATGTGGGCGCCGGGCTTGCCCGCGATGCAGACACCTCGGCGTATCAGTCACACCGAGGTGATGCTATCGCAGGCAAGCCAGCGCCCACATAAACCCGCACGCATGTTCAGGTCAGCGATGTTTAGTCGAGGGCTTTCCAGATCTCGGTCGCGTACTCCCTGATGGTCCGGTCCGAGCTGAACCAACCCATCCGCGCCGTATTCAGCACTGCCGAACGCCACCATGCCTTGGAGTCGTGCCAATGCGCTTCGACCCGCGCCTGGGCGTCCCAGTAGGAATCGAAGTCGGCACACACCAGGAAGCGGTCGTAGTCGACCAGCCCGTCGATCAGGCCGACATAACGGCCCGGGTCATCCGGCGAGAACACCCCACCGCGAATCGCCTGCAGTACATCGTTGAGCCGATGCGATGCGGCAATCTCCGGCCCGGCGTTGAACTCACCGGCGTGCTTGCGGGCTTCCACCTGCTGCGCGCTGAGGCCGAAGATAAACATGTGCTCGGCGCCCACGCGCTCGTGCATTTCCACGTTGGCGCCGTCCATGGTGCCGATGGTCAGCGCGCCGTTGAGGCCAAACTTCATGTTACTGGTGCCCGAGGCTTCAAAGCCGGCGGTGGAAATCTGCTCCGACAAGTCCGCCGCCGGGATGATGCTTTCCGCCAGGCTGACGTTGTAGTTGGGCAGGAACACCACCTTGAGCAAACCGCGCACGGTCGGATCATTGTTCACGGTGCGCGCAATGTCGTTGGTCAGCTTGATGATCAACTTGGCCTGGTGATAACTGGCCGCCGCCTTGCCCGCGAAGATCTTCACGCGCGGCACCCAGTCGGTGCCAGGTTCGGCACGGATCGCCTGGTACAGCGCCACGGTGTGCAACAGGTTCAGCAGTTGGCGCTTGTACTCGTGGATGCGCTTGACCTGCACGTCGAACATCGCCGCCGGGTTGATCGCGATTCCCAACCGCTCATGAATGATGTCGGCCAATGCCCGCTTGCTGTGCAGCCGTTGCTCGGCAAACGCCTTGCGAAAGGTCTGTTTCTCGGCAAAGGGCTCAAGCTCTACCAGGCGCTCTTCGGGCTTGTCGAGAATGTCCGGGCCCAGCGCCTCCACCAGCATCGAGGTGAGCTTGGGATTGGCCTGGTACAGCCAGCGGCGGAAGGTGATGCCGTTGGTTTTGTTGTTGATGCGCTCCGGGTAGAGCTTGTGCAATTCGGAAAACACCGTGCTGCGCATCAACTGGGTGTGCAGGCCGGACACGCCGTTGACACTGTGGGAGCCGAGAAACGCGAGGTTACCCATCCGCACGCGACGGCCGTTGTCTTCTTCGATCAGCGATACCGCGCGCAGCACGTCGAAATCGTGGATGCCTTTGGCGCGCAGCGAGTCGATGTGCTGGGCGTTGATCAGGTAGATGATCTGCATGTGCCGCGGCAGCATGCGTTCCATCAGGCCGACCGGCCAGGTTTCCAGCGCCTCGGGCAGCAGCGTGTGGTTGGTGTACGACAAGGTTTCGACGGTGACATCCCAGGCGGCTTCCCATGGAATGTCGTGCAGGTCGACCAACTGGCGCATCAACTCGGCGACGGCAATGGACGGGTGGGTGTCGTTGAGCTGGATCGCCGCGTGCTCGCCCAGGCTCAGCACCGAGCCGTGCATGTTCTTGTGGCGGCGCAGCAGGTCCTGCAGCGAGGCCGAGACGAAGAAGTACTCCTGGCGCAGGCGCAGTTCCTGCCCCGCTTCGGTGCTGTCGGCCGGGTAAAGCACGCGCGAGATGCTTTCGGCGCGGGCCACTTCGGCCACCGCGCCCAGGTGGTCACCGGCGTTGAAGCGCTCCAGGTGCAGGTCTTCCACCGCCCGCGCACGCCACAACCGCAGGGTATTCACACTGGCCCCGCGCCAGCCGACCACCGGGGTGTCGTAGGCAACGGCGCGCACGGTTTCGTTGGGCGACCACACCTGGATCATCTTGCCGGAGGCATCCGCCAGGGTTTCGACGCTGCCGCCAAAGCCGATCGGGTAAATCACTTCGGCGCGTTCGAATTCCCACGGGTTGCCGAAATCCAGCCAGCGTTCGGTTTGCTCCTGCTGCCAGCCATCGACAATCGCCTGGCGGAACAGGCCGTGTTCATAGCGGATGCCATAGCCATGGCCGGCAATGCCCAGGGTCGACATGCTTTCCATGAAGCAGGCCGCGAGACGGCCCAGACCGCCGTTGCCCAGCGCCGCGTCGGGCTCCAGCAGGCGGATGCGCTCCAGGTCCACGCCCAGCTCGGACAGGGCTTCGCGCGCAATTTCCAGCACGCCAAGGTTGCTCAGGCTGTCGTAGAGCAAGCGGCCGATGAGGAATTCCAGCGAGAGGTAATACACCCGCTTCTGGCCCTTGCGGTAGATCCGCCGCGTGTGGTCCATCCAGTGGTCGACCATCTGGTCGCGGGCGGCCAGGGCAATGGCTTCGAACCAGTCATGGTCGAAGGCGTGATCCGGGTCCTTGCCCACCGCGTAGGTGAGTTTGGTCAAGACGGCATCGCGAAATGCGGCTACCTCTGCTTCTCGTGCAAGTGGTTCCTGAGACATCAAATGCGACCTCGGGCGAGATAGAAGGAGTTGCTAGAGCCTAGACGGTCTGACAGACGGTAGACGCTCTGGTTCGGCAGTTTTTTAACTCATTCACCTTTGCGGGAATTAGATGCAGGGGCCGTGCCTGCTTTCCCCTGGCGCACCGTTGGAGATGAAATCTGCAAAATATTGTTCAAAAAATCACCAATCCCGGTATGATCGCGCGCCCGGATATCGCCCCACCTTGGAACCCTGATGAAGCCTCAACTGATCGCCGCCGCGGAACTCGACCGTCTCGAGACCTGGCAGAAATATTCCGCCCACATGTGCGGTGGCTGCGTGTCCAGCTGCTGCACGCTGCCGGTCGAGGTGAAGATCAAGGACCTGATCCGCATTGGCATCGTCGATGAGTTCGAGCGCGGCGACCCGCCGAAGAACATCGCCAAGCGCTTGCAGAAGGAAGGCATCGTCGAGCGCTTCAATTCCAAGTCGGAAATATTCACCCTGCAACGCATGAGCAACAACGATTGCCTGTACCTGGATCGTAAGACGCGTTTCTGCACTATTTATGACAAGCGCCCGGACACCTGCCGCAACCACCCCAAGATCGGCCCGCGCCCAGGGTATTGCGCGTACAAGCCGAAGGAAGTGGTGCGCGAAACCAAGTTCAAGACCCTCGACAAGTTCTGATCCAACCCCCCCTTTGGCAAGCGGGCCTGCTCTGATGAACAAGCCCGCTGTGATGAATGAGCCTGTTGTGGTGGACGGGCTTGTTGTGATGAACGAGCCTGTTGTGGCGAGCGGGCTTGCCCCGCGTTGGGCTGCGCAGCAGCCCCAAACCCAAACACCTCGGTTTGCCTGAAACAACGCACCGATTCCTGGAGGGGCCGCTTCGCAGCCCAACGCGGGGCAAGCCCGCTCACCACAAAAGCCGCCGGCGCCCCCAATAAGCAGGCATAAAAAAACGCCCCCGGCCTTTCGACCGGGGGCGTTTTTCATTCAGCCTGAGTTAACTCAGTTCTTGGCTTTCTTGGCAGCGCGGGTACGCTCGCCTTCGTCCAGGATCTTCTTACGCAGGCGGATCGACTTCGGCGTCACTTCGCACAGCTCGTCGTCCTGGATGAATTCCAGGGCCTGTTCCAGGGTGAAGCGAACAGGTGGAACCAGGGCGATGGTTTCGTCTTTACCCGAAGCACGCATGTTGTCGAGCTTCTTGCCTTTGGTTGGGTTGACGCCCATGTCGTTGTCACGGCTGTTCAGACCAACGATCTGGCCGTTGTAGATCTCTTGACCGTGTTCAACGAACAGCTTGCCACGCGCCTGCAGGGTTTCCAGGGAGTAGGTCAGTGCCTTGCCGGTTTCAACCGATACCAGAACACCGTTCTGACGGCCGGACATGTCGCCGGACTTCATGGTGTCGTAGCGATCGAAGATCGAGGTCAGGATGCCAGCACCGTTGGTCAGGGTCAGGAACTGGTTACGGAAACCGATCAGACCACGAGCAGGGATGTTGTATTCCAGACGTACACGGCCCTTGCCATCCGGCACCATGTTGGTCAGGTCGCCCTTACGCAGGCCCATCTCTTCCATGACCTTGCCCTGGGATTCTTCAGGGGTGTCGATGGTCACGTTTTCGAACGGTTCCTGCTTCACGCCGTCAACCTGACGGATGATCACTTCAGGACGACCAACGCCCATTTCGAAGCCTTCGCGACGCATGGTTTCGATCAGTACCGAGAGGTGCAGCTCACCACGGCCGGAAACCTTGAACTTGTCAGCCGAGTCGCCTTCTTCAACGCGCAGAGCAACGTTGTACAGCAGCTCTTTGTCCAGACGCTCCTTGATGTTACGGGAGGTCACGAACTTGCCTTCTTTACCGCAGAATGGCGAGTCGTTTACCTGGAAGGTCATGGAAACGGTTGGCTCGTCAACGGTCAGGGGCTTCATCGCCTCGACAGCGTCCGGGTGGCACAGGGTGTCGGAGATGAACAGCGAGTCCATACCGCTGATGCACACGATGTCGCCAGCAGCCGCTTCTTCAACGTCGATGCGGTGCAGACCGTGGTGACCCATCAGCTTCAGGATACGACCGTTGCGCTTCTTGCCGTCGGCGCCGATAGCGACAACCGGGGTGTTCGGCTTGACGCGACCACGAGCGATACGGCCAACGCCGATAACACCCAGGAAGCTGTTGTAGTCCAGTGCGGAGATTTGCATCTGGAACGGACCGTCACGGTCAACAGCCGGCGCAGGTACGTTGTCGACGATCGACTGGTACAGCGGGGTCATGTCTTCAGCCATGTCGGTGTGGTCCAGACCGGCAATACCGTTCAGGGCCGAGGCGTAGACGACTTTGAAGTCCAGCTGTTCTTCGGTAGCACCCAGGTTGTCGAACAGGTCGAAGATCTGGTCCAGAACCCAGTCCGGACGCGCGCCTGGACGGTCAACCTTGTTGATGCACACGATCGGACGCAGGCCGGCTTCGAACGCCTTCTTGGTCACGAAACGGGTTTGCGGCATAGGGCCGTCTTGAGCGTCAACCAGCAGCAGAACGGAGTCAACCATCGACATTACGCGTTCTACTTCGCCGCCGAAGTCGGCGTGGCCCGGGGTATCCACGATGTTGATGTGGTAGCCGTTCCAGTTGATAGCGGTGTTTTTTGCCAGGATGGTAATACCGCGCTCTTTTTCCTGGTCGTTGGAGTCCATCACGCGCTCGTCGTTGAGCTCGTTGCGCTCCAGGGTGCCGGATTGACGCAGGAGTTTGTCTACCAGGGTGGTTTTACCATGGTCAACGTGAGCAATGATGGCGATGTTACGTAGATTTTCGATCACTTGTGTATCTCGATCAGAGGATTCGGTGTGCTGACAGGTCGTGGCAGCGATTAACAGTAGAGTCAGGCCTTGCCGTTACAGCTTGACGGCAGAGTCGGGGGGCCGGTGACGCAGGCCACAGGCAAACAGCCCCGGGCTCTTAGCTCGGTCGATAAACGCGCACATTGGCATACCCCTCACTGAGCAAATGGTGAGCATGCAGGCGACTCATCACGCCTTTGTCGCAATACAGCAGGTACTGACGGCTGTTATCCAGTTCCTTGAAACGCGCGTTCAATGCATAGAACGGCAGCGTTTGTACGTCGATGCCGGCGATCTCCAGCGGCTCATCTTCAGCGGCATCCGGGTGACGGATGTCGACGACGATCTGGCCGGCCAGGGCTTCGCTGACTTCTTCGATCTGCACATCCTGGCCCAGTTCATCGATGACACGATCGATCGGGACCAGCTTGGCGTTCTCGAGCGCACGCTCCAGAATCGCCATGTCGAATTCTTTTTCTTCATGCTCCACGCGGTGACGCTTGGCGTGGGTCTTGGGGTTCACCGAGATGACCCCGCAGTACTCGGGCATGTGCTTGGCAAAGTCGGCGGTGCCGATCTGCTCTGCCAGGTCGATGATGTCCTGCTTGTGGCTGGCGATCAGCGGGCGCAAGACCAGCTTCTCGGTGACGCAATCGATGATCGACAGGTTCGGCAGCGTCTGGCTGGACACCTGGGAGATCGCTTCACCGGTCACCAGCGCGTCGATCTGCAATTGATCGGCGATTCGGGACGCAGCGCGCAACATCATACGCTTCAATACTACGCCCATATGACTGTTATCGACTTTGCCGAGAATTTCGCCCAGCACTTCCTCGAACGGCACGCTCACAAATAGCACGCGCTGGGAGCTGCCGTACTTCTTCCAGATAAAGTGCGCGACCTCCATCACGCCCAATTCGTGTGCACGCCCGCCCAGGTTAAAGAAGCAGAAGTGGCTCATCAGGCCGCGGCGCATGATCTGGTAGGCCGCCACCGTGGAATCGAAACCGCCGGACATCAGCACCAGGGTCTGTTCCAGGGCGCCCAGCGGGTAGCCGCCGATGCTGTCGTGCTGGCTGTGGATCACAAACAACCGTTGGTCGCGAATTTCCATGCGCACTTCAATTTGCGGCGCCTTGAGGGAAATTCCGGCGGCGCCGCACTCGCGACGCAGCTTGCTGCCGACGTATTTTTCGACATCCATGGAGCTGAACGGGTGCTTGCCGGCACGCTTGCAGCGCACCGAAAAAATCTTGCCTTCCAGCGCGCTGCCGTAGTGCTGCTTGCACTTTTCGGTGATGTCGTCGAAGTCGCCCAGCGGGTACTCGTCGACCTGCAGGAAATGCGCGATGCCCGGCATGCAGCTCAGGCGCTCAGTCATATCCTTCAAGGCTTTGGCGTCGGTTACGCGGGTTTCCAGCTCGAGGTTGTCCCACACGCCGTTCACCACCACAGCCGGGTCCAGATCGCGGAGCACGGCACGGATGTTCTTGGCCAACTGACGGATGAAACGCGTCCGTACCGGTCGGCTCTTGATGGTGATCTCGGGGAAGACTTTAACGATTAATTTCATGGAAACAGCGCGCGCAGGGCCTGCCGAAAAAGGGGGGCGCGGATTATAGCGGAAATCGCTCAAGGTTTAACCAGTTAATATGCATCAGCCGCTTCACGCACCAAAACGGGTCATTTATAGAAATTAACGCTACATTGCAGTGCGTTATTTATTCCGTTTCAGCGGATTGCACCTTTATAGGGGCCATTTTGAAGCAAAAAGGCCATGTTGGCGCACTGGCATGCAATTTGCTCTCTTGTGAGGCAGGTTGCCATGGCGGAGTATCCGCGCCGGCATCACCCACATTCTAAGGGCTAACTCCACTACCCCAGCCCGAAGCCACCCGGAGGACACCATGTCGAAGTCGGTTCAACTCATCAAAGATCATGACGTTAAATGGATTGATCTGCGCTTCACGGACACAAAAGGCACTCAGCACCACGTGACCATGCCGGCTCGCGACGCGCTGGATGATGCTTTCTTCGAAGAAGGCAAAATGTTCGACGGCTCCTCCATCGCCGGCTGGAAAGGCATCGAAGCTTCCGACATGATCCTGATGCCGGACGACAGCACTGCCGTACTGGACCCGTTCACCGAAGAAGCCACCCTGATCCTGGTGTGCGACGTGATCGAGCCTTCGACCATGCAGGGCTACGACCGCGACCCACGTGCGATCGCCAAGCGTGCCGAGGAATACCTGAAGTCCACCGGTATCGGTGACACCGTATTCGTAGGCCCAGAGCCAGAATTCTTCATCTTCGACCAAGTCAAGTTCAAGTCCGACATCTCCGGCTCGATGTTCAAGATCTACTCCGAGCAAGGTTCGTGGATGTCCGACCAGGACGTGGAAGGCGGCAACCATGGCCACCGTCCAGGTATCAAAGGCGGCTACTTCCCGGTTCCACCGTTCGACCACGACCACGAAATCCGTACCTCCATGTGCAACGCCATGGAAGACATGGGCCTGGTCATCGAAGTGCACCACCACGAAGTGGCCACTGCCGGCCAGAACGAAATCGGTGTGAAGTTCAACACCCTGGTTGCCAAGGCTGACGAAGTTCAGACCCTGAAGTACTGCGTACACAACACTGCCGTGGCCTACGGCCGTACCGCTACCTTCATGCCTAAGCCACTGTACGGCGATAACGGTTCGGGTATGCACGTTCACCTGTCCATCGCCAAAGAAGGCAAGAACACCTTCGCTGGCGAAGGCTATGCCGGCCTGTCCGACACCGCCCTGTACTTCATCGGCGGCATCATCAAGCACGGTAAGGCCCTGAACGGCTTCACCAACCCGTCGACCAACTCCTACAAGCGTCTGGTCCCAGGTTTCGAAGCACCGGTGATGCTGGCCTACTCGGCTCGCAACCGTTCTGCCTCGATCCGTATTCCTTACGTGTCCAGCCCTCGCGCTCGCCGTATCGAAGCACGCTTCCCGGATCCAGCAGCCAACCCGTACCTGGCCTTCGCTGCCCTGGTAATGGCCGGCCTGGACGGTATCCAGAACAAGATCCACCCTGGCGACGCCGCCGACAAAAACTTGTACGACCTGCCGCCTGAAGAGGCCAAAGAGATCCCACAAGTGTGCGGCAGCCTGAAAGAAGCCCTGGAAGAGCTGGACAAGGGCCGTGCGTTCCTGACCAAAGGCGGCGTATTCAGCGACGACTTCATCGATGCCTACATCGAGCTGAAAAGCGCAGAAGAAATCAAAGTACGCACCTTCGTACACCCACTGGAATACGAGCTGTACTACAGCTGCTGATCCGGTAGCGCTGCGTAACGCGGCGTGATGAAAAAGACCTCCTTCGGGAGGTCTTTTTTTTGCCTGCACATCATGAAAAATGCAGCCTCGGGCTCGCGCGTGATTGCGCCGCATCCAGTACCTGTTGTATTGACTGACACTGCCATCGCGGGCAAGCCCGCTCCCACAGGAGATCGCCTTTGAAGCTTCGACTTGCCTCTGTCCTATTATTTATCAGCGCCAATGCACTCGCCGCCCCACCGACCCTGGAGCCTTTGCTCAACAGCATCGCCGAACGCCTGGAGATTGCCGATCAGGTCGCGCTGAGCAAGTGGGACAGCAAAAAGCCCGTGGAAGACAAGAAGCGCGAGCAAGAAGTGATCGCCAGCGTTATCGCCCAGGCGCCAACCTACAAGCTGGCGCCCGCCGCGGCCGAGCAGTTTTTCTCGGCGCAGATCGAAGCGAACAAACTGGTGCAGTACACCCATCTGTCCGACTGGCAGTTCCAGGGCAAGGCGCCGGACGATCCGCGACCGGACCTGGTCAAGCAGATCCGCCCGAAACTGGATGAACTGCAAAAACGCCTGCTGCAGCAACTCGCCGACTTCACCCCGCAGCGCACCGACGCGCAGTGCCCGCAATGGCTCGCCTCAGCCGTGCACGAGCCACTGAATGATCCGCTGCGCCAACTAGCAATGATCCGCGCCACCGCCGAGCTGTGCATCAACAAAGGCTAAAAGCTGCAACCCCATCAAAACTGTGGGAGCTGGCTTGCCTGCGATAGCGCAGGCAAGCCAGCGCCTCCATGCGCGCAACCTTTCAAGTCATCCCCTCACTTCCTGAACAACCTTCACAAAACCGCACTATATTGGTGCGATAGGCTGCACCCTTCCCACCTGCCCAGCCCATTTTGGTTCGATTCTTCCCGATCAAGCTGGCAGAACGCCACAGTTTCGCGCCTAAAACCCCTAATTCAGGGCTTTAACGCTTCTTTTCGGAGCCTTGGTTTGGTTTTTGCATTTTCCTTGTATCAGCGTGTGCCTCAAGCCCGCGCCATGCTCCAAAAGAGGTCCTGATGACCATCAGCGATGCACTGCACCGTTTGCTACTCGACAACCTGACCACCGCGACCATTCTGCTCAATGACGATCTGCGCCTTGAGTACATGAACCCGGCGGCGGAGATGCTCCTGGCCATCAGCGGCCAGCGCAGCCATGGGCAGTTCATCAGCGAGCTGTTCACCGAATCGGCCGAAGCCTTGAGCTCGTTGCGCCAGGCGGTGGAGCAGGCACACCCGTTTACCAAGCGCGAGGCGATGCTCACGGCCCTGACCGGCCAGACGCTGACCGTCGACTACGCCGTTACCCCGATCCTGAGCAATGGCGCCACCCTGCTGCTGCTCGAAGTCCACCCCCGCGATCGCCTGCTGCGCATTACCAAGGAGGAAGCGCAGTTGTCCAAGCAGGAAACCAGCAAGATGCTGGTGCGCGGCCTGGCCCACGAGATCAAGAACCCCCTCGGCGGGATTCGCGGCGCGGCGCAGCTGTTGGCCCGTGAGCTGCCGGACGAGAACCTCAAGGACTACACCAACGTCATCATCGAGGAAGCCGACCGCCTGCGGAACCTGGTGGACCGCATGCTCGGCTCCAACAAACTGCCGTCGCTGGCGATGACCAACGTGCACGAGGTGCTGGAGCGTGTCTGCCAACTGGTCGAAGCCGAAAGCCAGGGCTGCATCACCTTGGTGCGCGACTACGACCCGAGCATTCCCGACGTCTTGATCGACCGCGAGCAGATGATCCAGGCGGTGCTCAATATCGTGCGCAACGCCATGCAGGCCATCAGCAGCCAGAACGAACTGCGCCTGGGCCGCATCAGCCTTCGCACCCGTGCCCTGCGCCAATTCACCATTGGCCACGTGCGCCATCGCCTGGTGACCAAGGTCGAGATCATCGACAACGGCCCGGGCATTCCTGCGGAACTGCAGGAAACCATTTTCTTTCCCATGGTCAGCGGCCGTCCGGACGGTACCGGGCTGGGCCTGGCCATCACCCAGAACATCATCAGCCAGCACCAGGGTCTGATCGAATGTGAAAGCCATCCTGGCCACACCACGTTCTCGATCTTTCTGCCTCTGGAACAAGGAGCCCCATCGACATGAGCCGTAGTGAAACTGTCTGGATCGTCGATGACGACCGTTCTATCCGCTGGGTCCTCGAGAAAGCCTTGCAACAGGAAGGCATGACCACCCAGAGCTTCGACAGCGCCGACGGGGTGATGAGTCGCCTGGCTCGCCAGCAGCCGGATGTGATCATCTCAGACATCCGCATGCCCGGCGCCAGTGGCCTGGATCTGCTGGCACGGATCCGCGAGCAGCACCCGCGCCTGCCAGTGATCATCATGACCGCGCACTCGGACCTGGACAGCGCTGTCGCGTCCTATCAGGGCGGTGCGTTTGAATACCTGCCCAAGCCGTTCGATGTGGACGAGGCAGTGGCGCTGGTCAAGCGCGCCAACCAGCACGCCCAGGAACAGCAGAACCAGGAAGCGCCACCCGCCCTGACCCGCACCCCGGAAATCATCGGCGAGGCGCCGGCGATGCAGGAAGTGTTTCGCGCCATCGGGCGTTTGAGCCACTCCAACATCACCGTGCTGATCAACGGCGAGTCGGGTACTGGTAAAGAGTTGGTGGCCCATGCCCTGCACCGTCACAGCCCACGGGCCGCATCGCCGTTCATTGCCTTGAACATGGCGGCGATCCCCAAGGACCTGATGGAGTCCGAGCTGTTCGGCCATGAAAAAGGGGCCTTCACCGGCGCAGCCAACCTGCGTCGCGGGCGTTTTGAACAGGCCGACGGCGGCACGTTGTTCCTCGACGAAATCGGCGACATGCCGGCCGACACCCAGACCCGCCTGCTGCGTGTATTGGCAGACGGTGAGTTCTACCGCGTCGGCGGGCACACGCCGGTCAAGGTCGACGTGCGTATCATCGCCGCGACGCACCAGAACCTGGAAACCCTGGTGCACGCGGGCAAATTCCGTGAGGACTTGTTCCACCGCCTCAACGTGATCCGCATCCATATTCCGCGGATGTCGGACCGTCGTGAAGACATCCCGACCCTCGCCCGCCATTTCCTCAGCCGCGCCGCCCAGGAGCTGGCTGTCGAGCCGAAGCTGCTCAAGAGCGAGACCGAGGAATACCTGAAGAACCTGCCATGGCCAGGCAACGTGCGCCAGCTGGAGAACACCTGCCGCTGGATCACGGTGATGGCTTCCGGGCGCGAAGTGCACATCAGCGACCTGCCGCCGGAGCTGTTGAGCCTGCCACAGGACTCGGCGCCGGTGACCAACTGGGAACAGGCGCTGCGCCAATGGGCCGACCAGGCCCTGGCTCGCGGCCAGTCGAACCTGCTGGACAGTGCCGTGCCGGCCTTCGAGCGGATCATGATCGAAACCGCCCTGAAACACACCGCCGGCCGCCGCCGCGATGCCGCCGTGCTGCTGGGCTGGGGCCGCAACACCCTGACGCGCAAGATCAAGGAGTTGGGGATGAAGGTCGATGGCGGGGATGATGACGAAGGTGATGAGGCCTGATCACTCATCCCTGATCCACTGAAGATCTAATGTGGGAGCCGGGCTTGCTCGCGATGGCGCTGTGTCAGTCACTGGATGTATCGACTGACACAGCGCCATCGCGGGCAAGCCAGCTCCCACATTTGTTTTGTACCAGACTAACGACCGTGCACCGCTTCAATGCACCATGAACCGGCATCGGGCACGTATCCCAAGCGCAAAACAGCCGCCTGATTAAGAAAAAACCAAATCGCAAAAACACCAAAGCCCCGTAATCCGGGGCTTTGCGCTTTTTGACAACTTTTTTTGGCACACATTGCAAACTCTGGCACGCGCCCTGCAACAACCCTTGTACTACCCAGTTTCGGGGACCTTGGTACAGGCAGGCCGAGAATCCCCTCTTTACACCCGGGGTGCTTGATGCGAATCGCGTCGCGCTCCACACCGCTTTGGGGAACCTCGGTACAGGCAGGCCGGGGATTCCCTCTTTAACACCGAAGCCGTAATGGCTTCACCCCGTTTTGGGAGCCCTGGTACAGGCAGGCCGGGAACTCCCTTCTTTACACCCGGGGCTTATGCGGCACAGCGCCCATAGCCCCAGCCCGTTTTGGGGACCTTGGTACAGGCAGGCCGGGGATTCCCTCTTTTATTGCTCTTGGAGATGGATCTCCAGCCGCCAGCGGCCATCGGCCTTCTCCCCTTTCCACTCCCCGCGCAATGGCCGAGCCGCCACCAGGTTCAGCAGCAAGCCGCCATCGGTCTTGCGCACGCGCCAGTTCACATCCTTATCGTTGACCTTGAGTTGCCCACCGGCCGCCTTGCCTTGCGCATCAAACAGCAGCGCCACGGTGCCATCAACCAACTCGCCGTGCAGCTTGGGTTCGTTGTTGAACCACACCACCACGCCGTCTGCCACTGTCTCGACCTGCTGCAATTCGACCGGGTCAGGCGTGGTCAAACGGCCGATCATCAGGCCGATCATCAGGCCAACAATCGCCAACGAGCCCATGACCTTCGGGAATAGCTTCGGCCTGGGGTCTTCTTCAGGGGTAGAATGCAGCGCATCTTTGCCTTCGGAGCCGTGCATGTTTCACGTCATCCTTTTTCAACCAGAAATTCCGCCGAATACCGGCAACGTTATCAGGCTGTGCGCCAACAGTGGCTGCCACCTGCATTTGATCGAGCCGCTGGGCTTCGACATGGACGACAAGCGCCTGCGCCGCGCCGGCCTGGACTACCACGAGTATGCCACCCTGCAGCGCCACGCCGACCTTGCCAGTTGCCTGGAAAGCCTGGGCCAGCCACGCCTGTTCGCGTTCACCACCAAGGGTTCGCGGCCGTTCCATGACGCCAGCTTTGCCGAAGGCGACGCCTTCCTGTTCGGCCCGGAAAGCCGGGGCCTGCCGGCCGAGGTGCTCGACGCCCTGCCCGACGGCCATCGCCTGCGTTTGCCGATGCGCGAGGGCTGCCGCAGCCTGAACCTGTCCAACACCGTGGCCGTCGCGGTTTACGAAGGCTGGCGGCAATTGGGGTTCAAGTAACACTGCATAACGAATGTGGGAGCGGGATTGCTCGCGAAAGCGGAGTGCCAGTCAACAAGGATATCGACTGAAGTACCGCATTCGCGAGCAAGCCCGCTCCCACATTGGATCGGCGTCGTTGCTCAGAACAGCTTACTGAACCGTTGGCGAGCCTTCCTGTTGCATGCGCTGCAGCTCTTGGGCGTACAGGGCATCGAAGTTCACCGGCGCCAGCATCAGTGCCGGGAACGAGCCACGGGTGACCAGGCTGTCCAGGGTCTCACGGGCGTACGGGAACAGGATGTTCGGGCAGAACGCGCCCAGGGTGTGGCTCATGGACGCTTCGTCCAGGCCCTGGATCAGGAAGATGCCAGCCTGTTGCACTTCAGCGATGAAGGCCACTTCTTCGCCGTTCTTGACGGTCACCGACAGGGTCAGCACGACTTCGTGGAAGTCGCCTTCCAGTGCCTTTTGGCGAGTGTTCAGGTCCAGCGCAACGCTTGGGGTCCATTCCTGACGGAAGATCGCCGGGCTTTTCGGCGCTTCGAACGACAGGTCGCGCACATAGATACGCTGCAACGAGAATTGTGGGCCTTGAGCTTCTGCTGCTTCGGTGTTCTGTTGGTCAGTCATCTCAGATCCTTGATCTTGGGGTCTTTTAGGGGTTGGGAGTCAGACGAGCAGCAGCGCATCGAGTTTACCCGCGCGCTCCAGGGCGAACAGGTCATCGCATCCACCGACATGTTTGGCGCCGATCCAGATCTGCGGCACGGACGTGCGCCCCGCCTTCTGGGCCATTTCGGCGCGCACCTGGGGTTTGCCGTCGACCTTGATCTCTTCGAAGGCAACACCCTTTTTCTCCAGCAAGGCCTTGGCCCGGATGCAGTAAGGGCACCAATCGCTGGAATACACGACAACCTGGCTCATATCACTTCACCAGCGGCAGGTTATCGGCCTTCCAGCTGCCGATACCGCCGGACAGTTTGGCGGCGGTAAAACCGCTCTTGAGCATCTCGCGGGCGTGGGTGCCGGCGTGCTGGCCTTGGGCGTCGACCAGGATGATGGTCTTGGCCTTGTATTTTTCCAGCTCGGCCAGGCGCGCGATCAGCTTGTCCTGCGGAATGTTCAGGGCACCAACGATATGACCGGCGGCAAATTCCTTGGCCGCACGGATATCCACGACAACGGCCTCATCCTTGTTGACCAGCGCGGTCAGCTCCGACGTGCTCAGGCTGCGGCCACCGCGGCTCAATTCATGAGCGATCAGCAGCGCCAGCAGGATGACGAAGGCACCCGCGAGCAGGTAGTGGGCAGTGGCAAATGCAATCAGGTGATCAACCATCAAGGAGGTTCCAGGGCGTTAAAATGGCGGTAAGTATACACAGCCGCCAAGGGGGGCCAACCCCCGTAAAGCGGTGACGTGGTCGGAACTTCGCTTTAAACTGCCACTCCCTTTTCAATTGTCTTCCTTTATTAACGCCGCGAGAGGATCTATGACTACTACGCCTAAACCTTTGGTCCTGATAATTCTCGATGGCTTTGGACACAGTGAAAGCCACCACGACAACGCCGTATACGCGGCCAGGAAGCCCGTGCTCGACCGCCTGGTCGCCACCGTTCCCAACGGCCTGATCTCCGGTTCCGGCATGGACGTGGGTCTGCCGGATGGCCAGATGGGCAACTCGGAAGTCGGCCACATGAATCTCGGCGCCGGACGAGTGGTCTACCAGGACTTCACCCGCGTGACCAAATCGATCCGCGATGGCGACTTCTTCGAGAACCCGACCATCTGCGCAGCAGTCGATAAAGCCGTCGCGGCCGGCAAGGCCGTGCACTTCATGGGCCTGCTCTCGGACGGCGGCGTCCACAGCCACCAGGACCACCTGATCGCGATGGCCGAGCTGGCCTTCAAGCGCGGCGCCGACAAAATCTACCTGCACGCCTTCCTGGACGGCCGTGACACTCCGCCGAAAAGCGCGCAATCCTCCATCGAGCTGCTCGACGCCACCTTCGCCGCCCTGGGCAAGGGCCGCATCGCCAGCCTGGTCGGCCGGTACTTCGCCATGGACCGCGACAACCGCTGGGACCGCGTGGCACAGGCCTACAACCTGATCGTCGACGGCCAGGCCGAATTCAACGCCGCCACCGCCCAGGAAGGCCTGGAAGCCGCCTACGCGCGTGGCGAGAGCGATGAATTCGTCAAGGCCACCACCATCGGCGAGCCGGTGAAAGTCGAAGACGGCGACGCCGTGGTGTTCATGAACTTTCGCGCCGACCGTGCCCGCGAGCTGAGCCACGTCTTCGTCGACGCCGGTTTCAAGGACTTCGAACGCGCGCGCCAGCCGAAAGTCGAGTTCGTGATGCTCACCCAATACGCCGCCAACATCCCGGCCCCCTCGGCTTTCGCCCCGGGCAGCCTGGAAAACGTGCTGGGCGACTACCTGGCGAAAAACGGCAAGACCCAGCTGCGGATCGCCGAAACCGAGAAGTATGCCCACGTGACCTTCTTCTTCTCCGGCGGGCGCGAAGAGCCGTTCCCGGGCGAAGAGCGCATCCTGATCCCGTCGCCAAAGGTCGCCACCTACGACTTGCAGCCGGAAATGAGCGCGCCTGAAGTCACCGACAAAATCGTCGACGCCATCGACAACCAGCGTTATGACGTGATCGTGGTCAACTACGCCAACGGTGACATGGTCGGCCACAGCGGCAACCTCGAAGCTGCCACCAAGGCGGTGGAATGCCTGGACCTGTGCGTCGGCCGCATCGTTGACGCGCTGGAAAAAGTCGGCGGCGAAGCACTGATCACTGCCGACCACGGCAACTGCGAGCAGATGTCCGATGAATCCACAGGGCAAGCCCACACTGCCCACACCACCGAGCCAGTGCCGTTCATCTACGTCGGCAAGCGCGACCTGAAAGTGCGCGAAGGCGGCGTACTGGCGGACGTGGCGCCGACCATGCTGAAGCTGATGGGGCTGGAGAAACCGAAAGAGATGACCGGCACTTCGATCCTGGTCTAAGTTTCGGATACACCACAAAACAGTGTGGGAGCGGGCTTGCCCGCGATAGCGGTAGATCAGCAGATATTCATATGGCTGACCCACCGCCATCGCCGGCAAGCCCGCTCCCACATTGGTTTTGCAGAGTTTTCAAAGATGTCGTTTTGCCATACCGGCGCCACTCGGCACCTATCTTGCCTTCCAGCCCGAATTGGGCGTTTTTTTTGCGGCGCTTGGCGGGCATACTAGGCCGTCCCTTTCCCTGGTGTCGCCCGCCTCTATGCTTCGCGCCTTGATTACCCTTGCTCTTGTCTGCCTGCTCCAACCGGCATTTGCCGATGAGCGCGCACAAACCCAACAACAGTTGGACGCTACGCGTCAGGACATTACCGAGCTGAAAAAGCTGCTCGGCAAGCTCCAGGAAGAAAAATCCGGGGTACAGAAAGACCTGCGCGGCACGGAAACCGAGATGGGCAAGCTGGAGAAGCAGGTCCAGGAGCTGCAAAAAGAACTAAAGAAGAGCGAGTCGGAACTGGAGCGACTCGACGCTGAGAAAAAAAAACTCCAGAGCGCACGCGTTGAACAGCAACGCCTGATCGCGATCCAGGCCCGCGCCGCCTATCAGAGCGGCCGCCAGGAATACCTCAAGCTGCTGCTCAACCAGCAGAATCCGGAAAAATTCGCGCGCACCCTGACCTACTACGACTACCTGAGCAAGGCCCGCCTGGAGCAGTTGAAAAGCTTCAACGAGACCCTGCGCCAATTGGTCAATGTCGAACAGGAGATCGCCAACCAGCAGTCGCAGTTGCAGGACCAGAAAAGCGCCCTCGACACCCAGCGCGACGAACTCGACAAGGTCCGCAAGGAACGCCAGCTGGCCCTGGCCAAGCTCAATGACGACGTGAAGGCCCGTGACGCCAAGCTGCAGGCCCGCGAGCAAGACCAGGCCGACCTGGCCAAAGTCCTCAAGACCATCGAGGAAACCCTGGCGCGCCAGGCACGCGAGGCCGAAGAAGCGCGGCAAAAGGCGTTGATCGCCCAGCAGGAAGCCGAAAAAAAGCGTCAGCGTGAGGCCGAACTGGCTGCCACCTCGGACGCTCCCGCGCCGCGTAAACCGGCACATGCGGCGCCCGGGCCGCTGGTTTCCAGCGCCGGTGAGTCATTCGGTGGCCCTTTTGCTTCAGCTCGCGGCAAACTTCCATGGCCAGTTGATGGTCGATTACTGGCACGCTTCGGTGAAACCCGTGGCGATGACACCCGCGCCAAGTGGGATGGGGTGATGATCAGCGCCTCCGCCGGCAGCCAGGTGCATGCCGTTCACGGTGGGCGCGTGGTGTTCGCCGATTGGCTGCGGGGCGCCGGTTTGCTGGTGATTCTTGACCACGGTAATGGCTATTTGAGCCTTTACGGCCACAATCAGACTTTACTCAAGTCGGCAGGTGATGTTGTAAAAGCCGGTGAATCCATCTCCACTGTGGGTAACAGTGGTGGCCAGGACACCCCGGCGCTGTACTTCGCTATTCGTCAGCAGGGCCGCCCGAGCGACCCTGCACAATGGTGCAGAACCCAAGGATAAGGGTCGCATCTACATTAGGAGTTCGTTCGACATGCTGCATTTGTCCCGCCTCACTTCGCTGGCCCTGACGATCGCCCTGGTGATCGGCGCGCCCCTGGCTTTCGCCGACCAGGCTGCCCCGGCTGCACCCGCCGCCTCGGCCGCGACCACCAAGGCACCGTTGCCGCTGGACGAATTGCGCACCTTTGCCGAGGTCATGGACCGGATCAAGGCCGCTTATGTCGAACCCGTAGACGACAAGACCCTGCTGGAAAATGCCATCAAGGGCATGCTCAGCAACCTCGACCCGCACTCCGCTTACCTGGGCCCGGAAGATTTCGCCGAGCTGCAGGAAAGCACCAGCGGTGAATTCGGCGGCCTGGGCATTGAAGTCGGCTCCGAAGACGGCAATATCAAGGTCGTCTCGCCGATCGATGACACCCCGGCGTCCAAGGCCGGCATCCAGGCCGGCGACTTTATCGTCAAGATCAACGGCCAGCCGACCCGCGGCCAGACCATGACCGAAGCCGTCGACAAGATGCGCGGCAAGATCGGCCAGAAAATCACCCTGACCCTGGTGCGCGACGGCGGCAATCCGTTCGACGTGACCCTGACCCGTGCCACCATCGTGGTCAAGAGCGTGAAGAGCCAGCTGCTGGAGTCGGGCTACGGCTACATCCGTATCACCCAGTTCCAGGTCAAGACCGGCGACGAAGTGGCCAAGGCCCTGGCCAAGCTGCGCAAGGACAACGGCAAGAAACTCAGCGGTATCGTGCTCGACCTGCGCAACAACCCCGGCGGCGTGCTGCAGTCTGCGGTGGAAGTGGTCGACCATTTCATCACCAAAGGCCTGATCGTCTACACCAAGGGCCGTATCGCCAACTCCGAGTTGCGCTTCTCGGCGACCGGCAACGACCTCAGCGAAAACGTGCCACTGGCCGTGCTGATCAACGGCGGCAGCGCCTCGGCATCGGAAATCGTCGCCGGCGCCCTGCAGGACCAGAAGCGCGGCGTGCTGATGGGCACCACCAGCTTCGGCAAAGGCTCGGTGCAAACCGTGCTGCCGCTGAACAATGACCGCGCGCTGAAAATCACCACCGCGCTGTACTACACGCCGAATGGTCGTTCGATCCAGGCCCAGGGCATCGTGCCCGACATCGAAGTGCGCAAGGCCAAGATCACCAACGAGATCGACAGCGAGTACTACAAAGAGGCTGACCTGCAAGGTCACCTGGGCAATGGCAACGGCGGTGCCGACCAGCCAACCGGCAGCGGCACCAAAGCCAAGCCGATGCCGCAGGACGACGATTACCAGTTGGCCCAGGCGCTGAGCCTGCTCAAGGGCCTGAGCATCACACGCAGCCGTTGATATGCGCTTTGCCCTGATCCTCGCTGTGCTGTGCAGCCTGGCGGGAGTCGCTCACGCGGCCCCCGCCAGCGAGCCCCACAAAGCCTACCTGACCCTCATCATCGACGACCTCGGGCAAAACCTGGCCCGGGATCGTCGCGTGCTGGCCCTGCCTGGGCCGGTCACCACCGCAGTCATGCCCGACACGCCCCACGCTGCCGAATTCGCCCGTGAAGCGCACAAGGCTGGCAAGATCGTGATCCTGCACATGCCCATGGACCCGGCCACCGGCCCGTTCGCCTGGCACCCCGAGCTGCCCATCGAAGAACTCGGCAAGCGCCTGGACGCCGCCTTCAAGGCCGTGCCCTACACCGCCGGTATCAACAACCACATGGGCAGTCGCATGACCGCCCAGCCGGCCGCCATGGCCTGGTTGATGGCCGAGCTGCAGCGGCGCAACAAATTCTTCGTCGACAGCCGCACCAGCGCACAAACCGTCGCCGCCGCCGAAGCACAGAAGATCGGCCTGGCGCATGTCTCGCGAGACGTATTCCTCGACGATGAACGCACCGAAGCAGCAATCACCACGCAACTGCAAACCGCGATCAAGCTGGCGCACAAACAGGGTTCGGCGGTGATGATCGGCCACCCTTATCCACAGACCCTGGCGGTGCTGGAGCGCGAGCTACCCAAGCTCAAGGCCCAGGGGGTCGACTGGATTGATATCAAGCTGATGATCAGCGTGCGCGGCAACCAGGCGATGGCCGGGCACGGCAAGAATGGTATTTATCGCTGACGATTCATTTTAGGAGCTGGCTTGCCAGCGATGGCGGGGCATCATTCAGCTGCTTCAGTGACTGACCTGGCGCTTTCGCGGGCAAGCCCGCTCCCACATTTTTTGAGCGTGTTTAGCCTGCTGATTGTGTAGCGCAATTTGTGGGAGCCTGGCTTGCCAGCGATGGCGGGGCATCAGTCAGTGGCTTCAGTGACTGACCTGGCGCTTTCGCGGGCAAGCCCGCTCCCACATTTTTGGGCGTGTTTAGCCTGCTGGTTGTGTAGCGCAATTTGTGGGAGCCTGGCTTGCCAGTGATAGCGGTGCATCAGTCAGCAGCTTCAGTGACTGACCCGGCGCTTTCGCGGGCCAGCCCGCTCCCACATTTTTGGGTGTGTTTAGGCCGCTGATTGTGTAGCGCAGTCGGTGGGAGACTGGATTGCCTGCTCCATAGAAGTGCTCGTCAGTTAAAGATAGTTCGCCATGATCTGGTCGACGACGCCGTCTTTACGCAACTGGTCCAGCGCGGCCTGCAGCCTGGCCACCAGTTCGTCCGGGACCTCCTTGTTCAACGCGAGGTAAAGCTGCGCACTGTTGAACCGCAGCACGGTCTTGAGCCCGGTCACACCGACCTGACGCGCCAGGTAACGCCCGGCAGGATCACCGGTGGCCCAGAGGTCGATCTGGCCATCCATGAGCTTTTGCGCGTTGTCCTGGTCGCGCAGTACCACCAGCGGGTTGAGCCCCTGTTTCTCAAGGGTCTCGGCGATCGCATCACCCTTGTAGGCGCCGATCTTGTAGCGGCGCGCGTGCTCCAGGTCGGACAGTTGGATCTTGCTGTCAGCCTTGGCCAGCATCACCCAATCATCCGGGCCGATCGGGCCGACCCACTTGAACAGCGCTTCGCGGTCCGGCAGTCGCGCCATCACGAATACGCCGTAGCCAGGCTTTTCCAAGGCGAGTTTGTAGATTCGCTCCCAAGGGAAACGCAACGTGAGGTTGTAGGAAATGCCGGCGCGCTTGAAGGTCTCGCGGACGATGTCCACGGCGATGCCTTCGATGTTTTCTTCCTTGGCGAAGTTCTTGCCGTTCTTGGCCATGTTGTAGGGCGGGAAATTTTCCGTCAGCAACACCAGGGCGGCGTCAGACGGTTCTTCGGCGTGGGCCGAACCTGCCAACAAAAGGGAAGTACTGGCGAGGGCGAGCAGCAGGGTCTTGAACATGAAGGCTACCGGAATCCATGGCAAGCGCAGAGAGTGCCGCGCGCCCGCCATGGTGTCCAGCAACGTTTAGCGAACGACGATACCGCGCGCTGCCATGTAGGCCTTGGCCTCGGGAACGGTGTATTCGCCAAAGTGGAAAATACTCGCCGCCAGCACCGCGCTGGCGTGGCCTTCGATCACGCCGTCAGCCAGGTGCTGCAGGTTGCCGACGCCGCCGGAAGCGATCACCGGAATGCCCAGCGCGTCGCTGATGGCGCGCGTCACGCCCAGGTCGAAGCCATTTTTCATGCCGTCCTGGTCCATGCTGGTCAGCAGGATTTCACCGGCGCCCAGGCCTTCCATCTTCATCGCCCACTCCACCGCGTCCAGGCCGGTCGGCTTGCGACCGCCGTGAGTGAAGATCTCCCAGCGCGGGGTTTCGCCCGGGGCGGAGACTTTCTTCGCATCAATGGCGACCACGATGCACTGCGAGCCGAAGTGCTGCGCGGCTTCGCCGACGAACTCCGGATTGAACACCGCAGCGGTGTTGATCGAGACTTTGTCCGCGCCCGCATTGAGCAGGTTGCGGATGTCTTGCACGGTACGCACGCCGCCGCCCACGGTCAGCGGGATGAACACCTGGCTGGCCATGCGCTCGACGGTATGCAGCGTGGTGTCGCGGCCGTCGACGCTGGCGGTGATGTCGAGGAAGGTAATCTCGTCGGCACCTTGCTCGTCATAGCGACGCGCGATTTCCACCGGGTCGCCGGCATCACGGATGTTCTCGAACTTGACGCCCTTGACCACGCGACCGTTGTCGACGTCCAGGCAAGGGATGATGCGTCTGGCTAAAGCCATTGACTTAATCTCCGATTAAGAAGCTTCAAGCTACAAGCGGCAAGCTGGAGCAGGTGTGCTTTGACTTGCAGCTTTCAGCTTACGACTTGGAGCTGTTCGCGTAGGCATCGCAGTAAGCCTGGGCTTCGGCGACGTCCAGGGTACCTTCGTAGATCGCGCGGCCGGTGATGGCGCCGATGATCCCGGGAGCCTTGGCGTCCAGCAGCGACTTGATGTCGCCCAGGTTGTGGATGCCGCCGGAGGCGATCACCGGAATCTTGGTGGCCGCAGCCAGCGCCGCAGTAAACGGCACGTTGCAGCCCTGCATCATGCCGTCTTTGGCGATGTCGGTATAAACGATGGCAGACACGCCGTCGGCTTCGAACTGCTTGGCCAGGTCGATCACCTGCACGGTGCTGATTTCAGCCCAGCCGTCGGTGGCGACGAAACCGTCCTTGGCGTCCAGGCCCACGATCACCTTGCCGGGGAACGCGCGGCAAGCTTCGGCGACGAACGCCGGATCCTTCACGGCCTTGGTGCCGATGATCACGTAGCTCACGCCCGCCTTGACGTAGTGCTCGATGGTTTCCAGGGAGCGGATACCGCCGCCGATCTGGATCGGCAGGTTCGGGTAGCGCTTGGCGATCGCGGTCACTACTTCGCCATTGACGGGCTGGCCTTCGAAGGCGCCGTTCAAGTCCACCAGATGCAGACGACGGCAGCCACCTTCCACCCATTTGGCAGCCATGCTCACCGGATCATCGGAGAACACGGTGGAGTCTTCCATGCGGCCCTGGCGCAGGCGTACACAAGCGCCGTCCTTGAGATCGATAGCGGGAATAATCAGCATGCTTTTTCCTTCGTCAAAAGAGTTGCGAGTTGCGAGCTATAAGCTGCAAGCAAGCACGCGTATCAATTCTTGCAGCTTGGCGCCTGACGCTCTCAGCTGCTCTTTTCAAGCGACCACAGGTCGCTTTCGATGCTTTCGAACCTTTCTTTAAGGAGCGTCTGCGTGTCGAAAATCGCCCTGTTGTAATAGTGCGGAGCCACTTCGGTGGTGAACAACTCAAGGATCTCGGCGACCTCGAACGAGCCCAGCTTGAGCTCGAAACGGTCTTCCATGAAGCGCTTGATCTTGAGGATCGCCTCACCCTCCTGCTCAGGCGTGAGGTTGAGCACCGGCAGCTTCGGCTTCTTGGCCATTTACCAGCGACCGTCCCAGGCGGCGAAGTTCTGCAGCAACTGCAGGCCATGGGTATGGCTCTTCTCCGGGTGGAACTGCACGGCAAACCGCGAGCCCTCGGCCAGCGCGGCGGCGAAGTCGACGCCATAATGCCCGCCACCCACCACCTGGCGCGGGTTACCGGCGGCGATGTAGTAGCTGTGCACGAAGTAGAAACGCGCCATGTCAGGGATTTCGTGCCACAACGGGTGGTCGACGGTGCGACGCACTTCGTTCCAGCCCATGTGCGGGACCTTCAGGTGTTCGCCGTCTTCATGCAGGTCTTTGCCGAAGAACTTCACCTGGCCTGGGAACAGGCCGATGCAGTCGACGCCGTCGTTCTCTTCACTGCTGTCGAGCAAGGCTTGCATGCCCACGCAGATGCCGAGGAACGGGCGATCCTGGCTGACTTCGCGCACCAGGCTGTCAAAGCCCAGGCGACGGATCTCGGCCATGCAATCGCGAATCGCACCGACGCCCGGGAACACCACGCGATCGGCTTCGCGAATCACGTTGGCATCGCTGGTGATCAGCACCTTGCCGGCACCGACGTGCTCGAGGGCCTTGGCCACCGAGTGCAGGTTACCCATGCCGTAATCGATAACCGCGACCGTCTGCATTACAGGACGCCCTTGGTCGATGGCATTTGCCCGGCCATGCGCTCATCAAGCTCGACAGCCATGCGCAGCGCGCGGCCGAAGGCCTTGAACACGGTTTCGATCTGGTGGTGGGTGTTGGTGCCGCGCAGGTTGTCGATGTGCAGGCTGACCAGTGCGTGGTTGACGAAGCCCTGGAAGAATTCCTGGAACAGGTCAACGTCAAACCCGCCTACGGTGGCGCGGGTGTAGGGCACATGCATCTGCAGGCCTGGGCGGCCGGAGAAGTCGATGACCACGCGCGACAACGCTTCGTCCAGCGGGACATAGGCGTGGCCGTAGCGACGGATGCCTTTCTTGTCGCCGATGGCCTTGGCAAATGCCTGGCCCAGGGTGATGCCTACGTCTTCCACCGTATGGTGGTCGTCGATATGCAGGTCGCCCTTGCTGACGATATCCAGGTCGATCAGCCCGTGACGGGCGATCTGGTCCAGCATGTGCTCAAGAAAAGGTACACCGATATCAAATCGGGCCTTTCCGGTGCCATCCAGGTTGATCGAGGCTTTGATCTGGGTTTCCAGAGTGTCGCGCTCGACGGACGCCTTACGTTCGGCCATCACCAGCTCCGCAAAATCATTGGGCGAAAAAGGCAGCCATTATAGGGGCGCGGGCGCTAAACAGAAACATCGGAGGGGATAAGACTGATGGAGTGTCGACGATAGACATGTGCATACAAGCAGGCGCCCCAACATGGTGCGCCCGAGGTATTTACTCGAATGCCCTCGGCGGCTTCGCTGTAACATGAACGCAACGTTTAAAACCTGATGAACTGAACAGTGACAATACCCAGAGTCTTAAGGCGCAGCGGCATTCTCCTCTTGTGGGCACTCACCTACTACGTGACCGGCGTCGCCTCGCTGGCCTTTGCTGATCCTGTCTCGGGCATGGCGATCATCTGGTTCCCGGCGGGTGTTTCGGTATCAGCCTTCCTCAGTTCGAAACGCGCACACTGGCCGCTGCTGTTCCTGGTGTTGCTGGCCGCGCGAGTGTTGCTGGATGAGCCAGGCTGGCAACACTTACCGGTCGCCGTGGCGCTTTCGGCCCAGGCGCTGGCGGGCTCGGTGGCGATTGCCTGGCTGGTTCGGCGCTTCGCCCGGCGTGGCGACGACCTGCACGCCATCGTGCTATGGCTGCTGGCAACCGTGGCCGTGTGTGGCGCCGAGGCATTGCTGAGGAAAGCCTGGCTGATACTGGCCGGGGAGGCCTCGTCGCATACGCTGATGAGCAACTGGATGGCCGGCGTCAACGGCGTGTTCTTCGCGACCGTCGTGGTGATGAACGTACTGACCCGCAACCTGCGCGACGTCGCCCTCAGCGCGCGCGCGAAATGGGCCGGCGCCGTGTGCGTGGCGCTGCTGGCCGTGATGACCTGGTACGTGTTCGGCACGACGCCGCACTGGCTCACCGACATGCTGGACACCGACGCCGGTGCTGCGCTGTATTTCATCCTCGCCTGCCTGCCCATCGCCCTCACCCTCGCCGTCTGCGTGACCTGGCGCAGCCCCGGTGGCTCGCTCGCGCTGCTGGTCCTGGGCAGTATCGTGGTCAATTACACCGATCAGCAGACAGGCCCGTTTTATGTGCCCGGCCTGCTGGAAGGTGAACCCTTGCTGCTTGCGCAAAGCTACCTGTCGATCACTGCCTTGCTGGTGGTCGCGATACGCCTGATGACCCAGGCAGCCAAGCCTTATGACCCGCAAAGCGGCCGCCTGGCGGGTGATGGCGTGATGTACCAACTGCACCCCGGCACGGGGGAAATCCTCTGGGACGACAACCTTGCAACGCTCCTGGATGTGAGCACCCTGCCACTGGGCACCGTGCAACAGGTCCTGGAACGCGTGCATCCCGAGGATCGCGACAAGCTCAAGCGCCACTGGACACCGGCCACCCACGCGCGCGCGGCCTCATTGGCGTTTCGCATCGACAAGGGCAACGGTGACTGGCTGACCCTTTATGACCAGAGCCCCGGCGCCCTGCGTGATGCGCACGGCCAAGTGATTGTCGGCAACTGGCAACCGAGTCGTTATGACTGACCCCATGACTATTGCCGACCCGCGCCTACCTGTACGAGTACCTTCATGATCCAGATTGCTTTACTGCTGTTCGGCGCAGAATTCGTCCGTTCCAAGTTCTGGTTTCTCGGCCTGGTCGGCATCGTCTGGGGCGCGATGGGCCTTGGCGTGATGATTGATGGGCTGGATGGCGAGCTGTATTTCCCGCTGCGCGCGTTCGGGTTGATGTTGCTGCTCGAAAGCATTGTCACCCTGAGCGTGGCCGCCAGCGGCGTGGGCACTCAGCGGGCCGTGCTGTATTTCAAGGGCGGCATCTGCTTCTTCGTAGCGGTGCTGATTCTGGCCGACAAGGTCTACAGCAACCTGCTGCTGGCGATCATCTTCGGCTTCACCTACTTCGTGATCGGCCTGCTGACCATCACCTCGGCCTGGGTAGTGAGGTTCCCGCATTGGCGCACATCACTGATCAGCGGCGGCGCGCAGGTGGTGTTTGCGGGGTTGCTGGTCAGTCCCTATCCGATTGCCAACAGTGCAACGGTGTCGTTTTTCCTCGGCGCGTTGATGATCGTCAGCGGCTTGAACACCGTGCGCATCGCGCGTCGCGTCCGGCGCCTGCGCCACGGCACCTCGACGTTCGAGTTGCTGGCGCCCAGGGACCTGCTGTCGGACTTCAAGAAGTTGCCGCCGCAAGCACCGCTCGAACAGCAGGAGCCCGAACCTGCCTGCAACGATCCGCTGGTGGTGCATATCTGGACACCGGAAGGCACCGCGAGCGCCACTACGATCCCGCGCCCGATCATCAACCGCTACATCGCAGCGGTGGATGCGCAAGGCGTGATTTCCACCGGGCATGCGGCCCTTGAACTGTCGCCCTCGGTGTACCTGAGCCTGTACCCGGTCGCCGACATCGATCGCTCGCCGTCAGAGTTTTTCCGCATCCTCAAGGCCACGCGCAACAACGACGTGCCCGGCACGTTCCAGCCGGACTACGCCACCGAAGTCGCCAACTGGTGCGACTCAGACCGCAAGATCGTGTTTCATCGGTACAGTCGCAAGGCGCTGATTGAGTTCTCGACCCACTATCGCCAACAGGCCACCTACAACCTGACCTACCGCAACTGCTCGAGCAGCGTGGCATTTGCGTTGGAAGCCTCGATGGATGGCGTGCTGTCGGAGCGGTCCCGGCGTTGGCGCTCGGTGCTGCAGACCTTGCTGATGCCCGAGCTGTGGATTGCCGCGCAAGTGCGCAAGCGCGCCATGACAATGGCGTGGACACCGGGATTGGTAATGGACTATGCCCGCGCGTTGCGGGTGATTGTGCATCCGGTGCCGCAGCCATGGTTTCAACGGATTCCATGGCGCGGCACTGCGGCCAAGGCCGCGCCCGACAAGAAGCAGGACTAGCGCGGCCGGATGCCCGGGCCCCACTCATCTTGCGTGAAAGGGCGCCGGGAAACTGCGTATCAGTGGAACAGTACCGCGGTCTTCTGCAGGGTCACCCACACACCCCACGCCAACGGAATACCCACCACCAGCCAGGCGGCGATCGCCAACGGCTTGCTGCCCGCAGACGCCTTCCACTCCAGCGACGTAGAGGCATCGGTACCTTTGTCATGACCCAGCGCCTGTTCGGCGGCCAGTTCGGCATCGGTCATGAAGTACTTGTCGGCCACCGGACGCACCAGCAGGTTGCAGAGGAAACCCAGCACCAGCAGGCCCGCGAGGATGTACAAGGTGATGTCGTAGGCCGCAGCGCGATCCACGCCGATGCTCAACTGGTACTCACGCAGGTAGTTCACCAACACCGGGCCGAGTACGCCCGCAGCGGCCCAGGCGGTCAGCAGGCGACCGTGGATCGCGCCGACCATCTGAGTGCCGAACAGGTCGGCCAGGTAAGCCGGGACGGTCGCAAAACCACCGCCGTACATCGACAGGATGATGCAGAACGCGGCCACGAACAGCGCCACGTTGCCCAGGTGCCCCAGGTTCGGGATCAGCGCGTACAGGGCAAAGCCCAGGGCGAAGAACACGAAGTAGGTATTTTTACGCCCCAGGTAGTCGGAGAACGACGCCCAGAAGAACCGACCACCGATGTTGAACAGGCTCAACAGACCGGTGAAGCCTGCGGCAATTGCCGCAATTGAAGCCAACTGACCGGCATCAAGCTGGCCGAATGGCACGTCCACACCCAGCAACTTGCCGCCGAAGACTTCCTGCAGCAGTGGCGAAGCCATGCCGAGGATGCCGATACCGGCGGACACGTTCAGGCACAGCACCAGCCACACCAGGCGAAATTGCGGGGTTTTCCACGCCACATTCACGTGCACGTGACGGTGGGTGATCATCGCGTTGCTGGCTTTTTTCGCCGGTGCGGTCCAGCCCTCAGGCTTCCAGCCGGTCGGCGGAACGCGGTACAGCAGCGCGCCGGCGATCATGAACACGAAGTAAATCGCAGCCATGACCACAAAGCTCTGCCACACGCCCACGCTGGTCGGCGTGGCAAAGTGACCCATCAGCGCTGCCGCCAGGGGAGCGCCAACCATTGCGCCGCCGCCGAAGCCCATGATCGCCATGCCGGTGGCCATGCCGCGCTTGTCCGGGAACCACTTGATCAGGGTCGACACCGGCGAGATATAGCCCAGGCCCAGGCCGATACCGCCAATGACCCCGGAGCCGATCCACATCAGCCAGATCTGGTGGGTATAGATACCCAGCGCCGAGATCAACAGGCCGCCACACCAGCACAGGGCCGATACAACCCCGGCTTTACGAGGCCCGGCATGTTCCAGCCAGCCGCCCCAGATCGCTGCCGAGCAGCCGAGGAAAATGAAGAACAGGGTGTAGATCCAGCCCAGCATGGAGATGGGCCAGTCGCATTGGGACGAGAAGACTTGGGCGATGAACCCCATGTCCGGCGCGCAGGCGACCGGCTTGGTGATGCCCAGTGCCTTGGACAGTGGCAGCCAGAACACCGAGAAACCGTAGGCCATGCCGATGCACAAGTGGATGGCCAGGGCGGCCGGTGGAACCAGCCAGCGGTTGAACCCTGGCTTGGCGATAATGCGCTCCTTGGACAGGAACGCAGGCTGTGCGGCAGTATGACCTGCTGCAGTGCTAGTGCTCATTGGTGTTTCCCCCAGTTGTTAGTATGTGTCCGTCAGGCGCTCTCTCCCTCGGCCTTGCACGCAAAGCGTTGGCCGTTGTTGTTGAGTAAAGCTCCTTTTAAGCGCGACGTTGTGTCGCAGAAGGCAGACGAACCTGCGCAGATTAGCACCTGTGGATGACAGAAAAACCAAACTGATATCACCTTTTTCAGGAAATCTGTTTTGTTTGACGCCAGAAACCCGTTCCCGCGCCCCTGGATACAATGTAACGATCCGCGAACTGACGCGGGCCGTCGGGCGTTATACTCTGCGGCTAAATTTTGAAATCGACATACAAGGACTCGCCCATGAAAGCGTTCGGCAAAATCCTGGGTCTGGTACTTCTCGGGCTGTTGCTGATCATTGTGGCTCTGGGCTTTGCCCTGACCCATCTCTTCGATCCCAACGACTATAAAGACGAGATTCGCCAGATAGCCCGCGACAAGGCCCACATCGAGCTGACGCTCAATGGCGATATCGGCTGGAGTTTGTTCCCCTGGCTCGGCCTTGAACTGCACGAAGCCAGCGTCGCGACCCTGACCAACCCGACTCAGCCGTTCGCCGACCTGCAGATGCTGGGCCTGTCGGTGCGCGTGCTGCCGCTGCTGCGCCGCGAAGTCCAGATGAGCGACGTGCGTGTCGAAGGCCTCAACCTGCGCCTGACCCGCGACAAGCAAGGCCACGGCAACTGGGAAGACATTGGCAAGAACGTGTCGTCGGCCAGCACCGGCGCACCCGCTCCCACCGAGCAACCTGCCGAGACCGAGCCGGAAAAACCGTCAAAGCCGATCCGCCTGGATATCGACAGCCTGACGGTCAACAACGCCCGCATCGAATACAACGATGAACAGACCGGCAAGCAGTTCAGCGCCGAAAGCATCCAATTGAGCGCCGGCGCCGTGCACGAAGGCGCGAGCATTCCGGTGAAACTCACCGCCTTCTTCGGCAGCAACCAGCCGGTGATGCGCGTCAAGACCGAGCTCAACGGCAACCTGCGCATCCAGCGCGCCCTCAAGCGCTACCAGTTCGAGGACATGAAAATCACCGGCGAAGCCACGGGCGAGCCGCTGCAAGGCAAGACAGTGACCTTCTCCACCCAGGGCCAGTTGCTGGTGGACCAGGCGGCGAATATCGCCGAGTGGACCAACCTGAAGCTGTCGGCCAACCAACTGCGCGCCTTGGGCGAGCTGAAGGTCAATGACCTGGACAAGACCCCGCAATTCAGCGGCGCGCTGTCCATTGCCCAGTTTGACCTGGCCAAGTTCCTCGACAGCGTCGGCCACCCGTTGCCGCCGATGGCGGACGGCAGCCTGAGCAAGGTCGAGCTGGTCAGCCGCCTCAAGGGCACGCCAAACAGCCTGGCGCTGGAAGACCTGAACCTGAAACTCGACGGCAGCACCTTCACCGGCCGCGTTGCCGTGGACGATTTCGCCAAGCAGTCGCTGCGGGTTCAGCTCAAGGGCGACACCTTCAACGCTGACAACTACCTGCCGGCCAAGTCCGACTCCGCCAAAGGCGCGAGCGCCGCCCGCCAGGCCGAAGTGCAGAACAGCGAAGCCGGGGCCATGGCCGCCGGTGGCACTACACCGCTGCCGGACGCACCCACCAAAGGCGCCTGGAGCACCGACAAGCTGCTGCCGCTGACGCACCTGCGCACCCTGGACATAGACGCCGACCTCGCCTTCGGCCAGCTGACGCTGAGCAAGCTGCCGATCCAGAACGCGGCACTGAAAGCCTCCGGCGTCGACGGCCAACTCAAGCTGGACACCCTCAGCGGCGGTCTCTACAACGGCACGTTCCAGGCCAACGGCAACCTCGATGTGCGCCAGGACATCCCGGTCCTCGCGCTGCAGACGCATATCAAGCAGGTGCCGGTTGAACGCATCCTGCAGGCCCAGGGGCAGAACCCGCCGGTCAAGGGCCAGGTCACCCTCGACAGCAACCTCAACGGCCGTGGCAACAGCCAGAAGGCGCTGATCGACAGCCTCAACGGCACCGCCAGCTTTGTGATCAACAACGGCGTGCTGCTCAACGCCAACCTCGAACAGCAACTGTGCACCGGCATCGCCCTGCTCAACCGCAAGACCCTGAGCACCACGCCCCAGGGCAAGGACACGCCCTTCCAGGAACTGCGCGGCAACCTGACATTCCGTAACGGCGTGGCCAGCAACCCCGACCTGAAAGTGCGCATTCCAGGGTTGACGGTCAACGGCAACGGCGACGTCGACTTGCGCGTACTCGGCATGGATTACCGCGTCGGCATCATCGTCGAAGGCGACCAGCGTGATACGCCGGACCCGGCCTGCCAGGTCGGTTCCAACTTCCAGAACATCGAAGTGCCGCTGCGTTGCCGTGGCCCGCTGGAACTGGGCGCCAAGGCCTGCCGCCTGGACAAGGACGGCCTGAGCCAGGTCGCGATCAAGGCAGCCGGCAACAAGCTCAGCGAGAAGCTGGAAGAGAAACTCGACAAGGTAAACCCGCAGTTGAAAGACGCGTTGAAAGGCCTGTTCAAACGATGAGAAACGAGCAGTTTTCAGAGGCCGTACTCAACTGGTACGACCGCCACGGTCGCCATGACCTGCCCTGGCAACAGGGCATCACGCCTTACCGGGTGTGGGTCTCGGAGATCATGCTGCAGCAGACCCAGGTGAGCACCGTGCTCAACTACTTCGACCGCTTCATGGCTTCGTTGCCAACGGTCGAGGCCCTGGCTGCCGCGCCGGAAGATGAAGTGCTGCACCTGTGGACCGGACTGGGGTACTACACCCGGGCGCGCAACCTGCAAAAGACCGCGAAGATCGTCGTGGCCGAGTACGGCGGCGAGTTTCCCCGGGATGTCGAAAAGCTCACCGAACTGCCGGGTATCGGCCTGTCCACCGCCGGCGCGATTGCCAGCCTGAGCATGGGCCTGCGCGCGCCGATCCTCGACGGCAACGTCAAGCGCGTGCTGGCACGCTTTACCGCGCAGGAAGGCTATCCGGGCGAACCCAAGGTGGCGAAGCAGCTGTGGGCCACCGCAGAACGCTTCACTCCGCATGACCGCGTCAACGCCTATACCCAGGCGATGATGGACATGGGCGCCACCCTCTGCACCCGCAGCAAGCCCAGTTGCCTGCTGTGCCCGCTGGAAAAAGGCTGCGAAGCCCACATGCTCGGCCTGGAGACGCGCTACCCGATCCCCAAGCCGCGCAAGAGCATCCCGCAGAAGCGCACGCTGATGCCCTTGCTGGCCAATGCCGAAGGCGAAATCCTGCTTTACCGGCGCCCATCCACCGGCCTGTGGGGCGGTTTGTGGAGCTTGCCGGAGCTGGACGACCTCACCGACCTGGAACACCTCGCCCACCAGCACGCGCTGGCACTGGGCAAACAGCAGGAGCTGCCGGGGCTGATCCACACCTTCAGCCACTTCCAGCTGGCCATCGAACCCTGGCTGGTCCAGGTCGAGGAATCCGCCCATCACGTGGCCGAGGCCGACTGGCTCTGGTATAACCTCGCCACCCCGCCGCGCCTGGGCCTTGCCGCCCCGGTCAAGAAACTGCTGAAGCGCGCGGCCGACGTATTGAATGCAGGAGTGTCGTCATGACCCGCACCGTAATGTGCCGCAAGTACAAAGAACAATTGCCCGGCCTGGAACGCCCTCCGTACCCAGGTGCGAAAGGCCAGGACATTTTCGATCACATCTCCGCCCAGGCATGGGGCGACTGGCTGAAACACCAGACGCTGCTGATCAATGAAAAACGCCTGAACATGATGAACGCCGAAGATCGTAAATACCTGTCAGGCGAAATGGACAAGTTCTTTTCCGGCGAGGATTACGCCAAGGCCGACGGCTACGTGCCGCCTGCTCAATAATTGATCAAAAATCGGGGTCGGCACGTAAGCGACGGTAATAATTAAATATTTTTTGAAAACTTGCTTGACGACCCCCTGAAAAACCCGTTTAATGCGCCCCGTTGCCCAGATAGCTCAGTCGGTAGAGCAGGGGATTGAAAATCCCCGTGTCGGCGGTTCGATTCCGTCTCTGGGCACCACTATTAAGTTTCAGGTGGTGCAAATATCATCTGAAACACACAAGAAACCCGCCTAGTGCGGGTTTTTTGTTGCCTGCGATTTCTAAGCGCCCCCCCCCAATAAGCCCAAACACATTCGCTGGCGAGACACCGACCTAATGCGCCCTGCAAGGGGCCGCTTTACCACCGTCATCCAGACCTCTTCCGACCGCGGCCTGCGACCTGCACTTGAGTTCACCCCTGCAGATTCCACGACAGCGCAAAAAGGCCCACTTCGGAGGCTATGCTCATGATTACCATGAGAGTCGACCTTTTCATCTCAAGCTCGCTTCCACATCCGAAAATGCGACGAAGCTGAACACCACTTCACTTCCGATATTTTTCACTTACCCGAACTGCTTTTTTGAGATAACGAACGACCTGATGAGGCCCTCAAAGCCTAATCTGCGGGCACCAAGGCATCCTTTTTTTGAGATATTCAAAATCCAATCAGAGGTTTCGCCCCATAAACCCAGGCGCGCGGCAATACACCATCGGGCTCTCCAACAACTATCTGATCAGGGGCGTGATCAAATCTCTGCGCGACGAAGGCTTCATCCCCGAGCAACTGGATAAGCCCTACATATGACCGAAGTCGCTACTCGCCGAGCCGCCTCATTCCACATCAGCGTCACCACCCCCCACCCGCTCTTGGTCGGATAGCTGGAAGCCATGCTCCTGCATCCGATCAGGCCCCCTCACGTGACCGGCAGACGGATAGCCCGTCACTGACTCACTCCAACAAAAACACCATCAGGGGATTGTCGTTCAAGCGCCCCTCAAAGCTTGGCGCCAGATGCTCCAGGGGCGTGCCCTTGAGCAGCGCGGTTTCCTTGCGCGCGACGATGACCCACGCCGGGCGGGGCAGAGTGTCCAGCCGCGCAACGTCGGCGCTACTGACAAACAATGGCTGCTCGTCATGCTCCAGATTCATCATGTAGCGCACCGCCCAGGTGTCCCGGCCGAGATTCACAAATACCAGCGGCCCCGGTTGCGCCACGCGCAGGGCTTCCACCTGGCTGACAAACTGGCGGGTGTCGAACTGCAAGTCCTTGGCGGGCTCCACTACCGTCACCAGCACCAACCACTGCGCCGCGAGTGCGAACACGCTGAGCCACACCAGCCGCCCTGCTCGCCGCCAGGCAAGCAGCGCCGCGACTTGCAGGATCACCAACCCACCGATCAACAACGGCAGCGAGACGCCCGGCCAGTAACCGTGTTTCTGCCAACTATGCCGACAGACAAACACGACAACCACGCACAACGCCGGCAGCGCCACGACAAGCCCCTCGTAGCATCGGCGCACGCCAATCAACCATCCTTGCGCCTGGAGCAGCCCATAGGCGGCGACAGCGGCAAACATCGGCACCATCGGCAGGATGTAATAAGCGCGCTTGAAGTGCGGCACCGACAACCCGAGCAGGATCATCAAGCCGCAGGCGCCGAGCCGCACGACCAATTGCACATCAGCGTCGAAGCGCTGCGCCCAGCGCTGGCGCAGGGCAACCAGTGTGGCCAGCGCCAGGGGCACCACGGGGAAATAGCGGTACAAACTCAGCTGGAAGTAAAAATAGAACGGCTCACCGGTTTCATCGAGGCGCCCGCCCACCTGCATCTTGAACACTTCATCGGCAAACGCATCGCCGCCACTCAAGCGCGCGAGCTTGACCAGCAGCCACCAACAGGCCGCCAGCAACACCAGCCCGACGATGCCATGAATCAGCACCTGCTTGACCCGCTCTCCAGGCCGGGCCAGTGCCCAGTACACGCACACCACGCCACAGACTTCGATCAAGCCCAGCGGGCCGCGAATCGCAAAGCCGAGGATGAACAACGGGAACACGCCGAGTTGGCGCCACCGCGAGCCGAGGCGCTCGCCGCTGTGCAGCAGGTAGAAACTGCCCAGGCACAACAGCGCGACCATTTGGTCCAGGCACACCGAGCGCGACTTCTCCAGCAACTGGGTCGTCAGCAGGGTCAACAGCACGGTAAGCAGCGCCCAACTGCGACCGTACGGCACCAGCAGGCGATAGATCAGCGCCACCACCCCGGCCGAGGCCAGCGCGGTCGGCAGGATATTCGCCAGATGGTTAGGCGCGCCGAACAACCGGGCGAAGACAAAGCTGAAGAACGTCGCGGTGCCGGGATAGTCCGCGTAGGGCTGCCCGTAGGTGGTAGGGAAAAGACTCGCGCCATGGCGAAACATTTCCTGCAGGAAAAGCGCCCAACGTCCGTCAAACCCTTGCGGCTGCTGATCCCAGATGCCCAAGGTAAACAGCAACAAGGCAAGCAGGAAAATGCCCAGGGATTCCATGCGAAAACGGTTGCGATGATCCATCAGTAGACCTGTCAGGTAGGGAGCGCCAACCTATGTTGCCGAGCGAGCCCCTGAATAGCGCCTGAACAAACCTGAACATTTGCGCTTTTACCGACCTGCGGGCCACACCGCTTTGGGAATCAGCCTAACGTAAATCAGCTCACCCACCAGTTCGACCAGGGTTTGCAGGATGACCGCCGTCGCCGCCAGCCCTCGCACGTCTTCCGGCAAGGCCAGCGCCAGGGGCAGCACCACCAGCGAATTACGCGTCGACGCGCTGAAGGTCACCGCCCGCGCCGTTGCCGCCGGCAGCGCGAACAGCCGCGCCGCCAGCGCGCCCATCAGCGGGGCCAGCACCAGGAAGCCGACATACACCGGGATCACCGGCAGCAGCAGGCTGATGTCGCGCACCACCGAGGTGATTTGCGAACCGATCACCACAAACAGCACCGCTGCCATCGCCGGCACCGGCAGCCACGCCCAGGCGCTGTTCCAGGCATTGATGAGCGCCGACCTGCGCGCCAGCGACGTCGTGATCACCGCGAGCACCATCGGCAACACAATCAACCACAGGAACGCCTCGATAAACGGCCCCGCCGCCACCACGACCTCGGACTGCGCGCCCAGCATGAAACCCAGGTACAGCGGCAACAGCAGCAACTGCAGCAGCAACAGCACCGGCGTCGCCGCCAGCATCAATCGCGCATCACCTTTGCCGATGTGGGTGAACACCACCACGTAGTCGATACACGGCGTGAGCAACACCAGCAACGCGCCCACCAGCAACGCCGGGCGCTCCACCAGGCCACGCGTCAACGCCCACACCAGCAACGGCACCAGGATGAAATTGGCCAGCAGCAGCGCCGCGAGGAAGCGCCTGTTGCCCAGGCCCTGGCGCAGATCCAGAAAAGGGATTTGCAGGAACATGGCGTACATCAAGACCGCGATGGCAGGCGTGACCAACGCACCCAACCCATGCCCCCAGGACGGCGCAAGCAGGCCGAAGGCGACGGCCAGAATGACGGCGACGAAGTAGACCGGGATCTGGTTGTGCTCGAGGGTGTCGCGGGTCATGGACTGACTCCGGTTGATCAAAAGTTCGTAAGCCTAAGCACCCCAGGGGATAAGGTCGAGCATCGCAATAATTCCTGCGCCTGTGCCGGGCGAAATTTGTTAATTTCGGCTGACTACAAAAGCGCATGGGCCTTCCAGCCCACATCGAAGCGCAAGGATCGAGTCGACCTATGAACCTGCCCACCCGACCTGCCCCAGAAGCATTCCGCGAGCCCGCTGCCGACGGTTACCCTCTCGGCGGCTTCAGCTGGCGCCACGTCCGAACCGACCTGGCGCGCCCCGCCGTGATCATCAACGCCGCCACCTCGGTGCGCTGCCGCCATTACTCACGCTTCGCCGATTACCTGTTCGCCCACGGCTTCGACGTGATTACCTATGACTACCGAGGCATCGGCGAATCCCGCAGCGGTTCGTTGCGCGGCTTCAAGGCCTCGTGGTCGGATTGGGGCGCGCTGGATTTCGAGGCGATCCTGCGACGGGTGCAGCGGGAGTTTCCGGGCCAGCCGATTGATGTGGTCGGCCACAGCTTCGGCGGTTGTGCGGCAGGGCTCGCCGCCTCAGGGGCGGTGATCCGGCGGATCGTCACGGTGGGCGCGCAGTTCGCCTACTGGCGCGATTACCAGGCGAGCGGGCGCTGGCGGATGTTTGCCAAGTGGCATGTAGTGATGCCACTGGTCACGGCGCTGTGCGGGTACTTCCCGGGCAAGCGACTGGGCTGGCTGGAGGACACGCCGGCAGGCGTGGTACGCGACTGGAGCACGCCGACACCGAGATACGAAACGCGGCCCAGCGGTCGCGCGCTGGCGGGCTTGCCGTTCAGTCGTGTGAGCGCGCAGATCCTGGCGATCAGCATCACCGATGATCCGTTTGGCACAGTGCCGGCGATTGAGCGATTACTGGACTACTTCGACGGCAGCGAACGCACTCACCTGCGGATTGCGCCTGAAGATATCGGCGAAAAACAGGTCGGACATTTCGCGTTCTTTCGCAGCGAGTATCAGGATCGACTGTGGCCGATTGCATTGGCGTGGCTGCAAAACGGCGAATTAACCGCAGATACCCTTGGGATTTCCCCCAACCTGCGCTTCAATACTCATCCCAGATCCTCAGGACGTTGAGCCCATGGCCTCGCCAAACAAGCAGCAAAAACGCGCCCAACGGGCAAAGGCCAAGGCCAAGCAGAACCGCACCCAGCGCGCCGTCGCGAGCAAGCCGGATGCGTTTGCCGGCGATGACAGCCGCATTGACCTTGAATCGGTGGATTTGACCGAGCTGTTCGTCGAGATGCGCACAGCGGGCGAGATCAGCCAGCAGGCATTGTGTGCCGTGTTCCTGGCGCACCCGTTGCTGGCGCTGGTGCTGGAGCAGGAAGGCGAAGAGGAAGCCACCGACTTCATCCTGGCGGCACTGATCGAATATCGGCAGTGGGCCACGGACACCGATGATGAAGCGGCTGCGCTGGCGTGGATCGAATCGCCGCAGTTCCAGGCGGATTACCTCGCGGCCTCGCAGGCACTGACCCAACTCTGACCCTGTAGGAGCCGGCTTGCCGGCGATGGGGCCCTTGAAGACGCCATCGCCGACAAGCCAGCTCCTACAGGCATTGGTGCAACCTAACTAAGTGCTGCAGCGCCTACCCGCTGGGCCTTGCGACGGCTCGACACAAACAGCCCCGCCACGACCACCAGCAAGCTGAGGATACCGGTCGCGATGATCTCGACCCGGTGCGCTTCCTGGAACAGCATGATGGTCAGCGTGCCCACGATGAAGACCATCACTGCGTAGGTCAGGCCTGGGAACAGCCACATCTTGAACACAATCTTCTCGCCCGCCGCCGTGCGCTTCTGGCGCATGCGCAGTTGCGATACCGCAATCACCAGGTACACCAGCAACGCGATGGCACCGGAGCTGGCCAGCAGGAATTCGAACACCGCCGCCGGGGCCACGTAGTTGGCAAACACTGCCAGGAACGCCGCGCCGGTCGACAGCAACACTGCCCAGTAAGGCGTGCCGCTCTTGTTGGTGCGCTTGGCGACTGCCGGTGCATCACCGCGACGACCCAGCGAGAACAGCATGCGCGAAGCGGTGTACAGCGCCGAGTTCAGGCAACTGGTCACAGCGACCAAGACCACCAGGTCGACGATCAGCTTGGCATTCGGGATGCCCATGCGTTCCAGCACGGTCTGGTAGGAACCTACGGCAGCCAGGGTCGGATCGTTCCATGGCACCAGCGACACTACGATGAAGATCGACAACAGGTAGAACAAACCAATCCGCCAGATGACCGAGTTGGTGGCCTTGGTGATTTGCTGGCCTGGGTTCTTCGATTCGGCGGCGGCGATGGTAACGATCTCGGTACCCATGAAGGAGAACATGGTGGTCAGGATCGCAGCCAGGACAGCGCCCATGCCGTTAGGCATAAAGCCTTGGGTGTCGAACAGGTGTGAAACGCCGCTGACTTGGCTGGTCGGCAGGAAGCCGAAAATCGCCGCGAGGCCGAGGATCACAAAGCCCACGATCGCCACGACTTTAATCAACGCAAACCAGAACTCGAACTCACCGTAGTTCTTCACGCTGAACAGGTTGGTCGCCGTCAGCAGCAAAGTGATGATCAGCGTAAAGGCCCAGATGGCCACATCCGGGAACCATGCGTGCAGGATGGTCGCGGCGGCGTTGGCCTCCAGGGGGATGACCAATACCCAGAACCACCAGTACAGCCAGCCGATGGTGAAACCGGCCCAATGGCCGATCGCGCGGTCGGCGTAGGTGGAGAACGAACCGGTGTCAGGCGAGGCCACGGCCATTTCGGCGAGCATGCGCATCACCAATACCACCAGCGTCCCCGCAGCGGCGTAGGCCAGCAGTACGGCAGGGCCGGCGGCAGCAATCGCGTGGCCGGAGCCGACAAACAAACCGGCACCGATGACGCCGGCAATCGACAGCATGGTGACGTGACGCGGTTTGAGCCCCTGTTCGAGGTCATTGGAGCTTTGCGTACTACTCATTGACACACCTTTACGAGGAATTGCGAAAACGGTCCGCCCGGCCTGAAATCTTTCTCGTGAAAAGAAACCAACAGGGCGTTCTTTATTTTTTACGCAAGATTTGCGCCAAAATGTTACAAGGCCGCGATTCACGCGGGCTGTAGGACGATTCAACAGCAATCGCAAGTCATTGAGAACAATGGCATTCCGCTATAGCGTTACCGTGCGACTCACTTCCAAGGCCACCCAGCGCACCAAAAACACACACAAAAAGTACGTGACGCTCCATAAAAGGGCTGATAAGCACCGTTTGCCCGGTTAACCCTTCCAACACCCGCCCAAAGCTGGCACCATCGCGCCCTTTTTTACGCGAAGCCTGCGGTTTTACAGGTTCAAACGGTTGTTCGGTTGTTGATGGCGCGACACGCTGCTGTGCCGATGCGACACCCTGCCGCACACCGCCTGTTTACCGCCGGCCGCGCTGTTGGCTGCCATCAAGGCGCTATGCTAGCTTGGCGCCTCGCCAGGAAGGCGGCCCAACAGCAGGAACGCAATGAACACAATGAGGACCGCACATGGCCGAGGCCGCGCCCGCGCTTGAAATCCGCAACTTGCATAAACGCTATGGTGAGCTGGAGGTACTTAAAGGTATCTCGCTGACCGCTCGCGACGGCGACGTGATCTCGATCCTGGGTTCCTCCGGTTCCGGCAAGTCCACGTTCCTGCGTTGCATCAACCTGCTGGAAAACCCGCACCAGGGCCAAATCCTGGTCGCCGGCGAAGAGCTCAAGCTCAAGGCCGCGAAAAACGGCGAGCTGATGGCCGCCGACGGCAAGCAGATCAATCGCCTGCGCAGCGAAATCGGTTTTGTGTTTCAAAACTTTAACCTGTGGCCGCACATGAGCATCCTCGACAACATCATCGAGGCACCCCGCCGTGTGCTCGGCCAGAGCAAGGCCGAGGCGATCGAAGTCGCCGAAGCCTTGCTGGCCAAGGTCGGCATCAGCGACAAGCGCCACGCCTACCCCGCGCAATTGTCCGGCGGCCAGCAACAACGGGCGGCCATCGCGCGCACCCTGGCGATGCAGCCCAAAGTCATCCTGTTCGATGAGCCTACATCCGCGCTTGACCCGGAAATGGTCCAGGAAGTACTTAATGTGATCCGCGCGCTGGCCGAAGAAGGCCGCACCATGCTGCTGGTCACCCATGAGATGGGCTTCGCCCGCCAGGTGTCCAGTGAAGTGGTGTTCCTGCACCAGGGCCTGGTCGAAGAGCAAGGATCGCCACAGCAGGTATTTGAAAACCCGCTTTCGGCGCGCTGCAAACAATTCATGTCCAGCAACCGCTAACGGAGCAACATGCATGCAGAACTATAAAAAATTCCTTCTGGCCGCGGCCGTCTCGATGGCGTTCAGCGCCACGGCCATGGCAGAAACCTTGAAAATGGGGATCGAAGCGGCCTACCCGCCCTTCAACAATAAAGACGCCAGCGGCAACGTGGTCGGCTTCGACAAAGACATCGGCGACGCCCTGTGCGCCAAGATGAAAGTCGAAAAGTGCGAAGTGTATGTGTCCGACTGGGACGGCATCATCCCGGCCCTGAACGCCAAGAAGTTCGACTTCCTGGTGTCCTCGCTGTCGATCACCGATGAGCGCAAGCAGGCCGTCGACTTCACCGACCCGTACTACTCCAACAAGCTGCAGTTCATTGCCCCTAAAGCCACGACGGACTTCAAGACCGACGCCGCTTACCTGAAGGGCAAGGTCATCGGTGCACAACGCGCGACGTTGGCCGGTACCTACCTGGAAGACAAACTGCCGGAAACCACCGCCAAGCTCTATGACACCCAGGAAAACGCCTACCTCGACCTGACGTCCGGTCGCCTCGACGGGATGCTCGCCGACAAGTACGTGCAGTACGAATGGCTCAAGAGCAAAGACGGTTCCGCCTATGAATTCAAGGGCGACCCGGTGGTAGAAAGCGACAAGATCGGTATCGCCGTACGCAAGGGCGACCCGCTGCGCGAGCGCCTGAACAAAGCCCTGGCCGAGATCAAGGCTGACGGCACCTACAAGAAGATCAACGACAAGTACTTCCCGTTCAGCATCGAATGATCTGAACGGCCTGACCGGCGCGCCCCCTCGGGCGCGCCGGCTTTCAGCAATGCCTGCCGCGATATGAAAACACCATGAATTTCGATCTCTACGGATTCGGCCCGGCGCTCGCCGCTGGCGCGCTGATGACCGTCAAACTGGCGCTCACGGCCCTATGCCTGGGGCTGGTGCTCGGCCTCGCCGGCGCCTTGGCCAAGACGTCCCCGTACAAGCCGCTGCAATGGCTTGGCGGTGCTTACTCGACCATCGTTCGCGGTATTCCCGAGTTGTTGTGGGTACTGCTGATTTATTTCGGCACGGTCAACCTGATGCGTGCCCTGGGGGAGTTCTTTGGCAACCCCGACCTTTCTTTAAGTGCCTTTGCTGCCGGGGTCATTGCCCTGGGCCTGTGCTTTGGTGCCTACGCCACGGAAGTATTCCGTGGTGCGATCCTCGCCATTCCCAAGGGCCACCGCGAAGCCGGTGTGGCATTGGGGCTGTCGAAGTTTCGCATCTTCACTCGCCTGATCATGCCGCAGATGTGGCGCATCGCTTTGCCGGGCCTGGGCAACCTGTTCATGATCCTGATGAAGGACACCGCGCTGGTGTCGGTGATCGGCCTTGAAGAAATCATGCGCCACGCGCAGATCGGCGTGACCGTGACCAAGCAGCCATTCACCTTCTTCATGGTGGCCGCCTTCATGTACCTGGGCCTCACCGTCCTGGCCATGACCGGCATGCACTTCCTGGAAAAACGCGCCGCCCGCGGCTTTGCAAGGAGCACCCAATGAGCGGCGACTACAGCTGGCTGGCGCATTTCGACCTGGGCCTGAACTGGGCCGTGATCATCAAGTGGCTGCCAAAATTGGCCCAGGGCGCGACCCTGACCCTGGAGCTGGTGGCCATTGCCGTGATCGCCGGCCTGCTGCTGGCGATCCCCCTGGGGATCGCCCGTTCCTCGCGCCGCTGGTATGTCAGCGCCCTGCCCTACGCCTATATTTTCTTCTTCCGTGGTACGCCACTGCTGGTGCAGCTGTTCCTGGTCTACTACGGCCTGGCGCAGTTCGACGCGGTGCGCAACAGCTTCATGTGGCCGTACCTGCGCGATCCGTTCTGGTGCGCCACGGCGACCATGACCCTGCACACCGCCGCCTATATCGCCGAGATCCTGCGCGGCGCGATCCAGGCCATACCGCCCGGCGAGGTCGAAGCCGCGCGCGCCCTGGGCATGTCCAAGCCGAAGACGCTGTTCTACATCATCCTGCCCCGCGCCTCGCGCATCGGCCTGCCGGCCTACAGCAACGAAGTGATCCTGATGCTCAAGGCCAGCGCGCTGGCCAGCACCGTAACCCTGCTGGAACTGACCGGCATGGCACGCACCATCATTGCCCGCACGTACTTGCCGGTGGAAATCTTCTTCGCTGCCGGCCTGTTCTACCTGCTGATGGCCTACATCCTGGTACGGGGCTTCAAGCTGCTCGAACGCTGGCTGCGCGTCGATGCTTGCCAGGGACGTTGAGACACGCTTCGCGGCGCTGGATGCGTTTCTGATCGAGCACCAGGGGCTGTGGAAACCACGGCCCTTCACGCATCGCCAGCTAGCCTGGGAAACCCGGCATCCCGACCTCGCCGAGTGGCTGCGTCAACGCTCGCTGGCCGATGCCGAAGCCAGTCACAACCATCCCCACGACCTCGCCGCGCCTGCGCCTTTTCCACAGCTCGCCGAGCAAGCCCTGCAACTCAGTGCTGTGGATAAGTTGCCGACGCAGCCCCTGCACCCCGCCCGCCAGCGCTTGAACGTCGACGTGCCGGGCCGCAAGTGGGAACAAATCGAAGCCTTCGGCGCTGCGCTGCCGTTTGCACAAACACCCCGGCACTGGCTGGACTGGTGTGCAGGCAAGGGCCACCTGGGTCGTCGCCTGCTGCAAACAGGCCAAACATTGACCTGCCTGGAATACGACCCGGCACTGATCGCCGCCGGCCAAGCCTTGAGCGAGCATCACGGCCTGCCGGTCACCCATCGCCTGCAAGATGTGATGGCCGACGTGGCTATCGGCCCCGAACACACGCCCGTCGCCCTGCACGCCTGTGGCGACCTGCATGTGCGCCTGCTGCACCTGGCCAACGCCGCCGGCTGCAAACAGCTGGCGCTGGCGCCGTGTTGCTACAACCGCATCAACGCCGACACCTACCAACCGCTGTCCACCGCAGGCCGTGCATCGCGCCTGCAGCTGTCGATCGATGACCTTGGCCTGCCGCTGAGCGAAACCGTTACCGCAGGCAAACGCGTGCGCTTGCAGCGGGACACGTCCATGGCCCGACGCCTGGGGTTCGATCACTTGCAACGCGAGCTACGAGGCCGCGACGACTATCTGCCCACGCCGTCCCTGCCCGCCAGCTGGCTGGACAAACCCTTCGCGGACTACTGCCGGGAGCTGGCGAGCCGCAAAGGGTTATCCACAGGTGGGCAGGATTGGGTGGCGCTAGAGGCATACGGCTGGCGCCGTCTGGCCGAGGTCAGGAACCTGGAATTGGTACGTGGTCTTTTTCGGCGCCCGCTGGAGGTCTGGCTGGTGCTGGATCGGGCATTGTTTCTAAGTGAAAACGGCTACACGGTCGAAGTAGGCAGCTTCTGCGAACCAACCCTGACGCCGCGCAACTTGATGGTGCTCGCCGAGCGCGATTAAGGGGCGAAATTGTCGCACCCCAACCTGTGGATAACTCTGTTGATGAATTCTTTACGGAGCCCGTAGCCATCTGCGCTACAGGCCGAAAGCCGCGCTGGTCATTTTTTGTTCACAAAATAAAACACACGTAAAACAGGCAGTTGCGGCGTGATGAGAACGGCTCCACAAAATGGCTGTTTCGTGACAACCCAGTCCAACCGATTGTGCATAAGCATCTGCTGTTACGCGTATAAACCGCTATTCACAGGTGTTTTCTGCGTGCGATCAGCAGCCGGCAAAGCGCATCGATATCGTCACCCGCCAGGCTCAACGCCTGGCTGTCCAAGGGATCCGTGCCAAACGCCAGCGCCTCACTGATCGCTAAATCGTGGTGCACCTCCAATGGCTCCTTCGTACCGAGGCGCTGCCTGAATGCCTCAACCATATCCAGGCTGAAGGCATTGTCCTCATCGAGCTGATTGATCACAAAGTGAACATGCGGTGGCCGCTCGCGCTCAAGGTGCGGCGCCATCAAGGCATCGAGTTGATCCAGGGTGCCCAAGGAAGCGGCATCGGCCTGGGTAATCACCAACACCACATCGGCGACACTCAAGGCTTGATGAAAATAGACGTTATTGCCGGCAGGGGTATCGATGATCACCGTGTCGCGGGCACTCAGGTCCAGGGCTGCCAGGCGCTGAGCCAGCCATTGCGGCTCATGTTTGAGCCAGCGCTGGAGGTCGTCCTGCTGGCGGATATCGGTGTCGCCAAAGGTGATCACGCGACTGCCGACAAAACCCGGCTGCTGGAGAGTTTCCCAACGCGCATTGCGCAGGCTGGCGCGACCAATCCCGGGCGATGCTCGGCTGACACCGAAGTGCAATCGCAATGCATCCTGGGGGTCCAGATCCACCGCCACCACTGACTCACCCAGGCGCTGCAAACCGCTGCTCAACGCCGTGGCCAGGGTGCTTCGCCCCACGCCGCCATTGACCGACACCAACGCCACCACACACGGACGCCGCTCGGCCTTGTCCACCGGCAGGCAATGCTCATTGGCGCTGGGAGTCTGAGGGGGAAACGGGGTGCCATCATCCACCGGGATGCTGCCGAAAAAGTGCAGCCGCGCATTCAGCCCACGGGCGTCGCGACTGACATCTTTGCCAAGCAAGGCAAGAAGACCATCGGTAAAACTCATAGCGCGTTCCTCGTCACGGCGAAGTTTAAAGACGTGAAAAGGTCAGCTGATACGACTGCTTACCGCAGGTCTTTTTCTGGTCGCCCTAGTCCGTGCAGTCTGCTTCAAGCGCATAAAAGTGTCATTATTTTGATGTCATGGCTGGCTATTTTTTAGACAAACGGCAAGTCGTCAATTTAATGACCATCAATGAGCCTTTCATAGGGGTTTTCAATCGATTTGCTGCATTAGACGAGGACGGGCCCCATAACCAAATTCCAGTGCGGGGGCATATGTAATTCCTTGCTGACTGTGCAAACAGAAGCCATTCCAGCGGGCAAAATAACCAGCCAGGCAAAAAAACTGCAATTGCGCAAAAATAGTCAGAATTCAGGGGTTTACAGAACCCCTCTAATCGCTATAATCGTCGCCCTAACACGCCGGTATAGCTCAGTTGGTAGAGCAACTGACTTGTAATCAGTAGGTCCCGGGTTCGACTCCTGGTGCCGGCACCATACGCAGTACCAGAAAAGGCTCACCGAAAGGTGGGCCTTTTTTGTGCGCGCTAGATTTTTGTAGGAGCTGCCGAAAGCTGGGAAGGCGTCATCCAACACAAGCCCCCTCCCCAAGACCTACCTCACTCAGTAGAAGTCGAGCTTGCTCGCGATAGCGATCTCAAGCAATCGAGCAGCATTGAATCGGTGTGAACCTGCGTCGCAGAATTTTAATCGGAAACCTTGCTGATTTGGATTCTCATCCGTCAATGACATAAGCCGCGATATAGCGGGTTTCTGCCATGACAACGGAAGGATCACTGAATGCCCCCGCTTCCCCTCAAAACCCCGACGCTGCTGACGCGCGCCGTTCGCCTGGCCGTACTGAGCGCTTCCCTCGCCAGCCTGGCTGGCCTAGCGCTGATGCCGGTTCAGGTCATGGCTCAAAGCCTAAGCGCTTACCAGATCGCCCCCGGCCCGTTGGGTACCGCCCTGGCCCAGTTCGGTGTGCAAGCGGGGGTTACTATTTCGTTCGACACCGAGCAGGCTCGTCATCTCACAACGGCTGGGCTCAAAGGCTCATATAGCATCGAGGATGGGCTGTCGCGCCTGCTCGCCAACAGTCGACTGCAAGCGCAACGTCAGAACAATGGCGGGTACGTTCTGGTCGCGAACAGCACCGACGATGCCCTGGAACTGGGGACTACGCAAATCACCTCCAACCAGTTGGGCACCGTGACTGAAGGCACCGGTTCGTACACCCCTGGCACTATCGCCACGGCGACGCGCCTGGTGCTGACGCCACGGGAAACGCCGCAGTCGATTTCGGTGGTGACGCGGCAGGTGATGGATGATTTCGGGCTCAACGCTATCGATGACGTGATGCGCCACACCCCGGGCATCACCGTGTCGACCTATGACACCGAGCGCACCAACTACTATTCCCGTGGTTTCTCTATCGTCAACTTCCAATACGACGGTATTCCGACCCTGCGTGACGCCCAATACTCGGCCGGCCAGACCCTGACCGACATGGCGATCTACGACCGCGTCGAGGTGCTCAAGGGCGCCACCGGCCTGCTCACCGGCGCCGGCGGCCCGGGCGGTACCATCAACCTGATCCGCAAAAAGCCGACCTCCGAGTTCAAGAGCAGCATCGAGCTAGGCGCCGGCTCCTGGGATAACTATCGCTCCCAGGTCGACGTCAGCGGCCCACTGACCGAAACCGGTAACGTGCGTGGCCGTGCCGTTGCGGCCTATCAGGACAAACACTCGTTCCTCGACCACTATTCGCGCAAGACAGGTGTGTTTTACGGCATCCTCGAATTCGACCTGGACGAAAATACCCTGCTGACCGTTGGCGCCGACTACCAGGACAGCGACCCGAAAGGCTCCAGCTGGACCGGAACGCGCACCATCTTTGACGCTACCGGCAACAAGCTGGACCTGCCGCGTTCGTTCAACAACGGCCCAAAATGGGGCTCATGGGAGCAGTACAGCCGCACTGCGTTCGCCACCCTGGAACATACGTTCGACAATGGCTGGGTCACCAAGGGCCAGTACAACCACCAGATCAACGGCTATAACGCGCCCCTGGGCTACATTTCCCAGGATTCCGCCACGGCCAGCTCCATTTATGCGCGCAAATACGTCGGCGACACCACCAGCGACAGCCTCGATGTGTACGCCTCGGGGCCATTCGAGCTGTTCGGCCGCGAACACGAACTGGTGATCGGCCAGTCCCTTTCCATCTCCAAATGGAAAGCCAAGGACTACACCGCGACCACCTACTTCAACAACTCCTATGACTTCTACAACTGGCACGGCCAGGCCATAGAGCCGCTGTGGACTGCCACCAAGATCAATGACGAAACCACCCGCCAGACCGGTACCTATGTGACTGGCCGTTTCAGCCTGACGGATGAGCTGCACCTGTTACTCGGCTCACGTATCGCCAACTACCAGGTCACCGGTACCAGCGACACCCAGGAAAGCGGCAAGGTAGTGCCCTACGCCGGCTTGACGTATGACCTGAACGACAACTTCACCGCGTATGCCAGCTACACAGAAATCTTCCAGCCACAAACCCAGTACCGTACACGTACCCGTACCATGCTCGACCCGAACGAAGGCAAGAACTATGAGCTGGGCCTCAAGGGTGAATTCTTCGAAGGCCGCCTGAACTCCAGCCTGGCTTACTTCGAAGTGCACGAAGAAAACCGTCCCCTTGCCGATACCGCCTGGAACTCCCAGCCAGGCGTCGACTACTCGTACATCGGCACCAAGACCAAGACCAAGGGCTACGAAGCGGAAATCTCCGGCGAACTCGCCCGAGGCTGGCAACTGCAAGCGGGCTACACCCACAAGATCGCCCGCGATGACGATGGCAAGAAGGTTGCCACCTGGGAACCGGAAGATCAGGTGAGCTTCTATACCACCTACAAACTGCAGGGCAACCTGGACAAACTCACCATTGGTGGCGGCGCACGCTGGCAGAGTGCCGGCTGGCAGACCGTCAACAACTGGGGCTACCCTGGTGGCGGCCGCTCCGAGAAGTTCACCCAGGACCCGTACTGGCTGGTTGACTTGATGACCCGTTACCAAGTGACCGAAAACCTCTCGGCGACCCTCAACGTCAACAACCTGTTCGACAAACACTACTACACCAACATCGGTTTCTATGACTCAGCCTACCCTGGCGATCCACGCAATGTAATGGTCACCACACGCTGGGATTTCTGATTTCTGCGATCAAACCGGTTTCCTTTCTGCTGCTCATGCAACAAGCCCGCGACCGTCCATCAAAGCACCTGGTTTAGAGCCATTCGCGTTTCTGGATTTAAAACAAAACTTTTCAGCAAAACACAATTTGAATCACAGCCGACAGAGGGGAATGCGCAGAGTCCAGCGGGCGTTTTCGTTGGCTTGCAGGGGATATTACCTAGTTACATTTGTGCGTCCGCGGGCCACTGGCAGGGAACAAAACCTTCCATAAACTACCGCCCGACGACAACGAAAAAGGAAGAATCGCTGTGAAGAACTCAAAACCCTGCGCTTTGAAAATACGGGAAGAATTCGAAGAGTGCGGCAACAGCTTCGCGCTGGTGACCGAACTGCTCACCGCAGAACTGCAACTGACGAATCGTGCCAAATTGGCGCTGATTGAATATGGGCTGATGCAGCTGAGTCGATTCGAAAAGGTTGAATCGACGTTGCGCGACTACGTGGAGGATGCAACGCCGAGTTGATCGAACAGGTCCCGCTGCTGGACCTTGGATAAACTGCGCAGGCGGTCGAACAGCAGACGATCGACCGCCTGGGCGGAGGGGCTTAGGGTGTGGGAGAAGGTCAGGTTGGCTACCCAGGTGTGGCCGCAGTGAGGGGAGCTGCATTGGCAGTAGAGACGGGCGAACTCTAGGGAAAGCTCGTCGCGGGAAGCAATTCGCGCTTTTTCGCCACACACTTTGCAATAGACTCGCATAGGCTTACCTATAAGAAACAATGAGATAGCAGTTTATCACTGTTGGCACGCGTTACCGGTAAACTATTGCTGGGCAAAGACTAAATTCCTATTTAAGAAAATCCGTTAGCCACTGGTCTTCGTTGTCTCCCAGGCAATATGCCATTATTCATAAATCAAGTAGGTACTGCTTGGCGCTACTTCCACGCGTCCTGTATCGAAAACCCTACCACGTCGAGGGCTGGAGTAGAAACTCGTAATCGATTTCACCACTGAACGGTTTATAAAAAATCCGAGCAAACATAGGAATTTAATCTGCATGAATGTATTTGTACGGGGATATGCCCAAGAATCATACGAACGTTTAATCCTACAAAAGCATAAGATTTTTTTTGATGGACTCTGAGAACTGAATGGCTATTATTATATATTAATCGATGAATCAAGAGCATGCTTGACTGAGGGTGAATTTGATGAACTCTCATCGTGGTTCCATGAATCTTGCAGAATCATATGCACCCCTGTAACAATTGTTAAAGCCCTTCCACCAGGCGCAATATCAGTCCCACCAAGAACGAATACTCAGCTATCCCAACATCACGGAATCCCCTTCTCAGCACCAGAATTCAATAAACTGTTAAAAAATTCACTACCTAAAAACTTCCCTAGGTTCGGTGTGCACACCGATCATGGCGGGATTAGATTAGAGCTAGAATCAGAAATTTGTTCCGATCAGATAACTGAGGTGGAGATCGCATTAGCAAACTTGGGCTTCAACGTTGAGGTCGAAATTGTAGTCAACAGCGCTGCTTGGCAAAACTCCCAACCCAAGAGATATGAAAATATTGAAATTAGGAACTTAACTCCATCTGCAGTAAGATCGGCATTGGAGGAAGATGAGGATCTTTGGATAGACAGTAGGCTCTCATTGTTCGCAGAAGGTAGCACAGATAGGCATAAATACTTAAACTCAGACCTATCGAAAGAAACTTGCTCATGCTTCATAAACAGCACAACTTTTGAACCAAAAAACATAAGGGCCTACTTAACACTATATAAGCTAATTTGGATCGCTCTTCCACTGAGCACCCACATAGATATTTTTCTCCAGGGGTTGAACGTCACGGAGAGCGAGTTAGTAAAGTTAGCTATCAGTGGAAGGGTCGGATTCGTAGTTCCCGGTAACCTACCGCTGTACCCCGTAGGATTCCTCGAAAGGATGCTGGAAGCATCTCCAAAGTCGGTAATCTTTTCAAAAAGGCTTGCTGCTGCGTCAATTGCTGAATCGAGAAGACGAAATCCGCTTCTATTCCCGAATCTTAATAATGTTGAGAGAAGGGAAATTTTAGATGTATTGGGAAATGTACAAAGTACGAAATCAAATGCATTGCCTAATATCTTTATCGAACATTTTTCCAAAGTGTGGCCATCACTTGAGTATAGCTTTAGCAATTTGGGCGCCATTGGAATGGTGCGCAATGGATTAAGTAGAGTAGCTGAAGGAATAGCTAAAGAACATCATGGCATTGAGCTAGGTTCAATAATTTATGAGACGATGGCGTCAGTAGAGTGGGCCGCAGCTCTCGGAGCAGCCTATAGTCCTATCAGGACAAAAGAATTCAACGAAGGTCCTCTGGCGGAGTTCTCTGCCAGCATAATGACAGGTGTAAAACAACAAAACTTTATTGCACCAGTATGCGACATGAATGTTTTAATCAATGGAGTCTTGTGTCTAGACAATGACGCCCCTATCCACGAAGTTGAAGAAGCATTTAAAGGGCCCGACCAACTTTTGCTACAAAAATTAATTTATGAGCATGCGGACTCAAATGATACTTTGATGGATTATGTAAACGACTTAAATATAAAGATAAAGAAATTCGAAAAAAATCAGAAAAAGATGCAAAAAATGGATCTTTTAGGATTAGTAAGTGCGGCCTCCGCGATTGCAGGGACAATTGCAGCTCCAGCTGCAATCGCCGCCGCAGCTTATATTCCAGTAAGCGCATGGGTTTTACAGAAAGTTTTCCTGCAGTCTGACTCATTCGCGCAAGGCCCTATTTTGGATTGGATTAGAGCCAAAAGTTCTATGACGACACAGGACGCTGTGTTGATAAGCCGCTTACGCCACAAAATGGACTAATCATTCACCAGCCGCATATTTAATGACCTGGTTATGTTTCGCGGGAGTGAAACACAAGTATCTTGCAGCACCGCGCATAGCCAGTTAACCTTCCCGGGTCGCTGCTCATCAGCGACCGGGCCTGGAAACCCGTAACCGAGACGCACGCAGCGTCGTCAAACAAACAGCCGGCGCTTTTTTGTGCCTGCCGTTTGTGCTTTATGGCGGCCGTGTGTGGGAGACATTCGTGTCTGCCGAGTTGTCTCTGTCTCGGTTTCCAGCCTGCGCACGGCTGCCACCCATCGCCTGGAAACGATGTGTGGCCGTCTCAGTTGGTCATCAGAGAGGTTTCACACCATGATTGATTACCGTAGTGCCGTCCGTACCTATAATGCCTCCACTCGTGTGGGAGGCAGGCAATGAGCAATCACCCTACAGCCGAAACCATCGGCGCCGTGACCTTCGCAGATTGTGGAGAGAACAAAAGCAATCTGAAGCTGTTCCGTGTCAACGCAGGGGTCCCCATTCGGGAAGCCCTTGAACATGCCTCACACGTCCTCTACTACGCAAAAATGCTCTCGCTTGAAGCCGCCATGGACCCCAGGGCAGAGAGGTTCGCATTCGCCTCCCACTATTTAGGCGAAATGGGTAAGGCCATCATCGATGACCTGCTTTTAACGCTACAGTCGGACAGCCCATTACCGCAATAAATATCTCGCGCCCGGTGCCAGGCACCGGGCGCCAGGTCCCTCCTATATCATCTGTAAAAAATAGTACTAATGCTCCGCAGTCACTCGCGCTTCATCCCCCACTCTTCTGACCTCACTGATTCGTCTCAATAACTACATCTATCTCAGTTACGAAGCTTTCCTATTAAGCTGCGCTCAGTATTTCCATAATCACGCCCTGAGACTCGCGACGGAACAAAATAAATCAACACTGCAAATCGTTATTTCAAACAAATATAAACAACTGTCAATTCTAACAGGTTCTAAATTCGATCTACGCCCCTAGAATCCTAATAACCGGAGTGTCCAGACAAGAACCAACTCTGACGGAGAAGAAGAATGATTAACTTCGATAAAAAACTCACAGCTGCGATAATGCTTGCGCTACCAATGATTGGCGCCTCTTATAATGCTCACGCAACCACTGTCACATTTAATACCCCAACGGCTGGATACGCTGGTCCGGATCTTGGATACGGGCTCAAGCCGGGAATTAAGACCGACAAGATTTTTACCGTGCCTAAGGGCGTGACCAAAATGACCGTTACAGTTACAGGTGCTGGTGGTGCCGGCGGTGGCGGCGGCGGCGCATTTACAAACGGCCTGGTAAACAGTCGAGCGAGTGGCGGCGGCGGGGAGGTGGAGGAAGTACCGTAAAGTGCACTTTCGATCCTGTTGACACGAAACAATTTTATTACCTTGTCGCGGATGCTGAGAAAGGAGGCTCCGGAGGGGCTGTAGAGAGGAATGGGAACCCTGGCCAAGCATCAACGGCAACAACATATGTTAGTTTTTATAAAAATGGTGGTGGTGAGGCTCTAATATCTGCACGAGAAGGTTCACCTGGACAAGGCGGCCGAGCGGGAACAATAACAGGAGTTGATCCCGGCGGCGCTGGGGGCGCTGGCGGTCGCGGAAGTTTCTCCTCCAATTTGTCGAACTGCGAAATAATGGACGGAGAACCTGGCACGGCCGGAGGTACAAACGGCCCCCCCCAAAAAGCAGGAGCTGCTGGTATGGCTGGATCGAACGCCTGCGGCGCAGGGGCAGGCGGTGCTGGTGGTGAAGGAGGTATCATCAATAATAGTACTTACGGAGCAACAGCCGGACGTGCGGGATCAAACGGCGCGAACGCGTGCGTCACCTTTGAGTACTGAGCGAATATAGTTTCACTTTTTTAGGACATGCCCGATTAGGACTCATACCACACGATACGCCGATCACCTCGCAGTTGTTGATTGACCTGCAAAAACAACTGCCTGATCGGCCGTATCTCATTGTTCGTATACACCCGGTCAATCTTCTCCACATCCCCAAACCCCGCCGCATTCTCCGGCATGCACCCCGCCAGCGCCGGGTTCATCCGCCAGGCTGCGATCACGTCATTGCGTGTGATGTTCTTGATTCGCTCGAACTCATCCTTGGTCGCGATATCCCCCACCGGAATGATCTGAATCGCCTTATCCCCTCCCCCCGGTATATTCACAAACAGCGAGCGAAAATTCCCCACGCCCTTGCTCGCGCCGATCTGGCTTTGCATCCGCTCTTCATCGGCCTCCGACAGGTTCGGGTCATTGGTGTAGAAGATGAACCCCGCGTGTGCCCCGTTGTTGTAATACCGGCGCCGAAACAGCGTGGCCGACTCATTGAGCAACAGCGCATGCATCCCGCCCAGATAATCGGGCACGCCGTAGATGTTCTGTTCTACGTCGTAGTCCATCACGTGCTCCACCTGGCCCTCGTCAAAATCGATCTGTTTGCCACCGGGCAACAGCAGCACAAACCCGCCGCCAACCTTTCTGCGCATGTTCAACGCAGGCAGGTGTTCCAGCTCCAGCACCTGGCCCAGCACGTTGGTTTTGCGCTGTAAGTAGCTTTCGCCAAACACCATAAAATCCAGCGCAGCGCGGCCCATGGTTTGGGTGCTGCACCCGGCCGAGGGGATGAAGTCACGCAGCAGCAGGTTGCGTTTGAAGCGCGGGATGGTGCCGTGGTGAGCATTGGCGCGGAGCAAGTACTAATGCTCCGCAGTCACTCGCGCTTCATCCCCCACTCTTCTGACCTCACTGATTCGTCTCAATAACTACATCTATCTCAGCTACGAAGCTTTCCTATTAAGCTGCGCTCAGTATTTCCATAATCACGCCCCGACACTCGCGACGGAACAAAATAAATCAACACCGCAAATCGTTATTTCAAACAAATATAAACAACTGTCAATTCTAACAGGTTCTAAATTCGATCTACGCCCCTAGAATCCTAATAACCGGAGTGTCCAGACAAGAACCAACTCTGACGGAGAAGAAGAATGATTAACTTCGATAAAAAACTCACAGCGGCGATAATGCTTGCGCTACCAATGATTGGCGCCTCCTATAATGCTCACGCAACCACTGTCACATTTAATACCCCAACGGCTGGATACAATGGTCCGCAATATATAGGCGGGCCCAACCAAGGAGACAGGATCAACGAAATTTTTACCGTCCCTAAGGGCGTGACCAAAATGACCGTTACAGTTACAGGCGCTGGTGGTGGTGGCGGCGGCGGCGGCGGCGCATATTCGATTGGTGTTATCAATAGTCGAGCTAGTGGAGGCGGAGGGGGAGGCGGAGGAGCTACCGTCAAGTGCACTTTTGAGCCCGTTAAAGTGGAAAGGTTTTATTTTGGCGTCGCTGACGGTGGGAAAGAAGGCCCCGGAGGGGCTTTAGAGAAGAATGGGGATAGTGGCAAGGGAGGGCAAGGAGACGCATATGTTTATTTCTTTAATGACAAAGGTGATGGGGGAGATTGGACTCTAAAATGACCGCAGGAAATGGTTCACCGGGACTAGGCGGCCCGACAGGCACCGCAACCGGACCTGATCCTGGCGGCGCTGGTGGCGCTGGCGGTCGAGGAGGTGTCGACTCCGAGTTGTCGAACTGCACAATAATGGACGGAGAACCTGGCACTGCCGGAGGTACAAACGGCCCCCCCCAAAAAGCAGGAGCTGCTGGTAAGGCTGGATCGAACGCCTGCGGCGCAGGGGCAGGCGGTGCTGGTGGTGAAGGAGGCATCATCAATAATAGTACATACGGAGGAACTGTAGGACGTGCTGGATCAAAAGGTGCGAACGGGTGCGTCACTTTTGAGTACTGAGCGAGTAAAATGTCACTTTTTCAGGATGTGCCCGATTAGGATTCATACCACACGATACGCCGATCACCTCGCAGTTGTTGATTGACCTGCAAAAACAACTGCCTGATCGGCCGTATCTCATTGTTCGTATACACCCGGTCAATCTTCTCCACATCCCCAAACCCCGCCGCATTCTCCGGCATGCACCCCGCCAGCGCCGGGTTCATCCGCCAGGCTGCGATCACGTCGTTGCGAGTGATGTTCTTGATCCGCTCAAACTCATCCTTGGTCGCGATATCCCCCACCGGAATGATCTGAATCGCCTTATCCCCTCCCCCCGGTATATTCACAAACAGCGACCGAAAATTCCCCACGCCCTTGCTCGCGCCGATCTGGCTTTGCATCCGCTCTTCATCGGCCTCCGACAGGTTCGGGTCATTGGTGTAGAAGATGAACCCCGCGTGTGCGCCGTTGTTGTAATACCGGCGCCGAAACAGCGTGGCCGACTCATTGAGCAACAGCGCATGCATCCCGCCCAGGTAATCGGGCACGCCGTAGATGTTCTGTTCTACGTCGTAGTCCATCACGTGCTCCACCTGGTCCTCGTCAAAATCGATCTGTTTGCCACCGGGCAACAGCAGCACAAACCCGCCGCCAACCTTTCTGCGCATGTTCAACGCAGGCAGGTGTTCCAGCTCCAGCACCTGGCCCAGCACGTTGGTTTTGCGCTGAAAGTAGCTTTCGCCAAACACCATAAAATCCAGCGCAGCGCGGCCCATGGTTTGGGTGCTGCACCCGGCCGAGGGGATGAAGTCACGCAACAGCAGGTTGCGTTTGAAGCGCGGGATGGTGCCGTGGTGGGCGTTGGCACGGAGCAGTTTGGCCAGGCCGGTACGGGACACGGGCGGGGTGTAGAGCTGGCCGTCGTCGCTGGCGAACACGCCCATGTATTCGCCCAGGTTGCCGGTCAGCACCGACTCGGGCGCGCCGAAGCTCAACGTCTTTACCTCGCGGTGTATGGGGGTGGCCGGTGGCTTGGGATCGTTCATGGCTGCCTTCGAGGGTTGACCAGCGGCTGCGCCGCTTCTTGTTGACGTTGAGGGGTTCGTGGGCCAGGGCATGCATCACCGCCCAGGCGATGTCTGCGTGGCCGGTGGCATCGGTGCGTGAGGCGCTGTAAGTGATCTGGCCGCTGGTGGTCGCGCCGCGTTTGATGGTCAGGAAGGCGGCGGCGATGTCGTTCCAGCCGGCGTCCCATACAATACGCCGGCCCTGGATCGTGTCCTGGGCCTTGAGTACCAGAGTGTTTTTGGTCTCCAGGCTGTAGTGAATTGGCGTGGCGCGCGGGTAGAAGTCGCGCACTAGGTCGAACACCCCGTAGCCCACGCCGGTAATGTCGATGCCGATGTACTGCACGTTGAAGCGGTCGCACAGCTTTTTCACCTGGCTGGCCTGGTAGGTGAACGAATGCCCGCGCCAGGAATGCTTCTCCAGGATGCGGAATTTGCCGCCCTGCTCCAGCGGCGGTGCCACCACCACGCAGGTCGCGTCGTCGCGTGTGCGGCTGGGGTCGTAGCCGATCCACACCGGGGCGTTGCCAAAGGGGCGTTCGGCTTTGGGATCCGGGTTGTAGTCGGTCCATAGCGACTGGTCCGAGTAGCATCGCTCCAGGTCGAACAGGTCGCAGCCGCCAGCGATGGCGTCGTGGATGTTGATGATCTTTCGCCACTGGCCATCGGGGCACAGTGCGCCCTGGCGCAACTCAGCCTCACCGGGAAAGGGCTTGTTGGCGTGCTTGTGTTTGCCGCGACGGAAGTCGTCGCCGGTCCAGAACGGGTAGGCCTGGTGGCTGGTTGCGCTGGGCCCAGCTGGCCGACAGGAACATCTGGTTGTCGCCAGTCAGCACCGCGTCCGCAACAAAAAGGGCACTTGCCTAACCGCCAAGTGCCCTTTTTATCACCCGCAAATACGCTTAACGCGCCAGCATGAACGTCTCATATTCCAGGTCTTCCAGCGCCGACGACAGGCGCGCCAGCCCCAGCAGGACACACACCAGCAACGACAGCGTGAACCCGTAGCCGAAGAAGCTCGGGCCCAGGTGCATGCTGAGGAGGGTCAGGCCGGCGTTCAACACGGCGAACAGTACGCACAGTTCCAGTACCACGCGACGTTTGTCGAGGTAGAAGAACACGTTGAGCAGCGCCATGAACACCACCTGGATGCTCACACCGATCAGGTCGATGTAGAACAGTGGCAGGTAGTAGCTGGAGATGCCGATCCACTCGAGCAAGCGCGGCGCGAAGAGGAACAGCAGGACCACGGTGAGGCCCTGGACCTTGCAGATTTCCAGCAGGCCCTGGCGAATGGACAGGGTCATTTCGGTTTTCAGCGAACCGATGTGCTGCAAGGTCTCGCCGTCGCGGATGGCGCGGAACAGCCGGTCGTACCATTCGGCGAAGTCGGTTTCGATGCGCACCAGGAAAACCGCCATGCCAGGGATGATCGCCAGGTACGCGATGAAAATCGGCATGTCATACAGGATCGAGGCGCGCAGCGGGCCGATGACGGCGTTGGAAGTGCCGGGGTTGAACCAGAACAGGATCTTGTCGACCCAGATGCCGAAGTTGTAGAAGAACCCGGTGACCAGCAGGCTGAGGAACACGTTGCGACGATTGAGGAAATCGAAGGCAATCATTTTCTCGGCACGGTATTCGCGCAGGATGTCGTAGAGGTACAGGAACAGCAGGCTGCCGTGCCCGATCAACAACGCCAGCAACAGGCCGGGCATCTTCAGGAAGCTCAGCAACCAGGCACTCGCCACCATCAGCGCGTAACCCACCACCATCACCAGCAGGATGCGGTTATATTTTTTCATCCCCGAGAGGAAGATGATCACCAGCCACAGGTTGCACAGCACCACGAAGTTCGACAGTACCAGCACGCGGTAGATCAGGGGCTGATCGAACAGCAGCGCCAGCACGATGACACCCAGTACGCCGGCACCGACGGTGACCATCAACAGGATGCCCAACAGGTTCGGCAGGATTTGCTCGTAGCGTTGCTCGAACAATTGGTCGGACACAAAGCGGGTGAAGAACAACTGCAGCCCACCCGTGAGGATCAGCGAGCTGGCCATCAGGTAGGTCACCGTCACCAGGAACTGCCCGACCAGTGAGTTGGGCAACAACAGGCCGAGGCTGATGATCCCCACCAGCATCACGCTGATGATCGACAACACCCACGGCCCGGAGCTGATCAAGCCCGCATACACGTAGGCGTGCAGGGTTGCGGTGTATGAGTCGCGCGAAAGAATCTTGCGCAGTTCGAAGCCAATACCGGCCATTTAATTGTTCTCCATGGCTGCCTGGTACAGGTCGCGGTAGCGCTGCAGCATCAAGGCTTCGGTGTAGTAACGGTGGACCCGCAAGAGCCCGCTGGCCTGTGCGGCCTTCCAGCGTTCCGGGCTGCGCAGCAGTTCGAGGATCGCCGCCGAGGTGGCTTGTGGGTCGGCGATCGCCACCACTTTGCCGGCGAGGCCAAGGTCACGGTCTTCGGCGCTGCCGCCTTCGATCAATTCCCGACACGAACCGACGTCGCTGCTGATCACCGGTGTACCGGCGGCCCAGGCTTCGAGGATCACCAATGGCTGGGCCTCGCTGATCGAGGTCAGCACCATCAGGCCCAGTTTGGGCAGGATGTCCTGGATGCGCTGGAAGCCCAGGAAGTGCACCTTGCCTTCAAGCCCCAGACTGGCCATCAAACTGCGGCATTCGCTGACGTACTCGGGATCTTCCTCTTCGGGGCCGACAATCCAGCCCTCGGCCTGTGGCATGGCGCTGATCACACCGCGCATGGCCCGCAGGAAGGTCTTGACGTCCTTGATCGGCACCACCCGCCCAATCAGCCCCACCACCGGCGCAATGCCCGGCTCGCGGGATTCCAAGGCCGTTGCCCACTGCGACAGGTCGATGCCATTGGCGATCAACTGCGTGCGGCTCGGGTCGGCGCCGTCCTTGATCTGACGCTGACGGTTGCCGTCATACAAGGCAATGATGTTGTCGGCGCTGTTGTAGGCCAACTGGCCGATACGTTCGAAATAGCGCACCCACAGCGTGCGGATATACCCCGAGCCGCCATCGAGGCTGCGGTTGAGCGCCTGCCCGGAGCTTTCGGCGATCCACGTGGCCTGGGCCAGGTCGATCTTGCGCTCCTTGGTGTAGATGCCGTGCTCGCTGAGCAGGTAAGGACATCCCCAGCGATGCTTGAGGATGCAGCCCAGGAGCCCCGCGTAACCGGTGGAGATCGAGTGCAGCACGCGCGCACGCGGCATCTTGCGCGAAGCTTCGGCGAGCATCAGCAACGGCGACTGCAGGGAGCGCAGGGTCCAGAAATAATTGACGAAGGAAGGGTCGGCGCAATGCTGGCGATAGCCTTCGCTGAGGGTCTCCCAACTGGCGCGGCTGCGCAGTACATCGTCGAGGGTCATGTGCCCTTCGGCGATGCAATTGAGCATGCGCTCGCCCAGCTCGCGCGGGGGCGCGTCCGGGTGGTGCAAGAAGCGATACAGGTCGGCCAACTGCTGCGGGTCTGCCTCGCGCGGCTTACCGCGCTGGTTGGCGGGATGGGTGGCATCCTCAAGGAACACTTCTTCGATGTGCACCACGTTTGTCGGCACTTCATAGCGTCGCGAGGAGTACGCCGAGCGCTGGCCGCCGATGAACATGACCGAAAAGGTCAGCTCCGGCAGGCCCAGGATCATCTGGTGAATCCAGCTCGATACCCCGCCGCGCACGTACGGCCAGGTGCCTTCCAGCAACAGACAGATATCAGCGGTGGGTGTCGCTTCCTTATGATTCATTCCAGCTCCTCACCAGCTCAGCGAACGGTGGACGCTGGCGGGTTTTCTCGGGAAGGCTGGCGAGCAACCCAGGGATTTCGTGATAACGACCGGCTTCGAACGCCAGCTCTGCATGAAACGGCAGCAATTGCGCGGCGCCCAGGCCATTTCGCTCGGCCTCGTGCAACAGCGCTTCAGCTCGCTCGTTCTCGCCGCGCTCCAACGCAATACGTCCCGCCAACAGCAGCAACTCGCCGCCCTCGCCCGCGGCCAAACCTTGCTCGGCGTGTTCGCTGGCTTGATTGAGGACGTGTTCGAGCACACTGCCCTGGGCCAGGCCGAGGTAGGCCAGCTCCCAATACCAGCGCGCCAGCATGCTGTGCACCGGGCCTGCCATGCGTGGGCTCACGCCGGCCAATTGCTCCAGGGCCATCTGGATGTGCAGGTTGATGTCGCTTTCCTGCTTGTCGAGCATCGAGTACGCCAGCAGGCGCACGTCGTCACTCGGATCCCCCAGGGCCAATTTGAGGATGGGCACCGCGTCCTTGCCGGGCATGCGCCGCGTCGCCAGCAAGGCTGCCAGGCGCTGGTCCGGGTCGGGCGCGTGACGCAACACATCCTGCAGGCCGCCATCGGCAAAAATCGGCGTGCGTGTCTGTGCCTGCGCACGGAACGGCAGGCCCGGAATGCCGACAGCCTGCCAGGCCTGACGGTCGCGTTTGCGCGGCAGGTACAGCGCCGGGAAGATTGCCGCCACCACGCCCAGGGTACCGATGACCGGCACGAAGAATGCCAGGCAGAAAATGAACAGCGGGCTCCAGGGAAGCGGTGCACGGTAGCGCGCCGGCAGCATCCGCCACACGGCAGCGCACAGCATCAGGCAGGCGAGGCCGTGGCTGAAGATAAACACCAGCAGTTGATGCAACTCCGGCGCATTGAGCCACAAACTGGCCCAGCTGCCCGCCTCTAACAACAAGGCTCCGCTAAACAGCCACTTGCTGATCATTCAGGCCACACTCGTTGTGAAGAAAGTTACGCAGCCCGTTGCGGTCACAGCCAGGCTCCAGGTTGAAAGGCATTACCCGCACACCCAGGCTGTCAAAATCGGTGTCGATGCCGAAGTGCTCGTGCAGCAACAGGCCGATACGCGCCAGGTAGCCTTGGGTGCCTTCCGGGCTGGTCAGCGGCAACAGGACCAACAGCAAAGGATGATCGCGGTTGTTGCGAACCGGCAGGTGCAGGTCGAGACCACGCTGGCTGCGCTCCATCAAACGCGTCAACTCGTCGTTGGGGCGCGTCATTTCAAACGCGAACAGGCCGGCCGGCAACGTGTGCTGCTCCGCATCCACCAGCGAGCGCTTGAGCTGCAAGGTGAATTGCTGCGCGTCGGCATCGGGCAGGCGCAGCACTTGCGGATCGCGGCGCAACAGGTCGGCGATGTGGCCGGCGAGCAACGACAGGAGGCTCAGCGTGCGGTCCTGGAACGCGAAGAACGGCATCTGCCGGACCGCCAGGATCGCCAGCAGGCGACCTTCGGCGTCGATCAGCGGGATGCATGCCTGCAGCGATGAGAACTGCGCGGAGTTGCCGGAGTCGATCAGGTCCTGACGCACGCTGACCAGCTCGCCACGTTCCAGGCACAGGGTGATCAGACCGTCGTCGGTGCCCAACGGGCCCATCACGCCGATCATGGCCAAGGCCTCGGGCAGCACATTTTTTTCGCTTTCATCGACACAGTACAGCCCGGCAACGCGCAGGGCACCGTACTGGCCCAGCATCGCCACGATCGGCTCGGCCAGGTCGCTCAAGGCATCGCCTTCGATCGGCATGCTGCGCAGCTTCTCGCGCAGGCCCAGCAAAGAACTGCGCAGGCTCTGATCGCTGCCAGCGACGCGCTGCTCCAGCAAGTCATGGGAAACCCGCAGGATCTGGTGAGCGCGGGTGAACTCATCCAGACGGTACTGGCGGTACTCGTTGGCCATCTGCAGACGCTCCAGGCGGCGCACCCACAGGTCGCGAACTTCACCCACGAGCATCCCGCACACCAGCACGCCGACGATAAACGACGGCTCAAGCTCGGTGTAGCCTGCATGCCCGGTGTAGCGCAGCACAAATAACGCCACTACCAGCAGACCTGCGCTGAACAAGCCGCGTACAAAACCGTAACGCACACCTAACAGCAGCGGCGCCAGGATTACCCAAGGGAAACCACCGTGCATCTGCAACGGGTCTTCGGGAGTCAGCCAGAGGCCGAGGCCAATCGCGGCACCCGTCACTATCAGCGTTTCCAGCCAAGACACCGGCCCGCTGGCGCGGGGCGCCAGGCTGTAATCCATGTGTGGAGAATTCATTGCGTTCACTCGAACCGAAGGGCGCCAACAAGTTTGTCGATTACCGTCTGAGCATTGCCCGCCAGGCTTTCACGGGACCAGCCGGCGCGCGCGCCGCTCTTGCTCCAGAGCACGGTACCGTCCTTGGCGTCCAGCACGCGCAGGCTGATGCCGACCGCTGGCTCGCCGTCCAGGCCGTTCTTGTATTGCCACTCTTCGACGCTGCCTGCAACGACGTAGTCGAGCTTCTGGTCGCGGGCCCACTCGAGGGCGCCGGTGAGGCGCTCGTTGTCATCCATCAGCGCTTGTTCGCCCTGGGTAGTGGTCGGGTAAACGCGAGGCTGCAGACCGTGGCTGCTGAGGACGCTGAGCAGGATCTGCTCGCTGCGCTCACCGGCTTGCGGGGTCTGGGAATAGTTGACCATCGGCACGATGCCCCATTTCGCACTGCGCGACAGGTTCGGGCTGTTTTCACTGGTGAAGCTCGAGCAACCGGCGACGAACAGTACTGTCAGGGCCAGGCTCAGTGTACGAATTGCTTGCATAGGTTTTTCTCCCGTAGATTCTGTAATCAGCGCCCGAAACGCACGCCGTAGCTCATGCCCAGTGTGCCGCCGGACTTGCCATCCCCGCCCTGTGGGGCAGATTGGTAACCGAAGGTCAGGGCCAGTTCGTCATCACCCAGCACTTCAAACCCGATGCCCGTGTTGATGCCGTAGTTGAAAGTCTGATCGGTCCATTGCCAGCCCGCCGTCATGTCCACCAGCCAGGTGTACTGCGGCTTGCTGCGCACCAGTGCGCCGGGTATGCCACGACGCCACGAAGTGCCGACGTAGAGCTGGCCATAGCGGCTTTGCAGCAGGTCGGCGCCGGTCACGGTGTCGACATCGAGAGGATCAAGCTGGCCGGTGTCAGGGTCGGTCGACTGAGGCGTGATCTTGACGGCGCCGCCATTGCGGCTGGACAGGTAGTCCAGGTTGCGATCCTTCACGTTGTTTTTCTGGTAATCCACGCCGCTGCGCACCGTCCAGTTAGGCCCGGCGAATTCCAGCGTGTGGTTGAGTTCCAGCTTCAACGCCTGACCAGTCCCCAGCGAGTCACCCGCGCGGGTCGAGAACGACCGCTGCGCCACTTCCCAGCTCAACTGATCGCGTGCGGTCAGGCCGTGACGGCCACCCACCCAGGCGCGGTCCTGCTGGCCGAAAGCACGCATCAGGCCGCTGTCGTCACTCTTGCGATGCCAGTCCAGGCCGGTCTCGATCTGGTGGCTGTTACCCAATTGCCACATACGCGACAGGCCCAGGCCGTTACGGTCATCGTCCTTGCGCTGGCTGGTGTCGGCGAAGAGCTTCCAACTGCCGTTTTCCACCGAGCGAACCAGGGTCAGGGCGGCATTGCTCTCATCACCGATCCGGGACGAGATGATGTCGTCGCCCTTGTAGTTACCGTGCTCGGCTTCAAGGTCGGCGTACCAGTTGTCACCCAGGTTATGCGCGATTTCCAGGCGCGGCGAGTCAAACGACAGGCCACCGAAATCCTGCTTCTGATAGGACAGCAACGCGCCTTGCGGGGTGCTTTCGTGAATTTCCACGGCCTGGCGACGCAGTTGCTCGTTCACTGAAGGCGGCTGGTCGTCGCCGAGGGCGGACAGGCTCGTGTCCAGGGCTTCGTTGGTGCGCCCCAGACGGCTCAGCGCTTGGGAGCGCTGGGCCGGGTTCAAGTCGCTGCTGGCCAGCAGGGTCTCAACCTGGGCCTTGTTGCGGCTGCGCAGGGCTTCCTGGATCTGCTCGTAGCGATCGACTTTCAAGCCTTGGCTGCGTGCCCACTCCAACCACTGGTCTTTCTGCGCTTCCTGGTTGGTCGCATCCAGGCGGGCCAGCAGACGCTCGAACCACATCTGCTTCATCGACGGCGAACCGTCCTTCCACTTCAACAATTCCTGCTGCGCCTTGCGAGGCGAGTAGCTGCTGGACATCAACCGCAGCCAGATCGCATAACGCTGGGACGAGGGTTGCAGGTTATCGGCCTCAGGGTTACGCAGCAGCTTCAAGCGCAGGCGCTGGGCGGCGTCCTGGTAACCGGCGGTGTCCAGTGCGTCGGCGTAGGCCGCTTGCACCAGCCAGTCGTTCGGGGTGAGCTTGAGGTACATGCGGTACCACGCCAAGGCCTCGGTGTCGCGCCCCAGCAACTGGCTGGCGCTTGCAAACGGCAGCCACAGCAAGCGGTCTTCACGCGCATAGGCACGCCACTTGGTGAGCAGTGGCTTGAGCTTGGCGGTGTCGGCCTGGTCGACATACAGCCAGGTCAGGCGCTCGCGGAACAGGTTGTCATCCGGGTAGTTTGACAAGCCGAGCAGGTACAGGCGCTCAGCCTCGGCCGTGTCGCCCTGCTCGATAGCCAGCGCGCCACGCACGGCCAGGACCTGGGCTTGCTCGTAGGCCTGCGGGTATTTGCGGGCGTCATCCAGCAAGGCGATCACTTGGTCCCAGTCCTGCAATTCCTGGGCGAGCTGCAGGGCTTCGACCAGGCGTTGAGGATCCTGGGCGCGGTGCCAGCTGGCAACCATCAACTCCAGCGCGCGCTGGGGGTTGCTGACGCGGTACAGGGAGATCAACTGACTCTCGTCGCCGCTGACCAACTTGCCGTTGATGGCGAGCAGGCGCTCCAGCGACACACGTAAATCCTCATCGCGCTCCAGGTCCCAAGCCAGTGCGGCACGTGTGTGCCAGTACTCCGGATCCTGAATGGAGGGATCATCCACCTTGACCACGTCCCACGCAGCCTGCTCTTCGAACAGCTTCATGTGGGTGCTGGCCCAGTCGACCTGTTCGGCCGTGGTCAGCTTGTAGCGTTTGGCGTAGTCCTTGTAGAGCTTGCCTTTGGCGGCGAACTGCCCGGTGTTTTCCAGGTTTTGCAGCAAGCGAGTCCAGGCCAGGCGGTGCGAAGGGTATTTGCGCAGGTACGTACGCAACCAGGCTTCGGCCTCGGCCGGTGTACCGCGCGATTCGTGACCGTAGATCAACGCATCCAGCTCGATATCGGTGAGTGCGCGCTGTTGCATGATCTCGGCAAGCAACGGTATCGAGCGGTCAAAATCGAACTGTTGGCTGGCCAGGCGCCAGGCATGTTCGCGGGTGGCCGGGTCTTCCTTGAGCTTGAGCAGGCGAACCCAGTAGTCCAGCGCCGCTTCGTTATCGCCGCGCCATTCACCGAGGCGGGCCATTTGCTCGAGCAGCTCGGTGTCATCCGGGTAATCGACGGTCAATTGCTGGCCGGTTTCCCAGGCACCGGCCAGGTCATTGATGGCCAGGCGCACGTGGAATTCTTTCAGTGCAATTTTCGGGTTGTCCGGCTGCAGCACGCGCCACTGTTGGAGCACGCGCTGCGCAAGGTCGTAATGCTTGGTCGCCACGGCGACATCGACGCCCTGCTCCAGCCATGCCGGATCGGTCTGCGGGTTGGTGAGGTCGGGCAACTCATCGGAGAGCACCTGTGCGGCTTGCTCATCTTGCCCTGCCGACAACAGGCTGTTGAACGCCAGTTGTGCGTACTCACGTCGCTCGGCCGGTTGCTGGGCATCGCGTTTGAGTTGCAGGTAGATCTGCGCGGCACGCGCGGGTTTTTCGCCGGCCATGAACCACTGCGCAGCGGCTTTGAGTGATTCACTGCGCTGCGCCGGATCGCGCGCGGCGATCTCTTCGAACACGCTGGCTGCAAATGCCGGTGCCTGCAATGTCAGCGCCAGCTTCGCCAGGTTCTGCAGCTGTGGCACCGCCAGTTTGCGGTGATCGAATGTTTCCAGGCGCTCGACCAGCGCCTGCTGCGCGATCAGGTCGTTGCTGCTGGCCGCGACCAGTGCATCCAGTTCCAGGCGATAGTACGCCTGGGTTTCCGGCTGCGGCTTGGGCCAGGCCTCCAGATGCTGGCGCGCCTTGGTGTAGTCACCGAGGCGAATCAGCAAATCAACCAGCTGCAGGCGCAGGTGGTCGTCATCCGGGTGGGCCGTCAGCAGCAGCTCGGCGTAGTTGGCCGACACTGCGTCCGGCTGGCGCCCATCCGGCTGGAAGACTTCTTCACGCTGGAACGTCGCCCACAGCAGGCCGCCCACGGCGACCGCGACTACCGCCAATGCCCAAGGATTGAGCAGGCGGCTATTTTTAGTTGCAGAGGAGCTGACCATTACTCACCTGCTTCATAGGTAATTGAAAAGTCCAGAGGCCGGCTGACGCCTTGCCCGCGAAACGCTGTCCATCGACTTCCACGCGACAAGCCGTCGCCGAGCGTACGGAGAAGGTCAGGTCGAACTGACCGGCAAACGCAAAGCTCACGCGATTTGCATCGACGTAGCGCCAGTCAAGCAACGGCAGATTTGCCTCCTCCAGGGCGGGCCTGGGGTCTCGATCCGGGCGCAGCACCAGCAAGGCCTTGTCACTGCTCAGCGCCACATAGCGCCCTTGCGGCAAGTCGCGCACACCGGCGATGCCTTGGGATTGGAGCAGGTCCGGCCAGCCCATTTGCGCGTCAAGGCGCACGGTGCGCAGCGCGTCCATCCCGCGGATCTGCCAGGCCCCGTCAGCGGTTCGCGCCAGGCTCGCCTGGTACAAGCCGTGCAGGCGGTCGACGTAATCGCTCATCCACAAGGACATCGGCTGCTGATCGCGCATGTAGCCGTAGATCTCATGCATGGCCTTGATCGAAGCCTGCTTGGTGCTGGAGTAGAAGTGATAGTAAAGATGCAGCCCGCGCAGGCGGCGGGGGCTGTCGGTGAGTTCGAAAGTCTCGATCAACTCGCGGAAACCGTAATACGGCCCCTTCCACAGGTTGGTGTAGAGGTTTTCGTTGATGATCGGCGCGTAGTATTGCAGCCCGCCCGGGGTCGGTCGCAGCAGCGGGTTGAGGCCCGTGAGCGACGGGTTGGCCTTGGTCATGATGGTTTCGGCACCGTTGACGTTTTTCAAGCCAGCGTCGTAGGCCAGTTTGATCGTGTCGGACGATGGCAGCGCGTCACCTGGCCAGAACACCATCTTCACCGGCTTTTGCGGGGTGGTCAGGTTCTGGTTGATGTAGTCGCGCGAGCCGAAGATTTCACGCCGAAAATCAATTTTGTCGTAGCCGGCGATCTTCATGTTCATGCCGTATTCCGCGTTGAAGTTTTCGCGTTTCTTGGCTTTGTTCGGCTGCATGAAAAACGGGTGGCTGAAGGTGTGGGTGGCCACTTCAACTTTCGGGTTGGCGAAGATCTCGCGCGCAATCGGCTCCAGTTCGCGTGCCAGGAACGGGAACGCGCCACGCGGCGAAATTTCCCCTTCGATGATCGACACCGACGTCAGGAACGGGTTGGGCTTGATGTAGTCGTCCAGGGTGTGACGCCCGGCGTAAGGCGTGCCGCGTACTTCGGCACGCGAAGGAAAGCCGTCGCCATCAATGTGCACGGTCGCGATGCGACGGCCATTTTCGGTGGTGGTGTCCGGGCGCGGCTGGTTCGGCAGGCGCAGGCTGGCCTGGAGAAACGCAAAGGGATCGAGAATCCAGCGGCTGCGCTCGTTGTTGATTTCCAGGATATAAGGCGCGAGGGCCAGTCCACCCCATTTGCCCACTACTACCGGGGTGAATACGTCGCCACCGACGCCTTTCAACGACAGCGCCGGGGTCGGGCCGCCGGGCAGTACCGAGACCGCAGCGAGGTCACGGGAGCGCGGCACTACAGGGGCTTCAAAAGCGCCGAGCAGGGCCTTGTCCTGATGGGTGACGGTCAACACCTGTGTCGCCGGCGGCGCATCGCGCTTGAGGCCCAGGCGCTTGAGCAGCAGCTTGTCTTCGACCGGCAGCCCGCTGAAGAACACCACGGGAACCTGCTCGTCGAGGCGCGCATTGAGGAACCGGTTGAACGCCGGGGCATCCTGCGGCGGGCCGCTGGTCATCCAGGTAATCACGCCGGCGTACAGGCCACTGAAGCTGTAGAGCGGCAGATTGCTGTCGGCCGGCAGGTAGTCGACGCGGTAGCCCAGGTATTCGAGCAGGCCGCCAAGATTGGTATGGCCGGCGGCGTCTTCCATCGCGCCTTCACGCGGATCGTAGATCAGCGCGATACGGCGCGGCTGCACTTCGATACTGCTGATGCCCAGTGTGTTGAGGTCCGGGGTGCTGATGTACGGGATGAAGCCTTCGTCGCGCAGACGCTTGGCCAGTGTGCGGGCTTCTTCGCGGCGCTCCGGGGGCAGGTAGTCGATCGCGACCAACGGGATGCCTTTGGCACGCAGCGGTTGCAGGTGTGTTTCCAGCCACGCGCGGTCGGACTCCGATACCGGGCGATAACGCTTGGCGGCGGCATCCCAGCCGGCGTGGATTGACTCGACCGCAACGGCAGCGGCGACGCCGTCCAGTTCGGGCAATACTTCGAAACCACGGTTGAAGAACAGCTTCAGCTTGGGCTGACGTTTGTGCAATTCACGCAGCAGGCTGGCCAGGCCAACGCGCTGGGCTTCACGGGAGGCTGCGGGCACCAGTTGGAAACTGTCGAGCGTATCGAGAAACAGGCCGGCATAACCCTGGGCTTCCAACGCCTTCGCACGGCCAAACAAATGCTCGCGCCAGGCGGGTGAAGTGAGGTCCATGACCTGGCTGTCCCAGGCATTGTTGCGTACCGGCGAAACAGCTTTGGTCAGCCCGGCCTTTTCGATTTCCGCCTTGTTGCCGTCGAACTCCCCCACGGACAAGTAGGCAAACGGCTGGCTGCCCAGGGCCCGCAAGGTTTTCACATCGCCCGGTGTCATGTGGCCTGGCTCGACCACGGCCCAGTCGAATTGCGATAACTCTGGCAGTGGCGGCTGGTCGGCGTACCAGAAAGCCACGCTGGCTGGCTGGGGTAACACAGCAGCCTGGACCGCTGGCCCTCCGACGAACAAGGCAAGAGCAGCTAATAGCCGCTCAGCGATCACGCGGACACGCGTCCTGCGGAAAACGATTTCCATAATTCACTCTTGAAAAATGACTGAGCCAATACTGCGTTAACGACGGACAGGGTGACCGGCGAGTTACAAACTTCGCAAAAGCTGCGCCAGACCCTGGCCGATGGAGGTCGGTTCCGGGAGTGCAAAGCGTTCCAGCAAACGGGTGTTGTTGGCGCGCGAATGGCGAATGTCACCTTGGCGTGGCGCCTGGTAAGTCACGTTCAGCGGGGTACCCGTGGCCTTGCCCAGTTCGGCGATCAGGTCATTGAGACTGGTCGCGCGGTTAAGCCCGACGTTGATGGCTTCAGGGGCCGGTTTGCGAGTCTCCACGGCCTGGACCAGGATGCTGACCAGGTCCTGCACATAGACGAAGTCGCGCGTCTGCTCGCCGTCACCAAAGACCGTGATCGGCTTACGGGCCAACGCGCGTTCGGTGAAGATGCTGATCACACCGGAGTACGGCGAGGAAGGATCCTGGCGCGGGCCGAAGATATTGAAGAAACGGAAGATCACCGGTTCCAGGCCGTGCTCGCGGCGATAGAAGTCCAGGTAGTACTCACTGGCCAACTTGTCGCTGGCATAAGGGGTCAGTGGCGACTTGGGGGTGTCTTCGGTGATGGCCGTGCCTTCGCCGTTGTTGCCATAGGTCGCGGCGCTGGAGGCGAACACCACGCGCTTCACGCCGGCCTTGAGCATGCTCTGGCAGACATTGAGGGTGCCGACGAAGTTGGCTTGGTGGGTGGCGACAGGATCGTCTACCGACGCCTGCACCGACGCCACTGCGGCAAGGTGTACGACGGCGCTGCAGTCGCGCATGGCCTGGTCAACGACGGCGCTGTCCGCCACGTCACCGACGACCAGTTCGAGGTCGGCATTGTCGACGGGCAGGTTCGTCACCTTGCCGGTCGACAGGTTATCGAGTACGCGAATCTTGTAGCCTTTGCCAAGCAAAGCATCTACCAGATGTGAACCAATGAAACCTGCACCACCCGTAACCAGAATTCGTCCAACAGCCATGTAGTTTTCTTCCTAAAGACTCGAGCGCAGGCGTGTAGAAGCGAGCCTGCTAAATAAAGTGACAGCGTTTATTAGTTAACTCTGGCCGACGCCGCCGGACCGTTTGAATCCGAGCCGCCATATCCCTTTATCTTGAAAAATCACTGCGGGACGAACGCGCGTCATTAATGTCATTTTAATGGCTTAGAGCCATCAAAACCGTCGCGAATAATGTTGGATGAATATCAAACTGTCAACGCTTTGTCTTATCTGCCGCCCAACGGCATTTTTTGCGCAAAAACGTCACTTATTTGACGACATAAATGGTGCCATGGAGGGCGTTCGCTAACGGGTTTAGTCGCGGGAAAAGTGCGGATACGTACGAGCGGAAAGTTGTAAAAGACCCACATTTTAATAGTACCGAACGTACTAAAAGAACATTCAAAGGCCTTGCCTAATAAACGTGCCATCACAATAATGAGAGCCATTACCATTTACACTTCGGTGGCACGCTCATGTCGACCCTCGATCCTTCAACACTTCACCAGCTGTACAGCGAACACAACAGTTGGCTGAAGGGCTGGTTGCGGGTGCGCCTGGGGAATGCTGCGGATGCGTCCGACTTGGCGCAGGACACGTTCGTACGGGTGATGACGGCCCGCCACACTACGCCCATCCGGGAGCCGCGCGGCTATCTGAGTGCGATTGCGCGTTCGTTGCTGATCGATAAATCCCGGCGCCGGGCCATCGAGCAGGCTTACCTGCAGGCATTGGCGCTGCGGCCGGAGCCAGTGGAGGTGTCGCCGGAGGTGCGCTTGTCGATCATTGAGATGCTGGTGTCCATCGACACGCTGCTGGATGGGTTGGGCACGCGCACACGCGAGATTTTTCTCGCGGTGCAGTTGGAAGGCTTGAGTTACGTAGCGGCTGGCGAGCGATTCGGGGTGTCGGTGACCACGGTGAAAAATCACCTGGTTCGCGCCATGACCCAATGCCTGTTGCTGGTCGAAACCTGATGGCTACACCGCCGGACCTCAAGACGCTGGAGGCCGCCGCCACCTGGTACGTGCAGCTCAATGACGGTACGCCGGATGAGGCGCGCACCCACGCCTGGCAGGCCTGGTTGCAGGCCAGCCCGCAACATGCGGCGGCGTGGGCACGGGTCGAGGCGCTGCAGCAGCAGTGGGCGAAGATGCCTCGCCAGGCGGCGCTTTCCGGTCTGGGCGCGGCGCAGAAACAACGTCGCGCTGTGTTGAAGATTCTCGGCATGCTGCTCGCGGTAGGTGGCTGTTCGTGGCTGGCGGTGGAACAGGTGCCGTATCGCGCGGTGCTCGCACAACACCGCACCCACACCCGGGAACGGCGCTCGCTGAGGCTCGACGATGGCACGCAACTGGAGTTGAACACCGGCACGGCGCTGGATATCCGCTTCGACGCCCACCAGCGGCTGATCCAGCTGTACGAGGGTGAAATCCTGGTGCAGACCGCCAAGGACCCGGCCCGGCGCCCGCTCATCGTCAGCACCGGCGACGGCACGATCAAGGCGCTTGGCACCCAGTTCAGCGTTCGCCAATTGGAAGACAGCACCCACGTCGGTGTGCTGGAGGCCGCCGTTGAAGTCCGCCCGCGCCGCCAACCAGAACAGGCGTTGCGCCTGGAGGCCGGCCAACAGGTCACGTTCGATCACGATGCGCTTGAAAACGCGCGTCCTCTGCCTCCCGGCTCGGCGGCATGGGTTCGCGGCATGTTGAGCGTGGACGATTGGCGCCTCGGCGACTTCATCACCGAGTTGGGTCGTTACCGCCCAGGCGTGCTGCGTTGCGCGCCGCAGGTCCAGGACCTGAGCATTTCCGGCGCGTTCCGCATTGACGACACCGACACTGTGCTGGAAAACCTGAGCAAAACCCTGCCGGTAAGGGTGCGCTACCTGACCCGCTATTGGGTCAGCATCGAACCCGCCTGAAAACTGTTCGCGCGCAGCCTTGCCGATTTTGATCTCATCCCGAACAGTGGGTGGAAGGTTTTTGTGCAGCGGTGCCCGCCATCGAGACTAGTCGGCGGGCGTCATTGACTCAAGCCAACCGCACTCAGTGCCCGGCACTTTGGCCGCCGTCCACATGCAGAATCTCGCCGGTCACGAATGCCGCTTGCTCCAAATATATAATCGCCTGGGCGATGTCACTCACTTCGCCCATATGCCCCATCGGGTGCAACTTCCCGAGTGCCGCGTGGGTGGGCTCGGCGTGCATCGGCGTCTTGATGATCCCCGGGCTCACTGCGTTGACCCGAATCCCGCGCTTGGCGTATTCAATCGCCAGCGACTTGGTCGCCGAATTCAGCCCGCCCTTGGTGAGGCTGGCGAGCACCGAAGGCACGCCGTCGACGGCATGGTCGACCAGGCTGGTGGTGACGCTGACGATGTGGCCGGCGCCGCGTTTTTCCATCTCGGCAATGGCGAGTTGGGTGATGTAGAAAAAGCCGTTGAGGTTCACCGCGAGCACGTTGGCGTAGTCCTCCTGGGTGTACGTGGTGAAAGGCTTGGCGATGAAGATACCGGCGTTGTTGACCAGGCTGTCGATGCGCCCAAAGGCTGCCAGCGCTTCGCGGATGACGCGCTGGGCGGTGGCGGAGTCGCCGATGTCACCGGCGACGGTGAGGATGTTCGGGTCGGTGGACGGCTGGATCGAACGCGAGGTGGCGACCACGCGGTAGTCGAGGGCGCGGTAGGCCTGGACCACGGCGGCGCCGATGCCTTGGGAAGCGCCGGTAACGATAACGACTTTACTCATGATGATGCTCCGGTAATGGATTTGCGGTACTCAGTGGTGGTGATGCCGGCGTAGCCCCAGTTATCGGTGTCGATTTCTTCGATGACGATGTGGGTCAGGTCCGGGCGTTTGTGCAGGACGCGTTCGAGGGTTTCGGTGAACTCGGCGATGACCTGGGCTTTTTGCTCCGGGGTAACGCCGTCTCGGGTGATGCGCAGGCTGACAAAGGGCATGGCAATGGCTCCAGTCGCCGGCCATCGGGGTGATGGGCTGGCAGTGGGGCCAATTTAGGCGTGCGCCTTGAGCGGATAAAGGTGGGGCTGGGTACTTCATTAGTGACGCGGTGTAATGGATCAACAGCGCCGTCTTGCTCTATCCTCGCTGGCGTATTTTTCGGTATAACCGAAGCCCACGCGTTGCGAACGGACTCCCATGAACGCCCTGAAGCTGACCTTTCTGCTGGTGATTTTCCCGCTGCTGTTGGCCGCACTCGGCGGTTGGGAGCACCAGCGCGCTGCCCAAACCAGCAACGCGGTGATCGACTATCACCTCAATGTCGGCATCGCCAAGCAGCAACTGCAGGCGCTGGCGGCGCAAGACCCGGCCGCGACCGTCGACCTCGGCAAAGAAAAAATCCGCGTGCAACTGGCGCTCTCGCGGCTGGACAAGATCGAAGCCGAACTGCCCACCGCCCATCACATCAACCGTGCACTGCGGGCGTTGGCACCGTGGGTGATCGGCCTCGGGCTGCTGGCGGCCTTGATTGGCCTCGCGGCACTGCTCGGCACGCAGTGGGCCGGGCAACGCGCGCAGCAGTCGCGGGACAAACTCTTGCAGGCGTTCACCCTCGGCAGCCGCTTGCTGCCCTACGTGTTGGTCAGCCATGTGGTGGCGATGGCAGCAACGGTCGCCCTCGCCTTGAGCTATGAAAGTTTGGCGATGTGGCATGTCGGCCGGCTGGGCAGCGGTGAAATCAAGCTGATGGCCGTGCTGGGGGTGGTCGCGGCGTTCTGCGTGTATTCGATCTGGCTGTTGCTCAAGCAGTTGCGGTACATGCTGGGCATGTTCAAGCCCGAACCGCTGGAGATCTTCGGCGCCGTGGTGACGCCCGAACAGGCACCGGCCTTGTGGCGCCAGGTGAATGAGCTTTCGAGCACACTGGGTGCATTGGCGCCGGACCATATCGTCGTGAGCCTGGCCCAGGGCTTTTATGTGACGTCCAGCGAGGCCAGTGTGCTGCCGGCGCAAACCCGCTTGACTGGACGCACCCTGCACGTGCCGCTGCTGCACCTTGGCTTGCTGAGCCGCGCCGAAATCGGCGCGGTGATCGGCCATGAACTGGCGCACTTCGCCGGCGAAGACACCGACTACAGCCTGCGCTTTGTGCCGATCTATGACGGCGTCAATCGCAGCCTGCAGGCTTTGCTGCAAACCCTGCTGGCGAGCGACCTGATCCAGGGCTGGCTGATGCGCCCATCATTCTTGTTCGGCGTGTTTTTCATGCAGCACTTTGATCACGCGGTGAATCATTGGAGCCGCGAGCGCGAGCTGCTGGCGGATGCCGCCGGTGCGCGCGTGGCCGGCAATCGCGCAGCGGCGTCGGCCCTGTTGCGGGTGTCGGTGCTGCATGCCCACGTCGAGGAATCGCTGCTGGCGTTATGTGACGCCGCATCAGAAGAAGACCTGCCCCGCGCCGTGCTCACCGCGCTGAGCGGTTGCGAATTGCATCTGCCGCCTGAAGCACTGGAGATTCATCAGCCGCATCCGACCGACTCCCACCCGTCCAATGGCGAACGCCTGCAGGCGCTTGAGGTGCCATTGGACGAGGCGCTGCGCACCGCCACCCGCCTCGTCGACGCCGCCGCGGCGAACGGACAAATCGATGGTTATTTCCGCGCGCCACAGACGCTGCGCGAGCAACTGTCTCGCGATCTGCTCGAGGTGGCCGTCGCCGAGAACGCCGTGCACACTCAGTTGCTGGAAACCCTGGTCGTTTCGACAGATGGCGAACGCGCACTGCATGAAGGCGGCGCATGGCGCGGCGTCTTGATGGCGGTATTGACGATACCCTTCGTGCTGTTCGCCCTGTGGATAATGGCCCGCCCCTGGCTGGCCCCGGAGCGCCTGAAAGGCACGCCGTTGTCGACAATCGGCGTGGGCGCCGCCGTCGGTAGCGTCGCGCTGATATTCCTGGGGCTGGGCGTGCGGCGGTACAAACGCGCAGCGCAAGTCGCCTTGCGCCTGACGCCGGAGCATTTTGTCTTCGCCAACCTGAAGCAGCCGCTGCCGATCGAGCACATCGCCGATGTCTCGCTGCAGTTCATGCAGGGCATCTGGGTAACGCTGGAGTTGAAGCCGGATGCGCCCTTGCCTGAGCGGCGCAAGACCGCGTTTGGCGTGCCCGGCGCGCGGATCAACAAGAAGAAACGCCAAGTGCTGCTGCAGATGGCGCAGCTGTGTATCGACAACCAGAAGATCGAACCCTACGAGGGCCTGAGGCTGATGCTCGACTACGTCAATGCGTCTGTTGCACGCAAGGTCCTGCAGAGCCGGGAGGATTCTGCACAGGCATAAAAAAACCCCGAACCAGTCGGGGTTTTTTATCGCCTTGGATCAGGCGCGACGCCAGATCAATTAGAAAACGTTGATCGGGTAGTCGGCGAACAGACGGATTTCGTTACCGCCTACGTTGTACTGGTCGGCGTTGCTGGAAACACGCAACCAGGACGCACGCGCACGCAGGCTCAGGTCTTTGGCCGGGCCGCTCTGAACGACGTATTTGAACTGGTTGAAGATTTCACGCTCAGTGCCATTGCCGCGGTTGGAACCGTCGTCAATGTTGGTACCGCGCACGTAGGCAACGTTGTAGCTCAGGCCAGGCACGCCGAAGGTAGCGAAGTCGATACCGTAGGCTGCTTGCCACGAACGCTCGTCCTTGCCGTTGAAGTCGGACCAGTAGGAGTTGGCCAGCAGGATGGTGTTGCCGCCATCGCCGATGCCGCCAGCGTTGCGGTAGCCGCCATACAGGTAGCCGGTGTCGCCGGTGCTGCGCTGGTGAGCAAGGGTGAAGCTGTGCGGGCCGACAGCCCACGTGGCGCCCAGGCTCCAGATTTTGTTGTCGCGAGCGTCTTCGTCTTTCTGGTTTTCCAGGGCGAAGCTCTTGTCCAACTTGGTTTTGTAGCCGTTGAAGTCAAAGGTCAGCGACTGCTTCTCTGGCAGGGCCAGCACGTAGTTGACGTTGACGTATTGCTTCTTCAGCACGTCCTGCATGTCGGAAGCGTAGAGCGCAGCCGACAGGCTTTCGGTGAATTTGTAGCTACCACCGATGTAGTCGATGCTTTTCAGGCGACCGCTGTCGGTGCCTTCCATGCTCTTGCGCGCTTCTTTGGTGAAATGACCTGCGTCCAGTTGCAGACCGGCGATCTCTTTGGAAACGATCGACGTACCGGTGTAGGTTTCCGACAACAGACGGGAGTTGTCGTACTGCAGTACAGGCACGGCCGGGAACTGATCACCGTACTTGAGCACGGTGTTGGAAACGCGGAACTTCACGGCAGCGCCGCCTTTGGCCAGGTCGTGCGGTGCCGAGCCTGGGTTGTTGCTGCCATCAGGGTTGGTGGTGCCATTGCCCTGCTTGAAGAAGTCGATGCCGCCCGCGCCGGCGCGACCTTTACCACCGTCCAGACGGATAGCGTATTGGCCGATGACGTCCACACCCACACCGACGGTGCCTTGGGTGAAGCCGGACTCCAACTTACCGATGAAGCCTTGGCCCCACTCGGCTTTGTCTTGCTTGCCGTTCTTGTAGTCACGGCTGATGTAGGCGTTACGTGCTGCGATGTTCAGGTGGCTGTCTTCAACAAAACCCTTGGATTGCTCCTGGTCGTTGGCCATTGCCTGAGTGGCGCTCAAAATCCCCAGAGCGATCAGACCCATCCGTTGCTTCAACATTTCTTATATTCCTTATTACTGGTTGAGTACGCGCTGTGACACCAGGCTCCGTGTCGCTTTTCTGGTGTCGACTTTTCCAGGAAAAAGAAAGCCCGCGGACGACTTAACTGCCGCGGGCCTTTTTTATTGGATGAGTCATGGCGGTTAGCCACAGGCGTTGGGCGCAATCCTAGTCGCGCGTTGAACTATGTGTCAATTTCGTGAATCGTCTGTATTTAGGCGAAATAATTCTAAGCAAAGGCCTATTGCCGCTCTGGAAACGACAAAAAATCGCCTTTGGCGACCCCTGAAACACATTTAGTAACATATTTCAAAGCCGATACATTTGGGAATAGATAACGCACGTAAATGCAAAGCATTACCATTAAAGCGCAATTTCCTCCTAACAATTCGGATACATTTCCCCATGCCAGCCCCACGCCTGATGCCCCTCACCCTTGGGCTTTCTGTTCTGCTGTCTGCCGGTTTTGCCTGTGCGGCGACCACCCTGCCCGAAACCTCGATCAGCGCCGACGCCGACGAAGACGATCCCCGCGTCAGGGAAACCACCACCGCCACCCGCACCGCCACTGCGGTGCGTTATGTGCCCCAGGCGATTGACTCGGTAAAGACCGAAACTCTGCGCGCCTACGGCACCAATGACCTCGGCCAGGCGTTGAGCGGCATCCCCAACGTGAGCAGCGGCGCCGACACACGTTTCGACAGTTTGCGCATCCGTGGTTTCGACGCGAGCAATGACTTCTATCTGGATGGCATTCGCGACGACAGCCAATACGTGCGCGACCTGCATAACATCGAGCGCATCGAAGTGCTCAAGGGGCCAGCAGCCGTACTTTACGGGCGAGGCGGTCAGGGAGGGATCGTCAACCGCGTGAGCAAACTGCCCATCGCCGGCCACGCCTCGAGCATCGAGGCCCAGGGTGGCAGCAATGATTTGCGCAGCCTGTATGCCGATCTCAGTGCCGACCCCAGCGACACCCTCAGCCTGCGCCTGAACATGGGCAACCAGGACAACAACAGCTTTCGCGATGGCGTCAGCGGCAATCGCCAGTTGTTCGCACCGTCCATGAGCTGGCAACTGACCCCGGACCTGAACTGGCTGGTGCAATACGAATACAGCCGCTACAACCGCACGCCGGACCGTGGCATCCCCGGCGTCAACGGCCGCCCGGCGGATGTGAGCCGCGGCACCACCTACTTTGACAGCCGCGACTACATCGACGACAAGACCCAGTCGCTGCGCTCCAAGCTGGCCTACGAACTCAATGACAATTGGCAACTGCGCCAGACGTTGGGCGTGTTCAAGCTCGACAGCGATTTCGACAACACTTACCAGACCGCCTACGCGCCTGCGACTAACAGCGTCACACGCCAGCGCTGGCAGCAGGACCTGACCACCCTGAATATCTTCAACAACCTTGAGCTCGAAGGTGGCTTCAGCACCTTCGGCCTGGAGCATCGCCTGCTCAGCGGCCTTGAGCTGGGCAGCCAGCGTCGCGATCCCAAGCTGTACACCGCGACAGCCGTCAGCCGTGGCGGGCAGGCCGTGCCGAGCCTGGACCTCAACCAGCCGAATCGCCACCTGAGCCACACCGGGCGAATGAGCGTGTCGAGCAACAATCACACTGAAGTCGACAGCCGCGCCGTATACGTACAGGACCAACTGCGCCTGAATGATCAGTGGCAATTGCTCGCTGGCCTGCGCTACGACCGATTTGAAGTGGACACCAAGAACAAGCTGCTCAACACCCGGCAAGCGGTCGAAAGCCACAGCACCAGCCCGCGCTTCGGTGTGGTCTGGACGCCGCTGGAACATCACTCGTTCTACGCCTCGTGGAGCAAAACCTTTTCCCCGGCGGGGGGCGGCGTGATCGGCATCACCCCGAACGCCGCCGGCAGCGTCAACGACCTGAGCCCCGAACTGACCAAGCAGAAGGAAATCGGGGTCAAGAGCGACTGGCTCGACGACCGCCTCAGCACCACCCTCGCCGTGTACGAACTGGAACTCTACAACCGCCGCACCAGCGACCCGCTGGACCGCACCATCACCTTGCTCAGCGGCCTGCAGCGCTCGCGTGGCGTGGAGCTGACCGCCACTGGCAAGATTGTCGGCAACTGGTCGGTGCGCGGCGGCATCGGCTTGCAGGACGCTACGGTCGTGAAGGACAACAACGGCTTTGAAGGCAAGCGCGTCAGCGACGTCGCCAAGCGCAATGCCAGCCTGTTCCTCACCTGGAAACCGGAAATGGGTTGGTACGCGGAAACCGGGCTGACCCTGGTCGGCGACCGTTATGCCGACAGCCTCAACACCGTGGTCATGCCAGGTTATGGTCGCTGGGACGCATTGGCCGGGTTCCGTCAAAAGGAATGGGACCTGCGCGCGGCGCTGAATAACATCGCCGATAAAACCTACTACGCCTCGGCGACCAGCGTGGCGCAGATCCAGCCAGGCGAGCCACGCAGCCTGGTGGTCACAGGCACTTACAGCTTCTAAATTCCCCCTCCACCTGTAGGAGCCGGCTTGCCGACGATAGCGTCGGCGAGATCAGCGCAGGCCCAAGGCCGTCGCCGCCGGCGAGCCGGTTCCTACAAGGGTGCGATCAATTCACACAGCGCGTGCACTTCTTCCTCACTGAACAACCCCGCCGGGTAGCGTTCACTCATCACGCTGCGCAAGTCAGGCTGCTGCCGGATCTGTCGCGAACCGTTTTCCTTCAACCAGAGCGCCAGCGCATGGATCGCGTCACCGTTGACCCGCAAAGGGTGGAAGGTGCGCGTGTACATCAGGTTGATATCGGCATTCATTTCAGCGCTCTCTCCTACTGCGTGAGCGGCTAACTTACTCAAGGTTTATGACAGAACTGCGCAGTCATCACCCTGGGCCACTGTGACAACACCGATACAAGAGCTATGCCAATGTCCCGTGTTTATAGGCATGCGGACACAAAAAAGCCCGCGACCTTGCTGGGCCGCGGGCTTGCTCAAAACGCTGAAACCGGCTAGCGCCCGCTCATCGCTCGAATGCTGTTACAACTGCACTCAGTTTTTGTGCGGGGCTGGCTGTTGTTGGGTCAGGCAATGGATATTGCCGCCGCCCAGTAACAGTTCACGGCCCGGCACCATCACCACTTCGTGCTGTGGGAACAGCTGCTGCAGGATCGCCTTGGCCTGGCTGTCCAGCGGATCGTCGAAGCTCGGCGCGATAATGCCGCCGTTGACGATCAGGAAGTTCACGTAGGAACCCGCCAGCCGCACGCTCGGGTTGCGCTCCTGGGTACCGTCTACCGGGTCCACGCCGGCGCATTCTTCCTCGGTGGCGTACAGCGGCCCCGGGATCGGCATTTTGTGCACTGTGAACGCGCGTCCCTTAGCATCAGTGCTGCTTTGCAAGACGTCGAGGGCGGCATGGCAGCGCGCGTAGTTCGGGTCTTGCGGGTCGTCGGTCCAGGCCAGCAGCACTTCACCCGGGCGCACGTAGCAGCAGAAGTTATCCACATGCCCATCGGTTTCGTCGTTGAACAGGCCGTCCGGCAACCAGATGATCTTATCCACAGCCAGGTTGGCGCTCAGCACCGCTTCGATCTCGCCACGGTCCAGGTGCGGGTTGCGATTGCGGTTGAGCAGGCACTCCTCGGTGGTGATCAAGGTGCCTTCGCCGTCGACGTGGATCGAGCCGCCTTCGAGCACAAAGCCTTCGGTGCGGTAGCGCGGCGCGCGCTCGATTTCGAGGATCTTGCCGCCCACCTGCGAGTCGCGGTTCCACGGCGAATACAGGCCGCCGTCAAAACCGCCCCAAGCGTTGAAGTCCCAGTTCACGCCGCGCACTTCGCCGCTGTTGTTGATCACGAAGGTCGGGCCGGTGTCACGTACCCAGGCATCGTCACTGGACATTTCCACCACGCGGATATTCGGCACATCCAGGCGGGCGCGGGCGTTTTCGTACTGGCCGGCGGACACCGCCACGGTCACCGGTTCAAAGCGCGCAATGGCCTTGGCCACCGCGACGTGCGCCGCCTGCGCTGGCTTGCCGCCCAGGCGCCAGTTGTCCGGGCGTTCTGGCCAGATCATCCAGGTCTGGGTCTGTGGCGCCCATTCGGCGGGCATGTAGAAGCCATCGGCGCGGGGTGTGCTGTGCAGGGTGGTCATGGCGTTCAGGACTCCGAATGGGGTGAAAGCCGACTTTATAACGGATAAAAATCGGCTTTAAAAGCGATCAACGATCATAGTTGATAAATATGACAATAAATAGCCGATAACAATCGACTACCTACACAAGCTCATCCAGCACCTTCGATAGCATATCGACGAAGAAATCCACGCTGCGGCGGGAGGTGACCATCGGTGGCTTGATCTTGAGGATGTTCAAGTAATCACCGGTAGGCTGCATGAAAATCCCCAGCTCGCGCAGGCGCTCGCAGAGCAGCGCGGTTTCTTCGGTGGCGGGGTCCAGGGTGTGGCGGTCGCGCACCAGCTCCAGGCCCAGGTAGAAACCCGAGCCGTGAACGGCGCCGACCAACGGATGGCGGTCGATCAATGCTTCCAAACGCGCCTTGAAATGCCCGCCGACCACTTGGGCGTTTTCCCACAGCTTTTCTTCCTCCATCACATCCAGCACTGCCATGCCGATGCGGCAACTGACCGGGCTGCCACCGGAGGATGAGAAGAAATAGCCCTCAGCCTCCAGTGCCTCGGCGATTTCGCGGCGGGTGATCACCGCCCCCAGCGGCTGGCCATTGCCCATGCCTTTGGCCATGGTGATGATGTCCGGCACCACGCCCTGCTCTTCAAAGCCCCAGAAAAAGTGGCCCATGCGGCCATAACCGACCTGCACTTCATCGGCGATGCACACGCCGCCCTGAGCGCGCACCAATGCATACACCTGCTGCAGATAACCAGGCGGCAGCGAGATGCCACCGGCATTGCCGTACACCGGCTCGCAGATGAAACCCGCCAATTGACGTTTGCTCGCGGCGATTTTCGCCAGGTTGTGTTCCACGCTTCGTACATAGTCCGGCGCGCTGTCCTGCCCGCGGAACTCGCCGCGATAGGTATTGGGCGCGGTCACCGGGTGCACCCACTCCGGGCGGCTGCTCAAGGCCTGGGGGTTGTCGGCAATCGAAGTCGAGACCGCATCCGCTGCCACCGACCAGCCGTGGTACGCCTCCAGCACGCTGAGCATGTCGCGCCCGCCGCTGTAGGCCCAGGCCAGGCGGATCGCCAGGTCGTTGGCTTCGGTGCCGCTGTTGACCAGGAACACCCGGTCCATGCCCGCCGGCGCCAGCGCCAGCAAGCGCTCGGAAAACTCGGCAATTGCCGCGTAATGGAAGCGCGAGTTGGTGTTGAGCAGCGACCACTGGCGCGCCGCCACCTCGGCCATGCGCGGGTGGCCGTGGCCGAGCACCGCCACGTTGTTGAGCATGTCCAGGTAGGAGCGGCCCTGCATGTCGATCAGGTGGTTGCGCCAGCCGCGCTCGATACGCGGCGGATCGGCGTAATAGTGTTTCTGCGAGCGGGCGAAGCTGGCATCGCGGCGCGCCAGCAGGGCCTCGGGGTCCAGCTCGGGCTCGGCATCGCAAGCCAGCCCCAGCAGCGCGGCCGGCGAGGGGCACAGCACCTTCCACGCCTGCGCGCGCGAGGGCGTGCAGAACAACGGCGCCGACAGCTCGGTGCGGCACAGTTGCACGGTGAGCGGGCCTTCGACTTCGCCGATAACCTGGCCCTTGAGCACCGCAGCGCCCGGCCGCAGCGACGCCTTGACACCCCACAACCGCACGTTGGCTTCACCGCTGTGCACACGCAGTTCGCCGTTGGCGCCCAGGTGCACAGTGCCCGCAAACGGCGCTTCGACGGAGGTACCCTGGGGCACGTGCAGCTCGACGTGCAATGGGAACGTCTGCGGCTCATGGGCACTGTCGGGCTGAGTCCGTGACAAACGGTACTGCCCATAACGACTGGCCGCCAGGCCATGCACGGCGGCCGCGTCCTGCAGCAAACGCTGATCGGCGCCGGCATGTTCCCAGTTGCCCGCCTCGAAATGCGCGCTGAGCACGCCCAGGTCGATCAGCGCAAATTCGCGCCCCACCAGCCCAGGCAACAACGGCGCGAAGCCTTGGCTGACCAGCGCGGCAGGCGCCTGCCCGACGCTGCTGAGAATCGCCGCTTCCATCAACTCGAACGGCACCGATGTCGCCACATGGAAGATTTCCCACTCGTGCTCGGCGTTTTTCAACAGGTAACTGTTATCCGGATCCAGGCGTTGCTGCTGCTCGCTGCTGAGTACCAGCACGGCCGCGCGGGCGACGATCAATGGCCACAGCACCTGCAATTCTTCGAGCTGCAGCGGTGTCACGGCATGGCAAGCCTGGATCGCCGGCAGGATCGCAAACGGATCGCCTTCGGCATGGTGCAACAGGGCGGCGCAGGTCACGGACAGGTCGGCGATGCGCCAGGTGTGGACCAGGTCGCCGAAATCGATCACGCCCTGGACTTGCCAACGGCGTTGAGCATCGCGTTGCCAGACCACGTTGTCGTCGGTGATATCCATGTGCACCGCTTGCCACGGCAAGCGCTCGGCCAAGGGCCGGATGCGTTGCTCGACCTGCTCGGCCACCTGCTCCAGGGCCGCGCGATGCGGCAGGTTTTCCAGGCTGGCCAGCAGGTGGGTGATCAGTTCCCGTGCATGGCGCGGGTCCCATTGCAGGGTGCGTTCCAGGCCCGGGTGGGCAAAAGACGCGAGGGCCAGGCTCATACGGCCGCACAGGTCGCCGAAGCCCGCGATCACCTCACGCCCCAGGTGAGGCAGGTGGGTCAACGGCTGCCCGTCGATATAATCCAGCAGACGCACATGCAGGGTTTGCCCGTCGAGGTTGACGCTCAGCAGTTCGTCGCCGCTCAAGGCCGGGATGACCTTGGGTACACGCAGGCCGGCTTGCGCCTGCAAGCTGTTGAAGGCCGCGTGCTGGGCGTGCAATTCCACAGCGGCGTAGTCGCCCCGGCAGATTTTCAGAACAAAGCGCCCGCGCGGGCTGTCGACCTTGTAGTTGAGGTCCTGTTGGCTGCCCAGTGACTGCAATGTGCCCGCGAGGCCGTAATGTTGCTCAAGCAACTGCGCCGCCTGATCGGGGCCTACTTGCGGGCAGGGTAGACTGGCGCGATGAATCAACGTGGCGAGCAACATGGGGTGGCCTCGGTTTTTTTTCAGGGGTGTATATCGCCATTGTTCAGGTAAGTTAAGCAACCCCCTGGGTACAGCGCGCTTGCGCCGTCCTCCCGCACAACTCAAGCTATGCTCATTCGCTCAAGGTCCGTCTAAGGAAAAGGCCCAACGACATGCGCATTCTCATCACCGGCGGTGCAGGATTTATCGGCTCTGCCCTGATCCGCCACCTGATTCAACATACCGAGCACGAAGTGCTCAACTTGGACAAACTCACTTACGCCGGCAATCTCGAGTCGCTGACCAGCATCGCATCGAACAGCCGCTACGAATTCGTCCAGGCCGACATCATCGACCAAGCCGCTATCAGCGCGGTACTGACACGTTTTGAGCCCCAGGCGATCATGCACCTGGCGGCGGAGTCCCATGTCGACCGCTCGATTGACGGGCCGTCGGATTTTATCCAGACCAATATCGTTGGCACCTACAGCCTGTTGGAGGCCGCGCGCGCGTATTGGCTCACGCTGGCCGAGCCTGCCCAGAGCGTCTTTCGTTTCCATCACATTTCCACCGACGAGGTGTACGGCGACTTGCATGGCGTGGACGATCTGTTCACCGAAACCACGCCTTACGCCCCCAGCTCGCCATACTCGGCGAGCAAGGCGGCATCCGATCACCTGGTGCGCGCATGGCACCGCACCTACGGCCTACCGGTGTTGTTGACCAATTGTTCAAACAATTATGGGCCCTTCCACTTCCCCGAAAAGCTTATCCCGCTGGTGATTCTCAACGCCCTCGCAGGGAAGCCATTACCCGTCTATGGTGATGGTTTGCAGGTGCGCGACTGGCTGTTCGTCGAAGACCATGCACGCGCCTTGCTAAAAGTGGTCACCGAGGGCGCAGTCGGCGAAACCTACAATATTGGCGGCCATAACGAGCAAAAAAACATCGACGTGGTACGAGGTATCTGCGCACTGCTGGAAGAGCTGGCACCACAGCGCCCTGCCAATGTCGAAAAATTTATCGACCTGATCACGTTCGTCAAAGATCGTCCAGGCCATGATCAACGCTATGCGATCGACGCCCGCAAGATCGAACGCGAACTGGGCTGGGTTCCCGAAGAAACTTTCGACACCGGCCTGCGCAAAACTGTGCAGTGGTACCTGGACAATCTGGAATGGTGCCGCAGGGTCCAGGATGGCAGTTATCAGGGTGAACGATTGGGCAATACCAACATGAAGGATCTGATTGCATGATGAAAGGAATCGTATTGGCGGGTGGCTCCGGAACGCGCCTGCACCCGATTACCCTGGGTGTGTCCAAGCAACTGCTGCCGGTGTATGACAAGCCGATGATCTACTACCCGATCTCGGTACTGATGCTGGCGGGGATCAGGGACATTCTGGTGATCTCCACCCCTGTGGATTTACCGCAATACCGCAATTTGCTGGGCGATGGCAGCCAATTCGGTGTGCGCTTCACCTACGCGGAGCAACCGTCGCCGGACGGCTTGGCCCAGGCGTTTATCATTGGTGAAGAGTTTATCGGTGATGATCCGGTTTGCCTGATCCTGGGCGACAACATTTTCCACGGCCAGTATTTCGGCGAGCAGTTGCGTGCTGCGGCCAAACGGCCGTCCGGCGCTACGGTGTTTGGCTATTGGGTCAAAGACCCCGAGCGATTCGGCGTGATCGACTTCGACACAGAAGGCCGCGCGCTGTCCATCGAAGAGAAGCCCCTCAAGCCGAAGTCGCCTTACGCGGTGACCGGTCTTTATTTTTATGACAACGATGTGATCGAGATTGCCAAGGCAGTGAAACCCTCACACCGTGGCGAGCTGGAGATTACTGACGTCAACAACGCCTACCTCAAGCGCGGCGACCTGCATGTGGAACGCTTCGGCCGAGGGTTTGCCTGGCTGGATACAGGCACCCATGACAGCTTGCTCGAAGCCTCGCTTTACGTGCAAACCATTGAACATCGCCAGGGCTTGAAAGTGGCGTGCCTGGAAGAAATTGCTTACCAGAACCGCTGGATTAATCGTGAGTATTTGCTGGAAAGAGCCAGATATTTTGGCAAGACCGGCTATGGTCAATACTTGTTTACCCTCGCAGGGGATAATCCATATGAATGTATCCGCCACTGAGTTGCCCGGTGTCTTGATCATCGAGCCGAAGGTTTTTGGCGATGAACGCGGTTTTTTCTATGAGAGTTTCAATGCCCGGGATTTTGCGCTAGCCACCGGGCTACAACAGCAATTTGTGCAGGACAACCACTCACGTTCGCAGAGAGGCGTGTTGCGCGGCCTGCACTATCAAGTCGAACACGCACAGGGAAAATTGGTGCGTGTGACCGCAGGCGAGGTGTTGGATGTGGCGGTGGATATCCGCCAGAGCTCACCCGCGTTCGGCAAATGGGCGGGGGTCAGGCTATCGGCCAATAACAGCCGCCAGCTGTGGATTCCGCCAGGGTTCGCGCATGGGTTCGTGGTGCTCAGCGACTACGCCGAATTCCTCTACAAGACAACCGACTACTACACGCCTTCAGCCGAACGCTGTATTCGTTGGGACGATCCGGAACTCAATATCGACTGGCAACTCAGCGGCGCTCCGACCCTGTCCGCCAAAGATCAGAGCGGTAAAAGCCTCAAAGACGCGGATCTATTCCCATGACCCCGCGTTTAAAAATCCTCATCACCGGCCAACACGGCCAAGTCTCCCTGGCGCTGCAACAGCGGCTGCAGGATCTCGGCGAACTCATCGTGCTGGGCCGCGATCAGCTCGACCTGGCTGACGTCGACCAGATCCGCCAGCAGGTCCGTGCCCAGCGTCCCGACCTGATCATCAATGCCGCGGCCCACACTGCGGTCGATCAAGCCGAAAGCGAAGCAGACGTCGCCTTCGCCATCAACGCGATTGCCCCCGGCGTCCTCGCCGAGGAAGCCGAGGCCCTGGGCATCCCGTTGATCCACTACTCCACCGACTACGTGTTTGACGGCAACAAACCCTCGCCCTACACCGAAGCCGACACACCGACCCCCCTGGGCGTCTACGGCCAGAGCAAGCTGGCGGGTGAGCAGGCGATTGCCGCCGTGGGGGGTGAGTACCTGATCCTGCGCACCAGTTGGGTCTACTCCAACCACGGCAAGAATTTCCTGCTGACCATGCAACGCCTGCTGCAGGAAAAACCGCACCTGCGTATCGTCGCCGACCAGATCGGTGCGCCGACCTGGGCCGGCACGATTGCCAACAGCACCCGTGCCTTGATTGACCGCTGGCAGGCCGGCAAGGCCGGTGAATGGGGGGTCTACCACCTGACCGCCCAGGGCGAGACCTCTTGGTTCGGCTTCGCCGCGGCGATCGCCGAGCAGCTGCGCGCCGGCGGCACAGCCTGCGCCGAACTGGAAGCGATTCCCTCCAGCGCCTACCCGACGCCCGCCAAGCGCCCGCTGAACTCACGCCTGGATTGCAGTCGCCTGCAGCAACAATGGCAGGTCAGCCAGCCACAGTGGCAAGACGCATTGCGCGAGTGTCTTGCAAGGCAGCACTAGGCATAATGCGCCTGTACCCACAGGCGCACGACTCCCATGAACCCACCCCTTCCGCGAAGACCCCGCTGGCGCAGCCTCGCCCTGCTGGCGTTGTGCCTGGCGCCGCTGCTGTGGCCGCTGGAGCACTTGGCCGAGCGCTATTACCGCAGTGAACTGGCCGGGCAGAACCGCCAGACCCTCGACCTGTACGTGGCCAACCTGCTCGGCACGCTGCATCGCTATGAAGTGCTGCCGCAGATTCTCGGTGACTTGCCGGCCCTGCGCACGGCCCTGGATGCGCCGCAGGTGAGCACCAACCTGGTCAACGCCAACCTGTTGCTCAAGGACGTCGCGGCCCAGGCCGGGGTGGAAGTGATGTACCTGATGGACACCACCGGCAAGACCCTCGCCGCGTCTAACTGGGACAAACAAGACAGTTTCGTCGGCCGCAATTTCTCCTTCCGCCCCTACTTCAGCGAAGCCATGGCCGGGCGCCTGGGGCGCTTCTTCGGGCTGGGCACCACCTCGGCCAAACGCGGTTACTTCTTCGCCGCCGCCGTGCGCGATGGCGCCACCATCATCGGCGTGCTGGTGGTCAAGGTCGACCTGGACCACACCGAGAGCCTGTGGGGCAATACCCCGGAACAACTGCTGGTCACCGACCACAATGGCGTGGTGATCCTGACCTCGCGCCCGCAATGGCGCTTCCGTGCCACTCGGCCACTGACCGCCGAAGAACGCCAGGCCATCATCGCCATCCAGCCCTACCCGACTCGCGACCCGCAGCCATTGGCACTGAGCTCCACGGCGTGGCTGCGCCAATCCACAGCCATCGCCGAGACCGGCTGGAACGTGGAGATCCTGGCGCCGCGCTCGCTGATCAACCGCCCGGTGCGCACAGTGGTTGCGGTGGGGGGCGCCACGCTGCTGGTGTTGATGCTGCTGCTCGGCCTGATGATGCAGCGCCGCCGCCACTATCTGGACCGCATTGCCTTCGAAGCCAAGGCCCGTCGTGAGCTGGAAATGCGCGTGGTCGAGCGGACCAGCGACCTCGAAGGCCTCAACCGCCGCTTGAAGCAGGAAGTGCTCGAACGCGAACACGCCCAGCAGGAACTGGTGCGCGCCCAGGATGACCTGGTGCAGGCCGGCAAACTGTCGGCTTTGGGCACCATGTCGGCGAGCATCAGCCACGAACTCAATCAGCCCCTGGCGGCGATCCGCAGCTACGCGGAAAACGCCGAGATCCTGCTCGACCACGAGCGCACCAGTGATGCGCGGGGCAACCTCAAGCTGATCAGCGAACTGACCGGGCGCATGGCCTCGATCATCGCGCACCTGCGCGCCTTTGCCCGCCGCGACCGCCATGCGCCAGAAAGCGTGGCGCTGCAGCCGGCGCTGGACGACGCGCTGGCCTTGCTGGCCAAGCGGCGGCGGTCGATGGAAGTCGAGTTGATCCGCGATTTGCCGGAAGCGACCCTGTGGGTGCAGGCCGGCGAAACCCGCTTGCGCCAGGTACTGGGCAACCTGCTGGCCAATGCCCTCGACGCCCTCACCGAAAAAGGCCCGCCGCGCAAGCTCTGGCTGAGTGCCCAAACCACCGAACAGGGCGTCAACCTGTACATTCGCGACAACGGCCCGGGCTTTTGCATGGAAGCCCTGGGCCGCGCCAGCGAGCCGTTCTACACCACCAAGACGCGCACTCAAGGCCTGGGGCTGGGGCTGGCAATCTGTGACACCCTGATGCGTGCCTTTGGCGGCGAGCTGCTGTTCGCCAACCACAAGGAAGGCGGCGCGCTGTTAACCTTGAAATTGCGTGCCGGCTCGCCGGGCGTCAGTCTGCAACCGTCCGAGGACCGTAGTGTATGAGTATCGATAACCAGATTCAGGTGGTGTTGATCGACGACGATCCACACTTGCGTCAGGCCCTGTGCCAGACCCTGGACCTGGCCGGGCTGAAAGTCCTGACGCTGGGCGAAGCCACCGGCCTTACCGCACGCCTGTCCCGCGATTGGCCGGGCGTGGTGGTCAGCGACATCCGCATGCCCGGCATGGATGGCCTGGAGCTGCTGGCCGAACTGCACGGCCAGGACGCGGAGCTGCCGGTATTGCTGATCACCGGCCACGGCGACGTGCCGCTGGCAGTGCAGGCCATGCGCGCCGGCGCCTATGACTTCCTGGAAAAACCCTTCGCCAGCGACGCCCTGCTCGACAGCGTGCGCCGCGCCCTGGCCCTGCGCCGCCTGGTGCTGGACAATCGCAGCCTGCGCCTGGCCCTGAGTGATCGCCAGCAATTGAGCACGCGGCTGGTCGGCCACTCCCCGCAAATGCTGCGCCTGCGCGAGCAGATCGGCGCATTGGCGGCGACCAAGGCCGATGTACTGATCCTCGGTGAAACCGGCGCCGGCAAGGAAGTGGTCGCGCGCGCCTTGCATGACTTGTCGAGCCGACGCAGCGGGCCGTTTGTGGCGATCAACGCCGGCGCCCTGGCTGAGTCGGTGGTCGAAAGCGAGCTGTTCGGCCATGAACCGGGCGCCTTTACCGGCGCGCAGAAGCGGCGTATCGGCAAGTTCGAATTCGCCAACGGCGGCACGCTGTTCCTCGACGAAATCGAAAGCATGAGCCTGGATGTACAGGTCAAGCTGCTGCGCCTGTTGCAGGAGCGTGTGGTCGAGCGCCTGGGCGGCAATCAGCTGATTCCACTGGATATCCGCATCATCGCCGCCACCAAGGAAGACCTGCGCCAGTCCGCCGACCAGGGCCGCTTCCGGGCCGACTTGTACTACCGCCTCAACGTCGCGCCGTTGCGCATCCCGCCGCTGCGCGAGCGCGGTGAAGATGCGCTGATGCTGTTCCAGCACTTTGCCGACGAAGCCAGCAGCCGCCACGGCCTGCCGCTGCACGCGCTGCAACCGGGCCAACGCGCGCTGCTGCTGCGCCACAGCTGGCCGGGCAATGTCCGCGAACTGCAGAACGCTGCCGAGCGCTTTGCCCTGGGCCTGGAGCTGGCGCTGGACAACACGCCGGACAATCCGGCGGCCGGTGTACTGACCTCCACTCCTGGAGGCTTGAGCGAGCAAGTCGAACAGTTCGAGAAGAGCCTGATCGCAGCCGAACTCACACGCCCCCACAGCTCCCTGCGCAGCCTCGCCGAAGCCCTGGGTGTGCCGCGCAAGACCCTGCACGACAAGCTGCGTAAACACGGCCTGAACTTCGCCGACAGCGGCAACCACAGTACCGACGACGAATGACCCCGCCCACCCATCAAGAGGCACCCATGAGCCGCGACAGCCGTTACCTGGAATCCATCCTTCACCACGACATTCCCCTCACCCGGGAAATGGGCCTCAAGGTGCTCGACTGGCAACACGGCCAATTGCAGCTGCACCTGCCCCTGCAGGCCAATATCAACCACAAGAGCACCATGTTCGGCGGCAGCCTGTATTGCGGCGCGGTGTTGGCGGGTTGGGGTTGGCTGCACCTGCAGCTGCGCGAGGAAGGCATTGAAGACGGGCATATCGTGATCCAGGAAGGGCAGATCAGCTATCCGCTGCCGGTGACGCAGGATGCGACGGTGATGTGCGCAGCGCCGGAAGAGAAGGTGTGGAAGCGCTTTCTCGCCACCTATAAGCGTTATGGCCGAGCGCGTTTGACCCTGGAGACATGGATTGTGAATGAGGGCAGTGAGGCGCGCGCGGTGGCGTTTACTGGCCATTACGTCCTGCACCGCTAAAAGCACCAGCGTGGAAGCGGCCTAGCCTGAATCCGCGCCCGACGCAGTTCCCATGTGGGAGCGGGCTTGCCCGCGAAGGCGGTGGATCAGCCAACATGTTCGGTGACTGGCATACCGCTTTCGCGGGCAAGCCCGCTCCCACATTGGGGGATGCGTCGTCCATTGCTGCGGCGCAAGGCCCGGCAATTTCAACCGCACAGCCAAACGCGAAGCTTCACACCGATCAAAAATGTGGGAGCGGGCTTGCCCGCGAAGGCGGTGGATCAGCCAACATGTTCAGTGACTGGCATACCGCTTTCGCGGGCAAGCCCGCTCCCACATTGGGGGATGCGTCGTCCGCTCTTGCGGTGCACCCCGGCAATTCCAACCGCGCGGCCAAACGCGAAGCTTCACACCGATCAAAAATGTGGGAGCGGGCTTGCCCGCGAAGGCGGTGGATCAGAACCGGCTAAGCTGGCTGACCCACCGCAATCGCCTCCAAGGTGGCGCAGTTCGAATGTGGGAGCCAGCTCCCACATTAAATCCCCAACCGACTCAGGAACGCGCCAGGGTGAGCAGTCGGTCCCGCCAGGCGGCCTTGGCTGGCAATGCCAGGAAGAATGGGTTCAACAATGAGGCCCGCGCCGGGTAGCTGAACGGCTCGCCGCTCAACTCCACTACCTCACCGCCCGCCCCTTCGAGCACGCCCTGGGCGGCTGCGGTATCCCACTGCGACGTTGGCGCCAGGCGCGGATAGCAATCGGCGCTGCCCTCGGCCAACAGGCAGAACTTCAACGAGCTGCCGATATTGGCCAGCTTCAAGGCGCCCAAGCCTTCGCTCAAGCCGTCCAGCAAACGCTCCTGCTCGGGGCTGGTATGCCGACGGCTGGCCACGACGGTGAAGGACTCGCCCACGGCCGGCGACTCGCGCACTTGGATCTGCTTGGGGGCTTCGTTGACATCCGAGCGCCACGCACCGAGGCCCGCGCCACCAAAGTAACAACGGCCACTGGTAGGCATGGACACTACGCCAAACACCACGCGGCCCTGTTCGATCAACGCCACGTTGACGGTAAATTCCTCGCTGCCGGCGATAAACTCCTTGGTGCCATCCAACGGATCCACCAGCCACCAGCGCTGCCAACCAGCGCGCACGCTCTGGTCAATATCGGCATCCTCTTCGGACAGCACCGGAATGCTCGGGTCCAGGGCCGTGAGGCCGGCGAGGATCAGGTGATGGGCGGCCAGGTCTGCCGCCGTCACTGGCGAATCATCGGCCTTGGACGTCACCGCCACATCCGCGCGCCAATACGGCAGGATCACTTCACCCGCCTGGCGAGCCAGCTCAATCACCGGGGCGATAAACGGATGGCCTAAAAACAGTTCGCTCATGCGATAAACGCTCCACGCTGAATCAACAAATCTCGTACCAGATACAGCGCGGCCAGGGCGCGGCCTTCGCTGAATTGCTCGTTCTGCGCCAGTTGCGACAGCTCGTGCAGGTTGACCCTGTCCACGCGCATTGGTTCGGGCTCATCGCCCTCCAGGCGTTCTTCGTAGAGATCAGTGGCCAGCACCACCTGGATCTTCTGGCTCATATAGCCAGGCGACAGCGACAGCTCGGTCAGATGCTCCAGCTGACGTGCACCGTAGCCCGCTTCTTCCTTGAGCTCGCGGTCCGCCGCCGCCAGCACATCCTCACCGGGCTCGATCAAGCCCTTGGGCAACGACAATTCATACTCGTCCGTGCCGCCGCAGTACTCTTCCACCAGCAACGCGTGCTCGTCGTCGATCATCGCCACGATCATCACCGCGCCATAACCGGCGCCGCGGCCTACCAGGCGCTCGTAGGTCCGTTCCACGCCGTTGGAAAAGCGCAATTGCACTTCCTCCACGCGGAACAAACGGCTACTGGCGACTATTTCGCGGGCGAGGACGGTGGGTTTCTGGCGCATAAGCGGCTCCTTGGCGTGATCGGGTTACTATACCGTGGCTTTTCCGATTGTCTGTGTCGGATATCTTTACTTACATGAGACCACTCCATGCCCTCTCTGCCCTGGCACGCCATCGACACCGTCCTGCTGGACATGGACGGCACACTGCTCGACCTGCATTTCGACAACCACTTCTGGATGGAACACCTGCCCCAGCGTTACGCCGAGCTGCACGGGGTGAGCCGGGCCATGGCCGAGATGGAATTGCAGCCGCTGTTCGAGCGTAACGCCGGACAGTTGCAATGGTATTGCCTGGATTTCTGGAGCACCGAGCTGAATATCCCGGTGCGCGAGCTCAAGCTGGAAACCGCCCACCTGATCGCCCTGCGTCCGGATGCCGACACGTTCCTGGCGGCGATCAAACAGGCCGGCAAGCGGGTGATCCTGATCACCAATGCTCATCGTGACTCGCTGTCGTTGAAGCTGGAACGCATTGAACTGGCGCCGTATTTCGAGCGATTGATCAGCTCCCACGACTACGGCTTCGCCAAGGAAAACCCGCAGTTCTGGGACGCCCTGCAAGCCGACATTGCCTTCGACCCGGCGCGCAGCCTGTTTATCGACGACACCTTGCCGATCCTGCGCAGCGCCCGTGCGTTTGGCGTGGGGCATTTGCTGGCAGTGAAGGAGCCGGATAGCCAGAAGGGGCCGAAGGACACGGCTGAATTTGCAGCAGTCGGGGATTACCGCGACCTCATTGTCGGACTCTGAACCATGTGGGAGGGGGCAAGCCCCCGATAGCGGTGGATCAGTCACCTTGATATCGACTGACACTCCGCTATCGGGGGCAAGCCCCCTCCCACATTTTTACGTTGTGTATTACTCAGGAATACGCAGCGTCTGCCCTGGGTAGATTTTGTCCGGATGCGACAACAGCGGCTTGTTGGCCTCGAAAATCTTGTTGTACTGGTTGGCGTTGCCATACACCGCCAAGGAAATCGCGCTGAGGGTGTCGCCCTTTTTCACCACGACGAAACGGGCTGCCGCCACGGCAGGACCGGGAACTGTAATCTGGTCCTCGACGCTGGCAACACCGGCGATATTGCCCGCTGCCAGGATAATTTTTTCTTTCTCCTCCTGCGTCGCTACCTCGCCGGAAATCGTGACCTTGTCACCCTCGACGGTAGCGTGAACGTTAGGGTTACCCAACCCGACATCCTCGATATGCTTTTTCAAATCTTCACCAGCGTTGGCATTGCCTGGTGTCAGCAGCTTGACCAGCTTCTCGCCGGCCTCCTTAACAAAGCTAAAAAGACTCATGGTGCGCTCTCCTTGGTAGTTGATGTCCAGATGCTCAAGACTAGACCAGTCCGACGGATTTGGGTTCCGGCCCGGCCACAGACCCAAACGCGCTAGAATCCCCCCGCCATTGGAATAAGCCCTGGAGCGAAGATGGACATCAAGCAACTCAAATTCCTCATCGCCCTCGACGAGACCCGTCACTTCGGCCAGGCGGCCGCGCGCTGCCACATCACGCAGCCGACCTTGTCGATGCGCCTGCGCAGCCTGGAAGAAGAGCTGGATTTGCCACTGGTCAATCGCGGCCAGCGCTTCGAAGGCTTTACCGCGCCTGGCGAACGCGTGTTGGCGTGGGCACGTACGGTGCTGGCGGCCTACGACGGCTTGCAGGCCGAAGCCGCGGCCTGTCGCGGCAACCTCGTCGGTACGTTGCGCCTGGGTGTGGTGCCGCTCTCGAGCTTCGATCCCCTGGCCTTGATGCAACAATTGCACAAGGAGCACCCGAGCCTGCGCTTCGAACTCTCGGCGCTCAGTTCCGAACAGATCCTCGAACAGCTGGCGAGCAATCGCCTGGACCTTGGCGTGTCGTACTTGGAGCGCCTCGACACCGAGCGCTTCGACTCCTTTGCCCTCGGTGAAACCCGCATGGGCCTGCTCTACGACCAGCGCTATTTCAGCTTCGGCGACACGCCGTTGAGCTGGGAGGCCCTGACCGAGCTGCCTCTGGGCATGCTCACCAGTGGCATGCACTTTCGTCAGTCCATCGACCATAACTTCCACAGCCGAAACCTGAACCCGCAGCCGCTGCTGCAGACCGACGCCGTCCACCAATTGTTACAAGCTGTGCACGGCGGCCTGTGTTGCGCCGTAATGCCACTGGATGGCGGCCTGGACGCACTCACCGAGCATCTACGCCTGCAACCGATCGAAGACGCTCACACCCTGGCACGCCTGGGGCTGATCATGCGCCGCAGCGCGCCACGCTCAGCGCTGGCGGAAGCGTGTTTCGCGCTGTACCAGAAATCGCAAACAACGCCTTGATCGACGTCATCTATCGGTAGATCAGTACTGGCAATTAGACGCGACGCTTTGTCGCGCCTAGTCTAAACACTGATCAATCCGTCGGTGGTACAGCCCCATGAACGCCAAGCGCCCAGTCTGCGCGGCGCCCGCTCTTGAAACACCCGCGCCCGCCGCCAGCCAGAGCTATCAGTTTTGCAACCTCGAACACACTGAAGTCGCCCGCACAGCGTTGGCGGAAGAAGTGGCGTTGGCGATTGCCTATAACGACATCAGCCAGGCGGTCATGCTGGTCACGCCGACGGATTTGGAAGACTTTATTGTTGGATTCAGTGTCGGCAGCGGCATTATCGCGGACGTTAGCGACATTTATGATCTGAAACTCAGCGGTTCGGGTTCAGCCCAATACGCCCAGGTGCAAATCTCCAGCCGCGCCTTCTGGAACCTCAAGCAGCAGCGCCGCCAATTGGCCGGCACCAGCGGCTGCGGCCTGTGCGGCGTAGAAGCGGTAGAACAGGCACTGCCAGACCTGCAAGTGCTGCCAGGCGCGCCCTTGCCGCCTGCCGAATGGCTCGACGGCCTGCGCCAGCGCATCAGTGCGTTCCAGCCGCTGGGCCAATACAGCGGCGCCGTGCACGCGGCAGTGTTCATGAACAACCAGGGCGAACTGCTGATGGGTCGTGAGGACATCGGCCGGCATAACGCCCTCGACAAGTTGATCGGCGCACTGATCCGCCAAAAGATTCCGACTGACGGTGGACTGGCGATTGTCACCAGCCGTTGCAGTCTCGAACTGATCCAGAAAGTCCTGCGCGCGGGCATCCAGACCCTCGTCAGCTTGTCATCGCCCACCGGCCTCGCCCTGCAATGGGCGCGCCGGCACAACCTCAATCTCATCCACCTGCCGCAGAAAAGCGCGCCGCGGGTCTATAGCCCTGCGATGGAGTACCAGCCATGAGCAATCATCACCAAGCCGACCAAACCCCGACCCCGCGCTACAAGCCTTACAAAGGCCCGGCTGGCGGCTGGGGTGCATTGATCAGCGTGGCGCAGGCGTGGCTGACCAGCGACAACGCGCTGAAAAACATCCGCATGATGCTCAAGACCAACCAGAACGGTGGCTTCGACTGCCCGGGCTGCGCCTGGGGCGACTCGCCGGAAAGCGGCATGGTCAAGTTCTGCGAAAACGGCGCCAAGGCGGTGAACTGGGAAGCCACCAAGCGCCGCGTCGACGCTGCATTCTTCGCCAAGCACAGCGTGACTGCGCTGCTGGAGCAGAGCGACTACTGGCTGGAATATCAAGGCCGCCTGACCGAGCCGGTCAGCTATGACGCCGAGACCGACCGCTACAAGCCCATCAGTTGGGAGGCGGCATTCGACCTGATCGGCAAACATCTCAATGCGCTGCCCAGCCCGGACATGGCCGAGTTCTACACCTCGGGCCGCGCCAGCAACGAAGCGGCGTATTTGTACCAGCTGTTCGTGCGCGCCTACGGCACCAACAACTTCCCGGATTGCTCAAACATGTGCCACGAGGCCAGTGGCGTGGCCCTGGCGCAAAGTGTGGGCGTCGGCAAAGGCACCGTGACCTTTGACGACTTCGAACATGCCGATGCGATTTTCGTCTGGGGCCAGAACCCCGGCACCAACCACCCGCGCATGCTTGAACCGCTGCGCGAAGCGGTTAAGCGCGGCGCACAGGTGGTGTGTATCAACCCACTCAAAGAGCGCGGCCTGGAACGCTTCCAGCACCCGCAACACCCGCTGGAAATGCTCACCAACGGTGACAAGCCGACCAACACCGCCTACTTCCGCCCGGCGCTGGGGGGCGACATGGCCATCCTGCGCGGCATGGCCAAGTTCCTGCTGCTGTGGGAACGCCAGGCCCAGGCCGAAGGCAAGGAAGCGGTGTTCGATCACGACTTCCTCAACGAACACACGGCCAACGTGCTCGACTACCTCGGCCAGATCGACGACACCTCCTGGGATGAAATCGTCGCGCAGTCCGGCCTGACGCTGGTCGAGATCGAGCAAGCAGCGCGCATGTACGCCAAGGGCAAGAACGTGATCATGTGCTGGGCGATGGGCATCACCCAACATCGCCACTCAGTCCCGACCATCCAGGAAATCGCCAACCTGATGCTGCTGCGCGGCAACATTGGCCGTCCTGGCGCCGGCCTGTGCCCGGTACGTGGGCACAGCAACGTGCAGGGCGACCGCACCATGGGCATCAACGAACGCCCACCGGTGGCATTCCTCGATTCCCTGGAGCGCCGCTTCCAGTTCCAGGTGCCACGCACCAACGGCCACAACGTGGTGGAAGCGATTCACGCGATGCTCGAGGGTCGCTCCAAGGTGTTTATCGGCCTGGGCGGTAACTTCGCCCAAGCCACGCCGGACAGCCCGCGCACCTTCGAGGCCCTGCGCAATTGCGACCTGACCGTGCAGATCAGCACCAAGCTCAACCGCAGCCACCTGACCCACGGTAAAGACGCACTGATCCTGCCGTGCCTGGGCCGCACCGACATCGACATCCAGGCCGAAGGCCCGCAGGCGGTGACGGTGGAAGACTCGTTCAGCATGGTCCACGACTCCAACGGCCAGTTGCAGCCGCTGTCGAAGCTGATGAAGTCGGAACCGGCCATCCTCGCCGGTATCGCCGCCGCGACGCTGGGCAGCAAACCGGTAGACTGGAATTGGCTGGTGGCGGACTACAGCCGTATTCGCGACCTGATCGCCGACACCATCCCGGGCTTCAAGGATTTCAACGAACGCCTGAAACACCCGGGTGGTTTCTACCTGGGCAACTCCGCCGGTGCACGCCGCTGGAACACGCCGTCGGGCCGCGCCAACTTCCGCCCGAATATCCTGCCGAAAGACCTGATCCACGAACGCACCCACGCCACAGGCCGCGTGCCGGACCTGATCATGCAGTCGATGCGCTCCCACGATCAGTACAACACCACCATTTATGGCCTGGACGACCGCTATCGCGGGGTGAAGGGCCAGCGTGACGTGTTGTTCGTCAACGAAGCCGACATTATCCGCCTGGGCTTCAAGCCGGGGCAGAAGGCCGACATCGTGTCGCTGTGGGAAGACGGCCGCGAGCGCCGCGTGAAAGGCTTCACCCTGCTGGCGTTCGATATCCCCGCCGGGCAGGCAGCGGCCTACTATCCAGAAGTGAACCCACTGGTGCCGCTGGAAAGCACCGGCGATGGCAGCCACACGCCAACCTCGAAATTCGTAGCGATTTGCCTGGAAGCGGCGAGCGACAGTGGCTTGATCATGGCCCGCTCAGCCTGACACACGGCGCAAGCCCGCGTGCTGTGACAGGACACCATGCTGTGTCCTGCCGGCTTGTTGCTGTGTCCAGCTGACCTGTTGCTGTCTCTAGCGGCCTCGTCACTGCGGCAAGCCGACTTATTTTTGTGGCGAGCGGGCTTGCCCCGCGTTGGGCTGCGCAGCAGCCCCAATAACAGCAACGCACAGTCCAGTCAGCCCACATTCACCTGGTCTCGGGACCGCTTCACAACCCAACGCGGGACAAGCCCGCCCACCCCATTACAAAGCACTCTAGAGCCCAAATCGCGGGCATAAAAAAGGCCGCTTTTGCATAAAAGCGGCCGTTCCGAAGTAACTAGAGACTCGCAAAAATTACTTAAGTTCCCCATACAAAACAGCAACTTAGCAAATTGTATACAACCCATACCACTGGTCGGTTTTCGATTGTCAGTGCCTCGATACAACCTCAGGATCGCGCCGTCATCCTCTTGAGGTCTCTCTATGAAGTTCTCCTCGATTCTCTTGTTGTCCCTTGGCCTGGTCAGTGGCGCAGCCATGGCCGGTGGCACCACCGAAGCCGGTGTGGGCGGCGCATTGGGCGGGGTACTCGGTTCAGTTGTAGGCCAGCAGATCGGCGGTAACACCGGTTCGGCCATCGGCGCAGCCCTCGGCGGCGCGGGCGGCAGTGCGGTCGGTGCCGACAAACGCAGCCGTGGCGAAGCCGCCATTGGCGGCGCCCTGGGCGCAGCCGGCGGTAACGTCGTGGGCCGCAGCATGGGCGGCAACACCGGCAGCCTGATCGGCGCAGCCGCCGGCGGTGGCGGAGGTGGCGCACTGGGTAACTACATGGGCAACAAGAGCGATGATGACGATCGTCGCTCCCGTGGGCGTGATAACCGTCGTTATGACCGTGATGACCATCGCGGCCGTGGCCATGCGTACGGGCATCGCAAGAACAAGCATCACTACCATCATCGGTAATTCAGCGACCTGAAGGACTCACCAGTCCACTGCGGGAGCTGGCTTGCCTGCGATAGCGTTGGATCAGGCTGACCGCCTGGCACCCAACCATCACGGGCAAGCCGGCGCCGACATAAATGGCGTCACACCACCAACCGCTGCAGCGCCTCGCGCAGCGTCCCCGGAATGGCCACCGGCTGGTTCGTCCCGCGATCGACAAACACATGCACAAAGCGCCCCGCTGCACAGGCGTCTTCTTCGCCAGCCTTGAACACCGCCAACTCGTACTGCACTGAGCTGTTGCCCAACTTGCCCACGCGCAGGCCAATGTCGATACGGTCCGGAAAGGCAATCGAGGCAAAGTAATCGCACGCCGAACTCACCACAAACCCCACGACCTCACCCTCATGAATATCCAACCCGCCCTGCTCGATCAGGTAGGTATTCACCGCGGTGTCGAAGAAGCTGTAGTAGGTCACGTTGTTCACATGGCCATACACATCGTTGTCGTGCCAGCGCGTGATGATCGGCTGGAAGTGACGGTAATCAGCGCGTTGCGGCATTGACTCAGGCATGGGCAGGTCTCACTGAAAGTGGATTTACAAGTCATTCAGATGGGCTTGGGCCCACTCACGCACATCGGCGTAGGGGTAGTCCTCCAGCGCAGCAAAACCGGGAATGCCCCGCGCCTTCAGCTTGGTAAACAGCGGCACGCTGATGCCGCCCAGGAACCGCGTCAGCCGCTCGGCGCCGGGCAGTTGGCCGGTATGTTCATGATGCCTGTGGATAAAGTCACCGCACAGGCCCATGAAGTTTTTATCCACAAGCGGCGGCAAACTGGGCGGTGCTGGCAGATGCGCCACGTCACCGTGGCAGACCGAACAATGTCCGCAACGCTGGGGCGCTTGTTCATCCCCGAAATACTGCGCCAGGCGCTGGCCGAGGCACTGTTCGGTGGCGAACAGATCAAGCATGGCGTGAATCCGCGCCACCTCTCCCACCTCGTGCTGCTTGAAGCCTGTGTATAACTCGGCGCTCAGCGCCTGTGGGTCAAAATCGATATTGAGCAGGCTGTAGACCTCGGTCATCTGTTTGCTTTCCAGCTCGATCAGACCTTGTTCCTGGAAGTAATCCAGCGCCTTCACCACCCGATTGCGCTCGGCATTGTGCTGTTGATAAAGCGCGTCAAAATCCACGGTAGCCCAGGTTCTCGCGCGCTTGCACACCTGGACAATCGCCGCGACAAACTGCTGCCGCTCGCCGGAAAATCGTGCGAGCAACGCCTCCGGTTCAATCAGGTACTTGAAGCGGTACTCGGCATAAAACGCATAGCGCGGCGCGATCACGCCCCTGAGCTCCAATTGCACCAGCAGGGTCTTCAGGGGCAGCTCGCGGATATTGCTGTGGTCCGACAGTGAGCGCAGCAGAAACTCCCATTGCCCCTCACTGCGCGCGGCCTGCAACTCCTCCAGTACACGGCGAATACCGTCCTGCTCGGGGGTATCGCCGTACACGAAGTTCTCCAGCACGTTGAGGCTGTCGCGGTTAGCCAGCACCAGGCAGTCGGAGGACTGCCCATCACGCCCGGCACGACCGATTTCCTGGCTGTAGTTCTCGATGGATTTGGGCAGGTCGAAGTGCACCACATTGCGGATATCACTCTTGTCGATGCCCATGCCAAACGCGATGGTGGCGACAATGCAATTGGAGCGCCCACTCATGAATCGCTGCTGGATACCTTCGCGTTTATCGTTGGGTAAACCGGCGTGGTACGCCTCGGCCTGGATGCCATTACGATTCAGATGCTCGGCGATCTGCTCGGCGGTTTTCTGCAAGGTCACGTAGACGATGCTCGGCTGATCGGCGCGCTCGGCCATCCACTGCACCAACCGCCGACGCTTGTCGGCGCCGGCTACCGGCTCAACCAGCAGGTTGAGGTTGGGTCGGTAGAAGCCCGTGGTGACCACATCCTGGGGCGCGATGGCGAACTTGGCCTGCATGTCGGCAATCACCTTGGGCGTGGCCGTCGCGGTCAGCAGCAGCGCCTGTGGGATATTGAACTGACGCTGGTAGTCCGGCAGCTTGAGGTAGTCCGGACGGAAGTTATGGCCCCACTCGGAAATACAGTGCGCTTCATCCACCACCAGCAGCGAGATCTGCACGCTCTGCAGGAAGTTGCGAAAGCGCTCGTTCTTCAGGCGCTCCACGGAAATCATCAGGATTTTCAACTCGCCCGAACGCGCGCGTGCCATCACATCATTGGCGTCATCGCGGCTTTGCGCCGAGTCGATGCTGCCCGCGCAAATACCGTGGCGCTGCAGGAAACCCAGTTGGTCCTGCATCAACGCCAACAACGGCGACACTACCAGCGTCAGGTGCGGCAGCAATACCGCAGGCAGCTGGTAACACAGGGACTTGCCCGACCCGGTAGGGAAAATGGCTGCGGCCGAACGGCCGGCCAGTACGGCGCTGACCGTTTGTTCCTGGCCTAAACGAAACTGTGGATAACCAAAGACCTGCTGGAGGGTGTCGTGCATTCGCTGTCACTCCATTGACCGCTGAGTTGGCTCAAAAACATAGCCCGAAAATTTCAGCGAATCGAGAAAGGTCGCATGGAAAAAAGAGACAGGATGATACACAGACTGAGGGATGGCCCAGGGCCGAAGTGGGATTTTTCCCGGGGTTTTGTAAGAACATCACAAACCAAAAGTGGGAGTTAGCTTGCCCGCGAAGACGGTGTGTCAGTCGATAGAGCACTGACTGATAAACCGCCTTCGCGAGCAAGCCCGCTCCCACATTTTTAGCGCTGTATTACGCCTGAATCAGCGGTTCTGCACGCGCTCGATCGCCGTGTCGTACACCGGGTTGGCCTTCTGCTCCTTGGCCAACTGGTAGTGACGCAACGCATCCGGGAACTGCCCCGCCGCTTCGTAGATCCGCGCGATGTTGTAGTAAGCACCGGCACGCACGGTGGCGGCATTCGCGCCGGTCGCCAGGGCGATGGCCTTGCGGTTGGCCCAGATCGACTCGGCGGTATTGCCAGCCTTCTGATACGCCAGGCCCAGGTTGCCGTAGGCCTTGCCGAAGCCGTTGTCCAATTCGATAGCCTGGCGGAACAGGTCAATCGCCTGGTCCAGCTTGCCAGCCTGGTAGGCCGCTTCACCTTGCACGTTCAGACGTTTCGCATCGGTCTGTGCGGAAGAGCTGACAGCCACCGCCGTGACCGCCACGCTGTCATCCAGCAGGGGTTTGACTTCATTGAGCACGTTCGCGGCATTCACCGTGACACCGCTGAAGGTGTTGATGTCCTGGAAGTCGCCGCTGCCGGTCATGCGGAAGACTGTCCACAGGTTGCCACTGCGGTTTTGCGGCACGTAGTAAGTGCGCACCAGCGATTGGCCCATGTACACAAACACCTTGGCTTCGCTGTTGGACAACTGGCGCGAACCTGGATTGCCGCGATTGGTGAAGTCATGCACAGCGTAGACGTAACTTTCGCCGTAGTGCTTTTTCTGCAGAGTGATGGTTTCCGGGCCATAACTGTCGACGTCATCCACGTCCAGCTCGGCGTCGGTGCCCGTCTTGTTCTCGAAGTAAATATTGTTGCCCGGGAAGATCATGTGGGAGTCGAGGTCTTCCGGGTTTTTGCCCCAGGTCAGCACGACGCGCAGGCCGTCGAGGTTTTCCATCACGGGGCTAATGGCGTAGGTCATGCCTGCGCATGGGCACTTGACCACCAGGTTGGAGTAGCCGGGCCTCTTGATGATCAGCAGGTTGCTGGCATCGTCAGCGGCTTCGCTGGTCAGCGTCACCTGGCCCTGGGCATTGGTGCGGCCCACGACGTTCTGTGCGCCGTTGCGCTGCAACAGCACTTCGGCATCGGCGATTTTCTGGTCCTTGACGACCGCGCTGAGCACCTCGATCGGCAACTGCGCAGCCTGGATGGAAAAGGCCACTGCACACAAAGACATCGCCGAGGCGACACGAAGCAAACCCATGCTTAACTCCCTTTAAGTAGTGGGCGGAATTGCCCTACAAGATTTTGCGGTGAAACATACGCTGAATTCAGCCCGCCGGAGGATTTTTTGTACAGAATGTGACGTGGTTTATATCCCGCCTGGCGACGCAAGCATTGCGCTACAATCAAACCTTGCTACCCAGGAGTACGCTGCGATGAGCGAACTGACGTTTGAGCAAAAACAGGATCATTACCACAAGATCCGCCGTTCCAATTACTTGGCCAGCCTGCGTCTGGAAGGGTTTGACACCCAACCGACCGACGTCGACAAGCCCCTGCCGACCCGCGAGGCCGTGCTCGCCAAGTACCGCACTAATTCGCGCTGATGCTCGACAAATACGGGGTGGGCCAGGATCCTTACTGCTATCCCGGTAGCAGTGTCCTGCGCAACCGCCTCGATTTGCTCGACGAAGCTGACCTGCACCAGGCCGAGCGCGAACTGTCCGAAATCGCCGTAGGCAACCTCCCCCTCTTTCCCCCGCCCTACGACCTCGAACGCTTGCAACACATCCACCGCACGCTGTTCAGTGACCTCTACGAGTGGGCTGGCGAGCTGCGCAGCGTCAATCTCCAGAAAGGCGACACCCTGTTCTGCACCCCGGAACGCATTCCACCAGAAGCCGCGAAAATCATCCGGCATATGAAGGACGCGAACTGGTTCGTCGGCGTGAGCCAGGCTGAGCTGGTGAGCAAGATCGCCGAGGCCTATGGCGACCTCAACGTTATCCACCCCTTCCGTGAGGGCAACGGCCGGGCGCAGCGGATTCTGTTTGAACAGATCATCGTGAATGCGGGATTTTCGGTGAATTGGTGGCTGGTGAAACACGCGGCGTGGGTACCGGCGAATATTGACGCAGTGGCGTGTGATTATCGGGGGCTGGAGGCGATTTTTGAGCGGTGTATCAATCGGCCTGGCAGTGCTTGAGCGAACCGCGCACACTTAAACTATCTGTTTATTGTCGAAAACCAACTCAGTTCTAAGGTTCGCGGTGTCGCCGCCAAATCAGCGACTGGGTTTGGTCACCCGAAAAACAGCACACATAAGTTTACTTACTATTCGAACGTCTTTCGTCTCGTATAGCAGTGCTATGGCGGTTGTGGGGGGACGCTTTCGGACGTGCCGGAGTGCTGTTTCCGGCTGGCCAACCCGCGCGCAGTCCGCCGCCCATCAACGCATTCGCGCTGCCACCGACTTGCTGGAAACCTTCTCCCGCCGGACATTCGAACACGCCGACCTCAACGGCATTTCCCACATCACCAATGTCCTGTAGCTGCTAGTCCAGGACGGCTGTGATTTGCTGGAAGCACGTAGCATGTTCAACTGCAACCTCAACAGCCATACACCTCAGCTGTAACCTTTTGTAGGAGCGAGCTTGCTGGCGAAGATCGTCAAAAGTCACGCGGTGTATCTGGAATTACGCGGCGTACCCGAGCTCTTCGCTAGCAAGTTCACTACAACAACTGAACGTTCTAACAATGGAAAATCTCTGCCGAGCTAAAAATCTCGGAAAGCCCTGTAAGAAACCTCCAAATGTCGTGCCATCCCCTTCCGAAACTGCTTAAAACTCCTGCCCGCCCCCCTACAAAACTCACCTTTCTCTGACTGAAACTAACGCCCTTTCAACAGCTCCCGGCATATATCCGTGAATATCGAAAGGACTCAATACAATGGCCACTACGGCGTCACCTTCACGGTGCTGCGTCTTATCGTCTCGCCTTCCAATCACCTTGCAATGGCAAACCTCTGCTTGCTGGAAGCAGGTATTTCTGCAAACGAGGTGCGCCGAAAACTCGTAGATCTCTACAGAAAAATGCTCGCTCGCGATTTGCCTTGCAGGATGACTGTGGCCATCTCCAAACCGCTGACCCGGCAACAGGCTGAATTACTCAACATTCGTGGGGAGATCGTTGCAGGATTAATCAGCGGCGCCGTGTCAGCACCAATGAGCCTGGCATCGCCTGCGGCGGGGCTCGCCGCTGGAGCCGCTGCAGGCCTGACGATTAAAGGGATCATTCGTAGCTATCACGCTGGTGATGTGGTTATCGGCCTCGACGCACAGGTAAACGGCGGAATTGGTCCTCAGCGATCACTGTCGGCCATGGTCCGGCAATTCCAGGGTGGCTAATGCAATGAATGAATACATTCAGTGGATCAACCTGCTTCTCCTTCTCGTACTGGCTGGAATTGTCGACAGAACAATAAAGCGCCCCTTACTCAGAAGATGGCTTGGATTCTACTTCCTGGTAGCCGGCCCAGCGCTCTTACTGTATGCCACCTCTTGGATCAGAGAGGCACAGCTTGAAAGCCTACCGATAATCGCCTTCGTGACAGGCATCGGGTTATTGAGCACCCAAAATATATATTGCAGGGCTAAAACCCATCACCCCTTATTCATCGCCCCAACCTTGAACCTTGCGCCCGACTTCCCTGATGACCCGCTCATGCTCCATCTCCTGCAAATTTTGCATGAAGGCATTGGCCTGCCCAAACACAAAACCGTCACCCTCGACACATCAGTCAACCATGACCTCGGGTGTAACAGTGCCGAAGCCAAGCAATTGATGGCACTACTGAAGCTTGAGTTCGGCATGAGGCTAGGGGACTACAACGACAAACGCTACTTCAAGCGTCGAGGCTTTGACGCGTATTTGCGATATGTGGAAAAAGGCAGCGAGGGAAAGCGCCCTTTAACCATTGGCATGCTCTACCACGCTGTTAAAGCCAAGTCCTGGGATACCCAGGCACTCGAGACGAAGGGGTATCAGAAACCGTGAATGTCTACCTGCAAGCAATGTGCTTCCTCGGTTTCTACCTGGTACTTCACTATCAAATTAACGACCGCACCCTCAGAAAGCGCTTCGCACTCACATTCCTCACAGCAGGCCTTCTTTTGACGCTCCTTCTACCCTATGTGCAAGTGATCCTCAGATTGCCCTTTCTACCTGTCTTCCTATTCTTGATAGGCTTGGCACTCTTTATCACCCGAAACACACACCGCTCCCAACGCAACCATTCCCGTCACCCATTCCTGCGTGCTCCCACCATGAACCTCGCGCCCAACTTCCCCGAAGATCCCGTCATGCGGCAACTCCTGCAACTGCTGCACGAGGAGATCGGACTGCCGAAACACAAGACCCTTCGCCTGCAGACCTCACTCAACTTCGACCTGGGCTGCGACGGCAGTGAGGCCAAGCAACTCATGGAAGCACTGGAGCAGGAATTTGCCCTCGACCTGGGCGACTACGACACTTATCGTTACTTCAACCCGCCGGTGTTTGATGTGTTTCTCAAGCGTCGGGCCAAGGGCCGTGGTGAGAAAGTGCCGCTGACCATCGGCATGCTCTACCTGGCCATCAAAACCAACAGCTGGGACACGCAGACCCTGGAAAACCTGAGCTAGTCCCAAGAGCACCGAACATCAAATGTGGGAGCGGGCTTGCTCGCGAATGCGCTGGGTCAGGTAGAGTATTTCTCACTGATACACCCCATTCGCGAGCAAGCCCATTCCCACATTTGGTTATGCGCTAACCTGTTGAACTGCCTACATACCAAGGACCTTACATGGACGTAATGATGGGCCTGCTGGCCGCCCTGCTCTGGGGCGGCACGGATTTTCTGGTGGGCCTCAATGCCCGCGCCGTGGGCGTTAAACGCGCGGTGTATTTCGGCCAGGCACTGGGCTTTTTGATCATGACCCTGCTGCTGGTCATCTTCCCCGCCTTGCTGGTCAAATCCCTGGATGCCTCATTGAGCGTCTGGCTACTGGGCATTGCTGCCGCGCTGTTCACGGTCTCCGGCGCGCTTGCGTTGTCCAAGGCCTTTGCGCTGGGCAAAGCCGCCATTGTGGCGCCGCTGGTGACGTCCTACGGCGTTGTCACCACCCTGCTGTCCTGGGCGACCGGTGAACACATCAGCCTGGTCCAACTCGGTTGCATCGGCCTGTGCGTGATCGGCGTAGTCCTCTCCAGCATCCACAAGGACAACGGCGTTCCTCACAACAGCTCTAACCACTCCATCGCCTACGCCATGCTCGCCGCAACGTTGTACGGCACCAGCTTCTGGCTGCAAGGCCGCTATACATTGCCTGCCTTGGGGCCGATCACCATGCTCTGGCTGGGCTATCTGGTCGGCCTCTGCGTTCTGGTGGTGATGGTGCTGAAGATCAAGGATGGCCTGAAGATTCCGCCGCTGAAAAACTGCGCAACATTGACCGGCGCGAGCTTGATGAACCTAGGCGGGTTCTCGGCATTTTCGTGGGGGGCGATGGCAGGGTCGGTGTCTGTAGTGACGGTGATCAGTACATTGTCAGGTGGGATTGCGGCGATTCTGGGGTTCGTGTTTTTCAAGGAGCGGCTGTCAGCAGTGCAGGTGCTCGGGGTTGTGCTGGTGCTGGTCGGCGCGGTGGTTTTGCATATCGCGCACTGACCCAACGCCCACAAAAAAGCCGCCCACGAGGGGCGGCTTTTTTACAGCGACCGAATCTTACAACTTCGGACCCGCAGCCTTGATCGCATCGCTCACTTCAAACTTCTTGAAGTTCTCGATGAACAGACCAGCCAGCGCTTTCGCTGCTTCGTCGTAGGCAGCCTTGTCAGCCCAGGTGTTACGTGGGTTCAGCAGGCCGGTTTCAACGCCCGGTACGGCCAGTGGCACGTCGAGGTTGATGGTGTCGAGGTGTTCAGTTTGCGAACCGATCAACGCGCCGCTCTGGATCGCTGCGATCACGCCGCGAGTAGTCGGGATGTTGAAGCGCTTGCCGACGCCGTAGCCGCCGCCAGTCCAGCCGGTGTTGACCAGGTAGACCTTGGAGCCGAAGCCACGGATACGCTTGATCAACAGCTCAGCGTATTCACCGGCCGGACGTGGGAAGAACGGCGCGCCGAAGCAGGTGGAAAAGGTCGACTTGATGCCGGCGCCCGAGCCCATTTCGGTCGAACCCACCAGTGCGGTGTAGCCGGACAGGAAGTGGTAGGCCGCTTGCTCTTCGCTGAGGATCGACACTGGAGGCAGTACGCCAGTCAGGTCGCAGGTCAGGAAGATCACAGCATTTGGCTCGCCGCCCAGGTTCTGCTCGGAACGCTTGGCAACGTGCTCCAGCGGGTAGGCAGCGCGGCTGTTCTGGGTCAGGCTGACATCGGCGTAGTCGGCGTGCTTGGCATCGTCGATCACTACGTTTTCCAGCACGGCGCCGTGCTTGATGGCTTTCCAGATGACCGGCTCGTTCTTCTCGGACAGGTCGATGCACTTGGCATAGCAACCGCCTTCGATGTTGAACACCACGCCCTCGCCCCAGCCGTGTTCGTCGTCACCGATCAGGTAACGGCTTTCGTCTGCGGACAGGGTGGTCTTGCCGGTGCCGGACAGGCCGAAGAACAAGGTCACGTCGCCGGCTTCGCCAATGTTGGCGGCGCAGTGCATCGGCAGTACGTCGGAAGCTGGCAGCAGGTAGTTCTGCACCGAGAACATGGCTTTTTTCATTTCACCGGCGTAGCGCATGCCGGCGATCAGGACTTTTTTCTGGGCGAAGTTGAGGATCACGCAACCGTCGGAGTTGGTGCCGTCACGCTCAGGCACGCACTCGAAGTTGGCCACGTTGAGCACTTGCCACTCTTCACGACCGGCTGGGTTGTACTGGGCCGGGTTGATGAACAGGCAACGACCAAACAGGTTCTGCCAGGCAGTCTGGGTGGTCATTTTGACGGCCAGGTAGTGGTCTTCTGCAGCCCCTACGTGAACGTGGGAAACGAAATGCTCTTGCGCGTTGTTGAATGCCTCGACGCGAGCCCACAGGGCATCGAACTTGTCGGCCGGGAACTTGCGGTTGATCGGGCCCCAGGCGATGGAATCCTGGGTGGAAGGCTCTTCAACGATGAAACGATCGACTGGCGAACGACCGGTACGGTGACCGGTTTCTACGACCAGCGCGCCAGTATCGGCAAGCACGCCTTCACCGCGCTGCAGGGCTTCTTTGACCAGATCGTCAACACTCAGATCGGTGTATACGGCGTTATTGGCTTGCGTCATGAGGTTCCCCGTCGGCCTATGGCCGAGTGCTCCAAACGTTTTGTAGTAGAAAGTTGCGCACTACTACCGCGAAAAAAGTGGGCCGGATTATGCCAGAAAAGCCCAAAAAGAGTAGGGCCCTCCCGTCAGAACAGCGCTAATCCGGCATTCGTCAGGTGATTTACCTGTGCTTAAACGTTTTAGTGGCGGGTGTCGGAAGGGGTGTCGATACCTGCACCGGCGAACAACTGAGCAACATCGGCGGCATCGAACAAGTAGCGCTGGTTGCAGAACTGGCAGTCGATCTCGATATGGCCACCGTGCTCCACCACCAGATTCTGCGCATCTTCCAGGCCCAGGCTCACCAGGGCATTGGCCGAACGCTCGCGCGAGCAGCTGCAATGGAAGCGCAGGGTCTGTGCGTCGAACAGGCGCACGGCCTCTTCGTGGTACAGGCGATGCAGGATGGTTTCGTTGTCCAGGGCGAGCAATTCTTCAGCTGTCAGGGTGCCGGCCAGGGCGGTGAGTTTGCGCCAGCTATCGGTACGCTCGTCGTCGTCCTTGATGCGGTCAGCCGGCAATTGCTGCAGCAGCAGGCCACGGGCGCGCTTGCCGTCGGCGTTGAGCCAGAACTTGGTGCCGACTTGCTGGGACATCACGAAATAGTTGGTGAAGCAGTCCGACAGGGTTTCGCCGTCGAGGTCGACGATGCCCTGATAGCGCTGGCCTTCAGTCGGATCGACGGTGATCGCCAGTACGCCGTTGGCCATGAGGTCGGAAAGCGTGGCGTTTGGAGTAATCAAGTCGGCGTCGTAACGGGCCAGGCCACGGATTTCGCGCTCGCTGGAGCACTCGATCATCAGCATCGGGACCGGGCCTTCGGAACGGGCTTGCAGGATCAGCAAACCATCGAATTTCATCGTGCCGACCAGCAGCGCAGCCGCCGCCATCAACTCACCGAGCAGTTGCGCGACCGGCTCCGGATAGGGGTGCTTGGCAAGGACTTCGGCATAGCTGCGCTCCAGCGAGACCAGTTCGCCGCGGGCGTCGTTCTCGTCGAAGATAAAGCGTTGGGTGAAGTCGGTATCCGGTAGATCAGTCATAGGTCTGGGTATCTGAATTGATGACAAATTGATTACAAGGTTTATAAAATTAAACGCTTTAGCACCATCTTGGTGCGGCTTTCTCCTGGAAACAGAGAGCTTAATTGAGCGAGAGGGACAGTTTATGAACAATCCGGGTTTGTTCCAAGCCAAGTGGAACCTCCGGCGATGGGCTCTTTGCAATCTACTCGCTATCGGACTGCTGTGTTTTTGGCTGTGGCCCACGGGCCAGATGCTGTGTGTGATTTTCGACGAGTGGCTGTTTCATCTGCTCAATGATCCGCTGGCGAGCAACTCAACGTGGCTGCATGTGTGGGCCGTGGCCAGTTTGCGGCCATTTGATGCAGTGGTCGGGGTGATTCTGCTGACGCTGCTGATTCGCGGTGAGTGGGTATTCAAGGCCGTGCAAGTGCGCCAGGCAGTGTTAGGTTTTGTCGGCATTCTGCTGCTGTTGCTGTTTATTCGCATGCTGTTTTCCAAACTCGCGGCACAGATGGGCTGGCAACACAGCAGCCCGTCGATGGTGATCAGCGGCGCGATTCATATGAGTGACTATTTCCCGGGGCTGGAGAAGACCTGGGAATTGAAGGACCGCTCCAGCCAGAGCTTCCCGGGGGATCATGCCTCGGTGTTGTTGATCTGGGCGATGTTCATGACGGTGTTCGCCAAACGCATCGGCCAGATCCTGGTGATCTGGGGCCTGGCGCTGTTGTTCATGATGCCGCGCCTGGTAGCAGGCGCGCATTGGGGGCAGGATGATTACATCGGCGGTGTACTGCTGGCGCTGTTGGCACTGGGCTGGGGCTATTACACGCCGTTTGCGGCGAAGGTGTCGAATGGGTTGCTGCGGCTGACAGCGCCGGTGTTCGGGCTGTTTCAGCGGGTGCCGCTGATCGGCCGACTGAGCATCATGAACTCGCCGCAATAACCGACTGTGGCGAGCGGGCTTGTCCCGCGTTGGGCTGCGAAGCAGCCCTGGAAACAGACGCCTCACTGGGGGTGGGATGGGGCTGCTGCGCAGCCCAACGCGGGGCAAGCCCGCTCGCCACAACGAGTCCGCTGCAGCACCGGGACAGATATGGGTCGCCGGCGGAGCTAGTCGTCATTGCCACTGCCGCGAAACTTGAATAGATCGCGGCGTTGCTTCTTGCTCGGCTTGCCATCGGTGGTCATGCCGGTGGCGCCCGCCTTGCGCATGGCCGCCGCGTTTTCGCGCTTGGCGATACTCGCTTCAGTCTCGGTGTACAACGCCTGCGCTTCGGGCGCACCACGGCGCACAATCGAAAGCGCCTGGACCACTACGGTTTTCTCGTCAAAGCCTATACGAATCTGCAACTCATCACCGACACGTGGCTCTTTGCCCGGCTTGCAGCGCTCGCCGCGATGATGCACCTTGCCGCTCTCGATGGCAGCCTTGGCCAGGGCACGTGTTTTGTAGAAACGCGCGGCCCACAACCACTTGTCCAGACGGACCTTTTCTTCCTCTTCCTGCTTTTGAGCCACTTGAATTCCCCGCTCTGAAAAATGTCGCAACTTTACCGTTGAAACCCTTCGACGCATAAACCCCAAGGCTCACCTAAGATACGCCAGGTAGCACCCTGATTTCGCGAGGATTCACCGTGACCGACTTTCCCATTTCACTCACCTCGCCTAACCAACGGTGCGTGGGGTGCCAGCAAAGCGAGCCCTTGGGTTTCGACTTTGCCTTTGCCTACCAACCTATCGTAGACCTGCGAGACCATACGATTTTTGCCAACGAAGCCTTGGTGCGCGGTATCAATGGCGAAGGCGCGATGTCGGTACTGGAGCAGGTCAACGACAGCAACCGCTACCGTTTCGACCAGCGCTGCCGGACCCAGGCAATTGCCCAGGCCAGCGCACTGGGCATGCAAACCCACCTTTCCATCAACTTCATGCCCAACGCCGTGTACCGTCCGGAGTTGTGCATCCGTAGCACCCTGGAGGCGGCTCGCGCGCACAATTTTCCGCTGGACCAACTGATTTTCGAGACACTGGAAAGCGAGCATGTAGATAACTATCGCCATTTGACCAATATTCTGCGTGAATATCGTGAATTCGGCTTCAAGACCGCCATCGACGATTTCGGCGCGGGCTATTCGGGGCTGAATCTGCTGGCCGATTTCCAACCTGACTTGATCAAACTCGACATGGCGCTGATCCGCGATGTCGACCAGGACCGTGTCCGTCAGGTGATCGTCCAGGGGATTGTCACAATCTGTGAGCAGTTGGGGGTTACTGTCATCGCCGAAGGCATCGAAAGTGCCGGCGAGCGCGATTTCCTGTCCGACTGCGGAATATTTCTGATGCAGGGTTATTGGTTCGCCAAGCCCGCATTCAAAGCCCTGGCCGAGGTTTCCCCGCGCGCCTGGGCGAATTGACCGGTTACCCATATTGAAGACATTTGACCATTTGACCGTTGTGGGTCTGCGTGAGTGGGTGGCACTTCCCGACCTGGGAGTGGCAGGCCTGCGCGCGAAGATCGACACCGGTGCCAGCACCTCCAGCCTGCACGCCACCGATATCGAGCCGTTTGAGCGCGACGGTGAGAAGTGGGTGCGCTTCACCGCCCACCTGGGCAGCGTGGTGCAACTGCGTCACCGCCGCTGCGAAGCGCCCCTGGTGACGATGAAAACCATCAAGAGCTCCAACGGCCATGCGCAGGTGCGCTATGTGATCAGCACCACCCTGGCGATGGGGGATCGGGTATGGCGGGTGGAGTTCACCCTGGCCTGCCGCAAGGCCATGCGTTACCGCCTGTTGCTGGGTTCCAAGGCGCTGATTGACGGCCACCTGGTGGTCAATCCCGGCGTCAAGTACTTTCAAGACAAGCCGGTGTTCCCGGTCTCTACTATTTCTGCCCCAGGTGCTGCATGAAGATTGCTGTGCTGTCGCGAAACCCGCGTCTGTATTCCACCCGCCGCCTGGTCGAGGCCGGCACCGAACGTGGCCACGAAATGGTGGTGATCGACACGTTGCGTGCCTACATGAACATTGCCAGCCACAAGCCGCAGATCCACTACCGGGGCAAGCCGCTGGAAGGGTTTGATGCGGTGATCCCGCGGATCGGCGCCTCGGTGACGTTCTATGGCTGCGCAGTGTTGCGCCAGTTTGAAATGATGGGAGTGTTCCCCCTCAATGAATCGGTGGCCATCGCCCGCTCGCGAGACAAGCTGCGCTCGCTGCAATTGCTCTCGCGTCGCGGCATTGGCCTGCCGGTCACCGGCTTTGCCCACTCGCCCGATGACATCCCTGACCTGATCGAGATGGTCAACGGCGCGCCGTTGGTGATCAAGGTACTGGAAGGCACCCAGGGCATCGGTGTGGTGCTGTGTGAAACCGCGACCGCCGCCGAGTCGGTGATCGAGGCGTTCATGGGGCTCAAGCAGAACATCATGGTGCAGGAATACATCAAGGAAGCCGGTGGCGCGGATATCCGCTGCTTCGTGGTGGGTGACAAGGTGATTGCCGCCATGAAGCGCCAGGCCAAGCCCGGTGAGTTTCGCTCCAACCTGCACCGTGGCGGCAGCGCCAGCCTGATCAAGATCACCCCTGAAGAACGCATGACCGCGCTGCGTGCAGCCAAGGTAATGGGGTTGAGCGTGGCGGGTGTGGATATCCTGCGATCCAACCATGGCCCGCTGGTGATGGAAGTGAACTCATCACCGGGCCTGGAAGGCATCGAGACCACCACCGGCAAGGACGTGGCGGGGATCATCATCCAGCACCTGGAGAAAAATGGCGGGCCGAACATGACCAGAACCAAGGGCAAAGGCTAGTCTCAAGCTCTAAGCTGCAAGCCTCAAGCTGCAAGAAAGAGCAAATCGGCTTGCCTTGCTCTTGCAGCTTATAGCTTGAAGCTTGAAGCTGGACCTGCCGCTACACCGCGTCGCGGGGCAACATCAGGCCGAGCGGCAGCCGTACGCGCGCTTCCAGGCCGCCCCCTTCGCGGTTGCGCAGTTCGACATTGCCGCCGTGCATCGAGGCGATCCGGCGGACGATTGCCAACCCCAGACCGGTGCCCTTGCCACCCCGCGCACGATCGCCACGGGTGAAAGGGTTGAAGATGCCTTCCAGCTCGGCCGGGTCAATGCCGGTGCCACGGTCCATCACACTCAGCACAACATAAGGTGCCGCGCTGTCGCCGGACACATACGCCGCCACTTCCACATCCGAGCCGGCATGGTGCAAGGCGTTGCCGATGAGGTTGTTCAACAAACGCTTCATGGACACCCGGCGCAGCGCAAACGGCTGGATCGGTTCCAGGCGCATGCGTACCTGTTCGCCGTTCTGGTTGTAAGGCGCTACCACCTCACGCACCAGGTCCGTCAGGTCGACCTCCTCCACCACCTCGTCACGACCATCGCGGATAAACGCCAGGAACTGGTCGAGAATCGCGTCCATGTCCTCGATATCGCGAACCATGTCATCGGTCAGGTCGGAATGATTGCCCATCAGTTCCAGAGAAAGCCGCAAGCGCGTCAACGGTGTGCGCAGGTCATGGGACACGCCCGCCAGCATCAGCTCGCGTTCGCGCCCGGCCTGTTCGACGTCCTCCGCCATCTGGTTGAACGCGCCATACACCTCGGTCATCTCACTGGGCGTATCGCTGACCGGCAAGCGCACGCTGCGACCCTGCCCCAGCTGGCGCGCAGCAAAGACCAGGCGCTTGAGTGGCTGGTTGAGCTGGCGCACGAAAATCCACGCCGAGGCGGTTGAGAGCAGCCCGATCGCCAGGAACCAGCCCAGCACGTTCCAGATCTTCTGCCCCCGCAGCGGATGCGGGTACAGCGGCACCTTGATCCAGGCATCCCCCAGGCTCGGCGCCCTCACCCACAGCGCGGGCGATACATGCATGCGCAACCGAACTTCGGTGTCCTCGCCCAGCTCGGCCTGCATCTGGCGCTGGTAGATCTCGCTGTAAGGCCAATGCTGCTCGCCTTCCGGCACGCCGGCCCCGTCCACCCGAATCAATGTCGACGCCTTGGCGATTTTTTCACGACTCTCGGGATCGGCTGCCCAATAGCCACGTAATGTCAGGGCGACACCGTGGCTGTACTGCCGATCCACCAGCACGTCTTCGTTCATCAACAGATAAACCAGCGTGAGCGCCTTGGAAAACAGAACGACGATCAGCACCAGCCAAAGGGTGCGGGAGAAAAAACTTTGCGGGAACCAAAGAGGGGTTTTCATAGAAGACAGCTGGACACCTGGCAGGAACGAGCGGCGCTCGCAGAATTGCAGACGCCGGGCATCCCGTCGACCCTCATGGAATCAAACGTTGGAATGCCCGCCCTGCAAATCATTGGTCACTTTGTTGCGGTGCCATCCGGCACAAACACATAGCCCACGCCCCATACCGTCTGGATGTACCGTGGTTTGGACGGATCCGGCTCGATCATCCGGCGCAGACGGGAGATCTGCACGTCGATGGAGCGCTCCAGGGCGTCCCACTCCCGGCCACGGGCCAGGTTCATCAGCTTGTCGCGGGTCAGCGGCTGGCGCGCGTTCATCACCAGCGCCTTGAGCACGGCGAATTCGCCGGTGGTGAGCATGTGCACTTCATCGCCGCGCTTGAGCTCACGAGTGGCCAGCGACAGTTCGTAGTCGCCAAATGTGACGCTCTCGTCTTCGCTGCCCGGGGCACCGGGAACCGGAGCGGCCTGGCGACGCAGCACGGCCTTGACCCTGGCCATCAGCTCGTCAGGGTTGAACGGCTTGGCCAGGTAGTCATCAGCGCCCAGTTCGAGGCCCTTGATGCGGCTCAACTCATCACCCTTGGCGGTGAGCATGATGATCGGAATCTGGTTGTTCGCGCTGCGCAGGCGCTTGCAGGCGGTGAGGCCGTCTTCGCCGGGCAACATCAGGTCGAGCACGACCAGGTTGAACACTTCACGCCCCAACAGGCGGTCCATTTGCTCGGTGTTCGGCACCGCGCGGGCACGATAGCCCTTGGAGTTGAAGAAACGCTCCAGCAGGCTGCTCAGCCCCGGATCGTCATCAACGATGAGAATTTTTTCGCCTTCAGCAGTTTGTGCAGTGCTGCTCATTGGATGCTCCTCTTATCTCGGCGCGCATTATGGCGTAGCTGCCGTTATACGCACCGTGTGCATTGTTAGCAGATTTTTCCTCTACCGCCAGCGAACCCGCGTCCCACAACCACGGGCGCAGTCCCCCCCAAGGACAGAACGCTGGTTATAATGCGGCGCCGTCGTGCAGGGCAGCATCAGATCGTTACCGTTTACTGCCGGGCTTTTTTTCACCCGCTTGTCGTGATTTTTTCGATTTCGAGGGTCAATAGGCAGCCTCTTGACCCAGGCAGCGGCGCCAGTCGGGCCGCTCAACCAGCCGCGCAAGGCCTTGTTTTCCGGGCCTGCGGGCTGCTTCTAAGAATTTCAGGTGGTTTTATGGACAGCATCAACAGCCGCATCGCCGAGGAACTCGGTGTACGCCCACAACAGGTCGAAGCGGCCGTCGCTCTACTGGATGAAGGCTCCACGGTGCCCTTCATCGCCCGTTACCGTAAAGAAGTGACCGGCAGCCTCGACGACACCCAACTGCGACACCTGGAAGAGCGCCTGCGCTACCTGCGAGAACTCGACGAACGGCGTATCAGCATCCTCGCCAGCATCGAGGAGCAGGGCAAGCTGACCCCGCAACTGGAACGCGACATCAAGCTCGCCGACACCAAGACCCGTCTCGAAGACCTCTACCTGCCGTACAAACAGAAGCGCCGCACCAAGGGCCAGATTGCCCTGGAAGCCGGCCTCGGCGAGCTGGCTGACGGCCTGTTCAACGACCCGTCGCTGACCCCGGAAACCGTAGCCGCGCGCTTTATCGACGCCGAAAAAGGTGTCGCCGACGTCAAGGCCGCCCTCGAAGGCGCCAAGTACATCCTCATGGAGCGTTTTGCCGAAAACGCCAGCCTGCTGGAAAAACTGCGCACCTACCTCAAGCAGGAAGCCACCCTCAGCGCCCGCGTCATCGCCGGCAAAGAGGAAGAAGGCGCCAAGTTCCGCGATTATTTCGAACACGATGAACCGCTGAAAAGCATGCCGTCCCACCGCGCGCTCGCGATTTTCCGTGGCCGCAACGAAGGCATTCTCAGTTCCGCGCTGAAAGTCGGCGACGAGCTGCCGGGCACCATGCACCCGTGCGAAGGCATGATCGGTCAACAATTCGGCATTCAAAATCAGAACCGTCCTGCAGATAAATGGCTGGGCGAAGTGGTGCGCTGGACGTGGAAGGTCAAGCTCTACACCCACCTGGAAACCGACCTGCTGGGCGAGTTGCGCGACGGCGCCGAAACCGAAGCGATCAACGTCTTCGCCCACAACCTGCACGACCTGCTGCTGGCCGCCCCGGCCGGCCCGCGTGCGACCCTGGGCCTCGACCCGGGCCTGCGTACCGGCTGCAAGGTCGCCGTGGTCGATGCCACCGGCAAGCTGCTGGACCACGCGACCGTGTACCCGCACGTGCCACACAACAAGTGGGACCAGACCCTGGCGATCCTGGCGGCCCTGTGCGCCAAGCACGCCGTGGACCTGATCGCCATCGGCAACGGCACCGCCAGCCGTGAAACCGACAAGCTGGCCGCCGAGCTGATCAAAAAATACCCAGCCATGAAGATGACCAAGGTCATGGTCTCCGAGGCCGGTGCTTCGGTGTACTCGGCGTCGGAGCTGGCGTCCAAGGAATTCCCGGACCTCGACGTGTCGATCCGTGGTGCGGTGTCCATCGCCCGTCGCCTGCAGGATCCGCTGGCCGAACTGGTGAAAATCGACCCTAAATCCATTGGTGTCGGCCAGTACCAGCACGACGTGTCGCAGCTGAAACTGGCGCGCGGCCTGGACGCGGTCGTGGAAGACTGCGTAAACGCCGTGGGCGTTGACGTGAACACCGCCTCCGTGGCGCTGCTGGCGCGAATCTCCGGCCTGAATTCGACCCTGGCGCAGAACATCGTCACCCACCGTGACGAGAACGGCGCGTTCAAAACCCGCGCCGCGCTGAAAAAAGTCGCACGCCTGGGTGAAAAAACCTTCGAACAGGCCGCCGGCTTCCTGCGCGTGATGAATGGCGACAACCCGCTGGACGCCTCGGCGGTTCACCCGGAAGCCTACCCGCTGGTGCAGCGCATTGCGGCCGAGACCGACCGCGACATCCGCTCGCTGATTGGCGACGCCGCGTTCCTCAAGCGCCTGGATCCGAAAAAGTACACCGATGAAACCTTCGGCGTGCCGACCATCACCGACATCCTGCAAGAGCTGGAAAAACCCGGCCGTGACCCGCGTCCCGAGTTCAAGACCGCCGAGTTCCAGGACGGCGTCGAAGACCTCAAGGACCTGCAACTGGGCATGATCCTCGAAGGTGTGGTGACCAACGTGACCAACTTCGGTGCCTTTGTGGACATCGGCGTGCATCAGGACGGTTTGGTGCACATCTCTGCGCTTTCGGAGAAGTTCATCAAGGACCCACGTGAAGCGGTGAAAGCCGGTGACGTGGTCAAGGTCAAGGTCATGGAAGTCGACATCCCGCGCAAACGCGTCGGCCTGTCGATGCGCATGAGCGACACCCCCGGCGAGAAAATCGACGGGGCTCGCGGTGCCCGCCCAGGCTCGGCGCCGCGCCAGTCGCAGAACAACGCGCCGCGCAAGGAAACCGCGACCGCCGCGCCGTCCAACAACGCCATGGCCTCGCTGTTCGCCAACGCCAAACAGTTGAAGAAACGCTGATGGACATCCCAGCCGGCTTGACCCAGAGCGCCTTCAGCGAACTGATCGGCTGCCGCCTGCAACGCCTGGACGAAGGCGTTGCCGAGGTGGCCCTGACCCTGGAGCCGCAACTGCGCAACCGCGCAGGCAAGCTCCATGGCGGGGCGATTTTCAGCCTCGTGGACATCACCATGGGACTGGCCTGTTCCAGTTCCCATGGGTTCGACCAGCAGAGCGCGACCATCGAATGCAAGATCAATTACATTCGCGCGGTCTCCGACGGTGACGTGTTATGCACCAGCCGCGTGATTCACGCCGGTCGACGCACCCTGGTGGTCGAGGCCGAGGTGTACCAGGACGAAAAACTGGTCGCAAAAGCACAAGGCACCTTCGCTGTCCTATAGCTCCCCGCCCTCGATTTGAGTTAATTTCGGCGCTGCGACAACAGCGTCGGAATTTTCTTGCTGCGCTATAGCCCAATTCAAGGAGTGAAGTAGGCTTTTCCAAAGCGAGTCAAATCGACTCAAAACCAGGCGATAACGCCAGTTTTAACTTCACCCTTGTAGACCGTCTTGCCCACCCCCATATTGGGGCGACTGACGCGTGAAGGAATCTAACTTGAGCGAACTTCTCAACCGCCGCCTGGCCCTGCTCGGCAAGCGCGAACACCTCTCCCTGCTAGAGCAATGCTTGCACGGCATCGAGCGTGAATGCCTACGTGTCACCGGTGAGGGTCGCCTGGCGCAAACGCCGCACCCCGAAGCCCTGGGCGCCGCGTTGACCCATGAACAGATCACCACCGACTACTCGGAATCGCTGCTGGAGTTCATCACCCCAGCCCTGCCCAACCCGGCCGATACCCTGAGCAGCCTGGACAAGATCCATCGCTTTGCCTACACCAAGCTCGGCAGCGAATACCTGTGGAGCCCTTCGATGCCGTGCCCGTTGCCGGCCGAGGAAGACATTCCGATTGCCTACTACGGCACCTCCAATATCGGACAGCTCAAGTACGTGTATCGCAAGGGCCTGGCCCTGCGTTACGGCAAGACCATGCAGTGCATCGCCGGTATCCACTACAACTTCTCGCTGCCGGAACAGTTGTGGCCGCTGCTCAAGGAGACGGAAGGCTTTGTCGGCACCGACCGCGATTACCAGTCCACTGCCTATATCGCGCTGATCCGCAACTTCCGCCGCTACAGCTGGCTGTTGATGTACCTGTTCGGGGCCTCGCCGGCACTGGACGCGGGCTTCCTGCGCGGTCGCTCGCATCAATTGGAAGTGCTCGACGCCGACACCCTGTACCTGCCGTACGCCACCAGCCTGCGCATGAGCGACCTGGGTTACCAGAGCAACGCCCAGGCCGGCCTGACGCCGTGCTACAACGATCTGGCCAGCTACACCGACAGCCTGCGCGAAGCGGTGGCAACGCCCTACGCGCCCTACGTCGAAGTCGGCACGCACAAGGACGGTGAATGGGTACAACTCAACACCAACATCCTGCAGATCGAAAACGAGTACTACTCCAACATCCGCCCCAAGCGCGTGACCTACACCGGCGAACGGCCGATCCAGGCGCTGATGGCGCGTGGCATCCAGTACATCGAAGTACGCTGCCTGGACATCAATCCGTTCCTGCCGATGGGTATCGACCTGCCGGAGTCGCGCTTCCTCGACGCGTTCCTGCTGCACTGCGCGCTGAACGACAGCCCATTGTTCGCCAATAACGAATGCGGCAACGCCACGTCCAACTTCCTCAGCGTGGTCAAGGAAGGCCGGCGTCCGGGCCTGCAATTGCAGCGCCAGGGCCAGGCAGTGGACATGAAGGAATGGGCCACCGAATTGCTCGAGCAGATTGCGCCGCTGGCGGCCCTGCTGGATGCGAGCCACGGCATCAGGGAACACAGCGAGGCGCTGGACGCCCAACTGGCCAAGGTCAAGGACCCGTCCCTGACGCCATCGGCCCAAGTGCTGGCGGCGATGGCCGAGCGCAAAGAGAGTTTTGCGCAGTTCTCCCTGCATCAGAGCGAGGTCCACGCCGAGCATTTTCGCCGCGAGCCGTTGCCAGCCGAAGAGCAGGCGCGCTTTGAAGAGCTGGCGCGCACGTCGCTGGCACAGCAGGCGGAGCTGGAACAGAACGAAGTGGGCGATTTTGACGTGTTTGTCGGGTCGTACCAGGCCAGTATCCTGGCGATCAGTAACTAAGGCATCACGCCACCCCGTGTGGGCGCTGGCTTGCCTGCGATAGCATCAACCCGGTAGATCTGAACTACCGAGTCGTGAGCATCGCAGGCAAGCCAGCTCGCACATTTGGCCAATGCGCCCTCAACACCAGCATTCACTCTTCTCCTCATAAGCTAATTCGAAAATGTTATTTATTTTCGGATTCTTAGATCATTTAGTCTCCTCACACGCCGACCCTCGGCCGCCTGATTGAGGAGCTTCCCTTTGAAACTTTTGACCCCACTGCGCCTCCTGGCGGCGTTGTCCTTGGCCGGTGCCAGTCTGTTTGCCCACGCGGCGGATGTAACCATCGCCTACCAGACCACCGTGGACCCGGCGAAAGTCGCCCAGGCCGACGGTGCTTATGAAAAAGCCACCAACGCCAAGATCGACTGGCGCAAATTCGACAATGGCGCCGACATCATCGCCGCCATCGCCTCCGGCGACGTGCAGATCGGCTACCTAGGTTCCAGCCCGCTGACCGCAGCGATCACGCGCAAAGTGCCGGTGGAAACCTTCCTCGTTGCTACCCAGATCGGCGGTGCCGAAGCCCTGGTGGCGCGCAACGGTTCGGGGATCAACAGCCCGCAGGACCTGGTCGGCAAGAAAGTCGCGGTACCGTTCGTGTCCACCGGTCACTACAGCCTGCTCGCCGCGCTGAAGCACTGGAACATCGACCCCTCGAAAGTGACCATCCTCAACCTCGCCCCGCCGGCAATCATCGCCGCCTGGAAGCGCGGTGACATCGATGCCACTTACGTATGGGACCCCGCCCTGGGCGTGGCCAAGGAAAACGGCAAGGTGCTGATCACCTCCGGCGAACTGGCCAAGTTCGGCGCGCCGACCTTCGATGCGTGGATCGTGCGTAAGGATTTTGCCGAGAAGCACCCGGAAATCGTCACGGCCTTCGCCAAGGTCACCCTGGACGCCTACGCCGCGTACCGCAAAGACCCACAAGCCTGGATCGCTGACAAAGGCAACGTCGACAAACTGGTGAAGCTCTCCGGCGCCAAGGCCAGTGATATCCCGCTGCTGCTGCAAGGCAACGTCTATCCATTGGCGGCTGACCAGGTAACCCTGCTGGACGCCCCGACCACCAAGGCGGTGACCGACACTGCAGCGTTCTTGAAGGAGCAAGGCAAGGTCGACGCCGTGCTGCCGGACTACGCCCCTTACGTCAGCGCCAAGTTCATCACTAACTGATTCAGGAGTTCATCGCGATGGCCTTGCTACAACTGGAGCGCATCAGCGCACAGTACCCAGGCGCCACAGAACCGGTACTGTCTGATATTTCATTGGAGCTTGGGCCCCAGCAATTGCTGGTAGCCCTCGGCCCGTCCGGCAGTGGCAAGACTTCGCTGTTGAATCTGATTGCCGGCTTTGTCGAACCGTCCGCCGGGCGCATCACCCTTGATGGCGTGCCGGTCAAAGGCCCGAGCGCCGAACGTGGCGTGGTGTTCCAGGACGACGCCCTGCTGCCCTGGCAGGACGTGCTCGCCAACGTCGGCTTCGGCCTCGAACTGGCGGGCGTGGCCAAGGCACAACGCGAAGTGCGCGCCCGGGAAATGCTCGCACTGGTGGACCTCGCCGGTTTCGACAACCGCCGCATCTGGCAGCTCTCCGGCGGCCAGAAACAGCGCGTCGGCCTCGCCCGCGCCTTGGCAGCAGACCCGCGCGTGCTGCTGATGGACGAACCCTTCGGCGCCCTCGATGCCTTCACCCGCGAGCAGATGCAGGAGCTGTTGCTGCAAGTCTGGCGACGCACGGCCAAGCCGGTATTCCTGATCACCCATGACATCGAAGAGGCGGTATTTCTCGCCACTGACTTGATCCTGCTGGCGCCCAACCCTGGCCAGATCGTCGAACGCCTGCACCTGGACTTTGGCCAACGCTACGCCGCCGGTGAGTCGGCGCGGGCGATCAAATCCGACCCGCTTTTTATCGAAACCCGCGAACACGTGCTGGGCAAAGTGTTCTCGCAACGGCAGGTGTCCGCATGAGCAGCTACGAACTTCCCGCCACGGCGGCCAAGCCGGTGACGCACACCGTTATCCCCGTGCGCCGCAGCCTGAGCACGCGCTGGATCAGCCTGCTGACCCTGGTAGCCTTGCTGGCCATCTGGTGGGCCGTGACCGCCACCGGCCTGATCGAGCCGCTGTTCCTGCCGCCGCCGTCTGCCGTGCTGCAAAAAGGCTGGCTGCTGGCGACCACGGGCTACATGGATTCCACCCTATGGCAGCACTTGGGCGCGAGCCTCAGCCGTATCGGCCTGGGCCTGGGCTTTGCAGTGCTGACCGCCGTGCCGGTGGGCATTGCCATCGGCGCCAACCGTATTGCGCGTGGCATTCTCGACCCGCTGATCGAGTTCTACCGGCCGATTCCGCCGTTGGCGTATCTGCCGCTGATCGTGATCTGGTGCGGCATCGGCGAGCTGTCCAAGGTGCTGCTGATCTACCTGGCGATCTTTGCCCCGATTGCCATCGCCACCGCGACCGGCGTGCGCACCGTCGACCCGGCCAAACTGCGCGCGGCACAGTCGCTGGGTGCGACCCGCGCCCAGTTGATTCGCCATGTGATCCTGCCGAGCGCCCTGCCCGACATCCTCACCGGCGTGCGCATCGGCCTGGGGGTGGGCTGGTCGACATTGGTTGCTGCCGAGCTGATCGCAGCCACCAGCGGCCTGGGGTTCATGGTGCAGTCGGCGGCGCAGTTCCTGGTCACCGATGTGGTGGTACTGGGGATCCTGGTGATCGCACTGATCGCCTTCGCCATGGAAATGGGCCTGCGCGCCCTGCAGCGCAAATTGGTGCCTTGGCATGGCCAGGCACACTAAGCACTTATTGACGAGAACCGCATGAGCAGCCTGACCGTTACGCCATTAAGCACCGCCCTGGGCGCCCAGATCAGTGGCGTCGATATCACCCAGCCGCTGAACGTCGAACAGCGCGACGCCATCGAACAGGCGTTGCTCACGCACTCGGTGCTGTTCTTCCGTGGCCAGCCGATCACCCCGCAGCAACAGGCGCGGTTCGCGGCGAATTTCGGCGACCTGCACATCCACCCGATCTACCCCAACGTGCCGGAACAGCCCGAAGTGCTGATCCTCGACACCGCCGTCACCGACGTGCGTGACAACGCCGTGTGGCACACCGACGTGACCTTCCTGCCCACGCCGGCGCTTGGCGCGGTGCTCAGCGCCAAACTGCTGCCGGCGTTTGGTGGCGACACGTTGTGGGCGAGTGGCATCGCGGCGTATGAGGCGCTGTCCGAGCCGTTGAAGCGCTTGCTCGACGGGCTTACCGCAACCCACGACTTCACCAAATCCTTCCCGCTGGAACGCTTCGGCAACACCGCCGAAGACCTGGCGCGATGGGAAGAAACCCGCAAGAAAAACCCGCCGCTGTCGCATCCGGTGGTGCGCACGCATCCGGTGAGTGGGCGTAAATCGTTGTTCGTGAGCGATGGGTTTACCACCAGGATCAATGAGCTAGAACCTGCCGAAAGCGAAGCGATCCTGAAGCTGCTGTTTGCTCACGCGACCCGCCCGGAGTTCACCATCCGCTGGCGTTGGCAGGAAAATGACGTGGCGTTCTGGGACAACCGCGTGACCCAGCATTACGCGGTAGATGACTACCGGCCGCAACGGCGCGTGATGCACCGGGCGACGATTCTTGGGGACGTGCCGTTCTAGATCACACAGAAGATCGAGGGAGGGTGCTGGCTTGCCTGCGAAAGCGATAGCCCAGCCAACACCATCATCGACTGACCCACCGCCATCGCGGGCAAGCCCGGCTCCCACAGTGATTTGGATCGTGCCGAAAAAATTCGCCCCACTGAAGATCAACTGTGGGAGCTGGCTTGCCTGCGAAAGCGGTGGATCAGCCAACACCTCCATCGACTGACACACCGCCATCGCGGGCAAGCCCGGCTCCCACATTGCCCGAGCCGGACCAAGGAAATTCGCCCCACTGAAAATCAACTGTGGGAGCTGGCTTGCCTGCGAAAGCGGTAGCCCAGCCAACACCTTCATCGACTGACCCACCACCCTCACAGGCAAGCCCGGCTCCCACATTGACCGAGTCGGGCCAAGGAAATTCGCCCCACTGAAGATCAACTGTGGGAGCTGGCTTGCCTGCGAAAGCGGTGGATCAGCCAACACCATCATCGACTGACACACCGCCCTCACCGGCAAGCCCAGCTCCCACAGTGACCGACTACTGCAGATTACTCAGCGGTAGACGGCTTCTCCCACAAGTTGATCCCGCCTTCCTGCGCGAACCGATCGATCTCCGCCAGTTCTTCGGCACTGAAGCTCAGGTTCTTCAACGCCCCGACGTTTTCAATGATCTGCTCCGGCCGGCTCGCACCGATCAGCGCACTGGTTATGCGTGGGTCGCGCAAGGTCCAGGCCAGGGCCAGTTGCGCCAGACTCTGGCCACGGCGCTGGGCGATTTCATTCAGCGCGCGCACATGGGCGATGTTGGCTTCGGACAGGTGCTTGGCCTGCAACGAACCGCCACCCGGACGATTCACTCGTGCGTCGGCCGGCACGCCGTTGAGGTACTTGTCGGTCAGCAGCCCTTGAGCCAGCGGTGTGAACGCAATCACCCCGGCGCCGAGTTCTTCGGTGGTGTCCAGCAGGTCTTTTTCCACCCAACGGTTGAGCAGGTTGTAGGCCGGTTGGTGGATCAGCAGCGGCACTTTCCACTCTTTGAGCAGCGCGGCGATTTCGCGGGTTTTTACCCCGGAGTAGGAAGAGATGCCGATGTACAACGCCTTGCCTTGCTGCACGGCGGTGGCGAGGGCGCTGGCGGTTTCTTCCAGGGGGGTGTCGGCATCAAACCGGTGCGAGTAGAAAATATCCACATAGTCGACGCCCAGGCGTTGCAGGCTCTGGTCGAGGCTGGCCAGCACGTATTTGCGCGAACCGCCGCCCTGGCCGTAGGGGCCGGGCCACATGTCCCAGCCGGCCTTGCTGGAGATGATCAATTCGTCGCGGTAGTGCTTGAAGTCTTCGCGCAGCAAACGGCCGAAGTTGATCTCGGCGCTGCCGTAAGGCGGGCCGTAGTTGTTGGCCAGGTCGAAGTGGTTGATCCCCAGGTCGAACGCGGTGCGCAACAGGGCGCGCTGGGTGTCGATCGGGGTGCTGTCGCCAAAGTTGTGCCACAGCCCCAGGGACAGTGCCGGCAGCACCAGTCCACTGCGGCCTACGCGGCGATACGGAATAGATTCATAGCGGTTTTCGGCAGCAATGTAAGTCATCGAATCCTCTCTTGGACGTAGGCAAATAAGGCCTGGGAATAAGGTTATTCCCAGGCCTTTTAACCAGCTGAATCGCTTAAGTCTGCCTTTCCGTTTTACAGCAATTGCCTACCAGAGTGGAACGACATAGCTGACATAAAAGCGGTTTTCATCTTGCACGGTGGCACTGCTGATGTCCGGGCTGGCGTGGGCATTTTTCCAGGTCACGCCGAGCCCTTTGAGGGTGCCGGTGGGGACTTGATACGCCACGGCAACGTTACGTTCCCATTCGCTGGTGGTGCCTTGTGCAGTGCGGATGTCATCGCCGTGGGCATACGCCGCGGAGAACGTCAGGCCGGTGAGGCCGAGTTTGCCGAAGTCATATTTGTACTGCGCCAGCCAGGTGCGTTCGCCGGCATGCTGGAATTTGTTCAACTGCATGTTGGTCAGGGCCGGAGTGTCGGCACCTGAACCTGGGCCCTGGCGGTTGTCGCCGCTGTTCAAGCCGGAATCCAGGTAGGGAAAGTCGCTGTCGCCGCTGTTTTTCTGGATACCCAGGCCGACGGTATGGCCGTCCAGGCTGTAGCTCTCAAGCAAGCTGGCGGTGGTCTGGTTGATGCGCCCCTTGTTCACGCCGTCACCGTAGAGACCCGCCGCCGCGAAGTCCTTGTCACCGTCGGCGTTGCCGCCCACGCCCAGGCTGCGGAACACCCGCACATCGGTGTCGATCGCGCCGACCGACAAAGCGTCATGGCGCTTGGCACCGAGGAAGAACTGCTGGTAGTAGTCCTCAAGATTGGAGTACCACAGGCTGACGGTGGTGTTCTGGATGCCGGTGTAGTCCGCACCGCCGAACAGGAAGCGATCGCTTTCCTTGGTGCCGCCGGCGGTGATCATGCCTTGGTCGCCGGTCTCGTTACGGATCTTGGTCTTGAGGATATCGCCGCCGGTGAAAGTGAAGTCGGTAAGGTCCTTGGACACCAGTTGCACGCCGGTATTGGTCTGCTGGTACAGGCGCCCGTCGGTATTGGCCAGGACCGGGTTGTTGCCGTACAGCGTGCCGACGCGCAGCTCGTCCTGGGCGAAGCGCATCTTGAACGTCGGGCTGAGTACGCCGAACTGGTCGGCGGACTTGCCGTTGTCCAGCGGGAACATGCTGCCGGGGTAGCGGCCCTGGTGATCCTTGTCGTTGAGGTCGCCACCGGAATCCAGTTTCAGCCCGTAGAACGCCTGCAGATCCAAGCCGAAACCCACCGGCCCCTCGGTGTATCCCGACTTGAAGTTGAACTCGAAACCCTGGCCCCAATCGCGAATGCTGTGGGCCTTGGCGTTGCTGTTCACCACATCACGCCCCTGCTGGTTGAGATAGCGATTGAGCAGGGTCACGTCGGCGTGGCTGTCATCGATAAAATCGGCATGGGCGGACAGCATAAAGCTCGCCATGGCGGCACCCACCATAGGGCTTAATAACGTCTTCATTGTTACCGGTCTCCGTCACTGTTTTGAAATGAAAGCGTCAAACGCTTCACACAATTACGCAGTGGCCAGATGACAGTTGCGCGTCAAACCGAGGGTTTGACGAATGAAATTAAATTTAAGAAAGCCCCGTAGAACGGGGCTTTGCGAGGAGTTACAGGTCAGCGCACCAGGTGCAGGAACTGCAGGTGGCGCTCGTACTGGTCGAGGATGTCGTTGATGATCTGCTCCTTGGTGTAGCCCACCAGATCGTAGTCCTGGCTGCCCTCACTCAGGTGCACTTCCGCGCGGTAATAGCGACGGTTATTGATCTCCTTGGAACCCATGCCACCCCGGGCGAACGACGGCGTGAAGTAGCCGCGCATCTGCACCTGGTAGATGAACGGATGCTCCTCGCCATGCCCGATTTCGAGGCTGACGCTGTCGTTGGCCGGGTCCGGCTGAGTGACCACGCTCAGGCCCTTCTCGACGAACACCGCCGTCACTTCTTCGATCGCCGGGCGCACCGTCGATTCGAGGAAGCGGTACACCTCATCGCGTGACGGGAAATGCACGGCCTGACTCAAGCGCTGGCGCCAGCCGCCACGGCCCTTGCGGGAGGCCGAGATCGGCGCCAACGAGTGCAACTGCGCGATCTGCTTTTGCGACTCGAGGTAGAAGGCTTTGTGCAGCCCCCACATCATCAGCAGCAAGATCATCGAGAACGGCAGCGAGGTCAGCACCACGGCTGATTTCAACGAGTCGATGCTGCCGGCAAACAGCAGCGCACTGGTGACCAGCGCCGTCATCGCGCCCCAGAACACCCGCAGCCATTTCGGCCCGTCTTCATCGGCGTTGCCGCCCTTGGACGACAGGGTCGAAAGCACTACGGTGCCGGAGTCGGCCGAGGTCACGAAGAACACGAAGCTGATAAACACGGTGACCGCGATGACCGTCTTGCTCCACGGGTAGGTTTCCAACAGCAGGTACAGGCTCATCGACGGGTCATCGATGGCCGACTGACCGAGTGCCGTCAGCCCGTGATTGAGCACCTGGTCGATGGCGCTGTTGCCGAAGATCGACATCCACGCCAGGGTGAAGCCCAGCGGGATCAGCAGCACGCCGAAGACGAACTCGCGGATGGTCCGGCCACGGGAAATCCGCGCGATAAACAGGCCGACAAACGGCGACCACGCGATCCACCAGGCCCAGTAGAACACCGTCCAGCCGCCGAGCCAGTCGCTCGGTTTGTCATAGGCGTACACGTCAAAACTCTTGGTCGGCAACGCGCCAAGGTAGTCGCCGATGTTCTGGATCAGCGTGTTGAGCAGGTGCTGGGTGGGACCTGCGAACAACACGAACAGCAGCAGCGCACAGGCCAGCAGCATGTTGATGTCGGACATCACTCGCACGCCCTTGTCGACGCCGGCGACCGCGACAAGAATCGCCGCGCCCATCATCAGGGTGATCAATCCAACCTGGATCCACTGGGTATGGGCAATGCCAAACAGGTAGTCGAGGCCGGAGTTGAGGTGCAGCACACCAAAACCCATGTCGGCCCCCAGGCCGAACACCGTGGCGATAATGCCGAAGCCATCCACCGCATAGCCGATGGGGCCGTTGATGCGCTTGCCGATCAGCGGGTACAACGCCGAACGCAGCGCCAGCGGCAGGTTATGCCGGTAGGCGAAGTACGCCAGGGCCATGCCGACAAAGGCGAACACGCCCCAGCCATGCAGGCCCCAGTGCAGGAACAGGATCTGCATGGCCTGGCGCGCGGCGTCGGCATTCATCGGTGCGCCCTGGGGCGGTTGCACCAGGTGCGTCAGCGGCTCGGAGACGCAGAAGAAGAACAGCGTGATGCTGATCCCGGCGGCGAACAACATGCCGGCCCAGGACAGGTAACTGAATTCGGGCTCGTCGTGGTCGGCACCGAGTTTTATCTTGCCGTAGCCCGATAGCGCGGTGACCACCACGAAGACCAGATACAGGGTCATCGCCAGCATGTAGTACCAGCCGACCGTATTGGCCGCCCAGTTTTGCGCGGCCAGCAGCCAGGCGCCGGCCTGTTGCGGGATAGCGATGACAGTGATGCCGAACAGCAAGATGAAGGTTGCAGCAAAGTAGAAGACGGGCGCATTCATGCGCACCAGGCCGCTGGCTGGGGTCGACGATGCACTCATGAACGATGCACCCCTCGGGCGGGAGATGTGGCTGTAAAAAACGGACTCAGCAAAGGTAAGCCTCCTGTTGTGAGCGGGCAGCGAACCACCGGTTTAACTTGAACGAACATTCAAGTTAAACATGGATAGGCGGTCTGGGACTAATCGCAGGGCTGAGTGGTAGATAATTCCTACACTAGCTCAAGGACTGGTATGACGGGTGCGGGAGGTAAAACGTTCAGCGATTTTCGGGAGAAATCCGCTTAGATCCGGAATGCATTCCAACTGTGGGAGCGGGCTTGCCTGCGATGGCGGTGTGTCAGCAAACAGATCGGCTGCTGACCCGCCGCCATCGCAGGCAAGCCAGCTCCCACAGTTGCCCGGTGTTTGGCTCAAGACTATTTCTGCGCCCCATCATCATGCTGCAGATTCGCCTGGGTGATATTCGCTCCCGCCGGCACGCTGCGGGTCAGCCACACATTGCCGCCAATCGTTGAGCCCTGGCCAATGGTGATCCGCCCCAGGATCGTTGCCCCGGCGTAGATCACCACGTCATCCTCGACAATCGGGTGGCGCGGATGGCCCTTCTGCAGCTGCCCATCCTCATCCGCCGGGAAGCGCTTGGCGCCCAGCGTCACGGCCTGGTAGATACGCACCCGCTCGCCGATGATCGCGGTTTCGCCAATCACCACGCCGGTCCCGTGGTCGATAAAGAAACTCGGGCCGATCTGCGCACCCGGGTGGATGTCGATACCGGTGGCCGAGTGGGCGATTTCCGCGCTGATCCGCGCCAGCAGCGGCAAACCGGCGCGATACAGATGGTGCGCCAGGCGATGGTGAATCACCGCGAGGATTCCCGGATAGCACAGCAGCACCTCATCCACACTGCGCGCGGCCGGGTCGCCGTGGTAGGCGGCCAGCACGTCGGTGTCCAGCAGGCTGCGCAGGGACGGCAAGGCCAGGGCAAAATCCTGGATCAGGCGGATGGCCAGGGCGTCGACCGCGCTGTCATCCTGGCCGCCCTGGCGCGCGGCGTAGCGCAGCTCCAGGCGCGCCTGTGCCAGCAAGGCATTCAGGGCGACGTCGAGGGTATGGCCGACGTAGAAATCTTCACTTTCTTCGCGCAGGTCCACCGGCCCCAGGCGCATGGGGAACAGCGCACCGCACAGTGCCTCAAGGATCTGCGCGACAGCCTCGCGGGACGGCAACTCGCGGCCGCCATGCTCGCCGCTCAAGCGGCCATTGCGCGTTCGCCACTGGTCCCGGGCGCCGCGCAGTTGGCTGACGATGGTCTGTAATTGCCAATGACTGGAACGCTCACTCACGGTCTTCACTCCTGACGAAATGGCCATCACTTTACGGTATGCACCCTGGCCGCCCTTAAGAACCAATGGTGCGATGCTAAGAACTTCACGGAATAAGCGATTGGCGGTTGCCCGATGAAAAGTGCCTGCCTATAGTCGGCCAATCATTCAGTCACCGTGCGTAGCCATGATCAAACAACAGCTCGACCGTTTTAACCGCCTGGAACTGCTGGGCGGTGCCACTGCCCTGGAAAAACTCGAGCGGCTGTCGGCCTGGTTGGGCAGGGACATCTACGTCAAGCGCGACGACACCACGCCGCTGGCCATGGGCGGCAACAAGCTGCGCAAACTCGAATACCTGGCGGCCGATGCCCTCGCCCAGGGTGCCGACACCCTGGTGACCGCCGGCGCGATCCAGTCCAACCACGTGCGCCAGACCGCCGCCCTCGCCGCCAAGCTCGGCCTGGGTTGCGTAGCGCTGCTGGAAAACCCCACCGGCACCGAAGACCCCAACTACCTGGGCAACGGCAACCGCCTGCTGCTGGACCTCTTCGACGCCAAGGTCGAATTGGTGGAAAACCTCGACAATGTCGACGACCAACTGAATGCCCTCGCCGACCGTCTGCGCAGCAACGGCAAGAAGCCGTACCTGGTGCCGATCGGCGGCTCGAACGCCCTCGGCGCCTTGGGTTACGTGCGCGCCGGCCTTGAGTTGGCCGCACAAATTGAAGACAGCGGCATCGAGTTTTCCGCCGTGGTGCTGGCGTCCGGCAGTGCGGGCACCCACAGTGGCCTCGCCCTGGCCTTGAGCGACGTGCTGCCGAACCTGCCGGTGGTTGGCGTCACCGTGTCGCGCACCGAAGAAGCACAGTTTCCGAAAGTGCAGGGCCTGGCCGAACGCACCGCCGAGTTGCTGGGCGTAACGGTGCCCGAGGCGTTCAAGGTGATTCTCTGGGACGAATACTTCGGCCCCCGTTATGGCGAGCCGAACGCCGGTACGCTGGCAGCCATCAAGCTGCTCGCCAGCCAGGAAGGCCTGCTGCTGGACCCGGTCTACACTGGCAAGGCCATGGCCGGCTTGTTGGATGGGATCGGGCGTCAGCGTTTTGAAGAGGGTCCGATCATTTTCCTGCATACCGGCGGGGCGCCGGCGTTGTTTGCCTACAACTCGGTATTCAATTGAATTAACGCGGACTAAAAAATGTGGGATCTGGCTTGCCTGCGATGGCGCTCTGTCAGCTACCGATGTGCTGACCTTTGCACCGCCATCGCAGGCAAGCCAGCTCCCACATTAAATAGCTCGCATATTCGATAATAGAATATCAATTTAGATTTATATTATTTTCAAGTCTTAAAAACCCGCTCTATCATCGCGCCGTAGGCGAAGACGCGCTACGCGCTTTAAGGCAGGATACGACTACTGCGTCACCTGCTTCGCTCAACATAAAAAACACAGGGGCTCTTCATGACTATTTCTGTATTGCGTCGCACGTTGTTGGTTGGCACTTTGGGCCTGGCACTCGGGGCTGGCCTGCTCGGCCAGGCAGTGGCCGGCGAGCAGTTGAACAGCATCAAGAAAGCCGGCGAGATCAAGATCGGTCTCGAAGGCACCTACCCACCGTTCAGCTTTGTCGATGAAAGCGGCAAGCTCAGCGGTTTCGAAGTCGAGCTGTCCGAGGCACTGGCCAAAGAGCTGGGCGTGAAGGTCAAACTGCAAGCCACGCCATGGGACGGTATCCTCGCCGCCCTGGAATCCAAGCGCCTGGACGCCGTGGTCAACCAGGTGACCATCTCTGAAGAGCGCAAGAAGAAATACGATTTTTCCAAGCCTTACACCGTCTCCGGTATTCAAGCGCTGGTGCTGAAGAAGAATGTCGACAGCATCAAGACCGCCGACGACCTGGCCGGCAAGAAAGTCGGTGTGGGCCTGGGCACCAACTACGAGCAATGGCTCAAGGACAACCAGCCTAAAGCCATCATCAAGACTTACAACGATGACCCTACCAAGTTCCAGGACCTGCGCATCGGCCGCATCGACGCCATTCTGATCGACCGCCTGGCCGCTCTGGAATACGCCAAGAAAGCCCCGGACACCGCCACCGCCGGCGATGCCTTCTCCCGCCAGGAAGCCGGTATTGCCCTGCGCAAAGGCGAGCCTGAACTGCTCGACGCGGTGAACAAGGCCCTCGACAAGCTGCGCGCCGACGGCACCTTGAAGAAGCTGTCCGAGAAGTACTTCAACGCTGACGTCACTCAATAATGGAAGCAGGTTTCCAACTCGCGCTGGACTCCGCGCCTTTTCTACTCAAGGGCGCGTACTACACGGTGATTCTTAGCCTTGGCGGGATGTTTTTCGGCTTGCTGCTGGGCTTCGGCCTGGCCTTGATGCGCCTGTCGCGCTTCAAGTCAGTGAGCTTGCTTGCCCGCGTCTACGTGTCGTTCTTTCGCGGCACGCCCTTGCTGGTGCAGCTGTTCCTGATCTACTACGGCTTGCCGCAAGTGGGCATCGAGCTGGATCCGATCCCGGCGGCCCTGATCGGCTTCTCGCTGAACATGGCCGCCTACGCCTGTGAAATCCTGCGCGCGGCCATCAGCTCCATCGAGCGTGGCCAGTGGGAAGCCGCGGCCAGTATCGGCATGACCCGTGCGCAGACCCTGCGCCGGGCCATCCTGCCGCAGGCGATGCGCACGGCTTTGCCGCCCTTGGGCAACAGCTTTATTTCGCTGGTCAAGGACACCGCGCTGGCGGCCACCATCCAGGTGCCCGAGCTGTTTCGCCAGGCGCAACTGGTGTCGGCGCGCACCTTCGAAATCTTCACCATGTATCTCTCTGCAGCCCTGATCTACTGGATCCTGGCGAGCATCCTGGCGCATTTTCAAAATCGTCTGGAAGACCGGGTCAACCGGCATGACCTGGAGTCCTGAAGCATGATCGTGGTTGAAAAACTGACCAAACAATTCAAGGGTCAGGTGGTACTCAACGGCATCGACCTTGAGGTCAAGGAAGGCGAAGTCATCGCCATCATCGGCCCCAGCGGTTCCGGCAAGACCACCTTCCTGCGCTGCCTGAATTTCCTCGAGCAACCCACCAGCGGCCGCATCAAGGTCGGGGACATCGAGATCGACAGCAGCAAGCCGATCAACCAGCAGCAAACCCTGGTGCGACGCCTGCGCCAGCACGTCGGCTTTGTGTTCCAGAACTTCAACCTGTTCCCCCATCGCACCGCGCTGGAAAACGTCATCGAAGGGCCGACCGTGGTCAAGAAGATGCCGCGCGAAGCCGCTGAGGCCCTGGGGCGCAAGCTGCTGGCCAGGGTTGGCCTGGCGGGCAAGGAAGACGCCTACCCTCGGCGTCTGTCCGGTGGCCAGCAACAGCGCGTGGCGATTGCCCGCGCGTTGGCCATGGAGCCGGAAGTGATCCTGTTCGACGAACCGACCTCGGCGCTCGACCCGGAGTTGGTTGGCGAAGTACTGGCAACCATCCGCAGCCTCGCCGAGGAAAACCGCACCATGGTGATCGTCACCCACGAGATGAGTTTTGCCCGTGACGTGGCCAACCGGGTGATCTTCTTCGACAAAGGGGTGATCGTGGAACAAGGCGAAGCCAAGGCGTTGTTCGCCAACCCCAGGGAAGAACGCACGAAGCAGTTCCTGAGCAAATTCCTCGCCCACTGACACCCTCCCGGGCTTGTGTGCGAGCTGGCTTGCCGGCGATAGCATCACTGCGGTGCGGCGGATACACCGAGGTGCCTGCATCGCGGGCAAGCCCTGCTCCCACCTGAGCGCGTTCCTACGCGAAGTCCTCGTTTCAACGAGTAAAACGCCCCGCCACACACCCGCTGAAATCCCCCTCACAGTCAGACCCTTCTGAATCTGCAGCAACCCGCCGTTTAGCCCTTTGCCGCCATTGACGCCCCTTGGCCAACCCTCTTATCTAGCACTCAGAGGATTGGATCCTATCCCGGCTATTTTCTGAATCGTTCATTTCGACCCCGTGCGCACCCGCGCCAAGGGGCCGGAACGATTGCTGCTGGCTGCATCAAGGAGATTACTTATGACGCGCACCGCCACCCCGGCCATGCTCAACGCCCCGACGTTGCCCCAGGCACTTCGCAATGGCATCAATGCCCTCGCCGCCACTCAGTTGCAGGTCGATATCGCGCCGTACCCCGGCATGGATGAAGGCGACCTGATCGAGCTGTTCTGGAACAACTGCTTTGCGGCTTCACGGCGAGTCACGGCCGGCAAGGTCGGCACGTCGACGCGCCTGCGCGTACCGGAAAGTTTTGTGCAGGACGGCCCGGCGCAGGTGCACTATCAGGTCATGCAGATCGGCCATGGCCCTGCACGCTCGGCGACCACGCAGGTGCGCGTCAAGACCCAATGCCCGGGCGGGCAGCCTGCACAGCTGTACAGCGACGAAAACCACAACCTCGCCCCCGTCGGCCTGCCCGAGACGATCCGCCGCTACGGCGTCAACAGCAGCCAGGTGCGGCGCGGCATTCCCCTGACCATCGAACCCTACCAGCACATGACCACCGGCGATGCCATCACCCTGCGCTGGGGCGATGTGCGCATGGACCTGCCAAGCATCCAGGCCAAGGCCGTCGGCCTGGCCGTGCAGGTCTGGGTACCGTCGACGGTGATTGTCGAAGCCGGCGACGACTGCCGGCTGGAGGTGACGTACTGCATTCTGGACCGCGTCGGCAACAATTCCCGCTGGGCGCCCGCCCGCACGTTGAGGATCGCCGCCTGGGTACCCGCCCGCCCCGGCGGGGCCGCGCAGAGCTATCAGCCACGCCCCCTCGGTTCACCCTGCGAACCTGGGTGACAGACCTTCTATGCATATTCCCAAAAGTTAGTTTATTTAAATATTTAACACGCTTAGGGTATATGCACCGGACCACCGGACATTCCTGATTTTCCTGTTGTCATTTCATTGAATGCGAGGTCGGTATGGTCAGAATTACCCCGGTGCATAACGCCAGGGCATTACGTGCAGCCAAGGAGCGGCGCTGATGTCTAACTTGGCTCTAACACCCCCCCAGAGTGATCTGGACGTAGCCCCTCTGTTGTTGCCGGCCGTCGTGCTGCGCAACGATGCAGAGGCGCTGAACGCCGCCCATGAGCTGGCCCAGGCTGCGCGCCTGCAAGCCGCCAAGCGCGACCAGCAACGCAAGTTGCCGTGGGCACAGATCGAGCAGTTCACCCGCAGTGGGCTGGGCAGTATTTCCATTCCCCGCGAATACGGCGGCCCACAGGTGTCATTCACCACCCTGGCCGACGTGTTCGCGATCATCAGCGCGGCCGACCCGGCCCTCGGACAGATCCCGCAGAACCATTTCGGCATCCTCCACGTGTTGCAGGGCGCCGCCACCGAACGCCAGAAAAAACAGCTGTTCCAGAGCGTGCTCGACGGCTGGCGCATCGGCAACGCCGGCCCGGAGCGCGGCACCAGGAACACCCTGGAACTCAAGGCCCGCATCACCGCCGAGGGTGACGGCTACGTGATCAGCGGCCAGAAGTTCTACTCCACCGGCGCACTGTTTGCGCATTGGGTTGCAGTGAAGGCGCTCAACGATGACGGCAAGCAGGTCATGGCGTTCGTGCGCCGTGGAACCGAGGGGCTGCGCATCGTCGACGACTGGTCCGGCTTTGGCCAACGCACCACCGCCAGCGGCACCGTGCTGCTGGACCGGGTGCCGGTGGACGCCGAGCTGGTGGTCGAGAACTGGCGCCTCGGCGAAACCCCGACCATCCAGGGCGCCGTGTCGCAACTGATCCAGGCCGCCATCGATGCTGGCATCGCCCGTGGCGCGCTGGATGACACCATTGCCTTCGTGCGTGAGCGCTCGCGCCCGTGGATCGACGCCAAGGTCGAACGGGCCAGCGATGACCTGTACGTGATCGCCGATATCGGCAAGCTGAAAATCGAACTGCACGCCGCCGAAGCGCTGCTGCGCAAGGCCGGCCAGGTGCTGGACCAGGTCAGTGCCGCGCCGATCACCGCGCAGTCCGCTGCCCGTGCGTCGATTGCCGTCGCCGAAGCCAAGGTGCTGACCACTGAAGTGTCGCTGCTGGTCAGCGAAAAGCTCTTCGAACTGGCCGGCAGCCGCGCCACCCTCGCCGAATTCAACCTCGACCGTCACTGGCGCAATGCCCGCGTGCATACGCTGCACGACCCGGTGCGCTGGAAGTATCACGCGGTGGGCGCTTATCGCCTGAACGGCACCTTGCCGGCTCGTCACTCCTGGATTTAACCGACCAGACCTCTGGAGAATACGCATGACCCTTTCTCATCACGTCGCGGTTATCACCAGCGACGAACAAGCCCTTATTGTCGCCAGCGACCTGGCCGAAGACTTCCGCCGCGACAGCGCCCAGCGCGACCGCGAGCGCCGCCTGCCGCTGCCTGAACTGGACGTGTTTTCGCGCTCCGGCCTGTGGGGCATCAGCGTGCCCAAGGAATACGGCGGCGCCGGTGTGTCCAACGTCACGCTGGCCAAGGTCATCGCACTGATCGCCCAGGCCGACGCCTCGCTGGGCCAGATTCCGCAAAACCATTTCTATGCCCTGGAAGTGCTGCGCGTAAACGGCACGCCGGCGCAGCAACGCCGCCTGTACGCCGAAGTGCTCGCGGGCCAGCGTTTCGGCAATGCCCTGGCGGAACTGGGCACCAAGACCGCCCATGACCGCGTCACCAAAATCACCCGCGACGGCGACGGCTTTCGCATCACCGGCCGCAAGTTCTACTCCACCGGCGCGATCTACGCCCAGCGCATCCCTACCTCAGTGGTGGATGAACACGGCGTGCAGCAACTGGCGTTTGTCCCCCGTGACAGCGAAGGCCTGAGCGTGATCGACGACTGGAGCGGCTTCGGCCAGCGCACCACCGGCAGCGGTTCGGTGGTGTTCGATAACGTCTGGGTCGCCGCGCAAGACGTGATCCCGTTCCAGAGCGCCTTCGAGCGCCCGACCACCGTCGGCCCGCTGGCGCAGATCCTCCACGCCGCCATCGACACCGGCATCGCCCGCGCTGCCTTCGAGGACGCGCTGCACTTTGTGCGCACCAAGACCCGCCCGTGGATCGACTCCGGTAACGACAAGGCCACCGAAGACCCGCTGACCCTCAAGAGCTTCGGCCACCTGAGCATTCGCCTGCACGCCACCGAGGCATTGCTGGAGCGCTCCGGCGAATTCCTCGACCGCGCCCAGGCCGACAGCAACGCCGAGACCGTGGCGGCAGCGTCCATCGCCGTCGCTGAAGTGCGCGCCCTGAGCACCGAGATTTCCCTGGCCGCTGGCAGCACGCTGTTTGAACTCGCCGGCAGCCAGGCCACCCTCGCCGAGCATGGTCTCGACCGGCACTGGCGCAACGCCCGCGTGCACACCCTGCACGATCCGGTGCGCTGGAAGTACCACGCGGTCGGCAACTACTACCTCAACGATGAAAACCCGCCACTGCGGGGGACCATCTGATGGCGAAGAAAAAGATCCTGCTCAATGCCTTCAACATGAACTGCATCGGGCATATCAACCACGGCCTGTGGACCCATCCACGGGACACCTCGACCCAATACAAAACCCTCGAGTACTGGACCGACCTCGCGCAAACCCTGGAGCGCGGGCTGTTCGACGGTTTGTTCATCGCCGACATCGTCGGCGTGTACGACGTGTACCAGAACTCCATCGATGTGCCGCTCAAGGAGTCGATCCAACTGCCGGTGAATGACCCGCTGCTGCTGGTCTCGGCGATGGCGGCGGTCACCCGGAACCTCGGTTTCGGCCTGACTGCCAACCTCACCTACGAGCCGCCGTATCTGTTCGCCCGGCGCATGTCCACCCTCGACCACCTGAGCCGTGGCCGGGTCGGCTGGAACATCGTCACCGGCTACCTCGACAGCGCCGCCAAGGCCATGGGCCTTACCGAGCAGGTCGAGCATGACCGGCGCTACGACCAGGCCGATGAGTACCTGGAGGTGCTCTACAAACTCTGGGAAGGCAGTTGGGAAGACGACGCGGTGCTCAACGAACCACAGGCGCGGGTGTATGCGCAGCCGGGCAAGGTGCACAAGGTCGAGCACCATGGCGAGTTCTACCAGGTGGAGGGTTATCACCTCTGCGAGCCTTCGCCACAACGCACGCCGGTGCTGTTCCAGGCCGGCAGTTCGGAGCGTGGCTTGCTGTTCGCCGGGCGCCACGCCGAGTGCGTGTTCATCAGCGGGCAGAACAAGGCCGCGACCAAGGTCCAGGTGGACAAGGTGCGCGCCAGCGCGGTCGAGGCCGGGCGCGACCCGGACGCCATCAAGGTGTTCATGGGCCTCAATGTGATCGTGGGCGCGACCGAGGAACTCGCCTGGAAGAAGCACGCCGAGTACCTGAGCTACGCCAGCCCGGAGGCGGGCGTGGCGCATTTCTCGGCGTCCACCGCGATTGATTTTGCCCAGTACGAACTCGACGAACCGATCCAGTACGTGAAGAGCAACGCGATCCAATCCGCCACCAAGAATCTGCAAAACAACGACTGGACCCGACGCAAATTGCTTGAGCAACACGCCTTGGGCGGTCGCTATATCACCCTGGTCGGCTCGCCCGAACAAGTGGCCGACGAGCTGGAGTCGTGGATCAGCGAAACCGGCCTGGATGGGTTCAACCTCACGCGCATCGTCACCCCGGAAAGCTACGTCGACTTCATCGACCTGGTGGTGCCGGAGTTGCAGAAGCGCGGGTCGTACAAAACCGAATATGCACAAGGGACGCTGCGGGAAAAAGTCTTCCACGGCACTGCCCGCCTGCCCGAACAGCACACCGGCTCCACCTACCGCCACTGAACCCTGGAGGAGCCGGCTCCTACAGTTGATCGCGTTATTAACATCGACACCTTATGACTGGAAAACCACTATGAAAAAGACGCTCCTCACTCACCCAGTCAAAGCACTGGTCCTGGCCTTCGGCTTGTTCAGCTCGGCGGTGTTCGCGGCCGATGCGCCGTTGAAAATCGGCACTACCGCCGCCTTCGCGATTCCGCTCGAAGCCGCCGTGGCCGAAGCCGGCAAGCAAGGCCTCAAAGTCGAACTGGTGGAGTTCACCGACTGGATCGCGCCCAACGTCAGCCTGGCCGCCGGCGACATCGACGTGAACTACTTCCAGCACATCCCGTTCCTGGAAAACGCCAAGGCCGCCGCCGGCTTTGACCTGGTGCCGTACGCGCCGGGCATCATCAACAACGTCGGGTTGTATTCGAAGAAGTACAAAAGCATCAACGACCTGCCCCAGGGCGCCAGCGTGGCGATTGCCAACGACCCGATCAACAGCGGTCGCGGCCTGCAACTGCTGGCCAAGGCCGGCTTGATCACGCTCAAGCCGGGCGTGGGCTACAAGGCCACTGAAGAAGACATCGTCGCCAACCCGAAGAAGATCAAGATCCTGCAAGTCGAGGCCGTGCAACTGGTGCGCGCCTATGATGACGCCGACCTGGTGCAGGGCTACCCGGCATATATCCGCCTGTCCAAGACCTTCGATGCCGAGTCGGCGCTGCTGTTCGACGGCCTCGACCACCCGGAATACGTGATCCAGTTCGTGATCCAGCCGAAGAGCAAAACCGACCCGCGTGTGATCAAGTTCGTCGACATCTACCAGCACTCGCCGGTGGTGCGCGCCGCGTTGGATAAATCCCTCGGCAAGCTCTACCAAGTGGGCTGGGAAGATAAAAAATGACCGCCGCCCACTCTCAACTGCGCGACCTGGGCTTGCCGCCCAGGGACGCCGAGCAGACAGAACTGCATCCTGACCTGAACCGCGCGCACGTGCGCTTTATCAACCTGGGCAAGACCTATGACGGCAACGTGCATGCCCTGCAAGGCATCGACCTGGCGATCCAGCGCGGTGAAGTGTTCGGCATCATCGGCCGCAGCGGCGCCGGTAAATCCTCACTGATCCGCACCATCAATCGCCTGGAGCAACCGAGCAGCGGGCGGGTGCTGATCGATCAGGTGGACATCGGCGACTTCGATGAAGACCGCCTGGTGGCGCTGCGGCGGCGCATCGGCATGATCTTCCAGCACTTCAACCTGATGTCGGCCAAGACCGTGTGGCAGAACGTCGAACTGCCCCTCAAGGTCGCCGGCGTGCCCAAGCCCCAGCGTGAGCAGAAGGTGCGCGAGCTGCTCGAGCTGGTCGGCCTGCAGGACAAACACAAGGCCTACCCGGCGCAGCTTTCCGGCGGGCAGAAACAGCGCGTGGGCATCGCCCGTTCGCTGGTGCACGACCCCGAGATCCTGCTGTGCGACGAGGCCACTTCGGCCCTTGATCCGGAGACCACTCAGTCGATCCTCGGCCTGCTGCGCGAGATCAACCAGCGCCTGGGCCTGACCATCGTATTGATCACCCATGAGATGGCGGTGATCCGCGAAATCTGCGACCGCGTGGTGGTGCTCGAGTACGGACACATCGTCGAGCAAGGCCCGGTGTGGGAAGTGTTTGGCAACCCGCAACATGAGGTCAGCAAGACCCTGCTGGCGCCGCTGCAACACGGGCTGCCGCAAGAGCTGCAAAACCGTCTGCAGCCCACGCCCGGCCAGGCGGACGCAGCAGTCGTGCTGCGCTTGCAGTTCACCGGCAACGACACCGACGAACCGGACCTGGCCGCCTTGTTCGCGGCCCTCGGCGGGCGCGTGCGCTTGCTGCAGGGCGGGGTGGAACGCATCCAGGGCCACGCGCTGGGGCAATTGCTGCTGGCGGTGAATGGTTCACCGCACGACGCCGACGTGCTGCGCAGCCGCGCCGGTAACTGGGCACAACAGGTGGAGGTGCTGGGTTATGTGGTTTGACCGTTTAGTACAAGGCGCCATCGACACCCTGTTGATGGTCGGCGTGTCTTCGTTGATCGCGTTGCTGGTGGGGATTCCGCTGGCGGTGTTCCTGGTCACCAGCGACAAGGGCGGGATCTATCAGGCCCCGGCGCTGAACCGCGTGCTGGGAGCGTTCGTCAATCTGTTCCGCTCGATACCGTTCCTGATCCTGATGGTGGCGCTGATCCCGTTCACCCGGCTGATCGTCGGCACCACCTATGGCGTGTGGGCAGCGGTCGTGCCGCTGACCATCGCCGCTACGCCGTTCTTTGCGCGCATCGCCGAGGTGAGCCTGCGTGAGGTCGACCACGGCCTGATCGAAGCGGCGCAGGCCATGGGCTGCCGGCGCTGGCACATCATCTGGCATGTGCTGTTGCCGGAGGCGCTGCCGGGGATTGTCGGCGGTTTCACCATTACCCTGGTGACCATGATCAACTCGTCGGCCATGGCGGGCGCGATTGGTGCGGGTGGCCTGGGTGACATTGCGTACCGCTATGGTTACCAGCGCTTTGACACGCAGATCATGCTCACGGTCATCGTGCTGCTGGTGATTCTGGTGGCGGTGATTCAGTTGGGTGGCGACCGGTTGGCGCGGGTGCTGAACAAGCGCTGAGGGTTGGGGGCTGGTGTGCAGCCCCACGCGGGGCAAGCCCGCTCGCCACAGGGTGGGGCGGTCGATTCGGGTATAGTCGGGCCCTCTCAGTGCCCGGTATTGCTCACCATGCCTCTCAAGCCCGACGACCTCGACCAGATCACGTCCACCACCCTCGGCCACTACAACAGCGTGGCCGAGTCTTTCCGCGAAGGCACCCGCGACCACGATGTGAGCCAGAACATCGACGCGCTGCTGCGGCATATCCAGGGTACGGCGCCGTTCACCGTGCTGGATTTCGGCTGCGGGCCGGGCCGGGATTTGCAGACGTTTACCCGCCTGGGTCACATCGCTGTCGGCCTCGACGGCTCCGAGCGCTTTGCGCAGATGGCGCGCGAGGACAGTGGTTGTGAGGTGTTGCAGCAAGACTTCCTCAAGCTGGACCTGCCGGTCGAGCGCTTCGACGGGATATTCGCCAATGCGGTGCTGTTTCATATTCCCAAGCAGGAATTGCCGCGCGTGCTCAAACAGCTGCATGGCGCGCTGAAGCCTGGCGGAGTGTTGTTCAGCTCCAATCCCCGCGGTGAAAATCGCGAGGGCTGGAATGGGCCGCGCTATGGGTCTTATCACGACCTGCAGGCGTGGCAGGCCTTGCTGACGGCGGCAGGGTTCGTGGAGTTGGAGCATTACTATCGGCCGGCCGGGTTGCCTCGGGAGCAGCAACCGTGGCTGGCGAGTGTGTGGCGCAAACCTCAGTAGGAGCCCACCTGATAGACCTGGGGCGGCTGCCCCTCGACTAACGCTGTCACACTCCGCGCGGCAAAATCCGCGACCAACCGCGTGCCATCGGCAAAAGTGGTTTCCTGCACTTGCCTGTCCGCCGTCAGCCAACGAAACCCCGTCATCGCCTGGGTTGCCAGCCGCTGGTGCAACGGCCGGAAAAACCGATCCTGGCGCTGTATCAGCGGCAGCCGCTGCTCAATCGTCGAAGCACTCAGGTGATACAACGGCGGCACGTTGTACAGCAGTTGGGTCAACTCATTCTCAGCCTGCACATTGGTCAGCTTCAGGCTGTCGAACAGCCAATGGTGAGTGGTGATGACCGAGCCGTGGAACACCGCCTGGTACAGCGGCAGGCGCATGGTCGGCGCGAAATACACGGTACGAAACGGCTCATTCAGCGGGACCGCCTTGAAGAACACCGTCGGCTGCTCAGGCGGGTACCAGTTGCCGACGTAATAGGGCGACTGCTTGTCCTGGGTCATCTGGCGATCGCCCCAACCGATCACCGGCGTCTGCATACCGTGGGCGAACAGAATGCCCTGGGCGGTGACAGCGTTGCCATCTTCGGAACCGGCAGGCAGCTTCAGCGCAGTATTCAGCCAGCGGGACGCGTCAACATTGCCTTCGGCATTTTGCGCCTGGGTCATTGGCGCGCCATCACGATAGCTGTCAAACAGCATGCTGGTGGCGTAGGCATCGAGGAACCAGGCGTTGAAACCCGCCTTGGCTTGCACCGCCTTCACCCGCGCTTCCAGCAGCGGCCGTACGCAGCGCGGGTCGGTGTAATGGCCGGATTGCTGGAAGCCGGTCTTGAACGTGCCGTCTTTCAGCACAATGGCACAGTCGCGATAGGCCTTGCTGCCCAGGTGGGCGGTGGTCCAGTCCGGATTTTCGGTGGTGGATAACGCGGTTTCATAGGAGTCGTACGGGGCCATCAGGTAACCGGCGTTGACGCCCGCCTGAATCGCTTCCGGGTGCCAGAGGCCGCCCTCCCAGCCTTCGCCTAGGGTCAGCAGCAGGCGCTTTAGCCCAGCATCTTGCAGCGCCTGGACGGTCTTGGCCGACAGCGTGCTGCCCCAGGTCTCGGGGCTGTCACTCAAGGCGCCCGCAAACGCCATCGCCAATTCACGGCGCAAGACGCCATAACCTTCGGCCAGTTTGAGCATGTCCGGCTCGTCGGTGGCCAACCAGGTTTGCCGGGCCTTTTGGTTGATCGCCGCGTTGAAGCCGCGCAGCAGCACGGACTTTTGATAGCGATCCAACGTGCCGGTTTGAGCCAGCACCTGCGCGGCCTCTTTGTCCAATCTGCCCTTGAGCTCATGACCACGCAGCACCTTCACCAGCAGCGGCCAGTCACGCACATCCTCCGACCCCAGCAGGTCATTGCCCCACAGGTAGACATGACTGGCGCCCAGCAGCTTTTCGGCTTCGGGCGTGTTTCGCAGTTTGTCCGCCAAGGGTTCAAAACGGCCCTGCTCCACCAACCATTGACGGTAGCGCTTGGCGCCGGCCAAGGGATCGGCTTCCCCCAGGTGCAGCAGCAGGGTCATCGGTGCGTCCGGGTCGAGCGCGGTAAATTCATGGGCCACTGACAGCGCCATTCCTGCCTGCCAGCGCAGGCGATTGTTGTAGGGATTGGTCAGCAACCAGTTCAAGGTGAACCGCCCGTGGTCCAACCCCCACAGAGGCAGGCTGAGGTCCTGGGTCGTGTTGAAATCACCTTGCTCCAGCAAAAACGCTTTCCACACAGCATCATCGGCCGGCACGTAATGCCCTTCGGCCAACGGCCACATCAGCCCTTTGCCCAGGGCACTGGGGGTTTGCTGAAGAATGGTCAACTTGCCCGGCTCCCGCGCGCGAAGGGTCAACTTCAGATCACGCTGCTCAAGGCTGGCGCTCACCCGAAAGGCGCCGTCGTCCCAATGCCAGCTCGCTTGCTGATCGCGCTGTTCAAGCTGGCTGACAGCACGGGCCGCTACGCCGCTGGAGGCTTCTACGCCCGGTTGACCGTTCGGTGTAACGCGGATGGCTAGAGTGGCCGGCTCGATTTCGACCCGCCACAGGGCGTTTTCCAGAACGGTCGCGAATGTCAGCGGCGAGAGCAGGAGACCGCAGAGCAACGTTATTGAACGCAAGTAGCGCATGGGATTCGGCCCGGACGAAGTGAAAGTCGGCAGGGTAAACCACTCGATGGCGTGCAAGAGTTGTACACGCTAATTCGGGAAGTTTCATACATGCCTCAAGGCCGGTGAGATCCACGCGTGGCACGGGAGCTTGCTCCCGCTGACTGCGCAGCGCGCCCCCGGCTTTTCAGGCGGCGCTCCACACCCCAACGCAAGCAAGCTTGCCCACCACAGCAAGCCTGCACATTTTCAACCGCGTTTTTCCTGTTGCTCTGGCTTCGGCTCGCGAATCTTGTACCAAGCCACATACAACGCCGGCAGGAACAACAGTGTCAGCAACGTGGCGATGATGATCCCGCCGATCATCGCGTAGGCCATCGGGCCCCAGAACACTTCGCGGGCGATGGGGATCATGCCCAGGCTGGCCGCCGCCGCCGTCAGCAGGATCGGCCGGCGCCGGTGTTCGGTGGCTTCCACCACGGCGTCCCACGGCGTGTAGCCATCGCGCTCGTAGGCATCGATCTGGGTCACCAGGATCACCGAGTTGCGGATGATGATGCCAATCAGCGCCAGAATCCCGAGGATCGCCACAAAGCCCATCGGCGTGCCCGTGGGAATCAGCGCCAGCACCACGCCGATCAGCCCCAGTGGCGCGACACTCGCCACCAGGAACATCTTCTGCACGCTGTGCAGCTGGATCATCAGGAAGGTGGCCATCAAGAACAGCATCAGCGGCACCACGCTGGCAATCGGGCCCTGGGCCTTGCCGCTTTCTTCCACGGTACCGCCGGTGGCGACCTTGTAGCCCACCGGCAGGCCGGCGCTGAACTTGTCGATCTCGGGCTTGAGTTGCTTGACCAGGTCGGTCGGCTGCATCTCATCGCGCACCGACGCTTTGATCGTGATGGTCGGCTTGCGGTCGCGGCGCCACACCAGCGGCTGTTCAAGTTCGTAACGCACGGTGGCAAACGCCAGCAGCGGAATCGAGGTGCCGTTGGGCGTGACGATCTGCAGGTTCTGCAGGGTTTCCGGGGTGCCGCGCTCGGCATCTTCGGCGCGGCCGACCACGTTGATCAGGTAGATATCATCATGCACCTGGGTCACCGAGGCACCACTGACCACGCTGTTCATCAACTGCGCGACGTCTTCCGACGACAGCCCCAATTGCCGCGCCTTGTCCTGGGCGATGTCCACCCGCAGGACTTTGCCCGGCTCGTTCCAGTCGTAGATGATCTCGCCCAGGTGGGTGTTTTTATCCAGCAGGGTCGCCAGCTCGATGGCGTGCTTGCGTACCTGGTCGGTGTCTTTGCCCGACACCCGATACTGGATCGGGCGTCCCACCGGCGGGCCCATTTCCAGCGGCTGCACAAAGCTGCCGACGCCGACAAAGTCATCACGCAGGCGTTTTTGCAGGCGCGCAATCAACGCCCCGCGCTCTTCCAGGCCCTTGCTGACGATGACCAACTGCGCGTAGTAGGGGTTTTCCAATTGCTGGTCCAGCGGCAAGTAGAAACGGATCGCGCCCTGGCCGATATAGGTGCTCCAACGCGCGATGTCCGGGTCGTCCTTGATGATCGCTTCGAGGCGGTCGACGGCCTTGCGGGTCTCGTTGATCGAGGCGTTTTGCGGCAGGTTGAGGTCGACGAGGATTTCCGGGCGGTCCGACGACGGGAAGAACTGGTTCTGCACAAACTGCATGGAGAACACCGACGCCACAAACAGGCCCACGGTAATGCCAATGGCCCACCAGCGGTTGCGCATGGCCCACAGCATGCCGTAATTGAAGCCACGCCCGATTCGTCCTGGCTCGTTGCTGTGGGGTTTCACGTTGGCGCTGAGGATATGCACGCCGATCACCGGCGCAAACAGCACCGCCACCACCCAGGACACCAGCATCGCCACGGCAATCACCGCGAACAGCGTGAAGGTGTACTCGCCCGCCGAACTGGCGTTGAGGCCGATCGGTACAAAACCGGCGACGGTGACCAGCGTACCGGTCAACATCGGGAACGCCGTGGAGGTGTAGGCGTAAGTCGCCGCCTGCTCCTTGGTCTCGCCTTTTTCCAGGCGCGTGATCATCATCTCGACGGTGATCATCGCGTCGTCCACCAGCAGGCCGAGGGCGATGATCAATGCGCCCAGCGACACGCGCTGCATGGTGATGCCGCTGTATTCCATGAACACGAACACCAGCGCCAGCACCAGCGGAATCGAGCACGCCACCACCAGCCCGGCGCGCATGCCGAGGCTGATAAAGCTCACCACCAGCACGATGATCACCGCTTCGAACAGCGCGCTGGTGAAGCCGCCCACGGCCTCTTCCACCACTTCCGCCTGGTCCGACACCTTGTGCACGCCGACGCCCACCGGCAGGTCGGCGGTCAGCTCATCCATGCGTGTGTGCAAGGCCTTGCCGAACGACTGGATATTGCCGCCCTTCTGCATGGCGATGGCCAGGCCAATCGCCGGCTTGCCGTTGAAGCGGAACATCGGCCGTGCTGGGTCGACGTAGCCACGGCTGATGTCGGCAATGTCCGCCAGACGATAGAAACGGTCATTGAGCCGCAGGTTGACGTTGGCCAAGTCCTTTTCCGAGGCGAATTGCCCCGAAGTGCGCACCGAGATCCGCTCCGGCCCGGCCTCGATCACCCCGGCCGGCGTCACCGCGTTCTGCGACTGCAGGCTCTGCACCACCTGGCGCTGATCAATGCCCAGCGCCGCAAGTTTGCGCGTGGAGAAGTTCAGGTAAATCACCTCGTCCTGCTGGCCGATCATCTCGACCTTGCCCAAGCCCGGCACCGAACGGATCTCGGCACGCACCTGTTCCACATAGTCGCGCAGTTGGCGCATCGACAGGCCATCGCCGGTAAAGGCGTACACCGAGCCGAACACGTCACCGAACTCATCGTTGAACGAAGGTCCCTGCAGGCCCTGGGGGAAGGTGCCGCGAATGTCGTCGATTTTCTTGCGGACCTGGTACCAGATCTCCGGGATGGCCTTGGCGCTGGTGGTGTCCTTGAGGAACACGAATACCGTGGACTCGCCCGGCCGGGTGTAACTCTTTACGTAGTCGAGGGAGTCGAGTTCCTCGAGTTTCTTCTCGATGCGGTCGGTGACCTGCTTGAGGGTTTCTTCCTGGGTCGCGCCCGGCCAGCGGGTCTGGATCACCATGGTCTTGATGGTGAACGACGGGTCTTCCTCGCGGCCCAGGTTCATGTAGGAGAACACGCCCATCAGCAGCGCGACGAACATCAGGTACCAGACGAAGGACTGATGCTTGAGGGCCCAGTCGGATAAGTTGAAGCTCCCTTTCATCGCGGGCTGTCCTCGTCGATTTTGACTTTCTGCCCGGATTTCAGGCTGTTCACGCCGGCAGTGACCACACGTTCACCGGGTTTGACGCCGCCGCTGAGCAAGGCGCTGCTGGCGTCACGGCTGATGACCGTGACGTCACGCGGTTGCACGGTCTGGCTCTGGGTGTCGAGCAGCCAGATGCGGGTCTTGCCGTCGACTTCCTGCAAGGCGCTGATGGGCAATTCGATACGCGGTGCGATGGTTGAACTCAAGGTCACGCTGATCGCGGTGCCAAGACGAAACGCGGGCGGTGTCTCGGCCAGGGTCAGGCGCGCGCGACGGGTGCGCGTGGCGCTCTGGGCCTGGGGTTCGATCTCACGCACGACGGCGGTGGTGTGCACGCTGGGGTCGAGTTGCCCGGCCACCAGGAACACCACATCCGGCGGCAGGCGCTCGGCCAGGCCGGCGGGCAGGTCGATCACCGCCTCCTTGATGTCTGGGCGGGCCAGGGTGACCACTTGCTGGCCGGCGCTGACCACCTGGCCGGCCTCGGCGTTCCAGGCGGTGACGATGCCGGCGTGGTCGGTGCGCAGTTCGGCGTAGTTGAGTTGGTCCTTGGCCTGGTTGACCGAGGCCTGGGCCTGGTCGAGGGACGCCTGGGTAGTCTTCAGGTCGGTCTGGGCCACGTCCAGCTGGGCCTGGGCACCGACGCCACGGTTGAACAGCTCCTGCTGGCGCCGCGCATTGGCCTGGGCGTTGATGAACTGCGCCTGCACGCGGGCAAGGTCGCCCTGGGCGGCGCGCAACTGGTTTTGCTGGTCGGTGGGGTCAAGCACGGCGAGCAAGGCGCCCTTCTCCACTTCGGCGCCGACGTCCACGGCGCGGCGGGCGATGCGACCGGGCACACGGAAACCCAGGTTGCTCTCGTAGCGGGCCTGGATGGTGCCGGCGAAGCGACCGAGGTTTTCCTGGTCTTCGGACTTCACTTCCATCGACAGCACCGGGCGCAGTGGCTCGGGCGGCGGTTCTTCCTTGGAGCAAGCCATCAGCAACAAGCTGGCAGCGAGTACCACCGTCAACTGCTTCATGGTTGCACTCCTTGCGCCTGGGCCTGATCCGGCGGCTGGGCGATTTCCACTACCATGCCCGGATGCAGCAACTGCCCGCCGGCCACCACGACTTTTTCGCCGCCCTTGAGGCCTTCGCTGATGATGACTTTGCCGGTGAGATAACGTGCCACGGTGACCTTGTGCAGTTGCGCCTTGCCGTCGTCGTCGATCAGCCACACGGCGGGTTCGCTGAGGTCTTTGGTCAGCGCCGCCCACGGCAGTTCGATGCTGGCCTTGGCCGGGCCATTGGCGGTGGCGCTCACCACCGAGCCCAACTGCATGCCTTTGGGCAACGCCTGCAGGGCGATCTTCACTTGCACGGTGCCGGTGTTGGCCGCCACGGCCGGGGTGACTTCGCGGACCTTGCCCACCGCCTTGATGCTCGGATTGTCGAGCAGGCTCACGGTGATCGGTGCATCGGGCGGCGGCTCGACCAGCAGCGATTCATACACGTTGAACACCGCATCGCGCTCGCCATCGCGGGCCAGGCTGAAGATCGGCACAGTCGCCTGCACCACCTGGCCGACTTCAGCCTGGCGCGCGGTGATGATCCCCGGCGCATCGGCAATCAGCGCGGTGTAGCCGAGCTGCTCGCGGGCGTTGGCCAGTTGGGCCTGTGCGGCGGCCAGGGCGCTTTGGCTGCTGCGCAACGCGGCCTGGGCAGAGTCGTATTCACTGCGGCTGGTGTAGCCCTTGGGCAACAGCTTTTCCTGGCGCACGAACGCGGCGGCGGTCTGCTTGACCCGCGCCTGCTCGGCCACGACCTGGGCCTGGGCGGAATCGACGTTGGTCTGCAAGTCCTTGGGGTCGAGCTTGGCCAGCACTTGCCTGGCGCTGACGCGGTCACCGACATCCACCGTACGCTGGATGATCTTGCCGCCGACGCGGAACGACAAATCGGTCTGCACGCGCGCCTGGATGTCCCCGGTGAGCGTGACCGCCGCGGCGAAATCCGCCGGCTGTACGGTCTGTACAAACACCCGGGAATGCTGCTTGGGCTCGGCTTTGTCCTGGCCACAGCCGCTCAGCAGCGCCAGGAGTCCAAGGCTCAGAATAATGTTTGCAGTACGACCGCCCATGCAGGCTCCTTTTGCGTGATGCCGACTTGCCAGTGTGTATGCGACTGTGAGCTTAGATCAGGGTTCCTTATCTGCATGGAGGCTCCCATACTCCAATGGTTCCCAAGCCGACTGAATGCCCATGCTCAAGACCCTCGCGGTGGCCAATTACCGCTCGATCAACAAATTGGTGGTGCCGCTGGACCGGCTGAACCTGATCACCGGGCCCAACGGCAGCGGCAAGTCCAACCTGTACCGCGCCTTGCGCCTGCTGGCCGAAACCGCCCAGGGCGGAGTGATCAATGCACTGGCCCGTGAGGGCGGGCTGGACTCGACCTTCTGGGCCGGCCCAGAGACCATCAGCCGACGCATGCACAACGGCGAGGTGCCGGTGGAAGCGGTCGTGCGCCAGGGTGTGAAGCGTCTGCGCCTGGGGTTTGCCGCCGAGGATTTCAGCTACGCGATTTCCCTCGGTTTACCGGAGAAGACCCTGTCGTATTTTTCCCTGGACCCGGAGGTGAAGAAGGAATGCATCTGGGCCGGCCACGTCTACCGCCCGGCCAGCCTGCTGGTGCAGCGCTCCGGGCCGATGGTGCAGCGCTCCGGGCCGATGGTGCGCGCTCGCGAAGGCCGCGCCTGGGATGTGCTGGCCCAGCACACGCCGAACTACCACAGCCTGTTCGACCAGGTCGGCAGCCTGCGCGGCTCACCGGAAGTGTTGCTGTTGCGCGAAAGCATTCGTGGCTGGCGTTTTTATGATCACTTTCGCAGCGATGCCGATGCCCCCGTGCGCCAACCGCAACTGGGCACGCGCACACCGGTGCTGCACCACGACGGTCGCGACCTGGCGGCGGCGTTGCAGACCATTCGCGAGATTGGCGACCCCGAAGCCTTGCAGCGCGCGGTCAGCGATGCGTTTCCCGGTGCACGCTTGAATATCCAGCCGTTGCAGGGTGGGCGCTTCGCCCTTGAGTTTTATCAGGAGGGGTTGCTGCGGCCGCTCTCGGCGGCGGAGTTGTCGGACGGCACCTTGCGATACCTGCTGCTGATCGCAGCGCTGCTGACGCCTCGGCCGCCGACCATGATGGTGCTGAACGAGCCGGAAACCAGTTTGCATCCGGACCTGCTGCCGGCGTTGGCGCGCCTGATTATCCAGGCGTCACAGCAGTGCCAGGTGTGGGTGGTGTCGCATGCCAGCCGGCTGATTGCGGCGTTGCAACAGGATGAAGGGTGCAATTCGATTGTGCTGGAGAAAGTGCTGGGGGAGACGCGGATTGTGGGACAGGGAATTCTGGATGCACCGGCTTGGCATTGGCCGGAATAAGAGGGGCCTGGAAAGGCCTCTTCGCGAGCAAGCCCGCTCCCACATTTGCCCGCATTCCAAAGGTGGAACTCGGTCGATGTGGGAGCGGGCTTGCTCGCGAAGACGGTAGATCAGTCACCCAACAGCTGAATGATCAACCCTGCCACTTGCCGCCTTCAACAATCACGCTTTCCGGCTTGGTGTCATCGCTCAGCTCTTTACGCACGTACTGGTCGTACAGCTTGAGCAGGAATTTCTCCTCACCCAACTTCGCCAGCTCGGCATTCACCCAGTCGCGCAGCTCGATGTTGCCTTTCTTCACCGCCGGCGCAATCGGCGCTTCGTCACCGAGTTTTTCTTCCAGCACGCGGTAGCCCGGGTTCTGCTTGGCCCAGCTGAACAGCACCAGGTTGTCCTGCGCGTACGCATCACCACGGCCGGCCGACAGTGCTTGCAGCGACTCGGAGTTTTTCTCGAACTTGAGCAGTTTCCAGTCCGGGTGGTTCTTGGTCAGCCAGATATCGGCGGTGGTGCCGGTGGTAACGATGGTGGTGCGGGTGGCCAGGTCATCCAGGCTTTTCACCGCGCTGTCGTTAGGCACCAGGGCCTGCACCGCGACTTTCAGGTTGGGGTTGGTGAAGTCCACCGCTTCCTTGCGTTCCGGGGTCACGGTCATGTTGGCGAGGATCAGATCGACCTTGTCGCTTTGCAGGAACGGAATACGGCTGGCCGGCTCGACGGCGACGAACTCAACCTTGTTTTCATCGCCCAGCAGGTCCTTGGCGAATTGGCGGCCGATGTCGGTATCGAAGCCCACATAGCGCCCGGCTTCGTTGACGAAGCCGAACGGCGGTTTGTCAGTGAATACGCCGACAATCAGCTTGTCGCGCGCCTTGATCTTGTCCAGCGAACTCACGGCGGCAGCCGCTGGTTTTGCAGGCTCTTCGGCCTTTTTGTCGCAGCCGGCGAGTAATGCGACGGCAATCAGGGGCAGTAGTAACTTTTTCATATCAGCTCCAGTTCCTGGTTCTTCTTGGGCAGTGTTGAAACAAAGGAAAACTTCTCCAGGAACTGCTGCGCGCGTGCGGTTTGCGGGTTCGTAAAGAATTCTTCGGGGGTGTTGTGTTCGAGGATGCGCCCGGCCTCCATGAAGACGACGCGGTCGGCGACGGCGCGGGCGAAGGCCATTTCATGGGTGACGATCAGCAGGGTCATGCCATCGCGGGCCAGGCCCTGGATTACTTCCAGCACTTCCTTGACCATTTCCGGGTCAAGGGCGGCGGTGACTTCGTCAAACAGCATGACCTGCGGGTTCATGCACAACGAGCGGACGATCGCGATACGTTGCTGCTGGCCGCCGGACAACTGACGCGGGAAGGCGTCGCGCTTGTCGGCCAGGCCGACGCGCTCGAGCAGTTTTTCCGCCTGTTCGCGGGCTTCGCGAGGGTCGCGTTTTTGCACTTTCAGCGGGCCGAGCAGGATGTTGTCGAGCACGCTCATGTGCGGGAACAGGTGGTAGCTCTGGAACACCATGCCCACGTCCTGGCGCACCTGGCGCCAGTCGGTGGCTTTGTCCAACAGTTCGTTGCCGGCGAATCGCAGGCTGCCGCTGTGCGCCACTTCCAGGCCGTTGAGGCAGCGCAGCAAGGTGCTTTTGCCGCAGCCGCTGGGGCCGAGGATCACCACCACTTCGCCGCTTTGCACGCTCAAGTCGATGCCCTTGAGCACCTGCTGCTCGCCGAAGAATTTGTTGAAACCCTTAAACTCGATCAATGCGCTCATGCTTGGGCCCAGCGCCGTTCCAGCACCTTGGAGGCGGCCGACAACGGGTAGCAGATAAAGAAGAAAAACAGGAACAGCACGCCATAGATCAATACCGACTCGTAGGTGCGTTCGATGATTTGCTGGCCGACCTTGATCACGTCCACCACGCCGATCAGCACCGCCAGCGAGCTGGTCTTGATGATGCGCGTGTACACGTTGATGGTCGGCGGCGTCATGCGCTTGAGGGCCTGAGGCAGCAGCACATAGCCGTACAGCTGCGGGTCGGACAGGCCAATCGACAAGCCGGCTTCACGCTGGCCACGGGGCAGCGAATGCAATGCGCCACGCACCACCTCGCCCACCTCACTGGCGCCCCACAGCGACAGCACCAGCACGGCGCACCAGAAGCTCGGAATGCTCAGGCCGAAGAAAATCGGCAGTCCGAAAAACAGCAGGTACAACCACACCAGCACCGGGATCGCGCGAAACAGCTCCAGGTACACCCGCAGGACCGCATTGATCAGTGTGTTGTTCAAGGTCCGCAGCACGCCATACAACACGCCACCGACGGTGCTGAAGGCAATGCTCAGAAACGAAATCGACAGGGTTTGTGCGGCGCCCTTGCCCAGTTGCGGCAACGACACCCACAACAACTCAAGACCCGAACTGGCCATGCTGGAGCCTCCTTTCCAGGCGGCTGAGCAGCAGCGATAACGGCAAAAACAGCAGTACGCAAATCAGCGTCAGCACGGCGAGCATTTCGTAAGTCTTGTAGTAAAGGGCGATGTAGCTCTTGGTGGTGTAGAGAATCTCCGGCACCGCCACGGCGGAAACCACCGTGGTTTCCTTGAGCAGGAAGATGAAATTGGCGAACAGCGCCGGCAGGCTGAGGATGCCGGCCTGGGGCAGGATCACATGGCGCAGCAGTTGCCAGTCGGAGAGGCCGATGGACTTGCCGGATTCGATCTGCGCCAGCGGCACCGCTTCCACACCGGCGCGCAGCACTTCGGTGAGGTAGGCACCGCCGAGGAACGTCATGGTGATGATCGCCGCCCAGAAGCCGGAGATATTCAAACCCAGCGCCGGCAAGGCGAAGTACACGAAGAACAGCTGGATCAGCAGCGGTGTGTTACGCGCCAGCTCGACGTACAGCGCCACCAGGCGCGACAGGTAGGGTGTGCGAAACACCAGCAGCGCGGCGTTGATGAGCGCCACCAGCAACGAGGTGGCAATGGCGATCAGGCCCACTTGCAGCGTCACCCCCACGGCCTTGAGAAACGCCGGCAGGGTGCTGAGGATAAAAGCGAAATCGAAGGTCATCTTGAGTCCATGACGCCGCAAGGGTAATGCAGCGGGCGCAATCCAGTCCGGCGTGGGTAACGCCGGGTAGCGCGAACTCTAAAGGTATAAAAAGCAAAATTTAAATACCCAAATAGCATATTGATATCACCCAAAAAGATAACCGCCGGATTCGCGGGTTTGATGGGTGGCAGCTATGGTTGGGGGGTCTGTGATTCGAGGGAATGAACAATGAACAACACGAAACCGATTGATCCGCAGGAGCTGGTGAAATGGTTGGTGGCGTTGCGCAGGGCGATCAATAGCCGCGCGGCCTGATTGTGGGAGATGTCGAGCTGTAGCGAGGCGGCGAAGGCGGCGGCACTGACAGTCCTTCTGTGGCTGACACACCGCCTTCGCGGCCTCGCTGGGGCTCGACGGCTCCCACAGGGGGTCTGCTGTGTGGCTGGGATTTGAGCAAGAGCCGGCGTTCGCTGGTTGCAGTTTCTCCAGAGTGTCGCTGTGTGGCAGGGATTCCAGCCCCCCCAGCGCCCAACTGTGGGAGCTGGCTTGCCTGCGATAGCGGTCTTTCAGTCGCCGATAGGCCGGCTGACCCACCGCCATCGCCGGCAAGCCAGCGCCTACCGTCTTGATTGCCTTTGAAGCCCATAAAAAAACGCCGACGCTGTAGTAGCCGTCGGCGTTCAAACCTTGAAGGGGGTTTTGGGTTACATCAGAACGCAGGCACTACGGCGCCGTTGTACTTCTTCTCGATGAAGGCTTTGACTTCCGGGCTGGTCAGGGCCTTGGCCAGTTTCTGGATGGCGTCGCTGTCCTTGTTGTCCGGGCGGGCAACCAGGAAGTTCACGTACGGCGACTTGGCGTCTTCGATGATCAGCGCGTCCTTGGCTGGGTTCAGGCCAGCTTCCAGGGCGTAGTTGGTGTTGATCAGGTCCAGGTCAACCTGGTCCAGCACGCGCGGCAGCAGCGCCGATTCCAGCTCTTTGAATTTCAGGTTTTTCGGGTTGCTGGCGATGTCTTTCGGCGTGGCCAGGGCGTTGGTCGGGTCTTTCAGGGTGATCACGCCGGCTTTCTGCAGCAGCAACAGGGCGCGGCCGCTGTTGGAGCCTTCGTTCGGGATGGCCACGGTGGCGCCATCTTTGAGCTCAGAAATGTTCTTGATCTTTTTCGAGTAACCGCCGAAGGGTTCAACGTGCACACCGACCACGGTGACCAGGTTGGTGCCCTTGCCCTTGTTGAAGTTTTCCAGGTACGGCAGGGTCTGGAAGTAGTTGGCGTCCAGGCGCTTCTCGGCAACCTGCACGTTTGGCTGTACGTAGTCGGTGAAGACTTTGATTTCCAGGTCCACGCCTTCTTTGGCGAGGGTTGGCTTGACCAGTTCGAGGATCTCGGCGTGCGGGATCGGGGTGGCGGCAACCACCAGTTTCTCGTTGGCCTGGGCGAAACTTGCAGTCAGGGCAGCCGCCAGTGCGGTAAACAACAGAACCTTTTTCATGCAGTGTCCTTATCGAAATTCCGGGGCGTCTCTGACGACCGTTTTTTATGTGGTGTGCCAGCGAAGTGCTATCGCGGCGTGGAATGGACAATACCTAGATTTTTTATTCCCGAACAATATCTTTTATTCACGTTGATATTCCATTTTGTTCATGTAGCGGCTTGCTCACGTAGAAAGGCGCGCAAGGCTTCCTGCTCGGCAGGGCTGGCGGCGGCAAAGATGCGCTGCACCTGTTCCAGCGGCGAGCCCGCTACCGGCAGGTTCAAATGCTCGGGCAGAATCTCGTCGCCGCTGCTGACGAGCAAGGCAAAGTGAATGACGTTTTCCAGCTCGCGGGTATTGCCCGGCCAGCTGTGGTGTTCCAGCACCTTTTGCGCCGCATCGCTGATCAGCGGCACCGGCAGGTCCAGGCGCTGGCTGTAGATGCCCAGGAAGTATTCGGCCAGGGACAGGATGTCGCCGACGCGCTCGCGCAATGCGGGCAAGTCCAGCTGGCCTTCGCTCAGGTAATGGAACAGGCGCTCATGAAACTTGCCGGCCGCTACGGCCTGGGCGAGGTCGATGCTGGTGGCCGCCACCAGCCGCACATCCACCGGGCTTGGCTGGTGGGCGCCGACGCGAGTGACTTCGTGATTCTCCAGGGCCGCGAGCAGCTTGACCTGGATCGGCAGTGGCAAGTCGCCAATCTCGTCCAGGTACAAGGTGCCGCCATTGGCCGAGCCGAACCAGCCGGCCCGGCTGCTGGCCGCCCCGCTGTGGGCACCGGCGGCGTAGCCGAACAACTCGGCGTCGGCGTAAGTCGGGCTGATGGCGCCGCAGTTGACCGAGACAAACAAGCCAGTACGGTCGCTGCCCCGATGGATATGCCGCGCCAACAGCTCTTTACCGCTGCCGGTCTCGCCGCGAATCAACACGGGCAAGGCGCGCGGCGCGAGGTTTTCCAGATCTTCGCGCAGCTGGCGCGAGCGCGGATCGACAAACACCAGGGCCTTGGCGCGGATGCTCAGCGGGCTTTTTTCGGCGTCGGGGAAGGTCAGCAGGGGCTGACCGTAGGTTTCATGCAGACTCATGGCAGGCTCCCGCCCCAAATCCACTCAGGGACGGGGCGTTGAAAAAAGGTCAGGCAGTGCGCCGGGCGTGATGCTCGAGGCGGCTTTGCAGGCGATAGAGGTAAGCGAAGCCCTGCTCCCAGCGCTGGTGACCGGACTTCACATTGATATGCCCGGCCCCCGAGAGGATTCCGGCTTCGGCGCCCCAATTGCGCGCCAGCTCCAGCGCCCGAGGGGCACTGACGGCGCTGTCGTTGTCGGAACTGACCACCTGGCTGGGAAACGGCAGCAGGTCGGTCGGGATCGGGGCGAAGTTGCGCAAGGCGGGCGAGCAGGCCGGGCGTTCGACATCGGCCGGGGCCACCAGCAAGGCGCCGCGCACCTGCCGCAAAAACTGCACGGGTGCGGTGGCGGCCCAATGAGCCACTGTGATGCAGCCCAGGCTATGGGCGATCAGGATCACCGGCGTGCTGTCGGCGGCGATGGCCTCGGCCAGCGCGGCCACCCAGTCTTCGCGGCGTGGCGTCAGCCAGTCGGCCTGCTCCACGCGCGCGCTGTTGGGCAGGCTGTTTTGCCAATGGGTTTGCCAATGATCTTCTGGCGATCCTTGCCAGCCCGGCACGATCAGATAACGAATCGACTCGCTGTGCATGGGTGTGCCCTCCTGCAGCGTTTAACGTTGCTGATCAGTATAGGGACGCGGTTTATATTCGTTAAGGAATAAGAAGCTATTTATTAATAACCAAAAGACAGATGCAAGTTGCACGCTGAAAGCAACAAGTTGAAGAGCAAAAAAAAGGCCGCACCCTGCCAAGGAGACGGCCAAAAAATTGTCGAGGCATTTGAAGCTAACGTGCGGTAATCACCGACAACTTGGTAATGCCCGCGCGCTCGATAGACGCCATGGCTCGCGCCACTTCGCCGTAGTTCACACCATCATCGGCCTGCAGTTGCACCCGCACATCGGGGTCCTTGGCCTTGGCCGCCTGCAGGTTGAATTCCAGCAGGTCCGGCTGGATTTCGTCCTTGTTGATAAACAGCTTACCGGCGCCGTCGATGCTCACCACCAGCGGGTCCTTCTGCTCCACCGGGGCCACGGCCTCGGTCTTGGGCAGGTTGATCGGGATCGCGTTGGTCAACAATGGCGCGGTGACGATAAACACCACCAGCAGTACCAGCATCACGTCCACCAGCGGCGTGACGTTGATCTCGCTCAGCACCTCATCACTGTCTTGCGTGGAGAAGGCCATCTCAGGACGCCTCCTTCACTTTTTGCGGGTTGCCGGCGGCGTTTTTGGTCAGGGCCGGGTGCAGCAGCACGCGGAAGGAGTTCTTCTGCGCCAGGCTGTAGAAGTCGTGGGCAAAGTCGTCCAGGTCGGCAGCCGTGAGCTTCAGGCGACGCAGGAAATAGTTGTAGACCAGCACCGCCGGTACGGCGACGGCGATCCCCACACCGGTGGCGACGAGGGCGGCACCAATCGGGCCGGCCACGGTTTCGAGGCTGGCGGAACCGGCCGCGCTGATGCCCTTGAGCGCTTCCATGATGCCCCACACGGTGCCGAACAGACCGATAAACGGCGAGGTGCTGCCGATACTGGCGACCACGGCCAGGCCGGTTTCCAGAGAGCGGCGCTCACGCACGATCTGCTGGCGCAGGGCGCGTTCAAGACGGTCCTGATGGTTGATCGCCTGGCTCAGGTCGGCAGCATGCGGCGCATCGCCAACCTGGATCGCGGCATAGCCGGCCTGGGCTACGCGGGCAGCAGCGCCGGGCTGGGTTTCAGCCAGTTCTGCCGCCGAGTCCAGGCTGGATGCCGCCCAGAACTGCTTATGGAACTTGCGATCCTGCGCCTTGAGGCGACCGAACTGCACGCCCTTGAGCAGGGCCAGGCCCCAGGTGGCGACCGAAAAGACCACCAGCAGCCAGATCACCGCGCTTTCGATGGATTCAAGTGGAGATGCTAATGCCATGATGTTTTCCCTCTGTGCAGGTCGCGGCGTGTGCAACACACCGCAGCCGAATAGTTAGTGAATCTTGAAATCGATCGGTACGCTGACCCAGCCGTCCTGGGCGACATCGCCCTGCTTGGCCGGCACGAAACTCCAACGTTTCACCGCGGCCAGTGCGGCGTCGTCGAGTTGCTGGCGACCGCTGCTCTTCTGGATCTGGATCTCGCCCGGCTTGCCGCTGGCCAGTACATGCACCCGCAGCAGCACGGTGCCTTCCCAACCGCGACGCTGGGCCAGTGACGGATACTCCGGCGCCGGGTTCTTCAAGTACGCCGCGTTCGCTGAAGCGGGCGTTACCGGAGCCGGTGCAGGCGGAGCCACTGGCGCCGGGGCCGGTGGTGCCGGCGTGGGCGGCGTGGGCGGCGCAGGCGGTTGCTCGACCGCCTTGGGTGCAGGTTTCGGCTCAGGCTTGGGCACAGGCTTCGGCTTGGGCTTTGGAATCGGTTTGGGCGGCGCCGGCTTGGCAGCCAACTCGTCCACCACCGGTGGCGGTGGCTCGACCACGGGCGGCGGCGGTGGCGGCGGAACAGGCGGTGGCGGCTCGACCACCGGCGGTGCCGGCTGGGAAAATTCGATGGTCATCGGCGGAATTTCCGGCGGCACAATCGGCAGCACCGGGGTGGGCTTCTGGCTCATCCAATAAATCACCGCACCGTGCAGGGCCAGTACCAGCAACCCGAGCAGGATCCCTTCGCGACGGCTCGAAAAGCGCTTCGGGGTTTTCTGCAGACGCAATTGCCCCAACGGCGCGCGGTGCGGCCGGCCAAGGTCGACCAACTCACCACTCGGTGCCTGGCGCCATTGCGCCTCTTGTGCACTGGCGGCGGTCTGGACATTGCCCATTGATTCACTCCCTACGGTTTTGAAACAAAAAAACCGACAGGCCTGCCTGAGGCCGTCGAGGGCTGAATCATCGGGGCCAGACGCTTATCTCTTAAAGTAATCTTTAAAGTTATACATAGATCCAAACTGAATAAACGAAACATTCGAAAACGCCGAAGCCCCGTCCTGCGGGGCTTGGCGCCACCGCGCGATTTTCTGATGCTTTACAGGCATAAAAAATATTCAGAAAAGGCATGGCTCAAGCGGGGCTGTTTGCACACAAATCGAGCAATTGACGCTGCAAACTCTGTCCCGCCGCCCCCAGGCCCGTGCGGCCGTACAGCGCCAGTCGCACACCTTCCACCGGCGGCAAGCCGCTGTCTGCAGCCACTATCACATGCCCGGCCTGCACCACGCGGCGGGGCAACAGGCTGATGCCCAATCCTGCCGCCACGGCTGAACACACACTGGCCAGGCTTGCGCTGGAATACCCGATGCGCCAGCGCCAGCCGCCGACTTCCAGGTGTTGGAGCATCTCATTGCGGTACAGCCCGCCCACTGGGAAGGCCACCAACGGCAACGGATCGCGGCCCAGAGACGGCGTGCTGCGGCTGTCGACCCAACACAACGGCTCGGGCCACGAGGCCAGGCAGTCGGCGCTGTCGCCCATCTGCTTGACCAACAACACATCGAACTCACCGCTGCGGTACTGGCGCTGCAATTCCGGACCAAGGCCGCTGGTGACCTCCAGGCGCACCCGCGGAAATGCCTGCACAAACGCCGAAAGCAATGGCATCAGGCGTTCGGCGGCAAAGTCTTCCGGAACGCCCAGGCGCAGCACGCCGTCGCTTTGCTGGTTGATCAACACATCGGCGGCTTCTTCGTGCAGCGCGAGGATGCGCCGCGCATAGGCCAGCAGGCGCTCGCCCTCCGCCGTGGCCACCACATGGCGCTGGTCACGGTCCAGCAACTGGCACGCCACTGCTTCTTCCAGGCGGCGGATCTGCTGGCTGACAGTCGACTGGGTCAAGTGCAGGCGCTCGGCAGCGCGGGTGAAATTGCCGCAGTCCACCACGGCGACAAAGCTGCGCAACAACACGGGATCAAACATCGCTGTCACCATTGCGTTTGCCACTGATTGGCATGGTTATATTTAATTTCAGAATACCTCAGCGGCTGGCCATACTTCACCCCTGCATTCTGCCCAGAGGCCTCCATGACCGACGATCATCAGCACCTGCAACGCGCCATCCGACTTGCACAAGCGAACGTCGCCCAAGGTGGCCGGCCCTTTGGGGCGGTGTTGACGCGCAATGGCGAAGTGCTGGTGGAGGCCGTGAATGAAATCCACCTGACCCAGGACCCCACTGCCCACGCCGAGCTACTGGCGATCCGCGCCGCAAGCCGGCAGCTCGGCGCGCGCCTGGACGGTTGCGTGATCTACGCCAGCGGCCAACCCTGCCCGATGTGCCTGAGTGCCATGTATTTGTGCGGTGTCCAGCGCGTAGTGTTTGCCGCCAGCAATGAAATGGCCGAGCCGTTCGGCCTGTCGACGGCGGCGATCGGGCAGCAGGTGGGCTTGCCCTTGAGCGAGCAACGCCTGCCGATTCAGCACCTGCCGGACGCGGCGATGACCCAGTTGTACCACCAGTGGAAAACCTTGCATGAGCCTGAATAAATCCCTCGCCGGCTGGGGCCTGCTGGTGGTGCTCGGCCTGAACCTGCGGCCGATCCTCAGTTCCATCAGCCCGTTGCTCGGCGAGATTCGCCAGGCCACCGGCTTGAGTTTCCAGAGCAGCGCCCTGCTGACCAGCCTGCCGGTGGTGTGCATGGGCCTGGTGGCGCTGGTGGGGGTGCGCGTGGAGGCACGCCTGGGTGAGCGGCGTGGCATCGCCCTGGGCCTGATGATGATCCTGCTGGCGTGCCTCGCGCGCTGGCTGATGGGCCAGGGTTCGGCACTGCTGGTCACGGCACTGCTGGGAGGTGCCGGTGTGGCGTTGATCCAGGCATTGGTGCCGGCGATGATCAAGCGCGAGTTTCATCACCGTGTGCCGGTGGCGATGGGCGTGTATTCGGCCTCGCTGATGGCCGGTGGCGGGCTGGCGGCACTGCTCAGCCCGGTGGTGGCCACGCACTTCCAGCAATGGCAGGCGGGGCTCGGCGTGTGGCTGCTGCCGGCGCTGGGGGCGTTGCTGTTGTGGGCCTGGTTGCCCCTCGGCGCGGCGCGAAATCCTCAGGTGGCGCCGGCGTTCCAGGGCCTGCGCAATCGCCGCGCCTGGCTGCTGGCGCTGTATTTCGGCCTGGTCAATTGCGGCTACATGAGCATGGTGGCGTGGCTGCCGGCCTACTACCAGCAACTGGGCTGGGGCGTGTTGCCCAGCGGTTCGTTGCTGGCGTTCATGACGATCTTCCAGGTGATCGCCGCGCTGTTGATGCCGGTGCTGGCGCAACGCGGGATCGACCGCCGGCCCCTGCTTGGCATCAGCCTGCTGGCGCAGACCGTGGGTTACCTCGGCCTGAGCCTCGCGCCGCAGGACTATCCGCACCTGTGGGTGGCCTTGTGCGGTTTCGGCCTCGGTGCGTGTTTTGCCCTGAGCCTGCTGCTGACCCTCGATCACCATCGCGACCCGCGCCAGGCCGGGCAACTGGCGGCCTTTGTGCAGGGCGTGGGGTTCTTGATCAATGCCCTCTCGCCCTGGCTGACCGGCTGGCTGCGTGAGCTGACCGGCAGCTTCGTCAGTGCCTGGGTCGTGCTGACCGTGACCGTGGTGACGATGCTGGTGGTGACGCGGGTGTTCAGTCCGGCGACCTACCGCACGGCCCCCGCTCTATAGATATGCATTTAAGATCTAGATAAAACAATCAAGCTTCGTTGACGGAATAAGCAGCCGCCTTAAAATCCCGGTTCTCCTACAGGATGCCGGGCACACCATGGATCTTCGCCAACTGCGCTACTTCATCGCGCTCAACGAGCACCGCAGTTTCGTGCGCGCGGCGGATGCCATGGGTATCACCCAGCCGGCCTTCAGCCGCAGCATCCAGGGCCTGGAGCAGGAGTTCGGCTGCGTGCTGGTGGATCGCGCCAACAAAGACTTGCGCCCGACCCCGGAAGGCCAGGTGGTGCTGCAACACGCGTTGAGCCTGGTGCAAGGCGCAGCGCTGCTCAGCCATGAGGTCACGCGCATGACCAAGCTCGACGCCGGTGAAGTGCGCCTGGGCAGTGACGCCGTGGCAGCGGTGAACCTGGTGCCCCAGGCCATGGCGCGCTTTATCACCACCTACCCCAAGGTGCGCACCGCGTTGCAGGTGGATAACTGGGAAAAACTCGGGCGCAGCCTGAACCGCGAAGAGATCGAATTCTTTATTGCCGATGTGCGCCATTTCGAAGCCGACCCGAATTTCCAGACCCAGGCCCTGACGCCGCGCCGCAGTGCGTTTTTCTGCCGCGACGGGCACCCGCTGCTGGCCAAGGACAGCCTGTCCACCAACGACCTGTTCGGCTACCCGCTGGCCACGCCGCTGATCGCGCCCGGCATTCGCAAGCTGTTAGCCAATCTGAGCGGGCGCGTCGACTTTGCGCCTGCCATCGAACTCGAGCAGTTTGCCGCGCTGGCCAGCATCGTGCGCCAGTCGGACGCCATTGGCCTGGGCGCCGAAGAAGCCTTCGTCGACGCCTTTGCCCGCGGTGAATTGCGCGTGTTGCACTGGCGCAACCTGCCCCACGCCCTAGACAGCCTGAGCAACCGCTGCGGCGTGATCAGCCGCGCTGGGGTGCGCTTGTCGCCTGCGGCGAAGGCGCTGATCGAGACGCTGCTGGCGGTGGAAAGCCAAGCCGATTGGCCCGCGCAAACGTCCCGAAATCATTGAATCGCACGCCCATCTCGGCCATGACTTTATGCGCCACCTTGGCCGTCATCTGGCGGATGTAGAACGGCTCCTTCACCACAAAGTGGTGGATGCCGTGGGTGCTGCCGAAGTTGAAGCAGAACGCCTGCAACGGCCACAGCCACCAAGGGTTCAACACCTGGGTTTGCTCGATCACGTTGCCCAGCTCCACATCGCCGTAGTAGTGCATGTTGGAGCTGACAAAGTGCAGGCAAAAGGTGCGCAGCACGTTGGGGCCGATGATCACCACGGCGGCGATATCGATGACCTGCATCATCTGCACAGTGCTGGCCGACCAGTCGATGGGCGTGCCCATCACGCTGGCGATGCCGTTGGCGGCATGAAAGCCGAGGAAGACGTACCAGGCACCCCAATGCAGCAGCGCCAACGGCGCGTACACCAGCAATGAGCGCTTGAGGATGCTGAGTTTGTGCTTCCAGGTCTTGGCGCGCAGCATGCGGATGAACGCCGACATGATGTTGTCCCCGACCATCAGCAGCCGCGCGATGCCCCAGGGCTCGCCGTTGGTGATCGCGCGTTCTTCCATATCGGTCTCGGTGCCCGACACCTTGTGATGGTTGAGGTGCAGATGCCGGCGGATCCACGGGTTGATCGTGCTCGGCCGCGCCAGCCACACCAGGCCCATCATCAGGTTGTGGGGCAGGCGCTGCTTGCGAAAGTACATGCTGTGGATCAGGTCGTGTTCCAACTCATGGGTCAGTGAGGCCAGGAAGGCATTGAGCAGCAGGCACACCCACCAGGCCATGTGCCCGGTGATGTACAGCGCCGCCGAACCGACCATGCCGAGCAGCGCGAAGGCCAGGATGCCCGCGCCCAACGCGTCCTGATGCAGCAGCCAGGGGTGCTGCCGGCGCAACCGGACGCCTTCGGCGAGCACCACTTCACGGATATGCGCCGAGCGCTGTTGCGCGTTCATCTGCTGGGGACTTGCAGAAGTACCGTCCATGCTTCCATCCTCTTGTTCATTGATGGCTACATCCTGCACCAAGCCCTCTTGCCGGACGCTAGCCGCACACGCCAACCTGTTGACCGCAAGCGCCAATCGTCATGACCGAACCCACGTCCCTCGTCAGCTGGACCCGCGCCCTGCGCAAGCAGCTCGACGCCCTGGGCCTCGACAGCGCCGCACTGTGCACTGAGGCCGGACTCGACCCGCAGCAGATGGACGACCCGAATGCGCGCTACCCGCTGTCAGCCACCACGCGGTTGTGGGAACTGGCGGTGCAGGCCAGCGGCGATCCGGCGATTGGGCTGCGGGTGTCGCGGTTCGTCAGCCCCACCACGTTTCATGCGTTGGGGTATGCCCTGGTGGCCAGCGGCAGCCTGCGCGAGGTGTTCGAGCGCATCGTGCGCTATCACCAGGTGGTCAGCGATGCCCTCGCGCTTGAGCTGAGCGGCGACGGTGAGCGTTACCGTTTTCGCCTGCTGCAACCGCCCGGCAGCCCGGCGCCGGCGCTGGAAGCCATCGACGCGTTTGCCGCGATCTACGTGCGCACCTGCCGCAACCGCCTGGGCCGCGACTATGCACCGTTGGCGGTGTACCTGCGCCGACCACCACCGGCCGATCCCACGCCGTGGCACACGGTCTTTCGCGCGCCGGTGTTCTTTGCCGCCGAGGAAGACCGTATTGAATTCGCCGCGCACGATTTCGACAGCCACCTGGACGACGCCAACCCGGAACTGGCTGAGCACAACGAAACCGTACTCAAGCGCACCCTCGCGCAGCTGCAACCGCTGACCTGGGAGCGCAAGGTCCGTGCGACCATCGAGGCGCAATTGCCCGACGGCGAACCGAGTGCCGAGCGCGTTGCCCAGGCCTTGCACTTGAGCCTGCGCAGCCTGCAGCGGCACCTGGCGGATGAGGGTTGTCGCTTTGATGCGTTGCTCAATGAATGCCGGCAGAACCTGGCCTTGCTGCACCTGCGCGACCTGCAGTGCTCACTGGCCGAGATCAGTCATTTGCTCGGCTTTGCCGATACCAGCAGCTTCAACCGCGCCTTCAAGCGTTGGACGGGGATGACGCCGGGGCAGTTTCGGGATGGCTTGCGCTAAGTAAATCTGTGGTGTGTGTGATGGCCCCTTCGCGAGCAAGCCCGCTCCCACAGGGGATTGCATTCCAAATGTGGGAGCAGGCTTGCTCGCGAATGCGATGGACCAGACGCCCCCTACCCTGATCCTTCAACGCCGCATCGCGGGCAAGCCCGGCTCCCACTTTTTGATCGGTGAACACCTGCCAATGTGGGAGCAGGCTTGCTCGCGAAAGCGATGGATCAGACGCCCCCTACCCTGATCCTTCAACGCCGCATCGCGGGCCAGCCGGCTCCCACATTTTGATTTGTTAACACCTGCCAATGTGGGAGCGGGCTTGCTCGCGAAAGCGATGGACCAGACACCCCTTACCCTGATCCTTCAACACCTCATCGCGGGCAAGCCCGGCTCCCACATTTTGATCTGTGAACACCTGCCAATGTGGGAGCTGGCTTGCCTGCGATAGCAATGGCTCAGGCACTAGAGTTGCCGGCTCCGGTCCCGCCGAAGCAGCTTTTTCACCCGCGCCACCAACGCCTTGCTCTCGAACGGCTTGAGCAGGTAATCATCTTCATGCAGCTCCAGGCCGCGCAGACGGTCTTCAATCCCGCCTGGCGTGGTCAGGAACAGCAGCGGCGTGGCGCCCTTCTGCCGGATCGCCTGCTGCAATTTCCAGGCATTCAGGCCGGGCAGCATCACGTCCAGGATTACCAGGTCGTACTCGGTGCTTTCGACAAAACGCTGCGCCGCCATGCCGTTGGCGGCGACTTCCACGCTGTAGCCCGCCTCGTTCAAGCCCTGGGCCATCCGCTGTGCCTCTTCGGATTCATGTTCCACTAACAGCACGCGCATAACACACCTCGATTGATCAGGTGTGCAGGCTACCACCCTCAGGTCTGCGCCGCCTCCCGGAGCCGCCGGGCGTCGAGGATTTCGATCTCGCCGTACCCCAGGCGCACGACGCCCTGGGCTTGCAGGTCCTTGAGCAAGGCGTTGGTGGTCTGGCGCGACAGGCTCAACATCGCCGCGAGGTCTTCCTGGGGCAATTGCAGCACGCGTCTGGAGTGCTCGATATCGCCATAACCCTCGACGATCATCAACAAACGATGAGCCAGGCGCACCGAGGCCGGCATCAGGCTCAGTTGCTCCAGGCCGATAAAGCTCAGGCGCAGCTTCTGGCTCATCAGCAATGCGAGGTCGCGCCAGTAACGGGGGTGTTCATCGAGAATTTTCAACAGCGCCTGCTGCGGCACCTGCAACAGCGTGCACGGCCCGACAGCGCAGGCGTCGTGGGTGCGCGGCAAACCGTCGAACAGGCAGATTTCGCCGAACCAGTAGGGCAGCTCCACCAGGCTCAACACTGCCTCCTTGCCGTGCTCATTCACCGCACTGACGCGCAGCGTGCCCTCAAGCACCGCATACAGGCCACAGGGCGGATCACCGCGCTTGAACAGGTACTGCCCCGGCGCCAGCTGGCGCAACCGGGCATGCGCCAGCAGGCTATGCTGAAACGGTGCGGGCAGGTGGCTGAACCAGTGACCGGTGGCCAACCGGGAGCGCCATTGCTCTACGTCCATGCGAACTCCGAAGATTGTCGCCCAGCTGACAGTTAGTCACAGGCGGACAGGGCATGATCAAACATCCTACAGGAGGAACAACAATGAAAAGCCTCGTCGACCACCTCAGTCAATACGCTGCCTACCACCGCGACCCGCGCAATATTGCCAGCCACTTTATCGGCATCCCGTTGATCGTGGTGGCCGTGGCCGTGCTGCTGTCACGTCCCGAATGGCCGGTGGGCAGCTTGTGGCTGTCGCCGGCGGTGCTTGTCGCGCTGTTTTCGGCGTGGTTTTACCTGCGCCTGGAACTGGCACTGGGTGTGCTGATGACGGTACTGATGGGTTTATCCGTGTGGGCCGGGCATGTGCTGGCGGCGCAAAGCACGCTGGTGTGGCTCAGCAGCGGTATTGGGATGTTCGTGGTGGGCTGGGTGATTCAGTTTGTCGGGCACTATTACGAGGGCAGGAAGCCGGCGTTTGTGGATGACGTGTCGGGGCTGATTGTGGGGCCGCTGTTTGTGGTCGCGGAGCTGGCGTTTTTGCTGGGGCTGCGCCAGGGGCTCAAGCAGGAGATTGAAGAGCGGTCGGGGCCGGTGGTACGCCGGGATCTAAAGCCTGGCGAGGCCTGAATGTGGGAGCGGGCTTGCTCGCGAATGCAGTGTGTCAGTCAGTACATGGGGTACTGATAGACCGCATTCGCGAGCAAGCCCGCTCCCACAGTGGGTGTTGCGGTGCCCTCAGGCTTTTTGCCAGACCTTGGGCTTGAAGAACAACGTCTCACCGCGCGCCAAGCCGGTCAGGCTGTCGTGATCCTTGACCACTTCAGCTTCGATCAGCTCGCTCTGGCCTTCCACCTTCAAGGTCACCCGCGTGGTAGCGCCAAGTGGGCGAATGTCGCGCACTTCAGCCGCATGGTGATCTTCGAGTTCATGCCGCGACAGCGATACTTCATGCGGGCGGAACAACACGTGCTTGTCTTCCCCCAGGTGCAGGCGGTTGGAGTCGCCGAGGAAGTGGTAAACGAAATCGCTGGCCGGGTTTTCATACACTTCGCCCGGTGAGCCGATCTGCTCGATCACACCCTTGTTCATCACCACGATACGGTCGGCGACTTCCATCGCCTCTTCCTGGTCGTGGGTCACGAACACCGAGGTCAGGTTGATGTCTTCGTGCAGGCGCGCCAGCCAGCGGCGCAGCTCTTTACGCACCTTGGCGTCGAGAGCGCCGAAAGGTTCGTCCAGCAGCAGCACTTTCGGTTCCACCGCCAGGGCGCGGGCCAGGGCGATACGCTGGCGCTGGCCACCGGAGAGTTGCTCCGGGTAGCGATCCGACAGCCAGTCCAGCTGCACCATGTTCAACAGCTCATGCACCTTGACCGCGATCTGGCTTTCGCTCGGGCGCTGGTTTTTCGGCTTCATGCGCAGGCCGAAGGCGACGTTGTCGAACACCGTCATGTGGCGGAACAGCGCGTAGTGCTGGAACACAAAACCGACGTTGCGATCACGCACATCGTGGCCGGAGACGTCTTCACCGTGGAACACGATGCTGCCGTCATCCGGGGTTTCCAGGCCTGCAATGATACGCAGCAAGGTGGTCTTGCCGCAGCCGGACGGGCCAAGCAACGCCACCAGCTCGCCACTCTGGATGTCCAGATTGATGCTGTTCAGGGCCTTGAAGGCGTTGAAATTCTTGCTGACATTACGGACTTCGATCGACATGACTTATTCCTCAGCCGCACTGGCACGCAGGCGATTAATACGGTTCTCGCTCCACTGCTTGAGCAGCAGGATGAAGAGCGCCAGGATCAGCAACAGACTCGCCACCGCAAACGCAGCGACGTGGTTGTATTCGTTGTAGAGAATCTCGACGTGCAGCGGCAGGGTGTTGGTCACGCCGCGAATGTGGCCGGACACCACCGACACTGCGCCGAACTCACCCATGGCCCGTGCGGTACACAGCACCACGCCGTAGATCAGGCCCCATTTGATGTTCGGCACGGTGACATGCCAGAACATCTGCCAGCCGTTGGCACCGAGCAGGCGCGCGGCCTCTTCTTCCTGGGTGCCCTGCTCCTGCATCAGCGGGATCAGTTCACGCGCAACGAAGGGCACGGTGACAAAAATGGTCGCGAGCACGATGCCGGGCAAGGCGAACACGATCTGGATGTCATGGTCTTGCAGCCATGGGCCGAAGAAGCCCTGGGCGCCGAACATCAGCACATAGACCAGGCCCGCGATCACCGGCGAGACCGAGAACGGCAGGTCGATCAGCGTGACCAGGATGCTTTTGCCACGGAACGAGTACTTGCTCACGCACCACGCGGCGCTGACCCCGAACACCACGTTGAGCGGTACCGAAATCACCACGGCGATGACCGTGAGTTTCAGCGCCGACAGCGCGTCGGGTTCGAGGATCGCGGTGAAGAACGCGCCGAGGCCATTCTTCAGCCCCTGGGACACCACGATAAACAGCGGCAGCAGCAGGAACAGGAAGAACACCAGCCAGCCGAGACTGATCAGGATGCGTCGCGACACCGCGCTGCCACGACGGGCAGCGTTGGCCGAGGACGCGGCGGAAATAGACGATTGGGACATGTTCCGCGCCTCCTTATGGGTGTTCGATGCGACGCTGCAGCAAGTTGATCAGCAGCAGCAAAATAAAGGAAACCACCAGCATCAGCACACCGATGGACGTGGCGCCGTGGTAGTCGTACTGGTCGAGCTTGACCATGATCAGCAGCGGCAGGATCTCGGTTTTCATCGGCATGTTGCCGGCGATGAAAATCACCGAGCCGTACTCGCCGACGCCACGGGCAAAAGCCAGGGCGAAACCGGTCAGCCAGGCAGGCAGCAGCGCGGGCACGAGGATGTAGCGGAATACTTGCAGCGGCTTGGCGCCCAGGCAGGCGGCGGCTTCTTCGATTTCCCGGGGGATATCGGCGAGTACCGGCTGCACGGTGCGCACCACGAACGGCAGGGTGACGAACGTCAGCGCCAGGGTGATGCCCAGCGGGGTGTAGGCGATCTTGAAGCCCAGGTCAGTGGCGAACTGGCCAACCAGGCCGGTCGGCGTGTACAGCGCCGTCAGCGCGATACCGGCGACGGCGGTGGGCAGGGCGAACGGCAGGTCGATCATCGCATCGATGATCTTGCGTCCGGGGAAGGTGTAGCGCACCAGCACCCAGGCCAGCAGCGTGCCGATCACGCCATTGATCAGCGCGGCATACAGCGCGGTGCTGAAGCTCAGTTTCAACGCCGCCAGCACGCGCGGTGCGGAAATGATGTTCCAGAACTGATCCCAAGTGAGTTGAGCGGCGTGTACAAACATCGCCGCGAGGGGGATGAGTACGATCAGGCTGAGGTACACCACGGTGTAGCCCAGCGTCAGCCCGAAGCCGGGTATGACGGGGGAAATACGACGCGACATAAGAGTCCTTGGTTAGCGGGTAGATACCACTGTAGGAGCGCGCTTCCTGCAGGAGCTGGCGCTTCTGTGGGAGCCGGGCTTGCCCGCGATGCAGGCACCTCGGTGTATCAGTCGCACCGAGGTGATGCTATCGCAGGCAAGCCCGGCTCCCACACCAGCCCAGCTCCCGCCGAAAGGCGGGCTCCTACCGGTAGTTTGGCTTACTGCGCCGTGTAGATCTGGTCGAACACGCCACCGTCATTGAAGAATTTCGGTTGGGCAGTTTTCCAGCCGCCGAAGTCTTTGTCGATAGTCACCAGGTCCAGTTTCGGGAACTGCTGGGCGTATTTGGCGGCAACTTTTGCATCGCGTGGGCGGTAGAAGTTCTTCGCCGCAATCTCCTGGCCAGCCGGGCTGTACAGGTGCTTGAGGTATTCGGTCGCGATCTCGGTATTGCCCTTTTTCTCGGCGTTCTTGTCGACCACGGCCACTGGCGGCTCCGCGAGGATCGACAGGGAAGGCACGACGATGTCGAACTTGTCAGCGCCGCCGTCTTCTTTCAGGGCCAGGAACGCTTCGTTTTCCCAGGCCAGCAACACGTCACCCTGACCGTTGTTGACGAAGGTGATGGTCGAGCCACGGGCGCCGGTGTCGAGGATCGGCACGTGCTTGAACAGCTCTTTCACGTATTCCTGCGCCTTGGCTTCGCTGCCACCGGATTTCAGGCCGTAGGCCCAGGCGGCGAGGAAGTTCCAGCGCGCACCGCCGGAGGTTTTCGGGTTCGGGGTGATCACCGAAACGTCTTTCTTGATCAGGTCGCCCCAATCCTTGATGCCTTTAGGGTTGCCCTTGCGCACCAGGAACACGATGGTCGAGGTGTACGGGGTGCTGGCGTCCGGCAGGCGGGTCTGCCAGTTTTCCGGCAGGGTCTTGCCCAACTTGGCGATTTCGTCGATGTCGCCGGCCAGGGCCAGGGTCACTACGTCGGCGCGCAGGCCGTCGATCACTGCCCGACCTTGCTTGCCCGAGCCACCGTGGGATTGCTGGATCTTGACGTTGTCACCTGGGTGGGACTGTTTCCAGAAGTTGGTGAACTCAGCGTTGTAGTCCTGGTACAGCTCACGGGTCGGGTCGTACGAGACGTTGAGCAACTCGTAGTCCTTGGCAACAGCGGAACCGGCAAACACGGCACTGGCCAGGGCGGCCAGGGCATAACGGCGAATCGACGACATAGAAGGCTCCTGAAATTCTTGGGTGTTGGCTTTTTCTTATAGTTGCGGGTCTAGCATGCGAATCGCCGTTTTTGCTTAGCTCGGTTTGTTACCCGGGTTCTGCAAACGGAATTTTTCTTTGCGTTCGATCTGTACCACTTGGGCGTTGTGCACAGTAATTTCCACCGCGCCAAACCGCAGATCGCGCAGGGCGCTCTGGATCTCACGCAAAATGGCTGCTTCGTCCTGGCCGTCGACGCTACGTAGAGATGCGCTCATGGTCTCGCTCCTGAAATGAATAGTGCCTCGCAGTGGCGGCACTGCTTGCGGCGTGAGGGCGATAGTAGATAAGCAGGGATATTCTTAAAAATACTATTTAAGAATGTTTATATAACCAGAAAGAATTTTCTGGTGGGACGTGGGGTTGCGAGGACTTTGGCCATGAAAATACTGACGCACAGGCGTCGCTGAACCCTGTGGGAGCCGGGCTCGCCCGCGATGGCGGTGTGTCAGGCGGCGAATATTTCGCCTGACAGTTCCTCGTCGCGGGCAAGCTCGGCCCAGACATTGACCGCGGTGTGCCTAACGAATGGCAGGGGCCCTTGCCCAATCAATCTCCTGCGCCGGCATCGGCCGCCCGAACCAGTAACCCTGCCCCAGGTCGCACGCCTGCTCCAACAGAAACCGTGCCTGCTCCACCTGCTCGATCCCCTCGGCGTGCACTTGCATGCCCATGCTCTTCGCCAGGGCGATCACCACACGCACAATCGCCGCGTCATCCTCGTCCCCCGGCAGCCCGGCGACAAAACCCTGGTCGATCTTGAGCTTCTGCACCGGCAGGCGCTTGAGCCGCAGCAACGAGGAATAGCCGGTCCCGAAGTCGTCGATGGCCAGGCGCAAGCCCAGCTCACGCAGGCGATGCAGTTGTTCCAGGGCCACTTCAGGGTCGTCCATCACCGCGCTTTCGGTGACTTCCAGCTCCAGGAAGGCCGGGTCGAGGCCGGTTTGATGCAGCACCTGGGCGACCTGCTCGTACAGTTCGCGCCGGGCAAACAAGCGGCTGGACACATTGATCGCGATAAAGCTCAACGGCGTACCCTCGGCCAGCCACTGGCACATCTGCCGACAGGCGTGGTGCATCACCCAGCCATCGATGTCGGCAATCAGCCCGGTGCGCTCGGCGATGGGGATGAATTCGCCCGGCGGCACCAACCCGCGTTCCGGGTGTTGCCAGCGCACCAGCGCCTCGACGCCGATCAGCCGGCTGGTGTGCAGATCGTGGACCGGCTGGTAGTACACGCGCAGTTCCTGCTGGTCGAGGGCACGCCGCAGCTCACTGGCGATTTCCACACGGTTCTGCGCATGGGCGGTGAGTTCTTCGGTGTACAGCGCGTAGCCTTCACGCCCGGCGCTCTTGGCCTTGAACAACGCGGAGTCGGCGTTGCGCAGCAGCTGTTCGGCGCTCAGGGCGTCGTTGGGGAACAAGCTGATGCCAATACTCGCGCTGATAAAAAGTTGGTGACCGTCGAAAATGAACGGCTGCTTCATCGCCTCCAGCATGCGCTGCGCCAATGCGGCCGCCTGGACCACCTGCGGACAGCTTTCCGCGAGCACGGCGAACTCATCCCCGCCCAGCCGCGCCAGGGTCACGCCGGGCCCGAACAGGCCCTGCAGCCGCTCGCCGACCAGCTTGAGCAATTGGTCGCCGACGTTGTGGCCCAGGCTGTCATTGATGATCTTGAAGTGGTCGAGGTCCATCAGCAGCAGGGCGCAGCCGCGCTTGTGCAGTTGCGCCGAGGCCAGCGCCTGCTCGGCGCGGTCGGTGAACAGCAGGCGGTTGGGCAGGTCGGTCAGCGGGTCGTGATGGGCCAGGTGGGCCAGTTCGTGCTCGGAATCCTTGATGGCACTGATGTCGGAAAACACCGCGACGTAATGGCTGACGCGGCCCTGGTCATCGTGGATCACACGGATGGTTTGCCACTGTGGATAAATTTCACCGCTTTTGCGCCGGTTCCAGATTTCACCGCTCCATTCGCCGGTGCGTTCCAGGCTCTGGAACATCTGCTGGTAAAAATGCGACGAATGGCGTCCGGACTTGAACAGGCTGGGCTGCTGGCCCATGACGTCTTCGCGCCGATAGCCGGTGATCTCCATGAAGGCCCGGTTGACGTGCACGATCAGCCCCTGGGCATCGGTCACCAGCACGCCTTCACGCGTGCAATCAAACACTGCGGCGGCCTGGCGCAGGCGTTCGCGGTTTTCCTTGAGTGGCTGCTGCAGCTGATGCGCGCGGGCAAATCGCGCGCACATCAGGTAGATGGCCAGTGCGCTCAAGGCCACCCACACGTACCCGCGCACCTGCAGCCAGCGCCCCAACTCCCGCGGTTCATCGAGAAAGTTGATCAATAAATGGTTGCTGAGCTGGAGCCACACAATGGAAACCAGCAGGTATACCAGCCCTGCACGCAGGGCACCTCGGTATGAAAACAGCATATGGTCAGTAATCCTTACCCAAAAAACACAATCGCCCTACAAAGGCTGCGGATTATAGAATAAGAAACATCCAGTCACTCCTATCTGAAAGGGCTGCTGGTTTTCTCTGTAGGCTTAGTGATAATGCGTGAGCTGTTCTTTTCTTTTTCTGAGGGCCATACAGCCTATGTGGTACAACGGTTTTCTTGACTTGTCAGCCTGGCAACTGGTGGCAGTCACTCTGTTGATGACCCACGTGACCATCGTCGCGGTCACCGTCTATCTGCACCGCTATTCAGCCCATCGTTCCCTGGAACTCAATGCTGGCCTGAAACACTTCTTCCGCTTCTGGCTGTGGCTGACCACGGCGCAGAACACCCGCGAGTGGACCGCTATCCACCGCAAGCACCACGCCAAGTGCGAAACCGTCGATGACCCGCACAGCCCGGTGATCAAGGGCCTGTCCACCGTATTGCGCAAAGGCGCCGAGCTGTACCGCGCCGAGGCAGAAAACCCTGAAACCCTGCGCATCTACGGCAAGAACTGCCCGGACGACTGGATCGAACGCAAGATCTACACGCCCTACCCGCTGCTGGGCGTGGCGATCATGGGCGTGATCGACCTGCTGCTGTTCGGCACCATCGGCATCACCATCTGGGCGATCCAGATGATGTGGATCCCGTTCTGGGCCGCCGGCGTGATCAACGGCCTGGGGCATGCCGTGGGCTATCGCAACTTCGAATGCCGTGACGCCGCCACCAACCTGGTGCCGTGGGGCATCATCGTCGGCGGCGAAGAACTGCACAACAACCACCACACCTACCCCAATTCGGCGAAGTTGTCGGTGAAGAAGTGGGAGTTCGACCTCGGCTGGGCGTGGATCAAAGTGTTCAGCTTCCTGCGCCTGGCCAAGGTGCAGCGTGTCGCGCCGATCGCGCACCGCGTCGAGGGCAAGGGCCACCTGGACATGGACACCGCCATGGCGATCCTCAACAACCGCTTCCAGATCATGGCCCAGTACCGCAAGTTGGTGATTGGCCCGCTGGTCAAGCAGGAGCTGGAAAAGGTCGATCACTCGGTGCGCCACCAGTTTCATCGCGCGAAGCGCCTGCTGTCCCGCGAGACCAGCTTGCTGGATGACCGCCACCACGTGCGCATCCAGAGCATGCTGGAGCACAGCCATGCCCTGCAGGTGATCTACGAAAAGCGCCTGGCGCTGCAACAGATCTGGCTCAAGACCAGCTCCAATGGCCACGATATGCTCGCAGCCATCAAGGAATGGGTGCATGAAGCCGAGGCCAGCGGCATCCAATCCCTGCGCGATTTTGCCCACCAATTGAAGACCTACTCGCTGCGTCCTGCAGCCGTCTGAGAGTGCGGCGGGAGGGCCTTCCCTCCCGCCAATCAGCTTTTTGGCGTCATTTCTCGGTCACCGTCAATCGGTCCAGTTGACGGAACTTCACTGCAAATCCCCTCTCTCAATGAACACTTCGCCATCATGGTGGCCCCTTGTAGTGACCGCTGCTCCATCCTGCGGCGCGCCCAGAGAGAGTTGTGCCGATGGTTCACGAAAAGTCCTACTTACACGACGCCCCCACTGCTGAGCATCCTCGCCCAGCAGCGGCGGCGACCCTGCTGGCGCTGATGCATGCCCAGGGTGAAGTCGAGCGGCTGAGTGAGCGCGAGCAGTTGCTGAGTTCGCTGCTGGTCAGCGTCAACGCCGTGCTGTGGGCCATCGATTGGGAAACGCGCCGCGTGCTGTACGTGAGCCCGGCCTACGAACGTATTTTCGGTCGTTCCGCCGGCCTGCTGCTGGCCGACCATCGGGAATGGCGCAACAGCATCCATCCCGAAGACCTTGACTACGCCGAGCACAGCATGGCCCGCGTGCTGGAGCAAGGTGCCGTGGAGGACCGCGAGTACCGCATCATCACCGCAGACGGCCAGATCCGCTGGCTGAGCGACAAGTGCTACATCAACCAGCAGGTCGAGCCCGGCGAACCGGTGATCGTGGTGGGCATGGCCGAGGACATTACTGAAAAGAAGCAGATGGAACTGGAGCTGCATCGCCTCGCCACCACCGACGTGTTGACGCAGAGCAGCAACCGCCGGCACTTCTTCGAGTGCGCCAACCAAGCCTTCGACAGCGCCTGCGCCCAGGGGGCGCCGCTGGCTTTCCTGCTGCTGGACATCGATGATTTCAAGGACGTCAACGACACCTACGGCCACCTGGAAGGCGATCAGGTGCTCAGGCGTATCGCCGAAAGCGGTCGCGGTGTATTGCGCCGTGGCGACTTGTTCGGGCGCATTGGCGGCGAGGAATTCGCCGCCGTACTGCCAGGCTGCGCACCGGAAATGGCGCTGCAAGTGGCCGAGCGCCTGGGCAGGGAGATTCAGGAGCTGAGCTTCAGCTATGAAGGCCAGGCCTTCAGCGTGACGATCAGCCAGGGCCTGGCCAGCCTCAAAGAAGAAGACTCGACCCTGGACAGCCTGTTCGCCCGCGCCGATGCCGCCATGTACGAGGCCAAGCGGCTGGGCAAGAACCGCGTGATCGCGGGCTAACCCCGATCAACTGTAGGCGCCGGCTTGGCTGGCGATTTCGGTGTGTCAGTTACCACGGCTATCGTCGGCAAGCCGGCTCCTACAGAGGGGGCGCGGGCTTCAGGATTTGCGCACTCGGGTCAGTTCGGACAGGCCCACTTTGAGCAACCGCGCAGTCTTGCTCGCGGCCAGAGCTTCCAGCCCTTCATGCTCGGTCAACCGCGCCATTTGCGCGGCCAGGTTCACCACCAGCGCGTCCCGCGCATACACCCCGCCTTCCAGGGAATAGATCGCCGCAATCAATTGACGCAGCTCCAGCGGCAAACGCCAGCGTGCACGCAGCGCCGAGCCATAGGCGGCGCCAAAGGCATACAGCGACTCACCAATCGCTTCGTCATCCAGCGCACCACCGCCCTGTCGCCAGTCTTCCAGGCAGCGCAACAAGGCCAGATCGCCCAGCCGATGCAGGATGCCGGCGGTGTAGCAGCGCTCGTGATCCAGCTCCAGCATGCGCGCCAGGCGCCGGGCGTAGTCGGCAGTGTCCTGCGAGAGTTGCCAGTGGCGCTCGGCATAGGCCACCAGCGCCGGGTCCCCCAGCACCACGTTGTGCTTGAGGGCCAACCCCAGGATCAGGTTCATGCTCTGTCCGGCCACCAGCTTGTGCAACGCCGCAGGCAGGGTCTGTACCGGCGTGCCGTGGTGGCCGGCGCTGTTGGCAGCGGCGATCAGCACGGCAGTGATTTGCGGGTCCATGCGCACCTGGTCTTCCAGGCGCTTGAGGTCCAGGCCGTCGGCGCCGAGGCTGTGCTGCACGGCCGCCTTGACGTCGACGCGCAATGGCGCGCCATCGCAGGCATCACGGCGGCGCTCAAGGAAGACAGGCAAGGTCATGCCGGGCGCCAGCGGCGGAATCTCGCAATACACGCTCTCGCCTTCGTTGAGCAGCAGGTCTTGCAGGCGCTGGGTCAGGCCTTCCATGTTCAAGGGTTTGGTCAGATAGGCGGTGGGCGCCAGCGGCAAGGCTTCGCGCACGCTGGCGCTGTCATTGCGACTGCTCAGCAAAATAAACGGCAAGGCCGGCGTACGGCGCTTCTGGCGCACGCTACGCAACAAGCTCAGGCCATCAATGCCGGGCAGCTCCCAATCCGCCAGGATCAGGTCGTAGGCCTTTTCGCGCAGCAGCGTGGCCGCTTGCTGCCCATCGGCACACACGTCCAACCGTGCGTCACAGCGCACAGTCAGTAACACTTGCTTGAGCAGATCCCGTGACCAGGGGTCTGCCTCGGCGATCAACACTCGGGGTACAGCGGGTAAATCAACAGCAGTCATCTGCACGCTCCATCGGCAATGCTTGCACCTTAGACAATGCAGGCACCTACGTACAATGAACAACACCTGAATGTGCCGCAATGGGCACAAAAAAACCCGCCGAGGCGGGTTTTTTCTGTCGATCAGATCAGCTTGTGATTACAACTCGGAGAAGCACTCTTCGATAATCGCCAAGCCTTTGTCCAACTGCTCGTCCGGCGAGGTCAGCGGGACCAGTACGCGCAATACGTTGCCGTAGGTGCCGCAGGACAGCAGGATCAGGCCCTTGTCACGCGCCTTCGCAACCACCGAGGCAACAGCGGCAGCGTTTGGCTTGTGGCTGTCGCCGTCTTCGAACAGCTCGACTGCGATCATCGCGCCCAGGGCACGCACTTCGCCGATCACCGGGTACTTGGCTTGAATGGCTTTGAGGCCAGTCACCAAGCGCTCGCCGACTGCCTTGCAGCGGTCCAGCAGGTGCTCTTCTTCAAACACTTCCATTACGGCCAGGGCCGCGGCGCAAGCGATCGGGCTACCGGCATAGGTGCCGCCCAGGCCGCCTGGGGCGATGGCGTCCATGTACTCGGCCTTGCCGCACACACCGGCGAGCGGGAAGCCGCCAGCGATGGATTTGGCGAAGGTGGTCAGGTCGGCAGCAACGCCCATCTGTTCCATGGCGAAGAAGGTCCCGGTACGGCCGGCACCGGTTTGCACTTCGTCGGCGATCAGCAGGATGCCGTGCTTGTCGCACAGTTCGCGCAGGCGCTTCATGAAGGCTTTAGGCGCGACGTAGAAACCGCCTTCGCCCTGTACCGGCTCGATGATGATTGCGGCGATATCACGCGGCTCGGCATCGTTCTTGAAGATGCGCTCGATGCTGGCGATGGAGTCGTCGACGCTCACGCCGTGCAGCTCGTTCGGGTACAGCGCGCGGAACACGCCGCCAGGCATCAGGCCCATGCCAGCGGAGTAAGGCACGACTTTACCGGTCAGGCCCAGGGTCATCATGGTGCGACCGTGGTAGGCGCCGGTGAACGCGATCACGCCGGCACGGCCAGTGGCAGCACGGGCGATTTTCACAGCGTTTTCTACGGCTTCGGAACCGGTGGTGACCAGCAGGGTTTTCTTGGCGAAATCACCAGGGACCTTGGCGTTCACTTTTTCGCACAGTTCCACGTAAGGCTCGTAGGCCAGAACCTGGAAGCAGGTGTGGGTCAGCTTGTTCAGCTGCTCGGTCACGGCGGCGATGATTTTCGGGTGCACGTGACCGGTGTTCAGCACGGCGATACCGCCGGCGAAGTCGATGAACTCGCGACCTTCAACGTCGGTCACGGTGGCGTTCTTCGCGGATTCGGCGAAGATCGGGTGAATCTGGCCAACACCGCGCGGTACAGCGGCTTCGCGGCGTTTCATCAAAGAAGCGTTGGTCTTGCTCATAAAGTCCTCATTCGCCACTCATCGGGTGGCGTAGCTCAAGGAATACGTGGCGGGGAGGCAACTACGGCAGCATGCGATGATCGACTGCCACAGCTTTCCCGGCCACTACGAATAACGTTTTGAAACACGCAAAGGGTCAGCGCTCTCGTGCCCTTTGCGTTTGCTGCGATCCCTTCCCGGCTTAGATGCCCAGGCAGAGGTATTTGATTTCCAGGTAATCCTCGATCCCGTACTTGGAGCCTTCACGGCCCAGGCCCGACGCCTTGATGCCGCCGAACGGCGCCACTTCGTTGGAGATCAACCCGGTGTTGACGCCGACCATGCCGTATTCCAGGGCTTCAGCCACACGGAACACACGGCCCAGGTCGCGGGCGTAGAAGTAGGAAGCCAGGCCGAACTCGGTGTCGTTGGACATCGCGATGACTTCGGCTTCGTCCTTGAAGCGGAACAACGGCGCCAGTGGGCCGAAGGTTTCTTCCTTCGCCACAGCGGCGTTTTTCGGCACGTCGACCAGAATGGTCGGCTCGAAGAAGTTGCCTTCCATCACCTTGCCACCGGCCAGCAGCTTGGCGCCTTTGCTCAGGGCATCAGCAATATGCTCCTGAACCTTGGCCACGGCTTTTTCGTCGATCAGCGGGCCGGTGGTGGTGCCATCTTCCAGACCGTTGCCGATCTTCAACTTGGCCACTGCGACCTTCAGTTTTTCCGCGAACGCGTCGTAGACCGAATCCTGGATGTACAGGCGGTTGGCGCAGACGCACGTCTGGCCGTTGTTGCGGTATTTGGAGATGATCGCGCCTTCGACGGCCTTGTCCAGGTCCGCGTCGTCGAACACGATAAATGGCGCGTTGCCGCCCAGCTCCAGGGAGACTTTCTTGATGTCCTTGGCGCATTCGGCCATCAACTGGCGACCGATTTCAGTCGAGCCGGTGAAGGACAATTTACGCACGATCGGATTGCTGGTCAGCTCGCCGCCGATGTCGCCGGCGCTGCCGGTGACCACGCTCAACACGCCTTTAGGGATACCGGCACGGTGCGCCAGCTCAACCAGGGCCAGGGCCGAGAACGGGGTTTGCGAAGCTGGCTTGATCACCATGGTGCAACCGGCGGCCAGGGCCGGGCCGGCTTTACGGGTGATCATCGCGGCCGGGAAGTTCCACGGGGTGATTGCAGCGGTCACGCCGATCGGCTGCTTGATCACGATCAGGCGCTTGTCGGGCTGGTGGCCGGGGATCACATCACCGTAGATGCGCTTGGCTTCTTCGGCGAACCACTCGATAAAGGAGGCGGCGTAGACGATTTCGCCCTTGGCTTCAGCCAGCGGCTTGCCTTGTTCGAGGGTCATCAGGCGACCGAGGTCTTCCTGGTTTTCGATCAGCAGTTCGAACCAACGGCGCAGCTTGTTCGCGCGCTCCTTGGCAGTCAGCGCGCGCCAGGCCGGCAGCGCCTTGTCGGCGGCTTCGATGGCGCGGCGGGTTTCAGCGGCGCCCATCTTCGGCACGGTACCGAGGATTTCGCCCGTGGCAGGGTTGTTGACCTTGATGGTCTGACCGTTGTCCGCATCGACCCAAGCGCCATCGATAAAGGCTTGCTGGCGGAACAACTGGGTATCTTTGAGCTGCATGTCGGCTTTCCTTAACAGCACCGCGCGCACGCGGAGCGAATTAGAGTTGTTGAAAGGCGCCTTGTGGGCTGCCGTCAGGGAAATCAGCCCCAGCGCGCGGGATCAGTGAAAGAGCGCACGGGAGACAGAGCGTTTGAAATCTCAAACGAATCCTAGGATCAATGGGGGTACAGGGCAATAGTCTGTTCGAAAAAAAGAACGAAAACCGCGCATTTGCCGAATCTTTCTGATCAGCGTAACCAGGACCGGTTCCGCCACACCGACCGCTGGCGCCCGGCGCAGGGCCGCTGTACGGAAAATTCCCACCCTTAAACGTCCAAAGACCGGCATGGACGCCCAAGGACGACATGGGTATGATGTCGCCCGCACAAGCATCCGTAGCTCAGCTGGATAGAGTACTGCCCTCCGAAGGCAGGGGTCGTGGGTTCGAATCCCGCCGGGTGCACCATATAGCAGTCTCGGGCTGTCTCAGACAGTCTACGAAACACCCCAAGAAGCCCGCCCTGTGCGGGCTTTGTTGTTTCTGGCTATCCCTCCCTGTCTATCCCTATAACTTCCCGCCGTGTATGCCCACGTGTATGCTTTGAGATTCCTATAACTGGAGGCATACAGGAAGTGAAGCGCTCTGAAATCAAACGTCGCCCCTTAGCAGATACCACGCTTGCAGGCCTGGAGCCTGAGCACGCTACATATCGGGAGCAGGACGGGAATGGCCTGTACTTCCGGGTGAAACCTAACGGTCAAAAATCGTGGGAGCTGCGCTACAAAAAGCCAGACGGAAAATGGTCTTGGCTGGGTCTCGGCGGCTACCCGGAAATCAGTGGCTCTTTGGCGAGACAGAAAGCAGCTCAACTGCGGGAAGACGCATCGACCGGCAAAAATCCATTGGTGAGCAAGCAAGCTCGCAAGGTTGCAGACCAGGTTGCTGCCAACAACACCTTTGAAGCATTAGGCCGGGAGTGGTTTGAGGCCAGACGCACAAGCTGGGAGTCAGGTACGTCTCGACGAGTGCTTGGCGCACTGGAGCTTCACGTATTCCCCATGTTCGGAAAACGCGTATACACGGAAATACTGCCCCTGGAATGGATGGAGTTTCTACGCGGCATGGAGCAGAAGGGGATCATTGAACAAATGGGCCGAGTTCGTGCCTTTTGCAAAGAGATCTATGACTTGGCCCGCGTAACAGGACGAGCCGTCCACAACCCCCTTGAAGGTCTCAGCAAATTCCTGCAATCACGTAGCGCTGAAAACTATGCACACGTTTCGATTGAAGAACTGCCTGCGCTACTTCGAGCTATCAACTCCTACCCTCACGCAAAGGACGTTCGTATAGGGCTTCGCTTGCTTTCCTTATTAGCATCGCGCCCTAGCGAGATCCGAGAAGCACGCTGGTCAGAAATCGATCTCTCCAAAAAGCTCTGGACGATCCCAGCCGAGCGAATGAAACGTCGTCGCGAACATGTGGTGCCCCTCTCTCGACAGGCAATCGAAGCGCTCACTGAGTTACGAACACTGACAGGTGCGTACCCTCTACTATTTCCAGGCAGGAAAGACAGGACAATCCCCCGTAGTAACACCGTCTTTCTAATGGCGCTTCGCAGACTGGGATATGCCGGTCGGCAAACAGGCCACGGTTTTCGTCACATCGCGAGCACCATACTCAATGAGCAGGGTTTCGATGAGAATCACATTGAGGCCCAGCTCTCTCATGCAAAGGAGGGTATTGCCGGGGTCTATAACAAAGCGGTGTACCTGCCTCAGCGTAGAGTGATGATGCAGTGGTACGCCGATCACCTTGATGCCCTAGTGAGTGGAAATGTGGTGCAGGGCCAATTTGGAAAGGCAGTATGAGAGCACATACCCAGCCCCCTCCAAAACAGGTGTAACGGGTGTTACTCGTGTAACGCCCATAGTCAAATGCCCGGTTTCATTGGCCTCCACGCCTGTTACACAGTTGAGCGACATAGCGTACATCCGATGTAACGCTGCCCCTGCGTGTAACGCAAAAGTCAGCGCTCAGGTGCTGCGGGCAGACGTTTTTCGCCTGATCCTACCAAGCGACCTTCGCTGGCTCCGCCCTTCAAGCGCAGGGCGTGGGACTTTCGGTTACACAGCGCCTGAGACACTTGGCAATGACTGATCGCCAAACCGTATTGCATTCGGCGCTAAGCAACGGCCTGCTCAAATCTCTCTCAGCGCAACCGCGCTATGATCTCTGCCGTGGTCAGGTCGCTGACGCCTGCCACCTGATCGAACAGTGCTAGCTGCGCAATTACTAAACTGCCGCGTTCACCCTGCGTTGCCCCCATATTGACTACACATTGACCGGTCTAGGGGAAAAGTAGTTTTCTTCATCTAGATAAATGTATAGATAGATACCCCTGTATCCATAACCAGGGGTTATCCATGAATGATCATAACTGCAAGTCCGCAAATCCCACCGAAATCCGCCCTTACGAAACAAGCGATCTGAACGCCAAACGAACCAGTCATTTTGCCGCAGACCCTTCAGCAATTCTGATCCGCATGCCGGAAGTAATGGCCATAGTTGGGTTAGCGCGCCCAACGATTTACAAACTAATGCAGCAAGCGGATAGCGGCTTCCCACTTCCAGTGAAACTCAGCGCTAGTAACGCCCGCAGCGCTCCCGTCGCATGGGTGCTGGCTGAAGTTTTAGATTGGACGCGTGCACGAATCGCAGCTCGTGACAGGGTGGCGGCATGACGAACCGTATCGCCACCAAGGTCATTTTGCAGCCTTTCTCTGTACTCAGAAAAGTCGGTTTCTCGTCACGATGGATGCAACGTTTTGAGCATCACAGAACGCAACAAAAACGCCTTAATCGAGTAGTTGTAGTTATGCGATGGGCAGACGGCACCTGGTGTGCACTGTCAGTACCCAGCGAAGCCCCGCGTGCGGTGATCGTGGATGAAGGGCAACAAATCGACGCTTACGAAGATGCACGATCTTGCCTCGACGGCGATTTTCTCCCACTGCTCTCCCTGCGCTGGGAAACCAATGCCTGAAACGAAAACGCCCCCGGCGGCAACCGGAGGCGTTGAGGTAAACCTACATGCCTATTGAATTTATGCCCCATCGAAAAAATCCGCAAGCATCCCCCACAGTTGCACTTTCAAAAAACGGACGTTACTCTCTGGCCGTCGCTGCAAATTCAGCGACCGGGCTTGGTAACCCGACGAAATCAAGGCGCAACAGCGCCCCCATTACTATTGCAGGCGCTTTTTTTGTGCCCGCAGTTACGTGTTATGGCGGCTGTGCGTGGGAGGCATTCGTGCCTGCCGGGTTCCTTGATTCCCGGTTTACCAACCTGCGCACAGCTGCCACCCATTCGCTTGGTAACGAACGTGGCAGCTCCTCAAATCAAGGAGCTACACAGATGAAATACGCCCTCAATCCGTCCAGAATTCGCGCCGCTGCTCATCGAGCAATGGCTCTCGCCGCTTTACACGCCAACACCAGCCTCGCTACACGCCTAGCCCGTTACAACGCCCATATGTCCAAAGCGCGAGCTCTGGAAGCCGTAGGGGGTGCCCAATGAGCATGCTCCCAGGCTTTGCACTACCCGAAGATCTACTCTGCGTCAGCCAAGACGCCGAAGCCGGTCTTCCTATCGACGCCATCACCTGTGCGCTCGACCGTGCCGACTCCGTTCTTATGCTGCTGGAAGACCATTTAGACGGGGATAAACCCCTGCTCTCCAACCGCGTGCTGTCGTCCGTTATTTGGGACGTGCGCGGCACCTTGGGCTTAATCAAAACACTCACCATGTACGGTGATGCCTCCTCTGTGCCGATGGGCCAGAAAGGCGGTGCGCTGTGAACCACTCCAATACGCTTGGGCGCTCCGAGTTTTCCCCAGCCAACGGTAACGGCCAAAACCTGTTTCGGGTGAATGCCGGTATCCCGCTGGAGGGCGCACTTGAAGCCGTTTCCCAGATTCTGCACCACACCAATCAACTAATCCTCGATGCCGCCATCAGCGATGCGGGCGAGCGTTTTAGTTGGCCTGCGTTTTACCTCGGCGAGATGGCCAAGGCGCTGATCGACGACGTGAACGAGGCGCTGCTTGAGTCGAGGACCGCACCATGACTCAGCGCACCGGCAATACCTCAAAACGTCCGAGCTTTGCCGACGTAAAAAGTGCCGCGCTGAAGAACATCGACCGCGTACTTGCTCACTGGCTGCCGAACGGCAAACGCGTCGACGGCGGCAAGGAATACACCGCACCTAATCCGACACGCGCGGACAAACGCGCAGGGTCACTCAAGGTAAATTTGAGCAAAGGCACCTGGGCGGATTTTGCCACTGGCGATAAGGGCGGTGACCTGATCGACTTGGTGCGCTACATCGACGGTGACACGGACGTTGAGGCCTGCAAAAAGCTGGCGGATCTGCTCAGCGTTTCCGCTGGTTCCGCGACAACCAAAAGCGCACCGGCCAAGAGCGCAACGCCGGAGTGGATCGCGATTCAACCGATCCCGGCCGAGGCCATGAACAAGTGCCCAGCCAAACACCGGCAACACGGTGTTCCGTCCAAGGTATGGATCTATCTGGATGCGCAGGGCCTGCCGGTCATGGCGCTGTATCGCTTCGACCTGGGCCCCGATGAAAACGGCAAGCCGCGAAAGGTATTTGCGCCGTTGACCTGGTGCAAGCGCTCCGATGGACAAATCACACAATGGCGCTGGCAAGGTTTGCCGGAACCTCGGCCCCTGCTGCGCTTGGATGATCTGGCACAGCGCGCCGATGCGCCTGTAGTGTTGTGTGAAGGCGAAAAGGCCGCGGACGCCGCTGCTGAACTGATGCCGGACTATGTAGCCACTTGCTGGCCTAACGGCTCGAACTCCTGGCACAAGGCCGATCTAACGCCGCTCAAAGGGCGCACAGTAGTGCTGTGGCCGGATAACGATGCCAGCGGCAATACCTGCATGGACGCCATCGAGCTCAAGTTGATTGAGCAGGGCGCCGCTTCAGTGCAACGAATCTCGCTCGACGTGTTCAAGCTCAAGCCCAGCAGCAAAGGCGGAAAGCCCACGCTTATCAAGGGTGGAAAATGGGCGGAAGGCGACGATGCAGCGGACGCGTTAGCCAAAGGCTGGACCGCTGGGCACATCGCCGAGCTGGTGCGCGGCGGTGAGCTTTTCGAAAGTGTTACTGAGACCACTGAGCCTCAACAACCGAAGGCCAAGGCACCCGCCAAACGTCCTGTGAAATCGAAAAATGACCTGTTGCCGGGCGGCTTTCGCCTGACACCTGAAGGGGTGTTCTATTCCGGCGATGATGGCGAGGCGCGTCCCGTGTGTTCGCCTCTCGAAATCATCGCACGCACTCGCGACGACAAGGGCCACAACTGGGGCTTATTGGTCGAGTTCGACGACCCAGACGGCGCCAAAAAACGCTGGAACATTCCAGCCAGGACCATGACCGGCGACTTCGGCAAAGACGTGCTTGGCCCGCTGGTAGACATGGGCCTGCGCCTCGCCGGGAGCCGATCAGGACGCAATGCCCGCAACGACCTACAAAGCTACCTCGGCGGCTTCGACAGCGCCCAGCGCGCACGTTTGGTGACGCGCCTGGGCTGGCACGACAACGCCTTCCTTTTGCCAGAACAGCAAATCGGCTCGCACGCCGAGCATCTGCATTTTTATGAGGCCGGTGCCCAGCTGCCACCGATCAGCGAGGCGGGCTCTCTGGAGCATTGGCAGCAGCAAATCGGGGCACTGTGCGTTGGTAACCATCGCTTGGCGTTTGTCGTTTCTGTGGCCTTTGCAGGCCCTCTGCTGAACCTGCTGGGGCATGAGTCGGGCGGCTTCCACCTCTACGGCGACAGCTCCGGCGGCAAAACGACCCACTTGCAGGTAGCTGCCTCGGTCTATGGCGGGCCGCGTCTGGTGCGTTCGTGGCGCTCCACGGATAACGCCCTGGAGTCCATCGCCGCCGCACACTCAGACGGCCTCCTGGTGCTGGATGAAGTCGGCATGTGTGACCCACGCATCATTGGGGAAACGGTGTATATGCTCGGCAACGGCACCGGCAAGGCCCGGGCGAACGATCGAGGACAAGCAGGCCGACAGGTGCATGAGTGGCGCTTGCTGTTTCTCTCGACTGGAGAAAAGACATTGGCGCAGCACATGGCGGATGCAAACAAGGAGCTGAAAGCCGGCATGGAGGTGCGCATGCTCGCCGTGCCTGCTGATGCCAGCAAAGGCCTCGGCATGTTCGATGTGCTGAATGGTTTTGAGGATGCTGCTGCGCTCTCCGATGCGCTCAAGGCCCGCGTCGCCAAATACTACGGCACGCCCCTCACCGCCTTCCTGCATGCACTGTGCGCGCCTGGAGAAATGCTCAGGTGGTCGGTGATTGTTCGCCACACAGTGGAGCAATTCATCACCCAAAATCTGCCCGCCTCGGCCAGTGGTCAGGCGCAGCGTGCCGCCCTTCGCTTCGGCCTCGCCGCAGCCGCCGGAGAGTTGGCTACCGCCTTTGGTGTTACCGGCTGGCCGGATGGCACAGCCACGACCGCCGCTCGGGTGTGTCTGCATGCGTGGCTAGCTGAACGCGGCGGCGCCGGTAACTTCGAGGGCGATGCAATTTTGGCACGGTTGCGCCAGGTCATCGAGCGCTTTGGAGAAAGCCGCTTCACCCGCTGGGAATCTGCCGCCGCCAAGATCGATGAGCACGGCCCACGCACAATTGATCGGCTGGGTTTTCGCAAGACCATGGAACACGGCATGGGCGACGCCCTGCACACCACTAACACCTACTACGTGCTGCCGGAAGCATGGCGCTCCGAAATCTTCCGAGGCATGAACCTCAGTGCGGTTAACAAAGAGCTCCTGCGACGGGGCGTTTTAGAGCCGGGAAAGGATGGCAAAGCCTCGACGGCGGTGCGACTACCAGGACTGGGCTTGCAGCGCTGCTATGTGGTTGTGGCAGTGCCAGAACAAGGTGATCAAAGCGCCCAGGCGGCCTAACAACGGCCCCGCCAAGAGGAATGCAGGCTCACCTTGGCCTGGCCCGCCAGCGGAAAAATCAATCAACCTCACGCCTTTAGGAACTCAACATGAACCAGCTAAAACAGCAACAAGCTGCCTTGATTCAAGAACTGGAAACCTTGGAACAGAGCCTTCCACAACTGGAAACCGAATGGCGTAACGCGCCGCGCGGTTTCAGTGCTGTTGGCAACCCAATTGGAAGCCCGGAAGCAAGCGAAGCTGCGGATAAAATATCAAGTGCCGAAGCTCGTATACGTGCGATACCACACGACTTGGCTGCAATTGATCGGAAGATTCAACACTTAGAACGCCTGGATAAAAACGATCAAATCAAAGTCGAATCCATCCAAGCAATGACCGATGCGACAGCTGAAATTGAAGCGCTGGAGCGAAAAAGAGCGCACTTGAGTGAGCGGTTTAAGGCGATTCAATCTGAAGCCGATCAAGCACTGGAAAAGGCGCAACAAGCCGAGCGCGACGCTGCAACGTCCTACGCCAAAAGCCTCGCCAGCGGGGATACCGAAGGGGAAAAATCGGCAAGCGGCGAAATGCAAAAGGCCGCTAAGCAACTGGCAACAACGGACGAGCAGGTCAGAAGGCAAGACCTGATCCTCGGTGCTCTGCAAGTCGAGCTCGATACTCTTGAAACTCAAATTACTAATGCCCACCAACGTTGCGATGAAGCCAAGGCCACAGCATTGAGTGCAGTAGGTTTTGCGCTGAATGAGGAGTGGAATGCTGCAACCGAACGGCTGATGGCTTTGGGCGCACGCATAGTAGCCGTCAGCCACAAAAAGGGGGGAATGGGCGATTCTTTGTCCGGACTGAAAGTGCCTCGCTTCGGGCCCTTCCATTCGAAACTTGACCGTTCAGATCTGGCAGCGTTAGCCCGTAACATCTCCCTGGAGGAACTACTCGCTGCGTAACCCCGAATCAGCCCGGTCTCCCGGGCTGATTGTTCGACTTATTCAGTTCAAGAAGACTTCCGATCTATCAATTATTTAGCCGCAAGTCTTCTTACTTCCTCGTAGTTGTCCGTCATAACCACCAGTGGGCCCCTATGCCCGTCAATCGATATCAATCTTAATACCATTTCTTGGGTTGCCATCCAATCGAATGGTTCGTAATAAGTGGCGGGTATCTGGAGTCGAGAATTTCTGAGAGATATGTCGAGCCAGCGCGTCACTTGAAGTGGTTAAGATCAGGCCCATATTAGGCATAGTAGTGGCGAGCAACCGAAATATATCTAGCATGGCGACTCTGTTTAAATCATCTAAATGAGCAATCGGCTCATCCAAAAAGAAAGTACCACCAACGGTCCTCGCCCGCGCCAAATACAAAGACAATGCAAGATCCTGACGCTGCCCTTGACTGAATCGGGCTTCAGCGTCAATTGGTTGATCTTCGTGCCCCTCTGCAATTGCAGTCCAGCGGAGGACATCACTACCCTCAGAGATACTAAGCCCCTTATAAACTTCATTAGCATGCATACGTGAAAAAAGTTCAGCGGCTGGTTTCAACACGGGACCCAAGCATGATATAGAAAGCGACCTGATATGCGCTCGATACAAAGATATTATCCTCTCAGCCTCGCTAAAATAATGAGCCCCCTTGTTGAGTTTATTACTGACCAACTTTTCTTCACTCTGCAGAATCTCAAGCGCTTTAATATCGTCATTGATATTTACAGAAGCCTCTGCACGGGCCAAATCCTCTAGACTCTTTTGTGTTACCGCCTTCTCGCTTTCGAGTCGCTGATGGATTTTAGTATAATTATCCAGTGTAACGGCCTGCCCCGGAGCCAGAGAACTCCAAGCAGAAGTTAACACACTGCTACTTTGCACAGAAGACTGAAGGTTTTTTGTCCAGTTACTAATTTCAACATTTACCTGATTTAGCTGAACCGTCAATAACTCGCGCCCGTTCTGCAAGTCATTACGAGTTTTAGTCAGCACACCCTCTTGGCCAAAATAATGGGCTCTATAGCGCTTCACCCTATCAATACAACTCATAAAGCGTCCAAGGAGCGATAACTCACCCTCGGGCGAGAATGTAATTTCAACATACGCCAAGGTTTCGAGACACTTGCTCAACGAGGTAGCAACACGTAAGCGATCAGACCAGAGTTCGATGCTTTGGACAGTAACACCTGAAAGATCAGGCAACTTCATTATTTCTAAATAATTAGAAAGTTTTTCATGCTGTCTCAATTGCTGTTCAACACTATTAAGACGCTGCAGATGCATTTGGTAAATTTCAGCTTTAACTTTTCCAGCCCTAAACTCTTTAAGAGCAATCTCCTCACTTGCTCTTTCAGCTATAAGCTGATGATGAAGATGAGCAACTAGTGGCGAAATTGAATCATTTTGAATAGTTACTGCCGCAATAAGTTCTTGGTGCGTTATCCAATCATGACTACACAAAGGACACAAAGTATCATTGTGAGAGTGAACTAAAGAACGCCCTAATGATATCAATTGCTCCGCGGCAGAAGATAATTTCTTAAAATCAGACTCTAATATTTCTCTTTTTTTACTAGCCTGGCTAGCTTGCGCCTCAAGAAAACTCAAACCTTCAACTGGCTTGATTTCCTGCGACCTCGCAACAAGTTCATTCTTTTGAACAAGTAACGCATTAATGTCCGCAACATTATTTAATAAGTAATTGAGCGATTGCCTCCAAGCATCTCGCTGACCATCGGACCAACTCAGCTCTGCAAACACACTTTTAACATCAAACACAGACGTTGGGTTAGCCTCGAAATATTTTTTGGCTACACCTTCACCAATCAATGCCGAAGAAGGCTCTAACTTTGCAAGCTGTTCATCTGCCCACCTTACGGTTCTAGCTGCCGCATCAAAATCAGGTAAAATATTTGACATCTCGAGGTCATTAGTTGAGACGGTTTTTTCTAGGCCAGCTTTCCGCTCATGCAAAGTTTCTAATTGACTACGCGACACTTCCAAATGCTTTTGATGTTGGTGATAGCTATCCCACTCAGCATAAATTTTATTTAAAGATATTATTTTGGCTTCTAACTGAATCCTACCTTGCTCAACGAGTTTCTTAGTTTCTTTCAATCTATCCTTTATTTCAGCGGATCCAGAAGCGGGCGGCAAACCAAGACGCTCAAGGCTGCTGTGAATCATCGCTTCAAACTCATGATTGGTTAGAAGCGTTTCATTGACTTTTGCAGTCAGCCCTGCTATTTCTTGTCGAATATTAGAAAGTTTTGCTTCTACGCCCTTTATACTTGGTAGGGCATTACGATAATCGGTAATTTTTTGCAATGCGTGTGTTAAATGCCCAAAACCAAGTATATCAGCAAATATTTGCTCCCTATCAGATGCTCGGCTATTATCAACCAATAGTGCTAACGCATTTGAATACAGCCAACGACTACTCCTTAACCAATTACGTTTTACATTTTTCGAAACCTTCTGGTTTTTCCCTCCCACAGAATCTGGCGTAAGCATTTCTAACAGGTCGGCATCGGTAATTTTATTAACCTCATCACCAACCTTTAAAGTCAAAGTCCGCCCATACCTTCGCAATTCGTATCGAGCTTGTCCAATTAAGCACTCTGCTGAGACCTCCATTCGACCTTTTCCCCACTGGCATGGAAGCTCGTGTGTACTAACATCATTCACAACCCCAGTAAGAAGCCATTCTATAGCGTAGCAAATCGAACTTTTCCCAGTTCCATTTGCTGCGTGAATAACGATCAGGGGGGTGTCTAGAGGAATCGTAATCGTATCAGGGATTCCTCGAAAATTACTGACAGTGATGGAGAGCAAACGAATCGACAAATTGCTATTCATTTAGATCCCACTCCTTAGAATGAGCTTCAGCCGTAGCCAAGCTTCCATTCAATTCAATTTCATCCATTAGCTTTTTGGCTTTGGGATCGAGTATCGGGTTAATCGCAAATTGTGCAACACTTGCTACTGTTGCTATTCCCAGAGATGTAACTCTCTCTACCCTTTGCCATTGATCAGGGTATTTTACAACGACATGTTTTCTGACGAATCTTGTATTTTTTTCCGTATCTGCGATAAATTTTTTTAAATCATGCATCTCTGAATCAACTGCAAGAACCAAATAACCATCAATAACTACTCCCGACCGTTCTCTCCCAACGAGAAACTTATCAAGCAAAGCTTCAGAAATTATAATTTTTTTGATTGACTCATCATATTCTAAACCCATCAGATTGATGAGCAAAATAGAGGCAAAATTAGACTCCCAATAAAAGCTGGTGACTTCCAGCTCATCAAATTCAGCCATTTGCAAATTTTTCGCAGTGAAACCAGCGTCCACGGCGCGAATATCTATATCCACCAATAGCTGATCAAACATCCAACTTCTCCTTTCGCGCAACTATATCTTCCATCAATGAAGAAGGCGACTTGCTCGAATCCAACTCGGAATAATACGATTCAACCTCATCTATTCCAAAGACGAATGCTTTTCTGGCAAGCGTAGGGTATGTAATATTATTCTCTTCATCTGCGGCATACGTTATATTGAAGCGCCCGCGCTCTGAGGGCTTTATTCCAACATCAGGTATACGACCTTTCCCTTTCCAAAAAACAATCAGCTCGGGATGCTCGCCGGGTTGCTTTGCCCAGTCTACTATATCAGCTTCCATCGACCGAACACTGTAAGTATAGTTACTCCAGCCGAGAATATTAGCAGTATATCCTGAGTCCGAGACGTACGTTAGTTGGCCACTACAGTACCTCTCGTACCGCCAATGGGTGTTAGATTGAGATTTGAGATAACAAAGTGCGTGCACCGTACCCATAACACACTCGCCATGATCATATATATGGTTGGGTAGGAAAGCTGCTCCGGGTTTTACACCATGAATAGTAGAGTAAGTAAAAACCCCGCTAGCTTGGAAAGCTCCCGACTCTACTAGCTCTTGTAATATTTCCAGCTCAGAATGGACGGGAACCGTCATGTCTACAGTAGCAGGGTATTTACTTATGATCTGCGAAAGCTCTACTTCTTCAGCGCTCAAATCAGAGTAGATGCCATGATCCTTAAATCTATAGGGAAAGGCGCGACAAACAACTATAGTGTGCCCGGTGCTGTCCCAGGCTAATTCAGCTAACAACGCACCTGGCGAGATCCTGCGCATCAAATTTCCGCAAGGACTGTTCGTTGGCGCTTTGGTCGTTATGTTTGATAGTTCAGCTGTTGGGAAAAAACCCGTAACATTCTTCCAAACACCATAATCTCTAACTTGACCGCTATTTGAAACGACCAATGCAACCTTAGAATTCTGCCGCAACGCATGATAATCAGACAATGAACTTTCAAAAGATGCCTCAGCCGCATTCGTATTATGAGACACCAGTAAAACATTCGGGCGTAATAACGCATCCTCCCTTTGCCCAAGATAAACTCTTCTCAACTGGGACTTTGACTCAGATATAGGCGCTACAAAATCATCACCGAGTATCGGCCAAACAACGACATCTTCAAATGCCAACCTCAGCGAAACATTGCCATGATCAAGCTCTGCATCTAGTGGGTTGTTTTCAACTAAAATATAACACTTTTTTTCTTCATCACTTAATTTAACCCAGCACCAGCCTGCGCGATAGTTACAGCCGGAAGCGGGTTCCCACTCGGGATCTATCCAAACTTTGCTTTCTTGATCCTCATTTTTCCATTTAAGGAGCGTCAAGCCGTCTACATATCCGCACCCCACCATCAGCACAATTGGCGAAGTGTAATCCTCCACCAATTTATTGCAAAACGACCATTTATCCGCTGTGAGAGCCGACGACCCACAAATAATGATGGAAACACGCGAACCAAAGTGATGCTTCAATTTAGAGTCTGGCTCTTCAAGCAAACCTCGAATAGTAACCTCTACGCTGTTGCCGGAACCTTGTACAACAGCCACATTGAATCGACCATTATGATTCAAATTACAGTCTATATATGCTGTTCTAATTTTTGAAGCTAGTTCTACATCTCCCGCTCCCCGACTTAACCCCCTAGTACCCAAAACGTTATTAAGAAGTATCTCAATTTCATGCGTTGTGGCACCACCAACTGTATCCAGCTTAAAATATGTCGACTTTATCTTATCTTTGTCAGCAACTAGCCTTGACAAATCCTCTTTTCGATGGAGTATTGTTTTGGTTGCAGTCATCCTAGCCCAAAACAAATCACACAGCTGAGCGCCCGAGCTAATTCCTTTAAGCTCATCACTTTCCTTGAGCTTTACATATTTATTTTTTACCTTTAAGGCTTCTTCCTCAAAAGTAGACCTTAACGCGTCAAATCTTTCTACTCCAGTGCCATCCAGGAACGTCATGAGGGCAGCAGTTGTGCTTTCTGCAACAGCCAATATATAAAAAAACTCTTTTCCGTCAGCTGAAATTAGTTTTGGTTCCAGAACTGAGTTTAGAAAAAACTTGCAAATTTCCGGAATGAACTGGGGTAGTCCTATATTGGACTTCAACCTTTTACATTGGATGATGCCAACCGACACTCCCTGATGCGTTAATATGACATCGCGCCCACCATCCGCTCCGTCATTCATCCGTCTTGCGCTGTCATACCAGCTATGGGAATCGGAGCCTGCTAACGCATTGTAAATATCAGACAAAAGAAGCTCGAACTGAGCATCTCCGAGACGCTCAAATGGAAGCTGCCCGGCATCAAATGCGAATGCATTGGGCCTCTTTTTCAAAGCTTTTTTCCGATCTGCCACATCCTGCTTAGGCTTCAGCAGTAACTCGCGTAAGTCCTTCATTGAAAACACCGCTCCTTGGACTGATCTCGCGCACTTCGGGTAGTCATGCCCAGTGATTATTTTTTGCCATCCTATCAGCTTCACAGAGCTTTGATATGTAGGTCGCAATATCGGCGCGTACCAAAGAAGTGTCGTATCGTGTTGAATCGGTGTGTCGATCCCCAAGCCTGAGGCCCCTTAGGGCTGGTGCAGCGCTCCTTTCCCTACATTCGTCTTAATCTATAAAACACACCGACCGGCTTGCTCACGTATGACTACCGTCCGTCATTGCTGGATTTCTGTCTGTTACGACGATGAAAATAATCATTCCGGTCTACGGTCTGCTCAAATTTGAAAACGTCGCTGTAACACCATTTTTGGTTGTGACACCAAACGCATATGAATAACTATGCGGGGTGCACACAAATAAAAATCAATAAATTCAAGAGCTTAATAATTCATATAACACTTGTTACACTTGGTGCTTACGTGTCTACCCCGCCCCCCATTGGAAATGAATTCCACCAGCGAAGAGATTCCTGCGGGAGCCAGGGCCCCCTGAGCAGAAGAAGCATGTACGGGGTGGGGTCCCCGCAAGATCGTGTTAGCGGAAAGTCACCCAGCTTAGTGACCAGATGAACCTGGTGAACTCCAGTTCTCCTGTGCATTTGCCCTACCGTTTGAGCGATCTGAGAGAACCGTTACCAGTACCGTAAGAATGCCCTCTTTTCTTCAAAATCCTTTCAATTTCAACGATTGAAATTTCAGTAACTTCCAACGCCTCCCACTAACTTGATCCCGCGGGTTTCATGCCCCGTGTGAAGCTGAAGCTCTCAGGGTCCCCAGCGTGATTTCCTCTCATCGAAAGGCGGAGCCCGCGAATTTCGCTTGGTAGGCTTGAGCGCAACGCGCCTGCCCACAACACCCGGATGCTGACTTTAGCGTTACACGCAGGGGCAGCGTTACATCGGGGGTACGCTATGTCGCTCAACTGTGTAACAGGCCTGAAGGCCAATGAAGCCGGGCGTTTGGTGAAGGGCGTTACACTCGTAACACCGGTTACACCAGTTTTGGTGGGGGCTGGATATGTGCTCTCATACTGCCTTTCCAAATTGGCCCTACACCACATTGTTGGCCTCCGGCCGGATTCAACCGGTCGGCGCAACAGATTGGCTGAATCGTTCAGCGGGGCATTTTCAAGCATTCACAACGATGCAAAAAAGCAGCTTGATATCGGTAGTTTCGTTTTGGAGTTCGTGTTCATTTTGCGACAGGGTCATGGAGGCTTTTGCCCAGCTATACGCCTCTGATGAAGAAAGCGCTGACGTGTCAGTGGTGCCTTGGTGCATGTCTGAATGTCCCAACCTGCCGTCTGGGTAGAGTAACCATCCCTCCCACCCCATCAGGATGGCGCCGGTTGCCTCCAGGAGTTGCAAAGCTGTAATCGCGTGAGGATAAGGAAGAACCAGTTCGCTTTGAGATACTGATAGCCGTTGCAAGTCAGCTAGGGTCATCGGGATATCCTTGTATCATGCGTTCGGGTTTGGGTGTTGAGCCTGATTAGCTTAAGAGAAAAGTCCTAGCCGGCTGAGCGCGTATACAGACTATCAATGCATCAACGATTTGGTGTTGCTTTGCCCCACGGGGATGCTACGAAAAAGTGGCCAGAAGGAAGCGCCGTGTATGCCCACGTGTATGCCTAACCGAAGCACCACCAAGCAGACCCAATGAATACGGGCCTCTTACTGTCCAGTTCAAACGACGCCGGGGCACCATATACATGAAAAAGCCCCAGCGCCGAAAGCGCTGGGGCTTTTTTGTGGGTGTTGATTCAGTGCTTCTGCAACGCCTCCAACCGCGCCGGCAGGTCTTCCTCGGGGAAACGCTCATGCAGCGCCAGCAACTGCTCATCCGCCGCCCTGCTTTCTCCCGCCGCGCGCAACCGCAGGATTTCGCGTAAGCCTTGTTCCAACGATGGCAACGCCACCGGCGCACGCTTGCTCAGTTGTTTGGCGGCGGGGGCATCTGCCAATGAGCCGGCGATTTCAGCTTGGGGCGGTGGGGCGACGGCCAGGCGGGCCATGGGGGCAGGCGCAGGCGCCGAGAACGCTTGTGGCGCCGGGCGTGCAGTGTCCTGTTGAAGACCGGAGAAGGTCGCGGTGGATATCTCGGGCTGCGGCACCGGCGAGCGCATCACCACGCCGATCATCAGCGCGAGGCCTGCGACGGTAGCGAATGCCATCTGCCAGCGCGGGCGTTGGCAGGCTTGCAGCCAGCGTTGCCAAAGGTTTGGCTGCGGCGCCGGGGCTTCGCGGCGGGCGGTGGCGAGGATGAAGGCGTCGAGGGACGCAGGCGGTTCGCCCGTGCTGTGTTGACGAAAATGCTGGATCAGCTCGTCGTCAGGCATTTGTCGTGAGTCGGTCATGCGGGTATCTCCTCGGCCAGCAGGCGGCGCAGTTTCTGCTGGGCGTAACGCAGGCGGCTTTTTACGGTTTCCAGCGGGGCGCCGGTGAGGGCGGCGATTTGCGGCACCTCAAGGTCGCCGTGCAGGCGCAGCAGGAAGACTTCGCGCTGGTCTTCGGGCAACGCCTGCAGCGCGGCGTCGAGGCGCGCCTGGTCGCGGCTCAGGCTCAGTTGCTGCTCGGGCCCGGCGCTGTCGTCGGGCTGGGCGTGCAGTTGCTCGTCGTAGCTGTCGTGCAGGGGGTTGTGAATCCCGTGCTTGCGCCAGTAATCGATCAGGCGATTGCGGGCAATCTGGAACAGCCACGTACGAAAACTCGCCCTCCCCTGTGGCTGCGTGTTGCTGCGGATCAGGCTGAGCCAGGTCTCCTGGTAGATTTCCTCGGCCAGTTCGGCCTTGTTGCTCAGGGACACCAAAAACCGATACAGGCCCTGGCGGTGCCGCGCGTACAGGGCTTCGAACGCGGCACCATCGCCGGTTCGGTAGCGGGCCAGCAGCGATTCGTCGCTGGGCAGGTCGTTTGGAGCGGGCATATCGATGGCTAACTCCCTTTATTCACTGTTTGGCCGGGGCTTTGAGGCTCTGGGCCAATTCCACCAGTTGTACAAACTCGTTGCGCAACCCGAACGGGTCATCCCCACGCGCCGAGCGGGCCAGTGCAGCGGTGTCCTGCAAACTCATGCTGCCAGTGTAGCGGCCATCGCCCTTGAGCTGTTGGGCGAAGGCCGCCACGGCCGCCGAGAAGCGCAGGTCGTCGCTGGCCGCAGTGGACGCGTTGACGATCGGGCGTTCGATCAGCCGGCTGTCCCCGCCTGCCGCCGGCTTGTAGCGCACCCGCAGCAGCGCCAGCTCGCCGGTGTTGTGCGCCACCTCAGGCGCTGACGCGTAGCGCAGCGGCTCCAACCAGCCTTTCTCGCCCTTCGGCACAATTTCATACAGCGCGGTGACGGTATGCCCTGCACCGATTTCGCCGGCGTCAACTTTGTCGTTGTTGAAATCCTCACGCTTGAGCGCACGGTTTTCATAGCCCAGCAGGCGATACTCGCTGACGCGCGCCGGGTTGAATTCGACCTGCAGCTTCACATCCCGCGCTACCACCGCCAGGGTCGAGCTGAGTTGCTCGACCAGCACCTTGCGCGCTTCGCGCAGGGTGTCGATGTAGGCGTAGTTGCCGTCGCCGGCATCGGCCAATTGTTCCATCAGGTGTTCGTTGTAGTTATCCACGCCAAAGCCGAGGGTGGTGAGGGATACGCCACTTTTGCGCTGGTCTGCGGCCATTTGCTTGAGGCTGTCGAAGTCGCTGACGCCGACGTTGAAATCACCGTCGGTGGCCAACAGGATGCGATTGATGCCCTTGTCGATAAACCCTTCGCGGGCCATCTGGTAAGCCAGTTCGATGCCGGACGCGCCCGCCGTGGCACCGCCGGCAGTGAGTTGGTCGATGGCGTTGCGGATCCTGGCCTTGTCTCGCCCGGAGGTGGGCTTGAGCACTACGCGGGACTCACCGGCATAGACCACCAGCGACACCCGGTCCTGGTCGCGCAACTGATCCACCAGCAACTTCAGGGTGCTTTTGACCAGGGGCAGACCCTCGCGGCGGTCCATGGAGCCGGACACATCCACCAGGAACACCAGGTTGGCCGGGGCCAGGTCCGCCACGGCGCGGTCGGAGGCCTTGATGCCGATGCGCAGCAATTGGGTGTGCGGGTTCCACGGCGTGGTGGCGACTTCAGTGGTGACACCAAAGGGCGAGCCATCGGTGGGCAACGCGTAGTTGTAGGGGAAGTAGTTGACCATTTCCTCCAGTCGCACGGCGCCTTCGGGCGGCAGGCTGCCTTGGTTGAGGAAACGCCTTACGTTGGCATAGCTGCCCGTGTCGACATCGACGCTGAAGGTGGACACCGGCGTTTCGGCCACGCGGTGCACCGGGTTATCCGGAAGGTTCTGGTATTGCTCGCGGGGCTCACTGCGGTAGACCATCGCTGCCGAATCCTGCATCACCAGGCGCGTGGTCATGGGGGCGGGTAACGGCATGCGCTGGCTCACAGCGCCTTGCACGGCGGCACTTTTCAACTCGGCGACCGGCGCAGGGTTGGCCGGCTTGGCCACATCATGCGAGGCAGACAGCCCGCAGCCAGCCAGCGCCACCAACAAGGTCACGGCAAAGCCCTGGGCAGCAGGACGCAGGAAGAGCGGGGAGTAGGACATGGGTCTGAACCTCGTGAATGAATGATCCGTTCACAAGGTCAGACGCAAGCTTCAGGTGGTTCGGGTTAAACCGTGTCTACTCAATCGACCCGCACCTCAACGGCACGGGCGATCGGCTGCCACTGTCGACTCCATCGCCATCGGGATGCCCTGGTTCGGCGCCAGCAACTCGTAGACAAAGAAGGGACAACGGACGCCCATCTTGCCCTCGGTATCCGAGCCATACACCATGCCGACGTAAGCCTCGTACTGGCGGCCCTTTTCAAAGGTGTACACCCGCGAAAGCGCCGGGCACTTGCTGTAGGTGCTGCCGTAGCTGCCCACCGCCAACTCCTCGCGCACCATCAGAAACGGCTTACCCGCCGGCACCTGGTATTCGGCCACGATCTCGGTGTACATCCCTTCGGCCATGCTGGTCACACCGAGGTATTCGGCCATCTTCGGCAGCACGCGCGGGGCCATGCCCAACTTTGGCGGCACCAAGGGTGATTGCGGGTAATTGATGCTCGGCTTGACCACGTCATAAAAACGCCCGGCCTTGGCCAAGCCTTGCTCATTGCCGACGCAGCCGGTGTACGCGCCGCCCCGCACTTCGCCATTGGTGATCACACGCAACTTGGCCGTGTCGGTACCGGCGGGCGGTGCAACGTAGGGCACCCAGGGTTGGTGGTTGCAGGCAGACAGCAGCAACAGCGTGCTGCACAGGGCGAGAGGTTTCAGGTCCATTGAGCGGGTTTCCATGCAACGAATGCGAGGGGAATGTCAGGTAACGGGCGCGACTTTACTCCTGTGCCCCGCCGCTCGCAAAGCCGCCCGAAGGCCTTTTGGCGAAATAAAAAATGGAGGCTCAAGTTATCCCCGGATGGGTCGAGACACTGACTTGGTTCGTTCACTTATAGGGATATTGCGTGCTTAAACTTCTCCTCCGGGCCGCGGCCGTGATCGCGACGCTGTCGATGACCGGCTGCGTCTCCTACACCGTCACCGGCCCTATCGGCGCCCCGCTCCACCCGGCAGCGGCCAGCAGCCCGCGCAGCGCGCAAATCGCCGATGTGGCGGTAACTGACGCCGACGTCAACGAGGCCAACAAGACGGCGATCAGCCGCTCCCTGACGGCCCAGCTCAACCAGTACGTGCGTACGGCGGGTTACTTCAAGCAAGTCACCGAGTACCCCGTGCGCCTGGAAGAAAACGACGTCGTGCTCAAGTTCAACATGACCTCCCTCAAGGGCCATCGCAGCCCGCACCCGGCCTACGTGCCCGGCGCGCTGCTGACGCTGACGATCTGGATCTGGGTCAACGGCCCGATCTATGTCGACAGCTTCGACGTCGCCGGCGACCTGGTGATCGTCGACCGCAACGGCAAGGAATTGGCTGCGGCCAAGGAGTCGATCAAGTTCGAGCACAACGTCGGCCTCTACAGCGGCGAGTATTGGGCACCGTCCATGGGCGCCCAGCAACTGAGCAAACTGGTCGCGCAACTGCTCGACACGGCCACCGCCAAACTGGCCAAGCCATAACTTCAAGGAGCACTGCATGAAAGGATTGATCAAACACTGCCTGGTACTCGCTGCCGTCCTGTTGACGGGCTGCGTGTCGTACTCGCAACACGAACTGCCAGCCGTGCAGACCTGGCCGCCGACCGCCAATGCGCCGGAGCAAAAACCTACGGTGTACGTGCGCACCACCGCGCAGAACCACGTCAACGGCGGCCCGGGCAATGCGGCGGCGGGTGCACCGGCGGCGCTGTGGGAAAAGACTGTGGCGGATACGTTTCGCCAGTCCAACCGCTTCGCGCGGGTGAGCACTGACAAGGCCGACTCGGACATCTATGTGGATGCCACGCTGCACAACAATGAAGAATACAGCCCGGTGTCGGCGTTCATTACCGGCTTCACGTTCTGTGTCATCCCGACCACCGCGAAGAACATCTTCACCCTTGAAACGGTGTTCAAGGACAAGGATGGCAAGGAACTGGGTCGGGTCAAGAAGAGTGAATCGGTGCGCACCTGGGTGCATCTGGTGCTGATCGTGGGACTGCCGTTCCAGAGCGATACACGCGAAGTGGTCGACGCATTGACGCGCAGCACGCTCGACGAGGCGGTGCAGCGCAAGTTGCTGTAACACGCCTGGGATCAGGATGGGAGCTGCCGCGCTCCCACCTTGAGCGCCCGCGTCAGGTATTGATAACCACCGTCTTGGCCAACATGTCGCCCAGGCGCCGACGCAGTCCCATCAATACGAACATACCGTCCAGCACACTGAGCAACAGCTTCGGTAGGTTGCGCAGGAACGACTGCACGACGGTGCAGTTCGTGGGGTACGGATAACCCACGACCGCCGTACGGCACACGCGCTTGCCCAGGCTCTGGCCCTGGGGCAATGCATCGCAAAAGAGAAGGTACCCAATCGCCAATAAGGTCAGCGCGGAGCTGGCGTATTGAAAAAACATCAGGCTCGTCGCCGTGTGGGCATACAGGGCGGCATAGCCGAGCGGCGTCTTCAACAACAGCAAGCCAAACGCCACGCCCATATCGATGAGGTAGCCCAGCAGCCGCTTGACCGGGCTGGCCAGGTTATCGCTGCCGGCCACCGACGCTGAGTCGCTCATCAGTCATTTATCCTTAAGGGGTTGAGGGCGGCACACGTTGTGCGCCTGGTTCTCGGCGATGTCTTCCATGTGCTTGCCGACGATGGGGTTGAGCACCAACAGGCGTTCCGACTTGCCGGTGGGGCGGTAGGCCGGACCCTGGGCATCGGTGTGCAGCGTGAAGCCGCTGGCGGCCAATGCCTTGACCAATTGCGTGCGCTTGAGCACGTCGCCATTGCCACGGAAGTCGCTGACGGTAAGGAACACGATACGGTCTTGCTGCAGCAGCCAGATCGGCCGATCACTGGTCTCGCCATCGAAAATGTACGCACAGTCCACCGTGGCCACGCGAAAGCTGGCCTGACGCACATAGTGCCCACCCGCATAGCCCACCAACGTGATCAGGCCCGGCTGCACCACGGCGATTGCATCCTCGGTCTGCTCGCCCTTCATCACGCCATAGTTCGTGTACGCCCAACGCAACCTGGTGAACTCGGCGGGCGTCGCCGCAAGCTTCAGGTCAGCCGTGATCCGCGCCTGATCTTCGGCGCCGCGATAGGGAAGGCCCTGGCATCCGGCGAGGGCTGCCAGGCACAGGAGGATAAAAGCTCGGTAAATCATCTGACGTGTCCTTGTCCGTTAAATAGCCATCAGCCACGGGAAGTGCCGTTGTCATAAATGTCCGCCAGGCTGCGCACCGTGGTCAGGTTGCCGGTCTGGACCACGATGGTCTTGGCGAACATATCCCCCAGGCGCGTGCGTGACTCCATGAAGATCCACACCCAATCGATCACCACCAGCACCCCGGCATTGCGGGTGAGCGACTGCGAAAGGGTACAGCCCTTGCGGGTCTTGCGGTCGACGGTGGCAATGCTCAACAGGCGCTTGCCGAGACTCTGGCCATTGGGCAATGCATCGGCCAACAGGACGTAGGCGAAGCCGGCAAAAAAGCCCGAGAGAATGCCACGCTGGGACGTCATCGCAGGCACATAGGCAGACACCGCGTCGGCGCCGGATTTGACGATGAAAAAGATCAGCACTGCGATGGCGCAATCAATGATACGAGCGGCCAGGCGGCGGCCGATGCTGGCCAGGATGGTCGCCCGTCCGGTGGTGTTCGGGACATTCATAGGGTGTTGCTCCAGCTTCAAGAAGGTATCAAGGGAATGTCGTGCCGATCCGCGTCCGGTCTTTGGAGGACCAGATACCGGTCACCTTGCCCACCACGTCCTCAACCGCGACCTGGCCCATGAAGCGGCTGTCATTGCTGTTGTGGCGGTTATCGCCCAGCAGGTAGACGTGCCCCGGCGCAACCTTGACCGGCGCGAGCGTCAGCGATTCCGGGCCTTTCACACGGTCGGCCTGGGCATGGAACAGCCCGAGGTTTTCGCCGTTGTGGATCAGCTCGCCGTTGACGATTTCCAAGGTGTCCCCGGCGACGCCCGCCACGCGTTTGATCGCTTCGGTGCCATTCCAGCGGTACACCACGATGTCACCGACCTTGGGTGGTCCCGCGCGCAGGTCGGACACGATGTAGTCGCCGATCGACACGGCGGGCGCCATCGAGGCTGTCGGTACGAAGTAGGTGTTGAAGCCCAGCAGCGGTGCACGCAGCACCGAGAGCAAGACCAGCGTGACCACCACCAGCACGCCCACATAGAGCACGTGGACACGTTTGCGCGGCACATTCAGCGGGCCGGTGTAGCGGCGCGCCAGCACCGCAGCGGTGACCGCCGAGGCAAGCTTGACGCTGATGATGAAGCCCAACAGGACATACAAACCGAGCGGCGTCGAGATCAGCCCGCACAGGCCCAGCAGCACGATGCCGATATACATCAACGCCGCGACGCGGATGCCCCACTGGATGCGGTCGACATACACCAGGCCCCAGCCGGCCACCAGGCAGGACATCAGGAAGGCCTGCAGGGAAAGTTTTACGGGTTTCATTCATCGTCCTTGAAAAGGTAAAGGCGCCTAGCCGAACAACGGGCCGGAGTTTAACGCAGTGTCCGCCTGATACGCTCCGCTGCCCGTGGATAATCAGCGCACATTAAAGAACCAAAGCACCCACCCCGCGATGAATCCAACCCCGGCCACTTTCAGGTACAGCAGGCTGTTTTCCTTCACCAGTCCGATGACATCCTCGCCACCACTCAACCAGTACCCCGCCACCTGGAAGAACACACTCATGAACAGCAGCGCCAACGCAAAGGCACACGGCAGATAAATGGCGACCCACCAGGGTTCATTTCTTCTCATTGAGGTCTCTTTTCTTCATATAGTACTCAACGCTTTTGTTGAAAAGCCCGGAGGCCGTGGAGTCACCCAAATTACCCGCGATGGAAGGAATGGAGCTTGGCGGGGCGGGCTTTGTAATAGTCCATATTCCGGCCGGTACCCACTCGTACTGCTTGGACAAAGGGTTAAGGCCCTTCTCCAAGGGTAATTTGACCATGTTACCAATGCCGAACCCTACGGTTGCGCCCGCTTTACCTACCAAGGCCGCCATGAACGGATCATCGCCCTTCATTTCAGCCTGATAATAACTACCTGTTGCATTCCACGTGACCGTAGGGCTGTACCCTTTACCGGGGGTGATGGCCCCGACTATCCCAGAGCCAATCACGTCCGCCAGTGTCACCTTGCCATCCGTCACGTATTGGATACCGGCGCCAACACCGGCGGAAACGCCCACGGAGACTAACTGTTCTCGCCCTTTGGTCACTGCATTGGTGAGAATGGATTTACCGCCCATCAAAATGGCAGGCCACGTGAACGGATCGATGACAACCGACATCACGCGGTCTGAGTCGGTAATGTTTTCCTTCAGAAACTTGAGGTCCGCGCCATTCAGATAATTAACCAGCGCAATGGCCTCGGGGTTCTTCAACTTTTCACTCATGCGGAACTGTGATGGATCGGCATCTCTGGCAACATTGGTACTTGCCTGGATTTCCTCTTCGCGCGGGACACACGTCCATCCCCCGCCCGTACAGCGACCCGCCATTCTTTTACTGTTTTCATTACTGATATCGATGTATTTCTTTATCACCGGCGCGCAGTCTCCACCCCTGACGTTTTTACAGGCTGTCAGTTCTTTATCAAGTGCACGGGCTTCTGTCTCGCTCAGCCAGTTATTTTCCACCGCATTACGTCCTGCTTGAGCGCCGGCGACAGCGCCGAACATGTCACCGCCCGCGAGCCCTCCGCCCACACCTGCAGCCAAGCTCGACAGCGCGGAAACCGTTGCCTTTTGCGCCTGGGTCAAGTCAGCGGTCGCAGTGCCCGGATACAGCTGACGGGCAATAAATTCGCCGGTTGCAGCACCGGCTGCCCCTGACAACGCCGAGTTACCCTGGGCTTGCGCCACCACCGCACCCAGCACTGCGTGAGCCATCAGGTTGGCGTAGGGGTCGCCTTCAGTCTGCTGCTTGATTTCATGGGCCAGGTACGGTGCCGCCGCACCCGCCAACGCACCGCCAACACTGCCACCCATGACCGCCTGCACCACGGCCGTCACGGCCTGGCTGGCCTTCTGGAAGCTGCTGCCGACGCCATAATCCTTCTGGGCTTGCTGGCTGATCTGCGCCGGTGTCGGGTTAGCGATACCGTCCTCAATCAGCTTCTGCCGTGTGGCTTTATTGATGTCGCTGTTGGGGTCATTGGCGGCATTGATCCTGGCAGCGGCGATGGCATCGCCGATCCCCTTGGTCAACTCCATCGAGCTTTTGATCAGGTCCATACGTTCTTGCATGGCCTTCTGGTCAGGTTTGTCGAGGTGCTGGTTGGCATTCGCCGTGTCGCGGTTCAGGCCGATCAGGTCGCCCGCGCCTTCCGGGTTGCGCACCACGATCGTGCCTTCACTCACGGCACTGCGGGTGTGGCTGTGGTCCGAATCATTTAGCGCCATGCCATACAGGGCCCCGGGTGTGAGCGTACCGACACCGCCACCGTAGGAACCGGACACACTCATGCCCGCCGATTTGCTTTCAATCTCGCTCTTGTTCTTGATGTCGCTGACCAGCAGACGATCGGTGAGCAGTAAATTCCTGTCAGCCGTGGCTTCGCTGGCAATCACCGCGCCTTGCAGGGTGGTGTTCTTGGCCACGTCGATGGTGTAGCCGCCCTTGCCGGCAAAGAATCCGCTCTGGTCGGTCACCGCCTGGTAGTCGCTGTTCATCTTCGACGCCGCAAGGTTCGCCGACGCCGCCACGGTGGAGCCGTAGCAGAACGGCGGGATACAGATGCTCGCCCCGAAGCCTGCGCTGTCCTGCTTGCTCTTGGAGGTCTCGGTGTCCTGTCGCGACAGGATGTTGAGGTTGCCGCCGATGTCGGCATCAATGCGATCAGCCCGTACCTGCGCTCCCGCCAAGGTCGTGTCCTGGCCGCTGCGCAGCACCAGTGAACCGGTGTCCAGGGTGGTATTGACTTGCGTCACCGAGCCACCCGACCCCAGATTCTTGGCGGTTTGTGCGCCGAGGTCGAGAGTGAAGCCGTTTTGCTCGCCAATGTTGAAGCTGGCGCCGATGGCAGTCCGGTTGCGCGAGCCATCGTTTTTACGCTCAGTGGTGTTCTGCGCGCTTTGCAGCAGGATGTTGTTTTTCGCCGACAACAGAGTGTTGCCCGCTTTCAATGAACTGCCGGTGATCAGCAGGTCACCCAAGGTCTGCGGCGCGTCGCCCGCCGCGACAATCAGCAGGTTTTCACCCGCATTGAGACTGCTCTGATGAGCGGTTTGGGCTGTGTATTCACTGCTGCTTTTGGTCCGCGTGTTGGCCAGTTCAGTCCCAATCTTGATCAGCGAACCGTTACCGGCGGAGCCACCGGTCTTGTCCTTGAAACCGGTGCTTTGCTTATTGAGCTCGCCCGCCTGGTTATTGAGGTTGTAGACCGACAGCGCCGCCTGGGCGATTTTCACTGCCTTCAGACGCGGGTCGTCGGAGCTGCGCGCTGCCTCCGCGGCATCACGGATACTTTTAGTGGTATCGACCACGGTGCCCGCGATCACACGGCCTACCGCCAGGCTCTTGGAACTGTCCTTGCTGGTCTGGCTGGCGGTTTCCATGCCGGCCGTAATGCTGACGTTCGCACCGGTGAGCGCCATGTTTTTGGTACTCACCAGATCACTGGCAATCACCGCCAGCTCACGCCCTGCCGTCAGCGACACATTGCCTGCACTGGAGCCAATCGTGCTGCCGGTCAGGGTCATTTCATTGGCGGTGCCGTTGTGCTTCGAGCTGTTGATGTAGAGTTTCTGGTTGCCGGTGATGTCATCCAGGCCCAGCGTGTTGCCGGTCAGCACACCGGTGAGGTCGCGGTTTTTTTCCTTGTGCATGTCGGTGCGGGCGAAGGTGTTCTGCGCCGCATCGATGGTCAGGTCGCGGCCGGCCTGCACGGCGAGGTCGCCGGTGCTGACCAGCGCGGAGCCGGTGACCACGGCATCGCGCTTGGCCGCGACGGTGACGGTTTCGCCGGAGACCATGCTGCCCATGGCGGTGGTGCGTTTTTCGTCGACCTTGTCCTCGACCTTGCTCGCCTTGAGCCCGCCCCAGCTGCTTTTGCTCTCTTTGCGCTCGTGGCGGGCGCTGTCCGAATTGCTCACCGCGAGGATGCTCACGTCCTGCCCGGCAACCAAGTGCGCCGCGCCTTTTTCGGCGGTGACGGCACTGCCGGCCAATAGCAGGTTTTCGCCGGCGACGACCGTGCTGTTAGTGCCAGCGCTGACGAGGCTGCCGACATTGTTCACGGCGTCGGTTTCGTCGAGGCGGAATTTCTTGCCCTGGGAGGTTTTCTTGGTCTTGCTGTAGAAGCTGTAGTCCTGGTCTTCAGCAGTTTTAAGGCTGAGGTTTTTACCCGACACCAGGTAGGCCTCGCTGCCGGCATTGACCTGGCTCGCGACCAGTTGCAGGTCCTGCCCGGCGCTCAGGCTGGCGTCGCCACCGGCCTTGATCACGCTGGAGACTTGCTGGACGTGGTCCTCGATGCGCTTGACCTTTTTCGAGTTGAACGTCGAGTGCTGCTCATTGGCCGCTGCTCCCGCGTTGAAATCGCGGGTGGCGACCAGGTTGATATCGCGCGTGGCTTGCACCTGGCTGGCCACGATGCTGATGTCGCGCCCGGCGGCCACGTGCAGGTCGCGACCGGCTTCCACCACGGAGCCTTGCTGCGCGATGGTCTTGTAGTTGGAGCGCGTGCCGATGGCGCCGCTGTCGAGGGTTTGCGAGGCGCTGATGTTGACGTCGCCCACGGCTTGCGCGGTGGTGTCCGCGCCGCTCTTGAGCAAACCACCGACGTTGTTGAGGTTGGCCCCGGCCTGCAAGGTCAGCGCGTTGGCCGATTCGATGCGCGCGGCGCTGTCGACGAAATCGCTGCGCTCGGTGCGATAGGCACTGGCGCTTTCGTGGGTGGTCACCGTGCGCTCGTTGAGCAGGTCGGTGCCGGCGGCGAGGTTGACGTCGTGCCCGGCAATGACACCGCCCGCGCGGTTGGTCAGGTTGTTGCCGCTGAGCAGGTCGAGACGCCCGCCGGCTTCCATCAAGCCGCTGTTGGTGAGGTTGCTGCCGACATTGGCCAGCAGGCTGCCGTTGGCGCGCAAAGTGCCGGCGTTATTAAGGTGGCTGCCGCTGATCAAGCTGACGTCGCTACCGGTAATCAATGCACCATTGGGCGCCAGGCGGTTGCTGGCCTGGGCCAGGTACAGCACCGGGACCAGCACTTGTTGCCCTGCGACGGTAGCGTTTTCCAGCCACACGATGTCGTGGGTCAGGGCCGCAACCTGTTCGGCGGTGAGGCTGACGCCCACCGACAGGCTGAGAGCGTCCTTGCTGCTGATGGCGTTGTCCATCAGGTGCTTGAACAGGTCGGCATCGCTGGTCTGGCCGTCGATGAAACGCTGGCCGGTGCGCGCAAGCACGGCCTGCTGGATCAGGCGCTGTTCGTAGAAACCGTCGCCGAGGCGCCGTTGCGCGGTGTCGGGGTCGTAACCGAGCTTGCTGAGCATGTAGTCCGAGCTCATGAACTGGCGCATGTCGGTGAGCAGCGGGTTGGTTTCGATCAGGTATTTGTGCGGGTTGGCCGCGAACTGGCTGGTGGGCACACCGTTCACGCCATTGCCATCATTGAGGTGGAACAAGCCGTTCTGCCCGGTGGGCAGGTCGAAGCCTGGCAGGCCCAACGGGTTGACTTGTTGCTGGGCGACGTCCGGCGGCAGCTGCGGGTTGAGGCTGACCTCGGTCGAGTAGCCCGGCGCATGGCTGTTGGCGCCGCTGCCGACGTAGGTGTAGCCGCCGCGCACGACTGTGTTGTCGATACCGGCCTGGGCCTGCACAGTCACAGCGCCACCGGCCTGGATCACGGCCGCGTAGCTCTGGTCCACCGGTGCCAGTTCGGTGGTCTTGCGCAGGGGGAGCTTCTCCATCTGCATCGCGCCGATAAACGTCGCCAGCGACGCTTCCAGGCCGCCGAGGTTGTTGGCGTCGTACCGAGTGCCGCCAATGGAATATTGGTCAGTGAAGTTCGCGGCGTAGCGGTACCAACCCTCTGGCTTGCGCTCGCGATCGGAGGTAAACACGCGGTCGTACTGGGTGTCGTGGGTCACCACACCGACGTTGGTCAATTGGTTGACCCGCACCGTCATGTTGCCACCCGAGGCGATGCTACTGCTGCTGTTGAGCAGGTCGCCGCCGGTCAGCAGCATGTCTGCGCCCGAGGTAATGCTGGAGGCCGCCGTCGCGTCGCTGACGATGAAGCGATCGCGCTGGGTGATCTGGAACGGTCGGTTCTGCTTGCCACCGTCGCAGTCGCCACCGGTCACGCCCTCGACACAGGCGATAGGGGTGATGGAGGCGCTGTAGATGCCCGATTCGGTGGTCAGCACAGTACGGATGTTGTCGATCGTGCTGGCCGCCAGGACCAGGTTGCGCTCGCTTTCGATGGTGCCCGAGCTGTTGATGATGCTGGTGGCCAGCCCGCCCTGGCCGTCGCGGTCAACGCGCAGGTTGCCCATGGCGTAGATGCTGGCGCCGAGGTTTTTCAGGCGGTCGACCTTCAGGTTCATGTCGCCGCCGCTGAAGATCAACCCGTGTTCATTGAGCAGGTTGCCTACCGACAGGTCGAGGCTGCCCTGGCTGGCAACGGAGCCGCCCACCGTCCAGTCCTGGCCGCTGCCGACCAGGCTGCGGGTACCGAGCAATTGCCCGGTGGCGGTCTGATGCAGGTTGTCGACATTCACCGTCAGGCGCCCGGCCTGAATCGCGGTGCTGTTGGTCCAGTGGGTCTTGTCGAGGGTCAAGTCGCCCTGGGTCACCAGGCTGCCGCCGACGTCATCGAGGCTGATGCCACTGAGGTCGAGCACGCCGGTGCCGACGTGCAACACCTTGCCGCCGGTGTTCTGGAAGGTGCCGGCGGCGAGGCTCAATTGGTCGTTGGCGGTCTCCAGGCTGCCGCTGTTGTTCAGCAGGCCACCGATGGCGTAGCGGGTCTTGCCGACGACACCGAGGGCGCGCATTTGCCCGCTGTTGGTGAGGCTTGCGCTGTCGACATCCAGGATCGTGGCGCTTTCGATCAAGCCACGGTTGACCAGGGCGCCGCGCAGGCTGACGTCGACCCGGTTGGCGGCGATCTCCCCGCCGTTATCCACATTCACGCCACTCAGGTGCACGCGGTCACGGGCGAACAGGTTGCCACTGCCGTTGTTGAAATCCGTGGCATCGATAAGCGCATCACCGCCTTTGGCCGCGATGCGTCCGCCGTTGTTATCGAGGGTGCCGGCGGTAATGCTGAGGCCGGCCTTTTCGCTGTGGATCAGGCCGTTGGTGCCGTTCTGTACGCCTTCGGAGGCGGTCAGGCTCAGGCCATCGTTGGCGGCCAGGGTGCCGCTGTTCTGGTTGTCGATGCTGGTGGCGAACACCGTCAGCAAGCTTTGGCTTGCGAGCTTGCCGCCCTGGTTGTCGAGGTGGGCGGCACGCTGGACCAGCAAGGGCCCGACACTCGCCAGCTTGCCGTTGCGGTTGATCAGGTCACCGAGCAAATCCAGGGTAAGCGTGCTGGCGCCGGTGAGGTTGCCGGCACTGTTGTCCAGGGTATTGCCGTGCAGGGTGAATGCGCCCGTGCTGTCGATGATGCCGCCCTGGCTGTTGTCCAGCAGGCCGCTGACGTTGAGGGTTTGAGTGCCGTCGCTGAGCAATTGGCCCTTGTTGCGGTTATCGAGGCTGCCGGCGGTGATGTTCAGCGCTTGCTTGGCGCTCATGCTGGCGCCTTGGTTATCCAGGTCTTGGGTGACGGTCGCGGTCAGGTTGCGATTGGCGATTACGGTGCCGGTGTTGGTGACCTGCTGGCTGTCGAGCGTGACGTCGCCCCCGGCATTGCGGGTGTTGTCGGCGTTGACCCCGGCTTCGATGATGCCGTTGTTGGTCAGCTTGCCGTTGCTCGCGAGGGTGATGCTGTCACGAGCGGCGAGGCTCTTGCGGTTTTTCAGCTCGCCCTTGGTCTTGGCCTTCAGGGTAGTGCCAGCGTAGACAGGCCCCTGGGCATCCAGGCTTGCCGCCTTGATGTCCACCGCACCGCTGGAGGCGGCCTGGGCCATGCTCAGGTGGCCGTTGACATCGAGTTGGATATCGCCGCCGCTGGCGGCCAATGTGCCGTCGAGCTTCACGCCGACGCCGGCCTCGGTGCCCACCAGCTTGATGGCGCCGGCGTACATGCCGCCCAGTGCCGACGAGTCGATCGCCAGCTCCGGCTTGGCGCTGCCGTCGTCGGCGCGCGCGGTGGTTTTCAGGCTTTTGGCATCGACGTCATTGCGACCGGCGATCACCGTAAGCTCGCGTGCATTGATCTGCGCGTTGATCTTGGCCGAACGGGTGATGATCTCGAAATGGTCGACGTTGCTCGCGTTCAAGCCCTTGCCGTCGATGGTCACCGCACCGCCATCCACCTGGTAATGGTCCAGGCGGCCGACTTTGTCGATGACTGGCTTGCCGGTGGTCAGGGTGACATTCGGGGTGTTGATAAACCCGCAGCCGTTGCAGCTGATGCCATACGGGTTGGCGACGATCACTTTGGCCGACTGGCCCGCCACTTCGGTGTAGCCGCGCAACTGGCTGGGGCTGCCGCCGTTGACTTCGTTGAGGATGACATTCGCAGCGCCGCCCTTGAGGTTCGGGTTGCCGACAATGATCCCGCCCAGCTGCGTGTTCTGGACCATGCCCGTGGCGTTGTTGAGGATCACGCCATTGGGGCCGACGTTGTAGTCCTGGAACTGGTTATGGGACAGGCCGCTGCCATTGGGCGTGGCGATGTTCACCACCGGCACGCCGTTGCCCGCCTGGCCGACGGTCGTGCCCGGACCGCTGACCACGATGCCGTCGGCCTGGGCCAGCAGCGGCTGCCAGAACAGTGCATTGGCCAGGATCAGGGCCAGGCCACGCTGGGACAGGGTTTTCAGGGCAACAACAGGGCGAACGTCCATATTCAGAATCTCACGGCAGCGGCGTTGAATTACAGGAAGAAATCCAGGCGGAAGTAGATCGGCGCTTCGCGCTCGGTCACCACGCCAGGTCGCTCCAGGGAATGGGCAAACGTCACACTGGTGCTGACGTATTTGCCCCGCGCGAACAACTCAACGGAGTTGCTCGACACCCGGCCATGCTGGGTGTCGTTGTAACGGTCATTGCGAATCACGCCCTGGTCGTAACCGACACCGGCACCGTATTCGAGCAAGGCCGGGCGCAGCCAGCCGACCGTGACCGGACGGGTCCAGCGCAGGTCGTTGCGCCAGTAGCCGCCGCTGTCACCGTTCAGTTGCTGGTCCTTGAACCCGCGCACCGAGTAGGAGCCGCCCAGGCTCATGCGTTGCGACGGATACAACACATCTTCACTGCGCTGCCCGGTGGCCAGGCTGGTGAAACTGAACGACTCGCCCCACAGCGTGAACGGCTGCAGGTAGCTGGCGGTGGCTGTGTATTTACGGTAGCGAGGGGTGGGCGTGAGGTTGCCGAAGCCGTCGCGACGCTGTTCGTCTCGCTGGGCATCGAAGGCGCCGATGCCGTTTTGCATGCCAACGTCCAGGTTGACGAAGGCACTGGCGATCCGCCGCCCGTGGCTGAGGCCGACCTGGAACTCACTGAGGCGGTTGCTGCTGACGCCCAGGCGCTCGTCGTTGATGTAGTTGTTGGTGCGCAAATGAGTGAGGCCGACGTTGACCGAAGTCTTGCTCACGTCATCGCGATGCACCACGCGCTCGGCGCGCAGCTGGTGGTTCTGGCTGTCGCCCGTCTGCTTGTATTTGTAGCCCTGGAGGTCACCTGGCGTGCGGTAGTCGCTTTCACTGTAGCTGTAGCTGAAGTTCCACCAGCCCCACGGCAGGTTGTAGTAGAGCATGCTGCTTTTCGAGGTTTTCTGGTGGTCGCTGATCGCGTCGTGGCCGCCGCGCACTATCAACTGGTCAGCCAGGCCCAGCGGGCTGTCCCACTCCAGGCCCGCGCCCAATTGCTGTTCGCCGGTGCTTTTCTGCCCGTCATTGTTGCGCGACAGGCTGGCGCGCCAGGGCTTTTGCGGCTGGTTTTTCACCACCACTTCGCTGCCGCCGACCTGGCTGCCGGGGGTCAATTCCATCTGCGCCTGCTTGGACGGCAAGCGGCTGAGCTGGTCCACCAGTTGCTCGACTTCGCGCAGGTTGAGCGCCTCGCCGACCTTGCCGGGAAACGCCATGGCCAGTTCGCGATCGGTCACGCTGCTGCCCTCGGCACCCTTCAGGCCTTCGAGCTTGCCTTCCACCACCAGCACCTGGAGGTGACCGCTGGAGAGGTCTTGTTGCGGCAGGTAGGCGCGGCTGGTGACCCGGCCCTTGGCGATGTAATAGTCGGTGATGACCTTGAGCAGTTCATTAAGCTGTGCCACGCCCAGGCACTGGCCGATATAGGGCTTGAGCAGGCGCGTGCGGTCGGCGGCGGACAGGCTGTCGGCGCCCTTGAGTTCGATGTCCTGGATCGGGAAGCAGCGGGTATCGACGGGCGTGGCCGGCGCCTGGGCCTTGGTGTCTTTGCCGGGCAGGTCCTGAAGTTCTTCCAGGCGCCGGCGCTGCTCTTCGAGAAGGCGGTTCTGGCGGTCGCGAATCAGGTCCTGATCCCCTGGCGTAGGGGCGGCCATGGCACTGTTCATACTCAAATAAGCGAGCAGGAAAGTGCACAGCAAATACCGAGTCCGTGGCGATAACAAAAACATGTTCGATCCGTCGAAAATCAAGGGGCGGCAAACTAACATCGAACTTGCGCCAACCCAAGAAGCGGGATTAGTTGCACAGCCGTACTAGTTACTCACTTAACCTATTGATTAATAACAACTAAAAATCATCAAAAAGAAATACAGCCTGTGACTGGCGGTATTATTCCGACAAGCGGCAATAGTTTTGATGGCGATTCGTCGGAGAACTTGAAAGTTGCCATTAGTTGGCCATCAAGTTCTTGCCGAGATAAGTTAGTACCGGAAAAGGCAGAAAAGTTCGCGGCGTTTTTGTGAATTGGATCCCACTTATCGGTATTACCCAAGAGTGTTCCCACATTGCGCGGGAACACTCTCCAGCGTAAATCCTAGCTGGCGTCCTTGTTGCGATCCTGGCCAGGCACCAGGGTCAGCCCCGGCTTTTCCACATCCCGCGAGACATGGGATTTGACCTCCGCCACACCGCCGTCGTCGTCATTGTGGATCACCAGCACGCCAGGCCGGCGCAGTTGCTCCAGGTCACCCTCGCCGAGGCTGAAGCTGTCGCTCAGGTTCTGGTCGGTGAGGGCCTTGGCCTCGGCGCGACGCTGGGCGAACTTGCGGCCCCGGCGTTGCTGGTAGCGCGCCCAGCTGATCAGGATCACGGCGTTGAACAAGGCAATCCACAGGTAAACCTGCAGGGTGTTGAGCGCCGCAAAAATCGGCGCCTCGATACGTGGACCGCCGTGGGTGTCGAGCATCGAGGTAATCCCGCGAGCCAGTAGCCAGATCAAACCGGCCCAGGCCATCAGGGTCAACAGCACATCGATGATCCACATCACGGAGCGTTGGCGGGTTCTGACCAGTTTCATGCTCACGCCTCCTCTTCAAGGGGTTTGATACCGCGATCCGGGCTGACCCAGCGGGCGCGCTTCTGGTGCTGGTTGAACAGCACCTTGGGGAAACTGACCAAGGTGGTGAACAGGCTGACCAGCCAGAACACCATCGGGTACCACACGGTCCAGAACAGGGTTTTCCACAGGTCTTTCTCGTAGCGCCGGTCAATCAGGATGCTCACCGCAAACTGCACCAGGCACACCATCGCCAGCACCAGCCCGGTAAACGCCGGCGGCACCAGGGAGTCCACGGTAATTGCCTGTGGCAGCGGGATGAATTTACCCACGCCCCAGAAGATCACCGACAGCAGGAAGGTGAAGGCCCATCCGGTGGACAGGCAGTACTCGAACAGCAACGGCCACAGGTAGCGATGGCGCCACTGCCAGATGCCACGGATATTCTTGAACAGCACCTCGGCGCCGCCCTGGGCCCAGCGCAGGCGCTGCTTCCACAGGCCGCCGACGGTTTCCGGCATGAGGATCCAGCACAGTGCACGCGGCTCGTAGAAGATGCTCCAGTGATCGAGCTGCAGCTTCCAACTGACGTCGATGTCCTCGGTGATCATGTCGGTGCTCCAGTAGTCGATGCGGTCCAGCGCTTTCTTGCGAAACGCCACCACCACACCCGACACCGTGAAGATCCGCCCGAACACCCGCTGGGTGCGCTTGATCAAGCCGATGATCGACGAGAACTCGCCCACCTGCACCCGCCCGATCAGCGTCGAGCGCGTGCGAATCCGTGGGTTGCCGGTGACGGCGCCCAGGCGCGGGTTGTCGAGCATCGGCGCAACCATGTAGGCCGCCGCATTCTTATCCAGCAACGCGTCGCCATCGATGCACACCAGGTATTCGCTGCGCGCGGCCACCGCGCCCATGCGCAACGCCACCGCCTTGCCCTGGTTCTGCGCCAGGTGCAATACGCGCAGGCGTGGCTGCTGCAAGGCCAGGGCATCCAGTACTGCGGCGGTGTTGTCGGAGGATCCGTCGTTGACCGCAATCACCTCGATATTCGGGTACACCTGGGCCAGCGCGGCCTCCATGGTGTCGGCGACGTTTTCGCCCTCGTTGTAGCAAGGGATGATGATCGAGATCAGCGGGTTGCCGGCCAGCACCGGCGCCGGGGTGTCTTCTTCCCACGGCCAGTGGCGCTCCCAGTGCAACCAGAAATACAGCCCGCCGGCGATCCACAGCGCCGACATGAACAGCGGGTAGAAAAACACGAAGTCCATCAGGAACTGCCCGGTGACCAGGAAGATCAGGCCCAGGGGCACACCCAACACCAGTGCCAGCACGAATAACGCCAGGATTCTGTCGAACATGGTCAAGGGTTCCATTGGTTGGAAAGGGCCGGACGCACTGTCTTCAGATCCGGCGAGTTTTCCAGGAAGTTGTCCGGGTAATAACCAAAACTCGTGACCCCCTGGCGTTTGAGTACACCCATCCACTGTGCCATCTGCGCCCCGTCGATATCGGGCGCGGCCTGGGTGCGCCAATCCTTGGCTTGCAGTTCGAATACGGTCCGTTGCAGCGCACCGGGGCGCGCCTTGACCGTGGCGACCAATTTTTCCAACCAGGCATTGGAGTTCTTCAGCGTTTCGCCTTCCATCAGCGGCATGGCCATGGGCGCGGTCCAGTCGTAGGTCTGGAGGAAGTCATCGAGGTTCTGCGCGAACCACGCTTCGCTGCCGGGGTTGAGCATCGGCTCGGCGAAGATATTGCGCGCGGTCTGCACCTGCGGCCCACGGATGGCGCGGACCTTGGCAGTCAGCTCCTGGGTGAAGTCGATCAGGTAGCGACTCTTGAAGCGTGTCCAGCGTTGCATCACGGCCGGGTCGGCGCGCAGGGCGGCGATGGTGTCGGGCAGGCCGTTGGCGGCGTAGGCCTTGAGCGCTGCAGGGCTGGCGTCTTCGAAGTCCGAGAGGATCGCATCGTCGTGGAACAGCACGCCGTCGACAGCGGTGTTGCGCGCCAGGTCTTCGTAGATCTCGCCGATCTGCTGGCGCACTTTCGGATCGAACGGCGACAGGCGCTTGTACTGGTCCGGATCAAGGCCGAGCTGGCCGGTCTTCGGGTCCCAACGGGTGACGCGCGGCAACGCCGGGTCGAGGGCAAAACTGAGCACCGGCATCCACGCGAAGATCGCCACATGACCACGGGTACGCAGTTGCCAGGTCACGCGGTTGAACAGGTCGCGGCGCACCGGCAGGTGGCGGTTGGGGAAGTACAGCGAATGCACCAGGCCGTCGCCCTTGGGGTCGGCGAAGGCTTGCAGGAACACGGTGCTCACGCCCATGTCCACCACGCGCTGCACCAACTGGTCGAGGTTGCGCGCCTCCTGGGCCGGGTCAGGGTCGTAGACGTTGTCGAGGTCGACATGCAGCACGCGCATCGAGGCCTTGGTCTCGGTGCCGACAATCGCGTTGGCGTAGTGCTCGCCGTCCGGGTCGGACGCCACCAGAAAGCGCGGGCTGCTCTTGAGGTTGGCGAGGTCGTCGAGGCCGTCGTCCAGGGTCAGGGCCATCTGGTAGCCCTGCTCGCCCACAACGGCCAGGGACGTGCCATCGGCGGCGCCATATGGCCACACCCACACACGCGGCGCCTTGCCGGTGACGGCGCGCAGCTTGTTGGAGATGGCCGTCACGTCGGCACGCATCCGCGCCTGGAACTGCGCGTCGGTTTCGTACTTGCCGGTAGCGGCATCGTAGCGCCGTGTGGCGGCGGCGGGCTCCAGGTTGCCCTGGGGGTTGGCCAGGATGCCGGTGTGGCTGGCGTCGGTATGCGCGGCGATTTCGACCAGGCCCGACTGGGAAATCTCCTTCACCTGCTGCCAGGTGAGGAAATCCGAGCGCGCGCGCGGCGTGCCGGCGAAGTCCACCGGTTTGTTCAGCGGCGTGTCGATCCAATAGCCCACCGGGGCCAGGATCGCCGGCCAATGATAGGCCCGCAGGATCGGCATCACGCGGGTGTAGAAACTCGAATAACCGTCGTCGAAGCTGAGCAGGATGGCCTTGGGCGGTAGCTCGCGCCCACCGCTGCGTGCAGCCAGGATCTGGTCGACGCTGACCGGCTGGTAGCCGTTCTCGCGCAGCCAGGCCAATTGGTCGATCAACCGCTCGGTGCGCACCGCCACCACCGCCTGGTCCGGGTCGCGATCCTCGACATCGTGGTAGGCGATGCCGAGGAAATGGTTCTTCGGCCACGGCGCCTCATTGGGCGGCGTCGGCCGCTCGGCGGGTGGGGTGTAAGGCGCGGGTTGCTGGGCGCAGGCACTGGCCAGCAATACACCCAGGACCAACAAGCAACGGCTGAGGACGGTCATGGTCAGGCTCTTCTAGAAACGGTAAGTGAGGTCGACGAGCAGGCGCAGATCGCGTTCGCGATCGCCGTCATAAGGTCGGCTGATCAAGCTCAGGTTGGCGCCGGCTTCCAGCACGTCATTCCAGCGAATGCGTTGGCCGTAGCCGATCAGGCCGACCCCGCCGGTGGAGTAGTCGCGCTGGCTATAGGTACCCGCACCGACCTGGAACTGCTGACTCCACTGGGTCTCGTAGCGGTGATAGAGCACATGATTGACGGTGACGCTGGGCAACACGCTGAGGTCCGACTTGGGGTTGAAGTACACCGTGTCGTCCTTGGTGTTGCGGCTGGCGCCGACCTCCAGGCCCAGGTCGACTTGCACATGGGGCGAGCTGTAGATGCCCTCGCGGCCAGTGAGCAAGGCTTCGAGCCGATTGTTGCCGTCGCTGAAGTGGGACGGGCTCAGGGACAGTTTCCACTCGCGGCTTTCATTCGCGCGCCAGCGGATAAAGCCGCTGCCGCCGTTGGCGGTGACGTCGGCGTTCAACGCCCGCAACGGCGTGGTGGCCAGCAGGTAGCCGAGGCTGCCGCCGTATTGCCAGTTGTCGTTGATGTCGCGGGTGATCGACACCGCGGCGCCTTGCTTGGAGCCGTAGCCGTAGGAATGGTTGGAGACTTCAGCCTCCAGGGTCATGTCGCGGGTGCGCTGCTCCACGCCAACCCGCTGGAAACGGTGCTGGCCGGTGCCTTCGGTGAAGTCGGCGTTGGCGTAACCGGCGCCGGCGAACACGCGCCAATCTTCATTGATGGGCGGGCTGTAGAGCACGCTTTCGATGCCCCAGTCGCGGCTGCCCGCGACCGCGCCCACGTCGTCATTGCCGCCACCGCCGTAGCTTTTACCGGTGTAGGCCTCGACACGCAGCTCGGCCATGTCGTGTACATCGCGCAGGCGGCTGAGGCGCTGCACCTGGCGGTTGTCCGGGTTGCGCGCGAGCACGTCATCGGTCAGCGCGTCCATTTGCCGCCATTCCTGCAGATCCATCGCGGTGTAGGCCTGGCTCACTTCCAGGCCGATGTCGCGCGGCGCCTGGGCTTCGGTTTCCTTGAGGCTGCCCTCGGCCCGGCGCGGCCATTCACGGGCGCGGTACATATCGGCCTGGGCCAGGCGCAAGCCGACGTTGCCCGGGGCCTTGGCCACCAGCGCTTCGAGGCCGGCTTCACTGCCTGGCAGGTCGCCGCCGTAAGTGCCGGCCTGGGCCGACAGTTGTTGCGCATCCATCCAGCTGTCGTTGGGGTTGCCGATCGGCAGACCCTTGAGTTCCACCCGTGGGTTCTGGCTGTCGGCCAGGTTGCTGGCGACCTCGCGCGCTTCCATCACCTTGTCGCTCTCGAGCAAGGCATAGAACAGCGCGGTGCTGTCTTCGACATGGTCCGCCGGGTCGGCATCCGGCGCCGTGATGGCCTGGCGATAGAGTGGCTCGGCCTTTTCCGGCTCGCGTTGGTCGAGGTAGGCGGCGGCGACCCAGCGCACGGCATACGTCGGCAACTGCACGCCTTCGCTCTTGAGGGTTTCGTACTCGCGAATGACCTGCGCCATGCGCGCACGGGCCTTGAGTGCACCGAGGCGGTCGATGCGCCAGCGCACGACGTCGTCATGCGCAGTGGGGTCCGGGGTCCAGCGCGCGAGCAGCTTGTCGTAGTCCTGCAGCGCCCGGTCGGCGATGACATAGCGTTCCTGCTCGGTGCGCGTGGCGAACTCGGCCATGCGCACACGCTCGGCCGCCACGTCGCCTTCCAGGCGGCGCTGAGTGACGTCATCCAGCAGGCCCGGACGCTTGGCCGACAGGCGCAGCGCGGCTTCCGGCAAGCGCGCCTTTTGCAGCGCGACGATGTACTCGCGAGCGACTTCAGGCTTGTCGCCGGTGCGGATAAACGCCTGGTCGAATTCAAACAGCGCGTCGTAATTGAGACCGGCACGGGTCAGCGCGTAGCCCAGCGCCATGCGGCGGTTGGGATCGTCCGGCTTGGCCGCCACCAGCGCGCGGGTGCGCTGCACGGCTTCGGTGGCCTGGCCGCCGTCGGCCTGGGTGAGCGCAAGGCCCAGTTGCAGGTCGACATTGTTCGGTTCACGCAGCAGCGCGCGGCGATAGACTGCCTCGGCCTGCGCCCACTGCTTCTGGTTGCGATAGGTGCGCGCAACGGTGGCCAGCGCCTGGGAAGTCAGGTTGCGGTTCGCGCCCTGGGCCTCGTACACCTTCAGCACTTCAGCGTCTTGCCCGGCCCAGCCGGCGATCACCAGATGGTCACTGATCTGGCCTGGCGTCTGGCGCTCGGCGGGCCATTGGCGCAGTTGCGTGAGGGCGGGAGTGAAGTTGCCGTTGCGCGCCTGAATGATCAGGGCGTCATAGGCCGCATCGGCCATGGCGAAGGTGGGGACCAGCAATTGGCTGCACAAGGCGACCCCGATGAGCAGTCGCAACCGTCCTGTGGCACTGAGTGGTAGGTTTCGCAACATATCGTGAGCTTCCTTACACACGGAAAGCTGTAACGATAGGTGGTCCTGAGCAATTTGCCTCAGGGTGTCGGCGTCTCGTGACCCGACCTAGCTTTCCTGTAGGAACTATCCCCGACGCTTGTATCGAAATGGACATTTCAGAACAATTGTTCAGAATTGCCGCAGATTCTGAAAAGCGAATGGGGGAGCGGGGTTGCGTGCGATAAGGGGGTGACGGCAAGGCTACGCGCCGACCGTTTGACCCTTATCGCAGGCAACCCGCTCCCCCATTATTTATTTCGGGGTGATGGCGAAATTCTTACTGCGCGCCGCTCACCGCACCGACTTTGGACATCACGAAGCCAATGAACTGCTCAACGGTCATCTTCTGGCCGTTGAAGGTCACTTCATTGTTGGCGTAGTGCAGCTTGGACACCACGTCACTGCCGACCAGGGTCGCCAGTTGCGTACCGACCGCCATGCCGCTGACCATCTCGCTGGCCATCTGGGATTGCTGCTCGATGGCTTTAGGATCGGTTACACCACCTACCTGCGCCTGCAGGGCGGCCACGTCGGCGATCATTGGCTTGGACAGGGTCAGGTTGGCGTCCAGCAGGGACACCATCTGCTTGCCCAGCTCGATCGGCGGCAGTTCCATGGAGGCCGGCTTGGCCAAGTCCACGACCAGGCTGAGCTTGCTTTCGCCGTGGGTGGTTTTCAACGACAGGTTTTCCAGCGCCAGGTGCGGCTTGGCGGCCAGCAACTGGTTGACGTTGGCTTCGGCCAGGGTCTGCTCGGCTTCGGTCAGTTGCAGCTCCGGCACCGGTTGACCGGCAGCGGCGGCGGCTTGCACCGGCTGCATCTTGTCCTGGTACAGCTTGGTCAGCACCAGGCCCGACGGCACGTCGATGTTCTTCAGGCTCACGGCCATGGCAGCGGAGCCAACCGGTTTGCCCTGGTAGCCGATCTCGTCGATCTTGTAGTCAACGCGGCCATCCATGCTGTTGTCTTTGATTTCGCTGGTGTCTTTCTGCTCGAAGCCCTTGAGGGTCAGCACGGCTTTATGCGGACCGAAGGTCAGCTTGCTGTCGGTCAACTCAACGGTGTTCTGCCCGGTGTAGAAGCCGAAGGTGGATTTCTCCAGGTTGCTGGCCACGGTCAGGCCGGCAAACTCGGCGTCGAACGGCGTGCCATTGGCATCGATCACGGCGATCTTGAGGCTGTTCATGTAGCCATCGGCCTTGACCTTCTTGCCTTCGGCGGTGCTGTCGAAGTCCAGGTTGGCGCCGGAGAAGCTTGCCGAGGACGTTTCGTCCTTGTACTCCAGGGGCAGCAGTTCGAGGTTGCCGCTGACCGAACGGTTGTAGCCGATATTGGCCACGCCCTTGAGCGGCGACACGTCCTTGGCGGCGGCGAACCATTTTTCGGTGGTGGCGTTCTTTTCCAGTTCGTAGTGACTGGTGGCCATGACCGGCAGCCATTTCAGCGACACCAGCCGCGAGAACGGCAGCGGGCCGTGTTCGATATGGTCGACAAACAGCAGTTCGGGATTGGGGTTCTGCTCGCCGAAGAACGAGCCTTGCGCCTTGAGGCGGTAGTGCGCGGTGCTGCTGAACAAGCCACGGTCCAGGGAGACCAGTTCCAGGGCGACGCTGCCATCGACGCCGGCCATGGACCGTTGCAGTTCCTTGTTGGCGTCCTGCACCGCCGTTTGCAGCACGGGCTCCAGCTGCTTACCGGTGTACCAGGCGCCGCCTGCACTGACGACGCCAACGGCGACAACGAAACCCAAAAGAACAACTGCTGGCTTATTCATGAAGTGACCTGATCAAATCCTGTGAGAAGTGGGCTGTCTTCCTTGAACCCCAAAGGGGTTGGCTCAAGCCCGCCGAAAGCGGGGGAAGATTAGCACTGGCGGCCGCGGACGGCCCAGCTTTTCAGAGGGGTCAGGCGTGCAGTTGGTTCACGAGTACTCCAATTCGATCTCGTCGAGCTGGTGGTCAAAACTCTTCAGGCGCGCGGTCCAGGTGTACACCAGCACCTCAAACTCGCGGTGTATGACGGCATTGCCCGGGGTGTCGGTCTTGGGGTCGCAGAAGTCCAGTTGGTAGCGCTCGCGGGCCATCTGCGTGGCGACATCGGACAATTCCCGCGCGTTATTCAGCCAATGCCTACCTTCGGCGACCTGCTGATCGAGGGCCACGCATTGTTTTTTCAGGACTTCGAGGCTTTTTTCCAGGGGCGTGCCAGTGAGGTCGCCCATGACTTCCTGGAAGGTGCGCCCAGGCTGCCAGTAGCTGCCCCAGAAATAGCGGTCGAACACGGTTTCGACCCGGCGCAGGGCAACCTTGGTGTCCCAGATGGCCACGCGGGTCTTGCCTTGTTCGAGGAGCTTTTTCTTCACGCGTTGATTTTGGTAGGAGGCCCACGCCACGACGCCGATGGACAGCGTGCCAATCACCAGGCACGCGCTGTCGAGAAACACCATGGCCTTGTCGATCTGATGGGCAAGCATGACGCCGTAGAAATAGGCAGCCGATAACAACACCAGTGCGAAGCACACGCACCAGAAAGCGGGAGCATAAGGGTTTTTCATTATTGGAATCCCCATGAGCAAACGCGAGCAGTGTCAGGCGGATCGTCACGGCGATCCACCTGACAAAGCATAGCTACCTGCTCAGGGTTTGCTGCCCTGTGACGCTTGCGTTCGTCCGCTTTCCCAACCACCGCCCAGGGCCAGGAACAGATCGATCTGGCTCATGGCAACCTGGGTGTTGGCCGCGGCCAGTTGCGCGCGGACGTCGGTGTAGGTGCGGGTGGCCTGCAGGTCGGCCAGGAACGACGCGCGGCCGGCCTGGAAGAAGCGGTGGGTCTGGTCGGCGGCTTCCCGCGCGGACTCGCCGGCCTCGGCCAGCGCGTCGCGCCGTTGCAGCTGCGCGGTGTATTGCGCGAGGCCGGTCTGGGTCTCGCGGATGGCATTCAGCACCACGCCATCGAAGTGGGCCAGGGCACCCTGGGTCGCGGCTTCGGCTTCGTGGATGCGCGCACGCGCGCCATTGGTGGGTAACGACCAGCTGATCAGCGGGCCAAAGCCCCAGCGGTTGGTGGGAGCGGTACCCAGGTCGTCGAGGATACCGACGGTGCCCACCGTGGCGCCGATGCTGATATCCGGGTACAGCGCACCGGTCGCCACGCCGATACGCGCGGTGGCAGCGGCGAGTTGACGCTCGGCCTGGCGCACGTCGGGACGACGCTTGAGCAGGGCCGCGCCGTCACCCACCGGTAACAACTGGGCGATGTGCGGCAGCTCGGCGCAGGTGGCGGTGCCGGCCGGCAGTTGGTCCAGCGGCTTGGCCAGCAGCATCGACAGGCGGAACAGCCCGGCCTGGCGCGCGGCTTCGTAGCGCGGCATGTCGGCACGCAGGGATTTGTATTGGGTCTGCGAGCGGGTTACCTGGGTTTCATCCCCACGCCCGGCGTCGCGCAGGCGCTGGGTCAGCTTAGTGCTCTGGCCTTGCAGGTCGAGGGATTCGTTGGCAATCGCCAGCTCTTCATTGGCCGCGCAGACCTGGGTATAGGAGCGCACCACATCGGCCACCAGGGTGATGCGGGCGATATCGGCGGCGGCTTGCGCGGCATCGGCGCTGGCCTGGGCGCTTTCGATGCCGCGTTGCAGGGTGCCGAACAGATCGAACTGGTACGAGGTGCTGATGCTGGCGCTGCCGATGTTGGCCACCGGGACTTTTTCCGTCAGCAAATAGGCCTCACCCGACTCCTGCAGGCGCTGCGCCTCGGCCTTGGCACCGGCACTCCAACCGCCGGCGGATTCAGCTTCCTGAGTCTGGAAACGCGCGCGTTGCAGGTTGGCGGCGGCCACGCGCAGGTCAGTGTTGGAGGCCATGGCCTGGCGCACCAACTCATCCAGGCGTGGGTCCTTGTAGAGCTTCCACCAGTCGGCCGGCACCGGCGCCGACACCACATTGTTGCCCTCGCCCGCCAGCTGCCCTTGCAGGTCGCCACGGTTGACGGCGGACTTTTCCGGCAGCTTGTAATCCGGCCCTACCACCTGGCAGGCCGACAGCAACAACCCCAACGCAGCGGTTGCCAGGAGCTGCTTCATGGTTTGTCTCCATCTTTGACCTTGTCACCGATGATCGACACCGTCGCCGTACGCCCGGCGATCATGCGAAAGTCCGCCGGCACATCGTCAAAGGCAATGCGCACCGGGATCCGCTGGGCCAGGCGCACCCAGCTGAACGCCGGGTTGACGTTGGGCAGCAGGTTGGAGCCGCTGGTGCGGTCACGGTCTTCGATACCGGCGACGATGCTTTGCACATGGCCGCGCAGACGCGCGTTGTCGCCGATCACGCGGATGTCCACGCTCATGCCGACGTGGATGCCGTCGAGCTTGGTCTCCTCGAAGTAGCCGTCGATATGGAACGAGTTGCTGTCCACCACCGACAGCACCGGGCGCCCGGCCGTCACGAACTCCTGGGCACGCGGCGCGCGGTCGTTGACGTAGCCGTCCACCGGGCTGCGGATCACCGAGCGGTCGAGGTTGAGCTGGGCGGAATCCACCGTCACCTGGGCTTCGGCCAGGGCCGATTGGGCGCGGGCCACGCGCGATTGGCTTTCTTCCAGTTGCTCGCTGGGCACCAGGTTGCCGAGGCCACGGTTACGCTTGTACTCGCGCTGGGCCTGGGCCAGGGTTTCCTGGCGGTCGGCCACGGCGGCCTGGGCTTGGCGCAGGGCCAGCTTGAAGCGGTCCTGGTCGACGGCGAACAGCACCTGGCCCTTGGTCACCAGTTGGTTGTCGCGCACCTCTACCTGCTGGATCAGCCCGGAGACGTCCGGGGCGATCTGCACGATGTCGGCACGGATGTGCCCGTCACGGGTCCAGGGTGCAAACATGTAGTACATGACCATGCGCCACACAACGACAACCGCAAACGTCACGATCAACAACGTGAGGACTACACGGCCGATGGTCAAAAAAGGTTTTTTCATGTCATCAGGTATCGACTGAGTGAGTCCACCGCGCCCAGCAACAGCGCGTAGAGCCCCACATTGAACAATGCCCGGTGCCAGACCAGGCGATAGAAGTGGACGCGGGTCAACAGCCCGTGCACCACCAGGAACAACACGTACGTAATGCCCATCAGCACCAGCAGCGTGGGCAGGAACACACCGCTGATATCCAGATCACCGATCATAAAGGCGCTCCATCAGGCAGCGGCGCTTCCATCTCCGTGCCACCAATAAATTCCACCCCCGGCAGCAGCGACAGGCGCAGGCCGGCCAGCGCATGCAGCAGGTGCAGGCGGGTGTCGTCTTCGTCTTGCAGGCCCTGGCCGTTGAGCGCGCGCCGGGTGCGGTCGAGGGTCATCAGCAGACCGCTGGGCGCGGGCAAGCGTTCACCCGCCTTGAGGCAGGCCTTGAAGTAACCGCCCACGCCTTCCACAACCTGGTTGAGCAGCACGCGCGGCACACCGTAGATGCGCGGCGAGTACGCCAGCAGATCGAGCAGGTTGAGCGCCACGCGCAAATCGCGCAGGGCGGTGCCGGTGTCCTGGTTGATCAGGGCCAGGCGCGGCAGGTGCTGCATCAGGCGGTCGAGCATCTGCACGGCCATGTGCCGGTGTTCGGCCAGGGTCGCAGGCTCGGTGAGGCTGACGATGTCGCGCCAGCTGAAACGGGTCAGGCGCTTGGCCGCCAGCTCGGCACCGAAGGGCCGCGCGATCAGCGTCCACACAAACGCGAACAGCAGGCCCACGGGCCCGGCCAGGTTGACGTTGGCGAAATTCAGGAAGTCCGCGTCGTAGGCGCCCTGGATGCTGATGAACGACGAGGTATTGACCAGCGTCAGCAGCATGCCGAGGTAGAAACGCGGCTGCACCGTGAGCGTGCCGATGCAGATAAACGGCACCGCGAACGCCAGTACCAGCATCGGGAAATCATGCAGGTTGGGCAGCACCAGGAACAGGTACAGGCTGGCGAACAGCACCGACATGGCAGTCCAGAAAAAGAACCGGTAGATCTGCGGCGCCGGGTCGTCCATCGAGGCGAAAAAGCTGCAGGCCACCGCGGCCAGGATCACTGCACTGCCGCCGTCGGTCCAGCCGAGCAGGATCCACAGCACCGAGGCGACGATGATCGCGGTGACTGTGGAAAACGCCGAGTAGAACATCAGGCCACGGTCGAGAAACGGCGTGAGCCGGCCCAGTCTCCAGTGGCGGTAGACCGCGCGCCAGGTGTCCTGGCTTTCGCACTGGATGGCGGCTTGCAGGCTGCGGCAGTCCTGCCACAGGTCGATCCATTCGCCAAGGCGATACAGCGCATTGGAAAACAGCAGCGTGTGGCGGTCGTCCAGGGCGTCGCTTTCGGGTTGCAGGGCGTCGAGTTGGTCACGCAGGGCACGCCAGGCTTCGAGCGGCGCAGCGTGCGTGGTGCTTTCCAGCCATTGCCGGGAGGCTTCCAGTATCGGCGTGATGCGCTCGAGAAACTCCGGCGCGCGATGCTCCAGGGCATACAGGGCATCGTCGAGGGCGTCCACCACCGGCAACAGATGGATCATGCGCCCGCGCAATTCCTTGGTGTTGCGCACCGTCTGCGGCCGCGCGCCTTCGTGAGGCAACTGGCCGATCATCAATTCCAGGGTGTTGAAGGTGGCGACCATGCCGCCACGCAAGGTGCTGACCTCTTCCGGCTGCACATTGCGGCTGAGGAAACGCAGGCTGTAGACCTGCGCATCGGCAAACCACTTGGCCACCGAGCCGTCGAACACCGGCATCAGGCGACGCGGCCAGAACATCGCACCGACCACTGCCGCGACCGCGATGCCCAGGAAGATTTCTTCCGTACGCGCCTCGGCCACATCCCACACGGCCAGCGGGTTGTCCACCACCGGCAGGGCGATCAGCGGCAAGGTGTAGCCAGCCAGCATCAAGGCGTAGTTGTTGGCGGTGCGCAAGTGCATGGAGAGGAACAGCAGAATCCCGGTCCACAGCGCGATCACCACCACCAGCACGTAGGGCGACTGCACGAACATCGGCACAAAAACCACCGCCGCCGCCGCGCCCATGAACGTGCCGATGGCGCGGTACAGGGCCTTGGAGCTGGTGGGCCCGACAAACGGGCTGGAGACGATATACACCGTGGCCATCGCCCAATACGGGCGCGGCATCTGCATGAGCATGGCGATATACAGGGCGATCATCGACGCCGCAAAGGTGCGCACGCCGTAGAACCAGTCGCGGGCCGGTGGAAAACCGGTAAAAAATCCGTTCAAAGTGTCGCCGCCTCAAAGGCACGCAATACCCGCAGGGCCGCTTCCAGGTCGTTCGCAGCGATGTCCGCCAGCACGTCCTTGCGCAGGCGCACCAGTTGTTCTTCAACCGCTTGCACCAGCTCGCGCCCACGCTCGGTGAGGCTCAAGGCCTTGGCCCGGCGGTCGTGGACATCTTCGGTGCGGCACACGTAGCCGCCGCTGCACAACTGGTCGAGCAGGCGCACCAGCGACGGGCTTTCCATGCCGGAGGCCTGGGCCACCTTGACCTGATGCACACCGTCGCCCAAGCGGCCGATCATCAACAACGGCACGGCGCAGGCTTCGGAAATGCCATAGCTCACCAGCGTGGTCTGGCAGATTTTGCGCCAGTTGCGGGCGCCCACCACCATGCTGCTGCTGAGGTTCATCTGGAGTTGTTCGAGGGTCTGGGACACTGAATAATTCGCATACAGTTAGTTTGCTAACTATCAATATGGTGGATGGATCCAGAGCCGTCAAGTTTTGAAACAATTTGCCGGATGGGTGGTGGACACGCTGGGGTAAGTAAAGCGGGATTCGGCGCGGGCGCTGGATTTTCAGCGGGGAAGGCTACTTGGCAGCACCTCTGTGGGAGAGGGCTTGCTCCCACGTGCAGATCAGTGATGGATTCAAAGCGAGTGAGGCACAGGCCGCCTAGCCCCCTCGCCCACCGCGCAACATCAGGTTCAACTCATCCACCACTTCAGCCCAATCCGCATCCTCCAGAATCTCCTCGCGCAGAAACGCGCGCTGACTCTCTGACCAGAAAAACGCCTCCGCCAGGCTCAAATCCGGCTTGAGCGGCGAATGCACCGCCACAAACTGCTCGATACTCACCGGGTCATCCGGCAACCCCAGTTGTTTGAACAGTGACGGCAAGCTGTGCACGGGCGATTCCATGATGGGCTCCTGCTGGAAGTGGTTTAACCGAGTCTAGCGGCAGCCCTCGGGTTGCACCGTCGGCACGTTGCACAACACAAACAGACGCGCCCTCGCGCCGCCGCCGTCCTGACGACTCAGCTCGCGCCAACCCTCGGGCAGCGGGGCGAAGTCATCCGGCGCCTCGTTGCTGCTGATCAGCCACACGCGACGGCTTTCGACAGGCAGCGCCGATAGACGGTCGAGGTAGATGCGCCCGCCGTCCTGGTCCACCAGGGTGCCGAAGCCGTAGGCGTTCGGCCGGGTGGGCGTACCGTCGGGCTTGGGCGGGGTGTAGAGCTGCAATTGCGCGTCGGTCTGGTCGTAATACACGTAGCTGAGGTACCACATCATGTCGCTGAGGACGATGCGGTCACCTTCCTGGTAGTTGCGGTTGACGAACTCCACCGGCACGTTGAATTGGTCGTGCTCATCCACCGTGAAGTTGTTTTTGAGACCCACCAATTCCACGCCGACAAACAGCACGAACAGCGCCGCCCCCAGCAGTGAAAAACGCGCGGGCAGGCGGTCGATGGCCAACGCCACGAGCATCGGCAAGGCCAGGGCATAGGCGGTGAGATAGCGCTCGATAAACACCGGGGAGATGAACGACACCCCATACACCAGCAACAGCGGCAGCAGCACAAACAGCGCCAGCAGGCAGGCCGGGCGGTAGCGTTCACGGTCATGCACGGCGGTGATCACAACCACGGCAACCAGCAGCAGCGGGTACAGCCAGAACAGCAGGGGCCAGAAACCGCCGCCTTCATCCTGCAGCACGAACTGCCAGATCATCGACGGCAGGGAGAACAGATTGACCGGGTCTTCCCAGCCAATATCACCGCCGACTTTGAGCTGGTCGACGTGCTGGACCAAATCCCACAGGTTCGGCAACCACGGCAGGTACAGCAACACAATCACGGCGTTGGTCACCCACCATGCCGGGCGCGCGAGCAGGCGCTGGCCGCGCGGTTGCGTGCGCCACAGCACACCGAGGTAGGCCCAATGCACCAACACGCACAGTGCAGTGAAGTAATGGGTGTAGAAGCCGGCAGTCATCAACAGCACATACACCGCCAGGTAACGCGTGCGCTCGGGTTGGCGCACCCAGTACACCAGCGCCAGCGTGGCAGCCAGCAGCCACACACCCAGCAACGAATACATGCGCACTTCCTGGCTGTAGCGCACTGCCGTGGGCAGCAGCGCCAGCAGGATCCCCGCCAGCACCGCGGCACGCCGGGTGGACAGTTGCCGCGTCAGCCAGATCCCCAGGCCCACGGCGATCACGCCGGGGATCGCACTCATGCCGCGAATCGACAGGATGCTGTCACCAAACAGTTCGATCCAGCCGCGCAGCAGGAAAAAGTACAGCGGCGGGTGCACATCGTGGGCCGCGTGAAACCACAGGTCGGCCGCCGCGTACTCGCTGAGCAGCAGGCTGGAACCTTCATCGCCCCAGATCGCCGCCGAGGTCAGGCCATAAAAACGCAGGCCCATGGCCAGGGCCAGGATCGGCACCCACCACAATCGGCTGAGCCAACCGGCACCTTCCCACGTGAGTCGATTGAATGCGGGCAACGTCCCGACCTTTTCGTTTTGCTCTACCACAGACCGACGCACCTCGATTTCCCTACTACTGCCCTGATTGCCTCAGTGCGAACACCGCCACTCTAGGACAAAAGCCCCCGGTTCGCTTCTGGAATCGGACAAATCAGCAATTTGTGTAGGGCTTCACCGAAGCACCCACAGGAACAGGCTATTATTGGCGCCCTCCAAGGACTCAGGATCAAGGACACGTCATGCGCATCGGTTTTCTGTCACCCCTGGCACTGGCACTGCTCGCCGGTATTTCCCAGCCGGCACTCGCCAGCTCCGACGACTCGTGCTACCCCGACTGGCGGGTCTCGCATGACAGCCTCGATGCGTGCAGCAACCAGCCCTTTCTCAGCCCCGGCAACGACAGTCGCGTGAACCTGCGTTTACTGCTGGCCGACAAAAAGGCCGCGCCCCTGGCGCCGAATGCCTTGAGCGAGGACGACCTGTCCCAAGGATTCGGCCCGGTGCCGTTCCCGGCATACCGCCTCGTACCGATTCCCGCTGCGAACGAAGCGTCCGACAACCCGCCGGGCAACTCGCGTACAGCCGAACTCGAGACGTTGCTGCAACCCCTGGGCATCCCGCGCGGCGACGTCACGCCCGCCGGTGACGCCTTCCTCAACGGCGAAGGCAGCCGTTGCCGCAGCAACAACGAGGACAGCGCCACCGCGTTTATCAGCCAGGTGATCAAGGCCGACATGCCGCCGGCCGAGCGCGACCTGCTGATCAAGGCGCGCCTGCAGTTGCTCGGCACCTGCACCTGGGAGGGCCAGGTGCTCGACGCGCAGCAAACCTCGTCACCCAATGCACAACTGCTGCGCACTTACCTGCAGGCCGCCGCCGACTTCTACAGCGGACGCTTCAGCGATGCCGAACGGGGCTTTGCCGCCGCCAGCAGCAGCGAGCTGCCATGGCTCAAGGAAACCGCGCTGTACATGACCGCGCGCGCGTCGCTCAATCAGGCGCAGGCCGAGGCGTTCGACCAATACGACATGCCGCAGCTCGACCATGTGGATAAGTCCGCGCTGGGCGATGCCGAAGCGGGCTTCCTCGGCTACCTGAAAACTTATCCACAGGGCGCTTATGTGGCCTCTGCCCATGGCCTGCTGCGCCGGGTGCATTGGCTGGCGAACGATGACGACAAGCTCGCCGCCGACTTTGCCTGGCAACTCACCGACGCCAGCGACGCCCAGCGCAATGTGACGGTGGACGAACTGGTGGAGGAAGCCGACCTCAAGTTGCTGATAGGCAGCAGTCGCCTCGGCGACCCGATGCTGCAGGCGGTCAGGGACCTGATGCTGATGCGCACCCAAAACCCGCCGCGCTTGAGCCGCGAAGACCTCGACAAGCAGAAAGCCACATTTGCCAACGAGCCGGCCCTGTTCGACTACCTGCAGGCGGTGTACGCCTTGTACGTGGAACATCAACCCGAAAATGCCTTGAAGCACCTGCCCCGGGACGTGCCGTCAAACCTGGATTACTTTGCCTTCAGCCAGCAGACCCTGCGCGCCCTGGCGCTGGAAGCCGGGCAAGACTGGAAAGGCGCCGAGGCGCTCTGGCTGCAACTGCTGCCGCTGGCCAAGCAACCACTGCAACGCGATCAGCTGGAACTGGCCCTGGCCATGAACTACGAGCGCAGCGGCCAGTTGGCCAAGGTGTTTGCGGCCGACTCGCCGATCAGCGCCAAGCAGGTGCGCTACATCCTGCTGCGCAATGTCGCCGGGCCTGAGTTGCTGCGCCAGCAAATTGCCCAGGCCAGCGACCCGCTGGAGCGCCAGACCGCGCAATTCGTGCTGCTCTACAAAGACCTGCTGCACGGCCAGTTCGCGACCTTCGCCGAGGACCTCAAACAACTGCCCGCCCAGGCGCCGGAAGACAAACTGGGCACCAGCCTGGGCTACGTCTACAGCGCCAGCCAGAGCTTGAAACTGTTCCAATGGAACGGGGACAAAGCCGAATCCGGCTATGCCTGCCCGAGCATTTTGCACACCGCCGGGATGCTTCAAGCCGATGCGAAAAACCCACAGGGCCTGAACTGCTTCGGTGAGTTCATCCTGCGTAACGGCCTCGACGGCATGCCGCTTGAGCAAGCGCGCGCCGCCGGTAGCCTGGGCAGCACTGCATCGGACTTCAAGGGTGAAACCTTCTCGCGGCTGGACGGTTACAAGCTCGTCATCGGCAATCCCAAGGCGCCGAAGAATGACAAGGCCTATGCACTGTTCCGCGCCATCAACTGCTACGCGCCCGCCGGCTACAACAGCTGCGGCGGCCAGGACGTCGAGCCGGCCGTGCGCAAGGCCTGGTTCCGCCAGCTCAAGAGCGGGTTTGCCGACACCCAGTGGGGCAAGTCGCTGCAGTACTACTGGTGAAGCACCTGTGGCTCGGCTTGCTGTTGCTGGCAAGCCCGGCCTTCGGCGCCGTCGACGCGGGTGACTATGACGCCTTCTGGCTGTGGAGCGGCGTCGCACCGCAGCCGGTGCTCAAGCAGGCCAAGACCCTGTACATCCTCCAGGGCCAGATCAACGCTACACGCCGCGCCCCGCAGCGCGGTGTGCAACTGATCGCCCAGGGCATCAGCGTGCCGCGCCTGAGCCGCGGTGAAGTCTGGGTGGTGTATCGCGCCCACACCTTGCACTGGCCGGAGCGCGTCTACACCCAACTGCTGGGCCAGGTGCAACGTTGGCGCGACGCGGGCAACCCGGTGGTCGGCATCCAGATCGACTTCGACGCCCGCACCCAATACCTGCACGAATACGCCGACTTCCTGCGCGACCTGCGCCAACGCCTGCCGGCCGACCTGCGCCTGAGCATCACCGGCCTGATGGACTGGAGCAGCAACGCCGACCCCGCCGCCATCGCCCAGCTCAAGGGCGTGGTGGACGAGGTGGTGGTGCAGACCTATCAAGGACGCCAGAGCATCCCGGACTACGCGGCATACCTGCCCCGCATGAATCGGCTGGGGCTGCCGTTCAAGATCGGGCTGATCCAGGGTGGGGAGTGGGATGAGCCTGGGTATTTGCAGGGGAGTGAGTGGTTTCGGGGGTACGTGGTGTTTTTGCAAAACCGTTGACATGAGTGTCAACACTGTGCAAGAAAGTGTCCTCTGTCCGCGGACAGAGGACACTCGCTTTTGGAGCCCCATGAAAAGTCAAGACATCGTCGTCCTGTTCAAACTGATCAGCCTGGAACTACAGGCCAAAGGGGAGCGCGTAAAAAAACGGGTGTTCTCTGTCGAAAAAGAGAGCGCGAGCCTTGGGTTTCAGAACCTTCCGGATTACGTGCAAAACTTCGAAACTGTCGAGCTTTCGCCAATTGATGACTGGCGGGGCTGGGATGCAGTCGACGACGACTTTGAAGCAAGCAACTCACAAACCTACTCTGTGAGAGCGCTGGCTTGCGCATTGGGCCTAAGCAAAACAGAGGTTTCCTCATCCCTGAATCGTTGCAAGGAAATTGGCTTGATCTATACGAGCCACACCGATGGAATTCCTCTGGTAAGAAGCAAGGCACTGCTTGATTTAGTCACGTACAGCATCCGCTATATTTTCCCGGTTAAGCCAGGCCCTATCGTTCGCGGTATTCCCACAGCCTTCGCCGCTCCGGTCTTGGCGGGAAAAGTGATGAGCGGCGGTGACCTCATCCCCGTCTGGCCGGATGCATACGGAAAAAACAAAGGTCAGGAAATCAAACCTTTGTATAAAACCGTTCCGGGCGCCGTGAAGAAAGATGAGCTTCTTTATCACTTCCTGGCCCTCGTTGACGCCATCCGCATCGGCGGCCCTCGCGAAGCCAAAGTGGCCGATGCCATGCTGCGGGAGTGGATCCTGTGACGTCCAATAGAACGATGATGCTGCAAATGCTTGAAGAGGTTGGGAAGAACTCATTGAAGAGGTGAAGCGTGCACCCATCGACCTGCGGCAGTTCGTCAGCGGACAATTCACCGCATTACTGTCGTTATGCGCGTTTCACGACGTAATCCAAAGCACCGCTCAAAATCAAGACCGTGAGGCGTTGATTCACGAACGCCTGAAGGCACTGATTAAACTGGGAGTGCCCGCTTGATCCTGCAGGCGAGCCTCAGTCGCAAAGGAACGCATAGAACAGAAAATCGCGATGCCAGCGGTTCCACACAGAACTCAGGCGCATACCTCTACGTGATTGCCGACGGCACCTCGAAACCAGGCAGCGGGCAATTGGCGAGAGCCTTGAGCAACCATCTGCTTGAGGGCTTTGGCGGCGCGCAGCCTTGTGTGGTGTCTTGTCCCGATCAAGCGCTGAAACGGGTACTTACTTCACTGGACGAAGTGCACTCAAATGTATGCCCAGATTTTCCATTTGCCTCCACCAGCTACCTCGTATTGCTGGTGGTTGGCCAAACGGCCATCTCCATTCACGCCGGTGACTGCTGCCTGGGTTACCTGGAGACAGATCAACGCATGAACTGGCTGAGCCCTCCTCATTGCGGCCCCAATTGGAAAGGTGATCTTAGCCATTCATTCATCGCCAACAGCCCCGCGCGCAAAACGCTGCTCAATTGCATGAGCCACCGACGGGCCCATGAGCCTCACATTCAATCCCTGCGTATCGCCCCAGATACAACATGGATCTTGGCAACCGATGGATTCTGGGCCGAGCTCTCGGTCCAGAACCAACTCAAGGCCATCGCAAAGCAGACCCTTGGCGGAGTCGCAACCGAAGATGACGTCACGTTCATGTTATTGCGGACGTAGAAACACCGTCACCAGTCATACGTCAGGCTTGAGACCACCGTGCGCCCTGCTCCGTAGTAGCAATCCAGGTCGCTGGTGCACTGCGACACATACGTCTTGTTGGTGAGGTTCTGCACGTTCATCGCCAGTTTCACGCCCTTGAGCTTGAGCGGTGAGGCGCCCAGGTCGTAACTCAGGCTCGCGTCGTAGACACTGTACGACGGCACGCTGAACGCGCCTTCGAAGTAGTCGCCCAGGCTTTGGCGCGCATAGCGAACGCCCAGTCCGGCGCCGACGCCGGCCAGCGGCGTATCGCCCAGCACGGTGTAGTTGACCCACATCGAGGCAGTGAGCGGCGAGATCCCGGCAGGATGGCGGCCTTCACGGCCTTCTTCATCCTTGGTGTACTTGATGTCGTTGCGCGAGGCCGAGGCGATGACCTCCCAGGCATCGCTGAGGGCCGCCTTGGCTTCCAGCTCCACACCGCGCGAGCGCATGGCGCCGCTCTGGGTGCTGAAGGTCTCGGTGGGGTTGGTGGTGATCACGTTTTCCTGGTCCAGCTGATACACCGACACCTGCACAAAACTCTTCTGGCCCGGCGGCTGGTACTTCATGCCGACTTCATATTGCTTGCCGGTGGAGGGGTCGAACGGTTTGCGCTGGGCGTCGGTACCAGTCAGCGGCAGGAACGACTCCGAGTAGCTGACAAAAGGCGCCAAGCCGTTATCGAACAGATACACCAGGCCCGCGCGGCCGGTGAAGGCTTCGTCCTTGCTGGCAAAACGTGTGCCTTGCAGCGGTTCCTTGTTCACCACGCTGGCCCAGTCATAGCGACCACCGAGCACCACGGCCCACTTATCCAGTTTGATCTGGTCCTGCACGTACAGCCCGGTCTGGCTCAGGGTGCGGTCCCAACGATACGGCTGGCCGAAATCCAGGCGTTGGCCGTAGACCGGCTTGAACAGGTCGATCACCGGCGGATTGCGGTCATACCGGCCATGGAACAGGGAACCGGAGTGGTAGTAATCCAGGCCGATGATCAGGGTGTGGGCCAATGCGCCCGTGTCGAATTCGGCCTGGGCAATGCTATCCACGCCAAACACTTTGTTGTTCTGCGCCCAGTCCACGCCGAAGCGTTGCAGGTAGCGTTGGTCCTGCACGCCGGTGGCCGGGTTGGCGACGAAACGGTAGCCGTGCAACGGTGCGGTGTAGCGGTCATCCACCTCGGCGTAGCGCGCGTTTTGCTTGAGGGTCCAGGTCTCGTTGAGCCGATGGGAAATCTCGTAGCCCAGCGCGTACTGCTCGCGGTTGTACTGGTTGACGCCCGGCTCGCCGAGGAACAGGTCGCGCTTGATCTTGCCATTGGGGTTCGCCCACAAGGTGCCGGACGCCGGCAGGCCTTGGGCTTCGGGCACGCCTTTGTCTTTCTGATACTGGGCGAACAGCGTCACGCGGGTGTCGTCGCTGGGCTGCCAGGTGAGGCTGGGCGCGATGAACTGGCGCTTGTTTTCGACGTAATTGATCTCGTCCTGCGCGTCGTTGGCCAGGCCGGTGAGGCGGTAGAGGAATTGCCCCTGCTCATCCAGCGGGCCGCTGAGGTCGATGGCCGCGCTCTTGTGCTCATAGGTGCCGGCTTGCAGCACCACCTGGTGCACCGGGGTTTCGCTGGGGCGCTTGCTGACCATGTTAACGATACCGCCAGGCTGGTTCTGCCCATACAGCACCGAGGCCGGGCCCTTGAGCACTTCGATGCGCTCCAGGGAGTAGGGCTCGATCTGCAACGCGCCACCCGTGCTGCCGCCGCCGTAGGGCAGGTGCAAACCGTCGAGGTACAAGGGCGTTGGCGTGAAGCCGCGCGAGGTCGGCTCGTCGAACAACTTGACCCGGTCAGCAAAGCCGCCGGCGGTCATGCCTGGGGTGTAGAGCAACGCCTGGGTGACACTCTGAGCACCGCGCGCCTTGATCTCGGCGGCGGTGATCACGTTGATGGTCTGGGGAATTTCCACCAGTGCCGAATCAGTCTTGCTGCCGGACGCGCTGCGCGTGGCGACGATACCGTCCACCGGTCCCCAGGCGCTTTCCTGGGCCTGCTGGCCGCTGATCTGGGTGGCACCGAGCTGCAACGGCCCGCCACCGGAAATCGCCTGCAACGACCACCCGCCCTGGGCCTGCACCGCCACCAGGCCGCTGCCCGCGAGCAACCGCTCCAGACCCGACCCGACACCGTAACGCCCCTGCAGGCCGCCACTGCGTTTGCCCTCGGTCAATGTGGCGTCGACCGATAACAAAATGCCCGAGGCACTCGCGAAATGGTTCAAGGCCTGATCGAGACTGCCCGCCGGGATGTTGTAGGCGCGCATTGCCTCAGTGGTGTCTTCGGCGTGAACCTGGATCGGCAGCATCGGCACCGTCGCCAGCAGGCTGACAAACAAGCCACGGCGCAGGGCGCGGGCCAAGGGTTGGATTGGGTGGTGCGGCATTGCAGGACTCCCCGTGAGAACGCTTCTTGATTGGCTTTCAAGAGGTATCCCGAACGGATCGCGCAAACCGACAAGACCTGAAGAAAAAATATTCAGGCCCGCGCCTTGATGGTCACCCAGTAGCGCGTCACCGACTGTACCTGCACCGGCAGCGAACGCTCCAGGGCCGCGAGGATTGCGTCGGTATCGTTCAGGGGGAAGACACCGGTGAGCAGCAGGCTCGACACCGCTTGGTCACAACGCAACAGGCCGGGGCGGTAACGGCTCAGTTGCGCGACGAACTCGCCCAACGGCTGGCGCTCGGCGATCAGCCGATGCTCGGTCCAACTGCTGGCTGCGGCGCTCACTGGCGGCAGCGCCGAACTGTGCCGCGCATCGAACCACAGGCTGTCGCCGGCATTCATCTGCACTGCCGGGCCATGTCGCGGGGTCACTCGCACGCGGCCTTCGTACAGGTCGACGCGGCTCCCCTCGGGCAGTTCACGCACGGCGAAACGAGTGCCCAGCGCCTGCACATCACCGGCAGGCGTTTCGACGATCAGCGGGCGCACCGGGTCGTGGCCGCTGGTCAGCAGGACCTCGCCACGGATCAAGCGAATGCGCCGCTCGCTGGCGCTGAAACGCAGGTCCACCGCGCTGTCGCTGTTTAGGTCCAGGCGCGTGCCGTCGCTGAGGGTGACGTGGCGAATCTCGCCGGTGGGGGTGCGGTAGTCGGCGAAGGTGGCCTGCCAGGGTTCGCTGCGTTGCACCAGGTAGCCGCTGCCGCCGGCCACCAGCAGCAGGCCGAGCAGCTTGAGCGCGGCGCGGCGCTGGGTGTCCGGGGTGTCGCGCAACACCGCGCGGGCGCTGTCGACCGGCACGCCGCCGAGGGTTTGCTGCAGGTGCTGCAAGCGTTGCCAGGCGCGGCGATGCTCCGGATCGGCGGCCTGCCACTGGGCAAACGCTTCGTGCTGCTGGCCCTGCAGCTCACCGCCCCACTGCAGCATCAGCCATTCGCTGGCCTGCTCGACAATGGCCGGGGCGATGGGCGCGTCATGCCTCATTCTGCGTACGCCACCTGGTAGCAGGCGACGATGGCGCGGGTCATGTACTTTTGCACCGAACTGACGGTCACGCCCAGGCGCTCGGCGATCTGCGCATAACTCAAGCCTTCGAACTGCGACAACAGGAATGCACGGCGCACATTATCGGGCATGCGGTCGAGCATGGCGTCGATCTGCATCAGCGTTTCGAGGATCAGCGCGCGGGTCTCCAACGACGGCGACTCAGGCTCAGGCAAGTGCGCAATGCTTTCCAGGTAGGCGCGCTCGATGCGCAGGCGACGCCATTGGTCGATCACCAGGTTGCGCGCGATCTGTGCCAGGTAGCTGCGGCTTTCCTTGTCACCGGGGAAGCGCCCGGAGACCAGCAGGCGCAGGAAGGTGTCCTGCGCCACGTCAGCGGCATGTTCACGATCGCCCAGGCGCTTGCGCAGCCAGCCTTGCAGCCAGCCGTGATGATCGCGGTACAGGAGGTGAAGCTGTTGCTGGCCGTTGGTCGCGGTGTCCATGAAAAGCTCAGATACACGATTGAGAGCAATTATCATTACACCTTGTTTCACGGCTGGCAAAAACTCTTTGCGGTTCAGCGCCCGGCAGTTTGCAGCGGATACACCGATTCCCAGCCGCCGCCCAACGCTTTGTACAAGCCGACCATGGCCAGCGACACCCCGGTAGAACTCTCCACCCACTGCTCCTGAGTCGCCAGCAGCGCGCTCTGGACGGTGAGTACGTTGACGAAATCCACCACGCCTTCGACGTACTGCTGTTGTGCCGTGCTCAGGGCGATCTGGTTCTGGCGCACCGCTTCGGCAAGGCTGTCGCGGCGCAGTTGGCTGGCGTTGTAGCGGGTCAGTTGGTCGTCGATTTCATGCCACGCGCGCAGCACCGTCTGCTGGTACGCGAGGGCCGCTTCCTGCTGCTGGGCTTCGCGCAGGTCCAGCATGCCTTGCAGGCGCCCGCCGTTGAACAACGGCAGGCTCAATTGCGGGCCGAAGGCAAACGCGCGCGAGCCCCACGAGCCAAAATCCGACAGCTGCATGGCCTGCGAGCCGAGGCTGCCGGACAAGGTGATGCGCGGGTAAAAATCGCCCTTGGCCACGCCAATACTGGCGGTGGCGGCGTGCAGGCGCGCCTCGGCCTGGCGGATATCCGGACGACGCTCGGCCAGCTCCGACGGCAGGCCGATGGCGACCTGGCGCTGGGTCTGCGGCACGCCAGCGTCCTTGGAAAGTTGCGCGTGCAAGGCCTGGGGCGGTTCGCCCATCAACAGGCTCAGGGCGTTGATCAATTGGTCCTGGCGTTGCTGCAGATCCGGCAGGCGCGCTTCGATGGCGGCGACCTGGGCGGCGGCTTCGGCCACGTCCAGGTCGGTGGCCACGCCGTCGGCCAGGCGCAGTTGCGACAGCTTGAGGCTGTGGCGCGCGACGTCGAGGTTTTGCTCGGTGACGGCGCGGGTGTTCTGCACGCCGCGCAGTTGGATGTAGTCCTGGGCGGTCTCGGCAAGCACCGACAACAGCACGGCGCGGCGGTCGTTTTCGGCCACTTGCAGGGTGGCGTCGGCGGCTTCGGTTTCGCGTTTGACGCGGCCCCAGAAATCCAACTCCCAAGACGCGGTGAACCCCATGTCCCACTGGTTGAAGGCCGACCGGCCATTTTCGCCGGACGGGTCGCTCAAGCCTCTGCCGCTGTTGCGCTGGCGCAGGTAATCGCCGGTGGCGTTGACGTTGGGATAGCGCTCGGCGGTGGTCACCTGGCGCACCGCGCGGCTTTGTTGCAGGCGGCTGCTGGCGAGCTTCAAGTCGAGGTTATCGGTCAGCGCACGGCGTGTGAGCGCCGACAGTTGCGCATCGTGGAACACATCCCACCAGCGCTCCTGCAGTGGGTCGCTGACCGCGCGACTGGCGGCCTGACGGCCCTGCGGCTCGGCCCATTGCGTCACCTGCGGGCTCTGGGGCCGCTGGAAATCCGGGCCGACGGTGCACGCGCTCAGGCTGATCAGGCTCACGGTGAGCCAGGCAAGGTGTCTCATTGCTGGGCCACCTCACGCTGCTGTGCGACAGGCCGGGTGTCGACACTGGCTTCCACCGACATCCCCACGCGCAGGCGCTCGGTGTGGGCCTGGTTGGGCTCAAGCACGATCTTCACCGGAATGCGCTGCACCACCTTGGTGAAGTTGCCGGTGGCGTTGTCCGGCTTGACCGAAGCGAAGGTCACCCCGGTCGCCGGCGCAAGGCTTTCCAGGTGGCCGTTGAGCAACTCGCCGTCGAGGCTGTCGACGCGCACCTGCACGGCCTGGCCGGCGTGCATATGCGAGAGCTGGGTTTCCTGGAAGTTGGCCACCACGTAGGCCTCGGCCAGCGGCACCACCGCGAGGATCTTGCTGCCCGGCGTCACATAGGCGCCGACCCGCACCGCACGCTCACCGACCATGCCATCCACTGGCGCGACGATGCGCGTGTAGGACAGCTGATAACTGGCCATTTCCAGCGCCGCCTGGGCGCGCTTGAGCCCACCTTCGGCGGCATCGCGCTGAGCCGTGAGGATTTCCACCTGCTTGCGCTCGGCCGCCAGCACCGCCGTGGCATTGGCCAGGCGTGCGGTGGCCTGGTCGATACGGGTCTTGGCTTGTTGGGCGTTTTGCACGGTGCCTGCGCCGACGCCGGCCAGATGGTTGTAGCGATTCAGTTCGTGCTCGGCGAAGGCCACTTCAGCGCGGTCTGCCGCCACGGTGGCCTGGGCCTGGGCGATCACCGAGCTTTGGCGCTCCAGGGTCGCGCTGGCGTTTTTCAGCTGGGCCTGGGCGACCAGGGTGTCGGCATCGGCCGCTTGGGCGGCGGCGCGAAAATCACGGTCGTCGATCAGCGCCAGCAGTTGGCCGGCCTTGACGCGTTGGTTGTCTTCCACCAGCACTTCCTTGATAAAACCGGCCACGCGCGGCGCGACCAGGGTGAAGTCGGCGGCGACGAAGGCATCGTTGGTGGTCTGGCGCTTGCTGCCCAACACACCGGGCGCCACCAGGTACACCAGCACGCCGACGGCGAACACGGCGATAACGGAGACGGCAATTTTGTCTTTGCGTTTCATGAAAATTCCTTGTGGCTAGGTCGGTGCGCGAGGCGGGAAAATCCGCGTGGGCATCCAGAAAATCAGCAGGATCAACGCCACCGCGACGGCGGCCATGACGTAGTAGAGATCCGAAGAAGTGAGCACCACGGCCTGCTCGTGCAGGCGGTGGGCAAGGCCCGGCGCATCACCCTCGGCCAGCGGGGAGTTGCCCAGGCCGTCGACCAGCATGGTCGAGTGAAAATGCAGGCGCTGGGTCGTCAGCGCATCCAGCACGCCGGTGGCGATCACGGCGGCCAGGCCTTTGACGGTGTTGAACCAGGCCGAGGCGAACGGCCCGTCTGCCGGCTGGATACTGCCGGTGGAAAGCATCAGCAGCGGCAGCACGGCCATGGGTTGCCCGAAAATCTGCAGCAGGTACAAGCCGTAGAAATCATCGCGAATCCACTCCGACGTGAGGTGTGCGCTGCCGACGCAGCACAGCACCAGCATGCCCAGCCCGGTCCCCAGTACCCAGCGGCAATCGATCCAGCGCAGGTTGCACAAGGCGGCTACCAGCGGCAGCGCGATCAATTGCGGCAGCGCCATCAACAACATCACCGGCGCGGTTTGCAGCGGGCGATAACCCTGGACCTGGGCAAGGAAACTCGACGGGATGATGATCACCGAGGTCAGCACCATCAGCACGCCGGCCAGCACGATCAAGGCAAACGACAGGTTGCGCAGGCCGAGCATCTGCAGCTTGAAAAATGGCATCGGGTGCGACCATTCGTTGAGCATGAACAGCACCAGTAACACGGTGCCGCCGCTCAGCAGGAAGGTGATCAGGCCCGACTCGAACCAGTCCAGGCGGTTGCCCTGCAGGATGCCGATCACCAGCATGCAAATCGCCGGAAACCCCAACAGCAGGCCGCGCCAGTTGAACTGCTTGAATCGCTCCAGACGCACGGGGTCCTGCGGCAAGCCGTAGGCCACGGCGGCCATCGCCACAAGGCAGGGGCCGACGATCTGCCAGAACGCCCACTGCCAGCCGACATATTCGGTCCACAGCGCCGCCAGCGGCGTGCCGAGGCTCGGGCCGAAGGTGGCAGTGAGCGCATAACCGGCCAGGCCATACAGCTTGACGTTGGCGGGCAGGAAACGCAGCGCCACGGTCATCAGCATCGGCGGCAACGCCCCGCCGGCCAGGCCTTGCACGGTGCGCAGCACCAGCAGGCTTTCGTAGTTCGGCGCAAACGGGCACAGGATGCCGAGCACAGTGAACAGGCCAATGGCGCACAGGGTGAAGCGGCGCAGGGAGAAGGTCACCGAACACCAGGGCGCAAAGGCCATGGCCGACACCGAGGTGGCGGTGTAGGCGGCAACCAGCCAGGTGCCTTCGTCGAAACCGATGTAGAGCGCGCCGCGAATATCCGCGAGGGCCACCTTGGTGACCATCTCGTTGAGACCGGAGACCAGCACCGCCAGCAACACGCCAACCAGGCCGATGATGATGCGCGGGCCGAATACAGGCGGGGTGATAGCGGTGGGCTTGGCTGCGGCCTGGAGTGCGGGAGCAGCGAGGGAAGTCATGAACAGGCAACTCGGAATGGTAAATACCCGAGCAGTTTAATCAGGCGTACACATGACAAAAAGTTACTTGTCGGCAGGTTATAACTGCACCAGACGCAATCCTTAACTCACTATGAACTCGTGCTTGGGGCGATTGCGGCCTGGATCACGTCGAGGTATTCGCCGAGCCTGCGCTATCGCCGGCAAGCCGGCTCCTACAGGGGCTATGGGGTGTCAGGTGGGTTGCGCTTCGAGCCAGGTGGCGTGGCAACTCTCGCGCATGGTTTCGCGCAGCCATTTGTGGGCCGGGTCTTTGTCGAAACGCGGGTGCCAGGATTGGGCCAATACCAGCGTCGGCAGCGAGATCGGCAAGGCAAACGCGCGCAGTGGCAGCTTCAGGCGATTGGCGCTGAGCAGCGCTTCCTTGGGCACCGGCAGCAGCAGGTCGGAATCGGGCAGCATGAACATCGCGCCGTGAAAGCCCGGGGCGATCATCGCCACGCGGCGCTCCAGGCCCTGGGCGTTCAGTGCGGTGTCGATCGGGCCGCGGGCGATGCCACGCCGCGAGATGCTGATGTGGGAATAGCTGGCGAAGCGCGCTGCGGTGATCTCTTCGTCGAACAACGGGTGATCTTCCCGCGCCAGGCCGACGAAAGTGGTGGAAAACAGGTTCTGTACTTTCACTTCGGGACTGACCGGCATGGTATTGCTCACGCGCAAATCCAGGCGCCCTTCACGCAGCGCCTCGTCGTCGGTGTCCCCTTCGGGCACGAAGCACAGCTCGCACAGCGGCGCCATGCGCTCCATGGTGTCGAACAGACGACCGCCATACACGCCGATAAAAAAGTCGTTGGCGCGCACGCTGAAGCGCCGGCGCAAGGTGCTCAGGTCGACCTGGTCCGCCGAACGAAACAGCAATGCAGCCTGCTCCACCACGTTGCGCACCTGGCCTTGCAACTGCAGGGCCTTGGGCGTCGGCACCAGGCCGCGACCGGCGCGCACCAGGATCGGGTCGCCTACCGCTTCGCGAATACGCGTAAGGGTGCGGCTCATGGCCGCCGGGCTGAGGTTCATCCGTCGCGCGGCACCGACCACGCTGCCCTCGTCGAGTAATGCGTCGAGGGCGACCAGCAGGTTCATGTCCGGTAGTTGCATGCCAAGCACTCGTGAGCAGTGGGGAGTGAGCGGAATGCAATCCTAGCAGGACGGGCGAATCAGCGCTGCATGCCCCAGCGCTTTACCGTCAGACGCTCGAAGGTGTCGAACACCAGGTTTTCCACGAGCAGGCCGATCAGGATCACCACCGCGAGCCCGGCAAACACCTTGTCGGTGTAAAGCTCGTTGCGGTTCTGGAAGATGTACCAACCCAGGCCGCCCTTGCCGCTGGTAGCCCCGAACACCAACTCGGCGGCGATCAGCGTACGCCAGGCAAAGGCCCAGCCGATCTTGAGGCCGGCGAGGATCGACGGCAGCGCCGCCGGGATCAGGATGAACAGCACAAAACGCATGCCCTTGAGCCCATAGTTGCGGCCGGCCATGCGCAGGGTTTCGGACACGCCGAGAAATCCGGAATAGGTGTTGAGCGCCAGCGCCCACAGCACCGAATGCACCAGCACGAAGATCAGGCTGTTCTGCCCCAGGCCAAACCACAGCAGCGCCAGCGGCAGCAAGGCGATGGCCGGCAACGGGTTGAACATCGAGGTCAGGGTGCTCAGCAGGTCGCGGCCCAGTTGCGTCGACACCGCCAGGGTGGTCAGCGCGAACGCCAGCACGATACCAATCAGGTAGCCCTTGATCAGCACCACCAGTGAAATGCTCACCTTGCTCAGCAATTCACCGCTGAGCAAGCCGTCATACAGCGCGTGAGCGGTCTGCAGGAAACTGGGCAGCAACAGGTCGTTGTTCTGATAACGCGCGACCGCTTCCCAGAGGATCGCGAGCACGATCAGGATCAGGCCTTTGCGCAGCCAGCCCTGTTGCCACAGGCGTTGGCGCAGGGGCAGCTCGCGTTCCACGGGAACGCTGAGCAGCGGCTCGAGAGTAATTTCGTATTCCTGGCGCATGGGTTGTCCCTTCAGTAAGCGATGCGGATATCGGCGAAACCCAACTCACGTTCGGCCTCGGGCGCTTCATCGAACAACAGGCGATGAATGCGTCGCGCCGACGCCTGGAACTCCACGCCGCCGAGGCTGTGCAGGTCGTATTGATGGCTGTGGATTTCCGCACGCACCCGCCCCGGATGCGGCGACAGCAACAGGATGCGATTGCCCACCACCAGCGCTTCTTCGATGGAGTGAGTGACAAACAACAGGGTGAAGCGCACCTCCTCCCAAAGCAGCAGCAGCTCTTCCTGCATCTTGCGCCGGGTCAAGGCGTCGAGGGCGGCGAAGGGTTCGTCCATCAGCAGTATTTTCGGCTGCATCGCCAAGGCGCGGGCGATCGCCACGCGGGCTTTCATGCCGCCGGAAAGGGTGTGCGGGTAAGCGTCGGCAAAGGCGCTGAGGCCGACCTTGTCGAGGTAATGCAACGCGCGCTCTTCGGCCTCAGCACGCTTGAGGGTTTTCGACGCCAGCAACGGAAACATCACGTTTTGCTTGACGGTTTTCCAGGGTGGCAGTTGGTCGAATTCCTGGAACACCACGATGCGGTCCGGGCCCGGGTGTTCGACCTTTTGCCCCAGCAGGCGGATCTCGCCTTCGCAGGGTCTGATAAACCCGGCGATGGATTTGAGCAAGGTGGATTTGCCGCAGCCCGACGGGCCCAGCAACACGTAGCGATCGGCCGGATCGATTTCGAAACTGACCTGGTGCGTGGCCCGCACCACGCGCTCGGGGGTGCGGTATTCCAGGCTGACTTTATCCACCGCCAGCAGCGGGGCGGTGGTGTGCAGGTTGCTGGCCGTGTGGCCTTGCAAGGGCGCGTTCATCTCAACTTCCTTGCAGGGGCTTGGCGTCCTGGAAGAAGTAGTCCTTCCACGATTCCGGCTTGTTCTTGATGGCGCCGACGCGGTAGAGGAATTCCGCCAGCGGGTAGGTGTTTTTCGGCGTGACGCTGAACTCGAACTGCGGGTTCTCGATGATTTTCAGCAGCTCGGCGCGGTCGATCTTGGCCTTGGTCACGCGGATGTAAGTGTCGGCGGCGGCGCCTTTGTCGTTCTGGGCAAACTGCGCCGCTTCGGTCAACGCTTCCACGAATGCCTTGTAGGTCTTCGGGTTGTCGTTGCGGAATTTTTCGGTGGCGAACAGTACCGTCGGCGAGTTCGGGCCGAGCAGGTCGTAGGTGTTCAGCACCACATGCACGTTAGGGTTGGTGAGGGCCTGCTCCTGGAATGGCGGGTTTGAGAAGTGCCCGGTCAGTTCGGTACCGCCGGCGATCAGTGCCGCCGTGGCATCCGGGTGCGGGACGGCAACGGTGTACTTGTCGAGGCGATTGAATTCCTTGTCGCCCCACTGCTTGGCGGCGGCGTATTGCAGGAAGCGCGACTGCACCGAAACACCCACGGCCGGCACCGCGATGCGGTCCTTTTCAGTGAAATCGGCGATGGTCTTGACCTTCGGATTGTTGCTCACCAGGTAGTACGGGAAGTTACCCAGGGACGCCACGGCCTTGACGTTCTGCTTGCCGTGGGTGCGATCCCAGATGGTCAGCAGCGGGCCGACACCGGCCCCGGCAATGTCGATGGAACCGGAGAGCAACGCGTCGTTGACCGCCGCGCCACCGGACAGCTGGGTCCAGTCGACCTTGATGTCGATGCCTTCCTGCTTGCCGTATTTCTCGATCAGGTTCTGGTCGCGTACGACGTTGAGCAACAGGTAGACGATGCCGAACTGCTCGGCAATGCGGATCTCACCTTCGGCGTGCGCAGCCGCCGGAGCTACCAGGCTGCCGGCCAACAGGCTGACACCCAGGCCAACCGTCGCGGCCAATCGTGCAAATGGGATTTTCCTGGACATGGTCATGCTCCGAATCAGAAAGGCGCGTCGCCCTGGATGGTGGTGCGATAGAGCTTGCGGCGCAGATTGCTCGGGCAACCGGCGGCCAGGTGGATCAACGAGCGGTTATCCCAGAACACCAGGTCATGGGGCTGCCATTGATGGCGGTAGATGTTGTGTGGCAACACGCTGTGGGCGTAGAGCTGGGCGAGCAGGTCACAGCTTTCGTCTTCCGGCAGGCCAACAATGCGGGTGGTGAAGCCTTCACTGACAAACAGCGCCTTGCGCCCGTTTTCCGGGTGGGTGCGCACGATGGGGTGCACGACCTCGGCCACCTGGGCGAGCTGCTCGGGGGTCAGCGTCGGGCGCCAGTTACCTTCGAATTTGGTTTCGCTGTAGCGCGCGGTATAAGAGTGCGCGGCGCTGCGGCCTTCAACGGCTTTGCGCAGGTGCTCGGGCAATTGGTCCCAGGCCTTGTGCATGTCGGCGAACAACGTGTCGCCGCCTTCGGAGGGCAGCTCCTGGGCGTGAAGCATCGAGCCCAGGCTCGGCAGCTCTTTATAAGACAGGTCCGAATGCCAGAACTTGCCCGCATCCCCCAGGCCGATGGATTGGCCATTTTCGATGATGTTGGAAACGATGAGGATTTCCGGGTGATTGGCCAGCAGGAACTGCTTGAGCACGTGGATCTGCAGCACACCGAAGCGGCGACTGAAGGCGATCTGCTGCTCGGGGGTGATGCGCTGGTCGCGGAAGACCACCACGTGATGGTCCAGGTGGGCGCGGTGAATGCGCGCGAACTCCTCGTCGCTGACCGGGCGGGACAAGTCCAGGCCGATGATCTCGGCGCCAACGCTGCCGGGCAGTGGATGAATCTCGAATGTTTGGGCGGTGGTCGCTGTTGGAACAGTAGAGGTGGCGGACATGAGGTCACTCCCGGTCAGACAGGAGAGTGACTTTATAGATATAAGAACAGCAGTTTAAATACCGTTAGTGAATATCGATATGCGGGAATGTAGCGGCGCAACCCCGTCCGGCGCGCTATCGACGCAATAAACAGCGGGGTAGAAGAACGTTGAGTCCAGGGCAAAACCTGCGGCGATTGCCGACTCGGCGGGCGGCTCCTGAAACCGGGGCGCGTAAGACGCCATAAAGGCTGGATGTGGGCGCCGGGAGCGCTGTGTTGAACCGCTTACAAGCCGAAACCGTGCCCGTTTGACAAGCCTATAAGCAGTCTCTAGTGTGCATTGGATCCAATTAGCCACCCCTATTCTAATAAGGAGGATAGCGTAACCGTGACGCAGAAGCCGAACCCATTGAACAGCATCAAGATCAGCGGTCCTATTCCCGCCCATCTCGCTCGCTCCGTGATTGAAGAAACCTTGCGCAATGCCATCCTGGATGGGCGATTGCCTTGCGGTACTGCCATGCGCCAACAGGAGCTGGCCAGCCTGTTCGGGGTCAGCCGCATGCCCGTGCGTGAAGCCCTGCGCCAGCTCGAAGCCCAGTCACTGCTGCATGTGGTGACACACAAGGGCGCCGTGGTCGCACCGTTGATCGAAGATAACTCGGCGGAAACCTATGCACTGCGAATGTTGCTGGAGTCTGAAGCCCTGCGCTTGTCGATCCCCTTGCTCACCGAGGCCGATATCGCCGAAGCCGACGCCTTGATCTGCGCGCTGGAGCAAGAAAAAGACTACGCCGAGATTGGCCGCCTCAACCGCCTGTTCCACATGGCACTTTATGGCAAGGCACCCAACCAGCGGTTGCTCAAGTTGGTGGAGCACGGGTTGAATGAGGAGGAACGCTTCTTGCGTTTCAACCTGGAAGCGATGGGATTGGGCGAAACCTCCCAGGAAGACCACCGTGAGCTGCTGCAACTGGTGGCCCAGAAGAAAATCGATGAAAGCATCCTGACCCTGCGCAATCACCTGATGCGTGGCATGGAGGTGATTACGACCTACCTCAATGGCCTGGACAAAGGCGGCAACTAAGCCGCGCACCTCTGTTTACCCCTATCGCCCCTCAAGCGCTACGCCCCACCGTCGGACAGGGGCGTAGCACTAAAGATATCTCCTACTTGCAATAGAGTAACTTACTGACAGCACATATTATTTAGAAAAACTTCTAACACATTTATATGCTCGCCAAACTGTTTAACCCGCTTATTATCTTTTATCACTAAACCAGCCGCCCTCTTCAACAGCGCCACACCGCCTGTGGGCGGCCGTGCGCATCACGCCTGGTTTACATCCGCTTTTCTTTATTGCCGATCACAATAGCCCCTCGCTGTTCCTACAGCAGACGCAACAACTTATAGGCATCAACCATGTATCAACCGTTACTTGAACAGACCAAACTGCAGTTATGCAATCACCCGTTATTTGCAGAAATAACTTCGCGCCACAAGTTACAACTTTTTATGGAAAGTCATGTATTTGCGGTGTGGGATTTCATGACCCTCACCAAACGTCTGCAACAGGACCTGGCCGGTACTCGCTTGCCCTGGCTGCCACCTGCCGACCCACACGCTGCGCGCCTGATCAATGAAATCGTATTGGGCGAAGAATCGGACTCGCATCCCCGACAAGGCTATTGCAGCCACTTCGAACTGTACCTGGAGGCCATGGCCGAGGTCGGCGCCAGCACTTCGGCGATCGAGCATTTTATCGCGCTGCTGCGCCAGGGCCTGGAGGCCGACTCGGCGTTGCAGGCGGTCGATGTGCCTGCCGGTGTTGCGCGCTTTGTCAGTGCCACGCTGCACATTGCATTGAACGCGCCGACTCATTGTGTCGCGGCGGCGTTTCTTCACGGCCGTGAACGGGTCATCCCGACGATGTTCGAGCACCTCCTGCAAGCCGATGAACTCATTCATGACCCGGCGCCTACCTTGCAGGGCTATCTCAAGCGCCATATCGAAGTGGACTCCCAGGAGCACGGGCCGGCGGCCGAGCGGTTGCTGGAGCGCCTGGTCAGCGCGGATCCGGATTACCCGCGACAAGCCTGCGATACAGCCCTTGCGGCGGTGCAGAGCCGCCTTGCCTTCTGGGATGAGGTGCGGGCCTCGCTGCACAGGGTGCGCCCATGAACAGCACCGACTACCCCTCCATTGCCGACGACTGGGAGCGCCGCGCAACCATTCGCACCCGCCCCCGTCGCTGGCTCGAAAACGATGACAAATTGATCTATCCCCTGAGCCGCCAACCCCTGGTACTCAGCGCGACCTTTCTCGAACACTGTGTGCATTGGCGCGACTTCGTGCTGGTGCAGAGCTTCTACAAATTCATCAACGACGTGGTGATTTTCGAAACCGAGATCGTCGACAAGACCGCGCGCAGCATTGCCAAGAATCGCTTCTCGCTGCCCTTCCCGCTGGCCTGCCGCGTAGACGCGATGACGGTCGTGGTCGACGAGGATTATCACGCGCTGGTCGCGCTGGATTTCCTGCAACAAACCGTGGCCATGACCGGCATCCAACCGCTGGACCTGCCAGGCCAGATCGAATTGAGCCACGCCCTGCCGGCGGCACAGGCGCAGGTACCCGCTCACCTTCGCGATGCCGTGGAGCTGATCGGGGTGGCCATCGCCGAAAATACCGTCACCCAGGAGGTGGCGGCGTTCTCCAAGGACAGCAGCGTCAAGGCCTCTGTCCGTGGATTGATGGCCGACCACCTGTTTGACGAAGGTCGTCATGCGCAATTCTGGACGCGGCTGGTGCGTCTGTATTGGCAATCCGCGAGCGCGGCCGACCGCGACAGCATCGCTCAGGTACTGCCGACGTTCCTCGCCCATTACCTGACCAATGACTTGCAGAAAAACTTCGACCTCCACCTGATTGACCACCTCGACATCAGCCACAGCTTGCGCAATGCACTGCGCGATGAAGTCGCCGCGCTGGCGTTCCCCATCCACCGCCAGCATCCCTTGCTGGGAAATATCATGGGCTTCCTGCAGCACAGCGGCTTGCTGCAGACACCCAGTGTGGCGCTGGCGTTGAAGGACTATCTGCCGGTGCCCGGGAGGCCGATATGAGGCGCCTGGAGATCGGCTGGAGCGGCACCAGCAGCGCCCTTGGTGCTATCCGGCAAGAGCTGGAACGGTATGGGCATATCGCGGGCGACGAGGCTATCGACCTGTTGATTGAAGACGGTAGCCAGGCATTGCCGACACACGCGGACCACCACCCGATGCTAGGCCTGCGCGCCGGCATGGGGCCGTTGAACGAGCACGGCCTGCCCGCCCTGCAACTGCGGGCCTACGGGCATGAGCGGCGACTGCTGGCGGTGCTGGACATCGCCGATGAGCCCAGTGGCAACGGCCAGCGCCTGCGCCAACAAGTGACCGGTGCGCTGGTTGAATGGATCGCGCTGCACGTCAGCGGTTTCTCGCGCGACCCTGGGTACTTCTGTTCGAGTGCGGTAGCCAATGACTGGCCGGAGCACGACTTGCGAGCGCTTGAGGCGCTGGCGTTCATACACCGATTCAATCAAACCGCAGACCCTGCATTGCTGCAGGAGGCCCGGGTCCCCGTGATCGAACGGGTGCAGGCCAGCCTTCATACGTTCGCCGACAGGCCTGCGTTGAATATCGCCGGACGCCAGGTGACCTACCGCCAGTTGCAGGTCCTGACACTGGCGATCCAGCGCCGGTTGCGCCCTCTGCTGGAAGCAGTCGAGACGCCGGCGGTGGTCGGCGTATACCTGGAGAAATCCATCGAGCTGTACGCCAGCATTCTTGCAGTGTTGGGCTGTGGGGCGGTGTACCTGCCCTTGGGCCTGGAACAGCCTCCCCACCGCCATCAGGGCATGCTCGACAGCGCGGGAGCACGGGTGTTGCTGGACGCCGGCCAACACCCCTGGCGGGGGCACTTCAGTGCTTTGGATGTGAGCAGGGTGAGCCCGCACGATGCCGACACCAACGCGGCACTGATGCACCGTCGTCCCTGCCCCGATGCGCCTTGCATGGCGCTCTTCACCTCGGGCACCACCGGCCAGCCCAAGGGCGTGCTGCTCAGCCAGGGCAACCTGGCGCATTTCACGGCCTGGTTCAGGTCCTGCATGGACGTGGGAGAACACAGCCGTGTGCTGCAGTTTTCGCCGTTGAGCTTCGATTCGTCGCTGATCGATATCTTTCCTGCGCTGATAGCAGGCGCCGAGCTGATCGTCCCCAGCGAAGCGCAACGACGCGATCCCCCGCAACTGCTCGAACTGCTGCGCCGGCAACACGTCACTCACGCCTTTCTACCCCCGGCCCTTCTCAACATTCTGCCGCTTGATCAACCACTGGGCCTGACGCACCTGCTGACCGGAGGCGATGTCTGCGAGCCCCATGTGATCGAGCAGTTGGCGGGACAATGCCAGTTTCACAACCTCTATGGCCCCACCGAGGCCACTGTGTTGGTCTGCCATCGCACCTTGCGCCCCGGCGACAGCAATCGCAGCCTTGGCCAGCCTATCGCCAACAGCCAGGTGCTGATCCTCGACGACCAGCTGCAACCGGTGGATGAACAGGTGATGGGCGAGGTGTATATCGTCGGCCCCGGTGTGAGCCTGGGGTATGTGAACGTGCCCCAAGGGGCCGCCAACCCTTTTGTGACGCTGGCGGTGCCTGGCGGCCAGACCCTGCCGGCCTACCGCAGCGGTGACCTGGCCAAGTGGACTGCCGACGGCATTGTGTTTGGAGGGCGGCGCGACGATCAGGTGAAGATCCGTGGTTTTCGGGTCGAGCCCCAGGACATTGAACACTGCCTGCGCAACAGTCAGCTGTATCGCCAGGTGGCGGTGGTAATCGACCGAGACGGCAGCATCCGGGCGTTCGTCGCCCAACCCCGACCGGGCGCCACAATCGCGGCCCTGCAACAGCATGCGCGGCAACAGCTACCGGATTACATGCAGCCCGGTTGCTGGAGCGAGTTGCCCTGTATGCCGCCCACCAGCAACGGCAAGGTCGACCGCCAGGCTCTGCGGGCCCTGCCGATGCCAGGGCCGACGCAGCCCAGCCAACGCACTGCACGCACCCCGTTGCAGGTGCGATTGACCCACCTGTGGAGCGAACTGTTGGCAGTACCCGCCGGCGGGTTGTCTATCGATGAGGGGTTCTTCGACCTCGGCGGCCACTCCATTTTGCTGTCGACCCTGTTGCTGCGCACTCGCGAGCTATTCGGACGCAGTTTCGCCTTGAGCCATTTCATTGAAGTCCCGACGATTCGTACGCTCGCGACCTTGCTGGAAGATGGTCAACGACCCGACTCTCCGTCTGGCCAGGCAGTGAAGGATGCTCAACGGCAGCGGGTGATCCACACACTGCCCGAGGACCGCGCAGGCGACGCGCACAAAGTGATCGTGACAGGCGCCAACAGCTTCGTCGGCGTGCATATCGTTGAAGCGCTATTGGCCGGTGGCGCAACCGAGGTGGCGTGCCTGGTAAGGGAAGAACCGGGGCACACGGCGATGGCGCGCTTCCAGCATGCGTTGCGCGAATACCACCTGGAAGGTCTCGACCTGAGCCGAGTACGGGTGTTCGCGGCCGACATCAGCCTGCCGCTGCTGGGCCTGGCCAATGAGGTGTATGACGCGCTTGCCGAAGACTACGGCGTGTTGGTGCACAACGCCGCGCGCGTCAACCACGTGATGGAATACTCCACGCTGGCCAGGGACAACGTCGAGCCTATCTTCGAGTGCTTGCGCCTGTGCGAGACCCGCCGCAAGAAAGTCTTCAATTTTATCTCGACGCTGTCGGCCTGCAGCAGCATCGACGCCTCGGGGCACGTGCTCGAAGCGCCGGCATCAGACACGTTGCCGCTGTATCTGAAGAACGGCTACAACCTCTCCAAATGGGTTGCCGAACGGCAGTTGGGGCACGCGGTAAGCCAAGGTGCCTGGGTGAATATCCATCGCCCCGGAAACATCAGTTTCAACAGCCGCAACGGTGCCTGCCAGCCGCAGAAAAATCGCCTGATGCTGATGCTCAAAGGCTCGCTCCAGTTGGGCCTGCTACCGCGTCTGGAACTCAATTTCGACCTGATGCCGGTGGACTTCCTGGCCCGGTTCATTGCGTTCCACTGCGCCAGCTTTCAAGCAGGCGCAAGCGTGTTCAACCTGCACAATCCACAGCCTTTGAGTTGGGCGCACTACCTGGATGCCTTCAGCCAGGCGGGCCACAGGTTCGAACGGGTGAGCATCGCGCACTGGCAGCAGGCGCTGCGTACGGTCAACCAGGACAACGCATTGTTTGGCGTGCTCGGCTTTTACCTCGACCGCCTGGACGAAGACATCGGCGACACCTCAATGATTCGCCATGACAACGCGCGGCAAGGCGTCCGGCAGATGGGGGAGCAGTACCCGGAAAAAGACGCGGCACTGTTGAGCAAAGGCTGCAACTACCTCAAGGCCATCGGCTTTCTTTGAAACGCCTCAGGACACCCTCATGAAACCACTGCAACCCGATACATTAATCCGCAACCCGAGCGCCCCGCCGATCGTGGCCTCTGTCGTGGTCGACTGCCCTGCCACCCGCCTGTGGAGCATGGTGGGACAGTTTGCCGGCTTCAACGTGTTCATCCCCGCGCTCACGCATATCGAAATGATCGGCACCGGCGTGGGCGCTTTACGTCGCAAGTTTTTCCGCGACGGCCACTGTGTCGTGGAGCAACTCAACAGCCGCGACGAACACGCCATGCACATGACCTGGACCACCCTCTACAACACGCTGGGCGTGGCCAGGTTGTGGGCGGCCATCCAGGTGGAAGCCATGGGTACGGAGTGTTCCAGGGTGACCTGGACCCTCGTTGCCGAGCCCATGGATGCAGCACAGGCTGGATTCGAGCAGTTCTTGCAGGGGTTCGCCGACAGTGCGCTGGAGAATGTGCGGCGGTTGCTGGGTTGAGCGGCAGGAGCAGAATGCTCCGCGCCTGCCAGGTTGATCAGCGGTTCAAATCTTGAAGCTGTCGACCAGTTGCTTCAACCGATTGGCCTGCTGCGACAGCGCATCGCAGTCCTTCAAGGTTTCATTCAGGTTGGCCACACCCTGCTGGTTCAGCAGGTTGATCTGATTGATGTCGACGTTGAGTGTTTCCACTACCGCGGTCTGCTCCTCGGTGGCCGCGGCGACGGATTGGTTCATGCCATCGATCTCGACGATCCGCTGCGTCACGCTGACCAGGCGCTCACCGGCCTGGTTGGCGACTTCTACGCTCTCTTCGCTGGATGCCTGGCTGGCATTCATGGTGGTTACCGCTTCACGCGAGCCCACTTGCAGCGAGGTGATCATCTTGTGGATCTCTTCGGCCGACTCCTGGGTACGGTGAGCCAGGTTGCGGACCTCATCGGCGACCACCGCAAAACCACGCCCGGCCTCGCCAGCGCGCGCTGCCTCGATGGCGGCGTTGAGCGCGAGCAAGTTGGTTTGCTGGGAGATGCCTTTGATCACATCAAGGATGTGGCCAATATTGTCGGTGCTGGCATTCAGGGTTTCGATCTGCGTGCAGGACAGGCTGATCTTCTGCGACAGCGCAGACATCGCCAGGATGGTCTGCTCCACCACTTTGCGGCCATCGTCGGCCTGCTCACTGGCACCGCTGGCATGCTGGGAAGCGTCGGCGGCGTTACGTGCAATTTCCTGGGTGGCCGCCCCCAGCTCATTGATCGCGGCGGCCACGCTATTGGTGCGGGCGCTTTGTTCGTCGGAGCCGACGATCGAGGCGTTCGAAGACGCCATCACGCGCTGCGACAAGTCATGCACCTGGCGAGTGGCCGAAGACACTTCGGAAATCGAGGCGTGAATGCGCTCCACGAACTGATTGAACGCACTGCCGACTTCGCCGAACTCATCCTTGCTGGTGACAGCCAGGCGGCGGGTCAAATCGCCCTCGCCCTGGGCAATGTTCTGCATGGCCACACCCATGGTGGTCAGAGGGCGCAGCAGTACCTGGATCAGCAAGCTCAGCAGCACAGCAATGACGACCACGGCGATCAGCATGGCGATCAGTGCGGAAGTACGGAATTTACCCAGCGGTGCGTAGGCTTTGTCTTTGTCGATCGACAGGCCGATGTACCAATCTGCACCCGGCAACCCGCTGATAGGGGTGAATGACAAGATTCGGTCCTGACCATTGAGGACCACATCCTGGCTGACTTTCTCGATACGGACTTGGGTGCCCGGGTAGATGTCCTTGAGGTTTTTCATCACCTGGTCCTGATCCGGACTGACAATGACCTGGCCGTCACCACTGACCAGAAACGCGTGGCCAATACCACCGAAATCCACCGAGTTGATGATCTTCACCAAGGTCTGCAGGCTCAGGTCGCCACCGACCACACCGAGCAATTCGCCGTTCTTTTTCACTGGCATGGCGATGGTTACGATCTGCCCACCCACTGCGGCCATGTACGGCGGCGTGAGCATCGGCTTATCGGCGGCCACAGCTTGCTTGTACCAGGGGCGCTGGCGAGGGTCATAGCCGTCGGGCATCTTCGCGTCAGGACGCTGGGTAAACACACCGTTGATTTGCCCGACATAGGTGAACTGGAAGTTGGAGGTGAAGGCCGCCTGATCGACCAATCCTGGGAGGTCGGCACCACTGCCCTGATGGGCAATGTTTTGCGTCAGGCTTTCGAGCACCAGTATTCGACCACTGAGCCAGTTCTGCACACTGCTGGCAGTGAGTTCACCGGATTGCTGGATAGACGATTCCAGGTTCTGCTTGATGGTGCTGCGTTGCAGGTAGTCGTTGTAGAGGGTGAATAACGCGAAGGCCAGAACCACGACGCCTGACGCGGCCAACAGAATTTTATGACTGAATTTGAGATTCATTTCATCGACTTCTTTTGCCAAAGGGGGGTGAGCGTGCCGAGTGGAACATTCCATGTACGGTATAGGCAGCTTCTGGGGCTGCTCTATTTCGGTGCACGCATGGCTCGTCAGGCTTTCGGCCAGGCCCCGGCAAAACTTAGGAAATTGTGAGAAGGATCCTTATTTTGCGTAGGAAACCGACAAGTGGTTGTCGTACAAGGATCAGAGTTGCAAAATTTTTCAGCCTCCCAAACAATGCGACTAATTATCATTTGTAACGTTTGGCCAGGTCAGTTTGAATGCCGTCTTCTGAGTACCTCGCGTGTGAAAATGTCGTGCACACGCTTTACAGCACCCATCACCACTGGCTGAAGACCTGGCTGCGCGGGCGCCTGGGGAATGCTGCGGATGCTGCCGACCTGGCTCAAGACACCTTTGTGCGGCTGCTGCAGAAAACCGAACGGTTTGAACTCAGGGCACCTCGGGCTTTTCTGCGCACCATCGCACGCGGCTTGGTGATTGATCACTGGCGTCGCGAGGAAATCGAACGGGCCTACCTTGAGTCCATCGCCCATTTGCCGGAAGCATTGGCCCCGAGTGCCGAAGCGCGGGCATTGGTGCTGGAGTTGTTGGAAGAGGTCGCCCGGCTTCTTGAAGGACTGAAGCCAAAGGTGCGTAAGGCTTTTCTATTGGCTCAGTGCGATGGATTGACTTACAAGCAAATCGCGCAACAGCTGGACGTGTCGCTGCGCTCGGTCGAGCGATACGTCGCCGAAGCGCTCTACCACTGTTACGTGCTGCGGTATGAATCATGACGCCGATGGATAACGTCGCGCGTTCCGGGCCGGATCCCCAGGTGGTCAAACAAGCTATCAGCTGGGCACTGCGCCTGCGTAACAACCGCGCCAATGTGCGCCTGCGCGCGCAATGTGAGCATTGGCGCGCCGCTCACCACGACCACGAACTGGCCTGGCAACGGGTGCAGGCGCTGCAACAGGAATTGAGCAGCCAACTCACGGCGATTCCCGGGGCGCATAGGGCACTTGAGAGCAGTGCACAGGGGCTGGGACGACGGCAGGCGCTGAAGCTGTTGTCGGGTGTTGTGCTGCTCGGATCCGCGGCCTGGATCAGTCGCGACCTCACCGGCTGGCAGCGCTGGACCTCCGACCTCGCTACGGCCACCGGCGAACGGCGCAGCATCCAGTTGCCGGATGGCACCCGCCTGCAACTCAATACTGACAGTGCAGTGGACCTAGACTTCAACCCGCAGCAGCGCCTGATCACCCTGCTGCGCGGCGAAATCCTGGTGACCTGCGGCGCGGCCGCATCCACGCCGTTGCTGGTGAAAACACGCCACGGCTTGCTCGAAGGCATCGATGGCCGGTTCGCCGTACGCCAAGACAGCGAATGCACGCGGCTGAGTGTGGTCAGCGGCAATGTCGCCATTCATTCCCCGCACCAGGCAGATGGCCTGTCAACGCAGGTTCACGCGGGCCAAAACTACCTCGTGAGCCCGACCCAGGCCACCCTTGTCCCCCCCCTGGATATGGACATCAGCGCCTGGGCTGATGGGCTGATCGTGACGCGTGCCATGCGCCTGGGTGATTTCCTAGCGGAAGTAGGACGTTATCGTCATGGCTATCTGGGTTGCTCGGCAGATGTCGCCGACCTGCGGCTATCGGGGGTTTTCCGCCTGGAAGACACCGACAAGTTGCTGGCGATCTTGCCGCAGACCCTGCCCGTCCAGGTGCGCTATCGCACACGTTGGTGGGTAAGCCTTGAGCGGTCTGTCTGATCTGCTGACTTTTTTTGGCGGCTTTTTCCCGTGAGACCGGCTTAGACAGTAAGCCTTCAATCTGCCCTCACCGGCCTCTACGGACCTTGATCATGACTGTGCGTTTTCCCCGCAACTCTTCCAACTCTTCCTACCCGTTATTGAGGAAAGCCGTACGCGCGGCAATGCTGTCGACAGCGATGGGCATCAGCGCGGTATCGACCTGCAGCATGGCCGCAGAGGCAGGTGCCGTACAGGTCAGTCAACACTATGAGATTCCCGCAGGGCCGCTAAGCGACGCGCTCAATCAGTTCGCCCGGCAGGCAGGCATCACTCTTTCCGCCACGCCTGCGCAAACTCAGGGCCGACAATCGACCGGACTGCAGGGCGAGTATTCCGCCGAACAGGGCCTGAATCATTTGCTCAACGGCTCCGGCTTGCAGGCTATTTCCGAAGACGGTGTCAGTTTCGTGCTGCAGGCGACGCCGCAAAGTACTGCGCTCACGTTACCGACCACTGATATCAAGGGATTTGCCTTGGGTAACGCACTGGGAAGCATGGAAGGCTACAACGCGACTCACAGCCAGATCGCGACCAAGACCAGCACCGCATTGCTGGAAACCTCGCAAACGGTTTCGGTCGTCACGCGCGAGCAGATGGACGACCAGGGCTCACAGACGGTTGCTCAAGCCATGCGTTACACCCCTGGGGTGTTGACCAACCCATATGGCGCCACTCATCGATATGACTATGTGGCAATGCGCGGCTTCAACGATGGTTCTGTGGATAACATTTACCTCGATGGGCTGAAGTCCATGGGGGACAGCGGTACGTACAGCACGATGCAGGTGGATCCGTACTTTCTGGAACGCGTGGACATTCTCAAGGGCCCCTCTTCAGTGCTGTATGGACGCAGTTCGCCCGGCGGCCTGGTGGCGCTGACCAGCAAGAAGCCATTGTTCGAGCCTTATCACCAGGTGCAGGCAACCGTCGGCAGCAACGGGCAGCGCGGCATGGGCTTTGACTTCAGTGGGCCTGTGGATGATGACAAGCGCATTGCCTATCGACTCACGGGGCTAACGGATAAGTCCGACACACAGTTTGATCACGCCAAGGAAAAGCGCTTCGCTTTGGCGCCGACGCTGAGCATCGATTTTACCGATGACACTTCGCTGACGCTGCAAGCGTATCTGCAGCACGATCCCGACGGCGGCTACCACGGCGGGATGCCGGCAGATGGGGCATTGCATCAGCGCAATGGTCAGCGGATCTCCAGCCACTTCTTTGAGGGTGAGCCGGGGGTTGATGGCTATAAGCGCGATCAGCAGTCGTTTGGCTATCAGTTTGAGCATCGCTTCAATGATGTCTTCACCGCGCGCCAGAACTTTCGTTACCTGGACTCCAAGGTGAAGTTGGATCAGGTATACGCCTACGGCTGGACCACACCGACCAGCAATGAACTGAATCGCTACTACTCGGGCGGTGATGAGAAGCTGCATGCGTTCATCATCGATAACATGCTGCAAGCCGAATTCTTTACGGGGGCCACCAAGCACACCGTGCTGATGGGCGCAGATTATCAACGACGTAAAACGGTGGTGGACTGGACGAGCGGGTCACTGCAACCGATCAATGCGTTCAACCCGGTCTATGGCAACTCGGCTATCAGCTACTACAGCCCGACCAGTTATCTGCGACGCCTGGAACAGACCGGCGTTTATTTGCAGGACCTGATCGAAATGGATAAGTGGCGTTTTTCCCTGGGAATGCGCCAGGACTGGGTAGAAACGTCCGATGAAAATCGTATCGCTGAGGCGGGGCGACCACTCGGAACTGAGATCAGTGACAAGCGAACCAAGCTCACCGGCCGCGCGGGCGCGCTGTACTTGTTTGATAGCGGCCTGGCGCCGTATGTCAGCTACTCCGAGTCCTTCAATCCGAACTCTTATTCAGACAGCTCGGGCAACCCTCTCGCTCCTACGGACGGGACGCAGTGGGAGGTGGGGCTGAAGTATCAACCGCCGGGCACTGACAACCTGTTTACGGCCTCATGGTTCCGCATCGACCAGGAGAACCTCGCGACCAAGTTGCCACAGGAGAACTTCTATCGTGCCGTAGGCGCTGTGCGCTCTCAGGGGTTGGAGTTGGAGGCTCATATGCAGCTAACCGATAACCTGAAGGTCTTGGGTAGCTACACCTTCACCGACATCGAGTATTCCAAGTCGATGGTGAGTACCTTGAGTACCACGGACAACGTGATTGAGAACAAGGGTAACTCGCCGACACAGGCACCACGTCATATGGCCTCGGTGTGGGCGGACTACAAATTTGATAGTGGCGCCTTGGACGGAGTGCGGCTTGGGGGCGGTGTGCGCTATGTCGGGTACAGCTGGGCAGATGCGGAGAACACCATGAAGGTACCGTCCTACACCTTGTTTGATGCTTCGCTGGGTTACGACCTAGGCAAGGTCGGCTTGAGGGGTGTGGATGTGCGGCTGAATGCCAATAACCTGACCAACGAGACGTATGTAGCCTCCTGTGCCAGCCTGAACTTCTGCTATCTGGGGGAAGAACGCAACGTCAGCGCAACACTGAGTTACCAGTTCTAATCCGATAGCGTTCAACCCCAGCCAGTGCCTGATAGCAGGCACTGGCTTTTTTGTGTCTGCAATATGGGTTGCCCTTTGGATTGCGTCTCTCGGATGCCCAGGCGTTCGAACCACAGAGATTTCCATCTTCCCATAAACGACAAAACCCCTGTCTGCGCTAGCAGACAGGGGTTTCGGAATTCAATCTTGACGATGACCTACTCTCACATGGGGAAACCCCACACTACCATCGGCGATGCATCGTTTCACTGCTGAGTTCGGGATGGGATCAGGTGGTTCCAATGCTCTATGGTCGTCAAGAAATTCTGTATATCAGCCCGTCATGAAGCAACGTGCCGATGAAATTCATGGACTTCTACATAAACAAAACCCCTGTCTGCGTTAGCAAACAGGGGTTCTGGAATTTAATCTTGACGATGACCTACTCTCACATGGGGAAACCCCACACTACCATCGGCGATGCATCGTTTCACTGCTGAGTTCGGGATGGGATCAGGTGGTTCCAATGCTCTATGGTCGTCAAGAAATTCGGGTACTGAGTCGTGACCATGTGGCCTCGCTTCAGCAAATTGGGTATGTGATAGCTTTCGGTGTTTTGTGAACGTCGAACTTTCGGTTCATTTCGTCTTCACACACCGCAATCTGGTGCTCTTTTGCCTTTCAGCTCGAAGCAAGCAAATTGCTTGGGTGTTATATGGTCAAGCCTCACGGGCAATTAGTATTGGTTAGCTCAACGCCTCACAGCGCTTACACACCCAACCTATCAACGTCGTAGTCTTCGACGGCCCTTCAGGGAACTCAAGGTTCCAGTGAGATCTCATCTTGAGGCTAGTTTCCCGCTTAGATGCTTTCAGCGGTTATCTATTCCGAACATAGCTACCCGGCAATGCCACTGGCGTGACAACCGGAACACCAGAGGTTCGTCCACTCCGGTCCTCTCGTACTAGGAGCAGCCCCTCTCAAATCTCAAACGTCCACGGCAGATAGGGACCGAACTGTCTCACGACGTTCTAAACCCAGCTCGCGTACCACTTTAAATGGCGAACAGCCATACCCTTGGGACCGGCTTCAGCCCCAGGATGTGATGAGCCGACATCGAGGTGCCAAACACCGCCGTCGATATGAACTCTTGGGCGGTATCAGCCTGTTATCCCCGGAGTACCTTTTATCCGTTGA